>OZ244950.1:0-4800000 GCA_965222435.1 Candidatus Poribacteria bacterium | reverse complement strand
CCCATCGAATCGAAAGAGAAGCTACGTCGGTAAGGATGCCGTATATTTGACTGATGGAAGCATCGCCGGGAATTGGAATTGTGTCGAGTCCAGTGCCGCAGACAGCGGAGTAGAGCAGTAAACTATCTAGGTTAAAATACTTCTTGCGGCTACGATTTCCTAATACTTCGTCCTCAAGGACTGGGAGCATCAAGCCCGAGTATCCGCATCGTGGCAAATTCAGCGAATCGAGGGTCCGCGTGATTGCGCCTACAACAGTGAGCGTGCCCCTTTCCCCAAATCTTCCGGGAAGTAGAGTCTCAATTGCGCCGGCGATGCTTTCAGTCCCCATCGGAGCAGGCGAAACATCCAACCCTACAAATCGAATCCCGGCTTCCTTCGCAATCTCTTCGGCGAGGGCAACAATCTGTTTCCCTTCCTGTTCCATTAGTTTTTTCAGACGTTCCAGCGCAATCTCTAGATTTGGCGCATCAACAAATGCCTCATGAACAAGATCCGCAGCTTGCCAACCAATTCCAAAGTTGAATCCCTCGTCTTGCCAATACGCAGCAGGGAAAAAGGGAGTGTTGGGCGGACAATTCATTGTCGCTGCAAAACGTAGATTGCCAAGTCCGTCATCGGTTTTGTGGGCAATCTGCTGTATGGCGGCTGCTGTCTTTTCGGCTGCTTCCCACCCAATCTGTTGGTCGGGGGTTGTCAATGTGGCTGATGTAAAGAGAGTGTGGCTTTGAGAAATGATGTCTGAGACAAAGGCAAGATGGATAGATGTTTGCGGCAGGTGGGAAAAAATCGTTCCTAAACTGAAAAAATCGCCTCCCAATTCAACGACACGGCGATCCAACTCAAGAACCTGATCTATACTGAAAATTTGATTCCATGCCTGACTGCTCACCCGCGTGGTCTGAACCTCGTATCCATTCGCTTCAAAACGGCTCTGGAAGCGACGATTAAAGTCCATTGCGAAGTGCAGCTGTTCACGCGAAAAAGCGTCAGGTATACCTACGGTTACGGTTCGGATTTTCATAACTCACCGTAAACCCCAATTTTTCGGTAACGTTCGCACCGCTGTTCAACCAAGAATGCCGCGTCGATTTCTATTAACTCTTTGAGGTGCTTCCGAATTGCGGTTTTAACGCGTCTGGCAGCGAGCGGGACATCACGGTGGGCTCCACCGAGCGGTTCGCGAATAACGTCATCAATGACGCCAAATTTTAATAGATCTTCGGCTGTTGGCTTGTAACCTTCCGTGGCTTCTGGTGCGTGCTCCCCCTCATCCTTCCATACAATACTACTACACACCTCAGGTGCAGCAACACAGTAAATAGCGTACTCCATCATCAGGACACGATCTCCAGTAGCGATTGCTAACGCACCTCCGCTTCCACCTTCACCAATTACCACGACGATAATTGGGGCGCGCAATGTGGACATCTGGGCAAGATTCTCCGCAATCGCTATCGATTGTCCGCGTTCCTCCGATTCCGCGTCGTAATGTGCGCCACGTGTGTCAACAAAACAGATTAAAGGCCGGTTGAACTTTTCCGCGAGGAGCATCAAACGTCGTGCCTTGCGGTATCCCTCTGGACGGGTATACCCAAAATTCATCTCTTGGCGTTCCTTGATGTTTGTCCCTTTCTGTTGGGCGAGGTAAACAATGGGCTGACCGTCAAACCAAGCGAATCCACCGATTAAAGCCCGGTCATCACCATACAGCTTGTCACCGTGCAACTCAATCGGATCTTCAAGTATTGCATCAATATAGACGGGTGCCTGTGGACGTTCTGCGTGTCGTGACAGCCACACTTTATCCCACCGCGTCACCTTCTGAAAGGCTTGCCTTGTGAGTTCTTTTGTGTTTTCGTCGAGGGCTGTAATTGCCTTTGTGAGATCTAATTCAGCATGCACTTCAGCAAATGCCTTCAACTGAGCGGCATATTGATTTAATTCGAGCAGCGGTTGTTCAAAATCTAAAAGACTTCGCATAATTAAGATTCTCTATTGATAGGGCGTGCTGACATTTGTGTGAAGTTGTCCGTAATCGTAGGGGCGAGGTCCCCTCGCCCATTGACCAACACGGGTTGGACCCCCCAAACCATACGGGTTGAGTTGATTGTAGGTCGAGATTCATATCTCGACACCGAACCGTTGATTTTGGAAAATCGACCTACAGAGGTTCAAAATCGTCCCTGGTCTCGGAACGGACTATGATGTGTGACCAAAGGGTTGGGAAACCCAACCCCTACAAAGGACCGTATGTCTGTCGCACAACGCTCGATTATCTGATTGCGATGAAATGTCAACAGAACCTAAGTTCATCGCATCTATTTTAAGTACTCGAAACGATTTTTAACGCAGAGGCACAGAGGGGGCAGAAATTAAGAATAATGCGTAACGGGTGATACGTAAGATTTTTACGCATTATGCAGCCCTTCTCCGTGGTCTCTGCGATGGAGGCTATTTCTATCAGGACTTACGTATTTCAGCGCGGGGCAAGTTGCTCTGAATCCCGATTTATCGGGGATGCCCTGCCTACAGTTGGCTGCGTAAGTCCTATCTATTTAATCCTCCGTGGCTTTTTCCTGTCCAAACAGTGCTTCAACGAAATCACGCCCAACAAAATCGCGGAGATCATCCAATTTTTCACCAATCCCGATTAATCTAACCGGGGCACCAATCTCCTTTTTTACGGCAATAACAATTCCACCCTTTGCTGTGCCATCTAGTTTGGTCACAGCAACGCCGGTAATCGGAACTGTTTCGTTGAAAACCTTTGCCTGCATAATTGCATTCTGTCCTGCTGTTCCATCGAGGACAAGGAGCACTTCATGCGGTGCCTCTGGGATTGCGCGCTGCATCACCCGCCCAATCTTCGACAACTCATCCATTAACGGTTTTTTTGTGTGGAGCCTGCCAGCGGTATCAATGATGAGTAGGTCGGCCTGACGAGATTTTGCTGCCTCAACGGCATCAAAGATGACCGATGCGGGATCCGCTCCTTCACCACCTTGGATTAGTTCAACACCGGCACGATCACACCAGATTGCCAATTGGTCTGCCGCCGCTGCCCGGAAGGTATCTCCCGCAGCAACAAGCACCCGGTTCCCCTCGGATCTGAAGCGGTGTGCCAGCTTGCCGATGGTTGTCGTCTTGCCAGCACCGTTGATGCCAAGCACCAAAATCGTATGCGGTTGCCCTCTACCGACATTGATGGGAGCGTCTTCTCCTAGTACATTCAACATCTCCTGCTTGAGAATCTCTGCCAATTCGGACGCATCGTTGAGCCCTTTCTCCCTGACGACCTCGCGTACATTATCCATTAGTTCGAGCGTAGTGTTGACACCGACATCGGCTTGTATCAAAATCTCCTCAATCTCCTCCATCAGCTCTTCATCAATTGTTCTGCCAACGCGTAGCAATCCGGAGATCTGCCCAACAATGTTATTTCGAGTCTTCGCCAACCCCGCTTTGAGGCGACTGTACCAGTTACGTTGATCCTCCGGTGCGGCTTCAGACTCCGACGATTCAGTTGCAGATTCCTCAACCTTAATCTGTTGTTCTTCCGATAAATTATCTGTTTTCCTATTGAATAAATTTCTAAGCATTTACTTCCTCATCACCAATACATTCTGAACTGTTATAAGAGATTTTCTTACATTTTATTCCCTTAATATATTATACATCAACACCGTCGAGAAAACGAAACAAAAATTTGACATCCCCCCGCACACGTCATATAATACCGACTCTGAATTGAAACCATAATCAGATCGCAAGGGGTAACAAAGATATGGCGGTTCATCTGATTTTTTCATTTGACAGTGAGGACTATGAGACGCCCGCCGCCGATGATGCAGAGAAGTGGTGGGCGGAGACGATGACTAAGCACGGCATCACCGCGTGTATCTGCGTCGTCGGGGAATTGGCGCGGACACTATGTCAGCACGGGCGCAAAGATGTAATTGATGCCATGGCACGTCACGAAATCGCGTTCCACTCGGATATGCATTCCGCCCATCCGACATGGGCGGAATACTTGGACGAGACCGGATGGGAGGAAGGGGTCAAGCGAGTGATTTGCGAAGAGTCCAAAGGCATTGCGGACGTCCGCGAAGTATTTGGACAGCATCCTTCGGCGTGGTGCAAGCCCGGTGCGAGTTGGGGACCACAGGTCGCCCATTCGATGACCCAAATGTCAATCCCCGTCTTCTGCGATTCGCCCTTCGAGGCAGATCTTGGACAACCCCTCTGGTATGATAACTCTTTGTTCCTCATGTATCATACATCCTTCGATCGCTATTTCGGCGTTCCCCATCGAAAACGACTGAGGGTAATGAAGAAGGACTTTGCGGCACTGTGCGATGCGCACGATGAGCGATACCTTGTCATGTATACCCACCCATGCCGTCTGTTTACGGCACAGTTCACTGACACCTTCCGCCATGGCAAAAATCCACCGAGAGGTCAATGGTCTCCTGCCCCACTGCGCCCACAGGGAGAAATCGCCGAATTACAAAGGGACTTTGATGCCTTCCTCAAGTGGGTTGTCACGCTGCCCAACGTGGAGTTGACGACTTACCGACAACTTTACGCGGCATACCGTCCACCGGCTATCCCGTGGCTGAACTCCGATGAAGTGCTGCAACTGGCGTCGCTTGCATCGGAACACAACTACCAGCGTCTTAACGGATACTATCTTTCGCCAGCCGAACAGTTCAGTGTTCTTGTCCGCGCAGCCGCTGTATTGGGAGAAAAGAGACATCTGCCAGACGCGATTTTTGTGCGACGGCTTCTGGGCCCGATTAACGTTCCGCCGATGCACAGCCCGTCCGCCAATCTGCCAGCGGATGACTTTTTCAACGCGGCTCGCGACGTAGATGCCTTCTGCACAGAAAATGGAAGCGTCCCTGCCAGCATCTGCCTGGGCGGAAATGAAATTGGTCCCAATGCATTCATGCAAGCCGCTGCCTATGTGTTGACCGAGTGGCAGTCGAAAGCACAAATCCCTCAGTCCGTGAACCTCCGCCCGGTTTCCGAATACCCCGCTATTACAAGGCGTAAGGACTTTCGGAACTTGAAGTTTACGGATGGATGGACAATTTTCCCGCAGGATTTTGAGGGAAACGATGTGCTAGAGATGATTCGGTTGCAAGCATGGACTGCGAAGCCGGCGGCGCAGGGAGGGATTATTCATTGACATACTCCCACACCCTAAAGGGTGGGGATTCTCACCTGCTCCCTTTAAGGAGTCGAATTGCTCTATCAACGAGGATTGCCCGGCGAACCGGGACTTACGGACTCTCCTGAGAGGGTGGATGCCCCCACCCTATGGATATTGAGAGCCGCATTGCGATCTCTATCCAACTCTGTGTGGCAGTTTGGACACTCCCAATTTCTATCACGAAGGTTTAGCTCTGGGTTGATTGCGCCACAGACATGGCAGGTCTTACTCGAAGGATACCACTTGTCTATGAATCGGATTTCCGTGCTTTTCTTGGAAGCGATATACTTGAGTTTCTGCACAAAGTCAGAAAAACCTAAGTCAGAGACTTTGCGACCCCAAAGGGACTTCATGCCTTTGAGGTTCAGAGATTCAAGGGCAATCCAATCATATCTGTCTGTCAGGTCATGAGCAAGTTTCCAGTGAAAGTCATCTCGCTGGTTGACTATCTTGCGATGTCTCTTTGCAAGGTTGACTCTTGCACGTTCCCGATTCTTTGACCTTTCGACCTTTCGTGAATGGTTGCGATTGGCACGTTTGATAGTGTTGAGACCGCGCTTGAAGAATTGTGGAGAGTCATAGTCATTGAAGTCAGACCCGGTGAGATACCTTCCCGATCTATCGGGATCAAACCCCGCGTTATTACCCGTCGTGGGCGACTCTAAATCTGTATCTACATAGTCTGTCAGAATGATTAGCCATACGTCTCCTATGCTGTCCCGTTTTATCGTGCAGCGTTTCGGGGTGCCTAAGACTTCCCGACTTTTGAAATATCGGTAGATACGTTTGCCGATACGGATAGAGTTGTTTTGTAGCAGTTTCCAGCCGGCTTGCTTGAGTGTGTAGGACTTGTATAGTTTACGTCTCTTGAAACGGGGACGACCTGAACGCTTGCCGCTTGTGCGGTCAGTAAACAGTTTAGAGTACGCTTTATCAAGTCGGTCTATTACGTCTTGCAACGATTGACTGGGCAACTGATTCCAATGGGCAAAGCGGGGAAGCCGCTTCAACTTTGTTAAGTGTCGCATCAGTGCTTTTTTGCCAGGATACTTCCCATAGATAGCATGGTATCTGCGACACAAGGATACAAAGTGATTCCATACTTCAGCATGGCTGTCAATCGTTTGCTGCAACTCACGATTAGTGTGGTTGCTATACATTTTGAACTTGTAGGTTCTCATTATGCACTCGGCTCTCTGGCTTTCATGGCCACGCAATTGGAGGTGAGAGGCTCCACTAAGCAGTGGAGTTGCGCCCTCTCACGAAAGCCAAGATAACTGTAACATCTTTTACCTGCAATTTCAACCGTTTTTTGACTAACAACGCACTTTGGCGTGCTACATCCCCACCCTAAAGGGAGGGGGCATTGCACGCAAGATTGGTAAGAAACCGAATTCTTCTGAAAAATTTGGTTTCTTGTAGTGGACAATATGCTAACCTGATTATTAACCTTTGGTGCTAGTTAATGTCAAAAAACTCGGTTTTTTGACATTAACTGATTTGACCTTTCACATTAGAATGCCAATCCAATCGTGGCGCGGAGCTCCGGGAGATCGAGATTTCCCTAACCTGCGAGAATAGATCGGGATCTCGCTTCGCTAGAGGCTTGCGAATAGTTCAAACCTTCTCAAGATTTAAACATTCTGTGGAGGAGTTCATGGAAGCAACACAAGGTTTTTTAGCATTCGATCTCGGCGCAGAAAGTGGACGCGGTGTGCTAGGACACTTCGATGGGGAACGACTCAATCTAGAGGAACTCCATCGCTTTTCAAATGGGGGTGTCCGTGTATTGGATAGCCTACACTGGGATGTTTTACGACTTTGGAACGAAATGAAGGTAGCACTTTCAATTTGTGCACAAAAGAGCACAGACCTCAGTGGAATCGGAATTGACACCTGGGGTGTCGATTTCGGCTTACTCGGTAGAGGTGATGTACTGCTTGGATCCCCGTATCACTATCGCGATTCGCGCACCGATGGTATGTTGGAAGAGGCTTTCCGTCGTCTGCTTCAAGCAACACTCTTTGAGCGAAGTGGCTGTCAGTTCCTTCAAATTAACACACTCTATCAGTTGTTGTCAATGGTTGTGCACAAATCTCCGCTACTTGACGTTGCCGAGACGTTTCTAATGATTCCAGATCTCCTTAACTTCTGGTTGACAGAACGGAAAGTGTGTGAATTTACCAACGCAACAACGACGCAATTTTACGATCCTCGAAGGAAGGGTTGGTCTACAGAGATCTGCACCGCGCTCAGTTTGCCCTCCGAAATCCTGCCAGAGATCGTGCAACCGGGTACGCAGCTTGGTACGTTGCTGCCCTCCGTTGCAGCAGAAACAGGATTGCCTGAAATACCTGTTATCGCCCCAGCTTGCCACGACACCGGTTCAGCCGTCGCTGCAGTGCCGGTACAAAGGGGTGATTGGGCATATATTAGCTCCGGCACATGGTCGCTGATGGGAATTGAAGTCCCCGAACCGATTATCACTGATCAGGCACTTGCTCTCAACTTTACGAATGAGGGAGGAGTGGAGAACACATTCCGTTTCCTCAAAAATATCATGGGCCTTTGGCTTGTGCAGGAGTGTCGACGAACATGGGCACAAGCCGGTGATGAGATGTCCTATGCTCAAATAACACAGCTTGCCGAGGGCGCAAAGCCTTTCACCGCACTGATCGATCCCGATGACGATGCCTTTCTGCCTCCCGGCGACATGCCATCCCGTATCGTTGACTACTGCAAACACACAGGACAAACCCCGCCATCAGACGCAGGAGAGGTTCTCCGGTGTGCCTTAGAAAGCCTTGCACTCAAATATCGGTGGGTTCTGGAGAAACTGGAAGTTGTCCGCGGTAGGGCAATTGACGTCATCCATATTGTCGGCGGAGGAGCACAAAATCAGACCCTCTGTCAGTTTACCGCGGATGCGACTGGAACGCCGGTTATCGCAGGTCCCATTGAGGCGACAGCGATTGGAAATATCGTAGTTCAAGCAATTGCATGTGGTTTGATTGGATCCATCTCTGAGGCGCGGGAGGTTGTCCACCGGTCTTTCAACGTTATCGCTTATGAACCGCAAAACTCGGCGGGGTGGGATGAAGCCTACGAACGATTCCTGAAGATAACAGGGCTGCCGTCTTAGTTTCATTTTCACAATTTGATTGAACAAAAGGAGCAATACTTCATGCTGACCGAAGAAGAAAAATGGTCGTTTGACCTGCACGGCTATCTAATACTCAAGGGTGCCGTTCCGAAGGAGGATGTAAAACGAATGGTCGAATTGTGCGATACTTGGCATGCCCTTGACGACAGCGAGTTGCCGTCACCGTTAAAGAGCTATCATGATGTGAACACCAAGCCGACTACGCCACGCTCGATTAATAACGTGCCGTATGCGGACGAAGTTTTTCAACGGCTTGTTCTCAATCCGGAGATTATGCGAGTGGTGCTTGCACTGACAGGAAACTCTCCTCAGTTGCTCTCAGTCGCGCTCGTGCGAAACACGAAGGAATCCGACGACATTGGCTTTCACGGTGGCTTCTCCGGCGGACTCCGCAATCCGGCGAACGATTATCAGGCTGCCAACGGGGAAGTGTTTGCGACCTTTCTTAATGCCGGTGTTTCGTTGGTGGATGTACCAGCCGGTATAGGATTTGTGTGTATTCCCGGTAGCCATAAGTCAAATTTCTCCAAGCCGGATCATGTGAACATCTACGATGGTCCGCCGACAGTTGCAAACGTCAAGGTGAATGCTGGAGATGTGGTTCTGTTCACAGAGGCGCTCTGTCACGGTGCACGGCGCTGGACACTCGACGAACCGCGTCGCACCGTCTTTGTCCGTTACGGCACTTCCTACGCCTCTTGGTCGCCCGGATATGGTCCCATTGAGGAACATCGAGACAAGTTGTCAGAGGAGGTTTATGAACTACTCCAAATGGCGGGTTTCCAACATCAAAAGCGGGTGGTGAGCCGGTTACTTACAGAGATAGGCGAGCAATAGCTTGGTTGCTCTAATCGTTGGACGTGGGTTGAATCAATGTCCCCTCAAATGCTACTCCAGCAGATTAAAAGTCGTTATCCCGTTGCAGAAAAGACCATCTCCCTGATCGCCAACCAAATCCGTATGACAATAGTTGAGGATCCGGATCAGTTACTTGATACGTTGAGCAAGGAAGATCAGTGTGGGACGCTTCATCTCCCCTATTGGACTTACCTATGGCCCTCTGCAATCGGTCTGGCACAGCATCTTGATTGGAATCATGGATTTGCGGGACAGAGGGTTTTAGAACTCGGTTGTGGATTTGGACTCGCCGGGATTGTAGCGTGTCAAAGGGGCGGCATCGTTCTGTTCACAGACTATGAACGGGACACACTCTCCTTTGCCCGATATAACGCCTTACAAAATGGATGTGCTGAACGAGCGTCTTTTTTGCAGATGGACTGGAACACCCCCTGCCTGAAAGGCAAATTTTCACGTATCCTCGCCTCAGATGTCATCTATGAAGACACACATTGGAATCCGATTCTAGCACTGCTTCAAACGCATTTGGCCCCCGATGGGGAGGCTATTTTTTCCGAGCCTAATCGAACCAGTGTCTCTGGTTTCCTTGAACGGATTAGCCGTTATGGGTTCACATACACAAAACAGACAAATGACGTTGTTGGTCTAGACGGGGTAGTTTTCAAAATCTCCATCTATTATTTAAGGCGGGAAGAATAAGGGAGCATCTTGACTACCCAGAGAGGTTCAGAAGATTATTAATGAGCCAATGTTTGCAAAGCACAGAGGTTATATTCACTTAATCACTTCGTAACGCACATCGATGTTAACCCTGCCCTCTAGTGCGTCTGTAAGCATTGTGAGCAGTTCCTCATCACAGCCGTTCTCTGCCAAGAAACTCAGGGATTCTGGATCGATGTAATAATCCTGATCTTCAACACCTTCCTCCTCCAAGTTATCAATAAGAAATTGTACCTGATCTTCGGTAATTACCCCAATTTCGTTGTCGTGTTCGATATCTATCAATTGATACATTCGGTCCATGATAATCTCCGAAGGTTTATTGGGGATAGGTAGCAAGATGTGCGCCCGGAGTTCCATGCTGATAATCCCCATCACAGGCGTTGTGCAGCCATGTACTCATTCTATCAACGATTTCCGGATGCGCTGCAGCAACGTTTTTCTCCTCCCTATAATCCTGATTCAGGTCATATAGCTGAAAACAGTCCTCGCTGTTGATATAGCGTAACTTCCAATTATCTGCGGTCACTAAAGCGGGCCCTAGCCCAGAAGCATATACAATGAACGGATGAATTTGTTGTTCCTCATCCCTCCCAAGTAACGTTGGTAAGAACGAAATCCCATCTTTGCCTTGAGGCAACCCTGCTCCGATAAATTCGGCGAGCGTCGGCATGAAATCGTAGTTTGTGAGGATATGGTTTGACAAATTGCCGGGGTCTATTCTGCCGGGGAAGCGGACAAGGTAAGGAATTCGAGTCCCACCCTCCCAACTCGACCACTTTAAGCCAGCCATGCCATCATTACCGTTAAACACATCTCCGCCTGTCTCAGAATAGAACTTCGTTCTGATATTATCAAACGCCTCACCGTTCAGATTCTCTGCGCGTCCGGAAGTCCGCCCTTCTTGGATCGCATACACCTCATGACCGTTGTCCGAACAGAACACAATCATCGTTCGATCGTCAATCCCAAGCCGTCCAAGCTCGTCCAAGATGATTCCAACGGTCTCATCAAGTTTGAGGATCATTGACGCATATTCCTTCTCATATTCCGTCAAATTTGGATTGTGCTTTACTGCCGGATGGATATCAGGAATAGCGATGGGACCGTGCGGCAACTGGGAAGGATGATAGAGGAAGAAAGGCTGGTCTTTGTGCTTGCGAATGAAGGCGACAATTTTTTCGTTGAAAACGTCTTGAGAATACACCGCTTTTCCCTGCCGATCCGAGCGAATTGCTGCATTCTCAGAAGACTCTCCGTCCAGATGCACCCCGCAGTCGGCCCGTGTATTGCCGCGGATGTAGGCTAGTTCTCCATTTTCAAAGAGAAAGGGAGGATAGAAACCGTGGCAACGCGCATGGTCATACCAACCGTAATGATAATCCCAACCGTGACGACGGATTCGGTCGCCTGTCGTGTCAAAGCCCCACTCTAACTTCCCAATCTGTCCTGTCACGTAGCCTGCTTCCTGAGCAATCTGAGCGAGGAAAACTTCATCGGGGCTTGCTTGGAGACCGGTTGTATGGATTAGTTCCGTAACCTGCGCCAGCGTCATCTCACCTGTGCTGAGTCTGTTATAAACACTTCCTTGGGTATATGTCCAAGTGCCCCGGTGACAATCGTGAAGTCCTGTCATCATGCTGGCACGGGACGGTGCACAGAAGGCGCAGCCGTAAGCCTGCCTAAACCGCATACCCTCGTTGGCGAGACGGTCGATATTGGGTGTCTCGAAATGCTGCTGTCCGTAACAACTGAGCATCCCGCGTCCGAGGTCATCGCCGTAGATGAAAATGACATTAGGCTTATCCGCCATATCCGGTGTTTCCTTTCTGAAAGTAGTAGGCATATTCTGTATGCCGTAACCCTTGCAGCAATTTGCGTTATTTTTAGCTCCAACGGGTCACCATCTTGGTGCGAGGGTCTTCGCCGGTGCCAATCTCCTCATGACGGAATAGCTGTTTGGCGCGATCTGGAAGTGAATCATAGATGTCCTGCCGAATCCCGATTTGCGGGTACATTGTCTTGAACCATGAGCGTGCATACATCAATGCGATGTTCGGACGCGGTTCGTCAGAGACATTGGGCGTACCACGATGCCACATCCGGGCGTCTCGAACGAGCAGAGAACCAGCCGGCATGAGTACCTGCTCTGAGTGCATGATTTTCGATATGCTTTCGACATCAATTCCACTTGGCATCAGATGGGTGCCGCCGGGCCAAATCTCCATCGCGCCATTCTCCTTGCGAAACTCGACCAATGGAACATCCAAAACAATACAGTAAACCGGTGATGGAGCATCTATTTCTGGAAAAAGTTGATGAATGTCGGAGTGTGTAGGTTGATAGTCCGACCCCGGAAGCGGCGTATTGTTTCCCAAATAATGACAAATACAGTTTTCCCCTAGTAATTGGTCAATTACAGACAGAACGATCGGATGACTTATCACGTCCGGATGATTAAACGGTGTGCGGAACGGTAGGTGCATCTGCCACCGTTTTGCCCCACGGTTAGGTTCGTTTTGGGCAATATTTTCATTCAAAAGTTCCATATAATGCACGCGAAGTTCATCAACCAGATCTTGGGACAGGACGGACTCGAAGACAACGTAACCGTTCATCTTGATCTGCTGAAGTGCAGCATCAAGTGTTTCTGGATTCAGGGTCTTCGCTTCGCGTTCTTCAGTGCTTAATTCCATCGAATCTCCTCTATGAATTGTATTGTCAACAGATGGACAGCGGATTACTTAATCACAAATCAGAGGCTAAAATCGGAGGGACGCATTCCCCTCCTGAAAGTACCGAAACCGAAGAAAGTGGGGTTATATTCGTCCACATAATCAACTTGGCTCTTGTCGAGGATCTGATTTTCCAACCCCGTACACCAGTAACAGGCGTTTACCAGTAGACGCCGCAAGCCCGCGCTTTCCAAGTCTACCGAGGCTCCCATTGTAGTGCAGAATACACGCGATGCTGCTCCTTGTTCACCTGTATAGCTTTTAATCCATGCCAACGGCATCGTAGGGGTGTCAGATTTGGGTGGATCCGACGATTCCATCCCAACAAGCACTTGCCCGTGGAGAAGCACTTGCGAATCGCCCGCCAATGTTGTGGTGCCATAAACATCGGTTGGTCCCCAGACATCTTCGACCCCTTTCAGAATGGGATGGTCTCTCATCTCTGCGTTGATGACGCCGCGTGTGCTCTCTTTGCCGTGATTGCCATGATGGTTAATCCACGTTTCTCCCAAAACTTGGCGTCCGTACCCACCGTCAAACTCTTCACTGTTGAAGCTGTATTTAGCATAGGGGCTTTGTAAATTCCTACTGTAGCTGAAAGTGTGTGTTGCCGTCCGCAATCCCATAACCGGCTTACCCGCATTGGTATAATCAACAATATATTTCATCTGTTCATCGGGCAATTCACGAAAGCGCGTGAAAAGCACCATCATGTCTGCGGTTTCGAGATTGTGAAGTCCAGGAATATTGGTCTGTTCCTCTGGATTGATTTCCCCTGTTTCCGTATCGATTGCGAAAAGCACCGTGCATTTGAACCCGTGATGGACAGATAGAATTTTGGCGAGCAGTGGGAGGGCTTCTTCAGAACGATATTCTTCGTCGCCGCTGACAAGCACGATGTGTTTCCCTGCGCCCGGTCCTTCATTACCCTCATATACAATCCAACCTTCAGAATTTTCCATATCATTCTCCTCTATGGCGTTCGGTAGAGTTCTGAGCCTTTGTCTTCCTTGCGATAGTGCGGCGCAGAGATAACGGCTTTTTGGGTTTCAGTCAGTTCATCGTAGAACGGTGGTGGCGTGTAGTTCCCCATCAACGACTCACTCATAACGCCAGAGTTATAGCGGATAATCACTGAACGGCGTTGATGTTTGGCAACCCACGGCAGCCCACCGTGCATCAGGCATTCGACAAACAAAACAGCATCACCCGCTTTCGCGGGAATTGAAATAATCCGATCTTGGTATGCGTGATAGAGCCGAATATCGTCTGGGCATGGGAAGTTTGCTCTGTGGCTGCCGGGCAAACAGGCGAAACCGCCGTCTTCGGGGCCTACATCGGTCAGTTGAACGGCAAAGTTCGTCATGCCACAATACATACGACCGTTACGATAGAGGAAACCGCGCGAACGATCAAAAGGTTCGCCGCCTTCGTGGAACCAGAAACCTTCCGCACCCTCGTCCATTGTGATGATACTGAGCCCCTCCAGTCTAGGTCCAGGTCCCAATAACTCCTCCAGATACGGCATGAGTCTGGGGTGGGCAATCATCTGTCGGAACACATTGCAATGCGGCTTGTCCCACGTCAACATACCCCCTAGGTCACCGCGTCCGGTTGTGCCTCGCAACGTTGTGGATCCATTAGCAAGATCGTTTGGACGGATACTAATATCATCTGCGTGGCGATCAACGGCTGCATTCGCTGCCTCTACCTCATCGGGTGATAAGGCACCTTCTATCACCAAATAACCGTGCACATCGAACAGATATTTTTCTGCGTCTGTCACTGTTTTTCTCCTCTCTATTTAGATCTTCATACGCTCAAATTGTATCGTTTCAAAGCAATCAAAAACCAATCAAACTTTTGCGGGTGGAATCCTCAAATCCTTCTACCGAGCGGTAATCATCAAGAAAGAGTTGTTTTTGAGAGCCAATTTCGATCATTCGTTATACTAGCTCCCGTCCTCACAAGCGGTAACGCGAGCAGCACTTATCACCTTACGGAAATCGTCAATAGCCATACCTATCGCCCGAACCCATCGCCAGTTACAATCTACGAGCGTCATGCTATACTCATCTACACGTTCCTGCTTCCCCTTTTCCCACGGCGTTGGGGGCCAAATTGTGTGTCCATTCTTGGTACAAACCTGTAAGCGACGGTCATCAAGTCGGAGATGTAGGCGTCGCTCATCAACCCATTGTGCCCTCAACCGCGACTGAAAAATAGCGGCACCGGTCCCGTCGTGACACTCGAAAAGCCACGCTTCTACATCGCAACCATCAATCGGGATAATCTCCCACCGCTGCGCGCCATACAAGAATCGAGAATCGTAAACGGTCATTTCAAATCGCATTTTTGGAGGACATTGCAGCCCGAGGTATTCGGCAAATGCTCCGCCGTATCCGGGGACACACCCCTCGAAGGATTCTCCCCAAAGCTCAGATGTCACCGTAGCTGTTTCCAATTGCAGCCGGTGAGTCGAGACATGATCATGGAAATCGGACGTGAGACGACGGTAATACTCACGCAGATCGCCATTGTCGGGGAACGGAGTCCGTGGATAGAAAACAGCGGATTTACCGAGGTTCGCCACAGCGGTCTCTTGCAGATATTCAGGACCGCCCAATTGGAGAAACAGGGTATTCGCCGGTTGATTGGCGAGGGCTTGAAGCCAACGCTGCTTTACCTCTTCCTCCCGTTCGACAAAGAGATAGTAGTTATCCCTACGGATGGCATCGGGGGCAATATTCTCGTAGCAGCACGGATGGATTAAAAAGATTATGTGTTCGATCTTCATTTTCGTAGTTTTATTTCGGTGCTGTTTGGCACCGAGAGGATTTACAGCTTATGGTCTGATCACCGTACCATCAGCGCGCCGGGCATCACCCCACAGCTTAGGACCTCCCACATCTTTGGCAGGGAAGCGGGCTGCTAACTCCTCGTTAATGTCCACCCCTATCCCAGGCTTGCCGTTGGGCCACATATAGCCATTGCGCAGTTCAGGTGTTCCGGGGAATACCTCTTTCAACGTTTCATGGGTGTTCAGGTAAACCGAAGCCTCCTGAATCCCGAAATTCCATACATTCATATCTAGCATGAGGTTGGCTGCGTGTCCAACAGGAGAAACATCAGCAGAGCCGTGCCAAGCGGTGCGGACGTTGAAGGCTTCGCACAACGCCGCCAATTTACGTGCCGGCGTTAAGCCTCCTATCGTTGAAACGTGCACGCGAATGAAGTCGATCAGCCGGTCCTTGATCATCGGGACAATCTCTTGGGGGTTACTGTACAACTCTCCCATAGCGATGGGGACACTAGTCTGTTGACGCACCAGACGGAAGTAGTCATTGTCTTCTGGTGCGAAAAGATCTTCAAGGAAAAATGGTCTATATTGTTCTAGTTCCTTCGCCAAACCAAGTCCTTGGATGGGTGGCATCCGCTCATGCAGATCGTATAGAATCTCTGGGGCCGGTCCAAAAGTTGTGCGGAAGTGATCAAAAGCAGCCACAACATCTTGAGCGTACGGTACTGGTTCAAAGATGCTTACCCTGTTGTCCGCAACTTTGTTGGTGATAACAACCGGCTCCTGATGAGGTTTATCCTGTGATGTTGAGGGATGCATCGAGCCCAGTTTGAAGTGGCGGAATCCTCGTTCTTGGAGTTCGTGGATGTGTTCTTCGTATTCCACAAGATCACGCCCGGTGGGGATGATGTATACAGCCGCAGCCTCCCTAGATTTGCCGCCGAACAACTCGTACACCGGCATCCCCGCCACCTTGCCTTTGATGTCCCACAGTGCTTGGTCTACACCGCTGATGGCATTGTTGAGAACAGGTCCATAACGCCAATAAGCGGATACATTGCACGACTGCCATATATCTTCGATATCAGCGGGATCTTTGCCAATGAGAAAGGGGGCGAGATAGTCATCCACGGCTGCGGCTACGGCAGTGGGCCTCGAGAAGAATGAAGCGCACCCTAAACCGTGCAGCTCAGGTTCGTTGGTTTCCACCTTCACGACGGTAAGTGTGCGTGCGCCCGGTGGTTGCGTGATAATCGCTCGAACATCGCGAATCTTCAAATTGCTCATTCTGTATACCTCCTTTTATCGAAAACTGCTTTTAACCCTAAAACCTAAGTTTGTAGAAAAAAGCGATTGTTGTCTCCTACTACTATAACGCAAGTTGGTAGTTATAGGAAACGTTGCAAACTAGGAGGAAAATTAATCACTGCTCGCAGTGGATTGACAAATCCATTGCATACGCGCGAAGATGGCTTGGATATGTCTATCCAAGCGGAGCGGGTTTGACAACTAGTAACTTGGGCTACTATACACAACCGGGGAATTCCCTTCCACGAATAAGGGGCCAACCGTTGACCGGTTCCGCTCCTACGAGGCCACCCGACTGCTTGAGATGCTCAGTCTCCTCCGGTGTGCCAATATAACGTGTCTCCGCCGAAACGTAGTGGATGGACCAACCCCGCCTGCGGTGAGGTGTTGTATTAGGTCCGCTACAATGCAATGCCATGCTATGATGGAAGGTAGCATCACCCGCTGCAAGTGGCACCGAAACCTCCTGCGCTAGGACATCTTCCGTCAGCATATAAGGTAGATGATCCCAATTGACCAGCCCAAAGTTGTGGCTGCCCGGAATGAAACGGACACAGCCGTTTTCCGCAGTTGCATCGTCCAGCAAAAGCTGACAGGTAACTTGGAAATTGCTCGCAAAAAAACTCCAGAACACAGAATCCTGATGGTAACGGTTGGCTCGTGCGTAAGGCGGTTTAGCGAACACCTGATCGTAGTAGAGTTTAATGTTCGGTCCCATCAGATCAGCGATAATATCAACGATCTTCGGTGAGCGAACGCAGGCGTCAAAAACGGGGTCATAGTGAGAAGGTACGTTCATCTTGTTTATAGCGTCGAGCGGATCTTTGATCTGTACCTTACGTTGTGTTGCGTAATTCTCTTCGCCTTTCGGAAAAACTTGGGTGCCGCGCCGATCGTGTCGATTTCCGTGCGGTATGGACGGCTCCGATGTCTGTATCTGTTGTGGGTTGTGTCGAGAGATATGTCGCTCAGGAAAATCGGGTACGCCTCCCAATACAAGGTTGGCATAGTGGTCCCGTAGCGTCTCAAGTTCATCGGGAGAGATCAGATTCTTGATAACGATATAGCCATCTCGGAAGAACAAGCCTTTCTGTGTTTCGCTGAGTCCCATGTTTATTCCTTCCCTTAGAGATTAGTAGATTATGCTGTTACATTTCTGGTGCGTGAACCTAATAAGATCCTCCAAAACAGTACACGCAACTCTACCCTAAGTCCATCGCCAAGTCAAGGATATTCTTACTGAGAACCGTCTTCAATAGAAGCGATAAATGCCCGTGAGTGTTGCAGTCTATTTGTATGATTTAGTTTGCCGTCGATTAAGAAGAGCGGTTCTGCCACCATGAGGGCAGAATTCTTGATTAGAAACTGGATATGTATAGACGGCGGATTGGGAGGGGAAAAGCGGGAAAATTGAAGGTGCAAAAGAAGATGGCGGGAATTCTGATTATAAGATTAATATCAAATCAACATTAAGTGCCTCAGCAAGTGCCTTCAACGTCTTGACAGAACCGGATTTGCGTCCTCTTTCAATCTCCGCTAGATATCCACGCTGAATGCCGATTTTATCCGCAAGTTGCTTCTGTGTCAAGTCCCGGTGCTCGCGATATACCTTGATCGGATTCTCCTCATTCAGAATCAACCGATTAATCACCTCGTCGGGGAAGGTTTCCTCATCAACAGCTTTCGCTCCACGAAAATCACGAACGTCTTTCAGCATCTCCAAATCTGCAAGGAACTGGTTATACTGCTCTACTGGAACAAGGACAAATTTCTGACTGTTTTTTTCAATTATTTCAAGGTTCATCTATACACACCGCTTCTTGGTCCAATTTTTATGATTTCATGCAGTGCTCGCCAGTCGCCCACTCTGAGCCGGTATCCCGGCTCACCTATAAGCCGTGTTATATTAACCTAAGTTGATAGTTGGATATCCATGGAATTGCCAATTAAGTTACTAAAGGGCAATTACAATCCAATCGTGGCGTAGGTTTGCTAACCCCGATTTCATCGAGGGCAGGTTCTGCGAAAATATCAATCCGCGAAACGATCACAGGTTGGAAACCTGTGGCTACTAGCCATTGCGTTCCGCACCGGTAAAATCGGTCCCGTTCCGCGGTAGTTTCTGTGGTTGTCTATTTTGTCACTAAACTCTTCGACCAGTAAGGAGCGAAATTTTCCGTTCCCTACGAATACCCTCCCGAAATGCAGAAACCGAGCTTTGAAGAAACAACTCGGTCTCTTTAGTTACACATCACAAAGCTGGGCTGCCGCGCGTAGCCCTTCAATAGGATCGCCTTTCGGGATAAACTCGTGCCCCACATAGAGCGTATAGCCTGATTCTGCAATCGCTCGCATGATGGGCGGATAGTTGATTTCTTGCTCTTCATCCAAGTCGTGGCGACCGGGGTTGCCCGCTGTGTGAAAGTGTCCAATATACTCAATGTTGTCTTGGAGCGTGCGGATAATATCGCCCTCCATAATCTGCATGTGGTAGATATCGTAGAGCAGTTTCGCTCGCGGTGAGTTGACGCGCTTGCACACTTCTACCCCCCACGCGGTACTATCGCACTGATAATCGGGGTGATTGACCTTGCTATTGAGCAATTCCAAACAGAGGTTGATCCCTTTCTCTTCAGCAGCTTTTGTGACGCGGCTGATCCCCTCTGCGATAATATCGATCCCTTCTTCATCGGATAAGCCTTCATAGCGGTTGCCTGAGAAAGTGATGATCCCGGGAATATCATTGGCTGCGGCAAGTTCAATGTTTGCAAGGAGTTCATCCTCGATTCGGTCATGATTTTCGCGTTTGTTGAGTCCATCCGTCAGCGAGCTGTGCCCGGCGAAGGTGGCGATATTGAGACCTAACTCCTTCACAAGGGGCCAATATTGCTGATCGACCAGTTCAACCGCTGCTAAGCCAACTTCGGCCGCGCCTCGGATAAACCCCTCTGGGGTCAAATCCCCTTGAATAAAACTCCATCCTGTTGCAGACTGGTTAATTCGTGCCATATTATTCTCCTCTACTCCTACTTATTAGGAATGTGACAAGTCCAAAATTTCAAGATTGTTTGAGATAGGACTGGACGACTTCGCTCTCAATAGTCAACCCTTCCCATTCATCGTCGCCGGGACCATCGTAGATAAGCGTATGGGGCCCAGAGAAACCGGCGTGCTGCGTCAGATCTAGGCACCGTATATAATCATCTTTGTCCATTTCACCGGGTGCCAGAAAATGAGCCTTGGTGTGGCAAGACTCCGCGCGCGGTGCGATTGCCTCGAAATCCGCGTACTTGGTTTCGCCATCCCAGTTGCCAAAATCGAGGCAGAACCCAACCTCTCCGTCTAAACGGTCAAGCATCATCAATACGTTTTCTGGGGTTGAGAGGACGGAGAACCAATTCTCTGTCATCAAGCGAACACCATTTGCCTCGGCGCGTTCTGCCAATTTTTGTAGTCCATTTCGGCTCATCTCCAGCGTTTCTGCGGAGGGAGCCGCTTTTCCAGCAATGGCGCGGGCACAAGTGGCACCGAGCAGCCCCGCAGTCTCAATCCACTCACCTATCCAGACGAGATCCCGATCTGCATATTCGGGATGGGTAATATCGCCGTGATCGATCAATAGGGAGAACAATTCGACATCTGCCGCCTCCAATGCACCGCGGAGTTCATTCAGATATCCCTTGTCCAGATTCGGTATATGAAAGTGGCAGAGCTCTAGAGTGCTGATACCGAATTCGGAGACGCGGGCGGGGAGTTCCAGAAGCGAGAGCTCACTTCTACCATGCGTCGCGACAGGAATTTGCTTTCCATTCTCAGGTCCATAAAAATCGGGCCGACCGAGTTGACGGTGTAGGCTCCAGGTCGAGACAGACAGTCGAGGTCCTTGATTGGTCAGGTTAGGGTTTGTTATGGTCATTTCATCTCTCCTAAGGGAAATTAATCCAACGGTTTTTCGGGTTTATAAAACAGTGTGACATTTTTTCGTGGATATTCTACTCTCCAGCCGTGCTGGACTGCAATCCACGCCATCGTCTCTCGCTTGTAGAAGCAGACATGGGTAGGCTCGCTATGATACCACCAGTTAGAGAAATTCTCATCCGATTCCAACATTTCCGTCATGACCCCCAACCATCCGCCGCGCCGGAGCATCTGGTCAAACCGCTGAAATTCCTTCGCCGGTTGATAGAAGTGCTCAACCGTTTCAGTACAGGTGATAAAATCATACGTGCGCTCAAGGGGAGCGGTATCCGACGCAAAGTAGGGATCATAGAGATCCATGAGG
Source organism: Candidatus Poribacteria bacterium (assembly GCA_965222435.1). GTDB lineage: Bacteria > Poribacteria > WGA-4E > WGA-4E > PCPOR2b > PCPOR2b. The sequence goes on along the minus strand of OZ244950.1, from coordinate 4,778,916 downwards.
AATCCCGCTTCTTCAAGCATCACCGAAAGCGTAGGTCCCGGACCCGAACCGAAATCGAGCCCCTTCGCTCCCGGTGGCAGCTTGGGTATCAGATCATCGGTCAATCGGCTGAGGAACTGTCGATAGCGGCAATCTTCAGGGCTGTTTTCGTGCAACAGATACCGGGCAAGCTCATCCTCTGGAGAGAGATAGGACTCTGACGAAAGAAACGTTAGGTGGCATACGTCGCAACGCCAATAGGTTTTGGAATCAACGACGGCAAGTTGTCGAATCGGTTCAGAGCGGCAAAGAGGACAGTTTCCCAAATCTACGGGTTCAGATTCGCAAGCTGCGTTTTTATCCACACGATCACCTTCTCAACCATCACAGGCGTATACTCGTCGCTGAAAACGTGGTTCGCACCTTCAAGCGTGATAAGTTGTGCCTGCCCATCAGTTTTGGCTAAGATATCGTGGGAATCCTCAATAGGCACAACATCATCTTCGTCGCCGTGGACCAAGAGCCAAGGAATAGTGATTTGTGGAGAAAGATCTACCACTGTATTAATCTGCGTCAGGTCATCCATGTAGGCTTGCGAAAGTGGACAATCCGGTTCGTCCCACATGAAGCCTTCATCGGGGGTGACATCGCCGAATTCACGTTGTGCAAACGCTTTGGTGTGCACCATTCCGGCGAGAGAAACTAACAGTTGGATCCGCTTGTCCTCGCTAGCACGTAGTACACCAACTGCTCCGCCCATGCTGTGACCTACATAACATGCTGTGTACTCCTTCAGATGATCAAGCACAGCACCAAGATCATCAACCTCTTTGGAGATGGTTGAATCCGTAAATTTACCTTCCGATGTGCCATTTCCAGAGAAGGAGAATCGTAACACTGGAATGCCTGCAGCAGCCAATCCCTCTCCCAATGCCACGACAAAAGGGCGATCTTTGTTCCCGGTTACGCCGTGTCCAAGGACAACGATGTTTTTTGATCCTTTTTCGCCTTCGTGAAAGGCGTAGTCAAGTTGTTCACCGTGTCTGTTTTTAATCTCACCAAACATAATAGCTATCTCTCTCTATGTTCATTAGGATTTGCGCAGTTGAACGTTCAAAGTCTTGTGCTGCGTTGAACCGCACCCCCTCTGACTCCCCCGCCCCGGTCACGGGATCCTCTCGGACAAGCAGGGGAGAACCCATAGTTCGGCGATTCATCTCGATGCCCGATGAATCGGGCAACTACAATCTGAAGTGCGTAACTCCTAGTTCATAAAAGATAAAGCTGTGGGTTTAATTCATCCAGCTTCACAAAATCTTTTTCCCTCTCGGTGCGACGCTTGATCTCCACCGAATCGGTTTCTAGGGTGCGTTGGCTAATTGTGAGCCGCAAAGGCATCCCCAACAGATCCGCTTCATTGAATTTAACGCCCGGACTCTCTTGCCGATCATCGTAGAGGACTTCATACCCCTGTGCACGAAGCTCTGTATAGAGTGCCTCAGCCCGTTGACGCACCTCATCCCCCTTGCCGATGTGCATCAGATGGATTTGATACGGTGCGACAGCGGGGGGCCAAATGATGCCATCCTCGTCGTGGTTTGCTTCAACGATACTAGCAAGTAGGCGTCCGATCCCAATGCCGTAGCATCCCATGAAAAGCAGCTGTGGTCGCCCTTTCTGACTAAGATAGGTCGCGTTCATCGCCTCACTGTACTTTGTGCCGAGCTTAAAGATGTTGCCGACTTCAATCCCACGTTTCTCTGTCAATGTACCCCCACAGTGGACACAGGTCATTCCATCGCGCGCCAGTGAAATATCGGTGACGACATCCGCCTTAAAATCACGCGGGTAATTTATGTTTTTCAGATGGTGTCCCGGCTTATTGGCACCGGCGATCAGATTCGTGGTGGATGCAACGGAATCATCGACGGCTACTGTGACGCCTTTCACGTCAATCGGTGAAGCATAGCCAGCGACCAAGCCGTACCTTCGCAGCTCCTCATCGGTTGAAAACCAAAGATGTGTTGCCCCTACAGCCTTTTTAAGTTTTGTTTCGTTCACTTCAATATCGCCACGGATAGCCGCGAAAATAAGACTTTCGTCCGTCGAATAGAACACCGCTTTGAGCGTTTGTTCCTTTTCGACTCCGAGGTAATTTGCAACATCTTCGATTGTCCTTTGATCCGGCGTCTCAAGTTCCTCAATTGATTCGGGTTCGCCATTATCAACCTGTGGTTTCTGCATCACAGCGACATCTGCATTTGCCCGATAATCACAACTGTTGCAAGAGATAATTCTATCCTCACCAGCATTGGCAATCAGCATGAACTCATGTGCTTCTGTTCCCCCAATTATCCCAGGATCGGATTCTACCGAAACAACATCAATACCTGAACGATGAAAAATGTTGAGATAGACCTGATGCATCTCTGCATAGTATCTATCCAGATCGGCTTCATCGGCGTGGAAGCTATAGGCATCTTTCATAGCAAATTCACGGACACGAATCAACCCAGCGCGTGGACGCGGTTCGTCACGAAACTTCAGTTTAATCTGATAGAGCATCAGCGGTAACTGCCGATAGGAGTTAGTTTGATTCCTGACTAAGTCGGTGACCGCCTCCTCATGCGTCATCGCAAGCACTAGTTTGCGCCCAAATCGATCTTCAAAGCCGGCTAATTCCTTACCGACAAGCATCTCCCAGCGTCCCGTTTCTTGCCATAACCCCGCAGGTTGGACAAGCGGCATATCAATCTCTTGCCCCCCGATAGTGTCCATCTCGTCGCGGATGATATTTTCAATCTTGCGCAAGGCACGTTGGGCAATCGGTAGGTAGCTATACATGCCCACTACGAGTCGGCGAATCATACCAGCCTGTAGGAGCAGTCGATGACTAGGGACTTCCGCCTCTGATGGAACTTCTCTGAGTGTCCGACCGAATAGTTGAGATCTTCTCATCGTCGTACCCCTTTTCAGAGCGCAATGAATTGCCGTTCAGAATCTGAACTCCTAAACTCGTCAATTTAGTTGGTGACCGATTCTGCAATCATATCCCCGATTTCTGTCGTTGTAAATCCCATCCGTCCAGCAGCGAGGTCCTTGATTTTTCCACTGGCAAGCAAGTCACTGATGGCTTTATCAACCAAAACTGCGCCTTCCATTTCACCAAGATGATCAAGCATCATGCCGGCGGCACTAATCGCTGCAATCGGGTTAATCTGATTTTTCCCGGTGTATCGCGGCGCAGAGCCGTGAATCGGTTCAAACATGGCAACGCTCTCAGGATTGAGATTTCCTGACGCAGCAACCCCCATGCCGCCTTGGATCATCGCACCAAGGTCTGTGATAATGTCGCCAAACATGTTGCAGGTCACAATAACATCAAACCATTCGGGATTTTTAACCATCCACATCGTCGTCGCATCAACGAAGGCGTAGTCCGTTTCGATATCGGTATATTCGGCACCCACCTCATCGAAAACGCGCCGCCAGAGATCATGTGCATACGTCAGCACATTTGCCTTATCGCACAACGTCAGCTGCTTTACTTTGTTCCGTTTCCGGGTCAGTTCAAAGGCGTAGCGGACACAGCGTTCTACCCCTTTGCGGGTGTTGATCATCTCCTGAATGGCGACTTCATCCGGCGTTCCATGCTTCAAGAATCCACCGATTCCGGCGTATAGTCCTTCTGTGTTCTCCCGAACGATGATAAAATCAATCTCTTCAGGTCCTTTGTCTTTGATGGGTGTCCAGACACCGGGGTAGAGCTTGACGGGCCGAAGGTTGATATAAAGATCCAATTCAAAGCGGGTCCGCAATAAAATCCCTTTTTCCAAGATGCCCGGTGTTACATCAGGGTGTCCAATCGCACCCAAAAAGATCGCGTCCGTTTCCCGAAACTCATTGAGCGCACTGTTTGGCAGGATCTCCCCAGTTTTGAGGTAGCGATCGCCGCCGAAGTCGTATTCAACGGTTTCGTATTTGAAGCCGGTTTTGTCCGCAGCCGCCCCGAAGACCTTCATCGCTTCATTTGTTACCTCGGGGCCAATCCCATCGCCGGGGATGAGGGCAATTTTATACATCAAATTCCTCCAGAAAATATAGTTGAATTAAAAGTTGCCTTGAATCTTTCGATTGAGACTTTCGCTAATAGTTTCCCCAGAACTGAATTTTGTTACTTTCAGGATCTGAAATATCGAAACACGCTAATCCGTCATCATTTTTTAACGATCTCAATCGTAAACCTTTCGTCTTGAGAGCATCGTGAACTGCTTTTACACTTTGAACGTGAAAGACAACCTTTTGTCTGCCACCATTCGGCTTACTTGCACTGTGCAGGCAGAGTTTACACTGCCCGGTGTTAAAACGAAAGAAGCGGTGCGGCGGAAACGGTTGCTCTTCGTCAGGGTGCAGTCCGAGAACATCCCTATAAAATGCAGTAACAGTCCGCATATTCTTGACAAAGAGTATGATGCTTCCTATATTCATGCGACCGCTCCTAATCGTATGACGCGATCTGAAAGGTTTTAGTCATCTAGAAACGTACCTACATTTTAACACGCCTTTGTACAGGCTGCCAATTTTTTTCTAATTGTGCACGTTCTCTAAAGTCATTGACACGTGGAAGAACTGTGCTATAATACACGCTTGTCAGATCCGAGAAGCATTATCACAGTAATGGAGAATAATATGCAATCCGATCCTGAGGTAATCGAACAATTGGTGCGGCGCATTATCGAAATCGCCCAACCCCTCCGAATCATACTTTTCGGTTCTGCGGCTCGGGGCGAGATGGGGCCTGACAGCGACATTGACGTCCTTGTGGTAATGCCCGAAGGTGTCCACCGACGACAGACTGCACAACTCCTGTACAGACAAATTAGAGGGCTAGGAGTGCCTTTCGACATTTTGGTGGCAACACCCGATGATCTAGAAAGGCACAAGGACAATATCGGTCTGGTCTATCAGAGTATACTGCAAGAAGGGAGAGAAGTGTATGCGGCTTGAAGAGCACGGATCGGGAAGTGCTGTAGATTGGCTCCGTTATGCCGAAAGCGATTTAGACATTGCGCGCATCACCCAATCGTCCCGGATCCTGCTTGAAGGACTTTGCTTTCACGCTCAACAAGCTGCGGAAAAAGCTCTCAAAGCAGTGTTAATCGCTTATTCCATCCCTTTCCCTAGAACGCACAACATAACGACCCTAATTGATCTGCTTCCACAGGACATTGCTCTACTATCAGAAGTGGAAGCAGCAGCGAGCCTCACAGACTACGCTGTTTTAATGCGCTATCCGGGCGATCTAGAACCTGTTACAGAAGAAGAATACCGTGAAGCAGTGCGTCTTGCTGAAGTTGTAGTCCACTGGGCAGAAAGGCTCATTCAACCGTAGGGATTACAAAAGGACAAGACAACATCACTCATAGACAATCGTATCGACACGGTGGGCATTAATATAGTCCCAATTCAATTCCACACCCAGCCCAGGTCCCTGCGGCACCAGCACATGCCCATTGGAGTCAATATTCTCCAGTTCATCCGTAAATTCGGGCGGATGGATAGGCGGTTTCGTGTGCTTTATTAGTGGGTGCAGCAACCCAAGTTCGTAGTAATTGGTGTTACGGATAGCAGCGATGCAGTGGCGATGAGGTATACTTCCACCGTGGAACTCTACATCCAAGCCAAACCCTTCAGCAGCGCGTGCCACCTTCATCGCGCCGGTGATACCACCGTCCTCGTAAGTGCCGGTTCGCACAAAATCGGTGCCGCCATTGACAATAAAATCAACGTGCTGCTCCAAGCCAAAGATGTGCTCCGTCTGCAACAACGGTGTCTTGATCAACTCCCGTAATTTCTTGTGACCAAAGACCGAAACCCCACCGTCTTTGTACGCATCCTCTAACCAGAAGAAATTCTCATCGTCGCACGCTCTACCCATCTTGAGCGCGTCCGCCCAAGTCTCTAACTCACAGGCGGGATCGACCATCAGATCCATCCGATCTCCCACGCGCTGCCCTACTGCGTGGATATTCGCCACTTCCCGCTCAATGGGAGCATTGCCCCAGCCGTGAATCTTAAAGGCGGGATACCCCAACTCGGCGCACTGCTCGGCAAAATCAGCAAAGGCTTCGGGTGTACTTAGACCGCCGTTTTCATCGCCGTGGTAGGTGCTGGCATACGCCGGAATAGTTTCTCTCCACCCACCAAGCAGTTGATGAATTGGAGCGTCGTATGCCTTGCCCGCAAAATCCCACAACGCAACATCGAGCCCGCTGATGGCAGTGACGCCGGTATGGCGCAAACCCCGCTTGAGGTCGTTATATATCTTTTCACGCTCGAAGGGATTCTTCCCCAGCACGTAGTGGGCGGCATTTGGAGGTATGTTCCTTCCGGTAGATTCACCGATTACCCCGGTATCTGTATGAACTCGCAGAATTGATGACTGCATCTTGTGGACATTGCCCTTCTCGTAGACGAGGTTGAAGCCGTTGTAATCGGTGCCCATGTCCTGAATCTCGTGTTCAAAAATTACTGTTTCAATTTTGGTAATTTTAGGATTTGCCATTGGTTTTTCTCCTTATCTAAAGCCCAGCGGGGCGGATAGCCGTTGATTCCTGTAGGTCGAGATTCACATCTCGGCACAAGAGCGTCGATTTTGGAAAATAGATCTACAAAAATCTCAAGTGCATCAGAATCGGTTCAATTTGTCAAATGTCAACAGAACCTAAGTTAGGGCTTACGCACTTCAGTTTTAAGAGTAGATACGGACGCAGATTTTCGCAGATAAAAGTCGCATGAGTACGCGAAAATTAAATAGGAAAAGTTATTTTTTTCGGAAAAATGCTTTGGGAACAAGTGAGATTTGCTCTTTTGGGCTAAAGGCAGAAATTGTTGATTCCAAATTGTCATACGCAGCGTTGAATGCACTCACTGCCTTAGATGCTGGTTGTCGGTGATGCTTCTACAACTCCCGGAGGCAATTAGCCTGCGTTAGCCTAGAACCGCTTATCCCATTTTGCTAAATTGTAACGATTGCGTTGTTTTTTGGACTGGACTCTAGCAGCCTCAGAACCTGTTTTAAGAAGTAAGGAATGATCCCACGGTGCTGTGGATTTGTCAATCGACAGCGAGCCGTAGGGTGGGGTTGGGTCTGCCAACCCGTTGGGCGAGGGGACCTCGCCCCTACGAAACCAAGCCCCTACGATTGACCTGACACGGTTTGCTGAATATTGCGGAAGAAACCGAGTTTTGAAGAAAAAACTCGGTTTCAGGGCAAATAACTTTACCCAATTGGTATAGTCATATTCAGTGTATTTGGGTGGATTCATAGCCCCTATTATAACCTATTTTCTGACCATGTGCGTAAATCCTATAGGTATTACGCTACAATTCCGGAGTTCGATTCTGATTGAAATGTTGGGTTTCACTATATCTGCTTATAAGATGGCATTGTTCAAATCGAGAATCTCTATTGCCATTGATGGGGATTCGCTTTGATCCGTTCAACCCAACCTACACTATAGTGGATTCTAGTGCGCCGTGTAAATAGTGATTAAGAGTGTCCCGATAATCGGGACTGGGATTGTCGGAATATCCCATACGCACCTATCTTAGGTAGGCACGTCAAAAGTGCTGAAACGGGGAAACCCGATGCCGAACTTAGCATGATAGGAAAAGGTGATTGATACTGAAATATCCTAAGTTAGATGGTCATCAGCGTAAGATGTGCATGAGCAAAGCTGTATTGCTTGAAGCCCAAGTCCTCATGGCTTTACACTTGGCGATAACGTATGGATTCGCTGGAAACAGCGACAGCAGTGAGGTAGTGGCTCACAACTGATTGAAAGCACGTTATATCGGGGAATATAGACCGATTTTAGAATTCGTTACTATATCCGACCTCCTCGACATGCCCTCTAACGAGGGATTAAAGGGATAAAAGGGACTCTAAACACATCTATTGTTTGAATCATTGGAAACACGGGATTGGCTAAGTTGGACGCTTGGTAGGTTCATCCTAACAGACGCCCAATAGGTCAACGGAGTCGCCATATTACCCTAAGTATGGAGTCAAAAAAGGCTTTATGCAGTGTTTAACACCTATCCTCAAGAGATAAGTTATCAGTAATGATAACGAAACTCAACAGGGAGAAGGGGGAAGGGCGACAGGTTAGGTAACTTGAAGTGTGAAATTAGGGATATGAACATATCTCGTTTTAAGGTTTCATAGATTAAAGTCTCCTAACTGGAGAGCCGTGTGATGTGAAAGCATCACGCACGGTTCGGAGAGGGGGATACGGATTCCGTGTTATGCGGAACACTCGGTCTCTACTCTACAAAATAAAGAGACATTAAAAGTAGTAGGCACACTCCGTGTGCCGTAACTCTGTGCACAAGGTTGCTGACCTCGCTCGTCCACAATGTCTAATTAATTCTGAAATCTACTATAAATTGGATGCCCGTTTTCTCGTCTTCTCCATCATTTTCTAAATTTCCCCATTTTCCCCGTCGAAAGAGGGGTTCCCATTTAGGAAAGTGTTGGTTCCTCACGATAGGCTTGATAGAGTTCACGTTTGAGATCCGCATTGACCTCCGGTTGCGATAATTTTGTAAAGAGCTCCAGTTTACTATTGACGAAATCCAATAAAATTTCATCAATCACCTGATCAAACTTATACTGTTTGTTAGTCTCTGTATTATCCCCATCAACCACCTGCCGGAGTTCTTCGTTTGCTTGTACTTTTCGGTGAATGGTCTCAATATCAACCTTATCCTCCATCGTGAAATCTGTTTGATAGGCATTGTTTAGCGCGTTAATGATATTGGACAGGAAATCCTGATCAGGCTCCCTGATTGTAGCGACATCGCTGCCGATCCCGTCAACCTCGCTATCTTCCGCTTCAAGGGAGAGTTGTAGGCTGTCATGCGTTCTTTGCAGGCGAAACGAATCCAAGTCCACAGATGCGAGAAGATCGTGCACGCCGGGATGATCCCGTTTCGGCAGCTTCTTGTTGAGACTACGCCCGAAGATGTACAGCTTTTCCAACGCCACATCGGTGAAGGTTATCAACTGTGAGATGTATCCATAGAGGCGAATGTAACTCCGCAAGATAGAGCGAAAATCTTCCCGCTCATTCATTTCAAGCTCTGACCACTTCTCGACGACGCTATCAAGGATACCCTGTAGAAACTCATCCGGTTCATTTGAACCGTAAAAGATACGGCAAAATCGGTCGATGGTATCCGCATCGTAGAGGTCAAAACCGTCCAACTGGTTCTGTAGATCATACAACCGATTCGGGTCGGTCTCCTCCGCGAGCGTCGTGGTCTGATAGTAACCCTGAAACGCCTCCTGTACCTGCTCCGGCTCATTCACAAAGTCGAGCACCAGTGTATCCGTTTTGCCGGTGGCGACGCGGTTCAGGCGGCTCAAACTCTGGACGCATTGCAGCCCGTCTAGACGCTTATCGACGTACATCGTCTGTAGCAGCGGCTCATCGAAACCGGTCTGGAACTTATTGGACACAATCAAAATCCGATACTCAGGACTCTTGAAACTATCCGCAATCGAAACATGGGGCGGCAAGCCGTTCATGCCGTCTTCTGTGTAATCTCGCTCGTTGTCGGTGTCGTGCACCGTGCTGCTGAACGCTACTAGACAACCGTAGGGGAGCCCCATCTCCCGCATCTGCCGATCGAACTCTAACTTGTATCTGACGCAGTGCAACCGGGACGGCGTGATCAGCATCGCCCGTCCCTTCCCTTCGATCGTCTTTGCGGTCCGTGCGGTGAAGTGTTCTAGTATAATCCGGGTCTTGGTCTCAATGCTGTGGGGCTGTAGGTCAACGTAGTTGGTCAGTGCCCGCAGCGTCCGTGCCTTCTCGTACTCTTTGTCCTCCGGCACACTCTTGACCAGTTCAAAGTACCGCTTAAAGGTGGTGTAGTTCTGCAGCACGTCCAGCGTAAAGCCTTCGCTGATGCTCTGGTGCATCGAATAGACGTGGAACGGGACAAATTTTCCATCTTCATCCTTCCGTCCAAATAGTTCTAAGGTCTTGTTCTTCGGTGTGCCGCTGAAACCGAAATAGGAGATATGATCCTGCATTCTGCGCCGCTCCATCTCCTCAAGGATCTGAGCGTCTATATCCGATATTTCGTCGGCGTCATCTTCGTCTGCCACCTCTTCCTCGATCCCTTGTGAGAGTGAGACTCTGAGATTCCGTGCAGACTCGCCGCTCTGTGAGGAGTGCGCTTCGTCAACAATCACGGCGAAGGTTTTGCTTTTGAGTTTGCCAATCTCCTCTGCAATCACACTGAACTTCTGGATTGTCGAGATGATGATGTCTTTGCCGGATTCGAGGTAGCCCCTGAGTTGTGCCGATGTCGCATCGACAGGATGCACCACGCCGTCAACCTGTTCTACCTGCTTGATTGTGTCCTGAAGCTGCTTGTCAAGCACACGCCGATCGGTCACGACAATAACGGAGTCGAAGACGCGCTTTGTATCGGTTGGGGAACGGTAGAGATGCGTGAGCAGGTGCGCCAACCACGCGATGGAGTTTGACTTGCCGCTCCCTGTAGTGTGTTGGATCAGGTAGTTGCGCCCGACACCCTCCGCTACAATCGCTGCTTGCAATTTACGGATCACGTCAAGCTGATGGTATCGCGGGAAAACGAGGGCGGTGTGCTTCACGTCTTTCACCCCACCGAGGTCAGGGTCGTAAACCTTTTCTGTGGTCTCCTGTTCATGGATGAAGTTGTTGATCAACTCCATCAGATTATCGGGCTGTAGGATGTCTTCCCATAGGTAGGCGGTCTTGTGACCGTCTGGATTCACTGGGTTTTCGATACCCTTGTTAAACGGAAAAAAGCGTGTTTCGCCTTTCTGCAATCGGGTTGTCATCGAAACCTTTTCGTTGCCCACAGCAAAGTGAACCAGACACCGCTTGAATTGGAACAACGGTTCTCTCGGATCCCGGTCGGTCCGGTACTGTTTCTCCGCATCTGTCACCGTCTGCCCAGTGAGAGTGTTTTTCAGTTCCATTGTGACCAACGGCAGACCGTTGAGGAACAACCCCATATCTACCGATTGTTCGCTCCGCTGTGAATACTTCAATTGCCGAATTAGGGAGAATCGGTTCTGAGCGTAGAGTCTACCCTGATCGGGGTTCATGCCACTTGAGGGACGGAAGTAGGTCAGATTAAAACGACACCCTCTGTCTTTAACGCCTTTCCGCAGTACGTCTAACACCCCACGACGTTCAATCTCTCTGCTTATACGGTTGAGGAGTTTAGTTGGTGTGTCCCTTCCATATTGGATTTCCAGTCTCTGATACACTTCCGGTTGGGTTTCCTGAATAAATCGCAGCGTCTCATTGGGTATCAAGCAGAGGTCTTTATTGTAGAGGACAGGTTGTCGTGACCGGTAGCGTGACCGGTTCAGGTGTGCTTCGATGTGATCCTCAAAATCTTCTTCTTGATATGTCGGCATGGGCTATACCTCGTTTCGGACATCTATCTTGCCTGTTACTACTTCGGAGATGAGGGATTGGCGGTATTCTTTGAGGAGTTCAATTTGCTTATTTTCTTTTTCAATCATAGAGTCAATTTTTTGTGTTTGTTCATCAAGAAACATGGTGATTTCTTTTTGTTCATCTGGAGGTGGCAGTAGGACTGGTAATCTTTTCAATAATTCCTGACTCAATGAAGAACGAGTAACTATATTCACTTCTCTAGCTAAAAATATTCTTGGCAAGTGAGAAGGAAAATAGTATTTAGAAAATTCTTTCGTTAATATTTTGGAAGTATTCCTAAACCTTATTACAAACCCAGAAAAGACACAGTTCTCTATCGTTTTCATACAAGTAGATGATATTCCGATCTCTTCGATTGTTTCTGATGTTCTGGTAAAAAATACATCTGTTTCTTTCACGGAATATCTTTCCCTATCAGCCTTTGTTGATTTAACCAATCCTTCCACTTGTGTGGGTAAAGTTTCATTATTATACACATCGCTATAACTGAGAAAAGGAAATCCCAAACCGAATGAATCAGAATCCTTACTAATTCCGTTTTGTAATACACCTAAATATCTCAGCCTAATTATTTCCCAATGCGCTGGTATCTCCCCAATCCACTCCACCTCCGACGGTTTCATCTCCGCATTCGGGTCAAGCCCCTTTGTCACTGCCTGATTTATCAGTGTGGTTCGTTGTTCTTGCAGCAGTTCGATCCGTCGGTCTTTGATACGGATGAGCTCGTCGATCTGTCCCGTCTTCCGATCGAGGAAGTCTGCAATGGCTCGTTGTTCCGCCGCCGGGGGCACCTGAACCCGAATTTTAGCCATGACATTATTCATAAGTTTTGGATTGATGTCATATCTAACAAACCGAGAAGTAACTATGTTAAGGGCATGGTGAAAAAATCTTAGATCTAAATTTTGATTTCTCGGCAAGAGCGTTCCACACACGTTGGTACAGTTGAATTGTCCTGTTCTGTAGAACACAGTTCCTGCTTTGGCACCGTCTGTTGTCCATGTTATATAGTCCCCGTCGAAATCATAAGTATCAATATAGCCCATAACTCCTTCATCTTCTGTTTGTGACGAGTAAACGGGATATCGCCCAGGGTGAGCACCCATTTCTTCGTTACTGATTACACGACCTCGCCCTAACCGAAACATCATCCAAACGGCCTTGGTTTCCCAATGCTCCGGAATTTCTCCAATCCACTCCACACCACTCTCTTTATATTCAGGATAACGTTGCATAACTCTAAATCCCACTCAGTAAGTCTTCGTTTTTTTGATAAGTACCTTCTAGTTCTCTTGTAGGTTGCCTTCAGGAGAGATGTATTTGCCAGCCATTATGCTCCTTGAGCGGATTTCCAAGGACCGTAATAAAATAACATATTTCCATCTTTCTGTCACCGAATATTCCTCGCCTCCTAAGCGGAAGTGGGTGGGAACATGGAAACTCTCTCTGATTTTGAGTGAAATCAACAGGAGGGCGACTTAAATCGTAATTTAACTTTACATTGTATCGGATATTAGTATATCATATTTGTGTTGTGTTCGTTTTATATTTGTGTCATATTTGAAGCTTAATTGATAATGATAGGGATTGCGCGGTTGAACAGTTGATATTTGCCCATAAGCCAAGGTATTGAAGTGCCACCGTTAATTTGGGCCATAAATCATCAAAGTTAAGACAAGTATTGTTGCTCGAATTCCACCGGTGTCAAATAGCCTAACGCCGAATGTGGTCGTTTCTGGTTATAAACCTGTGCAATGAAATGCCCGATTCGCTGCTTGGCATCCATTATATCATCATAGTCATTGAGATGGACCTCTTCCTCCTTGAGGGTTCGGATGAGCCTTTCGGCGTAGCCATTGTCCCACGGGCGCCCCCGATGCGTTAAGGAAATCTCAATCCCATGACTGATAAGCGTGGAAATATAAGTTGTCGAAAGATATTGAACCCCTTGGTCACTATGGTGAATTTCTGGAACGTTTTGGCTTAATGCCTGTTGTAATGGTCTCAATGTGAGAGGTTGTGTCAAGTGCCGACTCATCTGCCAGCCTCTTATCACGCGGGTGAACACATCCATTAACACCGAAACATAGACGAATTGTCCCTTGAGCCGCACATAGGTAATATCACCGACCCAAACTTGATTGCGCCGACAGATGTCAAGGTTCTCAACTCGATTGACCCATTGACCCACATCGTCAACCGATTGAGTGGTTTGACAGCCACGCTTTACGGCAACCGACAGATTATCGGCTTTCATCAGTCGGGCGACTCTGCGGTAACCAACGGTGTATCCCATACGCACCAGCATCTGCGTGATACGCCTATAGCCATATGTTGGATAACGAGCAGATAGTTTCTCTATTTCATCTCGTAGCACTTGCTCAAAAGGGTCATGTGTTGGTTGATAATAAAGACCGCTCCGATGGAAGCCAAGCACCTCACAAATCTGTCGAACCGAGTAATCGGTCTGCAAAGCCTCAACCATCTGTCGTTTTTGAGACCGGTTCAACTCAGCCAAGTCGAGGCTTTTTTTTGGATGTCTAACGCCAAGGTCAATCGCCCAACCAGTTGCTCCAGTTGAGCAATCCGTTCGATAGAGTCGTTGGATTGCTTATCAGTGGATTCAAAGAGAGCTGCCGCATTGTCAAGCAGTTGGTGTTTCCACTTCGATAGTTGTTCGTCGCTGAGGTTGTATCGCCGACACAGTTCTGCTTGCGAACTTTGACCGCTAAGTGCCTCAATAACAACTTCAGCCTTAAATTGGGGGGTGAATCTTCGCCGTTTTGCCATCGGATAGCTCCTTTCAATTCGATTGGCATTGTATCACAATCTTGGTTTAGAGGGTGGCCCAAATTTCCGATGGCAGTACATATTTTTGAATCTTGGATCCGATACCGTATACCAAAGAAAGAAATAACTAACATTCTATGGCTGAACTGCGTAAGTCCTACTAAAGGATAAAAACGATGCCTACACTCCCATTCACAGTTGATGCCGAGCTCTTGAGAGAACTTGGGGAAAGGCTTGTTGGTAAACCTCACATCGCATTGGCGGAGTTGATTAAGAACAGTTATGACGCTGACGCAACCCAAGTGACGATTAAATTTTTACCCGATGAGGACTGTATTAAAGTCAGCGATGACGGGCATGGCATGGACTTTTCGGCGTTCAGAGACTCTTGGATGCGGATTGGTACAACTCACAAAAGGGCAAGGCAGTCAAAAAACTTGAGACGGCAAATGACCGGCTCAAAAGGAGTCGGTCGGCTGGCAGTTCAATTCCTCGCGAATAGGATGACAATCAGAACCGTTCCAGAGGGCAGCGATGAATGGCTTGAAGCTGAAGTCAGTTGGGAAGAAGCTGTAAGAGCTGGGGAACTTACGAAAGTAACCATTGGGTACACTCGTAATCAATCAAATACGCCTTTTCCGCACGGCACTTCGATTATCTTGAGCGAACTCAAAGATACATGGGAAATAGATTCGGTTCGCAAGCTGGCTTCAGAAGTCTGGTGGCTTCAACCCCCTTTTGGTTCTGCCTTATCTTATCAGGACGATTCCAAGGACCGCTTTCGGGTTCATTTTCAATCAACGCAACAGGATCATGCAGAAACATTTGAGAAACAGATAGGGGCAATAAAGAGCATTTGGATTGCTCGGTTGGTTGGAAAAAACGTTGACGGAGAAGTGAGGCTTTCCTTACAGTTTCCGGGTGAACAGCCAATGACTCATGAATACAGCATTGCAGACTTTTCTCATAACGAGGGAAAATTCAACAAAGCAGAAAACCTCAACAACGCGCATTTTGAGATTCGGATCTACGATTTATCGGGAAGACAGAAATTTGGAATCAAGGTCGGTGAAGCCCGAGAATATTTCGCGACACATGGCGGTGTCCATGTTTATGATGGCAACTTTCGCCTCCCCTATTACGGTCTACCAACAAGTGACTGGTTGAGATTGGAGTATGATCACTCCCATCGAAAAACCGTGTCCCAATTTTTTCCTAGAGAAATTCAAGTTCGCAGAGCCTTAAACGACTTACCGACCCTCGGGCGTGTTCTTGGAGTTGTCAACGTTAATACTTCCGAAGAACCCAATCTCAAGACTATGATCACGCGAGATCGTTTAATCGAAACGCCAGCCTATGAAGATCTTGTGTCTATGGTCCGTTATGCAATTGATTGGTACGCCAACGAAACCGCGCGACGAAAAATTGAGGCGAAAAAACGAGAAGTTTCATCTGAACCTACGTCGTTGAAATTCGAGCGTGTTGAGCAGGTATTAGAACAGTACGAGCAGGAAATTCCCCAAAACGTCTATCAAGAGATTTATGAAAAAGTCCGAGAAGCAACACTAACAGCGAAGACCAATCAAGAGCTCGTTCTCGAACAGATGGGACTGCTTGCTCCCCTTGCCACGGCTGGTATTTCCGCGTTGTCGTACCAGCACGAATTAAAAAAACAATTTACTTACATTGAGGACGCGATTGATAGAATTAAAGACGTTCAGATGCTTGTATCCTCGCCACCGGATTCATCTAACAAAGCGAGGAATCTTGAGTTCCAACAAAATCTGAATCCGCTGAGTGCAGATTTGTCATCGTGGCTTGAAAGAGCCAAGGCGACTAATAGCCTGTTTGACTACATCGCTGATGCCGAGAATACCAAGTTGCGGCACAGATTTCGTGCTATACCGGTGATAAAAGATATTGTGACACAGACAAGTTTCTTAGCGAGAGGCATTGATATTGACTATAGTCAACTCGACGATCAACTGTATCTTCCCGAAGCATCTTTTGCTGAGTGGGGCGCAATCTTTCAAAATGTTTTTACCAACGCTTTCAATGCAATGCTTGATTCGCCTCATCAATTGCTACATATTAGTTCCCGTTCTCATGAAAAATCTCGTGAGATTCTCGTTCAAGATACCGGACAGGGGATGGATCTCCAAAAGGCAGACAAGTTTTTTGAACCTTTTGAAAGAGCATCGAAAATTTCAGCCGAAAGACAAGCCCTTGGCTACGGTGGCACTGGACTTGGACTTACAATTGTTCGATTGCTGACGGATAATATCGGTTGTCGTGTTCAGTTCATTGTACCACAAGATGGATTTAATACTGCCTTCTCAATTCGATGGAGGGAAACCAAGTGAAGAAGATCTTGATATATGACGATGAAGATAAACAAACAGAACGATTTGAGAATATACTGAAGCAAGCTCTTAACAGGGTGGGGCAGGACACAGACTTCGATATAAAACCTCTCTCTGATGAGTCCCTCCAAAATTCAATAGAGTTGTTGCAGAAAAAGCAGGTTGGGTTTAGAGAAAACGGAAAATGTCTTGATGCAACCACCATATTTGACGAAGCATCAATTTTCATTATTGATTATGATCTATTGAAGAGTAAAGTGAAGGGATTACTAACAGGTGAAATCATCTCCTATGTTGTTCGCGGCTTTTCCGAATGTAAGTTGATTGTTGGATTGAATCAATATGGTCGTAATTCGTTTGATCTGACTTTGAGAGGACACTTGGAATCCTTTGCGGACCTGAATTTAGGAGTAGATCAATTAGGCAATCTTGATTTGTGGAGAGGTAACTGGGGCGATTTCAGACGAGGTTACAGACCGTGGTCTTGGCCAAATTTATTCGATTCCCTGCACAATTTTGATAGAAAGGTTGCAGAGGTTAAAGAGAATTTAGACAGTCCCATTTGCAAAGTTCTTGGTTTCAACCCCAAGTTGTTTCGGCTGTTGCCTCGCGGCATTGTTCAATTCATCGGGAAAAGTGAAGAGAAAGAACTTGCTGAAACAACGTTCCGGGAGTTTGTAACACACTCTGGCAACGGCTTGAAACCTAAAGATGCAACCATTTCGGACAAAAACGTTTTGGCGAGAGTTGGTGCTGCCAGAATATCAAAATGGTTAGAGCGACTTGTGTTGCCGGAGCAAGATATCCTCGTAGATGCACCGCACTTGGTCTCAAGATATCCAAGTCTAATTACCGATGATGAGAAGAAAATTAAAGCTTGGAACAGAACAGCACAGTTAATAGATTACCGTGACATAGGGCTTAATACCGATTTGATTGAACCCTATCGATTCAAAAAGGACTATTGGGTTTCAAGGCCTGTCTGGTTTTGGGATAAATTACGCGAATGCGAATCCATCCAAGAAATACAAGAGCCGTGGCTGACTGTCAAACCCAGTTGGGTATTTTGCGAAGATGCTTCCCGCTTCTACAATCGAAAGGATTGTGGCGAGTTCTTTGCTGATACCGATTCGCCATTTACCCGAAGGTTTGTTAAAGACTTCAAGGGAGTCGATTACCGCCCCAGAGTCCGATTTTCCCTGTGATTTTTTGTGAAAACGCAATGACAAAAATTCTTACCACGTTGAAAGACATTCTTACCCCTCTGTGTAAACCCCAAAGACTTGTATGGGCTAACGGAGGTTGGGAGCACATATTTGTACAGTGGCGTCCTATAGCACGCGAAGATATAGAGCAATTATTTATGTCGCCTAGAGCCGTGTCCGGATCCCTTGAAGTGAATTTTTCTCAATCTGAACGGGGACAGGTTATATACTTGCCGCCGTTGGAAAAAAATCCTTCCTGTGTTCCAATCTTGTCTCTATATTGCAAATTGAATAACCAGCAAAGTATCGCAAAATTCAGAGTCATGTTAGTCCGTCTTGATAACGCGGGAAAGCCCTATGGAATTGGGTTTCGCATGGAAACACCGGAGAGTATGAATCAAAATGAGCATACGACTGCTAATAAAGGGATTCACGATTTCCACCATGCACAGCTTATTCGCAAGTTCGGTCAACCAAAGCTTGACAAACTACCGATTGATTGCCCTAGTTGGATTCCCGAATCACAGCCCTCTTTTCCATTGCCCGCCAAGTGTCCAGTAATGTTGTTGCTCTGCTTGATTGTGACGCTTTATGGTAGAAATTATTATAATCAGTTCCTCACGGAGCATCAGATATTTGATATTGAACAGTACAAAGAGCAACTAGATACGTGGATAAACTGTACTAGTATTCAGTAAGCCTCTACTCCAGTAACCCCGCGCAGCCGTTGAATGTCATCCTCGCAAATAAACTCCACTGTCACACCATTTCGACGGAGCGCGTCGCGTAGTCTCCACCATTGTCTATCCACCGCTTGCAGGATAGGCGGTTTCTCTGGATGGGCAATTGTAACGGCGATAAATTTTCGATCATCTGGATCAAACCCATCCAACGCTGGATCGTTTGGGAACTCCTCAAATTCATTTTCTGAACCGTTGACAGGCGTAATGTGGATTAGGTCACACCGTTCAGGGTTTCTCCAGTTTCTTAGTACCCACCGGAGAAACCTATCGCCAACGTCATTACCTGTGGAATGTAGATTTTGGGCGTACTCACCGAGAATTTGCCAGTTATCATCGAGCACTAATTTCACCTCACCCCGCATAATTTCCTCAAGCTTCTCGGCACAGATTTCCACGCAATCTTCGGATGCCTGTTCTGAAAGCGCGTTGGCAACCACAGCGACATTTGTATCTGCAACAACCATCAGCCCATCGCTTTCCGCTGCTGCATCTCGACTTTGGTCTTTTTGATTAACTCGCCTGTAACATCGCCGAAGAAATCTTGAGGCCAATTCCGGATGTTACCGTACTCATCAACGTTGAGTTGTTCAATTTCGGATGTGCCATCTTTGATTTCGCAGAAATAGAGTGCTGTATCAGCCGCAGCAATTTCTTTCTCTGCCATACGTCGTTGCAATCGACTAAGTAGATACTCGCTGTGACTCTCAAGGATAATTTGTACGTTCCGATTTGTTACGGCATCAATCAGAACATCCGCCAACTCTGTTTGCACCTTCGGATGCAGATGCGCCTCTGGTTGTTCAAGGATGAGAATGGAGCCTTCAGGTGCGTAATAACAGAGGATTAGGACCGGTAGAACTTGAGAAACACCGAAGCCGACGTCTGTCAGTCGTACTTCGGGCCCGCCTTTATACTGTTTGACGAGAAATTCGTAATCCCTTCCTGTATCAGAGAGAGGACGAAGGTCATAGGAGTTAATCAGTTCCAGTTGCTGTAACCATTTCAAGATTTGCTCATCAATAGAGAAATGTCGAACCCGGCCCGAAAGCAGTGCGGAAATCGCTTTTTTCCCATCCTGTCCGATACCTTTTGGATGATCGCCATCCCAAGTGTAGCGGTGTCGGGGATGTTCGCGGAGCGGACCAAGGTAAAGGATTCGGGAGAATAGGTTTTCAAAAGCATTTCTAAGAGGCAAAAAAGGTTCCAGAAGTCCCGTTGAGTTCAAGACCCCATAGCATCGAAATGGATCTGCTGACACACTATTTCCTGACCTATTAGGTATAAGCATGTACCCTTGATCATTTCGCCCTATCCTAAAGAGGCTTTCACCAAATTCATAAATAAAATAATCTAATTCCACATTTTCATTTTTTTTTGCAACGGACGTTGAGAAGGAAAGGTAATTGGTTAAATCCAAATAAATTTCCTTGACTATAGGTAGCTTCCACGACACAGAAATACCTAAACTTAAATCTTGTTTGTGTCCGTGGATAACAGCATCAAAACTGCCTAAGTTGACCAGCGATTGTTCATCACCAAAGTAGAGTGGCTCATTCCAATCCGACGGTTGTTCCACGGTCTGCTTGAGCAGAAGCAGGATCTGCAAGATACTGGTTTTGCCGGAGCTATTCGCGCCGAAAAGTCCGGTCAATGGGGCGAAATGTAGTTTGCCGGTATCTTGCCATGATTTGAAATTTTGTGCTCTGAGTTCGGTAATCATAATTTGTCCCTCCTTTCATAAAGAGATAGGACTTATGCAGTTGAACGTTCAAACCCTCGTAGTTCGGTGATTCATCACTGGACAATACGATTCACGACGCCCGCCTGTCCCGATTTATCGGGATTAAGAAACGGGTAACTACAGTAAGGACTCCATCAAGAAGCCCGTAAGGAACAACGATCCTCCGTTCCGAGAGTCCGAGAGTTGTTCCCTACACACAACTCTCCTCACCCTTCTCCTCACGTGCCTGTTGAATCTGTTTTGCCAGCGTTTTAACATCGAGCTCATCCAGCCATTGATGCCGGTCCACTGAGTAATTGCCTTCCGTTCCGTACTGTTGCAGAAAACGGATCGTGCCAAGAAGGCCAAGTTGATGAATTTGCTCGTTAGTCATTGTGTGTGGATTCATGTGACATCATTTCCTTAAAGTGCCCACCGATTCGATAAGCGGTTGGAAAGCCGATTTGTAAGCCGTAAACGACAGCGTTGGGATGCTTGGCAAGGAGACGTTTAGTGGCTACCAAATCGTTGGCGTTCATTTCGTATTCACCCGTTTCGATGTCAATGACCAAAAACTTGCCTTTGTGCTTTGGCTCAACTTTGTCACGTATCTCTCGCCTATAGATTGCTTCCCCCCGTGATGCAACCTCTTTGGAAGTGTAATTGGTATATGGCATAGTGACTCTCTCCTTAACAAAACCGTTTACGTTGCGCGGGCAAACCAGTGTCGAGATATGAATCTCGACCTACGGGTTGTTTACGGCATACGGAGTATGCTACTATTAATCACAACCCCAAAACCTCATTCAGCAACACGGTTACGGCATACGGAGTATGCCTACTACTATTAATCATAACCCCAATACTTCATTCAGCAAGCCTTCACTTTTCCGCTCAAGTGTTAGTATTTCATCGGCAATCTCCACCAGTGAGCGCAGCGGTGTGTACTGGTAGAAGTACCGATTGAAGTTGATCTCGTAGCCTACCTTATCCTTCTTTCTATCCAGCCAACTGTCCGGCAGGTGCGGTTTGACCTCTCGTTGGTAGTAATCATCAATCTCCTCCGTGAGGGGTACGCGCTCATTGTCTCGTAGTGCGGGATCCGGTCTCGGATTCCCCCGCTTGTCTCGGAGGACGTCTCCCGTCTCCGCGTCAATGAGCGGTCTTTCAACCGTTACTTTCGTGTAACCGAAAAAGTCGTTTGGATAGATTTTGGAATGTTCGGTCTCTTCAAAGTTGGTGTACAGTTCTACCAATTGACGGATATGGCTATCGGAGATGAAAACTCCTTTGTCTCCGAGATTCCTTTTCATTTTATCGAAGAAGTCAACGGCGTTGATTAGTTGAATTTTTCCCTGTCGTGCTTCCGATTTTCGGTTCGTCAAGATCCAGATATAGGTGGAGATACTGGTGTTGAAGAACAATTTATCGGGCAGCGCGATAATGCACTCCAGCCAGTCGCGTTCGATGATCGAGCGTCGGATTTCGCTCTCACCGCTGCCGGCATCACCCGTGAAGAGTGGCGACCCGTTAAAGACAATTCCAACCCGACTCCCACGGTCCTCCATCTTGGAGAGCATGTGTTGCAGAAATAGCAATGCCCCATCGGAGGAGCGCGGTGTACCTGCTGAGAATCTGCCGTTGGCGTTCTGCGCTTCCGTTTTCACTGCCGCTTCATCCGACTTCCAACTGACACCGAAGGGCGGATTCGTTATCATATAATCGAATCGCTCCCCTTGGAATTGGTCATTAGAGAGACTGGATCCATGTCGGATAGCGCCAGGGTTTTCACCTATAACCAGCATATCCGACTTACAGATTGCGTAGGTCTGTGCGTTTAGTTCTTGACCTGATAGCCGGATAGTGGCATCCGGATTAATCTGTTCACGGAAGTATTCCTTGCCAATCGTCAACATGCCGCCTGTCCCGCAGCACGGATCAAAGATACTGCGCATAACCCCCTGCCTGCGCAGATCTTCACCGTGTTCCGCAAACAGCAGCGAGACCAATAACCGCACGACATCCCGCGGCGTGTAGTGTTCCCCACTGGTTTCGTTGGACATCTCCGAGAATCGGCGGAGCAGCTCCTCAAAGACCTGTCCCATCGTGTGGTTGTCCACCTTATCCGGGTGTAGATCGACTTCGGTGAATTTATCACAGAAGATGAAGAGCCGGTTGTTTTTGTGCAGCCGTTCGATAAACCCATCGAGATTGAAGTTTTCGATGATGTCGCGCACATCCTGACTGAATCCGTTGAGGTAGTTCTCAAAGTTGAGGTGGATATTTTTCGAGTCCTCTTTCAGTCGGGATAGGTCGTACTGGGAGGTGTTGTAGAAGCTGGTGTTTGTCTCTCTCAGAATAATTGGCGGTAGCAGGTCTTCGGACACTTTGCCGTTGTACTGATTGTAGGTATTGATGACTTTCTCTTTTCGTCCGTCCTCGTCTAAGAGGCAGTCCAACCGGCGCAGCACCAGAAACGGGAGGGTGATGTCGCCGTATTCGTGCGGTTTGAAC
Organism: Candidatus Poribacteria bacterium; assembly: GCA_965222435.1. Classification (GTDB taxonomy): domain Bacteria; phylum Poribacteria; class WGA-4E; order WGA-4E; family PCPOR2b; genus PCPOR2b. The sequence continues at coordinate 4,756,068 of OZ244950.1, read as the reverse complement.
AGTCCCCGCAGCACATCGTCCGCCACATTCCAAACCAAATTTGCGAGTTCTTGATAGTTTGCCATTTGTCTCTTTTCTTTGAAGTTGAATCTATTGCGAAGTCGAGATGTGAATCTCGACCTACGGCTTAAACGCGGCGCAAGTTTTCTAACCTGCGAGATAATTGACTGACGAACAGATTACAGGTTGGAAACCTATGCTACTATCTATTGCGCTCCTCTGGAGCGCGGGGATTGGACCTATCGCCCTTCTATAGACATATCGCTCCTCTGGAGCGAAAACGGGTTGGGGAACCCAACCCCTACGAATGCAGCCCCCCGTTTTTCCAGTTTTATCCGTCCGCGGGCGCGATACAATCAGGTGAATCGTTACTAGGTCGATTGACAAGGCGCGAAACCGGGTAAGCCATCATCTCCTCAAGGGGGTATGGTTTGAGGAGTCCATCCAACTGCTTGGGGGATTGCTCGCTCGGATCTAGCCACTGATCGTAGGCATCAGGCTCAAGGATAACCGGCATCCGCCGGTGGATGGTTTCCATGAGCGAGTTCGGGGAGGTTGTGATGATTGTACAGGACAAAAGCGGATCGTCATCTATATTCGGTGACCACCTCTCCCACAGTCCCGCGAAGGCAAACGGCTGCTCCGATTTGAGTCGAATATAGAATGGGGTCTTGGTCTTGCTCCCCGGTTCAGCCTTCCACTCATAAAACCCGTCGGTAAGGATAAGACACCGGCGTCGCTTGTAGGGCGTCCGAAACGAAGGTTTCTCCGCCAAGGTCTCGGACCGCGCATTAATCATGCGATTACCAATTTTGGGGTCCTTTGCCCAAGACGGAATCAGCCCCCACCGGAAAAATTCCACGCTGTTCTCACCGTTGTTCGGCACAACAGCAACCCCCTGAGAGGGAGCGATATTATAACGGGGAACTAGTTCATCGGCGGCGGGGGTTGTGAAGCCGGGAAAGGTTTCTGTCAAACTTTCAGGGTCTGTTCTCAATGTGAATCGTCCGCACATGTCGGTCTCCTTAGAAAGAATTGCTCATGTAAAAAGAAAGTGCCAGTCGTAAGAAGCATGAAACGTGACGCGTGAAACGTGAAAACCATTTTTCATCGGTATAGTAGGGCTAGGAAACCCGACCGACGGGCTTAAAAAAAGACTGTGCAAAGCGGAAAGAGAAACCGAGTTTTGAAGAAAAAACTCGGTTTCTGTTGCACCATTTCTTAACATGAGCAAAAGAATAATGCAAGTTACCATCTATAGGCGATTTTCTGTCTCAATTGAGGTAAAGGGCGTTCAGAAAACCTCATTGCTTTTTCCTATACCCAGTTCGCCCATCAAAACTCTGAGGTGTACTCCGCGCTTTTGGGATAGTTCAATCAATGCTTCAAGACGCTTTGCATTCATCTGCTCAACACTTTGCCAGAGGTTTTGCAGTTCGAGTTCCTCGGACTGAGTCAACGTTTCCGCATGTAGTTTTCCCCGAGGCAGATCAAAGCGTCGCTGTTTTTGAAACGACAAACGTGAGTTTTTCTCGATTTTCGCCAAGCAGATCGTTTCTACTGTCATATCCGTTATCTTCTTTACGCATTACGCATCACGTATTATTTGTTGTTAATCATACCATAACAATGGTTAATCAGCCATTGAAAACGCTTCACGTTCCACTCTTACAGTATGCCAAGGTGTGGCACGTTCATAAGCATGGGCGACTTGGAGCAGCGTTGGTTCAGACCACCACGGACCAGAAATCTGTAACCCAACAGGCAAACCCTCCTTGCTATCGGAATTTTCGACTTGCACGAAGCCACACGGCACCGAAATTGACGGCAAGCCAAGCAGATTAATCAGACGGGTGTTCCGCGTTAAGCGTGGACGAATCCGATTGGATTCGCTGCCGCCGGACAGATCATGCGTACTTCGAAGTGGCGCGGGAATAGGGGCAGTCGGCGATAAGATACAATCAACCTCTTCAAACGCACCCGCAAATTCGCGTTTGACAATTTCCCGCACGCGAACCGCTTTGACATAGTCGGATGCCGATAATGCCAGTCCATTTTCAAGTAATTCTCGCACATCAACCCCGTAATCCTCTCGGTGTGCTGCGAGACGCTGCTCATGGAATTGACCGGCTTCTGCCATCAAAAGTGTCAGCGTTACCTCATGTCCCGCCTCCGCAGATGGCAGATCAAGTTCGACAATTTCTACTCCCAATCCCTCTAGGACTTTAATCGCTTCACGGACAATTCGCTCAACTTCTGGATCGAGATCATCAAAGAAATGCTGCTTCGGAACCCCGGCTTTACGCCCACGGATAGGCTGGTCTAGTCCTTCAGTGTAGTCCGGCACGGGTCGGTTTTCGCTGTGTACATCGCGGGGATCATAACCAGCAAGAACATTCATCATCAGTGCGACATCGTGAACATAGCGGCACATGGGACCGACAGTATCGAGAGATTGCGCCAGTTCAAGAACGCCGTAAACACTAATTCGCCCAAAGGTCGGTTTCAGTCCCACATGTCCACATACTGCTGCTGGTATACGGATTGACCCGCCAGTGTCGCTGCCGAGTGCGCCGGCACAGCAGCCCGCAGCAACGGCTGCCGCCGAACCTCCACTTGACCCGCCCGGCACCCGCGAGGTGTCCCACGGGTTGGTAGTCGCGCCAAAGTGTGGATTCTCTGTTGTCACGCCGAAAGCGAATTCATGCAGATTGGTTTTACCGATAATGATTGCCCCGGCAGCTCTCAGCTTGGTAACCAGCGCGGCATCGAACTGTGGCGATTCTTGTGAAAAGAAGTTTGACCCGCCTGTGCTGCGGGTGCCTTCGACGTAGATTATATCCTTGAGGGCGATAGGTATTCCGTGCAGCGGACCGAGATCTTTCCCGCTTCTTATCTCTGTCTCTGCCCGCCTAGCACTTTCGAGGCTCTCCTCACGAAACAGTGTGATAAAAGCGTTCAATTGCGGCTCGCACTGATCAATTGCTTCAAGTGTCGCTTCAATGAGTTCGACGGGAGAGATTTCGCCTTTGCGGATCTGTGCTGCAATTTGAGCGATTGATGCGTGAAGGATATCAGCCATTGGGACCTCCGTTAGCCCTTAACCAATTCAACGGCGATGGCAGCAAGTATACCAAACCAAACCGGAATCATCAGCGCAATCGTCCACTTGAAGTTATCTCGAATATCTTTGCTCAAGCGAAACTCAGTATCAGTGAGACGAGCCTCAAGCGAACTCATCCGCTCTTCAAGCGAAAGCATTCGATTGTCTATTGAGCCTATACGTGTATCGAGTGTACCAAACCGTTCGTTCACCTGATCGAGTGCCCCGCGCAAGTAGTTCTGTTCTTTGACAACCTCCAACAATATTTCACCGTGCTGTTGGAGGATTGCCCCATGCCGTTGAAGTATTTCGCCATGTTGCTGGAGTGTTATACTGTGCTGTTGGAGAATATCTCTGTTCTGTTGGACAATATTTTTGATTTCTGTGATTTCGGGATTTGTGTTCATGTGAGCCTCCTTTAGACGGGCTGCATTGTATCAACCATCAGCCCGTCGGTCAAGGATAAATAGGTTCACTGCCAGCGAATCATCCCCCACGCTTCAGGAGTTCATCTGCGTTTGGACGGATCTGTGTCAAGTCTTCCGGTCGGCTGAGTTCGTACATGAACACCCCAGGATATTCAATCTCATCTAATGCGCCCACAACGCCGTTCCAGTCAACAGTGCCGCGCCCCGGCAGGAGATGCTCGTCCTGTTCGCCGTGATTGTCGTGCAGGTGTAAGGTAATCAGATGCCCGCCGATAGTGCGTAGGGCTTCCACCGGATCACCCCCAATATTCCGATGCCCTGTATCAATAACGACACCTACATTCGGGGCACCCAAATCCGTCATAAGTTCGACAAGGCGCGTGGGCTTACGGGTATAACCGCGCGGTACGTTTTCTATCGCAAACGAGACCTCTCTAGGGGCTGCATATTCTGCGACGATGCGCAGGTTATCCAGAAATGCCGTTCGCTTTTCTGAGTGGAGCGGTTCGTCAGGCTCAGGGATCTGGATATGATGCGTCACGAGGATACCACCACCTAAAATTTCCATAGCATCAACCGCCTGACGATAGGCAATCAGCGTTTTATCCCGCTGTGCAGCGTCGAGCGTTGCGAAGTCATAATCATCGAATATCTCCAGATGGATGTGAAGCGAATTGAGATGTAACGATAGATCTTCCATCGCTAAACGCAACGCCGTAAACGTCTCAAGATCTGTGTACGAGAAATCAGGGTGATAATCTGTCAATTCCAGAGACTCAACCCCTGCTTGCTGGAATTCATGAAAGAGTGTCCAGTTTAGTGGGCGGTCACGATACAATATTGTCGAAGCACCAATCTTCATGGCGGTTTTCCTTTCCTTGTTTGGCTGTCTGGCTGTGGACTCTCGGCGTTAATGGGACAGTTATTACTGGATTATTGGATCAATTTCTGATAAACTTCTCTCAATCATTGAACCGTCCAAAGTTTCAAAACCTTTGGAAATTTGGCACGTATTGGAGGACACATGCAGAAAATTATACTTGATACGGACATTGGCGATGATATTGACGACGCACTCGCTTTGGCTTTTGCAATTATGAGCGGTAAAATTGAGATACTCGGTGTGACAACGGTCTTCAGAAATGCGGAGCATCGCGCAGAATTGGCGTGCTGTCTGCTGGAAGCGTTAGGGCGAACAGACATCCCCGTTTATGCAGGGATCGGCAAAACCCTCCTTCAGTCTATTCCGGATTGGGAACAGGTTGCAGCCAATCATCGTCCGCGCCAAATGGAGGTTCTAAAGAAACAGCAGCCATCAATCCAACCGAAACCGGAGCGGGCTGTCGATTTTATTATTGACACCATGATGGCAGGCGACGGAGACATCACGCTTGTGCCTATCGGTCCCTTTACGAACATTGCGGCGGCATTCACTGTGGAACCACGTCTAGCCCAGAAAGCAAAAATTTGCATGATGGGAGGCGCGACGGACCGGGTGCGCCCGGAGTGGAACGCGCTCTGCGACCCTGAAGCGACACGGATCGTTTTTGGTACAGGAGTGCCAATTACGATGGTTGGACTTGATGTCACAACGAAGTGTGTTATGAGCTACGAGCAGGTCAAAACGATAGGGTCGGTAGACCGTCCGATTAACCAAAATTGTTTTGAGTTAATCCATCTATGGGGCGGCGATAACCCTGAACCGCGTCCAACCCTCCATGATCCGTTGGCGTTGGCAACCCTCATTGATCCTACTCTCTGTGAAACACACGAGATGCGGATTGAGGTTGAAACGCGGGCAGATCGTCTGCGCGGCTCAACCGTCCCAGTCGCTGGTGAACCGAACACCTCTGTCTGCACTTCCGTTGATGCTACTCGGTTCATGGATTACTTCGTAAAAACATTGACTGCCTGAAAAACTGAGCGACGAATAAACGAATCAACCTCGCTTTCATGTCTTCACCGGCGTCGGTTCCGTTCCTGATAAAGCAGCTCCATCAGCTTAGGGACATCGGGGTTATCCGGCTCCAAGCGCATGACCTCTTCGCCTTCGGCAATTGCTGCGTCGATCATCCCCACGTTATAATACGCCCAGCCAAGTGCTGCGTGGATAATCGCAGTATCTGGATCTAAGCGCAACGCCTGTTGATATTGCTCAATCGCTTGGTGATACCTCTTTTTTTTCAGATAGATATTGCCCTGCTCAAAGTATGGGTTGCCGCGATTTGTAATCTGAGGTTCTCTTGTTGGTTCCGATTGATACGTTGCCCCACAGCCGATAAGAAATAAAACCGAGAACCACATTGTGCATTTCAACCACAGTTTCATCGTAGCCACCTCGCTCCATCAAATAAGATAGCATCGTCAACGATTTATGTCAATCCGAAAGCCAAATTTCCGCTATATAATAATGAGGAATGGGGGAGAAAGTTTACTTTAATTTCCTTGTAGGGTCATTTAATTTTCCCATATTATTGCCCCGATAAATCGTCCGATAAATCGAGACTAGGGGGACAGGCGGGGTGAATCACGGATAAACACAGATTGACGGATTACACGGACTACAGCGGGGCAAGATGCCCCGCCTACAGGGGAGGGAACCCGCTACTACAAACAGCGAGACATGAGCCAAAATAGGAAACTGAATGCCCCTATATTTCCTTGAATGCTAGCTTGTGTTTTCCACAGACTTATGATATTATAAACCCATACTCACATTGTAATTATCGTTAATGAAAAATCTCTCAACCTTTTATGAGGAGGAAGCGTGATGGGAAAGATTAATACACTGGTGTTTGCTGGCGGTGCTGTTCACGATTGGAAAGGGTGCAGCGAAGTGATAATTGACGCATTATCGCAACGGGATGAATTCGAGATTACCAAGGTAGAAGAAGACCTTGATGCCCTAGTTGCCCCGAATCTTGATCCGTATGATCTGATTGTTTTCTATTACACAATCGGAGAAATCACAGACGCACAAAAGAACGGCTTACTAAATCATATAGCTTCGGGCAAAGGTTACGTTGGGGTGCACTCCGCAGCCGATTCGTTTCGAGGGTGTCCCGAATACAGATCGATGGTCGGTGGCTATTTTGTCACACACCCACGCTATCGGGATTATCAGGTGAGCATCGTAGATACTGAGCATCCAATCACCGAAGGCCTCGACGAGACAATGGTCACAGACGAGCAGTATATCCTCGACTACGATTCGCGTAACCACGTACTCGCATCAGCGTTGTGGCAGGGCGATGCAGTGCCTGTGGTATGGACAAAAAGCTGGGGAGATGGTCGTGTATTCTATCTAGCACTGGGACACGATGCGAGTGCTTGCGAGCATGAGATTTTCGGCACACTTCTGCAACGGGGTGCCCTCTGGGCGGGAACGCCGGGTGAATAATCGGCATAACTCTTAAACACCGAAATTGATAGGTTGACGACACGATTGGTTGGCGTGGGAAGCTATCTCGTAGATCTGATCTGATGAAAAAACGGCTCACGGACATCCAAATAGATGAGGAAACACCTTCACACCGAATCCTTTTCCTCGACGGAGTGTACTTTGACAGCGTTGATGCAGGCTGCATTCCCAAACTCTGCTTGCGAATTGGACTAGAGATTGAGGTGGAGGTGCTTCAAAAGCTAATCCAAGCAGACGAAGGAATGCGAGCGAAGAACTACGCACTTGAGCTACTATCCAGCCAGAGTTATAGCAAGAATCAGATGATTTATCAACTTCGGCAGAAAGGCTTCGGTACAGAGGCAATCGACATAACGTTGGAGGACCTAGAGCAGCTTGGTCATATCAAAGACGAAAACTTCGCTAAAAAGTGGGTAGCACGCCGTCAACGTTCAAAGCCAAAAGGCAAAAAGATGTTGGGGCACGAATTAGCTAATCAGAGTATAGACAAAACCACCGTAGATCGTGTGCTTGCGGGGATTCACGATACGGAGGAAATAAACATAGCATTACAATTGGCACAAAAACAGGTAAAGCGCTACCAATCACTCGCACCACAAGTCGCGAAACGCCGGCTGCACGGTTTTCTGCTCAGGCGCGGATTTGACTATGAGACGGTTCAAAGTGTAATCGAGCGAGTATTGATCAAAGGAAATGGACAATGACATCAGATGAAATCAGGTCGGGTTTTCTAGAATACTTCCGGAAACAGGGGCATACGATCGTTCCGAGTGCTCCGTTAATACCTGCCGACGACCCCACTTTGCTGTTCACAAACGCCGGGATGAACCAGTTTAAGGACGTGTTTCTCGGAACGGGGCGACGCGAATACAAACGGGCTGCTGATACCCAAAAGGTGCTACGCGTCAGCGGAAAACATAACGACTTGGAAGAGGTTGGCTACTCGCCGGGGCACCATACCTTTTTTGAAATGTTGGGCAACTGGTCATTCGGAGACTATTACAAGCGTGAAGCGATTGCCTACGCTTGGAAGTTAATCACAGAGATCTGGAAAGTCCCCAAGGAACTCCTCTGGGCAACGGTTCACGACACCGACGACGAATCTGAAAAACTGTGGCTTGAGGAGACCGATATACCGCTTGACCGCATCCGTCGATTTGACAAAGACAATTTCTGGGAAATGGGAGAGACAGGTCCCTGTGGTCCTTGCTCCGAACTTTTTGTCGATCTTGGTCCTGAGATGGATCCGGCATCAGTTGACGACCCCAATACAGGTCCCAATATCAGTGAACGATTTCGCGAGATTTGGAATCTGGTGTTTATTCAATACAACCGAGATGCAGGAGGTGAACTCCACCCGCTACCGGAAAAACATGTCGATACCGGCATGGGCTTCGAGCGGATAGTTGCCATCATACAAGGCGTCGATTCCAACTATAAAACGGATGTGTTCGTCCCAATTCTTGAAGAGATTTCTAACATCACCAATCGGGATTATTTCGACGATGACCGTGGGGTGCCCCACCGCGTTATCGCGGATCATATTCGATGCCTCACATTTGCGATCGGCGATGGCGTGATGCCTTCCAATGAAGGGCGTGGCTATGTCATCCGCCGCATCCTTCGTCGTGCTGTGCTATATGGCAAACGGTTGGGTATGGAGCAGCCGTTCATCTACAACCTTGTGGATAAGGTGATTGACCAACTCGGTCCTGTTTTCCCCGATGTTTTACCGCGTCACGATTTTATTAAACGGATTATTCAAGGCGAAGAGGGGCGGTTCTATCAGACCCTTGATCGCGGGCTGGAAATTCTCCGTGGTTCGCTTGATGAACTTGAAACGCAGAATCAATCTGCTTTGTCAGGAAATCGAGCCTTTGAACTATATGACACCTTTGGATTCCCATTGGACCTTACACAGATGCTGGCGCGGGAACGTAACTTTACTGTTGATGAAGATGGGTTTACCACGAGCATGTCGCAGCAGCGGGAGCGCAGTCGTGCGGATTGGAAAGCCGCCGGTGGTGCGGACAAGGGCGAGACAATTTACGCGGACATTCTCAAGGAATATGATACCACCGCGTTTTTGGGATATGACAAATCTCTCGCAGAAGCAGAAGTTATCGCCCTCATCCGCGGAGATGAGTTGGCATCGGGTGTCCATGAGGGAGAGGAAGTTTCCGTCGTCCTGAATCAGACACCTTTTTACGGAGACTCTGGCGGTCAAGTCGGCGATATTGGTGTTATCGCAAGCGAAAATGCGAAACTTAAAGTTATTGATACTGTAAAACCTGTTCCCGATCTGTTCGTTCATAGGTGTAAGGTGATCGAAGGGGAGATTACACCACAAACACCGGTGGAGGCGAAGATTGACGGAGAACGTCGCCAACACATAGCTGTCAGCCACACGGCAACGCATATCCTTCATCATGCCTTGCGTACCGTCCTTGGGACGCACGTTGGTCAGGCAGGATCGCTTGTTGAGTCGGGACGGCTGCGATTCGATTTCACACATTATGAAGCTGTCAGCCCAGAACACCTACACGAAATAGAGAGCGATATCAACGACAAGGTTCGTCTGAATAACGATGTCGAAACCGAGCATCTCCCGCTGCAGGCAGCAAAGGACCGTGGTGCCCTTGCTTTCTTCGGCGAGAAGTATGGCGAAATTGTGCGCTTTGTACAGATCGGCGACTACAGCCAGGAACTATGTGGCGGAACCCACGTTCATGCAGCTGGGGAAATCGGGTTTGTGAAGATTACCAGTGAGAGCAGCATCGCCGCTGGCGTGCGTCGCATTGAGGCGTTGACCGGGTCAGCAGCTTATCAACACATCCACTCCGAAGATGAAACACTTACTGCTATAGCAAATCTGCTCAAAGCACCAAAGCGATTAACTCCTGAACGTGTTGAAGCACTACTTCAAATCAATCGAGAATTTGAACGACAGATTGATTCGCTTCAATCGCAGATGGCTCAATCGCAGGTTGCTGATTTGGTGAATAATGCTGTTACTATTGACGGTTTTCGTGTCATTGCCGCTTCCCTCGACAGTACGGATCGGAACGGGCTCCGGCAACTTGTTGATGACTTAAAAAATCGTATTGGAACTGGTGTTGTTGTGCTCGCCTCGGCAACTGGTAACGATGTTGCGTTTGCTGCCGGTGTTACGTCAGATCTCGTGCAAACACGTGGCTTACAAGCCGGAAAGATTATTCAAGCGGTGACTCGTCTTGCGGATGGTCGCGGTGGCGGACGTCCTGAGCTTGCCCAAGGTGGCGGCAAAGACCCAAGCAAAATGAGAGAAGCAATTGATGCCGTCATGAAAATTGTGGTGGATCAGGCTTAAATATTGATCGAACCTCCCCATAAAATCGGGGTGGACATAGCTCCATAAGGGATGAAATATGGATACTTTACTTAATATAGATAATTCGCTTTACTGGCAAATCCCGTTAGGTCTATTGTTATTGGTGCTTGCTATCTTTTTTATATGGTTCGCATCTCGGATCGGGAAGACGCTAAAATCCGTGGAAAACCTGCTAGACAAAAGCATTCCTAGCCTACTCAAAGCAACCGAGCACCTAGTTGGCGTACACAGAGATATCAGTACTGTACTCACATCTATAGATGGAACCGTTACAGAATTGAATCAAAGGCTTCCTCAGTTGCTTGAGAATATCAATGGAATTACCGCTTCCATTCAGCAGATCAGCGAATCCGAGATCCAATCGACGACACACAATATTCAAGAAATAACGGAAACTATAAACCAGAACATTGCGAAAATCGATGCGTTAGTTGACACTGTCACAGATTTCTCGCAAACAACAATCAAGCATGCGAAATATTATAGAGATCAACTGTCCGCTCCTGTCACAGATGTTATCAGCGCGTGGAGCGCGCTTAAAAGGAGCTGGGAGGCATTCAGCCAATCTCGGAAACCGAGCACATCAGATTCAGAAGATACAACGGAGAAAGAACAAAACGAGTAAATCCGTGTTTTGTGATGTCGCTTTAGAGATTTGTGCGTTACTGAATTGATGAGAGTGCAGAATATGATGAATGATAAACTGTTACGCCTCTCACATGTCAGATTCACGGACAAATTATTATCGGAAACATAGTGAAAATAGGCGTAAACGCAGCCTAAACACTTAACTGTAACTAAGGAGGTTATTCAAATGGACGGCGAAAAACAAGGCAATGGGCTTGTCGTACTTTTGGCATTCTTTACGGGAGGCTTAATCGGCTCCCTTCTCGGTTTACTCTTTGCCCCTATGGCTGGTAGAGAAACACGAGAGAAGATTCTCGATGCTTCTACAGATGTCAAAGATCGAACGATCAGCACCGCCCATCGAGCGAGGGAGGCAACAACCGAAAGGGTTACTGATTTGGTCGACAAAGGGAAAGCACAAGTAGATGACGCGACGGAAAGCGTGAAAGCTGCCGTCGAAGCTGGGAAATCCGCTTTTGTCGAAAAGAAGTCGGAACTGGCAAATATCCTCTCTCCTGATACGGACGAGGAAGAAGCCGAAGCCGATAGTTAAAATTCACACTGAAAGACCCTGAGACAATCCCAATGCTTTAGCGTTGGGTCCAGCCCCGGTGGTCTCGTTCATACGTTAAAAAACGTTGATATTGCTGGCAAAAACTGGTATAATTATCTTGTCCTTCGTGGGATAATGTCACCCCCGGCACTAGCCGGGGTATCCCACACGCTAGTGACATAGCATATGGAGGACAAGCGGCGATAACCAAGCTGCATATCAGGACGAAAACCAAGTCCGAAAAATTATACCGTCGCGGCGGGACACGCCGAGACGCTAAACGTCTGTGGAGAGATAGTAAGTCCACACTATTGGCACGTGGCAAATCTCGTCGAAGCAGATATACGGCAGGGGCGTGCTTCGGGACGCACCCATAAGTCCGTTTAAGAATCCCAATGTTTCAGCTTTGGGAGTAGGTCAACAAACAGGTTTGAAATCTGCTTCGATACGGTTTGGAACCTGTCCCAACATAGAAGCCACAGGCGGAAACATCAGATGCCTGTGGCTTCTTTATCTGGAGCGAACGTTCAATGAACCTCGACAGATTACGCGTGCTCTTGGAGGATGTGAAACGCGATGAAGTTGACGTTGATGAGGCAATACAATCTCTGCGTCATTTGCCATTTGAAGATCTAGGGTTTTCCAAAGTCGATCATCATAGACAGCTACGCACAGGCTTTCCGGAAGTTATCTTTTGTCAAGGAAAAACAGTCGATCAGGTCAAGGAAATTAGCAAACGCATTCTCGCCGCCGGTCATCTCCTCCTTGCTACCCGTGCCACTCCCGAAATTTACGACGCATTAGCCTCCCTCGATTCCTCCGCCCGCTTCAATGAACTGGCCCGCACTATCACAATTGGGGAACCCTCCGGTGAATTACATGATGGCATCTTGGTTGTATCGGCTGGCACGTCCGATCTCCCTGTAGCTGAGGAAGCAGTAGAAACCGCGCAAATTATGGGTAACCGGGTGGAGCGACTATACGATGTTGGCGTTGCTGGATTGCACCGTCTACTCAATAACCATGAGAAGTTGACTCAAGCCCGTGTGCTCGTTGTCGTGGCGGGCATGGAAGGGGCGTTAGCAAGTGTCGTTGGCGGATTGGTGGATAAGCCTGTCGTCGCCGTACCGACAAGTATCGGCTATGGAGCGAGCTTCGGCGGCGTTGCAGCCTTGTTGAGTATGCTGAACAGTTGTGCTTCAGGCGTAACCGTTGTTAATATCGACAACGGATTTGGAGGGGGCTACAGCGCGTCATTGATTAATCAACTCGACATATCCAAATAGGGCGCGTGTAAATTGTTGCGACAATAACTAGCTTCACTCTTCACTTATGCGGAATGGTGGTATTACCGCACACACGATCTCTAGCCTTGATGATGACTGGACGATGAACCACGAAACAGCGCGGTTGCTGATTACCCCCATAACCCCGTACGAGGGCGCGATTCGGATAACGTGCCGCTAGCCCAAAACAGGCAAAGCGGTCTGTTTGCATTTTATCATCTCTGTCTTGAAAACGTTTCCCTCACCTAATTGTTCGCCCTTCCCTCGTCCATTAATCAGATACTTTTCACACGCTTTAAGGACTTCACCGACCTGTATCGTATACATGCAGGGTGAAGTGCCGTCAGCAAGTGCCGAGCAGCCATACTCAAATCCGAGATTTAGACACGGGCTGCACGGCACATCCACATGAAGGATTGTATGTCCACTCCCCCAGGGTCCCCATTGCGAGGGATTTGTCGGTCCATGCAGGGCAACGACCGGCGTACCAACAGCAGCAGCAAGATGCATGGGCCCACAGTTCCCACAGATAACAAAATCGGCGTTGGCAAATAGTGCAGCGAGTTGATTGATGTGGGTTTTGCCGGCTGCGACAACGCAAGATGACCGAGTTTGCGAGGCAATCTGTTGTGAGAGTTCAACTTCTGAGGGAGCACCTGTCAAGATAATTTGCGCGTTATACCGTTCCGCAAGTTCATCGGCGACCGCCACAAATCTATCGTGGGGGAACCGTCTTCTCGGCTCACCACGTCTACCGGCTTCTGGCTGAATAGCAACAACCGGTCTATTTGGATCGATACCCATCTCATCAAAAAATTCCTTCGCCCAATCCCAATCCTCCTTTTTCAACCACACCTCCAGATCCGTTTCCCTAATCGGACACTCCAATAGCCCCGCTATCTTCAGAAAATTGACCACCTCGTGCTGTCCCGGTGCATGCTCGACGACATCAGTAAAAAGGTAGTGCCGATGTTGACCCGCCGCTCTAAATCCGATTCGTCTCGATGCACCACTCCCGTGAGCAATCAACGCACTGAGCCTTGTCCAATGTTCAAAGTCAATTACACAATCGAATTTTTGATGGCGTAATGCCGTGATAAATGCTATCATTTTCTGCGGCGATTTCATCACTTCCTCTAAGCGGCAAGGAATGTATTGATCAATATAGGGACAACCTTCCAAATATTGCAGATTGATAGACGATGTAATCATCGCCAAGTGTGCATTTGGAAACCGACTCCGAATTGCGCGAATTGTTGGAATCGCCAAGATAGTGTCACCAATCGCAGACAGTTGGATGAGCAAAATCCGCCGCGGCTGGCTAGCTCGGCCAACCGTGCGAGATTGGAATCCGCCAAGCAGCAAGCAAAGGAGACTGCCAATGTAACGGTCTAAAATCTTTTGGAGTGTGTTTGGAAGCATCGGTTCTTGCTCCGAGATCTTGCACCAGTCAGTGCATACGGTCTTGGGCTGTCTAAACCGTTCTGGGCATTGAAACAGATTCTAAAGTTACGAAAAATAGCGATTGCACGGGCTTATACTCGAAAATGCTTGTTGGCACATAGTTTGCTCGTACCTCTGGCGTGAATAACTATTAATTGCTTCAAGATACTGCGGGGAACTTGTCCAATAGGCAACTCGCCACAGTATCACAAATGCCAAATTGGGAGGAATAAAATGAACGCCAAACGAATTTCAGCAGCGTTGACCGTATCACTAGTGATTCACGGTATCATCATGTTAGTCGCGAGCATATTTTACGTAACCCGATCAGCGCAGTTCAAAGATCTGGTGGGTGTACAGTTCGTTCAACGCGCACCAGCACCGGTTTCTCCGGCTCGTGCGCGTGTTATTAAGGCGGTCAATAACCCTGCCCTCAAGCGAAACATTCCAATGGACAGCTCTCTTGTAAGCGATTCTGTGCAGGCGGAGAGTCTACATGCAAGCGTACCCCATCTCTCGCACCTGAATCCCCCAAACGGTGAAGCGTATCACGATATGTATTTTAAGGGATCTGGCACCAATCCGTTTATCGATACCGAAGATGACCACCTCTCGACGTTTGCAATGGATGTTGATACAGGCTCTTATTCGATAACGCGCCGATACCTGACACACGGATATTTGCCACCAGCGGAAGCTGTCCGTGTCGAAGAATTTGTCAACGCATTTGATTACAACTATGATCCACCCACGGATAGCGCATTTGCCATCCACATTGACGGTGCCCCATCAAAATTCGGTGAAGGGAAGCGGCTTCAACTATTACGCATCGGACTTCAGGGGCGTGTGATTCCATCCGAGCATCGAAAAGATGCCAACCTTACATTCGTCATCGACGTATCCGGTTCAATGGAAAAGGAAAATCGTTTGGAGTTAGTAAAGACGGCATTAACTCTACTCGTTAACCAACTCCGTCCTACCGACAAAGTGGGCATCGTAGTTTACGGTTCCCGTGGCAGGCTCGTGCTTCCACATACTGGAATCGAGCAACGCAGCAAAATCTTGTCAGCCATCAATGCCCTCCAACCTGCTGGATCCACCAACGCCGAAGAAGGTCTACGAATCGGATACGATCTCGCTTGGCGGAACGCAAGCGTTAACCACATCAACCGAGTGATTCTCTGTTCAGATGGGGTTGCCAATGTTGGTAACACAGGTCCCGACGCAATCCTTAAAGAGATACGGACTTACGTTGATAAAGGGATAACACTCTCAACGGTCGGTTTCGGTATGGGAAACTATAACGACGTTCTTATGGAACGACTCGCCGACACAGGAAACGGCAGCTATGCGTATGTCGATACACTCACTGAAGCCAAGCGAATATTCGTTGAAAATTTGACAGGTACGTTACAATTGATTGCGAAAGATGCGAAGATTCAGGTTGATTTTAATTCTGAGGTTGTCAGTCGCTTTCGATTGCTCGGTTATGAAAATCGCAGTCTCAATCATGAGCAGTTTCGAGATGACACCGTCGACGCCGGAGAAGTCGGATCAGGGCATCAGGTAACCGCTCTGTATGAGGTTAAGCTGAATCCAGACGCAATTGGAAAACTAGCAACCGTTTCGATTCGATATGCAGATCCAGATAATCATAGAGTCAGCGAAGTTAGCGAAGACATCTCCGTGTCGCAACTCCATGAATCATTCGATACCGCTCCCGCGACGTTTCGGTTAGCCGCTGCGGTAGCAGAATTTGCTGAAATCCTCCGCGAAAGCTATTGGGCAAAGGATGGTAGTTTAGACGCGGTCCATCAAGTTGTTAAAGATGCCTTCCCCGAAATCGACGGCGAGCAAGTGGTCGAACTGATGTATCTAGTAAACAAGGCAACCAGTTATAAGACCGAAGGTTCCTGAATCCTTAGTGCTACACAAGATTATCTACTGTGGCTGAATCGAGCTGCGGGATGAGACGCAGCAGCAGGTCTAACGTCGCTTGATAATCATTGATATTGATGATAGACACATGGCTATGGACATAACGGGCTGGTACTCCCAGCACGATTGACGGCACACCACGTCCGACTTGGTGGATTGCCCCTGCGTCTGTCCCACCGGAAGTACGCACAGCAATCTGATGTGGAATCTGGTGAGCGGTTGCAGTTTCAATCGTAAGTTCTGTCAAACGTGGATTGGCAATCATTGAAGGATCATACAACCGAATCTGCACACCGCCCCCTAGCTTTCCCTGCAAGGTATCACTACTGGACCCCGGCAGATCGTCTGCGGGCGGTCCTTCCAGCACAATCGCTACATCCGGTTCCGCTGCGGCGGTAACCGTTCGTGCACCGCGTAGCCCGATCTCCTCCTGCACACTGCCCGTGCCGATAACCGTATTAGGGTGATCACCGAGTTGCTGGAGGGTCTCAATAACCAAACCCACACCAACGCGATTATCAAATGCTTTTGCGGAAAACAGCTTGGGATTTCTCATCGGCATAAACGGACCATAAGGAACGATTGGACAACCGGGTTTCACCCCGTACTCCTCCATTGCCTGTTCAGCACTTTCCGCCCCAATGTCGATGTACAGGTCTTTAATATCCATCACCTTATCACGTGAACCGGCACTTAGAAGATGGGGGGGTGTAGATCCAATCACGCCAGAAACCTTGCCCTGTTTCGTCAAAATATTGACCCGTTGTGCAAGCAGTGTATGTGCCCACCAGCCACCGACCGTGAGGAATTTAACGTATCCCGCCCCTGTCACGCTCTGAACGATAAACCCGACTTCATCCATGTGTGAATCGAGCAGGACCCGCGGGTTTGCAGCGTTCCCGCTCTTCGTGCAAAAGATGCTTCCCAATCGATCCTTTTGGATATCTCCAACCCCTTCCAAGCGTGAATGGAAGATTTGCCTGACCTCTTCCTCGTGGCCGGGGATGGCATCCGCTTGAGTGAGTTCTTTAAGTAGTTCAACCGATGTTTGGATCATCGCTTCCCTTCCTGATTGAAATTATAAACGTCGAAGTGCCAAAATACGCCCACACCTCTTCCGTTTTGCCATCAATAATGACTTTCCACTTCTCCCGCTGATATACAGGTGTTTCAACATGACAGCCCTCGTACCTATCCAAAATAGCAAAATCTTGAGCCGTTAGCCCTCGCCAAACAACTCCTTCGACGCTTGAGTTTTCGCTGGGTATCATCACCAGATATCCCCATTTAGAGATAACGGTTGTGCACTCAAGCATTATCGCCACACTTGGATCACCGAGGGAACGCTCAAGTAGCGATTGAATGAATTCTCTATCTTTCAAGGTGCCGTAAACAAAGAGGTTCATAGTACAGTTGCAGCGAGTACGGATTGATTTTCACACACTCCGTTTCAGTGTAAGATAGAAGCGGCTTCCTTTGCCCAACTGACTCTCTGCCCAGACCTCACCGCCGTGGAGTTCGACGAGATTTTTCACTATCGGTAGCCCCAAGCCGATGCCACCGCTTTTCGAGTCCGCAACTCGATGGAAACGATCGAAAATGAAATCCAGCTCTGTTTGGCTAATACCGACGCCCGTGTCTTCAACACAAAGTTGGAGTACCTGATCCGATAGTGTTGTCGCATTGACCTCGACATACCTACCGTCTTCGGTATACTTGATGGCATTATCTAGCAAGTTTGTTATAATCTGCCCCATCTTGTCAGGGTCCACAAACGCAACCACATCTAAGGCACAATCCAGATTAACTTGAATACCTTTTCTATCTGCTATCGGTTGAATCCCCGCGATTGCCTCGTCAAGAATGGGATATAGTTCTGTCGGTTCAAGCTGCAAGGAGATCCTGCCCGATTCGATCTGTGAAAGATCTAACAGGTCATTGATCAGCCGGATGAGCCTGTCGCAATTGTCTTTCACACGCAACAGATAGCTCGCCTGTTTCTCCGAAAGCCCGCCACCGACGCCATCAAGCAGATTATCCACAAACCCCTTGATATGCGTCAACGGCGTGCGTAGTTCGTGGGACACATTATCCAAAAATTGAGATTTGAGCGTGTCCAATTGCTTGAGTTGGTCATACGTCTCTTTGAGAGCAGTGGCAATGTTGTTAAAATCCAACACTAACTCTCTGCTTGTAGCTTTGGGTATTGTACCACCATAAGTGTCCAAATAAGTTGCCATCAGTTGTTGCCGTGCGGTTTCCATCGCTTCTGTTCGTGCACTTAACTGGGCGTAGAGCATTGCATTTTCGATCGCGGTTGCCCCTTGATGTGCAAGTGTACCGAGCAGTGCCAAATCGGCTTGCGTATACGGTTCCTCCGATGATTTTTGACCAAGTACAAGTAAGCCCACTAGATTCTCGTTTTCTTTCGTCCGTGTCACGAATGGAATCCATACCGCAGATTGGAGAAAGTTACTAAAAGACTCCGTCGATTCGGAGGGCGCAACGTGAATTAGATCCGGGTCAATGGGTTGATCTGAAAAATCAAGTGGTTTGTCCGCCTTTTGCAGCCGTTCGAGCAGGGAGGTAGATAACGTCAATGGTAGTCCATCAGGTAACACATCAACCCCGATAGCCGCTTCTGGGACAAACTGTGCCCCTTCTTCTGAAAAAGGATTGGATTCATTTTCCTGATTGTATTCAGATTCAAAGTAACCTGATACACGATACATAACAACCCCACGACTGATATGTATCGCTTTCGTGACTTGGCGGAGTAACGTATCTACTAAAATTTCCAAATCGAGAATTGAATGGAGCGTTTGGCTCAGTGCCAAGAGGGTTTGACGGTAGTTGTACGTCTCGCGATCAAATGCCCGATCTATCAATTTTTGAATGCGTGTCTTAGCGGGTGCAAACAGTACAGCGGCAATAAGCACCGATATCGCAGTCACCGTCCGAGAACGTGCGGCTGTATGGAAAAATATGGTGAGTCCTTGAATGCTTAACAGATAAATTCCGAGTGCGAAACCACTGACAAGTGTATACACAACGCTGCGATTGATAATGAGTTCTATATTCATCAACCGGTGTCGGATAATCGCGATGACATAGCAGATCGGGATAAGGCATAAGGTGTAAGCCGAAAAGCGAGCGTAAGGAATCGAGACATCCCAAACCCGCGGAATTGTCGTAAAGATAGCTAGTGGGAATGTTCCTGCAACAATACCGAGCAACAGCCATCGTGCTTGACGGCGTTGAGAGGCGAAAGGCGCGGCAAAACAGGTGTGCAGGAGTAACAACTGCCCGGCAATCGAATAAGTGAAAAGAAATCCGGCAGTAATGTTTCCTAGAGGCGATAGTTTTATCAAGAAAAACTCGCGGGTATAGTCATGCCCACGCAGATAGAAGAAGGCGGTTACGACACACAAAGCAATCCCCGGAACATAGAGAAGTTTCAACAGCCACGCATGACGCTGGACGAATTGCTTTTCTGCTGGAAAGATGAGAAAGCAGTGGAGGAAAAGGCAGGGAATAATTGTAGCTGATACGAACTGGCAGATTGGCACAATCCGACTGCTCAACGTTCCGTCAGTAGTTGAGAAGGTAGCGTCGACAGAGCATATACTCATGAAACCGATACTCATCAGGTAGGAGATTCGCACAGCCCGATGCGATCTCAGAGTTTCTTCACCTCTGTTTTTTGCATCAGATTCGGAAGAAACTTGGCTTTGCGATTGCTGCATCCACACGAGTGTTGCGACCACCCATGTGATGAGCCCAATCAGGTAGAAGTAGCCGGTTTCAGGCGTATCCGGTGCTCTGGCGAAACTCCGTGCTCCGACAATGAGGTATATACCTGACGCAAGAATATAGAGAGTCGTGGTCAGGTCACGTTGGATTTTCATCAAAATCTTCGTAGTGGAAACCCCATGCTTTAGCGTGGGGTTTCCACTGCGCCTCTTTTTTTGTTGTTTTTGTAATCTACCCTACACTTTTTAGGTAGATTTGTGGTAAAATAACACTCGTAACTCGATGACTTAGGTTAAACGCTCGTTTAACACTGCCCTCTCACTTCAATGTGAAAGGTGTGGTTTGTCTGAGGTTTCACCCGGAAGGTGAAGCGATGATAGCACCGCTACATCGTGAATCCTTCTAAACGGTTGCTTCGACCGTGCGGTGGCGGGTGTGTAAAGTTACGAGCCAGAGCCGCATAACCGCGTTATCTCTTAGGGCTTTTCAAAGCACCAAGATAGCGTCACGGGTAGATTTTCAGATGTTCACTAGTGAACATCGTGTAAAAATCTGCCCAAGCGTAAGTCCCGTTGGGCAGGTCACAAGTTTCTTAATCCCGACTTGTCGGGGCCTCGCCCTTCAGGGCGGGGTAGTTGACTCAAGTCTTTGAAGTAGCACCTCCCCCCAAACCGGGAAGGCGACTACGCCTCCCTTATGGCATAGATTAATTATTTTTTAGCCCTGCCTCCAGATAAGGACGGTAATACGTGAGGTCGGGTGTTACAGCGTCTGGATCTTTGCCCGTCTCGTCATAACGACGTAACCGCACTGCATCAGCAGAATGAGGTAAGGCTTCAAATGCTTTGACTTCAGCCTCCGTTAATGGTCCTCCTTGGCGTTCCAAACTCCGAACGGAAACGGGGGATAATTTGCTGAAATAGCTCGGTTCTACTGCACAGAGATATCGTTTAGCTGGCACGTGCAGTCGAGCCGGTTCCGTAACCGCTGATACAAAGTAGGGCTCTAAAAGCGCAGCGACAAGTTCTTCATGTTTATCATCTATCCCTCGCGCCACAACCTCTTGGGGTAAATCATGAACTAGATGACCGTAATCGTGCAGGATAGCGGCTGCTATCAACGTATCACTGGCACCATCCTTCTCAGCGGCGTGGGCGGCTTGCAATGCGTGCTGCTGTTGCGTAACCTGTTCACCGCCTTCATAAAGTTGATCGCCGTATTTCTGAAACGCTTCAAAGATTTCGTTGATGATATTCACTTTGCTCATTTTTTTATCCTTATGCGTGGGTAAAATGGGGAACTTTGTGTTTCCCGTTAAAATACTACCTCCCGTTCAGTTCTTGCTGATTCATAGCAGCCATCGATTAATCGTTGTAAGTTCAGCAGTTGCCGGCGGTCCTGCATTGCCCAAGGGGTTCCATCCCGCAAACGCTGAATAACATCGGCATCTTGGTTTCGGATGCTCTCGCCCCATCCACTACTCTCCTGCAACTCTGGAGTCTTATTGACAACTT
This sequence comes from Candidatus Poribacteria bacterium, assembly GCA_965222435.1. Lineage (GTDB taxonomy): Bacteria > Poribacteria > WGA-4E > WGA-4E > PCPOR2b > PCPOR2b. Next base: position 4,734,632 of record OZ244950.1, on the reverse strand, counting down.
CGCCATTTTCATCCACTGTCACAGTGAACGGCTCGCTGTTAAGCTTGCCTCTGGTCGTGACCATCTCGAAACTATGAGGTAGAGGACGATCATCGCACCAGTTTCCCTCTAACAGGCAGGTGGAACCATCATCGAACCGAACGAAGGCGGTGAGTAGATCTTCAACATTGAACCGTTCCCTTATCTCTGGTGAAGCGAGGGTACCCCGTTTGCCGGGAAACAAGCGTTGCATTGAAGCACTCACTGAGACTGGATTCGGAGAACCAGCCACCCAGATGGCAAGATCAAGTGCGTGTATCAGTGTAGACGCAAGGACGCCGCCAGCAGAGCTGCTCAGATAATAGTGAGGGCCCCACCAAGGTGGATTGACGTGGCAGCCCCAAACTTTACTGAACACAGGTTCCCCAACCCCGCCGGACGCCACTAAATCGTGGAGGTAGAGGGAGGTAGCCATATATCGCATATTCGTGCCGAGTTGTACTTGACGATCAAGCCGCTCCGCCGTATCAAGCACCGCCGTCGCCTCCTCTAAATTCCTCATGAACGGTTTCTCGCAGAGCACATCCGCCCCCGCTTCTAGTGCGGCAAGTGCCATCTGCATATGGGTGTTCGGCATTGTGGCGACAATCACCAAGTCAAGTTCTCCGGGCGCAAGCATCCCTTTGACGTTGTCGGTTGCCTGTGCTTGGGGCCACTCCTCTTTTGCGTTTTGCAACCGTTCGGGACTTAGGTCACAGAACGCACTCACGACAGCGGTTTCTGCGCCTAATTCTTTAATAACCTTTAAGTGATTTTTGCCCTGTGCACCGCAACCAATTACACCAATCCGTATCGGTTGACTTATCATGTCCACTCCTCTTTGCAAAATTGTCTACTTTAGCCGTTCATTTTTTATCCGAATATGCCCCTATTGCCATTAGAGTATTTTGCTTTCGCTAACTTTCATCGGTGGAGGTTACCCAGTCCAATCTCCGCATCCCCGGAAAGGCATGTGGAATCCCTCTACGTACTTCGGACGTGGTGCGTAGTCGTTCACGTCTGGGACATCCTCTCCGCGCAATAGAAAGGCACAGGGCCAAGGCTCCTTTGAGGTAATTCGTGTACTTGTTGGGATGTAGCGAATAGTCAAACCGCAACGCCGCTGTGCGGAGGTGTTTGGGTTGGACCCGTGAATAATGTTCGGGTGATGTACAGAAACATCGCCAGCTTTAAGTACGAAGTCAACCGCTTTGGATTCGTCAACCAATGCGGGATCGATGTGTGAACTGAGGACGTTAGGCATGTCATTGCTGCGCTGCATTTCGTGGAGTTCCATCCGATGCGTACCGGGGATAACGCGCATACAGCCGTTCGCCGGGGTGGAATCATCAACAGCGAGCCACAGCGTGGTTACTTCCATCGGTGCCAGGGGCCAATAGCTACCGTCCTGATGCCAAAGCACGGGTCTTCCGTCGGTGGGCGGCTTGCTGATGTAGTGAGAAGCGAACAGAGCAATGTTGGTCCCAATAAAGATCTCCGCAACATCGAGCAGTCGAGAATCGCTAATCAGTCGCACCCAAAACGGATCTTCTCTGACAAGGCGATGGTGTAAATGTTCCGGGCGTAAATCCGGATTCTTCTCAAGCAGCCAATCAACGTGATTGCTTGCCTCTTGAACCAAGTCTGAATCGAGAACGTCCCGAAAAATCGCGTAACCATCACGTTCATATTGCCCGCGAGCGGGAGCATGTTTGTTCAATGAATTGTCCATCTGATCTCCTTTCACGCTAGATATAAGGGCTCAGACATCGCGCATAAACAGTCCTCACCCAAGCTGAATGCCGCCATTTTAGCACGAAGTCGCACATGGTGTAAAGTCAACTTTTGCAACTACCAAGCAGATTCAACGTTGATCTACAAGGGAACTTTAGGTTAATGATTGGATTCCTTTTTTTCAATCGGGACCTGCATCAACTCTAAGATAAAACCATCTGGATCCTTGAAGAATACTACATACACAATGCCCCATTCCAAGTCAAAGCTAACAGGCTCCGACACAAATTCTACCCCTTTTGTCGTCAGATCTTTATAGGCAGCCCACACATCCGGCACACCGAAGCAGAGATGTGAGTGAGCGACATCCCCTAATTGTGCGTCAGACACTTTGCCTTCAGGTGCAACGTATTGCTGCAAGTCAAGCATAACCCCCGGCGTTTCAGGTGCTTCCAATCGCACCACTTCCATAATCACATCGGGTTTTCCTGCCATCTTTGAAATAGTCTCACCTTCTAGGTGATGCCGTTCGACCTCTTTCAGTCCGAGCAGATCGCAGTAAAACGCCAACGAGCGTTCCATATCGCTGACTGTTACTGATACATGGTCCAGAACGTTGACAGAATTAATCATGTTGTGCCTCCTTCACGTCGCATTATACGCAAATTGGACGAAAAAACGTTTCTCATGTTGAGTGCGCCTCTTTGAATTGAGGAGTTACCATAGATACACAAGACAGAATTGATGGAAACCGTCACTTTTCGTATCTTGGAATTGTAGTTGCAGGGAGCAGAAATCTTGAGTATAATATCTGATACACTCTATATCTTTGAACAGGGGAGTATAAACCGTGCGATTTCGACGCAAAGGGGAAACCGCAAGCCAGCCCTCACCTACCAATCAGCAAACCGAGGTGTCTGATCCCTACCTTCAGGCACACAAATATAGCATCCAGTTTGATATTTCTCCAGAAATATCTTATCTGAATGATTCGCTTCCTCGATTACTCCCCGACTTTTTGCCCCTATTTGAAGGGTTTCCCAAAGGTGTCTGGATTTCGCGGCAAGCCGTTGATGAAGGGCTTGATTTCTGTCGGGTGACTTTCTGGGCTTTTGCCGAAGAACCCGACACGATTAAGGCGTTTTCTATCTGGTTTCAGGCGTTTTTTAGGGATGAGCGGATTATCGATCTTCTGGAGCGTTTTGTTAAACACGCGCTTGAGGATTCCGATGAAATAGAGGTCGCCCTACTCGATTGGGCGCGGGTTCATGTGGCGGAGGAGGAAGTGCGACAGGCTGCCGAGGAGGAACGCCATTCTAGCAGATCAACCGCCGTATAGCGGGAAAAACGGCGTTGACAAACCACATCGCAAGTGCTATACTGCTAGAGTTGTATTTCTTGAATCTATCGTAACTTGTAACAAGCAATCATTGATTGTTTATCCGCATCACAAAGGAGCGCGGCATGGGTAAAGTCCACGCCGCAAAGAGATAATGAAACGGCTCTACTTTCTTTACATTCTTACGTTCCTATTAGTCATCACTGTAAGCAACGGGACTGCCGACACTATCGAAAAGGTGTTTCAGAACTTCAAAGCAGCTTACGAAACATCTAAAAATTTCAGTGCCGATTTTGAGGAAACCACGCTGCGAGCTGGGAATAAAAGTATTGCACGCGGACGGTTGATGTTCAGCAAGCCGAACCTGCTACGCAAGAAATATGTCAGCCACAGAGATCCGACACAACTGGCACAACTCATCGTGCTTGACGGTGAATATTCTTGGTCATATACGCCGTTACTCAGCCAAGTGAATAAGATGAAATGGGGCAGAGCCAACCGCAGAGAACTATTGCCGGGGTTGGGAGCGTCGTTAGACGAAGCTGCTGAAAAATTCGACATGGAGCTAGTGCCGGATGAAGCGGCAAATCCGAAGGGCATTTACCGTATCAAGTTAGTTCCCAAGCCGCAGATGCCACCCAATACGGAAACCAACGCGCCCCGTGAAATTATTGAAATATGGGTCAAATCTGATAAGTGGTTACCCGTCCAATTCGGTTATCAGACTGAAAGTGATAATGAAGGCAGTATAAGCGTTATTGTTGCATTTGCTAAGATCCAACGGGACATAGAGATGGACGCTGATTTATTCAAATTTGTTATTCCTAACGGAGCCGAGGTGATTGATCTTTCAGCGAATCAGTGAAACGCTAAACGCAATGCCCAATATGCGACATCTAAGTGTACACGTCCTCCGAGCTGCCACCTCCACATCAATATGCGAACCTCCACCCATTAGAGAGGAAAATAAACCGGATGAACCTCCAAAACGTGATGCGCCTAGCAAATTATTTAACGATTGCACGCATGCTTCTTATCCCCTTCTTCATGCTCTCTTTCCGATATGAACGCATGTTGCCTGCACTTATTATTTTCTGTGTGGCAGCCATCACAGATTATCTTGACGGAGTAATCGCGCGTAAACAGGGGACAACTAGTTTTGGAAAGTTTATGGATCCACTCGCAGATAAACTGCTTGTCGGTGCGGCATTGATATGTCTGACACGCTTTAAGGGCGGACTGATTCCGGGGTGGATGGTGTTAATCATCATGGGACGTGAGGTCGTCGTCACGACACTCCGTTTGGTCTTCGTTGGACGATACGGTACGGTGGTTGCAGCGAACAAGTGGGGAAAATATAAGACATCTTCACAGATGGTTGTCATTATCATCAGTCTTGTTTTACTCGTCTGTCACGAATATAGTCATTTATTGAATATAGACATGGATTTTGTTATTCAATTCCCAGGACCGATCTACTTCATGATGTACATTCCCCTGGTGCTTACTGTCATTTCAGGATTGGAATTCCTATATAACAATCGCAGGGAGGTCTACGAACTGATGAGATCGCCGGACACTTACACGGATGATGACATCTAATACTAAGCGTGAAATGTGAAGACCGGAAAGACGCAATGGATCAATGAACCAATGAGATAATGAACTAATGAACCAACCCATTCGATGTTTCATCGCAATCGAAATACCAGAAACGATCCAAAATCAGTTGGCACGTATCCAAGGAACTCTACGAAAACAGATTCCAAGAGCATCTTGGGTGAAACCGAGCAACATTCATTTGACGTTGAAGTTCTTAGGGGATGTTGACCCGGAAGATCTTGAATCCATCGGAGAGGCAATCGAGGAGGTGGCTATTCGTCACCGCAATTTTTCATTGCGCATCGGCGGCTTGGGGGCATTCCCTAATTTCGCACGCCCACGAGTAATGTGGACTGGTGTAAAGGTTGGAGGTGAGCGCGTATCTGCCCTCGCCCAAGATATCAACGTAGCATTAAGCTATTGTGGATTCTCGCTTGACACCAAGAGCTTCAACCCCCATCTCACAATCGCCCGGCTGAAAGAGCGAATCGACCTCAGACCTTACACAAACCAGTATCGTCAATATGATCGCATTAACGGGGCAGAGATGAGCGTCAATACAATTTCGCTTATCCAAAGTCAACTTCACCCCCAAGGCGCAGTTTATTCAACTTTACAATCTCATTCACTCACATAACGTTGAGGAAGCAATCAAAGGAGATTTAGTATGACACCAGAGGATAGGAATAAAGCAATTGATTCCGCAATTTCACAGATTGAACGCCAGCACGGTAAAGGCGCGATTATGCGTTTTAGTAGTGAAGATATTTTGCCAGTTGAGGTGATTCCAACCGGCTCACTCGCGCTAGACATCGCGCTTGGCGTTGGCGGCGTGCCCCGTGGACGAATTGTAGAAATTTTTGGGCATGAATCCAGTGGCAAAACAACGCTTGCTTTACATATTGTCGCTGAGGCTCAAAAAATGGGGGGTAGTGCCGCATTTGTTGATGTTGAGCACGCAATTGATCCACTGTATGCCAAACACATCGGCGTCAATATGGAGCACCTACTCATATCTCAACCGGATACAGGCGAGCAGGCGTTAGAAATTGTTGAAACGTTAGTGCGTAGTAATGCTATTGACGTGGTTGTGATTGATTCTGTGGCAGCACTAACACCCCAAGCGGAAATTGAGGGTGAAATGGGCGATGCACATGTGGGTTTATTGCCGCGTTTGATGTCTAAAGCATTGCGAAAACTCTCTGGAGTGACAAGCAAATCGAAAACGTGTATCATTTTCACGAATCAGATTCGCCAAAAGATTGGCGTTATGTTTGGTAATCCAGAAACCACACCGGGCGGACTCGCCCTCAAGTTCCACGCTTCTGTCCGACTTGAAATCCGACGTGCGGAAACCCTCAAGGAAGGGGACGAGATGGTTGGGAACCGCATCCGGGTTAAAGTTGCCAAGAATAAAGTGGCACCTCCCTTTACACAAGCTGAATTTGAAATGATCTTCGGGGAGGGTATTTCTAAGCTGGGCGATCTACTTGACGTAGCAGCGGATCAAGGTATTGTAAATAAGAGTGGTGCATGGTTCTCTTATAACAACGAGCGTCTCGGTCAAGGTAGAAATAGTGCAAAAGAATATCTGATCCAACATCCGGAAGTTATTGACGAAATTGACACCAAAGTTCGTGAGAACCTCGGTATTTATGCCCAATCTGCTCCTGCATCGATTGCCGGTGTCGATCCTGACGCATCTGATAAGAAGTAGCTTCGATTCGCTATTATAGTGAATTCTAAAAATAAGTAAACGTCCGTATAATCGGGGTTGAAAACCCCTCCTACAGTGTCCCAATAATTATGAAATTCACTATAATTCTATAGATATGCTTGAAATAGACGGAAATTACGGCGAAGGCGGCGGTCAAATCCTACGCTCAAGCCTTAGTTTATCTGCGATTCTTAATCGTCCTATCCGTATCAGTGGTATACGCGCGGGACGGAAAAAACCGGGCTTGGCTCCACAGCATCTCACCAGTGTTAACGCGGTGGCTGCGATTACCAATGCCGAAGTCATCGGTGGACAACTCGGTTCCCAAACGTTGACGTTTCGCCCTCAAGAAATCTCCGGCGGAAACTATACCTTTGATGTCGCAGAAATTCGTCCGAGTGCTGGGGCGTTATCGTTAGTTTTCCAATCGGCTGCGTTGCCGTTGTCGTTTGCTAGGGTCCCTTCAACTGTGACTTTGCGAGGTGGAACGCACGTCCCTTGGAGTCCCACCGTTCATTATCTACAAGAAGTTTTCATACTGATGGCAGCAAGGTTTGGGTTTAAAGGCTCTATTGAACTGAACAGGTGGGGTTGGTATCCCAAGGGGGGTGGAGAGGTAATCGCAAAGGTGCAACCGTCCGCAGATTGGCGCGGTGTTCAGCTTGGGCACCGTGGGAAACTACAAGCTATCCACGGCATTTCTGCCGTCTCTAATCTCCCTGAACATATCATCAATCGGCAGCAGAACCAGATCGAAAAACGCTTAACACGGTTCGATTCACCAGTCAACATAGAGCGAGCAAAAGGGGAATCTATCGGACAGGGAACGCTTGTTTTCCTAAAGGCGGAATTTGAAAATGTTCAAGCTGGTTTCTCCGCGCTCGGTGCGCGCGGCAAACGTGCCGAGGGTGTTGCCGATGAAGCCTGCCAAGCGTTGGCGGATTTTCTGAAATCAGACACAGCGATTGAGCCGCACCTTGCAGATCAACTCGTTCTCCCGATGGCACTTGCGAAGGGAGAATCCTGCTTCACTACCTCTCAAATCACACGGCATCTCACCACAAACATCTGGTTGGTCCAGCAGTTTTTACCCGTTCAATTTGAGGTGAATGGTGCTGAAAACGAATCGGGAGAGATTGTAAAAATCAACGGTTGAAAACCGTATCGCTCACCGAAAATAGAAACATTCAAAAACGCCTCCAACAAAGCAGATGAAACCGCCCAATAGAACCAGACAATCGGGGAATCCGAGAATAGATCAACTCATACAGTGCGGCATCTCAGAGAAAATCTTTCCCGGTGCCGTTGCCTATATCGTCGAAGGCGGTACAATCCGATACTGCGAAGCGTTTGGATTCCGAATGTGCCTTCCTGAAATTAAGCCGATGCAGCGCGATACAATCTTTGACCTCGCCTCCCTCACCAAACCGATTGTGACTGCGACACTCATCATGCGCTGTGTTGAGGAGGGGACTGTTGAACTCAACGAGCCGATTCAAAGTTATCTTCCTGAATTCAGCCATCCACAAGTAACTGTCTCCCATCTTTTGACCCATACCTCTGGGCTCCCAGCGTGGCGTGCGACCTACTTAGAATCAAAAACTAAGGCTAAGGTTGTCAATTATCTCAGTCAAATCCCTTTAGATTATCCGACGGGAACACAGGTTGTGTATAGCTGTTTGGGGTATATCCTTCTCGGAAAAGTGCTTGAACGCCTAACAAGTGAACCGCTAGATGCACTCGCACAGAAATGGATTTTTCAGCCGCTTGAAATGAATTGGACACGCTATAATCCACCGTCGGCGTGGACCGATAAGTGTGCGGCGACAGAGGATTCCAACAGCTTTGAAAAACGGATGGTGAATTATCAACCGCACGATTGGCGCGAAGGAGTCATCGTTGGCGAGGTGCATGACGAAAATGCCCATTTTCTTCATGGGGTTTCAGGAAATGCAGGGTTGTTTTCGACCACTACGGATATCGGAAAATTTTGCCAAATGCTGATCGATGGTGGAGATGGTGTCTTGACGGCCAAGAGCATCAGCCAGATGACAACCATTCAAACAACAGGATTAAACGAATCACGCGGTATGGGCTGGATTATATTAGAAGATGATTCGCTCTACCATACAGGATTTACCGGAACTTCAATTCGTATCAATCTGGAAAGGAAAATGTATGCTATCCTACTGACGAATCGTGTTCATCCCGATGCGTCCCGACCCGGAATTATCGATTTTCGAGCCAAGTTTCATCAATCTATTTTTTAACTTTGAAAGGGAGGTAACAGACATGCGAGAAACATTGAACGAGTTTATAGCTAGTATCACGCAGCCGCTGACAAGGGTAGTAGGAGAATCTATAGTTAATGTCCTATATGCAATTCTGATTTTAATTGCACTATTAATTGCCTATAAAGTGTCGAAGAGATTGATTGTCGGTGCGATGCATAGCCAACAGCGCACAGATGCAGAAGTTCGACAATTCATGGCAATGTGGAGATATTCGTTTCTGCTGGCAGGCCTTGTCTTTGTCATTGTGAGTTTGTCGGGGTCACTGGCTGCGATGGGACTGACTGTCGCTTTTGTTAGTATGATCTTAGGCTGGTCACTTCAGCGACCGGTAACCGGTGTGGCAGCATGGTTGATGGTAATGATTAAGCGCCCTTTTATGATTGGAGACCGTATTATTATTCAAGGCGTGCGCGGCGATGTCTTGGAGATCTCACCCACACACATTCTACTCGGCGAAGTCGGCGGGACAGTGGGCGGTGAGGAGTCTTCTAATCGCGGCATTTTGATTCCGAATGCAGTGTTGTTTGATCAGATGGTAATCAACTATGCTGTTTCTGACGAAACGAAGTATATTTTGGACGAAGTCCCTGTCAGGGTGTCCTACGATTCGGATTATAAATTGGCAGAGCAGGCCTTAATTGGCTGTGCTCAAGAGGTAACACAGGAAATTATAGAAGATACAGGCAGCGCACCTGAGGTACGTGCAGAGTTCTTTGATTCAGGGGTAAGGATGCGTCTGCGTTATCAGTCAATTGCTGTAGATAGACAGAAAATATCGACCGCGATCGTTGCAAAAATTGTGGAAGCGTTTAGCAAAACCGATCAACTTGGTTTTGCCTATCACCATTCTGCCATAGAGTATAAGTTGTCTGAAGTGGCGTCTCTACCACCGATGTATAAGGAAGTGCCTCTCAATCAAGAAGTTGATCGAACAGGTTGACACCCCCCAAAGGATAAGAAACCGAGTTTTTGTCAAAAACTCGGTTTCTGCTGCACGATTTCTTAACAGGAACAACATGCGTATAATAAGATATGCTGTAGGCTTTATCTATCTGGTTGTTTTTGCCACGAGTGCCAAAGCACAGATCAATATTGAGACTTTGCGGCGGCTAGACTCAAAGCAGGGCTGGTATAATGACATTACTTTAAGTCTAACATATCAATCCGGGAATACAGATCTACTCAGATTCAAGAGCAGTTTGCGATCGGATTATTGGTTTGACAAGTATCACACTTTCGGTATTGCTACCTTGCAACAAGGCGAGCAGGGCGGAAAACTGTACACCGATAAAGGATTCATTCACCTACGGGGTGCCCGTTTTATCATCGAGCATCTAGGCGTAGAGATGTTTCTTCAGAAACAGTTTAATGAGTCGATTCTGTTACGAGACAGAAATTTGGCTGGCGGTGGTCTTCGTATCTCAGCCCTCAAACAACGCACGGATACGAAAAATACGGGACTGAACCTCTATCTCGGTATTGGGGGAATGTGGGAAAACGAGACGATAAATGATAAACAACACGGTGAGATTGAGACAAGTATTATCCGTTCTACCAATTACATCTCTGCAGCATGGCGTATTGATAACCGATTCTCCGTCGTCATAACTGGCTATTACCAACCTTATATCCAACGTTTTTCTGATTTTCGCGTTCTCTCTGAAAGCCGTTTCGACTTTCATGTAACAAAGACGGTATCAGTCAACACTCGGCTGAATATTCGCTACGACAGTGAGCCACCGACTGATGTTGAGGCGCATGATTTGGAAATTGTCAATGGCTTGAGTTATAAGTTTTGAGTAGATCTCTAAACAAAAATGTCTTATATTTCCAATTAGGTTAGGAGTTACGCAGTCGAACGTCCCAAGCCTCCGTTCCGAGAGTCTTCGACCTGTAGTTCGGCGATTTATCGCCGTAGGGCACAATTTTCAACACCCGATGAATCGGGCAACTACAGCAGGGGCACCATCAAGGATCCCGTAGGGAACAACGATCGTTGTTCCCTACTGAAGTGCGTAACTCCTATTAGGTAATAACTTTGGTGTTTTTGCAATAATGAGGAGAAAATTATGAATAGGAACAAGCACATTGCTATTTGGATAGGAATTTTATCATTGGTTTTTGTCTTCGGAACTTATGGACAGGGAGGGCAAACTGAGATAGCTGGAGAAACAGCAGTTTCATACGGAGGACCGCCAGATTCAGAAGAGACGGCTTTGAGACAAGTGGGGCTTTCGGGACTAGGGTTTACCCTTATTGATGGCGAACCGTTCTTTCGGTTCCAGTTGCAGCCGGAAGTAGATCTCGGCAAAGTTGGATTTGGACTGGACGTTGTGCTGCTCTATAATCCTTTTGCTGACGAAGAAGAACGCAGTATCCTCGCTGAAGATGGTGAGACATGGGATGATATAAGTACCCTGTTGCGGACTGTGCGCTACCTACGTTATGGCCATCCGAGTGATTCGTTTTACACCCGTTTTGGTGAGTTAGACTATGTGACTATCGGTCACGGGTTCATTATGTCGGGATATTCAAACCATGACCGCCGGGGTTTGCGTCTAAACCTCAGCACGAAGACAAAAAAGGTTGGGATTGAAACAGTCATCAACAATCTTGGCGATCCAACCGTTTTCGGGGGGCGACTGTATGTTCGTCCTTTGCAAAAGGAGGAGGGTGGGATACCGCTCCTCAACAGTCTTGAATTTGGCGGGACCTACCTGATGGATATCAATCCCAATCAGATTCCTGATGATGCCGAGATGCCAGAAACAATCGATGAAGATCCGCTGATGGCATTGGGTGCTGACGTTGGCTTCCCGCTCATTCATAACAAGTCGCTGCGATTAGATATATACAATGACGTGGCGTTCTTAAACACGAAATTGAGTGAGGCCAAACCCGGGCAACCCGAGACCGCCATGGGAAATGCTACTGGGATCGGCTTATCGCTGTCCCAAGCCCTTTTTAAGGTGGAGTACCGTATCTTTGGGGAAGGATTTTACCCAACCATTTTTGACTATACCTACGATGCTGCCAAAGGTGTCGGTCCTGATTTTTTAGGGCTGGATGAGGAGAACGGAGAAGATCAGACGAGACGAGGGTACTTTTCGATGATCGCCGTCAGAGCCCTTCCACAGGTTGATTTCATAGCGACTTTTGAGGATTATACTACCGCAGAACCGAAGTTATACGTCGGCATCACAGAGTCGGGTATATCTGACCGGTTATCATTCCGAGCATTTTACGTCAAACGCAATATCGGTGAACCGGATCCCGGTTTTCCAGAAAAAGCAGGTAGCGAAGATCCTGATTTTGTCCAAGACCTTTTCCGTCTTGATAGTAAATCTGCCTTCGCGCTGCGAATCGGATATGAGATCTTTCCGAGATTTGAGGTGGCAATGCTCCGGGAATACCGTTTCCAGCAGGTAGCAAATGCAGCGGGTGAGATCCACTTTGAACCCATTCATAAAACCTCGGTTGAAGTCGGTTTTAGGCTCAACTTCTGAGGCGAAGGGTATCGCAAGTAAAGAAATTTCGTTGCTGCAATTATCTGGTTACAATAAGATGTCAACGCAATTTATACTATTTGAGAAAGGATAATAAAGCATGAAGAGGGGCTTGATTCTATTCTTAATTGGCATCTTCATACCTTCTGCGATCCTTGCCCAAACAATTGATTACAAAATTCCGAAAAAGCTGGAGGCAGAAGACTTTCAGCTGCTACAAGATAAGGAATTGCTAACGAAATTTGATTCGATAAAAATTCCGGCACTGATGCGCCCCATGCTAAAAACGGAGGAAGAATATATCGTTCCGTGGTTACGCAAACACACTGCCGACGTTCAGGATTATGAATTGACTATTAAAATGATGCGCCAAGGGGTGCTGGTAACGGAAAAACAGTTTGCATGGGTTAAGTCAGAGGTGGATGCTTGTGCAGCAATTCTACATATTTCGCCGCCACCGGCTGTTTTCATTGTTGGCAAAGGCGGGATGAAGGCGGCTGCAGTTAATTTCAAAACACCATTTATTATCCTTCCCTCTGAGTTGATTGATAAATCAAGCCCTAAGGCACTGCGGTTCGCTATCGGACGCCAAATGGGACATATTAAATGCGATCATGTATTTTACAAAGTCCTCACCTCTGAAGCGAGTGGTTCACTTGGGCTTGTTCTGGGAAAATGGGGTCAAGAGTTACTTAACTCATTCTTTGGAAAGATTAGTGATTTGATTTTAGTGGATTGGATACTAGCTCACGAAATATCTGCTGACCGTGCTGGCCTCATCGCCTGCCAAGATCTGGCAATTGCTCAACGGGCGCTGCTCAATTTCAATTTGGCAATCTCGTTTGAGGGCATCAAACTCAATGTAGAGGATTATCTTGCACAGGCAAAACTCGCACAAGAAAAGCAGGGACTGATTTTAGAAGAGCTGCCGAAGCCGCTACAGAAGGGAATCGGTCATTGGCAGCGATCGGAACGGTTGCAATCAGAGCATCCGTTCATACTTCAACGAATCAAAGCCTTACAAGCGTATGCAGAATCTGAAGCGTATCAGAAGCTATTTGAATCGTCTAACTAGGGTATGCTGGCACAAGTTGCGTTGCGTCGTGAGCTCAATGTTGTTTATGCAGAACTGTTTGGTGCTGGCGGTGCGGAGATATGTTTTCGCCCCGTCAGGGATTATAACATAGCGGGTCAAAAGATGAGTTTTGGAAAACTGAGGGAAATAGCGGCAGACCGCGGTGAAATCGCACTGGGGATTCGCCCCAAAAATAGTCCAATCGAGTTGAATCCGGCACAGAACGAAACCTACATATTGCAGAAAACAGATGACCTTGTTGTATTGGTTCGGGAGGCTGCAGCATGAAAAGTTGGGAAGAGATTATTGACATATTGAAGAAAAAACTTGTTTCTTTGGGAGATGTAACAATAACGCCGGCCGTTTTACTAACGGTTGTATTGATTATATTGGGTGCTTTTTGGGTGTCGTGCTTGTTGCGAGGAATGTTGCGGCGCAGCCTGTTTAGACGGACGCACCTGAACATAGGCACACAGGAGACTATCTGCCGTATATTGCACTATATCATAATGTTAATGGGCGCATTTATTGCCATACAACAGGTTGGAGTTGATTTGACAACCTTGGCTGCGATAAGTGCGGTATTGATGGTTGGGATCGGTTTGGGGTTACAAAATATTACCAGTAATTTCATCAGCGCGCTTATTCTGTTGTTTGAGCGTCCCGTGCAGGTGGGCGATTTTGTTGAGGTCGGTGGTGTTCAGGGCCGTATTCGTGTGATAAAAACACGCAGCTCAGTGGTTGAAACGCTAGATAACGTATCTATTATCGTGCCCAATTTAAATTTCATAACTCAAAACGTGACAAACTGGAGTTATCGAGATTCAAAAGTGCGTATCCATATATCTGTCGGTGTGTCTTACGGTTCGGATGTTGACTTGGTTGCAGAGACTCTGTTGCAAGTAGGGCGTTCCCATCAAGAGGTGTTGTTAAATCCCGAACCGACAATACAGTTTTTGGACTTTGGCGATAGTTCACTCAGGTTTGACTTGCTAGTTTGGATCAATGATGCAGCACGCCAGTATCTTGTGAGGAGCGATCTGAATTTTGATGTCGTAAAAGCGTTTCGGGAGCAAGGCATTACGATTCCGTTTCCACAGCGCGATTTGCACATCCGAAATGCAGTGCCACTGGAGTTTAGCCAAAGAGACTTGGATCAATCATGAAAGTCAGCGTAATCCCACTATGACTGAAGCCGGTTTAAGCGTTTTATTCAGAGAACGGTTGGGTCTCATTGAGGGTCGATCCGTTGGATTAATCACCAACCAAACTGGGATTGATCCACAGTTTCAGAGCAACCTAACCCTGTTTGCTGAACACCCGAAAGTTCAGCTTGTAGCACTCTTTAGCCCGGAGCATGGTATATCGGGAAGTGCCCAAGCTGCAATCCATGTTCCCTCTGCGGTTGACAGAGGGAGACAGATTCCGGTCTATAGCCTCTACGGAGAGGCGCGGCAGCCAACGCCGGAGATGCTTGCCGGAGTTGATGTGTTGGTATACGATATCCAAGATGTTGGCTCCCGCTTTTACACCTATATCTCGACGCTGCTCCGAGCAATGAAAGCGGCTGCATCCAACGGTGTAGACTTTATCGTGCTTGATCGTCCGAACCCGATCCGTGGTGATCGCGTTGAGGGTAACCAACTCCAACCAGCGTTCCAATCCTTTGTTGGGGAGGCCGCGATTACAATCCGGCACGGCATGACTGTTGGTGAACTCGCGCAATTTTGCAAGGCAGAACTCGATTTTGCTTCAAGTCAACTTGAGATTGTTCCTATGCACGGTTGGCGACGAGAAATGTGGTATGATCAGACCGGGCTGCCGTGGGTGCCGCCGTCACCAAATATGCCGACCGTCGAGACTGCGACGTTGTATCCCGGCACCTGCCTAATCGAAGGCACAAACCTGTCCGAAGGGCGTGGGACAACCAAACCGTTTGAATGGATAGGGGCACCGTGGATAGATCCAGAGAGATGGGCAGATACGCTCAACAATTTAGAGCTCCCCGGCACCCACTTCCGTCCAATCCATTTTACCCCCACCTTTTCCAAATGCACGGATCAAGAATGTCACGGTGTGCAGATTCATGTCACGAATCGAGACCGGTTCAAACCCGTTGATGTTGGCTTGCATCTTATCGCAACGGCTCGACAGGACTATTCGGATCAATTTGAGTTTCTAGAGAATAGTGGGCGGTACTTCTTCGATCTCTTGGCTGGGACTGATGAACTACGACTGAGACTCATGAAGCGCGAATCACCTGTGGAGATCGTTCAATCTTGGGAGGCAGAGATAACGAAATTTACTGAACGGTGCCGTCCGTACCTGCTTTACGATTGAGTAGCAAAAGGGCTCACAACAATGGAATTTTTCCATCAACTTGCTCAAAAACCGACGAAAAAAGTTATCGGGTTAATGTCCGGCACCTCTGTCGATGGTGTTGATGCTGCACTTGTTGAGATTCGGGAACACGGTTTAGAAACGCAGGTTGAGCTGCTCGCATTCCATCCTCACCCTTTTGAGGTAGAAGTCCGTGATCGCATCTTTGATCTGTTTCAACCGGAGACAAGTCGCGTCGACGAAATTTGTCAGATGAACTTCCTTATCGGGGAGGTTTTTGCAGATGCGGCATTAGCGGTCATTCGTGAGGCGGAGTTAGAGGTGGGGGAAATAGATCTGATTGGCTCACACGGGCAGACAGTCTATCACCTACCCCCGGAGACAGGAGCGCAATACATCCCATCGACGCTGCAGCTCGGTGAACCGGCGGTCATTGCACATCGCATAGGCATTCCGACAATCGGAAACTTCAGAGTGGCTGACCTCGCGGCGGGCGGACAGGGAGCACCGCTTGTGCCGTATGTCGATTTTCTGCTGTTTCGGCAGGCGGATCGGACGGTTGCGCTGCAAAATATCGGCGGCATTTCCAATGTGACGCTCATACCCGCAGGGGCAGCGGGATCCGATGTCCTTGCTTCCGACACGGGACCTGGGAACATGATTATTGATTCGGTTATGGAGATTCTCACGGATGGAGAGGAAAGATATGACAACGCGGGTCAGCTTGCTGCGCAGGGGAGCGTTTGTGAGTCGCTGCTAGGAGAGTGGTTGCAACACCCCTTTATCAGCGCACTCCCCCCTAAGACAACGGGACGTGAAGCGTTTGGTAGGCAGTTTGCAGATCGGACGATTCAGCAGGCACAAAATCAGAACTTGGCACCGGCGGACTTGGTTGCCACCTTGACAGCGTTTACGGCGCGAACAATTTTTGATTACTATCGTCGGTTTCTATTTCCGCACTCTTCCGTTGATGAAATCTATATCAGCGGGGGAGGCAGTCATAATCTCACGTTGATGCAGCACCTAAAGACGTTATTCCAGCCAATTCCGCTCTTACCGATTGATTCCATTGATTTTTCAAGCGATGCAAAGGAAGCGATTGCCTTTGCTGTCCTCGCCAACGAGGCGGTGCATGGAAACCCGACGAACCTGCCACAAGTCACAGGGGCATCTCAACCGATGGTGCTTGGGACATTCTCTCCCGCTTGAAGTTATGCACCTAGCAGCAAAGAAACCGAGTTTTTTCGGAAAAACTCGGTTTCTCTTTGCGCGTTGTGCTTTCTTTTTCTATGAGCCGAGATTTCTAACGACTATTGTTTAACCCCTACCGGGGAAGGTGAGTTCAGCGACGCCGGATTTATCCAACTCCCCTTTGCCAAGTTCGATCATTCTGTCATACTGATTTTTGGTTGCCTCGGCGAGTGGAAGGTTCAAGCCAGCATCTTCGGCGAGGTCGAGCGCGATCCCCGAATCCTTCGATGCATGTGCCGCCGAGAAGTAACATTCGTGGTCACGAGCCTCCATGTCTTCGCCATCGGTCTCTAGGACACGGGAGTTTGCTCCGGTTTGAGAGAACACTTCTTGCAGCATCCCCAGATCCAACCCAAGCGCAGCACCCAATCCAAGCCCTTCAGCCAAGCCTGCGGTATTGATATTCATCACCATATTCACAAGTGCTTTGACTTGGGCAGCCTGTCCCGCTTCACCAATGTAGCGCAGAGAGACGCTCATTGAATCAAGTATCGGTTTGGCATCGTTGAAGACTTCCTCTTTCCCGCCGCACATCAGATATAGCGTGCCTTCCCGTGCTTGGGTGATACTGCTCGCCATACAACCCTCAAGGCTCGATGCACCGTGCTTCTCTGCTAATTGTTCGACATCCACATGTACCTGTGGCGAGATTGTCGCGCAGTTGATAAATGTTGTTCCACTCGCGCATTTGAGCAGGTTGTCTTCGGCATCTTCTGAGAAGATCTGCCGCATTGCGTTGTCGTCTGTAACTACGGTGATGATGTAATCCGCAAGCTCGGTCACGCGTGCAAGCTGATCCGTTGCCTCTGCGCCAATTTCCTCGCCGAGCGATGTCGCACGGTCTTCTGCTGCATCGTAGACAGCGACAACCGAAAATCCTTCATCATTTAAGTGGCGTGCGATGTTTGCTCCCATCCTACCCACGCCCACAACACCGATTTTGTAATCTGAGTTTGCCATGTTTCCCTCCTATCGTTTGAATATGCCTGAAAACCTGTGAGCCAATCCCAAACCTTTAGGCTTGGATTCTAATGGTTAGTCGGGAACACAAATACGCAATCCCTTTGATCGCAAGCTTATCTGAATAGATTGATTGTGTTCCCATTCTACTGTTTGACTACGAATATCGCAGCCGATTCGGTTAAGTACGTTTTCCCTTCCCAGAGGAAGTCAAGCTGAAAGCCTATTCCTTGGTCAATCTCGTCCAAATAACTGTTTACGTTTTCTGAGATTAGTGTATTAGCCCTTTTTAACTTCCAAGAATTAAAAAAATTATTTTTATCTACAAGCATCAAAAACAACCGATTTGAAGCATCGAAACGCCTTAAGCCTTGATTTTCATAAAGCCATCGAACCAGCGGCTCCGGACTAGCAATACATTCGTTTAATAATGTTTCCCTGCACTCCTGTAATTCACCGATCATTTCACGAGCACAATCTTTCGGACTATCATCTAGCTTTAGCCATAAATCAGGAATCAATACTGAGTCTGCTGCTGATGCGTCAAACCCTATATTTAACTTTCTAGCCAACCCTTTCATTACTGTCAACTCAGGACGTAAGTTATGGTTCCTTCGATAATTTTTAATGTACCCTTCAGGCAAGTATGTAACTTTCAGGTCAAACGGCTTATTATTGACAAAAAAATCAATCTTTTTAATCAGACCTACTGTTGGAATCACTTTGTCATGTTCCTTGAAAATGTCCTCAATAATTATAGAACTCCAATGGTTGTACCAAGAAGCTAATACGTAGGCACGCATACTATTATGAAGATTACCTTCTATTTCTTTGTTCAAGGATTCGTAGGAAGTTATTTTTTTAACGTAATTGTTTACAATTGTGCTTTCTAAGCTGTTTTGATGTAAGCCTCCCCAATCAAATGACTGAATCTTATACAACTCATTCACTAACTGCTGTTCATTTTCTCTTCTGATCGCCCGTTCTTTTTCATACAATTCCAAAATGATGTCGTCTATATCGTCTAATGGTATATTTGATTCATAAATTAACTTCAGCCACCCTCTTGACCTAATGCTACCTATTTCCAGATCAAATTTATCGATCAAGTATTCAAGTTGTTCTCTTCGAGATAGCGAGCGTAGTTTTAAAAATCGCATCCCGTCATCTGTCGTTGCAAGTTCTTGAATTCTATCGTTCCTGAATAGATTGATTGCTGTATCAAAGTCTAACATATTCAACAAACCCTCCTAGGGTAGTCCGGCGACCACTCATTTATAACACTGAAAGTTTCTACGATACCCCTCCTATATTCTTTGCTAACATTCTTGCCGTATAGCAGGACAAAATCAGTTTTTAGACTACCTTTTCTGTTATCTTGTACTACTGACCGGGCAGAGTATTTCATTGGATAACAACCTAGATATGCAAGATTTGAGACTTCTTCCAATTTGTGAAGGCTATCCCAATAACTCTCTGATCTTGCATTAAATATGACTGCCAACAGTCCGTTTTTCTCGAGTACACGAGAACACTCATAAAATATTGACGATAATTTTTTGTTATAGGTATGTATATCTTTGCCACGCTCTTTTGCATTTGAGACAACAAGTTCTTCTTCGTAGTTAGAATCAAGACCGATTATACTGTTCCACATTTCACTAAGTTCTAAGTACGGAATTCTATCTCCGTGGGGTGGGTCTGTTAATACGACTTTGATTGTGTCTGTTGGTATATCTTTCAGCAATTTTTCAGAGTCACCCTGATGTATATATGCGATTTCTTGTCTGTATAAGAAGTGTTTTAGGCTTGGCGAAATATTGACTTGCTGCATTACTCCTTCAACTGCTTTTAATAACTTTCGTGCTTTGTTCTCGTAACAATTCCAGGCATTTATTTCAAAGTGTTGGTCCGGGCACCAGTATCCGATTACCCAGCTCCCGACTTCAATCTTGTCGGTTTCCTTACCTTTAGTTTTTCCCCTGTTTGAAACAGCAAATACCATTTTAGACATTTGTCCCAATGACGACGAAAGTATAAGAGACAATGCTCTTTTTAAGGACCCAGAGTACTGCTCTATTTCGGCTTTGATTATATCAATTGAGCATAACGCACGAGGGGTAAAAAGTTCTGTAACTGTAAGGTCTCTTTTTGAGTTAATTCTCGAATTGTCAAACAACCGTAGATTTCTTAGTTTTATTGGTTCATAAGTTTTTACGCTTTGAAGCTTTTCTATTTCTGCCTCATCTAAGTTCAACTCAATTCGCTTTTGGCCGCTTTTTGTCCAGACTCTTGTTATCTGATTCCTATTCCACAGGAAATGAGTCGCTATATTTCCATCCGATAAAAGGTAGATAGAATTGATAATACCTTTAACACGGCGTTCGACTTCATAAATAGCGTTCGCCAAATCGGCGTAGTCCGGCGGTTGTAGATAAAGTTTGGTCAATTCGATACTGATTGGATTGACATCAAAACCAATAAATCGGCGATTCTGATCTACACACTCTTTAGCGATAAGCCCTGAGCCGAGAAATGGGTCTAAAACAATATCGCTTGGTTCAGTAAGATTTTCTATCAGAAATCGCCATGCCTCCGTGGGCTTTTTCCCCCAATATTTATGGAAGCTCGACAATCCTTTGTAGCCTTCGGGGGAGGACTGGCTGCCTACCGCACCATTTCTATAAAAATCGAACGTTGTTTGTAAGTTATTCAGCATTTTTAACATCCGAGATTCGTCGACTATTTGCTGCTTTCAAGCACTCTTTTATTTTTTCGTGGTTTTTCAAATTCTGCTTTCTTTGGGAGTTACACCTTGAGTTTGTCGTCGCGCAATTTTTATGGTTTTCTTCTACCCTGATAGAATCGCCTCCCTTTGTTTGTTAGAGAGTTAGAGGGGATTGAGGCCTAGCCTCATGGTGCGTTGGGACAAGCGATAAATCACCTGACTACAAACCTAATCGTTTACTGTGTTTGCCCAATTCATCGGGCGTTGAGAGGTGTGTTGTGGAACGATGAATCACTGAACTATGAGGCGTTGAGCACTCAGCTGCACAAATCCGAAAGAGTTTAGCATAGTTCCGAAAGAAATTACAGCGAAAATGGAGGGCTAACTACGTCCGCAGCTGCCCGCTCCCGTAAACGATATACTTATAGCTCGTCAACCCTTCAAGCCCCATGGGACCTCGGCAGTGCAACTTCTGTGTGCTGATACCGACCTCTGCTCCGAGTCCAAATTCGTAACCGTCGGTGAAGCAGGTGCTTGCGTTGACATAAACCGCTGCGGAATCAACTTCCTTGAGGAAACGTTGCGCTGTGGTGTAGTTTTCCGTTACGATTGTGTCCGAGTGGTGTGAGCCGTAGGTTTCGATATGCTCCACCGCTGCGTCGAAGTCCGAGACGATCCTGATTGATAGGATGTAATCAAGGTATTCCGTTCTCCAATCTTCCTCGGTGGCGGGGAGGAGGTCTGGACATATCGCCCGCGTTTTCTCACAGCCCCGGAGTTCAACCCCTTCGGCGGCGAATTTTTCGCACATTGACGGGAGGAAGTTCGGAGCGATTTTTTCGTGGACTAGCAGGGTCTCCATTGCGTTGCAGACAGCGACCTTGTAACCGCTCTTTGCGTTGATACAGATCTCCGCTGCCATCTCGGTATCGGCTGCCTGATCAACGTAGACGTGGCAGATTCCGTCTGCGTGACCGAGCACTGGAATCTCCGACTGTTTCATGAGATAGCGGACTAACTCGTAGCTTCCGCGCGGCACAATAAGATCAATCAGGTCAGGCAGCGCAATCATTTCGTGGACAGCTTGCCGATCGGTAATATCTACAAACTGAACGGCACCCGGTATCCCTTCTCTCTCGGCGGTTTCGCTCAAGATGTTGGCAAGTGCTGTATTCGAGCGAATTGCTTCCGATCCACCGCGTAGGATAACACCATTGCCGGACTTGATACATAAGGCAGAGACCTCGACGGTGACATCTGGACGCGATTCATAAATGACACCGACTACTCCGATTGGAACACTCACGCGCCCTATTTGTAAACCGTTAGGTCGCTCCCGGATATGTGAAACCTCTCCGATTGGATCCGGCAGGGCAGCAACCTGCCTTAAATTATCCGCCATCCGCGCAATTTTCTTCTCATCTAACTCCAGTCGCTGCATCAGCGGCTCGGCAAGCCCTGTCTTTTGCCCTTCCTCCAGATCAATCTGATTCGCTTCTTGGATCTTATCCTTGAATGTCAGGATGCTATCCGCCATCGCCAGCAGTGCTCCGTTACGCACATCAACGGAAGTTCTGGACAGAGTGCGCTTGGCAGCTTTGGCAGTTTGGGCTTTTGAACGGATCATCTCCTGAATTGCTTGGCTCATAATATTTGTTCTCCTAATCTTATGGCTACTTTAACCGTTGGTGCTAGTTGATGAGACTGTCGTTTCTACATCGTTCAAGAGTTCATTTGTTCAAGGGTTCGCTAGTACATTAATGGACCAATTACGCATCATGTTTCACTCTCGTATCAACAGCTGCAAATTAGCACTATCTTTTAATAATTTTAGGACTTACGTAGTTGAACATTCAACCCCTTGTAGTTCGGTGTCTCATTACCGGATAATACGACTCACGACGCCCGATGAATCCCCGATTTATCGGGACAGGCGGGCAACTACAATTAATCCTACACAGTAGTAAGTAGGCTCCGCTGTACCGTAGTTTGTACAATGGTTACGGCATACGGCGTATGCCTACTACCTTAAAGACGCGCAATGAACGCGCTACTACAAACTCAAGTGCGTAACTCCTAAATCTAAGAAATGTCTTCGATGATTCAGGATTAGCCAGCGAACAAAAATCCCAGCCAAACGCCCACACCGACTAAAACGATTGCTACACCGATAACAGCTAGCACGATTTTCCATGTCAAAATGCTGGCTCCTCCTTCCTGCTCCAATGTTTCCCAGAATACCCTCTCACCTTCCGTTGCTTGCTCCTCCTCTTCCTGTTCTTCAGTATTTTCCACGATAGGGTTTTCAGTCTCCGGTGTGGACGCTTCCACTTCCGTTGGTGATTGGGAAGTTTTTTTCCCGTCGTCGATATTTTGTGCAGAACTGGCTGCAGGCGCATCTCCTTCGGAACCTGACTCCGGTTGAGTGCTCGACTCACTTTGGTTCGTTTCTTCGTCTTCAGTTTCTGTCGATGAGGATTGATCTGCTGCTATTGATGAAGGATCGGGTTGCGAATCTGATGGGGTGGCATCGGTTGAATCCGTTGTATTATCTGCCGTATCACTTTGATCTGCCTCTGCTGTTTTTTCCTCAGACTCTTGCGATGTTGACTGTTTTCCTGACCACATTGCCTGACGTTGCGCTTTGTATTTTTCCTGCAACGCCTGTTTGTCTTTTTCACTCAGCTGCACAACAGTACCTCCTGAGAAACACTCGCTTTATTCTCCGTTATTCGTTGGAGATTTTCTCAATTTTAACAACGGTTCCATCGTTGACCTGTTTGAACGCCTTTGGCTCACCGATCAGCTTACCGACAACATTGACCGGACTCGCAGGACGAATCTCCGCGCCTCGGCTCATCGGGGTGGGTCCAAAGAAAATGCAGAACGCCGTGCCGGGGGGCCAATAGGCAAGCTCGCCCAATTCCACTACCTCTTGTGCGTTATCTATCTCCGCTTCCACAGGGATGGAAAAGTAGATCTCATCACCCCACGTATTCCCGCGCACCTCAATCGGCAGCACCTCCCAAATCTGCTGTGCTGTTTGCGATTGATTCAACTCAGCTTCCATGACAACAGGTGCAGCGGTGATTCTTATCCGCTTTTTTGGCATGATAATCCTCCAAGATGGAATGGGGTGAAATCCCATTTGCTGTTGACTTACGAGATACTTTTTGCGATAATAGATATCCGTCAAGATTTAATTCTATCATAAGCCTTTAGGGATTCTCAACACAAAAATAGTTTACGCAGGAGGAAAGGTAATGAGGTTGAAGGACCGTGTTGCAATTATAACAGGCGGCGGACAGGGAATTGGTCGGGCAACCTGCCTGCTGCTTGCAAGAGAAGGCGCGAATATCGTTATTGCAGAACATAACCCGACCACGGCTGAAGTTGTCGGGAAGGAGGTCGAAGCACTCGGTGTGCGGAGCCTTGTCCTCCAAACCGATGTCTCGGATGGCGACTCTGTCCGTTCAATGGTGAATCAGACGCTTGACGCTTTTGGACGGATCGATATTCTAATAAATAATGCGGGCATCTTTAGCTACACACAAATCGAGGACTGCACTGAAGAGGAGTGGGACAGAATAATGGCAGTCAACCTCAAGGGGCCATTCCTCTGTTCACAGGCAGTTATCAATACAATGAAAAAACAGAAGTCCGGCAGAATTATCAGCCTCGGCTCCTTAGCGGGTCAGGTCGGTGGACTGGTTGCCTCTGCACCCTATTCTGCTTCCAAAGCGGGTGTTATGTGTCTTACAAAGTCCCTAGCACGTGCCCTCGGACCGCACAACATCACTGTCAATGCAATCGCTCCCGGTGTCGCCGCAACGGATATGACGACGAACCATCCCGACTTGACAGCACAGATGGTACTCGGTCGGGTTGGTGAACCGGTAGAGATTGCAAACGCTATTCTGTTCCTTGCCTCTGATGAAGGCTCGTACGTGACAGGCTTCACGCTTAACGTCAACGGTGGGATGTTCATGTCGTCTTGAAAACCCTTGAAAATCAACGACGTTTCTGATACAATCCCAACAGTTGAAGAAATGGTATTTTGAAACTATAGCTAGTAGGAGAAAAGATGCAGATTGCAAATAGACTCAAGAGGATTCCACCCTACCTGTTCATCGAACTACGGAATAAAATTAACCAAGCAATCGCCGATGGCATTGATGTTATCAGTTTGGGAATTGGTGACCCCGTTGAGCCGACCCCGCAACCGGTGATCGACGAACTCTGCCGTACTGCGGCTGACCCAGCAAACCATCGCTACCCAACGGACGAAGAGAAAGGGATGTTTGCATTTCGGAAGGAAGTTGCGGATTGGTATGCTGAACGGTACAACGTTGAATTAGATCCGGAGGATGAAGTGCTCGGATTAATCGGATCCAAGGAAGGTTGCCACCATTTTATTCTCGCGGTTGTGAATCCCGGAGAGACAGTTTTAATGACAGATCCGGGCTATCCTGCATACCGGGCAAGTATCTTCATGGCTGAAGGGGAACCTTACAACGTCCCAATCACGGGGGACAACGGATTTCTCCCCAAACTCGCCGATATTCCGTCGGCTGTCGCCAACCGGGCGACCGCAATGTTCTTGAACTACCCCAATAACCCAACGGGGGCGACCGCAACACCTGAATTTTTTGCAGAAGTGGTCGAATTTGCCAAAAATTACGACATCGCCGTGTGCCACGATAACCCGTATAGCGAGATTGTCTTTGAAGGCGAGGATCCTTTGAGTTTTCTTTCAACACCGGGAGCGAAAGATGTTGGCGTTGAACTCAATTCTTTGTCCAAGCCGTTTAACATGACAGGATGGCGGATTGGGATGGCGATGGGGAACACAGAACTTATCGCGGGGATGGCGAAGGTTAAAGGGAATACCGATTCGGGAATTTTCAACGCGATTCAATACGCTGGGATTGCGGCTTTGACGGAATGCCGGAATAACATTGAGAAAATGCTCCCCATCTACACAGACCGTCGTGAAAGGGTTCTCAACACCTTTAAGGAGCTCGGTTGGGATAGCTATGATGCACCCAAGGGAACGTTTTATCTCTGGCTGCCGACCCCTGATGGGATGAACTCAGTAGATTTCGCAACGTTGATGTTTGAAAAGGCGGCGGTTGTGATTGCGCCGGGGGCGTCTTACGGTGAGTATGGCGAAGGGTATTTTCGACTGGTCTTGACCGTACCAGATGACCGGTTGGACGAGGCACTGGATCGGATAAAAAAAGCGTTGAGCTGATAAAACTGTAACAGGTTGTTACGCTTCTATCAGTTTGAGGAACGCTCGGAAAGGTGGAGGGTGAGTAATATCAAATCTGTGCGATGACCTGCCCTATCTTCTCAATTCTTGGGCGGTATCCGTTTTGAGCACTCTATAGCTACACACCGAATCCCCGGTGGGCATGTGACATTCTCGCTCAACTGGCACATCAAGTAGTCGCTGTAACAGAGACAATTCGAGCTGACAGAGTTGGGGATATTTCTGTGCGATGGATTCAAGGGCACAGTTGTGTTCTTTAAGGATATAGGCGTTTGGCGTTTCCGCAATTTCAACCTGATAGCCTTCTTCATCCAAAAACGCAGCAAGCACTTTAACTTTCTCAGCTAAACTCTTGCCTTCGATATCGTTGAGACACATCGCGACCTTTGCTTCCATCTGATATTCAAGGAGTTGGTTTACCTTCTCTGCACCATCGATCACGACCAGAGCATCCAAAGTGCCCAACGCAAATCGCGGGTAGTCATTCGGAAATAGACTCTTTTTTGCTTCCGAGGTGAGTTTATATATGTAGACAGGCCTGCCCCGGCTAATTTTTTCGCGATAGTATTGGATATAGCCTTCTCGCTCCAAGATAGACAGATGCTGACGCACTGTCATGGAATGGAGGTCTAACTGCGTGGCAAGTTCACCGGCTGTCATACCGTTATTTTTTTTCAATAGTTCGACGATTGCGCCGCGTGTTTCTTTCGGTACTGATTTCATCGTTTTACCTTCCCGGCTTTGGTAGCAAACACTCCTTAACTCCCGCGTATTCCTATTTCTCCCAATCTCCTTGATGAGGCAAAAATATTGGCTAACGAGCCTTGCCAGTATAATTCTGTCAAGATTATATCAGAAAAATAACGCATTTACAAGTCAAAATAGGTTTTTTAAGTTATTTACTTGACAAAACATAAAATATCGTGTTATTATTCCACCAATTTGATGCTAAACCCTGTTACAATAAGGTAGTTTAACAGCCTTTTAGGAGAGCGAAGTCAATGACAACAAGGGTAAATGCGACGGTCGGTGGAACGTTCAACCAGAACCTTGTTGAAGTACCGATCGAAGATACGGAGAACTGTGAAGGCAACAACGAATGGGTAACGCCGTCAGAGGATGACACGCCAACCCTCCAAATTGATGCGTTAAGCACTTGGCTGCAGACGGTTTCAAGGCACAGGCTTCTGTCTAGAGAGCAAGAGATAGAGCTTGCCAAGCGGATTGAGCAGAACGACGAAAGCGCGCGCGATGAGTTGGTCCAAGCGAACTTGCGCTTAGTAGTTTCAGTTGCAATAAAGTATCAAGGACATAATGTCCCCCTCGAAGATCTCATTCAAGAGGGAAATATCGGGTTGATGCGCGCAGCCAGTAAATTTGACTATCGGAAGGGATTTAAGTTTAGTACCTACGCTATTTGGTGGATTCGGCAGGCAATCATGAGAACGCTCGATAACTGTTCGCGTTCAATCCGGCTTCCATCTTATGTCGTTGCGAAGGCGAGCAAATTTGATTCGGCTTATGCACATCTTAGCCAAGCACTTCACCGTGAACCGACAATTGAGGAACTATCCGAGGTTCTTGAGTTGACCAATAAACAGATCGAGGATCTGTTGGTTCTCAATTCAGGTACAATCTCGTTGGAGTTACCCCTCAACGATGAAAAGAACGCAACAACCTTGAGCGATCTGATTGAAGATCCCAAAGCGAGCCCAGAAGCCGGTCCGATTTCGGATTTGGTCGAAGGAGATTTAGTGGACGTGCTCCTCAGTAAATTGAAAGCGAGAGAGCGAGAAGTGATTAAAATGCGCTTTGGTCTTGAAGATGGTGAAGAAAAGACTCTACGTGAAATTGGGGAGAAGATGGATGTCACAAGGGAACGGATTCGACAATTGGAAATTGAGGCAATCGCTCGTATAAAACGTCTGTACGACGAGGCGGGAGAGCTTCGGCTTCCGAAAGAGGCGTCAAGCTGTCCGGCTGCGTAGCACCTACCAATACTAAGGAGAGACAATGAAGAATCTACTGAATAAATTAAAACCGAAGCAACCTCAAACTATAGAGGAGGCCACCCTACTTACTGTCACTGAGGCTGCCAAGGAGAAGATTCGATCGGTGATTGAAGACCAAGGGATGGAAGTTGAAGGACTGCGCATTAGCATCAGTGGTCGTTCCGCATCAACGTTTGAGTATGGACTGGGGCTTGAAGTTGAACCCGAACCAAATGATGTCGTGGTGGATGGCGGCGATTTTCAGGTTTTCATCGATCCGGAAAGTGCTGAAAACCTAAAGGGGGCAATCATCGATTATGTGGAAGACCTAAATTCGAGCGGTTTCAAGATTGATAACCCGAACACGCCGACATGGGATAACCCCAAAGCCCAAGCGATTCAGCAACTCATCGACGAACGGATTAATCCTGCGGTTGCGTCGCACGGTGGGCAGATCGATTTACTGGATGTTACAGATGATTCGATCTACATCCACATGGGGGGTGGCTGCCAAGGGTGTGGCATGGCAAATGTCACATTGAAGCACGGAATCGAGGGAATGATCCAAGAGCACTTCCCCGAAATCAAGAATATTATTGATACCACCGACCACGCCTCCGGCACGAATCCTTATTACGAAGCGAGTAAAGGGTAACAAGGGGCTGTAATTGTCCGCTAACGGGTAGTTTTGGTCAATTGCGGGCGAGGTGGCCTCGCCTCTCCTGTTTTTCGCATGAGTCATCCACTTTAGGGAGGTTGTCATGTTTAAGCGTCGATTCATGTTTTATATCGTTGTGTTAGCTGTGCTTTTTAGTGCCTATGTGGGATATAGGTTTTACGAAAACCGCGTTAAACCGACACCAGCAGCGAAGGCAATTCGGTTTGAGGCTAACGAGACCGACCATGCGTTTTTACAGCGAGCAGAACCTGTCAGCCCACTGTCAAGGGAGGTTGCAAAGCGATCTCCATCGCTGAACCCTCCTGTGTGGACATATACACCGGAGAAATGGGATAGCGGTGCTGTTGATTCGGTTCAAGTTATTGCCTTGGTGACGGATGTCGTAGGGTTTCATGCAATCAAGCTGCCTGACGGAAAAACTTATCGGCTTCCCCTGCCAAAAGAAGAGATACTTCTAGAGCGGGACGTAATAGGTGATGAAGAGGCAAACTCTATAAGAATCTTCACAACTCCCGAAAACAGGCCCGAAAGTCCTGTTCCAAGTTTGGAGAAGTTTCTAATTCCCTATTCACTGATAGCGGGCACAGGTGACGTAAAGTTTCATGCAATCAAGCTGCCTGACGGAAAAAGTTATTGGCTTCCCCTACCAAGAGAGAAGATGTTTCTAGAACTGGACAGAATCAGCGATCGAAAGAGAACTCATATAATAATCTCCCCAACCCCCAAAAATCCTCTCAACATTCGTTTCGATGTCCCAACGTCGGATGAACTTCCAGCTCCCTATTCATTGATAGCGAACGTCGTTATAGAACCGGGTGACACCTCTCTAACGCAGCTCAGAGATTGGATGAAATCGGTAGGCGGAGCAGCTCGGGCACAAGCATTACTTGAGGCAGCAGGGCTGTCAGATTCTGTGCGGATTACAACATCGACCCGTTTTGAGTTCCATTGATAGGGCATCGGAATAAGAATTCTCTGTAAGGGCAGACTGCTGTATCTGCCCCTCTTTTCTCAAGGGTCAAATTAATGATGAAACGTCCGGGCGCAATATTACTCATTTCCTGTTACGAACTAGGGCATCAGCCGATTGGTCTTGCCTCCCCACTTGGATTCCTTGAGCGCGCTGGATATACGCCGGATGTGATAGACATCGCCGTTGAAACCCTCGATGTGGAAAAAGCTGCCCGCGCAGAATTTGTTGGGATTTGTGTGCCGATGCACACCGCCCTCCGTCTGGGCGTCCATGTCGCAATCCGCCTTCGCAAAATCAATCCGACCTGCCACATCTGTTTTTACGGTCTCTATGCCTCACTGAATGCTGAATACCTGCTCCAACATCATGCCGATTCAGTCATCGGTGGCGAATATGAAACACCAATGGTCGAATTGGTTGACTCCCTTACAGATGGAATACATGTTGATATAGCAGGTGTCCTCCGACGCGAGGGTGTCGCATCGCTTCAAGATACCCCTCAATCCAAACCCCTCCTGAGATCTTCCCACGCTATGCCAAGCGTGTATAAACCGCGCAGCGATTTGTCTGGTGAGCTCCTCGCCGTGCCGAGTCGAAAGCGACTGCCACCGCTTGATAGGTATGCACACCTTGAACAAGATGGTGTCGCCCATCTCGCCGGTTATGTAGAGGCGAGTCGTGGTTGCAAACATCTTTGTCTCCACTGCCCCATCCCCCCAGTTTATGAGGGCAGATTCTCCGTCGTGCCGAAAGAGATTGTGCTGGAGGATATTCGAGCGCAAGTTGATGCCGGTGCAGTACATATCACATTTGGCGACCCTGATTTCCTCAATGGTCCCAAACACGCGTTTCGGATTATTCAATCCATGCACGAAGCGTTTCCGAACCTGACCTTCGACTGCACAACTAAAATTGAGCACCTCCTGAAGCACCGTTCCATCCTGCCTGAACTCCGCGATTGTGGTTGTATCTTTATCGTTTCTGCTGTTGAATCGCTCAACGACACGGTACTTGACAACCTCCAGAAAGGACATACACGCGCCGACGTTTTTGCCGTCATCGATCTTTTGAGGGAGGTTGGTATTGCGATGCGCCCCTCGCTTGTTCCGTTCACGCCGTGGGAGACGCTTGATAGCTATCTATACCTCCTCGACAGCGTTGAAAACAACGGGTTAGTCGATCACATCGACCCCGTACAGTACACGATTCGGTTGCTTGTTCCACCGGGGTCCTCCCTGCTACCGCAACCATCCATTCAACCCTACCTCGGTCCGCTGGATCAGGAATCTTTCACCTATCGTTGGAGGCACCCTGATCCGCGCATGGATGAACTCCACAAAGCGGTCAGTGTCGCCGTAGAGAGTGCATCGCAGATCGATGAGGATGCGTTTGTAACCTTCCATCGGGTGCGCAACCTCGCGTATGCCGCAGTCGGCAAAGAGGAATCCTCCATTGTGTTACCACTGGATTTTGAACCTGAGCGAAAGCGACCGCCGCGCCTGACTGAAGATTGGTTCTGTTGAGCGGAGCCAACGCAGGGTCAGTTGGACCCGCTCAGTGCAAGCGATTTACCCCATTAGCTTCTCAATCTCATCAATTGTCTTTGGTACGGCTGCCGTTAGGACTTCACAACCGGACTCGGTGACCAGAATATTGTCCTCAATCCGCACACCGATTCCCAGATACTCCGGTGGAATGTTTTCGCTGTCAGGATCAATGTAAAGTCCCGGCTCGACAGTCATCACCATTCCCGGTTGGAAAGTTTTGTATTCTTCCCCCTCCCGTGTCTTTGCCACGTCGTGAACCTCCACTCCCAGCATGTGTCCGACACTGTGCATATAAAACTTTCGATATTCCTGTTCCTCGATCATTTTCTCTTTCTCTCCGACCAATAACCCCAACTCCAGCATTGCTTCAGTCAACATCTCTACAGCCTTCTGAACGGGATCGCCAATCGAGACGCCGGGACGAATGCTTTCGATAATCTCGCACTGGGCATCGAGCACCGATTGGTAGACTGCCCGTTGCGCGTCTGTAAACTTGCCGTTGGCGGGGAATGTCCGGGTTATATCACCACAATAGTATTGGTATTCACATCCCGCGTCAATGAGCACCAGATCACCATCTCCAATCTGGCAATCATTTGCCGTATAGTGCAACGTTGTTGCGTTTGCACCTTTCGCTACAATCGTGAGGAACGCGGGACCTGTGCCGCCATTCTTCCGATAGATTGAGTCGATTAGACTCTCCAATTCATATTCGTACATGCCGGGACGAACCGCCTGCATCGCTGCCGTGTGCGCTTCGACGCTGATATTCACCGCTTTGCGAATCCGTCCGAGTTCCGTTTCATCTTTGATGAGACGCATCTCTGCAAGGAGGTCGGTAGGGTCAATTAAGGCGGTGGGGCCCGTTCCCTCGCGCAAGCGATGCCGTCTATACCCCTTGAGGAGTTCAATAATTTTCTGATTAAAGGCTTCGTCCGCACCGAACCCGTAGTAGAGCCGCTCCGATGTCCCGATATATTCGGAGATTTTTTCGTCAAATTCCTCAATAGGATAAGCTTCATCTGCACCGAAGCGTTCTTTCGCACCTTCGACACCGGCGCGCTTACCAGTCCATACCTCCTGTTCAGGGGCGCGGGGACGGACAAATAAAACATATTGATGCTCAGGGTGATCTGGGGCAATGACGCAAACCGCCTCCGGCTCCTCAAAGCCGGTTAAGTAGTAGAAATTGGCGTCTTGGCGGTATCTATATTCGGTCGAGTGAGTACGCATCGCCGGCAATGCGCTGGGAAAGATTGCAACACCTCCCGCTATTTTTTCCATAAATGCTTTGCGTCTATGCTCGTGCATATTTGCTTTCTCCTTCTGTGGATAACCGTGATTGGTATTGATCGACATTATAGCATAATCCCCTAAGCAGCCGAATGAAAAAGAAAACGTGCAGATGGAAAGCGAGAGAACGGGAAAACAGAGGTTATGGTATACGAAGCCCCGATACGATCGGGGTTCAAAGCAATATGCCGACTACTTTATTCCCCTCGGATACATCTTTGCGTTGCAGGTTTTCGCCAGATTTGCTATAATAACGAAAAAAGGGGCGAAGGCTGAAGCATGAAAATTTATACCAAAACTGGAGACACCGGTGAGACAGGACTCTACGGTGGGACACGGGTGCCTAAAGATGCGATGCGTATTGAGGCTTGCGGAACGGTTGATGAACTCAACGCCTGCATCGGGTTTGTGAGATCTCAGATTCAGGACGAGGAAATCAACACAATCCTCCATCGTATCCAAAACGAACTCTTTGATATCGGGGCAGATCTCGCAACGTTAGAGGCACACCCAAAAGCGGCAAGTCTGAGAATCCCGCCAACCTTGGCCCCCAAACTGGAAAAAGAGATTGATCGGTTTGAGGGCCAACTCCCACCGTTGAAGAACTTCATTTTGCCCGGTGGTTCAACGGGTGGCGCAGCGATTCACCTCGCCCGAACTGTTGCCCGTCGTGCCGAGCGGTGCGTTGTCACTCTCGCCAAAGGGGAAGCGGTAAATCCAGAGGTGCTTATTTACCTTAACCGGCTCTCCGATCTGCTATTTGTACTTGCGCGCACGGTCAATCACCGGTTAGGTGAATCGGAGCCGCTTTGGGAATCGCAAACGGAACGCACAAAATCTTAGTGTTTTGCCCTTTCTTTTTGTATGAACCTCGTAGGTCTGTCACCAATGAACCAATGGTTTTCGCGTTTCATTCACAGTTTGGATATTCTTTAGGACTTACGCAGTTGAACACTTAAAGCCAACCCTCCTGCCCTCCTTATCGGAGAGGTAGAGGCCGATTTATCGCTGCTGGAGGTCGTTGCCAATGCACGATGAATCCCCGATTTATCGGGACAGGCGGGCAACTACAGTCGGGTCTTAGATTGGTAGTAGGTCTCGGACTCTCGGAACGGAGGCGACTTATCGCCCGTACCCTCTCTAACTCCCCTACCCCCCCTTTATCCCCCCGCAAGCAGGGGGAGGGAATGGAGAAAGCAATGAACGCGCTACTACAAACTCAAGTGCGTAACTCCTAATTCTTAATCGAATTAATCTTGAACCCCAAACCGAACTCGCAACCCAAATAAGGAGCAAACATGAACAACTCAAAAATAGATCGTATTGAATGCGTACCACTTATTGGCACCCGTCCGCGGCAAGCGGGGTGTAACTCACGCCTTCAGATACATGGGCTGCACGTCAGACCGCCCATTGCACGTATCACCACCGATGACGGTGCGACTGGCTTCGGTTTGTCGCGTATGTCTGAGGAGGACGCCGCAGGGCTTGTCGGTGCCCCTTTGAGCGAGGCGTTTGACTCCGAAAACGGTGTCAGTGAAAGCTTCCGTGGTCTTGAATACCCACTCTGGGATCTTGCTGGAAAACTTGCCGGAAAGCCGGTGTATGAGATGCTCGGTGGCGAACCCGATGCGGATGGCGTTTTCCGCGCACGCTGTTATGATACGTCGCTATACATTGACGACCTGCATCTGGCAGATGACAACGAAGCCGCTGCGTTTATCGCTTCCGAAGCGTTAGAGGGCAAAGAGCGCGGACATACAGCGTACAAGATTAAGGTCGGGCGCGGTGCAATGCACATGCCGCTCGAACAGGGGACACATCGCGACATTCTGGTGATCCGTGCTGTGCGGAACGCTGTCGGTCCCGATGCCACGATCCTAATCGACGCCAACAACGGCTACAACCTGAACCTGACCAAGCAGGTGTTGAGTGAGACCGCTGAGGCACAGGTGTATTGGATGGAGGAGGCTTTCCACGAGGATGGCAGCTTCTACGCCAATCTGAAGGAGTGGCTCAATGCGGAAGGTATAGGGACCAAGATCGCTGATGGAGAGGGTGGTGCTTCGCTCAATCTGCTCCAGTGGGCAGAGGAAGGGTTGGTCGATATTATCCAGTACGACATCTTCCACCCCGGTTTCTCCCGTTGGTTGGAGCTCGGACCCCAACTCGACGCATGGAATGTCGGCTCTGCTCCGCATCATTACGGTGGGCATTACGGCAACTATGTGTCGTGTCACCTCTCTGCGGCGATCCAAGGGTTTGAGTTCACTGAATGGGACGAAGCCGATACACCCGGCTTGGACGACTCTGGGTATTCAATCTCTGATGGTCTAGTCAATGTTCCCAATTCACCCGGTTTCGGTCTCAATCTAGATGAGGAGATCTATGCCCGCGCCATTAAAGAGAATGGCTTTGATGTTCGGGCAGCGTAATCTATTGTCCTTATAGTAGGTCGATTTTCCAAAATCGACATTTCCGTGTCGAGATATGAATCTCGACCTACTATCCCGACGGAGGGCAGCTGAAAGATGCAAAAAACATTCACTCACTATTTAACCCTTGAAGAATTTGTTATTGTAAAGAGCAACGCATGAACACGCCAAAACAATCTGAGTCTGAAAACAACCTAGATGCAGTTTTTGAAAAAATCCAAGAGATAGCAGCCAAATCAAACGATGGTGATTATATCTATCGTGGCGAACCTAAACGCTATCCAAAAGTCTCCTCTAGCCTTTGGCGTGAATGCAGGAAAACATTGGGCACGGAGCAATTTGATATAAAAGCTATCCAAGATCAGATGCTAGAAGTGGTTAAAAGCTATACCCGGTATACCGCCGAAACAGAAGACTTTGAAATCTTAACCGAACTCCAACACTACGAGGGTCAAACTAACCTGATAGACTTTACGACCGATTCTCTGATAGCCCTTTTTTTTGCCTGCGATGGATCTCCTAAAACCCGCGGCAGGATTATCTTGTTTCAAAAAACTGAAGGGAAAACCCAAAAATATGGAATCAAGGAACCTCGGAATCCACAAACCCGTGTCATGGCACAGAAAAGTATATTCGTTCAACCACCCGAGGGCTTTATTGAACCGGAACAATATAAGACAATCACGATCTCAAAAAACCTCAAACAACCTATGCTAGAATATCTGCGAAAGCACCACGGCATATCTACCAGAACTATCTACAACGACCTTCATGGATTTATAAGAAACCAGGGCATCCATCAGGAGGCATACATGGCAATTTATAAGGGTGCGACGCAGCCACGCGAGGATGACTCAGGTTTTGATCGGATGGGCTCCCATTAACACAACGGAGGATCAAGAAATGGAAACACAACCAACGCAGACACGCTATGATGAGGCAATCAAGCACTATACCCACGCAATTGAACTAAAACCCGATTTTGCAATAGCCTATAATAATCGCGGTATTACATACTGTGATAAAGGTGAGATTAAACGGGCCATCGAAGATTTTAACAAAGCAATTGAACTACAACCGGATTATGCCGATGCTTATAACAATCGTGGACTTGCTTACCGTGATAAAGGGGATTACAATCGGGCTATCGCAGACTTAAACACGGCGATAGAATTGAACCCCCAGCTTGCTGAAGCTTATAATAGTCGTGGACTTGCTTACCGCAGCAAAGGTGATTATGACCGGGCCATTCAAGACTATAATAGAGCCATAGAACTGAACCCCAATTTTGTCAAGCCTTATAATAATCGTGGGGTGGCTTACGGTAGTAAAGGGGATTATGACCGGGCTGTTGCAGACTTAAACACGGCGATAGAATTGAACTCCCAGCTTGCCGTGTCCTATAGTAATCGCGGCCTAGCTTACGTCCAAAAAGGGGATTACGACCGGGCTATTGCAGACTTAAACACGGCGATACAACTCTATGCCGGTGATGCCGGTGATCCTGCTGTTCGTTACAATTGTGGTATGACATCGTTGCATTTAGAAGAATGGATACGCGCTGCCAAGGATCCTTTTGTTCATTACAATCGCGGTATAGCATGGTTACACCTGAAAGAATGGAAAAAAGCCCGATTAGACCTGACATATGCCAGAGACATGGGAGTAGCTATCATTGTTGCGTTCCATGATGATCATGGAAGTGTTGAGGTCTTTGAGCAAAAATATGAGGTGAGGCTGCCGGAAGACATCGCCGATATGCTGACACCCTAAAAGAGGTTCGTAAACCACTGCAACACGCGGCAAAAGGATTGTCGTTTCTGTCTAGACGTTGATGGTAATATTTTTTCTGAACGATTCCTGTTTCTTTCTATTTTTTTGCTATGCCTAATCTGTTTCCAGTTCCGTAATGAACTAGTTCAAAAAAGTATCCTGCCAGAGGTGAGTCAGGGATAACTATCGCTATCCCCGGTAAAATGGAGAATCGGTATGCAAAACCGCAATTCAGCAGAATATCGACGGTGGAGACGAGAAGTCAAAGAACGCGATGAATACGTTTGTCGCCAATGTGGAGCTGATACTAACCTTGAAGTCCATCACATCAAACCGTACGACAAATATCGTGTTCTTGCTGCTGACGCTGACAATGGTATCACACTCTGTAGAAACTGCCATGCTCGTTTGAAAGGGAAAGAAGAAAGTATCAATCTGCTGACAATCATTAAAGAAGTTACCGGTCAACACGATAGCGGAACCGCCGATCAGTTACAGCGTCTTCATAGTAAATTTTGCGACTATCTGGATCGCCTGTTAGATTCAGAAAATCCAGACACAAGGAATAACATTGTTGATCAGCTAGATATCCACCTCTCAGCTTATCCTGATTCACTTAATCAGTTTCTTTCTCTTATCCGATACCGTCTAGACACGGAAAATGGATCTGATGGAGGATTCGCCGGGCAGATGGCGACCGAATTTCTTATAAGGTACTACAAGGGTGAGGTGGTTATTGAGAACGATAGCGAAGCAGCCGAGTGGTTTCACGAAGCCGCTCAACAAGGTAGGGCAACAATGCAGACCTGCCTTGGTTGGATGTATCATCATGCTTTAATGGTTGAACAAAACGATGAGGAGGCAGTTAAGTGGTTTCAAAAAGCCGCTCATCAGGGATATGACAGAGCTCAGTATAGCCTTGGTTGCATGTATGAAACTGGCAGGGGTGTTGAACAGAACGATGAGGAGGCGGTTAAGTGGTTTCAAAAAGCCGCCCAACAGGGATGTGACATAGCCCAATATAGCCTTGGTGGTATGTATGCAGAAGGCAGAGGGGTTGAACCAAACAATAAGGAGGCGGTTAAGTGGTTTCAAAAAGCCGCTCGTCAGGGATATGCCGAGGCCCAATATATCCTTGGTGTAGTGTATACATGGGGCTTGGATGTTGAACAAGACCATGAGGAGGCAGTCAAGTGGTTTCAAAAAGCCGCTGAACAAGGACATGTCGAGGCTCAAGACAATCTCCGTCGTTATCGTACGGATGCGTTGCCTATGGCAACTTGAACCAAGTCTAAAATATTCACAACTTCATCTTTACATCTGTAGGGTTAGCTCTTGCAGTTACCCTGTTTTTATGATTTCAATCCGTATCCCGCCCACCGTATCAAACACCCCTCTCCAAAAAAACTTGCAACGAAAAATCGGATCAGGTATAATCAGACACTAAGGACATAGGCAGCACAAGATCCTTAAATAGATTATACCTGAAGAGGAGTCGTCCGCATGTATTCATACAAAAATAGCAAGCTTGGGTTGCGAATCGTGATCTGCTGTGTCGCGATCGCGATGCTAACTGTTTTTCCCGCGCA
Source organism: Candidatus Poribacteria bacterium (assembly GCA_965222435.1). GTDB lineage: Bacteria > Poribacteria > WGA-4E > WGA-4E > PCPOR2b > PCPOR2b. Next base: position 4,696,513 of record OZ244950.1, on the reverse strand, counting down.
AGCAGCTGATCGGTCCCGTGTATTGACGATTGGGCTATTCGCCTCCGGGATTGCTCTCAAATTTGGAAGTGTCTTCGTCGCCAATTCGGCGCAGGACACCTATGATCAATACCTATCCGCAGGAATCCAGAGCGATATTGCAAAGTACCGAGACGATTACGAGACTCAACGCAATCTGAGCATTGGGATGTCCCGAACAGGCATCGCGTTTGTTGGATTTGCGGTACTCATCTCAGTCTTTGACCAACTGGATGTTATCTCCGAATCATCTGCTTCTCTTTCAGTCCAGTTAGGTCTCAAACCGAGTTATAATCCACGAACAGGCGACGCTGCCCTCACCCTTCAACGGAAATTCTGAAGCCATGATACTACCTCCATTTCGATCACTAGCCTTTTTTATACTTCTTATTGCAACGGGCTTCTCCGCCGGTTGTACGGGTAATGAGGATTTCGCCAATCCGCTCGACCCGCAAAACCTGCGTACCGCCGGATCGCCAGTCGGTTTAGAACTCCTGCCCGGCGATGAGCAGATAACGGTGTCGTGGGCAGACAACGGTCACACAGGAATTATCGGGTATCGAATTTATCGGCGATTCACCGGCGATGCGGATTCGACCTTTGAGTTTGTTGGCGAGGTACTTGGGGAGAATGGCGACCGTCCAGCAACAGAGTTTATTGATACGCAGAACCTAAAAAACGACCAATTTAATGATGTCAGTGGGGAGCGTCACCGCTATATCTATCGCATTTCCTATATCGATGTAAATGGGATAGAAGTCCCCGATCCAAATGCGCCCCCAACCGATAGCGAAGATCCACGCCGAATGTGGCAAACAGCCAGCGCAACGCCGAGTATTGCCCCGCCTGTCCCTAATGTCATTGTTGGCGATGATCTGGACGATTTGACCGTTAAACTTTTTTGGCAGGACTATCAGGCACCCGACGATTTTGAGCAATTCCACGTAGTTGTGTCCCAACAGAGTTTGAATGGTGAATTCTTACCATTTCGCCTCCGTGCCGAGCTACCGAAAGACCAACCGTATTTTTTTGATCAGGAATTTAGTCGAGATAACGCGGTCAAAATTTACCGTGTCGTTGCCATTGACCGATTTGGTGTCGAAGGGGTAAAAGTGATTCAAGTTGCTTCCCCCAACCTACCGCCAACACCGCCGCAAAATGTTCGAGCCAGCCTTTTTCAACGAGGACCCCGGTATGATGCGCGAATCTCTTGGTCAAAGAACAGGGAACCGGACGTTGCAGGCTATCTAATCTATGCCACGAAAGAAGCTGGAGGTAATCTTGTTGTCGGACAAGATTTGGTTCCCCGACGGAGAACGGATGCGAAAGAGACGAGCACCACATTTACCGGCGAAGAGTTTATTCTGGACGGGCAAGATCTTGCTCCCCGGCGATATTTTATCACAGCGTTTGATGATACGCCTCAACGCGACGGCACTCGGGACGAAAGTGAGATGGTTGAGGCACGGTAACAACTCTGATCCGCACCAAGAGACAAACTTATAAGGATAAACATGCACTTTTTTCAGGTAACACAACAACGAATTTTGTTGATTCTCTCCGTTTTTTTAGCGATAGCGGGAACATCTCTCTTTGCGCAAGGCCCACCGGTGACGCAGCTCGGTGTGATGCAAACCGCTGACACCTTGGGTAAAGGTGGCTACACGACCTCTGTGGGGATGTTTCAGGTTGATAGGAAAAAATTGGACACGACACCCAAGCAGCCGCAGCGTGTGGTTATCGGTAATTTTGAGGGGTTACATAATGTCGAGTTGGAAGTTAATACTTTCTTGATACCTGCTCGATTGACCTACGGCATTGGTGAACGATTGGATCTCCTCCTAGGAGCGACCTTTTCAACCGGGGGCACACGCAAGATTGTTCCCGATTTTTATCGGATTGGTGACACCTACGACGCTGAGGAATCAATTGATGCCACACAAGATCGACGGGTTTATGAGCAATCCATCTTTGATCTCGTTGTCGGACTGAAGCACAATATCAAACCGGACCGACAGGACGGTCTTCCCGGTATATCGATCGGTGGCGATGTACAGGTCGGATTTACCGCCGATGATCAGCTTAATACCGACAAGGAGTTCGTTGACGCTTCACCTGCGGATAGCTTTCCATTTATGGGCATTAACACCTATCTGGTGGGAGCGCAGCGATTTGGTCAGTTCATGCGGGTACATGCGGGTGTCGGAAGCTATCTCTCCTCCAAATCGATCAAATCATCGGATTCATTTCAGCTAATCTGGCAGCTTGGGGCTGAATTTGCGTTCTCGAATAACTTCTGGCTTGTGACCGATTTTTCGCGAAGACGTACCTTCAGTGGTGTTGCCATCAACGACCTGATCAGTATCGGATTTCGATATAAACTTTCTGATACAGCTGCTTTTAATATCGGTTATGTAACCGAACCGGGTTTTCAGTTCTATCTCACGGTTGGCGGCGGCAAGGAAGGTAATGTTGTACCAGAGGGCGGTGGAGATGATTTGTTGTTTTAGCCAAGATTACAGAATTACAGAGGCTACCCAACGCGCTCCGCTTGGGATCTTCGATAGGGTGTTTGTCTGCCACAACGCTCAAGTTCCGGCGGGCGGTATACAATAGGAAAAAGAACAACAAAGGCTGTGAATAAATCTGCTTAAATAACTTATGTTACTATTTATCGACCCTGCTCGGCTTGGATAGACATATCCAAGTCTTAGACTCTCGGAACGGAGCCATCTTTGGATGTGTGCAGTGGATTTGGCAATCCACTGCGGGCAGTTTAGCTTTCAATCTCCCGGTTTGTAACGTTTCCCATAAGCGACAACTTGCGCTTTAACGGTTCAAAGGAGAGGACAATGCCAATGCTATTGAGATTCTGGTTTCGTCGGTTGCGCCGCGCGAGCCGTAACCGACACATTCGGCGTATTACCGTGGCGGGACTCGTTGTTCTGGGCTCCATCATTCTCAATTCCGGATGTTTCTACTTCTTTGAAAAGTCAGTGAAAGCAGATCTGACACTTTGGGATTCCTTCTGGTGTAGTTTTACGACCATAACGACAGTTGGGTATGGGGACTATTCCGCAGCCACGCTCGGCGGGCGGATTGCAACGATGGTTTTGCTGTACGGGGTTGGACTGGCTTCTTTCCCCTATGTGATTACTCAAATTGTGGACACAAGCGTGGAAAGACACAATGAACGACGGCATGGGCTCATTGATTGCCGTGATCTTGTCGATGATCATATCATCATCGTCAATTATCCTTCCGAATTGAAGGTTTCCGCAATTATAGAGCAGCTTTCATCGGATACGGTGACGGCGCATAGACCTCTCGTCATCTTGGCGGATAATGTGGAGGAATTGTACTTCAACCGTCCCGATGTTTACTTTGTGCGGGGCGCATCATTAGAAGAAGAGTCATGGAAAAGGGCAAACATTGAGATGGCATACGCCGCTCTCATCCTCGCACCAAGGATTGAGGAGCACGCGGCAGATGCGATTACCGCCTCAACGGTTTCACTCATTGAAACGCTCAATCCGGGGATACGGACCATTGCAGAATGTACGAGTATTCAACATTTAGCTGTCTTCCGATCTTTCCGGTGCGACGCCGTGATTCCGACGAACAATATCGCCGCGAAGGTGTTGGCGCAAGAGGTGCGTGACCGTGGACTCGCGCACGCTGTCCGAGAATTGTTGACCGAAGCGCAGGGGAGTGAGTTGTATAGCGAAACTATTGAGATTGATGGGATCAACTTTGGCGAACTAAAATCCTTACTTCTGCAATTGAAAGCGGAGGTCATTTTGGTTGGTATCCTCAGAGACAACCAGCACATGATTAACCCGTCGTTAGCCCTCCAGATCCATCGGACAGACCGGCTCATCCTTATCGGTAACCGTCGTAGCGATTGGGAGCAAATCCGCGAACAGTTGTTAAATGTCAAGGGGGCAACATAAAAAGCATGACACGTGATGCGTAAACAGTTAGTCGCGATTTGGAGATCGCTTGACAGGTTAAGAAATCTGCCCCTACTAGAAACCGTGTGCGTTTTTTGTAGGAGGGAATTCCTATTCCCGGCTTTTGCGTCGGTTTCTTTGTATGGTCTCTTAACATGAACCAAAACCGCTACGATCCCGGCCTAAAAAGCGTCACCAAACAACCGCCGAGTGCTGCTAACGCGATCCCGAGGACAAACTGCCAACGTAAAGCCCCCCAACCGCCCGCAGGCGGATGTAACGCTGTCGCCACCACTGCGTTGACAATCGGTGCACCGGCGAAAACGATGGACATCACCACTGGCGGGGTGCCTTTTGCTCCAAACGCCAAAAGGACGCCAAACGCTCCCACCGCACCCACAAGCCCCGCAAGCGTCGACCAGACCAATCCCTTCACAGGAAAAGTCCATTGCGCGCCGTTGACCGCCAACATGATTGCTGAACCGATGACCGCCGTCAACAGATAGGCAATCCCTACAAAAAGAAACGCTTTGTACCGTCCATGCACCGGATCACTCATAGATATCTGTCCCGTATGCAGCAGGACACCGTAGAGTCCCCACGATGCAACAGTCATAAATGCAAATATTAACCAAGTCATACGCATCAAAATCCTCCTATATTTCCACGTTGATGAATAATTAAGTTGGGGAGATCTACTACATCCCCGGCCGATAAATTGTCACCATACAACTACCGAATATCGCTAATTGCATCCCGACGATAAACTGCCGCCGCAAGCCTCCCGCTTGTGGTGGATCTACCGCCAAAGCGACAACCGCATTGACAAGCGGCACGCCGGCAAAAACGATGGTCATGACTACCGCCGGTGTTCCCTGTGCCCCAAATGCCAACAGGAGGCTCAATCCACTTGTTCCACTACAAATTCCTGCCAAGGTCGCCAAAACCATCCCTTTTATGGGAAAACGCCATTGGATGCCTTTGAACCTTAATATGAGCACCGATCCAACAATCGCTATCAACGAATAGCCTGCCCCCGCGAAAAAAAGTGCTTTGTATTGTGCATGGGTCGGATCTGCCATCGCTATTCGACTCGCGTGGAGCAGGATACCAAAGACTCCGAGTGCCCCAATCTTTATCAACGAAAACAGTAACCAAGGTCTACGAAATATTAATAAACGTCTACGCCGCATCTATAATCCTTTTATGTTCCAGGCCTATAAACCGTTATCATATAACCGCCAATCGCTGCCGCCGCAATGCCGAAGATAAACTCCCACCTCAAACTGCCCGGAGCCGGTGGATACAATGTTATGCAATAGCCGCATTGAGAATAGGTGCACCAACGATACCGATGGATACCACCACAACCGGCGCACCCTGTGCCGCGAATGCCAAGAGGTTACAGAAAATCACGCCAACAGTGGCAATTCCTGCCAGAATCGCCAAGCCCATCCCGTTTATTGGAAAACTCCATTGTGCGCCAGTTATTGTCAACATCACCGCCGATCCGACAATTGCGACCAATGAATAGCCCACTCCGGCGAAAAGAAGTGCCTTGTATTTTCCACCGGCTAAATCCTCCATGGCTTTCTGCCCCGCATGGGTAAGAACGCCGAAAATTCCCGACGCTGTCGTTGCTATAAGTGTAAACATCAACCAAGTCATGTATATCCAAAATCCTCCTATCAACCGATATATTTCTGATAAACTGCCAGAGTTGTCTCTGCCATCACATCATCGCCAAAATCACGATGCACTGCTTCTTTGCCCTGCTGTCCCAGTTGCTCTCGGTAGTCTCGATCGTTCATGAGTTGAGATATGCCTTCGACGATTGCGTCAGGCGATTCCGGATCCACCAATATGCCCCCGCCCGTTGCTGCTATCAATTCGGGGAAGGTGCCGTGTCGCGGTTGAACGACCGGTACACCATTCGCAAGTGCCTCTAGGATGAAAAGTCCCTTTGATTCTTTGTATGTCGTTGGTACGGATGAGACATGGAGGCTGTTGAGGAAATCAATTTTCTGGTGCCGATCAACTTCGCCCCAATAGTCGAAGGCATCTGACAAGCCCCACGCATCAATCTGTTGAACCAGTTTCTCAAGATACGGCTCATCCTTTTTGCCGAGGTAACCGGCGACCTTGAGCTGAATTTTGTCCGATCCGACCCTGTTTGTCAAGCGGTAGAACGTATCAACCAACTGATGAAGTCCTTTCTCAGGGCAGATGCGGGCTAGATACCCGATAACAAAGGGGGACTCGGCAAGCTCCTTTTGACGCACGCCGTGCTCACTTAAATTCAGACCGAGATGCACGACATCAATTTTGTTCGCTGGGACATCTAGATACTCAGCCATAAAGTCCGCATAGTATTGGCAGGGGGCGATGTAGCCATCCACCTCCGAAGCCCGTGCTTGCAGTAGTTTTAGGGCTCGTGATTTGTATGGTTCAATTAGGTCTTCTAAGAAAATGTCCTCCCCCTGAAGGGCGCAGAGGACCGGAACGCCCAACGCTCTCTTCATCTCCCTTGCGAATCCTACGAACATGGAATTGGTGAGTTGAACCAGATCAGGTCGGTAGGAATCTCTCAGCCATTTGATCAACTTTGCCAGTTCCTTTTTCTGCTGCCCTTCCTCTCCCTGAAGCACTGAGACGGTAAGTGAACCGAGATCTTTCGCGCTGGTGGACGCACTGAAACGGGATAGCCCATTCAACAGCGAAGGGCGATCTAATAACCGATCAAGCATCCAAGGGGTATGGCGGAATAGTGCCGACTTCTGCTGAAGATACACATTAATGCCGCCGTAAAAGACGCGATCGATGCTAACATCGGTTTCATCGGTGCGGATGGGCGTGTAGGTTGGAATCAGGGCGACATCGTGCCCTTTCCTTTGCAAAGCCGCAGCAAGTGTATTATCATGGATACAGGTGCCACAGTACATCCCTGCAGCGCCTGCGGCGATATAAGCGATTTTCATGATGGGTCAAACGTGAAGCATAAAGGGTGAAACGTAAATGGACTCATAAACTTATCTCAGTCCCCGCTCGCTCTGGATTGCCAAATCCAGAGCAATCTTTGGATGTGCCAATTCAACGAAGATGTAGGAGATCATTATTAATCCAAGTTGTCATCTATAAAGTGTGTCACAGCTTAGGTGAATGAGAACAACGTGAGCTAATCACCGCTTGCAGTGGATTGACAAATTCACTGCACATGCACAAGGTGGTTCGCTCGGTAAATCAGATAATTTACAGGTGCTCACCCCAAATGGCTTGGATATGCCTATCCAAGCCGAGCGGGTTTGGCAACTACCAACTTGAGTTATCATTCTATCTTTTCCTCTTCCGGTGGGAAGAATTTCTGGATTACCGTTGGATCCGGCGGTTTACTTATCAGGGAACCGATAATCATCGCCACAGTAGAGACAGCGAGAATAACTGCTACAGGCATGACGCCGCTGCCACCTACCGTGTAGCCGGGTGCCTGCCAACCTTGGATAAAGAAATATATCCATAACACTACAACGCTGATAATGGAGGCGAAAGCACCGTATTTGGTACTGCGTTTCCAAAAGAGTGCAGCGATTGCGATCGGAAAAAGCGATGCGAACCCTGTAAAAGACCAGACAGCAAGTTTGAAGATACTCCGGTTGAAAATAAGGGACAGTAGGTAGGCTAGGCACAGTATCCCAAAGACAAAGAGTCGCCCAACCAAGACTTGCCCCTTTTCGCTCATCTCATCCTTCGTGGACTCCGGACGAAATCTGTAGTAACGGACAATGTCGTGTGTAAACATACTTCCGATGGAAAGCGATTGGGAATCGAGAGAAGACATAATTGCTGCAAAAACGCCCGCGCCGAGAAGTCCCGCAAGCACTCCGGGCGCATGACGCTGAATCATCTGAACTAAAACTGAATTGGCTTCAGGTCCCTTGAGTCCCGGCACATCTACGCTGCCCAAAATTCCGAGTAGCACACTCGGAATCCATACGATTGCAACACAGATAGGATACCACATCACGGGATAACGAAATGTACCTGCACTTTTTGCTGTGAGCCAATGCATGAATATATGTGGAAACATTCCCACCGATAGCGGGATGCAGGTGTAGGTTAGCAGCTCTAGTGGCTTGATGTGATCCTTTTGAATCAACAGATCTGGTGCCACCTGCGCCAAGGTAGCAGAAAATCCGCCCATTTTATGCACGACGATAAAAAACGCCGCCCCGCCAAGGGTCATGAAAACAAGCGTTTGAAAGGTGTTTGCCCAAGCGGTCCCGCGCACACCACCGTAGCAGACATAAGTAAAAACCACGGCACAAACCAGCAATCCGCCCAGCCATTGTGGAATCTGTCCCCTTGTGATCTGATGCAAGGTGATACCGCCGCCCATCACGCCGATCAACAGGTACGGAACGATAAGCGCGACAATGACGATGAAGAGCAGCAGCCCTAACCCTTCGCTGTTCCACCGTCCTCTGAAGTATTGCACCTGCGTGAAATAGCCGTGCCGCTTCCCAATTGCCCATAGCCGAGTGCCAACAAAAAAGAAGACGCACGGAGCAACCAAGGCGGTTGAGGAAGCCATCAGGGCAAAGACACCAATGCCTCGATGGTAGGCTTCACCGGAAGCACCGAGGATGGAGAAGGCGGTCATGTTTGTGCCAAACAGGGACATCAATAGGACAAAGGGCCCGATGGTTCGACTAGCAACGAAATAATCTTCGCCGGTGCCGCGAAAGAATTTATGGCTCACAGTGCCGACGATTAGCACGAGCCCCAAATATGCAAAGATAATAAGGGTGACTATCATTCGGGTCTTTACTCGTCTATCTCTTCATCTCGAAGATGGTGAGGCCAGGCATGGTTGATCACTAACGCCATCAATATGGTCGCTGCGGCACAGAATCCAATGTGATAGAGCAATCCAATAGGCAATCCCAGCACCACTTTTGGTTTGTCCCAGAGCCAGAAATCGTTGTGCAGCAAAAACAACGCAACAAGTGCAATATAAAGTATCCATCGAACAAACCTATTTTTCATGCTTTCCCCAAACGCCAATTAAAAAAACCGATGGCTATAACAACAATGAATGCGACTAGCTGTCCCCAGCCGGAAAGGGTAAGGAAGAAAGTAACTGCAGCGGCAAGTAACCCCGTCCGCTTCCAAAAGTTAAGCGGCGCGAACCAGTGTCCGGAAACGCTTGCAGCCAGCGCGACAATTCCAAAGATAGTGGTTAAAACGCTTACCGCGACAACGAAGAAGCCGGCACTTCCTCCATCCGGAGATAAAAGCAATAGCTCCGGCTTCAGCACAAAGGCGTAAGGCAGCGCAAATCCCACCAACGCGAAGCGAAAAGCAGCGACCCCCGTCTGCATGATACCGGTGCCCGCGATGGCTGCGGCTGTATATGCTGCCAAAGCGACCGGTGGTGTTACCATCGCCATCATGCCAAAATAAAAGATAAAGAGATGGGCGGCAAGGGGAACCAATCCCAATTCGCTCAATACCGGTCCGACCAATGTTGCCATGAGCAGGTAACATACCGATGACGGTAATCCCATCCCAAGAAGGATTGTCGAAACCATCAAGAAGACGAGTGCCAAGATGCGACTATTTTCTGCAAGCGGCAAAAGGGTTCCCGGCAGTTTCGTTCCAATTCCGGTCAAAGTCACCACACCGAGAATTAGTCCCACGCAAGACGCTGCTGCAATCAGCGAAACGCCTCCGTCCGCTGCTTTTTCCATCGATTCCAACGTTCGACGAGTCCCAATCCAAATCTGTCTAGTGAAAAGCAGAAGCGTGTGTCTAATCAGCATCCCGATTGATGAAGCATTGCTGTGGCTAACCTGTTTGATAATATCCCAAATTCCACGAATACCTATCAAGATCAAGATGAGAAGCAAGCTGAGGCTGACCGATCGAAACGGTGTATAACCAAGCAGCAGAAAGAGGATAAGCGTTACGAACGCCACCAAAAAGACCAATCCCTCTATTCCGGTCTTCGACTGGGGTGTTTCGGTCACGCTTTCTACGGGAACTTCGGCCGATGCCCCCACGCGCTTGGCATAGAAATGAACAATCAAAAGGAGGGCGGTATAGTAAAGGATTGCAGGAATTAAGGCAGCCTTGATGATTTCCAGATAGGTGACTGCCGGCTCGACAATTTCCAGCATCATGTAGGCGCCTGCGCCCATAATCGGCGGGACCAACGCGCCGCCTGAACTCGCTGCGGCTTCTATGCCTCCGGCAACCGTCGGTCTGAACCCGGAACTTCGCATCATCGGGATGGTGAAGGTGCCGGTGGTGGCGGTATTGGCAACAGCACTACCAGACAACGACCCCATCGCTCCACTGCTGAGGACAGCAACCTTGGCGGGCCCACCGACGCTTGAACGAAACAGACGCCTCGCAAAGTCAATAATATAGCCGGTGGCTCCCGTTTTTTCCAACAATGCTCCAAACAGAACAAAGAGGAACACGTAGGTGAACATTACTTTCAAGGCAATGCCAAATACACCTTGGCTATGTAGAAAGGTTTGACTGACAATGCGTTCCCAAGAATAACCCCTGTGTGGAAATAACCAGTCGGGCATTGATTGACCGAAAGCAGCATACGCCAAGAAAGCTAGAGAGAGGATGCAAAGGGTCAAGCCGATAGCGCGGCGTGTTCCCTCCAAGACAAGGAGCAGCCCTAGTAATCCGATGACGTAATCCGTGGTGGTTCCCATCCCTGCTCGATCCCCAAGCTGTTGACCGTCAACCCAAAATCGTTTGAACAGCGGTTCCGTTTGAACAAGGATATAACCGAAGCAAACCACCACGGCGAGAGCGAAAACAAAGTCAAGGACTTGGAAAACGATATGTTCTTCAAACCGGCGATGGATGGGATATTTGAGGAAAACAAGGACTAAGCCCAACATGGCGAAGATCGCTAGTTGGGCTTGGGGCGAAAGTTGGGGATAGTTGACCTCCGCCAGAATAAACATACTGAGAAGGGCGGCGCACGTCCGAAAAAGGATTTGCCGAATACGTTGAAGCATAATGGTGAAATATGGAGCGGGTATTGTGATTCGCTAGAGGGTACGGATCCAGATGTTACGGTATCGGACGAGATCGCCGTGGTCTTGGAGCATTATCGGTCCTTGAGCGGGATGCGGCTCGTCATAGGAAGGAGCGCGTCTGTGACCTGTCGGTCCCATAGCCGCTCGATGGTTTTGCACCAATACGCCGTTGTGGACGACGGTGATGTAGGCTGGACTGATTAGTTTCTGCCCTCCAAAGCGCGGTGCGGTAAAGAAAATATCGTATGTCTGCCATTCGCCGGGTTTGCGGCAGGCGTTGACCAGCGGCGGGTACTGCCCATAAATTGCGGCGGTAATTCCATCTGCGTAGGTCGGGTTGTCGTAACCATCAAGCACTTGGATCTCGTATTTGCCCATCAGAAATACGCCACTATTACCCCGTCCCTGACTGTCTCCCTTTACCTCTGCCGGCGCAGCCCATTCGAGGTGCAGTTGGCAGTCACCAAAGTGTTCTTTGGTTTCGATGTTGCCGGTGCGAGTAACTTCCATGTAACCGTTTTCGATCTTCCACTCGGCGTCTCCATCACGCCCTGTCCACTTTGATAAATTGCTGCCATCAAAGAGGACGATTGCATCCGATGGTGGGTTGCCCTGTGAGTTTTCAGCACCGGGGGTAATGATTCGTGGTTGAGGTCGTGTTCCATCGTGCACGCGCCACCTTGAACCCGGTATCATTGGTGTGTCGTCATAGCCGATGGGGGCTTTGCCTGCCGGTGATTGTTGTGCCATAGTTGAATCTCCTTGTATAGTATGTACAATGCAATTCGCGATTTGGAAGGTACGCCTTCAGTTTGAACTATCATCCGATATATTAATCCTGCTTTACATTTTTGGCGGAATATATCACTCATTATATCCGAAATCACTATATTTCGCAAGCGTTCTATCGCGCAAACAGAATTTTCCAATTGACAGAAATTCTCACTGGGAATCTGCGTTCCGCCAACTTTTACCTTGTTATTACGGTTGCCGTGTGATAAGATGAGGAAACTATACCTAGCAAAAAAATCCAGCCAATTGAGGAGTCGGTCATGGCAAAACGCAATGGATTTTCGGAACTGGCAAAACTACTCGTTCGTTATCCCACCCAAGGACAGAGAGAAAAACTGAAACAGCTTTTACTACAGAATTACACACAAGAAAACCTCATTGATTACTTAACACATGAAGTTGCTCCAACACGGCAGGCAGCGGCTTACGCGCTCGGTATAATTGGCGACACGGAAGCAATCGCCCCGTTAGCGAAAGCACTTCAGCACAGCGATCCAGATACGCGCTCCAATGCAGAGCAGGCGTTGTGGGCAATCTGGTTTCGGTCCGGGGATAACTCCGTCGATGATATGCTTAAAAGAAGTGCCGAATATATTAAGAGAGAACAGTATGCAGAAGCTGTTGACCTCTTGACAGAAGTCACTCAGGTAGCACCCGAATTCGCTGAAGGATACAATCAAAGAGCAATCGCATATTTTATGTTAGAAGAGTGGGAACAATCCATTGATGATTGCAAAAAGGCGGTTACACTCAACTCTGTCCATTTCGGTGCTTTTGCCGGAATGGGACAATGCTATCTACGACTCGGAAATCTCCGCGAGGCACTAAAGGCATTTCAGCAAGCGTTAGAGATTCATCCGGGTCTCTATGGCGTCGCACATACGGTTTTGCAAATTCAGGATGCGTTGCAGGAGCAACTTAGCCAGAGGCGTTAGGAAATGAGATGTACCATATACGCCGCTTTGAGAATCCAATTCTCATCCAAGTGATACACCAACAGTGGAGATTCAGCAAGATCTGTGTTGTCCTTGTTGTACAGAGCGTTCTGTTGCTGGTTATCTGTCAACTCCTGTTTCTCACAAAGCTGGGACGGTACGCAGATCTCATCTTCCTGTCAGAAGCCCTAATTGCCTTGATTATCCCGCCATATCTGGCATGTAGCGGACTTAATAAACACTTCGCACCTCTCCTGTCAACAAATCTTTTGCAACTGAGTCGAATGCGTCCTCGGTGGGTCTGGATGAGCGTTGTATTGGGGAGCCAGATTTATACCTTTTGCTTCCTTGGTCTTGCATCTATCGTCTTTACGATTCTTATACCATCAATCAATGACATCACCCGCCTTCAAGTAGTTCAATTGCAGTTGGTCATTGGAATTTACATCATTGTGGCTGCCTTGGTTGGCGGATTGTGGTGGCGCGTGCTTCGCCATGAAATCTTTGCAACAGAGGCAACATATTTAGGGTGGAGCCTCCTGATCGGCGGTGTGTTTCTGCTGTCACCCTTAGATCGTTATTTGGAAAATCTCGAACCCATCATCCCACCGTTTCTACACCTCAACCCGCTAGTCGCTGTGTGTCATTTACTCGAACTGGATGTGTTTAGAACACCTCACTTATACGAACTAACACCGATCCCATCGTACATGGTTATCTATCCGTCATGGCATATCGTTTGCGGTTGGCAGATACTGATCGGACTCTGTTGTGTTGTACTGGCACGGTGGAATCGAGTCTGAATTTTTGAGCAACAGGAGTTTGCGGATTGAACGACGCGAAATCTCACGAAGATCTAATCATTAGTGTTTCCGGAGTTAGAGGAACAGTTGGTAGCGCATTGGATCCAAGCCTGTTGACCCGATTTGCTGCTGCATTCGGGACGTTGGTTGAGGAACAAACCGTCGTGGTTGGGAGGGATACGCGGACATCGGGTCCGATGGCGCATCATGCTGTCCTTGCTGGACTCATCGCGACCGGCTGTAAGGTGATTGACGTTGGGATTTGTCCAACACCGACAGTTTTACTCATGTCAAAAGCGTTGAATGCCGGTGGAAGCCTCGTGATTACGGCAAGCCACAACCCAATTGATTGGAATGGCATCGAATTTGCGGCTGAATCCGGCAGACTTCTGAATGAGGCAGAACGCACACGCCTGACGAAGATTTACGAGTCCGGAGACTTTGAGCTAGCCCCTTGGGATAAACAGGGGGATGTCGAGTTAATAGATACCGCCGTGGATCAACATATCGCCGGTGTGCTCAGTTGTGATTGGGTTGTACGAGATCAAACCAAGTCTCATGGGCTAAAGGTCGTCATCGACTGCGGTAACGGCGCAGGAAGCGTAATTAGTCCTTGCTTGCTGAGAGCGTTGGGTTGTGAGGTAGTTGAACTGAATTGTGTTCCGGATGGCTATTTTCCTCGTCCGGCAGAACCAACACCAGATGCGTTAGATCAACTCTGCGAAACCGTCAAATCGGCAGGCGCAGATCTCGGTCTAGCACACGACGGTGATGCAGACCGACTGGTGCTTGTCTCGGAGGAGGGCACCCCGTTGAGCAGCGAATACACTTTCGCCCTTGCAGCGGAATTTCTACTGAATAAGCGAAAAGGAGATATCGTCGCTACCGTCTCGACCAGCCGTATGTTGGATGACGTAGCGGATCGGCACAGCGTAAAACTGCACCGGACGCCGGTGGGTGTCGGATTCGTCGTCGAAAAGATGCGAGAAGCAGGCGCAGTCATCGGTGGTGAGGGAACAGGTGGCGTGATTTATCCAGAACTTCAATATACGACCGATGGGGTTGCGTCGATAGCTGCAATTGTTCAGCTTCTTGCTGAATCAAGTGCCTCAACGATTTCAGAGGTTATCGCTTCCATCCCAAGTTACGCGATATGCAAGGAGAAATTGGAAGTGCCCTCTCAGCAAATAGCTGATGCGGTGCTTCAACTTGCGATCGAAACCTATACAAATGAGACACTCGATCTGGCTGATGGGGTAAAACGGGTTTGGGAAGACCGATGGGTCAATATTCGGAAGTCCGGCACAGAGCCGGTCATTCGCGTTTTTGGCGAAGCGCAGACCCTCGAAGAGGCACAGGATCTTTGCAATTCAACGCTTGATACACTGAAATCTTTGATGCAACAAGTCTCCAACTAACTCCCAAACTCTTTTTTGGGTCGTGAGAAGTCACACACACCAGAATTTTTCTTGAAACGCAAACGTCCTCCCAGCGTCAATTTTAGTATATTATTGTTGTGCTGTATTGATGGAGGTTTATCATGGTAGATGCACTAAAGCTAGTCTGCATAGGTGGCGGTACAGGCTTATCATCCCTATTGAGTGGAATTAAACAACACACAAGCAACAAACGTGCTGGCTCAGAAGTTATTGATATGGATAATCTGGCAGCGATCGTTTCTGTATCTGATGACGGTGGCAGTTCTGGACGATTGGTTGAAGAGTTTGATGTAATTCCACCGGGTGATATTCGTCAACTACTAGTCGCCCTCTCCAACGACGATGGGTTACTAGCCAAACTTTTTAAACATCGCTTTTCAAGTGATGGCGATCTTGGAGGGCATACGGTTGGGAATCTCCTCCTCATTGCACTCACCGAATTGAATGACGGCAGCTTCCCCAAAGGCATCCAAGAAGCGTCCAAACTGCTCTCCACGCGAGGCAGGATTATACCGGTCAGCCTAGATGGCACCACACTATGTGCTGAACTGGTTGGCGGTGATATTGTGTGCGGTGAGTCCAACATCCCAGAGCGAACCAATAAAAAACCGATTGAGCGTGTCTTTCTGAAACCGCGTGAGAACGGCAAACAGCATCACGATGAACCGTATGAATGTGCTGCACATACGGAGGCTGTGGAGGCTATTGCCAGTGCTGATGCCATCATCATTGGGCCTGGAAGTTTATACACCAGTATTATGCCCAATCTTGTGATTAAGGAAATCGCCAAAACAATTCAATCGTCAGATGCGATGAAAATCTATATCTGTAATGTGATGTCGCAGCCCGGCGAAACGGATGGATACTCTGTTACCAACCACGTTGAAGCGATCTTGTCTCACGCCCCCGGAATATCATTAGATTATGTCCTTGTTAATAATCAACCGGCACCGGAAAAAATCATCGAACGGTATAGACAGAAGGAACTGTCGGGCAAGTTTGCACAGATTAAGATGCACACAGAGGAAGTGCTCTCCATGCTTGAAACGACACAGGTCGAAGATTTCGCTGAAGGAAAAACCATGGACTCCGTGCTATATCTAACGGAGTACATTTCTCAACTTACCAATGAGACGAAGCAGATGGCAGGACCGTCCAATGTGCAAATATTCTATAACGCGAAACGGGATAATCTCGGTGATATGCGGATTGTAGAGGCGGAACTGATTCGGGATACGACCGAGGTTATCAATAGTGGTGGTCCGCAAACCGTGATCCGTCATCATCCCGAAAAACTTGCACAAACGTTAGTCAAGGTATTGAGCGATCATCCAAAGTTCCATGAACTCATCTCGTAACGGAGAGATACCCCGTTTTCACCCCTTCCCCAACCAAACATACCCCTGATAAAAAAATTAAGAAAGGAAAAACTTATGTGTGGGATTGTCGGATACATCGGAGATAAATACGCTGACTCTGTTTTGTGGACAGGGTTGGAACGACTTCAGTACCGGGGATATGATTCGGCGGGTATGGCTGTCATCAGTGATGGGGAGCTAGATCTGCGGAAGCGGGCAGGAAAACTGCGTGAATTAGACGAAAGCCTCCGTCAGAATCCGATGCGGGGTGCAACCGGTATCGGCCATACCCGATGGGCAACACACGGGGAACCGAATGAACGTAATGCCCATCCACACACCGACGAAGACAAGACTTTGGCGGTCGTACATAACGGAATCATTGAGAACTATCTTCCGCTCAAGCGCGCCCTGCAAGGACGAGGGCACCTCTTTGAATCGGATACCGATACAGAAGTGCTAGCACACCTCGTTGAGGAAGCGATGGAGGAGGATTTCGTTAATGCTGTTTGCAGTACACTGCAGCAGGTGGAGGGCACATTTTCAGTCGCTTTTATTCATCAACAATTTCCGGATTGCATTGTGGTTGCGCGACGTGGCAGCCCGCTCATCTTGGGACTTGGGGAGGGAGAGAACTTCGTCGCTTCCGATGTACCGGCATTGCTGCCGCACACCCAACGGATGGTCTATCTGGAAGATGATCAGATTGCGGTGCTTACACGGGAACAGGTAGAGATTCAAACCATGGATGGCGAGCCGGTGGAACCCTGCATCCATCAGATCGACTTGAGTCCTGATGTTGCCGATAAAGGTGACCATCCACACTTCATGCTCAAGGAGATTCACGAACAACCCAATGTCTTACGGCGTTTGCACAATATCTATGTTACCGATGAGATGGAGGTCGATTTCGGGGAATTGGGATTGAGTGATGAGTTTCTCGCCCGTGTGAACCGGATCGTTATCCAAGCGTGTGGCACCTCGTGGCACGCTGGACTGATCGGCAAGTATCTGCTGGAGCAGTATGCGTACATCCACACCGAAGTGGACATCTCCTCAGAATTTCGCTATCGCAACCCAGTTTTGGAGGGAGATACCTTAGTAATCGCTATTTCCCAATCCGGTGAGACCGCTGATACGCTTGAGGGATTACGCAAGGCAAAGAGCAAGTTCATGCGCGTGTTAGCCTTGTGCAACGAGATTAACAGCACCATTGCACGGGAGGCAGATGCGGTCATCGAACTTCACGCCGGACTGGAGATTGGCGTGGCTTCGACCAAAGCCTATACCGCACAGATTGCGGTGCTTGGGTTACTCGCAATGCACCTCGGCAAGCTAAAGGGGATATTAGCTCCTAAAGATATTCAGGAATTTCTCCAAACCCTTAAAAAAGCACCGTCCCTCATGGAGCGAGCCATTCAGCGGCAGCAGATTTGTGCCTGTGCAGAGAAGTATAGTGATGTAGGCGCGTTCATGTTTATCGGACGAAGCTACAACTATCCCAACGCCTTGGAAGGCGCGCTCAAACTCAAGGAAATCTCATACATCCATGCAGCAGGGCATCCGGCAGGCGAATTAAAACACGGCCCCATCGCTCTGATTAACGAAGATGTACCGGTCGTGTGTATTGCTACCAATAGCAGCATTTACTCCAAAATTGTGAGCGCGATCCAAGAGATCCGCGCCCGCGACGGGGTTGTCATCGCCATTGCAACTGAGGGAAATACAGAGATCCAGGAGTATGCACAAGAGGTGCTTTACATCCCAGATATTGCGGAGGAGCTTTCCCCGTTACTTGTTGCTATCCCGCTCCAACTACTCGCTTACTATGCCGCTGTGCATCGGGGCTGCGATGTCGACCAGCCCCGAAACCTCGCAAAAAGTGTCACCGTTGAGTAGATGGATCACAAGGCTAGGAATTAGGACGACTTTAGCGAAGGGCGTTCCATGGTGCCTCATCGGCGACATCAACCAACTGATAGCCTTCGTCACTAACACATGGACCCAAGATAGCCAGCAGCTTCGCAGAAGCCGAGGAGGTGTTGAACGAAGCGTGTACGACGTCAGCGGGAATGAATATCGAGTCACCTGAACTGAGCGTCCGTTTTTCGTCGCGCAGCCACTGCTCTACAGTCCCCTCAATGACGTAAATCACCTCTTCCTGTTCCGGATGCTTGTGGAAGTTGTGTCCACCACCGGGCGATAGGTTCACCTCAATGACCACCAAATCCTTTGCGCCTGTTGTTTCGGGACGACTCAACCATGCCAAGGCACCCCAATCCAGTTGTTCACGTTCTGCTTCTGCTGCAGGGATAAATTTTCCACCCATGATTAATTCTCCTTCAAAATTATGTTTACGTATTACGCATTACGTATTATCCTAATTATAGCGTTCTTACCGTATCTATGTCCACAGTTTAATTGCAAAAAGAAAGGAAGATTGACATGACTGATAATGAGAAATTTCTGTTTGACCTCTGGGGTTACGTCGTGATTGAGGATGTACTTACACCGGATGAAGTCGCGCTGGCGAATGAAGCGGTTGAGCGTCACACACATCTCATCGCCAACCGCGATCCGGGCTTATCCCACGGATCTAAAGAGTTAGAAGGGGCTACGGGCCGCGGTGAATTCCATCAAAACCCATTGACCTTTGACCGACCGTGGTGTGAACCGTTTCGACGGATGCTGACACATCCGCGGGTTATTGCTATCTTCAACGAGGTATTGGGACCTGGCTTTCGGCTTGACCACGGTCCGGGGCTTATTCAGATGGTCAAGGGAACTGAGGGGCACTGGCTGCACGGCGGGATGACCTTCGACCCAAGCCAATATCACCGATTTGAGCATGGCCGGATGCAGTGCGGGCTCTGTGTCGCTTCATGGCAGCTGACGGAGGTCCGTGAAGGAGACGGTGGCTTTGCATGTGTGCCGGGCAGCCACAAATCGAATTATCGTCCACCTCAGCATGTTTTGTCCACAGAGGATGGGATGGGGTGTATTCGACAGGTTGTTGCGGGACCGGGATCTGTCGTTATCTTCAACGAAGCTTTGGTGCATGGGACACTTCCTTGGCAGCCCACCGACCATGACCGTCGCTCAATCCTGTTCAAATGCTCGCCCGGATTCTTGTCGTGGGGTTCACCGCACGCTGAGTGCCCAATTCCCGATCCAACGCCGGAGGAATTGGCGATCTACGAACCGCCACACCGCACCGGACGTACCACGTTGGGGGAGGATGGGACCGGGTAAGCGTTTTCTGTAGGAGGAAATTCCAATTCCCGACTTGTCGCGATTTGGCGATCGCTCCTACGGTGTGTTTTCTTGTAGGAAGGAATTCTGATTGCCGACGCTTAGGAGATAATATGAAAAAACTAATTTTTGCAGCAATGGTAGTCAGTTTATCGCTACTGTTTTTGACGGATAGTAATGCACAAGACGCAGATGTCAATGGTGATGGTGTTGTGAATATCCTTGATTTGGTACTTGTCGCTTCACACTATGGCGAGCGCGTTGACGCAGCGCAGATGTCGAATATAGATGTCAACAGCGACGGCATTGTGGATGTCCGAGACTTGGTAATTGTCGCCAATGTTATGGGACGAGGTGATATAGCTCCCACAGGCGGCACCCTGATTTTTGGGCGCGGCGGCGATTCGCTTACCCTTGATCCGGTGCTGGTACTTGATGGCGAATCGGCAAAAGTTTGCGATATGCTCTACGATACGCTTATCCAATATCGAGAGAACACAACGGACATTGAACCCGCCTTAGCGGAAGCGTGGGAAAGCTCTGCAGATGGCTTGGTGTGGACATTTCGCTTACGACAAGGGGTTCAATTCCACGATGGCACCCCGTTAAACGCAGATGCTGTTGTCTTTTCACTCACCCGGCCACAGGCAGTGTTCCGTGATTTTCAGGCAGAATTTATCAGCCAAATTACCGCGCTAGATCCGTTTACAGTTCAAATCGCACTCAAAACACCATTCGCACCCTTTATCAGCATGGTCGCGGGAACATCATTTTCTATCGTGAGTCCGGCGGCAGTTGGACACTTTGGGGGTAATTTTGCCGATAACCCTGTCGGGACCGGTCCCTTCAAGTTTGTGCAGTGGGATCGGAACGACAAAATTGTGCTTGAAGCAAACGATACGCATTGGGCTGGAAGACCTTCACTTGATAGGATTATCTTCCGCTCTATCCCTGATAACTCAGTGCGGTTGATGGAACTGCAGCAAGGCAATCTTCACGCGATGGAATTTCCGAATCCGGACGAAATCCCCATCATCCGGGGCGATGCCCAGCTTGAACTCCTCATGCAGTCAAGCCTGAACATTGGGTATTTGGCGATGAATATGGACAAGCCTCCCTTTGACAACCTCAAGGTGCGCCTCGCGATTAACCATGCGATTAACAAAGCCGCGATTATTGAGCAACTCTATCAAGGTACAGGAATCCCCGCGAAGAATCCGATCCCGCCGGCGCTTTGGAGTTATGACGATTCGATTGAGGATTACGAATACAACCCAGAACTGGCGAAACAGCTTCTCGCTGAAGCGGGCTATCCTGATGGATTCGAGACAACACTTTGGGCATTGCCGGTGCCGCGTCCGTACATCCCTGATGGATTTGCGCTCGCAGAGGTTCTACAATCCGATCTCCAAGACATTGGTGTAGAGGCAACAATCGTAACCTATGACTGGGGCACCTATCTTGCCAAAACAGAAGTTGGGGAGCACGATATGGCAATGTTAGGCTGGATTGCTGACGAGGGGGACCCGGATAACTTCTTCTACTACCTTTTGAGCAAAACCTACGCGGAGAAGCCTGCATTTAATATCGCCTTTTATCGGAGTGATGAGATGCAGGATGTCCTCGAACGTGCCAGAACGAGTACCGATCGAAACGAACGGATCGAACTTTATCAGCAGGCACAGGCGATTTTCCACAGAGACGCACCGTGGGTGCCGTTGGCACACGCGCAACGGCTTTTGGTTGTTGACAGAAGGGTGCGGAATCTCAGACTTGCGCCGATAGGGTGGAAATACATTCGCAGTGCATCGTTAGCACTAGAGTAAGTGTTGGTATCCTTTATAGCGCACATTAAAGAAGGAGGATAAAAATGTTTAGACAAATCGTTATTTGCCTGTTTTTGGGGTTCGTCGGGGCTTGTGGAATTGTGGGGGTCACCGGCTGCGACAATTTTGAGATATTAATTATTGAAGTTATAGGTGATGAACCGATTGAACCCGAAGATAATGAGTGGGTTGGTACATGGATTCTCGAAAGCTATCAGGGGTTTAGTGCGCTAGAAGCCCTTGCTGAATATGATGATTATGATGATGAGGACTGGACTTTTCTCGACGCTGATGGCTCGGTTGTGGATGGAACTCTCCGAGAACAGGCTATCGCAGCGTTTTGGTCTGGTGATGGCGTTACCGGTTATGATGGGACCATCTCTTATACGTTTTCTGGGGCTGGAATCATGGAAATAGAAATTGTCATTCGGCTGCAGCTGCAGGTGGAGGATATTCAGGGGGTACTCGTCGGCAAGGATCAGATACCGGGGAATTACTCTTTGATTGGCTCCACTTACACAACCGAAATCGGTGATGAAGTAGAAACAGGGGCATGGAGTAGGGCAGACGATACGCTTATACTCAATCCTGATGGGGCGGATGGTTCTACAGTTCTGAAAAAATTGTAAACACCTGAGTAGAGATTAAGGAGATAGATACGTTAGCTTCCGCCACTGACTTCTGAAGATACGGTTTCCCTCGTTTAACACTTTGTTGTTCAATACGGCGTTGCATAAATTCCTCAAATCGTTATATAATGTGAACTTGTGCGGCTTGACCTTCACTTTTTTACGTGCTCACAGCACATAGGTGAGCGTGGATAATGATACTTCCAACGGTGAGTGACTCTATATCTGATTGGTCAACAAAATTAGTATGAGCTATTAACACTAGTTATTCGTAGAAGCAACACTAATCTAAGTAAGTTAGAAGTGAATAAGTTTCGTTTAATTAAATATAACGCAAGTTGCTAGTAGCATAGAAAAACCGAGTTTTTCACGCTCATATCGTCTGATTTTGGGAAAATGGGTTGGATTTTTCCTTAAATCGTGTCCTTGTCTGTAAAAAACCCGGTTTTTGACGCTTGATTTATCAACTAGGTCCTGTTGACATTTCATCGCAATCAGATAATCGAGGGGTGTGCACAGACACATGGTCTTTCGTAGGGGTTGGGTTTCCCAACCCTTTTGTCACACATCATAGACGATTTTGAACTTCTGTAGGTCGATTTTCCAAAATCGACGGGTTGGTGTCGCGATATAAATATGGACCTACAATCAACTCAACCCGTATGATTTGGAGGTTCAAATCCGCGCTGTTCAATGGGCGAGGGGATCTCGCCCCTACGATTACGGGCAGTTTTGCATAAATGTCAACACACCCTAGCAACTTAGGTTAAATATAGGAAGATTTTGCAAGGAGAAAAATTATGAGTTCGCAACGATCATTTAAATATCCAACGCCACCTGTTGTTGAAGTTGTTTGTGGGATTCAGTTCAATACCCTCCAGAAATTACTCACTCCACACCTCGGATCTCTTTGGGAATTATACCAAAAGGAGGGTTACACAGAGTGTGAAGAACACCCGCCGTTACCTAGAAGAATTGAACCCCTTCATAGAGCACCTTTACCCCACATCACACTTAATAAAGAGACAGCACCACCTTTTCCTCGAATATGGTTCTTACATGAAACTTCTGATAAAATTATACAAATTCAGCGCGATCGATTTATCTTTAACTGGCGTGCATTTAAACCAGGATCTCAATATCCCGGGCTAGACAGTATTGTTAATGACTTTGAAAAACACTTCCGTTGTTTTGAAGACTTTATGATGATGCAGGGTGAACGAATAAAACAAATTCAGTATGAATTGTCATACCTGGATCATATCCCACGGGGAGAAGAGTGGGAAAATCTCGGCGACTTAGGTTTAATATTGAACCGGCTTATTGCCAAAGGTAGGAAAGAACACTTTCTTGACAGGGCTGAGAGCGTTAACTGGCGAACGTCGTTTCAGCTATCCGCTGATGCTAGGCTATCTGTCGCGATTCGTAATCGTATTCTACCGCAAAAAAAAGAAGTCTTGCAGATCGAATGGACTGCTCGTGGTCCGCTAGCTCGACCTTCGACATCTACCAAAGAAAACTCAGCAATGCTACCACCGAGTCGAGAATGGTTTAAGTTAGCGCGTGAACATATTAGGCAAAAATTTATGAGTCTTTTTAATGAAGATGTTCAAACAAAAATGTGGGGGAAGAAAGATGTCTACTCCGATAGTTAATGCCGTTAATCAAACAACTGTCCCTATATATAGCCCAACGCTCCTCGGCGAGCCGCAAAACGAAGATATTTGGCCAGAAGGAAGTTCTGTGCACACAGATTTAGACGACTTCGGTCCGAACCGCATAGAGCAAGCACTGCAAGAAGTACGTGCAGAGGCAGAAGAAGAAAGACGTTTTGATCAAGAGCTAGATCCCATTCCAGAAGCTGCTTACGAAGATGTAAATCAATTTTTGAATGTGACCAACAAACTCGTACCCTTACCTGAGATTATGCCCTTAGACAATGGTGAAATCTGCCTTGAATGGCGGGAAGATCGAAAGATATTTACTCTGAGTTTTGGCGGAGATGGGCACATTGTTTTTGCGGGTATCTTCAGCGAGGAGAATAGAGCACGGGGCATACTAACTTTTTCAATGCCTCACCTTATCGCTATTGTTGGCATGATTGGGAGTCTTGGCCCCTACTATGAGTATTGATGGAAATGAAAGGCTCAGTCGTTTCGTATTGCGCAGCAAAGACATTCGTGCTGATTCGACTGTTAGGCCTAAAGCATTTATACAGCGAAAAGGTGAACCATTGTCCGTTTACCGTACTTCAACGCTTCTCGAAAACGAGATTTGGTTGATTGGTGAGGAGATTGTCGCTAAACCGACAAATAGAACCCTTTACGGCCGATCAGATTTTTGTGCACAATTGGTTTACAATCTTGGATATAAAGTTAAACCAGAAACCTCTACACATCCTTTACATGCTGATATTATGCCGCATCCAGACGGACGAGACGACATGTTATTTTTGGCAAGCGAACTCTCACAAAAATCGAAATTCATTCCAAAAGAATGAGAGTGAACCCCAACACTTCAAGGCAATACTTGGTTTGTTTCATTGGTGCCGTTTAATCCAACCTAGCTTTTACTACATAACGCAAGTTGCTAGTGATGTGCCGTGCGATAAAATTGATACCTATGCCCGTAGGTCGGGCATCCCCGGTCACGGGATCCTCTCGGACTTGCCCAACCTTAAAAGCCCCAGAGGGGCGATAGGTGTATAGAACATCGATAAACCAATTCCCTAAAGCCCCAGAGGGGCGACAGGTGTGGCGTAAAGTTGGTTATTTCTGATAGGTTCGGGTATCAAAACTCGACCTACAGGTTGTCTAGGTTCTGTTGACATTTCATCGTAATCAGATAATCGAGAGGTGTGCACAGACACTTGGTCCTTCGTAGGGGTTGGGTTTCTCAACCCTTTTGTCACACATCATAGACGATTTTGAACTTCTGTAGGTCGATTTTCCAAAATCGACGTTTCGGTGTCGAGATATGAATATAGACCTACAATCAACTCAACCCGTATGGTTTGGGAGTTCCAACTCGCGTTGGTCAATGGGCGAGGAAACCTCGCCCCTACGATTATGGACAACTTCACACAAATGTCAACACGCTCTAGCAACTTGCGTTACATAGATTAATCGAAATACTCATCCTCCCTAAATCTCGTCCACGACTGAAAAATTGGAAACGGTGAGGGCAAGCTATTGTCAGGGTCATTCAGTTTGAAAGCTATCTTTTCACTATCGAAAACATTCCTAATCGAAATAGAGATCCCCGCCGTTTCAATGCAATTCTCGCACCGATTCGGAAGTATTCTCGTCGAACTCGGTTCGATGAAATAGATCTTGATCTCTGAATCATCACCCGCCCGTTCAATGAGATAATTGTTTGCGCGGATCTCCCATTCGTTGATTGCGTAATTGCCCTCAGCATATTGCGCCCAGAAACTAACTCCATTAAAGAAATCCAGAATAACCCCTTTTCTCGGACTAGCGTCTTTAGCGGGATCGAATTGACGGAATGATCGATCATTCAACACCGCCTTTATCTCATCTTCCTCTGATTCACTAATCAGTTCAAATGGTATATCCCCGCACGAAGCCAAAATGGATAGCGTGAATACGATCAGAACGGACATCAACCCGGCGCAAATCCAACCGTTGAAATATCGGCGTTTAATCGTCGTCTTATTGAGTAACATAATGCAATCCCCCATGTTTATCGTTCAGGACTTATGCAAATTTGGCACGCAGGGTAGATTTATGATTCTTAACTCCCTAAATCCCCCTTATCAGGGGGACTATCGTTTCTTTGCACGATTGGTTAATATGAAGGTTCATGTAAAAAGAAAGTGCAAAACGCGAAGTGAAGTGCACCTCCAGACCCCCCTTAATCCCCCCGCAAGCAGGGGGAAAGTAACTCCCCGATAAACTGGGATGCAAGCATCTGTGGCTGCTGTTACACTCATTCTTTACATGAGCGAACATGAACAACCTAACCAATAAGTGCATTGAAAAACAACTTGAACGTTCCGTGCGTTTGCGCTCGATGCTGCGGTCTGAATCCGAACAGGACAACCGAGCCTTCGCCGTAACCCGCTGAAATCATACCAGCGGTTCTCGCTATCTGGTCTTCACCGACAAGCCAACCGCTCTGTAAGATGTCTCTCTCAGGATATTGGACAAGGATCTCGCATCTCTCATTGGAAAAAGAGGGCTGGACGCGGAAAGTGGGACCGCTCCAGAAGAAGATGAGCGACTCATGGGGCATACCGTAGGTGAGCCGATGATTTGTGTTGATATTGGCGTGTAGGGTGGAGCCGGGGCAGAAGAACTCTTTGGCTGACTTGCCGGCGAGGACGTTTCGCACTGGCAATTCTAACTTCTCAATAGCAAAGTCACAGGCATGGTTGAGTGTTACCAGCGTACCGCCCCTTTCGACGAATTCTTTTATCGCTTCGACACCCTCCTCTCCGATACCACTTCGGTATTCTGGTGGGGCGGGATTTTCTCTGAGTCGATCTTCCGTTTTGTCGCCGATGATCATGTCAATGGAGTCGTCGGGCAGTATGAGGACATCAATACGCTCGTTCAAGTTGCCGGCTGTAATCTCCTCATCCCTCAATGTCTGGTATGGGAATCCGAATTGTTCCAAGGCTAGGCGTGTCCAGCCCTCATCCATGTTACCACCCCAGTATCGTTGGTACATACCGATTCGCGCTCGCCGGACTTCCTGTTGTTCCGTCTCCAACGCCCCTTCAAGTGCGTAGAAGATAACGCCGCAATCTTGGACGATCTCTGTGAGCAAATCCTCAGATCCAGCAGCAGCCACAAACGCGCCCGCCGGAAATGTTTCGTTCCCCACTGACACCGGCTCGTGCAGGCGTGTAACTTGGACACCCTGATCGAACAACCGATTGAGGACTTTGAAGCTATCGTTTAACCTGCTATCAAAAAGATAACCGACCTGCGAGGCATCGACCACTCCTCCGGTAATGGGTTCAGGCTCCGTAACCGCTTCAAAACTCCCTTCGAGGCTTCCCTGTACCGGCACGGCCTCCACCCCCATGAACTCCGCCATGGTGTCTGTTGTGGTATCGTAGGGACGCTGAGGCGTGCCATCTGGTTGCCGCGTCCAAGCGTCGTCCGGGTATAGGGTCCGTCCCAACAGCGTCTTAATGACTCCCATCTTCGGCTGATTGAGAGGAATGCAGTAGGTCCCCGCCGGGTAGTTTGAACCGTTGACGGTAAAATCTTGGGTGGCTTTCTGGATGTCTATCCCTTGAACGAGCAGCTTGTTGATCATTGTTAAGACAGTCAGCGGATCGTGTTGATCTGGACGGATGAGGTATGCGGCAGGCGTACCGGACGCGCCGAGTGCGGTCTGACGCTTTGCCTTCAGATAAGCGTTTCGCAGAATCGTATCCTTATTCCGCGCTGCCATGTCGAGCAATCCCCACGCCGAGACTTTTTGTTGCTCAACGATGTCGCGAACCCTCCACCAACCGCCTTCCCATGGATGGGGAAAGTTGGTCTGAGGTTTATAGTGCGGAAACGCCCTTAATGTGTTACCACCTTCGTCTAGCAGTTGTTTCCGGTCGTCCTCACCTTTCAATTGGCTTTTGTGGATGTACATCGGGGTTGCCAATTTCGCATGTGCCGACTCCGTCAACATGCTGGCGATATTGTGATAGTTGCCCATCCAGTGGAAACCGAGATGACTCCACGCCGGGAATAGGGACGCATTGAGGACGCCGGTTTTACCCGCTTCCTCTAACTTATACGCCATGTGTGCCCCGTACCAGCTAATCTCCCGCCAAACCAACGGATCACCGTGCGGATGCAGCGGCTCCGAATAGGGACACACCCATAGGCGCGCTCCATAGCAGCCCATCTCGTGATGGTCTTGGTAGGCGTGGGGCTGCCACTCCTTATACATAATCTGTGCCACATATTGGGATTCGACCAAGTTAAACATGAAAGCGTCGCGATTGTTGTCATGCCCGGCATATTTGTGATACAACCACGGCGGCGTACTGCCTTCGTACTCTGTACCGAGGTATTTGTTGTACCAATCGGCCACCATGATCTGACCATCTGGGTTGAAGCAGGGCACCATTAACGAGATGACATTATCTAGAATGCGCGTCGCCTCTTCATCGGTTCGCGTGATCTGATCGTAAGCCAACTCCGACACCATCTGTGTGCTGCCAATCTCTGTCGCGTGCAGCCCCATGGACTGAAGAATAATCGCCTTCCCTGCACCCACGAGCGAGTTTATCGTTTCCTCCGATATTCCCCGCGGATCTTTGATTTGGGCGTTCACCTCGCGGAGATGTGCCAAATTCGCCAGATTCTCCGGTGAGGAGATAATCGCGAACAGGAACGGGTGCCCCTCTGTGGAGGGACCCATATCAATGACTTGGATCTTGTCGCTCTGCTCCTCCAATAACCGGAAGTAATCGACAATCTGATCCCACCGTGCTATCTTCCGATCGCTTCCAAGCTGGAAGCCAAAAAACGCTTCGGGGGACGTTATCTGCTGATTCATGTTTGTCTCCTGTTTGAGCATTCGTGACGCTTTTATGTTTTACACGATCCCCAATTTCTCGTTAATCTCGCCCTGATACCCTTCCAATTCACAGTTTTCAATCTCTGCCAGCGTCACCGGGCGACCGTGCCAACCGGACTCGTAGACCGCCATGCAAATCGCTTCGGACTTCATGCCCTCAATCCCATCAACCTCCGGTTTTCCACCGGTGGTGACGGCGTCCGCAAAATACTTGAGTTCTATGGCGACGGTATTTTCAACACCACTTGGGAAGTAATATTCGCGTTCGTCATCGCTGATGTGCGCCAGAAATTCTTGGAGTAGAGCTTCGTTGCTGATGGTTTCGCCGCCGCGAGGTGTGAGTCCTGCCTCGAAGTCCAAGCTGCCTTCGCTACCGTAAACGGTTCTGTGACTGATACCGTTCCCCGGTCCTGAACCGACCCACGTCCACTGAGCGGTGATGCCACGCTCAAATTTTATTGCGGAGATCATCGCGTCCTCAACGTCAACATCGTAGCCGCCTTGCCGTGCTGCTGGGTCATCATAGCGATAGGGTTCGTAAGCCTTATTGATTGCGTAAACCTCTACCGCCTCTGCATCAAGAATAAAGCGCATCAAGTCTGTAAAATGGATGCCACCATCAAGCACCCAACCACCGCCGGCGTCCATCTTGAAATTACGCCAACTCCATTTCCCCAAGCCCTCGCCGACCTCTACCCAAAAGAACATCCGTGGATCGCCAATCCGTCCTTGACGCACCGCCCACCGTCGCGCTCGTTGGACTCGATCCAGACGATAATTTTCTGCGACAGACAGGATACGCCCATTCTTCTCCGCAGCGTCGAGGATGAGTTTACAGGCACGCATGGTAATGCCGAGCGGCTTTTCGATGATGACATGTTTTCCTGCTTCCAGCGCGGCAATAGCAAGGGCATGATGTGCGCTGTGGAGGGCACAGATGTCCACACAGTCGAGGTCTGAATGTTTATCAAGCATATCTTCAACATCTGTATAGACCGCCGGTTTTGTGCCCCCTTGAAATTCATGCGCTTGCGTCGCCCGTTCTTCTGCACGACTAACATCAATGTCGCAGGCGGCAACGATGTCAAAGGACTTGATCTCCTTTGACCAAAGTTCTTGATACCCCCGCATGTGGGCACCGGACATACCCCCACAACCGATTAACCCCATTTTGAGTCGATCTGACATAAGTTATCCTTTTTATTTGGGAATAAGTCGTTACTAGATTTGAAGTAATACATGATACGTAATGCGTAATAAGAAGCGTTGTCCCCTTACGCATTACGCATTAAAAAAGTTGTGTATCACGGACGGATTATGGTTCCGTCAGCTAGTCTGACGTTGCCCCATGACCAGTTGGAACGTGCGGGTTCTGTAATCGGATACTTCGCCGCCAGTTCCTCGTCTATATCTATGCCAAGTCCCGGCTTGCCGTTAGCCCACATATACCCATTACGGACTTCAGGCGTTCCCGGAAACACCTCTTTCAGTAGGTCAGCCTGGTAGGGCCCCGCTTCTTGGATGCCGAAATTCCACACGTTCAGGTCGAGCATGAGTTGGGCGGCGTGCCCTACCGGAGAAACATCCGTGGGACCGTGCCAAGCGGTGCGGACGTTGAAGGCTTCGCAGAGTGCTGCTAATTTCCGCGCTGGTGTCAGTCCACCAATCTGAGAGACATGGACACGCATGAAATCGAGCAGTCGATCCTTGACCATCGGAATCATCTCGTGCGGATTGTTGTACAACTCGCCCATAGCGATCGGTGTGCTTGTCTGCTCACGCACCAGTCGGAAGTAGTCGTTGTCCTCCGGCGCGAAGAGATCTTCCAAGAAAAAGAGCCTAAACGGTTCAAGCTCTTTTGCCAAGCCTAGACCTATGATAGGTGGGAGGCGTTCATGGACATCGTAGATAAGGTCAAGGTCCCAGCCAAAAGTGGAGCGGAAATGTTCAAAAGCACGCACGATAGCACGAACCGATTTTACGGGATCGTAGATACTGCCGCTCGATTCGGTAACCTTGTTTGTGATGACGGGTTTCTCACTATTTGGAGAATCGTCTGAAAAAAAACGGTCTGCGCCCCCAAGTTTGAAGTAACGGAAACCGTCTTCAATAAACGCCCAGACATTCTCCTCGTATTCTTTGAGGTCGTTTCCGCCCGGTACGATATATACGGCAGCAGCCTCCCTCGATTTCCCGCCGAATAGGTCGTAAACGGGCATTCCCGCGACTTTGCCCTTGATGTCCCACAACGCTTGGTCTACGCCGCTGATGGCGTTGTTGAGGATAGGTCCGTTCCGCCAGTATGCAGACACATTGCACGACTGCCAGATGTCTTCAATGTCAGCGGGATCTTTGCCGATGAGAAACGGACGAAGGTAATCGTTGATAGCGGTTTCAACGACGAGGGCACGTTGGGTAAAAGTGGCACAACCCACGCCGTACAATTCTGGTTCATTGGTCTCTATTTTGACCACAATGAGGTTCGCTGTCGGTTGCGTTACAATGGCGCGAACGTCACGAATTTTTAGGTTGCTCATGGTTTCTCCTTTGATAGATATTGTGTATCATGTTTTAAGAGCACCACAGTAAGCACAAGCCGAAATTGGTGAGGTTCCGGCGATTGTCTCCGTCTCAGGTTCCAAGTAACGTTCATGATTGCTAACACAGTTGGGATTCTCACATGCCTGTTGATCCGACACCATCTTTCTCGTAGGCGGTTGTGTCAAAACCAATTGTTCAAGTCCCAATAAACTTGCGAGCAACGCCATCCGAATGGGTACGGCGTTTGCAGATTGGTCAAAATACGCCGCACGTTCATCCTCATCTAGCTCATAAGCTAATTCGTTGACACGCGGTAGCGGGTGCATGATCATCGCATCGGGTTTGGCGTAATCCATTATTGCGACATCCACAAGATAGCTCCCCCTCGCAGCTTCTGGGGAGATCCCCGGCGGCAAACGCTCCTCTTGAAGGCGATTCACATAGATGACATCAAGTTCGCCGATTACATCGCTGAGTTGATTCGTCTCAGCCGGTTCCTGACCGTAGAGATGCTTCAAGCGGACAGAAACCCATTCGGGCATTTGAAATCCATCAGGCGAAATATGGAGGAGCTTCCCACCGAATCGTGCAACACCAAGCGCGAGTGAATGCGCTGCCCGCCCGTATCGCAGATCGCCGCAAATGCCAACCGTCAGTCCCTCTATCCGCCTTTTCCGTTGGATGATCGTGTACAGGTCTATGAGTGCCTGCGTAGGATGCCTATGGCTGCCATCGCCGCCGTTAATCACTGGGACATTGGAATAGCGTGCCATAACATGCGCTGCACCCGCCCAACTGTGGCGGAGCACGATTAGGTCTGAGTAGTTAGTGACCATGCGGGCAGTATCCGCAATCGTTTCGCCCTTGGCGACAGAAGCAGCGTGGGGATCTGCGAAACCGAGGGCGCGTCCATCGAGTCGTCCTATCGCGCTCTCAAAGGAGAGGCGTGTCCGCGTACTCGGTTCGTAAAAGAGCGTTGCTAACAACTTGCCTTTACAGAATCCAGACCATGTGGCAAGCTGCGTCTGCATCTGATCTGCGAGTCGAAAAATCTGTTTGATTTCAAAGTTGGATAAGTCATCAAGCGTGATGAGGTGTCTCATAAGCAATCCTTACTGATGATCTGGATAATGGTTTGTAAATGTATCTGATTTTTCCGTTTATGGAATTTCTAGGCTTCCCACCAATTCTGCCGTTGAACGCATCCCGTGCTTTTCAAGATATTCTTCGATGCCGTCAACTACATCCAAGGAGGCGCGTGGATTGATGAAATTTGCCGTTCCAACTGCAACAGCAGAAGCCCCTGCGATACAGAACTCAATGGCGTCATCACCCGTCATGATCCCACCCATGCCAATGATTGGAATGCTGACGGCATTGTAGACCTGCCAGACCATACGCAATGCGATTGGCTTGATTGCAGGTCCAGAAAGCCCTCCTGTGATGTTGGCGAGCTGCGAACGACGGGTGTTGATGTCAATTGCCATTCCGAGGGCGGTATTGATTACGGAAAGTCCATCGGCACCGGCGCCCTCTGCAGCGCGGGCAATGACGGTGATATCCGTGACATTCGGTGAGAGTTTGACCAGTAGCGGTAGGGTAGTCTTTTCCCTAACACCTTTAACGAGTTCATCGGTCAACTTTGGGTCAACGCCAAAACTCATCCCACCACAATGGAGGTTTGGACAGGAGATGTTGAGTTCGATTGCCGCAACCCCATCGGCAGCGTCCAATTTCTCTGTAATTTCCAAATATTCTTCCACTTGCTCGCCGCAGATGTTCACGATCACAGGGACATCAAAGTTGCGGAGGTAGGGCAGCTTCTTATCAATGAAACCGTCCACACCAACGTTTTGCAACCCGATGGCGTTGAGCATACCCGATGGTGTTTCAAAGATTCGCGGCATAGAATTTCCCGCCCACGGGACACTGGTGATCCCTTTGACAACGATCGCGCCAATCTGGTTCAGATCAATGAAGTCCACGTACTCGCTGCCGTAGCCAAAAGTTCCCGACGCCGTCATGACGGGGTTTTTCATCTGGATACCGGCGACATTAACTTCGAGTGAAGGATGAATGTCACTCATTTTTCCACCCTCATTCCGCGTATAATGCGTCCGTTTTCGCTGCCATGATGAAGTCGTTCCGATGCAGCCCTCGAATTTTGTGTGTCCACCATGTGACAGTCACCCTTCCCCATTCGGTCAAGAGAGCGGGATGGTGGCCTTCCTCTTCTGCCAGCTCTCCCACACGGTTTGTGAACGCTAACGCCTGTGCGAAACCATCAAATTGAAAAAGACGTTCCAGCCGCTTGATTTCATCACGCTCAATCAACTCCCATTCGGAAACCTGTGGGTGGTATTCCGTAATCTCTGCCTCAGTAACCTTTGGTGCGTCCCGGCGGCAGGCAACACATTTCATCTCTGTCAACCCTTCCATGATTAAATCTCCTTTCACATTCGCTTTACATTCTACCAAATAATATCTTCGGCATTGAACACGGGTCCTTCTGTACAAACCCGCTGATATTCAAATCCGCCTTCGGGCATTTGCACTTTGCAGACGCAACCAAGACAGACCCCCAACGCACACCCCATCCGATTCTCCATCGCCAATTGCGTGGGGATATGATAATCCAACGCAATTTTTGTAATGGCACGCAACATCCCATCGGGTCCACAAGCGTAGATGATAGGATTTTGCAGCTCGTGAGTTTCGAGGAGGTGCGTGAGCAGTTCGGTGACAAATCCGTGATGTCCGACACTGCCGTCATCGGTTGCAATGTGTGTCTCAACGCCGATAGCTTTCAAATCTTCCACGCTCAACAATCGCGCTCTGTTCATCGATCCAACCAAGCCTAGCGTGTGCACATCCCCATCCCGCAACGCAGCGGCAAGCAGCATCAATGACGCTATGCCAGCTCCACCCCCGACGATTATGGCGGGATTGGGAACTGGTGAAATCTCAAAGGTATTTCCAAGCGGTCCTAGCACTCGAATCGAATTACCCCACTTCAAGCGAGACAACACAGTTGTCCCCTCACCGATGAGCTGATAAAGCATCGTGATCTGATCGCCTTCAACCGTGTAGATTGTAAACGGGCGGCGCAGGAGCAATCCACTACCTTGTGGGATGAGCACATGGATGAACTGTCCGGGGAGTGCGCTTGCGGCAATCTCTGGACACGAACAGCGCAATAGATAGTGGTTTTCGGCAACCAGCTCGTTAGAGATAACTTCTGTAGGAAGGTCGATTTTTTTAGTGGATGTCGGCATAGACTTTATATCGTCGCGAGTCAAACGTAAGCGGTTTCTTTTTACGCTCTCCAGAGTGGATCCCTCCATCAAGTACAAAGGACATTGATAATTTTACCCTGTTTTAGAAATTAACGCAACCGTTTTCCCAAAACATGAAAAATAACTCAAGCTGCTACTTATGGGGCAAGTCTCAACTAAGGTCAATGGAAGCTAAATCGACTCAATCACCACTCGCAACGGATTGACAAATCCACTGCACACCTGCGGGTAGGGCTTGGATATGTCTATCCAAGCCGAGCAGGATTGATAAACGGAGCACAACACACGAAAAAAGATGTAAAGACCTTTGTTTTCGATAGATGGCAAGTTAGGTAAAAAGATGCAAATTGGCAGATCTATAAATGGATTTTAGGTAATGTGGAAATTTTGTTGTATTTTTTGGTAATCTGCCCTATAATTTCGGAAGATTGCTACTCTAGCAGTTTAATATACAGGAAGGAGAACACAGATGGGTAGAAAAATTGAGAAGTTATTTCGTGCACCTTACGGTGTACCCAACGGCTTGCAAGTAACAGATGAGGGTCTGTGGATCGTAGACCAAATCACCGATCGGGTGGCGTTAGTGGAAATTAGCGAGGCATCCGCTTACGGGGTAACTAAACTGATTCGGGATATTCCAAGCGACTGCTCTAACACCAGCGGAATGGCTTATGGTGGTGGGGCACTCTGGCTAGCGGCGAACGGTGCTGGAGAGCAATGGCGTCCAACGCGACCAAACGATGCTAAACCGGGGATGGGAGAAATTATTAAAACCGATCCACACACCGGAGAATGCCTAGGTCGGTATCCGATACCGGATGGCGGTGGCACGCACGGCGTGGAGTACGATCATTATGAAGAGGGATATCTCTGGGTCGAAACGCTGAAAAACCAGATCATGCACAAAGTACGGATTTCGGATTGGTCTGTGCAGCACTCGATTCCGCTGCCATACGGACGGGGACACGGTGCTGTGCGGGTGGAGGACGGCATTTGGGTCGTGCACACCTCTGACCGGGTAATCGTCAAACTCGACTTGGAGAGCGGCGCGGAACTGGATCGGATTGAGGTGCCAGCGGATGATCCTGAGCCGCATGGTCTGTCAATCTTCGGGGATGATTTCCTCTACTGTGATGCCACCTCTGGCTGGATAACGAAGATTTCAGTGTAACTGACGCTAAATTATATCTTCGATCCCTAACAGAAAAGCTTCCAGATCTCCCAATGCCCGTTGTGCATAAGCGGCGGCACGTTTCCGTTTATTGAGCCGTTCGCTTGTGTTCAACGGGGGTAAGATCCCGAAATTCGCCTTCATCGGTTGAAAATCAGCCGGACTGGCGTGGGTCACGTAATAGCACAGAGAACCGAGGATGGTGGTGGGCGGCAGAGAGACTGGAACTTGACCATGTAGGAGGCGTGCGGCGTTCCAGCCAGCGAGCAAGCCTGTAGCGATGTTGCCCATGTAGCTTTCAACGCCCGTGATCTGCCCCGCAAAAAAGAGATTATCCCGCCCACGGAACTGAAGCGTGGGATGTAACAGCGTCGGCGCATCAATAAACGTGTTGCGGTGCATCTGTCCATAACGCACGAATTCAGCCTTTTCAAGCCCAGGTATTGTGCGAAAAACCCGCTTCTGTTCAGGAAACTTTAGGTTCGTTTGAAAACCGACTATGTTAAAGAGCGTACCGGCAAGATTGTCTTGGCGCAGTTGTACTACCGCGTAAGGACGCCGCCCGGTACGCGGGTCGGTCAACCCCACCGGACGCATCGGACCAAAAGCCAAGCTCTCATGACCGCGACCTGCTAAAATTTCAACAGGTAAACACCCTTCAAAAAATTGATGCCAACCCGCCCTGACCCCCTGCTCTAATTCCTGCTCGAAAGATTCCAATTTAATGCGTTCGGCACTGAGTAACGCAGCGACGAACGCATCATATTCATCTCGGCTCATCGGACAGTTGATGTAATCACCCTCCACTTGTTCGCCGTGCCCATAACGTGAAGCGCGGAAGGCTACCTCCAGATTGATTGACTCTAGGCTCACAATCGGCGCAATGGCGTCGAAGAAGTAAAGGTGTTCCTGCCCGCTCAAAGTAGCAATGGCATTTGAGAGACTTGGCGAGGTCAGCGGACCGGAGGCAATGATGGTAGGTTCGTCAGGGAGGGTAGTAACCTCTTTGCGCACCACTTCAATCTTGGGGTGATTCGAGATCCGCGTCGTTATGAGCTGCGCGAAAGCGTCACGATCTACCGCCAACGCACTCCCCGCGGGCAACGCCGTTTTATAGGCACACTCCAGCAGCATCGATCCTAGTCGGCGCAACTCTGCCTTGAGAGCACCGGAGGCACGGTCTGGAAGATCAGATCCGAGTGAGTTGGAACAGACCAACTCCGCAAGATTAGGGGTGAGATGGGCACCCGTCGCGGTGAATGGACGCATCTCGTAAAGATATACTTGGATGCCGCGTTCAGCCGCTTGCCACGCCGCTTCGCTGCCGGCTAACCCACCGCCGATGATAATTAGATCTTTCATAAGTGTCAGGAGTTAAGGGTCGGTCAAACAAAATCCCGAATTGTGAGGTATTTGTATCGAATTCTAAAAAGGTCTTCCCATACGATTAAGTGCCACTGGCACTTCATTTTTGACGGGCTTGATAGATTTCAGGTAAGCCCACATCGCCTTGAGGTCTTCGTCGTTCATGTTTGCATAAGCATTCTTAATCGGCATCGGTGGTAGGAGCTGTCGATTGCTCGTATCACCTTGATGATATCCAGTTCGCATTGTGTCAACGAACATTTTTTCCGTCCACTCACCGAGCCCCGTCTCTTTATCAGGCGTTAGGTTTGCGGCAAACGTTGTGCCAAAGGGCATCGAAAATGCCGCAAGCGTCGGTGCAGTAATCATAAAAATTCCACGTTGCATCATGCTCATATCGAATTTGGGATATGGCGCATTCGCAGGATGACCCGCGAGGTACATACTCATATCCATCTCCGCACCTTTGCGCGGCGTATGACACTGACCACAAGCCCCAGCTGCATCAACGAGGTATTTTCCGCGCTTGACTAAATCACTCTGGCTTTCGGCGTAGTTTAAGCAGAGCAATACAAATATCAATGTCGAAAAAACTGCCATTCCGAAAATCCACTGTTTTCTCCTCATTGTACTAAATCTCCTTCGGATTTTGATGGGGTAAGAGTAACTATATTATATCGCTGCGCGCCTGCGCCTGCGGTTTGAAGAATCTTTGGGTGATTTATATTGCGTGTTACGTGAATTCTCTTTTTCCGTTTCTTCCTTTTCTGGTTTCTGTCCACGCTGCATCAATCCTCCAATATCCTCCTTCAGGCGGGCAAATGTGCCTTCCAAAATCGCTTGCCGGACACCTCGCATCAGGCTCAGGTAGAAATGCAAATTGTGAAGCGTGAGCAGTCGATGTGCGAGAATCTCGTTTTCTAGGTGTAGGTGTCGGAGATAAGCGCGTGTAAAATTCTGGCAGGTGTGGCAAATACAGTTCGGATCCAGCGGTGTAAAATCTGCCTTGTACTTCGCGTTACGGATTTTAACTGTCCCAAGCGTCGTAAAGAGCGAACCGTTTCGTGCGTTGCGCGTTGGCATCACGCAGTCGAACATATCCACCCCGCAGCTTATACCGTAGACCAAATCCTCCGGTGTTCCAACACCCATCAGATAATGCGGCGAATCTGCCGGCAACAACGGCGCGGTGTAGGCTAATGTTTCATACATCAAGGGTTTCTCCTCTCCAACACTAAGCCCGCCGATCGCATAGCCGGGGAAGCCAATTTCCGCAGTCTCTTCCACACTAATCTTTCGCAGCGATTTTTCCATCCCGCCCTGTACAATACCGAACAATTGCTGATTGGGATTCCGGTGCGCCTGTTTGCAGCGTTCCGCCCAACGGAGTGTCATTTCCATCGATTGCTTGAGATAATCATAATCGCTAGGCAGTGGAGGACATTCATCAAAAGTCATGATGATGTCCGCACCGAGCGCGTTTTGGATCTCAATGGAACGTTCCGGGCTGATAAAGTGTTTCGACCCGTCAATCTCAGAACGGAACTCAACCCCTTCCTCGGTAATTGTACGGAGCGGTCCCAAGCTGAAGACCTGAAACCCACCGCTGTCGGTGAGGACAGGTTTTTTCCACGCCATAAATTTATGTAATCCACCTGCCTGTTCGACGATTCGGTGACCCGGACGTAGATAGAGATGGTAGGTATTCCCAAGGATAATCTCTGTTCCAATTTCAACTAGATCATGAGGGGTGCACGTCTTGACTGTCCCACGTGTGCCAACGGGCATAAAGATAGGGGTATTGACAACGCCGTGTGCTGTTCGCAACTTCCCGATTCGGGCTTGCGTCTGAGAATCTGTGTGGATAAGTGTGAATTTGTTATCTGCCATTAAGTTAAAATTTTATTTTTAATAAAGTCAACCACTTCGGATCGGTTCGCACCAAAACGGACATAGACGCCACGAAAGTTTTCAAGTCGAGAGGGCTTGGTGAATGGACTCAATAGCACACCGTTATTGTCAGTGTAGAAGCTGCGAAAATCAGACCAAGGTTTTGTTATGCGATAAAAGGGTGCCGATACTACAAGTTCATGCTCGTATAGCTCATACCTGAACGGAACAAAATAGCGATATAAAGAGCTAGTCACAAAAATTGTTGAAAGGAGGGCAACAGAAACCGACTGGAAAAGCCAGTAAACACCTGAGAAAAGGAGGAGGAGAAAGAGTAGGAGCAGGGCTGATCGCGTCCAATTTTCACGCAACGGATGAACCCTCCAAGTTTGTTGAGGGATAGGCTGATCGGACATCAGGGGGCTCGCGGAGTACCAAAGGTTTCACTCGCATTAAAAATCAACTCAAAGCTTACGCCAAAAGTCTGTCTCAATAAATGTGCCAACATCAAGGGTTGTTGTGAAGACACTTCCGTCCCATGTATAGGTTGCCCTAGAGATAAGATCTACTGTCTCATTGTCTATTTCTATAACTCCTTCATCTGGAAAAATTTCAAAGGTGCCCTTGAGGACTATAGAATTGCCGTATACTTCAAGTTCCTGAGTCATTTTTCGAGCTGATGACAGTGCCATACGTCCATTGATGTCAGGTGGTTCAAGAACAATTTCACTTCCATCAGAGAAAGTAAGTTCTGCCCGAAATAATTCATACGTTCCAACGAGTTCTTCGTAGAGTGTGTCTACATCATCCTCATCCTCACCGCAACCTGCCATGAAAAAGTTAAGAGTCACGATGAAGACAAGCTGAAAAATAAGCAAGCCACGTATGCACGCATTTCTCACAAAAATCCCCTGTCTTCTGTAATCACGAACAATGATGTGTTGAGTACACAATGGGTTTTATTACGTACTCTATTTTTACTTCCCAACATCGTCTGTGCTATCAGATGACGAATCAGTTCCAGCCGTCCCGACGGTGTCAGACGCTTCGCCCGCTTCCGAACTTTCCGCTGTTTCATCCGCAGGAGTAATGGTAACTTCGGACTGCGCTGCTCCCCCCTGAAGCGGTTTTAATTCGCCACCCGTTTCACCGTAGAAGCGCATCAGAAGCAGTGCCATCACCATGAATCCGATAGCGAGCCACGTTGTGACCTTGGAGAGGAAGGTTGCGGCACCTTGTCCTCCTAAAACGGATTGCATGCTGCCGCCCGCTCCACCAAATGCGCTTGATGAAAGCCCTTCTCCTTTGCTATCTTGCAACAGGATGATAATGGGCAGCAAAATACAGGCAGGTACAAAAAGAACAAGAATAAAACCAACGATAATTCCCATGATAGTTCCTCACTTTCGTAATAATTGTTTATGTTTTACTGATTGAGTAAACATCGTACACAGCTTTAACGATTTGGAAAAACGATTCCGCCTCCCA
The DNA here is from genome assembly GCA_965222435.1 of Candidatus Poribacteria bacterium. Lineage (GTDB taxonomy): Bacteria > Poribacteria > WGA-4E > WGA-4E > PCPOR2b > PCPOR2b. The sequence continues at coordinate 4,656,135 of OZ244950.1, read as the reverse complement.
GCTTGCTGTACCGACCAATGCGCCATCTACATCGGGCTGCGCGATCAACGCAGCAGCGTTGTCCGGCTTAACACTTCCACCATACTGAATCCGGACCTGCGATGCCACATCAGGCGAATAGGTTTCGGATAAGAGCAACCTGATAAGGGCGTGAACTTCTTGGGCTTGGTCTGGGGTTGCATTGTGTCCCGTCCCGATTGCCCAGACAGGTTCATAAGCGATGACTGTAGAGGTAATCTGATCTGCGGATAACCCAACGATTCCGTTGAGAATGTGGTCCTTGACCACTGCCCCGGTTTTGCCAGCCTCTCGCTCCTCAAGGCTTTCGCCTGCACAGATTATCGGTATCAAGCCGTGTGCATGTGCTGCTTTCGCCTTGCGGTTGACGTTTTCATTTGTCTCACTGAAATATTGTCGGCGTTCGGAGTGACCGATGATCACGTAGTCGCAACCAACATCCTTGAGCATCCCCGGCGACACTTCCCCTGTGAATGCGCCGCTGTCCTCCCAGAAGACATCCTGTGCTGCAAGTCGAATATCTCCACCTGCTAGTGCTTGTGCTACTGCGGAAAGCCCGGTGAAAACAGGGGCAACAACGATTTCGACATCGGTGACATCAGCGACCAATGTCTGAAGTGAGGTGACAAGTGCCGCCGCTTCACGGACGGTCTTGTTGAGTTTCCAATTACCGACAATGATAGGTGTTCGCATCTTCCCCTATATATGAGTTACATGATAGAAATTGGAAATTTTTGTATCTTTTCTGGTGTACTGTCTAGCTTTCTATTTTCCAACCCGGCTCGGCTCCGACTCCGCCGAGAGTTCAAAGCAACTTGGATAGACATATCCAAGCCATTCGGAGTGAGTATATGTAAATCGTACGATTTACCGGGGACTCTACCTTGCGTGTGTGCAGTGGTTTGCCCGTTTTGGTTCCCATTAACCCAAATTTTGACTCACCCTATAGGTGGCAACCTGCGCCTATTATAACACACGTGCAGCCAATTCAACCAAACGGTTTGAGTATCCCCATTCGTTATCGTACCAAGAGAGAACTTTTACCAATTCGCCGTCGATCACCCTTGTAAACTCTGCATCGAAGATTGACGAATGAGGGTTACCCTTGAAGTCAACCGATACGAGCGGCAGTTCTGAATAACTTAGGATTCCTCGCTGCTCTCCCTCTGCAGCTTTTTTCACAACCGCATTAACCTCCTCTACACTTGCTTTCTTTTCTAAATCAACAGTGAGATCCACTACAGAAACGTTCGGCGTTGGAACCCGAATCGCCATCCCATCAAATTTGCCCTTAAGCTCAGGAATGACCAACGAAATCGCGCTTGCCGCGCCTGTGGACGTCGGAATCATTGAAAGTGCAGCCGCACGGCCCCGGCGTATATCCTTATGCGGCAGATCCAGAACTTGCTGATCATTTGTATACGAATGGATAGTTGTCATCAGACCGCTACGGATACCGAAGTTTTCTAACAGCACCTTTGCAAGCGGCGCAAGACAGTTTGTCGTACAGGAAGCGTTAGAGATAATATGATGTTTCTCTTTATCGTATTTATCCTCGTTGACTCCCAGCACGATAGTGATATCTTCGTTCTCGGCGGGTGCGGAGATAACCACCTTTTTCGCCCCCGCGTCCAGATGCTTGGATGCATCCTTCCCATCCGTAAAAAAGCCTGTCGATTCAATAACAACGTCAATTCCTAAAGTGTTCCAAGGGAGCGCGGTCGGATCTCGTTCAGAAAAGGCAAGCATCTTTTTACCGTTGACAATAAGTCCGTCATTTATTGGTTGGACATCGGCATCAAGTTCCCCAAGCACCGAATCGTATTTGAGCAGGTGCGCAAGTGTTTCTGAGTCTGTTAAATCATTAATTGCCACAAAATCGAGAGTTATATCTTTATTTTTTAGTGCAGCTCTTAATGCGTTGCGTCCAATTCGACCAAAGCCATTAATTCCAACTCTTGGCATATCTAGTCATCCTCCAATTTTTAACAGGAACCTAAAATTATCCCACATAACCCCTCAATTCGTCAAGTCTCAAATTTTGAACACCTATTCCTTATTCCATTTCATGGAACGAACTTAATCGTCATGCAGATTCTGGAATCAAGCACAGCAAGGCATTTTCCCACTTAATTACCTCAAAAAAGACTTGCATTAAGGACGGAATCTTGTTTATAATGTTATAACAGTAGGGTAAATATAAAACCTCCCAACTTTGAAGTCAACCAACTGAGGTAAATTCTAATGCGAGTTGGCATGAAATACGGACGAGATCTGCTGGAAGTCGAAATCCCTGACCAGAATTTGGCAGGTGTGCTGACCCTCCAGAAATCTGTCCCAATTGAGCAGCCAGAGCGTGCAGTTTGGAACGCGATAGAGTCTCCAATTCACTCCGCGCCTCTAGCTACGTTGGCGAAGGATCGGACTTCCGCTTGCGTTGTCATTTCCGACGTAACACGACCCGTCCCCAATAAACTAATCCTCCCACCAATCCTGCAAACGCTGGAATCGAGTGGCATTCCGCGCGAAAAAATTACGATTCTGATTGCGACAGGTATCCACCGTCCCAATGAGGGTAAAGAGCTCGAAGAGATGGTTGGCACTGAGATTATGAATAACTATCGGATTGTCAACCATTTTTCACAGGAAATCGAGACGCATAAATATCTCGGTTTAACGCGGGGAGGTGCCCCGGTTTATATTGATAAAACCTATCTGGAATCGGACTTAAAGGTCGCGACGGCTCTAATTGAACCCCACCTGATGGCAGGATACTCCGGCGGACGCAAATCAATCTGCCCGGGACTGGCTTCCATCGAGACGATGAAGGTGCTGCATGGACCCCATGTCCTTGAACACCCCAAGGCTTCGGTCGGCAACCTTGAAGGCAACCCACTTCATATCGAAGCCACCGAGATTGCCTTGATGGCGGGCGTAGATTTTAACCTAAATGTCACAATCGATGACCAACGTAGACTAACCGGTATATTTGCCGGCGATATCGTCGAATCTCATTTGGCAGGCGTCCGGTTCGTCGAAAAACAGGTGAAGGTAACATTGCCAAAGCCTGTGGACGCTGTGCTTGTGTCAAGCGCAGGTTATCCGCTTGATACCACGTTTTATCAAGCCGTCAAAGGAATGCTAGCAGCGGTGGAAATCGTTAAACGGAATGGGAGCATTATTCTGGTTGCGGAGTGCAGCCAAGGAATTGGGAGCGGACCTTTCACCGATTTGATTTTGAAGACGAAAGACCTAAAACAGTTTATTCACGATATACACGACCCGGCAAACTTTGTCATCGATCAATGGCAATTGGAGGAGTTGGCAAAAGCCGCTAACAAAGCCGAAATATACTGCTATACTGATGGCATACCGTATGACCAATTGAAAGACCTATTTGTGCGGCCAATCCGAACCCCTGCAGAAGGGATTGAGTGCGTCCTTTCCAAACATGGATCCGATGCCCAAATTGCTGTGCTTCCTGACGGTCCCTACGTTTTAGCGAAAATTGAAAACTAGGTTCTGGGACAACTATCCCATAACCTAAGTTGCTATTTATTGGAAATCCATCAGAACCTGTAGGTCGAGATTCACATCTCGACACCAAACCGTCGATTATGGAAAATCGACCTACAGAAATGATACAATCTGCACAGAGATCAGGGTCTATTGGTTTGAATATGCCGGCTACTAGTAACTTGTGTTATCCCATAAGAGGAGTGAAATGCAGAACGAATCACATCCAACCGTTGAACTCAAGGGCTTCCGCGATGGTATGCGTCTGATCATCGATCCAGAAGCCACGATAGAGCAGATTGAACAAGCGATCGCAGAACGAATGGCAAACTTAGGGGATTCGTTATCAGGCATGACAATGAATATGGATCTCGGAAGCAGATCGTTAGATGATAAAGAATTGGTCCGGCTTAAAAACTTATTGAACGAAAATTATGGACTTGAAATTAAGCAAATCATTGGTGATGCCCAGGACGATTCAAGGAGAACTGAAGCAATTCAGATTGCAGGAGTACCGGCACTCCACGGAGAAGAACGCGTTTATAATCAACTTGCCCCGATGAATGAAGAGACGCGGTTTATTCGTCACACGTTGCGTTCTGGACAGATTGAGCGTGCTTTAGAAGGAAATATGGTTATCTTAGGTGATGTGAATCCGGGGGCGGAAGTGGTCGCCGCCGGAGATATTATTGTCCTTGGCACGTTACGCGGAGTTGCTCATGCTGGCGCGCTTGGCAATACATCATCAGTAATTTTCGCGCTGAATCTGTTACCAACTCAGTTGAGAATTGGACGTTTTATCACCCGTGCACCTGCTGAACAACAACGCAAACACCAGAGAGCAGAAATTGCACGCGTCCTAGAAGATGCCATTATTGTCGAAGAATACGATTGACTCCAGCCCGGATTAGAAAAATATAAACGAGCATAGACTCCTCTTACCGTTTTTAAGTTTTATCAATTTCCGAATCATAATAAAACATTATCGCTCATCAGCGGATTGTCTTTGGATGTCGAGGCTATAGCCGGCTGGTGGTTAGGAGCGATTACTACCGAAAGCGAAGATATCCCAAGTGACAAGTGTTTGGACGTGATTGATAGTCAGAACTGGTACAAGATTAAAACCTTTATGAAGGAGGAATAACGAGAAAAATGGGAAAAGTGATCGTCGTTACGTCTGGTAAAGGCGGGGTCGGTAAAAGTACTTCCACGGCGAATCTTGGAACGGCCTTAGCGGTGTTGGGCAAGAAGGTCGTTGTCGTTGATGCGGATGTGGGATTGAGAAATCTTGATGTCATTATGGGGTTGGAAAGCCGCGTTGTATACACATCAATGGATGTCCTCGAAGGTGTTTGTGAACTCGAACAGGCATTGGTTAAAGATCGAAGGACGAAAGATCTCTATCTCCTTGCGGCCTCGCAGAGAAATAACAAAAGCGATATTCAGCCGGAACAGATGAAAAAACTCTGCCTGGAACTGAAAGAGACGCACGACTACGTTTTTGTCGATTCACCTGCCGGCATTGAGCAGGGGTTCCAAAACGCAGCTGCGGGGGCTGATGAGGCACTGATTGTGACAACGCCAGAGGTCGCAGCGGTCAGGGATGCGGATCGAATCATCGGTTTGCTGCAGAACATGACCATTAAGAACTTGCACCTCATCATCAATCGACTTGCACCGGAGATGGTCAAGGCAGGCGATATGATGGAACCGACGGATGTCATAGACATTTTGTCAGTCAATCTGATCGGCGTCATCCCAGAGGATAAGGAAATTCTTATTTCAACGAACCGAGGTATGCCGTCAACCTACAATCATAGGTCCGATGCCGGGCAGGCTTACAAACGTATCGCGCAAAGGCTTGAAGGGGAAGATGTTCCAATCCCAGAGTTTAAGGCGGGAGGTTTGTTCGGTAACTGGTTTGGGAAACTGTTTAATAGTTAAAAGGAGAAGATAGATGTTCAAACGATTAATGCAGTTACTAAATCGGGAGCAGAGGAGCAAAAGTGTTGCGAAAAGTCGGCTACAACTCATCCTCGTCCAAGATCGAACTGGAATTGATGAAGAGATAATGGAGAGCTTGCAAACAGAATTGACTGAAGTCCTGTCAAAGTATTTTATACTCGAGCGTGAGCAGGTCGAGATGGAACTTGAGCGTGAGCAAGACTCAATGGCACTTGTTGCAAATATCCCAGTCCTTGGGACGAAGGTCCGCCATCCCGTACAAGCGTAAGCCAATGCGGTTCTGACTACCTTCAAAGCAGCAGATTCTCGACCGCTAGGGCGACGCCATCGTTCTGGTTGGTTTCCGTCGTGTAATCAGCGATAGCTTTAATTTCGTCGACCGAATTTCCCATAGCCACACTGAAACCGGCGATTTCCATCATGCTCTCGTCGTTGTATCCATCGCCAAATGTAACAATCCGATTGTTGGGGATGCCAAGTTGGTCAGCAAGCGCTTGCAACGCACGCCCTTTTGACACCTGTGGATTCATAAATTCGATATATTCGACCTGTGTTCGCGTAACATACAACCGCTCGCCAAATTCGGTTTTGCATTCGGTGAGGAGCAGATCGATTTTTTCAGGCGCATTCAAAATTTGCATCTTCGTGGGTTCTTGCCCATCTAACTCGTGAAGATTGCCGAGTGCCGTTGCCGGAACCCCTGTTCTCTTTTCATACAATTCACTCCACTGATTATATTCCTTGATGAATAGTTGATCATTCAAACAGAAGTTAAGATGTAGTCCCTTCTGATCTCCGTATTCGACCAACGCCGATGCATCCGCCGCCTGAATGGGAGTGTGGTAAATAACTTCCCCTGTTTGGGGGTGCTTGACCATCCCACCGTTGTATGAAATTATCGGATTTTCCAACCCAATCTGATCACTAATCGGTAAGATGGCTCGATGCATCCTCCCTGAGATCAGCACGACCACAACCCCTTGCGCCGATAATTTTTGGAGAGCTTCGCAGCTCCGATCTGTCACAGTATGCTCATCATTTAGTAGCGTTCCATCTAAATCCAACGCCGCCAAACGGCACGGCACATTTGCCATATTTTTCTCCTTTTTGACTCCGGTTTTCCTCCGGGTAGTTCAATATCTGTTTTTCATTCTCGCTGATGTCAACTTTTCCAGAGAGCGGACAATTATCACCGTGTCCTGATAGGGACCAATGAGCTGCCAACTTGCAGCAACGGTTTCAACGACTGGATCCGATTCCAGATAGTCCGCAATGTAGTCAATATAGTGTTGGAACGCTGCTGCCTGGATCTCTGCCTCACCATAAGGACAGATCATGTCAACGCCCAGCACAACTTGTGTTTGTTCTTGATTGTACATCAGGGCGAAAGGATATATCTGGCAGTCCAGCGGACGAATTGGGTAGATTGTACACTCACTCGTTTCAGGATTAAAGCAGGGACAGATGTACATATCCCCATGCGGTATCAGTTTAATCTGCGCACTTTTCCCATCTGGCGTGGGGCGAAAGAGATTCGCATCCACCCCGCTCGCAATTGCCTTTTCCATTTCAGCTTGGGTAAAGATAGGAGCAAGGAAGCTGTCTTGTTCAAGGAATCGGCAGCAGACATCGCACGAAAAACAGACCTTGCTAGGTACAATTTGTTCAAGCTGAATCAACTGATTCATCTTTGTTCCCCATCTGGATGAAATAAACTCTCAACTGCCGGAGACGAGAAATCTCGTTCCGTCCATTCTTCCGGGGCGACTGCCACCCCATTGACCACCATACCCCAATGAAGATGGGATCCCGTGGCTTGTCCGGCCGCTCCCATCAGTCCGATGCGTTGCCCCTTTTCAACACGCTCTCCAGCCTTCACATGAATCTCACTCAGGTGGTTATAACTGCTCGAAATCCCCTGTCCATGATTGATAATTACGGCGTTTCCGTAGATATGCAATCTGTCAGCAAGGGTAACAATGCCACGGTTCGACGCATAGATAGGCGTGCCCACCACATTTGCGATGTCTGTGCCGTAGTGATGTCGGCGGACGCCGGTGTTATACTCCCGGTACTTGCCGAAAGGCGACGTCAGCCGACCTTCAGTGGGACGAATGAACTTCCCCTCCCAAAGCTGCTCGACTTCCCGGTCTGCCTGTGCGTAAGCTGCACCGCGTTTTGCATTGTCTTCTCTGCTCTTGGATCTGTCCATCATAATCCGTTGTTTTTGGGGGGAGAGAGTAATGTAGCCGCCACGCGCAAAGGTTGTTTTAATTACCTCGACCTGAAAAGTTTGCTCCGCCTCATTGCCGACTAAGTCCATCGCTTTCACCGTGAGCGAATAGTTTTGGACGGTAGATGTCACGCCGACACCGAGAAAGCTGCAGTACAGGCTCTCTGAACGAGTCGGATAGAAGGTGATCGCTTTATTAAAAAGTTTTGCCTCAATATCTGAGAGCGGATCGTCCGCCTGAAGAAAGAGTGCAAGTGTTTTGCCTTGTCCAACGCAGAGCGTTTCCGGGGGAACATGAAGTTGTGGCGGAGTATTGTCGATGTAGAACGGAAGCGTGTACAGCGTCCGGTTTTTGCGCAACGACCTATCCGTCGCGGTTACGGAAACCGTGTGCCGCCCGTCGGCGAATGCGGCGGTTTGTAGTGTCCAAGAGGTTATCTCCGCTTCGACGAGGCTCAAAGGGTTTGGGGGAGCATCATCAATCTGCACGGTCAGCGAACCCAAGCCGGGCTTTTCGTCCATAGCGGCAATGTCAAGCGTCAGAGCGCCGTGATAGCGTTTATCCTGCTCTAACCCATTTACCGTCAGGGACGGTGGCGTGGAATCTAACAAATTGGGACCAACGTAGAGTCCGAGTCCTATCAACAGAATGATAACTAGAACGGAGATCAGTATAGGGAATTTTCGAGTGCGGTTATTTGCGGCAGGGGCTTTCATAGGAGGTTCTTAGCAACGCTTCTCACAAATTATTTCACTTAATAGCTTTCTTGCTTCGCCCAACGCCTTCGCACGGTGGCTAATCTGATTCTTAATCTCGTCGCCCAACTCCGCAAAGGTTTTGTCATAGCCCGCGGGGACGAAAATTGGATCATATCCAAAACCGCTCACCCCAAGCGGTGCGCGAATAATTCGGCCCTCACAGGCACCTCGGACAACCTGTACTTGATCTAGCGGTTCAGCGATAGCCACAGCACAGATAAAACGTCCTGATCGCCGTTCACTAGGAACATTCTGAAGCGTGTCAAGTAGTTTGACAATACGATCTTGGTCTGAAGCATTCTCGCCGGCATAGCGTGCGGAATGGACACCGGGTGCTCCATCAAGTGCGTCCACCTCTAAACCGGAGTCGTCCGCGATGGTTATATGTCCGGTGTATTCGACAAGCATGGAGGCTTTTTTGATAGCATTCTCCTCATAGGTTTTGCCATCCTCAACGACATCTGGTGCGTCCGGGTAACTGTGGAGCGACAAAAGTTCAATCCCGTTTTGGGCTTTAAGCATTTCGCCGATTTCTCGCACTTTACCTTGATTCCGGGTTGCCAATACTAACTTCATCTCTATTCTCTATAATTATCTGTTTTTGAAGCCGAATCAGTTGTTCAATGCCGTGGATCGACAGATCGAGTAGCTGATCCGATTCTTCTTTCGAGAAGGGGGTTTCCTCCGCAGTGCCTTGGATCTCGACAAATTTCCCCGCACCTGTCATGACAACATTCATATCGACATCAGCACTAGAATCTTCCGTGTAACACAGGTCTAGCATAGGTGTTCCATTAATGATACCGACACTGGTCGCCGCCACATGCTCGACGATTGGAATCGTTCTTATCAGCCTTCGATCCATCAGCCATTGACAGGCATCCCAAAGCGCGATAAATGCGCCGGTAATTGATGCGGTGCGTGTACCACCGTCCGCTTGGATAACGTCACAATCGATCCAGATTGTTCGTTCACCGAGGGCTTTGAAATCTACGACTGCTCGCAAAGATCTACCGATAAGCCGTTGGATCTCTTGTGTTCTTCCGCCAAGCGATCCACGGGTGACTTCACGCCGCATCCGGTCGGAGGTGGAGCGGGGCAGCATTGAATACTCTGCGGTGACCCAGCCTCGATTTCGGAGGTTTTGCTCACGCATGAAACGTGGTTGTGATTCCTCTACCGATGCCGTACAAAGAACTTTTGTATCACCGACAGCAATCAAGACAGATCCTTCTGGGTGTTTAATGTAGTTCCGAACGATACGGGTCGGGCGCATCTGACTCGGTGTGCGCCCATCTTCTCTTACCATTTTAGTACCTCTTTTTAATCGTGATGACGGTGCAGGTGGTCAATGTGATTTTGGTTAAGTTTGCTCATTTCACTTTGCACATCAGAAAGCCGCTGACTCGTCTCCAATCGGAGATCACGGATCTCTTCTCGGACACCTGTGGTTTGTTGATCCATCTCTGATCTGACATCACGGACTTCAGTGCGGACTAATGCGATTTGCTCATTTACTTGTGAAATGACTTCAATGAAACGCTTGTCCAGCCGATCTTCCAACCGGTCCAGCCGATCTTCCAACCGTTCGGTTATCGTTTTCAGCCGCGCCAGAACCGCGATGGCTTGCCCAATAATCGTAGCAAAGGCAAGCAATGCCACAATCAAATGCGACGGTGACCATGCAGAAAAATCCATAGTGTTATCTCCTTCTTTCAAAATGTCGTCGTGTGTTTTCAATCGCTTCTGCTTTAACAGTATCTACGTTGGAATGGTCAAAATCGCCTATTGCTTCATACGTTATACCATAGTAAAACACTCCGCGCTGCCAATACGCCTTATACGGTGTCAATCCGAATCAGGGACAAAATCGTCCTTCAGGAAATCGAGTGCTTTGGTATAACTTCGGCGTTGCAGGTAGTGGCGCAGCTGCGTTGGGACAGTCGCTCCAATCTCCTGCTGGAGACGCTCAATCTGCTCAAGGTCTTCGATTATACTCTCTTTTTGAGTGATATGTTCAAACATTGATTCTATAGTCGTTTTCAGGGTTGTTGCTTGTTCTGTTGTCATGGGGCTCTCCTATTATTATAGGGACGTAGCGGAGGATAAGTTCTATGTTTCAGTTTATCATCCTTCCGCCTTGATGTCAAACCCTTATGGCTCCCGATTCACATAAACCCGAGAGATCCGTTTGCCTATTCCTGTTAAAATCTCATACGAAATGGTTCCTGCCTTCTCCGCAACCTGATCGATGGTAATCTCCAAGTCTCCCTGCTTACCAATCAATACTGCTTCATCGCCGATGCGTAGGGGGGGATCCGCCTGTTCCCCTTTCGGTGGTGCAATCCGAAAGACGGTCCCATCCATACAGACCGATCCGACTTGTTGCCATCTTACTCCGTCGATTAATACCTCAGCACGGTTCGATAGGGAGCGTGAGTAGCCATCGGCGTAGCCAACGGGCAGCGTTGCTAACCATGTCGGCTTATCAACTACATAGGTGCGCCCATAACTGACCCCTTCCTCTTGCATAGACTGACGCAAACAGATGAGGCGTGCCTTCCAACTCAGGGCAGGACGCAAGGACACAGGGCTCGCTCGTCTGACTTCAGACGATGGATAGACGCCGTATAAACTCAAGCCCACACGAACAGCATCAAAATGGGCGTCGGAAGGGGTTAATGCAGCTGCACTGTTGGCAGCATGGACAATCGGGGGACGTAGGTTGAGTTCAGAAAGGTTGGAAAGTACTGACTTAAACCGCTCTAACTGAAGACCTGTATGGCTTTTGTCGGCTTCGTCCGCGGTAGCAAAGTGGGTGAAGACCCCTTCAATCTCTATTCCATCCAGTGATGTCAGCCATTTCAGGAAATCCACCGCTTCCGTATACCATATCCCACCACGATTCATGCCGGTGTCTACATCAAGGTGCACTTTAACCGATGTTCCCTTCGCTTGTGCTGTGTGGGATAACGTGTTACAAAGCGTCGGTTCGTACACCGATGGTGTCAGTTGATAGTCAATGATCGTTTCCGCTTGGACAGGCAGCGCATTGAACAGCACTAGGATCGGTTTTCCAACGTCGGCGATACGCAGCTCCACGGCTTCCGCCACGGCAGCGACAGCGTACATCGCCGCTTCCTCACACAACGCTTCGGCGACCAAAATCGCACCGTGTCCATACGCATCCGCCTTGATTACAGCGATCAGCGAGCTGCCTTGGGCATACGCTTTGATTGCTTGTGCGTTAGATCGAATTGCAGAGAGGTCTACTTCCACCCATGTTGTCGTTGTCATTTTTGGTTTTCATTTCTTCTTGCGTGTGCTAAAATACGAGGAATGGCAGAGATTAAACTTGAACACATCACAAAACGTTTTGGGGAGGTCGTTGCTGTAGACGACGTGAGTCTTGAAATCCACGACCAAGAGTTTGTTGTTTTCGTAGGTCCCTCAGGATGTGGAAAAACAACGACGCTTCGAGCTATCGCCGGATTGGAAGCCCCTGATGAGGGGGACATTTTTATTGATGGAAATCGTGTCAATACATTATCGCCTGCTGATCGAGATATCGCGTTTGTCTTCCAATTCTACGCACTCTACCCCCACCTGACCGTTTATGATAACATCGCATTTCCGCTCAAAGCAGTGAAAGCACCGAAATCCGAGATTCAGGAACGGGTCAAGGAGGTTACAGCCATCCTGCAAATCCAGGCGATGCTAGATCGGAAGCCAAGCCATCTGAGCGGCGGCGAGATGCAGCGCGTCGCGTTGGGACGGGCAATGGTCCGCAGACCCAAGGCATTTTTAATGGATGAGCCGATGTCGAACCTAGATGCGAAGCTGCGGGTGGACATGCGGACGGAGCTGAAACGCCTGCAGCACAGACTGGGAGCGACGACCATTTTTGTCACCCATGACCAAGTAGAAGCGATGTCGATGGCGGATCGTATCGTCATCATGCACCAAGGAAGCCTACAACAGATTGGAACACCCCAAGAGGTATATAACCAACCGCAGACCGTTTTCGTCGCCCAATTCATGGGAAGCCCATCAATGAACCTGATCAACGGCAAGGTTCAGGCACAGACTGGTTTGAATCCCGATTCCAGTGAGGAGGGAGAACCCGCCCTGCATCTGACCCACACAGATATCTGGATTGAATTATCGGCAGAACGGATCTCGCGTATCGGTCAGTCAGATGAAATCATCTTTGGTGTTAGACCGGAGCATATTGTTGTCTCAAAGGAGCCAATAGAACAAGGTTTCAAAGCATCGGTGCACCTTGTGGAAGCGTTGGGATCGGTTAATATTATTGATATATTTCTGGGTGAAAATCCTGAGACCGGGGATCTGGTTCTCCTCAGAGCCCGTACACACCCCGCATTCAAACCTGATGTGGGACAGCCTGTTTGGTTTGATTTCGATGCCAAACAGGTTCGTCTATTCGACCGTCAGACCGAACAAGTTATTGCTTAAAGATTGCCTGATTTAGCAAAAAGCCTACAGCCACTCACGTTAAAAGATAGACTTCTTTTCGATCGATACGCCCGTCAAATGCCGGCGGAACTGTCGCGTTACACCTTTGCACCACACTATGTATGGCGAAACTTTTTCGATTTTTACTGGACAATAATTGATGACCAATTCTGTCTTTTCGCCAATCAGGACGGCGATCACTTCATGCCGATCCCTCCGATGGGGGCGTCGCTGAGTCAAAAGGTGATCTGCCAAGCGTATGCGTTTACCCTTGAAGCCAATCGTGCGAAGCAGATTGCACGGATCGAAAACGTCCCAGCGCATCTTATTCCCTTTTTTCGGGGGATGGGCTTCCACGCCGTTCAGAAAGAGACGGAATACCTTTACGAAACGCAGGCACTTATCCAACTCAAGGGGAATCAGTACAAGAGCAAGCGGGCTGCTTATAACGTTCTGATCCGCAATTATCCTGCCACTCAGTTGCAGCCGTACCAACCCGCTCATCTTGGGGATTGCCTCGCACTTTACGAATCATGGCAACAGGAACGAGGTGCACAGTTCCATGATGATGTTTATCGAGCGATGTTGGAGGATTCTTGGCATTCCCATCGCACAGGACTCATGAACTACGAGGAATTGGGTCTGATCGGTAGGGTCGTTTTCATTGATGGCGTCCTAAAAGGGTATACCTTCGGATATCCTCTCAACAGCGAGATTTTCTGTATCCTCTTTGAGGTAACGGATCTCGGAATAAAGGGGTTAGCACAATTTCTTTTCAGAACCTTTTGCCAAGAACACGCAAACTATCAATGGATCAACACAATGGACGACTCCGGCTTAGAAAACCTCAAGCGTGTAAAACTATCGTATCGTCCCGCCAAGCAGCTTTCATCCTACAATCTATTTCTCCCGTAACCGATCAACGATTCAGACAATTTTGTCTGTTCGCAGCCGTTGAATCGGTGATAGTTTTTTGGCTCATGTTAAGAAATCATACAACAGAAACCGAGTTTTGAAGAAAAAACTCGGTTTCTCTTTACGTTTTGCTACAACCCTATGAAATCCGCTCTGATTTTTCTCAATGGCCATTATGACCTCCGCTACCCTCAATTTTACAAGGAGGCACTGACGTGGGCGATGGAAAACGGTCACCCACTCATCTGTGCTGACAGCGGGATCCGCTTATTCACCGAACTCACCCAGACCAACGACACGCCAATTTTGCCCGATGTCTTAATCGGCGATCTGGATTCCCTCGATGAGATGCCGGCGGATACCATTGAACAGTTAGAGCGATCTGGGACGCACATCGTCCGTGAGTGGGTTGGGCATGTGGACAAGGATGACACGGACGGACAGTTGGCGGTCGCCTATGCAATCGCGGAATACGGCTGCCAGAGAATCCTGATCTACGGCGGACTCCCTCGCCCCAACGGCTACGAAATAGATCACTTTCTTGGAAATCTGCGGCTAGTGCGTTACGGACTCCGACTGTTTCAGGAAAGCCCTCACGGGAACGAGCGCGACTGGCAGGCAGAGATGCGAGACCCGCTCCAGACAATTCACTTCGTTGTTTCGGATGTCGCTCTAGAACGTAAAAATGAGGGCATACAACGGGTATCGCTCATTTCCGACGATCCTAATGTCACCGTCGAAAGCAGCGTAAACCTTCGATGGAGTTTGGACGGTCTGCATGTGGATCCAGTCAGAACCAACGCCCTACGGAACGAGTTTGTGGCAGGAGCGGATCAAGTGACCATCCGTCTTGCGGAAGGGTCGGATCCGGTCTATGTCATCCATAATTGGTACGAATAGCCGCTCGCGCCTCACTGCCCCGTCGACCGGATCTCAACATTATCAAGTCCTTCCGCCAACGGCAAAGGCACCTGTGTCCCTGTTTTGTGCGAAATGTGCATGGCAGTGATGACTTCCAACGCCTTCAGTCCATCACGCCCAGTGGAGACGCTCTCCCGATCTTCTAACAGACAGTCAATCGCTTCCCGCGCTGCGCTGTAGAAATAGTCGTCGAGGATGAGGGTTTCGGGCATATCGGGAAGGGGCTCAAAGTCGTAGCGCGCACCGTATCCCCCACTTGCCTCAACAAGGGGACCATACTCCCAGATGCCCCGCAGCTCACAGAAATGGATCTGTCCTGTTGTACCCGCAATGGTGACATCGCTGAGAGATTCTTTGCGCGTCGGGATGCAGTTGATGAAGATGACCACGCCGTCCTCGCAGACAATCATCCCTCCGCCGCCCGGATCAGCAACAGGCTCATCGCTGAGAAAGCCCGATACTAGCTTGGGTTGCGCCGATGTGAAGTAGAAAGCGTAGTCCACTGTATGCGTACCGTTATGCAACAAAGGACGGGCACCGGAGTAGGTGATGGTTCGGACATCACCCACCGTACCGTCATCAACCATCTTTTTCAGTCTGCGGTAATGCGGAAGGAACCGGCGTGTGTGATCCACTGCCAACCGACACCCGTTCGCTTCGCAGGCTTCGACCATCTTCCGTCCCCATTCGACACTGATAGCGAGTGGCTTCTCCACCATAATCACCTTAATGCCCGCCTCTGCAGCTTCGATGACCGGTTCGTGGTGATGGAAGTTATGGGTGGTCACACTCACGATGTCCAGACCCGCTTTTTCGTACATCTCCTGTGCGGTGCTGTAACGGTGCCCCGATGCAATTTCCCATTCATCGCCGAACTGTTGCAGGCGTTCATCATTGATATCAGCGACAGCTGCCAACTCAACCTCCTCACATCGCCGATAGCCACCGGCATGGGAGTTGTCCCTTCCACCAAGCCCTCCGACGCCGCCAGCACCAACGATGCCAACCCTAATCTTCGCTTTTGACATTGCGATATTCCTCCTCAGTTGGAACGATGTTATGTATTTGTCTTCCTGTTATGAGCGGCAGCAACCCGTTCTGCCTGCCACGGTTTTCTGTTGCCGTAATAATTTTCTTCTTTTCCCTGTGGAAATGTATTAGGTATCAGTCGGGTGTAGACTAGCATGGTTATCAAATCGTTCCCATCGTACAGTCGATTGTACCAACGCGTTTCTTCGAGAAATCCCGCCGTTCTTACCAGCTGTTTTTGGTCTTCGTCACAAGCAGCGATATTGACCTGTAGTGACCTAAGCGAGAGAGCCTGTGCTTTTTCTGCGGCAGCGGTTAAAAGTTCAGGCACTTGTCCGAAATAGCTTGGACAGACACGAAAACTGAGCGTAGCGGTATGCTGCTCCTGGAAGGCGTCAAACCGTTTGAACACCGCTGCCCCGACGATCCGTTGTTCGCGGTTTTCCAATACCACAAACGCGCCGTTCTGATCTTCAATTTGTCGCATCAGTCTCACGAAGTGGCTTTCAAAGCGAGTTTCACGGAAGGTTTGAGTAAGGTAGTCCTTGATGAGCCAGCGTGGCTCGGGGTGATTGTAGAGCACGGATGCGCGAGGCAGATCTGCCCATGTCGCATCTCGGACTTGCGCCGGTCCATGGAACGCTAGATAGGTTTGGTCAAAGTCCTCAGCATCAGGGGCGAGATAGCGCATCCCGTCTCCAACATGATACCAGAACCCATGTTTTTCGTACAGACTGCCGGCGATGGGATTGGTGGTGCAGAGGTAGAGTGCAATCCCATCATCGGCGCGAAACCGCCGGATTAAGCAGTCCATCAGTGCCGAGGCGATGCCTTTGCTCCTGTGTTCTTCCTCTGTACGCACAAACTCCACGACACCGACATCGCGCGTGTCCGTTGGTGTATAATAGCTCATACTGCCGACAACTTCGCCGTCAATCTCGCCCACAAAGTAGGGCGTAAAAAGCCATTCTGTCAACTTGCCGTTGAGCAGGTCGTCGCGTATATCGCCCCAACAGCCGACTTTGCTAACGTAGTCATGGAGCGGTGGGAGTAGAGTCTTGATGACAAGTTGCTCGCCGGTTCTTAACCGCACTGTTTCTGTTGTCATAGCACCTTCCTCTATCCTATCGGTTATCAATGCGTCAGCATTGTAGCACGATACCGCTTTGCGGTCAATCCGGTTTCTCCTCCCAGGATTGACATGACCACCGCCTTGTGATATAAAGCACGAAGATAAACCGAGTTTTTTCTTGAAAACTCGGTTTCTGTTGCACGATTGCTTGATATGAGCTAGGAGGGATACGGATGTCTGACGAAATAATAATACGCTTTGCAAGGCTTGATGACTTGGATTTCGCCTATCAGGATGGATACATTCCTACTGAAGTGTTGAAACGAAAAATTGAGGGACAACTTGCTTTGAATCCTGATTGCATTGAGGATGTGGTGATTGCTGAGTGGAACGGCAAACGGGTGGGGTATGTGCGGCTTGAGTATTTGTGGTCAATTGTACCGTATATTGCTCTGATTCGAGTGCTACCCGAGTATCGTCGGCAAGGGGTCGGTAAAGCTTTGCTTCGGTTCATCGAAAGCTTTCTTCGCGAGGCAGGGCACGAGGCACTCTACAGTTCATCGCAAGCTGACGAACCAGAACCGCAAGCGTGGCATCGGTATATGGGGTTTGTCGAGTGCGGGTTCATCGCTAGTATTAATGACGGGATCGGTGAGGTGTTTTTCCGCAAAAGCCTTCGATAGGTTAAAATACGCCTTGAAAAGGAGCATTACTGCTGCCCATCTGTATATTGCGTAAGGTTGTTATTCTTTGTTTACAGAGGTGTGAATATTTGATATAATACGTTATCATGAAGATTTGCCGAACTTAGAATTTGGGAAACAGTAGAGGAGGTATATATGGATACTGCATGTTTAGATCATTGCCTAACGCATGAGGAACGGCTTCTATTTGACAAGAACGGGTTCTTCGTGGTTGAAGACGCGTTGCCGCCGAAGCTGGTCGAAGACCTCAACGCCGCGCTAGACCGGCTTGAGGCGAAATATCGGCCCGAGCAAGACTTGTCTCCCCATGAACGCTTGAATATCTTTGATTTCATTGGGAAGGATGATCTCTTCCTAGAGTTACTTGATTGGCACAAGACATTTCCAAAGGTGTGGGGTATTTTGGGCTGGCATATCCAGCTTTACCACTCGCACTTGGGAATCACGCCACCAGTAGCACCCGAGGAAAGATCGGAGGAGAAGCGTTTAGGATGGCACCAAGATAGTGGACGTTTGAACAGCGATTTGGAAAGCAACCCCCGTCCGCGAATCTCTCTCAAAATCGGCTACTTTCTAACCGACACAACGGTGGAGGGGAGTGGGAATTTCTATGTCCTGCCCGGCAGCCACTTGCAGAACAAGTTAGAACTGCCTGAAGATGGGGTCTCAAACCCTGAAGGGACGACGGCGGTGAAGGTGGCACCCGGTACGGCGGTATATTTCGATCGCCGGCTCTGGCATTCTGCAAGCCCCAATCATTCAAATATTACCCGAAAGGTACTATTCTACGGTTATAGCTATCGGTGGCTACGGCCGAGAGACAACATGACCGTTGACCATTATATGGAGCGTAGCGACCCAATTCGACGACAGTTGCTAGGTGCTAGCACAGGGGGATTGGGATATACCTCTCCAAAAGATGAGGATGTGCCCCTCCGAGATTGGATCCAGGAACACCTCGGAGAAGATGCGGTTATACCGTAGCCCGATTTTTTCCTTTGGTAAAGTAGGGAACAACGATCGTTGTTCCCTACAACCTTTCCCCACCTCATCACAAGTCGCAGCTATTTCTTCCAAGTCATTAACGGTTCAAGCCTTGCGAGAATTTCATCCAAGTATTTCGAGGCGATCTCGTCTAACGGCATATTCCCATTACGCTTGAATGGACAGTCAATAATCCCACGACGATATAGGACCTCCTTGTAACAGCCGGGGAGTTGATGTTCAAAGAGGAAAAGCGGTGCCATCTCTTTGTAAATGTAGGTTGACCGCTCCTCATCGCCTGCCTCTAAGGCGTCCCATAACCCGACCACGACATCAGTGACATGGCTGGCTGGCATCTGCCCCGCACTCCCGCGCATGTATTCCTCAATCAGATAGCGTCCACCCGCCCCACCGAATACTCCCTTGCACGATCCATCGTCTCCTTCGATCACAGCGGTCAGTTTTACCGTGCTGGGCAGCGTCTCTTCCTTGATATATTCGACGTGCTCGATCTCCCGACAGAGTTTGAGCAAACATTCCGCCGATAGATTTGACCCGATAGGTGGCATATTGTTCTGGATGAAAACCGGCATCTGCGCTGCGTCTGAGATTGTTTGGTAATATTCAAAGACAAGGCTTTCAGAGATATGACTGATGTACGGCGGCATAGCGATGACACCATCTGCACCAATATCGCGGGCGTGCTTGGCAAACCCTTCCGCGACCTCTAGTGACACTCCTGCAACACCGATAATCGCTGGCAGTTGACCGGCGTTCTGCTTAACAAGCACCTCCGACAACTGAAACCGCTCTGCATCGCTGAGGGCGGTGAACTCACTGGCGTTCACAGGATAAACCAAGCCGTGTGATCCGCACTCGATACAAAAATCGATCATGCGTTGCAAACTGGGGACATCGACCTCTCCGTTCTCTCGGAAGGGTG
The DNA here is from genome assembly GCA_965222435.1 of Candidatus Poribacteria bacterium. Lineage (GTDB taxonomy): Bacteria > Poribacteria > WGA-4E > WGA-4E > PCPOR2b > PCPOR2b. The sequence goes on along the minus strand of OZ244950.1, from coordinate 4,636,600 downwards.
TAGACGGGATGGTGAATACACCACGATAACTGTCTGAGGTCATCAAATTCTCCTTATATTTTGTCAGGAAGTCTATAGGAATTATTCTGTCTAAACGGGTTCTTTTTACCTCAAGTCTATAAATGCCAAATCGCTGCCATATCCCACACATCCATTGACTTTAATTCTGCACTTCCGCCCCGAGCGAAGAGTTGTACACCTCGGCTGTCCTGTCTGGCGGGGTAGATCCGTTTGGTCAGACATTGTCTATTGTTCGCGAAAACCTCGACGACCGAGCGGTCTACGAAAATGCGCAGCTGCAGTAGTTCGTATGCAGCCAATTCGAGAGGTCCCCGCTGCACACCGCGACTCACAACATCGGGGCTTAGGCTTGATCGTTCGGCATCCAAGACAAGAGATTTATCCTCCGGACTGTAAAAAATAATGGTCTGCTCGTCCTCATCTGGGGAGCAGCACACCTTAACGCCAAATGCTTCGGCATCGCCCAGTTCAAAAGTTGCCACGATTTCGAGACAATCTCCATCAACCTCCTCCAGCGGGATGGAAGTATCAGGACGGATTGGTAGATTTGTGAACCGGCGATGGTTGCGGCGCAAGACTGCTAGTTCGGGGACAGGTTCAATTTCTAATATACCGGCGTCAGACAGGGAGAGGACGCGAGGCAACGACATCACACCCGCCCAACCGGCTGCCCGTTGCACCGTCTCACGGCGTCCCTCTGGGATCCAGCCAAAGAAGATACGCCGGTCCAGCCCGTCTAACAGGGTGAAGCCCGCACAAAGATGTCCGCTCTCAACCCCAAATTCGCCGAAATTCATCCGTCCATGATGCTCCGGATAGAACCGATGATTCGCGTAGGCACCGATATAGTATTGAACGCCACGCTGGTGACTGGCGAAAAGCAGCATATACCTATCTCCAAGCGGAAAAAAGTCTGGAACCGCACAATCCGATTCGGAATCTTTGTCCAATTCACTAACGTAAAATGGATGCATGTATTCCCAGTTGATGAGATCTTTCGATTGGCATAAAAACGCCGTGTCTCCAACGCCTTCTAGCTTCCCGCCCGAAAGTGAATACCACGTATCCCCTTCTTGCCAAGCGCATGGATCAAACGGTCGCCAACCACCTCCCTCTGGCGGATAAGGAATCACCGGGTTTGCGGGGTGCTTTTCCCAAGTAATGAGATCATCATCGCCCACGGCAATGCAATTGCCTTCAGGGTGACCATAGTAGATGAGCGTCGGCACACCGTTATTGTTCACCGCGCCGCCACTCCAGCAACCGCTCCGGTCAGGACCGCCCGGCGTTGGCGTCAGTGCGATAGGAAAATCATTCCAGTGCACCAAGTTTTCGCTGACAGCATGGCCCCAGTGCATCCGTTTGGAATCATCAAAAGCACCATCAGGATTGTACTGGTAAAAGAGGTGGTACTTTCCCTTCCAGAAGATTGTTCCATTTGGATCGCCCAGATAATTTGCTGGTGGTGAAAAGTGATATAAGGGGCGATACAGGTCGGAAGCCATCTGCTGCCGGGGCGGGCGGATCTGTTCAACAGGGGTGGTCATTGGGGTAATCTCCGGGTTGGGAGCACAGTTCCCCGGTGGGATTAATCGTGCGTCCACTGCCAATCGGCAGCGGACGCACTAATTTGCAACATTGAATGCCTTCGAGCTATCTTTATGGTATCTGAATCAGGACTTACACAGTTGAACGCTCAAAAGCCCTGTAGTTCGGCGATTTATCGCCGCAGAACACAATTTCCAACGCCCGATGAATCCCCGATTTATCGGGACAGGCGGGCAACTACAGTCAATTCGTAGGTTTGTAGTAGGTCTCGGACTCTCGGAACGGAGGCGGTTTATCGCCCGTCCGACGCGCAATGAATTGCGCTACTACAAACTGAATGCGTAAGTCCTATGAATATCTCTATGCTTGTGGGTGCTGATCCGCACACTCAATTCAACTCGTGCTATAAGTTGGATCGATACCGTATAGCCGGGGCAGTCCGAGCATAATATTCATGTTTTCAACTGCTTGGCTAGCGGCACCTTTGCCGAGGTTGTCCTCAAGCGAACAGATATAGGCAAATCCTTCGTCAATCCTGACTTTGACGAAGAGTTTATGCGTGTCAGCAATATCGCGTGTGCCCCACTGTTTATCGGGGGTATCTTCCACGATGAATACCAGATCCTCTGGTTGATAAGCGTTCCGGATGGTCTGACTTAACTGCTCAACAGCTGTGTCTTCAGGGAGGTTTTTCAGCGGCTCTGTCAATTCAACCCTGATGTTCGTGTTGATACCCCTGAAAACAGACTGGAGAACAATAGGGGTAAAGTTGACACGAAATCCAGAGTATAACTCCATCTCCGGAACGTGCTTGTGCCTTCTACCGTAGGCGTACGTAATCTCATTGGGCACCTCTTCGATGTCTTTTCGTGCGCCCGAAATCCCCGAAGTTGCTACAATCGTCGCCTCTCCTTGGACAAGTCCTTTAAGCGGTCTTAAAGCCAAAACAACGCTTGTCGGGTAACAGCCCGGATTCCCCACTAACCGTGCCTGCGCGATCTGATCTTGCAGCAGTGCGGGCATCCCATAAACGGCTTCCGCTAGCAATTCGGGAACATAACCTGTGGATTCGTAAGGGCTCAATCCAATTCGCGGTGCGTACTCCCCTTCAAATTCCTCTCTGGGAAATCTGAAAGCACCGCTCATATCAATCACTTTCTTTCCAATCTCAAAAATTGGTGGTGCAAACGTCATTGATTCTGGATCCTTCGTCGCTAGAAAGACCAGTTCGCAGGAGTTCAACGCTCCTTCTTCTCTTCTTGAATTTTTTCTGAAGCAGACTTCAACCTGATCGTGATGTTCTAAGACTTTTTCAATTTCTTGACCCACCATGCCGGTGTCGCCGTATATGCCGATTCTATACATGATCTGCCTCCTTATGTTAATTCTGATTCAAGAACGGTTGAATCGTGAGATTAACCTCGCTATCAGTATAATCTTTCATTTTTTGACTGTCAATCTTTTTTTGATTAGTGACCAATTCAATTGCTTGTAGGCAAACCCTAACTCTGCTGATCTTCGTAAAGCGTGATTTTCACAGGTGGTTGCCCCAACCTCGTACAAGTTTGGGATTGACGTCCTTGCACGATTCATGCTATTATTTCGATTGACTTCAGGCACTGTGAATCCATCAACACACTATCTCAACAAGTTACGAGGGAATCTTTCTATGGGGCTAATGCCATCATCTTGGGCGCAACAGATAAAACCATCGCCGACGCTAGAAGTCAAGTTGATAGCGGATAGATTGAGGTTGGAAGGCAAACAGATTTACGACTTCGGGATTGGTGAAATGAACCCAGAGCTTCCGGTACCGCACCTCTTGAAAGCCGCGATTTCCCAAGCCGTAATGGATGATGCGACGCACTATTCTCCAGAGGCAGGCGATCCAGAATTGCTCGAAGCCATTCATTCGGATCTTCGTCTGTTCGGATTAAGCTATTCCCCGTCGGAGATTGTCGTTTGCCCTGGCCCCAAAGATGCGGTCTTCAAAATCTGTGTGACGATGCTGAATCCGAGCTCTCGCCGGAACCGATTGGTCTCGTTTGCCCCAATCTACGAATCTTACGAGAACCTCCCTATCCTGTTGACGGGTAAACCACCGATTGTCTTGCAGACCGATGCACATTTCCTACCGGATCCAAATCAATTGGCAGACCTCCTGAACCAAGATGATACGGTTGCGCTGATTGTGTTAAATTCGCCGAATAATCCAACAGGGACAGTCTATCCCCCTTCATTGTTACAAGAACTTGCCGAAATTATTGGAAAGCACGAACAGATCTGCGTTTTGTCCGATGAGGTTTACCGCACCGTCGTCTATGATGGTCTCGAACATGTGAGTATTGCGTCATATCTTCCCAATCAGACTTTGCTCGTTGGGGGCATGTCCAAAGAGGTTTCAGGTACAGGACTTCGCTTAGGATTTGTTGCAGGACCTGAAGCGGTGATGCAGGTGATAGCAAATGTTGAGGGAAATACATCCTCGTGCGTCAACCTACCTACGCAGAAGGGGTACGCACACTTTTTGCGGAAAGATGCAGATCTGCGCCTGCGACACCAAGTCCGAGATGCACTTTGTCTGCGGCGGGAGGCATTGATGAAACGCTTTAGCGAACTAGTGAAGGGTGCAGTTTGGGAGCGTCCATCGGGTGCATTTTATTTTTTTCCCGATATGCGTCTCTACTGTGGTCGCCGGACGCCGGAAGGACAACTTCTCAACACAGACGAAGCGTTAGCACTCTACTTAATTGAAAGTGCAAATGTTGTAACAGTGCCGGGGAGCAAGTTTCAGCGTCCCGGGCATCTTCGGTTTGCTTATGCGGTTAGTCTCGAAACAATCAATGCGGGGATACAGCGACTGGCGGAGGCTCTGGACCAACTGTGTGCTTGATAGAGCTATCCTACGGATTTCTTAACCGCCATACAGTGTCAGGCTTAAAAATAAAGGCTCATGTTAAGAAAGCGTGCAACAGAAACCGAGTTTTTGTAGGGGTTGGGTCCCCCAACCCGTACTACGGGCGGGGAGACCCCGCCCCTACAATTTCGCTTCGCATTTTGCACTTTCTTTTTATATGAGCCAAAATAAATTGCAGTGCAGGGATTATATTCAGGAGGACAAATTCAGATGCAATACGGAAACAATTGCTGGGTTGATATGCAGGAAGCAGATAAAAACAGAGTCGTTGTTCTTCCACTCGGATCGCTGGAGCAGCATGGTCATCACTCTCCGCTACTGACGGATACCTATCTTGTGACCGCAGTAGCACAGCGGGTCGAACAAGAACTCAGTGAGCGGATCTATCTGCTACCGACGTTATGGCTTGGTGCATCGGATCATCATCTAGATCGCCCTGGCACTGTGAGCGTCCCCAATCACATTTACACGCTGATGATTAAAAACATCGTCAGGTCTTTCGCCAAGGCAGGGTTTCAGCGTGTGTTTTTGCTCAACGGTCACGGGGGCAATGTTGTTCTGGGTACGCAAGCAATCACAGAGCTGTCGAACGAATCGGATATTTATGACAATATGTGGATTGCGTTCACCACTTATTGGACGCTAGCTGAACCGGCGATAGCACCAGAGCATCACGGGATGGAGACGCCGCGTCTGACGCATGCCTGTGAGTACGAAACCTCAATGATGTTGTTCCTGCACGGCGAGATTATGCGGATGGACCGGGTGACCTCCAGTCCGCCACTAATAGATTCACCGTTTTACCACAGCGAGCACGGCGGACGCCTCAATGTCGGCAAGCGACTAGTTACGCGAGCACCGACCGGGGCAATGGGGAAACCGCAACACGCCACGCCGGAAAAGGGGGAATCTTTGCTGAAAGCCATCACCGGTGAGGTCGTAGCCTGTATCAAGGATTTCGAGACGTGGTAGATAGATAATTCACAAAAGATTTTAATTGCCGAATTTTATACGTACAAGATTAACCGTCCTTGTTCAAAACAGGTCTTAGCAAAATCGCAAAACAATGAGAAAACCATCACGGAATGAACCCTGCTGGTGTGGGAGTGGCAAAAGATATAAAAGTTGCCATCTCAATCAGGATAGAAGATCAGGCACATCTCAACCACGAATGGCTTCAGGAATTATTATCAAAACTGAGGAACAGATCGAAGGCATTCGTAGAAGCAGTCAATTGGCGCGAAAAACTTTGGACATGCTGGACGGGCGAATTGAAGCTGGCATCGCAACCAAGGATATTGACCGATGGGTCTACGAATATACCTGCGACCACGGTGGATATCCTGCAACCCTCAACGTAAAGGGATTCAACAAAAGTTGCTGCACTTCGATCAATAATGTCATCTGTCACGGGATTCCCGATGATACGGTCTTGAGGGATGGGGATATTATCAATGTCGATGTCACTCCAATTCTGGATGGATATTTTGGTGATACAAGCCGTATGTTCGTGATCGGCGAGACGTCACAGGAAGCCCTGAAGTTAATCGAGGAAACGAAAGCGTGCCTGTATCTTGGTATTGATGAAGTGAAACCCGGCAACACGATCGGAGACATCGGCTACACAATCCAACAGCATGCCGAGGGGCTCGGATATTCTGTCGTGCGTGAATTGTGTGGTCACGGCACCGGTTTGGAGTTCTGGGAAGCCCCGCAGGTTCCCCATTACGGTAAAAGAAACGACGGTCCCCCAATGGTGCCGAATATGGTGTTTACTATTGAGCCGATGATTAATGCTGGTCGCTACGAATGCACAACGCTGTCGGATGGCTGGACAGTTGTTACTGTTGATGGTTCGTTATCAGCACAATGGGAGCATACCGTGCGCGTGACGGAGACCGGTGTTGAGGTTCTGACAGCCTAACTTACCAACAGGAAATATAATGTCGCAGATTAAAATCTACGGATTAAAAGAGAACCTCGATCTTATCAAAGCAAAACTCTCTGATGTCATTCATTCGTGTGTCGTTGATGCCTTGCATTTTCCAGAGGATAAAAGATTCCATCGCTTCTTTCCGCTAGATCTCTCCGATTTCTATTATCCCAGTGGACGCACGACAAAGTACACGATTATTGAGATTAGCATGTTTGAGGGTCGATCTGTAGAAACGAAGAAACACCTGATTCGTCTGCTTTTTGAAAGGATTCACCAACAGGTGAATATCCTTCCACAAGATCTTGAAATCACAATTACTGAGACACCTAAGCACAATTGGGGGTTCCGTGGTACGCCGGGGGACGAAATCGAATTAAATTACAAGGTTGAGGTGTAATAGACGGGAGAATTGACGCTCAACAACTGGGTGGATCTCTAGGTTCTGTTGACATTTCATCGCAATTAGACAATCAAGGGAGATCTACAGACGCATGATCCTTCGTAGGGGTTGGGTCTCCCAACCCTTTGGTCACACATCAGAAACGATTTCGGACTGCTAATTGACTCACCTGTATGGTTGGGGGGGGGCCAACCCGCGCTAGTCAATGGGCGAGGGGATCTCGCCCCTACGATTACGGACACGCCTCGCATAAATGTCAACACGCCCTAGCAACGTTGCCGTACAAAGTGCAGAAACTTCCAAGACCATAGACACATTAGTCATTTGGGTGCTACAATGCCCATTGGTGTATCAGGAAATGTAATACAGAATATTTAGCGGAAGTTTTGCCTATGGCTCTTATTCTCAAGCAACCCAATCCAGACACAATCATTCTTAGACGCAGCCTTGCCTCCCGACTTTCTAGTCTGATTTGGTTTGGAGTGGCTGGATTGCTCATGTTCGAGTTCAGAATGGATGACCGGATATGGACTGCTGTCCCTTGTTTACTTATAGGTCTACATCTCTTAACTTATACTCTGCGGATTAATATCCGCCTTCCGCTACGCGATATTCTGTGGCAACGGCGTATTCTATTCTTGTTTCCAGATCAACGCCCAGTGCCATTTTCCGGAATTCGCTCTGTGAGGATTAGGACTCGCGGGAAATTCCTTAAAATCTTGCATCTGTACTTCTTCCTCGTTGATGGTTCACGACTCTCCATCACCCACGCCTATCAGCTAACTCAAATTGAGGCACAGGGCAGGGAATTAGCACAAATCGTTGGAAAGCCGTTGGTATACGAACAGGAAGAGCGTGAATCAGACGAGTGAAAAGCGGCGCATAAGCCTCAAAGGTGGTCAATCAACTACATGCAATTAGAAAGGTAAGTCTATGACAAGTGAACTGAAAGTCGGCTTGGTAGGAGTCCCACGCGGCTCAGGGTTTATCCGGGCATTCCAAACTGTGAATGAAACTGCCCTTGTTGCCATTTGTGATATTAACACTGACGTCCTAAATCAGGTGGGCGATGAGCATGGGATTCAGGAGCGATATACAGACTTTGAGCAGATGGCAAAGTCAGACCTCGATGTGATTCTTGTCTCGACACCGATGCCCTTGCATGTTCCCCAAGCTGTCATCGCACTTTTGGAAGGAAAGCACGTTCTCTCCGAAGTTCCCGCTGCAACGGATCTTGAACAGTGTTGGCACCTCGTCAACGCCGTCAAACAGAGCGGGAAAAAGTACATGATGGCGGAAAACTACACCTACATGAAGCCGAATGTGTTGGTGCGTGAACTCGCTCGACGTGGATTGTTCGGTGAAATCTACTTCGGTGAAGGTGCATATATTCATGAATTGAAATCGGGCAGCGAAAGAACAAAGTGGCGGCGCAAATGGCAAACCGGACGCAACGGATCAACGTATCCGACACATAGCCTCGGTCCCGTGTTGCAATGGTTCGGCGAGCGCGTCTGCACTGTCTCCTGCTTCGGTACGGGACACCATTATCACGATCCGCGCGGTGCACATTACGAAAATGAAGATAGCACGACAATGATGTGCAAGACGACAAACGGCGGGTTGATCGAAATCCGGGTCGATATGTTGTCCAACCGTCCGCACAACCTCACCTATTACAGCTTGCAAGGGACGCAGGGCTGCTATGAGGCACCACGGGGCTTTGGAGATGCTCCGAAGATCTGGTTGGCAGACTATGCCGAGAAGATGGAGTGGTGTTCGTTGTGGGATTTCGAGGAGGAGTTTATGCCAGAGATGTGGCGCAATCCGCCGGAGGAAGCCTTACACGCTGGACACGGTGGTGGCGATTACTTCGAGATTCGTGAGTTTGTCGATTCCATTATCGACGATACGAAGCCTCCAATTGATGTTTACGAAGCCCTTGATATGACGGTGCCGGGGTTGGTTTCGGAAGCATCAATCAATCAGGGTGGGATTCCGCTGCCTGTGCCCGATTTCCGGGAGATCCAGAGTTTTCCAAATGGTCTGCCAGAACCGTTGCGAGATAGTGAGATTATCTCGGTTCAGTTATAGCTAGGCATTGCCCGTTTGTGTCGGTACAAATCGATATCAGAGGTATCTCTATCAACGGAATTTGATATTGACAAACCCTTAGCGTCAGTATACCATAGCCGCTCACATGCTATATTCCGTATTTGACAAGGAGATCGCTATGAGTCAAACTTCAGGAAATGGAAACTATTTAGCCAATCAAATCGTGAGTGAAGCACAGATTCAGGAATGGGTGGATCAATTCCACCGGGACGGCCTTCTGTTTTTGCAAGATGTCTTACCACCCGATTGGTGTGCTCAGATGCGTGAGGACCTGGATTGGGCATTAAAAGAAAATCCTAACGGCTTCAATGGTGTAAATGAACGCACCGCACTCGCCCACCGGATGTTTGAAACCAGCAAAACCAACCTCAAACTATTCGATTTGGAACCCATCGTCAGCTTTGCCGAAGCCCTTATCGCCCCGAATTGCCATGTCATCCACAACAACTCATTCCAGAGTTTTCCGGGGGGTGGTATTACCACATGGCATCAGGATGATGCTCCCCATTTCACTGTTACAGATGGTGAAGCACCGAAGAATATCCGTTTGTCGGTCATGTTTTTCACCGCAAACTACTATCTGACGGATGTCACCGAGATTAAATACGGCGGCACAGAGGTGATTCCCGGCTCCCACCTGCTCGGTACGGGCCCACCGCCCGAAATTGAAGGAACGGAGTGGGAGAGCAAGATTCACTACAATTCGGGCAAAGCGGGAAGCGTTGTCATGTTCAACAATCAGGTGTGGCATCATGGAGGGCTTAACCGCAGCGACCGAACACGGTATATGACACAGATTACCTACGCCCGCCGCATGATTGGACACAAATATTATCCGTTCATGAACTACAACATGCCAGAGCACATTTACAAAAACGCCAATCCAAGGTTAAAGCGATTGCTAGGATTCCTTGAGCATGGGGCATACGGTTAATGGCAATAAGACAGCATAACGCATCCGAACCCAAACCGAGCGAAGGAATTCCATGAAAGCGATCATTTTTCACGAACAGGGCGGAATTGATAAACTCCACTACGAAGAAGTCCCCGTCCCAGCAATCACTCCCTCAGAAGTATTGGTCAAAGTCAAGGCGTGCGCGGTAAATCACCTCGATATCCGCGCCCGACGGGATCGCCCAGAAGTACAGCCATTTCCACACATCCTTGGATCTGACATCTCCGGGGATGTGGTCGAGGTAGGTGATGAAGCCTACAACGTTGCTGTCGGTGATCGGGTAGTACTCTCACCCTGCATCCCCTGCGAACAGTGCCCAGATTGCCTCAACGGCGACGAAAATATGTGCGACTTTCAGGAGCTTTTGGGCTTTCAGAGCAACGGCGGTTACGCGGAATATGTCAAAGCACCTGCCAAAAACGCAATCCAGATTTCCCCCAATCTCTCATACGTCAATGCTTCTGCCATCCCAATCGCCTATCTCACGGCGTGGCACATGCTGGTAGAGCGGGCACAAGTTCATCCCGGCGATGATGTGCTGATCCTATCCGCTGGTAGCGGTGTCGGGAGTGCAGGTTTACAAATTGCCAAACTGTGCGGTGCACGCGTTTTTGCGACGGCAAGCACCGATGAGAAACTTGAACGCGCCCGTCAGATGGGAGCCGATTTCACCATCAACTACACGCAAACCGATTTCAGCGAAGCCGTTCTTGAGGCGACAGGTGGACGCGGTGTTGACATTGTATTTGAGCATGTTGGGGCAGCGACATGGGATAAGAGCGTGGCAAGCCTTGCAAAAAAAGGACGCCTTGTTTCGTGTGGCGTTACGACCGGGAATATCGGTGAGATTGACATCCGCAAAATGTATCAGAAACAGTTGACATTGATGGGATCGGCATTGGGAACCACATCTGAGCTTCAGACCATTATCCGTCTTGCTGGGCAAGGGAAGTTGACACCGATTATCGCTCAAGTATTACCGTTACAAGCAGCAGCGGAGGCACATCGAATCATAGAAGCGCGGGAAAATTTTGGCAAGGTTTGTCTCCAGCCGGAACAATAGGAAAGGAGGAGGAACTTTCATGGGAAAATTGGATGGTAAAGTCGCGATGATTACGGGTGCTGGTAGAGGTCATGCCGAGGCGATTGCCCTGCGATTCGCACAAGAGGGTGCCGCGGTTTCCTTATGCGATGTGGTTCCAGTAACAACGTTGGAGAAGAAAGTTGGCTCAAGGATAAGAGCCGCTGGCGGAAAGGTCCTCTGCTTCCAGACCGATGTTTCAAAAGAGGATCAGGTGAACAAGATGGCACAGGAAACCATTGAAACCTTGGGTACAGTCGATATACTCGCTAACGTTGTCGGCATCGCTGGACCGACCAAAGATGTTTGGGATATGACCTTAGCGGAATGGAAGCAGACGCTCGCAGTCAACCTCGATTCACACTTTCTCTGTTGCAAAGCAGTACTGCCCGAAATGATAAAGAAACGATATGGAAAAATCATAAATTTTAGTTCGGGCACGGGTAAACAGCCACTTTCCCATAGGGCACCGTATGCCACCTCGAAGATGGGAGTAATCGGCTTCACAAGAACACTCGCCGCCGATGTTGGACGTTACAATATCAATGTCAATGCGATCTGTCCGGGTGGGCATGAGGAGAGGAGCGTCGAATTGGCGAAAGGACGGGCGGAATATATGAACCAGTCCTTTGATGAGGCAGAATTTCGCGAGCGGATCAGACACCCAGATCCGAAGGGTGTTCTCGCGGGCAGATGGGGTGCCGATGAAGGCTATCGTGAGAAAGGATCTGGTTCCGAAGATATGGCTGGCTTGGCGTTATTTCTCGCCTCAGATGATTCAGCTAGCATGACGGGACAGGATATCAATTGTGACGGTCGGGTTATGTGGTAGTCCACCGCGCAGTAGGTGAAGATGAAAGGAGGTTTTTTACGATGGCAGAAACGCTTGAAACCTTAGCAGAACGGTTAGAGCAGGCAGAAAGGACGATTGCAGAGTTGACGCTGCAACTCTCTTGGATCGTTGATGGGTTGGTGCCAAACCCGCCAATGAGTTGTAAGACAGGCGCGGAGGTGATCGCACATTACAGAAAAGATAAGCAAGAGGGTGCTAAAATCTTCCGTGAACTTCTTGACAAAATGGGGATTGCGGAGGTGGAGCCTATCTCCATTGAGGGACTTCGCAAAAGTATGGCGCGCCACGGCATTCGTGCGGAAGACAATGAATTTAGTCGCGCCATTATTGAAGAACGCGAGAAATAGGTGTGTATTATTTTTATTCCGTTATCCTTTCTGGAACTGTTTCTGAGTTTCTACATTAACGTGATACGCCGGCGCAATCAGCACACATTAGGGCAAATCTTTTCTGTCCACTAGTGCCATCAAACTCTGTCTCATAATCGTAGGTTACCTGTACGTTTGCCTCACCACACCAGTCACATTTCCCACGAAAATAATCCGCCCTCTGTGCCATCAACTCCTGATGTTTATCCTCCAACTGTCTAACAGACTGAATGAGATCTATTGCACGTTGGCGTAGTTTTGGATCCGTTTCTTTCTTTGCGATCTTCTCAAGAACGGGTTGCAACTGCGGATCGTTCGGTCGCCCGCCATCGTCAAGGGTATGCCATGCTGCTTTGCGAACCTTGATGTCCGGGTCTTGAAGTCCACGGTATAGTGCTTCCCATACGGCATCAATTCGTCTACGAACGTGGCACGGACACAGATTCTCCATCGCAGCTATCCTGTCCTCCGGGTCATCCGAATACGCCATCGAAAGGTAAAGGTCAATTTTGTCGCCGCGCAAGCGATCTTCGCCGCCACGCTGCGCCCGCTTCTGATATTTATTCTTCGCTCGTTTTTTTGCCATTGACTCCTCCTTACGTCAGCTTTAAAAAAATAGTCTCTTAAGCGTTTATCTGTCTATCGAAGGCTAGAACTCGTCAGTTACCCCGCCCTAAAGGACAGGACTTCCACTGCTAAGAATTTGGTGAATTTATAATTTCTTGTACGCTGGCACCATCCCCCGCATCTGCTCAACGATTTTGGGAATTTTGTCGATGACCTCATCGATCTCTGCTTGCGTGTTATCTTTACCGAGCGAAAACCGGACAGTACCCTGCGCTAATTTAGGTTGGAGACCGAGCGCAGCCAAAACGTGGGACGGCTCCATCGAGCCGGAGGTGCAAGCTGAACCGGTTGAGACACAGATGCCTTCCATATCTAGCCGCAGGATCAGACTCTCTCCCTCAATATACTCAAATGAGATATTCAACGTTCCGGGCAAACTGTTTTCAGGATTGCTATTCTCATGGATATAATTGATGCGTTCATGCAGCCCCTTGCGTAATTTGCCTGTCAGTTGATTCAGATGATCGACGTTCGCCTCCCGATCCTTCTTTGCTAACGCTGCCGCCTGGCCGATCCCAACAATCGAAGGGACGTTCTCTGAACCTGCTCGCCGGTTCCGCTCGTGTGAACCGCCGTGAAGTAAGTTTTCCAACCGCGTGCCACGCCGTAGGTACAACGCACCGATGCCTTTGGGGCCATAGATCTTGTGCGCCGAAAGCGAGAGCATACTAACACCCAACGCCTGAACATCAACCGGCAGTTTGCCTACGGATTGCACTGCGTCTGTATGAACAGGAATACGATGTGCTTGGGCGATTTCGCATATTTCTGCAATCGGTTCAATCGTTCCCGTTTCATTGTTAGCGTGCATAATAGAGATAAGGATTGTCGTGTCCCGAATCGCCTCACGCAGATTATCGAGTTGAATTCGTCCATACCGATCAACAGGCAGATACGTTACCTCAAATCCGCGTTTCTCAAGGTATTGGCAGGTATGCAATACAGCGTGATGCTCGATTGAAGAGGTGATGATGTGATTACCGCCATTGCGACTTTGCTGTAACTCGGCAATCCCTTTGATAGCGTAGTTATCAGCCTCCGTTCCGGTGCTTGTGAAAACGATTTCGCTCGGACTTTTGGCGTTGATAAGGGCTGCGACCTGTTCACGCGCATCATCAATCGCACTACGTGCCTCACGTCCATAAGTGTGGATGCTCGAACCGTTGCCGAACTGATCGACCATGAAGGGGAGCATCGCCTCAAGTACTTCAGGGTGAACTGGGGTCGTTGCGTTATGGTCGAGATAAATCCGTTTCATGATTTTCACCACTTGTATAGTTAGAAGGAAATCGAGAGGATTTTACGCTTGCTCTGCCTGCCAAAGATTGATTACTCGCTGGTATTCTACAGCACTCAAGCGAAAACCTGTAGCAAGTAGAGCGTCAAGGGCTTGCTGAAAATGGACAATACCTTGCTCAGCTGCCATTAACAGGATGCCAACGGTCCCTGTGATTTTGATCGATAGTGCTTGCGCTTGGTTACGTGCTAATCGATCATCAAGAATGGTGAGATCTGCCGCTAATTCTATTGCAAGAACGATAGTAGCTGATTCGCCAAGATCTAAGCTATGTTGCAAAATGGCACAAGCCAGTCTATTGTTGATTGCCCGACGCTGAATCCATTTTGCAGCCTGAACCTCGCTGGCGGCGGGGCGGTCTTGACCTTTCAAAACAACTTCTTCGTAAACTTCATTGGCGATAACAATCTCGTCAAAAAGTTGTGGCAACAGATCGAGTCTACCCATGGCGGAAAGATGGATTAACGGCGTTGAATTGCTAACAACAATCATGTTTTCAGCATCTCCCGCAGTCTATTCCAATCCTGTGCTGCGTCTTCGGTGGTATAATCTAACGAGACACCGTGTTTCGCTAAAATTTGGTTCATCTGCTCTACAGGTATGCCTGCGATTTCCGCGGCTTTTCCAAGTGAAATCTGACGACGGTGGTACAGGGCAACAGCAACTGTCTCTATGATACTCTGTCCTATGTTCGTTTCCGTCGAGCCCATGAGGGCTAAAATAGATTTAGGGAGTTTGAGCATGACTTCAACGTTTTCGGTTACCATGTAAGAATCCTCCGATTTCAATGTTTGAAAGCAACTCTTAACTTCCTAAAGCTGATTTGAGCGGGTTGCTATGCGATCTTGGACAGCGGCTACAAATTCTTCCACAGGCAAGCCGTTCTGGCGTGACCCATCTCGTTTTCGGAGAGCAACGGTGCTGTTTTCAAGCTCTCTGTCGCCAACGACGAGCATATAAGGCACCTGCATCAACTGGGCTTGACGAATCTTTGCATTCATGCGGTCGGGACCAAGATCCGCTTGTGCACGAATTTTGGTTTCTCTCAACCGTTCAGCAATTTTCTGGGCATAGTCGTTGTGGCTGTCGTTGATTGGGATCACACGCGCATGTTCCGGTGAAAGCCAAACAGGAAACTTCCCGGCATAATGCTCAAGCAGGAAACCGATCATCCGCTCGTGCGTACCCAAGGGAGCGCGATGGAGACATATCGGGATTTCAGACTCGCCTGCTCTATTGATAAAGCTCAAATCACATCTCGCTGGCACGGCAAAATCGACCTGATTCGTGGCGAGGCTAAACTCCCTACCGATGGCACTCCAAATCTGCACGTCAATTTTGGGACCGTAGAACGCAGCTTCATCTGGAACTTCTACAAAAGGCACATTACCATTCTTCATGGCGTTACGGACCATCTCTTCGGTTTTGAGCCACATCGGTTCATTATCGATATACTTTTTGCCGAGCCCAGCTTTGTGATGTGTACTCAGACGCATCACATATTTCTCGACGCCGAAGATTCGGAAATATTCTAGGTATAGGTCAACGACCCCCATGAATTCCTCTTCAAACTGCTCCTCCGAGCAGTAGATATGTGCGTCGTTCATCTGCATAGAACGCACCCGCATGAGACCAAACAGTTCACCACTCTTTTCAAAGCGATAGCATGTGCCGTATTCGCCCAAGCGAAGGGGTAGATCACGATAGCTTCGCGATTTGCTGTCAAAAATCTTGTGATGAAATGGGCAGTTCATCGGTTTCATGTAGTACCGCACCCCCTCCATCTCCATCGGTGGGAACATACTTTCGGCATAATGCAAGAGGTGACCAGTACGCTCAAACAGTGCGTCTTTGGCGAGGTGAGGTGTCCTGACCCGATCATATCCTCGTTTTCCTTCCATCTCTTTGGCAAGCCCTTCTAGCTCCTCGATAATGATACCACCGTTTGGCAGCCACAGGGGAAGCCCAGGACCAACATCCTCGTCAAAAATAAAGATCTCTAAATCCCTGCCCAGTTTGCGATGATCTCGCTTTTTCGCTTCCTCAAGCATTTGAAGGTGCTGCTTGAGTTCTGCTTTGGTGTGCCACGCTGTGCCGTAGATACGCTGAAGCATGGCGTTATTTTCATCGCCTCGCCAATACGCACCGGCGACAGTCAAGAGTTTGAAGGCATCGGGTCTTATTTCCCGCGTGTCTCCGACGTGGGGACCGCGGCAGAGGTCTTCAAAGGTATCCTGTCTATAGGTACTCAAAACCGGTGTTTCGTCGATCGCAGCCCCATATTCATCGACATTGCCCTCAATGAGTCCATCTATCAACTCCAATTTATAGGGCTGACCTTTGAATAACTCGCGTGCTTCATCAGGACTGATTTCTCGATAGTTAAACTCATGCTTGCTAGCGACGATTTGCCGCATACGTTTCTCAATTTTCCCTAGGGCTTCCGGCGAAAATGCAAGCGGCTTGCCGTCACTATCAGTTCCGAGATCGAAATCGTAATAAAATCCGTTTTCAATCGGGGGACCAATAGCGAGTTTGGCGTCTGGATAAAGTTCCATGACAGCTTGCGCCATTACATGCGCGGTACTGTGCCTAATCTTATAAAGCAGATCCTGTTCTGAGTTTTCCATAATTCTCTCCAGTGTTTATCGTCTCTTACGAGTAGCTTCGACTCCTACTTAATCCGTGTAAACTCCCATTCCTCAAGCGTTCTTCAATAAAAAAAGAGCCTTTCGGCTCTTTAATGTTAAATAGTATGGATGGGCGATACTGGATTTGAACCAGTGACCTCTTGCATGTCAAGCAAGCACTCTAACCACCTGAGCTAACCGCCCGTATAAGAAATGGAGGCGGCGGTCGGAATTGAACCGACGCATAGGAGTTTTGCAGACTCCGGCCTTACCACTTGGCTACGCCGCCACATTGGAGCGGGAGACGGGATTTGAACCCGTGACCTCTACCTTGGCAAGGTAGAGCTCTACCACTGAGCTACTCCCGCGAGGGTGCTTTTAAGTGTATCAAACACACTTGCGTTTGTCAACCAAAAAGTTGAAATTTGCTGAAGCAGATTGGGTCAACCCTGCTGTATCAACCATTGGCATCATAACCAACAATTTCCCCTGTCACCGAATCGAAAATCGCTCCGTAACTGCCCGGCGCGGCGAAATCCTCATCAGTCTGCATCGCCAACCGTGTATTTGCGTCCATCAGATAGTAGTGTCCAGTGTATAAGTGCGTTGTGTCCTCAATCTGCTTGACATGATAGCAATGGCTGTGAAACTGAATCGTGTTATCGTAAATAATGATATACCGATCTCCGAATAGACTTTGTGCGATCTGGTGGACGATGAACGGTTCAACCTTTTGAAATGTATCTCGATTTGGCACGCGCCTCCAAGCCTCCGTGAAAATGTGAAGATTTGGCAACTATCCTTTATTCGTGGATTTCTATCTCCCTCGTCAGAAGGATCGTATCAATCCGCCGATTTTTACCTCTGCCCACCTGAAAATTGTTGTCTGCAATAGGATGATCTTCACCCAAACCGATGGCGGTCATTCGTTCCAACGGCACACCACATTTTTCAGCGAGGTATTTCTTGAACGCATCGGCACGTTTTTGCGTCAACCTCAGATTCACATCCGTTCCCCCGCTGCTGTCACTATGACCTTCGATCCGCACTTTGTAGTCGGAAAATGTTTTGAGAACCTCAGCAAGTTGACCAATTTTGGGGAAGAATTTTGGATTAATTCCCGAACTTCCCTGCTGGAAAAGGTCTCCGCTGAGTCGGATGAATGCACCTTTCTCAGTCCGCCCCGTTTCTGCGTCAGGAACCGCCGTGGCTGCCTCAAGAATCTGGGTCTCAATTGTTTCAGCCGCTTTCCCCTTCTCAATTGCAGCCGTCAACTGCTCATAGCTCTGCCGACCAACTGTGATGGCGTGAGCGTAGTTTTCATCCGCAATCGCCCGTTTGGCATCTGCAAGCAGCGTTTTCGCCTGTTCGTACAGCACAGGGATGAGCGTCACCACCGATGATGCTTGCTGGTTCAGTGCTTCTTCCGCCCGGAAGACTGCATCTTTGGCTTGAGCAATTTGTTCCGCTAGTGCCTCCTTTGCAAGACGTTCGCGATCAATTGGCTCCGCAATGGCGAAGGCATCACTAGCACTGGTTTCAGCTTGTGCAGCTAGCCGCAATGCCCGATCATACTGCTCTCTGGTCAGTGCCATATTCGCACCTTCAAAACTGGTGATAGCGCGTTGAAAGAGTTCCGCTGCATGCTCAAATGCATTGACCTTCTCAGCCCGATCGATTTCAAACTGTGCACGGGCGATCGCCACCTTTGCATTTGTGTGTGCTTCAAGTTTTGCCGCTTGTGATTCGCTAGCGGCAGCATTCTTTCCGGCAACGGCCGCAATCTTCGCCTTATTTGCGTAGCTTTCGGCTTGCGTCGCGAGCGATTCCGCCTCATTAAAATTATCCTGTGCAAGGGCAGCACGCGCTTGAGCAGTCAGGTCCC
The DNA here is from genome assembly GCA_965222435.1 of Candidatus Poribacteria bacterium. Classification (GTDB taxonomy): domain Bacteria; phylum Poribacteria; class WGA-4E; order WGA-4E; family PCPOR2b; genus PCPOR2b. The sequence continues at coordinate 4,617,967 of OZ244950.1, read as the reverse complement.
TCGATGTTTGGTAGTTATCTAAGCCGTAAGTGAGCACCCCCGCCTCTTTCGCTGCATCTAGTATGAGTTCTATCTTATCAATAACAACTTGTATCTGTGATCGGAACAGGGCATTTTGGGCATCCTCCCTTGCCTGAATTGATTCCTCGTAAGCGACTATCGCTTGCTGCTCCGCTCGGAGTGCTCTAGCCAAAGCCCGTCTCATTTTTTCTTCCGCAATCAACTGACGGACTTCTGCTGCCTGGGTCTTATACTCCATCTCCTGAATCACGGCTTTTAGTGCTTCCGTGCCCGCTTCGTCCATCCGGATCTGAGCGATGCGTTGACGCGCCTGTGCACCCGCGATCTGAGACTCCATCCCCGCCCGAAACGCCAACTCTATGCTCTGAATACCATCGCCGTTACGTTGGGCTTGTTGTGCCTCCTCAAACAGTCGTGTCGCTTGGTTAAATGTTTCAGTAGCATGTTCTGCAGCCCCTAACCGCTGCGCTTCGGAGATAGCCTTCTGTGTGTCATTCAGGCTTGATTCGAGCAGAATTGGATCTATCGTTCCAGCACAACTCACAAACCCAAATATTATAAGTGCATGAAACGCGATATGTAGCAAATAGGTTGCGTATCGTGCATTTCGTACTGCGTGACGCATGAATTGATTCAACCCATTCCTCCAGTGATTAACCATTGAGAATTATTCTCTCCATCAAGCGCGAACTGATTGCGTGAAGGGATTCCTTTTATGTTGAAGCAACGCTATTCTTCAGGTGTAGATAGCAGCTGTTTCAGCCCCTCTTCTGCCTCTTGAAGGTCTCGATGCGCGGCTTCTGCAGCCTGTAATTTCAATTCCAACGCACTCTCTGAACTGCTAGCTTCCGCCTCCATCTGATTTGCAACAGCGACAGCTTCCGCAACTTTCGCCTTCAAATGGGCGCGCATTCCTAATCGATACGCCTCTTTCTCTCTTCCAGCATCCAACACCTCCTCTGACCGAGCAAGCATCTGCTCCGCATCCGCCAACTCTTGAGGGGCAAGATTTTGGGCGTTCGCTGCTTTGGCTGCTTCTACCTGCACATTGGCGTCATAAATGATTTCCGAAGTAAGCTGAGTTGTGGAAGCACAACCAAACCCTGTTAAAGCGACAATAAAACTGAAAACCGTCATCATCAACATCTGTTTCATCAAGTTGCTCCTGAAGACGAAAAGGGATTTAGGATCACACGACATTGAGATAAGCATCAGATCCGATTTCCCAACTAACTTAACGATCGATTCCAATTTCAAAATGTCGAACGAGAGGTGCCAATTCTTCCCAGAAGGATTCCGGGATTTCAACCGCCCCTGCCTGTGCGTTCTCAACCGCCTCTTCAGGGGTGCGGGCACCCGGTATTGTGGCAGCGACCTGCGGATGACGGGTGCACCATTGAAGGGACGCAGCCACCATCGGAATGTTGTAGTCCCGGCAGAGCGTCTGGATTTTGGAAACATGGTCTAGACAGCCCTGACTGAAATTCCGCGCCAGATAGTTGATATCCGAGATAGATCCTGTTGCGAGTAGCCCTCGCTCAAGCGGCGTAGCAACGACAAGCCCTACGTTGTGCTTCTCCGCAGCGGGTAGGATACGTTCCGCCGCAAGCTGGTTCAGAAGGCTCCAAGCCTCTGGCACCACAGCGGCATCAAATTCTCCAGTTTCGATGTAGGGCGCATTCGTCAAGGGATCGTTAGCCGCGGCACCGACAAATCCAACAACCCCCTCTTTCTGGAGCTTGCGTAACGCCCCCAACGCACCATCTTGTCCCATGACCTGTTCCATCGGAATATCCATGGGATCGTGAATGTAGAGAACATCAAATTGTTCGATACCCAAACGTTTCTGGCTCGCTTCCACATCACGCAGAATTGCATCAAAACTGTAGTCCCGCGCGTCCATCGTGATTTGTCCGACCTTGGTGGTGACTGTGCATCTGGCAGCCAAATCGGGGCGTGCCTGCAGCGCATGACCAATTGTTGTCTCGCTTCGGGCGCCACCATAAAGGGGAGCGGTGTCAATGAGTGTGCTGCCCGCCTCAATGGCGGCGTGGATGGTTCGCACACCGAGATCCTCTTCCATATAGCTGGTGAGGAATTCGTCCCCTCGAAGGTTATTGGGATCTTCAGGGTATTCTTCAGCGGCTTGATTGGCAGTCGGAATCCCAATAAACGCGGCCCCCAAACCCACAATTGACACTTCCAGCCCGGTTCGCCCCAGAATTTTGGTTTTCATAATTTCTACCTCAGTAACTAAACCTTGCGAGGGTATTAAACCCTCGCAAGGTTAAACGCTACCCCATCATTTGCTGCATCCGTCCTGCAACCCAATCAACAGCGACATCAATCATCGCTTGTCCCTTTTCGGCGGTCGCTACCTTCGCGTCATGATGATACATCCGATCAGCTTCAGCCTGATCCGGATTGGAGATAGTCAACTTCGCGTTGTCATAGTCCACGCCATCCCAATCAACATTTTCTGGAAAAGCAGCCCACGCAAACGCGGTTTCAAACTCTGCAGCATGGCCGGGGCATCTGCCTGTCTCCATCTGCTCTTGGACGAACTCTGGAGAATACGCCTCCCAATATGAGTGAAAATCAATGTTAATGCCGAGTTGTTCGCGATAGCCATCCAGCCGTTCATTTACGGGTCCAGCGTTGCCGGCATGTCCGTTGATAATCAATATATTTGTAATCCCGTGGCGACGCATGCTATCCGCCACGTCATACAAAACCTGACCGAAGACTTCGGCGCGAAGTGTCAGTGTTCCCTTGTGATCCATCCAGTGCTCCGACACACCAATCGCCAGCGGCGTGGTCACAATTACTTCGGGGAACAATTTCTGTGCGGCTAACTTTGAGACATGCACTGCACTTGCGGTATCGTGAATCATTGCCAGATGTTCGTTGTGTTGCTCGGTGCTGCCTGTTGGGATAATTGCGCCACGGAGCGTTCCGGCATCAATGGCTTCGCGGATATATCGTCGTGGATTTTCCCACAATAGAACGGATTTAATCTGAGACATTTTGATACTCCTTTTACTATTTGGGGAGCGTGTGTAAATCCCGATTTATCGGGCATGCCCCCCACTAAATTTAAGTAGGGTTAACCTAAGTTGCTAGTTGTCAAACCCGCTCGGCTTGGATAGACATATCCAAGTCTTAGACTCTCGGAACGGAGCCATCTTTGCACGTATGCAGTGGATTTGTCAATCCACTGCGAGCGATGATTAACTCAATTTAGCTCACATTCTCTCGATTTGCAACCTATCCTATAACTAGCAACTTGCGTTAGGGTTAATAAAATTGAAGTCAGCATTTAGAATGGAAGCGAAATCCCGACCCGCTCAGCAACTATTTTCAGCTGTTCCTGATGCAGATCGCCAACCGGGATACCGATTTCCGCCCACTCCCGTTCCCGTTCCCATTCTAAGCCCCCCGGCAGATCTGACCTGTCATAACCCGGTGCCGGTTGCATCTGTCGGGCATCGTGGATATGTTGGTCAATCTCTGCTTTGAACTCGTCAATCGGTCGGAACCGGGAGATGTCAATCGCTGTGATGAAAGCACCTTGGTTCGCACTTTCCCAGATTGTTGGTGGATCCGGCGGTTTGTCAAATAGCCAAATGCCTGCCATAAACCCACCGAGCGCATGACTAACATGACTCAAACCTAACATCTTGAAGAAAGCAGCGGGACTCTGTTCAAACGCCTGTTCCAAGGGCAACTTGGCGTCAATGCCGGTTGCCATATCGGCGATTATGGGCGGTTGCTCCCCCGCCGGAATCGCAAAACTCATCGGCGAAGCTCCAGTTGCGGTGGCAATCACACCGTCGGGGCTGTGTCGAAAACGGTGGCAAGAGACCGCGAACCCGACACAATCCGCTTCAAGCGCGAGCCGTGAATACTTGCCAGCACTCCCAAAGTGGAAGTGATTGCGACTCGTTGCGGCGCCTAGCCCCATCTCTTTGGCTTTTTTGACCGCTGCTTTCGCAGCGTGATATGAGGCGAAGTGTCCCATGCCGCCGTCGCCATCGTAGACCGCTGTCGTCGGAGATTCATCAATGCAACGGACGATTGGACGCGGATTCACTTTGCCATCAAGCATCATCCCCACATATCCCGGTGTCTGGCGTGTGCCGTGACTGAACACACCGCGCAGATCCGTGAGAACGAGCAGGTGCGCCATATGGGCAGCGTCCTCTTCCGAGGTCCCTGCCTTCTGGAAAGCTTCACTGATGAAGCCTCGGAGTGCATCCGGCATAACGCGGATAAATTCGTCTGGAATTACATTCATAGTTTTTCTCCATGGTTGATTAATTCGTAGCTTGGGTGAAACGCATTATAGCACTTGATTTCAGATTGATCTATACGATTATGAAGGCATCAATATAAAGAAGCAAGTTACGGTAACATTCTAATTATAGATTGCGTTATGATAATATACTCGATCTGCCCTATTCTTGACAAGCAGTAAATCTCAAATTGTAAATCTCTAGTGATCGACGGATTGACGGAGTTGTGGTAAAATCAACTTAAATTATTAAGGGATCTGGAAATCTCATCAGAAGGGAGCTTGTAATGCCTACAAATTCTAATGTATCAAACCTGTCTCCGGCGAAACGTGCGATTGTGATCGGCATGGACGGTGCCAGCATGGAACTGGTCAAAAATGTGATTGATTGGGGACACGCACCGAATATGGGGCGGTTGCTAGAGCAAGGGGTTTTTCGACCGATGATCGGCGTTTTTCCAACCCTGACTCCACCGGGGTGGACGGCACTCAGTACCGGTTCGTGGCCCGGCACCCACCGGGTGATGGATTTTAATATCCGTGCTTTGGGGGAGCAGCTGGATCAAACCATCTGGGGCATCAATACGAGACTGTGTCAATCCGAATACCTCTGGAATCTGGTGGAACGCGCCGGACGAAAACCGATCCTTGTCAAATGGGAGATGTCTTGGCCCCCCACCGTGACCACCGGCATCCAAGTGGAAGGCACAGGACCGGGTGTATCAAACCATCATCAGGTTGCAGGCTATCACCTTTTCGTCAGTGGAAAGTGGACACCCCGTCCGATTGGTGGAGAACGAGATCCGGAGACGTTGGATCCAAGCGGATTACAGAACGTTAGTGCCATCGATCCGGTCACGGTAGAATCGGTTGAAGGGAAGGGATGGACGGATCTACCCGATTCGACGCAACCGCCGCACGAAGTTGAATTGACAATCCAACCGCTCACACGAGGACGAGCAGATATGAACCGAGGAAAACAGGGCACTCCCAAACCTTTCTTCGGATTGATCTATGCCGCCGGTGAGGACGGCTATAATCGTGTACGGATATGCCGAAGCCGATCTGGGGCTGATACCGTTACAGAACTTGGTGTGGGAGATTGGAGCGATTTTTGGCTGGATACTTTTGAGATTGACGGGGCTGATGTCGAGGGGTATGTCCGCATGAAGCTGATCACGCTCACTCCAAATGCGGACGCGTTTGAACTGTTCGTCCCGCAGATTTGGCCCCCAGAAGGCTATACCGTTCCCGACGAAATTGCGCGGGAGATTGATCAGGAAATCGGTACTTTCCTTCAGAACCCCGGTCGGGATGCGTTGGGCGTGATAGACGATGACACCTACTTTGAATCGTTGGAATACCACCACCAGCGGCTTGCCGATGTCGCAGCGCATCTGACGAAGACGCGCGAATGGGATGTCCTGATGCTGGAAACCCACGCGCCAGATTACACAAGCCATTTCTTCCTGAGTCAAGCGGACGAGGTGAGCGGTGCACCTCCCGAAACAATTCAACGCTGTCGAGATGGTGTCATTCGTACTTATGCTTCGGTAGATCGGATGATTGGACGCGTGATGGAGCTTGCGGACGATGACACGGTTATCCTTGTCTGTTCAGATCACGGCGGGACACCGAACCAATTTCGTTCGGTAGACATCACCCAAGTGCTGGAAGAGACGGGCTTCATCGTCTACAAGGAGGGAACACGAGAGATTGATTGGTCGAAGACCCGTGCCGTCGACGTTGGCTTGGTACACATCTTCATCAACCTCAAAGGGCGCGAACCCGATGGGATTGTTGACCCCGCCGATTACGAGGCGACACAGCGTGAAATCATCGCTGCCCTTCACGCCTATAAAGATTCAGAGACCGGTAGGCATCCGTTCACGCTCGCACTGACGCACGCGGACGCTGAGATGGTGAATCTTACGAGTAACCTCGTAGGGGATGTAGTTTATGCCTTGCGACCGGAGTTTGATGGTGCACACGGCAAGCAACTGCCCTCCGTCAGCTTTGGTATCGCTGGGCAGCACTCGACGTTCATTCTGTCCGGCGCGGGCGTCCGTCAAGGTGTGGCACTCCAGCGGCAGGTACGGGTAATTGATGTTGCACCGACGCTCTGCCACCTGTTGGGTCTCCCCACGCCTCGGAACGTTGAAGGCGGCGTTGTGTATGAAGCCTTAGAGGATCCGGACTGGCACCTGAACGCTCTTGAAGCATTAACAAAGGGTTAATCGAACAAGCGGCAAGCGTACGCTCCTGCTCTTACCGCGTTTCCTCCGTTTTCGGATATTCTTACTTGCTTTATATTTTATCAATATGTTAAAATATAATTAACCAAAACATATTGAATGGGGTGATGACTATGGAAATCCTACAAGAACTCAATGAGAAGCAACAGCAAGCCGCAGCGCATACCGATGGCGCGATGCTCGTTGTAGCGGGACCGGGCACCGGCAAGACGAATGTCATTACCCACCGAATTGCACATCTTATCCGAAACCATCAGATAGCACCGCAGCAGATTTTTGCCGTTACCTTCACGAACAAAGCCGCACAGGAGATGCTAGATCGGATCAAGGAACTGCTCGGCACAACGCAAGGGTTGGAGGTCCGTATCCACACCTTTCACGCCTTTTGCGTTCGTCTGCTCCGTCAACACGCAGAGACGATTGGGTTGGGAGTAAACTTTGCTATTTTCAGTCAGGAGACACAGGAAGAGGTATTAATCGAATGCCTGCGCGAACTTGGTCAGAACCGGCTCACCTATCCGCCGTGGATGCTGCGCGATATCATGGGCGCGTGCAAGATAAAGTTGGAAGATCCAACCGCTGATCGAGACGAAATTCGGCTGGGCGATGGGACAGTTATCGACGACCCGGTCCAGGTACAAGACATTCTCGACCTGCTTAAAGCCTATCAGACAAAACTTGCCTCTCATAACGCTCTTGATTTCGATGATCTCATCTCCAAATCAGTCGAAGTGCTTGAACAGGTGCCTGATGTTCGGGCAGAGTATCATAACGACATCCGTTTCATCCTCGTCGATGAATACCAAGATATCAACGCCGCACAGTATGCCTTGCTCAAACTCCTTTCCCGTTCTCCCCAACATAACGTGATGGTCGTTGCAGATGAGGATCAGTCCATTTATAGCTGGCGCGGTTCTGACCCCAAGTATATTGAACAATTTAAGAAAGATTTCAAGCCATCAGTCGTCGAGTTAGAAGAACATTATCGGTGCAGCGAGAGGATTCTGCGCGCTGCGGGGGCGGTGATCGCTAAAAACACACGTCAGAAAGAAAGCGTTCTGAAAACACACAAGGGGGCTGGAAATACACTTTATCACTATATGACAGAAACCCCTGACAGGGAGGCAAATCTCGTCATTACGCTTATCCGGAAACTTGTGGAAGGCAGACACTACTCCTATGGCGACATCGCGATTTTCTACCGCACACACCAATTGGCAGAAACGTTAGCCGATCGACTGCACCAAGAGCGCATTCAATTTCAGCGCATTGGTCGAACGAACTCTTTTCAAGAGGAACACGCGCAGGGGATTCTCTCCTATCTGAACTTCATTCAGTGGCAACTCCCCCGCGATATTGAAAAAGCAGTCAATTTTCCGCAGCAGCTAATCGACGACCTAACGCTAGTCCGGTTAAAATGGCTCGCACAACAGAAAGATATTACGCTGATTGAACTGCTCAGAAAAATTGATGACTATCCAGATGATGTAGGTCCCCTCACCCGTTGGAACGTGCGTCAATTCTTCCAACAGATTGATGATTTTCATGAAAAAATCGAAGAGGAAAAGATCGTCACGATTGCGAACCGACTCTTCGATCTCCTTTCCCACAGACGCAGCCCGTATCAGTCCGAAGACATGCACGAGATCGAAAATCAACCGGAAATCCCCGGACTTCGCGCTGCGACGGATACCCTGTATAGCGCGATTGATCGTGGGGATCCCATCCACCTAATGGCAAGTTACGGGGTTGATTCCTACTGTGCTGCCCACATGATCGGCAGCACACTGGAACGATACCTCAACCTCTCGATTCATACAGATCTGCTCCCTGCCGCCTTGTCACTGACCCCGACACTGGATGAAAGTGGAGTCAACATCCTGATTGGGAACTTTGGAGAACTACCTGAACGCAAAGGGACAACAATCTTACTCGGCTCCGCGGTCAGCACAGATGCAAACGTCATCCAACTCAACAAACCACGATTCAGCCAATCTCGCAGTGTAACTGCGTTGAAACTGTGTCAGCGATTCTTAAGCGATTTTGAACAGCCAAACCGTGCGGACATGATTGTCTACGACCTCGAAACGATAGATAATAACCCGAAAACTGCGGAGATTATTGAAATTGCGGCGCATCGCTTGAGTGCAATCGGCAGTGAGCTTGAACGCTACCACCAACTGGTCAAACCGACGGGCAGAATTCCGAAATCGAGTACGCGCATCCACGGCATCAACAATGAGACTGTGGCAAATGAGCCGGGCATTGAGATAGTGTTGCCACAGTTTTTGAGTTTCATCCAAGATCGCATCCTCATCGGGCACAATATCGCTGAGTTTGATAACCCTGTGCTTGAACGCGACCTTGGGCGATATTTGAAACATGGGCTCTCCAACCCTTACTACGATACCCTTACTACAGCACAACGCCTCTACCCACGTGAAAGCTGTAGTTTAGAAGCGCTCTCCACTAAATTCAAGATCGAACATGACACCATGCACCGAGCGATTGAAGATGTACAGGTCAACCGCGATGTGTTTGATGAGCTGATCAAGGAGGATCTGCGCCGCCGTGAAGCAAGATCGCTGCCCGAACTCTTACCGCTGGTCGGTATTGGAATACTTGCTGCACAAGAGGAGCAGCAGGAGATCAGTATAAACGAAGAAACAGAAGGTGGAATAAAGACCTATCGCCAAGCTGCTGCGCGCTATATTCGGACACATCGTCCGGATCTAGACTGGCTCGAAGCAGATCTGCAACCTACGGAGAAACAATCGGTTCAAGGTTTCATCAATACACTGAAGCAGATGCAACTTGAGGAATCACCAGAGGACAGGGATTGGGAGGCGAGACGCGCAAGATTCATGAACGGCGTTTTACATTTTGAGACCACCAATGTTGAAAGACGCCTCACCGATTTTCTCGATTATCAGAAGCTGATCAACAGTGCCGATGAAGTGGAGGTTGAAACGGACAAAATTACGTTGATGACGCTGCACGCAGCAAAGGGAACGGAGTTCCCCGTCGTCATTATCCTAGGGCTAGAGGACGGGACATTCCCGATTCGACGCCCAGACCAGCCACTATCGGAACTGGAGGAGGAACGCCGCTTGTTCTACGTCGGTATGACTCGTGCTCAAGACCGGCTCTACCTCACGTCCGTCAGACGCCGCAGGAGTGACTATGAGCGAGGCAGCTCAATGTTCCTCCGCGAAATCCCATCCAACCTCATCGAACATTGGCATCGTGGTATGAAGCGAAGAAGATAAAGGCTCACCCACTCAGCCCTCAAATCCGCAAACTCCCCTCATGAAGAACCCACCGCCCATCAAAATGCACGGCATCACCAAACACTTTGGCACAGTGCTGGCGAATGATGAGGCAAATTTCTCGCTACAGCACGGCGAAATCCACGCCATCGTCGGGGAAAATGGTGCCGGTAAATCAACATTGATGAAGATTCTCTACGGGCTCTACCAACCGAACGAGGGAGAGATTTACTTCCAAGATGAGCCGGTTCACATCAATAATCCACGTACTGCTATTAAACTCGGCATCGGCATGGTGCAGCAGCACTTCACCCTCATCCCTGCGCTTACTGCCCTCGAAAATATCGTCCTAGCGAAAGAGCCACGTCGATTCAAAACCCTTCTCGATACCGCGACAGCGCATCGTGCTATCACAGGGCTCGCCGAGCAACTCGGTTTCCATCTCGACCTGAATGCGAAGGTGGAATCCCTCCCGATTGGCGGACAGCAGTATGCGGAAATCCTCAAAGCCCTCTATCACGGTGCAGAAATCTTAATCCTTGATGAGCCAACAGCCGTGCTCGCTCCGCAGGAAGTTGACGGACTGTTTGACTGTCTACGCGGGTTGAAGGCGGAGGGAAAGAGCGTTATTCTGATTACACATAAACTCAGTGAAGTAATGGCGGTTGCCGATACAATTACGGTGATGCGTAGTGGCAAATCCGTTGCATCACTTCCCAGAGCGGAGACAGACGCTGCTAAATTGTCCGAATTGATGATTGGCAAGAAAATTTTCAACAGTGTAACAACTCAGAAAAGATCCGATAAACCTAGCCGACCCATGCTGCATCTGGAAGGTGTCACGCTTCGCGCCAAAAACGGACGCGCCTTGTTAGATGGGATTGATCTCGACGTTTTCGCAGGGGAAATTGTGGGGATTGCTGGGGTGGAGGGCAACGGACAAAACGAACTTATTGAGGTACTAACAGGATTGCGGAAAAGCGACAGCGGTGCCATCACGCTCAATGACGAGTCAATTGTGAACCGATCGCCGGCTGAGATTCGGCGGAAGGGTGTGGCGCATCTGCCCGCCGACCGCCATCGGCACGGCATCAGTCTCGATGACCGGGTTGATGAAAATCTAATTCTCGGCAGCCACAATCAACTTCCATTTTGCCGGCATGGACTGATAAAACAGAAAGCCGCCCATCAATTTGCAGCTGACGTGATTGAAAAGTACGAAATCCGTGCCGGGGGTGTAAATCTCCCAATTCGGACCCTCTCCGGCGGCAATCAGCAGAAGGTAGTTGTGGCGCGCGAGTTGGAAAGCAATCCCGAACTAATCATTGCAGCACACCCCACGCGGGGGCTGGATATCAACGCCGCTCAGTTTGTGCATCAACAATTAATCGACGCCCGAAACCGGTCCAAGGGTATTCTGCTCATCTCCGCCGATTTGGAGGAACTCTTGAGCCTGAGCGACCGAATTGCGGTTATGTATAACGGGCAAATTACCGGTATACTTCAGCCATCGGAGACAGACGAATCGCAACTTGGGGAACTGATGCTTGGGTGACTCAAAATCAATTTATAATAATCCAAGTTGCTAGGTTCTGTTGACATTTCATCGCAATCAGATAGTCGAGAGGTGTGCACAAACAGATGGTCCTTTGTAGGGGTTGGGTTTCCCAACCCTTTGGCCATACATCATAGACGATTTTGAATCTCTGTAGGTCGATTTTCCAAAATCGACGTTTCGGTGTCGAGATATGAATATAGACCTACAATCAACTCAACCCGTATGGTTTGGGATTTCCAACCCGCGTTGGTCAATGGGCGAGGGGACCTCGCCCCTACGATTATGGACAGTTTTACATAAATGTCAACACGCCCTAGTTGATAAATCGCAAGTTGAGAGTCAGCGAAATCCCGATGTATCGGGATGTCAGAGACCAACGCAAGAGTCGGGAATTGGAATTCCCTCCTACACATTTCGTGTTTTGCATTGCGTTCTGTTTATCAACTCTGCTCGGCTTGGATAGACATATCCAAGCCATAAACACCCGGACTATCGTGTAACGTTCCGGGCTGATTGAGCCAAAGTTGTTGCGCAATGTGCTAGGTATCTTATGCAGTGGATTTGTCAATCCACTGCGAGCGGTAATTGATTCCTTTCCCGGCTTGCAACGTTTCCTATAACTGGTAACTTACGTTAGAATAACAGGAATTCCAATATGAATATAGTTCAGATCGAAAACATCAGCAAGCACTTTGGGGAATTCAAAGCCGTTGACAACGTTTCCTTTAATATTGAAAAAGGATCTGTGTACGGCTTGCTGGGGCCCAACGGTGCTGGGAAAACGACCATTATCCGAATGATTATGGATATCATTGCGCCGGATTCAGGGCAGATTATCTTCAGTGAAAGTCAGCAGAGCGGAGATTTTGCAGACCAAATTGGCTATCTGCCGGAAGAACGTGGGCTTTATCGAAAAATGAAGGTGAAAGACGTGATCCTGTTTATGGCAGAATTAAGAGGGATGGACCGCGCAGAAGCCTTCAGTGAAATAGATCGGTGGCTGCAGAAGATGGATCTGGTCGAGTGGGAAAATAAGAAGATTGAAGATCTATCGAAGGGTATGGCGCAGAAGATCCAATTTATTACCACCGTTATCCACAAACCTGAGTTAATTATCCTCGACGAACCCTTTTCCGGTCTTGACCCTATCAATATGACGCTGCTGAAAGATCTGATGCTTGAGCTTAACGCCGATGGGGCGACCATTATTTTCTCTACACATATTATGGAACAGGCTGAGAAGTTGTGTGAAAAGATCTGTCTGGTAAACGCCGGCAAAATTGTGCTGGAGGGGGATTTGAGAGAAATCAAAAAATCCTTCGGCAAAGGTTCCGTGGAGATTGAATATTCTGGAGATGTTGATTTAATTAAAAACTCCCGATGTGTCGACAGATTTAATGACTTTGGTCAATATGTAGAGGTCAGGCTACACGCCCCGGAACACTATAGCACACTCTTACGGGAACTCGTTGAGTCATCGATCGACATCACACGGTTTGAACTGATGGAACCCACACTTCATGAGATATTCGTTCAAAGTGTGCAAGGGGAAGGAGAAATACTAAATGCAGCATAAAGTCATTACAGTCATCAAAAGAGAGTACATAACGCGAGTCAAAACGAAGGGGTTTGTGGCATCGATCCTATTGATGCCGGTGATGATGTTTATTGTGATGGTCCTCCCCAGCTTCATGATGACGTTACAGCATAAATCCGATGAGATCAAAACCTTTGCCGTTTTCGATGAAACGGGGGAGATCTTTTCCAAAATGCAGGGTGCCCTTGATGACAATCCGTTTTTCCATCATAAAGGAAAGCGAGTGTACCAGTTGATTGAGAAATCCTCAGATTTCAACGGCAATGTGGCGGCAAAAAAACAACTGAATCAGCAGCTTGAGGCGAAGGACATTCATGGATATATCGAAATTCCACAAGATGTCTTTGAACACCTCCGGGTCAACTATTATGCGAAAAATATCACAGACTTTGAGGTACAAGGTGCTTTCCGCGGGGTCATTTCTCGAATCGTCACCAACAAACGACTTGAGGAAAAAGGGTACGCTGCACACGAAGTCAGAGATCTGATGCGACGGATCCGCTTTACGGAGTACGCCATCACCACAAAGACAAATACGGTCGAAGGTGAGGAAACAACGAAAGTCGAAAGCAAAGAAGAGACCATGGTTAAGCTAGGATTAACCTACGTTTTAACTTTCTCCTTATATCTCTTTACGCTATTATACGGTGCCTCGGTGATGCGAAGCGTGCTTGAAGAAAAAACAACCCGTATTGTGGAAGTGATTATCTCTTCTATCAAGCCCCATCAACTACTGTTAGGAAAAATCATTGGCGTCTGTTTGGTATGCCTCACTATGTTCTTGATCTGGGGCGGTTGTGCCGTTCTACTATTGATAAACATCAACCCCATTTTGGGACTATTTGGAATACAGGAACTACCGCTGCAATTCATTGAAATCACCAACATTATCAAATCAACGGGAGCATCAGCGTTTTTGTATTTTCTGATCTATTTTGTATCAGGCTTCTTTCTCTTTTCCACCTTCTATGCCGTTGCTGGTGCAATATGTAACAGCGAAGAGGAAGCACAACAGGTCGTAACCCCTCTCGTGATGATGTTAATTATTCCTTTTATGTTGATGTTCGGCCTATTTCGCGCACCAGACGCGACATTGACTGTAGCACTTTCGCATATCCCATTCTTTTCTCCGCTTATTATGTTTATGAGAATCAGCGTGCTCACTCCGCCGTTATGGGAAATTTTACTCAATATTGCGGCTATGATTGCGACAATCTTTGCCGTAATCTTAGTTACAGGAAAAATATACAAAATCGGCATACTGATGTATGGTAAACGCCCGACGATGCGCGAGCTGTGGAGGTGGCTGCGCTATTAACCACTGGTGCTAGTATAATTTATGGGTCATGAGTCGTTTTCCTCACTAGTATCGTTAATCGGGGTAACAAACCATCTCAATTAACGGGAGGAAAGCGAAACTCATGACCACGATAGATTTTATCACAGACTTGTTCTGTTGTGTAGATGATAAACTGACACAAGACAATATAAATCACAAGCATACTCAAGCCAAACTGTATCCGTCTGAAGTTATTACGCTTGCGTTGCTTTTTTCGCTCAAAGGGGTAGGCAATCGTGCCTTTTATCGGTGGATAGAAAGCAATTACACCGGGTTGTTCCCGCATTTACCAAAACGGACTCGCTTGTTCCGGCTTTTCAACAGCCATAGGCATCTGACCGATATTTTCATGGCAACCCCGTCACTGATTGGCGTGATTGACACTTATGGTATTGAGTTGATTCACCCCCGTCGAGAAGGTCGGTCTGAGCGACAAATCGGCAAAAAAGGTATATCCAACCAACGATGGATTGTCGGAGGCAAACTGTGCATATTGGTCAACCATCTGGGGGAGATTGTCGATTGGGAGTGTGACACTGCCAATGTCTATGATGGTAGTCAGTTCCAACACATAGTTGAAGGCGTCAGTGACCAGATGGTTGTCTTTGCTGATGAAGGGTTTACCAAAGTGGACTGGTTCCCTGACAACTTGCGTATCTGCAAACGCGGACAGTGGAACGACAGGATGGTGATAGAGACTATTTTATCTATGTTGACCCGCGTCTGCCATTTGAAGAAAGTCGGGCATCGGTGTTGGGACTATTTCAAGACACGACTTGCTTTCACAATGGCGATGTTTAATTTGCTAGTGCAATGGGACGGATTACCCGTTGATGACGATGGATTTGTCCCTTTATCTATTGCACAATTTGCTCTCTAAACTAGCACCAAAGGTTATTAGGAGGGAGCTGCATTGGTGCGTTACGTTGTAATCCTAAAAATGGCGAGGGGGATGGATGGCAAGCCTGCTGACCGCTAGTCCTTCTTCGGTGTGTACAGCATGAGTGTAGCAATCTGTTTATATCCCACAATTGGATACAGTTTAGCACCCGCGTGGCTGGCGGTGAGTACCGCCAATTTTGAGCCGTGAGCGCGATCGTCCCGCAGCATCTGAGCCATCATCGCACGAGCAATGCCACGACGACGGAACTCCGGCATCACATACATATCGGAGCACCAAGTCGCCTGCTCTACATCAATGCTGCGAACCCATCCCACCGGTTTATCATCAACTAGCGCGACGTATTGACGCAACGGCGAATCTTTCGTCAAATGTTCGGGCAGGACTTGGCGCGACCTTGCCGCTTTATTCACCCGATCTGCCAAATCCGCTGTAGTAACCCGCAAAATCTCTACAGAGCTGTCGAAGCGCGGAATCCGTTTCAACTCATGCACCATTATAGGCTCGGTCCCTCCAAGTCTATAGTTGAGTGCTTTGAAACCCTCCCGTAGCAGCTGATCGGATTCATTAACATCGTGAATAGCACATACGGCGAATCGACCCCGCGTGTGTTTGCGGGCTGTCTGGTCAATCACCTCTGGTGTTACCCCGTATGCAATCCATTCTTCTCTGCGGTACTCCCCGCGTTTTCGAGGTGCATCGCGGACCGCCCAAATTTCCCCAACCCGTTCTGCCAGACAGGAATGCGTGAAACTGCGCGTAAAACAGAATCCACGTGCGAATACCTCAATCGCATGATGTAGTAAATCAATTTCCTTCCCCATATCTTCCCCCAGATTAGTGGTCGTAGTTTTATAGGGTAAACACTATCGCTCCAATACATCCAGGGTAGACTTCAAGCGACGGTCATCATCCGCATACTGTTTTAGCCATTCAGTGACTGTTTTGCTGTCCGAGAGTCGCGCTTGTAAATCTGCCCCTTTTTCTACCAGAAACTGCGTCGTTTCTACATGCCCATGACCGGCTGCACAGTACAGGGGAAAATGACTATTATCCGTTGTCGCATTGACATCTGCACCGCTGCTGACTAACTGCTTTACAATTTCCAAGTCACCGTTTCGAGCAGCATGGTGTAACGCTGTATCGCCATGGGCATAGCGTTCTTCGACTAACTCTGAGTTATCACGAAGCATTGCGTTCACCCGCTCCGCATTGGCTAAAAACACTGCGTATATAAACTGGCGCGCAATTTCGCTTGACGGTTTAGCATGTGCATCCAATCCCCCATACGCAATGAGCAACGATACGACCTCCTTATTGTTTGGCACCTCCCCAGCGTAGTGAATCGCATACCCATCGTGCGCTGCCAAATCCGCGCCACAATCTATCAAATATTTAACAACATCATAATGCCGTCTTAATCCGGCATGAAATATAGGCCGCCATTCATACTGGTCATCTTGGTTGACCTGTCCAGGATCTTGTTCAAGAATTTTCTTTACTGCATCAAGATCACCTTTGGCTGCTGCATCGTGAATTGAATCGAGTGCCATATCTGTCCTCCGTGTGTTAGATTATCATACATTAAATCGTCCTAAAAAATGAGGTGATAGATATTATTTTATCATAACATACGTTAAGTATCAAGGGCAAATTTCAGAAAAGATTCTTGCCCTCATTTCACACCTTGGTTACCTGTTTTTCTTTCGGCACTATATCAATTTGTACAACAGCATCCAATGCTTCTGCGACCTTTTTCAAGGTATCAATAGTACATTTCCCACGGTTTTCTAGCCGACTGATTACAGGCGCGCTGGTATTCATCTTTGCAGCCAATTGCGTCTGTGTCAGCCCACGATGCTTTCGCAATTGTACAATTTGGACGGCAATGCGCAGTTCATCAAGACCTTCGTAGAACGATTCTGCCACTTCAGGGTCTTGTAACTGCTCTTCGAGAAAAATCTGGGCATCTGTTGTTTTATTTTTCATGCTTTAACCTGCTTTCCGTTGTTGGTCCGTTTTCATTCGCTCTATCGCAATTCGGATTTCTCTTTTCGGAAGTTTCTGGCTTCGTTTTTGGAAGGCGTGCAATAGGACAAAGGCCTGATTTTGATCGCAATAGTATAAAATGCGATATTGGGTTCTACCATAATGCGTCCGTAACTCTCTTAGCCTACCTTCAACTTGGCTCGAATAAGGAAAGGGCAGATTGACGCCAAACTCAGAGAGAATTTGGATTGCTTGCAAAATCTTTCCTCGCGGCTTGGGCGATAGGGAGAGTAGAAAGTCTCTAACGGGTTCACGTCCATTTTCAGTATAAAATTCAAAGGACCACATACCAAAAATGATATACCAAAAAAGTTAAAAAGTCAACTTTAGATTGCCGTACACCTAGGATCATTTATAGTGGATCTTAGAATTAATGGGACACTCCAAACCGGTGCGGTGTCTAATCAGAGAAAACGGGAAAATCAGAAAACGAGACACGTTTGGTAGGCACTGTTTCCAACTGTGCATATCCGGTGCGGTTGGAAACCGCACCTACCGGGGAGCGAAAGTATCTTTTTATTTTTAGAATTCACTATAGTTAGCCATTGTGGACGAGCGAGGTCAGCAACCTTGTGCACAGAGTTACGGCACACGGAGTGTGCCTACTACTTTTAATGTCTCTTTATTTTTAGAATCTACTACAAATACCCCTAGTCTCTCACCCAATATCTGAAATAACTCGGAATCCCTCATCGGAGAATTCTATTTGATATGGTGATTTCAACAACGAGAGGAGGAGTCCACCCAATTCAGACGAAATGCTCTAGGACATAACCAAGATGCCCTTTACAGGCGTGAGATTTGGTTGTATAATACCCATCATCTGAGATTCAGGCAGCAATGGTGCCATTGATGAGCTGCTATGGTATCCCCGTACCGATAAGACTAAATGGCAATTCCCTTGCATCATCAAAAGCGATTTCATGAACCGCTCAACGGTTCAAATTAACTTAAACCGCAACCTATGATACGGAGGGATAGCAAAATGAGTGTCTTCAGTCGAATCTCCACAATCTTCAAAGCCAATGTGAACGAAGCGTTGACCAACGCGGAGGATCCGGAAAAGGTTCTCAGTCAAATTACCATCGAAATGAAAGAGCAGCTTATCGATACGAAGCAGAAGGTAGCTGCCGCGATTGCCGATGAAAAACGGCTTCAGAGACAGTATCAGGAAACCGCCGAACAAGCCAAGGGTTGGGAAGAGAAGGCTGCCACCGCTGTTCAGAAAGAACGGGATGACTTGGCGCGAGAAGCCCTCGCACGACGAAATGAGGCGCAGCAACTCGCAGATGAATATAAGATCCAGTGGGACAAGCAGCGACAAGCGGTTGATCAACTCAAGGAACACTTGAAAGCACTGGAACTGAAAATTGGAGAAGCCGACCGTAAGAAGCATCTGCTGATCGCACGTCAGAAACGCGCCAAAGCGCAAAAGCAGATTCACGAAACGATGGCTGGGATGAAAGATAGCAGCGCCTTTGACACCTTCGAGCGGATGGAGGAGAAGGTCGGTGATATGGAAGCAAGGGCGGATGCTGCCGCTGAAATGGCTGATTTTGAGAAGGATGATCTCGAAGATGAGTTTGCAGCGTTAGAGACGAAAGGCAACGTTGAGGATGATCTCGCAGCGTTGAAAGCACAACTCGGAAACGGAAACGAGGCAGAGAAGTCGTCAAGTGTGGAGCGTGAAACGTAAGAAATGGGGGCTTTGCTTTTTGGGTTCACGCTTTACGCACCGGTTTCCAAAACTGATACCGAAAGGAAAATTTCATGGCTGAACCCAAAGGCGAAGCATTTCGCGTCGTTCACGAAACTAAACCCAAACACACCTATCGTGGTGCAGTCGTCGGATGTGGTAGGATGGGCAGCACGATCGATGATGAACATATCGGAATGCCACACTATCCTTGGCCCTGGGCGCACGCCCCAGCAATGATTGAGGCGCGGGGGGTAGACCTCATTGCTGCTGCCGATGTGGATCAAGCAAAATTAGATGACTTCAAACGGCGTTGGGGGACTGAAGCCCTTTACACCGACTATCGAGAGATGGTGGAGAAAGAGCAGCCAGACATCGTCTGCTTAACCACCCGTCCCGAACCTCGTGCGGAGGTCACTATCGGCTTGGCGGAGGCAGGTGTCAAGGCGATCTATGCCACGAAACCGATGTGCCGCACCCTTGCCGAAGCGGACGCGATGGTCGACGCCTGCCACAAGCACGGGACTATCCTCGCTATTGCGTGCCACCTCAACTGGTATAACTGGTACACAAACGCTCGTCAAGAAATCGCTGACGGCACCATCGGTAATTTGAGATCGATGATCTGCCACAGCCCATCCACCCTCTCGAATCTGCATAGCCACACGCTCGCACTCTTCCGTTTGTTCGCCGGCGCCCCAGCAAAATGGGTCTTTGGGGTAATGGACAGCGAGGAGAAGGCCGCAGGCGATACCGACCTTTCTGGATCAGGGTATATCGTTTACGAGAACGGTGTCCGCGCCGTCATGAATACCCAAGCCGAAACTTCTGGGGAGCAATGGACGCTCGAATTTATCGGTGAGAGGGGACGTATCGTTTCACACAATGCCCACGCCCGGTTTGAGTTGTGGAGTACCCATCCAGAAACGGGTGGACCTATCCAATGTCAGTTCCCCAACCCTTGGTATCCACGGAGTTCAATGGTGGACGCAATCGAAGGTGTTTGCAAATCCGTTGAGGCTGGAGAAGAGCGAATCTGTCCGGGTGAATTTGGCAAGGAGGCGTTGGAGATTGCTATCGCGCTACGCGAATCCCATCGTAGGGGCAATGTGCGGGTCAATCTGCCGTTGGAGGATCGAAGCCTCCGGATGGGGTAATTGATGGAAGTAACTCAAGTTCCGTGGGGACGAGGTGACCTCGCCCCTACGAAATCGTGAATCCAAGACTCTGTAAGTCGTAGTGTAGGTTGGGTTGAACGGTTAAAAGCAGATCCACATCAACGATAGTAACGCAAATTGCTAGTACTCTGTCAGGCAAATTATGGTTGTGTATATTGATTGAGAGCAAACAATAAGATTAGGCCTTACGCAGTTGCATGCCCAAAGCCTCGTTGTTCGATGATGCATTAACACACAACACGGCTCGTAACGCCCGATGAATCGGGCAATTACAGTAAATCGGTAGGTTTGTAGTGGGGCGATTAATCGCCCGTGGTAACGCGCAATGAATTGCGCTACTACAAACTGAAGTGCGTAACTCCTAACATATATAATAATTTCAAAACTTATCTGATTGAGTACTAGGACGTGTTGACATTTTGCAGTAGTTGTAGGGAACAACGATCGTTGTTCCCTACGAAAACCCCTACCACGACACAGAACTGAGTCATTCGTAGGAAACGGAGATCTTCATTCCATCTGTTCAAAACCGCCGGGGTAATGGTCGGTCTCTTGTGCTTGTGTAGGTCGAGATTCAAATCTCGACATCGCACTGTCGATTTTGGAAAATCGACCTACAATAGGGCAACCATGAAGGTTGCCCCTACAAGGAATCCACCCAATGTAGAGGCAGATCTTGTACCTGCCCATTGAAGATTCTCGGAGCGGAGATGAATTAATTTTTCAGATGTCAGCAGAACCTAGTTATGGAAAATGTCGCAAAACGGGAGAATGGGAACTAAATAAAGCCCATTACCGCTCGCAGTGGATTGACAAATCCACTGCACACGCACAAGGATGACTCCGTTCCGAGAGTCTAAGACTTGGATATGTCTATCCAAGCCGAGCGAGTTGGACGACTGGCAACTTGTGTTAAAAGTAACGCAAAAAAAGCCGCCAAGCGTATGGCTTGGCGGCTCAATGCTACATGATATGAGAAGCTATCCAATCTGTAGATTTTATTCAACGGCACCAATTTTTGCAGATTCAGGAGCACTGGTCGGCAGTTTCCTCTTTGCCATTGTATCTTCTGGCACATAACCGGAGTAATCAGAAATCGAGCCGTGCGTCAGTGCGTAAACTGCAACGTTGGTCATGAAACGATAAACGCCTGGTGAATAATGGACACTACGGGTTGGCAAACTCACTGACTCCATCGCACACATATAATCACGACGGAATACTAACACGGAAATGTGGTCACCAACCATAACTCCTTCGAGATAGTTTCGCTTCGGCGGGTGAGTTCCCCACCACCACAGATCGAATCCAACTGGTGGTCCGCCCATCTCGTAGAAGTTGCTGTATATCTCATGGTCGTTCGGAATTCGTGTCACCTGATATTCAGGCATAACAAAACGCATCTGAGCGAGGAACAGACGAATCATCGCCTGTGCTGGTGCGTTCACCCCACAGTCATCAAAGGCAAGGACGCCACCCCTTTCGACGAGATACCGACGCAGCGATGCTGCCTCGCTCTCGGACAGGCGATTGTCCAATTTACCACCACCGTACTGACGACTCATCAGGTTATGGGAACGGGTAAGTGCCGGATCGTGGCCCGTCATGAAAAGTAGAGGGGCTTTATGCAAGTTCGCATCAGTGAACTTGAGCGCGCCACCTTCGACGTTCATGTCGGTTTTAATCTTCGTCCGTTCGTTCATCCACTTTGTCCACGCGTTCAGCGAGGAGGCATCTGCCCACCAGTCAGAGAGACTGTGACGGACACGGGTAAACCGGAACACACCGCGAACATCGGCACCACGACCAATGACACGACCACCTGGTTCACCACGGGGCAGCGGTAGCACTTCTGCGTCGCCTAAAGTAATGCTATCAGCAACATCACTCAAGGCATCGCGAGTTGCACCAACTTGTTCAACCATAGCGAGTCTAGCCGGACGCTCAAAAGCGACTTTCACCTGTACGATGCCGCCAATCCCACGACCAATGTTAGCAGGTGCGGCACTTGGAGCGGTTGCGACGGGTGAGGAAAATGATAGTGCGCCGGGAGCGTCAGAAACAGGCAAGTCGGCATGTGTCACAACTTGCGGTGCTGGCGCATTGGCACTGACCACCCTAGGCACGTTTGGGTTGATGGGATCATCCAACTTTATCGTTTTATTGGTAAACTCCAAAACGGTTTCTGGCTGTACGGAGGTCGTACGCACGGCCAATGCTGTCGTGACTCGGTATTGAACCTGAACCGGCTCGACAATCACTGTATTGGTGGTTGGAACCGTTGGCTTAATTGTTTTGAAAACCGGTTTACGAACTTGAGGTTTGGGTGGCTCTTTCGCCTGTAGCACTTCGGCACCGATGAAGGTTTTGAACTGCTGGGTTTGGGTAACGAGATAGATACCACCGATAACGAAGGCAACTCCGTGAACAATCAACGAGGTCATTGAAGCTCCTGAGGTCTTCTTGGCACTCATGTTTTTCCTCCAAAATTACTGTTTGTGTTTCAAGATTTGAACAGCCCCTCACATCATGTTTGATGCAAAAGTCTACATTGTGATGCGCCGTTAAATCGCAATTAGTGTGCCATTGCCCTATAAGCAGGCAAAACCGCAGAAAACCAGGGTTTTTTGTTGTCGGTTAATCAGCTTAACGCACCAAATGGTGTAGATTGAATATTTGGAAATGCACCATTTGGCACAATTGTCTTGTTAATCTCGCCGGGGTGAGCAGAGCTGGAAAGAGAGGATTATCATAACAAATCGAATCCGTTGAAAGCAACTGCACCAACAACGGGGTTAGCCCAAAAAAATCATCCAACCTCGAGATATAAATTTCAGACTACTAGCTGGAATAGGTGCCGACTTGGGTTAATTTTATGGTGAGCACAAGGTGGGTAATGACATTGGATTGTACGAATCCTATCGCCGCGGCAATGTGCGGGTCAATCTGCCTCTGGAGGACTAGAGCCTCCGGATGGGGTAATTGTTGTGAAAAATATAAGCGTAACACATGAATTCCACAGCACTATGTATCAGTGAACGAAGGCAAAATTAAGTCACGGATAGGAGGGTCCAGCCAAAAACAGGGGGCAGCTATTAATAACCTAAGTTGCTAGTTGTAAAATCTGCTTGGCTTGGATAGACATATCCAAGCCATAACCGCAGCTCTTACTATACACATTGCGCTCCTCTGGAGCGCAGGATTAACTCTGTCGCGGTTCTATAGACATATCGCTCCTCTGGAGCGAAGGTTCCGTCAAGTTGTTAGGCTTTTGTGTATTTGGATTGCTGAAGACACGACAGCGTAGTGGTTACTTCGTTTGGTTATCCGTGTTTTCTGCCTAATCCGTTTAATCCGTGATTCAGACAGTAATTATACACACCCCTCAAGTAATATTTTTCTTCTTAGAACGGGTTCTCGGGTGGAGGAGTATATCAATCGTAGCTAAAATCATCAGGGGCTTTCGTTTTCACGATTATCTTGACAAAGTGATAGGCATATCGCCCCACATCCTGTATATAGGGTCCCCGGTCTTCCAATCTAACCTGAAGTATATAAATAAACCCCGGCTCAAAATCAAAACCTTCGACACCATCGAAGAAAGACCACCACCTACCTGAGTCCTCGTTGTACACCATCAAACAATCCTGTTCAAAAAAAGCACCATGACACCGCTGGGTGTAGGGACCAATCGTGATAATCTCGATATGTTCCTCGTCGCGGTCAGACGGAAATAGTATATTTTCCACGCCACAAGCAGAGAGAAACAGCAAAGCAAGTATCAGTAAAAATCTCATTTCTGTGCATCCTTAAAAAATCGGTAAAATTAGGTAGGTTGATTTTCTCAAATCGACATACTGTGTCGAGATATGAATCGCGACCCTACGTGCCACTCTCCACTAAACCCTACCAGCCGTAACTAAAATCTTCGGGGGCTTTCTTCTTACCAATTACCTTAACAAGATGATAGGCATATCGCCCCACATCCTGTATCTCAGTACCACGGTCTTCCAGCCTGACCTCAAGTGTGTAGATAAATCCCGGTTCAAAATCAAAGCCTTGAATGCTCTCGTAGAAGAATCCCCAGCGACCTTTGTCCTCATTGTATTTTACCAAGCAATCCCGTTCAAAATGTGCATCATGACACCGCTCAGTATAGGGACCAATCGTAATAATCTCAATATGTTCCTCTTCACCAACAAGTAAAGAGAATGGATTTTCTACACCACAAGCTGAGAGAAATAGTAGGGCAAATATCAGTAAAAATCGCATTTTGTACCCCCTAGAAAATGGGTAAAATTAAGAAGAACATTTAACCGTAGAGATATGAATCTTGACCCACAAGTTGAGTGTAGTGAAATGCCGATTTATAGGGACGGAGACGAGCACCCGTAGGTCGGGCATCCCCGGTCACGCCTGGTCTCGCCCCTGGTCACGGGACGGACTGTCCCGATGAAATCGGGGGTACGGACGGATCCTCTCGGACTTGCCCGACTCATACCTTTAGTAATCGGTGACGCAGTTTTTCCACTATCTTCGCCGCCGCGACGTGGCACTCGCAGCCAGCGGCACCATCATTTTTTCGTACAAACCGAGTAGGTGTTCAACGCGCTCACGGTCCGAAGAAAATGGAGAACGCCGGTAGAGCTTATCAACGGCACCGTCCAAGGCATGATGTGCGAGCGTATCATGGCAAGATTTGATAGAGAAATATTAGAGCAGATAAGGGCAAGCAAAATCTAAAGAGGTTTTAGTTGGTAGCTGAGGAAGGAGGTGAAATACTTTTTGACATACTCCCCGCCCTGAAGAACGGGGACACAGAACGGAAGATTCGATAAAAGCGTAATGTTATGGATATAAATACCCTAAATCATTCATTGTTCCCTTCTGCTTTTTCACGGTGATCTTTTGATTGGACACCCATGAAGTGGGCAAGTAGCATCTGATACAAATCATCAAACCGTCTTTCCAGCCTATCAATGCGTTTGTCCAATGGTTCTTTAACAAACTTTAGCATTAGGATAAACATGGCAGTTACAGTTACTACTGACCCAATAATTGTTGATATTATGGTTATTGTCGTAGCGTCCATTCCAATCTCCTTTTTAACTTGTCTGTTGATTATACCATCTTAATAATTGACTATCCAGTTAAAAGCAGGTTGGGTTAAGATTCTAACCAACGATGACGCAGTTTTCCCACTAGCTCCGCCGTCGCCTCCGCCGTGGCGTGGCACTCGCAGCCAGCGGCACCATCATTTTTTCATACAAACCGAGCAGGTGTTCAACCCGCTCACGATCAGATGAAAATGGAGAACGCCGGTAGAGCTTATCAACGGCACTGTCTAAGGCACGGTGTGCCCTGCGGAGTTCAACTGGCATCAGATCGGGATCATAGAGATCCGCCAAGGTCGCGTCGGGATGCGCGGCGCGAGCGGCGAGGACAGCATCAGCGTAAGGTTCAAGGCGTTGCAGTCGTTCCGCGGGAACATCGGGCACCGGAAAGGTGTTGTACACGAGACCGATGGAGTAACGGTAATCGCTTTTCAACCGTCCACCGATGTGACGGAGCCAAGCCATCTGCATAGCCGAAGTGAGCAACGCGAATAGGGGCTTGTTGGCATTTTCGATGATGCGGACAAGATTGCTTGGAATTACCGGCGGTTCCAACCATCCAATTGGTACATATTCCCGCCGCTCAGAACTCACTTCTGGTATGACTAGAAACGGCGCGGTAGGAACGACGTTGACGTGGTAGAGTGTAGGCGTCTCGGCAAGTGCCTGGGTAGGTCTGCTCCTGCTCGATAGCCGATAGGCACGGACAGCAGCAATACGCTCACGGATCTTGGGCAGCGTCCTTAACACTTGAGGCTCCACATCAGCCAAGCGCAGTATCCACCGTGCTCCCCCCTGTAGAAACTCGCGGCTTCCCACGAAGGGGCGCAGATACGGCCCAGCGTCGGGTTCCTCTTGCAGAAAGGCAGCGCGTTCTTCGGCGTTAAAAATGTAGTGTCCTCCATCAATGGGTTTGGAGCCGATAATTAGTCTTGGTAGCCCATTGATCTGCCGGGATTCCTTCTTCACGACAATCCGCGAATCGGTCAATTCACTAGCGTCAAACAGGTAAGGTGAGAGGGCAGCGTGACGGCTCTCGTGTGGCTCGGCTGTAGGATCGTCGTAGGAAAATAGCCGTTTCTCCCGCGGTGTGGCATCCCGTTTTGCCAGCCCGATAATGACGACGTGGACATGCGCCATGCCGCGGGCATCCGAACCCCAAGCAAAGGTACGGTGGGCAAAGGCAATCTCTAAAGCGCAACGGTCAAACAGGAGGGGCCAAAGCTGCGCCACCTGTTCGCCTTGGGTGATGGAATTGGTTGCTACAAAGCCAATCCGCGCCGTGCTCTGTTGGATGTATTCACCCGCCTTGATAAACCACGCAGTCACATAGTCGAGGGTGCCGCCGCTTCTGCCCAGTGTGGCGATGTTGCGCACCTGTTCGCGCTGTTCTGGCGATTGAAACTTCGCACCCACAAACGGCGGATTACCAAGTACATAGGAACATTCCTCCGGCGGCAGCAGTTCCGCCCAATCAAACTCCAGTGCGTCCCCGTGTCTGATATGCGGCGACTTCTCCAACGGGATGCGCGCATAAATCTGCCCAAACTCCAAACTCAAGCGGTTGTTCATGATGTGGTCCATCATCCACAGTGCAACTTCGGCGATATGCGCGGGAAACTCACCCAACTCAATCCCGTAGAACGCATCCACATCAACCACCGAAAGCGACTGCGCGAGCATGTCAAGTTGACCGTGCGGACGGATCTCCTTTAACACTTCTATCTCCAACGTCCGCAATTCACGATAGGCAATAATGAGGAAGTTGCCGCAGCCACACGCGGGATCAAAAAAGCGCGACCGACCAAGTTTATGCTGAAAGGCAATCAGTGCAGGGAGGCGACGGTTGTCCCTGCGGGCGCGGAGCCGTTGGAACTCGGCACGTAACTCGTCGAGGAAAAGCGGCTCAATTACCTTGAGGATGTTCTTTTCGGTCGTGTAGTGCGCGCCTTGGGCACGGCGTTCATCCTTGTCCATCACCGACTGAAAGAGCGAACCGAAGATCGCTGGGGAGATTTCCGACCAATTGAAGTGGCAAGCGTCAATGAGCCGCTGACGCATCTCGGAATCGAATGACGGGATGCGCAGCGGCTCGCGGAATAGATCGCCGTTGACGTAGGGGAAGCGGGCGAGATCTTCGTCAAGATTTTTTTGGCGGTCGTCTACCGGTGTGTTGAGCACTTGGAACAGTTGTGCTAGCCAACCACCGAGGTCTGAGCCGTCTTCCCCCGTCCGGTTCTCTAACAGATCGAGAAAAATGTCGCGTGGCTCGAAGATGCCGGTGTCATCAGCAAAGAAACAGAAGACGATGCGGACTAGGAATTGTTCCAGATCGTGACCCGTATAGCCGGACTCAGCCAACGCATCGTGGAGTTGACCAACGCGCTCGGAGGCTTTGATGTTGACCGGATCCTGATCCCTGAAGGATCGCTTCTGCACACCCAAGATGAAACCGAACTTTTCGACATGTTCGGGCAGGTCAGCGAGGGTAAAGGCAACATTCTCATCTTCGTCAAGGTCGTATAACTCAAACGTCTGGAAATCGCTCAGCAGGAGGTAGCGTGGCAGGTCAGCATCGTTGATACCGGGGAAGTAAGAGAGTGCTTGTTCTCTGGCTTGTGCTAAGTCACGTCCCGCACTTTTCTGCTCAACGAGGAGCACGCCTTTCCAAAACAGATCAATGAAGCCGCGCCTATCGCCGAGCAGTCTGACGGGTTCCTCAAACGCTGCTACCCGCCGCACCGGTAGATCGAAAATGGCGAAAAAATCGCGGTAGAAAAGTTGCGTTTGCCCTTTTTCATAGCCTGCGTCCGCCCATTCTTGAGCGAATGTGGCGGCGCGGGCGCGGATTTCATTCCATGATAGACGCATGTTGTCGAATCCTTTTCAGAAGGAGATAGCCCGATACGCCATCGGGACTGACCAGACCGAGCACCCACCATTTTGTAGGGAACGCAGATCTGCGTTCCCTACGAAACCGTAAATCCACCATGTTATAAGGATTGGAACAATTCAACAACACCGGGACATCATTCCAGCGCAACGGAATCGGGAGTTGTGTTTTCTGGCGATAAATCGCCGAACTACAAGATTTCAAGGGGTCAACTGTGTAATTCTTAACTATAGCCAATATGGAACTTTTCCGTCACGGGCCCCCGGTTTCAATCCTCTTGAAGCCATTGATGATATTTTATCGGCGTAGTAGGTAGTGACGGGTAAGCGTGGTGGACGAACAGATCCATAATGAAGCAAAGTTAGGGACAAAACAGAGTGCAGTGCTTCCTTCAATGGGAAAGGGGGATGAGTGCAAACACGAATGGGTTGTGGCGTTGCTTTGAAGCTATCTGGAAATTCTGATGAAACTAACAACGCCTCGGTTTCACCAAATGTGAATATGCTTCCCTTCGGGGCTTTGATAACTTCTTTCTGCCCCATTGTTGCATAAAGACGAGGGCATCCGCTTTTAATAACCTCAACAAAGTAAAATGTTGCATCGATTTCATCTCCCCATTTCATTAGAACTTCTTTTTCTGGCTCAGGTAAATTTCCATCCCGATGAACTATAATTTTCTTATTAGCGAAATCACTTTGTGGAAATATGCCTCGCAAAACGTTGGGTGGAATTATTTCTCCCTCTAGCATTGCCTCGCGGATGTTATACCTCATAAGTTCGCCGTTAGCAAAGTAAATTCTTGCCATGCCTGCGGCGTTGGTTGTGCCTGGTAGATTGCCTTTCTTTCGCCGAGAGACATCAAGTCCTACAATCAGGTCAGCATAAGTTATTGCCTCCGCTAGCACATAAGGTACGTTACCCGTTTTAGCGAGTATACCCAAGACAACATTGTTAATTATGTACGAATTCTCCACGTTTTTGCTTACGATAACTTGACTTTGTAAATTACGTTCTAAAGTAAGGTCTTTGAGGTCATCATAAAGCGTCCATTCCTCATCATCAGGGAGATAATTCGACTCAGGAATAATCCCCAAAATAATATCTGGTTTTTTCTCCTTAAGCGTATCAATTGCCACTTCCAATTTTGCTCTTGATGGTTGAACTATGTTCATTATTTCACCACTTTGAAGAAGATTGTATTCTAGCTGAGTCCCAAGGTTTTCTCGCAAAGCGTTACGCAGATTTTCTAATGATATCTGCGGCATCATATTGAGTATAGCTATGCGTATTTGCTTATTGTTTGATGGTTTGTATAGCCCATGTCGCTTCATGCCATTGAAAAGGTCCCTCGGAGAAACCTTTTGATTATTACCAATTTCTAGTTGATCTGTATAGCCAATCTCATCCTTGGTAATAAAAAGGTGTTTACGTCCTTCCCTTGAGGAAGCGTAAGCATCGTTAACGAAACCAGTTTTCTTGATGATGTCAGCAATCAACCCGATAATTTTCACTCGCTGGTCGGCAGGAATTTGTAACCTTTCGCTAATACCAAAGCGAGCGTAATCAGCATTGTGAATTTTAATCTTTAAAGCACTACTGATATAGTGATATCTATCCTTGGTTTTGACAACTATGGTAGATAATATAAATAAGTGAACGTTATTTAGAAATGTGTTACGATATAAGCATTATGAGATATTCACCCGATTTACGCAAACGCGTCCTTGATTTCATACAAGCCGGCGGCAGCAAAACAGAAGCCGCTAAACGGTTTAACGTCGGACGAACCACTATCTATAAGTGGCTAAACGCCCCAGATCCATTCGCTTATCAAAGACCCGGTCCCCGAGGGCCCCGATCTATTGATTATGATGCGCTGAAACAACATATTGCTGATTTTCCAGACCAGACCCTCAAAGAACGCGCTGTTCATTTTGGGGTGTCGACCTTCTGTATAGGATATAGCCTGAAACGGCTAGGATACACGCGAAAAAAAAGACGCTCGGTTATAAGGAGCGGTGTGATGAAAAACGACAAGTGTATCGTCAACAACTTGAACAAGTCAAAGTCGCTGGTAAATCCGTAGTTTATGCCGACGAGAGTGGCTTTCGAGACGACGGTTATAGACGGTATGGCTATGCGCCTATAGGCACACCCGTGTTTGACCTTATATCCAGCCAACGCACTCGGACCACCACACTTATTGCCGCACGTTTTGAAGATACCTTCACTGCGGCACGGTTATTTGAAGGGAGTTGCAAAGCCTACGATTTCAATGATTGGTTAGCCGAGCAGTTATGTCCACGCTTGACTTCAAAACACGTGGTAATCCTTGATAATGCACGACTTCACAAAACGCCAAAGACCCGACAGTTAATAGAGGCTTCAGGGGCGAGTCTGATGTTTTTACCCCCTTATTCCCCGGATTATAATCCGATTGAACACGATTTTGCTAATATAAAGCGAATCCAACAATATCAAACAGAAATGTCTATTGAGGATATTATTCAAATGTATCAGTAATTCTATCATCTACCATAGTAGAGTCCTCTTATGTCTGAATTTCTCATAGTTGCTTCTCCTGAAGATGAAGCGTGGGGATGCTACGATTTTATTTATGGTGAATTAGACAAATAAGTGGACATTTGCCAAAGCCCCCCTCTTTCCCCCTGATAAGGGCGCTAGGGGGTTAGGGATTTAGGCGGTTGTTTGTAGGTACAGATTGCCTAATCTGTACATGGGCATTGGCAGTGTATAAGTAATTCTATCATCTACCATAATAAGACTCTCTTCCTTATTACTACAGTATCACGCCCAAACGAAGATTTCGTCATCCTCCTCCGAATAGCCGATAAAAGTCGCCAAAACCGTTCGAGGAGTGCTCCCCTCTACAGCAGCCACTTGATGGATGCAACCACTGTTGAACAGATAGAAATCGCCCGGCTGTACTTCGATTTGCTGCTGTTCAATCTTGTTTTGTGCGGCGTATTCGTAGTACGTACCGTTAGAGACGTGGGATTGCACCTCCGGACTCCAAGTGCACCGATGGATAACAGCGTGTGGACTATCCCCATCATGGACGGAATTCTGTATACAGATGAGAGCCGCAAATTGGTGTGTGAAACGGGAAACCTCGAAGTTGAAGAGGTTGTCGTCTATTGCAACATGATTGATGTGGGGAGAGTACGCGTGGCCCTCATAGTGGACCCGAAAGATTGCGGGACCGTAGAGACGCCCATCGGGTTCACGGGCGACCTTCACCTCCTTGTTCACCGTCAGCGCGGAGAGGCAATCGTAGAGGGTATCCACTGGATTATCAAACCCGTCGAATAGGTGGCTGAAAAGTTCATGCGTGCTCGCCGAGTGTTGAAGGAAAGCCTCCTTGTTCTCGGCAGGGTCATCTGATACCGCCAGACCTCCGCGTGCGCGGTTGACCAGACTCGAGCCGATATCGATCCGGCTTGGCAAGTTCCCTTCCGGGGTGGGGTGATCTGGGTCACGCATCATACCCCGCTCAACGAATCGCTGCATCAATCCACTACACTGATCTGGATCATACGCGCCGCGCAGCGCAATACCCGCTATGCGAGCGTCCGCAAGGGCTTGGAGCGGATCTGCCTCATGGGCAAAGACGGTGTCTATATCGGGTTCTAGCACTGACCAACTTTCACTAAATACCATTTTATGCCTCCTGTTAATCTTACCTGCGTTTTGTTCAAGAGTTGCCCTTCTGTAGGTCGATTTTCCAAAATCGACAATCTTTCGTAGTCACAGGTTTCCCAACCTGTGATCATGGCAGGAAGATGTCGAGATATGAATCTCGACCTACACGGAACCCTCTCTTGCTAGCGCTCCCATCGGATCCCATGCAGGCAGAACAATCGGCTCTGCCTCAAGCGCATCCTGTAGCTCGTTAGGTAGATACTCCTTTCGCGCAGCAATCTCAAACATATATTGGTCAAACCAGTTGTCATTCATCAGGTAGAACCCCTTGCGCCCGCTATCGGCGCCCCAACTGTTTTCAACCCGCCAACGCCGCGGAATCTCTCTGCCGTTCTCCTGTATCACATCCACACCCGTGAATAGCATCGCGTGGGTCATCAGGGTCTGGTGGTACTGGAGCCGCCCTGCCTTGTCAAGAGTGAACGGTGTGTCATAGATACCTTCGTAGTCATACAGCTTCGCGTCCCAAAGACCGAGATTGCTCTGCATCATCTTCCCAACATCGCACCCCATCCAGACCGGCTCCCCATCCATAATGGTCTTCATCGCTATCTGCTTCATGAGGTCGATATCGATATTCAGGTATTTGACAATCGCACCGCCCTCAACGTTGCCGAGGCATTCCACCGTGAAGGTTTTGCCGATAGGGCTTGTTGGGCGTGGGTCGTGGACGAGGCAGACGTAATCATCGACAGGTACGGTGATATATTTCTCTGCGAACTGTTGTGGCGTCATCTCTCCATCGCGGTGGAACGCTTTGTCAGCGTCGTTCCACTGCCAATCGAAATGGGTTGGCGGCGTGCCGAGATGGATGGACAAGATGCGGTGGATGACCGTGATAATCTCGTCTTTGGCATCTAACAGCTCATCAAAACTCGCATCTTTTGATGCCATATCGCGAAGCGTCTTCGCACCCTCGCGTAGCTTATTCAGCAAAATCCGATTCATCCGACTTGAGCTTGACGAACTCTCCGTCTCAGGCATAAACGCTTGGGGCACAAGTCCATGCTTCTTAATCAGATTGACGAACATATTCCACTGTCCGCCATCCTCTAAGGGGCTTTCAAGTAGCCATGCAATGCACCGATCATCCACGGGACGGTCTACCATCTCGATCATTCGTTGCAGGAAATAGTTGGAGCGTTCAAGTTTATCCCAGAAGAAAGTATAGTTTTGGCTGAATTCAAATTCTTTCAGGTTCATCTTCTTCATCGCGCCGACCCGGAACAGGTTCAGTCCAGCGAACATCCAACATCTGCCACTACTTTTCTGGTTCGTAACGCTCCAGTCATCCAGCACATGACTGAAGGTAAAGTCGCTGTTGGTGACTATCTGACGGTCGAGGGCAATGTCATCGACGGCGATTTTGCAGACAGCGTTCTGTGCCATCCGATAAACCGGGCTACCTTCAAAATCGTTGCACAATTTTGTGATTCGGTGTGGGGACAAAGTCCCGTCTTGCAAACCTTCAAGTGATCTTAATGTATCGGCTGCCATATTACAACTCCTATCTGTTAAAATTCAGTTGGTTTTTGTGCACGCACGGATAGTGCGGGACAATTAAGATAACCCAAGTTACTATGGTGAATTAGAGAAATAAGCGGACATTTCCCAAAGTCCCCCTGATAAGGGGGATTTAGGGGGTTATTTGTGGGTACAGATTGCCTAATCTGTACATGTGCATCGGCAGTGTCTAAGTAATTCTATAATCTACCATAGTTGATAAACCGCAAGTTGAGCGTCAGCGAAATCCCGGTTTATCAGGACATCAGCGATCGACGAAATGGTCGGGCATTGGAATTCCCTCCTACACAGAACACACGGTAGGGGGCGTACCCTCCGAATCGCGACTTTCGCTCCAGAGGAGCGATATGTCTATAGAAGGGCGATAGGTACAATCCACGCGCTCCAGAGGAGCGCAATGTGTATAGCGGAGTTGGTATCGGAGCCGATTCTAAGGAATCAGCAGAACCTTGCCGGTTGTCTGTCTGCCTTCTAACGCACGGTGTGCATCGGCGGCATCTTGAAGCGGAAACGTCCGGTCAATCCGCAGCTTCAATGTGCCAGCAGCGATCCATTCAAAGAGGTCCCCCGCGCGTCCCATCAATTCCTCCCGATTGGCAGCGTGATGCCCTAACCCCGGGCGTGTTATAAACAACGAACCACTCGACAGACGGCTCAGATCGAATGGCGGCACGGGCCCACTCGATTGACCGAACAGTGCTAAATAGCCACGGGGTCGAAGACAGTTAAGACTCTTATCAAAGGTGGTCTTGGCGACTGAATCGTAGACCACATCAACCCCATCCCCATCGGTTAGACGTTTAACTTCGGCTTCAAAATCGGTCTGTGTATAGAGGATTACCTCATCGGCACCGGCGTTCTTGGCGAGCTGCGCTTTCTCCGGTGTGGAGACCGTGCCCAATACACGCGCTCCCAACGTTTTCGCCATCTGAATGAGCAACAAGCCAACCCCACCGGCGGCTGCATGTACCAGTGCTGTGTCGCCCGTACTGAGTGGATAGGTGCTGCGAGTCAAATAGTGGGCTGTCATACCTTGCAGCATCGCCGCCGCCGCCGACTGCGTGTCGATCGAATCTGGTAAAGGAACAAGCAGCCCAGACGGCACGATTGCCGCCTCGGTGTAGGAGCCTTGGTGCATCGCATAGCCGACGCGATCTCCCACATTGACCTCAGTGACGCCGGGCCCAACTGCCTCGACTACGCCTGCACCTTCCATCCCCGGTGTGAACGGCATGTTGGTACTCGGATAGAGTCCCGTGCGGTGGTAAACGTCGATATAGTTCAATCCCGCTGCTTCAATGCGTACCCGTGCTTCACCCGCACCGGGCTCACTGATGGCAACCTCTTCGTAACGGAGTGCCTCTGGTCCACCGTGCTCATGAATACAAATAGCGTGCATCTGTCTATCTCCTCTTTTTGTGAGAGATTGTAACACGATTGATAAAAAGTCTGAAGTTCCCCTACCATCAGAGTGCTTCAGGAGCCAACTCCCGCATTCGGTTTATCCACTGTTCGCGCTTCGGATTTCCTGCGGCATTGGTAACCCACGGTCCGTAGTCAACCCCATTGCCAATAATCTGTTTTTGGGTGACTTCTGCTTCCTCTGGTGTTTTTGGATTATTGTAGTACACCAAGACACACATCCGACGATCAACCGCACCACCCCAACTCGCATGCCAACATCGTACGTCGAAAGCCACCACGTCCCCCGGCTCCGATTCAAAGATGTAGGCGGGAACATCAGGGATTTCGAGTTCCAACTCATTCATCTTTTGCCGTAGTTCCCCGTGAAAAGATGGCTCGTGCGAGCCCGGTATCAACCGCAACGCGCCGCTCTCCGCAGTCACCGGTTGCA
Organism: Candidatus Poribacteria bacterium; assembly: GCA_965222435.1. Taxonomy (GTDB): domain Bacteria; phylum Poribacteria; class WGA-4E; order WGA-4E; family PCPOR2b; genus PCPOR2b. The sequence continues at coordinate 4,582,701 of OZ244950.1, read as the reverse complement.
GATAGTAGGCGAACTTGACGCCGTATTGATCCAGGCTACCTGTATCGGGATGCCAGCGCGTATCCCCGACGTAACGGTTGATGTCAGAGGCGATACCGAAGACATCCTCGCCATAAAGCTGCTCTGCCACATTACAAAATCGTGGGTCTTCCAGTAATGACGCGAGAAAGGGCGTATCGGACCCCATCGTTATCAGCCAATGCCGGCGTGTGCCATCGAAAGGGTCATCTCGAAACGCCTCCGCCATTGCCGCTTCAAACTCCGTGTTAATGGTCTTCAGTTCGTCCTGACTGAACAACTGCCGAAAAGTCAGAAATCCGAAGGTTTGAAAGTGATTGATTTGCTGTTCCGTGAGCATTATGTTACTCCTTCCTCTCCACATCGCCTAAACGCGCATCGGATTGATCTCAGTCTGTAGGTCGAGATTCATATCTCGACAGAATGCTTTATCTCTTGACAGAAACTTTGCTCTAGTATATCCTTTCGGGACTTACAATTCAATCGAAAAATCCCTTGTGGATTATGATCCAACGAGGACGATGATTTGGTTTCATACATCCGTATAAGCCTTGATACACAACACTAAAGATGTTCGCTACTTCTTGCGTATGACTTGGGAGGAAGATGATATGGCAAATGTAATCAATCCACCGCAGATCCGACACATGGCAACGCTCTGGACCTTGACAGACTATGGCGACGCCGATGGAGAATGGCCCACCGATCGGAAGTTAGTAGAGATAAAAAATGCTGGATTCGATGGCTTTCTCGGTCGGGTGCCGGTTGTCACCGCCGAACATGTCCAAGGGTATGGACTGCTGTTCGCAGCGACTGTGGATATAGGGGAGGCAGCAGAAGTCGAGCCAAAGCTTCAGGCAATCAAAGAGGTGGGAGCGGTCTGTGTCAACGTCCAGATGCTTGACCACGATACCCCGACGGAGGAAGCGATAACGCGGGCACGCCAAGTCATGGAAACCGCAGGCAGGTTAGAGATGGATGTCGCCATTGAGGTGCACCGCGATACCTGCACCGAGACACCGGAGAAGGCGTACGCGCTCGCGGAGGGCTTTGAGCAGGCGGAGGGACGACCGCTAAAGATGACGTGGGATTTCTCACACCCCGCTATCATCAAGCACCTGTCGCCGCCGTACTGGGATCGGTTGGCAGAACGGGTTGACCTTATCCAACTCGCTCAGCAGTTTCATTTCCGTCCTTTTAACGGACACCACTGCCAGATCCCCGCGCTCGGTCATGATGGGGAGTTCACGCCGGAGTTCCTGGACTGGCTTGAGTTCGCAGATCGGCTCATCGAAGTCTGGCTGCAAGCCGCGACGCCGGGACGAGAGATGTTTGTCTGTCCAGAGCAGGGCGCGATGGGCTATACCTTATCAGTGTTTCCAGACCGATGGAAAGATGTGCAGGCCATTCGAGGTGAGGTAGAGCGTGTTTGGCAAAAGCACATCAAAAACTGGACGCCACCACAATAGTAGTAGGCATACTCCGTATGCCGTAACCTGCATCCACCCCCGTAGGTTGGGTATCCCCGGTCACGGGATCCTCTCGGACTTGCCCGACCCATAGCCCTAGCGGGGCGACATGTGTCGCATTGGATTGATGCGCGATAGATCGAACAAATCACCGCTCGCAGTGGATTGACAAATCCACTGCACATATAGGGAGGATAAAAAGATGCCTGTCTTAACGGCCGAAGATCGAAAGTTCTGGGAGGAAAACGGTTACGTTGTCGTTCACAATGCCGTTCCACCGGAGAACCTCAAAGCTGCCGAGCGGGCGGTGTGGGATTTTCTGGAGATGCAGTCCGACGATCCGGGAAGTTGGTATCCCGACCCGCCTCGCCCCAGTATAATGACTGAGATGTATCAACATCAGGCACTATGGGACAACCGACAGTATCCTCGCGTTCATCAAGCGTTTGCGGAGATTTGGGGAACGGAGCAGCTCTGGGTGAGCATCGATCGCGGCAGCATGAACCCGCCGGAGCTACCAGATTGGAAATACCCCGGCAAACTTCACTGGGACACCAAATTAGAACCGCCGATCGACTTCTGGGTTCAGGGTGTGCTATACCTGACGGACACCGCAGCCAATCAGGGAGCGTTCACCTGCGTGCCGGGGTTCCATCGACAACTAGAGGATTGGTTGAAAGACCTGCCGCCGGAGGCGGATCCACGCGAGCAAGATCTCGAAAGCCTTGGGGCGCAACCGATCCCCGGAGCAGCGGGCGATCTCATCATCTGGCACACTGCCTTGCCCCACGGGAGCAGCTCCAATACAGCAACGCAGCCACGGATGGCGCAGTACATCACCATGTTCCCATCGCAGGGATATGATGAGGAGGCACGAAACCATCGCCTTAAAGCGTGGCGAGATCGGTTGGCAGGCTTGGTCATAGAGGTCACCGGTGTGACGACATGGAAACTCCGCAACGAGAAGGAGCATCAAACCGGTCAGACAGCAGAATTGTCTCCACTGGGTCGAAAATTGTTGGGACTGGATCAATGGGAAGAAAAGTAGTAGGCACACTCCGTGTGCCGTAACCTGCCTATTCTTGGTTTAATACCGGCAGGTATCTGTAGGTCGAGATTCATATCTCGACACCCAAATGTCAACAGAACCTAGTACTCAATCAGATAAGTTTTGCAATTATTATATATGTTAGGAGTTACGCACTTCAGTTTGTAGTAGCGCAATTCATTGCGCGTTACCACGGGCGATTAATCGCCCCACTACAAACCTACCGATTTACTGTAATTGCCTGTTTCTTAATCCCGATAATCGGGGATTCATCGGGCGTTACGAGCCGTGTTGTGTGTTAATACATCATCGAACAACGAGGCTTTGGGCATGCAACTGCGTAAATCCTAATCTTATTGTTTGCTCTCAATCAATATACACAACCATAATTTGCCTGACAGAGTACTAGCAACTTGCGTTATTTTAATCGAAAGAGGAAGCGATAAATGGAAAAGCGAGTAGTCGGCAAATCCGGCATTGAGATCTCTGTCATGGGGATCGGCGGTTGGTCTTATGGCGGCGGGGACTACTGGGGACCTCAAGCGCAAGAGGATGTTGATGCGGTGGCGCACGCGGCACTCGATCACGGCATTAACTTCTTTGATACAGCGGAGGGATACAATGAGGGACGGAGCGAAGAGGCAGTCGGTAGAGCGTTAAAAGGACGGCGCGACGAAGCGGTTGTTGCCACCAAGATCAGTCCGAACAATACCGAGCCCACAGTGCTGCGCGAACATTGCGAAGATAGTCTCCGCCGATTGCAAACGGATTATATCGACATCTATATCGTCCATTGGCCCATCACGGAGCACTCCGTTGAAGATGCCTTTGCGACCTTGAACGCGCTGAAGGAGGAGGGCAAGATCCGGTCGATCGGCGTTAGCAACTTTGGTGCAGAGCAGTTGTCCGAAGCCCTTGCCACCGGCGTGCAACTCGATGTGAATCAACTCTGCTACAACCTCCTATCACGGGCGATTGAATTAGAGATTTTACCGTTATGCCAGCAACACGGGCTGGGGATTTTAGGGTATATGCCGCTGCTACAGGGACTTCTAACCGGCATGTATAAAACAGCAGAGGAGCTTCCAGCTGTCCATGCGCGGTTCCGTCAGTTTCGCGGAGATCGGGAAAGGGCAGGGCATGGTGAGGAAGGGGCAGAGGAGGAGATGTTCGCCGCCGTTGAAGGTATCAGAAAAGTCGCCGAGGCAGAGGGGGTGCCCATGAGTCGGCTCGCGATCGCTTGGACCATTGCAAAGCCCGGCATCACCTGTGAGTTGGTCGGCACCCGCAATGTATCAGAGCTTGAGGAGAATCTACATGTTGCATCGCTTTCTCTCTCTCCTGAGACTATGGCAAAATTGGATGAACTGACAACGCCGCTGCTACAGAAACTCGGTGCAAATGCGGATTACTTCCTAGCCCGACGTACCCATTAGAAGGGTATAAAACCCTCTTTTTCAAAGGAGCACAAAGATGACACCAGACCACGATGTCATAATTATCGGCGGCGGGCATAACGGCTTAGTTACCGCTGGCTATCTGGCGGAGGCGGGGCTAGATGTCCTGCTGTTGGAGCGGCGCGATCTCCTCGGTGGGGCATGTGTGACCGAGGAACTGTTTCCCGGCTACCGATTTTCCGCCTGTTCCTATATCTGCCATCTGTTACAGAACAAGGTCATCGAAGAACTGGAGCTCCGCAAGTACGGCTTTGAAGTATACCACCTCGATCCCTCACGCTTCCAACCGTATCCCGACGGCTCACGGTTACTCGTCTGGGACGATGTGGAACGCACCCAAGCGGAGATTGCCCGTTTCTCCCGCCGCGATGCAGAAAATTTTCCGAAGTGGTTAGACTTCTGGAAACGCGCAGCAGGGATTGTCTACCCATACTTTCTGACGACACCGCCAACGCTCAGCCAAATCGCCGAACGGGTGCGCGGCACCGACGATGAAGCGTTGCTTGACCGGCTCCTCACCGTCAGCATGAAAGATCTGCTGACCGAGTTTTTTGAGTCGGAGGCGATGCGAGGCACGTATGCCCAAGCGCAGGATGCCGGCGACATCGGCGCGCCGGGAAGCGCGTGGGCTTACACCTATATCAAATGCGATAACTTTACCAAACCCGAAAATAGCGGTATTGTCAAGGGCGGGATGGGAGGCGTTACGCAGGCATTGGCATCATCCGCACGCGCGCGTGGGGCAACGCTGAAAACCGGGGCGACAATCGACCGCATCATCGTTGAGGACGGGGCAGCCTGTGGCGTTGCCCTTGCAGATGGTACGGAAATTCGCAGCCGCATCGTTGTCTCAAACGCCGATCCCAAACGCACCTTCCTCAAACTCATTCCGAGCGAACATCTTAGCCCTAACTTCGTGGAAAGCACTACGCGGTTGAAAACGAATGCCGCTTATCTCAAATTTCACGCTGCCCTCAGTGACCTCCCCGACTTCTCCGCCTACTTCAACGGTGATTTCGATCCGCGCTACCTGTCAGAAATCAAGATCTGCCCGTCCATTGAATACTATGAGCGTAGTTGGGAGGACGCCAAACGCGGGCTGCCGTCAAGTGCGCCTGTGATGGAGGTGCAGGTCCCATCCGTCTACGACCCAACAATGGCACCGGTGGGACACCATGTCATGTCAATTTGGGTGCTCTACGCCCCTGTCCATCTGCGGGAGGGAACATGGGATGAGCGTCGGGAGGAGGTCGGTGAGAGCCTTATTGACACCCTCTCTGCCTACGCGCCGAATCTTCGCGATATTATCGTGGACTGGTCGCTGTTTACACCCATTGACTTAGAACGACGGGTCGGTCTCACCGACGGAAACATCCGTCACCTCGATATCGTTGCGAGCCAATACCTCGCGCAACGTCCACTCGCCGGTTGGGCGCACTACCGCACACCCATCACCAACCTTTACCTCTGCGGTGCAGGCACGCACCCCGGCGGCGAAGTAACTGGAGCACCGGGGCATAACGCCGCCGCTGTTATTCTATCGGATTGGTCAAACGCGGGAAATTGAGCCTTCCCTTTATCAAAGGCGATATACGTGAGATAGTGGTCTAATTGAGACGCTTCCCACAGTGTTGACAGTAGTTTGCGTTCACATGGACAGGACTCAGGCAGTAAGGGCAATCCTGGGTTTGACGGGGTCGTCGCGGATTCTTGAAGCCGTCTATGACACCGATCAACACAATGGCTACAAACGCTATGAGCAAGACACCGATAATCTCTACTACCATAATCTTTCTCTTCTCTATGGGACTTATTCCAGCCAGAACGCATATAGTTTCGCTTGCCGCAATATGAAGCGGACGCGCACCGCCTTTTCGCTGACCAAGCGAGGCGAATCTTTCCACATCAATTTCCCGCGCAAATGATCTCCGTTGAGTGGGACGCATTCGCCTTCGGATAGCCCCGAAAGCGGCTGCATCGTCTCCGCATCTAGAATTTCGGCACGAAGTTCGCCATGTGGAACATCTGCATTGACATACAGATCCGCTCCGTTTAGCGTGAAACGCTCTGTGACAACCGTTCCCTCCCCTTCGGCGTCGAGAGAAACGAACCCATCGAGGCGCAGCTTTGCCAAGTACAACGCACCCGCATCATTAAAATATTCGGCGTAGTCTTCACTATAGATACTCTGGTGACCGCGGAAGCGGTGGGCGTTGTGGTAAATCCATATCTCTCGGTTTTCGTGCACGATGGGACGACCGCACACAGCGACCTGAGCGGTGCCATAATTTACCCCGTCCCACGGCTCGACCCCGATAAACACTTCCCGGTCTGCCACACGCTCCCAGTGATACAGATCGCGAGATACTGCGAGTTCCACTTGGTTAATACCACAATGGTTCATCTGCGGGAGGTCGGGACCGGCAGGATTGAACAGTAACGGGAAACCGATGTATATCCCCTCGTAAGGCATCAACGGCATCATGTAGAGTTGAGCGATATAATCCGTATCTTCGAGGACAGGCGGTGTGAGATATGCAGGGTTTTCGACAACCTCCTGAATACGATGTTTCCGATTCTCTCTATCAATTTCGTCGGTGTGCAAGATAAGTTGCGGTTCGGTCCAGTTTACAAAGTCCACACTCGTTGAGAGCCAAGCCGACCGTCCCCATACCGTGCGCTGTTTCACAGTGGCGACGTACTGGTTGCTGATTTCGTCATAGATGAAGTTTGAGGTGTCTTCGCTGGGGATGGGGGGCACATCGAGTAAAGTCCAACGGAAACCGTCCGGCGAAACGCCCGGCAAACGTCCCATATTGCGCGTATCGCTGAAAAGTCCCTTATAGCGACGTTGGGGGTCATCATCGCGCTCGTCACGAATGACATGATAAAGGTGTTTCTCAGTAATCTCTGGCGAGTTGTAGACACCGCGACGGGTCAGAAATTCTAGCTTGGAGTCGTAGGCGATGTTGTTGTCCTTCGATCCCTGCCGTTGGTAAAGCCCCAGTGAAGGCGTTTCCCAGTGAACCCCATCCGTTGATGTCGCGTAATGCTTACGACTGCTTTCTGTGCTGCCTCCCTCCGAGCCGGGCGGAATCGCGTAATGTGCATCATACCACCATTCCCAGATCTCTTTTTCAGAGTTCCATTGCGGCGCGTTTCCGCTCTGGACATACACCTGCTCACGAGAACGGTCAGCTTTCAGAATGGGACCGTATTTATCTGGTTGATGCAACGCCCTGTTCACGTTGGATATGCTTGCTATGGCGTGATCGTCGAGGAATAACTGTTTGTGTTGCGCCGGATTAATCTGTGGGGATGTCATGATACCAACCTTTCCTTACCAGTAAGCGATAGCTTCGGCGATCTCACCGAGATGTGCTCCATTCCAAGTGACATCCGCCACGATAGGAAGCGCGTGGGTGGTAAAACGCTCAGGGAAAATCGCTTCCACTTGACAGGCAGTATTGGTGTTTCCAGACACTTGAAGGTCTATCGTTGTCGGAGAAAGCTGTACGCCGTCAACCGAACGAAAGCGAAGGGCGCACGTCCGCGTTTCCGCTTCGTGATTGGTGATATTGAGGTTGAACGTCACCGTCGCTCCGGGCTGGATGCGAACCTTGTAGGGATAAAACTCTACCCAATGCGGATCCATCCCCATATTCGGGTGCGGCTGGTCGAGGATCTGCGTAAAGAGATCCGTCCACCGGCCCATCCAATCAACCCACCGCTCTGCTTTCGCCCTGTCGAATGAAATACAACCACCGTGACCGGTAAAAAGATAATCTGGCTCGGCGTTGAGAATCTGTTGGGGCATATCACGGTAACTTGAAACTGGTGTCCGATTCTTGGGGATAAAGGAGTGAATAAAGTCCCTCTGTTCACGGAAGGTAAGCCCGGAGATATTATCCCCCACACTCAGGAATTTCTGTCCATCCACCGTGAACCAGATGAGGTGATGGTAAAGGGTCTGCCCCGGATGCTGCTCAACGAAAAAGTCAATCCCGCGCCAATGGAAAGCCTCTCCCCGTTCAACGACGTGATCGACTTTCATTCCGTGAGGCACTGCACAGGGCATGTCGTAATTTTCTGGGTGCTCTAGGATGTCCTTGAGTTCGGGGGACGACACCACCCGCGTCCCGTAACGTGCTTGCAACATCGGGTAGCCGGCGAGGTGGTCGTCGTGATAGTGGGACGGGAGAAACCATTCGACCGTGTGGATTCCCAACTCTGTTTCGAGATAGGGCGACAAGTTGTCAATATAGCGGTGCGGATTGGCACTGATGGGTGCGTTGGAGGTGTAGCCGCAGTCGATAAAGAGCGCGTGTCCTTCATCGTCCCGGACAATATAGGTGTTCGCAGTGGAGTTTGTGATCTCATAGACATGCTCCGTAATCTGACGAAATTCGGGGCGATACTGTTCGTAGATTTGGGCATGGAAGAGTTCATACAGTTCCCCCAACGCCGCCTGTAGGTCGGAAAACGATTCCTCGGTCGGTTCAAAGGGTGCGCCGTGTCCCGGCAGAACCAGATCTACGTCAAGCTCGGCGGCGGTCTTCAGGCTTTCCAGATGATTGATATGCCCCTGGAAGTCCATATAGTTCCACTGACTCCAGAAATAGTCCCGAATTTTGCCGCTACCCGACATCAGGTCCCCGCAGGCGAGTATCCGCTGTCCATCTAACTCGAAAAGGTAGCCCACCGAACCGAAGGTGTGACCGGGTAGAGGGATCACATCGAAACGAATCCCCTCCCATGATAGGCTCTCGTAGTCGTAAGCGTACCGATCCGGCGCAAGGTCTTCCAAGGGGCCAAAGCAGGGATAGTAGGAGGTGTAGTTGTCATAGATGTCGTAGGACGCCTTGAGGAGATCTGTCTCCTCGAAGAAACGCTTTTCCGCAAACGGGAAAACAATCTGTGCGCCGCCCCTGTTCCAGTGGGCCGCAGCAGAACAGGTATCCCGATGGAAATGGGTCAGTAACATCTGATCGACCTGCTGCACACCGCTGGTCTCAAGTTTTGTCGGGGATGTTCCACAGTCAATCAATAGTGTTTTATCGTTTGCAGTTACCCCATAAACGCTGCATGTGTCTTCAATAAAAAAAAGGTTATCGGTCAATTTTCTCATGCTTGGCTGCCTCGCTTACCTTTAATTTTGTGTTGGTGGGTGGGAAACACGATCTAAGACGCGCTTAGTCTCCGTACCCCTTCTCCATAAATGCTGGAATATCAATACATTCCCCGTTTCGACGGGCGGACTCCCAGCCTGCGAGCACCGGGGCTAAAGAAAAAAGCCCATCGTGATAATCGTTCAGCAGGAGACCGGGATTATTGGTGCGCACGGCTTCAATGAAAATGCGGTCCTGTTCAAACCATGGGTCGAACGCCTCCGCTTGATAGACGGTTTCGCCGTTGACTTCGATGGATTCGTAGCCGTAGACCGCCAGATGTCCGCCTTCGTAGAAGATTGTAAACCACGGTTCAGCCCGAAAGTTGGGAGCCGCGGAAATGAAGGTCAGCGTCATCGTCGCTTGGTTGGAGAAACAGTAATTGAAAGAAGAGGTCAGGGGATTGTGGTACGACGGTCGTTGACAGTAGAACGCTTGCGCTCGATCAACGTTCAAGCCTGTCATGAAACGGGTATAGTCTGTCGCGTGGACGCCCCAATCCAACGCCTGCCCGCCCGATTTGTCCATATCAGACCACCAAGAATCCTTTAACGATCCAGATAGAGGTTCGGGCAACCCGCTGACGCTCTGGAATCGGACATGAACAATTTTCTGCCCTTCCAGACGTCTACGGGCTTCCTGAAAAATTGGGCGATACCTTTCCCGGAAACAGACAGTGCTGATTGCGCCGGCACCCCGAATCGCATCGTCAATCTTATGGGCGACCTCCATCGTCAGTGCTTGCGGCTTCTCGCTGAAAATATGAACCCCTTTTGCGGCAGCGGTCGCTTCGACATCTGTGCGCGCATACGCCGGGACGACGGAGTACAGCGCGTCCATCTTTTCGCTATCCATCATCTCGTGCCCATTACGGTAGGTTTTGGAGATATTAAACGCTTCGGCGGTTGATTTGAGCGACTGTGGGTTGCTATCACAGATGGCGACAATTTCAACGCCATCAAGTTTCAGTAGGTTCGGGATGTGGGTTCGATTCGCCCAAGACCCGCATCCATAGATACCGATGCGGATCTTGCTCTCTGTTGAAGCCATGAAAAGATTTCCTCCATTATGCCAGTTTGATTGAGTGCACGACCCAAGTATACTCCATCTTTGCGCTGCGCTCAAGAGGATTTGTGCATACAGACATTGCCTCTTACCTTTTCTTGCTTTCTACGCTTGACGGAGTTTATGTTGGATGATATGATTGTAGGCGATTTATAACAGATGTGATTAAATATGCAAGTCTTTAATGTCATTCGTTTGAACTTTTTCCTTTTGCAATTGAAATACTGGGGGAGTAGAGGATTTAGTGATGGAATTTTACGAAAGAAATGGGGTAATTATATATACAGGAGATTCTCTCAATCTATACCCCAAGTGGGAATCTCCGGTTGTAATCATTTCCGACGGCCCTTATGGTGTGGGTGGCTACCGTGGCGACCCACCAACCTCAGAATGTTTGTGCAAATGGTATAAACCACACATAGAGAAGTGGAGTGAGTATTCGACACCTATGACTACACTCTGGTTTTGGAATACGGAAATAGGTTGGGCGAACGTTCACCCGACTTTAGCGGAGCACGGTTGGGAATACAGAAATTGTCATGTATGGGATAAAGGAATAGCACATATCGCTGGTAATTCAAATAGCAAAACGCTCAGAAAATTTCCTGTAGTGACTGAAGTATGTGTTCAGTATACCAAGAAGGCCTTTTTCAAGATAGATGACATCCAGATGGATATGCAGCAGTGGCTTCGCTATGAATGGGAGCGAACTGGACTTCCCCTCTATAAAACGAATGAGGCTTGCGGCGTAAGGAATGCAGCAACAAGGAAATATTTTACAAAGGACCATCTTTGGTATTATCCACCTCCCGAAGCATTTGAAAAGATTGTTGAATATGCTAACAGATACGGAAGTGAAGACGGGAAACCGTACTTTTCACTAGATGGTCAAAAACCCATTACAGGCAGAGGATGGATGAAGTTAAGAAGTAAATTTTATTGTGAAAACGGAATCACAAACGTTTGGCAAGAGCCAGCCGTTCGAGGACATGAGCGTCTAAAAAACGAATATAAGTCCATACATAATAATCAAAAGCCACTGAAACTCATTAGTTTATGTATACGATCAAGCAGCGATGTTGGTGATGTAGTTTGGGAACCTTTTGGCGGGCTGTGTTCGGCTGCCATATCTTCACATGAACTTAAGCGCAGGTGTTATGCTGCCGAAATCAATCATGAATACTTCCAGCCAGCGGTTGAAAGACTAAAAACTTACGACACTTATCAGGAGTTAAAGTTTATATAATCATGGAATCTCTGTTTGAATCGGAACCTGAAAGAAATCCGCCTGACGAAAACTGGTTGGGGTATGAAGTATATCGAAGGGTACGAGAAGCATTATTTGCGCTACCAACTTACTTCAGGTCAGATACTTCGATAGAGGGGATGCTGGCTACGGATATTTTTACTTTAAATGCAGCATTTGGCGCAACTATAGAAGATCAAGTGGTTTCGACACTGAACCGAATGAGAGAAGTTTGGGATCCTGATGAGGAATATACGTTTTATAGGTTTGTCAGACAACCGCAAACTTTTCCAGATGTTTTGTTAAAGAGAGACGCAAATGAAGCAGGGGCACTTAACGAAGAAATTCTCTTGGGTATTGAGCTAAAAAGCTGGTACTTACTAGCAAAGGAAGGGGAGCCAAGTTTTAGATTTCAAGTAACACCCGATGCGTGTGCCAATCAAGATTTGATAGTGGTGATTCCATGGGCACTGAATAACGTAATTTCAGGGTATCCCAAAATATTTGCACCTTATGTAGAATTAGCAAAATATGCAGCAGAATACCGAAATTATCACTGGCAGTACATTCGGAAGACTAGCTCACGAACAGAGATCATAATTGCTGAAAGTATTTCACCTTATCCGCAGAAAAGCGACAAAATTTCTGATAAGCCTGTATACGATGGTGGCAATAATTTTGGTCGATTTGCACGGACAGGCATAATGGATAGGTATTTGGAAATAGCCAAGAAGGAATCTCTCTGTGGGATAGGCGCAGAACATTGGTTGAGTTTCTTCAAGATTTTCCAAGAACAAAAAGACGAGGAATCTATCAACGCTGAACTGAATAGACTAAGGACTTTAGTAACTGGTACAGATAGGGAAACCGACCAGCAAATAACTGACGCATTGGAAAAAATCGTGTCAGGTATTGATGATCTGTTGTATCAAAGGCAAACATAGGATTTATACCTTGATAACTTACGGAGATTTCAAAATGCAACTCGAAGATTACTTTGACTTTCTGTCGGAGGGCGATATTCGGATTAAAGGTACGCGCATCGGCATTGAGAGCGCTCTATACGAGTACATCCATCGCGACCAGGAGCCAAAAGCCATCGTGCAGTGCTACCACACGCTTTCTCTGGAACAAGTTTACGCAACGATTCTCTATTATCTGTGCAACAAAGAAAAGGTCGGTGCGTATTTGGCAGATTACCTCGAATACTGTCGAAAGTCGAAAGAGGAATACGAGAAGAATTTACCGCCTGTAGTGGTGCGACTGCGACAACTCAAAGCAGAACATGAATCAGGGGGAGCGAGTATTGTTCATTCACCCACCGAACCGGGCGACATAATGCCTTAAAAAACTATATCAGACTCCTTTCAGCGTAAACCGCATCCCATTAAATCGCCCCGCCAACGCGGTTGCCTGATACTTAACAGCGTCAAGATCATCTCCCTTCAATGCACCGACGATACAATCCGCAATCTCTGGCACATCCGCCGCTGTCATGCCGCGTCGGGTCACCTCTTGAACCCCGATCCGTAAACCGTGCGTCCCCAATTCCGGCGGCACACTCGCCCCACCGGCGATGATATTACACGCCTCGAGCTGATCTGCCATCGCTTTACTCTCACCGAATTCGTCAACAATCGGTATCAATGTATGCGATTCCGTGAAGCCAAGGTCCTGTCCGAGGAGACGGATTCCCCGCTCATGCAACGCCTGCCCCAACGCCTTCGCGTTGCTGATGATTGCGTCCGCATGTTCCGTACCGCAAGCTAGCCACTCCAGAAATGTCCCCGCCAACGCCGGCAAGCGACCGAGGTGATGGTTGCTCTCAAGCAGGGGGGCAACCGCGGGACCAATCCGCTCTGCAAGCGATCTATCGTTCGTCAATATTATCCCACCTTGCGGTCCAGCGAGGGTTTTATGCGTGCTGGAAATAATCACGTCCGCGCCTTCTTCCAATGGAGCCTGAAACCTTCCGCCAGCGATAAGCCCCATGACATGGGCGGCGTCATAGATCAGGTACGAGTCGGGCGTGTAGCGGTTCATCGCTTCCTTCAGTTCGCGCACCGGCTGCGGAAAGAGAAACACCCCCGACCCAATCGTCACCAATTTGGGACGATGCTTCTCGATCAGCGCAACCGTTTGGTCGATATCGATGTTAGACCGAACATCGTCCCACGGGATAGGGATAGATTCGAGCGACACCTCCAACGAGGAGGAGGCTAGCTTGTGTGCATATTGGTGACCGTTATGAACCTCCAACGCAATATCACCGGGACTTGCTAACCCAAAGGTGGTTGCGATGCCCGCAATGTTGCCGGAGAGTGGACGGAGATCGACATACGCCGCACCGAACAGTTGCTTTGCTAGTTCCTGCGCCAGTTCCTCGATCTGAACAATGAACCGGTTCCCTTGATAACTCCGCGCCTGTAGGTCAATACCGCTGTAGTTCCCGTAACGCTGATCCAAATCTTCGACCAGCAGCCCCTCCACCAACGGGCTCGGGACATTTTCAGAGGCGATAAGATTCAGACAATCTCCTCGAAACGTGTTGTGCTGCTCCAATAGGGAGTTTATCTCTTTGACTTTTTCGTTAAAATCCATAGAAACCTCGTTCTGGACAAGTTTTTCACTTCTTTCAAGAGCCATTGAAGGGTTGAAAAATCACATGACTCATGAAGAAAAAACGGCAAAACGTGCAGAGTACCCAAACACACAATTGGGAGTTGCCCTGATAAGATTGGAATTTGGTAGGGAACAACGATCGTTGTTCCCCACTGAAGCGTGCAACTCCTATAGCTATTGAAAATTATTGATTTTCTCGTAGGGGCGGGGTTGCCCCGCCCGTGGGGTAAGTGCTTTATCTTTCGCTCCAGAGGAGCGATATGTCTATAGAACGCCGATGTGTCCAATCACTGCGCTCCAGAGGAGCGCAATGTGTATAGCAAGAGCGAATCACCACACCCCAAAGCCCCGGTGGGTCGTCCGCCATCAAATGACTCATTGAGCCTAGCACTTTATACAACTTTCTAGGTGTTTTCGACATGTGTACAGTAGTTGTCGAGTATGGAAACTCGACCTACGGATTACCTAGCAACTTGCGTTATATTAAAGATTCGCCCCTATAATTGCCCCGATGTCACATCCCAGTCTTCTAGTAGGGCTTGGTAGGTTGGGTCTTCATAACGCGAGAGCAGGAACATAGGCGCGTATTCGGGAAGTTCACCGCCGGTGATGTGGGTCGCCAATAAGTCGCCCGCTGCCTGAGATGTCATAATACCGTAGCCTGACAGTCCCCCAATCACATACGCACCCTCAACCGGCAAGGGACCAATCAACGGTCGATTCTCCCGCGTCTTGCAGTAGTATCCACCATCGGCGTATGCTCTGCCTCCGTGACCAAAATACGCTGACAGACCGGGAATCATCCGGGCGAGCCCACGTATCAGGATTTCAGGGTAATCCGGATCGAACGTCGGGGGCCAAACGGGCGGCTGAGGTTCAATATCGTAAGTCCAAATAGCGAGAAGCACATGGGTATCCCCGTCCATGCGAGATCGGAAGTGAACGCCAGCGGGAAATTCATCGAGCAGCCAACGCGTCTCGTCATCCGCGGCTAACTTTTCACGCTCTGCATCCGTCCAAGGCAACCGAATCGGATCGCTCCAAAACAGCAGCGGTGTGTTCGTCGGCACAATTCCCAACTCATCTCGGAGGGCAATCTTCCCGTGTAGCTCATTGAAAACGGGGATGTCCACTCCCAACATCGCGCCAACCTCCTTGAGATAGGGACCCGCAGCGATGACAAAGGTGTCAGTGTTGATGCGATCTCCGGATTGGAGGTGAACCCCTGTGACTTGATTGTCAGTGACGGTAACACCCCTTACACGATCACGGAGGTGGCGAACACCAGCGCGTTGTGCCTCGGTTAATAACCATTTACCCAGCTTTTGGGCATCTAGCCAGCCTGCACGGCGGACATGCAACGCTGCTACAGTATCTTCTGCCACAAACGGAAACTGTTCCCGGACGAGATCCGGCGAAAGCAGCAGATCCACGCCGGTGGGTAGACCCTCAAAGCCTTCGGACGGTGAGGGAACGTATGAAGTGGGACCCGGGTGCTCCCGAATCGGTCCTGCACCGAGGGCAGAGGTCTCAGCAGCGGCAGCCTTCATGATGGGGATTTGACAGTCATCCGCCGTCAAGAAGACATAACCGCGTCGGTTCATTTGGAAGCAGTTATCCGTCTCTCGCGCCAGTTCTTCTAACAGATCAATGGAACGATTCACGAAACGCACCATCGTATCGCCGGGACCAGGCCACCAATTTCGATACGCTTCCGTCCCTTTATTGCTCGTGAGCGTCAACGGCTCCCTCTCATCGACGAGAACGATATTCGTAACTCCACCCCGGACTGCTAGGTGATATGCCGCCGCAATCCCAGCCATCCCCGCACCGCAAATGACAACCTCTGAACTTATGCTTGTCACACCCAAGTCCCTTCTCCGAAAATCAGTGTTCAATTCTTGCTTCCCAGTTTGCAATTCAGCCGAATCTAACATAGGGCATCGGCTGAAAAATGTCAAGCAAAAATTAAGACTTAGACATCGGAAATCTCTTGTCCAGAATCCCGAAATCGGTTATCCTTTCGTTTGATAACCTAGATTACTACCATCGGCTTTCTCGTAGGGGCGGGGTTCCCCGCCCGTCAAGTAAGCCTTTCGCTCCAGTTTTGAATCCCGATCCTATCGGGGAGGGGCGCAATGTGTATAGCAATGAACCAGTATACCAATAAACTAATGAATCAATGAACTTTATCAGTCCCACGAAGGAGGAGAGATATGAAATACATCGACGCACACGTGCATGTTTGGACAGACGATTTTGATCGCTATCCTCTCTGCCCACCGTTTCAGGAAAGCGATATGAACCCCAAAACCTTCTACCCCGAAGAACTCCTTGCCCACACCGAACCATCGGGCGTTAATCGGATTGTGCTTATCCAGATGAGTTACTACCAGTTTGATAACACCTACATGCTCGATGTGATGGAAGGGTATCCGGGCGTCTTTTCAGGCATCGCTATTGTCGATTGGGAGGCGGAAAGCCCAGATGAAACGATGCTACAGCTTGCCGAACAGGGCGTCCGTGGATTTCGTATCTATCCAAAGGGTGGGCCCATTGAGAATTGGTTGGACGGATCTGGATTCGAGCGGATGTTTGCCACGGGCGCAGCGCACAACCTCGCCATCTGTCCGCTAATTGATCCAGATGCCCTGCCCGCCCTCAGCAAACAGTGTGACCAATTTCCAGAAACCCCTGTCATCATCGATCATCTCGCTCGCATCGGCGAGGATCAGCGAATCCGTGACGCACATATCGATCAACTCTGCGCGATGGCGAAACACCCAAACGTGATGGTAAAGGTCTCTGCCTTCTATGCACTCGGCGACAAAGCACCCCCCTATGATGACCTGAAACCACTCATTCGTCGTGTGTATGAAGCGTTTGGATCTGACCGACTGATGTGGGCAAGCGATTGTCCCTTCCAAGTCGTCGATCACACCTATGAGGATGGCATCGCTTTGGTACGGGATAGATTGGATTTTCTATCTGAATCGGATAAAGAGCAGATTCTCCGAAAAACCGCAGAGGATTTCTTCTTCCCGGCAACTTAGGTTATGCTAGTAAATTCCTACAGGACTAACACACTTCAGTTCTTAAAGTAGGTACGGACGCAGATTACGCTGATTTTCGTAGATATAGAAAAATCAAAGAGATCTGTGTTCATCTGCGTTTATCAGCGTCCCTTTGAATTGTTAAATCCTGCTAGGATCGGTTGTAGTTGCCCGATTTATCGGGCGTTGTGAGCAGTATCTTGTGGTGATTCAACTGCGTAAATCCGATCCTAACACCAATCCAGAGGAAAACCCTTGCCCGATAACGCAAAATCGGTTATCCTGTTCACGTTCGGCAAATTAGAATAATTGGATGGATCAAGATAGGAGACAACAACCGATGACTGACTATCGCTTCAAAATTGGAATGGACCTTCAAATGACAGGCTTACCTTACGTCGAGGCACTTGCCCTCGCTGAGGAACTCGGCGCAAAGTATGGATGGTTCGGTGATCTACAGTGGGCACTTGACGGCGAGATTACCGATGCTGCAGTTGATGAGATGGGAGAACAAGCAGCCCGGCATAGGGTCGAACTATTCATGATCGGTGCCGGGGGTGCCTTTAGTAAACTGCATCTGGAAGATCTGGAACTGGAAATACTGCAAGACCATCCAGAGTTTCAGGCTGATTTCAACCACCTGATTCAAACAATGGGTGTCGCCAATCGGCTCGGCGTGGATTCGGTGCTATCGTACACTTTCGCATGGCCCGGCGAATACTCCGCTAGCAAGCCGACCTGGCCCATGCGCTGGCTAACGCGGGGTGGCGTCATCGCCGACGTTGACATGGAGAAGCTGATCAAAGCCTTTTCACTCGTGGCAGAGCAGGCGGAGAAGCACGATATTGATGTTGCGCTCGGCAATCTCCCTTGGCACTATACCAACACGACCCGCCACTGTCGGGAATTGATTGAACGAGTTGGCTCTAAGCGTATCAAGATTATGTGGCATCCGTCCGACAACCTGACCGCCGGCGAATCGGATTCAGCGACCGCAGGTTTTATTAATGTGCGTTCCTACCTCCATTCGCTCCACGTGAAAGATCTGCGAGTCCTTGATGGGCTGAAACTCAATTTTGAATACTGCCCGCTTGGCGAAGGTGGTGTTGACTATCCGATGGTGCTGCGAAATCTGCGTGACCACCGCTGTGATGCGGTTTTTGCTGTCGCCACACATTTTCAGCCACCGAGCGGTTCTGGCGCGGATGCAATGCGAATCAATTTTGCGAAAATTAGACCGCTCATTGAAAAAGTGGAAGCGGGCGGATAAGGAGGGGGATGATGGCAGAACAACTGAACTAGGACTTACGCAGCTAAACGGTTAAAGCCCTGTAGTTCGGCGATTCATCGCCGCTGGACACCGGTCCCAACGCCCGATGAATCGGGCAACTACAATCGAAGTGCGTAAGTTCTGTCCAAGAAACCTATCGTTCAGGAAAGGAATCGTATATGAGTCAACCAATTCGCGTTGGGATTATCGGTCTCGGACAACGTGGACTACAGCATTTGGGTGCACTGTGGAAGCTTCAAAGCGAAGGACTTGTGGAAATCGCAGCGCTTATCGACGCTTTTGAGGATAACCTCGCAGAGACGAAGATCCAGGGATATGTGAACGGATTTCAAATCGATGGTATCCATACCTCCACAGATTTCGGTGAGACCCTCACGGAAGTGTCGTTGGACGCTATCTATTTCGCTCTGCCGCCGGGGGTACACAACAGCGAAATCATCCAAGCAGCGAACGCAGGCGTCCATATTTTCGCTGAGAAACCGATGAGCCTGTACCTAAACGAGGCGATTGAGATGGAGCGTGTGATACGCGAAAACGGTGTCATCTCGACAGCAGGCTTCCAGCAGCGCTAGGATTCGCGTAAGGTCGTAAATGCTTCATAGGATAGAAAAAGTTTTTAAGATTCTGACAGATTCTATAAAATGAGTCTGTTTCAAGATTTAGGTGCTCTGTTCCCAGCATTTTCTCTTAACGGTTCATCTCTCAATTCTGCGATACGCTGTTCAAGCTCTGATTCTATGCTTGTTTGTAACCACAGAAACTCATCGGGATTATTAACCACTCTTTTGAGTATTTCAGAACTCGCGTCTTCTGGTTTTTGATTGATATAATCAGGGTGCTTATAATAAGCAGAAGCAATAGCATTAATACTATCTTTCACATTCCCCAATGAATTCTCTATAAAAGATCCAAGTTTCAGAATCAAGCCGACTGCGTCATTATAACTTGTGTTTATGAGATGTCCAGATTCACGGTAGTCATAAAACTCACAGATAGCATCCAAAAAATCGTTGGCGGTGTCTGTCAAAGTTTTTAAGTCATAAATGATAAAAGAGTTAGAGTCGTCATATTCGTATTTGCTGTCAAGATGGGCAACATTAGAATCGACGTAATTCCATAGATTTTGCATTTGCGATGACTCTGCCACCTCTATATGAGACTCAAGACGTTCTAAAAAGAGTGTAAACTCTTCGGAGTCTGCTTTGATGCTCGTATGCAAGTTACATATTTGGGTTTTTATCCTTTTCATAGAAATGGCTTTTCCAGTCCCTGAAGATGTATCTGTTGTTAATTTCCGTAAGTTCACTAATAAAGCATCGAAAATTGATGATGTTAGATGTATCCACAGAGGGTAATTCAGATCAAAAAGTTCTTTATGAGACTTGATTAAATCTTCTTCAGCAGCATAATAAGTAATTTCAGCAGGGCGTACGTTCGCAAATGCTAAGTATAGCCCTCGCTGATAATGCGCTATGAGAAATAGTTCTTAAATTTCCTATACGTGGAACTAAATTTGCTTGCAAAATCCTGAATCTGCTTATCAATGTTGGCAACCTTTTTCGGATTTGCCTTTTGGCTAATGCCTGCATATTTAGCAACTATGTTCGCTTCAAGTCGTTCAAAATCGTCTGATGTCAGATCGATGTCAAGTTTCATTAGAGTTTACCTTCCTTTTTTAGGGGGAGGGTTGCGAATTCGCAACCAAATGGTTTCACTTTCGGCATTGAGACGCTTATCGTTTCAACTCTATCAAGTTCTTTACCTTCTGTCCGACAGGATGCCCGACCTTCCCAAAATCTGTAGACTTTATCTTCATAGGACTTACGCAAAATCCGTAGACATAAGAGTTGACACACAGTAAAATGAGTGGCATGGAGGCAAAAGATGACCCGCCCCACTCGGCTCGATTACTGTCAGTATTTACTTAGTAGTTCAATCAACTATACCTTAACCCATTTCGCTGAACATAGCCAGCAGTTCAGTCATGATATGATAAACCGTTACCTTGCCGGTGAGCGTATCCCGCCTCGCTTGGTATGGGAACATGTCAATCCCCACCTTGTGCAAACAGAACAGGGATATGTCATCTTTGATGACACTGTTTTAGATAAGCACTATGCTCAGCACATCGGGTTAGTCCGTCGTCAGTATAGCGGAAACGCCAAAGGTGTCATTAACGGTATAGGTGTGGTGACTTGTGTGTATGTCAATCCCACCTTAGACCGTTTCTGGTTAATAGACTACCGCATTTACGACCCACAGACAGATGGCAAAACCAAATTAGACCACGTTAAAGAGATGTTATCTCTTTTGGTCTATCACAAGTCCCTTTCGTTTTCAACGGTGTTGATGGATAGCTGGTATGCGACCAAAGACTTGATGATGCACATCGAAAGTCTCGACAAACATTACTATTGCCCGTTGAAGTCGAATCGTCAGGTAGACGATTCCAATGCACAAAAGCCTTACCAGCGTGTTGATAGTTTGCAGTGGACCAAGAACGAACGCCGACATGGGAAACGGGTTAAAATCAAAGGATTTCCCAAACATCACAAGGTGAAACTTTTCCGGGTCGCGTCTTGTAACAGACGCACGGATTATGTTGTGACCAACGACTTGGCTCAAAATGACACTTCGGTTGCACAACAAGCGTGTAACTGGCGGTGGAAGATTGAGCAGTTTCACCGTGAGGCTAAACAGTTGACCGGTCTTGAGGGGTGTCAATGTCGTTTAGCACGGATTGTTCGCAATCACATCGGTTGTGCAATGTTGGTTTGGGTTCGACTCAAGCAAGTGGCATATCAGAATGACCAAACCATCTATCAACTCAAGTACAGCTTATTCTCCCAATACTTGACCCAACAATTGAAATCCCCCACTATTCAGATGCAACTTGTGTAAGTCCTAACTTTAGTAGGACTTACGCATGTCAGCACAGTTGGCTGCGTAAGTCCTATGAACGTTGCAATCATCGGCTGCGGAGGCATTAGCGGGGCCCATATACCAAACATCCTGAAAACGCCGGAGATACGTCTCGTCGCCACGATGGATGTGGTTGAGGAGGGAGTGAGTAGAAACGGACGGCGAGTCGGGGCGCGTGTCCGTGCCGAAGAGGGGAACGCAGACTACTACACAACCGATATTGACCGTATACTCGCCGATCCCGACATCGATGCAGTGCTCATCTGCTCAACCCACGACACCCATGCGGACATCGCTATCAAAGCCTGTGCTGCTGGCAAACATATCTTTGTCGAGAAGCCGCCGGCGATGACACTTGACGAAGCACGACGGGTTCAGAAAGCCGTGCATGAGTCGGGGGTGCAGCTGATGAGCGGTTGGTGGTTCAAACATTCACCGGTAACCAAACGGCTACGCGAGGTCATCCCTCAACCATACTATACCCTTTTTACCTGCCGTGTCTCTTACGAGAAGCCGAACGACCCCGAAGGTCCCTACGGTCGCGACGGTATCCTTGACAACTCTGGCTATAACCTCCACTGGATTTGGCACGTCATGCGTTCACAGCCGGTGGAGATCCTCGCCATGGGGTACGACGGGCAGCCGACAAACACCAGCACAAT
This sequence comes from Candidatus Poribacteria bacterium, assembly GCA_965222435.1. Classification (GTDB taxonomy): domain Bacteria; phylum Poribacteria; class WGA-4E; order WGA-4E; family PCPOR2b; genus PCPOR2b. Next base: position 4,560,680 of record OZ244950.1, on the reverse strand, counting down.
CGTTATCCGCTTCGCCAACGGCGGAATTGGGACCTCCGTTTTCAGCACTGTCGGCAGCGGCGGCGTGCTTCCCAAACACTACGCCGAAGTCTTGGCTGGGCAAGTGAGCGCAGCAACCGTTCGTTTCGGAAACCTTGTATTCCAAGGGACTGACGAACCCGGCATCGAGCAGAACGAATATCACAACGGCTTCGACGGGGAGATGGGTATGTTCGCCCGACTCTGCCTTGAGGGCGGTCCAAGCCCGATGGACGCTTGGGAAGCCTGTGTGCCGACACTCATCTTTGAAAAGGCGATTGAATCGGTGCGGACACATCAGCCGGTGCCTGTAAACATCGAGGACGAATTCTATCTGCCCGACGGTCAGCTGCCCGCCAGCATTGAGAACTTTGGTGATGTGAAAGCCTAAATTAACGCAAATTGCTACCGATCACAGAGAAACCGAGTTTTTTCTTGAAAACTCGGTTTCTTTCTTCCACTCCCAAACCTAAGCGTAATGCGTAATCTTCCTCACATTTCACGTTTTACGTTTCATTTCGTGTGATGTGAGCAGAATTTGATGGAGCCCCTCAAATGAAAGAAGGTCAGATCATTCGGACAATCCAAAACAACGGTGAAACGGTTACCTTCCGCTATCCGCGATGGCAGGATGTCCCCGCCTATGTCGAGATGTGCAATATCCTGCATCAGGAGCGGGTGATGGCATATCACGCAGAGACGAGTTTCGCCAAGGGTTGTGAGCGGTTGGGCGGATTCCTTGTCGATCTGGAAACCGGGAAACGCTCTCATCTTTTAATAGAACTGAAAGGACAGATCGTCGGAGAGGGAAGCCTGCAACTCGACACTGCACATCGGATGGGAACGCTGGGGATAAAAATCATCGGCAGGTGTCGCAGACGTGGACTGGGAAGAGAAATGATGCTGCTCTTAGAGGCGGAAGGCCGAAAGTTCGGTTTGGGACGGATTTACCTGCATGTCTGGCATCTGAACGAGGCTGCAATTCGACTCTATCAAAAAGTTGGATACCGAGAGGTGGGACGTGTCCCCGAATGGTACAGCATGAAAGATGACGATGGCAACCTGGTGTATTCAGACCTCATTGAAATGATAAAGGACATCGGTGACTAAATTGGATACTAATGTTGTTTTCACGTTTCACGTTCTTAGCGTCTTGCACTCTCTTTTGACATGAGCCGTGTTTTTTATGGTATTTTACATAAAAAACCTATAAAAAGATTTGCAAAACCGAGGCACTTATGTTATCATTAGCTCCCGGAATTAACACTAAACCCAACCAATTAGCCTTGTGCGGCCACCCATAAAATGACGAACACACGACTCATTGACAGCTTCAATCGAGAACATACGAACCTGCGCATCTCCGTGACCGACCAGTGTAACTTCCGCTGCATCTACTGTATGCCGGAAGACATGCAGTTCATGGAAGATGACGCTATCATGACGTTTGACGAGATTGTTCACCTCGCTCGTATCTTCGTCGATCTGGGAATTAGCAAGATTCGACTTACGGGTGGAGAACCGTTAGTTCGCCGTGGGGTGCCAGAGCTCATCAAACGGCTCTATGGAATCAAGGGGTTGAAGGACATCAGTTTGACTACAAACGGAATCGGTTTAATCACGCAGGCAAAAGACCTCTACGATGCCGGGCTTCGCCGAATCAATGTCAGCCTCGATACGTTGGATGAAGCAAAATTTGAGCAAATGACGCGCCGCAAGGTGCTTTCAAGAGTATTAGCGGGGCTGCAAGAGGCGCAACGTTGTGGGTTTGATCCGATCAAAGTGAATGCAGTGGCAATGAAGGGCTTTACCGATGATGAAATCGTTGACCTTGCAAAATTTGCACGTGACAATTCTTATCAACTCAGGTTCATTGAGTTCATGCCCTTAGATGCGGACGACATCTGGGGACGGAATATGTTCATTCCGGGTAAGGAGATCATTGATAAAATCGGTGGAGTCTATCCCCTGAATCCAGTGGAGATGAACGGCGACGCTAAACATGATCCGGCAAAGCTTTATCAGTTTGAAGACGGTAAGGGGGATGTCGGGTTTATCTCTTCCGTAACCGAACCGTTTTGTGAACAGTGCAATCGGATCCGCCTCACCGCCGACGGGCAATTGCGGACATGTCTGTTTTCTATTACAGAAACCAATCTGTTGACCCCGCTGCGCGCCGGTGCCCCCGATGAAACTATTGGGGATCTTATTATTGAATCGGTAAAACAGAAAGAAGCGGGACACCAGATTAATGCAGCGAACTTTGTCAAACCGAAACGAAACATGTCTATGATTGGCGGTTAGGGACATTGTGCATCACATAATATACAGAAGGAGCTGAATAAGAAATAATGAGCATTGAATTAGTTATCAAAGATTTACACGTCAGCGTGGAGGGGCAATCTATCATCAAGGGGTTAAACCTGAATGTCAAACAGGGTGAGATCCACGCACTTATGGGACCGAATGGATCCGGCAAAAGTACCCTTGCCAACACACTGATGGGGAATCCGTCCTATACCGTTGATTCTGGAGAAGTCACCATAGGCGGGGTGGATATCCTTGAACTAGAGCCGAACGAGCGCGCAAAATTAGGACTTTTTCTCGCGTTTCAATACCCAACAGCAATCCCCGGTGTCAGCATGGCGAACTTCCTCCGCATGGCCGTGAGTGCAGTGCGGTCGGAAAATTCAAACGGGTCAGAAACAAACGAACTCATCCCGATGCGAGAGTTCCGGCGAGAGTTGCGGGCAAAGATGAAACAGTTAGGCGTTGATGAATCGTTTGCACGGCGTTACCTCAACGAGGGGTTCTCTGGGGGCGAGAAGAAAAGAGCCGAAGTCTTACAACTGGCTATGCTTGAACCCAAGATTGCCATTCTTGACGAAACCGATTCAGGGTTGGATATTGACGCAGTGCGTATCGTCGGGGAAAGCGTCAATCAGTTGATTGGTCCAGGCCTCGGTGTGCTTATTATTACTCACTACCCGCGCCTACTCAGCTACATCCGTCCGCAGTTCATACACATTCTGCTTGACGGAAGAGTGGTCGAGTCCGGCGGGTGGGAGCTCGCTGAACTGCTAGAGAAGGAAGGGTACGATCCAATTCGTGAGGCACACGGCCTGACGGAGACCGTTGTTGAAACTGAGGCTGAAGAGATATTACCCTCTTTAAGAGTGTAAAAACAAAACAGATCCACCGAAAGTGGAAAGGAAATATAGAAAATGGCGGAACTACAAAAGCCGAATGAGACAGCAGACATCGGCGTCAGCAGCGAATACAAATACGGATTTCATGATGATATTAAGCCCGTTTTCAAATCGCGAAAGGGCTTGGATACTGAGGTCATCAATGAGATGTGTGATATCAAAGGCGAACCCGATTGGATGCGCGAATATCGGCTGAAAGCCTATGAAATCTTCAAGCAGAAGCCGGATCTGAATTGGGGCGGCGACCTCTCTGGACTCGACTACGATGACATCTACTACTATGTCAAAGCCTCTGACCGGGTTGAACAGAGCTGGGACGATGTCCCCGACGACATCAAAAATACCTTTGATCGGCTCGGCATCCCGGAAGCGGAACGGAAATTCCTCGCCGGCGTTGGTGCCCAATACGATTCGGAGGTTGTCTATCATAACATGGAAGAAGAGTTGGAGAAGATTGGCGTTATCTTCGTCGATACCGATACAGCCCTTCGTAAATATCCGGATCTGGTCAAGGAATATTTCGGCACAGTAATTCCGTCCGCGGATAACAAACTTGCCGCGCTCAACTCGGCGGTCTGGTCGGGAGGCTCTTTCATCTATGTCCCGCCCGGCGTGAAGGTCGATTATCCGTTGCAAGCGTACTTCCGCATCAACACCGAAAACATGGGGCAGTTTGAGCGGACGTTGATTATTGCCGACGAAGGCGCGGAAGTGCATTACGTCGAAGGATGCACGGCTCCAACCTTTTCCAGTGAATCGTTGCATAGTGCCGTCGTCGAGATCGTCTGCAAGAAGGGGTCGCGTGTGCGTTACACTACCATCCAAAACTGGGCGAATAACGTATATAATCTCGTAACCAAGCGATCGATGGCTTACGAAGATGCCCACATGGAATGGATTGACGGTAACTTGGGATCAAAACTCACGATGAAGTATCCAAGCATTTACATGATGGAGCCGGGTGCCCACGGGGAAATCCTCTCAATCGCTTTCGCAACCAAAGGACAGCATCAGGACGCCGGCGGTAAGGTCATTCACTGTGCGCCGAACACCAGTTCGCGCATCATCTCCAAGTCGATTAGCAAAGATGGCGGGCGTTCCAGCTACCGTGGCGAGCTCAAAGTGCTTAATGGTGCGAAAGGGTGTAAATCCAACGTCGAATGTGATGCCCTAATCCTTGATGAAGAATCACGGTCCGATACCTATCCGGTTATCCAAATCGACGCAGACGATGTGAACGTCGGACACGAAGCGCGTGTCAGCAAGATTGGCGAGGAACAGCTTTTCTATCTGATGAGCCGCGGACTTTCCGAAGAGGAAGCCTCGACCATGATCGTCAACGGGTTCATTGAGCCGCTTGTGAAAGAACTTCCGATGGAGTATGCGGTCGAAATGAACCGGCTAATCCAGCTTCAGATGGAAGGTTCGGTAGGATAAAGATTAACACAATAACTCAAGTTGCCACCTAAAGCCCTAGTGAGTTTGCTACAGCAAACGGGTTGTAGGGAACAACGATCGTTGTTCCCTAATCCGTGTAATCCTTTAATCTGTGGCAATCTGCGATTCAGACAAGTGTTCATCAATTCAATGAACCAATGAACTAATGCACTAATGAACCAACATAGCCCTAGTGGGACGACATATATGTAGCATTGGGCTTGAGTTACAATATTTTTAGAGAGAGATGGAGAACGAATTGTCTTCAGAGTTAAATCACAATCCCGCCTATGAAGTTCAAGCGGGGGATTTTTCACGAGAATTTGTAGAGCATATATCCAAGACGCAAGACGAACCCCGTTGGATGCGTGACCGGCGACTGGCAGCGTATGATGTTTACGATCGCCTGCCGATCCCAAAAACGCCCAATGAGGATACGTGGAAGCGTACAACGGATATGCACGTGCAGGACTATTGGCGGCGCACAGACCTGCGCCCCTTCAAGCTGCAGCGGTATCATCCGATTTCGCTTTCGCCTTCCGAATCCGCCGAACATGCCCCGCTGCCCGATGCGCTGAGGGGTCGATTGGCATCGTTGAATGGAGAGCCGGGGCAGATAGTTCAACAAGACGGTATTGCCCGCAATGTTGCGTTGGCGGAAGACCTCGAGCGTAAAGGGGTCTACTTTGCGGATATGAACACCGCATTGAAGGAGCGTCCTGAACTAGTCGAATCCCATTTTATGACCAAAGCGGTTCCGGTCGATTGGAATAAGTTCGATGCACTCCACGGCGCATTCTGGCAGGGCGGTTATCTGTTACATGTCCCTAAAAATGTCGTCCTTGAAATCCCGTTGCGCGTGTTTGTCGCACTGTCTGAAGCGGGACGGACAGACCTGTCACACACACTGATTATTGCCGATGAGGGCAGCCAAGTCACCGTTTTGGAGGAACACCTTTCGACAGATGCGGATACGCCCGGATTACACTGCGGTGCTGTCGAAATCTTTGTCGCGGACAATGCCCATGTAGACTACATCGGGGTGCAAAGGTGGAATCTCCGTGTCTGGAATTTTTCGACACAGCGTGCAATTATTGGAAGAGACGCGCAGTTGCGTTGGGTATCGAGCGCGTTAGGAAGTCGCGTGAGCAAACTCAATCAGGTATCGGTGTTGGAGAAGCAGGGCAGTCATGCCGAGATGCTCGGATTGACCTTTACGCACGCCCGTCAGCACCTCGATATTCATACCTATCAAGACCATCAGGCGCCTCACACAACAAGCGACCTGCTCTATCGAACCGTCCTCAAGGATCGATCGCGGAGTGTGTGGGCGGGTATGATTCATGTCCACCCCGGTGGTCAACATACCGATGCCTATCAGAAGAACGATAATCTGATGTTAAGTGACCATGCCCGCGCAGACCCGCTGCCCGGACTCGAAATCTTAGCCAGTGAAGGCATCCGTTGTACACACGGTGCGACAGCAGGTCCCATCGATAAAGATCAGGTGTTTTACCTCATGAGCCGTGGCTTGTCTCACGACGCAGCAGAACGGCTAATTGTTGACGGCTTTTTTGAACCTGTGATGCAAAGGATTTCGTTAGAGTCAGTTCGATCGCAGCTTCAACAGTCGGTCGATCGTAAATTGGCGGTGTAACCATCAAGAGGATAGATGAAAATCTTCGATTTTCATGTTTTTCTTTTAGAAGCGGCGAATAGACAGTATCTAGTCCGCTATAGCTAACCCTCCGAACCTTTCGGAGATACTTTACACTTTTCAAAATTGAAAGGAAACTAAAATGAGTCAGCCAAAAATTAACGCCTATATGAAACCTGTTTGCGGTTGGAGTAACGGTGTCCGCGCGATCTTCCAGAAATATGGTTTGGAATACGCAGATCTAGACATCATTAACAACGCAGACAACTATCGTGAAATGGTCGAGAAGAGTGGTCAACCACTGCAACCAACGATTGAAATCAATGGTGAGATTATCGCTGATGTCAGCGGTGACGAAGTTGAAGCCTACCTTCTCGAAAAAGGCTATGTCCAACCGAGCGACGCTGCGACCGACGTGCCGACAGATGAGGCATGCGCTGATCACGGCGAGACAGTCGATGTTTCGTTCTCAGGTGGGAAGTTGACCAACTGGGCAAGCAACCTGTTTTCAAAATAACAGGGCTTATACAGTTGATATGAAGTATCGTTGTACGGAACAACGATCTTTGCTCCCTACTTTGTAGCCTGTTAGGCGCGAGAACTTAAATACCCGCGTGGCACAGTCTTCTTAAACTGTGCAAGGATCATAGGTTGGAAGCTTGTGCCACCATCGGATTGTAGTTTTCTATGCCGTAGGGAACGCAGATCTGCGTTCCCTACTCACACACAGTGCGAAATAGGACACGGTTTTCGCAAGTGGAGTGCGTAATGCTTGACGTTTTAAATGAGCATTAGTTTAAATCAAAACAGAAAACAACCATGGAACTGACTCTTGTGAATTCTACGACCGATTTATATGATTTAATCAGATTTATCGAAGAGCCGGATCGGGGCCCCAACTGGAATGGAGAAAAGTTGGAATGGGAAATAGCGTTATTGTGTTCAATCCCAGATTGGAGGATGGTTGTAGAGAAACAAGAAAATTGGGACGATATAGAAGAAGCTAGACCACATAAAGGTCATGGGAATTTATGTGAAATTTTTCTCACGGCTGGCGGATTGGAACTAGCAAAAAGATGGTTACATTCCGATGTGGATGCACAAAGAAAGGCTGCAGAAAATTGGCTCCTTGATAAAGTAGGTTATTTGGATAGACTTGATGATGAACTTGATGATAAAATAAATAGCCTTGACAAGAAAATAAATAGCCTTGACAAAATGATCCCTCATTTTGAGGAAGCATGTCAAGTTGCTTTACTTCAGAAGCAACATCGGATCCCATACAACTTCAATGGCGATGAAAGAGAGTTGATTGCGCGGTTAATGGAAATAACACGCCAAAGCGGGTATTTGCCAGCCGCGTTGCCACCAATTCTTACTTCTTTCGAGACACCGCCACTCTTTGTTGCTTATCCTGAGTTGGATGAGGAGAATGAAAATAGGGAAGATCAGATACCGAGAAATGAGCGACGGTGGGCACCTGAAATACTCTCGATAGAAGACTTGCTTGGTGTTTATCAACCCCGGCTTCAGCAAATTATTATCTATGAAAGAGGAATTAAGTGGATGGTAAGAGGAATCGGGAGCTATTTTGACGAAGAATGGCTATCTGCTGTTGTCTTAATCCATGAAATTGGACACTGGATTACCCATCAACTTCCTCAACCGGGGGTGCCCACATGGCCGACAGACCTATACGTTTTAGGCGAAACGGAGGTTCACGAAGGTTGGGCACAGTTAATCACATGGTGGATTGCTGACCAAGTTGACGGGAAGTTTAAACATACCTTTGAGGAACTGAATAGAAGGCAATCTCCGCCCTATCACGTATTTGAACAATTTAAAACGGAACCGATAGATAAGGTAATGGCATCCCTTGAAAAATTAAGACTTCTTCAATGGCCGGCTCGCCTTGAAGATTGGAAAAAGGCACTCTGAATTACAGCGTTTTCCAAATTTGCAACGGCAGAATATCAACCTGTCCTAGTTAATCATGCGTAAAGCGTAATAATAGTTTTTGTTACGTCTGAATGCGCTCAAAACCCGAACCTAATGGAATTCCGATGTGCGCTCAACCTATGAACGATTTACTCAATGCGTGTGATGTCGAAGCTATCCGAAACGATTTTTCCATTCTAAAACAGAAAAATGATCTGCCATTGATCTATCTGGATAGTGCTGCGACCTCTCAAACACCAGATCCCGTAATTGAGGCAATGGATGCGTATTACCGGACCTACAACTCAAATATCCATCGGGGCATTTACCGCATCTCTGAGGAAGCGACCGCTAAGTATGAGGAGGCGCGACAGCGGATCGGACGTTTCATCAATGCCCGTCGTTCAAGCCAGATTATCTTTACACGGAATACCACCGAATCAATCAATTTAGTTGCATATAGTTGGGGGAGTGCTAATCTCCGAGAGGGCGATGAAATCCTCGTCACGGTAATGGAACACCACAGCAACCTTCTGCCGTGGCAGTTACTATCCCAACGCACCGGAGCGAAGCTGCGGTTTGTTGAGATTACTGACGAAGGGGTGTTGCAGCTTGATGGTTTGGAGGGGTTGTTGACGGAGCGCACCAAGTTGGTTGCAATGACGCATGTTTCCAACGTCCTTGGTACTATCAATCCCGTTAAGGAACTTACTGCCGCCGCCCACGCCGTCGGCGCGAAGGTGTTGATTGATGGCGCGCAGAGTGTGCCGCATTTCGACGTGGATGTGCAGGAGCTGGATTGCGATTTTCTCGCCTTTTCAGGGCACAAAATGTGCGGTCCCACCGGCATCGGTATCCTGTACGGCAAGTCAGACCTCTTAGAGGAGATGCCGCCATTTCTGGGCGGGGGTTCGATGATCCGCTCTGTCCAGCGCGAAAGTTCAACCTACGCCGATGTGCCAGCTAAATTTGAAGCGGGAACGCCAGCCATTGCGGAAGCGATTGGGCTTGCGGCTGCCGTGGACTATCTCAACAAAATCGGGCTGGAAGCAATCTTCGTGCATGAACAAGAACTGCTCGAATATGCGCACCAGAAACTCGCCGAAATTGAGGGCATCACCATCTATGGTCCCAAGCCCCGGCAAAAAACAGGGGCTATCACATTTAACTTGGAGGGTATCCACCCACACGACATAGCAGGCGTCTTAGATACAGTTGGGGTTGCAGTCCGAGCCGGACACCACTGTGCACAACCGCTCATGCAGAAATTTGGAGTTATCGCTACAGTTCGCGCAAGTTTCTACCTTTATAACAAACTTGAAGAAATTGATATCCTGCATGAAGGATTGCTGAAAGCCCAGCGTATGCTAACGCGGAGACGAAGATGAACATTTACGAAGAAGATATTCTTGATCATTACGAAAACCCAAGTAATTATGGGACCCTTGAGTGTCCTGACATCTCTTATGAGGAAGACAATCCTCTATGCGGAGATCAGATTCGTATGGATCTCAAGGTTGAGGACGGTATTATCACCGACCTCCGATTCTCTGGTCACGGCTGCACCATCAGTCAAGCAGCCGCTTCAATGTTGACAGAAGAGATTAAAGGTCAACGTTTGGATGATGTCAAAAAGTTAAGCAAGGATGACATTTTGGAGATGCTCGGTATCCCCTTAGGGCCCGTGCGTCTGAAATGTGGGCTTTTAGCACTCAAAGTGCTAAAAGCGGGTGCTTATGGGCTCAAAGGTTGGCCCGGAGACGAAGACGAGGAGACCGAATGAGCGAGTTTTTTGAGGTCGCAAAAGTCAGTGAACTGTCGCCGGGAGAAAAAAAACTGGTTGAGGTAGACGATATACCCGTTGCACTATTCAACGTGAATGGCGAATTTTTCGCTATCGAAGATGTCTGCACCCACGATGGCGGTCCCCTCGCTGAAGGTGAACTCGACGGCGACCAGATCGAATGCCCGCGACACGGGGCACGCTTCAATGTCTGCACCGGTGCAGCGCTTTGTATGCCCGCGACCGAACCGGTCGAATGTTATGAAGTCAAAGTTGAAGGCGATGGGATTCTCGTCTCTGTAGATTATTGATGGAGGACTCTGATGGTAACAGAAGATACTGTATTTGAGGCAGTCAAAGAAATTATTGATCCGGAAGTTGGCATCAACATTGTTGATATGGGATTGATTTACGGTGTTGATATTGAGGCTGATACTGTTAATATCACAATGACCCTGACCAGCCCGGGCTGTCCTGCTGGTGGACAACTTATCAATGGAACACAGCATGTCACCCAACAGCTTGACGGGGTTGAGGAAGTCAATGTCAATGTCGTTTGGACGCCGCGCTGGACACCAGAAATGATGACCGAAGAGGCTAAAGACGAATTAGGTATCTTTTAACCCTTGTCTATGAGACAGCAACAGCCAAAAACGATTAAACGGTTGGGGAACGACGGTCTACAAATCGTCTGGAAAGATGGGCACGAGAGTCAATACACCTATCCATATCTCAGGCGGCTATGTCCATGTGCAGAGTGTTCAACAATAAGGCACAGAGGACAGGATGTTCACTCCCTGTTTGGTCCAGACGGACTTGGCGATCCTGACCAGATTTCAGTTCCAGCCAATACCCAACCCATTAACCTTGAGCTTGTCGGCCGTTATGCCATCCAGTTTACATGGAGTGATGGACATTCGACCGGCATCTACTCCTTTGAAACACTCAGGGGTATCTGCCCCTGCCCCCAGTGCGCTTGATCCAAACCGAGGTGCGAAACTTGAAAACCGCAGACAACACCCCCTCCGAAGCACTTCCGCCTTTTCAGCCGGAGAAACACGAAATTTCAGTCCATGAACTCAAGGGTAAACTCGATCAAGGTGAACCCATCCAACTCATTGATGTCCGGGAACCGATGGAACACCAGATCGTTTGCCTCGAGGAAGCTCAACTCATTCCGATGAATAACATCCCCCAACATATCGAGCAGCTCGATCCGAGTCGCGAAATCATCCTGCATTGCCATCACGGGATGCGGAGTATGCAAGCTGCATATTACCTATACCAGAACGGTTTCCAAAACGTGAAAAGTTTAACCGGCGGAATCGATCAGTGGGCAATTGAAATAGATCCCACACTGAATCGCTACTGATTTTCAGAGAGGATAAAAATGTTTGTTGAGTTTGAAGATAGAACTGGAATCCTTGAACGGGTAGAGATGGAAATTGAGGAACCGTGCCCAATCTGTTGCGGTATGCTGTTTCTCATTGACGAATCCAATGCGGAAAGCGGGTATCGTTGTAGTAGCTGCAGCGTTCGGTTTGAGCCTGCGGACGATGATGACTTGTAAGACAGATTACCATTGATATTATCCGTCTATCCATCGTTGTTTCTTCCCTAAGTCCAACAGTTATCAAAGACTTCACCCCTTCCGACCGAAATCTGTAATTCCTCACCGGATCGCCAAAGACTACAGATCCACCTCTCCGATTGAAATCCACTTCGATGCAGTCAGTTTTCCTTTCAACTCCAATCTCATATCCCTAATATATGCGGGACTATCTATCGATCGCTTTCCTAAAAAGCTGAAAACTCTCGGAACCGAGGCGAATTAACATGCAAAAAGTTTCTCGAATAACACAACTCACCTTATGGGTCGCATTTGTCGTGATAACCGGCAGCGGATTTTTCGGCTGCGCCGGAAGGATCAGTAACCTCAACATCTTCTCTGATGCGCAGGAAGTCCAACTCGGAAAACAATTCTCTCGCGAGATTGAAAAGGAGATGAAGATTTACTCGGATCCGACTGTGACAGCATATATCGATCGACTTGGACAACGCCTCGCAAACCATTCCCAACGACAGAACATCACATACCATTTTAAGGTCGTCAACACCGAAGCTGTCAACGCTTTCGCTGTACCGGGCGGGTATCTCTATGTGAATATTGGGCTGATCCGTGCCGCAGAAAATGAATCCGAGTTAGCTGGCGTAATCGGTCATGAAATCGGACATGTGGTCGGCAAACACGGCGTGAAACAGATGACCCGACAACTTGGGCTTGCAGCTGTGGCACAGTTAGCTCTGGGAGAAAACCAAAGTAAACTCGAACAGATGGTCGCCGGCTTGGCTACGAATGGAGTCCTTATGAAGTACAGTCGCGACGCTGAGAGAGAGGCAGATGGGCACGCTGTCCAAGAGATGTACGACGCTGGGGTTGACCCCGAAGGTATGGCGACCTTTTTTGAAAAACTTCTCAAACTCCAAAAAGGAAAACCGTCAAAGCTTGAACAGATGTTCTCGACACATCCTCCGACGGTTGAACGGATTGCTGCTGTCCGTTCCCGAATAGCCAAGCTGCCCCGCAAATCCAATTTAAAGAGAGATTCTCAGCGTTTTCACCAAATCAAAAAGAGACTGCCACCACCTTCAAAAACGGCGACAGGGAAACGCTGAAATGCGAATCAATGGTAATAACAAACAATCAACGGATGAAAGGAGTTCATGAAATGCGCCGGTTCTTACCCATTTTAAGCGTGGTCTTTATTAGTTCGCTGTTTTTCTCAGATGCTCAAGGATTTATTTATCGAGAGTTCACCATCCAAGAAATCATTGATGGCAGCACCAACATCGTATTCGGAAAAATTAAAAACATTGATACCAAGAGAATGAACGCCATCATTGAGGTCGAAGAGGACCTCAAAGGAAAAAAGCTTGACCAGATTAAACTCAACATTGCCACAGGGTGGTATGTCCGGGGCAGCTCTCCGCAGAAGATGATTGATCTACTCAAAGTCGGTATGCCCCTCATCGTTTTTTACCAACAGACGCATACCGTCGAGGGGCTTGGCTATTTCGATGGAACGTGGTATAGAAACCGCACAGGCAACCCCCACGGTTGGTGGATATTCACCCATCTGTGCCCCTATATGGAGCGCACATTCGATGGATCAACTATGGAGTTCCGAGAGGTTATCCGAGCGATTCTCGCGGGTGAGAGATGGGTAGGTGCCCCGGAAGATGCCTTGAAAGTCTTAACTTTGACGGGAAATTCCACAGTTATGCTGTCTGACAGCCCTGTTCCCCTGCCGACCAACACCGTCAGCTATGAATACAACGCCATCCGAGCTGTCCGCACAGTTGGGGCAAAAACAATGGCTTATGAATCAACCCAAGACCGCACCCTCTCCGACTTAGATCAGGTCGATATTTTGTGGCTCGGACATCGAGAGATTGCTTATAACGGCTACCTGCTCGACAAAACCGCCGAGAAGAAAATCAAAGGGTTCGTCGAAAAGGGCGGGATTGTTATGGTGAGTGGACAGGACGCAGGCGAGGAAGAGCCATTTGAAATCGGTTGGCTGGTGGGAAATTTGAAAGGTGTTGAGCGAAGACCGATTCAGGAGTTTACTGTCACGGAACAAGGACAAAACCTGTTCGCTGAACCGAATGCGGTGCAATCCGGACAACTCTATATCGATGACACTTGGACGGATTGGGATAGTAGCTTTCAAGTATTAGCCACTGCCAATGATGGGAAGGACCTCGTTGTTGGTGTCCGAAAACACGGCAAAGGTTTATACATCGTCACAAGCCTCCGCAATGATAATCGGTACACCGTTGAAAGAAACAAGCAATTGATCGAGAATATCCTCCACTACGCAGCCAGCCAAGTTCAATAACGCAAATCCTCTCAGAAAATCTACCCACATTCAGGGGAAATAAGCCCCACCGGCTCGTTTCCCCATCAGTCAATTTTCTCGCTAGTCCCTCCTTCCTTGTTCCTATGTCGTAACCTCCGTACATCCCCGTAGGTCGAGCATCTTGCCCGACCCATAGCCCCAGCGGAGCGCAATGTGTATAGCGGATGTCAGTCTCAAGTTTTTAGCCCCAGCGGGGCGACATGTGTATCAATTCAGTTCTTGACTCGATTGTTTCGCTAGGGCGTGTTGACATTTATGTGAACCGTGTCCATGATTCGGTGATAAGTACCTAATCGTAGGGGTAGGGGGCCCCCGCCCCTACAATGTGGTTGCCCGATTCATCGGGTCCTCGTTCGTAGTTGTGCCATTGATTGCTTGCTCCGCCGCTAGCGGTCCTTGTAGGAGGGGCTTTCTAGCCCCGATATAAGCTGCCATCCCCTACATTTTGTGGATTTTGATAACAATTTCCCAAATCGTCTCAAGGCGCATCTGATGGGGAATGTCAACACGCCCTAGTAACTTACCTTGATATAGTACTATCCAACAAATTTTTCCTTGAGATCCAAGGCAACCTATGCTACACTCTCATATCCTCTGGTGAATATTACTCCCTCGAATCTACTCTCGAATAAGACAAAAACCCATGACCCCAACAAACAAAATCGCCTCACTGTCCTTACTTCTTTTTTTTGCAATAACGAGCAGCGTCTACCCACAGTGGTTGCTTGTGCCGATGGACACTACACAAGTTAACCATCTGAAAGCTTACGGACTGACCTACTGGACGCTGGAAGTTCCCCGTGAATATGACGCAAAGTGGTTGTTAAACTATCGTGGAGGCTCTTTTCTTCTGAGTGATTCCCCGGATGTACAACTTAAAGCGCGAACGATGGGGGTCAATTTTCAACCAATCTCAACCGCCGAGTATGGTGCGATCCAAGCCGAGATGGATAACAGCAATATGGATGAGATCCTGCTGGAAAAGGCTCCCAAGATCGCTGTATATGCCCCATCGAAGGATTCACCCTACCGAGACCCGTGGGATGATGCAGTGAAAATCGCCCTTGAGTACGCGGAGATTCCTTACCATACAATCTGGGATAAAGAGGTTGAAGCTGGGATTCTGTTTACAGAGCAGTATGATTGGCTGCATCTGCATCATGAAGATTTTACAGGGCAACACGGAAAATTCCACAGCGCGTATAAGGGACAGGTCTGGTATCAACAACGCAAACATCTATTTGAGGGTGCTGCGGCGGAGGCAGGATTTAATAGTGTGCCGAAACATAAAGCATACATTACCCAGTTGATCCAAGATTACATCGTCAAAGGTGGATTCCTTTTCGCCATGTGTTCCGCACCGGAAACGTTGGATATCGCGCTCTCTACAAACGGAGGAAGTGTGGACATCGTCGCCCCAGAACTCGACGGGACCCCGCTGGATCCAGGCTATCAGTCCAAGCTCGATTTCAATAAAACCTTTGCTTTTGAGAGGTTTGTCCTCTACCCCAACCCGAATCGGTATGAATTTTCAAATATCGATAACCCGCGACCAGAACTCAACCCGATCGCAGGTCTGGAGGATTTCATCCTATTCGAATTCGCCGCAAAGCATGACCCTATCCCCACTATGCTCACCCAAAATCATGTGAATCGGGTGCGTGGATTCCTCGGACAAACCACATCGTTCAACGAGAGCACCATCCGTGAAACTATCACAATCATGGGGGACATTGAAGGGACCCGCTACGCCAAGTACATTCACGGCAAATTGGGGAAGGGAACGTTCACGTTTCTCGGCGGGCATGATCCAGAGGACTATCGGCACCTCGTCGGAGAGGGGAGAGTCCCGACCAATTTAGACCTCCATAAACATTCGCCGGGCTATCGGCTGATCCTGAATAACATCTTGTTCCCCGCTGCGAAGAAAAAACCGCAGAAGACGTGATGCATGAAACGTAAAATGTGAAACATTGATGTTGTACACATAGAAAGGAGAATACGATGGGATACTTTTTCCACAAAGAAGATGCAGAGGCCGTTCGGATTGAGGGTGAAGCACCGCGCACACTGTATACCTGTATTGAACCCAAGACAGCGGATACAAAACATTTTTCGATGGGGTTAGAGGAGATTGATCCCCACAGCGAAATCCCGTGGCATTCCCACGCCGACGCAGAGGAGATTATCTTTGTATTTGGCGGGCAAGGCGTAGGATATGTCGCTGACGAAGTGGCAGACCTGAAACCGGGAACGGTGATTTACCTGCCGCCGAAAATCGAACACCGCTTTGTCAACACGGGCGATACGCCGCTTTGGATTACGTGGGCACTTTCGCCCCCCGGCTTTGAGACCCAAATTCGGCAAGTTGCCGATGGATCTGCCGGGATGGAAGTTTTTAGCGAGACAGAAGATGCAAACCCCGATGGGTGATCCCAATAATTGACGGACATGACAGAAAATTACCGTTACCCCAATATTTCCCAATCTATCTGGATTCTGGTACTATTCATTATTCTAGGGGGTGTGTTATCTATCCCCTTGGTAATCCTTGAGAGTGTTACCGACTTTTCACTTTCAGATCACCCCGCAGTCCTTGCATTGACTAGCGTTATTGCCTTCGGGCTAATTTTGATGAGAGGCCTTAAACGAGCCCAAATTTCACTCAGAGAGATATGTCCGCTCGTGCCGGTAAGGCTGTCCCTGCTTTTCCCTATGGTTCTCACAGTTATCGGCACCTCTATCCTGCTCTCCGAAGTAGATAACTTACTGCAAATCTTCCTCCCGCCGCCAGCATGGTTCACTGACTATTTTAGGAGTCTTGTAAGTGCTGAGATAAGCCTTTGGGGCTCAATTCTGTCTCTCGTGGTGGTTGCCCCCCTAACCGAAGAACTGTTAGTCCGAGGACTGATACTACGCGGCTTTCTGAGTCAGTATAGCACGCGAAAAGCTATCCTTGCTTCCGCCATATTTTTTGGGTTGCTTCACCTTAATCCATGGCAATTCATTGGTGCTACTGCATTGGGTATTCTGTTTGCATGGTGGTTTATAGAAACGCGTTCAATGCTTTCCTGTTTCTTGGGTCATGCCTTCGCTAATGCACTGCCGTTAGCTGCTACGGTTCTTCTTCCATTCGAGATACCGGGTTACACAAGCGATTTCGGAACGATTCAATTCCAACCACTCTGGTTTGACCTTGTTGGGGTTATTTTAGCAGCGATAGGAATATGGCTCCTAATCCATCAGTTGCGGAAATCGAGCGATACGGTTCCTGAAGATGTGTCTGGGGATAGATCCGACCAATTATGAGCGAAGAAAAGAAAATCTATTTCCGCTACGACGACGGGACGGTTATCGCTGAAAACGCAGAGACACCGCCCCCACACTTTCAGTGGGACACGCGGGTCGAAAAATGGCGTGCCCTTGCGTTGCACTACCCAATCGCTGTCGAGCAGTTGCGCGAAAACGGTGTCCAATACACGACGACCGTTCCGAAATACAGAACCATCAAGCCAACGCTCAAACTGGACTTCGATCTCCACGACTATCAACGGGAAGGATTGCAAGCGTGGATCGATGCGGATTGTCTCGGCACGGTTGTTTTGCCGACAGGCGCAGGCAAAACACTCCTTGCCCTCAAAGCCATTGAACATGTGGGGCGCAGCACACTAATCATTGTGCCAACAATTGATCTGCTCAACCAATGGTACGACCTGCTGACCAACGCTTTTGACCTCGAAATTGGCATTTTGGGCGGCGGATACCACGAACTCCAAGAGATCACTGTCACGACTTATGACAGCGCGTATCGCTACAGCAACGAATACGGCAATCGTTTTGGATTCCTAATTTTTGACGAAGTGCATCACCTCCCTTCTCCGAGTTACAGCCACATTCCAGAACTCAGTATCGCTTCGAGGCGGCTCGGCTTGACGGCGACGTATGAGCGGGCAGACCGAATGGAGGGGAGACTTCGCCAACTGATTGGTGAAGTGGTCTATCGAAAGTCAATTGACGAACTCAAGGGTGAGTATCTATCAGAATATGAAACCGTTCGGTTGTACGTCGAACTGACTGAAGAAGAACGAGAGGAATATACACGAGAACGGGCAATCTACCTCGATTTTCTGCGCGATCGAAATATCCAACTGTTTGGAGGTGGTTGGGGTAAATTTGTCCGACTGAGCACACGAGAGAAAGCGGCACGACGGGCGATGCTTGCATTGAACAGATCTAAAACCGTTGCGCTTGAAGCCGAAGCCAAGTTAGGGCTTCTCGAATCCTTGCTGAAACAGCATCGCAACGATCGAGTCTTAATTTTTACCGGAAGCAACCGTTTCGCCTATCGCATCTCCACGCGCCACTTGCTACCGGCAATTACGCATCAGACCAAAACCAAAGAACGCAAACGGATTCTGGAACGATTTAATGCGGGGGATTATCCCGCCATCGTTACATCAAAGGTGCTTAACGAGGGAATCAATGTCCCGGAGGCGAACATCGGGGTTATCCTCGGCGGCAGCGGGAGCGCACGGGAATATACCCAACGGCTGGGCCGTATTCTCCGCAAACGTGAGGGGAAATATGCGATTTTGTACGAAGTGGTAACCAAAGACACGCTCGAAAAGGGAGTGTCTCAACGTAGACGACGGAATCCCGTGACAGCAGAGGCGTAGGCTGCAACCCCCTAGGTCTTAAATCTTTCATTTTTATTAGGACTTATGCAGTTGAACGTTCAAAGCCTCGTAGGGGCAACCCCCCGATTTATCGGGATTAGGAAACTTATGGTTGCCCTCAAACATTACCCAACCGTGAATCCACGATTTCGTAGGGAACGCAGATCTGCGTTCCCTACCTCCGCTCACTAAATCGCGCTACTGCAAGCTGAAGTGCGTAACTCCTATTTAGGACAAATTGTTTCACCCATTACCTTCGGATTTTCAGTGACAAAAACATAGTAGTTAGGTTACAATAGAATAAATTACCTCTACATAAAAAAGATTGGGATTTGCTTCCCCATTAGGGAGTGGGCCCCTAGCCCCGAAATTCAATGCTTATCATCTATCTCACAATAGCGGTGCTCTCAGTCTTCATCGGTGCCGTGATTGCCTTTTACACGTTACGTTCGGACCCGGTCATTTTCGCGATACTCACAGGGTTCACTGCTAGTACTGTTGTGGGGTTTGTTGGTTTTTTCCTTATCCCCCACCTTTATGAAGATCTCGGATGGGTAAGCCTCCTTCTCATGGCAGCCGGCTTTCTACCCATCTTTCTGATTGAGCGGATTAGTCATCACAACCCACGGTTCCCGATACAAAATCACCGATGGGTCGCAGATCTAACAGTGATCGGGCTATCAATCCATGCGTTGGCAGATGGATTTAACCTTGCCATCGCAAGCAAAAACGAGACACTCGGTGTCGGGCTTGCCATCGTAATTTTAGTACACCGTCTGCCGATTGCTTTTGTACTGACACTGGCATTTCTCGGCGACAACTCACTCATCGCAACCATCGGACGCGGTCTCCCTTTCGGATCTCGTTTGCAGCTCAGCCTACGATTGGGATTTATCTCAACCGTTGGACGACTTCTCCCACTCTCAATTGCGCCGGTGGTTGGTGCCCTCGTCGGGGAGCGGATTTTGACCGGGAGATTCGGTGAATTTATCGGATACCTGACAGCCTTTGCTGCTGGTACGCTGCTGAATGTAGTAATCGAGTGTTTTCATGGTGGTCATGCGTCACATGCACACGCTCCACATTCCGAGGAGGAACATTCTCATCCTGAAGAAGAACATTCTCACGAAGTTCCTTCGATAAGAGAAAGAATATTGTCGCTTGATAAGGTCACCGGAGCGATGGCTTTCGCGGTTGGTTTATTAGCTGCTTTCCTCTTGACCCGTGATGTGACCCACGATCACCATAGCTTACATCAGCAAGGGGTTCATCAACATGACGACCATCAACACGATGACCATGACCATGACGAGGGGCATTAGCAAGCGACAAGAATAGTTTGCCGGTGAATTATTAGGAAGCAAATCTGCCTAAACACAGTAACAGACGCCTTGTTTTTTTCATAACTCAACTGTTCAATTGCTCATTGGAAGGATACATAATATGGCAAAATCCGCATTCGTTCATCTACACAATCATAGCGAATATAGCCTGCTTGACGGTGCTTGTCGAATCTCCGACATGATTGAATGGGCTCATAAAAGCAGTGCCCCCGCTGTCGCGTTGACAGACCACGGCAACATGTTCGGGGCGTGGGATTTTTACAAGAAAGCAAAGGACAAAGGTGTCAACCCAATTGTCGGCTGCGAGGCGTACGTTGCCCCCAACAGCCGCCATGAGCGTGGCAAAAGCCAAGGTAGTCCTTACCATCTAACGCTACTGGCTGAAAATGCGACCGGGTATAAAAACCTAATGAAACTCGGGTCAATCGCTTACCTTGAAGGCTTCTACTCAAGACCCCGCATTGATATGGAGATTTTGCGCGAGCATCGCGAGGGGATTATTGCCTTGACAGGGTGTATTCAAGGCTACGTTCCCGCGCTGCTTGCCTCCGATCAACGTGAGGGAGCGGTAAAAAACTTCCGAATGCTCCAAGATATCATGGGCAAGGATAACCTGTACGTTGAAGTTCAAAATCACGGTATCCCCGAAGAAGCGCGTGCCTACCCGGTGATGGTTGATCTTGCTAGGGAACACAACCTGCCAATTGTCGGAACAAATGATTGCCATTATCTTAACAATACCGACCACACGATGCACGATGTACTGCTATGTATTCAAATGAAGCGCGCGGTGAAGGAAGAAGACCGTATGCGGTTCTTGAATCAGTTCTATTTCAAAAATGTTGATGAGATGCACCAGGTCCTAGCGGAATTCCCTCCTGAAGCAATTACAAATACACTTGAGATTGCCAATCGCTGCCAACTGAAACTCGATTACGGCGAGCACATCATGCCGAAATACGAAGTCCCTGATGGCTATACGGCTGACTCATACCTCAGCAAACTGTGCTATGACGCGCTCCGTCAAAAATATGGTGAGCTTTCGACCGAGATGAAAGAGCGGATCGACTACGAACTTGACATTATTCAGAAGACAGGTTACGCCGGCTATCTGCTGATTGTGTGGGATTATGTTAATTTCGCCCGCGAACGCGGGTTCCCGCTCAACGCACGTGGTTCAGCAGGTGGGAGTTTAGCACTTTTCGCGCTTGGTGTTACAACGTTTGAACCGATGAAATATGACTGTATGTTCGAGCGGTTCCTGAACCTTGATCGTATCAGTATGCCCGATATTGATATCGACTTTGGAGATGAACATCGCAAGATTGTCATTGATTACTTGACCGAAAAGTACGGAGCGGACTGCGTCGGACAGGTGGCAACATTCAGTACCTTCGGTGCGAAGGCCGCTGTCGCCGATGTTGGTAGAGCACTCGATGTGCCGGTGCAGGATGTTCGCCGAGTGACGCAACTCGTTCCAACCATTCCCGGCGTGACGCTTGATGAGTCTTTGGAGGAGGTGCCACAACTTCGGGAGGTCGCCGAAGAGCAGGAAAACAGGGAGATGATGGGCATCGCCAAATCGATTGAGGGTATGAAACGGCATGTCTCCATCCATGCGTGTGGGGTGGTGCTGTCGAATGGTCCGCTGACCGATTACGTCCCCCTCTTCAAGGACAAGCATGACCGCATTGCAACACAATTTGATCTCAAAATTCTTGAAGATGTCGGCATGGTCAAATTCGACTTCCTCGGCCTCCGAACTTTGAGCGAAGTTTACGACTGCCTTGCACGAATTAAGGCAAATCACGGTGTAGAACTCTCGCTTGAGGATATTCCATTCGATGACGAAAAGACGTATGGGCTTATCAGTCACGGTCTCGTTGGGGGGCTCTTTCAGTTGGAAACTTCACCGGGAATGCGCCGCGTCATCATGCAGATTAAACCGAGCAACTTTGAGGACTTCATTCCCATTCCCGCTCTCTACCGTCCCGGTCCCCTCGACAGCGGTATGATGGATAGTTTCATCCGTAGAAAGCTTAAAGTTGAAAAGGTAGAGTATCTCCATCCGACCCTCGAAGATGCACTGAAGAACACCTACGGTGTGTGCATTTACCAGGAACAGGTGATGCAAATCGCACGAGATATGGCTAACTTTACGCTTGGTGAGGCAGATGTCCTCCGAGATGCGATGGGCAAGAAGAAGATGGATGTCCTCAAGATGCAGCGTGAAAAATTCATCGAAGGGGCTGTCAACAATAACATCAAGGCGGAAGACGCTGAAAAAGTTTTTAATTATCTTGAACCCTTTGGTCGATATGCTTTTAACCGATCCCACACCGTTGCTTATGCAATTCTCTCCTATCAGACCGCTTACCTCAAGACGCACTATCCCCGTGAGTTTATGGCGTCAATGATGACCGGCGAATCTTCTGACAGCGACAAGATTAGAAAATACATCGCTGAATGTAGCGAATTGTCCGAATACCTCGAAACGCCAATCCAAGTCCTGCCGCCGGACATTAGCAGCAGTAGCAAGGATTTTACCGTCGTTGGGGATGACATCCGCTTCGGACTCGCTGCGGTCAAAAATGTCAGCGAAATCGCGCTTGAGGCGATTGTCGAAGCGCGGGAGCAGGGCGGCTCATTCGCATCGATCCATGACTTCTGCGAACGGGTTGACACAAAAGTGGTCAATAAACGGGCGATTGAAAGTCTGATTATGGCGGGAGCGTTTGATGCACTTAATGGACATCGGGCGCAACAATTGGCAAGCCTTGAACAGACTATGAAAGCAGCTCAAAGTACGCAGCAAGACCGGGAAAAAGGGCAAATGGGCCTTTTCGGTGCGGCTGAAGAGGCGCCGATGACACAGGTGGAACTGGTTGACGTGCCAGAATGGTCGCACGCCGATATACTAAGGAATGAAAAAGAACAACTCGGCTTCTATCTTTCTGGACACCCACTGGAGCAGTATGGGGACATTATGAAGTACTATACCACCGTCACCTCGCAAACGCTTGGGGAACCTCCAAGTGGGACAGAGGTATATGTCGCCGGTCAGCTTATCTCCGTCCGCCTCACGAAGACGAAGAAGGGCGATCCAATGGCAATTCTCGTTGTTGAGGATTTGGAGGGAACTACGGATGTTGTTGTTTTCCCAGAAGCCTACAAGAAGTCGCGCGATGTAATAGAGGAGGACGCGGTGGTGTGGATTCGGGGGAATGTCAGCGAAAATCGGCGGAGAAATGGTGGGGGCGATGACGAAATAGAGGAGGACACGCATCAGATTCAGGCGGAGGAGATTTTGCCCATTGATGCGGTTGTCGAGCGATTGACATCAGCAGTGGAAGTCACGATCTCTGAAAGCGATGCGGCTAATCAAGAAAAGCTGGAGGCATTGCGGAGTATCTGCTCGAAGGGAGATGGTGACCATGATCTTATCCTACGCCTCCTGACTCCCAAATATGGTGAGATCGTTGCACAGTGCAGCGCACGCTACAACATTTCATTTCCGTCTCCAACGGTGTCGGAAATTGAAGCGATCTTCGGCAGCGACTCCGTTAAGCCGAGCAATCGTACTGCCCGTGTTGGAGAGAAATCCTCGTCAATGAGTTATGTCGAATAGATTGTAGCTGTACAAAGGTGTCATCAGGCTTTTCACACACGTTCTACCAAGAGTAATCTAATGGCTGCTGTTCCAAGAATTATCGAAGAAGATCTGCGCTTCAAATTCTATAACGGAGAGGCGTTTTTCCTCGCCTACAATAGGGGTTACACCCAATACGGCGATATGTACAAATCGCGTCCTGATTTCTATCCTGCTTATTCTCCCAGCGGGCGCGAAGTGACATGCACCTGTGCATACCGTTACAATCATCACAAATCGATTTTCATCGGTCATGCGGACGTGAATGGAATTAACTTCTTCCATGACAACAATCCAACCCGGTCAAACCTCGGTGACATTGTCTTGGAAAAGAGCCAGCATGAAATTGATGAGAGCGGTATTCACGTCATGACACATAACGGTTGGATAACGAAGGCAGGTGTTCGTTTGTTGGAGGAGGAGCGCAACTTCACAGTTACTCCCGGTGAGGCGGCTCATATTATTGACTTAACAAGTACACTGATTGCCAGTCAAACGGATCTGACGTTTGCACAAGATAACCACGCATTTCTCGGTGTGCGCGTTGCCGATACGATGGACGTGGAAGATGGAGGGACAATCCTCAATGCCAACGGTCAACGCAACGAGGAAGAAGCGATGCGACAGTCCGCCGATTGGACAGACTATAGCGGAGTTGTTGCCGGCAAAACAGTCGGTGTTACACTGATGAACCACCCATCGAATCCGCCTTCAGCATTTTTTACACGGAATTACGGTACGTTTCTAACAAACTTCACTTTGCTAGACCAGTACCAACTTTCCCGTGGTGAACGCTTGACGCAACGGTTTCGTATTTTCATCCACGAGCGCGATGCAACTGATGCTAATGTTGAGGATTGCTACAATCAGTTCGTTGAAACGCCGCCGCGTTGGTGATAAATCGGTGAATCAACGCAGCATCCACTTTGTAGAGTTTCTTGAATCGTTAATGATAGCAGAATGAGCCATCTCTACTTAATAGACTAGGTCTCAGCCATGCCTCTAGAAGCTCAAGTACAGCAGTTTAAGGAAAACTTCAACCGGGTGGAGGCAGAGATCCACAAGCGCATCGTTGGGCAAAATGAGGTGATTGAAGGCGTATTACTCTGCCTCTTTGCCAATGGGCATGTGCTTCTTGAAGGCGTCCCCGGCTTAGGTAAAACGCAGTTGATTCATACCCTGAGCGAGGCACTCAGCTTGTCGTTCAACCGGATTCAGTTTACGCCGGACATGATGCCGTCAGACATCACAGGCACAATGCTTCTGATCGAAGATGCTCAAGGACGAAAGCAGTTTGAGTTTCAGCAAGGACCCATATTTGCACAGATTATTCTTGCAGACGAAATTAATCGGGCGACACCCCGCACACAATCTGCCCTGCTAGAGGCGATGCAGGAACGTACCGTGAGCGTGGCACGGACAAGCTATAAACTGGAAGAGCCTTTCTGTGTACTTGCGACTCAGAATCCTATTGAGATGGACGGAACTTACCGCTTGCCAGAGGCGCAACTGGATCGATTCCTGTTCAAACTCCAGATTACCTTTCCAGACGAAGATGAGCTTGGTGAGATCCTGCGACGAACAACATCGGAGGCGGAGATCTCTATTGAGAAGATTAGTGGTGCGGAGACGATTCAGTCAATGCGCCAGCTCGTCCGGCGTGTACTGATCGCCGAACATGTGGAACGCTATCTCATTAAGCTCATCCGTGCTACGCATCCAGATAATCCCAACAGTCCAGAGATGACAAGGCAGTATGTTGAATTGGGCGCGAGTATTCGTGGGCTGCAAGCGATTACATTGACGGCGAAGATCAAGGCGTTACTTGATGAGCGTTACAATGTCGCTTTTGAAGACGTACAATCTGTTGCGCTGCCAGCCTTACGCCACCGTATCATTTTGAACTTTGAAGGCGAGGGGGAGAACATCCAAACCGATGATATAATTAAGAATATTCTGAGTTCCTTATAAACTGGTGCAGTTTGGCGCAGTTTTTACATTTTACCTATTACTTTTGACATCTATCTATGTGGTACTTATTTGAAGAATCATTTTCCAATATTCGACATGGTGGTTTTGTTAGTTTCCTAAGCATTGTAATTGTCACCCTGACAGTCACAATCGGGAGCGCGCTAATCCTAATTGGCAACCATCTGCGCGAGGAAATTGAAGGTCTTAAAGACAAACCAGCGATGATTGTTTTTCTTACAGACAGTGTTGGTGAGTCCGAAGGGCGGGAATTTCGCAGCCAAATTGAGAAGATCGATTGGGCTGCAACAGTGACTTATGTTTCTAAAGAGGAAGCCCTTGCCCGAGGTGAGGAGATGTTTGGTGCATTTGGAAAGACCCTCACAGAGGGATTTGCAGATAGTAACCCATTCCCCGCCTCGCTAGAGATTTATATTAAAGATACCTTATTACCTCCGGAAAAATTGTTGCAGCATGCCGTTCAGCTTGACTCTTTTCCGCAAGTGGAGGACGTCAAATATGAGCAGGAAAGCTCTGAATTTATCCGTAAGGTGGAAATGGTACTTCTGGGGTTAGGTGGATTAATGGGTGGAGCTTCGGTGATTATTGTCTGCTTTTCGATTATGTTGACCGCCTACTTTCGCCGCGAAGAAATCCGGGTCATGAGACTGGTTGGGGCGACCTATTGGTACATCCGTGTCCCACTTATCGCCCAAGGGGTGTTTCTAGGGTTTATCGGGAGTTTATCTGGAATAGTTAGTTTTTACACACTATTTCGCATATTCGTGCCGCGAATTAGTGAGATGAAGTTCATTCCGTTAGATCAACTCGGTCTGATTCTACTCGGAGGCATTCTGATTGGATTACTCGGCAGTATTGCACCGATACGGAGATATGTAAACGTTTAGGAACTTAAGTTTGCGATATTAAACTGCTAGTTCCGATATAAAGTTAGCCTGCTACATCAAACAAGGAAAAACTTAAATGGCTAAATATCGAGTCGGAGTCATCGGTTGCGGAAGGAAGGGTGGGTCGCACGCGCGGGCGTATGCGCTTAACCCCTTGACCGAAGTTGTTGCATTTGCTGATACCGATTCTGAGAACTTAGGGTTGTACTGTAAATACTACGGCGTCCCAGGATACAGCGACTATCGAGAGATGCTTGAGAAGGAACAAATTGACATCGCTGCACCTATCCTGCCGGTTCGACCAAACCCGGAGGTCGTCATTGGGTGTGCTGAAGCGGGTGTACGGGCAATCCTCTGCGAAAAGCCCATTGCGGCGACGCTCGCAGATGCGGATCGGATGGTGGCAGCCTGCCAATCACGCGGAATTAAGCTGGGGGCTGGCGACCTAGACCGGAACCTACCACAGTACTGGCAAGCACTTGAAATCATTGAGTCAGGTGAACTTGGTGAGGTCAAAAGTATCAACTTCATAGGTGGAAGCGGCACGGAGATGTCAGGCGGTGGCTGTCAGCTTTTTAGTCTGATGCGTCTGTTTGCCGGAGACGCTGACGTTGCGTGGGTGATCGGTTGGGTTGCCGACGATCCAGAGAGCGATCATGACCAAGGTGTAGCGGGCTATCTGCGTTTCACGAACGGTATTGAAGTCTTCATGCATCGCGAAACTGATGCGAGGGGACGTGGATTTGAGGTTTCGTGCAGTCGAGGTGTATTCCGCAGCAATAATAGTTTGCTCAGCCTGTGGAAAGCGGACGACGTTGTTGATCCATTGATGGGGGGGGCACTCAAAAAGGTGGAGGGCGTGTTTCCCGAAACCAGCGTTTACGGTAGAATGAGTGGGGACTACGATGCGGATGGTTGGAGATGGCCGGGGGACCGAAACATTGCGAGCGTCCAGTCCATCATTGATGCCCTTGAGCAGGACATCGAGCCGAGGGGCAGCGGCGACAATGGGCGTAAGGTACTAGAAATCGCTATCGCGCTGCGGGAATCGCACCGACGCGGACACGTACCGGTGAGGCTCCCCCTTGAAGACCGTAGCCTTAGACTTTTCCCGAAAAGTTCGCGAATGGATAACAAAAAGCCTCAGATGGGCAGAGAAACCTACATGCCGCAGATTCAAGGAAAAAAGCAAGCGTAGACAGCCTCCGACTTTTGCCTCTTCAGCAAGTCAGTATAAACAATCCAGCCCTGTGCATCGTGCATAGGGCTTTTTTGTTGCGCGGAGTGTTGAAAATCAGCCCTTATCTGCGTGGGATTATGCTATAATAGCGCGAGTCGCTACCTAATCCCGTTCAAAATCCCCCAGCCTCATGCGTGTATGGAACAATTAATCAAAAATCTTATCAAGGAGTAATCAATGCCAGACTATCAACCACTAAATCTCTCATCACTCTGCAACGTTAGTACAGGAGTCCTCGGCGAAAATGCTAATCCCGCGATCGGCGAACAAACCTTCCATGGACTACCTTTCCAGATCGGCGCGGAGGGCAACTGTTTTCTCGGTTTCGGCAACGAGCTTAACAAGGAACCGGCTATCATACCACTCAACGCGACACCGAAACGGATCATCGTCGCACATCGGCTGCTCGAATCGAAAATCTTTGAGGGCGATCCCGTCGGGCGTTTGATTGCGAACTACGTTTTCCGCTATGCAAACGGTGAAACGGTCAATGTACCGATACGCGAACGTTTCGAGATCGCTGTCGTCCCGCCGGGCTGGGGGCAATTGCCGTTTCTCGCATGGCCAGATCAGCAAGACGGTCTCCATCCACGCTACGAAGGGAATTGGAACGCAGCCGGCAACCGTCAGACCGAAGCCACGCAAGCAGGGCCTAGGGACTACTATCTGTGGGTCTGGGAAAATCCGAACCCGTCGGAGACACTGGAATCCCTGCAAATCGTGCCGGAGGGACCAACATTTATCCTCGCTGCCCTTACATTGGGGAACCTCAATGAAGACCCCATTCCTAGGAAGGCGATCCGCGATGTCCTGATTACCTTGCCGCAGGAGGAAGATGCCACGAAACCTTTCCGCATGGAAGTAGAGGTTGACCGCGGTGTGGCGACCTATCCCTATCCGCTACCAGAGAAGTCAGCGGACGAATTTCTTGATGACGAACGGAAAGGTTGGGGCGAGACACAGAGTAACAACAGCAGTCCCGCCTATGTCGAAGTGACAGCAACCCCATCGGCGACAATGACAGTCAAGAACCACGACGAAACGTTAGGCACGTTGAAATGGGGGAGTTAGAGGAGCAGGGGAAGATAGCACCAAACGAACGGGTACAGGTCGAAATCGTTGACACCGGCAGAAACTGGGTCCACACCACAGTTGTCGATGATGAGACCAATCAGCCGATTCCGTGCCGCCTCCACTTCCGCTCTCCAAAAGGCATACCTTACGCACCGCACGGGCACCACGCGCACGTCAACTCAAACAACGGCACTTGGCATGTCGATGTTGGCGGAGATGTGCGGCTGGGGCAAATCTCTTACGCTTACACCGACGGAACATGCCAAGGCTGGCTTCCGCGCGGTGAGGTCATCGTTGATGTCGCAAGAGGCTATGAATATGAGCCGTTGCGAACGAGGGTTGAGATTAAACCGGGCCAACGCGAACTGACGCTACGGCTCAAGCGTTGGTGCAACATGAACGCCGAAAGGTACTTCAGCGGGGACACCCACGTCCATTTCCTCTCAACGCAGGGTGCCCACACAGAGGCACGAGGCGAAGACCTCAACGTCGTCAATCTACTTCTCTCTCAATGGGGGCACCTCTTTACCAACACAGAGGAGTTCATTGGTCGTCCGACCGTCTCCGACGATGGTCGTAGTATCGTTTACGCCACGCAGGAAAATCGTCAGCATCTGCTTGGGCGTCTCACGCTGCTTGGTTTGAAAGAGCAGGTGAGTCCGTGGTGTTCTGATGGTCCCGGCGAAGCAGAACTCGGTGGAAACATGGAAACCACACTCTCGCATTGGGCAGATGCCTGCCATGCACAGGGCGGCACCGTTGTCCTGCCCCACATCCCGAATCCTAACTGTGAACCGGCAACCCTAATTGCCACCAATCGTGTAGATGCAGTCGAGTACCTGACTGAAGCGATGTACGGTCACATCGAGTATTACCGCTATCTCAACTGCGGCTACAAACTGCCACTGGTCGGCGGAACAGATAAAATGACCAGTGACGTGCCCGTCGGCGTGTATCGCACCTATGTCCACATCCCCGACGATCAGGAATTTAACTACGATAACTGGTGCAAGTATCTCCGCGCTGGAAACACTTTCCTCAGCGGTGGTCCCATCATTCGTTTGACTGTTGATGGACAACCTATTGGGAGTACAATCAACCTACCGGGCAACGGCGGCACAGTAGAGATTGAAGCCTCTGCGGAGTCCATATTCCCCATTCACACGTTAGAAATTGTTCAGGCGGGGAGGGTTGTCGCCTCGACAGCGGAGAATAATGGAGCACGTAGATTGCATCTGAAAACAACGCTGCCCGTTAATCAGCACTCGTGGATTGCAGCCCGCTGCGGAGGACCCAACTATGCCCAAGCGGTTCCGCATCACGACGGTTGGGGGCGTGGCATCATCGCCCACACCTCCCCGGCCTATATCGCCGTTGGCGACGAGTGGTGGATGTTTGATTCGGAAACCGCAAACTATATGCTGACACTAATTGAGGGCGGATTGTCATATATCCGCAAAACTGCTCGCCACCACCGTCCGGGCACAGTGACGCACCATCACGGAGAGGACGACCATCAGGCTTTCCTTGAACGTCCGTTTATCGAGGCACAGGAAGCCCTCCATCGACGGATGCATCAGTTAAGGATTCCACATTAGGCGTATCAAACCGCACCATCTCCGTAGGTCGGGCCGGGCGACATGTGCACAACAGTTCGTAAGTTGGGCTTCCTATCCCGACTGCGCCAATGAAAGTGGTTTTCACGCATCACGTTTCACACTTTTTGCATGAGCCTTTATAGGTAGATAGCAGCGAGGACGATCAGTCCGTTCCCCCATTCTCCTTCCTATATCCCTCAATCAGAGTTGACAATTCCAACTTTATCAATCTTGCTGACAAAACCCCATCCTTCAGGTTGAGGAGGTAGTCAGCCAAAAGGTGTTAATAAGCCAAAAAAATTGAATCTGCAAGTGAAATATGGTATACTTTTTCTTAGAGACGGACATACTACTGAAAACGATTAGCAGGGGTAAAATCCGCAATCGTTTTCCCACTCTCCGACAGGAGCGTATCGTAGCGTGTTAGTTTTGCCAGTGTCCCTCACAAGAGGGAGTGGGCAGGGCGTTGTCCACTGTGAGAGCGATTGTAAGATCCCGATTCATCGGGACAGTCGTGTTGACCGCACAGTTCGACCTCTATTGGGAACGGGTAAGAATCCCCGCCCTTTTAGGGTGTGGGAGTACGTCAATCTGTATACTTTTCCTAATCTGAATTCCCTTCAGAACGATTTCATCCAACCACAATCGTAAATCGGGTCAAAGATGGCGAAAAAAAGGAAGAATCGACACCTCAACATTGCGCGTAAACGTGCAAAACGCCAACAAAATCAGAAATCCAAGCGCAAGCAGTTGGCTATTCAGAAGCAGCGGGCGTTACAAGCGGCAAAGTCCGATGAAGAGCTATTACAGGACAAAATTGTGAACAGCAGGCTGTTGCTTGATGAGCCTGAATTTGAAAATATCACCTTTGATCAAGATCTGTTACGGCAGAAAACGATGGAAGCCTTTGAAGCAGGCTCGTTCACTTCTGAAGTTGAAGGCAGTGAGGAGACAACGTCAGAGGGTGAGGAAGGTCCTGAAAGCATTAGTGACATCTTCCGTTTTGAAGTGCTTCGCCACCTGATTACCGTGGAATTTATTAACACTGTGTCGTATGCACTCAAGGCGTGTGAAACGCGCCTCAAACGAATGGGGAATCGAGAGCAGGCAGAAATAGCATTCGTTGCGAGATCGCTTTTTGAGTACGCTGATCCAGAGACTCTCGCGTTTCATCCACTTATCTTCAATATCTGCGTCCGCACACTGAGGGAGATGTTGGCAGACCCTCAACCTGCACCCGACACTATCACAGGTGTACTCTCCGACGTGTTTGAGGAAAGCCAGTCGGCAGAGACCGAAGATCAACCGGAAACACCGGGAGATTCGGACGAAGATGAAGAAACTGTTGATTCGGCAAGTGAGCCAGTCTTGATCCTTGAACCAGAAGAAGATCAAACGACCAAGCCCGAAATTGCTCCTCCCGTTCCGGAGGTCTTACCGGAAACGCTGAAGGCTAAAGCACTATACAAAAACGCTGATGGTTTGGAAATTCGGAACACGATTGAGTTCGGAAATGGGTATCGGGTCGTTCAGTCCACAGACTCGCAGGTAGAATTCGCCCATACAGATGGGCAGCGTTATATCACGCTTACTACGGATCGGCTGCTGCTGCAATGCCCCTCGAAAGAACTATTGGATGTTGCAATGGCAGAGGTCGAGGCTCTGTGTAATGATACACTATTCTATTTAGCAAGAACAGTTGACGATGCATAAAATAGGAGTTACGCACTTGAGTTTGTAATAGCGCAATTCATTGCGCGTCCAGACGGGCGATAAATCGCCCTACTACAAACCTAAGACCTTAGAGCCGGTTTGAAAAGTCATTTTGGGTAAAGTGATTTGCCATGAAACCGAGTTTTTTCCCTGGTCTCGGAACGGACTTCAAAACTCGGTTTCTTCCCTAATCCACTATTCAACGGCACATTCTCACTATAATTTAGGAAACCGTGTCAGGTCAATGGGAGAGGCTTGGTTTCGTAGGGGCGAGGTCCCCTCGCCCAACGGGTTGGAAGACCCAACCCCTACCCTGCGATACGGCTCGCTGTGGATTGACAAATCCACAGCACCGTGGGATCATTCCTTGCTTCTTAAAACAGGTTTTTACTGTAGTTGCCCGATTCATCGGGTGTTGGAGAGGGCGTTCTGTGGCATTAAATCGCCGAAGGACAGGGCTTCGGGTGTTCAACTGCGTAAGTCCTAATAAAAGAAAAGTAGCCAGTTTTTATGAGGTTACTATACTTTGTACAATTTCTATCTGTTTTATGTCTTGTTTTCAAGTATTTGCTGATTTTTCATTCAGTTTCTTCCGGGAACTTAACTCTCAGAAAAAGGATTTCAGGTACAAGCAATAGCAGCCCCAGCGGGGCGAAAGGTGTATCAATAAAGCGATATTGATGTCAAAAGTGTTTCAATGAATATAGACTATTGCTCAACAACCCTAAAAATTGTGCTAACTTCAGTATGAGGTTAAAACAATTCGCTAAAAGGAGGTGATTCCGTGGCACGATCGAAAGTTGGACAAGTACGGCGACGAACACAGATTCAACAACGCCAAAAACGCCGTCTCAAGAGAAAGAAATTGGCACTGAAGCAAGCACGCTAGAAGTTGTAACACTAACAAATAATAGTACGGGAAAACCATGAACAAACAGATTGGCGAAAAGGGAGGAAGATGAGAGTTCAAGACAACTGTCTACAGATCTTCCTCTCCACTGCTTTGCGTCTGTTTTAGCCGTGCCTCGGCTGGCGACTGAGATCTGTAGTACCCTTCCTTTTCGCTCCACCTCTTTCCCCTTATAAAAAAGACCATTTAAGGCGGCTGTAAAGTGTGAACCGAACTGTTGTTATAGCTATACCTCCCCTTGATGGAGCCTGAGAATGCCTGAAATCGATCCGATTACGCGCGAGATTATGCAAAATGCCTTGGCGTCGGCTGCCGACGAAATGGCTATGGCATTATACCGCACCGCCTATTCAACCATCGTCCGGGACTGTCTCGACTACTCCACCTCCCTTTGTAACACTGACGGCGAGATGATCGCGCAGGGCGTAACCATTCCCCTCCACCTTGGCTCCGTTCCCTTCGCGATGGAAACGCTGTTTAAGAAATTTGAGGGGGATATACAACCCGGCGATGTTTTTATCCTCAACGACCCCTTTGATGGCGGGATGCACATCCCGGACATCTTTATCGTTAAACCCATCTTCTGGGAGGATGAGCGCGTCGGGTTCGCCGTCAGCACCGCCCACCACTTAGACTTGGGTGGACGCCTGCCCGGCAGCTCCGCTTGTGATAATACCGAAATCTTTCAGGATGGCTTCCGCATTCCTTGGTTGAAACTGTATCATGCCGGCGAACCCGATGAGGCAATTTTCACGCTGCTCCGTGCGAATGTCCGAGTGCCCCAGATGGCTATCGGAGATTTGCGGGCGCAACTGGCAGCCTGTCATATCGGCGAGCGTGCGGTGCACACACTAATCCAACGTTATGGATTGGAAACCTTTACCACCTGTGCCAATTCACTCATCGATTATACCGAGCAGCTTGTCCGTGCAGAAATCGCCTCTTGGCCCAACGAAAGCCATACCTTCACAGACTACATGGACAGCGATGGTGTCGGGGGACCGCCTGTGCGCCTTACGGTGACGATGACAGTAGATGGTGATACCCTTACCGCTGATTTTACCGGCACAAACCCGCAAGTCCGAGGTGCCATCAATAATACTCTCTCCTTTACTGCGTCGGTGGTTGCGCTGTGCGTCCGCTCAGTGATACAGGAAGATATTCCGAATACAGCGGGCATGTTCAAACCGCTGAAAATTATTGCCCCGGCAGGTACAGTGGTTCACGGCGTCATGCCCGCTGCGTCCTCGATGCGCGGCATCACCGGATTTCGATTGGTGGACACCATCTTCGGCGCGTTAGCAGGCTTACTGCCAGACCGAGTTTTAGCCGCCGGCGAAGGGGGCAATTCCCTCGTGATAATTGGTGGGCAGCGGGAGGACCGGACGCCGTATGTCTACTACGAACTGATGTCAGGGACATGGGGAGCGAGGCCCGACCGCGACGGAATTGACGGACTGTGCAACCCCGCCAACGTCGCCAGCAATATCCCAGTTGAGCAGGCGGAATCCGAATACCCGGTACACATCGAACGCTACGGATATGTTATGGATAGCGGCGGCGCGGGCAAATTCCGCGGCGGTCTGGGGCTTGAGCGTGAATGGCGACTACTTTCCGGTGAAGCGCACCTCGCCATCCGTTCCGATCGGAGAGACCACCTCCCCTACGGTCTCTACGGTGGGAAGACGGGCAGAGGCTCGATTAATATCCTCCATCACACCGACGGTGAGGAAGAGGTGTTACAGACCATGATATCCACATCGATGGAGGCGGACGAGCGGATCTATCATCGTCAGGCGGGTGGTGGGGGATGGGGCGACCCGCTGCTGCGTCCACCGGTTGATGTGGCGCGCGATGTCAAGAACGGCAAGGTTTCGCTTGAGGCAGCGCGAGAGGCGTATGGTGTAGTCCTTGACGAGATGACATTGGCAGTGGATGAAGCCGCTACCACAGTCCTTCGCGAGCAAGCGCACGGCGATAACCCGAAATATTAGAGTCGATAATCAAAGCGCAGTTTTTCTTGACAAATATAATAATTTTGGATCTTTTTGGTGGGCTGACTTCACAAATTCCTGGGGCGATAAACGTAGATAGGATAGCGGCACAAGGTATTAGGACTGATATTAGCATAGGCGTGCCTTTTCATGAGAACTCGGTGGATGAAATCATTGCAAGCGGACCACGCGCCGTATTTCTTGATGAAGCTGCTCGTGTCCTGAAAAAAGACGGAAAAGTTTTCATAAATGCTACTGAACGCAACGGCTTTCGGTTCGGGGTCAGAAATGGAAGATTTCCGTCTCAACAAGATCTTGACCGAATGGGTTTATGTGTTATCCAACGATTTGGAGAACTACCTGAAAAGTTTTCTAATCTTGTTTTTCGCTCGACTATAGTAAACGCAAGAAATAAGTAGACATTTACCAATAACTCCGACCCTAGCGAAGTTTTCAAAGTCCCCCTGATAAGGGGGATTTAGGGGGTTGGCTGTGCATTGGAAACGTCTGAGTAATTCTAAAATCTACCATAATAGCATTCCTATTCCGAATTTGGCAGTCAGAACAACAATATTCAAAAAAATAAGATGAAAATAACAGGCTATTATGATTTTTTTGAATGTCACCTTCAGCCTCTGTTAATAGAGGGCAACCGGCTGATAGTTGCAGTTCATAATCTGGGTATTATGCCAGATCATCCGCTAAATTCATCAGATCGGCTCCTATATTTGAAGGACTGTACGATGATTTTTGAAGGAGTGGTTAGATCTGAGCGAACCCTTTTTGAATACATTGGGGATCCCGTCCAAGGTCAGTTCAAAAGTGCCCAAAAAATGATAGATGGACCGTTTTTACATAATAATGAAGCACATTTAATCTTTGGGCTTGAGGGAATTTTGGAGAAACCAGTGTCATGGGTTGATTGGGAAATTGAATGTGTTTCGTTCTCTCTTGAGGTTCCTAGCACACCGGCTTTGCAAGATTCTCCGCTCTGAATCACAACAAAGTCAACCAACAATAGCGAGGAGAGAGAAGATGAGCGAACGTGTTGCTATTGTTACCGGGGGGGCGAGTGGAATCGGCAAAGCCATTGCCGAAGCACTTGCGGACGGTGGAGATCGGGTGGTCGTCGTTGATCTGAATGAAGCTGAAGGAAAAGGGGTCGCCGCCACAATCGGCGGGCATTTCGTGAAAGCGGATCTTTCGCAACGGACCGACTGCAAACGCCTTGTGGACGAGACCGTGGCTTACTACGGTGGGGTCCACATTCTGATCAATAACGCAGGTTTCCAGCATATTGACCCGATAGAGATCTTCCCCGAAGACACCTGGGACAAAATGCTGGCGGTGATGCTCACTGCGCCCTTCTTGCTGACCAAATATGTCTGGGGGTCAATGAAAACCCTCGGGTGCGGGCGCATCGTCAACGTCTCCTCCATTCACGGACGGGTTGCTTCTCCCTTCAAAAGTGCTTACATAACAGCCAAACACGGTCTCATCGGACTCACGCGAACTGCGGCACTGGAAGGCGGCGAACACGGTATCACCGTCAATGCCATCTGCCCGGCGTATGTCCGCACACCGCTGGTTGAGAGCCAAATTGCCGATCAAGCGCGGACACGCGGGATTTCGACCGAAGATGTCATTGAAAAGGTTATGTTAGAACCTGCTGCCATCAAGAGACTCATCACGCCGGAGGAGGTAGCTGCCCTTGTCGCTTACCTCTGCTCCGAGGCAGCCGGTGCCATCACCGGTGCGGACTGGACAATAGATCTAGGCTGGACAGCGAGATAAGGGGACAAACAGATGCAAGCTGATCTCCTGATTCACAGTGGGACCGTTATTGATGGCACAGGATCCCCGCCTTTTCGTGGGGGCGTGGCAATCAAAGATGGCAGAATCCTCGACATTGGGACGATCGAAAAACAGGAGGGTGTACCGTGCTTGGATGCCCAAGGTCTCTTTGTCGCACCCGGCTTCATTGATATCCACAGCCATTCCGATTTCACGATAATCGTCGATCCACGAGCGATGAGTTCAATAACCCAAGGCGTAACCCTCGAAGTCGTTGGCAACTGCGGTCACGGATGCGCCCCCATCGGCGACCCGGAATTGGCAAAGATGAACATCTACGGGCACCAAGAAGGGCACGAGATCGGCTGGCGCACCATGGCTGAATACCTTGAATCTCTTGAAGTGGGCAAGCCAACGGTCAACGTGGCATCCCTCGTTCCGAACGGCAACCTACGCCTCGCCGTCGCCGGATTAGTGGATCGTCCCTCAGCACCCGATGAACTTAGGCAGATGAAAAACCTGCTGACACAGAGCCTAGAGGAAGGGGCATTCGGCTTTTCTACAGGTCTCGAATACGGACCTGAGAGAGACTGTGCGGAAGCGGAGATTGTCGAACTCTGTCAGGTAACAGCCGACGCCGGTGGATTCTATGCGACCCATACCCGCAATCGGGACGGGGAGGCGCAGGAAACCATCGCAGAGGCTATCCGGACCGGGGCTGCATCAAACCTACCTTTACAGATTTCTCACATCTCCGTGGTCTCGCGGCTGGCTGAAGATGGACGGGGGGCAATTGAAGACGCGCTCAGGCAGGTTGACGAGGCACAGGATCGTGGGTTAGATGTCGGTTTTGATATGCACACACGCTTGTTCGGAACCACCAATCTGAGTGCTGCCTTGCCGCCTTGGGTGCTAGAGGGGGATACAACTGCCATCGCCGCACGCCTACAGTCAGCTGCCACCCGCCGAGAGTTGAAAACCTATCCCAGTATTATCACCGCTCTGGCACGGGGCGATTGGAACAATATTGTCCTCTTTGACAGCAGAGCGCGTCCCGAATTTTCCCGAAAGAGCATCGCTGAAATCAGCGAATTGATGGGCGTTGACCCGTTCGACGCAATCTACAACCTCCTGCTCGCTGAGATCGACGACCTCCACAGCCTGATGATTCTCGCCTTCACCTATCGGGAAGAGGATATTCGCATCGCCTTTGAGCACCCCGGTTGCATGGTCGGCTCCGACGCCACCGCGTTGGCGACCGACGGACCTTTAGCAGGCACATCGTTCCACGGCGCGTACACATGGGCATCTTGGTTTTACCAGCATTTTGTGTGCGACAAAAAGATCCTCAGTCCGCAAGAGGCTGTCCGCCGGATCACGTCGCTGCCAGCCAACCGACTCGGTTTAACCGATCGGGGTGTCCTTCGCAAGGGGGCGTGGGCGGATGTGGCAATTTTCGATCCAGCGACTTTCGCGGATCAGGGCACCATCTTTGAGCCGAACCAGACCGCTGTCGGTATGCACCATGTCATCGTCAATGGAAAAGTAGCTGTGAAAGATGGGGAGTTGACCGGGGAGCGCAGTGGGCACGTCCTGCGACGGGCATAGGATGGACTTCGTGGTATGGTTTTTCTTGAAGCAGAGCGAGATGCCTAGCTCATAGTGTTGGATAAAGAAGCGTTAGTGGTAAGTGAGGAAGTAACGAAAATACTGTATCAACAGATTGATTTGCCTATCAAGAAATTGAAGGAGTGAAAACCAATGAGCTTTGATCATATGCTATACAAAGATCTGAGGAAAGAGGCGAAAAAACGTGGATTAGGACGATATTCATCCCTGAATAAAGCCCAATTGATTCAATATCTTACAACGGAAGTCCATCCGCTCCAACCGAAAACTAGTCTCGATTCAGGTCAGAAGGCAGAATCCACAATCGCGTCAAAGAATCAGCTACAGACAGTTCTATCAGAATCTGATCTCACTTTATTCCCGGACACTCCGCCTGAAAACCTGCCCGTCAGGCAAATTTTATGCGACGATTGCCTCAGTATTTTGCCTTCTTTGCCGCGCAGTGCCTTTGATTGCTGTATCGCGGATCCACCGTTCAATATATCTCAAAAGAAGGGGTTGGGCTGGGCGTTTAGTTCCCATATTACCATGCAGGAAGGTTGGGATATTTTCTCAAAAGACGAATATTTTCAGTTTACACTCGATTGGGTTACTGAAGTCCTGAGAGTGGTCAAGCCAAACGGGAATATCTTTGTTTTCGGCTCGTTCCACAGCATCTTTACGCTTGGGTTTATTCTACAAAATATATTTGACCGGCGGATTATTACTCAAATTGTCTGGTATAAACCGAATGCACAGCCCAATATTACCTGTCGAATGTTTACCGAGTCTACTGAGTTCATCCTATGGGCCGTCAACAATGAAAGTAAAAAGGCAAAGAATTGGACGTTCAATTATCAAACGATGAAAGCGATGAATAATAACAAACAGATGCGAAATATGTGGGAAATTCCGCTGATTAAGCCATCGGAGCGAAAATATGGGAAACATCCTTCACAAAAACCGCTTCAGGTCGTTGAACGGCTTATCTTAGCGGGAACTAATGAAGATGATCTTATTCTCGATCCATTTTCAGGGACTGGAACGACCGGAGTTGTGGCGGAAAAACAGAACCGAAAATGGGTAATGATTGAAAAAGAAGAATCGTATAACCAGATTGCTCAAAAGCGGCTTGATGAGCTAGCCGAGAAGTAATTAGGCATTCATTATAAAGGAATTGGATATGGAAAGACAGGAAGCACTCTTGAAATTGTCCGAGCTCATCGGAAAAGACCTTCGATTGTTGGCTGATAAATACGAGGTAACGGTTTTCAGAGAAGGCAGACGGAACAAAGGTTGGGCAGGGCACGTTCTTGAACACCATCTTAATTTACCCATTAATTCCTCCCAATCTCCCAATTTTGGTTCGTGGGAACTGAAGATTATTCCTCTGAAATATCTACAAAGTGGCAAGTTGACGATCAAAGAAACAATGGCGATTACAATGATTGACCCCTACAATGTTGAAAGCACCGATTTTGGGGATAGTCACTTATTAGCCAAATTGAGAAAACTAATCGTTGCCGCTAGAATTTGGGAGAGCGCAGAAGAAAAGCGATCGATGCTTCACGCTGTGACAACCTTCGACTTGGATGATCCGGAGATCTACAATCAAATCAAAGCCGATTATGACTTGGTGAGGGAAACTATTCGTACAACGGGGTTTTCTACTTTAACTGGAAAAATGGGAGTGTATATTCAGCCAAGAACCAAAGGCACAGGGCATGGCAGTACAACGAGAGCGTTTTATGCGAGAACCACTTTTCTCAAGCAGTTCATTTTTCCGTCCCTTTGAGAATGCAAAACTAATTGCATCAAAGAACTATAGATTTGATAAGCAGAATAACTTCCGCTCAATCCCACTGCATTGTTAATGCGTAAACGGACTAACGAAAAAACATCGTGCTATGAACACAACTCCAACTTACCATACAATCGTTCAGAGAAAAGGCGGCAGAACCGGTGAACTTCGTTTGCAACGCAATGGCGAAGTCTTACCATCTCTAGCAACGCCGATACTGTATCCGGTGGTTTCATTTATGACTGGCTCTACTCCACGCGGAGGAGGTCTCTGGAAGTACCTCCTCCGTGATTTGATGAAGCACGATGTCCCGATGTTATCCCAAGTCTTGCACTTTCTGGACTTTCCGTTGGAGGGAAAACATTTAAGCAAGTGGCGTCAAAAAACAATGCGTGAATGGTATCAAGAGGTAAACGGTGTCTATAATGCCCCACTATTTCTTGACTCCGGTGGATTTAAGCTGCTTTACAAGGCAGGGCTAGACCTAAAGAAGTTTGGAATTGAAAAGGAAACCGAAGCCGATGATATTTTCGCGCTTCAAGAAGATTTTGGGGGCGAAATTATCGCTTCTTTAGATTATCCGTTACCCCCGGGTTTGGAACGCTCCGAGGCTGAAAAACGGATGAGCCTAAGTCTGGAAAATGCCTATCGCGTCGCTACATTGCTTGCGTCCAAAACACAGCCACCTTTTTTATATGTCTGCTGTCATGGACAATCCCAATCGGATATTGAGAACTATGTTAGGCAGGTTTTTAACCGGCTTTTAGGTGTACTGCCCTCATTTGGTCTCGCGGTAGGCTCTTTAGTGCCATTGCGAGGGAAACAGGATGCAGCAATACTTGAGCGAATCTGCGGAGTTCAAAAGGCGATCCCAGCGTCAGAGCGGCACCATACCCCCATCCACGCCTTCGGTGTCTCCGGTGAACTGGCACCTATACTGACTTACATGGGTGTCGATAGCTTTGACAGTACCAGCTACATTCAAGCAGCACGTGGACTCAGCTATTCCGATCCGTTAACACGAACAAAATGGAAACTGATGGAATTGGACGAACTGACCTGTACTTGCCGCATCTGCCAGGAGGTTTCCCTTGATGAGATGCAACGCACTTTAATGGAAGAGGTAAGCTATAAGCGGACTTCGACCGGAAAATACAAGAGCGAATGTTATGCGGCGATCGCCTTGCATAATTTCGAGTTGGAAGCGGGGCTGCTGTCTCGTATGAAGGACGCTATTGAAGCAGATGAGGCACTCGAAGAGTTAGTCCATCATGCTGCGATAGGGCGAGGCATCTGTAGGGCAGTGGATTGGTTGATGGAAAATAATGAAGCGTTTGCCAATCGTATGGCAAAAACCGTTGTTGGCATCTCCACGCCAGAAAACCGGCGTGCTGTCAAAAGTAACCCGAATCAATTGGAGCTTTTTCCTGCATTTTCAACAAAAGAAACGGATCCCTCCCTTCAGAAAGAACAACCGACGATTTCACTGGATTATACACCTGATTCCTTTTCCATTCCGGCAGATTACAAACCCCCGCAGGATAAAAAGGTTCTTTTGGCAATTCCGTGTGCAGGAAAAAAGCCATATTCACTTTCGCGTACACATACTATCATCAACACCAAGGTTCAAAATGCCTTTGGGAACAATCAGCAGGCGATTCACAAAATTACTCTCTCCGGACTCTACGGACCAGTGCCAGAAGAATTTGAATCTGAGGAGCCTGTCGTGCGCTATGATTTCCAGTTGTCCCCCAGAAATACCGCGCAGATACAGTTGGGTGCGGATCGATTCAAAGCCTATCTTGATAAGCACAGTGACCACTATACTTTGGTTGTCGGATATGCCACAAGCCAAGCGTATCGCAAGGTGTTTGAATACCTCCAAGAAGATCGTTCCGATTTTATCCTGCTCCCGATGAAACCCAAGCAGAAACGGCTTTCGGAGTTTTTCCGACACGTCCACTTAGATGAACTCATCGAAGTCTTATCCACTCAAATCACCCCACAAAATTGACCGAGGCGGGGAGAACCTATCCGTTTTCCTATAGGAGACAATCTCATGACAAAGAAAACCGATCAAAATAAAATCCGTGTTGGCGTTGTTGGCGTCGGGCGCGGAATGGGGTTTGCGCAGGGGGCTGCCTTTGTTGGCATGGAATTGGTCGCGCTCTGCGATACATGGGAAGAGAAGCTGCGTGACGCGGGGAACAAGCTGAACGTTGCGACGTACACCGATTACGATCAGTTTCTTTCCCACGACATGGACGCCATTGTTTTGGCGAACTACTTTCATCAACACGCCCCCTTCGCCGTCAAAGCCCTTGAGGCGGGGATGCATGTGATGAGCGAAACAACCGCGTGTGGGACACCAGCGGAAGGGGTCGCATTGGCGCGAGCGGTGGACAAGTCCGGCAAGATCTATCTGTTCGCAGAGAATTACCCCTATTTTGCCTACAATCAGGAGATGCGTCGTCTTTACCAGAACGATGAAGTCGGCGATATGCAGTACGCCGAAGGGGAGTATAACCACCCCATGGATTCACGGACTTACAATCGATTATCGCCGGGGATGAATCACTGGCGCAATTGGATTCCATCCACCTACTACTGTTCTCACGCGCTTGCACCGATTATGTTCATCACCGACACCCATCCGGTCAGCGTGAACGCGCTGTCAATTCCCCACTCCGAAAACGACACCGAAAAATTGAATGTCCAGCGAGGCGACCCCGGCGGCATCATCCTCTGCCGTATGGACAATAACTCGGTCGTCCGGATTATGGGGCTGAAGATGTGCGGACACGGCGTTTGGTATCGGATTCACGGTGCACGCGGAGTGATGGAGAACCTACGATCTGGGGATACCGGCTCTCTGCGGGTGATGCACGAGCCGTGGGATCTGCGGGAGGGCGATGAGGGCGAAAAGATTTACGCACCCGATTTTCCCCATCACGCGGAGGAAGCGCGACGTGCGGGACACAGCGGCGGCGATTTCTTCACAAGCTACCATTTCGCCGAAGCTATCCGCAAAAACGAAACCCCCTATTTCGATGTCTACCGTGGCCTTGAGATGGCAATGGTCGGGATCCAAGCGTGGCGATCGTGTCTAGATAACGGTGCGCCGTATGAGATTCCAGATTTCCGTCATGAATCCGTCCGGGTGGAGTACGAGGACGACAACTGGTCGCCCTGGCCCGAACACGGTGCTCCCGGTCAGCCGCCGCCCAGCATCAACGGATTCAATCCGCCAAGCGAGGAGGCTATCGTTTTTGCGCGGGAGGTTTGGGACGAGATGGGGTATGAGGGGGAGTGACATTCTCCCCTAGGCTAAATGGATATTTTCGCGAGCCGCATTGAGATCTATGTTATTCTCTCAAGACGCATTATACCAACAAGATCCCTATTGATTTCTTAAACTACCCTCCCCGACACACGCTTTGAGTCCTTCGACGAACACCTGAAAACTTTTTGACCTGTTTCGACTCGGATCCATGTGTTGGGCGATGTTTTGCGCCACGGCAGTCTTGAGTAATCCTCCCCTGTGGTATTTTAATCGTCTCAGGAGACGGTCTAGTGCCTGATACGTGCCGCCTGTAATTGCGTCGGGATCCCGATATCTAGCTTGGTATTGAAGATGTCTTGAAACTCTAGGATAAACTGTTCGCAAAGCTTCGATGTCTCCAAAGAACCACGCCTCTAATTCTTCAATTACCAATCGGTTGACCACTTGAAAAGCGCCTTCTTGGGACGCACTGGATTTCGTCACAAAACCCGCATCGTGGGCTATTCCTTCTAACTGTGCCTTCAGTTGAAAACAGTCTTCTTGATCTTTATCAATAAGGACCATAATCCGCCAAGTATCAGGTATCCATGGCTTGTAACCTTTCAATAGCACCGGCAAATTCTTAAGCAGATGCTGTTTGCCCCGAAAGGGATGGAATTCGCGACTCACATCGTCGGAAAGAATCTTGGATAAAATAATCTTTAACGCCTCCGCAGCGGATTCTTCCTCCAAGAAGAACTCAATGTGCATTCCCACCTCGCTTTGGACCACCCGCATTGGTCAGTGGATCTCCAACTTCAAAAAAACCTTCCATCCAGAGGTCTCCTAACTTCGCACCCGCTTCCAGAAAATGCTTGATTCCTTGCATCTCCGATGCGCGTTTGCAGACTGTAAACCCCTGCTCATCTCGATAAAGCATCCACACCTCCTCGGCGCGGAGTCCGTTGACAAAATAGGGTGAATGAGTGGTAATCATGAGTTGAGACGACGCCGATGCCTCGCGGCACTCCTCTACTAAACCGTTCAGCAAGCGCGGATGAAGGTAATTTTCAGGTTCCTCAACACCGATCAATTGTGGAGGTTCTGGAG
Source organism: Candidatus Poribacteria bacterium (assembly GCA_965222435.1). Lineage (GTDB taxonomy): Bacteria > Poribacteria > WGA-4E > WGA-4E > PCPOR2b > PCPOR2b. The sequence continues at coordinate 4,516,067 of OZ244950.1, read as the reverse complement.
CATATAGCAGGATTAAGTACGACAGCATCTTTAATGTGCCATCAGATACAAATTTTGCCAAGATAGGTTCATCAAACGGCGCATCCTTAAACTGTAACAGAAGGCGTCCGTCCATCAGCAGTTCTGCGTCCACCTTCTCTATGCGTGGTACCCGATTGGTCAAAATAGCGAGGATTTTTTTTAAACGCTCTGGGTATCGTTCCTTTAGATACTGAATAACGTTGGATAAATTATCTCCGGTTTCGGACAACCGCTCTTGTGGCCCCGCTTCCGGAACACCGCGTGTGGCATCGGCGGAAAGGTAGGAAAGATGCCAGTCTGTAATGAAACGGTAAAGGGCATTCGCGCGGGGATGATGCTCAGATTGCCCAAATCTGCTGACAGCGAGCGTTGACAAGTCGTTAAGTTGTTCATTGATTCGCTTGTCTTCTTCATCAGGTATCTCACCGGCGATAACGTACCCTTTGCCCTCCTGAAAATCGAGAAAGCGAAATGGTGCCCGTCGACTACCGCGCCGCCATCGCAGCCATTCGGCTTTAACACACGGTCCTTTTGTATCTTCATCAATGGTTAGGTGGTAGGTGATGAGTGGCGTCTTGGGTGTCTCACGATATTTCAACTCAAATTCAATCGGACCTTCACTTCCGCGAGTCCTCAACTCCCTAAAACGTTCCCTTTTTTCCCATGCAGAACGCAGTCCGACCGTGAAACATTCGGCGAGAAACGCAAAAACATCGAACAGAGTTGACTTCCCACTGCCATTTGGTCCCAAAAAGACTGACAGTGGTGTGATTCCTTTTAATTCTACATCCCGTAGGGCACGATAGTTCCTCACGCGTAATGATTCGATGTGTGGGATAAGCATCTTCTGTACAACTAGTGCTGGACGGCATTCGCGGAGCAGCTCATTAAATTTTTCATCAAATTGATCTTCAGCCGGAAGGTCTATATAAACTTGTGGACCTAAAAATGATGGCGTCTTATCTTCTCCCAAGGCCTGACGGATTATGAGAATGAATTTTTTATTTCCTACATCTTCGACAAGTTTCCTAGTTACAATCATTGGTTCGTAGCCAACGCCACCTTCACCTGCGTTTGCCTTTCTCACATAATTGTCTGTGCAAATGACCAGTACCCTATCAGAGTCCCTGATACCACGCTCCGTAAATAGTGTCGGATCATCGCCCAGACGGAGTTCCCACTGATCGAGTATTACATTAACTCCCTTGCGATGAAGTTTTGCGCTGAGTTCTGATACCCATCGCTTGTGCTCTGGAGTATCATGAGAATATGAAATGAATACTTTGGGATGCTCCGCCATCTTTTATCTCCAGTCTTTTATCTACATTAATCATACAGATTTCCTCGGACAACAACTTCAGCAGCAACGCGTCTCGGATTTGGGCAAGCGTGCAAGATTGTTCAAGGGGCTAGATTACAATCCCTCAAAGAAATTCCGAAAAATATCAATGAGATCACGGCGAGCTACCGAATTATGTTGTCTTTCATTACCTCCCCAGAGCCGTTCTTCATACGCGCGAATCCAATCTCCCCATGAACTCTCCATTTGCTCACGTGTGACATCTAAGCAGGTCCATAATTTCGTAAGTTCTTCCTGATTACGAAGTAGGGTAATCGCTCGCTGGATTATACTGTAATCCTCAGAAAGAAAAGTCAATGGGACGTTATTAAATGTAGAAAAGATATCCTGCTGATCTGAAGCGATTCTTGATGCTAATTCATGAATACTCAGTGCCAGATAATATGCAACCAGTGAGGTGCGGTATTCCAATTCATCTCCGAAGATGGGAGCCAACCACTCCCAGTCTCTTTCATAAGTCGTGGATAGATACTGCCAACTTTTTGTACAACCATCCCCAAGCGATGCAGACCACCCCATAAGATCGTGCTTTTCCCAGACATGAAGGTGCCCCTTTGGATATAAATCAGAAATTTTAACCCGTGCAAGACTCAGGGCAAGATCTAGCTGATTTGTGATTAGACTGAGACCTCCATGCAAACTATGGTAGACATATCCCAGTGCAAAACTGATGTACACCCAGACTACGGGGCCTTCTCTTATCTCTCCCACGATGTTCAGCAGGTCATCAAGGGTGGACTTCTGATCTCTAAACTGTTCCCTACCGGATTCAACCCCCACTAAAGCAACAGAAATCAAGGGGGAAATAATCTCAACTGCTTCATCCACAGCCTGAAACCGTTCTTTATCTTTCGGTGGTTCTCCAGCCATCCCCTCTTGTCGTCGCTGTACCAAAGATTTGAATACACCTGGCTTAATTCGTTTAACGAGTTGTCGCCATCCAAGCATATCCCCTGCACGAGCCAATTTAAGCACTGCTTCGTAAGCATCGGATGCAGATTCAACCTGCTCCGGAATCTCAGGCACCTGAGTGTCTAATCCTTCAGGGGTTGGTGCCTCTTGTCCAGAGGGGAGTTTAGCAAACGGATTTTTTCCCAGAGGAGGCTTCTCTACAACTGGCATTCGGTGGAGTTCACGAATCAACTTCTCAAATTCCGATTCAAATTGACCGTCATTCCTAAAGTCAATATAAACTCGCGTTCCTAAAAATGTTGGTGTCTTCTCCTGTCTTGATGCCTGACGGATTACAGGAATGAATTTGTTCGTTCCCAAATCTTGAACAAGCTGGGCAGTTACAATCATCCGCTCGTAGCCAACACCACCTTCGACGGCGTTCGCCTTCCTAACGTACTGGTCCGTACAAACGACCAGTACCCGGTCAGAGTCTATAATGCCACGCTCCATGAATTGTGTTACATCATCGCCCGGACCGAGATCCCACTGATCGAGTATCGCATCAACTCCGTTGTGACGAAGTTTTGCACCGAGCTCTGATACCCATCGCCTATGCTCTGAAGAATCGTGAGAATATGAAATGAATACCTTAGGATGTTCCGCCATCTGTTACCTCCAATCTCTCATCTGCATTACTTACACGAACTTCCCCCAACAATAGGCTGCTTAAGCGAGTCGTAACCCACTCACCTCTCATATTCAGTCCTTTTCAAACCTTAATGCTAGGACCTGCGACGAAGGACTAAGGCTTCGACAATTTCGGCATCGTCGCTTATTTCTTTCTCCGAACCGTAAAAATCGCTGTGTTGACTTTCCCAGTCGTGGATTTGGGTGTCTAGTTGTATCTTTATGACAGAAATCCGCTCTGGCGATAAATCATCGAAGCCGTCCTCATAGCCATTGACAACGACCCGCAAATCGTCCGGATATTTTCCGAGGAGTTCCACTAATTCTTTCACCGTCATTTTCCCTCTCCTTTGAGATAGGGACGATATTCGACCAGCACCGCTCTACCGATGATTGTGACAATACGCACCACTAGTTCTCTTCCGTTAGCATCGGTGAGACGCAAATCCTCACCGGGCATCAAATGGACCGGCTGCTGCTGGCCCCCGTTGATGGCGATGTTGGAGGCATAGAGGTAGGCCCGGTCATGGTTATCGCGTTTGGGATTCAAACGTCCTGACAAACCCGGAAGATTGCCGGTCGCTTCCGGAAAAATCGCCGCTCCACCTTCAGGGAGGCTTTGCATTTCAATTTCAAGGCCTCCCTCCGCCGGCACCCAATCGTGTTCAAGGTGTGCGGCATAACGGGTGGAAGCTGCTAACACTGTCATGGGAAGGTGAGTAGAATGCAGGTCAACTTGTGCCTCGCCATTCTCGTCGGTGGTTGCGTGTTTCCATGTGTTATTCGGAAACAGTGTCAACAATTCAACCCCAGGCACAGGGATGCCACAGTGGTGGCACATAATGACAGTGGTTGCCGGTGTCGCCTCCGTAGCAGCCGCAGGGATTGTGAGAAAAAGATCTGAATCCTCAATCAACCGATACTCCGGAGGCTTTCCACTCAAGGCCTCCGTTTGACGAAAGATGGTCGGCACACCGTCACCTCGCCGTTCCATGAAGAATTGCCGATTGCTTGATCCCCGGATCTCCCCAACAGGTATCCGTCCGAAGATTGAGGCAAGGGCTTCGTTTCGAGTTGATTGGCGGACATCCATGCTGTCGATCGTTAGGTTGTTTGGTAACCCACCGGGAGAGTTTATTTCAACCCGATCTGCGAACATTGAGAGTCGAATCCGGCTACCACGAATCGAGTAGTCGCGGTGGGCTACGGCGTTGACGATCGCTTCAAACAGGGCAGCTTCACTGTATTGGGGCAAGTCGGTCCGAGCAGGGTCCTTGTAAGCGCCGACGCGCATGTTGCGGACCGCAAAGGCAACCGCCTCAGTAATTTGTCGGTTCAGCGGTCCAGTAATTGTCTGGGTATCTATCTGCCCGGAAGAACGATCGTTGCCTCGATAACAGGTTGCGGTGATGCAGGCGTTGGGAAGCCATTCTTCGGGCGAGCGACAACACAACAGCACCCCCGCCACCGTGGCTCGCGTTATCCCATTTTCGTCACTTGTTAAGAGCCCCATCCTTTCCAGCGCAGATTCAGGATCGGCAGCCCCTACAGTGCTTAACAAAGGCTTCCAAAGAGATTCATCTAAGGATCCAAATCCAGTTCCCGGCACCGGCTGTTTGTCAAACCAGAGAAAGCGTGCCTGTCCGCGCTGCTGCGCTAGACGCAGCCGCTCATCGTTAGTCATTTTACGTTTTGAGCTGCCTACCCGGTAGTAGCTGCCACCGGGACTGTCGTGCTGGGTGTGCCCTTGCGGTACTTCGACCAGCAAGAATGACAACCGTTCCCTTGTTTCTCTGCGAAGGACGACAGGACGGATTGGAGGGGTAATCATGTCTGTGCAAATTTCCACTAGGAGCCGTTCCAGTGCATCCATCTGCTCGCGTGACATACCTTGAACATCGCCGCTGTCAGTTACACCACACAGCACCACACCGCCGTCCGCATTGGCGAAGGCGGCGAGTTCATCTGCCAGATCGTTGCGACGTGGACTCCTAGGGGCGTTGCCTGCGAACTCAATCTCCTTGAATTCCCAGCGGCTGTCTTCGCCGAGGCGCATTTGGCGTCTGATCTCTTCGTCGCTGAAATTCATGAATTATCTCCAATTCCAACTATTTCCAAATTCTCACTAATCGCGGCATCCAACCACCGAGCTTCCGCCATCTGCTCGGTTAGTTTCTCCTTCAAGCGTGCCATCGTGTCCTCAAACGCCTCGTTGTCATCCTCTTGAGCGATTGCCCCTTCGATTTTGTATCTCGTTTCTTTTTTGCCATTTCGTATTCTGCTTAATCGCTACAATTTTCGTTTGTTATATCCAAGATTTTATAGTAACATAGGGGAAGGAATTTTAAGAATGTAGACTTAAATCGTTTGGGTTCCAAGTGCTACCCTAGGAAGCAGGAGAAAATGCCCCCTTGAATTTTGGCATCCACCGTGTAAACAACGCGACCGCGTCTGCATCTTGGTGATCCGGCGAGAGCGTATAGACACCTCTGCCCCTGTAGGATAATGTGTAGACACCGTGGGCTTCAGGACCGATGGCGATAACCCCAACCGCTCTACCGATATCGAACCGTCCCCTTGGACCGACCTCGTACCCGTGGCGTGTACCTGCTCCGATGGCGATGACCCCAAAAGAATTGCCACCAAACGCAAAAATACCGATAGAAAACGCACCGACCGCAACGATACCGACAGAGAAAGCTCCCATAGAAATTACACCGACGGAGCATGCACCGATAGAAACTACACCAACAGTCAATGCACCAACGGAGATAAAGCCGATACCGATTGCTTCAACTACCGTGTCGTTCATCCAAGACCAATATTCAAAAGTGACTATCGCACGGAGAAACGACGGAAGGGCTATATCTAAGTGTTTGTTGAGAATCCCGATTGTGTACAGACCAAAAGCGAGTAGATAAACGAGTAGCATTAAAATGCTAGCAATTTTCCACCACTTTGAAAAATAGGCATCGAACGTCTTTTTGAACTGTTCAAAATGCGATGTTTCTGACATCTTGTCATACCCCCTTTAAAAAGTAGGGGCAACCCTTGTGGTTGCCCTCTCTATCAAACCACATCTTAATTTTATGCTACACACTCAGAGATTGTCAACCAAAAGTGGTTCAAGAGTGCATCGGTTCACTGGCACATTAATCAACTAATCAACCGATGAACAAATGGTTTTCACGTTTTACGTCTACATTTCATGAAAGGGAAAATTTTATGAGCCAAACATTTCGCGTGGGACTCACCCGCGACATCCTGAAACCAGACGGGACAATTGGGTTCGGCGACATCGGTTTGAGTCTGCTGGACGACGCAGCAGGCGTGGAGTGGGAGATCTTAGCGGAAAATACACCGACGTTGCGCCGGGATCAGGTGCAAGATTATGATGCCTTGCTGGTAATGGGACCATCAATAACTACCGACACCTTGGAAGGCGTTGATCGTCTGACAATTTTAGCGCGGTTCGGCGTCGGATACGACGCTGTGGATGTAGACGCCTGCACCCAAAATGGTGTCCTATTGACCATTACACCCGACGGTGTGCGCCGCCCTGTGGCAGCCGCTGTCATCACCTTCATCTTGGCACTCAGCCAGAAGTTGCTGATTAAGGACCGCCTCACCCGTGATGGACGTTGGGGCGAGAAACTGGACTACATGGGCATAGGTGTCACCGGACGGACGCTCGGCTTGGTAGGGCTGGGCAATATCGGACGCGAGGTGTTCAAACTTGCCCAACCGTTTGGGATGCGTCATCTAGCGTATGACCCCTACTTGACGCCGGAGCAGGCGAACGCTGCGGGGGTGGAATTGGTCGATTTAGAAACCTTGCTCCGCAGATCGGACTTCGTCTCCATCTGTTGCGCCCTGACCTCAGAGACGCATCACCTGATTAACACGGAGCGACTCGCACTGATGAAGGAGACCGCTTATCTAATCAACGCTGCCCGCGGTCCCATCGTCGATCAGGCTGCGCTCACCGTGGCATTGCATGAACGGCGCATTCAGGGGGCGGCACTCGATGTGTTTGAACAGGAGCCGGTAGATCCCAACGATTCCATCTTAACGTTGGATAACGTCATCGTCATGCCGCACGGCATCTGCTGGACGGACGAGTGTTTCCTCGGCAATGGACGCAGCGCGTGCGAAAGCATCTTGGATGTCGCGGCGGGACGGATTCCAAAAAACGTGGTGAACCGTGATGCGTTGGACAACCCACGCTTTCAAGAAAAATTGCGCCGATACGGGGCGTAAACAGGGGCAGCACGAGAGAAATGGAGAACGAAAGAACCCTCAATTATCCAAATGTTCAGCAGCCAAAAGGCCCCGTAGGTCGAGATTCATATCTCGACAAAATGCTGTTTCAATCGGAAGGGAATTGTAAATATGAGCCAACTGCCACTCAAGGTGTTATATTACGGAAAAGGTGAACCACTGCCAGAGCAGACACAACTCCGTGCGGGTCCGTTATTCATGATTTTTGAAGCGGGAGACCTGCGCTACATTAGGTTCGGCGACCACGAGATTCTCCGCCGGATCTATGTCGCTGTCCGCGATCACAATTGGGACACGATACTTCCCCAACTCTCAAACGTTCAAATAGAACACGACAGTGACGCCTTTCGCATCACCTACGATGTGAAAAACAAGGGTGCTGATGTCGATTTCTTCTGGCAGGGGACAATCACGGGGGACGCAGATGGGACCATCACCTTCTCAATGGACGGAGAGGCACTTTCGACCTTCCGTCGCAACCGCATCGGCTTCTGTGTGTTGCACCCGATGGGCTGTGCAGGCGTCCCTTGCCGTATTGAAAAGGTAGACGGGGCGGTCGAAGAAAGTGCTTACCCAACCACCATTGCCCCTCAACTTCTGGTCGATGGCGAGATTAAGCCTGTCGCGCCGTTCAACAATATGCGATCGGTCAGGTACGAGGTTACCTCTGGAGTTGAGGCAGAGGTGCGATTCGAGGGCGAGACCTTCGAGATGGAGGATCAACGCAATTGGACCGATGCCTCCTACAAGACCTACGGCACACCGTTGAGCCAGCCCTTCCCGGTGGAAGTCCCTGCCGGCACGAAAATTTCCCAACGGATTACCTTAGTCCTCAAAACGGGGGACAAGTCAAGTATCAAGAGGCAAGAAGCAACGCCTCAACCACTCACCTTGGAAATCTCGTCCGGCGATCCTCGACCGCTCCCCCGAATTGGGTTGGGAGTCGCTTCGCACGGAGAGTCTCTCAACACGGAGGAGTTGGAACGGCTTAAGCGGCTCAACCTTTCACATCTGCGTGTGGATGTCGATCTGACGCAACCCGATTATGAATCTGCACTGCGCCGAGCGACCGACGAAGCGAAAGCGTTGGGGGTATCGCTTGAAGTTGCCCTTTTTCTAACCGATGCAGCAGCGGAGGAATTACGCGCCTTCGCGGAAGTGGTCGGTCGAGTGAAGCCACCGGTTGGAGCATACCTTATCTTCCACAAAACGGAGGCTTCCACATCAGCCCAATGGGTTGCCCAAGCGCGAAGTTACCTCTCCGACGCAAAGATTGGAGCTGGCACCAACGCGTATTTTACCGACCTGAATCGCGGGCGTCCCCCTGTGGAGGTGCTAGATTTCGTCTGTTATTCGCTAAATCCGCAGGTGCACGCTTTTGATAATTCTTCGTTGATGGAAACATTGGAAGCACAAGCGACGACCGTTGAAAGCACCCAGCAATTCGCAAGCGGACTACCCATCGCGGTGACGCCCGTCACGCTCTTGGCACGCTTCAATCCCAATGCCACCGGACCTGAGCCTGAACCCGCGCCGGGTGAATTGCCCGCACAGGTTGACGTGCGGCAGATGTCATTATTTGGAGCAGGCTGGACCCTCGGCAGCATCAAATATCTTTCCGAAAGCGGTACATCAAGTGTGACCTACTACGAAACAACCGGGTGGCGCGGCGTGATGGAGACCGCTAGTGGTTCGCCGTTGCCGGAGAAATTTCGTTCCCTCCCCGGCACGGTCTTTCCGCTCTATCACGTCCTTGCTGACGTAGGCGAATTTGCCGGGGGAGAGATCTTGGTCTCAAAATCGAGCGATCCGTTGAAGGTGGAGGAGATTGTACTTCGCAAGAACGGAAAAACGCGGACGCTGCTTGCGAACTTGACCTCTGACTCGCAACAGGTCAGGGTGAGGAACTTGACGGGGACCGTCCGGGTTCGCCACTTGGACGAAACCAACGCACAATACGCAATGACATCGCCGGAAGCCTTCCGTGCGGAAACAGGGGAGCTTGTGCAAACCGCCGAAGCCTCCCTTGAACTAAACCTGCTCCCCTACGCCATCGCCCAAATTGATAGTAATTAACCGATTCTTGAAATCAACACTTATGGAGAAAGACATGTCAAACACCGATCAACATCGCGGCGAACTCGCTAATCTATTCACTGGCGTCTCTCAAACGGTGAACGATACGCGGGTCTATCAAACTCGAAATGTCAATACACTCTACACGTTTCCCGGCTATACCAAAGCCGAATGGACGGCGAAAGCGGCAGAACTTCGGGAACATATTTTGGTCAGTAACGGATTGACCCCGATGCCCGAAAAAACACCGTTGAACGCCCACGTCTTCGGGCGGATTGAACGCGAAGATTACACCGTTGAGAAGGTCTACTTTGAAGCCTATCCCGGTTTTTTTACAACCGGAAACCTCTACCGCCCGAAAGGAAAGAAAGGACCGTTTCCGGGGATTGTCAGTCCGCACGGGCACTGGGGCAGGGGACGGCTGGAGAACAGCGACGCCGGTTCGGTGCCCGGGCGTTGTATCAACTTTGCCAAACAGGGCTACGTAATCTTTTCGTATGATATGGTTGGACGCTGCGACAGCGGGGAGCAGATCGACCACGCGTACGGTGGAGAACGCGAAGGGCTCTGGGGTTTGAGCCTGATGGCACTTCAGTTGTGGAACGCTATCCGAGCCGTTGATTTCCTAGAAACGCTGTCCGATGTCGATACCGATCGGATTGGCTGTACCGGTGCATCGGGTGGAGGGACACAGACCTTCATGCTCACAGCGGTTGATGATCGGATCAAAGTGTCCGCGCCGGTCAACATGATCTCCGCGCACATGCAGGGCGGTTGCCTCTGTGAGAACGCACCGAACCTACGCGTGGACATCAGCAACATCGAAATCGGTGCCCTGATGGCACCCAAGCCCCTGTTACTCGTTTCCGCGACGGGGGATTGGACGAAGGATACGCCCCAAGTCGAGTATCCAGCTATTCGCAGTATCTACGCACATTTCGACGCGGAGGACAAGATACACGAGGTGCAGATCGATGCAGACCATAACTACAACAAAGACAGCCGTGAGGCGGTCTACGCTTGGTTCGGTAAATGGTTTTTAGGCGAAGATGACGCCACAAAATTCAAAGAGGTGCCCTTTGAGGTAGAGAGGGACGAAGACCTGCTAGTTTTTCATAACCGAGAGCTGCCCGAACACGCGCTTGATGCAGAAGGACTCACCCGTTCATGGATCGAAAGTGCCGAGGAGCAACTAGCAGCACGTAAGCCGACCAACGCAGCATCACTTGAGAAATTCCGTAAGGAGATGGGGGACGCGCTCCGGGGTTCGCTCGCACTCTCTATCCCCGACTTGACCCGCCCGAACCCCGTTGAAGGGAGCGATTTCACCGCTCAACCCTTTGCGATTGGTGGCAACAATCGACTCCCCGCACTGTTCTTAACACCCAAGGCAGAGGCAGGAAACGGTTCAGCGACGCTAATTGTCCACCCCCAAGGGGCGATGAGTTTAACTGACTCTGAGACAGGGCGACCTACACGTTTGGTGGCAGATCTCCTCGCTGCTGGGGAGTCGGTCTTGGGGGTAGATCTGTTTCTGACCGGTGCGCACAGTGTCGCGGACGGAAAAATGATACGGGATACTAGCAACAGATACTTTACGACTTACAACCGCACCGATGCCGCCCTGCGGGTTCAGGACATTTTGACTGCGCTGGCATATCTGAAATCCCAAGTAGCGATGTCAAGCCTTAACCTGATCGGGCTTGGAGAAGCGGGCTTGTGGTGCCTGCTCGCTGCCGGGTTTGCTGATGTCGCCCACATCGTTGTTGATGCGAACGGGTTCGATAGTGATAACGACGCGGCATACCTCCGCACCCTTCCCATTCCGAGCATTCGGCGGGTCGGCGATTTTCGCACGGCAGGGACCCTCGTCGCACCGCGCCATCTACTTATCCACAATACCGGCAACATCTTTCAGACAGATTGGATCGCGGATGTCTATCGAGCCGTTAATGCTGCAGATCAGTTGCGTGTGGAGACGGAAGCGGTATCAGAGGAAGATATCGCAGCATGGCTCGCAAAGTAACCCAAGTTGCTAGGTATTGAAAATCCGTCGGTTTTCCTTAAGGTTGAAGGATTCAATCTTTCGCTCCAGAGGAGCGATATGTCTATAGAATCGCGATACGTCCGATCCCCGCGTTCCAGAGGAGCGCAATGTGTGGGGTCTATCAGTTCAATCAACCAATGAACCAACATAGCCCCAGGAGTCGTATTGGGTTGCTGCACAAACTCTTTGAAAATGTGGAAGATAGACTTGACTGAGCCTTGCTATGATACTATAATTATCAGCAGGTGTTTACAAGTTAGGCGAGAACTTTTCTTCATAACCATACGTTAGGCAACGCAAGCAAAGAAATGAAGGACCACATTCAGCACTACGAAGATAAATTAAAATATGAAACGGACTCTTGGGATCTCAACGAAGCAATCCAGAATGGCGAACGAGTCGTCGTAATTGATGCCCGATCCCCAGAAGCATTCGCGGAAGGGCATATTCCGGGCGCAATCAACTTCCCACATCGGAATATGAACACGGATTCAACAGCAGATCTGGATCGAGAGACACTTTATGTGACATACTGCGATGGCATCGGTTGCAATGCGTCAACGAAGGGCGCACTTAATATGGCACGGTTAGGATTTCGTGTGAAGGAGCTTATGGGCGGTTTGGACTGGTGGAAGCGAGACGGTTACCCCATCGAAACTTGTTAAGGGGATTCGGCGTGAAAATCCTGTGGTTATGGCTGATTCACACCGCTAAAAAATAATTTCCCATCGGCTAGTGAAGAACAAACCACTATGCACTTTCATACTAGACCATTATCAGAAAACATTGGTGCCGAAATCCTCGGCGTAGACTTGACGCAGATCGATGGGAGTATGGCGGAAGCCATTCTATCTGCTGTCCACAAGCACGCACTCCTGCTTTTTCGCCGACAGTCCCTGCACGACGAAGACATCTGCCGACTGAGTGCGGCACTCGGTCCAGTCGAAGAACCACTCGCAGCCAAAGACAACCACAGTCCCGGTTTCAAGTCAATTGTCTACCTTGCCAACATCAATAGCCTCGATGGAACACTCATCAGAGGAAATTTTATTGACAAAACGGAGGGTGGCTGGCACTCGGATCAGGCGTATCAGAAAAACCCCGCTACCCTATCTACTCTTTTCTGCGTTATTGCCCCAGAATCCGGTGGCGGTACTAGCTTCACTAGCACTCGGAGGGGATATGAATCCTTGCCGCCTGAACTCAAAGATCGCCTCGAAAAGATGAAAGTATTGTACAGCCCGGGTAAATCACACGGCGTTCCGGACATCGAAGTCACCCATCCCGCTGTCCTCGTAAATCCTGAGAGCGGGGTTAAAACTCTTTACGTCGGTCCCGGGGCACGGGGCTTTGAAGGGTTGGACGATGCAGAAGGACGTGCCCTGAAAGAAGAACTACTTTCATATCAATTTCGACCTGAACATATCTATCAGCACAACTGGCGCATGGGAGATATGCTCATTTACGATAACGCGCACTTCCTTCACAGACGGGACGCGTTTGAAGGGGTTCGATTTCACAAAGCGACCCGCCTGTACCTGTCGCCCGATCGGTTTGCCGTGCCGGACTAACGAACTAAGGCAACGCAGTGTTTTGGTGGTGTGCTTATCCGATTCATTGAAGGACTGAACGTGCTTCGTAGAAGATGGAGGAGACCAGTGAATATCCGCAGTCCCTATGACCAACTTGCTGGCTGCACATGGCTGGCAAGAATTGTTGACAAAATTCGGCGAGATGAGGAAGGCACTTTAGACGAAGAGTATCAGGAGTATCTGTGTAATCCCAGCGCAACGGATGGGTTATTCTTGTATTTCTTCGACCTAGATTCTGATGAATTTGTCGACAATGTATGCAAAGGTTTGACCGATGAAGACCTTGAGAGGTGGTTTTTAGGATTGGAGGACGTGACACCAGAGACAATCAGTCAGTGGAACGATTTCGCCGTGTCACTCGGATCTAATGGAGCACGTTCTCGCTTAATGTTTGAAGAGGCTTTGAACAGCATCTACTCTGGATGCGATGATCCTGAGGTTCAGACGTTCTATGACGTTATCGACTGGGACGAAGGACGATTTCCCAACCCCAAAAGAGAACAGTATTTTGCTTAACCCGTCGCTGAAGTTGACGTTGGGAGTTGTGGGTTTATCAATTTAGAATGAGGGGGAGTTTGAACATGAACAACGCAAGGGCAATTATACCATTCGGATTCTTGCTCGCACTCGGTCTTGTGATTTCGACGCACCTAGTTACAGATGCGATGCGGGATATACGGATGTCTCACCAAATTATCAAGGTGAGGGGATATGCCGAGACCCAAGTTGAATCGGACTTGGCGATGTGGAGCATGACAGTCAAAATAAAAAATAGAGATATGGCAAAAGCATATTCGGTGCTTGCCAGACATCGTGAGAAGGTGTTAGATTTTCTGAAGGAGAATGGCGTGGAAGCCCAACAGATAAAAACTCTCTCAGTCGATGTCGATGAGCACAAGAAGCGGACAGAAAAGGGACACGAAACAAGCGAGATAGAAACGTTTGAACTCTCGCAGATAATCGAGGTCAAATCGAGAGACGTGCAGAAGATATCGAGCATATCAACAACAGTTACCGATCTGCTAGGGGAAGGCATAGACCTACAGGCGAGAATGCCTCGCTATTATTACACGCAGGTGAACGAGTTGAAGAGTGATCTACTGGTGGCAGCAACAAAAGATGCGCGGATGCGAGCGCAGACACTTGCTGAAGGCAGTGGGGTAGAACTGGGACCACTCCGTGCAGCACGTCAGGGAGTATTCAGTGTGCGTTCTGCAGATTCTAGCAGTGTTTCCGAGAGAAGCAGTGATGATGTCTCGTCGATTTCCAAGAAGGTTGCTTCTGTGGTGACAGTCGATTACGCGATGCAATAGAGCAAGCCAGTTGTGGCGCAGATCCGTGATTAAACGTGGCGTAGATTTCCCAACCTGTGATCGCCCCGATGTAAAATCGAGGGTGGTTGTGTGTCAAGTCCGTAGTGTAACAGCGTGTAGGTTGGGTTGAACGGAAATCCATGAAAAATCACACGCAGCAGAAAGACTTTTGAGGTGCCGTGCCACTTGAAATTTCCGAAATACGAGTGAAACCCAACGCTTCATCTAATTACCAGTTATATGTCAAACAACATGCCACAATCAGCACTCGGTGTCCCTGTTCCAGAAGCAGAGCCTTGGGTAAAAGACCTGCGTGAACGCTACGATCCAATTGCTGCGGTTGGGGTGCCCGCTCATATCACGGTGCTTTTCCCGTTTATACCCCCCGATCTGCTCACAGACAGCGATCTCGTCAGAGCTGCCGGAATATTTCGGCGTTTTCAGTCGTTCGAGTTCAGTCTTGAGCAAGTTGGTCGATTTCCCGAATCCCTTTATCTCGTACCTGAACCCGATGAGCCATTCATTTCGCTCACTGAGGCGATTGTACGTGAATTCCCTGAGTATCCGCCTTATGGCGGAAAATTTACCGAGATCATTCCGCACCTGACAGTTGCGAACAGGAGTGCAGAGTTATCGGCTATTGCAGAGACGGAACTCTTGGGCATAATAAAGGATCTAGGACCAATCCATGCGATCTGCGATGTTGTCGAATTGTATGAAAACTCAAGTGGATACTGGAGGTGGGCGCAGTTTTTCCCTCTCGAAGGCAGTGTCTGACAACTGAAAGCAATTTGGGTGGCTGGGAGAATGCCAGAATGGTCAATGGCTTCGAGGGAGGGAAAAGGAGATGAAGGAGAAAGTGTATCTCGAAACAACAGTTGTTAGCTATTTGACTGCTTGGCGAAGTCCACAGCTCTTGATGGCAGCACCTCAACAAGCAACGCGAATTTGGTGGGACGAACAGAAAAGCAACTTCGAAGTGTTTACCTCAAGAGCGGTCATTGAAGAAGCGTCGGTAGGCGATCCAGATGCAGTGCGACGACGGCTTCAAGTACTTGAGGATATTCCTCAACTTGATATCACCGATAGTGCACGCGATTTAGCCAAGACGTTAATTTCCAACACGCCGTTACCAGAAAGATCTCAAATTGATGCGTTGCACATTGCTGTGGCGACTGCTCATGGGATGGATTATCTGCTAGCATGGAACTGTCGCCATATTGCCAATGCCACTTTCCGCCACCAGATTAACATCGTTTGTGAATCTACGGCTACCAAGCACCAATTCTTTGTACACCCCTTGAATTAATGGAGGAATGAATTTATGCAACTAGATACAATAGTCGAGGAAGTTCGTCAGGCACGCGATGCGTATGCCAAAAAATTCAATTATGATCTTGACGCGATTTGCCGGGATTTACAGGAAAAACAGAGGTTGAGTCATAAAAAAGTGATTTCTTTGCCGCCCAAACGCCTCAAAAAGATGATGGTACTTCAGAATTCCTCCGTTGAGTTGGAGTAGAAGGCAACGACAGCCGAACTAGCCGTTGGAGTTGACAGTTTAGATTATGATTTTATTAATGTTTTTCGGGTTGCTGTGGGGTACGGTGGGAAATTCACTGAGATCATTCCGCACCTGACGGTTGCGAACAGAAGTGCAGAGTTATCGGCTATTGCAGAGACAGAACTCTTGAGAATAATGAAAGACTTGGGACCAATCCATGCGGTTTGCAATGTTGTTGAATTGTATGAAAACTCGAGCGGATACTGGAGGTGGAAGCAATCCTTCCCTCTCCAAGGTGGTGCCTAACAACACAAGTAACCCGATGCCAAAGAGAGGGCTGTCTAGTGCCCTCTGCGCCCCGGCATGATGGTATCTGCCTCATGAAATATAGTGCTGATACCGATTTGATTCCCGTCGCTTAAACTAAACTTTTTCATTGGAAGGCACAAACTCATGCAAATGACAATTGACCTGAACGATAAACAGGTTGAACAATTCCAGCAACTTGCGAAATCTTTATCAATTCCTCCTCAAGAGTTAGTCCGCGCTGCGATTGATGATTTTCTCTTGCGTCAGGCAGAAGATTTTAGTCAAGCTGCCCGCTATGTATTGGAAAAAAACGAAGAATTATATAAACGGTTAAGCTAATGCGCCCCCTATCGCTGTCCGAAGTGATTCAACTCCATGAATACCTACTTGAGCAATCTGGTGGAATCACAGGAATCAGGGATTTGGGGCTTTAGAATCCGCGGTTGCCCAACCCCACATGACTTTTAGGGGTGTAGATTTATATCAAACAATTCAGGAAAAGGCAGCTACGCTCTGTTTTTCATTGGTCATGAACCACCCATTTGTAGATGGCAACAAACGTGTTGGTCACGCTGCAATGGAGACTTTTTTAGTTCTCAATAATTGGGAACTTGACGCCACCGTTGATGTGGCAGAACGAACTATATTAGCTCTAGCAGATGGAACGTTATCCCGTGAAGAATTTGTTCAATGGGTAAATGACCATTCAAAGCCACGCTGATTTGAACAAACCGTTTCCGTGGAAAGATATAATGCGTAAGAAACTCCTTAAACTGTATGATGACCTCTATGCCGAGTATGGCGAATTAAACTGGTGGCCCGCCGAAACACCGTTTGAGATTATTATCGGTGCAATCTTGGGTCAAGCGACCGCTTGGGGAAATGCTGCCAAGGCGATTAACAACCTCAAAGCTGCGAACCTACTGGATCCGGAGGGATTGGGCAAGCTTTCCCAAGACGAATTAGAAACGCTCATCCTTCCATCAGGATACTACCGTGCCAAAGCGAAGAAGGTCCGGGCATTTCTCACACATCTACAAGCTCACCACAACAATCAATTGAGTTCACTATTTGCACAGGAGCTGCCGACACTTAGGAAAGAGCTGCTTTCGATTTATGGAATCGGTGAGGAAACAGCCGACTCAATCCTGCTTTACGCCGCGAAAAAACCGAGCTTCGTCGTTGATACCTACACCTACCGCTTGTTTGAACGGTTGGGGTGGTTCAGCGGCAGGTTCCATTACGGTCGATTGCAACAGATTTTCATGGAAAACCTCCCTCACGACTGCCAGTTGTTCAATCAATATCATGCCCTGATTGTGCGTCACGGCGCACGGATATGCCAAAAAACACCCCGGTGTGAGAGGTGCATTTTGCGGGGCCAATGTCCGACTGGGAATAAGTCCTGTATCCATCAATAGGTCTCACATTTCTGCTAAAACTCTAACAAGATTGGGTAATTCACAATGTTTTTCCACCGAAAAAAAACGCAGAATGATAATCGCTATGCCGATCAGCGCGAGAAAATGGTGGAGGAACAGATCCGAAGGCGCGGGGTTAAAGACAAAAGGGTGCTAGAGGTCATGCGGAAAGTACCGCGGCATCTATTTGTCGATCCAGATAGTATGGGGGAGGCTTACGAAGATAACGCGATGCCAATTCAGTCTGGACAAACAATCTCTCAGCCTTACATCGTCGCGCTGATGACCGAGCTGCTGGAATTGAAAACAGCGTCAAAAGTGTTAGAGATTGGCACAGGGTGTGGGTATCAAACCGCCGTCTTAGCGGAGATGGTTGAACACGTCTACACCGTTGAGATTGTCCCCGAACTTGCGGCGAGTGCGTCGAAACGGTTTGAGGAGTTCGACTATCGAAACATCAATAAAAAACACGGTAACGGCTACTATGGTTGGGAGAAATACGCCCCTTACGATCGAATAATTGTGACTGCTGCTCCAAAGAAACTACCGTATCGTCTCATCAAGCAGTTGGCGGAGGATGGGCTCATGATATTGCCGATCGGTGACTATCATCAAGATTTGGTTCGGATTTGCAGAACCGAGCACGGTATCGAGTGCAAAACCGTCAGCGGTGTTCGCTTTGTTCCGATGACCGGTGCCCCTGATTAAGAAGCAAGCTCTTGACATACTCCCCGCCCTGAAGGAGGGGGATTCTTGTGTCCTTCAGTAACGGTAATTGCGCTATCAACAAGGATTGGACGGCGAACCGCCTCTTATATCCTCTCCTTCGAGGGTTGATGCCCCAACCCTGTAGATGTTAATTGCAGCATTTCTATCACGGTCATGGATAGCACCGCAACTGTAACACTGCCAGTTTCTATCACGCAGATTCAACGTTTCATTAACAGTACCACAAGCGGAGCACGTCTTAGATGAGGGATACCATTTATCAATGAACTTGAGTTTGACACCCTTTCGGGAAGCAATGTATTTCAACTTTACAACGAAATCGGCAAAACCCAAATCACTGACTTTGCGTCCCCAAAGGGCTTTCATACCTTTGAGATTCAAGTCCTCAAGGCGTATCTCATCGTATTCGTCGGTGAGTTGGTGTGCAAGTTTCCAATGGCAATCCTCTCGTTGGTTTGCTATCCTGCGGTGTTTTCGTGCTAAGTCAAGCTGTGCTCTTTCACGGTTCTTTGACCCTTTCCGTTTCCGTAAATGGTTACGATTGGCACGTTTGATAGCGTTGAGGCTCCGCTTGAAAAACAGAGGCGATTCTATATCGTGTCCGTTATGACCGGTGAGATACCGTTTAAGACCGAAATCGAAGCCTGCGATTTTACCCGTCATGACTCGATTGAGATCGGGCTCCATACGGTCAGTCAGCACACAGATATAGATGTCACCTATGGAGTCCCGCTTTACCGCGCAACGCTTAGGGGTGCCCAAAATATCACGGGACTTGAAGTATTGGTAGATACACTTACCAATACGAATCTTGTTACCGGATAGGAGTTTCCAACCCGCTTGTAAGAGGGTGAACGATTTGTATTTACGACGAGGTTTGAAACGGGGACGACCCCATTTCTTGCCTTTTGCACGGGCTTCAAACATTGCCTTGTACCCTTTATCTATACGCGCTGCCACGTCCTGTATCGATTGGCTCGGCAACTGATTCCAATGGGCAAACTTGGCAAGCCGTTTCAGTTTAGAGATGTGATTGATTAGCCTAAACTTGCTGATATATTTGCCATAAATTGCATAATAACGTCGCTGGAGGGAAACGCAATGATTCCAGACAGAAGCGTGTCCATCTATGGTCTTATGCAATTCACGATTACCGTGATTAGAATACATTTTGAACTTGTAGGTTTGCATCATGGTCAGCTTTCTAGCTTTCATATCCTGTTTCACGAGGAAGCGGGAGACCCTATCGTGCGATAGGGGTGAAACTCTCCCGCGAAAGCCAAGAAAAGTATACCATATTTTACCTACAAAATCACCCTTTTTGACTAACTAACGGGGCTTGCCGTTCTGCATCCCCGCTTTAAAAGACAGGGTTTTAGAACGGAAGATTTTGATAATCTCAGGCAAGTCTGCTGCAGCGTTACCACACGAAGTCCTATCAGTCCATACAGAAACCTAGAGGAGGCGAGGTGCTACAACAAATATTAAAACAGCTGCTCCAATTCCTATCGACGCCGACCGGTCTCTGGACGCTTGCTGCTATCGGGGGATTCATTGCATTTGCGGCTATCTATCATCAGAAGCGTCAGATTCCCGGATTCACAATCGAATCGATTATGGATGATACATGGTTCATCAACCGTGATGATAACCATCGTATCGCGATCATTGTCTCCCTTCGGCTCATTAACAAATCCGGTAGCCCGATCCGGATTCGGCGATGCAAACTCAGCGGCTATTCGCCGAAGGTCGGTCCAGAAGAATTGATACTTGATGGCTACGACAAAACGATTGGGTTAGAATACCCGAAGTACGATTTCTTTGAGCCGGGGCAAGAGTACATCGTCAACCCCTACACCGAACAGCAGATGTGGATTTTCTATGAATCGGGAGCGGTGACAATGACCAATATACTCCGTGCGCCAATCATTATCAAAGATGCCAACCGACAGCGGAAGGCAATCCAGCTTGAGATCCGTCGCAATATGCAGCAGATTACGCTCTATCGTGAGGCAGCGACGCGGTGGTGAACTTTCAACCACGAAGTCACTCCGGAAATGGGCAAGTTTCCAATCCGATTGCAGGCGACAACAAACCGTTGGCGTATATGGAATGCTTTTAACAGATGGGAATTTCGCATTGACATTTGTTAAAAAATTTGTTACAATAACCCAAGTTGCTAGTCATTGAAAATTGGAACATTTTGCATCTTTTTTGGTAACTGTGTTGTATGCTTAGGTATAAGCACTGCTCGGCTTGGATAGACATATCCAAGCCTTCTTTGCACGCTTACAGTGGATTTGTCAATCCACTGCGAGCGGCGATTGGTTCACTTTGGTTCTCATTGCCCCAGGCTGCGACATAACCCATAACTGGCAACTTACGTTACAATATTCTAGTGAGAAAAGATGTTCAATTTTGTTTGCATATTCCGAAATACTGGAGGACAAAAATGGCTGAAGATACAAAAAATGAACTTGTTCCGGTCGCGGACTTTGAGGTCTTAGATCAGGTCGATGACCAAGCGATTGTTGAAATGATGACGGGACAATCTATTCAAGATTATGTTTACTCGTTTAAGCAAGGCGGTAAGACCGTCGAGGGGTTAACGCTTGCGGGAATAAACGAAGCCGCAAATCGCCGAGGCGGGATTCAGGTTGATGATGTGAACTACGAAGAGCGGGACCAATCTTGGCTTGTTATAGCCAAAGCGACGGATACGGTAACCGGCTCGTCGCGGTACGGGGCGTATGAGCAGGCGAAACGGATGGGCAATCGCGAGGATCCCCATGCGTTCACGAAAGCGATCCACAAAGCGCAGCGCAACGCCGTCAAACAGCTGCTTCCCGTTACGGTCATCAAAGAGGTACTGAATTTCTACCTCCACCGACAAGCAGGGGGGGAAACGGCTCAGATGGGCTTGCCGAGTGCAGCTGCGACCAGTAAGATTTCCAATGCACAGAAAGCCGCGTTTTCGATGGCTACCAAGCTGGAAGGCAAGTTTGAAGAACAAGGCATCACAAAGTCCGATTTTTGGAACTATGTTAAGCGTCGCTACTCCGTTGAATCCCGTAACGATATGACTGAGATGCAGTGGACCCAACTTTCTGCGGAATTACAAGCCGGTGCCTCCGCGCCAGAGCTTTTCAAGGAGTTGGTGGGGCGCATCCGGCAACTGGACGCTGCGGCAAAAACCAGTGAAGTCCCCGAAAGTCCTGAGCCGCCTCTCACACTGAACGAGAAGGGGGCTGATTCAGAATACGCCGAGTCAGAAATACTGTCTGACGATTCAGAGGTGGGAGAAAATACACCGTTTTGAAAGCCGTTGGAATAGCTGGTTTTCTGCTGTTTGGGGTTGACCGCGTTCTTTTGTGAATATCTGTGTAAACGTGGATTTCAACCCCTCCTTTACGATTGATTTATGCAAGGTTATAGGAGAAGAAGATATGCAACGCCTTTTCTTCGCGCTCGGCTCTGGCTTCGCGCTGATCGCTGTGATAACAGGTGCCTTTGCTGCCCACGCTCTGAAAACACGGCTATCACCGGATATGTTCCAAACCTTTGAGGTTGCTGCGCGCTATCAGATGTATCATGCGTTGGGATTAATCGCTGTGGCTTGGGCTGCTTCACAGTGGAGCAATCAACTGATCGCCACATCCGGCTGGTTATTTGTGGCAGGCATCGTTATTTTTTCGGGCAGCCTCTATATTCTATCATTAACCGGTGTCCGCTGGCTTGGTGCAATAACACCGATCGGCGGAGTCGCCTTTATCATCGGTTGGGGCTGTCTCCTGTGGGCGGCAATCAGAAGTTGAAGGAGTGTCACCAAAGTAGTAGGCATACTCCGTATGCCGTAACCATAGTGCAACCCATGCTCACGTTTTACGCATCACGTTTCACGTTCTACCGCTTTACATTGATTATAACTGGAGACTTGTGCTATCATAACCAAGTTACTATACACCGAAAATCCATCGGTTTTCTATTAAAGCCGATGTACCTTTCGCTCCAGTTTTGAATCCCGATCTTATCGGGGAGGAGCGCGATGTGTATATCAGTATGACCCGTCCTAAATAAACTTTACATGAATTGCTCTTAATTACTACACTATTAGACGATGTAGAAAGGAGCATTCAGATGTCTCATCGATTAGCCAATCGAATCTTCAAGAGGTATAGTCAAGCGTTCAAACAGCAGGTCGTGAGTGAAATTGAATCCGGCATATTGACGATTGACCAAGCCCAGAAACGGTATGGGATTGGGAGTAACAGCACCATAAGAAACTGGCTCAAACAGTTGGGCAAGCATCACCTAATCGCCCAACAGGTTCGTATTGAAACGCCTGACGAGGTGAATCAACTGAAGCAACTCACTACTGACAAACAACAGCTTGAGTCCGCCTTAGCACAGGCACATCTGAAGATAGCGGCTCTTGAATCACAGATTTGTCAAGCAGAGAAACAGTTTGGTGTTGACCTTAAAAAAAAGTGAAATATGCGAGCATTGAGGCACTGTGGCACTCGCAAGTTCATACCTATTCTCTTGAGACTATCTGTGCGGTTCATGGTGTATCTCGACAAGCGTTTTACCATTATCAGAACCATCAAGCCAACGAACGAGTCAAACAAGAGATAGTGCTTCAATTGGTCTGTCAAATCCGTTCACGCCAACCCAGAATCGGGGTGAGAAAATTGTATCAACTGCTCAAACCTAAGTTTGAACAACTCGGACTCCAATTAGGTGAGGGGTGTGCATGATATTTCATTGGAACACAGCGGCCATATGAGAGACATTGCGAGTTGGTAAGTTCCATATGGCATTAACAATCATAGCGATTTGCACCGATAACACCCCGATAGCCAAGCACGACCGGACATTGAAAAATCCCTTGACCGGCACCTGCTTCTGTTGAAGAGTAGTGCCAATCGTCTTGGCAATCAAGTCAAACAACGGTTCGACCGAACTGCGACGTTTGGTCAAACAGAAACGTTGCTCAGGTTGGTCAATAAACCGATGATACGCCTTAGCAAATCGCCCCTTTGTCCATCTAAGTGCCGGGGTAATCAAAGCGACTTGTGACTTAGCCCAACGACGAATCCGACTCGCTTGGGTATAGGCATCATCAGCAGTGAGTGTCTTTGGTGAAAGATGTGTCAAAATCTCAGGTGCTTTTTTGTCTATGACAAAACTTTCAGATACCGATGCACTTTGCACGGTTATCAGTGTCGGAAAAGCAGCTTGTGTGCATATGATGTGAAGTCCATAGCCATAGACCCAGCCATGATAACTACTCTTACTCCAGGTCGCATCGGTGTCGAGGTTGCGTAGATGGTTAGGCACTTTGCCTGCTTTTCTGTCTGCCTGATGCCAGACAGGACCGCGTGCTTTAAACAAACTTTTGTCTACTACCAAATCGGTTGGACTAAACTGCTCAGACAAATCGGCTGCATACTGACCGATAAACAATACAAACGCCTCTATCGTTTGATATAATGCTTTATAGCGACGGGCAATGGTAGTCCGATGCGGTGGCTGGTGCCAACCGAGCATTTGTAACACTTCTGTGTGATTCATTAGCCATCGCCATTGCGTTTTGAAAGCATAGATGCCACGAAACTGCATCATTATGAAGAAAATGATGAAGGAACGGGGGCAATAGGTTAGTAATTTTGTTTTGTGGATACCTTCTTTGTCAATACGGTATTGCATAAATTGCTCAAATAGGTGCATAATAACAGAGACATAATCGGTCAACGTTGGCTCTTTTGCCATAGAGGGGCTCCTTTTTGTTTGGGATGACAATAGGAAACCCTAGTTGACTGATTATGTCAATTATATTTATGCACACCCCTCAATTAGGTAGAGATGCGCTGTTCCGCTTGCTCAGGGAGCATGGACTGCTCGTCGAGTCCTCAAAACGTGGACACAGAACCACTTGTGCCAACCACCGATTCTATCGGTATCCCAATCGGATAATGGATTTAATCGTTGACCGGGTTCACCAGGTGTTTGTTGCTGACATTACTTATCTACAGACACTTGAAGGCTTTGTGTATCTGGCTCTGGTCACAGACCTGTTTTCGCGCAAAATCGTTGGTTTTGATGTTTCGGATTCACTGACCGTCGAAGGGGCCCTTAGAGCGTGTAAAATGGCAATAAAACCGGTGACAACCCCCGGTACACTGATTCATCATTCGGACAGAGGCGTTCAATACTGTTGTAATGCTTACACCCAATTACTTCACTCACGCGGCGTCCGATTGAGTATGACACAAAACGGAGATGTATACCAGAACGCCGTGGCTGAACGGGTCAACGGTATCTTGAAAATTGACTTCTTGCTCAATCACACATTTAACTCTATACACCAAGCCACCGCTAACGCTAAACAGAGCATTTCGATATACAACAATGAGAGACCCCATCTCAGTTTGGGGTATCAAACCCCTCAAGACATTTATCACAAAAGTCAGAAACAACTTGCTATAAGTCAACCGTAATGCGTAATTTTCGTGTAAACCTATTTTAGGACTTGACAGTACTTACGCATTACGTATTACGCATTATTCGTCTTACGCATCACGTTTCACGTTCTACTGCCAATGAACCAACAAAATTAGGAAGTATATCAATTGCTATCATCAAAAGTGAGGTAACAACAATGGCAAAAATTACAATGTTCACAGGTTACCAAGGTGAGCCACCATTCCCCAAACCAAGAGAAAAGGTACTGCCAAATGTTGTCAGCGCGCAGGATGGTGTGCCGGTGAAATATCCCGATTGCGATGGGATTGGTGTGCGGGTCGTCCATCCCGCCAACCCCAGGGCACCCGCTGAGAATCTGGGATTGGTCATGTTCTATATCCCCCCGCACGTTGTACTAGAACCGGGCAGCCACCACACCGAAGAGTGCTATGTCATTATACGTGGAAGCGGCGTCATGACGCTCGCCGGCGAGAAGGTCGATGTGCAGGAAGGCACCTTTATCCATCTGCCGCCATGGTGCGAACACGGCATCGAGAACACCGGAAATGAGACGATGGAGGTTCTCATCTGTACCTCACCGCCGAATCCTTAATGAGCAGATTTCAGTGCTGGTACTCAATTTATCGTCCGTCCGATGCGTAATGAATTGCGCGACTACTAACTGTCGGTGCCATCCTCATTTGCCTGACAGTGTATTTACGAGGAAGTGACTCATGGCAAAATTAACGGAAGCAGAAATTTTAGAAGAATTGCGAAACTACGATACACCATCAATCACCAACGTTGTTGCCACCTACCCGAAAAACCCTCTCTGTCTTGGGCTTTATAACCCTTGGACGGAGAACTGGTATACGGACCAATCCATCCGTTGTATGTATCCTGAATTAGGCAGGCTCGTTGGATATGCGGTCACATGCGTGTATGGATTGCCAGATCCGAATTACTCACGTTTAACCTTTATGGATGTCATTGACGCACTTGACGCATCAAAGAAACCGACGGTCCTAGTCTTCCAGCAAAAGTGGCCGCCCGAACTTCACGCTAAGGCCGGACTAGCAGGCGGAAATATGACTGCTGCGATGAAAGCGGTCGGCTGTGTCGGTGCCATATCCAATGGTCCTTCACGGGACATCGATGAAATTCGTCCCATGAAATTTCAGTATATGCTCAGTGGCGTCACGGCAGGACACGGTGATATGGCTGTACAAGCGGTCAATGTGCCAGTCTCGGTGGGAGGGATGGATGTCTCTCCGGGTGAGCTTGTCCACATGGACGAAAATGGTGCATGCAAGTTTCCAGCCGATAAGGCGGAAGCGGTTCTGACTAACGTTAAGGCGTTATTGCAAGAAGAAGAGACGCGGATTAATGCGCTGAAAACTGCGAAAACCGCAGCGGACGTCCGAGCCGCTTTCGCAGGCCAATCATACGCCGCTAAAGACGAGGAAGATGACTCGTAGCAGCCTAGTTTTCAGAAGGGTCATGT
This sequence comes from Candidatus Poribacteria bacterium, assembly GCA_965222435.1. Taxonomy (GTDB): domain Bacteria; phylum Poribacteria; class WGA-4E; order WGA-4E; family PCPOR2b; genus PCPOR2b. The sequence continues at coordinate 4,489,864 of OZ244950.1, read as the reverse complement.
CAACAGAAAGTGCAGCGCAGCTTGGAGAAACCGAGTTTTTTCGGCAAAACTCGGTTTCTTTATACTACTTTGGTCGTTTCCTAAGTCTACACCACAAAGATGCCGAACCAAGAATAGAAAGTGAACCCTGAATGGGATTTACTGGAAGAAGTCCACAGGAAGGAATCGAAATCCCTGTCACGCACGATACACAATGTCTCATGCCTTCTCATCGCACTCCTTATTGGCGCAATCTATTCCCAAACCTTTGCCCTCACCGATCCGGAAATTGACACAATGATAGCCGAAATGACAATCGAGGAAAAAGTCGGACAGCTCATCATGGTCGGCTTCGAGGGGACCCAAGCCAATGAAGCCATCGAAATCCATATCCGCGAGCGGTTTGTCGGTGGGGTCGTCCTCTTTAGTCGGAATATCCAATCCCCGCAGCAGACAGCGGAATTAGCGAACGAACTCCAGCGATTGGCGGAAGCAACAGCGCGTCAAATTCCGTTGTTCATTGGGATAGATCAGGAGGGCGGTTGGGTCATTCGCTTAAAGGAAGGTGCGACAGTGCTGCCCGGCAATATGGCGTTGGGCGCGACCAATTCGACCGAACTGGCGGAACGCGCAGGAGAAATCACCGCTGTCGAACTCGCCGCGGTGGGGGTCAACCTCAACTTTGCGCCGGTCATGGATGTCAACAACAATCCAGATAATCCCGTTATCGGTCGCCGCTCCTTCGGTGAATCGCCGGCACTCGTTTCCCGTTTGGGAATCTCTTACATCCGCGGGTTGCAACGCAACGGTGTACTAGCAACCGTAAAGCATTTCCCCGGACACGGAGACACCACCGTTGACTCGCACTTCGAGCTGCCAACCGTGAACCATGACTTGGAGCGCATCCACGCTCTTGAGCTGCAACCCTTTCGTGCCGCGATTGATGCCGATGTCGCCGCAATCATGACGGCGCATATCATCTATCCCGCCTTCGATGCCGACCGACCCGCCACGCTCTCGCCGACTATCTTAACCGATCTCTTGCGAAAGGAACTTGGCTTTGACGGCTTGCTCATTACCGATGACATGGAGATGAAAGCGATTGATGATCGCTATCGATCTGGCGAAGCCGCGGTCATGGCGGTTGAAGCCGGGGCGGACATCGTGATGGTGCTCTGGACACCCACAAAGCAGATTGAGGTCTTTGATGCGCTGCTATCCGCAGTCAAAAGCGGACGCATCTCCCTAGCCCGATTGGATCAATCCGTTAAGCGTATCCTGAAAAGTAAGGGGGCGACGTTTGACCGACGTTTCGTTGATGTGGGAGCAGTGGAGACAGCTGTCGGGGGAGGTGCCCATCAGCAACTCGCCCAAACAATCGCATCGCGGGCAATTACAGTGGTTGGGAATCGAAATAACATCCTGCCCTTAGGGTTAAAGCCTGATATTTCCGTCCTGATCGTGAATGAATCACCGAGATTATTCAATAGCTTCAAAGCACATCACCCGAACACGATTGAAGTGAGAATCCCGGAGAAACCGGAGGGAGAGGGTATCCTACCACAACTGATCCCACAAGCGGAGAATGCCGATGTCGTTATCGCCGGAATCATAAATGATGAACAGGCAGTGCTCGTCCAACAGATTAGCTTGGGGACAACAACCCCTGTCATCGTCATCGCGCTTGGTTCGCCCTACACGCTCCGGGGCTGCCCCGCTGTCTCCGCGTCCCTCGCCGCTTACGACCTCCACGACGCCTCTGTGTCCGCAGCCGTTGAGGTGATTATCGGTGCACGTGAGGCTCAAGGCAAGCTGCCGATTCAATTGCCAATTGAGGACTAGAACACCGTCAAATCACCGCAGCTCGGAGGACTAGAAATGCTAACAAAACTGATTTGTCGCAATTTCAAACGCTTTGGAGAAATTGAAGTCGAATTGGGGAATCCCGTAGTCTTCATTGGACCGAATAACTCTGGCAAAACCACCGCTTTACAGGCACTCACCCTGTGGGATATTGGGCTCAAACGTTGGAACGAGCACCGTAAGGGGAAACCAAATTCAGAAAAGCAACCGGGTGTTGCCATCAACCGGCACGACCCCATCTTCGTTCCTGTACCGAGTACAAGGTTGCTCTGGCGAAATTTGCAAGTCAGAGATATTCGGAGAATTGGTGGTAGGCAACAGACGCAAAACGTCCGTATGGATATTATCGTTGAAGGCGTTACTACGGGCAAAAAGTGGGAATGTGGCTTGGAGTTTGATTATGCCAATCAGGAGTCCTTCTACTGCCGGCCCCTGCGATTATCAGAAAAGGAGGGTAGAAGATTGAAACGGATGCCTGTTCCTGAGGAGGCAGCGAACCTTGATGTTGCCTTCCTTCCACCGATGTCCGGACTTGCGTCGAATGAAATGCGCCTTGACCCGGGGGCGATCAATGTCCGTGTTGGAGAGGGACGGACCGCAGAGGTCCTGCGCAATCTCTGCTATCAGATTTTACAGGAGCACGGAGGCAGCAAAAAATGGGAAACAATCTGCCAGCAAATCCGAGAACTGTTCAGCGTTGAACTTGATGAACCGAACTACATTCTTCAGCGTGGAGAGATTGAGATGGGTTATCGGGATAGATCGGGGATTTCTCTTGACCTCTCCTCATCGGGGCGTGGACTTCAACAAACACTACTTCTGATTGTGTATATGGTAACGCATCCGGGGTCAGTCCTTCTGCTGGATGAGCCAGACGCACACCTTGAGACCATGCGACAAAGGCAGATTTATCAGATGCTTACCGGGTTTGCTGCGGAACACAACAGTCAAATCATTATCGCCAGCCATTCTGAGGTCATTCTTAACGAAGCAGCTGGTCGTGATATGGTTATTGCCTTTCTTGGAGCACCGCATCGCATTGATGATCGTGGTAGCCAACTTTTGAAATCGCTTACGAGTATTGGCTTTGAACAGTATTCTCAGGCGGAACAAAAGGGCTGGGCCCTCTATCTTGAAGGTTCAACAGACCTCGCAATTTTGCAGGCGTTCGCTGAGAAACTGGGTCACCCCGCGAGGGATATATTAAAACGTCCTTATGTACACTACGTTGAAAATCAACCGCAGGAAGCCCGCAAACACTTTTATGGACTGCGGGAGGCGAAAACTGATTTGGTTGGATTCTGTCTCTTCGATCGGATTGAGTCAGAGCTTCAAACGAACCCTGAATTCAGCGAGTATCAGTGGAAGCGACGTGAGATTGAGAATTACATTGTATGTCAAAAAGAGATTCTAATCGACTGGGCGCAAGCGGAAGCAGAACGATGGGGAGAAGCCTCTCAGTTGGTGTCTACAATGGAAGAAACGATTGATGAGATTGAAAATGCCCTAGAGACACTTGGTAGAGGTTCACCTTGGTCTCCAGATACTAAAGTGAGTGATGATTTTCTGGATCCACTTTTCGATTCTTTTTTCAAAAAGCTGGGATTGGAGAATCTGATGCGAAAAACCAATTATCACACCCTCGTCCGGTACGTTCCTCCAGATCAGATAGATCCAGAGGTATCCGAAGTGCTTGATGGGATTTTAGAAATAGCGAAGCAAGCGAAACCGATGGGTGATGGGTAAGTCTATCACCATCTCACCGCTCCCTACCGGCCGAGTGGAGCGGACGATCGGAATTCACGGTAATCTCCTGCGTAGATTGTTATCATGCCCTTCTTGACCTGAAAGACCTTGGTCAAGACAGCTTCAGCCAACTCGGCGGCGGCTGATATATCCGATCCCAGGTCTGCCTCAAGGAATATATGCGGGTCTGTTTTCGGATATGGGACTTCCCGCTCTGGTGCATCTTGGAAGGGTGCTATCTGATCCAGTTGTTTCCTGTCCCAAGAGGTTAACCTGATGGTGTAGTATCTCTTTGATAGGAGAATAAGCCTAAACAGAGTGGTGGATGAGATGTGTGGAATTGATGCAAAAACTGGGACCTTTGCCACAAGACTACCATCTTTGTAAACTCGAAAAAGGACAAATCCCTTTCCGCCTTCAAAAATCACCTCACCCCCTCCAAACTGTTGCAGCTTTTTCAGTGTTGATTCAAAGCGGGAAAGACGGATAGTTTCTGATGTACGAAGAATAGAGAAATCCGTCTCATAAACCTGAGTCTTCTCTCTTTTAGGAGCATCGTATGTCTTGATGCCAAGGAGATACGCTAGCACGAGAAACACAAGGGCTAGCATACAAACGATTAGTCCACGCTTGATATATTTACTAAGCATCTCAATTCCTCCGATTCTGTGACCTCTGCATACGCCTAGATGATAACAGAACATACTTCAAGGGTCAATATAAAAGCGGAATGGGAGTTCCGTTGACCTTTGACAAATGAACCAATGAACCGACATACGAGTTAACAATGGCACACGCATACATCGGTTTTGGATCCAACATCGACGATCGCTTCAATTATATCGCTCAAGCGTTGCGGCTGCTGTTAGAAGCAGATGACGTCTCGCTGATACAGATCTCCTCCCTCTACGAAACCGAGCCTGTCGGCTATGAGGAACAGGACTGGTTTCTGAACGGCGTCGTTGCAGTCGAAACCGGTCTATCAGTCCATCAGTTATTGGCGTTGCTAAAGGGTATTGAACAACTCGTTGGACGACAGCATCGGGCACGTTGGGGACCGCGAGAGGTAGACTTGGATCTCCTAATCTACGACCAATGTCGCATCAATACATCCAATCTGATCGTGCCGCACCCCGAAATGCACCGGCGCAGTTTTGTCCTTGTCCCATTCGCAGAGATTGCCCCTGACGTGCTCCACCCAATCTTTCAACAGAATATCCGAACCCTACTCTCCAATCTGAATGACGAGAAAACCGTCAAACTCGCGGCACCACCGCCAAAAATTGATGCAAGGATTTGATAAATGCCATACAACCCACAAAACCCGTTGATCGTCCAGAGTGATCGGACAGTGCTCCTTGAAGTTGACAGTCCGCTTTATGAGGTGGCACGAGACGCGCTTGCCAGTTTTGCAGAGTTGGAAAAAAGTCCCGAACATATCCACACCTATCGCATCACCCCCCTTTCATTATGGAATGCCGCCTCTGCGGGGATAGAAGTGGGAGATATTTTGGAGGCAATCGATAGGTATACCAAATATGATGTGCCACAAAACATAGTCGCCGAGATAACCGATTATGTTTCTCGCTACGGACGGGTTAAGCTGATGAAGCACGCCGACCTGAATCCGGATCGCTCCGAGGATAACGACTTGGTCTTGTACGCCGAAGATCCGGTACTCATGGCTGAAATTGTTCACAGTGAATCGATGAGAAATCTGCTGGGCAAGCAAATTGATCCCCAGACCATCTCCGTTCCCTATCAGCTTCGTGGACATATCAAGCAAGCGTTGATCAAGATCGGCTTTCCGGTCGAAGACCTCGCGGGATACGTCAGCGGAAGCTATCTGAAGATTGCGCCCCGGCGGACAACATTATCAGGGGCTGCCTTCGATCTGCGCGATTATCAACGCGATGCAGCTGAAGTTTTTCATCTGGGAGGCGACGTACGCGGCGGCAGCGGCGTGATTGTCCTCCCTTGCGGTGCGGGAAAGACCATGGTTGGGCTTGGCATTTTGTTCGAGACCAAATGCCACACGCTGATCCTTTCGACAAACACAATCGCTGTGCGCCAATGGATCGATGAATTCCTTGATAAGACAACGATTGAGCCAGAAGAGATCGGTGAATACACCGGTGACCGTAAGGAAATCCGTCCAATCACAGTAACCACCTACCAGATCATGACATATCGCAGGCGTAAATCGGAGGAGTTCGTTCATCTGGGACTCTTCTCCGAGATGGATTGGGGCTTGATTATCTATGACGAGGTTCATCTATTACCCGCCCCCGTGTTCCGGATGACTGCGGAGATTCAGGGGAAACGTCGCCTCGGATTGACCGCAACGCTGGTGCGAGAAGACGGCAGGGAGGACGATGTGTTCAGCTTGATTGGACCAAAAAAGTATGATGTCCCTTGGCGGGAATTGGAACAGCAGGGCTGGATTGCGACCGCCGAGTGCACCGAGATCCGCGTAGACCTGCCCGAACACCTCCGAATGAATTACGCTGTCGCCGGTGCAAGGCAGAAATTCCGCATCGCCTCCGAGAACCCGGACAAGTTTCCCATCGTACGCGAACTGATTGAACGACACGAAGGAGATCTGGTACTTGTAATTGGGCAATATATCGAGCAACTCAAGGGGATAGCCGCCAGCCTGAATGCACCGCTGATTATGGGACAAACCCCGAACCTTGAGCGCGGAAAACTGTATGACCAGTTTCGACGGGGAGAGATTAAGCTGCTCGTCGTTTCCAAGGTTGCCAACTTCGCGATTGACCTCCCCGATGCGAACGTCGCAATTCAGGTTTCCGGCACCTTTGGCTCGCGTCAGGAGGAAGCGCAACGCCTCGGACGCATTCTCCGTCCCAAAACTGACGGGTCACTCGCGCACTTCTACTCGATCGTCACCCGCGATTCACGAGATCAGGAGTTTGCAATCAACCGCCAGCTTTTCCTCACCGAGCAAGGCTACCGATACACCATCCGCTACGGCCACGAATATACCCCGTGAAAAATGGAGTGGGGGTATGTTTTTTGATGGCCTTATGTCTGTTTATCCCCTTGACTAAACTTCTGCTATGAGACTATAATTGCTCACAGATTTCTGAATTGAAGGGTTTTCCCGATTTTAGAAAAAAGTTAGGTGATAAAGATAAATCGGTTAATAAATTCCTTCTAACTAAGATCGCTAGGTAGAGAAAGGAGAAATGTTGTGACAGTCTTTACAAAAGCAGACAACTCTGGATATTGGGAACGAGTAAGAAAAACACTGGCGGAGTTCTATAAACCGGGAGATTATCTACACTGTGTCAACGTATTTAAACGCCAAAATTCAACTTGTCAACTATGTAGTCATACACCTATTACTTGGAACCATGTTTTGCGAAATGCCAGAACATCAAGACGTTTAGCAGTTGGTAGAATATGTGTTATTCAATATAAGGTAGGTGTTGAGAAAATGGGGTATGACGGAACAGTAAACTACCCTCCACAGTTCCGTCGTGAAGCCGAACTTATCAATGCAAGGTATCCCGGAACAGCAAAGATAATCTCTCCAGAAGACACATCCGAAGCCGAACATCGTATTGAAGGCTACGATTGGGTGGATGGTTATTATCTAGCGGACTCTGAGATTTTCGATGCCAATAGTCTAGCAGCTGAGGGATTAGGTGGAGATGAAATTGACTGGGATTCACATGATTATGAATAAATAGTATCGTGGGCTCAATCATAAATGTGCAGTAGGTTGATCTTTCCAAAATCGGCGTTTGTGTGCCGAGGTTCATATCTTGATACCTACTTTGGCTGCGTCTAACCAAATGCGTCAAAATTCTGGTAAAAGCAGCGGGAGGAGACATTGAATGGGAACGCACCTAACATTTCAATATGACCGTGAGGCAGATATTCTGTATATAAATACCTGTGCCCCGTATCCAGAGCAGGAGAGCGAGGAACTTGAGGATGAAGTCATCGCACGATTTAACCCTGAGACCGACGAAATCGAAAATCTTGAAGTTCTATTTTTTTTACACGATTATTACGTCAGGAACTCTTTCAATTACCGGTCTCCGCGCATCTGCGGAGGGAATCAGTAGATGGGTCAATCTAAAGTCAAGTCTTACACAAAAGTTATCAGAGATCTGATGGGCGAGAAGTCACACATTCTGTCCAAGGCACATGCGTTGTCAGAGGTAGGAGTGTTGGAAACTGTGCAGCCACTCTGGATGTCTGCCGCTGCGTATGAGGAATCTATTGCGCCACTACTAGATGGTCTTGGTCGAGAGTTGGAAGCGGCTGTTCATCGAATCAGCGCAGCGTCATGTTATCAGAAGGCGGGTGCCTTAATTCGTGCCGTGAATCTCTATCGGGCAGCTCTTGCCGGACCTCTACGCGATGATACTCGTCAAGAAGTAGATAAAATGCTTGCCGATTGTCTTTCCCAACTAACTCACCAGTCAACCAAAATGGTCCCACCATCCCATGTGCAGACGCGGTCACTCGTCATGTGAGCGTTTCGTTCTGCCCCTCGCTCTCTATGGGAACTATCTCTGTGTTGCTTTTGTTCTGAGACACGCTAGAATTTATCATCTGCTTTCTTGAATAGACTTGAATTGTATTTTAACTATGGTAAATCAGAATTGAGACCATTCGTAGCGTGTAATCTCGCTGTGTAAGCATGTATGTTACTTCGGGCGACAAATCAGGAGCAAAAAATGGATCAAAATGTACAGGACTATCTATTTGACCTACAAGGTTATCTGGTTTTAGAAAACGCAATCTCGGGGGGAGATCTAGACGAGATGAACCGGTGGATAGACGACCACGAATCTTATGTGGAAGAGCCGTGGTCCGCCAATGATAATCCGCGTGAAAGAAGCCGTTGGGTTGGGAATGTAGAAACGCACACATACAACGAAGAAAACGGCGTCAACTTTCAGAATATCATTGAGGGCGGCCCCGTTTTTGAGCGGTTGATAGACTACCCTGCTTGGATCGACTTGGTCAAGAAGTACATCCACTCCACTGTAAATGGGCTTTCGATCCACGAGAACTTTCTCAATGTCCGCGGTCCCGGTGGCTATATCCACATCCACTGCGGCGGGCACGTCCCACTCAGCTATTTGACCTTTCGCCAGAACAACACCGGAGAGTGGATGGTAGGTCAGATTAACGTATTGATGGCACTCAACGATATCGGTGAGGGCGACGGACCACCTGTCCTAGTACCGGGGAGCCATAAGTGTACTGAAATCCACCCTCGATTGAATGTGGACGGCAAGGGCTTGGTTTACGATGGTGTGAGCGGTAAACCTGCCGGAACCGCAATCGCTGTGAAGGAGATGTATCTGAAAGCGGGAGATGTTTTGATGTTCACCGATGCGATAACACACGGCTCTGCGGAACGCACCAATCCCGGTTATCGGCGGACGATGGTCTACCGCTACTCCCCAAGATATGTGCGTGAGCGATTCAACTATCAGATCTCAGAAGAACTGTTAGGACGTTTGACCCCAGACAGACGCACAATTATTGAACCCATCGCACCGCGACGACCGCCAGCCATGTAGCGGGGCGGTTCGAGAGCAGAAACTAAACCGATGAGATATGGAATCAGTGCCGCTGCATTGATCGTACAGCAGAAGCAACTGCTGTTAGTCAATCACAGAAAGAACGGGCAGTACGATTTTTGGGTGCCACCGGGGGGGAAATTGCAGGGGGGTGAATCTATCTTCGACTGTGCGCGACGTGAGACAATGGAGGAGACCGGTTTATCCGTCGAATTAGATCGCATCATCTATATCGTCGAATATGCCGAACCGGGCTATCACTTCTGCAAGTTTTTCATTCGATGCAAACGATTTGATGGGACCCTCACCCTTGCCAACAGAGAACAGGGGGAGACTTTCCTCACCGATGCGCGTTTCTTTTCAAAGGCGGATATGAAAGGGCTCGATGTGCGTCCCGCAATTTTGAAAGACTGTTTTTGGGACGACCTTGAGGTAGGGTTTCCAGAAACTCGGTACTTGGGGCTTGAAGAAATAAAGGCCCGCTGAAATTACAATCCCCAACCCGCTTAATATACCGTGTTCGGGTTGGTAGATATAGAGGAGATCCGATGTCAAAAACCGGTGCAGAACTGCTGATAGAATCCTTAATTTCCGCGGGGATTAAGTATCTCTTCACACTCTCCGGCAACCAGATCCTCTCCATATACGATGCGAGCATCGGACGCGATATTGACCTCATCCACACACGCCACGAGGCAGCGGCGGTGCACATGGCAGATGGCTGGGGACGCTTGACCGAACAGCCGGGCGTCGCGCTGCTGACCGCGGGACCCGGTCACTGTAACGCAATCTCCGCCCTCTATGGCGCATTGATGGCGGAGTCGCCGATGGTACTATTAAGTGGTCACGCTCCTCACGCCCAAATCGGCAGCGGCGCATTTCAGGAGATAGATCAGGTCGCCACTGCCAAGCCGGTCACAAAAGCAGCATGGCTGGTAGAAGACCCCAACCATCTGGACGAAGCGATTACTACTGCCCTCTCTCTAGCGTGCGAGGGACGTCCCGGCCCAGTCCACCTGAGTCTGCCCGCCGATGTCTTAGAAGCTACCATTTCTCCCCAGTCCCTTCAAGGAACGGATAAAAATGCTGCGTCCATAGGTGTCGCCTCAGCAAGCGATGTGGACGATATACTCCGTCAACTGACCGAAGCAGAGCACCCGCTTATCTTGGCAGGGCCCGCTATGGGACGCCCCTTGCGATGGACGGAGGTAGAACGGCTATCCGAAGCAACAGGAATCCCCGCCCTTCCAATGGAAAGCCCACGCGGCGTCAACGACCCGTGGCTGCATCAAGCGACAAATTGCTTGAGCAAAGCAGACCTTGTCCTGTTGGTAGGTAAGAAATTGGACTTCTCTCTACGCTTCGGGCAACCACCCTTTTTCTCCGAAGAGTGCCGCTTCATCCAGATTGACGCCGATGCGTCGCAACTGCGCCCTGAAAAGCCGGTCGCTCTGACAATACACGCAGAGCCAACGGACGTAGTGCGTCAGTTGACGACCGCAGCACAAGCCTTTGAAGACTTGCAAAGAGAAAGGCATCACGATTCGTGGCGGGCGGAGGTTATAGCAGCGCAAAAGGCTACTCCTCCCGAATGGGAGCAAATACGGGCTTCTGTGGAACAACCCATTCACCCATTGCGTGTATGTGAAGCACTGCAGCCATTCCTCGATGATGATGCGGTATTCGTCAGCGACGGCGGGGAGTTTGGGCAGTGGGTACAAGCGGGATTGGAAGCGCAGCTGCGTCTCATCAATGGACCAGCAGGCTCAATCGGTAGTTCTATCCCGATGGGACTTGCAGCGAAGCTAGCGCACTCACAACGACCCGTTTTCGTTTTCTTAGGCGATGGTACATTCGGCTACCACGCGATGGAATTCGATACCGCGCTACGCTACCATCTGCCTATCATCGCGGTTGTCGGGAATGACGCGCGTTGGAATGCAGAGCATCAGTTGCAGATTCAGAATTATGGGGAAGGGCGCACGGTCGGTTGTGAGTTGTTGCCATCACGGTACGACAAAGTGATTGAGGCGTTGGGAGGACATGGTGAGTTTGTCGAGCATCCAGACGACCTCACCCCGGCGGTTGAGCGTGCACTGGCGTCGGGCTTGCCTGCGTGCATCAACATCGCCATCGAAAGTGTTAGCGCACCAACATTCCGGTCGAGTAGTTAATAACAACTTCGGACTTCTGTAGGTCGATTTTCCAAAATCGACATTTTTGTGTCGAGATGTGAATCTCGACCTACATGCTAATGAACTAATACGGTTACCATGTATTGCGGATCGGCACCCCTTCCTTCTCAAGGTAGTGTTTGATATGCTCAATTGAGAACTCACCGTAATGGGTGATCGAAGCGACAATGGCGGCATCGGCATTACTCTCGACGAAGACATCGCGGATGTGTTGCGGATTGCCAGCCCCGCCGGAGGCAATGACAGGGACCGGAACAAGTGCTGCTATTGCCCCTGTCAGTTCTATATCATACCCCGCTTTTGTTCCATCTTGGTCGATACTGTTGACCACGATTTCGCCCGCCCCCAACTCCACACCGCGTTGCGACCACTGGAGGGCATCTAGCCCCATCGGGCGACGACCACCATCGATGTAGATTTCAAATCCGCTTGGGATTCCATCGCTTTTCGGGACCCGCTTGACCTGCATACTTAACACAACACACTGACTGCCAAACGCTTTTGCCCCTTCTGCGAGGAGTTGTGGATTTCTCACCGCGCCGGAGTCAATACTCACCTTCTCCGCTCCTGCGAGGAGGACGCGGCGCATATCATCTAGCGTTCGTAACCCACCGCCCACTGAGAAAGGGATGAAGATCTCTGCAGCGACCGCTGAAACAACATCAATCATAATGTCGCGTCTCTCGTTGCTGGCGGTGATGTCATAAAACACAAGTTCGTCCACTCCGCCTTCATAGTACGCGCGCGCCATCGCTACCGGATCGCCGACATCAATATTGCCTTGGAAAGCGATGCCCTTTGTGACTTTGCCCGCTCGAACATCGAGACATGGAATAATTCGTTTGGTAATCATGAAATGGTTCTCAATTGCCGATTGGTTATTCTGAGTTGCCAGTTTTCAACGTTGACTGATAAATTTTGAACACGCGCAGCTGGTCGATAGCCCGGATAATCCGCGGATCATATTCGTACTCATCTATATCATTTTCCGTCTCACGTGCAATTGCGAGTTTCAACCCGATGTCGCTCAAGATAATCCCCTCCTCTGTAAGCGAATCGAGCAGTTGTTGGTATTTCCTCAGCAGTGAGGCAGCTTCGGTGTCCTCTTTTGAGGCGTGTTGTGCTTTCGCGAACTGAGCGAGGATGTCATCCCCGTTTTTTTCAATAAAGTCCTTGATTTCCTTATGATTTTGAAGTTTCCGCAACATCTGAATTTCAGAACGACTGAACCATGGATCTTCAATATCGGGGATAATGCCAATTTTGTGAATGTCAACCCCATTAGGGCTATAGTAGTGCGCCACTGTCAGTTTCACGGCGGCACCACCGCTCAGTGGAAAAATTTGCTGTACAGAGGCTTTCCCGAAAGTCTTTTCCCCCATAACCAAGCCACGCCCATGATCTTTGATTGCACCGGCGACAATCTCGGACGCACTTGCGCTGCCACCGTTAACAAGGACGATGAGGGGGTAACGTTTTTGCTGTTTGCCTTTCTCTGCGCTGTATTCTTCGCGCGGGGTCTTGCCTTCTGTATAAACAATCAATTGTCCTGGCTCCAAGAAATCACTGGCAACTTCAACCGCAGATCGAAGTAAGCCGCCGGGGTTGGATCGGAGATCTAGAATGAGTCCCTCTATTTCCTGTTGGTTAAGGGTTTCAAACGCCTTATCAAGATCAGTGGCGGTGTTATCGCGGAATTGGTTGATCCGTATGTATCCAATATCTTCCTTGAGGACCTTTGATTCGACGCTGGGAAATTGGATAACATCACGTGTCAGTGTGACTTCCAGTGGCCTCGGTTCACCTTCGCGGACAATCGTGATGTTGACCTGTGTTCCCGGCTCACCCCGAAGATGTTCAACGGCATCAGTCGTTGTCATGTTCGTTGTCGATTTGCCTTCGATTTGGCTAATAATGTCACCGCTCTGGAGCCCCGCTTTATCGGCGGGTGTTCCTTTGAAGGGGGAGATGATTGTTAGCCGATCATCCCGGATACCGATCTCCATGCCGAGCCCACCGTAAGTGCCGCGACTCTCTGTGCGAAAGTCCGCATAGTTTTCTGGAGGGAAAAACTGGCTGTATGGATCCAGCGTCCGCAACATCCCTCGAATTGCACCATATATAAGCGGTTCGGAATCAGGGGGATCCAAATGACTCTGTTGGATGTACGCCAATACTTCTGAAAGCAACGATATATTTTCTAATAGTTCATCGTCTAGTATACCTTTGGAAGCGTCGTTTCCCCCCTGTGTAAACCCTAGGGTGGGTTGGAACAACAGAATGAAAACCGAAGCGATGAGACACACCAGTAAATTAAATCTATAGCGTTGATACGATTTCTGTCTTTTCATAGTGATCGTTATCCCGTCCTGAAAAAGAAGTGATATAAGCGTCTGCTGTAGGATACGCGAAACGCAATGTATGCCGAAACCACATAGTAGAGTAGATCAATCCACTCCATGCGCTGGTGCATGAGCCGCCAGGCCGATATGCCGGATCCACGTGTCTCCACCATCTTACCGATGTCCTCTGATTGGTCTGACGGCGCCTCATGTTTCTCGATAATTGCAACAGTGATTGTTTGAGGGGCGTTCCATTGAACATCGAGATATTTCCCGCAAAGAATCCCAACGATAGCGAAAAGTGCAGCAACTAGGCTGATAGAAATCTGCCTCGACCTGCCTACCAGCAACACACCAATTCCTGTAAGGATGCCAATGGCGAGCGCAACCCACCCCGCAGTGAGCCCGGTCCATTGAATATATTTAGCCCAGAGCGCGCCCCCAAGCAGCGCACCAACTAGTCCGCCTAACGGTGCGAAGGGGAGATGGCGTGGGGATTTATATGTACCGTTCATGATGTTTGACCTTTCTGAAGGGCGGATAGCAAATCCACCATTATGTCAACAAGGCGTTATTCTAACTTTATTCGTCGCTTCACAGCACCTCAATCAAGCTGAGGACAGGTTTGGTTGCTTTCGATGGTGGTCGGTATTCTGCTCAAAAGTATACGCCACCCGCAGAATTTTCTCCTCTTCAAACGGGGCGGCAAGAATTTGCAAGCCGATGGGTAAATCGTCCTGCGTCAAACCGCACGGTATGGAAATACCCGGCAAACCCGCGAGGCTCGCCGGTGTTGTCAGGACATCGGAGAGATACATCTGCAATGGATCGGCTGTCCGCTCGCCAATTTTGAACGCCGCTGTCGGTGAGGTTGGCGTTACAACAACATCCACCTTCTCAAAGGCGTTATCAAAATCGGACTTAATCAACGTCCTTACTTTTTGTGCCTTTAGGTAGTAGGCATCGTAGTATCCTGAACTGAGCGCGTAAGTGCCGAGCATGATACGGCGCTTAACCTCTTCGCCGAAACCTTCGCTCCGTGTCTTTCTGTACATATCGCTCAGTTCGTCAGCGTCTTTGGCACGGAAACCGTACCGGACGCCGTCGTACCGCGCTAGATTCGCGCTCGCTTCAGCGGGGGCGATGATATAATATGTTGCCATCGCATAGTCGGTATGGGGCAAGGAAACTTCCTCAATAATTGCCCCATTTGCTTGAAGTACCTCGATCGCGCTCCGAACGCTCTCTTCTACCTCTGGGTCAATTCCCTCCGTAAAATATTCTTTCGGAATACCAACTTTAACCCCTTCGAGGTCGTTAACCAAAGACTCGGTAAAATCTGGGACAGGTAGATTTGCTGAAGTCGAATCCATCGGATCATGTCCGCAGATTGCGTTGAGTAGTAAGGCGCAGTCGGTAACATCCTTTGAGAAAGGTCCAATCTGATCCAAGGACGATGCGAAGGCCACCAACCCAAACCGTGAGACGCGCCCGTAGGTCGGCTTCATCCCTACAACACCGCATAGGGCGGCAGGTTGCCGAATCGAGCCGCCGGTGTCCGATCCAAGCGAGCAGATCGCTTCGCCTGCAGCGACAACGGCAGAGGAACCGCCGCTTGAGCCGCCGGGGATAGTTTCCAGATTCCACGGATTGCACGTGATTTGATACGCCGAATTTTCCGTTGATGACCCCATCGCGAACTCGTCCATGTTCGTTTTGCCGATCATTACAGTTCCCTGCCGATGGAGTTTGGTCATCACGGTTGCGTCGTAGGGGGAGACGAAGTTTCCCAGAATCTCGGAGCCGCACGTCGTCAACACGCCTTTGGTGCAGATCACATCCTTGATTGCGATCGGGATTCCCGCCAATGGGGGCATCTCATCGCCTCGTTGAAAGCCAGCGTCCACAGCTGCGGCACCCTCAAGTGCAATATCTTCGGTCAGTGTTAGGTAGCCTTTTATCTGTTCTTCGACCCCACCAATTCGGTCATACATAGACTGCGTCAGCTCGACAGCAGTAATCTC
The DNA here is from genome assembly GCA_965222435.1 of Candidatus Poribacteria bacterium. Lineage (GTDB taxonomy): Bacteria > Poribacteria > WGA-4E > WGA-4E > PCPOR2b > PCPOR2b. Next base: position 4,474,145 of record OZ244950.1, on the reverse strand, counting down.
CCGTGCTTTCAATTTCTCATGAAGTTCGTGGGCTGTTAGTTCATATAACGGCATGAAACGTTTTACTCCTTTGAGGATAATTACGGCAGCGCATTAACCGTTTTCTTCAGTAGAGGTCTCAGGTCTTTCATAGCGCACGTATATCTCTTTTTACTCAATCACCTTCGGCACCTCAAAGAATCCCTCCTCTACGCTTGGTGCCCCTTCCAAAACAACATCTCGATCGTATGAGGATTTAGCGACATCCGCTTTGACGACATTGCGAAGAGGGAGGGGATGCGACGTTGGCGGCACGTCCGTCGTATCCAATTCGTTCAATTTTCCGATATAATCCAAAATCCGAGCGAGTTGATGCGTGAACTGCTCTATATCTTCTTCCCTAAATTCAAGCCGTGCGAGGGTCGCAACATGTTGTACATCGTCAGTTGTAATTGTTGCCATCTAGTTCTCCCTGTCCTGTTAAGTTATGTTTAGGTTAAACGACTGTCCCCTTGCTTTAATCCACCCGCTCCAGCCGCGTATGCGCCGCAGCGAGAACTTTCTCGGAGCCGCGTTCAAACCGCACAGTGATACGCATGTTAAATCCATATCCAGCGATAGCTGTAATCTTTCCTCTACCAAACTTTGCGTGGTATACAACGTCCCCAACGTTGTAATGGAACGGCACCTCGTCATCAAAGTCGGGTTCATCGGGATCGTAGGACGAAACCACCGGGCGCCGAGACGATTCATAGGTGGTTCCCTGATCAATTAGGTCAGGAGGAATTTCCTCAATGAAGCGCGAAGGGATGCGATAGTCAATGTCCCGGTATAACCGTCGCGAACGGGCATACGTCAAGTAAACATGCTCCTGTGCGCGTGTGAGACCAACGTAACACAGTCTTCGTTCCTCCTCAAGTTCGGCTTCGGTGTCATAAGATCGTTGATGGGGTAGTAGCCCTTCCTCGATCCCGACCATAAAGACAATCGGAAATTCCAACCCTTTCGCACTATGCAGCGTCATCATCGTCACTACATCGCTCTTATCCTCCATGTTGTCTATATCGGAAGCCAAGGTAATCTTTTCCAAGAAACCTGTCAACGTTGGCTCTGTCTCACGTTCCTCGTATTCCGTGACCGCCGCAATTAATTCGCGGAGGTTCTCTTCACGGGTCTGTGCCTCAATTGTGCCTTCGCTCCTCAAAGTTTGGAGATAGCCGGTGCGGTCAAGTAAATCCTCCGCTGTGCGTGCGGGTGGACCGTTTGAGTGAAACGACGCAATCAATTCGGCGAACGCACGTACCTTGTTTTTCGCGCCATTGTTGAGTGTTGATATCTCTCCGACACGCTGAATCGCTTCGAATAGGGGAATGGCTTCTTCGTAGGCGAAATCCTCAATCTTTTGTACTGTGGCAACGCCGATCCCTCGACGTGGCACATTGATGACGCGCTTGATGCTAACCGTGTCGGCGGGATTGACAATTACTCGCATATAAGCGATGATGTCTTTGACCTCCATCCGCTCGTAGAATCGGATGCCACCCACAATCTGATACGGAATATTCGCGCCGCGCAACGCATCTTCAAATGTACGGGATTGGGCGTTGATCCGATAAAAGATAACACAGTCGCCGTATTTCCTCCCGCGCCCCCGCCACTCCCTGAGCTGCCGCAGCACATAGTCCGCCTCGCGGGTGTCGTCCGTCGCTTCATGGAGGGTGATCGCGCTTCCTTTCTTGTTGTCTGTCCAGATCTGCTTCTCCTTGCGCTTCTGGTTGTTGCTGATGACGTGATACGCGGCTTCGAGGATATTTTTCGTTGAGCGGTAGTTCTGCTCTAAGCGTAAGACCTTCGTGTCTGAATAGTCCTCCTCGAAATCGAGGATATTGTTGATGTCTGCCCCTCTCCATGAGTATATACTTTGATCATCGTCGCCAACCACGCAAATGTTCTGATGTTTCTGCGCCAACGCGTTAACAAGCAGATACTGACCACGATTGGTATCCTGATACTCATCGACGAGAATATACCGAAACTTGTTCTGATAATACTCCAACACATTCGGGTTCGCCTCAAACAGTTCGACTGTCAATTTGATTAAATCATCGAAATCGAGGGAGTTGTTTTGGCGGAGATAATCTTGATACATTGGATAAATCTTTGCGACGGATTCCTCGAAGAACCCCACCGCTTTGCTCGCATACCCGTTAGGAGAGACAAAATCACTCTTGGCTCTACTTATTTCACCGAGGACGGGGCCCGGATTATTCAGTGAAAGTTGAAGCGTTTTTATTAGTTCTTTAATCAGGGTTTGCTGATCTGCGGTATCGTAGATTGTGAACGAACGGTCATAGCCGAGGTGGTGGATGTCTCTACGCAGAATCTGAGCGCACGTCGAATGAAAGGTCGCCACCCACAACCGACTCTGACCGATAAGGTTTTCAAGGCGGGTTCTCATCTCTTCTGCGGCTTTGTTTGTGAACGTTACCGCGAGAATATTAAACGGGGAAACGCCGTGGTGCTGAATGAGATAAGCGATTCGATGCGTAATCACGCGGGTTTTGCCGCTGCCCGCACCTGACAGGATAAGCAGTGGTCCTTCGGTGTGCTGTACCGCTTTGCGTTGAACGGGATTCAAGGATTCAAGGAGATCGGTCATCAAAAATTCCTCTCGAATGAAGAAGTATGGCATGATTCTTTCAAGCGTTAAGTATAAACGATCTACTGCATATTGGCAAGGTAGAAATTCATAGAATGTAGTGGCATTTAATTTCCCGATTTGGCACAGGGAATCAGCACATCTACACAATTTGAATCAGGTGTGATAAAATAAAGTAGTAGGCATACTCCGTCCCGATAGATCGGGATTCAAAGCAATATGCCGTAAATCGCGTAGCAAAGTCAGAACAATGAAATCAAATCTCCCAAAACGCTTCAAACCCATTGTAAAAAGCCTTATTGTCATTGTAGGTCTCCTAATGACAGCATTTACTTTATTGCTGTTGCACGAAGTCCGAGATCGAGGCGAATTGGTTTCACCACAGGCGACGCCGATTTTTACCGATCGATACGGGGCATTTTTAGCGGAAGGAACCGCCGACGGGGACGCACTACTCGGTTTTTGGGATCCGCCAGCGGTTTTGCCTGAGCGCATCGTTTCGTGCCTGTTGGTGGTGGAAGACAAGCGGTACTACGAACACTTTGGTGTCGATTTCCGTTCCCTCCTTCGGGCGTTGGTGAATAACCTCAGCGGCCGCCCACGGCAGGGTGCCTCGACGATTGCCATGCAGGTGGCGCGATTACAACGCCCCGGGAGACGAACCCTCTGGCGAAAAACGTGCGAAATGGGGACAGCGGTATGGCTCAACCGAAAGTTCGGTCATGAAAGCGTGCTCCGGCACTACCTGAAGATTGTTCCTCAAGGCAATCGTATTCACGGGGTCGCCTACGCAGCGAGGCGGTATTTCCAAAAGCCCTCGGCAGATCTGAGTTGGGCGGAAGCGGCGGCGTTGGCGAGTCTCCCTAGAGCACCGGGCAGAATGAACCTATACCGTTTTGAGGGTCGTCAACAAGCGTTTGAACGTGCAAAACTGATTCTCAATCTACTCCGCGAGAACGGGACACTTGATGAGGAGACCGTCGCAATCAGCCAACGCCAACTAAAGTCCTTAGAAATTCCTATTAAGGAATCGCGACCGTACCACAGCTACCACGCGATTTTACGGCTTCAAGAGGCGATCAGCGGGACTACCTCCTATACGAAACCTATTTCCACCAGTTTGGATCTTCCCCTTCAGGGAATTGTGGATGGCATTGCCAGCGAAGCGATGGAGCATCTCCGCCAGCGCGGTGCGGGTAATCTGGCTGTCATCGTCGTGGAGCGGGATACGGGTGCGATTCGGAGCTATCTGGGCTCCGATTTTTACGCCGATGAAGATTACGCCGGTGCCATCAATTATGCCACAACCCCGCGTTCTGCCGGCAGCACCCTGAAGCCTTTCATCTATGCCTTGGGTATGGAAACCGGGGCGTTCTCCCCCGCCAGTGTTTTGGCAGATCTGCCGTTCAATCTGTCGCATCTGGGGGGTCAATATAGCGTTGCCAACTATGATGAGCGGTATCTCGGTCCACTCCTTTATCGGAAGGCGCTTGCCAACAGCCGAAATGTTCCGGCAGTTCATGTTCTGAAGACGGTCGGGTTAGCAAAGACATACGATCTGTTTCGCCAATTGGGGCTCGCAAAGGACGATAAATCCGCCAGCGTTTATGGGCTTGGATTGGCAATTGGTGGACTCTATGTAACCTTGGAAGACCTCGTCGCTGCTTATGGCGTGTTGGGCAACGACGGAAAAGCGTTTAGGTTACGTTGGTTTGAGACTACCGAGGAGCAGACACCGGCGCAGCTCATCCCTGAAGATATTGCTCGGCAGATCACCCTTTTTCTTTCCGATCCGCTAGCACGACTGCCTACCTTCGTCCGCATGGGACCGTTGGAGTATCCCTTTCCAGTGGCGGTGAAAACCGGTACATCTCAGGGATTCCGAGATGCTTGGGCGGTGGCTTACAGTTCAAAATACATCGTCGGGGCATGGATCGGGCACCCGGATCATGAACGAATGAAGCAGGTAAGCGGATTGGATGCAGCACAATTGGTGAAAGAGATTCTGCTCTTTTTACACCCCAAGGAGCGTCGGGGTGTGGCTGAAAAGCCTTTTCTACCGCCCCAGTCAGATCGGGATTCCGATCAGTCTACGGGCTATCAATTAGTTAAACTCTGTCCGCTGTCGGGAGAGCTTGTGACCGAGGCGTGTTCTGAGGCCGTCTTGGAATATCTCCCCCTTGGGACCGAACCGACTGCTTCCTGCCGCGCCCACCAATCGTTTGCGGTTGACCGACGGACAGGAACGCTGGCGGGTCCCATGACACCTCCAGAGCGGGTAGAAATTAGAGGTTATGTCGTCCTACCACCACAGTTCGCGGCTTGGGGAGCAATGCACGGCTACGGTCCCCCGCCATCACCCACAACCGAATCGCCGTATGCTAGCATCGCCATTGAGGAGCCGATTGATGGGAGCGTCTTTCGGTTTCATCCAGACACCCCACAGCAGTTGCAGAGCATTGCGCTCAGAGCCAGCGTGACACCCGCTGTTCCGGAGATTATCTGGTATGTGGATGGAGAACCCTTTCAAAAAGTGTCTTACCCCTACACAACGCGATGGCACCTTCGGGCAGGTTCCCACGCGCTCCAAGCCCGCTTCCCCCACGCCGATATACAGAGCGGTATCATCACCATAACCATTGCGCCGTAGCGATTTTCCTGTTTTTCTCAAGGGTTCGGTGCGCTTGTAGTATCGAACCCCGGATCCCCAAGAGGACATCACCGTCGATTTTGCCGAACTTGACATACGATCTGACACAAGCCGGGAATGCCAAGACGAAATCATTGAGATAACAACCCTCACCAATTATGCCAATTTCACCAGACTCCGCTGCGGAGTAGAGGCTGGAGAGTGAGAGGAGACACGATGAACCGAGTCGTACCAGAACTTACAGACGTTCACCATATCAAACTCTGTTACAGCAAAGACACCTACTGCGGGCATCCCCGACAGTGCCCAATCTACAACTACGGCAACGGCGAAATTGTCGTAATCCACCACCATGCGCCTGCCACCTATCAGACACGGGAAGACATCAGGCACGGTCAAACCGGCTACAAAGGTCGTGCGAAGATCCTGCTCCAGCGATCATACGACCACGGTCAGACTTGGTCCCACGAAAACGAGGTGGTGATCTGGGATGACTCACGCCCTTTGGAAGATAAGCGTGCCATCTTGTGGCAAGCTGATGAACCGGGGGTGCCCCGCGAACAGATCGACCTCGCTAGCCCGGACGCAGCGATCTACTTCGCTCGGCCACGGACGGGTCCCGCGGATGCCGACGGGCAGCCGACTCTGGAATGCTTTGCTTTCCGCTCCGCTGATCGAGGTCACACATGGGAGACTGTTCCGACGCGAGTGCCACCACCGCCACCGCTTAAATATGTGCATGTGGATGGAGCTCCCCTTGTACAGTTTCCCGACGGTACGCAGATGGCAGCGGCAACCGTGGGACCAAGTGCGGATAATAACTTCGTGGGGGTATACGGCACAGACGACAACGGTCTGACTTGGGAATATGTATCAGAGGTTACACGCGATCCTACAGGTCTGGGACGACCGACCTACGCGGGCTTGCTGCTGCTGCCAAGTGGACGGTTGCAGTGCTATATGCTCAATATCGGTGGCATCCGTAACGCGATCCAAATAGCGTATTCCGACGATGGCGGCTACAGTTGGAGCGAACCGAAGCCGATTGTGGCGTGGGGACAGTCGCCGTGGACAGCGGCGCGTCGTGAACAGTACATCTGGGGGGGAGCAAGGCGGGGTGGTGTCCACTATCGCTCACCTTGGTCGCTACGGCTGCGTGACGGGCGGATTGTGGTGCTGTTCGGGCGGCGGAAGGCACCGTATGGAATCGGCGTGATCGTCAGTGAGGATGACGGGGATTCCTGGTCGGCAGAGGGTATTATCCGGGCGGACGCCAGTGATTGGGATCTCGGCTATCCCGTTGCCACTGAATTGGACGATGGACGCATCCTCACCGCTTACTACTTCATGGAGAACGACGGGGTCAATTTCGGTGGAGTACGCCACATCGCCGGCAGCTTTTTCCGCCTGTGATAAAACCTGAAACGTGATGCGTGAAAGCCATTAGTTCACTGGTTCATTGGTTCATCTGTTTATTAATTAGGACTTACGCAGTTGAACGTTCAAAGCCAACCCCCCTGCCCACCACAGTAGTAGGTAGGCTCCGGTGTCCCGTAATTTGCACAATGGTTACGGCATACGGCGTATGTCTACTACCTTAAATTTAGTTCTGCTGTAGGAGGGATTTCCGAATCCCGACACCTCACTAAATAACCCTGCCCACCCCAAAATACATTCTTGAAAAAGAGCTAACGCCGTGATATGATAGCCCAAATCGCTAGAGCATGTTGACACTTATCCTACGATTGAGTGCTCAAATGAAGGACCATGCGTAAACGGGAAGGAGACATCGGTGTATTTAGCCCCAGCGGGGCGACATGTTTATAGCGTTAAAGCCCCAGCGGGGCGACATGTATGCTTTCACTTCAGCAGCGCATAATGTATAAGATTCATCAACCCAATGAACCAACAAAAAGCCCTATCCGGGCGATATGTGTATAGCTCAAAAGGAGTACAATCATGAGTCAAACAATGCGGTATTTGCCTGACGGTCGTATTGAAGTCATTGGACAGGATGTGCCGGATCCGGACGCAAATGAGGTGCAGGTCACGGGTGGAGCGTGCGGGATCTGTTCGTGGGATTTAGTTACAGCCAAGTTGGGTGATCAGATGTCCCCCATGGCACCGCCCGGACATGAGGGGGTCGGTTATGTGAGCAAGGTGGGTGCCGGAGTCACCGGCGTGAAAGAGGGTGACCGCGTTGCAGGAGGCGGGTTTGCGACGGTGCGAAATCTGTCCACGGAACGATTGTACAAGATCCCAGAATCTGCAAAGCCTGATGAATACTGGATTGTGGAGCCTGTTTCTTGTGCGGTCACGGGGGTCGATCACTGCCAGATTAAAGGCGGAGATCGGATCGCGCTCGTTGGCTGCGGGTTCATGGGCTTGCTGATTATGCAGGGTTTGCTACACCATCCGCTTGACCAGTTGATTGCGATTGATGTGGTGCAGAACCGTTTGGATGTGGCAAAGCAATTTGGTGTAGACGAAGTGTATAACACGACCGAAATCGATACGGATGAACTTGTGGCAGACCTGAAAGCGCGGGAAATCGATGTGGTCGTGGATACATCGGGTCATCAGGGCGGTCTGGATCTTGCCACCGATATTGTCAAGAGGGGCGGACGGATCAATCTGTTCGGATGGCTCAAGGGGGAGACTGCCACCTTTGATCCGACCAAGTGGCACATGGGTGGGTTTACGGTTGTAAATTCCTCCCCATCGGCGAAGATTCGCGATACCTTTGAAGCTGCTATCCGAATGATACACAACGGCGTGTTCGATCTCGAACCGTTAGTCACGCACACGGCAACGCTGGAGGAGTACCCGGATTTAATGCAGCGGCTGGTAGCGGGCGATTCAAGCTATATCAAAGGGGTTATCACGCTCGGATAGTTCGTGCTTGCGGAGGCAAAGATCAAAAAGGGGTTGTGCTATGACAGCTAAAACATTTCCGAAAGCGGATTGGCAGATCGCTCCCCCTGCGGACGTGGGGATGGATTCTGAGAAATTGAATCTTGCGAAGGCATGGCTTGATTCAAAGTTTAAGGATGACAGATATCGCGTGGCGATTGTGCGGCACGGCTATCTTGTGGCAGAGTGGACGCATAATATCTCAAGCGCAGAAAAGCAACCCATCGCCTCTGCCAATAAGTCGATCCTATCGAGTATGCTGGGCATAGCAATCGAGGAAGGCAAAATCGGGAGTGCCGACGATCTCGCTGTGGACTACTATCCTGAGCTGATGGATGTGCCGGAGGGTGAGGGTCCCAAGGAGGGGCGGTGGGCATTTGAGGCGAATCGTGGGATTACGCTTCGGCATCTGATCTGTAATGTATCGGGGTATATGAAACCGGGTGAAGCACCGGGGCGGGTGTTTAATTATCAGACGAATGGGATGTGTGTGCTTTCGCACTGCATCGAGAAAGCGTATGGGTTGTATGATGTCAACAATCCGCAGGAATCGCCGAAAATCCCACCGCTCTACAAGGAGAAGATCGCCGATGTAATTGGTGCCGATTGGGAATATACGTCGGGATCCCAACAGATGCACGATAAAGCGCGGCTTCACATCTTTGCGTGGGGTTCAGCGATTCTCACTAGCTTGCGAGCGTTGGCACGTTTGGGCTGGCTCTGGTGCAACTGGGGCAATTGGGAAGGGAAGTCCGTGATTCCCGAAAGTTGGCTACGAGAGGCAACGGTGGTCGCGCCCGATATTCTAGCGAATAGTCCTGAGAATATGTGGCGGTATGGACACGGATTTTGGACAAATCAGAAGGGCGGACTCTGGGCAGATCTTCCGAGAGAAGGATATACCGCGTGGGGCGCAGGCGGACATTATGTGATTGTATTCCCAAGTTACCAGTTGGTTGTAACCATGAACCCCACCCCCTACCCGGGCGCATCACAGCCTTATGAGACGCATACCGTCACTTGGTTACAGCAGCAGGAGGTTTTGAAACTGATCCTTGATGCGTGTGAAGCGTGAAACGTGAATGAACCAATTACTAATGTATCAATATAGTGGTGTGTCTTCAATCGCCAGAGGTGCGACATGTGGCTTTCGCTCCAGAGGAGCGATATGTCTATAGAAGGACGATGCGTCGAATCTCCGCGCCCCAGTTGCTTTGAATCCCGATCTTATCGGGGAGGAGCGCAATGTGTTTAATCCACCAATGACCGACTGAACTCGGACCGAGCAGTGGATAAGGAGGTTTAGCAATGACCGAAGCGAGGAAACGAGACCTACAAGCAGAGCTAGATGGAATGACTGTCCATCAAGAAACGCTGGTTGGGTGGGACGAAAATACCCCGCCCAATGAAACCCTAGATCAGTACGGCAACCTCTTGGCGAGCAATCGAGGGGTGGTGCCGGTGCCGGACAACCGATCCCCCAAGCGTCGGGTGTATGATGATCCGGGTGTCGAGGCACTACGGGCGCACTTACGAGAGCATAACGGGATTCGCGGTCTCGAAATCTGCGATCCGAACGAGGTCAAGCGTGCCGCTCGGATTTTCCGTCGAGACGGTTTCGTCGTGGTGCGCGACCTGCTCAACCCGGAGCAGCTAGAGCGTTGGAGAGCGGGCTGCGCTGAGGCACTGAGACAGATTTTAGAGACCCCCGGTCCGGGAAAGAGGAAATACATGACCGAAACCGGACGGCTGCCACACCGATATAGCTACGGCACCTGTTCCGCTTCAAGGCAGATGCTCCACCATCCCGCATGGGCGAACATGATTGACTTACCGACAACCACCCCCATTGTCACGGAGATCTTCGGTTCTTCCGACTACCGTGTTTGGGGTTCTGGTGGGGATCTCTGTCTGCCGGGCGCAATCGAATATCAACACCTACACTCCGATGGCAAGGATGGGCAGCACCCCTCGGAAGCGCGTATTGAGCAGGCGAGACGGGTCGGTGTTGAGTTCAATACCGACAGTTCGGGCAACTTTGACGTGCCAACACTAAAACTGATTATGGAGATGACACCGCCGACGGTGACCATCAACTTCCTGATGGCTGACCTCACTTGGGAGAACGGCCCCATCCGTCAGATTCCGGGGACGCATACCGTACAACAGCCGCCACCGATAACCGACGATGAGCCCGACTGGATGCGGCATTCGACGCTCGTTGGTGCCCCCGCCGGCGCAGGTGTCTTCCGCGATAACCGAGCGTGGCACGGCGCGACTCCCAATCTATCCAAAGAGGTCAGGACGCTGCCAAACGTCGAGTATGCCGCACCTTGGCGTACACAGGACGGATTTAAGGTGGTCATGCCCCATGAAATCTGGGAAACGTTGACACCATACGCCCAGAAGTTGTGCGAATGGATCAAGGCAGAGCCGGGCGTTTTGCCCCCCGGTGCCGGTATCATGCACCCCCTTGCCCGTAAGCGCGAAGAAGCAGCAAAGTAGTAGGCACGCTCCGCGTGCCGTAACCTCTCGTGATTACCCTACTGTAGGTCGATTTTCCAAAATCGACAGTTCGATGTCGAGATATGAATCTCGACCTACAGGAGTTGCAGGAGCGGAGTTTCCTCGCCCGTCAAGAATTTTTTCGCTCTCGATTCAATGAACCAATGAACTAATACACCAACGAACCTACTTAGGAGGCAACCCATGCTAAACTGGGGCGTCATGAGTGCCGGCGGTATCGCCTACGTCTTCTGCAATGCGATGCGTTTCACAGACTCCGGGGGTATTCTTGCGGTCGCAAGCCGTACGCAATCCCGTATGGACAGGCTGGCCAACGATTTTGATATTCCCCGACAATACACCAGCTACGAGGCACTGCTGGGGGACGAGGATATTGATGCCATCTATATCGCAACAATCCACCCGCTCCACGCCGAGTGGGCGATAAAGTGTGCCGAAGCCGGCAAGCACATCCTTGTTGAGAAACCGATCAGCATGAACTACACCGAAGCCGCGGCGATGGTTGACGCAGCGCGTGAAAACGATGTGTTCCTGATGGAAGCCTTTATGTATCGTTGCCACCCCCAAATACAGCGGGTGGTTCAACTCATACAAGATGGTGCTATCGGCGATGTCCACATCATTCGAGCGAGGTTCGGTGGACAGGTCGGTTTCAACCCGCAAAGCCGGATCTACAACCACAAAATGGGCGGCGGCGGTATCCTCGATCTGGGGTGCTATACCGCCTCAGTCGTCCGTCTCATCGCCGGTGCTGCGGAAGGGAAGCTGTTTCTGCATCCGACTGAGGTAAAAGCGACCGGCAAAGTAGGACCCACAGGGGTAGACCACATCGCCGTTGCTGCGCTCAAATTCGAGAATGACATCGTCGCGGATATAGTTGCTGCGGTCGAGGGTAACGTTGGGAGGGGTGTCTCCATCTACGGCTCGGAGGGGGTTATCACTATCCCAAATCCGTGGCTGCCCTCATCGCCGTGTCGTGGTGCGAAAGAACCCCTGCCACTTGATACCGTCTTCCCATCATCGACGATTATCGTCCAATCCCACGGGAGCGACGAACCCACTGAGATTGAAGTTCCTGCTGACCGCGACCTCTTTACCTATGAAGCGGACACGGTCGCCAATCATATCGACGCCCAACAAGCACCCGCGATGTCTTGGGACGACACGCTCTCAAATATGCGACTGTTGGACGAGTGGCGCGAACAGGTCGGGGTGGTTCATTAACGATAATACGCAGGAATGAGGAGGCGGGGAGGCGAGGAAACGGGAAAAGATACACGCTCCCTCGTTCACTCCCTTGATTCGTGACCAAGGGGGATCGAAACCGACATTAATGAACCGATGAACTAATGAACAAATTTGGGAGGGAATGCCGATGCCGAAGGATGAAATCTTTCAGGAAACCGTTACTCGTGTTGAAAAGCCTGCGTTGCACTTTACGTTACTTCGTGCGCCGAATGGGGATTTCCTCGGTGCGTCTGAAGAAGGGTTTGCGATCTTTGACTATGTGGACGATAAGGCGATATGGGACACCGTCGGAGAAGGCTATCGCCATGTAGCAACCGGTCTCGTTGTTGAGGTGGAATCCCCTCGTTCTAAAGATGGAGACTACCTCCGTCATCAGCGGAAGTGGCTCGCCAGTGACGGTACGCTTGGGGATGTAGCTGCGCTGTTCGTCCCCGGACACGGTCCCGCACACCTGCCGTCGGAATATCTGAAATCGTTCAGGGAGAACGGATGGGTCTGCGTCCCGTCGATCATCGCGCCCGATGTCGTTGAGGAGTTGGAGCGGGTTAGCTGTACCGGTCGTTGGGAAAGCGGAGAGCTTGATCGGAGCGTTGCGCCGATACTCCAGAGTGTGGCGGTCGCAAAAATCGCAGCGGAGCCAGTCTCCTTGTGGCTGATGCGCGAATATATGGGGATCCACGATATTCGGCTCGGACATTCGCCCAGCTTTGCCATACTTCCCATAGACGACGGTAAACGGAACGTCCAAGGTTGGCATTCCGATTTTCCTTACCTCTGGGGCATTGCCGGCAGGACAACTCACCGGATACCTGTGCATCAGGTTGATGGATTGGTGCTGGGCGTCCAGCGCAATCTGTGCGTCTCGGAATTTCGCAAGGAGAATGGGGCGACCTGTTTCAAACTCGGCTCACACGCACGCGGCGAAGGACCACCAGCCGAGTGGGGAACCGGGAACGCAAACAAAGAGCCGGGGCATCGGGAAGCCAAAGGTTTGCCGTATACCGGACCGGAGGCTGATGTCGTTGAGGCACCGCCGGGGAGTTATATCCTCTACGATTCTCGGACGTGGCATCGGGCCGGTGTGAACCGCACACCGCATAAGCGTGCCGGCATGTTGCAGGCGGTGATCCCGATGTTCATGATGCCGTTCATGGACACCAGTAACGCGTACAAGAAATTCATCAACGGTCCCTTTGTTGCGGAACTGACCGAGCTTGAGAAAAGGGAGCTTGAGGCGATTATGGTGAGTAGGATGGTCGGTCCCGCTGGGCATCTGGCAATCACTGTTGACGACGAGTTGACCGAGCGGATCCGCCCTGCTGATTGATGTTGTGGGGTGACGAATATTCTATTGCGTTAAATTGTCTGAATCACGGAGTTCTGGGATAAAAGAATAAACAGGATAAGACAGGATGCGTCCAAGAATTCATAAGTGATGGGGTTGGGATTGTGGAGGCGGTGGAAGCTGTCTGAATAACGGATTAAACAGATGAAGCAGCCTCTGTGCTGTTGTGCCTAATGAATGGAAATCACAATGCCAGATTTTACAGACGAAGAGCTGTTACAAACCATTGAATCCGGCGAAGCGGACCGCATTGAGTTCAAGGAATCTTTATCCGGCAGTGCTGCGGAAAGAATCAGGGAAGCCATCTGTGCATTTGCCAACGATCTGCCATCCCATGAGAAGCCGGGTTTTGTTTTCGTAGGGGTGAGGGACGACAAAACTATCGTAGGTCTATCCGTCACGGACCAATTGCTCGTGCAGTTGGCTAATATGAAAACCGATGGGAATATAGTGCCGCCGCCATCGCTGAATGTTGAGAAGCGTGTGCTGCAAGACAAGGAAATTGCCGTGGTAGCAGTGCAACCCTCCGACTCGCCGCCGGTTCGATACAGAGGTACTATCCAAATCCGCATTGGTCCGCGGCGTGGCATTGCCACAGCACAGGACGAGAGGATTCTCAACGAAAAGCGGCGATATAGAGACATCCCCTTTGACCTGCACCCCATTCCTACGTCCGGCATCTCCGACCTGACCCTCGCCCAATTCGAGAATGAATATCTGCCGCAAGCTGTTGCCGCTGATATACTAGAAGCCAATGAGCGTGCCTCCGAGGAACGCTTGGCCGCGACGAAGATGATTGCTGCGGTTGATGAACCAACTGCAACGGTATTAGGAATACTGGTGCTCGGCAAAAATCCACAGGATTTTCTTCCAGGTGCCTACCTGCAATTCCTCAGAATTGATGGTAGTGAGCTAACGGATAATATTCTTGACAGCGAAGAAATAGGCGGGACAATTCCAGACTTGCTTCGCCGTCTCGACGATAAACTGGCTGCCCATAATCGCACTGCTGTTGATTTCACAACTAGCGTAGTCGAACACCGAACGGAACTTTATCCCATTCAAGCGTTGCAACAGATCACCCGGAATGCCGTTATGCACAGAACCTATGAAGCAACCAATGCACCGATTCGTGTGTCTTGGTTCAATGACCGCATTGAGGTTTTAAGCCCCGGTGGCGTGTTTGGGGTGGTGACAGTCGAAAACTTCGGTCAACCCGGACTTACCGATTATCGTAACCCTAATCTGGCGGAAGCGATGAAATACCTCGGTTATGTACAACGTTTTGGCGCAGGGATACCGATAGCGAAAAGACTGCTGAAAGAAGCGGGACATCCGGAACCAGAATTTGACGTTCATGGCAATTACGTGCTCGCCACGATAAAGGCAGCGCAAAAATCCTAAGAGGAGATAAGAATGTCTGTTCCAGTTTTAACTTTTTTCAACAATAAAGGTGGAGTTGGCAAGACATCCCTTGTCTATCATCTGGCATGGATGCTATACGACCTCGGCCATCGAGTGCTTGCTTGCGACCTTGATCCACAGGCGAATCTTACCGCTGCGTTTCTCAACGAAGAACGTTTGGAAAGCCTTTGGGACGAAAGCGACACTGCATCTAGAAGCACCATTTTTGAGTGTGTGAAACCGTTAATGCAAGTCGGAGATCTGCAATTGTCGTATCTTCAGTCGATTGTACTCCAACCGGAGCTGTTTCAGGCGGATCTAAGGTTAATTCCGGGCGACTTGGCACTGGCAGGGTTTGAGGATACACTATCAGCTGAATGGCCAAACGCTTTGGGATCCAGCGATCTGTACCGTCCTTTTAGGATACTGACCGCGTTTTCGACGATTATGCAGGAGGCAGCCGCGGAAATGAACGCTTCAATCATCTTAGCCGACGTTGGTCCCAATCTCGGTGCTATCAACCGCGCTGCGCTGATTGCAACCGATTACGTCGTCGTTCCACTGGGAGCAGATCTATTTTCGCTTCGGGGCTTGCACAATCTCGGCCCTACGCTCAAACGCTGGCGACACGATTGGAAACGCAGACGGGATAATTGGAGCGCACCGGATTTTCCACTGCCAAAAGGAGATATGAAACCTATCGGGTATGTTATGCAGCAGCACGGTGTCCGTTTGAATCGCCCGGTAATCGCTTATGACAAGTGGGTCAACCGTATGCCAGAGGAATATGCCCGAAACCTACTGGACGATAACGATGGACCGTACCCCGAGACACCGGCACAGGATAAAGAACACGCCCTCGCTACTGTCAAACACTACCGAAGCCTGGTGCCCATGGCACAGGAAGCACGCAAACCTATTTTCCACCTCACACCGGCCGATGGAGCTATTGGTGCCCACGCAGCCGCCGCCAATGCCGCCCGCGACGATTTCAAGGCTCTGGCTGAGAAAATAACAGCAAGGATTAAACTTGGAGAAAGCATAAAGATGAACGATATACAACACAAATCTGAGGATGAAGAGATTGCTATTGTGGAGGCGGCGGAAGATGTCTGAATAACGGATTAAACAGATGAATCGGATGCACGGATAAGCAAACGAAACATCCACCGGACTATCATGCCTTCAGCGAACCAAATATACAAAAAAACGACAGTCTTTCGCTCCAGTGGAGCGATATGTCTATAGAAGGGCGATATGTGCAATTCTCGCGCTCCAGAGGAGCGCAATGTATAGGGTTCATCAGTTCAATCAACCAATGAGCTCTTGAACCAACATAGCCCCAGCGGGGCGCCATGTTTATAGCAAAACGGGATACGCAAATACTTAAAGCCCCAGCGGGGCGACATGTGTATAGCACTATATATCGAAAATATCTGTCTCATTAAATTGTCTGAATCACGGAGTTTCGGGATAGAAGAATAAACAGGATAAGAGGGGATGCGTCCAAGAATTCATGAGTGATGGGGTTGGGATTGTGGAGGCGGTGGAAAATGTCTGAATCACGGATTAAACAGATGAATCGGATAACGCGGATAAACAAACGAAACAACTACCCTGCTCTCGTACCTTCATCAGCCCAAATACACAAAACTCCCAACGGTTTTTCGCTCCAGCGGAGCGATATGTCTATAGAAGGGCGATATGTCCAATCCCCGCGCTCCAGAGGAGCGCAATGTGTAGGGATCATCAATTATGGTGAACTAGAGAAATAAGTAGACATTTGCCAATAACTCCGACCCTAGCGAAGTTTCCAAAGTCCCCCTGATAAGGGGGATTTAGGGGGTTGGTTGTGCATTGGAAGTGTCTAAGTAATTCTAAAATCTACCGTAAATGAACTAATGAACTAGTGACCCAACCTAGCCCCAGCGGGGCGACATGTTTATAGCAACACGGGTACACAAATCCTTAAAGCCCCAGAGGGGCGACATGTGCATATCCTCTAATAGATCGCACAGGTAAATTAGCAACAACGACTCAACTAGGAGCAAATTATGTCGAATCACGACACATCTCAATCCAAAATCCGGGATAACCGCCGCCGCGGAAGCGTTGGAGATTTCCTTGAGTCCGAAATCGAAAACGGTTCGTCACTCTCGGTTGTATCGGCGTACTTCACGATTAACGCCTATCACGCGCTGAAGGGATCTCTGGACAAAATTGAAGGACTTCGATTTCTGTTCGGCGAACCCAACTTTATTAGCAGTATTGACCCGGAAAAGACCGACGAGAAAATCTTCAAAATTGTGGACGAAGGCTTGAAGCTACACAACCAGCTTCAACAAAGACCAATTGCCAAAGCGTGCGCCAAGTGGATAAAAAAGAAGGTAGAGATTCGGTCAACCCGGCAATCCAATCTACTCCACGGGAAAATGTATCACATCGTCCAAAACGGTGTAGAAAAAGCCATCATGGGCAGCTCCAATTTTACCGTGCGGGGACTAGGATTGAGCCCGCCCCACGATAACATTGAACTTAATCTAGAGGTGGACAATTGCCAAGACCGCCGCGACCTGAAAGCGTGGTTTGATGAAATCTGGAGTGACAAAGACCATGTCGCAGATGTTAAAGATGACGTGTTGTTATATCTTGAGCAACTCTATCAAAATCACCCGCCCGAATTTATCTACTATAAAACCCTATTTCACCTCTTTGAACGATTCTTGGACGAGCAGGCAGAACGAGGACTCCTAACCGAGCCGACGCAGCTTGTTGATACAGAAATATGGAACACTCTGTTTGAGTTCCAGAAGGACGGTGTGAAGGGTGCAATCAACAAAATCTTGGCGCACAACGGTTGTATCATCGCTGATAGCGTCGGCTTGGGTAAGACCTTCGAGGCATTGGCAATCATCAAATACTTTGAACTGCGGAATCAGAACGTCCTTGTGCTCTGCCCTAAGAAATTGAGGGATAACTGGACAATTTATCAGGCACAGAATAACAGCGAACTAAATCCGTTTCTCAAAGATCGTTTCGGATACACGGTGCTGTCACATACCGACCTCAGCCGTGATGGAGGGATGTCAGGCGATATTAACTTGTCAACCCTTAACTGGGGAAATTTCAATCTGGTTGTCATTGATGAATCACACAATTTCCGAAACAACACGCCCGACAAGCGAGACGAAGACGGGAACCTAATCCGCATGAGCCGCTACCAACGTCTGATGGAGAGTATTATCCGGAGCGGGATCAAAACTAAAGTTCTGCTACTTTCCGCAACGCCAGTCAACAACGACCTAAAAGACCTACGCAACCAAATCCATTTTCTGACCGAAGAGCGCGATGATGCCTTCCGTAAGTCGCTGGATATTGGCAGTCTGAGAGAAACACTGTCAACTGCACAGCACATCTTTACCGCTTGGGCAAAGCGGGGCAGCAAGCGAAAAACCAGCGATCTCTTGGAAGAACTTAACACTGCCTTTTTCAAGCTGCTTGACGGACTGACCATCGCCCGTTCCCGAAAACATATTAAGAAATACTATAAGGATTCGCTTCAAGAACTAGGTGGATTCCCAGAACGCTCTCAACCGAGGTCAGTCTATTCGGACATTGACTTGGAAGATGACCCATCGAAGCGGTTTATGTCTTACGATGAGTTAAACGATCAGATCTCTGAGTACCAGCTTTCCTTGTTCAATCCTTCAAAGTATGTCCTTTCCGAATATAGTGATCAATATGAGGCGCAGCGGATTCGACATTTTAGGCAAAGTGACCGGGAACATTACCTCATTGGTATGATGAAGGTGAATTTTCTCAAGCGGTTGGAAAGTTCCGTTCATTCCTTTACGATTACACTGGAACGGACCCTTGAGAAAATTAAAGAGTTGACAGGACGCATCAGACGGTTTCAACAGTTTCGCGAAGAAAATCCGGATGTGGATTTAGAGGACATTGAAATTGAGGCACTCGAAGACGAGGAGTTACAGGCAGCGATGCAGGTGGGTAAAAGCCTAGTTTTCAAGATGGCACACCTCAACGTTGAGTGTTGGCTAAAGGATTTAGAACGCGACCGGGAGCAGCTTGAACTACCTTACCTTTTTGCAAAAGACATCACCGCTGACCGAGATGCCAAACTTGCCAAACTGAGAGAGCTAATCGCACAGAAGGTCAATCATCCGACGACCGACAAAGAAGGCAGCCCGAATCGCAAAGTCCTCGTATTCACCGCCTTTGCGGATACCGCCGCTTATCTCTACAATGCGCTTCATCAGTGGGCAAACGAAAATCTAGGGATCCATATCGCAATGGTATCGGGAGGTTCGTCAGGGTGTAAGACTACCTTTGACAGAAATGAATTTAGTCACATTCTAACGAATTTTTCTCCCGTTTCTAAACGCCGCTCTCAGATGCAATCAATGCCGCAGGAGGGCGAAATTGACCTGCTGATTGGTACGGATTGTATCTCTGAAGGACAAAACTTGCAAGACTGTGATTACCTGATTAACTATGACATTCACTGGAATCCAGTGCGCATTATCCAGAGGTTTGGACGGATTGACCGTATCGGCAGCATCAATCACAGCGTTCAACTTGTCAATTTTTGGCCCACCCCCGACCTCAACCGTTACATCAACCTGAAGAACCGCGTCGAAGCGCGCATGGCACTAGTGGATATCACTGCCACCCAAGGCGACAATCTACTAGACCCGGAGGAGATTCAGGAGGTGATTACTGATGATCTTCAGTACCGCGACCGGCAGCTACGACGGCTAAAAGAGGAGGTATTAGACTTTGAAGATTTCGATGAAAATGTCGCGCTCAGTGAGTTTACACTCGACGATTTTCGCTTGGAATTAATAAAGTATCTGGAAAGTAATCGGAAGCAACTTGAAGATGCGCCCCTCGGACTTTATACTGTTGTCCCAGCACCTCCAGACTCTTCAATAATAGCTCCTGGTGTTGTTTTCTGTCTAAAGCAGAAGGAGGATTCAACGGAAAATGAGCAGATAAACCCGACTCAACCCTATTTTCTGATCTATATTCGAGAGGATGGGGTGGTGAGGTTTACCTTTGCCCGCCCCAAACAGATACTTGAGATGTACCGCCTGTTATGTGCAGGGGTGGCAGATCCGTATGATGACCTGTGTGCCCTGTTTGATCGGTTGACAAATAACGGCGCAGACATGACCCAATATAACGACCTGCTGCAGAAAACAGTTGATTCACTCAGTCGCACCTACGACAAACGCGCCATTAGTAATCTCTTATCCGGCCGCGGTGGTGTCTTACCTACTCAAGCCGAACATATTCGTCAAACGACAGATTTTGAACTCATTACGTGGTTGGTGATTAAAAGCTCTGAATTATAATTTCTGTTTCCGGTGCGTATACGATCGTGGCGAATTTAACGCCTCCTGCAGATTCGTCAAAGCCATCATGAAAATCCTTTGGGATCGCAATTGTGAACAACACACCATACAAAACCACCATCACTCGAGCTCTACGACGCTTCGTAGGTGACGACCTTGCGAACAACGCCCGAAGCCTGCTCGAGACCCTCGGATATCGAAGCGACAGAACAATAGCCTTTGAACCGAATACTGCCGACGGGTTTATTGAGACTTTCGATCCGTTTGGTGAAATGAGCGTAGATAAAGCACTGTTACAGGAATGGAAGTCAATTGATTTCTTGTTTCAACTGACAGAAGGGGAGATTGTTGAGAATACGCAGCTGCAAATAGTTTTTGAAAACTATCCTGTGAATAACAGAATTATTGAATCGTATCTGTTCTTCGCAATTCGGCTGAGTAGTTCAGCGTATAATCGTGCCCAACTCTCGCAGATTACCCGCGAAATCAATAAACTGACTCCCATACCTGCGATGGTGATTTTTCAGTACGGCTCGTTTCTAGCTTTGGCTATTATTGATCGGTGCCCTAGCAGGCGCGGTTCGCCCCGTGATGTCCTTGAGAAAATTACGCTCATTGAGAATATTGACTTTACATTTCCTGACAACACACATGTTGAGATCCTGTCTAAACTTTCACTTGACGAGTTATATCGCTATTACCAGTTCCGCAGTTTCCTAAAGTTCCATCAGGCGTGGCAGTCAACCCTTGACAGTTTCGACCCCTCAACACTCAAACCACGCCGATCTGCGAAACGCCGCTATAATCATGACAAATATCCTAGCGAGGAAGTCGCCAAAGTATCCGACAATCCCTATAAAGCGATATGCGAAATATTTGATCTCCCCTACGAAGTCCTATTCGATGACATAGAATATGAGATGCAGGTAGAACAACGCGACGCTGTCATTAGTATAATCAGGGGGCAGTATAAAATAATATAAATGTCAAGCCAACTTTGACTTTGGAGAATGGAGAATGAACGCCACAGCACAAAGAGTTGAACGAATTTATCAGGACGGGCTAGCCTTGATGGAGTACAGATACTATGCCAATGCCCTATCCTGCTTTGAACAGGCTATCGATCTAACCCCCAATTTTGCCCAGGTGTGGTTTCAAATAGGTCATTGTCGTTCCGAATTAGCCCAACGGCAAATCCAAAATGCTAATGAGGATCTCTGCACTGATGAGGTGATTGAGCGTTATCAAGGAGCAATAGAGGCTTACCAAAAGGCGATTGAACTTCAACCAGATTACCCAGACGCACGTAACTCTTTAGCGGAACTGTTCTTCGATCTGGGAGAAAGACAGTCGGAGGAAGTAGAGTGGCCATCTCATTACATGGAGGCTATTGAATGGTATAAAAAAGCCGCCGAAGTTAACGATGATTGGGGTGCCGCGTACCACCAAATCGGTCAGGCGTATAGATATTTGATGGAGAGTTGCGAGGATTACGAAATAAGAGATTCGATAGACTTCGACGGAATACTTGGCATTGCAGAGGAATGTATAAAAACCTATCAACAACTCATTGAGATTCAACCCGATGATGCTAGAGCATACTACGAATTGGGAGAAGCATACACGATTTGGATTTATCCCTTCATTACGATGGAGGAAAACTATGGTGATGAAGCGAGCGATGAAGTTGAGGCGATGAAGCAGGACAAACATCCCCAAATTCAGGGTGTTCTCAAAAAGGCAATAAAAGTGTATCGCACAGCCGTACGAATTAAGTCCGATTATGGGGAGGCCTACTACCAATTAGCAAAGGCGTGTCATCGAGTTGATCGATTTGAGGAGGCAATCCAAGCTTTTAAACAAGCCATTGTACTTGATGTTAAAGATTACTTTTCGACTCCACACCGGAACCTAGCCGAAGCATACCACGGTTTAGGAAAGCAGAACTTCGTTGATGGAAATTACATACAAGCAATTGAATGTTATCATAGTGCTATGATGGCCGATTCGAGTTACGATGCGGTGTATTACGATCTTGCTGTTGCCAATGATGAAGCTAGGCGTTACGAGTTAGCACTCCTATGGTACGAGCGTTCGGCTCCATCATACACTAAAATTGTGAAGCCAAATTATGAACCTACAATGCGGTGGTACAGGGATATAAGGTGTTCTTATCACTATCTCAATCTGTATTATCGTACGGGGAAAGTTTGTCACAGGGTCGGTCGCTATCAGAACGCCGTTGAAGCATATGAGAAAGCTATTGATCTTCAGATAGCCATTGTGGACGCATATAATGAAGCATGTTTTGAGGTGGAGACGAAAGCCTTTAACATTGAGAAAGAGAATGAGAGACAGTATTTCTTACAGTATCGTATGCCTGAACCGCCAGAGTACCCAGAGTGGTGGGACCATGTTTTTGAAAATAAAGAATTAGCTCGTTGCCATCAGCCGCTGCCAGGTCCAAAAAACATTGAAACACAACTGAAAATTCTATCTTAAGACGTTGAGTTAATGAATTCCGTTTTAATATGCTTTGAGAGAGTATAAAGATGAACAATGCACAACACAGAGTCGCCATCACGAATGCCCTAAACCGCTTCACCGATGATAACCTTGCTGAAAACGCCCTAAACCTCCT
This sequence comes from Candidatus Poribacteria bacterium, assembly GCA_965222435.1. Taxonomy (GTDB): domain Bacteria; phylum Poribacteria; class WGA-4E; order WGA-4E; family PCPOR2b; genus PCPOR2b. The sequence continues at coordinate 4,451,405 of OZ244950.1, read as the reverse complement.
AGATACACTCGGCTACCGGAGTGAAAGGGTACTAGCCCTTGAACCGAACACCGCCGATGATTTTATTGACACGTTCGATCCACAAGGACAACTGAACCGTGATAGGGCACTCACAACAGATTGGGCGTCCATTGATCCACTTTTCCAGCTCAGAGGCGAGGACCTGACGCACACAGATACAGAAGGATGGCTTTTCGATCCCAGTCAGACACAGGTGGATAATACCATCATCGAGTCCTACGTTTTCCTAGCACTCCGGTTGAGCAAAAACCATTACAACCGCACCCAACTCTCCCAAATTACCCGCGAAATCAACAAATTGTTCCCGATGCCCGCGATGCTCCTCTTTCAGCACGGTGAGACGCTTACGCTGTCAATTATCAATCGCCGTTTAGGTGTACGCGACCAATCCCGCGATGTCCTCGAAAAAGTAACCCTCATCAAGGACATCAATTTCAGCGATACCCACCGCGCACACATCGATATCCTATTCGATCTTGCCCTCGAACCGCTAAACCAAACGCATGGCATCCGCAACTTTGTCGAACTGCATCACGCTTGGGAAAAGACACTGGACACCTCCGAACTCAACAAACGCTTCTTCAACGAGCTCGCCAACTGGTATTTCTGGGCTGTTGGTCAGGTGACATTTCCGGAGGACGCAGGGGAAGATGTCGAGGTACGCAATGCCACCAGCGTGATTCGCCTGCTTACACGGTTAATTTTTGTCTGGTTCATCAAGGAAAAAGGGTTGGTGCCGAATAAGTTCTTTAACCCGGACGATCTCAATGACATTCTCAACAATCTCAATCCACAGGAAAGCACCTACTACAAGGCGATTCTCCAGAATCTTTTCTTTGCGACGCTCAATACAGAGATGAAACCTGAGAGCCGCAAATTCAGGAGTCGGACCAAGCAGTCAAAAAGACGCGATCAACACTACATGGTGCATTCTTTTTACCGATATAAAGGATATTTCAAGAAGCCCGAAGAGGCACTTGGTTTTTTTGAGAAGATTCCTTTTCTCAATGGTGGTCTGTTTGAATGTCTGGACAAGTCTGCCGAGGGCGATTCCAAGAAGGATATACGGATTGATGGCTTTTCTGACCGAGACGACATTCCGCTGCATGTTCCTAATGAGTTGTTTTTTTCAACTGAGCAGACCGCCAATCTCAATGCGGCTTACGGCACAAAGGGGAAGGGACATAAGGTTCGCGGTCTGATTGATATTCTCAGCAGCTACAAATTCACCATTGCTGAGAACACCCCTATTGAGGAGGAGGTCGCCCTGGACCCAGAACTGCTCGGTAAGGTCTTTGAAAACCTGCTCGCCGCATACAACCCCGAAACCAAGGTCACCGCCCGCAAGCAGACCGGCTCCTACTACACCCCCCGTGAGATTGTCAACTACATGACCGACGAGTCACTGGTTGCCTATCTGAAAAACGAGCTTATTACCCACTCTGAAGCGCAAAGGACCTTCTCCATGACCACTCCACCTTCACAACTGGATCTCACGGGACAGGCGGATCCCGTGCAAACAGAACTTGGCGTGGAAAGAGCATCGCTGTCCGATGAACAAAAATCTGAGATTGAGAAGAAACTCCGCGAGTTATTCGCCTATAACGACGAACCAAATCCATTCGATGGAACGGATACCAAGTTGTTGATAGAAGCCATTGACACCCTCAAGATTCTTGATCCAGCGGTCGGTTCGGGTGCCTTCCCAATGGGGGCACTGCATAGGCTAGTATACATTCTCGGAAAACTGGATTCGCGTAACGAACAGTGGAAACAACGGCAAATTGACAGAGTCGAAAATACCATTGAGATTGCGGGAGAAATTGACGACAGCACAATTCGTGAAAGCACCATCCGTGACCTTGAGGGGGAAATTGAGAGCATCAACGAGGCGTTTGAACGGAATGAACTAGACTACGGACGGAAACTCTACCTGATTGAAAACTGCATCTACGGAGTGGACATTCAGCCCATTGCCACCCAGATTGCCAAACTCCGCTTCTTTATTTCTCTTATCGTAGACCAGCAGATTGACGACTCACGGGAGAATCGTGGGGTGCGTCCTCTGCCGAATTTGGAAACGAAGTTTGTCGCGGCGAATACGCTCATCGGCGTGGATAAACCATCGCAAATACAAATCCGTAATCCTCAGATTGACCGCAAGGAAAAGGAACTTGAGGATGTGCGCCGCAGACACTTCACCGCTCGCACCCCAAGAACCAAAGCCAAATACCGTGCCCTTGATACCCAAATCCGCACCGAAATTGGTGAACTGCTCAGAGGCGAAGGCTTTCCCCATGAAACGACCGAAAAAATCGCCCATTGGGACCCCTACGATCAGAACGCCTCTGCTGATTTCTTTGATCCGGAGTGGATGTTTGGTCTCAGAGAAGGGTTTGATGTAGTGATGGCGAATCCCCCCTATGTCTTGGGAAGAGAAACCTTTGGAGACAAGATGAAGAAGTATCTTTCCGAAAATTATGGTGCTTATGGGGGAAAATATGATTTATACATCTACTTCACCGAGAAGGGAATTTCCTTACTCAAGAAAAATGGTTTGTTGGCTTACATCTTGCCAAATACCCTTTTAGCAAATGTAAATGCACAAAATGTGCGTAGAATAGTTCTCGAAAACACAAGTATTAAAATCATCAGAACATTTGACTCAAAAGTATTTGCTGCACAGGTTGAGAGTATTGTTATTATTGTTAAAAAAGATGGTAATAATGAATCTAATCAGGTTCTTATCAAGGGTGAAGACGATTGCCATATTCCCCAATCTTTTTTTACTGAAAATGCGGAATTTCGCTTTAATCTTAACATTGATTTACCAACCGCAAATTTAATCAAAAAGATTAATAATGTATCCATGTCATTGGGCAGTATTTCTGATATTTGTATCGGTATTCAGCTTGGAGGAGGTTCAGCTAGTGCTTCTAAGAAAAATTTTATTTCCAGCATCAAGAAAGATGAAACATATAAGCAGGTGTTAGATGGGAAGGATATAAATTCTTACCAGACAAGCTGGAAGGGGCTTTATGTTCGATATGGTAGCTGGCTGCATCGTAAGAGAAATGAAAAATATTTTCTGAATCCTAAGATAATTATTCGTCAAATAGGAAGTACGCCGATAGCTACTTATGATGGGGAACAATTTTACACGCTGAACACGGTTTACAATTTAATTGGCTTAGATGATAGGTATTCTTTGAAATACGTCCTTGGAATAATAAACAGCAAATTGGGAAAATGGTTTTGGATAAAGAATAATTCTGATTTCAAAACTCTATTTCCCAAAATCAAAAAATCGCAAATTGAAACTGTTCCCATCTATGACTTGGACTTGGCTAATTCTGATGACAGGGGAAAATACGACCGGATAGTAGCACATGTTAATCAAATTCTATCTATAAAACAAGCGGCTCCAAATATTGGAGTATCCGAACTTGAAAATGAGATTGATCAGATAGTATACTTGTTATACGATCTTACCTGTGAAGAAGTCGCTATTGTGGAGGCGGCAAATGTCTGAATCACGGATTAAACAGATGAAGCAGATAGCCCGTTCTTAAATCCGTATAATCCCTTAATCCGTGCCAATCCGCGATTCAGACAATGAGGATTGCCCTTGTGGAGAAACCGGCACACCGCTCCGCTTGGATAGCCATATCCAAGCGATATAGGAATAAGCAACGATACCTCCCAAAATCCTGTAAATCCGTTAATCCAGATTCAGACAGTGAAGAAATCACCGTTGTCTGAGGACAAAAAGTATGGCAGAGAGAACGTCGCGCCATGTCAAAACACTGAGTCATTTTATCAAATGGGCAGCACAATTCAATGACCGTAAATATTTTAGAAGTTATGCACATGGTCAGAAAATAGGTTATAATAACGCAAGTTGCTAGAGCATATTGACATTTATGTGGAATCTTGCTCATAAATCGAGGCTAATATAGCAGGTCGGCAAACCTTAATCGAATTAATATGACATCAGCAAACCTTAATCGAGGCTAATATGGCAGGCCAACAAACCGTTTACAGGCAACCGCTTTAGCAAGCACACTTATGTAAAACCGCTGAAGTATAGAGGCCATCGGGGTTTTCGGCACACCCGCCAATTATGAGTACCCGTATAGGCCATTGAAAATATTTTTTTTCACCTGTCAGTGCCCTGCCAAACCGTTGAATCGTACGGGTGTGGGGTGTAAATAGCCATACCGAAACAGACCGATGAAGCAAAAATTCTCCAAGTTACGAATCCGATCGCCGTTGACGCAGATAACGTCTTTAATCCGTGTAGTCCTTTAATCCGTGACAATCCGCGATTCAGACAAGCCTTTGATGCAGAAAGGAGATGGCTCGGTGAATAGGACAAAAGATGTGGAATTTGATTATCAAGCGTATATGAAAGAAGATGCGTCAGATCTCGGCGATATTCATCGAGGACCAGAGGCGGGTCAAAGACGACGAGAAGCCGTAATCCATAATAATCGCGGGGTCACTTACGCTAACAAAGGAGATTATGACTGCGCCATTGAAGCCTTCACCCAAGCGATAGCACTGAACCCTGACCTTACCATGGCATATAGCAATCGTGGCGGTGCTTACCGCGACAAAGGGGATTACGACCGCGCCATCGAAGATTGCAACAAAGCGATAGAACTAAATCCGAACCTTGCCATAGCGTATAGCAATCGCGGCGGTGCTTACGAACGCGAAGGGGATTATGACCGCGCCATCGCAGACTTTAGCAAAGCGATAGCGTTCAAACCCGATCTTGCAGAGGCTTACGGTAATCGTGGGGTTTCTTACGCGAACATAGGGAATTATGACCGTGCCATCATAGACTATACCAATGCGATAACGCTGAATTCCAATGCTGCCGAATCCTATAACAATCGCGGGGTGGCTCACTACAAAAAAGGGGATTATGACCGTGCCATCGTAGATTATACCAAAGCGATAGAACTCAAGCCCGGTTTTGCTGAAGCCTATTACAATCGCGCCGAAGCGTGGTTACACCTCGGAGAATGGGAAAACGCCAGATCAAATCTAACCGTTGCCCTAGCGATGGGGGTAAATATCAGCCATGGGTTTCGTAACGAATACGGGAGCGTCCCGGACTTTGAGCGGAGAAATGGGGTGAAGCTACCGGCCGACCTCGCCGCCATGTTGCTTTGAATCCCGATAAGATCGGGGCTAACACCCCAGCAATAAATATCACCGCCGATGGGACTTTTTGAATCCGTGTAATCCCTTAATCCGCGACAATCCGCGATTCAGACAAAGGTACACACCAACAGAGCATATAAATAATGAGCGACAATCTAAAATACAGAGATATTACCGAAAAAATTATTGGGGCTGCTTTTGAGGTACATACGTTTTTGGGCAACGGTTTCCAAGAGGTGATTTACCAGCGGGCATTGGCACTTGAACTGGCACGAGCGGGTCTGACATTTGCAAGAGAAGTTGAGCAAGACATTTTCTATAAAGAAGTGCCGGAGCCTATCGGTACGCGCCGATCGGATTTCATGGTTGAAGGAAAGGTGTTAGTCGAATTAAAAGCTATTTCTAAATTGGAAGATGTACACATCGCCCAACTATTAAACTATCTGAGAGCATATCGACTGGAAGTCGGGTTACTAATCAATTTCGGCTCAAAAAGTTTGACATTCAAAAGACTAACCCTCTCACAACCGGATCGCGGTTGACGCAGATAGTGCGCTTCCTAAATCCGTGTAATCCGTTAATCCGCGATAATCCGTGATTCAGACAGACAGCAAACAGAACGCAAGGGAAAACACCATGCGAAAAGCAGATCTACAACAGCAAGTTGCTTTGAATCCCGATTTTATCGGGGCGATTGAGTTAATCAAACAACTCTCGACCGAAAACCTGAAAGCAGGCATTGACTATCTAAACTATCTGCAAGATAAGAACGCATGGGAAGCGAATCACAAATTGGCGAGCGATTCAGAAATCGCCAAGAGTTTAGAGTCAAAACCGACGGGCAAGAATCCAATGGCACAACGCATCATTGAAGCCATCGAAAAATCGCATGACGTAACACTGGAAGATGTAGAGTTCCTACTTCAGACAATCAAGGAGAATCGTGGGTGAGGACACCGATTTAATCCGTGTAATCCGTTAATCCGCGATAATCTGCGATTCAGACAACAAAAAAATAACCAAGTGTGTAAACTTGTAGACAGATTTGTGGTATAATTCTGCTAACAGACAGTAGGGCAGGCAAATTAGATTCCGAAAAACGCAGGTGAAGGAGTGGCTTAGGGAGAAAATTATGACAAGGGATAAGCGCGTGGGCTTATTAGCTTTCGCATTTCACGTTTCACAACTCCGTTCCGGAAATCCGAGAATCGGAGTCCACTATATGAAACCAAGTGCTACACAGATCCATCGGGGGTTCATGTCTCATGGCTTATCCCTCGGACTTTTGCTGTTGGTCAGCCTTTTGATAATTGTTCTGGGCGAGTTGGTTCCCATTCAGGGACAAACTCCTGAACAAGTCAGTTATTACAAGCAGATTCGCCCTATCCTGCAACAAAGTTGTCAGGGATGCCATCAACCGGCTGAACCGAACGGCGGTCTCGTCGTCACATCTTACGAAGCTTTCCAAGAAGGCGGGATGGGAGGTTCCTCTTTTATCCCCGGCAACCCCGAAGAAAGCATGATCATGGAGTACATATCGGGCGAAGACCCGATTATGCCTCAAGAGGGCGACCCGCTAACAGCAGAGGAGGTTGAACTGTTCAGCCGTTGGATCGCTGAAGCCGCAATTGACGATACACCCGCATCCCTCGACGATACAATCAGCTCTAGTCAGCCGCCAGTTTATACGGTTCCTCCTGTTATCTCCGCATTGGCGTATTCGCCGGACGGAAAAACGCTAGCGGTTTCCGGATACCGGGAGGTCCTGTTGCACAAATCCGATGGCTCAGAGCTAATCGGTCGGCTTGTTGGAGAAGCACACCGAATCGAATCCATCGTATACACTTTAGATGGAAAAACCCTTGGTGCTGTTGGTGGAACCCCCGCCCAATTTGGTGAGGTCCAGTTATGGGACACAAGCACCAATACACTGATCCAATCAATGCGACCCGCTTACGATACGTTGTACGGGCTGTCATTTTCCCCGGCTGGGGAACTCCTGGCTTTTGGGTGTTCAGATAAAACCGTGCGCCTGCTTTCTGTCGCTGATGGGAAAGAGATGCTTAAATTTGATAATCATAGCGATTGGGTTTTCGGCACCCTATTCTCTGTGGATGGAACGTACTTTGTTAGTGGTAGTCGAGATGGTGCCTTAAAGTTGGTCAATCTGAATAACGGTGCTTTTGTTGACGACATCAACGCCAGCAACAAAGGCTACGGGGGAATTAGTTGCATTAGTCGTCACCCCCAGGAAGATTTGGTTTTAAGTGCCGGGGAGGATAGGGTTCCACGACTTTACCGTATCTTTCGGGAAACCCAAAGAGATAAAGGCAATACAGACTTTAACCTCGTTCGAGAATTTGAGGCACACCCCGGACCGATTCATGCGGTTGGCTTTAACCAAGAAGGTACAAAAATCGCCATCGGCGGCGTGAGCGATGAGGTGCGGATTTACGACATGGAAGATGGGGAGCAGTTGGTAACATTAAAGGGAAACAGCATCGCCGTTTTCGCCCTTGCGTTTCACCCCAATGGTCAGCAGATCGCAATAGGCGGATTTGATGGAACTGTCCGGATCTTCAATACTACTTCTGGCGAGTTAGTCAAGGCGTTTGTACCTGTTCCGATTAGCCCCAAGGCAAAAGAGGAATTTGTGTTGGACGTGACCGGTATGACCTGTGGAGCATGTGTCGCCAAAGTGCAGAACGCGCTCAGCCGTGTTTCTGGAGTTATCGGTGCTGAGGTTTCTCTTGAAGGAAAGAATGCTGTTATTAACGTTGAAAAAGGTAAAATCACTAGAGCGGACCTGATCGCCGTTGTTAAAAAAACCGGTTTCAGTGCAGCAACTAATTATTAATTTTTTGAATACTCAATGGTGAATTCAGAAACCCACGTAGCGTGCGGTTTCAAGGAGGCAATTGATGGGAACATTTAGATATCACTACTTCGTGGCTGCTTTCCTCGCCGGGGCATTTGCCTGTTTCGCTTGGGCTGTTTCCAGTTGGAGCGTGAGGATGGCGCAGGCGGAGAGTCCACAAGACATAACAATTCCGAAAATAACTGCGCTAAAACTTCAGCCGGATTCGCTTGTACTGGTGCACAAGCGTGATGTCCGCCGTGTGCTCGTATCAGGTCGAACGGAAGAAGGATATTGGATTGACCTTTCCAGAGCAGCAAGTTTCACGCCGATTTCTTCAACCGTACAAATTGACAGTGAGGGATACCTACATCCAATCGAGGTTGGGACAACAAAAGTTACTGTCTCAGTCAACGGAAAAAGCGTAGATTTGTCCGTTACCGTCCGCAGCGTTGATGAACCGCCGATTAGCTTCGTGCGCGACGTTATGCCAACTATCAGCAAGATCGGTTGTAACGCAGGCACCTGCCACGGTGCCGCCAAAGGCAAAAATGGGTTCAAGTTTTCGTTGCGTGGCTATGACCCTGATTTTGATTATCAGTCGCTGATTCACGATATTTCAGGACGTCGTTTCAATCGCGCCTTTCCTGAGCAGAGCTTGATGTTACGCAAACCAACGGCAGATGTCCCTCATACAGGCGGTCAAGTCATCAAGCCCGATTCGCGCAATTATCGGCTGTTCCGTCAGTGGATCGCTGAGGGGGTCGTTTCGGATTTCAAATCAACGCAGCGGGTCGAACGGTTAGAGGTTTTCCCCAAATCCGCAGAGATTGCTATACCGGGTATGACACAACAGATGCTCGTGGTTGCCCACTACCCTGATGGGGAGACCCGCGATGTGACCCGTGATGCAATTTATACAAGCAGCGCTTCTGAAGTTGCAACCGTGACGGACGATGGATTTGTGACCGCCGTGCGGCGCGGTGAAACCTCTATCCTCACCCGCTACGAAGGGGCTTATGGCGCCAATGCTGTTATTGTTATGGGCGATCGATCCGGGTTCCAGTGGATCGAAACCCCTGAATATAACGAAATTGACACACTGGTTCATAACAAACTGAAACGTCTCAAAATTTTGCCTTCGGAACTTTGTACCGATGAGGCGTTTATTCGGAGGATTCATCTGGATCTCATTGGTCTTCCCCCCACACCCTCTCAAGTTCGTGCGTTTCTATCGGATACGACAGCGTCGAAAGTAAAACGGGAGAAACTGATCGATGCCTTGTTGGATACCCCCGAATTTGTTCAGCACTGGACACATAAGTGGGCAGACCTTTTGCAGTGCAATCGGAAGTTCCTTGGCGAGAAGGGCGCGTGGTTATTCCGATCGTGGATCCAGAATTCCATCGCTCAGAACAAACCGTATGACCAATTTGTTCGTGAACTCCTGACGGCATCAGGGAGCACATACAAAAACCCTGCTGCGAACTACTACCGCGTTTCCCGCGAGTATCAGCCCGCTGTCGAAAACACGACCCAACTCTTCTTAGGTGTTCGCTTCCAGTGTAATGTGTGTCATGACCATCCCTTTGAAAAGTGGACGCAAAACCAATTCTATGAACTTGCCGCTTATTTCGGCAGAGTTGGCGTCAAGCCCGGGCAACTTCCAGATGAGGAAATTGTCTACACTAAGTACAGCGGCGGCGAAGTTACCCATCCTAAGACGGCAGACGTCGTCATGGCATCGGTGCCGTATGGCAAAGCCGATGAAATTGGATCGAGGGAAAACCCCACCCAACTCGCGGATCCGCGTCTAGCCCTTGCGAAATGGTTGACGGCACCGGAAAATCCATTGTTCGCCCGATCCGGTGCGAATCGTATCTGGAGTTATTTCATGGGACGGGGCATCATTGAGCCGGTGGACGATGTCCGAACCAGTAACCCACCCAGCAATCCCGAATTGCTTGATGCCCTCACCGATGATTTCATCAAGAGTGGCTTCGACGTGAAGCACTTGATGCGAAAAATCACCCGGTCACGGACATACCAGCAGAGCATCAAGACGAATCGCTGGAATGTGAACGATACAACCAACTTCTCCCACGCCGTACCGAGGCGATTGACTGCCGAGCAGTTATTAGACGCCATCAGTGTGGCAACAGGTAGTTCGCCAAAGTTTGATGATGTTCCTAGAGGATTCCGCGCTGTTCAGTTGCTCGATAGCAAAGTCAAAGACGATGGCTTTCTGAAGTTGTTCGGTCGCCCCGAACGCGAGTCCTCCTGTGAATGCGAACGTACCACCGAAGTCAGCCTCGCCCATGCGATGAATCTCATTAACGGGCCCACCGTCGCAAACGCGGTCATCGACCCCGATGGACGAATCGTACAATTGATGAAAGATGCTCCTGATGATCGGGCAATGGTTGAGGAGATCTACCTAGCCACGCTTTCTCGGGTGCCGCGTGCGAATGAATACGAGACAGCCCTCGCTCATCTTTCCACGGCTGAGTCAAAGGCTGAAGGGGCGCAGGATCTTTTATGGGCTTTGATTAACAGTCCGGCGTTTCTGTTTAATCGGTAGTTCGATGGTGCCCTAGCACAATGCAGTAGCTTATTTCCAAACGAGTTTGTGTATGTGTGAATCGTAATACGTATCACGTTCCATGGAAGGAGATCACAACAATGTTCTCATTTTCTGGCAAACCGGGTCGATTATGTGATGGAGTTACCCGGCGAGAGTTTCTTCGCGTTGGCGGTGCAGCGATGCTCGGTCTGAGCTTGCCAAAAATCTTGGCACTTCAAGCCAATGCCGATACCACGCTCGATCCATCCGAGCCACTCAACGGATTTGGCAAGGCAAAATCAGTTATTTTACTATTCCTTCAGGGCGGTCCTAGCCATATTGATATCTGGGATCCAAAGCCTGATGCCCCTTCTAATGTTCGAGGGGAATTCAAACCGATCCGGACCAACGTCTCCGGTATCTGGCTTTCCGAAACAATGCCGCTGCTAGCTAAGCAGATGGACAAAGCCACTCTCATCCGCTCAGTGAGCTATACCCCCGCCGGACTCTTCAATCACACGGCGGCAATGTATCAAATGGTCACCGGCGAAACGCCCGACAAGGTCAAGCCTTCAGGGCAACTTGATCCGCCCGCGCCGTATGACCACCCCAATGTCGCTTCGCATGTATCGAAGTTTCTCCCACCCGACGTGCCCATGCTGGCTGCGGTCCAACTGCCACGGCCCATGCAGGAAAGCAACATCATCGGCAAAGGCGGCAGTGCCGGATTCCTGGGTAGAGCATATGATCCTTATTTCCTGTTCCAAGATCCCAACGAAGAGATTAAACTCGATGATCTGAAGCTGCGTCCGGAAGTTCCCCCCGTTCGTTTGGAGCAACGCAAAACCCTCCTTGAGACGATCAACGCAGGGATGCCAGAAATGGAGAGCGTTGCAGAGACCTATGCCCTGAACGAATATTATGACAAGGCGTATGATCTCATCCTTTCACAACGCGCACGGAATGCCTTTGATCTCGCGCAAGAACCTGACGAGATGCGTGACCGTTATGGTCAGCATACGTTTGGTCAGAGCGTCCTACTTGCCCGCCGCCTCATCGAAGCCGGAACCCGCTTCGTTCAGGTGAATTGGCCCTCCGTCGCCAACGGTGATCCGTTCACAACGGCTTGGGACACACATGCCGCGAATTTTGGTCCCCTGAAAGACCTGCACTGCCCCAAACTGGATCAGACACTCTCCGCCCTGTTGGAAGATCTGCATCAGCGTGGCTTGTTAGACGAAACCCTCGTGCTTACTATCGGCGAGTTCGGCAGATCGCCAAAACTGGGTGTCAGCACCTCTGGAAATAGCAACGCTCCAGATGGTCGGGATCATTGGCCCTATTGTTACACAGGCTTGATTGCCGGCGCAGGGGTTCGCGGTGGACAGGTCTACGGGAAATCTGACGCAACGGGTTCGACGCCCCTCGAAAACCCGGTCCACCCGACAGACATCCTCGCAACCGTCTACCACACCTTGGGTATTGATCCGCACACGGAAGTGATGAATCACTTGGATCAGCCGAGGGAATTGGTTAAAGGCGATCCGATTCTGGGGTTGTTCTAATACAACAACCACTAAGCCTGTCCTTGAACGCTTCACCGCATTCGAGGACAGGTGTTGGCATCCCGACCATCGGGGCTTGCAGCATGTGCTACGGATCTATGTGTCCCTGAATCCTTGAGAAAAGGAGGTTGCAAAGGCGATTGCTATGTCCTGTTATCGCTATCAAAAGTTATACTTCTGGCTAGCCCAGCGATATAAGCCCTGCACTATTTTTGTCCTGTTATTGCTCTGCATGTCTACCCGTTTGATCAACGCCCAAACCGTTCCTGAACTGACCTCAATTCCTGAATTGACCTCAATCTCCCCACGAGGCGGGCAACGCGGGACAAACGTAGAAATTACCTTGAAAGGAAAAAATATCAGCAAGGCAACCGCGCTACTATTCGCCGGAGAGGGGATTTCTGCGGAGATTGGAGAGAAGACTGGTGAGGCATCTGTATTTTTTAGTGGAAAGGGTGTATCCGGTCACATCTCCAACGATAGCCGTTTGGTTGCCCAAGTAACCATCGCCCCGGATGCTGCTTTAGGAATGCGGGAGGTACGGCTTGTAACGCCCAAAGGGGTTTCTAACGCTCAACCCTTTATCGTTGGCGATCTGCCCGAGGTCGGGGAAATAGAGCCGAATTCCGCATCCAGCGTGGCAAACTGGGTCAGCTTACCTACCACCATCAGCGGTGTCATTGACTCGGTTGATGATCAGGACTTCTTCCGTTTCAACGCCAAGGCAGAACAACGCCTGATATGTGATGTCACTGCTTCTCGGATGGGGTCGCTGCTCGATTCATTTCTCGCCCTCTTTGGTCCCGATGGGGTAGAGATCGCAAGCAACGATATTGCCAATGGGCTCGATTCGTTAATTGACTATACGATTCCAATGGACGGAGAATATACCCTTCGGATTCGAGATCTCCGATACAAAGGTGGCGAGGAATTTGTCTATCGATTGAGCATCGGCGAACTGCCCTATCTGGATTCAATATTTCCGCTGGGCGGGAGGCGAGGCACTGAAAACACCATTGCTGTCAGTGGACGCAATCTCGCAGATGTGGAATCAATGCAAGTATCTATTGCCCCAAATGCACCGTTGGGCGTGCAGAACGTGCGGGTGATGACACCTTCTGGATTATCGACAAGTTCCTATCCCTTTATGGTCGGAGATCTTCCTGAGTGTGTGGAAGCAGAACCGAACGACACATGGGAACAGGTTACTTCCGATGAAGCCGGGGCAAATGCGGTGACGTCACCAATCATAATCAACGGACAGATAGGACTGGAGGAGGATGTCGATTACTTTACCTTCAAAGCAGAAGAGGGACAACGACTCATCTTTGAAGTGACCGCGCAACGCCTTGGGTCAGAGCTAGACGCCTTGCTGACTCTTTTTGATAAGGCAGAAACGGATGATAAAGCCGAAGATTCTGACGCCGCTATGGATTGGTCTGTGGCAACTCAACCTGATAACAAGACGTTGGCTGTCAACGATGATACGATAGATTCAGAAGCTCGAATCGATTATATCTTTGAGGAAGCCGGAGATTATGCGATTTCTATTCGAGATTTGAACAATCGAGGCGGACCTGATTTCGCCTATCGTCTGAGTATTACACCGCTTCAACCCGATTTTCGGTTCACGATTACGCCCGATAATCCAAGGATCTGTCGTGGTGATAGTACGTCTCTCACGCTTGAGGTTAGCCGCATTGATGAATTTAATGGGCTCCTCCGTTTCGCCATCCCCAATCTGCCCAAGGATTTCGCTGTCAGTCCAACCCTCCTGGAGCCAGATCAAACCCGTGCCCTGATCACTTTGACAGCACCACCGGACGCCCCGCTTGGATCTCTCCCGATCACGCTTATAGGAATTGGAGCGATTCACAACCGCCGAGTTGAACGAAAAGCGGAACCGGATCCGATTTTTCTCACTGTGATGGAAGCCCCTCAATTCGTCCTAGAAGTCGCCGAAGTAGGTCTAGGTATCGTTCAATCGAGAGAGGCACCCCTTCATGTTACCGCGAACCGCAAGCCGGGATTTATTGGACCGATTGAGTTATCAGTGGTCGGCTTACCCGAGAGCTCTGAGGCTTCCGAAGCAATTCTTGCCGAGGGTGAAACCGAAGCGACAATTACAATTAAAGCCGGAAGTTTTTTTCGGAGGGAACTCTTCTCTGTGCTGCCCCCGGTGGGAACGCAACATATTGCGGTGACCGGGAGCGCGATCATTAACAACGAGCCGGTAGTGCAAACGACGCCTGCCATCCCACTGACCATTATCGAAGCCCCCTTCGTGTTCACTGTCACACCGCTCCGACAAAGTATCATTCTACCTGCTGCTCCACCGGTTACAGAATCACCTGAAGGGAGTCATACATCTACCGAGCATCCCACAGCGAGTGTGCCTGAAACCGGTGATACCATCACGGAGAATTCGACGAAGGAAGTAACGGAGGAGGCTATTCTTACAGTCAACGTCAGTCGTCAGGGTGGTTTCACGGACAAAATTGACATCGTTCCCATTGACCTTCCGACAGGATTCACTGTTTCTGAAGTCAGCATCCCTGAACATGAGACGGAAGCAAAGATGACCCTTACAGCTTCCGACACGCTAGAGGCGGACACCTATGATATCAAGTTCACCGGCAGCGGCGTGATCAACGGACAGCAATTTGATCAGGAGAGTCCAATAGTAGCGGTTAAAATCGTTCGATAGCGACGGTGGTAAAGATGAAATCCCCACACCAGACAAGAGAAAAGAGTCATCCGGACAATCCCCAAGCCGATAGGCCGTCAGATGAACCCACTTCACAGCTTCCAGACCGGACCCCATCTCAACCAATCGAAGGGCAGCGCGAGGGTGATTCGGCAAATGTGAAGGTGATTGATAGCCCGCTTGAGCATCGGGTTCTGGAAATGGAATCGAAAATTTCCCACGAATTGGGGACGATGCAATCAAAAATAGATAGCGGATTTTCGGAGTTGCACAACGATATCTCAGACTTAAACGATTCCTTCAACGAATCAATGGATCGACTTGAAAACACGGTAGACCGATTCACCACTACGGTGAAATGGTATATTGTGATAGCCGGGGGAACGGCAGTTCTTGTGATTGCGCTGTTGCTATGGAATGCTTTCTTTGACTAATGGAACGCACGTTGCTAGTTGTCTGATAATACTACATACATATCGCCCCGCTGGGGTTTTGGGGTGTGGTGATTCGCTCTTGCTATACACATTGTGCTCCTCTGGAGCGCAGGGATTACCCCTATCACCGTTCTATCGACATATCGCTCCTCTGGAGCGAAAGATATTATAGGGCACGTTGCGATTCGGAGATCGCTTGACAGGTTAGGAAACCTGTCCCCACTATAAACCGTGTATGTTTGGTGTAGGAGGGAAGTCCAATTCCCGACTCTTGCATCGGTTTCTGACGCCCGGTTTATCAACTAGCAACTTAGGTTAATAGAGAAAAAAAATAAAAGCAATATAGGGATAGGAGCGGGTATGTCCCAAAATCCTGAAAATCCTAAAATCCAGTGAATCCTGATTCAGACAAATGGAGAAAAAAATGAGTCCCACAAACACAAATGAAAATTGGCAAACCGCAACAACTGTCACCGACGAACAGGTGGCTTTCTACAATGAGAACGGTTACCTCAAATTTGGTAGGATTTTTACCCAGGGGGAATTGGACGAACTCCGCGATTACGTTGATGACATGATCGCATCGCTCCCGGAAGCCAAACGTCCAGAACAGATGGACGTGCCACACTTTGAGCATCCCTATCTGTTCAAATACCTCGCGGACCCGCGTGTGTTGGATGTGATTGAACGCTTTATCGGTCCCGATATCCTCCTCTGGTCGAGCCACTTTATCAGCAAGCGGACGAGCGACGGTCTGGCGGTGCCGTGGCATCAGGATGGCGTCTACTGGGGCGAGCGGTTGCAACCGATGCGCGTCATCACGATGTGGTTGGCGGTGGACGAATCAGCCGTCGAAAACGGTTGTATGCGCGTGATCGCCGGTAGCCATAAACTCAGGGATCGGCGGTACGAGAAGGTGGATCGGGAAAAGCACCTGTTCGGCAGAGAAGTCATCGCCGAGGATATGGATAGCTCGAAGGTTGTCGATCTGGATTTGGCGGTCGGCGAATGCCACTTCCACGATGCGTTCACCATCCACGGTTCCTCCCCAAATACCTCGCAAAAGCGTCGATGCGGCTATACGATGCGCTATATGCCAGCGGATGTCCGCTGCCAAGACCCGTCATTGCGACCCGACCATGACATCTATCTCCTACGCGGCGAGGATCGAACGGACGGTTTCAACACCTACGCACCCATCCCGAATTTTTAACGCGGATCTGTATCTGATCCCAAAAACACAGGTATCATAAACCGTAGGGCCGGGGTTCCCCCGTCCGTAGTACGGGTTGGGTAACCCAACCCCTACAAAAACTCGGTTTCTCTATCCTCAATTAATAATTTCCACTCAAAAAAATACGTCCATAACCTTTACTCTCTTACGCATTACCAACTTACGGGTTACGAGCCATGTCAAACAAAAAGATCTATCCTCGGAATCAACTGGTCGAAATTGTCCAGCAATTGAAAGCGGACGGCAAAGTTGTCGTGACCACCAACGGCTGTTTCGATGTGCTGCACGTCGGTCATCTGCGTTACTTGCAAGCCTCGCAGGGGCTCGGCGACCTCCTCGTTGTCGGTGTCAACAGCGATGACTCGGTTCGCGCTCTCAAAGGGAAGAACCGTCCCCTTGTCCCTGCGGATGAACGTGCCGAAATGCTCGCGGGCTTGGGGTGTGTAGACTACGTCACGATTTTCCCCGAACTCGATCCGATTGACCTGCTCTCTGTGATCAAGCCGAACATCCACGTCAAAGGTGGCGATTACACGATCGAGCGGGTCATTGAGCGGGAGGCGGTCGAATCGAACGGGGGTAAGGTGATTGTCGGGTTGAACGTGCCGGGCAAATCGACTACCGATCTCATCGAAACAATCCGCGAAAGATATAAATAGTAGTAGGCATACTTCGTATGCCGTAACCTTTGTGCAAATTACGGTACGACATCCAACGGGTTGGGATACCCAACCCCTACGGATTCCGACGCGCGTCAATCGTAAGGGCGGGGTTCTCCCGCCCATCAAGGACGCTACCGTTCGCTTTACGGCAAACAGGTTAGGGAACACCGGTCGTTGTTCCTGAATCCGTGTAATCCGTTAATCAGTGTCAATCCGCGATTCAGACAAGTATCCATCAGTTCAACGCATCTCCGAACCAACATAGCCCCAGCGGGGCGACATGTTTATAGCAACACGGGATACACAAGTCTTAAAGCCCCAGCGGGGTGACATGTGTTGCATTAGGCTGAAAGCACCTCGTTATGAAGGACGGTAAAGTTTTTGCCTATCAACACCGTGTTCTTACAAATAACGTGAGAGAAACCCAACATTCACAACCAATGAACGTCTGAACTAATGAACCAACGAACCAAACCAACTGAAAGGAAATCATAGGATGCAAATTAACGTCAAAGTTGGAGATTTCAGGACAGAAGCCGCCGATGCGGTTGTATTCGGCATATTTGAAGGCGAACCCCTCGTCAGCGTGGCGCAAACCGCCGATGCAGCAACCAACGGCGCAATTAGCGAACTGATTGATGTCGGCGATTTCAAAGGTGAACACAAACAGACCGCTGTGCTCTACACCAGAGGGGCAATCACGGCACCACGGATTGCGCTGGTCGGTCTGGGAAAAAACGAGGATTTGGATCCAGAGAAAGTGCGTCAGGCGACGGGCAAAGTTGTTCAGGAACTTCGGGATTTGGGACTAAAAACCGTAGCAATCGCGTTACCGCCTGAAACCCCGCAAGAGATAGGGCAGGCGGTCGCCGAATCCAGCCGGCTCGCGCTCTACCAATTCAATCAGCACAAGACACAGGGACTCGATAAGGTCAAGAGTCTTGAGTCTATCACCTTCCTCGTAACGGACGAAGCGACCAAGTCGTTGGTCGAGGGAGGCGTTGCGGTTGGCGATGCGATTGCGAATGGGACAAACCTTGCCCGCGATCTGAGCAACCAACCACCAAATCACTTAACCCCAACGATGCTCGCCGACAAAGCGGTTGAGATTGCAAATGAGGCGGGGCTGAAATGCGAGGTTTTTGATCTCGCCCAACTCCAAGAGAAAGGGTTTCGCACCTTACTCGGTGTGTCTCAGGGAAGCGTCGAAGAGCCGCGATTTATCATTTTGGAGCATATCCCCGAGGGTGAGGGGAAGGACACCGTTGCGTTTGTTGGAAAAGCCATCACCTTCGATAGCGGTGGGTTGTCGCTCAAGTCCGGTTCCGGTATGATGGATATGAAGCACGATATGTCCGGCGCAGCGGCGGTGCTTGGCGCGATGCAGGTGGTAGGCAATCTTAAACCGGATCTTCATGTCGTTGGGTTGATCGCGGCGAGCGAAAACATGCCGAGTGCCACCGCCCAGCGTCCGGGGGATGTTGTCGAAAGCTACGGAGGCAAAACAATCGAGATCCTCAATACGGACGCGGAGGGTCGGTTGGTGTTGGCGGATGCGTTGGGTTATGCCGCCCAGTATAATCCAAAAGCGGCGATAGATCTGGCAACCCTCACCGGTGCTGTCGTCACCGCTTTGGGAAACCTCGCCTGCGGGATGATGGGGACGGATGACGCAGTAATGGATAAAGTCAGAGCTGCTGCAGATAAAACGCATGAACGGGTGTGGGAACTGCCGTTATGGGATGATTACGATGAGCTAATCAAAAGTGACGTTGCTGACGTCAAAAATATCGGCGACGGGACGGCGGGGACTATCGTCGGTGGGGCGTTCTTGAAGAAATTTGCGGAGGATTATCCTTGGGTGCATCTTGACATCGCCGGCACGGCGTGGGATGTCAAAGGTTCGTCGTATGTTCCTAGCAAGGGCGGTACTGGATACGGTGTGCGGCTGCTAGTGCAGTTCGCGAGCGACTGGGTTTCGTGATTTTTGATCGATGCGCTCAAGGGAAGAGTTCAGGTCATAGTAAGTCGAGATTCATATCTCGATACAAGATTGTCGATTTTGGAAAATCGACCTACTAGAAAACAGGACTTACGCATTTCAGCGCGGGGCAAGTTGCTCTGAATCCCGATTTATCGGGGATGCCCCGCCTACAGTTGGCTGCGTAAGTCCTATAGAAATAACTAACTCAAGTTGCCACCTATCAAACGTTTCTCACAATAAAGGAGGGGCAATTATGATACTGCGCTTTGTCTATATTGCGTGTCTGTTATTGCTGCTATCCGGGTGTGCTGCTTCTATACCCCAACTTGACCTGACACCCGAACAGATGAACGGGATCGATCGCTTGATTGGGGTAAAGTTCATAACCTTTCACGCCGATATTGAGTCCATATTGGGGGAAGCACATAAAACGATAGAAAACGATACGCCCACCTACGACTTCGGAGATAAGTATCGATTCAGAGGGCTAACCGCAGCTCTGCTGCACAACCAAGTCGTAATGCTCTCATTCTATGCCCAGAGACCACTCACCCCACACGAGGCGATTTATGCGTTAGGCTATCGGGAGTTACCCGATTTTAGTTGGATTGATGGAAGACCCGTATACCAGCTCAGCACACACAACGGCAAACGTATCTTCGTTGTAGTCCAACGTTCAGGTTGGACATTTGTCCGCATCTTCTCCAATGCAGAGGATGTAAAAAAACATTTCAACCTGCAAATCACACCTTTTCCATATCCAGCATTCTATTTCTCAGAGTCTAACTAGGGCGTGTTGACATTTATGTAAAACTGTCCGTAATCGTAGGGGCGAGGTCCCCTCGCCCATTGACCAACGCGGGTTGGAAACCCCAAACCATACGGGTTGAGTTGATTGTAGGTCGAGATTCATATCTCGACACCCAACCGTCGATTTTGGAAAATCGACCTACAGAGGTTCAAAATCGTCTATGATGTGTGACCAAAGGGTTGGGAAACCCAACCCCTACAAAGGACCGTATGTCTACGCACACCTCTCGATTATCTGATTACGATGAAATGTCAACAGAACCTAGCCATACTAATCCCAAATATGAGAGTTATGGAGGGGTTGAAGTCAACTACCCCGCCCTGAAGAATGGGGTCTACACTGCGAAGATTTGATGAAAAAATTGCATTATCTCCTGCTAGTAGTCGGGTTCGTAGTGTCGATTGGTTTTTTTTGGGTGCGCTTTTGGTGGATTATGCCGTCTTTTCTATGGTCGGTTTCATCGGGATTGCCATTATGATGCTAGCTCTCCATTTTTCGGATAAGCAGTGAGCTGAACAGACGAGGCGATTTTCAATGCAATCTCTCAACGTTTACTCGGGTCCAGTGACCTGGATCCCAAGTTCCGCTGCTGTCCGATGTAGGAAATCACTGACCTCCGGTAATTCCGCCTCTTGGGCACCTTCGACAATCAGTGGATACTCTGGATCGAGTGCCTCCATTCGACGGATATAGGCTTTGAAATCCAGCATTCCCTTTCCGGGCGCGCAAGTCGGTAGATGAAGGGTATGTTCATTGGTGAGGGTGATGTCCTTCGCATGTCCGCTCACAATATGTTTTCCGAGGGTGTCGAATATGCGATCGATGTATTCGCCGGTCCTGTAGACTGTCTTGAGCGTAACCCAGTTTGCTGGATCTAGATCGGATCTGACCCAAGGTGAATCCACCGCCTCAAGAATCTCCTTCGTGACCTCCTCATTTTCGAGAACGACGAGCTGATGTCCCTCCAAGCTGAGGTAAGCCTGATTATCCGCTGCCGCCTTAGCGCACTCTCGCAGGCTCTTGATTAACTGCTCCTTGCACCTTTGACTCCAGTTGTCAGGGTGAGGATTCCACGGTCCCGTTGGGTTCATCGATCCGGGTCCAGTGTCAATACCGCGCGCCCCAATATCGCCGGCAACCCTGAGTGCCTCCTGCACTGTCCGCACCGCTTTCTCGCGCTCTGTCTCGTCCGGGTGAATCAAGCACTGCCAATAACCTGTCGTTTGATACATCCGAATACCTTCATCTGCTAGAACATTGCGGACTCGGTGGCATTGGGCGGTCGTCGTTTCAAATGGATCGTTCTCCCGAAAACGGGTAAACACGCCTGAAAATCCAAATGATCTGGCCTTCCTTGCGATCTCCGGCGTGAAGTCATCCATATTGCTCGGCAAAAATGTTCCGCTTATTCCAAAACGCATAGTGATCCCCCTAAATTGGTTCAAGAGTTCATCGGTTCATTGGTTCATTTCGTCCTGAACGACGTCGGGACGTTTGCCGATAGAGGGCGGAGATAGGATTCGCTGTTGCTGTTCCGTCAACTCGCCAAACTTGCTGAGATCATAAAAATTTCCAGACCATGCTGAATGTCCGGGGCTATATTTGTAGAGCAGGGACCGTCGTTCATGTGCTGCGCGCCACGGCATTGTTCCGTGGATGACTGCTTCGGTGAAGAAAATCACATCCCCAGCTTTGGCAGCCGGCTGGACGACGTAATGTGCAGGCCGCTCGAAACGCCGCACATCTTGAGGTACGCAGGTAGAGAAGTTACTCTTGTGACTGCCCGGAATACACGAAAATCCCCCATCGCCTTCCCCTACGTCGGATAGGCAGTAGGTCATCACGATCAGTCCATTTCGGATCACGCCATCTCGGTATTTGTACCAGTGATCGCCCTCGGGACCACCGGGACGACCGCCGTCCTCCCCACCGTGGAGTCCACCACGATTTTCACCATCACTCATGAAGATAGCGTAGTCGTGATCGATCCGGAATGTGGGACCAAGCAACTCAATGAGGTAAGGAAGGACCTTCGGATGGTCAATCAACCTTTTGAACGGCTGACCCCAGAGCGTCGGATGTCCAGAGCGATCCCCCTGACCAATGATTGTGTTCATTTCGTCAACTTCGTCGGGCGTCAGGACATCTTTGATAACCAGATATCCTTCGAGATCAACCATAAATTTTTCTTCGTCTGTCATGATCGGAGTCCTTTCGTTAGATCTGTGTGCCGCTAGCAATTTAACGTAAATCCTGCAATTGGGTGATGGGTCCTGTATTCCCCAAGCCGAGTTCAATGGCTCGCTCCAGCATTTTTTGGCGGCGGGGACCTGCGGTCGAAATCAAGCGATCGCTGTAGAACCGTCCCCAGTGCTTCGTTTCCCCAGCCAGAAACATCATCAGCCAATCAAAATGTTCCTGATTCATCTCAGGTGTCGTATTCGGGACACAGTTGATATGGATAGCGCGTCTACCGTAATTGTCACTCAAGGCAGCGTGATACGTCTTGTGATTCATAAAGAGCACGTCCCCCGGCTCATTGCAGAGCGGATAACGGCCCGGCATCTCATCGGGAAGCCCACCGAGTTCGTCTCTCATTTTGTTGATTGCCTCTCCAAACTCCTTGAAATGGCTGCCGGGGATGACAGTCAGACATCCATCTTCGGGACCGAGCGGATCGAGATAGATCGCCGCCCGCATACTGAAGTAACCTTCCGGGGCGTAGGCATCGTGATGCCACCCGGAGCCGCCGGTATGGATAATCCCTTCGCTGAGAGTCAAGATGAAATCTTCGCCCATCAAACCCTCAAAAATATCTACAACCTTCTCATGGTCTAGCAGGGGGTAGAACACTTCCGGGTCGTAATCGAAGAAAGGGATAATTTGTTGTCTCTTCTCGCCCGATTGCGGTGGCGGTGCGCCCTTGCGTGCCACCCGCATCCCCTCGTCGAAGGCGTCGGAGATGACCTCTACCTCCGCCGGCGATAGCAAGCCCTTGTACTGGAT
This sequence comes from Candidatus Poribacteria bacterium, assembly GCA_965222435.1. GTDB lineage: Bacteria > Poribacteria > WGA-4E > WGA-4E > PCPOR2b > PCPOR2b. Next base: position 4,428,386 of record OZ244950.1, on the reverse strand, counting down.
AAATCCGAACCGCTGAAAATATTTAATATCTTCCTGATTCATAATTTTTCCCTCTATACAATAAAGTAGTAGGCATACTCTGTATACCGTAATCTCCGTCCCGAGAGTCCGTATTTTGGGCAGGCACAAGACCTGCCCTGCTGTATGGATTTCTACGCCTCAAGATTAACTCGGTGGCGATTGATGAAATCCCAGCTCAATTCTAGCCCCAACCCCGGTTTATCGGTCATTGCGATCTGTCCGTTCACTACTTGGAATGGTGGGTCATATAGCTTCGACCAAATCTGGAACGGCTCGCAACTTGGGCACGCAGGGACCATCAGACCGTTAGGCACCGCGGCGACAAAGTGGCAATTGATATCCGGAAACTGTGCGCCGTGCGGTGCGATGGGTAGGTGGTACGCCTCGCAGAGAGCAGCAATTCGCATCAGTCCGGTATAGCCACCACCGATTAGGATGTCCGTCTGTACCAGTTGGAGCGCGCCTTCATTGATGAGTCTTCTTATGCCGTAGAGGGTTCCCTCGCCCTCCGCGCCAGCGACTATAGCACTGGTGGCTTCCTGCACCATTCGCATGTAGAATGGCTCATCGTCTTGCCGGACCGGCTCCTCTATCCAATACAGTTTATAGGGTTCGAGTTGACGGACGGTTTCCACTGCCGTCTTACCATCCCAAGCACGGGATACATCTATCATCAGTTTCTTATCGGGTCCGAGGGCATCCCGTGAAAGATGCACCTTATCCAACACCTCTTGGGGTGTGCAGCTGTTAAAGTGTAGTTTAATCGCATCAAACCCCAAATCGGCGTGTTCTTTGACCTCTGTTGCAACTTCTTCTGGGGACTGGTCAATGTAGCCGATGCCATCAGCATAGGCGGGAACTGTATCCGTGTAACCACCTAACAGTCGCCACACCGGCTGCCCACACGTCTTTCCGTACAGATCCCATAGCGCAATATCCAGTGCACCTATTGAGGACATGGCAGCGCGTCCCGGTCCCCGATACCGCCACGCCGACTCGTACATCTGATCCCAGAGCCGGGCAATTTGTCGCGGATCCTGACCGATGAGGACGGGAGCGAGGTCACGAGAAATCAGTTGGGGATTCCCGCCTCGACCGATGCCTGCCAAACCTTCATCGGTGTGTATGAGGACATTTGTCCACTCTCTGGTTATCCCCGCTTCAGGTGGTCCGAATGGGTGTTTCAGGGCGATAGATTCTACATGTGTGATACGCATCAACATCTCCTCCGCGCTTCATAAATTTCTGTTGAGCGACGCCTTTCGGTGTGGTTCTGATTATAAGCATATCTGAATCTGGGTCAAGAAAAAAATGGGGGATCACTACCGTTGCGTTAGGAATGTTGCTTGATGCTTGGAGAGCGATTAATGGTGTAGATGCCGAGTGCAACTAACGCTGCCCCGATGGTGAGACCAGCGGTAATCGGCTCACCGATGAGGAGGTTGCTCAGTAAGATTCCCCAGAGCGGTGTTGTAAAAAAGAGTACGGAGAGTCGGCTGGGTGGATAATCCTTTAGCAGGAGCGTCCATGCGACGAAACAGAACCCCGCGATTCCACCACCTTGATACAGAATCGCAAATAGCGCGGGATAGGAGAAGCCGTATCCTGCCGTACCTTCAAAAATCGCGCTGAGGATGAAAAAGGTAGGGACGCCGATGACCATTTGCGACACCAATACACAGTAAGTGTTGATACGCTGGATAAGGCGACTGGTGACAACGATAAGGAGTCCGAGCAGAAACCCGCCCAGCAACGTCAGCAGGTCGCCAATCAAAAATTCTCCTGTACCGCCGACGAAGTTGTCTCGAAATACGAAACAGATTCCACCGAAGGCGAAAGCCAATCCAAGTGCCTTCCGACGCGTCATGTAGTCGCCCGGAACGACGAAGTGTGCAATAAGCGCGACAAAGAGCGGGTAGGTATTGGTCATGACAGCGGTTCTACCCGCGCGTGTAAAGTTCGCCCCCATATTGAGAGCAACGATTTGCGTTACAAATAGGATGGCACTCAAAAAGAGCGGCAGATATTCGTGTCGCTGCGGCTTGACCGATATGCCGTTAGCCGAAGCCCAACTTGCGATAAGGGCAAGCCCAATCGTAAACCGGAGCCCTGCCGAGGCAAATGGCGCAAACTCTTCGAGTCCAATCTTGAGAGAGACAGCGTTGCCGCCCCAAAGCATCGCTAGAAAAAGGACAAAGCAGATAACTCTAGGTGGAATAATACTCTGGCTAGTTTGATAAACTGTTTTAGCAGGCATTAAGTTCAGGTGGGGTGAATTGGAAAGTAGGTAGAATCGAAATCTAGGTGGGTCAGTCTATCGTTTCTACATCGTTCAACAGTTCAGGAGTACATTAGTTCGTTCATGAACCAGTGAACTAATGTACTAATGAACCAACTTACGCATTACGCATCACGTTTCATGCATCAATATTGGCGACGATGCCAATCATCCTCCCACAAGTTAAACGCTCCTTCGCGATAAGGATGCTCGGCGATTAGATCTTCGTTCAGTGTCATGCCGAGACCGGGACCGTTCGGCAAACTGAAATAGCCATCAATCACTTCGGGGCAACCGGTCGCTGCCTCCTTGACCCATGCCTCTGAGAAGTCATTGAAATGTTCCTGAATCTTAAAGTTAGGTGTGCAAGCGGAGAAGTGCAGCGAAGTCGCGGTGGACACGGGTCCGCCTACATTGTGCGGGGCAACCAGCATATAACACATATCGCCAATTGCTGCGATTTTCTTCGTCTCCAGAAAACCGCCTGTTTGTGTGATGTCAGGCTGGAGGATATCCGCTGCTTGAAGATTGATCAGTTCACGGTATTCAAATTTATTGTGGAGCCGTTCACCGGTGGCAACAGGGATATTGATGCTTTCCGATGCCTTTGCCAGTGCCGCGAGATTGTCGGGTGGGACGGGCTCTTCTACCCAGCTTGGCTTGAAAGGTTCCAATTCGTGTGCTATCTGGATGGCGGTTGCCGGGCTGAAGCGTCCGTGCATCTCGACCAAGATTTCTACCTCTGGCCCTACCGAATCCCGTACTGCTTCGACCAGTGAGACAGATCTCAGTCTCTCCTCGTAAGAGAGTTCGTAAAAGCCTGCACCGAAGGGATCAAATTTCAGTGCTTGATACCCTTTTTCCAACACCTGCTTGGCCGCAGTATGAAATTCCTCTGGGGTGCGTTCAACCTTATACCAACCGTTGGCGTATGCCTTCATCTTGTCACGACATGCCCCTCCGAGCAGTCGATACACCGGCTGGTTGAGTGCCTTTCCGATGATGTCCCAGCACGCGATTTCGACCACGCTAATCCCCGTTGCAGAAATCTCCCCGGCACGTCCATAGTCGTTACGGAACATCCGCTGGTAGAGGTCTTCGGTGTTGAACGGGTCGCTGCCAATAACGTGGCGTTTCTTCGCGCCATCGAGATACGCAACCAGCGCGTCCGTGCGATTGTTCATCCGCACCTCACTGACACCGGTCAATCCTTCGTCGGTTTCCACTTTAACAAAAGTCAGGTTACGCCAACTGGTGCCCATGACTAATGTCTTGACATCGGTAATTTTCAATATTGCGTCTCCTTGTTATCTTGACTTTGGCAGATTATCTTGGAGTCCAAGATTCTATTACTTTGATTTATTTAAGTCGAATGCACGCTATTATAACGCAAGTTGCTAGACAACCTGTAGGTCGAGTTTTCATACCCGACAACTATCAGAAATAGCCAAATTTACGACACACATGTCGCCCCGCTGGGGCTTGGGGGAATTGGTTTATCGATGTGCTATACACATACCGCCCCGCTGGGGCTTTGTCGGTCGGGCAAGATGCCCGACCTACGGGTATAAGGGTCAATTTTATTGCGCCACACATCACTAGCAACTTAGGTTATTATACTTGATTTCGGAGACATTGTGTTAGAAAAAGTTGTATTCGGAGCGAATTACTCGTGAGGGATGATGCGTCGCTTCAGTTCTGCCATGTTGAAACGATCACTCTCTAGGAAATCGAAATACTCCGCTTCCTCCTCACGGACTGCCTCTGCCCGTTTCACCACGTCTGCGGCGATGTCAATTGGAACGGAGACCAGACCGCTTTCGTCGCCGTGCAGCAGATTCCCCGGTGAAATGGTCAAACCACAGATGGATACCGTTACGTTGAAGTCGAGGTACACGCCATAACCGTGTGAGACGACCCACCCAGCCGAAAAGACATGAAAATCCGGTGTGCGTTGACGGATGGCGCTCCGATCACGGCCGTTGGCGTCGGTAACAAACCCCACGCATCCCAGCTTGCTTGCAATCGTGCAGAACATATCGCCGAACAGGCAGCACCGCTTGCGGTCATGCCCAACGTGTTGGACAACAAGTACCGATGGCTTAGGTGCGGCATCAATCGCCTCTACCAGATCATCAACGCGCGAGGTTCTTGTGTCGCCGGGCGTGGTGGTATCGGCTGTTACTGTGATAGCGTAGCCGACCATCGGCGCAGCAATCTCAGGCATCTGGCAGATCAGTTCATTGTTGGCATAACCCATAGTAGGATCGCGCACTTCAAAATGTTCAATTGCATTGGCGACTGTTGCGCTATCATGCTGTCGCAGTGCTTCGACTAATTGCGGTGATTGTATTTGGCTCATTAGGAATAGACCTTCCTTGATTGAGGTTAGGTGCTGCCGGTCCCCGGACGTCATAGTGAATTCTGCAGAAACCCCAGAACTTTCCCAAGCCTTTGACAGATGGTGTTACAAGGCTAGAACGGCGCAATGTTAAGCACCGCCTTTTCTTCAGGCGTCAGTGCGGCAATCTGTTGCTCTGTCATGTCTCTGAAATGTGTGTTCGGTGGAACTCCAGCCTCAAGTCCCCAGATACGCCGCTCGGCTTCGGTCATCGCTGCCCGAACTTCCGGCGACACATAGCGGTAGGAATCGTTAAACCCCTTAATCCACCACCGCTGGAAATAGAAAATCAGCGCGTATCGTGGGCTATCGCTGGAGTTGATTCCCCCGGTATGCCATAGGCTTGAATCCCACAGGAATACCGATCCCGCCGGTGCCTCAGCGATGATGCCTCCCGGTGGTAGGGTTTCCGGTTCTTCGGGCGGGACTTCGAGAGATAGATGCGAGCTGGGCCAGATCATTGGAGCACCCGTTTCCTTTGTGAAGTCGACTATTGCCCACACGGACTGAATTGCCATCGGATAGTGCACCCCGCGAATGAAAGGTTTCACAGTGAAGTCTGCCCAGTCAGCGTGTAGGTTGCCTCCCAATCGGGTTGCGTCCTTCTTACCGGTCGGCATCGGGGTCCGTATCACTACGTCGTGCGCGAACATGTCCTCACCGAGCACGCGGCGGGCTACCTCGATCGGTGCCGGGTTGCGAAGCAGCATCCCGTAGAAATGTGGATGCTTGCCTTGGACGTTGAACGCATGCCGCAAGTTTTCGTTCTGCAAACCGTATTTGCGACCAATGGCTTCTTCGGCGTCCAATGTCTCTTCGATCGCTTGCTTAGTCGCTTCAAGTTCCGATGGCGGCATCACATTGTGCATAACGGTGTAGCCGTCCTGTTCCAATTCGGTTGCATGTCGTTCAATGTCAAAGGTTTTCATGGCATTTCCCTTCTAGTCTGATGCTAAGGTGTGCTTGCTATAGATCGATTTGGGGTGTCTCCGTGATAAGAGCTTGACACTAGGACTCTTGGAAACATATTATCGGCAGGTGATGCAATACGATGCGGGGACCGCGGTTTGATAAACTGGGGTAGTAGACCGGATGCGGCTATGAAGATCGAATATATTATTGATGACAGTATACGTGATTATAGCGCTACGGGGAATCGACCCGAAAACAGCTTTACTCCGATTCACCCTCCAGTTCACCCCGCCCCCACGCGGCGGACATCGCAAACCCGTGTAGCCGCTGGTGCGTTGGCTATTATAGTGGATACGCTGGAAGATTGTCAAGCGGTTAAGAGCAGGTCACTCACAGCGTTTTCAGTTACAGAGAAACACATCGCCGACAAGGAATAAAATTGCTAATAAGAGTAATTTATAGGGAATTATTTGCTATATAGCAAAAATATAATTGACAATGGTCAAAAAGTTTGGTATAATTCCCCCGTCTTGATAAAACAAGGCGAAGGAATACCAACCAGAATATCTGTGTGGATCTACCCCGGACGGGGCGGTATCCAGAGGAAAGGGCCCTCTTGATACTACTCTGTTCGGGGTTTTTTATTTTAGATCGAAGATTCTTGGAACGGAAAGAACGCAATGGAACATAGGGAATTTTGGGATTCAATCATCGAACAGATTGAGCAGTTCAGGCGGGAGAACCGGTTCGGCACTGTGCAGCTGAAGATTCGGAACCATGAGATTGTGCATTTTGAGATGTGCCCAGTGCAGCGAGGGACATTACCGAAGCGAGAGCAACACAATAAAAGGGAAGGCAATGGCGATTTATAGAGGCGGAAGATTAGTCGGTGCGGGTGGGAGCATTGCCCCAACGGTCTTCACTGATGGCGTGACGCTGGAAGGCGACGGCTCGGAGAACAATCGGGTTCGGGTGAAGACCGCTGGAATTAACACCGTCCATCTTGGCGAGAATGTGGTGACCTTGGCGAAGCTAGCGCACGGCGAGGCGAATCGGGTGCTGGTGTACGACAGTACGGGCGCACTCGTCGAGGGACAGAAGCACGCCCCCAAAGCGGTGTGGTGGGGCTTGAATCAAACGGGCCGCATTGAGCCGCAGCGGGGGTTTTCAGCAGATTATGCCGAGACAGCAATTCTGAGATTCAAGGGATCCGCTCCTGATGAGACCTATTTCGGTGGCGACAGCTTGGGCGATATTATGCAACCTGCTCCGGCATCGGGAAGCTTCGTCGCTACAAATGTAGATCGGGATTATCCGGATGGAGGTAATACGAACCTAACACTGCAAGCCAATGAGGTCTTCCAATTGCCGGCGGGGGTTTGGAATCTGTTTTGTCATGTGGATGATTCCAGCGCCGGTGGCGCAAATGGTCACTTGTCATTGATGACGGTCACGAGCGGCAACGATGATCTGGTTCTGTTCCACACAGCAGGGTGGCAGAATTCAACGGCTTTGGGTGGGAGTACCTATAATTTGAGTGTGCCCCTGCTACAAACGGAGGGTACGGAGTATTTTTATCTTCGTTTTCGGAAGTCAAGTATCGGTAGCGCGCGTTTTGCATACTTTTTAGTGTCGGAGAAATTGCAGTGAGAATGATGCGTGAAACTTGATACGACTAGGAATTAAGAAAGGACGGGGAAAGCAGAAAATGGCAATTTCGCTTGAGGAGTTGCTCTCGACAATTGCGCGGGGCGCGACGCGGGCGCAGTGGGAGGTGAAGGAGGAGGAACGTCGTCATTTCGCCGCGCTCTTTACGGAGGACGACGACGGCAACTTGACTCCCACCGCATTCACCTTGCAGCTGCTTGAACACAAGGCATTGGTCCCATGGCTGAACATGATGCACCAGGACCAGTTTAGCATCAAGCGGTTGGAACTGGATTTCAAGACGTCGGTGAACGTCACGACAAACGAGGAAGGAAAGATTCTGATTGATTGCACGCTAAAAAAGGGGCTGCTCCAGCACGGGACGGATATGCGAATCAAGATGGATCTGGAATCGCAACCGCCGACGGAGGGCATTGAGCAGATTCGGGATTATTTTGCGCATACGCTTTCGGATTCGCTTAAAGGTATTTCACAGAGCGAAAAGGACGCAGATGAACACTGAAAGCATCCACAAATCACCACGAATCACCGCGAATTATTTGTGTGGATTCGCGTGGATTCGTGAATAAAAAAAGGGAGAGTTAAATGAATGACGAGTTTCGAGGGAGAGAGCAGGCGTATCCCGACACAATGGGATCGTTAATCGCCTCATTTGGACGCAACGTTGTCCAAGCGCACCATGAGATACAGGTAACAAACGCTGAATATATCCAGACGCTCGCCGCGATGGACAATATCCGATGGGCGGTCGAGATTGGGATTTTGACGATGGATCAGGGACTGACGCTGATGGCGAATATCCCGATCTTCACGGTGGTGGACAGCGACCCGTTTGTGTTCACGGAGGCGTCGTTGGACATGGAGATGCGGGTCTCCGCACATCGTGAGGATAGCACATCGCTGAAATCGAATGTCGCGACCGAAGCCTCGTTCAAGATTGGCGGTATCGCGGCAATCTTTGGTGGGGGCGGCCACATCAAGGTCAAGGCGGACACGACCTACCAGAAGGAGACACGCCGCACGTCCGATTATTCCAGTTCGGTCAAGGCGCACATCAAAATGGAACGGGTGGAGCCGCCCGAAGGCGTGCAGCTGATTCGGGACACGACCAATGAGGTGGTGCGGACGGCGATGAAGATTAACCAGTCGATCATCGAGCGTCAGGCGGAACGGTTGACGGCTGAAAGTGGTGCGGCGGAGGTGCCTGAATCGCTGCCGGTCCAACCGATTGAACGAGATGCCGATGACAGCGACAGCCGTACGGAGTCCGACGCCCAATGAGCGTAGATCGGCTTTCATGCTTCATATTAGGGCTTTGGCTTTGTCCGAAACCGTATCTCGAACCTTGAGCTCGCACATACGTGGTCCTGAACGTAGATCTTAATCACGTACTCGGTATCGAATTGTAACTCCTTGCCTGCAACGGCTGTTAATATCAAAGTTACTGTGACACGTTCGGATAGACCGGTACCTAGCCACCCGAGGGATTTCCCATCATGTAAAAGATCAATCTTATGCAGCTTGAGACGCTCATTAAAATCGAACCGAAATCCGCCCGCATTGAGTGGTTCAGGGTCAACGTCAGCGTCTCCATCATCCACGGGGCTCGCTACGAGTCGCGGTGCCTCTATATCAAGCCGAAAGTGTTCACCTGATGCCACAACAGGAGTCGGTTCCTCGATAATAGGTGGTGGTCCTTCGACAACGGGTGTCTCGGTGTCGCAGCCGAGAATGAGAATAGCAAACATCAATAGCGCGAGTTTTTTCATGAGGTAGCTCCTTTTGATTCAGGTAGGCAGCAATGGTTTTTAGCGCGGCTTCGTCCGAAACTTTATCGATCTCCACGCGCCATTACATGCCAAATCTTGAGCGTATATAGTAACCTCGTACTCAGCATCGTATCCCAACAGCGGACTGTCAGCCATAGGCATTAGATGGATTTTCTTTCCGATACCCCGGTGATCGACAACATCGCGGGGTGACCAGTTGAGTGCCCCAACATTGGCACCCCGGAGATCTGCTATATACATCTTGAGGTTCGCAAGAAACTTGAAGGCAATTCCGTGCCGATTCAACGGCTCCGGATCGACATCAACCTGTCCGTCAAACACGGTAGCCGCTGCGAGTTTCGGTTTCAAGTTGGAGATAGGTTTCGGTTCTAGCACTTTGAAAAGAGGCGGTAGCTCTTCGACGATGGGCGGCGGTTCTTCGACAACGGGTGGCGGTTCTTCAACAACGGGTTCTGGCTCCTCGACTACAGGCGTTTCAGTGCCGCAGGCGAGGACTACGATGACGAACATCAGTAGAGATAGCTTTTTCATGGGATACCTTCCTTTGGTTTATTGGTTCATTGGTTCAATTGGAGTGGGTAGGTCTTTAATAGTTACATGCCATTCACTTTGATTTGTTTCAAAAAAAAGTGTAAAGGAGAATGATTATGGCTCTAAGGCAACACGGTCCCCGGAAGCTCAGTAACTTGGAGAAAGCCGCGATTGATCTCGTTTTTGAGGCATATCCTAAATTGGGCGTAGGGAGCGGAACGATCTTTGATCTACTCACAATCTCCCTTCTTCCGGCCTCTGATCCTGTTGATCGTGGAAGCTATGGAGGCAATCATATTAAAATAGGAATTGACTCTCATCAATGTGCGGATGATTTGGATTACTATTCAGCTCTTAGTAACACGGATATTCTCAAGCCGGGGAATATGGACTATCTCAACACGTTTATCCATGAGGCTACACACCATTGGCAGTTGTATAACGATAAGTATCGATGGCGTGGTGTCTTCGGGGAGGAACCATACGACTTTACTCAGAAGGAATTGACAGAGTCACCTCCCTCGGAGCATAAAGCGAAGACCGATTCAAATCCCTGGTATAAGCAGTCGAAGAAACTGGATAGCCTGGATCTCCTGAAAGAGCAACATGCTTCTGCTGCGGCAACTTGGTTTGTTATCGCTTGGCAGCTCAGGTATACGCTTGACACTGTAGATCTCATAGATCTTACTACTACTTCTTACAATCGTCCTGTAAGACATTCGGTTGGAACGCTAGACCGTTACCACGAGATACAGGAAATGGAGCCTGGCGAGGATGGTCGTTGGGTTTCGCGGGGCATGGCGAGGAGCCTCGCTCATGATTTTCGCAAAGTGATAAAGGAGTTGCGTGATGGTAGGATTTTTCTGTAGCGGTGAGGATGGAATTAGCTCTTTATGTCGGCTTCGTCCGACACCGTATCTCGAAACTTGAGCTATTATACGCGAGATCTTGAACGTAAATCTTAATCATGTACCTGATATCAAAAACTATCAACGGCCTGTTGTTCATAGGAGGGATGAAATGCTATTGGAGGTAGAAGAAGCCGATAAATTGGAAGTACAGGGACCTCGTGGTTTGAGTCCTTTGGAAATGAAGGCAGTTGAGCTGGTGTTTCATAGACCTGCTCCAGCAGGAGTTAAGCTGACGGAAATTGTACAGGAGATTCAATTAGAGATTGTTGATAATATTCTACAGATTACTAAGCCGTGGTTGAGGAAAGTGCCTTCAACTTATGGTAATGGACTAATTACGATAAGCAAGTCTGCCTTCCCGTATACCCAGGCTTTGAATAAAGATTCGACTTTTGACTGGGTGGATCTAACACTTGAGTTTCGAGATAGGAAGCGGACAGATCGATTCAGACCTGGGAATATGCACTATCTATCTACGCTGATATTTGAGTGCGCGCACCATTGGCAAAAGAAGTACGATCTGCACGCGGATCCGGGCGCCCCCACGAATCCACCGTACAACTTCGATCGGAAGCTATTAAAGGATCTGCGTCTTTATTCATACCAACATGCGTCTGCTGCCCAAATCTATTTTCTGATATTTTGGCAGGTGGCGCACAGAAGAGCATTGCGTCCTGGTCTTATTGTTGAGCATCCAGAAAAGGTGCCATTTGTGGACTTAACGAGTCAGTCACTAGATAGCTCAAAGAACGTGGGACCTGTAGATCGTTATATCGAGATGCTCGTTGATTTTCCGCATACGAAGGGTCAGCGTATTCTTAACAGGGAAGAAGTAGAGACTGTGCTGAGTGACTTTGTTGACTATACACGTAATTTGTGGGATAGAGGGGGAGAGACGCCCTGCAGAAGATCTACGCAAGAAGAATCGATTGATCCAATGTCTCAGTTCTATAATCCACTTGGAGGTTCACCTGCACCCTAGGGTTCCTGAGGAAGCCATCGCGCTGCGTGGAGGAGGCTGGATTGACCCCAAAAAGCTGCCGGGCGGCGGTCCCTGAAGCGTTGCCGGTGAGAGCGATTGAGGGAGATGCCGATAACAGCGACCGCTGCACTGCACCAGATGCTCCATGACCGTAGATCCGTTTGCACACTCCAAGCGGTGGATTAGGGCTTTGGCCTCGTCCGAAACCGTATCTTGAACCTGAAACTATGACATGCGAGATCCTGAAGGTACATCTTAATCAGGTACTCAGTATCGAATTGCAACTCCTGACCGGCAATGGGAGTTAATGTCACAGTTGGTGCGACATGATCCGATAGACCGGTGCCTATCCAATTGAGGGGCTCCCCCTCACGTAAGAAATCAACCTTACGCATCTTGAGATCCTCATCAAATTTGAAGATAATTCCGCCCGCATTGATCTCTTCAGGGTCGACGTTATCTTCTAGGTCCCACACGTTACTGAATATGATTCCCAGATGTATATCAAGCCGAAAGTGTTCACCTGATGCCACAACGGGTGATGGTTTTTCGATAACAGGTTCTGGTTCTTCGACAACGGGTGTCTCGGTGCCGCAGCCAAGAATCAGGGTAGCGAATATCAATAAAGCTAGTTTCTTCATGAGATTCCTCCTTATCGTTCAGGTAAGGGGCGAAACTTTTTAACGTGGCTTCGTCCGAAATCTTATCTCTGTGTTCACGGCATTACATGCGAAACCTTGAGCATATACAGTAACCCGGTACTCGGTGTCGTATTCCAACAGCGGACTGTCAGCCATAGGCGTTAGATGGACTCGGTTTCCGGTCTTCCAGACCTCGACGACATCGAGAGGAGACCAAAGGAGGGTACCACCGGCACTCCACCGGATTTCAGTGACGTACATATTAAGAGGCTCTGTAAATTCGAGGATAATTCCGTCCCGATTCAACAGTTCAGGATCGGCATCAAGATCTCCGTTAAGCACGTTACCGCCTACGATTTGCGGGGGAGCGATGGGTTCCTCGTCCATCACAACGGGTGGCGGTTCTTCGATAATGGGTGGTGGTTCCTCGACGACAGTCGTTTCGGTGCCGCAGCCGAGGATCAGGATAGCGAACATCAATAGAGATAGCTTTTTCATGGTGGACCTCCTAAAGAATAATGCGTAATGCGTGATGTCCCGACTCGTCGAGGATGCTCGATGGAATCGGCACGTAAGAGCAAACGGAACGGAGATCTCCGTTCCCTACGAAGAGTGGGTCTTTAATAGTTACATGCCAGTGACTGCGATTTGTTTCAAAAAAAGAATGTAAAGGAGAATGATTATGGCTCTAAGGCAACACGGTCCCCGGAAGCTCAGTAACTTGGAGAAAGCCGCGCTTGATCTCGTTTTTAAGGCATATCCTATACCACGGGGCAACAAGAAGAAAAAAACTATCTTTGATGACCTCAGAATCTCTCATCTTCCAATCTCTAAGTCTCTTGATCGAGGATCGTATTCAGGCAGGCATATTAAAATAGGAATTGAGACGCATCGATGTGCAGATGATTTGGGTTACTGTTCAGCTCTTGGAAACACGGATATTCTCAAGCCGGGGAATATGGACTATCTCAACACGTTTATCCATGAGGCTACACACCTTTGGCAATCGTCTAACGATAGGTATCACTGGTCGGGACCCTCGAAACCAAGGACCCTATACAGTTTTACTCAGGAGGAATTGACAGAGTCGCCTCCCGTGAAGCATAAATTGGAGGACGAGAATCCCTTTTATAATAATCCGAATCCGAAGGAGAAGGATATCCTGAATCTCTGGAGGGAGCAACATGCTTCTGCTGTAGCGACTTGGTTTGTTATCGCTTGGCAGCTCAAGTATACGAGGGTTGGAGAGACTGAAGAGATAGATCTCACCACTGGTCGTCCAGGACATTCGGTTGGAACGGTAAACCGTTACGTGGAGATAGAGGAGAAGACACTGAACGCGCGTGGTCGTTGGGTGCCGCGGGACGAGGCGCAGATGCTCGCTATGGATTTTGAGAATGTGTGGACGGAGTTGCACAACAGTAAGATTTTTGTTGAGGGGCGGCGGTAGAGTTAATTCTTTGTGTCGGCTTCGTCTGGCACCGTATCTTGAACTTTGAGCTATTACACGCGAGATTCTGACCGTAAATCTTAGTCACGTACTCGTTATCAAAGACCATCAACGGTTTGTTATTCATAGGAGGAGTGAGATGCCATTAGAGGTACAGGGACCTCGTCAATTGAGTCCTTTGGAGGACGAGGTAATTACTTTTGTGTTTGAGCGGCGGCCCCCACCGGGAGTTAAGCGGACGATAATTGTACAGGATATTCTGTTGAAGATTGTTGAGAATATTCCGTTTGCGGTTTCAACTTATCGTAATGGACTAATTACGATAAGCAAATCTGCCTTACCGCATACCCAGGCTTTGAACCAAAATTCGACTCGTGAGCATGTATATCCCAGCGATGGTACATTTCAGAGGACAGATCCGTTCAGCCCTGGGAATATGCACTATCTATCTACGCTGATACATGGGTGCGCGCACCATTGGCAAGAGAAGTACAATCTGAACAGGGATCCGGGACACGATTGGGATCCACCTTACGACTTTAGTCGGGAGGAATTAAGGAATCTAGATCTCTCTTCAGAACAACATGCGTCTGCTGCCCAAATTTATTTTTTGATTGCTTGGCAGTGGCGTTACAGACCATCGCCTGGTTTTGAGGAGAAATATTTGGACCTAACGAGTCAGTCACCAGATAGATCAAAGAATGTGGGACCTGTAGACCGTTATACTTGGATTTTCGACAAATTTAAGCATACGGATGATGGTAAGCGTCGTCTTGACCGGACAGACGCACGGGGTCTGTACAGTCACTTTAATAACTATGAACGTAATCTGTGGAATAGAGGAGAAACAACACCCTGCAAAGAATCCACGCAAGTAGCACGGAATTTGGAAGGTCGTTTTTATGAGCCAATTGTAGTAGTGACTGGTAGCGGATCCAGACCCTGTAAGGAGGAGCATGGATTGGTCTAAAAAAGGTGACGGGCGGAGGTCCTTGAAGCGTTGCTAGTGGGAGGAATTGATGGCGGTGCCGATAACAGTGACCGCTGCACTGCACCAGATGCTCCATGACCGTAGATCCGTTTGCACACTCCAAGCGGTGGATTAGGGCTTTGGCCTCGTCCGAAACCGTATCTCGACCCTTGAGCTAATGCACGCGAGATCTTGGACATATATCTTAATCAGGTACTCAGTATCAAATTGCAAATCGTTACCTGCAATGGCACTTGCAATCACACCCTGTAGGGGATGACCCGTATCGACTATACCGATGGGGATCCAAACGAGGGGTTTCCCCTCAAGTAAGATCTCAAATTTAAACAGCTTGAGAGGTTCATGAAAATCGAAACGCAATCCGATTGCATTGATTGGTTCAGGATTGACGTTAATTTCTCCATCACGTACGGTGCCTGCTACGAGTCTCGGCTTGTCTATATCAAGCCGAAAGTGTTCACCTGATACCACAACGGGTGATGGTTCTTCGATAATAGGTGGTGGTTGTTCGACAACGGGTGTCTCGGTGTCGCAGCCGAGAATCAGGGTAGCGAATATCAATAAAGCTAGTTTCTTCATGAGTTTTCTCCTTATAATTCGGGTTAGTTGCGAAACGTTTTAGCGCGGCTTTGTCCGAAATTTTATCGATATCTCCGCGCCATGACATTTGACACCTTGAGCATATATCTTAACCGAGTAATTGGTGTCGTATTCCAACAACTTGCTGTCAGCCATAGGCATTAGATGGATTTTCTTTCCGATACCCCGGTGATCGACAACATCGCGGGGAGACCAGTGATGTGCCCCAACATTGGCACCCCAGAGATCTGCTGTATACATCTTGAGATTTCCAAGAGACTTGAAGACAATTCCGTGCCGATTCAACGGCTCCGGATCGACATCAACATGTCCGTCAAGCACAGTAGCCGCTGCGATTTGCGGTATCAAGTAGGAGATAGGTTTCAGTTCTAGCACTTTGAAAAGAGGTGGCGGTTGTTCGATGATGGGTGGTGGTTGTTCGATAATGGGCGGTTCCTCGACGACGGGCTTTTCGGTGCCGCATCCGAGGATTAGGATGGCGAACATCAATAGAGATAGCTTTTTCATGGTGAACCTCCTAAAGAATAATGCGTGATGCGTGATGTCCCGACTCGTCGAGGATGCTCGATGGAATCGGCACATAAGAGGAAACGGAACGGCGATCTCCGTTCCCTACGAAGGGTGGGTCTTAACTAGTTAATTGCAATCCACTTGGGTTTACTTCAGAAAAGCGATTAAGGAAGGTGCCAATAACAGCGACAGCTGCAGTGATCCCACCGCCGAATGACCGTCAATCCGGTTTTGGGTTTCATATCAGGGTTTTGGTTTCGTGCGAAACACTATCTTGAACTCGGAGGTCCAACACCCAAAATCCTCAACAAAGATGTCAATTTTGTATACGGTATCGAACTTCAACAAGGGGGCTCCATCGGCGCGCATTATCTGTATATGCGTTATACGTTTTCCCCTGTCGTTATTGACTAGGTCGTGAGGTAACCAATTAAGTGATGCGCCTTTATGATCCCGGAGGTCAATCCTATACGTCTTGATAGCTTCATCAAATACAAATTGAATTCCATTTGCATTAAGTGGTTCAGGATCGACGTTATTGTCTCCATCAGCCACGTCGCCAGCTACTACTGCCGGCGCGGACGGATCAAACCGAAAGCGTTCACCTGATGGCACAACGGGGGACCGTTGTTGTATCACGGGTGCTGGTCGTCCAGCCAGAGGTCTCTGTGGCTTTGTCCGAAACTGTATCACGATATTTATGGGATCGCAGTCATAATTTAGAACGGTTATCACAAGTTCGTACTCGGTATCGTATTTCAAGAAATGGTAATCACCTAGGCGCTGTATGTGCAGAACGTGTGTATCGTCCCATCCGTGATCGAAGGGAAAGTCCCAACGGAGGTACTTGCCATCCTTCTCTTGGAGCGAAACCCCGTAGCTTAAAAAATGTTCCGTAAGTTCAAAGCGAAATCCGCTGTGATTCAATGGTTCAGGATCGACATTAACTTCTCCGTGTTGCACGGTGCCGTCCGCAATTAGCGGATGACCGATGGGTTTATGTTCCATCACAGCGGATGGCGGTTGTTCGGTGCCGCAGCCGAGGATTAGGATGGTGAGTATCAATAGAGAAAGTTTTTTCATGGTGGACCTCCTGAAGAATCATGCGTAACGCGTGATGCGTAAGAGGAGACGGAACGGCGATCTCCGTTCCCTACGAAGAGTGGGTCTTTAATAGTTAATTGCAATCCACTTGGGTTTACTTCAGGAAAAAGAGGGAGGTCGGGATTCGGAGATCCCTCCTACAGTGGCACTAAAAGAGGGGTTGACTGCTGAAAGTGGTGCAGCGGAGGTGCCTGAAGCGTTGCTAGTGGGAGGAATTGATGGCGGTGCCGATAACAGCGATGACCGCGCTGAATCCGACGCTCAATGACCGTAGATTCACTTTTTCGGTTCATATTAGGGCTTTGGCTTCGTGCGAAATCCTATCGTGAACTCCTCGGTCCAACACCCAAAATCCTCAACAAAGATATCAATTTGGTATGCAGTATCGAACTCCAACAATGGGAATCCCTCGGCGGGCATTATGTGTATACGTTCTTCCATGTTGTTATCGACCAAACCGCGAGGTAACCAACCGAGGGTCGCACCCTCATGAAGCCGGAGGTCAATCTCATACTTTCTGATAGGTTTATGAAATTCAAAGTGAATTCCATTTGCATTGAGTGGTTCAGGGTCAACGTTCTGCTCTCCCCAATCCACGTCGCCAGCCACGAGGAACGGCTCATCGGGCTCGAACCGGAAACGTTCACCTAATGCTTCAGCGGGTATCCGTTCTTGGATCACGGGTGCTGGTTGCCCGACCACAGGTCTCTGGGGTTTTGTCCGAAACTGTATCACTATGGTTGTGTAATCACAGTCATAATTTTGAGCGGATATCAGAATCTGGTATTTGGTGTCGTATTGCAACGGATAGTGGTCACGTATGCGCTGTATCCACAGAAATTTTGTTTCGTGCCATATGCCAGCGTCCCAAGAGTCCCAAAGAAGGTACTCGCCGTCCTTGTCGGTGAGCCGAACCCAATACCTATAAAAGGGTTCCGTAAATTCAAAGCGAAATCCGTGGCGATTCAACGGTTCAGGATCAACATTAACCTCTCCGTGTTTCACACTGCCGCGTGCAACTAGCGAGTGACCGATGGGTTCCTCGTCCATCACAGTGGGTGGCGGTTCTTCGATGATGGGTGGTGGTTCATCGACTACAGATGTTTCGGTGCCGCAGCCGAGAATGAGGAGGGCGAACATCAGTAGAGATAGCTTTTTCATGGTGGACCTCCTGAAAAATAATGCGTAATGCGTGATGTCCCGACTTGTCGAGGATGCTCGATGGAATCGGCACGTAAGAGGAAACGGAACGGCGATCTCTGTTCCCTACGAAGGGTGAGTCTTAACTAGTTACATGCCGCTGACTCCGATTTGTTTCAAAAAATAGCACCTTTAACCTAAACAGTGCAGATGGCAGGGTTGGGAAGATAGTACAGATTGGGAAATCTGTACCCACCCTTTAACTTGAGCAGCACAGACAGCGAGGGACGTATCGAACAATGACAAACACACGGATAATCTTTTTCTCAATTCTAATAGCAATTCTGCTTGCTATATTCATTTTATGGTGTGCTGATGTTTTGGCGCATGGTGAGGGGAAGTGCGTTACAGATGCAGATGGAAATGTTCCATTAAGCAATGGCGGTTGGGTGAAGATCATTGACCATCTAAGAGGTGCGGATTTAGAGGGATATGTACATGGTCATCGGAGCCAGTATTACGATAGACATGGTAACCCAACGATACAAACCACAGGTTTTTTCAGCATTGATTTTGATGGAAAAACATCAAAGTATCATGCAGATTGCCCTACTGCCCCTCGGCCACGCAGCTCCCAATCGTCCACAGCACCACGCAGTTCTAACACGCCAACGCTCGCGGAAACGCTTGACCGTATCATTGAAGCGGATCCCGAACCGCCAGCAGACATCGAAATCCCTGAACTGCCTCCCCCGCCCCCGGTTGCTGAATTGGTACAGTGGGAATATCAATTTTGGAAGGGTTGGAGCTTGGTGAGTTTTCCGGTATTGCCTGAAGGGGTCGAGACGATATCGGATCTTTACCATCGGTGGGCGTTCTTTACTGCTCATAATGGGCATATCGTGGTGAACCTTGACGGGGAGTGGATCCTGTACAGCGGGGCTGATGGGGAAGTTACTGGTGAGATTCCGTTGTCCGCGCATTTGGGGTTGGCGGTTCGGTTGGATTGGGCGACGTATCTGGGCGTGCGGGGGGTGCCACTGCCGAGTGCGGAGACGATAGATCTGCACGCGGGGGCGAACCTTGTGGGCTTTCCTGAGATTCCAACAAACTTCAAGCGTCCTTCCGATTTTCTTTCTGATGCGATCTGTGCGGTCATTGTCACGCGGCGAGGGGAGTTCTACCTCGTTGGCAGGGCGGGCGATTCGGGTGATGAGGCGTTGGAGCCGGGGCAGGCGGTTATCCTGATTGCGACGGAGCCGACGACGCTTAACTTGACCCCACAAGTAGGACTGAACGACCAATCCGTAAAGGGTTGGGGCGCGGAAAAGGTGGATGAGGCGAATTGAGAAACCGGAGTCAGATATCCATGAATCACCGCGAATATTAATAGAAGTTACGCAGTTCAGCCCTGATTTTATCCGGATTCAAAACAATCTGTAGTAGCGCGTTCATTGTGCGTCAGATACCAACGACATCGCGCTATGGTCTACTGTCTAAGAGAACAAGGTTGATGCCAGCGTTCTCGCAGCGGCAGCCGACTTTATTCATGGGCGTTGGGTTTTACCAACGTCCTGCCTCTTTGTGAAAATTATTCCCGTATTGAGGAGAAAACCGCTCGAACAGGTTTGGTTTTCAGGGAATTATTCTCTGTATAGAAAATAATAATTGACAATGGTCAGGAAGTTTGGTATAATTCCGCTGTCTTGATAGAATATGACTATAGCAACACGGACTAGAATATTAGTGTGGATCGATCCTGACAAGACCGGGACGGTATCCATGACTTCATAACTTTCGACAACGGATCAACCCCGGATGGGGCGGTATCTATGTTAATTCATGAGTTTATTAGTTCACTGAATGAACCGGTGAACCGATTAACTGATGAACTCACATGACTGCTCTGTTCGGGGTTTTTTTGTTTTGGGTCAAAGTTTCTCGGAACGGAGGTTTTGAGCGTTCAACTGCGTAAGTCCTAATTAAAAAAATTAGCGAAGATTAGCGGAGATTCGCGGAGGGGCTCGCGAATAAAAAAAGGATCTGTTATCTATGGATAGTTTAGTCTCAGATTGGGTCGCGCTGTTAGTCCCGATTGCAATAGCGGGCATCGGCTTTTGGATCAGGCATACGATTAAGGAAATTGTTGAAAGGACATCGAACAAGGTGGGGGACAAAATGGACGCGCTCAGCGGCGAAATCCGCAACTTGTCCGATAAATTAGCCTCTGAAATCACGATAAATTCGCATGAACGCCAAACGGATAACGTTTGGCAACAGATTAATCAACAACATGTCTCGGAGAACTCTGTAGAGCATGAGCGGATGATTGACTCTATTAGAGAGTTATCAACCCAGAGCGCGAAGCAAACAGAGGTTCTACGGGAAGTTGTGACTATTTTGAAAGGACGCTGATGCTAACAATTTTGGTTATTGGTGTGTGTTTTATGTGCCTAATCATACTGTTGGGATTTGCACTTCTTATCTGCTTTATCGGCACACAGACAGAGAGCGTGCCGTATGTGATGATAGCGATATTAGTTGGGTTTTTCCTCAGTTATATTGTATTGGATTTCACTTTCTCAATGCTGATTGAGGTTTACGATCTACCACCATTTTTCTGGGAATGGGGTTCAACTGAAAGGGGGACTTGATGGAAGCACCAAGCAAGAAAGGGTTTTGGGAGAACATATTCGGGAACAATCGTGAATTTGATAGTACGATGACGGTGTTTTTCGTGTTTTTTATCACAGCTGCGACAATGGGAGCGGTTATTGGGGCATTACTGATGGGCAGAACTGTTCCCCAAGAGATGTTTGATGTGATTAATGTGTTTGAGAACTTTATCCTGATGATCTTGTCCTATTTTTTTACAAGAGCAACAACGGGGAACGGCAACGGTCCGATGAATCGAGACCAGGGGAGCCAGAAATGAATAGAGATAGACTCCGCGAAACACTTGCCCGCGATGAAGGGTGCATCCTAACTCGCCACGAGGTTCAGGGTATTGATCATATCGGATATGGTGTCAACCTTGAACAGGAATTGCCGGATGAACTGCTCGAATACCTTGGCGTGGAGGATGAGGACTCCATCACGGAGATTACGCAGGAGCAGGCTAACTACTTGCTGGACTATTTTGTGGCTGATGCGGAATCGGATTGTGCTGGGCTGTATGCTGATGTGTGGGATAGTCTGTCAGCACTGCGGAAAGAGGTATTGGTGAACTTGCGCTTCAACCTTGGCTTGGCTGGGTTGAGGCGGTTCCGGAAGATGAATACTGCTGTCGCTGCAGGAGATTGGGAGGAAGCTGGACGGCAGATGCTCGATAGCAAAGCGGCACGTCAGACTGGCGAGCGGTATCCACGGTTGTCCAGTGCTTTCATCAATGATGACGAAACTTGCTTGAAGCTCACGAGGAATTACGATTCAGGACAATTGGAAATAGAGTCGGTTAGGGGATTATCAGAATATTCTAACGAGGAGCTTCTTGCGGAGATCGAACGTAGATTGGCGGGCTAATCTGCGTGGTCAAGTATGTAATTGCCAAACAAAACGTACAGATTGGGAAATCTGTACCTACGAGTAAAGGGAGACTTAAATGAAACGGCTTTTTGTTGTCTACACAATATATTCTAATGAGGAGCTTCTTGCGGAGATCGGACGTAGATTGGCGGGCTAATCTGCGTGGTCGAGTATGTAGTTGCCAAACAAAATGTACAGATTGGGAAATCTGTACCTACGAGTAAAAGGAGACTTAAATGAAACGGTTTTTTGTTGTCTACACAGTTACGTGGTTAATCTTTCTATTTTTTCTTGTGCAGTCGGTCCCAGCTTATTATGGCGATATTGCGACGGATAAGGAGTCGTTCACGCTTGGCATCGCGGGACAGAATGCGAATCAGATTACGAGTTTGACGGCGTTGTTCCCCATTGAGAATGCGAATGGGTGGGCGGGTGCGTATGTCAGCCGTCAGGTTGCCGACAGCGAGGTGGTTTCGGAGACGTATAATGGGCATCTCCAAGGCGGATTCAAGGTTCGGGGTATCGGTGTCGAGGCGTACATCGAAGCGACACGCGATAAGTGGCGGATGATTGATCTCGCACTTGAAACCGGATATTTTCTGAGGCCGGGGACATTTACTTGGAACGATGTCACGGTCTCTGGGGGAGCCGGCAACTACACGGAACGACGAGACGAGGATGATGTGATCGGTCGCGACAAGAACGATACGTCTGTTACTTTTGGCTGGCTTGCATTCATTTCGGGCAAGTGGAGAAATGTGTCGTGTGTGGTGCGGTATAAGCCGAGCATAGACTTTGCGGAAACGCGGCTTGAGGGATCACTGTCTTTTAATCATGAGTTGTCGGAGACGACCTCGGTGGGGATAACGACGCAGAGTGTGTTGGATTCGCAGTCGGTGGCTGAGGGGGATTTGCATACGAGTTATCTTATTCAGTTTATGTTTACGCCGGAATAGCTTTCAGTCCGCTTTTCATCGCGGCAGGGAGTGTAACTCAACATGACGGGCTGCGGGTCAACGGGTTATTCGACTTTCAGTCCGCTTTTCATCGCGGCAGGGAGTGTAACAAGATACTGAGGGGTGGTATGACCTGTGGGGGTTCACCTTTCAGTCCGCTTTTCATCGCGGCAGGGAGTGTAACAAGATACTGAGGGGTGGTATGACCTGTGGGGGTTCACCTTTCAGTCCGCTTTTCATCGCGGCAGGGAGTGTAACGAGGGTGCGGGGTCCCCTGATGGGTGGTTATGCACACTTTCAGTCCGCTTTTCATCGCGGCAGGGAGTGTAACATTGATAGTCGCAGCCAAGACGCTGCACTTGACGCTCCTTTCAGTCCGCTTTTCATCGCGGCAGGGAGTGTAACGCCTCCCCGCTCCCACGCTTACACCCTCCCCACCACGCTTTCAGTCCGCTTTTCATCGCGGCAGGGAGTGTAACCTTGGGCTTCCCATAGAAAACCCTCTGAGTCTGTATTCTTTCAGTCCGCTTTTCATCGCGGCAGGGAGTGTAACAATTGATTTCAGCGTACACACCCTCTTTCGTAAGTATACTTTCAGTCCGCTTTTCATCGCGGCAGGGAGTGTAACATGGGGCGAAGGGGAGCAGCGGAAGAAGCACAAGCATCTTTCAGTCCGCTTTTCATCGCGGCAGGGAGTGTAACCGAACCCGTTGCCCCTTCTACGGGGGGACGCGGTACCTTTCAGTCCGCTTTTCATCATTATAAGGATATTATAGCAAGTTTCACCAGAATTGTATATTGTTTTTTCGCAAATAGCCCTACTTTTTCCGCAGAAAAGTGATTTGCGAGAAAGTGCTGATGCAATCGACAGAGAATATGCAAAACTCGCAGGGTATTCCCAGATTTATGATTGATTCGTCGATAATGTTCTGCTCGCCGGTGACGGTCTATACGGTGAAACGGGACGGCACTTTCGTTGCGCGGTGTTATTCGATCCCGGGCTTCGTCGTCGAGGGCGAGACGTTTGACGAGACGGTGGCGAGTGCAACGCAGGCGTATCTTGCGTTTTGTCGGAGGGGGATCTGGAATTGAGAGCGTGAAACGTGAGAGAAAATGAGGGAGCGGGGGAGTGAGTGTGTGGGGGAGCGTGTCCCGGAAAAATCCTCGCTTCGTGGGACATGGGTAGAAGGTGGCCTGGCACATCAGTTCCAGAGGAAGAGGATAATTAGCCTGATGCTTAACGAACTCCGTGCCCGCATAGGGGAGAAAGAAGATGAAATTTGATAGAAATCCAAGGAATCAATCGGCACGCATTAATGTAGTGAAGCAGGACCGGACACAGACGGTTGATAAATTACCGGATCGACCTAGGGATGGGCAAACGGTAATTCTCCGACAAAAGGATAGCAGCAAGCAGATATGCGCCTATTCGAGGGACGGGGAGTGGGTCTGTGTCTCGGCAGTAGACGAAATTGTAGACGAAGTGCCTATCCCGGACGGACCTGCGCCCAGTGAAAGTATAACTTTTTCCTCAACATTAGGAGATCCACCGTAAATGGCGCGAACCTATGTAAATTCCACAGATTATTCGGACACCGATGCCGAATTTACATTTGAGACAATTGACAATAACATCTACCTGAAAATCGGAAATCCGAACGACGATGATGCAGCACTCATAGTATCCATAATTGCTGGAGGACTCGTCGGGTTTTTCCAAAACAGTGAGAGAATTGCGATTGCTAGGATAACCGCCGATTACGATGAAACAGACGGTATCCGCGTGGAATCTATACCAGAGGACTTAGTGCTTAACGAGGAATATGTCGTCAAGTTCACGCAAGCGCGTCCCGGCAGATTCGGCGAGCCGGGACCACAAGGCGAACGCGGAGAACAGGGACTACAGGGTGAACGTGGAGAGCAGGGACCACAAGGCGAACGCGGAGAGCAAGGACTACAGGGTGAACGCGGAGAACAAGGACTACAAGGCGAACGCGGAGAGCAAGGACTACAGGGTGAACGCGGAGAACAAGGACTACAAGGTGAACGTGGAGAGCAGGGAGAGCAGGGACCAACAGGTCCAGGTGGTCAGCCTTCCGATCTCTATCAACGTGCCGAATGTCTTGAATTCCAAGCGGTCCCGTCGATAAGTAGTCAATACAGCGACGCTATCAGTGTTGTGGCATCGAATCCCGTCTCAATTCTTTATCCGAGCGGCGCAACAACACCCGCTATAATAACAGCAACGGGAGGCGGCACATCAGCGACCGTGTTGAATGCGGGAATTTACAATATCGAATGGCTCGCCATTATCGACACGGATGCGTGGCGTCAATTACCGACGTTGGCTGTGTTTCGTGATGAGGATACGATCGGGACGGATACGCCACTTGCAATTATTCCGACACGGAACCTCCGATACAGATCAGATGACAACGAGGTCTATGGCAACGCACTTATTCGGATACTGGCTGATAATACCGCCATAAAGTTTGCAGTCACCTCGCAGAGCGGAGCAGACCGCTTCAGCGTGGATGCCGGAAGTAAACTGATTATCGAGCAGATAGGAGTGAAAGGAGAAAGAGGTGACGATGGTGCACCGGGGCCCGAAGGACCTCAAGGACCACAAGGACGTCCCGGTATGGGGGTAACGGGTATTAATTTCACCGTGGGCGATTGGACGCCGACCGTGGCTACGATGCAGTATCAGAGAGTGGACGGGATTTGGTTTTACGGCGCACCGGAAGCGCGGTTTGTATCAATCGGAGGGCCGCTGGGCAGATATATGCGTTGGGGCAATACTGTCCAGTTTTATGGGTGCTTTACAGTGAACGTCGGGAGCGATGCGGGCAATATAGAGAGGGTGAGACTCTTGTTATATACGCCGCATAACGGTAATTCGGCGGACGAGATACAAGGCGTACATGGGGTTGGAACACCGGCGAGTCAGGAGGCGGGCTGGCATCCGCTGAACATCACTAGCGGCGATACGAATTCGACAGTAACACAAGGTGGAATTACGCAGAACGAAAACACCTCCAACGCGGTTCGTGTGGACGTGATAGCGCGTGATCATACGAATGGCAGCCGGTTCGGGATGCTCGTCGCGTTTAGTGGCATGTATACGATTGTGGAGGACTCGTAGCTTGGGATTGAAATTACGGTACACGGTGCTCGGATAAGATTGGGACTCAAGATAATGTGCCTACTACTTTTAATGTCTGTAAGGCTTACGCAGTTGAACGCTCAGAGTCTCCGTTCCGACCCCCTCTAACTCCCCCGCCCCGGTCACGGGATCCTCTCGGACAAGCGGGGGAGAATCCGTAGTTCGGCGATTTATCTCAATGCCCGATGAATCCCCGATTTATCGGGACTCCGACAAGCCGAGAGCAGGCAGGCGGGATTCAAAGCAACTGGGGCTAAAGACAGTTTGTTCTCAATGTATCTATAGACATTTCGCCCCGCTGGGGCTGCTCTTGCTTGTAGCTGAAATTCTTTTTCTGCAAGTTACCTTCCTGTAAGAAACTCAGTGAAAAATCAGAAAATACTTAAAAACAAAATAGGAGTTACGCACTTCAGCTTGCAGTATCGCGATTTAGTGAGCGGCTGTAAGGAACGCAGATCTGCGTTCCCTACGAAATGGTGGATTCACGGTTTGGTAATGTTTGAGGGCAACCGTAAGTTTCCTAATCCCGATAAATCGGGGGTTGCTCCTACGAGGCTTTGAACGTTCAACTGCGTAAGTCCTAACAAAACATGAAACAGATAGAAATTGTCCAAAGTATAGTATTAGGTTCTGTTGACATTTCATCGCAATCAGATAATCGAGGGGTGTGCACAAACATACGGTACTTTGTAGGGGTTGGGTTTCCCAACCCTTTGGTCATACATCATAGTCCGTTCCGAGACCAGGGACGGTTTTGAACCTCTGTAGGTCGATTTTCCAAAATCGACGTTTCGGTGTCGAGATATGAATCTCGACCTACAACCAATTCAACCCGTATGGTTTGGGGTTTCCAACCCGCGTTGGTCAATGGGCGAGGGGACCTCGCCCCCCGATAAATCGGGATGCAGCACCTACGATTATGGACAGTTTTGCATAAATGTCAACACGCTCTAGTTATATCACATGGATAAAATAGTTTCCAAAACTCCCTTGCGAATAAGTTTTGTTGGTGGTGGTACAGACCTGCCAAGTTTTTACCAGACATACGGTGGGGCTGTTATCAGCACTTCTATAGACAAGTATGTCACCGTGACGTTATCACCGCGTCGGGACACGAAGATTTGTGTCTCATCACCGGTTGGTAAATCCCGATTTATCGGGGAAGGCGTTCAGACCGTGAGTTCTGTGGATCAGATTGATCATCCGATTGTACGCGAGTCGATGCGCAAGACATCCGTGGAAGTGGGTATTAACATCGACATAGCGTCCGATGTTGCGCCCGGTTCAGGTCTTGGCGGTTCAAGTGCGTTGACAGTGGGACTGTTGAACGCATTTCGTGCCTATTATACAGAGCAGTCCGATAAATCCCCGATGCAATCGGGACAGGCGAGACCAGGGCAGGTGAGAGAAACAGATATCAATCCGAGGTACACGACCAATCCCCTCTACCGCTGGACACTTGCACGGGAGGCGTGTGAGATAGAGATCAATCGTCTGGGGCAACCTATAGGGACGCAAGATCAGTACATCGCGGCTTATGGGGGATTCCGTCGTTTCACATTTGAATCGGAGGGTGATGTCCGGATAGAGTCAATCAAGCCGCCTAAAGGATTAGCGCGTGTATTGATGTTATTCGACACGGGTATCTCGCACGAAGCGACCAAGATATTGGCGGAGCAGAGTCGGGTCGCCTCCCCGCACACGCTACTGAAAATGAAACGTCAGTGTGGACAGCTGTATTCATTGCTCCAGAGCGGTGACGTAACTGGTATCGGGCATCTACTTCATGAGGCGTGGAAATTGAAGAAATCGCTTGCTCCATCAATCTGTCCTGACCGGCTCGATACGATCTATCGGATCGCGCTCAATGTCGGCGCGTTGGGCGGGAAGGTGTTAGGTGCAGGCGGTGGCGGTCATTTGCTGTTACTGGCACCGTTGAAAGCTCAGAAAGCGGTTGTCAAGGCGTTAGAGGGATTAGCGATTCGTGTGCCGTTTAAGTTTGAGCCGAAAGGGAGTCGTTTGATATGATCGATTACTTGGTCCCAGATTTTTTCGCGCATCTATCGCCCAAACACAACGGTGGGATGCACACGAAGGTAGATCGTGTGCGTCGAGCGGTGGGTGAGCTGTATGAGGTTCATGTAATTTCGGATCTATCATCGCTGCGGAGTGATTTTCTACTGATTGAACCTTTTTATTTTAGGATGAGTGGCGTTGATACGCTTGATGGGCTCCGGTCACATCCTGCGACAAAGATACTGTATTGTAGTGAGACGGAGGTGTTGAGATGGACAGGTCGATTTCGCAAAGAATTGTTGGAGATTTGCGATGTGGTGACCTGTAACTGTGACTATCAGGCTTCCCTGTCTACAGCGGTAGGCATTCAGAACCCGTATCGGTTGATTGATCCGATTCCTGAAGACGAGTTCCAGCCCCTTCCCAAAGAGATGCAGGTTGTCGCGATGGGTCGGATTTCAGAAATCAAGGGGAGCGCGTTCGTTGCTGAGTTGTTCAGATTACTGGCGGACACCCCGATTGAAACAGTGTATGTGGGAGGTGCTAAATTGTGGGGCGAAGCGAATGCGGGTGATTTGGTGTTAGAGGCGGAGATTCGGGAATACACCGATATCTTTTACGAGAACGTCCTGCCTCGATATGTGCCAGAAGCGATTGGAGCGGCATCGTTTTTTGTTGGCAGTACGATCTATGATGTATTCTCCAGTTGCCATGCGGAAGCGTTGATGAGCGGATGTATCTCGATTGGTGGGGAGCATCCGATTTATGCTGAACGTCCTGGCTTTACTGTCAAAACTGCACAGGCAACAGTCGATGTGATAGGGGAGTTGACCAACGGTTTCAAGGAGATGCCGGATCAGCAGCGGGGTCAAGATGCGCGTCGTTGGGCAGAACAGCATCTGTCGTTCGATTGTTTCAAGGGTCAACTGACAGATCTCTTACAGGTGTATTATGGATAATCGTATCTGCATTGAGTGTTGCCATGATTGGTTGATCGTTTCGCCCACTCCGATTGGTGAGGGGGTAAGCGAAGGGTTACAAGCGGGTTACAAGATGCTCTTGTTTCAGTTCTTGGGTGGGAAGCCGATAGTGTGTGTATGTGTAAACGAGCCGACCTATCCAGTTGCGTATCCGGGGACAACCATTGTGCCGGTATCAGAGTGGAGTGATGTTAGCATTGTGGGTGAGGCCATTTTAATAAACAGTGTGTTTGTCTCGACGCTACTGGGCAAATCAGCATACGAAATCAGTATGACAGATCTGTTAGCGGTGTTTGAGGTGCTAACAGACACAGACAAACTAATCAATTTTGAGGATAGACACGGGTTGATTATTGGAAGTGTTCGATGCGGAATTTAGTGAGTATGAAATGAACTTTGGAGATTAAAATAGACTGATGTCGGTGTTGGCAATTCAACACCGCTTAAACCATAATTAGCAAAGGAGAAATACGATGCGGTTTCCATCAATGCTTAGAAGACTAAGAAATACGCGGGGAGGCACGAGGTCTACGCGCTCAACCCCGTATACACCCTATATGCCTGAACCACCGGTAGACCCACCGCCGGTAGACCCACCACCGGTAGACCCACCACCGGTAGACCCACCACCGGTAGACCCACCGCCGGTAGACCCACCACCGGTAGACCCACCGCCGGTAGATCCACCGATGCCTCCACCCGCTGCCCCAGGTGCTGTTCCAATCCCGCCTACATCACCCTCTACGCCTGTTGCTCGTATTACAAGCGATCATCAGACCGTAGCTGTAGGCGATACAGTGAGTTTCGATGGTTCGGGTTCGACCGGCAGAGGTCTCAAATACTCATGGGCTTTTGGTGCTAATGCGAGTCCGGCAACTGACACGGTGGTAAAGCCGTCTTGCACCTACGGTATGCCCGGCAACAAGACTGTCACCCTGATTGTCACTGACGACAGGGGAGTCGAAAGTGATGTTGCTACCCTTAACATAAGGGTCATAGAGCTTACTTTGGAGAGTCCTGCGACAGTAACGAGAGGTGAGACGGCGACTTATACGGCAACGGTAAAGCCTGATGGACTGGAGCCAACCTTTACTTGGGAATTTACGGAAGAACATGAGGGAGAAGATGGTCCCCCAATCTCAGAGGATACCGGAACAACCAATACTTGGAGTGGGCAAATGGTTGTGAGTGGTACCATAACGGTTACAGCAACCGTTAATGGGGTACCCTTCAGTAAAAAGAAAATAACCCCAGTGGATAACCGCTCGTGGAGTGATGACTATCCGCCTCTTCCAACGACAAATAACGGGCAAGGTACCCTTCCTGTGGACCCCAGGCGATATGACGATTTAGGACACACGCATTTCACTAGTCCTGATGTGGATGTTAATATCACGCCGCCGGTGACGGGTGGGCCGAACCGGGGCTGGATGTTTGTTCAATCTGTACCAACCGGTGCATGGTCACATTCTGCAGATATCAACCAAGCTCTCTATAATACGAGACATAATTTCTATCGGGCTAATGTTAGTAGACCCCCTGACCCTGATCGTAATAGACCCGAAGGGCCGATCTACATGGGTCTACTAGCTGAAAACGTTGAAATTCACGAAGGAGTGCACCCGAACCCCGGCCGTTACGAAAGTCATGCGAGTGAGGCCCTTGACTACTTAAATGCAGACCCCATTAATTCTTGGGCTGAATCTCAGGTCAAGCATCACACTGTAAAAAACCGGGAGGCGTTCAAGAAGGAGGTAACTGACGCCATAGGGGATAAGATACAGAACGTTAGAGATGGGGCAGGGGAATCTGGTTGGCATCCTCAAAATAAATACATTCTAGATGAACCCAAATGGGATTACTAACAAGCTTTAGCTTTAATAAACTCGCAGTTAGCGATAATTGTCGATTATCAGTTTGGGTACACTCACTATTTAAACGCAAGTTGCTAGTGTATTATTTGAGGATGAGTGTAATCATTGTAGCAATGAGAAACAAAATGGTCTTTATCTTGAATCCAGCGGCAGCAACCGTCCCGATAGATCGGGATAAGGCAGCGGTCATCCCTTTAGTGGCAGCCATTTTGGTTCTTGGGTCGTCTTGATGCCCGTTTTGAATTAAGAGATTGTCACAAAGCGTATAAGATGCTATGATGATTGAGTCCATGGAATTTTCCTGTTTATGAGATTTGTTGGGTTACAAATACTCTAGCGGAAATCCCATGGGTATTCAGTTAGCAACTTGCGTTATTTTAGGAGGGTTATACCATGTTTAAGTCTGTCTTATCGATGATAGCATTTATCTTGCTTATCTTTATTTCGCTATCAGATGCCTATTATGCAACAAATTGTCAAGAAGATCACACGAAAGTTTCCATCTCACACGCGCTGCCGTTTGTTGAGGATCTCATCGCACCACGCGAGCAGCGGATTACGGCCGTGCAATGTTTAAGTCACTATGGAACAGAGGGGGCGCGCCTGCTGTTCACTGTTCTTGAACGTGAATCCGATAACTTTGACGTGACTGGCTATGTCCTTTCGTCACTCGGCTACATTCAAGAAAGAAGCGTGATTACCACTCTCCTACCGCTAATTGGAGAAGAAAGCGCGAACCGTGATAAAGCCCGGTCTGATGCTGTTTTTGTTAAACGAAAACCGTGGCTTAAAGTTCAAGTTATTGACGTTTTAGGCAAATTAGCTCTGAGTGCTTTTGACGAACCGAATTCTCCGGGTCCAAGAACTATAATTCTCTGTGGCTCTGGTTCAAATATATTTCACTCCAGAGGGATACGCCCTAAACGGTCTGATGCCATAAAGGTTATGGTCCTTCTGCGAACAATCACAGCGAGTCAACAACCCTCTATGACCAAAGGGGAAGCACTGATCGTTGAATCAGCGGCTAGCGGCTTGAAAAGGATTGAAGAGCGGATTGCTCTGCTTCGGAAGTATGGGCCAAGAAAGAAGTATGGTCCAATGAAGTAACGTATACCGTAAGGAGTATGCTGAAGGGTTAATCAGAGATTTATTATCATGAAAATGAGACGCTTTTCACCGTTCTATTTCGGTCTACTTTTGTGCTACTTCTATTTCGTCGTAACGGGTATAAGCGTTGCCAAGCAGCTCCCTGAAAAAGAGAAACAGGTTGATGTGATTACCCTAGTTATCCCAGAGAAGAAAATGGTTGATGTGAGAAAGGTGGCTCGCAATCTACACAATAAAGAGATATATATGGAAGCACATAGTGCTTTGGTCCTCTCGGATAACGCATACCTCTCGTCCGGCACGGTGAATCTATTGAAAACCGCGCTAAATGACGATTCCGCTGAAGTGAGACAGCGTGCAACCGACTTACTGTGCTATTGCAGAAATCCTGAAGCGATACCACTGCTTGCCGATCGCTTGCAGAACGATCCATCTTCGAGGGTGAGAGGTTTAGCAGCAGCGTGCTTAGGGGAGCTGGCAGGGGAAGCAGCGGTTCCCTTGTTAAAGGTTGCCTGGGCTGAGGACAAAATGATTCGTAAAGGAGTCATTTACGGATTAGGATATGCTGGTGGCACTGCTGTTCCTTTCCTGATTGAGAGGTTGAAAGAAAAAATAGAAAACAACGTTGGAAATAATAGTGCGATATGGCTCATTGACCTTTTGGGCGCGACTGGTGACAGAAGGGTGATTGAACCCCTTCTTGATATTATATCACGCCCCACGTCTGCTTCCGACCCGAATATGGGTGATGTGCAATTGAAGGCGGTAAGGGTCTTAGGCGACCTTGCAGATGTGTTTACCTACTTGTCAATCCTTGAGTTCCAATTTTTGATGGTTGATGCCATGAGACTACCAGAGAGTCGAACGGTCAACATGGCGGATCGAGTCCGAATCCTCGAGTTCCTGAAGAAGATTGTAGAAAGTGAGCCAGAGTACAAAGTGGCACCCAAAAAAATAGGGTGGGTAGGGATGCCCATAGGGGTGGGGGTGTCCATAGGGCTGGGGATGCCCATAGGGTCGACAGGAGAAAAACCGGTTATTCAAGCGGCTTATGAAGGAGTAGAGCGGATTGAGAGATATATGGCTCTTGTTGAAGAACTTGGTCCAGAATGGTGGAAAAAAAACTATCAAGAAAGGTTGAGGACTAAACCCAAAGAAAAAATAAGTAGCGATGGAAAAAAATGACATTCACTGTTCCTGAATGAAATGGAGCAACCTATCTATAGTAAACCCAAGAAATAAAGGGACAATTTTTCAGATGTATGTTATCCTGTTGAAATTATGGCACATTCATCAGATTTACGCATACGCGTCCTTCAATTCATAGAAAATGGTGGCAGTAAAACAGAAGCGACAAAACGCTTCAGCGTCGGTCGGACTGCGATTTACCGATGGCTCAATGCCCCAGACCCACTGAAGTGTGGAAAACCGGGTCCCCGAAAACCCAGACTGCTTGACCCAACAGCCCTCGCTGAACATGTCAAGGTACACCCCGACCAAACCCATAAAGAACGCGCTAAACACTTTGGGGTTTCACCTGCCTGTGTTGCCTATGGTCTAAAAAGACTCGGTTACACGCGAAAAAAAAAACGATTGGATATAAGGAGCAATGTCCAGAAAAACGTAAAGCCTATCAGAAGCAACTCGCAACGGAAAAAGCATCAGGCAAAACGTTAGTTTACCTCGACGAGACCGGTTTTGCAGATGAAACCTTCAGAAGTTATGGCTATGCCCCCCGGGGACAATGTGTCCAGGGATTGATACCGAGCCAAAAAAACCGCACGATGACTTTGATAGTGGCGCAATTGAATAATAAGTTGATTGCCCCAAAGTTATTATCGGGCAGTTGTAATGCACAAAGTTTTAATACATGGCTTGATGAACAATTATGTCCACATTTAGACGCCAAGAGTGTCGTGATAATGGATAATGCACGGATTCACAAAACCGAGCAAACCCAAGCACTGATACAAGGCTGTGGCGCGTCGTTGTTATACTTGCCACCTTATTCGCCGGATTATAATCCTGTTGAACATCAGTTTGCAAATATAAAGCGGCTCCGTTCATACAATGCGGATAAGCCGATTGAGGATATTGTCAATATGTATCGTTAATTGTTAAATCCACTATAAACACTCTGAAGGGGGATTTATCATCATGAAAGTGAAGCGATTTTCACCTTTGTTCTATCTCAAACAGTCGATATGTAGGCTTTTGTAATAATTTCTGCTGATTATACAAAATCGAACGGGACTCAACAACATATCAGCAATGGATCTACCCCGGCTGGGGCGGTATCTGTTCCGATAAATCGGAATTGATACTGCG
The DNA here is from genome assembly GCA_965222435.1 of Candidatus Poribacteria bacterium. Classification (GTDB taxonomy): domain Bacteria; phylum Poribacteria; class WGA-4E; order WGA-4E; family PCPOR2b; genus PCPOR2b. The sequence goes on along the minus strand of OZ244950.1, from coordinate 4,394,504 downwards.
CTGGTCGGGGTTTTTTATTTTCACCTTCAATGAATGACCGCTCCTCGCTCTAAAGGACGGAGTTTTAGAACGGAAGATGTGGAGGGGTTCTGGGTATATTTGCGGGGCAAATTCACAACTGTAAAAGAAATAGTTGCATTATAGTATAGACTGTGTTAGTATTACTTTGATGAACATCGAGGACGGACATCCAGTGGTAGGGTCAAACCTTAGCGAAGGAAAACACCTTTTTCTTGCGCTGGGGTTTGACCTTTTTTTTTGCTCAACGGGTGTATTATGGATAATCAAATCTACATTGAGTGTTGCCAAGATTGGTTAATCGTTTCGCCCATTCCGATTGGTGAGGGGGTAAGCGAAGGGTTACGAGCGAGCTACAAGATGCTCTTGCTTCAGGTCTTGGGTAGGAAACCGATGGTGTGTGTATGTGTAGACGCGCCCCGATCTTATCGGGATCGAATCCGACCTACATATCCAGTTGCGTATCCTGGGACAACCATTGTGCCAGTATCAGAATGGAGTGATGTTAGCATTGCGAGCGAGGCCATTTTAATAAACAGTGTGTTTGTCTCGACGCTGCTGGGCAAATCAGCGTACGAAATTAGTATGACAGATCTGTTAGCGGTGTTTGAGGTGCTAACAGACACAGACAAATTGGTCGATTTTGAGGATAGTTACGGGTTGATTATTGGGGGCGTTCGATGCGGTATTTAGGGAGCATCAAGCGAACTTTGGAGATTAAAACGGACTGATGTCGGTGCTGACAATTCAATACCGCTTAAACCATAATTAGCAAAGGAGAAATACGATGCGGTTTCCATCAATGGTTAGAAGACTAAGAAATACGCAGGCGGGTATGAGGTCTACGCGCTCAACCCCGTATACCCCCTATATGCCTGAACCACCGGTAGACCCACCACCGGTAGACCCACCACCGGTAGACCCACCGATGCCGGATCCGCCGGCTGAACAGGATCCACCCGCTGCCCCAGGTGCTGTCCCAATCCCGCCTACATCACCCTCTACGCCTGTTGCTCGTATTACAAGCGATCATCAGACCGTAGCTGTAGGCGATACAGTGAGTTTCGATGGTTCGGGTTCGACCGGCAGAGGTCTCAAATACTCATGGGCTTTTGGTGCTAATGCGAGTCCGGCAACTGACACGGTGGTAAAGCCGTCTTGCACCTACGGTATGCCCGGCAACAAGACTGTCACCCTGATTGTCACTGACGACAGGGGAGTCGAAAGTGATGTTGCTACCCTTAACATAAGGGTCATAGAGGTCACTTTGGCTGCAAACCCTCAGACTGTATTGGTAGGCACAGCAGTCACTTTTACTGGTACGGTTTCAAACGCGCCTGATGGTGCGAATCTCACCTATTTATGGGATTTTGGTGATGCTGAGGCGATTTCCCTAGACGACAGTGGGGTGATGGCAGCTTGCATCTACCTTACGCACGGCGAAAGGACCGTCACCCTGACTGTCAGTTACACTGGCACTGACAACGAGAAAGTCGAAGCGAGTGATACCCTTACAGTCACAGTTATCCATATTAAGTCCAGAGAGGTGGAGGACGGAACGGAAAACGTCAAATTCAAAGTACTTGGTGCGCCAAGTGGAGCGGAGTTCTTCTGGTATTCGAGGTACCCGGAGGGGGCCGGTAACACACCAGAGGTCGTGTTTTTGCGCCCAAATCCAAGAGAACCAAATGCGATAATTATCGAAAAGGCAAAATGGTTTGCATGGCCAAATCGGGCTTGTCGAACTGATGAAGGGGAACCTGCGGGTAGGAGGTCACAATATACAATTATTTGTAATATTACCTTTCCCGACGGAAGGTTTTTTGCTGCGATGGCTGATCTTACTGTTGTGTTTTCGTGGGAACATGGAGGTTTCATCGGGATAGGGTATTCAGGAGACCCGACGATGAAGGAGAACAGCGCAACCAGATTATGGGAAGTAACAGGCAGGGGTAATATGGAGCGAGTTATAATCCCATTTACCCTTCCGGAGTCAAGTCAGTTTTACCCTAAAATACAAGCACATGAAGAAGTGCATGTTAATCAGATTAATACAGGGATAGCAAGTAGCTATTATACCGTCGAGCGTCTTTGGGCGAACCATTTAAGTGGTCTTACGCGCGAGAGTAAAGTAGATCTAGAGATTGCAGTAGAAGAGGCGATTGATGCTTTCGTAGACGCCGAACACGAACGTATAAAACCCCTAGTCCCGCAGTTGGAAAGAGATGCTTACGAAGTTTCAGATACAATCGCACCACAATACCTGTTTCAGAGGTGTGATCGATTCTCTAACGACGATGTGGACGATTGCTAGTATAATTTAGAGGTCATGAGTCATTTCCTCAATTGTATCGTTAATCGGAGAATTGACAAAAGGAATCCTAACTCATGACTACAGTAGATTTTATCACACAATTGTTCTGTTGGGTAGATGGGTAAACTGAAAGATCCTGAGACAATCCCAATGCTTTCGCGTTGGGTCCAGCCCCGGTGGTCTCGTTCATACGTTAAAAAACGTTGATATTGCTGGCAAAAACTGGTATAATTACCTTGTCCTTCGTGGGATAATGTCACCCCCGGTGCTAACCGGGGTATCCCACACTCTAGTGACATAGAATATGGAGGACAAGCGGCGATAACCAAGCCGCATATCAGGACGAAAACCAAGTCCGAAAATTTATACCGTCGCGGCGGGACACGCCGAGACGCTAAACGTCTGTGGAGAGATAGTAAGTCCACACTATTGGCACGTGGCACATCTCGTCGAAGCAGATATACGGCAGGGGCGTGCTTCGGGACGCACCCATAAGTCCGTTTAAGAATCCCAATGCTTCAGCTTTGGGAGTAGGTCAATAAAAAGACTGTCACAAAGCGTATAAAATGCTATAATGATTAGGTCCATGGAATTGTTCTGTTTATGAGATTTGTCGGATTACAAATACTCTAACGGAAATTCCATGGATGTTCAACTCGGTTCTGTTGACATTTCATCTCAACCAGACACTCAAGAGGGTGCACAGTGTTGAGATATAAATCTCGCCCTACAATCTACAATCAATTCAACCGTATTGGTTTGGGTTTCCAACCCGCATTTGTCAACGGGCGAGGAAACCTCGCCCCTACGATTGCAGATGGTTTTACAAATGTCAACGCACCCTAGCGACTTGCGTTATTATGTGATAGCAGTTTTATCCAAAATTACGTAACTCGGTCTCACTCCTGACAATCTGCACCGGAGGTGCTACGATGAAGTTTCATAGTGGGGGTTTCCTATTTTTTGTTATTTTCGTTTCTCTGAGTTCAACTTGCTTTGCGCATTTCGGGTTACCGCCCTCAGGAATTCACGAATCTATCGGCAAGTCAGATTTAGTGTTGATTGGAACTGTAATTAACAATTCAGCCATCATAGATTCAGTGACAGGGGATTTTCTCGCGGATTTATATTCTATTCGTGTCAATAAGGTGCTTTATGATAAAGAAAAAAATCTACGGGCAATTTTCTCCCAAAGCAGTCTTGATATGGTTAATTCGTTTTTGAAAAAAAATAAAAAAGCGAAAAATGTAACGATTTCTGCTGTTCGGCACCAGGCTGTTCCGTCAAGTGATTCTATTTCAAAACAGCGTAATCAGCGTTCTAAGAAGATCGTTATATGGTCAAGTGGCATAGGTGGTCCCACGTACCTTAGGCGTACACCTCAACTCTTCTTTTTTAAGGTATCAAAGTTTCCTGCAAATATGCCAAATGGTGCTTTGATTTGTGATATTAGTGTAGAAAAATATGAAAGTATATTCCAGATACCAACGATATCCGATTTGAAAGAGAAATCCTATTTTGAGGCGGCCACTGGAACCAGAGATAGCACATGGGATCTCACGTACAAGGACGAAAAAGAGTGGGTTTCAATTGTTGAAGCCCTCGGTCCGGTCATGTCGATTCCGAATCTCGTTGAGCGGGAGCAGAGGCTTCGAGAACTACTCAACCATGACGATGCAATGATCGCCGGCAATGCTTGGGGAGCATTAAGGAAGATCGAACAGGACCGAAAGGCGAAGAAAAGGTCGGTGATGCCAGAACAGAATGAGTGAAGAGGTAGAAAAGGGGTTCAGCGTTCTTAACGGGGTATTTTTCTACTGCAGGTTGGGGTATATCTTAGCGACATCAAAAAACATCAACAAAATCCCGAGAATCGGGACAGGAATACAGCATCGCTAATGGGAGTCAGTCTGTCAAAGAACCCCAAGCATTTATGCGTGGGAGTAGGTCAGCCGAGAATTTGCAATACTATGGAGAGATGAACCATGTTAAGACTATTTTTGTGGGTTACATTATTTATTTTACTCACTTTTCCTTCCATCTCAGAATCTTTTTATATAAGAGGTTGTAGGGAGGATCATTCAAAACTTTCAATGAAAACACATGCCCAGAAATTCGTTGAAGACTTATCTGCGCCAAGGAATCAGCGAGTCAAAGCAATGAAGTGTCTCGGCTTTTACGGTAAAGAGGGTGTACCAATTTTGTCCAGGGTTCTTGAACGTGAATTAAGTAACTTCGATTCAATGACATATGCTCTCATGGCAATAGGGCGAATCCAAGATAGAAGCGTAATGGAACCGCTGCTTCGACTCCTCGGCAATGAAAGCAAAGGTAGCCAGCAATCTGGGGCTGACTGGAATTCCACTTCCTCTAGGAAGATTAATTCCGTCAAAGAGAGTGCCATTGAGACATTAGGCCGATTGGCTTTTACCTCTTTAGAAGAACCTAACATTCCCATGACCACTAAAGTGACAGAAACAGGAGAGGTTTGGACAATTGCAATTGATGTTGAACATATTGGGATTCAGCTTTGCAGGCAGTATGATTCTAAAGGAGAAAGTCTCCGACGGGCTGACATCAATAGGATCACTAAGGTCTTGAGGCAGATTGCAGATAGTGAGCCAGAGAACACAACCGAGGGGGCGAAACGGGTGATTCAAGCGGCTTCTAAAGAATTAGAACGGATTGAGAGACGTATGGCCCTTCTTGAAAAATATGGGCCAAAATCGAAAAAAGCGTTGGAGTCTGAGTCCAAATAGAAAAGCGGAAAAGGCAAGCCGTGTTCAATTTCTTTCGTAGGTAGCGATGGCGAAACAATCACATTCACTGTCCTTGAATGAAATGGAGCAACCTATGTATGGTAGACTTTAGAATTACTTGGACACTGCAAATCGGCGAGGTTAGGAAACCTCGACTACCGGAGATGGAAAAATCTGGGCTATGGCCACGGTAGGTGCGGTTTCTAACCGCACCGCATAGGCGCAGTTGGAAACAGCGCCTACCAAACATGAGGAGCGAAAGTGTCTATTTATTTTTATAATTTACTATAAACAGATGACACAGACGCTTATGGGAAATAAACCGTGTAAAGCAACCGAGTTTTGAAGTCCGTTCCCCCGATTCATCGGGATTAAGAAACGAGACCAGGAAAAAAACTCGGTTTCTCTGAGTTGTTCTGCCCTTTCTTTTGATATGAGCCAATCCATTATCTCCTTAGTTTACAAAGGTGTGAATATCTGATATAATATACGATCATGACTTACGCATCTCATATTGTATTTACCCGTTCCGAGAATCCCGACGAATCGGGACCTATCCCATTGGTCTCGATTTATCGGACAATGAATCGGGGCAAGGGGAACGGGATCGGACTTTCCCCGCATTGGCACTGAAGTGTCGAACTACCAAATCTCAACGTTTAACTGCGTAAGTTGGAAGGGGATTTATTATCATGAAAATGAAACGATTTTTAACCTTCTATTCCGGGCTACTTTTGTGCTACTTCTATTTCCTGGTAACGGGCATAAGCGTTGCCGATCAGACTCCTGAAAAAGAGAAACAGGTTGATGTGATTACCATAGAAAAACGATATCCGGCAACTTTAGAGGAGAAGAAGAAAACGGTTGATGTGAGAAAGGTGGCTCGCAATCTACACAATGAAGAGATGTATGGGGAAGCACGTAGGGCTTTGGTCTTCTCGGATAACGTATACTTTTCGTCTAGCACGGTGAATTTATTGAAGACCGCGCTAAATGACAACTCCGTTGAAGTGAGAAAGCGTGCAATCGTCTTACTGAAATTTTCCAGAAATCCTGAAGCGATTCCCCTTCTTGCCGATCGCTTGCAGAAGGATCCATCTTCGAGGGTGAGAAGTTTAGCGGCAGCGTGCTTAGGGCAGCTGGCAGGGGACGCGGCGGTTCCTTTGTTAAAAGCTGCTTGGACTGAAGACAAAAACATTAGTAGAGGAGTAATTTACGGATTAGGATATGCTGGTGGCACTGCTGTTCCTTTCCTAATTGAGAGGTTGAAAGAAAAAATAGAAAAGAACGGTAGTGCGATATGGCTCATTAACCTTTTGGGCTCGACTGGTGACAGAAGGGTGATTGAGCCTTTTCTCGATATCATATCACGTCCCACCTCTGCTTCCGATATGCAATTGCAGGCAGTAAGGGTGCTAGTGGACTTTGCAGATATGCCTGACTACGCGCGAATCCTTGAGTATCACGCCAAATTTTCGGCAATTGACGTCATGAGACCAACAGAGAGTCGAAGGGTCAACATGGCGGATCGAGTCCAAATCCTTGAGTTCCTGAAGAAGATAGTAGAAAGTGAGCCAGAGTACAAAGTGGCACCCAAAACAGGGTGGATAGGGATGCCCATAGGGTCGACAGGGGAGAAACCGGTTATTCAAGCGGCTTATGAAGGAGTAGAGCTGATTGAGAGATGTATGGCTTTTTTTGAACAATTTGGGCCAGATTACTGGAACCCCTGGGAAATAATTTTGCTGGCTGAACCGAAAGAAAAAACCAGTAGCGATGGCAAAAAATGACATTCGCTGTCCCTGAATGAAACGATTTTCCCCTTTCTTCTATCTCAAATAGTGGGTATGTAGGCTTTTGTTATAGTTTCTGCTGATTATACAGAATCGAACGAGCCCCAACAAAATATCAGTAATGGATCTCCCCCGATTGGGGCGGTATCCGTTCCGATAAATCGGAATTGATACTGCGCGGGTCGGGGTTTTTTATTTTCATCTTCAATGAATGACCGCTCCTCGGTCTAAAAGACGGAGTTTTAGAACGGAAGATGTGGAGGGGTTCTGGGTATATTTGCGGGGCAAATTCACAACTGTAAAAGGAATAGTTTCATTATAGTATAGACCGTGTTAGTATTACTTTGATGAACATCGAGGACGGACATTTAGCGGTAGGGTCAAACCTTAGCGAAGGAAAACACCTTTTTCTTGCGCTGGGGTTTGACCTTTTTTTTTGCTCAACGGGTGTATTATGGATAATCAAATCTACATTGAGTGTTGCCATGATTGGTTGATCGTTTCGCCCACTCCGATTGGTGAGGGGGTAAGCGAAGGGTTACAAACGGGCTACAAGATGCTCTTGTTCCATTTCTTGGGTGGGAAGCCGATAGTGTGTGTATGTGTAAACGAGCCCCGATCTTATCGGGATCGAACCCGACCTACATATCCAATTGTGTATCCGGGGACGACCATTGTGCCGGTATCAGAATGGGATAGTTTTCGTATTGTGAGCGAGACCATTTTAATAAACAGTGTGTTTGTCTCGACGCTACTGGACAAATCAGTATACGAAACCAGTATGACAGATCTGTTAGCGGTGTTTGACGTGCTAACAGACACAGACAAACTAATTGACTTTGACGATATACACGGCTTGATTGTTGGAGGCGTTCGATGCGGAAGTTAGGGAGCATCAAGCGAACTTTGGAGATTAAAATAGATTGATGTCGGTGTTGGCAATTCCACACCGCTTAAACCATAATTAGCAAAGGAGAAATACGATGCGGTTTCCATCAATGCTTAGAAGACTAAGAAACACGCAGGGAGGAGGCGCGAGATCTGCCGCCAGAAGCAGGTCTACACCCTATACACCCTATATGCCTGAACCACCGGTAGACCCACCACCGGTAGATCCACCACCGGTAGATCCACCGCCTCCAGTGCTAGATCCTCGCAGACCGACTGTGACTATCCATGTCCCCAGACCGGAAATAATAACACACGAGCCATTCGATGTCACGGTCGAGTTCAGTGAATCTGTGAACGGATTTACGCAGGCAGAATTAGATGTCGGGGGAACATCTGGTGCGAATATTATGGCGTGGAACCCAAATAATGACGCTAGAAACTTTGTGGCTACTATACGCACGAGTAACCCGGGACCTGCCACTTTCAACGTCGCTGAGAATGTAGCAATGAATGAGTTTGGATTCTGGAATACTGCCGCAGCGGAGGTGACGCGTGAGATCCCGGCAGAGACTTTTACTTTTACAGGGATTCGCGAAGGTGTGGCAGTGCCGACGTGGCCGTATCCTAAAGGCACGTTTATCGTAACACCTCATGACTCCGTTCCTCCTGCCCCGCCAGACTATGCTGTGCCGATACCAACACCAATTGCAAACCCAGTTCCTAATTTACAAGTTCAATCTTCACGCATGCTCAGCGATTTTGAAAAGCATATTGCCAAATTTGTATTCGGTGAATCGCAGAGTTTTACTGATCATATCTTTGATACTCACCATACTATCGTATACGAGCCAACATTGGGAATTGGAAAAGCTATGAGTCATGGCGCGGGTCGCACCTCAGTATCAATCGCAAAGTTTCCTTATACGCCCGCCTTCGACGGCACGACCACTTTGGATGATATACCCGTAGCGGATCGGTGTAGCCCCGGTGTATTGCAGTTTGTCAATTCATTCGCTCACGAAATGGCGCATTGGTGGCAACATCATCAGGAACGACATAAATACATATGGCGAAACGGCTACAGAGACAATTTGGATCGGTATATGTTCAACGAATCGCATTTGCTTGCAAACAATTTTGTTGACTTTGAGGCGCACGCCACAGCGGTCGGCACTTACGCAGTGATAGCATGGCAACTCGAATATCGACCGATAGGACAGATGATAAACTTAACAATGTCTATGCACAGAGGAGGCGACGAAGATGTCGGAACTGTCGATCGTTATACGAAGATCCGCGCCATGGACTTTCAGAGTAGTAGCAGGCATCACACGACCTCGCCGCCTGTTGGAACGTGGATAACACGGGGAGATGCAGAAACGTTGCTGCAGGACTTTTCGGCACTCGTAACTGAGATCCAAACAGCGGCACCGGTAGGCGGATAGTTAAATCTTAACAAAGGCAAAGGATTTGGGGTTGCTATGCGTTTTAAGATGCCAATTCTCAGGCGGATTGACACTCAGGACGCGGAAGGCATCGATGCCGCGGTTTATCGGGATAGGGTGCAACTTGCTTTTTCCGTGGCGACGGTGTTTGTGGCGGTGCATATTGGCAGTGAAGGGATTGTCGGATTCTGCACGCTGCTCGACAAAGAGATTGAACTGATTGCTGTCTCAACGAAATATCAAAGGAAGCGGATCAAGCGTTGGGCAGCGACTGTGGAGGGGGCTGCTGTGGAGAATTTGAGCACCGATCATGCACACCCCTCAATACGCAAAACATCTGTCCGATAACCTGAGAGAAGGGAGGATACTTCTGAAGAAAGAGCCACGCGCCCCCAACCAAGTGTGGTAAAGGAGGCAGACACTATTGAAAGTTCTACTATTACTTGCACTGTTAATCGCGATCGGTTGTGCAGATGATTCACCCAATCCAACTGAATCTGTGGAAGAAGATGTGTTGGTAAGCGACGTTGCCACGCTAATTGAGACGCTTCCTGCCAGTGGGGAGCTGACTGCATACGACCGACCCGTTGTACTTTACTTCAATAAGCGACCGCTATCCGTCTCTGTTAATGGGACGCCGGCTAAAGTGAAGGGGAATCTGGCGTGTTGGGACATTCCGAATCAAAAGACCGGGACCAAATTACTCCGAATCGAATGGACAAACCCTGACGGCACGACAAGTGTTGGTCCAGAGATGTGGCTGGAAGTGGCTCACTTCAGTTGGTCCAAGATGGAGATAGCGTTGGGGCACATATCTGATGGCGATAGTGATATACATCCAGATGCGTTCAACCAACGCACTATCCGATTTCATTTTACGAAACCGGCTGCTGGGGTGATGGCAAAGTTACTTTCCGAAGATGGCAACGACCTCGGTTGGGAGGCGGTCTGGGAAGACCAAGCCGTAAAATTGCGTCGTGGTGAGAACGGGAAGTTATTTGAAAAAGGGAAACGCTATATGATTGAGATAGTGGTTGACGAGGCATGGATTTACAAGACTGATATGTGCGAATGTATGGAATGCTCGTGGTATAAGAACCATGAATTCATTATTACCTTTACGACCATACCGGTGGACGTCGAATTTTGATTTCAAGGTAAGCACACATTCCCCCTACCTACCTTGTGGCGAAACTACAGAAATCGGGATTTGACAGGAGAAATGTATTGAAATATAATAGGAATGAGATTCACTCTGTAAACAAGTTGACCTTGCAGTAGAACGGTTGTCCCAACTAAAGCAGGACATACAGAATGAAAGCATGAACAAAGCAAGTAAGGAAGCTATCTATTTACAAAGTCTGGTAAAGGAGGCAAACACTATTGAAAGTTCTACTATTACTTACACTGTTAATCGCGATCGGTTGTGCAGATGATTCACCCAATCCAACCGAATCTGTGGCAGAAGATGTGTTGGTAAGCGACGTTGCCACGCTAATTGAGACGCTTCCTGCCAGTGGGGAGGTGGCTGCATACGACCGACCCGTTGTACTTTACTTCAATAAGCGACCGCTATCCGTCTCTGTTAATGGGACGCCGGCTAAAGTGAAGGGGAATCTGGCGTGTTGGGACTTTCCGAATGGGGACACCGGTACCATATCATTCCGAATCGAATGGACAAACCCTGACGGCACGACAAGTGTTGGTCCAGAGATATGGCTGAAAGTGGCTCACGTCAGTTGGTCCGAGATGCACTTGAGGGTCGGGAGTATATGGGGGGGCAATTATGTAGATCCTGATGAGTTCAATGAACACTTTATCCAATACAGTTTTACGGAACCGGCTGTTGGGGTGATAGCAAAGTTAATTTCCGAAGATGGCAACGACCTCGATTGGGAGGCGGTATGGGAAGACAGTAAGTTCCCCACTATCCTAAAATTGCATCGTGGTGAGAACGGGAAGTTACTTGAAAGAGGGAAACGCTATATGATTGAGATAGTGGTTGACGAGGCATGGATTTACAAGACTGATATGTGCGAATGTATGGAATGCTCGTGGTATAAGAACCGTAAATTCACTATTCCCTTTATGACCATACCAGTTGACGCTGAATGACAGCAGCGGGCAGAAAAACTCACACCCTCTCAAACACCAACTCCCCTGACGCCCCCGATGCGAAGTTCCCCGGCACCCACGGGTAAAAGTCGAATGGGGACGTTATCACCACCCGAAGAACCTAGCAACTTGCGTTATTTTAGGAGGAACCATGCTTAAGTCTGTTTTATCAATGATAGTATTTACCTTACTTATCTTTATTTCGCTATCAGATGCATATTATGCAACAAATTGTCAAGAAGATCACACGAAAGTTTCCATCTCACACGCGCTGCGGTTTGTTGAGGATCTCACCGCGCCACGCGATCAGCGGCTTACGGCAATGCAATGTCTAAGTCACTATGGGACAGAGGGTGCCCTAATTCTGTTGACTGTTCTTGAACGTGAATCAGATAACCATGACACGATTAACTCTGCCCTTTCTTCACTTGGCTACATTCAAGAAAGAAGCGTGATTCCTACTCTCCTGCCCCTAATTGAAGAAAAAAGCGCGAACCGTGATAAAGCACGGTCTGATGCTGTTTTTGTCAAACTAAAACCGTGGCTTAAAGGTCAAGTTATTGATAAATTGGTCAAATTAGCGCTGAGTGCTTTTGACGAACCGAATACTCCAGGTCCAAGAACCATAATTGTCTGTGGCTATGGCTCAAATACTTTTCACTCTACGGGGATACGCCCTAAACGGTCCGATGCCCTAAAGGTTTTGACGCTTCTGCGAACAATCACAGCGAATCAACGACCCTCTATGACCAAAGGGGAAGCAATGATTGTTGAATCAGCGTCTAGAGGCTTGAAACGGATTGAAGAGCGGATTGCTCTGCTCCGGAAGTATGGTCCAATAAAGTAACGTATACCGTAAGGAGTATGCTGAAGGTTCATATAAAAAGAGGGTGCAAGGCGATAAGAAATTTTAACGCAAAGGCGCAAGGAAGCAAGGGCGCAAAAATACGGCTCATGTAAAAAGAAAGTGCAAAGCACGAAGAGAAACCGAGTTTTGAAGAAAAAACTCGGTTTCTTTGCACTGAATCTTAACACGAGCGATCAGAGATTTATTATCATGAAAATGAAACGATTTTTAACGTTCTATTTCGGTCTACTTTTGTGCTACTTCTATTTCCTTGTAACGGGTATAAGCGTTGCCAAGCAGATTCCTGAAAAAGAGAAACAGGTTGATGTGATTACCCTAGAAATACCAAATATACCAACTTTAGTGGAGAAGAAGAAGAAAACGGTTGATGTGAGAAAGGTGGCTCGCAATCTACACAATAAAGAGATGTATAGGGAGGCATTTACCGTTTTGAGTGGTGTGGATAACGCATACCTCTCCTCCAGCACGGTGAATTTATTAAAATCCGCGCTAAATGATAACTCAGTTGAAGTGAGACTGCGTGCGACTCGCTTATTGGGGCTTTCCAGAAATTCTGAAGCAATAGCGCCTATTGCCGATCGCTTGCAGAACGATTCATCTTCGAGCGTGAGAGATTTAGCAGCACAGTGCTTAGGGAAGTTGGCAGGGGACGCGGCGGTTCCCTTGTTAAAAGCTGCTTGGGCTGAGGACAGAGTGATTAGCTCAGGAGCACTTATCGGATTAGGATATGCTGGCGGCACCGCTGTCCCTTTCCTGATTGAGATGCTGAAAGAAGAAATAGAGAACAACGGTGGAAATGGTAGGGCGAGACGGCTCATTGACCTTTTGGGCTGGACTGGTGACAGAAGGGTGATTGAACCCCTTCTTGATATTATATCACGCCCCACCTCTGCTTCCGACCTGAATATGGGTGATGTGCAATTGAAGGCGGTAAGGGTCTTAGTCGACCTTGCAGATGTGTTTACCTACTTGGTAATCCTTGATATCCACGCCGAATTTTCGGCAGTTGATGTCATGAGACCACCAGAGAGTCGAAGGGTCAACACGGCGGATCGAGTCCGAATCCTTGAGTTCCTGAAGAAGATTATAGAAAGTGATCCAGAGTATACAGTGGCACCCAAAGTAGAAGGGTTAATGGTGCGGCCCATAGGGTTGACAGGGGAGAAACCGGTTATTCAAGCGGCTTATGAAGGAGTAGAGTTGATTGAGAGCAGTATGGCTCTTTTTGAAAAATATGGGCCAAAATCGGAAAAAGCGTCGAAGTCTGAGTCCAAATAGAAAAGCGGAAAAGGCAAGCCGGTCGCGATTCGGAGGGTACGCCCCCTACGGTTGTTTTCACAATTAAGTATTAGTATACATAAGGTCAAACCTTAGTGAAGGACGGCACCTTTTTCTAGCTGAGGTTTGACCTTTTTTTTTCACAAGATGCTCGTGTTTCAGGCCTTGGGTGCGGAATTTAGGGAGCATCAAGCGAACTTTGGAGATTAAAATAGATTGATGTCGGTGCTGACAATTCCACACCGCTTAAACAACAGTAGTTAGCAAAGGAGAAATACGATGCGGTTTCCATCAATGCTTAGAAGACTAAGAAACGTGCAGGGAGGAGGCACGAGGTCTACGTCCTCAACCCCGTATACACCCTATATGCCTGAACCACCGGTAGACCCACCGATGCCTCCACCCGCTGCCCCAGGTGCTGTTCCAATCCCGCCTACATCACCCTCTGTGCCCGTTGCTCGTATTACAAGCGATCAGGATATCGTATCTGTGGGCACAACAGTCAATTTCGATGGTTCGGCTTCGACCGGCAGAAATCTCACCTACTCATGGGCTTTTGGTACTGGGGCGCAGCCCGCAACTGCTACTACCCCAATGGCGTCTTGCAAGTACACTACGCCCGGCCCAAAGATCGTCACCCTGATTGTCACTGACGACAGGGGAGTCGAAAGTGATGTTGCTACCCTTAACATAAGGGTCATAGAGGTCACTTTGGCTGCAAACCCTCAGAGTGTATTGGTGGGCACAGCAGTCACTTTTACTGGTACGGTTTCAAACGCGCCTGATGGTGCGAATCTCACCTATTTATGGGCTTTTGGTGATGAGAAGAATCCGACAGCGGGTGGCAGTGGTGTAAGGGTGCCTTACACCTACACTACGCACGGCTTGAAGACTGCTACCCTGACTGTCAGTTACACTGATACTAACGGAGATCTAGTCGAAGCGAGTGATGACCTTAAGGTCACAGTTATCTTTATGGAGTCCCAAACGGTAGAGGACGGAGAAAGCCCTGTATTTTCGGTGCTTGGTCCATCGTCAGTGCTTGATGCGGATACAACGACGTTCTCCTGGGGTTGGAGTATCTCGAATCCGGACCAATCCGGTAACAATCCAGCGGTCGTGTTTTTGCCACCAGAGCCAACAGAACCCCCAAATACGACAACTATTGACAGGGCAAAATGGTATGCGTTTCCTGATAAGGTCTGTGCTCCTGGTACTTCGATTTACACAATTCGATGCACAGTTACAACATCAAATGATAGTGCGACGGTTGAAGCGGAGTTATCTGTAACCTTACCAAATATCGGAGGAGAGACGAAACATCCAACAATAGCTAGTTATATTGCGGAGGATGGTACTGATGATGGTGGAGTTGGTTTTACGTTTGATACTCAAAGTGGAAATTCCCAAAAGCCATATCGGTTAGACCCCAATTCCCTCAAACAATTCTCTAATACGAAGGTTAATCTAAATCGCAATAGCCAATTTTACACTAAAGTTTTGCTCCACGAAAACGAGCACGTAAAGCAATGGAAGACCGGCCCGATGAGTCAGTATTTCACGGTGAATGGTTTCTTGGATCATATAACGAATTCTGGGGTCACAGTAAGAGATCTCAAATCCAAATATTTAGACGATACACCAAATGAAGAAGGTGACCTTATAGAAGGCATAAGTACTCTGGTTGACCGAGCATACAATAACTGGAATAATGAGCAGGAACATCTAGCCTATAATGATCCAAACTATGCACTAAGGGAAGAAGGGGCCTATCGGGTGTCCGATGATATTTTACCGCATTATTTCTATCAGGCGAAGTGTGCGGATATAACAATATGAGAGGTGTGCATAATAGTTCATTGGAAAACAGCGGTCATACGCGAGACATTGCGAGTTGGTAATCAAAGCGACGTGCGCCTTGCCCCCCGACGGATACGGTTTGTTCCGCTTGTTCCGCGAAGCGGAATCCTCGCTACGCGGGACGAGAATCCCGATAGATCGGGACAGGCGGAACGGCATCAGCGGCATACTGACCGATAAACAATATGAATGCCTCTATCACTTCGTACAATGTCTTATGGGGGCTGTTGTCAACCGAGTCGTTTCAACATCTCTGGGTGATGCGTTAGCCACCGCCACTGCGTTTTGAAAGCATAGATTCATGGATTGAATATGTTGGTGCCTTGGCTGGTTTGATACCTGCTTTTTCAATATAGTGTTGCATAGACTGCTCAAATAGTTGTATAATAACAGTAGATTTATGCACCCTCCTCTATTATGGTGAATCATAAAAACAGATAGACACTTTCGCTCCCCATGTTTTGTAGATGCGGTTTCCAACTGTGCATAGGCGGTGCGGTTGGAAACGTCCCCTACCGGGTAGGATTGCATGCGGTGCAGTTGGATTGGGAAATCCCGATTCTGTTGCACGATTTCTTAACATGAGCCAAATGGAAAGACAAATGGATTCGGGAGGCAGATAAGATGTTTAAATCGAAACACCTTTTCTGGGGCGTTATTCTTCTATGTGTGTTATTCAGTAGCGGTGCGAGCGCGAGCGGGCCTCGAGCTCTATCTCCTTGGGAAGTAGGTGAAGCGGAACTGATTATCATCGGCACAGCTAGTAATATCCAACTACTCCCTGCGAAAAGAGAGATTCGTAGAGGCAGTAGCAACAGTTTTATCTTTTCACCCACTCTCGACGGTATGATTTTTTGTATAAAAGTTGAGGAAGTTCTCCTAGATAAGAGGCAAGCAAAAGGAAACGGGGCTAAAAAGTTATCAGATGTGTCTGCTTTTGTTCCGTATCCTCGCTCGAATGTTAGTCCTTATTGTATAAGCGGTGAAAGATATTTAGTCTTTTTAGATCCATTGAATATAGATCCTAAGATTGTTGAGAGACATCAATTGAAGATAAAGAGTACCTATTCATTCGTTTCTGATATTAGCGCGGCGGCCCATCGGCTCAGTAGCGATCATGAGCTCCCCTTAGTGTCCCAGCGTATTAAAGAAAATCTGCAGTATGCTGAAGAAACAAGGACTTTTTGTAACGTAATGAAAATCCGAGACTCGGCGGAGCGACTTGAGCAATTGAAGGGCTTATTGGAAAATCCTTGGTTAAAGGAAAATCCGTGGTTCAGATTAGGACAGAGTGTGTCAGCAGAAATCGAGCGGATCCAGGATCCCAAAGAATACGAACGGCATTATAGAATTTGGAGAGAGGCCAATGAAATTTGGAGAAAGCGTGGGCGTTTAAAGCAAAAATAGGCGGTATTAAGAACCTGTTTGAAAAATCCAAATTAATTTCTGAAAGCTGTGATTTTATGGGCAAACGCTCTCAAAATCGGTTGATTTTGTCCCTAAAATGGCAAAAGATAACCGTTTCACCTACTTTTCAAACAGGCTCTAAAGGACGGGGTTTTAGAACGGACGATTCTGATAAATTCAGAGTGGTGGAGGGGTTCTGGGTATATTTGCGGTGAGGATTCACAACTGTAAAAGGAATAGTTGCATTATAGTATAGACTGTGTTAGTATTACGTTGATGAACATCGAGGACGGACATCTAGTGGTAGGGTGAAACCTTAGTGAAGGAAGCCCTAAGCTGTGTTTTAACAATTAAGTAGTAGTTAGGACTTACGCGTTTCAGCGCGGGGCATCCTGCCCCGCCTACGGTTGGCTGCGCAAGTCCTATTAGTATAAATAAGGTCAAACCTTAGCGAAGGAAAGCACCTTTTTCTTGCGCTGGGGTTTGACCTTTTTTTTTGCCGGTGCCGGAGTAGTTTACCGCAGATCCCGTTCCGAGGACTCCGATGAATCGGAGGGCGCGGAGAGCACAGAGAAAGACATTGGATAAGTTTATCATTGGTAGATTTTAGAATTACTTAGACACTTGCCAATGCACAGTCAACCCCCTAAATCCCGCTTGTCAGGGGGACTTTTGATGCGGCGACTGAGGCGTATATGGCACATTGTAGGACGGGGATTTGGAATTGAGGTTACGGCACACGGAGTGTGCCTACTACTATGGAAGGGACAATGAGAAATAGACTTGGGATTAGGCGGTTTTTATCAATGCTGGCTAATCTGCTGAAGCGACTTAGGAGCATTGCAACCTGTGACCGACGATTGGATGACTAAAGACTAAATTCTTTGAGTTTGTCCGCAGTGTTACTTAAAACTGTTGGGCAGAACAGCATCTGTCGTTCGATTGTTTTAAGGGTCAACTGACAGATTTCTTATGTTGGAGGTGTTCGATGCGGAATGTAGGGGGCATCAAGCGAACTTTGGAGATTAAAATAGATTGATGTCGGTGCTGACAATTCCACACCGCTTAAACAGTAGTTAGCAAAGGAGAACTGAGATGAAGTTTGCATCAATGCTTAGAAGACTAAGAAATACGCAGGCGGGTATGAGGTCTACCGCCAGAAGCGGGTCTACACCCTATACGCCGTATACAGATCCTCCCCCAGACGAACCCTTTGGAGTTACGGCTAGAGACTCTCAGACCGTAGCTCTAGGCGTCAGCGTCCAGTTCAATGGTACGGTTGAGAACGCGCCTGAGGGTGCAATTCTCACCTATTCATGGGATTTTGGTGAGGGTGCGACGCCTGCGCCCGGCACTGGGGAAACAACGTCTTGCAAGTACGATACGCCCGGCGATAAGACGGTTACCCTGACTGTCAGTTACACTGATGCTAACGGCGAGACAGTCGAAGCGTGTAACTCCGTTTTCATAACGGTCGACCCGTGCCTCCCTTTACCCGGTGAGACTGAACCGCCATGGATAACCGAGGCGAGAACATATTTGGGTCTTCACGAAAGTGACGCAGAACAGCGGGCAGAGCTCGAGAAGTTGCTTAACCTCAACCCAGAGGAGACATCGTGGTGTGGCGCGTTCGCCGGCAGTATCTTGCAGAAGCGAGGGCTTGCTGTTCCTGACAATCCGCTCTCTTCACGGAGCTATAGGACCTGGGGAAAGCCTTGCAGGAAAATCCATGGCGCGATTGTTGTATTCGGGCCTGGTACGATCTCCGGCGGTCATGTTGGCTTTATCGTAGAGACTACGCCTGGCAACTTTGAAATTCTTGGTGGCAACCAGTCTGGCGCGGTTATTGTAGGTAGTTTGCGGTTATTGTAGGTAGTTTAAGGTGGTATATGACGAATAAGACGCTCTTGGGATATCGTTGGCCGGGTGAGTGTACGTGCCCTAGTGAAGCAAGTGAATCTGGTGAAACAGATGGGCAAAGCTCCGAATAGACGATAATGACACGCAAGGGGTTACCTATAGGATTAGAGGACATTGGCACGCTTCGATGCTGTGCTTGACAGTGGAGGTGAGACGTGCGGGAAACCGGTGGAGCAATATCTAGTCGCTCATGTAAAGAAATTGTGCGAAGAAACCGAGTTTTGCCGAAAAAACTCGGTTTCTCCAAGCCGCTCTGCACTCTCTTTTGAGATGAGCCTATCTAGTTTAACAGTTGATATGTAGGCTTTGGTGTCTCCCTTTGACATCAGTGGGAGTCGGCGTCGCCAATGTTTCTGGGTGGAGGGAAGGTTTTGCTGTTGTATTCCCACAGCAATACCGTGCCCTCCCGACTCCCAGTGGCAAGGGTAGAACCGTCTGGACTGAACGAAACACTTGTGACCCAATGCGTATGCCCAGAGAGTGTGCGGAGGTGTTCACCCGTGTTGGTATCCCACAACCGCATCGTCTTGTCCCAACTTCCAGTGGCAAGGGTAGAACCGTCTGGACTAAACGAAACACTTGAGACACCACCCGTATGCCCAGAGAGTGTGCGGAGGTGTTCACCCGCGTTCGTATCCCACAACCGCACCGTGTTGTCTCCACTCCCGGTAGCAAGGGTAGAGCCATCTGGACTGAACGATAGGCTTGAGACATAGCTCGTATGCCCGGAGAGTGTACGGAGGAGTTGTCCTGTGTTGGCATCCCATAACCGCACCGTGTTGTCTCCACTCCCGGTGGCAAGGGTAGAGCCATCTGGACTGAACGACACGGTTTCGACACCGCCCGTATGCCCGTTGATCGTGTGGAGTTGTTCTCCTGTGTTGGCGTCCCATAACCGGACTGTATCGTCCGAGCTTCCACTGGCAAGGGTAGAGCCATCTGGACTGAACGACACGGTTTCGACACCCCTCGTATGCCCGATGAGCGTGTGGAGGTATTTTCCTGTATTCGCCTCCCATAACCGCACCGTACGGTCCAAACTTGCACTGGCAAGGGTAGAGCCGTCTGGACTGAACGAAACGCTTGGTACCCAACTCCTATGCCCAGAGAATGTGCGGAGATGTTCTCCCGTGTTGGTATCCCACAACCGCACTGTCTTGTCCGTACCCCTACCGTCAGGAACGTTAAGACTCCCGGTGGCAAGGGTTGCACCGTCTGGACTGAACGAAACGCTATAGACACTCCCCGTATATCCGGTGGTCGTGTGGAGATGTTCTCCTGTGTTGGCGTCCCACAACCGCACCGTATAGTCCAAACTCCCGGTGGCAAGGGTTGCACCGTCTGGACTGAACGCCATGCTATGGACCCAATCCGTATGCCCGTTGAGCGTGTGGAGTTGTTCTCCCGTGTTCACATCCCACAACCGCACCGTGTCATGACCTCCACTGGCAAGGATAGAGCCGTCTGGGCTGAACGATATGCTATAGATAGGCTTATAATCCTCCGTGAATGTGCGGAGTTGTTCTCCCGTATTCACATCCCACAAGTGCACCCTATAACGCAACGCATTATTGACATGCTTACTGGCTAGGGTGCCACCGTCCGGACTGAACAACACGTCATAGACACCGTGACTATCCGCAGTGAGTGTGCGGAGTTGTTCTCCTGTGTTGGCGTCCCACAACCGCACTGTATCGTCCGAGCTTCCACTGGCAAGGGTCGCCCCGTCTGGACTGAATGACACGCTATGGACCCAATCTGTATGCCCGGTGAGCGTGTGGAGTTGTTGTCCTGTGTTGGCGTCCCACAACCGCACCGTATAGTCCGGACGGTGATTGACAAGCGTACTGGCAAGGGTTGCACTGTCTGGACTGAACGACACGCTTCTGACACTCCCCGTATATCCCGTGATCGTGTGGAGTTGTTCTCCCGTATTCACATCCCACAAATGCACCTTACCACGACTCCAACTGGCAAGGGTCGCCCCGTCTGAACTGAACGACACGCCTGAGACATCCTCCGTATGCCCGGTAAGCAGGGCAAGTTCTTTACCGGTGTGTGCATCGTATATCCAAATCCCTATACTACTTGCCACCGCGAGACGAGTGCCATCAGGCGAATAGGCAATATTACCTGTTATATGACCTTTACCGAGTCGCGCTTTGGCGCCTTTGGGTAAACTCCATTGCGTGTATTCTTGGGCAAAGCTGCTCACTGGAAATAGGGCGAAAAGCATAAGTAACGTCACAGCTGTTTTCATGTAAACGGATCCTTTTTTGGAAGTTGATTGAAGTTATAGTAAATTCTAAAAACAGGTGGACACTTTTCCAGTGGGTATGCCTGCATAATCGGGGCTAGGAAGCCCCTCCCACAGTGCACAAATAATTGTAACATTTACTATAATTGAACGGATAGTTTAGCCAATTGCCTCCATAGATTCAGCACTTGCAGAATCATCTGATGATACAATGACAGGTAATGTAAATTCGGGATTGGGACTCGACATCAAAAAAATTGTGTCGGTGATAGTATCACATTTTTGGGGTATCTGTCACTGCTAAAAACGTCACAGCGGCCTCTATATCCCAAGTTTCATTGTGATGAAAAGTTCATTTTTCACGTGTCACGCATCGCACATCCACCACTATAACAATGTTAAAAAGTGATTGACATACGTTATAAGACTTGCTATAATTCTCCCTGATTATACAAAATTAGACGACACCAACCAAAATATCAGCAATGGATCGACCCCGGCTGGGGCGGTATCCGTTCCGATAAATCGGAATTGATACTGCTCTGGTCGGGGTTTTTTATTTTCATCTTCAATCCAATTTTGACGATACACACAGCTTAATTATTGTTGGTTTCAATCCCGATTTATCGGGGGAGGTGTTCGATGCGGAATTTAGGGAGTATCAAGCGAACTTTGGAGATTAAGATACACTCATGTCAGTGCTGACAATTCCACACCGCTTAAACAGTAGTTAGCGAAGGAGAAATACGATGCGGTTTCCATCAATGCTTAGAAGACTAAGAAATACGCAGGCGGGTATGAGGTCTACCGCCAGAAGCGGGTCTACACCCTATACGCCGTATACAGATCCTCCCCCAGGCCCCTTTGGAGTTGATGCTGGCGATGCTCAGACGGTATCTGTAGGCACAGCAGTCACTTTTACTGGTACGGTTTCAAACGCGCCTGCGGGTGCGACTCTCACCTATTTATGGGCTTTTGGTGATGAGGCGAATCCGACAGCGGGTGGCAGTGGTGTAAGGGTGCCTTACACCTACACTACGACCGGTGCCAAGACCGTCAGGCTGACTGTTAGTTACACTGATACTAACGGCGAGCTAGTCGAAGCGAGTGACGAGGTTATCATAACCGTCATAGAAGCAGTGGTGCCGGAGCCGCCGTCGCCAGAACAAGATCCGCCCGCTGCCCCAGGTGCTGTCCCAATCCCGCCGGTGTCACCGTCTACGCTTCAAGTTACAGTGATGGCAAGTTCTCCGACCACATATCGAGGCGTGAGAATCACTTTCACTGGTTCGGTTGAGAACGCGCCTGAGGGAGTGACTCTCAGCTATTCATGGACATTTGGTGATGGTGCAACTGATACCCAAGGCATCAATGGGTTAATATCGTCTTGCAAGTATGATACGCTCGGCGATAAGACCGTTACCCTGACTGTCCGTAACGGCAATACAGTCTTAGGGAGTGGCAGCGTTACCATAAACGTCGAGTCTCCGCCTCTGCCTTGGCTTCCGCCTGTTGCTCGTGCTGGAATGAATCAGGTCGTAGCTTTTGGCTCAGAAGTGAGTTTCAGTGGTGCAGATTCGACTTCCCCTTACGGTGGTAGCCTCACTTACTCATGGGTTTTTGGTGCTGATGCAGATCCGGCAACCAGCAACGCGGTAATGCCGTTTTGCACCTACAGGAAGCCCGGCACCAAGATGGTTAGGTTAACCGTTACTGACAGGGTCACTGAACTCAGAGACACTGACGAGGTCACCATAAAGGTCAAACCTCTGCCTGTTGCTGAAGCTGGAGATGATCAGATCGTAGGTAAAGGCCAAAAAGTAAGTTTCGATGGTTCGGGTTCGACCGGGATAGATATCGACTACTTATGGGATTTTGGTGATGAGACGAATCCCACAGCAAGCAGCGATGAGATAATGCCGTCTTATCGCTACAACCCGACCGGTACCGAGACGGTTACCTTGACCGTCACCTTGACCGTCACTGACAGGGACACTGGAGTCACAGCCAAGGACTATGTTACCATAAAGGTCAAACCTGTGCCTGTAGCTAATGCTGGAGATGATCAGACCGTAGCTGTAGGCGATACAGTGAGTTTCAATGGTTTGGATTCGACTACCACTAATCTCAGCTACTCATGGGTTTTTGGTGCTGATGCAGCTCCCTTAACCGGCAGTGGAGCAACGCCATCTTGCACCTACAATGAGCCCGGTGCCAAGACGGTTATGTTGACCGTCACTGACAGGGACACTGGACTCACAGCCAAGAACTATGTTACCATAAACGTCGGGGTTGTTGCTCGTGCTGGAAGTGATCAGACCGTAGCTGTAGACGATACAGTGAGTTTCAATGGTTTGGGTTCGATTGGCACTAATCTCAGCTACTCATGGGATTTTGGTGCTGATGCAGCTCCCTTAACCGGCAGTGGAGCAACGCCATCTTGCACCTACAGTGCGCCCGGTGCCAAGATCGTTACCTTGACCGTGATGAACACTGTTACTAAAGTCACAGACAGTGACGAGGTTACCATAAACGTCGAGCCTGTTGCTCGTGCTGGAAGCAATCAGATCGTAGTTGTAGGCAATACAGTGAGTTTCGATGGTTCGGATTCGGTTGGCACTAATCTCACCTATTTATGGGATTTTAGTGATGAGGCGCATCCGACAGCGGGTGGCAGTGGGAGGACGCCGTCTTACACCTACACCACGACCGGCGTCAAGATGGTTAGCTTGACTGTCACTGAGGGCGAGGGAGAGCAAAGCAGGAGTAATACCGATACCCTTACAGTCACAGTTACCTCTATTCAGACCACAGGGCCCCGCGGCGTGAACCATATAGAAGGGCAGGCTTTGAAATTGACTTTTGGAGAAGATGTGGGAGAGTTCCTCATCGGTCAAATAATCATCAAGTTCCCTGACGGTTTGAAAAGAGCAAGAGTCCCTACTCTGGACGAGAGAGGCAACACAAATGTCACCGAAATAGACCTAAAGGGAGATCATGATCTGGCAAAGCTAGGTAAATTGGGAACGTTTATCCATGAAGCGACACATATCTGGCAGCGAAATACAGGACTACACCAGGAAGGAGTCGGCGGCAGGGATTACGAGTATACTCTTGACCAACTCCTCTCTCTCGACCTTAAGGTGGAGAAACACGCCCATGCGGTGCAAGGGTGGTTCATTGCGAATTATGCTTACACGCATGGGTCAATTGGTGATGGGCCGGGTCAATTTCCTGCCAGTTTTGTCTGGGGAGATTCCTTACAGTCGATCCTAGGGTATAGTCACGAAGCTATCGGTAAAATGCCTGATAGCGAAAAGATACGGGTAATCAATTTTTACTACAAGCGGCTGATTGACCAAATCCAGGATTCAACCCTTTTACCCTCTACCGATACAGAAGATTGACGAAATACAGAATACAGCGCGCTTGCGGCCCGTTGGGTAGGGCGTGTTGACATTTATGCGAAATGTATCTGTGATTCGTTGATGGGTGCGCGATCATGGAGGCGAGGTTTCGTCGCCCGAAGGGTTGCGCCAATCCGTTGGGTTTTTTATGGTTGTTGTACGTACAGGTTAGGCAACCTGTACCCACGAAGTTCGTCGGGTAAGGTATCCGACCTACTCGGGTCATTCGGAAATCAGTCAAAAAACGGACAACTGAATAGCCCGACTCGACCCCCTTTTCCGCTTGCCGGACAGTCCGGCTTATGACAAAATATGTGTTGGGTATCTTAGGATAACCTAGGTTGCTAGTTGCGTTATCATACGACACATTGCGCTCCGCCCCGATAAATCGGGATTCAAGGCAACTGGAGCGCAGAAATTGGATACATTGGCATACTATAGACATCTCGCTCCTCATGAGTTTTAAGAAATTAAACGGGTAATTCTATATTTCCCCCAGACCCGGTAGGTGCGGTTAGAAACCGCACCGGACATCGCTCGGAAATTACCCAATTAATAAATTATAGGACTTACGCAGTTGAACGTTCAACCCCTGTAGTTCGGTGTCTCATTACCGGACAATACGACTCACGACGCCCGATGAATCCCCGATTTATCGGGACAGGCGGGCAACTACAACTAATCCTACACAGTAGTAGGTAGGCTCCGCTGTACCGTAGTTTGTACAGTGGTTACGGCATACGGAGTATGCCTACTACCTTAAAGACGCGCAATGAACGCGCTACTACAATCTGAAGTGCGTAACTCCTAAAATTAATCTTCATCTGGAGCGAAAAGACATTTATCTACTGCATCGTAGAGAACACCGATCCTCCGTTCCGAGAGTTGTTCCCTGCAACGGGTATACCTACTACTAGCAACTTGCGTTAGGATACATAAAGGTAATCAACGGATTCTCTTTTTGTCAGGTCATAACTCCACACTTTAGTGGCGTATTACCGCTGGTTCTGTGATAAAATTTCTCGAATGTAGTCCGAAAGGAAGGTGTCCAATGAAGATCGTCAGAATCACATTCCTCAGCTGCTTGGCAGCGGTGTGGATTGTCGCCTGTGGTCAGGATACGGCGGAGCCACCGAGTCCCGACCCAGTAGATTCATGGTATAATGAGGACGATATCGTAGAACAGGGTGCTGTTGAACGGACATTATGGAAGGTCCTCAACAAAGCACCATATTCTAAGTTCACAGATGGGGAATTAGCAACGGTGACTCATCTGCCACAGATCCGGGGATTTCCCTCTGAACTGTGGTCGGGGGAACTCGACTTATTGGTAGCGTGTGTCAACTTGGTGGAGTTAGAAATAGAGTTCATGAGTGTATCCAACGAGCATCTCGCGGCGTTGGCGGGATTGACCAAGCTGGAGTCGTTAAAGTTGTTGAGAAACCGCATCAGCGACCTCAGCCCGCTTGCAGGGTTGGTCAACCTATGGCATCTGGATCTCTCTGGCAACCAGATTGAGGACCTCAGTCCGCTTGCAGGGTTGGTCAACCTACAGCATCTGGAGCTCTGGGGTAACGACATTGACGACCTCACCCCGCTTGCAGGGTTGGTCAACCTACGGCATCTGGATCTCTCTAGCAACCAGATTGAGGACCTCAGCCCGCTTGTGGGATTGGTCAACCTATTGCATCTGGATCTCTCTAGCAACCAGATTGAGGACCTCAGTCCGCTTGCAGGGTTGGTCAACCTATGGGATCTGGATCTCTCTAGCAACCAGATTGAGGACCTCAGCCCGCTTGTGGGATTGGTTCAACTAGAGAGACTCGATCTGGAAAACAACAAGATTGTAGATATTCAGCCGTTGCTAGATAACGTAGGGATCGGGGCAGGCGATTGGATACACCTCCAATCGAATAAGTTGAGCGACATTTCACGCAATCAGCACGTTCCTGCTCTTGAAGCACGGGGCGTGATTGTCAGGCAGTGAGCTACCTCTTCTTATCTGACACACAATTAGGAGGGATACAAATTAACTGCTATCTCAAACAGTGGGGCGGTAGGGTCAAACCTTAGCGAAGGAAAACACCTTATCGGTTGGTCGAAATCAATTAAAGAAGGTCGAACCTTAGTGGAGGAAAGCACCTTTTTCTTGCGCTGGGGTTTGACTTTTTTTTTGCCGGTGCCGGAGTAGTTTACCGCAGATCCCGTTCCGAGGACTCCGATGAATCGGAGGGCGCGGAGAGCGCAGAGAAAGACATTGGATAAGTTTATCATTGGTAGATTTTAGAATTACTTAGACACTTGCCAATGCACAGTCAACCCCCTAAATCCCGCTTGTCAGGGGGACTTTTGATGCGGCGACTGAGGCGTATATGGCACATTGTAGGACGGGGATTTGGAATTGAGGTTACGGCACACGGAGTGTGCCTACTACTATGGAAGGGACAATGAGAAATAGACTTGGGATTAGGCGGTTTTTATCAATGCTGGCTAATCTGCTGAAGCGACTTAGGAGCATTGCAACCTGTGACCGACGATTGGATGACTAAAGACTAAATTCTTTGAGTTTGTCCGCAGTGTTACTTAAAACTGTTGGGCAGAACAGCATCTGTCGTTCGATTGTTTTAAGGGTCAACTGACAGATTTCTTATGTTGGAGGTGTTCGATGCGGAATGTAGGGGGCATCAAGCGAACTTTGGAGATTAAAATAGATTGATGTCAGTGCTGACAATTCCACACCGCTTAAACAGTAGTTAGCAAAGGAGAACTGAGATGAAGTTTGCATCAATGCTTAGAAGACTAAGAAATACGCAGGCGGGTATGAGGTCTACCGCCAGAAGCGGGTCTACACCCTATACGCCGTATACAGATCCTCCCCCAGGCCCCTTTGGAGTTGATGCTGGCGATGCTCAGACCGTATCTGTAGGCACAGCAGTCACTTTTACTGGTACGGTTTCAAACGCGCCTGCGGGTGTGACGCTCAGGTACAGATGGGATTTTGGACATGATGCGACGGACGCCGAAGGCTTCAATGGGTTAACGCCGTCTTGCAGCTACACTATGGCGGGTAGGAAGACCGTCAGGCTGACTGTTAGTTACACTGCTGACAGCCAGACAATCGAAGTGTTTGACGAGGTTATCATAACCGTCGAGTCTCAGCTTGTGAGTGTGCCTCCGCGTCCGCCTGTTGCTGAAGCTGGAAGTGATCGGATCGCAGCTGTAAACAAAGCAGTAAGTTTCGATGGTTCGGATTCGACTTCCCCTGGCGGTGGTAGCCTCAGGTACAGATGGGATTTTGGTGATGAGACGGATCTCACAGCACACAGCGAAGAGATGATGCCGTCTTATACCTACACCACGGCCGGCACCAAGAGGGTTACCTTGAGGGTCACTGACGAGGACACTGGACTCACAGACAGTGACGAGGTTACCATAACGGTTATTGGCGTTACAGTGACTGGAGATCCTCGGGTCGTAGCTGTAGTCCCAGTCACACGAGTCAATTTTAGGGGTACGGTTTCAAACGCGCCTGAGGGTGCGACTCTCAGCTACACATGGGATTTTGGTGAGGGGGCGATTTACTTAAGGCGCTATGGGTCAACGGCGTCTTGCCAGTACACTATGCCCGGCGATCAGACGGTTACCCTGACTGTCGGTGTCACTATTGACGGGGAGGAAGTCCAAGTGGAGGGCACTTGTGTCATAACGGTGTTTAAGGTTGATGCTGGAGACCCTCAGATCGTAGCTGTAGGTGACACAGTTGAGTTTGAAGGTTCGGTTTTAAACGCGCCTAACGGTGTTAATCTCACCTATTCATGGGCTTTTGGTGATGGGGCGACTTCCGCCGAAGACGACGATGGGTTAACGCCGTCTTGCGAGTACACTACGGCCGGCGAGAAGATGGTTACGCTGACTGTCAGTTTCACTATTGACAGCGTGTCAGTCGAAGGGAGTGGCACCGTTAAAATAAGGGTCTTGGAATCACGGTTAAGAGTGCAGGGAGCGCGCGGTTTAAGTCTATTGGAAAAAGCTGCAGTCAGGTTGGTATTCGGCGCCCCAGATGCTCTTTCTGAGGGTCTAACTGTTCAAGTTGATGAAGTAGTTACCAGCGGCGGTGTGGGGGTTGGTGGAAGTTATGGGGGAGGCATAATTAAAATTAGCCGCGTAAAACATCAATTCGCTGAAGACTTGGATGGTGATACAACTGTTGATGATATAGACTTGACAATACCAACTAATATCAAGTACTTAGCTACATTGGTACATGAGATTGGTCATCACTGGCAGTCAATTAATAATCAACACAACATTCGGATTCCCAACTATGAGTTTGATAACAAAGTTCTGGAGACCCTAAACTTCGTGTGCAAAGAGCAACATGCAGCCGTGGGGCAGGTCTATTTCATCCTGAAATGGCAGTTGCACCATGGGCATGACCCTATAAATATAACGCAGGCCGGATCTGCAGACAAGATTGTGGGACCTGTGAATCGGTATGCGTCAATCGCTGATATTCCGCCCACTAACGAGCCTCGGTATATCGATCCGCCAGAAGCAATACAGCTTGTCAATAATTTTGGCAGGTATCTGGCTGATTTGCGTTAGCAGATTCGTAGATGGCTGTGGGAGATATCACCATGCGGTGACGTCTCCCACAAAAGGCAAAACAATTATATCTACCTATGTCTTGAATGTGATAGAGACTTCAGTTGTCTCACAAGCACCATCCTGAACAAAGATGTCAATGACGTAGATCGTGCCGTGGCGAAGCCAAGAACACTCATTCGGAGGCGGCGTCAGTTTCACCGTGTATCCATGCCTATCCCGTTTCCATTGTTGAATCTCCCAGCCGAGTGTTGGACCATCTCGAAGGCGGAGGTCAAAGTGAGAGACAAAGATGCGCTCATCAAATGTGATATATATTCCGTGATGATTCAACGGTTCCGGGTCAACATTGGTATCACCATTACGCATGCTAGCGTATACAATGGCAGGCGGGCCAGTATCGAGCAACGGCGCTGCTGGCGCGGGTCTGGGTTTTGTTGTAAATGTGATGAAACCTTCAGTTTGCCAAGAACCGAAATCTTGAACAACAAAATCAATGGTATAGGTCGTACCGTGGCGAAGGACAGCACACCGATGTGGGGGCGTGAGTGTCACCGTTTGTCCATCTGCAGACCAGTCCGTCCTCCAGTCGAGCGAAGTGCCGTCTTCGTGGTGTAGGTTAAAGTGAGATAGAGCAATTCGCTCCGAAAAGGTGATGCGTATGCCATCACGATTCAAGGGTTCAGGGTCTACGTCCGTATCACCATCAGCGACGCTGCTCGTTGTACCGGTAGTTACTGAGCGGTCCAAAGATGCCACTGTTTGAGACAGTTGGTCTGCGATTGCCTTTAGTTCCGATATTTCTTCGTCTAGTTCTGAGACATCTAGTTCTGCGACAGGGTTTTGGTTCTCGCAGCCGAGAATCAGAATGGCGAGCATCAATAGCGCGAGCTGTTTCATGGGGGATCTCCTTTGGGGATTGTTTCATGGGTTCGACTGAGAAGGGTAGGTCTTCAATAGTTAATTGCAGTTCGTGTGGATTTACTTCAGAAAAAAGCGGGGGGCTCTCCAGAGCGGTGAGTTGGGTTTCGCTATAAGATTGTTATACGGCGGTATTGTTGAAAAGCAGAACTGTTATTGTCGTTGATAGGGATTCGCTTGTACCCGTTCAACCCAACCTACTAAATTCCACACCGCTTAAACAGTAGTTAGCAAAGGAGAAATACGATGCGTTTTCCATCAATGCTTAGAAGACTAAGAAACACGCAGGGGGGCATGAGGTCTACCGC
This sequence comes from Candidatus Poribacteria bacterium, assembly GCA_965222435.1. Taxonomy (GTDB): domain Bacteria; phylum Poribacteria; class WGA-4E; order WGA-4E; family PCPOR2b; genus PCPOR2b. The sequence continues at coordinate 4,364,338 of OZ244950.1, read as the reverse complement.
CAGAAGCGGGTCTGGACCCTATTACGAACCGCCTGTTGCTGAAGCTGGAAGCAATCAGACCGTATTGGTAAACGAGACAGTGAGTTTCAGTGGTTCAGGTTCGACCGGCACTAATCTCAGGTACTCATGGGCTTTTGGCACTGGAGCGACGCCAGCGACCGGCAGTGGGGTAATGCCGTCTTGCACCTATAGTACCCCCGGCACCAAGGTCGTCACCCTGACTGTTACTGACAACGCGGGAGCCACAGCGAGTGACACGGTTACCATAAACGTCCACAGTGCGCCTATTTGTCTCGCTGGAAGTAATCAGACCGTATCGGTAGGTGAGACAGTGCGTTTCGATGGTTCGGGTTCATATGACCCGGACGGTGGTAATCTCATCTACTCATGGGCTTTTGGCACTGATGCGACACCGTCAACTGGCAGTGGGGTAATGCCGTCTTGCACCTACAGTACGACCGGCACCAAGACCGTCACCCTGACGGTTACTGACGCCGCGGGAGCCACAGCGAGTGATACGGTTACCATAACCGTCGAGCCTGTTGCTGATGCTGGAAATAATCAGACTGTATTGGTAGGCGAGACAGTCAATTTCGATGGTTCGGGTTCGGAGGGCAGCAATCTCAGCTACGCATGGGCTTTTGGTGCTGGAGCGACGCCTGCGACCGGCACTGGGTCAATGCCGTCTTGTAGCTACAGTACGATCGGCACCAAGACTGTCACCCTGACTGTTACTGCCAACGGGGGAGTCTCAAGGAGTGATACGGTTACCATAACCGTCCACAGTGCGCCTGTTGCTGACGCTGGAAGTGATCAGGACGTATCGGTAAACAAAACAGTGAGTTTCGATGGTTCGGGTTCGAGTGATCCGGACGGTGGTGAACTCAGCTACTCATGGGCTTTTGGCACTGATGCGACACCGTCAACTGGCAGTGGGGTCATGCCGTCTTGTACCTATAGTACGACCGGTGCCAAGACGGTGACTCTGACGGTCACTGACGACGAGGGAGTCTCAAGGAGTGATACGGTTACCATAACCGTCCACAGTCTGCCTGTTGCTGACGCTGGAAGTAGTCAGGGCGCATCTGTAGGCAGGGCAGTGAGTTTCGATGGTTCAGGTTCGACCGGCAGCAATCTCAGCTACTCATGGGATTTTGGTGCTTATGCGACGCCGGCGACCGGCAGTGGGGTCATGCCGTCTTGCACCTATAGTAGACCCGGTGACAAGATCGTCACCCTGACGGTCACTGACGTCGCGGGCGCCACAGCGCGTGACACGGCTACCGTATACGCCTTCACTTGGCCTGCTCCTCCGCCTGACGCTGAAGCTGGAGATGATCAGACCGTATTGGTAGGCGAGACAGTGCGTTTCGATGGTTCAGGTTCGACGGGCAATAATCTCACCTACTCATGGGATTTTGGTACTGATGCGACACCGTCAACTGGCAGAGGGGCAACGCCGACTTGTACCTACAGTACGACCGGCGAAAAGACCGTCACCTTGACTGTTACTGACGTTACTGGTAGCGAGAGACCCCAAGACAGTGACGAGGTTACCATAACCGTCCACGATGCGCCTATTGCTGACGCTGGAAGTGATCAGACCGTATTGGTAGGCGAGACAGTGAGTTTCGATGGTTCGGGTTCGAGTGACCCGGACGGTGGTAATCTCACCTACTCATGGGAGTTTGGTGCTGATGCAGATCCGGAAACCGCCGAAGGGGTAATGCCGTTTTGCATCTACAGTGCACGCGGTGCCAAGACCGTCATCCTGACTGTCACTGACGACGAGGGAGCCACAGCGAGTGACACGGTTACCATAAACGTCTACAATCCGCCTGTTGCTGATGCTGGAAACAATCAGACTGTAGCTGTAGGCACAGAAGTGAGTTTCGATGGTTCGGGTTCGAGTGACCCGGACGGTGGTGTTCTCACCTACTCATGGGAGTTTGGTGATGCGGAGGATCCGACAGCAATCGGCAGTGAGGTAACGGCGTCTCACACCTACAGTACGATCGGCGACAAGACGGTCACCCTGACGGTCACTGACGACGAGGGAGCCACAGCGAGTCACACCGTTATCATAACGGTGTTTAAAGTTGATGCGGGCGATGCTCAGAGGGTATTTGTAGGCAAACGAGTTAATTTTACTGGTACGATTGAGAACGCGCCTGCGGGTGTCACCTATTCATGGGATTTTGGACATGATGCGACTGACGCCGAAGACGACGATGGGTTAACGCCGTCTTGCACCTATACTATGGGCGGCAGTAAGACCGTCGAGCTGACTGTTAGTTACACTGTTGGCGGCGAGGTAGTCGAAGCGAGTGACACGGTTACCATAACGGTTATAGAAGTTGGCGTTGCATTGAGTGGAATGCCTCGGGTCGTAGCTGTGGGCGGAAACGGCACACGGGTCAGTTTTGAAGGTACGGTTTCAAACGCGCCTGCGGATGCGACTTTCACCTACTCATGGAATTTTGGTGGTAATACAATTTTCCCAAAGACCTATGGGTCAACGGCGTCTTGCATCTACACTATGCCCGGCGTGAAGACCGTCAAGCTGACTGTCGATGTCACTATTGACGGGCAGGAAGTCCAAGTGGAGGGCACTTGTGTCATAGAGGTGTTTAAGGTTGATGCTGGAAGCCCTCAGATCGTAGGTGTAAATCGTCCAGTCAGTTTTAATGGTATAGTTACAGGCGCGCCTGCGGATGCGACTCCCACCTACTCATGGGATTTTGGTGAGGGTGCGATGCCGGCGACCGGCAGTACGTTAAGGGCGTCTTGCCGCTACACTACGGACGGCGATAAGACCGCCGAGCTGACTGTCAGTTTCACTGGCACTGACGGCGAATCAGTCGAACGGAGTGACACCGTTAAAATAACGGTCCCACAGTTAAGAGTGCATGGACCACGCCGTTTAAGCCCGTTAGAGATTGATGCAGTTCGCCTTGTGTTTGGTGATTCCGAAAGTTTTACTGATGAGAAAATTCGAGACAAGATTAGGATTCAGCTTGTGTGGGAATTTGACGGTCAACCCAGTTGGCGCGGGAGTGAAAACGACGGTCTGATTAAGATTGCGATTAGGAAGCATCCGTACACTGATTTCCTTAATCATAGCAGCACTCGTAGCACCGTTGACATATTCAAACCCGGCAATATGGAGTATCTGAATACGTTTATCCATGAATGTACGCATTGGTGGCAAGACGACAATGACCGGTATGATTTCACTATACCGGGAGGTGTTGAGCGTTATAACTTTGATTATGATACGTTGCGGGATTTGACATTCCGCGACAAAGAAGCACACGCGTCGGCAGCAGGTACTTGGTTTGTTATAGGTTGGCAACTTGAGTATAGGGATGTAGAGGTAGAACCGATGATTAACTTGAATCATACAAACGTTGTCGCAAAGTATCATGTTGGTACGGTTGATCGGTATCAAGAGATTCAGAGCCTGCCGAACACTGTAAATGATAAGAATGATCGGTACTATGGGCGTTGGGTCCCGAGAGAAAGCGAGGAAGATTTGTCAGCGGAAGATTTGTCATCTCATTTCTCCGTGCTGTTAGACGAATTGCGTTCCCACTAACAGAATGTTATACTGTTTCTGAATAATTTTGTAACAACGATTCCAACAAACAACAATGGGTGTCAACAAGGGGGGTGATGATTTTAAGAGCGTCAGTTTTCTTCACGTTTCATGTCCCAATAGATCCCGATTCATCGGGACAGGTCTTGGACTTACGGAATGGAGCCCGTTTACGGGGCGGAACGGGACATCATGTTTCAAGAATGCTTTATCAGAATTGGTCTGAGTTTCCGCGTATGCCGTGGGAGGGGTTTCCTAGTCTCGACATAGGTTGGGGTGAACAATAGGTAAACAGTGAAAATTTTAGCGGAGCTTCGTCCGAAAACGTATCACTGTCTCCCCGCCATTACATTGGACATCTTGAACGTATAGCACAATCGTGTACTCGGTATCGTGTTCCAACAACAGACTGCCAGCCTCGGGCTTTATCCTTGCAAATTGCCTCATGCCTTCTGGTTTGAATTTGAATTTGCCGGTGGCAACATCGCGAGGATGCCAACGGAGATTCTTTCCCTCAAGGAAAATCTCTATCAAATAGAAACTGAGATCTTCTGAAAATTCATAGACAATTCCATCCCGATTCAACGGTTCGGGGTCAACACCAAAATCGCCATCAAGTACACTACCCGCTGCGATTTGCGGCGGGGTGCTATCGTCAGACATTAAGGGTTCATCTTCCACCACAACGGGTGCAGGTTCTTCAATAACGGATTCTGGGTACTCGTCCACTGGTGTTTCGGTGCCACAGCCGAGTATCAGAATAGCAAACATCAATATATATAGTTTTTTCATAGGATTCCTCCCTATCCTTTAGGCAAGCAGCGAAAGTTTTTAATGTGGCTTCGTCCGAAATCGTATCTGGAAATTCGAGTAATAACATTCATGATCCTGAACGAACATCGCAATTACGTATTCGGTATCGAATTTCAATAACTGACTCTCAGCCGCAGGCACTATTTCCACAAGTTGCCCGATGTTCTCGTGATCGACGACACCGTGCGGGTGCCAACCGAGGGATTCTCCGTCTTTAAGCCGGAGGTCAACCCGATACAGCTTCAGTTTTCTATCAAAATCGTAGCGAAACCCGGCCTGATTTAACGGAACAGGGTCAACGTCAGGCTCTCCATCGATGACGCTGGCACTTGTCATTACCGGCGGTTCTATATCAATAAAGTAGGCTTCTTGTGCCACAACGGGCAGCGGTTTCTCAACTACTGGTGTCTCGGTATCACAACCAAGAATCAGAATGGCGAGCATCAATAGCGCGAGTTTTTTCATGGGGGATCTCCTTTAAGGGGGACCGGTGCGGGGGAGTTAGCAGGGTACGGGTGCTAAGGCTTTGGTTTTGTCCGAAACGGCCATTGCACCTTCGTACTCCAGCAGCTTAAATCTTGCACGTAGAGCCCAATGACGTATGCGGTATCGAATTCCAACATCGGGCTATCAGGCGCGGGTATCAGCCGTATACGCCGTCCGATGTCCTTGTCATCGACGACACCGCGAGGCAGCCAACCGAGAGACTGCCCACCATCCAGCCGGAGGTCAATTTTATACAACTTGAGATCTTCACCAAACTCGAATTCAATGCCAAAATGGAGCGGGTTAGGGTCGACGCCAACTTCTCCAAGATCTATGTTGCTCCATAGTATCTCTGGCTCAACTATATCAACCCGAAAGTGTTCACCTGATGCGGCAACGGGTGATGGTGCTTCGCTAATGGACAGCGGTTGCTCAACCATAGGCGTCTCGGTTTCACAGCCGAGGATCAGGATAGCGACTATCAATATAGACATTTTTTTCATGGGATTCCTCCTGAGGAATAATGCGTGATACGTAATGCTTAAAAAGAGACAGAACCGTCAGATCGGATTGTAGTTTCCCAATTCATTGGGCGTTGGTGGCGATATCGAGTGACGGTTTTTAGCGGGGTCTCGTCCGAAACTTTATTTTTATTCTGGTGCCATTGCATACGCGATCTTGAACGTACATCTCAATCGTGTATTCGGTGTTGTGTTCTAACAACTGACTGTGAGCCATGGGTTTTATACTTGCAAATTTCCCGATGACACCTTCTGGTTTGAATTTGCCCTCGACGACATCGAGAGGGGACCAGCCGAGGGACTTTTCCTCAAGTAGGATCTCTGCTGCATAAAAACGGAGATTGTCCGTAAATTCAAAGACCATTCCGTCGCGATTCAACGGTTCGGGGTCAACATTGACATCGCCATCATGCACACTACCCTCTACAATTTTTGACGGAGCAGTATCTTCGGTCATAGCGTGTTCATCTTCCATCACAACAGGCGGTGGTTCTTCAACTACTGGTTCCTCGACCACAGGCGTTTCGGTGTCGCATCCGAGAATTAGAATGGCGAGCATCAATAGCGCGAACTTTTTCATGGGGGATCTCCTTTGGGGATTGGTTCATGAGTTCATTGGTTCGACTGAGAAGGGTAAGTCTTCAATAGTTAATTGCAACCGGCTTGGGTTTACTTCAGAAAAATTGCGGTTTTTCCTCAAAGTGGTTACGGCACACGGAGTCCCGATTCTGTCGGGGAGTGCAAGGGTGACCGGGGCGGTGGAGTTAGCGGGGTACGGGTGCTAAGGCTTTGGTTTTGTCCGAAACGGCCATTGCTCCTTCATACTCCAGCATTCTAAATCTTGCACGTAGAGCTCAATGACGTATGCGGTATCGAATTCCAACATCGGGCTATCGGGCGCGGGTATCAGCCATATACGCTGTCCGATGTCCTTGTCATCGACGACACCGCGAGGTAGCCAACCGAGAGACTGGCCACCATCCAGCCGGAGGTCAATTTTATACAGCTTGAGATTTACATCAAACGCGAATTCAATGCCAACAAGCAGGTTAGGGTCGACGCCAACTTCTCCAAGATCTATGGTGCTCCATACTATTCCTGGCTCAGCTATATCAACCCGAAAGTGTTCACCTGATGCGGCAACGGGTGATGGTGCTTCGATAGTGGACAGCGGTTGCTCAACCACAGGCGTCTCGGTGTCGCAGCCGAGGATCAGGATGGCGACTATCAATACAAACATTTTTTTCATGGGATTCCTCCTGAGGAATAATGCGTGATACGTAATGCTTAAAAAGAGACAGAACCGTCAGGTTGGATTGTAGTTTCCCAATTCATCGGGCGTTGGTGGCGATATCGAGTGACGGTTTTTAGCGGGGTTTCGTCCGAAACTTTATTCTTATTCTGGTGCCATTGCATACGCGATCTTGAACGTACATCTCAATCGTGTATTCGGTGTTGTGTTCCAACAACTGACTGTGAGCCATGGGTTCTATACTTGCAAATTTCCCGACGACACCTTTTGGTTTGAATCTGACGCTGACTACATCGAGAGGGGACCAGCCGAGGGACTTTTCCTCAAGTAGGATATCTGCCGCATAAAAACGGAGATTTTCGGTAAATTCAAAGACCATTCCGTCGCGATTCAACGGTTCGGGGTCAACATTGACATCGCCATCATGCACACTACCCTCTACAATTTTTGGCGGAGCAGTATCTTCGGGCATAGCGTGTTCATCTTCCATCACAACAGGCGGTGGTTCTTCGACTGCTGGTTCTTCGACTACTGGTTCCTCGACTGCTGGTTCCTCGACTGCTGGTTCTTCAACCACAGGCGTTTCGGTGTCGCAGCCGAGAATCAGAATGGCGAGCATCAGTAGAGATAGTTTTTTCATGGGATACCTCCTTCGGGGATTGGTTCATGGGTTCGTTGGTTCGACTGAGATGGGTAGGTCTTCAATAGTTAATTGCAGCCCACTTGGATTTACTTCAGAAAAATTGTTTTTTTCTCAGAGAGGTGAGTTGGGTTTCGCTATAAGATTGTTATACGGCGGTATTGTTGAAAAGCGGAACCGCTATTGTCGTTGATAGGGATTCGCTTGTACCCGTTCAACCCAACCTACTAAATTCCTACAGTCAATCGATAGTATGTGGTATTTTGTCGAGATGTGAATCTCGACCTACGGTCAAACTGAAGTGTGTAAGTTCTAATTCTATCAAAATGACAAATCACGGTAAAGACAAAAAAATCGGCATTGCAACATGCTGATAAGCATGATAGACTATAGTGGATCTTAGAATTAATGAGACACTCCAAATCGGTGCGGTTGGAAACCGCACCTACCGGCCCCGATAAATCGGGATCGAAACCGAGGGGCGAAAGTGTCTATTTATTTTTAGAATTCACCATAAGTATATCGGACTACGCGCAAGCGATCGCCTGACTTGAATCGTTTCGTCAGAAGCACCGTTATGGAATTTATATCTTTAAGGTCCAGAACCATCGGATAGTATCGGCGGAGGGACAGCCGAAGATTTTTGGTCAGCTGTAGGGTCAAACCTTAGTGAAGGAAGCCCTAGGCTGTGTTTTAACAATTAAGTATTAGTTAGGACTTACGCGTTTCAGCGCGGGGCAAGATGCCCCGCCTACGGTGTAGGGGATGTGGGGCATCTTGCCCCGCCTACGGTTGGCTGCACAGGTCCTATTAGTATACATAAGGTCAAACCTTAGCGAAGGAAAGCACCTTTTTCTTGCGCTGGGGTTTGACCTTTTTTTTTGGCCGGTGCCGGAAAATGAAAAGACTGTGAGTCGTGTTGTTTAGTATGTTGTTAAGTGTTTCGGTGGCATACGGGTATTATGGTGATATCGCTACGGATAAGGAATCGTTCACGCTTGGGATAGCGGGGCAGAATACTAACCAGATTACTTCGGTAGATTTTAGAATTACTTAGACACTTGCCAATGCACAGTCAACCCCCTAAATCCCCCTTGTCAGGGGGACTTTTGATGCGGCGACTGAGGCGTATATGGCACATTGTAGGACGGGGATTTGGAATTGATACGTACAGATTAGGAAATCTGTACCTACGGAAGACATTATGATAGCGATAATTCCGTGTGCGAGGAAGGGACAATGAGAAATAGACTTGGGATTAGGCGGTTTTTATCAATGCTGGCTAATCTGCTGAAGCGACTACGCGTAAAAAAAACTGATTGGTTGACGGTTGTTCCGGAGGACGAATTAGGAGCATTGCAATCTGTGACCGACGATTGGATGACTAAAGACTAAATTCTTTGAGTTTGTCCGCGGTGTTACTTAAAACTGTTGGGCAGAACAGCATCTGTCGTTCGATTGTTTTAAGCATCAACTGACAGATTTCTTATGTTGGAGGCGTTCGATGCGGAATGTAGGGAGCATCAAGCGAACTTTGGAGATTAAAACACACTGATGACAATTCAATACCGCTTAAACCATAATTAGCAAAGGAGAAATACGATGCGGTTTCCATCAATGCTTAGAAGACTCAGAAATACGCAGGGAGGAGGCGCGAGATCTACCGCCAGAAGCAGGTCTACACCCTATTACGAACCGCCTGTTGCTGAAGCTGGAAGCAATCAGACCGTATTGGTAAACGAGACAGTGCGTTTCGATGGTTTGGGTTCGACGGGCAATAATCTCATCTACTCATGGGATTTTGGTGCTGGAGCGACTCCGGCAACTGGCAGTGGGATAACTCCGTCTTGTACCTATAGTACCCCCGGCACCAAGGTCGTCACCCTGACGGTCACTGACAACAACGGAAGCACAGCGAGTGATACGGTTACCATAAACGTCCACAGTGCGCCTGTTGCTGAAGCTGGAAGCAATCAGACCGTATTGGTAGGCGAGACAGTGAATTTCGATGGTTCGGGTTCATATGACCCAGACGGTGGTAATCTCAGCTACTCATGGGATTTTGGTACTGATGCGACGCCAGCGACCGGCAGCGGGGAAATGCCGTCTTGCACCTATAGTACGACCGGTGCCAAGACCGTTACTTTGACCGTCACTGACCCCCCGGGAGCTACAGCGAGTGACACGGTTACCATAACCGTCGAGCCTGTCGCTGATGCTGGAAACAATCAGGTCGTCTTGGTAGGCGAGACAGTCAATTTCGATGGTTCAGGTTCGACTGGCAATAATCTCAGCTACTCATGGGCTTTTGGTGCTGATGCAGATCCACCAACCGCCGAAGGGGTAAGACCGTTTTGCCTCTATAGTACACCCGGCGACAGGACCGTTACCCTGAGTGTTACTGACGACGATGACATCGTAAGTCTTGATGAGGTTATAGTCACAGCTGTCGCTATAGATCCGCAAACGGTGAATGACGGAGAGAGCGTTGACTTTGAAGTGTTTGGTTCGGCGAGTGCAACGGGGTTCACCTGGGGTTGGGAGATCCCGTCGGAACTTGGTCTCAACCCAGATGTCGGTAACAGTCCAGCGGTCGTGTTTTCGCCGGCAGATTCACGCGAGATAACTATCAACAACGCAAGATGGTATGCGTACCCGGATCGGGCTTGTCCAACTGGGAGATTGGCTGCTGCGGATAAGCGTTCGGTATATACAATTACTTGTGATATTACCTTTCCCGATGGCAGGTCGTTTACTGCGACTTCTTCTCTTACTGTTAATGTTCCGTGGGTGCTTGCAGGTTTCGTCCAGATAGGGTTTTCAGGATCCCCGACGATCGCGCAGAACAGCGGAACACGATTATGGGAAGTGACAGGCAGGGGTACTATGCAGCGAATTCTTCGCAGTCAGACTCCCGTTCCGGCGTCGAGTCAGTTTTACGCTAAAGTCCAAGCACATGAACAGGTGCATTTTAATCAGGTTAATACGGGGCTAGCAAGTAGCTATTACACGATCAACGATCTTTGGGCAAACCATTTAAGAGATCTTACTGCCGATAACCGAGCAGATTTAGAGATTTTAATACAATGGGCGGTTGATGATTTCATATTTGCTGAAAACGACCGTATAAGGTCGCTGCTCCCGCAGTTGGAAAGGGCTGCTTACCAAGTTTCAGATGCAATCTCACCACAATACTTGTATCAGAGGTGTGATCGATTCCCTGAGTGAGGACGCTAGCAACTTTAGTAGATCTTAGAATTAATGAGATACTCCCAACTGGTGCGGTTGGAAACCGCACCTACCGGGTTGGGTTGAATGCGGTGCGGTTAGAAACCGCACCTACCAGCCCCGATAAATCGGGATCGAAGCCGAGGGGCGAAAGTGTCTATTTATTTTTGGGATTCACCATATAATGCAAGTTGCTAGTTGGGCCTTACGCGGTTGAACGCTCAACGCCCCCGATGGGGACATCGGGATAGGCGGGATTAAGAAATGGGCAATTACGGTAGTGAGAAACGCCTGATAAATCCCCGATTCTCGGGATTGAGAAACAGGCAACTACAGTGGGGACAAACGCCCGATGAATCCCCGATTCTCGGGATTGAGAAACAGGCAACTACAGTAGAGAACGGACGCCCGATGAATCCCCGATTCTCGGGATTGAGAAACAGGCAACTACAGTAGAGAACGGACGCCTGATAAATCAGGCAACTACAGTAGAGAACGGACGCCCGATAAATCGGGCAACTACAGTAGAGAACGGACGCCCGATAAATCGGGCAACTACAGTGGGGACAAACGCCCGATAAATCGGGCAACTACAGTGGGGACAAACGCCCGATGAATCGGGCAACTACAGTGGGGACAAACGCCCGATGAATCGGGCAACTACAGTAGAGAACGGACGCCCGATGAATCGGGCAACTACAGTGGGGACAAACGCCCGATAAATCGGGCAACTACAGTGGGGACAAACGCCCGATAAATCGGGCAACTACAGTAACAATAAAATTCTTGGAGGGTAAAATGAAATTCTATAGTTGGTTTTCAAAGCTGATGATTTTGGTGATGTTGTTCATGCCAATCTCTTTAACTCATGCTATCACGATGGCACTTGAAATTCATGAACTTGTAGATGAGTCGGACATCGTGGTTATAGGGACGGTCACGGGTTCCCAGCTTGTCAGCAATAGTGTAAGCACGCAGAGTATATTAGACAGGAGGTTGGGGACTTTATATGGTATCCATGTTGATAGGGTTCTTTATGGGAAAGGAGCAATCAAACAGGGGATCTTTTCTGAAAGCGATACTGGAACCATTAATATGAATCTAAAACGGAATTGCAAGCGAAGCCCGATGAAACTTTTTGCTTTTCAGAGTTCGGGATTACAATTTCCAGACGGGGCGACGTATTACAGGAATCGATCCCAACTCTTCTTTCTAAAAGCCTCAGAGTTCCCCACGTCTCTTCCAGAAACTGCTTTGATTATTAGTCGGTCGCCGCTCCAACGGTTAAGCAAATCTGACCTAACGGAAGCGTATTACTTTGAAGCTTGTTTTGGAGTCCGACAAAGCACATGGGATCTCGCTGAACAGAAGCAGAAAACGGAGCTACCAACCGTTGAAGCATTTTGTGCAGTGATGTCGATTTCAGATCCCGTTCAGCGGGAACAACGGCTTCGAGGATTGCTCAATGATGACGATGCCTTGCTCGCCCGCAATGCTAGGGCAGCATTAGAGAAGATCGAAGAGAGCCAAAGTGAGTGAAGAGACGGAGAAGTAGTAGGCACACCAAACTCAGAGAAAACGGGAAAACGGGAAAACCAGAAAACGAGACACGTTTGGTAGGCACTGTTTCTAACAGTGCCGATGTGGTGCGGTTGGAAACCGCACCTACCGGGGAGCGAATCTGAAATCTACCATAAACACGGTGCTTACCCTCAATAGAGAGAGTATCGCCAGTTGATTTATTGAACTAGTACTCTGTCATATAAATCATGCTTGTGTGTTAGGATAAAATCGTTTGAATTTATGTCGTGCGTGATTGAGAGTAAACTGCCAGTTGACACGGACTTTTTTTCGATTTCGTGGTTCCGCCCAAGCGTTGACTTGTCGTTGTAACTCCGACACCTGACCAATCCGCCGAGACAGGCACTGTTTTGAAAGTACAGACAACTCAATCTCGACCATATTCAACCAGGACGCGCTTTTTGGGGTATAACACATCTCAAACCTTTGGGTCAATTCAAAGGCTTGATTGCCGTCAAATGTTTGATAGAATGCCGACGGATTATGGGTGTTGAGATTATCCTGAACTAACCGAATCTTGGTGGCGTTAGGGTAATGTTGAGCGGTCTTGTTCAAAAAGTGTGCATAATCAACTTTGGTTCGCTGGGCGCGCACCTCCACGATACGTTGACCGGTTAGGGGTTCAAAGGCGATGAACAGGCTCGCTACCCCGTTGCGTTTGTAATGATAATCTTCTCGCTTGGGTTTATCCGATTTCATCGGTATCGGTGCAATGACGTCATCAATTAACTGGCAAGGTCTTTCATCAATACAGACCACCGGATACATCGGGTCATAAGGGAGTTGATATAGATGCAAGAGAGTTTCCATCCGCCACAAGAACTCAGGCGTCATCTCCCCGATACACCACTGCTTTTTCAGGTGAGGCTTCAATTGGTTTTTTTTAAGATGACTCCCACTGTTTCATAGGAGATAGCCTCAACGACATCTAACTCCACTAATTGGTCCGCTAATAACCGCAGCGACCACTGGCTGTGTCCTTCTGGCGGGGCGCTGCAAGCTAAGGCGGTGATTTGAGCGCGTTGGTAGCCATCGAACTTCAGCGGTCTACCACAACGAGATAGCTCCTCAAGAGCCGTCTCTAATCCACCGGTCACAAACTTTTTTCGTACCCGGATAATCGTCGTTTGACTGACATCGAGCACTTCATGGATCTGATGGTCAGTCATCGCGCCTTGGGGGCGGTTTTGGTCTGCCAAAATCAGGATACGGGCGCGAGCTAACTTTCTCGCAGAGATTGCTCCCCGTCCGCAGAGGGCTTTCAGCTCCTTCTGTTGAACGGGGGATAAGGCGACTTGATATTTGTAAGCTGGCATCGTATACTCCATTCGTTGATAGTGAGTTGAATCAGAAACAATAGGGGTCAATACCATGATACCATACAAATATCAAAATCCCCAAACTTATCTGATTGAGTACTAGGTTCTGTTGACATTTCATCGCAATCAGATAATCGAGAGGTGTGCACAGACATACGGTCCTTTGTAGGGGTTGGGTTCCCCAACCCTTTGGTCACACATCATAGTCCGTTCCGAGACCAGGGACGATTTTGAACTTCTGTAGGTCGATTTTCCAAAATCGACGTTTCGGTGTCGAGATATGAATCTCGACCTACAATCAACTCAACCCGTATGGTTTGGGGGTTCCAACCCACGTTGGTCAATGGGCGAGGGGACCTCGCCCCCCGATAAATCGGGATGCAGCACCTACGATTACGGACAGTTTTACATAAATGTCAACACGCCCTAATACTATCTTTGCTCATGTAAAGAAATCGTGCAGCAGAAACCGAGTTTTCAAGAAAAAACTCGGTTTCTCTTCACAAATGCGTGGGTTTCAAACGCCCGATGAATCCCCGATTCTCGGGATTAAGAAACGGGCGACTACAGGAAAAACGCCTGATGAATCCCCGATTCTCGGGATTAAGAAACAGGCAACTACAGGAAAAACGCCTGATGAATCCCCGATTCTCGGGATTAAGAAACAGGCAACTACAGGAAAAACGCCTGATGAATCCCCGATTCTCGGGATTAAGAAACGGGCAACTACAGGAAAAACGCCTGATGAATCCCCGATTCTCGGGATTAAGAAACGGGCAACTACAGGAAAAACGCCTGATGAATCAGGCAACTACGAATTACGAGATAAGGAGAAAATAATGCACAGCAGTTTCAGAAATACCCGCTTAAAGAGAGGCTTTCAACTCCTTCCTTTTATTTTATTGTTGGTTGTATCAAGTGTTTTTGCACAGTTACCGTACGAGGACCTCGTGCCGCGTCATCCGCAGGAGATGGATGGGCGGGTCAATATGGCAAAGGGGCGGTTCTCTTTTGCCGCCACTGACCTTGTTGTTCCGGGCCGGGGACTCAGCCTTGATTTTACCAGGTATTATCATGGGACCGCTGTCTCAGAATACCGATCGTATCTCGGACAGGGTTGGTCTCATACCTATCAGTGGCAGTTAGATTATGAAAATAGGTACGATGGTCATTATTGGTCTATCATTACCAGTAGTGGTGCCCAGCAAACCTTTAAGGAGACCCCTAGCACAGAAGATGAGGAAACCTCTAACGGAGGAGACGGAGAAACCTCTAACGGAGAGGATGAGGAGGACTCTAACGAAGATGATAAGGCTATACCCGATACTGATGCAACGCTGACTCCTGAACCCGGTGTCCGGGCAGCCCTTGAGTTTACATCGGCTGAGGAGTTCATTTATACCACCAAAAGCGGTATCAAATATAAACCACTGGTGCTAGTATAATTTATGGGTCATGAGTCGTTTTCCTCACTAGTATCGTTAATCGGGGTGACAAACCATCTCAATTAACGGGAGGAAAGCGAAACTCATGACCACGATAGATTTTATCACAGACTTGTTCTGTTGTGTAGATGATAAACTGACACAAGACAATATAAATCACAAGCATACTCAAGCCAAACTGTATCCGTCTGAAGTTATTACGCTTGCGTTGCTTTTTTCGCTCAAAGGGGTAGGCAATCGTGCCTTTTATCGGTGGATAGAAAGCAATTACACCGGGTTGTTCCCGCATTTACCAAAACGGACTCGCTTGTTCCGGCTTTTCAACAGCCATAGGCATCTGACCGATATTTTCATGGCAACCCCGTCACTGATTGGCGTGATTGACACTTATGGTATTGAGTTGATTCACCCCCGTCGAGAAGGTCGGTCTGAGCGACAAATCGGCAAAAAAGGTATATCCAACCAACGATGGATTGTCGGAGGCAAACTGTGCATATTGGTCAACCATCTGGGGGAGATTGTCGATTGGGAGTGTGACACTGCCAATGTCTATGATGGTAGTCAGTTCCAACACATAGTTGAAGGCGTCAGTGACCAGATGGTTGTCTTTGCTGATGAAGGGTTTACCAAAGTGGACTGGTTCCCTGACAACTTGCGTATCTGCAAACGCGGACAGTGGAACGACAGGATGGTGATAGAGACTATTTTATCTATGTTGACCCGCGTCTGCCATTTGAAGAAAGTCGGGCATCGGTGTTGGGACTATTTCAAGACACGACTTGCTTTCACAATGGCGATGTTTAATTTGCTAGTGCGATGGGACGGATTACCCGTTGATGACGATGGATTTGTCCCTTTATCTATTGCACAATTTGCTCTCTAAACTAGCACCAAAGGTTATAAATTTGAGAACTATCCCGCCGATGAGACCTCCAAAACATATCGAAATTATGTGCTGACTGAGATTTCGGATCGGAATGGCAACACACTCACGCTCCATTACGAAAACGCTCCGAGTACAGGCTCAAGGAATCGGCTGGTTGCGGTCGAGGACGCGTTGGGACGTTTTCTGAAATTCTACTATGAACTTGAGATAGACGGGACCAGTCATCCCCATTATATCAGTAAGATTGAGTATGGCCTTGGCACCGCCCAAGCACTGACCACCGTCTACCAGACGATTAAATATACGCAGACCCAGACTATTTTCATTTGGCTGGCTTCCGTTCGGCGGCAACTGGAGGCGAACGACCGGTTGGGTACTGAATTGGTTACTCAATATCAGTACGACTCCACCCACGGCGTGTCAGTTATCACCACACCTCTGGAACACCGCACCGAAATCGACTACGCATCAATCGACAGCAAATCACAAGTGATGCGGGTGCGGGTTGAAGATGGTAGCACCGGTACTGTGTTACACGAGCGACAATACGGTGACGGTGTTAACCAATTTAATGGGCGCGCTTACGGTCGAAATTCACAGACTAACGAAAGACGGGGCGGTTCTCACTATACCGTCTCAGCAGCGGGGCGTATTACCGCCCTCAAAGTCCAGCAGTGGCCTGATCCACCCGTTTCGGGTACCAGTACCCCGACGGACATCGGCATTTTCAATTGGAGTTACGACACCGAAGGAAGGAACAACATCACTACCGCGTCTTACTATGATGCAGCCAATAGTGCGACGAAATGGCGTTACAACATCTCCTATGAAGGCACAAATGCGGCGCATAACAAGAAGATGGGCAACGCCACGAAGTGGGAGCAGGTTGAAACCACCGATTCTGACACGACAGCAGTGAGGCGTAAGTGGGAGGCGGATTATCAGATTGACTACAATCGCCCGATATGGCAGATTGACGCGATGGGGCATAAGACCGAGTTCAGCTACGACAGCAACGGCAACCTCACCGAAACGCGCAGCAAAGCGAACACCGGCACCCAACCCCATGCTATTGACCACGACATCATCACCAAACACGAGTACGACGATTATGGCAACCGTGTCAAGACGACCTTTATGCCGGATACGACTCAAGAGCGGGTGGTCGAGACGGTCTACGACACGACCCATAACACCTATCCGGTCGCGGTCAAGACAACGGTCACGGTGGACGGTGTAGAGCGTATCATCCGCGCTCAATCCCAATGGGACGTCAATCGGGGATTGAAGACCGCCGATATTGACCCCCAAGGCAGGCGCACGGAGTATGTATACTGGAAAGACAGACGGCTCAAATACACCCGTGACGTCGTTGCCAATCTTTACACGGTTCCGACCTACGACGCAGACGGGCGGGTGACCCAAATCCAGGTCCGCCAAACGAACTGGCAGACCGGGACACGGGTCGCGCAAACGCAGACGGAGTATGATGCGATGGGCCGCCCGGTCAAAGCGCATGGCTTTAACAACAACAATTGGATTACCCCATACACGACCACGGAATCGACCTACGACATCTTCGGCAACATGACCCAGAGCAAAGACCCGCGCGCGTTGATAACCACCTACACCCACGACCAGCACGGGCACGTCACCAAGCAGACGCTACCTGACGGGGATTGGGTCGAGACTCGGTACAACAATCTCTGGCAGCCGACCAAAGGGTGGACGAGCGAAACGGGGAGCGAAAGTAGTCCCGCTGCTAGCTACACCTACGACAATCTCAACCGAACCTCTCAAGTCAGTTATTCGACCGGCGAATCGGTGAGTTACGCCTACGACCTCGGCAATAACCTCTTGACCCAGGGGACCAACGACGGGTCGGAGACCTACGCCTATACCTACACATACGACCAACTTAATCGTCCCATCACCCGGTACGACTCCCTGCTAGGTTACAAGACCCTCTATGAGTACGACGATGCGTCGCTGCGGAAGCGGATGCACATCCAACGCCCAGCGGGTGGGGCGGACCTTTACGATGTGAGGTACAGCTATGATGAAGCGAGCCGTCTGCTTTCGGTGACGGATGAGATGGCTAGCAAGACCGCCGGCTATGAATACTTTGACATCGGCGCGCTCAAGACCGCGATTAATCCGAACGGTATCACCGCGCATCGGACGCTTGATACCCGGTACCGCTTAGACCTGTTAGAGTACAAGCAGACCCCGACGACTGTGCTGAGTTCGCTCGATTACAGCTATGACGTGAAATCGAATGTGACGCAACTAGTTCGGGACGACACCGGTGCCGGCAGGACGAGCAAAACCTTCGTCTTCGGTTACGACGGCATCTCGCGGTTGACCAGTGCCAACTACGGTACGGAGACAGTCAGCTACACCTACGATAAGTCGGGCAATCGGCTGACGCAGGTGAGTAGCGTTGATGGCACGACTAACTACACCGTAGCGACGGACAGCAACCAGTTGACCCGCCGCTCGCTCGTTCCAGAAGATACGGACTTCGCAACGCTGAATTACAGCTACGACGCGGAAGGAAAACTGACCCAACGGAGCGAAGGGACGGATTCGGACGCGTTCACCTACAGTTTCGGTTCGCAGTTGACCCAGATACAGAAGACGCGTGCCGGGGTGGTAAGTCAGACGTTGAGCTATGGCTACGACGGTAGCGGACAGCGGGTGAAGGTGACCGATAGCGGTGGGACGCGGTATTTCCTCTACGATGGTGGGATGCCGGTGTTGGAGTTGGACGAAAACAGGAAGATCACCACTAGCTACCTCTACGGTGCCGATGGGGTGGTCTACCGTCGGAAACACGATGCTGTTGCACACTGGCATTTCGATGAAGGGAACGGGACAGCCGCGCACGATGTTGATGGTGCTAACCACGGGACACTCGGCGGTGGCAGGGCAAATAAGACCCCGACGTGGAGCTTTGGCTGCGGTCTCCTATTTGATGGCGTAAATGATCTCGTCAAGGTGCCCGATAGTGATGCGTTAGACCTTGTCGGCGATACACTGACGATTGCCGCTTGGGTCCAGCCGCATAGCGACCAGGTTGGACCTTTAGTCGAAAAGATAAATAAAACACACGGCTATCGAATCAGCCAAATCGGCACCAAGTTTCGATTTGTCCTCCGGCGGAATGGGCGGGGCAAAAACGTCACCAGCACCCCGACGCTGCCGCTCCATAAGTGGACGCATGTCGCCGCCCGTTACGATGGGGCGCAGATGCGAATCTTCATCAATGGAACCATCGAATCTTCCACCACCGCAGCGACCGGCGCGCTGTCCGCAACGACTGAGCCGGTATGGATTGGCGGCGAGCATAATCACTTCCATGGCTACCTCGACGACGTTTCCATCTATGACCGTGCGCTGTCTGATAGTGAGATAGCGGACTTAGCAAACGATGTGGATAGACGGTATGAATATCATCACCTAAACGCTCTGGGCAGTAATATCGTCTCAACCGATGATAACCAGAATGTCCTAGCCCGGTACGAGTACGATGTCTTTGGTGCGATACGTTCTGAGACAGGGACAAGCGATAATACGCGCAAGTTCACGGGCAAGGAGTTTGATGCCGATAGTAACCTCTATTACTACGGGGCGCGGTATTATGACCCTTATATTGGCAGGTTTACTCAGCGGGATCCTATTGGCGATGGGGTGAACTGGTATGCGTATACCTATAATAATCCACTCAAGTATACGGATCCAAACGGCGAAGAGCCTGTACAAGATCAAGCGGGTACGGTTGGTGGGTTTATGGAAGAATTTGACGACCTTAACCCTGACTCGGAATTATTGGATTTCGTGCCAAGCATAATAAGCAGCGACAGTAGTGCCCACACAGGAGTTACACCCGTCGCTAACAGATACATCTATACACAAGATTTGGGTTGGATCGATATGTTACATTTTCTGTCCGCGGCAGCTGTAGCTTTTTCTTATTCTCAAGGTTCCCAGGACTTTGACAAACAAACCGAGGCCTTTTTCTACGCCAACGCTATGGGTTATGGCGTGGAATTGGACCAGTTTCTAGCGGGCGATCCAAGCGGGTTTAGTTATGAAGATCTCCCGAGTAATTGGGCAGGTGCTTCCTTTGGTATTGATTATGTTCCAGATAGTGAACTTACACTGGGTGAGCAGATCAGAAATTGGATAAATAACGAAGGCCCGATAGACGACCCCAGGCAGGCTCCCAATTACAATCAATTACCTGCAACCTATAGCGAGGACAACCCTGACCCCCCTAAAAATTTTACACCAAAGCCCTATAAGTTCCCCAAACCAGATCAAGAAGATGGAGGATAAAAATGGACAAACCAAATGGCTGCCGTTTTTCTCAAATCCATGTAATAATTTTTCTGATCAGTTGCTTAATTTTAAGTGGGTGTGAAAATCGTTCCGATTGGTCGGATAAAGATGTAAAATTCCTGATTACTCAACTCAAAAGTAACCGATCTTATGGTAAACGGAGTTGGGCGGCTTACTGGTTGGGAAAAAAGATTGAGGAACGAGATAAAGTGATACCCGCATTGACACAAGTGTTATTAAACGATGAAAATCGAGGGGTTCGAGTAACGGCGGTTTGGGCGTTAGGCGCCATGAAACCGCCGGCTATCTCTGCCATTCCTGCAATGATGGAGGCATTGCAACGTGAAGATACGGGACGGGTAACGCCAACAGCGAGTGAAGGGCGGGATCTTCACCGGGAGGTGGTCAAAGCATTAGGAGACATGGGAACAGAAGCGATACCCGCATTGATACAGGTTTTGCACAGTGATCTGAAAATTTGGTCCAACGCGGGCGTAGAAATCTGCCAAATTGACCCTGCCATGCAAGACACCGTCATCGAGGCGATTGTTGGAAAACTGAGTCATGAGGACTGGTATATCCGCTCAAGGGCAATCTATGCGTTACAGCAGATTGATAAGTTGTCTCTACAAGAGATTGATGACTCGTTTCTAATCTCCATTTTTACCAAAGCGTTTAATGACCCGCATGCCAAGGTCCGCTGGGGATCCATCAATGCGTTACAGAAATTTAATGATGTGTCTCTGGTTCCCATTTTTATCAAAGCGTTGAACGATCCGGATCGTGCCATCCGCACAAGTGCAATTGATGCGTTAGAAGAAATGGAGTTGGCGGCGGCAAAAGCCGCGGTGCCGGCCCTGACAGATACATTGAAAGATACCAGTGGCTATAATCGTGAACGTGCTGCCATTCTATTGGGTCAAATGGGACGGGAGGCGGAATCCGCTGTCCCTGCACTCGGAGACCTTTTAGCCGATTCCAAGTTGGCAGTTGTTAAAAGTGCGGCAGATGCTTTGAGGAAAATCGGTGATGCGTCAGCAACACCGGCATTGATACAGGCGTGGAAAAATGGACATCGGGACGCACGACCTGCCGTGGCGCAAGCCTTGGGTAGGATTGCCGACCCAGCGGCGGTGCCGTCGTTACTCCAGACGTTGCGTGAAAGTGAACACCCAGACCTTCGTATCCCCGCGGCTTTGGCACTGTATCAAATCGATTCGTCGAATCAGGCGGTTGCGACATTCACATTGACTGAAGCCTTGACACCTGACAAGCGTATACTTGACCGTATAGACGCGGCTTTGGCGCTCTATCAAGTGGATGCGTCTAAAGTTGATGTCGTGATGGACGTATTGAGAACCGGGTTATCCTCAAAACCGCAGTATTCTAGTCGGTTTATACCAGTTGTGAGATCGCAGACACAAGATGTCCTTGTACTCGATGGCGATCCGCGGCGACAGGCGGCACTTGCCATTGCTGCAATTGGAGCACCTGCCAAGGAGATGGTTCCTGTGTTGGTAAAAATGTGTAGGAATCATCACAGACAACCCGCTGCATTAGACCGTGCCGTAGAGGATGCCTTAGCGAACATTGGTGAATCCTCCGTTTCCGCGTTGATACTGGCATTAGAAGATAAGAATTATATGACGCGTGATAAGGTCTCAAACCTCTTGAAACGGATTGGTACGCCCGAAGCGTTGAGAGCCGTTGAAGCATACGAACAGCGTGAAAATAATTAGAGGGATTGTAGCGTCACCAACGGCTATCAGCGGTCAAAGCGGAAGCAGCCGCCTAGCATTTCATTGGCTAATGGTAAGTTCACACTCCACTTGCAAACGATGCGTATACGAAGTTCACAACTCCCCTATCATCGTCCCCAAAGGGATTACATGGTACGGTTGGTCAATGTCAGATTTTAGAATGTGCGATGTCTGCTGTTAAGGTATAGAGGGTGCCCAAATGAAATGGATGAATGACTTTAATATTTCGATGACGTTTTTCAAAGGGGTGGCAGTCAAGTCAATGATTTTGGGATTGAGTGCAATGTTGAGCTGTCAACTCGCCATAGAACTTAGTGTGCAGGTAATTCTTCCCCCGAACCACCCACCCATCTTTATGGTGAGTCAAGACGAAGATTTTGAGAGTCCAGCTAACGTACAACGTCTTAGAGTCTTCCGTCGCGGTAATACGCCAATAGGCGAAAGAATATATTGGGTTCTCAATGTTGGATCCACGCAAAGGCTGGATCTAAGCAGAACAGATGATTCGGTGTGGGTTTCAAGCATCACTTATGGTGTTGTGCCGGAGGGCTTAGAAGAGGCGACAGCAGTTCGTCCATTGGAACCCGGTGTCGAGTATTGTGTGGAAGTATATGATGCAGGTCTTATAGACCCTGTTGTTGAGTGTTTTATCTATTGACCTTAGAGTTTTGGACAGGCTTACGTCTCTTAGACGCAAGTGAGTCCAAAACCTCAACAAGTGGATCGTTTTCTCGGCTTGGCCTTGCTCTCGGAAATCCGGGGAGGGAAGAAGGGGATAGATCTTAGCATCGACTTAGTTGATGCCGCAATTGACGCTCGCAAGCATACAGGAAAACTTCCGCAAGGGATTGAAGATATCGGCTTGGAGCGGATTAAAGCTAGCAAGAAGCACCCTCATGGTAATGATGGTAGCGTTGTCAAGAACAAAGAAGGACTTCTACCATCGAAACCCAAGGAGTATTATCGTGAATATGTCCACCCCACGCCCGGCGTATCTCATGCTGGGAAGCGACGCGTTGTTACAGGTAAAGGTGGCGAAGTGTATTATACAGATGACCATTATGAGACATTTGAACTGTTATACAAAGGAGAACAATGATGTCCGGCAAGACTCCTTTTGTTTATGTAGAAGATATAGACATTTATGTAGAAGATATAGAGAACCTAGCACCCTCAGAAAATTTGGTTGCGATTGTGCCGGCAGGAATCCGTTTACGAGAGAAACTCTTTTCAGTCTTATCGAAAGAGCTCAAGTTTCCATCATACTTTGGCAGGAACTGGGATGCCTTACATGATTGCTTACGCGATTTCTGGTGGGCCGACATTTTTCAAATCACAGTAATACATCGTGACATACCGGCTATAGGCGCGCACCCAACGAGGATATACCTTGATGTACTTGCTTGTTGTGTCGAAGATTGGAAACCGGGTGAGGATCACCAACTCAGTGTGGTGTTTCCGTTATCTCAGGAAGTTGCGACTTTCGAGGCTATTTTAGAATATCGTATTTTAAGATTGCTCGGATATACAGAGAATGCAATGAGAGAGATAGTAGCGTATAACGAGAAAACGGCGGAAGAAATAATAGATGCCGTGGCGGGTGATGAAGTTTCGATTCAGAAATGTCTGAATCGACTCTTAGACACCGGCGAGATAATTAAGTCTCGCCGCGGCGTTTATAGGAGAAGCCCCTTTTTTGGCAAAAATCCCTAGGGTTGAACTGCTGTCTTACGTCAAACACGATTGTTGGTACGCCAAAACCGTCTGTAGTGCAGGCGGTTCGGAATTAGATTTGGGTCAAGATTAGATTGCCGAACCTGTCAACCTATATTCAGACATACATAATTGCTGACCTCAAGCGGATTTTTGGTGCGACTTAGTTGTAGAATCAACTCCGCATGGAGCTCAACCAGAAGGCAAGTGATCGCTAGTCCAAACTGAGCGCGTTGCTTGCCTTTTTTGATTTGGCTAAAGCGTTTACCCTCAACGCTCTGGGCAGTAATATCGTCTTAACCGATGACGACCAGAATGTGTTGGTCCGGTACGAGTATGATGTCTTCGGTGCTATACGCTCTGAGACAGGGACAAGCGATAATACGCGTAAGTTCACCGGCAAGGAGTTTGATGCCGATAGTAACCTCTATTGCTACGGGGCGCGGTACTATGACCCGTATATTGGCAGGTTTACTCAGCGGGATCCCATTGGGGATGGTGTCAATTGGTATGCCTATGTGGCGAATAATCCGCTCAGATTTGTGGATCCAACGGGGTTGCAGACCGAAGCCCCAAGACCACTAAGTCCTCTGGAAGCAGATGCTATCAATTCCGTGTTCCAGGGCTCAATCAATCCGGCTGGGCTGCGAATACAAATTATTCATACGAGCAACAGGGGTTCTTATGATCATAGTCAAAAACTAATTAAAGTTAGAGAAGATTTGTACGATGCAGCAGGTCTCTCTGCCAATTCGACAGCATCGGCAGTCAACGTGCTTTCTCACGCTGTCATTGACTATCTTAGCACAGTCATCCATGAAGCTATGCATTCTTGGGGGCGTGTATACGGCGGTTTCGATGGATACAAGTATAACATACTTTATGGGGTAAAGTATACTAATTATGGATTCAGTTTCGCTGAGTTACGTGCCCTCGATCTCGGTAGAGAACAATCCGCTTCAGCCGTGGCGAGTGCCTTTATACTCAAATGGCAGTTAGATCACGGTGCTGAAGTAATAGATCTTGATTTTGTTAATTTTAGACGGTGGCATTTTAATGGCCCTCTTAACAGTTTAGGAAATCTATATGGAGATACCGTAGTTTCCGGCTGGGGAAAGACTGTAAACAGAACCATCGCAGGAAGCCTCCTATGGTTTTTGAAGCCATTGATGGCTCATGTAGGGAATTAAATGATGAGACTGGTAAATCGTATCAACAATGTTCTGTGGCAAATGATTTATAGCCTTCTGGTTAAAAGCCAGAAGGCTGCAAGTCAAATTGTAACAATAGTTTGTGTCCTGTTTTTGATTGGCTGCGATAATAGTAACAATGACGGGGCACCGGAAAGGGCACGGTTGATAAAGACCACCCCCGCAGCGGGCCTAATCGAGCGATTTGACCCGAAAATGGAAATCGTCTTCGATAAACCTGTAACAGAAGTACAAGTCAATGGTGTTGATGCCCAACCCAATGGTTCAATGCCGGCTGCCATCTGGAACATGGATTTAAGGCATTTTGAGCAAATCCATCCAATTGTGGATCAAGTAAATATTCCGTCGGAACGGGTCTGTTTGACAGTTAGCTATACAGACGAAGGAGGTCGCCATCACGAGGGGCTAGACTGTGCAGAGTTAGTACCCATCATTGTATATTCCCCACTCCCCGAAATAATTGCTGCGACAGTGAAAGACGGTGATGTGGAGGTGGATGCAGGGTTCCTAAATGCAAATGGCATTCTCCTAGAATTTAACACTCTGGTAATAGGAGAGGTGGTAATCTTTCCTGGGCGGGTAGAGGATTGGAATCCTGAAGCGTCTCTCGACTGGAATGTTGAATGGCTCGGCACGTGGGTGAGACTACGTTGTCCACCTAACGGTAAAAAACTGCTTCATGGAACGGTTTATACGATTCACTTCAAGGTGGATAATGGACATGGCGATTCAATGACTGGAGAAATTACATTCACCACGAAGGCGTGAGATTTTTTTATCTTTGAAGGAAGGGCAAGCGGTGGGAAAGAAATTGCTTCCACGGCTTGCCCTTTTTTGATTGCGGGGTGCATTAGACGCTCCCAACGTTTTGGGTAGTAATATCGTCTTAACCGATGATAACCAGAATGTGTTGGTCCAGTATGAGTAATGTCCGGTTCTATTAACCTTTGGTGCGAGTGAGAAAGTCATTTCCACTCGGATACACATATCGCCCCTCTGGGGCTTTAGGATATTTTGTTATCCCGCCTGTCTATAAACATGTCGCCCCGCTGGGGCTAAATGAACCAATGATTTTCACGTTTTACGGTATCAACAGCTGCAAGCTAGCACCATTGGTTATTACTACGCCATCCGGTACTATGACCCGTATATTGGAAGGTTTACTCAGAGAGATCCGATTGGCGATGGGGTCAATTGGTATGCTTATATCGGAGGAATATTATGAGTATATATGCTTTTTGGGAAGGCGGTCATCGTCGCCGTTTTTTGACGGGCGGATTCGTTCCTTATGAACGTAAGAGATGTGCTTGCGGTGCAATGCCCGACATGCCGGAGGATCGAGAAAAGTATGTTAAACTTGACCAAGGCAGTTTTGTCAGCAACATTTTATGGTCCATCATCTACACTCCCCATGTGAGTGAGGAATTGATGGACGCTTTGCAAAAGGAAAAGTTTGAGGGACTTGCATTTGAACCGACCGAAATTGTTACAGATGCGCGCCCTAGTGGAGATAGAAAGAAGCTCCCACTTAACCAGATTCCCCCGTTCTATCGAGTCAAGTGTCTCACGTCAATTCCGTTGCATCCAGATTTCATTGAGTTATATGATATCAAGTATTGTCCTGAGTGCGGAGCAGTAAGCAGTAAGTGTCGAGTGGAATCCGTAATTTACGACGGGAGATCTCATCCTGGTACTGACTTTTTTTGTGCTGAGAGATACGGAATCGCATTTTTATGCACAGAAAGAGGAAAGGCGTTTCTGGAGAACTATCCGAAAACATATTGCGATTTCATTCCACGTGAACTGAGATATTGAAATAGCACCGTCCGACCTTGAAGGGTTGCATGTTGTATCGGAATCAGGTTGGCAGACAATTATTTCCTCTGGCTTAAAGATGGAAAAGGAGTAATGAACATGACCATTCAGATGCTGTTCAATGTCTGGATAACATCAGACCCATTTCAATCAATGGAACCCCCGGCGACCGAAGCGGACCTCCGCGCCGCTGAAGCGATAATTGGCTCAAGTATTCCGCCTCCGCTACGTGAACTCTATAGGTTATGTAACGGTGGATGGATGCTTTTCTATCTGGCTTTTTATTCACTTGAGCTCAATGAACATGATTTCGGATTGGTCAACGCCAACGAGAAATATATTGAATGGGAGTGGCGCATTCCTCAAGAGATTCGTTTGTTTGCAGATGAGGCGGCTTCGGATGTTTTTGGCATTTGGCTGCCCCGCTGTGGCAATCCGATTTATAACCACCCGATTATCGAGGTAGGGAGAATGCCGGGTGAGGACGGCTGCATGGGAGTCGCTGGCACAAACTTAGTCTCATTCTTGCGCGGGTGGGCGGCTTACCATCTTGTGTATGATGAACGCGATGAATTAGAAGAAGGTGGTCTTAAATTAAGCCGAATACAAACAGCACTGGACATGCTTAAAGTCCCACAATCGCTGAGGGGAGATCACTTCGATGATGAAATAGCTCCCTTCACAAAGTGGGCAGATCCGCAGTTGCCAGATCCTTACGGTGATTCTTATAGCCAAGGGTACACCATCTCCGACCTCAAGCGGATTTTTGGTGCGACTTATGGTAGATTATAGAATTACTTAGACACTGCCGATGCACATGTACAGATTAGGCAATCTGTACCCACAAATAACCCCCTAAATCCGTAACCCCCCTAGCCGTCCTTATCAGGGGGAAAGAGGGGGGCTTTGGCACATGTCCACTTATTTGTCTAATTCACCATAGTTGTAGAATCAACTCCGCATGGAGCCAACCAAGAAGGCAAGTGACGATTCGCCCAAACTGAGCGCGTTGCTTGCCTTTTTGTATTTCCAGTTAGGAGTTACGCCCTTCAGTTCTAAGAGCAGATGGGGACGCAGATTTCCGCAGATTTCCGCAGATAAAAAGAGGAAAAAGGATAGAAATCTGTGTTCAACCCCGTTTATCGGTCCTATTTGAATCTTTAAATGCTGATGGTCTGGACTTCATCGGGTGGTTGCGGCGATAAATCGCCAAACTACAGGTATCTGAGTGTTCAACTGCGTAAGTCCTATATATATATCAGATCCCGGTCAGACAATCGAAAAAATTATGTCGCCGGCACCGTAACACCAACCAACCCCGCTTTCACAACGACCACCATAACGGTGTTAAAAAGTGATTGACATACGTTATAAGACTTGTTATAATTTCCCCTGATCGTACAAAATTAGACGACACCAACCAAAATATCTGCATGGATCTACCCCGGCTGGGGCGGTATCCATTCCGATAAATCGGAATTGATACCGTTCTGGTCGGGGTTTTTTTGTTTACGGCTCCGGTTCGCCGTACCGTTTGTGCCGTATCCAATGAACTATACCAGACCGTAGGACAGGGATGGAAAACACCATTTCACGTACCCCCCTGCGAATCAGTTTCGTCGGCGGGGGCACAGACATCGCCAACTTCTACCGCAAATACGGCGGCGAAGTCATCAGCACCACAATCGACAAATACATCACGGTCGAGGTTTCTCGGCGTGAGGACAAGAAGATTGCAGTCTGGGCAGAGGAAACGAAAGCGGATGCGTGTGAGCGCGTGAGCGGGGAATCGGGGAAACGAGTAAAGAAACTTGCCCCCTCGCCCCCTTGCCCCCTCGCTCCCTCACTCGTTTCCTCGTTAGATGAAGTCCAGCACCCGTTGATTCGGGAGGTACTTCGGAAAACAGGGGTGGAGTCGGACGTGTCGATCAAAGTAACGTCCGACATTTCCGCGCGAGGGACAGGGCTGGGGTCGTCCAGTGCGCTGACGGTGGGACTGCTGAACGCGCTGTACGCCTATCGGGGCGGGTGGTGCAACCCCGAAAAACTTGCCCGCGATGCCTGCGACATTGAGATAAACATCTTGGGCAACCCCATCGGGAAACAGGATCAGTACGCCGCGGCATACGGCGGGTTACGCCGATTCTGGTTTGAACCCGACGATAGCGTCATCGTAGAATCGCTTCCGCAGAAAGGCGTAGGGAACAACGATCGGTGTTCCCCACTAGAAAAGTATTTGATGCTGTTTGATACAGGTATCCAACGGAGCGCGAACACCATCTTGAGCGAGCAGAAACGCGCCGCCAGTCCGACATCATTGCTAAAAATCAGGGAACTGGTCCCAAACCTCTACAACGCGCTGACACGGAACAATTTCGATAAAGTTGGACAGCTCCTACACGAAAACTGGCAGTTGAAGCGCGGGCTTGCCGGTTCTATCTCGAATGATCAGCTAGATACAACCTATCGACTCGCCCTCGACGCCGGCGCGCTCGGCGGGAAATTGCTCGGTGCCGGTGGAGGCGGATACTTCCTGTTTTATGTGCCGGAGGCAGTGCAAGATACAGTGATTGCCGCACTGGACGGACTCGCGGAGCATACTTCCTTCTGCTTTGAATCGAAGGGAAGCCAGTTAATTATGGTAGATTTTAGAATTACTTAGACACTTCCAATGCACATGTACAGATTAGGCAATCTGTACCTACAAACAACCGCCTAAATCCCTAACCCCCTAGCCGCCCTTATTAGGGGGAAAGAGGGGGACTTTGGCAAATGTCCACTTATTTGTCTAATTCACCATAGTTCACGAGTCCATTAATAAACCAATGAATCAATGAACCAATGAACCAAAATATATGATCGACTACCTCGTACCAGATTTTTTCATCAATCTATCGCCGGATGGCAGTGGCGGGATGCACACGAAAGTGGAGCGCGTGTGTCAAGCGGTCAGCTCCACCTATCGGCTGCAAGTCGGTTCAGATCTCTCCGAAATGCGGAGTGAGTTTCTGCTGATTGAGCCGCTCTACTTCCGAATGTCTCAGGGGTTTGAAACAGAGAACGGCATCGCAGATTTGGCAGCATTGAGAGCGCACCCGGCGACAAAGATCCTCTACTGCTCCGAGATGGAAGTGTTCAGGTGGACAGGACGATTCCGCAAAGAGTTGTTGGAGATTTGTGACGCTGTTACCTGCAACTCCGACTATCAGGCATCGCTTTTCGAGGCACTCAATATCCCGAACCCGCGCCGACTCATTGATCCGATCCCCGCAGATGCGTTCCAGCCACTCCCTAAACGGCTTCAAGTGGTAGCGATGGGGCGGATCTCAGAGATAAAAGGGAGCCCTTTTATCGCCGCGCTTTTCAAGGCGTTGAAACCGACACCGATCGAGACGGTATTTGTCGGCGGGGCAGGGCTTTGGGGCGAGTCGAGTGAGACAGATCTGGTGTTAGAGGAAGAGATCCGGGAGTATACCGATGTGTTCCATCAAAATATCCGACCCCAATTTGTGCCGAAAGCGATCGGGGCGGCTTCCTTTTTCGTTGGCAGTAGCATCCACGACGTGTTCTCTAGCAGCCATGCCGAGGCGTTGATGAGCGGGTGTATTTCGATCAGTGGGGACCACCCGATCTATGCCGAGAGGCCCGGCTTTGGGTCGAAAACCGTTGACGGTGTGATAGAGACGCTCCAGAAACTGACAGAAGGATTCCAGAAACTACCCGATCTCCAGTTGGGGCAATCCGCCCGTGAGTGGGCGGTGCAAAATGTCTCGTTTGAAACATTTACCTCCCAACTCACGGCGTTATTGAAGTCATTTTACTAGGTTCTGTTGACATTTCATCGAAGCCAGATAATAGAGAGACGTAAGTCGGTTCACTGCCGTAGAATCGCAGAAAAGAAACCGAGTTTTGAAGAAAAAACTCGGTTTCTGGCAGCTTTTTCATTGATTTAGCGTTTCTGACGGTAGCAAAAGCAAAATGTCAACACGCCCTAGTTCACTCTTTGTGGAAAAAAACACCCGAAAAAAATGTGGATAACTTTTGTCCAAGCCGAAAACCCGCTCGGTGTCTGCATTCCGGGTGTCACGCATTGTGGATAACCTGTGGATAACTCTGTGGATAAGTGATACGTAACCCCCGTCCATAGGGTCTAGCATTGATAGTAGGTGCGGGTTTCCCAACCTGCACATTGATCGTTAAGGTAGTAACCACATTGCTTTGAATCCCGATCCTCTTACGCATCACGCATTACGCATTATTCCTTACACATACATTTCGCGAACCGCACACTATGTATATGGATGAAAACCTTTTTGTTCACATAAACGAATTTGGTATCATCATTTCGCCCGATACCATTACAGCGGAACTATGGTAGATTTTAGAATTACTTAGACACTTCCAATGCACATGTACAGATTAGGCAATCTGTACCTACAAACAACCGCCTAAATCCCTAACCCCCTAGCCGCCCTTATTAGGAGGAAAGAGGGGGACTTTGGCAAATGTCCACTTATTTGTCTAATTCACCATAAAAACAGCACTTCACGACAGCTATGAGGTGCTGATCTACCAGATCCTCTGTGAGAAGCCAATCCTATGCGTCTGCACATCTCCGACACTGTATCCGACACTCTATCCCGGCACCGTGCTGGTGCCAGAAGATTGCTGGGAAGACTTTGAAGCGGAGAATCACGCGATCCTGATGAACGAAGTGTTTATCCTAGCGTGCTTGGGCAAACCGAGTTTTGAGGCGACATTTAAGGATCTGCTCACTGTCTTCGAGATACTGACAGATACAGAAAAACTGACCAATTTTGCGGATGAATACGGTTTGATCATTGGAGGCGTCGAATGGGCTCATTCTTAAAAGTACAGAATATCTTGACACAAATGATGTCGGATAGCACAGCACAGCGATTGGCACACTCCCGAAACCGAGTGCCGACGCTCGGTGGTCCTTATATTGGTCCTTACGGCACGGTACTTCCCAGCAGAGGGTAGGTACGGTCGTAAAAAACAGTGCGTAACGAGTAATACGTAACGGGTAAAATTTACGCACTGCGTATTATTCTTCTTACGCATCACGTTTCGCGCACCAACTATGAACAAATACGCGCTCTTTCAGAAACTAAATAACATCTTCGCACCGATGGACTGCAACCAGCAGGTGCAAGCGTATCAGGCGTTACTGGCAGGCTGCCCCGACGAACAAAAGCCGATACTGACCGAAATCGCTGGCTTCACTTCGATTGCGGTCTTTGCCAAGACCCACCTGCCCGACTACACCCGATTGCCCTTCGGTGTGCACCACAAAGCGTTCTTCGAGGCGATACCGCGAGGCGAGCGGGGGCAAAAGGTGAATATCCTCGCACCGCGTGGCAGCGGCAAAAGCACCGTGATCACCGTCTTCTATCCGCTCCACTGCATTTATTATAAATATCTCTACGAAGAATTTGGCATGAAGTCCGAGAAATATATCCTGATTTTGAGCCGATCGTACGGGAACGCGATGGATCGGATTAAAGACATCAAATCGGAGGTCGAGATACGCCCGTCGCTCCAACACCTGATGGGTAACGATACTTGGGGCGAGAAACGATCTATCACCAGTAACGACATCCTGCTCGTCCCGCAGAGCCGAGGGGGCAAGGTGCGCGGTAGCCTCTACAAAGGCTTCCGTCCGACGCTAGTGCTGCCCGACGACCTCGACGACATTGACAGCATCAGAAACCCCAACACACTCCAGAAAGACGAAGACTGGTTCAACAGTGACCTCATGGAATGTGGCGATGCGGACACCAACTTTGTATGCGTGGACACCGTGAAGGGTGAGCGAGCCATTGCGAATCAGCTCCGGTATCGACCCGCGTGGCGGAACATCTTTATACAAGCGATCCCGAACCCCGATCAGTTAGTCCATCCCGATGCGGAGCAACTCTGGCAGGAATACAGAAAAATCTACGCGAATACCGCCTTAGAGCCACAGGAACGCTCCGCACAGATGGAGGTTTTTTATACTGAGCATGAGAAAGAGATGAATGCCGGTGTAGAGGAGACATGGCGCGAGAAATGGACCTATCGGTCGCTGCGGGAGAAGGAGTTCGATCAGGGGCGTGCGGCGATCCTGCGGGAGTACCAGAACCACCCCGTAGACAGGGAGTTGGCAATCTTTGACATGGAGAGCGCGGTACGGTTCACCGTTGAGAACGACGGGCTGTTGCGGAGTGATGACCGACTGGTGCGGTGGGAACGCTTGAGCGGTGCGACAATCTTTCTGGACTGGGCTGGAATAAAGGAGAGTTTGGATAACTGTTTTGCCGCGGTCGTGGCGATTCTGTGGGAGCCTGCGTATAAATCAAACTATTCCGATATGCAAACCCCCGGCGCTTATGGCTACGTGCATCAGGTCTGGATGGAGCGGGGGAGTCGAGGCAAGCAGATAGAAGCCCTGTGTGATGTGTACAAGAACGTCTACGACTTCTTGGCGTTGCGGTTGCGGGAACGGTTGAATCTCCACCTGTTTTGTGAGGACTTCGTGGATACGACTGGAGATCAGAAAGAAAATTTCCTGAGACATTATCAGAGCATCAGCTTGGCTAAAGAGATTTCGATACCACTTCAGTTTTTGCCACGCCAGCGGAATAAGGAGGAGAGAATAGCCTCGCTTGAAGCACCAATCGAAAATGGGTGGTTGGCATTTCACAAGGAGTTACCCAAGATCTTCACGGATCAGATGCGAGAATTCCCGATCTGTGATTTCAACGATGGACCTGATAGCTGTGAAGGGGCGTGGTCATGCAAAATCACCGAAACAGAAAATGAGCGTCAAGCCAGACGCGATAGAGCAAATCAGCGGGTTCAAGAAAGTCAGTTTCTGAAATTTTAGTCCGCTTTTCATCGCGGTATGGGTATTATTTTATGTCAACATAATCTAGGACGGGTCAATGGGTCACTGCTTACGCATCACGTTTCACGAATCACTTAGGGCTAATGGATTGTCCGAAGCGGGATCTCTAGTTCTAGCACATCACCTGTCTTATCTCCAACAACCAGATCGATAAGGTATTCCTTACCGCGTTCGAGAAAGGGACCGTTAACCGGCGGGATTAGCGTGATGGATAAGCCGATGTTGTTGTCGGGGCGTATCACACTAGTGAGCCAATCCAGAGACTCTCCATCGAGCGAGAGGTCAATGACAAACCGATGTAAATCTTCATTAAAGTCGAAGAAAATGCCCTCCTCATTTAACCGGGCGGGATTAAAGGCAAACCTTTCGTGGTTGGGGTAGACGTTGCTCTTTATAATCTGTGGTGGATCTGGATCGCCGCGATCGCCCTCCACATTGGGTCCGATTTCGTGAACAACAAATACTCTCGTGTCGGGTTCGGGTTCTTCGGCAATGGGCGGGGGCTCCTCGACGACCACTGGATCGGTGCCGCACCCCAGCATCAGAATAGCGAGAATCAATAACAAGTTTTTCATAATGCACCAATATAGCCCAAACAGGGCAGTATGCGTGTAGAATTCAGGTTTAGTCAAAAAGGAGCAGGAATCTGCAAATCACGACAAATTTTCCTAACAGTCCCACGGGCTATCTCATTATGCCATAGTAATAGGTTCAAAATGAGGTTCAGGCACATCAATAAATTCTTCCTGATCCAACGCCAACATCTCAGGAACTGCAAGTTTCAGAGAGTGCAGGAGTTCTTCTTTTGTTCGCTCCTGACAATTGACGCCACGAACACCCTGAACCCATCCAATCCACCAACCATCTTCTTTTGCGATATAGGCGGTGTAAGCCTTTTTTGGAGCTGCCTTTTGTGGAGATTTTCTAGTGATTTCTTCGTTTAACTGTTCCTGTTTAGCAGCACTATCGAAATTTGTATCCATTTCGCGCCCCTTAATACTTCGGCTCGTATAAAAAGAAAGTGCAAAATGCGAAGCGAAATTGTAGGGGCGGGGTCTCCCCGCCCGTAGTACGGGTTGGGGGACCCAACCCCTACAAAAACTCGGTTTCTGTTGCACGCTTTCTGAACATGAGCCAATACTTCTTTACCGTAATCGGCTATTATGGCTATCTACAGAGTCGCCCGCTGGGTTTTAAGGTAGTAGGCACGTTGCTTTGAACCCCGATCCATTGAGGTTCCGTGTACCGTAACCTCTTTACACACAAAATTATCGCTTGACGTACTCCCACACCCTAAAGGGTGAGGATTCTTATGTCCCATCCCGATAGGTTGCTTAATTGTGCGGTCAAACACGACTGCGAACCGAAGTCCGTCTTACATATCGCTAACGCAATGGACAACGCCCTGCCCACTGCCCTCACGGGCAACTTTGACGAGACGGACATACCACAACACGCTCCCGTCGGAGAGTGGGAAAACGATTGCTAATAGTTTTCAAGGGGGGAGTCCGTTTCTGGTGGGGATTATACCATTTTTCACCTGCAATTTCAACTTTTTTGACTAACTAACGGGGTTTGCCGTTCTGTATCCCCGCCATAAATGACGGGGTTTTAGAACGGAATATTCTGATAAGACTGCTAATTAATTCAACAAAAAATCACTCGTCATCCAATCGGGACATTACGCGTTATTCTTCTCACGCATCACGTTTCACGCATCTTTCAATGCTTTTCTCTGTGTCCTCAGCGTCTCTGCGGTTACTTTGAACGATAGCATTTATGGTAGATTTTAGAATTACTTAGACGCTTCCAATGCACATGTACAGATTAGGCAATCTGTACCTACAAACAACCGCCTAAATCCCTAACCCCCTAGCCGCCCTTATTAGGGGGAAAGAGGGGGACTTTGGCAAATGTCCACTTATTTGTCTAATTCACCATAATAAACCGATGAACTAACCCAAAAGGACTGACCAACAAAAAATGGCAGCAAAAAGACACCCACTCCTCGAACTACGCGACGCCGCCTACGAAGCCGCAGCACCCGCACACGAGCGGATGAAAAACGAAATCAGCTTATATCGGAACGAGGACTACACCGGCGAATCATGGATCAAGCGGTTCAAGCGATCCGTCACACGCTCCATCAGTCCACAGATCAACACCGCCATCAACCGTCTCATCCCGATCTTCACCGAGCAGATGGCGCACGTCAACGTCGAGCCGATCCGCAGCGACACAACGGAACTCCAACAGTTGGCGACCGACGAATTGCAAGAACATCTCGACAGTTTAGAGGCGGTCGATGCCGAGACTGAGGAGTTGCGCACACTCATCCTGCACAATCAGGCGATGGGGAACGCCATCTCAAAAATCGTCTACGATCCCGATTCCGAGATGGTCCGCGCGGTCGCGATTAACCCGCTGCGGTTCGCACCGGCACCCGATGTCACACGCTCAGACTTCAGGGGCGGCGGCTACGTCGTGCATACGACATACCACAACTACATGACCGCCTCCAAGAAATATCCGGGCGCATCTATCCCGAATAAGCAGTATAAAGACAAAGAGCTGATGGGCGGGAATATCCGGGTCGATGAGATACAGATGACAGGAGAGATCGCACGAACCATCGGGATACCTCAATCCAAAGATTCAAACATGGTGGTCGCGGTTATCGTGGACGATGAGCCGTATCGAGCGAGCCACGACGATTTCTGGTATCCCAGTTTTAACTACGCACACTGGCGGAATTTCCTCGATGTGAGAGCGAACGGAGCACCGACAGACTTCTGGGGATACGGC
The DNA here is from genome assembly GCA_965222435.1 of Candidatus Poribacteria bacterium. GTDB lineage: Bacteria > Poribacteria > WGA-4E > WGA-4E > PCPOR2b > PCPOR2b. The sequence goes on along the minus strand of OZ244950.1, from coordinate 4,328,011 downwards.
TATCCGACACTTTTGGAACCGCAGCAGAAAGTCTTAGACGAGTTTCTCGCCAGCTACATGTGGATCACCCGTAACCTCGCCACAGGACGGCTGTTAGCGCGGGAAGGTGTACTGGATCAGGAGCAGTTATCCAACTCCAGCGGCGACATCATCAACGTCAGGAATCTCCAGACGAATGAGCCAATTTCTAATGCGGTGCAGTTCGTCCAGAACCCCGAAGCCCCCGTCTCGCTGCTCAACATGATCCAGATGGTGAATGGATTCATCAATCAGCAAGTGCCATCGCTCTCACCCGTATTCGCCGGTGAATCGCCCGGCGCATCGACAAGCGGACGAGCGATAAGCTCCCTGCAGACAGCGGTGTTCAGTCAACTGTCCGACAACATCAGGGACATGAATGCGTTCCGTGAACGGCGGGCGCGGATTCGGCTCAACTTTGTCCAGCAGTTTGCAAAGAAATCGACGCAACCGAACCGGTGGCGGATGGGCTACGATCTGCCAGAACTGTCCGAGGAAGCGCGGTATCAACCGTTCATGGTCTCAACGCCCGACACCTCATCACTGCCACAGACACCGTTGGGCAAGCTGCAAGTGATTGCGATGCTGATGAGCATGGGCTTACGGATAAAACCGGAGCGGTTGATGGAGATGGTCGGGTTGAAGTCCAGCTACGGCTTATCGGAGGCGGACCTTGTCCAAGCGATAACCCCACCAGAGGGGCTATCGTTAAGCAACTCACAATCCCCAATTGACGAGGCATCGCTCGCAGGCTTAGAAACCGTGCCACCCGCTGAACGTTAGCAAGTTTTTAACACAAGGACGCGAGGAAAAAATCTTGGCTCATGTTAAGCAAGCGTGCAACAGAAATCAGGTTTTTGTAGGGGTTGGGTCTCCCAACCCGTTGGGCGAGGGGTTCTCGCCGCTACGATGGTAAATTACAGTCACGCTTACATACATGTCAACAGCACCTAACTATTTATCTTCCCCCTGAGTGGGCGGTTGACGCGTGTCGCCGTGCATAAACATGAGATGATTTGTGAAACTCTCATCAAGTTTTGTAAACCTGACATTCATATCACTGCGTAATTCCCCAATTTCACCGCGCAATTCTGTCATTTCGTTACGCATTTCATTGCGCAATTCTGTTATTTCGTTGCGGACTTCATTGCGTACGTCCCTAGTTTCATTGCGTACGTCCCTAATTTCATTGCGTAATTCCCCAATTTCACTGCGTAACTCGATCCGCAGATCGCTCAAATCCTTTCGCGTGGGAACGCGAGAGAAATAGACAATGACATTTAGGATAAGCGCGCCAATAGCGATAATCTCGGCAATTGAAAATTCCATAATCAACCTGCCTTTTCAATGATACGACTTGCTAGTATGGTAGCACAATTTGAAAAGAAGTTCAACTAAATATCCAAATCAGGTAGGGGCATTTAGCTCGCCTATGGGTTGAAGACTCCGTTGATCTTATCGGGGTTCTGCGGACAATCACAGGTTAGAAACCTGTGTCTACGATTGGATTTCCTTTGTCATGTGCCAAAGTTATAGCCCGTAGGTGGAGTTTCTATACAAGACACCTACTAGAGATAACTTATTACCCGTAGGGGTTGGGTCTCCCAACCCGTTGGGCGAGGGGACCTCGCCCCTACGCAAAGAATTGAAAACGTTGTGAGTCTACACCTTTACTTAGATGTGTGTAGTTGTTGTCGGTTGGGTAGAGCGACAGTGAAACCCAACAGTCTTACGCATTACGTATCACGTTTCACGTATTACACACCTTCTCACGGATCCACCCCAAATCGGGCGGTATCCGTGACATAAAAATCAACACCCAGATCGACCCCGGACGGGGCGGTATCTGTATTACTGCCCTATTCGGGGTTTTTTATTGATCTCACTGCTACAAAAGGAGAAAAACCGTGACAGACATCACTGAAACCACCACTGAGCGATCCATGGATATCGATGAGGACGAGGATTCGCTCGGATTTCTGAGGTTCGCACAGAAGATTGTGGACAACGATCCGAGGATCCAAGCACTCAAGGACGCACCTGAACTGAACGCGAAACAGCACGCAGATTTGCGGCTGACCGCCATGGAGATCCAGCAGGATATCCAGTACGCGCAAGACGACTTCAAACGACTGAACGCCGACGCAACGGAGGTACAGGTCGAAGAGTATATCGCCGCCGTGTTTGAGCGCGATATTGTTACGTTGGACCGCATCCAGAAGGAGATCCAGCGGAAAAGCCAAGAGAAAGAGGGTGCAGAAGCCAACGATACGAAAAAATCGGTGGCACTCAGCACAACAGACACCGCCCAAAACGGCGGTGCAGGCGAGAACCGTTTTACTGGTCAAAACACTGTAAACGGAATCCGAAGAATGCTCTTCGGCAACTCATAACGAAAACGAGGAAGCGTGGGAGCGTGGGAGCGGGTTAAAACTCGCCTCCTCACTTCCTCGCCTCCCCAAACAACGGAGGTTTCACAATGTCTATTTGGGGTCGAGTCAACAACGCGGTTGATGCGTATGTGATGCCAGAAGTGATGGCAGACGGATTGGTCAGCGAGTCAAGGACCGCGTTAATCCTTAAAGCACGGGCGGAGAACGTAACAGGTCCCGCCGGAAACGATATTGAACTCACGTGGCAGACCGAAATCGCACGTGGGCGTTCCTATCGCGGCGCACCAGAGAAAGGGCAGGTCGTTGATACCGGCGAGCCGGTATCCAGCCGCGCACTCTGGAGCGGGTTCGAGGCGGATATTGTCATCCAAGGCGACGAGATTGTCAAAGCCACCGGGATGACAACCAAGCAAATCATGGAAGGTGAAATAACAGATATGTCCGGCGGCGAGCGTGATATGATGCGCGTCTACGACATTCACAAGGAAGCGGTCATGGGCGCGGCGCAACGCACCAAAACGCAGATCTCCAAAGCACTCTGGGAGAACCACCTTGCCGATGACCGTCCCCAATACGCGCCAGAAGGGTTGCGGAAGCTGTTCGATGAGACAGGAGATTGGCACGGCTTATCACCCTCTGGGCTCGGTAACTGGCAGGACGGCAAGGGCCACAATCCGTGGGGTGGCTCCGGACCGCCCAACGATCTGACCGGCGATGCGAGGTATTACCGACACGTCCCGCAGATCTTTGATCCGGGCGCGGACACTACCATCAGCTACGACGTGCTCCATGAGTACAACGTGGCGATGTCCGCATCGATACCCGGCTACTGGATCTGTCCGCTCCACTATAAGCTGTTCACGACGTTGACGCGGAAAGCGGAGGGCAGTGACAAGCTCCCAATTAACGTTGGCTACGGCATGTGGCGTAGGAGTGAGACTGTCTTACAGTATGATCGGACGTTCTACTTTGCCGATAATGAAGCGCCGGAGAACGAAGCGTGGCACATCCACATCGGTGATATCGGAAGCACGAACTCGACGCGGGGGGCAGGCTTTAAGATGCTGCAATGGGTGCCGCCCAATGCAGAAGAGATCATAAGCCAGATGCCACCGCCCGATGCGTTCACCGAGCCGGGCTACAACCTCGGTTATAATACGACGTTGCCGATCTGGACGGACGAATATGACCGGGCGCAGGGGCAGACAGACACCATCTACTCAGAGATGCGCTATCTGTTCTCCTTTTGTGGTGGCTACCGCTGGAAAAATTTCGCTGTGCGCTCACTCACTCCGTAATCAAGTTTGAAGCGGGGAAGATTTCTTACGCTTGCGTTTCCCTTTATTTGCCCTGCTGATTTTAGCACGTGTTTCAGGGCTGAGTTTCTTTCCGCGGTGTACATCGCCAATTTTAGCGCGTGTTTCGGGGCTATATTTCTTTCCCCGGTTTCCCTTGCCGATTTTGGCGCGTGTTTCGGGGCTATGCTTGTAACCTCGTTTTCCTTCGATGGTTTTAGCAATAGCCTCGGGGCTACGCTTCTTTCCCTTGAGTGCCATACTGATTTTGGCGCGTGTTTCGGGGCTATGCTCTCTGTTTCGATTTGCAGCACCAATTTTAGCGCGTATTTCGGGACTATGCTTAATTCCCCGTACACCGTCACCGCCTTTGGTGAGGTTGTAGCCATAGGGGTGGACTGAATTAAAGAAGCGTATGTAAAGAATTTCTAGCTTGTCAAGGTGTGATTCATCAACGTTAGCTTCGAGTATCTCGTACTTGAATTTGTCTTTGCCATACTTTTTAATGGCATTGCACAAGTAGGGTGAGCCACTTTGAGCGTTCAAGTGTCTGGATATTCTCTTGTGCAAATTCACAGTTTGTCCAATATAGGACATACCGTTGCTTATATTCCAGATACGATAGATCACACCTGTATTTTCTTTTGTCATGTAGGTATCCGTTTCACCGTTTCACATCCTTGCTAAAGGGTGTGGGGGCACCGCCTAAGCAGGCGGGTAGCAGCCTCCACGAAACGGATACCATTACTATACTACTTTTTCAAAAAAGGAGCAACGAAAATCATGGATTTCAGTCGGTTTGATTATGGAGCTTTGCACGAAGATCAGCGTGCAAGGCTCGGCATCGGAATTACTGATATTAACGGCGAACGATGGGGCTATATCCGTATCCGCGAGGCGATGAAGTTCGGAATGGTCGTGCGTTCGAGCGTACACACGGACTTGGTAACAGCAAACCCCGGCGCGGTTTCTGCGGACGCGCCCATCGGATCCGACAAGCTGACGACCGAAAACGGCTTTCAGCTTTCAAGCGTCACCCAAGATCTGCGTGGCGCGATCGGTTATATTTCTGCCGGAACAGGTGCCAGTCAACAGTTCTACATCTTGGAGCACGACGACGACACAGCAAAGGTCTTTGTCTTGACCGGCAGCACCAACCGCAATAAAAACAAGGGTTGGATCACTGAGTTGGATAACACCTCTAAATTCCTGCTGTTCTTCCCCGGCGAAGGGCGGAAGGGCAAGGGGACTAGCGATCTTGTCGAAGGGATTATCCAAACGGTGGCAACTTCAGAGGACGTTGGCAAGTTCTGTTGGGTGAAGCGTTCCGGCGTTACCGCTTGCTTGGCGAATTATGGCGGCACCGCTGTAACCGTCGGTGGAATTGTTGTGCCGACAGAGAGTGGTTGGGTTGTAGGACACGCAAGCAGTGCACGCGGAATCGGTCGAGGCTTGGCCGCAGCGACTGGGTTGTCTGACAGGGCGTTGGCGTTGGTGAGTCTGGACATCCCTGATGGACCGTTGAGCTACGCTTATGCCAATACCCAAAATGGCTACAACTTGGTCACAATCCGCTAAAAACTGAAGGTATGCAGGTGTGAAAGTGTGAAAGTGGGTGCTACATTTTTCTCACTTTCCCGCTCTCACCCTTTCCCATTTTCAGTTACTTTCGAGGTATTGAAATGACCGCAAGAGAAGTTATCGAAGAAGCGCAGTTACTGATTGGTGATCCGAATGTCGATTTCCATGATCGACCCAGAATGCTTTTCGCGCTGAATCGTGCGACCAACCGAATATCGACGCGCAGCCGCTCTATCCACGAGCAGTTTTATCACCCTGTGATAGCCGAGCAGTATCAGTATGCGCTGCCGGCGGGGACACTGTATATCCGCAAAGCGAAGTATAAGCAGGGAACATGGTATGACTTGGAGCGCGGATTTTTTGACGATGTGGAAGCGGGAGCGGCACAGCCCGGCGGCGGACCGCCGCGAGCCTTTTCGCTTTGGCAGAATGCGAGGGAGGAGCGATTTGTCGGAACGGTTGTAGCGGCTGAGTTTGATGAGCAGAAGATGCAGCGGCACGTTACCTTTGACATGCCATATACGGAAGGTGTCCTCCGCTTAGGAGATATCGTTTTCAACCTATCCGCGAAGCACGCTGAGGGGGTTATTACCGAGCTCTCCGAGACAAGCGGTCCCAATAATACGACGCAGATTGCGTACTCCGCACTGTTAGGCGGCACGCGGGATCAGTTCGAGGTGGGCGATCAGATTCGGATTACATCACCCCACACCAGTGGCCATGCGATAATCATCGCGCCTGCACCCGTCCGCACCGATGAACAAGGCGATGAATCTATCGCGGCGTTTGTGGCGCGGCGGCATCGGATCATTACACCGGCAGAGATCGCAAACCAGAACGATTCGCTTGAGTTGGACGACGAATTTAACGACACACTGATGTACGAGATACTGCATTGGGCGCGGGTTCAAAGGACGGGACTTGACACGACCGCGCAACTATACCGGCGGCTCTCCAACGAGGAGTACCTCACCGCGATTCCACTGGTCGAGAATCGAATCAGCCAGCGTCTGAATACATGGGAACGTGGCTTGATCACCAGCAGCACCTATAGACCGGTCAGTGTCAAGGACACCACGCAGAACGGTTTCACCACCACCAACGTGCCCGGTTGAGTTTCCACGAATGTTCACGAATCAATCCGTAGGGGTTGGGTTGCCCAACCCGTTGGGCGAGGGAACCTCGCCCCTACAATTAGCCCGTAGGGTGGGTTGAACGTTAGCGAAACCCAACAATTTACTGGAAATACATCAGGGGAGGTGTTCGATAGTCAAGCGATTGATGACATCGCTGTTGATTGTAAAAAAGGACAATCAGATTATTGTCTCCATACGATTTAGGGTATCCGTGAATTTGGGGTTGTTTTGGCGGATGGATAGCGTCAAGTTCTTCAAGTTTCTCAAACGAAAAATGTTGAACAATAGTCACTGTTAGGGGTAACACATATTATAATCCTTCCTTTCTTGGGAGTTAGATAAGATTATGACCGTTAGCCCGACTCAAGTCTCTTTATGAGCAACCCTTCAATTATGGTAGATTATAGAATTACTTAGACACTGCCGATGCACATGTACAGATTAGGCAATCTGTACCCACAAATAATCCCCTAAATCCGTAACCCCCCTAGCCGTCCTTATCAGGGGGAAAGAGGGGGGCTTTGGCACATGTCCACTTATTTGTCTAATTCACCATAAGTGAGAGAATTTGCCTACTTCGTGGTTAGGCACATTCAACACCAATAAAAGTTAGGAGACAATCCCCATGAAATTGAATCGGATACCCCAACCTATCCTCACATCAACACTTGTCGTCATCGCTTTGGTCGCCCTCTGGCACTTTGGGTCGAAATGGTATTTTTCGCTGCAGATCCCGGGAAATATCGAATCCTACATCAATCAGGCAAAAGAGTTTCATGAACTACTTCCTGAACTACTCAATGAAAGTCTTGATAATAGTTTAGAAGCTAAACCGTCCTCTCCTGAGTTGGCGGAGAAGGTGCGAGGTTTTAATGATTTTTTAACCAATCACCCTTTCCTTCAATATGAAGATGATGCTTTTTCCAAGTTGAGTTGGCAGTACGACCGGGCGAGGGACCGCGATGAGCAGCTTCGCATTGGCAAGCAAATAAGTAAATTCTACCTTGACTTTCACGGATTTCACATTGAACTCATGAGACTTTACGTTCAAGGGAAACTTCCTTATGAGCCGGGTAGTGATGGGCTTAATATAGTACGCGCATTCATTCATAGGTACTCTCAGGTGTTAAAGGAAATGGATGACCCTTTTCTTTTTAAGGCATTTCAGGAAAAAGAACCGGAGGAGGGACTTGATTATCTACTAGCGAAAAAGGAGTATGAAAAGTGGCTAAAAACAAGAGACCAAGAAGATAAGGACTACGAGGCTCTTAAACAGTCTCTTCAAGAAAGGACAAATGAGGAATCAAAATGAAAGACATACCGTGAGGGCAACATATTGTTCCCGTATCGGTGCGATGTGCAGATAGTCCTCATATAAGTCGAAGACTCCTCCGATTCATCGGAAGACTCGGAACGGAGGCGGGCATCCCCGGTAAATCGGAATTTCGCCATGTTCAACCTGTAATTCAAGATTCATGTCTCAACACCCCAATTTCAACAGAACCGAGCTGTACTTTCAACCGGCTATCGTACTGTTTTCTGTGGGACATTGTGTAAAAACACTTTTCAGTTTCTGGCATTTCTGAGTGGTATTGTCGTATAGATGGCGCCTGTATTGCCAGTCTGAAATCCACTTTATTCTACTACTCAAATTTTGGAGGTAATTACAGTGATTCCTTTTATTGCACATTTACCATCAGTTATTTTCGCAAAGGCTAAGAGCCCATGGGGAGCAGTTGTGACTGCCTGGAATTGGTTCAATACCTATATAGCCTTGCGTGACAGATCAAACGAGCTTATAAATGCCTTGACGAAAACTATTACGGAGCGTCAAACAGATCTACAGACGACGGTTATGCTATGGGAGAGGGAAAAGACTCATCGTGATGGAGCACACGAGGTATTGATTGAACGGGAAGCGGAGAAGAGTAGTATAGAAACTGAACTTAACGAGTTAGCGGAAGACGGGAAGTTATTGGCTGCGATTATAGAAAAAACTAAAAGTGATCCCGGCTCTGGAACGCATCTCGCTAAGCTTGACAAGAAACGTGAAAAGTTAGACCGCGAGATTAGATCACTGAAGCGTCGCTTAACTCCGATACTAACGGACATAGATACTCTGACGCGTTTTGTAGTCGGAAAACATGAAGTCATGATAAAATTGGGTGAGAAAATGACTGAACTTGAGGGCGAAATAATCAAGAAAATAGAGGAAAGACAGAAAGCAGAGGAGAAATATAAGAAGTCAACAAAAGACGCGAAAGAATGGCGTGATAGAGGGGAAGAGGGTGAAAGACCGATCTTTGAAGATCTTAAAAACCGAATTCCTCAAATCCCAGGAGGATAAAATACTAGAAAGACAACAAGCAGATGAGAAGTATACTAAAAGGCATACCGCAAGGGCGACATATTGTTCTCGTAAATGTTGGGGTTCAATTCTAATTGAAATCACCCAAAACGAGTGAAACTCAGGGCATGATAATCAGCGCGTCGGCGCGACGGGTATATGGTCCTCCCGTAGGAGGGATTTTTGAATCCCGACTTTGACTCAAGTCTACTTATGAGCACCCCTCAACTATCTAATGCCACTTTGCACACTTGAGGTTAAAGACGACAACCGGATTGCACGGTGGTGGGCAATTTCTTAACCATTCCCTTAACTGTATGGATATTTCATGGGTGGCATCCCCTATTCTGCTTTGATGATGAGATTCACCGGTTGGAGTGACCTCCTGTGCTTTTCGTTGTCAATGGATGCCTGGCACAAAGATTGCTCAATAACTATAGAAGGTTCCACTGGAGTGGAAACAAATCAATTAAGTGAGCGAATTTGCCTACTTCGTGGTTAGGCGCATTCAACACCAATAAAAGTTAGGAGACAATCCCCATGAAATTGAATCGGATACCCCAACCTATCCTCACATCAACACTTGTCGTCATCGCTTTGGTCGCCCTCTGGCACTTTGGGTCGAAATGGTATTTGTCGCATGGATCGTCAGCACCTCCGGCTGAATCAACGCAGGGGGAAATTCCCAAGCGTATCACTAGTAAAGATGGCACACCGATGGTACTGATCCCTGCCGGCGAGTTTCAGATGGGAAGCGATGACGGTGAAGATGACGAAAAACCGGTCCACACCGTCTACGTGGATGCGTTTTACATGGATATCTATGAAGTGACCAATGCACAGTTTGAAAAATTCCTTGAGTCGAAAGATAGGATACGGATTCACTGGAGTCTGGGACGCCCCGGATTCAATCACCCTAATAGTCCGGTTATAGGAGAAGGTCCGTTAGCGATGGCGCATTGCGAGTGGGCTGGAAAACGGTTGCCCACTGAAGCGGAGTGGGAGAAAGCCGCGCGGGGCGGTTTGGAAGGAAAGAAATACCCATGGGGAGATGAACCCCCTGACGAAACGAAGACAAACTTTAATAGGCATGTCGGGCATCCAACGCCTGTAGGAAGCTATCCTCCCAACGGCTACGGACTCTACGATATGATGGGAAATGTCTGCGAGTGGGTCTCTGACTGGTATCGTCCCGATTACTATCAAAATTCCCCGAAACGGAACCCGAAAGGTCCCGATTCAGGATTTCATGGTTGGCGTGTTGTGCGGGGTGAAGGCTGGACTTCCCTACCGGAGCATTTAAGCGTTTCGACTCGTAGAGGTGACTATCCGGGGCCGGTTCGTATGGGTGGCTATAGTTTTGGTTTTCGTTGTGCCAAGTCGGTTTCGCAGTAGTTTCCGGGAAGAGGCTATTAAAATAACCTAAGTTGCTAGTCCTTGAAAATTGGGATATTTTGCATCTTTTTTAATGCGCTGCGTTGTGTACTGCTTATCAGACCGCTCGGCTTGGATAGACATATCCAAGTCTTAGACTCTCGGAACGGAGCCATCTTTGCACGTATGCGGTGGATTTGTCAATCCATCGCGAGCGGTGATTACTTCTCCATCCAGTTTGCAATGGTCTTTATAACTAGCAGCTTGCATTAAAGTAGTAGGCACACTCCGTGTGCCGTAACCTAATATTTAATCACGTATTACGCATTATTCTTCTCACGCATCACATTTCACGTATTACATTTCACACATCACGTTAACCCGAAAGGAGGGAAGCCCCGATAAATCGGGGTTTCACGCTTCACACAATGATACAACGAAAATCAGGAGAGTTTAACGCAACCGCCGTGGATCTAACATGGACACCAAAGGTCCAAGGCGCGGCACTACTTATATTGGTCTCGCTTGATGCCGCACCGACAATGGCTGGCACTGTAGAAATCATCTACGACAGCGCGGACGGCGCGAATTTTGACACCGTTATTGAGGGCAGTGACCCGTCGGAAGCCCCTGCTGCGAAGGATTTGACATTCTTGGTGGGGAACCCGCTGCCACTGCTCCGCGGCGATGCGGTGCAGGTCAAATATACGAATCCTGACGATAAGCGGGTCAATGTTACAATCATCGGGACGGACGACTATCTGATAGGAGGTAGCTAATGGCATTCCCAAATTCAGCTAATACGCTGCAGGCTGCAAAACAGCAACGCGTTGCACCCTTCCAACAAGAGGGTGAGAACCTTAGTGATGTTAATGCTGGGACTGACGACGGGGACGGTGGAATTGGAGTCAACCAACTTCTGCAAGGGGCATCTTTTCTGACCAGTCTGCTTTCAAAGGGAAATCCGTATCTGCAAATAGCTTCGCTTGCGTTGCCTTTGCTTGGGCGTGCCTTTGGCGGGGGCGGGGAAAATCCACGTCAGGAATTAGAGAAAGAGATCATCCAAGCCCGCAAAGAACGGCTCGCAGACCTGCGTCGTCAGGCAAAGGGAAAGTTCACACCGGCGGAACGGCAGGATATTCGACAGGCGAACGAGCAAATTCTCAATAGGGTCGCATCAAACATCGCCCAACGCGGGTTGGAGAAATCGGGTGCAGCGGGACAGATCCTGGCTGCTGCGGAACAGGCACCGTTTCTGCAAGCGCAGCAACAGGCGCGAGGACAACTCAATAATTATGAGTTGAAGACGTTTAATCTAGCGCAGAAGATGGTAAAAGAAGATGACGGATTTGCGAAAGATCTGCAGAAACTTACAAAGTTTCTCGCTGATGCCGACAAGAATAAGAAGAAAGATGTGACCCTAGAGAATCTGGATAGCGCGATTACAGCGTTCCAAAAATTATTGGGGGAATTGAATCAACTGCGTGGGGGGCAATTATAATGGCAATGCAAGTCAAAGACTCTCGGAACGGAGGCAAGGACTCCTCCGATAGGATCAGCGGGATAAACGCTCCGTCCTCAAGCGGAGAAGAAGGATTGGTGAAAACGCTTATCCGCGGACTGGTACGAACCGGTGGGATATACGCCGACGCTCGGATGGCAGCGGATCAGGAATCGAATCCAGAGAAGCGCGAAATGCGGGAGTACGCCGCCGAGAAGGCAAAGTCGGCACTGCTCGAAGATATCGCCGCGGCGAATGGATATATCGAGATTCTAAAAGGGAAGGTTGAGGAATCGAGGAACGGATCGAACGCAAAGGCAGGAAAAGAGGAGGAGGCTGCAACGGAGGGGACGGATCTACAACAGGCTATCCGTGAGAATGACGAGAAACTGACCAGCGACGAAGCCGAGCCAACCGTTGAGGAAGCCCCACCCGAACTTGAGGACGAGTCCAGCCAAGTCTCAGAGGAAGCTGCAGCGGAGGCGGAAGAGAAAGAAACGGAGACCGAAGATACCGTGACTCAAGAGGAGGAGGAGCCGGTCGAGGAAACGGAATCGGTCGAGGAGATGTTCGGCTTGGCGAAGGGAACTGCGGGCGCTATCTCAGAACTCCTGTTCAGCGGATCCCGAAATGCGCTCGAATCCAACGAAAGGCTCAATAAACGGAACCTAGAGAAAATCGCCCTCGTCCTTGACGCTCTCAATATTGGCGAAGCGGAGATAAAGGACAGAACCGAGGCGTTCCTACGCCACAAAGGGTTCGACGACGAGGCGATCATCGAAGAGACCATTGAGGCAGTCCTCAACCTGTGGAGGGAGTACCAACAGGACGATGATCCACCGGAGGAGACGGAAGAAACGGAGGATTCGTAGGGGACAACGATCTCCGTTCCACTCTTGCCCAAAGCCCCAGCGGGGCGGCATGTTTATAGCCAGCGAAGACCGCGTAGGTTGGGCAGAACGACAGTGGTTGCAGATTGCTGTAGGTCGATTTTCCAAAATCGACAATGGGGGTGTCGAGGTATGAATCTCGACCTACGGGGATTGGGTTGAATGCCAGCGAAACCCAACTTCAATGAACCAATGAATCAATGCACTAATCAACCAATGAACTAGTGAACCCATGCCCAACCATATTTTACCACAAAAGGTAACATTTTACACACAGAATGGCAAAACTCACAGCAGACCTACAAAACAAACTCTGCGCCCGAATCGCAGAGGGAATGAATAAAATAGATGCCTGCACTGCTGTGGGGATCAGTCGGAAAACACTGCATAACTGGCTGAAAAAGGGAGAGGCAAAAGAGACCGAGCGATATACAGATTTCTATAACGCATACCAACTGGCGGTGCAGTCATCATATCAATCTCTCGTCCGGCAGGTCCTGAACGGCGATAGCCAAGTGCGGACCGAACTGGACGCGGACGGAAACGTGATAAAGATTGTGCGGACAGAGACACGGTCATGGCGGCAGGCGGCATGGCTGCTTGAGAAACGGTTTCCGCACCTGTTTGGCGAGCGGACCGAGACTCCACCCACGCCAAACGAAACGCCACAGCTACCCAACTACACCGCCCTCGTCGCACTAGTCGAACAGTTTGAAAGGAGAAATTAAACTTACGATGGCAACAATTTGGCGAACCGAAAATTTTGGTCGAGGATTACACACCAAATCCGCTCGCGTCGAGGGCGGTGAGGCGTATGCTGCAGACATCGAAAACTTGCAGGTGGACGCTGATGGGTTTCTCCGCTTGCGGGCAAACATAGGGACAGTGGGACCGACGGCGAATACAGAAACAATTACAGGGGTTGCAGCGACAGCGAGCCACCTCTTTTTGTTGCGGGCGGATGGTACGCTATATGTTCGACCGGTTGACGATTTGGAGACGGAAGATCGGATTCACGGTGCAGAAAATCTTGAAGGCAGAATCTCTGTGGTTGCGCCGGCATCGACGTATGTAATTTTGACCAGCGAAGGGATGGATCAGGGGTACTGGATAGATTTGCGGGAGGGGAAGTCGCGGTTAGCGAATCCGTTGGGGTTGGAGCCTCCTGCATCGGACGCACTTGAGGTTGTGCAGACGGTGCCGCCGCTCGATAAGAATTATACTTCGTTTGTGGTGTATGCGTTTACGTATATTCGTGAGTTTGAGGCAGGGAGTGGGAAGGTCGCACCTGACGAACTTTTCAACGGAATAGAGTCGAATCTATCGGAAGTGCAGTATGTTTTCACACGACGAGATGAAGCTGGTATAAGACGTAATTTCGGGGTTGATGGCGAAGGGATTCCGGCATGGAACTGGACAACGGATAGTTTTGTTGCACCCGGTGAAGGCGGACGAGATGGAGATACACTCCTTATCAGCGTAGTTGATAATCAAGGCAGAAACTTTCGTCGGCAGATGCTTGATGCGCTTCCAAGGCTCGTTGGAGGCTCCTTGTCGCTGTCGAGGGGGATGCCGATTAACCCGGACATCGGCGGCATAATATCTGCTGTGCCAGAAGCGATCGACACGCATCTTCGTTTGACGCTTACAGATCGAATAGGCTCTGATTTTAGCGATGGCAGCGAGTTTTTCGTGGATATTGATAGTGCTTTGAATCTAGCTGATTCAGAATTCGATTTGGAAGAGAATCAGTATTATCCTGCGTTGATCAAGGGGTTCTCGTTTTCAGATGCGGATGCACAGGTCACGGGCATCAATATCTATCGCTCACGGATTTTCAGAGACGACGACGATTACACACGACTCCAAAAGCTCATAGACGATAACGCCCCGGATTTGGACTTAAACACCTTGGAGTTCAGAAAAATTCGCACGATCAGCCGCACCAGTTTTCCGTACACAGTACTTGATGGCGAAAATGCAGCTAGCAAGCCATATATCCAGATTTTGAATCAAGCGGGCGGCAAGCCACGCAGCGCGGAGACGTATGTGTGGATGGAGCAAGAAAGATTTGAAATTGGCAGTAATGAACGCTTGCCAGCAGAAGTGAAACAGATTCACTATCACAGGGACAGAATCTTCGCCCCTGTGGGGGATCGATTGATCTATTCGGCGTATAGCGGCACAATAGCACAGTATTGGCATTTTCCGAAAGACCATTTCCAAGTCCGTTCTGATAATGGGCGGATCGACTTTTGTGCAAGCCACCGGGAGGTACTGCTGATCGGTGCGAGTGATGGGCTATTTCGTCTCGAAGGGCAGGACGATTTTGATTTTGAACTCGATCAAATCTCAGGCGCGGGCCCACTGGACGGCTATAGCTGGGGCGCGCTGGAGAACACGCTCGGCTTTATAGGAAGCAAGGGGTTGTATGTGACGGACGCGGCAACGGTTGAGCTTGTGGGCGATGAATCGCTCGATGGGTTCTTCAATGCGAAGACGGTGGTGCATGGCTCGGTGGCGTTCTTTGTGGATAATACGATTCTGTTCTTCGTGGGGTTGCAGACGATCGGGGAAACGGAGATAACAGATAACCTGTTCCTTTTCGACGATCGATACTGGGTACGCTGGTCGGGTGAGACTATCACGCAATTTGCTTCGATTGAAGGACAGATCTATGTCGCAGCAGGTGCGGTACTCCGGAAGGTTCAGTTAGACGAAGGCGAGAATACGGACGCGGATTTGCCGTGGGCGTGGGAATCGAATCTGATTCATGGGCAAGAGCAAGGTGTGGGGAACATTACCAAGCGGTTCACGGAGTTGTTGCTCTCCGCCGCCGAGGGGACGGACATCACGCTGAAGACATGGGTGGATACACAGCAGAACCCAACACAACAAGAGATTACAACGCGCGACGACCTCTATTTCCAACGGATCCCGATCGAACGGATCGGCAAACGGCTACGGTTCCGACTCGAAGGAAAGGGACCGGTGGAGATACGCGGTCTGCAAATCGAAGGGGAGGTGTAGAAAACAGTGCGTAATGCGTAAAACGTGATGCGTAAAGGATTGTCAGGCAAATAACCCTTTATGTATTAACTTTTGGTTTTAGTTGGTGAGCCTGTCGTTTCCACATCGTTCAAGGGTTCAAGAGTTGATTGGTTCATCGGTTCATTAGTTCAGTGCGCCATGACGAGAGAATGAGAAAGTGAAATGATTCCATTTTCTAGTCTTCAGTTTTCGCTCTCGCGCTTTAACCGGAGAGCGTATCCGCAGCTGCAAACTAAGCGCCATTGGTCATTAACCCGGTCTGAATTACCCAATCCAGACCACATCACAAAGAGAGCGAGGTATCACCTAATGAGATTCAATTCTGCTAGACCAATAAGGGCTCTTACTGCTAAAGAGCAAGACGGACTTCGGGAGGTGCTCTTTCCTGCGGAGCAGCCAAAAGTATTTGCGGGAAGTGAAACGGACGATCGCCCGGACCCATACCGTGACTCGGAGTCACCCGAGAAGCGTAAGTTGTATCCACGTGAGCTAGACGTAGCAGACCCCTTTGTCGGAGATATGATCGACCTTGAGGAGGTCAGAATTTCGGATAAAAGCTTGGTGGGTCGCATATTAGGCGCAAATCGTGTGGCGATGACGATCGAAAACACGATTTATGGCAAGAATATGACCGATCCTACCTTCATCCACGAATTAGTCCATGTCTGGCAGTATAAGAATGAGCTGATAGCACCCGTAAGGGCAGGTCTTATACAACTTGCAGTAACGGCAATAGGTCAGAGGGATGAGTTGTACGAATATAACGTTGAGCCGAGGCGGAAAAGCTTTCGTGACTACGGTTTTGAAGAACAAGCCTCGATTATCCAAGATGCTTTCCTAGTTCTCGTTAAGGAGAAGCCACCACTACGCAACAAGGATTACGAGAGTGGAACCCCTGTTTCCGAGGATACAGAGCTTTTGGATCTATATGAACTCTTCATGGAGGAATTTCGGGAGTGGCATGAAGAACTGCAACCGAGTAGTTCAAGTTCTACTCCATCTACTGAAGAAGAAAATTAGGAGGTAAGAAAATGTTGAGATGTCTTGTTGTGCTAATCGGTCTGCTCGTAACATGTGGCTGTGTAATTATGGCAGGGACACCTAGCATACACCCCCATTCAGAAATAATGGCACCGACATTCTGTCTCCACGGTGGAAAGTCAGAACCCCTTCCAATAACGCGAATTACGGTGGAGCGGGGTGAGAAGGTCAATGACGAGCGAATCGAATGGCGCGAGTCGGGTAATCCATTGAGGGGGTTGTGGGAGGGACGCGATCAAACGGCGTGGGTTTTAGAATACGCGCCTGACGGCTCTGACCCACCGGCGAACACCTACTCCTGCATCACCTACGGTAAAGCCCCGCCGAGATACATGGAGAAAAGTCCCGCTCTGCCCTTAACCCCGGAGAGACTTTATCGCATTGCGATTGGGACCGAAGATACCCCCGAGGAGGCGGATATATATTTTATCATCCGCTTAGATTCGGTAGGTAGACCTGTCAAATTAGAATATACTTCCGACCGCCTCCACCAGCGCAATGTTCAAGTGATAACTCAGCGATGAAGGCGTTACGACTCTCTAAACTCCTTCGCTAGTCCTGTGTTTAATTGGCGAACAATCGTGCAGGCCGGTATGAGTGCCACCACTTAAATGGTTTGGGCAGCGAGCAGCTCATCATCGGTAAGTGATGGGTCTCATTCAAGAGATACGGGCCCCAAACTGATTCCCGTCTACAGCACTTGGTCAGAACTACCCAAATCCCTTCTGATTTTTTGAAGGGCACCTCCAGTGGTGTCTACTGAGGTAGTAGGCACACTCTCTGTCCCGATAGATCGGGATTCAAAGCAATGTGCCGTAACCATCGTCCCGATTTATCAGGATTCAGAGCAATATGCCGTAACTCTTGTACAAGTGACGACATGGTTTCCCGATGCCGAATCGGGGTTACCGCCGTGTCGTCCTAACCTCGGAGCGATACGATGAAAAAACAACGATTCTCGTCTATAATAACGTGCATCGGCTGCCTGTTGATATTGTTAATTGTCGCTTGTGGTGATGATGCCGATGACGATGATTACAACAACGATTACGATGATCCCGATCATCCCATAATTTATCCCGTCTTTGAAAGGACGTTGGCGGAAGCACTGGGAAAAACACCGGGCGAGGAAATAACTCCAGACGAATTGGCAACCCTGACCCATCTTACGTTTCCTCCTCCCCGTGATCTCGGGCCTTTCTTCGGAAGGCAAAGCATAAAGTTATTGGCGCATTGTATCAATCTGAAGGAGTTAGATCTTTATGGATACGTAATCGCCGACTTCAGTCCGTTGGCGGGATTGACTCGCTTGGAGCGGTTAAATCTTCGGAACACTTTAATCTCCGACCTTGAGCCGCTTGCCGGGTTGGTCAACCTCCAGAAGCTGGATCTCTCTATGAATCGGCTAAACGACCTGACCGTTTTAGCAGGCATGATTCAGCTAAAGGAACTTGACCTCCACGACAATCAGATTCGCGATATTACGCCTTTGGCAAATTTAATTCAGATAGAAAAGCTATATCTCCATAATAACATGATTGTGGATCTGAAGCCGTTGGTGGATAACCCTGGACTGGTTAATAAAAACCCTGTACACCTTGAGGGTGGCTTCGACTGGCATGCAGATGTCGTCGGAGTGCACGGTAATCCTTTGAGCGACGTTTCACGTAACGTATACATTCCCGCGTTGCAGGCGCGGGGGGTAATTGTACGGCAGTAGGCGGGATTGGCTTGTTACAGCACTCGGAGCACGCCAATTCGCTTCCGAGATCCTAAGTCAATCGTCAAGTTCGGGTTACGATCGGAGGTCCCGGTGCTGGTTGTGAGGTTGTCGTCAATGATATTGCCGGTATCAGTGCTGCTTGTGAACGACACGGTGACACCGGTTTCTAAGGTGGAGGATTTTGTTAGGAGGTACGTGTTCGCGTTCTTCTTTGAATTCAGCGGTACGCATCACTGAAACATTAGGATCATGGGCTTTTTCAAAGATATGCCACTTTGCTGCCATTTAGCGTCATTTTGTACACTTTTTGTGGTTTTTTTCCGTTATAAGTGATATTATAATAGCCATATTGTGATATAATGGTATTATTAGTATTGACTATAAGGAGAGTTTACAATGCACTACAGGATGACGGTGATTTTAACAGAACAACCGGAAGGCGGTTACGCCGTAACATGTGAAGAATTACCCGAACTCCTAACCGAAGGAACTTCGGTGGACGAGGCATTAGAAAATGTCAAAGATGCGTTCGCCGCGACAATTGAACTGTATGAGGATTTAGGGTGGACATTACCTGAAAAGATTCACGTTCGCGATGAGGACGTATCTGTTGAAGATAGGCCATTCTGGTTTCAAACGATGACCCCTAAGCCAAAATCAAAATCTCGTTTCGATGAGAGCGTACCCGATGTGATTCCCTCTTATTGGTTTGCAGCGATAGCACGCGAAATAGAATCCAGACCTCATGCCCTATAACTACCGACAGGTAAAAAAAAACTAAAAGCACTTGGATGCGAGGAAAAACCCCGAAGAGGAGGCGGGTCTCATCGGAAATGGTATAACCCTTCGACCAAGAAGGGTGCGATTATACCGGATCATGGAAGCGATGACTTAGGAACAGGCATTCTCCATGATGCTGTTCACCAATTAGAAATTGATTGGAAAGACTTTAGAAACGCTTAAAGATATCGACTGCTACAATAGGGTCAAACGTTGTCCTACACGGAGAACATTGAACAAGGAATCACACTCTTTTGGTGAAAGTTACACTCACACTTGGAGACGGTAAAAGACAGCCTTTGAAGCTGGAGATCCGAACGACCTAAGAGGACGCATACAAGAAGTATATGATGTCAAATTTGAGCAGATTATTCAGGAGCAATGTGTAGAAACCAACCGGACTTTGCAGGAACAACTCAAAGAGGTTGAGAGGATTCAGAATCAAACTAAATTCAATGATGACGAGTAATAAATAAAGCACACAAACAACAGGCTGACTCCAATAGGATCAGCTATTTTTTTGCCTATTTCCACTTCTGAACTGTAACAATTATACGAAGTGCGAAAATCAAAATCAGTATGATAAGTTAAATCTGCATAGACCTCAAGTAATAACGGTGAGCGAGTAAATCGCAGGGGTCCGCACCGAAATCAGCAAACTATGGTAGATTATAGAATTACTTAGACACTGCCGATGCACATGTACAGATTAGGCAATCTGTACCCACAAATAACCCCCTAAATCCGTAACCCCCCTAGCCGTCCTTATCAGGGGGAAAGAGGGGGGCTTTGGCACATGTCCACTTATTTGTCTAATTCACCATAAATCAACGCAGCGGTGTGAATTAGAAAGGAATCACAGCCATCGCATTTTTCGCTGGCTGCAATCCTTGACAGGATGGCTGCCGTTCATTTATAATGGTAAACATAAACGGTGTTGCTATTGGTTGGCAGGTGTGATAGAGTATATTCGCCATTGCAGAGAGCCAAAAGATAAAGAGAAAATGAAATGAACACGACAGAACAACGAACCATAACATTTGCAAATCCGCCCATTGACGAGATCCTTTGCAGTGTAGCTTTTGAACCGATTGCAGAGCTGCGAACAGGGCATTTCGGTCTCCTATGGCAGAAATTCAGGCCCGATTTCGCCGAAACGGAAGACTACAATGTGGTCGCCCCTGTACCTGAAGGTTACTACAGCAACCTTGACGCGCCCCCATTGCCGAGAATTTGTTTTGAACACAAAGATGCAAACGAACTGATTCAAATGCAGTGCACTCGGTTCATACACAACTGGCGCAAAAAACGACCTGATGATGTTTATCCGGGTTATCCAGTAGTTATAGGAAACTTTGAAAAATACCTGTCTTGTGTGAAGGATTTTCTTTCTGAGGAAAGGTTGGGAGATATTGCAGCGACTCAATATGAGATTACTTATATCGACGATATTTTAGAACATGAAGGTTGGGAGACTATTACTGATATAGAAAAAGTCTTTCCCAATTTCATTTCATTGAAAGGTCAAAACATGCTCTCTGCGGATATAAGAGAATTTAGCTGGCAGATGCTGTTTGGCCTACCAAATGATTTTGGACAATTACGATTGTCGATTTATAACTTCCGACGATTCGACAACCGCCATCTGCTCCGTGTTGAATTCAGGGCAGTCAGCAACCAACCGTATGAGCCGATGCGAGGCTGGTTTGATTTTGCTCATGAGGTCATTTTCGATCTTTTTACCAATTTAGTAAGCGAGGAAATTCAGGAGCAGTACTGGGGGAAAAAATTATGATACGCGGAAACCTCAACACTACGAAAAATCAATACATGGCATCATTGTTGTTGAAGGAAGACGAGCGTCCAGAACGCCCCGAACAGGGCAGAAGGAAACACCTTGGGTACTTGCATAAAACGAACCAAAAAGACAGCGGCAGCGAAGAAGATATTCAAGAGCAAAACCCATTGGAATTGGTTACTTCCACTTTCCCACAGGAGGACAACACAGACCTCCGTATAGGACTTCGCCAATTTGTTTTTATGCTTAACGCCCATCGTGAATACATAGACGCCGGGCCTGCCTCTCTTAGAGTTGTAAACGTTCCTTCGGCAAGTGGCTGGGTGTACCCATCATCTTTGTGGGGTCCAGAGCCTCCAACTACAGATGCAGGAAGCAGACATGCTGACCTAAGTGCTAGGGTACACCCTCAGACACATGGGTTGTTAGGGCAATTTGCGTCCATAGTTCAATGGGACAACAACAGATTTTACCGCTTGCCTTCTTCGAGAGCAGAATCTCCGATTACCAGCGCGGACTTAGAGCGCCCCGACAAGAGTGTCGTCCTAAATGAGATATTTGGTCAACTTGATACCATATTCCGATGGAGCGAGGACTGGGATGATGAGGACCCCAAATCCGAAAAACCAAGTGAGCACGCTATAGATAGGGCGAAACAGGTGGTGGGTGAGCTTTTGGGTGCCGTCAATTTTGCAGGTCATACCTGTCATGCACCGGTCGTTTCCTACGATCAAGAAGGTTGTATAAATATGGTGTGGCGCAATGGAAAGCATGAATTGTATCTTGATATAACAGAAGATGAGATTGAGTATACCAAGGTCTGGGGCATTAACATTGATTCAGAGATGGACATAGGTGTTCTAAACCGGGACAATTATCTGACACTTTGGGAATGGTTGTTTAATGAACGAAAATGAGCGCGTAGAGGACGATGAAGAACTCTATCGAAACGTACGAAAAAACTGGAACCCCCCACATTATACTTGTGAAGAAGGAATACTCATAATCCAGTATCACGCTTTTTATGATGGCGGCGGCACACAACCCTCGGTAGATAGAGCGAAACTATTAAATTTCGATCCTTCTTGCGCCCTGATGAATGACACAAATGGCATTATTAGCATAAAGGCTAGCAAGGTTCGTGAAATAGGGGAGGTAAATACAGTAGGTGACTCTGTTTGTCACGCCGTAGATGTTGTCTTTTGTCCTACTTGCGAAAGGCCTGCCCATTCACAAATTATTATAAAGCCGGAGTATTTTGACTCAAATACTAAACAAAGGAACGCACTTAAATTGCTACAGAGAGCGCTTGCTCGACATGCCAATGAATTTATAGATGAACATGGATGGACATTGCCACTGCCAAAATGATACAACCCAAAACCCTCACCTGCACCCTCCTGCTCGCCCTGCTCTTGGCTACAATGCTGGGTTGCGCCGAAAAAACAGAAACACCGACTGAGACATCTTAACTCCTCCCTGAGACACCCTCTCTGACCGTCCCCGAAATTGCTGAGATTGCACTTGACTCAACAGTGTATCTGCTAATTAGAAATGCTCAAAACAAGGTCTTTTCTGGCAGCGGATTCGTCATCAAGGAAGGGCTTATAGCAACCACTTATCATCAGATAGACGATATAAATGTGGGTAGTACCGCGCGGCTGGTTAATGAATCAGCAAAGCAGACAATTCAGGCAACTGAAGAAGAAAATTAGGAGGTGAGAAAATGTTGAGATGTCTTGTTGTGCTAATCGGTCTGCTCGTAACATGTGGCTGTGTAATTATGGCAGGGACACCTAGCATACACCCCCATTCAGAAATAATGGCACCGACATTCTGTCTCCACGGTGGAAAGTCAGAACCCCGTGCAATAACGGGGATTGCGGTAGAGCAGGGTGAGAAGGTCAATGACGAGCGAATCGAATGGCTCGGATCGGATGATCCATGGATAGCGATGTGGGAGGGACGCGACCAAGCGGCGTGGGTTTTAGAATACGCGCCTGGCGGCTCTGACCCACCGGCGAACAGCTACTCTTGCATCACCTACGGTAAAGCCCCGCCGGGATACAAGGAGAACAGTCCCGCTTTGCCCTTAACCCCGGAGAGACTTTATCGCGTTAGGATTGTGACCGAAGATGCCGATGCGGCGATGTATTTTATCATCCGCTTAGATTCGGTAGGTAAACCCGTCAAATTGGAATATCTTTTCTTACACACCCAAGCGCGAGCGTGCGATGTTCAAGTGATAACTCAGCGATGAAGGCGTTACGACTCTCTAAACTCCTTCGCTAGTCCTGTGTTTAATTGGCGAACAATCGTGCCGGCCGGTATGAGTACCACCACGTAAACGGTTTGGGCAGCGAGCAGCTCATCATCGGTAAGTGATGGCTCTCATTCAAGAGATATGGAACCCCAACCCTCTGCCGTAATAGCACTTGCTTCGCACTTCCCAAACCCCCTCTAATTTTTTGAAGATCGTATCCAATGGCGTCCACTAAGGTAGTAGGCACACTCTCTGTCCCGATAGATCGGGATTCAAAGCAATGTGCCGTAACCATTTTCCCGATTTTATCGGGGTTTCGTATGCGTAACCCTTGTATAAATTACGGCACGACGAAGTCCCGATGCCTAATCGGGGTTACCCCCATAGCGTCCTAACCTCGGAGCGATACGATAAAAAACAACGATTCTCGTCTATAATAACCTTTGGTGCTAGTTTAGAGAGCAAATTGTGCAATAGATAAAGGGACAAATCCATCGTCATCAACGGGTAATCCGTCCCATTGCACTAGCAAATTAAACATCGCCATTGTGAAAGCAAGTCGTGTCTTGAAATAGTCCCAACACCGATGCCCGACTTTCTTCAAATGGCAGACGCGGGTCAACATAGATAAAATAGTCTCTATCACCATCCTGTCGTTCCACTGTCCGCGTTTGCAGATACGCAAGTTGTCAGGGAACCAGTCCACTTTGGTAAACCCTTCATCAGCAAAGACAACCATCTGGTCACTGACGCCTTCAACTATGTGTTGGAACTGACTACCATCATAGACATTGGCAGTGTCACACTCCCAATCGACAATCTCCCCCAGATGGTTGACCAATATGCACAGTTTGCCTCCGACAATCCATCGTTGGTTGGATATACCTTTTTTGCCGATTTGTCGCTCAGACCGACCTTCTCGACGGGGGTGAATCAACTCAATACCATAAGTGTCAATCACGCCAATCAGTGACGGGGTTGCCATGAAAATATCGGTCAGATGCCTATGGCTGTTGAAAAGCCGGAACAAGCGAGTCCGTTTTGGTAAATGCGGGAACAACCCGGTGTAATTGCTTTCTATCCACCGATAAAAGGCACGATTGCCTACCCCTTTGAGCGAAAAAAGCAACGCAAGCGTAATAACTTCAGACGGATACAGTTTGGCTTGAGTATGCTTGTGATTTATATTGTCTTGTGTCAGTTTATCATCTACACAACAGAACAAGTCTGTGATAAAATCTATCGTGGTCATGAGTTTCGCTTTCCTCCCGTTAATTGAGATGGTTTGTTACCCCGATTAACGATACTAGTGAGGAAAACGACTCATGACCCATAAATTATACTAGCACCAGTGGTTAATAACGTGCATCGGCTGCCTGTTGATATTGTTAATATCCGCTTGTGGTGATGACATTGATGATGACAATAACAACATCAATGACGAGATAGTTTACTATGCCCCCACGCTCGAATCGGTAGAGCGGTTATATCACTGGCTGAACTGTTGTGCGACAAAGACCAAATCCAAGACGTTTACCTCCCATCACCATTGACATCGGCGGGACTTTTGGTTGTGAGATAGATTTCGCCATCAAGGTCGGGTAGTATGTGGGTCACGGCCGCAGGGTTGGTTTCCCTATCAGAAACGCGGGTAGCAGATGCAGGCAGTGTGATGGTTTGGGCATTCCCGCTGCGGTTATAGACCGCCCAACCGTTGGTGAATTCTCTGATAAACAATCCCTCAATGTTTTTATACAGTTGGGCTTTGGGACCGACGGGTTGACCGAGGTTGGCATCCCAGAAGGGATACCATAAGTGCCGATGGTGAGGGTCGGAGAAAATATTTCCGTTGAAATTATACAGCACATATCCATCGGAGTGGGTGAGGCTCATGGTAGTAAACACGCGCATCCAGCGGCGATTGTTGATACCGTCAGGTGGTTCGATGGTCATGCCCCAACCCTCTACGCAGTTAATGTGGGGCAACCTAAGATTTTCCTCTGACCAGAGGAGTGTACTTTCAATGCTAGCAAGCCCGTGGTGAGTGTAACCGCCGTCATATTCACGAAGAACGTCGATGAAACTGCCGTTGACATACTCTGTATAGCGCGTTGCTTGGGTTCTGTGAGTATTGATTAGTATTAGAAAGTCATCACGCACTTGTGACCGGACGGCGCGTAAAATATTCTCAGTTGCAGTTATAATTTCTTCATCGGTGGCAGCATGAAGATGTCTCCCTAAAAAGCCTGCTCCGTTAAGGAAAAAGCCGTTCATCATTACGCCATCATAAAGCCCACACCGTGCAACTGCAACGATACGCTTGACAATCAGGTCTTGAACTTCGGGCTTCAAAAAATTGATGAGATGTTCATTGAAAGCATTTTTAACTATATTGCCTTGAGCATCTCTCAACCAAAAGTCAGAATCGGGTGGAAAGGCTTCAGATCTTAAATGGTTGTGAATTCTTGTTTCAACCAAAAAGACCATGTTAGGATTATGATCAAGCCGTCGTTGACGAATTTCACGCGCACGCGCAAGGTTGCCTGAC
This sequence comes from Candidatus Poribacteria bacterium, assembly GCA_965222435.1. Classification (GTDB taxonomy): domain Bacteria; phylum Poribacteria; class WGA-4E; order WGA-4E; family PCPOR2b; genus PCPOR2b. The sequence continues at coordinate 4,302,272 of OZ244950.1, read as the reverse complement.
AACGAGGTCGCAAGCCCATACGTTGGTTCTGTTGCGGTCTTCTGCCAACCCAAGCCAAAAAATGGACTCCAATGTAGGTCATGAAGGGCATAGCGTTGATCCGATGTCAGGTGGTCTAATCCAACGACATGATCCCATGCTTGGTGGACAGAAGGGAAACTCCGGGTCTCTATCCGCTCTCTCACGGGAGGCAGGAGCGGTTCAGTATCACAAATTTGATCATAGCGGAAATCAGTGAGATTAAGATTTTGCAGTGGGCTGATATCGACCCCGAAATTGTCATTTATCCGGAGTTCCTCAAGGTTGACAAGGTTCGCAAGCGGACTGAAATCGCTGATACGGTTATCTCTCACACTCAGGAAGGTCAACTCGATTAATCCCGCAAGCGGACGAATATCACTGATTTGATTTCTCGCCACATTCAGATTTCTCAGTGAGGTTAGATTTGCGAGCGGTGTCAAATCGGAAACCATGCCGACAGTACCAAGCGAGAGATCCTCTAAATTGATGGCATATTCCAAGCCGGTCAGGTCGCGGAGGTCTGGCGATTCGACCCGTAGCCGCATTAACTGTTGCATCTGAAATTGCGTCAGAGGCGCCCTATCAGGGAGAAACAGCGCGTCTCGAATCGCTCGCTCAAGGTTCGGGTCTGGCACCTCTACAACCCTATTGAGTTTTTCATCTATTTCAGTGTCCAGTTCCACCTCTTCAAGTTGGAGGAGGGGACCAAAGTCGTAGATAGGGTTCTCAGCGATGCGCAGCTCCTTGAGATTTGTTAATCCAACGAGTGGAGCAATATCCGTAATCACATTTTTATTCAGCCGCAATGTTTCCAAAGCGGTGAGATTGGCAAGTGGGGCGATGTCCGCAATAACTCGGTTACCAGACAGTCCTAATGTCCGCAGCCGAATCAATCCCGTCAACGGTTCAAGGTTTTCTATATGGTTACCGCCTGCGTTTAAGTAAGTAAGTTTTGTGAGGTTGGCAAGTGGAGAGATGTCCTGAATCTCATTGCTCCATAAACTCAATCCCGCTAAGTTCGTCAAGTTGGCTAAGGGTCGAATATCGCTAATCTGATTGCTGCCCGCATTCAAAGTTTTCAACGAAGTCAGGTTTGAAATCGGTGTCAAGTCCGAGACCATGCCTGTCCCGCCAAGTGAAAGATTCTCTAAATTGGTGGCGTGTTCCAAGCCGGTGAGGTTGCTGAGTTGTGGGGACTCGACGCGCAGCCGCATTAAGTTTAGTAGTTCCTGCCGGGTGATGGGGGTTCCGTCGGTTAAGGCAAGAGTCTCTCGGATGGCACTTTCAAGGTTGGGGTCGGGGAAGTCAACGATTTGGGCGGATGCTTGGACAACGACAAAAATGAGGGATAGATAAATTAGGGGGCGTAACACTCTCATAGTAGTTCCTTTCTTTATTTTCAGGGGTTCGGTGCGGTTTATTCTCAAAGTCCGCAACAACCTATCTGGAAGCTATTCTACTATAGGGTGAGATTCAATGCAATTGCCAATATCGTCATTTTGAGATTGGTGTTAACTTTTCTCTCAGAGCGCCCCAAACAAAAAAAGCGCGAAGGTCAGTATCAGGCGTGATGCCATAATACCGTCCCCCGCGCTTTTTAGTTATTGCTCACCGATGTTCACGCCCGCTCACGCCTCACCTCCGCCAGTGCCTCCTCAAAATCGCGTGCTACTTCGTCCTCTGGCGTATCGGCAAAGGCTTCGTGAAAAGGTGCAACGACACTATCCCACTTTTCCTGCCAAGCCGTTGAAGCTATTCCGAGGGATTTACATGCAACCGGCAACCACGCTTTCAACTCCTGAACACCCTGTGCGAGAAATACTTTGCCAGCAAATCTATCGTCATCAACAATCTGTTCAACGTGATGGATCAGCGAGTCCGACTCTTGCTGTTGTTGATGGGTTGGCATTGGAGGACCTAGGTCGGCGACAAAAATAATACGGTCATCTTGCTCGAGGTAATGCTGAGTCGCTTTCTTTAGCATATCGCTCAAAGTATCATCTTTTCCGTTGCGCTTCAAGAATGCTTTTTTGTCGGCTGTTCGGATGGACAGATTCCCAAGTCGTGAATCTGTTAGCAGCTTATCTGCCAAACGTTTGACCATTTTGGCATCATAGTCCGACTTCACAGCCCAGATTCTTACGGTTGACATGCTGGTTCCTCCATCAGGTCTTGTAGGAGCTCGCTCTCAAAAATAGCACTGCCAATTCCGAAATCCTCTATCCAACCGTCCAGTGCGGCTCGGTCTTTCCGCAAATCCTCAAGGTTGTAAACCTCTGTGCCGTGTCCGGGAGGGTTGCGTAAGAATAAAATCCCAACCGAATTCGATAAGCTCTCCGAACTGAAGGCATCGAGGAGTTGAGAGCTATGGGTTGTGATAATCACCTGGGTGCGTTCTGCCATCTGCCTAAGAATCTTTGCAATCTCGGTCAGTGCGCCGGGGTGTAGATTGCGCTCAGGTTCTTCGATGGCGATGAGCGGAGGCAATTTAGGCATGTTGAGCAAAATATTATAAACAATGAGCCACAACGTGCCGTCGGAGGCTTCCCCCACAGGTATTGGATTCTTGTATCCTTCTAAAAGATAGAGCCGATCATCTTGTTGATCTATTCTGAAATTTGTAGCAGCTTCGAGGGACTTACTCACGCTGTTGAAAAGCTCGCTGTTATTATTATACCAAATTGAGAGTATGTTGGAGAGTGGCGTATTATCACGAGATTTCTCAAAGTCCTGTCGTATGTTATCCACCCGATAGTGAAAGATAAACCAATCTTTTATAAATTCCGTTAGGGCATTTGTAATAGGCTTGTCTCCATAATCGCCAGCGGACCTCAAAGCGAGTTTACTGGACCTGTATCTTGTCTCGTTCTTGCCATCTTCATCTTGAACCACTCCGTTCCCGTCCTGAATTGAGATAACTTTCACGCCGTCAACTAGCAATTCTTCGGCAGCAAAAGGGTTGTCTTCCTCCGCTTTTAGTTCCAGTCGGTATACAGTTGGGAGGCCGCCCACTTGGGTGTTTATTTGGAAGTCGATCTGGCTTGCTTCGCCTGCCCAGAGATGATTCTGGATTTCTGAAACTGCGGGAAGTTTTTCATCAGCCATCAGTTTGCTGAGAACATCCAAGGCTTTCAAGGCGTTCGATTTTCCACTTGCGTTGGGACCGACCAGAACCGTCAAGGGCTTGAGCGGAAGATCCACCTTACGCAAGCTGCGGAAGTTTTCGATATGAATGCTCTTTAGGAACGTTTTCATTTCAGACACGGTTGTTCACCTCTCCTCACCTTTGTTAGGTCATAGGACGCAAGCATTTTAGCACATCATCGGGGTTCATAGCAAGAAATTCGTCCCCAAAGAAAAAAGTGGGCGGCATCAAGCACAGCTCCTCCCCTCCCATCACAACCCCCTAATAATATCCTCCCCCTCCGTCCTGCCCAGTTCCGTGAGTTGCCAAGTCACCCACGTCCGTTCCCCCGGAATTCGTTCCGCGATCCCCAAACTCTCCATCGTGACCTGCTTCGGCTGCGAAGGTTGATACATCAGAGATCGGGTGCAGTTGAAGCCGACCGCTTTCTCAATCGCCGAGCGATACACCGGCTCCGATTGGGTTTCAAGGAATCGATAGATTTGGAGCATCTTCTCTACCGTCCCCCGTTCCAGCCCTTTGGATCTGCCTTTAACCCCGTTTTTAGCGTTACTGCCGCGCTTGGGATACGACTTCGTGATCGGGTGGGTGGTCGGCTCCAACTCGCGTAGGAAGAAGGCATCACGGATCCCGTCTTTGAACTCTAGGATAATGGGGTTATCGCACGGGCAAGGGATCAGCTGCCCGATCTCACCCGTCTTGATGACACGGTAAGTCAGCTTCGATCCCGATCTTATCGGGGTTGGTGATTGGGACATAATAACTCCTTTCTAAGGCGTGAAACGTAATGCGCGATGCGTAAAGAAGCCCTCCGGTGCTGGTTTTCGACCTTACGCATGACTCGTTACGCATTATTTTTTTGAGTTATCCACAGGTTATCCACAATTTGTGCGCGTTTGACACCGATGTCGGAATCTTGACACGCATGGCACAGGATTGACATACCCATCCAAGTTGTGACACCGGTGTCAAAATCGGCGAAAATAAAATCGCCGAAACCCTTGTGGTTATTGAGTCCGGCGAGTTATCCACAATCGCCTAATAAAGTTTTAAGAACATCCTAATAAATATTTAATATCCGGCAGCCTAAGAAATTTGGTTAGGGGAAAGAAAATTGGTTCATGGGTTCATGAGTACATTGGTTCATTAGAATTGAGTTAGATTTCACAGTTCCTGACGGTACACCTGCCGCCCCGTTGGGGTTGGTGGAGATGCCGCTGGCGGAGGGTGCAGATTTTGTTAGGGGGTGCCTTTGCCTCGTTTAATTCCCGTTGCGTTTTCACGGCTAAAACTGCTATAATACTTGTGTGCCTACACTAAGGACTGAGGAGGGAGCTCCATGAAAGCGACGCAGAACCAAGCTGAACCGAAAACCGATATTGTAGTTCGCGGCGTTGAAGCCCATGAAGCGGGTGAAGCCGAGCAAATTGTGAAGGAGTACCAACAGGCAGTCAGCCAAATACCAGAAGTCCAAGGGGTTGTATATATACGACGTAAAAAGAGCATTGAATTCGTTGTTGTCGTTGACCGAATTCGACGGAAACTCTCTAGCCAACTATCCCAAATTGAATGCCGATTGTGTGATGAGTACACCGATTGGTTCTTTGGGTTTGAACATATTAGCTCCTGTACTTTTTCCCAACAGTCTCGGAACGGATACACTCACCTTTTTAGTCGTGATTGATAATGCCGACCTTTGAAGAACACCGTCAAAAATGTGATTCAGCCAAATCCGCTCAACTCGTCCTGCAGGCAGCAGATCCAAACGAACACGCAGATTGGATTGTTATCGCTGCTTTCTATCAAGCATTACATTGGCGCGAAGATAATCCCGACCTCGTCTCCTTTTTTTTAGGGTCATTTAATTCTTCGGGCAGGGCAAGATGCCCCGCCTACGATGTAGGGTGCAATCTTCCGTTTACCCGCCAAAATCGGTCAAAAAATGGAAAACTATGGTAGATAATATAAATAAGTGAACGTTATTTAGAAATGTGTTACGATATAAGCATTATGAGATATTCACCCGATTTACGCAAACGCGTCCTTGATTTCATACAAGCCGGCGGCAGCAAAACAGAAGCCGCTAAACGGTTTAACGTCGGACGAACCACTATCTATAAGTGGCTAAACGCCCCAGATCCATTCGCTTATCAAAGACCCGGTCCCCGAGGGCCCCGATCTATTGATTATGATGCGCTGAAACAACATATTGCTGATTTTCCAGACCAGACCCTCAAAGAACGCGCTGTTCATTTTGGGGTGTCGACCTTCTGTATAGGATATAGCCTGAAACGGCTAGGATACACGCGAAAAAAAAGACGCTCGGTTATAAGGAGCGGTGTGATGAAAAACGACAAGTGTATCGTCAACAACTTGAACAAGTCAAAGTCGCTGGTAAATCCGTAGTTTATGCCGACGAGAGTGGCTTTCGAGACGACGGTTATAGACGGTATGGCTATGCGCCTATAGGCACACCCGTGTTTGACCTTATATCCAGCCAACGCACTCGGACCACCACACTTATTGCCGCACGTTTTGAAGATACCTTCACTGCGGCACGGTTATTTGAAGGGAGTTGCAAAGCCTACGATTTCAATGATTGGTTAGCCGAGCAGTTATGTCCACGCTTGACTTCAAAACACGTGGTAATCCTTGATAATGCACGACTTCACAAAACGCCAAAGACCCGACAGTTAATAGAGGCTTCAGGGGCGAGTCTGATGTTTTTACCCCCTTATTCCCCGGATTATAATCCGATTGAACACGATTTTGCTAATATAAAGCGAATCCAACAATATCAAACAGAAATGTCTATTGAGGATATTATTCAAATGTATCAGTAATTCTATCATCTACCATAAATAGCCCTACCTTTTTTTAATTTGTATTGCGTTTTATCGCAGAATGCTGTACACTTGTGTCCTACCAGTATAATTCTCAATGGAAAGGGAGGCCGATGCTACCATGCGTTCTCAAAATGGTTATAAAAAGTGCTATACCGCCTATATCGCCCAAGAGGATGATTGGTGGGTTGGATGGGTTCAAGGAGTCCGTGGTGTAAATTGTCAAGAAAGGACAAGAGAAGAACTTCTTGATACCTTGCGAGTTACCCTTCCCGAAATTTTGGAGTATGATAAGCAGGGATATGATCAAGTTGGATTTGTCCGTATACCTGAACCTCATTTTGAGCCGGTTACGATTCGGTTATGAGACGACGAGTGCTTGAACGGCATCTCAGACGACATGGTTGTGTTCTAGAGAGAGAAGGCAAACACTCTATCTGGAAAAATCCAGAGTTTAATGTTATCAGTGCTGTGCCGAGGCACACTGAAATACCAAGAGGGACTGTTAGGGCGATTTGCCGTGATTTACGGATTCCGAGTTCCTTTTGATTGTACTCATGTTAAGAAATCGTACAACAGCAACCGAATGCGAAAGAAAGAAACCGCGTTTTTAAGTCCCGCGTAGCGAGGATGCTCGACGAGTCGGCAAAAAAACTCGGTTCCTGTTGACGCCATGCGCTTCGCGAGTAAGAAGGTACATAACTAATCCCCCGCAGCTGGGGCATATAGATCCAGCTTCTCCTGGACATGCCCGAACCCCTTCGCTTTCGGATAGAACCGCTTCTCCTTCGCCCGTTCCGTGGCCAACTGCTCATAAAGCCTGCACACCGCCCCAAACGGCAACGGCTCTGTCCTGCCCTCCGATTTTTCGTCGATCCGCTTCCGTAACGCTTGATAAAAGAGTCGTTCCTTCTTTTCGTAACTCTGCTGGGCGGCTATCTTCTGGATCAAGCCTTGATGCGGGATAACCCCCATGAAGTCACCCGACTCCTTCATGTGGATCAGCCCCGCCCCCTCCAGTTCCGCGACCCCTCGATAGACACTCCTGAGCGTGATCCCCCAATACTCCGCGATCCGCGAGTAGCTGAGCCTGTGCGTGATACCGCTGGCGAGATTGCAGTTGAAGTTGATGTAGAGATACACCTTCATCGCCGAATACGAGAGCTTTGTGCCGATCGCATGGATCGCGTTTTCGTGGATGCGCGTGTACCTGAGCGCGACGGTTCGATCTTCTCCGTGCCGGGTGTTTTCAAGGTTCATTGGATCTTCTCCGTGGGGCTTTGGTTTTTCAGGGATCGCAGATAGTCGTAAAAGTAGGTGAATCCGTGGAAGGTGACGCGCTCCTGATGGAGTAGCGAGTAGAGGACTCGGTTCGTAAGGGGCTTGGGAAAGCCGAGTGCGTCGAGGTCCTTGATGCGGGCGGGAGCGGCGTAGAGCCTGTTAAGGATTGCCCGTTCGCACCGATCGCCTTCGCGTTGCAGCTTCTCCTCGAATCCGATTTCGATGGAAGCGGTCTTTGGCTTAGGCATTACTGCCTCCAGTTGCACTTTGAACCGAGCGACCCGCTCCGCAAAAATCTCCGGCGACTGAAACATCGCCTGCACCTCCGCTGCTGCAATCGCCCACTCACGCTGGGAGCAGGCGGACATTTTTCGTCCTGACCTCTGATCGGGAGGTGAATCCTCGGCGTTGTAAGGATTGGGACAATTTACGGTGTCAGGATCTCCCACGCCGAACCGTTTCGCATAATACCGCCGCACATCATCGGCGGACACTCCGTACCGATCCAGTCTGGGGCGCAGCCCATTCAGGAATCCGAAGAACCGACGACGACCCTCTGCACGCTCATCGGTCGGTGGGGACGGTGGTGGGGCAGAAGGATTCTCCTCTGTCGGGGCGGCGGTCGTGACCCATCGGTGTCCTTTGGGTCCACTGAAAAAAAACGTTCTCATCTCTTCTGTCTTCTAAGACCTCCACGCCTCACTCCTCACGCTTCACGCCTGGGAGCCATACCAATCGCCCATCGATTGTCACAACAGAGCCGCCGATCCGCTCCCGTACCTCCTTCATGCAGGGCAGACTCAACCCGATCTCGACGGGCAACGCCTCCGGTGACGGTTTGCCCTTGATAATCAGTTTGATGTTGTCTGCTTGTCTGCGTCGTGGCATGGTCTGTCTACTCTAAGGAAGTGACCGCCGAATCATCCGTTCAGGGATCATCAACGTTTGGCTCAGTTTCGCAATCTCGGTATCTCGGAACCGGCGTCGATTCTTCAGCTTGTTGCAGAATGACTGCTCGGAGATGCCCAAGCATTCGGCGATATAGTTTTTGCGGAGCCCGCTCTCGTTGATAAGTGTCTCAAGTGAAAAGTGCATTTTTCGGATTGCCCCTTGAAAAATTTGCGGAAGTGTGTAATAATGTAGTGTTTGTGGAAAACTATCGCGCTGTGCGAGCGTGAATCTTACTACACACTTCCTTGTTAGGAAATTATATCACTAATAGGGAAGTGTGTCAACCTGTTTTTATGGTGAAGTGAATAATTTCTCTTGAGGTGATATTATGAGTCTGTTAGTTGATGAATTGATGTTGGAGTGTAAGCGGAAAGGGATAAAAATTACGCAAAAGGATTTGGCGGAAGCCGCGGGGATTGGGCAGACCGCTATCCATAAAATTGTTCGCGGGGACACGCAGGCACCGAAGCCGCAGATCCTGGTGGCGATCGCGGATTGCTTTACCGAGGCTCTCAATCGGAAGATCACGGTTGATGACCTGATTGCGAAGGACGATGTGCCCCGTGCAACGTTGGCAACCCCTCGGAATCCGCTCAAGATTACCAACTGGACGCGGTTAGATGAGGCGGAACCGGTGACCGATGAGGATTTCGTCGCGGTCCCCGTCTTGGGCGACATACCCTGCGGCGACTTGGATCAGGTGGGTCAAGGAGACATTGTGGGCTATCAGCATGTGTATAAGGACAAAATTGGGAGGGGTCGATTCTTTCTGCGTGCCAGAGGCGACTCGATGGCGCCGCTCATCCTCGACGGGGATCTGCTCCTCATCGAGCCGGGACCGGAGTGGAACAACAAAGCTGTCGTCGCGGTCTATATGGACGGGCATGTGACGTGTAAACGGCTCTACCTCTATGACCATAGCGCGGCGTTGGTGTCCGCGAACCCGAACTATTCGCCGATTATTGTCTCGGAGGAGATGATTATCTTGGGGCGGGTGATAAAGATTGAGCGGAACTTGGTGGAGGGGTGGCAGCCGTAGGGTTGGCGGAAGGAGTAGAACAAGATGCGAGCTTTTGACATTTTCTCAAAGCGGCAGAAGAAACTTCAGGGAGAAGTTCCTGATGTGTATCAGCATGAGGTTATTCCCGAAAAATTACGGGTTCAAGTTATCCATATCTGGCGGGAGGTTTTTGGTATGCCTTATCGTAATGTCTTAGGAGAAATCGAATATCCGTACCCTTGCGCTGAGGCATACGAGTTCATCCATACAACCTTGTGCGATGAATACGGACTCTTTACACTTGGGGAACACAATGATTCAGATTATGAGGCAGTTTGCAACTTCATCCTTCAGACAGAAAAGACAGATGAGGTAATTGATGTCGTTGAAGTTTCATTTTACTATTTAGATAAATACGCCGGTAATATTCCGCCTGATGAAGCTATTACTAAACTAAATCATCGGTTCCGAGAACACGGCATTGGGTATCAGTATGAATCAGGACAAATAATCAGGGTTGATTCTGAGTTTGTCCATTCTGAAGCAATGCAGCCAGCACTAAAGATGCTTTCTGATCCGATGTACGAAGGTGCAAATGATGAATTTCTGAACGCGCACAAGCACTATCGAGCGGGAAGGCACAAAGAATGTATGAATGAGTGCCTCAAAGCATTTGAGAGTTGTATAAAAGCGATTTGCAAAACGCGGCGATGGAAATACAAAGAAACAGATACAATCAATCGTCTGATTGATATAGTGTTTGATAAAGAGCTGATTCCAGCTTTTATACAGTCACACTTCACGGCACTGAAAAGCACATTGGCATCTGGTGTTCCCACTGCTCGCAATCGTCGGTCAGGGCATGGGCAGGGACCCACAATAATCCCCGTTCCAGAATACATGGCTGCATACGCGCTTCACTTGACGGCATCAAACATTCTCTTTTTGGCGAAAGCTAATGAGGAGATGGGATAGCAGATAATGTTCCATTTCGACAGGAGGTTTATAGATGTACCAGGCAAGTCCTTACTGCAATCCGCCCTCCGGTAACGCAGTATTATGGCGATATATGGATTTCACCAAATTTGTGTCCCTCCTAGAAAAGCAAGCCCTGTTTTTTGCTAGGACAGACAAACTAGATGATCCTTTTGAAGGGTACTGGCCTGATCGTAACAGAGTAGCTGCCCGGAGATCCCTTGAAGAATCTACTGACCCTCATCGTGATCTTCTCCTGCAAACATGGCTCGATGTGCTGCAGAAGTGGTGCCGGTTTACGCTAATCAATTGCTGGCATGAGAGCGATCATGAATCAGATGCGATGTGGAAATTATATTCCAAAGATGATAACGGTATCGCTATCAAGACTGATTTTGATTCCTTTGCAAGGAGCTTTACAGCCAGCGAAGACATCTTCATTGGAAGAGTTAGTTATGTTGACTATGAGACAGCTTTCTTCACTGATAGAAACTCGCTTGAGCCATTTCTATGCAAGCGCAAGAGTTTTGAGCACGAGCGTGAAGTAAGAGCGATCATTCAGATATGGCCTTTGAAGAAGGAGGGGGACAAGGAATTAGTTGATTTCTCTCAAGATATTTGTGGTGTGGGGAATTACTACAAGGTAGACCTTTCTCTTCTGATTCACGAAGTAGTCGTTGCGCCTTACGCTCAAGATTGGTTCTTAGAACTTATCCAGTCAGTTGCTGTTCGCTACAACTTGAAGGCCCCGGTTATTAAATCTAGGCTAGCCGACTCTCCTACATGGGGTTAGTTAAGCCGATCAGAAGTTGATGACAAAGATTTGGTATTACTGAAGAAAATAGAAAACTGAATCGAGGAGGATATGACAAATAATCAATCTCAAAAGACAGACACCTCAATCCGGCATTATTTTATAGATGAAGGCGGCGATGGCACTTTGTTCTCCAAGAGAGGGAAGGTGCTGATAGGTACAGAGGGTTGCTCCCGCTTTTTTATCCTCGGCTTGCTAGAGGTGCCAGACCCGATGGCATTACAATATACCCTTGATGATCTGCGGGCACGGTTGATGAGCGATCCATATTTCGACGATGTGCCTTCCATGCAAGCCAAGTGGCGAAAAACAGCAGTAGCGTTTCATGCGAAGGACGACTTGCCTGAAGTGCGGAGGGAAGTTTTTAGGCTTTTGCGTGACACGGAAGAATTACGTTTCTTTGCTGTTGTTGCTGACAAATGGCGCGCGCTGGAGTATGTCCGAGAACGGAATGAAAGCGATCCTGACTATCATTATCACCCCAATGAACTTTACGATTATCTGGTAGGGCGTTTGTTCAAACAAAGATTGCATCAGAGTAATAAATATCATATTACTTTCTCAAAACGGGGAAAATCTGATCGCACCGCTGCTTTACGTAAGGCACTCCAAAGTGCACAGGACCGTTTTGCAGAACAATATAACATCACAAGTGATGCGTCCTTGCAAGTATCTCAGGTCAGGCCCAGAGATCATGCCAGCTTACAGGCTGTGGATTATTTCATCTGGGCGTTACAGAGACTCTATGAGCGTGGCGAAGAACGGTATATGAATTATCTGTGGTCAGCATTTCGGTTGGTTCACGATATTGACGATAGACGCGAGGCGGGTTATGGCGTGTATTACAAACGAAAAAAGCCGCTCAACGCGGCGGCTTTAGAGTGGAGGCGAGGCAAATAAAAAGCCAGGGATATAGGATTGAGCGAACCGCGGCTCGACAATCACACGGCATGGAGCCGAATTTTGTCCCCAGCAACCGTTATTATAAATGAATGCCGATTAAATGTCAAGAGATTTTTCCAGATTTGACTAGATTTTAGGTAAAGTGTAATATCTACAAATGTCAGTTCTATGTCAATCTATCGGAAATAGGCATCGAAAATTTTGGTGCTAGCTTGGTGGAGAAGATGAAACAGTTGTTTTCTTGACTGTGGGACCACACGATAGGGCTTATGCGATGAGATGAGGCGTTTATCGGGGACCGAAAGCCGTAGGGGTTATGATGATTAGGGCGAAAATCCTACTAACTGAACTGAGACGTTCAGACAAAGGAGATGCAGCATGATACGAAAGCTGGAAGTAAAGGGACTAAATAATCGCGTTGATGGTGCGTGGGAGTTCAACGAAGGCTTGAACGTTATCACAGGAAGAAACGGCTCCGGCAAAACAACGCTGCTGAAGCTAATTTGGTATTTGATCAGCGGAAATGTTGTGCAGGTTCTTTCAGAAATCGTCTTTGAATCAGTTTCGATTGAAACCGACTCGTTTTCGCTATCTCTAGTTAGAGTTGAACCTGACGCGGGGAAGTTTAAGTGCACGTTTACTGATCAAGAGCCCATGGATATAGATTTCAACATACCATTAAAAGCCCGCGATCTTCTAGAATTATCTAAGTTTGATTCCCTATTTGGCCGTGCAGGGAATCGGAGTCTATTCTTTCCATCATTTAGAAGAATTGAAGGTGGTTTTAGTTATCTTTCCAAACACGCTACTAGAAATCTTTCGGCATGGCTAAATGATACGGCATGGGTGCGTTCAGGCAATCTCACATGGAGGTCGGCAGATGAAGGTATAGACATGCTCCAAAAAGCGATCGCTCAAGTTTCAGATGATCTATCAGTTTATGGTGAACATCAGTTCGTTGCTGCAATTTCAACCGATGATATAGATGAGTTGCTAACAGAGAAACACACCGATGTCTCTAAAGAGATGGACCAACTTCATTTGGAGTTATCGGAAGATCTTACACAATTGTCGAAAGAAATTACACTGACAATTTCTGAAACGAAGGTCCTTGACGATACTATTCCGATATTGGAGGACATTCAAAAGCAGGTTGAGAAGGTTACTAAGGAGATTGAGCAGAATACTAAGGAGCGAGAGGCGTTGCTGAAACCATTTTCAATGTTAGGTGAGTGGATTCGTGACATATTCCAGTACAAAGGACTTCATTTTCCCAAGGGAGTTACCCTTGGAGAGGAAGACGGGGCTATCGAATCTGACAAACTCTCTGCTGGTGAGAAACAGCTGCTCAGTTTTTGGTGCTACAATGCCTTTAGTGAAAACACAGCTATTTTCATTGATGAGCCGGAGTTAAGCCTCCACGTAGACTGGCAGAGGCTTCTACTACCAACTTTGCTTGAACAGGAGACAGGCAACCAGTTTTTCGTTGCCACACATTCGCCCTTCATCTATACCAAGTATCCTGAGAGAGAGATTCTATTGGCTGAAGACCGCGGAGGAGATTGATGGCAGCACGGCATTTGACAGACGAAACAGTGTTGGTAGGGATGCTCCATAACTCTCACCTTCCGACGGTTCTCGTTGAAGGCAAAGATGATCACCAAATCTATCAGTGGGTGGAAAGGTTGCTGGCAGCCAAAAAGCAAATGTATTGCCGGTGGGCGGGAAAGAGACGCTCCTAGCTGTCTATAAGAGAAGAAGCGAATTCGCTCATCTGCCTGTGGCTTTTGTAGCGGATAGAGATCTGTGGTTGTTCTCAGGGATTCCACCGGACTATCCTGATATTATCTGGACAAAAGGATATAGCATTGAGAATGACCTATACGCAGATGCCGATCTGGAAAACTTGCTAGATACTGATGAAGTTGACGAACACCGACAAGTACTCGATTCAATTATCGAATGGTTCGCGTTTGAAGTCGGAGAGCATTTGGCGGACAGGGAGGCACAGGTTGATAGACACTGCAACGAAATTGTCCCGCTTGGTCAGACCGAAATGGATCAAGGTTTCTGCACCCGTCGCGGATTTCGTTCGCCCAATGCGGAACTGCATCAGCAAATAAAAGAAGAATATCAACTTCAACTCAGAGGAAAATCGCTTTTCCAAGTACTGATCCGTTTTCTGAATGCCCCCGGTCGTGGTACTCGGTATAGCATTTTAACACTGCACGAAAATGCTTTTAAGTTGACACCTTCCCACGAGTTGATGGATCGATTGATAGGTGAGATAGACCGCACAATCGCGGCACACAGCCCGCCTAACTAGAATTGATGATAGACGGGGGGCGGGTTATGGCGTGTATTACATACAAAAAAAGCCGCTCAACGCGTCGGCTTTGGAGTGGAGACGGGCAAATAAAAAGCCAAGGATATAGGATTGCGCGAACCGCAGCCCAGCAATCACACGGCATGGAGCCGAATTTTGCCCATAGCAACTGCTAGTGTAAATGAATGCCAAGCAAATGTCAAGAGATTTTTCCAGATTTCACTAGGGCGTGTTGACATTTGTAAAGCTGTCTGTAATCGTAGGGGCGAGGTCCCCTCGCCCATTGACCAACGCGGGTTAGGAGCCCCAAACCATACGGGTTGAATCAATTGTAGATTGTAGGTCTATATTCATATCTCGACACTGAAACGTCGATTTTGGAAAATCGACCTACAGAAACCCGAAATCGTCTCTGAGGTGTGAACAACGGGTTGGGAGACCCAGCCCCTACGAGGAGTCATGCATCTGTGCGTCTCCCTTGATTGTCTAGTTGCGATGAAATGTTAACACGCCCTAGCAACCGCTATTGAAAATAAATATCAAACATTTTTTTAGGTGATGTGTGAAATTTACATATATCAACTCAATGTCAATCTCCCTGTGAAAAGGAGGAATAAGTTATGCTTACTGAACTCAGTGCACAGAATTTCAAGTCGTGGCAAGATACTGGTAAACTACAACTCGCCCCGTTGACTGGATTTTTCGGTGCAAATAATTCTGGCAAAACCAGTATTTTGCAGGTATTGCTGATGCTCAAGCAGACTGTGGAACGTCCACCGGAATGGAATGAGCCACTTTACTTTGGCAGTGCGGGGTCGCCAGTCAACTTGGTTGATTTCGATACTATTATCCATCGACACGCACAGGATTTAAGTTTAAGCATTTCTGTATCGTGGGAATCTTCTATAGGTGCAGATATTGATCAATATATTAGACGTCGTGATATGAGACTACCTTCTTATGTAACAATACAGCCCTCGAGTCGGGTCTATCAGGACCCTCTGGATGAGATTTCTTTTTCAACGAATATTGCCCGGTCCCAGGTGAATAATTTTTATTATGAAACTGATCGAAATAAATTAGATGTCGGATTATCAACAGATCAGTTTCGGTGTTATGGACTGCGCACTCCATTAGCTAACACTAGGGGAATTTTTTCCCGACTTTTTTCCCGGCTTGAAGAAGATTTCAAAAACTTATTCTCTCGAGTCCATTACCTTGGTCCGCGACGGGATGATCCCCGACACGATTATAGCTGGGCGGAGAGCCATCCAGAAGATATTGGTCGGCGTGGAGAGAAGATGATTTCCGCACTGCTGTCGAGCCGGGTTCAAGACCGCGCCATTGATGAGCAGATTATGAAATGGTTACAGGAGTTGGATCTGATCTATCCCTATACCATTAATTCTATTTCTGATACAGGACAGGATTACGAACTCCTCGTTCGGCAGTACGAAGATGGTCCCGAAGTCGGACTTACAGACGTTGGCTTCGGTGTTTCCCAAGTCCTGCCGTTAATAGCTCAGTGTTATTACGCTCCTGAAGGTTCAATCCTCATCCTTGAGAATCCGGAAGCCCATCTGCACCCGAAAGCGCAATCAGAGTTGGCGGATGTTTTCATTGATGTTGTGAAGAATCGGAATGTACAGATTATCCTTGAGAGCCACAGCGAGCATCTGCTGCTACGCTTGATGCGCCGGATTGCTGAGGAGGAGATTTCAGCGGATCAGACAGCATTCCATTTTTGCGAGATTAAGGACGGTAACTCCAGAGCCGAGCAACTCAAGGTTGATGAATACGGCAACATCAGTAATTGGCCTAAAGACTTTTTTGGCGATGAGATGGGGGACTTGGTAGAAAAAACGAAAGCCGAAATGACACGGCGGAAAGCGAATAAATGATGACGGTGATTGTAGATACAAATGTTGCGATAGTTGCTAGTAGAGCTCCTGAAGATAGGTTATCTGGAGATTGTATAGCAGCTTGTGCTGAGTGGATTGGGAAGATTAACGACGATGAGGTGAAACTAGCCTTGGGTAAAGAAGAGCGAATTATTGACGAATACAAGATCCTTGAGCGGTTAGATCGGTTCAGTATCGGTTTTCAGTTTTACAAATGGGTAGCACTGAATCGGGAGAACACTGAACGGTGCGACTTCGTTCCGATTAAGCCTGTTGATGGATTAGAAAATGAGTTTGAAAAGTTCCCAAGTGGTCCAGAGTTGGTTGACTTCGATCCAGATGATCGGAAATTTATCGCCGTTGCATGCGCCCATGAAGATAACCCACCTATCCTGCAGGCGGTAGATAGGGCTTGGTGGAATTTCCGCGACGCATTCCGTCAAAATGGCGTGAGGGTTGAATTTCTGTGTGAAGATTACGTTCAAAATCCTTGAGAACTGAACGAACCGAATTTACGATCACCTGTCGCTCCGCTGGGGCTTGGGTATGTGTGGATCCTGTTTTCTATACACCTGTCGCCCCTCTGGGGCTTTGTAGATCGGTCAAGATGGCGGTCAACCTACGTGCTGAGAAAACAAAAAATCCAAAGATATAGGATTGAGCGAACCGCAGCTCGACAATCACACGGATGAACCTCGCATTTTGTCCGCGCCAACCGCTCTTGTAAACAAAAAATCAAACCTTTCTTTAGGTAAAGTGTGATATTTACAAATCTCAGCTCTGCGTTAATCTGTCGGGCATAAACGCCGAAAATTTTGGTGTCGCTTGATAGATAAGACGTGAGATCAGGGGCTAGAGACCTTAACACACCAAAGGGATTTGAAACACCGTACCCACCCATGACACCTACAGAAAGGGAACACTCCAGATGAAAATAGCGGCGACACTACTGACGCTTCTGGTTCTATTCCTACCGCACACCCCCGCCCAAGAGTCCACGCACCTGAATCTCCCCGAAGGTGCTATTGCCTGCCTCAGCAAAGGCAGATTCCCTGAAATACAATACTCGCCAGACGGCACTCGACTTATAGATGGGCAGATGCAATTGAACGCAATAGGGAAAATTGTCGTTGAACGTTGGAGCCGTATTCCACAACGTTTCTTTTCTGTCGAATTAGATGTATATGTTGTTATGCCCAATCACATCCACGGAGTTATTTTATTGGGCACCGTAGGGGCGAGGTTTCCTCGCCCGCATCACCCAATCGTAGAAGCAAGATCTCCTCACCCACGCTAGGGCAAGTCGTGGCGTATTTCAAATATCAATCCGCCAAGTATATCAACCAGCATCGTGATATGCCGGGAGCGCGTGCTTGGCAAAGAAATTATTACGACCACGTCATTCGAGACGACATAGATTTACAGCGTATTCGTCAATACGTGACTGATAATCCGATGCAATGGAAATTAGATCAGTTGCATCCCAACAATCTTTCCAAATGATAAACGTGGGCGAGCAAAAGCGGGCGAGGGGACCTCGCCCCTACGCTTTTTAGGTGGTGCACAGATACCTAATTCTTTGTAGGGGTTGGGTTTCCCAACCCGTTGGGCGAGGGGACCTCGCCCCTACGCTTTTTAGGTGGTGCACAGATGCCTAATCCTTCGTAGGGATTGGGTTTCGCAACCCGTTGGGCGAGGGGACCTCGCCCCTACGAAATATAGGCTTCAAATCTACAGAAAGGTGATATCGCAGATGAAAATCGGAATGGCGTTACTCATACTTTTCGCTCTATTTTTGCCGGGCGCACTCTCCCCAGAAGGCGGGCGACGGAGTTTACCCGAAAGTAGCGTTATACACATCGATACAGGCAATATCATTATGATTCAGTATTCTCCGGACGGCACTCGGCTTGCTACCGCTGGCTCGCGCGGTATTCGGTTCTATGATCCAACGACCTGTCAGGAGGTCAACCGACTCACCGGGCATACGGACTGGGTCAATAGCATCGCATTCAGCCCAGATGGTAGGACACTGGTCAGTGGGAGTCGGGACGGGATGGTGTTGCTATGGGATCTCGGTGCGGGTGAAATCAAGAGGAGGTTCGCTGAGTATACAGACCCGATCAAGAGTGTAAGGTTCAGCCCAGATGGTACGACAATTGCCATTGACGTTAAACACGAGGTGGAGTTTTGGGATGCCGTGACGGGTGATCTCAGAAGGAAACTCTCCACACATAGCGTTGGGACCAATAACGTGGTATTCAGTCCGGACGGCAGAACCCTTGCTAGTGCTGAGTGCTCCGGGGGACCGAGGGTGCGACTGTGGGATGCTGAGACAAACATGTGGAAGCACACGCTCGTTGGACATACGGGCAAAATCGCAGCCATAGCGTTCAGTCCGGCTGGGAAGCTAATTGCCAGTGCTGGGGGATTCGGGGATACCACGGTCCGGGTGTGGGACGTTACGGGCGAACATAAACGGAAGCTCACCGGACATAGGGAAAAGGTCTTAACCGTAGCGTTCAGCCCCGATGGGCGGACACTTGCCACAGGGGGTAAGGACAAAACAGTGTGCCTGTGGGATACTGAGACGTGGGAACTTAAACAGACACTCACAGGGCATAGCAGTTGGATTGACATGGTAGCGTTCAGCCCGGACGGCAAAACCCTTGCCGCTGCGAATCGGGTTACGGCGGTGCGGCTGTGGAGGCTATCGGATTAAACCGCCCTACGAAAGGGCAACCACAAGTGCTTGCATCCCGATCTATCGGGGGGTTGCCCCTACAGGAATTGACGAAATGTAGGGGTTGGGTTTCCCAACTTGTTGGGCGAGGTGACCTCGCCCCTACGAAATCTTGGTTTCACACTTACAGAAAGGGATTATTTCCGATGAAAATCACGGCGACGTTACTGATGCTTTTGGTTCTATTACTGCCCAATACCTCCGCCCAAGAATACGCACAATGGCATCTCCCCAAAGGTGCGATTGCCCGCCTTGGTAAAGGCTCGCTAAACGAGATCCAGTATTCTCCGGACGGGGCACGGCTTGCGGTCGCCACTTCTATCGGCATCTGGCTCTACGATACAACGACCCTTCAAGAGGTCGCCCTGTTCACCGGGCGGCATAAGGGAGGGGTCTTAAGTGTGGCGTTCAGTCCGGACGGGAAGGTACTTGCCGGTGGATATGGAGCCGGGGAGATGCGGCTGTGGAATGCCAAAACGGGCATACTCAGGCGGGTGCTCGCCGGACATACGAAGAGGGTCACAAGCGTGGCATTCAGCCCGAATGGAAAATTCCTTGTCAGTGGAAGCATGGACAAGACGGTGCGGATGTGGGATGCCAAAGCAGATAATAATTGGATAATCGCCAGACATGGGGGTATGGTCACAAGCGTAGCGTTCGGTCCAGATGGTAGGCTTGCTGTTGGAGGTATGGATGGGACGGTGCGACTGTGGGATATCAACAAGAGGGATATCAAAAAGAGTAGACCCAAGCAAGTACTCACCGGGCATACGAAGGGGGTCATCAGCGTGGCGTTCAGTCCGGATGGTGAGGTGCTTGCGACTGGGGGTTGGGACAGTGCCGTGCGGTTGTGGGATGTCAAAACGGGTGAACTCAAGGTGACGCTCGCCGGGGGCGGATTTTTGCTCAATAACGTAGCATTCAGCCCGGACGGCAGGGTGCTTGCCAGTGCAGGTGGAGGCTGGGAAGGCGAGGTGGTGTATCTGTGGGATACTGTGACAGGAGAACTCAAGATGACGCTCACTGGGAGTAAAGATGTGATCGGGAGTGTGGTCAATAGTATAGCGTTTAGCCCGGATGGCAGCGTGCTTACTACTGGAAGTTGGGATGGGACGGTGCGGATGTGGGATACCGCGACGGGTGAAATCAAAGGGACGCTCACCGGACACACGAAAGAGGTCAAAAGCGTGGCATTCAGTCCAGACGGCGGAGTACTTGCATTCGGGAGTGAGGACATGACGGTGCAATTGCGGGATACATCGACGTGGGCACATAAGCGGACGTTCACCGGGTATACGCATAGCGTTGTGAGTATAGCGTTCAGTCCGGATGGCACCACGTTTACTACTACGAGTGGGCAATGGAAGGACAATACGGTGCAACTATGGGACACCGTTTCGGGTAAACCCAAAGGGACGTTCAGCGGACATACGGATAGCATCACAAGTGTAGCGTTCAGTCCGGACGGGAAAGTGCTTGCTGGTGGGAGCGACGACAATAAAGTGCGGTTGTGGGATACTGCGACGGGTGAAATCAAAGGAGCACTCAAGGGGCATGGGGCTGCGGTCAATGGTGTAGCGTTCAGTCCGGACGGGAAGGTACTTGCCAGCGGAGGTTGGGACAAGACGGTATGGCTGTGGGATACTGGGACATGGATACATAAGCAGACCTTCAGGGGACATAGGTACAAGGTTTTAAGCGTTGCTTTCAGTCCGGATGGCACAACACTTGCTAGTGCAAGTGGGGACGGGGAGGACAGGATGGTGTATCTGTGGGATGCCATGACGGGCGAATTCAAAGAGACGCTCTATGGACATAAAGGGGCGGTCAATAGCGTGGCGTTCAACCCGGAGAGCGGGGTGCTTGCCAGTGGGAGTGATGACGGGACGGTACTCCTGTGGAAAGTTACTGATTAAACCGCCCGACTTTTACCGAAGAGAATTAGTTCATTGGTTCATTGGTGCCTGATTTACGGCACTCATACAAAGTGCCCGTTGGGCGAGGGGACCTCGCCCCTACGAAACCGTGGATTCACGGTTACAGAAAGGGATTCTTTCCGATGAAAATAACGATGACATTTCTTATGCTTTTGGTTCTATTTTTACCGAACACTTACCCCCAAGATTACACGCAGCTGAATCTGCCCGAAGGTGCGGTTGCGCGTTTCGGCAGAGGCGATTTATCCTCGGTTCAGTATTCTCCGGACGGGACTCGGCTTGCTGTTCGCAGTTCAATCGGTATTTGGCTCTATGATACGGAGACGTATCGAGATGTTGCCTTGCTAGGTGGGCATACGGGAGACGTCCGAGGCGTGGTGTTCAGCCGGGATGGAAAGACGGTTCTCAGTTGGAGTTTGGACAAAACGGTGCGGTTGTGGGATCCTGTGACGGGTGAACATAAGGCGACGCTCACCGGTCATACAGAGATGGTGGGTGGTGTCGCGTTCAGTCCTGATGGCAGGACGCTTGTCACCGCTGGAGGGTGGAACGACAAGACAGTGCGGTTGTGGGATACCGAGACGTGGGAACTGAAGGGTGCACTCACTAGAACTACGAAGGGTGCCAGAAGCATACGGTTCAGCCCGGATGGCAAGGTACTGGTCAGCCTGGCCGATGATGATGCGGTGTGGTTATGGGACACCGAGACGTGGGAACATAAACAGACGCTACCTGAGGATACGTTTTCAGGCTATAGCGTCGCGTTCAGTCCAAGTAGGGCTACGGTTGCCGGTGGGAATAAGGACATGACACTGGGGTTGTGGGATACTGCGACAGGTGTGCATAAGCACACGCTCACCGGGCATACGAGCTTGGTCTATAGAATCACGTTTAGTCGAGATGGGACTACACTTGCTAGTGGGAGTCGGGACGGGACGGTGTTGCTGTGGGATACCGCGACGGGTGAACGGAAGCACACGCTCACCGGGCATACGGGCTTGGTCTATAGCATCCGGTTCAGCCGGGATGGGAGGACGCTTACCAGTGGAAGTTTCGACGACACGGCGCGGTTATGGGATGTCGAAACGGGTGAACTGAAGCACGCGCTCACCGAGCATACGCACGGGGTCACTAGGGTAAAGTTTAGCCCGGATGAGAGGACGCTTGCCAGTGTGAGTTGGGACGATACGGTGCGGCTGTGGGATGTCGAAACGGGTGAACAGAAGCATATCCTTACCGGGTATGGGAGGGGTCTTAGAAGTGTATCGTTCAGTCTGGATGGCATGACGCTTGCCACTGAGGGTTGGAAAGATATGTCCGTGTGGGATGTCAAAGCGGGTGAACAGAAGCAGGTGTTGTCCCTGTATACGAAGGGGGTCAATAGGATAACGTTTAGCCCGGATGGCACCACAGTTGCTAGTGGGGGTGAGGACCATACGGTGCGACTGTGGGATGCCACGACGGGTGAACAGAAGCACACGTTCACCGGGCATACGGGTGATGTCCATCGTGTAGCGTTTAGCCCGGATGGCACCACAGTTGCCAGTAGGAGTGAGGACCATACGGTGCGACTGTGGGATGTCAAGAAGGGTGAACAGAAGGCGACGCTCACCGGGCATACGAAGAAGGTCACTAGTGTAGCGTTTAGCCCGGATGGCGTGACGCTTGCCAGTGCGAGTCAGGACGGTACGGTGCGGTTGTGGGATGCCGAAACGGGTGAACTGAAGGGGGTGTTGACCGGGGATGAGTATAGGGGCGGAAGCGTCGTGTTCAGCCCGGATGGCATGACGCTTGCCGGTACGAGTTTGAAGAAAACGGTGTTGCTGTGGGATGTCGAGGCGGGTGAACAGAAGGGGGTGTTGACCGGGCATAAGTATGGTGGTGTGACAAGGATAGCGTTCCGTCCGGATGGCAGGACGCTTGCCACTGCGGGTTGGGACCAGACGGTGCGGTTGTGGGATGCGGAGACGGGTGAACTGAAGCACACGTTCACCGGGCATGCGGCTCCGGTCTTAGACGTAGCGTTCAGTCCGGATGGAAGGACGCTTGCCAGTGGAAGTGGAAGTCGCTATCACGATATGGACCATACGGTGCGGTTGTGGGATGCTACGACATGGACACACAAGCGGACACTCACCGGGCATACGGCGACGGTGCGTAGCGTGGCGTTTAGTCCGGATGGAAAAGTCGTCGCCAGTGCGAGTGAGGATGGGACGGTGTTGCTGTGGAAGGTTGATTAGTTCATTGGTTCATTTTACCTTGTGTCGTTCAACCCAACCTACGGACTAGATAACTGTGTTATGCCCCCGGTAGGTGCGGTTTCTAACCGCACTGCATAGGCGCAGTTGGAAACAGTGCCTACCAAACACGAGATAACTGTGCGGGCGAGGGGACCTCGCCCCTACGAAATCTCGGATTGACTTACAGAAAGTTATGCCCCCGGTAGGTGCGGTTTCTAGCCGCACTGCATAGGCGCAGTTGGAAACAGCGCCTACCCAACGGGAGACTGGTAGGTGCGGTTTCTAACCGCACCGCATAGGCGCAGTTGGAAACAGCGGCTACCAAACACGAGATAACTGTGCGGGCGAGGGGACCTCGCCCCTACGAAGCGGTGGATTCACAATTACAGAAAGGTAGGATTTCAGATGAAAATGACGATGACGTTAGTGATGCTTTTGGCTTTATTATTACCCAGTACCTTCGCCCAAGAGCCCAGGGAGCTGAATCTGCCCGAAGGTGCGGTTGCGCGGATTGGTAGGGGCTATGTAGATGAGATTCGGTACTCTCCGGACGGTACTCGCCTTGCTGTTATCAATTCCAACGGTACTTGGCTCTATGATACAGCGACCTATCAACAGATCGGTTTTTTCCCCGTACATGCCGGTTCGGTCGATAGTGTTGTGTTCAGCCCGGATAGCAAGACAGTTACCACTGGGACTGGGAGGGTACTGTGGTTGTGGGACACCGAGACGGGTGAACAGACGGACATACTCACGGGGCATAAGATCTGGGTCGATAGCGTAGCGTTCAGCCCGGATGGCAGAACGCTTGCCAGTGGAGGTTGGGACGGTACGGTGCTGTTGTGGGACACGGAGACGTGGGAACTGAAGGATACCCTCACCGGGCATACAGATAAGGTCGAAGCCGTCGTGTTCAGTCCCGATGGGGTGACGCTTGCCAGTGGGAGTCGAGGTGGTACGATAAGGCTGTGGGATGCCGTGACGTGGGAACATAAGGGGACGCTCACCGGGTGGGCGTCCAAGTTGGCTGATGTGGTGTTCAGCCCTGATGGCAAAACGCTTGCCGGTAGGGGTAAGGAGGGGACGGTGCTGTTATGGGACACCGAGACATGGGAACTGAAGGGTGAACTCGCCGGGCATACGAGTTGGGTCAGAAGCGTAGTGTTCAGCCCGGATGGGGTGACGCTTGCCGGTGAGGGTAAGAATGGACTGGTGCTGTTGTGGAATACCGAGACGCGGGAACTGAAGGGGACCCTCACCACGAATGCGCTCGATGTCTATCGTGTCGTGTTCAGTCCTGATGGCAGGACGCTTGCCAGTAGGAATTGGGACGGGCTGGTGCGGTTGTGGGACACGGAGACGTGGGAACGGAAGGATACCCTCACCGGGCATGTGGAGGGGGTCTATAACGTGGCGTTTAGCCCTGACGGTAGGACGCTTGTCTGCGCGGGTTGGGACAATACGGGGTGGTTGCAGGATATTGAGACGGGTAAACGTGACGTGTACCTCACCGGGCATATGGGGCGGATCTATAGTGTGGTGTTCGATCCGTATGGCGAGATGCTTGCCGGCGGGAGTAAGGACGGGAAGGTGCTGTTCTGGGACGCCGAGACGGGTCAACGTAAGCGTGCACTCACCGGGCATGGAAAGCGGGTCTATAGCGTGGCGTTTAGTCCAGATGGCGTGACGCTTGCCAGTGGGAGTTTGGACACGACGGTGCGGTTGTGGGGTGTCTACTCGGGTGAGCAGAAGCACACGCTCACCGGGCATACGAGTTCGGTCAATAGCGTGGCGTTTAGTCCGGATGGCAGGACGGTTGTTAGTGGGAGTTCTGACAAGACCGTGCGGTTGTGGGATGTCGAAACGGGCGAACAGAGGCAGGTATTCAGCGGGCATATGGGAACGGTCAAAAGCGTAGCATTTAGCCCAGATGGTGTGACGGTTGCCAGTGGGAGTTCTGACAAGACCGTGCGGTTGTGGGATGTCGAAACGGGTGAACAGAGGCAGGTGTTCAGCGGGCATATAGATGAGGTCAATAGCGTAGCGTTTAGCCCAGATGGTACGACGCTTGCCACCGGCACTGGACTCCATGATAACACTGTGCGGTTGTGGGATGTCGAAACGGGTGAAGAGAAGCGTGCATTCACCGGGTATACGCGTGCGGTCGATAGCGTGGCGTTTAGCCCGGATGGCAGTACGCTTGCCAGCGGGAGTTGGAACAGAAGGGTGGAGCTGTGGGATGTCGAAACGGGCGAAGAGAAGGAGGGTTTCACTTGGTATATGAGTTCGGGCAAGGGCTTAGCCTTCAGCCCTGATGGCAGGACGCTTTCCAGTGCGAGTTACGATGGGACGGTGTTGTTGTGGAAGGTTCATTAGTTCATTGGTTCATTGTTACGGCACACGGAGTGTGCCTACTACTTTTTTGACATTTACAGAAAGGGATTATTTCCGATGAAAATAGCGGTGACGTTACTTATGCTTTTGGTTCTATTTTTACCGACCACCCTCGCCCAAGATTACACGCAGATGAATCTGCCCGAAGGTGCGGTTGCGCGGCTCGGTAAAGGCTATCTGAAGCGGGTTCTGTATTCTCCGGAGCCGACGCGTCTTGCTGTCAAGACTTCCATCGGCATTTGGCTCTACGATCCAACGACCTATCGAGAGGTCGCCCTGCTGCCCCCGTATTCAGATTGGCTCTGGAATGTAGCGTTTAGTCCGGATGGAAAGACGGTTGCCGGTTGGAGTGCGACCACGCTGATCTATCTGTGGGATGCTAAAACGGGTGAACACAAGGGAACGCTCACCGGGCATACGAATGCGGTCAATAGCGTAGCGTTCAGCCCCGATGGTGCGACCCTTGCTAGTGGGAGTTGGGACCAGACGGTGCGGTTGTGGGATATCGAGACGGGCGAAGTCAAGCGCACGCTCACCGAGCATAAGATTCCGGTCAGACGGGTATTGTTCAGCCCCGATGGTGCGACCCTTGTCAGTTGGGGTACGAACGAGAATCCGCATACCGAAACGATTGGGGACGCGATAGTGCGGGTGTGGGATGTCGAGACCGGTGAACACAAGGCAACACTCACCGAGGGTGCAGAGTGGAACTGGAGTATAGTGTTCAGCCCGGATAGTGCGACCCTCGCTAGCGGGGGTGCGGACCAGACGGTGCGGTTGTGGGATGCCGAGACGTTGGAACTGAAGCACGCCCTCACCGGTCATAGCAAACGGGTCTGGAGTATAGTATTCAGTCCTGATGGTGCGACCCTTGCCAGTTCGAGTCTAGACAATACGGTACGGTTGTGGGATATTGAGACGGGTGAAATCAAGCACACCCTCACCGCGCATACAGAGCCGGTCTATGGTGTAGCGTTCAGTCCTGATGGTGCGACCCTTGCCAGTGGGAGCGGGGACAATACGGTGCGGCTGTGGGATGCCAAAACGTGGGAACAGAAGCAAATCCTCACCGGTCATACAAGGCGGGTCGGGAGAATAGCGTTCAGCCCGGATGGTACGGTCCTTGCCAGTTGGGGTGCGGACAGGACGCCGCGGTTGTGGGATGCCGAGACGGGTGAAATCAAGCACACCCTCACCGGGTATACCATAGTAGGGATCAGCGTCGCATTCAGCCCGGATGGAAAGACACTTGCCAGTGCCACTTCGGACCAGACGGTGCAGTTGTGGGATACCGAGACGCGGGAACTGAAGGGTACGCTCACCGCGGATAATAGTTCGGTCAAATGGGTATTGTTCAGCCCGGAGGGTGCAACCCTTGCCGGTTGGGGTGAGGGCAAGACGGTGCGGTTGTGGGATGCCAAGACGGGTGAGCATAAGGGTACACTCACCGGGCATACAGATCGCGTCTGGCGTGTAGTATTCAGCCCGGACGGCAGGGCACTTGCCAGTGCGAGTCGAGACAAGACAGCACGGTTGTGGGATACCGAGACGGGTAAAATCAAGCACACCCTCACCGCGCATACCGATTCGGTCACGTGGGTATTGTTCAGCCCGGATGGAAAGACCCTTGCCAGCGCGAGTCATGACAAGACCGTACGGTTGTGGGATACCGAGACGGGTGAACTGAAGCACTCGCTCACCGGGCATATGGGCAAGATCATAAACGTCGCGTTCAGTCCTGATAGCAGGACCTTCGCCAGTGGGAGTTGGGACAATGCAGTGCTGTTGTGGGATACCGAGACGGGTGAACTGAAGCACACGCTCACCGGATATACGAAGATAGTGTTCAGCCCCGATGGCATGACGCTTGCCGGCTGGGGTTCGCAGGGCCCGCAAAGGTGGGGCGGCGAGGCAGTACGGTTGTGGGATACCGAGACGTGGGAACTGAAGCACTCGCTTGTCGGGCTTATAGTTGAGAGCAGGACGGCGGTGTTCAGCCCTGATGGGAGGACCCTTGCTAGTGGAGATGGTTCAAGCACGATATTGCTATGGGATACCGAGACGGGAGAACATAAGCGCGCATTTACCGGACATAGGTTTGGGGTGATGGGAAGCATCGCATTCAGCCCGGATGGAAAAGTCCTTGTTAGCGGGGGTCAGGATGGAACAATAGTCCTGTGGAAAGTTGATTAGTTCACTGGTTCATTAAGAGTGGTCGTTTGTACCACAATCTGTATGAA
Organism: Candidatus Poribacteria bacterium; assembly: GCA_965222435.1. Classification (GTDB taxonomy): domain Bacteria; phylum Poribacteria; class WGA-4E; order WGA-4E; family PCPOR2b; genus PCPOR2b. The sequence goes on along the minus strand of OZ244950.1, from coordinate 4,274,558 downwards.
GTTTAAGTATTTAAATCGGTAATTTTATATTTTCCCCAGGCCCGGTAGGTGCGGTTTCTAACCGCATTGCATAGGCGCAGTTGGAAACAGCACCTACCCAACACTATATAACTGTGCGGGCGAGGAGACCTCGCCCCTACGAAGAGGTGGTTTCACTTACAGGAAGGGATTATTTTAGATGAAAATAACGATGACATTACTTGCGTTTTTGGCTTTATTATTACCCACCGCCCACACCCAAGAGTACACGCGATGGAATCTGCCCGACGGTGCGGTTGCGCGTCTTGGTAAAGGCAGTATAAAGGCGATTCAATATTCTCCGGACGGGGCGCGCCTTGCTGTTGTCAGTTCGATCGGTATTTGGCTCTATGATACAATGACGTATCGGGAGATTTGCCTGCTCACCGGGGATACAGATCGGGGGTCAGGCGTCGTGTTCAGCCCGGATAGCAAGACGCTTGCTGGTTGGAGTAGGGACGGGACGGTGCGGTTGTGGGACACCGAGATAGGTGAACATAAGGACACACTCACCGGGGATACGCGCGGAGTCGAAAACGTCGCGTTCAGTCCCGATGGCAAGACGCTTGCCGGTGTGAGTTGGGGCGGGACGATGCGGTTGTGGGACACCGAGACAGGTGAACATAAGAGTACACTCACGGCGGATGAACAGGAGGATACAATCATCGTGTGGGTGGGCAGGGTCAATAGCATCGTGTTCAGCCCAGATGGAAAGACGGTTGTTAGTGGGAGTAGGGACGCTACGGTGCGATTGTGGGATGTGAAAACGGGCGAACAGAAGCAGGTGTTCACCGGGCATACGGGTCGTGTCTCAAGCGTCGTGTTCAGCCCGGATGGCAAGACGCTTGCCAGTATGAGTGATGCTAATGCGCTGCTGTTGTGGGATGTCGAGACGGGTGCACAGAAGGGTACACTCATGGCGGGTGAAGATAAGGGTGCATTCACCGTGTATTACCACAGGGTCAATAGCGTACTGTTCAGCCCCGATGGCAAAACCCTCGCCGGTTGGACTAGGGGCGGGACGGTGCGGTTGTGGGATACCGAGACGTGGGAACAGAAGGGGACACTCACCGGGCATGGGGATTGGGTCACAAACGTCGTGTTCAGCCCCGATGGCAAGACGGTTGCCAGCGGATATGAGGGCGATACGGTGCTGTTGTGGGATACCGAGACGTGGGAACAGAAGGGGACACTCACCGGGCATGGGGATTGGGTCACAAACGTCGTGTTCAGCCCCGATGGCAAGACGGTTGCCAGCGGATATGAGGGCGATACGGTGCTGTTGTGGGATACCGAGACGTGGGAACAGAAGGGAACACTCACCGGGCATGGGGATTGGGTCACAAACGTCGTGTTCAGCCCAGATGGCGCGACGCTTGCCAGTTGGGGTTACAATCAGCCGGTAGGGTTGTGGAATACCGAGACGTGGGAACGGAAGGGGACGCTCACCAAGTATACAGTAGACCCGATCAGAAGTGTATCGTTCAGCCCGGATGGCATTAAGGTTGCCAGTTGTGGGAGGCATGACAGGACGATGCTGTTGTGGGATGCTGTTACGGGTGAACGGAAGGGTACGCTCACCGGGCATACGAGTCTGGTCTTGGGCGTAGCGTTTAGCCCTAATGGTAAGACGGTTGTTAGTGGGGGTTGGGACAAGACGGTGCGATTGTGGGATGCCGAGACGGGTGCACATAAGGGTACGCTCACCGGGCATACGGAAGGGGTCTCACGCGTAACGTTTAGCCCGGATGGGAGTACCCTTGCGGTTAAGGGCACCGATGGGACGTTGTGGCTGTGGGATGCCACGACGTGGGAACAGAAGGCGACGCTCACCGGGCATACGGATAAGGTTGGTGGCGTAACGTTTAGCCCCGATAGGGTGACGGTTGCCAGCGGGAGTCGGGGCAATACGGTGCGGCTGTGGGATGTTGTGACGGGTGCACATAAGGGTACACTCACCGGGCATACGGCGGGGGTCGAGAGTGTAGCGTTTAGCCCGGATGGCACGACGGTTGCCAGCGGGAGTTGGGACGATACGGTACGGTTATGGGATGTGAAAACGGGCGAACAGAAGCAGGTGTTCACCGGACATAGGAGTGATGTTCAAAGCGTAGCGTTTAGCCCCGATGGGGTGACGCTTGCCAGTGCGAGTGGGGACGGGACAGTGCTGCTGTGGAGGATGATAACTGATTAAACCGTCCCACAGAAGGTCAACCACAAGTTTCTTAATCCCGATCGATCGGGGACTTGTGCCTGCCCAAAACACAGATTTGTAGGTCGAAATATAGACGCAACACCAGCTTGTAGGGCTTGGGTTTCCCAAGCGATTGGGCGAGGAGACCTCGCTCCTACGATGTGCGGACGGGCGAGGGGACCTCGCCCCTACGAAGACTTGGATTCATTTAGAGAAAGGTAGGATTTCAGATGAAAATAACGGCGGCACTACTTATGCTTTTGGTTCTATTTTTACCGAACGCTCTTGCCGAAGAGTATACGCAATGGGGTCTGCCCGAAGGTGTGGTTGCGCGTCTCGGTAAAGGCTATTTAAGGGAGGTTCTATATTCTCCGGACGGGGCGCGCCTTGCTGTTGTCAGTTCCATCGGTATTTGGCTCTATGATACAACGACGTATCGAGAGGTTGCCCTGCTCGCCGCGGATACAGATAGGGGTGAAAACGTAGCGTTCAGCCCTGATGGCAAGACGCTTGCCGGTGGGAGTTGGGACGGGGAGGTGCTCCTGTGGGATACCGAGACGGGTGAACAGAAGGGTACACTCGAGCATACGTTGGGAGTCGAAAGCGTAGCGTTTAGCCCGGATGGTGCCATCCTTGCTAGTGTGAGTTGGGACAATGCGGTGCGGTTGTGGGATACCGAGATGTGGGGAGAGAAGGTAACACTCACGACGGGTGAACCTAAAGGTACACTCACCGTGCATACGGACAGGTTCAATAGCGTAGTGTTCAGTCCGGATGGCACGACCCTTGCCAGTGGAAGTCATGATGCGAAGGTTCGGTTGTGGGATGCTGTGACATTGGAACTTAAGCGAACATTCACCGGGCATACGCGTTCGGTTAAAAGCGTAGCGTTTAGCCCGGATGGGACGGTGCTTGCCAGTGTGAGTTCGGACAGGACGGTGCTCCTGTGGAAAGTTGATTAGCAGATTGGTTGATTAGTTTATTTTCCATTGTCCTGTTCAATCCAAAGTGTGGTCGTGTGATACACCTGTCGCCCCTCTGGGGCTTTGGTTTGTGGGGACTCGGTTTTCTATACACCTATCGCCCCTCTGGGGTTTTGTCGTGCGGGCGAGGGGATCTCGCCCCTACGAAATCGCGCTTCACTTACAGAAAGGTCGTATTTTAGATGAAAATAGCGGTGACATTACTCATGTTTTTGGTTCTATTTTTGCCGAATACTTATCCCGAAGATTACACGCGGTTGAATCTGCCCGAAGGTGCGGTTGCGCGGATAGGCAAAGGCAGTGTAGGGGAGATTCTGTATTCTCCGGATGGGGCGCGCTTTGCTGTTTACAGTACCATCGGTGTTTGGCTTTATGATACAACGACCTATTGTGAGGTTGCGCTGCTCCCCGATGACCCAGGTTGGATGCATAATATAGCGTTTAGCCCGGATGGTGCCACCGTTGCGACCACAGGGAGTAGGGACGACAGGGTGCGGTTGTGGGACACGGAGACGAGTGAACTGAAGGGTACGCTCGCTGGGGGTACGTGGGAAATCAGAGGCGTAGCATTTAGCCCGGATGGAAAGACGTTTGCCAGTTGGAGTTCGGGCGACAGGGTGCGATTGTGGGATACCGAGACGTGGGAACGGAAGGGTGCACTCACCGGGCATACGGAGTGGATCTCAAGCGTCGCGTTCAGTCCTGATGGGACCCTCGTTGCTAGCACGAGTAGGGACAATACTGTGCGGCTATGGGATGCGGTGACGTGGGAACATAAACGGACGTTGACCGGGCATACGGAGTGGGTGGATAGTGTAGTGTTCAGTCCTGATAGCAAGACGGTTGTCAGTGGGAGTAGGGACAAAACTGTGCGGCTATGGGATGCTGTGACAGGAGAACATAAACAGACGTTGACCGGGCATACGAAAGGGATCTATAGCGTAGTGTTCAGTCCTGATGGCAGGACGATTGCCAGCTGGGGCGGGGACAATACGGTGTGGCTATGGGATGCGGTGACAGGTGAGCATAAGGGGACGCTGACCGGGCATACGGAGTGGGTTTCAAGCGTAGTGTTCAGCCCGGATGGAAAGACGGTTGCTAGCGGGAGCGGAGACAATACTGTGCGGCTATGGGATGCGGTGACAGGTGAGCATAAGGGGACGCTGACCGGGCATACGGAGTGGGTTTCAAGCGTAGTGTTCAGTCCTGATGGCAGGACGCTTGCTAGTGGGAGTGAGTACAGTGTGCATCTATGGGATGCGGTGACGGGTGAGCATAAACAGACGGTGACCGGGTGGACGGAAGCGGTCATAAGCGTAGCGTTCAGTCCTGATGGCACGACGGTTGCCAGTGGGAGTTCTGATAATATCATACGGCTGTGGGATGTCAAAACGGGAGAGCAGAGGCAGGTATTGACCGGGCATACGAACTCGGTCAGAAGCGTATCTTTCAGTCCTGATGGTCCCCTGCTTGCCAGTGGGAGTTGGGACGGGACGGTGAGGTTGTGGGATATCAAAACGGGAGAACAGAAGCAGGTGTTCACCGGGCGTAACAGCTCCGCCACAAGCGTAGCGTTTAGTCCTGATGGTACCCTCCTTGCGAATGAGGGTTCTGGTGAGATACGGCTGTGGGATGTCAAAACGGGTAAGCAGAGGCGGGTGTTGACTGAACATACGGAAGGGGGCATAGCGTTCAGTCCTGATGGTTCTCTCCTTGCCGGCGGGAGTGGGAATTGGGACGGGACAGTGAGACTGTGGGATGTCCAAACGGGAGAACAGAAGCAGGTATTGACCGGTCATGAGGTCGGGGTGCCAAGTGTAGCGTTCAGCCCGGATGGCAGTGAGCTTGCCGGTGCGAGTTGGTACCATGTGTACCTGTGGGATGTCGAAACGGGAGAACAGAGGTGGGTGTTCAAGGGTCATACGCATTGGGCTGAGACGGTAGCGTTCAGCCCGGCGGGGACCCTGCTTGCTAGTGGCAGTGGGGAGGACATTGATAAAACGGTGCGATTGTGGGATGTGAAAACGGGAGAACCGAAGGCGGTGTTGACTGGACATATGAATGGGATTAATAGTGTAGCATTCAGCCCGGATGGCAGGACGCTTGCCAGTGGCAGTTCGGACGGAACGGTGCTGGTGTGGAAAGTTGATTAGTTGATTTCTGTTACGGCACCCGGAGCGTGCGGGCGAGGGGACCTCGCCCCTACGAAGAGGTGGATTCGCTTACAGGCTTGTAGGGGTTGGGTTTCCCAACCCGTTGGGCGAGGGGACCTCGCCCCTACGAGAGTGTGGATTCGCATTTATAGAAAGGGATTATTTTAGATGAAAACAGCGGTGAGTCTACTTAAGTTTTTGGTTCTATTTTTACCCGCTTGTGGCAACCAGCCCTCTGGTCAACAGTACACGCAACGGATCCTACCCGAAGATGCGGTTGCGCGTCAACAGTACATACAGCTGAATCTGCCCAAAGGTGCGGTTGCGCGTCTCGGCAAAGGCAGTGTATGGGAGGTTCTGTATTCTCCGGACAGCACTCGGCTTGCTGTTGTCGGTTCGATAGGTATTTGGCTCTATGATACAACGACGTATCGAGAGGTTGCGCTGCTCGCCGGGCATACGGAGCGGATCTATAGCGTATCGTTCAGCCCAGATGGCGAGGTACTTGCCAGTGGGAGTGGGGACAATACGGTGCGGTTGTGGGATGTCAAAACGGGTGAAGCTAAGCGTACACTCACCGGACATACGAAAGAGGTTTATAGCGTCGTATTCAGCCCAGATGGCAAGATGCTTGCCAGTGGGAGTTATGACGAGACGGTGCGGTTGTGGGATACCGAGACGGGTGAAGCTAAGCGTACACTCACTGGGGATATGAGGGTGGTCTATAGCGTATCGTTCAGCCCAGATGGGGTGACGCTTGCCAGTGGGAGTTGGGACGGGACGGTGCGGTTGTGGGATGTCAAAACGGGTGAACAGAAGGGTAAACTCACTGGACATACCCGCGAGGTCTATAGCGTCGTGTTCAGCCCAGATGGCAAGACGCTTGCTGGTGGGAATGAGGAGAAGATGTTGCGGTTGTGGGACACCGAGACGGGTAAACCTAAGGGTACACCCACCGAGGGGATCTATAGCGTATCGTTTAGCCCGGATGGCACGACGCTTGCCGGCGGGAGTTATGACAATACGGTGCGGTTGTGGGATGTCAAAACGGGTGAACCTAAGCGTACACTCACCGGGCACACAAAGCCGGTCACAAGCGTATCGTTTAGCCCGGATGGCACGACGCTTGCCAGTGCAGGTTATGATAATACTATACGCCTATGGGATGTCAAAACAGGTGAACAGAAGCAGGTGTTCACGGGGCCTATGGGCCGTGTTGAAAGCGTAGCGTTCAGCCCGGATGGCACAATGCTTGCCAGTGAGAGGTGGCCCAATGTGTACCTGTGGGATGTCAAGGCGGGTAAACAGAAGCAGGTGTTCACCGTGCCTATGGGCAGTGTTAAAAGCGTATCGTTTAGTCCGGATGGCACGATGCTTGCCAGCGGGTGTTATGAGGATACTATACGCCTGTGGGATATCAAGACGGGTGAACAGAAGCAGGTATTCACCGGGTATACGGCAAGGGTCGAAGCCGTAGCGGTCAGTCCGGATGGCAGTGTGGTTGCTAGTGCGAGTAATGATGAGACGATACGGTTATGGGATGTCAAGACGGGTGAACAGCAGCGGGTGTTCACCGGTCATAAGGGAAGGATTAGTAGCCTATCGTTCAGCCCGGATGGAAAAGTCCTTGCCAGTGCAAGCTACGATGGGACGATGCTCCTGTGGAAAGTTGCTGATTGAACTGCCGGACTTCCGCCGATTTAGTTCATTGGTTGATTAGATTGGGTTTGTTGGGTTTCACTGTATTTATCGCGAAAGTGGTGTTGTTGAAAAATGGAATGGTTATTGTCATGGGTGGGGATTCGGTCAGATCCGTTCAACTCAACCTACGAACTGTAGGGGTTGAGTTTGGCAACCCGTTGGGCGAGGGGACCTCGCCCCTACGAAGCGGTGGTTTCGCTTACAGGCTTGTAGGGGTTGGGTTTCCCAACCTGTTGGGCGAGGGGACCTCGCCCCTACGCAGTGGTTGGTTCAGGATTATAGAGCGGGCGAGGGGACCTCGCCCCTACGCAGCGGTGGATTTACATTTACAGGAAGGTCGTATTTCAGATGAAAATTGCGGCAACATTACTTTTGCTGTTGGTTCTATTTTTACCGAACGCTTACCCCCAAGAGTCCACGCAGCTGAATCTGCCCGACGGTGCGGTTGCGCGTTTCGGTAAAGGCTTTGTAAAGAGGGTTCAGTATTCTCCGGACGGCACTCGGCTTGCTGTTCGCAGTTCGATAGGTATTTGGCTCTATGATACAACAACGTATCGAGCGGTTGCACTGCTCGCCGGGCATGCGTATTGGGTCGAGAGCGTCGTGTTCAGCCCTGATGGCAAGACCCTTGTGGGTCGGGGTTATGACAATGCGGTGGGGTTGTGGGATGTTGGGACGGGTGAACATAGGCGTACACTCACCGGGCATACAGATCCGATCTCAGGCGTCGTGTTCAGCCCTGATGGCAAGACCCTTGCCAGTAGGAGTTATGACGGGACGGTGCGGTTGTGGGACATTGAGACGGGTGAACCTAAGGGAACACTCACCGGGCATACCGCGCTGATTTCGGACATAGCGTTCAGCCCTGATGGCAAGACGGTTGCCAGTGGGAGTTGGGACAGGACGGTGGGGTTGTGGGATGTTGGGACGGGTGAACATAAGGATACACTCACCGGGCATACGCATTGGGTCGAAACCGTATCGTTCAGCCCGGATGGAAGGACACTCGCCAGTAGGGGTGAGGACAATACGTTGCGGCTGTGGGATACCGGGACGGGTAAACCTAAGGGTACGCCCATCGAGGAGATCGTAAGCGTATTTTTCAGCCCTGATGGCAAGACGCTTGTTGGTAGGAGTTATGACCATACGGTGCGTTTGTGGGATACTGAGACGTGGGAACAGAAGGGTACACTCACTGGGCATACGGATTGGGTCACAAGCGTATTGTTTAGCCCTGATGGGAGGACCCTTGTCAGCGGGAGTTGGGACAGGACGGTGCGTTTGTGGGATACCGAGACGTGGGAATTGAAGGATACCCTCACCGGGCATGTGGAGGGGGTCTATAGCGTAACGTTCAGCCCGGATGGCAGGACGCTTGCCAGTGGTGATGATGGGACGGTTCGGCTGTGGGATACCGAGACGTGGGAACAGAAGGGTAGACTCACCGGGCATACGGGTCAGGTCTATAGCGTATTTTTCAGTCCGGCTGGCAAGACGCTTGTCAGTTGGAGTAGGAGCGGGACAGTACGGTTGTGGGATGCCGAGACGTGGGAACATAAGGCTACACTCACCGGGTATATAACAGCCCCGATCAGAAGCGTCGTGTTCAGCCCTGATGGTATTACGCTTGCCAGTGGGAGTGAGGACGGGACGGTGCGGTTGTGGGATGCCATGGCGTGGGAACAGAAGTATACACTCACGGGGCATACGGAAGGGGTCGAAAGCGTAGCGTTTAGCCCGGATAGGAGTACCCTTGTCATTGGGGGCGGGGACGGGGCGTTGTGGTTGTGGGATGCCATGACGCGGGAACAGAAGGGTACACTCCCCGGTCATACGGGCTGGGTCAATAGCGTAGCGTTTAGTCCTGATGGCAAGACGCTTGCCGGTGGGAGTTTGGACAGCACGGTGCTCCTGTGGGATGCCATGACGTGGGAACAGAAGGGTACACTTACCGGTCATAGGAGGCGGGTCCGAAGCGTAGCGTTCAGCCCAGATGGCACGACCCTTGCCAGTGGGAGTTTGGATAGCACGGTGCTCCTGTGGGATGCCATGACGTGGGAACAGAAGCGTGAACTCACCGGGCATACGAGAGCGGTCACAAGCTTAGTGTTCAGTCCTGATGGCACGACGCTTGCCGGTGGGAGTTATGACAGTACGGTGCATTTGTGGGATGCTGTGACGGGTGAGCATAAGCGGACGCTCACCGGTCATACGGATCAGGTCAATAGCGTATTGTTCAGCCCTGATGGGACGACGCTTGCTAGTGGTAGTGGGGACGGAACGGTTCGGTTGTGGGATGCTGTTACGGGAGAACAGAAGCAGGCTTTCACCGGTCATACGAATCGGGTCAGAATCGTAGCATTCAGCCCGGATGGCAAGACGCTTGCCAGCGGGAGTTCGGATGGGGTGGTGCTTCTGTGGAAAGTCCCTGATTAAACCGCCGTATCGGAGGTTTAGTTCATTAATTCATCTGTTTATTGGATTGGGTGTGTTGGGTTTCCCAACCTGTTGGGCGAGGGGACCTCGCCCCTACGAAAGCGTTCTGGACACCAACCCATCGGGCGAGGGGACCTCGCCCCTACGCAGTGGTTGCTTCACGATTACAGAGCGGGTGAGGGGACCTCGCCCCTACGCAGTGGTTGCTTCACGATTACAGAGCGGGCGAGGCGACCTCGCCCCTACGAAAACATGGCTTCACATTGACAGAAAGCGACATTTCCGATGAAAATCACAGCGAGATTCGTTATGGTTCTGGTTCTGTTTTTGGCGAACACCCTCGCCGTCGCAGAGGGACCCGCGGCGAAACTGGTCGGGCACACGGATAGAGTCAGAAGCGTGGCATTCAGCCCAGATGGTAGCCTGCTTGCCAGTGGGAGTTATGACAAGACAGTCCGGCTGTGGGCGGTCAAAACGGGGAGTGAGAAGGGACGACTCACCGGGCATAAGGGCGAGATCGCAGCGGTAACCTTCAGCCCGAATGGCGCGCTAGTTGTCAGTGCGAGTTTGGACGGGACGGTGCGGCTATGGGATACGGAGACAGGCGTGCACCTGCGGACGCTCACTGGACATACGGGCCATGTCTTGAGCGTGGCGTTCAGTCCTGATGGAAAAACGTTCGCCAGTGGGAGCTGGGATGGGACGGTGCGGTTGTGGGATGTTGAGACGTGGACGCATAAGCGGACGGTCACAGGGTATACGGGTTGGGGGTTAAGCATTGCGTTCAGTCCTGATGGTAGCCTGCTTGCCAGTGGGAATATAGACGGTTCGGTGCGGTTATGGGATACCGAGTTCTGGGGGGATAAATGGACAGCCATGGCGCATCGGGGTATGGTGCATAGCGTGGCGTTCAGTCCGGACGGAAAGATGCTTGCCAGTGGGGGACGGGGCGAGATGATATGGCTGAAGGACCCGAAAACGGGGGAGTCTGCGGGACGGTTCGTTGGGCATACGGATAATGTTCATAGCGTAGCGTTCAGCCCTGATGGAAAGACGCTTGCCAGTGGGAGTCGGGACAGGACGGTGCGACTGTGGGATGTGGCGACGGGTGAACCGAAGCGGACGTTCACCGGGCATACGGGGACGGTTGATAGTGTGGCGTTCAGCCCGGATGGGAAGGTGCTTGCCAGTGGGAGTTGGGATAGGACGGTGCTTCTGTGGCAGGTTCATTAGTTGATTGGTTCATTGAAATGTTGGGTTTCACGGCAGCCGTTCAACCCAACCTACGGGCTGCCTATTTACGCATCACGCATCACGATTTATACACTTGTCGCCCCTCTGGGGCTTTGGGGGGTGGGGCTTCTTTCTGATTAAACCGCCCGACCCCTGTCTCTGGCATATCCGCTTTAACGTTGATAGAACCGTTGGTTGCCCTAGAAGCAACATACATGATAGCGAAATCAACAGGGATTGCCGCAACGAAAATTGGGAGCAGATTATGGTTAATGACAGTATCTTGTGGCGAAAAGAGAATGCGACTGTGTTCACGGTAGGTATCAGTCGAGTGTGGCATGTGCCGAAATTTATCTCGGCGTTTTATATGTGTCTTGTACTGCTCGTTGGGTGTACACAGTCTGATTTGGCTGGGCCGGAGCCTGATTTTCCTAACCTACCTAATTTGGATGACCTGACAGTGCGCGAGCAAATCCTTGCAGTAGCAGAAGACGAGTCCAACTTGCAGTCCCGTCAATCACCGTCGGGTGAAGAGTTACACTATTTACCGAATCAGCAAGTGCCATATACCGGCTGGGCAAAAAGTGAGAGGGGACTCTGGCAGATAGAGAACGGTAAGAGGCACGGTCTCTATCTCAGGTGGTACGCTAATCAGCAGAACGCACAGAAAGGGTTTTACAAAGACGGTTCTCAGACTGGTTCGTGGACATACTGGCATGAGAACGGTCAGAAACGTCGTGAAGGCGCGTACAAAGATGGTTCTCGGGATGGTCGATGGACATACTGGTATAAGAACGGTAAGAAAGAGAGTGAAGGAACGCACAAAAATGACAGTAGAAATGGTTCATGGAAACATTGGTACGAGAACGGTGAGCCAAAGAGTGAAGGGGTGTACAAAGACGGTTCTGAAGATGGCGTGTGGACGTTCTGGACTGAAGATGGTCAAAAATACAAGGGATTAAACCACCGAAGTACCAATAGCGTATCGTTCAGTCCGGATGGTCGGACCCTCGCCACTGGCAACAGGGATAATACTGTCGTTCTCTGGGATGTGGCAGCAGGTAGGATTACACAGACGCTTAGGGGGCATAGTACTGACGTCTTTAGCGTATCGTTCAGTCCGGATGGTCGGACCCTCGCGAGTGGCGGTGGTGATGGTACTGCCGTTCTCTGGGATGTGGCGACAGGTGAGGTTACACAGACACTTGAGGAGTATAGGCGTGAGTTCTTTAGCGTATCGTTCAGTCCGGATGGTCGGTTTCTCGCGATTGGCACTGATAATGGGATCCTCGCTCTATGGGATGTGGCACCAGATGGGCGTACACGGCTGCGTAAGGCGCATAGCACTAGAATCCATAGTGTTTCGTTCAGTCCGGATGGTCAAACCCTCCTGAGTGGCAGCTTCCAGAACATCCGTCTGTGGGATGTAGCCACAGGCACGCTCACACGGACATTTCAGATAGATGCGCGGCATGTTTTCCATTGTAGCTCGTTCAGTCCGGATGGTCGGACCGTGGCGAGTGGTAGGTGGAACAACATCCATCTGTGGGATGTAGCCACAGGCACGCTCACACGGACACTTGAGGGGCATCACCTCGATGTTTATACCGTTGCGTTTAGTCCGGATGGTCAAACCCTCGCTAGTGGTAGCTGGGATCGTACCGTGCGTCTGTGGGATGTGGCAACAGGTGCGCTTATACGGACATTTGAGGGGCATAGTGCTCGTGTCGTTAGCGTGGCGTTCAGTCCGGATGGTCGGACCGTGGCTAGTGGCAGCTGGGATAAGATCATCGGTCTCTGGGATGTCCCTTGATGCTGATGCGACGGTGGGTTTTGCAACACCGATAAATCGATAATCGGGGTGTCCTCTTAGCAAGGTAGGCACGGTTTCAAACCGCGCCTACAAAAGGAAGCTCACAGGTGAAACTCCCAGCCCCTACGAAACTGTAGATTCACATTTACAGAAAGGTCGGATTTTAGATGAAAATAACGGCGGCAGTACTGATGGTTTTGGTTCTATTTTTGCCGAATACTTATCCCGAAGAGTACACGCAGATGAATCTGCCCGAAGGTGCGGTTGCGCGCCTCGGTAAAGGTTCTATACGAGAGATACAATATTCTCCGGACGGGACTCGGCTTGCTGTGGCTAGTTCCATCGGTATTTGGTTTTATGATACAGCGACCTATCGAGAGGTTACCCTGCTCACGGATCATGCAAATATCGTTGCGAGCCTCGCGTTCAGTCCGGATGGTCGGACGCTTGCCTATGGGAATGAGGATGATACCGTGCGGTTGTGGGATACGACGACGGGTGAACTCAAGCGGGAGCTCACCGGGCGTTTGATATCGGTCTATACGATAGTGTTCAGTCCGGATGGCAAGACGCTTGCCAGTGGGAGCTGGGACAAAACAGTGCGATTGTGGGATGTTATGACAGGTGAACAGAAGCGAACGCTTACCGGGCATACGGGGGGAGTCGCAAGCGTAGTGTTCAGCCCGGATGGGACGGTGCTTGCCAGTGGGAGTTATGACAATACGGTGCGGTTGTGGAATACTGAGACGTGGGGGCATAAGCGAGCGCTGACCGGGCATACGGACCGCGTCTATAGCGTGGCATTCAGCCCGGATGGCGCGACGCTTGCCAGTGGGAGTAAGGACAGAACGGTGCGGTTGTGGGATACTGAGACGTGGGAACTGAAGCAAACGCTTACCGGGCATACGGGTTCGGTCAATAGCATAGTGTTCAGCCCGGATGGTCGGACGCTTGCCAGTGGGAGTCGGGACGGGACGGTGCGACTATGGGATACTGAGACGTGGGAACTGAAGCAAACCCTCACCGGGTATACGAAGATAGTGTTCAGCCCGGATGGTCGGACGCTTGCCAGTAGGAGTGGGGACAAGGTGTGGTTATGGGACCCCGAGACGTGGGGGCATAAGCGGACGCTGACCGGGCATACGGGGGGAGTCGCAAGCGTAGTGTTCAGCCCGGATGGGACGGTGCTTGCCAGTGGGAGTTATGACAATACGGTGCGGTTGTGGAATACTGAGACGTGGGGGCATAAGCGGACGCTGACCGGGCACACGGATAGAGTCAAAAGCGTGGCATTCAGCCCGGATGGTCGGACGCTTGCCAGTGGGAGTTGGGACAAAACAGTGCGATTGTGGGATGTCAAAACGGGTGAACATAAGCACACGCTGATCGGGCATACGAACGATGTCAATAGTGTGGCGTTTAACCCGGATGGGACGATGCTTGCCAGTGGGAGTGAGGACGGGACGGTGCGGCTGTGGGATGCCATGACGTGGGAACATAAAGAGACGCTCACCGGGCGTATGATGGCGGGGTGGTTGATACCGGTCTATAGCGTGGCGTTTAGCCCGGATGGCAAGACGCTTGCCAGTGGGAATTGGGACAACACGGTGCGGCTGTGGGATGTCAAAACGGTTGAACCTAAGGGTACGCTCACCGGGCATACGGAGATGGTCTTCAGTGTAGTGTTCAGCCCGGATGGCACGACCCTTGCCAGCGTGAGTCAGGACGAGACGGTGCGACTCTGGGATGCTGTGACGTTGGAACCTAAGCGAATACTCACCGGGCATACATTTTGGGTCAATAGCGTAGTGTTCAGTCCAGATGGGGGTGTGCTTGCTAGTGGGGGCAATAGTGGGACGGTGCTGCTGTGGAAAGCCGCTGATTAAACTGCCCGGCTTCTACCGATGCGGAGGTTTGGTTCATTGGTACATTAGTTCATTGGGTTGGGGAGGTTGGGTTTCACGGTTCCCGTTCAACCCAACGTACGGATTAAATAAGTGTGCGGGCGAGGGGACCTCGCCCCTACGAATCTTGGTTTCACTTACAGAAAGGGATTATTTCAGATGAAGATAACGGCAACATTACTTATGCTTTTGGTTCTATTTTTACCGACCACCCCCGCCGAAGACTACACGCGATGGAGTCTCCCCGAAGGTGCGGTTGCGCGTCTTGGTAAAGGCAGTCCAAAGGAGGTTCAGTATTCTCCGGACGGTACTCTCCTTGCTGTTGTCAGTTCCATCGGTATTTGGCTCTGTGATACAACGACGTATCAAGAGGTTGCCCTGCTCACCGGTCATACGAGGGTAGTCACAAGCGTATCGTTCAGCCCGGATGGCACAACGCTTGCCAGTGGGAGTTATGACAAGACGGTGCTGCTGTGGAGGATAACGGATTAACCCCCCAGTACAGAAAGGTGGTATGTCAGATGAAAATCACGGCGACATTCCTCACCTTTTTAGGCTTATTCCTACCCCATGCCTACCCCCAAGCGTACACAGAACCGACTGTACCTAAAGATGCTATTGCACGGCTCAGTGAAGGCGCGATAAATGAGATCCGCGATTCCCCGGACGGTTTTCGCCTTGCTGTCGTTGGTTCTAACCGTATTTGGCTCTACGACACAAAAATCTATCAAAAAGTTGCTCTGCTCACCGGTCATACGGGGTTAGTTTCAGGTGTAGCGTTCAGCCTTGTTAATGGGAGTTCGGACGGCACGGTGCGGTTATGGCATGTGCCGACGGGCGAATATAAGTGGAAACTTGATTGGGATGGTGGTGTGGTTACTAATGTAATGTTCCATCGGGCTGGAGGGGTGCTTGCCACTAGTGGAGGGTGGCAGGATAATACAGTGTCGCTATGGAATACGGAGATGGGTGAACGCGAGCGGATATTCGCGGGTCATGTGGGGGCGGTCACATACGTGACGTTCAGCCCTGATGGATTGGTGCATTAGTTCATTGGATAAAGGGAGAAACCCATCGTTATCAATGAGTAAGTCCTTCCACTGCACCAGGAGATTAAACAGCGTCGTTGTAAAAGTACGTCGGGTTTTGAAACAGGTTCAACACCGATGTGTCGTCTACTTCAAATGGCATATCCGCTTCAACATTGATAGAACCGTTGTATACCCTAGAGGAAACATACACGATCGTCAAATCAACAGGGGTTACCGCAACCAAAATTGGGAGGAGATTATGGTTAATGACAGTATTTTGTGGCGAAAAGAGAATGTGACTGTGTTCACGGTAGGTATCATTCGAGTGCGGAATATGCCGAAATTTATCTCGGCGTTTTATATGTGTCTTGTACTGCTCGTTGGGTGTACACAGTCTGATTTGGCTGGGCCGGAGCCTGATTTTCCTAACCTACCTAATTTGGATGACCTGACAGTGCGCGAGCAAATCCTTGCAGTAGCAGAAGACGAGTCCAACTTGCAGTCCCGTCAATCACCGTCGGGTGAAGAGTTACACTATTTACCGAATCAGCAAGTGCCATATACCGGCTGGGCAAAAAGTGAGAGGGGACTCTGGCAGATAGAGAACGGTAAGCGGCACGGTCTCTATCTCAGGTGGTACGCTAATCAGCAGAACGCACAGAAAGGGTTCTACAAAGACGGTTATAGAAATGGTTCATGGACCTTTTGGTATGAGAATGGTCAGAAAAGTAAAGAAGGCGTGTACAAAGACGGTTATGGAGATGGGTTGTGGGCCTTTTGGGATAAGGACGGTCAGAAATACAATGGATTAATCCACCCACATGTGATTAGCGTAGCGTTCAGTCCGGACGGTCGGACCCTCGCTAGTGGCGACCGGGATAATACCGTCGTTCTCTGGGATGCGGCAACAGGTAGGTTCATACAGACCCTTGAAGGGCATAGCGGTGATGTCTATAGCGTAGCGTTCAGTCCGGATAGTCGGAGCCTCGCTAGTGGTAGCCGGGATGATACTATCCGTCTGTGGGATGTGGCAACGGGTAAACACACACGGCCCCTTGAAGGGCATAGCGGTGATGTCTATAGCGTAGCGTTCAGCCCGGATGGTCGGAGCCTCGCTAGTGGTAGCTGGGATGATACTATCCGTCTGTGGGATGTGGCAACGGGTAAGCACATACGGACCCTTGAAGGGCATAGCAGTAGTGTCGCTAGCGTAGCGTTCAGTCTGGATGGTCGGAGCCTCGCTAGTGGTAGCTGGGATGATACTATCCGTCTGTGGGATGTGGCAACGGGTAAACACACACGGACCCTTGAGGGGCATAGCCAGGGTGTCCTTAGCATTGCGTTCAGTCTGGATGGTCGGAGCCTCGCTAGTGGCGGTGACGATCATACCGCCCGTCTGTGGGATGTGGCAACGGGTAAACACACACGGACCCTTGAATGGCGTAGCGGTCGTTTCCGTAGCATTGCGTTCAGTCCGGATGGTCGCACCCTTGCTGGTGCTAGTGACATTGGTGATTCGACCATGGGTCTGTGGGATGTGGCAACGGGTAAGCGCGCACGGAAATTTGAAGGGTATCGCGATGCTGTCAATAGCATTGCGTTCAGTCCGGATGGTCGCACCCTTGCTGGTGCTAGTGGGATCATCCGTCTCTGGGATATCCCCTGATGCTAATGCAACGGTGGGTTTTGCAACACCGATAAATCGATAATCGGGGGGTCCTCTTAGCAAAGTAGGCACGGTTTCAAACCGCGCCTACAAAGGGTGAACCGAAGCGGACGTTTGACGGGCATACGGATGTGGTGGATAGTATGGTGTTCAGTCCGGATGGGAAGCTGCTTGCCAGTGGGAGTTGGGATAGGACGGTGCTTGTGTGGAAAATAACGGATTAAACCGCCCTACAAGGGCAACCACAAGTTTCTTAATCCCGATTTATTGGGGCGTTGGGTTTCCCAACCCGTTGGGCACTTATTGACGAATGGCGGACGGGCCTCACATAAATGTCAACACGCCCTAATAACCCAGGTTGCTAGGTGTCGAAAATTTGGTTTTGTGCATATTTCTGTTGGTGTGCTGCGTTGCGTCCTATTTATCAAACTTGCTCGGCTTGGATAGACATATCCGATCCATAATCGAAGATATGTAGTGAATTTGTCAATCCACTCTTAGCCGTCACTAGCTTGATTTATGGTAGATTTTAGAATTACTTAGATACTCCCAATGCACAGCTAACCTCCTGAATCCCCCCTCTGATAAGAGGGGAAGAAAAGGGGAGTTACAGGGAGACTTTGGAAACTTTGTGAAGGTAGAAGTTATTGGTAGATGTCTACTTATTTCTCTAATTCACCATAGTTCCTATTCCCTTGGTTTGCGACATTCTGTATAAGTGGCAATTGTGGCTTAATCTGAATCCCACGCAGGTTGGAAATCCGGAACACACCCAAATGGCGATCGAAACGGACGGAAAAAATTACGATTCTCCCCGCTTGCAAGCGGATGTTTACGAGTTGCTACCTTGATTGGAAAGAGGTGGCCTACACAAGATGACCTCTATCAACCCCAAAGGGTAACAGACCGGTTTGAAGACAGAGGAGGAATAGCAAATGCAACGGAGATATAATCTCGCATATTTCATTTTAGCTAGCATTGTAGTTTTAAGTCTGATACCGCTGATGATATGCGTTGACGCACAGGCACAGATAGCCTTCGCGTCTGATAGGACTGGGAACTTTGAAATCTACGTGATGGACACTGATGGGAAGAATCAACAAAGACTCACGGATGCTCGCAATGATGACAGGGATCCCTCATGGTCACCCAATGGTAAACGCATTATCTTTGTGTCCGAGCGAGATGGGAACCGTGAAATCTACGTGATGGACGCCAATGGTAAGAATCGAGAAAAACTCACCAACACCGGTGATAACTGGTCACCCTCATGGTCTCCTGACGGTGAACGGATTGCCTTTGTTTCCGCTGGGGATGGGAACTGGAAAATCTACGTGATGGACACCGATGGACAGAATCAACAAAGACTCACTGAAAGGCGCGAGATTGAACGGCATCCCTCATGGTCGCCCGATGGCGAACGCATTGCCTTTGTGTCTCATAGGGATGGGAACTGGGAAATCTACGTGATGGACGCCGATGGACAGAATCCTCGAAGACTCACCAAAAATCACCATAACGATGTTAATCCTGCGTTGTTTGGTCCTCCGTTTGCAGTTGGTCCTGCGGGTAAGCAATTCACGATGTGGGGATGGTTCAAACAGGGTGTCCGATAACTACCATTATTGAGAAAATAGGGTTTGCTGAAATGTGGGAGCGTGCGGGAGGTGGGTCATAAACGCCAATGAGAGAGTGAAGACGTCATGCTATAATAACCCGATTTGCTGGGTTCTGTTGACATTTGACACATTGAACCTATCTTGATGCGCTTGAGACAACTTTGAACTTCTGTATCTAGGGCGTGTTGACATTTACGTAAAACTGTCCATAATCGTAGGTGCTGCATCCCGATTTATCGGGGGGCGAGGTCCCCTCGCCCATTGACCAACGCGGGTTGAGTTGATTGTAGGTCGAGATTCATATCTCGACACCGAACCGTCGATTTTGGAAAATCGACCTACAGAACCTCAAAACCGTCTTATGATGTGTGACCAAAGGGTTGGGAAACCCAACCCCTACGAAGGACTAAGTGTCTGTGCACACCTCTCGATTATCTGGTTACGATGAAATGTCAACAGAACCTAGCAACTTGGATTGTTCTACCAATTTATGACGTTCAGGTTGCCTGAAATGAAAAAACTTACCCATTTTCCACGCGAAAACGGGGGTATGATTCTTCGTGTAACTCAAGTTGCTAGTCCTGAGGTTATAGCGTATGGCGTATGCCTACTACTTTTTTGACATTCAGAGAAAGGGATTATTTCAGATGAAAATCACGGTGACATTACTGATGTTTTTGGTTCTATTATTACCCACCGCCCACACCCAAGATTACACGCGATGGAGTGTCCCTGAGGGTGCGGTTGTGCGTCTCGGCAAAGGCGTTGTACGGGAGATTCAGTATTCTCCGGACGGTGCGCGTCTTGCTGTCGCCAGTACCATCGGTATTTGGCTCTATGATACGGCGCCCCATTGAGAGGTTGCCCTGCTCGTCGGGCATACGGATGTGGTTGATAGTGTGGCGTTCAGCCCGGATGGGAAGCTGCTTGCCAATGGGAGTTCCGATGGGACAGTGCTCGTGTGGAAGGTCGCTGATTAAACCGCTTGACTTCTGCCTTGCGCTCCAGAGGAGCGATATGTCTATAGAAGAATCGTGATACGTCCAACAACCGCGCTCCAGAGGAGCGCAATGTGTACAGAGTAGGTCTAAATGGACATATACAAAGATGAGACGTGGGACTTCGTCAGAGCGGATACGAAGGAATATACGCACTGCCTCCACAACTATCCGGCGATGATGATCCCCCAAATCGCAAGGGAGCTTTTGAATCGGTACGGCACGCGGAACGGGTGGGTGCTTGACCCGTATTGTGGGACTGGCACCTCACTGGTTGAGGCTTCCATGTTCGGCATGAACGGGGTGGGCTGTGATATCAACCCCCTTGTGAGACTGATAACGATCGCCAAACGGATTCGATCTGATTCTTACGTCTCCGCCGTATGGTGATTCACAAACAACCGTTGCCTATGGGCAGTTCTCACGGCTGTCGGCGGATTGGATCGGGTTGGAGGATTCACGGAAGGTTGACCGTATATCGATGGGAGGGAGTCCGAAAAAGAGGGGGTTATCTGATTCTCCTGTTGATCCCGCGATAGCAGAGATCCGTGCTGTCGATAAGAAACGGGCGAGTCAGGTGGAGGCATTCTATATTGACTTGGAGAATAGTATCGGTTCGGTTGCCCCGTTGCTCGCGAAGGGTTCGACGATCTGCTATGTTGTGGGGAATCGTAGGGTTAAGGGTGTGACGCTCCCGACGGATGCGTTTATTATCTCCGTTTTCGGCAGGCACGGATTTTCGCATAGGGAGACTATCGTTAGGAATATACCGAACAAGCGGATGCCTAAGAAGAATAGCCCTACCAATGTGGCGGGTGAGACGGATGTGACGATGCACGAGGAGAATATTGTTGTTTGCCAGTGCTGAACCGATTGAATAAAGGAGAGAAGATGACTGAGGAACGGAAGCGGGAATTGAGGCAGTTGCTAAATGAAGCGATGGCACTAGGAAACCTGGAGATACGACGTTCAAAACGTGGAGTTTCATTGCCATCTATAGATATAAATCAATATAGAAAACTCTTGCTGCACCGTTGGGCATCCCAATCGGAAAATTCCCCCTTGGTTTGGGAGAATTTTGAACTTGATATTATAAATAAGACTACAAAGTCAAAACTCCTTGACTTCATCAGAGAGGAATATGCTCCGTTTATTAATGAGGACAGGATTCAATCTGCTTGTTCTTTTATATCGGCTTCTCCTGGTGGTGGCTATCCTCTGAATGACTTCTTGGAGCAACTTATGAACATTGCCATTGGTAAGGGAATACAGAGAGCGATATCGGATTTTGATAGGTATACCAAAGAAACGCAGGTTTCTGTTAGATACATGGCATTACTTGAAGGGATAAAGATAGAGAAAGAAATCCAAGTTTTTAAGGGAATACAGCTTCTTCCTCTTCCTAATTCATCATCAAATCTTCCCAACTATCTGCCTGCTTCTATGATTAGTGTCGCTAATCGGTCAGCAAATTTCTTCTGCAATAAAACGCTGCTCATCACTGACCATCTTATATCCCCTGTATTTCACTCTCCGCTTCAAGAAACAACAATACGAAAACATCTTTTTTACAATTTTCGAGTTAACGTGAATGACGGTTTTGAGAATATCTGTCAAGTGCTATCTTTAGCTTGTAATTCGGCAGTTCAAATTTCTGTTAAATGGCCATTTTGGCCAGAAGATGAACTCTTCTATCTATCTCCTCCTGGGCCAGGACCACCTCAATTGAGTGTGCCCTCCGGTCTCTTTGCGAATCGTGCTGAGGTTGGGGAGACTGAAATAAATGAAGCCAAGTGTCTATATAAAATCTTGGACAAAAAGCCGGACCTTAAGGGAAAATTGCGGATACCGATTAATAGATGGATAAAGTCGAAAACACCTGAAGAGCCCATTGATAAAATCATTGACTTAGGGATAGCCTTTGAAGCCCTCTATTTATCGGATATGGACGAAACGACTGAGTTATCTTTTCGACTCCGTCTGCGCGCTGCTTGGCACTTGGGGGAAAATGGAGAAGATCGGAGACGGTTAATGAAAGCGTTTGGGGAAATATATGATTGGCGTTCCAAGGTTGTTCATACAGGAAACCTGCCTAAGAAAAAAGTGAGTCGAAAAAAAAGAAGACCCTTTACTCGACAAGAGGTTAGGCAATTTATCGAAAGAACCCAGGATTTATGTCGAGAATCAATAATGAAGATGTTAATCGATGGGCGTGTTCCTGACGGTGATTATTGGAACAGTTTGCTACTCGGTGGTGAGGAGGAACAGGAAAACACCTGAACTTTCGGGTTCGGAGTATGTCAGATATGGAAGAACAATGGTTATCAGCTATACACCTGTCGCGCCTCTGGGGCTTTGGGGGGTGAGAGCTCGGCGTTTCTATACACCTGCCGCCCCTCTGGGGCTTCGGAGAATTGACTTGCCGATGTGCTATACACCTGCCGCCCCGCTGGGGCTTCGGAGGATGTAGAGAGTCTATTTGCTTAATCCTCGGCGGTGAGGACGAACAGGCGAGCAGCTGAACTTTCAGTCTGGGAGTAGATCAAATATAGGACTTACGCATTTCAGGGAACAACGATCGTTGTTCCCTACGCATTCCTTATGGGTCCGCTGCTGTAGTTGCCCGATTCATCGGGCGTTGGGAACGGCGTCCTGCGGCGATGAATCGCCGAACTACAGGGCTTTGAGCGTTCAACTGCGTAAGTCCTAATATGGAAAAACAGGTTGCTTTGAACCTCCCGATTTCGTTTTTCTGTTCTATGCGGGCGGGGCAACCTCGCCTCTACGCAATCGCGGCTTCGCGACTATAGAATGGAAATGTACTCGTAACCACAGAGCCTGCCCTCGATTTATCGGGGAAGCGCGCGATGTGTGTCTAACCCAAATCTAAGCCCCAGCGGGGCGGCAGGTGAACGGGTCCTCCACGGAGAAATGTCATGGCTGATACTTATACGCAACTTTACATACGCATTATCTTTGCTGTCAAAGGCAGGGAATGCTTCATTCCCAAGCAGCACAAAGAAGCGGTGCACCAATATATTACGCGCATTATCACGCACAAAAAGCAGACAGTGATCCAAATCAACTCAATGCCGGATCACCTTGATATCCTTGTAGGCATCACGCCTGACATTGCAATTTCTGATTTGGTGAGAGATATCAAAGCCAATTCGTCGAAATGGATTAACCAGAAGAGATGGATTGTTGGCGGATTTGAGTGGCAGTCGGGTTTTGGAGCGTTCTCGTATGCACATTCTCAGTTGGATATGGTCGTGGATTATATAAAAAATCCGGAGGCACACCATTCGGGTCGGACCTTCCAAGCGGAATATCTTGAGTTTCTGGAGCGTTTTGATGTTCCGTATAATCCAGAATATGTTTTTGATGTGGAGGATACCTCCGAAACATGATACACCTGTCGCCCCTCTGGGGCTTTATACATGATACAAATGGCAACTTGGGTTATTATGCCAATTTATTACATTCACAGAAAGGTAGGGTTTCAGATGAAAATCATGATGACATTCTTTATGCTTTTGGTTTTGTGTTCACCGAGCGTTGATGCGATCACGGTAGAACCTCAACGGTCCTTTATCGGGCATATAGACGGGGTTAGTAGCGTGGCGTTCAGCCCAGATGGCAGTATGCTTGCCAGTGGGGGGCTTGATACGACATTGCAGCTGTGGGATGTCAAAACGGGTGGACGGATCCGGATGCTCACGAGAGAATTTGCTTGGGTTGAAAGCGTAGCATTCAGCCCAGATGGTAAGACGCTTGCCGGTGGGTATGCGGATGGGGAGACTTACTTGTGGGATACCAGAACCGGTAAAAACAGACGGACGCTCGCCGGGGAAGAGGATGGGGGCAGTAAAGTAGCGTTCAGCCCGGACGGAAAGCTGTTAGCCGGTGGGAGCGGGAACATAGTGCGGATATGGGATGCGGCGAACGGGTCACATCAGCGGACGCTCACCGGGCATACCGAACTGGTCGTCGGTTTGGCGTTCAGCCCGGATAACAGTGCGCTTGCTAGTGGGAGTTATGATGGGACGCTGCGCCTGTGGGATGTCAAAACGGGTGAACTAAGACGGGCATGGGAGAAGACTGATATAGAAACGAGTGTGGCATTCAGCCCGGATGGAAAGACGCTTGCTAGTGGGAATTGGGCAGGGATGGTGTGGCTGTGGAACATCGAAACAGGTCTACCCACAGGAACATTGATGGGGCATACAGGTGCGGTCAATAGCATAGCATTCAGCCCGGACGGTGGTGTGCTTGCCAGTGGTGGTGTGGACATGACAGTGCGACTCTGGGATGTCGAGAAAGGCGAACTTATTGAGACACTCACCGGACATATAGACGCTGTCAATTCTGTCGTGTTCAGTCGGGACGGTAGTATGCTTGCCAGTGGGGGTGAGGATGGGGCGGTACGCCTGTGGAAAATCACTGATTAAACCGCCCAACTTCTACCGATGCGGACGTTTCCAATGAAAGGACAAATCCGATGAAAGCTATTCTTGAAAAGTTATCGGCTTATAATATTCTTGGCTATCTCTTGCCGGGTAGCCTGTTCGTGATTTTGGGCGAAAGGCTCACTTCGTTTTCGCTGATCCAGAGGAGTTGGGTCGCTGGAATCGTAATTTACTATTTTATTGGATTGGTCGTTAGCAGCGTCGGATCGCTGATTGTGAAGCCGGTTCTGGAACGGATCGGGTTTGTAAAGGAAGCACCCTACGCGGATTATGTGGAGGCTGCAAAGTCGGATTCAAAGATTGATATTTTGTCCGCACGGAACAACCTGTTTCGGACGTTTTGTGCGATGGTTATGATGCTTATTGGTCTGAAAATCGGTGAGAAGGTGATAGGTGTCTTGCCGTGGGGAGCGGATGTATACGATTTCATCATGCTAGTGGGGCTTTTGGTGCTGCTTTTGTTCTCTTATCGGAAGCAGGCGCGAGATGTTGTCCGGCGTGTGAGGTATGTGGGGGAGAAGGAGTAAGGGTAGATTATGTCAGAATCTCATACACTACGCTTGACTTTACTCCAAGGCTTAACTCGTCCGGCTTCTAAATCTGCCAGACCACATTCGATGCTTTCAATAGTTTCTGGATCGGTTATTACTTCCTCTGCTACCTCGTGGGAGGTCTGCCGACGCGTTGTAGCCTCCATAGATTTTTTACGACGTTCTGCTACGTGGGTGGTGTGAGTGGCAGCAGATCGGCTCGCAGTTCGGGTCTCTCCTTTCTTGGGCATGTTGATTTCTCCTTATGGTGAGTTGGTTGTGGTTGGGTCGGCACACTTCCTTTAGTTATTGGTGAATTTTGCTGCAAATTCCTTCAATATTGTTTGACAAGTATAACATGTTAAACAGACAAATTAAACGGCTATTTCACAGAATCGGTGAAAAAAATGAAAATTCTTGGGTGGTGTTGGGCAATTTCCATACGGATGCTGCTCCTTAGACCTCTGTCAGAGGGGTAGGTAGAACAGATTCGTCGCCTGAGAGCGTTGCTCAGACTTTACTTTCTCACGAAAGTTATCAGTGTGGGGACCAGTGTCTCAATGCGGAATGAATCCAGGCACCACTTCGCCCTCCGGTGTGCAAACGGTCACCCCCCCGGATTCGTTGGCATCTTCTTTCCTGCTGGTGTGATAATTCAATCGAACAAGTCTTTATCCTCTTCCAAAATTTTTCTTCCTTTCGAGTGTCAATTTGAATTGACGGATACCGCTTGAAATTTAGGAAGAAGTGTGCAATAATAAAGCATCGTCGCAGACAAGACCAAAACCTCCGCCCCGCAGATTCTCCTAGCTATCGCTGGAGTCTTCTGATGATTTGATTGAGAAAAAAGGGTTGGGAACTCCTAGCGCATCGTCATGCAATCGTGATTGCATGGGTTGACGGAAAAGTAACGTGCAAACGATTGCAGATGAACCATAGCCCTGCGCTCTTAGTCCTCGACAATCGTGATTATAAGGGCATTCAAGTGGGCGACGAAATGTTGGTTTTGGGCAGAGTGGTTGGGTGATATGAGGCGTTTATCGGGGGCTGGAAGCCGTAAAAGGAGGGCATTGATATGGATTTTTCCGCATGGTCGCCATCACACCTACTGGTGGCAATCATCACACTACTAACGATCGTCGGGCAAGCTGTCGCTTTGTTTGTTTGGCTCAAAACCAGGGTCAAGCAGTTAGAAGAACAGAGTGATAAGATGGAACAACGACTGGATTCTCATATTTCACGACTGGAGCGGCTCGTAGAAAAGCAAGGTGATAATTTCCGACACGCACTCGAAAAACAAGCTGAAACATTTGATAAAAGATTCGGTGAAGTCAATCAACAAATCGCAAGCGTCCGAGCCGATCTGAACCAACAAGTCAATTCTGTACGAGCCGAAATCGGTGATGTCCGCACCGAACTCAGTAAGCTCAACCAGAATCATATTGAGCACCTAACACACCATCAACATCAGGCGGAAGATTAATCATGACCACGCGCTATGAAGCGCTCATCGGGGGCCTATACGCGACGCAATTCGGTCATCCGAATCATTTCGGCAAGAAAGGCGAAAAAACATGAAAGAGCAGCATACATACCTCAAATATACCCGTTCTGCACTAGACTCCATTCCCGATGAAACCGATTGGGAACGCGTGGATGCGCTGACTGATCAAGAGATAGATGCCGCAGCCTCATCCGATGCAGACGATCCGCCAACAGACGAACTTTCTGGAAGGATGCTACCGCAGTCATGCCAGAGAACATCTGAGTTTTCGTACTAGGAGTAATCAGATATGGAAAAATAGGGGGGCATCTACGCACGCTATAGCCCCGGCAGGGAACGAGACTAGACCTTGACGATAGAGGCGCAGGTCGCCATGTGCCGGGAGAAGGCGCATTGTGAGGGGGATATGGTAGAGGTTGATGCCGATGACTAGAAATCTTGATGAAATAGCCGATTTTGATATATAATCGTAGGAACGAAAGAAATTTAATGGCGAGTTGGCAGCCTAAATCCGTAAAACTAACAAGCAATGATGGATTGGGGATTGCTAGCAATTGATTCGTGGGGATACATATCATGGCTAAATCTGTGGAAGCACTCATTACGCCGGAAGTTCTCAAGTGGGCACGCGAAAGACGCATTAGGCTGTCTATTGAGTATGCGGCGGAAAAATTAAAGGTAGAATCCGAACAACTTGAGGCGTGGGAAGATGGGGCGGAGAAACCTACCTTCGCGCAATTAAAGAAAATTGCGAATCTCTATAAAACCCACCTCTCTATTTTCTATTTGCCGGAGCCACCTGCTAGTTTTGGATACCCCATAGATCATCGGAGATTCTCAGGAGCTCGTACGCCTGATGAAGAACAATCTTATAAGTTAAATGCCAATATCATTGAAACCTATGAAAGGCGAAGTACGCTTATTGACTTTTACCAATTGCTGGGGGAATCCCCGCCTCAAGTGACATTGGCATTGAGTAAGGCTGACGCGCCGGAGCGTGCTGCACAAGAAATAAGGGAATTTCTTCAGTTCAATACGGGATTACTACAGCAATGCAAGGATGATCGTTCTGCGTTAAAATTTTGGAGGAAAATAGTCGAAGAGAAAGGTATTCTTGTCTGTCAGACTTCTGTCAACTCCTATCTCTCCATTGACCTAGAAACTGTGCGTGGGTTTTGCATTGCACAGAAACCGCTTCCAGTGATTGTGGTAAACCCCAAAGACAGTCCCTACGGCCGCATTTTTACTATTGTTCACGAGTTGGTTCACATCGCGCTTGGAAAAAGCATCATGCAGAATACGGGAGTTAGAAATTATAAGGGACTAAACTCAACTGAAATTTTTTGCAATCACGTAGCTGCTGCGGCTTTAGTTCCTAAGAATGAATTGTTGGGGAAGATAAATCTACCTACGCTTGAAACGGATCTCCCTGAAATCTCCAAGCACTTTCGTGTGAGCCCTGAAGTCATTATGAAACGATTGGAAACACTCGATTATATTTCTCGGCAAAAATACCAAGCGTACAGAAAAAGCCAGCAAGAAAAGCATAAAGATAGTTCGCCACCCGGTGGCCGTGCACCGTATCACACGAAGCTTCTTAATGCGTCGGGAGAGCATTTTGCGCGAACCGCTTTTACGGCTTATTATGAACAGAAAATCACACTCGCTGACTTAGCCGCTGCGTTTTCTAGGTGTGAGACAAAACACCTTTTTAATATTGAGAATGTCATCTTTACATGAATTTTACTATGATTAGGGGAGAATCCAACGAGAAAGTGAAGGGAGGTGGTTCAGGATGGATTTTTCGGCATGGTCACCGTCACATCTTATTGTTGCAGGACTCGCATTCGCCACGATTATCGGTCAAATGATAGCAGTTCTCGCACGACTGAAAACAACAACCGAACGACTCGAAAAGCAAGTCGAAAAGCAAGGTGAGATGTTCTTTCACGCGATAGAACGATTAGAAAATCGGATCGACAAGCGTTTTGAAGAAATGAATCAAAGACTTTCCTCAATGGACGCTTCGATACGACAACTCAACCAGAATCATATCGATCACCTGACGCATCATCAGCATCGGGCGGAGGATTAACCATGACCACGCGCTATGAAGCGTTCATCGGGGGCCTATACGCGGCGCAATTCGGTCATCCGAAGTATTTCGGCAAGAAAGGCGAAAAGACATGAAAGCGCAGCGCGAAAGGATAGCCATTGATGTCCGAGATGTCAAGGACATTGCAAGATTCACTGAAGAATTTCTGGCTAAACAATTCTCATCCCCGCTCGCTGCAGATAGCCCAGCGGACCCGCCTGCTGAGGTGTAGGGATACCCCAACTTTTTCGTCAGAAGGGAAGTCGTGACCAACTTTGAAGGAGGACAATCAAAATGAGCGACAATGTAACCGAAACACAAGAAACGACGATCACCCTGACTATTGAGCAGTTAGAGGGCATCATTCGCAAGGTGGTGCGCGAAGAACTCATGGAGTTCGCCACGGAGGGTTTCTTTGACCTCGATAAAGATTCTCCGCTTTATGAGGATATGGAAGATATTCTTGAACGAGAAAAAACCAATCAGTTGAAATTTCATACCCACGCGGAAGTTTGGAATGAATGAACGCCGAGCCTTTTATGAGAGCCGATTCGTCCGAAACCTTGCTCGCTACTCTAGTTTACGCGAACGTATCCAGCGGAGAGTTGAACGGATCCTCAACGATCCCTATGCTCGCACAGAACGTCTTAGGCAGGTTCCGGACGGATTAGATTTACGGGGCTATCGCAGTGCGCGGGTGGACAGAAACTTTCGGGTGATTTTCCTTATTTGTCGAGAATATCGGTACTTCCAAGAACGTCAGTACCCTGGGTGTGAGGGTCAAGAAGGTGAAACGGTAGTTTTCTTGACTGTTGGTCCGCACGATAGGGCTTATAGCCTGAGATAAGATGTTTACTGGGGTAAGAAACTACACTTTCGCATTGGGAATAAGATATGGAACAGCAAGGCGGTATCTACGCACGCTATAGCCCCGGCAGGGACCGAGACCAGACCTCAACGATAGAGGCGCAGGTCGCCATGTGCCGGGAGAAGGCGCAGCGTGAGGGCGTTATCGTTGATCCTGATCACATCTACGTTGACAGGGGGATCTCCGGTGCGAGCGTGGTGCGGGCGGGGTTTCAGGCGATGCTTGCCGCTATCGAAGCGGGGAACTTCCCGAAATTTTTGTACGCCAAGGACGACAAGCGGTTGTTCCGAAACGAGCGCGAGGCGGGCAGGCTGATCGAATGGATCTGGGAGCAGGATATCGAGATCCGCTACTGCTTGATGGATTTCGGGGATCCGAGGGAGAATGATGAGCAGTGGTTTATGCAACGCCAGTTCCATATTATAGCGGAGTTAGAGCGACGGCGGAAGCGGACGGAGGTGTTCGAGCATCAACGCCAGAACGCACTCAACGGCTACAGCAACGGCGGGCTGCCCCCGTACGGCTATCGGCGCAAAGAGGTTGTCACAAAAGAAAAGAAGAAGAAGCTGACGTGGGAGATTGATCCGAAAGAGGTCGAGGCGGTCAGGTTGGCGTATGACCTGCACCAACGCGGGATCGGTACGAAGTCGATCGCCCACGAACTTACCGAGAAAGGCTTCCGCTCTAGACGCGGTGCACCGATGAATAAGCAGACTGTCGCGGAGTGGTTTCGGAATCCGTATCCGCACGCGGGTTGCGTCGTCTGGAATACACGGGACCGGAATTTACGACCTAAGCCGCGGGAGCAGTGGGTCGTCGTCGAGGAAGCTTATCCCCCAATCATCTCGATGGAGGTCGCTGATCAGACGTATCGGAAAGCGGAGACGCGACGGTTGGGGAAGCTGCCTGCCAAGACGGGGGACTACCTGCTCTCCGGTGCCATGCGGTGCGGTGAATGCGGCGCGAAGATGATTGTCAACAGCAACCGGAAACGGAATCAGGCGTTCTATGTGTGCGGCACCCGCCAACGTCGGAAGGACGGCTGCTCGAATAAGCTGATGCTGCACCAGCCGGAAGTTGAGCGGCAGGTCATCGAATGGATTAAGGGGACCCTGCTTGATGCGGAGTTCCTCAAAGCCTATTTCCAGCGCGTTCAGGAGGCTTCGGAAGCCCTGTTAAGCGAAAGTCAGCCGAATGTTGAGCGGCTTGAGCGGAAAATCGCCGCGCTCGACAACCAGATCGAACGGCTTACTGACGGATTTGCTGAGGGGGTTTTGCCTGCTTCGATCGTGAAGCCGAAGATTGATCAGGCACTCTCGGAGAAGCAGGACGCTGAAGCCGAGATCCGCCGTTACGCGCACCCTATCCCGAAACTCCCTGATATTCCTACCTTCCAAGATACGCTCCTCCAGTCTCTCGCTGACCCGGAAATGCAAAAAGCCGCGGTCGGTGGACTAATCCAGGAGATCGTTGTCCAACCGACGGCGGCTTTGGAGATTCAGTGCAGCTTTCAAACCTTTTTTGAAACGATAGCGCTACGGGGAATCGAACCCCGGTTTGATGGCTGAGAACCACCCGTCCTAACCCCTAGACGATAGCGCCATTAGATGGCTGCCGGGGAAGGACTCGAACCCTCGTAACATGGACCAGAACCATGCGTCCTACCATTAGACGACCCGGCAAAACCAATCGGCAGAATTATAACAGGATATTATATGCCTGTCAAGGATTTTGTCGAGACTTTTTTGTTTGACGGATAGTGCTGACTATGCTATCATGCTCTTTCAGTCCCCTTTTCATCGGGGAAACGGTTGTAACATGGGCCAGAACCATGCGTCCTACTATTAGACGACCCGGCAACGCCAATCGACAGAATTATAGCAGGATATTAGTTGTTTGTAAAGGATTTTATCGGGAGGGACACGCTACATGGCTGACAAACGAAAAGTCCTTATCACAGGGGCATCAGGATATATCGCAAGCAGAATGTTACCCACCTTTCGTGAACGGTATGAGCTAGTGTTGCTCGATGTTAAAACGACGAATCGAGCAGGTGAAACAGTCGATGGGATTCAGATTATGGATCTGACCGATCCGGACCGAGACAAATACCGCTCGTATTTCAAAGGTGTTGACGCTGTTGTTCACTGTGCGTTTAAGGGGGGTAGTTTTGAGAACGAATTGGCAAACGTCCAGATGGCGTATAATCTCTATCAGACCTGTCTTGAAGAGGGGGTGCGTCGTGCCGTCGTCTGTAGTTCGAATCATGCGGCGGATTACTATGAGAACCTAATCTGGGGAGATAAGTGGGATGTGGTGACGCCCGACATGCGTCCGTTATCCGACAACTTTTACGGTTGGGCGAAAGAGACTTATGAACATCTCGGCTTTGTGTTTGCGACAGGGCACGTTGATGAGAAGAAGTTGGAAAACGTGCAAGTCCGTATTGGCGCGCCGCGTGAGACGATTCTTGATGCCGCAGATCCGAAGGACTTGAAGCATATCCATCGGGAGCTTGGTGCCTATTTGAGCGCGAAGGATCAGACGCAACTGTTTATCAAAAGCATTGAGACCGCAAACATCGAAGATGAAAATGGGATCCCGTTTCAGATCGTCTATGGAATCAGCGACAATTCGCACAGCTTCTGGAGCATCGTGAATGCTCGGAAAGTGATTGACTATCAACCTGAAGATAATAGCGCACTCAGATTTGCTGAACGGCTTGCTGAGTTAATGAAGGCTGCAAAAGATGGTTGACAAAGTTGATTCTCAATTGTCGGGAGGATAAGAATGAAATTGACGAAATACATAATCTATTTTTTATGCTTAGTGCTTATCGGGTTGTGGTTTGCTGCGCCGACGTTACGGGCAGCACAGTTGTCTGCACAATCGGTCGCGCCAACCCTCACCCGCGTTGAACCAAACAACGACATGGTGACAGGTGGAGCAACCGTTCAGATAATCGGAGAAAACTTTCAGGACGGGGCAACTGTTACAATTGGCGGGAATGCCGCATCTAACGTGATTTTCGTTTCACCAACAGAGTTAGCAGTCGCAGTGCCAGCGGGCACTGCGGGCACTGCCGATGTCGTTGTGACCAACCCTGACGGTAAATCGAGTACACTCGCAGGTGGCTTCACATATATTGAGCTACCGCCGCCAACCCTCACCCGTGTTGAACCAGATAACGACATGGTAACCGGCGGCGCGATCGTTCGTATAATCGGAGAAGATTTTCAGGACGGGGCAACCGTTACAATTGGCGGGAATGCCGCATCTAACGTGGCTTTCGTTTCACCAACAGAGTTGGCAGTCGAAGTGCCAGCAGGGGTTGCCGGAAGTGCTGATATCGTTGTCACCAACCCTGACGGCAAACTGGATACACTTGTGGCTGGTTTCACATATACACCCTCGCCCTATGATGTCAACGAAGATGGAGTGATCAATATCCTCGATCTGGTTCGCACCGCCAGCCAGTTTGGAGAGACTGGCACAGGGCTGCCGGGGGATGTCAATGGAGATGGTATGGTCAACATCCTCGATCTGGTTGCTGTTGCCAATCGCTTCAGCGGGTAATGAGCTAATGAACTTAATGAGTACATTGGCTCATTGAACTAATGCACCATCTCCGCGGAACATTGACTGAAGGGAAGGAATATGCTAGACCCTACAAGGGAAATAAGGCAGCTAAAGGCGGGAATGTTCAAGGTCTGGACTGTTTGGATCGCGATGTTCTTGACCCTCGTTTTGGCGTTGATACTTGCATTGCTGCTTGGTAAAAGCGTTGAACAAATACACCATCCACGAGCTATTAGAGAGATGACGCAAATCCTATACGGTGTGGCAATCGTAGGGCTGGTTTCGGCTTATTTCATACGGAGATATATGTTACACAGAGCATCTTCCAAACCGCTCCCCGATGAGATGGGAACCACGCCGGGTCAGATTTCACCATATATTGCCAGATATAAACCCTCTGTGGTTGTTTCACTTGCTATTGCGGAGAGTGTCGCGGCTTTCGGATTAACGATTTTCTTCATGGATGGTAACTTGACCACATTCTTAATATTCCTTGCGATTTCACTCGTTGGTCTCTTTTTGTATCGCCCAAAATTTGAAGAGGTAGAGAAGTTGGCTATCTCCATTAAACAGAATTCCGAGACGTGAAAAGAAACGGTTTGGACACCTTATTCGCGCTCTATTCCTCACGCAAAACCCACCTAAGAGTTTCGGTATCTAGGTTCGCACCGCTCATAATCATCACAACGTTTTGGCCCCCAAGTTCCATCTTCAGCTTGCGGGCGGCGGCAATCGGTGCCGCGGCAGCACCTTCTATGAGATTATGTGTATACCGTAACGCCATCCGAATCGCCTCTCGGATCTCCTCCTCACTCACCAGTAGAATCTGACTAATCCCATCTTTAAGAATCGAAAACGGCAGATCGAATGTCACACGGGTTGCCAAGCCGTCGGCGACTGTATTCGCTGAATCCGTCTCGATCTTCTTCCCTGCCTTCCATGAACGGTAGACCGACGGTGCATTTTCAGCCTGCACACCGATGATCTTTACGTTTGGATTAATCGCTCGCGCTACCGTGATCACCCCACACGCACCGCTCCCCGCTCCGATTGCCACGATAATGGTGTCTACCTCTGGCAGGTCTTCAAAGATCTCAAGGGAATAGGTCCCAACCCCGTGAAGGAGCGGTGGTTCGTTGGCGGGGTGGACATAACGGAGTCCACGTTCGGTTTGCAGCTTTTCGCATAACGCACGCGACTCATCAAAATCGACGCCGTGCTCGATTAACTCGGCACCGAAAGCACGCATCGCACTATTCTTCTCCGGATTGTTGCCGTGTGGGACGACAATCGTGGCATGAACGCCGAACTGTTTTGCTGCATACGCAATCGATCCGCCATGATTCCCGCGCGTTGCGGTTATCACACCGCGCTCCCGCTGATCTACAGGAAGTTGGTTCATAAAATTCAAGCCACCGCGAACTTTAAAGCTTCCCGTCGGTTGATGGTTTTCATGCTTGATGTAAGCCTGAAAGCCGAGTAGCTCTGACAGCTCTGGATAGTGGATTAACGGGGTCGGTTTCAGGTGCTGATAGACGGTGCGGCGTGCAGCCAAAACGCCTTGAAACGTAACAGGATTCAAAAGTTTTCTCCTTCAAACTCAAGGTAGATAATCGATCTGTTTACTTTCGTAGGGAACACAGATCTGCGTTCCCTACGCAGAGATCGGATCTGCCAGCCTATCGGGCGAGGAAACCTCGCCCCTACGATATATGGTCGTGCAAGATGCCGGGTATTTTTCAAGATATGAATCTGGACCTACAGGTTGAGCGTGGCGAAATCCCGCCTGTCCCGATTTGTCGGGGGGCTATCGGGACTGAGACCAATGCTCTGTGAGCACCTATATCAAGCAGGGGGTTGGAGATTGATCTGCGTTGAACTACCAATGTTGAACTGATGGAAACTCCCGTATACCCTTGCATCGGGACCAATGATTGATCGGCGGATTAGGACATCTTGTATTTCCGCATTGGGGTGGATAATTGCATCGTTAATAATCGCATTGACAACTCGCGTTCCACTGCCAATCGAGGCATAGGGACCGATGATTGCGCCTTCAATGACAGCGTCCTCCCCGATAAAGACGGGCGGGATAATTACACTGTTGGGAAAGCGATAAGATTGCGGTGCCCGTTTTTCTAAAATAGATTGATTGGCTGCCAAGAGTTGGTCTGGCGTGCCGCAATGCAGCGAGTTGATGAACTCAACCCTCATCTGCTCGCCATATTCTAACATCAACTGCAACCCATCTGTCAACTGATATTCGTTGTGGGTACGGATATCTCTTTCAATGATTTCATCTAAACAGTGGAATAGCAGTTCGCTATTTTGGATGTAGTAGGCACCTTCAATAACAAGGTTTGTCGGTGGATTTTCAGGCTTCTCGATTAGGCGCGTAATAAACTCGCCATCCGTTTCAACGATACCGACTCCTTGCGGGTTCTCGACCATCTTAACGCCGATAACCGTGTAAGGATTCTGGAGAATCTTTTGGTAGTCGCATCCAAAGATCTTATCGCCCAGCAGGATAAGAACGGGCTCTCCGTTGTCGCGTTCTTTTGCTAGGGAGATAGCGTGTCCGAGTCCCTTTTGTGCATTTTGCAGGAGATATGTTGTCGGTAGATTATAATACGTTTCGACATATTCGCGGATCTGTCCCCCGTTGTCGCCAACGATGAAAACTAGTTCGGAGAGATCGGGAAGTTCAAGGAGCGGTTCGAGGAGGTAGTCGAGGATGGGATGCCCTGCGACATGTATGAGCGTCTTAGGGGAAGTGATGGTGTGGGGTCTGAGTCGTGTGCCGCTCCCTGCGGTAGGGATAATGACTTTCATCAAGGTTCCTTCCTTCGATGATCTGACTGCCTGTCTGTTCAAAATGGAACTCCAACTGTAAGATCCCCAAATCAGCGAGGGTAGCTGCTACAGTCCCCTGTTTCTCTTTGGGAACATAAAATAGAAAGTAGCCCCCGCCACCCGCTCCCAAGATCTTGCCGCCCAATGCACCCGCAGCAATCGCACGCTCATAGATGGTGTCTAGCATCGGGCTTGAGATGCTATTACAGAGGGAACGTTTCAGCTGCCAAGCGCGATTTAACAGGTAGCCAACTTCGTCGTGGTTGCCCTTGACGAGGGTATTGTAAAACGCGGGCACGAGTTCCTTGATTTGTAGCAGCGTCTGGGGATTCGCAGCACGTTTCTGTTCGTGCAGGATAGTCTCAGCGCGTCGTTGAATTCCCGTGTAGAATAGCATCAAGTTCTGTTCCAAACGCGCTACCGTTTCGGGGGTTACCGGGATGGCTTGCGCGTGGACGCTCTCATCTCTGTTGAACTGAATCCGTCTCAGTCCACCGTAAGCAGCGATATACTGATCCTGCTTCCCGATGGGCTGGTTTAGGTGGTCTATCTCAATCTCGCACGCTTGATGCGCGAGGGTTTCCGCTGATATTTCGATTCCCCGATAGGCATAGAGTGCATTGAGCAGTCCGACGGTCAGTGCGCTTGATGATCCCAATCCACAACCGCGCGAGGTCACATCGGAGGTCACCGTGACGGATAGTCCACCTCCCCTAACCCCGCCGCTAGCGGGAGGGAAGGTTTTCCGCACCGCTTCTCGAATCAAAGGATGCTGAATCTGGTCAAGCGCAGACACCGTTTCACAGTGGTGTGGAGTGTTGATCGCAATTTGACGATTTCGTTGCCCTGTGATGCGGACGGAGATGTATTTGTCAATAGCAGTGCTGATGACCGCCCCCCCATGTCTTTGATAAAAGTTGGGGATGTCGGTTCCACCGCCAACAAAACTGATCCGTAGCGGTGTGCGTGAGAGAATCATGGGTCCCTCCTGACCGGTTTGGGAGAGGCTGGCACTAGCGAACGACAGTATGGAACGGTCTGTTCCAAACCGTCTTGGAGGGAAGTCTGGGGTATCCACCCCAAATCCCCCTCAATTTTCTCAGGGTTGAGTGCGATACGATGAATTTCGCCGAGTCTTGGCTCGGCATATACTGGAGCCATTTTAACTATGCCCTCGCATCCTATAGAGGAGCCGAGGGTCTGCCTTAATTGGCAAAATAGCTCGTTGAGACTAATTTCTAGCCCGCTACTCACATGATAAATCTCTCGGTCACCGCCTGTTAGCGCGAGTAGATTCGCCTCAACCGCGTCCGAGACAAAGAGGTAGTCGCGTGTCGAGCTGCCATCCCCAAAGATTGTCGGTGGAATCCCTTTGAGCATTGATTCTGCGAAGATGGCGATGACCCCCGCGCCTCCGTGTGGATGTTGGCGCGGTCCGTAGATATTGGCGTAACGCAGGACGGTGTAGCTGAGTCCCGCGCTGGCGGAGGCGAGAAACAGGTAATGCTCTACGGTGTGTTTGCTAATCCCATAGGGCGAAATAGGCGCGATGGGGTGCGCTTCATCGACGGGGAGATAGATTGGCTCGCCGTAGACGGTGCCGCCGCTGGAGGCGTAAATCACCTTTTTCACATTGTGTTCAATGCAACACTGGATGAGGCGGATCGAGCCGATAATGTTGTGTTGCGCGTCGAAAGCCGGATCGGCGTTGGATCGGCGGACATCGTTTTGTGCCGCATAGTGGTTGACAATATCCGGCTTCTCGCGCTGAAAGATTTCGCTGAGCGACGAATCCAAAAGGGACGCTTCGTAGAATTTTGCACGGGGATTGAGATTATGTCGGTATCCGGTCGCCAAGTTGTCAACGACGACCACCTCATGTCCGAGTTGGAGCAACCTATCTACCAGATGCGATCCGATGAAGCCCGCGCCTCCGGTCACTAAAATTTTCATGCACCTCTCCTTAATCTGTGTCCAGTTCGATGATACACCGCCCTGTGAGTTCCCCATTCCGCATCTTTTCTACCACCGTATTGATGTCGTTGAGTGGGGCGGAATCGGTTATCAGTTCCTTGAGTTTCAGTTTCCCCGCGTTTGCCAGTTTGATGTAGCGCGGAATTTGCTGGTGGGGACGACTCTCGGTTATCACCTGAAATCCCATCACTGTCCGCCCGAAGTGCAGCGGCTCTGGATTCAACGATACGTTATAGCCCGCTTTCGGACCTGAAATCAGCATCGTCACGCCGTCGGTGCGGGTGAGTTGATACGCCATTTCCAGCATCT
Organism: Candidatus Poribacteria bacterium; assembly: GCA_965222435.1. Lineage (GTDB taxonomy): Bacteria > Poribacteria > WGA-4E > WGA-4E > PCPOR2b > PCPOR2b. The sequence continues at coordinate 4,236,628 of OZ244950.1, read as the reverse complement.
CAACATGACCTGTGCTGTCGATGACCACATCGGCTAAGGTGTCCCCGACAATGCGGGTTATCTCACGGCTTAGGTCGCACTCCTTGGCGTTGACGCAGTGGGTGGCATCGAGTTGACGGGCAAGGTGGAGTTTCTCGTCGGACAGATCGACCGCGACGATGGGGTGAGCAGAGACTAGCGCGGCGCCCTGAATCAGGTTCAGCCCCACCCCACCGGCACCGAGAATCACCACAGAGTTCCCCGGCTCAATCCCCGCTTTGCCGATAGCTCCGAGTCCGGTGAGTGTCGCACAACCGAACAGCGGTGCGAGTTTCAGATCGAAATTTGCGGGGATGGGTGTCAGCCGATTCTCCGACACGATTGCGTATTGGTTAAAGGTGGTCACCCAGCCGGCGTTGAGGGGGTTTCCGTTCCACCGATAGCTGGGCGTTTCGGATTCGATCCCTTCCCCGATCCCGCAGTGCAGGACGACCCGATCGCCTTCAGCCACCGTTCTCACACCGGGACCCACCTCCTCAACCGTTCCTGATCCCTCATGTCCGAGCAGGTGTGGCAGATACGGGTCTTTCCCCCGCTTCCCATCGATCATGGCGACCTGTGAGCCGCAGACACTGGTATAGTGGACTTTGACGAGGGCTTGACCGGGGGAGAGATCCGTCGGTAATTGAACCGAATCTATGACCAACGGCTCTCCCTGTGCGGCAAGAATTGCGGCTTTCATCTCCATGTGGTTATGTCTCCTAATCTCTTTCTGCTGTTATCCATGTTAAAAAATCGCGCAACAGACTTCGGACTTCTGTAGACAATCTTGTGTCGAGATGTGAATCTCGACCTACAGGTTGAAAACTGTTGTCCATGCTAAGAAATCGTGCAACAGACTTCGGACTTTTGTAGATCGCTTTTCCAAAATCGGCAATCTTGTGTCGAGATGTGAATCTCGACCTACAGGTTGAAAACTTTCATAGTTTCCATCTCATTCTCTCTTTCCTACTTGAGATGACCGATTATGAAGACCATCAGCTTGGAGATGCTATCTTGATGTTGGCTCATATAAAAAGAAAGTGCAAAATGCGAAGCAAAATTGTAGGGGCGGGGTCTCCCCGCCCGTAGTACGGGTTGGGGAACCCAACCCCTACAAAAACTCGGTTTCTGTTGCACGCTTTCTTAACATGAGTCTTGATGTTAAAGCACATTGCCAAAGCAGTTGGGAAACAGATCGAGATTCAATTTCTCATCGTTTCTTAGGCAATCGTCTCGGAGTGTCGATGAAACGAGAGTTCAGAGCGGACGACCGAAAAACCCATACGGGTATAGAGTCCAATCGCCTGAAGGTTCTTGGCTTGTGTGCCGACTTGGATCTCTGATGTCTTCCCTTGATAGTGCCGGATTGCCTCCGCGACCAACGCCTTACCGATCCCCCTGCCGTGGAACGCCGGATCGACCGCAATCAATTCAATCTCCCCCACCTTTTCTGTACCTATTTTTGACCGGAGCAGCGCAAACCCGACGAGACGGTTTTCGCTCTCGGCGACGTAGATCGCTTCGGCGCGTCCTTTAAAACCGTTACGCACCCATTCACGCCGCGAATGACGGGCGCGGGATTCGGGAATCTGTGGATCTACCCGTAAGCGGAACGATTGAAAGGCGTGGTAGGCAATGGCTGCAACCGTCTCCATTTCCTCCGGCTGCGCGAGCCGGACATGAAAATCGGATCCACCGTTAAACGGAATCTCACCGGCAGTCTTTCGCCCAAAGGTCAGAAACGATTCGATAATCCTGAACCCCACCGCTTCGACCGTATGGAGCGCGGCTAACGCGCCTTCAGAGAGCCGAACCGACAAAAACCGAGCACCGTGATCTTCCGCATCCGCAAGACACGCATTGAGGACGCTTTCCAACCGATGGCACTGTTCAGCGTAGTCCCCCTCCGCCCACAACCCCCCAACTGAGCCCGACGGGCGGTCAAGCACTTGGCTATCCCACGGCAGGGACCGCCAACCCACCAACGCCTGTAACCGATTCTCTCGACGCATCCACCACACGCGGGTGTTTGGGACAACTGCATAATCGAGTGCCGTGCTCTGTAGGGAATAACGATTGTTATTCCCTGTGCTAAAAGCCTTCAAACACTCCCGACTGGCGAGTTGGACCCTCTCCTTTGGGTGTGCTTCATTGCTCGATTGGGCGTTCAGGGGATTCTTCAATCTTTCTCCTTGTGTCTATATGTGTTAGCCCCGTTTAACAACGAGGTGTTTCATATTTTCGATAAGATCTGCGTGACTTGTAAGGGTGTCGTCAAACTGGATTTCTAAGGGTGAGAGGAGGTATTGGAAATAGGGGCTAAGGAGAATGATTGCGTAATTCTCCTGTAGAATCGATATAACCCTCTGTCCAATCACCCCCCTTTGTGCCACATCCGTTGTTTCGTCCAATTGGGAGAGCAGCGCATCCACCTCAGGATTCGCATAGCCGAAAGCGTTGTTTCTCCCTTGGGGGTGAAAGTATTGGCGCAGTCGGTTGTAATGAGCACCAAAATAGATTCGGCTTAAAAGGACATCTGCTTCTTTCCACATTTGCTGCGGTGCGTTTTCCTCAAGAAAGATTGGCCTAATAATCGGATCTCCTACCGATTTTCCAACGAGATTCGCTAGATTAGGAGCCATTGACACCTCTCTGGGATAAATTATCTTCAGGTTGAGTGAGGATTGCGGTGGGGCTTTCATCGAGTTTTCATCAACGTGCTGTCCGGCGTGGAGATAGCGGTTAATTCCCCGGTAATCGATCGCTTCCTTCAGCCGGCGGCAGTTGCTCTCATCCGCTAGCAATCCGTGGTGGCGGTTGAGGAGCAGTAGATAGTAGGCTTCCTCCAAAAAAGGTGCCTGCTGCAACGGTAGACCGTTTGAAGACTGGTACAGCGGTTGCAACGCATCTAAGGGGATGAGATCAATCTTTTCGTTGAGGACAGCTTCAACTGCGCGGGCGGAGTGTTTGAAGCGTCTGATGTTAATCCAATTGATTCCGCCTCTCTGCGCTTGATAGTAATCTGGGTTACGCACGAACCGGAAAGTAATAGCCTTCGGACTGAAACTCTTCTTCAAGCGGTAGGCACCGGAGGTCACGCGATACGGGTGGTGCGAATGGGACGGGCGGACCGGAAGACTCGCAAGATGTCGTAGAAATGTCGATTCCGCTTTTGTCAACTGGATGCGGAAGCGGTTTCTGCCAGCAGGTTTTATCTCATCAATCAGTTTTGTGAGATGACTTTCCGAAATTGTCTGGATCACATCCTTTCGTCTAATCGGTTTACCATCGCTCCAGTGGAGATCGGGTCTCAAGGTGATTGTCCACGCTGAAAAGCCCTTCACCGGTTCGACCGCGGTGGCAAGCCGCCATTCGATTTCCCCGCTCCGATGGATCCAAAATAGGGAGTCGTAACAGAGTCGATCCAGCGAAAACTGAAGTACCGGCGAAAGGTAGTCTACAGACCGGTTATCGAAGGGGATAAACTCCCCGATAGAGATCCCGTCAAACGGTGGCTGCTCATTGGGACGTACCATGCGGATGTCCCCGGTGTAAGGGGAGGGACTCAGGTATTCTTGGAGTTCTCGGTGGATTTCTCCTTGAAAGAGATCGCTTTGGTCAAGTTTTGACAGCAAGAAACGAATCTGATTCGCGTCCAAAGATGGGGCTAGATGCTCCTTGAGTAGATTGATCTCTCCCAAGCATTCAATCACGTATTGCGGCGAGATCCCGATAGCTCGGGCGGCCTGCTTCTGGTTTGCTTCAGGATTTTGTTTCTGATAGCTGATGAGGTTGATAAGGGTATCAACTTTAGACATTTTTGTGTGAAAATCTCCCTTCCCGTTAAGTGTTGTGCCTTTAAGGGAAGGGGTACTGTCTTAACCCTTCCCTACCATAGTTGCTTTGTGGTGTGCCTTAATCAGTTCCGGCACAATCAGATCATATTCCTCCTCCTTCGGATTGGCTTCGGTAATTCTTCCTGTCTGATGCAGGGCATCGGCGCGGCAGTCGGCGCATATCGGGAGGTATCGACAGGAGAGACATTGCTCCGAACGTTGATAGCGTTCCTTGAGGACGGTATCAATCTCGCCGAACCCTGTGGAGATATGCCCCGCCTCGTATTTTTCGTCCCGACCGATAAAGGTGGTACAGGTGTATAGTTTGCCGGAAGGTTCTAAGGTAAAATTCCGTCCGTCGTGCCGCTGCATCGCGCACCATGTCTGTCTTGGAAGCAGATCATCAAGTAATCCCCACTCCGCGGCATAGATTGAGAGCTTCGCAATCTCGACGAGGATCCCTCTCTCCCCAGCCATCTTTTGATCTTTATCCATATACAGTTGGGAGGCGGCGATGGTTTCGTTGTCGTTTGTCTCCACCACCGGCGAAAACTTCACGCGAACCTTTCTGTCCGCGTAGCCACCCTCCGCCAAGGTGTCAATCAGTTCATAAGCGGCATCCACGCGCGATTCATCAAGGACGCAGAGGACGTCGGTACGGATTAGGCCCGCGTATTCGGCGAGGTTTTTCATGATCATCGCATAGGTGCCTTTGCCGCTTTGGAACGGGCGGGAGGCATCGTGCGTCCCCTGATTCCCGTCAACTGTGATCTGTGCTTGGGTGAATCCGAGGGGGCGCAGCGTTTCGACAACCTTCCGTGTCAACAGCACGCCGCTGGTCACCATCCCAAAACGGAAACGGATCCCCTGCTCCTCGCAAAACCGCTTCAGTTCCTCCGCGGTTGAGACAATCGCCTTCAGGTTGGAGAGCGGTTCACTGCCGTAGTAACTGATAAACAGACGTTCCGCCTCCACCTTCTCGCACTGTTCCTTGATAAACGCAATGCACTCGTCCGAAAGATCTCCCTCCAAACGCTCCCCGTCGTGCGTTCCCTGCTGGTAGCAGTATCCGCACGCTAGTGGGCATCGCTGCAGGTTCGTCAATAACGTGACGCTGACTTCTCCACCTTTCTGGTCAGGGGATCGGTTGAGGTATTCGAGAAACCGTTCTCCCTCTTTGAGCTCTTTTGGAACGAGAAACCCCTGATCCCGGAGGAGATCGAGGGTTGCACCTGCCTGCCCATCGATCGGAACGTCCTGCGATAGGTTTTGTAGCACGATCCACTCCGCTTTGTCAATCTTAATCAACCCACGGGACAGTGTGTTGTAGAGTAGATGCTGATCTGGTTTTGGGTAATCGTTCACAACGACAGTAAATTGGGACAACTTCATCTGAAATCCTCCGATTGATGATTAGTACGCGACAAGAAACCGAGTTTTTTCTTCAAAACTCGGTTTCTAAGTTTTTACGATACGGTAAATAAACGGAACGGAGATCTCCGTTCCCTACAAATGACGCTTGGTTCATGACCTTTATACATATCGCCCTGCTGGGAAAAGGGCCGTTACAGTTTATGGATTCTGATTTGGCTCATATAAAAAGAAAGTGCAAAAAGCGAAGCGAAATCGCAGGGACAGGGTCTCCCCCTCCGTAGTACGGGTTGGGGGACCCAACCCCTACAAAAACTCGGTTTCTGTTACACGCTTTCTTAACATGAGCCTCTGGTTTTTGCTCACTTTCTCACTCTCACACTTTCACATTTTCAGTTAGGGTTATTGGGTTTCACGATTACCGTTCAACCCAACCTACACTGAACGACTTCTTATTGTTTGCCAACTGCGGTTTTGAATGTCTGTTGAGTTAAGGTGGAGTAGAACTTACCGAATTCCCTACGGAGATCTGTCGCTTCCGGGGACAGCGGGGGAGCGCCTTCCACCGAAAGCCGTTTGTGTTGCTCACCGAGTTGGGTAAGAGCTGCTGCCTGCCCTTGATACGGTGGGGGGAGATCCTCACTCTGGGGAAAAGGCCCGGCCTCATTGACAGCCAACACCCCCTCCCAGAGCAGCAGCAACGGATCGTTCGGCGCGAGTTGGCGCGCCTTGTTCAATTCCGCTTTGGCAAGCAGGATCCCCCTGCCGTATTCCCCACTTTTCTGCAGGTAGATCGCAGCGCGCAACGCGTAGGCGTGGGGTTCGGACTGAAGATTGGGAATCAGTTGGTCCAAAGGGGTCGCTTCTATCTGTTCGTGGACAAAATTAAGGATATCCTGTTCCATCCTCGCACGGTTGTCTTTGATGTTTATAGAACTCTCCGGATGTTGTCGATACTCTGCCAACGGGAGATTGACCGTCTCAACCTTAAATTCCTTCGCAATCCGCACCCACATCTCATAATCCTGTGCTTTGATGTTTCGATAGATACCCACCCTTCGATGGACAAGAGAGCGCACCATCACCCCTGCACAGGCGGAGATGCACCCCATCAGCATATTGAATAACCGTCCCGAATCCGGGCATCGACGGGGTGAACGGGTACGAATCCGTTGCCCCTCCGGGTTGATGTGATAGTAACCCGTTGCGACCAGTCCGACCGCCGGGCAGGCTCGAAACGCGTCGACGGAGCGAGCAATCTTCTCCGGCAAGAGTCGATCGTCGTCATCGAGGCGTTGAATATATTCCCCCCGTGCCAATCCCAATCCGCGGTTCACAGCGGAGACCAGTCCACCGTTTTTCTTATAGAGATAGGTGAACTTGGGCATCCGAGGGGAAGCTGAATCTGCGGACAGATACGGCTTGAGGGCAGATCTTGTGGCGGCGCCCCCATCCGAAGACCCATCATCAATAACCAAGATTTCGATGGAGGGATAGGTCTGGGCGAAGACGCTATCGACTGCCTCTCGCAGATAGTTTGGGCGGTTGTAGGTTGGAATAATCACAGATACCAGTCCCGGAATCATTGCCTCTCTCCCTGAAGATGTGGGGAGGATTAGGGAAGGTGAAACGCATAAACGCCGCTCTTCACCTTCCCTAATCCTCCCGATCTGTTGGGTATGTCGTCCTCACACATCGATATCTTCTTCCCAATCAGTATCGTCAGTTGTCTTATAGGTCCCATACGTACAGCAGAGGAGGGATACCCACGCAAATTCTTCTTCGGTTTCTGTATCCGCCTCAACTGTCAAGGGGCTCATCGGGAACTCGGTCTCGACCGGGTTGATGATTTGAACTGCCATGTTAATCTCCTTCGGCGATGGACGCCGGATCGTTGTTACATAAGGGTTTATCGGTTAAACCGATCTGTATGTAAACAATGTTTTCAATGTTTACATGTTAAAGAATACCCAATCGTTTTTTGTCATGCAAATTTATTTTCGTCAACTTGAAACTATTAGTTTCAAGTTGACGAAAATAAATTTGCGCCCTGTTTGTGCTGTCTTGTATTCTTTAGTATCGCATAGAGGAAATCGGTTCAATGTGCCGATTTCAAACTTATCAATCCTTCAACCCTACGGGAGACTGAAATGAATTCCTCCACCTCTTTGAAAAAAAACAATCGTTCCGCCAACGGAGAAGGGAATGAATCTGATCCAAAACATTATCTTAGATGCTCACTTCTGAAAGATGAGGTGGCACGGCACACCTATTATGTCCGCGTGGACTTGCTTGAGAAACTTCGGGGATACGCCTATTGGGAGCGGGTCGGTATTTCGGAGCTGATTAACGAGATACTGGGGGAATTCTTTGAGGATAAGGAGGTCAAGCCCACGCCGTCTCGGAAACCGTCGCGCTACCGGCGGTAGGGGTGGGGGAGGTTGTCAAACATTTGTCTGAATCAGGATTTTTGGGGTTAGTGGATTAGCAGGAAAGGAAGGTTTTTATGCGAAGACCTACAAGGAAAGTATTGCTGTTATGCGGTATGATAGCCGTGATAGTTTCTTTGATGTTCCTATTCGATGGAGGTGGGGTGTTTTCCCACAGTGGGCGCACGGATAGCAGCGGCGGGCACCATAATCGTAAGACGGGGGGATACCACTATCACGGAACCCCCAAATCCTCTACATCAACCTATTCTCGCACGACCCCAAGCAGCGGAACACAGAGCAGCGCGGTGCAGAGTGGCGGGGTACAGAGTAGTGAAATCGCAGAACTAGCGAACGAAATGAGGAAATTACACGCTTCAGTAGAGGCGTTGGATGCCTCAGTGCAAAAGCTAATCACAAAGGCGGGAGGTGCTTCACCAGACACTGCGTCCTCGGTTTACATTACCCGAACAGGGGCGAAATACCATCGGGACGGTTGCCGATATTTGAGGTCAAGCAAGATTCTCATCTCATTGACCGATGCCAAGCGAGGGTATTCTCCTTGCTCAGTCTGTAAGCCATGAAAGAGGGATAAAGTAGTAGCGCATTTCTTAATCCTGATTTATCGGGGATTCATTGCGCGTTCTTATCGCTGTTTGTAGTTGCCCGATTCATCGGGCGTTTTTACTGTAATTGCCCGTTTCTTAATCCCGATTTATCCGACTTTTTGTAAAGACGTAAACCTATATCAAACCTTAAACTATGCAAAGGAAAAAAATGCGATTTCTGTATATAGTGTTCGCGGCGATAGGATTGTTTGGTTGTGGCGTCGAACAAGATACGCCCATCGCTCCAGCACCCGTGGTAAATGTTGAGCCGCCAGAGGTAACTATTCAGCCGACAGAGGTAACGGTTCAACCACCGGATATAACCATTCAGCCAACAGAGGTGACGGTTCAACCGCCCACGGTGAACGTGCATCCACCCACGGTGAACGTACATCCACCAGCAGTAACGGTTCAACCGCCAACAGTGAATATTCTGCCGCCGGACACAGATTCGATACCGCCGGTGATTCTTAGCGGAACGGTGACTCATGGGGAAAATAAGGTTAATCCGGGTCCAATCAATGCGGCTGGTTTACAGTTCCATTTTAACGAGTCGGTTACAGGCATTATTAAGTTGACAGATGCAGCTGGGGTCAACCTCAACTGGCTTTCCAATGTGGCGGGACAGACTGCAACACTGAATGTATTTGCCGGACAACGATTGAATCACGAACAAACCTACATCATTGAAATTGCCGTCGCAGATGCCGCTGGGAATACTACTCGAAGGATCCTGCAATTTGTCACAACGATCAAGGAGTGATTCTTAAACCATGTTTTTACGATCCATCTTCACTGCGTGGTTGGTAATCTTCGCGCTCCCACAAGCCGACCCGCCTACCCCTCAGGTTCGGGTGTGGGTGCATGCAATGGCTAAAAATGGCTTGGATGCGGAGATTGCGCAGCACACCCTCGAGATGTTGGAACGGTTGCCGAATGTGACCGTTGTAGACCAGTTCCCCTACCACTACGAGTTGCAGATCGTCGGGTTGAAAGAATCGGACAACGTAGCGTTGGGGGTCGCTGCGTTGCGAATATTCGACAATTCAAAGATAGCCGATAATTTTGTCCGCTACCAGGCCGATGGGTTGTATGAGAACGTTCAGCTCGCGGTTGTTACTAGTAAATATGATAACTTGCAAGCGATGTGCCGTGAGATCGTAGTTCGCTTCGAGTCGGTTGTGCTTCAATCACAAAGGAGAAAACATTGACGCAAAAAATGGTGTGGTATCTGTTGATTATGACCTTATTCGCAGGGTGTGCGTTTTCAGGGAAGGGGCGCGCTCGTTTGTGCTCGGATTACGGCGATCGGACGACGATAGATATTGTGCCGCTTTTGATGCGGAGCCCGGACTACATCGACAGGCGGCTGTCTCACCTCGATTCAGAGACGACGATCGACGCGGAACATCTTCAGACCACCAACTATCGCCTGCTCGACGGGTCGAGGCTCAAGATAAGTTTCCGTGACGGGCTAGCGATCGGGTTCACCATCTACCACCGTATCCCTTTCCACACACCGATGAAGTCCTTAGAGGTGTTGGGCTTTACCCGATGGGAGCTGACCAACGAGGAGATACACCCCTACTCACATGCGTGGAAATATGTCACCAACGAGCGGCGGGAACTCAAACTCTACGCGCTACGGGATCCTGATTTTGCGTGCTATCGAATAGCGCAGGCGTTTGTCGTAGTGCCGGACTGAACGTGGGAGGGAATTCCAATTCCCGATTCTTGCGTCGGTTTCCGGTACTGGGTTTATCAACTAGCAACTTAGGTTAATATAGGAGGTTAATAAATGCGGCTTTGTGTCTGTTTGCTAGTTATCGGAATATCTGTTGTCACGGCGTCCATAGCAGATACCATACACCTGAAAAACGGCACTGTTATTGAAGGCACGATTATCAGGGAGATCCCCGACGTGTCTGTGGCGATAGAGACAGCAAAGGGCAAGGTGTTTACCTATAATATGCATGATGTTCTTAAGATAGACCGGCGTCCATCGCGCCCCGTGCCGAGGGTTGCGTCTTTGCCGACGATACGGAAAGACCCGACCCTCAGCGGGCTATTGTCCGCGATTATCCCCGGCTCCGGGCAAATCTATAATAACCAATACCTCAAGGGGGGCGGCTTCTTTTTGGCAACCATCATCGGCGGTGGCACGACGTTAAACGCTGTATATTGGCATAAAACAGACGGGCTGCGGGTGATTAAAGGGAAGAAAGTGCAGTTGATAGGTGCAGGCTTGATGACAGCGATAATCTACACCGGCGGAATCACTGACGCAGTAGTCTGGTCAAAGATGATTAACTATCTTAACGAACAGGACGCCAAAAAACGACCATCTATCGGCATCAACAGGACACCGCACGGATGGCTCGCAACACTATCAGTTCCGTTCTGATGAGCAATGTAAGAATATCCGATAATTTTCATTATAGGATATTTGTATCTCAAATAAACTAAGGAGCATAAAAGATGAGTTACCGTTTCAAAGTATTGTTGTTGTGCGGTGTGATAGCCGCAACCGCTTCTCTGATTCTCTATAGTGCCTTTTCCCACAGCGGCCGCACGGATAGCAGCGGGGGGCACCATAATCGCAAGACAGGAGGATACCACTACCACGGAACCCCCAAGTCCTCTACGTCGACCTACTCTAGCACAGCCTCAAGTAGTGGGACGCAAAGTAGCACAGTGCAGAGTGGCGGGGTGCCGAGCAGTGAAATCGCAGCACTAACCAGTGAGATTAGGAGTTTACGTGCTTCAGTAGAAACGTTGAACAATTCAGTACAAACACTGATCACAAGGATGGGAGGGACTTTCACAGACACTGCGTCCACGGTTTACATTACCCGAACCGGAAAGAAGTACCATCGTGACGGATGCAGATATTTGAGGTCAAGTAAGATTTCCATCTCATTGACCGATGCCAAGAAACAGTATTCTCCTTGTTCGGTCTGCAAGCCATAGAAAGAAAGGTTTCTATCAATCTGTTGAAGGAAAAACAGAAAAGGAGGCGTTAATGGACTTTATTGAAGAGCTCAGGAATCTATCCGCTAGAATCGAAAAGCAAAAAGATTTAATTCATACCGAAGAAGCCACGAAAAACGCTTTTGTCATGCCCTTCATTAACCTGTTGGGATATGATGTTTTTAACCCGGCGGAAGTGGTGCCTGAATTTACCGCTGATGTTGGCACAAAAGCGGGTGAAAAGGTTGACTATGCCATAGTCAAAGATGATGAAGTCATCATGCTCATTGAGTGCAAGAGGTACGGTGAAGATTTGTCTGAGGTTCACACTTCACAGCTTTATCGCTACTTTTCGGTGGTTCACGCCCGAATTGCTGTATTGACGAACGGTGTGTTGTACCGATTTTACACCGATTTGGAAGAGGCGAACATTATGGATAGCAAGCCTTTCCTTGAATTTGACATGCTTGATATCCAGCAATCTCCGGTCAACGAACTCAAACGGTTTACTAAGCAAGCATTTAATCTGGGCGAAACTCTTATCGCTGCAAGCGATTTGAAGTACACAAAAGAGATTAAGCAAACGATGATGGAGCAATTGGAATCGCCCGCCGAAGATTTCGTTCGATTTTTCCTCTCCTCTGTCTACAGTGGCCTAAAAACGCAAGCGGTGATTCAGCAGTTCACAGATATTGTCAGGCGAGCGTTGAACCAATTTATGAATGAAGCCATCAACCAGCGACTACAGTCCGCAATCGTCAAGGGAAGCACTGCCGATCCGCCGGTTGAGGAAGATGAAATAGATTCCGACGAGTTGGATGACGAAGATATTGAGCCCCGTATCGTGACGACCGAGGAAGAATTGGAGGGATTCTTTACCGTCAAGTCTATTGTCCGAGAAGTAATTGCCCCAGACCGAATTGTACACCGAGATACTATCGGGTATATGACAGTTGTGTTAGATAATAGTAGGCGAAAGCAGATATGCCGCCTTTACTTCAATAGTTCCACAAAATACCTTGGTTTAATCAATGAGGAAAGGAATCATGAGAAGATTGAAATTAGAAGCATAGACGATATTTACAAGTATGCTGAACAGCTAAAAGCAACCGCCCAACGTCATGATGCTCCTGCAGCGCCAGAGGACTCAGAGCAAAATTAGAGCAGAAAAGTCAGCAGGGGTGTTTATTTAATTCGGAATACGGAAAAGATGAATAGAGAGTCTCCGGATGTCCCTATCTTATGATGGCTCCTGCTTGCGCTTCACCCCTTAAAAAAAGGAGTCACAGATAACCGAATATGGGACCTGAAGATGTCGTTGTACAAGAAGTTGTTCGTTACTTCTCCACACCCAGATTTAAGCGATTTTCTCCAGAAAAAGAACACGCAATCCAGATAGGCAGTTACAGAGGGCGGGCGGATGTCGCGCTGATTGATACGGACGGGACGCTCGCCGCTATCATAGAGTGCAAAAGAAGTGGATACGAAGGCAGTGGATTTGACCAGCTGAAATCCTATCTCACTGCATCGGGTGCACCGCTCGGTGTATTTGCCAATGAGACCGACCCCGCCGCTTGGAAATTTTATGAAAACCGAGGACAGAACCAGTTTAATGAGATTGACCGTTCCCGATTTGAGGCGCGGATTCTTAAAAGAGGCATCATTAAACCGTTGCGTAATTTTGTGCGGTCACTTTTCCAGCGACGGCGTGACGGACCCCCACCTATCACACCCCCTCCCCCCGAACCGTTTGATCCACCGATAGTTCCCCCCGATTCACCTAGCACTATTCATATAGAAGGAGGCAAACCTTTGCAAAACAACAATAACACAGATCTTGATCTAAGGCTGGACGACCAGCCGTATTATAGCGAAGCCAGCGGTTTTTATTGGGCGGCAAACCACCAGGGAATGGCTGAGTGTGTGCCGCAGCATGTGAAACGCATCATCTCTGACGAGGAGTTACAGATACAGTCCAATCGAGAACAGCTTCAGGCAGAAATCAGCGAGTTAGCTGGTGAGAAAAACCGATTGGAAGAACAGAAGCGCGAGTACGAAGGGGAAATCGGACAGAGATCTCAGGAGCTCGCTCGCAAGAGAGAGGAGCTAGCGGGTCTTGAAGTCCAGTTGCAGGCACCAACGGAAACCGAATTAAACCCGCCACCCGTTGAAACACCCGATCAAGATGCCGTTAAACAACAGCTTGACGCAGAAATGGGGAAGTTACTTGAGGAAAAGAACAGGCTGGAACGGGAAATTGAGCAGAGGTCTCAAGAGCTCTCCCGCAAGAGAGAGGAGCTAGCGGGGCTTGAAGTTCAACTACAAGCACCGACGGAAACCGAATTAAACCTGATTCCTGATGAAGAAGCCACTGATGATACCAAACCTGCCAAACAAAGCAAAGGTGCATTGATTCTTCAGTCTATCTTTCCAGCTTTTACTACGATTGCGCTCCTTGGGCTGCTTTGTTACCTCTTTGTCTTTTACGCTTCAGCCGGTGATAAGGCGTTCTCCTCGGGCACCGGTTCAGTACAACAACAATTAAATGAAATTGTTAACCATGATGCTCTCTCTCAAGCTTGGCGAGAAGGGAATTGGTTTGTTCTTCTATTTCCTTTTATCTTCTTAGTACTTGCAATTCTGACCCATCTTTCCATAGAATACAAAGAGTGGGTGTATCTGGGATTGCTCTTAGTAGCCACTTTCGCGGTTGATAGTATAATTGCAATCAAGATTTCGCAAAGGATACATGATGATAAAGTTATCAGAGGATTAATAGAAGAGTCAGGGGACTGGACGATGGTTGACCTTAATATTTTGGCGGTTCTCCTTTTAGGTTTTGCGGTTTCGTTGTTGTTAAGCTACGGTTTTTATTGGACCCTCCAACTATGGAAGGGGGTAGGATCTCTCCGGCGTCAATCTAAAGAACAGGAGATACGTGAGGTGAAAATAAAAGACGAAAAGACGCAACGCGACACGCAAATAGCTGTCTTAAAAACCGAGATGGGAAATGTGGAAGGTGATATTGGTCAACTCCAAAGCGAGATCGGTAGACTCAGCGAAAAGGCTAGAAACACTCAACAGAAAATTGACGAGTCGTCAAGGCAGCAGCTGGAGGTTCGACTAAGAGCGGAAAGGGTGCCAATTGAGGTTCAAATTGCTGTCTTGACAGCCGAGATGGAAACCCTGCAAAGTGAAATTGATGAGCTCAACGAAAAGGTTGAAGCCAAGCAACTAGCCATTGGCTACAATCAAGAAAAAATTGAGGAATTGTCCGCCCGCCGAAATCAGTGGTTTATCAATGATCATCAAATGGAATTGCGGGTCAACCGATTCTTAAACGGATGGTGCAGGTTTGTCACGAACAGTGGAGATTGGAAAGCTGATTTACCCGCCCAAATCAACACAATTAAGCAGATCGCATACGAGACGCTAAACCAATACTACGAAGGTTCACAGGGGTATTCCTACCAATCTTGACACCGTTCTACTGTAGATCCGCAGTAACGGAAACGATCCAATCGAAGGGATGTTATATGGAGAAGATAAAGGTTCTCGGAACTGCTATCGCTGTTTTTTTAGTCTTAATAGTTGGACAGGGATCGGAGGGGCAGGAATCAAGACCGCCCCCTTCCAAACTTGTAAATATCGTTGTTATCCTTGACACTTCCGATCGGATTTCTAGAGAGAGAAATCCCGACCAACTTGAAAAGGACATCGCAATTGTAAAAGGTATCGTCAATCTTTTCACGGAGATCCTCCTTGATGAGATAAGGCACCAAGAACGTGATATGTGGCTTCATCACTATCTCGCTTTTGTCGTTCCTGAGCAACCGGAGACAACGGCAATTCCACAGGGTATCGTTGAAAAATTGAAAATCTGGCCCACAAATAAGGACAGAGAGAGTGCCAGTGCGCGCAAGGTTAAGGAAATGAGAGATGAGTTGCTTCAGACAATTGATGAACTATACCAATTGGTTGAAACACAGGAAGAATTTACAGGGTCCGACATTTGGAAGTGGTTTCGGGCAAGTGGATTAGAGTATCTGAAGCCGGACACACGGAACTACATTATCTGTATCTCAGATGGTTACCTTGATTTTAACAGGAGTATTCAGAGGGGGCGTTCCAGGATAGACAACAAAACGAACTATATTCCCTATGCTCAGGTCGTCGAGTTCCGCGAAGATCCAAGCTGGGAGCAGAGATTTAACAGCGAGGGGCACGGCTTGCTGGAAATTGGGAGGAATTTCAGGCCTTACGATGTCAAGTTCTTAATGGTTGAAATCAAACTCCGGCACATGCTTGATCTACCTATCCTTGAAAAATACTGGCGAACATGGCTTGGATCAATGGGGATCAATGATTCGGAATTTATGGAGGCGCAGCCTGACCCACAAATCGTGAAAGAGAAAATTATGGCGTTTGTTTCGCAGAATCAGTAATCCCTCAATGTGAAAGGATTATATGAGAATATGCAATTTGCAGAGGAACAGATGAACTACTACTACATCAACACCGATACCGATGCCCTCGGTTACAGCCCCCATGCGAAGTGGATTAAACATGACCGCGCGTTTACTTCAGGAGATGCCTCAAACGGCTATTACAGATATGGCGAGCGCGTACTTGGAACACTCAGCCCCGGTGATATGCTTTTCATGTATGTCAGCAAGCACGGTGTTGTGGCTGCGGGGTGGGTGTGTGAGTTTTGGGATCGGTGCGCTTACAGGGGTAGGAATCGGTTAGTATATCGAGATACAGAATATACAGAGTATCGGATCGGTGTGGACTGGTGCCTCAAAGCTGTCCACAATCCGATACGTCCTGCTGACTTAAGAGCGATTATTGGCTGGACACCCGTGCCAACGCTACAGCGCATTAAAGATACCGACGCCGCCGAGCGACTCTTTGAGGAGATACGGGACCGGATATGAATTCGGGATTTGCAGACGACTCAATCTGTATTCGTATCCCCCGCTTTGATGCGAGTATGCTTGAATCGGAAAGGCAAAAGTAGATATGCTCATCGGTGAAAGTGCTGCGATGCAAAATATTGAAACAACAGTTGACCAAATCCACAAAGACAGCAGGATGCCGGTCTTGGTTACAGGTGAAACTGGCGTCGGTAAGGAATTGGTCGCCCAAGCCATCCATTTTGGGGGACCACGGGCGTCAAAACCATTTGTGCCGGTCAATTGCGGTGCAATTCCCTCTACACTGTCGGAGTCTGCCTTTTTTGGGCATCTCCGTGGTGCGTTCACCGGGGCACTGACAGATCATAAAGGCTATTTTGAAAGTGCCGATGGTGGAACGCTGTTTCTCGACGAAATTGGTGATATGCCATTTGAAGATCAGATAAAACTCCTCCGTGTTCTGGACGGTGATGCCATCACGCCGATCGGTGCAACAGAGGGCAAAAAGGTGGATATCCGAGTAGTAGCAGCTACCAATATGGACATTCTAGCGAAGGCTAATGCAGGACTGTTTCGGCAAGATCTCTACTATCGCTTGGCTGGCATGACGATTTGGATCCCGCCGCTATGCGAGCGAAAAGAGGATATTCTACCCATTGCTGAATACTACTTGAGTGAGTCTGCGGCTCGACTGGGAATATCGCTCCCATCGTTGACCCCTGAAGCCGAGATGGCTTTGGAGGGATACGGCTTTCCGGGCAATGTGCGTGAACTGATACATATCATCCAATTTGCGGTGATAATGAGCGATGGTGAAGCGATTCAACCCAAACATCTGCGTTTTCCGCCTGCTCCCGCCGATGTGCTTACCCCTCCAACAACAGGAATTGATGAAGCGAGTCCGTCGAATGCCACTGATTTCCCACCCCATCTAAGCGATGAAACAGAAATGAGTGATGACACCCTCTTGCCTCTGGAAGATGCGTTGGCGCGTTATGAAGGACGATATCTCCGTCACGCGTTGGAACGGACAGGTGGGAATAGAACAGAAGCAGCACGTCTCCTGAATATACCCGATCGAACCTTTTACCGAAAATTAGCCAAGTACAATTTATGAGCGAGGAATCTGCCAGAAATGGCAGTTGGCATGCCAAAAGTGGCAGACAAACTGCCATCTTTGGCAGAACTCCTATCCTGAATGCGATACTTGTATCCCCCCTTAATAAAAAAATAAAGAATGTGTGGTGGTCGTCTTAATGCAGACGCTGTAAGGGTTTCAAGCGTTACGTCGGGGCATAGCGGTGGAAGAAATAGGGGTCAAAAGGAAAGGTGGCATAAGGATTGCTTATTTATGAGTTCAGTTGCAAATCGTTTTAGGGTTATTTCTTCCAGCAGCCGGTGAAGGAACAACTTGAATCACCGGAACTAAAAATAACTGGAATTTTGGGTGATTTGTTGATATGATTGTTGTGGGATAGACAGAGCATTTTTTCGTTCCTTGTCCACAAACTTGTCATCAGTTGTTAGAACTCGGAGATTCACTTCAAAGGGGGCTATTCTGATGAACCGTCGAATTTCATATCTGTTATCTCGAATTGGTTTCCTCGTTGTGCTTGGGTGCCTGTTACCTTGTACGCAAGCCATCGCAGACTCCTCATCTCCACTGGTGCTTATTTATTCCGGTGAGGAACAGGGGCTACTCCGGCTACACGGCTGTGGTGCCGAGCAGGTTGGCGGATTAGCCCGCCGGCGTACGATAATCGAGTCTCTGCGTGAGGAACACCGACACACCCTAAACCTGCACACAGGTAACATTCTCGATTCCGCCAATCCCAATAATGAACTCATCTATCAGATTGCGCTTGAAGTGTTGAGTGGAATGAATTACGATGCACTTTGTCTTGGTCCTCAAGATCTGTCCCTCCCCACAGACACGCTCTCTGTCCTTTACGCCAATCATCCCGACCTACCTATTATCTGCACCAATCTCTCCGTTTCCTCTCCAAATACGCTTTTATTTGCACCCTATATCATTCAAAATACAGTAACATCAATCAACGTTGCCATCATTAACTTAATATCCCAATCATACCAAACAGAAATTTCTGCCTACACCCCCAGTATTGCCCTAACCGATCCAGTAGAAGCATTGGAGGTTTTGTCGGAAGAAATTATAGAGAAAAGTGACGTGGTGGTGGGGGTGTTTCACGGAGAGGAAGATGAGGCGCGTACACTCGCTGAAAAATTCTCATGGCTATCCGTTCTAATCCATGCCAAGAATGAACCCTCGGAAGTCGTGTCGGATACCCCGATTGTCGTGGGAAATACAACGATTGTCACTAACTCCGCTAAAGGCGAGGCGGTTGGTGTCTTGGAGATTGGACTTGCCCTCGATAGGCAAGTGATTTCAAGACAAAATCAGCACCTCTCGGTCTCAGAACGGATTACCCCCGACGCTGACCTTGAAATGCTCCTAGCGCTCTACGACGATTTGACCGAGGATAGTGGATTTGACCACCAAGAGAACCCACCGGATGATCAGGCTATCTATATTACCTATTTCCACAAACGCGGATGTCAAAAATGTGCGAGAGCCAGTAAGATTCTGAAACGGCTCAAAACGAAATATCCGCAGATTGTCGTTGAACTGAAGTATGCAAAGGAGAGTCGAGAACTACTTGAAGCGATGGGAGGACTCTACGATGTTCCTGAAGTGAAGAGGCTTACCACACCTGCGGTGTTCATCGGCGATGAATATCTGATCGACGAACTTGATGAAAAACGTTTGGAAACGGTTATCGAGAAATATCTGACAACCGGGGTTGCCTCTCGACTACCGCAAGCAGAAGTCAAGACTGGGGAGGCTTCCGACGGAATCGTCAACCGTTTTAATGCCTTTGGTACGTTGGCTGTTGCGGGCGCGGGGTTGCTTGACGGGATTAACCCGTGTGCCTTCGCCACAATTGTATTCTTCATCTCCTACATGAGCCTTGTTGGACGAGAAAGGAAGGAGATGCTCGTCGCCGGTGGTGCATTCGCCGCATCCGTGTTTGTGACGTACCTACTGTTGGGGATGGGACTGCTCAAATTTCTCTCGTTCCTCAACGAATTCTCGGTTGTTGCCAAGTGTGTCTATCTGCTTGCTGCGATTGGAACGTTTGCGCTGGCATTTTTGAGCCTCTACGACGCCTATAAAGCAAAGCAGGGGAAGGTAAAAGAGATTACATTACAGTTGCCCAAGTCATTGAAGCAGCGCATCCACAAAGTTATCCGTGAGCAGACGCGGACTTCGGGGGTGATTATCGGTGCGTTGGTCATTGGGTTTGCGATCTCTGTGTTGGAGTTGGTCTGCACGGGGCAGGTCTACCTGCCGACGATTACGTTTGTCATGGGTGTTGAGGGGATGCGGGCCCATGCACTGACGTACCTGATTTTGTATAATCTGATGTTTATCGTACCGCTGCTGGTAGTGTTTGGGTTTGTGTATTGGGGAACGACTTCGATGCAACTGGGTGGTGTGCTACAGCGGCATCTGATGCCGGTGAAAGTTGGGACGGGAGTCTTGTTGGTTGGACTGGGACTTTGGCTGTTATCCAGTATTACTTAAGAGGAGGAGTATCAGTGATGAGAAAATGTGTTAGTCTTTTGTTCGTTGGGTTGATTCTAACGGTGCTTCCAGTATGTGAACGCTTTTCGATTGCCTCAGAATCCTCTAGAGATATGATCTTGATTCCCGCAGGTGAGTTCATCATGGGAACAGATTCTGAGGGAGCAAACGCGGATCAGAAACCCGCACATCGGGTCTATTTGGATGCCTTCTACATTGATAAACACGAAGTAACCAACGCCCAATTTGAGGCATTTATCGTTGATAGTGGATACCAAAACCGGAAACTTTGGACAGTGGCGGGTTGGAATTTTATTCAGAAAAATCAGATAAAAACTCTACTACATCATGGTCAAAACTCAGTGTCAACGGCACCGGACCATCCGGTGATTGGCGTGAGTTGGTATGAAGCGAGTGCCTACGCAAGTTGGGTTGGAAAAAGACTCCCGACCGAAGCGGAGTGGGAGAAAGCCGCGAGAGGAACTGATAGGTCCATCTATCCGTGGGGAAATGAGATGGATTTTTCTCGCCTTAACTATTTTTCACATCACGAAAAGATTCTAGGAGTTGGCAGTTTCCCAAGTGGAGCGAGCCCATACGGTATCCTAGATATGGCAGGTAGCGTATGGGAATGGTGTGCGGATTGGTATCGTGAAGATTACTATCCACAAAGTTCACAGAAAAACCCCAAAGGTCCAGATAGTGGTGAATACCGAGTTTTGCGTGGTGGGGGTTGGGATTCAATTCGACTTCAACTCCGAACCTTTTATCGGTATTACAATGAGGCAGATCGCAGAGCCTATAACACCGGATTTCGTTGTGCTCAGGACGCAACCGAGAAGTAAAGGTGGGGGCAACACTTTTATAAGGAGGAAGAAATGGAACGGAAATTCTTGGTTTTTTCATGTCTCATGCTTTTGAGTTCAATTGTGTATTTTATCTATACCAGTTATCAATTACATATTGAAAATAAAAATCGACAAGCCGTGGAAGTTGAATCAGAAGCCCCTCTGATTGGAGCGCGGGGGGCCAACGGCTCTTTTCAACCCTTAACACTGGAACACTCAAATCTAGAACCGACTGAGGAAGAGTGGAAAGCGTCTGAGAAGAGCTCCGAAAGTACGGAATTGGAAGAAACAGAAGCTATTTTCGATACAGAGGGCTTTGAGGAGCTGGAAGCGAAGACTTCTGAAGAGCAAAGCAGCCCGGAACTGGAAGCTATATTCATAGATGTTAAACAGTTAGACGATCAACGGGAAAAAATGAATCAAGAGGAGGAACCCTTCTTTAAGGATTTTGTTGAACTTCGGCGTGTCATTTTTGAAATTGTCGAAGAGATGGGAACAGCGAAGGGTAAGCAAATGATCCAGCAACTGGATGAAGACTTTAACTGGTTTACCCAACAACAGAATGAACTCGTACCGGTACTCAATGAATTTTACAAAGAACAACGTGAAATCGATGGGATGTATGAAACATTAGAGGATAAATATGGAATCTCTATGACGGAATTTCATGAAAAGCACGAAGCAGCGTATCAATCTTGGAAAGCAGGTCTGTAAGCTAAGACACTTTACAATTTGGAAATACCTACGGGTTTAATGTTAAATCTACAAAAAAGGGGGGTGAATTCAAAATGAGGAAAATTGTACCTACGACCATCATCATGATCGTACTTGTCATAGCCGGATTTTCTCTTATCCGGAACTTTGATGCTTCAGCCGAGCCGGTTGCTTTAAGCAATGACACGATGAGTAAACTCATCGGTGGCTGCAAAATCGGCGATATAGCGTCGGGGCGATATTCAAAAGGACACGTCACGGCAGGTAAGGGGTCGTTAAAACAATGTGATGGCAAGGATCCATGTCCTACTAGTGGGTCAAGTTCCTGGACTTTTGCTAGGATTGCTTGTGACCCTTGCAGTAGAAGCCAGTGGAAGCTGTATCAGGAATGTGGACATAGACGGTTGATCACTCGGTGTAAGTTGGATGAGGAGAATGAGTGCTACCGGGATCGTGAGTACTACGGCTCCGTATACAGTTGTGACCGTAACACTTGGGTGAAATGCCCATAAGTTGGCACATTTTTAAGATCTAACACGGCGCTGAGACTTTGCATTCTGCTCTGACCGCTAGAAGTTCAATAATCCTTTTCTTCATGGATTTAGGCGACATCACGTTGCCGTACGAATCTTTAGCGGCGTAACCCGTAGTATTTCCATATTAGTGCTTCCTATCTTCGCTAAAGAAGATAGGAAGTACATTTTTAGGAGAGATTTTATGTCCCGAATATTTTTCTGCATCCTATGTTACTCCATCTTTTTCATGAGTGCGTTATGTTTCCCTAAGGACCTAATACTTGATGAATTAATTCATGGCGTAAATCTGACTCGCAATCGTATCAGAAGCGGGGAAGTCAGGGCTATCGTGACAGTTGACCATGCCGCTGAAAAGTCCCCAGAAGAAATTAAGGCTTGGATCCAAGAAGAAAGAGAGCAGATTTTGAAAGATTTTGTACGCGATGGTAAGGCTGAATTGGAGCGTCAACTCAGGACCATCCCGTTTCATGCAGAACGATACAGTGGATATCAAGAAACTGAAGAGTCAAATTTTGCCTTTCAGATCTTCGATCAAGATGTCGCTTTCTCACCAGAAGTTTATCAATATAAGATGACCCGGGTGGATTTGACAGAGAGTGATTTATACAGTGAGAGAGCACACTATTTCTGGGCGGGTGCTCTTGAAATTCTCACTTATGATGGTCAAACCGAGGCACTTGAAAGAGTAGAAGCATTGGCCCCGCGTTCCTCTTTTGAGCTTTTCGATTCTCGTAAAAATGTAGGTTTTCTGCATTTTGAGTTGTATGGCTGTCCCGCCCGTCGTGTTCCTGTGAATGCACGGTTAATCGGAAAAGAGGCAATTGCAGGAGCCGATTGCTACATTCTTGAATTTCAAGGGTCAGAAGAAAATGATGATACTGGAATTTTTAACTTTGTGAGAATCTGGGTTGATGTGGAGAAGGGGTTCTGTATCCGTAAAGAGGAATTCCGACAGGATAGCCAATCGGTCGTATCGTGGGAAAACATCTATGGGCATTTTCAGAAGTTAGGCGACATCTGGTTTCCAATGGTGATTCGCAAGACCCATAACAAACCGGATGGCACTCCTATAAGAATTACTACAGTGCTCGTAAAAGAGGCAGCGTTTAATGTTGACTTCCCTGAGAATTTTTTTCAGGTTGATCGGCAATTTTATTTTAATCATCCACGGCTAAGAATCTCACCTCTTTCTGAAATTTTCTCTTCTGAATTTGGGCGAATCGAAAAAAGCGATCTACCAAGAAATAGCCAGCCAGCGGAGTCAGATATTCTTCTGCTAACTTGCGGTCCCAACAGCTTACTGCGGATCTGTGAGTTGTTGAAAGTTAATACAAGCTTCAATGAGCTTGCTCAACTGTCTCGTTTCCACCCTGATCATGGCACAACTATGCTCGGACTTCGGGATGCGGCAAGGTACAAGGGGTTAAACCCCAAAGGTATCCAAGCAAATATAGAATTACTCAAAAAAGGTAAAGTGCCAATGCCGGCTGTTGCCTATATCGGAGGAAACCACTTTCTGGTGTTTGAGGAGGTAACCTCCGAGGACGTTCTGATTTCCGATCCAGCGGATAAATACGAGCATTATCTATCATTCAAGGAACTATCGGAAATCTGGAACGGGGAACTGCTAATCTTCGACTATCAACCGGAACAAGCTGAACCGAAACCTGTCCCACTTGTTTTGGCTGAAGCAGGAGTCTATGATTTCGGAGAAGTGCTTGGTGGCAGCGAAATCAGACACACTTTCAAACTCAAGAATATTGGTCAAAAGCCGTTGAAAATTGCTAAGGTCGAAGAGTCGTGTGCCTGCACAGCGACGATTGTCTCAAAGGACGAAATTCCACCCGGAGAATTTGGCATCATCGAAGCGGTACTTAAAGTACCATCTGAAAACCGGCAGGTAGAAGAAAGTATCAGTGTCTACACAAACGATCCCATCCAAAGTCAAGTCACTTTGACACTCAAAGGTACTGCGTTTGTGCCAATCACGACATTCCCGTCTCGCTTGTTTATTGGGAGTATACACCCCAAGACCTCTATTAAAAAATCTTTGACGATTCACCAGAAGGGGGAGACTCAAATCTTAGCTGTGCGAACCGATTCGGACCACCTGAAAGCAGCCATCGTTTCCACCAAAGCTGACCCGATAACGCGAGTTGAAGTGACATTGTTAGAATCAGCACCGCCCGGTACGTTTTCCTATAACCTTTTGGTGGACTATCAGTACAAAGGGAAAGAAACAACGCACGAAGTTCTGGTGTTCGGCGAGATTTTAGGAGCGTTTGCCGTTTCTCCAAAACGCTTCTTTTTTGGATTGATTAGGGATAAATCAGCGGTGTCCAAGACTATCTTCATTTCATCGCTCAACGATCAACCTTTCAAAATTACCTTTGTTGAATCAAACTCGGCGCATGTCACGACGAAAGTTACCTCACAGAGGGACAGATTTGGCTATCAACTGACCGCAACCATCCAACCGGATGTACCAGCAGGTGAATTGTCTGGTGAGATTTTGGTAAAGACAGATAGCACTGTCCAGCCAGTGATTAGAGTACCGTTTTCAGGCATCATTCCCAGCAAGAAGTAAGTTCAACTAAAAAATGGCTTAAACACTACCATCATGTAGGTATAATTCTCACTACAATAGGTTTTCCCAGCCCTGCAAATCAAGGAGTTCGTACCCGCCTTTTACTATATTCTCATGAAGGGCAACTACGGGGGAGAGCTCTACGACGTTGGACATTTGTTAGATCGCGGTTGGCAGCTGAAACGCTCCCTCTGTGATAGCATTTCAAATCCGATGTTGGATAGGATCTATAAGTGTGCTGTCGCTGCGGGTGCGTTGGGCGGCAAGATTCTGGGAGCAGGGGGAGGCGGATACTTTCTGTTTTATGTCCCCAAAGCGAAACAAGGGGATGTAACAGCAGTTCTCTCTGATTTGGGGCTTTTGCGGTTGGGGTTCCGCTTTGAACCCCAAGGCAGTCAGGTCATCGAAGATAGATCAATCGAACCGTTCATTGAGGGGCAATCCCCGCAGGTTGTGGACAGAAACCCGCTGATAGGGGTCAACTCCCTCCGCTAACCGCCGATTTCTCAACAAGTATCCTACGCGGAACTAGACAGAATCAGATGCCCACGCCGCTCGCCACCTTCAAGGACACTGGAAAATTGGAAGTAGACCAGTTCGTGATCCGCCCATAGCGTATGCTCCACACCTCGCACACACGCCACCATATCCCCCGGCTCAAGCTGCACTATCTTCGTAGTTCCCGTCGGGAGACGCAGCGTCACCTTGGGAGTGCCCGCCGTGAATAGCCAATATTCATCGTAATCGTGATAGTGAAGTTCGACGTCCGAGTTTGGGGGCAGACGATATTCGTGAAAGCTCTCTGAATTGACAGGGTTCAGCAACTCTGCCAATAGCCCTGTAATCCGCTCGCCTTTCCCGATATGTATCACGCATAGGGAAGGATCGTCTATACGTTCAGCAACCGATGACATAAGATGCCTCCTTAGGTTGTTACGGATGATCTCATTTGGCTCATGCTAAGAAATAGGGCAAAGAAACCGAGTTTTCGAGAAAAAACTCGGTTTCTCTTCGTGCTCTACACTTTTTTTGCATGAACCTCTCGTTTTAACTATCTCCAGCGGTCACGCACCGGCTGCTTCTGCGCCCTAGAGAACAGATCTCTCCACTCGCTGGATCCGTCGTTTTCCCGGATCTCCAAACGCACACCTTCCACATAGGCGGGACCGTTGCCTGCATTGAAGTACCCAAGCCCCTGATCTACCATGTGTATGCAGCTTCCGTCTGGATAGACGACTGTTTTGATGACTTCTGGCTCCGGGTGAATCGGATCTCCATGTTTCTCAAAGCCATCCAACCGTTCTTGAGAAACCCGATACTTTTCGACCGCGTCCTCATCCACCTCAACGCCGAGTCCAGGTCCATCGGGGACTTGCTGATAACCGCCTACCACCTCGATCCGCTTTTTCAGGAGATGCTCGCTATAGATGTTGATGCAGCTAATCGTGGGCCAAGTCGCGTGGGTCAGGACCGCGCCCAAGTGGGCAGCCCACGTCGTTGTTAAGCCGTTACCTACCAGTTGCAGCCAGAAGGGCATCTGTGCTTCCGCGCTCAAGGCACCCTGCCGCACAACTTCGGATTTGCCGCCGCCAATGACGTATCCATCGCACACCCGCTCACGGATGCTAGTGATGTAAGGTGGGCTTCCGAAGTGCATGGCGATTGGTCGATTGACCGATTGGCGGATCTGTTTGTTGCCCAGTATATCATCTTGTGGGATGGGGGTTTCAAACATGGCGACGTTATGGCACTGTTCCAGTTTCTTCATGACCGGAATAGCAGCGGAAGCGTTCTGGAGCGAACCGTTCGGATCGAGGTCTAACTTGAAATGTGGCGGCACGCTCTGGGAGACCGACTCAACTTGGGCAACGATGTCCCACCACGGACGTGGCTTATTCTTGAAACTAGTGTAGCCGTTTTCTACGGCATCCTGCGCTTCGGCAGCCCAAGTTTCGGGGGAAGCATCAACACACCACCAAGAAATCGGCGTCCAATCCCGCACCTTCATGCCAATCAGTTGATGGACCGGCGTCTCCAGTATCTTACCAACGAGGTCAAAGAGTGCCATCTGCAAACCGGCGCCGAGGGAATCGTCATTCATCAGTTCAGCAGGGCGTTGGCCCATGACCTTATCCACCGTCTGGTCGGTTACTCTGCCGTAAGTGTAGCGAATAACGGTCTCGCCCCAACCGACATGCCCGGTGTCCGTTGTGACCTTACACAACTCCAAAACCGACCAATTGTAAACCGACGAAATACTGTTGCGGGTAAGCTTATGCTGCCGAGGGGTAAACGGCACATCAACGACAATGCGTTCAACATCAGTTACTTTCATTGGATTATCCTTTCTAATTGCCTGCACGCTGGGCGGGAGTGGTCAATCCCTGTCCCAAGGAAACAGAAGCGTTGGTTGATTTGCATAACGTTTCATCTTGAGAACGATACGACTGCCCGCTCCGGGAGCCAGACGGACAGTAAAATGGGGTTTATCTATTGATAGGGTTTTGTCATCAATGGTCGCGCTGACAAGCTGGTGTTCGGCATAAGCACCGCCCTGAACAATAACCGTCTGCTCTTCGACGGGGTTGATATTGACAAGCGAGAGCGTCGTTTCGTCATCGGTCAGCTTTTCGACGAGTGCGGCGACATCCTCCGGCATCCCAGCACGACGGTTTGTAGGATCGAAATAGCGGGCGCGACAGTGTAGAGGCTCGCCGAACCGCGGTGTGATGCCACCCATCATCAGTTCGACTAAACTGCTGCCCACCGCAGGGTTGAAAGCCAAAGTGTCGTCCGAGAGTCGTGTATCCGGTGTCGTGGTGTCCTCATGCATCCCCTGCATTTTCCGGCGTAACGTGCTGAAGCCGCGTCGTAACGCCTCTGTCGGATAGTCCGGATTGTTCCCTTCCAAGAATCCGATCCAACCGTCTGTGGGCAGCCACTTGAGGACATCACGGTTCATTGACCAGTAGTAGACATCCAGCGCGCCTTGATTGTACGGTTGCGGCGTGTAGCCGTACCAACCGTCATCGCCGTACATGTGGGGATACATCACCTGACCGTCGATTGTCTTCTGGTTTGAATTGATAGTGTCGATCATCTTCCGCCACACATCAATATAGCTTTGATCACCTGTAGCAAGTAGGGCATTCCCGAAACCGGCAACCCCTCGAACATGTGCGTTGCGGTCTGCCAATGCGCCCGTTTGCGGAACGACCACAGTGAAACCCCAGCCGTAGCACCCACCGTACCATTTACCATCACACTCCCCTCCTATTGTGCCGTCCAGACCGATATTAGAGGGGATAATGCCACCGTTGGCAGCTGTCCGCTCCGCCCAAGCGTCAACATACTCAAGGAGCCACGCCTTGTATTTTTCTTCGCCGGTGAGCATGTACGCATTGATCGCGAGGGTTGTCGCAGCAAGATTCAACGGATGATCTCCAACGATGTCGGTATAGTCCTTGAAATGCGCTAACATCTCCTCAAAATCGCGCTCTCCGTGTTTTGCATCGAAACGTCCCTCGACTTCGATAGGATCGCCCGCCCAATCCAGAGCGGTCGCTTTGCGTAGGAGAGGACCTCGACTGCCGTTAAACATACTGCGGATAATTTTATGCTCCGGATCGTAGTTCGGAGCCTGCGGATCCTCGTTCATGTAGAGACCGGCGAAACGCCTCACCCGATTCTGAAAGGTGCGATCGTAGGGATCCGACAATCCCTGTAGGTTAAAGACCGCAAGCCCCTCGCCGTGATGAAACCAGTCGAACATGACGGAAAATTCTTTATAATACATCCCCTCGCGGGCAATAGGGACTTCCACAGTTTTCGCTTCTGTATATTGCAGTAGGTGTCCCTCCCAGCCCAGTTTATACATCTGCAAGATGCTATCTGAGGCACCAAGTGCGTGCAAGATGGGCCAACCTGTGAGATTTTCGATGGCATCGTCGGGACCATCGTTCCCACCCCAGCGTGGGAGACAGATTAGGTAGCCGCGCTCGTCAAAATAGCGATCAAAAAATGCTTCACAAGCAAGGGTTTGGGCGCGGATGAGCTCCCGCTCCAGCAATGCCCAAGCTGGCGGTGGAAGGGGTGTATCTACCGAGAGGGTGTTCCTATTCACGTTTGGTATTGGCATAATGTATCTCCTTAGTTGTGTTGGTTCATTGAACTGATGGACGATATATTCTTTCGTAGGGGTTGGGTCTCCCAACCCATCGGGCGAGGTCCCCTCGCCCCCCGATAAATCGGGATGCAGCACCTACGATAACGGACAGCTTCACATAAATGTCAACACGCCCTAGCAACTTGTATAATAAAACAGAAAAGGAACGATTCAGGTACACTGAATATGGGGAATGATCGAAAGATCAAATTCCCTTCTCTGTCCACGCTGAACCATCGCTAGCATTTCCTGACAGCAAAGAATCTGCTCGATGAGTGATTTGAGTTCAACGCCCAAATGCTCGTCACCAAAGGCTTGTAGCTTGGCATGGGCTTTCGACCATTGACTCTCCGCACCCACATAATTTCGGTTCAAGAGATGAAAGCACCCAACGCTTAGTTGGAGCAGCCCTTGATAGAAGGGGCGGTCGGGTCCCATCTCGATCATCCATACGTCCTCTAACGTTTCGTGGCACTCGAAGTAATCGCCATCATTAAACTCTTGAATCCCTTTTTTGAGGGCTGCTTGTTTATCCATTACCGTTTGTAAAAATGAATTTAGGACATGCTGACATTTTACTATCGCCAATTCTACAAACGCTGTAAGTCAGCCCGTAGGTCGAGATTCATATCTCGACACTCCGATGTCGATTTTGGAAAATCAACCTACAGAAGTCCGAAATTGCCTTAAGTGCATCGAGATTAGTTCAATTTTCAAATACCGATAGAGTCTACCTGAACTCTTCATCGTGGTAAACCTCTTCTAAGCGGATTGATGTAATGAATGCGAAGAATCCCACACCCAGCGCAATCGCAAAAGTGTATTCATAGCCGATCCATTGGATAAGCTGACCAGCGACCACGGGCATAAAACCGAAAGGAAATACCAACGTGTTCATGAAACCGATATAGGTGGGGCGATTCAGCGGGGGAGCGATATTGATCATGTATGTCATGAAACCGACCATCATGCCGCTCATTGATGCACCGCCGAGGACAAACGTCAGAAAATAATACGGCAACTGCCATACAGGTGGAATAAACTGTACACAAATTGCCACCAACGGTGCCGTGCAAGCGAGTAATGCTGTGCAGATCAGTATCCATCGAACACCGTACCGCCCACTCATATAGCCCCATAGAATATTCGACAGAACCCCACTCACAGCACCAACGGCAAGAAACAGTCCAATCGTTTCGTCTGAAATGCTCAATCTGTCCAAGGCATAAGGCACGTAAAACGGCATGCACATCCGTCCGACATTGACGAAGATCCGGTACACGATGAACTCTCGATAATTCCGATCCGTTTGGAGGAAGCGGGGTCCCTGTTTGATGTGCTGCCAGAACGTTTTGCGTTTGGTTTGAACGGGACGGATTGGCTCATGGATTTTAAGAAAAACGAAGAGCGAAATTACCGCCATAAGGGCAACACCAAAGAACAGAAGCGCGTAGTTATTCGGGAAGACGAATCCAGAGGCATCGCTCAAAATGTAGCGCACCAGAAAACCGATGAATATGGTGAAAAACCCGCCGATGAAATTGCCCAAACTGAAAAATCGTGCGCGCCGTAGCGGTTCAATCGTTTTGGAGATAATATCCATGTACGCAACGGAGGACGCGCCCATTGACGAGGTCCCAGCGAAATAGAGGCAGATAAAACCTGCAGCGAGTAAACCGTAATTACGCGCACCGATCCACACCGTACACACGGTGATCGCAAGCCACACGGCGGTGTGCACACCCATGCCGAGGATATAAAATGGCATCTTGCGGGGCTTGTGTTCCAGCAGACTAGAGATCAGCAGTTGGGGCCACATCCAACCGACTGACATTATTGAGCCGGTCAAGCCGACGAGGGTATTAGAGGCGGTGAGTTTATAGATAAAAGCGGAAAGAACCGTCGTGCTATCCGATAAGGAGAAAGAAATTCGCCCAAATATACCTTGAAATATGGCGACCCAAAAGTTACGGTTCTGTTCTCGCGTCTTGTTTTCTTCCTCTTGGGTCTGTGATTCTGGCATGTCCGTCGAAGCAGTTTTCATAAGCTGGTTTCGGCTTCCCTATTAAGCGGTCTCCTCCTCATAATACACATCTTTCAGCCGTGTCGCTATTAAAAATCCAAATACTCCCAGCACCACGGACATCAAGAAAACCCCTTCGTAACTAAGTAGTCCTACCAGTTTACCTGCTAGCACTGGCATGAAACCACAGGGAAATAGTATCGTGTTCATAAAACCGAGATAGGTCGGACGAACTTTCGGTGGTGCGAGATTAATCATATACGTCATAAAGCCCACCATCATACCGCTCATCGCCCCACCGTTGAGGGCAAAGATTGACAGGTAGACTGGCACCCGCCAAACCGGCGGTAGGTACTGCACAATAATGACAACTAGGGGGGACGCACAAGCCATCGCCGATGTGAGAATCAGGATCCATCGTTCACCATATTTTTCTGCGGCGTAGATCCATAAAAAGTTTGAGGCGACGCCGCTGGCTGCACTGACAGCAATAAACAACCCAATAGTAGATTCTGGGATTGCTAATTTGTTCAGTGCATACGGAACGTAGAAAGGACCACACATTCCTGCGGCATGCTCAAAGATCCGAAAATACAGGAATAATCGATAATTTCGATCTGTCCGAAGAAATTGTGGTCCCTGCTTCAGGTGTTGTCGAAGGGTGCGGCGCTTCGCTTGGACAGGGTTAACAGGTTCGCGGATTTTCAGAAAAATGGTGCACGCAATTCCAACAGAGACGGCACCACAGCCAAACAGGAGCGCGTAATTATGCGGAAACGCCAATCCGAAATCATCGCCCAAGACATATAGGACGAAAAAACCGATGAAGAAGCTACAGATCCCCCCCGTGATGTTGCGTAGACTAAAAAAACGAGCGCGTTGATGGGGCCCGATTGCCTTGGAAATAATATCCATGTACGGAAGCGTCGAAACACCCATCGACGAAGAACCGACAAAATAAAAACAGAGAAAACAGGCGGCAAGCAACCCATAGTTGCGAGGACCAATTAGAAGTGCAGACAGAAAGATCGCGACCCATGCGAAGGTGCGGAGACTCATACCGAGGGCGTAGAAGGGCATCTTGCGGGGACGGTGTTCCAAGAGATTTGAGATGAGTAGCTGGGGCCACATCCAACCGGCCATGCCGATTGAGCCGGTCAAACCAACGAGGGTATTTGAGGTGGTGAGTCTATAAACGAAAGCTGAGAGAATAGTAGTAGAATCAGCAAAAGCGAAAGAGATTCGTATAAATGTGCCTTGAGCAAGGGCTAGCAAAAAGGTGCGTTTTTGTTCTTTGGCTTTTTCTTCCCCACTCTGAGACTCTGTCTCGAGTGTATCAGTTGAAGCAATCTTCATAGTATGTTTGGCTTACCTTAAACCTCGAAGTATGGAAGGAAATCTACAATTTAAAAAAACAGGGATGAATTCTTAATGCCACCGTTTGACTACATTTAGGGCTTGTAGGTTGATTCAAAATGAACGGGATCTGTTGATTTTCAGCGTCAGAGATTGACAAAGTGACTCTTGGTTCATTGGTTCATTTTGTTTTCACGTTTCACGTACTTCGCACTTTCTTTTGATATGAGCCAATGGATGATTGTCATTGATAATTGATTTGTGATATTATACACCATGTTAGACCATTCACGCATCATGTATTATGTCACATTTCACAAAATTTGAGAAAGGAAACTGTAATGTCCAACCCAAAAGTCTTAATTGCACATCGACCGGGACCAGAAATTGAAGCCATGCTCGAAGATGCCCCATCAGAACTCGAAATCTGTTTCTTGCCCGCAGGAGAAGAACTCGGAGACCATATCTCGGATGTTGAAGTTCTCTACGGTACTATCAATGAAGCAGATTTTCCCAAGGCGAAAGCGTTGCGTTGGATACAACAACCCTTTGTCGGGGTTGAATGGGCGAGGTTTCCCGCTTTCAGGGACAGCGATGTGAGCCTAGTCAACAGCCGCGTTTTGTACGGTCCCCAGATTGCCGAGCACGCCTTCGCGCTCCTGCTCTCGCTTACGCGAGGCATTATCACCCAACTTGATTTCATGAGACACAAACACTGGGAATGGACTCCGTCCATCGAAATTGCGGGCATGACCATGGGAATCCTTGGGCTTGGTGGGATCGGTCGTGCTGTCGCCGTAAGAGCGAAGGCGTTCGACTGTAAAGTTATTGCTGTCGATAAAGAACTTGTCGAAAAGCCAGATACGGTTGATCAGCTTGGTCAGATGGACTCGCTGCTGGATTTTCTATCCCAAACCGACATTCTGATGGTCTGCTGTCCAATCACCCCGGAGACGCATAAACTCCTCTCACACGATCAGTTTAATGCGATGCAGAAGGGAAGTTATATCGTCAATGTCAGCCGCGGTAAAGTGGTTGACGAAGGCGCCCTAATCGCTGCACTTGATAGCGGTAAGTTAGCGGGAGCGGGTTTGGATGTAACTTACACCGAACCGTATCCGGAAGATGGACCGTTATGGATGAGACCGAATGTGATTTTGGCATCTCACACCGCCGGTGGATCACAGAACATCGGCAAGCGTGCGATGAGTCTGTTTATCGAAAACCTCCACCACGATGTTAAGGACGAACCGTTGGTCAATAAGATCGATAAGCAGAAGGGGTATTAAGCGTGAAGCGTGAGAGGCAGGATTCGCCACGTTTTACGTTTCACAACTTTGTCCCAAGATACACAATTGCCTTACTGTAGGTCGATTTTCCAAAATCGACATTTTTGCGTCGAGATATGAATCTCGACCTACTGACTCATTGACAGCAGATGTCGAGAATGCTATAATAGATCTATATTCAAACCGCCCAAGTCGTCAGGCAGAAATTGCAGAGGAGAACCTATGAACCACGAGGGACAAGATATTCTCGTCCAACCAGAACCACTTCATGAATTTGCAATCGCGCTCTACCAAAAAGCGGGAGTTAGTCAGGAACATGCCAAATTGATGGCTGACCTCCAAGTCGAAACCGATTTGCGGAGCGTCCACTCGCACGGCACACGCATGATACCTTGGTATGTGCGCAGCATCCTCGACGGAGCGATGAACCCCAGTCCAGATATTCGCGTTGTCCAAGAAGGTCCCGGCTTCGCTGTCATTGATGGGGATAACGGTCTGGGACACCCACCGAGTACCTTGGCAATGCAGATGGCAATCGAAAAAGCACGTTCGGCGGGTATTGCTGCAGCAGGGGTACGCAATGCGGGGCATTTCGGTGCCGCCGCCTGTTACACCATGATGGCGGTCGAAGCACAGATGATCGGCTTCTCAACGACGAACACAGGTGGACCCTCTGTCGGTGCGCCGGGTGCCGCTGAACCTGTGATTGCAAATAACCCACTCAGTTATGCCCTCCCCGCCGGCGAAGAACGTCCAATTGTGTTAGATATGGCGTGTGGTGCTTCGTCGTGGGGCAAGGTTCGCACATTGCAGATGTACGGTATGCCAATTCCGCCGGGGTGGTTGTTGACTGCCGACGGAAAACCGACTGATGACCCAAACGAGGGGAAGATACTGACACCGGCAGGCGGACCGAGAGGGTACGGCTTAGGGCTGATTATGGGTATTTTAGCCGGTCCTTTGGTGGGTGGTTTGATGGCAAGCCAAAAACAGGGTGACGCTACCTCAGAACACTTTTTCATCGCAATGAATGTGGCGAGTTTCACAGATTTTGATGAATATGCCGCAGCAATCGATCAGGGCATCCGCACCATTCAGGCAGCAAAACCTGTCGAGGGGGTTGATCAGGTGTATCTGCCCGGCGAAATTGAGTGGCGCAAACGCGAAGCGTGGGTCGGAAGCGGCATTCCGCTTCATATTGACCATCTACGAGATTTGGCGAATTTGGCGGAAGAGCTGAAGGTTGACATCTGTTGGGAATGGTGAGAAGAATAGAAGGCGAGGTTGTAAATCAAAGTCATGAAACGAATTGCTCAAAATCCATTTGAAGTTCCTTACGAGAGGAGGTAAGGTAAATCATCCTGTCGCCGGAAACGCGCAGCGGCGGGTGTTCATCTGTATTTATGGAAGCGATACATTCCTCGCGGGAAATTCACCGTGAAAAGTTCAACTATCTTTGGGACCGGTTCCGGAATGGTTACAAACCATCGGTATATAACCCGGAAGTAGTTGTAGGCTGCAATGGTCGAAAAAATAGCTTGATGCTAAGTGTTCGTATTGACCAGCCTGAGCTTATCAAGCGTATTCAATCAATTACGGATCCGATTCGACGTATTCCGGGTGTATATATCATGCCACCGGAATACTACCATATCACCGTCAAGCGGTTGGGGTTTCTGACAACTCAGAAACAGTACGATTACGACATTGAACCGCAAACCCTTGAACAGATTATCGAGCAGAGCGGTGAAATTTTCACCCAAATTCCAAAGTTTTCTATCCGATTAAAAAGTGTCAACGGACTAGCCAGTTTCGTCATCGTAGAGGTCGAAGATAACGGCGCAATCGCTCAAATTCAAGGGCGATTCCACGAAGATGCGACGTTGGTGCCCAGCTATTCAATTGAAGGCGAAGATTGGCTGCCCCACCTCAGTATCGCCGGGTTGAAAAACCTTAAAGGATTAAACGCTCTCAAATCCGAAATGGACAGGTTGCGGCGTATTGACATCGGTGAAATACAGGTGACTCACATTGACCTCTCCCAAGCCATCTTGCAAAAGCCGTGTCCACGATTCCAGATATTACATACCTTCCCTTTGGCTCGCAAAGATTAATTCCCAGTTCAGAGCAAACTCAAGCTTACAAGTGTTGTTTGCTTCCCTTCCTTTATACGTTTTCTGCTACCATTGCCACTCTTTGGGACGCCACAGATGCGCGTCTTGGACTCCCAATTCCTCCAAGATCGGCTCAAGTTCCGATAATTCTCCTAGTTCTTCAGGGTTATGCGCGTCGCTACCAATAAATAGTTTCACTTCCCGTTCCAAGCACAGTTGGTAAAACTCAATTAGGTGCCGCTGATTGTACCGGATAAACTTCGGGCTGATCTCAATGGCAATTTCGCGCTGAGAGGCGATGTCTAACTGGTGAGCCAGTCGTTTCTGATCGATGTGTCGCATCACCTCACTCCCGAATGCTGAAACCTCCTCGTTGGACAAACGAAAGACATTCGGTGTCAGAACAAATGGATGCGCGATAGCATCGGTCAACGGACAAGCGATTGCGGCTTCAAACATATATAGTTCATGGTTCGCAACTCTTCTTGGGTTGCCGAGATCTGAGGGGAGTGCAACCCCACGCAAATGGTAGTGGTTGGGTGCCATCAACACATAATCAAAGTATGATGCCAATTGGATATTGATGGAAGCCACTCGGTATTCCAAGATGTGTGCTTCAACGCCAAAGTGAATAGGAATTGGCGACTCACATTTCTGGATGATTTTTCTGACCGCTTCAATGTTCTTGGCTTTATAGCCATACGCATAATCGTGATCGGTGATGCCAATTGCCTTCATGCCACGTTCTTG
Organism: Candidatus Poribacteria bacterium; assembly: GCA_965222435.1. GTDB lineage: Bacteria > Poribacteria > WGA-4E > WGA-4E > PCPOR2b > PCPOR2b. The sequence continues at coordinate 4,200,488 of OZ244950.1, read as the reverse complement.
TTGGATTTTAATAATCTTCTCTAAATCGAAATCCCTAGCAGCACAGGGGGAAAGTCTCGTATGTATATGATAATCACAATTGAACATGCTTTCGGCTCCTTCAGTAAAGACAACCCCAACACGTTGGATGAGTAATGTATGATTGCAAACAGTTATTTATCGAATCTAACGTTGGAATTATCGTATCGTTCCGATATTATGGCAGATACTGAAAACGATTGCAAGCAAAAAAGATAGAAGGTACAAATTCCCCACGAGTCTCACCCGTCCTCCTTGCTTGCATGCCCTCTTCTTTATAGGGGAAAGTCGATTGAACATTCTTGCTCGGCGGACATATAGAACGCCTGCATCAGTTCGGTGAGGTTGCGACCATCCTGAATTGTGATGTGCATTGCCTCATCGCGCAGAATGCTGTTGACCCACTGCTGCATCGCCGAGGGCGGCGGTTCAGGACGATGGGCGATGTATTCCGCTTTTTCTTCGTCCGAGAGCTTGCGCGTTTCAAAGTGCATATCGCCGTGATCGAGAACAATTGAACCTTCCGTTCCGTAGAGCTCAAGCATGTTGGGACCAGAACGGTGCGCCCATGATACATCAATAACCCCAAGTGCCTTGTTCGCAAACTCGACCACCGACACACTGTTGTCATCAATTGGGTAGTTGCCTGTGAAGTTGTTAATTTTGGAGATGGTGCTCTTCGGTTCACCCATGAGCCAACGGATAACGTCCACTTTGTGACAACCGAGATCGAACAAGGCGCCCCCGCCGGCGCGCTCTGCATCCCCAAACCAGAGGCTGGAACCTTTGAACCATTTATCCAATCCCGCCGAGTGTGCAACACGCCCACGACCAAAGGTGAGGTCGCCCAAGAGTCCGTCATCAAGGGCTTTCTTTGCCAGCACTAGATCGGGGTTACAACGCGACGGCAGCGAGATCATGAACTTTATCCCTGCCTGCTCTACGGCTTCAATGATCCGGTCGCACTCATCGACGGTGATGGCGAGTGCTTTTTCGGTGAAGATATGTTTACCCGCTTCCGCCGCCGCAACCATCACTTTGGGGTGATCTGAGGTTATCGCATTGACGACAACTGCATCAATGTCATCCCGATCGAGGACTTGGTCCAGATCCGTATAGAATGGGACGTTATATTCTTCAGCAGCCTGCTTGCCGCCATATTCCTCTTCGTCCCAAACGGCAACCAATTCGGTTTCTGGGTTTTCTATAATCTGTGTGGCATAGCCTCTTGCATGAACGTGAGCGAAACTGAGTTTGGCGATTTTGATCATATTAGGACTCCTTAACGATTTTTAGTTTAGGGGTAACCATTACTTCTTTACAAAACCTGCGCTGCGTCCTGTAGTCTTTTTAATTCCGACTCAATATTTAGCACTTCTGCCCAATTCGTCAGATAATCCAGATCCAGTTTTCGATACTGGACTTCATAGACCCGCAAGGCATCTGCAAATTGTTTTTCACTACCACCGGAGAGTTGTGCCCATCTTAACTTTGCTAAAATGGTGTCTTCAGGGCTTGAAACCTGTATACTGAACCCCATAACATTTTCAGCATATTTTCGCGAAAAACGGGAGTGATCGAACGGCTCATCGGTTAACATCCAAAAATCAATCTTATCTCCTTCGGTGGTATCAATTATGTTGAACATGCCTCTCGTGTCGATTGCATTAAGCATGCTCGGCTCAGACAGGTAAAAATCGGGGAGAGGAAAAGCTTCAACTAATTTTTGTACTGCCGATTTCCGAAGCGCGACGACCAAGTCTATATCGTGGGTAGACCGGGGTTCACCTTGCAGACTTGATGCCACAGAACCGGTCACCATATATTCAATTCCGGCATCTTCAAGCGTTTGAATTACCTTTCGAATCAGTCTTTCCGGTTGTAGCATTTCTCAAGCCGCTCCATATAAAGTTTATGGAATTCTTTCTCATTTAGATCTGGAAATCTTTTTCGCAAGCCGTGAATGAACAGTTTCTTGCTAAACTTGGATAGCTCAAACGCTTTCATCAACCGTTGTTCAGGCGTCATGCGCCGCAGGATCTCAATATATTGTTTATGATTTGGGCGTTCTTTGATGTCCATATTCCGTCACACCGTTATTCCTGTGAAGTTCCTCCGTCAGAAGCCGCAGCACTTGTAATCTCTAAAAAGAGATCCGCTAGTCCGTATTCAATTCTCTGAAAACGCGAAACCGTGACATCTCCGCGAATCAAGTCTTTCAGTAAGTTAGTGGTTTCTGCCTCTGTCATCTGTGATTCAATCTGGATGAGTGCCTCCGTAATGTGTAGAGAAATCATCTCCGATCTTTCGCCCAGAATGGCTTGCGCTGACTCCATGCCCGATGTGACTTCAATTTCCAACCGGTGCCGCACCCCATACCGCTCGGAAATGTCGCGCATCTCTCCGTAAAATGCAAGACTGCCCTCGCTCAAGATGCCAACACGGTTGCATGGGGTTATCATATCGGTCAGGCTGTTCGTCGCCAGAATCACCGTTTTACCCATCGCTCCCAGCTCTTGGATTAGTGCACCCACTTCAACTTGCCCCTGTGGATCTAAGAGCGGAATTGGTGCGTTAAACAACCAAACCAGCGGATCGTGCAGGAAGGTTTTGGCTAAACACAATCGCTGTTTCTGCCCTAGTGACAAGTGTTCGATTTTTTCGTCTCGCAGCGTCGCCAGATCCATTAACTCCAAAACGTCTTGGATACCCGTCGCACGCTGTCCCTTTTCTAATTTGTATGCTGCAGCGAAAAATTCCAGATATTCCTGAATAGAGAGGGTGGGATACCCCTCAAAGGTTTGGGGAACGTAGCCGATGAGTGGGCGGACAGGGCGAACGTCCTTTATTGCATCGTATCCGGCAATCTCTATAGAACCGGAGGTCGGTTTAATCAACGTTGCGATAATCTTGATGAGGAGTGTCTTGCCTGAACCGTTTGGACCCAACAGTGCCAGGCGATCTCCAGCTTCCAAATGAAAATTCAGATCGGTGAGAATCGGTTTCTGCTGAAAAGATTTACACAATTCTTGGACGTGAATCACAATTTGAAAATCTCCGAAGTTGGGGAAAAGTTTCAACAGACCACAAAAGCAACACTCCAATCACATTATATCACGCAAATCTCGATTTGGAAATGGTAATTCTGTAAAGGGGGTAGATAGGGGAATTGTACCTGTTTATCTGTTGACGCAATCTTTCAATCTGTAGTATAATTAGTCGACGCGCTTTTCAAATGATATTATTTAAGAGCCTGCTTGAAAATCTAAGGAGCCATGGCAGAAGAAACAGAAATACTCAATTTTTTTGACATCCGGATTGAACACTTTCCTGACCGGAATGCCCGATGGAGGTAGAAGTCATGGCACAGACAATGGCTGAACATCTCATTGAACGCGGCAAAGAACAAGGTATTGAACAAGGTATTGAACAAGGCGAGACACGAGCGAAACAGGAGGCACTCCTCAAACTACTGCGGTTCCGATTTGATTCCGTTCCTGAATCTGTAACCAACCAGATTACCTTGATACAGAGTCTCTCCCGTTTGGATTTGCTTTTTGAGAAAGTGCTGACCGCACAGACACTTGATGAAATTGATTTGCAAAACCGTGATGGTTAAGAACCTGTTAAATATTTTAAATCCGCCTTTGAGTGGGGAATTTGGGGACAAATCCTATACCCTTAAAATGGCTTTGTCACCTACTATGAAAACAGTTTCTAAACAACAGCCTTTTTAGTCCCGATTTTTTATCGGGGGAGGTATTGAGGAATATAACGTGCAGGCAGAATTGGGCATCGACGAACAGGTGGCACTCATCCGTAGAGGTACGGCAGAGATTATCTCTGAGGCAGAACTCGCTCAAAAATTGGAGGCCGCCAGAACACAGCAACGACCCCTTCGTATCAAACTTGGATTGGATCCGACAGCACCGGATATCCACCTCGGCATTGCGGTTGTCTTGCGCAAACTGCGCCAGTTTCAGGACCTCGGACACGAGGTTATCCTTATCATCGGTGACTTTACAGCGACAATTGGAGATCCGAGCGGCAAATCGAAAACACGACCACAGTTGACGGCGGAAGAGGTCAAGCATAACGCAAAGACCTATGCAGACCAGTATTGCATGATTTTGGATGAAGACAAAACCCGTGTTGTTTTCAACAGCGAATGGCTTGATGAAATGTCTTTCGCAGATGTCATTAGACTGAGTGCCCAAACAACAGTGGCGCGAATCCTTGAACGGGACGATTTTACAAATCGGCTTCAAGATGGTGCTTCGATCGGGATGCATGAACTCCTTTACCCGATTTGTCAGGGCTACGATTCTGTCGTCTTGGAAGCAGACGTAGAGATGGGTGGGACAGATCAGAAATTCAATATCCTGATGGGACGTGACCTCCAACGTGCCTACGATCAAGAACCCCAGGTGACGCTGCTGATGCCCCTACTCGTTGGTCTTGATGGGACTGAGAAAATGAGTAAATCATTGGGGAACTACGTTGGGATCTACGAACCGCCCTCTGAAATGTATGCCAAGTTGATGTCCATCTCCGATGAACTGATGTCTACCTACTTTGAGTTGGCAACAGATGTGCCGCTCGACGAAATTCGCACGTTTGAAGAGCAATTGGCAAGTGGCAGCCTGCACCCTAAGATAGTCAAACAGCGGCTCGCTCGCGAGATCGTGACAATCTACCACAACGCAGATGCGGCATATACGGCGGAGGCGGAGTTTGATCGGGTACATCGCGATCGACAGCTTCCCGATGATCTGCCCGAAGTCGTTATTCCGGCATCCTCCCTCACTGACGGCAAGATCTGGATCGCCCATCTAATGCAGCAAGCCGGTTTTGCCAAGAGTTCCAGCGACGCTAGACGATTGGTGCAGCAAGGTGGAGTGCGCCTCGATGGCGACAAAGTTACGGATCCAGCACTGGAAGTCTCTTTGCAGGGAGAAGCCATCCTGCAGGTTGGGAAGCGGCGGTTTGCAAAGGTAATCATTTAGTGTCAATTTGCGTTTGATTGGGTGGCGGAAGTGTGTAGATCGAGATTCATATCTCGACAGAATACTTAGGTTAAAATATGATTTTTGTGACCAACGACGATGGGATTGATGCACCGGGCTTAAAGGTTCTCGCAGAGGCACTCGGCACCCTTGATGAGGTTTACGTTGTGGCACCAGATCGAGAACGGAGTGCCGTTGGCATGGCAATCACGCTCCATCAGCCACTCAGAGCCAAACAGGCTTGGACTCGCGCTTACGCAGTTGATGGGACACCGGTTGATTGTGTGGACCTTGCATTGGGTACTCTGCTCCCTGAACCCCCAAAATTGCTGGTCTCTGGCATCAATCGGGGGCAGAATCTCGGGGCTGACATTCACTTTTCAGGCACGGTTGGGGCGGCGAAAAAAGGGACGCTTGCAGGGATTCCGTCGATTGCAGTTTCCCTCGCCTTAGAGGGGGTAGGGGAACAATCTGACTTCCACTACAAAACAGCGGGAACGATTGCGTGTCGTATCGCCAAGCAGGTGATTGAGAAGGGAATGCCAAGCCATATCCTGCTCAACGTCAATGTGCCGAACTGTCCGCTTTCGGAGGTTAAAGGCATTAAGATAACACGGCAAGACCGCGGAAACTACAGTATAAACGCTGTCACGCGGCTGGATCGGGGAGGGCGACCCTACTACTGGATCGGCGGAGAGCGCACCCAAATTGACTTCGGCGGAGATACAGACCTCCATGCGATTCACAATCGACGCGTTTCGATTACACCCGTGCAGCTTGACTTTACGGATCACACCCTCATCACACCACTAAAGGCTTGGCTAGATGATGAAAACATGCAACTCTGACCTGAAAACGAGGAGGAGACTTGCGCTATCTGATTCTTGTTCTCAAGGGGTGTTGTATCGGGGTGGCAAATATTATTCCCGGTGTGAGCGGCGGCACGATGGCGGTTATGCTTGGCATCTATGAACGATTGATTCGTGCCTTGCACCACATTGGATTTTCAACCGTTAGAAAACTTTTGGCAATTCTTACCTTAAAAAAGGGGGCAATATCTGGAGCGCGTGCGGAGTTGCATCGTATCGATTTCGGATTTTTGATAGCCATTACCTTCGGTGCACTGCTCGCTGTTGTCGTGTCAGCCAGACTAATTATCTATCTGCTGAATGAGCAACATGATCCGACCTACGGCTTCTTTTCTGGATTGGTGCTGACCTCTGTTATCATTCCATTCAAAATGCTGAAACGCTTTACCGTTAAAGAATGTGTTTCCCTGCTCCTTGCTGCAGGGTTGACGGTGGGGCTGACACTGAGCATGAGCGGAGAAAAACGGCTGGAGAGTGAGCAACGGAAACATGAACTGTCCGATAAATCGAGACCAGGGAAGGAGAGTCACCTCAGCGGAGATGCAATCACAGGGGCGGAGGCTTCCGCAGTGGTTCCGCAAGAGGTTCCAAAAGACGGAAATCACGCAGTTGGGGTGCTGCTTTATCTGTTTCTCTGTAGTGCTATTGCGGTTTCCGCGATGATCCTTCCCGGCATCAGCGGCTCTTTTATTTTTCTTCTGTTGGGCGTTTACTTCGACATACTAGCGGCGGTGAATAATAGGGATTGGGTTGTGATAGGATTTGTCGCTTTGGGCAGCATCGTCGGACTGCTAGCGTTCACCCGATTGTTAAATTATGTCCTTGAACGCTATTACGATTTGACGATATCCTTCTTAATTGGATTGATGGTTGCCTCACTATACGGGCTTTGGCCCTTCCGCAGTTATGCAATGGTCGGTGAGGAACGGATCGACATCGCTCATATTCTGCCGCAAGCTAACATGAATCTGGTTATCACGATCTTCGCATCTCTAATCGGTTGCGGGGTGGTTCTCCTCTTTTGTCGTCTGGAAAGTCAGAGAAGGTGATATTCGATGCCCTCTAGGAACACAAAAGAGAATCTAACCGAACTTGAAGCCACCGCAGTTGAAGTCTACCGTCAACGGTTAGCCGAAACTGTACCAGAGGTTGAGATTCTTGACGCTTTTGCGACAGATGGAATTATTGAAGTAAAATTGAACGATGTTTCAGCACGAAATCGCGCCACGGGAAAGTACGTCGTAAAACTCTCGGTTGAAGTGGAAGATCTGTTCAACGTGACGTTGCTGCCCTATGTTGTTCCACATGAAAACTGATTGAAAGGATTTTTCCGGAGCAAATTACCCTTTATGAAAACTGTTGGTTTCTTCGTTAATACTGCCAAACCCCACGCGCTAAAAGTTGCCACGGAAGCTTGCGATTGGCTCCGAAAGCATGGGGTAAAACCGCTAGTTCCTGACGCGGAGGCTGCGCTACTCGGTCTGGCAGGTGCGGGTTGTAATCGGCGTGAATTGGCTGCGCACTGTGATCTGTTATTGGTCCTCGGTGGCGATGGCACGCTTCTCGATGCTGCACATATACCCGAAATCGAGAAGGTCCCAATTCTCGCTGTGAATCTCGGTAGCCTCGGTTTCCTCACCGATGTTCCCCGTGACCAGCTTTACGCTGCCTTGACCAACGTTTTTAACGGTGACTACAAAATCGATCGGCGGATGATGTTAGAGGTCAGCGTTGATAACCGTGAACAGGAATTTTCCAATTCTTTTGCCCTCAACGATGTTGTGATCCGCCACTATACGCAACTCATCGAATTGGAAACCTACATTGATGGCGAGTCATTCGTCACCTACAACGCTGACGGACTGATTATCGCCACATCAAGCGGCTCAACCGCCTATTCCTTAGCGTGTGGAGGACCCATCGTTGAACCGCATCTCAGCGCAATTCTCCTGACACCGATTTCGCCGCATTCGTTGACTATGCGCCCTTTTATCGCACATGGGGATTCAGAGATTACAGTGGTTATGCAATCCGATTATAGCAGCGTCAACCTGCTTGTTGATGGTTCCCGTGAGACACACGCGGTTGCTCCCAATTCCTTAATTCGTGTGCGTAAAGCGGATAAGACAATTCAACTGATTCGTTCTCACCACCATAGCAATTACGAAGTCTTGCAAACGAAACTAATGTTGGGAGAAGGAACGAAACGAAAAACGTGAGACGTGATGCGTGAAACGTGAAAACTATTTGTTCATTGGTACAGTTGCTGGAAACGGAAGCTGCTCGTGATGGAACGAGAGGTGAAAAATTGAACCTTTGGAAAAGTGCAGAGGATGAGACAAAAACAGAACGACATAAAGCATGGGAGGTTTTTATCTCTAACAATCGTGAAAGGAAGATATATGTTGATCCAGAGGTCGATATCTCCCGGCTATCCGATGAAATGAACGATATGGAGAAGGACTTTGAAGGGTGATCTATGGCGAATTGGCTTCGCAGCATTGCCTAAACCTTCATTGTAATCTTCGTAGGGAACAACGATCGTTGTTCCCTACTGTGATTGATACAACATATCCGGGAAGATAATTATGATTTTTATGATAGACGAGGAAAATTGGGAAAATATTATTAAGCAGGCATATAGACCACAATTTGATGGCAGATTAGTTTCTGTAAACTATGACCTAGAAAAAAACAGATTTTCAAGTGTCATCATCAAAAGAGATGGTATGCCCTCTACCGTAATCTATCATATTGAAAAAGATATGCTCTATAGTATAGACAAGAGTGGTAACATCAACCCAATCACATATATATGCAATGATCCCTCACATCCACCTATTGTTGAAGGATTCGGGCAGAAGACTTTGTACCAACAAATTTCAGAGAAAGTTGCAAGCCATGTGAAGGAGGGAATCGAGTACAATGAAATAGCTGATTTAATGTTGGAAGAAGTAACTTCTATGCTAAGTAGCCCATCTGATTGCGTCGAGGAAGATGGAAGATTACAGAGTATGCGTCGTCAAATTGCTAGAGATTGGGGAGAGGTGTTTTGCAAACTTGACAATTTGGGACATTTGACTGGATGGTTTATGAATGATTGTTATCCAGATAGTGATGAGTTACACTTTGTGCTTGGATTGTTTGCTTTGGAGGCGACACGAAATTTATTTGCAACAGTCAATCAGTTGCGTGCTGGATTGGCGAGTGAAACGTTTGTATATTGGCGTACTCTTTACGAGATCCTTATAAAGAGTCGTTTCATGTTGAGATTTAGCGAGGAAGACGCAGATCTGCCGGGAAGATTTATGTATTACACCAATTCTGCATATTTGAAGTTTTACTTAAAATTTACCCTCGAAGACGATCCCCACGCTCAAGACAATGACTGGAAACAAGCCGAAAAAAAGTATAAAGCACATTATGGCAAACAGGTGGGCAAAGGCGATTATGGGTGGGCATATCCCCTAATTGAGAAGAGAGATGGTATGCTAGAACGTAGGCCAACTTTCCGACAAATTATGGATAAGGTAGATAAAGGGTCCGAGTTTTCAGAAAGATATTATCGCGTATCTACTGCAAAGAGTCACGGACAGTTTGTATGGAATCCCCTTATGGTTCGTCCGGAGGGAAGAGGGACTTATATTGATCCGTTTAGCGTGGGAGACATTGCTCTGATAATGGAACTAATGATGCCACTGTTTGAGGAAATTTTAGAGAACACTGCCGAATCGTGCGGCAAGCCGGAACATGGTGTTGTGATGGGCATAGTGAAGGCTGCTATTGCAGATATAAATAATTCTGTCGCAGAGATTAAGGCATCTAAGCCCGAAATGCACGGCGGCATCGCCAAAACCTGATTGTAATCTTCGTAGGGAACGCAGATCTGCGTTCCTCGCCACGATGTTGCACACAACCACAAAATACCGACCATCCGGAGGGATTGTCCGTATAACCTACACGAACCATGAATAACCGCAATCGAAAACCGAATCGGTTAAAGGATTATGATTATTCCCAGATAGGCTATTATCTAGTGACAATCTGCACCCAGGATCGGATTAATTATTTCGGTGGAATTGAAAAGGGACAAATGAAGTTAAACGATATTGGACAAATTGTAACGGATTGTTGGCGGGCAATCCCCGAACATTTTCGCAACACGGCGTTAGATGAATTTGTCGTGATGCCAAATCACATACACGGGATTGTAATTATAACGGGCAATGATTTTTTAAGGGACGACGGTGATGGTGTAGGGAACAACGATCGTTGTTCCCTACGAAACGCCCGCAACATGCAATTATTACCAAAAATCATCTCGCAATACAAATCATCGGTTACACGAATGATAAGAAAACAATGGAATAATCACAGTTTTGGCTGGCAGAAATCATTTTATGACCACGTCATAAGAAACAATGAGGATCTACATCGTGTCTGTACCTATATCCAAAACAATCCACTGAACTGGGAATTAGATAAAAATAACCGAGCCAACTGGAATGAATAGGCGTTTAGAGTAGGGCAATCGCATCTGTTTAGGAATTAGGCGGTTGATCCATTAGAAACTTGGAAGTCCCTCTCTCGTAGCGTAGATTTGCTAATCTGCGGTCGATCACAGGTTAGGCAACCTGTGACTACGATATGAAATAAGAGATGATTTTGGCACTTTAAGGGGGTAAGTGCTGCACAATATTTACATGCGATTGCCCTAGCGTTTAGAGAGTAAATTAAGCGATAGATAAAGGTGCCAAACCATCTTTATCAACCGACAAGCCATCCCACTGATTCAAGAGATTAAATATTGCCATGATTGAAGAACTTTACATAAGCAATGTTGCCCTTATTGATGAGCTTCAGTTGGAGTGTTCCTCCGGTCTGAATATTTTCACCGGGGAGACGGGTGCCGGCAAATCTGTGATCTTAAACGCTGTGGGGCTTGCACTCGGTGAACGAAGCACCGCTGGGATAGTAAGAGATGGGGCGAGGAACGCCAAAATTCAGATCGCGATCGCGCTGCCCCCGGATCATCCCGTGTGGGACGGTTTTAACGATTCAGAGTTTGCTGACACTTTGGATGCAGAGGAAACGTTGGTTTTATCCCGACAGATCAACGCAAGCGGGCGCAGTCGTTGCCACACCAATGGACAACTGGTGAGCTTGACATTCTTGAGTGCCATCGGTGATTTGTTGGTCGATATTCACGGGCAGCATGCACACCAATCTCTCTTCCGGTCTGAAACCCATCTCAATCTCCTCGATACGTTTGGCGAGCATGAAACACTGAAGGCGGAAGTCAGTAAAAAGTACGACGAACTCCACGCCGCCCAAGCACAACTCACTGATTTCTCCCAAACACTCCGTGCAGCGATGCAGGAGAAGGATCTGTTGGAATTTCAACTTGAAGAACTAGAGGAAGCCCAGCTCCAAGAGGGAGAGGAGGAGGATCTTATTAACGAACGGCATCTCCTCAGCAATGCAGAAACCCTCTTTGAATCAGCCAATCAACTCTACGAGCAGCTCTACGGCGGCGACCTATCGGAATCTTCGACGTTAGACGGACTCAAAATAGCGAGTCGCACCATTTCTAAACTCTGCGAACTGGATGGCAGCCTGTCAGAATTGAACGCACGTTTTGAGTCCACCCTGTATGAGTTAGAGGACATCGCCTATCAGATCCGCGATTATCGTGATAAGATTGAGTTTAACCCACACCGCCTTTCAGAAGTTGAGGAACGTCTAGACGTCATCCATCGACTCAAGCGGAAGTACGGCGATTCAGTCTCTGACATTTTAGCCTACCAAGCCCAAGCCTCGCAGAAACTTGAGGATCTTCAATTCGGTTCCGAGCGCGTTGAAGAGTTGAAAGATCAGATTCACGGTGTGACACAAGGTGCCCAAAAACTCGCGATTGAACTTTCCAAGAAACGGAGAGAGACCGCGACCCAACTTGAATCTCTAATCGAGCGTGAACTCCAGACGCTGGGAATGGAAAAAGCGGTTTTCCAGATTCTTGTATCCCCCATTGAGTCCGCCGAGGGTCCCTTAGAGATCGAGGGAAAACGTTATGAACTGAGGACTGACGGGATGGACGAAATCGAATTCTTCATTTCTCCCAACGTTGGTTCCGAGCCGAAGCCGTTGGCAAAAATAGCGTCGGGCGGGGAAATCTCTCGTGTGATGCTCGCATTGAAAACCGTGCTTGCCCAAATCGATCTGATTCCGACGATGATCTTTGACGAAATAGACGCAGGTATCGGCGGGCGCACCGCAGATATCGTCGGACAGAAACTGAAGGAACTGTCACGTTATCGCCAAGTCTTTTGTATCACCCATCTGCCACAGATTGCGCGTTTTGCGGACCAGCATTTTCGGGTTGAAAAGAGTGTGGAAGGAAATCGCACAACAATCACGGCAAAACTCCTGACACCGGAAGAACGGGTTGAGGAGGTGGCTCGGATGCACGGCGGCGAAGCGACGGTAACGACGCTCGCACATGCGAGGGAGTTGTTGGAGGGACGGTAGCGTATGGATGATAGATTTACACAAGAGAGCGGTACGAATGTTTATACCGGTTGCGAATTGCTAGTCAAAGGTGTCCTTGAAGGTCAAGTCAATTTGCTTACGGGATACCCCGGTTCACCCTTGGCAGAGGTGTTCGATGTAATCAAAAGTAACGCAGGACTCCTCAAAGAACACGGCATCCTCGCGCAGATTGGGAACAATGAAGCCCTTAGCATCGCGAGGCTCAACGGCTCACAAATGGCGAATTTACGCGCCGCTGCCTTTATGAAGAACGTCGGGATGCATGTGGCATCTGATGCGTTAGCGATTAGCAATTTGGCGGGAACAACCGGCGGTGCCGTTGTCGTCGTCGGGGATGACACATGGGGGTCAAGTACGCAGGTGCCTGCGGATTCACGTTTTCTAGCCCGTCACCTCTACACGCCAGTTATTGAACCGAGCACATTTCAGGAAATCAAAGATTGGTTGAACGCTGCCTTTGAAATCTCTGCCAGATCCAATCTGTATATCACCTACATAGTGACGCTCAATCAGGCAGAGGGTGGGGGCAGTGTGGAATTGCGTCCCAACCGTTATCCCGAAATCTCCACGAAAAATCAGACGGTGATCGATACAGCATTGATTAACGGTTCAAACCGGATCATCCTGCCGCCCGACACACCTCGGATTGAGATTGAAACCTTAACGGAACGATTCCCAAATGCGGTTAAGAGTGCGCGAGAACATAACCTGAATCAGATTCGCTATCTAAATGATTCGGAACACGAGATCGGCTTTATCGCCTCCGGGTTGGGGTATTCCTATCTCGAGCACGCGCTTTACGAACTGGAGTTCCAAGAACGGATTCCAATCCTTAAACTTGGGTTGACGCATCCGGTTGATGAAGAGATTGTGCGTGAATTTGCATTGCATGTGCGCGAAATCTACGTCGTTGAGGAGAAACGTCCTCTACTTGAAAAGGATATCAAGGCGATTGTCGGCCGGTTTTATCAAAATGGCGAGATGGATCGGCTTGTGCAGGTATGGGGCAAGGAATTTCCAGACAGTTTGGAGGGAATCCCGGATTCGCTCGGACTCAATCCATCGATACTGATGCAACGCCTAATTCCGCTCCTTCGACATAAGTTCGACGGCAAAGACAAATCTATCGCGATTGATCCAGGGGTTTTTGCCCGTGAGGAGCAACAGCTCGAACAGGTCAATACCCATCAAGTTGACATTCCCGCACGAACGCCCACTTTCTGTCCAGGGTGCCCACACCGTGACTCTGCGAGTGTGTTCAAAGAGATTACCGATCAGTTTATGGATACGAAGTATATGGAGAGGCACCATGCGCGGTCTCCCGTTGATCTCGTCTTTCATGGAGACATCGGTTGTTACTCAATGCTGAAATATGAACCGTTTCCGCGCCTGATGCATAACCTTTCGGCGATGGCACTTGGCGGCGGGGCGGGTGCTGGAATTGATCCATTCATCACGAATAAGCAGATTGTCTTTATGGGGGATTCCACGTTCTTCCACGGCGGGATGTCAGCGATTTCCGACTCGATTAAAAATAATCAAGATCTAACCTATGTCATCTTGGACAATCAGACAACCGGGATGACAGGGCATCAACCCACACCATCGACGGAAGACGACATCCTCGGTAATCCGACCTTTGCACAGGACATCGAAAGAGTGGTCGAGGGACTCGCAGGAGATTCGGATCTCTTTATCATCCGAACCAACCCGGAGAACCGTGTAGAGTACAAGAAACTGGTCGAGGAGACGATTCTCAAGCCGGGTGTTAAAATTCTCATCGCTGATAAGGAGTGCGGCATCACCTACCACCGTCGGCTGCGGCGTGAGCATCAACAAACAATCAAAGAGCGGGGTTTCCTGTCAGTCGAAAAACATATCAATATCACCCCTGAAGTCTGCGAATTCTGCCTTGAGTGTACCAACGCAACAGGTTGTCCCGGCTTGAAAATAGCTGAAACGGACTATGGACCAAAGATTGGAATCGATCAATCAAACTGTGTGTCTGATGGTGCTTGCGCCCGAATCAAGTGGGCGTGTCCCTCCTTCGAGGAGGTGACTGTCACCCGCAAGCGTCCACCGCGCCAACAGGTGGATTTGGGTGTCATGTCAACCGATTCAACGGAGTTGCTACCACCGCCGGCACGTACCTTCGACCAGACATGGAGTGTCCATGCCGCGGGCGTTGGCGGGATGGGAATTGGTACAATCTCCAAGGTTCTGGTACTTGCAGGGCGGGCGCAGGGGTATCATGTGAAGTTTTTTGACAAGAAGGGATTGGCAATTCGTAACGGAGGGGTTTACACAAACCTTATCTACTCAAAGACAGAAGTGGAACTCTCCCCGATTATTCCGTACGGGAAAGCAGATCTGCTGATCGGCATGGATATGTTGGAAGCGGTGCGCGGTCTCGATGCCAAAGCCGGATTCCGTGTTGCGTCACCGGATCGAACGGCTGCTATCGTTAATACTGCTAAAACGGACACGGTGACGGCCCTCATCGGTCAGGACGATTTCAAGCTCGCGGATTTGGAAGAATGGTTACAGCGCTACACCGACGCAGATGCCTATTTCGGGGCAGATGTGTTCGAGGTTTCCGAAAGGTATCTTGGAAATAAACTCTATGCCAACATGATGCTGCTTGGCGTTGCTTTTCAGCGAGGGCACTTGCCACTTGAACTTGAAGCTATTCAATCAGGATTAAAATGGGCGGTACGACCCGCAGACTTAGAAACGAACCAGCGCGCTTTTGACATGGGTAGACGCCTCGCTGTGGATCCAGACGCTTTTGCGACGGCACCGCAGCGGCAAACGTATAAAACTTTACTCCGAGAAAAATGCGAAAGTTTAGCGCGGAAGCGGCGGGGTGAAACGCTCGCCCACGAATATGAGGTACTTGTTCAACAGACGGTGGAAAGGCTGGAATTGGACGACGAAACCAATCGAAGGTTTGCATTGTATGTATACGACCTCATCCAATTTGAAGATTTAGCGTATGCCCGTCTGTACGTTGAAAAGATTAAACAGATCCATTCCAAAGATTTGTCTGAGATGGACTACCGTGCAACGAAAGCTGCGATCAAATATCTGCACAAGGTCATGCTCATCAAGGATGAAATATATGTAGCTCACCTGTTGACCAGCGATACTAAATTAAGGCATGACAAAGAGCTGTACAATGTCGATGAATCGAATGGGGATAAGATTAAATACGTCCACCTCAACCGTCCCCGCTTCACCATTATGGGGCGGAATCTTCAATGGGACATGAATACCAAAAACTGGCAGCTAAGATTAATGAAACGGATGAGGTTTCTCAGACGTTTGCTATCGCAATGGCATAAACTAGAAAAAGTGTTCCGAGATTGGTATATCGCTGAAGTGATTGATACCTTTGCGCCACACGATGGAGAGAGCTATGAAGATCATGTCAGCGCGCTAGAAGTCCCTGAAGAGGTGCGTGGATATCGAGAGGTGCGTTATCCAAAGATGGAAAACGCCAGAAAAAAAGTTGAAGCACTGTTACGTAGCGCGTAAAGTTTTCACATTTCACTTCACATGCCATGCAAATCACAGGTCAAACGAAAATCGTTGGGATTATCGGTGCCCCGATCGAACATAGCCGCTCCCCGCAGATACACAACGCAGCAATTGCCGCACTAGGCTTGGATTATGTCTATGTACCCTTTCACGTCCAGCCTGACAATTTAGGCGCAGCGATTGAGGGGTTCAAGGCAACCAATGTTGTCGGTATTAACGTAACGATTCCACACAAACAAAACGTAATCCCGTACCTTGATGAGATATCAAGGGAAGCGACGCTCATCGGTGCCGTTAATACGCTGATTTTCAAAGATGGAGCAATTAGCGGCGAGAACACGGACGCCCCCGGTTTCTTACAAGCAATGCAGGAAGAGGAACTCGACGTTCCTGAAGGGGGTTCGGCGGTCGTAATTGGAGCGGGTGGATCAGCACGCGCAATTGTTGTTGCCCTTGCTCTTGCTGGGGTACAGACGATTTGCATTACCAATCGTACCGTTTCAAGAGCGGTCGCGCTTGCCACGGATCTTTCAGGGAAAACAGGCGTATCAATCTACGGAATAGGGCTTGATGATCCCAAGCTATCGAACGCTGTGGGGACGAGTCAATTAATCGTCAATACAGCATCCACCAGTATGGATGTTGCGCACCCGTTGTTGATTGATCCTGAGTGGTTAGAACCACAATCCACCGTTTACGATATTGTCTACACGCCTCCCGAAACGCGCCTTCTACGAGCTGCAGCGGAGAAGGGCTGTCACACAATCGGCGGCTTAGGTATGCTTGTCCATCAAGGAGCGATTGCTTTTGAGAAATGGACCGGCGTTAATCCACCTGTTGAGACCATGCGGCAAGCACTCCAAGGTGCATTCGATCAGAAGTGAGAGGTCAATTATGAATATGGAAAATTCTTTTTCTCCGACAACTCCGTCATCCGCGCCAATTAAAGTAGATATTTTTCATTCGCAGTATCTTATACAGCCAACTGAACATTTGTCAGCGGACGACATTCGTGAGTTGGCTGCCTACTTAGATGGGCGGTTGCATGAAATGAGTCGAAAAACCTCGCGTGATAAGTTCGACATCGCGATCATGGTCGCGTTACAGATTGCGGCGCAGATGTGCGAAGATCAGAAACAGTTCCAGCAATCGATCCATCGCATGATCGAGGAGCTTGAGAAAGCTGTAGAAGGTAAATCTGCTCCTGAATCGGAACAATCCACGCCAACAACATTCGGTAACGTATAAATCACTCAATTTCGTAGATGACATTCACCGTTACCCTGATCTGGAGTTGACCAGATTGGATGGGTGTTTCCACCGCTGCCGCTGCATCGTCAGCAAATGCGAATTCAAGATTGACAGGGCGCGGCACATAAAAATCCCCCGACTCGGAGATAGAAATCGGTTTCCCCAGGCTGACCCCGCCTTCGGTTGCCAACGTTTGCGCTTTTGCCTGTGCGTCTTGCATTGCCGCCACGCGAGCCTGCATTTTTAATTTTGTGGTGTCATCAATTGTGAACTGAATCGAGTTGATCTCCACCAAATCCCCGCCGGCTTCCGCTGCATCGTCAATCACATTCCCAACGGTGTCCAAATCACGGATCTTCGCAGAGACGGTATTTGTGACGCTATATCCCCGAAACTCCCGCTGACCTTTGATATAGTCGAACTGCTGGTAAATGCTGAAATGCTGGGTCTGAATATCCGGATCAAGGAGACCATTGCCTTTTAGCGATTCGATCACTCCCGCCATCGCTTCAGCGGCTTCTGTCCGTGCCTGTTTCACAGAGTCCCTCTCGACCGAAACTCCGATACTCAGCACGACCACATCGGGGGTCCCCGCGACTATACCGGTGCCAGTCACTCGAACCGTCTTTTCGGTTTTCTCCCTATTGATGACCTCTATGGTACGCTCTTCCGGTTGAACCGAAACCTCCACATTGTCGCCCAAGCTACCCGCTACTATCACTAAATCAAACAGGTTTATCTCCCCATCTTGATTCACATCCCGCGGGGCTGCGGCAAAATCAAGTCCCGCTTGAACGTTTAGAAGCGGAGCCAATTCAGCAGCGGTGAGTTCGGACTCATCTTCAGGCTTCATTCCCTCATCTGCAGCGCACCCACTCAACAATATCATCAGACAGACGAGAGGACAGATTAATTTAACTTTCATGGATAAAATCTCCCTATGATATAGAAGCGAAACAGGGTTAATCCCTGTCCCGCCTCAAAAATCGCGCTGTAACACGATTGCTTAACATGAGCCTACGCTTTACAGAAAATAACGCTCCTTCTGCTTTGCGGTCTCATATTCCTTGTATGCTTGCTGCACTGTGTCCACCTCAGAGACTTCAGCGATGGGTACATCCCACCACGATTCGTAACTGGGGACGCGCTTCTCGAAATCGACATCGACCTTGATCACCGTTGTGCGATCAGACGCCTTCGCCTCTCCGAGTGCCGCTTTCAGGCTCGTTGCCGAATCTGCCTCAATGACTTGTGCCCCAAGGCTTGCGGCATTCGCAACCAAATCCACCGGCAACGTCTCACCGTCAAGTTGACCCGTGGCATCGTTACGATAGAGGAATTTCGTTCCAAATCCCTGTGCGCCTGTTGCCTCGGAAAGCCCGTTGATGCTACTGTGACCGTAGTTGTTTACCAGCACGATGGTTAGTTTATACCCTTCCTGAACCGCCGTCATAATCTCTTGTCCATCAGCAGGTAAGAGCCATCACCGACCAGCACGTAGACCTCGCGGCTTGGATCTGCCATCTTAATCCCCAACCCGCCTGCAACCTCGTAGCCCATGCAGGAGTAGCCGAACTCGACATCATACCCCTTGGGGTCGCGAGTGCGCCACAGCTTTTGGACGTCGCCCGGTAGGCTGCCCGCCGCACCGATAAGCACATCCTTCGGATCTGAGAACTCGTTCACTACCCCAATCACTTCGCCCTGACTGAGGATCTCGCTGTGATCCGGGTGATAGATTCGGTCTACTTCGGCGTCCCATTCTTCACGCAATTTTGTGATTTGGGCAGCGTAGCCTAAATTGACATGGTAGCCTTGAACGGCGTCACCGAGTTCTTCAAGCGTTACGCGCGCATCTGCGGTCAGCGATAGTGCTGCGTGTTTAGCAGCGTCAAACTCTGCTACGTTGATGGTGATGAAACGCACGTCCGGATGCTGGAATGCTGTCTTTGAGGCTGTAATGAATCGCTCAAGCGGGAACCTACCACAATGATGAGATCCGCGTCACGGGCGATGATATTCGCCCCCAGCGTACCGGAGACACCCATCCCGCCCAAACATTGTGGATGGTCATAGCGGAGCGAGCCTTTGCCTGCGAATGTTTCGGTGACAGGGATGCCGGTCTGTTCGGCGAAGTGAGCGAGCGCATCGGTTGCCTCGCTGTATTTCACACCGCCGCCTGCGATGATAAATGGTCGTTTGCTAGTGCGAATCCATTCAGCGGCTTTTTTTAGTGCATTGATGTCGGCGCGTGGGCGTGGAATCGCCTGAACCCGTTTCTCGAACAGCGTGGACGGATAATCATAGGCTTCGGCTTGTACGTCCTGCGGCAATGCCACCGTGACGACGCCCGTTTCCGCCGGCGAGGTCAGCACACGCATCGCCTCCGGCAGCGCAGTGATAATCTGTTCCGGGCGGTTGATTCGGTCCCAGTAGCGCGAAATCGGCTTGAAGCAATCGTTCACCGAAATATCCTGCGAACTAGGTGATTCAAGCTGCTGCAAGACGGGAGCGACGAGGCGTGTTGAGAAAATATCGCCCGGCAGCAGCAGTATGGGTATCCGATTGATTGTCGCACCCGCAGCGGCGGTAACCATGTTGGTCGCCCCGGGGCCAATTGAGGAGGTGCACGCAAAGGTACGTAGGCGGTTGCTCATCTTTGCAAATGCCGCAGCGGTATGCACCATCGCTTGCTCATTGCGTGTCTGATAGAACCGGAATGAGTCTGCGTATTGATGCAGTGCCTGACCGACTCCAGCGACGTTACCGTGGCCAAAGATGCCGAACATACCCGCGAAAAACTGATGTTCAACACCATCGCGTTCAACATACTGGTTTTTGAGAAATTCGACGACGGCTTGCCCCATCGTCAATCTTTGAGTTTTCATGGTTGCCTCCTGTATTTTAGATCGCCATTCTTCGTAAGGCGGTATAATTCCCCGCACGGAGTTGATAGAAGTAGACCCCGCTTGCCACCGATTCTCGACCCTAATAAATTCTATCACACAATTGTTTTGTTGGGTAGATGATAAATTTACATGACAGGAAAAAACATAAACATACGTAAGCCAATTGCTATCTCTGAAGGAGTTACCGTAGAAGAGGACTATCTAATCAACGATGGATTGTTGATGAATTGTTGGAGGTGAATCGTGTTTGCTCGATTCTGTTGACATTTGACTAGGTTGCGACACGGTGGAGTTCCGATGCTGCGATTGGGATTTAAAGCAACATACCTACTACTTTAGGCATATTTGGTGAGAAGGGGAGGCGTTGGGGGCGAAGCCGAGAGAGACTACTTGAGGATTACCATCCGCCGTAACGCTGTATAATTCCCCGCGCGGAGTTGATAGAAATAGACCCCACTTGCGACCGATTCTCCACTGTCGTTACGACCATCCCAATAGGCTGCCTTTGCCCGATCGGTGTAATACCCAGTAGGCTGGTATCCCAAATCCAACCGGCGTACCTGCGCACCTTTTGTATCATAAATCGTGAGAGTTACGTCAGCAGCATGGGCGAGGCGATACGGTATCCACGTCTCCGGGTTGAATGGGTTGGGGTAGTTTGGGAGCAGTGCGGTTTCGGCAGGAGTGAGCATAGCTAACAGTGCATTGAGATTAGCCATACCGCGTCGAAAGGTAAGCGAACCGTCATCTACCGTGTGCGCCATAGCAATCCATTCCTGAACCGTTTGAGGAGTAATGGGAACACCAGTCGGTGTTGGGAAAAATGGTCGATGCCCCCTATGAGCTATGGGTGCTGCGGGGGTCGTTGTGTCATCAAGGTGTGCGCTGACCGCAACCAGATCAAGGATGTTAACAACGCCATCGCTGTTGATGTCTCCCGATAACCCTGTTCCTTCTTGCCCAAGCATTGCTCCGACTGTTGCCAAGTCGACGAGATTTACAATACCGTCTTGGTTGACATCATAGGCGGAGACCTGCGGCGGTTTATCCGTCGGAGGTGCGAGATTCCACAGGAGCACTGTGCCATCCTCACTCCCGCTTGCTAGCGTGTGGCCATCCGGACTAAACGCTACGCTGCTGACGCTATCCGTATGCCCCGTGAAGGTGGCTGTGAGTTGCCTTGCGTCAATATCCCACAATTGTACTATACCAGCCGTACGCCAAGCCCCACTCCCAGTTGCGAGTATTTTGCCATCTGGACTGAATGTGATACTGTTGATAAGGATCCCATCGCCCCTGAGAGTAGCGGTGAGCTGCCTTGTGGCAACATCCCACAACTGTACTACTATGACATTCGTACCCGAATTCCCATGTCTACTCGCGCTTGCGAGTATTTTGCCATCTGGACTGAATGCTACACTTTTGATAGGGATCCCATCGCCCCTGAGAGTAGCGGTGAGCTGCCTTGTGGCAACATCCCACAACTGTACTATGCCATCCGTAACCCAAATCCCATATCCACTCGCGCTTGCGAGTGTTTTGCCATCTGGACTGAACACTAAACTTCTAACACTGTTCGGGGATCCCGTGAGGGTATCCTTGAGTTGTCCTGTGTCAACATCCCACAACCGTATTCCAGTGTCTTGTTGCCAACTTCCACGGCTGTTTTCCCAACCGCCCCCACTTGCGAGTGTACTGCCATCTGGACTGAATGCTACGCTTGAAATAGAGTCTGTGTGTCCTAAGAGGGTGTTTTTGAGTTGTCCTGTAGCTGCGTCCCACAGCCGTACCCTGTTGTATCGCGAATCTCCACCTGTGTTGTCGTAACCTGCGCTCGCGAGTGTGTTGCCATGTGGACTAAACGCTACGCTGCTGACACCGCCCTCATGCCCTCCAGAGATGGTTTTGAGTTGCCCTGTCCTTGTATCCCACAGTCGCACCTTTTGGTCTTGCCAACCTGCCCCGGTTGCAAGCGCAGTACCATCTGGACTGAACGCGATACTGGTGACACTGCCCGTATACTCCCTAAGGATAGTTTTCGGTTTCCATGTGGCTGCATCCCGCAGCCACACCGTGTTGTCGTAACCTCCACTTGCCAATGTAGTGCCGTCTGGACTGAACGCTACACTTTCGACTCCCTCCGCATGCCCTGCAAGGGTCGCTATAGGTTGACCTGTGGCAACATTCCACAGTTGCACCGTGCCGTCTGACCAACCTCCCCCAATTGCCAGCGTGGTGCTATCCGGGCTAAACGCGATACTAGAAACCCTACTTGTATTGCTCGTGAGAGTTGCTGTAAGTTCCCCCGTGCGTGCTTCCCACAGTCGCACTGTAAGGTCGTAACTTCCACTTGCGAGTATGTTGCCATCCGGACTGAATGCTACGTTCACGACACTGTCTCTATGCTCTGTGAGGGTGGCTATGGGTTTCCCTGTAGCAACATCCCACAGTCGCACCGCTTTGTCGTCACTCCCACTTGCAAGTATGGTGCTATCCGGACTGAACGCTACACTGTTGACTTCGTCTGCATGCCCTGTGAGGGTGGCTTTGAGCTGCTCTGTGGCAACATCCCATAGCCGTACTGTTTTGTCCCCGCTTCCACTTGCAAGCGTGGTTCCATCCGGACTGAATGCGGTACTATAGATATGGTCCGTATGCCCCGTGAGGGTGGTTTTGAGTTGCCCTGTAGCCACGTCCCAGATTTGCACCGTGCTATTTCTCCCCTCCAAACCCTCTGCTATGCTTGCCAGCATGGCGCCATCCGGACTGAACGCGACACTTGAAACTCCTATAAGGAGGTCAAGTTCTACGCCAGTCTTGGCGTCATATATCCATGTCCCAATGGATCCTGCAACCGCCAGACGACTCCCATTGAGTAAATACGCTATCTCCCCAGTTATCCAACCTTTGCCCAAGCGGACTTTGGCACCTTCGGGTAAACTCCATTTGGTATAGTCTTGGGCATAGGTATTTGGCATGAATGCGAGCGTTCCCAAAGAGAGGAGCATGAGTATGGAAAATTGCGCTGTTTTCATCAGTTAGATTCCTTCGCGCTGATTGCGGGTGCCGTTCTTACTTCAAAATAAGCATCTTCCGCGTTGCCGAATAATCCCCTGCGGACAAGCTGTAAAAGTAGATCCCACTTGCGACCTGTTCTCCGCCCTCGTTGCGACCATCCCAATAGGCTGCCTTTATCCGATCCGTATAGTTCCCTGTAGGCTGAAATCCCAGATTGAATTGGCGCACTACTGTGCCTTTCGGATCATAAATCGTGAGGATTACATCGGCCTCTTCGGCGAGGCGATACGGTATCCATGTCTCCGGATTGAATGGGTTGGGATAGTTAGGCAACAAGGTAGTCTCTTGTGGCGTGAATGCCTCCAAGAGTTGTTCGAGGACAGTAATGCCGTGCTGATAGATGAGCGAACCGTCATCTGCTGTGTGAGCCATATCAACCCATGCCTGAACTATATCTCGGTTGAGGTTCGATGAACTGCCTCTCTCCCCGTTTGCAGGGGACAGGAATGCGATTGGGGCGGTGGGAATCATTGTTTCGTTCAACATACTAGCAACCTTGACGAGATCCAGAATATCAGTGATGCCATCTCCGTTGACATCGGCATCACCCTGTCCCGTCCGTCCCAAGTTTGATCCAACGAACGTCAAATCCAGAATGTTCACCACACCATCGCGGTTGACATCTCCGGGTTTCGTTGTGGGAGTAAGCTCCCACACGAGCACAGTGCCATCCCAACTACCACTAGCGAGCGTGGTGCCATCTGGACTAAACGCTACACTATGGACACTGTTCGTATGCCCTATCAAGGTGGCTTGAAGTTGCGCCGTAGCGACGTCCCACAGCTGCACCATTTTGTCCGACCCTCCGGTTGCCAGCGTCTTGCCATCTGGACTGAACGCTACACCGAAGACACTCGACCTATGGGGAGTTAGGTTGGCTTTGAGTTGCCCGGTGGCAACATCCCACAGCCGTACCACCGTCCCACTCCCACTAGCGAGCGTGTTGCCATCTGGGCTGAACGCTATAGTTCTCAAACTGTCCGTATTTCCCGTGAGGATGGCTTTGAGTTGCCCGGTAACCGGATCCCACAGCCGCACCACCGTTCCACTCCCACTAGCGAGCGTGTTGCCATCCGGGCTGAACGCTAGGCTCACGATGTCTGACGTGTGCTTCGTAAAGGTCGCATAGTGTTGCCCAGTGGCAACGTCCCAAAGTCTCAGTGCGCCGCCCCAATCGTCACTTCCGGTTGCGAGCATGGTGCCATCCGGACTGAACGCCACACTGAAGACAGCGTCCATATTCCCTATAAGGACGTTTTTTTGCTGCCCGGTGGCAATATCCCACAGTCGCACCGTGTAGTCATCACTTCCACTCGCCAGTATAGTGCCATCCGGACTGAACGCTACGCTAGTGATCCAGTCCGTATGTCCCGTGAGGATGGCTTTGGATTGCCATGTCGCAGTATCCCATAGCTGCACTACATTGTCGCTCCCACTTGCGAGTGTGGTGCCATCTGGACTAAACACTACACCTGAACCTCCACCCGTATGGTCCGCGAAGGTAGCTTTGAGTTGTCCCGTGGCAACATCCCACAACTGTACCTGTCCTCCATCGCTACTTGCGAGCGTGTTGCCATCCGGACTGAACGCTAGACTTCCCACACCGCTCGCATGCCTTGTAAGAGTTGCTTTTAGCTGCCCTGTCTGCACATTCCACAGTTGCACCGTATGGTTGTCCCAACGTCCCCCACTTGCGAGCATGGTGCCATCCGGACTGAACGCGACACTATAGGCACCGCCCGTATGTTCTATAAGGGTGTCTATGGGCTTCTCTGTCTGCACATTCCACAGTTGCACCGTATGGTCGTCCCAACCTCCCCCAGTTGCGAGCATGGTGCCATCCGGACTGAATGCTAGACTTTCGATCCCGCCCGTATGTTCAGTAGTAAGAGTGGCTTTAATTTCTCCCGTGCTCGTATACCATAGCCGCATGGTGTTATCTTCCGAACCTCCACCGGTTGCCAGGATCCGTCCATCCGGACTAAATGCTATACTATAGACGCTCCTCGTATGTCCTGTAAGGGTAGCTTTGTGCTGTCCTGTCCGTGCATCCCATAGCCGTACCTTGTCACCACTCGCACTTGCCAGTGTGGTGTTATCCGGACTAAACGCCATATCTGTAATGCGGCTCGTATGCCCCGTGAGGGTGGCTTTGAGTTGCCATGTTGCAACATCCCACAGTCGTATTGTGTTGTCGCCCCGTCTTCCCCCGCTTGCCAGCGTGTTGCCATCCGGACTGAACGCTAGACTCTCGATCTCCGCCGTGTGACCTGTGAGCAGATCAAGTTCTGCCCCGGTGTGTACGTCGTATATCCAAACCCCGATAGAAGTCCCAACTGCCAAGAGGTTTCCGTCTGGAGAATACGCTATATCACTTATCCTACCTCTACTAAGTCGTACTTTAGCGCCTTTGGGCAGATGCCATTGCGGGGAATCTTGGGCGAGAGTGCTTGATACAAAAAGAACGGAGACTAATAATAGGTTGAAGCCAAAAATACTCCCCTTTTTCATGGAAGTCCTCCTCCTTTCTGAGTCGATGGGAACAACTAGCTGGAGTTCAATGACTACTGCACTTCTAGGTTGCCATCTATGTAAACAGATCCGACAGGAACAACCTTCCTATGGCTGTCTATCAATTTTTGTGCCAAATATCTGCTGACGACGAGAAACGAAGTCCAGTTGATTTGTGAGGCATGAACCGGCGAATTTCAATGTGAGATCGAATAGGGACTGCCATCCACGAATACCTGTAAAGTTACAAGTATGGTTGTGAATTTACATCCCATAGAACGGATCGCTAAAACCGCCTTGAAATCGGAGCATTTCGCTTGTAGACGGGCAGGAGATTGCCCGACATCGTACACACCGACGGTTGCTTTTAACCTTCAGTGTGCAAAGTGCCTATTAAATAGTTGCTAGAGAGTGTGTATGCAATTGGTGTAAGGATTTGACCGATTTGCTCGGAGTTTGGGGGCAATGAGTGGAAAGTTCAGTTGGGGCTTGGGTGTGTCATGCAGCTTGGGTTGAAGGGTTCAAATTTTGAACACCCTTGTTTAATGAATGGACACAGTGAAAATCAACACGCAATTGGCGTACTGATTTTCAGGCGTTGGGTTTCACTAGGTTTGTGAGATTTCAAGTCGCTCTGGATCCCGATCTCATCGGGGCTGAATGGAGTCTAGCAACCTGCTTTAGCTGTCTTGTAGCTTCGGATCTTCAAGCCAATCACAGAAAGCTATCACCGCCTGCCGAATATCTTCAGACAGAGAAATCGCTTTTTGCGCTAGTGTCACCACCCGCGCTGGTTCCAATTCGTACCCGTAAATATGGCGAAGCCGGTGGCGAAAGCGACGGTATTCATCTGTGTCCGATAGCAGGTTTTGAGAAAAAAGTGGTGGGCGATCAGCCCGCGATTGTCCCATCTGGTAAAGGAGAGTCCGATGCCACTGTTCACCCGTTGGCAAGTCGCCATCCAATGTGACGGCAACCCTTTCACAGATGCGTTCGATGCCTGAATAAAAATCGTCCACATAGCTCGCCAACGCACGGGTGGCGAATTGGTCCGGTTGCTCACCTGCTCTGTTCAGACCTTCTGCAAGCCCTGAAGTGATTGGCTCAAGCGCAGCAATTTCAGCTGTTAATCTTGATTTCAATGCAGCGCGAGGATTTTCAGCCATCGGTTTCCCTTCCAAAACGCGTTCACGGATTTCTGCGGAGGTTGATTCCAAGAGCACCAGATGGACAGACAGCCACGGTGGCATTATCGTTTCCAGAGCTGCTTCCGCTTCCCAACACGCCTCGCGTGACAGTCCTTCAATAGCCAGATCAAGATCAGAAGCCTCATGCCAAGGACTATCCCCGACAAGTGAGCCGAAAGGGATGACCTGCTTCGCGCCGAACCTTTTTTGTAATACCTCTACACAGTGTTCGGCGATGGAAAGTGCCTCTTGATGACGATAGGTTAAGCGAGCTGAATCCAATTACCAGCCACCTCTTTCCTCAACAAAATCCTCGACCTCGCGCATCGTTGGCATAAAGTTCGCGCAACCGTGCCGAGTGACGACAATCGCACCGGTCGCATTGCCCAAGCGGGCAGACCGTTCCCAGCCCCAATCTTTCAGAGAGCCGTAAATAAAACCGCTGGCGAAGGCATCCCCTGCGCCGAGTGTATTATACACCTCGACGGGAAATGGATCGGCGTTGATAATTTCTCCACCGGACAGATAAACATCTGCGCCCTCAACCCCGCGTTTCATCACTAGAGCCTTTGGACCACCGCTGAGAATTGTCTCAATCGCTGTGTTCACGTCGCCTTCGATATCTGGGTTGGAGATTTGGGAGTGGGTAATCGAGAGTTGTGAGACATCGGAGAGGCTTGCGGCTTTGACCTCCTCCTCCGTTCCGAGTGCGATATCAACCAATCGCAGGGCGGATCTGGCGACTACCCCGAAAGCGCGAGGGTCATGCCACTGGTCTGCGCGGAAGTCAAGGTCGAAAAACACAGTCGTCCCAACAGATTGGGCATATTCAGCGGCAAAGAGGTTCGCGCTTCGACTCGGCTCTTTGCTCAGTCCGGTGCCAGAAATGAGCAGTGCGTGACTATCGGCAATCGGTGCGGCGAGAACATCGTCGATAGTGAGTTCGATGTCAGCGCAGTTATCGCGATAGTAGACGAGCGGGAATCGGTCCGGTGGCTCAATCCCAAGCACAACCGCACTGGTTCGATGTCCCGGTTTGTGACAGACAAACTTTGTTTCGATTTCCTCATCATTTAGAAATTTGAGGATGAAGTCACCCACCGGATCTTCGCCGAGCGCGGTGAGGACAGCGGATCGGAGTCCAAGTCGCCGCGTCCCAACGCTGATGTTCGTTGGGCATCCACCGACAAACGCGCCAAAGCTGCCGATTTCGGGAAAGGGGGCACCAATGTCGTTGGAATAGAGGTCTATCGAACTACGTCCGATTGCTAAAATATCATAAGTTCGTTCACTCATCGGTTCACCCTGATACGTAATCCCTAAACTTCTGACTTTCCTCCGCAAATCGACAGGTAATCAGAAAAGCGTCATTTCCGCAAGCGATTAACTGAACGCCTGCATCCGCCCACCGTTTGCCGCTCTCAAAATCGTTGACATAGCTGCCGAGAACGATCTGAGATTCCTTTGCCTTGGCGATGACCTTTTCGATGCTATTGACAATCAACGGGTGGTCGAGTTGACCAGAGATACCGAGCGATGTTGAGAGATCATACGGTCCGAGGAAGATTGCATCGAGTCCATCCGTCGCAAGAATCTCATCGATGTTCTCCACCGATTTCGCGGTTTCAATCTGTCCGATGATAAAAATTTCCTCGTTCGCCTGAAGGGTATATTTCACACCATCTAATTTCCGAAAATCACCGTAATCGGTGTGCCCTATGCCAAATGCGACGCCCCTATCTCCGTCAGGGGCGTATTTTGCCCATTTAATGACCTTTTCGATATCTTCGCGGGATTCCACACGCGGAATCATCACACCGGAGGCACCGGCGTCAAGTGCACGGGAGATAAAATGCCGCTCAATGTCTGGCACACGCACGATACTGGGAAGATCTGATCCCCTCGCTGCTCTGACAATACGCCCGACCGTTTCCATCGTGAAGGTTGTGTGCTCCATATCCACGATGATGAAATCCGCCCCGGCACTCGCTAGGATAGTCGCAATTGATGGCACTGCAAACTCCATCACAAAGGTCCCGACGATGACTTCTCCGCTTCGTAAAGTTGATTTAATCTGTTTCGCTCTCATTTTTTAATTATATTCTCCGCTATCAGAAATCGCGCTTTTGGGAGGGAGATCCCCGATCAGTTCAAAACATGATTTGATGCGGTGCTCGGCACAAAAATCTCCTTGACATCAGATATCTTGTCACCTTGCTGTAAAGAGATCCTCTATTTCCCTTAATAGTTTTCGCGCACCCGCCTCAGCATTGGTAGTTTTTTTCATCCTTTTTGAAATCCTTAAAATTCTGTCACAATAGTCGTAGGATAGACTAAGATCTCCTGCGACACGGGCATTTTCTGCGACATTGAAATAACAGATTGTTGTGTGTGATAGACTTTGGTTCGCAGCCTCCCATAGGTTGGCGTGAGCGTAATTGTCTGCTGAAAGTGCGTATAGTCTACCGGCGTCCGCCCAAGCCTGTTGCCTTTCCAAAGAGTCCGCTCGCATGGCATAATAGGTTCCCGCTTCCTGTGCACACTGTCGCGCGCGACCGTAACGACGGCTAGCTGTGTAGGCAAGCCGTGCTCGCGCGTAACAATCTGCGCCCGATTCCCAATCCTCGGACTCAATGAAGTTCTCTGCAGATTCTCTATAAAGTTCTCCCAGTTTTTTGTACTCCACGCGGCTCCGTCGACTTTTCCCCGTTTGTGCATATTCTTCAGCCAGTTGACGGACCTGGGCGGCAATCCTCTCATGGGGTGCCTGAACTACCTCATGGAGTTTTCGCAGCACAAATTCCGGGGCAGTCTCCTGTGGATTGAGCGGTTGAAATGTCAGATCAGAACCGGTACCGGTGTCTGTAGGAAGTGCACCTGAACCTACGGGGGGAGGCACATCGGTGGAGCCACCATTAGAAGAGGAACGATTGTTAAACCAGGCTCTGAGTTCCGAGATCTCGCTGACCGACAACTGGTCAATTAACCCAATCATTTCTTTTGCTGTCGAAGGTGGTTGGGGAGGAATCATCAAATCCGATAGATGCCGAAATATCCAATCCGCTTTTTTGGTTGCTTTTACACTACTCAAGTAGAGGCGGTGTGCCTGTTGCACTTCTTGCAATGCGTGTTGTGACTGTGTGCCACCGATGAGTTGAATAGCTTTATCGTAGTGTAGATTGACTTGTGTTTCAAGTTGAAGTTGGGTCTGTTTCTCTACTTTTACTTTTTGTTCTTCAGATATCTCCGATTCGATTTTCTCTGCCGCCTCGGCAGGAAGGCGTAAGTCCTTTCTATGTTCGGATAGCATTGCGCCTTGTATCGCTGGATTTGATTGGTTTGTCATTGTATCCCGCACGGCGTCCGCATACCATTTTTTGCGGATATAATTCAAATCATTATACAGCTCTGAGGCGGTTTGATACCGAGCCTGCGCATCTCGATGCAATGCTCTCTGTAAGATCTCACGCATATCTTCAGGCAGTTTGTAGTCGAAGTCAATTTCTTCGCTCTGTTTTCTTACCTGAATTTCATCTTGCGTCTTTCCGCGAAATGGGAATTTCCCCATAAACATTTCGTAGAGGATTAGCCCTGTTGAGTAGAGATCCACCCGATAGTCGTAATTTCCTTCGTACTGTTCAGGTGCCATGTATCTTCGTGTGCCGGTGATCGTTCCTGCATAGTCGGTGCTTGCTTCAAGGATACGTGCAACGCCGAAGTCAGAAATCTTCGCTATTTGGTCAGTAGTCAGCAAGATATTCTGAGGCTTGATGTCTCGGTGGATAATGTTCTGTTCATGGGCGGCAATAAGACCTCGGCAGATATCAAGCGCAATATTGATTGCTAGATTACGGTGAGGAGGTGTCGCAGTGATTAACTGACGCAAGCTGGAACCGTTAACGTACTCCATGACGATGTAGGCAACGTATTCATCATCGCCGGGTTCAACGGTATGGATGGAAACGATGTTGGAATGTCCCCAATTCCGTCCCATCGCATTCAACTCGGTAAGCAGGTAACGCATCCGTCCCGTGGGGTAGATTGATTTGGGCAACACTTTGATCGCAACAGTGCGGTTGGTGAATTCCTCTTTCGCTCGAAAAACGGAGGCAAAACTACCGTTGTTAATCAGTTTTTCAATACGATATTTTCCTAAGACCAGTCCATTTATCTGCATATACACCATCCTCGCCCAAGTTTCGACCGTTACGGCGAATTCCTAATTGTGAATCGAGTGCAGTTGCTTCGCTGCGTGCGTTGGATAGAACAATTCACGGAGCAACCTATTCTCCACACCCTATCCATTCTGGTGAACGAACTTGGGAAACTTAATACTGGCTGGATATGGTAGCTTGAAGATTAACACAAACGGAACAAACTGTCAATATACAAATATGCAAGCGTATGTGCAAGCCTACACGGTTATTGATCTGCCTTAGCGGTTCGCACGGTTTCTACCAACTTTTCTGCTTTCTCAGTCAGGAGATCGAATCGTCTATCAGCGATTATCTGATTGTTGACGAGTGCACTACCAACACCAAGCGCGGCTGAACCTGCCTTGATGAATTCCCCGGCGTTATCAAGACTCACACCCCCGGTGGGGATCATCGGTATATGCGGCAACGGTGCTTTCACATCTTTGATGTAGCTTGGCCCCACACCACTTGACGGGAAAACTTTTACATAGTCCGCCCCGGCTTCCCATGCAGCCAAAATCTCTGTCGGCGTAAATGCCCCCGGCATCACGATTTTACTGTATCGGTTGCAGATTTCAATAACGTCCGGTTTTGTCACAGGGCTGACAACAAACTCCGCACCTGCCAGCATTGCTGCCCGCGCGGTTTCGGCATCGAGTACCGACCCCACACCTACTAGCACTTCATCACCGTATCGTGCGGCGACATCACTGATAACGCTTAACGCATTCGGTGTTGTCATCGTCACTTCAATCAGGTCGACACCACCCGCTTTGATTGCTGCTGCAACCTCTATTAACTCAGCGGAGCTATTCGCACGGATGATGGCGACAACCCCACAGGATTCGACCCGTTGCATCTGTTCCAGTTTAGTCATATTTACCTCGGTCACGATAGATCGTTAAAAATCATCTAGTATACTCAAAACCTTGCTTTTCTGTCGTTTGTATCTGTAGCCAGTATTTTCCATCATAGAATGCCAAGCGGTGGTGTTACGACAATCTCGTCGGTAACCATACCAGCCGGCTGCGTCGCAACAAAAAGAATAGTCTCTGCAACATGTTCTGGCTTCAACATCAAATTCAGGTCAGGATGTCCCTCAATCCCAGCCCAGAATGGCGTATCGACCGAGCCGGGGGAGACCGCGGTGACACGGATATTCTCACTCCGGACCTCCTCCGCTAAAACCTTTGTAAACGCTAGTGCTCCTGCCTTTGCTGCACAATACGCACTTGAGGCTTTGAATGTAACTTTCGCGGCAATCGACAGCACGTTGATAATTTGACCGGATTGACGTGCCAGCATAGAGGGTAGCACGTATTTCGAGCAAAGATAGGTGCTTTTGAGGTTGGAGGCGACCACCTGCGTCCATACCTCCGGATCTGAATCGACAACCATCTCGAAGGCACCGGTCCCTGCATTGTTCACAAGGATGTCTATTTGACCATAAGCTGCTAACGCTCGATTGACCAAAGTCTCCACCGCTTCCGTCTGTGTCACATCCGTCGGTACAACGAGAGCTTCCCCGCCATCCGTGCGTATGAGATTGGCAACTGTTTCGAGGTCATGCTGTGTCCGCGATGCGAGGACAACTTTCACACCTGTCCGCGCAAACGCCAAAGCCGTTGCATGACCGATGCCCCGCGATGCTCCTGTTATAATCGCAACTTTGTCCTTCAGCATCTTTGTGCCCTTCAAGTTGTTCCGTATTTATGACTAAGCCTCATCTAAATACATCTCATGAATTCTGCTCGCGTTGAATTTTTATCTCGAAACTCACCGAGCATCACATTGGTCATCGTTTGTGAGTGCTGTTTCTGTACACCGCGAACCATCATGCACAGATGCTGCGCTTCAATGACAACAGCGACCCCAGCGGGAGTCAAGACCTCCTGTAACGCTTCCGCAATCTGCTTCGTCAGTCTCTCTTGCACTTGCAAGCGGCGGGCGAACATATCCACAATCCGTGGAATTTTACTGAGCCCAATGATTTTTTTGCGAGGAATATACCCAACATGACACTTGCCGAAAAATGGTAAAAGATGGTGTTCACAAAGGCTATAACACTCAATGTCTTTGACGATGACCATTTCGTCGTATTCCTCGTTGAAGATAGCATCGTTCACAACTTCTTCGACATTCTGGTGGTATCCCTGCGTCAAAAACTGGAGGGCTTTCGCTGCACGTTGCGGTGTTTTCAGGATGCCTTCCCTTGTCGGGTCTTCACCAAGAGTCTCCAACATCTGCGCATAGATGTATTCAAGTTTTGGATCGGCGGTTGTTGTTCCGTTGTCGATTGAATCGGCGTGGTAAATTTTCATTAACTGATTTCGTCTCCGTAGTAATCAAAGTGGTTCTTAGGGGTTTCTTTCAATCGAAGCCGATGTAACTGAATCGGCTTCAGACTTGGTTCAATAACTTCCCAGAGTACCTTCACAAAGTTTTCTGAAGTTGGATTGAGGTTCTCAAACTCAGGTGTGTCTAAGTTAAGATGTTTATGATCAAATCGTCCGTGGATCTGCTTCTGGATTGTTTCGTCAAGATGGTGTAAATCCGCAACCAGTCCAGTTCTTGGGTCCACCTCACCTTTTATTGTTACTTCGAGTGCATAGTTGTGCCCGTGACCGTAGAAATTGTTACATTTTCCGAAGATCTCTCGGTTTTCCGCATCGCTGAGTTGTGGACTGTGCAATCGGTGTGATGCACTGAATTCGTAAACTTTCGTGAGATAGACCATCTGCCCCTCTCCATAATAGTCAGCAAACAGGGTTGAATCCTCATATAACCTGATTCGATGTAAGATTGTCCCTTTCAGATGTGGTTCAACTACATCCCAAATTTGAATCGCTAAATTCTCGCTTGTCGGTTGCAGGTGTGGGTTATTCGCGAAGGTGGGATGTTGTACGTTGATATGTTTATGATCATAGTAGGCAACAACCTCGTCCTTGAGAACTTGGTCCAAATCGGTGATATTGATGACCATTCCCTGTTCAGGATTCAGCCTACCTTTGACTGTCGCTTCCAAGACATAATTATGCCCATGACTATTTGGATTGGCGGTCGCTCCAAACAGGGCGTAATTCTCCGCATCGCTGAGTTCAGGGATACGATAGTAGTGCGAGGCTTCAAAAGCAATTTGGCGCGTAAGGTAGTGCACGATGAGATTCCTTATCCGTGAGACAAGATGCGCGATTCAGCCATCACGTTGCACCGGTGTTTGACACCTGTGGATTGACCACTGTCACAGCCTAGTAACCTTGTTGTCTACTGTTTCGAGCTGCACACGCATTACCCACTCCCCACCGCCGCGAAAATGCACATGCCGCCTTTTGAGCCATTCTACAAGGGTATCTCGATCCGGTGCTTCCCATTCACAGACCATTCGACCGAGGACTGTGTCACACTGTACTTTCAAGCTCTTGACTCCGTCGCTCTCGTCATCAATAAATCGCTTGGCGAGCCTTTCCACATCCTGTCGTGTCATGCAGGCAATGATATGAGCAGAAACAAATTTGGGCATATTTGACTCCAATATGAAATCATAAATAAAACGTACTATGATTGCAGCGAGGTTTACCAAAAATCCACTGGCACCTCATTGAGAATTTCTGTAGGTCGATTTTCCAAAATCGACAGTCTTTCGTAGTCACAGGCTTCCCAACCTGCGATCATGGCGTATGAAGATGTCGAGATATGAATCTCGACCTACAAGAGCTGAATTGCTAACAGACAAATGTCAACACGCCCTAGCAATTTGGGTTACTCCAGCAATTCCTGACAGTTCCAATCCTGAAAATGAACATGTTGGAGTTTGAATCGGAACACGCTTTGCCAGCCGATCGGAGGAAAGAGGGTTGCAATCACCGAGAGTCGGTAGTCATAGACGCAATCTTCCCAGCTATACCCTAAAACTCCTCCATCGACAAGTCCATCGTAATAGTAGCGCAACAGACCCTTTTCGATTTCATGCCCTTGCAGCGAGGAATCACCGCCGACTAAGTAACAGAGATCATACGGTCCCATCCCTCGTTTATAGGTTTCCCAATCGCCGAAATAAAGCCCATCTGTTTCCGAGTTTTTAGGGTAAAACAGATTCCAATGATGTAGGTCACCGTGTAGAAGTGTCAAAGCCTTGTTATCTTTGATACGTTCGGTATACAACCGTTCCCAACTGTTAATGGCATGAAGCACAAAATCAAATATCTCTTGTGGCAATTCGTCTTGGGCTTTGTCTGCAAATTGAGGAAGTAGTGCCTCTCTCCAGTGTTCGCAATAAGTTCGTATAATTTCGGGTGTAGCGGCATCCGCCATGCGGAGCGGTCCTCCTTTTCCTCGCAGAAAATCAGCTTGTGAAATTCGCGGGTGCTCCCACCATTGCGTATGAAATTTCAACAGTTCATCAATAATCTGCTTGTAGAGAGTGACAGTGAATCTTCCTTCCTTTTTGGGAGGGGTTTCAGTGTGTGTTACAGAGGCATCTTCAAAGATAAAATAGCATTGACGGGCGTCACGGTCATAATCGAAATCGTAGCATCGGAAGACTGGTGGATCAGGCATTTGAGCGACGATTTCGTTGAAGAAAACCGATTCCGCAACGCCGCCTCCAAACCAACCGTCCCGATAATTCTTGAAGATTAGATTGGTATGAGGACAATTCTCCGATTGAGTGGAGTAGGTCACTTTCAACCGTGTAAAAAAAGCAGCGGTTGATTCAAATGTCTCACCAATCTGTATGTCAGCTACGGTGTGTTGCGGTAGATGCCCGTTCTGCTGGAGCCGCTTCGTCAGCCATTGTGGTGTAATCTGTTCGGCACTGGCAATCAATTAATCGCCTACCTCTTTGTGAATTGAGTAGTAGGGACACAAATTTGCGTCCCTACTAGCTCGGTATTACTATCGACTATCCTTTTGCGATAGGTGCGCCGACCAGATTACCCCACTCTGTCCAGCTGCCATCGTAGTTGCGGACCTTCTCGTAACCCAAAAGGTACTTCAGCGCAAACCATGTGTGCGAGGAACGTTCCCCAATACGGCAGTAAGCGACTGTCTCTTTGTCTGAATCGACACCCGCACCTTCGTAGATCTCCTTCAACTCGTCGTAGGATTTGAAGGTGCCGTCGTCCGCCACTGCGGTTGCCCATGGGATATTTGCTGCGCCCGGAATGCGTCCCGGACGTTGCGCCGTTTCGGGCAACCCTGGGGGCGCGATAATCTCGCCGGTGAACTCCGCAGGAGAGCGCACGTCTACAAGGTTGACCACTCCCTGTTCCAGCGTTGGTAGAACGTGGTCTTTTGTCGCCCGCACGTTGTCATCGGGGAATTTTGCTCTGTAGTCGGTGGCAGCAGGCGAAGCCGCATCTGTGACTAAGTCGCGGCCCTCATCAATCCATTTCTGGCGTCCACCATCCATCACCTTCAGCTTGCTTTCGTCATGCCCGTAGTAGCGGAATTGCCACAGCGCATAGGTGGCAAACCAATTGTTGTTGTCGCCGTAGAAGATAACTGTGGTATCGTTGCTGATGCCGTTATCTTGGCACAACCCTTCAAACTGTTCTTTTGTTAAAATATCGCGCCGTACTTGGTCGCATAACTGGGTTTGCCAGTTGAGCCCGACAGCGCCGCTGATGTGTCCTTCGTCGTAAGCTGCTGTATCTACATCGACCTCCACTAAACGGATGCCATCGTCACTGCCATGCTGGGCAACCCAGTCGGTGGTTACTAACACTTCGGGGTGAGCATATTCTGCCATAATTAAAAGAACCTCCTACCTTAATTTGAGAATTGATATATTCTTCTGTTTGAGTGGGTGACATGGTTGATGTCCCACCCGTTCTTTATGTTACTGCCGTGTTTTTCCAATGCTTACGGAATCGTGGATGCTCGGTACTGTAATCTTC
The DNA here is from genome assembly GCA_965222435.1 of Candidatus Poribacteria bacterium. Classification (GTDB taxonomy): domain Bacteria; phylum Poribacteria; class WGA-4E; order WGA-4E; family PCPOR2b; genus PCPOR2b. Next base: position 4,163,477 of record OZ244950.1, on the reverse strand, counting down.
CTACTTGGGGAGGACAGCACCGGCACCTACATTCCATACTAGGAATCGTAGCATATTTTTGTGTGAATTACAAGTTTTTTGATAGGATGCACGGTAGGGAGGAGCAAAACCGAAGGAACGAGGGCTTGGCAGTAAGGTTTGATTAAATATCTACAGATTTCAACTTACGCTATGCTGAGAAAAAGATTCCCACCTTCGTCCACGCGGACGCGAACCCACGGTTCAATCCAGATGGTCGTGTCCGGCTGCTCGATGACAGCGGGTCCGGAAAAGTCGCTTCCCCACGGGAGCAGTGAGCGATCGTAGATCGGGCATGCTACAAACCGATCTTCTACATAGACAGATCTGGTGCCTTTCTGTGCGTCGTGCAAGGTGGTTTTGGGATTGGGGATGAAATCTTTCAGCGATAGGTTTGGGCGCACGCCAATCACAGAGGTGCGAAGATTTAACAGGCGAATAGGGATGCTATCCAGCAGCGTTTCTAATCCGCTAAATGTCTCGTCGACTTGCCCGTATTGCCGGAGATATGCGCGACGAAAACTTTCTGCGATAACGAGGGGAGACACGGGGCCCGCCGGTAGCGGTGTCCGTATGACATGGGTTTGCCCCTCATAGGAAATCTCCGCTTCCCGCAAAACACTTACCTGTGTCAGAGGAACCTGCTCGCTCTTGATGAGTCCTTCTCCCTGCGCGAGGTGTTCAGCAAAAATCCCCTCTGCATCGGTTGGGTCGAGTTCGGAGAGACGCCGGTTGATCATGGTCACAAAATCGTGCTGGAGGTCGGCGATGACACACCCCCAAGCGGAGGCGATGCCGGGATAGTAGGGGACAAGTGCCTGTGAAACACCAAGCTCCCGTAGGAGGAAACTAACCATCAATGGTCCTCCGCCCCCAAAGGAGAAGAGAACAAAGTCTCGCGGATCGTGTCCACGGTCTATGGAGATGCGCCGGATGCTACCGGCGATACGGTTATTGGCGATGGTGAGGATTGCCAGTGCTGCCTCTTCTAGGGAGAGACCGAGCGGTTTACCGATCTTCTCGATGAGAACAGACCGGGCTGTATCGAGGTCAAACGAAAAATCGGTCGCTCTAGCGATGGGATAGTCCGGGTTGATCCGCCCCAGAATCACGTTCGCATCCGTGACTGTGGGCTCAGTGCCTTCCAGTCCATAGCAGACGGGACCGGGATCAGCGCCGGCACTTTCGGGACCTACTTGGAGAAGACCTCCCTCGTCAATCCGGGCGATGCTACCACCACCCGCGCCGATGGTATGAATATCAATCATCGACACCATGATTGGAATGCCAAACTCCGGTTCTATCCCGTTTGATACGACCGGTTTGCCCTCTGTTACTAGGGACACATCAAGACTCGTACCTCCCATATCGTAACCAATCAGGTTCTGAAAACCGCTTTCTGCGGCGATCTTGGTGGCAGCGATAACCCCAGCTGCGGGACCCGATAGGATGGTGTTTACTGAAAAATCCTGAGCGGATTCCACCGACATCATGCCACCGTTCGATTGCATGATGAGAAGATTCCCGCTGTAACCGCGTTCTTCTAAGCGTTGTTCGAGTCGAGCCAAGTAACGACTTACTATCGGCTGAACGTAGGCATTCACAGTAGCGGTGCTGGTGCGTTCAAATTCACGGAAAAGCGGGAGGATGTCTGCGGAAGCGACAATATAAAGACTAGGGAAACGTGCTTCGAGGAGGGCTTTGGCACTGCGCTCGTTTGCAGGATTGATGTAAGCGTTCAGGAAACTGATCACAATGGCTTCGATATTGTCCGAAACCAGTTCTTCGGCAGCCGCGATTACCTCCTCCTCCGCTAATGGGACGAGAATTTCGCCTTCCGCCGAGACACGCTCAGAGACCTCTTTGCGTCGATCTCGTGGAACTAACGGTTCATAAGATCCGGTGAGACCGTACAGGTGTGGTCGATCGCGACGCCTCAGTTCCAAAATATCCCGAAAACCGCGCGTTGCAATCAGACCGCAGCGTACACCTTTGCGCTCCAAAATGGCGTTGGTCGCCACAGTGGTGCCGTGAATGACTAGTTCGATGTCAGGATAGGAAACCTCAAGCGCGTCCAAGCCAGCAATTAAGCCGATAGATGGCTCGCGTGGCGTAGTTGAAGCCTTTCCAATCTGCAGACGCTTTTGGTTTTCATCTAAAACAACAATATCGGTGAAAGTGCCGCCAATATCCACACCAACAAGCTTTCCCATAAAATTGTCGCAGGTCCCTGTACAGAGAACACTTCCTTCTTTCTATAACGCTGTTTTCTGTTGCACTAAAAGTAGGTCAAGATTCACATCTCGACACCAGAATGCCGATTTTGGAAAATCGATCGAATCACCGGAATAGGTGGCAGTTTGCGTTATAGTAACATCTGAAATGTTCACCGTCAAGTACCAAAAGGGACAGTTACTCAACCTTAGTTTCGTTTCATTCGTTGTCGTCAGCTATGGCGTCAGTTTCCGACAATGAGGCGGTTCCAGATGGGGGCTGGATGCCAAGATTGGCACGAATTTTAGCACTAATCTCGGCGGCGATTTCAGGGTGTTCCACTAGGAAATCTTTAGCGTTGCTTTTACCCTGTCCGAGCCGTTGATCGTTATAGGAAAACCAAGGACCACTTTTCCGAACAATGCCTTCCTCTGCACCCACATCCAAGATTTCCCCAATTTTACAGATGCCTTCGCCGAAAATAACGTCGAATTCAGCTTGGCGGAATGGCGGAGCGACCTTGTTTTTGGCGACCTTCACACGGGTGAGGTTTCCGATTATCTCATCCCCATCCTTCAGACGGTCTGCCCGACGTATCTCCAACCGAACCGATGCGTGAAATTTAAGTGCCAACCCACCGGGTGTCGTTTCTGGATTCCCAAACATGACACCAATCTTCTGTCGGATCTGATTGGTGAAAATCACACAGGATTTGGATTTGTTGGTAACACCGGACAGTTTACGCAAGGCTTTGGACATCAAACGTGGCAACAGTCCAACGTGGGCGTCCTCCATGCTGCCTTCAATCTCCGCTTGAGGGGTGAGTGCTGCAACAGAATCAACAACCACAACATCAACAGCCCCGCTACGAACTAAGGTCTCAACAATATCTAACGCCTGTTCTCCGGTGTCCGGTTGGGAGATTAAGACGTTTTCCATGTTCACACCAATCTGCCTGGCATACAGCGGATCTAGCGCATGTTCAACATCAATAAATGCTGCCACGCCCTCCTGCTTCTGTGCCTCTGCAATGATGTGAAGTGCAAGCGTGGTTTTACCGCTAGCCTCGTGACCAAAGATCTCAATAATTCGCCCGCGAGGAACACCACCGACCCCTAGCGCAGTATCTAACGCTATTGAGCCTGTCGGGATGACCGCGACAGGAACCACCTCGTCGCTATCAAGCCGCATAATCGAGCCTTTGCCGTGCTGCCGCTCAATTTGAGAGATTGCCAGATCTATCGCTTTCTGCTTGTCTGTACTCAATTCCATATTGTAATTCTCCTTGTATGGATGGATTAAAATCGTTTTAACAAGTTAATTCTAATGCAAGTTGCTAGTAGTAAGGAACACTGCAAACCCGAAGAATGGGACCTAAATCAATCACCGCTCGCAGTGGATTGACAAATCCACTGCACACAGGCAACGAAGGCTCCGTTCCGAGAGTCTAAGACTTGGATATGTCTATCCAAGCCGAGCGGGCTTGACAATTATCAACTTAGGTTAATTTTAACATAACATTTGTTAAAAATCAATAAAAAAAAGAGAGAACGCCTAAATATGAAACTGGATTGACAGGAGAATGTTGTTACCCCTCATTTTCCTACCACGATAACTCCGTTGCGGACTTCGACCTGATCGCCAGATTTCAGCCGAATCTGGTAGATATAGGGTCCGATTTTCACGATTTCCCCCGCCTCATCTCTGCCGTCCCATTCGACACTCATTGTGTTAGAGCGCATTACTGTTTGGTTCACTAAGGTTCGGATGAGTTTATTGTGAAGATCGAAAATTTCAACGACCGGCTCCGTACCTCCAATGTGGGAGGTGTTATGGTTCACGATTGTGAGTCGTGTCCGATCGGCGATCCCATTTCCGTCGGGTGAGAACGGGTTAAAACTCCACGCTGCTTGGATCTGCGATGGGACCGCCTGAAACAGAGCAACTTGAGAGATGAAGTTAAGTTCCATACGAACGACCTGCCGATTCAAGTCAACTTCGCCACCCACCAACTGCCATTCTTGCGCAGACGCATCCCAAGCAAAGACTTTCAGATCCAACTCTCGTCTGATGTTTGCAACTATCAGATCTGAGGAGCGATAGGCTAATTCAAGCAGCGCAGGACGCTCAAGGATTAGATACTCAAAGGGATCAAATGACACGATTTTCGCGCCCGACACATCAAAAAACTCGACCTCATTGAGTTGGAGGTTATTCGCCTGTTTGCTCTCCGTAATTTCGAGGCGAAAATAACGGGCGGAAGGTCGGGTTGGTAGTTCAATGGTAGTGGCTCGATCCTCGAACGCTGTGACTTCAAGAACGCTTATGAAATTTTCGTTGTTGTTCGATGTGAGGAGCGTTGCACGCTGTGGACCGAAGGAGGTTCCCCCTTCCACGTTAGCGTGCACAACGATACGGCTGACGGTGCGTCGGACATCGAGATCAATTGTCAAGCTGACAGGCAGCGGCACCAGACCTGCGACCCACGTAGACGGTGATTCCAAGATGCCATCCACGGCGAAGGTTGGTGGTTGATCGGGCAATGCGCTAGTCGCTTCAGCAGCAAATACGCCTTGGCGAAGTGCTTCAAAGCGGTACACAACCACCGGCGCTGTTCCTTTAACAATGCGACTGTTTCCTTGATAGGATAACGGATCAACCGCTTCAGGCGGCACCGAAAAAAATTGTAGTTTCGTGATGTGTTCATCAAAGGCATCCACCGGAATGACAACGGTTGCTCGGTCTCCATCGCTCAGGGTGAAAACCCCTCCTTCAGCTGCTTCAGGTTCTAACTCTGGAAGGTAAAAGAGGGAAATCGTTTCTCTGTCCACGGCGTTCGGTGAATCCGGATCCGATGGTGCTAGTTCCCTAGCAATCACCGAAAGTCGGTTTACTCCAGTTTCGAGCATCACCGCTATGGAGAAGGTAGCACAGTAAGGTCCGGTCAGATCCGGCTGGCAGGCATCTGTTAGGGGGAGTCGTATTGCGATGGATTGAATCTGTCCCTGTATAACCCGATCGTTCGTATCCAAGAACTGGATCGACTCAATCGAAATTGGATCAATCTGCCACCCTTCGAGCATCTCAATTTGGATGAATTGTGCGGAGACGGCTGATGGAAAGTCAACCACAGTGCTGTCAAAATTGGGATCTATGCCCGATGGAATGTTGAAGGGTTGACCTGCGGAGAAATTGGTTCCAGCCTTAGAGAACGCAAGGTGTGCCAACCGTGGACCGCGTGGAAACCCCCGATCGACTACATGTCGAATCAGCATTCCCTTGAGCTCTTGTGCACTTCCGAGATCTACGACGAGCCCGTAAATTGAGTGTGTCAGTTGCGCGAGATCCGGAACCCCGCCGGGTGTATTCGTCGAAACGAGAACCTCCCCTCCGACTGAGGACTCAACGACTCCCTTGATTTCTACTGTTTGATTGTTTGTTGTGAAATTGGTAGTTGGACTGATGATAGAAAGATTTGTCCGAGCTGCTAATTTGCCGGCACTTAGAAGGATGAGGATAATTGAGAAAAGGGAGAGGTAAAATCGCATATTTCTATATCACTTTTGAAGAGTGAAACGTGAGGCGTAAGGAATAATGCGTAATGCGTGAAACGTAACAGATCAGAGTGCCTGTTGATACAAATCAATCATGTCTCGCTCAGTGCAAGGACGGGGATTGGTCAGGTGGCACCCATCCGCTATTGCCTGCTGCGCGAGGCGAGGAATCATCTCTGTCTTCACATCTACCTCCCGCAAGTGCGACGGAACGCCAATATCCTTGCACAATTGTGCGACCTGATCTATTGCGGCTTGTGCGGCTTCCTCCGGCGATAGTGGGTGGGTATTCACGCCAAATGCCGCAGCGATGTCCTTCAGCTGATCTGTTGCCGCATTCTTGTTGAACGCCATTGTGTATGGAAGGAGAATCGCGTTTGCAAGCCCGTGATGTAGGTTGGCGACGGTCGAAAGGGGGTGCGCCAGTGAATGGGTAACACCCAGTTCTTTCTGAAAAGCGATGGCACCCATCATCGCCGCCATCATCATTGCACCGCGTGCTTCGAGGTCGCTGCCATTTTCGACAGCACGCCGCAGGCTTTGAGCGACCAGTTTCACACCGGCAAGCGCAATCCCATCGCATATCGGGTGATAGACGGTTGAAAGGTAGGATTCAAGATTGTGGGTAAGCGCGTCCATTCCTGTTGCAGCGGTCAAGGTTTTGGGCAACCCGACGGTCAATTCCGGATCCACGATTGCAGTTTTGGGCAGCAGATGGGGACTAAAGACCAGTGCCTTGCGGCCCAGCGATTTTATCGTGACAACGGCGCCGCGTCCAACTTCACTCCCGGTCCCCGCGGCGGTTGGAATGGCAAGCATTGATGGAAGGTCGGACGAAATTTTCTCCAATCCGCCGTTGAGGACTTCGTATTCCGATAGCGGTAGGGGGTGGGTCGCCTTCAAACAGATTAGTTTGGCGACATCTAGCGGACTCCCGCCGCCCATGCCAATTATGAAATCGCAGCCTTCCTTCTGGAAAACATCCGCGCCGTCAAACACATCCGCTTCGACCGGATTGCCATGGACACCATCGTAGATTGCGTGGTCGATTCGTGCCGCTTCGAGTCGCTGCGTTACTTCGTTTGCTAATCCTACTTGGCAAATTCCCTTGTCCGTTACCAATAAAACTTTCTGGGGAGAGAATGCCGAGAGCTGTTCCGCGAGTGTGTTAATTGTCCCGACGCCGAAGATAATTTTGTTAGGAAAACTGAAGACAGAAGGGGACATATAAGTTTCCTTATTGGTACATTGGTTCATGCGCGATGCGTGAAACGGGAGTTTAAGGGTTCGCTAATCGTAGTTCTGCGGTTGTCTTTCCACCGTGCTCGACAAGCACTTCGATAACGGCTTCATTGCCCTTCCGAATCGCATCGTCCAGCGCGGTTTGGTCACGATCCCCCGTTGCCCGGCGGTTAATATCTACTCCGTTTGTTATCAGCGACAGAGCAGTTCTACGATATGCATCTGAGTTTTCCTGTCCGCTTGTTGAGCCGCCCTGAGCTGCGGCGTGGAGTGCTGTTGTCATACCGAACGCATCACCGTTGACATCTGCCCCATCTCTAAGGAGCAATTCGACGGCTTCGGCACACCCTGCGTCCGCCGCCCAAGCGAGCGGGGTTCGCCACCATTGGGCGCGACGTGCGTTCGCGTCTGCCCCTGATTGAATGAGTTGCTCACACAGGTCGGTCATATTTCTGTGAGCTGCCCAATGCAGTGGTGTTGCACCTCGAAGGACACCTTCTTTGAGCGATTCCCCGATGGCGAGCGCGGGCTGCTGTTCGAGGAGTTCTTGTGCGGTTAATTCATCTCTATTGTCAATTGCATCGATCAGTTTATCTACAGATGCCATGCTTTACTCCAATAAAACTCTGGTTCTTATTCGCGTGATTCGCGGACGCTTATTTTCCGCCACGAATCTACACTAATTGACACGAATGTTTATTGCCAGTGTTGTAAACTTTCGTAACTCCGAAAGCATTATAATTAAAAGCCATCCGCTAAGTATAAGGGGATGGCACGTAAATGTCAACAATCTTTCAAAGTAGCGAGAGTTATGGAAATTGTATTGACAGCAAATTGGGTCAGTGCTATAATGTGAATCCAAAGCAAAATTTTGACGCCGATTCAGAACTTCCATATTAAAAATCTTACGCTAATCCATGTTCAGAGTTTTCATCATTATATAGACGGGAGGCGGACCGTGATAACGTCTTTCTTAGAAAAACCTGCTGATTCACCGCTTATGCCAATTCCAGAAACAGCGGTAAATATTTATACGCCAAAAAACCCCTTTCCGGCAGAGGTCGTGAGTAAGTATCGGATTACAGATAGTTCCAGCCCGAACTACGGTTGGCATGTCGTTCTTAATCTGAAGGGGAGCAAAATGGTGGGGAAATATCGCATTGGTCAGAGTGTCGGTGTGTTGCCGACTGGCCGCTTCAACGATGCGGAGTTCAATTATGCACATGAGGCACTGAACGAAAAGATTCGCTTGTATTCAATCACTTCTGCCTGCTGGGGTGACGATTGGAAGGGAGAAACTGTATCGCTGTGTGTAAAACGGGAAATCGCAGAGGATGCGGAAACAGGCGAGTTGGTTTTGGGCGTGGATTCAAACTATATCTGTGATGCAAAACCGGGCGATGAGATGCTTGTCACAGGACCCGTCGGCAAGAGTTTTCTACTACCGGATAACCCGCTCGATTACAATTACGTCTTCACAGCGACAGGGACGGGGATTGCCCCGTTTGTCGGGATGCTCGTCGAGTTATTCAATCAGGGCTTTGAGCGGGAAGTTTGGCTTGTCTTTGGCGTTCCGTATTCCACAGACATCATGTATAACGAAGAATTTCTTTATTTCGCAGAACACCACCCTAATTTTCATTATGCCACTGCGATTAGCCGGGAACAGACCAACGCCCGCGGCGGTAAGATGTATGTACAGGACCGCCTCGAAGAAAATCAGGACGGGCTTATCCCCCTGATAGAGCAGCCGGATACGCTGTTTTATATGTGTGGGTTAAAGGGCATGGAATATGGCATCTATCCGTGGCTCTACCGGATAGGGTCGAATCTTGTCAACCTTCCGGACGGTCTGACCGTGGCGAACATTGAGGGGTTGTCCCGCGATGCTCCGGAGTGGTCGAAGATTGAAAGAGCGCGAGATAGAGGGCGTCTATTCAAGGAAACGTACTGATACGTGATGCGTGAAACGTAAAACGTGAAAGTGCCAAGAAGTTTGTTTTAACTGTATGCAGGTTGAATAACGCGCTAATGCTACTTCAAAATGAGCATCTTCCGCGTTGCTGAATAATTCCCCGCCGTTAAGGTGTAGAAGTAAACCCCGCTCGCCACCGCTTCCCCACTTTGGTTGTGTCCATCCCAATAGGCAGCCTTTGCTCGATCTACGTAATATCCCGCAAGCTGATACCCCAGTTCTAATTCCCGCACCAGCACACCTTTTGTATCATAAATAATGATTTGGACATCCGCTTCGCGATCGAGATGATAGGGAATCCACGTCTCAGGATTGAACGGGTTGGGGTAGTTCTGCAACAGTGCCATCTCTTGGGGGAGCAACGCGTCGAGGAGCTGTTCAAGGAAACGAATCCCCCTTTGCGACTGTAGATCGGTAAGTTTTAAGTCCTGTGCTTGAGTGAGCCAACCTTGGACATCGGCGGTGCCAAACATTGCGAGCACTTGAGGCTGTGTCGAAGGTACTGGTCTCACGTTGCCGAGTGCCCCGGCAACCTTGAGGAGGTCGAAGATATCCACAACGCCATCTCCAGTGAGATCAGCAGGGTTCGGTACGGTTTTCCCATAGTTTGCGCCAACGATTGCCAAATCCTGAATGTTCACTATACCATCGCTGTTGACATCGCCTACTAGTGGTGGTTCTGTTACCGGTGGTGGTTCTGTTATGGAGGTGGGGTCCCAGAGGAGCACTGTGCCATCCCAGCCTGCACTAGCAAGTGTGCTTCCCTCCGGACTGAACGCGACGCTATAGATGTCATCCGTATGCCCGGCGAAAGTATGTATGTGTTTGCCTGTTTTGGTGTCCCACAATCGCACTGTGCGATCCCAACTCCCACTGGCAAGCGTATTACCGTCGGGGCTGAATGCTACGCTGCTGACAATACTCGTATGCCCGATGAGTGTGTGCTTGGTTTCCCATGTTTCGGTGTCCCACAACCGCACTCCGTCATCCCAACCCGCACTGGCAAGCGTATTACCGTCGGGGCTGAATGCGACGGTCATGACAATAGACGTATGCCCGATGAGTGTGTGCTTGGTTTCCCATGTTTCGGTGTCCCACAACCGCACTCCGTCATCCCAACCCGCACTGGCAAGCGTATTACCGTCCGGACTGAACGCTACGCTCTCGACATCCTGCCTATGCCCAGTCAAGGTGTGTCTCTGTTCCCCCGTAACGGGGTCCCACAGTTCCACCGTATTGTCCATCGCCCCGCTGGCAAGTGTATTCCCATCCGGACTGAATGCGACACTATTGATATCCCGCCATCTGCCGGCCTCATCTCCTTCGAGGAGGTGCTTGAGTTCCCCTGTGAGGGGGTCCCACAGTCGTATCGTATCGTCCCAATGCCCAGCGGCAAGTGTATCACCCGCTGGACTGAATGCTATGTTCGTGAGGCCACTCCAAGACCAAGTGAGAGTGTGCTGCTTGTATTCTTCCGCGATGGTGTCCCATAGCTGCACCATGCTGTAAGAACCAATGGCAAGTGTACGTCCATCGGGACTGAATGCAACGCTATAGACCGCGGACGTACCGGCGAGTGTGTGCTTGTGATCGCCTGTGACAGGATCCCATATCCTCACAGTATTGTCCTGACTCGCACTAGCAAGTGTGTTGCCATCCGGACTGAACATGACAGTAAGGACTAGTCGGGTATGCCCGACGAGCGTTTTCTTATGTTCACCTGTCACGCCGTTCCATATTTGCACGTTAGCATTTTCCCGGCTGCCCGCACCCGTAGCAATTAGGTTTCCATCGGGACTGAATGCGACGCTATTGGCCACACTCATAGGCAGGGTAAGGGTTGCTTTGTGTTCCCCTGTGACGGGATCCCACCTATGTAACGTATCGGTCCAATCGACAGTCGTAAGGGTGTTTCCATCAGAGCTGAACACGACACTAATGACTCCGTCCCTATGCCCAAGTGTAGTTTTGTGTTCACCCGTCATAACATCCCACAGCCGTACCGTACTGTCCGTACTGACAGTGGCGAGTGTATCTCCATCGGGACTGAATGCGACGCTCCGGATGTGATCCGTATGCCCGGTAAGTCTTTTCTTCTGTTCACCTGTCGTGACATCCCACAGTCGTGCCGTGTCGTCCGTACTGCCGCTAGCAAGCGTATTCCCATCTGGACTGAACACTACCGTCGTGATCCGACCCCTATCCCCTGTGAGCGTTTTCTTATGTTCACCTGCCACAACGTCCCACAGATGAATTGGGCCATCGTCAGTTCCAGCAGCAAGCACGGTACCATCTGAATTAAACGCTAAACACGTGAACCAATCCGTATGCTCGATTATCAGGTCAACCTCTTGATAGGTCCCCGCATCATAGAGCCAAACGCCGATGGAACTGGCAACTGCGAGACGTGTGCCGTCCGGAGAATACTGTATATCAGATATTTTGCCTTTACCGAGTCGCGTTTTCGCTCCCTCGGGCAAGCTGAATCGCGTGTATTCTTGAGCAAGACTGTTTGGTAAAGATAGCGCGAAAAGAGTGAGTAAAGTTACGGTTGTTTTCATGGCTAGTCCCCCAAGTTGATAGGGTGTGTTGACATTTGCAAAACTATCTGTAATCGTAGGGGCGAGGCAACCTCGCCCATTGACCAACGCGGGTTGGCAACCCTAAACCATACAGGTTGAATTAACTGTAGATTGTAGGTCGAGATTCATATCTCGACACTAAAGCGTCGATTTTGGAAAATCGACCTACAGAACCCCAATCGTTCACGGTCTCGGCACGGACTCTGACGTGTGAACAGAGGGTTGGGAGACCCAACCCCTACGAAGAGTCACGCGTCTGTGCATCTCCCTTGATTGTCTAATTGCGATGAAGTGTCAACAGAACCTAGACAGTCTGTAGGTCGAGTTATCATAATCGACACGTATCAGAAATAATCAAACTTAGGACACACCTATTGCCTCGCTGGGGCTCGGGTCAATAGGTTTACTGATGTTCTATATACCTATCACCCCACTGGGGCTTTGTGGTTCCGGCAAGTTGAAAATTCCGATTTATCGGGTGGGTATAGGGTATTGACTTTTGGGGTGCCGCACATAATTAGTAACTTGCGTCAGCTAGTAAGCGAGTCGACTTCCGGCAGGTAAAGTTTTTGTGTCAATGGTAAGGTGGATGAGACCTCTGGCAGGGGTGAAGTGTGCAGAGAAGTGAATCGGAGGCAAGGTGGGTGTTGTATAGGTCAATTTTGTAGGTCGAGATCCACGCCTTGACGCGCGTACGGTCAAGTATGGAAACTCGACCTACAAGGTTTGGAAATGGGCAATGCGGTCGTGTCTGCGGTGAGGTTTCGCGTTTCAAGTGATGTTCAACTCTTCCCACTTTCCATTTCAATCGCGTCGGCGGTTACGTGGATAACCTGCCCGGGGTGGACTTCTCTTAGGACTTGATTCACTCTCAACATAGCGGGTTGAATGTCTCTTAGACGATTGCTTCTGGCAGAGATTATAATGACACCGATACTGTATTTGCTGAGGTTTTGTTGATGTTCGATGCCATTGTCCATTGTCACCAGCGCGTCAAACGCTGCGGCGGCTTGTTGAAGGAGTTCGCCGTTTCGCTTGCCTTTCCAACCCAACCGAGAAACCGTCGTCACTTGAAAGTTGGCGTCAAAATCCCGTATCAATCGCCAGTCCAAGTTTTCGTCAAGCAGTACGCGCATGATCGGTTCCTATTGCTCTGATCAAAGCGAACTCTAAAAAACTGACTGCCTGTTCACGAGAAACAGAAGGAAATCCTTCAAGAAAGTCGTCAAGACTATCGCCTGCTTTTAGATGGTCGATCAGGGACTGTATAGGAACACGAGTGCCGGTAAACACCGGCTTGCCTCCGTGAATGTCCGGGTCTTGGTTTATTACTTGGTCGGGTTTCATTTCCTATCACGCCTTTAGGTTAAAATGTGAGGAATGGCCCCAAATCTGTGGCGCAATTTCACGTTTCAATCCACGTTTATCCAACTTCCTCACCGTCGAGCCTACCAACCTGCAGATCGATTTCATCGCGGGTTTCCATTTTATCGATTTTGCCGTCCGCCATGTAGAAGATGCGATCCGACACATCGAGCATCTTTGTGTCGTGAGTGGCTGTGATGATTGTGACCCCGTTCTCCTCATTCAGACTTTTCAGGAGGTCGATAATCTCAAGCCCGGTCCGCGTGTCTAGGTTTCCCGTCGGCTCATCTGCAAGCACGATCGCGGGATCGTTTGCGAGGGAACGCGCAACGGCGACACGCTGTTGCTGACCACCGGAGAGTTCAAGCGGCTTATGCTGGACCCGTTCTCCTAACCCCACAGTAGTTAGCAGTTCAATCGCTTTTGTGCGGCTATCGTCAGCGGTCATCCCAGCGAAAATCATGGGGAGGGAGACATTTTCGAGGGCAGTCATCACAGGGATTAGGTTGAACGACTGGAAAATGTAGCCGATTTTGCGGCAGCGTAGCCACGCCAATTCGTAGGCATCGAGTTGCGCGATATCCACCTCATCGATGTAAACCCTACCTTCTGTTGGCTTGTCCAAGCCACCAATCATGTTGAAAAGCGTGGACTTGCCGGAGCCTGATGGTCCCATAATCGAGATATACTCGCCGCGGCGGATTTCAAAGTTGGTGCCTCGCAACGCCTCAACGACGGTGGTGCCCATCTCATATTTCTTAATCAGGTTTCTGACCCGTACCGTGTTTTCCTTGGGTAGATCTCTCGCAAATCGTGTGGGTGTTTCTGTTGGAACGGCAGTGCTCACTGCTGTTTCCGGTGCTACCGCTTCTTGAAGTTCTGCCATTTTACTGTTTTCCTCTCTTCGTTTGTTGGGGAACCGCAAATCCTACCATTCCCCGCTTGCCTAACTGCCGCATAAACGTGAATAGCGATGTCTCCGCCTCTTTTCTCGTCATGCGATACTTCCCACAAAGTTGTTTGACAACATGTCCGATGGAATTATGTCCATCACACAGTTGCCACACAAAGGCTCCGACATCGTCTAAGACAACCACACGTTTAGGGGGTAACATAAACAGCTTTGCAACCAGTCGTAGCCACACTGTTTCCTTCTGGGGGATGACCAACGAAACTTCCCCATTGTCATCGACTTCCCATTCGATTAACTGGTTGCGTAGCGGCAATGATTGTAAGATATCTGATCGATCCAGCTGGGATTCTGGACGTTTTTTGAGCCTGAGTTTATAAAGGATTGAATTAATCATCGGTTTATTTGGTTCATTAGTGAACTCAGCTTAATGGCACCGTATACTCGCCGCAATCTCTTCTGCTGTCCTTGCCGCGTCCTGTTTGGCGATCGCTTGGACGACGTAGATCCGATTTGAGTGATGACAGTGCCAGAGGTAAACGGCGAAAGTTTTGCGACGCATAATTTTGTCGATAACCAGAGCGGGTGCAAGGGGAACGCGGTCTATAATGCGGGTCTCCTCCCCGATTAGCGTAAGACGTTCATCTGCATCACCGTTGCTGGATTCAATTGAGAACCCGTATCCGCGGATGGCTTTGGCGTATCTCCCTCGAAACCATTCCTCGAGATCCTGTTCCTTCAGCGTAACATCGGCGACCCCATACCGTTCGATGCTAACCTTTCGACTTCCATCCACAAATGAAAAGAGCAGGTAGCCGGACAACAGTTTATGTTTATCGAGGCGATACCGCCGCGGAACTTCTGCATTGAGTTGGTAGGCACTCCAAAGCGTCGCCTGTCCTACCGAGTGATCCCGAACAGAACTCAAAATGCGACTGGTTGTCTCCTTCATATTCTCCTTGAGATGTCCCATAACCTGCGCGATCGTAATCCGCTTGCAGGTTTGGCAGTGAAAGATGACGCCGCTCGCCCGAAAGTCACCCTTCCAGTTGAAGAAAACAACCTCTCGATCCTCGAAAAACTCTGCGTCCTTGATTAGATTGACATTACGCTGGATGTGAAGGTTTGTGTCTTTGCGCTTGTAATTTTTACGAACGAGCTTGAAATAGTCGTCGAGAACTTTCTGGAGGTCTGGCTTCTTCTGCTTTGACTCTGACCACTTTAACTCAAGGCGCGGCATATCAGCGTCCTCTAGGCGCAAGTATCCGCTTTTATCGTCGCCAGATAATCCACTCAATTCCCAATCTTCGGGTAGTTCAAGGGTAATGCCGCCCCACCCTAAAGTTGTCCATTCCATAGTTGGTTCATTGGTCATGGGTTTAACGATTCATCAATGGTATATTCTTCAGTTTGTTCACGTAATTGGGCAGTCTGTTGGTGGTGTTGGGAGACTGGTGTGTTAATCCATACTATGTTCTGTTGACATTTCATCGCAACCAGATAACCGATCGGTGTGCACAAACGCCTACTTCTCCGTAGGGGTTGGGTCTTCCAACCCATTGGGCGCACATCAGAGTCTGTTCCGAGACCAGGGACGGTTGACGACTTCTGTAGATCGATTTTCCAAAATCGAAAAATACCTAGAACATAGCGCAATAGTCTAGGCTCAATTCACCATATACTGTCGCGTGACACGCCGAGTATTCTGTCAAGATGTGAATCTCGACCTACAATCTACAATTGACTCAACCCGTATGCGGAGGTTCCAACCCGCATTGGTCGATGTGCGAAGTTCCCTCACCCCTACAGTTTAACACACCTCACATAAATGTCAACACGTCCTAGCTAAAATACTTTTGCACTTCAGTCAGCATCCTTCCATTTTGATTTCGCATGGTCCCAGCTTTGATGTATGCAAAGTTGAAAATGGGGACGTTGCGCTCATACTCGATTGCTATTTGACAATCACCATCCGTCTTATGGCAGTATAATCTCCCGTCCCGATAGATCGGGATGAAGACACCCGGAGTTGATAGAAATAAATCCCACTTGCGACCAATTCTCCGCCGTTGTTACGCCCATCCCAATACGCTGCTTTTGACCGAGCGGTATAATACCCCACAG
Source organism: Candidatus Poribacteria bacterium (assembly GCA_965222435.1). Classification (GTDB taxonomy): domain Bacteria; phylum Poribacteria; class WGA-4E; order WGA-4E; family PCPOR2b; genus PCPOR2b. The sequence continues at coordinate 4,147,493 of OZ244950.1, read as the reverse complement.
ACTGATACCCCAAATCCAACTGACGCACTATCGCGCCCTTTGCGTCATAAACCGTGACTTGGATATTGGCGGCGCGGGCGAGGTGATAGGGTATCCATGTCTCTGGGTTAAACGGATTGGGGTAGTTTGCTAAAAGCACTGTTTCTTTCGGAGTCAATGCAGAGAGGAGTTGTTCTAACATAGCAATACCGCGCAGATAGGCGGGATCTGTCAGTGCCATTTCCTGCGCTTGAATCAGCCACCTCTCGGCATCGGCAGCGGTCAACATTGCAAGAGTTTGTGGGTGTAGCGAGGGTGCAGCCGGCACATTCGCAAACGCGCCTGCAACGAGCACCAAATCTAGGATATTCACCACACCATCTCCATTTATATCGGCATCATTTTGTCCCGTCTGCCCGAACCGCCCGGCAACGAGTACCAAATCTTGGATGTTCACCACACCGTCCCCATTGACATCCCCTTTAACTTGCTGCGTGGGGATAGAGGGGATGTCCCACAGGAGCACCGTGCCGTCCCCACTCCCACTGGCAAGGGTGCGTCCATCCGGACTGAACGATACGCTATAGACCCAACCTGTATGCCCGGTGAGTGTGTGTTTGTGCGCGCCTGTTGTTGCATCCCACAGACGAATGGTCTGGTCGTGACTCCCACTCGCACTTGCGATAGTGTTTCCATCGGGACTGAACGATACGCTATAGACCTCACCCGTATGTCCGGTGAATGTGTGTTTGTGTGCACCCGTTGTTGCATTCCACAGATGAATGGTATTGTCCCCACTCGCACTTGCGATAGTGTTTCCATCGGGACTGAACGATACGCTATAGACCCAACCCGTATGCCCGGTGAGTGTGTGTTTGTGCGCGCCTGTTGTTGCATCCCACAGACGAATGGTATTGTCCCTACTCGCACTTGCGATAGTGTTTCCATCGGGACTGTACACTACGCTTCTGACCCCAGACCTATGCCCGGTGAGTGTGTGTTTGTGCGCGCCTGTTGTTGCATCCCACAGACGAATGGTCTGGTCGTAACTCCCACTTGCGATAGTGTTTCCATCAGGACTGAACGATACGCTTCTGACCCAAGACCGATGTCCGGTGAGGGTGCGTTTGTGTGCACCCGTTGTAGCATTCCACAGACGAATGGTATTGTCCCTACTCGCACTTGCGATAGTGTTTCCATCGGGACTGAACGATACGCTTAAGACATTCTCCCTATGCCCGGTGAGTGTGTGTTTGTGTGCACCTGTCACGGCATCCCAAAGATGAACGGTATTGTCCCAACTCCCACTAGCGATAGTGTTTCCATCGGGACTGTACACTACGCTTAAGACCCCACCCCTATACCTTTTGAGAGTGTGTTTGTGTGCACCCGTTGTGGCATCCCACAGACGAATAGGACCGTCTTTACTCGCACTTGCGATAGTGTTCCCATCGGGATTGTACACTACGCTTAAGACCGAATCCGTATGCCCGGTGAGTGTGTGTTTGTGTGCACCTGTCACGGCATCCCAAAGACGAATTCTCCCATGACTCGCACTTGCGATAGTGCTTCCATCGGGACTAAACGCCGCGCCCCAAACCACACTCGTATCCTCTGTGAGCGTGCGTATGTGTGCGCCTGTGCTCGCATCCCAAAGACGAATGGTTTGGTCCCAACTCGCACTTGCGATAGTGTTCCCATCGGGACTGTACACTACGCTGCTGACCGAACTCGTATGCCCGGTGAGTGTGTGTTTGTGCACACCTGTCACAGCATCCCAAAGACGAACCGTACCGTCCCCACTCGCACTTGCGATACTGTTTCCATCGGGACTGTACGCTATGCTTGCGACATACCCTCTATGCCCGGTGAGGGTATGTTTGTGTGCACCTGTCACAGCATCCCAAAGACGAATGGTATTGTCCCCACTCCCACTTGGGATGGTATGGCTGGTATGGTCCCCACTCCCACTTGCGATAGTGTTTCCATCGGGACTGTACGATACGCTAAAGACCGTACCTGTATGCCCGGTGAGTAGGGCAATCTCCTGATGGGTCGCCGTATCGTAGAGCCAAATGCCGATCCCACTCGCCACTGCAAGACGAGTGCCATCGGGAGAATACGCAATATTACCAAGAGGTATTGTCCCTTTACCGAGGCGCGCTTTGGCACCGTCGGGCAGATGCCATTGTGGGGAATCTTGGGCGACGGTGTTGAGCGAAAATAGGGTGAAAAGAATAAGTAACAGCACGGTTGTCTTGATATTAAAGACCTCTTTTGGTGCAAACTCTTGTATTTGTGGCTGCTCTAAGGGTTTGACGTATGATAGCGCAAGTTACTAGGTTTTGTTGACATTCCATCGCAACCATATAATCGAGGGGTAGGGATTGTAAATGAACTAGTGAACTAAAACGGTTTGACGATCACCGCTTTGGAGACTAGCGCAATTGCAACCGTTCCCATTCCAATTAATCCAACACCGCAAACAAAGCCTGCTGCCAAGACGGGATTAAACATGAACCATCGTTTCAGACCGAATTTCTTAATCATGTAAAATCGACCGATAATTGCTCCCATCACTTTTGGAAGCATCATTCCGGGGTCGGCACCGATGCCACCCACGATTCCGTAGAACCACATGCTTGGCATCTTTGCCACCCACAGTACACCGTAGATTGCCAGCGAGGAGGCGAAGCCTGCCGCCACATAGCTGCCACGAATGGCTTGCAACATCTGGCTGTTTCCGTCCCGCAGCGAGGTTTTCCAGAGGGATTCGTTGGTCGCATAGAGGGGCCACCATGTCTGTGCAAAGGGATATTGCGCCGACGGAATCGGTGCGATTTTCCAGACAAAATGCCAGACCACAATGCCAGAGATAATTAGGATCGGCATAATCAGCAATCGTGCGGCGATACTACTGGTGAAGGTGGTGCCTGTCAATTCAAGAACGCGCCAACTTTGTGTGCCACGTCCGTAGTCTTCGTCCGGCAGCGGGACGAACCAGATATCAATCTCCTCATAACGACTCAAGATAAATGTTGTTTCGTGGAGGTAAGGGATCTCGAAAAGGTCACGACCGAGGATCCCGTACGTTCGCGCAGTAATGTATGAATTGACCGGTGTATACAAAAAGGCAAAGCCGAGCAGGAAAACCAATGGAAAGTTCGGTGCCATATAAACATGAACGATATAGATGAAAGTCCCCATCCCAAAGAGCCACAGGATTGCCATCAACCATAGCGGAAAATCTCCGCGTCCCGGTGGTGGTGCTTGTAACGATCTGCCTACATCCGTCTGTTCCTGTCGGGCTTGCTTAAACTTTATCACCATGGGAATCGAGGCTGCCATGCCAACGAAGGCGAAACTGAAGGATTTTCCCATCCCGAAGCTGATCCAGAAATCGAGACCATTGTATAAGCCTACACCGCGAACATCTAAGCCGGGACGCCACTGATGTAAGATTTCCGCAGGATACAGAAGTCGGGGATTCAGAAAAAACTGGGTGAAAACAGCCCCTGCCAGTTCCGTCATGATGATGGGAAATGGCAGCACAAAACCGGTGAGTACCGCTCCGAAATCGGTCGATAGTGCGAGCACACCTGTTGGCGCTATCCCTTCGATTACATTCGTAAAATCAATAAATGGAATCTTCAAGATCTGAATCGGTGTTGACATCATCACCCCTGTGAGTGAAGGTACACCGATATAAATAAATCCCCAGATCAGCCCCGCCATAGATCCGACCGAAAAGACACGCCAACGCCACGTTTCCACGCGTCCGGTAGTCTCTGCTAAGGCGGTCGCGCCCTGCGCTTCGATGGGTGCCATTGGGTAGGGCAGCCGCTCCATGTCCGCTGTCAGACGAAACAGAAAGTAGCCGGCACTGATATGGCGGATCTCCGCCAACAACTTGAATATCAGAAAGAACGCGATGGGCCAAAACCAGTCCATGTGCAAGAGCGAACGCTCTGCAATGGCTATCGCATCTTTCGATGGCACAATCCAGAAAGGGATCTTGTCCGCAATTTCATACGACTGGGCTTGTGGCGTATTGACAAAATAAGCGTACCAGATAAAACCGCGATACTGACCTCCAGATCCGACCGCTGCGCCGGTGAGTCCAAGCAGCATATAAAGTTCTTGTCGCCGAGCAGTTGTGAAGGATCGACGCGCTAACTCCGTGAACAGGATGACTGCTACCCACGGTGCTGCCCCTGCACCGGACTGACCGGAGACTAAGGTCAGGTAGATTGAACCCGGCATCATCAGCAAGCCGACAAAAAGTGCGCCCAGAAAGACCTTCAGCGTTAAGCCCGACTCGAAGGTGCGGATACCACCATCAATGTCGTAACGCTGCGCCCAGACTTGCCACTCTTCTGCTTGTGTAATTCGTTCTCTTGCCATAACAACTCGAGTTCATTTGTTCAGGGGTTCATTGATTCATTAATCATGGATTTAATGAATCATTGATGGTATATCCTTTAGTTCAGTAGGTCGATTTTCCAAAATCGACATTTTTGCGTCGAGATGTGAATCTCGACCTACAGGTTCTGCTGATTGGTACTTACGTTTTACGCATTACGCATTAGAACGGTTTGACAATTACGGCTTTGGAGACCAATGCGATTGCAACTGTTCCCATGCCAACAAGCCCGACGCCACAGACGAAACCTGCCGCCAAGACGGGATTATACATGAACCAGCGTTTCAGACCGAACTGCTTGATCATGTAAAACCGACCGATGAGTGCGCCGATAACCCGTGGGACCATCATCCCTGGGTCTTGACCGATCCCCCCGACAATGCCGTAGAACCACATACTTGGCAACTTTGCCATCCAGAGGATGCCGTAAATTGCCACCGAGGAGGTAAAGCCGGCTGACACGTAGTCGCCGCGAATGGCTTGTAGCATCTGGCTATTTCCATCTCGGAGTGAGGTTTTCCAGAGGGATTCATCGGTTGCGTAGAGGGGCCACCATGTCTGTGCAAAAGGATACTGTGAGGACGGGATAGGCGCGATCTGCCAGATAAAATGCCAGACCACGATTGTCGCAACAATTAGGAGCGGTGCCATCAGGGCGCGCCCAAGGACATCGCTGGTAAAGGTTGTGCCGGTCAGTTCAAGCACACGCCAATGCTGTGTACCCGCGCCATAATCTTCATCTGGTAGGTGGACAAACCAGATGTCAATCTCCTCGTAGCGACTTAAAATAAACGTTGCTTGATGGATGTAGGGCAGCACGAAGAGAGGTCGCCCTAGCACCCCAAATGTTCGTGCATTGATATAGGAATGCAAGGGAGTGTACAGAAAGGCAAAGCCGAGCAGGAACGAAACGGGGAAGTTTGGCACCATACGATGCACAATCCACACATACACCACCATGCTGATAACCCACAAGCCGCCCATCAGCCAGATTGGGAAATCGCCACGTCCCGGTGGCGTTTGCAGCGAGCCTCGCGCACCAGCCTCTCGTTGTTTTGTTTTTCTGAGGCTCAACATGATTGGGATGGACGCTGCCAAACCAACAGCGGCAAAGCTAAAGGATTTGCCCATGTTGAAACTCAACCAGAAGTCGAGGTCATTAAACAACTTGGTGCCTCGCATATCCAAGCCCGGACGCCACTGATGTAGGATTTCCAATGGATAAAGAATTCGTGGATTCAGAATAAATTGAGTGAACATCGCTGAAGCGAATTCGCTCATAATGATTGGGAACGGCAGCACAAATCCCTGTAGTATCAGTCCGAAATCTGTCCACAGGGCAAACATACCTGATGGCGCAAAGCTTTCGATGCTCGGGGTGAAGTCAATAAATGGGATTTTCAGAATCTGTATCGGTGTTGACATCATCACCCCAGTGAGCGAGGGGATACCGATATAGAAAAATCCCCAGAACAATCCCGCCATGGATCCAATCGAAAAGACGCGCCAACGCCATGTTTCGCCTTGTCCGGTGGTCTCGGCTAATGCGGTCGCACCTTGTGCCTGAATCGGTGCCAACGGGTAGGGGAGTCGCTCTAAATCTGCTGTCAGACGGAACAGAAAATAGCTCGCGCTAATATAGCGAACCTCTGCCAGCAACTTCATGATTAGAAAAATGGCAATGGGCCAGAACCAGTCCATGTGCAAAAGCGATCGTTCTGCAATCGCCACCGCGTCCTTCGCTGGTGCAACCCAATAGGGGATTTTGTCCGCGATTTCATACGACTCGGCTTGCGGCGTGTTGATAAAATAGGCGTACCAGACGAACGGATAGGCACGATAATGGATTCCGGATCCGACCGCCGCACTAGTTAACCCCAGCAAAATGTAAAGTTCTTGCCTTCTTGCGGTTGTAAAAGATCGGCGCGCCAATTCTGTAAACAGAATAACCGCCACCCAAGGCGCAGCACCTGCGCCCGACTGACCTGCAACTAAGGTCAGATAGATTGACCCCGGCATCATCAATAGCCCGATGAAGACCGCACCTAGAAAGACTTTCAAGGTTAAGCCGGATTCAAAGGTTCTTATACCACCTTCAACATCATAACGTTGTGCCCAAGCTTGCCATTCTTCAGCTTGCGACACCCTTTCTCTTGCCAAATTCGTACTCCTTTCAGGACCAGGATTTTAACGCAAAGTCGCAAAGACACAAAGATTTGAGGAAACGAGCAAGTGAGGGGGCGTGGGAGCGAGTATGTATGTTTCAGAACTTCCTCGCTCACTCATCTTGTCCTTGCGTCATAGCGTCACTTCGTTCCTTATTTCATTGTGTCCATCGGTCATTTTTTTTCGCGGAAAAGCTCTTCCCAAACGTGGGCGATGATAATTCCAACAATGAGAATCGCGGCAGCGAGTAGCTGTGGTTGCCACCTACCTCCCATAGTGAAAATCGAAGATACCCAAAAAACCGCACCGATAAAAATTAAGACATACGCTAATTTTTCCATTGATTTTGTTGTTTCCTTATGCGTGGAACGTAACGAGTAATGCGTAAATTCTTCCCCTTACGTATTACTCGTTACGCATTATGCTTCATTAGCCCTAAATGAACTGATGTACTTCTAACGTTTCACGTTTCAATCTGCCGGTTGGGTGACCAGACCGCCAACGCTCGGAGCCGTTTCCGTCTCGCTCTCTTGCCGTCCACGCTCATGGAACTCACCGCGGATATCGGCACTGAACGTCCGCCAAATCAGTAACTGTTTTCGGACAAGGTTCAAGAAACGGCGGTTGACGCGCTTCCATGAGGCAATCTCCCCGCTCTCGCGGTGGACATCGAGGTGAATCTTATACAACTCTTCCTCTTCTCCACCGACCGGTGAGGTGACAAGCCGAATGGACTGGCTGACCCCGAGATCGTAGGGAGCGAGCCACACCATCATGCTGATGGTGTAGGCTTCTTCATCTTTCCCTTCCACTTCCGCGGGTGTTCGACCGAAGGTTACCTGATCTGTGTAGAAGTCGCTCGCAGATTCGTCAGCGTGTGCCTCAAAGTAATCGCGCATAAAGATGTTCAAGCCGAGCGATTCTTCTGCCAACACTGTGAAGGGGAGATCGAAGTGCCACTCGTCGCCTTCAGGCTCCGGCAGCTGCCATTTCCGTTCGATGTCAGGTACCGCCATGCGACTGGCTTTAATTGCCGGGTACAGTGTACTTCCAATCACGACAATCATCACAATAATGGTTGCTACCACTGTTGACATTGACGAGTAGTTGAGGGTCAATCCAGCGAGTAAGCCGAAATTGACGAGGACGGTTGCAACAGCCTGACCAAGCAAGTAACCGAGCACAGCACCGACAATCGCATACACACACGCTTCTGCGAGGAATAGGAAGGCGATATGCACAGGGGCAAGCCCGACAGAACTGTAGATGCTGATTTCACGGACCCGTTCGTAGACCGCACCGAGCATCGTGTTCAGAACAATCAACGACGCAATGAGAATCGGTATGAACAGATTACCCATACCAGAGAAAGAGGTCATTCCGATTGAGCTGTAGAGATAGGTGTCCCGATCTTTTCCAACGAAGAAGTCGAGTGCGATTCGATTCATCAGAGGTGCCATGATTAGGTCCAGTTTATCTGCGGCACTGAAAACTGCTGGATCGCCGGGCTGTGTTTCCATGTTGACAGCAACCGAGCGTAGCGTTCCACCCTGATTCATTACCACCTCATACGGAAGGATAGCCACAGCGTCAGGAGGTAGATGGATATATTTTTCTAATTCTCCCTCCATGGCTTGGTTCTGCCCCTGTGCGCCGCCGCCTCGCGCCTCCTGCTGCTGCATCAGTTGGTAGTCAACGGGTGTCAATTCCTCGCCATCGTTATCCTGTAGGTCTTTGAAGCCGATACCGAGGACGCCGGTAACGGTGAAATCCGCGCCGTATACGGAGACGGTCGCTTTGCCCATATCTGCTTCGGTGATGCCGAGCAGATCCGCCATACCTTTGGGCAGGATACAAGCGTAGGGCCATTGTGTGGGCCACTCCTCTTCATCGTCGGGGTGATACCATCGACCGTATTGGAGGTAGCGGTCAATTCCTGTGACACCGGGTTCATTTGGACTCATCCCGACCAGCATCGTGGCGGAGTAGGTCTTTGGCTGACCGGTGGTGGTATTGACAGGCGGTACGGGATCTTGCGGGTTGGCGGTGCGCTCTAGCTGCACAAACGACTGATCACCGGTTCCTGCAGACTGATACCACGCGCGTGGTGCGACGATGTTGTACACTCGCAATATGGTTTCTTCACCCTGTTCTATCAATGTTCCCTGCTGACGTAATTGGGCTGTGATTGCTTCAATTTCTACGTCAATCTGCTCTCCAGATTTACCTTTTTGACTCAATCGTTTCCTCAGGAGTAGCCGTAAATCTTTCTCAGCGATTTGCGTTTTCTGCAAATCATTCGTGATTGAGTTGACAACGGGTTCCTCAAGCGGATTCCAATACTGATCTCGGATAAGCATCCCGGTGTACCGCGGCGTCACTGAAGGTAGGTTAGTGCTGTTGGGGTGCATAAAGGTACGCACCGATGTAAAGGAGATGACCGTAAAGGTGAGAATGACGAGTGTGCTACAGGTGAGGATGGTACGCCCCTTCCGCTTACGCATATTGGAAATACCCAAGCTGAAAGCGGCAGCGGAGGCAGACAAACGTCCCACGTCCGCCTTGTACACCTGTGAGCCCTCCTGCTTAATTTTTTCCACCTGTTCTTCAAACTTCCGGACGATGATGCTGATCACAATTGCCGTCAATGCAAGGACGACAAACGCAATCAGGATGATAACCGGGGTTGTAGTAATCTGAAACGCGGGGTGCACCTGTGCCAAGAAGAAAAATACGACGAGGAAAATCGCGCCTGTCCCCATAATCTGTTTTTGGACGGTGGGGAAGGCGAATATCAACCGTTCCATGAAGTAGGCGAACGGGATCAGGAGCGCGAGATAGAACATCACACCGTTGACCACGTCATTCCCCGTTTTCTTCACATCGGGGTAGGCGCGGGATTCGTATCCCCAAGCGGCGCGAGCGAGTTTGAGTGCCTGCTGATAGTCTTTTCGGGCGAGGGCAGCCTCCGCCTGATTCAGATGTTCGTTGGCGAATTGGTGGAGCTGATCGAGCCGATCACTGCTGATACCGAACCGCTTATACAAACTTGCCCGGTTCTCATCGAGCCACCACATGTCGCGGACAACAACGTATGGGGTCACGCGAATGCTTCCGTTCTCACGGACAACAAATCCTTCCCCAGTATAGAGTGTAGGGTTCTTCGTTCCACTCTTGCTTGCTTTAATCAACAGCAACCGTTTGCCGATTTGTCCATACGCCATGCCAACCTTGATACGACTGTTGGGTTCCGAATAGACGAGCGCAATTGGCTCAGTCGCCGAGACACCTTCCTGTTGCCACGGTTTCGACACACCATACTTTTCTGGTGAGCTATCGCTTGCAGCATCATAAACTTCCAGTTCACGAAGCGTCCGTAGGTATCGCTGATCAACGAGGTCGAAGATGGTCGTGGACACGCAGGGGAAAACCACAATACGGCACCCACGACGATGGGTGTTGATCGGTATTAGGTTCGGCAAAAGTTTCGCGCCGAAGTTGCCGAGATCCGGTGCGTAGACAATATCACCGGAATCCGGGTGGAGGATGTAGGCTTCCACCTCCTGCGTTCCTTTGAGGCGGATGGTGGCACGCCCCTCCATCGCGAGGCCTGCGACCTCAAAGTTACCTTTATTGTCTCCCATTGCGATGAGATCGCCTCGCACCCCCATCATGGTTTTGTGCTGACTCCGTAAGGCGAGGACAGGATATTCCACCGGCTTGTTTGGAAGCGCACTCTCGCGGGCATCATATTCAACTACATCGCCAAATAGGTTGCAGTAGAAGTTCCCCACCCGCGCGGCGGTGGGCATCTTCGGATCGCGCATCGCTTGGATGAGAACAGCGGCGAGGGTTTTCGCCTGTTTGTGCAAAGCACCATCTTGGCTCAAATCCATTCGGTCAATTGTATCAAGCGGGGTATCGGTCAGCACGCGCGCATCATCAATTGTGGCAAAAGCGATTCCGGTAAAGCCGGTGAGGGTTGCCACCTCGCTATCAAAGGCAATTTTACCGGGGATGTAGGTCTTCCAGATCTTACCGCCGCTGGCGGAGATTGCATTGACGAAGTTGGTTTCACCACCGAAACCGGCAATCTCAATGAGTGCCTTAATATCATCAACTTCCTCTTGCGTAAATTCGGACGGGTCCTCGTTGCGCAGGGCAAGCATCGCATCTAAGCGATTGAGCAGGCGAACCCTATTCTTGCGGTTCTTCCGCGCCTCCCGGATATCGTTTCGGATGAATCGTTCAACCTCCTTACGGATGTAGTCCATATCCTTGAGCATATCCTCGGAAGGTTCGCCCTGATTTTTCATCTGTTCAAACTGCATCTTCATCAATCGAGAAACCCCAGAGAGCCCGACCAATGTTGCGTAATGTTCGGTAACTAAGCTTTCAAGGCTCTTGCCTTCGATGGCTTTTTTCGGATCGATGCCAGCTGCAACTGTCCACTGGGTATTCATCACCGCTTGGCGGATCTGGTCGTCAGTGAATGTCCATAGTTTCTGGATACGCTCACCGAAATCGGCACCCTGCGCGTATTCCGCAAGTTTATTTCCGATGGAAGCGAACTCGCGACGGAGAACAAATTCGGGCTGTTGGTCGTAGAACCAACCTTTGTTGAATACGCCGAACTGGTCGTTCTGGCTGGAGAGGTCGATAGAGATAAAGAGAGAGGTGTAGTAGCGATTGAAGATGTCTTGCAGTGCGATTGCTTGTTCGATAGAACGTATCTTCCGGGTGTATTCCGATTCGCTGATGCGTGCAATCTTCTCCACCCGTTTCTGTAGATTGCGGAATCGAGCGTTACGCATGGTGAGCAGGTTGTCGCGCAGCAGGATCTTGGTCTCCTCGTCCGGATCGCGGTCGAGGCGGTCAAGGATGTTCAGCAGGTTCTGGAGTTCGACAATATCGTTCTTGGCTCGCCGCTTTACCATCTCTAGTAGATGTTGTTCTTCAAGCTGACCAAAGATTTGTTCTCGGACGGCCATCGCTCGGTCTGCGGCATCTTCAGGGAGATAGTGGCGGAGGACGAGTGCCTCTTCGGCGAGGTAGGGACGGTTCAGCGACGCATGGCGTATGAGGAGGGATTCAATTCGATAGTGCTCAAGGCGAGCGTTACGCATCGCGGTTTCGAGGATACTCTGTTTATCTCTGGTCAGGTCATCAATCAGGACTTGGTCTAATTCTTGTGAGGTTGCTGTTCCCGTTGTCGGGTCCATCATCTCCAATTTCTGGTGGAGTTGGTTCTGGACTATCTCGAACTGCTTGAGGGTTGATTCATTGAGGAAGAGTTTTAGCTCATCAACAAAGCCTTGGGGGACATGATCCGGTTGAGCTCCTAACTGAGTGATGGCGTTTTTGATGCGATCCTCTGCGCTGCTGGTTGTGGGAATGTTTGTGAGTGCCCGTTCAAGGAGTTGTCGTTCTTCTTCGATGTAGGCTTCCAGAGATTTTTCGGCGCGGTGGACAACCCTACGGGCAGACTTGATTCGTTCCAAACCCTTAAAGTCAAGATGGCGGTCTAACAACTTCTCCTGGGCATACTGGAGGGTGAACTTCCGTGGATCTTCAAATTCCCAATCCTGCAAGTTTTCCGAGAGTCGCTGGAGATCCATCTCCAAGTGCGATGGTAGGTCACTCGGTGTCGGTAAATAATAACTTCCCTCCTCCCTTTCCTTAGGTGCGAGATAGCTGCTATCTGGCGTTTGTGCATATTTTCCTTCAATTCGTTTTGCTGCCAAATCTGCTACCAATTTGTTGATTGCCCAGACATCCAACCGAGCCATCGGCAAGGCTATCTGTTCAATCAGTTCACGCTGGGTTTCGCGGCACTCCTCCAATGCCTGTGAACGCAATCTTAGGGTGCGATGAAGCATTGAACGAAGGAATTGAGTGGTCTGCAGCGCATCCTTTTTGAACTTCGCGAGGTTGACCCCCAGTCGTGATTTTTCCTCTTCGGTAAATCCCTGCTTCTCCCGTTTTTTAGTTGTTTCGAGTTTTTTCTTCTCTTTCTCTTTTGCTTCACGCTGGGCGTTACGCAACGAGTCAATGTTTCCCTTTGTCGTCTGCAAATCGGAGAGGGTTGTTGCTAGGGAATCGACATTTGCTTTGAGTGCGTGGACATCGTGGAAGAAGTTCGGGGGTAGGTCTACCAGCACATTCCGGTCGATCGACAGTAGCAGCTTGCGTCCTAATTCTTCAAACTCAAAGAGGTCAGTACTTAAACCGCGACGCAGCCCGCGCATTGTCGGTGTGCCGGGCGAATCCGCTTCTCGTCCGACGATATCTTGACCAATCCCTTCCATAAATGCTCGCATACCACCCAGCCCTTGAAAGTGGGCATCTGTTGCGACAAACAGAAGGGAGCGGCCCGGGCGGAATTCCTCTTGGCTAAAGATGCGAGCAAGTTCCAACAACGTGGCAATGCCGCCGGTGGGATCCGCGCCGGGTGCCATCGCGGGAACAACAGACATTGAGTCGTAATAGCCGGTGATAACGACCAATTCGTCCTTTAGGGTTGGGTCGCCACCTTCAAGGAAACCACGAATGTTCTGCCCAATACGCTGTTCCCAAGTAATGGTACTGGTGAGACGCGCATAAAGTTTCTGAGAGGACGATTCCGCTCCGGTAGACCGAGAGTCTTCGACTTGTGTTGCCCCTTCACCAAGCATAGCCAAGAGTTCGCCGGCATCCTCCTTAGCAATCCAGAAGCGGGGGATGTTGGCAGGGACCGTCAGAAATTTGTTCTCAGCCTCCCCGCGGATCGTGGTCTCTGGCTCGATGAAAAGTACAGCTTTCGCGCCAAGCATTGCGGCGTTAATCCATTTGGTGCTGGAGTTGAAGTCAATGAGTGCAACACTACCTTGGGGAATAAAGATGCTGGATTCATAGGCGGCGATAAACTCGCCTTCTTCGTCAATTTGCCCATCGTTGTTGTTATCGATACCATCAGTCGCGTCGCCGGGGCGTTCGTCTACGAAGTCGTCACCATCGTTGTCGATGCCGTCGGTATCCCATTGCGCGATCTCAGTTAGCGGGGGAATCTCACCGTATTCGTCAATCTGCCCGTCTTCATTGTTGTCAATGCCATCTTGCGTCTTTTGGAGATGACCGTTAAGAACGTCGTCCGTGATGCTACCGACACCGATACGAAAACGATGGGCGAGGTCTTCCAGCGTATCGTCAGGTTCAACCTTGTGCCAGAAACCTCCGATATCTTTACCGTTGAACGAAGCGAGTTCACCACTTCCGCCGTAAAAGAGGGGGGCGGTCAGTCCGCCGGTAGGAATAAAGAGCGAGTTGTTTTCGACCAGCACTAACTCGCCCGGTTCGTCGATTTCACCATCATCATCGTTATCGCTGCCATCAGTTGCTTGGTCACGGAGGTATTGGTTATGCGGGTCAGCTAAAATGGCTTGCGGGTCAACTCGATAGGATTTGGCAATGCCGTCTAAGGTTTCGCCTTGAACAACTACATGAGAGACGCCGTTGGGAAGGAAGGAGGTGCGAACAAGGTTGGGCCAGATGGACCAGATTCGGTAAGTCTTCAGAAGCGTTTGATCTTCGGAGAGAATTTCTACTTTCCCATCACCGTGGTCTATCGGAACAGAAACAGGAAACTCGCGGCTCTCGACGTTTTGTAAACCGATCTCGACAAATTGATCGAAGATATATTTGCTGCCTGATGCGGCTTCATCGTAGCCAGTAACGCGGGTGGGAAGATTGGAGAGTCGAGCGATGTCTTTTCGCATTCGACCGATATCGACTTTGTCACTGATTTTGACTGCAACCTCCGAAAGCCCGACAGACAGCTGCTCGTCAACAGCGAAACTGCCGTGCGGAGACAATAGTGCAAGGATGCAAAGCCATAGACTGATGTAATAATATCTCTTGATGATCATGGTGATTCCTCCGAATTTTTTAATAGGCTGACCGGCACATAATATGCTATCGTATTTAGATCTGTCAGATTCTATCATAGTCGCAAAGTCTTGTCAAGATGCAAAACGGATCTAATTCACAAAAGTGAGTATTATGGACGGTATGTTTTTTTTAGATTTATATTCGCTATTGGTTCATTAGTTCATCTGTGAAACGTGATGCGTGAATCGTTTTTACATAAATTTTCGTTAATTCTATTTTAGACCTTGCACTGGAACGGCGTAATATGTTAAAATGGGAATCACAATCGTTAGAAAGCGCAATAAACACGCTTTTCTGCGATCGTACACCGTTTTTCCCTAACCCAGTAAGGAGGTATATGATTATGTCTGTTTCAACACGTATTAAGAAACGTCGTGATAGACTCGGAATGACACAAACACAACTCGCCAAAGCGGCAAAACTGACCCCTGCGGCGATTTCACAGTTTGAGTCTGGTGCCCGCAAACCGGCATTCGACACGCTTTCGAGCCTCGCTGATGCGCTGAAAGTTACTACGGACTACCTGCTTGGTAAAAAGGAGCATGGCTACGATGATCTTTTGGCAGATCCGAAAGTCAGTGTTATGTTTAGAGGCATCATGGATCTTTCCGAGGAAAATAAGGAAACGCTGATCGAGTTCTACCAATTTCTTAAAGACAAAAACGAGAAATAGAGCAATTACGAAGGATCTGCTGCCTGAACATGAATCAGAGACCTTCCCGAAAAGGTCAGATTGCAAAACAGGTGTCCTCCAAACCCGCTCTAGAACCTGCTGAGAGTGCGCGGCAGTTGTTGCGTGAACTAAACGTTCAGGGCATCCCGATCCAACCGCGAGAAATTGCGGAACAGCTGCAAATCGTCGTTTGGGAACGGGAGATGGAAAGCCAGTACGATGGTTGTTTAATGCGGGTCGGCGATGCTTGGGGCATCCTGCTCAACAATCTGATTCAATCAGAGTCCCGAAAAAACTTTACAATCGCTCACGAATTGGGGCATTACCATTTGGATGGTGGTCAAACCGAGAGACATAATTCCACCACAGGTGAAGAGAGCAAGGTGGCGGAATTTGTCCCTCAGCACCGCTGTCAGCGCGAGGATCTGCGTGGATTTGATTCGCACCGATCAGAGGAACAACGTGCCAATCAGTTCGCAGTTGAGCTGCTGATGCCCTCTCCCATTTTCCGAGCGGACGCTACCGATCTGCCTGAAATCGGTTTGCCGGCGATTGATGCCCTCGCTGCTAATTATTCCACCTCTTTGACCAGCACAGCCATCCGCTACACCCGTTTGAGTTCCCATGTCTGTGCGATTGTACTGTCTGAGCGAGGACAGATTAAATATTTTGCCTATTCAGAGCGGTTTCGTCAGAACAGCGATTGCTATCTTGACACAAACAAACCCCTCCATCCCGACTCGGTCGCCGGCCTACTTACCAAAGGTGAATCGAAAGAGGTGAAAGAACGCCGGCGGAAGGTTCCGTTGTCTCATTGGTGTTCGACCCAATCAGATCAACCCCTCATTGAGCAATCCCGCCGATTACCCCGCATGAATCAGGTGCTTTCGTTTCTTTGGCTGCCGGACGCAGCGTGAAACGTGATACCCCCCTGTATCCCCCCGCAAGCAGGGGGAGGCGTGAAACGTGAATAATTGCCTGCCTGTAGGTCGAGTTTCCATACTCGACATCTACGCAATTGGTGCATTGGTACATTTTTAGTGTTTCACGCCCGGTGTTGGCAAGCAGTCTTTTGTAGCACGATCTGTTAGATTGTGATCTCAGTCCCGTTCCGCCTGTCCCCCTGGTCTTGATATATCGGACGATGCAGTCGGGGAGGACTCCGATAAATCGGAGCCCGCAAACTAATCCCAACGCGTCGGAACGCTACATTTGGCGGATTGTCCGATGATTATAGCGTCTACCAAATTAGCAACATCAAAATGTCAACACATCCTAGTAATTGCGGTTATTTTGACACGCTAACGGGGCACAAAAAAGGGGGTGCATCCGAAGATACACCCCCAGTCTGTTAAGCGTTTATTTTTAGTGTTCAGGCTGCTTTGAATCCCGATCCTATCAGGGTTGTTCGTCATTAGGCACATCACGAGGTGGTTTAGGAGAACGCTCCCGTTCAAATTGACGAGCTGCTTCAGGGTCAGTCTCCCTCAGACGACGAAGCCCTTCCTCTGTGCCGAATTGGTCTATCAAATCTTGCGCTTTATCAAAGCGATCGGTTGATAGCCCTTCGCTCAGTTCCGCTTCAATCCCCTCCGGCGTCAACTGTTTTTCGAGGTCTGCCACGGTGGGAGCAGAAGGTGTCGGCGTGGTCATATCGGGCAAATCCGATTCTGAAAGCGGCGTCCCTTGTGTATCAACGGGCAAGCCACCCTCAGAAACAGTATCTGTATCAAGAGAATTGCCTCCCTCAGCGGCTTGTTGTGGTTCTTTAGGCAACCTTCTTTTACGCTTCCATCCCGGTCGTGCATCTTTACCTTCATCTCTGAGAAAACTCACTTTCACCGGGGGCTTATCGGACAGTGGTGGTATTTCAGGGGCTATCATTCGGAGTCTTTCCAGCACTTTCTCTTGGTGCTCGTTGGAACTCTCAATAAAACGTCGAGCACTGTCGGATAACTTATCTAATGAAATTTCCCCGTCCGCTATCTTTCTATCTACCTCCTCCATTGAGATCCCTGTTTTTACAGACAAGCGAAATTTCTCGATATACAATTCACGCGCATACTGATCCTCAATATCATAATACTCATCAGGCACAGGATGCTGAACACCAGCAATAGATAATGTGCGCCAAACAGGATCTTCTAGACTCGGACCATTGAACACCTCACGACCACGGCGAGTTTCTGATTCTAAGATCGCATCCCCATCCTCATACATGCTAAAACTCGGAACAACAACGTGATGTAATTTGCCATCAGGGGTTACGACACGTTGGACTATCGCAGCCCTCTTAGAGTCAAGATGATTCTTTAGGTAGTCCTCAGCTTCTGGGTTCAGTCGCCCAGTAAAAGCCCACACTATCCCTCCGGATAATTCTTTATCCAGAGTCCCCTTGGAGTAGACTGGGATGCCATTTATCTCATAAACATATTCATCACCCTGTTTTCCCTTAAAGACAAATGAATTAGAAGAAGACTTCGCTGTAGAGAAAGGATGTATATTTTTCTCGCCATGTGGATGTCCCTCCTCTGCATGAAGATGTTCATCTGTTTCTTCGAGTTCAACAGAACGATTAAATGCCTGAGCCTTCGACATAAATGCCTTAAACTCAACATGGTTTTGGTAAGCCCTATAGCCTACGAAAGAGAGCGAAATAAGCGCAACAATACCTGCCCCAACCATATAGGGGATGAAACGACGTTTAAGCATCACATTAACCTCCTAAAAATCGGTGTTGGGGGACTAACACCCCGATAAAGAGATTCTAACCACCGCAACTATAACTGGAGCAATCCACATTTTCCACATTAACTTCCTGGTATAAAAAAGTCTCATTGGTTATATGGAAATGACACTCAGGAATCTGCATAACATTACCAGACATGTGCATGGTCGCTACAACATCCATTTCATAAACGTTATCAATGCTCCATGTCACATACGCTTGAGAACCACAATAAGGACAGGCCTCTATCGCTGACTCATAATGATCTGTACGGTTCCCCGTCGCTGTTCCGGTCACATCCCTGTGTCCGTAAAACCGACATATCCTTTTGCCGGGGATATGTGCCTGAGCATCCTGTTCCTGAAAGGCCCCATACATCCCAAGCCCTACAACCAATACCCCACAATACCCCAACAACGCAACTTTCAACCGTCCTTTTGTTGCCAACATAGTGAATCTCCTTCATACCATCGTTCCAACCGAAAACAAAAAAGGGCTGCGCCCTCAAATCGCGCAGCCCTTTTTGTTTTAAGTTGAAACTAATGGTTTCAAAGGGTATACTATAATTCAATTGTTAGGCATTTATCCTAACAATTACGAAGCGATTCGAGGTCGTGTCTCGTGTTGCTTCAGGGAGCTTCGAGCTGCAGACTCGGGGCTCCCACAATCCTCCATTCTATACCATCTTGAAAAATCTGTCAACACTTTTTTAATAAAATCAACGGTTTGCTGATATTATGGTAAAACCCTTTCGCGTTGCCGCTATTGTAACCACCTTTTTTCCAAACAGTCATGCCGGCGTGATAGTCCCCAAATTCCTGCGTGGCTTTCCCACCGACGATGGACTGATTGCGCCGCGCACCCAACTCGCTTCACTTTTCATTGACCAAATCCATCAAAATGATGTCGGCCGGCAGATTGCTTACGAATATGATATACCTATCTACGAGGGCATTCGTGCTGCACTCACCCTCGGCGGAGATAGTCTGGCTGTGGATGCGGTGCTGCTCATCGGTGAGCACGGCGACTACCCACGCTCTGCCCTAGGTCAAGAGATGCTGCCGCGGCGATACTTTTTTGAACAAATCTGTGGTGTTATTGCCGAATCCGGTCGTCCCGTCCCTGTTTATAACGACAAACATCTCTCCTACCGTTGGGACGATGCACATTGGATGTACACGACCGCCAAGCAGCTCGGTATACCGCTCTGGGCGGGATCTGCATTGCCGGTGGGATGGCGGCGACCGAACTTTGAGCATCCGCTTGACGCACCGATTGACGAAGCCTTGTCTATCGGATTTCATATGATTGAACGGTACGGCTTCCATGCACTGGAAAGCCTACAGTGTCAGGTGGAACGGCGGCACGGTGGCGAAACGGGTATTCGTTCGGTTCAGTGCCTGTCCGGCGATGCGGTCTGGCGTGCTGCCGACGAAGGGCGGTGGTCGATCGAACTCGCTGAGTCTGCTCTCAATGTGATTGAGGATGGACCCGAGCGCCTCGATCCGTCGCAGGTCGAAGATCCGCACGTCTTTCTAATTGAGTATTGCGACGGGTTGAAAGGCGCGGCGTTGATGCTCGGCGATAACGGCTATGTCCGAAAATTCGCCTACGCAGCAAAGCGCGGCAGTGTCATTGATGCAATGGAATACCACACCGATTCGGGTCCGACGCATGCGGTTTTCAGCTATATGGGGCTGAATATTGAGGACTTCTTCCTGACCGGTGGCGCCCCCAGTCCGGTTGAGCGAACCTATCTGACGATTGGTATCTTGGAGGCGGTGATGAGTTCCCACGGCAGCGGCGGCGCACAGATCGAAACCCCTCACTTGGCGATACGTTATACTCCTGCCGAATCCCAACTTCGACGACCGACGAGCACTCGTCCAACCGGTGCGTCCCTCTCTCCGTGGGAGATGCCGGAACCGGGAGCCACTCCCGCTGCGGACTCGATTCCCATTGGACGCGATGGGACAATTCGTGGACGCCGTCGTTTCAGCTAGGTATACCCCCAATCTACTACTATTACTCCAAGTTGCTAGTTGATAAACCAAGCGTCAGCAACCGACGCCAGAGTCGGGAATCGGAATTCCCTCCTACACAAGACATGCAGTAGAGAGTGTATTTTCTAAATCACGGCTCTGACCATTTACGCATGATGTTTCACGTATGCTATACACATGTCGTCCCGCTGGGGCTTTGTAGGTCGGGCAAGTCCGAGAGGATCCGTCCGTACCCCCGATTTCATCGGGACAGGCGAGACCAGGCGTGACCGGGGATGACCGACCCACGGATATCGGGGTTTGCCTTTTATCACGCCGTGTATGACTAGGGCGTGTTGACATTTATGTAAAACTGTCCGTAATCGTAGGGGCGGGGTCCCCTCGCCCATTGACCAACGTGGGTTGGACCCCCCAAACCATACGGGTTGAGTTGATTGTAGGTCGAGATTCATATCTCGACACCGAACCGTCGATTTTGGAAAATCGACCTACAGCAGTTCAAAATCGTCTATGATGTGTGACCAAAGGGTTGGGAAACCCAACCCCTACAAAGGACCATGTGTTTGTGCACACCTCTCGATTATCTGATTGCGATGAAATGTCAACAGAACCTAGCAACTTGCGTTATGTTATACTCAAGCACCCCCATACTCGACACCTACTCACTCAATTAATGCACTAGCTCATCGGTTCGTTGTTGATAGCCCTCATCGAAAAACCAACGCGCCATAAAAAAAGGGGGTGCATCCGAAGACACACCCCTAGTCTGTTAAACGTTTGTTTTATCGTTCCAAGCCTCGCCGAGATCAGGCAAGGTCGAAGCGATCGAGATTCATGACCTTGTTCCATGCCGCCACGAAGTCAGACACAAATGCTTCCTGAGCGTCGTCACAGCCGTAGACTTCGGCAATGGCTCGGAGCTGCGAGTTTGAGCCAAATGCGAGGTCGACGCGGCTGCCGGTCCACTGAATCTCACCTGTCAAGCGATTGCGCCCCTCGAACACATCCTCAGATGTACTGGACGCCCAATCGATGTTCATGTCAAGCAGATTGATGAAGAAATCAGGCGTCAACATCTCGGACCGCTTGGTGAAAACGCCGAGTTCAGACTGACCGACGTTTGCATTCAGGACACGCAAGCCTCCAACGAGAACCGTCATCTCAGGAGCGGTTAGCGTCAGCATTTGTGCTCGATCCACGAGCAGCTCTTCACCTGTTCGCTGGTGTCCGTTTCCGACGTAGTTGCGAAATCCATCGGCGGTCGGTTCAAGCACAGCAAACGATTCCACATCGGTTTGCTCCTGCACCGCGTCCGTGCGTCCCGGCGCGAAGGGAACCTCTACGTCGATACCGGCGTTCTTCGCAGCTGCTTCGACCGCTGCACACCCAGCTAGAACGATCAGATCAGCGAGCGAAACTCGCTTCCCGTCGGACTGTGAGTTGTTAAATTCCTCTTGAATTCCCTCCAAGGTCTGAAGTACCTGCCCTAGTTCGGACGGATTGTTGACTTCCCAATCCTTCTGCGGCGCGAGACGAATGCGTGCCCCGTTAGTACCACCGCGCTTGTCGGTGCCGCGGAATGTTGCCGCAGACGCCCAAGCGGTCGAAACCAGTTGGGAGATGGACAGTCCTGATTCGAAGCACTTGCCCTTGAGGGCAGCGATTTCTTGCTCTCCAATCAATTCATGATCGACATCAGGAACGGGGTCTTGCCACAGCTGCGGTTCCGCAGGAACCAACGGACCGAGACACCGTGTGCGAGGTCCCATGTCGCGGTGGGTCAGCTTGTACCACGCTTTAGCAAAAGCATCTGCGAACTCGTCCGGGTTTTCGTAGAACCGCCTCGAAATCTTCTCATAGATCGGATCCAGCCGCAGAGACAGGTCCGTTGTGAGCATCATGGGAGCGTGCTTCTTTGCGGGATCGTGAGCGTCCGGCACGGTGCCTTGTGCAGATTCGTCTTTGGGGGTCCACTGCCACGCACCGCCAGGACCTTTTATCAATTCCCACTCGTAGTTGAACAGGTTCTCGAAGAAATTATTGTCCCACTTGGCTGGCGCGGTGGTCCAGGCACCCTCCAAGCCGCTGGTGATCGTGTCGGCACCCACCCCGCTGCCGAAGGTGTTGTTCCAGCCGAGTCCTTGCTCCTCAAGGGAGGCTCCTTCGGGTTCGGGACCGACGTACTCGTCCGCGTCAGCAGCACCGTGGGTTTTGCCGAACGTGTGTCCACCGGCGATGAGCGCGACTGTCTCCTCGTCGTTCATTGCCATGCGGCGGAACGTCTCTCTAATGTCTCTCGCTGCAGCGACTGGATCCGGATTGCCGTTCGGTCCCTGCGGGTTCACATAGATCAACCCCATCTGAACGGCACCGAGGGGATTCTCCAGTTCCCTGTCGCCGGTGTAGCGCTCGTCCCCCAGCCACGTGGTCTCCTGTCCCCAATAGATGTCTTCTTCGGGCTCCCAGATGTCCTCTCGCCCACCGGCGAACCCGAGCGTCTTGAGACCCATTGACTCTATGGCACAGTTCCCGGTGAAGATCATCAGGTCCGCCCACGAAAGCTTCTTGCCGTACTTCTGCTTGATCGGCCAGAGCAACCGGCGTGCCTTGTCGAGGCTCGCGTTGTCGGGCCAACTGTTGAGGGGTGCAAAACGCATTGTGCCAGAGGCACCGCCGCCGCGTCCGTCTGCGATGCGGTACGTGCCTGCACTGTGCCACGCCATCCGAATGAAGAGGGGACCATAATGACCGTAGTCGGCGGGCCACCATTCTTGCGACGTCGTCATCACCTTATCGACGTCCTCTTTCAGGGCATCCAAGTCAAGTGTCTTGAACGCCTCGGCGTAATTGAAATCCTCGCCCATAGGATCGCCCGCAGGTGGGTTCTGGTGGAGCACCTTCAGGTTCAACTGATTGGGCCACCAGCTTTGGTTCGCTATGGTGCCTGCGTGGGAATGGCCCATCACTGGGCACTTACTTTCGTTGCTCATATTTCCTCCAATTGTGTGCTGTATTTTTTCTAACTTAAAATATGGAGCAGCCTCCATCTATCCTTGCCGTCCCGATTTATCGGGAGATGTAACGGCAAAGGGTAACTCCGGCATCAAGGTGCCTGCCGGACTTCTGTAAAAGATCTTTGCAGATTCAATTTTGCAGTAGGCGGGGCACCTTGCCCCGCTTGGTATCTACGGCTCTCGTTATGAGTTCCCTTCAGCCACGCTAGCAAACAGATTCGGCAGTGATGTCCACCATGCCTCCACTGCATTGACGTGTAACAGGTGGGTATTGCCCGGTACATCGTTCGCGCCTAAGCCGTGCTCGATAACCCCCGTATGTGGGTCTTCCTCTAGCTGCTTGGCGAGTCTACCTTCCAATCGCTCACGTGAGCGGATTGCGGAGATGCCCACAAGTTCCGCCGATGGCAAGTCCAAGAGGAAATCAACGTTCCAATGCAAGGTTTTGCCCCGTCGTGGCAATAGATTCGCGTCTCCCAAACCGCATTCAGCAAATCGGCGGAGCATCGTCTCGCGGATACGGTGTGGGCGTTGATCGCCGCTTCGCGTTGCGTGTCGAATGAGCCGCCGCGCCAACGTGGTCGCTCCCTTCTCTGCGAGCGCGGAGCCGACATAGGCGTATTCACCGGCGGGGGTTGAAATCAACTTCCCTTTCTTGAACCGTCCGAATCGTAATACGGTATCCGCTTTGAGGTGAATCCGCAGGATATAGGTTCCTGCTTGTGATTCATCACCGATTATAACGATGCTTGGAATTTCCACTCAATCACCGAATGCGTTAGGTGTCGGGATTCGGAGATCTCTCTCCGTTCCGAGAGTTTTCAACCTACAGGAGAACTATGGTAAATTTTAGAATTACTTATACAGTGTCAATGCCCATGTACAGATTAGGCAATCTGTACCTACAAACAACCGCCTAAATCCGTAACCCCCTAGCGCCCTTATCAGGGGGAAAGAGGGGGACTTTGGCAAATGTCCGCTTATTTGTCTCATTCACCATAAATGCCCCTACGGTTTATTCGGGCTGTCTTTTCATCTGAAAATGTGTGGAATTTTCATCGACGATTGTGAATCCCAATCTTTGGTAGAAGGCAGTAGCACGGGTGTTAATTTTTAGCACCTGAAGCGTCACAGGCTTTTGTTCAAGGTTGGCATCGTCGATAATGCGTTTCATGCACGCTGCCCCAACTCCCCTCCCTTGGTACTCAGGCAGGAGATAGAGTTGCTTGACGTTGAGCGTGTCAGAGGCGTTAGACGTTGATAAGAAACCAACGTCGGTTCCGTAGAACTGGATAATGCAGATATCTTGCGCATCAAACCGCCTATTGTGCAAATCCCTTTGATAGGCATCATCCCAACCCCAGATCTGCTCCACATATTCACGGAACGCTGCTTCCTTAACGGCAAAAGCAAATTCGCTGTCAGTTGCCTGTGCCTTGCGAAACTTCAATCCTTTCACGCAGGACCTCCAGGTACGGTTCAGAGAGCGGTACATCAGTATCGATTAACCGATTAGGCGTTGTTGAAGTCTTGCCAATCAATTCCTAGGTAGCGGATGGCTGCACGGAGGGTTCCGGTTTTCAGGTCGCGGGTGCCATGATCCGGTATGGAAGCCAATCCGTTAGTAAGTGGATTGAATCATTTTCTATGAGATCCGTGCCCTTTCCTGACTATTTCACGGCACCCGAGTGCTTTTAGCTTGCGTGTAACTTCTCGGTATCTCATTGAGGGGATAGTGTTGGTTCTAATCCGGGTAGAACTGTTTCCAGTTGTAGTGGCATGCTTCCAATGGAGACCTCTTCATCGGGAACCTGAATACCTTCGGGCAATGGACGTCCTAAATCCTCATATAGCTCAAGAATTGCGGCAAAGGCATCCTTGAGGTTCGCTAACGCCTCATCTACTGAATCACCTTCGGTGACTAACCCAGGCAATTCCTTACATGTTACTGTATAACCACCTTCCGGTTGTGGTGTAAAAATAAATGTTACCTTATAGTTCACTGTAATATTTCCTTGTGTAGCGCATTTTCAAAAGGCTAAGTTTGGATTAACTTCGTTCGGTCGCACATGTGGGACACAAGCCGTATAACTCCAGTTTGTATCCTTGAACTTCAAACCCATCTGCTTTGAACTGCTGTGTGTTAAGTGGATTAGAGAGCGGCACCTCAATGTCAAGTAACTGATCGCAATCCGTGCAGATTAGGTGGTGATGCTCTGAAAGGTTCGCGTCGAAGCGAGCGTATTCGCCGTGCTCCACCTTGCGAATCAGACCAAGGTGGACCAAAACGCCGAGGCTCCGATAGACAGTGCCCAAGCTAATCTTTGGCAGACGAACCTTCACCGCATCATAAACCTCTTTCGCGCTTGGGTGGCATTGCTGCCGTCGCACCTCTTCGAGGATAATCCGGCGTTGACGGGTAAATCGATAGCCTTCTTGCCTCAGTCCTTCGCTTAATTCTTTCATATTGGTACGCATAGTAAGTTTAACGTAGGCTGCTAGTTGATAAACCAAGCGTTAGCAGCCGACGCAAGAGTCGGGAATCGGAATTCCCTCCTATACAAAACATGCAGTCGCCCCTCTGGGGCTTGGATTGCGACGATTTGTTATTGCTGCTATACACATTGCGCTCCTCCCCGATAAGATCGGGATTCAAAGCAACTGGAGCGCGGAGATTGGACGCATCGCTTTCTATAGACATATCGCTCCTCTGGAGCGAAAGACAAAGGCTTTACCAGACGGGCAGGGAAACCCCACCCCTACAAGAAAACCGATGGGCTTTCAACGACTAACAACTTGGATTATATTAGTAATAATTCCCATTACTGATAAGCGTAATTATATCAAAAAGGGATTGGACAGGTCAAGTTAAAATTGAGTTTTTCACGAAAGGCATATTAGCTGAGTGCGCTTACTACTGCGTCCCCGACCTGTGAGGTTGTGGCTTGACCGTCGAGGTCGGGGGGAAGGGTTTCGCCCTTTTCGACTACCTTTAATACGGCTGCGTCTATCGTGTCTGCTGCTTCCGTCTCGCCGACGAAGCGCAGCATCATCGAACCGGAGGTAATTGCTGCCAACGGATTGGCGATGCCTTGACCCATAATGTCCGGTGCGCTACCGTGAACCGGCTCGAACATCGACGGGAATCGGCGTTGTGGATCGAGATTGCCGCTCGGAGCCAGTCCCATGCTCCCCGTGATAATCGCGCCGATGTCCGTGAGGATATCCCCAAACAGGTTGCTAGCGACGACAACATCGAAGTCCTCCGGCCTCCGGACGAAATCCATACACGCTGCGTCCACAAGCAACGATTCCGTTTCTATGTCGGGATACTTTTCCGCAACTCGCTCGAAGGCGGTATCCCATACAATCATGCCGTAACCCTGTGCGTTGGACTTGGTGACCGATGTGACTTTGCGCTTCTTATTTCGTACCCGCGCTTGCTCGAAGGCGTGGGTGATGACGCGCTCGCTGCCGTGGCGGGTGAATACGCCGACCTGTACGCCGATCTCTTCGGGGAACCCTTGGTACTGAAATCCGCCGACGTTGGCATACTCGCCCTCTGTGTTCTCCCTTATCACCACGAGATCGATGTCCCAAGCCTCTTTGTCCTTGAGCGGTGCGTTGATACCGGGATAGAGGACACTTGGTCGCTCGCAGACGTACTGATCGAATTTGCGCCGGATAGGCAGCAAAAGCCCGTTGAGTGTAAGGTGGTCTTGGATGTCAGGGTGCCCGACTGCGCCAAGATAGATCTGGTCGAACTCCGCCAGTATATCGAGGGCATCGGGTGGCATCATGTGCCCATGCTCGAAGTAGTAGTCTGACCCCCAAGGGAACTCGACAAAGTCCCATGTGATGCCGTATCTGTCGGCGACAATGTTGAGAACCTTGAGCCCCTCCTCCATCACCTCGATCCCAATGCCGTCTCCTCGAATTACTGCAATTTTGTATTTAGCCATATTTGTCCTTTCTAATATGTTGGTTCATTGGTTCATTGGTTCATTAGGGCTGTGTCAAGGAATTGGGTTATTCCTGATTACGGGGCGGTGAAACCGTTCAGTAATTGCAACGCCGCATCAACCATCTGTCCACCGGCGTCGGGAGCGAGGTAGCTGCTCCGCGCTAGCCATGTCTCATAGCCGCCATGCTCATGCCCAATCGGGGTTGGGACGTAGCCGGTGTAGTCGTTGGCAAGCTCGATGATAAACGTCGGCTTGAGCGGCGAGGCAGCCTTGAGGTCAATACCGAATTGACAGAAGATTTCTCCCGTCAATGCAGCGACCCCGCAGTCTCCGATACGGAAGGCTTGGATCGGTGTCGTGCGGGTATCTTCCCACCCGTTGACTATAATGCGTTCATGTGCGTAGAGTTCATCGACAGTCGGATCATCGCTTGCGTTTGCCCATTTTGCCTCGTACTCGGCGAGTTCTGTGCTGGTCGGTTTCCGTATGCCGCACGTAATTTCCGTCTGTGCCGCCGAAAGCCCCAAGTCATCGTGCATTGGGGTGGTCTGCCACGTTCGCCACACCTCTGCTGCAACTATCCGGGCGACCTTCCGTGTCTGGGCAAAGGGGCGTCGGTCCGTCAGCGGGTGATGGACATTGATGTTATTGATGTCGCCGGAACAACCGTTGGAGAGCATTGCGACGAATCCTGCGCCTGCCATCTTTTGAATCTCTTCGGCAAACAGCCCGAAATAGTCTGCGGAAACCGTGTGACCCGGCGCACCGACATAGTGTAGAGCATAGTTAGCGAGGACGGCTATCGGTTGACCATCAACTGTCTCGACGAAAAGCGCGGCAATGTCTGGATCAGTGGGTCCCACGGTTTCAACGATGTTGGGATTGTTAGCCCCCGGATTCATCTTTACCGTGCCGTCCTTCATGCGAAACCGCCGATTGAACACGCAGCGCGACTCTGTTCCAACGCCGTAACCGAGTTTCGCCGGCTGCGCCCGTCCCGCTGCTAGCTGAACGGCATCGGCGACGCGCACCGAAAAGAAATCGAGGTAGCCTTGGTGGGGAATGGTTTCAAACCCCGGCTTCATTGCAGGCGCGGAGTGGGTGTGTGTGCCCGCTATCAGCACTTGTTCGCCCGGAATCCCGACCCGCTCCGCGATCAAGGCTTTGGCGGCGTCACATACTTCGCGGGGGATGCAGATAACATCACAGATAACAAAGGCGAGTTGCGTGGTCCCATCATCAAGTACCAGTGCCTTTGCGTGGAGTTCGTCGTGGACTTCCGTCGCATGGCGCGCCTTCAGTGAACCTGCAAGGTACGCGCCGAGTGGCGGCGTGATATTGGTCTGTGCAGCACCGGCTTTTAGCGTAGCCATTCGCTTTCTCCTCCTATGGTGTCACCGACTGTAACGGGCAAAGTAGAACGTCTTGAGTGGCTCCTCTGTATCGTTGATGAGGGTATGCCCCGGGTTTGATGGTGCAACAGAAACCGCATCGCCCGGAAGTTGCCGGTAGACGTTCTGGCTCACCACATGGATGCCGTCGCCCTCTAGCATATACCACACCTCATCCATATCGTCAGCATGGCCGTGGGTATCGGGGGTCTGCATCGCGTCAATTGTTACCATCAGTACTGAGTGCAGTTTCACAAGTCCATCGTCCGCTCCGAAAATGGGATGGACGAGATGGGTCCAATGCCCCTGACTAAGGGGGTTCTCCCGATAGTTTCTGATGAGTACATTTTCTCGTGGTGTTCCTTCTGCATCGGCAAGGGTCTCCTCTAATATCAGGAATTCTAAGGGCATCTCCGCTTCGTTTGTTAGGAGATGTGTGGTCCCCGGTGGCACGATAATGCCGTCTCCTTCGCGGACCTCCTGCTTGAGGTCACCGCCTTCAAAAATGCCGTCTCCATCAACGATGTAGAAAATCAGTTGCCGATCGTCCAAAGCCGTTGGTATTGACGCGATTCGCGACTCAAGATAGCACCGGGAGAAACTGTCGATATGGTTGAGGACTGCTCCCTGTTTGTGAGGATCATCGGGATCTTTCTTGGAGAAGATTTCTCGTCTGATGATGTTGCCGTGTGTGAGACTTGAGGGGGATTGTAACCAACTTCTCATTTCCATTTGTCGTTACCTCCAATTTGTCTAATGGGGAGTTATGCACTTTATGTAACAAGGGCAACCACGAGGGTTGCCCCTACAGAGCATGAATCCAACGTAGGGGCAGGTCTTGTACCTGCCTAACACTTAATCGTGAGTTGGATTAAAGTGTTGGGTTTCACTACACTCATCTATAAGATGGGGTTGTTGACAGGCGGCATCTCTATTGTCGTTGATAGGAATTCGCTTTTTAACCGTTCAACCCAACCTACTGAACTGCTGCGAGGTATGCGCCGAGCGGCGGCGTGATATTGGTCTGTGCGGCACCCGCTTTCAGCGTGGACATTCGCTTTCTCCTCTCATCGTATCACCGCGTGTAACGGGCAAAGTAGAACGTCTTGAGTGGTTCCTCCGTATCGTTGATGAGGGTATGTCCTGGGTTTGACGGTGCGACAGAGACCGCATCGCCCGGAACTTGCCGGTAGACATTCTGGCTTACCACGTGGATGCCGTTGCCTTCGAGCATATACCACACCTCATCCATATCGTCGGCATGCCCATGGGTATCAGGGGTCTGCACTGCGTCGAAAGTAGAACGTCTTGAGCGGTTCCTCCGTATCGTTGATGAGGGTATGTCCTGGGTTTGACGGTGCGACAGAGACCGCATCGCCCGGAACTTGCCGGTAGACATTCTGGCTTACCACGTGGATGCCGTTGCCTTCGAGCATATACCACACCTCATCCATATCGTCGGCATGCCCATGGGTATCGGGGGTCTGCATTGCGTCGATTGTTACCATTAGGACGAAATGTAGCTTGGCAAGTCCATCAACCTCTCCGAAGATGGGGTGGACGAGATGGGTCCAATGCCCTTGATTCAGGTGTTGCTCCCGGTAGTTTCTGATAAGGACATCTTCGCGGGGTGTTCCTGGAGCATCGGCAAGGGTTTCTTCCAATATCAGAAATTCTAAGGGCGTTGTGTTTGCCTCGTTGTTTAAGACATGCGTCGTTCCCGGCGGCACGATAATGCCGTCTCCTTCGCGGACCTCCTGCTTGAGGTCGCCGCCCTCGAAAATTGCCTCTCCATCAACGATGTAGAAAATCAGTTGCCGATCGTCGAAAGCGGTTGGTATTGATGCGATTCGTGATTCAAGATAGCACCGGGAGAAGCTATCAATCGAGTTGAGGATTGCCCCCGGTTTGTGGGGATCGTCGGGGTCTTTCTTGGAGAAGATTTCTCGTCTAATGATGTTACCGTGTGTGAGACTTGAGGGGGATTGTAACCAGCTTCTCATTTCCATCTTTCATTACCTCCAATTTATTTGGAATCTGCGCTAGGTTAAGACTTAGGGATAGCCAGTAAAATTATAGCACGATTCCTGAAAAAATAAGAGATGAAAATGAGTTGATGCTTCACAAGCGTGCTACGCAGGCATCACCACTACCTCAACTTCGTCAATGACAACTTCGCTGTTTGTATCGGCGGCAATGTGTGTGAGTTGGATTTTTAGAGGGTTGTCCCCGTTGTTAAGCGTCTCCTGATTCAGGTTGAACCACACGCTTGAAAACGGTGGCAGCGGTCGTCCGAATGTTTCCAATCGACCATCTGGATGGAAGACGCGCTGAAGATCTTGGATTTTGGTCCCGTTGAGTTCGACGGTGATTTCATCTGTGGGGAGCAATCCCTGTGCGCTGAAGTACAGGACGACTTGCGTTCCGTGTGCAAATTGTTCGCAGAGGCGGAAACGGTATTCTCCAGTTGAGCCGACCTCGCGGGTGAGGGTTAGTTTGTCGTCCTTCATAGCTCCGGTTGGTGATGTGCCGCCCCATAGAGGGTGGAAACGGTAGTGGCGCGTCCGACTCGCTACTGTTTTTGGGTCACGTAGATCGCGCAGATAGCTCAATGAGAGCGGATAGCCTTCGACGGGTCCCGGGTAGCGGGCGGTCCCTCCCTTTCGTGCCCAGTGGTACTGGTAGTTGAAAACCGAAACGCCGTCAGCACCTGCGCCGTAAAAATTTTGTGCGAGTGCCCGATAATTTTCAGGCTTGAGTAGTGTCGTTGCATCCCCACGACACATCATGGGGGCCAGCGTAGGGTACAACAGACAATCCGATCCGCGTGTCAACTCGCTGAATGCCTCATAGGGCGCGTTGAAATCGGCATAGTGGAAGTCGCAGGGACAGATGTAGTTGATGAGACCTTCCCGAATCCATGTGGGGATATCGAACCCTAAGTTATAGCACTCTTCCAACGTTTGCGGAATCATTACCCCCAGCGTTAGGGTTTTCCGTTGCTGCGCTCCGCGCCGGTCTAACATCTCGCGTATCCGTCGCAAAAACTCGGTCATCACCGGGTGACGGTCGCGGGCAACGTCGGTGGGAAAACAGTGTCCGTGCCGGATATAGTTGAACAGCAAACCGTCAACATCGAACCGTTCTACTACTTCATCGGCGACGGAGTAGACGTAATCTCGTACAGGCTCAAAGCTAAAGTCCTGACCGCCGGGAAATTCCTCTAGCTGCCACGCAGGGTTGTCCAGTATGAACCGCGCACCCTGATCTCCGTTGCCGTGGCGGTCGTTCATGCGAAACTTTGCGACGAACTCCATGCCTCGCTTGTGTGTTTGCTCGATCAGCACTTCCAACGGTGTGATACCGGCGTCCATCATGGAGGTAAAACGTTGATGTTGGGGTCTTGCGTCGTATTCAAACCGATCTGAACGGAAAAAGACTGTCCATCCCTGTGCGTAGATCGCTTGTGCGTAGGTGTCTACGCCGTGATGCGCCAGTGCATCCACCCATTGGACCAGATCTTCCCGTCGGGCGGGGTCTGCCTTCGCTATTGCTGCATTGGTCATGTGATCGACCTGTCGTCCCACCTGATAGAATGCGAGATTGGACGGATCGCTTGTGTAGATCAGTTTTCGATCGCCGCGTGGTTCAAAGGTGGGTAGGGATTGATTTTCGGGCTTTGCTGTTTCGTTGCGTGCGGTATTTGTGTTAGACATAGTTTCCCT
This sequence comes from Candidatus Poribacteria bacterium, assembly GCA_965222435.1. Lineage (GTDB taxonomy): Bacteria > Poribacteria > WGA-4E > WGA-4E > PCPOR2b > PCPOR2b. The sequence continues at coordinate 4,115,500 of OZ244950.1, read as the reverse complement.
CCACGTAGCATCTTTAGCGTTTTTAGCTTGTTTCTGTATCATTCTGAAAACGCCTGCGTATAAACTCTGTTATTTGCTGTCCTTGTAATTTATGTCTGCCACCTTCAGTCTTGACGAAAAGGTCACTGCTGCCTGTATAAAAAACATCTATTTCCTGTGGAGGTGGGATTACCAGTTCAATAACCCACAAATCTTCGACAGTTTCCCCCTGTAAATTATAAACGTCATGAAATTTAAGGTGCCAATCTTCAACGCTGATTGAGGGTTGTACGGCCCCCAGTTTTTCAGATACTTTAGTTCGTGTCTCATTTCTCTGTTGTTCATTAAGAATTACACCTATTGTGGTTCTATCGCTGTCTCTTACTCCCCAAAAAATACGTCCACCTTCACGATTGAGAAAAGCAACAGCGTATTCGTTAGAATCTTTTATAATCGCACGAATTGGATTTACGCCCTTAATTTCCTTAAATTCGTAGAACAGTGTTTCCTCAAAAGGAACAGGTTGCCCATGAATAAAACGAATTTTTGTCGGTTCAGTTAAGTTATCAGTGTCAGTCGCACGAGCTAAGTATTCTTCAGCTACCTGTTTGTTTTCATGTAATTGAGGAATGTTGCCATCTGAATCAAATGCAATACCTTCTTCAAAATATTCAATTGCTTTTTGATATTGGTTGAACCTGAGAAAAGCTACTCCTTTGTTGTTCAATATAATTGCTTTTTGCATTGGGGCTTGCATTAATGCAAGTGCTTTATCGAAATTTTCCAGAGCGGTTTGGAACTCCCCAAGATACATCAATGCTAAACCATCATAGGAAAAAGCCATCGGATTAACAGCCGAAACAGGTTGTCCAGCGGACAATTCCTCCATTGCTCTATTTAAGCATGAAATACTTCCTCCCATTGATTCAACATACATTCCGGTGGGGGTTGCCAAGCCGACTTGGATGCTTATCTTTACTGCCTGCAGTTGAAGTTTAGCGAAGAGAATACCGTAAGTGAGAACTTTCATATCAGCAATAAGTTTTTCCAATAGTGGCATCTGGAACTGTGAATAAAGGATTCCATTCAGCCAGTCACGAGTTGCGTCCGAAGAATCGAACTGACTCCGGCTTGACTGCATTCCATCAAAGAATGTGGTGTCATCATGTAAGGCAGAAATCAAAGCTGAGGGTGACGCGAGCAAGATTCGTCCTAGAACGTTTTTCATTTCATTAGTTCCATATACTGAACCAAGATGAAAGCGGCTAAGAACATGATCGACTAATTCATAGTCAATTCTGGTTAGGTAATAGTTGGAACTAATAAACTGTTCTGTTTCCTGCACATGCTCTTCTGGGCTTGAAAGGAAATCTTCAGCTAGTTTTGCAAAAGTTTCAACATCTTTTTTGATAGCGTACTGACTGATCTCATCTTGGCTTACTTTTTCACAGATGCTTTCTGATACCAATCCTGTAAGTAGATTATCTACAGTTTCCAATGATTCGCCAATCTCATTGGCAATTTCATCGGCGGACTTGGGATCCGAATCCAGTAAGCACAGAATAATCTTTTTGCGGATTAAATTGTTCATGATATGCCCTATATTTTTGCGATGTTAGTTCAGATGAGATAAATGCGAGTTCTCTTGTTATATACCTAACACTCCGATGGGTCTTAAGTTGTGGTGAATTGAGATTGCTATACACATTGCGCTCCTCTGGAGCGCGGGGATCAGAGATGTCGGCATTCTATAGACATATCGCTCCTCTGGAGCGAAGGATGGATTGAGATAATAGTAGCACGACTTATTGTGCATTCCGACGGACAATGAATTGTCCAACTAGGTTTCCGACGCTCAAAATATCACGAAATTAGCTCAAACGACTGGCGGTGCCGTGGGCGGAGCAAGCCCGAGAGGATCCCGTCACCGGGGAGGCCCCGCCTACGATGAGGGAGTGAGGTCAGTGGAGAGTGGGGCAAGATGCCCCACCTACGGGGTGTGTGGAGGTTACGGCATACGGAGTATGCCTACTACTATGGAGTATGCCTCCTACTTGAGGATCACCATCTTCCGCGTGGCGAAGTAATCCCCCGCAGTCAGGGCGTAAAAGTAAATTCCGCTCGTCACGGGTTCGCCCAACCTGTTTTTCCCATCCTAGCGGATTGCCTTTGACCGACTTTCGTAGGCCGCAGCAATCCGATGCCCCACGTCGAGGGTACGGATAATCCGACCGTTCACGTCGTAGATTGTCAGGGTAACAAAAGCGTCCTGTGCCAACCGATACGGAATCCATGTCTCCGGGTTAAACGGATTTGGGTAGTTGGACAACAGTTCCGTTTCTGTTGGTATCTCGTAAGCGACCAGTCCCGGCAATTGAATCTGACTCCGCTTCACATCTTTGGCGGTTATGGTATACCACAACGGCTGCACACCGATTAACGGATCGGAAGACTCAGCCGAGATTTCAAGGATATCCCCAATCGTAGCCGCTCGTCCTGTTTTTATGTCAACGGTGGTAATTCGATAACCTATCTCATCAGTACCTGTAACAGTGGTAATTTCTCTGCCTGTTGAAAGGTTCTTGACGGTTACACGGAAACCTTCCATCTTTAAGCCCACTTTTTCATCAACGATTGAACCTCTCAACGCCAAGACGGGAGTGGTATTGGTTACTTTGATACGTGTAATTGAGGAATGCAAATCTGCATTCCCTACGGGTGGTGCGGTGGCGATTGCAGAGTTGTTATACCATCCCTCGCCGGAAATTTCAACCGTCGCTGCCCCCTGAGCGTTCAGGATAAAGGATTGTCCTCCAATGATGGGTATATTACTGGGGTCGTCTACCTGTCCGACCGACTTAAACTCTCCGCTATCGGTGAGGATAATCGCAGGGACGTTACCCCCAATCCCGTCGAGCGCAAGCAGGTGGTTCACACGGGTTATTCTTGAATCTCTCAATGGCAGCCCCACAAGATTGAGACCTTGGTTTAAGGTGATGGTACTGTTTCCGTTTGTCCCTAGGGGATTTCCACTCAGACGGATAGAAGCTGAGGCTATCATACCGGCGATAATCCCCATGTCATCGGTCAATGCCTTGTCGGCAGAAGTGCCTGTGTCGGCAGTACCGAAATAGCTATGCCATTCTTGAGCTTGTGAGTCATAGGTGATGAGGAAGTTGATTTTTGACGCGCTACCGAGTGCATCGTAGAGTTCGGCGATAGATGTGATATTTTGTGCCACACCGTCAACGGTTGTCACCTTTAGGGGGACGTGAATCAGGCTGATGTTTGATGGTATGGAGAGGTCAAACTCAATTTCGATAGCTGTGTTAAAAGTCTCCCGCTCCGAAATTCCTTCAACACTCACGTCAACGGTGTTAGTAACTGCCTCGATGCCTAGGGTAAGGGTACTTTCTGCCCTGCCGTTTTGATCGGTCAAAGTGGTTTCTGGCTGGACTGTCCCACCGCCGGCGGTGACGGTGAATGTGACTGGAACCCCCTCAAATGGGGTGCTCGCTCCATCCTGCACTTCAACGACAAACGGTCGATCGAGTGCTGCGCCGGGGGTGCCCTGTTGGTTATCACCTGAAATTTTCAGAGGGGGCGTAGGCGTTCGGTTGTCAAACTCCACCGTAACCTCTCTGCTCTGGAGGGTTGGAATATGTGTATGGATAGATTGATAACTCAGGGGGTTTCCCCGCAAATTAACAGTATCTCCACTCCCCAATCCGGTATTGGTTAACAAGGGTGAGATGTCTGAGATGTTGTTGTTTCCAAGAAGCAGCTCTGTCAGATTTGCTAATCCCTCAAGAGGTGAGAGGTCCGATATCGAATTGCCCCCAAGATTTAGCCTTGTCAGGTTGGTCAAACCCGAAAGTACCGACACATCTACTATACCGTTTTCCACCAGTCTCAAATCGCTCAGATTGGTTGCTAGCTCCAACCCGGTCAAATTACGGATCGTCGTCTCCCTTACCTCAAGGGATCGCAAGGTTTCTATCTCTACCGGGGCTATCGGTCCGCCCGGTGCTACCTTGAGAGCGGTCTCAATCGCAGTGCGAAGGTTGGCATCGGGAATGTGTACCGCAGCTTCCGCCACGGCGTTAAAGGTGACTGTAAATCCCGCAGCAGACACCTCAACGGTGTTTGTTCCCAGATTTGGTCCTAGTGTGAGTGTGCTCTGTGCCCGTCCATTTTTATCAGTTTCAGTGCGCTTCACACTGAGCGATCCATCGCCTGCGGTGACGGTAAAAGTGACGGGAACTTTCCTGCGTGCAGAACCGTCGTTCACCTCCCGCACTTCAACGATAAGTGGGATGGGTAGCGGTGTATTGGGTAAGCCACGCTGGTTATCTCCTGAGATTTTCGACAGCGGCTGAAGCGTTTCAGAAAACAGTATAAAATCGGTTCGGCTCATATTCCCATTCATATCAACGGCTTCGATACGAATCGGATGCGCCCTAGGATTGGAAAGGCTTGTAGAGCGATTAGACGGAATAACGCCATCATAGTCGAATCTAACGACGGCATCTCTTTTGCCCCTCAATTCACGACATTCCTTTACTTCCATGTATCCGGCAGCCTCGTGAAATCCTCTTGTTGTAACGCATAGGAGTACCTGGTGAAGTCCTTCTGAATCGCTGACTTCGAGGTGAATCGGGGTGCTCCTTGAACCCGCCGGATATCTACGCGATGAAATGAGTTTGATGGTTGGTGGACGTCTTTCTGCAATTGAAGTATCGGGATTGAAATAGGAATGCGTGGACAGGAATTTGGCACTGCATGAGGATAACTGATTTGGTCTTTTGCCATACGACATGATATACGCACTGTTGCTGAAATCGTGCTGCAGTCCGAAGGCGTGTCCCAGTTCATGTATCACCAACCCCCGATTAAATCTGCCAGCAATCAACGCATAGCCGCTATTTTTGCCGCCTCTGTCTCCGACACCTGCGAAATTTCTATTGCCAATATTAATTGCATTGATACTATTATCAATAAAGATGAGATAAACGTTCGCAGAAAAGTCGAACCTTTCCCCGATCTCGGCATACACAGTATCGTCCGTTTCATCAAGATAGCGGCGATTGGTGTGTCGCCCCTCCACACGATGGACTATCGGCTCGCCTTGGGAGTCGGTCTCAACGCGGAAGGTTGTCTGCCCGTAGCCGTGTGTCTCCATCTGTTCGGCATAGAAAGTCTGAATTCTGCGGATCCCATTTTTCATCTGCTGAATGATATCAGCACGATAGGGACGACCCTTGGGAGTGAAGTAAATCATTCGCACTGTGCGGGGTTCGCCGGAATTCACACTCGCCGCAGCGGATCGGGCATAATTGCGGTTGGAGAATTGGTCTGAATGCTGTGTGTTCGACTGACTATCAATAACAGCGCAATAGTGTATATCGTTTCCTTCTGATGACTGAGAGGCGGCCGCAGCTACGCTGAGTGCGCCACCGGTAAGACCGATCATGATCGCATACCAGATGCCACGAAAAAATCGTCTATTCATATATTTCCTTTTTAAGAATGCTTAGGTTAAAGTTGTCTAAGCCACTCCCGTGATAGGAATACGGAATAGATTGATTTTCGTTTCACCTTTCATGCATCACGTTTCGGATTTGAACCTTGTATTCTTAAAGTGCTCCTTTCTGACGGAGTGTCTTAATCTCTTGCGGGGACATGTTGAGATAATCTCTAAGCACTTCGTCTGTATGCTCACCTAGCTTCGGTCCGCGGCGATGTTCAGTTTTGGAATCGCTGATTTTAATCGGACTTGCGACTTGACGCGCAACGCCGAACTCCGGATGCGGAATCTCAAGCACCATCTCATCTTCAGCCACCTGTGGGTCACGGAATGCTTCCTCGACTGTGTTTACGGGGGCACACGGCACTTTACCTTTGAGCAGGCCCAACCACTCGGCGGTTGTCCGACGACGGAACAGATCTTTCAGGATCGGCACTAGTGTCTCACGATTCTCCAACCGATCCGCGAAGCCTCGAAAGCGTGGGTCGTCCGCTAGTTCCGGTGCACCCAAAATCCGCACCAGACTTTGGTAGAAATTCTGCTTTGCACACGCCACGACAATCCAGCTATCCTTTGTCGGCATCACCTGAAACGGCACTTGAGACGGATGTGAGGAATCTGCCATCCGTTGCGGCTGATAGCCCTTCGTTAGGTGCCAAGCCCCCACATAACCCAATTGGGACAGAGCGGTGTCGAATAGGCTCACATCGACATCGCAGCCCAAACCGGTGTCCCGCGCCCGCAGGATGGCACTCACCAAGCCGAGTACCGCCATCACTCCTGCGCTCAGGTCAACCAACGATAGCCCGGTCTTCTGGGGCGGAGAGTCAGGTTCACCTGTTATGCTCATCCAGCCAGCGTACCCTTGCATCAGGTAATCGTAGCCCGGTTCCGCGGCACGGGCACCGTTACGTCCAAAGGCGGAGAGGGAGCAGCACACCATTGACGGTTTTACTTTTCCGAGTGTTGTATAGTCCAAGCCGAGTTTGGCGGGTAGGTCGCCTCGTAGGTTGTTAAAAACGCCATCCGAAATGGAGACCAGTCGGTGGAAGATTTCGGTTGTATTGGGGTTTTGCAGATTCAAGGTGATGCTCTTTTTGTTTCGGTTGAAGCTTTGAAAATAAACGCTATCACTCTCAACCGTGTAGGGGGGAACATAACGCGCCACGTCTCCGCCTGTTTCGGGATTTTCAATTTTGAGAATCTCTGCCCCTAGGTCTGCGAGCATCATCGTTCCCCAGGGACCCGCGCCGAACTGCTCGACCGAAATAATCCGCACCCCTTCCAGAGGCGGGCGAGCATCGGTGTTTTTCTGCACTGCTGTCATCTATTTTTCCTTTATCTCAGGGAAAAGCTCTTTTTTAGGGGCACTGTTCCGTTTGTAGACCATGATAGCCCGCACGAGATCAATGACCACTGCCCCGTTCTGATTAACGCCCCGCGAACAAACCCTGACAATACCCGCTTCGGGATATGAATTCGACTCGCGCTTCGATAACATCTCCGTTTCGCAATAGAGGGTATCCCCTATAAAGACTGGGTTCGGCAGTTTAATTTCCTCCCAGCCCAGATTTGCCATCGCATTTTCGCTGACATCTGGAACGCTCATGCCGGTGATCAGTGCCAGCGTGAAGGTGCTATTGACGAGGATTTGCCCCCACTTTGTCTGTCGGGCGTAGTGCTGGTCAAAATGCAACGGGTTGGTGTTATGGGTAAGTTGGGTGAACAGTGCGTTATCTGTTTCCGTAACCGTATGTCCAAATCTGCTTCGGTAGACATCCCCGACTTCAAAATCTTCATAGAAACGTCCCTCCCAGCCGGTTTGAATTTTATCCTTGGATTTCGGCATCTATTTCTCCCGTTATATTGGCTCATTGGTTCATTAGTTCACTAGCTCATTCACGTTTCACGCATCACGTTTCACACATCTTTTGTCTATAACTCTACAACGGATGCGGGGAATAATCAAGCCTTTTTGCCCTTGCGCCACCTTTGTGTTTATGCTATAATTCACGCACTATGAAAGATGCGAAGTCTGTTGCGACCACGGGTCCAGTTGCTACAAATAAGAAAGCGCGATACGATTATCACTTGATGGATCGTTTCGAGGCTGGGATGGTGCTTCAGGGAACGGAAGTCAAGGCGATTCGTACTGGCAGGATGAATTTGACTGATAGCTACGCTCGTGTTGATGGAGGGGAGGTCTTTTTGATTGATGCCCATATCGGTCCTTACGAGCAAGGCAATCGCGAGAATCATGAGCCGAAGCGGAAACGGAAGCTCCTGTTGAACCGTCGAGAGATTAAGCAGCTCGAGGGAAAAACTCGATCTACCGGCATGACGATTGTTCCAACGAAGGCTTATTTCAGTAACGGCAAGGTAAAGGTCGAAATTGCGGTGGCGCGTGGTAAGCACGATTACGACAAGCGCGAAGATATGCGGAGGGAAGCAGATCAACGGGCAATCCAATCGTATCTTCGGTAGCATCTGCATATACCGATTATAGGTTAGGAGCAAGGACAATTATGGCTTTGAAATTTCAGTGTAAAAACTGTGGCGAAGACATTGCTGTTAGGTTCTTGAAAGTTGGTGAGGCTGCCGAATGCCGAAACTGCGGGGCAAGTAATTCTGTTCCCGAATCAGCGGAAAGCATTGATGACGAAGCCGCAGAACTTATGATTAAGGCTTCTATTTCCGAATCGGCAGAAAGTATCAATGATGGCCCCACGAAAAGTCTACCTATAGCTAAGGCATTACGCATAATCGGTATACTATCAGTAATTTTCGGGGTTATCGCAGGAATAGCTATGCTTATCTTATTCAGTCAATCTGTATCGTCCAGCTCTTCTTCTCCAACGGCAGAATTGTCTCTTGGCGGGGTTGTAACAGCACTTGGTATGACGTTTTATTTCTGTACTCTTGGTGTGCTTTGTTTAGGCATTGCCAAGGTTATTGAGTTGTTGAGCAAATAGAAAAATCGGGATAGTTACCTACTTACATACGGGGGTGAAAAGGTTTCGACGAGAGTAGATGACATAAAGGTTGCATGCCGAGGTCTCCGCAGGCCTCGTTAAACAGGCGGAAACAATTTAATTGCCGATGAAGAATTGGCTCTAGCCGCTTAATAAAGTGGCTCGTCCGGCTAATTTGCGGTCCCGTCGAGTTAGCCCGACGTCAACAAACGGGCTATGCGCCTTACTTGTTCTCAAGGGGCATGGCGCGAGAATTAACTTGAGATAGTCCGCGGTGAATCCTGCATAAGTGAGTCCTGTGGACGAAACACTAAAACTTATGCTAAGCATGTAGTAGCCTTTATTGAAGTGTTCTCGGACGCGGGTTCGATCAGTTTGGTCGACTTGGAGGGCAACCTCCTCGATTAAATCTAGCTTACATCGGTGAAACCTAAGAGATGGAGACATCTTATGGCAATACCGAGGGATTGTATGGTCCTGTAGAGACTGTAATGATAGGAGATAATGTCAGCGACAAATCTAGGTCTCCTATAATACGCTAGGCTCCATCATTTTGGTTGGATGAAGATATAGTCCACGCCTCTGGGAAACCGGGGGATTAACGTGTCCCGCCACCTCCATTTTTTTAAGATTTTAGTTGATTGGTTCATTGAACTGATGAAGCCAATGTACATTGGCTTCATGTTTCACCTTCTATAATGGCAATATCCTTGTAGCCTCCTGTCAGACACAATTGAGTTAATCATTTTGATGTCTAACAATGTTACAAGGAGGAACTGAACTGTGCAAACGTTAAATCGAGCCAAGCTCATTGTGAGATCGCATGTGAACGATCTCCTAGAGAAAGCGGAAGATACGCGCAAAACACGCGGTCTGATGGTGGAAGAGATGCGCCAAAACGTGCGCCATGTAAAGGCTTTAATCGCGGGGGCGATTGCCGATCTCAAGTTGATAGAACGGGAGATCGACGCGCACGGAATTGAAGCCAAAAGGTGGGAGAAGAAAGCGGTTTTCGCCTTGAAAAAAGGGGAGGAAGATCTCGCTCGCCGGGCACTCACCCGCAAAGGTGAGCATGCAAACAAGGCAGACCTGTATCGTGAGCAGATCGAGACGCAGCAGGAGATCATCGACTCTCTCAAGTCCAGTTTGAAAACGTTAGAGACCAAGCTAGACACGACGCGCTATCAAACTGCGAAATTGGCTGCCGCTGAAAGTTTAGGGGTGTTGCAGTCCACTGTCGGCGCGACGTCACCGGCTGATACAGTCGTTGACACCACCGCATTTGATGCTTACGATCGGTTAGTTGATCGTGTTCGCGATCTCGAAGTGCATGCGGAAGCGTTGGCTGAGTTGACACAAGGTGATGACCTTGAGCAGAAGTTTCATGAACTTGAGAACAACGAAAAGGTCGAGGCAGATCTTACGGCATTGAAAACCAAAGTCCATCCTGAGAATCAAGATCCCTAACGGAGTGACGTGGATGGCTGATTTTCATCGGTTACCGTTTCGCATTCAGGAGACAGCCCAAGCGCAACTAAATGCAGATGAGCAGATCAGGTTGTGTACGCTTGGGAGATCTAGCCTGCTGAATCCCGATTTCGTCGTCATCACTTCTGACCGGGTGTTGGTGTTAGAGGAGCGTCAGATGGGAAGTATGAGTGCTTCCTACATCAACATTCGGTGCAACCTCCCGTTTTCTCAGATTACCGCGATCGAACTGAACCAAAGTCTCAAACACCGCATCTTTGGACAAGCTGCCCTTGAAATTACAGTGAACGGGGATAAATATCTAATTGACAACATCAGCTACCGTGATGCTAAACGCGCAATGACGTTGATTGTCTCTTGCCGCGAATGACCTGTGAGCGGGAGCAGATATGGGCGATTTTCTTAATTACATTTTTGTCTGGTATAATGTTTGGTTTACAGCACCGATTGCGTTCATGTTTCTCTTTGCTATCTTCCAGCTCGTCATGGGCGGTCTGGATTTTGGGGGCGGAGACACCGATGTGAACGTTGATACGGAGGTCGATGCCGATGTAGACGTTGACGCCGATGTTGATCCAGACGTTGACGTCGACAGCAGTTCGGGCGGCGGCAGCTTTATCCCCAGCGTATTAGGAATTTTGAACGTTGGCAAAGTACCTTTTACAGTTCTCCTGATGGCACTTTTTGCAACTTGGGGAATTTCAGGCTTGATTGTTAATGAGTTTCTGAATGTCAACGTTCACTCCCCACGATACACGCTCTGGATTTCTGTCGGGGCTGCGCTTCTGTGTAGTATATTCGGCACCCGTTACCTCGCACTGGGACTTTCAAAGCTATTTCCTGAAAGCGACCGTGCCACTAACGACTCTCACTTAATCGGTTTAAGAGGTCGAGTGATTAGCGGTCGGGTCACAACAACCTTTGGAACAGCGCGTGTCCCGGTGCCGGATGGCCCCGAATTGACCGTCAGTTGCCGTATTCGTGAGGGCGAGGATATTCCCGTAAAGGGAGACACGGTGATTCTCATTGATTACGATTTGCAGGGACGGATTTTTGAGGTGACGAAAGAGGATAGTTCACTTATTTCATTATAATGGTTCGACGCGTATCCTTACGCGAGGAGGTTCAAAATGGAAGGCCTGAGCTTGACGCCTTTTTTCGGTATTATCGCTGTAATTGCAGCGTTTTTCCTGATTATGTTTCTTACCTACAAAGCGCTATATAAAAAGGCACCCGCTGATGCCGCATTGGTCATTTCAGGCGGTAAAAGGAAGAGTGTTGTCTTTGGCGGTAAAATCGTTAATCCACTGACAAAAGCAACACAACTGGTTTCGTTGAATACCATGCAGCTTTTAGTTCAACGGACTGGACCGGATGCCTTAATCACAAAAGACAGCCTGCGTGTTGATATTGAAGCCCAATTCTATGTGAAGATTGAACCCAATGAACAGGATGTCCTTAGTGCGGTTGCAAGCCTTGGGGATAAAACCTTGGAGCCGGAGAATGTGAAAGCTCTGCTTGAAGGAAAACTGGTTGGGATACTACGGAGTGTGGCAGCAACAATGGATCTTCAAGAACTTCATGAAAAACGTCAAGATTTTTCAGATCAGGTTCGGGAAAGCTGCAAAGATGATCTTGAACAGAACGGTTTTCAACTCGAAAGTGTTGCAGTGACGAACCTCGATCAAACCCCTCTCGACCAACTTGATGCAAACAACCGTTTTGATGTGGTTGCCATTCAGACTATCAATCAAGAGGTTCAAGAACGGCAAACAAGAACGGAACGAATTAAGCATGAAAACAGAGTCAAACAAGAGGAAGATAAACTGAGAGCAGACTTGGCGATCAAGCAGCAGGAGGAGGCAACGCAGACAGAGAGCCTAGAGGTCGAAAAGCGACTGGCATTTGCCCAAGAGATACAGCGCAAAGAGGTTGAGACGAATAAAGCGGAACAAGAACGTATCGTCAAAGAGGCAGAACTTCAGCAACAACAAGCCCTTGAGGAGGCGGGTATCCGTCAGGAAGAAGCGGTACAATCTTCGCAGATCCAGCAGAAACAGCGGATTGAAACCGCTCGAATTGATCAGGAGCGGCAGATCCAAGAAGCGGAGATAGAACAGAAAAGGGCCCTGGAGACTGCGCGTGTGTCTCAGGAGCAAGAAGTTCAAGCTACTGAAATTGAGCGAGACCAAGCAATTGAACAAGCCCGAATTGAGCAGGAACGCACCGTTGAAGAAGCGCGCGTCCGTCAACAACAGGCAATCGAGGAAGCCAATGTTAGAAGGCGAATCGTGCTTGTTGAGAGAAATCGAGAAGAAAAAGAGACCCAAGCCGCAAGCGAAATTCAGATTGCGGTGAAGGAGAAGGAACTCGAAATTGCCTCTACAGATCGGTTGGCTGCAACCGCTGAGCGGACCAAATCTGAAGCCCAAGTCTTGACGGTGGAAGCGATTGAGGAAGCCGAGCGTAATAGCCGAATCGCGTTAATCGGAGCCGAACAGGAGGCGGATGAAGAGCGCATTTCAAAGGAACGACTGGCAAATGTCGAAGCCTACGCTGTTATCGAGGCCGCTAAAGCGGAGCGAGAAGCCGCCACTCTCAGAGCAGAAGCGCAGAAGATGCTCGCTGAGGCACTCTTGGTTGAAGCAAAAGCGAAGGCGGAAGGGGAAGAGGCACTTATTGAAGCGAAGAACACCGCGGATCAGCGGATTCTGAATAACGAGGCGCTGTTGAAACTGATCCAATCCCTGCCCGAAGTCACAGGTCAATTGATGAAACCCGCGGAACAGATTGAAAGCATCCGCATCCTTGACCTTGGCGGAAACGGAGCTGGAAACGGTGCTCCGGGCGGGAACATGGGTAAGATTTTCGGATCCATTTTGCAGGCTGGTGCAGCACTACCAATGCTGAAAGAGGTCCTGAATTTTGGGGGGATTGATGCTCAGGATCTCGCTAAGACCGTGAGCCAATACGTCCCTGGCTTGGATCTGACCGCCAAAACGGAAACACCGGAATCAACTGACCAAGATTCAACATGATATAGCACTGGTTGAGATGACAAACCGGAGTCGGTGTGACAGACAATTTGGAATTGTCGATGACAAGACAAGTGGCAACATTCTTGTAACATGGTTCACATCATCGGCGACTCCAATTGAATTTCAAGTTAGCAACAAAGGAGTCTAAGATGAAAGAACAAGCCGATGAACACCTCCAAATGAACGGAAAGAACATGATCGCAGTGGAAGTGGCGTTCATTTCTATTGATGCGAGTAGTGGCGCACCGATTCTCTTTTTGAGGGAGACAGAGGGCGATCCAAAATTGGTGCTACCTATATGGATCGGACAGGGGGAGGCGCTCTCAATTCAATTTCAGCTCAAAGGTGAAGATCCGCTACGTCCGATGACACATGATCTCATGAAAAACATCATCGAAAGCCTTGATGCGACAGTTGATGCGGTCTACGTACATACTATGAAAGACTCAACCTATTTTGGGCAGATCAATGTGGTAGCCAACGGCAAAACGTTGGAGATTGATGCTCGCCCAAGCGATTCGATCGCGCTCGCCTTGAGATTAGGGGTGCCTATCTATGTGGCAGAATCGATTGTTCAAGAGATTGGCTTTCCTGAGACAGAGTTGAGGGAGGCAGAGCGGCAGCAGTCTCAAGACGAGTTGGAGCATTTAGATGAAGAAACACTGGGCAGATATACAGTTTAGTCGCTGAGAGTAGGTAAGGGAGTGACCACCAATGCCGATCTTTGAGAAAATCAGGCGGATATTCAATTCAAATATAAACGACCTGCTAGATCGGGTTGAAGATCCGGAGAAGATCTTGAACCAACTCTTGGAGGATATGCAGTACGAACTCAAAGAGGTAAAGATTCAAGTCGCTGCGGCTATCCGGGACGGAAACAAATTTGAAGCGCAGTATGAGGAGAACTTAGAGGGTGCTGAGAAGTGGGAAAAGCGTGCCATCGTGTTTATCCAGAACGGCGATGATGCCCGCGCAAAAGAAGCCCTTCGCCGCAAGCGGTCCGCCGACGACTTGGCAGCGGGTTTTCGTGAGCAATTTGAGGCGCAGCAAGGGAGCGTTTCCGTACTTAAAGATGGGTTGGCAACCTTAGAACAAAAAATTGAAGAGGCAAAGAGCAAACGGGCGTTGCTGATTGCTCGCCAAAGGCGGGCAGAGGCGGAACGGACAATCCATCAGACCGTATCGGGGCTTTCGGATCCGAGTGCGTTGAACGCTTTTGATCGCATTCAGGATCGAGTCCTTGATGCGGAAGCAGAGGCTGAAGCGCTTAGCGAAATGCGTCAACCTAGTTTGGAGGATGAGTTTGACAAACTCGACAAGAAAGACGAAATTGATGATGAACTTGCCAAGCTCAAAGCCCGCCTAAAAGAGTGAGAATGAAAAGGAGCTGCATCTAATGGGATTACTGAGAAATCTTGTCATCTTAGTGCTGATATGTGTCTTGATTCTACTAGCATTGAGTATGATTCTACCTGTTATCACTTGGGCGTTTAAACTCGCCTTTACCGTCATCTTGCTCGGTGCGATCGGTTTTGCAATCGTGTATCTCTACCGAAAACTTCGCGCATAACGCTCACTATATTTATCTCGACCCTATCCTTAATTGCACCCGAAAAGCCGGGAAAGAGTATACCTCTTCACCCGGCTTTTTGTGTTTATAGCGATTCTTTCTGTAGGTCGATATTCACATCTCGACAATGCGAAAATTACGGGGTGCAAAATTATTGCGCTTGACATCGTTTCAAATAAACTGTTATCATAAACCCGATTTTAGAAATGAGAGATCGGATTTCTATTACACGCTAAGCGAATTAAAATTCCGCAATTGAAAAATGGAACGAGGTGGACTTTGAAAAGAAGTTGTTTTGTATTGATAATTAGTCTCCTCTGCTTGATTGCCCTTCAAGCGAGCGCAGAAATTAAATGGGATTCATCGAAATTTATGCCGTTAGCAGAGATTGCGCCCGGCGTGAAAGGGGAGGGATATACCGTCTTTTCGGGCACAACTGTTGAAAAGTTTAATTTTGAGGTGGTCAGTATTGAGTACAATTTCTATCCCAATTGGCACGTGATATGGGTCAAAGGCAGCGGCGAAAACTTTGAAAAGACAGGCGTCGCCGGCGGTATGAGTGGGAGTCCGATGTATATTAACGGACGGCTCATTGGCGCGATTTCTCTCGGCTACTTTAACCAGCGCGAACATGCTAATCTCATGGGAGTGACACCGATTGAGTTGATGATTGAAGTGACACAGCGGAGGATGCAGCCCAATTTAAGCTATCGGGGTGGAACGCGTTTTAACTTCGGGACAGACACGGTATCAAAGGGCATCGAAATGTTGCCTCTGACGCCCGATAGAAAACAGATCCCCGAAGCACGAATGGGAATCTTACCGTCTCCCGATCGGTTCCAGAAGCCTTCACATCTTCAGATGCCTGTAGCGTTTTCAGGATTGCCGACGGATGCGATCGGATTTTTCAAGCAGTTTTTTGACAAATATCATTTCAGTCCGATACAAGGCGCTGGCGGAGGTTCACCCGTTGGTAGTGCGCCGATTGAGCCGGGACAGATTGTGGGTTTGGAATTTGTCCGTGGGGCTTTCACCGCCTTCGGGTATGGAACCATGACCTATATTGAAGGAGATCAGCTCTTGGGCTTTGGTCATTCGATGTTCGGCGAGGGCAACGTCAATTTGCCGATTTCCGGCGGTTATGTCCACTTCATTTTACCGAGTACACAGAGATCTTCCAAAATAGCTTCTCCGACACAACCGATTGGCACACTCGTGCAAGACCGTCAGGCGGCAATTGCTGGCTTGATCGGTTCTCATCCCAGCTTTATTCCTGTTAATGCCAACATCCAGACAATGGATGGGAAGGTCCACCCAACACACTATGAAGTAATCCGCCATCGGGATTTCTCGACGCTATACACCCTCATTGCGCTTTGGTACATTATTGATGGCATCGAAATCATCGCCGGTGACCACTCCGTCAACGTTGACGCGAAAATCCTGCTGAAAGATCAGCCGAATCTGACATCGCGCGAGATTGTGCGGAGGAATGTGTACTCCTCCAGTGGCTCACCGGGATTTCAGGCGACCCGCGCACTGACTCCGCTGTTTAGCTTAATTGGCAATCAATATGAAAAGATTGATGTGGAGCGTATAGACCTCGATATCAAAATGGAGGACAAACGGAAAACAGCGGTCATCGAAGCGGTACGGATCGACAAAGATCAATACCGACCCGGCGAAAAAATTGAGGTGACCATGCGCCTGCGTCCATACCTCGAAGCACCGATCATCCAGACCGGTACGATTACGATTCCGGAAGATGCTCCCGAAGGTTTAACCACCCTTCTCGCTATCAGTCCGGACTTATATGAAAGTTGGCAGCAGGCGAGGGCACCCTTAAATTATCAACCGACCAATATCAACCAATTAATCAAATTGTTGCAGCGGGAGGAAAACAACAGTGATATCATCTTGGAACTGTTTGTGCCTAGGGTGGGTATGACTGTTCAGGGGGAAGAGTTTCCTGAACTGCCGGTATCGATGCTCTCTGTGATGAGCACACCCACGCAATCTGGCGAAGGTGGACCCACTCGCGGCACAACGCTACATTTTGAAAAGGTGACGACGCCCTATGTGGTCTCTGGCAGTCGATTTTTGCGGTTTACGGTTGACCGCAATGCCCCGTAATTTTTCAGGATCGATAGATTCCGCTGATGCGTGAAATAAACCAATGAACTAATGACCCAAAGTAGTAGGCATACTCCGTATGCCGTAACCACAATTGAACAATGAACTACCAATGAACTAATGAACTAACTCAACGGAGGATTTCTCTTTCATGGCGTTTTACCGTGTTTTTTATATTTTTAGTGTCGCCGTCGTTTTCTTTTCGATCCATCTTCTACCAGTGTTCGGGGTGACGACACGGATCTGGGAACAACAAAACCAAAAGGACTTTGAATCTGGTAAGCCCAAAGATGTTTCGCTCTCAAGTAGAGGCGAGCTCATGTTGGCTCCTAAATTGGATGCCTTCTTTGAGGATACCAAAGAGATATATATCTGGTGCCTCGCTGAGGATTCCAAAGGAAACATCTACGCGGGCACAGGAAACAGTGGCAAGATTTATCGGATCAATACCGATGGTGAATCCTCGCTCTTTTACGATTCGCCAGAGGTTTCAATCTTGACACTGGCTATTGATTCCAATGACAACATCTATGCCGGTACAGCCCCGGACGGGCTAATCTACAAGCTCACGGACAGTAGCACCCCGCCGACAACGATACTCAGTTCGGAGGAGAAGTACGTTTGGGCGATGACCTTTGATGAGGCAGGGAATCTATATGCATCGACCGGCACCAGTGGGAAAATTTACAAGATTACACCCGATGGACAGACCAGCGTCCTCTATGATTCCGACGAACGTAACATTTTATGTTTGCTCTATCATCAGGGAATGCTGTATGCCGGTAGCGACGGCAAAGGGACTATCTATAGCGTCAAAACGGAGGACGGTGCGGCTACTGTGATCTACCAAACGGGGCAGAAAGAGGTGCGCAGGCTTGTTATTGGGGCACAGGGGTTAATCTATGCAGGAACCATCACGACAGCAGCACCACAGCCCGGCGGTCCGCCCCCGCCTCCCGGTCCTCCGGGTCCTGGGGGTCGTAATCCCGAAGAAAAGAAGTCGAGGGTCTACAAAATTCAGCCGGATGGCATCGTATCTGTTATGTGGGAAGCACCTGATCCCTTGATTCTGGCAATGGTGTTTGATTCGGAGGAAGGTCTTTATGTCGGTACAGGGGATAGTGGTAAGTTGTACTGGGTCAACACAGATGGCGATTCTGTACTGAAGGGCAAATGTAGCGCGAGCCAGATCTTGGCGATTCATCGCACCGCAAATTCAGATCGGCTCTTGCTTGCCACAGGAAACGCCGGGAAGATTTTTGAATTGAAATCGGATTACCTCGCTGAGGGAACGCTTGAATCCAAGGCGCACGATACCAAAGTCGTTTCGCGGTGGGGTAAGTTATCGTGGGAGGGTGTCACACCCGAAGGGACAGCTATCTCTTTTGCCACTCGTACTGGCAACACGGAGAAACCCAATAGCACATGGAATGACTGGTCAGAAGAACTAACAGACCCCGAAACCTCCCAGATTACCAGTGCCTCCGCACGATATATTCAGTGGCGTGCCAAGCTCACGACGAGTGCCGTTTCTGCGACGCCTGTCCTCAAAAAAGTGACCGTCGCTTCCGTTCAATCCAATACCGAACCGCGATTCACCTCGATTGAAGTCCGGCGGGGCGGTGCCCCCGAAAGTCCCAGTCCGCCCGAAGGTATTCGTAGACCACGGGAAAGTCGGACCCCCTCCAATTCCAATTCGGGAGGAGATAATACAAAATATACCGCTTCGTGGAAGGTGAAGGACGAAAATAGTGATACGTTGCAGTTCAACGTCTATTACAAGGGGATTGATGAGACAAATTGGAAACTCTTGAAAAAAGAGTTGGACAAGACCAGCTATGCTCTGGACACCACCTCAATGTCCGACGGACGTTACGTCATCAAGGTCAACGCGACGGACAAACTCAGCAATCCTCCCAACTTTGCGAAGTCTACCGAGAAGATTAGCGACCCCTTCGATATTGATAACAGCCAACCAATGGTCACCGATATAACTGCGACGGCGAATGAAGATCAAACCCATCAGATTACCTGTACGGTGGAGGATCTAGCCAGCTACATTCAGAAAGCGGTTTACAAAATCGACAGCGATGAACATTGGCAGGTCATCTTCCCCGACGATGGCATCTTCGACTCCAAGCGCGAAACCTTGTCACTTCATACGAACTCCCTACCAGCCGGTGAACACACCATCACCATTCGCGTCACCGATGCGGCAGGGAACACAGGCGTGGGACGCGCAACTTTCTAGCTCATTAGTTCATTGAATTCCTGAACGCTATGCCTATCCTCTCGCTGGGATTTTGGGCGATAGCTTGCGTTAGTCTACGGGAGAGACACTCATCATGAAAGCCAAATCTCTGACGTTAATTGTAAGTCTAATCCTTTGCAGCCTCGTATGCAGTCAGGTCCCCGCGGCAAGGGAAGTGTCTGAAGAAGCCGTTGTATTCCGTAAAATGAAAGACGCAGTTTTTACGATCTACGGAGACAGAGGACATGGAAGTGGTTTCTTGGTTGACAAGGGTGGGCTCATTCTTACCAATGCCCATGTGATTGCTTCTTCAAGCCGTATTTCAGTGCAGCTAAATCCCAACATCCGCATCCCGGCAACACTTCTTGCTGAAGACAATCAAAAGGATATTGCCGTTCTACGGGTTGCCCCAGAAGCCGTAAAGGAACTGCCAATCCTTAAAATCGCCGACAGACCAGCTGCCGATATTGCATTCGAGGGCGAAAGAGTTATCGCCATAGGGAGTCCTCTAAATCAAACCCGTATTCTCACATCTGGGATCGTAAGTAAAGTTGAGGAACGTGCCATTATTTCAGATGTGAACATTAACCCCGGTAATTCAGGGGGACCCCTAATTAACATGGATTCCGAGGTCATCGCCATCAACACATTTGGTGACTTTCCATCAAGAGGTCCCGGAGTTTCAGGAAGTATTCTAATATCCCTTGCCCTGCCCCTCCTTGACCAAGCCCGTGGCAGACTCCATGAAAAACCGCCCCCTCCCACCCTTTTGCCTGTTGCTCCTGAAGACCCTTTTCCGATAGAAGGCATGAAATGGGCAGCCGAACGGTGTGGCAAAGCCTCCAACTATACGCTAAAGGCACCTGGTTTCGATATACAGATCCTTACTCCGTCGCGTCGGTATTTTCTCACAAAGATTTCAACGGGACCTCTTACTGAGAAACGTCGGAGCAGGGAAGCTGCTGCAGGGGTCCCTCAACAGGAGATGTATGATCCTTTGGGAGACCTCTTAATGGAATGGAGAGAGTATGTGGGAAAGTATAGTCCACTCGTGCAAATCCATGTCCAGCCAGACGTCGGTCAAACGACTGGTAGCACTCTCTTAAATATTCTTGGAGCGGCGGCAGCTGGTTACTCCGGCACCTATTACCAAGGTTCATACACTTACGAATTTAAATCAGATTTGCAGGATCTTGAACTGATGGATGGAGGTAATGCTATCCCGGAGGTACTTAGGGGAATGCGGATGATGCCTGTTTCTTTCTCTGAAAAGTCAGTGAGAATGAAAGATATTGCCCAAAGAGGCGTGTTCATGTTTCTGCCAGAGGTGTTCAAATCTAGAAATCTTCGACTAAAGATCTTTGATCTAAAAAAGCCGGGACAGGTTATCAATGTTCCAATTTCACAGGCGTGCCGGGAGCAGATCTTGGCGGATTTTGAGCCTTACATGGACATGCAAAACGCTGCGGAAGCAAGGCTTCGAGTTATGATAAAGTAATAATTCAGGTCGTGAAGGGAAATCTCGAATGGCCTACTGCTTGAGGTTTATGCGGGTCAATCAATATTTAGTTCTAATATTAATCGCAATTGGATTCACAGTATTCCAACAAGGTTGTGCGACGTCCTATACCTACTCATATCCAGGCCGCACCACGTTTACTATAGACAACACGAATCGGCTGCATACCGGGATGAATCCCGATGAAGTTCGAGCCATCTTTGGTTCCCCCGACAAAATCTATGATGCTTCTTTTGGAAAAAACATTGGGGAACCGTGGACCGGCCGGATTTGGCTGTACTTCACAAAAGTAGATCGGAAATTCATATATGTCAAGCGATACAAAAAGAATCTGTTGGTCTTTTATCCGCCCGGTGAGCAGATGAGGCTTAACCATTGGATCATTGAACAATAGCTGAAACTGTAATTTGTGGGTAGATTCTTCAGTGATGTAGGTTGGGTTGAACGGTTAAACGTGAATGTCCATCAGGGACAATAGTACCACCTTTCAACGACAAAATCTTATAGATAGATATAGTGAAACCCAACACGCAATCCGACCGGCGATCAAGTGTTGGGTTTCACTAATATTTGGGAGATTTCAGGTTTCCGAATGAACTTTGAAGCCCTTTTCTGTACATAGTTTTTAGTGGGTTTCCGTTCAACCCAACCTACGTACTTCCATCAATTGAGGAAAATTCTATGATTATTGATTCACACAGTCACGCGTGGCCACGTTGGCCCTACCAACCCCCTGTTCCTGACGGCGACAGCCGTGGCAGGATTGAGCAACTCCTCCACGAAATGGATCGGCACGGCGTTGATCAAGCCGTTCTGGTTTGTGCGCGAATCGATCACAACCCGGATAACAACGACTATATTTTCGAGTGTGCGAAGCAGTATCCAGATCGTATCATCCAATTCGCCGACGTTGATTGTTCGTGGACGGATACCTACCACACCCCCGGTGCCGCGGATCGGCTCGCGGAGGCGGCGGATAAGTACACGCTGAAAGGGTATACACACTATTTCAGGGGAGACGACGATGGCGGTTGGTTCTTTTCAGATGAGGGGCAGCGATTCTTTCAAACCACCGCAGATCGAGGGTTGATTGCCAGCCTCGCAATGGAACCGAACCTACAGGCACCATTACGCAAATTGGCGGCACAGTTCCCTTCCATCACCTTTCTCTGCCACCACATGGGCGGTGCAAGAGCCGGGGAAGAATCCCCTTATCCGAACTTAAACGAGATCCTTGCGTCAGCGAAAGTGCCGAATATCAACATCAAGATGTCTGGATTCGGGTATGTCTCCCAAGTCCCGTGGGGCTATCCTCATTCGGATACCGGCTGGATTGTTCGCTTACTCTACGAACATTTCGGTCCCGATCGCCTCTGCTGGGGATCGGACTACCCTGTGGTTCGTTCCTACATGACCTACCAACACTCCCTCGAAGCGTTCCGCACACACTGCACCTTCATTCCAGACGCCGACAAGGCACGGATCCTCGGTGATTCCCTCAATCGGCTGCTGACCGTGGGACAGGGTGCTTAATCCGCAGCCATCAACCTCCTTTGAGGGAGCACGGGGGCTTTGCGGAAATCCCAATCATGACAGACGCTTCAGATCCGACCATTTCTGTTGAATTTCGCTGAGGACTGGACGTATAATATCTCCACATATTTTTCAGTTATGTATATATAACCTGTGTGATTACAGAATCTAACCTAAAAGAGGTATCAGTTATGGATACTAAAAAAGAACACAGGAAGCGATTCACAAATCCACGGGGGATATTGTCGAGAGTTCATGAACAAAAAGGACAATAAGGGTCAATTTTATTGCGCCGCACATCACTATCAATTTAGGTTAAGATAATAGGACAGCCGACTTCTGTCACCGATGAAGATGTCGAATCACTTATTTTTTCCTTAAACAACCACTGGAGGTTCAAAATGAACATTAGACAGTTCACCAAATTCGCGTCTGTCTTGGCGATTGTCGCACTTGTTGTGGGACTTTCCGTCTATAACCCGATTGGGCGACTTGTCGTCGCCGCACCACCTGAGATGAAAGATGTAGAGAGAGAGATTTCCATTGGCGTTGTTCTAGCAGAGACAGGGCGATTCGCTTCCCCGTATGGTCTGTCAATGCTGAATGGCTTTGAGCTAGCCCGCAAACAAATGAACAACTCAGGAATACTCGGCAATACCAAAATCACCTTCATCGTTGAGGATGATCAGAGCGTGAGCGCCGTTGAAGCGGTCAACAAGTTGGTTCATCAAGATGGGGTGTCTGCTATCGTTGGTTTTGCTATTTCAACTCAGCTTGAACAGGTAATTCCAATTGCCCAAGAAAACGGGGTTATCATCGTTAGCTCGGTCTCGTCTGCCCCAGGTTTGAGTGCGCGTGGCGATTTTATCTTCCGCTCAGGGCTTAATTCAGGTGTGCTTAATCCCGCTGCTGTCAAGGCGACTCGGAAGAAATACGGTTACAAGAGGGCAGCTACAATATATCACCACCTCGATACCTACTCTACCCGTAGCGACGAAGCGTTCAGGACCGCGCTTATCGAGAGCGGTGTCGAGATTGTAACCACAGAGATCTACAAAGGTGACGAAACCGACTTTTCGGCGCAATTAACTCGGATAATGAAGTTAAATCCTGATGCCCTCTTTATCTCCGCTTTAGGATCCTACATACCTCCGATTCTGATGCAAGCGCGCGCTCTCATGCCTGATATACACGTTATTGTTCCCGAACTGACCGGTATTGAGGTAGAAGCCGCGGGTGCTGCTGCCGAGGGGGCAGTTACTTCTATAGGTTGGCTCAGCACGGTTGACATACCAATAAATCAAGTGTTCGTCAAGAGTTATACCGAGACGTACGGGGAAGATCCGGCTGCTTGGGCGGCGCAGTCGCATGCCGCGTTCTATATTCTCGCTATGGCAATTGCAAAAGCGCAATCCGTTAATGCACATGCGATTCGGGACGCGTTAGCGAAGACTGCGGATTTGGACACCGTTTTGGGTAAATTCTCTTTTGACTCCAACGGAGAGGCGGTTTATGATCCGATAGTCCTTACCGTCAAAGACGGCAATTTTGAGGTCTTTGAGTAATTCTCAACGGTAGATGTGCATAACTGGACCTTGTCATCAGCCGCTACATGGTTGTTACCTTGCTTTGAAGGTATTAGCGATGTGTTATTGCTATCGGTGACTCCCTCAACTGGTTACTAACTGTGGGACAAGGTGCCTTAGTCCCCAGCTACCAACCCCCTTTGAAGGAGCGCGAAGGCTTTGTGGAAATCCCAATCATGCCAGACGCTTCAGATCCGAAATTCCTTGCCGATGAAAATGTGGGTAAATTGGGTAGGTGGCTGCGGATTTTAGGATACGATGTCGCCTACCAATCCCCCGCGCTCGATGCACAGCTCGCGCTCAAAGCGTTGCGCGAAAATCGGGTGATTCTGACGCGGGATCGGGAGTTTGTGGAGCGTCGTATGGTTGAACGGTATCTCCTACTTATCAGCCAAGATCCGATCGAGCAGCTCAAGCAGGTCATTCAGACGTTTCAATTAAAGCTCAATCGCAATTCCTTCTTTACCCGTTGCCTCGATTGCAATACCTCTATTGAATCTGTTCCCAAAGCGGAGGTGCAATCGGTTGTGCCCGATTACGTCTATCGCACACAAGATCAATTTCACCGATGCCCGACCTGTAACAAGCTCTTTTGGGCGGGTAGCCATACGACTAATTTTCAGGATTGGTTGAAGCGGGTGAGTGAGGCATGAAAAGGGAGAACGGGGGAGCGAGGAGGCGAGGGAGCGGGAAAACCAGATCTCACCGCAGAGACACGGAGAATGCAGAGAAAAGCAACGAGGCTTTGAGGAATGGGCGAGGAAGCGAGGGAGTGGGCAAACGAGAGAACGGGAAAGCATGGATTGCTATAAACATGTCGCCCCTCTGGGGCTTTGGGGGATTTGGTTTGCCCATTTCTATACACATGCCGCACCTCTGGTGCTAAATGAACCGATGAACCAATTACGCACCACGTTTCACGCATTACACTTCGATAATTTCCACATTTGCCCGTGGCAGGACAATCAGGTTTCCATCTTCCAGTTCAACCTCCAACACACGTACTTTTGCCTCCGTTTCAATCTCTTGCAGTTCGACCGGCAGGGCGGTCACACGTCCCAACTGCCCGAAATAGGGTTCACGAATGATGCGGATCTGGGTTCCGATAGTGAGCGCATCGCCCGTGCCTCCTGTGCCAACCGTTTCCTCCCGCGCCTCGACAGGGATGATGATTTCTGGCCTCACGACACCAGCGCGGATCTGTGTCGCACCGTTGATCGAAGCCATCATGCCTTCCTGTGCTTTGAGCAGATCGAAGGTTCGTGCTGCCATGTTTATCTCCCCAAATCCTTCCGTGATTATCAGCGTCAGACCGAGCGTCTCTGAACCTGTGATGGCAACCCCAAGTTCGTATCCCAACAGGGCACGGAGATCGCCGTCATGAATGCCGCCCACAATTATCCCCTTGACACCCTGCCGAATTGCTTCCTGAATTGCATCGTTCCCAACAACGGCACCACCGCAAAGGATCTTGTCTTGATGTGTGGGGTGAATGAGGGCTTTGGTCAATGGAGCGTCCGGAGAATCTACAACGACTTCGAGTGCGCCAACCGTTTCCCCACCGATTCCGAAAATTCCTTGGATGTGCGTCCCGTACGTTTCTACGACCGCACCTTCGTTGGAGATAACCTCGACAATCGACCCGGAGATGTGACCCACGACGTCGACAGGGATTGGTGCTTCACGAATGATCACCTGACCCGTGATATCGGAGATGCTTTCGATCGTTCCATCAATCGGGGCGCGCGCTTGGGACTTAAACAGTCCGAACAAGCCCTTTGTCTCGCCGATAATTTCATCTTTTGCGATCGGTTCTCCCTCTTTTTTGAGCATGTAGTCCCTTATATCTTCGGTGGGGATACTCAGTAAATTTGTGATATTCACAAGTTGAACGTTCCCCGGCAGCGCTGCTTTTGCGACGACAGCCTCTGCCTCGATTCTATCCCCGACTTGGACAGTCACCTCTCCCTCAATTGGGAGTCGGCGTTCATTGCGTATTGTCCTGCCCGCCGCAACTTTGAGTCCGGGGGTGTATGCCTGTGCCATAAATTCGCCCTTTTGCGTGAAGTTTAATCTATTTCAAGAATCGCAGTTTAATTTGTTGTAGAACAGACTTAATGATAGCAAATTCCTTCTTAAAAGACAATGTAAATCAAAAAGGCAACAAAGGTGTTGACAACGCAATCCTACCCCATTATAATGACGAACAGATGCCCGCCGCAATTTGTATCTTCACCGCTAACCATCTGATTTCTTGACCGGAGACCGTTTTTATGAACGCAACCGCCGAAATCCTGAAGGGCAACAACCCCATGAAGGTTGAACAGATCTTGGGGCCCGACATCAAGCCTTATGAGGTACTTGAGTTTGAGTCGATGCTGCGATATGAAGATTTTCAGATGTTCGGCGAGTATGGGTTTCAAAAAAACGGGCGGGTCATCATTACAAGAGCACCGGCGCGACTAGATGTAATGGGTGGAATTGCGGCACACTGTGGTGCTAATGCTTTTGGATTGACACTTGAACGTTCTGCGGTTGTCGGTTGTCAGGCGAGGCAAGACCGTCGGTTGAGTGCCTTAAGTTTTGACACGGCGATACACGGATATCAGTCCGCCTTTCAGATCTCCATTGACGATTTCTACACAGATGGGAACCTAAAATCCTACGAAGCGGTCCAATCGCTTTTCGCGCAAAACCCACAAGCCCCATGGACAGGATATGTCCTCGGCGGGTTTTTCGCACTCCTGAAAGAGGGGCTGATCGATTGCCTGCCGCACGGCGTGGCGATTGTTGTTAAGAGCAATATCCCGATGGAAGCAGGAATCGGTTCTTCCACAGCGGTCGGCGTTGCAACGCTCACAGCGATTAACCATCTGTGTGCACTCAATCTAAGCGCGCTCGACATCGCTCGGATCGGGGGGATTGTTGAAAACCGTATCGTTGGCGTGCCGTGTGAAGCCGTGGATGCAATCACTGTTGCCGCCGGACAGAAGGATACCCCACTTTCCATCCGTAGTCAACCGGATCAGATACTTGAAACTGTTCCCCTCCCCCTGAATACGAGATTAATCGGCATCCACAGTAGAGCGCAACGGGCTCCAACTAGTTCAGCCTATGTTGATGCACATACCGCGGCGTTTATGGGATTGACAATTCTCCAGAAGACCCTCAATCTGGAGGAACTACGCGATAACTATCTGTGCCGGTTGTCCGCTAAGGACTTCCGTCAAAAGTGCTGGAAGGTCTTGCCTGCAAGGATAAAAGGGGCAGATTTCCTTGACCGATACGGCGAGACAGTTGATCCCCTCATAAAGGTGGAGCCTCAAAAGGTGTACGGTGTGCGCAGCCGCGTCGAACATTCGATTTACGAACATGCTCGTGTGGGACGCTTTATTGAACACTTCAAAGAGGCGAACACCAATTCGCAGCACCTTCATCACCATCTCACAGAGGCAGGAAAACTGATGTACGCATCGGATTGGAGCAATCGTTTCCGTGCCGGGATAGGTTTACCCGAAGTTGAGCAAGTTGTTCGGTCTATTCGGAAGGTCGGAGTCCGCGGCGGTCTCTACGGAGCGAAAGCTACTAGCAGCGGCAGCACGGTCGCTGTACTCTGCCACGGCGATGTCTCTAACGCCATGATCCAGATTCTTTCTGCCTATAAATTGGCGTGGGGGCTTGATGCGGAAGTGTTCGCTGGCTCATCGCCGGGCGCGTTTGAGTTTGGACACGTGATCTTACGACTCAGCAAGGAGTAGATGGTTTTTCTGGTATCAGCATTTTCAACGCAAAGACGCTAAGAAGCGAGGACGCAAAGAATTTAAAAAACTTTGTGCTATTGCGCCATTGTGTTAAAAAAATAGGTGCTTTTGCTGGGGCTTTAGGGGACAACTTGAGTGATATTATTGACGCGCCCACAACGGAAGGGGTGAAGTATGCAGGTTCAAAGCTGAAACTCCTGCCTCACATATTGCAGCTGGCAAAGAGGACCGATGCCAAGACCGTCCTAGATGGTTTTTCTGGAACGACGCGGGTGTCCCAAGCGTTTGCTAAAGTAGGCTACCGGGTATTGTGCAACGACATCGCTGCATGGTCTGAGGTGTTTGGGGTATGCTATCTGCTCAATCGCAAAAGCAAAGCGGATTACGTTGAACTGATTGAATACCTCAACGCATTGCCTCCCAAAGATGGCTGGTTCACAGCGCACTATGGGGGGAACCCGATGGCGGCGCAGGGGGGCGGGCTCAAGAAACCGTGGCAGATCCATAACACGCGGAAATTAGATGCCATACGGGAGGAGATCGAGCAGCTTCCCCTGACGAAAGTTGAAAGGGCGGTTGCACTCACAAGCCTCATCCTCGCGCTTGATCGGGTTGATAGCACCCTTGGGCATTTTGCTTCGTACCTCAAGCAGTGGTCGCCTCGATCTTTTAATGAGTTGACCCTTGAAGTGCCAAATCTCTTTTGCACCGACGAACAGCACGAAGTGTCGCGTCAGGACATCTTTGAATTGATAAGCGATAGAACTGTTGATCTGGCATACTACGATCCACCTTACGGGTCTAATAATGAGAAGATGCCTCCCTCCAGAGTCAGGTACGCCTCATATTACCACCTCTGGTCGACAGTATGCCTTAACGACAAACCGGAGTTGTTCGGTAAGGCGCTGCGGCGAAAGGATACATCGGACACTTTGGCTTCGTCTGTGTTTGAGGAGTTCCGAAGAAATGGTTGCACAGGACGGTTCATCGCGGTTGAGGCGATTGAGCGGTTGATTCGGAACACGCGCGCTCGATGGATTATTCTCTCTTACAGCTCGGCGGGACGGGCAACCGCCGGCGAACTCAATGAAATCCTTCAGGATAACAGCTCTCTGATGGAAGTTGTTGAGATAGATTATAAGCGGAACGTGATGGCGGGGATGAAATGGACCCACGATTGGGTGCGGAATGCCGACATGCCGAATCGAGAATTCCTATTTCTAATCGAAAAAGACACTGGAGGTTCACGTAAAAAGAAGGTGTAAGGAATCCGCGAATCTACGCGAATTAACGCGAACCTACACAAATAAAAAAAGAAAGATGAAACACGGGCAACCACGCGGGTTGCCCCTACAGCCTAAAACCTGAAATGTTCGGGCGAGGAGACCGTGACCCCTGATAAATCAGGAGGCAAGTTGAAAACTCTCGAAACGGAGCACCTACGATTGCTGTTGCACGATTTTTTTAATGAACGACACTGAAAATCACGGAGGTATATGAATGTCCCAACAACCTATGCGTGGTATGTTTCCAGTCCTGATTACGCCCTTTGATGAGCAGGACCGTATTGATGAAGACAGCTTGAGGAGCGTCGTCGAGTACAATATCAACGCCGGCGTCCACGGCGTAGTGATAGCGTTCGCCACAGAGATTATGAAGCTCACTGAGGCGGAACGGTTGCAGATTGCCAAAGTAGTGGTTGATCAGACGCGCGGCAGGGTGCCGGTCGTGGTGAATACCGGTGCGGCCTCAACCGCTGCAACCGTGCAGTATAGCCAGCAGACCGAAGACCTCGGGGTAACAGCAGTGATGTGCACCCCTCCTGCAGCGGATGTGCCGGTGGACGAGAAAAAGGCGTTTTTCAAGGCGATATCAGACGCCGTCAGTGTCCCGATCTTTGTTCAGGAAGCCGGTACGTCGCTCGGTGGGGCGTTGCTGCGACAGATTGCTGAGGAGAGCGAACGGGTGCGCTATGCCAAAGTCGAGAATGCACCGCCAGCGCAGAAGGTCTACGAGGCTGTTCAGCATGGCGGCGATTTGGTCACAGTCTTTGGTGGTGCGAGCGGAACTTACCTTATAGAGGAACTACGTCGTGGTTCGCAAGGCACCATGCCTTGGCCCAGCCTGCCGCACGCCTTTGTCCAAGTCTGGGACCACTGGCAGTCCGGCGACGAAACTGCAGCCCGCGAGGTCTGGGAACGGGAGATTGCCCCGATTCTCCGTGTGGGAGGACTTGTCCACAAGGAGATTCTCTACCGCAAAGGTATCATTAAATCCCCGCGCTGGCGTTCTCCGCAACCCGCCTCACTTGATGACATGGGTCAACGGGAATTGGATGAGGTCTGCGAGCACTTAGGGATTGGTTGATACGTTTTAGCGCAAACTTTTTCCGTGAGACATCATCATAACACCATTGAACATTGACATCTGGAAAAAGTTGAAATATAATATAACATTCCTAATCTATCAAGATGTTTGATGTGTCTGCTGTTGTTCCATGTTGGTGAGTTACTATTGAAATGGAGATTTTAGGATGGATATGCTTGATGTTCGCGGTTTACCCGATGATCAGATTGAATTTATACAGCAACTAATCGAGTTTATGCGTCAGAAGCATCAAAAACCGCTCACGCAGCCTGAAGACGAAGCGGAAACTATTCGTTTACGCAGTTGGTCATTAGGTGTGAAGGGAGAGATCTCACGGGAAGAGGTCTATGACTATCTCGACGAGTGAGAGGATAGGACTGGTTGACACCAACATTCTCGTTTATCGTGCCGATCAGGATTCTGCATTTCACTTGCCGTCGATCAATCTCATCAATCGCGGACTCAGAGGTGATATCTCACTTTGTCTGGCACCTCAAAATTTGACCGAGTTCTATGCGGTAATGACCAATCCCAAGCGTGTTACAAATCCAATTTCCCCCGTGGCTGCTCGTGTGGAAATCGAAAGGTATCTCCAATCCCAAAACATACGCAAAATCTATCAGACCGCAGACCTAATGCCCAAATTACTGGAACTCATCAATAAATATCCGCCGACACGTCAGCAAATTTTTGATCTATAGTTGATCGCAACAATGCTAGTGAACGATATCACACGCATCTACACCTTCAACGCGAAACATTTTCAACCGTATCAGGAAATTGAAGTTATTGTTCCCGAATAACCTGAGTTGTTATCTTGATAAGAAAGGGATTCATCTCGCCGGTGCCAATGAAAAACAATACGTAATGCGTCATGTGTAAGAAAGGTCGTCTCAATTCCTTACGCATCACGTTTCACATATTCTATAAACATACCGTTTCGCTACAACGGAAGTAACCATTAACTCCGATCCTCTGTAAAAAAATCGAACAATGTCAGTGAAAATTACGGAAGCAGATCTGAAAGCTGCCCTGCCCGATGTCACCACCACGATGCGTTTTTCGGGACTCCACAAGTCCGTTGAGGTGTATCGGGACAAGTGGGGTATCCCTCACATCAAGGCTGAGAACGAAAACGACCTGTTTTTTGCACAAGGTTTTGTTACTGCGCAGGACCGGCTGTGGCACATGGATTCTGATCGGCACCGCGCACTCGGCAGATGGGCGGAGTTCGCCGGGAGTAGTGGCGTCCCTCAAGACCGGCTGCTGCGCGCAGCAGGAATGGGTCGCACCGCGAAACTCGACTACGAACTCGCTAGTCCTGAAGCCAAGATTATGATTGACGCCTACACCGCTGGTGTGAACGCCTATCTCGACACAGTCCAAACCCTGCCTATTGAATACACGATCCTTGATCAAATCCCTGAACGATGGGAGAATTGGCACTGTCTCGCCGTCTACAAGATCCGCAATACCCTTTTAGGAACGTTTGAACCGAAACTCTACCGGACGCGCTTGGTAAAGGCACTCGGTCCCGAAAGACTCGCTGAACTGATGAAGGGATACCCGAATGGGCACCTGCTCACAGTACCGCCGGGCGAGGTTTACGAAGGTCCATCGCTTGAGGGGCTTGATGAACTGAGCGCGGCGGCTGAGGCTGCAAATTGGCTTGATGAGGTAGACGCGGGGTCAAATGGCTGGTCAATCTCCGGTGAGCTTACCGAATCGGGATTGCCACTGGTGGGCGGCGACTCGCATCGCGCCCTTGACACACCGAGCGTTTACTACCAAGTCCACCTATCCTGTCCCGACTTCACGGTTATTGGGCACGCTGTGCCGGGGATGCCGGGCGCGCTCCACTTTTGCCACAACGAATATGTGGCGTGGGGGATGACGCATGGTGGAGCGGATACACAGGACCTCTTTATTGAACGTTTCCGTGAGGGGGCAAATTGCCGTGAGTATCTGTTCAAGGACGAATGGCGGTCCGCCGAGGTGCTCAACGAAACAATCGAGGTGCGTGGTGCTGACGCAGTACCGCTTGAGGTGACAATTACCCACCACGGTCCCGTTGTCGCAGGGAACCCTGCGTCAGGAATAGGTGTGGCAATTAGTGATCCGGGGTTAATTGACGGCTCTCACTGGGTTGATGCCGCCCGCGACGCGATGCGAGCAAAGTCCGTAGATGAGTTGCACCAAGCGTTCCGCAACTGGACAGATCGTGTGAATAACTACGCTGTCGCCGATGTGCACGGCAATTTCGGCTACCTACACGAGGGCAAAATCCCGATTCGATCCGAATCGAACGGTTGGCGCGCGGTGCCGGGCTGGACGGGCGAATATGAGTGGAACGGCTACATCCCCCACGACGAACTACCAAAAGCCATCAACCCGGACACCGGGTACGCAGTCACCTGCAACCAGCGTGTCGCCGGTCACGACTACCCCTACTATGTGGGCTTGTCTTTCACACCAGAGTACCGTGCCCGACGCGTTCAAACGCAGATCCTCTCGCTTGAACCGGGGACGGTGACCGTCGACGATATGGCGCGTATTCATGCTGAACGGATTTCAAATCCGGCGCGTATCTTCACAGAAGCGTTGGTCCGGGTCACGCCGCTTGACGAAGATTCATTGGAGGCGTTGAAGCTGCTGCGAGCGTGGGACTATAGTATGAATCGCAATCAAGCCCAACCCTTGATTTACTCTAAGACCAAGACGTATGTGATCCGCTTCCTGCTCGATCACCTGATGGGAGATATGGCAGAGGAAGTATTTTCGGGTGTTGCGGGGGGCGATGCCCATGCCCGTCAGATTGTGATAAGAATGAACCAAGAGCTTGAGAGTGGTGACGATTCGTTGCTGCCGTCCGGGCACGATTGGTCGGAGGTGTTAGCTTCCGCGCTCCGGTCTGCTGTCGCGGACCTTAGGGCGCAGCTTGGTGATGATATGTCGCAGTGGCAGTGGGGACAGCTCCATCATACACACCCACAGCACCCGCTTTCGCCCGTGTTTCCGGAACTTGCCGAACTGTTAAACCCTCCGTCAGTTCCGACGCACGGTGATGGCGACACACCGCTCGCCGGGAGTTACGCCCTCCACAACGAATTTATTGCCACAGGTATGTCTGTCAACCGTTACCTCCACGATCCGTCAGACTGGACTAATTCACGGTGGATTGTGCCGTTGGGGGCATCGGGCAACCCCGGCAGCCCACACTATGCAGATCAGGCAGAGATGTGGGCAAATGTCGAGTATATCCCGCAACTTTGGGACTGGAACCAGATTTCGGCTGAAGCGGAATCGCAGCAACGAATTGAACCGGCAGAATCAGGGTAGGTTCTCAATGACTGTAAAGGGATCGATTTTCCCTGTTCTTTTTCCACTAACAGCAAAAAAGAAAGGAAGGATGGAAGATATGGAAGGAAGTAAACGCTAACCGCGTCTTAACTTCCGACCCCGTCCACAAAACAGTTATGAATAGCCGAAACACTATACTTTCTAAATACGTTGATGCCAAACAAAATCGGCGCAGGAAAGCCAAGCAGCGCCAAAAGCGGTTAAACATGGGCTTGCCGGCTGCTGTTCCGTTGAAGCATGTTTCGCTTAATCAAGGGGAGAAGGAGGCGATTGCTTCCACGGAAGTGATCGGTACGGCGAGGCGCAAGAAGCTCTTTGTCACCCGGCACTTTGCTTGGCCCGTCTCGCTCGGTATCCATCTCTTTGTGGGGTTTTTACTTACCATATACGCCATTCGAGAGTATATACCCGAACCGGAGCCTGTCTCTCTGGCTTTCATGGAACTTGCCCGTGAACCTCGGAAGCCACCAATTCGAATTATAAAACCCGCGGCACCTCCCGACTCACTGGTGATTCAAGTGCCAGATACACCGCCGTCGACGCCACCTGTTGTAGAATTTCCAACGGAGCAGACACAATTTCCACCGACTGAGAATCTGATTGGTACAGGGGATGCCCCAGTCGCTAGTGATGTTTCGATACCAGAAGGGGTTGGCGACATTAAGGTGGAGCAGGGGCGCCCGGAAATCCCCACGGAAGCACCGGGGGTCAAAATTGAGCGCGACCCATCGATTGCCCCGGACGATAGTGAAATAGGAGATATTCCGGATCCAGGTGACCGCACCATTGGCGCGGAGGTATCGGTTCAGGTCGATCAGAACGCGCGCCCGCTCAGAAAGGTTGACCCAAAGTTTCCTGAAGCCGGGCGTCGCGCTCAGCGGGAAGGTGTTGTTGATCTTGAGTGTACTATTGGCGTGGACGGAAGAGCAGCGGACATTAAGGTGATAAAGGAAGAACCGAAAGGGTTCGGCTTCGGGGAGGCGGCGATTGAAGCGCTGAAAAAATGGCGCTTTACTCCTGCCAAGAAAGGTGGCGAATCAGTACCCCAGCGGGTAAGAATTCCAATTCGGTTTACCTTGGATGATGACTAGTCCACAATAGCAATACGGGGAGCGTTGCCCATCTCTACGTTGGGTTTCCGTTTCGACTCATGTTAAAAAATCGTGCAACAGATTTAGTACATTAGTTCATTAATGTACTAACTTGTGTTTTGCACTTTCTTTTGACATGAACCTCTGTTTCAATAGGTTGCCCTGCCGCCGCTCACATCGTAACACTGCCCGGTCACAAAACTGGCATCGTCCGACGCTAGGAAATGCACCACCGCTGCGACCTCCTCCGGCTTTCCAACCCGTCCCAGCGGAATCTTGCTGACCATATAATCGATAGTGGACTGCGACACCTGTTCCAGAATCGGGGTTGCAATTACCGCCGGTGAAACACAGTTGACGTTGATACTATACTCAGTGACCTCCTTCGCCAAGGCTTTCGTCAGACAAATGACGCCCGCTTTGGATGCTGAATACGGGATGAGCGTTGGATTGCCCTCCTTGCCCGCGATCGAAGCGACACTAACAATCTTGCCGTACTGCCTCTCGATCATATGGTCAATCACCGCTTTGCAGCAGAGGAATACGCCCTTCAGATTCACATCTATAACCGCATCCCAATCCGATTCATCCAGATCTGGCAACGTCGCTGTTTTCCCTGCAATTCCGGCGTTGTTCACCAGAATATCGATCTGGTTAAAGGTCTCCAACGTTTGCTGCGCCATCCGTTGTACCTGATCCAACTTTGAGACATCTACCTCAATGACAAGGGACTTGCATCCCAACGCCTCAATCTCTTTCGCAACTGTCTCACCGACTTTACGGTTCAGTTCAGCTACAACAACCGTTGCGCCGGCACCTGCCAGTCGCAGCGCAATCGCCCGTCCGATCCCCTGCCCCGCGCCTGTCACAATTGCAACCTTATCCGTTAAATCCATTAAAATCCCTCCTTGCTGTTGAATTCAAGAGTTCATTAGTTCATCAATGTACTAATGAACCAATGAACCAATTAGGTTTGGGCGTATCGCACCCAACCTGCGAAATAGTGTGGTGCCCACCTGCGTGCTAGATAAAAGGTCTTGGCAGAATAGCGACCGTGTGGAGGAAGCACTTCGGCATCAATCCACGCCTCCGCCCCGGTCAAAGTCGGAAACTCGATTAGCCATGCCCGATGCCACGCATCTTGTGCCCCCATCAATTTGAACGCTTCTAAGCGCATCAGTCTGTGTTCACGGGCGACCGACTGCATTAGCTCTATATGTTCTGTGTCACCCCGCTCCTCCGGTGTCGCCTCGCTCGCCTCTGGTCGCCACCGACCAAAAAGCAGGGCAACCACGCTCCCCCTGTCCACGTGAAGCACTGGGACGTGATGCGGATCCCTCCCGTCCGGCACCACCGGTTTGAGAGAACGCGTTGCCCATTGGGAAAAATGGTCGCGCCCCCAATGCCGTGCGGTGTAGTATTCGTAGTAGCCGTAACGGCCGTAGGGCGGTGCCATTTCAGCATCGATCCACGCCTCTGCGCCCGCTAGTGTGGGAAACTCGATAACCCAGAAACGTTCCCACGACTGCTGCGGTGTCAT
This sequence comes from Candidatus Poribacteria bacterium, assembly GCA_965222435.1. Classification (GTDB taxonomy): domain Bacteria; phylum Poribacteria; class WGA-4E; order WGA-4E; family PCPOR2b; genus PCPOR2b. The sequence continues at coordinate 4,079,785 of OZ244950.1, read as the reverse complement.
CAGCTTAAAGCCTTCCAGTCGCATCAGTCCGTGTTCACGGGCAACCGATAACATGAGATCAACATGCTCCTGCTGATGCGCATCTCGCGCCTCCGGGGTGAGACCGTGCCACGTGGGCAGTCGACCGCCCTTGTAGAGTATAATCACACTATCTTTGCTAACTTCCGGTGTGGTTGCCAAGGATCTATCCTCCTTTCTAGTGGGGAGGTCTTTTTTGAAGGATTCATTGAGAGGTGAGCCATTCAACGAGGAGGTCAACTTGTCGCAACCCTTTATCGTCCAACGCTTGCGGTTCGATGGCTTCATGCGTGATGCCCGCTACGGTGATGATCCCCGTCATTGTGGGATGCGGCGCTGCGACACGGATAGCAGCACCCTGTGAAGCAATCTCTTCCTTTTGTAGAAGCCCAAGGACAGGAAGTACTTTTGCTATCGGGATGCGGACGACCCTAATGTTGGTGTTTTTCCCAAAGACCCGCCACGCTGCCTCTCGTGTTACAGGACCCTTATCGAGCCCATTTCTTGTACCCACTAGGGCAAAGTCCACCCCCGTCTTTTCTTTTATCAGTTGTGAAAGCCCCTGTTCGATTTGCATCGCTTCGAGCGGTTCGTTGAGATTGGCGATTGGCTCATTGATTTCATCGGCGGTGGGTGGTCGGAGGTTGAGGTGGCGCATCGATCCGTCTTTGGGTTTAACCCAAGCAAAACGCCCTTGTTGGAGACGACGACCTATCTGCGTGAGGTCTATGTACTGTCCCACAACGCCCGTCGATTCGATGAGGTGGATTTCGACATAGCCGTTGGGGGTCATCGGTCCAGGGTAATTCACCGCTCCGGTGTTGATACAAACAGCGTCTCCCCCCTCAAACCCCTCCGGCACCCATGCCTCGAATCTGTGGGTCGTGGCAGAGAGAACCAGATCGGTCTTGTTCAGCAGGAGTTGGCGTCGTTCTGGAGAAAGCACCATGTCCCACGATCCTGTCCGCGAATGTGCCGCCACGATAATCAGGTCCTTATCCTTTTTTTCGATGTCTTTGAGGGTTGCCATCATCCACGCTTGGCTGCTCTCCGGGAACGCGACTGCTGCGTCCATTGGCTGATCCGAGAAGTGCATCTGAATCAGGTGAACGGTATAATCGCCGACCGAAATTTGGGCGTAGTATTCCGATTTGTTTGGACGGATGACGCTTGCATGGGCATCTAGCTCTACCAGATCGAGTATCGGTGCGCCCTCGCCGTAGTCCGACTGTCTGTGGGTAGGGCTGTAGTATTCGTTCTCACCGTCCGCAACGTTGGGATAGAAGTGCTCACGCCACCAAGGATCGGATTGTAGCCATGGGATAAAGGTGTTTTCCCACCGATATTTGACGTGATCGCCCAAACCTATCATAAAGGCGGGATTTCCCTCCTTAATCCAAGCGGTCATTCGGGCAAACTCCACGCTACTAAGCGGAGAATCCCCCTTGTTATCGCTCATAATGGCGAAGTGGAGGTTTGCCAGACGGTCTAGGTCTGCGATGGACTTGACACCCGGTAGTCCTTCTTCAGCGATACCCGCGGATTGCAAAATCACCCCTGAAATCAGCAGGGTAAGTGCAAGAAGGTATCCCAGATTTCTCGTCATCGTTGTCTTTCCTCATTTAGGCTTCCCACAGGGGCCAATCGGTTTCTTGGAGTCGCTGCCAGAGGCCATCGAACCTTTCGCTCCCATCGTCCTCCCATTCGTCCAACCTGACGCCGGGCGCGAAGGATTCGTCTACCCCCTGCTTCATCAGTCGTTCCGCTTGCTGGAGGCTTTGGTAGTAGTGTTTGACGCCGCCGGGGAGCGTAACGACGGAGATATGTCGAAGCCATTCCGGCGTAGGCGTTTGGGAATAACGGCTGACCGCATCTTCATCCAATTCTACACCTAGCCCCGGTCCCTCTGGAACTTTCATGAATCCCCGTTGAACTGTGTGCCCTTGCACAATCAGGTCATCTTCGTAGGTGTGGCTTGCCGTAACGCCCGGCAGGGTCGCTGTTGGCATTACCGCTCCCAGATGACAGGCGAAGGCTGCGGTTATGCCGGTGCCGACGTACTGTAACAGAATTGGTGTATTTGCAGCGGCAAAAGCCCAACTGGACGCCAACGCGCTTTTGATTGGTTCATGGCTGCACAGCGCGCCATCGAAATCGCCGGCACGAAGCCCGATCCAAGGTCCCGAAGGTTGACGCGACGCGCCTTCTTGGATGACACCGACGCCGTGCAGATAGAATGGGATGCGAATCTCCTGATGCAGCCGTCGCCATCCTTCAACGTCATACGCGAAGATTGGCTCCTCCACACCTTTGACTATCGGAATCTTCTCCAATTCTCGCAAGATGGGCAGGGCTTTCTCTACGTTGGTCAATGCACCGTTAAAGTCGAACTCCACACGAAAGTCTGGCGGTGCGACCTCTTGCATTGCCTGTGATTGCTCAACGATGTCATAGAACGCTCTGGCTTTGCATTTGAGTCCACGATACCCCCGTTCAGCTGCAACCTGAACTTCGGCGGCACTATCTTCGGGTGACATGGAGGGCATCCACCAACCCATTGACACCCATTGACGAACCTGCTGCCCCATCAGTTTCCATGTGGGCAAGTCCAAGTGTTTGCCCATCAGGTCGTAGCACGCCATATCGAGGTTGAACCGCCCCTGTCCCATGATATGATCGAACGGATTCGTGCCGATGTATGCGTCGAGGAGCTCCTGCTCGAAGGGTGGCCCGGGGTTTTCTCCAAGCCCGATTAAGCCGGTATCCGTATGAACTTTATAGACCGTCGTCTGCTCGTCCAGCCCAAAATAATGATACTGCTTGCGAATACGTTCTTCGTAAGGCACCCGCAGGAGGATTGATTCAATCTCGGTGATTTTCATAAAAGGCGTCCTTTCGTTGTGAATTATGACCCCGCCCATAATAGCACAGATGTGACTCTCGAACAATAGAAATATAGGAGGCGAAGAAATAATACGTAATGCGTAATGCGTAAAAAAATGTGTCTATGGAAACCGTTCTATCAGGAGTTGCGTGATTGGATTGGGACGGCTGTAATAACGCTGTGTGGCTTCGTCCTTGCCCTCCCACAGACGGCGTGGGAAGATCGTGTGATTGCTGAGATATCGGTCTGTTGTCCTGCCACAGTAGATGTGGATGGTACGCCGCTCGGAGGTGGTGCGCCGGACATTTCCGGCGTGGAAGGTTGCCGCGTTAAAAAAGATCGCTGTGCCGGCGTGGCCGACGAGATGCTGCGCTGTGCTGAGATCATAAGCCTCAAGCGGGAGCCACTCTGTGGCCTGCCCTGTGCCGGGCAAGACGCTGAAGGTGTGCGTGGTGTCGTCCACATCTGTCAGGTAAAAGACGACCGATAGATAGCGTGTATAATATGGAGGGTCGATATCCCCACTTGCATCACGACTCGCATCGCGGTGCCAGTGGCATTCGGTGTTGCCGTCAGGGTTTGGTGCACGGAGCATGACCGAATGTTCCTCCGCACAGAGGTCTTTTCCCATGATCGCGCCCATCAACGGCAGCAGCGTCGAGGGACGCATGGTTATGTCCATCTCCGGGCAGGCGAGTAGGGCATAGGCGTTCTGCCGCCGCCCCATCTGTCCGCGGTCTAGCCACATCACCGGATTCTCGACGAGATCCCGATCAATCGCCTCGTTGATGGAGCGAATCTCTTCAGCGGATAGGGCATCAGGCACGACAAGGTAACCGTTATCCTTGAAAAATTCCAGTTGTTTTTTCATCAGGTCTTTCCTCGCAATGGGTTGGGGCATGCATCCTAACTGTGTTGAGAATTATAGTGGTGAACGGGTGGATAGTCAAGCAGAAAGGTGGAAATTTAGATTCTCGTTTATTGGGTAGATGTGCTATAATTGGGAAAGTTTATTTTCTGAATCAGGAGAAGATATTTAACGCAAAGGCGCAAAGACGCAGGGAAGAGAAAGAAGGAAAAACAGGGAGGCGAGGGAGCGAGGGAGTGGGAAAACGAGCAGATATCCCCTTAACTCTTTTTTCTCAGGCTTCACGTTTCAAACTATCAGGTGTTGGGTTTTACTCTCTTTGTGAGATTTCATGTCGGAATCATATCTGCACATTCAACTGGAATGCTTGGGATTTGTCGCAGATTCTTTTCAACCCAACCTACGTGCTAGGGCTAATGAAGCATAATACGTAATACGTAAGAATAAACGGAACGCAGATCTGCGTTCCCTACGCATTAACCGCATTGAATCGTTGGGGTCGGGCAAGTCCGAGAGGATCCGTCCGTACCGAGACCAGGCGTGACCGGGGATGCCCGACCTACGGGTGTGTGGAGATTACGGCATACAGAGTATGCCTACTACTAGTAACTAGGTTCTGTTGACATTTCATCGCAATCAGATAGTCGAGAGGTGTGCACAAACATACGGTACTTTGTAGGGGTTGGGTTTCCCAACCCTTTGGTCATACATCATAGTCCGTTCCGAGACCAGGGACGGTTTTGAACTGCTGTAGGTCGATTTTCCAAAATCGACGTTTTGGTGTCGAGATATGAATCTCGACCTACAATCAACTCAACCCGTATGGTTTGGGGTTTCCAACCCGCGTTGGTCAATGGACGAGGGGACCTCGCCCCCCGATAAATCGGGATGCAGCACCTACGGTTATGGACAGTTTTACATAAATGTCAACACGCTCTAGAGTTAGGACAAAATAAAATGGCTAAATATGTCGCATCTGCTATAGATAAACCGACGCTTGAACCTTACGAGATCTCGCATATACTGCGTGGACAGCTCCAATACTTCACGGAGGGTGCGAGTGCTCGGCAATGGGAACATAGCGGCGATTCCAATGCGTTTTTCTTCCCGCTTGAGTTGACCGCTGAACTGTACGACGAGGGGGTGTTCTACGTGACCTCTCCGTTGGACGATCAGAATCAAGCCGAAATTGAGATCACAGAGGAGCAAGAAGACTTTTTGGATTGGTTGGTCTCGAATCAGGTTGAGAAGGTAAAGGTTTCAGAAGTGTAAACGTGATACGTGAAACGTGAAAACAATGGAGTAATGGCTTCGTTTTGTTGGTTCAGTAATGAACTTTTGAACCAGTGAACCAAAGAGTGAAAAGGACATTCTTACCAACTCGCACCAAAGGCTCATAAACGCTTCCGTAGAAAGAAACGGGACTGAGGGAGAGATTCTAAGAGCTTGTTTGAAAAGTCATTTTGGGTAAAGTGATTTGCCCTGAACCCGAGTTTTTTCTTCAAAACTCGGGTTCTTCCGTAATCCACTATTCAACGGCACATTCTCACTATATTCAGCAAACCATGTCAGGTCAATGGTAGCTGCTCCGTTCCGAGAGCTTTCGATTTGCCTCCCGACTTATTGGGGGGGCTTAGTTTCGTAGGGGCGAGGTCCCCTCGCCCAACAGGTTGGGAGACCCAACCCCTACCCTGCGATACGGCTCGCTGTTGATTGACAAATTCACAGTGCCGTGGGATCATTTCTTGCTTTTTAAAACAGGTTCTAAAGGAGTTTCAGATGGCTGTTATCGCAAACAGTATAGATCAGATACAAGTGATTCCCACCGGCGGTGCCTTGGGTGCGGAAATTCAGGGGATAGACCTAACGCATCCGCTGCCCGAAGACACAGTCCAGTACATCCGTCAGGCGCTGCTAGCGCACTGTGTCCTCCTCTTCCGTGGGCAACGGATTAGCGATGAGGATCAGGTCCGTTTCACCAACTACTTCGGTCAAGCGGTCGAACATGTCCGTAAGCAGCTGCCTCGTCCTGTCAAAGAGATCTTCTTTGTTTCCAATGTCGAGAGGGACGGTCAACCCATCGGTGCACTCAGCAACGACGAGATCCCCTTCCACTCCGATCTGTCGTACCTGCGGCAGCCCGGAACGCTCTCCATCATCTACGCGGTCGAACTTCCTTCCACCGGCGGCGCCACGCGGTGGTGTAACTGCTACGCCGCCTATGAAGGGCTCGATCCCGACCTCAAAGGGCGGCTCAAGGGGCTGCGTGCTGTCCATCGTCACCATGTCGAAAGCCAGAATCCACCGGAGTTGATTGACCATCCGGTTATCTGCACCCACCCTGAAACCGGGCGTAAAGCGTTATACGTCGGTCCCCACCTGACTCGGCACATCGTGGGCGTTGGCGAATCGGAAAGCCGCGAGCTGCTTGGTACACTCTTCGATCATCTGTCGCAGGAGCGTTTTGTCTGGACGCACGATTGGGAGGTCGATGATCTGGTTATATGGGACAACCGATGCACCATGCACCGCCGAGAGGGCTTCCCATCAACTGAGCGACGGATTATGAAGCGGACACAGATTTTTAACGATGCTATACCGTATGAATAATATGGAGCGTAAATGATGACTGACCAAAAATCAGCGAGCTACCGTGCTGCGATTATCGGGTGTGGCAGCATCGCTAACAGCCACGCCTCCGGTTATAACCGGGTCGAGGCAACCACACTAGTGGCGTGTGCGGATACAGTGGAAGCGAAGGCACAGAGCTTTGCCGAGCGAAACGGCATTCCTAACCACTACACCGATTACCGGCAGATGCTTGAGGTTGAGCAGCCTGACATTGTGAGTGTGTGCACATGGCACCCCCTGCACGCAGAAATGACAATCGCCGCCGCCGCACGTCAGCCCAAGGCTATCCTTTGTGAGAAACCGATGGCGACTAACTTGGGCGAGGCTGAAGCCATGATGATTGCTTGTCAGCGGAATCAGGTCAAGTTGGCGATCGGTTTCCAACGTCGGTTCCTTGGGGCATGGACGAAAGCGAAAGAGTTGATTGCAGCGGGAGCGATTGGCGAGCCTCAACGGGTATCGCACACCCGTCTGACCGGATTGCTCAACGCCACCAGCCACGGGCTAGACTGTATGCGTTATATTCTGGGTGATCCCAAAGTGGAGTGGGTTTTTGGTCAGGTGGAGCGAAAGACTGACCGGTATGAGCGCAGTGTACGTAGTGAGGACTGCGTGGCGGGATTTGTACTGTTCGAGGGCGGTGTGCAGGGGTCCTTCCAGACAGACCTCGTCTCTGAAGATAAATGGGCGTTTGTGCAGGGAACGGACGGGATGATCGATTTCGACGACGGTTGGATACGTTACTTTAACGCTGAAACGGGTGGATGGCGGGACGTAGAGGTCACGCAAGTGGATGCGGCTGCCGCTCAGGTGCAGGAACTGATTGATTGGATTGAGGAACGTAGCGTCCACCGCAACCAAGCGGAGAACGGCTTGTGGACAATGCACATGATGATGGGTGCCTACGAATCCGCCCGCTGCCACGAAGTAGTCCGCCTACCGATGCACACCCGTGCGAACCCACTTGATCTGATGGTAGAAGCGGGGCAGCTGCCAGTGCAGTACCCCGGACGCTACGATATTCGCAGCGTCCTGCTTGAAGGGGAAGCTATGCATTTGGAGGACTCCTGAATAACGAGGGGAGCGGGGAAGCCTCATGAAACGTGAAACGTGAGACAGATGATGGGAGGTGCTTTATGCGGATTATGCGGTCTTGGATGTTTGTGCCCGGACATCAGCAGCGGATGATTGATAAAGCCTATGGGCTAAAGCTCGATGTGGCGATGTTCGATCTGGAGGACGGGGTGCCGCCCAGCGAAAAGAATACAGCCCGCGCCATGATGGCGGAAACGCTTGACCGTCCATCGGGTCCGTTCCGTGACCAGGGTGGGATGCTCCGTTTCGTGCGTATTCACCCCGCTGGGACCAAAGAGATGGAGGTGGACCTCCCTGCGGTGATTCGTCCCGGTCTGGATGGACTCACGTTAACGAAGGTGAATTGTCCCGAAGATGTGTTGTGGGTCAGCGCGGTTCTGGATGAGCGGGAGGAGGGAGCGGGACTTCAACGCGGAAGTGTGCGGTTGCTCGCCACAATTGAGAGCGCGCGTGGGTTGGTTCAGGCGCCTGCGATTGCGGCATCTAGTCCTAGACTTGTTGCGTTGATGTTCGGTGCGGAGGATTTCGCGATGGATCTGGGGATGTTTAACGTCCGTCAAGGCGAAGCCGGGGATTTCCTTTACGCCCGCTCCGCGCTCGTCGTTGCTGCTGTTAGTGAAGGGTTGCAGGCGATAGATCGGGTCTATCTTGATATTCGGAACCCGACGGGACTAGAAGTGGACACGCGGCTCGCCCGTGATCTTGGGTTTACCGGCAAAGCCTTGATCCACCCCGCCCAGATTGAGGTCGTTGAAACAGTTTTCCGTCCAACCGATGCGGAGGTCGAGTATGCCCGGCGTGTGGTGGAAGCCTTCGAGGCGGCGGAGGCCGAGGGTGCCGGTGCGGTCGCTGTTGATGGTCAGATGGTCGATCTGCCGGTGGTGGAGCGCGCCCGGCGGGTACTGCAGCTTGTATCTGAAGGTGCTTCGGATAAGTAATCGTTAATCGCAATAACACGAGTTGCTAGGGCGTGTTGACATTTATGTGAACCGTGTTCATGATTCGGTGATAAGTACCCAATCGTAGGGGTAGGGTCCCCCCTCCCGTGCTACAATGTAGTTGCGCTATTCATCGGGTCCTCGTTCGTAGTTGTGCCATGGATTGCTTGCTCCGCCGCTAGAGCTCCTTGTAGGAGGGGCTTCCTAGCCCCGATATGGGCTGCCATCCCCTACATTTTGTGGATTTTGATAACAATTCTCCCAAATCGTCTCAAGGTGTATCTGATGGGAAATGTCAACAGAACCTAGATAGCCTGTAGGTCGAGTTTCCATACTCGACAACTGCTAGAAATGACCAAAATCACTAAGATTCGGATTGCTGAAGGGCGAGCAGTGATTTGATTCATCGTCATCCCAATGCTATACACATGTCGGCCCGCTAGGGCTGATGAAGAATAATGCGTAATACGTAAGAAAAATCATCTGTACACCTGTTGAATGCGTAGGGGTTGGGTCCCCCAGCCCGTTGGGCGAGGGAACCTCGCCCCTACGAGAAACCCAATGGATTTTCAATAAGTAGCGACTTGGATTATAATAGGCTGTGGACTCGCGGAACTGCGATGAACTGAACAGGTGTAGGGTTGTAGGAATGCACTTCCTTGGTCGAATGAAAAGAGGAGGAGATTCTATTAACCACTGGTGCTAGTATAATTTATGGGTCATGAGTCGTTTTCCTCACTAGTATCGTTAATCGGGGTAACAAACCATCTCAATTAACGGGAGGAAAGCGAAACTCATGACCACGATAGATTTTATCACAGACTTGTTCTGTTGTGTAGATGATAAACTGACACAAGACAATATAAATCACAAGCATACTCAAGCCAAACTGTATCCGTCTGAAGTTATTACGCTTGCGTTGCTTTTTTCGCTCAAAGGGGTAGGCAATCGTGCCTTTTATCGGTGGATAGAAAGCAATTACACCGGGTTGTTCCCGCATTTACCAAAACGGACTCGCTTGTTCCGGCTTTTCAACAGCCATAGGCATCTGACCGATATTTTCATGGCAACCCCGTCACTGATTGGCGTGATTGACACTTATGGTATTGAGTTGATTCACCCCCGTCGAGAAGGTCGGTCTGAGCGACAAATCGGCAAAAAAGGTATATCCAACCAACGATGGATTGTCGGAGGCAAACTGTGCATATTGGTCAACCATCTGGGGGAGATTGTCGATTGGGAGTGTGACACTGCCAATGTCTATGATGGTAGTCAGTTCCAACACATAGTTGAAGGCGTCAGTGACCAGATGGTTGTCTTTGCTGATGAAGGGTTTACCAAAGTGGACTGGTTCCCTGACAACTTGCGTATCTGCAAACGCGGACAGTGGAACGACAGGATGGTGATAGAGACTATTTTATCTATGTTGACCCGCGTCTGCCATTTGAAGAAAGTCGGGCATCGGTGTTGGGACTATTTCAAGACACGACTTGCTTTCACAATGGCGATGTTTAATTTGCTAGTGCAATGGGACGGATTACCCGTTGATGACGATGGATTTGTCCCTTTATCTATTGCACAATTTGCTCTCTAAACTAGCACCAAAGGTTATTATGGCATTTGCAGAAAAGGTGCGGCAGTATATCTTCAGGTACATAAGGCAATTGGGGATTGGTTGTGGGATATTCATAATTTCGCTAGGAGTGTCTTTTTTGATAATAGAACTCAATGCAGGAATAGTGAGTTATACATCCATGGGTTGTGTCCTGCTCCTGGTGGGTATAAGTTTCATAACCGTGAATCTCCTAGAGTGGAAGCCGCTGCTGATGCTTACCTGCACTATCGTTGCCCTTGGACTGGCTTTGTTGATCCTCGTATTCAAGCCCGGAGATGATACCGCTAAGGGCGCGGCGGTTGTCCAGCAGGAGGCTGTGGAAGAAGCGTCAAAGCCCAACAGGTGAGGCGGCGTCCTCTACACGGTAGGAGGCATCTTCAATCAATATAACCAGCGATATCATGCCATTTTTCAGGGATATGATGCCGCTTTTTTGTGCTCACAAGACATCTCTCTTCGATTGTTTATGGCGTTAGTCGGTTAAATTGCTTCCAAACCTCCCCATTTTTTATCGGGATATGGTATAATTTTTTACAGTAACGCAACCGGTGCATCAGTTGAGCGCGCCCGGGTGGGTGCTGCAACTCGTATCTGAAAATGCTTCGGACAAATAGATCCAAACCGTCAAGACAACATCGTGATCTTAATCCCGCATCTGCGAAATTCCCAACCTTTTCATCTTATAGCGGAAAGTGGAGTAGGGGATACCGAGTTTTTTTGCGACTCGGCTGCGATTCCATTGGTTTTCTTCAAGTGCCCGTAAAATCCGATCGTACTCGTTCTCGCTTGACGATTTATCAGATTGAGACGGTGGCTCTTCCGATGGGTATTCTTGAATATCAAGATGTTCGATTTCTATCAGCGAGACCTCTGCCGGGCAGAGAATGGCAGTGCGCTCAACGATATTCCGCAGCTCACGGACGTTGCCGGGGTATTGATAATCCAGAAGGGATGATTTTGCCCCCTCTGAAAAGCCATCGAAGCTGCGCCCACTTCTGGCAATGTATGCCTCCAGAAAATGGTCAGCCAACGGTAGGATATCTTCGGGTCTTTCCCGAAGCGGTGTTAAGTGAATAGGAAAAAGGTTGAGGCGATGGAACAGATCGCTTCGGTGATGCACGGGCTTTGGTTTCCCCCTTAGAACTTGTGCAAAAAAGTTAGCAATAGTTGCTAACATTAGCAACTATTGTTAAACAACAATTGCTAAGAATTGAGTAAATCGCTTCAACGACTTTTTGACCTTTTTGCGTTGGAAGCCTGATGCCCACTGGGTTTGGGCGATTTTTGCTTCTTTTGGCATGTTAATTGCTCCTTATGAGTTTGTGGTTAAATCTTTTAACCGTAACGGAAAAAGCATGGATTTTCGATAAGTAACAACTTAGATTAGTATAATCTAAGTTGTTATACTTTTTTTATGTTTGAAGCGGAAATTTTTGTCCGTCACGGAATGCCAAAGCATTCCCAACAACTCATGGGAAATTGAATAATGTTCAGTTCACGTCGTTTTTTAGCAGCATTTCTGATTGTTACGGTATTGTCAGCCGGATTTGGTCTGTTGCCAAGTTCCCTTGTTCAGAGAGCCGAAGCCTGTGGTTCGGGTTGTGAAGAAGCAATTCAACAATGCGAGAGAATGGCATTTTTATCATACGTGGCATGTATTATGTATGGTGATGATGATGACTTGTGTATCAGGGCTAAAGAACAAGCCACTGTTTGGTGTACACGCATGATTGAAGTGTGTCAAAATTAGGGCGTGTTAACATTTTGTTGTTCCCAATTCAGCAAACGCGAGGTTCTTAGCAGCACAAAGCTTTGTGCTGCTAAGAACCTGTTTGAAAAAGAAAAATCCTACTCAAAAGTTAATGTTTATGTTAAATCATTGGAGCAGTAAAATACTGACCGAATGCAAGGCATAAACATGACTACACCAAAATATCCTACTGATTTGACCGATGCCCAGTGGGACAACTTGTTACCCTATTTACCAGAACCTTCACCCGTAGGTAGACCTCTCAAGTGGGAGCTGCGCTTAATTATCAACGCTATTTTCTATATAGTCAAATCAGGGTGTCAATGGCGAATGTTGCCGCGTCACATGCCACCGTGGCAAACGGTCTATTCCCACTTCAGAAAGTGGAAAACTTTAGGGACATGGGTTATGATTCATCAATCACTTCACGAGCAAACCCGTTGTGATATTGGCAAAGTGCCCTCACCGACAGTAGCTATCATTGACAGCTAATCGGTCAAGACGACCGAACTGGCAAATAGTATAGGGTTTGATGTGCATAAGAAAGTCAAAGGTCGTAAACGCCATATAGTCACCGATACAATTGGCATTCCATTGGGAGTCAAGGTCACTGATGCCAATGTCAGTGATAATCGAGTTGCAATAGAGTTACTAAACGAGGTCTTTAGTTGGCAGATAACGATTCAGTTAGTCTGTGCTGATGCTGGCTATCGTGGAGAATTAGGCGACTGGCTATATTTGACGCATCAGTGTCAATTGGATATCGCTCTAGCTCTGGGGCAATCGGGATTTGTGGTCGTCCCATTGCGTTGGGTTGTGGAGCGTACCTTTTCTTGGTTCGGTTGGTTTCGCCGATTGACTTTGGACTATGAACGTTCTGCTGAGACCGCTGAGACTATGGTATATATTGCTTCCATTTACTTGATGCAAAACCGTATCAAATGACTTTTAAAACAGGTTCTAAAACTCTTGGAAGTTGTATGGAACAACAATCGTTGTTCCATACGACAACCCCCACCGGGACATAGAAACAAGCGCAGGGGACGGAGATCTCTGTTCCATTTGTTCTAAACCACCGGGGTTATACATCCGTAGTTCATTAAGATTGGTTCAATTTATCAAATGTCAACAGAACCTAGTACTCAATCAGATAAGTTTTGCAATTATTATATATGTTAGGAGTTACGCACTTCAGTTTGTAGTAGCGCAATTCATTGCGCGTTACCACGGGCGATTAATCGCCCCACTACAAACCTACCGATTTACTGTAATTGCCCGTTTCTTAATCCCGATAATCGGGGATTCATCGGGCGTTACGAGCCGTGTTGTGTGTTAATGCATCATCGAACAACGAGGCTTTGGGCATGCAACTGCGTAAGTCCTAATCTTATTGTTTGCTCTCAATCAATATACACAACCATAATTTGCCTGACAGAGTACTAGTACACCGTCATATAAATTCTGATAACCAAAGGTAATTAGGCAGAAAACGTAGATTCTACAAGGTTTTGAAGTTCATTTGCCAACACTTAACTGACAGAGTACTAGTATATTACGCTTGATTAAATCAACACACTTTAGGAGGCTTAAACTGATGAAATCCCGATTATTTTATGTGAGCAGCTCGCTGTTAATAGGGATAGCCATTTGTGTATCGGTGTGGTTTTTTTTCCAGGGGCGTAAGGCCAAGGAACTTCATAGGCAAAATTTCCCTAGTTCCTCCAACGACGGGATAACCACGCAGCGGGAAGAAAGTGAAAAACTTATACAGAGGATCAGAAACAGAATAACCACTGACAAACGAAACTCCCTGCAGCGGAAAGAAAATGAAGAGTCCCTGGCTGAAAGAATTACACAGCGAGTCAGAAATAACATAAGGTCCATATATAGCGAAAAACAACTTGCAGATCCAGAGATACAAAAACGGCTTGCGGTTTATGATTCACCGGCGTTCCTCGAATTTATGAAAGATGTTGATTCAACAGAAATGACGGAACGGAAGTGGAATGACTTTTGGGAATCGCAAGGGTTCCCGGTACACAGGGATTACACCAAGATATTTCGTAACAGTTTCCCCACCGGGGAGCCGGAGGATTATGAACGGGAGATGCGTCTTAAGTTCGCGAGATTGTTTATAGCCCAAGAACCGGTAGATCTGACCAACCCGTTAGCAGCAGCTAGGCAACGTGGTAGAGTCATCCATGAGGTTTTTAGGGAACTCAATGCTGATATGGCATGGTACCTTGGGCAATTCGGTGATGATTGGGACACCGCAGTCCACATAAAGCGAGAAGGTGAACCTAGGAGCCTTGCAAGAGAGTGGCTAACCAACGTGCAGCGAAACGCGGCGAGTATTGTCGCAGCAGCAGAGGCGACAGGGGGTGATGTGCTCGAAACACAGGCTCCTGTGCCTTTGTGGGATATGTCGTCCGTTATGGAAAGTTCCCCGGTATCTCCTGACGCAATGGAAGGGAATCGTCCAAGCATGGCGGCTCCCTCGACGGAGGCTGATGAACAGTATGACACTGCAAAACGTACAGCAGCGGCACCAATAGTAGATCCAGAAAAGGGTGTTACCGATGCGTTGCCTCCCCTCCCGGAGTCTTCCACCGTGGAAGAGCTCGAAACCGCTCTGAGAAAACAGTTTGTACTGGATCGTTTCGAGCGGGCGATGTCCACGTTAGAGCGGTATGGGCCAGAAGAGGGACTTCGCCGTCTTAGAGAAAACGACCCAGAGGTTGCCAATCAGATAGAGCAGCATCGTAACCAAGAGGAGTCTTCCAGATGAAAGTGTTTCTGATAACATGGGTTTTACTCTGTTTCTTGGTCATTGTGGGGTTGTTCCTTGCGTATGCAACAGACAACTTTCCCGGTGTCCCCGTTGCTCAACACGTTGGACTGGAAGCGGAGGAGGCCTGTTCGCCGTGTGAGGAGAATCTGAAACGTCTCAAAAAGGCAAGGGAACGGTGGGAGCGTGAGCGTAAAACCCAAGTCGTTGACCGTGGAGATGCGAAGTGAATCACAAACAAAAGTGTTTCTATACTGCATTAGGGGCGTTTATCATGTTGGTTGGGCTAGGTGTAGGAGCACTCATTTGTCCTCCACTGATTGCACAAAGAGAGGACGTTCTGGGAGATCTCAAGTGTACCTCACTAACGGTGGTCGATATGTTGGGGCAGCCTGCGATTGTCTTACGCACCAATGAAAACTTGGGCAATGGATTTGTCATCCATAATTCTGCGGGTACTCCTGCGGTTCTCTTTGTCACCGATGAAACGGGAAACAGTGTTGCCATCGCCGATAAGTCGGGGGAGCCTGCAGTACTGTTACGCACCAGTAAACTGGCGAATCGTGTCATCGTCCGCAATCCGTCGGGGAAAGATGGGGTTCGTTTATCTGCGGGTAAAGTAACCAACCGGGTAACAGTCTCCAATCCAGAGGGTGTAAATGCGGTGCAGTTATACGCCGATGAACTGACCAATCGTGTCAGTGTCCACAATCAAGCGGGTATCATCAGGTGGGAAGCACCTTAAAGGTGAGTGGCTTCGTCGTCTGCTAGAACAAACGCCGCGATGCAATTTGACGGGAGTGGCAAACCTTCTGTCCCTTCCGAGTCAGGTGAGGAGCCCTCTACGCGATAGCGGGCATCTTAAATCAATATAACTAGCGGTATCATGTTCTTTTTCACAAGGATGGTACCGCTTTTTTTGTGCTCACAAAAAGCTTCCCTTCGATTGTCTATGGCGTTAGTCGGCTAAAACGGCTCAAAACCTCCGCATCTTTTTGTCGGGATATGGTATAATCACGCAAGATCCTACATGTACTTCGTGCGGCTTTTTTCAGGAACATCGGCAAATGAGAGGAGAGAGTACGATGAGAACCGTATTTGACGTGCTGCGTCACCCGTTTGTTATCGGGGCGCTCGTATTAAGTATCCTCATTGTGGTTGGTGTGTATTTCGGAAGCCATTGGTACTATGGTGATGTTGAACCAGTTGAGATGCTAGAGGTCTCTGCGCCTGCTTCCCCCCTGCCTGAAAATCTTTCTTCCTCTGAAGTTGACTTGAGTGGTCTGCAAGGGGAATCATTGCCCACGCAAACGGAATCGACGCCTACTGTTTCGTCCGCGGAGGTCGAGTCAGTTGATGATTTCTTAGCAGAGTTATCGGATGAGGAGAAAGCACTGTTGACGGCTGAGGTGGTGGAGGAGCCTCAGCGGGTTTCGCCCTTTGGTTTTGGACCATATCCCCAAGTGCCTTCAGATTTTCCCCGCGATCCCATTTGGGAAGCAGTGGATATGTACGAAAAAATCAATCAACATGGACGCGGTATGATGAAGGCAATAGAATTGATGGATCGGGTTGTAATAAAACTGTGGAATCAGGGACATGGAGCAACGTCTGCGTCAATGGGTAATGGGCTCGTCTATCCAGGATTTCCCAACACGGTTTATGTCCGATGGAATTACATTGAGGAACCGGATGGGACAATTACTCGATATGCAGGACGAATAACGAGTGGGCCGGACATATCAGATAGTGTCTTTGATGCTTTAGGGGAGGGAATTATTCCACCCGGCATAACAGGGCTTGATCATGATGCCGATGGAATAGATCCTTACACTTTTTTGAATCTCAAGCAATAAAGACAAATAAAATGTGTAAACGGTTTTGATTGTCTATGGTGTTAGCCCATCGAAACGACTCCATCTTTTCGTCGGAATATGGTATAATCAGACAAGATGAGACTCCTTGAACATCAAAGCAAAAAACTGCTCTCTAATTTCGGCTTAATTTTTACGGAATCGACGCCGGTCAAATCTATCGGTGAAGTGCGAGCAACCATTGAGCGTGTCGGGCTGCCCGCTGTCCTAAAGGCACAGACCCCTTTCGGAGGGCGCGGGAACGCTGGGGCGGTGAAGTTTGCTGAGAGTCTTGATCAAGTGATTATCGCGGCAGAGGCACTGTTCGGAATGGACGTGCGCGGCACAACGGTTGAACTGATTTCGGTTGAACCGAAACTAAACTACGAACGCGAGTTTTACGTTGGTATTACATGGGATATGGTCGCAAAGCTGCCCGTTGCGTTATTGAGTCTCGCTGGTGGTGTGGACGTTGAAGCCACCCAAAGCGATCAGGTCGCACGCCAACCGTTCAATCCGTGGACGGGGCTCGCGCCTTACAAGGCAAGAGAGATGGCTGCCGAAGTCGGCTTGACGGGAAAAACCCTCGTGAGGGTCGGGGAGATCCTTACCAAGTTGTCGGAAGCGTTTCTCGCCTGCGATGGCGTTACAATGGAAATCAACCCACTAGTTGCGACCAAAGACGAAACACTTATCGGGCTTGATGCGCGTGTGGAGATTGAGGACGAGGTGGTCTACCGACAGGGGGAGCGGTTGGAACCGTTAGGCGAATTGACGATGACTGCGGCGGGTCGTCCGCCCACCCCTCTGGAACTGGAAGCCCAACGCATTGATGCGACAGACCATCGGGGTGTTGCCGGACGGGTTGTAGAATTTGATGGTGATCTCGCGCTGCTGATCGGCGGTGGTGGGGCAAGCCTGACCGTTTTCGATGCGATTAAGGCGCACGGCGGGTCTCCCGCAAACTACTGCGAAGTGGGCGGAAATCCGACTGAGGAGAAGGTCGCCGCCATAACGTCGCTCCTGCTGTCGAAGCCGGGCGTTAAGGGGATGGCGGTTATCATGAATGTGGTGAACAATACCCGTGCGGATGTCATCGCTCGCGGCGTCGTCATGGGTGTCGAGGCTGCAGGGAAGAAACCTGCGGAGACAATCAGTCTCTTTCGTGTCCCCGGTAACTGGGAGGAGGAAGCGCGGGAGGTAATGGCGGCAGCCGGCGTGGAGGTACATGGACGCGAGATGTCGTTAGATGCGGCTGCACGGTTGGCTGTGGAAAGGAATCGCGTCCATGTTGCTTGACCCAAAGGCAGGCGTCCTCGTTCAGGGGATCACCGGCAGAGAGGCGAGCCGTATGGTCGAGGACTCGCTCGCTTACGGTAGCAACATCGTCGCCGGTGTGACGCCCGGCAAGGGTGGGGGGCGCGTTCATGGGATACCTGTCTACGACACGGTTGCAGCGGCGGTTGAGGAGCATCAGGCGACTATCAGCGTTATTTCTGTGCCTCCACCCGCTGTGCTTGATGCAGTGCTGGAGTCCTTCGATGCCGGTATGTTGCTTTGTTTGATTATGACTGAACGGGTCCCGCAACTGGACACCAGTAAATTACTGGTTGCTGCCCGCCTCGCTGGTTGTACTGTCATCGGTCCCAATTCGTTGGGGCTGATCCGTCCGGGGATTGCCAAACTCGGCACTATCGGCGGGCGTGTGGACAATGTGCACCGCTCGTTTATGCCGGGCAAGGTCGCCGTGCTGTCCCGCAGCGGTGGCATGACCACCGAGATCGCTAGCTATTTAACGAGCCGTGGGATCGGGCAGAGCATCGCTATCGGCGTAGGTGGGGATGCAATCGTCGGTTCCAATTTTACGGAGTTGATCGAGCTCCTCGAAGCGGATCCCGCCACCGATGCTGTGGTCATCTATGGCGAGCCGGGCGGGGCTGCGGAGGAGCAACTCGCAGCACGACTGAAGCAGAAGCCTTCTCGACTCCGAATAGTTGCCTTTCTGTCGGGCGGGTTCGTTGATGATCTTGAGGGCGTGCGGTTCGGTCATGCCGGGGTGATTGTCGAAGGGGGACGCGGCTCGGTGCGTGGAAAGGTGAAAGCCCTGCGTGAAGCGGGGGTATTTGTTGCGGAGACGTTTGAAGAGATTTTGGAAGGACTAAAGCATTAAGACTGTTTAGTTTTCTAGTAGGTCGATTTTCCAAAATCGACATGCTGTTGTCGAGATATGAATCTCGACCTACGGGTTGGCTAGCTATCCTTCGCTGGGCTGAATCTTTGGGTGTGGTGTTGGGTTTCACGGTTCCCATTCAACCTAACCTACAGACTTGTGTCGGTTCATTAGTTCATTTGAGATGAGGAGATTAAACTGGTGTACAGTATCAAAGGATTGGCTCGGAATCTATCCGTCATCCTTCTATCTGCACTGTTCATATATTTACCTGCTGCACACTCCCAGCAATTCATCGCGGAAAATGGGGAGATCCGTGGCACTGTCTATGGTTATGAAACGGGCGACCCACTCGCAAACGCCACGGTTCGATTGGTCGAAACAGAGCAACGTGCCCTGACTGATGAGAATGGCGAATTTCGATTCGGGGATCTGCCACCCGGCGATTATACGTTGAATGTGATTGCCATCGGTTATCGCCTCCTTGAGGAGGGCAACGTTGCCATGGTGAAGTCGGGCGAAATCACTGAAGTCAAAATTTCTCTCGCTCCTATTACTGTGACGTTGGATGAGGTTGAGGTCAAATCGAGTTCGATGCGAGCCACTGTCGGCAGGCAGAGTGTGGGAGTTATGGAGATTCGGCGGATCCCCGGTAGTGCGGGAGACGCACTCCGAGCGCTTCAAGCCTTGCCGGGGATTGGTGCTGCCAGCGATTTCGACGGTCAACTCTATATCCGCGGCGGTGCCCCTGAGGACAACCGTTTTTATCTGGATCGGGCGCCACTTTTTTATCCCTATCATTTTGGCGGATTGGTTTCTACCGTAAATTCAGAGATACTCAACAGGATTGATGTCTACGCCGGCGGATTCGGTGCGGAGTTTGGGGCAGACGCACAAGCCGTAATTGACATCTATTCACGGCGTGGCAGAGAAGATCGGGTGGGCGGTAAATTTAACCTAAACTTACTCTACTCGGAAGGACTGCTTGAGGGACCGATCGGGAGCCGCGGATCGTGGTATCTCGCAGGACGGCGGAGCTACATTGATCTCCTTCCGCTAGAGGTCACACGGATCACGGCGTTCCCGCGATTCTGGGATTATCAGGCGAAGGTCAGCTATGATTTCTCTGAAAACCATCAATTCAGCGTTAAGGCGTTCGCTGCGGACGATGTCATGGGGTTTAAGTTGGGGTTGGCGGATGTCGAGTATGACCCGACACTCGCAGGGAACTTGGACCTTGAGAGTCGCTTTAATGTACAGGCGGCGGATCTCAGATCCGCGCTGACAGATCGCCTCACTTCACACCTCTCAATCTCGCGTGCGAGTTATTTCCAAGCCTTTAGCTTTGGTCAAGGGCTTTTTCTGGAACTGGAGCCGGTCCAGCACGAACTTCGCGAGGATCTCGCTTACCGTTTGAATCAGAAACATCGGCTCGAATCGGGGTTACTTGTTTCGTCGACACAGTGGAATGGATCTGCCAACTTCCCGCGCCTCCCCGATGAAGGGGATCCAACGGCGAGTGAGTCTCAATACTTCACCTTTGAAGAGAAAATTTCTGTAGACTTTGATCAAAAGTTCAATTTTATTGAGGGGTATCTCCAGAATCGGTATGATCCGCTTGAGTTCTTATCCGTTACGCTAGGGCTGCGGTTAGACTATTTTAACCTCACCGATCGGGTCTCCGTTGGACCGAGAGGCAGCCTTCAATTCAATATGCCGGGTGGTTCAGAGCTCCGATTCGCTTACGGCAGGTACGAGATTAGTCCCTATCCGTGGCAAATTGCGCAGGGATTCGGAAATCCTGAGCTAAAGGAGAATACAGCGACTCATTATATTGTGGAGCTGGAACGGGAAATCAGTCCACAAACACGCCTTAAGGTTGCGGGCTATCAGAAAGATTTTAGAGATCTAATCACGCGTGACCAAAGGGAGGAAGATCTTAATCAGGGCTATCTTAACCAAGGGCAGGGGTATGCGCGCGGCGTTGAGCTTTCCGTCAAACATCGGGCTGGAGACCGATTTTTCAGTTGGGCGAACTACACCTACTCGGTTTCCAAACGCGAGGACCGTCCCGGTGAGATGGAGCGGCTTTACTCGTTTGATCAGCCCCATGTTGCAACAGTCACAGCGAGCTATCTGCTCACATCAACATGGGAAATCGGTGCGAAGTGGCAGTACCGCACCGGGAATCCGTACACGCCGGTGACCGATGCCGAGATTGTACCGCATCCCGAAACAGGTCGGCCTCGCTACAACCCCATCTACGGCGAAACCAATTCAGTACGGGTGCCGCCGTTCCACCGCTTAGACCTTCGTATCAGCAAGTCATTCATCTATCAGCGTTGGCGATGGGGGATCTTCCTTGAGCTACTCAATGCGTATAATCGCATGAATGTGTTAGATGTTGATTACAACAGGGACTACACGGAGGAGCGGAACGTGCACCAATTGCCGCTGATTCCGTATCTGGGCTTGACGGTTGAGTTTTAGGGAGGCTGAGGAGTGAAACGTGATTCTCGACGATTGGGGGGGGTTGGTGAGTAGGAAGATCGATGTAAGCAGGTGCTGTATTGTGTGCGGGTGGCGTACTGGAGTGGAGTTAGGGTCCTCGACGGGCGGGGGGAACCCCGCCCCTACGAGAAAACCGATGGATTTTGAATATAGGGCAGCTTGCGTTATCTGATATTAGTCCACCCATCACCGAAGATAATGACCGTTGCCGGCCGTTGAACGGTCAGGATAAAGGATTGCCCCCCGGTGATTTGTATATCTCCAGGATCATCCGCCCGTCCGACAGCCTTGAACTCCCCTCCATCAGTGAGGATAATCACAGGGACGTTACCGCCAATCCCATTGAGCGTAAATAGGTCGCTCACACGGGTGATTCGTGAATCGCTCAACGGCAGCCCCACAAGGTTGAGACCTGGGTTTAAGGTGATGGTGCTGGTTCCGCTTGTTCCGAGCCTGCCGCCACGCAGACGAACCGAGACCGGGGATCGCAGTCCGGCGATAATCCCTTTGTCGTCAGTCAACCTTGCGTCCGCGGGACCGCCTCTGTCCGAAGGAACGAAATAGCTGCGCCATTCTTGAGTTTGGGGGTCATAGGTGATGAGGAAGTTGACGGTTGAAGTGCCACCGAGCGCGTCGTAGAGGTCGGCGATAGAGACGATGGTCCGCGCTGCCCCGTCAACGGCGTTCACCTTCAGGGGTACATGAATTAGACTAATGCCCGCTGGTATCGACAGGAGATATTCTATGTCAGCACCTGCCGTAGGGGCAGCTTGGTTAATAATCGCGCCTGTAACCGATGCGATTGCAAGGGGTTGCGCTGTTGAATCCCCGATCTCAAC
This sequence comes from Candidatus Poribacteria bacterium, assembly GCA_965222435.1. Classification (GTDB taxonomy): domain Bacteria; phylum Poribacteria; class WGA-4E; order WGA-4E; family PCPOR2b; genus PCPOR2b. The sequence continues at coordinate 4,057,825 of OZ244950.1, read as the reverse complement.
CTCCTCGAATCGTACTGTCGTTTCTGTATCGGCTAATACTTTAAACGTTGCTACGGCGAGGGTTCCGTCGCCTTCCCCTGCTCCTGTCAAAGTGATTGCATAAAATTTTACTGAACCGTTCCCAACTTCAGGTTCTGGTGCAAACGCACCTGCTGGGAGATAGTCCGCGTTTTCAATACTTACAAATTCAAGCTTGGTCGAGTCAAAGGTGAGTCTAAAATCATAACCAGCGACGTTAGATGCTCCAGCAATATTAATGGCTATCTCAATAGTATTGCCCACCGAAGGGTTGTCTACACTGGGCACGGCAGAGATTTTTACACCTGTAACCAACACGTTTTCGACAGAGATAGTTGGGGTCTCAGGGGTGGTTGAAGTATCAGGGGTGGTTGAGGTGTCGGGGGTAGTTGGAGTCTCAGGGGTGGTTGGGGCACCAGAAGTGGTTGAGTTAATAGTCGCGCCTGTAATGGAGGCGATTGCAAGGGGTTGTGCTGTTTGGTCTCCAATTACAACCTCCTCTAATCCTATCATTGTTCCTGTGTCGGCTAAGACCTTAAACGTTGCTAGGGCGAGGGTTCCATCGCCTTCAGCTGTCCCGCTCAGAGCGGCTGCATAAAATTTCACTGAACCGTCTCCAACGTCGGGTTCTGGTGCAAACGCGCCTGTTGGAAGGTAGTCCGCATTTTCAATACTTATAAATTGCAGTTCGGCCGGGTCAAAGGTGAGTTTAAGCTCATAGCCAGCAACGTTCGACCCTCCAGTAATATTAATGGCGACCTCAATGGTGTCGCCCACCGCGGGATTGTCTACGCTGGGTACAGCTGAGATTTCCACTTGTGCTGCTGCTATTGATGGAAGTGAGAGGCACACTAACAGGAATAAGGTGAAACGAAAAAGTTGTTTGTTCAAAGATTTTCTCCCCTATGGTTAAGGTAAGTAGTAACACAATTCATTGCGTATTATCGAAAACAGGTGGTAGATTTCTCGCTATTTTAGGATAACCATCTTTCGCAGGGTGGAATAATCGCCTGCACGTAGGTGGTAAAAATAGAGACCGCTTCCCACCGCCTCGCCTAAGCGGTTGCGCCCATCCCAATACGCCGCCCGTGTCCTATTCGTGTAATATCCCGCCTGCTGATACCCCAGATCTAATTGACGCACCAACACGCCTTGGGTGTCATAAATGGTAAGCGTCACATCGGCGGCATGGGCGAGTTGATATGGGATCCATGTCTCTGGGTTAAATGGATTTGGATAGTTTGCCAATAATGCAGTATCTTCAGGAATCAGCGAGGCTAACAGGGCTTGAAGATTCTCTATACCTTGTTTGAAGGCAAGCGAGCCGTCATCTTCCAACCGTGCCTGCGCGATCCACGCTTCTATCGTCGCGGCATCTACGCTTTCTACCCCCCCTTTCCCCCCGCAAGCAAGGGGGTTAGCGGTGCAGCGGACGCTGTGGTGCTACCGATAGCTTGTGCCGCGAGGATGAGGTCGAGGATACTGACAGCACCATCACCGTTGAGGTCTACCGGTGAATTAGCGGGCACTCTTCTCCCCAACTGTTGTGCGACCAGAATCAGATCCAGAATGCTTACCCGTCCATCCCGATTCACGTCTCCGGTCGCCAGCTGTCCCTCCACGGTAATGCGAACTTCATGCGGTCCTGCGGGGATGAGGTCCCCTGTGATAGCACCGAGCTCAAAGTTTTGCAGCACCAGGCGTGTGTCACCATCTGATTTCGCCTTGAACCTCACCTGAAGCAATGTACCGGTGCCACTCACACCTTGGGTGGACAGTCGTATAGCACTGAGTCCTTCAATTTTACCCGCTGTGTTGTTAATGGTTCCACTCTGAAAGAGAGTTGTTCCGCCCATCTTTAAGAAATCACCTTCACTGACATCAATGGCTTCAAGCGCAGCAGGGTCAAAGGCAATATCGAACTGCCAGCCTGCCATATCGAAAACAGTTTCTGCACTAATGTCGAGGGTAAAGGTATCGTCAATATAAATTGGTGTCTTGGAAAAGGTGTATCCGACACCGGGGTTTGCCACCGTGTATTCCGTGCTTTCTTCAAACCCAAAAAAGGAATTATAGTTTGCCTCAACCGCGACTAACAAGACATTTTTCCCCTGCTTCAGCGTGACTGGGAGAAAATCTGTGTAATCATGGGACGCATGATAACGGAGGGACTCATAAACCAAAGCCCCGTTGAGCCAGACCTGAAAATCGTTATGGCTGCCAACATACATCGTTGTGTCTTGTTGCCGTGGTGAGTAGAGGGATACAGTGCCGTAGAGCATGTTGGAAAAACGGAAGGTGTCATCGATGCTGCCTCCATCCTCAACACGGCCTCCCAACATCTGTTCAACGTTAGTTCCTCCCGTAGGTGGGAGTCTGCGAGAGGTCCACACGTCATCTCCAACAGGTTCTCCCTCTATTGCCCCATGGGTAGAAATCCCCGCCTCTGTCACCGTCCCTCTACTTGCTTCTGATAGTAAATCTCTACTATCGCTCGGCTCTCTGTAAGGCAACACGACCCATAGCCACGGTCCCTCTATTTTGGGACCGCCTTCTGGGAACGCTGGATTTTTGTGCCAAAGGACCGTTATCTTCTCGCGTAACTTATCCAAAGGCGAAATGTCAGAAATCTCATTGTCATAGACCCCTAGCCATTTCAAGTTCGTTAACCCGGCAAGTGGGGACACATTCAAAATCTCATTCTGTGCAACATTTAACCATTCTAGGTTAATTAACCCCACAAGCGGCGTTATATTCGATATGTCATTGTGGGAAAGATCCGTCCATTCCAAGTTAGTTAACCCTGCAAGGGGCGATATATCTGATATGCCAGTGTTATGAAGGTTCAAACGCTTTAACCCAGCTAACCCCGCAAGCGGGGATACATCTGAGATGTCGTTGCCACCAAGACGTAGGTCTTTCACAGCTGTTAAGTTCATCAAAGGCTTAAGGTCTGATATCGCTCCGTGACACATATCTACCAACTCTAGTTTTGTTAAGTTCGCCAGAGGCGATAAATCGGATATGGGGGTGCCACATGTGTGAATGTTTTTGAAGTTGATTAGTCCTGCAAGCGGCGATAAGTCAGAGACGTTGGTACTATTCATATGTAAAGTCTCCAAATTGATTAGTCCTGCAAGCGGTGATAGGTCAGATATGTTGGTATCCCACATATATAAAGTCCTCAGATTTATTAGCCCTCTAACCGGCGATAGGTCTAATACCATAGTTTTTGGCAACTCTAGGCGAGTGAGATTTGTTAAGCCTCTCACAGGGGATATATCAGATAAAGGGCTGCCACGGAGGCTGAGTGTGCGTAGGTTAATTAAACCTCCTATTGGTGAGATGTCATTAATCTGATTTCCTCGGAGATCTAAATTGTTCAGATTAGTTGCAAACTGAAGTCCGGTCAAATCTTGGATACCTCCATTCCGTGCTTCAATTTTTTCCAATCTCTGCATCTCCTCAACCGTAATTGGGGCATTGGGACTTTTACCAAGTGCCTCTGCAATCGCGGCACGCAGGTTTATGTCAGGGATATGAACAAACGCACCCGGTAGCCTGTCTGGGTCCGGCCTCACAGGAGGCTTGTCGACTAACTCTGGGAAATCCAATGCAAAAAGTATATCTCTGAAATTCGATGTCCATGCGTCCCGTTTCATACTCCCATTCTCACTGTCTAACACCAATAATCCTAAGTTCTGTAACCCTGTATTCTCACGAATCTTCTCTTGGAAGGCTTCGGTGTCTAATCCAACAACAGCAGCGGCATACGCAGCGTCCACAGGTCCCTGAAACACCTCATGAAAACGGGATATCGGTTCAATGTCATCAACCGCACCCCCCGTCGCTTCCAGTGCCTCTTTGTATATCTCCATGTCTTCACTCACAAGTGCATCCATCTTTGACTGTTCGACGTACAGTCTCAGTGCTTGTGCTTTGTCATACGCTGGGGTGGTATTACTCTCTATCACTGAACGGACTTGGTCCTCAAATGTCTTCATGCCTTCTGTGTGACAACCGAAACAGGATAACCCATTCCGTACTGTCGGGTCACTTGCTGCGGGATTGGATACAATGTTTATCGGTGCGTCATCTAACCGAAAGCCAGAAGCATTGGCAAGGTAGTATCCCTGTAACCCATTGGGTAGATTGAAGATAGCCTCCCCACCATCATGTGTGAAATTGAGTGGGTGGGTGAAGATGTTCTGTGTGCCAACACTGCCAGCAAAGTCGTAGCTCTTCCAATACGCGCCATGTATAGACTTATGCCGCTCCACCATCCGGTTGTTATTGGAGACCCCGGAGTTATTGAATCCTGCCCGCCAGACACGCACCCCCGGTGCATTGAGTAGGTTACGGAGGACATCAACCTCCAGTCGGGTCTCTAATTCCCTATCTGTTAATGGTAAAGAAAGCAGTTCATGGTACAGCGGAGGTAGAGATGCTTGTGCCACAAACCAATCGACATGAACTGATGGTATATCACTCTTCATCTCTGTTTGCAACCGACTTAATTGGTCACGCAATGCAGTTTGTTCTGGTGCATCAAATGAGATATGATAGGGATATTCTGCTTCTATCTGCCCCCAGCCATCATTGACGTCCCACTCATAGTGTCGTAGATCTATGTAGAAGATAGTCCCTTGTGGGTCGATGGGTTGTGGGTTGATGACTTCAACCCCCCATGAGAGGCTATTGACCAGTTTGAATAGTGCTTTGCGGTATTCTTGGAGTATCCCCACAGACTCCCCTGCATTATAGAGATGTGTCATTGTAAAGTAACGGGCAAACGCACGGTCAAAAGATGGAAGTGACATCAGGTGTGTCTCTATGGTATTGAGTATTTCATCGGGGGCAATAAAGTTGCCATTGCTTGTGGAGGTTGCTGCCCAATCGGGAGCACCGGCTAAAATCCAGTTCCGAATCGTGTTAATCGCTTGAGCGGATAGAGGAGGTTGTTGGAGTGGCATCCGTTTGGCTGCGTCAGTGGTCACAAGCCGGTTATACAGTTCGGAGGCAGCAGGGTTTCCCGGCACAACGGTTTCGTTTTGGATGAGCACGTTGTGGTCAATTAAGAGGGACTCTTTAAAGGAACCTTCAGGTCCGTGGCAGATAAGGCAGCTCTGTTCAAAGATAGCGTAGGCGTCTTGGGCTATCTGTTGTTGAGCGGATATGTTTTGAGAACAGACAATGAGAATTAATAGACCGATCAGGGTGATGAGATGCTGCTGCTTACAAGCCACTAAATAACGCTTAAACATAAAGAATGTCTCCTGATATGCTAGTTTGTGATGATTGATTCGTTCTTGCTATTAGATTGAAGTAATGAGGCGTTCATAGAACACCCAATCGCCACAAACCTTCCGTAGAGTAGGTCGAGATTCATATCTCGACTTCCGCCTCAACAGGACGAAGGTAATAAATTATTATCCCATACGCCCAAAGTGTGATTTATTTCAGTATCAGCATCCGCCGCGTCGCTGTGAAATTGTCTGCTGTCAGAGTATAAAAATAGAGGCCACTGGCGACAGACTCTCCAAGCTGATTCCGTCCGTCCCAATATACCGCACGGCTGCGACTCCGATACATACCCGCTGCCTGATGCCCCACTGCCAAACGGCGAACTAGCTGCCCGTTCATATCGTAGATGGTTAGCGTGACCTCTGCCGACTCTGCCAACTGATACGGAATCCACGTCTCTGGGTTAAATGGATTTGGATAGTTTGCCAATGGCGCGGTCTCTTCAGGAATCAGTGAGGCTAACAGGGCTTGAAGATTCTCTATGCCCTGTTTGAAGGCAAGCGAACCGTCATCTTCCAACCGCGCCTGTGCTATCCACGCTTCTATCTTCGCAGCATCCGCGCTTTCTACCCCCCCTTTCCCCCCCGCAAGCAAGGGGGTTAGCGGTGCAGCGGACGCTGTGGTGCTACCGATAGCTTGTGCTGCGAGGATAAGGTCGAGGATACTGACAGCACCATCACCGTTGAGGTCTACCGGTGAATTAGCGGGCACTCTTCTCCCCAACTGTTGTGCGACCAGAATCAGATCCAGAATGCTTACCCGTCCATCCCGATTCACGTCCCCGGTCGCTAGCTGTCCCTCCACGATAATGCGAACTTCATGCGGTCCTGCAGGGATGAGGTCCCCTGTGATAGCACCGAGCTCAAAGTTTTGCAGCACCAAGCGTGTGTCACCATCTGATTTCGCCTTGAACCTCACCTGAAGCAATGTACCGGTGCCACTCACACCTTGGGTGGACAGTCGTATAGCACTGAGTCCTTCAATTTTACCCGCTGTGTTGTTAATGGTTCCACTCTGAAAGAGAGTTGTTCCGCCCATCTTTAAGAAATCACCTTCACTGACATCAATGGCTTCAAGCGCAGCAGGGTCAAAGGCAATATCAAACTGCCACCCTGCCATGTCAAAGACACTTTCTGCGCGGATGTCGAGGGTAAAGGTATCGTCCGTATGAAGTGGGGTCTTGGAAAAAGTGTAACCCACACCGGGGTTTGCGACTGTATATTCGGTGCCGGGATCAAATCCAAAGAAGGCGTTATACTGAGCTCTAACCGCAACTAACAAGACATTTCTTCCCTGCTTCAGCGTGACCGGGAAAAAATCCGTGTAACCATAACTCGCATGGTAACGGAGTGCCTCGTAAATCAGAGACCCGTTGAGCCAGACTTTAAACTCGTTATGGCTGCCAACATATATCGTTGTGTCTTGTTGCCGTGGTGAGTAGAGGGATATGGTGCCGTAGAGTAGGGCACCATTGATGTTGCCGCCAAGCATCCGGTTAACGTTAAACGAATCCGTAGATGGGAGTTTGCGGTAGGTCCACACATCATCGCCGACATACTGTCCCACGATTGCCCCATGGGTGGCTATCTCTGTCTCTGTCACCGTGCCTCCACTCGCTTCTGACAGCAAATCCTTACTGCTACTCAGCCTTGTATTTGGTAACACCACCCATAACCACGGACCCTCGATTGACTGACCCGCTTCTGGGAACGCCGGATTGTCGTGCCAAACGAACGTCGTTATATTCTCACGGAACCCCTCCAGAGGCGAAATGTCAGAGATCTCGTTTCGATGGATCACTAGCCATTTCAAGTTGGTTAATCCCGCAAGGGGGGATATATCCGATATGTTGTTATCCCCAAGATTCATACGAGTTAACCCGGTTAACCCCGCAAGGGGGGATATATCCGATATGTCGTTGTCCTGAAAATGCAGCTCTTTCAAGTTGGTTAAGCCTGCTAAAGGCGTGAGGTCTGATATCTTTCCGGCGTTCAGACTTATCACCTCCAGCTTTGTTAATCCCGCAAGTAACGATAAATCGGACACAGAGTGACCCCAACCAGCACTAATGTGTTTTAGATTGATTAATCCTGCAATCGGCGACAAGTCGGAATTGTCGCCCTCAACAGTTAAAGACTCTAGATTGATTAATTTTGTAACCGGCGACAGGTCAGATACATTGGTTCCCCAAAACTCTAAAAGTTCCAGGTTGATTAATCCTGCAAGGGACGACAAGTCAGAGACCTGAGTGCGATTAAACCACAAGCGAGTGAGATTTTGTAAGCCCTTCAGGGAAGATAAATCGGATAAGGGGTTTTCGTTAAACCTGAGTTCGCGCAGTCCAATTAAACCCATTATGGGTGAAAGGTCGGAAATCTGATTGTTCTGGAGATGTGCCTCGCTCAGGTTTGTTGCAAACTGAAGTCCTGTTAAATCTTGGATACCCTTGTTCCGTGCATCAAGCCTTCTTAGTCTTTCCATCTCCTCAGCGGTAATTGGGGCATTGGGGCTTTTGCCAAGTGCCTCTGCAATCGCAGCACGGAGATTTGCGTCAGGGATATGAACAAACGCACCCGGTAACCTATCCGGTTCCGGCACCACCGGGGGCTTGTCAACTAACTTTGGGAAATCCAACGCAAAAAGTATATCCCGGAAACTTGATGTCCAAGCGTCTCTTTTCATACTCCCATTCTCACTATCCAACACCAACAAACCGATGTTCTGCAGACCTATATTTTCTCGAATCTTTTCTTGGAAGGCTTCTGTCCCTAATCCAACCACCGCAGCGGCATACGCAGCGTCCACCGGTCCCCGAAACACCTCATGGAAACGGGATATCGGTTCTATGTCATCAACCGCACCCCCCGTCTTTGTCAGTGCCACCCTATACCTATCCATATCTTTGCCCAAGCGTGCGTCCATCTCTGATTGTTCAACGTATAGTCTCAATGCTTGTGCTTTGTCATAAGCTGGCGTGGCATTACTCTCTATCACTGAACGGACTTGGTCCTCAAACGTCTTCATCCCCTCTGTATGACAACCGAAACAGGAGAGTCCGTTACGCACCGTTGGGTCACTCGCAGCGGGATTAGAAACAATGTTTATCGGTGCGTCGTCTAGACGGAAGCCAGACGCATTGGTAACGTAGTAGGCTTGTAACCCGTTGGGAAGATTAAAGATACCCTCTCCACCATCGTGTGTGAAAGAGAGCGGGTGAGTGAAGATGTTCTGTGTGCCAACACTGCCAGCAAAGTCATAACTCTTCCAATACGCGCCATAGCGAGAGGTGTGTCGTTCTATGACCCTGTTGTTATTGGAGACACCTGAATTGTTTGTCCCTGCTCTCCAAACACGCACCCCCGGCGCATTAAGCAGATTTTGGGCAACATTAACCTCAAGTCGCGTCTCTAACTCCCTATCTGTCAATGGTAGAGAGAGTAGGTCATGGTACAGTGGGGGTAAAGATGCTTGTGCGACAAACCAATCGACATGAACGGATGGTATATCAGCTTGCATCTCCCCTTGTAACCGTGTCAGTTGTGCCTTCAATGCTGTCTGTGTCGGTGCGTCAAACGAGATGTGATAGGGATATTCTGCTTCTATCTTCGTCCACCCATCATTACGATCCCACTCATAATGTCTTAGATCGATGTAGAAAATAGTTCCTTGTGGGTCAATGGGCGTTGGGTTGGTGACTGTCACCCCCCATGAGAGGCTATTGACCAGTTTGTAGAGTGCTTTACGATACTCTTGGAGTATCCCCACAGATTCCCCTGCGTTGTAGAGATGTGTCATAGTGAAATACCGGGCAAAGGCACGGTCAAAGGATGAAAGTGACATCAGGTGGGTTTCTATGGTATTGAGTATTTCGGCAGGGGAGATAAAGTCGGCATCGGCTGTAGGGGCTGCTGCCCAATCGGGAGCACCGGCTAAAATCCAATTCCGAATCGTATCAATCGCTTGAGAGGACAGTTGAGGTTGTCCAAGTGGCATCCGTTTGGCTGCGTCAGTGATTAGGAGCCGGTTATACAGTTCGGAGGCAGCAGGGTTTCCCTGCACAACCGTGCCGTTTTGGATGAGTGCGTTGTGTTCAATCAAGAGTGTCTCTTTATAAGCACCGTCAGGTCCATGACAGATAAGGCAGCTCTGTTCAAAGATAGCGTAGGCATCTTGGGCTATCTGTTGTTGGGGGTATACATTTTGAGAACCCGCAATGAACATCAATAGACCAATGAGTGTGATGCAAAATTGCTGCTTACAAATTCCAATCAGGTAGGATATGAAATGATGCCTAAACATAGGGAGGTTTCCTTTTTTTGATGTTCTTCGGACGTATGACCCCGGCGTTTTAGAAAAATGGAACGGAAATCTCCGTTCCCTACGAATAATGCTTGCTTCTATGTCCCGGTGGGGACCATCGTAGGGAACGACGATCGTTGTTCACTACAACTGATTTACGGTGGCAGCCTCTTTGAGCGTTTACGGAATTGGGAACATCAAACTGTCAACACGCCCTAGTGCTGTGTCAGGCAAATTATGCTTGTGTATATTGATTGACAGTAAACAATAACACTAGGACTTACGCAGTTGAACGCTCAGAGCCCCCGTTCCGACCCCCTCTAACTCCCCCGCAAGCGGGGTAGAACCAACTGTAGTTCGGCGATGAATCGCCGCTGGACACCGTTGCCAACTTTGGCCTCGGAACAGACGCCTGATGAATCGGGCAACTACAGTCGTTGATTTGTGGCGGCATAGCATGACACAAAACGCCCGATGAATCGGGCAACTACAGTAAATCGGTAGGTTTGTGGTGGGGTGATTTATCGTCCGTGGTAACGCGCAATGAATTGCGCTACTACGAACTGAAGTGCGTAGCTCCTAACATATATAATAATTGCAAAACTTATCTGATTGAGCACTAGTACTCAATCAGATAAGTTTGGGGATTTTGATATTTGTATGGTATCATGGTATTGACCCCTATTGTTTCTGATTCAACTCACTATCAACGAATGGAGTATACGATGCCAGCTTACAAATATCAAGTCGCCTTATCCCCCGTTCAACAGAAGGAGCTGAAAGCCCTCTGCGGACGGGGAGCAATCTCTGCGAGAAAGTTAGCTCGCGCCCGTATCCTGATTTTGGCAGACCAAAACCGCCCCCAAGGCGCGATGACTGACCATCAGATCCATGAAGTGCTCGATGTCAGTCAAACGACGATTATCCGGGTACGAAAAAAGTTTGTGACCGGTGGATTAGAGACGGCTCTTGAGGAGCTATCTCGTTGTGGTAGACCGCTGAAGTTCGATGGCTACCAACGCGCTCAAATCACCGCCTTAGCTTGCAGCGCCCCGCCAGAAGGACACAGCCAGTGGTCGCTGCGGTTATTAGCGGACCAATTAGTGGAGTTAGATGTCGTTGAGGCTATCTCCTATGAAACAGTGGGAGTCATCTTAAAAAAAACCAATTGAAGCCTCACCTGAAAAAGCAGTGGTGTATCGGGGAGATGACGCCTGAGTTCTTGTGGCGGATGGAAACTCTCTTGCATCTATATCAACTCCCTTATGACCCGATGTATCCGGTGGTCTGTATTGATGAAAGACCTTGCCAGTTAATTGATGACGTCATTGCACCGATACCGATGAAATCGGATAAACCCAAGCGAGAAGATTATCATTACAAACGCAACGGGGTAGCGAGCCTGTTCATCGCCTTTGAACCCCTAACCGGTCAACGTATCGTGGAGGTGCGCGCCCAGCGAACCAAAGTTGATTATGCACACTTTTTGAACAAGACCGCTCAACATTACCCTAACGCCACCAAGATTCGGTTAGTTCAGGATAATCTCAACACCCATAATCCGTCGGCATTCTATCAAACATTTGACGGCAATCAAGCCTTTGAATTGACCCAAAGGTTTGAGATGTGTTATACCCCAAAAAGCGCGTCCTGGTTGAATATGGTCGAGATTGAGTTGTCTGTACTTTCAAAACAGTGCCTGTCTCGGCGGATTGGTCAGGTGTCGGAGTTACAACGACAAGTCAACGCTTGGGCGGAACCACGAAATCGAAAAAAAGTCCGTGTCAACTGGCAGTTTACTCTCAATCACGCACGACATAAATTCAAACGATTTTATCCTAACACACAAGCATGATTTATATGACAGAGTACTAGCAGCTTGCGTTATTTGAGTATAACCATCTTTCGTATGGTGGAATAATCGCCCGCTTGTAGTTGGTAGAAATAGACGCCGCTTCCCACTGACTCGCCTAAGCGGTTGCGCCCATCCCAATACGCCGCCCGCGTCCTATTTGTATAATACCCCGCCTGCTGATACCCCAGATCCAATTGACGCACCAACACGCCTTGGGTGTCATAGATGGTAAGCGTCACGTCCGCGGCATGAGCGAGTTGATACGGAATCCATGTTTCTGGATTAAACGGGTTCGGATAGTTGTGCAGCAATGCCGTCTCCGCTGGTATCTCATAGGCGATCAACGCTGGCAACTGAATCCAGCCTTGCCTTACATCTTCAGCCGTTACTGTATACTCCAACGGCTCCACGCCGATTAGCGGATGTGGGGATTGAGCCGAGATTTCAAGGATATCCCCAATCGTAGCCGCTCGTTTCGTCTCCAAATCAACGTCGGTGAGTTGATAGCCAACTCCCTCCGATTCCCATGTATGCGAGCGAGAGGGGTGCTCATCGCCTGTTACAGTGGCGACTGATCTGCCGGTTGAGCGGTTCTTTACGGTGATGCGGAAGTTTGTGTTGTTCAAGCGTCTGTCTTCGTCAACGATCGAACCTCTCAACGCTAAAATAGGCGTTACATCACTCACCTCGATACCGATCATCGCTGCCGGTGGGGCGGCACCTGTTCCTGATGTGTTACTCCATCCAACACCAGAGATGCTAACCGTCGCCGCTTGTGGAGCGGTCATGATAAAGGATTGTCCCCCTGTGATCTCTATATCTCCAGGATCATCCGCCCGTCCGACAGCCTTGAACTCCCCGCCATCGGTGAGGATAATCACAGGGACGTTGCCACCAATCCCATTGAGCATAAACAGATCGCTTACACGTATTATTCTTGAATCGTTCAACGGCAGACCCACAAGGTTGAGACCTTGGTTTAGGGTGATGGTGCTAGTTCCATTTGTCCCTAGCGCGCTGCCGCGCAGGTGAACCGAGACCGGTGTTCTCAGACCAGCAATAACCCCTTTGTCATCAGTCAATCTTACGTCCGCGGGACCACCTTTGTCCGAAGGGACGAAATAGCTGAGCCAACCTTGTGGGGAATCGTAGGTGATGAGGAAGTTGACGGTTGATGTGCCACCGAGCGCGTCGTAGAGGTCAGATACAGATTCGATGGTCTTTGCCACGCCATCAACGGCTGTTATCTTCAGAGGAACATGGATTAGACTGATACCCGTCGGTATCGACAAGAGGTATTCGACATCAGCACCTGCGGCGGTTGGGGTAATTGTCGCGTCTGTAACCGATGTGAGTGCAATGGGTTGTGCCGCTCGATCGCCGATTACAACCTCCTCAAGTCCTACCGTCGTTTCTGTCTCGGCTAATACCTTAAACTTGGCTATAGCGAGGGTCCCATCGCCTTCACCTGTCCCCGTCAGAGCGACCGCAGCAAATCTCACGGAACCGTTCCCGGGTTCGATTGCTGGTACAAACGGATCTCCCGGAAGGTAGTTTGAATTTTCAATACTTATAAATTCAAGTTCGGTCGAGTCAAACGTGAGCCTAAAATCATAGCCACCGACGTTAGAACCTCCAGCAATATTAATGGAGACCTCAATTTGGTAGCCCACAGCGGGATTATTTGCACTGGGTACAGCTGAGATTTCCACTTGTGCTGCTGCTGTTGATAAAACTGAGAGGCACATCAACAGGAATAGGGTGAAACGAAAAAGTTGTTTGTTCATGGATTTGCTCCTTTGTGGTTAAGGTAAATGAGGGGTGCTCATAATTATTGTTTGAATCAGGATTATCAGGATTAAAGGATTTTCATGGTTAGATGACTCAAAATCACACTGATGAGCATTTGAGGCGAGGGCATCATTATTGCCCCGATAAAATCGGGATTCAAAAGCAATCTGAATCACGGATTAAACAAATAACACAGAAAACAGGGACGCTCATTCATAACAAATCGTGCAAAGAAACCGAGTTTTTTCTTCAAAACTCGGTTTCTCTGGGCTAGTCCCCATATGTTATCATAATTCTAAAACAGTTCACAATGTTTTCAATCGCGTTACGGTTTCTGCTTCCAAACTGCTCCCTTCAGCTGCAGATAGATTCTCTATTGCCTCGGCTGCGTTCTTCATACCTATGACTGCGGTGCTAATACGTGGTTCTGATAAGACAAACTGCACTGCCAGTCGGCGCAGCTCCACGAGATCGTCGCCCACAAACTGCTGCAATTTCTCAAGCCGATTCAGCACGGATTCTCGTTGTGTCTCCGTCCAGTCCCAAGCCCATAATAGTCCGTTTTCGACCCGTTGTAGCACTAGTTCCAGTGGAAGCGACAGAAAGCCTTGATAAAACACACCGCCCACCGTTACGCCGACGTTATGAACCTCCGCCTGCGGCAGCAATGCTTTTTCTGCACTCCAATCCAGAAGGTTAAAGCGATTAAAACTGAGGGCGACATCGAATTCTCCTGTCTGCACCGCAGCGGTTACTTCAGCAAGCCGCCCGCTCACGCCGATGAATCGTACCCGTCCCTCCCGCTGTAAACCCCGAAAGCCGTCCACCACTCCGCCGCGTTGGAGAATCGTCTCGACTGCGTCTACACCTTTGCCAGTCTGTTGGATGTCGTGTGCGAGCAGCACATCCACATAGGAACGCCGCAACGCCGTCAAGCTTTCCTCAACGCCTGCAATGGCATCCGCTGCGGTCATCCCCGGACGGGGGGCAAGTTTTGTGCAGATGATACAATCGCCTGTGTTGCCTGTCAATGCTTTTCCGATGATCTCCTCACTCGGTCCGTAGTGGCGTGACGTATCAATATAGTTGACGCCGTTTTCGAGTGCCGTGCGAATTGCAGCGATGGCATCCGTTTCATTGAAGGGACCGTGACTGGTGCCCGCAAAGACCGCTCCACCCAATCCAATTTCCGACACCTCAAGTCCAGTCCGCCCCAATGTCCTGTAGCGCATGGATTCATCTCCTCTATTTTGGGAGGGTTCATTAGCAAAAATCAGTTTTGTCGGATAAACACACCGGCTCGTGCAGCGATGTCAATCGCCTTGCGTGCGTCTATCACCCGTGGACCATTGGGGTTGAATTGCAATCGGGCGGTCGCGCCTTGTCGCAGTTCAATTTCACGCTCACCATCGAGGGCAAGCACACAGGGTTGTTGGTGCCTGACAGTAACCGTTTCGCCCTGCCCCAAGGGGCGGGATTCCGCCAAACTTACCTCGCTGAGGAGGCCCGGAGCGATGGGAGCGAGTATAGACTTCCCACCCGACCCCATCCGAAGATACAGACCGTGTTCGGGAGAGTCAACCCTGTCCGGGGCGTGTGCACCGATTGATGACAGTCCAATACTACCCGGCTCAACACGGGTCAAAACGAGTTCTTTTATTTTCGATGCATCCCAGATGGCACGGGAGGCAACGAATCGCTCATTATAGACAGCAACATCTACCAGGGCGATGTCATCTGGCGTTTCAGCGTTGCCGGAATCTTCCACCCGATCGCTCTCGTTGGGTTTATCGCAAAAGATGTCCAAACGGGGTGCCCGCTGCACCGCCTTATCTGCCAGACCGCAAGTTACCAAACCCGCTGCCATCCCGGCAATCGTCCCCTCCAGCATTGTGGGAAAAACGTTGTTAGTGCCGGTGGAGATCGGCATGAGAGGCGCGTCACCGCACCCCTTGGCTACCGCGCGGTTGGTGCCATCCCCACCCAGCGTGACGATGCAGCCAACCCCCTCCGCCCCCATAAGCGCAGCCGCTTGCGTCGAGTCTCTTTGGCTAAACGTTTTGAGCATAGGTAGGATCGAAGCATCGAGTTCCGTCTGTAGCCCGTCAAGTGCTTTGAAACCGATGCTAAACGAGTCAGGCATAAAAAGCACGCGCCCAACGCCCACTGCTTCAAGTCCCAGCAACACGCGACGGACGATGTTGACCTTTTCGTCGTTGTTGAACACCGCGCCGTGGGCAACTAGTCTGCGGATATCTCTGCCCGACGCTGGATTTGCAATGATGCCGACGCTGTTTGTGTTATTTATTGACATACTGAAAAAATTGGTGGAGAAGTAATGTTCACCCATTGCAACGTTGGAAGACGTTGCTTGGGTTTAAGGATACAAGAATAACCGTGACGAAAATTATACCATAATTCTGCTATGTTTTGTATATAGGACTTACGCATTTCGAGGGCAATCGCATCTGTTTAGGAATTAGAGGGTTGACCAATTAGAAACTTGGGGAATCCCTCTCGTGGCGTAGATTTCCTAATCTGCGGGCGATCACAGGTTAGGAAACCTGTGGCTACGATATGAAATAAGAGCCGATTTTTGCAATTCAAGGGTGTAAGTCCTACACAATATTTACATGCGATTGCCCTACGCATTTCGAGGGCTATTCAGTTTTCGGCTTTTTAACCATTTTGTTTGAAAAGTCGTAATCGGGAGATCGCACCTACAGTGAGATGTCGGGATTCGGAGATCCCTCCTACAGTAAAACTAAATGACCCTATACACACTTCAGTTCTAAGAACAGATAGGGACGCAGATTTCGCTGATTGTCGCAGATAAAAAGAGAAAAATCGGTATCGCTATTTACAACCTACACCCCTACGATTCACTGGTTTGGCAGGGTACTGACAGGTGAAAAAAATAATTTCAATGGCCTATACGGGTATTCATAACTGGCGGGTGTGCCGAGCATCCCGATGGCCTCTATACTTCAGCGGTTTTACATAAGTGTGCTATGCTAAAGCGGTTGCCTGTGAAAGGTTTGCTGCCCTGCCATATTCGCCTCGATTTATGAGCAAGATTCCACTGAAAGGTTTGCTGCCCTGCCATATCAACATCAATTTATGAGCAAGATTCCACATAAATGTCAATACGGTCTAGCAACTTGGTTATTATAACCTATTTTTTGACCATGTGCGTAAGTTCTAGTAATATTTTGTGCTTATTTTTTTACAGACTTCAGCCGAACTTTTTGGTTTCATTTCTGGCACAACCGTGCTACAATTTTGACAATATCTTGGAGCGCGTCCGTCCATTTGCGGATCTTCCCATCTCTGCACTTGCATCTAGGAGGTCAAACCGTGACCGTATCTGTATGGCAAGAAGTAACTGAACCAATTCAGGCGGAGCACGACGATGTCGTTATCGGTGCTGGCATCGTAGGTGCTTATACCGCGACCCTGCTTCGTGAACGAGGGCGCGACGTCGCGCTCGTAGACGCGCGTTTTCCAGCCGCTGGGGCTTCAGGTCGAAACGCTGGGTTTGTTTTAACGTCACAACGCGAGCCGTATCCAGTTCTCATTGAGCAGGTGGGAAGAGAAGCCGCCCGCGAAATCCTAACCATGGTGCGTGAGAACGTACTTCTAATGCGCTCACTCGCAGATCGATATGCCATCCCGCTTGAGAATGGTGCAGCCCATCTTGCTGAGACCCGTGCCGAAGCCCGTGAACTGGAGAGTTGGGCGCGCGCACTTGAAGCCGATGGTGCGACGGTTGAATTCTCGTACGGCGATCCCTATGGATCATCGGGTTACGTTGCGATGATGCAGGTCGAAAACGATTTCATGGTGCAGCCTGCACGGTTGACGGAAGCCATCGCCGCCACCGCTGGTGCCACGCTCTACGACCACAACGAAGTCTACGATATTGAACCGGTGGGTGAACACCTGCTTGTCCGTGGACGCCGAGCGCATATCCGCTGTCGCAGGGTCTATGTCGCCACCAACGGCTATGGCTGCGATCTGCACCCGTATCTGCGCGACATCGTGCGACCGGTGCGGGGACAGATAACGATGACAACGCCGGTGGAACGTTTAATGGACGTTGCGGGCATCACCGAGAACCATTATTTTCGCCAATTTCCAGATGGGCGTCTGTTTATCGGTGGGGCGCGGGCGTTCTTTGAAGCGCAGGAGTACACAGCCGAAGATGCTTTGACGCCGGACTTACATGTCAACTTAGTGAACTATCTGCGTCTATGGTTTCCGGGCGTTGAATTTGAGGTGGAACGGCAGTGGGCGGGTATTCACGGTTTCACCCCTGATCGTCGTGTGGCTGTTGGGAACTTCCCGAACGAAGAGCGCGTCGTCTTTGCCGTGGGATTCAGCGGCTACGGCAATTCGATTGGCCTTGTCGCCGCAGAGCGCATGGTAGCGTTGGCGTTGGACGGGCGTGACCCCGGACCGCTCTCTGCCGCCCGCTTTGTCTAGTTCGTAGGGAACGCAGATCTGCGTCCCCTACAGCCTGAAGTGCGTAAGTCCTAGTTCAGTGGGATTATGTTAATGCAAGTTGCTAGGGCGTGTTGGTATTTGGTAGCATGTAGGTCGGGTTGAACGGGGAGCCGTGAAGCCCAACAATATCCCCTCTCCGTAGGTCGGGCATCCCCGGTCACGGGATCCTCTCGGACTTGCCCGACTTACAAAGCTCCAGCGGGGCGATAGGTGTATAGAACATCGGCAAATCAATTCTCCCAAGCCCCAGCGGGGCGACAGGTGTCCTATAGGATTGGCACGATATATCAAGAAATAACCGCCCCTCGTTCAGTAACCTTGATTGTAGGTGAATTTGGTTATTTGCTAGTAGGCGTCGAGTATGAAAACTCGACCTACGGACTGTCCAGCAACTTGTGCTATATTAGATTAAAACGGCGATTCAGTTGTCGTTTCTATTGAGATTGTAGGAGGGAATGTTAGTGCAAACGCCAGACCGAGTCGATCCAATCACATTTGAAGTTATCCGCAACGCGCTGTTGGAAGCAACAGAGGAGATGACAATCGCTCTGCGGCGCAGCGCGTACTCAACTAACATCAAGACCCGTGCGGACTTTTCCTGCGCCTTTTTCGATCGCGAGTTGCGGTTAGTGGTGCAATCGTTCGGTCAGCCCACCCACTTGGGGTCGCTAGTTGAATTGGTCCCCAAGGCTATCATCGACTACGGGGTTGAAAACATCGGACCGGGCGATACACTCTTGGTCAATGACCCGTATAGCGGCGGCGGTCACCTCAACGACATCACCCTCATTACGCCCGTCTACTACAACGATGAGCCGTTCGGTTATGTCGCCAACGTTGCCCATCATGTTGATGTGGGGGGCGGCGCGCCGGCGAGTGTCGGTGCGTTCCGTGAGGTGTACCAGGAGGGTGTCATCATTCCACCGGTGAAGTTGGTGCGTGGGGGAGAGATGCTGCCTGACATTTTTCGGTTGGTACTGTCGCAGATTCGATCGAAGCGCGAAACCGGTGGCGACTTTCGGGCACAGGTAGCAGCCAACACCACGGGAATGCGCCGGTTGAGCGCGATTATGGATCGGATGGGAGCAGAGACCTTTACTTTCTACATTGATGAACTGATCGCTTATGCCGAGCGACGCACACGGGCGGAGGTTGCCAAGCTGCCCCAAGGCGTTTTCACCGCCGACGGCTACGTTGACAACGATGGCTTTACCGATGAACCTGTACACCTTGCGGCGAAGATGGTGGTTGACGACGACGGTATGTTCTTTGATTTGACCGGCTGCGACCCGCAACGGCGAGCGCCGGTGAACTCCACGTATGCCCAGACCTTCTCTGGTTGTGCGTATGTCCTCAAGTGCTTAATTGACCCCGACATACCGACGAATGCGGGTTTCTACGGATTTGTGCGTATGCTCGCTCCTGAAGGGACAGTGGTCAATAGCACACCGCCTGCCCCGGTCGTGGGGGGGTGGGAGACACAGACTCGGTTGATTGACGTGATGTTTAAGGCGCTGTCGCCGGTCATGCCCGACCGCGTGCCAGCCGGTACGAAAGCCATGATGTGCCACGCCGGTTTCGGCGGATCGGACCCACGCACAGGGGAGTATTATTGTTTTCTGGAGACGATGGCGGGCGGATTTGGGGGACGGATCGCTAGCGATGGTCCCGATGCCGTGCAGACACATGGGCAGAACACCGAGAATGCACCCATTGAGGAGACCGAAACGAACTACCCGGTACGCATCACACGCTACGAATTGGTGGATGATTCGGACGGTGCGGGCAAACATCGCGGCGGGCTAGGTCTGCGCCGGGATTACGAATTTCTCGACCATGAGCCCTCTTTCACTATCTTGGCAGATCGAGATCGATGGGGACCGTGGGGGCTATTTGGTGGACAGCCGGGTCTCAAAGCGAGTTACATCCTGAATCCTGACACAGATCCCGTCGAACTCATTTCCAAAATAACCGTCGAACTCAAGCCCGGAGAAATAATGAGCTACCGCACCTGCGGCGGCGGCGGTTACGGTCCTCCCGAAGAACGCGATCCGAACTTGGTGTGCCGAGACGTACGTGAGGGCAAGGTGAGCCTCGAACGGGCGAGGGAGGTTTATAAAGTCGCCGTTGATACCGGGTCGTGGACGGTGGATGAGGCGGAGACCGAGAAGCTGCGTTCCGATGACACCATCAGTGGAGAGGGGGATTCCGAGCATGGGACTTAAACACGATGATGGCTGGAGTATACCGGCGGACAACCCTTTTTACCCGCCGCTGCCGGCGGTCTATCGGAATGTGAGGTTTCAATTTGTCTTCTTTCACGCTGAACCCACCGCCGTTCAAGGCTTTCTCCCGGAGCCTTTGGAAGCCGCCGAGGACGGATTGTGCGTGGCTTCAGGGTTGGAGGTGCCTTTCTGCACAAACTATGGACCCTTCCAAGAATCTTTTATTGTGATGAAGTGCCGTTTCAGGAATCAGACCGGATTTTACTGCTCCCACGTTTTTCATAACGGTCCCGCTGGCATCGCTGCGGGCAGGGAAATTTACGGAACGCCGAAGGTATACGCGGGGCTAAAGGTGACACAAGCGGATCGGTGCATGGTAACGGAAACCTCGCTCGGTGGTGTGCCGGTGCTGAATATCAGTTCCAGCATGGAAATCGTTACTTCCCACGATGCGATGCCCTCCCTGACCCCCGCTTGGCGGTTGAAGGTGATTCCCAGAGCGGACGGTCCGGGGCCCGCCCTCAAACAGCTGATTGATTGCAGCAAAACAACCCAAGATTTAGAAGTGCACTTCACCGCGAGGGGACAGGGTAGGATTGCCCTCGGTGCTTCCCCGCTGTGCGATCTCACTCCGCTATCACCGCTGAAATATGGTGATGCCTTCTATATGGAGAGCAGCTATTCCGAAGGATACGCGCAGATTGTCTATGACTATTTGAAAGGCGAATAACCGAAAGACACATACATGGCAAACACCGAGTCACAAACATCCGTCAGCGATTCGGAGACGAAAGAACAATATACACTTGGATATTCATCCCAAACCGTCCAACGGCTTCAGAAACGCACCGCAGCGAGGGAAGCGGGCTTCCTCCTTCCCCATCTGAGTGCAGGTACGCGCCTGCTGGATTGCGGTTGTGGCCCCGGCAGCATTACCGCTGGATTAGCAGAGGCGGTCACGCCCGGACAGGTCGTAGGGGTTGATATTGAACCCAGCGAATATAAGCACGCGTGGTTGCAGGCGGCTGAACGCGTGGGAGGCAACCTCCACTTTGCAAATGCCGATGTCTATCGCCTCCCCTTTACTGCGAACGCATTCGATGCCGCGTTTCTACACAATGTGTTGAGCCACCTTCAGCGGCCGCTTGAGGTGCTCAAGGGGATATATCGGCTTTTGAGTCCGGGCGGTGTGATTGGTATCAGCCATCCCGATTTTAGTGGATCACTCATCAGCCCTTCGGATCCACTGCTGGATCGAGACCACGAACTTTACTGGCGGTTGGTTGAACATAACGGCGGGAACCCCGCTATCGGTAAGCACCAACGCGCCTTGCTGCACGAAGCCGGATTTGTTCGCGTTGAAGCGGTCGCAAAGTATTCAACCGTTGGCACGCAAGATGGGGTACGAATGCGTGCTGAACATGGAGGGCGCCTATTTGGCGGATCGGCTATCGCGCAGCAGATGATGGATCTGGGTTGGACAGATCGTGCTGAACTGGATCGGATAATCGCCGCTTGGCGGAAATGGAGCGAGCATCCCGGAGCGTTTATGGCAAGTGCTACCGTTACAGCGGTCGGTTGGAAGGAATAGACTGAGGCAAACAGATGGAAAGCAAGCTAAAAATTGGTATCCTTTATCCTCTCTACTCCGCGGAGGACGACTACCCACGCCTTGCCGCTGCATTGAATCCTGCGGTTGAGGTTCAGGTCGTTCATACCGATAGCCCAAACCTACATCGGATCGACGAGAGCCTTATCACCGGCAGTCGAGAATACCTGTTGGCGGGTGCGGAGGAGCTGCGTCCTCACAGCGTTGCTGTCTGCTTGTGGGCTTGCACAAGTGCTAGTTTTGCGTTTGGGGTCGAGGGGGCACAGCGTCAAGCACGCGACTTGGTCGATGTGCTCGGCGTACCGGCATCAAGTACATCATTGGCGTTTCTCAGTGCCAGCAAAGCACTCGGACTGAAGCGCGTTGCCGTCGCCGCGACCTACCCCGAAGAACTGTCAAACGCTTTTCGCGCTTTTCTGGAGACGGGCGGGGTTGAAGTGGTTCACATGGGCTGCCTTGGTGTGTGGACGGGGGACGAGGTCGCTCTGATTGAACGCGATGAGGTTTTGCACTTTGCGCGTGCCAACGACCATCCCGATGCCGAAGCCGTCCTGATCCCTGACACCGCGCTGCACACCGTCGATTTTCTGCCCGAACTTGAAGCGGCGGTCGGCAAAACGGTGTTGACAGCGAATCAGGTGACGATGTGGGAGGCTTTGCGCCTTGCGAACCGTTTGACACCACAGTCCAATTTAGGACGCTTAATGACAGTTGTCCTTTAACGCAAACTAGGGCGTGTTGACATTTACGTAAAACTGTCCATAATCGTAGGTGCTGCATCCCGATTTATCGGGGGGCGAGGTCCCCTCGCCCATTGACCAACGCGGGTTGAGTTGATTGTAGGTCTATATTCATATCTCGACACCGAACCGTCGATTTTGGAAAATCGACCTACAGAACCTCAAAACCGTCTTATGATGTGTGACCAAAGGGTTGGGAAACCCAACCCCTACGAAGGACCAAGTGTCTGTGCACACCTCTCGATTATCTGGTTACGATGAAACGTCAACAGAACCTAGCAAGGTAGTAGGCATACGCCGTATGCCGTAACCGTTGTACCAACTACAGCGCGGCGGAGCGTACCTACTCCTGTAGTCGCCCGACTCGTCGGGTAAGGAGATCCGCATGGATCGATATATTGAAGTGACCCTCAAGAAGCGCGATGTGAGTTGTGTTGCAAAGATGCTTGACGACCTTGCGCCGAAGACGTGCGAGGCGGTGTGGAATGCACTGCCACAGGAGAGCGATGCCTTTCATGCCAAATACGCGAGTAACGAGGTCTACACCCTTGTTCCGCCCTTTGCACCGAGCGAGATAGGTCTCGAAAATCCAACGATTATGCCAATCCCCGGCGATCTGCTCTACTTCTTCTTTCCGCCCGGCACCATTACCAGTCCATCGGTGCGCGAGGTTGCCTATAGCACCGGCATGGTAGACCTTGCCATCTTCTACGGACGGGACAACCTCATCTTCTCCCCCACGATGGGACCTGTTCCCGGTAACCGCTTCGCTGAGGTCACGGAGAATCTTGAGGAGATGGCGGAGGCGTGTAATAGTGTCTGGCGGGAGGGGTTTGTTGGCGAGCGGCTGGCGTTTCGCCGGTTGGAGTAATTGAGATAAGCCTATGAAACCAACATTCGATCCGATCAAGTTTGAAGTTATCCGTAATGCGCTAGTTGAGGCGACGGAGGAGATGACAATCGCGCTCCGCCGCAGCGCCTACTCAACCAACATCAAAACTCGTGCCGATTTTTCATGCGCCTTCTTCGACAGCGAGTTACAGCCTGTTGCGCAGTCGTTCACCCAGCCCGTTCATCTCGGTTCGCTGTCTCAGTCCGTGCCGCGGGTTGTCCGAGAATATGGACCAGAGAATTTGGGTCCGGGCGATGCGATTCTCTCCAACGATCCCTATCTCGGCGGTGTTCACCTCAACGATATTACCCTTATCTCACCTGTATATTACAACGATGCGCTTTTCGGCTACGTCGCCAATCTCGCGCACCATGTGGATGTGGGCGGTGGCGCACCCGCCAGCATCGGTGCGTTCCGCGAAGTTTTTCAGGAAGGGGTCATCATCTCTGCTGTGAAAATGGTAGAGGACGGGGAGATTGTCCCGGACGTTTTTCGCCTTGTGCTCGCACAGATTCGATCCAAGCACGAGACCGCGGGAGACTTTCGGGCGCAGGTGGCTTCCAACAACACCGGGGTGCGTCGGTTGACTGCGCTGCTGGATCGGATTGGACCTGAAACGGTTAGCTTCTATATCGATCAACTGCTTGCTTACACCGAGCGTCGGACACGGGCGGAAATTGCCAAGCTGCCCCAAGGGGTTTTCTCCGCCGACGGTTACGTCGACAACGACGGTTACACCGATGAACCGGTGCGCCTTGTCGGGAAGATGGTCATGGATGACGAGGGTGTTCTTTTCGATCTGAACGGCTCCGAACCTCAGCGGAAAGCACCCGTCAACTCCACGTATGCCCAGACCTTTTCCGCCTGTGCCTATGTCCTGAAAAGTCTAATTGACCCGGATATCCCGGTCAACGCGGGTTTCTACCGCTTGGTTCAGATAGATGCTCCGTTAGGGACGGTGGTCAACTGCACACCGCCGGCACCGGTCGTCGGTGGCTGGGAGACACAGGTCCGGTTGACCGATGTTCTGCTCAAGGCACTTTCGCCCGCCATCCCCGATCGCATTCCGGCGGGGACGAAAGCGATGATGTGTCAGATGGGATTTGGAGGTACTTCTCCGCGCACGGGGGAACTGTACGCCTATTATGAGACGATGGCTGGCGGATACGGCGGACGAGTTGCCAGTGACGGACCCGATGCCGTGCAGTGTCACGGTCAGAATACCGAGAACGCCCCAATTGAGGAGACGGAGATTAACTATCCGGTACACATCGCCCGCTATGAGTTGGTGGATGATTCGGACGGCGCGGGTAAATATCGCGGCGGGCTTGGGCTGCGGCGGGACTACCTCTTTGACCATGAGGTTTCGTTCACTATCTTGGCGGATCGAGATCGGTGGGGACCTTGGGGGCTTTTCGGCGGAGATGATGGGGAGATTGCACATTACACACTGAACCCTGACAATGAGGCGACCAAGCTTGGCTCCAAAGTCACCGTCCAACTGAAGCCGGGGGATGTCATGTGCGTTCAATCCTGCGGTGGTGGCGGTTACGGTCCCGCTGTGGAACGCGACCCGCAGTTGGTGTTACGCGATGTGCACGAGGGCAAGGTGAGCCTTGAGCGAGCACGGGAGGTTTATTGCGTGGCGATTGATCCGGAGGCTTGGACCGTGGACGAGGCAGAAACCGAAAAATTGCGGTCAGGATAGTGGGAATCGTCTGCTGCCGAGACTGTGTGACAATAGATCTGCTTTGCCAAAGATGACGGTTTTTGGTGGTAAGGTTAAATCAACACTGCGCACTTGCCAAGATATAACTAATTAGTTATAATAAGATATGGATCGAGAAATAATTACACCCAGAAATGTCCGATGGGTTGGCGATTCAAGGGAACGATTACAGACATTTCCGGAGCCGGTTCGCAAGGATATTGGACATGCGTTATATCGCGTACAGATTGGTGCAACACCGCCATCGGCAAAACCGATGAGAGGAATAGAGTCTGGTGTGTTTGAAATTGTTGATGACTTTGATACGAATACTTATCGGGCGGTGTATACTGTTAAGACTGGTCGAAGCGTCTACATATTACACTGTTTCCAGAAGAAATCAAAGCGTGGGGTGAGTACACCTAAGAAGGAGATTGATTTGATTAAACGGAGATTAAGACGGGCGAAGGAGATGGAGAGGGCTTATGAGCAATAGAATCAAGGTTGAACAAGGCAGCGGCAACATTTTCAAGGATTTAGGCTTTCCTGATGAGGTTGCTGAGGAAGAATTGTTGAAAGCGCAGTTAGGAGCAGAAATTTTCCGTATTCTGGACGAGCGTGGGCTAACCCAGGCAGAGGCGGCGAAGTTACTTCGCGTGAAACAACCTGAAATTGCCCGCCTTAAAGCCGCTAAACTTTCCTACTACAGTGTTGAACGGTTGATGCGGTTTCTGGAACGCCTGAACTGTGAGGTGAGTATTCACATATCGCCACAGTGGGACGATACCGAGCGGGTCATAGCATTGTGAGCAATATTCTACCAATGATGGCATTAAGGAGAGCACAATGTTCGGCATAACTGTAGGGTGCGGTGATCTTTCAGATGGGTACTTGAAGCAGATCACACAGTTGGGAGTTGACTGCGTTGACTTTGGTTCGGGCGATTTTTTCCCCGGCGTCAAGGAACAGGGATACCCGGATCTGGACGAATTACTCAAGATCAAAAAGAAAATCTACTCATGGGGTCTGCGAATCAATCGCGTGACCTTGCCCGATATCACCGAGAAGTTTATGAAGGATGAGGAAGGTAGCGAGGTGGAGTTGGAGAACACCGAGCAGGCGATGCGGGTATTCGGGGAAGCTGGCATGCCCATTGCCCGGCAACGCTTCGAAGGGGACACCTTCAATCACCTGATAACCTTCTATCGGTCAGTACATCGAGCCGGGTTTCGCGGCAGCGGGGGAAGCCGTTGGTTGACCGGCGACCAGCCCAAGCCTCGCAGTGAGGCGGAGTTGAAGGCGCACAGGTTCCACCATTGGCCCCTGTTTGCGGCTAGCGAGCCTCCCACCCGGGAGGAACTGGACGATTGGTGGCAGCATTTCTGCCGAGTCTACGAGCGGCTTGTACCTATCGCTGAGGAATACGATATCAAACTGGCAATCCATCCGTCGGATATCCCCCTACCAGACACGCCGCTGGGGACATTGGGATTTCATCGGGTGATTGATGCGTTTCCCAGTCCTAATGTGGGTTATCTGTACTGCTGTGGGACACGGGCTGAAGCCGGTGGGCTACCGTTAGTGTTAGATGAAATTCAGAACTACGGACGCAAGGGGCGTATCTTCATGGTTCATTTCCGTAATGTGCGAGGCAGTCTAGCCACCGCAGGGGGCTACGAGGAGACGCTCTTGGACGATGGCGACATGAATATGTTCAAGATTATACTCGCGCTCAGAGAGGTGGGTTTTGATGGCTGTTTGAATCCAGATCACATTTTCCCGATAGAAGGGGATGCCTCTGATGCAGGGGGTGCCTTGGCTTATTCCGTCGGCTACATCAAGGCACTGTCGGCGGCACTTGCTGCAACTTGACAGATTAAATCGAACACGCTGTGATACTCAGCACGGGCACAACTTTATCATGCAGCGAGATGCTTCCCTTCGGCAGATTAGGCATCAGCAGCTTGATCCACAGTAGAAATTGGTTGGACTTTGATCGGTTCATAGTGGAGCAGCATGATCTGATCAGGGCGCAAACCTACTGATTCATAGGTGCGTCCGTCACGGTCACTGAATTCCACTTCAAACGCTTTACCGTCTGCAAGAATTTCAGCCACTGTGCCGACTTGCCCACGTCTGAGATTATATTCAGGCAAATCGTCCATGAGGGCAACCCCATCGAATAGTTTGATATCCATGCGCTCTCACCTCCAGCATTCGACAATGGGTAACAAGATGTCAATCTGGGTGTAAATGCTAAGGCACAGACGAAACGGATATCAACTGAGGACTCTCCGGAAGACGTTTGTAATTTCGTGGAGAACCCCTACAGGTGTGTTGGTTGCATCGATCTCTTGGATACAATCTGGTGGGTAGTAGGATAGCGTCGGTGCGGTTTGCGCCTCATACTCTTCAAGCCGATGTCTAATCACCTTCTCGTTGACATCATCGAATCGCTTTTCGCGATGTGCCCGGCTTTTCATACGTTTCACAAGCACCTCTGGGTCGTGACATCGTAGATAGATGATTTGACGCACATCGATATGACAATCCATTGCCCGCGCCTGTGGCAAGTTGCGTGGAATACCATCTAGAACTAGATAGTCTATCTCTGGTTGGAACCGTTTCTCCTGCACCAAATTATCGATATAACCACGCCACAATTGAATCGCTATATCGTCCGGGACAAACTCCCCTTTGCTGGAGTATTCTAGAAAAACTTTGCCGAGTCTGCTATTGAGGTCTAGGGAGCGGAGTACTTCTCCACAAGCGACATGTACAAATCCCGGAATCTGGTCAAGAATTTTGCCTTGAGTTCCTTTTCCTGTGCCAGGGGCACCAAAAATTAAAATTGTTCGATATTTAGTTGCAGGTTGCATCAGTCCGACTGTTTTCTCCTTTGTTTCAAATTATTGATCGATTTGTTCCGTCCATTTGTTGGGTGCTGTGTCGATTTCGTACTCAGCGAAGACGCGATCGATTTCCGCCTTCACGTCGTCCGTTAGTTTCCAACCGACGGCGCCCATGTTGTCTTCTACTTCAGAAGACCGTCTTGCCCCAACGAGCGAAACGCTGACCGCAGGGTTAGAAATCACCCAATTGAGTGCGAGCTGTGGCAGATTTTTCCCGAGCCCTTCCGCAATTTCTTTGAGTTGGTTCACCGCTTGGACGTTACGCTGGAAAATCCCCGGTTGAAACAACTTTAACGACATGTTGCTTCCCCCTCTGCGCCGCCAATCGTCTTCCTCGAATGTCGTTTCTTCCGTAAACGCGCCCGCCAACATCCCGTAGGCGAGCGAGCCGTATGTCATGACGCCGATGCCGTTCTCTTGGGCGTAGGGGAAGATCCATTTTGCCATGCGCCGATCAAATAGGTTGCAGGCATATTGTATAACATCGACACGCCGTGTTTCCATGCACGTCTGAATTTCGTCTACGGTAAAATTGGAGAGACCGACAAATCTCGCCTTTCCCTGCTGCACAATCTCCTCCAACGCCTCCATCGTTTCATCAAACGGGGTGGTGCGGTCGGGCCAATGCACCAGATAGACATCGACATAATCGGTGTTAAGTGCTTTCAAACGACGGTCGATTGCAGCGTGTGCCATTGCGCGACGGCTATCCCGTTTTTTCAGGCGATCGTTGTCGTAGTTAATGCCGAACTTTGAGACAACGATAACATCTTTGCGTCGGTTCCCCAACGCCCGTGCCAACAGTTCTTCAGACCTGCCCATGCCGTAGGCTTCGGCGGTATCAAAGCAGTTGATGCCGAGGTCTAGGGCGCGATGGATTGCCTCAATGACTTCCGTTTCCTCGATGGAACCGTAACCACCGCCCATCTCCCAGCAACCGAACCCGATGGCTGAGACCTGCATTCCGGTCTGCCCAAACGCTTTATATTCCATGATCAACCTCCCCTGTTTCTGCTGTTAGCTACGGGCTTGTATTTGCCCGATTCCCCGTTGTTTTCCATGCAACTGGAATGTGGAAGACACCAACGTGCGTTAGTGGTTGTATGCTCCCACCGGGTAACAACGTTATTATACCATAGTGTATAGTAAAAAAAACAAGCCTTTTTTACTGAATGCACGAGATAATCGGGGTTGGCCCCAAAGCTAAAGCGTTGGGCATGTTGCTAGTTAGCCGTCAAGGATAGAAAATACATAGGGCATACTTGACATATCGCCGATGGTCTGATACACTGCGGATAATAGTCTACATTACTATTTTTTTGGAATATGACAGGAGAAGAGCGGTATGTATATGACTGGTGTCCCCCTCGTGGGCTTAACTTTTGCCGCGATCAACGACGAGGCGAATCGTGCGAACTCCCGAACTGTTTTCGTTGAGAATGGAGTGCCCAAGAACATCCGGGAGATTGGGTACGGCTGGGAGTTTGAGACGGGGTACATTGAGATTTATGAGAAAAAATCTCTGTTGTACGCGGGCTGCGGGATTGGTCGCAACGACTTTCATCTCAGAGCCAAACTCACGCTCCCCGGCAAAGACGATAAACCGAATTTTGTGGTTGGCACCAATAAAACGGGCATCAGCGGTTTTCAGCGTTTAAGCTACGTTTTCTGGCCCCGTGAGGTGCTCGGTCATCAGCAGATGGTTTTCTCTTCCGATTGGGTTACGCCGGGCGTGCCGTTTAACTTTGAGATTGTTCGTAAGGGAACGCGGGTTGTGATTATCGTTGATGGGACGGCGGTGAAGCATTTCCTGTTTGGTGGCGAGCTTACAACATTTGGATTCTGTTCCTATGAAGGGACGTTGCGGATACACGATTTTTCCGTTCGGGGGCAGACCATTCCGCTAGACTGGAATCGGACACAACCGATTTCCATCTCCGTTCCGACGATTGACATATCTGGCGAGGAGCATCGGCAGGTTGTCGTGGACAAACAGGCGGGGCAATACCTCGGTCATCCGGACACGGTACTCATGCCGGACAACAGGACGATGTTCTGCACCTATCCGCTTGGACATGGGGGTCCCGCTTGCCTGCTAAAGAAGAGCACGGACGGTGGTCTGACTTGGAGCGATCGCCTGCCTGTACCCGATAATTGGAAGACCGCGAAAAACTGCCCATGTATCCATCGTCTTATCGGTCCAGATGGGATAGAACGCCTGATTGTTTTAGAGGGCGACGGCGATATGCGTCAGTCGATTTCGGTCGATAACGGTGAGACGTGGACGCCGTTTGAGCCGAACGGCTTACATTGCATCGTCGTTCCGAACCGTGTCATACCGATCTCGGACGGGCGATATATTGCGATATATGTAGACCATGGCACCAGAAGCCACGGCGATCACGTCATCATGCAGAGCGTCACCGTTGACGGTGGGTTGACGTGGGAGAAACAGCGATTAATCGCCCAGCACGAAGACGCACTGCCGGACGAGCCCGGTGTGATCCGCTCGCCGGACGGAAAACAGATCACAGCGGTGATGCGTGAACAGTCGCGGGCGTACAACGCAATGGTCATCACCAGCGCCGACGAAGGTCAGACGTGGTCGGAATGCAGGGAGGCGGCTGCCGGTGTCACCGGCGATCGGCACAACCTCGCTTACGCCCCTGATGGTCGGTTGGTGATTGTGTTCCGAGACACCGCACTCGCCAGCCCGACGAAATTCAATTTTGTCGCATGGGTCGGCACTTACGATGACCTCGTCAACGGGCGAGAGGGGGAATACCGTGTACTGCTGCTGCGGCATCAGGGCAACTTTCCACCCCATGAGTATGGGGATTGCGGGTATGCCGGTTTGGAGGTGTTGCCGGACGGCACATTCGTCGCCACCACCTACCTTATTCACAAACCGGGTGAGGAACACGCTGTCGTCAGTGTGCGTTTCAATCTGGAGGAGTTGGATGCGCGTGTGGCGGAGTTGAAGCAATAAAGCGATTAACCGCAGAGGACGCAGAGGACGCAGAGAAGAGCCGGGGGTTGGGCAGGCACAAAACCTGCCCCTACATTTGGTTCATTCCCTGTAGGGGCAACCCTTGTGGTTGCCCGTGCTACTGAAGGGCGTAACTTTAGCCGGGGGTTGGGCAGGCACAAGACCTGCCCCTACATTTGGTTCATTCCCTGTAGGGCAACCCTTGTGGTTGTCCTTGCTACTGTAGGGCGTAACTTTAGTTATACATTCAGGACTTACGCAGTTGAACGCTCAAAAGCCCTGTAGTTCGGCAATTCATCGCCGCAGGACAAAATTGCCAATGCCCGATTCATCGGGCAACTACAGTCAATTCGTAGGCTTGTAGTAGGGCGATTTATCGCCCGTCCGACGCGCAATGAATTGCGCTACTACAAACTGAATGCGTAAGTCCTAAAGAGTAAAGAAAATTCAGGGGGCTCTTATATTTTTGATGGCTCATGTTAAGCAGGCGCGTAACAGAAACCGAGTTTTTGACAAAAACTCGGTTTCTCTTTGCACTCTATCGATGGACGCCTTTCTCCCAAAATCGGACCAGCGGGGCAAGATCGCTCCAGAAGGCTTCTGGAATCTCCATCTCAGCGGCTTTCGTATTTGCTACGGCTTCTTCAGGGGTTCGCGCGCCCGGAATTGCTGTTGTCACCTGCGGATGGCGGGTGCACCACTGCAACGCTGCAGCGAGGAGAGAAATCTGGTAGTCTTGGCAAAGCCGTTGGATCTTGGCGACATGATCCAGGCACTCTTGGCTGAAGTTTCGTCTACCGTAATCCTTCCCCGGTATAGGTCCTGTCGCTAGAAGCCCAATCTCAAGCGGTGTGGCACACGAGATCCCGATGTTATATTTTTCGGCGGCAGGCAGGATGCGTTCAGCCGCTTCTTGGGTCAGTAGGGTCCACGCATCGGGGACAACCGCCGCGTCAAATTCCCCGGTCTCAATATAGGGGGTGTTGGTCGGCGGATCGTTGGAAGCCGAGCCGATAAAGCGGACCACCCCTTCGTTCTGAAGTTTGCGTAACGCTCCCAATGCGCCATCCTTGCTCATGATCTGCTCCATCGGCACACCCATCGTATCGTGGATATAGACCACATCCAGCTGTTCGAGACCAAGCCGTTCAAGGCTAGCCTCGACGCTGCGTAAGATGTTGTCAAAGGAGTGGTTTTTCCCCTCCACGTAGTTACCAGCTTTGGTAACTACGGTGCATTTGGCGGCAAGGTCTGGACGGTTCCTGAGAACGTTGCCGATAATCTTCTCAGCGACCGTACCTCCATAGAGCGGTGCGGTGTCGATTAGCGTGCAACCCCCCTCAATAGCGGCCTCTACCGTCTGGGCACCTATCTCTTCATCTAAGTCATTCGGTGGCCCTGACGGCCGGCTGCCGATGTATATGGTTCCAAGTCCGATGATAGTGACTTCAAGTCCTGTACGTCCCAGAATTTTGGTTTTCATAGTGACCTCCTGAGCGTGAAATGCGATGCGTGAAAAGCATTTGTTCATTGGTTGATTGAACCGATGACCTGTATACATTGCACTCCGCTGGAGTGCAGTCGCTGGGCATATCGTTATTCTATAGACATATCGCTCCTCTGGAGCGAAGGATGGAGTGTTTAAGGGGCGGGGAGACCCTGCCCCACGCGAAGTTCATCGGTTTATTCGCCTGTAGGTCGAGATTCATATCTCGACTCCCCAATGTCGATTTTGGAAAATCGACCTACAGCAGTTCAAAACCGTCTATGATGTATGACCAAAGGGTTGGGAAACCCAACCCCTACAAAGGACCATGTGCTTGTGCACACCTCTCGACTATCTGATTGCGATGAAATGTCAACAGAACCTAGCAACATAGGTTATGTTACACGCTTTGG
Source organism: Candidatus Poribacteria bacterium (assembly GCA_965222435.1). GTDB lineage: Bacteria > Poribacteria > WGA-4E > WGA-4E > PCPOR2b > PCPOR2b. The sequence goes on along the minus strand of OZ244950.1, from coordinate 4,025,078 downwards.
GCGAGTTGGTCTAAGTAATGCCGGGCGCGATTAATCTCATCGGTTACGTCTGCTGTCGAATCCAGAATCGGGATCCCCCGCGGAACGGGATGCATGAAAATCTCTGTCCAGCCGGTGTAGTTGATTTTTTTCAAGGCAGATAGAATCGGTGAAAAATCCAAGGTGCCCCGTCCCGGCATCTGCATCAATTCTTGTTCTTTGGGCAATTTTTCGTGGCAGCCCATGCCGTGTTGCCACGCATAGAATAGGGCTAGCCCCTGTCCTAGATTCGCAATCAGTTGTGCCACCAATTCGGCGTCGTTTGGGAGGTGGTAGGGTGCCAAAGCGATGCCGAGATACGGAGAATCGGTGAACTCGATCAACCACCTCATCGAGTCCGGCGATTCAATCAGTGCGCTGCCGTGGTTTTCGATGCTGATGGTGATGCCGTGCTTCTCGGCGGCGGCGATGTGCGGTTTCAATGCTTCGGCAAAATCGGAGACCGCTGCACGTAACTCCTTGCCCGCTAACCCCTTGGGACCTTCGCTGCCGGTCACGATGAGGGAAGCCCCAAATTCTTGGGCAAACGCCATCTCTTCCTCCAAGCCGAAGGGACCCAGATCGAAACGGGTCGATATCCCTAGCCCCACTCCATGCGTTGCGAGTAGTGCTGCAAAAGCCGCATTCCCCATAGACTCAACTTGCTCTCTTTGGTTGCCGTGGACGCGGGGCCAAATGTCAATGCGTTCACTCCCAATCCTCTTCACTTCGGGGACGATCTCAGCCAATGGCAGCGTGCCGTACATGCACGAAGCGAGGATATAGTTTAGTTCAAACGGTTTCTCACTCATAGTTTGTCCACCTCCACGACTTCTCCGCTTTGACCGGACTGATACGCCCCCAAGATGATAGCCAAGACATGACGCCCGTCGGCGGCAGAGACTGGAACCTCCCCATCGTTTTCTATCGCTTCCACGAAGCGTCGCACCGCCACCGGTAAGCCGAGTTCGTCGGGCCCCTCTGCGTCCACCGGCGGATGTGTCCACTCCCCGGTTTCCTTGCGCCACACCGCCACCGGTGCCTCACCCCCACCGAAGCGGATCTGCCCCTCGGTGCCTATGATCTCATTCACACTTGTTCCACCTGCCAAAGCTGACCAGCCGACCTGTAGTGAGGTTGTCGCACCGTTGGCGTGCTCAATCAGAACGAGTGCCGTATCTTCCACCTCGATATCTTGCACGTAGCGCCCGATCCGTGCGTAGACACGGACTGCCGGCGAGCCGACGTAGTTAAGCGCGGTATAGACTTGGTGATAGCCGTTGTCGATTAGGGGACCTCCGCCCCCGGCTTGGGCTTGGGTGCGCCACTGCTGAGAGACGCCTCTGCCCACCACATGGGATCTACTGAGCCCCTCGGTGCGCACCAGAAACACGGAGCCGATCGCGCCCGCCCCTATCTGTTCCATCGCCGCCCGATGCGCTGCTGAAAAGAGCTGATTATGCCCGACCGTCATCTTGCGACCGGTACGCTCTGACACAGCAATCATCCTATCGACCTCTTCCAAACGGGTGGCGACAGGTTTTTCGAGGAATACGTGGGCACCCGCTTCCATTGCGGCGATAGCTTGGGGTTCATGCAGATGGTGAGGGGTGCAGATATGGACCAAGTCCAATTTTTCTTTGGCTAGCATCTTCTCCCAATCGGTATAAAGGTTTTCAGATGCGACTCCGAGTTTTCCACCCATTAATTCAAGGCGTTCTTGGGCAAGATCTGCCAGTGCTGCAACTGTTACGCGATCGCTCAAACTTGCCAGCATGGGTCCATGCCGCCGCTCAGTGATACCGCCACAACCGATGATTCCTGCTTTTAACATAAATAGTCCTCCTTGGTTCGATTATAATAGATGTCGTTTGTTCTGTCAATTGTGTTTATCAATTCATGGAGGGCAATCGCATCTGTTTAGGACAGGACTTACGCAGTTGAACGCTCAAAAGCCCTGTAGTTCGGCGATTCATCGCCGCAGGACACAATTTCCAACCCTGGTCTCGGAACGGACGCCCGATGAATCGGGCAACTACACTTAATTCGTAGGCTTGTAGTAGGTCTCGGCCTCTCGGAACGGAAGCGATTTATCGCCCGTCCGACGCGCAATGAATTGCGCTACTACAAACTGAATGCGTAAGTCCTATAGGAATTAGAGGGTTGACCAATTAGAAACTTGGGGAATCCCTATCGTAGCCACAGGTTAGGAAACCTGTGGCTACGATAGGAAATAAGAGCTGATTTTTGCAATTCAAGGGTGTAAGCCCTCCACAATATTTACATGCGATTGCCCTATCAATTCATGTGGGTCGGAAAAAATGTTCGCCCTGCGGGTGTGGTGTGTTCTGATACCCATGTCGCCCCTCTCGGGCCATGTTGGTTCGTTGGTTTATTCGTTCATGGCTATCCACATAGCACTCCTCTGGAGTGCAGTCGTTGGGCGTATCTCGATTCTACAGACATATAACTCCGCTGGAGTGAAAAACGAGAAAATTGTACAGATTGCAATCGTAGGGGCGAGGTTTCCTCGCCCGATAGATTGAGAGACGCCGCCCCTACGGGACAGTAAAACCGATGGGTTTTCAATACATAGCAACTGGAGGTAGGATCTAGCTAGAAGATTAGAATTAATTCTGCTGTACCCTTGAATTTTGCATAAAATTCCCCATTTTCCCCGTCAAAACTAGTGCTTGCAATTCTATCGCCTGAAAGTTATAATTCTAACCAACTTGAAAATCCTTAAGACACCGGATTTAACGGATCGTTCTATAATCCCCTCGCTGCCTGCGTCTGTGCGGCTGAGTGAAAATTTCCAGTCGTATACAATTCTTAGTCCCTACCCAATTGTGTAAATGAACCGGATACTTCCAAACAATGAGGAGAAAATGAATGAAGTATGTGGAACTTGGTACAACCGGACGGGAGGTTTCTCTTGTATCCTTGGGGTGCATGAGCCTGACCCCCAGCGCGAAGGAACGCAGCATCGCAACCGTCCATCGCGCTTATGAACTTGGGATCACCCTATATGATACCGCGGACATCTACGGCGATGGTGACTCTGAAAAGATACTCGGAGAAGCTATCCGTGAAGGGAATATCCCTCGTGAAAAGGTGATTATCGCCTCCAAATGTGCCGCCTTGCGGTATGAGAATATATATACGTGGAATCTGTCCGCCTCCTATATCAAGGAGTGCTGTGAGGGATCGTTGAAACGTCTGGGCATGGAATATATAGACCTCTATCAGCCGCACCGCATTGACTATCTCGCGCATCCGGAGGAAACCGCCCGCGCACTGGAAGATCTGAAGGCGGAAGGGAAGATTCGGCATGTCGGTGTGAGCAACTATTCGCCAGATGAGATCCGCGCTATCTCCGCATATACCCGTGTGGAGGCATTACAGACCCTATTTCATCTGCTAAGCCAAGAACCCTTAGAGGTCGGTTTAGCCGCTGTCTGTTTAGAAAAGAAGATGAACGTTCTCTGCTACAGTCCGCTTGCCGGTGGGCTTCTCACCGGAAATAAACCGCTGCCGCACGCCTTCGATCAGGGATACGGCGATTGGCAGGAGCAGCGGGAGCAGGGCGTGGTGGCGCAGGTGAAGATAGTTGCTGATCGGTATGGCGTAACGCCGGGGCAGATCTCACTGGCGTGGTTGATGGCACTCCCCGGCGGAGTTATCCCGCTTGTGGGCACGGGCAATCCCGACCACATTGAAGAGGGCGCGAAAGCTGCTGACATTGAGTTGGCTCGCGATGATTGGTATGAACTGACAGTAATTGGTCGTGGGCGTCGGATGCGGTGGCGAGGCAGACCCTATGTCTACCTGAAGGATCGGTAATTGACTTGCTATACATTTTTCGCTCCGTGGGGGCTTTTTGTTGGTTCATTGGTTCATTGAACTGATGAACCCTATACATCGCGCTCCTCACGTTTGAAAGGAGATACACTATGATCGATTTTTCACGCTCAACGTTTACTTGGCACAACCATCCGTGGACACCGGATCCGTACTATCGGTATGCCGGCGGTTTTGTGGGAGAGCAGGGGCAGGTATATCATGTCCGATTCGGCCTCGAAGCCAGCTGCGAAATACGCGACGAAGCGAGTGGGCATGTTACAAAAATGTTTGTCGGGGCGCCGTGTCGTAGCGAGTACACGATTGCGTCCCGAAACATGTTCCAAGTTCCCAGCGGTGAGTGGCGCATGGCTTTCAGCGATGAATCCCAGTTGAGCATTGCGAGAAGGCCGAGTGACGAACCGGAAGACGCCTCGACAAAAAAGCTGAGTGAGATTTATCAGGATTATAAGGTTGATGTGCGTTCGCATTCTAACTTCTCTGAGTTAATGGATGTCGGGGAGGTTATTGATGCAACTCTAAACGGTGATCTGTTGAATGCAAAATCAACCTACCGTGACACGGAGCGCAGCCTCACAGTTTCGGTCGAATATCCCGTGGATGTCATGAACCTCAATGTGGTGGATAAGGAGTTCCAAGTCTGTACAGGTCCCATCATTCTGCCGGATCTCGCCACTTGGGACGGACGGGACGCGAAACGCGTGTTTCTGGCGCAGGTCGCCATCTCTGCATTTGATTGGGTGGAGTTCATCTTGCAGCGGGAGGTAGAGGCATCGGAGGCAGAGCGGGAATGGCTGGACAAACCGCGTGGCCGCGATCGCCTGGAGCTGCGTGATCCGAACAACCCGCCGCCCAACTACCCGCCTTCTCGGTCACGCCCAACTGTTTATAACGAGGTTTGGGAGTTTGAGGCAGCCAATGTTGTGTTAAGGGCAGAGAATCTATAGATTCATTGATTCGTTGTTCGTAGGGAACGCAGATCTGCGTTCCCTACACAAGTTGAACTCCACTAACCCCAAAGGGTCGGAAACCGAGTTTTTGGCAAAAACTCGGTTTCTTTGCACGAATTCTTAACATAAGAGGCATTTCATGCACGCAGAAATTGTCATGATTGGAACTGAGCTCCTGCTCGGAGAGATTGTTGATACAAACGCCAACAGATTGGCACTCGCACTCAGAGATATTGGGCTAGACCTATACTACAAAACGACCGTTGGCGATAACCTCACCCGGATGACCGAAGTCCTCGACTTAGCATTGGATCGGTCGGATGTCATCATCACCTCCGGGGGCATCGGTCCGACGGTGGACGATGTCACACGCCAAGCGGTTGCCGATGCAACAGGGCGGAAACTGGTTTACAGCACGGAATTAGAGGCGGAAATTGCGGCACGTTTCAGCCGTTTTGGGCGACCGATGGCGGACAACAACAAGCGTCAAGCCTACATCCCCGAAGGGGCAACTCCCCTGACAAATCCTGTGGGTACGGCACCTTGCTATCTGAGCGAGGACGTGGATGGACGGGGCTGCATCATTTCGCTGCCGGGTGTTCCGAGAGAGCTGGATCACATGATGGAGAACACCGTTATCCCGCTGTTAATTGAACGCATGGGTGGGGTGAAGGTGACGCGGGTTCGTGTACTACGCACATGCGCGGTGGGGGAGAGTAACGTTGATCGGGGTATCGGTGATCTGATGACGGCGGGCAATCCTACCGTTGGGCTGGCAGCGCACGTCGGTCAGACGGACGTGCGAATCACAGCAAAGGCGGATACGGAAGATGAAGCCGATACGCTTGTCGCTGGAATGGAAGAAAAACTCCGCGAGCGGTTGGGTGTTGCCGTCTATGGTGTGGGGAAGGTAACAGTGGGAGAGGTTGTCGGCGATTTGTTGCAGGGGAAATCGCTCAAGTTGGGCGTAGTCGACACGCTCACCGGCGGTCAACTCGCACGGGATCTTATTGAGTCCGGTTATTCCGACTTAGTTGCGACCGACTTGGCTCCGGCTAACTTAACGGAGGCGTTGAAAGATTCGGGTGCTGACGCTTCCAACTCTCCTGATGTTGAGGAGGCACGTTCCCACGCTGTTTCTCTGGCAGAGCAGGTGACACCGCCCGGCGGCATAGGACTTGCAATGATTGGGCCCTTTGAAGATTCTTCCACCTTTATTGCCATGAGTGGGCCGGGGGAAACGTGCCTCTTTGAACGGAGTCGCAACTATCAGGATTCCGACCATATTCGTCGGTGGTTGGTTGTCCAAGCGTTTGATTGGATTCGCCGCACGTTGTTGGGACAGATGAAGTCGCCGGTGGATTGGAATTAACCTATCGGTCGTCCTTTGGACGTGGGCTTACCTCACTTTGTCGTATGCTCAAGGTTAAAAAGACGGGGATCTGTTCAAACTAATCCGGCAGCTTTGCACCAACCTTTTGAACTTCCTCGTAAGGCTGAAGCCATGCTGTTGATTCATCGTGCATGTCTACCACTTGAATCCGATTCCCCCACGGATCTCGGAAATCACACCGGAAGGGTGGAATGGTTTTCAAACCGTATTTCTTGGTAATCTTCTCACGGACTTCGGCAACTTGTGCGTCATCTCGAACAATGAGGCCAAAATGCCTGTGGTCATCACTATGTGGCTCATCTGACTCAAATAGGGCTAAGAATTGGTGATTTCCGAGTTTGAAAAAGGCATCACCTTCGCCTTCGTTTTTGTGTTCAAGATTAAAAACATCGGTGTAAAACTTGATAGCCTTGTCAAGGTCACCAACTTCGAGAACGATATGGTTACAGCCAAACACACGTACAGCCATTGGTATGTCACCTCCGTAACGGAATTATGCTAAAGACGTTCTTCCTCTAAATCGTATACGTCAAACCAAACGTAAACAGGACGATGCTTCGGAACAGATTCTTCTATGTACTCTTCGAGATATTCCTGTGCGCCATCGGGCATCTCGCTAATGCGCATATCTCGCAATCGGTAGTTCCAACGAATGATTTCCATCTTATCCTGAACCTTCGATTTCGACTTTAACCATTCAGCGATTTCATCATCAGTTGCTCCAGTTGCGACGAATTCTTTGAAATCTTCTTGGGTAATGCTCGTGAAGTCAAACAGATGAGAAGCGAGAGAGCAGGGGTAATAATTATATTCGCCGTTAATTCCAAGCAGTGCTGCGCGACATTTGTCAACACTTCTGGCAGCAATCACGTATCCTCCTAATGTTTCTCTTGGACTTCGAGGATATTCTTTCGTCAAATCTTTGGCGAGAAGCGACAGTTTTTCTCGGTTCACGATTTAGATCTCCTTCAATGTGATATAAGACTTTATGAAAACTGTAAGGGAATTGCTTCCTATAATAACGCAAGTTGCTAGGTTCTGTTGACATCTGACAGTCGTGTAGGTCGAAAATTCTCGGAACGGAGTTGGGTTGAACGGTTAAAAGCACCTTCCTATCAAAGGCAATAGGGGTTTTGCTTTTCAACAACATTCTATTATAGGTAGATTGAGTGAAATCCAGCTGAGTAGGGTTTCTGTAGGTCGATTTTCCAAAATCGACAATAGCACTGGTATTCTATAGACATGCCGCCCTGCCCCGATACATCGGGACAGGCGGGATTCAAAACTGGAGCGAAAGGAATGAATGGAACGGAGATCTCCGTTCCCTACGAATAAACCCCGCCGTCCGGAATTGTTGGGGTTTTGGGTATGGTGTTGGGTTTCACGATTCCCGTTCAACCCAACCTACGGGCTGAAGTTGCCGGTGGATTGGAATTGACTTAGAGGAGATAGGGACAATGGAAGAACTTGGAGAGTTAATCAAAGTACCGCTTAGGGAGTTTTGGGAAGAGGAAGCAGGTAATTTCACCCCCTGGTTGGCTGACGAAGAAAATATAGGCCTGCTCGGCGAGACAATTGGGTTCGATCTCGAAGTCGAGGCACAAGAAAAAAATGTCGGTCAGTTCAGGGCTGATATTCTGTGCAAGGATACAGTAACAGACAATTGGGTACTGATTGAGAATCAGCTTGAGCGGACAGATCACACCCATCTCGGTCAGTTATTGACCTACGCAGCTGGATTGGACGCTGTAACAGTGGTTTGGATTGCTAAAGGTTTTACAGATGAACACCGCGCTGCACTGGATTGGCTCAACGAGATTACAGATGAAGGGTTCAGCTTCTTCGGATTGGAGATTGAATTGTGGCGGATTGGCGATTCACCGATGGCACCGAAGTTTAATGTCGTCTCACACCCCAACGACTGGACGAAAACTGTTTCGAGAATATCGCGGAACGAATTAACTCCCACAGATCAGTTATACCTCGAATACTGGACCACATTACGAGAGTTTCTGGAAGAGCGTAACGGTGTCATCAGGCCTGTAAAACCTTTGCCGCGGTATTGGATGCCCTTTGCTGTTGGTCAATCAAACTTCTGGCTCAGTGCTTCCACTAGTGTGAAAGGCCAGCGGCTCTGTGTTTCGCTCACACTTAGAGATCCAAATGCAAAGCCTCACTTCTACCTCTTGGAAAGAGACAAGGTAGATATAGAGAAAAAGATTGGTGCCGAATTGGAGTGGGGTGGAAAGTACGAGCAGAAGCAGAGCTACATAAGCCTCTTTTTGTATGATGCCGATCCCGAAGACCTCCAAGACTGGGACAGGCAACACCTGTGGCTATGTGAACAACTTGAAGCCTTTCACAAGGTTTTCTCGCCGCGGGTTAAGGGGCTTGATGCTAGCGATTATGGCGTTGAAGAGGACGAAACCGCCGAATAGTTCCAAAAAAGTGTCCGTTAGAAATACCCAAGTTGCTAGCGTTAATTCAAGTAGCCCCCTAAAGTTCCAACAGGGCGATACGTGTATCAAAACGTACAACACTTGTAGGTGGGGCATCCCCGATAAATCGGGATCCAAAGCGACTTGCCTGACCCAAAGCCCCAGCGGGGCGATATGTTTATAGAATATCAGCCACCTAACTCCCCTAAAGCCCCAGCGGGGCGACATGTGTGTGGTAAATTTGGTTATTTCTAGTAGGGGGCGAGATATGAATCTCGACCTACAATCTACAATCAATTCAACCTGTATGGTTTGGGGGTTCCAACCCCCGTTGGTTAATGGGCGAGGGGACCTCGCCCCTACGATTACAGACAGTTTCACAAATGTCAACACGCCCTAGCAACTTACGCCATAAATGGAAAATGGAATTGATACCGCCACAGCCTCCGAAGATCAGCAGCGAATCACCCGATCTGCGGGGATCGTAAGTATCGCCGTGATGGCGTCGCGCCTGCTTGGGCTGGTGCGTGAGAAGGTGATTGCGTACTACTTTGCCGCTGGTGTCGGCGGTGATGCGTTCTATGCGGCGTTTCGGATTCCGAACCTGATGCGGGATCTGTTCGGCGAAGGCGCGTTAAGCAAGGCATTCGTCACAACGTTTACGGCGACGGAACTGGAGGACGGCGAAGAGGCCGCTTGGCGTCTGGCGAGCCGGGTTTTTAACGCGAGTTTCCTGCTGCTTACACTGATAACGATCGTTGGGATTTTCGCTGCCCCTGCTATCGTCGATCTGATATTCGCCGGCAAGGGTTTTCAGGAGGTGCCACTCGATCCGTCGGAACACTTCGGCTTTGAGTCCAAACGTGATCTGACCGTCTATCTGACGCAGATCATGTTTCCGTACCTGATACTGGTTTCGTTGGCTGCGGTGACAATGGGGCTCCTCAATAGCAAAGGGAAGTTTGGGTTGCCCGCCTCAGCGTCCTCTTTTTTCAACGTTGGATCGCTGATTGTTGGGGTGTACGGTTATTATGTCGCGCCGGATCTTGATCTGCACCGGACAACGGGGATGGCGGTTGGCGTGCTCGTTGGGGGCGCATTGCAATTCCTGATCCAAGTGCCTTCGATGCGGCGCGTTGGATTCCGCTATCAGCTGCTGTTCAGCTTTCGTGATGAACGGGTGCGACAGGTGATGCGGCTTATCGGTCCCGCTATTCTTGGGGTTGCTGCGTTGCAGGTGAACGTGCTGGTCAACTCGATTTTTGCGTCCGAGGGGGTGGGCTGGCTGACTTGGATTAACCGTGCTTTTCGGCTGATGCACCTGCCGATCGGTGTCTTTGGCGTTGCGATCTCGACGGTTGCCCTGCCGAATCTGGCGAAGTTGGTTGCGGAAGGGGACATGGAGGCGTATCGTCGCTCCTTTTCGTATGCGCTCCGCCTGATGTTTCTGCTGACGGTGCCTGCGTCAATTGGGTTGATGGTACTTGCTGAACCGATCTGTCGCCTAATTTTTGAGGGCGGACAGGCGAACCCTCTGGACACACAACAGACGGCGGGTGCCCTATTCTATTATGCCTTTGGGCTATGCGGATTTTCGGCGGTCAAGATCGCGACGGATGGGTTTTACACCTTTAACGACACGCGCACACCGGCTATGGTCAGTCTGTGCACCGTTGGACTCAATATCCTGCTGAACTACCTCTTTATCTATCGGTTCGGTTTCGACCACCGATCTCTTGCACTGTCCACCTCCTGCACTATTACGTTGAATTTTCTCGTGCTGCTGTTTCTTTTGCGAGGGAGGGCTGGAGGATTGGGGTTAAGCGGCATCTGGTCCCTGCTGATTAAACTCGCGTTTGCTTCCGCTGTTATGGGGGGCGTCTGCTGGTGGGGACACACACAGATTGAAGGTTGGATGGGTGTGGAGAGCATTATCGCCCGGCTCATCGGTGTGTTTGTCCCAATTGGATTGGGAGTCGCCGTTTTGGTGGTCGGAGCCAAGTTGATGCGAATCCGGGAGTTGGATCAGCTGTTGGGGGCAATCGCTCGACGGCTATAGTGGGACAGCAGTTCATTGGTTCATTAACATCTGCTTATAGATGGATACAGTGAAACCCAACCCCACACCTGTAGGTCGGGCATCCCCGGTCACGGGATCCTCTCGGACTTGCCCGACCCTCCTACCCGGTTCAATACCGGTAGGTCGCCTGTAGGTCAAGATTCATATCTCGACACGGCATGTCGATTTTGGAAAATCGACCTACAAAGATCAGAAGTCTTCGCCCCAGAGGAGCAATATGTCTATAGAACGGCAATAGGCTTAATCTGCGCTCCAGCGGAGCGCAATGTGTATAGCAAGAGGGATCACCACTCCCAAACCCCCAGCGAGGCGACAGGTAAATAAAAAAACGGTGATGTCATTTTCTGCTTGGCGTAAGTAGAACTTGTAGGTCGAGATTCATATCTCGACACCCAAATGTAGGGGCAGGTCTTGTGCCTGCCCAAAATACGGACAGACCCCAGATCGCAGGGCAACCACAAGGGTTGCCCCTACAGAAGTCTGCTTGGACTAGTAACTTTCGTGTCGTACAACCGTTGAAGAAGGCAAGCGGACGGATTTACCGCGTATTGAGTCCACATAGCCGAGTCGTAGCAGGGTGATGACCTCGTGGGAATCTGGGATATTGAAGATTTCTTGGATTCGCTCTCGATCCGCCTGACGTTCCAGTGGTGCACTGACAAACTGTGTGCCGATGTTGAGTGCCGTTGCGGTCAGGAGCAGATTTTGGATGGCGGCTCCCATACCCAACCACATCCACCGATCTCCGCCTTCGCCGGGCGGGTGTCTTGTGTTATCCATCAGGGTGAGGATGAGCAGCGGTGAGGTGCGGACAAGCTCGGAGATCTCTTTGGCAGGCAGCTTGCCTGCTCCCAGATGCCCCAGAATACTGAGATGTTTTGCATGTTTCAGTAGCGGCTTGAGTTTACTTGGATCTTTGCGGAACATGGGTGGGAGGTCAACGTGATCGGTGAGCAGCACACCATCGCCGCGTTCTTCCCATTCCGCCTCTGTCAGGCGCATCCAGCGGCTATTATCGTCCAGAAAAGTGCTGTCTTTGAACTGCTCGATAACACTCTGTGCGGTCAACTCGGCGAGGGTATCTTTCCCAGCAGCTTCGCGGATGATGAGAAACTCCCAAGGCTGTGTGTTGAATGGGGAGGGTGCCCACTGGGCTGCTTGGATGAGTTGGTCAAGGTGTTCTTGAGAAATCGCGTCTGTGCGGAATTCTCCGCGATGACTACGGCGTTGGGTGATGGCGTTGAAAAGTTCCATAGCGATCTCCTGACATATTTGAGGATAGAAAATGGCACAACAAACAGAAATTTTAATCGTTGGCGGTGGGATATGGGGACTGAGTACCGCCTATCATTTGGCAAAGTTCGGGCAAAAGGATATTCTCGTTCTGGAGCGCAACAATGAAGTTGCTGAGGAGACGACTCCTCAAGCTGCGGGGCTTGTCGGTCAAATTCGTCCCTCGGTTACCATGTTGCAGGCGATCCGATACGCGCTTGAATTGTTCTCTCAATTTCCGAAGGAGACCGGACATGATACCGGGCTGCGCCAGACCGGGAGCCTAATGGTGGCACTCACGCCAGAACGGATGGACGCATACGCACGTCAAATTGAACGATCGCACCTAAACGGCATCGAAGCGGACTTTGTTTCCCACGCGGAGATGGTTCGCCTCGCGCCTGCGTTGGATGTAACCAAGATTGAGGGCGGCTATTTCGTCCCCAACGATGGCTATGTCGATCCCCAGCAGTGCGCCCGCGCTTATGCTGCCGCAGCGAGGGATTTGGGCGTTCAGATCCAGTTGAACACGCCTGTAACGGGCTTTCGGCAGCACAATGGGGCGATCCTCGGAGTTGAGACGGAAAACGGCTTTATTGGGTCAAACCATGTCGTAATCACCGCGGGACCGTGGGGTGCTGGGCTCGCCAAGCAAGTTGGCGTGACAGCGGCAGTGCAACCGATTCGGCATCAACGGGCTCGCACGGTTCCGACCCCCGGAATCCCTGACCACCACCCTGCTGTGCGCGTCACCGATATCAGTTGCTATCTGAGACCTGACAAAGGGGGTTATCTCTACGGGTTCTTTGAACCGACACCGGTTAGCATTGATTTGGAAACGATGTCCACTGACTTCAGGACAGGGGATATTGAACCGCCTGTAGAGGTCATGGCAGAGGCGCAGAGACGACTTGCTCCAACTTTTCCGATTCTGAAGGATCTTGAAATCGCCGAGTATCGACGCGGCATGACCACATTCGCGCCCGACGGTGCTTATCTGATTGGTCCTGTGCCGGGGATAGATCGGCTCTACTTAGCCACCGGTTGTGCTGCATTGGGGATTGCTGGTTCCCCGGCACTTGGTCGATGGTTAGCGAAATGGATAATCGACGGAGATCCCGGCGAAGATTTGACCGTTTTTTCTCACCAGCGGTTCGGTGCTCAAGCCGCTGATCTGGAGTGGCTGCGTCGAGAGAGTGAGCAATTTTACGCAAATTATTATGGCATTCGATCCGATGAATGAAACGTAATGCGTGAGACGTGAAAACTATCTGTTCATTGGTTCATTACAGTCGACGAGAAGGTCAGCGATGACAAAACATCAGAACGATATGGACGAAACAACTCCCAGCTCTGAACCCATTGGACGTCAGCGAGCGATACGGGTTGATGTGCCGACGAATTTGGATAACATTCGGGTTATCCTATTGGAGCCGCGTGAGCCGGGTAACATCGGATCTGCGGCGCGGGCGTTGAAGGGGATGGGACTCTCCCAGTTATACCTCGTTAATCCTGTCCCGTTTCTTGAGGCTAAACCGACGTGGTATATGGCACATGGTGCGACGGATGTTATCGAGAACTGCTGCGTCGTAGAGACGTTAGAGGACGCCCTTGAAGGGATTCAGTTTCTCGTCGGCACCACCCATCGGCGAAGATCCCCAAGGCTGCCGCCTTCTGTCTCCGCAAGAGAAGCTGCCCAAGAGATTGCCTCTATTTCGCAGAATCAGCGGGTCGGGCTGCTATTTGGGCGTGAGGATTTCGGGTTATCCACCTCCCAGATCAGTCGCTGCCAGTTGATAGCGAGCGTCCCGATGGCGTCGAAAAACCCCTCCTTGAATCTAGCGCAGGCGGTGCAGATCTTTACCTATGAAGTTTTTCTTGCCAGCGCAGGCGACATTCCGCCAGCGGAGTTGGAGTGTGCGGATGTCAACGAGATCGAGGCATTTTATGGTCGCATCACAGCCCTATTGCAACAGATCGATGTTACGCCTTACAATCACGATTGGGAGACCTATTTGAAATCGTTACGGCGTGTGTTTTCACGGACGCAGTTGGAAGAACGAGATATCGCCACGTTGGACATGATCTTCTCGACGACACTTCGCTACATCACCCGGCTCAACCGTCGGCTCACAGACCAGTCAGATCCCCCTTCCGTAGAACCCTCAGACGAGGACGACCTCAACACTTGACCTTAATCTCGTCGTCCTCAACAACCACTTCGTAGGATCTAACGCGGAGCCGTTCATCCGTATGACAGCGTCCGTTTGTGATATTGTATGCGTAGCCGTGAACCGGGCAGACGACCGCTCCATTCCTGACCCGTCCTCTGCCAAGGGGACCCAACGCATGGGCGCACGCATTGTCTAAGGCGTAGAAATTCTCGTCGTCAACATTGAAAACCGCAATCCGTTTCCCATTGACGGTGAACGCCTTGCCCCGTCCCTTCCGAATCTTTGATGTTTTTGCAACCGTTACAAAATCTGACATGGTTCTCTCCTTTCTCATCAATTTAGGGTTTACACAGTCGAGTTTGCAAAGTAGGAGGGGATTCCAATTCCCGACCCGCTGCTTAACAGCAAGATGTCGCAATTCGGAGGGTACGCCCCCTACGTTTCGTTTACTTCCGACGTTGATCCAGAAGCATCCGATAGATATCTTCAAACAGCCGTACATCGGTCAAGGTGTCCTCGCCGGAAGATCTGAACGGCGTGTCGTTCCGAACGTTTTCGATGAAATGTTCCGCCTCGCGTCGGTACGCCCATGTCCAGTTCGGTTTCGGGATTGGGCGTGAGATCTCCTGCGTCTCTCCCGCCCGGTAGATTTCCACTTCGGCGGGGGTGTTTTTCAGCAGGAGAGGCGGTGCCCACGTATGCACCCAACCGTCCTCAAAGTAGATCTGTGTGTGTTCATCCCACCGATAGTGTGAAACCCTGCCCGTTTCGAGGGTTACGCGCACACCCGCCATGTCGAAGATGACGATGCCACTGTAACCGTTATCGTCGAGGTCAACGACTTTAACCTGCGCCTGATCTCCGGCGTCTAAGAGCCAGCGCAGCAGGTTGATGTTGTGGGTGTATTGCTGCAGGTAGCTCAAGTAGGGGCGTACCCATTCTGATGGCAGCCATTCAGGTGTTTGTGCGGGGGCGTCCGGTTTCGGTACGTCGCTCGTCACCATCGGTGTGTCAAGGTTACAGATCCATTCCCCGCAGAAACCGTGATTCCGCACGTAGGTCATCCTTCCCAATTCGCTCGTTTCTCGAAACTGATCCACTTTAGACCTGACCAGTTCGTTGCCGGCATCGTACCGTTTCATGTAGCCGACCATCAGTTTTGTACCGGCGGCTTTCCCAGCAGCGACAATCGACTCCGCCTGCTCGACTGAGACCGCCATCGGTTTCTCCATGAAGACCTGCTTCCCGGCACTAAGGAGGTCTTTCGCTATCTCTCCCTGCAAGGCAAAGTCGGCGGACACCGCGACGGCTTCGATTTCGGGGTCCGCCGCTAGTTCGGTGTGGTTGGTATAAAGGCGGGGGATTCCCCATCGCTGCTGCACTTTACCACCGAGTTCCGGGCGTACTTCTGCCAACCCGATGAGTTCGCAATTGGGGAGGCTGGTGAAGTTCGGGATATGTACCTTCTGTGCCATGAAGCCGCAACCTACATACCCCAGTTTGATAGGTTCCATTGTATCTATTTTCTCCCAGAGTAAAGCATCCGCGAATCTCCACGAATGACTTAGGACAGATTCGCGTGGATTCGTGGACAAATGTAAATCGTTTCAAGGCTTATGGGTGTTGGGTTTCACGGTATCTATTTATAAGGCGGTGCTGTTGAAAGAGAGATCTTCTATTGTCCTTGATGGGGAGGTACTTTAACCGTTCAACCCAACCTACGCCACTGCTAAAACTGAAGGACCCTACCTGTCGCTCCAGAGGAGCGATATGTCTATAGAAGGCGATCGTCTCAATGTCCGCGCTCCAGAGGAGCGCAATGTACAGTGAACCGATTGAAGTTCAGTAGGTCGATTTTCCAAAATCGACATTTGGGTGTCGAGATATGAATCTCGACCTACGAACTGAGACTGCTGGTTACGGCATACGCCGTATGCCGTAACCTCTTGAAACGAGTCCGATTGTCAGGAAATTGGCGGCTAGCCCCCAGACACCGGCGTGGATTCCCAACGGTTTCGTTGCGACTCCCATACCGGCAAGATTGGCAAACATGATTGCCAACGCAACGCAGGTGCCAACCAGAAGCCCTGACAGAACCGCATGGCTGCGGAGGGATTTCAGGTGTACACCGAGGAAGATGGCGGGTGCGACTTGGCATAGCAGTTCCAGTTTAATCTCCGTCAGCCGCCAGAGTGTTTGTGGGAGTTGAATCGCCAGAAAAACCAGTATAGCCATAAGTCCCCACGAGAAAACCTTTCCTGTTACGGTCAGGTGATGTTGGGATACGTCGGGTCGCATACGCTTATACAGGTCCTGTGTAAAAACGGAGGAGACCGCAAGGAGCGCGGAGTCAACGGTGGACATAATCGCAGCGACAGCGGCGGAAAGAAAAAGGATAAGCAAAATTCGGACGCCGGGGAGCCGCTCAGCCATGTCATTTAACAGGTACAGGGCAACCTGCTCACTGCCCAGCCGATCCAATCCGGGAAATTGGGCTGCCCCGACAAGACCGACGACGAACATGAAGAAGGTGGTGAAAATTGGCATGAAGACCATGATCTGGAAAGAACGTCGCAGCGTCTGTTCGTCTTTCGCTGCGTAGATACGCTGGGTGGCGTGTGGGTAAATCGACGGCCCGAAAAAGACAATCACCAATGTGCTCAGCCAAGTCAGTTTTTGTGTCACCGACGGCGGCTGCCAAAAAGCGGGTTGCGCCCCCATCAGTTTCTCAGCGGTAGCGGATAATCCCCCGTATTGGTAGCTGATTACACCGAAGATAAAGATACATCCCGCCAGAAGTAGAACCCCTTGGATAGCGTCAGTCCATGCGACGCTTCGCAATCCGCCGAGCGTCTCGTAAATCAGCATGATTATCGACAAGACAATCACGCCTTGGACAAAGGGCACATACCCGCCTGTCGATGCCTCAACGATGTAACCGATCGCTTTCAGGTTGCTTAGGATATAATTGCCGAGTGCGATAATGAAAATAACGGTTGAAAGTGCCGTTAGCGTGGTAGATCCAAAGCGATGGTGGATGTAGTCGCCGATTGTGATATAGCCGTGTTGGCGGGAGAGTCGGTGGAATTTGGGGGCGTATACTAGATACGCGCCGAGGATCGACATCGAAAAGGTGACACTTACTAGAAAGAAATATCCGGTTCGATATACATTTCCGACAAATCCGATCAGTGTGAGACCGCTGTATTGCGTCGCATAGAGGGTGAGGAATAGGACAAACAGGCCGAGCCCCCGGTTGCCGAGGTAGAAGTCAGCCATCGAATCCTCTCGCCGTGCGAATCGTCCGGCAAGCCCTACCACGATGAGGGACGATAAATAGATCCCCATAAAGATGATGCCACCGGGACCGAGCAGTGCTGTCGTGTTCATGTTATATGTGTCCAGAGTTTAGAATTGTTCAAATAGAGTTTAAGAATTTTCATGGTTCAGGGTCATCGTCATCTTTTGCGGACACGGACCAATAGCGGCGGAGACAGACCGCAACTATAACGGCGTACAGGATTGTCGTGCAAAAGCTATAAAACGCCCAAGGAGGGAACCCGAAAATCTGCACCGAATGGGATTTTGTGAAGAGCCAAGGAACGGTCGCCACAAGGAAGAATGTCAATAGACAGTATAGTTTTGTGCGTGTCATTTGTTTTTTTTATCCGTTGTGAATTTAGGGCGTGTTGACATTTTGCAGTAGTTGTAGTGAACAGCGATCGTTGTTCACTATGAAACCCCCTACCGGGACACAGAACCGAGTCATTTTCAACCAACCGCAATATAGATCGAATTGCTCCAGATCCGCTGGATTCACGACAACTCGCACCTCGCTATATCGCACCGATTCAACATATTTCAATAAATGACCTAGTGCCGGTAACAGCGGTACAGGGTAAAGCGACTTCGGTATGTTGCCCGTAACTTCCCGAGCCCGTGTCCCTTTCCCTGCGCACAAAATAATTACGACCATTATCGTTTCAATCTATCGTGTAAACTGTTCAGTCACAAGCACCAAATCGAGAATGTTCGTCGTGCCATCACCGTTTATATCTCCGTCCGTGGTCCCGAAGTGATTCGACACAAGCACTAAATCAAGGACATTAATAACGCCATCCTGATTTAAATCGGCAGTAGGCGGTTCTACAATAAGCTTTAAATCTCCCCAAGAGGACCAATCACAGTTTGCCCCGAATTTACCACTTTGCGTGGGATCTGTTACCAGTTCGAGCAGTAGTGGTTTCCCCGCAAATTGTCCGAGGGAGACATCTCCTTCCGTCCAATCAAAGGTGTTTTTGAAATGTTCAAATCGCGTCTCTCCATTGAGGAGTACCTGAAACGTCACACCCTGACTGCAGCCTTCTTTTAACCCCATCGAAAAAGCGAGTCTCAACTTGGGTGTCTCAGGCAAATGTAACGAAAACGAGACAAAGTTTGGCCGATCGGGACCTGGACCGGCATTGATGGTATCCTTACGCACACCATCAGCTGTTCTGCGTCCTATACGAACACGTCCAAAACCAGCTATCGGAGCGGGCAAATAACCCTGATATTGCAAACCCGATGCAAATTCAGCACTTCTCAAATCAAACGGGACATTGACCGGTTGAGGCTCAGTCAAGAAAATGATAATCGGTTCAGAAAGATCCGTTTCAACTGTATAATGTGGTGTCTCTGGGATAGACACTCCAACCGTGACCGGCAAGTTCAGTTCACCTTCACCCTTAAAATCTAATCGAAACAGAGCAGTGTGGTCAGTAACACGGGTCTCCAAGACCGATATGCCCACCGGTAAGGAATTGATATGCACCTGTGAAAAGTCACGCGGTATATCGGTCAGAATATACCATCGGTCCGGGTCTAATCCAAGCACCGAGGTCTCATTATACGCACGCCAGTAGGGGAGTCCGAGACGTGTGTCTACCTGCGTTACGCCATAGACCCGCATAACTCCGTTATATTCAGTCCAGCCGTTAATGTCCTGATAGACGACCGTCTCACCATCGTCGGTCACGAACTGAAACAGCGTATTATCACCCCAGTCAGATTCAAAATCAGGACGCAAACCGAGCTCCTGCCACTGGCGAGCAATCGACAGGATCTGTTCGGCACCATCTGCATACGGTTGTATCAAGTCCCTATCCCGCAATGTTGGCAACACACCCCAACTCTTGTGCGAATCGAGGGCCATGTAGTATTTCTCAGCTCTGGACCTCAAATCGGGAAGTCCGAGATGACCATAGGGACGGGTATAAGGCGAAAACAGAAACGAACTGATAGGATGCGCGGTGGATCCCAGTGGTGCCCTCCCTCGTTGGGCAAAACTTTCGCGGAAAAAGGTGACTTCGTGGAGTTGCTCACCGCTGAAAACGACACCCGGCATCGCTTCCGCCAACTCTTTGTGCATCAGCACATTGCCTTGCGCGGAATTTAAACCTTCAATCAAGCCGTTGCCATCGTTTATAACAATAATACTAATGTCAAGGTGGAAAGCGTCAACGTCGTATTTTTCCCAGACCGCCTTTAGACGTGAAACAAGGAGGTTCCTGAATTTAGAGCTGGCACTGTTGATGAAAGCATAAGGATGCGAATGGTCCGGATTATTCCACCCAATACCGATAAGACTGCCGCTCCGCGGACTGCGGAATTGATACTGCTGAAATTCGGGGTAGAGCGGGTGGTCACGGGATATAGCCACAAAGTTGGCATGCGGCATGACACGATAGCCATACCCATGTGCTGCTTCTATGTAATCTCCAAGCCCTTCTACCGCAGTATAATCAGGATAATTCCGATCGTATCCATCTCTGCGCCAAAGGACGAGATAGAGCAATGTTTTACTTGGATCTATCTCTTTCGCAAGTTCCGCTAGCTGGTTTAGGTCAAACACCCTTATCATTATCACCAAACCAATATCTTCAACCCAGCTCGGCACGTCTGATAATCGCCACGGCTCAAACGCCTCCTCCATCCAGTGTCGATGGATAGATGCAGGGACACGGTAATCGCCGGCGTATGTGTTAAACCGCCATACCGCAGACTGCACCCTGCTGAGCGCGTCCCAGGGTGCTTGATTGTGAGTTTGGAGCCCTAGTGTAAGTTCCTTACTATTTTTTTTGTAGTCAAACTGTTTGAACTGGAAGGTCTTATCCGTTCCACGAACAAAGAAACCACCCCGTTCGCCCTGGATAATCGCAAGTTGCGCATCCCACAGCCGGGGATAATAATAACTTGTCTCGTCTAATGCGGACGAAGATGTGATGACGTGTCCCCCATGGGCAGGGAGGATAAGGTCCACACTGTTTATGTCGATATTATCACATCCCCACTGAAACCCGTAAACGCCACCGGTATCCGCTGCCCCGCTACCCCCAATGAGCAGGTCGCCGGTCATTGGCTCAACCTCAATGGTGAGAACGATTTTGTTGATGCCGTGACTAAACACAAGTGCCGCGCTATCCTGCCCTGTTTTTGTCGCCTCCATTAGGCTGTACCGCGCCCAGATAGGATCGTGGTGCAGTCTCAATATACCAGTCTGCGCTTCTATTCTGTCAGACTCAGGAATCGTGTAGGTTTCACCGGTGCGTTTGTTGTGGATATAACTCATCACACCGTGTTGGAACTGCACGCTGTAGGCATCGGTTTCCACATAGACATTTTCACCGTCTATCGTAATCTCAGCAGACGCTGCCCCTAAACAGACACTAAAAACCAATACTACTAAAATAAATTTGTAGAGTCGAATCATCGTAATCCTCCTAAAGTTATAGTGTTTAAACATTATAACCTATTAGGAGTCCTCTAGCAGAACCTAAATGGAATATCTTGATAGTTACACATTTCGACTATTTGAATCCGCAGATTTCTTCTATTGTGTAAACTGTTCAGCGACAAGGATAAGATCGAGAACGTCTGTCCTGCCATCGTCGTTAATATCCCCATCCGCACTGCCAAGCTGCTTCGATATAATCACCAAATCCAACACATCGATAACGCCATCCGCATTGGCATCGGCATAAGCGGTAATCAATGGATCCCCCCAAGAGACCCAATCACAGTTGGCACCGTATGGACCTGGTTGTGTAGGATCTACTATTAATTCCAAAAGCAGAGGCGCACCGGCAAACTCAGCGAGGGATATATTTCCATCTGTCCAATCAAAGGTGTCTTTGAAATGTTCAAATTGCGTCTCTCCATTGAGGAGCACCCGAAACGTTACACCCTTACTGCATCCTTCTTTCAACCCCATCGAAAAGGAGAATCTCAACTTGGGGCTCTCAGGCAGATGTAACGAGAACGAGACAAAGTTTTGCCGGTCGGGACCTGGTCCGGCATTGATGGTATCCTTATAGACACCATCAATTGTTCTGCGTGCTATACTCACATTGCCAAAACCACCTATCGGAGCGGGCAAATAACCCTGATATTGCAAACCTGATGCAAATTCAGCACCTCTCAAATCAAACGGGACACTGACCGGTTGAGGCTCGGTCAAGAAAATTATAACCGGTTCAGAAAGATCCGTTTCAACTGTATAGCTTGGTGCTGGCGGGACCGACAATCCAATCGTGATCGGCAAGCTCGGCTCACCTTCACCCTTAAAATCCAATCGGAACAAAACAGTGTGGTCAGTCACACGGCTCTCCAGGACCGATATTCCCACCGGTAAGGAATTGATATGCACCTGTGAAAAGTCACGCGGTATATCGCTCAGAATATACCATCTGTCTGGATCTAATCCAAGCACCGATGTCTCATTATAAGCACGCCAGTAAGGGAATCCAAGATGGGTGTCTACATGCGTTACGCCATAGGTCCTCATAACCCCGTTATATTCAGTACCGCCGTTAATGTCCTGATAGACCACCGTCTCACCATCGTCGGTCACGAACTGAAACAGCGTATTATCGCCCCAGTCTGATTCAAAGTCAGGACGCATACCGAGCTCCTGCCACTGCCGCGCAATTGACAGGATCTGTTCGGCACCATCTGCATACGGTTGTCTCAAGTCCGCATCCCGCAACGTTGGCAACACACCCCAACTATCGTATGAATCGAGGAACATATGGTATTCCTCGGCCCTGTACCTTAAATCGGGAAACCCGAGATAACCATAGGGACGGGTATAAGGCGAAAACAGAAACGCGCTGATTGGATGCGGGGTTGATTCCGGTGAAAGCTTCCACCGTTGGGCAAAACTTTCACGAAAGAAAGTGACTTCATGAAGGTGTTCACCGCTGAACACCACGCCCGGCATCGCTTCCGCCAACTCTTTGTGCATCAACGCATTGCCTTGCCCGGAATTTAAGCCTTCAATCAAGCCGTTGGCATCGTTTATAAGACGATGACTAATATCAAGGTGGAAAGCGTCAACGTCGTGTTTTTCCCAAACCGCCTTTAGACGTGAAACAAGGAGGTTCCTGAATTTAGAGCTGGCACTGTTGATGAAAGCATAACGATGCGGATGGTCCGGGTTATGCCACTCCCAACCGAAAAGGCTTCCGTTCCGCGGATTGCGGAATTGATATTCCTGAAATTCGGCGTAGAGCGGGTGGTAAGAGGCTATGCCCACAAAGTTGGCATGCGGCATGACACGAAATCCATGCCCATGCGCTGCCTTAACGAAATCACCGAACCCCTCTTTTGGAGTATAATCAGGATAATTCTCATCGTATTCATCTTTGCGCCAATGAACAAGATAGAGCAAAGTCTTGCTTGGATCAATCTCTTCCGCAAGTTCCGCTAGCAGGTTTAAGTCGAGCCTCCGTTCCATTATCACCAAACCGATGTCTTCAACCCAGCTCGGCACATCCGATAACCGCCACGGCTCAAACGCCTCCTCCATCCAAGCGCGATAGATTGATGCAGGAATACGATAGTCGCCGGCGTATGTGTTAAATCGCCATACCACAGATTCAACGCGGGTGAGGCTATCCCAGGGTGCTTGGTTGTGTGTGTCAAAACTAAGTGCCATCGTCTCACTATCCTTTTTAAAATTAAATTCTTTGAAACGGAAGGTCTTATCCGTTCCACGAACAAAGAAGCCGCCCCGTTCGCCCTGGACAATCGCAAGTTGTGCCTCCCAATACCGCCCGGGATAAGAATAACTTTTCGTGTTGAATGCGGACGAAGATGTGATGACCTGTCCGCCACGGGCAGGGAGGATAAGGTCCACACTGTTGATATCAATATTATCACAGCCCCACTGAAACCCGTAAACGCCACCGGTATCCGCTGCCCCGCTCCCTCCAATGAGCAGATCACCGCTCCCTGCCTCCACCTCGATGGTCAGGATAATTTCGTTTTCACCCCGACGGAACACCATCGTCGCACTATTTTGGCTGGTTTTCCTTACCTCTATTGTGCTTTGGCTTGCCCAAATTGGGCTGTGATGTAGCCTCAAAATACCTGTCTTGCTGCGGATGCTGCGTTGATTCGGAGAAGTGTAAAGTTCAGCGGTGCGCTTGTTGTGGATATAACTCATCACACCGTGCTCAAACTGGACCATATATGCGGCTGTATCAACGCGCACACTGGCTCCGTCGATGGTGATATTAGCCAAAGCCAAAGAATTCAGAACAAAACTTAATACCACCGCAATCAAAGCGTGACGGCTGCCTAAACTGTATACGAATTTGCGAAATCGAATCATGGTAATCCTCCTTAGGTTATGGTGTTCAAGCATTATAACCTAGCGATGGATCGTTGATTGGTTCAACGCTGACTGGACACACTTTGAGTTCCGCTGTCTCCGTAATTGGATCGTAGCCGGAGCCGGTGAGGATATTCACAGGCACGTCGCTGAAGCTGAAACTGGCGAAGACCGTTCCACGCGGTGAGCGGCTGGTGGATTTCACCTTGACCTTTACGCTGCCTCGGACACTGGACAACTCACACCAGCCACCGTCCCTGAGTCCCCAGCCTTCAACATCTACGGGATTTACCTCAAGGGCTTCTTCGGACAGCAGGTAGTCGATTCCTTGCGCCCGACCGGTTTGTGTGCGCGTGTGGTAAGATTGGAGCCGGCGTCCGGTTGTCAGCCAAACAGGGAAGTCGTTGCTGATGGTCTCCGCTGGATCTCGGTAACGCACGATTGAGAAGATGCCACGTCCGTTCACAAATTCGCCTTCGTGCAATCGGGGAGTGCCGGGGTGATTTTTGTCCGGCACGGGCCACTGGTACTCGCTATTTTCAATACGTTCCCAATCGAGTCCTGCGTAGATTGGTGAGACACTACACAATTCGTTGAAAACCGCTTTCGGTTCACTAAAGTCAAAACCCGTCAAGCCGAGCCGTTTGGCGAGTTGGCTGATGATCCACCAGTCAGGTTTTGCCTGATCCGGCGGCGGCACGGCTGCACGAAGGCGTTGGACACGACGTTCTGTGTTTGAGCAAACCCCGTCTGTTTCACCAAAAGCGGTTGCAGGCAGGACGACATCCGCAAGTTCCGCGGTATCGGTCAGGAAGATGTCGATGACGACGAGGTGGTCAAGACTCCTCAAGGCGTGTTCGCAATGCACACGGTCTGGATCGGAGAGCAACGTATTTTCGCCATCAATTAGCATAGCGCGGATCTCCTCGCCGCAGAGGTCGAGCGCGGTGACTTTGGTAATCCCCTTGTCAAGGTCAATCTCTCTGCCGTAGATCTCCTTGAACTTGGCTTGGTTTGCGGGATCTATAACAGGTTGGAAACCGGGATAGTTGTTCGGGAGTGCGCCGCTATCCCCTGCGCCCTGAATGTTGTTCTGACCGCGCATTGGGTTGATGCCGGTGCCTTCGCGACCGATGTTGCCGGTCATTAGCACGAGGTTGCAGAGGCTCTGCACATTATCGACGCCGCAGATATGCTCGGTGATGCCGAGTGTGTAGTAGATGGCGGCTTTTCCCGATTCACCGTACCATTTTGCGGCGGTCTCGATATCCTTCGCGGGCACCCCTGAAATCTCCTCCGCCCATGTCGGCGTAAATTCGACGAGGTGTTCGAGGAAAGCGTCGCTGTCCGTCGTCCGATTCTCAATAAATTCTCGATCGATAAGCCCTTCACGGGCGATGACGTGTGCCATTCCGAGCAGGAGTGCGACATCCGAGCCTACCCGGAGTGGTAGGTAGAGATCCGACATCTCTGCGAGTCCAATTCGCCGTGGATCGGCGACAATTAACTTTGCTCCCCCTGCGATTGCCTTTTTGAGGCGTGTTGCTGCAACGGGGTGGCATTCGGTCATATTTGTTCCGATACAGAAAATCACATCCGGCTTCTCCATGTCAACCAATGGGTTCGACATCGCACCGCGTCCGATTGTGGCTGCCAGACCGGCAACCGTCGGAGCGTGTCAGGCACGGCTACAGTTGTCGATGTAGTTTGTGCCGTAGCCAACGCGGATAAATTTCTGCATGAGATACGCTGCCTCGCTCGGTGCACGACCGGAGGCAACGCCGTAAACACTATGCCTGCCGTGTTTTTCGCTTACCTGCCGGAACCCTTCGGCTGCACGATCGAGTGCCTCATCCCAGCTTGCTTCGTGGAGTTCGCCGTCCTCGCCACGAATAAGTGGGGTTGTCAGTCGGTCGGGGTGGTGCACAAAGTCGAAGGCGAACTGACCCTTGACGCAGAGGGCGCCCTCGTTTGCGGGACCGTCCATCGCCGGGTGAATACCGACTATCCTATCTTCTTTGGTCAGGAGGTCAACCGAGCAGCCGACGCCGCAGTAGGGACAGATGGTGCGGGTCTTCTCGATTTCGCCCGGCATCTCGACTGCACGCATCGCCTTCTTGTCGGCGAGGGCACCGGTCGGACAGGTCTGCACGCACTGACCGCAGAAGGTGCACGCCGAGTCTCTCAACTCTCCATTAAACTCGGTGGTGATCTGCGTGTCGAAGCCGCGGTTCATGACGCTGATTGCGTAATCGCCCTCCTGTTCGGCGCAGACGCGGACGCACCGGTAGCAGGAGATACAGAGATCGTAGTCGCGAAAGATAAAGGGATTTTTATCGTCTGTATTACTCGTTCCCGATTGTGCTCCGATAAATCGTCCGGTGCTCGCTTCGTAGCGATTGACAAGCGTTGTCAGTTCCTGTGATGCATAGCCGCGCAGCGAATCAACATCGATTTCACGGTTTTCGGAGGTGACCATTTCCAACAGGGTCTTTCGGTATTTCTCGATCTCGTCAGTCGCTGTCCGGACGACCATACCGGGCGTTGCCTTCGTCGTGCAAGATGCGACCGGGGTTCGCGCGCCTTCCAGTTCTACGACGCAGAGGCGGCAGCCGCCGAAGGCTTCGAGGCGGGGGTCGTAGCAGAGCGTCGGAATATCCTTCCGATTCCGTTCCGAGATCTCGTAGAGGGTTTCCCCTTCGGTGAAGTCGACTTCCTCTCCGTCGAGCGTTACTGTTTCGGTCTGTTTGGGGAGGGGTGGGTTCATTGTGTTTTTCCTTTCTTTCTGTACAGCGACGAGCTTGGGTTAAATCGGAGAAACCGAGTTTTTTCCCCGGTCACGGGATCCTCTCGGACTTGAAAACTCGGTTTCTGTGTTCTTATTTCTATTTTTTTGAAGGGTTAATCCATGCGGATACGGCTGCGTTCCAAAATTGCGCCTGTCCATCTGTCATCAGGACTACATTCTGATCGCGGGCAGCGGTCTCTGCCCCTAATGTTACTCGGTCTCCGGCAGCAATGGGTAAAACGAGCGGTTCTACCCGGCGAATCAGACCCGCCCGTCGCCAAGCCCGGTCTACATCGTTGCTATCCACCACCGATGAAATTTCTATTGCCAGCCAAACTTCGGGACGGTCAGGAGACTCTCGCAATTGGCCGGTAGCCAATAAGTCTAGACGAAAAACGTCACGAAATTCCCCAGATGTGAGGGTTGTCTCTAATGCTTCATCGATTGTGGACAGATCAACAACCTTCAGCCGGCGCATGAGGTATCCGAAGTACCCATAGATTTTGTTGCGATAGGACCACTCTAGGGATTCACCCTTTAGTCTGCTAACTATGTTCTCCATGCGTCGTTGGTTCTCGGTCAGTTCTCTTACCTCTCGAGTCAGTCCGGCTACCTGTTCAGTCAGGTGTTGTATTGCGGTTTCTATCCGAGATAACCGTTCTTCGACGTTGCCGAGTCGTTCCTCAGCGTTAGCGAGCCGTTCTTCTGCACGCTGTTGTGCTTTTGCCAACTCTCTGACAATCTCCGGTAAGGTTAGCAGTTCATCCGAAAGTAGCAGCTGCCGTAACTCCGATCGCCATTCTGGACGTTCGGATAACAGTTGAACCAAATCACGATAATCTTCCACAGTAAAAGCCATTTTTCAGATTTCCTCTTCGTAGGTTTAACCTACGGGTGTGATATATTTTGATAGGCCTGTCGCCCCTCTGGGGCTATATTGGTTCATTTCGTTCCAAAGGGGCACTATGTATAATACCGCAACCCTACTTGAGAATCAACATTTTTCGTGTGGCAGAAAAATTGCTCCGGTGAGGCACCGAGAGTCCAGAACGACCTGCGGATAGGTGATAAAAGTACACACCGCTTGCCACTGACTCACCGACTTGGTTTCTGCCATCCCAATATATTGCGTTTGATCGGCTCTCGTAGGCAGCGGCGGTCTGGTGTCCTAGGTCAATTGTGCGGACGATCTGACCTGCCCCGTCATAGATGGTCAGCGTGACGAAAGCATCCTCCGCCAACCGATACGGTATCCATGTCTCTGGGTTAAAGGGATTCGGGTAGTTTGCTAACAGTTCCGTTTCTTTTGGGGCTAGGGATATCAAGAGTTGTTCAAGCACCGCAAATCCACGTTTCATGATGGGATTCCTAACCTCAAGTGTTCTTGCGTCGATCAGCCAACCCTGAACCTCTACCGCCGTGAGTGTCTCAGGTACTTGTGAATATGCTGAAGGCGCGGCTGCCGCACCTTCAAACATGCCTGCCACCAGTATCAGATCCAGAACATTGACAGCCCCATCTCCGTTGACATCTACCGCTAGATTGGTCACTGTATTTCCGAGTTCGGATGCAATCACGACCAAATCCAAGACATTCACGTTTCCGTCGTTGTTGACATCCGCTGTAATCAATGGTGATTCTGTATCGGAGACAGCGTTAAAGATGATTAACCCCTGAATGCCGGTGGCAGACACCTGTACGGTGTTTGTTCCCAAGTTGGGGCCCAGCGTGAGTGTACTCTGTGCCCTACCGTTTGCATCGGTTCTTGTGATTGTGGTGTTGAGTGTTCCACCACCCTCGGTAACAGCAAATGTAACCGAAATTCCTGCAAGTGCAGAACCGCTTGCGTCCTGCGCTTCAACGGCAAATGGCTGAGACAATGGTACTAAAGACATGCCATGCTGGTTATCGCCTGCGATTTTCAGCAGTGCTGGATGAGCCCGGTTCTCAAATTCAACTGTAACGCCTCTGCTTTGGAGGACGGGGACATGGGTGTGGATAGATTGGTAACTCAAGGGATTATACTGCACATAAACCGTGTCTCCACTCCCCAGTCCTGTATTGGCCACCAAAGGTGAGATATCCGAAATGTTATTGTCCCCAAGATACAAGTCTGTCAGTTTTGTTAAGCCCGCCACCGCTGAGATATCCGATATTGAGTTGCCCCAAAAATGTAACCATGTCAGGTTAGTCAAGCCCGTCACCGCCGATATATCCGAGATGCTGTTGCCGGCAAGATCCAGCGATGTCAATTGGATCAGGTCCGCAAGGGGTGAAAGGTCTGTGACCGCGTTACTGTTGCCGGTTTTCCCATAGCCAAGTTCTAGGCTTTGCAGGTTGGTTGCGTGTTCAAGCCCGGTTAAATCGCTAATGTTGGCGTTTTTGGCTTCAAGATGGGTTAAATTCGCCATATCTGCTGGGGCTATCGGGGTGCCCGACCGCTTGCCCAGATCGTTCTCAACCGCAGCACGGAGATTGGGATCGGGGATGACTATCGCAGCACCCGCCACGGCGGTGAAAGTTACCGTCCCCTCAATTCCAGCGGCAGACACCTCAACAGTGTTTATTCCTAAGTTGGGACCCAGTGTGAGTATACTCTGTGCCTTGCCCATTTTATATGCAGGTGCCGCGGTATCTGCTGTTGTGGTATGTGTGGGGTTGAGCGTTCCGCCGCCAGCAGTGACAGTAAATGTGACAGGCACACCTGGATCTCCCCAACCATTGTTTGGATCCCGCAATTCAACGACAAATGGGACAGGTAACGGTGTATTGGGCACGCCATGCTGGTTATCACCTGAGACTTTCGACAAAGGCTGAAATGCTTCAGATAATATCAAGAACTCTAAGTTTCCCACATTCCCATTTATATCAACGGCTTCGATAAGAATCGGATGCGCGGTCGGATTCAAAAGACTCGTACTTTTGCTATAAACTGGGTCATGAGCAGATGGAATAACGCCATCATAATCAAAGTTAATAGTTATATCTTGAGTGCCTCCCTCCTCGCGGTATGTCTTCACTGAACCTCTGACGTGGGGTTGCCAAGCATGTAACAACCATAGGCGCAACCCGTCTGAATCGCTAATCCTGAATTGAATAGGGATGCTCTGTGAGCCTACTGGATAGGTACGCGGGGAAAGGACTTCGATGATAGGCGACGGATTTCTCTCCGTTGGAATATGAGGATTGAAGTAGGGATGCACCGACAAATACGCGGCATGGCACGCGGATAATTGATGGGGTTGTCCTGGACCATACGACAAGAGATACGCACTATCTCTGAAATCATGGAATAATCCGAAGGCGTGTCCAAATTCATGGGTTATCCCAATCCAGTCAAATGTATCAGGCACCAACAATGCTCCACCATTTTTGCGGAACTTATGTCCGACACCGCCGTGAGTCGTATCGCCACTATACTCAATCACGATAAGATAAACATTCTCAAAGACATT
Source organism: Candidatus Poribacteria bacterium (assembly GCA_965222435.1). Lineage (GTDB taxonomy): Bacteria > Poribacteria > WGA-4E > WGA-4E > PCPOR2b > PCPOR2b. The sequence continues at coordinate 3,994,994 of OZ244950.1, read as the reverse complement.
GAAGTTCTCTTTAATTTCGTCTAATACGCGAGAATGATACCGGCTAGCATGATAATAGCCGGTGTTGCGTTGTCCGTCTACGCGATGAACTATTGATTTGCCTTGAGCGTCGGTTTCCACGTCAAAGGTGAGCCTCCCATAGCCGTGTGCTTCCATCTGTTCAGCGAAAAAGGTCTGAGCGATATGAACTTTATTTTTCATCTGCTGAACTATGGCAGGACGATAGGATTGATCATTGGGCACGAAGTAGATTATTCGCGCCATGCGCTCCTCCCCGACTTTCAGATGGGTTTTATCATCAAACTCAACTATAACTCCTCTACTTTGGAGAGCGGGGATATGGGTATTCATTGCCTTATAACTGAGTGGATTATCATTCAGCATAATCTGATCTCCGCTCCCTAATCCCGTATTTGCGACTAAGGAAAAGATGTCCGATATGTCGTTATATCTAAGTCCCACCTTTGCCAAGCTGGTTAATTCCGCCAAAGGTGCGATGTCCGAGATGTTGTTATGTGCAAGTCCCAACGTTTTCAAGTTGGTTAAGCCTTCTAAAGCCGAGATGTTTGAGAGATTGTTGTGTGCAAGCCCCAATCTTGTAAGGTTGGTTAATCCCGAAAGAGTTGAGATGTCCGAGATGTTGTTGCCCCTAAGAAGCAGCGTTTCTAGGTTGATTAAACCTGCCAACGCTGAGATGTTCGAGAGGTTATTTCCTCCAAGCCGTAGCTCTGTCAAGCTGGTTAAATCCACCAACGCTGAGATGTCCGTGATGTTGTTGTCCCAAAGATCCAGCCATGTCAGGTTGGTTAATCCTGCCAAAGGCGAAAGATTCGAGATGTTGTTGCCCCTAAGTCCCAACCTTGTAAAGCTAATTAAACTCGCCAAAGGTGAGATGTCCGTGATGTTGTTGTCTCTAAGTCTCAGTTGTGACAGGTTGGTTAATCCTGCCAAAGGCGAGAGATTCGACACCGAGTTACTGTTCAGCAATTCCCTCTCTGCCTCCACCCATTCAGCACCCAGATCCAGTCGTGTCAGGTCGGTTGCATGTTGGAGCCCGGTTAAATCGTTAATATTGGTGTTTTTGGCTTCAAGATGGGTTAAATTCGCCATATCCGCTGCGGTGATGATCGCACCTGACGCCTTGCCGAGGGCTTTTTCAACCGCGGCGCGGAGGTTGGAATCGGGGATATCTACGACTTGTGCGGTTACAGTCAGTGGAAGAGTGAGATACGTCAACAGGAAAAAGACGAAGCGAAGAAATTGTTTGTTCATATTCCTCTTCAAGCAATAGTTTTTGGCAAAGATAAAGATAATGAAAATGGCTACCGTGATAAGAACGCGGAACAGGATTCAAAGTAACATTGGGGTGTCGAGATATAAATCTCGACCTACACAGTTCCTACCTGAGGATTAACATCTTGCGCATAGCAGAAAAATCACCTGCTGTCAGGGTGTAAAAGCAAACGCCACTTGCTACCTGCTCACCTACATCATTTCTGCCATCCCAGCAGATCGCCTTTGAACGACTCTCGTATACCGCTGCGGTCTGATGTTCTACGACGAGTGTGTGGACAATCTGACCTGCAGATGGTCAGGGTGATGAAAGCCTAATCTGCCAACCAATACGCGATCCAGTGACAATCAAAATACTAGAAACTTCAATAGCAGTCAACACTTTTTCTTAATTGACTTTGACAAATCTTAAAGTGCCCTGAGTTCAAAGTTGGGTTGTTGGCTTGTTTGATGGAGAAAAATTTATGGCGGGATTGGTATAATGATTCAGTTGTCGGCATGAGGCGGGGCAGGTTGCTTTGAATCCCGATTTATCGGGGATGCCCCGCCTACGGGGTGTGGTAGTGCAGCGTAACAGAGCCAGTGCTTGACCTACGGGTGTGTAGAGGTTACGGCATACGGCGTATGGCTACTACTTTCCTTGATCTTGCTCCATGACTGCACAGACTTCGACCTTTTCCAGCATGTCTTTGGGTTTGATCCGTGTTTTGAAAAAGAGCACTTCGCCGGGGATGTCTCGAAAATCTTCGGTCGAACAGTTTAATTGATCTGACACAGCGATGATCATGTTGGGCATAGCCACCCGTTTCAGTTTCCACAGTTTTTTCTGGAGGTAATCCGGTGTCCAGAAGCCGACGATTTCCATTAAGGCTCGCCGTCCATCGGGATGTGAGAAGGCGAAATCTGGAATCATCACAGTGTCTTTGAGGTTGATGATGTCTGTTTCACGCTCAAGCGTCCATTCTGTATCTATTTTCTCAAACTGTGTTGCGAAATGCCGCTCTAGTTCGCTGTCAAACTCGCCGGGATCGCGATAGTGGGATCGTAGCCCAAATTCGTCCGTGAGCTCAAATCGGAGATGCTCGTTTCTGTTCATGACAATTGTTGCGTCCAGCCACCATCGATCGCAGTGCAGCAGCGCGGGTAGAAACAGTGCCATCTGAATACCGTATTTCTGAGACAGGCGGAACATTGATGCGGGACCGTCGAGAACAATTTGATAGCCGTCCGCATTGTTCCCGGAGACGACGTGCATCAACTTAAAAAACTTGATGAACTGGAACACCAACCTGTATTTTGTTGGGATATTGCGATAAATTCGGATTGTCATTTCGCTGGCGCGGTAGAGCATCGCTTGGGCGAGTGCGACGTTGTACCGGGCCAGCAACCACTCGGCGGTCGGTGCCTCGAACCCTGTCAGGAGGCGGTTCTCCTCTAGGTCCGCATACATGCCCTCCATCACTGCATCTGTCGAAACGTTAAGTTCATCGGCGACTTTTTCTAGCACCTTCGGGCGTGTCTGCCGGTGCAGTCTATCTCTTTTGGTAACAACTGGATGGCGTTTACTGGCGTAGGCGAAGATTTTTTCTCGAAGCATCTCTGGCTCAATTGGGGATTGAACTGTAATCTCCGAGCGATCTTCGAGCAGTTTGGCAAGCCCCCGCGTAATGTGGTAGTTGATGTCAGCCGCCTCATAATCCGCTAGTACCGAAGCGAGTGTTCCTTTGGTCTTGTTGAGATGTGCGGTGTAAATCTCGATCAGATCCCTTGCGATTGCACGATACTTTTTGTTCTTTGGGTTCACATAGCGGGCGTGAATCTCGTCTTCTTTAATTCGATAGCGGAGAAGGTCGAGTGGGAGCATCGTATTTTTTGGAGGGCGGTATGGCGTATTAGTTCTGAATTGAGTTGGCGATGGTAATACGATTGAGATGTCAAGTTTATCACAAGATTGGGTTCGCGTCAAGCCGTTTGCACCGCAATTAGGGGCTTCTAAGAATTCGCTTGATCCTCACGTAAATCTTTGATAAACTAAGCGTGAAGCGTGAAAACAAATTATTCATGGGATCAAATGAGGAAAAGTATGAATGAAAACAGAAAGCCGAATATACTTCTAATTTTGAACGATGATATGGGCTATTCAGACCTCGGTTGTTACGGCGGGGAGATCCACAGTCCGAATCTGGATCGGCTGGCTGGCGGCGGATTGCGGTTCACGCAATTCTATAACACCGCCCGTTGCTGTCCTTCGCGGGCTTCGATGCTGACTGGACTCCACCCGCATCAGACAGGGGTTGGACACATGATGTCGAACGATGGTTTGGAGGGGTATCGCGGGGACCTGAATGACCGCTGTGTCACCATCGCTGAATCCCTCAAACCTACGGGGTATCGGACCTACATGAGCGGAAAGTGGCATATCTCCCGACATACCGATCCGGACGGACCGAAACACAGTTGGCCCCGTCAGCGCGGTTTTGATCGCTATTTCGGGATTATCACAGGGGCGGCGAACTACTGGAAGCCGAACACACTGACCCGCGACAACGAGCATATTCCGCACGACGAGATCCCCGAAGGCTTTTTTCTGACCGATGCTATCAGTGATGAAGCGTCTGCGTTTATCCGAGATCACGCCAAGGAGACTGCCGATCAGCCGTTCTTTACCTATGTCGCCTACACCTCGCCCCATTGGCCCCTCCACGCCCATGACGAAGACATTGAGCGATACGAGGGACGTTTTGCGGCGGGCTGGGATCAACTCCGTGAGGAACGGCTACTGCGGATGCGGGAGATGGGCATCCTTGATGAAGGTTGGGCGTTGACTGATCGAGATCCGACGCAGCTGCCGTGGGAGGAAGCCGAGCACAAGGAGTGGAATCAGCGACGGATGGAGGTCTACGCTGCTCAGATTGATCGGATGGATCAGGGGATTGGTCGGATCGTGACGGCGTTGGAGGAAACGGGCCAGTTGGATAACACGCTGATTCTTTTCTTAGCTGATAACGGTGGTTGTGCGGAGGAGCTGCAGGGACCTGCGAATCGTGTCGGGAAGGATGGCTTAATCGAGACCGAGACTACGCACGATGGGCAACCGGTGTATCGAGGCAACGATCCGAACATGATGCCGGGACCTGAGACCACATATCAGAGCTACGGTGTCCCTTGGGCGAACCTTTCCAACACTCCCTTCCGTGAATACAAGCATTGGGTGCATGAGGGCGGCATTGGCACTCCTCTTATTGTGCATTGGCCCGATCGGATTCAGGCAGCGGGAGCGTTGCGCCATCAACCGGGGCAACTCCCTGATATAATGGCGACCTGTCTTGAGATCTCTGGGGCAGCTTATCCTGACGAGCATAACGGAACTCCAATTTTTCCGTTAGAGGGGACTAGCCTCACGCCCATCTTTGACGACGAAGATAATGACAAGGAGGCACTGGTGTGGGAGCATGAGGGCAATGCAGCGGTGCGAAAAGGGAAATGGAAATTGGTTTGTAAGTATCCGGGGGATTGGGAACTTTACGACATGGAGACCGACCGTACCGAGTGCAACGACCTTTCTGGACAGTTTCCAGAGCGGGTTAAGGAACTGAGTGATCTGTATCAGGCGTGGGCAGACCGCTGTTTTGTTGCACCTTGGAGCGAGATTTTGGAAGGGAGAAAAACGGAGGTTTAAGATGATTCTAACGATGAACCAAAAAGAGATGGAGTTGGGCGGAAAGTACCTCGGTTGGTTGCGTGAAGCGAACGATCTACTCGGTGACCGCGAGGCACTTCAAGCGCGGTTGAAAGAGGACGGCTATCTGCTAATCCGCGGCTTGCACGACCCGGAGAAGGTCAAAGCAACCCGCCGATTCCTCCTCGAAAAGTTGGACGAAAATGAGCAACTCGATCGGGCATACCCACTTTTAGAGGGGGTGCCAGCGGAAAGCAAGCGCGGTATGTTTATGGGTGGGAACAAAGCTGTTACCCATGAACCCCCTTTTCTGAATCTGGTCGAATCGCCGGAGATTATGGGCTTTTGTGAAGGCTTCTACGATGCACCCGTCATCACTTACGATTATAAATGGTTGCGTGTGGTCGGACCGGGCGGCTTTACCGGCGCACACTACGACATTGTCTACATGGGGCGTGGTACGCAGCAGCTCGTTACCTGCTGGACACCGCTCGGCGATGTACCGCTCGACATGGGTCCGTTGGTGATTCTTGTTGGTTCCCACCGTTTTGATGCCCTCAAGGAGACTTACGGAAAGATGGACGTTGACCGTGACCATGTGACCGGTTCCTTCTCGTATGACCCGATCGAATTGGCTGACCGCTACGGCGGGCAGTGGGGTACGAGTACTTTTGAGATGGGGGATGTGCTGATCTTTGGCATGTACACCATGCACGGATCGTTGGACAACACGACCCATCGCTTTCGTCTCAGCACCGACACACGCTATCAACGCGCCGATGAGCCAGTAGATGGGCGTTGGATCGGGGAGGACCCGATCGCGCATTATGCGTGGACGCAGGGCGAAACGGTGCCGATGGAGGAGATGCGGAAGCGGTGGAGAGTCTAATCACCATTGGTTCATTAGTTCATTGGTTTATTTATATCCCAATGAACTTTTGAACTCTTGAAAGCTGTTTCCCTTTAGTTTCCCGCTCCGAAGGCGGCTGCCACCAACACCAAATCGAAGATATTGACGATCCCGTCTCGGTTGACATCTGCTGCATCTTGATCGGATTGCCCGAACTGTGACGCAACCCACTCTAGATCTTGAGTGTTGATAACTCCGTCCTGATTGATATCTATTGTGTGCATGGCGGGTGTGACTTCCCACAGCAGAATTGTTCCGTCCTCGCTTCCGCTGGCAAGTGTACCGGTATATGGGGAGTAGACTACGGAGTTGACACTACCTGCATGTCCCTCCAGGGTGTGCTTATGCTCTCCGGTGGCAGTGTCCCATAACCGAATCGTGTTGTCTTGCCAACCACCCCCACTGGCGAGCGTACCGCCATCTGGGGAGAATGCTACGGAACGTACCGAATCCGTATGTCCCTCCAGGGTGTGCTTATGCTCTCCGGTGGCAGCGTCCCATAACCGAATGGTATCGTCGGAACTTCCACTGGCAAGTGTCTTACCATCTGGGGAGAATGCCACGGAACGTACCCAATCTGTGTGTCCCTCCATGGTGTGCTTATGTTCGCCGGTGTGGACATCCCACAACCGAATCGTGCCAGCCCGATTCCCACTGGCAATCGTGTTTCCATCCGGGGCATACACGATTGAAGATACACCCCCATGCCAAAGGATTTGTTTATTTCGTCCGGTGATCGTATCCCGCAACCAAATTGCACCGTTATCATTCCCAATGGCGAGCGTGCTTCCATCCGGGGCATACGCGATTGCAGATACACTAGCTGTATGCCTCAGAGTCTGCGTATTTTGTCCGGTGGTAGCATCCCATAACCGAATGTCTCCAGGACCCTTACTCACGAGTGTGCTGCCATCTGGAGAATACAGGACCGAATAGACCCAACTTCTATGCCCTAAAAGGGTCTGCGTATTTTGTCGAGTGGTTGTATCCCACAACCGAATCGTGCCATCTGAACTCGCGCTGGCAAGGGTGCCGGCATCTGGGGAGTAGGCTAGGGAGGTGATACCGCTCGTATGACCCTTGAGAATCCGCTCATATCCGCCGGTGGCGACATCCCACAGATGTATCTCTCTAAAACTCCCACTGACGAGGAAGTTACCATCCGGGGCATACGCGATTGAATAGACCTCATCCGTATGCCCTTCAAGGGTGTGCTTATGTTCTCCGGTGGTAGCATCCCACAACCGAATTGTGCCATCCCCACTTGCACTGGCGAGTGTGCCCCCATCCGGGGAATACATAACCTCCAAAACCCAACGTCTATGCCCCTCAAGGGTCTGCTTGTGTTTGCCCGTAGCGGTATCCCACAACCGAATCGTCTTGTCCTGCCAGGCAGCTCCACTAGCAAGCGTACTTCCCTCCGGCGAAAACGTGACCGAGTTGATATAATCTGTATGTCCCTCAAGGGTCTGCTTGTGTTTGCCCGTAGCGGTATCCCACAACCGAATCGTCTTGTCCTGCCAGGCAGCTCCACTAGCAAGTGTGCCTCCATCCGGCGAAAACGCGACCGTTTTGATCCAACTGGTATGCCCCTCAAGGATCCATCGCTGTCTCCCGGTGGTAGTATCCCACAATCGAATCGTTTTGTCTCCACTTCCACTGGCAAGTGTACTTCCATCCGGCGAAAACGCGACCGAACTGATAAAATCTGTATGTCCCTCAAGGGTTTGCTTATGCTCTCCGGTGTTGGCATCCCACAATCGAATCGTGCCATCCCCTCTTCCACCTCCACTGGCAAGTGTACCTCCATCCGGGGAATACGCAACTGACCAAACAATCCCCGTATGCCCCGTCAGCAGGTCGATTTCTGCCCGGGTGTTAGCATCATAAAGCCAAATACCGATGCTACTTCCCACCCCGATCTGAGTGCCATCGGGCGAATACACGATGTCGTATTGCATGCCTTTACTGAGGCGCGCTTTGGCTCCGTCAGGCAATCCCCATCGGGTGTAGTCTTGGGTAAAGCCGTTCTGTAGAAACAGGGCAAAAACGAATAGCAGGGTCAACTTGAAAAACAGTTCCTTTTTCATGAGATAATCCTCCTTTGTTACTTGAGAATGACCATCCGTTTCGTTGCCGAATATTGTCCTGTCGTCAGGTGATAGAAGTACACGCCGCTTGCCACCTGCTCACCCGTCTCGTTTTTCCCATCCCAATAGATAGCCTTGTCTCTACGCTCATAGAGACCTGCGGTCCTGTGTCCGACATCAAAACTCCTAACCAAACGTCCATTTGAGTCATAGATAGTCAACATGACGTTTGCATCTTCTGCCAACCGATACGGAATCCACGTTTCTGGGTTAAACGGGTTCGGGTAGTTTGGTAGTAGGATCGTTTCTTTTGGAATTGCTGGTGCTTCTGTCAGTGCTGCTAAGAGCTGTTCAAGCACTCTAATCCCTTTTCTGACCGTTGCATCTTTAATCTCAAGTGACTTGGCGTCGGTCAGCCACCGTTGCACGTCAGCCGGCGTGAGTGTCTCAAGGACTTGTTGATGCGCTGCAGGCGCAGCTGCCATCTCCCTGAACGTGGCTGCCACCAACACCAAATCGAAGATATTGACGATCCCGTCTTGGTTGACATCTGCTGCATCTTGATCGGATTGCCCGAACTGTGACGCAACTACGGCTAAATCTAGGGTGTTTACAACCCCGTCCTGATTGACATCCTCCGCGAGTAGATTAACTGTATTGGTGGAAGGTGTGATTTTCCACAACAGAACGGAGGCATCCAAACTCCCGCTGGCGAGGGTAATCCCATCCGAGGCATACGCAACCGATCTGACCTCCCGTGTATGCCCTTCAAGAGTCTGCTTGTGTTTGCTGGTAATGGCATCCCACAACCGAACCGTCTTGTCCATACTCCCGCTGGCAAGCGTGCTCCCATCTGGAGAGAATGCCACAGAAAATACCCAATCCGTGTGACCTTCCAAGGTCTGCTGGTATTCCCCGGTGCGGGCATCCCACAGCCGAATGGTATCATCCATACTCCCACTGGCGAGCGTACTACCATCGGGGGAAAAAGCGAGGGAGGAAACAGAATTTTTATGTCCCTCAAGGGTCTGCTGGTATTCCCCGGTGTGGGCGTTCCACAGTCGAACCGTCTTGTCCACACTCCCACTGACAAACGTATCCCCATCCGGAGAGAACGCCACGGAAAAGACCTGCCCCGTATGTCCCTCAAGGGTCTGCTTATGTTTGCCTGTGCGGACATCCCACAATTGAATGGTCTTATCTTCACCCCCACTGGCAGCAATGGTAAACCCGTCAGGGGAGAAGGCAATGGCTTCAATCCAACCTTTATGTCCCTCCAAGGTTTGCTGATGTTCTCCGGTGCGGGTATCCCACAACCGAATCTCTCCCCAACTTCCAGTGGCAAGTGTAATCCCATCGGGAGAGAAGGCGAGCGAGAAAACCCAATCCGTATGTCCCTCAAGGGTCTGCTGGATTTCTCCGGCCTGGGCATTCCACAACCGAAGCGTGCTGCCACCCCTAAAATCCACACTTCCAGTGGCAAGCATAACCCCATTGGGGGAGAAGGCGAGGTCCCAGATCTCAGAGGTATGTCCTTCAAGAGATTGCTGGAGTTCCCCGGTGTGAGCATCCCACAGCCGAATGGTCCTATCTCCACCGCCACTAGCGAGTGTACCGCTGTCCGGGGAGAAGGTAACCGATTCGATCCAGAGGGTATGTCCCCAAAGAGTTTGTTGACCTTCTCCAGTGCGAGCATTCCATAACCGAATCGTCTTATCTCCACTGCCACTAGCAAGTGTACTCCCATCCGGAGAGAAAGCGAGGGACCGAACTGAGCTTGTATGCCCTCCAAGGGTCTGCTGGTATTCCCCGGTGTGAGCATCCCACAGCCGAATGGTATCGTCCGTACTTCCGCTGGCAAGCGTCTTCCCATCCGGGGAGAACGCTACTGACCAAACTGAACCCGTATGCCCTTCAAGGGTGTGTTGGTATTCTCCGGTGTTGGCATCCCACAATCGAATGGTGTCGTCCAAACTTCCACTAGCAAGTGTGCCGCCATCCGGGGAGAACGCAACCGACCAAACCCAATCCGTATGTCCTGTCAGTAGGGAGAGTTCGGCACCGGTGTTGGCATCATAGAGCCAAATTCCGATGCTAGTCCCTACCGCGAGCCGAGTGCCATCCGGCGAATACGCAAAATCAAGAATCCAACCTTTACCGAGGCGTGTCTTGACTCCATCGGGCAGTCCCCATCGGGTGTAGTTTTGGGCGAAGCCGTTCTGTAGAAATAGGACAGAGACGAATAGAAGGCTGAACTTAAGGAACAGTCTTTTTTTCATGAGATCCTCCTCCTTTTTGAAGTGGAAGGATAATTCTAGCATCGTTATCATCTTTGCGATACGGTGATGCAAAGAAGCAAATAATAACCAGAGCACCTTCTCGACTTTGTAGGGTGTCGTGTGGTAGAATAGGTATTGTTCTTAAACATTAAATCTTTAGGCTCATATAAAAAGAAAGTGCAAAATGCGAGGCGGAATTGTAGGGGCGGGGTCTCCCCGCCCGTAGTACGGGTTGGGGGACCCAACCCCTACAAAAACTCGGTTTCTGTTGCACGCTTTCTTAACATGAGCCAATCTTTATACCCCCGAAAAAGCCCCGTTGCTTTAGGGCTTTTTCAGTTGTACACTAACCCAAGCTACTATCTATTGTGGGCAAATCCCCTAGAGATAATCCTTTGTGGCTGTCCATCAATTTTTGTGCCAAGCATCCGCTGACAATCAGAAACGGGGTTAGAACGATTTGGAAAACTCGCGGACCGGCGAATTGCAGCGTCGAATCTGAGTAGGTATCACAGCCCCACGAAATACCTGTGAAGCTAAGGATATGATTGTGGATTGACGCCCTATCCGGCTGATTTAGGCTCCGTGAATAATCTAGGCTTAAAACGGTTTTGGAATGGAGACGAATTTCGCTTGCAGCGAGGTAAGAGATTGCCCGACACCGTGCAAACCGGTTGTCGTTTTTAACCTCAAGCGTGCAAAATAGCTATGAGATAATTGTTAGAGGGGCTCTACTCAATGCGTAATGGGTAAGAAGAGTAAATGACTCAATGTACCAATGAACTAATGTACCACCTTTAGATGAAATTAGAAAGGAGTCGTATGACACTTGACGATATTCAACAGATCGCTGTGATTGGGGCGGGTTTGATGGGGCATGGGATCGCCCAAGAATTTGCGTTTGCTGGCTATCAGGTTCATCTGCACGATGTGAGCCAAGCGCAGGTTGACGCTGGAATGGAGCGGGTACGAGACAACCTTCAGATATTTGTGGACAATGACCTTGCTGGGCCCGATGAGATTGATGAAACACTCAATCGGATCCACGGGTCGAATCAGCTTGAAACCGTTGGACGGGAAGCGGATTTCGTCATTGAAGCGGTGATCGAAAATCTGCCCCTCAAGCAGGAAGTCTTCCGCCAACTGGATCAGATCTGCCCACCGCGCACGATTCTTGCGAGCAACACGACGGCACAGATGCCTTCGCAGATTGGCGCGTTTACCCAGCGTCAAGATAAGATTTTGAACACCCACTATTTTAATCCGCCCTATCTCATCCCGCTCGTTGAATTGATTCGCAGTCCGAAGACGTCGGATGAGACGTTGCAGATAGCGTATGATCTGATGGTGAAAATCGGGAAGACACCAGCAATTATTCAGAAGGAGGTCCCTGGCTTTGTAGGACCTCGTTTGCAAGCTGCTGTAATCCGCGAAGCATTTTCAATCGTTGAACGTGGTATTGCAACCGCAGAGGATGTCGATCTGGTGGTCCGCAACAGCTTTGGACGTCGTCTGAGCGTCGCAGGACCGTTTCAGGTGTTTGAGTTGGCAGGGTGGGATCTCGTCCTCGCAGCGTTTGAGGAGCTCTACAAGGATCTCAACAGTTCATCGGAGATTAATCCGCTTCTCCGCGAGATGGTTGAGGGAGATAAACTCGGCGTCAAGTCGGGGGAAGGGTTCTACGAGTGGACGCCCGAAAGGATTGAGGAGATTCGCGATAGGATGAACCGGGTGTTGATTGGTCGGCTGAAGGATGACGTGAAACGTGAAGCATGAAGCGCGAAACGTGTAAAAAAATTGTTTTTGATGAGGCTGACATGAGCCCTCCCGGAGGTATGCGAAAGTCTGCGCCTAGAGGGAGAAGCGGCATGATTTTTTTACTATGATGACCGTCTGATAGTCCTGCTTTTCAGAAAAAAACCTTGCCGAAACTCAAAAAATTGCTTATAATAACCGCCGTTCTCTGGAAAGATTCAATAATGAATGATAATAGAGAATAGAAAATAATGTTGCTATATTGGTAATACCTAACACAATTAACCTCACATGAGGATGAAAGGAGTTATCTGGTCAGCTACCCTACCCTGAAAGGTGAGGCTTGTTGCCTATCCCTTTGGGATTTACTGGGTTATTCGGTCTCGGCTTGTAACTTTACACGCCCGCCACCGAAGGGAAGCAGCTCCCCCTTTAGAAGCATTCACGGTACGTCGGTGACAGCATCGCTTCAACTTCTGGACGAAACCTCAGACAAACATCGCCTTTCCACTACCACGTGGAGAGGAGAGCGTAAAACAAGCATTTTACCTAAGTCATCAAGTTACAAGTCATATTATACCATTTTTCACATTGAAATACAACAAAAAGGAGGAGCAGTGGAGATCCCGCGCTGAAGCACGGGGTCTCCACTGCGAAAATTTTGATGAAACGTCAGATTGCCAATTCAAGTAAGTTCTTTGTCATTTTAGCTGCATTTATGTTAATTGCAGTTCAGGGTGTAACTTATGGTCAAACGGTCTCGATAGATCCGGCTACGGTAGAATCTCCAGCTGCTGGAGAGCAGTTGACCCTTAATATCAACATTACAGGCGGCATGAATGTCGCCGGCTATCAATTAACTGTGACATTTGATCCAACTGCGCTCTCGGATGCCAGCATCACAAACGGAGACTATCTGCCTACCGGTGCGTTTGTCGCGCCACTGCCTGCCACCGATACGAGTGTGGGACTTGGTGCAACCGCTCTTGGTGCTACGTCAGAGGGGGATGGCACACTTGCCACGGTCACCTTTACCGTCGTGGAAGCCAAAGATTCGACCATTGGGTTAACCAATGTCTTGATTTCTGATCCGGATGCTGCTGCAATAGATGTGATGGTCCAAGGTAGCATGGTTACCGGTCCTGCGATGGAAATGCCCATGATGCCTGAGATGCCCGCAGGAGTTGAATTTAAGGTGACGTTGACTAACCTTACTACAGGCGTTCCAACCCAAGGTGGTCAGATTTTTTCACCGCCAATTTTTGTGACGCATGGTCATGGGTTTTCAATTGGTGCATCGGGTGAGGCAGCGAGTGCTGAACTTACCACATTGGCGGAAACTGGCAACAATGGTCCTCTCGCTGTATTGGCTGGCGATTCAGACGCAGTCGGCGGTGTCGTTGCATTTCCCCCTCCCCCTGATGGGGTAGTGCTTCCCGGTGCGTCCGTTTCAACTATGGTCACCGCTAGTTCTAGTGCTGGGTATCTCTCGTTGGCGACGATGCTTGTGGAAACCAACGATGGCATTGTTTTAGGTAACAGTTTGCCGCTCTTCGACGAAGATGGTAACCCACTCTCGTTTACAATGGATCTAATATCCTATGACGCGGGTACGGAAGATAACAACGAGTTAGCGACGCATGTTCCGGGACCACCATTTAACGGCATGGAACGCGCACCAACAGAAGGAGGCGTCATTGCGCCGCACTCCGGTATCGCTGGTACTGCTGATGTAGGTGCTGCGTTTGGTTGGACAGAGCCTACCGCAACCGTGACTGTTGAAGCGATGGTTGAGATGCCACCAATGGAGCCTGAACCTGTTGAGTTTGAAGTAATGTTGACAAACCTAACTACGGGTGTCCCAGCCGAAGGTGGTCAGATTTTTTCACCGCCAATCCTTGTGACCCATGGTCACGGATTTTCAATCGGTGCATCAGGTGAGGCAGCGAGCCCTCAACTCACCGCATTGGCAGAAACTGGTAACAATATGCTGCTTGCCGAATTGGCTGGCGGTTCAGACGCAGTCGGCGGTATCGTTGCATTTCCTGCTCCCCCCGATGGGGTAGTACTTCCCGGTGGGTCCGTTTCAGCGATGGTCAGTGCTAGTTCTAGTATGGGCTATCTCTCATTGGCGACGATGCTTGTGCAGACCAACGACGGCATTGTGTTGGCGAACAGTTTACCGCTCTTTGACGAAGATGGTAACCCACGTTCGTTCACAATGGATTTAATATCCTATGATGCGGGTACGGAAGATAATAACGAGTTGGCAACGCATGTTCCCGGACCCCCATTTGGTGGTGGTGAACGTGCACCGACTGAAGGAGGCGTTATTGCGCTGCACCCCGGTATCGCTGGTACTGCTGATGTAGGTGCTGCGTTTGGTTGGACAGAGCCTACCGCAACCGTGACTGTTGCCCCTGTAGGTGTTGAGATGCCTGTGGAACCTGAACTACCCCCGGAGCCTACGCATATGTTTGAGATGGAGTTGGCAGCTGGGTTGAACATGATCTCCTTGCCACTGATGCCGGCAGAACCTTACACGGCAAGCTCGTTTGCTGCGGCGATTGACGCAACTGTCGTGATTCAGCTTGACACGGCGATGCAGCAATTTGTCGGGTTCACCGCAGATCAGGAGGGCGATGGCTTCCCGATTGAAGGTGGTAAGGGGTACATCGTCAACGTTCCCGGTGGCGGCATGGTCACCTTTACGGGAATGGCGTGGGGTAACACGGTGGAAGACGCAGCTGCCGCACCGGGTATCCAACTTCCAAGCACGACATGGGCGTTTGTTGTCAGCGGCGATTTGCTGGAAACTGAGGCTGGTGTGTCCTACACAGTCGTTGCGAAGAATAACCGTACTGGTGAAGTCGCAACAAGGCTAGTTTCGAGCGATCGCAAGGAGTTCAACACCGTCTGGGCGGACCTAACGCGGAAGAGCGTCATCGAAGCTGGTGATACGCTAGAGGTTATCCTGTTCGATGATTTGGGAAATATCGTCTCGGGCCCCTTCACGTATAAGGTTGGTATTGAAGACCTTCGGAAAGCTTACTTGAGCCTGCCGTTGACTGTCGGCGATGTGCATCCGGCATCAACAATCTTGGGACAGAACTTCCCGAATCCGTTCAACCCTGAAACATGGATTCCATACCAACTTGAAAAATCGGCAGATATTGTTCTCCAGATTTACGACACGTCTGGTCGTATGGTGCGGACGCTGGATCTCGGTTTTAAGCAACAAGGGTTCTATATGACGCGTTCGACAGCGGCGTATTGGGATGGTCGTAACAACATAGGCGAACATGTTGCCTCAGGGGTTTACTTCTACAGTTTGCATACCCTTGACTTTTCGGCGACACGGAAGATGCTGATTTTGAAGTAGATCATAACCTATTCGTAATTTATCTGGCACGCAAGATTCGCTCCACGAAGCGTGACGAGACTTGTACGCCATAAAATTTATAAATTTCCAAAACGATGGGAGCATTGGGCTATCGGACAAGATTTTATGCCCATGCTCCCATTTTTGTGTTAAAGTATGTTGGTTCATTGGTACATTAGTTCATTGCCTCGCCTCTCGTATTCGATAACACATGGTGCTCCTCCCCGATAAGATCGGGATTCAAAACTGGAGCACGAGGCTTAGAGTTACCTCCCTTCTATAGATATATCGCTCCTCTGGAGCGAAAAACACACATGTCGCCCCGCCCCGATAAGATCCCCGATAAATCGGGACTCCGACAAGCCGAGAGCAGGCAGGCGGGTTTCAAAGCAACTGGGGCTAATGCAGGATAATGCGTAAAAAGAGATGGAACGCAGATCTGCGTTCTCTGCGAATTAGCCTCGCTGGATCGTTGGAGTTGGGTTGGGAAGCCCGACCAAATTGCTTGATTGCGTGCTTGATCATTTTCCCTATTCCTTAATCTACCTTAACATAGTTCAAGATGCTCAGACAAGAATCTTCTACCAAAATTAGCAAACGTGCGGTGCTGATCGGTGTGGTGCTGATTATTGCCAACAGCTATTGGATTGCCTACATCGAGATGTTGTGGCATACCGCCCACCTGACGATTGTTACACTGTCGGTGAACGTCATGTTTGCGCTCTTGGTGATTACGGGACTGAACATCCTTGTCCGTCAGATCGCCCCGAGTGCGGCACTCAGCCGGCAAGACCTGCTGGTCATCTATGGTATGCTCGCTGTGGGGAGTGCTTTTTCTGGGCATGACTGCATCCCTCGCTTAATGGGACTTATCCCCTACGCCTTCCGTTTTGCGACCCCTGAGAACGATTGGGAGGCACTGCTATTCCGTCATCTGCCGCCGTGGCTAGTTGTCTCAGACTTGAGGGCGGTCACCGACTTCTTCGAGGGAGAGGTCGATTTCTTCAGGGATGGCTACTACCGATACTGGATCACGCCGATCCTATCATGGTCGGTTGTTATCTTCTCCTTGATGCTGGTTTTCCTCTGTTTGACCTCCCTGATCCGGCGGCAGTGGGTGGCACATGAAAAGCTGGCGTATCCCGTGATCCAAATTCCGCTGGAGATTACAGCGGACGACGGAGCGATCTTCAAGAACCGTCTACTCTGGATGGGCTTTGGGATTGCGGCGGGGATCAATCTGCTCAATGGACTTCAGTATTTCTTCCCCGCATTGCCATCAATCCCCGTTAAGCAATATGATCTCAACATCTATTTTACGCAGAAGCCGTGGAGTGCGTTGGGGAGTATGCCGTTGCGACTTCACCCCTACATGATTGGTCTCGGCTTTATCCTCCCGCTAGACCTCTCCTTCTCCTGTGCATTTTTCTATCTGTTCGGCAAGCTGCAGCTGTTGTATGGGAGTATGATGGGTGTCATGCACCTGCCGGGGTATCCCTTCTTTGGTGAGCAGGGCACCGGCGCGCTTTTTGCCCTGTTGCTTATCACATGCTGGAGCGGTAGAAGGCATTTCTCACAGGTTATCTCTCGCGTGTTTCGTCCCGACCGTGAGGACGAAGCAGAGGAGGCGCTCTCCTATCGCGCAACAGTCATCACACTGTGTCTTAGCCTGTTGGTGTTGATGGGGTTCTGTGTGAAAAGTGGCATGTCGATCTGGGGGTGTGTGATTTTCATCGCGATCTACCTGCTCATTATTGTTGGGTTGACCCGCATGAGAGCGGAACTTGGACCTCCCATTCAGGCAGTCGGATATGTCACACCCCAATACCTGACAATCTCCATGTTCGGGACGCGCCGTCTCCGTGCAGGGAATCTGACGATGCTCTCCCTGCTAAATTGGTTGAGCGGAGCGAGTTACGCCTCATTTCGGACGCACCCGATGCCGGATCAGATGGAAGCGTTCAAACTCGCAGAACGCACCGGCATCAGAAACCGCACAATGCTCATTGTGTTGGTCATTGCTAGCATCGTGGGGATTGAATCGGCTCTTATCCTGTATCCCTACGCAATCTACAAGGAAGGTGTTGCGGCGGGTTCGGAGCAGATACACTCGGGCGGTGCGGAGGCATACAATTTCCTTTCCTCTTGGCTGATTAATCCGAAACCAACGGATTGGTTCGCAATGCTAGTTCTCGGCGTCGGCTTTATCGTGAACCTCGGCATTATGTTTCTACGCGCCCGATTTGTCTGGTGTCCGCTCCACCCTGCTGGTTATATTGTCGGCGTCGCGCCCGGTACAATGAACGTCGTCTGGTTCCCTCTGCTGTTTGGGATGATTGCGAAATGGGTGCTACTCAAGCACGGCGGCATCAAGGCTTATCGTCGTGGCATGCCTTTCTTTGTTGGGCTAGTGCTCGGTGAGGCGTTGATAGGGTGTTTTTGGCCCATTATGAGTCTTGTGCTACGTTCAGCGGTGTATAGCTGGATCTGACCGGGTTTCAGCCGTCCTGCCTCCCTTCTTCCTCTAATTATTTCCCTACCTCTGTGCCCATTTCACGATAGATTGGTTCATTGGATTGATGAATCCTGCACATAGTGCTCCTCTAGAGCGCGGTTGTTGGACGTATCGCGATTCTATAGACATATTGCTCCTCTGGAGCAAAGAGACATCTATCCACGCATCGTAAAACCCGTTTGCCGTAACAGACTCCCTAGGGTTGTGTTGGTTCATTGATGTTGCGTTTCACGGTTCCTGTTCAACTCAACCGGCGTACGATACTGCATACGTGTGAGTATGGCTTGGATATGTCTATCCAAGCCGAGCAGATCTGATCACTAGCTACTGAGGTTACACAAATTACACACGAAATTCCCCATTTTCCCCGCGAAAAGGGGCATGGGCAAATGGGCATGTACTGACAAACCCTCCTTAGCCGGCATTGCATATTTTAATAATGATTTCCATTTATAAAGTTAAAATGACAATATGTGTGATATTTTTCAAAAACATGTTGACATTTTAATATAGTCGTGTTATATTGTTGGTGGTATGAGCGGATTAAGCTAGCTCAAGTTGCCACAAAGAATAATACGTAATGTGTAATACACAAGAAGGAACTTAACGCAGCTTAGGTGGCAATTTAGGCTATGTTATATTTTCGTTATTGATGCGGAAAATTACACTGTGAAGGAGTGAGATAATTTTGCGAAAGGTACTAGAGCAGTGCCCAACATGCGGTGGTGAATTGACAATAACGGGTTTGCACTGCCGTTCTTGTCACACGCGGATTGAAAGTGAGTATTCGACCTGCCGCTTCTGTCGCTTGTCGCAAGAGAGCCTTGATTTCATTGAGATCTTCGTCAAGAATCGGGGCAATATCAGAGAGATGGAACGTGAGCTTGAGATCTCCTATCCGACTGTTCGTAGCCGGTTGAACGATGTAATCAAGGAGCTCGGTTATGAGGTTGAGGCGGAATCGGCTGATTCGGGTGAGGTAGCAGAGGAACGCCGTGCCATCCTCAAGCGACTCAATGCAGGGGAGATCTCTGCAGCGGAGGCGACTGAGTTGATAAATCAATTAAGGGGGAAATAACCATGAACGAGGAAAGAATGACCATTCTCAAAATGGTGGCTGAAGGCAAAATTACCGCAGAGGAAGGGGAATCGCTCTTGCGAACTCTGGACACGTCTGATGAGCCACGGCAGGATTCCACGGAACAGTTACCGTCCGAAGATGAGGGAGAGGGTTTTGTTGAGCTATTAAAAGTTGGTGCTGAATCGCTAAAAGATCAGGGTGGGCTTTCGCGTGATTTTAGCCGGGTATTGAGAAAATCGGCTAGAGATATAAAGCGTGGAACGCGTCGTTATCGAGGCGGGGGACACAGGGTCTATCACGAAGAGCCAAGAGCCCAGATGTTCCTTGAAACGGGTGAAGAGTTTGATTTGGGAATCGATAGCCGACACGGCGATATTGAAGTGAGGTCATGGGCGAAGAACAGTGTCCAAATTGACTATCAGATCTCTGTGTGGGCGGAGGATGAGGAGACCGCAAAAGAGATCGCTTCAGAGATTGAAATCCGAATTGAGCCTGAAAAAGATGCCTCAGAGCGGGCAACGCGGGCTTCGATTACGACAGACTATCCGGAAGAATGGGGGTTGTGGAGGAACAGTGGTCCGCGTGCACGCGTTGATTATTGGTTAGTTGTCCCACAACAGACGAATTTGAAACTTAACAATCAGCACGGTGAGGTGTCCGCACACGATTTGCGTGGGACAACTACGATCGGCAACCGACATGGCAATGTCTATCTCCATGCAATTGATGGGGATCTGAACTTAGACGCACACCATGCAAACGCCGAAGCGGATTCGATTCAGGGGAATGTGCGCTTTAAGGGTAGTCACGGGAATGCCGAGCTTGGCAAAGTCGGTGGTAACTTTGAAGGTGACTATAAGCACGGGCACCTTGAACTTGATGAGGTCAGTGGGGATCTCACACTGAAACATCGGCATGGAAGTGCCGTGGTTCACTCGGTGGGTGGTGTCTCTTGGGTGGATAAGTCCCATGGGCCAATTGAGCTGGAAGGGATACGCAACACATTCCATATTAACGCAAATCATGCAGACACCCGTATTGATGTGGTATCGCCTTTAAGCGGGGATTGCGTTATCAAGGGGCGTCATGCAAAAGTGGACCTCATCGCGCCGGCAGATGCGTTTGCGTCGATTCAGGCGTCAACCCACCATGGGAACATCTCTTCAGAATTTGAAGGGGATCTAACCAAGAAGAAATGGGATCAACAGTTTACGGCAACCCTTAGCGAAGGTGGGGCGAACCTTCAGATCACCAACCATCACCAACAGATTAACCTCCGTCGCCGTGGGACTGTGGCTTTGGAAGATACCCATGAAGTTTGATTGATTCATTAGTTCATGAATGAATTTCTAAACCAATGAACGTTTGGACGATGTGGAAACGACATCCTCACCAACTATAGTGGACCTTAGAATTAATGAGACACTCCAAACCGGTGCGGTTAGGAAACCGCACCTACCGTTCTGCCGTTTGGTAGGCATTGTTTCCAATTGTGCATATCCGGTGCGGTTGGAAACCGTACCTACCGGCCCCGATAAATCGGGATCGAAACCGAGGGGCGAAAGTGTCTATTTATTTTTAGAATTTACTATAGTACCAAGGTTTCTATAGTATCTACTATCACCTTCTTGAATAGTAAAAAATAGGGGATTTACGCAGCTTTGCGGCTGCTTGAAACCTTCGTGAGATTTAATCAGCGATCAGATAGTGAAAGGAGAATATAGCAATGCGTCAAGATAGACTTGAAGTGCTTAAAATGCTTGCCGAGGGGAAGATCAGCGCGGAGGAGGCGGAGATGCTGTTACGCGCTCTCGATGAGGCTGCTGCGCCAGATGAACAAACTGATGCTGAAGATGAAAAGCCCAAAGAGGGGAAGGAACTCTTGCAAGATATGACGGAAATCTTTCAGGAGGTTGGGCGAGAGATTGAGGTTGAGGTGGGTAGGGCAGTTGAATCGGTGCAACGGTCAGGTGTGCAAAAAATCGTCAGCGAGGTGGTTGATCAGGTGAAATCATCTGTTTCTGGAGTTGTCGATTCCGTCTCCGACATTGCTGACATCACCGATGAAAACGATGAAAAACGGAGAGTCAAGCAGCAACTGGACGTGTTTGAGGGCACTGGCATCACCAAAATTGATGCACAAGCCGCCAATGGGCAGATCGCGCTCGAAGGTTCAGACCGAGATGGGGTTGCTGTCCGTGCGTGGAAAGAGGTACGAGGGAGGAGGAACGTCGCAGCGGAATTTGCCGAAAAAGTCGAAATCTATGCGGAGCAGATTGGGGATGAACTTCGGGTTTTCACCGAACACCCACCTCCCCCCAAAGGTGTCAATCTCGCTGTACGTTACGCGATTGAGACGCCGCAGGAGGTTGATGTGAATCTCCGCACTGTCAACGGTAAGATCGAGGTTAGTGGAATCAGTGGATCGATTGATGCGACGACTGTTAATGATGTCATAAAATTGGAGGGTGATAAAGGTCCAATTCGTGCCCGCACCACGAACGGATCAGTCAGAGCCGAAATCGGTTCGCTCACCGAGGATGCGGAGTTCTCGACAACCAACGGCACGATAGGGGTGGAGGTGCACCGTTGTGTTGCCCCTGTGACTGTGCTGACGACCAACGGTTCCATTGATTTAACGCTTCCCGCAGACTTTGCCGGACAACTCGATGCCGAAGCGAGGAGAGGACGTGTGCATTCTGATTTCCCCATCCCTGTCGTCAGTAAGGTCAGAAATCAGCTGAAAGGCGAAATTGGCGAGGGCGGTGAGGCGGTGGTCAAGTTGCGGAGTACGAATGGATCTATCCGTTTGAAACGGCAGGAACCTTGAAGTATGAAACGTGATGCGTGAAGACGGGAAAACGGGATTGACCGCAGGTTCGGATACCTATGATACGTACAGGTTAGGAAACCTGTACCCACTATTACAAGATCACAAGCCCCGATTTCATAGAGGGCAGGCTCTGCGCCACGTTTAACGGAACGTGATGTGGGAGACATGGATGGAAGATAATTTTAGGAGGTTATCATGAGGAGGAGATTTAGTAGATTTCAAATTATGCTGATTTTACAAGGCGTGCTATTGGCAGGGGTAGCTATTGCTGACGCTGGTGTTGAGAATAACATTGAGAGGTCGTTTCAAGTGGCTTCCGGTGGACGTTTGACGGTTGATGCAGACAGATGCTCAATTGAGGTCCGCACGGCAGACCGCGATCTTGTTGATGTAAAGATTGAAAGGAAAGTCAAAAGGGGCGGCAAATGGAGCGTTGAAGAAGTCCTTGAGGATTTCCCTATCACCTTTGATCATAGTGACGATGGGGTTATAATCAAAGCGAAGTATGATCAGGAGAATCGTCGGCGATGGAATCGGGAAAGAAATCGGGAAAGAAATCGATTGCGTGTTAAATTCTTGATTACCGTGCCGCAACAGTACAACGTTGATCTGAAAACTTTAGGGGCAGGCATTTCCGTTGGGGATCTGGAAGGTGAGGTCCGCAGCCAGACATTGGGGGGTAATCTCCGGATCGGAAGAATCAAAGGTTCCGTTTGGGGGCGGACTGCGGGCGGCAGCATTAAAGTAGAAGGAACGGAAGGTGATGTGGACGTCAAGACCTCCGGTGGCGGGATCACGATTGGAAGCGTGGAGGGAGCGGTAGAAGCCATAACCGCCGGTGGATCGATTCGGATCGATAGGGCAACGGGTAGCGTCAACGCCAAAAGTTCCGGGGGTGGCATTACGGTTGAAGAGGTAATGGGAGATATCACCGCGAAGACATCCGGCGGTTCTATCAAAGCGTATATTTCTCGCCAACCTGAAGGGGATTGCTCGCTGGAGACATCAGGGGGAAGTGTGACTGCCTACCTTGTTGAGGACATCGCTGTTGATGTGAATGCTCGGACCATGGGCGGTGATGTGTCCACCGATTTTCCCGTCACAGCTATCGCGCAGGGCAAGATAAGCAAAAACAAGCTACAGGGTGCGATTAACGGCGGGGGCCCGCTGGTTAAGCTGCGTACCTTCGGAGGTAGCATTCGTCTGTGCAAAAAGTAGTTTGTTCGTGAGTTCATTTGTTCATTGGCTTGACAGGTCTATGAACCCGTTAATAAATAAACTCTGGATCAGTCAACCGTCGAGTATGGAAACTCGACCTACAAAAGCACGGGAGATTGACGCATTACCCCGGTGATTTAGAACAGATGGAACGGAGATCTCCGTTCCCTACGAACCCTGAGTCCCGGTGGGGCATTCGTAGGGAACAACGATCGTTGTTCCCTACAACTTTGGTTACGGCACAAGGGATTGTGCCTACTACCTTTGTGGACGGCATACGGTGTATGCCTACTACCTTTGTGGACGGCACAAGGGATTGTGCCTACTACCTTTGTGGACAGCATGGGGTGTATGCCTACTACTTTAGATTGTGCCGTCTTGTGGCTCGTAGCCGAGGATTTCGCAGGTGTGGGAGATGTCGAGTCGTGGGGTTTTATGGCGGCTCTGTCCGTGCACGATTGCGAAGTCAACCTCCTCAACGTCGATACAGCAGCCGATCAGTTGCGCTAGATCGCGTTGGCTGATCCAGCCCTGTCCCATGTCCCCTTGATTTCGAGCCGGTTCACCGTCTTGCTTAATGCCGCCGATTCGGATTGCGATTGAGGATAGCCCGTCGTGTGCGAAACAACGTCCTAACGACTCGCCGAAGCATTTGGTCACGCCGTAGACGTTGGGTGGGTTGACCGGCATATCCCAAGTGACGGAGAGGTCCGGCGGGTAGGCTAACATTGCGTTGATACTGCTGGCAAAGACGACGCGCTCACAGCCTTGATCCTTCGCCGCTTGGAAAACGTTGTATGTGCCGATGATGTTCAGCGACAACAGGGTTTCGTAGAAGTCCGCACTTGGACTGCGATCGGCGGCGAGGTGAACAACTGTGTCCATCCCCTCACAGGCACGCTGCATCTGGTCAAGGTCGGCGATGTCTGCCTTCATAACCTCATGTCCACCTGGGTTGTCAATTTCGGTGATGTCTGCCAGTCGCATGATGTACCGATCGCCGTAATTTTGCCGAATATAGCTGCCGATGAATCCTGCTGCGCCGGTAATTAAAACGCGTTTACGTGCCATATTATTGTTGCTCCTTTTGTTTTGCTTCTTCCCAGATTAGATCTAATCCAGCCAGATCGTAGTCCTTGAAGGTTTTACCGCGACCTTCAAGTGTCTCCTCCATTTTTTGGAAGCGGTCGGTAAACTTGTGGACCGCTTGGCGCAACGCTTCCTCTGCCTGCACCTCCAAAAAACGGCATAGGTTCACCACTGAGAACAGGAGATCGCCGATCTCCATCTCGATCTCTGCCGTATCCCCCTTTTTCACACTCGCTTTGACCTCCTCGATTTCTTCCTCTAGTTTTGGGAGGACATCGGCGACAGTATCCCAATCGAACCCGACGCGGGCTGCTCGGTTCTGAATTTTCTGCGCTCGCAAGAGGCTTGGTAGGGATTCTGGTACGCCATCGAGGACGGATTTTCGATCTTCGTAACCTGCCTCGCTTCGCTTGATCGCTTCCCAATTTTGAAGGATTGTCTCGGTGTCTTTTGCATCGACATCGCCAAAGACGTGCGGGTGTCGGCGGATGAGTTTGTCCGTTATAGAACGGACGACTTCGTTGATGCTGAAATCGTTTTGATCCTTTGCGATCTGTGCGTTCAGCACGACTTGCAGAAGAAGGTCGCCGAGCTCTTCCTGTAGCTTGTCCGATGATTTCGCGTCGATTGCCTCGATTACTTCGTAGGTTTCTTCGATGAGCTCTGCTTTCAGGGTTTCGTGGGTCTGTGCTTTGTCCCATGGGCAGCCGTTTTCGCCGCGTAGGGTGGCGACAACTTGAACGAGTTGATCAAATAGTTCTTTGTGCATAGATAGTAGCCTCCGAGGGGTTGAGTATAGTGTATGTCGGTTGCTTGTGTCAAGGGGGAAAATGTTGTTGGTGTGGTAACAGGGTTACGGCACGCGGCGCCCCGATAAGATCGGGATTCAGAGCAACATACCTACTACCTTAAAAGCGATTGACGCACTAACCCCTGCGTGTTATGATGATGCGTGATACGTAATACGTAAAGGGTTCATTGGTTCGTTTGGAGAATTATCAAGAGTTGGGTTTCACGGTGTTCGTTCAACCCAACTCACGTTCCTGATTATTGGAACGATTGCAGGTTCGGAACCTTTGCTACGTACAGGTTGGGAAACCTGTACCCACGATGGTAGAATGCGTAAAGGGTTCATTGGTTCATTATGCTATGCACCTATCGTCCCGCCCCGATAAGATCCCCGATAAATTGAGACCAGGGGGACAGGCGGGATTCAAAGCAACTGAGGCTTTAGATGGCAACTTAAGTTAGTGGTTATCTGTAATTAAGGAACAACGATCGTTGTTCCCTACGAAGCGAAGATGACAAGTTGGGTTAATAAATAAACATGGGGTGAGGGGATGGAATATACGATCGAAAACTGTCAGAAATTGGTCGATGAATGGATTAAAACTGTTGGGGTCCGTTATTTTTCGGAGTTGACGAATACCGCTATCCTGATGGAAGAGGTTGGGGAGATGGCGCGGATTATGGCGCGCCGGTACGGGGATCAGAGTTTCAAGGCATCGGATAGAGAGGTAGATCTCGCGGAGGAGATGGCGGACGTGCTGTTTGTGCTAATCTGTTTGGCGAATCAGACCGGGGTTGACCTAGAGGACGCTTTTCGGAAGTCGATCGAGAAAAAGACGAAGCGTGACCGGCAGCGGCATCAGGAGAATCCGAAGTTGTGATACCGTTGCCGTGGTCAGGAACTAAGTAATGCCAGTTGCAGATGTCGCCCTGCTGGGGGTAATGCAGAATAATACGTAATACGTGATACGTAGGCAGAAACTACGAATTTGCCTCACCGCGCCGAACTTCTGGGGCTTTTAGGTCGGGCAAGATGCCCGACCTACGGGGACGGGTCTCAGCCTCAATGGATCAGGATTGTAGGTCGAGATTCATATCTCGACGCCGAAATGTCGATTTTGGAAAATCGACCTACAGAAGTCCGAAATTGTCTTGAGTGCATCAGGATTGGTTCAGTTTATCAAAGGTCAACAGAACCTAGTTCATTAATGTACGAGTGAGGCAATACACTAAGCTGTAGGTATTGGGTTTTCCAACCCATTGGGCGAGGGGACCTCGCCCCTACGATAGTGGTGTAGGTGGAGATTCATATTTCGACACCTGCTTATAGGTTGTGCCCCCACTGTAGGGGTTGGGTTTCCCAACCCGTCGGGCGAGGTAACCTCGCCCCTACGATGGCAAATTATGGTCACACCTTACATAAATGTCAACAGAATCTAGTGAACAAATGCACCAATGAACCAACTACGGTAGATTAAGTTCTATTTCTACCGCTTCGTCGTAATTGACGCCATCGACATCAAAGCCGAACAGGTTGCGGAAACTGTGCTGCAGACCGTTGTAATCGGAGATCTCGCGGAAGTTATCGGTGTTGATTTGCCCCCACCGTTCGATAATTTCGGCGGTGACATCGGCGCGGAGTTCCCGGTCGTCGAGTCGGATGCGGCGTTCAGCGTCGAGCGTTGGGGATAGGTCGGGACCGAGGTGTTCTGTGAAAAGCCGTCCCATCTGCGCGATTGGGTCCTCGTTGGTCCCTTTTGCGTCCATAATCTGGTTGAGGATGCTCATGTAGAGGGGGACAACTGGGATCGCCATTGATGCCTGCGAAACGATGGCTTTGTTGACGGAGAGGTAGACGTTCCCGCCGAGTTTGTCGGAGAGTTGTTTATCCAGCGTGTTGACGCGGGTTTCCAGATCCTCTTTCGCTTTGCCGATTGTGCCGTCGCGATAGATTGCCCATGTGAGCTCGGGCCCGATGTAGGAATATGTTACCACCGTCGCGCCCTGTGCGAGCAGGTCTTCGGCTAGCAGCGCGTCGGTCCAGATCTCCAGATCTTCGCCCCCCATCACGGCAACGGTATCGGTGACTTCCTGTTCCCTTGCCGCTTCAAGGGTAATGTCGGTGACTACCTCTCTATTCAGGTCGATTGTCTGGCTGGTGTAGGACTGACCGATCGGCTTCAACACGGAATTATGCTCTGCGCCGGTGCGTGGATGGATCCGCCGTGGTGCCGCGATGCTGTAAACGAGGATATCGATCTTACCCATACTCTCTTTGATTCGATCGATTGTCTCACCCTTGATATCATCGGAGAAGGCGTCGCCGTTGATGCTTTCGGCGGAGAAGCCGTCCTGTGCTGCGAGTTGATGGAAGGCGACGGAGTTATAGTAGCCGGCTGTGGCGGTCCTTTTTCCAGATGCCGGACGTTCGTAGAAAATCCCTAGCGATTTCGCGCCGTAAGCCCAAGTAAGTGCGATGCGGGAGGCGAGTCCGTATCCGGTGGATGCGCCGACCACGAGGACGTTGGGATTGCTCTGTTTGGTTGTGGCGTTTGCTTTGATGTAATTTACTTGGTTTTGTACGTTTTGACGGCACCCGACTGGATGGGCGTTTGTGCAGATAAAGCCTCGGATCCGAGGTTTAACGATTTCAACTGACATGGGTTTTCCTTTCGT
Organism: Candidatus Poribacteria bacterium; assembly: GCA_965222435.1. Classification (GTDB taxonomy): domain Bacteria; phylum Poribacteria; class WGA-4E; order WGA-4E; family PCPOR2b; genus PCPOR2b. Next base: position 3,967,405 of record OZ244950.1, on the reverse strand, counting down.
TATTGGTTCATTATGCTATACACATGTCGCCCCTCTGGGGCTTAGGTGCATGGGGTTTCGGTGTTTCTATAGACATATCGCCCCTCTGGGGCTATGATGGTTCATTGGTTCATTTGATTATGGTTGTTGAAGGTATAGAGTATGCAGGTCAATCCCGACATCTTCAAAGCGAATGATATTCGTGGCGTTTATCCTGATGCGTTAGATGATGCGGTTGCCTACGCGATTGGTCGCGCCTTTGTTACGCTGCTCAAGGTGGATGCGGTGGTTGTTGGGCGGGACATGCGTCTCTCCAGTCCGCCGATGTTCGATGCGCTGACCCAAGGGCTGATGGAGGGTGGGGCGGATGTCCTCAACATCGGTATGGTCAGCACGGATCAGTATTACTACGCCTGTGCAACCCTTAATCAGGCTGGCATAATGGTGACGGCGTCGCACAACCCGCCCGAATACGGCGGCTTCAAGATGGTGAAGCTGATGCCCGAAATCTTGGGGGGTGAGATGGTGCAAACCCTGCGCTCCATCGTCGAAACTGAAGCCTTCGCACGACCGAGCCGCCATGGGAAACTGATCGAGAAGGTGCGGGACGTTGATCTCCCTGAAGGTTTTGCCGAAAAGGTTCTGAGCCTGATCGATGTAGATGCTTTGATGCCGCTGAAGGTGATAGCGGATACAGGCAACGGCATGGTCGGTCCCATCCTGCAACGGATTTATTCACGCCTCCCCACCGTTGAATTGACCGGCATGTATTTGGAGCCAGATGGCAACCTGCCGAACCGCGGTCCCGATCCGCTGAAGCCGGAGAATCGGGCGGCGTTGCAGCGGCGAGTCGTTGCCGAAGGTGCTGATATCGGCTTTGCATTCGATGGCGACGGCGATCGCTTCTTTGCGATCGATGATCGGGGTGAGTTTGTCCACGGCGATTTTATTGCTGCACTCGTCGGACAATACCTCTTGGAAAGCAACCCCGGTGCCAAGATATTGTATCCCCCTCGTGCTTCTCGTGCGGTGCGAGATTACATTACCGCTGCCGGTGGTATAGCCTTGGTGGAACGGGTGGGACATTCCTTTATGAAACAGCGCATGGTACAGGAGAACGCGCTCTTTGCCGGAGAGGGGACCGGACATTACTATTTCAGGGATTTCTTTTTTGCGGATTCCGGTATCCTGCCTTCTCTCATTGTTATGGAGATGCTCTCCAAGAAAAGGGCGACGCTCTCAGATCTGCTCAAGCCGTTGGAATCGACCTACTTTGTCTCTGGTGAAATTAACACGCGCATCTCGGAAGACCCAAAAGCTAAGATGGAAGAGATTGCTGCGACTTTTGGCAAAGCGGGTGCTGTCGAATGGATGGACGGAGTTTCAATTACCTTTGGTGATTTTTCAGTCCCCTCTTCATCGGGTCACAGATGGCGTTTCAACGTCCGTCCATCCAACACCGAACCGCTGCTCCGTCTCAACGTTGAGGCGACCTCAAGGGAACTTATGGAGCGAAAACGGGACGCGGTTTTGAAGGTGATTCAGAGGGGAGGATAGTAGCAGCAGTCGTGATTCGGAGGGTATGCCTCTACCATCTGTTAGGAACGCAGATCTGCGTTCCCTACCACCCACCTTCCCAAAGTGCTAGAAACCGAGTTTTCAAGAAAAAACTCGGTTTCTCCTGTCCCTTTTGCATTACTATTCGATTTCGAGGATCAATTCGACTTCGACGGGGATGCTGCCGGGTAGTTGTACCATCCCAACCGCTGATCGTGCGTGCTTGCCGTTATCGCCGAACACCTCTACCAACAGATCCGATACCCCATTGACTACGGACGGCTGCTCGGTGAAGCTCGGGGCGGAGTTGACGAAGCCGACCAGTTTCACGACGCGTTTGACTCGATCGAGAGAACCGAGCGCACTTTGGAGCGTGGCGAGAAGGCATAAGCCAACCTGCCGTGCCGATGCATACCCTTCCTCGATCGTTAGATCTGTTCCCACCTGACCTTTATACAGAGGACCTTCGCCCCTGCCGGGTCCGTGACCTGATGTGAATATCAGGTTTCCTGTATGGACGGTTGTTACGTAGTTCCCTATCGGTGTTGCTGCTGCTGGCAGTTCAATGCCGAGTTCTTCCAGTCGTTTCTCTGCTGACATAACGGATGTTTCCTCCTAGGAAATAGGTTAGATTTAATGCTGATAATGCAGTATAGCATAGCATAGTTGGACAGTCAATGAAACATTTTCTTTTCGCTTGTCCATCGTGGGGTTGTGTGCTAAAATGCGTGGGGCGTGATGCGTAAGAAGAAACTTGTCTGAATCAGGATCTTCGGGATTAAAGGATTTACAGGATAGGAGACGTGAAACGTAATTGGTTCATTTAGCCCCAGCGGGGCGGCATGTGTATAGTACGCGCAACGGTACAAATCCTAAAGCCCCAGAGGGGCGACATGTGTTGTAGAAGGCGTGAAACGTGAAAGGTGTTTTGTGACAAGCCTCAATCTCAGACCAACACACAAAATTGTTAAAGACTACTACAGGGAGTTGGATCAGTTTGATCGGCTTGGGGTAGCGCATGAGGGGGCGGTGCGATCGGCGTTTCAATCCCTGCTACAAGGCTGTGCGCGACAGTTTGATTGGACGTTAGTGCCTGAACATTCAATGACTGTCCGCCGAGACAGGCGGATTGTCGTTGACGGTGCCTTGATGGACAACTTCCGGTTGACACACGGTTATTGGGAGGCGAAAGATGCGGATGACGACCTGCTGTCCGAAGTGGTACGTAAGTTTGAGAAAGGCTATCCCCGCGACAACATCCTTTTCCAAGACCCGCACCACGCCATCCTTTGGCAGAACGAGCGACAGGTGCTTGATGCCGACTTAACTGATCCGACGGAACTGATAGGGACGCTTGAAACTTTCTTTTCCCACCGCCCACCGGAATACACGGAATGGGAGGAGGCAGTATCGGAGTTCAGGGATAGGGTGCCCGCGCTTGGGGAGGGGTTGGCGGAACGCATCCATGGTGAACGGGAGACGAACCGAGCGTTTATCACCGCCTTTGCTGACTTCCATGCGAAATGTCGTCAGTCGATTAACCCGAACCTCTCGGAAGCTGCTATCGAGGAGATGCTGATCCAGCACCTGTTGACAGAGAGAATCTTCCGCACGGTTTTCGATAATCAGGACTTCATCCGCCGCAATGTGATTGCCAATGAGATTGAAAAGGTGATAGACGCGCTCACAAGTCAGTCGTTCAGCCGTCACGATTTTCTGGGTCAGCTTGACCCGTTCTATGCGGCAATCGAGCGCACCGCTGCGACCATTGACGACTTCTCACAGAAGCAGGGGTTTCTTAACACGGTTTACGAACAGTTTTTTCAAGGGTATTCGGTGAGAGTTGCGGACACGCACGGGATTGTCTACACGCCGCAGCCGATTGTCGATTTTATGGTGAGGAGTGTTGAGGAGATTTTACGAGCTGAATTCGATCGGTCGCTCTCCGATTCCGGCGTTCACATCATTGATCCATTTGTGGGGACGGGCAATTTTATTGTGCGGACGATGCGCGAGATCCGTAGGACTGCGCTGACGGAAAAATACACGACGGAATTGCACTGCAATGAGGTGATGCTGCTGCCCTACTACATCGCGTCGATGAACATTGAGCATGAATTTTACGAGGCGATGGGGACCTATCGTCCTTTTGAGGGGATTTGTCTTGTCGATACGTTTGAGTTGGCGGAAGATCGGCAGTTACCGCTATTCGCACTTGAGAATACGCGCCGCGTTGAAAGTCAGAAAGAGACGCCGATGTTTGTCGTTATTGGCAATCCGCCCTACAATGTCGGTCAGGTCAACGAAAACGACAACAACAAAAATCGGGAATATCCAACGATGGATACGCGGGTTAAAGAAACCTATGCAAAAGACTCTAAAGCAATACTCAAAAATAAACTCTACGATCCGTATGTGAAGGCGATTCGGTGGGCATCGGACCGGATCGGAGAGGAGGGGGTTGTTGCCTTTGTAACGAACAACAGTTTTCTCACTGATATGGCGTTTGATGGGATGCGGAAACACCTTGCAGGTGATTTCGACGCAATTTACATTCTCGATCTGAGTGGGAACGTCAAAAAGAACCCAAAACTCTCTGGCACAACCCATAACGTCTTTGGGATTCAGGTCGGTGTGAGTATCAATTTTTTCATCAAGAGGTGCAACGGTGCAAATGCCCAATCTGAAATTTTCTATGCCCATGTTGATGAATTTTGGCGCAAGGAGGAAAAATACCGCTATCTCGATTCAAAGGAACATTACCGAAACATCGAATGGCAGCCAATAACACCTGACCGGCGATACACATGGTTCACCGAGGGACTACAGGCCGAATTTGAAACCTTTATTCCAATGGGCACTCAGGCAGCAAAGAAGGTGAAAGGTGAAGCGGTCGATGTGATTTTTAAGACTTACAGCAACGGTGTTAAAACCAATCGCGATGCGTGGGCTTATAACTTCAACCGAAGCACTTTAGCTGAAAACATAAGCGGAATGATTGACACCTACAATGTGGAAGTCGATCGGTGGAAACGTCGAGTGAATCGGGGCCAAGACGTTGATGATTTTGTGGTTTCTGATGAGACAAAAATCAAGTGGAGTGGCGACTTAAAACTGAAATTGAAAAGTGGAACAACCACCGATTTTTCGCAAGAAAAAGTGAGAGTATCCCTTTATCGGCCGTTTACGGAATTGAACCTTTACTTTGACCGAGTAATGAACAATCGTGTGTATGTTTTCCCGTCCATTTTTCCTACACCTGAGACAGAAGTGGAAAATCGAGTGATTTGTGTCAGTGGTGTTGGAAGCAACAAACCTTTTCAGACCTTGATGGCAAAAATGATTCCGTGCCTTGACAGTCTCGAAAAAACCCAATGCTTTCCATTCTACACCTACGACGAAAACGGGAGGAACTGCCGGGAGAATATAACCGATTGGGCGTTGGCACAATTCCGGGCGCATTACGGGGACAAGACCATCGGTAAGTGGGACATCTTTCACTATGTCTACGGTCTGCTCCACCATCCGGAATATCGGGAGCGGTATCAGGCGAACCTCAGGCGGGACCTGCCGCGTCTGCCATACACGCCGGATTTCTGGGGGTTTGCCGAAGCGGGGCGACGGTTGAGGGAGATTCATGTCGGCTATGAGGAAATGGAGGAGTATCCGCTCCGTTTTGTCGAGACACCGGATATGCCGCTCGATTGGCGTGTGGAGAAGATGAGGTTGTCCAGAGACAGGACGGGGGTAAAATACAACGATTTCCTGACGCTCGACGGGATACCAGCAAAGGCGTTTGATTATCGGCTTGGGAATCGGTCGGCGTTGGAGTGGGTGATAGATCAGTATCGCGTCAAAACGGACAAGCGGAGCGGCATCGTCAATGACCCGAACCGTGCGGATGATGAGGAGTATATTGTCCGGTTAATCGGGAAGGTGGTTGCGGTTAGTTTGGAGACGGTGGGGATTGTGGAGGGGTTGGCAGAGGTCAGTATTACGGATTAAGCGGGGGAGGCAGGAGTTCATTGGTTCATTCGCGCTGTGAGATTCTCAGCAGCTCAAATACGCAAAACCTCAACGGCGTAACGGAGATCCTCGCTCCAGCGGAGCGATATGTCTATAGAAGGGCGATACGTCTAGCCCTCGCGCTCTAGCGGAGCGCAATGTGTATAGCAGAGCAATGAGACAAGTTGCCTTGAATCCCAATAAATCGTGGAGATTTCCGATATGAAATTCACCGCAGTCTACAAAAAAGCTCCAGAGGGGTACATCGGATTTGTCGAAGAATTGCCCGGTGCCAACACGCAAGGCAAAACGCTTGAAGAAACCAGAGCCAACCTCCAAGAAGCAATTGAAATGACACTTGAGGCAAATCGCATCCTTGCGGAAGAATCCATTTTGAAAAGTCCGTGATACACATGTCGCCCCTCTGGGGCTTAGGGGTGTGGGGACTCGGCGTTTCTATAAACATGTCGCCCCGCCCCGATGAATCGGGATTCAAAGCAACTGGGGCTATGTTGGTTGGTTGTTGCAGGTGAACGGCACGCGGAGCGTGCCTACTACTATGTTGGTTCATTTGTGTTGGGTTTCGGGGCTTCCGTTCAACCTAACCTATGATACTATGGGAATGGTAAGAAGAAACCGAGTTTTGAGGAAAAAACTCGGTTTCAAGTGGAAGGGGATTTATGGAAAGATTAGGTATTAAAGCGTTGACATTCGATTTGTTCGGTACGATTTTGGATCTTGGGGGGAGCCTGACACCCTACATCGCGGAGTTTCTAAAGGCGAAGGGTGCGGATGTGTCGGCAGATCGGTTTTGGGATCAGTGGCGGGCGCGGCAGCGGATTGAGCAGTATCAGGACACGCTTGTGATGTTGGGGCATAGCGGGTATCTGGAGACGGTGCGACGGGCGTTCGTTTATGTTCTCAACTTGAACGGGATTCAGACATCGAGCGATGAGGTGAAGGATTTCATGCCGGCGTGGGATAAGCTCTCTCCGTTTCCTGAAGTCCTATCGGCGTTGGAACGGCTTAAATCCCGTTACCAGTTAGTGATTCTGTCGAACGGCGATCCGCATTTCCTCGACCATCTCGCTAAGAATCGGGTGCGGTGGGATTTTGATGATATTATTTCGGTGACGGATGTCGGTGCGTTTAAGCCGCATCCTGCGGTCTATCGTTATGCGGCTATCAGTCGGCTTCGCTTAGATGTGGGGGAGTGTTTGATGGTTTCGGCGAATTCGTTTGATGTGATGGGCGCGAAGGTGTGCGGTTACAAGTCTGCGTTTATCAACCGGTATGGGTTACCGTATGAGGATTCGCCGTATTTGCCGGATGTGACGGTTACGGACTTTACGGAGTTGGCGGAGGTGTTGGTTGATTAGTTCATTGGTTCTGCTGTATCGTAGGGAACAACGATCGTTGTTCCCTACAACTGCTGCAACATGAATATATTAGGGAGGTGAGAAGATGGGCGAGGAGAAGATTGGAAGCCTGCGAAGGGTTGATTTACGTAAGGTTTGGCCCCGTGAAGCACAAGATTTCACACCGTGGCTTGAGGAGAACATTGATGAGTTGAATAGCGTGATTGACTTATCACTTTCAATTGTCGAGCGTGAACAGGCGGCGGGTGACTTCAGCGTAGATCTCGTCGCAGAGGATAGATCGGGGAATTCTGTCATTATTGAAAATCAACTTGAGCGGAGTAACCATGACCACCTCGGCAAGTTGATTACCTATTTGACTGTAAAGGAAGCAAAAGCCGCTATCTGGATTGTCTCGGATCCCAGACCTGAACACATCAGTGCGATTTCGTGGCTAAATGAATCATCTTCCGCGTCCTTCTATCTGCTCAAGCTGGAGGCGGTTCAGATTGAAAATTCACTACCCGCACCGCTACTGACACTGATTGTTGGTCCCAGTGAGGAAATCCGAGAAGCGGGCAAAGAGAAGAAAGAGCGCGCAGAACGGTACAGCCTCCGCCACCGGTTTTGGACACAATTGTTGGATCTGGCTAAGGAAAAAACACAACTGCATGCCAACATCTCGCCTAGTCAGTCGAGTTATCTGATGACAGGAGCTGGAAGAAGTGGGTTGAGATTTGACTATGTTGTTCAACAGCATACCTCTGAAATAGAATTGTACATCGATCGAGGTAAGGATGCAGATAGCGAGAATGAGGAGATATTTGATAGACTGGAACAATCTAAAGTAGAGATAGAAGAGGCCTTCGGTGAACCGCTAGAATGGCAGCGCCTTGAAAGCAAGCGTGCCTGTCGAATTAATAAACGATTTTCTCTAGGTGGTTACCGCGATGATGAGGCCAAATGGCGAGAGATACAGGATGCTATGATCGATGGAATGATTCGGCTGGAAGAGGCGTTCAGACCTTATATTGACAAGTTACCTGTGTAATTTTATCATCACGGATTTGTATAACGCAGTAGTCACATGTCGCCCCGCTGGGGCTTAGGGTAGGAGGATTCGCTATTTCTATAAACATGCCGCCCCGCTGGGGCTGTGTTGATTCATTGGTTCACTAGTTCCATTAGTTCAAGAGTGTTGGGTTTCGCTTTCGCTCTACCCAACCTACGATTTGTTGCCATTCGTAGGGGCGAGGTTACCTCGCCCGACGGGTTGGGAGACCCAACCCCTACGGGTTCTGGTTGCGAGGTTTCGACGTTTTTTAATCCGTGCAATCTTTTTAATCCGTTTAATCCGCGATTCAGACAATTATCGCCCCGCTGGGGCTGTGTTGATTCATTGGTTCACTAGTTCCATTAGTTCAAGAGTGTTGGGTTTCGCTTTCGCTCTACCCAACCTACGACTTGTTGACATTCGTAGGGGCGAGGTTCCCTCACCCGACGGGTTGGGAGACCCAATCCCTACGGGTTCTGGTTGCGAGGTTTCGACGTTTTTTAATCCGTGCAATCTTTTTAATCCGTTTAATCCGCGATTCAGACAATTATCGCCCCTCTGGGGCTGTGTTGGTTCATTAGTTCAGCGGTCTATTGGTTGGTTGAATTGATGGATTCTATACATTGCGCTCCGCTGGAGCGCGGTCGTTGGACATATCGCCGTTCTATAGACATATCGCTCCTCTGGAGCGAGGGGCGGAACGGAGATCTCTGTTTCCTACGAATTATCGGCGTTGGATTGTTTGAGTCGGGCAAGTTGAAAATCCCGATTTATTGGGGATGCCCGACCTATAGGTGTGTTTACGGATTACGGCATCAGGTTACGGCACACGGAGTGTGCCTACTACTTTATTGCCTACTACTTTAAGGAGGAATTGAATATGGCATTTCCATCACACGGTGTTACGCACCGTCCGACTGTTACTAGTACGCGGGGTATGGTTTCGAGCGCGCATCCACTTGCGAGTTTGGCGGGGGCGCGGATATTGCTTCAGGGCGGCAACGCTTTCGATGCAGCGGTTGCGGTTGCGTCTACGCTCAATGTTGCAGAACCGTATATGTCGGGCATTGCTGGGTGCGGTTATATGTTGGTTTATCATGCGAAAGAAGACGCGATCCAGGTCCTCGACTACATGGGAACCAGCCCTTATCAGGCGTCGCTTGACGCGTACTCGGTGCCGGGGTCGAATGAGGTTGGGATCCGGGCGGGTATGATTCCCGCTGCTTGTGGCGGTTGGTTGGCGCTCCTCGATCGGTACGGCAGCATGGATCGGGCGGATATCTTTGCGCCGGCGATTGAACATGCGGATAACGGCTACGCGGTCACGGCGAAGAATGCTGAGTTCATGGCGGGTGCGGCTACGCGGTTCTCGTCAACGGGTGCGAAGATTATCATGTCTCGTGGACGGACACCGCAGCCGGGCGAGGTGTTGGTGCAGAAAGAGCTTGCCCAGACCTTCCGAAAGGTGGTTGAAGGTGGGGCAGAGGTCTTTTATCGCGGTGAGATTGCCAAGCATATCGCTCAGTTCTTCCAAGAGAATGACGGGTTGATCACGGAAAAGGATCTTGCGGATTTTCAGGTGGATTGGTACGCGCCGATCTCGACCACGTTCAAGGGTTTTGAGATCTTCTGTCCGCCGCCGCCATGTTCGGGATTTCAGTATCTGGAGACGTTCAATATTTTAGAGAACGATCCGCTCGCCGATCTGGGGCATAACTCCGCGCAATATCTCCATCTGTTGATTGAGGCGATAAAACTTGCCAGCGCAGACCGTGCGGAGTATACCTGTGCGGAGAACCCACCGATTACTGGGCTGCTCTCTAAAGGCTATGCCGCCGAGCAACGGAAGCGGATTGGATACCGTGCGGGAATCGGTGGTGGTGAGCGTTACACGAAGGATAAGCTGCCGAGCGAGATTCTGCCGGGGAACGCTGCCGAATGGATGAACGAGTGCACGACCCATTTCGATGTGGTTGACGGCGAGGGGAACGCGGTTGCTGTGACGCAGAGCCTTGGATCCGGTTTCGGCTCTGGTGTCGCGCTCGGTGAGACTGGGATGTTCCTGAATAACTTTATGAATTGGTTTGATCTCTTGCCGGAGAGTCCCAATGCCATCGGATCGCACAAGCAGATCGAGATGTGTATGTCGCCGTGCCAAGTCTGGAAGGACGGGAAGCTGTTCGCGGCGATTGGTACGCCGGGGAGTCACGGGATCTTACAGACGACGGCGCAGATGGTGTTGAACCTGATCGAGCACGGCATGAATATCCAAGCGGCGATCGAGGCTCCACGTGTGCGGGTTGAAAGCACGGGCGCTGCTGTGAGTATGGAGGGGCGCATCCCCGCCGATGTCATAGCTCAACTTGAGGCGCGTGGACATGAACCTAACGTAATGCCTGACTGGACGGCTGGCGTCGGTGGCGGTCAGGGTATCGCGGTTGATCAAGCGGAAGGTTCGCTCATGGGTGGTGCGGATCCGCGGCGCGATGGGTATTCGATCGGAATCTAAAAGAATAATTCGTAACGAGTAATACGTAAGGGGCTATTTGTCTAACAATGCTTTTTCTTGATTCTACGATCAGGATTCAAGACAATTTGACAGAAGCTGTTGTTTGACCAGTGTTCCCTTACGCAGTATTCATTACGTATTATTTGTTTTTACGTATTACGCATTACTCGTTACGTTAAATGGAGGTAAGTATGAGTACCCTGATTATTGCGGTCTTGAGTTTTTTCGGGTTTATCGTCGCCTATCATACCTATGGGCGGTGGTTAGCCAGAAAGATCTTTAGGATTAACCCGGAGGCGCAGGTGCCGAGCCAAGAATTGCGGGATGATGTGGACTATGTTCCGACGAAGAAGGAGATTATCTTCGGACATCATTTCACAAGCATTGCAGGCACGGGACCGATTGTTGGTCCCGCGATTGCGGTTTTTTGGGGATGGCTGCCGGCGCTGCTGTGGGTTGTCCTCGGCTCGATTTTTATCGGTGCGGTGCATGACTTCGGTGCGTTGATGGTCTCGCTTCGCAATCGTGGACAGACGATCGGAGACATTGCAGGAAGGATGATTACGCCGCGAGCGAAGTTGCTGTTTTTAGCCATCTTATTCATGGCGTTGACCGTTGTTTTGGCTATCTTCGGTCTGGTCATTGCGATCATCTTCGCGCTCTACCCGGAATCGGTGCTTTCGGTCTGGATCGAGATTCCGTTGGCGGTTGGCATCGGGCTTTGGATCTATCGGCGGGGTGGGAATATCCTGATCCCTTCCATCATCGCGCTGGGGATTATGTACCTTGCGATGGGGGTGGGGGCTTATCTGCTGCCGATTAACATTTCGGCGTGGTTTGGTATTCCGCTGTTAGGGCATACATTTGTGAATGCGGTGGTTATCTGGACACTAGTGTTGTTTGTGTACTGCTTTATTGCGTCTGTGCTGCCGGTCTGGACACTCCTGCAGCCGCGTGATTTTATCAATAGCCATGAGTTGATTGTGGCACTAGTCCTGCTGATTGTGGGGCTGGCTATTGCGGGTTTGACGGGGAGAGCGGATCTCTTTGCGTCTGCGCCGGCGATCGCGCCTGACATTCCGCCCGATGCGCCGCCGATTTGGCCCTTCCTGTTTATCACCATTGCCTGTGGTGCGATCAGTGGATTCCACTGCATGGTGAGTTCTGGCACCTCTAGTAAGCAGGTCGCTTCGGAGAAAGATGCGCAGTATGTCGGCTACGGTGCCATGCTGCTTGAGGGCGGACTCGCAGTGATCGTGATCCTCGCATGTTGCGCCGGGATTGGTATGGGTCTTTTTGAACGGAGCGGGACGGGGGCGAGCTACGCTTTTCAGCCCGTGATCAGCTCTACGACGGGGCAACAGATTCGGCATCAGGAGGCGTGGCGGACGCGCTATGCGACAACCCAAACAGTGACGAACCCCGATGGCACCACGCGGACTGTTGGCGGCTGGGCGGGTCATAGTCTTGCGAAGAAGGTGGGGGCTTTTGTTGAGGGCGGCGGGAACTTCCTCTCAAGCGTCGGTATTCCGCTGAAGATGGCTATCGCAATCATGGCGGTGTTGGTGGCAAGCTTCGCGGCGACGACACTGGACACTGCGACACGATTGCAACGCTACGTGATCCAAGAACTCGCACAAACGGTGGGGGTTAAACCGCTCACCAATCGGTATGTAGCGACCGGCTTTGCGCTGTTCTTGGGCGGTGTCGTCGCACTGATGCCGGGACCCAATGGTCCGGGAAGTGGCGGCTTGATTCTATGGCCCCTTTTCGGTGCGGTGAACCAACTGCTGGCAGGTCTCGCCTTTATGGTGACGGTCTTCTATCTGCTACGACGGAATCTGCCGATCTGGTTCGCGGTGATTCCGATGGTGGTGATGTTAATTATGCCGGCGTGGGCGATGTTCTGGCAGATGTTTAATCCCGATACAGGGTGGCTATTCACTGGAAAGTACCTGCTCTTTGTATTCGGTATTGCCGTTGAAGCGTTGCAGGTGTGGATGATTGTTGAGGGGTTGATTACGTTGCGAACGGCGCGTGGGAACTATCCGGAACTGCCGCCGCTGCACGTGCAGGAGCAGGGGCAGCCAGCTAGTTAGCGGGGAAAACGAGAAAACGAGTTAGTTCATTGGTTTATTGGTTCATTAGTTCAAGGGTTCATTGATTTTGGTGAACGGCACGAGGGATCGTGCCTACTACTATTTAATAAGGGGTATAGAGGAGGTTTGTGATGCAAGATCAATCGCTTCGGTTTCTTGTGGTTAAAGCACATCCACACGATTTTACTCACTGTGCTGGCACTTGCGGCATTCATGCTGCTCAAGGTGATTCCATCACAGTTGTCAGTATGACCAACGGGGTCGGTACGCATAATGAGCGGCTCCATGACGAGCTGCTCAAGCCGGAGGCAGAGCAGGATCCTGAGATCATCAACCAGAGTGCTGATGATTACGCTAGGATCAAAGAGGTAGAGTTTCGTAAGGTCTGCGCGATTTTCGGGGTGACGGATGTACGGATCCTTGATTTTCCTGATAAACCGTTCCATAACACGCCGGAGACGGTGGAGGCACTGCGACAGATTATCTATGATGTTCGTCCGCATGTGTTAATCACGCAGAGACCGCACCTGAGTGGACGTAACGCTATGGCTTCTGCTGCGCACAACGATCACGATGAGACGGCGTTTGCCATCTTAGAGGCGCAAGGGCTGGCGGGAACGCCTGATTACGGCAGCCGTCAGAGACCTCACACGATTGCAGCGACCTATTATCCCGGTGTCTATTATATGCCAGACGAGATCGACTTCTACGTGGACATCTCGGACTGGAAGGAGCAGCGAGTTCAGGCGGAGATCCTTTTTAGCAGCCAAGGGCATACCGAAACTTTTGCCCAAAAGCGGATTGAGATCCATACGGGCAATGCGGGTTGGTCGGCGGGGACGCAATATGCAGAGGGATTTGTCCGCGCTGCCCCGGAGGTTTTGTCGCGGATTCATGTTCCTGAAGCTGCCTTGCGGCGGGCTTCGGAGCCGCGTCAAAATCACCTGAAGCGTATTGCGGGTGAGCTTAAAGAATAATAAGTAATGCGTAATGCGTAAGAATTGTCCTCGTTGATACAGGCTTGAGATCGGGCAGGATGCCCGACCTACGGGTATAGAACCACGAGTGAATATGGTGTTGGATTTCACGGTTCCCGTTCAACCCAACCTACGATTTAGGGGTTACGGCGGACGGGGCTACGGCACACGGAGTGTGCCTACTACCTTTTAAAACCTAACCTACGATGCTAATCTCGATAGGGAGACTGGGATGCGGCTGATTTTTGATGGACATTTGGATTTGGCGTTGTTCGCGCTTGCGCACAATCGGGATCAGACCGAATCGGTTGCACAGATCAATGCCCGCGAGGTTGGTATGACGGACGCACTTGAACGGGGTGGGGCTACAGTCAGTCTGCCGGAGATGCGTCGTGCGGGTGTGGCGGTTTGTCAGTCTTCCATATCTGCACGAGCGAAGCGCGAAGTCCAGCCAGTTACAGGGCATCGACGAATAGACCTCGACTACGGTACGCAACGGATGGCTTACGCTTGGGCGCAGGGACAGTTGGCGTATTATCGAATCCTTGAGCAGCAGGGAGAGATAAAGCTGATCCGCACGTCCGGTGAGTTGGACGTGCACTGGGGTGCTTGGGAGCAGGGCGGTGATGAGAGCGTCCCTGTTGGAGTTATCCTATCCATGGAGTGTGCCGATCCGATTGTTGAACTGTCTCAGGCGGAGGCGTGGTGGGAGGACGGGCTGCGTAGCGTCATGTTGGCGCATTTTGGGTTCAGCCATTATGCAGCTGGCACCGGTGTTAGCGGACCCCTTACGCCCAAGGGGATTGAGTTGCTCAAGGAGTTTGAACGGGTTGGGATGATTCTGGATTTGACGCATCTGTCCGATATGAGTTTCTATGAAGCACTTGATCGTTTCAATGGCCCTGTGATTGCCAGCCATAATAACTGTCGCGCACTGGTTCCCGGCGATCGACAATTTTCCAATGAACAGATTCAACGACTCATCGCGCGTGGTGCGGTGATTGGGGCTGCCCTTGATGCTTGGATGCTCGAACTCGATTGGGTGCATGGCGAATCGTCGACGGAGCATGTGAAATTGACGACGGTGGTTGATCATATCGACCATGTCTGTCAACTGGCGGGGAATACGTTGCACGCAGCGATTGGCACTGATACGGGTGCCACGTACCACATGCCGTCTGACTTCAAGACAACGGAGGATTTGCGAAAGTTGGAACCGATTCTCGTGGATCGTGGCTACAGTGATGCGGATATCGATAACATCTTTCACGCCAACTGGCGTCGGTTCTTCCGTCGGTGGCTGCCTGAATCGTCTGCCTGTTAGCACTCGGAAAAAATGAATATTGTTGATCTCTTTTGTTAAGGGTGGTATAGTAGGTTCATTGGTGTTGGGTTTCGCGGTTTCTGCTCAACCCAACCTACAATACGATACACCTGTCGCCCCGCTGGGGCTTAGAGATGGGGAAGTTCGCGTTTACTATACACCTATCGCCCCGCTGGGGCTAATGAAGAATAATCCGTAATGCGCAATATGTAGGGAGAAACGGAACGCAGATCTGCGTCCCCTACGAATAATGCTTTTCTGGAGCACGGGGATCAGAGGTATTGGCATACTATAGACATATCGCTCCTCCCCGATAAGATCGGGATTCAAAACTGGAGCAAATTGAAAGGATAGAAAAATATGACAGGTAATCAAGCAATTGCTAAGATTCTGAAAGCTGAAGGTCTCGACTGGTTCGCCTGCTTCCCGCACCATTCGTTGATAGATGCGGCTGCCAAAGAGGGATTGAGGCCGATCCTCACGCGCCAAGAGCGGGCGGGTGTGAATATGGCTGACGGGTACAGTCGCATTATGTCTGGGAATCGCATCGGTGTCTTCATGATGCAGGACGGTCCGGGCGCGGAGAACGCCTTTGGTGGCGTCGCGCAGGCTTATGCCGATTCGGTGCCGATACTGCTCCTGCCCGGGGGACCGCGCCTCGGGAATGTGGGAATGCACCCGGGCTTCGTTGCGCACCGGAACTACGGTGGGGTTACCAAGTGGACAGAATACATCAGTCAGGCGGACCGCATCCCCCAACTGATGCGGATGGCATTCACTCGGCTAAAACATGGGAGGCCGGGACCGGTGCTCTTGGAGATTCCTACAGATGTTGCAGAGCAGGAGCTTTCGGATAACGACTTTGACTACACGCCGGTGCAGGTACGCAAATCGGCGGCGGATCCCGATGATGTCCGTGATCTGGTGACCGCGCTGCTCAAAGCGTCATGCCCTGTTATCAGTGCGGGTAGGGGTATATTGTACGCCGAAGCAACAGAAGAGTTGGTAACGTTGTCGGAGTTGACTAACATTCCGGTTATGACGACGCTACAGGGCAAGAGTGGCTTTCCTGAGAACCACCCTCTGGCGTTGGGCACGGCAGGGGGTTCCGGTACTCGGATGGCGGGGCATTTCCTGGAGCAGACGGACTTTGTCCTTGGTATTGCAACTACCCTCAGTGGCGGTTACAGTCCGCGGATGCCTGATGGTGTCACCATCGCCCAGATTACCAACTCGACCGATGATCTTAACGTACATTATCGGTTGGCTTATGGTGCTGTCGGAGATGCCAAGTTGGTGCTGCAACAGATGATTGAAGAGGTGAGGCGGCAGATTGGTGAGCAGCCGAGAGCCGATGTCAACGGCGTGGTGAACGAGATCCGCAAGGTGAAAGCGGAGTGGATGGCAGAGTGGCGTCCACGGCTCGAATCGGATGAAGTGCCGATGAACGAGTATCGCGTTCTCAACGAACTTCACAAAGCCGTGGATGTGTCGAACACCATCGCCACCCACGATGCGGGTTATCCGCGAGAACGGATGTGTCCGTTTTGGTCCACCGATACCCCAAGTACCTATATCGGTTGGGGCAAGTCGACACAGTTGGGCTATGGACTGGGGTTGGCACTGGGAGCGAAGGTGGCTGCACCTGAGAAGTTGGTTATCAATGTGATGGGAGATGCCGCTTTCGGTATGGCTGGCTTGGACATTGAGACAGCGGTACGGTCTGAGATTCCGATATTGACTGTAGTTTTGAACAACGGTATAATGACTCACTACAACCAGAATATGCCGTATGCATCGGAGCACTGGGACAGCGACAAGTTGTCCGGGGATTATGCCAAGGTCGCTGAGAGTTTGGGTGCCTTTGCCGAAACGGTTGTGACACCGGACCAACTGCCCGGTGCGATTGCACGTGCCATAGCCGCTACGAAGGAGGGACGCCCTGCCCTGCTGCAGACGATGACCTGTGGGGAGGAGACGGTCTCTCAGTATCAGGTTTCTTAGCATTAACAGTAGCTAATAAAAGAAGGAAGAGGCGCGTTCCATACATACGGGGTGCGCCCAAAAAACAGGGATTACGGTTAATCCAAAAGCGAAAACGGAGTAAAATGATTTTCATCAATATCGGGTTTGTGCGTTTGGGCTCTGAAGGGAGATCCGGACGCAGATTTCGCCGATTTTCGTAGATAAAAGTAGCAAAACGAAAAAAGATAGTATTTCCTTTATATGTTCAACTGGGTGAACCTACTGAGGAAAGACAAGGAGGACAAATCATGGATTTTTCGATGTGGTCGCCGTCATATACTATGATTGCGATTTTTGTAACGGTGGCGTTTATTGGACAGATTGCGGTCTTTTTATACTGTACAGGACGATTGGGAAAACGACTGAACAAGCAATCGGACGATTTACGGAAGTTACGCAATCAGTTGGAAGATCGGATAGACAAGGGAATTGATGACTTCAATCAACCGGTTGTACGCATCCGAAAAGAGCTCAGCGATGTCCGAATCGCAATCAGCGAAATGAACCAGAATCCCATTGAATACCTGACACATGACAATCAGGATAGACCTGAGCCACGCAAAAGGCACAACACAGTTTAGTTTGAAAAAGTTAAGAAAGAGGTGAAAATGGCTGAACAACGGGAGAAGATTCTAGCACGCGGCAGTTATTTTCCCGGCGACTGGGTGCGTCCACGTTACAATCCCGGTACATGGATGGCGATGGTGGATCTGGCAGAGATTTTCACGGGTCACCGTAGCATAACCAGTCAGGGAAACTACGAGATGTTCGACGCACCCATTGGCGTGAGCTTGCGGGTGGAAGCGGCGGACAAATCTGAACCGTTTTTAACGCCTGAAAAGGAGTGGGAAACCGAGGACATCGCCTACCCTGGCTATGTCTGGGGTGAAGATGGACGGCTTCAGATGCTGTACAATGTTGGAGAAAGAACCTGTCTCGCTGTCAGTGATGATGGCTACCATTGGGAGCGACCGGTGTTAGGTCAGACTGAGTTTAACGGTTCGACGGACAATAATATCCTCAAGACATCGTTGCAGGCGAGCGTCTTTGAAGATCCGTCCGCACCGCCCGAAGAGCGGTACAAAGCCTTGGAGGCAAAGGGGTTTTGGCTTGACCGAGAGACCGGCGAGGAGGTTGATCCCGATGAAGCGGACAGATGTTGGCGCGCTGAACACTACGAGGGTAGATCCTATTCCGGTCGCAAGGTGGTTCTGAAGGGACAGCTGCTCGGGTTGACCTCGCCGGATCGCCTCACTTGGACGCATCTGCCTGAGCCGCTTGCCAACTACTCGGTGAACGGTGGCATCTGCCCGGGTTACGACGTACACAACGGTGTCTATTATGCGTACATACAGCCCCAAGGGGTTGCCCCGTCGGAGCCGCAAGCCTTGGGAGCCAGTATGCCTGAAACCGAGGTGTTTCGCCGTGCGATCGGGCTGACGCGGACACGGGACTTCCGCAAGTGGCCCGCGGCGAAATTGTTGATTTATCCCGATGCGCAGGATCCCTTGGATATATCGTTCTATGGGGCGTGCTACTTCCCCTATCCGGGTCGGGATGAGCTACACGCTATGGTCATTCCAGTATTCCATAACGCCACCGATCATGTCGACCTGCAGCTCGCCTTCAGTCGCGACGGTCTGATTTGGACACGCCCGGAACGTCGGGCGGTTGCTGAGTTGGGACCCACAGGGAGCGGGGAAGAGGGACAGATCCATGTGTGGCGGAACGGACTGGTAGAGCTTCCCGATGGCAATTGGGCGGTGCCTTACCATGCGCGCTCGACACTACACACTGTTAAGGAGCAGTATCAGGAAGCAATCTTTCCGGAGATGCAAGCCTCCCAGAATAGGTGGGCACGCTGGCGTCCGCATCGGCTCTGTGGTGTTGAGGCAGCAACGGAAGGACGATTCACGATTCCGACTGTGTTTCGGCAAGGGAATGAATTGCGCCTGAATTACCGCTGTGCACCCGGTGGATGGATCCGCGTCGAATTGATGCAGAGGATACCGACTATGCAGTGCCCAGATGCTAACCCCCTTGAAGGTTTTACTTTTGATATGTGCGATCCGCTGACGGGAGATCAGGAAGATCAGGTTGTCACTTGGCACGGAAGCAGTGATATCACCGATGCCGGTGAGATGCTCGCTATTCGCGTGGAGATGTTTCAGGCGAAGTTGTTCGCCTATAAGGTTTGAGGTTCATGTCAAAACAAAAGCGTGAAATTGGTGAACGGCACGCGGAGCGTGCCTACTACTTTACTTTTGGTTTAGGAGGAATATGTGAAAGCTGCACAAATTGTTGCCCCCCGTCAGATTGAGATGGTCGATGTTGATAAGCCTGACATTTCATCTGATCCGGAGGGAGCTGTACTTATAAAGACTCAGATGAACGCTATTTGTGGTACTGATATGCCGTGGTTTGCCATGGAACGTCCAGCGTCGGACTATCCGCTGTCGCTGGGGACGACCATCCACGAATGTATTGGCGTAGTGGCTGCGAGTAAGTCGGATCGGTTCAAGGAGGGGGACGCGGTGCTTGCGCTGCCGGGTCGTATTGGTGGACTTGCGGAATACTTCGTCTCGCATGAAGCTGTTACAATCCCGCTGGTGGAATTTGAACGCAAGGATTGTATCCTGATGTCTCAGCCGCTCGGCACGGTGATTTGGGCGTGTAGTAAGTTGGGGAGTCTGCTGAATCAGGATGTTGTCGTGATGGGGCAGGGACCGATGGGATTGTTGTTCACGCATCTGGTGAGTAACTTAGGTGCGAAAACGGTCGTTGCAACGGATCTCGTTGATTTCCGTTTAGAGGCTGCCAAGCAGATGCAGGCGACGCATACGATTAACGCTGCGGAGGTTGATACGGTCGCTGTTGTTGAGGAGATCACGGACGGCAGGATGGCGGATCTGGTTTTTGAAGTGATAGGACATCAGACGGAGACCATCAATCAGTGTATGGATCTTGTCAAGCGTGATGGCACGATCCTAGCGTTCGGTGTGCCTGATGATCCGACCTATCCTTTCGGTTTCGGTGACCTGTTCAGGAAGAATATCCGCTTGATCGGATCTGTGGGCCCTGATGCGCAGAACAATTTCCCGTTAGCGATGGATATGATTGCGCAGGGACGGATTGATGTTTCGCCGATGATCACGCATCGTTTGCCGTTTACGGAGGTGCAGCGCGGATTTGAGTTGTCTTTGCATAAGAAGGATGAGGCTATAAAGATCGTGCTAGAGTATGATTGATGAGACCCTTTCCTAAGCCTGTGCAAGATTAATTAGCCCCAGAGAGCCGCATATTATACACTTGTCGCCTCTCTGGGGCTTTTTTTGTTTGTAGGTTGACTGGACTGATATGCGTTCCTCCCCGATAAATCGGTTCCGACTCGGTTTGTTCGGAACGAACATTACCGAGCCGTGAATCCCGATGGAATCGGGGGATTCAACTTGCCGGAACTACAAAGCCCCAGCGGGGTGATAGGTATATAGAAAATCGGTAAACCTATTGACCCAAGCTCCAGCGGGGTGACAGGTGTGTCGTCCATTTGATTATTTCTGAAATGTGTCTATTATGAAAACTCGACCTACAGACTGTCTAGGTTCTGTTGACATTTCATCGTAACCAGATAATCGAGAGGTGTGCACAGACACTTGGTCCTTCGTAGGGGTTGGGTTTCCCAACCCTTTGGTCACACATCATAAGACGGTTTTGAGGTTCTGTAGGTCGATTTTCCAAAATCGACGTTTCGGTGTCGAGATATGAATCTCGACCTACAATCAACTCAACCCGCGTTGGTCAATGGGCGAGGGGACCTCGCCCCTACGATTATGGACAGTTTTACGTAAATGTCAACACGCCCTAGCAACTTGGGTTATTTAATATAAACCGAGTTGCCTCTTTAATTGGAAAGAGGTTGCCAACACAAGTTGAGCTCCATCAATCCTAAAGATAAACAACCGACTTGAGAACGGAGGGGGAATAGCAGATGCAACAGGGATACAATCTCGCACATTTCATTTTAGTCAGTGCTGTAGTTTTGGTGCTGGCGCCACTGATGGTATGCGTTGACGCACAGGCAAGGATTGCCTTCTCGTCTCATAGGGATGGGAATTGGGAAATCTACGTGATGGACCCCGATGGGGGTAATCAGCGAAGACTCACCAATAATCACCATGCTGACCGTTTACCCTCATGGTCCCCCGATGGCAAACGGATTGCTTTCGTGTCTGATAGGGATGGGCACATTCACTTGCTACACGGTAGAGGCAGTTCTGAAATCTACGTGATGGATGCCGATGGTGGCAATCCGCGAAACCTTTCTAACAATGACTTTGACGAATGGGACCCGTCGTGGTCACCGGACGGTGAACAGATTGCCTTCGTGTCTGATAGGAAGAGACGTGGTGAAATCTATGCGATGGACACCGATGGGGCTAATCTTAAAAACCTTACCAATAATGGCTTTCGGGACGACAATCCCTCATGGTCACCCGACGGTAGACGCATTGTCTTTGTTTCCGTTAGGGATGGGAACGAAGACATCTACGTGATGGATGCCGATGGAGACAATCAGCGTAGACTCACCAATCATGAAGGTTCTGACTATACTCCCTCATGGTCCCCTAACGGTAAGCGCATTGTCTTTGGTTCCAACCGCGTTGGGAACAGCGAAATCTACGTGATGGATGCCGATGGGGGTAATCAGCGTAGACTCACCAATCATCCTCGTACCGACTGGAATCCCTCATGGTCTCCTGACGGTAAACGGATTGCCTTCGCGTCTGATAGGGATAGGAACTACGAAATCTATGTGATAAACGCCGATGGGAGCAATCCGCGGAACCTCACCAATAATCCCCACACTGACGCTGGTCCTGCATGGTCTGGTTCTGCTTTTGCAGTTGTTCCCGCAGGTAAGAGATTCATGATGTGGGGGTGGCTTAAACAGGTCGACCGATGAAGAATAATACGTAATGCACAATACGTAAGGATTGTCAAGTCCTAAAATAGGTTTACACGAAAATTACGCATTACGGTTGACTTATAGCAAGTTGTTTCTGACTTTTGTGATAAATGTCTTGAGGGGTTTGATACCCCAAACTGAGATGGGGTCTCTCATTGTTGTATATCGAAATGCTCTGTTTAGCGTTAGCGGTGGCTTGGTGTATAGAGTTAAATGTGTGATTGAGCAAGAAGTCAATTTTCAAGATACCGTTGACCCGTTCAGCCACGGCGTTCTGGTATACATCTCCGTTTTGTGTCATACTCAATCGGACGCCGCGTGAGTGAAGTAATTGGGTGTAAGCATTACAACAGTATTGAACGCCTCTGTCCGAATGATGAATCAGTGTACCGGGGGTTGTCACCGGTTTTATTGCCATTTTACACGCTCTAAGGGCCCCTTCGACGGTCAGTGAATCCGAAACATCAAAACCAACGATTTTGCGCGAAAACAGGTCTGTGACCAGAGCCAGATACACAAAGCCTTCAAGTGTCTGTAGATAAGTAATGTCAGCAACAAACACCTGGTGAACCCGGTCAACGATTAAATCCATTATCCGATTGGGATACCGATAGAATCGGTGGTTGGCACAAGTGGTTCTGTGTCCACGTTTTGAGGACTCGACGAGCAGTCCATGCTCCCTGAGCAAGCGGAACAGCGCATCTCTACCTAATTGGAGTCCGAGTTGTTCAAACTTAGGTTTGAGCAGTTGATACAATTTTCTCACCCCGATTCTGGGTTGGCGTGAACGGATTTGACAGACCAATTGAAGCACTATCTCTTGTTTGACTCGTTCGTTGGCTTGATGGTTCTGATAATGGTAAAACGCTTGTCGAGATACACCATGAACCGCACAGATAGTCTCAAGAGAATAGGTATGAACTTGCGAGTGCCACAGTGCCTCAATGCTCGCATATTTCACTTTTTTTTAAGGTCAACACCAAACTGTTTCTCTGCTTGACAAATCTGTGATTCAAGAGCCGCTATCTTCAGATGTGCCTGTGCTAAGGCGGACTCAAGCTGTTGTTTGTCAGTAGTGAGTTGCTTCAGTTGATTCACCTCGTCAGGCGTTTCAATACGAACCTGTTGGGCGATTAGGTGATGCTTGCCCAACTGTTTGAGCCAGTTTCTTATGGTGCTGTTACTCCCAATCCCATACCGTTTCTGGGCTTGGTCAATCGTCAATATGCCGGATTCAATTTCACTCACGACCTGCTGTTTGAACGCTTGACTATACCTCTTGAAGATTCGATTGGCTAATCGATGAGACATCTGAATGCTCCTTTCTACATCGTCTAATAGTGTAGTAATTAAGAGCAATTCATGTAAAGTTTATTTAGGACGGGTCAGATAAACGGAACGGAAATCTCTGTTCCCTACGGTTCCCTACGAATTAACCTCGTTGATGCAGGTTTGGGGTCAAACAAGATGCCCGACCTACGGTCATAGAACCTACGATATTGGATGAAAGAAACCGAGTTTTGCAGAAAAAACTCGGTTTCTTTATGATCTGCGGTAGGTTGCGTTAAAATACCGATCCAATGGCGTAGATTGCTAACCGGACCGGTGACGTTCCACGGTGAGTTGGCTCATATTTTGAATCAGATCGATCATGTCGGTGAGGTTATCGTCGAACTGGATTTCTAACGGCGAGAGTGTATATTGAAAGCAAGGTGCCAACAGAATTACTGCAAAATCCTCCTGCAGGATGGACAATATCTGCCGCCCCATTCTCCCTCTTGCCCCTAAGTTTCCTACGCTGTTGAGCTGGGAGAGCATCTTGTCAACTTGGGGATTAGAGTAGCCAAAAAAGTTGTGTTCGCCATGGGAATGAAAGAATCGCGGCAGATTGCTGTATCCAGTCCCAAAAAAGAACTGAATTAAAAAGGCATCCGCCTCCTCCCGCATCTCCCCTTTGACAGAGATAGGATTCACAACAGAAGATCCCGCTGACCTTCCGATGAGATAAGCCAAATAGCGAAACACACCGCCCGAACAGGCAACCCGAATGTCAAAGGGGGCGTGAGGAAGCGGTGAAAGGGCTTCTTCCTCAACAACCTGTCCCATGTGCAGGTAGAGGTTGATTTCCTGATAATCGATTGCTTTTTTAAGCCGACTACAGTTCCTTTCGTCCGACAGGGGACCGTGATGCCGGTTGAGAAATAGGGCGTAGTAGGTGTCTTCAAAGAAGGGCCACTGTTGACAAGGCACCGTCGTTGGGAATTGGTAGAGGGATTGCATCGAATGGAGGTAGAGATTAAGCAGATCCAGTGTGCCATTTTCAAGGGCTTTAACGGCATTGGCGGGGTGTGTAAAGCGTCTCAAGGTCAACCAGTCGATGTGGGGGTTTCCTCCGCGATAGTAATCTGGGTTTGGCTCAAAACGGAAGGTCATGGCATCTGGGCGGAAATGCTTCACTTGATAGGCACCGGAGATCACGCGGTAGGGTTGGGATGCGTGGGAAGGGAGAGGGGATATATTGCGTAGATGGAGTGGAAAAAGTGGTTCCTCTTGAGAAAGTTGAACCCGAAGTTGGGTCTTGCCATCCGGTTTAATCTCTGTGATAATTGGTGCAATGCGGCTCTCGGAAAACGCTTCAATGACCTCTTCGCGCGTAATCGGCTTTCCATCGCTCCAACGGAGGTCTTTTCTCAACGTCAGCTGCCACTGTGAGTTCCCTTTTACTGCTTCGCAACCGGTTGCGAGCCGTCCTTCGATTTCACTGTTTCGGTGGGACATCAGGAGGGGATCATAGCATAGGTGTTGCATCCAGAAACTCAGTGCCGGGTGTAGGCGGTCTAAAAAACCCATTTCGGCTGGAATCAACTCGCCGATTTCGAGCCAGCTAATAGGCACCTGCTCGTTAGGCTGCGTAGCGCGAAGGCTTCCGGTGTAGGAGACCCCCATCTGTTTTTGAAGCTGTTGGGTGATTTCCTTCTGATCGGGTTCCCGTTGGTTCAGCAATGATAGCAGAAATTGGATCTGCGCCGGTTGCAGGGCTGGTTCATCCAACTGGTGTTTGAGCAGATTTACCTCTTTTTGGCACCGTCTGACATGTCGCGAAGAAATTCCAATCCCTTGAGCGATTTCTTCGTAGCTGGCTTGGGGGTGTTGCTTTTGATAGGCAATCAGTTTGAGGAGCGTATCGACTTTGGACATTTGTGCACCTGCTAATTCAGTCCTATCTTTGGTGGTTGCGTTAAAATACTGGTTCGATAGCGTAGATTGCTAACCGGACCGGTGACGTTCCACGGTGAGTTGGCTCATGTTTTGAATCAAATCGATCATATCGGTGAGGTTATCGTCGAACTGGATTTCTAACGGCGAGAGTGTATATTGAAAGCAGGGTGCCAACAGGATCACCGCGAAATCCTCCTGTACGAGGGACACGACCTGCCGCCCAATCCGCCTTCTTGCCCCTATGTTCCCCGTGCTGCTGAGTTGAGAGAGCATCTCGTCAGCTTGGGGATTGGAGTAGCCGAAAAAGTTGTCTTCTCCGTCGGAATGGAAGAATCGCGATAGGTTACTGTACTCCAGACCAAAAATGGGTTGAGTTAAATAGGCGTCCGCCTCTTTCCGCATCTCTCCGTTGACAGAGATAGGATTCACGATAGAAGATCCCGCTGACTTTCCGATGAGGTAAGCCAGATAGCGAAAGATGCCGCCCGAGCTGTAAATCCGAATGTCAAGGGGAGAGTGAGGAAGCGGTGAGAGGTTTTCTTCCTCAACAACCTGCCCCATGCGCAGA
This sequence comes from Candidatus Poribacteria bacterium, assembly GCA_965222435.1. Classification (GTDB taxonomy): domain Bacteria; phylum Poribacteria; class WGA-4E; order WGA-4E; family PCPOR2b; genus PCPOR2b. The sequence goes on along the minus strand of OZ244950.1, from coordinate 3,941,765 downwards.
TAGAGGTTGATTGCCCGGTAATCGATTGCTTTTTTAAGCAGACTACAGTTCCGTTCATCCGATAGGGGTCCGTGATGCCGGTTGAGAAATAGGGCGTAGTAGGTGTCTCCAAAAAAGGTCCACTGTTGACAAGGCACCGTCGTTGGGAATTGGTAGAGGGATTGCATCGCCTGAAAGTGGAGATTAAGCAGATCCAGTGTGCCATTCTCAACCGCCTTAATGGCATTGGCGGGGTGTGTAAAGCGTCTCAAGGTTAACCAGTCAATGCTGCTGTCCCCTCCGCGATAATAATCCGGATTCTGTTCAAAGCGCAGGGTCATGGCCTCCGGGTGGAAATGCTTCACTTGATAGGGTCCAGAGGTCACGCGATAGGGTTGGGACGAATGGGAGGGGAGTGGGCAGATACCGCACAGACGGAGTGGGAATAACGGTTCTTCTTGAGAAAGTTGAACCCGAAGTTGGTTTTTGCCATCCGGTTTAATTTCTGTGATAATTGGAGCGATGCGGCTCCCGGAAAACGCCGTGATAACCTCTTCGAGCGTAATCGGTTTTCCATCACTCCAACGGAGGTCCTTTCTCAAGGTCAGCTGCCATTGCGAATTTCCCTTCACCGCCTCGCAACCGATTGCAAGCCGTCCTTCAGTCTCCCCGTTTCGGTGGGACCTCAGGAGGGGATCATAGCATAGGAACTGAAGCCAGTAACTCAGGATAGGGTCCGGACGATCTGGGGATCCCATTTCGAGGGTGGAACTAAACTCCCCGATCTCAAGCCAGCTAACGGGTGTCTGCTCGTTGGGCTGCTTGATGCGAAGGCTTCCGGTGTAGGAAATCCCCATCTGTTTTTGAAGTTGTTGGGCGATTTCTTTCTGATCGGGTTCCCGTCGGTTCAGTAGTGATAGCAGAAATTGGACCTGCCCCGGTTGCAAGGCTGGCTCATCCAACTGGTGTTTGAGCAGATTTACCTCTTGTAGGCACCGTCTGACATGTCGCGAAGAAATTCCAATCCCTTGAGCGATCTCTTCGTAGCTGGCTTGGGGGTGTTGCTTTTGATAGGCAATCAGTTTGAGGAGCGTATCGACTTTGGACATCTGTGCACCTGTCAATTCAGTCCCATCTTTGGGAACAAAATCCCTAAAGATAAGGGGACCTGAGGCTTGCAATCAAACTTTCAGACACTTTTTGCACAGTGTGACTGAATAAGATGTTTCGCAATCGTGGAATAAGTCCTTTTTCCACACTGAGATGGACGAGAGGTGTCGTGCGTCTGTTGGTTGCTGCCAACGCTGATCTGTATAGAAGCATCTTCTTAACAACCCTCCGTGTCACCGGCTGTTATCCGCCAAAACAGTGTACAGTATAAACCTCCTTGCCTTCAATTTGCAACCAGTTTTTAATGAGATGAGCATATTTTGTCCAAACTCTTAAAATCGACTGGATTTTTTGTATTGTGGGTTGGCATTCTTCTCATGACAATCGGCAGTAATAGGTCTTTAAGAATTCTATCCCCACTTGGGTCTTTGTTCATGCTTATCTCTAGGGCGTGTTGACATTTGATAGCACGTAGGTTGGATCTCAGTCCCGATAGATTGGGATTTCGTTGCGCCCAACCTGTAGGTCGAGATTCACATCTCGACACAAGCCTGTCGATTTTGGAAAATCGACCTACAAAAGTCTCAAGTTGCTTTGAATCTCTTGACAAATCGGGGTGCATCATAATCGGTTCAATTTATTAAATGTCAACAGAATCTAGAAAAACCGTTCCGACAACACGAAGAACAACCCGTTTTTGAAGGGGTCTGGACATATTACGTCCAAACGCCCTAAAAGCGACTGGATTTTTTATGTTGTAGGCTGGTATCCTTATTATCGCAATTATAGTAGATTTCAGAATTATGGTAAATTTTAGAATTACTTATACACTGCCAATGCCCATGTACAGATTAGGCAATCTGTACCTACAAACAACCGCCTAAATCCGTAACCCCCTAGCGCCCTTATCAGGGGGAAAGAGGGGGACTTTGGCAAATGTCCACTTATTTGTCTCATTCACCATAGTTAGACATTGTGGACGAGCGAGGTCATCAACCTTGTGCACAGAGTTACGGCACACGGAGTGTGCCTACTACTTTTAATGTCTCTTTATTTTTAGAATCCACTATAGGAGTGATAGGTCTTTGAACCGATTCCATCTCCATTTGGGCATTTATTCATGCGCGTCTCTAATTCGGAATATTTTAGGAGAGATTCATTATGGCAAAGAAAACGGATATGAATCAGAAAGCGCGTTCTGGCAATGCGAAGAACAACTCACCGCCTTTGCACGGAAGAGGTGCTCTATTCTCAAGTGCTCGGACGGGGACCGTCGGAACCAAACGCCAGACATATCATATTCATGTGGACTTAATCGCTAAACTGCGGGGATACGCTTACTGGGAACAGCGGATGATCTCGGAAGTGGTCAACTATGCGTTGGAACAATTCTTTGAGAATAAGGAAATTAAGGCGCGTCCCTCCAAAAACGTCTCATTAAAAAAAAGATGATCGACACACGGGATTATGACTATTACTAAACCGAGTTGCTATTTTACTTGAGAACTCCCAGTAGGAATTTGTGTCTATATTATAACTATAATTGTAAAGAGGTTGCCAACCCAATCTGACCTCTACCAACCCCAAAGGATAAGAAACCGATTTGAGACCAGAGGAGGAAAAACAGATGGACCGGAGATATAATCTCGCCCGTATGATTTTAGCTATTGTTGTAGTGTTGGTTCTAACGCTGCTGACGGTAAGCGTTGACGCACAGGCACGGATTGCTTTCATGTCTGATAGGGATTGGCACTGGGAAATCTACGTGATGGACAACGATGGGGATAATCTGCGAAACCTCACTAACAATCCTGGTGATGATACGGACCCCTCGTGGTCACCTGACGGCAAACAGATTGCCTTTACCGCTGATAGGAGTGATGGGGATCGGAACCGGCAAATCTACGTGATGGACGCCGATGGTGGCAATCAGCAAAACCTTTCTAACAATGACTTTAATGATAGGGGTCCCTCATGGTCCCCTGACGGTAAACGGATTGCCTTTGTTTCCAATAGGGGTGGGGCCAGTGAAATCTACGTGATGGATGTTGATGGAAGCAACCCTAAAAACCTCACTAACAATCGCACTCCTGACGATAATCCCTCATGGTCACCGGACAGCAAACGGATTGCCTTTGATTCCTTTAGGGATGGGAACGCTATAAACGTTGAAATCTACGTGATAGACGCCGATGGTGGCAATGAGCAAAACCTTACCAATCATGCCAGTAATGACCATAATCCCTCATGGTCACCGGACGGTAAGCGCATCGCCTTTGATTCCTTTAGGGATGGGAGCTTGGACATCTATGTGATGGACACCGATGGTGGTAATCAGCGTAGACTCACCCAAAATCCCTTTAAGGATTGGGAACCCTCATGGTCGCCTGACGGTAAACGGATTGTCTTCGTGTCTGATAGGGAGGCGGATGGGAACCATGAAATCTACGTGATAAACGCGGATGGGAGTGATCCTCGAAACCTGACCAATCATCCCGAGGATGACTCTGCTCCTGCGTGGTATGGTCCTGCTTTTGCAGTTGCTCCCGCAGGTAAGACCCTCACGATATGGGGACGGCTCAAACAGCTTGACCGATAACTGCCATTATTGGGAGAATGTGTTTAAGGATAAAAAAACGATTTGAGAGCAGAGGAGGAATAACAGATGCAACGGAGATACAGTCTCGGACATTTGATTTTAGTTGGCGTAGTAGCCTTGGTGCTGACATCGCTGCTGATGGTATGCGTTGACGCACAGGCACAGATTGCCTTCTCGTCTGAGAGGGATGGGAACTGGGAAATTTACGTGATGGATGTCGATGGGGGCAATCAGCAAAACCTCTCTAACAATCCCCATGCTGACGTTTCACCCTCATGGTTCCCTGACGGTAAACAGATTGCCTTCATGTCTCGTAGGGATGGGCACGTTATAGACGGTTTTCCCACTTATGAAATCTACGCGATGGACGCCGATGGGGGTAATCCTCAAAACCTCACTAACGATCCCCATGATGACATGTCACCCTCATGGTCTCCTGACGGTAAACGAATTGTCTTCATGTCTCGTAGGGATGGGAACTATGAAATCTACGTGATGGATGCTGATGGAAGCAATCCTCAAAACCTCACTAATAATCCCCTTAATGACAGGAATCCCTCATGGTCTCCTGACGGTAAACAGATTGTCTTCGCGTCTCGTAGGGATGGACACTTTGAAAACGAGCTTGCCATCACTTATGAGATCTACGTGATGGATGCCGATGGGGATAATCAACAAAGACTCACTGAAAATCGCAAGAATGACATGTCACCCTCATGGTCTCCTGACGGTAAACGGATTGCCTTCTCGTCTGATAGGAAGGGAGACTTTGAAAACTTTGAAATCTACGTGATGGATGCCGATGGTGGCAATCAACAGAAACTCACTGAAAATCGCGTTTATGACTGGAGGCCTTCATGGTCACCGGACGCCAAGCGTATTACCTTTGCTTCCGAACGAGATGGAAATTATGAAATCTACGTGATGGACGCCGATGGGGGGAATCCTCAAAACCTCACCAATCATCCCGATGATGACTCTGCTCCTGCGTGGTTTGGTTCTGCTTTTGCCGTTGCTCCCGCTGGTAAGATACTCACAATGTGGGGACGGCTCAAACAGGGCGACCGATAACTGCCATTATTGAGAAAACAGCGTTTGCTGAGGTTGGGTCATGATCGCCAAGGAAAGGACAAAGACTTCATACGATAATAATCCGAGTTGCTACTTTACTTGAGAACTCCCAGTAGGAATTTGTGTCTATATTATGACTATAGTTGCCAACATAAGCCGATCTCTATCAACTCCAAAGAATAAAAAAACGATTTGAAAACAGAGGAGGAATAGCAGATGCAATGGAGGGACAATTTCGCCCATTTGATTTTAGCTATCGTTGTCGTGTTGGGTCTGACACCGCTGATGGTATGCGTTGACGCCCAGGCACAGATTACCTTCATCTCTGATAGGGATGGGAACTGGGACATCTACGTGATGGACACCGATGGTGGTAATCAGCGAAATCTCACTAACAATCCTGGTGAGGATAAGTACCCCTCATGGTCCCCTGACGGTAAACGGATTGCCTTTAGCTCTGATGGGGATGATAGGGGTGGGAACCGGCAAGTCTACGTTATGGACGTCGATGGTGGCAATCAGCGAAACCTTTCTAACAATGGCTTTGATGACATAGAACCCTCATGGTCACCGGACGGTAAACGGATTGTCTTCGTTTCCATTAGGGGTGGACACAGTGAAATCTATGTGATGGACGACGATGGGGGCAATAAACTAAACCTCACCAATAGCGACCGTGTTGACGGTAATCCCTCATGGTCACCGGACGGTAAACGGATTGTCTTTGCTTCCATGAGGCGTGGACACAGTGAGATCTACGTGATGGACGCCAATGGTGGCAATCAGCGAAACCTCACCAATAATGACCGTTTTGATGATAATCCCTCATGGTCACCGGACGGTAAGCGCATTGCCTTTGATTCCTTTGCGGTTATTGGGGTTGTTGGGAACAAAGACATCTATGTGATGGAGGCCAATGGGCATAATCAGCGAAACCTCACCAATCATCCCGATAGGGACTCGAATCCCTCATGGTCGCCGGACGGTAAACGCATTGCCTTCGTGTCGAATAGGACTAGGGATTTGAATTGGGACATCTACGTGACGGATGCCGATGGGAGTAATCCTCGAAACCTCACCAATCATCCCGATGATGACGCTGCTCCTGCATGGTTTAATTCTTCTTTTTCGGTTTCTCCCACAAGCAAAAAGTTTACAATGTGGGGACGGCTCAAACAGGTCAACCGATAACTGCCATTATTCGGAGAATGGTAAAAAAACCGATTTGAGACCAGAGGAGGAATAGCAGATGCAACGAAGGGACAATTTCACACATTTGATTTTAGCTAACTTTGTAGTCTTGGTGCTGACATCGCTGATGGTATGCGTTGATGCACAAGCACAGATTGCCTTCGTGTCTCACAGGGATGGGAACCCTGAAATCTACGTGATGGATGCCGATGGGGGTAATCCGCGTAGACTCACCAATAATTTCGATAATGACTGGGATCCCTCATGGTCACCCGATGGCAATCGCATTGTCTTTTTCTCTAATAGGGATGGGCATGTTCACGTTAACGGTGGGTCCACTTATGAAATCTACGTGACGGACGCCGACGGTGGCAATCCTCAAAACCTCACTAACAGTCCCAATGATGACAGGAATCCCTCATGGTCGCCCGACGGTAAGCGCATTGTCTTCGTGTCTGATAGGGATGGCTTTAAAAACGACGACCGTGTAATTACTTATGAAATCTACGTAATGGACGCTGATGGGAGCAATCCTCAAAACCTTACTAACGATTTCAATGATGACAGGAATCCCTCATGGTCGCCCGACGGTAAACGGATTGCCTTCGCGTCTCGGAGGGAGGGGCACTTTAAAGGTGCATTTGGAATCACTGATGAAATCTACGTAATGGACGCCGATGGGGGTAATCAACGTAGACTCACTGAAAATCGCCAGAATGACTGGCATCCCTCATGGTCGCCCGACGGTAAACGAATTGCCTTCGCGTCTGATAGGAAGGGTGACCTTGTAAACTTTGAAATCTATGTAATGGACGCCGATGGTGGCAATCAACGTAGACTCACTGAAAATCGCGTTTATGACTGGACTCCCTCATGGTCCCCCGACGGTGAACGGATTGCCTTCGTGTCTAAGAGGGATGGGAACAGTGAAATCTATGTGATGGGTGCCAATGGGGGGAATCAGCAAAACCTCACTAATAATCCCGATAGTGACGTTAATCCTGTATGGTTGAACTCCCCTTTTTCGGTATCTCCCGCCGGCAAAAAGTTTACGATGTGGGGACGGCTCAAACAGGCTGACCGATAATTGCCGTTATTGAGAAAACAGTGTTCGCTGAGGTTGGGTCATGATCGCCAAGGAAAGGACAAAGACTTCATACGATAATAATTCGAGTTGCTATTTTACTTGAGAACTCCCAGTAGGAATTTGTGTCTATATTATGACTATAGTTGCCAACATAAGCTGATCTCTATCAACTCCAAAGGGTAAGAAACCGATTTGAGACCAGAGGAGGAAAAACAGATGGACCGGAGATATAATCTCGCACATTTTATTTTAGCTATCGTTATAGCCTTGGGCCTGACGTTGCTGATGGTATGCGTTGATGCACAGGCACAGATTGTTTTCGCGTCTGATAGGGTTTGGGACGATTGGGAATGGGAGATCTACGTGATGGATATCGACGGCGGTAATCTGCGAAACCTGACTAACACCCCTGGTGATGACGAGTACCCCTCATGGTCTCCCGATGGCAAACAGATTGTCTTTACGGCTGATAGGAGTGGTAAGGATTGGAACCGACAAATCTACGTGATGGACGCTGATGGGGGTAATCAGCGAAACCTTTCTGACAATGACTCTGATGACTGGAACCCCGCATGGTCTCCTGATGACAGACGGATTGCCTTCGTGTCTAGTAGGGATGGGGGCAGTGAAATCTACGTGATGAACGCCGATGGGAGCAAACCTAAAAACGTCACGAATCATGGCTCTCCTGACTATGCGCCCTCCTGGTCTCCGGACGGAAGGCACATTGCCTTTTATTCCTGGAGGGCTGGGAATATGGAAATCTACGTAATGGACGCCGATGGTGGCAATCCGAAAAACCTCACCAACAATGCCAAGTCTGATACGAACCCCTCCTGGTCACCGGACGGTAAACGCATTGTCTTCATGTCTGATAGGGATAGGAACGCTGAAATCTATGTAATGGACGCCGATGGGAGTAATCCTCGAAATCTCACCAACCATCCCTTTAAGGATACGGAACCCTCATGGTCCCCTAACGGTAAACGGATTGTATTCGTGTCTGATAGGGAGGTAGATGCGAACCCTGACATCTTTGTGATGAACGCCGATGGGAGTAATCCTCAAAACCTCACCAACCATCCCGAGGATGACGTTGCGCCTGCATGGTTTGGTTCTCCTTTTTCCGTTGCTCCCGCCGGTAAGACCCTCACGATATGGGGACGGGTCAAACAGGCAGACCGGTAACTGCCACTGTTGAGAGAAGAGTGCTTAAGGATAAAAACCGATTTTAAACCATAGGAGGCATAGCAGATGCACCGAAGACATAGCCTCACACATCTGATTGTAGGTATCGTTGTAGTATTAAGTCTGACACCGCTGATGGTAGCTGTTGAGGCACAGGCACAGATTGCGTTTGTGTCCAATAGGGATGGGGACAAGGACATCTACGTGATGGACGCCGATGGAGGTAATCAGCGTAGACTCACCAATAATCGCGATAGGGACTTCCGGCCCTCATGGTCACCCGATGGTAAACGGATTGCCTTCGTGTCTGATAGGGATGGGCACGTTCACGTTATACGGGGTGGGTCCACTTATGAAATCTACGTGATGGATGCCGATGGAAGCAATCAGCTAAACCTCACTAACAATCCCCATAATGATAGGTCTCCGTCATGGTCTCCTGACGGTAGACGCATTGTCTTCCAGTCTGATAGGGATAATGATAGGGATCATAACATTGAAATCTACGTGATGGATGCCGATGGAAGCAATCCTCAAAGACTCACTAACAATCCCACTGAGGACGAGGATCCCGCGTGGTCGCCAGACGGTAGACGGATTGTCTTCAGTGCCCGTAGGGAAGGGCACGTTGAAAACAAGTTTGGAATCACTCATGAAATCTACGTGATGAATGCCGATGGGAGGAATGAACAGAGACTGACAGAAAATCGCAATAATGACTGGTCTCCCTCATGGTCTCCCGATGGCAAACGGATTGCCTTCATGTCTGATAGGAAGGGGGACCTTCAAAACTTTGAAATCTACGTGATGGATGCCGATGGTAAGAATCAACAAAGACTCACCAATAATCGCGATTCTGACAGCTCTCCCTCATGGTCTCCTGACGGTGAACGAATTGCCTTCACGTCTGATAGGGATGGGAACTATGAAATCTACGTGATGGATGCCGATGGGGGCAATCAGCAAAACCTCACCAATAATCCGCATCTTGACGGTAATCCTACATGGTTGAACTCTCCTTTTTCGGTTTCTCCCGCGGGCAAAAAGTTTACGATGTGGGGACGGCTCAAACAGGTTGACCGATAACTGCCATTATTGAGAGAACGGTGTTTAAGGATAAAAAAATCGATTTGAGAGCAGAGGAGGAATAACAGATGCGACGGAGACACAATCTTGCACGTTTGATTTTAGCTGGCGTTGTAGCCTTGGGTCTGACGCTGCTGATGGTATGCGTTGACGCACAGGCACGGATTGCCTTCATGTCTGATAGGGATGGGAACTGGGAAATCTACGTGATGGGCATCAATGGGAAGAATCCGCGAAGACTCACCAATGATCGCCATGATGACTGGCATCCCTCATGGTCTCCCGATGGCAAGCGCATTGTCTTTAGTTCCAAACGAGATGGGGGAATCACTGCTGAAATCTACGTGATGGACGCCGATGGGGGCAATCCTCAAAGACTCACCAATAATGGACATAATGACTATTCACCATCATGGTCACCCGACGGTGACCGCATTGTCTTTGCTTCCGTCGGTGAAATCTATGTGATGGACGCGGATGGAGGTAATCAACAAAAACTCAGCCAAGATGACCAGAAGGACTATTCAGCGTCATGGTCGCCCGATGGTAAACGAATTGTCTTCTCGTCTGAGAGGGATGGGCACTTTAGAGGCGACCATGGACTCACCGCTGAAATCTACGTGATGGACACCGATGGGGGTAATCAACAAAGACTGACCAATAATCGCAATAATGACTGGTCACCCTCATGGTCTCCTGACGGTAGGCGGATTGCGTTCGCGTCTGATAGGAAGGGGGACCTTGTAAAATTTGACATCTATGTGATGGACGCCAATGGGGGCAATCAGCGAAGACTCACTAATAATCTCCATTATGATGGGACTCCCTCATGGTCTCCTGACGGTAAACGGATTGCCTTCAGTTCCTCTAGGGATGGAAACGGTGAAATCTACGTGATGGGTGCCAATGGGGGTAATCAGCGAAGACTCACTAAACATGGCGGTCATGACGGTGCTCCTGCATGGTATACCCCTGCGCTTGCAGTTGCTCCCGCAGGTAAGATACTCACGATATGGGGCTGGTTCAAACAGGTTGACCGGTAACTGCCATTATTGAAAACGCGGTGTTTAAGGATAAAGAACCGATTTGAGAATAGAGGAGGAAAGACAGATGCAACGACAGGACAATCTCACACGTTTGATTTTAGCTGGCGTTGTAGCGTTGGTGCTGACACTGTTGATAGTATGCGTTGATGCACAGGCGCGGATTGCCTTCATGTCTCATAGGGATGGGAACTGGGAAATCTACGTGATGGACGATGATGGGGATAACCTGCGAAATCTCACTAACAGTCCTGATGATGATCAGTACCCCTCATGGTCGCCTGACGGTAAACGGATTGCCTTCGTGTTTAAGAGGAATGATATGGGTGGGAACCGGCAAATCTACGTGATGGACGCCGATGATGGTAATCGGCGAAACCTTTCTGACAATGGCTTTGATGAATGGGGTCCCTCATGGTCGCCTGACGGTAAACAGATTGCCTTCGTGTCTGATAGGGATGGTGGACTCTTTAACCTTGAAATCTATGTGATGGATGCCGATGGAGGTAATCAGCGAAACCTCTCTAACAATCTTGATTGGGACACCCATCCCTCATGGTCACCTGACGGTAAACGGATTGCTTTCATATCTAATAGGAAGGAGGACTTTGAAAACTTTGACATCTACGTAATGGACGCCGATGGACGTAATCAGCGTAGACGCACCAATAATCGCCATGATGACCGTTCCCCTTCATGGTCACCCGACGGTAAACGGCTTGCCTTCAGTGCCCGTAGGGAGGGGCACGTTGCAGACAAGTGGGGACTCACTTATGAAATCTACGTGATGGACGCCGACGGGGGTAATGAACAAAGACTCACTGAAAATGGTGTTTATGAAGGGCAACCCTCATGGTCGCGCGATGGTAAACGCATTGCCTTCGTGTCTGCTAGGGATGGGAACACTGAAATCTACGTAATGGACGCCGATGGTGGTAATCCTCAAAACCTCTCCAATAATCCGGATGGTAACTATGGTCCTGCATGGCTTAACTCCCCTTTTTCAGTTTCTCCCGCAGGCAAAAAGTTTACAATGTGGGGTTGGCTCAAGCAGATTGACCGATAACTGCCATTATTGAGCAAACGGTGTTTAAGGATAAAAAAACGATTTGGGAACAGAGGAGGAGCAGATGCAACGGAGATACAGTCTCGGACATTTGATTTTAGCTAGCATTATAGTCTTGGGTCTGACGCTGTTGATGGTATGCGTTGACGCACAGGCAAGGATTGCCTTCATATCTGATAGGGATGGGAACTTTGAAATCTACGTAATGGACGCCGATGGGGGTAATCCGCGTAGGCTCACCAATCAGCGCGCTTGGGACGTTTCTCCCTCATGGTCACCCGATGGCAAACGCATTGTCTTTGCTTCCGTCGGTGAAATCTATGTTATGGACGCTGATGGTGGCAATCAACAAAAACTCAGCCAAGATGACCAGAAAGACTATTCACCGTCATGGTCACCCGATGGTAAACGAGTTGTCTTCTCGTCTAAGAGGGAAGGGCACTTTAGAGGCGACCATGGACTCACCGCTGAAATCTACGTGATGGACACCGATGGGGGTAATCAACAAAGACTGACCAATAATCGCAATAATGACTGGGCTCCCTCCTGGTCCCCTGACGGTAAACGCATTGCCTTCGGGTCCGATAGGAAGGGAGATCTTGTAAAAGTTGACATCTACGTGATGGATGCTGATGGGGATAATCAGCGAAGACTTACTCATAATCTCCATTATGATGGGACTCCCTCCTGGTCCCCTGACGGTAAACGGATTGCCTTCAGTTCCTCTAGGGATGGAAACCGCGAAATCTATGTTATGGACGCCAATGGGGGTAATCAGCGAAGACTCACTAAACATGGCGGTTATGACGGTGATCCTGCATGGTATACCCCTGCTCTTGCAGTTTCTCCCACAAGTAAGATATTCACGATGTGGGGATGGCTTAAACAGGTTGACCGATGAGGAATAATGCGTAAGTACGTAAGGATAAACGGAACGGAGATCTGCGTTCCCTACGAATTAGCCTCGTTGATGCAGGTTTGGGGTCAGGCAAGTTGAGCGCAAGCGAAATCCCCGATGAATCGGGTCCCGCGAAGCGAGGATCCTTGACAAGTCGGGAGATGCCCGATGCCGTTCCGAGCATTCCGATCTATCGGAACCTACGGGTATAGAAGCTGAGGCAATGTTGGTTGATTAGTTCATTGGTTCATTGGTTGTAAGTTTCAAGTCGCGATTCGGAAGGTACGCCCCCTACTGTCCTTGATGGCGAGGTGCTTTCAACCGTTCGACCCAACTCTGTTCCGAGAGTCTCCGACCTACGATACTGCCCTTTTAAGTTCCCTTTTTGGTTCCAGTCGTACGTGGAAACCTAGCCCCGAAAGAATACTCAGCAAGTTGTCCAATCGAGGCTTGTGTTTGCCTGATAACACACTGTACAAGTGTTCACGAGTGATTCCCACACGCTTGGCAAGTTGTCCGATACCCCCTTGTGCCTCGGCAACATCGCGCATTGCCAATAGCAGGGCGTCTGTGTTGTTATCCGCTTCGTAAGCGGCAAGTGCTGCTTCCAAATAGGCTTGTGCCTCTTTGGGGTCAGCTAGAGCCTTTAACAGATTCTCTTTGAAGCTGGTTGTGTGTTTCAGTACCCTTTCTCTATTCATCGGTTCGATTCCTCAATTCTTCCCAATATTCTTTTGCTTTTTGAATGTCCCGCCTTTGTGTTTTCTTAGATCCGCCGCAAAGCAGGATCACTATCACTCGATCCGCCACCCCAAGATATACTCGATAGCCCGGTCCGTAATTAATGCGTAACTCGTACAGGTCTGCGGTCAACCGCTTATAATCGCCAAAATTCCCTAGATGTAATCGGTTAACTCGTTCCCGTATGATGGCACGGGTCTTTCGATTCCGGAAGGAGTTGACCCACTCCTCGTAAGGTTCACGTCCATCTGATGTCACATAATTGCGTACATCTCGAAGCACTATTTCCATCATACCTAAAAATTGTAATATTTTTCTTACAGTTTGTCAATAGAAAAGGTCTGCTCTAAAGCTCAATGAGCCAAGAATTGACGGACAACCCACTGGGTATTTGGGGCTATGTTGGTTCATTGTTGCACACTTATTACCCTGATGGGGTTTTTGGGAGTTGGTGTGCGGTGGGTATCCTACAGGAATATAGATGAAAGAAACCGAGTTTTGAAGAAAAAACTCGGTTTCTTTATGATCGGTGGTAGGTTGCGTTAAGGATTAGAGTGGTAATTCTACCATCCGTCCTTCTTGGCTGGATTTGTAGATGGCGAGGATAATTTCGACCGCTTTGCGTCCTTCGCGACCATCAACGAGATGCGGTGTCTCGTTCTCAATGGCGTTGATGAAGTTTTGCATTTGTAGACGGTGATTCTCATGACTGATGGCGCGGGGATCTGCGGCGCCGCCCCCACCCGACCGTGTCTCTGCGAATTGTTCACGAATTTCTGCATCTTCTGGCAGTTCCGGATCGAATTCCCACCTGATAATGTCTTCATCTTCGAGGGTAATGGTGCCTTTATTGCCGGAGATTTCGAGTTTCTTTAGGAGACCGGGGTAGACGGTTGTGGTGCCTTCGATCACGCCCAACGCGCCATTCTCAAAACGGAGTACCGCAACGGCGACATCTTCGACCTCGATGCGTTCGTGGGTCATCGTGTCGGTAAACGCTTGCACGGCTTTTACGGGACCCATAAAGTATTGGAGGAGGTCGATTGCGTGGATCGACTGGTTCATCAACGCGCCGCCACCGTCGAGTGCCCATGTGCCTCGCCACCCACCGCTGTCATAATACTCCTGTGTCCGAAACCACTTGATATAAGCATCGCCCAACGTAATCACGCCGAAACGGCCGCTATCAATTGTTCGCTTGACCAGTTGGCTGCCTTCTGTGAAGCGCGAGTTGAAGATTGCGCATAGACGGACGCCTGACTCGTCACACGCTTGGATGATGTCGTCGCAGCGTTCTAGGGTGACTTCAAGCGGTTTTTCGACAATGACATGCTTCCCTGCTTTTGCTGCAGCGACCGCTGGATCCCGATGTGCCCCGCTTGGTGTACAGATGCAGACGACATCCAGATCGGGACGCTTGAGCATCTCATTGTAGTCGGGATATGAATCGACATTGTAGCGATCCCCCACCCGTTTTGCGTTTTCTTCGTTCCTTGAGCTGACGGCGACCAGTTTTCCGCCCTCAAGTTCCGCAATCGCCGCCGAGTGAAAATCGGAGATCATGCCGCAACCGATAATTCCAAATCCGTAGGTTTTCATAAGGTCGTAGAGCCTCCATCTGATGAGGTTGAATTATGACGACGCCATTATATATCCGTGTTAGGTGTGTGTCAAGTTCAAAGCCCACCGCTAGGATTATTTAGTTTTCGAGGAGATCGGGATTCGGAAGTCCCTCCCCGATAGATCGGGGTGCGCAGAGTTACGGCACACGGAGTGTGCCTACCCCTTTAAGCAATGTGCCTACTCCTTTCAACGTATGCCATAAGTACAGGTTGGGAAACCTGTACCCACGAGGGAATAGGTTTATTGGTACAGTAGGAAGTCGGGATTCGGAGATCCCTTCTACAAGAAAGCTAAATGCTCCTATATTCAAAGCAATATGCCTGTTACTTGCAGCCTACGCCACAAGTACAGGTTGGGAAACCTGTACCCACGAGGGAATAGGTTTATTGGTACGGTAGGAAGTCGGGATTCGGAGATCCCTCCTACAGGAGAACTTAAATGCCCTTACCCGCCATTTTTTGATAGTATTTTCCACCTAATTTGTGATAAAATCCTTTCCACATATCTGATGTAACAAATCGTTGGAGGTTGTACATGAACGAAGCGATTCAACACGCCCGCGAAGTGGCGTTAGACATCTTGAAACCGAGTCCGCGTGATATAGAACACGGTATGGAACTCCACCAAAACTCGATTGTCTGTGATTCATACGGATTCGCACCGCGTGCCGCTGTGGATGGTGAGGCTGTGGCAGCCGCTGTCGAAGCCGGTGCATCGGAGGTCGAGATTCGGGACATGACAGAAGATATGTCTATGACCCGATTTGTCACCGACGAGCGGGAGAAGCAGGAGTTTATGGCGGCGTGGAAAGCCGCAGGGGTGACCTGTATCGTGCAGAACGCAGGGGAGGAAGGACAGTCAGCACTCCGTCTCGTCAAGCGTTTGGCGCGTTTTACTTACACCACAGACATGATGCGTGACTTTATCCAGAAAGCGGTTACGCCAGACGATATTGTTGCCGCAAAGAAGGCGAATCGGCACTGCCTATATTTCAGTGGAAACGGTGTTCCTCTGCCTCAAGACTGGGCTTCGGTCGAGGAGGAATTGCTGTATATCCGTATCTTTTTCCAACTCGGTATCCGTATCATGCACCTCACTTACAATCGGCGTAACATGATTGGTGATGGTTGTGCGGAACCGGCGAACGGGGGTTTGAGTGATTTCGGCAGGGCGGTTGTTGCGGAGATGAATCGCGTCGGTGTGATTGTGGATGTGGCGCATTCTGGCTGGCAGACGAGTCTTGAAGCGGCACAGGTGTCAGAGCGTCCGATGGTCGCGAGTCATTCTGGCTGTTGTGCGGTGAACGTACATGACCGCTGCAAACCGGACGAGGTCATCCGTGCGATTGTGGATACCGGCGGTTATATTGGGATCTGTGCGATTCCGGCGTTTTTGGGTGTCAGTGGTGACATCAGCGCGCTGCTAACGCATGTCGATTATGTCGTCAAGAACTTCGGTGTAGACCATGTTGCGATTGGGACGGATGTGGCTTATACCTCCTCTGCAAGCGGGCAGGCGCAGCAGCGAATGCCGAAACGGCGTTCAGGGCGGCATCGGTGGGAATATTTCTGGAACAAGAATGATCCGATGTTTTCAGCGCAATGGCAGCAAGCAAGTCAGAAACAGAGTTTGGCGTGGACGAATTGGCCCCTCTTTACGGTCGGTCTCGTTCAGCGTGGGTATTCGGATGGCGAGATCCAGAAGATTCTTGGCGGCAATGTGCTTCGGGTTGCGCGTGCTGTGTTGGTTCACTAGTTCATTGGTTGGAGGTTATGATGGCGAAACCGATTCGTTTGGGGCTGATTGGCTGTGGTGGAATTGTCCAACTGGTCCACGCCCGTGCGTATCTGTCCCTGCCAGATGCCGTCAAGGTGGTTGCGCTAGCGGATGTGCTTGAGGAGAATTTACAGCAGGTCGGTCAAACCTTTGATGTGCTGTCTGATCAGCGGTATGCCGATTACCGGGATATGCTAGCGAAAGCCGACATTGATGCGGTGACGGTTGCTACACCGCATTTCCTTCATGCTGAACACGCTATCGAAGCGGCGTCGGCGGGCGTGGCGGTCATATCTGAAAAACCGATGGCGACGACATTGGTGGAGGCTGATACGGTTCTCGATGCCGTTGACCGGAATAGGGTGGCTTACGGTGTCGTGCATAACTATCTTTTTACGCTCGCAATGCAAGCGGGACTTGCTCGGCGTCCTGAGTTTGGAGCGTCGATTTTCGGGCGCGCTGCGGGGATGGGGCTTAAACCGGCGGACTTCTCAACTGAGCATAGCGATCCCGCCCAAGCGTGGCGTGCGAGTAAAGCGAAAGGTGGGGGATGTATCATTGATTCCTCGTACCATGAAATCTATTCGGTGAGTGCCTTGATGGATTCGCCGGTGCGATATGTTGAGGCACGGGTCAAGACGTTGAGTATTGATGTTGATGTCGATGATATCGCGATGCTGCTTTGTGAGCATGAGGACGGTGCCGTGTCCACGGTTTCCAGTGCGTGGTGCGTTCCTGATCTTGATACGGGGTGGTGTGAAGTCCACACGAGTGAAGGCTCTCTCAGAATCAGGCATAGGCGGAACGACGCGGATTCGCTGATACGTTACACTAGAGAAGGGGACTGGCAGCATCTGGAAGTCCCCGGACGAGCGGAGCCGGGGTTTAACGACCCGACAGGACACGGCGGATTTTTTGCTGCGACGTTTGATGCCCTTGCGACTGGTTCAGAGGTGCCGATCAGCGGCGAACATGGGAGACACAATCTGGCGATTATCGAGGCGGCGCACCGAGCGACGGAAGAGAGACGGGCGATTGATTTGGAATCTCTAAAGCGGAGTAGCTCATAGAATAGGGGAAGCGGCTGCTTATAGGAAACGTTGCTAACCGGGTGAATGAAAGCTAAATTGAATCAATCACCGCCCCGATAAGATCGGGATTCAAAGCAACTCGCAGTGGATTGCCAAATCCACTGCACATTTGCGGATATGGCTTGGATATGCCTATCCAAGCCGAGCAAGTTTGATAAATAGCAACTTAGGTTAGAATAGGGGAAGTGCAAAGAGCGTGAAACGTGATGCGTGAAGCCCCGATAGATCGGGACTAAGAAGCGTGAAAACTGTTAGTACATTAGTTCATTGGTGCAGCCGGGCTAAGAAGTTAGTTCGGACGGGGAAACCCCGCCCCTACGGTTTCTTTGACGTGAGTGAAGGCAAAAAAGGGAGGAAGATGCGACCTTACATTGATGTCCATTGTCATATTGGCATGAGTATAACGTATGACCCGATTGCGGGGCAGAGTACCGGCCTCTGTTTGGGACGGATGGCTTCAGCGGGTATCGTCGCTGCGATTGTTGGTCCAACTGCGGTGGGTAGTCCGCAGGCACGGGGTCTCCTTGACACTCGTGACCAGAATGCGGTGGTATCCAGAGCGTGTCGTCAATTCCCGGATCGTTTTCCGATTGGGCTCGCGCTTATTGAGTTGCGCCATGGGGATGCTGGTGTGGAGGCGTTGGAGCTGGCACTGACGACGGGCGGTTTGATGGGGGTTATGTGGCATCCGGGCGGCGTGTCACCCGAAAGGCGGCTTTACCCGTTTCTTGAAGTAGCAGCGATGTGGAAAGGGCTCTGCCTTTTACATGAAACGCCTGCGAGGACGGCGTCGTTTGCGCGTCGTTTTCCCGATCTGACCTTTATCCAGCACGCTGGCACCGAAGCGGCGCAACTTTGCGGGGATTTGGAGAACGTCTGGTTTGAGGTTGTGCAGAGACCGGAAGGACAAGATTCCAACTGGGATTTCTCCCAACTGATTAATCAAGTGGGGAGTGAACGGCTTATGTTTGGTGGAGATGCGCCCTATTATGATTATCGTATGCTTCAAGCCGATTTGGAGTCAGCGAACATTGACGAGACAAGCCGTGATCGAATCGCCTATCAAAATGCTGTGACTCTGATACAGCGATTTCGTCCGGATTGGGAGTTGCCGACGGAGAAACTTTTGCCGCCGCAGATTTATACAGAGGCAGAACTTTGGACAGCCGAAAATGAGAGGTTACGTTTAGTAGATACTTTTTGACCAAGATTTGCTGGATTATCACAGGGCTATTTAGTTTTTGGTTTTCCCCCTGTCTGAGCGATGTGTCGGGATTTGGAAATCCCTCCTACGGCGATGTGTGTCGGGATTCGGAGATCCCTCCTACAGAAGAGCTAAATGCCCTAGATTATCAAGGGAATTCTTGAATACAGGTCGGAGATGTGATTGGTTATGTTTGGAAAGACGCCTAAGACATTTCGATTTTTACGTTTTCTTTACCATCTGCCAAGTTTCGTAAAACTAACATGGCGGTTGTTTTGGGATGCGCGTGTCCCGATTTACCAGAAAGCAGTTCTCATCGTTTTTGAGGTGCTTGCGATCGCGTTTGCGGTGGGTTACTTCCTCTTTTTGCGTTTAGATTTCCTTCCTGATATCTTCCCGATTCTTGGATATGCCGACGACTTAATTATTGGTATTTTCCTGATTCTCGTCCCTGGCGCGTGGCTATTCATCAAATTTGTCCCAGAGCACATCGTACAGGAGCATGTTGATCGGATCTCACAGGGGGATTGATGTGTTACTGACCGACAGTTCGGGCATTCTCCATCAGTCTGTCTAGTTTCTGCTGGTCACGAACCCCTTTCGACGCTTCGACCCCTGAACAGAGATCTACCCCGTAGGGACGGACAGTTTCGATTGCTGTCCGGACATTCTCAGGACGGATTCCGCCGGATAGGAACGCTGGTACTTTACAGGCTTGGATAAGCTGCGCACTCAGATTCCAATCGCTCTGTTTACCGGTGCCGCCGAATCGGGCTTGCCCATTACTGAATTCTGCGGTGTCGAACAACAGCGCGTCTGCGCCTGCGTTGATGTACGCCTCTATCTGTACGGAGATGGCTTTTACATCTACTGCGGGATCGTTTTCGGTGGGCAGAAACAGCGATTTCCAGATCTCGCAGGATAGGGTCCCCTTGAGTTCTACCACTTCAGCAGGTGACTCGTGTCCGAGCAACTGGACTGCGAACGGCTTAATCTGCGCTGCCGCTTCTTTGACCCAATCTGTTGGGCGATCAAACACAAGGATAACAGTCGAGATCGGTGTCTGTCGTGCGATTTCTGCGGCGGAATTGATGGGGACGGATCGCTCAGAGAAGGGCACCTCGACGACAACGCCCGAATAGTCTGCGCCCGCGTCTGCTGCCATTCGCGCATCGGTGATACTTGTCGTCCCGCAAATCTTGACCTTGCATCGGTTGGGAATCATGGGTATCTGCCCTGAATAGGGATAAGAATCTGTACTATTCGTCTTCAACAAAAATGGTTTGCCGATCGCCGGTGGAATAGCAGATGATCATCATGACGGGCTGCCAGCCGGTGTTGACGGCGTTGTGTTTCACGCCTTGCGGGATTCGCAGCATTGTTCCTTCTGTCAAGGGAATAACTTCATCGCCGAGTTGGTGGTCGCATTGCCCCGCAAGCACGTAAATCAGTTCCTCGCAGTTCGGGTGGTAGTGGAGCGGATTGTCCTCGCCGGCGTTGAGGTAAACGAGTCCGAAGGTCATTTCTGCGTCCGGATCGATCTGGTCGTTGCAGAGCCATTTAATTGCACCCCAAGGGAATTGAAGTGCTTCGCCTTCGTTGGCGTTAGTAACGGTTGCCGAGCTCATGATTCCTCCTTAGTTGGTATTAACTGTTGGTGCGGTCTCCGGTCAAAGATCGCGAGACTTGCTATACACATGTCGCCCCGCTGGGGCTAAATGAACACATGAATTAATTAAGTTTATTAGGTTCTGTTGACATTTCATCGCAATCAGATAGTCGAGCGTTGTGCACAGACATACGGTCCTTCGTAGGGGTTGGGTTTCCCAACCCTTTGTTCACACATCAGAAACGATTTTGAACTTCTGTAGGTCGATTTTCCAAAATCGACGGTTTGGCGTCGAGATATGAATATAGACCTACAATCAACTCAACCCGTATGGCTTGGGGTTTCCAACCCGCGTTGGTCAATGGGCGAGGGGACCTCGCCCCCCGATAAATCGGGATGCAGCACCTACGATTACGGACAGTTTTACATAAATGTCAACACGCGCTAGTTCAAGGGTTCAGTTGATTGAACTGATGCGCTCTATACATTGCGCTCCTCTGGAGCGCGGAGATCAGAGGAATCGGTATTCTATAGACATATCGCTCCGCTGGAGCGAAAGGCAAGGTTCTTCAGTTTTAACAGAAAACCGATGACTTTCAATAGCTTAGAACTGAGGTTAGATTCCTAAAGTCTTACGCATATATTGACAGCTCATGGTGGCACTTTCTTGGGGCGTTTTGTCTGTCCGATCTTGTTCGACCGTCAGCCACTCAGCGTCAATTCCGCTGACCGCTTCCATGATGCCTTCCCAATCGAGGATCCCGTGCCCGACTTCTCCAAAGGAGCCGTCGGGGTTCATGTCCTTGAAGTGGAGATAGGCAACCCGATCGGCGTATTGCTTCAGGAAGGCGGCGGGGTCTTCGCCACCGTGCTGGACCCAATAGGTGTCCACACAGGCGTGAACGAGTTTTGGGTCGGTTGATTCATAGAGGGTGACGAGTCCCGTTGCTCCGCCGAGGTCTTTGAATTCCCAACTGTGATTGTGGTAGCAGAACTTGATTCCCGCGTCATTACAGCGACGCCCAACCTCGTTAAAGACTTCCGCTGAACGTTGGTAGTCTTCGAGCGTATCTCGTCCACCGACACCAGAAACCATCAAGTATTTTGATCCCATCGTTTCGGTGAATCGGATCATTTCCTCAAACTGTTCGACACTGCCATAACCTGTATGGGCACCTGCTAGCTCTAAGTTGTGCGATGCTAGCAGTGCTTTTGTCTCGTCAGGGGTGCGGTCGCCGTTGTTGAGGTTACCGGCTTCTATTCCGTCGTAGCCTGCCGCTGCGAGTTCGGCGAGGACGCCGGGGAGATCGGTGGTCTGGCGGGAGCCGTAGATAATTAAGCCGCAGCCGATTTTGTATTTGCTCATGGTTGTCTCCGAAAGTAGAGTATATGTTGGTTAACTAGTTCATTGGTTAATTTGATTGATGAGCCTTACACATTGCGCTCCTCTGGAGCGCGGGGATTGGGTAGATCGGTATTCTATAGACATATCGCTCCTCTGGAGCGAAAAAGAAGGACATCTCTCCTCTAGGGATTGAGGTAGAAAACAGAGTTCAGATAGACTATCAAACGTTGGGTTTCACGGTTCCTGTTCAGCCCAACCTGCGATACTAACAGGAGATGGATTCGTTGGTTCATAATACTTCAGAAGATAGATTGCTTGCAGAACTCAAAAAGCTTGTGGATCGGACGAGTGAGAAGCTGCAATGGGGCAACCTAACCGTTTGGGAAGCCTACGAACGGATACGACAGACACGCGTACAAGCAGAAGTGCTAATACCGGATCAGATGGAGTTGTATCAGCGCATCTATGAGGCACGGTTTCAACGCTTGCTTGAGCAGTTCGTTCTACCACTTCAATCTCAGGCGCGATACAATTGGCATAAACCGTACTGATGGACTTGACTGCTGCGGCGGGTGACACATGGAAACTACGGATTCATCACTGTTACTTCTTCGCCGTCCTTGAGGGTGTGCTGCCCGGCGATGATCACCTGCTCGCCCTCGGAGAGACCGCTGGTGATCTGTACACGGCTGCCTTCAGTCAGTCCCATCTCGACCTGCCGACGTTCACTGCGTCCATCGGCAACCACGAAGACAATTTGGGTCTTTCTGATGCTATCTTCGATCACCGCGGAGCGTGGGAGGAGGATAGCGTTTTCATGGACCTCCACCGGCACCCTAACCTTGGCAAACATACCCGGCTTTAAGTGTAGGGCTGCGTTGTCAATCGCAATTTCAACCTTCGCGGATCGACTTGCCCGATCAAGAACGGGGCTGATGAGAGAGATTTTTCCGGTGACGGGTTGTGCCAACGCATCGACCTCAATCCGCGCCTCCTGATTCTCGGGGTCGAGTTTGCTCAGATCCGCTTCAATGACGCTGACCGTCGCTTTCACGGTATCTATATCCACAATCTCGAAGATCGGTGCAGCCGCGGAGGCTAACCCACCCAGATCCAGATAACGCATGGACAGGATGCCAGCAATCGGTGCGGTGATTGTTGCATTGCCGACCCGTTCTTGTGCGAGATCCAGCCCGACCTTTGCTTGCTGCATTGCGGTTTCAGCGGCAATGATTTCCGCTTCCCAACTTTTGGCGGCTGCTAATGACTCCGCGGCTTTGAGGGTTGCATGTGCCCCCTCTACTTGGGACTGTGCTAATGCTTTATCTTTTTCCCATGTTTTCGTGTCCGCTTGGGCGTAGGCAAGTTTGAGGGCGGCTTCTGCCTGTGCTACTTGCGCTTCCATCGCTTGGATATCTTCCTCCCGTGCGCCATTTTGGATGAGCGTGCTTTGTTCGCGAGCAATCTCGTATTGGGATTTGGCGATATCCAATTGGGTCATTGCGGATTCAAAGGATTGCTTGCTGATTGCGCCATTTTCAAAGAGCTTTTGCATGCGCTTGTGATTGTTCTGCGCATTGGTGAGGCTTGCCTTTGATCCAGCCAGCGCGGCTTCTGCCTGCCTGAGATCTTCGTCTCTCGCGCCATGCTTAATCTTCTCCAAATTCGCTTTGAGCGATCCTAAGCCTGCCTTCGCCTGTTCGACCTGTGAAGTGGTGCGGGTTTGTGACAGATCTTCCACCTGTTGTAGCGAAACGATAGCGGATCTCAGTTGTGCGTGTGCCTGATCGATTTGCGATTGGACACGAATCTTGGCTAGCTGCTGCGCTTGACCAAGAGCGGTTTCCGCAGCTCGCAATACGGCTTCCGCTTGACGTACTTGGAGTGCTAACTCTGCATGTTCAATAACTGCGAGCGTTTGTCCTTTTGCCACTCTTGCCCCTTCGTCAACGTCCATTTTAATGATTCTCCCGGGGACTTCGGGAAAGACGGTCACCCGTGAATTGGCTTCAATCGTGCCAGACAGTTGCAGCTCAGATTGGATTTCGCCGCGGGGTGCTTTCATTACCTCGACTGCTTTAATTGTTGCAGCGACCGCTTCGGGTTCCCCCCCTTGTTGCCTAGTGGCGGATCTGATGAAAATCGCTGCGAGGGCGATTACGATTATTAGTGCGATGATTAAGATTTTTTTCACTTTTTGTAGCCTCCGTGATGTGATGAGTAATACGTAATGCGTAATACGCGAAACGTGACCCGTCCTAAATAAACTTTACATGAATTGCTCTTAATTACTACACTATTAGACGATGTAGAAAGGAGCATTCAGATGTCTCATCGATTAGCCAATCGAATCTTCAAGAGGTATAGTCAAGCGTTCAAACAGCAGGTCGTGAGTGAAATTGAATCCGGCATATTGACGATTGACCAAGCCCAGAAACGGTATGGGATTGGGAGTAACAGCACCATAAGAAACTGGCTCAAACAGTTGGGCAAGCATCACCTAATCGCCCAACAGGTTCGTATTGAAACGCCTGACGAGGTGAATCAACTGAAGCAACTCACTACTGACAAACAACAGCTTGAGTCCGCCTTAGCACAGGCACATCTGAAGATAGCGGCTCTTGAATCACAGATTTGTCAAGCAGAGAAACAGTTTGGTGTTGACCTTAAAAAAAAGTGAAATATGCGAGCATTGAGGCACTGTGGCACTCGCAAGTTCATACCTATTCTCTTGAGACTATCTGTGCGGTTCATGGTGTATCTCGACAAGCGTTTTACCATTATCAGAACCATCAAGCCAACGAACGAGTCAAACAAGAGATAGTGCTTCAATTGGTCTGTCAAATCCGTTCACGCCAACCCAGAATCGGGGTGAGAAAATTGTATCAACTGCTCAAACCTAAGTTTGAACAACTCGGACTCCAATTAGGTAGAGATGCGCTGTTCCGCTTGCTCAGGGAGCATGGACTGCTCGTCGAGTCCTCAAAACGTGGACACAGAACCACTTGTGCCAACCACCGATTCTATCGGTATCCCAATCGGATAATGGATTTAATCGTTGACCGGGTTCACCAGGTGTTTGTTGCTGACATTACTTATCTACAGACACTTGAAGGCTTTGTGTATCTGGCTCTGGTCACAGACCTGTTTTCGCGCAAAATCGTTGGTTTTGATGTTTCGGATTCACTGACCGTCGAAGGGGCCCTTAGAGCGTGTAAAATGGCAATAAAACCGGTGACAACCCCCGGTACACTGATTCATCATTCGGACAGAGGCGTTCAATACTGTTGTAATGCTTACACCCAATTACTTCACTCACGCGGCGTCCGATTGAGTATGACACAAAACGGAGATGTATACCAGAACGCCGTGGCTGAACGGGTCAACGGTATCTTGAAAATTGACTTCTTGCTCAATCACACATTTAACTCTATACACCAAGCCACCGCTAACGCTAAACAGAGCATTTCGATATACAACAATGAGAGACCCCATCTCAGTTTGGGGTATCAAACCCCTCAAGACATTTATCACAAAAGTCAGAAACAACTTGCTATAAGTCAACCGTAATGCGTAATTTTCGTGTAAACCTATTTTAGGACTTGACAACGTGATGCTGAGTTTATTGAGTGGGGGGGTGGGACATATCTGAGATGAGGGCTTGAACCTCCGTTTCCAATTCCAGCGTGATGTCCTGTACCGTCTGTTTTTTCTCCTGTTTGTAGGTTTCGTAGTGGTCAAGCAGGTTCTTGGGTGTGCCAAAACGCATGAGTGCTATCCGGGGTCCCCTCGGCTTTGAATCCCCAAAGACCTCTCTTTCTAACCGGGTGATGACTTCCAAGAAACGTTCTGGAGACCGATTCTCGCCGACGTAACCGTCGTAGATGGCGATAAAATTAAACAGGCGGTTTAGATCCGGATAGAACTCTTGAAATTTTTCTAGTTGTTGTTCGTGTATTTGCCTTTCGTAAGCGGAGAGCTCTTCAGTTTCCCTGTAAATCTCTGCGTCGATTAGGTTCTTCAAGGAGCGGACTCGCGTTCTGGGGAGAACGGTTGTTTGCGGTGTAACTCCCATAAACTCTTCCATCTGTGAGAGAATATGTTCGCGCAACTGTTCGATCCGCTCATTCAACGGCCTGTTTTCATCAGCCTTGAGTTTATACTCTCTCTCCAGTATTAACACCACCGCAGCACCAATCTGCCGCAGCCGTCCATAGAGATCCTCAGAAGGGGGTGAGCCTTGGGGCAGAATCTCTCGTTCCAATCTGGTGAGTGCCCCCTCGATTTCGTCCCACATTTCCTCGTCGTAGATATACTTAATTCCAATTGGGACAACGTAGAGCGGCTTGACTGCGTTTGCTTTTGCCATGTCGTCCAATGCCCAAAAGCAGAGTTGGACAACGCCGCTTTCAAAGGGCAACACCGTATCGTTCTGGCGTGAGATCTCGCCTTCGGCAAAGACGACCAACGGGTGTTTTCCCTCTCTCAGGAGGCTGCGCGTTGTCCGAAACGATTCTCGATCAATACTGCCGCGTGCCACAGAGTATACCCCAAGCCGCTGCATGAAAAAATTTCTAATCCTACCTATGAACGTTTCCCGCGCACACATATAGTGAAACTGGTCCCCCAACCGCTGCGACAGGGCGAACATGATCGAAGCATCCGCATAGTCGGCGTGGTTGGGCACCAAGACTGTCGGGCAGTTTGCAATTGCGGTTAACTGTTGCAGCGATTCAGGGTCGATGACAAATTTAGAGATTTTTAGCGGACCTCTTAGAACGAGAGGCACCAGCCATTGGGCTACCCTGATGAAAAGTGAGTTTGGTTTGGGCGGCTTGAAATCTAGCATTTTGATTGGTTAATTAGTTCATTGGTTCAATTGTCTATTGGTATTTTTTGACCAATTGCTTTTTCCAGTCGGGCGAGACCCACGGCGTAGTCGTGCAAGGATTGGAGGCGGTTTGCCTCCGCTTGTGAGAGTGCAAGTTGTGCGTCGGTCAGTTCGACGCTGGTGATCATTCCATTTTCGTAGCGCAAGTTCGCAATTCGCACGCTCTCTTGGGCTTGTGCAACCGTTTCCCGCTGGACATCGATCAGTGTCTTTGCCTCGAGCAGATTGAGATAAGCAGATCTGACTTCCAACTCGATGGCGTCGGTCACTTGCTGCTTCCCAAGCTGCGTCTGTTTCAGACCGGATTCTGCCTGTTTCACGGCAGCCCGCGTCGCCAAACCGTCGAAGATTGGGACATTGAGCGCGAAGCCGAGGTTCCAAATCCGATTCATCTCCACAAGTCTTTCATTGTGATCGAACTGATAGTTGGTAAAAAAGGAGAGGGCGGGACGGTTGCGGGTCTTGGCGACATCAACCTGCTTTTTGGCGGCACCCTCGGTGAATTGAAGCTGATGGAGTTCCGGTCGTTTTTCCATTGCCTGTTGGATGAGTGGCTCAAGGTCAAATTCGAGGATCGGCTGCTCCAAGCTGCCTTGCACCTTGATTGAGTCGCTGAGGTCGATATTGAGTACATTTTTATAGACAGCCATAGCGACCCGTTCACCATTTTTGGCGCGGATCAGGTTGGATTTGGCGTTGGCTAACAACACCTCTGCACGCAGGATATCAAAGTTGGTAGATGCACCCGCCTCAAACAGGTTTTGAGCGATTTTCAACTGTTTCTCGACAAGTTCGACGGTCTGTTCGGAGACCTTAACAAACTCAAATGACAGGAGGACACGGTAGAAGGTTTCGGAAACGTCAAGTACTAATTGGTTGTAAGCTGCGTCCAGTTCCTTGTGTGCTGCCTCCAAGTTGAGTTTCGCGCTTTGATAGTTTTTGTAGTAGCGTCCCCAAGCGAAGATCGGTTGGTTCAGGGTCACGTCCGCCTGAAAGTTGTGGTGTGCCCCAAACTCTAGTTCGATGATATTTTCGTTGTTATCACCCACGCTAGAGAAAGGTGGCATCTCTCCCCCTGCGCCGGGCGGTCCAAATGCACCGCCCGCTTCAAGGACGGATTTTGGGAGAACTCCGGCGTATCTATAGCTGCTGTTGAGGGAAACATTTGGCAGCAATCCTGCGTGTGCAGCACGCACCTGTGCTTCCGCAGATTTCACGCGCTCCTGAGTTGTTTGGATCGAGAGATTGGTTTGTCGGGCGATTTGGATGCTATCTTTAAGCGTCAGGGTTTTTGACTCTTGTGCCGATACGGTGCAGGTCGATAGCAGTAGTAATATAGATATTCCGATGGAAAAATGTTGTTGGGTCATTCGTGAAACGGGAAACGTGAAGCGTGAAGGGCGTTTCTCCATTCTCTTCTCCTCTGTTTAATCGTCGGTGTGTTAAAGTTCAATCAGGTGTTTCAACAGCATTAGGTGGAACGTGGATTATGCGTTTTCTTCTTACAAGAACTCAAGTTGCTATTTATATAAGGCAGGTCACAATTTGGATGGCTGAAAACCCGATTGAAAAAATCAATCCTCGCAGTGGATTGCCAAATCCACTGCACACGTGCGAGTACGGCTTGGATATGCCTATCCAAACCGAGCGGGTTTGATTCATTGGTTCATCGGTGCAACGACATACGGAGTATGCCTACTACTGTTCCAGCCTTGCCTCGATTCGCTTGATGATTTCTTCTTTTGTGAGAGGTTGTTCCAAATTCATCACATAGACGCCAAGATTTTCGGAACTATCGTTTTGCCCGACAAAGACAATTTTTTTACCATCGGGAGTAAAGATTGGATCGGTATTGATGAGATCATTGTTGGTAAGTTGTCTCTGGTTTTTGCCGTCTGTGTCCATCATGATGATTTCGGTGTCGCCGTCTCTATAGGAGTCGAAAATGATCTGCGTACCATCGGGCGAGAATGCGGGGTGCGCGTTAATCGCTGGATCATCGGTCAATTTTATGAAGTTGCTTCCGTCGCTGTCAATGACGCAAATTTGGCTGGAAACGCCGAGGGGACCACCCACAGCATAGGCTGCAAAGGCGATGCGTGCTCCGTCGGGCGAGAATGCGGGACCGTGGTTATTGGTCTGGGTTTGGGTTAATTGCTTTTGATTCGCGCCGTCTGCGTCCATGATGTAGATTTCGCTGTTTATACTAGCCCTGTTTGACTCGAAGGCGATTTTGCTGCCGTCGGGCGAAAAGGTCGGATTGCTATCCGTGGCGGTATTGGCTGTCAAGCGTTCATTTGATTTTGTGTTGATATCTATGACGAAAATTTCGTCGTTGGGGTTGTTCCAACGGATAAAAGAAGCATAGGCGACTTTTTTGCCGTCGGGAGATAAAGCGGGGTTGTAATCGGTGGTATCGTTGAAGGTTAGTCGTTGCCTATTCTCGCCGTTGATATCCGTAATATCCATGACATAAATTTCGTTGTTGTCGTCAACGTATGCGGTGAAAGCGACCGTATCGGCGGCGGTCGAGACATCATGGATTTGGACGAAGTTGGGGGTCAAGCGTGTACTTGGATAGGTGTCGCCGGTGAGTGTGCCAATTTTTTGAACCCAATCTTCCTGTTGCGTATTCTGTAAAATCTTCAAAAATGAACTCAGCGCAAACCCCTCGTGTCCAGCCGCCATGTACGCTTCTCCCAACGCGAGTTGGATATCCATACGTTTCGGTGCAGCCCTCGCAGCGGTTCTCAGGGATTCGATTGCCTCGGTGTGCTGGTCTAGCTTTAGATATGCCAGTCCCAGTTGATAATGGACTTCTGCGTTCTCTGGTGCTGTTTCGAGTAACAGTTGAAAATATGTTACTGCTCCCTGATAGTCACCGGCTGCGAGTAACCCTTTGCCTTTTTTTATGGCTGCGTTTTCTCCACAACCAGATAGCGACACCAGTAAAATGAGGCATACGAAGATCGTGAAACGTGATGCGTGATGCGTGATACGTGATGGATAAGTTGTGGTGCCGGGGTTATGTTGGTTCATTTGTTCACTAGTTCATTTGTTCATTGGTATAATTCAGGGCTTACGCAAATTTGGCACACGGGGGTAGATTTTTGATTTTTAACCCCCTAAATCCCCCTTATCAGGGGGGACTTATGAACGCGCTGCATAAGTCCTATAATTAATGAACTGTTGAGGCTACGGCACGCGGAGCGTGCCTACTACTGTTCGGGTGCGGCTTCGTTCTGCCCAATAGCGCAGCGGAATCCTGCTATATAAGAGATGTGGTCCTCTGTACCTATATCACGCGAGGAAGTTCGGGCTCCAATCGGTCCGAGGTTGTCGTAATAATACCAGGAACCACCGCGCAGGACGCGGTATTCTTGCCCAAATTCTTTCGCTGTGAAAGTGTTCCCCGGATACGCGTCATACCAGCTACTTGTCCATTCCCATACGTTTCCCCCCATATCGTAAACACCATAAGGACTGATGCCTTGCGGATAGCTTCCCACAGGTTTGGAGCCCGACCCGTCCCACGATTCCACATTGCATTTCGTTATATCAAACTCGTTCCCCCAGGGCCAGATTCTGGCATCGGTGCCTCTGGCGGCTTTTTCCCATTCGATTTCTGTTGGAAGCCGCTTACCCACCCATTGACAATACGCGCTGGCGGCCTTCCAATTGATGTATACGACAGGCAGGTTATCGTCTCCTTCAGGATATTTTCGGTTTTCCCAATGTCTGGGTGCAGCGTGCCCGGTGGCATCAATGAATTTTTGGTAGTCGGCATTGGTTACCTCAAATTTGTCGATATAAAAGGAATCTACATGAACCTCCTGCTGCGGTTTTTCCGACGAAAACCACCTGGGGTGATCCCCAAGTTCGCCTCCCCCTAGCTGGAGGATGACCAGTTGTTCTTCTTCATCACTGGTTCCCATGGTGAACTCACCCGCGGGGACTAAAATCATATCTGATAGACGAATCTTTTCCAGTTGGAAGGAGCGTAAGAGTTTTTTGTCTTCGTACTTTAGTTCTGCCGTTGCTGCGTGATAACCCCGTTTACTGACAAGCACTCGGTATATGGTTTCTGGAGTCACTTCTCTTTTATAGGGCGTAGTCCCGACTTCTGTATCGTCTATAAAAACTGTCGCACCAGACGGAGTTGAAGTGATTTCGATTATTGGAATCTTTTCGCAACCTGTGCTCACAAGTACGGCAATGAGCAGAAAAATGGCAAAGAAACGCATAGATGTTGGTTATCTCCTTGAGGATGGAGGGTTTGAAATCGCCCCCTGCACAATTCGTTCGCACTGTCCCTACTGCTGCGATTGAAACGTGAAGGGGTTTGGGCGAGAAAATTGGGGTGGTTTGGGTTGTAAGCCGCCACATAGAGAAACAGGTGGGGTGGCGGGCTTACAATCCAAATAATGACTTAATATCTTAGGATAATACCCCATTCACCAACAGCCCATAGGGTGCCGTCTGGAGTTTGTGTGATGTCGCTCAGGTTACTACGGGTGGGGCTCTGTTGGCTAAGCCATGTTACGCCCCCGTCAGCGGTTTGTAGGATAGTTCCTTTCGCGCCAACTGCCCATCCCTCGTTGGCGTTGGAGAAGCATATCCCTTGCAGAGTTTCGTCGGTTGGTGTAATCTGTTCATTCCACTCCGCACCCCCATCTGTAGTGGCATAAATCGCGCCACTGGATCCAACGGTCCAAGCGGTTTGAGCATCGAGGGCGTAAATCGATCTTAGCTCATCGGATCCTACTATTTTCGCTTCCCATGTTTGACCGCCATCTACGGTTTTTATAACGGTTCCACTCGCCCCGACAGTCCAACCGGTGTTGGCATCAACAGAATAGACGCCATACAGGTTGTTGAAAGCGACCATCATGTCCCCGGAGTCTTGACCATTCCATGTCTGACCGCCGTCGTTTGTATATGCAATTTTACCGACTTCACCGACCCCCCAGCCGTGTTGTGGGGTTGAGAAGTGGAGGTCATAGTAGCCAAGGGCACTCTTCCAACTGCTTGCCGGATCGGAGAAGATGATTCGTTTCGCTGTGCCGTGTCCTTCGTCTGCTGGGTCGCTGACGCTATGCCATTTTAATCCACTGTCTAGTGCCTCAAGTAGGGTTGCATTGCTGCCGACGATGTAACCTTTATTTGGGTCAACGAAATGGACACCAAAAAGTTCAAACACATTTCCACTGTATTGGGGTTGCCATGTTTGACCACCATCGTTGGTGTGCAAAACGGTTCCCGATAACCCGACTGCCCATCCCAATTTATCATCGTAGAAATAGACTTTGGTTAAATGGTTACTCATCGAGATGTTTTCCCACGATGCACCGCCATCGGTACTATGCAGGACGGTCGCAAATTCACCGACCGCCCAAACCTCTTGATCGGTGACGTGTTGGACGGCATAGAGTCGGTTCGGCGCGGGTCTGGGTTCGAGCGGTGCCCACGTTTTACCACCGTCGGAGGTCTTCAGAATAACGCCAAACTCTGCTGCGCTGAGTCCGTTGTTGGCGTCAGTAAAATGAATGCCCCAGATCGGTTCGGGCATACCGTTGGAGTGGGGTACATTGCTCTCTTGGGTTTCCCATGTCTCTCCGCCGTTGGTTGTATGAATCAGTGCACCGTTACCGCCGACCGCCCAACCCATCTGATCGTCGAGCATGTATAGCCCGTCAAGACTGGCAGCAACGCCGCCCTGCTGGGCTACCCACGTCATGCCTCCATCTATGGTATTAATCACAGTACCGGCATCGCCAACCGCCCAACCCATTTGAGGATTGGCGAATTGAACGCTCCGGATCGCGTTATTGGTCCCAGTCTCCTGTCTTGTCCATGTCATACCGCCATCTGCGGAGTGGATGATAAGTCCCCCATCGCCGCCCGCCCAGCCGTGTCGGTCATCAACGAAAAAGATGGTTGAGAGTGCTGCTCGAGTACCGGTGGAAAGTTTCATCCATGTTGCACCCCCATCAACCGTTTTCAACACGGTTCCTTCTTCGCCTGCGATCCAGCCGATTTGTGGAGTGATAAACCGGACTTTGTGGAACTCGTTTTTGAACGGAAGAGGTTGGCTCGGTTGGTTGACCCAGGTCTGACCGCCATCGTTCGTATGCAGGATTGTGGACTGTGAGCCAACAATCCAGCCCTGCTGCTGATCTACGAAGTAAATATCTATCAACGCTCCCTGCCATTTTGATTCGCGGACAGCTGCCCATGAATGCTCTGACGCGAAGGTGTTCGCCACAGAGATCAGTAACAGCCCTATAGCGACCAGCGTGGTGATATGCCATTGTTTGTTCTTTCTCATTGTTGGTTCCTCCTGTTATGCGTTCGTTGTCTGTTGTGGAAACAAACATATTATACAACGATGGATTAATACCGTCAAGCAGTTCTTTGCCGTTTTCTGGGGCTCGAATCCATCCTTGACAGTCCGTGTGCCTGATGATATGATAACCCAAATTGGTTCATTAGTTCGTTGGTTGATTGGTGTTGGGTTTCACGAATCCCGTTCAACCCAACCTACGATGCTATACCGATGCGTAATGTGTAAGAAGCAACCGTTTGGACGCATTTCGCCTATATTGGTTCATTGCTATATATCTGGGGGTGTTCATAATTATTGTCTGAATCAGGATTTTCCCCGATAGATCCCCGATAAATCGGGACAGGCGGGACAGGCAGGATTGAAGGATTTACAGGATAGAAAACGGAACGGGAAACGGGAGGCGATGCATGGGCTCATTTAGCCCCAGCGGGGCGACATGTTTATAGCCGGGCGATAGGACCCTTCTTCCACGCCCCAGTTGCTTTGAATCCCGATCTTATCGGGGCGGGGCGACATGTGTCACATCGGATTGAAGAACGATAGATCGAGAAAATCACTATTCGCAGTTCAGCGTTTTTGTGTGCAAGTATCCTATCTTGACCAGCAGAAGACCGCAGAAACCATCAATCTTTTGCAAGGAGATTGAATATGCCAGAAACACCACAACTTTACTTAGGCTTGGAACCGGGAAGCGGGGAAGCGGCGACCGGATTCCAAGGTGCTCTGAATTACATCCGCGAATCTGCTTCTTCCACATACCTCGTAGGTAATGAGTTTGAACGACTCATGAAGCAATATCTCTCTGTAGACCCCCTTTACAAAGAGCGGTTTACCGATGTCTATTTGTGGAAAGAGTGGGCGGCAAATCGTACAGAATACGACGGCACCGATATCGGAATAGATCTCGTTGCACGAGATAGCAACGGCGAATATTGTGCGATTCAGTGCAAATGTTTTGCGGAAGACACGCGGGTTACAAAGCCACAGATTGATTCATTCGTCACTGCTTCAGCGGCCGAGGTGTTCACAAAGCGAATTCTTGTCCATACGGGTGCTGAGCTAGGTCCGAACGTGCGCAGAACCATCGAGCCGTTGGGGCCCAATTTCCAAGTAATTGGCTATGGCCATCTCGCTAGCCGACCGATCGATTGGCCCGACCTGCGCCAAGAGGCACCGGAACAACTGGACTACCGAATAGAGCGGTTTACGCTGAGAGAGCATCAACAAAAAGCGTTTAACGACGTTATCAACGGCTTCAAAGATTCCGATCGTGGCAAAATGATTATGGCATGCGGCACCGGCAAGACCTTTACCGCCCTGAGAATCGCTGAGGAGATCGCGGGTATTGGTGGACGGGTGCTCTATCTCGTTCCATCTATCGGGCTATTTTCACAGGCGATGCGGGAATGGGCGGAGCAGCAGGGAGTACAACACCGCTATATCGGAATCTGCTCCGATACAAGTGCCGGTAAAAAGAGTGAGGATGTGCCGATTCAGGAGTTGGAAATACCGGTCACCACAGATCCAGAAAAGATTTCTGAGGCATTGGGGGAAACAGAGTCCGTGCCGAGACCAGGCGAGGGCGCGATGACAGTGGTATTCTGCACCTATCATTCGCTCCCAATCGTCGAGAGTGCACAGGAGCAAGGCGCGCCGGCGTTTGACATTGTTCTCTGCGACGAGGCACACAGAACCACCGGCATTGAGGAGGTTGGGGATGACACCTCCCCATTCGTGCTGGTGCACAACGCCGACCGCATCCGTGCGAAGAAACGGCTCTACATGACTGCGACCCCACGACTGTACACCGAAGGCGCGAAAGCAAAAGCTGCGCGTCATGACATCGAAGTCTTCTCAATGGATGATCCCGCCACCTACGGACCTGAGTTTCACCGTCTCCCCTTCTCCAGAGCCGTCGAGCAAAACCTACTGTCCGACTACAAAGTGGCGATTTTTACCATGTACGAGCCGGACGCAGACGCGACGCTGCAAGGGTATGTCGGGGCTGGCGGGAGCGAGATTAACATTACCGACGCGACGAAGTTCGTCGGCTGCTGGCGGGCACTACAAAACCCGGAAGGAAAGTCCGACGACGACGCTACGAACCAACCCCTGACACGCGCTATCGCATTCAACAACACGATCCGCAATTCAAAGCGTCTAGCCGAGCATTGGAACGGGGTGATTGAGAGTGCCATCCAACAGATGCCGGAAGACCTACGCCCCATCAACTTTGAATGCGAAACGCAGCATGTTGATGGGCAGCATAACGCATTCGATCGGAAAACCCGAATCGAATGGCTAAAAAGCGGGACAGATGGTGCTTGCCGCATCCTCTCAAATGCGCGCTGCCTCTCCGAGGGGATTGACGTGCCCGCACTGGACGCAGTAATCTTTATGACCCCTAAGAACTCGCATGTTGACATCGTGCAAGCGGTGGGCAGGGTCATGCGGAAAGCACCGGGCAAGCAATACGGCTACATCATACTGCCGGTTGCAATCCCGCCCGGCACAGATCCCGCCGATGCCCTAGACAACAATGAACGGTTCGCCGCGGTGTGGAATGTCCTACGCGCCCTGCGTTCCCACGACGACAGGCTCAACGCTGAGATCAACAAAATTGACCTCAACAAGGCACCCACCGATCGGATTCTCTTCCCTAGTGGTGGAGGGGATGGAGACGGGGACGAGGGTGCCCTACAACAGATAATTTCGTTCGGTCTGGCACAAATTCCACCCCAAGACATTTATGCCAAAATTGTGGAGAAGTGCGGTGACCGAAAATACTGGGAGAGTTGGGCGAAAGATGTCGCAGATATTTTTCAGCGAGTCGCCGTCCGAATCGAAAACTTGCTAGACAATCCCGACAACGATACACTGCACGAGTGGTTTGATAACTTCCACGAGGAGTTAAGAGAAACGATAAACGCATCAATTACTCGGGACGACGCGATTGATATGATGTCACAGCACATCCTGACCCATCCTGTATTTGAGGCATTGTTCGAGAATTACAACTTTGCCTCCGGCAACCCTGTATCAATTGCACTGGACAAACTGCTGGACGATTTCAAGGAGTTTGGACTTGAGGACGAAACGCGGGATTTGGATGGATTCTACGAAAGCGTCCGGATGCGCACCCGCGGCATTGATAACAGCGAAGGGCGGCAACGCGTTCTGTTAGAACTCTACGAGAAATTCTTCGCCACTGCCTTGAAGAAAGACGCAGAACGGCTCGGCATCGTCTACACACCGGTTGAGGTTGTGGACTTCATCCTACACAGTGCTGATGAAGTGTTGCGGGAAGAGTTCGGCAGAAGTCTGAGCGACGAGGGTGTGCATGTGCTTGATCCATTCACCGGTGCAGGTGTTTTTCTCGCCCGCCTACTTCAATCTGACCTTATCCAAGCATCCGATTTGGAACGGAAATACCGCGAGGAGCTACACGCAAACGAGATTGTTCTGCTTGCCTACTATATTGCGGCGGTCAATATTGAGGAAGCCTACCGCGGTGAGCGCGGAGAAGACAGCGGCTACGAACCCTTCAACGGCGTCATATTGACCGACACGTTCAATATGAACAAGGAGGGAGAACCTACCCTCTTCCCAAAAGAGTGGCTGCCCGACAACAACACGCGTGCCGAACGTCAACAGAAGCTTCCCATCCAAGTCATTGTGGGCAACCCACCTTGGTCGGCGTGGCAGAAAAGTGCAACGGACGACAACCCTAACGTTGAGTACCCTGAACTTGAAAAACGCATCAAAGAAACCTACGTTGCCCGCTCTAAGGTGAGAAATAAAAACAGTCTTTACGATACGTACAAAAAGGCAATCCGCTGGGCATCAGACAGAATTGAAGGGCAGGGCGTTGTCGCATTCGTCACCAACGGTTCATGGATTGACGGGAATGCCGATGCGGGAGTACGGGCATGTTTGGCGGAGGAGTTCAGTTCAATCCATGCCCTTCACCTGCGTGGGAATGCAAGGACTCAGGGGGAACTATCGCGGCGCGAGGGGGGACAAGTATTCTCGGGATCAAGGGCACCCGTCGCTATTACTATCTTGGTCAAGAACCCAAATGCTGCACATCATCGCTGCTGCATCCGCTATCGTGATATCGGTGACTACTTCAGCCGTGAGGAGAAGTTGGCGGCGTTGCGCGAGGCGGTGTCGATTTCAGGGATCAGCGATTGGCAGACGATTACGCCCGATAAGCATCACGATTGGGTAGAACAGCGCAACGCTGCGTTCGCTCAGTTTTATCCGATGGGATCGAAGGGAGCAAAGGAAGGCAACGCTGGCGATACAATATTTAGGTTGTATTCGCCAAGTTTAAAGACAGGTAAAGACGCATATCTTTACAACTTTTCACATGATGTTTGTGTTGAGAACGCGCGGAAAATGACGGTGGACTATCTCGCCGCGATTGCTGAGATAGAGGTGAACTCTGAACTCACAGAGGAGATAGTGGCACGCCGTCACTCATCAAATCTAAAGTGGGATCGTGAACTCAAGAAGAATCTGAAGCGGCAGAAAAAGACCGAATTTGATGAGGACTACATCCGAAAAATGTTGTACCGACCATTCATTCCCACGAATTGTTACGTTAACTACACCTTCGTACAAATGAAGTATCAGATGGATCGGATTTTCCCAGATAGTTCAAGCGAAAACAGGGTAATATGTGTTCCCAGCATCGGATGCAAAAACCCATTTTCCGCACTTATAACCGATACGATGCCGGATCTCCACTTTATTGATGCCTCACAATGCTTCCCGCGATATTCATATCCAAAGCCAACGGATGCCCTAGACACGACAGACAGGCTTCAGGGGATTGGAGATGTGCCGGATCGTATTGACAACATTTCAGACACGGCGTTACGTGCCTTCCGTGGACACTACCGCGACGACACGCTTACGAAGGATGCGATTTTCGACTATGTCTATGGGATTCTGCATTCGCCGAGTTATCGGGAGGAGTTCGCAAACGATTTGTCGAAGGAGATACCGCGCATCCCGTTTGCACCGGATTTTCATGCCTTCGCGGAATCGGGAAAAGCACTCGCAGCCATCCATCTCGGTTACGAGACGTGCGAACAGTACCCGCTTTCCTTCGTGTTCGCTCATGATGGCGAGCCGCAACCGCATCATTTTCGGCTGACCGAGAAGGCGATGCGTTTTGCTACCCTTGCAAAGACGACGCTCGCCATCAACGAGCATGTGCGCTTAACCGGCATCCCGGAAGCGGCGCATTGGTACATCCTCAATGGCAGAACGCCACTGGAGTGGTTCATTGATCGTTACCGGATTAAGCGGGACAAGGAGAGCGGCATTCTCAACGACCCGAACGGTTGGTTTGAAAATCCGCGCGATTTGGTTACGGCAATCAAACGCATCGTTTATGTGAGCGTGGAATCGACTCGGATTATTGAGGGGTTGCCTTCGGAATTGACTGATGACACAGAAGGGTAAGCTGCTCACTAGAATAGTTGCGAAGTTCAGAGGAGAGTTAAATCAGTAAAAAGAAAAACATGAACGAACATATTCAACGCAAAATTAAGGAAATAATTGGTGAGATACAGAGAAAATCGGTCAGTGGTAACTACATCTACCGCGGCGAACCGAAGACGCATGAAGGACGTCCATACTGTGGAAAAGTATCCTCAAGCCTTTGGCGGTCATATGGAATTGAGATGGAGGAGTTTGACATAGAAGTTGTCCAAACAGAGCTCCTGCGTGGTGCTAAAGAGCATATTGGGGATCTGCCTGAAGATTATCGCATGAACCTTGCAGCATCTCTAAACCTGACCCAAGAGGAGTCGGATAAAATCATAGATTCTGAAATTCTTACTGAAATCCAACATTATGGCGGTCAAACCAACTTGATAGACTTTACAACCGACTACTGCATCGCGCTTTTCTTCGCGTGCGATGGCTACCATAACAAGGAA
Organism: Candidatus Poribacteria bacterium; assembly: GCA_965222435.1. GTDB lineage: Bacteria > Poribacteria > WGA-4E > WGA-4E > PCPOR2b > PCPOR2b. The sequence goes on along the minus strand of OZ244950.1, from coordinate 3,902,867 downwards.
GGCCGGGTTATCCTGCAAAACACCGAGGAAATACAAGACATAATAGAGCACCCCCGAAACCCACGGCATCGCGTTATTGCTCAGAAAAGCGTATTTGTTCGTCCACCCAAGGGATTTATTGATAAGCCGCACGCAGACAATCTGGTCATTATTCCGGGAGATCTCAAACAGTGGATACTGCAGCATTTACACCAACACTATCGCATATCTAAGGAAACTCTCTACAACGATGTCTATGGATTCATTCGATACCAGGATATCCACGGGGATGCTTACACGCAGTTTTACAGGGCTTATGCTTGTCACAATAGATGGGCCGAAGCGACATCCTATGAAGAAAGACAGAAGGAAAATGAAAAATCTATTGAGTATTATACCCGAGCCATAAAATTGAATCCGAATTTATTTCAAGCTTATCATAATCGGGCGGGGCTCTACATCAGAATGGGCAGGCATGACCGTGCCCTTGAGGACTTTAGCAAAGCAATAGACTTGAATCCTACTCATGTAGAGTCTTATAGTAGCCGTGCGTTTTGCCGGGGTATGGGAGGTGATTATGAGCGTGCTATTGAAGACTGCAATCGTGCGATAGAACTCGATACCAATAATTCTAATGCTTATAGCACTCGTGGGATTATTTACGAACTAATAGGTGATTATGAGCGTGCTATTGAAGACTGCAATCGTGCGATAGAACTCAATACCAATAATTCTAGTGCTTATAATGCTCGTGGGATAACTTACTGGCGGATAGGTGATTATAAACGTGCTATTGAAGACTATACTAAAGCAATAGACTTGGACTCCAATTTTGTCGAGGCCTATTACAATCGTGGTGAAACATTGTTACATCTCAGGGAATGGGAGAAAGCTCAAGAAGATCTGATTGCAGCCAAGAATAGGGGTTATGATATCATTTCTTCATTCCGCAAAGGTCACGGAAGCGTTACTGACTTCCAAACTAAAACAGGAATAATTCTACCGCCAGATATCGCCGACATGCTGACAAACACACAGTCATGAAGGATTTTATAGATTTAGATCAACTGCTGCAGGATTGTGAATCTGAAATAGAAGAGCACTTACTACGCGCTTTATACCCGAATCTTGTTCCTGATTTTCGTGAGGATTTATGTGCTTAATATGTTGTGCATCAATCCAATCCCACACATGTCGCCCCGCTGGGGCTTGGAGGTATAAGGATTCGGCGCATCTATAGACATCTCGCCCCTCCGGAGTGAAAAAACATCTATGCACTAGTCGCTCCACTGTAGCTTTGAATCAGGACAGTTCGGCAGTCTTTAATCCGCCCAATCCGCTTCATCAGTTTAATCCGCGATTCAGACGATAATTATGAGCACCCCTCAGATAACTGACAACCCGTAGAGGTAAGCTATTCGTAGAGGCGATTACGGGTTCAGGGTGGAATTAGAAAGGGGGAAAAAGGTTGATAAGTGATGAAAAGAAACTGACGTTAGAACTATACAAAGAGTTGGGACTTGAGGTTCGCCAGTTTAATTCGGAGACCTATGCAACCAACCGTCTGATGTTACCTCCGCTTATTATTGGCTTATTGGTGTTATATGGCGACGTTGAGAAATTTTTGGGGGTGGAATTTCAAAATGCCGAAGTTGTACATTGGTTAGTCTGGCTTGGGTGTGTCCTAATATCCCTGATGTGGATATGCAACATAAGCCGTCTAGCACAACTAGCCCGATGGCATCTTGAAACAAGTAGACAGTGTGAATTCAAATTGGGGTTAATAGGACACAGGCGGGTCTTCGCAATAGATGAGATTTCACGTGTTTCAAAAATACTAAGACACAGCGTGATCCGATTCTTCGGTTTTGGGATATACTTTTCTCTCCTTTTAACTTTCCTATTAAAATCTATAGATTTTAGTAAAGTGCTTATCCTTCTAAGATGTATAGTTTCTGGTGAAACACTTATTGCGTTGATTACGATTATAGTTAGTGGAAGTTTGTCATTCTTGATTTGGCATTTCTATTTTCAGAAACCGTTTCGTCTATCAAGGCAAACTCCGATAAAATGGCGATACATTGTTTCTATCGTATCCCTAATCCTGATTGCACTATTGATTCTCTTAGGTATAGTTCTTTTTCTCGTAAATTTACAGGTACGACCCGATGCTAATGCCCACCTTATGCAAGGACTGAGATACTCTGCAAAAGGTGATTATGACAATGCCATAGAAGCGTACACCAAAGCGATAGAAGTCAAGCCCGGTTATATCCCTGCCTATGCCTTGCGTGGGTTGGAATATTCTGCTAAAGGCGATGACGATCAGTCCAACGCAGATCGGGCCAAAGCCAACGCACTCCGTAAAGCACAATAAGTATATAGGAGCTGCGTACTTCAGTAGGGAACAACGATCGTCGTTCCCTACTTTAACCAAATGTACTTCTTTTTCACCAAGTTGGCAATTTAGGTTATAATAACGCAAGTTGCTAGGTAGCCTGTAGGTCGAGTTTCCATACTCGACATCTAAGACTACACACATGTCGCCCCGCCCCGATAAGATCGGGATTCAAAGCAACTGGGGCTTTAGGAGACAGGCTTTGGTTTTCTATACACATATCGCCCCGCTGGGGCTATGGGACGGGCAAGTTGAGCGTAAGCGAAATCCCGATTCATCGGGGATGCCCGAACTACGGGTGATAAACATATTACTCCACTGAGGCTATGGTTTGTAGCGGTTCGGTGCTATATACATTGCGCTCCTCTGGAGCGCGGAAATTGGACTTATCGCCGTTCTATAGACATATCGCTCCTCCCCGATAAGATCGGGATTCAAAACTGGAGCGAAAGGCAGAGTCCTTGACGGGCGGGGAAACCCCGCCCCTACGGGAAAACCGATGGATTTTCAATGGGTGGCAGCTCAGGTTTTAATGTTATGGACAAACTTGTAGGTATCCTTGAACGTATCGTTTTTGAAAACGCGGAAACGGGTTATACTATCGCGCGGTTGACTTCGCGTGATTACCCGACGGAACTGATCACCGTTGTGGGGAATCTCGCTGCTGCGAGTGCTGGTGAGAGCCTCGCTCTCAGCGGGGAGTGGGTTGACAACCCGCAGTACGGCAGACAGTTCAAGATCGAGGGGTATGAGACGGTACTGCCCGCAACTGTAGTTGGGTTGCGGAAATACCTCGGTTCGGGGATGATCAAAGGGGTCGGACCGGTGATGGCAACTCGAATCGTCAATAAGTTCGGGATGGATACGATGGATGTGATTGAGCAGGCACCCGGTAAACTGAGGGAGGTTCCGGGGATCGGTAAAAAGCGGGTTGATACGATTAAGGAGGCGTGGGCAGCGCAACGCGAAATCAAGAACGTAATGCTTTTTCTGCAATCCAACAATGTCAGCACCGCCCATGCGGTAAAAATCTATAAGACCTACGAAAGCGATGCGATTGCAATTGTCCGTGAAAATCCGTATCGTCTTGCCGATGATATTTACGGGATAGGCTTCAAAACGGCGGATACCATTTCGCAGAATCTCGGTATCGATCCTGAATCCCCACATCGGGTGATGGCAGGGATAAAATATGTCCTGAGCCATAAAGCGGATGACGGTCATGTTTTCCTGTATCGGGCTGACCTACTTACCTCGTGTGAGGAGATTTTAGAGTTACCGCCCGATCTGATTGAGGACGGAATCGCGGAATTGGGTGCGAAAGAGGAGATTATTTCCGAAAACACGCCGGAGGGAGAAGCGATTTACCTCGCTCCATTTTACTATGCAGAGGTCGGCGTAGCCAATTCAGTTTTAAGGCTATTGCAAACCCCCGCTAGTCCGGTGCAGATTGATTTTGTTGACGCCTCGATTGATCGGCTTGAAAAGCGGATGGGGATCCATTTTGCTGCCAATCAGCGGGAGGCGGTAAAGACTGCGTTGACCGCCAAGGTGATGCTCTTGACCGGCGGACCGGGGACGGGAAAAACGACGACAACCATCGGTATGCTCCATCTTTTTGAAGCACTTGAAAAAAGGGTATTGTTAGCAGCACCGACTGGACGGGCGGCGAAACGCATTAGCGAGACGACCGGACGCGAAGCCAAAACTATCCACCGCCTGCTGGAATTCTCGCCGCAGGAGAACGGCTTCAAACGGAATCGGGAGAACCCGTTGGAAGCGGACGTGGTGATTATTGATGAGATGTCGATGGTCGATCTGGTGTTGATGAACAATCTGATGAAGGCGGTGCCACAGAGTGCGACCTTAATCATGATCGGTGATGTAGACCAACTTCCATCGGTGGGGGCGGGAAATGTGCTGACAGACCTCATCGCTTCTGGGGAGGTAACGGTTGTGACGTTGACGGAGATTTTCCGTCAAGCGCAGGAGAGCTACATTGTCACCAACGCGCACCGCATCAATCGTGGTAAATTTCCGCAGACCACCGGACCCGCTGACCGCAACTTCTTCTTTATTGAGGAGGAGGATCCGGATCAGGCGGTTGATCTGATATGTGACCTTGTCGGAAAACGTCTACCCAAGCACTACAGCTACCACCCGATGGACGACATTCAGGTGCTCTGCCCAATGCGGCGTGGCACAATTGGCTCTGAAAATTTCAACAAACGGTTGCAGGAAATCCTCAACCCTTCGCCGGAAGAAGCAATTCGGGGTGGGCGAGACTTTCGCGTCGGAGATAAAGTGATGCAGATTCGGAACAACTACGATTATGATGTTTTTAACGGTGACATCGGGCGCATCACCGATGTGGACTTGGTTGAGAAGGAGGTCACGATCCAGTTCCCGGAAAAGCGGGTTGCTTTTGATATGGCGGATCTGAACGAATTGGTGTTGGCTTACGGTATCACTGTCCACAAGGCGCAGGGTAGCGAGTATCCTGCCGTCGTTATACCGTTGATGACGCAACATTATCTGATGCTGCAGCGGAATCTGCTCTATACCGGCATTACGCGGGCGAAGGAGTTGGTTGTCCTTGTTGGCACGAAGAAGGCACTTGGCATGGCGATTCGGAATAACAGGGTTGTTGAGCGGAATAGCTTTCTTGCTGAACGGCTTCGGGGAGTGTTAAAGTAGTAGGCATACTCCGTATGCCGTAAACAGCGTGGATAGTAGCAACCACATTCCATATGCCCCAAACAGGGCACAAATGACGGCACGCGGAGCGTGCCTACTACTATGTTCAAACTCTTTGATCCTAATAGCGATTTCCAAATCATAGCAGGTTCAAATCTGCCGCATTGGTTTCAACCGCAAGCGACCTACTTTATTTCGTTTCGCACTGAGGATTCACTTCCTCGGCATATAGTTCGACAATGGTATATCAAACGATCGGCTTGGCTTGCACAACACGGAATTTCCACTTCAATGCCAAATTGGAAAGACAAACTTGCCGAGCTTCCTGAAGGGCTGCGTAAAAATTTTCATCAGACCTTTTCATGGCAATATATGGAATACCTAGATAAAGGTCTAGGAGCATGTGTCCTAAAACAACCAAGGCTCGCAAAGATTGTAGCGGACAGTTTGTTGCACTTTAATGGAGATCGTTACCATATAGGCGACTTTGTGATTATGCCCAATCATGTTCACCTGCTCGTCTGTTTGTTAGACGACACAGATCTTTTGAGGCAATGTTACTCGTGGAAAAGGTTCAGTGCAGTTAAGATTAATAAGGTACTTGGACAAACGGGACGGTTTTGGCAGGAAGAAAGTTTTGATCATCTCGTACGTTCGCCTGAACAGTTCTGCGCGATTCAAGAATATATTAGGAAAAATCCAAGCCATCTTCCGAATGGCGAGTGTTTTTTGTATCAAATCTAAAGTAGTAGGCATACTCGGTATGTGACCATTGTGCAGACTGTGGACGGCACGCGGAGCGTGCCTACTACTATTAATCGCTCTTTTCTGCTGTTGTTGTCCATTTTAAGTTATTATCCTTTTCTCTATATCCGTAGCTTTGACATGCCGTAACCGTTGTACAAATGACGGCACGCGGAGCGTGCCTACTACTATTAATCGGTCTTTTCTGCTGTTGTTGCCCATTTTAATTATTATCCTTTTCTCTATATCTGTGGCTTCGACATGCCGTAACCGTTGCACAAATGACGGCACGCGGAGCGTGCCTACTACTATTAATCGCTCTTTTCTGCTGTTGTTGTCCATTTTAAGTTATTATCCTTTTCTCTATATCCGTGGCTTCGACATGTCGTAACCGTTGCTCAAATGACGGCACGCGGAGCGTGCCTACTACTATTAATCGGTCTTTTCTGCTCTTGTTGCCGGTTCTAAGTTATTACTCTTTTCTCTATATCCGTGCTCTCAACGCGGACCCCTCGCCATTGACGGATATCATCGCTGATTGCGTAGAACGCCGGAATTACGAACAGTGTCAGAAGGGTCGCTACCGACAGACCCCAAACGATGGTGCTTGCCATCGGCATCCACATCGCCGACCTCCCACCGACCCCTAACGCCATCGGTAGTAGACCGCTCACGGTGGTAATTGAGGTGAGTAGGATCGGGCGTAGCCGTGTGCGTCCCGCATTGATAATCGCCTGCCATTTACCAGCCCCCGCTGTCCGTTGACGATTGATAAACTCGACCAACACAATCGAGTCATTAACGACAATGCCAGCCAGCGCAACGAGTCCGTATGTTGAAGCGATGCTCAGTGGGTTTCCAGAGGTAATCAGTCCCACCATCGCGCCGATAAATGCAAAGGGTACGGTCATCAGAATAATCAGCGGTTGGAGGAAGGACTTGAACTGTGTTCCCAGTATGAAATAGACCAGCATAATCCCAAAAGCGAAGAAGATGGGGATGTCTGAAAAAACCTGCTGAAACTCGGCAAATTCGCCGCCGGATTCGAGTGTGTAGCCCGGATAGCGTGGACTGATCTTATCGAAACGTGCGCGGAGTCTCTGATTCACGCTCACCCCAGAGGCTACTTTTTCATCCACATTGGCGGTGATTGTGATGGCTCGTTCCTGTTTGTAGCGATGAATTGTGGAATAACCTTGCGCCACACTCAGCTGGGCGATGTCTCGGAGGGGCACTGGCACACCCGTTGCACTCATCAATTTCAGGTCCTCTACATCTTTGAGCGTCGTGCGTGCAGATTCACTGAATTTGACAACAACATCAATCTCCTCATCACCATCGCGGAATACAGTTGCCTTTGTGCCTTCAAACGCATTACGTGCGGTGAAGGCAATCTGCTGGAGCGTCAGTCCATATTCGTTGGCTTTGTCCTCATCAATATGTATTTTGATCTCCTCTTGGCCCAGCGCGAAGTTGTCGTTGATGTCAGTGACTCCGGGAGTCTTGGCAAGTTCCGTTTTCAATTCGTCGGTGATCGCTTCCAGTTCGTCGAAGTATTTTCCTTTCACTATGACTTCGACATCCTTGCCGGCGGGGGGACCCTCTTCCCTTGTCTGAAATCCAATCTGCTCGGGCCCCGTAATACGACTAAATTTCTGGCGGAGTTCCGCAATCATTTTATCAAGTGTCCGCTCACGATCCTTGGCTTCGACGACCTCAATGTGGAGCATTCCGAGGTTGCCGTTAAGCTCATTAAAGTTGTTATCTATCTCGTGGAACCCCGTTCTCGCGATCACTGCCTTGATTTCAGATTTGGTCATTGCAAGTGTGACTGCCTCCAATTCCCGGATTACGGCATCTGTCGTTTCCAAGCGGGTGCCCACAGGCATCGTGACGTGGACAAAAATCATGGGGTACTCATCACCTTGGAACATGTCAACCTCAACCAGTCCGAAGCGGATGGGGAGAAAACTCAGGAATAGGCAAAGGACAACCCCGCCTAGTACCCAGTAGCGACGGCGTAGTGCGAATTTCAAGAGCCTAGTGTAGGGCTTTAGTAGGTAGCGCATCAGTCTGTCTTGGGATTTGGGACGCCCAACCTTTCCCCAATCCGCGATGTGGGATGGCAAGATGAAGAAACATTCAAACAGGGATGCGGCAAGCGTCAAGGCGACGATGATAGGGATGATCTTCATGAATTTGCCAACGATCCCCGGCAGTAGTGCGAGCGGGAGGAAGATAGCAGCTGTCGTTAAGGAAGCGGTTATCACGGGTCCAGCGACCTCGTATGCCCCGTTGATAGCGGCTTGGATCGGCGATTCCCCTTCCTGCATCCGACGATAGACATTTTCCATCACAATAATTGCATCGTCCACAATGATACCGAGCACCAACACCAATCCGAACAGCGACATATTGTTGATCGATTCGTTGGCAACGCCCATGAGCCCAAAGGTGATTAGGAGTGTCAGCGGGATGCCGATGGCAACAAAGATTGCGTTCCTCAGTCCCATAAAAAGGCATAAGACAAGGAGCACAAGCGTTACGCCGAAAAGTGCGTTAGTTTGCAGTTTGCCAAGCGAATTGCGAATATGGATTGAACTATCGTTCACTAATGTGATTTCCGCACCCTCCGGCAGTCGATGTGTCCGATATTTCTCTGCTATGGTTCGTACTGTATCGACAATCTGGATCGTACTTCCTTCGCCCCGTTTTGCCACTGAGAGTGTGATTGCTGGTTTACCATTCAAACGGGGAATTACGGTCGGTTCTTCGTAGGTATCTCGAACCTGTGCAACATCCCTGACGCGGATCTTACCGCCGCCGGGAATCTGTTGCACAATCACATTTTGGATTTGGTCGATTGAATCAAACTCGCCGACGGTGTGCAGCAGGTATTCCAAGCGACCGATCTTCAATTCTCCCGCTGGGACGTTCATATTCTTGGCTGCCAACGCGCCGACAACTTGTTGCAACGTTAGGGAATACCGTTCGAGGCGATCGGGATCGACCTCGATCCAGATCTGGCGGTCACGAATCCCGTAGACCGAAACCTCCAAGACATCTTCAACGGCTTCGATTTCATCTTGGAGTTCTTCTGCCAGCCCTTGCCTCTCTTTTTCGGGGAAGTCCCCCGCTATGACGACATCAATCACCGGCGTTAGTGTATTTGACTCCAGCTTGAACATGACGGGATCCTCCGCATCTTCGGGCAGATTTTGGACTTTATCTAGCTCTGTGCGGAGGTCTTGATACAGTTTGTCAAACTCGTCGCGTGAGATATTCTGATCGAATTTTACACTGACGCCGGTGAATCCTTCGGCGGCGGTTGAGGTGATGGACTCAATTTTATTGACATCAGCGATCTCGTCCTCGATTGGCTTGGCGATCAGTTTTTCGATCTCTTCGGGCGAAACGCCGGGGTAGGTCACCCAAATAAATGCCCAGTTGAAGGACATATCGCGTTCGAGTTCGCGCGGCATATTGATGAGCATGTATGATCCCAAGACAACTACCGCGATGGTGATCATGTGGACCAATACAGGGTTGTTGACGGACAGTCTGAATACGGATTTCATATAGGTTTTCTCTAGCTGATTGCGCTGTGTTACGGCACACGGAGTGTGCCTACTACTTTATACACTTCTATACTTGACGTTATTGACGTTTTCGGGTATGCTTTCGTTGAAATGAGCGGGAAGGCACACCGCAGTTAAATTAAACGATAACAAGCGTTAGTGGCGTTGACCACTGGGAGCAAATTTGAATTATGGGCTGGATTAAATACGCACTGGTCACCGCATGTGCATTGGCTGCTGCAGATCTTTGTGTGAAAGTAGCAGCGGGCAGACTCTCCAACAGTTTAGCGGTATTAATATATGGCAGCTGCACATTTTCGACAGGACTGGCTTGGGTGCTGTGGCAATGGGCGCGTGGCGTACCGCAACATGCCCAACTCTCAGGTATTTTAGCGAGTATGGGCGTGGGATTCGCGTTCAGCGGTGTGACTCTCGGGTTGTATGTCACCTTTAGTGCAGGGGCTCCAATTTCTCTCGGCTCACCCGTTATCCGGTTTGGAGGGATATTGCTGACAAGTATAGCTGGCTTAATACTGTTTCGGGAGCCGCTCACCTTACGATATGTTATCGGCATGCTGCTTGTCTGTAGTGGTATGTATCTGATCCTTACGAGATAGGCTGTTACAAAGTCAACGAGCAGACCGCTGAGATGCTACACTTTCGCATACATACTTAGCACGGATATATGCTATCTCGAAACCGTTGCGGCGTAGGTTGCGATGTGAAACGAGCGGATTGCGTGGCTTTGGCACTGCAGCCTCGAATGATTGCAGAATCCCTCAGCCCTGCGAGCGGATTTTTGGCATCGGCTTCCGCTTGCGAGCAGATACGATCCACCAGAATCGCCGGCGTGAGTGACCACGGTGAAACAACGCTTTTCGATTATGCTGATTATCAAGTGGCTGGCTCACTGGAGACTCTATCGGGAACCGTAAAACAGCGCGAGGACGCAGAGAAGGCAATACAAACAGCCCACCAGCAAGGGAAATCGATCCGAAGAATCGCAAGAGACTTAGGAATACCTTGGCGAAAAGCGAATAAATTACTTAACATTTGAGAGCTGCTGCACTTCTATTATAGGGTGCCTAGTATAGAATAGCAGCAATATCCAAAGGGTAAATACGGTTATCGGACGTTTTTTTTGAGTTTTGGATTTAGGCAAACCCACATGATTACTGGATTTGATTTTGGGATTATTGGTTGAAAAGGGTTAAAAATATCCAATAAGTTTAATTATCGGACGTTTACTCGTTTAGTTTTGATTTTTGCCCATAATAGTGTTAATTTCGCTTTTTGAGGTTCAACGCTACGCCCCGGTGGTATTACGGGTTGGGGGTTAGGCGGTATTACGGGTTGAGGTTTCGGTGCTACTACAGGCTTTCGATTATGACAGTGGCGACCACCACGCTTATTGTCTTTATGTCAGCCAAATTTATCTGTTCGTCCACCATGAGCGAGTGTCTCTTTATTCGAGGTTACAAATAAAATTAGGCATGTGATAAGCATGAAAGTTCTCACAGATTATTCCTTACCTTTCTTGAAAGATTTAAGAGCTCTTGTGGAAAAGTCTTTAATATCTCATAGGAGTTGCGCACTTCAGATTGTAGTTGCCCGATTCATTGGGCATTGAGATGAATCAACGAGCTACGGGTTCTCTCCCTTTGCAAGGGGGAGTTAGAGGGGGTGTGGTTCAACGCAGCGCAAGACTTTGAACGTTCAACTGCGTAAATCCTAATTACCTCTCTTTCCCCCAAGCCCAACACTGTTCCGCCGGGGATAGGCGAAAACGGTGTTTACCTTTGATAACTGCAATTTACCCCAACTATAATCTCGATATTTCTGCCGGAAGTTTCCCGGCCGGTCTGTTCAGCATCAAGTGCAACGGCCTGTCGCTCTAGCTTAGCTATCCGTCGTGCTAGTTTTGTCTGTTCTTGCTTTGCTTGCTCAAGCTCCTGCGTTAGTTGTTCGTCGGTGTGTGGAAGTGCATCAGAAATTGCAATTAATGCGACAATAGGAAACGTAGCTTAAACATCAGATTCATCTCCTTATATAGAAACATGTCGGGCAAGCCAGAAACCGGATTTTACAACCTCCCAAGAAAAAATTCAGTTGCTCTTTCCTGGTCGGTTCATGCTGACAAAATAATTCCTGCCCCGAATCTGCCAGTCCTTCCTCTTTGGTGTCGCTCAGAGAAAAACAGGTGTGCATTACAATAGGTGCATATCTGAGCGACCTCTATATTTCGCGCTGGGATACCTGCCTCTATGATTTGCCGCTTGTTGGCTTCCCACAGATTAAAATACCCTTTGCCATCGGGAGTTTCGTCGTTGATATAGCCATCCGTGCTGCCAAAAGTGTCTTCGACTTGTGAGATGACTTCGGGACCGACTTCGTAGTGACAGGGACCGATGGAGGGACCGATTCCTACGAGAATGTTGGTCGGATTGCAGTTGAATTTTTGCTCTAAGGTTTCTGCCGTTCTTTGCGCCGCCAATTTGACAGTTCCGCGCCAGCCGGCGTGCACGGCGGCTATCACTTTCTTTTGGGGATCAAAGAAGAGAACTAGCACACAATCCGCCGCAAGAACCGCTAGACATAAGCGAGGAACATCGGTTATCATTGCATCTGTCGCTTCAACTGCCTTATCGAGATCGGCTGCGCCGTAGCCCCTCATTTCATCAGTTGCGATTGTCACTGTACCGCTATGAACCTGTTTTGCAATTGTAAAATCGGAGAGTGGGATTCCGATATTGGCTGCCAAACGTTCACGATTTTTCAGGACAACTTCAAGGGTGTCTCCGACGTGAAAACCCAGATTAAGGGATTCATAAGGTGGGGGACTCAGACCGCCGATGCGGGTCGAAACAAAGTGGTCTATCCCACTCTGTTTCGACAGGTTCTGGAATCGGAATGTGGACAGTGATTGAAGGCGGGTTTCTAGCATGGCGTTCATTGGTTCATTGGATTGATGAACTCTATACATTGCGCTCCGCTGGAGCGCGGGGATTGGATGGGTTGCCCATCTATAGACATATCGCTCCTCTGGAGCGAAGGTTTGGGGTGATTTGGTATTGCTAACGCAAGTTGCTCGATAATCTGTAGGTCGAGTTTCCATACTCGACGCTACTAGAAATAACCAAATTCACCCCGATTTATCGGCGGCTGCTGAACGACGTACAGTGGTTTTCTTGATATTTCGTGTATCACCGCAAAGCGACACCTGTCGCCCCGTTGGGGCTACAGGTCGGGCAAGTCCGAGAGGATCCGCCCGTGCCGAGACTAGGCGTGACCGGGGATGCCCGACCTACGGGTGTGATAGGTTTTGATGCCCATGTTGCTCCGTTGGAGCGAAAGGAATAAATGGAACGCAGATCTGCGTTCCCTACGAATAACCCTACTGCGTTACACTGCGGGAGCTTTAGTGGCAAATAGGATTAGGTGTTGCTTTCGAGTGCTTGGAGCAACCCGCGCATGTGCCCGACACAGTAGGCGATATACTCTCTGCCTTCGGGTCCGTCTGTGGTGAGCCGCATGATGTGGTCGTAGTCAATAACGGCGTCGTAGCCCACATCGTGCAAGGCTTTCGCCACGCGGTACATGTCCATGTCACCGGTGTCGGGGATTACCTCCTCATACCCCTTCTTTTCGGGAATCTTTCCACGCACGTTGCGGAAGTGGACGTGGAAGATTTTGCCCTGTTCCCCGAAATGCCGAATGCCCTCAAAGACATCTTCGCCCGATTCGTAGCGGGTGCCTACGCAAAAGGTCATGCCGTTGTTCGGGGATGGGACTTCGGAAAAGAGGCGGTCAAAGGCAGCGAAGTTGTAGAGAACCTGCGGCACACCGTAGAGGCTGGGAACCGGCGGGTCGTTGCCGTGCATAGCGACGTTGACACCAGCACTCTCCGCTACAGGCACAACGTTACGAAAGATTTTCAGGGTGCGCTCCCAGATCTCATCGTGCGTCGGTGCGCCTTCTGGTGGCGGTTGGTTTAGGGCGTCGCTCAGATCCACCTTCAAGTGACTATATCCACCTCGCCCCTCAATCATGCCGTGCATAGACTCCGGGAAATGACCGAACTGCCCCGCTTGAAAACATTGGATGCCCATCACCGGCAGATCGAACTCGCCGCAGAGTTCGGCGTTGACAATCAGGTTGTCGATTTCTTCTTCGGAACCGGGCTGACCGAGAAAGGTCTTGATGCAGTTACTGTTAGCGGTGTTGGCGCGTTCGATCTTGAGACCTGCTTTGTCGATGGCTTCGACCACTTTTTCGAGTCCCTCGCGGTTTGCACGACCGCCGGCTTCTGCATAGCCGGGACAGATGTCTAGGGTGATGTCCGCGCAATCGACGCCGATCTGTTTAAGGAAGGCAAGGTCGTTGGGACGGTCCAACCAATCAGGGCTGATACGGGTGCCAATTTTTATCATTTTTCGTTTTCCTTATGGATATAGGTGAGTTGTTAATGTGTTAGCGGTAAACTGCTTGAATCATTGATCGGATGTAACCGACGGCGAAGGCGCGCCCCGCCCATTGGGCATTTTCTTGAGGGAAGCTAGGGGTGTGATCCATCATGAAGGGACCTTCAAAGCCAATTTCCCGGTAGGTTTGCATGGCTTGATACATATCCACTTCGCCCTCATCCACGAAAACCTCCTGAAACTTATTTGGGGTTCCCCGCAGGTTACGGAAGTGGACGGCGGCGATTTTGTTTTGAGCCCCAATGCGCCGGATAGCAGTCGGCACGTCTTCTCCCATTTCACGGACACATCCTTGGCAAAACAGCATGGCGTTGACGTGGCTGGGAACCTCATTAAACATGCGCTCAAAATCGTCGAGAGTTGAAAGGATTCGGGCTGCACCACCAAGCGGCTCCGGGCGCGGCGGGTCGTCCGGGTGCATGGTGAGTTGTACCTCGGCTTCTTCAGCGACCGGTACAATGTGTTCAAGGAAGTGCTTCAGATTCGCCCGGAGTTTATCTTCGGAGATGTGGTGGTCGGGGTAGTCCGGTGGTTCCTTCATGAACTCATCATAGTCGAACGTACTGTAACGTGCTCCACCTCTGCCAACGGTCGCCTCTGTCCGAAAGTTCCCGATGCCTCGGAAGTTGTAGCACAGCGTTGGGACACCGGCTTCTCCCATGTTCCGTATCAAGGTGCACCAGCCCTCGGTGTGTTCGTCTCTGCCGGGCTTGCCGAGCGTAATTTCTTTCGCCGGTCTGAGTCCAACGTTATTAAACTTCATCCCGTGGGATTCGACTTTTTTGCGTACATCTTTCCAGATATTAGCACGATCGTCGGGCTTGGGAGGTGGTGGGTGCATAACTGCAACATAATCCACGCCGATTGCCTTGAAAATGCTGAGGTTATCGTCGTTGATGCCCTCTAGGGAAAGGTGATCTTGGATTGTCATGGTAGAAGTCTCCGGTTCATTGGTTCATTACCAAACGCATATTGCCCTGCTATGGTTGATGGGAATAATAAGTAATGCGTGATACGTAAGAAGAAACGGAACGGAGATCTCCGTTCCTTACGAATAAGCGGCATTGTGCCGGCCTGCTGGGACTAATGGACCTGCCCGCGGGCGGCGATGTCCCATTGCTCGGTGATCTGTCCATCCTTTAGCACTGTGTAGGTGTCTAATAGGTTTGCGACGACACATGAGTGGTTCGGTACGACTCGGACTTTGGAGCCTATCGCCAGATCGAAATCCTTGCGTATGACAACCCCGTGCTCTTCCGAGAGTCTGGTGACAATCATCTCATAATCTGTATCCTCGAACCGATCTGCGGGATACACCAGTCCGAATCCTTCCATGCCCGGCATTCCGTGCGCGCCTTGATCCGAGCTCAAGGTTTTGGATCCAGAATCGATAATAAAGTAGTCCGAGTTTTGGCTCACCACCGTTGCCAGCACTGAGAGCGCGATCTGGTTTAACTCGATGACCTGGAGACGCAGCGGCATTCTATCCATAAAGATGTAATTGCCCGGTCGAATTTCGGTGATGCCGTCGTAGCTGTCGCTCACAAGGGTGCCGGGTGTAGATCCAACGGACACTTCCGAGACTTCGATGCCGTTGCTCTCCAGTCTTTTCCGCACGTGGTTCATAGTCTCGCACTCTTGTTGGGCGATTTTTCGCGCTGCATCGGCATTATCTGCGCCATAAGTATGCCCAGCGTGGGATAGAATTCCCACGAAATTCAGATCGGGTTCTTGGACGATCTTCTGCACCAATCCAACCAAGCCCGGATCGTCTTCCGTGAGTCCACAGCGGTGCAGCCCCACATCTATCTTCAAGAAAATGCTGATCTGTTTCTGGTGTCTCCCTGCTACCTGAGCGATTGCATCTACTCCCGCAGGGCTATCAACGATGAGGCGCAGGTCAACGTCATGTGCGCGTGCAGCGGCTATCAGGCGATCAAGTTTTGAATCAACGACCAAGGGATATGCCACAGTGACGGAACGGATCCCGTTGTTGATGAAAACGAGTGCCTCGTCTACCTTTGAGGAGGTAATTCCCACCGCGCCTGCGTCTATCTGTTGCCGGGCGAGTTCAAGGCACTTGTGGGTTTTGATGTGTGGGCGAACATTGACACCGCGAGTATTACCGATGTCCTGAATCAGTTGGATGTTGGCTTGTAACCTATCCTGATCCAACAAGATGTGAGGGGTTTCTAGTTCTAAAAGCGATTGGTCTATCTGTCCCATATATTTACCTCCAGATGTATAGTGCGTGGCAAGGTGCACAGTGTTAAAACATCCGCGAATTAACGCGAATCTTCACAAATAAAAAAGAAAAACTACAATCGGGCAAACATAAGGATTGCCCCTACAACCTCCCAAAACTCGAAATGTTCGGGCGAGGGGACCTCGCCCCTACGAGTTGAAGCACGTAATTTTTGTAGAGAAAAGTATTAAAGCATCCGCGAATTAACGTGAATCTTCACAAATAAAAAAACAGAGATTAAAAATGGGCGTTCAGAAGTTACTTTGAATCCCGATCCATCGGAACTTGTACCCACAGGAACTACGTACAGGTTAGGAAACCTGTACCCACGAGTGAATTTGGATTGTCATGTGCCAAAGTCGGCGTCATACGGAGTATGAAATAGGACATGATTTTCTCTATCGAAGTGGGTAATTCCCACACAATATTTATACGCAATTTCTCGAACGAGGTACATAAAAAAAGAGGCTCATGTCAAAAGAAAGTGCAAAGCATGAGGTGAAGTGCTGCCTTCGTACCCCCCTTAATCCCCCCGCAAGCGGGGGGAGAGTAACCCCTTGATAAATTGGGAGGCGAGAGCCTGCGGCTTCTATTGCACTCATTCTTTACATGAGCGAAAAAAGAAAGTGCAAAATACGTCATATTGTTACATAGATGGGGCTTGCCCATGCCTTTGCTCCATCTGTTTGCAGCACCCGTACCCAATAGGGGTGGCAGCCCGTGGGCAACGCTGCCTCCCGAAACGTAAACGCCACTTCCCCCCCAACGTCGATCGGCAGCCGTTCAAACACAACCTTCATATCAATCCCGCCGGCATCAATGACAATGGGTGAATCGTTAATTTCCTGAAGCGAGACGCTCCGATTCAGGGTCGATGTCTTAAAATCGAGGGTTGTTTCAGGCGGTGCGTCGAGACTCAGGATCACGCCATCGGCGTCTCCGGTTGTCACAGATTTCCATGAGACTGCTCGCTCAGTTACCGCCTCTATTCCTTCAGCTGGGGTGTCAAAGGCGTAACCTTCCGCCTCCAGAATCTGTCCTCTATCTATCTCAAGGCTACCGTCCCATCGCACCAGCCGGTTTCGCGCCCGGATGCGCTGCCCCGACCACGCCACACGGATCTGGTTTTCCGCCCGTTCGGTCGTTGCGGGGAAGGTATAGATCTGTTCCAACCCTCTGAAAATGTCCACCCGTTCGATGGGTGCGGTGCCGGTCACTTTCACGGAGATCTCCGGCGGTTGGCTCGCCTGATACGCTGCGCCCATCGGTTTGCCGTCTGCGGTTACTTCAAGCAGGATGCGCTGCCCCGTTGTTCCGTAACATCGACGGGCTTTCAGGGCTTCCCACAATCCTTCTCGCGTCAACTCTGCCGCATAGATGCAGGTCAATCCGCCGTACACACCGAACGAACCGCTACCCGGAGGAGCGGCACCGGGGCGGCCCTTGTGGTCGTCGCTCCCGGCGGTAAAGCCGACTTGGTAACCTTTCTCTAATGCTTCCCGCAGAAACCACTCGAACTCCCCCCATTCGGAGTAGACCTCAATGAGCGACTCTAGTTCCGGGTCGTGCCAATTGAGGTTGGCGTAGCGTCCTCCGACATGGGGCAGCAGCAAGACATCCTTTCCTTGCAGTGTGTCGTAGAGCTCTGTGACATGGGTGCAATCTGCCCCGATGTCCGATTTATCAGGAATCAGCACATGGCTGGAGCGGTGCAGAGGACCATCGTTTCCCGGATAGTAGACGTTGTGGTCACCTCCCAGCGGTGTGTTTGCCGACCACTCGTATCCGACAAAGGTGACAAATCTGCCGGGGTCGTATTGGGTGTTTGCCTGCTTTCGGATTTCTGTCCAGATTGCTTCGGTGATTTGGAAGTCGTTCCCTTGATGTCCGGCGAAGTCTACCAGTGCTGCCTCCCGTGCAAAGCGAAAATAGGAGGAGACTGGATTGGTGCCAACGGTTTCTTCGCTCTGACCGTGGAGGTCGCCCCAGAAGGGCTGATGTGTGCCCCGTTCCTCCACGCAGCGGAGTGGGTTCCCTTCCGCTGTCAACCGATTCTCTGCGTCCCTTGCTTGCACCCGATAAGTCCCCGTTGTGAGTGCTTTCACGCCTTCAAAACGGTGGACACCCTCGTCTGTGGATTGGAACTGATACGTCTCTGGCAAGTCCGTCAATCCGTCGGCGTTGATTCGGACGGTTCCGGTATATCCGGTGCTTGGATTGCCCCAAAGATCTTCCGCCTTAACCCCGATCCATGTCTCCTCATCGGGTGTAGTTTCCGAGGGTGCTAACACCACCAACCGATGGGGAGGTCCACTAACAATTGGGATCTTTGGTGATGGCACCTCTGTGTAAACCCATGTCCCACACCAATCAACGGCGACGCGAAATTCAAACGCCTCTTTGCAGAAGGTCTGCGCTCGACTCCCCGGACTCCCGCCTGAAATGTCTCCGAGTGTTAGGGTGATGCTATCCCCCTCGGAGAGCGAATCGTCGAACACATCAACGGTAACGCAGAGCCGCCAAGGACGGATGTAGCGTTGCTTTTCAAATTTCGCTCGCAGCGATGCCGGACCTGTCGTAGAGACAGTCGCATATTCCGGTGCGGAAGGGTCTTCAAATTGGGGTGCCGCCCAATCGCTGACATCTCGCCAAGCGATTTTAACAACCCCGCCGTCATCCACACCGTAGCGACCGACGTGATAGGTGATACGCCATGTTCCGACCGATCCCGCCACGATAGGGGCAACCGGATCGATTTCCGCCCAACCGTATAAGGCACGATTTTCTGATTCCGTCATAGGTTATTTCTCCGCATTGTGTGCGAGATTTTAGTACCACACCGCTTTGTTGACCACATTGCGTAACGGTTCACCGGCGGCGAACCTGCGGGCGTTTTCGAGGAGGATCTCGAATCGGCGTTCAGGGACGTTTTCGGCGTCCTTCACGGCAACGTGGGGTGTGAGCAGAACGTTGGGCAGATTCCATAGGCGGTGATCTGATGACAGCGGCTCTACTTCAAATACATCGAGACCGCAGCCAGCGATTTCACCCGTCTCGACGGCGTCCGTGAGGTCGTCGATTTTCATCGTTTTGCCGCGACCGATGTTGATAAAGTAGGCGGTGTTCTTCATCAGGCTGAAACGTTCGGCATTCCAGATCCCTTCGGTTTCGGGCGTGTGCGGCGTTGTCGCTATCACGAAATCTGCGCGTGGCAATAGGGCATCCAGATCCGCCGGCGGGTGCATCTCGACGTATGGGAGGTCATATTCGGGTCGTGGTTCTACACCGATTATCTTCATACCGAATTCTGCACATAGCCGCGCTGTCTCATGACCGATACCGCCCACACCGAAGATCAGCGCGGTTGATTCAGCGAGGTCAACGTAATTTTTTCGAGCGTCGGGATCCCATCTACGCTCACGTTGCGCTTCGACGTAATAGGGCAGTCCACGCGAGAGTCCGAGTAGGAACATCATGATATGGTGGCTGATATGATCATAGTAGATACCGCGTGGGTTACAAGCCACCACGGAGTGCTCAATCAGTTCCTTGTAATAGTAGCCCGGAAAGGGACCTGCATCGGGATTTTGCAGCCACCTCAATTTTGTTGCGCCCTTCAGTGCTTCGGGCGGTATCCAACCGTATGCTGCATCGGCATCGACAATTTCACGGCGTGCTTCTTCGTCCGTTTCGGGTACGGCGACGCGATACTCCGGGAGGTTTGCCTCTAGACGTGGGGCGAACTCGCGCTTGAGGTCGTCCAACGGTGGCATCATGACAAGTTTGATCATTGTGCGTTCCTTTGTGATTGCTAAGTTCTGTTAATATTCTACTGTTGCCAATATAGTTTCATTGGGGCGTGTTGACATTTGTAAAACCGCTTGTAATCGTAAGGGCGAGGTTTCCTCGCCCATTGAACAATACGGGTTGGAATACCCAAACCGGACGAGGTAAATCGATTTTCAATCTGTAGGTCGAGATTCACATCTCGACACAGAACTGTCGATTTTGGAAAATCGACCTACAGAAGTCCCAAATCGTTTCAAGTGCATGAAGAGTAGTTCAATTTGTCAAGTGTCAGCAGAACCTAGCTGAAGCGAGATCGGCGTGATTCCATGTTGGTATGTACATCGAGCAGTACCGTGCGACCATCTGCGTTCAGTTGCTGCGCCTGCTCAAGTGCGGAGACCATTTCGCTCGGTTTAGTCACGGTGATACCGACTGCTCCCATGCCTTCAGCGATCTTGGCGTAATCACCCGTCATTTCCGTTGTGCCAAACTCGTCGCGAGCTGTCGGATAGCCGCCCGGGTAGGTCGCCATGCCGCCGTTGTTGAGGACAACGGTAGTAATAGGTGCACCGGAGCGAGCAGCGGTTTCGATGTCTAAGCCAGACATACCAAAAGCACCATCGCCCATGAAGTTCAAGCAGAACTTATCCGGCTTTGCGATCTTCGCCCCGATCATCACCGGTATGCCGAAACCGAGGTGGGTGGTCTTGCCCCAGCCGATGTAGCTGTGAGGCACCGTTCCAGGGTAGAAAGGTATGATTGAATCGCGCGGGGCACCGGCATCGTGGGTGACGATGCTGTTCTCCAGATCCATTGCCTTGACCATATCCCCGATCACACGGTAAGTGTTAATCGGCTCCTCGTCGGAGGTGAGCAGGGGTGTCCACTCTGCCATCCACGTTTTCTTGAGTTTGGCAATATCTGTGGCGACTTGTGTTTTGCCTTTTCTCCCGTTTTCGCCGAGTTGGGCTTTGGCTTCCTCAATCATAGCCTGCAATGTCAGCTTGGCATCGCCGGGCAGTCCGATGTCAACGGAGAAGTCTTTGTTGATATCTTCGATACTTTCGGTGTTATGGATGATGACCTTGCCGTCCGGGATCGGTTGACCGTAATGAGTGTGGGTCATACTTGAGCCGATGGCGAATAGCACGTCTGATTCCTGTAACCACGTCCGTGCGGGGAGGGTTGTCGCGCCGCTACCGGAGCCAACGGAAAGGGGATGACGCTCGTCGAAGGAGGATTTACCGGGCATGGTGCAGTAGACTGGTATCTCGGTCAACTCAGCAAATTCTTTGAGTGCCTCGGTTGCCCCGGAGAGCAACACACCCATACCAGACCAGATGACAGGCTTCTTCGCGCTTAGCAATTCCTTAACGGCGTCTTTGATATCGCCGGGAGCTGGCATCTGAAGTGCTCGCTTCGGTGGCTTGTAGTTGAGGGCATCGTCCGGGACATCTTGCAATCCAATGTCGCTCGGTGTCTCGACGATCACGGGTCCGGGGCTTCCATTCCGCAGGTGGTGGAAAGCCCGTCGCATGACGGTCGCAACTTGATCCGGTTTTGTGATGACTTCGCCGTACTTCGATACTGTCTGATATGTGCGAACCGGTGAGAAGGACGGACGAACCGCATATTCGTCAATTGAGGGACCGCCCGGCAGGTACAGGATTGGAACGTTGTCGGCAAAAGCCTGTGCAATACCGCCCATAGAGTTTTCTGCGCCGGGACCACCTTGTGTGATGATGACGCCGAATTTATTACGATCGTTGACGCGGCTGTATCCGTCGGCTGCCATGACGGCACCGCGTTCGTGCCGGAACATGACGGTCCGGATGCCTTCTTGGGCGACCGCTTCGATGAGTTGGTTGGAGGGGAAGCAGGATATCCATTCAACGCCTTCGATTTTCAATATTCGTGCTACGGCTTGTGTTGTGTCCATCTATAGGAATCTCCTTTGGTTTTTGGTTCATTGGTGGATTAGTTCATTGAGTTGATGGGGCTATACATTGTGCTCTGGCGTGCCGTAGTAATACACAAGGGTTGCGGTGTACGGAGTATGCCTATTACTTTATGGCAATTTGGGTTATTATAACGGATTCGCTATACTTTCGCAAGCATTAGATTTGCGTTGGGCGTGCTTGACAATCCACGGAAAAGCAGATAAAATAGACTTTGTATGCAGTTGTCCGGTTGTGTATACAATTTGGTAATAGGTTGCTACCGTCTTTGGCTGTGTTCTTCCAAAAAACAATACATAATGCGTAATATTAACAATTCCCTTCTTACGTATTACTCGTTACGCATCATTCTTCTGTATGGCTGAAAAAATTGAACGACCAACCAGTCTCTAGCGAATCGCGATCCCATGACATCAGTGACCATGCGCTCGTCCGCCGGTGTCAAGATGGTGACAAGCGAGCTATGGAAACCCTTATGCGTCAGTACCAGCAGTGGGTGTATAATATCGCTTACGGGATGCTCGCAAGTCCTGAAGATGCCAGCGATGTGGCACAGGACGTTTTTCTTTGGCTTTGGGAAAATATTGGGCAGTTTCGATTCAAATCTCAGTTTTCGACGTGGCTCTACCGGATTGTTACTAACAGGTGTCTCAATTTGAAGGATCAGCGACAGCGGCGTAAAACCGATCCGATGGAAATTGACGACTCGCAGCCGTGGGTGCCGCTCGACACGACTACCCCGGAAAAGACGGTCTTGTTGGCGGAGCAGCGGGAGATTTTGCAGAAGGCGCTCGCTACCCTCAAGGATGATTATCGAAAGATACTGATCCTCCGTGAGATGCAAGACCTTTCCTATGAGGAATTGGCGAAGACGCTCGGTTGCTCTGTCGGGCGTGTTAGGTCGCGGCTGCATGAAGCGCGGCGGGCGTTGCGAAAAGTGATACAGCAGTTTGACCGGTGAGGAATTAATATGAACGATCGTTGCATCCGAAACCAACTCTCTACTATGGTCATAGCAATACTAAGCGGGCTTCTCAGTCTGTTTTATTTTGAAATGGCTCTTGCCGAGATTACCATAGACGGCGAGACTATCCATGTCGAAACCGACGCCTACACCGTCCAATTTGACCGTGGCGTTATTACCCAACTCCACAACAAACTGACCGACGAAACTTACACTCTTCCCCCCGACATCAACATTGACCGAGGGATTCGGGGAGAGACTAGTATCTTAATAAGAGACAGGTTTGTTTGGACATGGCACGGTAACACAGTAGAGACACGCAAAATTAACTCACACCAAGCCGAATTCCTATTCCGTGATGGAGGGAGCGAAATAAGGGTAGCTATTGAGGTTGATCCGCAGACCGATGACCTGCTCATCAGCGGCGACAGCGTATCGGAGAGCACTAAGGTCTACGGGATGCAGTGGGGGATTGGCAATTTAGATCTCAATACGCTCAGTCTCATCCTCCCTTCAAAAGGCGGACAAATTATCGACGCCACGGCTGCAATCGAACATGAAAACTTCGACTATCCTAGCCCTAACTGGGAAGTGCAACTTGCTATTATCGAAGCAGAACGAGGCGGATTCTATGTCCGAGGCACAGATACCACTTTTCAGTCCAAGGGGTTGATTTACCAGAGTGATACTGGTGAATTCGGACTCGGTTTCAGGACCTACAATCAAGCCCCATGGGATGGACAGACTTCAGCAACCTCCGTCCCATGGCGGTTGAACACCTACGTCGGCGATTGGTGTGCGCCAGCCCAAATCTATCGCGACTGGATGGAAGAAACGTTCGACCCGTGGCGGTTGTCAGATATGCCGGCATGGGTCGAAGACATCGGCTTAGTCGTTACCTACACAAGATTTGATGTCGGAATGCTGGAGAGGTTAGCAGAAATGGTAGATCCGACCAAAACCTTGATCTATCTTACAGAGTGGCGCGCCAGCCACCCTTATAACTACCCCGACTACACCCCGAGGGAGGATCTGGGGGGCTTCATGGAAACCGCCCATCGGCTTGGATTTCGGGTAATGCTACATGCTAGCCTCCATGACATCTCACCCACCCATCCTCTCTACCCCGAATTTGAGATGTATCAATATCGACATCCTTATAACGGAGAGTTGATGGGATGGAGATGGGAAGAAATAGATGCCCCAAACCGTTATGCCCACATTAATCCTGCCAGTTCCAGATGGAGAAACATACTTATTCAACAGTGGAAGGAGGTCTGGGAGAAATACAATATTGATGCCTTCCACCTAGATACGAGCCACTTCGTCTTGAGCGATGCCAACGGCTTGATTGAAGGACTCACCGGTGCTCAAGGCAATGTATTGATGCATGAAGAGTTAGCCCAAGCCATGCCCGGTGCCGTTTTCGGGGGTGAAGGACTCCACGAAGTTACCTTTTTCCGTGAGAGTTTCGCCCAACTTGGTCCCTCCGAAACGACACCTCACCCCATCAGTGCGTTCCTCTTCTCCCCCTACACACTCCGGTATGCTCACCTCGGAATTAACCCGATAGAGCATCCTAGCTATCACACTATGCTTGATGCTTATGAGGGACGAGGTATCCTGCCAAGTGTTCAGTTGAACCACGTGATTTTATTAGATAGACCACTCACGCAACAGATGCTCGGTGTCTTTCACCAGTGGCAGGATCTTGGCTTGAGCCCCAACATCAACTGTAATTGGGGACCGGATATCCTGTTCCAATACACTACCCGAACCGGAGAAACAGCAACCTATCAAAGCAAACCGAGCGGCTCCGCTCTTATTCTGCCCGACGGTGGTGGATACGAACGGGTGTTCAATGCAACGCAAGCGCAGACCGATAGGGGGCTAGCCTACTGGCGCGCTTACAACGACACCCACTTAATCGGCTTAAATCCGAATAGAGCCTATTTTCTGGGCGATGCGCCGCGTGATTTTTCCCAAGTGCGGGTGAACTCGTTATCCCCCGATGTTTACGTCAGCGAGACCCGCGTGACTGATCATGCGGCACTCTTTCGATTTGAATCCACCGATTCCGAGAGCCAAACCAGCGTCGGTTTTTACCTTCCCACCCCGCCGGTGGGGAGTATTCCCGATACACTTCACCCTACCGATTCAAACCACTATACCCTTGAAGTGAATTTGTCTCAACCGGTTGTCATCTTCCTTGCCCCGTTCGAGCAGATTAGCCTGCCCTATGATTTGATAGAGGCAAAGGCACAATTTAACGCAGGGCAGCAACTTGAGACTATCTTTCGACTCGGAACTCATCGCAGATTTGGCAACTATGGAGATGAAACCCTTGATAATATCACAAAAGAGATCATCAACGCCATTCCGCCTTCGCGTGGACAGACGATTCTCCAGTTCCCGCTCTTGCTGCCCCAAGAACCGCTAACCTTCTCCTTTTCGGTGGGATTAAATGAAGGATGCAGCAAGGGGGTACTGTTTCAAATCCGTCTCAACGGTCAAACTTACTTTGAAGCCTTCAAGGATACCTTTGATTGGACCGACGGTAGTATCTCCCTTTCAGACTTTACCAATCAACCCGTGTTGCTGGAATTGGTAACAGACCCCGCTCAAGAAAGCAGTGGCGGATCAGACTGTGATTGGGTGTTTTGGGCAGACCTCCACATCACCGCTTCCCCCAACCCCGACGCGAACCTCGATGGACGGATTAATGTCCTCGACCTCATCGTCGTTGCAAGCAGTTTCAACGAGCGACCGCCCAGTAACCCACTGGCGGATACCAACAAAGATGGGGTGGTCAATCTACTGGATCTCGTCTTCGTCGTTGAGCATCTCAGCCAAAACGCCGCCGCTCCTTCTCAACTGGCTCTCATCAAATCTATCCCGTCCACCACCAAAGAAGTCATCGCCGCACAGCGCGCCTTGACCGAATTGGAGGCTATCCCAAATAAATCACAGGGTGTTCAACTCGCCATCGAACTCCTCCGGTACTACCTGTCAGTCGCGAACCAGCGGGTCGAAGAGACGAAACTGTTGCCCAACTATCCCAACCCGTTCAATCCGGAGACATGGATACCGTATCAGCTATCGGAAGGGTCTACAGTCACTGTCAAAATCTACGATGTGACCGGCAGTTTGGTACGGACAATCGGGGTGGGACACAAAACGGTGGGGTACTACCTGACCCGTGAGAAGGCGGTCTATTGGGACGGTCGGAACGAGAGCGGGGAGCGAATCAGCAGTGGTGTCTATTTCTACACATTGATAACTGACCATTACACCGAAACCCGTAGAATGGTTATCGTCAAGTAGAGGACAGAAATATAGTTGACATATACGTGTGAATTAACAAAATTTGAAGCCTTGAGCGATATGGGGATCTCTGTCCTTATGCTCATAGATTTCTATCGTTAACATCAACCCGAAAGGATCTTTGTTATGTCATTTCCACTTGCCTACAGTGCCCTCCGCTGGGAAAACCCTAATCTGGAACAAACACTTGTGCAGCTCCGAGAGGCTGGCTGGGACGGTTGGGAAGCCCGTCAGTCGCTCGATTGGCTAGGTTCAGCGCGTCGCGTTACTCAGATCTGCGACGTTGTCGGTATACAGGTCGCTGCTATTTGCGGTCCCAACGTCACGCTCGACGTGACCCATCCAACCCATGAAATTAACAAGCGGCGGATTGAATTTGCCTCCGACCTTGAGGTTCCTACCTTTATGACCAAGGGCCCAGGACGGCTTGACAGCGAAACCACAGACTTTGATCTAGATCGCATGGCTGCTGTCTATGATGACCTCGCTGCTTACGGCGAACCGCTCGGCGTTACTGTCACCTTCCACCCCCATACGGGCCATGTGGTGGACAGTGCCGATGAGTGGAAGCGATTCATGACACGCCTCCACCGGTGCCGCCTCTGCCTCGATATGTCTCATGCTGTCCATTGGGGTTGCGATCCCATTCAGGCGGTTTATGACTATCGGGATCGGATCTCCTATGTCCACCTTCACGACTATAAAGATGGCAGCAACGTCGAATTGGGCGAAGGGCTTATGTGTGACTATCCCGCTTTTCTGAAGGCGTTGGAGGATATTGGCTATAGCGATTGGATAACTGCCTGTCCGGGACCGACGGAGCGTACCGACGAGGCGAAGATGCGAATCAATCGTGCTTACCTGAAAAGCATCGGTTATTGATGTTGGTTCATTGGTTCGTTGGTGCAATTGTAGTAGTGCGTTCCGCCCCCGATAAATTGGGATTAAGACACATGCCGTGATTGGCACAAGGGTTACGGCACACGGAGTGTGCCTACTACTTTACTCGCTTGTCTCCATTTCTCTTTTAACATAAGTAGGACTTACGCAGCGCGTTCATAAGTCCCCTGTCCCCCTTGACAGGGGGCTTGGGGATTTAGGGGGTTAAAAATCAAAAATCTATCCCCGTGTGCCAAATTTGCGTAAGCCCTGATAAGGAAGGAACGAAGCCGCGTGCCTCGACCTGCTCTCCGCACACTCGTTCCGTACATACTCGGAGTTTTGATCGCAGGGTTCCTGCCTATCCCTCTCTTTTGGATCTGGCTGATTGTGCTGATCTGCCTGATCGGTGGCCTTGGATGCTCCTATCTGTGGAAAACGGATGCGCGTACAGCGAGGTTGGGTTGGGTGTTCCTGTTAGGGGCGATCTGTGCCTGTGGCATGTTCCGTCTGAAGGTTGTGCTGACTTCGCCCATTCCCCCGGACCTCTATGATCAGCGGGTGCATTTCTCAGGGGAGATGGTGTATCAGCCAGAACGGGGGGAGCGGTGGGAGGCTGGCTATGCAAAAGGGTCCCTTCGACTGAAAGAAAATCCAGATTTAGCGGTAAAGACAAAACTCCTGATCCGATTCCGTGAGCCGACTCCTTTGCGGTACGGCGATCGGGTTGAGGTCGAGGGGATATTGCGCCGTCCAAACGGACAACGGAATCCGGGGGGCTTCGATTACCGTTCCTACCTGACCCGCCGCGGGGTCTTTGGGATCCTGCAGCTTGATTGGGGTGAGGAGATTGTCCCGACGGATCGATCCGGTTTCCCCCTATTGCGCTGGACGGAAAGGTTGCGGCGGCGGGTTGAGGATGTTATTGATACGGCGTATAGCGAAAATCGTATTCACGCCCAAGTTCTCAAGGGGATGCTCCTTGGGCTACGAAGCGAGCTTTCGCCCGATATTCTCGACGCGTTCCGTAATAGTGGAAGCATACATATCCTTGCTGTGTCAGGATTGCACGTTGGGCTGATTGCCACTGTCTGCTTTTTTGGCTTTTCGCTTCTGCGCCTGCCTCGAAAAGCCACTGATCTGCTGACTATTGCTGCTGTCATCCTCTATGCCTGCCTTGTCGGTTTTCGCCCGTCGGTCTTCCGTGCGTCGCTGATGGCGGTTATCTTCCTGATCTCGCGGATTATAGAACGGGATAGAGATCTGTTCAATCTGCTTGCGTTTGCTGCGCTCGTTCTGCTGCTGATGAATCCGGCGCAGCTGTGGGACATCGGCTTCCAACTCTCCTTCGCTGCGGTCGCATCAATTGTTTATCTCGCTCCCAAGTGGGAAAACTTCATCGCCCGTATCCTCAGATTAGGTCGAACCGATCCAACAGTTGATCCCGATAGCACGATGCGCCCTCGCTCTGTATGGGGTCGGGCAGCTTGGTGGTTAGCCATGGGGTTTGGGGTGACGTTGTCCGCACAGGTGGGGACGACTTTAATCGGTGCGTGGCACTTCCATCGGGTTTATCCGATTGGACTCGTTGCGGGCCTCTTTACTGTTGGACTCGCCGCGCTTCTGGTCAACATTACGTTGGTCTCAGTTTTGCTCGGTCTGATCTGGCTGCCACTTGCGATGCCGCTTGCTTATGCCAATCACTTTCTCCTCTGGATCTTTCTGGGGCTTGTCGAATTTTTCGGTCAATCGTGGACGGTCCTAAAGACGCCAACGCCAAGTTTCGGTTTTATCGTCTTTTATATCGCGGGCTGTTTCGCGGTTGTGCATTGGGTTTGGGTGTGGATGCACCGAAAAAAGGCTATGGTGATTGGGTTGATGGTTCTGTCGGTCTTGATCTGGGACGTTGCTTGGCGCGAGCGGGGTAGGTTGTTAGAGGTTACTTTCCTTGATGTTGGGCAGGGGGATGCAGCGTTTGTCCGATTCCCTGATGGCAAGACTATGTTGGTCGATGGCGGGCTCAATTCGTCGAGGATTGAGACAACTAAAGCGGGGATTGCGAGACGAGTGGGTTATGACAATGGCGAGCGGACGCTTGACCCGTTCTTGTGCCACGAGGGCATTTTCATGCTAGACCTTCTCCTCTTGAGTCACCCGGACAACGACCATGGCGGTGGGTTTGCACACATTTTGCAAGAGTTTGATGTCAAGCGGGTGCTAGGGGTGCCGCATCAGGATTTGTCGAAGTCGACCCATCGGGCCTTGCATGAGATTGTTGATGTGAAGGGTATTCCCCATGAACTCGGTTACGCTGGGGCGGTTGACCTGACCTCTACGGCGCGGTTGGAGTTGCTGCACCCATTTGATGCAGCCTCGACCAATCTGCACGATAAGGATTTCAACAACGATTCGCTTGTCCTGAAATTGACGTATGGGGACGTGCGGATCTTGTTCACGGGGGATATCGGACGAAAAGTCGAATTGAAACTAATCGAATCGGGAAAGGATTTACGGGCGGAGATTGTTAAAGTACCACATCACGGGAGTAAAACCTCTAGCAGCGCAGAGTTCCTTGATGCTGTGCGTCCACAGTACGCGGTTTTCTCGCTGGGTCAGCGGAATCGTTACCGTTTTCCGTCTAAGGTGGTGGTTGAACGGTATCGTGAACGGGGGTGTCGTATATTGCGGACGGATCGGCTTGGGGCCATCCGTTTGCGGACTGATGGACGGCGGTGTTGGGTTACGCATCATGTGGAGGAGCGGTGAGAATCGTGGTCGTAGAAACCCCTTGCAATACGGTAAGGTTTATGATACTATCGCAGCTTGGTATTTGAAACCGAGTTTTTTCTTGAAAACTCGGTTTCTTTGCACCGTTTCTTAACATGAGTGCCCAACTTTATCGTCTCAAGGTAGCAGAGGTTATCGGTAACGATACGATGACGATTGTGGAGGTATCGGTATGAGCCTGAAAATAGAGTTAAAAAATCTTGGTATCCTGAAGCATGCGGAATTTTCGATCGGAGATTTGACCCTTATCTGTGGCAAAAATAACACCGGCAAAACCTATGCAGCCTATGCGCTGTATGGTTTCTTACTGTCTTGGCGTGGACTGCTTGATTTCGGGGTGAGCGATGATCAAGCCCAACGCCTGCTTACGGATGGTGGCATCAAGGTCGAATTGACAGGATATGTCGAAAAGGCGGCTCAGATGTTCGCAGAAGCATGTGAACGGTATATTGATCAACTCGACACTATTTTTGTTCCAGCTGACGACCGTTTTCGTAACAGTGAGTTCCACCTTGAGATAGGTGCTATTAACATACGCGATAAAGAATTCAAACGCGAAATGGTAATCGGTCCAGAGAGGTTTCTTAGCTATTCAAAGGAAAAAGGTAGTGAAGAACTCAGAGCGAGTTTAGTAGTAAAAAAAGATCAAGAAAGAGAGATTGATCCTTTTTTTGCAGCAGGAGCTCTTAACTCCACCATTGGCGATGCTATTTTTTCCGATTATCTTCCTATTCCCTTTATTGCCTCAGCTGAGCGCACCGGGGCTGCTATTTTTCAGTGGGAAATCGATTTTGCTCGGAACCACTTGTCTAAGGAAATAAGGCAATCGACCCAAAAGGAGGTCCTCCATGAATTACTATTCAACTTATACCCCAGTTACCCTATACCGATAGAGGAGAGTGTGGATTTTATACGCCAACTTGAAGATGTTGCAAAAGAAGAAAGTTTCCTCGCCAAAGAACATCCTGAAGTATTAGACGACTTCGCTAACATTGTCGGTGGTGAGTACACTATAACACAAGATGGTCAACTCTACTACACTCCCAAGGGGACGCGACTTAAATTGACGATGGTTGAAAGTTCAAGTGCTGTGCGTTCACTCTTGGATTTCGGTTTTTATCTGCGCCATATCGCCCAAAAAGGGGACTTGCTGATGGTAGATGGGCCGGAATTAAACCTGCATCCGGAAAACCAACGCCGAATTGCTAGGCTTTTTGCGCGTCTAGTGAACTTGGGCGTTAAGGTCTTTATCACCACCCACAGCGATTACATTGTCAAAGAGTTGAACACCCTCATCATGCTCAATCACGATAAGCCACACCTGAAAAGAATCGCTAAAGAGAACGGTTATCGACAGTCTGAGTTGATCTGTTCAGATCAGGTCAAGGTCTATATGACTCAAGAGAAGTTGATGCCGTTAGAGGAGGGGCAAAAGAGGCGTAGAAGGGGGCTCACGCTCGTGCCGGCGGCTGTCGATCCGGTGCTTGGCATTGAAGCCCGCAGCTTTGACGAGACGATTGATGAGATGAATAGGATTCTGGAAGACATCGTGTGGGGTGCGGAGTGAGACCGTGAACGATATTGATATATTGAGAGAAATGCTCATCTCTGACGCCCAAGTTCCGTTACGACAACAGCAAAGTGGGTTTCCCTCCGTTGAACTAGCAGATAGGCAGGCAAACACAACTGTAGAAATAAAAGGGCTGCCTCATGATTCAATTGTGGTCAGAGCGGAAGATTTTGAAGACCCTCTTACTGTCTTTGCGGGTTCAAAGGGCGAACGCAAGCGGGCTGATTTTGTGATTGTGTCCAATGGGGAACGGGGAAAGTGGATTATCTGTGTTGAAACCCAAGCGGGTAACTATAAAAGACGATCAGAGGTTGTTGAGCAGCTAAAAGGGGCATTATGTTTTGTACACTACTGCAAATGTATCGGAAAAGAATTCTGGGAATGGGAAGAATTTCTTGATGATTATCAGTACCGATTCATAAGCATGATGGATATTAACAGTAACAAGGGAACGAAAAAAACTCGTCACTACTCTCCTCACATGCAGCCTACAGGAGGATTACACGACACCCCTGATGCTTTTCTGAAATTTTTACGGAGTCCGAGGCTTCATTTTAGTCATTTACTTCATGAGGTATTTGTGTGAGAATCAGAAGCATACACTTGAAAGACTTTAAGCGATTTACAGACTTAACAATTGAAGGTATTCCCGATACAGCGAAGCTCGTTATTTTGGTTGGACCTAGTGGCGAAGGAAAATCATCTCTGTTGGATGCTATTAATACTTGGGGTAAAGATCACCATTCATACGACATTGAATACTATAGGAAAGATGGACAACCAACAGACTCTCTTCCTAGTGAATGGCGTCGTAATTTCGGTGTGAGTATTCATGCCGATGATTGTCCCTCAGATTTAAGGAGAGCTTCTTATATGCGCTCGGCATACCGGCACACCTCAAAATTTACTGGTTCTATCGGTCAGAAAATTGATGAAAGTGTGTATGAACAGCTTCGCCGAGGGCATAATTTTTCCGCTAGTGATAATGAAGTATCAAAGAATTACCAAAGGATCCTTCAACAAATAGTGAAGGAGGTCTTTAGCCTAGAAGAGCGCACTAATGTGAAAATTAGGGAAGAGGTCATAGGCCAAGTTCGTGATGCCTTGCAATTTATTTTTCCTGATTTGCAGTTACATTCTCTAGACGACCCAAAGGTGAGAGCACCTTCTATTTTGAGAAAGGAGAGGCTAAAAAATACAACTATGTCAACTTATCAGGAGGTGAGAAAGCGGCTTTTGATTTGCTTCTTGATTTTATCGTTAGGAGAGACTATTACCCAAATGCTGTTATGTGTATTGATGAACCAGAGGTGCATATGGGATTAGGTGCACAAAGCAAATTACTGGAAGTCCTGTATGAATTGATTCCTGAAAAGTCACAACTTTGGCTTGGAACACATTCCATTGGGATCTTACGGGCATCGAAAAGAATTTTGGAAGCCAATCCCGGCACAGTCGTCTTCCTGGACTTTTCCCCACACAATTTTGACCAAAAAGTTGACATGCCGCCAATTACTACTCCTGATCGTGATTTTTGGGAGTCCCTGCATGATAACGTTCTTGAGGATCTCTCTGGCTTACTAGCACCAGAGACAATTATTGTTTGCGAATCAACTCCGGGGGTTGACGGTTTTGATGCTCGTTGCTACAATGAAATTTTCGCTAAAAATTACCCTGATGCCTTGTTTGTTTCCGCCGGGGGTAAGGGGGAATTGGATAAAATTATCCCTATACTTCAAACAGTCATACAAAAATCCGAAATTTTCATCGTGCGAGATCGAGATGATTTGCTTGATAGAAGGCGTGATGAACTGATCGATCAAGGTATCCGTGTTTTGAATCGCACTAGCATAGAAGATTATCTGATTGATGAGGAAGTGCTGGAAAAATTCGCCGATAAATATAGTTTAGATGAAAGCCAATTGCAGGCATTAAAGAGCACCAACGGGGGTAATGCTAAGGCGAGGTCAGGACAGATATATCAGAAAGTTAGGCAATACGGATTATCTGTTGGGGAAACTAAAGAGGAATTTCTTTCGGATGTAATGGCACCTTTGTTAAGTGAAGAAATGGTTGCTTATCAGGAATTGGAAAAAGAGATTTTCTGGGATTCAGAGTAGAGAATCGCAATGACATCAGGAATTGGGGTTGCTAGACTGCAATTGTTATGGACCTGTCGCCCCGCTGGGGCTTTGGGGATTTGGGTTGCTGATGTTCTATACACCTATCGCCCCGCTGGGGCTATGTTGGTTCATTAGCATTGGTTGATTGAATTGGTGCACCCTACACATTGCGCTCCTCTGGAGCGCGAGCATCAGAGATATCGGTATTCTATAGATATATCGCTCCTCTGGAGCGAGGATTCAACGCTTGGCGGGCGGGGAGACCCCGCCCTTACGGGGAAGCTGATGAAGGATAAAAAATCTACATAGAACGGAGAAAGGCATGGCGTAATCGAGTTCAAAACCGATTTTGGTAGGACAGATGGCGGACGGCCTTGGTGGTACTGGCAAAGCCGATGTTAGCACCACCCGGTGTCTTGGTGTGTTCAAGGAGGGACCTGTTCAACAGGTAGAATTTCAATCATCAGAATAAGGAGAAAATTGATGTGTTCAAAATCACCAGGTCTAGTTGTGCTGATTTTCCTTTTTATTGTGTGCTGCTGGGGGATAGTTGTCCCGGCGACGGCACAGGAGATTCATTTTCGGTTCGATCCACCGGACGACTTTCCGACGTATGTATCAACCTACAAGAACACGCAAATAACAGATATGGGTGCACTTGGTAAACGAACACGTGTAAGCGAAGCGAAAACAAAAGTTACGATTAACAACACGCCGGGGGGCTATTCAGTTACCTTTGTACCTATCTCATTTACGATAACGCAGGACGGTAAGCCACGTGAAGACCCTATCCTATCTTTTCTCCAGAAAATAACTGTCACATACGAATTGGACGTTGACGGCCAACTGGTCAAGATACGTGGCTTTGAGGGCACCATTGAGAAACTCAAAGCATCGCTGCCCGGCGAACTCCCGCCAACTGTTGCCGCGCTTCTCAGTGAGGAGACAATCATCAATCGAGCCGCTCAGGACTGGGATGCGAGAATTGGTTCATATGTGGGAGTGGATGCGGAAATAGGTGATGTTTGGGCGGGTGTTGAGGAAACGCCCTTGCCTATAGGTGGGACGGTGGCATTTTACTCCGTAACCAAATTGGTTGAACAGGTGAAGTTCGATGATGTTGATTGTGTACGTCTTGAATTCTCCTTCAACACTGATGGTGAGGGGCTGAAGGATTTTATGGGCGACATGTGGGAGGACCTCGCCGAAATGGCTGACATGGAAGCAGTACCGAGCCTGTCTAATACGAAAATAGCGGGAAAGGGTGAACGTATCATCGATCCAGCCACCATGCTGATTTATTCAGAAACGGTAGAACGCACAACCAAAATGATGATGGCCGTCCCGGGTCAAGGAGAAGTCGAGATGACTTCGGTTGACAAACGGGAATATGGTTATGAGGAAATCGCTCCGTAGTCTAGGCAGTTATGGCATCTTAGATAAGTGGGGAGTACACTCGGAGTCATTCATGGGTTCAGGGGAACATCGGCACGTTTAATGAAGGCTTGGCTACTTGTGGGAGACACACGAGAACCTGTGTCTCCTGTGAAATGAAGTGGAGGAAACTATGGCTCAAACGAGTTCAAAACTGATTTTGGCAGGTAAGTTGGCAGATGGTCTTGGTGGCGAAGCCAAAGCAGATCAGGCGATTCTGGTGACAGGAGATCGTATCACTGCGGTGGGACCGCGGCGAGCGATTCGACGTCAAGCACCGCCGGATACCGAACAGATTGACTTGAGTGGTGCTTGTGTGACGCCGGGACTGATTGATGGACATACGCATCTGAGTCTGGCGGGTGATGGACGTAACTACATCGAGATGTTCACCGAGAGCGATGAGATGATGGTGCTCACCGGGGCGATGAATCTACGGCGGCATCTCGCTGCGGGCATCACCACCATCCGAGAACACGGTGCACGGAACCGGGTGGGGTTTGCGATCAAGGAAGGTGTTGGGCGCGGATATATTCCGGGACCACGTCTGCTTGTGAGTGGGCGGCCGATCACCTGTACCGGCGGGCATTTTCACATGTGCAATGAGGTTGCTGACGGCGAGGCAGAGATGCGCCGTTCGGTCCGCCGCTTGGTGCACGAAGGCGCGGATTACATCAAAATCATGGCTTCTGGCGGAGGCACTGCGGGCACCATTCCCGGACGTGCGAGTTACACCGTTGCGGAGCTCCACGCCGCTGCCCACGAGGCGCACCACTTTCATCGTTTGACGGCGGCACACTGTCGCGCAAAGGAGTCGATGGTAAGGGCGGTTGAAGCGGGGATCGATCTGATGGAACACGCGGAATTTCTTGACCCGGATAACCAACTGCGTTTCGATCCGAAGGTTGCCGAGATGATGGCGGAATCCGGTATCTGGGTCAGTCCAACGCTTCAGGCATGGACGGGCTATCCTGCGATTGTCAGGCTCACGGCACAACGGGATGCGGGTACGATTTCCCCTGAAGGGGAAGCGGACTTGAAACGACTAGAGGAGCGGGCGGAGGTGCGCTTGGATGTGATGCGGCGTATGTTGGACTACGGTATGCGGGACCGAATTGTGCCGGGCACGGACTCCGGCGTCGGGGATCTCGCCTTTGGACATATAGATTACGATTTGCAGCTGTTGGTTCGTGTTGGCTTTACGCCTGCTGAAGCACTTGCTTCTGCCACCAGTATTTCCGCTGAGGCGATCGGCATGGGAGGCGAGATCGGGGCTATTGCGCCGGGCAGAGTTGCCGACCTTGCTGCCTTCGACGGCGATCCAACGGTCGATGTTTCGGCTTTCAGTCGTGTTGTGGCGGTGTTTCAGGGTGGTCAAAAGGTTCGTTAGTACATTGATTGATTGGTTGATTATAAAAAACTTGATTAACTAGGGCATGTTGACATTTATGTAAAACTGTCCATAATCGTAGGTGCTGCATCCCGATTTATCGGGGGGCGAGGTCCCCTCGCCCATTGACCAACGCGGGTTGGAAACCCCAAACCATACGGGTTGAGTAGATTGTAGGTCTATATTCATATCTCGACACCCAACCGTCGATTTTGGAAAATCGACCTACAGAGGTTCAAAATCGTCTATGATGTGTGACCAAAGGGTTGGGAAACCCAACCCCTACAAAGGACCGTATGTCTGTGCACACCTCTCGATTATCTGATTGTGATGAAATGTCAACAGAACCTAGAATACTCAGCAACTTCGGAGGATGCACTTAAAGGAGGTTTTGATGAGAGATTCAAAAGTAGAATCCTATTTGGACGATTGGAGCGAGGAGGAAGAAATCGCCGAATCGATGATCCCGCTTATCGGCAAACTCTACCGCGATTACGGGGTAGTTACTACCATATACGGACGTTCACTCGTCCGTGGATCTACTATTGATATTCTCAAAGCGCATCGCTTTTCCCGACAGATTCTCAAGGACAAGCTCTCTGTTGCTTCAAGTTATCGCATTTTGCAAGCGGTCAGTCGGCTTAACTTGGCTCCGACTCGGATAGACATCGGTAAACTGACAACGAAGTTTGAACACGATAATAGCGGTGTGGATGAAGATGTTTTCGTCAGGGGTGAATTGGC
Organism: Candidatus Poribacteria bacterium; assembly: GCA_965222435.1. Classification (GTDB taxonomy): domain Bacteria; phylum Poribacteria; class WGA-4E; order WGA-4E; family PCPOR2b; genus PCPOR2b. The sequence goes on along the minus strand of OZ244950.1, from coordinate 3,865,783 downwards.
TGAAATCAATACCGGTCAAAAAACGTTCTTGGAGAAGCCTCAAGATGTGGTTCTCTACGGCTTTGGGCGGATTGGACGGATGCTGACGCGAATTTTGATTGAGCGGAGCGGCGGCAGCGATAAGTGGCGGTTGCGAGCCGTGGTGGTGCAGAAAAAGCAGGCGGACGATCTCAGGAAACGCGCGAGCCTTCTCCGACGGGACTCGATTCACGGCTCCTTCAGAGGGGCGATTGTCTTAGATGAAGCGGAAAACGCCTTTGTCGCCAACGGAAACATGATCCGTCTGCTTTATGCAGATGCGCCGGGGCATCTGGATTACACCGAGTATGGCATCCATAACGCGATTGTTTTGGATAATACTGGCGTTTGGCGGGATCGTGAGGGGCTTGAATGGCATCTCAAAGCGAAGGGTGTTTCTAGCGTTATCCTAACGGCACCGGGGCAGGGAGACATCCCGAATATCGTTTACGGCGTGAACAACAATGCCATCACGGAGCAGGAAAAGATCTTCTCCGCTGCGAGTTGCACGACCAACGCCATTGTCCCCGTAATTAAGGTGATGCACGATCGCTTCCGCATTGAAGATGGGCATATAGAAACCTGTCATTCCTATACGAATGACCAGAATCTGATAGATAATTTCCACAGACATAGTCGGCGGGGTAGGGGTGCACCACTGAATATGGTGATTACTGAGACGGGTGCTGCCAACGCGGTGGCGAAGGTCCTGCCGGAGTTGGCGGGCAAACTCACTGCGAATGCTATTCGAGTTCCCACGCCGAACGTATCTCTAGCAATTCTGAACCTGACGTTGGGACAGGAGAGCACTGCGGCAGGAGTAAATAACTACCTGCGGGAAATCTCCTTGGATTCGTCGCTGCAGGGGCAGATCGATTATACCAGTTCCTCTGAGGTTGTCTCCAGTGACTTTATCGGTTCAACCAAGACTGGGATTGTGGATTCGCTTGCAACCATAGTGCAAGGAAAGCGGTGCGTCTTGTATGTCTGGTATGATAACGAGTATGGCTACAGTATCCAAGTGATAAGAATCCTTCAGCATATTGCGGGGCTTGAGCTTCCGTCTTTTCCGAGATAGTGTTGGTTCATTGAATTGATAGGAACGATGTACATTGCGCTCCGCTGGAGAGCAGTCGTTGGACGTATTGCGATTCTATAGACATATCGCTCTTCTGGAGCGAGCTTGGTTGTACCGATGGTGTTGGGTTTCACGGTTCCCGCTCAATCCAATCTCCAACTATGCACATGTCGCCCCGCTGGGGCTTTGGAGGATTTGGATCGCTGGTATGCTATACACATACCGCCCCGCTGGGGCTAAAGAAGTGTGCCAAAAGGGTTCGTCGGTATTTTGTTGCTGATTCGATATAGTTAGGACTTACGCATTCAGTTTGTAGTAGCGCAATTCATGGCGCGTCGGACGGGCGATAAATCGTCCTACTACAAGGCTACGAATTGACTGTAGTTGCCCAATTCATCGGGCGTTGGAAGTTGTGTCCTGCGGGGATGAATCGCCGAACTACAGGGCTTTTGAGCGTTCAACTGCGTAAGTCCTGATAGTTTAGGATATAAATTGGAAGAAATGGCGAATATCTTGCAATCTAATTTCATTATTAAATCAGGCTTTGATTCCGGACGCATAAAACGATAGGAGAAATTGGAGATGGCAAGTCAACCGATAGTCACGACTGAACAGTGGTTTACCGAGGGCTGGAAGCTGTACAAACGGCATCCGGTCACCTTTTTCTTTGCGAGTTTGCTTGGCGCGTTAATTTGTATCCCGCCGGCTTTTCTGTTTTTCGCCGCCCCGCTTTATGCGGGCTTGTATTATATGGCGTTGAAAGCGATGCGTGGAGAGAAGCCACGGATTCGTGACATATTCAAGGGATTTCACCGATACTGGGGTGCCTTATTCCTGTGGTGGTTATTCCTGATTGCATTTATTGTGCTGTGTACAACGGCGGTTGGCATCTTGGTAACGCCACTGCTCTGGGCGATTTCGATGTTGGCATTCCCGTTGTTAATTGATGAGCGGAAAGGTGTTGGTGCCGCCTTTGGTGCCGCGCTCAAGGTTGTGTTTACATGGAAAAATTGCGCGCGATTTTGGCTATATGGGTTGATTGTTCCCCTTGTCTCGCTTCTCGGTGTTTTGGGGTTCGGCTTCGGGCTATTTATTACATTTCCGCTTGCTGTCTGTATCCAAGTAATTGCCTATCGGGACCTCTTCAAGCCGGAGGAAGCTTTCCAACAAGAGGTGCTTGAACCGTGGCAGGAATACCCCTTCAAACTCAAAGCCAAATATATTGGACCTATCTCGCGCATTCGTGAACTCCGCAACCAAATCTTTGAACAGATTCATTCTGCCGATGATGGTGTCAAACCGCTGTTAGAGGGTTCAATCGAACATATTGATAATGTTTTTGCGAAAGCTGCCCATCTGAGTCACCGCCTACAACAGATTGATGACTACTTAGAAACAACGAGTATGCAAACGTTGCACAATGAAAAGACAGAGATCACGAGAAAGTTAGCAGAATCGCCTAACGTTGCGGTGTATGCTCAATATGAGGAGGCATTACAGACACTTGAAGAACGTATTGAAAATCATGGACGGCTTGAGGAATTGGGGAAACAGATTGATGCCCGGCTGACAACAATTCGTGTATCGCTTGACAACACACATGCCAAAATCATTCGGATTCGGACGACGGAGATAAGTAACGCTTACTTTGAGAGTGATGATGTTTCCAGAGCCTTGCGAGACTTACAGATTGAAATGGATGCGTTGTTGAAGAGCCTAGATGAGATGTCGGAGGCAGCTTAACAGAATAGTAGGGGAGAAAGCGTGGAAAGGGAGAAGAACTATCGGATCGGAAGGGTGTTGCTGCTCCGTTTTTTTTGCGGGGCGTTTTTTTGTTGGATAACCGTCGCGGCTGAATCCGCACCGCCCCCAAGATTTGGTGGTACATTACAGGAGGCAATTTTTCAGCCTGTTACAACGCTTGATGCGGTCAACTATCTCAATTTTGCGGAGCTACAGGTTGCGTCAAACTTGTATGAAGGATTGGTGAAACGAGATCGCTTCGGGCGGATTAGCCCTGCAATTGCCCGGAGTTGGATCCATTCCGATGATCACCGGATCTGGACATTTGTAATAGCGCAAGGGATGACGTTTCACAACGGCAAACCGGTGACAGCGACTGATGTGAAACTAGCTTGGGAGCGATTTGTGCGAGAGGGGGTGTGGCTAGTTTCCCCGCAACCCTTGTTTCTGATTCGGGGAGCTGAGGTCTATCGGAACAATACAGTGACGCAGATTGAGGGGATTCTTGTCCTTGGTGATTCCCGCCTCCAAGTTACACTGCAAGTCGGCGATCCGAACTTTCTGGAAAAACTGACCTCGCCTGCAGCGTGGGTGACAACGCGCGGGGATTCGCAGCCGATTGGTACGGGGCAGTTTCGGCTGGAGTCCTTCGGTAGGACGGAGGTAAGATTGACGGCGAATTCGAATTACCTTTGGGGCAGACCCTATTTGGAGAAGCTGACTTTCCGTTATTATGTAAATTTAGATGAAGCCCTGTTTGAGTTTGAATCGGGGGTGTTAGATGCCTTGCCGCTTCCCATTACGGAGGTGGAAAGACGCCAGCGTAAGGGGCTTGGTGACATTTTAATCCGAACAGATGCGGCAACGCTTGTATACCTTCGCCTTCCCGATAAGATCGAGATTTCCAGCTTATCGCAAACCTCGCCTGTTCCGACTTGGCACAACGTGCTCAAATACGCGCTTGACCCGGACGCGCTCTTGCGTTTACAATATGGCGAAAATCCTTCCAAAATGGTATTCGTTCCTTTTGCGTTTCCCCACGATCGTGTAAAGGCGCGCAGACGAATGAAACATGCGGGCTGGGGTAGTCCGCTCAATCTGGTCTATGCGCAGCTGCCGGATAACACGGGCAATGCGATTGCAACGTGGTTGGAACGTGACTCTCTTTCTCAGATTGGGTTGCAGGTAGAGATTAAAGCGGCGGGTTCGGATACTTTGCAGGGAGGATCCAAGGAAGATACGCCGACCCTTGCTTTGCTATCCATGCCGATTGCACCGGATAGCGATATTTCATCTTTGGACATCGGTCAATCCAATTCCTTTATTCCGCTCTACCTTCTGCCATCTAGTTTTTTGTGTCAACCTAAAGTCCGCGGGATGAAGATTGGATCGGGGGGCGTTTTGGCATTTGGGAAGGCATGGCTGGCGGAGTGAGGCGTGATATAAAGCAACGAGTTGGCATCGAATCACCTTGAGGGACGAATCAAGAATAGTGTGTGAGCAGAAACTTGACCTACTGAATTTTTGATGGAGGATATATTTTATGCGTGGATTAAATTCTGAACAGATTGCGTTTTACAAAGATCAGGGCTATCTCTTAGTCGAGGATGTGATCCCTGTCGAGGATCTGCAATTGCTGATTTCGGAGTTAAACGAGACGGTAGACGAGAACGCCCGAAAAGCACAAGGAAAGGGAGAGCTATCTGAGTTGTTTGAAGATGAGCCTTTTGAGCGGCGACTGGCTCGGATTGTGGAGTCCGTCGCCGATCCGTCTGATACGTCATTTACTGATACCTTCTTTGAGGGATTGCACGGTAAGTTGAAGACGGAGGGTATGTTTGCCGTGATGACGCACCCGGCTATCTTGGATATTGTTGAATCGTTGATTGGACCGGAAATTCTGGCGCATCCCCAATTCAATATCCGTCCGAAGCTGCCCAATCAGGATACCTCCGTGGTTCCTTGGCACCAAGACTTGGGCTATTTACAAGCAGACGCCTCAGAGACTTTCATGGTCAACTTCTGGATTCCGCTTGTGGCTGCGACGATGGAGAACGGTTGCATGGAGGTGATTGCGGAAAGCCATAAGGCACCGCTGATTAACCATGTCACAGGACTGGGACCGGGGCTTAATTTTAAGGGTATTGTTGAGGGGGCGTTGCCCGATGGTGAGCAGGTGTCGTGTCCGGTCCCGTTAGGCAGCGTGCTGCTCGTCCAGCACAAAACCATTCACCGCTCGGTGCCGAACCACTCCGACCACATCCGTTGGAGCCTAGACCTACGCTATAGCGATCCTCGGATGCCTACCGGGCGCGATGGGGTGCCGGGATTTATCGCGAGAAGCGAGACGGAGCCAGCGTCTGTGGCAAATAGCCTTGGGGATTGGCTTGGACTGTTCGAGTAAATCATGATCAGAAAAATAAGCATGACGTTTTGCCTCATCGTGACGGTTCTGTTCATTTGGGTTTGGCACCATCAGAGCCAGTTTAATGACCATTCGCGCAAGGGTTTTTTTCATCTGAGGAACGGCGAATTAGATCAAGCAGTTGAGGCGTATACCAAAGCCATTAGGAACAAAGTGCGGACAATCTTTTTTGCTCAAGCCCCCTCGGCGTATAATAATCTTGGTCAAGCCTACCTGCGTAAAGAGGAATACGCTCCGGCGATCGCCGCCTTCCAAAAAACGCTTGAGATGAGTCCAGATGCAGTAGGGGCTTATATCAATCTAGCGACCGCTTACCTAAAACAGGACTTACCAGATTCGGCGATCGAATCTTGTGAGGCGGCAATTCAGATCTCCCCAGATGTTGCACATCTCCACTATAACTTGGCTTGTGCCTATGCCCTAAAGAAAGCAGACCAGAACTCGATTGATTCCCTCCAGAGAGCGATTGAGCTTGATGGGCGGATGCGGGTACTGGCAAGGGAGGAAAGTGTATTCGATCGTCTCCGATCGCACCCGATTTTTTCTGCTGTGTCTGAGTGAGTAACCTATGATGTTCCGCTGGAGGGAGGTTAGTACATTGGTTGATTGCACTGATGACTCCTATACATTGCGCTCCTCCCCGATAAGATCGGGAGCAACTGGGGCTATGTTGGTTCATTGGTGCATAACTTGGAACAATACAACGAAATCGAGAGATTTAGGGCAACTGGAGCGGAAGATTGAGTCTCAACGGACGGGGAGACCCGCCCCTACGAGAAAACCGATGAATTTTCCGGAGGGGCAACTGGCGTTAAAAGGGTAATTCCTGCGGTTGTAAATTTCTGCTTGACAATTTGAAAGCTGGCATGTATAATTCACCGTTGCGTTTGCTGGCGTAGCTCAGTTGGTAGAGCGAGTGATTTGTAATCACTTAGTCGGGGGTTCAAGTCCTCTCGCCAGCTTTCATTCAAGCGGGCGGATACCCAAGTGGTCAACGGGAGCAGACTGTAAATCTGTTGGCTAAGCCTACGGAGGTTCAAATCCTTCTCCGCCCATCATACAAAGTGCCGGAGACGTGCTTCTTGTGGCGTCCCAAGCAAAACGCGGGAGTAGCTCAGTTGGTAGAGCATTGGCTTTCCAAGCCAATTGTCACGGGTTCAAGTCCCGTCTCCCGCTTTTCGGTTTTGCTTCCGAGCGTGTGTTTTTTGGTTATGCCGACGTAGCTCAGTAGGTAGAGCGCGTCCTTGGTAAGGACGAGGTCACCGGTTCAATCCCGGTCGTCGGCTCCATCCCGTTTTTTGAATTGTTGCAGTTAAACGAAATTGAGTGAGTATTATGCCAAGAGATATTGTGACGTTAGCGTGTGATGATTGCAAGCAGCGAAATTATGCGACGACCAGAAACAAAAGGACGCAGCAAGGGCGTTTTGAGTTAAAGAAATATTGTCGCTATTGTCGTAAGCACACATCGCACAAAGAGATTCGATAGTATTTTTGTCTTGCAGGCCAGTAGCTCTAACGGCTAGAGCGTCGGTCTCCAAAACCGAATGTTGCGGGTTCGAATCCCTCCTGGCCTGCCTTTTTTATTTTTGAAAACCTATGATAACACGTATAAAGACATTTATTCGAAACATTCGGGGTGAATGGGACAAAGTCTCTAAGCCCGACCGGAAGGAAGTTCAAGGCAACACACTTGTGGTGATTGTGGCTTGTGCAGTTTTAGGGGTTTTCCTCTGGATAGTTGACGGCAATACGGAATATCCCGGCTGGACTTCTGCATTCGGTATAATTTTGCTAGTTGCAATTATCGTGTGTATAACCGTGATTGCAAGGCGCTATACACCGAGATGGCAGGTCGCGTTTTTAGTTTCCCTGATTCCATTGATAGTCGTGGCTGTTGCCTATTTTGTCCTCGGTTACTCTATAGAAGGTTTCGGGCTCGCGTTGTTACGCAGCTTGTTTATTCGGACAGGTTAATCCGCAGATAGGTCAAACTGATTTCAAATGTAGGTGCGCTATGGACGGTTTTTGGTATATTCTCCATATCTATTCTGGGCATGAAAAGAAAGTAAAACTAAACCTTGAGCAGCGAGCACGAGCCTTGAGGTTAGATGAGGAAATTCGCCAAGTAATTGTTCCGATCAAAGAGGTTGTAGAAATCAAAAACGGGAAAAAACGGACGTTTGAGCGTCCATCTTATCCCGGATACCTCCTCGTCCAGACGGCACACGAGCTTCGTGCAGATGCTCCGAACGAGGCGAGTCAGCAGAGTTGGCACCTTATCCAAGATACGCCGAGTGTTATGGATATTATTGCCCCGCTTACTGAGGAAGAGGTTCAACATGTTCTGGATCTGTCAACGGATGAGGAGAAAAAGCCGGCAGCTCCAATGATAGAGCACGTAGCTGGCGATAAAGTCCGGGTGATTGATGGTCCGTTTAAGGATTTTCCAGCAGAGATTAATGCGGTTGACGAAGGTAGACAACGCCTACATTTGACGATTTCTATCTTAGGCAGATCTACACCGATTGAACTGGATCATTTCCAGGTAGAAAAGATATAAGTTCTGTTGATATTTGACAGATTCGTTCATGTAAAGACATCGTGCAACAGTAACCGAGTTGAAGTGTGTCGGGCGAGGACACCCGTCCTACGCGGCACTTGGTAGTGCTCATCGGATCCACCTACCGTAGGCGGGGCATCTTGCCCCGCTTGAAGAATTAAATGCCCCTATATCCCAACAGTCCTAATGATTTGGGTTTCAGTGCAAGTTGAAATCCGTAACAGGAAGCGATACTCAAATTCACCCCATTTCATTTTGAAAGCGAAAATTACCACAATTTAACAAGGAGGCTCAAGATGAAACAGAGAATACCCCATCAATTGATTGTGTATGCCTTGGCAATTACCATTCTGATTATCCCCCATACAGCACAAGCATCAATCGTCGGTGCGTTGACCTTAGACGATTTGCTACGAGGATCGACGCTGATTATCCGAGGACAGGTCACGCGAATCCAAAGCCAGTTCGACCCAAACCACAGAACGATTTACACCGAACTAGATATCAGATACCGCGCCGACATCGGTATTCTCTTTAATGATAGTGAAAAGAATGACAGCGTCAGAAAACGCGCTCCCAACACGGTGACACTCAAGTTGCTCGGCGGTAGTGCCAATGTTCCTACGCCCGAAGGCGTCAAGAAAAGGATGTTGGTGGTTGTGGGCAACCCTGGATTTCAAATTGGTGAACAAGTGCTGCTGTTTGCGTCTCCAGGGAAAAATGAGTTTTCGGGTTTCTTTCGGCTGTCTGGTATGGCACAAGGGAAGTGGAGCATTGAAAACGGTGTAGCTAAACGCAGCAGTGGTGGGGCTGAGATTATTGGTCAGTTGCAAGAGGAATTGGAGGAGCTGCCGATTGGTGAATTGGGACACCGAATTGAGCAAGCCATTCAGAAGTTGGTTGGAGAGAGACAGGAGCAGAACCCAGAAGGGCCAGAGAAACCTAGGGACTAGGAGGGAGACGTCATGTTCAAGCTATCCCCTGACAAAGGGGGACTCTATTTAGTTCTTTCTATCTTCTTACTATTGATGGTGAAAACCCCAGTCTCTGCTTTTGGTGCGGAGGGCAAAATTGTCTTCAGCCATAGAAATGAGTTATGGACGATGAACGCCGACGGCACCAATCAGCAAGCTACAGGTATTGAAGGGAATCACCCGCGTTGGTCGCCGGATGGAAGCCAGATTGTGTTTACGGTTTACCACCACGGGGACCCAATGCAAGGCAAAAACCGGTTTACCGAGACATTCATAATCAATGCTGATGGGAATGGTCAGCGTTTAGTGATAAGTACTCAACATTTACAAGATAAATGGGATGGCCTACCGGTCTGGTCTTCAGATGGACGACGCATCGCTTTCTACTCCAATCGTCCCGGGCGAGATGACATTTTCGTGATAGATGTTTCCGGGGAAAATCTGACCAATTTGACCCAGTCACCGGAGATTGCTGAACGCGTTCCCTCGTGGTCTCCCGATGGGACACATATTCTGTATTCTTCATGGGATGACCACTTTCACACGCTGCGTTTAGCCGACGGGCATAAAACACAGGTGACTCAGGACGACGGGGATCGCCGCCTCCCTGATTGGTCGCCGGATGGAAAACAAATTGCCTTCGCCGGCGATGTGCGAGGTGAGGTAGATAATCTGGATGTCTATATAATGGATATCGAGACTGGCGTTGAAAGACGCTTGACAATCCACCCCGACCTTGATTATCGTCCTGCGTGGTCTCCCGATGGGAGACATATCGTGTTTGAATCCGATAGGGGAGATCCAGACAAAGGAGATCCTTTAGTTGATGGGGATGGAAAGATGGATCTCTATCGCATCGCGGTCGCTTCACGGGAAGTGGTCCGGTTAACCCACCTCGATGGAGCCGATCACATTTTCGCTGATTGGTGTTGTCTGGGACAGAATCCAACCGCAGTCAATCCGCGCCATCGTAAATGGATACAATGGGGACAGTTGAAAGCCGATCGCTGATTAAACAGATTCAGGACTTACGCAGTTGAATCCGCAAGGTCAAAAGGAAAAGGTAAATGTTACCTCAAGCAAAATACTCGCTGTTGTTTGTCATTTTACTGAATTTGCTCGTGTTGCCTCTTATAGCTTTTGGTGCGGAGGGTCAAATTATCTTCACCCACAGGAATGAATTGTGGACAATGAACGCCGACGGCACCAATCAGCAAGCCCTAGGGATTGAAGGGGGGCAACCAAGTTGCTCCTCTGATGGCAGCCAGTTTGTGTTTTCGGTTTACCACCGCGGCGACAAAGCGCAAGGCAAAAACCGGTTTACCGAGACGTTCATAATCAATGCCGATGGGAGTGACCAGCGTCTACTGATAAGCACCCAACATTTACAGGAGCGAGTGGATTCCCTTCCGGTCTGGTCTCCGGATGACAGCCGCATCGCTTTCTTCTCGAATCGTCCCGGACGTGATGATATTTTCGTGATAGATGTGTCGGGGGAGAATCTGATCAATTTGACCCAGTCACCGGAGATTCATGAATATAGTCCTTCGTGGTCTCCCGATGGGACGCATATTCTATATTCTTCATGGGATGATCACTTTCACACGCTGCGTCTAACGGATGGGCACCAAAGGCAGGTGACTCAGGACGAAGGGGACCGCCGCAACCCCGACTGGTCGCCGGATGGGAAACAAATCGCCTTCGCCGGCGATGTGTTGGGTGAGGTAGATAATATGGATATCTATATCATGGATATTGAAACCGGCGTTGAAAAACGGTTGACAATCCATCCCGACCTTGATTTTCGCCCTGCGTGGTCTCCGGATGGGAGACATATCGTGTTTCAATCCGATAGGGGGGATGGGAAACTTGATCTCTATCGCATCACGGTCGCTTCGCGAGAAGTGGTCCGGTTAACCCACCTCCATGAAGCCAATGGATTTACCCCGGATTGGTGTTGTATCGGAGGGCAGCCAACCGCAGTCAATCCGCGCCATCGTAAATGGATACAATGGGGGCAGTTGAAAGCCGATCGTTGATTAAACAGATTAAAAGAGTCCGCAGATTATAGATAGACAATAGAAAGGAGAATATAATATAGATGTTAATCCAAGGGAAATGGACGCTGTTGTTTGCCATTTTGCTGAATTTACTCATGTTGACGAATCGGGTGGTTGCAAATGATGCAACCGACCCTAATTGCGCGTTCACACTGATGAAGCCCCAGACAGGTAACTTTCGTGTTGACAGTCAGGCTTATACGTCAATACAAGATATCAACCCGCTTACCGATACTGATTCGACCCATCTCTTCGTGCATCAATCAGACCCTGCTATCACGTACCATATTGCCACATCGCGCCCAAAAGAAGGGGCAACGGGTGGCACTCAGAACGTCACCAACACGGAGGTGGGAAAGATTAGAGAGGCCTTCAAAGATTGGGGGCGGGTTAAAATTGGAAGCGTCGTTCGCGGCAACCGTCGATCTGCAATTGAATTTGAGGAAAAAGGGAAAGTCTCTCCAGATTCCGAAGGCAGATATAACCTCATCGACGAGAAAAATGTCATCTACTGGAGTTCTGACAATACCTTTTTTGGAAGGGATATGGATTTTATAACTGACCGTAGCGATTGTAACGATGGGATTTTAGCGGTCACTTTACTGACCTTTGATGTGACCGATCCCAATCAGTTAAAAATTGATGACGCCGATATCGCTTTGAATGGGTCATTAAATGAGGAACTAACGAATCGGCCGAGAGATTATAAATGGACCACCAGTGGTGGGTTTGACCAGAATGATCTTCTCGATAGATGTTATGCAGGTATACAAGGGGTTGTTACCCACGAAATCGGGCATCTGCTTGGCATCGGTCATTCGCCACGTCCAAACAATTCTCAGGTCGCTGATGATGTAACGATGTGGGATGGAGATAGCTGGTCAGTATACAATTTCGACGATTGGGATACCATGAAAGATTTATCAAATGACGACATCGCCGCCATTCAGTATATGTACGGCAATCCGTCCGCAACGAATTCCGACGACTATCCCCTCCACGTGCCTCAGGTTTTCCAGAGCATTGAGGAGGCCGCCGAGTTTGCCACAGCGTCTTCGTTTGCCCAAACGATACTCGTCAGTAACGACGCCCACCTAGTTGACCCGAGGGATAGGGCATCAACGACTGGCATAACAGTCGTAGTCTCTGCGAAAGACCGTCTGAAAATTGATAGCTCCGTAACCATCAGCTGTCAAACACGTGCGAAACTCGAAATTCAAGGTGCCCTCATCGCTGATGGGGCAGTCTTTGAGTCAACGACGTCGAGCGAAAAATGGGGCGGGATCGTTCTCAAGAACCAGATGGCATCTGAAATCACCAACTGTACGTTGAGAAACGCAACCACTGCCATCACCTGCGACAATCCCACGGGGACTGTCACTATCCAAAACTGCACCTATGAGAACAACGACCAGAATACCTCCGGCTGCGACGCTGCCGCGCCGGCACCGATGAGGGCAGACTCCATACCCTCAACCAACAGACTCTTGCTGAACTACCCGAACCCGTCCAATCCTGAAACGTGGATTCCATATCAGCTCGCCAGCGATGCCGATGTACAGATTTCAATCTACGATACAGAAGGCGGGCTGGTGCGTCGGTTAAATCTGGGACATCGGAAGGCAGGCTATTACACGGATCCGAGTCAATCCGCGTATTGGGATGGTCGTAACGAGCACGGCGAATCGGTAGCAAGTGGCGCGTACTTTTACACACTGACAGCGGGTGATTACACTGAAACTCGTAAGATGCTGATTCTGAAGTAGTGACAGACTCGCGCGTCTGTCAATTGATGAAAATTACACGATCTAAGTTCAGCTACCTATTTGATAGATAGGTAGCAACTTAGGTTAGAATTAAGGAGATATAGATGGCTAAAAAGGTTGCCGGGGAGGTTAAACTTCAACTGATATCTGGGCAGGCGACGCCGAACCCACCGGTTGGTCCAAGCCTTGCCCCTTATATGATTAATATCCCGGAATTTATCAAGTCTTTTAATGGTCGAACTCAAGACCAACAGGGGTTGGTGGTTACGACTATTGTCACCTGTTACGCAGATCGATCGTTTACTTTTGAGGTCAAATCGCCGCCGACGGCTGTGTTATTGAAGGACGCAGCAAAGTTAGCAAAAGGATCCGGCGAACCTAACCGAGATAAGGTCGCTTCCGTAACGTCGGCACAGGTTGAAGAGATAGCTCAAACGAAGTTGCCAGATCTGAATACAACCAGCTTAGATTCGGCGATGCGAATGGTTGCAGGTACTGCACGGAGCATGGGAATTACTGTTGATCAATAATTGTTGGGGAGGATAAGAATGGGCAAAAGAGGAAAAAGATACCGCGAAGGTTCGCAGTTGGTTGATCGCTTGAAGCTGTACGATCTAGATGAGGGTGTGGAACTGCTGAAAAAAGCTGCGTCAGCGAAATTTGCGGAGACGATAGATTTGGCAGTACACCTTGGTGTAGATCCCCGTCATGCGGATCAGAATATCCGTGGTACTGTTTCGTTGCCACATGGCACCGGTCAGGAGATACGGGTTGTTGTTTTCGCTCAAGGGGATAAGGCGCGTGAGGCAGAAGAGGCTGGTGCCGATGCAGTTGGCACCGATGAGCTCGTCGAAAAGATTGTCGATGGCTGGCTGGACTTTGATGCAACCATTGCGACTCCTGATTTGATGCGGTCAATCATGCCGAAGTTGGGGCGTATTCTCGGGCCGAGGGGCTTAATGCCTAATGCGAAAACAGGGACTGTCACTATGGATGTGGCGGAAACAATTCGTACCATTAAAGCCGGGCAGATTGAGTATCGAGTCGAGAAGGAGTCTGGCGTGATTCATGCCCCTGTTGGCAAGGCTTCATTTGACGAAAATCAAATCAAAGAGAACATTCAAGCGGTGATGGGTGCCTTGGTACAAGCCCGTCCGTCTTCTATCAAGGGAAGGTATTTGAAGACTATTGCTGTCTCATCAACGATGAGCGTTGGAATTCGTCTGGAACCGCAGCAGTTTGGCTAAACTGAATATATCATATTGACTTTAGGTGTCGTCGTAGACAGTAGGTGCAACTTTGCTTAAACGAGTATTCGAGCCTACCGAGGCGGATTTGATGCTTACCAATTCCTATTTTCCGGATCGGAATGGACAGGGGTTGGTAGGCACGCTCCACAGGTGTGGAAACAAAGCCTCCTATACGACAGGAGGCTTTTTTTTGCGTATGATGCGAATGATTGAACTGAAGGGAGAGGATATCGAATGCCTAACGAGAAAAATATCGAACAGGTAGAACGCATTCGAGCGGATTTCCAGAACTCGGAAGTTATTATCCTGACAGAATATCAAGGATTAACTGTTGAGGAGATAACCGAGTTGCGAGATAAGTGTCGTGAGGCGGAAATCCAATATAAGGTTTATAAGAATACACTGATCAATGTTGCTGCTCAAGCACTAGATATTGAAGGTTTAGAATCTTACCTTCAAGGGACAACCGCCGTTGCACTGAGCAACGATCCGGCTGCATCTGCAAAGATATTAAAGGATTTTAGCGATCAACATGAAAATCTGAAGATTAAGGGTGGGATACTTGGTAAGCGGGCCATTGACGGTACAGCGGCTGAAAAGTTAGTCGATATGCCATCAAGGGAACAACTGATTGCGGCTGCTGTTGGTGGTCTGAAGGCTCCCATTTCCGGGTTCGTCAATGTCTTGCACCAAGGTTCTCCGTTGACTGGACTTGTTAATGTTCTGAATGGTTCACTTCGTCAAGTGACGACGGTGTTACAGGCAGTCGCTGATCAGAAGAAAGCCGCTGAATCAGCTTGACTTCGGTTAAACATAGTCTTCAGCAATCGGATAAAGGTCGAATGCTGATGGACTCTATTTTTTGCAAGAAAGGAACGAAACAATGGCTGATGTTGAAAAACTAATCGATGAGATTAGTAATATGACAGTTTTAGAGCTTTCCGAATTGGTGAAAGCACTTGAGGATAAGTTTGGTGTGAGTGCTGCTGCTGCTGCGCCGATGATGATGGCACCCGGCATGATGCCAGGAGTCGCAGAAGGTGCCGCGGCAGAAGCTGCGCCTGAAGAAGAGGAGCAGACCGAGTTTAATGTCCAATTGAAAGAGATTGGACCGAATAAAATTCCTGTGATTAAAGAGGTGCGTGCGGTCACCGGACTCGGTCTTAAAGAAGCGAAAGAGGCAGTTGAGGCTGCGCCCAACGTCATCAAGGAAGGCGTGAGCAAAGAAGAAGCTGAGGAGATTAAGGGTAAGTTGGAAGCTGTCGATGCAGTCGTAGAAATTCTCTAATCCTCAACTTTTTCAACCCACACAAACCCATTGCGGTCTTATGGCTGCGATGGGTTTTTCTTTTTACACATTACGTTTCACGCTTCAGGTATTCAGTGCAGGGAGCTAACCGGCATGGTTCTTATTTTTTATATTGTTTTCAGCCAATTAGCGGTCGGCGGTCTTGCGCTGCTGCTGGTCATCCCCAAAGACTTGGTGGGACGTGGATTTTACCGACTTATGGGCCTGATTTACCTGCTCGTCATGGTCTTTGCGCGTTGTGCGCACTTGGCAATCAACGGCAGTTCCGTCAGCTTCAGTAATTTCTTCCTCGCATGGCAGGGACACGATTCCGTTTTTGTCCTTGTCTTCTGTGTCCTGCTCCTTCTGTATACGATAAGTCTGTGGTTGAAGCAGCCTCTGATTAACCGTCTCTTACTAATAGTGGGTGCGATCTGCGGCGTGATTTGGACTGTATACAGCGCACAATCGTATGGGGAGTTGATTGATCTTCCTGCGGGAAAACTTCTGCTGTCCGCACAATTTCTTGTTTCCGCGATTTTATTAGGTTCTGTTAATAGCGGCATGTGGTTTGGGCATTGGTATCTCGTGACCCCAAACCTGCCTGTCATCCACTTGAAACGGTTCAATCAGATTTTCTTGGTGTCGCTGCTTCTGTCAATCGCGTTTTTCGGACTGAATGTGTACCTTCGATGGCAGGCGGCGGATGTGAGTCCGTTCAATTTTTTTCATCAGGTTGCGTTTTGGTTGCGATTCCTCCTTGGATTTGGTGGATCTGCCCTGCTATACATCATTATTTGGGACTGTCTGCGCGATAAGTCAACGCAGCGGGATGTTGTTGGGGCAACACGCGCTGCAACGGGATTTCTCTACATTGCCATGTTGACGGTATTTATAGGTGAGTTCTGTGGACGGCTGCTGCTTTTGGAAGTGCGATTTATCTTGTGATTGTGAAAAATGAACCATACCCAGTCCAACCGCAGTAAAGATGTGCCGAACCACAGGTCGGCACAAGAAGAGTTTACCGTGAGTCAATGGTGGCTAGACAGCCGCATTCAAAAAGCGTATAATTGTTGTGAAAACCGTTGGACTGCTCACGCTTTAAAAGGTTCTCCCGTTCGACGCAGCTCTTTGGTGATGGCAAGTTGGCAAGTCGCGTAACCGCTATGTCTATATCCGCGGTGATTCAAGGCACCGGCAGCGTAGCCCGGCCGGGCGTCGGCGATCGTACCAACAATGAGGTTCGCGTGCTCAGCTGTCGTATCGTAGCGGTCCGCAATCAATCCTACCATGTTTACCCAAGCGACTTTCAGTGCTTCCTCCCAAGTCGCGCCCTTGCCAGTGGTGAGGATTTCATCGGTTGCCTCTACCAGCGTGGTGGTTTCTACCACCGGATTGCCGGTCGGGAAGCCGGGCGAGCGGTCTACCTTTAGGGTAATCGCAGAGTCGATTTCGACCCCGGTGCCGGTCAACTCGCCGTCCCCCATCCGGGCGTGGACATCGCCAAAAGAGAGATAACCGCCGGGTTTCTGAGCGCGAATGTGCAGGGTGCTGCCGGGCTGAACGGAATTAAAATCCATATTGCCGCCTAGGTCCATGGCGCCGGCATGCGGGGCGACCTCTTGTAACTGAACCACCCCAATCATCGGTCTAATCGGCACCACAAAGTCCGGTGGGAAATGGACCAATCCCTTCCGTACCGGAGCAATTAAACGCACGCTTCCCCAAAAAGGACCGCCGTTGCGGTAGAAGCCGTAAGGCCCCACCTCCATGTCAATAATTTCTATCGCAACCCAATCGCCAGGCTCGATACCTTCAATCTGAAATGGTCCACCGGGACGAGACCCACGCGGCGTCGTGATGTCCAACG
This sequence comes from Candidatus Poribacteria bacterium, assembly GCA_965222435.1. Lineage (GTDB taxonomy): Bacteria > Poribacteria > WGA-4E > WGA-4E > PCPOR2b > PCPOR2b. The sequence continues at coordinate 3,848,749 of OZ244950.1, read as the reverse complement.
GAGTCCCCGGCTTGAGCTCTCCTGTGATACTGATGTCCTGATCGTGCCCACTGATCGTTTCAATAACGACGGTTTCGCCGAGTTCCAAAGTGCCTCTGACTTGACCGCGTTCCGGATCGTCCGGGCCGGTATAGTAGGGTGTTCGAGTGAAGTGTCGCATAGGTTTTAATCTCCTTTGTTCGGGTTTGTGTTAATCTTGGCTTCCATTGTAGTTGAATTTAAATGTGCCGTCAACTGCATTGTGTTGTTCCTAGAAATTGCTTGCCTTCAAACCGGATCAGGGGTATACTTCCTCTGATTTTTCAAAAATAGTCTAGTTCGACCTTGATAAGGAGCGGATCTTGCGCCAAAAATATTGTGCTATTTTCATCGGGATTTTTAGCTTACTACTGATAGAGATGTCAGCGGACGCGCAGATTATCAGCCCGGAGGAAGCAATCGGCTTTCCCGTGGGTGCGGATTACAAGCTGGCGCGTTGGGAGACCATCACCGGCTATCTACGATCACTGGCTGCGAGTTCGGATCGGGTGATCTTGGAGGAGCGCGGCACAACCACTGAGGGACTCGATTTTGTGTTAGTCCTGATATCTTCGCCGGAGAATTTGGCGAACCTTGACCGTTATAAAGCGATCCAGCAAAAACTTGCCAATCCGCAGGAGCACGACTTGATAGAGTTAGAGCGGCTGGCGCAAGAGGGCAAAGCGGTCGTCATGATTAGCTGCAACATCCATTCAACGGAGGTCGCTTCGTCCCAGATGTCGATGGAGTTGGCTTATCAACTGGCGACGGAAAACACCCCGGAGGTCGAGGAGATTCTGGAAAACACCATCCTCCTGCTGATTCCGTCCGCAAACCCTGACGGGCTGAACATGGTGGTTGATTGGTACGAGCACACTGTTAACACGCCGTATGAAGGTGCACCGATGCCTTGGCTCTACCACAAATACACCGGACACGATAACAACCGAGATTGGTTCATGCTGACACAGATTGAATCGCAGCTAGTGACTCAGATTCTCTACGAGGAATGGTTTCCCCAAGTGGTCTATGATGTGCATCAGATGGGGAACAGAGGGGCGCGGTTCGTGATTCCGCCCTACTTCCATCCCGTCAACCCGAATATCCCGCCGCTGTTGCAGCGTGAACTCGCTTTGATCGGTGCACAGATGGCACTCGATCTCACATCGCAAGGGTTCACCGGGGTGCTGTCGAACGCGGTGTACGATACGTGGTGGCACGGCGGTTTTCGCACGGTGCCGTATCGGCACAACATGATAGGCATTTTGACGGAGGCTGCCAGTGTCAATATTGCTTCACCAATCTTTCAACCGAAGTCGAGTTTGTGGGGGCATCGACGGGGTTTGAGCGAATATGCGCAGCAGACCAACTTCCCTGAGCCGTGGCCCGGCGGTTGGTGGCGGATGCGCGACATTATTGAATACGAAAAAGCGGCTGCGGACTCGATCCTGTCAATCGTTGCCAAGCAGAAGGAGATGTTTCTGACCAATTTCTATAAGATGGGATTGGACGCTGTCGAGAAGGGTGAGGAGGAACCGCCACGGGCATTTCTTGTGCCGACAGATCAGCGGGATATGGATACTGCACTCAAGATGCTGCAGATTTTACAACGTGGTGGTGTGAAGATCCATCAGGCGAACACGATTTTCACAGCGGATGGTGTCGAATATCCTGCGGGGACTTACGTCGTTTCGATGGCGCAGCCGTTTCGGGCACATGCCAAAGATCTCCTTGAGGCGCAACACTACCCTCGACGGATCCCTGCGCCCGGCGCGCCGCCGGAGCGTCCGTATGACATCGCGGGCTGGACGTTGCCGCTGCAGATGGGTGTCAAAGTCATCAAGGTGGTCAACGCATTTGGGGCGGATTTAGCATTCGTTGAGGAGATCCCGAAAACGGCGGGCAAGCTCCACCTTGAGGGAGTTGATTTTCAGGACGCGGTTGTCTATGCACTCAGAAATCAAACGAACTTAGAAACCGTAGCACTGAATCGGTTGCTCCAAAAGGACGGATATACAATCTATCAGCAGCAGGGAGAAACTGTGTGGAAGGATCTGTACCTGCCCCGCGGGACAATTATCCTTAAATCAGATCGAATACCGGGGAGCGATTCCGCCGAATTACGCCATTTTGCTGAATCCCTTGGGATTGAAATCTACGCGCTAAATCAACGCTTTGTGGATGTCAAAGCAGAGTTGAGACAGCCGCGCTTGGGGCTCTATAAGCCGTGGGTGGCGAGCATTGACGAGGGCTGGACTCGGTGGGTGCTGGAGGAACATGAGTTTCCCTATCGCAATTTAACAGATCCGGAGATCCGTGCCGGAGATTTAGCTGAGTGGTATGACGCGATAATCCTGCCCGATATGAAGGCATCAAGGATGATTGAAGGACACGCGGAAGGCAGCCTCCCGCCGGAGTACGTGGGCGGTATTGGATTGGAAGGCGTGGCGAATCTCCGTACCTTTGTTGAACAGGGTGGTACGCTTATCTGTTTGAACTGGGCAACGGAGGTGCCAATGAAACATTTTGGATTGGAGATCACTAACGCCTTGGAACCGAATCGATCAGATCCTCAAAAATCAACTGGGGCGCAATTTTTCTGCCCCGGTTCACTGCTGCGCGTTTTTGTTGAAACGAGTCATCCAATCGGTTACGGTTTGGAGCGCGAGATGGCGGTCTTTTTCAAGTCGGGACCGGCGTTTGAAGCGAGAGGTGGCAAGAGGGTCGCGGCTTATCCCAACTTCAATCCACTCATGAGTGGCTGGATCGAGGGGGAGAAGCGGATCCGTCAGAAAGGCGCGCTCTGGGATGTCAAGTTGGGGAAGGGGCATGTGATTCTGTTTGGCTTCAAACCGCAGCATCGGGCGCAGTCGCACGGAACGTTTAAGCTGCTGTTCAATGCGATTTACTACAGCGTTGTTGGGAAGTAAGCACGCTATTACCTCACTGTTAGACCCGCATAGATCTTTCGTCCCTCATTAAACAGGTGCAAAATTTCCTCTCGCTGCTTATCCTTGGTGAACTTGCCGATTCGACTGATCCAGTCGATAGAATCGTCAATTGAGCGCACAAAAAATGCCGCAGAATCCTGTGCGATGCCGGGGGGTCGTCCTGTGCCGATCTGTACTGGGCTGGTATGTGCATATATCGCCTGTGCAAAGCTATCCCGTGCGTCGCCGTAGGCGCGTGCGGCAATCCATCCATCTGCTTCGATTCCGAGATCAAATCCCCACTCACTATTCTGTTCCGGTGCTTCATTGAAATCCTTGCGTTGCACAACGCTGCCGTTGTGGACTAACTCCACGCGATTAAGGGGATAGTGTGAATTCCATGAGATCTGTCCTGACAGTTTGCGGGCTGTTCCATTTGGGGAGTCAATCCGTCCGCCGGGCATTGTGCCGTCAACGGTGAGAAATAGTGCTGGTCCGTTTGTGATGAATGTATTTCCCCCCTGCAACCCCCGCAACCAGTTCTCGTAGGTGAATTCTTGGTCTGTTTGGACATAGACGCGATTGTTTGAGCAGATAAACCAGTCGGTTCCGGTCGATGCTGGCAGCGAGAGACCGCAGTTGAGCAGGTGATACCAGATGTCATACTCTGGATCTGCCCAGAATGGGTCGAAGAGGTTAAAGGCGTCTAGCTTGCCTAGTGCCGCTGCGACCGGTGCCTCCATTCCAATTCCGTTGTGGCACCATAGCACAATACCACCTTGCCGTTTGGCGTCGTCGCAGGCGTAGCAGAGCGGCGGATAATCGGGATCAAAATCGCTGACGAGATCGCCGCGGCTGACCGGTTCTACCATGTTGCGGATACGCAGCAGCATGATATGCCCATACGCCATTCCACCCCGGCGGTAGTTGTGCCGATTTTCTTCTCCGCAGTCTACCAGATGGTGTGCGGTCGAGTAGTCTGTCATAAATCCGATTGGGTATTTGTTGCTGGCATAAGGTAGCTCACGCCGTTGTAGGATGCTAACCACGGTTACGCTCAGATCATGAACTTTCGGGTCGAGGTTCAGGCGGGCGTCGGGCTGCATCTCATTCTCGCTGTAGTGGAGATGCGTGTTGCCCGGATACCAACCTTGCGACGGGAGATCTGCCCACCGTTTGAGTTGTAACTCGACATCAACGTGCCCTTTTTGAGGGGCAGAGACGACTTTCCGCAGCGGTTCATACTCTGTGCCTCGTTCAACGATGATATCCGTTGATCCCCGTGGGACATCAACTGTAAACTCGCCTGCGCTATAAAAGGCTGGCTCACCGGGACCCACCTTTAAGATGCTGTCAGCGGGATGGACAAAATTTCCGCTACTGGTCAGTACATGTACTTTTGCTTCGACCGGCTCGCCTGAAACGCTGTCTCGGATGATTCCGTGTAGTGTTCCCATCAATTCTCTCCTTCATTGTGACGACACAAAACAGTCATTTTCTAATGGATTAGGACGTGGACGATTATAGCACTACGCACCATTTCAGTCAAGTTGCTAGGGATTCTCCATTTCAAAAAAAATCCACCGAGACGAAAGAAAAATTAAGTCAAGCGAACCTTTCCGCGCTGAGCAACGCCTATTAGAGTGGAAGAGGTAATAGAATGAATCAGATACCAGATACAGAACTGATCAAAAAAAGTATTGATGGCGATGGTCAAGCCTTCGCAACCCTGATAAAGCGCGTTGAGACACGACTGCTACGGCTCGTTAGAGCTGAGATAGCGGATCTGACATACGCCGAAGATGTCTTGCAAGAGGTGCTGTTGGACGTGTGGCGTGGCTTGAAGCAATTGCGAGATTGGGAACGTTGGGACGCATGGGCGCTCCAGATTGCCCGAAACCGGTGCTACGATTTCTTTGGATCGGTACAGCGTCGGGAGGCACCGATGGCACACAGCGACCTTGAACCGATAATTGACAGACAGAGTGGGCACAGTGGTATTGAGTCTGAATTGCTCGATTCGGTGCTACATATACTGTCTGAAGCACCGCCGGACCAAGCGGAAGCCGCACGCCTGTTCTATGTTGAAGGTTTGACCATCAGACAAATCGCGGTGGACTTGGGAAGGCCCGAAGGGACCATTAAGCGATGGCTTTCCAACGCCCGCAGTTTTGTCAGAAGCCGCCTCGGATTGAGGAAAATAAGAACCGAAAGGAGAAAGATTATGGCTACCGAAGCATTTGAACTTGAACGCAATAAGCGTGAAATGTTACGCACGATTGCTGCGTGTCGTGAAGACAAAGCAACGACGATTCACTTGAAGCCTCTCGTTGGAAAAACGCCTCCCGAAGAGTTGTGGATGCTGACTCACTTAAGAGGGCTCTGGTTGCGTGGAAGTACGATTGAGCATCTTCCAAAGGAGATTGGTCAATTGAAGGAATTGGAACAGTTTGATTTATTGAATACCAAACTTCAAAGCTTGCCAAATGAGATAGTATCCCTGTCGCGCCTGCGACGTCTGGAGTTGTTTGACTGCCAAATTACAGAATTGCCAGAGGATTTTGGTCGTCTTGGTTCATTGCGGATGATCTTTTTGGAGCGCAGCCATCTACGGGAATTGCCTGATAGTTTTGCAAAGATGAACCGGCTTGAGATTATCGAGATGAACGACAACCGGTTGGAGAGGTTGCCGGATGATTTGAGCGGTCTAACCAGTCTGCGTGTCCTAACCTTGGGCAACAATCGTCTCTCGGCAGTGCCGCAATCAATAGGTGAGCTCACTGCTATGGAAGAGTTGTACCTCGGAGCGAACCAGTTGACTGAGGTGCCCGACGAAATTGGCAATCTTGAGAGGCTTGAGACGTTCCAACTGACAAGAAATCAGGTCCGTGCGTTGCCATCGACAATTGGTCGTTTGACAAACCTGCGACATCTCGCCGTGGAATCCAATCAACTAGCTGAGATTCCTCCGGAGGTTGGCCAAATGACGGAACTGATAGAACTCGGCGTTAGTAACAACCAGCTGCGTTCATTACCGAAGGAGTTGGTAAACTTGCCGAACTTGGAGGTTGTGAGAATACACGACAACCCGCTCCCGGAACGGTTAATCGAAGCGGCAAAAACGGGAGTAGATGAATTCCGTCAGGTGCTTTCGGAAATGTGATGAAATGTGAAGCGTAAAACATGAGAGAATTAAAACATACCCGCCCTCAGCTCTCCAATGGCTGAGGGCGTTTTTCTGATCTGTAAGATTTGTAATGGGTATATTGCAGGATTATATGAGTTAAATTGACATTAAACAGGCACGTCAGGGTTTTTCGTTTGTCAAAGGTGCCAATTTTCGTGTCAACTTAAATCCTATTTGAGCGGGGAAATTGGGGGAATTATAGTGAAAAACGCAGCTTCGTCGTGGTTAATCACGCTCGAAAGGAGACGAGTAGGTAACACTCGACACATCGCTACCCCAATCACTTTGTGAATTCACTGACGTTCCACAATCAGTTGGCTCATATTTCGAGCCAAATCAGTCAGGCAGGTCAGTTTGCCGTCGAATTGGATTTCTAACGGTGAGTAGGTATATTGCAAACAGGGTGCCAACAGAATCATCGCAAAATCTTCCTGTAGCAGAGATAGCACCTCTCGTCCAATCCTCCTTCTTACCGCTAAGTCGGCCGCTCCGTCGAGCTGAGAGAGCATCTCATCAACTTGGAGATTGGCGTAGGCAAAAAAGTTGTGTTCGCCGTCGGAGTGGAAGAATTGCGATAAGTTGCCGTGCTGAGCCCCCCAAAGAACTTGTGTTAAAAAGGCATCTGCCTCTTCCCGCATTTCTCCTTTGACAGAAATGGGATTCACCACAGAGGAACCAACTGATTGTCCAATAAGATGGGCTAAGTAGTGCAACACTCCTACCCTTGAACAAGCTACCCGAATGTCAAGGGGTGGGCGAGAAAAAGGTGAGAATTCTGTTTCCTCGACACCCTGCCCCACGCGAAGGTAGAGGTTGATCGTCCGATAATCGATCGCTTGTTTTAGCTGATCGCAGTTCTCTTTATCTGAGAAGGGACCGCGACGCCGATTGAGAAAAAGGGTGTAATAGCTGTCTTCAAAGAAGGGCCACTGTTGACAAGGTAGCATCGTTTGGAATTGGTAGAAGGACTGGAGGGGATGGAGGTAGAGAGAAAGCAGATCCAGTGTGCCATTCTCAATTGCCTTAATGGCATGAGCAGGATGTGTGAAACGCTTCAGGGTCAACCAATCAATACTGGGATTCTCACCCCGATAGTAATTCGGATTTGGCTCGAAGCGAAAGGTGATGGCATCTGCTCGGAAACGCTTCAATCGATAGGCACCGGAAATCACGTGGTAGGGGTGAGTCGAGTGGGAAGGAAGGACGAAGACGCTATCTAGTCGAAAAGGGAAAAGTGGATATTCTTGAGAAAGTTGGATGCGGAGGTTCGTCTCGCCGTCAGGTTTAATCTCCTCAATAATCGGAGCAATTTTGCTCGTAGAGAACGCTTTGATGATCTCTTCAAGGGTAATAGGTTTTCCATCGCTCCAACGGAGATCCTTTCTTAAGGTCAGATACCATTGCGAATGTCCTTTTACCGCTTCACAATCTGTTGCAAGCCGTCCTTCAATCTCCCCGTTTCGGTAGGACACTAGGAGGGGGTCATAGCATAGATTCTGAAGCCAGAAATTCAGTACTGGATCCGGATCGCCTAAATCTCCCTTTTTGGACAGAATCACCTCGCCGATTTCGAGCCAGCTAAGAGGTGTCTGCTCGTTGGGTTGGATGATGCGTAGGCTTCCGGTGTAGGAGATGCCCATCTGTTTTTGAAGCTGTTGAGCAATCTCCTTTTGGTCGGGGTCATGTTGGTTCAACTGTGAGAGGAGAAATTGGATCTGATGTGGTTGTAAGGTGGGTTCAGCCAATTGGTGCCGAAGAAGACTCACCTCTTTTTTGGAACGTCTGACATGTCCAGGTGAAATTCCGATCCCTTGGGCGATGTCTGCGTCACTAGCTTGCGGGTGTTGTTTTTGATAAGCAATCAGTTTGAGGAGGGTATCAATTTTGGACATATATGAGTCTTTCGCATTATGAGAAAGCGAAGGCACAAGTACGTGAGACTTAAAGAAAACTCACCTTGGGGGATATAATGAACTAATGAACGACTATCGATGGGACTACCTTTTGATATCCTTTGTAACATATCTACTCCGCTTTGTCAACTTCAACGAGGATTCGTGCGAGGGGGTAGGATTATCAGACGTGCTAATATTTTTCGCTTTATATTTACACAAATTATGGTGTAATCCCCCTTGCCGCCGATTTGTAACCATTTCTGAAGGAGTTTGAGCGTATTATGCCCAAACCTCCTCAAAGTGACTGGAAATGCTGTGTTATTGGCTGGTATTCTTATCGTTACAGTGGGACAGATTTAAAGGTTGACTGACATTCTACTAAAAAGCACTGTCCTTTGCAAGAAGTAATTAAGTTTCTCTATATTATTAGGAAACAGGAAAAGTTTGATAAAGAAGTAAGCGACCTCTAACATGTCAGGCAAAAATGAGAGCGATTAAACAATCTCAAACCTCCTAAGTACACTGGCATCGATTGAAATACTGAGAATAGAAAAAACGTGAAAGGATGAAGTAAGTTTGAAAGTTAGTGAAGGATTTTTAATTGGATTCACAGCCATCCGCACAAATAAGATGCGCTCCCTCTTGATGATGCTTGGGATTGTCGTCGGTGTGGCTTCTGTGCTTGTGATGATCGCTATCGGTGACGGGGCGAAGTTGTTAGTGCTGGAAGATCTTGAGAAACTGGGTGGCGCAAACCACTTCCGTCTGTATCGAAATGATTGGATTGAGAAAGATGGACGTTGGGAACGTAACCGCAGCGGCGAATATTTTAAGTATGAAGATGTGCTGGCAATTGAAGCCGAATGTCCTTCCGTTGCGGGAGCTTGGCCACGTATTAACTATTATAACATTCTCGTTTTAGCCGAAGATGGTTCAGAAACACGAACGGGGGTGATAGGTGTTACACCCTACTATGAAATCGGGATGAATTGGGACATTGGACAGGGGCGTTTTATCTCAGAGGAAGATATCACCAATAGAACCAAAGTCTGTGTTCTAGCCATCAGTGAAGCGATCAACTTGTTCGGTGATCAGCAGCCGGTTGGCGATGCAATCGGTAAGGAAGTTAAAATTATCCTCGATTCCAGCGGAGAAATGGGGGGCAGGAGACGAAATAGAGTTGCTGAAAGATTCACAATTGTAGGTGTGATGACGCGACGCGGACAGACCCTTGCTTTTGGAGGGGGCCAATGGAGTCTTGATAATCGGCTACTGATACCGCTGACAACGATGCAGGAGCGATTTGTTGGGACAGATCATATACGAACAATGTCGGTTCAGGCAAAAACTGTTGACTTGGTTGAAAAGGCAATGGAGGAAGTTAAAATAGTAATACGCAGACGGCATCGGAACCGGGACGATTTCTTTGAAATCTGGGAGATGCACCGAAGTATGGAGGAATTGGATAAAGTAAGTTCGATTATCAAAATCATGCTCGGTAGCATCGCGGGATTTTCGTTGCTTGTCGGTGGAATCGGCATTATGAATATGATGTTAGTATCCGTTACAGAGCGTACGCGAGAAATTGGCTTGCGAAAAGCACTCGGTGCGAAACGGAGAGATATTTTGTTCCAGTTTTTGGTTGAAGCCGTTTTTATGTGTAGTGTTAGTGGGTTACTCGGCGTCGGATTAGGTATCTTTGCCGGACAGGGCATGGCGAATATCGCTGTAAAGGTTGCTAAGGTTGTTCCGGAGTGGCCTGCTGTGATCTCTGTTCAATGGATGCTTATCTCGGTTGCCTTCTCGGCAACCATTGGCATCTTTTTTGGGGTTTATCCCGCAATCAAAGCGGCATGGCTTTCGCCTATTGAAGCGTTACGGGCAGAATAGGAGAGGCGTGAAATGTGCCGTTAATCTCACTATAGAATGAATGTACTACGAGGTCATGTGAATTATTAAGGAGTTTACAAATGTCTAGAACGATTACAATTGATGAAGTTAAATCTTTCCCCTTTTCGGGCGTTGGTGGATGCCATCTCTCGCTGGATGGCAAACGGGTTGCCTACACCCATCGGGGAAACATCACCATTTTTGACCTTGAAAAATGGCACCCTGAGACTTCTTTTGATGGGGTTCATGGCAGGTGGTCGCCTGCCGATCCCAATCTGCTCGCTTATGTGAAATCAGACCGCTCCGGTATCTTCATTCGACACGTAGATGGAACCGAGCGGCATTTGGGTGAAAGCATAGGAACCGTGCAAACGGAAGAGTGGGCGTTTGGCCATCCCTATACGCTTGACTGGTCTTTTGACGGGAAGTTCTTGGCGATGGTTGTTGGGCGAGATCCCGCGGAGACAGACCTGAGTTCAAATGAGGATACAGACGGCATTGAGGTGGTGAATGTGTCTCCTGATGCGAGTACCGATGCCCTTGTGGTTCTTGACGTCTCGACGGGGGCTGTCACCTTTGAGTTGTCCCCTGCCGCTTACGAAACCTACTGGAGCATCGCTTGGCACCCGTCCGGGGATTGGTTGACTGTTGTTTCCAACGGTTCAGATTCACCTGATCCGGTCGATCCTTCTGACTTTTCTTTCGAGACAGGACATGTAGACCCCGATTGGCATCTCTACGATATTGACGTTAGGAACGGGCAGAAAAAAAGTCGTGTTGGTCCCCGTGCAAATGAGATGGGTCATATAAAATGGTCTCCTGATGGGACGAAGCTGGCTCTTGTTTATTCGCCATACGTGGGTGAAGTCCGTCCTCTGTGTGCCTTAATGAAGCGGGATTCAAACCAGATAGAGATATTGAGCGAAGACTATTACTGTGAACAAGTTCTATATTGGGCTCCCGATAGCCGGAAATTATATGTTAACGGACTCAAGGGACTGAGTGAACGGGTAGTCTGTGTGGATACAGTCTCAAAATCTACCGAAGAGGTGGTAGACTGGACTGGGCGGACCTCGCTTTCGGGTGTTAGTCAAGACGGGCAAACGCTTCTAATCCATTGGAGGGGTCTGAACAACCTTTCAGATGTTTATGTAGTCTCAATTGATTCGGGGGAGTCAAAGGCAGTTACCCACTTTACGGACCAGCTTAATGTATACGAACTACCAACTTCAGAGGTTGTCGAGTGGCCGTCGTATGATGGGCTTGTGCTACAAGGCGTGGTTGTTTCACCCCACGGACAGCCAATGAGTCCAGACCGCCCAACTATCGTTGATTTGCATGGCGGTCCAATTGGGGCAGGTGTGGCGATCAGCCAGCCTATTTGGAACTGGTTGGTATCGGAGGGGTTTCAGGTCTTTGCACCAGAGTTCCGTGGTAGTCAACAGTATCAGTTTGTTGAGACACCCAACGAAGACATGAATTACAGAGATGTGATGAGCGGTATTGAGTGGCTCGCCCAAAACGGGAAGTGCGATCCGACCAAAATGGGGCTAACCGGTCATAGTTACGGTGCGATCCTCGGGTCCTACGTCGTTGGACAGACATCTTGCTTTCGGGCTGCCGTCCTATCTGGAGGAATGTATGGCTACATGGGTTTGTTTCAACTTGGTCTTCATGCGGCACGGCACGCAGTCCGTGAGAATGACAAGTGGCAAGCCACTGTGGAAATTCCAGATTATTATTTTACGCTCGGTATCTACTATGCTGACCGGGTCGAAACGCCTGTCTTACTGTTTCAGGGCGAGCATGATGACCCGATCGAAGCCCAAATGTATGCACAGTACCTTTCGGACGCTGGCACGGAGGTTGAGTATGTTATGTACAGAGGCGAAGGGCACATCCCAATATCCGCAAACAAAGATCGCCTCGAACGAATGTTGCGCTGGTTCCGTAAGTATCTTATGGAATCGAATTGACATCTTCTTGTTTAGTGAATGCTAAAAATAAGTAGACATTTATCAATAACTCCAACCTGTGCGAAAATTTCCAAAGTCCCCCTGATAAGGGGGATTTAGGGGGTTGGCTGTTGTGTCTTGGGAGTGTCTAATTAATTCTGACATCTACTATAATAAATATAGATGTTGAGGTGCGGCCATCGTGGAGTAGGTTTCTAGCTTGTGATTTCTATGTGCGTAGATTAGGCAACCCCGATGCATCGAGGTTCCGGACTACAAATCAGAGGATCGCAGATTAGGCAATCTGCGCCACGGTTGCTGTATTCACGATTGGTTCGCAGCTGCCGGCGGGAGGTTTTTGATATATTGCTCTATCCCTTTGGCGATCGCTGTTGCAAGCTGACGCTGATACGCTTTTGTCGTGAGTTTCTTCCCTTCCTGCGGATTTGAAATGAAACCGACCTCAACAAGCACTGCGGGCACTTTTGTGCCGATGAGGACCACAAAAGGCGCGTGCTTGACCCCGCGGTTCTTCACCTGTTTTCCTGATGTCAGCTGCGCCTGAATGAGTTCTGCCAGCCGACGGCTCTCCGTGCTTTTGCTTTCCTTGAGGATTCTTCCCACAAGTGCGTCAAGTTCCTTCATGTTGTACTCTGCCCCTGCGTTTTCGCGCATGGCGGTGATTCGGGCGGATTCGTCGGAGGCGAGGGCAAGGTAGTAGGTTTCTATGCCGGACGCTGCACGGGCGGTGCTAGCGTTAGTGTGGATACTGATGAACAGATCGGCTTTCTGTTTTGTTGCAAACCGTGTTCGTTCTCTGAGCGGGAGAAAAACATCGGTCTCACGCGTCAGCCGGACGTTATACCCTTTCTTAACGAGGATGTCGCGCAGCGTTTTTGATAGACTGAGCGCAATCTGTTTTTCTTGTCTCGTTTGACTCACAGCACCGGGATCTTTGCCGCCGTGTCCTGGATCGATAACAATCGTTTTGACGCTCAAGCCCAATTGTTGGGCAAGGGACGGATCCGCAATAGGTTTTGGGGTTTTCGGTGGTTCAGGTGCAGGCTTGGCTTTACTCGGTGGTGTTACAGTTTTAGATTTAACATCGGCTTTCTTCGGTGGCGGCACATTGGCACTGGGTTGAGGTGGTCTCGGAGGTTTGGTCGCTGCCGGCGGCGTTTTGGGTGGATTCGGTTGGGCAACTTGAGGCGGTTCTGGAGATGCGGTTTCAGGTGTAGAATCGACGGGTGCTTCCTCCCCCGTTGGTTCGGTGTCAAGGCGTGAAGCCCGTTTCTCCGCTTGGGCGACGATTTGGGAATCTTGGCTTCGCTGGGAAAGTGCTTCATAGGTAATACGTGCCAGTGTGAAGTAACCTTGCGCTTCGTACGCTCTGCCGAGGCGCAACTGTGCCTTGTCGGCGATTGCGTGGTTGGGATAGTGACTGATGACCGTTTGATAGTGTGGCACTGCTTTGCCATAATCTCCAAGCCGATCGTGGCAATCTCCCAGCCAGTAGTGTGCTTCTGCTGCGTATGGTGAATCGGGATAATCTTGGAGCAGTTTCTTGAGTGCGGCGATTGCGTTGTCAAGTGCCGGCCGTTCGTTTCGTTGTCCCAGCCAGAGCCAGCAAGAAGCAGTTGCGTATTGGGCATCGTCTGCCCACTCCCCTTCCGCATCTGCGTTGATGGCACCCTGAAATTCTTCAATCAAGGAATCCCACTCCGCTTCAGTGGATGGGATCTCTCCGTGTGCGAGTTGGTAATGCTTGGCTGCAGCCGCTCGATAAAGGGAGGATGCGTCAGGTGGTGCCGGTGAAGGTGGCATTGCGGGTGAGCAAGCAAGCAGCAGAGATCCGAGCAGGATAAGCGTGTATGTATATGTTTTCATGGCATTCTCTAAGATGCGCTTTTCTTATTGATAACGCAAGTTGCTAGTTATAGGGCACGCTGCAAATCGAGAGAGTGTGAGCCAAATTGAGTTAATTACCGCTCGCAGTGGATTGCCAAATCCACTACACATGTACGCAGATGGCTTGGATATGTCTATCCAAGCCGAGCGGGTTTGACAGCTAGCAACCTAGGTTATTGATAATGTCAGAGTAGTATTAGGCTGATGCGTGAAGATTTTAGTTTGCTGATTCGCTCATGTGTTGATGCAAACCGTTTGCAAGCGCGGCAAACTCGGCGATGTCCAGCGTTTCTCCACGTCGCTGTGGATCGATGGCGAGTTGGGCACAAATGGCATTAAACGCGTCAGCAGAGATAGAAACGCCGTTTTTCAGGAGTGCGTTTCGTAACATTTTGCGCCGAGACTGGAACGCAGCCCGAACTATCCGAAAGAATAGTGCCTCATTTTCAAGAGTGACTTGAGGGGTATCCCGCATCTGCAGCTTTAGAATGGAGGAATCAACCTGCGGTGAAGGGAAAAATCGATCCGGTGGAATCCTGTGTATAATTTCAGCCTCGGCGTAGTAGGAGACACCGATGGAGAGAGCACCGTAGCGTTTGTTCCCCGGCGGTGAGATGATGCGTTCAGCGACTTCTGTCTGCATCGTTAGGACGCAAGAGTCGATTTTCTGATGGTACTCCAATAGCTCCCATAGAACCGGCGTGGTGATATAGTAGGGGAGGTTGGCGACAATTTTGGTGTGTTTAGGGGGCAAGTCGTTCAGCAGGGTGGGGAAATTTAGCTTGAGGATATCGCCTTGAATCAGGGAAACGTGAGGCGTTTTTGAGAATTTGACCTGCAATTCGGCGTATAGAAATTCATCAATTTCAACCGCAAGGACCTTTTTAGCGCTAGCTGCTAGCACGGATGTCAGAAATCCGAGTCCGGCCCCGATCTCCAAGACAAAATCGGCATCGGTTAATTTCGCGCTCCAAGCTATCTCCTGCAAGGCGTGTGGATCGATCAGGAAGTGTTGACCGAGTTTCTGGTTGGCGTTTCTGCCGGTGCGTTTGAGAAATTCATGAACTTGTTGGCGGAGAGTCATTTGCGTTGGTTTTGTCTTTGGGGGGAAGAGAGGGGGCTGCCAGTCCTCGTAGGGAACAACGATCGTTGTTCCTTACGAAATTCTGATCGCAGTTCTCTGTTGCTATACACATTGTGCTCCTCTGGAGCATAGGCATCAGAGATGTTGGTATTCTATAGATATATCGCTCCTCTGGAGCGAAGGGCAAAGCACATCAGCTTTAACAGAGAACCAATAGTAGTAGGCACGCTGCGCCGTACCGTAATTTGCATAAAGGTTACGGCATACGGCGTATGCCTACTACTATGATTTAGTGGATCGTTACACCGACCTCTCGTGCGACGTGTCGGATGTATTGCTGACCTGTGATGGTGTCTTCGTATGGGAAGTGTTCCACATAGAGCGTGACATCGTGGTTTAACTCATCCAGTCGTCGAAGGATCGTCGCATAGTCCATAACGCCGGATTCATAACGATGATCCGTTTCCGTTGCCCCCGGAACCGCTTCGTCTATGTGCACGACTGATAAGCGTCCGCTCTCGTTCTGGCGCACCGCCGATATCGACAGGTCTTTCGCGTGGAGCGCAGCGATTTTATCTCCCATCTCATCGAAGATCTGATTTACCAATTCTGTTGTTCTGTAGAACAGATGGGGCCAGGTCAGATTTACGCAGTCCATCAGTGCCTTCATTCGGGGTGAGGCGGCTGCGTCAAACATTTCTTTGTACCGTTCCACAGAGCAGAGCGGGCTCATGATATGGGGGTGTGCGGCAACGTCCATCTCCGCTGCTTCTGCCTCCCTTGCCAAATCCACCGCAGCGTCAAGGCATCGCTTCCACGCTTCGTCAGCCCACATTTGGGGTGTGCATCTGTAGGTTAATCCGACATTGAACCCGACGCAGTGCGCACCTAAGATCCGAGCGTGGCGTAGTTGGCGACGATAGTGTTCGATGGCTGACTGGTACTCGGCTTCATCCGCTGCGCCAAACCCGCTGTGGAATCCACTAAACTCGCCCGGTCGGATGCCGTGATCTTCAAGGAACTTCCTTGCATCCTCAACATCCGCATCGCTCCAATCGGCGGGTGTACTCATGGAGACCGTTTTTACCTCCATGATGCTGACTGTGCGGAGAAACGCCGCCCGTTCTTCTGCTGTCTTTCCCGGTTGTATGCTTGGACTCATTAAAATCATCTGCCCCTCCTCATCCATAAAAGAAAAGCCTCTTGATGCTGACGGGAACGTGTGGCTATTTAATCGTGAGCATCAAGAGGCAAATGAGATAGTTCTAACAATCCGCCTCACGGATTTTGTTTTATAGCACCCCATTTTGTGGCGAGTTTTTGATGCGGTTCTACGCTGAGGAACTGATCTCCAGGTGCCTGCATAATCGTTTGGATTTCTTCCTCTGTGAGAGTAACCTTCCAGATCATGACCTCATCAATAGCACCTTGGAACGGTTCACCAAACGCCCCGTATCCACCAATCGTGATGGGACCATTGGCGGGCAGGGGTGGTTTTGTGCCGTCGCCTTTAGACCAGTCCTTTGCTTCATGACCCTTATTAATACCACCATCTCGGCTCGATTTCTGATTCTTTCCATTCAGATAGATTTTCATCGCTTCAGCATTCCCAAAAGTATTGGTGGCAGCGATATGGGTCCACGTATCTATCGGTACAGAATCCCATATCCCTGTGACACGATGAAAGTCCTGATCTGTTTTATCTCGATAAAAGAAAGATGGATCTACGGTCTCCAAACGTAGTGCATAATTCGCTTTGTTTCCGTCAGGACTATTATAGAGAATTCCGCGAGCCCCAGGCCTTGCGACATCCATACTAACCCAAGCCATAATCGTGATTTCGTCCCCGCCTTCAAAGGCAAATGCGTCATCTACTGGGGTACGAACAATACCGGGGTCATTGATGGAAAAACGTATGGCTTTTCCAAATTTCCCATCGTCCCACTCCCAATTTCCTTCCAACTTGCCGTGATTTTCAAATTCAGATATATCCGCCGCCGTTTTTCCTTTTCCTTCGTCAAAGGGGATATACAGAACTAAGTCTTTCGGATCTCGTTTCCCGTGGACCAAGGAAGGCGGAATCAGGAGTAAAAAGACACCTGCTATAACCAGAAAAGAAATCTTCATTTTCATCGGCAACCTCCTTAACCATGCCAAAGGTTCGATCGATTCTTAAAAGGTTCGTTTCAGGGGCTTTGTTTTAGCGTTCCCCATGTCGTAGCTAGCTTGTCACGGGGTTCGACGCCGAGAAACTCTACTCCCGGTGCCAGCATAATTTCTTGGATTTCCTCCTGTGTGAAGGTTCCCTTCCAGATCATCACCTCATCAATGAGACCTTGGAATGGGTCGAGAAATTTCCCATAGCCGCCAACCGTAATGGGACCTTTGGTTACTATGGGCGGTTTCGTCCCGTTGCCTTGGGACCAATCATCAGGTTTGGTCCCTCCCTTCATGTTCGCACGTTGTAGTTTCCCATCTAGGTAGATTTTCATTGATTCAGGATTCCCAAAAGTACTGGTGGCGGCGATATGGATCCACTTGTCTAGTGGTATCGCGTCCCATATCCCCGTGATACGATGAAAGTCCCTATCTGCCTCGTCTCTATAAAAAAAGGATGGATCCACACGATCCATCCGCAGTCCGTAATTCGCTTGCGTGTCTCGAGGGCGGTTATAGATAATCGCGCGCGCCCCAACTAGTTTGAGTCCGACATGAGCGGGATCGACATGAATCCATGCCATGAGGGTGATTTCCTCTCCCTCCTCAAAAGCAAAGATTTCGTGCTGTGGGGTTTGGACAAGACCCGGTTCGCCACCACAAGACAATTCTCTGCAAAGATAGAGAGCGTTCCCAAATTTCCCTTTGCGCCAGTCCCATTCCCCTTCCAACTTCCCGCTATTTCTGAATCGAGATAGGTCTTGCGTCGTCTTTCCTTTTCCTTCGTTGAAGGGGAAATAAAGAACCAGTTCCAATCCACGACGCTGTTTCCCGCTGACTAGGGATGGCATGAGGAACAAAAGGCAGCCCGCTATAAGTGCCAATGCTTTCATGTTTCGTACCCCCTTTCAGGCAACCGATCACAAATTTTGAGTACTTCCCTACCGTAGAGCGTAGTATTCCGCATTGTCGAAGCCTACCCCAATCCATCAAAGAATTGGGCGTAGGAAAGTGACTCATAAATTTGGCTACATCCCTGACTTTCTGCATTTTTGACATACTCTCCGCCCTGAAGGACGGAGATTCTTTTGAATGCACCGCCACACCAGATTGGAAATTGTGCTATCAACACGGATTGCGTTAAACAGCAACGTCTTACGCCCGCTCCTTCAGAGGACAATGCCCTGCCCTTTTTTTGGGCTGCCTAACCCGTCTCGTGCAAGGGAATCCCTGACGGTAGGTGACCGCCCCTTGCAAAGACTCTTGATTGATTTTCAGGGGGACAATTGGGGCTACCTCGATGTCTTACGAAGTCAATGGTGGGAGATTTTACCCTGCCTGCTCGTCTCTTTGGACTCAAACCATTGCCAACTGCGTCTGAAAGGAAAATTGTTTAGACTTTCAATTCTGTTTAGCCGTTCTGTATCCCCGCCCTAAAGAACGGGGTTTTAGAACGGAAGATTTGATAACCAAGCCTTAATTAAAAAAGCCCCCTGATGCTGATAGGAAAGTGTATCTATTTGATATAAACATCAGGGGGCAATATTGTCATTGCGGATTTAAGTTTATTAATTAGAACTTCGTTTTAGGGTTGCCCACGTTGTGGCGAGCTTTCCACGGGGTTGAACAGCGAGGAATTCGTCGGCGGGTGCCGACATAATCTCTTTGATTTCATCGGCTTCAAATACTCCTTTCCAGATCATGACCTCATCAATTGAGCCGTGGAAGAGATGTTTGCCTCCACCTGCCCAACGGGAGCCGATATCGATGGGACCTGGCACCGCAATCGCCTTAAAATTTCCGTTGCCATGACTCCATCCACTGGGACGTTCTTCCCCATTTACATAGAACTTCATGGTATCTCCCTTGCCCAGAATAGCGGTACAGGCGACATGCGCCCACTGCTTCGTTGGTAAGGGGTCACCTCTTGATGTCTTACGATGCCAATCCGCGTCCGCTGCATCTCGATAAAATAGAGCGGGATGGCCAGGTTCTTCTATCCGAAAACCGTAATTTGTGAAATTTCCTTCAGGACGGTTATAGATAACTACAAACTGATTAATCCCAGCCCATGCCCAATGGTCGGTCTCATTTTTGATCCATGCCATCAGCGTGATTTCCGCATGCCCCTGAAAGGCAAAGGCATCATTTTCTCGGGTTCGGATATTACTAGTACCTTCGGGATCGCCGTCTCCATCCTTCATGTTAAACCGTACGGCTTTCCCATATTTGCCATCAACCCATTCTCCCGCCGATAATTTGCCGTCGGCTTCGCTTTCGGACTTGTCCTCCACGGTTCTGCCGCCGCCTTCGTCAAGGGGATAATAGAGCATTAATTCCAATCCAGGGCGCTGTTTTCCGTCGCCCAGCGGGGTAAGGACTAAAAGGACACCTGCTATAAGCAGAACAGAAATCGTTGCTTTCATTTTCATTGCTGCCTTTCTCCTTTGCTATTGCTCTGTAGATACGGTTAAGGTAAAGCGTACTGCTTGCCCGTTCATGCTTCTTCGGCAAGTTGCCCATGAACCAGCCAGCGGCAGCCTCTACCAACACATTAGGATTGATTGTAAATAGGTTTTGGACACTTTTCTATCATATATCTAGTATATCACAAAATCCGAATGGATACAAAACTAAAGCAGATTTGTATTCCCAAGACAAATCTTGTGGTTTTAGTCCTAAAGGCGTTTTTCAAGCATCCCTCCCTTCGTTTTTCAATATTCAAGTTTTTGTGTGGGGAGTGTGTAATTGAGTCCCGATTTCTGAGTATGCGGCTTGGGGAAGATGGGATTGCTAATGATACCTAGGTCAATCATCTGCCTACATCAGTTCAACTACGCGGTCTAAGATGCGATCTGCGACTTCTCGTTTGGAGAGCAGAGGTAGTTGCTCGCAGTTCCCGCTTTGGTCTAACAGGGTTACGATGTTGGTATCACCTTCAAACCCCGCGCCTTCTGCCAATACGTCGTTTGCTACGATGAGATCACAGTTTTTCTTAACCAATTTCTTTTGAGCGTTCTGCAGGAGGTCGTTCGTCTCGGCGGCGAATCCGACTGTGATCTGCCCTTTCTTTTTGCGTTCGCCCAGGGCTTGTGCGATGTCAGGGTTTTGTTCGAGTGGGATGTTCAGTTGATCGGTGGTTTTCTTGATTTTGTTCGGTGAGAACGCTTGCGGACGGTAATCGGCAACGGCTGCTGCCATCACCACGATGTCGGTCTGATCGAATCCTTCGAGGAGTGCGTCTTGCAGCTCTAGTGTGGTTTCTATGTGTCGGGTTTCAACGCCTGTGGGCGGTGCTGCTGTCGCGGGTCCGCTGATGAGGAGCACCTCTGCCCCGCGATCTCGCGCCGCTTCGGCGACCGCATATCCCATCTTTCCACTGGATCGGTTGCTGATAAAACGGACTGGATCGAGGTATTCCCGCGTGGGTCCCGCTGTGACAACCACCCGCTTTCCGTCTAGGTCTTTGGACGTTTTCAACATTTGGGTGATGCGTCCGAGTATCTCCTCGACTGTGTTCAAGCGTCCCATCCCCTGTTTTCCAGAGGCGAGGTCGCCGCTGACAGGCTCGACAAATTCTACGCCGTGTTCTCTTAGCTTTTGGACGTTTGCCGCCACAAACGGGTTTTCATACATGTGTTGTTCCATCGCGGGCGCGATCAGGATTGGGCAGTGGACGGAGATCGCAACGGTGGAGAGCGCGTTGTCGGCGATGCCGTTCGCCATTTTTCCGATGATGTTTGCGGTGGCGGGGATGATTGCTAGCAGATCGGCTTTGTCTGCGAGATCGATGTGCACCGGTTTCCAGTCGGAGCCGAGATCGAAGAGGTCAAGCAGCACGGGATTTCGGGAGATGACCTGGAATTGAATCGGCTGCACCAAGCGGGTGGCGTTTTCTGTCATGACCACGTGCACCGAATGTCCTTGTTTCACCAGTTGGCTCGTTAGGTCGACGGATTTATGGATGGCGATTCCGCCGGTAACGCCGAGGATGATGGTTTTGTTTTTTTGTTGCATCGTGTTGTTTTCTTGTATTGATGATAGATTATCCACGCAAAGTTATACCCACCATTGGAAAGTGTTGATCGAAAGCAAATGCCTCTGAGACGTTATGCTGTTGACAAACCACAAAACTGGTGCAATCTGTAAAAGATAACTCCGCAGTATCATATTGACGAAAAAGCCGTTCCGCTTCTTGAAACAGGGCACTATCAATTTCTGTGACGGTTAAACGCCCTGTTACTTTAGAGCTCTCAATAAGATTAAGAAACTGAACAGCTATCGAATGGTTCACTTTATACCTGAGACGAGTTGCGGTTTCATCAATCACGTAATCTGTGGTCAAAAGTTGTGTTCTCTGCTGTATTAAATCGTTGAAAATTGTTACAGCATCGTTATAATGCTGGTCCCTCTGACTCACGAGGGCAATCCAGGCACCGCTATCAACAAAAATCATGGTTTTGAATCCAATTCATAGATAGCTTCGTCGTGATTCACTGATCCATCGGTTGAATCGGAGTCTGCGATTCCAATCATTTGGCTAAGAATCGCGTATCCTCTTTCTATGTTATTTTCTTCAATGATTTCGCGGTTGATTTGACGGCTCCGTATAAGAAAGATGAAATAATCGAGAACGTCCAAAGCCTTCGAGAGAATCCCGGCGAACACTTCCCCCAAACTCTGACTCTCAATACCGAAGTCCTTAGCAATCTTTTGATAGTTGCTCCCTTTGCGGTGTGCGCTGCCGGTAGAACGCAAACTCTGAAGTTTTTGTAGAAAGGTGATATGATCCGCTGCATCTTCAACACCGCAGGAATTGAGGGCGATCTTGAGGCATCCAATACCCCGCTCAAGACTCTTCTTCTCATTACAACTAAGATTCTGCTCCTGTTCAAGCGAAATCAGTTTTTTCAACTCCTTTTGGTTTAGAGAATCAATGAGTATCTTTGTGAGACTCAAAACCAACGCATCAAAATCACGCTGCTCGTCAGTGGACGGCACCCTCAAGCCTTTGAAGTGATGCTTGTCAAGAGGATCCAACGGTCGCAGCAACTGCCAACCGAGATATTTTTCAGATTCCTTTCGTAGATGTTCATACCTTTGTTTGAATAGATGCTCAGGTTGATCTGAAGTCGCCGTGAACGATCCTTTGAGGTAACGCTTGAAAAAGGTTTCACTCAAACGGCCTTCGGGCGGTATATTGTGTGATTGCCAGTGTAACTGTTCTTTGTAAGGCAGTGAGGCGAGTTCTTTCAACCACACGATAACTTTGTCGTTGTGATGATTATCAATACGCATTCCCCACCAAGGGCAACTCACTCGCGAATCTTTTACCGAGTATTTACTAGGTTCATGGTAGTATTTATCTAAAACCTGCTTATGGAAATGCACAGGAGTTATGTCATAGAAGGCCCCCGGATTATTGCCATAACGATTCAGTTTGGTAGGATTGCAGGTGTGGCGAATCTCCTCCCCATTTTCGTCAATACCGATGATAAATTTGACATGCTTTTTCTTTGGTTCTTCAGCAAATCCGGGGAAACCGCTCTTGGATTTTGGTAGGGGTTCAATGAGTTGCTTTCCCTCTAGCACGCTAAATGCTTGCTCACTCTCATGAATTTCCGTGTAGTAGGTATGTTTCCAGCATATTTCACCATCCGCTGTAGTTTTTCTGTCTTTCTTTGCTTCGTCCTTGCTAACCCCGAGTGCTCCGAGTGAATATTTTGAAAATTCGTAATAGCAGAATTGGATTGATAGATACATCTCTTTGATTGCCAAGAACTGACGAATTTCCTTAAGTCTAATCTTGATACAGTCTGGCTTGACTACAGCCACCCGGTGTTCATTACCCTCATCATCAATTTTGATGTATGCTTCCTTCTCCCTATCGTGATAGAGGTTGTGGAACAGACGAAACTCCTCAGATATTTCGCTATAGGCTTTTCTCTTCCTGTAGTTGGTTTGTGACTCAGTGAAGTCACGGTTGATGATTAAAGGTTCAATCCCATTGTCCTCCCCGTAGCGTAGGTATCGAAATTGTCCTAGCCCCACAGCACTAGGTGTGCCCTCATAAAAATGCAAGTCCCAATCCGCTGGATCGGAAAGTGCTCGCTCAATCTGACGGGAGGGTATCAAAGCACAGTAGATAGCGTACTCGTGAGAATCTTCTTCTCTAATCCACTGATATATCGGAACCATATCAGTCAATCTCATCTTACGTAATAGCGATTGTAGAGGGTCCTTTTGTACTAGCCGTTTTCGGTCTAGATCAATACTCATAGTTTTCTCCTTACCCATTCTAACTCCAACCGCCGTGAACCCTTCACAATTCCGACCGTCTTCGATTAGAGGATCTCTGGCTCAGACAGAGCTCTCGCTAGATTTTCGCTTTTTCCGCAGCGCCCTCTCCGAATCCGCACTTTATTGCCGCGAAAGTTCACGTTGAGTTGTCTTGTCCCTTTAGGATTCGTCCATTTAAGGCCCCGTCCTTGGAACAGAGTTGGTCTGTAAACGGTTGTCACTATCTGCGGTCCTGGAGCAATGGCAGCGGCAAAGTTCAAGCTGTTTTGCAACTTTTCGGTGACATCCGATTGTTTGGCTTTGCCGCTCTTGAGTTCAATTGGTGCTGCAACGAGATTGTTTCCAGCAGTATCAATAAAGAAGAGGAGACGGTCACATCGTTTCTCCGTTCTGTTGCGTGAATCGAATTCACGTTCGACATCTATCACAACCCGCTCCGATGGGATGCCGGTCATATTCACGCGGCATCCCTCGCTAGTACATGAATCGATAAGACTCTCTGTCTCCACCTGTGCCCGGATATGGTCGAGAACCCTATTCACATTCACGTTCACTCTCGTCTTTCAGTTCCTCGATTCGGTTCTGCAAGCCTGCCCAACGGTTGTAGAGGGATTCAGCCACATCCTCATAATCCTCCGGCTCGATGCCTACAGTGTGGTCGAATTGGATTTCTTTCACCGGCTGATCTTTTTGGAAATGCCACGCTCCCACCTCTTCCGGTAACAACCAATCGTTCGTCTCTTTCTTCAGCGCATCTTTTTCTTTGAGTATACCGACGCGCATCAAGTTTCCGATCTCTTGGAGCATGAAGTCGCTATGGGTGGTTACAAGCACGCGGACCCCTGCACGGACCAAGCGGGTGAGGGTGGCTGCCATTTGGGTCTGGGCAGCGGGGTGTAGATGGGCTTCGGGTTCCTCAATGATGAGCGTGTCGCCGGGGCGGATGAGGCCACGGATAAACAGGACAAGGGGAGCGAGTTCAGATACCATTGATGAGGAACGGGTCAGGCGCATATCTTGTTCTGTTCCCTGTGGGCGGTAGAGAAATTCTGGATACCCTGTCGGTGAGGGGTTCATGATTATCTGCCCGGTGAGCACGTCGGATTCTAGCGCGTTGGCAAGATAGTTTATCCCTTCGTTTGGTCGTGCACGTTCCCTTAATTTGGCACGTGCTTCGTAGAGTATAAGCTTTTCCATGAAATCCGCTACCACTCCCGAAAATGTCGGAATTTCTGATGTTTCCAAGCCAGTGCGGGTAGAACGTGCTACAAGCGAACTTGCTATTACCCGATGACTCTGCATGATGCCGCTCCGAGCGGCTGGCAGGTAGTAAGGTTTCTCTGCGTATCTGCGATGTTCAGACAAGAGCGCAATTGTATCATCGGAGTTGATCAGCGAGGTCAAAGGCAACTGATTTGCAGGAAGAATGATAGTGTTCTCGTTGATTTCTCCATCATCTAGGATGATCTCTGATTCGGAGGCTCCAATTCTCAATGACCAGAGATTTTGGTTTGCTTCGCCGACTCTCAGTGAAATGGTTATTTTATCGTTTTGGTCGTTGGGCGACCGTATTAGCCCCGAAGCAGAATCGAGGTCAAAACAGCGTAGGAGTTCAGTCTTTAGATCTGGCCCGAAAAAGTACGGGGTATTAAGATTGGTCTGTGCCCGTTTGCGCACTCCTTGGGGCAGATCCGAAAATCTGAAAGGTTGGTCCCAGTTTGCTTTGTTAAATTGCTCTAGAAGGTCTTTTTTGTCTACTGGAGGGTCGTAATCCAAGCCATACCCTAAGAGCCGTAAGGTATGCGATAAGGGAAATCCTGAGAACTCACCAAAGACACGGTGCAGGGCATAGATCAGCACGGAGAGGTAGGTCTTGCCGGTGTTGCTGGAGCCGACAAACACCGTTAGCGGGCGGAGATCGAGATCGGCTTCTACGATTGGCCCGAAGTTGCGGACTGAGATTTCAACTTTTGGTGTATTGCGGGTTTTTGTGCTGTCATCGCCGTTCATGTTAATTTTTCCTTCTCGTTGGCACCGGAGGTACTGTGGGAACGGTGTTTTCAGCCGTGTGTCCTGCTATTGCGGGGAGGAAAACTCTTGAGAGATTGCGGCGAGAAGCTGGTCGTCGATTCGGCAGCGTTCTGCGGAGATGATGTTGCGAATTTGAGCCACAGCTTCTTTGACATTGTGGTCGGGATTCACGATACAGTAGTTGTAGTCTGAAATATGATCAAACTCTGATTTTGCGGTCAGTAAACGTTGTTGAAGTTCTGAATCGGATTCTGTCTTGCGGTTGCGAAGCCGCTTCTCTAAACTTTCGAGGGAGGGAGGTAAGAGAAAGATGCTGGTGCACCGGATATCAAGGTCTTTTATCTTCTTGGCACCGTGCACATCAATTTCTAAAATCAGATCCTTACCGCTTTTGACCGTGGATTCTATCGTGGATTTCAAGGTGCCGTAGTAGTGTCCGCCATACTTGACCCATTCCAAAAACCCACCACGATCAATCAGGTTTTCAAATTCGGCTTGGCCTAAAAAATAGTAGTCAACGCCATCAATCTCATCGGAGCGGGGTGGGCGGGTCGTCGCGGAGATCGAAAACTCTAATGTTGTTTCGTCTTTGCAAAGTGCTTTGATGACACTCGTTTTACCTGTCCCGGAAGGACCCGACATAACAATGAATAATCCCTTTTGGGAGGGTCGATTATTCCACATTCTGAACCAATTCCCGAATTTTTTCGATCTCTGTTTTCAGGGCAACGGTGGCGTAGGAGATGGAGGATCGAGACGCTTTGGCAGAGATGGTGTTGACCTCTCGATTCATCTCTTGCAGTAGAAAATCGAGTTGTCTGCCGATGGGTTGGGTTGCTTGCAGATATTCATCAAACTGGGAGCAGTGGCTATCGAGCCGCACCAGTTCTTCCGTGATGTCTGAACGCGAGGCGATGATGCCTGCCTCCATCGTGAGGCGGTGTGGGTCAATTTTAACACGCCCCTCAAGAAGTTCGTTCAAACGGGCTTCGAGTCTTGTATGCGTGGATTCGACGAGATCTGCGCTAGCCGCTTTTATCTTCCGAGTCAGGAGCTGGACAGAGTGGAGAAGTCCTTTGATTTCTTCAAGCATAGCAGCTCCTTCTGCCTGCTTGGTTGTTTCCAATCCATCCAAAACGGTTTCTAGGTGAGACTGTAACACCTTCCACACCGCTTCTTCGTCCAAATCGGCTTTCTGCGCGGTTAAGACGCCGGGAAGTTGCACTAGGAGAGGCAGCGAAATCTCGTCCCCCAGCTGTAGCATATTTTGCAACCCCACAAGTGCTTGATGATACTGCTCTGCCAGCTTGGAATCGAGAATGGGGAGTTGGTTTGAAACTGAAGCGTCCTCGGTCCACTCGACTGTGGCTTGGACTTGCCCTCTCGAAACCCGATTCCGTATGGCACTGTGAATCTGATGATCGAATCTGGATAGAAACTCTGGGGTGCGAACGGTTACTTTACAGTAGCGAGCATTCCACGATTTGATCTCAATAATCAGCTGCCCGAAGGCGGTTTCTGCTTTATGCCGGCTGTAGCCCGTCATGCTGCTAATCATAATTAATCTGCCGCTTCCTGCCATTCGACTAAGATTGGAGATTCGACACGAATTGCATCTTTGATACAGACCTCTTCACAGAGTTTGCATCCGACACAATCCCTCGGTTTCACAAGTTCGCAGATACCGAAGAAACTCTCGGCGTGTTCGCCGGTCACGGGATCTTTTAACTCTAGGCAATCCCATGGACAGACGTGGACACAGAAATCACATCCAGAGCAGAGTTCCTCGTAGATGATAGCGATCGGGCGATCCTTGGGACGTTTAATAAATTTAGCGACATCTCCGTTCTGATCATTGATAGCTTCGACCGGGCAGACCATGCCGCACGCACTACAGTCGATACAGATATCCGGGTCGATAATATGAAGCATTTTGCGGTCGCCGGTGATGGCATCAACGGGGCAATTTGTTAGACATGCCATGCAACCGACGCATTCTTCTGTTATGTGGTAAGCCATTAAAAACGCGCTCCCTCCTGTGAATTTGAGAACTCTTTCAGTTGGAATGAGTAGCGGAAATCAGTGGTCAATACGGATGAATTTTAGACAAACGACTGATCGCTTATAATTATAACATGGACGCTATACTAAATCAACTGAGATTGTCATTTGATTTTTAGTAAATCGATATAAATTGCTGTGATCCTAGACAAACCTCGATTTGTCTAGGGAACGCAGATCTGCGTTCCCTACGAAGGATCTGCTCTATCTTTTTTGTTGACAGCATTTCCACAAAACGGTATGATGAGAAATTAAGGAATAGGGGTAGAAATAGATCGGCTATCCTCAATTTACATTTCACGTTCGACGGAGGTATCGGGGTATGTATTCACCAAATGACATTCGGGAGTTCTGGGAAGGGACGCGTGCGGCGCTCGATGAAATTCCGATGGAACCTGAACTCTCACCTGCGCCTGAGTTGAGTGGTAGAGAGTTTGACACCTATAATGTGACGCTGACCAGCTTTGGCGGAATCAAACTCCGGGGTTGGTACTCGGTGCCGAAGGATAATCCGCGGGGAAAATGTTCTGCGATTCTGGCTGTCCCCGGTTACAGTGGGAGCAAGCAGATCCCAACGCATATTGTGCTTCAGGGATACGCTGTCCTCACATTGTTTCCACGAAGCCAAGGGGAGAGCAAGGCGGAGTGGCAGATCGAATCGGGGACGTACCTCACCTATCATATTACCGATCGGGACCAGTATTATTATCGTGGGGCGTATATGGATTGTGTGCGGGGTATTGACTTTCTGGCGAGTCGTGCCGAAGTTGATGCGGATCGGATTGGGATGTGGAGCCGGAGTCAGGGTGGTGGATTGACGCTTGCAACGAGTTCTTTAGATGGGCGGATTAAAGCTGGGGTTGCCGAAGAACCTTTTTTGTGCAATTATCCGCTTGCGATTGAGGTGAAAACGAACCCGTATGTCGAATTGGGCGAATATCTGAGTCAACACCCTGATCAGAAAGAGAGTGCTCTCGAAACACTCGCTTATTTTGATCCGCTCAATCTGGTGGAAATGATTACTCGTCCTATGCTCGTCAATATCGGGCTGAAAGACGACGTTTGTCCGTACCACACGATTGTTCCTGTGTTTGAGCGGATCGTAAGCCAGAAGGCGTTGATGATCTACCCCGATTTGGGGCATTCATCATGTACCGATTTCAACAATCATGCGAAAAATTGGTTGGATTTATATTTGTAGCCAAAATTTATCAGGAGGGATCCAATGCTAACGTATCAAGATATAGGTATCAAACCTTTTATTAACGCAAGTGGAACCATCACGACGCTTGGCGGCAGCGTCATGCCGGCGGAAGTGGTCGAATCCATGCGTGAAGCGGCAACTTCGTTTATCCATCTTAACGAACTCCATGAGAGGGTGGGTGACAAATTGGCGGAGATGATTGGAGTTGAAGCTGCGTTCGTTTCTTGTGGGGCTGCGAGTGGCGTACAGGTCTCTGCCGCCGCGTGTCTGACAGGCACAGATTTAGATCGCGTTCACAAGCTACCTGACACGAGCGGTGCAAAAAACGAGTTTATTATCAGCTTGGTTGATTCGCACTACTATATCCATCAGGGAATTGAGGCGGTTGGTGGAACGTTGGTCAGGGTCGGCACCCGCGAAGCGGTTACGGCAGCGGATATGCTTGATGCGATTGGTCCTAATACTGCGGCAATTGTCTTTTTCTTTGGTGCGCAGCCGAAGGAGCAGCTTGCGGAAATTATTCCTGAAGCCACAGCGCGTGGTGTACCCGTGGTTGTCGATGCCGCAGCACAGCTGCCGCCCCGGTCAAACTTGATAGAGATTGCTGGAATGGGTGCATCGTTAGTGAATTTCAGCGGCGGAAAAGGGATGCGAGGTCCCCAAAATTCAGGATTGGTCATTGGGAAGCAGGAGTTTGTCGAAGCTGCGCGTTTCAACTCTAGCCCGCACAGCGCGATCGGGCGAGGCATGAAGGTCGGCAAAGAGGAGGTCATGGGGCTACTCACAGCCGTTGAGATCTTCCTTGCGAAGGATGAGAAAGAGGAGTATGCCGAATGGCGTGCACAGATGGAGCATATCGCCCAAGCCTCCGAATCAATTGATGGCGTTCACGCAGAGGTGGTTGATGCGAAGCAGCATCCATCGGTACAAATCACCCTTGATGCTTCATTGGGCAAAACCGCGACACAGGTGAATAACGAGTTAAGAGAGGGGTCTCCCTCCATTGTGAACGGCGGGGGGGCGGACAGTGTGGTGTTCAATTCGATGACACTGCTGCCGGGCGAAGAGGAAGTTATCGCCAAGCGTTTGGTTGAAGTGTTGACATGAAACGTGAGGCGTGGGTTCATGCGAAAAGAAAATATAAAGCGCGAACGGAAACCGAGTTTTTGCTAAAAACTCGGTTTCTGTTGCACAATTTCTTAACATGAGCGAAAAGGTGAAGTGTGAAAAGATAGGGACGTTACGCCAAGGGGGAAGTGATGGACCGAGAGCTGATGAGTAATGAGGAAAACTACTGCTTCGATGTCGCTGGGTATTTATAGTAAACCCAAGAAATAAAGGGACAATTTTTCAGATGTATGTTATCCTGTTGAAATTATGGCACATTCATCAGATTTACGCATACGCGTCCTTCAATTCATAGAAAATGGTGGCAGTAAAACAGAAGCGACAAAACGCTTCAGCGTCGGTCGGACTGCGATTTACCGATGGCTCAATGCCCCAGACCCACTGAAGTGTGGAAAACCGGGTCCCCGAAAACCCAGACTGCTTGACCCAACAGCCCTCGCTGAACATGTCAAGGTACACCCCGACCAAACCCATAAAGAACGCGCTAAACACTTTGGGGTTTCACCTGCCTGTGTTGCCTATGGTCTAAAAAGACTCGGTTACACGCGAAAAAAAAAACGATTGGATATAAGGAGCAATGTCCAGAAAAACGTAAAGCCTATCAGAAGCAACTCGCAACGGAAAAAGCATCAGGCAAAACGTTAGTTTACCTCGACGAGACCGGTTTTGCAGATGAAACCTTCAGAAGTTATGGCTATGCCCCCCGGGGACAATGTGTCCAGGGATTGATACCGAGCCAAAAAAACCGCACGATGACTTTGATAGTGGCGCAATTGAATAATAAGTTGATTGCCCCAAAGTTATTATCGGGCAGTTGTAATGCACAAAGTTTTAATACATGGCTTGATGAACAATTATGTCCACATTTAGACGCCAAGAGTGTCGTGATAATGGATAATGCACGGATTCACAAAACCGAGCAAACCCAAGCACTGATACAAGGCTGTGGCGCGTCGTTGTTATACTTGCCACCTTATTCGCCGGATTATAATCCTGTTGAACATCAGTTTGCAAATATAAAGCGGCTCCGTTCATACAATGCGGATAAGCCGATTGAGGATATTGTCAATATGTATCGTTAATTGTTAAATCCACTATAATTGTTCGAGATGTTCTGACGCAGGAGGAGATTGCGGCGTGTAACCGGGATCTCGATCAGGAGGGGACTACCCCGCTCCGAGACGCTTTGGTAAAACTGCGCGATCATCCTGTGCTTGCATGGTATCTCAATCAGATCTGTGGGGAGAAATTCCAACTTGACCAAGAGCCATGCCTCATCGGAGATGCGGTGGGAGATGTAGGCGGCCCACTGGCTGGTGGCAGCGAGCCGCGGGACCTGGCTCGTGGTTATTATCAACAGAACGATGCCCGGTTCTGTCAGGGAATTCTTGCGGTTTGGGCGTTGGAAGACGTAAACGAAGGTGATGGTGGGTTCGTACTGATCCCAGCCAGCCACAAGAACTATGTGGAAACGCCGGAAGACGTGCTGACCGGTGCGGATGATATGGGGTTGACTGTCCAGTTGTCTCTTAAAGCAGGAGACCTGCTGCTCTGCGCGGAGACCACACTTCACGGGGTGAGACCGTGGAAGGGGAAGGGTCCGCAGCGACTGCTCGCATACGGATATATCGGTGCAAGCGTGCGCCGATCAATTAATGCTGATGCTACAGGTGAGAAGGAATCGGCTCCTGAGTGGATGGCGGAGTTGACGCCGGCGCAGCGAGTGGTGATGCAGGGACAGAATTTCCACCGTGCCTACCCTCCACCTGCGGTGAAATCGGATGGGAAGACCTGTCGGATTGACGAGTCGTCCGAAGTGCATCACCCGTCGATCTATACCCGCGATCCGGAATCGACAGTTGACGAAAAGGAACTCTACTTCTGGGATCTGTGTGGGCATTTGGTGATTCGGAATGTAATGGATGCAGCGTGGCTTGAGGCAGCGAATGAGGCGATCGACAAATTTGCGGATCGGATTGTGGTAGGAGCCGCTCCTGACAAAGGCTCAAAAACGCTTGCGGGGACAGGGAGACCCGATCTTGGAGGACTGTTTGAACTGCCGAAGCCGTATTGCGATCCGTTCCGAGAGATGATTGCCCATCCAGCGGTAATACATCGACTAAACTGGATGGAGGGGAGTGGGTTCCGGTGTGGCAACGCCACAGCGATATGCTCGGTGAAGGGAACTGCTGGGCACGCGCTGCACAGTGGCAGCGATCCTGCGAGGCCCGGAAATAGCTACTTCTTCCAGAATGGACGAACTTACTGCGACTCGGTGAATGTGGCGTGGCAGCTGCACGATGTGACGGAAGCGGATGGCGGGTTCGTTTGCCTTCCGGGTAGCCATAAGGCGAGGTATCCTATGCCGCCGGGGATCCAATCCTGCGATGAGCCTATGGGGCTAGTCCGCCATGTGTCAATGAAAGCGGGGGATGTGCTTATGTTCATGGCAGGCGCACAGACACACGGTGCTTATCCTTGGAAGGGCGATGCCCAACGTCGTACTGTCCTGATGAACTATATGGGCAGACATATGTTTTTGTGATGCGGTTTTTGAGTCGTAGGAGATAGACACTATGGATCGACGTGTGCATGTGTACAAGGGATCGCCGCCGAATCACTGTGTTTGTGATCAGGCGTTGCGTCAATTTCCCAATGGTGATTGGGGCATCATTTTCATGACCGGAGGGACGCACGAGCCGGATCTAGAGAACCACATAGCGATGTGTCGATCGACGGATCAGGGAGCAACTTGGAGTCCGCCGGAAACTGTCCTCCGTTTCGATGATCGTGCTTGTCTGCTCTCCGAGGTTATTGTCCACAGTCAAGAAATCCGCATCATTGGTGAAAGCCATCTCGGTCGTTTCGAGGATTGGCAGGTCTTTGTCCTGACCAGCAAGGATAGCGGTGAGACTTGGGGAGAACCTGAACCTTTTACGCCGCTGCCGAGAAGGGCGTTCATCCGCAACTTGTACATTAGCAGTTGGGGTGAGTGGTTCCTGCCGTTTCAAAGCTACGATACAGTGGCTGACTCCGCTGCTTCTCCACTCGCAGATGAGTCTTTCAAAAGCGCGGTCAACGGTGTGCTGATTAGTGACGATGAGGGACGGACATGGGAGAAATCCGCCGAAACCGGTCCGACAGCCGGGTGGGCAGAAAATAACCTCATTGAATTGCGCGACGGTCAATTGGTAATGCTCATCCGTGCAGACCGCACTGGCTCTCTGAAGCGTAGCGAGTCCGCAGACCGGGGACGGACATGGTCGGCACCGGTGGCAACTGACATCCCGAATCCCGGTACAAAGTTTCGGCTGCATCGTCTCAGCACGGAGCGGATTGTCCTGATCCATAACCCGAATCCGAAGCCGGGCGTCCGAAATCCCTTAGCGTTGTGGGCTTCCGATGATGATATGGAGACATGGCAACACAAGCGGACGCTGATTGATTTCCCGGGGCAATTGCAGTATCCCGATGGTTTTGTGGATGCGGCGGAGGAGTATGTCCACTTTGCCTTTGACTATAATCGGCATGATCTGATTTATGTTGGTGCAAAGTTGCCGATGTGAGGTAGCGTAGGAACAGGGACAGTATGGCGCGAAATTAGTACATGGGTTTATTGAGCGACGGGACATGAACTTTTGAACCCTATACACATTGCGCTCCTCCGGAGCGCGAAGATTGGGCATACCGGCATTCTATAGACATATCGCCCCGCTGGGGCGAAGACAAAACGTTTCCTTCTGTTTTAACACCTGTTGCCTCGCACGAGTTTAGAGGTCGGGCGAGGAAGTTTGACCTATGGAGATTGGGATTCCGTTGGTGTGGAAAGCGGTGTTGACGGGCGGGGAAACCTCGCCCCTACAAGGAAGCAGATGGATTTGCAAGACCTAGCAGCTGAGTTGTTTTATTTTTAGCGGAGGGTATTATGAGCAAGATTAAAACGGCGGTGATAACCGGGCAACACGCCTTTGATGTGCCGGGGTTTCACGCGTTGTTCAGGAGTATTCCCGAAATTGATTTTTATCTACAGGATCTGGAGAACTTTGCGGCAGATGCCGGCAAGGTCCGCGAGCAGTATGATGCCCTTGTGTTCTATAACTTTCATCGGGTGACGCCCGACGAGGGGAGAGTCAGGGAAGCCATTGAAGGGCTGGGTGAAAATGGGACGGGTATCTTGGTGCTGCACCACGCCATTCTTGCGTTTCCAGAGTGGCAGTTGTGGTCGGATCTGTGCGGCATTCAAGATCGTAGTTTCGGCGTCCAGATTGACCAAACCGTGCCGGTCGACATCGTGGATTCGCAGCACCCAACCACACGGGGATTGGCGCCATGGGAGATGGTGGATGAGATCTATATTATGGCGGATCCGGGGACTGACAGTGAACTTTTGTTGACCACCGATCATCCTGATAGCATGAAAACGTTGGCGTGGGCTCGACAGTACAAGAATGCGTGCGTGTTCTGTTGTCAGTCAGGGCATGACGATCAGGTTTTTTCTGACCCAAATTTCCGCACGGTGATTTCGCAGGGAATTCAGTGGCTGGCGGGACGGATTTAGGGGGAGAAAGTTAATGCGCACGTTAAGTATTCAAGGCTTACCTGACAAGAGACGGCAGAAAGTCCTGGTCCACGATTGGCCCGAGCCGGAGGGTCCAACCGGTAACGAAGTCAAAACGGAGACGATCTATTCCGGGATAACAAACGGCACGGAACGGAATCAACTGATTGGCGGAAATTACGCCCCTAAGGATGAACAGCTGCCCACCGGCGGGAACGGCTACCAAAATGTGGGACGGGTGATTGAGGTGGGTCCCGATGTCAGCGAACTACAGGTCGGGGATGTGCTGTATATGAGCACCATACATGCGGAGTACGTCGTGATGGCAGAGGATGACCTGCTCATTAAGCTGCCCGACTCGGTTGACCGCACGGAGGCTGCGCTTTTCGGGATGACTAGTGTCGCG
This sequence comes from Candidatus Poribacteria bacterium, assembly GCA_965222435.1. GTDB lineage: Bacteria > Poribacteria > WGA-4E > WGA-4E > PCPOR2b > PCPOR2b. The sequence continues at coordinate 3,814,037 of OZ244950.1, read as the reverse complement.
ATGCGTACCTGCTGCAATACCGAGTTGAAGATGGGAGAACGGGTGTTAATCGTGGGGGCTGGCATCATCGGTCAGGTCGCTGCACAAATCGCAGCCGTTATGGGTGCGCGTGCCACGCTCTGCGACATCAACCCCAACCGCTTGGAGATTGCTAGGGGGATCGGTGCGGCTGAAACCGTTTTGGATGTTTCAGGGGACGGATGGGAAAAAGGGGTCGCTGATGGGACCTTCGACGCAGTGATTGACTTTGCGGGTGTGCCGGGCATGGAGGACCAATTCATCAGTGCTGTGCGTCAGCGCGGTAGGGTGATATTCATCGCTGGACGGGGCAAGGTGACCTATACCTTTAACCTCGGTCAGGGACGCGAGATCCAACTGAAACAGAATAGCCACTTCGATCGCGATGACCTGCAAAATCTGTGTCGTCTGGTCGATCGGGGAGTGGTGAAGATTGCGCCCCTAATCCGCGATGTCGTCCCGGTGAGCGAAGCCAAGCGAATCTATGACACACTGCGGGATAACCCCAATGAATTGTTGGGGACGGTGTTTGTATGGTAGGCTATTTTCGTCTCTATAGCAAACGCCGAAAGTCGCGAATCTGATGAAATGTAATCCGATTGGCGTCGTGGAAGTTATGTGCGCCGTCGTAAGCGGTGCGAACGATGTAGAGAATGTCGTCGCCGTCGAATTGCCAATCCACATACTGGAAACCGGTCAACTGGACGGACTGCTCATGCGGTAAGCCTTGATCGTCCTCTAATAGCGTGAGTTTGTGATCCCAACGGAGGAGGTCGTCCGAGGTGTGCAGAGACAGCACGGTGCGCCGAGAGGGTTGACTTGGGTTAGGATTGTTGTTACTCAGGGTCAGGTAACGCCCAGTCCCCGGGTCAAAACGGATGGTGAACTTCGTCATTCCGCCGGGGAAGTCGATGAAACCCGTTTCCGGATCGAAAGTGATGGTCTTGCCGTCGTTTTGAACTTTAACGATTGCCGCCTTGTCCCACAGCGGGAGCGAATTGAAGCGGAGGATATTCCAGATCTCCCCGTCCTTTGTCTCTACCATATTCCCTTCTAGCCAGCCCGGACGCTCCAATTCTCCCCACGCCTCTGGAACCCATGCCGGATCGAAGGGGAGTTTGTTGCTTATCGTCCAGTTCGCAGCGTCTAGGAGATCTGCATCTGCGTCGGCGGAGATTACGAGGGATTGGAAACCGCTGCCCCAGACGCATGGATCGCAGTCCTCGAACGCCCGGTACAGCCTACCCTCTTTCAGAAGGATTGGCACGGGGGCGCAGTGGTAATTGGGCGGTTCACGGAAAGGACCGCCCCGAAACAGTAAGCCGGATTTCTCGTCTTTGGGGTGGGTCCACGTATGCCCACCATCACAGCTGCGTCGGATCACAATCGAGCCGTATTGCTGCGATGTTCCGAGTAGATAAACGCTGCCGTTATGGGTAAATAGTGAACTCCAGAACGCATTCGCGATATGGGTGATGTTGACCCAAGTCTCTCCGTTGTTGTCAGAACGGTAGACGCTGGTTAGGTGTTCCTCGTTTTCGTGGTTAAGGGGGCAGCCTTTCCCGAAATAGTCGTGCGTCGCGAGCAGCGTCCCATCCGCGAGCCGGACGATGCTGGGGCTGCCGAGGTAGGTTTGTGTTTTTGCGTCCTGAAACTTGATTTCGTTGAAGTCCATAGATTTCCTTTCAATTAGGAAGGGGCTAGCCTCTGATTCGACCTGAAAGTGTAATTTATAATCGCGGGTATGGCTTGGATATGTCTATCCAAGCCGAGCGGGTTTGAAAACTAGCAACTCTAGGTTATAGTAAAATGCGGCTTGCCGAAGTGTGTCTGCCGATGATTTGTTTCATTCTATCAGAGTTGGGGGATTGACGCAACGAAAAGGAGTTGGAGATGCAGATTTTGGTCACCGGTGCAAGTGGCCGCATTGGTCGTTATGTTGTAAAGGAATTGGTAGATGCGGGGCACAGTGTCACTAGCGTTGACATATTAGCGTCTGAAGGGGGATCGTTTCGTTTCTTGCGCGTTGATCTGACCGATGCCGGTGAGGTGTACCAAGCGTTAGCGGCTGCGGAGGCGGTTGTCCACTTGGGTGCGTGGGCGAATGCGGGTGTTGTCCCTGATACACGCACTTACGGGGATAACGTTCAAGGGACTTTTAATGTCTTTCAGGCGTGTGCGGATTTGGGGATTCAACGTGTAGTTTCAGCCTCTAGCGCACAGGTTTACGCATTTGCTAAGGAACCGCCTGTCTATGCGCCGGTTGATGAAGCCCATCCGTTACGGCCCGCCAACTGTTACGCGCTTTCAAAGGTGGTGGGCGAACAGACCGCGGATTACTTTATCAAGCGTTTCGGGATGACGATTCTTTCCTTCCGGTTTATGGGGATCCGGATGCCAGCGCAACTGAATACGGAAATTGATGAGTTAGCACAAGATCCGAGCAAGGGGACCTCACTGTTATGGACACGGACGGACGCTCGTGATGCTGCAATTGCGTGTCGGTTGGCAGTCGAGGCGGAGTCGGTGGCTTCAGGACCCTACAATATCACGGGGGCGCGGGTTGTGTTGTCGGAGGCGACTGCGACGTTGGTGGAACGATATTTTGGGGATAAGACGGAGGTTCGTGATGCCTTGCCCGGTCATATTTCTCCTGTGAGTTGTGCCAAGGCGGAAGTAGCTTTCGGCTATCAGCCGCAATTTGTGTGGTCTGTGTCGCAAAGGTATTTGGAATAGAGTTGGTTCACTAGTTCATGGGTTCATTAGGATTGAGTTGGGTTTCACGACTTCCGTTTAACCCAACCTACGTAAGAGTATGGCTTGGATATGTCTATCCAAGCCGAGCAGTTTTGATAACTACATAGGTTAAAATAGATCAATATCCCGATGGAGGAAGCTGTGCTTATTTATAATCCCAAAGGTCATTACCATTTTCTCAAGGGCATCGATCCGTATTCCTGCGGCGTCGTCGCCGATCCCGGTTATGAAATTGTCAACGTTACGCTGAAACATCCTATCCCGTGGCGTGAGGGATTTACGCGCATTGATGCGTATTTGAAGGCAGAGGGGGGTGGACGGACAGCGTTGTGTGCGATGCAACTCCGTAGTCCGGCACCTTTTACCATGGAAGGATTCATTGACTTTAATCGTGGGTACTGCGAAGTTTTGCAGGAGTGGGGGCTTTATGTGGACGAACTCAATCCGTTGGCACGCACAAATGTCGCGCCTTTGGTAGAACCTCCTGCAGCCCCGATGCTCTACGGCTTTTCCCATGTGCTCCCTTGCGATAATGCAGCGGCACAGACCTTCATCATTGCGGGTGCCGGTGAACTTTTGGAAGCGGCGTTGAACTCCGAAGGTATCGTTCGACGGGGGGAAACCGATAGAGATGCCATACGAGAGAAGGCGACTTATGTCGTCGAAGTGATGGAGGAGCGTCTCTTGGGATTGGGTGGTACGTGGGATGCGGTGAATCAGATTAATATCTATACCGTGCATCCGATCAGCGAACTCGTCGAAGATATTGTGCTTCCGAAACTAGTCGCAGGTAAAGGGCACGGCATCCATTGGTATCCGTCGCGTCCGCCGATTGTGGATATAGAATACGAGATGGATATGCGGGGTGTGCGACGAGAGTTATCCGTTGATTTTAACTCAAGCTACTAGCTAGCCCGTAGGTCGAGTTTCCATACTCGACACCTAACCAGCATTTTGTCGAGATATGAATCTAGGCTACAAGCTGCCCTTATGAGACTAATTCCAATAGGCGTGTAGGTGGTCGGAAGTAAACGTGATGCGTGATGGTGTGCTGAGTATCCCACCACGCATCATAAGGTTTATTTTTTAACCGCCATTAATGGCAGAAACAATCTGTCCTGTGGTTGGGTACTCTCCCGTTTCCAATTTAGAGTAAATTAGTTTTCCGTTCAGGGAGACTTCAAAGCATCCACCACCACTGGGAACGAGTGTGAGTCCTTTAACATCTGTTTTGAATTTGCTCAATAAATCGTCCGTCAAACTGACGGCTCTGGGCAGGTAGTTTCAAGCAGAGCAGTATTCAACTCGTAGTTCCATTGTTAGTCCTCCTAAAGTATCAGAATTTCCCAGAGATCCGATGCAGTATGATAATCTTTTCTCTGGGCAGGCGATCTGAGTGCTTGATAGCACGGATTGGATTCGTATCTACGCGAATCAAAATCGAATCCCTTAAATTTTACAAGAAAACTATAGGCTCCGCAAGTATTTTTTTGGGTGATAGAGGGGCATAATCAGAAATTGGGCATAAAGTAAGGAGTTGAAAAACAGTGAGATTTGGTGTTGTGACCCACGCGGTGGGACATCATCTGTCGTTTGAAAAAACTTTAGCGGCGATCAAGGAACTCGGTTTCGATTTCATCTTATTGTTGACGAGTCGGGGGGCGGAACCTGTCAATGCGGAGGGTAGGAGTGAAAGCCCGTTCCCTAACGTCCTCGATTCTGACCCAGAACACCTCCGTAAAGCGATACGTAACGCCGGGTTAGAAATCGGCGCGCTCCATTTTTCTGGGGACATTGATATCGACAGTGATGCGGGGATAGAACCGACAATTGCGGGGTTAAAGGAGTATGCCGCGTACGCATTGGCGTTGGAGTGTAAATACTTAACGCACCCCGTTTCAAGCTGTGGTAGGTCTAAGGTGCCTACGGCGGAGAAAGCGGCGGAAATTAAACGGCTTGCCACCTGCATGAACACAGTGGCAGAAACCTTTATGGACGGGGGGCTTCGGATTGGGGTTGATATTCACCATACCGCATGGGTGGAGGGCTTGGACGATTGTCGTCTACTGCTTGACTCCATGCCGTGCGAGAACGCAGGCATTATCCTCAACATTGGGCACATGACCAGCGCAGAGGGTTACGGGTGGTTGTTGGTTGATGAGTATCCCAATCGGATACCGGTTGTGGGTTGGAAAGACCATAGTCTGGCAAAGGATCGTCCGCGCCCCATGTGGTCAATTGAGTTGGGGACCGGGCACAGTCCATTTGAACTGTACATCAAGGCGTTCAAACGGAATGCGGGAGCCCGCGTCCATCTGGTTAACTGCGAAAATGTCCCGGACGAGGAACGTCCCGCTGTCCTGCAAAGGAGTCGTGAATATCTGACGACGCTTTGGGATGCGGTGGGGTAAACAGGAGAGGGAGTTTTCTAATGTTCAAGGTTGCGATTCTTGGGTATCGTGCACAGGGGTCTAACCACCATGCGCCGTCGTTTGCCAGACTGACCGATTGCCAGATTGTTGCCGTGTGCGACGTCGTTGAGGAACGGGCGCGGGCGGGCGCAGAGCGATACGGTGTGCCAGCCTATACCAATGTGGACGAAATGCTCAACGCGGAAGATATTGACATCGTGGATATCCCCGTCGGTGAGGGCTACCGTTATGAGCTCGTCATGAAATGTCTGAAGCGGGGACTGCATGTGTTCACCGAAAAGCCGTTGGCGGGGGCGGATGGGCAGTACAAAATCCAACCCTCCGATGTGCCGGTTGCTCAAGAGATGATTGACGAATGGAGGCGGCACGATGTACACTTTGGTATCTGCTTCTGTCTCCATGCCTCACGCAACGTTAAGCGGGTGAAGGAGGTCATCCAGAGCGGTCAATTGGGGCAACTTCGGCAGATTCAAGCCCGCACGGCTCTGGGTTCTTGGAATCACATCATTGATATAGTTCGATTTTTGAGCGGGGAGGTTCAAGAGGTCTTTGCCTATGCGGACGATGAGGAGATGGGAAACAAGGCGGCGTGTCTGAAGTTCGAGAGTGGTGCGGTGGGGACATTGGCGGTATCGCAGGACTTGGGGCTGCAATTTCAGATTAAGTGGATCGGTGAGTTGGGAGAGGCGACGATTGACAATATCGCCGGCACCGCTTTTTGGCATCTACACGGCTTGCATGATGTTACCCATTGGGGCGATGCACGGCAGTTAGATGGAGGCACGTACGGTTCTCAATTTGAGGATTTAATCGCCGAGTTTGTCGCTTCTATTAAGGAAGGGGGACCTTTCGTCGCGGACGGTTGGGCGGGACTGCGGCACATGGAGATTGATGCGGCAATCACGGAATCGATTAGAACCGGCAAGTCGATCCCCATTCGCCGATATATACCGGATAAGGGAAGCACGATTTTAACTTTGACTTAGACGACTCCTTGAGGAGGAAAATTGATGGAATATCGCAACTTTGGTACGGCGGGCGTTCAGGTTTCGCCCATCTGTCTGGGGGTTGCCTTTCGTGGACGACCCGATAAAGCAGTCCAACGGGCAACAATTGAACGTGCGATCGAGCACGGTGTCAATTTCATTGACTGTGCAAACACCTATCAGCGCGGAGACTCCGAACGCATCCTTGGCGAAACTATTAAGGGACGGCGGGATCAATTTGTTATTACCACCAAAGTATGCGAACCCATCAACAAGGGGTCGAATGACCCAACGGTACCGAATGACCGGGGGCTATCGCGTTTTCATATCATGCGCGAAATAGAAAAAAGCCTATCGCGCCTTCAGACGGATTACATCGATATCTACCTGCTCCATCATGTGGACCCAACGACGCCGATAGAGGAAACCCTGCGGACGCTTGATGATTTGGTGCGGCAGGGGAAGGTGCGGTATGTCGGTTGCGCCAACTTTGCTGCATGGCAGGTGTGTCAAGGGTTATGGATTAGTGATCGGCGTAATCTTGCTCCGTTTATCTGTGTGCAGAGCCATTATAATTTACTGGATCGTTCTCCTGAGCGGGAGATTATGCCTTTCTGCCGTGCGGAAGGGTTGGGGATGATGACGTATAGCCCGCTTGCTATCGGGTTACTGACGGGGCGGTTTCGGCACGGTGTATTGCCGCCGCGTGATACGCCGTGGGGACAGGGACGGTTGGGATTCGAGAAAGTCATGTCGCCCGACGCTGACCGGGTGGTAGAAAAGTTGATTCGCATTGGGACAGCGCGAGGGAAGACACCTGCGCAGGTTGCTATCGCGTGGGTGCTATCACACCCTGAGATTTCCGCAGCGATGATTGGACCCGACAGCCCAGAGCAGGTTGAGGAAAATCTGGGCGGCGTGGGTTGGGAATTGACCGATGATGAGCGTGCGGCGTTGGACGAAGCGTCGGTGTGGGCACTCGCCGGTGGAAATGTGTGATGAGACGGCGGCAGATAACCCAAATCAGCCTTATTCCGGTATAGATTTCCATAGTGAGTACGAATATGTCAATTCACGAATTTACATTTACACATAATGTAGAATTAAGGGGTACGGTGAAAAATGGGAGAACAAACGGAGGAAGCACAGAGACCACAATGAGATACAAACTAAATATTATCGCAACACAAGAACCCGAAGGAGGGTTTACAATAACTTGTAAAGAACTCCCGGAGTTAATAACCGTAGGGGACACTCTAGATGAAGCGATAGAAAACGTTAAAGATGCTTTCATAGCAGTTTGTGAAATATATCAAGACACAGGACGTACACTTCCGTATATCAATGATGTGAATTTCAACAGGGGTGCCCGATGAATGTTAAACAGATTCCGATCTTAAACGCCGATGCTGTTGAACTGTCGCGCATCAGTCAGGAGGGGTTGCTTTCGCTGAATCTCGTTGAGATGCAGGCGATCCAAGCTCACTTCGCCAAATTGGGGCGAAATCCCACCGATGTTGAACTTGAAACCATCGCCCAAACGTGGTCTGAGCATTGTGTCCACAAAACATTTAAGAGCATGATTGAGTACGCTGAAAAAGGGCGAGAGGCGGAGATGGTTGATGGACTTTTCAAGACGTTCATCCAAGGGGCGACGCAGGAGATTGGGGCGGAGTGGTGTGTCTCCGTTTTCACGGACAATGCGGGCATTATTGAGTTTGATGATAAATATAATATCGTTTTCAAGGTCGAAACGCACAATCATCCCTCCGCAATCGAGCCGTATGGCGGCGCAGGCACGGGGATCGGTGGAGTGATTCGGGACTCGCTCGGTACAGGGCTTGGCGCGAAGCCTATTCTAAACACGGACGTTTTCTGTTTCGGTCTTCCTGATCTCAGTTATGATGAACTGCCCAAAGGCGCGCTCCATCCAAAGCGGATTTTCAAAGGTGTTGTATCGGGTGTGCGGGATTACGGCAATCGCATGGGGATTCCGACAGCGAACGGTGCAATTCTGTTCGACCCACGTTATACAGGGAATCCGCTCGTCTACTGTGGCAACGTCGGTCTGATTCCCAAGGATCGGTGCGATAAAACGGTGGAGCCCGGCGATCTGATCGTCGCCGTCGGTGGACGCACTGGGCGCGATGGCATTCACGGGGCGACGTTCTCCTCGCTGGAGTTAGACGACACCTCCGAAAGCCTCGGCAGCGTCGTGCAGATCGGCAATCCGATTATGGAGAAGAAGATTGTCGATGCCCTGATGCGAGCCCGGGATCGCCAGCTCTATCGCAACATCACAGATTGTGGTGCCGGCGGATTTTCCTCTGCTGTTGGTGAGATGGGTCAGGAGACAGGGGCAGACGTACATCTGGAAAACATACCGCTCAAATACACAGCCCTTGAGCCGTGGGAGATTTGGCTTTCGGAAGCACAGGAACGGATGGTAATTGCTGCGCCGCCTGAGAGCTTGGATGAATTGATGGCGATCTGTGAGGCGGAATCGGTTGAAGCCACCGTTCTTGGCACATTCACCGATACCCAGAGGCTGCGGGTGTTTTACCGTGGAGAGGTTGTAGCCGACCTTGATATGGGCTTCCTCCACAACGGCTTGCCTCGCCACACGAAAAAGGCGGTTTGGGACCCGCCGCAACACCCTGAACCCCAATCCAGAATTGGGGTTGATTCTACACAACTGACTGAAGATCTCTGCAGCATCCTCGCAAGCCCTAATGTCGCAAGCAAGGAGTGGGTTATCCGACAGTACGACCATGAAGTTCAAGGGGGGCTTGTTCTCAAGCCACTCGTTGGGCGTGAGAATGATGGTCCCGGCGACGCTTGCATTACAACGCCTGTCCTCGGATCCCGAAAAGGGGTCATTGTGGCAAACGGCATCAACCCCAAATATGGTGACATTGATCCGTACCATAGCGCAGCCGCAGCAATTGATGAAGCCTTGCGAAACATCATCGCTGTGGGTGGGAATTTAGATCAGACTGCACTGCTTGACAACTTCAGTTGGGGAAACCCCGATAAACATGACCGTCTTGGCGGCTTGGTACGCGCAGCGAGGGCGTGTTATGATATCGCTGTTGCGTATGGCACGCCCTTCATCTCCGGCAAGGATAGCCTCTACAACGAATACCGCGACACCACCACCGGCGAGCAGCTTGCGATTCCGCCGACCCTGCTCATCTCTGCCATCTGTGTCATGCCGGATGTGAGCAAGGCGGTCTCGATGGACGTGAAATCGCCCGGCAACCGAATCTATGTTGTTGGTAATACTTATGCTGAGCTCGGTGGATCCCACTATTACGCGGTTCATGGCTTCATCGGAAACAGTGCCCCAAAGGTTCGACCCGCTGAAGGGAAACGGACGATGGAGGCGTTGAGCCCTGCGATAGATCAGGGGCTCGTCCGCTCTTGCCACGATTGCTCCGAGGGCGGGATTGGTGTGGCTGCGGCGGAAATGGCGTTTGCCGGTGGATTCGGTATGCACCTTTCGCTTATGAACGTGCCCCGCGATGCCGATGTTACAACGGACGATGTGTCCCTTTTCTCGGAGTCTAACAGTCGATTCATCGTGGAGGTTGCGCCGGAGAAACAGGAAGCGTTTGAGAAGTGTATAGTGGGTATCCCGATTGGTTGTATAGGCACGGTGGTTGAGAGCAGGGATTTCGTTGTCAACGGTACGGACGGGAGCGCGGTTGTGGAGACGACAATAGATCGGCTCAAGGAGAGTTGGCAGGGGACGTTTCGGTGGTAATCCCCCTTGGCACAAAGTTTTTAGTACAGGAGAGAACGAAATGAAACCGAAGGTCCTTATCCTTCGCACCGCAGGTACTAACTGCGACTACGAAACAGATCACGCCTTTCAACTTGTGAGCGGAGAGACATCGCTGATTCACGTCAACCAGTTGATTGCAGGCGAGGTTGACCTCATGGATTATCAGATTATGGCGATTCCGGGCGGTTTTTCTTACGGTGATGACGTTGCTGCCGGTATCCTGTTGGCAAACGAGATGCGATACAAACTCGCTGATTCGCTCGCCGCTTATGTCGAGTCGGGACGGTTGATGATCGGTATCTGCAACGGCTTTCAGGTGCTTGTGCGTGCCGGTTTGCTGCCACGTCTCGATTCGCAGCAGGGGCAACAGACCACCCTCGCTATGAACACCTCTGCAAAGTTTGAGTGCCGTTGGATTCAGTTGGACACTCAAGAAAGCAACTGCATCTTCACGCAAGATTTGAAACCGCGCATTTATCTGCCCGTTGCTCATGCGGAGGGACGGTTCACCGCACCGCGACCGATACTTGATCAGATTGAAGCCGATGGACAGGTGGTGTTTCGCTACGCTTCAACCAACGGCGGCGCACCTGAATATCCCGATAATCCGAATGGCTCCGATCATCACATCGCTGGAATCTGTGATCCCACCGGCAGGATTTTCGGTATGATGCCACACCCGGAACGATTCTTGACACGCCTCAACCATCCCCGCTGGACGCGAGAAAATCTGCCGGAAGAAGGCGACGGTCTAGCGATTTTTCAAAATGCTGTCGATTATGTATCAGGATTGTCTTAACCGAAGTTGCCACTTACGCACTGTGCTCAAGGCGGCTTGGATATGTCTATCCAAGCCGAGCAGGTTGATAAATAGGTCGCAATGTAGAACACAAAAAAACATGCAAAATGCCCCAATTTCAATGGATAGCAACTTGGGTTGTTCCGTATCCCGATAGTCCTTGAATCCTGATTAGAAAGAGAGTTGAATGAATGAACCTTCGCCCTTTTTTGCGAGACGATCTCGCAGATCTCACCCCCTACCATGTTGCTCAACCGCCCCACCAAGTCAAGGCGGATGCGAATGAATCCCCCTTTGACCTGCCGCCGGAGATTCGACAGGAGTTGACCGAAGCCATCGTTCAACTCAATTTTAATCGCTACCCGGACCCCAGTTCAGACTTGCTGCGAACACAACTTTGTGAACAGTTGGGGGTTGATAAGACGGAAATTGTCGTTGGCAATGGATCCGATGAGTTAATCGGCAATTTTATGTTGGCTTTCGGAAGACCGGAGGCGTGTGTCTCCTTTCCCACCCCGACATTTTCGATGTTTGGGATTCTCGCACAGGTTGCGCGGCTCGAAGCGGTTGGATTGCCACTTGATGACGGGTTTGATCTGGACTCGGAGGCGTGGAATGCCCATCTCGATGCCCACGCACTTAACCTTGTGTTCCTATCATACCCGAACAATCCGACAGGCACCAACTTTTCGGCTGAGGTGATCCGCGAGATGCTTTCCCGTCCTGATACGCTTGTGCTGCTTGATGAGGCGTATTACGAATTTTCCGGTCAGTCCCTTATGGAGGAACGGCAGCGTTACCCCAATCTAGTCATCACGCGTACCTTCTCCAAAGCGTATGGACTTGCGGGATTGCGGGTCGGCTACGTCGTTGCACACCCAGAGGTCGTTGATGAACTTAACAAGGTTCGTCTCCCATATAATCTCAACCGTTTTTCACAGATTGCCGCAACGCTTTTGCTCAAACGTCCCGAACGATTGGCTCAACATCTGCAACTGATTCGGAGCGAACGGGAGCGGGTTTTCAACGCGCTTAAAGCGATAGACGAGATCCATCCATTCCCAACAGATGCGAACTTCGTCCTCTTTCGGACAGATCAATCCTGCCATGAGGTGTTTCAACGCTTGCTTGATCACGGTGTACTTGTTCGTAACCTCGATCGCCCCGGTCCATTACAAAACTGTTTGCGGATAACAATCGGTACACCGGAAGATAATGATATGTTCCTTGAGGGATTGCGGGGGTAACTTCCTCTTTTTTTTGTAATCTTCAGCATAGTGACTGAGCGTTTGTATGGGCGACCTTTTACAGACTGTCTTTGGACAGGAAGCGGGCAACTTACGTTTCAGCTATCTCGGAAGGAATTCCCGTGAATATTCGCCCCAGAAAAACAGAAAAACACCGGTTTAACAAACTGCATCGTCGCTTGCTGCCGTTCTACATGAAGCCCGTTATCTTGATTGCTTTCATGGTAATTTCGCTGGTGGGACAGCTTACGTGGACAACGGCGATGGCAATGTCTGAGAGTATAGATGTGCGATGGTGCGGTGCTGGTTTTGCCCTTGGGATTGTTCTCGGTTACATTCAGGGTGGGTGGATATCGCGGATGTGGGCGCGTGATTATTTGCGCGTGCTGAAACGAGAGATTACATTTTGGGAGGCGAAGGGTGCCACGGGGACAACCGTTTTCGTAATTCTCGCGCTCGGCATTCCGATTGTGGTCGGATTGTCTTCGAGGCATGCTCATGGGATGTTGGTGGGGATCCAATCGTATATCTTCGGTTTTATTGGTGGGATGAACTTCGCGCTTTATCTATGGGTGCGGCGGTTGCCTAAGTAAGGCAAGTTGTCACAAAGTGGTAGGAACACGAAGGTTACGGCATACGGAGTATGCCTACTACTATTTTACCCCGTAGACTTTTGCTGGATTGTCGTGGAAGGCGGCTTGTGCGACATCGAGAGCGACAGATTCTGAAACCAATCCTTCCCGTATCATTTCTGCAAGCGCGAGTGCGAAATTTTGGCGTGCCATTTTGAGGTGCCCATAGACTGCCTCGACGTGCTGGAGGTCGTCTCCGAAAGCGATGATTTTGTTATAGGGCACCATCTGAAGCCACTCCCTCAAATCGAGTCGTGAACCGATTGGTGAGATGATATGAATCCAGGACATGTTCAGGTAGACATTGCTGAACGTCTTGCCGAGCACGGCACCTTCCCGAAGGTAGGGGTAACCGGCGTGAGAGAGATCAAAACGCGCATCTCGAAAAGTCTGAAACAGTTCGGCGAGCGGCGCGGGCGTGCATCCTTCCATGCTTCCGTAATTTCCCGCCCGTATGCCTTGATGGAACTGAATAGTCAAATCGGCGTCGGAGGCGGCACGACAACACTCAAAAACGAGGTAGTCTTCCAAGAGGACACCTTCCGCAGAATCTAGCCCGGCGTACTCCCCGCGCATCAATCCATCAAAGACTTTTGCAGCGTCCTCCTTCTGACGTGCCGTAAAGTCCATGCGCCGATGGTAGGACTGAGACATCTTCACCCCTGCAACGGTTGCCCGTTTCCAATCCCGACATACCTGCCGAATAACTTCGACGTGTTGGGCGAGGCTTGTGATGGCGACATCGTAGTCCTTTTCGATAGCTTGAACTTGGGCGGCGGAGCGAAGCATACTGAAGCGGTTCAAGCGTGGCAATGGTAGGAACAGTGTTCGATCCACTTCGATGAGGTCTTCCATGTTAATTACCGTGAGCGCGATATTCGATCGTCGCTGCAGCACGTCCTGATAGAACCCCGGCTTGCTATGCTCACGGAGAGCATCTGAAATGGGTTCGACCGTCTCGGCGGTCAAGTCCGGGAATCCGAGCAGATCTCGGAAGCCTTCAGTGATACACTGCGAATACCCTGTCAAACGGGTGTATCGGAAATACGGCTCGAAAATTTTCCAACGTTCTGCAAGCGGGAGTCCCGGTTCCAAGGCTGCTTTCATTTGGTCGGGGGACATCCCTGCCGAGACCAAATCGGAGGCGGGATAGGCGTGTTTGAAGAAAGCGAGGGCATCGGGTGCTTCTGCGATCCTGTCTATTTCAGGGCTGATGTGGGAGTGGGAGTTAATACACGGAATTTTAGAGATTTCATTAAACAGTTCTGTCGAAAGGGTATCCATTGAGAAAGCCTCCTTTAAGCCGATTTGGTTCATTGGTTAAGGCGGACGGCACGGCGGAGCGTGCCTGCTACTATTGGTTGATTGGATTGAGAACGCTATACATTTTCTATTTTGGCACAAAAGTGTTGTAAATTCAAGTGGGGATAGAAATAAACCAAATTGCTAGGGCGTGTTGACATTTGTAAAACTGTCTGTAATCGTAGGGGCGAGATCCCCTCGCCCATTGACCAACGCGGGTTAGGATCCCCAAACCATACGGGTTGAATCAATTGTAGATTGTAGGTCGAGATTCATATCTCGACACTGAAACGTCGATTTTGGAAAATCGACCTACAGAAACCCGAAATCGTCTTTGAGGTGTGAACAACGGGTTGGGAGACCCAACCCCTACGAGGAGTCATGCGTCTGTGCGTCTCCCTTGATTGTCTAGTTGCGATGAAATGTCAACACGCCCTAGCTATCACCCTGATAGATAACGTGAAGCGTGAAATGGGTTACGTATGAGCCATTCATCTCTTTTGATCTTTGCTATTCTATTTGTTTCGACTTTTATACATTCGACTCTCGGTTTTGGTCAGGCGTTGATTGCCATGCCTCTGTTAGCGATGGTTGTCGAATTTAAGATCGCCACCCCGTTGGTTGCGTTTGTCTTAATGACGACTGCAGCCGTTATTCTGTTGCGGAATTGGCGTATCGTGGATCTGAGTGCTGTTTGGCGGTTAGTGCTATCATCATGTCTTGGCATACCTGTAGGACTTTTTTTGTTAAAGGGTGTTCCCGAAGGACTGATGAAAGTGTTTTTGGGAATATTGGTTGTTCTGTTCAGCCTCTATAATCTGGCAAATCGTCATCTGAAGATGATTGATTTGAGTCAAGTGAGCGGTGGGTCCGGGATCGCTTATCTGTTTGGATTCATTGCAGGTGTTCTCGGTGCGGCTTACAACACAAGCGGGGTAGTGATTACCATTTATGCAACACTTCGTGATTGGTCTCCAGATCGTTTCCGATCCACATTGCAGAGTTATTTTGTATTTACTGGCATTCTCATTTTGGCGAGTCATGGGTTGGCTGGCTTATGGACGCCCGATGTGTTAAGGCTGTATGTGACTTCTTTGCCGCTAATTTTGGTGGGGATATTCCTCGGTGGCAAATTGAACCGATTTATACCTCAAGGGCAATTTGATGGGTATGTCAATGTGGGGTTGCTTATTATGGGTGTCTTGCTGTTCCGTTGATTATGTTGGTTCATTCGTTTTTCGTTGCAGGAACGACAAAACTTTGATATGATGTGATTTGTCGATTTCGATGGAATTATCTTTTGATAAGGAGGTGCGGTGCCTCAACAGGTAAAGGAGGTCTACCGCCGAATTTCAATGAGAAACAGGATTCGTGAGAAATTGTCGAGTGGAGGGGCATCAATTGGGTCGTGGCTGAATCTCGGCTCGCCGCAGGCGGCAGAGGTGATGGCAGCCGCCGGGTTTGATTGGCTTGCTGTTGATGCGGAACATTCGCCGGTGGGGATCACAGAGATTGCGAATATGTTCCGAGCGATTGAATCGCGTGGGGCGACACCGATCGTGCGCGTATGGGACCATGCGCCGGAGACCATCGGGCGTGTGTTGGATGCCGGCGCATTCGGGGTTGTTCCCCCACATGTCAGTACCCCGGAGCAAGCGGGGCAAATCGCTCAGGCATGTCGCTATCCGCCACGAGGGAGGCGGTCTTCCGGATCCGGTCGAGCGGGGACCTTGGGACCCGATTACAAGACGTGGATCGACGATGAGGTGGTGGTTATACCGCAGATTGAGGACCGGGAAGGGATTCAGAATGCGGAAGCCATCATGGAGATTGAAGGCGTTGACATCGGTTTTCTCGGACCGGGTGATCTATCGCTTGAGATGGGTGTGGCGGCTGGCAGCCCCGAACATGAGGAGGCGATTCAACATTTTCTGGATGCCTGTAATCGGGTTGGCAAACCGTGCGGTATTCCGGTCGGTTCTGCCGAGGATCTTCTGAAACGGAAGGAACAGGGGTTTGTGTTCTTTGACTTGAGCAATGATATGAGTTTCTTAGCTGCCGAAGCAGGTCGACAGTTGAGAGAAACAAAGGAGGAATAAGAATGACAACCAATGATAGCACGAATCGTCCGCTCGGTTGGGCACTCATCGGGTGCGGAGGCGCGGGCAATGGTCACGCGCGGTATGCATCGGACACGCCGGACGTTGTGGTACGCGGCTTCTGCGATGTCCGATCCGACTCAGCGAAGAATTTTCACGAACAGTACGGTGGCGATTATTACACGACCGATCCGGACCGGGTTTTCTCCGATCCATCGGTGGATATTGTCTCAATCGCTACGTCCCACAGTTCCCACGCCGATTTGGCGGTTGCCGCCTTCAATGCCGGAAAGCATCTCTATCTAGAGAAACCGATGGCAATGACGACGGCGGATTGCCTGCGTATCTATGAGGCGATGAAGTCCGCTGACCGGAAACTGATGATTAACTTCTCTATCCGTTTCTCTGGAGCAGCGCGAGAGATCAAGAAACGGCTGCCCTCGCCAAAAGTGAGCCATGGCCAGTGTATGATGGGACCGGCGGATTTGAGCCGGTGGCGTTGGCACTTCGAAGAGGGCGGCGGTCCACTCTATGATGTCGGTGTCCACGCCATAGATCTGCTCTGTTGGATTCACGGTGCGGATCCGGTGGAGGTCTACGCAACAGGGGGACAGATTACGCATCCCGATGGGGAGTTAGACAGTCCTGATACGGTGGACACAGCTGCAGCGACGATCCGTTTTGCCAACGGTTCCGTGGCGACCTTTCTGATGAGCGACGCCGGAAGTAACACCGTCATTTCCAAATGGTTTTTTGAATTCTTCGATGGCGAGCAGTCCGCAGTCCTATATGAGCACTTCAGCAAGGTTACGTTTGGTGGGGATGAGACCCTGAAACCCGGACCTATCGAACGGATGCCGTTGCTGGTGGAAGCCATCCGTAACGATACGGAGTCTTATGTTCCGGCGCGTCCCGGCATTGTTTCCACCCTATTGGTAGAAAAGATTACGGAGTCCATCCACACCGGGCGTCCGCAGAAGATAGAGATACCGTTGTAGCAATCACTTCAAGAGATAAAAAATGGAGACTCATGTTAGGAAATCGTGCACCAGAAACCGAGTTTTGAAGAAAAAACTCGGTTTGTCTTCGTGGACTTGCTTATGCCGATACCAATTTCTTTCATAGTTGATGACAGTTGTCCATTGATTCACGTTTATCGTTTTCATAAGGAGGAGGTGCATGGCAGTCGTCCTTACACCAGTGATGGGCGATTGTTGTTAGATGCCATTCCGAACGAATTCTTGGATCGTTTCTGCGATGTGGTCGAGGTGCATGGTATCGCTGGCAAGTTCTCGATCATACCTGCGCCTGCGGGGCGTGGAGATATTCTATCGGGGATTGAGGGACATGATCCGACGGTCACTCATGAATGGTTGGATACGGTGAAACGTTGATTGAGTGACCGGTTCGATTTCTGCCCGGAGATGCTTACCCACAATTTCGCTGTGAACCTGAGCGCGGGCGGATATTTTGATGAAGGTGAATCCCCGTGGTCACAGAAGCAGGACAGAAGCACACTGACACCTTATCTCACGAAAGCGATGGAATACCTGAAAGCTGCGGGGTTTGATGCAACGGGTGTAACGTCGCCGTGGACCTTCGGAAGCGATGTGGAAGATGAATATATCGCTGCGATTGTCGCGGCGCAGCGGAAGGTATATGGTCGGCATCTCTCATGGTATTTTCTGCACACGCTGCACGACAAGTTAGAATCTAAGCCGTGGATTGCGTTTCAAGAGGGGAACACAACGCTGGTATCAATCCCTTCGACGGTCAACGATTTTTGGTGGGAGACCATTGATTCCCCGCGATCTGATCAGGAGTTTGTTGAGCATATTGCTGATGCAATTCTCGCAAGCGACGGGCGTGGCGGCAAAATCCGCGAAGTCTTAGATGCCGGCGGTACGCCCATTTTGCTGACGCATTGGCAATCGCTATTTTCAAACGGTTTGGAGACCGGCTTGGCTGCGCTTGATGTCGTTGGTAGGCGGGTCAACGAAACGTTGGCGGGCGAGGTTGAGTGGAGGACCTGTTCGGAGTTGATGCGTCTGACAGTGTGTCCTTGAGTGATTGCTACGGAACTACTTACCTTATCCCAAAGGTGTTACAGATTTTTCTCTGTGAGATTCGGTTGTCATTTTCTCCAGCCCATTGTCTCACGCAACTGCTCCTTCGCTTCTGCATAGTCACGGCGTGTGCGATAGAACACCCGTTGCGCTTCAGTAAACTGGGCTTGTGCCTCAAAAGCGTCGTCAAATGTCAAGCCGCGATAGCTTGGAAGGTCCAACCCTTCGTCTATAACCCGCTCAATCGTTCGCAGTCGCTGTTCGAAGATTTGTACGCGTTTATCCTCAATCTCCATCCGTTCTTTGGCATTTGTCACCTCTTGATAAGCGCGGTGTACCTCAACTCGAATCTGCTTCTGTAAATCGATAAGTCCCAGTTGGAGGCGGGAAAGTTCAGCACGCTCGGCATCTCGATATCCTTCCGTCAAGCCCCCATCGAAAAGAGGAATGTTGAAGTTTACACGCATTTCCCAACCGTTCCGATCATCACGTGAGTCTGCAAAGGAGCGGGCATCATCTCTCTCTCGCTTAAGAAACGCTGGATCGTACGCTGCCGTCGTATTCCATGTCCGATCTCGCTGGTTTAGGAACAGATGGGCGTCACGGTAGCGAAGAGAGGCATCAAGTTCTGGAATTCGATGCCAGAGCGTTTCCTTGACCAATCTTTCCTGACGGTCTATTGCCCCGGTAAGTTCTTTGAGTACCAATCGGTTCTCCAGTCCCAACTTAACTGCACGTTCAAGCGTTAGATCATCATTTGGTATGCTGCCAGATAGACGAACGCTTGCCAGCGCATCCAATCCCGTCAATCGGATCAATTCTGCTTTGTCGATATCTAATCGCCTCCTCAATTCATTAAGTGCCAACTGTTGTTCTGCCAATTCCATTTCTGTGTTTAGTACGCTGAGGATAGGTATTCGCTTTTCTTCGTGCTTTCTCCGGGCCCCTTTGAGTTTTGCTTGCAGCGTGCTCTCGACAGTACTTCGTTGTTGAATCTCTTCTTCCGTCAAGGCGATGTTGTGCCAAAGCCTTCTGAGAGCAAAGATAACCGCCTGCTTTGCTCTCTCTAGTTCAATTTCGGATATACGGACGTTTTCTTGCGCCTGATCCAGATCTCCTGGGACCTCGCCAAACCGCGCGATAAGTTGGCTCAGGGAAACACGGGAGACGTAATCCTTTTCATCCAAACCTAGATCGTCGTTTTTCCGTTGCTCATAAAAGCTGGTGAATCCCACTTGTGGAAGATAAACAGAGCGATCGATTCGCAGACTCGCCTTGGCGCGCTCCAGAATTTTCTGCGCTTTAAGTACTTTCTCGTTATCTTTCAACACTAGTCGCGATGCGTTTTCCAACGTTAGCGTCACCTGATTTTGAGCAAGCATAGGCGCTGAAACACTCAAAAACAAGTAACATAAAGCGTGAAACGTGAAACGTGATGCGTGATGCGTCATTCGTAATACGCGAGACTTTCTTTCCATCCTGCTTTCCTTTCCTGCACGTTCATTTCCACGGTTTCTTATCGACGACTGATCCGAACCGTGACAATCGCAATCCCAATGACGAGCAGCAGGAGTAACCCAAACAGAATCGTTGTCACCGAGAGCCGCGTCTTCGATTGGATGTGAACCCGCACGGTCTTTTCTCGTGCTTCAAAATGACGGTTGTCAACGGTGAGTTCCGCGTTGACCTTCGCTTCATATTCGCCGACACCCACATCTGAAGATGGAATCAACGTCAGACGGACTTCGATCTCCTCATTCCGGAGCAGTCCTGCGACCACCTCTGGTTCTACGACGTATTTCCAATCGGTATAGACATCAACCACCATCCGAATGTCAACCAGATCTCGTGTGCCGATATTCCGCAGCTTTAGTGTCATACCAATCTGTTCTCCCATTTTGATGGTATGGTAAGCGTTGGGGATAAATAGTTCGATTTCCGGCACCCCTTTAGGGATAAGCTCAAACCGCTCAATGCCGCCTTTGATCTGGGCAATCTGCTCCGGTGAAAGCGAGAGTCGATTATTGACACCACCGAGCTGTCCGGCTTCCGCTTCATCAATGACGGCGACGTAGAAAACCAGTGTTTCATCTAGGTAGGAAGCCTCCAGTTCTTCAGGCAGGTAGACAATCAACGAAAGATCGCGTTTGGATTGCGCTTGTGTGAACTTGACTTGAGACATGCGTGATTGGCTCTCAGCATCTTGGAATTCAAAGCTTAGGCGATTGAGGAGATTGATAACCCTCAATTGAAAGGTATTCTCCGTCTCTGCCAGCCGATCTAGTGTTAGGTCGTAAGTGACCGGGCTGCCTAGATTTCCTTCTTGGGAAAATTGTAGTGAACTGACATTAACTACATCTTCCTCTGATTCTTTTTGGAGATATACGAGGCGATTGTCTGGCTCCACAAGATCCGGATATTTTAGTGCAATCATAATGGAGTCCACATCTTTCTGGAGTTGGAACGTCAGTTTGGTTTCATCGTTGTAGCCGAGCAGCGGAATCTTCTGTTCATACGGTTGGGCAATATTGGTCGGCTGGGCTGCATTAGTTGGATCGATGTCCTTGAGGGAAACGAAGATAGATCGAATCTCGTTGGCGGCGGCTATTTCTTCGGGTGTGGCATTGATGGGCATGGATTCAGTCGTCGAGGTGTTCTTCAGGCGGATGGTGACCATAATCTGATTATCCACGCGATATTTCTTCGCACTAATGACCGAAATGTGGCGGGTGTCTTCTTCGAGATGAATCTTGTAAGGATATACCTTCTCCAGATACCGCAGGCTGACGATAATGCTATCGACGTTGCGGCGGAGTTCAAAATCGAGGGTTTTCGACTGTTGATCTTTGAGATTTGGGATTCGGATTTCATACGGTACGCCGATGATTGCTTGTGTCTCATCCTGAATTGAGACGTAGACGTTGTTAATCTCTTGTGCTGCGCTATGTGTCGTGCCTTCAGTCGAGGGAGGGGATAATTCATCGTCGCTACCGTCCTGATTCGATTCGGACGGAGAATGTCCCAAAACCGCGCCGTATTTGAGGACCAGCTCCAGTCTACGCCGGTCTTCGTCCTTGTAGCGACGGGCAGAAAGCACGGAGATGTAGGGTTCCTCCTGTTTGAGGTGGATGTTACGGTCCTCTTCAATATCAAGATATTTCAGGCTAACCACCACATCTTGCACCTCATCTTTGATCAGTTCAAATTCCAGCGTTTTCTCCTCGCCTTCCTTCAGTGACGGAATGCGTACCTCGTAAGGTATTGCGACAATCGCACCCTGTCGTGAAAATTCTCCTTGGTCTTTAATAGAAACAAAGATGTCATCAATCTGTGCACTGATGATGACTTCTCTATCAAGGACCTTTGAACTCTCTTCTAGTTTGACTGGCAGTGAACTGTTTTTTAACGTAATCGAAAACATCTCCCGACCATCTCGGGCTTCATAACGCCGTGTGCCCAAGATGGTAATATGCCAAGCAGTCTTTAGCGAATCGAGCTCAACGTTCTGCAAGTTTAGCTTCGCGTCCTCATATGCTGCCTTTGCTCGTTCGTATTCCTCCTCCGCACGGTTCACCTCTTGGACAGTGACAATGTTATTCGCTTCTTGGAGCATATCTCTTAGGTTCGTAAGCTCGTCGTTTTTTTTCTCCATCAGCTTTTGCGCCAGTTCCATATCAAGTTTGGCTTTGTCAATCTGAATCTGGCGCAGTTGGTCATCCTTGGTACGCGCCTTTTCAGACTGTGATGGTTCTTGTGCGTCCACCACTTGTGCCCCAAGCGGTTGATAACTCACTAGAAAAACCAAACTGACCATCAACAACAGAGATATACCGTGCATGCTGCGTTCCCCCTTCCTGAAACTTGAAGAAAAGTGAATGAAAGTAGATGAACGGAGACACGAACATCTCCGTTTATGCAACCTCCTCTGATTCGTATCCCGCCACATAGCGGAGGTATAACGGTTCTAGGTCTTCGGTTTCAATCTCTTGCGAACCAGATTTTCACTTCCTCCGCCTTTAATTCGTATCCTGCCACATAGCGGAGGTATAACGGTTCTAGGTCTTCGGTTTCAATCTCTTGGCGGGTAAGTTCGCGAACCAGATTTCCACCCACCAGAATCCCAATCTGATCGGCAACTTCCTTCGCGCGGAAAATGTCGTGGGTGGACATGAAAATCGCTTTTCCTTCACTTCTCAACTCGCGCAATAGGCTCAAGAAATCTGCGCCACCCTTCGGATCCAGTCCAGAGGTTGGTTCATCGAGCAGCACCACGTCAGCACCCTTTATGATGGCTATCGCGATTCCCAGCCGTTGCCGCATCCCTTTTGAGAAGGTCTTCACCCGCCGTTTAAATGCGTCTTCAGGCAGTCCGACACGAGCGAGTGTCTCGTCCAGTTCTTCGCGAGTTATCTTTTTTCTGCCACCCAGCTTGGCGAAGAACTCCAAGTTTTGTCGAGCGGTGAAATTCCGATACAGTTCGACGTTTTCTGAGACGTAAGCGAGATGCTTTTTGGCTTCCAGTGGAAGTTTGGGAATCTCAATGTCATTGACAAAAGCCGTGCCGCTGGTTGGATCGATGAAGTTCAGGAGCATGGAGATGGTGGTACTTTTTCCTGCGCCGTTAGCACCCAAGACTACATAGATCTCCCCAGGATTGACTTTCAGATTGAGTTTGTTGACAGCTAGAATAGTGTTGTCATAGATCTTGGTTAAGTCTCTCGTTTCTAACATGATAGAATTCTCCTTGTGCTTTATTAGGCACAACAACCCCTATTATTAGGTGTTAGGATTCCTAATTAAGGTTTCACATCGTACCGCATAAAGGCGGCGTATCCTCCCATCAAACACAACCCTGTATATAATATCAAAAGACTCAAGGGCCCGAGAGCAAGTTTTAATCGTTCAGTCACTGTTGACTCTGTGTAGAAAAAAGTCGATTTTTCATCTCCTTGCCCCGGTGATACTACTGTTTGGAAGTACGAGGGGGTATCGGCGAAATATTCGTTTTCAAATCGTTCCGTTGCTGCAATAAATTTGGCTTCGTTCTCAAAATGGCTTGCTGCCAATTGAGTTGCAAAAAACGTAAAGCACGCATACGGCGACAGCGCCGCGATCCCAGCAGCGATTTGTTCTTGCCTTCGTATCTTACGGTGATACGCTTGGGTGATGTTTGATAATGTCTTATCTTGGGCAGAGGTGGAGCGTGCTTCGATGTTTAACAACAATTTCTTACCATCATCCCATGTGAGTCGTTTGTCAATCACCTCTAGGGCGGCGTCATCATGCCACCTCTGACGTTGATGCTCAAGTTCGATTTGGGCTAGTGTAATCTCATGGGAGTAAGTTGAGAAAGAGGGAATTGGCGAGATGACTTTTGCGAGATTGGGGCTCAGATTGGGAATGACGAATACGAAAAGCGTCCAGATAAACAAAAGTACCATTATTGCCGTTGATGAACGCGTGGTTAGTGTGGAAATCAGTATCCCCAACGCAAAGAAACAGGCTAAATACAGCAAAGTTCCGATAATTATCAATCCCAACGCACCCCAATCTGTAACGGGAAGTTGAATATGTGGATGCGTTGAAAGCACTAATAGACCAAGAAGCCAGCCAACACTACAAGGCAGAATGAGACTGAAATAGCCACCAAGCCATTTGCCCAGAATCAACATTGGTTTTTTGATAGGATAAGATGCCATCAGCGCAAGTGTGCCCATTTCGAGTTCGCCACAAACGGCATCGTAGGCAAAGAGAAGGGCTAAAAGCGACATTACAATACCAATAATGAATGTCAAATCGACAGTGGGAAACAACACAGAAAACGGATTGTCATCAATGGTCTTGATGGTTTTCGGCTGAAAGCCAATTAGCAGCTGCACAGATCGCGCTGCCCCTTTTGTAATCCCTTGAAACAGTGCTGTGAGCATTGATGGCTTTCTATCTACCGTTATCAACTGTTCGTTGTTCGTCTCGGCGTGCATTTGCGCGCGAAGGTGATAATCTGCAAGTTCCTGTGCGTAGTCTTCTGAGAGTACGATGGTACTCACGATTATCAATGCGACGTTCAAAATGAGCGCGACAAAAAAACGCAATGTTAAGACCTTTTCCAGAAATTCCTTTGCTATGATTGTACATAACATTGGATTCCCTCCCTGATGTGAAGTCAGCACTAGGGCAAAATTAAATTGGTATGTAGACTTCCGCAGTCCGGACGTGCATCTAAAAAAGAATTATGTCCATGTCAGAACCCCGCAATTTGCAGTAGACGATTGGAAATGAAATTACTGCCTTACCTCACATTTCACGGTTGCCAACATTGCGAACACAAAACTGAATCCCAGCCACAGCACAAGCAGCGATAAATCAAGCCATATCGCGTTCAGAGTCCTCGACAACGAGAGCAGATCAAAACTAAAGCTCAATTCGTTTTGAATTATATTTCTCACGGTTCCCCCTTCATATGAATTGATTTTCACCAGTCGATGTCGGAGGGCGCGAGGTTCTTGAGGTAGATTTTTATATATCAGTGGCTGTTTTTCCGGCTTTTGCAGTAAAGCAAAAGTTTCTTTGATGGTCGCGTCTAGTTGGGACTTATGTTGCCCTAACTGTAAATGATAGAATGCTTCATCTTCAATGCCCGTTTGCGCCAAGCCGGTGGAGGCGTGCACATACGCCCCCGCAGGAGAAAATCGTGTGAGAAGCTGTGAGAATGTTAACCGTTTTTGCCTCAGATTGGCGTAGCGTTCTTCAATCTCTCGCCGTGCTTCCTCGATTTGAGGTTGCACTTCTGGATGAAACTTTCCGTAACCCGGGACAAACATGCCTGAAGGTTTTCTTCTTTCAGCATCATCCTCAATCTCCCGTGCTGTTTTGAATTTTTCGGTGTCAATCTGTTGTTGCGATGGGACTCTTACGATCTGTTTGGCAACAAGCCACCCTACATTTGGAACCACGAGCGTCAGAATAACCCAAATTGCTAGGGACATCAGCGCAGCGGTTGCCGCCCGTTGCGTCAGAGCCGAAATGAATAATCCGATAAAGAAAAATAGTGCGATATACCCGAGCGACGTTATCAGTAGCAATAAAATCCGTAACCAAGTTTCCCCCTCGAAGGCAATTAGTGGGGCATGTGCAAGCAGAAAGAAGGCTATCAACGCCGCAACCAAAAATGAGAGGGCAATACTCAAATACCCTCCCAAAAACTTGCCCAACAGTACTTGCCCCCGGGAGACAGAGTTAGAAAGCATCAGTTGAAGCGTTCCCTGTTCCCGTTCGCCTGCAATCGCGCTAAAGGTAAACAAAATCGTAAGCAAAGACAACACCACTTTAACAACGAAGAGGAAATCAGGCGGTGAAAACAGCACGAACAACTTGTTTTTTTCCTGCAGGTTACTGGCGTCAATAGTTGCGTTGTAGCCGCCCAAAATGTTGAACAATCGAACGGGGCGGTTCATTCGATCTTCGAGTCCTTTGGCGAGAATACTGAGTCCAACCGGGCGACGATAGATACCAATGATGTTAACTATGCTGGCCGCACGGGTCGTACTATTCGGATTGAGTTTTCCCTCCTCATCAAAAAAAACATATGTCATGGCAGGTTTCCCAACATTTGCAAACGTGTTGGCATTGTGTGTCAAGTTGTAACCCAAAAGCCGTTCCGAATAATCTTTCAGTCCGAGCCATACGCTCATCGTCAGCAGAATGAGGCACAGCGCAAAGGTCAATATGATTTTGTGGCTCTGCCAGTTGTCATAAATTTCCTTCTTTGCAATCAGCCAAATCATTGGACATCTCCACATAGATATATTAAAGCCTCCGTGTGAATCAATTATGTCGAATACTGCACCAATTTTGCCACTTTTGCAGACCACACTAAACTAAACAATTATTGTTTTTTTACAAGTGATAATGGTTGATCTCCCGGTTCGTATACTTGCGAAGGCATACTTCCTTGCAAATCTACAACCTGTCAAATTCATGTTCAGTTTTTTCGGGACAACTCATTGGTGCGAAACAAAAAAGGCGGCTAGATTGAACCCAGCCGCCTTAATTGTGTACAGGTTGAGAGGTTCTATTCTTCCGTGTCCTCTTCCTCTTCTCCTGTCGTTGGGTCCTTTGCAAGACCCATTATTTTTTCAAGGGTTTCATTGCTTAGGTTCGATATAGGACCGTTGATAACAGGGGCATAGAAGTTATCTGCGTTACTATTGCTACCTTCCCCTAGACCTACCAATCCCGTTTGACCTTCAAGGCAAGCGACAAGTTGACTAGCTGCCAAGCGAGCGAGTAATACCTTTTCTTTGTCATTTGCCCTTTCAGCAACTTCTAAAGCAAGGGATTTCACATACGGATCGTCCGTCAATCTGCTAACGCTGGCATGCAGATTGTTGTAACTCTTCACCGCTAGATCGCCGGTGCCTTCATAAAGTTCCTTGTGGATGCTTGCCTCCAGATCGTTTTTCAGGGCACGCGCCGGTGGAATCAGCCGGATAAGGGCGCGGAGATCTACTGTTTCAGCCATTTTTAATTCTCCTTTTCGATGCCCAACGCCTCAAGAATTTCAGGCTTGAGCAGGTTTCGCAGGTTTTTCCTGCCGTAGAAGATTCGGGATTTGACGGTGCCAATGTCGGTCCCCATCGCCTCCGCGATTTGTGCATAAGTCAGATTTTCTTCACAGTAAAGAATTATCGCCTGCCGCTGGATTTCTGGCAAACGGTCAATTGCTTTTTGCACCTCGGAGTAGAGCAGTATCCAGTGTAACTCCTCATCGGGTTGTTTGCGAGGATCTGTGAGGAACGAGGGGTTGACAGCCGAATCTTCGGAAGCTGCGTCTAGAGGGACAAACTGAAAGCGTCCCTGTCGTCGAAGCGTGTCGTAGCAGAGGTTGCGGACGACGCGAAAGAGGAAAGGTCGCAGATGCTCGCTTGATTCGAGCTTCTCTATGTTCATGTATAGCGCGAGAAATGCGTCCTGCACAATATCATCTTCCGCTTCGCTAATTCCAACCAATCTGCGGACAAAACGTCTAACCGATGCATCCAGTGTTTCTTGCAATCGATCGAACGCTGTGCGATTATTCGCTTTTGCTTGTTCAAAGAGTTCATGCTCCCCACTATCTGACACTGATTCTCTCCTCTCTATTGATAATACGGGGAAAATGGGGAATTGTTCATTGGGATGGTGTTTTTCTGAAAGTATCGGGATTCGGAGATCCCTCCTACAGGAGAACTAAATACCCCTAACTAAAACCAAGACAGTCTTGACAGGCTTTCGGATAATATGTTATATTTTCTCGACTTTGAATATAGTTTGTTTGAATCAATCACACTTCTTGATTTACACAGAAGGTTCTCTCTTCTTTTGAGAGTCTGATGTAAATGTGAGGGAAGTGGAAGCACAAACCTAAAGGTTAGGTAAGGAGATTCTTTTGAGAACAGTTACAATGAAAGAGCTTCTGGAGGCGGGGGTTCATTTCGGGCATCAGTCACGGCGCTGGAACCCGAAGATGGCACCGTATATTTTTGCGGAACGGAATGGGATTTACATCATAGATCTCCAGAAAACGTTGCGTCAACTCCAGACAGCGTATGAATTTGTGCAGGATGTTGCGGCGCGGGGCGGGGCAGTGCTCTTTGTCGGAACGAAAAAGCAGACCCAAGAAACGGTTGCAGAGGAAGCGGCTAGATGCCAAATGTTTCATGTGAACAATCGTTGGCTGGGTGGCATGTTGACCAACTATGAGACGATTAGGCGTAGTATCAGCCGGTTGACGAAAATTGAGGGAGACGAAGCGAATGGAGTCTTTGAGCAGCTCCCCAAAAAGGAAGTGATACGTCTCAAACGTGAGCAGACGAAGTTGGATAATAACCTTGCGGGCATCAAGACGATGGGGAAACTTCCTGAAGCCGTCATTATTACGGATACGCGCAAGGAGCACATTGCGGTAAAAGAGGCGAATAAGCTGGGTGTTCCAGTTGTTGCAATTGTTGATACTAACTGTGATCCGGACCCGATTGATTATCCGATTCCTGCGAATGATGATGCAATCCGGGCGATTAAGCTAATCTGCTCCGTGCTTGCAACCGCAGTTGTTGAAGGGCGGGCGAGTGCACTAGAGGGTGCAGATGATGCGGAACCGCCATTAGAGGAAACGAGCGAACCGGAAGCATCGGAATCAGAGCCCGCAACCGATGCAGGTGACGTCGAGAATCAAGAATCAGAGGATTCTCAGGAAAAGAGTCAAGGAGACTCGCAGGGAGAAGATCAGGAGGATAACAGTTAATGCAAATTACTGCGAAGATGGTTAGTGAATTGCGTGCACGCACAAGTGCCGGGATTATGGACTGTAAGAAAGCCCTGACCGAAACGAATGGCGATTTAGAGGCAGCGATTCAGCTTTTGCGCGAAAAGGGATTGAAGGCTTCGGAACTCAAAGGCGGGCGTACCACCTCTGAGGGGTTGGTTGCCTCGTATATTCACCCCGGCAGCCGAATTGGCGTGTTGGTTGAGGTCAACTGTGAAACAGATTTCGTCGCCCGTACGGAACAATTTCAGCAATTGACGAAAGAGATTGCAATGCAGGTTGCCGCCGCCAAGCCTAAGTATGTTAGCGAAGAAGATGTGCCAGCAAGTGTGTTAGAATCAGAAAAAGAGATTTTGAGGCGACAAACACTTGACGAGGGAAAACCGGAGCATATCGTTGATAAAATCGTTGACGGCAGACTCTCTAAATTTTACGCTGAGGCTTGTCTACTCGAACAACCTTATATTCGAGAAATGGATAAAACGATTAAGCAGCTCATTCAAGATGCCATCGCTCAACTTGGGGAAAACATTGTTGTGAAACGGTTTTCGCTCTATGTGTTAGGACAAGACTAGATTCTAGGACTGACGATTGTCTATCATTGATGGACAATCTAAAGGAGCTTTCAAAATGCCTAAAACAATTCTTAGTAATGCAGAGACGCGAATGCAGAAGGCTGTAGAATCGACAGCAAGAGATTTTTCGCATGTTCGCACCGGAAGAGCCTCGGCTTCTCTATTGGATAATATTCATGTCGATTATTATGGCACCAAGAGTCCAGTTAATCAAGTTGCGACGATTACCATCCCTGAACCTCGCCTGATTGTCATCCAACCTTGGGATAAGACGGTTATGAAGGATGTTGAAAGAGCAATTGCTCAATCTGACTTGGGCTTGAATCCGAACAGTGATGGTAATGTGATTCGCATCCAAATCCCTGAGTTGACAACGGAACGTCGCAAGGAACTGACCCGATACGTCGCTAAGTTAGCCGAAGAAGGACGCGTCGCTATCAGGAACATCCGACGTGATGCAAATGATGCGCTGCAGAAGTTAGAGAAGTCGAGAAAGATTTCTCAGGATGAGCGTCATACCTATGTGGCGGAGGTTCAAGATTGCACGGATCTATACACCGAGCAAGCTAACGAGCTGTTAAAATCAAAGGAAGAAGAGCTACTCGAACTGTAATCAGTAACCGAGGTATGGTCTTCGATCCAAAAATTTGTCCGTCCCTGAGCCAATGTTTTGGAAGCGAGCTATTAGTGCGATCATTCTAGTACCTGTGATTATCTTCCTCGTTTGGTGGGGAAGGTATCCCTATTCGGCATTGATTATTCTGGTTAGTGGTCTGATGCTGATTGAGTTTTGGGGGCTTTCCCAATCAATTGGGGGGAGGGGTGGTCGAATTTTCACTGTCGCATGTGGCGTCCTGTTCTGTTTATCGGCAGTTGATTTGACCGGTTTCAAACTTCCTGTCGAACTTGCTCTCGCCTTGACGCTCCTGCTTCCTTTCTCCTACCAGATTTTACGCGATCGGGTCAACGTTGCCTTCCTTTCTGTTGCAAGCACGCTACTGGGAGCTGTCTATATCGGTTGGGCTTTTGGGTATCACCTAATTCTGCTGCGCGATCTTAGCGGAGTTGGAAGGGAATTAATCTTTTTCTTGGCTGTCACTATCTGGCTAGGTGATACGGCCGCATATCTTTTTGGCAAGCAGTTCGGGAGGCACAAGCTCCGTCCGACGATTAGTCCCGGCAAAACTATTGAAGGGACAATTGCCGGGTTAGTGTTTGGGACACTCGGCGGGCTTGGTGTCTGGTCTTTTGTCTTGCAAGACATACTGAGTTTCCCCCACGCGCTGATTCTTGGGATTCTGTTAGGCGTCGTTGGTCAGTTGAGCGACTTGAGTGAGTCTGTTATCAAACGGAGTGCTGATGTTAAAGATTCGGGGCAGTTAATTCCGGGGCACGGCGGATTACTGGATCGATGCGACAGTTTGATTTTTTCGTCACCGGTGCTTTATTACTATTTTATATATCTGGTAAGTCCAACATGATGAAGTTATTCCTCCTTCTGATTTAGAGTTGGGTTCTACTCTATCTGTGAAATTTCAATCGGAATTGAACTCCGAAATTGTAGTGCAGTACTAGTCTTTTTTTATCACAATCTTCCGTTCTAAAACCCCGTCTTTTAAGTCGGGGATACAGAACGGCAAGCCCCGTTAGTTAGTCAAAAAAAGGGTGATTTTGTAGGTAAAATATGGTATGCTTCTTTTGTCCTTCGCGGGAGACCCTATCATACGATAGGGTCTCCCGCTTCCTCGTGAAACAGGATATGAAAGCTAGAAAGCTGACCATAATGAAAACCTACAAGTTCAAACTGTATTGTAATCACGGTAATCGTGAATTGCATAAGACGATAGACGGACACGCTTCTGTCTGGAATCATTGCGTTGCCCTCCATCGACGTTATTATGCAATTTATGGCAAATATATCAGCAAGTTTAGATTGATAAATCATATATCTAAACTCAAACAATTGCCTCGATTTGCTCATTGGAATCAACTTCCGAGTCAGGCGATTCAAGACGTGGTAGCCCGTATCGACAAAGGCTACAAGGCAATGTTTGAAGCGAGAGCGCGAGGTAAAGCGTGGGGTAGACCGCGTTTCAAACCCCGTCGCAAGTACAAGTCATTCACATTACTTCAAGCCGGTTGGAAACTTTTACCGGGCAATGGTATCAAAATCGGTAAACATATCTATCAGTATTTCAAGTCCCGTGATATTGAAGGCAACCCAAAACGTTGTACAATTAAGCGGGACGCTGTCGGTGACATCTATATCTGTGTGCTAACTGACCATGTAGAACCAGACCTGAATCGGGTCATGACGGGTAAAATCGCAGGCTTTGATTTCGGTCTAAAACGGTATCTGACAGGGTCTAACGGACACGATATAGAATCGCCTCTGTTTTTCAAACGGAGTATCAATGCTATCAAACGTGCCAATCGTAACGACTCCCGAAAGCGCGAGCGGTCAAACAACCGGGAACGGACACGGATTGACCTAGCTCGCAAGCACCGCCAAATAGCGAACCAACGAGAGGACTTCCACTGGAAACTTGCACACCAACTGACTGACGAATATGACGAAATCAGACTGGAGGATCTCAACCTCAAAGGGATGAAAGCCCTATGGGGACGCAAAGTTAGTGACTTAGGCTTTGCCGATTTCGTCAAGAAATTGGTGTATATCGCAGACAAAAAAGGTGTAAAAATCGTGTTCATAGACAAGTGGTATCCTTCGAGTAAGACCTGTTCGGCTTGCGGCACCGTGGATGAAGCGTTGAACCTACATGATAGAGCTTGGCAGTGTGCTGATTGTGGTGCTATCCATGACCGTGATAGAAACGCTGCAATTAACATCTACAGGGTTGGGGCATCAACCCTTGAAGGAGAGGACGTAAGACCATCTTCGGCTGGCTGTCCTTGTTGATAGCGCAATTACCGTTCCTGAAGGACACAAGAATACCCGTCCTTCAGGGCGGGGAGTATGTCAATAGTTTCGTTCAACCCAACCTACGTGATGATACGTCCAATGTGATGTAAAACGCAGGTTATAGCACGGCGGATCCCCGATAAGATCGGGATTTGAAGCAATATGCCTACTACTTAAATTCGTGAACTTGCTATGAAACATCTCGCCATTCTTGGTTCCACAGGGTCTATTGGGCAGAATGCACTATCAGTCGTGGAGAGCCATTCCGATGAATTCGTTGTTGCTGGGCTTGCTGCCAATACATCGGTTGACCGAATTGAACAGCAAGTGCGTCAATTTCGCCCGCGGCTTGTTGCATTAAGTAGTGAGGAAGATGCCAGCCGACTGCGGAAACGCCTAAAGGATGTCAAAGCGGTTGAGGTTCTGTCAGGCACCGAAGGGATTTCGACGGTTGCGACGATGGCGGAGGTTGACCTTGTACTTGACGCAATTGGTGGTGCTGCGGGACTCCTGCCAACGTTAGAAGCGATCCAGTCCGGAAAAGATCTCGCGTTTGTCAACAAAGAGGTATTGGTCATGTGCGGTTCGCTGATTATGGAGGCGGCTAAGGAAAATAACGTTCGTCTTTTACCTGTGGACAGCGAAATCAGTGCAATCTTCCAGTGTCTTTCCAACGTTAATGGGGATGATTGTAAGCGTGCTGATATCCATCGGCTGATCCTCACAGGCTCCGGTGGTCCTTTCCGTGAAACACCTTTGGAACGGCTTGACTCGGTGACGCCGCAACAGGCTTTGCAGCATCCAAATTGGAAGATGGGAGCAAAAGTTACAATTGACTCGGCAACAATGATGAACAAGGGGTTTGAGGTCATCGAGTCGAAATGGTTTTTTGATGTGAAGTTGTCGCAAATCGAGGTTGTGATTCACCCGGAAAGCATTATTCATTCGATGGTTGAATTTGTTGATGGCTCGTTGCTTGCACAGTTGGGTGTGTCGGATATGCGCCTGCCGATCCAATATGCGTTGACCTATCCGTGCCGTTTGCCTACTTCTGTTCCGCGGCTTGACCTGTCCCAGATTGGTGCTCTCCACATGGAGCCGGTTGATTCTGAAAAGTTTCCATGCCTCGAACTCGCCTATAGTGCTGCGAAAGTTGGCGGCACCTTACCGACGGTTCTCAGTAGTGCTGATGAAGTGGTTGTGCAGGCGTTCTTGAGCCGGCAAATCGGATTCATGGACATCCCGAACTATCTTGAGGAAGTGATGACTCGACATGATGTAACATTTCAGCCAATACTTGATGATATTCTTAGTGCTGATCAATGGGCAAGATCAGTCGCACACGAATTAATCCAAACAAAAAGGTGACATTGATGATTCATTCTGCTACTATTATACTTGCTATCCTCGCCCTCGGTTTTCTAATTTTTATTCATGAACTTGGGCATTTCTTTGCGGCAAAACGGTGTGGGATTCGAGTGGAAAAATTCTCAATCGGTTTCGGTCCGAGACTCATCGGTTTTCAACGAGGAGAGACCGAATACTGTATATCCGCCTTGCCGTTTGGTGGATTTGTGAAAATGGCGGGGGAAAGCCCTGAAGAACAGAAAGGTGAGGCGGGCGAATTCGCTTCAGCTCCTGTTGGACATCGCATTCTTGTGGCAATTGCGGGCCCCGTGATGAACTTTATAACGGGTATCATTCTCTTTTCGTTTGTGTATCTTGCTGGGTTGGATCGTGGCACGATGTGGTTGATGGAGATGTTGATCGGACAGTCAGATCGGATGGCTCAAATTGGATTGGTAGCGGATGATAGCCCTGCGAAAAAGGGAGGCATCGAGCCGGGCGACACTATCGTTTCAATCAATGATCGGAAGATTAAAAATTGGCAGGACTTCAACACAACGATCCTTACCCACCCCGATGAGGAGCTGAAAATTGTTGTTTCCCGCGATGGTCAACCCAAGACGCTGTATGTGACACCGAGAAGCCTTGACAGGAGTGGAATCGGGCAGATTCGGGTCTCTGCTCGACAAGCGGCGATGGTTGAAAGTATCCCCGAAGGCAGCGCAGCGGCGACAGCCGGTATCCAAGCAAAAGACTTGATTGAAAGCATCAATGGACGAAAGATCTATCATGTACCTGAGTTTGGTTCGGGTATCTGGATACCCTCTAACTCCTTTGGATCGGCACACCGGAGATTTTACAGGGAGATTAATGAAAGCCAAAACGACGAGATTTCACTGGGAATTCAGCGTGGCACCGAATCTTTAACTGCCAGCTTTCCGATTAATTGGATGGTGAATGCCTTCGTTGAAGAGGGAAGCGAAGCAGAAAAAGTAGGGATTCAAAACGGAGATGAAATTGTTTCAATTAATGGGGAATCTATCAAGAATTTCGAGTTATACCTGAAATTGTACGAATTAGCTGCCACAAATCCCGGTCAACCTATTGACATTGGACTAATCCGCAATGGTGAACAGCTGACCGCAGCGTTGACCCCCGTTCTTGGTAGTGATGAGAATCATCTCAACCTCCAAGGGTTACATTGGAAGTTGTCGCTGGATGGGCTTGCGCTTGCAGTCCCCTCTGTTCCAATTCCGAGATATAATGTCATTACGGCTGTGAGGGAGGGTGTCCAAACGAATTGGTTAATTTTGGAGATGGTTGTGAAGGTGCTCAAGCGACTCGTTACTCGTGAAGTTAAAACGAAACACCTCACCGGACCGATTGGGATTGTGGATGCAACGCGCCGGGTTGTGGAGTTTGGTTTAAGAAGCTTGCTCTTTTTCGTCGGCTTCATCAGTGTTAATCTCGCCATTGTGAATTTATTGCCCATTCCGATCGCAGATGGCGGTCAAATCCTTTTCTTCACCCTTGAGAAGTTGCGCGGCAGACCTTTGAGTATCCGTAAGCAGATGATTATTCAACAGGTCAGCATTGTCTTGCTGGCGAGTCTGTTTTTATACATCACATTCTACGACATCTTGCGCGTCTTTTTTGTCTGACCTCGGAGGCTGGATTGGTTCATTAATGAACAAGTGAACCGATGAACTAATATTAAATAGATGACGACTCTAAATCTCGCTCAAATCAAACAGTATGATTCCGAGGATATGCTTCACCTGTTGTCCAGTTTTTCTGAGCAGTGTAAGCGTGGCTGGGAGATTGGCGAAACACTCGAATTAGAGGGTTGTGATGAGCGGATTCCCAACAACATCGTTATCGCTGGGATGGGCGGGTCTGGAATTGGCGGAGACCTTGTGAAAGCGGTGGTTGGGGCTCAATTTCTTTGTCCAATCATCGTTCACCGGGGCTATACCCTTCCTGCGTTTGTTACATCTCAGACACTCTTCATCGCTGCCAGCTATTCCGGCAATACGGAAGAAACCCTCCTATCTGTTGAGAGAGCGTTTGCACAGGGGGCGAACATTCTGGCAGTTACCAGCGGCGGGAAATTGAAGGCATTTGCGGATAAGCACAATCTGCCCTGTGTGATAATTCCAGCTGGACAACCGCCGAGAGTCTCGCTCGGCTATCTGCTCATGCCGATTTTATCACTCCTTGCCCAGTTCAGATTTACCCCAGACCTTGATCTGCACAGCGATTTAGAGGAGGCGGTTGCTCTGTTGGCACAGTTGGCTGAAGATTTTCACCCCGATGCCCCAGAGAGTCAACCTAAGCGGCTTGCACAGGCGTTGCACGACAAATTGCCTGTCATCTATTCCCCTCAGGAACTTGAAGCGGTTGCGATGCGATGGAAGGGGCAGATGAATGAGAACAGCAAATCGCTCGCTTATTATAGTGTGTATCCTGAGATGAATCACAATGAGATTGAGGGTTGGAAGCATCCACCGGCGTTGACACAAGGGTGTCACGTCATCCAACTCCGCGACCCGATCGCTCCGTCTCAGACGCAGCGTCGGATGGACATCACGGCAGAACTAATTCAACCGTATACCGCTGGTATTACGCAGGTGAATTCAGCTGGTAGATCACTACTTGCCCGTCTGTTATCGTTGGTTGCGATTGGGGATTGGACCAGCTTTTATCTCGCAATCTTGTACCAACAAAATCCAACACCCGTTGGGCGAATTGAAGAACTCAAACGCCGATTGGAGACGTGAAACGCAAAGCGTTTTGCGTTATGCCTCATGTCAGATCAGAATGAAGTTGTCGAAGGGTATTTGGAAGTTGTCGCAACAGTGAGGGAATACGTGGAAGAACAAATACAACTTGGCTTCGCAGAATTAATTGAGCCAGAAGAGGAACCCGAATCCGAATTTGCCGAGTTTGATATAGAGCAATTGCGCGATGAAGCGATGGGTTGTGAGCGGTGTGAACTGCATCAGGGACGAAACATGGTTGTTTTCGGGACTGGGGACGAAAATGCAGATCTCATGTTTGTTGGCGAAGCACCCGGTGCGGATGAAGATCAACAGGGGGTGCCCTTCGTTGGACGGGCGGGTCAACTGCTCACACGGATTATTGAAGCGATGGAGTTGAAGCGCGAAGATGTCTATATTGCCAACGTGATTAAGTGCCGTCCGCCCGGCAATCGGAACCCAAAACCGATCGAGATTGAAAGTTGTGAACCTTTCCTGCTCAGGCAGATTGAGTTAATCAAGCCGAAGGTTATTTGTGCCCTCGGCGCCTTTGCTGTGCAAACGCTACTCGGCACCAACCAGAGTATTTCTTCATTGCGTGGTCGTTTCCACGATTATCACGGCTGCAAACTCATGGCAACCTACCACCCCGCCTACCTCCTCCGAAATCCGCATGGTAAACGAGATGTCTGGGAGGATATGCAGAAAGTAATGGCGGAACTAAATACTTAGTTAGTTCATTTGTTCACTTGCTCATTAGTTCATTGATGAACGAATATTCTGATGAACCAATGAATCGCCGATCTTTCACGCCATGAAATATGCTAGCGTCGTTTTCCCACTCCCCCAAGACCTTACCTTCTCTTACGCTATTCCAGTCCGTCTTCAATCCCATGCGCAGCGTGGCAGCCGCGTCCTCGCGCCTTTGGGAGAGGGGACACGGGAAGGGGTCATCGTTGATTTAATGGATGAACCTGACCTGCCTGATGACTCGATAAAAATTAAGAACCTCACCGACTGTTTGGATGATACCTCCACATTCTCCGATGAACTGCTTACATTGACGAAATGGATGTCGGAATATTACCTGTCTTCGTGGGGGGAGGCGTTGAGGTGTGCCGCTCCCGCAGCGGTAAGAACCCGTCAAAACCGGGTTGTGCATCTGCTTGCAACCGATGAGCAGATTGCGGATATGCGTCAGTCACGTCAAACGGAGATTTTGTCGGCACTCAAGGAAGATGATGCGTTATCCATTCACCAGATAGCGCGGCGTATCGGGGTTGGAATTTCAAAGCTGCGTTCGGCGTTGTCTGCTCTACAAGAAAAGGGGCTGGTTGAACTGCGGTCGAACATCCAATCCAAAGCG
Organism: Candidatus Poribacteria bacterium; assembly: GCA_965222435.1. Lineage (GTDB taxonomy): Bacteria > Poribacteria > WGA-4E > WGA-4E > PCPOR2b > PCPOR2b. Next base: position 3,776,639 of record OZ244950.1, on the reverse strand, counting down.
AGACCGCAAACTATCTCGGTTGTTTCGCTCGCCAAGCCGGTTTCGGAGATTGAAGAACAAATCCCTCAATTGGAAGCCAACCGCGCCCCGAAACAGGCAGAGATGCTCCGCCTCCTCCTCGACTGCAACGATGAAACGTTGACGACGACGGAGTTGACCAAACGCGCTGCCACCTCTCTTTCAGGATTGCAATCCCTTGAGCAGAAAGGGTTAATTCACGTTGAGTCTGTCCAACTTGTGCGGAATCCGTTGAGTTTAGATCCGGTGCCTTCTACGCAGCCGCTCACGCTGAATCCGGATCAGGAGGCTGCGCTACAGGCGGTTCAAGGGGCGATAGATTCGGATAGGCGGGAACTGTTTCTCCTGCACGGTGTCACCGGTAGCGGCAAGACGGAGGTTTATATGCAAGCGATGGCTTCTGTCTTGGACCGGGGCAAACGTGTGATTGTGCTTGTCCCTGAGATTTCCCTGACGCCCCAAACGGTCTCTCGATTCGTCGGGCGTTTTGGGGGGCGAGTTGCCGTTCTCCATAGCAATCTTTCAGATGGCGAACGATATGACCAGTGGCAACAGATTAAAGGGGGAACGGCGGACATCGTTGTGGGTCCCAGATCTGCTATCTTCGCGCCCTTTCCAAATCTCGGACTGATTGTAATCGATGAGGAGCATGAAACATCGTACAAGCAAGACGCTGCGCAACCATTCTATCACGCACGGGATGTTGCGGTGAAGCGATCTGCGTTAGTTGGCTGTCCGTTGATTCTCGGCAGCGCGACGCCGTCGTTGGAGAGTTTTTATCGTGCACAGCAGGGGGAGTATACCCTCTTGGAGCTCCCTTCGCGCGTATCGAATATTCAGATGCCGCCCGTCGAGATTGTGGATATGCGCGAGGAGTTGAAACGGGGCAATCGCACAATCTTTTCGACAGTGCTCCGAACAACTATTGAGGAACGACTTGCTAAGGATGAACAGATTATCCTGTTCCTGAATCGGCGGGGGTTTTCCACTCACGTTTTTTGCAGAGCCTGTGGCTACGTTGAACGGTGCGATAACTGCTCAATCTCGTTGACGTTCCACCTTCATACCAAGCGGATGGGGTGTCGGCACTGCGGTTATGAACGCCCAACGCCCCAGGCTTGTCCAGAATGTGGCAGCGTTTACATTCGTTATTTTGGACTTGGCACCGAGCAGGTTGAGCAGGAGGTCCTCAAGGCGTTTCCCAAGGCAAGGGTCGAGCGGATGGACGCCGATTCGACGACACGCAAAGATGCCCATCAGAAGATTTTGGATGTCTTCGAGAGCGGAGGCATTGATATTTTGGTGGGGACGCAGATGATTGCGAAGGGGTTAGACTTTCCGAACGTGACCCTTGTTGGTGTGATTTCTGCCGATACCGCATTGAATCTGCCAGATTTTCGTGCTGGAGAGCGGGCGTTTAATCTGTTGACACAGGTTGCTGGGCGATCTGGTCGTAGTGAGGCGGGTGGTAATGTAGTTGTTCAGACCTACATGCCGGAACACTATAGCATCCAAGCAGCACAGGGGCATGATTATCTTCGTTTTTACCGTGAGGAGATCGGTTATCGGGAGGCGCTGCTTTACCCACCGTTGAGTCACGCCGCAACGATTTTACTCCGTGGGGAGGTTGAAGAGGAGGTGATCCAGGTCTCCAATCATCTGCTTGATCAACTTGAAGTTTTCAAAGGGGATCGCTTTCCTACAGTTGAGATTCGGGGGCCCGTTCCTGCGCCGCTTGCTAAGATTAGGAATAAATTTCGGTGGCATTTCCTGTTGAGATCTGAGGATGTGGAGGAGCTGCGTGAATTGATTCGGTGTGCGGTTGCCGCTACATCGCCTACAAGCATTGATCTGATTGTGGATATTGACCCGATAAGCGTGTTGTGAGGATTTTGGTTCATTGGTTCACTAGTACATTAATAGGAGTTACACACTTCATCTATGAAAATCGTGTCCTTTGTAACGGAAATAAAGGCTCATGTGAAAAGACAGTGCAAAGCGTGAAGAAAAACGTATTTTTGACATTTTGGAGACTCTGGGCGGTGTGTTTTTCGATTTTTTTTTGACGCGAATCTGAAATTTTTGAGGGAGTTCAACTATTAGTTTAACTCTGCATTTTTTAAATCTTGCATTAATTTGCTTTTTCTAGTATGCTTTAAGTGCTTATGTTAAGAAGGTGTGTAAACCGCAATCGGGTTTTGCTAAAAACTTGGTTTTTCTTGGTACTTTGTGCTGTTTTTTACATGAGCGAAATAAAAAGTGTTGACACTTTTTGGCAGATGTTGTAAGATGTACTCGGGTGGGCGCATCGAGCTGCAACTCGACGCACCCTGAAACAACCCGAGTAGTCCCTCGAATCGTTTCAACAACACAGTATAACCTACATCGCCTTTAGTGTCAATCCAAAAAAGGGGGCTGCTCAATTGCGGGAGCAGCCCCTTTTTTTTGGTTGATACCGAGGGTATGAAGGAGATAAAATCATGTTTAGTTCACGTCGTTTGAAAGCAACTGTCCTACTCGTTGCGGTCATGGCCGCCGGTTTTGTGCTATTTGAACCCTACTTTATTCAGGAAGCCGGTGCCGTAACTTGTGATGACGCAATGGATATATGCGATCATTATATGGACGATGCAAGGGATCTTTGTAATAGTATATACTTAGGTTGGCTAAGTGCGGAGTGTGCCAATGCTACAGCCTATGCAGTTACTATGTGTGTAGCGGTACTGCACGACTGTACATAGGGCGATTAAGGCTATTTGGATAACAGCCACTTTTTGATTCATTTGCGAATGACAGGTGATGCTCGGTGAGGCGTTGTAAATCCTCACCGAGTATTGCTATGCTTTAGGAGTGCTAACTGATGAAAACCAAGCGAATAAAAAAAGTGATGATTGTTGGCAGCGTGCTATTGATAGGGGTGGCCATTTGTATATCGGTGTGGTTTTTTCTGAGCGAGTATAAGGTGATAGAAATTCAGGACCAAAGCCAGCAGTCCCTCTCAAATGCCGGCAAAGCTACCAACAATGAAACTTCAAAAATTGTTGCACCTTCAAATGATCGTGAAGAACCCGTAACTAGAAGAGAAATAGTCGCCCGGCAAAGCAGAAGGATGTTTAAGTCTCTCTTGAGCGAGGAGCAATTTGCAAACCCACATTTCCAAAAAATGCTTGAGGTGATGGATTCGCCGGAGTTCGCTGAACTTCCAATGCCTCCTAGCATCCGTCAGTGGAACGATTTGTTGGAATCGAAAGGGATTCCAGTGACTCGGGGGCGTCCTGGAGTCTTCACAAAGCAGCCGCCTTTTATCAGTTTGGATGATTATGAGCCGATAGTCCGTCAAGGAATGGCAGAATTGTTTCTCGCCCAAGAACCTGTAGACATGACAGATCCCGAAGCAGCCCTTAGCCTGCGTGTTAAAATATTTGGCAATTTGGATAACGTCGTTGCAAATGGTCGAAGATGGTTCTGGGAGCGATTCGGTGAGGACTGGGATGGGATATTCCGAGTCGAAGGCATGGAGAACAACCGCGCTGTTATCTGGCTGAATGACATACAGCAAAACGCAGCCAGTATTGTCGCAGCCGCAGAGCAAGCGAGGAGTGGTGCACTCGAAGCGTCTGCCCCTTCGTGGGATCTATCGTCTGTCATGGAAAGTCCCCCGGTATTTCCTGACGAAATGGAGGGGAACCGTCCAGGCATGGTGGTTCCCTCAATAGATACTGATGAGCAGTACGACACCGAAAAACGCACGGCAGCGACACCTATGGTAGACCCAGAAAAGGGTGTTACCGATGTGTTACCTACCCTGCCGGAGGCTCCCACTGGGGAGGAGGTCGAAACTGCTCTGAGAGAACAGTTTTCATCAGAACGGTTCGATCGGGCGATGTCCACGTTGGAGCGGTATGGGCCAGAAGAGGGGCTTCGCCGCCTGAAAGAAAGCGACCCAGAAGTTGCCGAACAGGTGGAACGGCACCGTAACCGAAAGGAGATTTCCAAATGAAAGTGTTTATGATAACGTGGGGATTATTCTGTCTTTTAGTCATTGCGGGGTTGTTTATAGCCTATGCGACAGATCAGTTGCCCGGTGCGCGTGCTTCCCAATCCCGTTCCGAGTATCCCGATAAATCGGGGCAGGTTGGACTGGAAGTCGAAGACTCTTGGAACGGAGCGGAGGAGGAGTGTTCGCCGTGTGAGGAGAATCTGAAACGTCTCAAAAAGGCAATGGAACAACAGGCAGCGCGAGAACGTGAAGCCAAAGCCGCTGCCGGCACTACGTCTGATGCCCCATAGAGGACATCTTTCATCCACACAATCAGCGGTATCACGCCTTTTTTTCGGGGCGGATACCGCTTTTTTTTGTGCACCCAGTGGAAAAATGATATAATTGCCCTGCAACCCCCTGATGCCCTGCAACCCTGTGATGGGGTGAAAGTAGGTCGAGATTCATATCTCGACAAAGCATGTCGATTTTGGAAAATCGACCTACAGCAGGGCAACCACAAGTTACTTTGAATCCCATCCATCGGGGGGTTGCCCCTACCGATTTGTGAGATTTCAAACCGTATTGCTCCCTGAAATCGCACTGCGATGCTTGGTATTTCTCTATTTACCCCGTTCAACTCAACCTTCGTGCAATACAATCGTCTATTTATTGAGAAGGAGTAGATGGATTCTATGAAATCTTTATTTTACACACTCAACAAAACAGCTATCCTATTGGTTTGGCTGTTCATCGGCATTTTCGCAAGCCAGGGACCGCTACCGACCATGATGCTTTGTATCGGTGCAGATGGTCATGTGGAGATCGAGGCGTCGCACGATGGACGGTGCGCTTCTTTTCTGACAGCGACGCAGCAGAAGCCTTCCGATTTCCTACGGACCTACCAGATACCTCCGATTCAGGCTCACTGTGGGCAATGTTTAGACCTACCTATTTTTATATTGAGTGCTGAGGGACCGTATATTGTTCCGATCCAAAAGAACGCCCCGCAATTTAACACATTGGTGACTGTGCTGCTCCCGGTCACTCAACCCATTTTAACTTCAATCCCAACTGATACTTCCTTTTCCAATCCCCAACCAAGAGTCAATCCTACACTCGCTTCCCTTCGTACTGTTACCCTTCTGATATAGATCCTCCGAAATTCACGACAATTCCTAAAGTACGGGTGAATTTTGCCTGTATGTTACTCAATTGGTAAACTCATCCAATATTTCATTGTGTGTATTTCGGAGGATACTATGCGACAAAAAACCATCATGCCCCTTGGTATTGTGCTGCTGATTTTACTCATTGGCTGTAGTAGCCACCGAGTGGATGTGGCTTGGCAAGAAGCCCGTCCTTTGGGCAGAGACCTGACAACCTCACTCCCCCCAATTCAACCCCCAGAGGCTGAAGAACCGACCTCACTTCAAGAGCCGACGGGAGTCATCAATCTGCGTCAAGCCCTCGCGCTGGCGCTGATGCACAATCCCGACTTGAAAGCGTTCTCTTGGGCTGTCCGTGCGGGAGAAGCTAAAACGCTCCAAGCCGGCCTTCGTCCGAACCCGGAATTAGAAACTGAAATTGAAGAGTTCGGTGGTTCGGGTGACTTCAGCGGTTTCAGCGCAATTGAAACGACGATTCAACTCAGCACCCCGATTGAACTCGGTGGGATGCACGGGAAACAGAGACAGGTCGCTACCCTTGAGACGGAACTCGCTGGTTGGGACTACGAAGCGGCACGTCTGGATGTGCAGACCCAAGTGAACCAAGCCTTCATTGATGTGCTTGCGGCGCAAGAGGTGGTCGCTTTGAACGAGGAATTGGTTCGGCTGGCGGAACAGGTTTTCAACACCGTCAAAGCACAGGTTGAGGCGGGGAAGGTTGCGCCTGTTCAACAAATGCGAACTCAAGTGGAACTAGTGAACAGTCGGATTGCCCTTGAGGCTTCCAAGCGTGGGCTCGAAGGGGCGCACTTTGTGTTGGCTGCCACTTGGGGCAGCACATCACCTGCGTTTGAAAAAGTGGAGGGCAAGTTTGAAATTGCCAAGCCCATTCCAACTGTCGAACAGTTAGCAAATCGGATTTCCCAGAACCCGAACATCGCACGCTGGACGGTAGAAATAGCGCACCGTCGCGCGGCAATTCAGCTGGAGAGGTCAAGACGCGTCCCTGATTTGTCTATTGGGGGTGGAATGAAACACCTCAACGAGAGCGATGGCGTCGCGTTTATCTTTGGGCTATCCCTCCCGATTCCGTTGTTTGATCGGAATCAAGGGGCAATACGTGAGGCTGAATACAACCTCGTAAGGTCGTTTGAGGAACAGAGATCGGCGGAAGTCGCAGTTCGCACAGCACTCATGACCGCTTATGGTACGCTCTCTGCTGCCGCCGGTACGGTCTCATCCTTGAAAAACGAAGTGTTGCCGAGTGCTCAAAGTGCATTTGATGCCGTAACCGAAGGTTATCGTATCGGCAAATTTGACTTCTTGGAAATGCTCGATGCACAGCGAACCCTCTTTGATGTGAGAAGTTCGTACATTGATGCTTTGGCAAAATATCACAAAGCCGTTGCCGACGTGGAACGGTTGATTGCAGAACCCCTTCAATGAATAGGCGAGGGGGCAAGTATACGCGTCAGGCGTTTGGGTTACTTACACGGATACACCCCGACTCGGACACTCTCATATTTTCAAAGGAGATGATTTGATGCAGATTTGGACACTGAAAAATCGGAAAACATTACTTATTATCACTGTGGCTGTGTTAGGACTTTTCGGCGCGCGGTGGATTGGAACAAACAGCCTCATGGCTCAAGATGGGTATGAACATACTGAAAAAACATCCGACCACAACGACCACGCAGACCATGACGAAGATAGCGGTCACGAGGGTCATGGAGAGGAAGCAGGTGAACATGCAAACGAGAACAAGCATGATGAGCGTGACGAGCATGAGGAGCATGGTGAACATAAAGACGTGGTCATGCTCTCGGCTGCCGATATGAAAAAGTTCGGCATCGAAATCGCTACTGCGGAAGCGGGGAAACTTCCGGTAGACATCAGCCTGCCCGGCAAAGTCACCGTCAATGAAGATCGCATCGCTCACGTCACGCCGCGTGTTCCCGGTGTTGTGCGCGAAGTAAGAAAGACGCTCGGCGACTACGTTCACGCCGGGGAGATTATGGCAATTCTTGATAGCCCGGAAATGGGTGAAGCACAAGTGTCATACCTCGGTGCGAAAACAGCTCTCAATGTTGCTAAAGCGAACGTCGATCTGGCGGCAACCAAACTTCAGGTCGCCAAAGCACAGCGCGATGTTGCCCAAACACAGATAGAGGTCACCCAGACCAACCATGACCTTGCCGTTACCCATGTCGTGACGGTAGAGACGGCTGCAGATGTGAAACGAGCGGAAGAGAAGATTGCAGAAACCGATTACCAATGGGGTCAAATCGTGCACGATAATACAGGTGAACTCCTCGAGCAGCTTGCGAAAAACGCGACAATCGACGAGATTACGGAGACTTTCAAAGGCAAACCGATTGGTGAAAATCGAAAACACATTTTCCAAGCGTATGCCGAATTGAATTTTGCCGACGCTGCTTACGAGCGCGAAAAGACGCTTCGTCAGAAGGGGATCTCCAGTGAATCTGACTACTTTGAAGCGCAGAAAGGTTACACCATCGCGAAAGCAGTGTTTGAAGCCACTACCGAAGAACTAGCGTTCCAGAATCGGCTGGCTTTGATGGAGAAGGAACGGGCGGTTGATGCCGCAATGCGTGATATCCAAGAAGCTGAACAGGCACTTAGGTCTGCCGAAGGTGCGGTGAAGTTCGCCGCAAGTGCAGTGCACGTTGCTGAAAGTGCACTACAAGCGGCAGAGATGGAGATTCGTGCTGCCGATCAGGATCTGAAGGTCGTACGGCAGACGCTTGAAGTCGCACGCTCGAAGCTGTGGGCGGTTGAACGGAAACTCCATATCTTGGGGTTGGACGATGACGAAATCACGGCATTGAATGATATTTCGTCTGATCGGCAGCCGGATGTGACCCGGTCTGTGATGTATGCACCGTTTGATGGCATCGTTGTCGAAAAACATATTGTCCTTGGCGAAGCCTTAAAGGATGATAGTAAAGCCTTTGTGGTTGCCGATCTGTCTTCGGTGTGGGTCGCGATCAGTGTTTACCAGAAAGACCTGCCCGTTGTGCGGAAAGGACTCCCCGTTGTACTTTCCGCTGGACCCGGTATCTCCACAGCAAGGGAAAAGATCGCTTGGGTGAGTCCACTGCTAGATGAACATACTCGAACCGCACTGGGACGAGTTGTACTCCCAAACCCCGATGGTCACTGGCGTCCGGGACTGTTTGTCACCGCGGAAATTGCGGTCAATGAAATCAACGTGTCCCTACTTGTTCCTAGGACAGCCCTTCAGACCGTCGAGGACCGGCTCTCTATTTTCGTCCAGACGGAGGAGGGTTTTGCGCCACAACCTGTCACGCTTGGACGAGCTACTGAAACCTATGCTGAGGTGACAAAAGGATTACAACCGGGGCAGCGGTATGTGACGAAAGGTGCGTTCACGCTGAAAGCCGAATTAGGCAAAGGAGCTTTTGGCGATGGACATGCCCATTAAACGGAGGTGGAACAGATGCACAAGATTATCGAATTTGCCCTGCGTCGCCGCACCCTAATTATCGTCATGGGGGTGCTAGTCATGGGGACGGGCTACTACAGTTACCGTCAGCTACCTGTTGATGCTTTTCCTGATGTGACGCCGGTGTTGGTGCAGGTCTTCACGATCACCGAAGGACTTGCACCGGAGGAGGCTGAACGATATGTGACCTACCCTGTCGAGGTTGCCATGAACGGACTTCCCCACCTCAAGGAGATTCGCTCAGTGTCCAATTTCGGGCTGTCGGTTGTGAATATCTATTTTAAGGATGGCATGGACATCTACTTTGCCCGGCAGTTGGTAGGCGAAAGACTACAACACGCTCGCGAGGAGATACCCGAAGGCTTCGGCGAGCCGGAGATGGGGCCCATCACGACCGGGCTTGGACAGATTCTCTTTTACTTTGTGGAGGACGAGGAAGGGATTTATGACCCATTTGAATTGCGGACAATACAGGATTGGCTTATTAAATTCAATCTTCAAACTGTTCCCGGCGTCACAGAGGTGCTGTCCATTGGCGGGGAGGTCAAGCAGTTCCATATCCTCGTTCGTCCCGACGACTTGCTGCGGTACAGCCTGACGCTTGACGAAATCGTGGAGACGGTCAAGGCGAACAACGCCAATGTCGGGGCACAGTTCATCGTAAAGAACTCTGAGGAATACATCGTCCGCTCAGTCGGACTTGCCGAAAAGATCTCCGACCTTGAACGGATTGTGCTGAAATCTGAAGACGGTACGCCTGTATATCTCAATCAGATTGCTGATGTCACAATTGGCGGGGAGATCCGGCGCGGATTGACAACTATCAACGGTCAAGGCGAAACTGTTGTGGGTATGGTGCTGAAACTGATCGGCGAGAACACCTCGATCGTTATTCGTGATGTGAAAATACGGATGGAGGAAGTCAACAAGGTGCTGCCGCCCGGAATCAAGGTTAAGACGTACTATGATCAAGCAACGCTGATTTCCAAATGTGTCAAGACGGTCACCGATGCACTCATTCAGGGAATTATTCTCGTTACGATTGTCCTTTTGGTATTCATGGGTGGCTTGAGACCGAGTGTGGTCGTTGCAATAGCTATCCCCTTTTCAATCTTCTTCGCCTTCATTCTGATGAACGCAGCCGGAATTTCGGCGAATCTGATGTCGCTTGGCGGGCTTGCGATTGCCATCGGTATGATGGTAGATGGCACGATTGTGATGGTGGAAAATGTTGATCGACACCTGCGGATGTCCGAGCCGTCAGCGTCACGTCTTCAAGTCGTTGCGCGTGCCTGCACCGAAGTCGCACGTCCAATTGTCTTTGCAATCTCCATTATTATCATCGTCTTCCTGCCATTGTTCACTTTGGGTGGTGTCGAGGGGAAAACCTTCCGTCCGCTGGCATACACCGTCGCGCTGGCGATGGGCGGATCACTGATTTTCGCGCTATTGATGGCACCGGTCGCGGCGTCGCTTCTCATGCGGCGACCACGCCAACGCGAGAATGTGGAGGTTAGTGCGAGTGAAAGCCGAATTGTTCAGTTTCTGTTGACTCCATATCGACCTGTTGTACGCTTTTTCGTGCGTTTCCGATTATTGGCGGTGGGACTGGCGGTATTGATGCTCGTCGTCGGTGCGATTATCTTTCCGCTTCTTGGGTCGGAATTCGTTCCTCGTCTCAATGAAGGCGATCTGCTGATTCGTGCGACGATGGCACCATCGATCTCTTTAGCCGATGCTCGTGATACGATTCTCCACCTTGAACGTGAAATGAAGGAAAAATTTCCGGAGGTGACACAAATTGTCACACGGGTGGGGCGCGGCGAGGTGGGCGCGCACGCTGATCCGGTGAACAATGCGGAGATTTTCATCCGGCTCAAGGAGAAGCAGGAATGGACCTCGGCGAAAACGCTCGACGAACTTTATACCAAGATGAGCCACGCCTTTGAAGATTTCCCTGGCGTACAGTTGAATTTCAGTCAACCCATTGCCATCGCTGTTGATGAACTCTTGACCGGCATCAAAGCGGAATTGGCAATCAAAATTTTTGGTCCCGATATGGAGGTGTTGAAAGAAAAAGCCTCTGAAATCGAAACGGTCATTCGCACGATAAAGGGCGCGGCAGACGTACAGAAAGATCAGGTGACTGGCACACCACAACTTCGTATCACCATTGACCACGAGGCGATTGCTCGCTATGGGATTAATGTCGAAGATGTGCAGCAGGTCATTCAAACCGCTGTCGGTGGAGAAGAGGCAGGACAGATTTTTGAAGGTATTCGCCGTTTTGATATTGTGGTTCGCTACACGCCTGAGAGCCGCCGCAGTCTGGAGACTATCAGCCATATCTTGATTGCTGCGCCAGATGGCGTGAATGTACCGCTTGATGAATTGACGATAATCGAGGAGATTGTCGGGCCGCGCCAAATCACGCGGGAGAACAATCAACGGTTCATCACGGTGCAGACCAATGTTCGGGGAAGAGACATCGGCTCTTTTGTGGAAGAAGCACAAGCAACCATTGACGCAAGCGTTAAGTTTCCGCCCGGCTATCTTGTGGGTTGGGGTGGACAGTTTGAACTCCAACAGGAAGCGAACAAACGGTTGTCCCTCGTTGTGCCAATAACGCTACTCATCGTCTTTCTACTACTGTTTTCGAGTTTCAATTCCCTGAAGAATGCGTTGCTAATTATCCTCAACATTCCGTTGGCGTTGGTTGGGGGTGTCGTTGGACTCTGGCTGACAGGGCAGAATCTCTCCGTGCCTGCCTCTGTCGGATTCATCGCCTTGTTCGGCATAGCACTGGAGAACGGCATGGTACTGGTCACCTATCTCAACCGGCTTGTCCGCGATGGGACCCCAATGGATGAGGCATCGGTGGAGGGGGCATGTCAACGACTGAGACCTGTATTGATGACTGCGACTACCACCGCGCTGGGGTTGATTCCACTGTTGGTTTCGCAAGGCACTGGCAGTGAGGTGCAGCGTCCGTTGGCGACGGTAGTCATCGGGGGGTTGGTCACATCAACTATTCTGACATTGTTGGTGATTCCGGCTCTTTATAGGTGGTTTTCTGTTCGGATTGAGCCGGATGCGGCACATACAGCCAATTAGGAAAAAGGCAAGATAAGTGCAATGTGCTAGAATTTTACCTTGATCTGTAACCTCGTTTTATGCTGATACGGGTTGGTGCTAGATGCGATAATATCCTTGGCGATGAAATATAGTGCCTCTATGCTGATATTCTTTTCGATAGGCAAGACCAATTTCAATTCGTGTCCATGTGTGTTTGGATTAAATATATCAGCGTTGTTATAGTTCGATATCATCGATTCCTGTTCAACCCAGACATAGTGATAGAGTGCACGCAGTTGACCTAAACGAGGTATGGGTCCCACCCCAATTTCTGCCCAATACGCTTTATCGTCGGTATCTGCGAGTAGGTTCTGTGCATAAGCACTGAGCAACCATAAAGACACGGAAGCAATCTCAAATTCGTATTTTGCAAGCCCTTCGATCGTCCTGAATCCAGATAGGTAAGTAGAGGTTCCCGTACCCGCGCCAATCCGTGTATTGGTATCCCCGCCGCCTAGCCTACCCTCTTCAACCGCTTGGGCGATGTTGTCTTCGTTCCAATATTCGTAGAGCGTTGCGCCGAAAGACAATCCTTTGAAATGAAATCCCTCAACAAACAGTTGCCCCGCAAAAAGATTGGTATCCGGTCTACTTTTAATCTCGTCTAGAATGAACTGTCCGAGATTTAACTGTAGTTGACGGATAAAACCTACGTCCTTCGTGCGGAACTGTTGCGCTGCCCCTTCCAACTGCACGTCGTTGTGGAAGACCAACTCAACATGTTCAAACGGATTTGCGAACTTGCCCATTGTAATAGTTAGCAACGGACTCGGTGCGTATCGGAGGAAGAGTCGATCGAGATTGAAGCCTTTCTTTGAGAAATAGTTGTCGAGATCAACGTTACCTGTGGTGGGATCGTCTGTCGCACCGGTGACCATTCTGAAGCCGAGATTTACCTTTGAATGGATCGGAAAGCTGCCGCTCATACGAAGTCTGATACGATACCGGTAGCGGTTCGGCGAACCGTTCCGAAAGATGCCTTCTTGGCGGAATCTTGCATCGGCGGAGAAGAACGCACCCCAAAGTTGTTTTGCCAGTTGAGAGGCTTCTTTATCTTTGAGTGCGGTCGCTGCTTGCCTTCCTTTGGATTCTGTGAGCACATCGGCGGAAGCAACTTGAGGCGAAAGAACGCTAAGCAATACGATAACCCACAAGCAAGTTCTAGCTTTTTCCATGCTGTTGGCTCCTTCGCGACGCTCAATCTGACTGTTGCGCCCCATTTGAAGACGAATCGGCGGTGAGTTGATTGCGGGGTTAGTCTCCGATTGCTGCTTTCATCTTCTCCAATCCGATTCGTGCAACTTCCCGCGGATCTTCTTCCCAATAGTTAGGATTAAACAGCTCTAAGGAAATCACGCCTTGATAGCCCGCTTCCTTTAGAATCGCGATCATCCCTTTGAGATCGAGGATGCCATCGCCGGGGTAGACACGATCGGCGTCTGTCTGCTCCGCACGCGGCGGTGAGGCGGGTGCATCGTTGAAGTGGAACACCGCAATCTTGTCGGCAGGGATTCCGCGCATGTCATCGGTTTCACCGCCGCCGCGAAAGATGTGGAATGGATCGAGGACGATGGTGCTGTCGGGGTGGTCGGCAACTTCCATGACTTCCCAAGCGTGCTTAACCTGATTGATCCCGTCCACGAATCCCAAAAACTCCATCGCGGGTTTGACGCCAAACTCACGCCCCAATTCGAGGAGTTCACGGTAGTTTTGCCCGCCCAATTGGAGGTCAGCGATTCCGCGCGGTGGACTCGCAACGCTGTAGGTTGACCCGACGGCGGCGGCTTGCGCCATGCGCTGCTTCGCTTCTTCGATTGCCTCTTGATGTTCTGCGCCGGTGGTATCCAACCAACCGTGCAGGGCGATGACGGTTGTCACGGGAAGCCCGTAGTCGTCGAGGGCACGTTTCACATCTGCTAGTGAGCCGTTTTGCTCTTCATAAGCGGTGAGATCGTCGTTCCAGAGTTCGATGGCATCGTAGCCCGTTTCACCGGCGATCCGAATCTTGTCCATTAGACTTGCCGGGCGGATTGTGCTGGTGTTCAGTGCGAGTGTGAATTGGCTCATCCGTTCCCTCCTTTTATGCTCCGCTTTGCTTGCGGAGATTGTTAATAAATCGGACATCAATGCGTGCGAGATCAATGACAGTATCCACCGGCTCCCCGCTGTATTCGCTGTGGAAACTGACGGGACCATCGAAGTTCATCTCCGTTAAGGTTCTGACCGCTGTTTCCCAATCGACGAAGCCGTGTCCCATTCGGACGACTCGTGTGCCTCCCCCCGGTGGCCGCATCATATCCTTAAATGACATCACTGCGAGGTAGTCTTTCACGATGTCGAGTGCCATATCGATCGGCTCCCCGACAATCGAGAGGTGCCCCGGATCCGCGAATACGCCTACATGCTGCGGATCAAACCCCTTGACGAGGTTCATCACGCCGGATGAGTTCAGCCCCATCGAAGTCCCTGAATGGTTGTGCAGGCAGGTTCGGACACCGTGTTTCGCGGAGAGGGCTTGAAATCCGTCGAGGGCTTCGCGGATGCGATCGACCAATGCCCAATACCCTCCATCTTCCTTTGACCAGTGCCAATAGCCGACCTTGAGATTGGCGACGCCTGCTTCCCCACATGCCGCGTATACCCGTTGCACATCGGGGTCTTCTGGATCCAGAAAACTGGTGGGTGTCGTCACTAGGGGAATCGACAACCCTTCATCGGCGAACTGTTTGGCAGCCGCTGGCAGCTGTTTTTTGGCATTTTCGGGATTGACCGGATAGCCGGGACGGACGCACAGGTCTGCGCCCTCTACGCCGACCGATTTCAGGGCGTCCATAATACCTGCGACATCTAAGCCTTCCAAGTGTTTCGTGAACATGATGTATTTCATTGGGAATGAGTCCTTTCTGTAAAGTAGCAGGCATACTCCATATGCCGTAGCTTCCCACTCTATGAGTGGCAACTTAGGTTATCACAAAACTGCTAGAGAGTCAAACGCTTGATGACAGATCAACAAAAAACCTCCCAACGGTTGCTAGCCGTGGAAGGTTTTATATTAACTAACTTTCAATAGTGTGGTGAACTTGCTGGTCAGTAAGCCTATACCCAGTTACATGTGTCGGGGTTGTCAGAGTTCGCGCGTTGAAGCAACTTGGGGTGTTCCTCGCTTCTGTCCTGCTTGATGTGCTTCCAGCACCTGTGAAAAATCCTCCGGTGCCAAGTCTTCCGCTTGAAATTCTGGTTGAAGCGGGTCGTGCATGAGAAACAGTTTCTGATACGGTTCATAGAGTTGGATATAACTCCAATTGACGCCACACAGTACCTTTCGCTCGTTTGCCAGTTTGACGAACTTGCCACGAAATTTGGCGCGCGTGGTATCGGGTGGCTGGTGCATCGCACGGTTAATATCGTCGTCGGTGATGATTTGCTCAACACAACCTTCCTGCAGCAACTTATAATACAGTCCGACCCCCGGCTGAATATTATGGTACTGACGGTCTAGTTCGGCGACTTCATCCGAATCCCACGCCAAACCCCGGCTATCAATTTCCGCGTTAATTGACTTCTTCTTGATCACCCAATCGAGTTCGCGGGCGAGTTGCATCGGATCGGTCTCCAAGCAGTTCAGAACATCTTCCCATTTTTCCATGATGCTCTTCGTCGTTGGATCCAGTTCCTCCTGATCAAAGTACCGTTTTGCGCGGTCCAGATACTCTCGCTGAATCTCGATTGCCGAAAGCAGTTCTCCGTTTGCTAACTCAACCTTCAGCGTACAGGTCGTATCCGCTGAGATCTGGTGGACGGCTTCAACCGGATTGCACAACGCAAGTTCCTCTCCGATAGAGCTAGCTTCGAGCATGCACACGACGAGCTCCGTCGTACCGATCTTGAGGTAAGTTGAGGGGTGTGCATAAGTAGATAATGGGTTCGCTCATACCAAAAGAAAGTGCAGAACGGCTCAGAAAAACCGAGTTTTTTCGGCAAAACTCGGTTTCTTTGCACGGGTTCTTTCACATATGGTTCTGAGTCATCTGTTTAATCGGTGATTTAGACAACAATTATGCCCTCTCCGTGGATACTCATAGGTGTCAACTTGAGTCATAGCCTCCTGTAAATCCTTAAATCCTGAGAATCCTGATTCAGACAATAATGATGCACACCCCTCAGGTAAGTTGCAAACTCGGACATATTGTTATCACTGGAGGTCACATGCAATCGTCGATATTCTGTTGCGTCCGCATGGGTTTCATCATCACGCAGATTGATGATGCCGCATACCTTTGAATCTGCGGTAATCGCCTCGCGGATATGTTCGGCGCGTTGGGAGAGGGTATACTCACCTTGAGCGGTTGGCTTGACCTTCCCCGCGCCGGTAAAAATCTGGCGTGTGACAAGAAAAGGAATCAGTTGGGAAACAAGTTGATGGTCGTTCACACGGTGGTTCATGAGATAATTCTCGTGGCAGCTGGATGTACCAGAGCAGTTTTTGTAAAGGGAGATACGCTGAGTAAATCCATCGGCTTGAATCTTCTTCGCTGCCGATTCAAATAAACGTTGAAGGATTCGCTCTCCGGCTTTCTCGTGGGTAAGGACATCGACGAGATTATCACACTCAGGGGTCGCGTATTCGGGAAGACAGCCACGGTCTTGATAGAACCGTGCTCCATTCTCCAAAAACACATCGGGGTACATCCGACCTGAAAGAACCTCACGGAACATGTAGCCTACAGCATCTTCTTTCGATAGGGGTTTCACGCCTCCAGATTCAACCTGAAAATCGTATTCGGACTCAATTCCAAGGATGCGACGTCCTAACGCTTTCGGTTTCAAGATTTCTTCTGACATTCTGTAAATCTCCTCTCTGAGATACCTCCGCTCAATCTGTAACGGACCGGTACTCGCGGCAAAAGCAGGTTCGTCCGAGAGTTTCTCTCTGACCCGCCGCTTTGCCTGTTGTACCCGCCCGGAAACGGTTGATGTCGAAAGACGAAGGGTTGTTGCGATATTCCGGTAGGACCGCCCTTCCAGATAGAGCAGGAATACCCGTTGGTTGTTAGGGGGGAGTGCCTCCACCGCTTTGACGATGGCATCAGAGGTCTCATATCCTTCGGCAAGGGAATCTGGCGCAACTGAGCTGTCTAGTATGTCAGCGACATTAGAGGTTTCGAGCGATTCGGTCATCAAACGCCGTTTCCGCAGTGCAGTATGGCAGAGGTTGCGGGTGATGCGATAAATCCACCCGGCAAACTTATCGGTTTCTCGCAGTCTATCCAAATGTTGATAGGCTTGGACAAACGCTTCTTGCACCAAGTCTTCCGCTTCTGACAGGTTGCTGACTCGCGACAATGCTAGATTTAACAAGCCGGGGCGATGCCGCTCCATCAAGCGCCCAAAAGCATTTTGGTCTCCTTGAAGGGTTAGGTCGACTAACGCTGCATCAAGCGATGGCATTGAAGGCTTCTCCTTTCAATTCATTCACCTTAATAGATGCAGAAATTGAGGAGATTCAAAATTTTTATTCGGAAAAAATCAAGAAGGGTTTATTTGTTAAACAGGACTTGCGCAGCTGAGAGTCGGTTGGGTTGTACAGAACTGATGAAAAACACCAAGTATTCCACTTGGATTTCAAGGGGCGATTTTGCTTGAAATCTCACAGATATAAGTGTGTTGTTGAAAGGCAGACTTTCTATTGCTGATAGAGATTCGCTTTTAATCGTTCAACCCAACCTACACTGCTATTCCACTAGCCGCAGGAGTTTGGCTTGGGTTCGTCTCATTTCCTAAAGAGGAGGAAAAGCGTCACGATAAGCAAAACGACCATCCCAATATATGGAATAGGTTTTAACCTAACCAAGGTTGTATTTTTTCTTTAACGAACGGTGTGTCCTGAAAGAAGTGGAGAACTCCTCCTCCAATCACCCCGATACATAGGAAAATTGCCCACGCTATATCTCCCCTGGAAGCTGCATAAGCCGCTATTAACCCTAGGAAAATTACGTTATACGCGATTGCCACGGGTCTGAGCCAGGACCGCAATTTTTCGTAAAAAAATGCAACAATTCCGAGTAGGGTACAGATGATGCCCGTCTGAATTGCGTCGTCTGTATCCCCATGGTGGAATTGTATATAAGCGAATAATCCTCCGAAGATCAAGACAAACACAGCTACGATGTGATGACGTTTCATTGGTCCCTCTCCTTTTTTGTGTTTCAATCTGGGTCGATACGTATCCTATGATACTATACACTTATCATCCCGCTGGGAAGAATGATGAAAGTGAGAAAGGGAGCAGAGACAAAGGCGTTCGTCTCATCGCACCAAGAAGAGTAAAAGCAGCAGTACGACTAACGCAGCGAACGAAACGACCATTCCAATATGTGAAACAGGTTTAAACCAAGGTTCTATTTTATTCTTAACGAACGGTTTGTCTTGAAACAGCCACAGGACTATCCCTAAAATCATCAGGATACCCAGTATAATGACGCTTCCTATATCCCCAGCCATGAAATCCCGATAAGCAGATATTCCCAAGAAAATTAGGACAACCAGATTTACTCCAAGGGATCTGAGCCGGGGTTGCAACTTTCCGAGAAAAAACAGGATAATCGCGAGTAGGGTAAAGATGATACCTGTGCGAATTGCACCTTCTGTATCCCCATCGTCGAATCTTATATAGGCAAATAACCCTCCGCAGATTAAGAGAAATGCAGCTGCAATATGATGGCGTTTCATTGGTCATTCTCCTTTTTTGTTGCAATCCTAGTTGCGGTATGACCCATAATGCTATCCGCCTGTCGACACACCGCGATCCTGCGATTGGAATTCAAAGCAAAAAGGGCGAAGCGGACAATACAACTACCTGTTACGGTGGGTGGCGATTAGCAGCCCGCCAATCTCGCATAAGGGTGCGAGCAGTTCCACCTCCTGCTCTGAGTAGCCGCCCGGACGGTTTCCCAGCGAGGTGGCACCGACCAGATCATCGTCCACGAGGAAGGGTAGTCCCAAGAATGCCTTGAGTCCTGCATGACCGAAGGGGAGACCGCCGCTACGTGGGTCGTTCGGTGGATCGTTGGTCAGCACTGGACGCTGACCGGTCATGATTGCTCCGTTCAATGTGTCAAGATTATGGAACTGGAGCTCGGTAACGATGTCGTATAAGCCGAAACCGGGTTTGTAGATGTCCGTCACCGCATGTGAGTATAGATAGGGCTTGTTCATCGCGCTATAGCGGATTTCTGCGAGGAAGCCGAACGGGCTTTGGGAGATACGGAGTACCTCCGGCAGTAGGTGGACGAATGCCTTTGTGACCGATTCTGCCGCGGAGTAGATCGTCAACGACTGTGCCAGAGCGGATAGCAACGCCGCCGATGCTTCATCTTTCTGGTTCGTCACGCGCTCCTCCCAAAGCGATTCCAACCGCGATATAGCTTTCTGGAAAAAGGGATTTCCCCATTCGTCAGCAGTGGCATTGAGGTTTTCGGTGAGGTTTACCCATTGGGTATGGAGGGCATCTGAGCTATTGGTGGGCATGTGTCAAGATTCCTTGCAATAAGTTGTTTGCAGGCTTTTTCTTTTTTGTATCCTCTGTATTTCAGACGAATAATGCGTAACGAGTGATGCGTAAGGGGTTATCTGTAAAGCCGCCCTCATTTCGTAGACAGGGTTTTTTACGGATTTGTCTCGATCCATCCTTCATACTCGTTCCACGCATCTTCAGGGCTGATGAAGGGTTTGAAGACGACGCGACCACTAAAATGGTACGGTTTTAACACCTCGCAGTCCCTGATGATCAGCGCGAAATCCCATGCAGGGTTATTCAAGCCGCCGCCCGTTGGCTGGATGGCGAGTCGCAGATCTTCCTCGTGCTTGAACATCATTTCGAGCATCATGTTGCGCCAGCGTCCATAAAACATTGGAGCAGCATAGCGGATTGGACGGATATTGTGAAACAATCTACCGTTTGGGTTGGGTTCAGTTGGTAGCAGGGGGTCTGTTTCACTGGCAAAAACGCGTGGGTCGGGCGGGCTTTCTGCTAAAGATGCGATCCATTCCACCGGGCCGTCTTTATTTGGACGACCGCGCAAGTAGGTTGTTTTATTTTCAGGGGCGTGAATGTAGCTTGCCCAGAACAGCCCCAGCCAATCGCCATCGAAGCCGTTGGAACGTGCCACAATTGTTGTTTCCCAATCGATGTAATGGGGTGGGACGAGCGTAAACGTGGTGGTTACGTCAACGCGGTGCGGTTCGGGGACAAATGTCTCTAAGCGAACCGAATTATCGGTCAGCCGAGTCAGTCGGCTTGGTGTGGGTGGGCTTCCATTTTTTCCATCAAGCCAACGTGGTGTCATCGCTGCGCCTGAAACATCGAAAACAAACTCAAAATTGAGGCTGCTGCCCCAGCCGGAACGGAAGATATTTTCCTGCGGTCCTTTTCGGCTGTAGAGTTGACGCACGCCGTTATAGCCGTTGGAACGCTCGAATGGAAAAGCGGTGGTGTCAAAGCTGCCATCCCGGTGTGCTTGACCGAGCGTTTGGAGGCGTTTGGGTGGGATGCCTCCGCCGTCGGTGTTGTCGACCACTTCGACAAATAGATCTCCGTCCACAAGAAATTCACTTGCCATGGGGTAATTCCTTTTTGATTCATGTAGGACTTACGCACTTCAGGTTGTAGTGAACACCGTACTGCGTTTACCACGCACATAACAATGGAAATTCAATCGTAGACACAGGTTGCCTAACCTGTGATCCGATCGCAGATTGGGCAATCTGCGCCACTTTATGTCAACTGCGTAACTCCTATCATGTAAAAAGAAAGCGTAAGGCGCGGAGAGAAACCGAGCTTTTGTAGGGGTTGGGTAGCCCAACCCCTACTACGGGCGGGGTAACCCCGCCCCTACGGTTTCTGTTGCATGATTTCTTTATGCCTCACGTTTCCGATCTAGAAATGCCTTCAATCCTTGTTGGACCTCTGGCGTTGTGAAACAGGTCGATAATGCCAACGCTTCGTAGGAGATCTCAAACCCGTTTTCCGGCATCGGATTTCGCGTCAGCGCGGCTTTGGCGGCTCTCACCGCAACCGGGCTTTTCTGAGCGAGTGACTCAGCAATCTGCTGCACTTCGTCCGTAAGTTTTCCCGTAGGAACAACGCGATTCACCAATCCCAAGTTGTGTGCGGTTCGTGCGTCAATCCGTTCACCGAGAAACACCATCTCTTTCGCTTTTGCTTCGCCGATGACGTGCAGCAGCCGATGGGTGCCGCCCCACCCCGGAAACCAGCCGTGCGTTATCTCCGGCAGGCCGAAACTTGAATTCTCTGACGCAATCCGTAGGTCACATGCCAGCGCGAATTCGAGTCCACCGCCAACTGTGTAGCCGTCGATCGCTGCAATCACAGGGACTGGAAGGTTGGCAAGCCGACTGAGGACGCGGTTTCCATCGTTGACCCATTTGCGGATGTCAGGGGGATTAAAGGTCGCGATCTGGTTGAGATCTGCGCCGACGCAGAAGGCACGCTCGCCGCTTCCCTTTAGCACAACGACACGGACAGATTCGTCTTGATGCAAACGATTCACCTCCGCGTCAAGCATATCTAGCATTTCACGGTCAACGGCGTTGAGTTTTTCGGGGCGGTTCAGTTGGATTGTGGTTATCGTCTCTGTTTGATGAACGGCGATTTTCCCATCTGTTTCAGCCATCTATTCTTTCCCCGCTTCGCTTTGCACCTGTTGTGCTGCCTCTAGGAGTGCGCTTGCCAAGAATTGTGGGTTGACTTCAGCCTTGCCGCGAAACGTCTTGACCTTTTCACCGCGGATTTTCAACACGGCGAGCTCTTTGCCGCCCAAGTGGATCCCAACCTCTGCGTTTCGGGTCTCGCCCGGTCCGTTCACCTCGCAGCCCATGACAGCGACAGGGATCTTGATATTGTGCTTTTCCAGCAGCTCTTCGGCGACGGTGACGATACCTTCGTAATCCGCCTCTGCATCACCGCGTCCGCAGAATGGGCAGGAGACGACATCAAGGAGGTTATCCGCCAAGCCGAGCGTGCGGAGCAGCTCCTTCGCTGTCAGCACTTCCTCCGCTGGATCGCCGGTGATCGAGATGCGGATGGTGTCCCCGATGCCTTCCATCAACAGTGTGCCGATGCCAATGGTGGATTTGACGTGCGCCCGGCGCGGTGTCCCTGCTTCTGTTACACCGAGATGGAGTGGATAGCGGACTTTGGCAGAGAGGAGCCGATTCGCCTCAATCATCCGCAGCGGGTCGCTGGATTTGACGGAGATTAGAATGTCTGTAAAGTCGTGGTCTTCGCAGATGTTGACGTGCCGCATCGCGCTTTCAACGAGGGCTTCGGCTGTGGGGGATGGGTATTTATCCAACAGGTCTTTTTCGAGGGACCCTTCGTTGACGCCGATGCGGATCGGAATGTGCGCAGCTTTTGCCGCGGAGAGGACTTGTTCGATCCGTTTTTCAACCCCGATGTTGCCGGGGTTGATTCGCACTTTTGCGACACCGGCGTCAACGGCTGCGAGTGCATACCGATAATTGAAATGGATGTCTGCGACAATTGGCACGGGCGAGCGTTTGACCAGTTCGGGCAGTGCTTTCGCATCACTCTCTTCGGGGACGGCAACGCGCACAATCTGTGCGCCGGCTTCCACGCACCTTTCGGTTTGGCGGAGTGTGGCGTCAATATCGTGGGTCAGCGTGGTGGTCATCGTTTGAATTGAGACTGGATTCCCGTTGCCGATCGGTATGTTTCCGACATTGACTTGTCGCGTCGGTTTTCGCTTGTTGATTTGTAGTAGATCTTTCATGATTTTCTTTCTTCTGTCAACGGGGATTTCCTGAAGCAGTTCGTTCTAAATCGTCCACAAACTGTTCCACCAGATTTCGGCAACGCTGAAATTCTTCGTCAACATTATCTATGGGGTAATTGCCATCATAGCCATAGGTGATGTGGAGCGTGTCAATAATTTCCCTAAATCGCTCCGAGAAGGGTTGAGGTAATGCACAGCGCAACTGTCCCCATCTCGTTTCTTCGCTACCGAGGTATGCCATAACAACATTGCGAGCTACATCAAACAACTTGTTAAAAGCGTCTTTATAGGCGTCATCTTTGAGATGCGGATCTTGTGCATTTTGAGCACTTGACAGGTGTTCATCGGCAATGCAGAAAATCTTCCGCACCCGCTCAAAAGTAGGAGCGGGCACCTCCATCACCTCCTCTAGCGTTTGTCCATCACCTACGAGAACTTGCCCGACAGCTTTTATGCCCCAAGCAATGCGGTCGCCGATTACCTCCCCCGGCTGTCGTGCTATCACATCCATATTCATCGGAAAATCTGCCACTGCGTCGAGATAAACGTCGTAATCCTTGCGCTTGGTTGTCGTAACGACCAGATCGATGTCCCGCGCCAGAGAGGGGGCGTAGACGAAGGATCCGAACATAATGATGTCGCGAATATCGGCATCTGCGGCGCGTAGGGTTTCGCAGAGGTTATCAAGTTCTCGCTTGGTGATGTGTGCCATTTCGTACCCCACCATCGGTTGTTTCCGTTGCTTATGGAACCTCCGATCTAAAGATTCGTCAACACGTCCCGGAGCGTCTCGAAAATCCGATCCGCCTCGGCAGCCGTCAGGATCAGCGGTGGGGCGAAGAAGATGATATTTTCAGGCTCGTCCACGGTCTGCCCGATCCGTCCGACAATGATGCCTCTCTTCAGCATTTCCGCACAGATTGCTTTTGTTGTGGCGGTATCGAGTTGTGTTCCGTCGCTATCCGCGACTAGTTCGACACCGATCATCAGCCCCTTCCCTCTGACATCTCCGACAATCGGGAGGCTTTCTAGCGTCTTCAGATTTTTGAGGAGGTAGCCTCCGACACGCTCGGCGTTTTCTGCAAGTCCTTCCCCTGTGAGAATCTCCAAGTTTGCCAGTCCTGCTGCACATGCGACGGGGTGTCCGCCGTAGGTACAGACCTGTGCGAACTCTCGACTTTCCTCCGGCTCACCGAGAAATTCTTCAAAGACGGCATCGTTTGCCACACATGCTCCCAACGGGATATAGCCGCTGGTGAGTCCTTTGGCGAGGGTGATGATATCTGGCTCCACATCCCAATGCTCGCAGCCAAACAATCTTCCCGTCCTGCCGAAGCCGGTGATCACTTCGTCGGCTATTAGCAGGAGACCGTATTTATCACAAATCTCTCTGACTCTTGGGAAATAGGTGTCCGGCGGCACAAGCACTCCACCCCCACCGATGATTGGCTCGGCAATTACGGCGATAACTGTCTCTACCCCTTCCCACTGAACCACCTTCTCGATTTCGTTGGCGCAGGCGATGCCGAAATCAGCTTCGCTGCAGCCCTGACCATACCGATAGGTGTAGGGCGGGTGGACATGGTGAAAGCCTGGGACAAGTGGTTCAAACGCTTTGCGACGACGGGTTTGGCCCGTTGCGGACATCGCTCCATACGTGAAGCCGTGATACCCACGATAGCGGCTGATGATCTTGTAGCGATTCTCGCCGGGATATTTTTGCTGACCGTATTGCCTCGCCATTTTTATCGCGGTTTCGTTGGCTTCTGAACCGCTGTTGCAGAAGTAGACGTGGTTCAGATTGCCCGGCAGAAGGCTTGTGAGTCTTTCAGATAGAAGTGTTGCGGGAATGTTAATCTGTGCGTGTGGGTAGTACGGTAACTTCTGGATCTGTTCATAAACGGCATCGGCGATCTCCTGCCGTCCGTAGCCGACGTTGACATTCCAGAGTGCTGAATAGGCGTCTAGGTATTCGTTTCCGTCTGCGTCGATGATTGTTGTTCCGCTGGCACTTTCAAAGACGAGGAGATCGGATTGATCCAAGAGTTGATGTTGAAAGAGTGGATGCCAAGCGTGTGCCTGATCCATTTTGCGGTAGTCTTGTGCAGATAAATCTTTTGGGGCATTTGCCATCATTATTTGATATTCTCCAGATTATTATGTCGGGAGATTTAGTAGGTCTCCCGGACGGTGAAGTGTTGCGTTAATAAAGCGAAATAACATTTGAATGCACATTCTCTGATTCCGCGACTTGTATGACTTTTAATTCAAGTTGGACTTGTCTTAGGCAAATTACACCTTTCGCCCCGCCCCGATATATCGGGATTCAAAGCAACTGGGGCTAAAGACAGTTTGTTCTCAATGTATCTATAGACATTCCGCCCCGCCCCGATATATCGGGATTCAAAGCAACTGGGGCTAAAGACAGTTTGTTTGCAATGTATCTATAGACATTCCGCCCCGCTGGGGCTGCTCTTGCTTGCAGTTGAAATTCTTTTTCTGTGAGTTAGGTTCCCGTAAGAAACTGAATGAAAAGCCAGCAAATACTTGAAAACAAAACATGAAACAGATAGAAATTGTCCAAAGTATAGTATAATTAGATACTGTGAACGAGCCCCGATCCATCGGGGTTGGTTGGCAGAGTTACGGCACACGGAGTGTGCCTACTACTTTAAGCATCTTTTGCCTTGATAAGATTGGGATTCTGAGCAATATGCTACGAATCTCCTGAGTTTTCAGAAGCAGTCGCGATTCGGAGATCGCTCCTACAAGCGTCTGCGTCTGCACGGGTTCTTGGCTGAATTATGAGTACCCTATATCTAAATCAATGCGAGTGCCTTTGTCATGCCTGCTGTCCAGCCGCCGTCTACGGTATAAGCGGCTCCGGTGACGAACCGGGACGCATCACTCGCAAGGAACAGTGCCACCTCTGCGACATCTTCGGGTTGACCGATGCGCCCCATCGGAGCGATTTTGCCGGCAAACGCTCGACCTTCGGGGTTCTCCTCTAAAAAGGGTTGTGACATCGCCGTTTCGATCCAGCCGGGACAGATGCAATTGACGCGTATTCCTTCGGGACCGTGGTCAATTGCCATCGCTCGCGTGAGTTGCAGGACAGCCCCTTTGGTGGCGCAATAGCCTGCGATGTCTGACTCGGCATAGAAGCTGTTTACTGAGGCGGTGATGATAAACGAACCGCCGCCGCTTTGGTGCATGGCGGGGATACCATATTTTCCACAGAGAAACGCCCCTTTAACGTTGGCGTCAAAGAGTGCATCCCAGTCCTCTTCGGGCAGATCTACGACCGATCCGTCCCGCATGATGGCGGCGTTACTGAAAATGATGTCGAGTTTCCCAAAATGCGAAACCGTTTCTGAGATAAGTCGCTCAACCTGATCTCCTCGACTGACATCAACCCCCTGTGCGATGACTGCGTCGGGATAATCCGCGCCTACAATATGGGCCGTCTCTTCGGCACCTTCCCGCTGGATGTCGGCAGCGACAACCCGCGCCCCTTCACCCACGAATCGAAGGGCTGTGGCGCGACCGATACCGCCCGCCGCTCCCGTGATAATCGCTGTTTTGCCTTTAAGTTGCATTTCGTGCTTCCTCCAACAGAAGCGTCTCAAGCGTTATTAACCTCTGGTGCGAGTTGGTGAGGATGTCTTTTCTACATCGTTTAAGTTGAAAATCCCGATTTGTCGGGGAGTTCATTAGTTCATTTATTCTTCTTACGTTCCACCTTTAGGATACACATGTCGCCCCTCTGGGGCTTTAGGGTATTTATTTATCTGTGTACTATAGACATGTCGCCCCTCTGGGGCTAAATGAACTGATAAACCAATGATTTTCACGTTTCACGCATTACGTTTCACGTTATCAACAGCTGCAGATTCACACCATCGGTTATTAGCCTATACCGCGTAGGTTTGCCATGTGCCCAGACAACCGTGCCCTCGACGGACGTGCAGTACCTTCTTTGCCGGTTCGGCGATGTAGCCGGAGATTGAGTGCATGCGCCGGTCCCCATGCCGACAGATACCGCTCGGATCGCCGTGGTGGTCTGCAAGGATACGCTTCATGGTTTCGACAGTAATCTTCCCCCAGTTCTCCCGAATGAGTAGGCGGATGCGATCAAGTCGCGGGCAGGAGTCTGGCAGGGAGTGGGTCTCGTAATTCGCAAATGAAGAGGTCAGGTAATGGTTGGTGTGCAGGCGGCAGTCTGAATGCTCATCCTCAAAAGGGGCAATCCCTTCAGGACGAACCTCTATATCCCCAATTTTGCCTTCGCCATCGCAGATTACTACATTTGCCGCCGAGCAGGTCCGATGCTTTTTCAAGAGTTTAATGCACTCCTCAACGTTTGGCTGCTCTAACATGACACGCTTGAGGGGGTAGTGAGGAAGACCAAAATGCCACTGAAAATCATACAGAGCGTTGGCGAAGTGGGCTAAACCGTGCTGGTTCATGCCCGAATAGCCGAGTTGTCCGGCAAAGGTGAATATTAAGGCTCTGGGACGGCCATCGGTCGGCTTGACGTGAAGCAAGATCGCCACATCTGCGTATTCCGTTTCCAGATCTTGGTTTTGACCTGCTAAGGGGAGTCCGTCAGCGGTGGAGGAACCGGTAAGCGCGAACGCTGTACATCCGCCTTCGTGCACGCGGGCGGCTTCGGCGCGTGCCTGACATAGCACCGCCTCCTCAAAACTGATGGCTGCCCCGTCGGCGAGTCCTCGGACTTCCTCCACGAAGGCGGGACTGAGATTCTCCATCATGGGCAGAAAAGCCATCGCGTTCTGGCACAGCAGATCCCTCGGTTTACCTGTCAGCCTCTCTATCCATAACAGGTACTTTTGGACGAGATCGGTGGCTTGCTCCCCGTGCTGATAGCCCATCTGATACGCGTCGCCGGATACCTCGATTAGGGGAAATGTATGTTCCGTCATGTTCTCTCCTCTGAAAATGGGCGGATTGGCGAATAAAGGATAACCGATTTTGGGCTTGAGGGCAAGGAATTTTCTATCGACTATGGATTCCAAGCGAGGATTTTTGGGATCGTCAATATGGCAATAGACCACCCGACACATTGACAGCTTGTGCGGTGATGTAGTTTGAGTCCTCTGAGGCTAGAAAGGCGATTAGGTTCGCGACATCTTCCGGTTGCTGGATCCGTCCAACCGGGATGCCGGCGACCGCTCGCGCCTTCACCGAACCGACCGGCGCGTCTTCTATATGCGCGATTTCACGATCAATTAAGTCCCACATCGGTGTGTCCACAATCCCGGGGCACACGCAGTTGACCAGAATCCCGTGCGGCGACAATTCCAACCCGAACTGCTTCGTGAGCGCGACAACGGCGTGCTTACTGGCAGCATAGGCACCGAGCGGTGTGCGTTTGCCGGGTGCGGTTTTGCCTGCGCCGGAGGCGTTGTTGATGATTCTGCCCCCGTTGCCTTGAGCGATCATTTGCCGTGCCGCTGCTTGCGAACAGAGTAACACACCTTTTGCGTTCACGTTCATCAGCGCGTCCCACGCAGCTTCGTCGGTGTCCATAAGCGATGCGATGATTGCGATACCCGCGTTATTGACCAGAATATCTAACTTGCCAAACCGTTCAACTGTCTCGGACACCATTTGCTCGGCATCGGTTTTGTCTGTTACGTCCACTGTGAAAGGATAGGCGTTTCCGGCGGTTGACTCGATTTCTTCGGCAACCCCTTTCGCGTTCGCTTCATTGATATCCGCAACGGTGACGCTTGCGCCCTCGCGCGCCAGCCGTAAGGCGGTCGCTCTGCCGATTCCGCTGCCGGCACCCGTTACAATTGCCACCTGTCCGTCGAGTTCGTATCTTGGCACTGTTTACCTCCTGATATAATACGTCAAGTTGCTAATAGCTTGTAGGTCGAGTTTCCATACTCGACAATTTATAGAAGGGTTGCTGTGATAGTGGCGTGTTTTCTATTTGTTGTACATCGACCCGATGCAATATACATGTCGCCCCGTGGGGATTTTGAACTGTGGTGATTCACCCTTGTTATACACATTGCGCTCCGCCCCGATAAATCGGGATTCAAAACTGGAGCGCAGGGACTGGACGTATCGTCCTTCTATAAACATATCGCTCCTCTGGAGCGAAAAGTTGAGCAGATCGATTTTAACGACAATCCGATGGATTTCCCTATAGGGTAGCAACTGGGGTCATCTTCAGAAAATAGTGTGTAATATCGAATTGCTTCTTACGCATTACTAAAGTTAGTACAATTTTTAGGGTTGTTGAGCAATAGTCTGGATACATTGAAACCCTTTTGACATCAATATCGGTTTATTGATACACCTTTCGCCCCGCTGGGGCTTTAGGATTTGGGTTGGATATGCTCTGCTATACACATTGCGCTCCGCCCCGATAAATCGGGATTCAAAACTGGAGCGCGGGAATTGGACGCATCGCCTTCTATAGACATATCGCTCCTCTGGAGCGAAAAGTTGAGCAGATCGATTTTAACGACAATCCGATGGATTTCCCTATAGGGCAGCAACTGGAGTCATCTTCAGAAAATAGTGTGTAATATCGAATTGCTTCTTACGCATTACTAAAGTTAGTACGATTTTTAGGGTTGTTGAGCAATAGTCTGGATACATTGAAACCCTTTTGACATCAATATTGGTTTAAGGATCTCCCTCCCACAGAGTGCTACATTGTATACCGGTACGATTCAGAGATTTGGCAGGTCTTTGACAGGTGAAAAAAAATAATTTCATACCGTTAGGGGGGGGCAGAATTGGCGGGTGTGCCGCTCTGAACCCCGATGGTCTCTATGTTTCAACGGGTTTACAGATGTGTATCTCGCAAGAGCAGTGGCGTGGAATTGGTGTGCTGACCTGCCAAATCAGCAACGATTTATGAGCAGCATCCACATAAATGTCAACGCGCTCTAGCAACTTGCGTTAAAATTGACCCTTATATCCGTATGTCGAGCATCTCCCGACTTATCGGGAGGAGTCTGCAATCTGTTCTGAACTCCTAATGGTATTATCGAGATATTTGAAAGTCCCAGCGTTTTTGATTCAATTTTGGGGATGTATCCTATAAAAAATGCCAACGGAATGCCAACGCAGAAAAGTAAATAATACTTTAGCAACGGGTGAGATTCGCGCTTTTGGGCTAAGGGTTGAAATTGTAGATTTTAGATTGTCATACGCGGTGTTGAACCCACTGGCTGCTTGAGCTGGCTGGTGTTGGTGATGCTTATACTCCCCCCGGAGGTAATTAGCCTGCGTTAGCCAAAAATGGTTTAGCTCGTTTTGCGGCGTTGTAACGGTTTTTGTAATCAGAAAGTTGATATAGTTATATTCGGTGTATTTGGGTAGGGTCATAGTCCTTACTAAAGTTAGTACAATTTTAGTGTGAAACAAGGCAGAAAAAAGGGTATCCTTTCAGAAATCACCACAATTTTGAAAGGAGAGTTATCATGCCCCTTATTTTCTGCCTCGTTGATATTTTAACGCAATTTCGTCCATTATTCAACCGTCAAAACTTCGCCCTGTTTTGTACCTTCATTGTCGGTCTTATCACGCACCGCCATCGTGCGACGTTGACCGGCATCTATCAAGCGGTTCGCCCCAAAAGCGGTTACGGTTCATTGGTGAAGTTCCTTTCCCGTGGCAAATGGGATAGCGATGCGGTTGCTCAACGTCTGATTAAGTTGCTACAACAGCGGTTTGACAACTGGGCCTACGTTTACGACGAGACCCGGGCGATAAAGACCGGGGAGGAGCAATTTGGACTTCATTTCTTTAGAAATCATCGCTACCAAAAGCGCAACACCAATCAATCAAAGTTTCACTGGGGGCATCAGTTTGGCGCATTGGGGTTGCTTTGTACCACCGTGACAGAGACGATTCTGTTTCCGGTGTGGGTGAAGTTGATATGTCCAAAGACCCATCGGGACAGCAGTGGGGCGGTTCTCAAGCGGATTTGCTCCCAAATCCCAAGTGGACTGATTATCTTTGACCGTGGATTCAATAGACGCAAAGTGTTTGAAGCCGTCCTTAACGCAGGACATCATATCTTGTGTCGCGCCAAGTCCAATGCGGTCTTTTATCTGTTACCCACGGTCTGCAAGCGACCCAAACCCGGACGCCCAAAGACATACGGTAAACGCATCCAGCTTCGGCATCTGCGGTATAAAGCTATTGATATTGACAACAAACGGTGTGCAGTCGCATCTAAGGTCGTTCGGACAAAAATGTGTCCCACGCAAGTCCGATTGGTCGTGATGCGAACCCGACATAAAAAATCAAAGCCGTTTCGATATTTCTGTGTCTACACTACTGACTTGACTCTTGACCTATGTCAGATAGTTCGATACTATCGGAAACGATGGTTGATTGAGACTGCTTTTCGAGATGCCAAGCAACACTTCGGGTTTGACAAGTACCGAGTCAAATCGCGGAAAAGCATCAATCGATTGGTACAACTCAGTTTCGTCGCAAGTTGCATCACACAATTGATATTCAATGACACTTCTACTACAGGCAGTTCCATAACAGTCGAGCAGGTATGCTGGGAATTAGGCATTGACTGGTATCGACCCACTAAGTTGACACGCGGGTTAATGGTTCAGTATCTATGTGCCTTTATCGAGGGAAGGCTATTTTCGCAGATAAACGACAAACATACAAACTCGCACGATATTCAACAAACACTTGATGACGCTGCATGAATTACTATCAAATTGTACTAACTTTAGTAGTCCTTATTATAACCTATTTTTTGACCATGTGCGTAGGTTCTAATACATTTTCTTTTTGGCTCATGTCAAAAGAAAGTGCAAAGCATGAGGTGAAGTGCTGCCTTGGTACCCCCCTTAATCCCCCCGCAAGCGGGGGGAGAGTAACCCCTTGATAAATTGGGAGGCGAATGCCCGCGGCTTCTATTGCACTCATTCTTTACATGAGCGTTCTTTTTTTAGAGGCTGTGTGAAAAATGGTCTGTTGCTGCTCGGTTTGTGCCAACTATAGAGGGGACGGTCACTTAACAGGAATAGCAATCGGATTGACGATATTTTTTCTATTGTGTGCGAATATTATCTACCCAACAGAACGATTGTGTGGTAAAATCTATAACAATCGTGACTTTGGATTTCCTCTCATTTTAAGAAGAAAGTAGGGGCTACCATGGGACAAGAAGTACGCCATATCCTCGGTCTTTCCGGTGGCAAAGATAGTTCAGCACTCGCTATCTATATGCGGGACAAAGTGCCGGAGATGGAATACGCCTTCTGTGATACGGGCAAAGAGCTGCCGGAGACATATCAATTTCTGGATCGGTTAGAAGCCTTTTTGGGCAAAAAAATTGAACGGTTAAACG
The DNA here is from genome assembly GCA_965222435.1 of Candidatus Poribacteria bacterium. Taxonomy (GTDB): domain Bacteria; phylum Poribacteria; class WGA-4E; order WGA-4E; family PCPOR2b; genus PCPOR2b. The sequence goes on along the minus strand of OZ244950.1, from coordinate 3,744,664 downwards.
CCGAGCGCGAATTTGACCATTGGCTTTCAGTTTTCCGCGGCTTGCTGCCATCGTCGCAGGTGCGATGGTGCACACGGCTACTGAAAATTCAACCCTTTGAGCAATTTGTCGGTGAAGATAAGGCTTACAACTACATCGCTATCCGTGCTGATGAGGATCGTGTTGGCTATAAGCCCCTGAAGAATGTTGACGCACGAAATATTGAACCTAAGTATCCGTTCAAAGAGGACGGCATCACCGAAAGGGATGTCTATCGGATTTTGGAAGAGAGCGGTCTCGGCTTGCCGGAGTATTATAAGTGGCGAACGCGCTCCGGTTGCTACTTCTGTTTCTACCAACGTAAGGCGGAGTGGATCGGGTTGAAGCAGAACCACCCCGACCTCTTTAAACTTGCCAAGGATTACGAGAAATTTGATGAAGAGACAGGCGATCGGTATACTTGGAGCCAAGATGAGAGTTTAGAAGAACTGTCCGATCCTGAGCGGGTACGGCAGATTGAGGAAAATTATGCGAAGGCGATGGCACGGGAAAAGGATGCCCAACCGAATCGCCCGTTGCTTGAAATCTTCGGCGATGTTCTTGATGATGAGGATGATGAGGAGCCGTGTTTGATTTGTGATTTGTAATATTTTTAGGATTTACGCAGCAGGTTCATAAGTCCCCCTGATACGGGGGATTTAGGGGGTTAAAAATCAAAAATCTACCCCTTGTGTGCTAAATTTGCGTAAGTCCTGATTTTTACTTTGTAGGAGCTATTTATGCAACATGGTTGGACACTTGACAAACAAAAGTGGGATCGCCTACTAACAGTTGTCAGTGGAACATATTGGTCAAAAACGCAGTTAGATCAGTTTTATCATCACAGTATTCCAGAGACTTCAGGCGTGTATGCAATCTGTCTCAAACTCGATACACGTGATTTCGACCAATATTTGTTTAAGGCTTTGTATGAAATCATTTATGTGGGTAGGTCTGCTGTCTCCCTTCATAGCCGATTTCTTAAGCACTGCCGCAATCCTGATCGAGGAATGAGGGAAGCGAAAGAATGCTTCGGTAATAACTTTGAATATTGGTTAGGAGTTACGCAGTTAAGGTGTAAAGTGGTTTAGCGAGATAAGCCCGCACAGCGTCTCTGATAATCGAGGCTTTTGCTTCAAACCAGCCGATACCTGTCAAAAACCGATGTCGCTCAATGCGTAGAAACGCTCTTAATGCCAGACCGATATGATTCCGTTGTGCAACAGCTTTACGAGCAAAACACCTTTCAACGCCAACAAATTGCTTGATACCGCGATGATATTCTTCAATCGCCCAAGACAATTCAGCATATTTGAGTCGAAATAGTTCGTTCATTGAGAGGTCACTTGTTGCCCAGTATTCAATGTCGCCGTTTTTAGAAACAATCTTGAACACTTTAATCAATCCGTATCCCTTCAAATGAACGATGGTGCCTTTGTTGCTAATCGGTAGGTGGCTGACCGGTTGATTGCCTTGTCTATCAAGATTGACCTGTCGATTTGACTTCAATCGGGTCAACCAGTGCCAGTGATACTGTCGAATCATCTTTAGATTCTTCAAACTGCTGTACCAACTGTCAAACACGACACACTCTGGTTGAAACCCTCTACCATCAGCGGTGGCAATCAGGGCTTGGAAGTGGTCATTTTTGGTCAAGCCATCATGGTCTTTATTATACAAGCGATAGTCACAAGGAATCTGGCTGTCACCATCAGTCCACATCAGCGTTATCAGGTTAATCCCTAAGACCACTTGTTTGTGCTTACCTGACCAGTGGCGGGTGACTAGTTCCATCTGTTGAGCATAAGGTTTATCAAGGGTTGAGTCGTCTATGACCAAAATCCCTTGGTCTGTTTTCACATAAGGTGTTGCCTCGGTCCACAACGCTTCTGAATCCGCAGGCAGCCGATACAGCAACCGATTCAATGAGTCATGGGCAGGTGGATTATCGTCTGGAGGTTGCACGCGGGCTGCCTCTGTACAACTGTAGGCACTCGGTGTCGCTATCACAAAGTTGATGTAGTCATATTCGGTACATTTGGCTGGATTCATAAGCACTATTATAACCTATTTGTTTCTCAACTGCGTAACTCCTAATTGGTATACCGAAGTGAAATCTGATCGGGTTTATGAACTAGAAGCACGGTTAATTGAATGTTTTGGCCCACCAGCAAATCGTATAAGAGGAAGCCTCCCTGCACAGACTAGACGGCCTCGGCCTGCCTGATAGTTAAACCCTTAAATCTAATGGAGGATTATGCTAATGAATCTTTATCCAGCTTTATGTTCTCAAATTGGTTCCTGGAAGTACTACGTTGTGAAAATGAACGCACGCGAGTTAAGTGACAATGTAAAGTTTGCCTATGAGGTATATGAAGACCGTACTCTTGATGAAGCAATTCAGCGTACATTAAGAGGAAGCAGAGTTGAAGAGGAGATTGTGGAATATTTGAGACGGCGACCTGATCGCTTTTTTTCCTCAATTGTTATCGCTGCCCTTGAAGGTAATCCGATGTTCTATCCGGTTGAAATTACAGACGATCTTCAATTTGCAATTTTCCGTGATGATCAACGGCTTAACCAAGCATTTGGTGTGTTGAGGTTTGATGGGACACAGAAATACTATGCTCTAGATGGCCAACACCGCCTATCGGCGATCAAAACCCTTCTTAATCAAATGACCAATGATGCTCCGGAAAGGTTTGAGGATGATGAGTTTCCAGTCATTGTAATTGTGCCGAATCAGGAAGATTCAGATGAAACTTTCATGCAAAAGTACCGCAGGCTATTCTCAAGCCTTAACCGCTATGCTAAACCGACAGATGAGACAACAAATATTATCATGGACGAGGATGATACCTTTGCCATTCTCACGCGGCGTTTAATCACCGACAATGACTTTTTCAAATCGGCTGGTAGCCAAAAGAAATCAAGACGTATTAAGACACAGGGTGGCAAAAATCTCAAGACTGGAGATCCATATTTTACTAGCCTTGAAACCTTGTACGCGATGAACATTATATTGCTTAGTTCGTCACAGAGAGAACCTAGGGGCTGGGGACCAATTGGCGAAGATTTGAAAACTTTCAAACGGTTTCGCCCACCTGAAGAATACATTGATTCACTTTGTGACGAATTAACAATGTATTGGGAGGCTTTATGTGATGAGATACATGACCTTCATAGCGACCCAACCAAGATGCGAACCCATGTGATTGAAGATGAAGCAAATGGGGAGGAAAGCGATCATCTCCTTTTTTGGCCTATCGGTCAACAGATGCTAGCTGAAATAGCACGGGCGTTGCTTAACAAACGCCTGCCCGATCCAGAAAATCCTACGCCTGAGGCTGTAAGTGAGGCGTTGAGTGGTCTTGGTCAGTTGGAATGGAGGCTGCATTATGCACCATGGAAGCGCTTTCTTCTTATCCACAATGCTAGAAGTCGCTGGACCATGCGAAGCGAAGAAAGGGCAACGGTAGCTCGCTTTGGTCAAAGGATACAACGGTGGGTAATCGGTCTTGATGAACTCAACGAAAGCGATGTTGAGGAACTCAAAACATTTTGGAGCGAGAAGCTAATTCCGCCGCAATCTGAGGACGACTGTAATCAGATGTGGCAACAGGTTGAAGAGATGAAATCTACCATATCTAGGTAGTTCGCTTGTGATAGTGCACTTTAAATGAAGAGCAATTATCATGAGTCAGTTCACCGCTCCTACTGTAGGAGCGGCCTCCTTGCCATGGTGAGAAGAGGATATACAATGATAAGAGGTAAGTGCATTTACTGTAAGGAAGAGAAGGATTTAAACAGAGAACATGCTTTTCCTAAGTCTCTGCTACAAAAAGGCGTACGCGGATGGACAATTAAAAAACACGTGTGTGTAGCTTGTAATAGCAGACTAGCGCAACTCGACGCAATTTTGATAAAGAAATCTCCCTTAGCATTCGTATGGGACCGTATCCAGGATGAGCTAGGTAACAAAACTCAAACACCACATTCATCCGTCTATCACAAGAAAGCAGGTGGAATTAATCCGCTACGACAATTTGTTCCAGATCCTCATTACGAAAACCACATAGTCCTGCACGAAACAGCAACAATGAGTAGTGATACAAGTGTTCCTGTTGATTCGGCTACAGCTCTGCGCCCTCAGATTATTTTGACGCGATACCCTGAGGGCCAGACCCCTGAAGAAATCATTGCGGAAAATTTAACAATACCAGTTCAGATCAGGATCTCATTACCGATTATGATGAACATGAGGGTATATATTGCGTTCTTGGAAATACCTACATTTTTCCGCCAAAGGCCTCCGAGCACTTCTTTCATAGAGTACCAGAATTTAAATCTAAGTTTATGACGGATTTTCCTCACACTCAATATAACTTGAAGGTGATATTTCCCGAAGAAGATAGGCATCGGCGTGCAGCAAAAACTTTCTACAACTCCTTTGAGGGCGGGACGAAAAAGATTATAGAGGATGAGGAAATTCCAAATCCGAAGCCGGTCATGCAGCTTATTGAAGTAAGATCTGATCAAAAAGCTATGCCATTTATTGCGAGGGCAATAGCAAAAATAGCGTTTCATTGCTTTTTGTACCATTATCCCGAATTTAGTGGTCACGAACCTATATTTGAAGATATCAAAGAGTTTATTTATATTGGATCTTTTAACAGATTCGTTGGTGATTGGAAAAATCCTGGAACCGAAAATCTCGTTTATGACTCCGATGAACACTTTCATAGTATTTGTTTTTTCATCCAAGACGACGATATTGGTTGCCGAATGGATCTCTTTACAGGGCTTCGGAATCCATCGATTTCTTATCAGGTAATCTTAGCAGGCGAGCCCGATAATTCAAAGCCGCGGCCCAGTCGCGCAGAATATATTCCCTTTTATGTGCATCCAAAGGGCCAGATGAAGAAACAGATAGTTCTTGTTGATAGATTGTCAACAATAGTGCTGACAAAACTTGAAATATGGACACCGAACTAACACAAAGAATTAATCCCTCCTTCTCAGGGCATGAAACTTTTCCTTTTCGCTATACATGGCTGAAGAAAGGGGTCGATGCGGTTGATAAGATTAGAGGGGATCCAACCATTTTTACCGATGACTCTGCGACAATCACTTTAGGCGTTGGGAAAAACATGGTGCGCTCAATCCACCATTGGTGTCAGGTTACCAAACTCATTGAATTTCGTGGGGTGGATCTCAATAATCGTAGGCGATTTCTTCCGACTGAACTTGGCAGTAGAATCTTTGCCGATGACGGGTTTGATCCGTATCTTGAAGATACGGCAACGCTGTGGCTCATCCATTGGCAGCTTACAACAAACGCTAATCGGGCAACTACATGGTTTTGGGCATTTAGCATCTTCGGTCAGAATGAGTTTGGAAGGGACATATTTACCGCCGAACTTATTAATTGGAGTGAAAGAAACACGCGGAATCGAATTTCAGAAAATTCGATTAAACGCGATGTTGACTGCTTTCTTCGGACGTATGTCCCCTCTCGCCTGACAAAGAACACTATTATGGAAGATACTTTCGATTGTCCACTTGTTGAGTTGGCCTTGATTTCTAATTCACCTGACGGAAACACCTACCGATTCCATCGCGGTCCAAAACCCTCTCTGCAGATCGAGATTTTTGCCGCTGCTCTTGCTGAGTTTTGGGATACCTACTTTTCAGAAAACAGTACGCTCACATTTGCGAACATCGCTTATTCGGAAAACAGCCCCGGTCGGACCTTTCAGCTGGACGAGGACACCCTTGTTGAGTATCTGGAGGGGCTTGAAAATCTCACAGATGGAGCGTTCCGTTATGATGAGACAGCAGGAGTGAAACAGGTTTACCGAAACCGAGAAATTGCCTCAACGGAACTACTCTATAGGTATTATTTGAAATAGTCCTCCTGCGTATTAATCCAAAAATAATGAATTTTATGTGTGAAGTTCACAGATGGTGAAATTCTTGGACTGGATACAGGGTCAAATGCCTCAGAGCTTGAACGTAACGCAGCAATGAAGCCAAGTGAACTTCAGGTAGATTTCATGCTTAGATGGGTGCCTGCCCCCTCTAATAGGTAACTGTATTGGAAAATCACTCGGTTATGCTCGCATTTTGCCAGCGAACACGGCGTTACGCAGAATGTGAGAATCCCCAGAACTTTAGTAGATTCGTGTTATGAAGGTTAGGGCGTGTTGACATTTTGCAGTAGTTGTAGTGAACAACGATCGTTGTTCACTACGAAACCCTCACCGGGACACAGAACCGAGCCATTCGTAGGGAACGGAGATCTCCGTTCCTTATGTTCCAAGCTACAGGGGTAATTGTGAGTTTCCTGCGCTTGTGTAGGTCGAGATTCATATCTCGACACCGCACTGTCGATTTTGGAAAATCGACCTACAATAGGGCAACCACGAGGGTTGCCCCTACAAGGAATCTACCCGATGTAGGGGCAGGTCTTGTGCCTGCCCATCGAAGATTCTCGGAGCAGAGATGAATTAATTTCTCAAATGTCAACAGAACCTAGAAACCTCATTAGGTTGATTGAAAGAGATGGCTGGTATCTGGTACGGACACGGGGCAGTCACCGGCAGTTTCGACATCCAACCAAATCAGGCACTGTTACCATTGCCGGAAAATTAGGATTGGATGTACCACCCGGTACGCTCAACAGTGTTCTCAAGCAAGCCGGCCTCAAAGATTAACTTGGAGGAACTTATGCAATACCTAGTTGTTTTTGAAAAAGATGCCAACAGTTACGGTGCCTATGTGCCTGACCTCCCCGGCTGTGTTGCAATAGGTGAGACGATGGAGGAAGTACGCGGAATGATTACAGAAGCGATCCAATTTCATATTGAGGGTCTGCGAGAAGATGGTGTTGTTGTTCCGCTGCCATCGTCAACAGCAGTGTTTATTGATGTGGCTACCGCCTAATAGTCGGTCGTTTGTAAACAATTGTTCTGGTGAAACGTGGTAAGGTTAAAACTCTCAGATTTCCTAAAAAACGGTGTTGTAAAACAACTCCAATAGGACTTACGCACTTCAGCTTGTAGTAGCACAATTCACTTTACGTGCGGACGGGTTCACCCTACTACAAAACTAATCGGGATTTTATCCTGAAAATCCTAACATCCTGAGTATCCTGATTCAGACAATATCGGACCAAAAAGCATCCATGAACAAAACCATTCCACTTTCCGAACTCTTTCACGTTGCTAGCCGTTTTCATCGCTCGGTTCATCTTGAGCGCGATTTTTATACGGGAAACGCACTAGAGGGATATGTCCTGACGGTTACAGCACGGGAGACGTTACAACGCGTAATTACAGCACTTGAGGATGAATCGACATCGAAGGCATGGTCACTCACCGGTCCCTACGGTTCGGGAAAATCGGCGTTTGCCCTTTTCATCGCAAAATTGCTAGATGACTCCGAATCACCGACGACACAGGGGGCTGCGAATCTCTTAAAGCACGGAGACAAATCCTTATGGCATCAATTTATTGCCTGTGTCCCACACGGGGATAAAGGATTTTGTCCCGTGCTTATCTCTGGAGAACGCTCACCGATTACGCTTGCTTTACTGCGTGGATTGAAGCGTGGTCTTATTGCTTTTAGCGATTCGCCGGTTGGTTGCAGTGCGATTCAGGGTACGCCTTTCCGTCTACTTCTCTCAGACATCCAAAAACGATTGGATGCAGCGGAAAATGGGATCTTTCCCCATGCCTCCGAAATCACGAATCTTTTTGAATCCGCAACATACCAGATTGGGGCAGCAGGTGGAACAGGGCTGTTACTAGTCGTTGATGAACTTGGAAAGTTTCTTGAATACGCCGCGCAAAATCCGGTACACGACGATCTGTTTGTGCTACAAAGTCTCGCTGAATTTGCCGCTAGAAGCGACCAAACGCCCTTGTTGATGTTGACAATTCTCCATCAAGCCTTTGAGCGGTACGCACAACGGTTGGCAACATCCCAACGCGAGGAGTGGGCGAAGGTGCAGGGGCGTTTTGAGGATGTTGCCTTCGTGGAGCCGACCGAGCAGGTACTTCGTCTGATTGGGAACGCGATTGAGAAGACCTCGGCGGTTGAGGAGCCAAACCTTTCTGTTGCGGTTGACCTAGAACTTAAACCCCGCCAACTCGATACAAACGAATTTATATCGCTGCTTGAAAGCTGTTTGCCACTCCATCCGACGGTCGCCCTGATTGTTAGTTCACTTTTCCGCCGATTAGCTCAAAACGAACGCTCTCTTTTTGCCTTACTCAACTCCAGCGAACCACACGGACTCCAGGATTTTCTCGCTAACCGGACCTACGATGGGCGTGTCCTGCCAACATTTACGCTGTCCAACCTGTACGATTATGTCCACACCGCTTTAGGCAGCAGTCTGTATACATCAAGGGAGGGGGCAAAGTGGGCGGAAATCGAGTCCGCAATTGAGCGGCTGCCAGACCCGTCTCCGATGACAGTGAAATTGATTAAAACCATCGGTCTACTCAGTATTGTCGGGGAAGGAAGCGTAAATCTGAAAGCCTCAAAGGCTTTACTCCGTTACGCACTCGACGACGGCACGGAGAAGTTCCAGAACGAAGTTGATGAGTCTGCCGAATCGTCGTTGGCGATGTTGGAGCAACGTTCTATTGTTATCTACCGCCGCTACAACGATGCCTACGCCCTATGGGAGGGAAGCGATATCGACATCGAATCGCGGCTCCGCGAGGCGGCGGCACATCTTGACCCGAATTTGCGATTGCCGACTGCCCTCTCGGCACTTGTGCAACCGCAACCCCTCATTGCCCGCCGGCATCTCTTTGTAACAGGTACTCTGCGATACTTTACTGTCCGATACACAGACCTTGAGGGATTTGATACGGATCTGCTGCCGTCTGATGACACCGATGGGCTTGTGCTTTACACCCTGCCTGCAAGCGAACTTGAGGCAGAGCAGCTTGCTGAAAAGGCGACCAAGGCATCGGTTGCGGATCGAGAAGATGTACTCATTGCGATTCCCCAATCAATTGGCTTTTTGCGCGATGCTGTGCTTGAACTTTGGTGTTTGGATTGGGTTGAGGAAAATACCCCCGAACTCGCTGGCGATGCAACGGCACGTCGTGAACTTTGGGCGCGGCGCACTGAAGCGGAGCGAGAGGTATCCGAGCAATTAACCTCCCTTTTTAGTGGAAATATAGCTTCCCCTCAAGAAAAGATCGGTTCTACGCCCAACGGTAAGGGGGACACCGGGGGGTGCTCATGGTATCATAACGGACAACCGACACCGATTACCTCAAGAAGGGGGCTTAATGAATATCTCTCGACAATCTGTGACTCCGTTTACAACGCAACGCCAATCCTTCGTAATGAACTCATCAATCGACGACAGATCTCCTCACAAGCGGCAGCTGCAAGGAAAAGACTCATCGCAGGGATGCTTAATTTCCAAGGACAGGAAAAACTGGGTATCAAGGGGTATCCACCCGAAATGAGCATTTATCTTTCTTTACTATTCGACACCGGGATACACCGTTGCGTATCGGGAGTTTGGGGGTTTCATCCACCGCACACTGATGATAAAAACCGCTTCTCTCCCACTTGGTCAGAGATTGAAAAATTTCTTGACGAATGTGAGGAGAGACGTCAATCCGTTGACAAGCTCTATAAACAGTTGGAGCAACCGCCCTTTGGATTGAGAAGCGGTCCCATGCCCATCCTTTTATGCGCGGTTTTGCTGCATTACGAGGCGGAAATCGCGCTGTACGAAGACGGTTCCTTTGTCGCTGATATCTCAATGCCGGTTTTTGAGCGGTTGATTCGGTCTCCTGAGAAATTTGAAATCAAGCGTTTCCGAATGGAGGGTATCCGAGCAGAGGTGTTTGAGCAATTTACAGGGATGATTTCTAAACCGGTGTCAACGATGGGGAAACCGTCAAATCTGTTAGTAATTGTTAGACCGATCATGCGTTTTGTTGACAAACTGCCTCGTTATACGATGCTCACTCAGGAGTTAAGCGACGCAGCAATCGCCTTGCGCAAAGCTATCAATGATGCACGAGAACCGGACGCACTCCTCTTTGAACAACTACCTCAAGCACTCGGTTTTGATGCCTTTGGTCCCTTGACGGAAACGGATTCAGAAACAGTTGATGCGTTTTTCAATTCCTTGCGAAGTTCACTGTCCGAATTAAACCGAGCCTACGATAACCTGCTGTCTTTCATTGAAGATATGCTTGTTTCTGCGTTTTCTTTACAATCAAATGGTGATTCGCCCCACATTGAACTGATTAACAGAGCACGCCCCCTGCTTGAGTCGGCGATTGAGACGAAACTCAAAGGGTTTTTAATCCGAATCTGCGATGAAGAACTTGATTTTAAGGAGTGGGTTGAAGCGATTGGGACGTATATCGCCAACAAACCCCCGGCATCGTGGAACGATTCAGATAAAGTCCATTTTGAAATGAACCTGTCTGAGCTTGCGAGAAAGTTTCATCATTTTGAAGCGGTGTCATTTGAAAAACAGAGGCAATCTGAAAAAACGACTGACAACGCAGGTCAGGTAATTCGGGTCGGTATCACTACCCTCTCATCACCAGAGCAGGAACGGGTCGTTACTGTGCCGCCAACCGCTGAAGAGCAAATCGACAACATCGAACGCGGAATCGATCAAGTTTTTGAGTCCGCTGGCGTGGATGGAGATGCCAATCTTCGCCTCGCCATCTTAGCCCGACTGTCGCAGAAGTTGATGAAACAGCTTGAAGATTCAGCGAATGAGGAAAGTGCATCATAACCTTTCAATTTTAAGGGAGAATTCGTGAAAAAACTAACGCTTTTCCTGTTTTTCTTTATACTAACAACCTCCCTTTGGGCGGAGGAGGATGTGAAAGAAACAGCGGCTGAGAAACCGAGCGAAAGCGGTGGTTTTGGGGGGGCTGTATTGAAGGTGACACGGATCAACGATGTATTTGGCTTGATCGTTGGTGGTCGAGGGGGTTGGATTTATAAACATACATACGCAATTGGCGGCGGTTTTTACGGCTTGCTCAGAGATATAGAGGTAGAGACGTCTGGTTATGAGCGTGAATTTGAGTTTGCTTATAGCGGACTGGAGCTGGAATATATTATCGCTCCCAGTCAAGATGTCCACCTCTCTGCCCAAACTTTGATCGGGTTTGGCGGGTTGACGGATCGATATCAGCGGGTTGTTCCATATTATGGATATGATGAATATGGTAGATTGGGTGGTCCCGACGATACTTTTTTCATTGTTGAGCCGCAGCTCAATATAGTGTGGAATATGAAAACCTATCTCCAGATCCATTTTGGAGGGAGTTACCGCTATATCCGTGGCGTTGGAATCGAAGGGCTCGATAATGCAAATCTGAACGGTTACTCGGTCGTAGTGACCTTTAAATTTGGTCGTAATGCGAAGCCGGAACCTCCCGATGACTCTGAGTTTGATGGAATCGACACATTCTGAAAATTGGGTTTCTTACGTCGTGACTCCACTTGCGAATTTTCACCCTAGCCTGCTATAGGCTGACTAGGTTCTGTTGACATAATTGGTTGGGGTGCACAGACGTATCGTCCTCCGTAGAGGTTGGGTCTCCCAACCTTTTGCTCGGACCTCTGTAGGTCGATTTTGGAAAATCGACGTTTGGGTGTCGAGATATGAATCTCGACCTACAATCAACTCTAGGTTCTATTGACGTTTCATGGCAACCAGATAATTGAGTGGGGTGCACAGACGTATCGTCCTCCGTAGGGTTTGGGTCTTCCAACCTTTTGCTCGGACCTCTGTAGGTCAATTTTCCAAAATCGACGTTTGGGTGTCGAGATATGAATCTCGACCTACAATCAACTCTAGGTTCTATTGACATTTCATGGCAACCAGATAATTGAGTGGGGTGCACAGACGTATCGTCCTCCGTAGGGTTTGGGTCTCCCAACCTTTTGCTCGGACCTCTGTAGGTCGATTTTGGAAAATCGACGTTTGGGTGTCGAGATATGAATCTCGACCTACAATCAACTCTAGGTTCTATTGACATTTCATGGCAACCAGATAATTGAGTGGGGTGCACAGACGTATCGTCCTCCGTAGGGTTTGGGTCTCCCAACCTTTTGCTCGGACCTCTGTAGGTCGATTTTGGAAAATCGACGTTTGGGTGTCGAGATATGAATCTCGACCTACAATCAACTCTAGGTTCTATTGACGTTTCATGGCAACCAGATAATTGAGTGGGGTGCACAGACGTATCGTCCTCCGTAGGGTTTGGGTCTTCCAACCTTTTGCTCGGACCTCTGTAGGTCGATTTTGGAAAATCGACGTTTGGGTGTCGAGATATGAATCTCGACCTACAATCAACTCAATGTATGGTTTGAGGCTCCCAATCCGCGTTGGGCAATGGGCGAGGAAACCTCGCCCCTACGCTTACGGATAACTTCACATAAATGTCAATACACGCTAGCTTTGAATTCCCACCAAATTAAGTTCTTCTGCCAGATGACATGCCACGAAATGACCATCTGAAATTTCTCTGAGTTCGGGTTCTTCCTCTTTACATTTTGCTTCAGCATATCTGCATCGGGTTTGGAAAACGCATCCGGGAGGCAAGTCACTGGGATCGGGCGGAGTTCCTTCGAGGATAATGCGATCACGGCGACCGTGTTGGGTCAGGCGCGGCACGGCTGAATGCAGGGCTTCGGTGTAGGGGTGGGCGGGGTGTTGCAGCAGTTCGTCGCGCTCGGCGTATTCGACCAATTTGCCCACGTACATGACGGCAATACGATCGGATACATAGCGGATCACTGCCATATCGTGTGAGATGAAGAGGTAGGAGAGACCAAATTCCGCTTGCAATTCTTGCATCAGGTTCAGGATTTGTGCCTGCACCGACACATCGAGGGCAAAGACGGGTTCATCCGCGACGACAAATTTCGGCTCAATAGAGAGTGCCCGAGCGATGCCGATCCGCTGCCGCTGCCCCCCACTAAAACTGTGCGGATAGCGACGCAGATGTTCTTTTTGAAGTCCCACCTGCATCAGGAGACCTTCAGCTTTCGCTTCCCATTCTTGGGTTGTCCCGATGTTATTGCAAACCAACGGCTCGATAACGTTGTCTAAGACTGTCATCCGCTCGTTTAATGAGGCAAATGGATCCTGAAAAATCATCTGCATGTTAGCGCGGACTTGGCGCATCTCGCGGTGGGGAAGTTCGAGTACGGATAACTTTTCGTCTCCATCATGCAAGATGACCTTGCCCCCCATCGGTTCATAAAGCCGGAGAATGGCGCGTCCCAAGGTGGATTTGCCACAACCGCTCTCACCCACAAGTCCCAAGGTTTCGCCTTCACTAATTGTAAGGCTTACCCCATTAACTGCCTTGACATAGCCAATCGTCCGCCGTAGAAAGCCCGCTTGGATGGGGAAAAACTGCCGTAAATCTCGAACTTCTAGAATAGGTTTGCCGTTTTTATTCATTGTGGGTATGTTGGTTCATTGATTCATTGAATTGGTGCACCCTATACATTGCGCTCCGCTGGAGCGCGGGAATTGGGGTATTGTGAGTCTATAGACATATCGCTCCTCTGGAGCGAAAGGTTGAGTGTTCAGTTTTAACAAGAAACTGATGAATTTGCGATAGATAGTGACTCGGATTAAACTTACTCGTTACTCGTTACTATAGAGATAGCAAGCAACAAAATGATCGGGCTCTGCTTCTATAATTGGGACCGGTTTCGGTTGATCGCAAACGCCGGGCATGAACTCTGAACAACGGGAGGCAAAAACACACCCCGGCGGCAAGTCCCTAGGGCTGGGCACAACGCCCGGAATCGGCACAAGTTTTTCGAGGGGACCGTCTATGCTGGGGATAGATTGCCACAGACCTTGGGTGTAAGGGTGTAGCGGATTGTCAAAAATCGCATCGGTGCTACCAAACTCAACCCGTTTGCCAAGATACATGACCGCAATATCATCTGCCATCTCTGAAACAACCGCCAGATTGTGTGAGATGAGCATGATTGCCATGCCTGTTTGTGCTTGAAGGTCGGTCAGGAGTTCCAGGATCTGTGCTTCAATCGTGACATCGAGCGAGGTCGTCGGCTCATCGGCAATTAGCAGCATGGGTGAGCAACAGAGTGCCATGGCAATCATAGCGCGTTGGCGCATACCGCCGCTAAACTCATGCGGGTAGGCGTCGATACGTTGTTCTGGATTGGGAATGCCCACTTGACGTAAGAGATCGATTGCTTGGTCTCTTGCCTCACTCTTGTTGGCTGCCTTGTTGTGGATCAGAATCGTCTCCGTAATCTGGTCACCAATCGTATGCAGGGGACCAAAAGAGGTCATCGGTTCTTGGAAGATCATGCCGATGTCGTTTCCCCGGATATTCTGCATCGCTTCTTCCGTAGACTTGAGCTTGGTAACGTCGATTGTCTCACCGTCTCGGTGCAGCAGGATTTCGCCGTCAACGATCTCGCCGGGCGGCGACGGAATGAGTCGCAGGATCGAATGGGCTGTGACCGACTTGCCACAACCGCTTTCGCCGATCACGCCCAAGGTTTTGCTGCGTGAAATCGTGAAATTCACCCCATCGACTGCGCGGATCGTTCCCGTGTCCAGCATGAAGTGGGTTTTCAGGTTCTTAATTTCCAGAATAATGTCTTCGGTGTTGTGATTCAGGTCGTCTTTGGACATGGGCGTTAGAAGATTCTAGGCTGTAGATTCGTTATCTTGAAGCGTACGGGTCGGCTGCATCGCGCAAGCCATCACCGACGAAGTTAAACATGAGAATGGTTCCGACAACAAAGAGTGTCGGGATAAGCATCCAAGGGAAATTGGCAAGGACGTTTACATCTTGTGCTTCTTGCAGTAGGGTGCCCCAGCTTACCGCCGGGGGTCTGATACCAAGCCCTAAGAAACTGAGTGCTGTTTCTCCCAGGATCATACCGGGGATTGCTAGCGTCATATGAACGATCAGATAGCTACTGAAGGCGGGTAACAGATGCTTGAAGATGATGCGTCTATCGCTGGCTCCGGCGGCTTTGGCTGCCAGCGCGAACTCTTCTTCGCGCAAGCTGATAATTCTGCCTCGGACTACGCGTGCCAACCCTGTCCAGCCTCGAATTGACAGGATCAGGGTGATTGCGAGGTAAATGTTAATCGTCCCCCAATCGCGGGGCAGTGCCGCGGATAGAGCGATCCAAATCGGGATATCGGGCACACTGATCAACACTTCGATGACCCGTTGGATGGCTTCATCGACCACGCCACCGTAATAGCCGGAGATGCCCCCTAAGATACTGCCTAAAATAAAGGCAACCAGAACGCCCCCAAAGCCGATGAACAGGGAGATACGTCCGGCAAAGAGGATTCTGGAAAAAACATCTCGACCCAGCCGATCTGATCCAAACAGTAACAGCGGCACTTGTCGGTTTTCCAGACCGAAAAGTTTGTGCTGCATGGGAATAAATGCCAACAATTTATACGGTTCTGTCTTTACAAAAAAGCGGATGGTATGTGTCTTTGACGCATCCACTGAATATTCATACTTAAAGGTATCGTTGTTTAACTCTCTTTTTGTTTCATAGATGCAGGGACGGCTTAACTTTCCATCTGCGTTGATAAAGTGGATGCTGGTTGGTGGTGCGTCATTGAAATCCTTAAACCGCTCAAGGGTCCCAAAAGGGGCAAAGAAGTCAGCAAAAATTGAGACAAAATAGAGCATAGCTAGAAGCACAAGCGAAATGCGGGCAAGTTGATGCTTTTTGAAAGCGTGCCATACCAATTTGCGTTGTGAGGCGTAGTAAAGGCTTTCTTGCAATCGCTGCGCGCGGGCTTCCCTCCATCTGAGGTAGCTAGAGGTGATTTTTGAAAAGAATGAGTGTATTGTTTTTTGGTTCATTGGGTGATTGAATTGGTGAATGCTTGTCTGAATCAGGATATTTAGGATTCAAGGATTTATTAGGATGGCGAACGTGAAACGTGATGCGTAATAACCTTTGGTGCTAGTTTAGAGAGCAAATTGTGCAATAGATAAAGGGACAAATCCATCGTCATCAACGGGTAATCCGTCCCATTGCACTAGCAAATTAAACATCGCCATTGTGAAAGCAAGTCGTGTCTTGAAATAGTCCCAACACCGATGCCCGACTTTCTTCAAATGGCAGACGCGGGTCAACATAGATAAAATAGTCTCTATCACCATCCTGTCGTTCCACTGTCCGCGTTTGCAGATACGCAAGTTGTCAGGGAACCAGTCCACTTTGGTAAACCCTTCATCAGCAAAGACAACCATCTGGTCACTGACGCCTTCAACTATGTGTTGGAACTGACTACCATCATAGACATTGGCAGTGTCACACTCCCAATCGACAATCTCCCCCAGATGGTTGACCAATATGCACAGTTTGCCTCCGACAATCCATCGTTGGTTGGATATACCTTTTTTGCCGATTTGTCGCTCAGACCGACCTTCTCGACGGGGGTGAATCAACTCAATACCATAAGTGTCAATCACGCCAATCAGTGACGGGGTTGCCATGAAAATATCGGTCAGATGCCTATGGCTGTTGAAAAGCCGGAACAAGCGAGTCCGTTTTGGTAAATGCGGGAACAACCCGGTGTAATTGCTTTCTATCCACCGATAAAAGGCACGATTGCCTACCCCTTTGAGCGAAAAAAGCAACGCAAGCGTAATAACTTCAGACGGATACAGTTTGGCTTGAGTATGCTTGTGATTTATATTGTCTTGTGTCAGTTTATCATCTACACAACAGAACAAGTCTGTGATAAAATCTATCGTGGTCATGAGTTTCGCTTTCCTCCCGTTAATTGAGATGGTTTGTCACCCCGGTTAACGATACTAGTGAGGAAAACGACTCATGACCCATAAATTATACTAGCACCAGTGGTTAATACGTAAGGAAAAATGGAATGTTAAGCGCGAATCCTTTCAAAGCGGATGCGCGGATCCACCCAAGCCAGCAAAATATCTGAAAGCAGAGTGCCCACGATTGTAAGGCTGCTTAGGATCATAACGATGCTACCTACCAGAAACATATCCTCGCCCAAAGCCGCCGCTAGGAGTACCGGACCAAGCGTTTCCAAGCCCAGCGTTTGAGAGACGATAATCTCGCCACTGACGATAAAGGGCAATGTCCAACCGATGGTACTAATGAGCGGATTGATCGCGACCCGTACCGGATATTTCAGAATGAGCCGCCGTTCTGGCAATCCTTTCGCCCGTGCTGTGGTAACGTACTGTTTGTTTTTCTCATCTAGCAACGTGGCGCGAAGAATACGAATCAGCGATGCAGTGCCGGCACTGGCGATGACCACAATGGGCAGCCAGATATTTCCGAGTAAATTGACGAACTTGGCGATTGACCAAGGTGCCCCCTTGTACTCTATAGAAAAAAGACCCGTAATCGCTCGTCCTGTACTGGAGAATACCCAATACCCGATTGCCAACGCCAGCAGGAAGTTGGGTAAAGCGAGCCCGACAAAGCCGATGACGGTGGCGATGTAATCTCCCACCGAATACTGTCTTAACGCGGAATAGATGCCGATGGGGATAGCGATCAGCCAAGTGATCACCAAAGAAGCTAAGGCTATAGTTGCCGACATGGGTAGACGTTCCATGATAACGTCCTTCACGGGTCGTTGGTAGATAAAGGAGCGTCCCATTTCGCCTTTCAGTAGAAAGTTGCTCATCCACAGGACATACTGCAGCGCAGCAGGTCGATCAAGACCGTACTGCTTATAAATTGCCTCGATTTGACCTTGATCTATTATGAACCCCGTTCGTTCGAGATTTTGGACATAGGTCTCTACATAGCTTCCGGGCGGCAGCAAGATTGTGGCAAAAGAGATAACGGAGATCAGGAAAAGCAGGGGGATGATGAGTATCAGCCTGCGTACAATAAACGCTCTCATAGGTCTTTTTTCTGTTGTTAGTTTTGTTATTGCGGTGTCTTGAAGAAAAGTTGTTCCATACCGTAATCCAAGGCGCGGTCAAAAGGATAGCCATCTTTAATCACGTTGCCTAGGTCAGCGTTGTACACGGTGGGGACTGTCATTCTACCCACGGGCCAAATGGTGACGTAGTGCTGTGCGAACCAGTTCACGAGGTCAGCGTAAAGTGCTTCTCCTGCTTCTGATTGGGGTGGAACGACCTTCCGAGTAACGTGTAGGTCGAAGAACTCCTGCAAGTAAGGCGGGGGTTTCCGCCCAGATTCGCCGCTTGTGTTGAAGTACATCTCTGACATCGGTGCCCAGTGTCCCTTAAATCCGGGCCAATAGTCTTCGGAGATGCCGGGTGCCCAGATGGGTTCATCGCTCCAGTGGATGGTTGCCATTAGTTCGTTACCGTTCATACGCTGACCGAACAGCGAACTGCCAATCACGTCTAGGGTTGTGCGAATACCGACGTTTTCAAAATAGCTCTTTAAGAGTTCGCCCAAGCCGAGAAAATCGGGTGAGACTTCAGCGGTGGTAATTGTCAACTCGAAGCGATCACCGTTCGGGTCGGTTCGGAAGTCGTCAGCGTCGCGTTCGGTCATACCAATCTCATTGAGCAGCTTGTTAGATGCCTGTGGGTCAAAGGTTTCTTTGGTGAAGCCGTCAAGGGTGTAATGACCAAAGTAGAGGGTGTTATTCACGTCTTCCTTATCAATTGCACTGGCTATCGCACTGCCGAAACGCGGGTCAGAGACAAGTTGCTGCCAGACGCTACCTTCAGTTTCGTAGTCGTAATCGTGATTGAGGAACAGAATCGGCGGGTTGTTAATTGAGCCGTGGAGGACTGTTTTGATGTTGGATCGCGCTGCATTTTCCCGAAAGAAGGGCATCTCTCTGATTTGGGCAAAGGAGGTAACTACATCATACTCCCCAGCAGCTGTTTTCAGAATTATGGACTGGAGTTGGTTTGAGACTTCTGCTTCGACCCGGTCAATATAGGGAAGTTGGTTGCCGGCGATATCGACCTTCCAGTAATAGGGATTGCGAACCGCCCTAACAACTGAACTGGTGACCTCCTCGGCGATCCATGGGGTGAGTGAAGGAACACCGAGGCCGTGCTCTCGGTATAACTCCCAGTGGCGCATGTCCTTGAGGATGACCAGTTCTTCCCAGGTCCTGAGCTCCATCTCATCAAGAATCGGTTGAATTTCAGCCATGTCAGTGTAATCCGCGTGAAATTGTTTGATAAAGTGGGCGGGTCTAAAGAGCAGGGTGTAATCTGGAATCCAAGAAGACAGTTCCGCTAGGAATTGACCATAGGGGAAATCAAAGGTTATTCTGAAGGTCAAATCATCAATGATAGTGAGTTTGCCGGGGGTGCCATCTGCACGCCCTAGGGTTCTAGCTTTGATGGGGAAGGTTGGGTGAATTCGCTCGTCGCCGTAGAGCTCGAAGGTCATCCGTACATCTTCGGTGGTAACGGGCACCCCATCAGACCATTTGAGCCCTTCGCGGATGGTGAGTGTGTATTGGGTGAAGTCAGCATTGATCTTGTAGCTGCTCACAATGGCGGGGAGCGGGTCCTTGGTACTCTGGTCGGGTGCTCTGAGAATGGTCATACCCATCGCCAACGCCAATTCGTGCATAGAGCCGTTGAGGTTGGTGGTATAGATGGTGCCGCCGTAGCGACCGACCTCCCAATCAAGCCACCGTTCAGAGTTCAAGACCCCAGGTCCTACCACAAACGGTTCCGAGGGGAGGCGTTCGGAGATGGGGGGTAATTTGCCGGCAGCAACCAAATCGGCAAAAAAGGGCACTTCGTTGTATTTGGGGGGCGGAGCGTATTTCTGCCTATTGACCGAGATGGGATCTGATGCCCACACAATGTTTGAAGGCAGAGGAGGTGGAGGCATTTTTATAGATTCACGAGATTCGGTTGAATCTGTATCTCCCGTTGTTTCTGCGGTTTTGTCAGCGTCCCTGTTAGAAGATGCCTCATCACCGCCTCCACGACAAGCGACTATAGCAAGCGCAATGCTAATGAGGAAACATAGATTTTTTAGACACTTTGCTGCTTCGCTCTTCATATTCTGTTCCTTTATTGCAGCCTCAAGAATATCCCTCGCATCGTTATCCACTGCGGACTTCGCGCTCACGGTCTGAGCCCAACAGCGGAAGTTCCGTCCACCCCGCATTGCGAGCGTGTGAAGCGTGAAAGCCGACGATGGCTTCCAGTGTGTCGACAGCTTCGGAGGCGGGGTACGGAAATTCGGTTCCGCCATCAAGCCACTCCACGATTTCGGAGACTGCTCGATCCATTCCCGTAACTCCGTCGCTAGCACTGTCCCAATGTTCGTGACGGCCGTCCCAGTATTCGAGGGTTATACTGCTGCCGTCGGAGATGGCGCGACCCTCTGTCCCGTTGAGGATGATTTGTCCCGGAACTGTGGCGTAGTCCCCTGCATCTACTGTGACCATGATTCCACCTTCCAATTTTATGATACCCCACCCACCGGGGTCACGGAATTCTGGTCCGCGGCAATCGGGTTTGCCGGCGAGGTCTAGTGTCGCGGAGACCGCTTCGATCTTTCTGCCGGTGAGCATAAGGAGTGCGTCGATCATGTGCGTGCCAACGTTTCCCAGTCTACCGGATCCCCATTGCAAGGACGCGGAGGTCAATTCTCCTAAACCGTCTACGGCGATAAGTTCTCGCAGTCGTCGGTGGTTGAGGTTGAATCGTCGTTGGTGGTTGAGGACCAAAAGCGCACCCGCTTCGTTACATGCTTCAAGCATCTGTTCCGCATCTGGGACTCGCGTTGCTATCGGCTTTTCACAGTAGATGGCGCGGATCCCTTGTTTGGCGCACGCAACGGTGATTTCTGCATGTACCGGCGCATAGGTTGCTACACTCACAATGTCGAGTGTCTCTTGAGTTAGCATTTCCTCCCAGTTAGCGTAGCTCGTTGTCCTTGCGTGCTGTGCAAAGCGCTCTCGCCGTCCGGGATCGCGGCTGCTGCCGACAATCCGATTGACACGGGGATGGTTGGACAGGGCATCGAAGTGGGTGCCGTCGAGACCGCTGACCTGCTGACCGAGGGCGTCTCCGGAGACTTGGTCTGCCCCGCCGATAAAACCGAGCCCGAT
Source organism: Candidatus Poribacteria bacterium (assembly GCA_965222435.1). Lineage (GTDB taxonomy): Bacteria > Poribacteria > WGA-4E > WGA-4E > PCPOR2b > PCPOR2b. The sequence continues at coordinate 3,723,534 of OZ244950.1, read as the reverse complement.
GATGCCCGCCCGGTAGGTTGCGTTGGTCATGTGTGTATTCTCCTAAGAAAAGGTAGTGATACATGAAACGTGAGAAGAATAACGAGTAGTGTGTAACGCGTAAGTTGCCCCGCTGATACTATCAGGACTTACGCAAATTTGGCACACGGGGATAGATTTTTGATTTTTAACCCCCTAAATCCCCCTTATCAGGGGGACTTATGAACGCGCTGCGTAAATCCTAACTATGTTGGTTCATTAGTGTTGGGTTTCGCTGTCGCTCTACCCAACCTACGATACTTGCATCTCAATGCCCAGTAGTAGGCGCGTTTCACTGTGGTGTAATTCGCATAAGGGTTACGGCATACGGAGCCCCGATAAGATCGGGATTCGGAGCAATATGCCTACTACTAGCAACTATGGGCGTTCGCCGCGCTGTAGCCTTTCGTCAATCAGATCCAGAATTGGCGGTACGTCCCAGATCCCATCTACCACATAGTGTGCGCCGGTCTGATGCAGCCGCGTATATGCTTGTGTTAGTTTAGCTTCCAGTATATCTTGGGGTAGGGCTGCAATTTCTTGTTCGTTGAGTCCGATTTCATTGCCGGTTTTGGCGAGACCGATGGTCCACATGCCGGCGTTGAGTCCTTCTTCAATGTCTGGTAGGGTATCACCTACTTTGACGATCGCCTCCATCGGATAGATGCCTAGATTCATCGCGTTTTGCAGGCACATCCACGGTTCTGGACGACCCGCTGGCACGTCGCTGGCGCAGACCGTAGCGTCCGGTGTGTAGCCACGATTACTTGCCTCTTTAAGGAGGAGTTCCATCATTTCGCCGAGGTATCCGGTGGTGGAGCCGATTTTCAGTTCTCGACTGCGGAACTCCGCGATAGCTTCTAAGGTGCCGGGTATCAGATCAGCGTAGTCGGCGAGGCAAGCGAGTTGAAGCGGGATAAACTCTTGGAACATGGCTTCAACATCGGCTTCGTTGGAATTACGCCCATGGGCATCTTGCCATCGCTGTGCCACGGATTCAATCTGTGAGATCTTCCGAATATGTACTTTTTTATGCGCTCCCATCGGTACGCGCGCTTCTTCGATAGTGATTGGAACGTCTTTGCGTTTGTAGACTTCAACGAACACAACGGCGGGCGCGTAGCAGCCATAATCCATAGTCGTTCCCGCCCAGTCTAGAATGATTGCTTTTAGCGGACCGCGATAGGTTCGCTGATAGGTATATTCAAGTTTTGTCAATGTGTGATTACTCCATAAGGGTTAAAGATTATTTCTGCCGCAAATCAATCTCTTTTTGCTGTTCGGCAGATTGGTACATTGCCTCTGTGATGCGAGCAACGGTCAGACCGATTGCACCGGTATCAATCATTTCAACGCGCCCTAACAAGCCCCAGACAACGTGCTGCTGTGAGCTTTCGTAGCCGTCTCCCATGTATCCGAGGGAACGCATTCGCCTCTCGTAGGCGTCGATATCGAAGGTCACATCTGCATCCATGCCGTAGAGGTCGGTGTAGAAGGTGAATGGGTTTAGCTTGATCCCGCCCTTTGAGCCCATGATGCGGTCACCTTCGCCGCCGTCCATGTTGGCTGCCCACGCTTCTTCCACAAACATGGTGATCCCACCTTTGAAGCGGACAAAACCGGTGCCGAGTTCTTCGACATCGTAGCCGCCCTCTTGTCGACGCGCTTCGTCCATATCTAGTTCTTGGAAGGTGGACGCGCTTACAGTTTCGATTTCGGGATTATCGAGCAGGTAAACCATTCGTGCCATGTTATAGATGGCTGTGTCCAGCAGTGTTCCACCCCCGGCTTTCTCTCGCTGCACGAAGTGGGGGGTGGCGTAGCCATCAACATAGGGTCGTCCACGACGACGATAGTGGCTTGTCTTGACATAGTAAAGGTTGCCAAGGGCATCCGCTTCGATGAGGTGTTTGGTTGTCCGTGTTTCTTTGGAGAAGACCGTCGCCATCTGCACTGACAATTTTTTCCCTGTTCTCTGCGCTGCTTCATACATAGCGATCGCGTCTGGACCTGTTTTTGCCATCGGCTTTTCGCAGTAGACGTGCTTTCCTGCTTCAAGTGCTGCGATTGTGATGGGAGCGTGCAGAAAGTTGGGAAGACAGACATCTACGCTGTCGATTTCGTCGATTTTCAGCAGGTCACGATAATCGGAAAAAACGTGCGGGATACCGTGCTCCTGTGCGACCCGTTGTACTTCGGATTCATTGATGTCTGCGACTGCAACAATTTCGACATCATTCTGCATAGACTGATAGCCCCGTACATGGCTTTTACCGATGATTCCTGTGCCGATGATACCTACCTTGAGTTTATCTGACATGATTTTCTCCTGAGAGTGGATAGAATACAAGGAGTGAAACGTGAAATGTAAAACGTAATGCGTGAGATGTAAAGGAATTATCCTTTTCTTCTATTTTTACTCCTCTAAAATTGTGTTTCGCGTGCGTTCAAAGATTTCGATGGCATATTCCAGATGTGTTTGGGACATGATGTTGAATGAAACCCCAAATCTCTTGGAGGTTACGTCGGGAAGATTCGATCTACACTCTGTGATGTGTCTTGGTGTAAAATCCCCGTGGGCATCAATTCGGAAGTGGTTCCCTCGTTTTGATGGATACGAACCCATCCACCACCTTCCTCCGATTGTCATGCGGATCTGGGCAATTCGTGGACGGAGAATTGCACCGCAGGACTCCACGTAATCGAAGAATTGCCGAGCAATTTGATGAAGTTCTTGATTCTTGGTAAGTGTGGCGAGGAAACGTTCGCGGGTCAGAAATTGCCGGGGGGTATATTGATAGGTGGCGCGGGATTCCTCAATAGTAGAGGTGCCGAGTATTGTCTTTGTAGCAATCAGGATTTCATCGGGAGCTTGGTAGGAGAAGTAGGAGATGTAGGTCAGGTCAATGCCGACGCGTCGTAGGTATTCGGCGATATCGAGGACACGCACATCAACCCCTTCGGAGACAAGAATCATCCGCTGCTTGCGATTGAAGGTTGACTGCCTCACTGCACCTAATTCATAGCCGAAAAATGTGCTGTGCAGTGCCAACAGAGAGGTAAACTCGCGTCCTTGTCCTTGAAACCATCGTCCAGCAAAACGCTCGAGATCGGCGAAGGAGAATTTGGCAACAGCTGCGGCGTATTCCAGGATCTGTGCAATCGCTGCACGGGACGCTTTGCCCCGCTTGAGTTCGATGACGATGCAATTTCCCTGACGGTCAAGTGCGAGGAGATCGATTTTTTGAGATTTTCCAATGGGAACCTGTCGGCTGATTATGCAGATGCGCTCATTTCCTAGAAGAAGGTTTGGATCTTGCTCAAGCAGATCTTCAAAATCGCGTTCTTCTTCAAAGCGCGATGGATCCAGTTGTCGAAAGCCCTTTCCTTCCCATCGGTAGATTTCCATTGAACTATCCTTTCGCGTTCAGGGGATTTTTCGCAGGCGAGTATTTGACAGGACAATCTCCAGCATCAACAGGAGTGTTGCGAAGATTAGGGGGTACGCGGCGAGCTCTTTGTAACGGGTGTATTCCGTGACCTCAATCTTCGTTGTTTCAAGTTGGTTAATCTCTTGATAAATCTCAGATAGTTTTTGATTATCGGTTGCCCGGAAATAGCGTCCGTCTGTAATCTCTGCGATCTGTTTGAGCGTTTCTTCATCAACATACGTTCGATTCGGACTATACTGTAGTCCGAAAATCGGATCATGATATGGAATGAATGCGCCGCCTTCTTTCCCCATACCGATAGTATAAACCTTGATGTCGAGGGCTTTGGCAGCTTGGGCAGCGGTCAATGGATCAATAGCGCCAGCGTTATTTTCTCCATCGGTAAGCAAAATCGCAATTTTGTTTTTGGCTGTTGAATGGCGCAGTCTATTGGTAGCATTGGCAAGGGCATCCCCGATGGCGGTGCCATCTTCAAGCATACCGATTTCGACATTGAGGAGCAGATTCCCAAGGACCCGGTAATCAAGCGTGAGAGGGCATTGTGTGAAACTTTCACCGGCGAAAACAACCAATCCGATACGATCGTTCTTTCGGTCATCTAGAAAGTCGTGGATGACTGCTTTTGCTGCGTGTAAGCGATTATCAGGCTTGAAATCTTCCGCTCGCATACTTCCAGAAATATCGAGGATTAGCAGAATATCAATGCCCTCAGAGGCGATCTGTTGACGACTATGTGACGATTGTGGGCGTGCGAGGGCGAAAATCATTAGGACAATAACAAGAAATCGTGCAAAATTTAGGACCGGAAGGCATCTGACCCAAAAACTGGGCGCAATCTGACGACTGATACTGAGATCTGAAAAGCGGATTCGCCCGTTGTTTTTTTGACTCAGATACCAAAGGAGGAACGGCAGAAGCAGGAGTAAGCAGAGAAATCCAGGATGATCCAATCGCAAGAGCACACCTCAAACTTAGGTTGGGCAAGTCCGAGAGGATCCCGTGACCGGGGATGCCCAACCTGCGGATTGATTGATGACTGTAAGATGCGTGACCGATGACTGATGGATGATAGGACTTACGCAGTTGAACGTTCAACCCCTGTAGTTCGGTGTCTCATTACCGGACAATACGCCTCACGACGCCCGATGAATCCCCGATTTATCGGGACAGGCGGGCAACTACAGTAAAAACCTGTTTTAAGAAGCAAGGAATGATCCCACGGTGCTGTGGATTTGTCAATCCACAGCGAGCGGTATCGCAGGGTAGGGGTTGGGTCTCCCAACCCGTTGGGCGAGGGGACCTCGCCCCTACGAAACCAAGCCCCTACGGTTGACCTGACACGGTTTCCTAAATTATAGTGAGAATATACCGTTGAATAGTGGATTACGGAAGAAACCGAGTTTTGAAGTCCGTTCCGAGACCAGGAAAAAAACTCGGTTTCATGGCGAAGAACGTTACCCAAAATGACTTTCCAAATCGCCCCGCTGGGGCTGCTCTTGCTTGCATCTGAAATTCTTTTTCTGTGAGTTACGTTCCCGTAAGAAACTGAATGAAAAATCAGCAAATACTTGAAAACAAAACATGAAACAGATAGAAATTGTCCAAAGTATAGTAATAGTATACAATCCCTGCATATTTCTAGCATTATCGGCGATACTGTGAAGGAGCATATTCCCTGCGTTGGACGTTGGCAGGACGAGTCGGTTTCTGACCGAACAGGGTTCGGAGGCTAACGCCAATCCCGATAGTGCTTGCGATAATGAAAGTTGGAATACTCAAGTAGGGAATCACTGTTGCCATTCGATAAATCCAATATCCCACAACGACCGCAACGACATTTGATTGCTGTGGAAAGATTGTGCCTCCAATTGAGAGAAAAATTGCAGTTTTTCCGTAAATTGCTATTGGCAACAGGATAGCACTTAAGAGCATTGCGAACGGGATACCTGCAATCGAGAGAATGAGTAGGATCGACAAATAAGGCACGATTATCAGAATAATCAATCCGAGGAGTGTACTTCCAATTGGACGATGGGAAATGGTAGATGCCATATTGTTGATCTGTTGTGGAAATATCAGCACGAGTAGCAGATGGATGAGCGTCAGTGTGATGAAGGTCATCAGTTCCCAACCAAACCATGCGTATTGCCGATCGCCCCATACTTCTTTTGGTATTCCTTCCATCATTAACGAAGCGGCTGCGGTTGCCAATCTCAAACCGTTAATTTCTTCGTAGGCATCGGTTTCATGCTTGGTATTGTTGCGTAAGCCTGCTTTACCGATAATTTCGCCCAAAACTACTGTTACTTTGCCAGTTATCTGTGCGCCTTGGTCAATTTTAACATTTCCGCCAAATACAAAGACATAGCCCTTTACGCGCCCTTGAATCTTTGCATCTCCGGCGATTAAAATAATATCATTAACAACTTCTGTCGTCGCGATATTGACTCTGCCACCGATTTGTGTAATTCGGGATACATCTTCTGGGTCGGTTGACAGGGTTGCTTTCCTAGGTGGGGAAGATGTTACAGGTTCGATTGGGCTGGGCTGTTCTGCCTGCTCGTAGGAATTTGTCTCGCTGCCCTCAATTTGGGCGATAACGGGATGGGAGGTGAGTGTTCCAAGACCGAGATATAGGATTATAACTAAATAGACTGATTTTGTCATTGAAGAGCCTCAAAGGGGAGGATGATATAACAGATATAATACGTTTTTGAACACTGTTTTCGATATGTATTAATTCAAGTTTGAACCTAGGAAAGGGTAGGTTGCAGATAATGTGTTTCCTCACCGACTTCGCTATGTGATGTTTCACGCTGCCGAAAAGTGAACTTGATTAACGATTCAGAATCGGTTAGATATAGGGTCGAAATGTAGATTATATATGTATGTATGTCAGCCGGAGTGACAATTATCCATTTTGACCTATACAAGATATTGTATGAAAATTACTTCTTATATAGGATATATAGTAGGATACTATAAGGTATTTTAGCAAAATTGTCAATAAAAAATTACAGGTGGTGCTTGATTTGAGGCGGAGTTTGTCACTTTTTTTTGACGATCTGAAGATTCATTTTATCAAACAACAACTAATCCTTGCTAAGATCCCGTGATATAGGGTAAAATTAAGGACAAATATCCTCTGCCTTGATAAAAGGCTGAATCTATGACCGGAGTTAAACGGGCTTGAAAATTTTAACGAGATACACCCTCAAAGAATTTTTCCCTCCTTTCCTTTTAGCACTTATTTGCTTCACCTCCATTCTACTGCTTGAAGAGATCTTCAGATTGACCAAGCTCTTTGTTAGCAAAGGTGTAAGTCCCCACTATTTGTTTCAGTTGTTGATTTATGTGCTGCCAGCAACGCTTGTTGTAACCATTCCGATGGCTACGCTCGTGGGGATTTTGCTCTCACTTGGCAGATTCTCGACGGATAATGAGATTACTGCCATGAAATCCCACGGTATCGGCTTCCATCAAATCCTTTTCCCCTTGCTGGCTGTCTCTAGTTTACTAAGCATTTTCGACTTCTTTTTTATGGATTATGCACTCCCTCGTGGTAACATTGCTTATGTTTCGTTGAAACATGACATAAGCAGGCGGCATTCTGCCTTTGTTCTTGAAGAGGGAGTGGTTATGAAAGAGTTAGAGCGCGAGGGAAAGCTCTGGCTATATGAATCAACCGATCCGGATACGGGACGTTTGCAGGATGTGAAGGTATGGGATTCGATATGGCCGGGGCAGCCGCGTTTTGTGAATGCAAGGGAGGCTACAGTCGGATTTAGGGATGGGCAGGCGTGGTTGACGCTTTATGATGGTTTTACTTATGAGCCGATTTCCGATAGTGACAATGGTTTTCGGGTAACCACTTTTGCTGAAGATCAGATCGCTCTTGACTTTACGGAAACGTTGGAACGGACAGAGTTTGAGTCTAAGAGCACCCGAAACATGCCGCTTGCCAAGCTGAAGAGCCATATCGGCGAACTTGAGGATCGTTTCATCCAAAAACAAACGAAACGTCGTTTGGATAGGTTGCGATATGCGCAGGTTGAATATCACAAGAAATTTTCGATTCCTTTTGCCTGTTTTGTTTTCGGTTTAATCGGTGTGCCTCTTGGCTTGGTTGTGAAGCGGAGTGGCAAGATGGTGGGTTTTGGTATCGGACTTGGACTTGTTCTTGTATACTACTTGCTGCTCCAAGTTGGACAGGATACGGGGCGCAGTGGTGTCCTTCCTCCCAGCTTCGCGGTTTGGTTGCCAAACCTCGTTATAGGGTTATTGGGTTTGGGGTTCGCGATGCGGGTTATTTTGGAGGGCAAACTGGAGACACAACAAAATCATGAACAGAAACCGCCGCCTTCTCAAGAGGTTGGAGAGTCGGATTGATGTAGAGACTCGCTTCAGTCTAGGTGTTGGGTGGGTGTTGGTGTAAATTGTCTGAATCAGGATTTTCAGGATTCAAGGATTTTCAGGATAAAGTTACGCATTTAAACGCTCACCGCCAACCTCCAAAATGGTTGCGCTATCTTCTGGTTTATAATAGGGTGGTTTATCGCTGGTGGCGACGCGCAATAAATTGCGCTACTACAAACTGAAGTGCGTAAGTCCTATGCTGCTATTTTTCTATAGACTTTCCTAGTTACAGTGGTTGGAGGTTAAATTTGAGTGCAATTCAGAGTGGTATTGAAAATCGGTTGTGGACAATGGCGGATGAGTTGAGAGCAAACTCAAATCTCAAGGGATCTGAGTATTCAACGCCGGTGCTGGGCCTGATATTCCTACGGTATGCAGACCACAAATTCGCGCAGGCAGAGAAGGAAATCGGCGAAACAGTATCTACCAGTAGGAGGCGCAGCAGAAACACAGACCAGAGAGCAAAATATCAAGCGCGTGGTATACCCTACCTTCTGGAGGAAGCCCGATTCCAGCACCTGTTGAACCTACCGGAGAGCGAGAACATTGCACAGGCTATCACCGATGCAATGAAGGCGATTGAGGCGGAGAACAGACAACTTGATGGTGTCTTACCCAAGACCTACAACCGGCTAGACAAGCGTACCCTCATCGAGCTGCTCCGCGCTATGGCACAGATTCCGATGGACATTGAAGGCGATGCTTTTGGCAAGATCTATGAGTATTTCTTGGGTAACTTTGCTATGGCAGAGGGACAACGGGGTGGTGAGTTCTTCACACCGACCTCGCTGGTAAAGCTAATTGTCGAAATTCTCCAGCCGTTTGAAGGGCGGATTTTGGACCCGGCGTGCGGTTCCGGCGGTATGTTCGTCCAAAGTGCTGAGTTTATCCATAATCACAGGGGAAATGGGAACGATGAAATTAGCATTTACGGAACGGAGCGGGTTGCGGAAACGATTCGGCTCTGCAAGATGAACCTCGCTGTCCACGGACGGGAAGGCGATATCCGGCAAGCGAACAGCTACTACGAAGATCCGCATCGGTGCTTAGGAACATTCGACTTCGTGATGGCGAATCCGCCGTTCAACGTGGATAGGGTGGACAGGGAACGGATTAAGGATGCCCCGCGGTTTCCGTTTGGTATGCCCCGCGTGGATAACGCTAACTATCTTTGGATTCAGCTTTTCTTCAGCGCACTCAACTCCTCCGGACGGGCGGGGTTTGTGATGGCGAACTCCGCCGCCGATGCCCGCGCCTCTGAATTAGAGATCCGCAGGCAGATTATCGAATCCCGCGCCGTTGATGTGATGGTGACCATTTCAAACAATTTCTTCTATACCGTTACGCTGCCCTGCACCCTCTGGTTCTTTGACAAGTCCAAAGGGGAAAGTGAGCGAGGAGATCAGGTGCTGTTCATTGATGCCCGCCATATTTACCGGCAAATTGATAGGGCACATCGGGAGTTTACGCCACAGCAGATTGAATTCCTGTCCAACATCGTGAGGTTGTATCGGGGCGAACCCCCTGAAAATCAGCATGACAGCGCGGATATGATGGAGACGAAATTCCCCGATGGTGTATACGTTGATGTGCCCGGCCTCTGCAAAGTGGCGTCGGTCGCGGAGATTGAAGCGCAAGGGTGGAGCCTCAATCCGGGACGGTATGTCGGGGTTGCAGAGCGGGAAGAAGATGTGTTTGACTTTGCGGAACGGTTGGGAGAACTCAACGAGGAGCTAGAAGTCCTGAATACCGAAGCGCGTCAGCTGGAGGAACGGATTTCCGAGAATGTTACAATGATTTTGGAAAATAGAGTATAATAGTAGGAGTTACGCAGTCCTAAGACCCTACTGTAGTTGCCCGATTCATCGGGCGTCGGAAATGGTGTCCTGCGGCGATGAATCGCCGAACTACAAATCGAAGACTCTCGGAACGGAGGCTTTGAGCATTCAACTGCGTAAGTCCTATAATAGATAGGGGAGGCAAAAAACTAGGAGTTATCGCACCCTATCACTTAGTAGATTCAAGTGTGAGATGGACAGATCCACTGCCCTGAGCCGTATCACCGCGTGTTGGTTGTTAGCGCGAGAGATATGGATAGGAAGGAGCGGAGAGAATATGCAAGAAAAAGATAAAAAACGGGATCCAATGCCCCCTCCCGATGCAACCCCAGAGGAGATTGGCGAATTTTGGGATACCCACAGCCTATCCGATTATTGGGACGAGACCCACGAGGTGGATTTTCAGATCAATCTCAAATTGAAGCACAATCTGGTCCCGGTGGAATGTGAGATTGCCGAGGCAAATTAACGCACACGCAACAAAGCAGGGCGTATCGGTTGAAAAATTGGTAAACTTCTGGCTCCGAGAAAAATTAAAGGGGATTACCACGAGTCAATAAGCAAGGGAAGATGGTGTAAATTGTCAGAATCAGGATTCTCCCCGATAGATCGGGACAGGCAGGATTCAAGGATTTTCAGGATAGTAAGTGGCAGCGGATAGGGTTAATCCTGTCAATCCTAAAATCCCGTAAATCCAGATTCAGACAGGGGTTGGCGTTGATTGTCAGAATCAGGATTCTCCCCGATAGATCGGGACAGGCAGGATTCAAGGATTTTCAGGATAGTGAGTGGCAGCGGATAGGGTTAATCCTGTTAATTGTCAGAATCAGGATTCTCAAGATTCAAGGATTTTCAGGATAGTAAATGCCAACAGATAGCATCAATCCTGTAAATTCAGATTCAGACAGGAAGTTGCGCTGACTTTGGAGGATAAAGTATAATAGCGTAGGGAAGAAAACCGGAAAAAAGGAGTTGAAAACAATATGCCTGATGGAACGAAACCGGATCAATTACCAAAGACTGAAGATGAGACCGTCACTCCACTTGACGTTGCTACCGATCTCCTACTAGATTCAACCATTCCCGCCCCAATCCGGAAAAACGCATTTAAGGCCCTTGACCGACTGTGTTCAGCGTTAATTGATGTACCTGTTGGGGCTCTCGAACGGAGATCCGCTGAAAAACGGGCGGAAACAAAAGCGCGTATTAAAATTATAGAGGAGGATGCTACCCAAATCACTGGACAAATGGAGGTTCCCGCCGAATATGCACAGAGAGCAGTAAAGAAATACGGAGAAAAAATACTCCGAGAGCAGAGCAACCTTGATAAGATTTGTGCTATCGCTGTAAATTTACTTAAGAAAGAAAAATCTGCGAGTTCAACAAATCAAAGTGTAGATAGCGGTGAGGAAAAGACCATTGATGATGATTGGCTGAACAGTTTTGAGGCAGAAGCCAGACAAAAGAGCACCGAAGATATGCAACTCCGTTTTGGTCGTATTTTAGCAGGTGAAATTAGGAAACCGGAGTCGTATTCAATAAAGACTGTAAAAATCCTAGGTGAGTTGGATCAAAATACCGCAGCCTTGTTCAAAAAACTGTGTTCGGTGTGTGTTGCTCTAGTTTTTGACGATCAAGCTGACGGATATGTTCATAAGGCTATGGTTCCTTCTCTGGGTGGGCACGCAGGGCAAAATGTGCTCAGTAAATACGGCTTGAGTTTTGAACAACTCAATATATTAAACGAATATGGCTTAATTATTTCAGACTACAGTATCTTGCATGACTACAACTTGTGCGTAGTGAATGAGAATCCTCCAGTACTCGTACCATTTCGGCATCAAGGACGACCTTGGGTTTTACTCCCTTTGCCAGAGCGAGATAAGAATCAGGAGTGTAGAGTGTCAGGTGTTTCGCTTTCCCGTGCTGGCTGCGAATTGTTCCGCATAGTCGATCCAAGTCCGATGGACGAATACACTGAAGATCTCAAGAAATTCTTTGCAGAACAGAACTTACGAATGATGGAAGTTCCTAGCCAAAATCAGGATACTCAGGCTTCTTAGGCCCGGTACTTCACCGGGGATAGAAGGATTTTCAGGATAGTAGATGTCAACGGCTAGCATCAATCCTGTTAATCCTTTAATCCAGTAAATCCAGATTCAGACAGAATGTAGCGATGATTTTAGAGGAGACGGTATAGTGCAACGTGAGACTTGGAAACCTTTTCGTTTGGATCAATTGGGCTTTGTTGGACGTGGGAGGTCCCGAAGTCGCCCAAGAAATGATCCTGCTCTCTACGGTGGGCCTTATCCGTTATTTGAAACAGGGGATATTAAGTCCGCTGATCTTTACTTGTCAAAGTCGAAGAAAACTTACAGTGAAAAGGGACTAGCCCAGAGCAAACTATGGAATCCTGACACACTTTGTATCACGATTGCTGCTAATATCGCGGAAACTGCGATTCTGAAAATCAAGGCATGTTTTCCAGATAGTGTCGTTGGTTTCGTTGCCGATCCTGAGAAAACTGACGTAAGATATATTAAATATTACATTGACTTCATCAAGTTGCAGATGCAGAACATATCGCGAGGAACAACACAAGATAACCTGAGTGTGGAAAAGTTGTTATCCTTTGACTTTTGTACACCGCCGTTAAATACCCAACACAAAATCGCCGCGGTCCTCAGTGCCTACGACGACCTGATCGAGAACAACACCCGCCGCATCGCAATCCTTGAGGAGATGGCACAAGCAATCTACCGAGAATGGTTTGTCGAATTCCGGTTCCCGGGACATGAGCAGGTGCCGATGGTGGAGTCGGAGTTGGGCTTGATTCCGCAGGGGTGGGAAGTTCAAAGGCTTTCAGATCTGGTTGAAACACAGTACGGCTATACCGAATCCGCCACTGAAGATGATGTGGGACCGAAGTTCGTTAGGGGTAAAGATATCAATAAAAATTCATACATTGATTGGGACACAGTTCCTTTTTGTCCAATTGAATCTGGGAAATACGCGAAATATCGCCTTCATGCGGGTGACATTCTCGTAATTCGTATGGCGGATCCAGGGAAGGTTGCAATTATTGAAAAGGAAATTGATGCTGTTTTTGCATCTTATTTGATTCGATTAAAATTGAATTCCCAACGCTTATCACCTTATTATCTGTTTTGCACGCTGTTAGATGAGCGTTATCAAAATTATGTATACGGCGTAAGTACTGGCACGACTCGTAAAAGTGCGAGTGCAGGGGTTATCACCGGTTTTGACCTTGTTATTCCAACAGACGAAGTAAGAGATCATTTTGAGAGAGTGATGGCTTCACTGAGAAAGGCACTCAACAATCTTTTGGAGAAAAACACCAACCTCCGCCAAACCGGCGATCTCCTGCTCCCCAAACTGATTTCAGGGGAGATTGACGTATCCGAACTTGAAATTGACACCAACGGAATACAACCGAAGAAGGGAGGAACACACATCCCGGATCCGTTAAAAGATCGATTGCACTCTGACGAGAAAATCCTCGGTGGAAAACCGGTTATCAAAGGCACCCGCTTAACCGTTGCGTTTATTCTTGAACTGCTAGAACGCGGTTGGAGCGAGGAAGAGGTTCTTGATAATTATCCAAGTATTGAGCGTGAGGATATTGCCGTATGTCTTGCTTATGCCAGTGCGACGTTACATGCTGATTCGTAGTGATGGTTTGTAGTAGCGCAATTTATTGCGCGTTCTTTGTCTTCTTTGCGTCTTTGCCTGCTATCTAGTGAAAATATTATGCAAAACCCATACAGTGAAGACCAACTTGTCGAACAACCCGCAATTGCCCTGCTCGCAGAAATGGAGTGGGAAACGCTGGACTGTTATAACGAATTCGATCAAGGCATCAGTCCGCTCGTCAGGGAAAACAAGGGCGAGGTGGTTCTGATAACGAGGTTACGCGCTGCCTTGGCGCGACTCAATCCCGACGCGTCCAATGCGGCAGTCAACGCAGCAATGGAGGAGTTGACCCGTTCCCGTGGGGCTATGAGCCTTGTCGCAGCCAATTGGGAGATATACAGACTACTGAAGGGCGGTGTGAAAATTACGGTAATTGACTCAGAGGACGAAGGCGAAATGGTCGAAGACCTGAAGGTAATTGACTGGGAGAATCCGGAGAACAACGATTTCTTTCTGGCGTCGCAGTTCTGGATTACCGGCGAGATGTACACCCGAAGACCGGACGCAATCGGCTTTATCAACGGCTTGCCGTTGGTGTTGATGGAGTTCAAACGGATTGACGAGAACGTTTACTCGGCATATCACGACAATCTCAGGGACTACAAGGACACGATCCCTCACCTGTTCTGGTACAATGCGCTGATTATCCTCTCTAACGGTTCAGAGAGCAGAGTTGGTAGCTTGACAGCGAGTTGGGAGCATTTCACCGAATGGAAACGGATTGGGAGTGAAAAAGAGCAGGGGATAGTTTTACTGGACACAATGCTAAAAGGCATCTGTGATCGCTGTCGGTTGTTGGACATCATTGAGAACTTCACACTGTTCACCGAAGGGCAGGGCGCGCTTGTCAAGATTTTCGCCAAGAACCACCAGTACCTCGGAGTGAACAACGCGGTTGAAGGGCTTGGGCATATCAAATCTAATCAGGGGAAGCTTGGTGTCTTCTGGCATACTCAAGGTTCAGGAAAGAGTATCTCGATGATTTTCTTTGCCCAGAAGGTATTGAGGACGATGCCGGGTAACTGGACATTTGTTATCGTTACAGACCGCAAAGAGTTGGACAACCAGATCTATAAAAACTTCGCAGATTGCAGAGGGGTTGTCGCTCAACAAGAGGTCCATGCGGAACGGGTCGAGCATCTCCGACAACTCTTGGGTGAGGATCATCGCTACATCTTCACCCTCATTCAGAAGTTCCAGACGAAAGAGGGTGAGAAACATCCCGTTCTCTCAGATCGATCAGATATCATCGTTATCACGGATGAATCTCACCGCAGCCAGTATCACACATTGGCGTTGAACATGCGGACCGCGCTCCCCAACGCTGCATTTATCGCGTTTACAGGCACGCCGTTGATCGCAGGAGAAAAAGAAAAAACACGAGAAGTTTTCGGAGATTACGTCTCGACTTACGACTTCAAACAGTCGGTTGATGATGGTGCGACCGTGCCGCTCTATTATGAGAACCGGGTCGCCCCAGTGCTGTTGAACAACGAGGACCTGAACGAAGAATTTCAGCAGGCTCTTGAGGAGGCAGGACTGGACGAAGCGCAGGAAAGCAGGATTGAGCGAGAGTTTGCCAGACAATACCATATCATCACGCGGGATGAACGCTTAGAAGATGTTGCCAAAGATATTGTCTCACACTTTATGGGACGGGGGTATCGGGGTAAGGCGATGGTCATCTCGATAGACAAAGCTACCGCCGTTAAGATGTATGACAAGGTGAAGAAACATTGGAAACGTTACCGTGAGGGATTGAAAACAGCACTACAGAACACCGTTGAACACGGGGTACGTGAGACCCTTCAGGCGCAGATTCAGTATATAGAAGAAACGGATATGGCGGTGGTGGTTTCTCAGTCACAGAACGAAATCGCCGATCTGAGAGAGAAGGGGGTAGACATCCTTCCGCACCGTAAACGCATGAACGATCAGGATCTGGACACCAAATTCAAAGACTCCGATGATCCGTTCCGTATCGTTTTCGTCTGTGCGATGTGGATGACTGGCTTTGATGTGCCCTCCTGCTCGACGATTTATCTGGACAAGCCACAGCGGAACCATACCTTGATGCAAACTATTGCCAGAGCGAACCGAGTCTTCGGGGATAAAGTCAACGGCTTGATTGTCGATTACGTTGGTATCTTCCGAGATCTTGAGCGGGCGTTGGCGATTTATGCGGAAGGCACCGATGCGGAAGGCAGCTCCCCAATTCGGAATAAGTCAGAGCTTGTCGAGCAGCTCAGAGGAGAGATTGCCGAGGTCACAGAATTCTGCGCGATACTCGGCGTGGATCTCCCCAAAATTGAGGAGGCGGAACCGAAAACCTTTGAACGGGTCCAGGGGATCGAGGAAGCTGTAAATAGCATATTGATCAACGATAAGACCAAAGGGGAATATCTGCAACGCGCAAGGAGCATCTTTAAGCAGTACAAAGCGATTCTGCCCGATGCTGCGGCGAATGAATTCAGGGGAATTTGCTCCCTGATCAATATCATCGCGCAGCGTATCAGAACCTTAACCCCATCGGTGGATCCGTCCGATGTGAGGCAGGAGATTGAGGACTTATTGGATAGGTCAATCATGCCGACGGGTGACATGGCAGCGGTATCCGGGTACTTTGAAACGGATCAGATGATTGATTTGAGTCAGATTGACTCTGACCGGCTCCGGGAAAGGTTCAGGACACAACACAAACGGATTGAGGTAGAAAAACTGAGGGGTAGAATAAATAAGCAACTATCCCAGATGATGCGTCTCAACAAAACCCGAATGGATTATCAGGAGAAATTTGAGCAGATGATAGCGGAATATAACGCAGGTTCTGTTGACGCTACGTTGGTCCAGGAGCAACTACTTGCGTTGATTGAGGAGCTTGACGCAGAAGAACAACGCACGATTGTTGAGCAACTCTCTGAGGAAGAATTAACGGTGTTTGACCTGCTGACTCGGCCAGCGCAGCCTGAACTCGAGTTGACGGAAGCGGAGAGAGATGAGGTGAAGGCTGTATCGAAAAAGTTGCTTACGACACTCAAACAGGAGAAGTTGGTTTTGGATTGGCGCAAACGACAACAATCACGCGCTGCAGTCAGGCTTACTGTTGAAGAAATTCTTGATGAACTGCCGGAATCTTATACACCGCAGATATATGCTCAGAGATGTGAGGCGGTGTATCAGCACATTTACGAGTCTTACTACGGAGATAGTAGTAGCATTTATGGGGTTGCAGCGTAGTCGCTGAAATGGTTCTGAAGGAGAAGGCAGGCTCTTAACATGGGCGTCCGGGTTTTGCGTGTCATCTGTTTAATAGGTGAGTCAGCTTGCTTTGCCTCGCGATGCAGCATCGTGTCAATAATGATGCCCTCGCCTCAAATGCTCATCAGTGTGAATTTGAGTCATCTAATCCTGAAAATCCTTAAATCCTGTAAATCCTGATTCAGACAATAATCTGCGTTTTCCGTATCATCAGATGTTGGGTTTCACTGTATCTATCTATAAGCTGGTGTCGTTGATAGAGATGCCTGTTACGGTTCAACCCAATCTACTTATCTATCTGGTCGTTTAGATGTGAATTTGAGTCATCTAATCCTGTAAATCCTTAAATCCTGAAAATCCAGATTCAGACAATTAATATTTCAAGTTAGGTTTATGGTAGATTATAGAATTACTTAGACACTGCCGATGCACATGTACAGATTAGGAAATCTGTACCCACAAACAACCCCCTAAATCCCCCTTATCAGGGGGACTTTGGGAAATGTCCACTTATTTGTCTAATTCACCATAGTATGAGAATTCTTGAGCGATATGTTTTAATTGAATACCTCAGAACATTTATATTGGCGCTAGTCTTTTTCATCGCACTAGTAATTATTGTTCGGTTGCTTGATAAGGATATTAAGCGTTTTGATGAGGATGTGTCTTATATCACAGCGGTTCAGATTGTGCTCTTCCAAGCCCCTCGACGGATTATGGAGGTTATTCCGTTGGCGAGTTTTCTTGCCGTATTCTTCGTTTTGGGGCGAATGGTTCAAAACAACGAGTTGTCTGCTATGCAGACCGCCGGTATTAGCGTTTATCGCCTCCTCATCCCAATTCTAGCGTCCATGCTTTTGGTCTGCATCGCTTTTGTGGTTTTCTATGATCAGGTTGCTTCGCCTGCGTATCATCGTGCCAATCAGTTGCAGAAGAAGATTCGCTTACGTCGAAGTCGAAATGTTGTCTTCAAGGGGCAGCATAATCGATTGTTCTACATCCAAAATCTTGATTTGGAAAGCGGAACGATTGATCGGATGACGATTTATGAGTTGGATCAGAATGACGAGGTGACTCGGCAGACCTTTGCAAATTCAGCTACGTGGTCGCCGAACCAGTGGCATTTGTCGAAGGGATATGTTCGTCATTTTGAGGGAGCGTCCGAAACTACTTTTGAACCGTTTGTAACTAAGCAGATCGAGCGAGCGGAGGAACCGGAGCGTTTTGCAGGGAGCAACAAAGATCTCCGAGCGATGACGATTGGAGAGCTGCGGCAGCAGATTAAATACAAACAGATGGCAGGACAGACGACACGGCGTGAAGAGGTCAAAATGCACCATAAAATAGCGTATCCCTTTGCGGCGTTTGTTGTGATCCTGATTGGTGCGCCGATTTCGATTCGCTTTGGTGGTGCTGGATTTTTTGCGGGGCTGCTCGTTGCCTTCTTCCTTATTTTTATGTATTGGGGAATTTCGTTGGCGACCCTTGAAGGACTCGGTGAAAATGGGAAGTTGCCGCCGATTGTTGCCTGTTGGGGTGCGAATGTGCTTTACGCGATTATCGGAGGCGTTCTGATCTGGAAGACGCCTAAGTGAGCCGAGGTGGTGAGACATTCAGGAGTTTTTCAGGATGGCCAAATCTATCACGTCTCGTATCTCACGCTTCACTCCCGCGATTGGTCGCCTGCTCTTTCGGCTGCGCAGCCTCACAGCCATCCCGTTCATATTCATCTTAATCTATTTTGCCCGTCCTACATTCACTTCCGCGCTGGTTGGTGCGATCCCTTTGATTTTTGGCGAATTCTTACGTCTGTGGGCGGTTGGTTATGCCGGTGGTGCAACTCGTTCACGTACCTTAGGGGCTGCCAGCGATCTTGTGACGATGGGTCCCTACGCACATGTCCGTAATCCGCTCTATTTGGGAAACTTGCTACTCAGTCTCGGTGTCTGCATCATTGCCAATGTTTACTGGATGATTATTGTGCTGCTGGTAGGATATTTTATCCAGTACCTCCCGATTATTGCCTCCGAAGAAGCATACCTACGGGACTTTTGCGGGACAGCGTATCAGACCTATTATACAGCCGTTCCCAGATTCATTCCCCGCCTTCGCAGCTACGCTAATCCTTCTGCACACAGTTTTTCTTTTTATCGGGCACTCAAAGCTGAAAAGCGCACGCTAACGGCAATTGCTTGCGTGATTGGGTTGATCGTGGGGGCGGGTGTGTTGGCTCATTCATTGGTTCATTGAATTGATGAACCCTATATTAGGTTGTCGGGTTTCGTGGCAAAATCAGATATCTGAAAAACGGTTAGCCGAAAATTGATAGATTTTTTCTGTTGACATTTCAGAGACTTTTGATTAAGATAAAGTATACAATAATTATTTGTCAAGTTTTCCGATACCCGTGTTGGGTATTTAATGTGATAAAACCCCTCACTTTGAAAGGAGATTGATGCTTTGCGAGCGTTTGAATATGTTCCCGCAAAAACTGTAGCTGAAGCTACCTCCTTGCTCGCCGAAAAAGGTGATCAAGCAAAACCCTTGGCCGGCGGAACAGATCTCATCGTTATGGTTCGGGAGAACCGGCGGCAGTTGGAACGGATGGTGGACATCAAGAGCCTTCCTGAGACTAACGTGCTTTCATATTCCCCTGACACCGGTTTAGACCTCGGTGCGGCTGTTCCCTGTCATAAAATTTACGAGGACGATGCAATTTCTGCGGCATATCCCGGACTGATTGATGCTGCTAAGATTATTGGTGGAACCGCGATTCAAGGCAGGGCAAGCGTTGGTGGTAATCTGTGCAATGCCTCACCCGCTGCGGATACGATCCCGCCGTTGATAGTGTTGGGAGCCATTTGTGTAATTGCTGGTCCAAATGGATCGACACGCGAAGTTCCTGTCGAGCAGTTCTGCACAGCACCGGGACAAACTGTCTTGGAAAAGGGTGAGCTTCTTGTGTCACTCAAGATTCCCCCGCTATCGACAAATTCGAGTTCGTTTTACCTCCGTTTTATCCCACGCAATGAAATGGACATCGCAGTTGTGGGTGCCGGTGCGTCTGTTGTTCTCGACGATACGAAGACATCCATTGTCTCCGCACGAATCGGGCTTGCTGCCGTTGCACCAACACCGCTGGTTGCTGAGGAAGCCGGTGCATCACTCGCTGGAAAGGAAGTTTCTGATGAAGCGATCAACGCTGCTGCTGAAGCGGCACAGGCGATTGCGAGTCCAATCAGCGATATGCGTGGAACGGCTGAACAGAGAACACACCTTGTCGGTGTGTTGACACGTCGTGCCTTAAACGGTGCAATTCAACGAGTGAAGGAGGCATAAAAATAGATGCCTAGAAAAGTCCACGTTCAAACAACGATTAATGGTGAAGCAGCTGAATATTTATGTGAACCCCGCCAGAGCTTGCTTGAGGTCTTGCGAGATGTGCTTCATCTGACGGGTGCTAAAGAGGGTTGTAATAATGGAAACTGTGGCGCCTGCAGTGTGATTCTTGATGGGTGTCTGGTCAATTCGTGTCTGGTACTTGGTGCTGAACTCGAGGGGAAATCGCTTGAAACGATTGAGGGACTCGCCGAGCCGGATCAGCTTCATCCAATTCAAGACTCGTTTTTAGAAAATGCTGCCCTCCAGTGTGGTATTTGCACGCCCGGCTTTATCATGGCGGCAAAGGCATTGTTAGATCAAAATCCGAATCCAACTGAGCACGAAATCCGCTATTGGCTAGCGGGTAATCTGTGTCGTTGTACTGGATACGATAAAATTGTACGTGCTGTCCAAGATGCAGCGCAAACTACGTCTTAGGAGGTAAGGGCATAATGGCAGAAAAGAAAGATTACAAAGTCGTTGGGACTCGTCCCATTCGCCACGATGGCCTTGATAAGGTTACTGGCCGCGCCCTTTACGGCGCAGATTTCCAAGCTGTAGGACTGTTACACGGCAAAGTCCTGCGTAGCTCCCACGCGCATGCGCGGATTAAGTCGATTGATACGAGTCGCGCAGAAGCTCATCCCGGCGTGAGGGCAGTTGTCACAGCAAAAGATTTTCCTGATGTCGAAAATAAGATCGCCGATCTTGGAGAGGGCGCAACCAACGTAAAAGACCTCCAAGATAACGTACTGGCTGGCGAGAAGGCTCTCTACAAAGGGCATCAGGTCGCAGCGGTTGCAGCGATTGACCCCCATACAGCTGAAGAGGCACTTGAACTCATTGATGTTGAGTATGAGGTGCTGCCTCCGGCGGTGAAGGTGCTCGATGCAATGAAGGAAGATGCACCGCTTCTGCACGAGGACATGAGAACCGATGAGATGGGGGAAAAGGCGGATAAGCCGAGCAACATTGCGGCTCATTTCCAGCACAAACAGGGCGACCTCGACAGAGGTTTTGCCGAAGCCGATGTTGTCGTTGAGCACGACTATACAACAGAGACCGTGCATCAAGGCTATATCGAGCCTCACAATGCGACTGCGCTGTACAACCCCGATGGACAGTTGACAATCTGGTGCAGTACGCAGGGTGCATTCGCTGTCCGAGGGCAGGTATCTGAGATTCTCGATATACCTGTTTCAAAGGTTAAGGTTGTGCCGATGGAAATTGGCGGTGGTTTTGGTGGAAAGATTCAGGTTTACATCAAACCTATTGCGGCTATGCTTTCCAAGAAAACAGGCAAACCTGTTAAGGTCTTGATGAGTCGGGCGGATGTATTTGAAGGCACAGGTCCGACGCCGGGTTCCGCTGTGTATGTGAAGATGGGCGCGACGAAGGATGGACGCATCACCGCTGCGGAAGCCTCTCTGGCGTTTGAAGCCGGTGCATACGCCGGTTCACCCGTTGGAGCGGCGGCGTTCTGTGTTTTCTCGCCTTACAAGGTTGAAAATGCACAGGTTGATGGATATGATGTGGTCGTTAATAAGCCGAAGTCCTCCGCATATCGCGCGCCTGGCGCGACAAATGCTGCATTCGCGGCAGAGACAGTCATTGACGAAATTTGTGAGAAGATTGGGATGGATCCGCTCGAATTCCGTATCCTCAACAGCGCGAAAGAGGGGGATATCCGCGTCGATGGTCCTCCGACTCCGCGTGTCGGTTTCGTCGAAACGGTTGAAGCCGCAAAGGATCATCCACACTACTCAGCACCGCTTGAAGGTGAGAATACAGGACGTGGTGTTGCTTCCGGTTATTGGCCCAACTTCGGTATGAAATCGAGTGTTGCGATTAACGTCACTTCGGATGGGACGATTAGTCTTGTCGAAGGTTCAACCGATATCGGTGGCACACGCGCATCGATTGCGATGCAAGCAGCGGAAGTTCTGGGCATTCCCGCTGAGTCAGTGACGCCTTCTGTGGCTGATACTGACTCCGTTGGTTATACAGATGTAACAGGTGGAAGCCGTACCGCGTTTGCAACTGGATACGCCGCTTACGAAGCCGCACAAGATGTCAAGCAACAGATGATTGAACGTGCTGCGAAACTGTGGGAAGTTGACTCAGAAGAGGTGCAATTTGCCGATGGCGTATTTAGTTCCGTTAATGGCAAGGAACAGGAGATCGACTTCAAAGGTCTGGCAGCAAGGTTGGATGAGACCGGTGGTCCCGTCCTTGGACGCGGCGCTGCGGATCCAAACCAACCTGGCCCTTCAATCGGTCTACACGTTGTTGATGTCGAGGTTGATCCGGATACTGGCAAGATTCAGATCTTGCGTTACACGGCAACCCAAGATGCTGGCAAGGCTATCCACCCCAGCTATGTCGAAGGACAGATACAGGGTGGGGCTGTTCAAGGTATCGGTTGGGCGTTGAACGAGGAATACATCTACAATGAAAAGGGCGAGATGACTAACGCCAGTTTCCTCGATTACCGTATACCGACCTGTCTTGACCTGCCGATGATTGATGCTGTCATCGTTGAAGTTCCAAACCCCGGTCATCCGTTTGGGGTTAGGGGGGTCGGCGAAACGCCAATTATCGCGCCACCTGCTGCTATTGCAAATGCGGTCTATCGTGCAATCGGCGTTCGGATGACAGAGTTACCGATGTCGCCGGGGCGTGTCCTCAAAGCAATGGGCAAGATTTAAGTATGTGGTCGTAAATTTTTATATTTCAGATTCGCTCCGTTTATCAAACTGGGTGGGTCTGTAACTACAATCAGGGATACAGGGTTTTCTTTTGCCTTGTATCCCTGATTCATTTTAATTCACGGAAGGTGTTTCATACCATGGCAACGGTTGCAATTCCCTCACTCATGCAGAAACTAACCGACGGTGCGGACCAAGTGGTTGTGGAGGGGAAAACGCTACGAGAGGTGGTCAACAATCTCGAAGCGGCTCACCCTGGCTTCAAAGACCGCCTCTGTGATGGTGACCGGATTCGTCCCAGTATTGCGGTGTACATTGATGGCGTTATGACTCGTGAAGGGATGCATCAACCCGTAGGCGAGGCGGCGAACATCCATTTTGTGCCAGCGGTTAGTGGCGGTTTATCCTACCCTGAAAAGGATTTGTATTAAACTGGGAAAAATGTGTGTTTTCTCTTGACAGGGCGGAAGTCGTATGTTATAATCCCATTCGCTTCCGTTAAGGAAGATTAGAAGATGCTCTTTGAAAGCTAAATAGTTTTTGTTACGCGCTACGTTTTTTGATTTTTGATAGCAATTGATAGGGCTTGTATATTGTACAAAGTCCTCCTGTCGACTTAGAAATTCCTTCCCTAACCTTAAAAGTTAGGCTGGTTTTTCTTTTAGACTTATTGGAGAGTATGATACCGGCTCAGGACGAACGCTAGCGGCGTGGATTAGGCATGCAAGTCGTACGAGAATCGGTGGCTTCGGCCGCCGAGGAAAGTGGCGAAAGGGTGAGTAACGCGTAGGTAATCTGCCTTTGAGATAGGGATAACGGTTCGAAAGGACCGCTAATACCGTATACGATTGGACTTCCTTCGGGATATCCAATGAAAGATGGGTCTTCGGATCTGTCACTCGAAGAGGAGCCTGCGTCCTATTAGCTAGTTGGTGAGGTAACGGCTCACCAAGGCTACGATGGGTAGCTGGTCTGAGAGGATGATCAGCCACATTGGGACTGAGACACTGCCCAAACTCCTACGGGAGGCTGCAGTCGAGAATATTTCGCAATGGGGGAAACCCTGACGATGCGACGCCGCGTGGGGGATGAAGGTCTTCGGATTGTAAACCTCTGTGTTATGGGAAGAATTGCTGGTGGGTGATAAGCCTGCTAGCTTGACGGTACCATAGTAGAAAGCCCCAGCTAACTGCGTGCCAGCAGCTGCGGTAATACGTGGGGGGCGAGCGTTGTCCGGATTTACTGGGCGTAAAGCGTGTGTAGGCGGCTATATAAGTCGGGTGTGAAATAGCTTGGCTCAACCAAGCAACTGCGCTCGATACTGTATGGCTTGAGTACGGAAGAGGAAAGTGGAATGTAAGGTGTAGCGGTGAAATGCGTAGATATCTTATAGAACACCTATGGCGAAGGCAGCTTTCTGGTCCGATACTGACGCTGAGTACACGAAAGCTTGGGGAGCGAACGGGATTAGATACCCCGGTAGTCCAAGCCGTAAACGATGGGTACTAAGTGTAGGGGGTATTGATTCCTCCTGTGCTGTAGCTAACGCATTAAGTACCCCGCCTGGGGAGTACGGCCACAAGGTTAAAACTCAAGGTAATTGACGGGGGGCCGCACAAGCGGTGGAGCATGTCGCTTAATTCGAAGCAACGCGAAGAACCTTATCCAGGGCTTGACATCGCGCTGACCGCCATAGAAATATGGCTTTCCTTTTGGACAGCGTGACAGGTGCTGCATGGCTGTCGTCAGCTCGTGTCGTGAGATGTTGGGTTAAGTCCCGCAACGAGCGCAACCCCTGTCGCTAGTTACCATCAGGTAATGCTGGGGACTCTAGTGAGACCGCTGGTGACGAGCCAGAGGAAGGTGGGGATGACGTCAAGTCCGCATGGCCCTTATGCCCTGGGCTGCACACGTGCTACAATGGTTGGTACAGAGGGAAGCAAGACCGCGAGGTGGAGCAAATCCCAAAAAGCCAACCTCAGTTAGGATTGTAGTCTGCAACTCGACTGCATGAATTTGGAATCGCTAGTAATCGCGAATCAGCAGGTCGCGGTGAATATGTTCCCGGCCCTTGTACACACCGCCCGTCACGCCATGGAAGTCGGTAGCGCTCGAAGACGGTGAGCTAACCTTCGGGAGGCAGCTGGCGAAAGCGAGATCGATGACTGGGGCGAAGTCGTAACAAGGTAGCCGTAGGGGAACCTGCGGCTGGATCACCTCCTTTCTAAGGAGTCAAGGGCATTTATGCCCGAGCTCGTTAACTTGCGCATATCGGAAACCTATTTAGCTTTCTTAGACGGCATCTTTTATTTTTGTAGGGGCTTATAGCTCAGACGGTTAGAGCGCGCGCCTGATAAGCGCGAGGTCTCTGGTTCGACTCCAGATAAGCCCACCATATCTATGTGGGGGTGTAGCTCAGTTTGGGAGAGCGTCTGCTTTGCACGCAGAAGGCCAGCGGTTCGACTCCGCTCATCTCCACTAAGCGTAACAGCTTTTGATCTTTGACAATTGTATAGATTTGAATTCGGCTTTTAAAGATTTTATCAAGCTACTAAGGGCTTACGGTGGATGCCTTGGCGCCAGGTAGCGATGAAGGGCGTGACAAACTGCGAAAAGCTTCGGGTAGTTGTTTAGTAAACATTGATCCGGAGATCCCCGAATCGGGTAACCGGGCAGGTTTTACCTGTCATCCCGGCATTTGTCGGGAAGCTAACCAGGAGAAGTGAAACATCTCAGTAACCTGAGGAACAGAAAGAAAACTCGATTCCCCCAGTAGTGGCGAGCGAAAAGGGAAGAGCCTAAACCGGGTATATGTTAAAGTCCATATACGTTGTATACCTGGGGTTGTGGGGTAATGTTGGGCTTGAGTATGGTCAAGCCGGGAAGTTATAAACCAAATTCTTAACTTAATGCTTCTGGAATAGGACAACCAAAGAGGGTAATAGTCCCGTGAGTGAAAAGGATTTGGCTTCCTGAACGTTATTCCCAAGTACTATGGGATAGCCTAAACCTGTAGGAATCTAGGAGGACCACCTCCTAAGGCTAAATATGACTTGGCGACCGATAGTGAAGAAGTACTGTGAAGGAAAGGTGAAAAGTTCCCCTGCTAGGGAAGTGAAATAGTCCCTGAAACCGTACAGCCTACAAGCTGTGGAAGTGCTAAGTCTCGATTCGTCGAGACATGCATAACTGCGTGCCTTTTGCATAATGAGCCGGTGACTTACTCTGTGTAGCAAGGTTAAGCTTTTCTGAAGCGTAGCCGTAGCGAAAGCGAGTCTGAATAGGGCGAACCAGTTGCATGGAGTAGACCCGAAACTGGGTGATCTATCCATGGGCAAGGTGAAGCATACGTAAAAGTATGTGGAGGCCTGAACCCACCAAGGCTGAAAACTTGGGGGATGACCTGTGGATCGGAGTGAAAGGCTAATCAAACCCAGTGATAGCTGGTTCTCCCCGAAATAGCTTTAGGGCTAGCCTCATGTGTTTGGCAGTGGTGGTAGAGCTCTGATTGGACTAGCGGCCCCACCAGGTTAGCAACTCCAGTTAAACTGCAAATGCCATTGTCTCAAGCATGGGAGTCAGTCAGTAGGGGATAAGCTCTACTGACAAAAGGGATAAGAGCCCAGATCGCCAGCTAAGGTCCCCAAATACAGGCTAAGTGGTAAAGGATGTGTCGTTGCCCAGACAGCCAGGATGTTGGCTTAGAAGCAGCCATTCATTTAAAGAGTGCGTAATAGCTCACTGGTCAAGTGGCTTCGCACCGAAAATTCTCGGGGCTTAAGCCTGTTACCGAAGCTGCGGATTTTGACCCACGTGCCGGTTCGCCGATAGCGGGGTTGAAGTGGTAGGGGAGCGTTCTATAGTAGGAAGAAGGTGAATCGGAAGATACACTGGACAAATTAGAAGTGATTATGCCGGCATGAGTAGCGATAAAACAAGTTAGAAGCTTGTTCGCCGAAAGCCTAAGGGTTCCTGGGCAAGGCAATTCCACCCAGGGTTAGTCGGAGCCTAAGCTGAGGCCGAAAGGCGTAAGCGATGGGTAGCAGGCTTAATATTCCTGCACCACCATTACAAGGACGAAGCTAGGGGAGACGCAGGCATTAGGACCTACCAGCGGATGGATGTGCTGGGCTAAGCCCGACAGAGGGGACTTCAGGTAAATCCGGAGTCTCACTACTCTGAGAGGTGATAGGGATTCCGTAAGGATACAAACTGGTCTAGTTGTCTGCCAAGAAAAGAACCTCAAGTGGACGCGTAATGGTGTCCGTACCGCAAACCGACACAGGTAGGCGAGGAGAGAATCCTAAGGCGCTCGAGAGAACTCTCGCTAAGGAACTCGGCAAAATGACCCCGTAACTTCGGGAGAAGGGGTGCTTTGAGTAGGTGATGCATCTTGCATGCGGATCCGAAAAAAGCCGCAGTGAAGTGGTCCGTGCGACTGTTTACTAAAAACACAGGTCTCTGCAAAATCGTAAGATGATGTATAGGGACTGACGCCTGCCCGGTGCCATATGGTTAAGGGAAAGAGTCAAGGGTTCGCCCGGCAGCTCTGAACCGAAGCTTCAGGTAAACGGCGGCGGTAACTATAACCGTCCTAAGGTAGCGAAATTCCTCGTCGGGTAAAATCCGACCTGCACGAATGGCGTAACGACATGGACACTGTCTCGGCGAGAGACTCGGCGAAATTGTAATACCGGTGAAGATGCCGGTTACCCGTAACAGGACGGAAAGACCCCGTGAACCTTTACTATAGCCTGATATTGGGTTTTAATGTAGCCTATGTAGGATAGGTGGGAGACTGTGATACTGGGGCGCTAGCTTCAGTGGAGTCGTCCTTGAAATACCACTTTTGCTGCATTGAAATTCTAACTCTGGTTCGTGATCCGAATCGAAGACAGTGTCAGGTGGGTAGTTTGACTGGGGCGGTCGCCTCCCAAAGTGTAACGGAGGCGCCCTAAGGTTCCCTCAGCGCGATTGGAAACCGTGCGTAGAGTGTAAAGGCAGAAGGGAGCTTGACTGCGAGACAGACATGTCGAGCAGGTGCGAAAGCAGGGCTTAGTGATCTTGCGGTTCTGTGTGGAAAGGCCGTGACTCAACGGATAAAAGGTACTCCGGGGATAACAGGCTGGTCGCGCCCAAGCGTTCATAGCGACGGCGCGGTTCGGCACCTCGATGTCGGCTCATCACATCCTGGGGCTGCAGAAGGTCCCAAGGGTTGGGCTGTTCGCCCATTAAAGTGGTACGTGAGCTGGGTTTAGAACGTCGCAAGACAGTTCGGTCCCTATCCGTTACGGGCGTAGGATATTTGAGAGGAGCTGCCGCTAGTATGAGAAGACCGTGGTGGACGAACCTCTAGTGTACCAGTTGTCGCGCCAGCGGCACCGCTGGGTAGCTATGTTCGGAAGAGATAAACGCTGAAAGCATCTAAGCGTGAAACTCGCCTCAAGATAAGATATGCTACAGAGTTAATCTGGTAAGGCTCCTTTGAGACTAAGAGGTTGATAGGCCAGAGGTGTAAGCAGTGTGAACTGTTTAGCTGACTGGTACTAATAAGCCGAGGGCTTGATAACTTTATTCTATAGCTTAATATTCAAATCTATACAACTGTCAAATATTTATAATTGTCAAATATTTTGGAATAATAGATTCCCATATTTTCCGGTGGCAAGAGCAGAGGGGAAACACCCGTACCCATTTCGAACACGGCAGTTAAGCCCTTTAGCGCTGATGATACTTCGAGGGTAACCTCGTGGGAAAGTAGGTCGTTGCCGGGAAGCTTAATGAATGAAGCCTCAATCTTTTGATTGGGGCTTTTTTCATGTCGAAAAAAGGCTTTCGCAATTCGTAAGACAATTTTCTTGCATCCACCTTGCCTGTATGCTAAAATACGCTAGAATCTATAAATAGGAGCGAAAGAAATGTCAGGTCATTCAAAATGGTCATCAATTAAGCACCATAAGGCTGCTGTCGATGCGAAGCGTGGCAAACTCTTCTCGAAATTGATTAAGGAGATTACGGTTGCAGCGCGAGTCGCCGGTGCTGATACCCAAGTGAATCCGCGTTTGAGGTCTGCGGTGTTAGCTGCAAAGTCGAAGAATGTTCCGAATGATAACATCGAAAAGGCGATTCTACGCGGCACAGGTGAACTTGACGGCGTGGATTATGAAGAAATTCTATATGAAGGGTATGGCCCGGGTGGGGTTGCAATCATGATCGATGTCTTGACCGATAACAAGAATCGAGCGATTGCGGATGTCAGACATATTTTAACCAGGCATGGTGGAAGTATGGGTGAGCGTGGCTGCGTTTCGTGGTTATTTGATAAGCGCGGCTGGATGATTATCGAAAAGGGTAGTATTGACGAAGATGAGCTTTTTATGATTGCACTGGATTCGGGGGCGGAGGATTTGACGGTTCAGGATGAGCACCTTGAGATTATCACGTCTCCTGAGAATTTTGAGGCAGTTAGAGAAGCGGTTGAGATGTCTGGCGCAACGATTCTGGAAGCTGAACTGACGATGCTCCCCCAAAATACGGTTAAATCGGAAGGTAAGGAAGCGGAGCGGATGCTGCGTTTGATGGAGGCTTTGGAAGATAGCGACGATGTCCAGAAGGTTTATGCAAACTTCGACATCCCTGATGATATTTTGGAAGCTGCGGCTTGATCCTATCGGTTCATGTCAAAAGAAAATGCAAAACGCACAGAAGAACCGTTTGTTCATTGGTACAATCGGGCTAGGAACCGCGACCTCTGGACCAAAAAAAGACAGTGTAGAACGCACAGAGAAAACGAAACCATTCGATCTTACTGAACAATGATTGTACTTGGAATAGACCCCGGAATTGCGAATACTGGCTACGGTGTTATCAAAGCTGAGTCATCAACGTTCACCCCGCTTGCTTTCGGCTGCATTCGGACAGCGTCGAAGGATGAATCTGCGCAACGTTTGAAAGCTATCTATGACCAACTGGTTCAGTTGGCTGCTGAATATCAACCGGAGTTATTTGTACTTGAGGACCTTATCTTTAGCAAGAATGTGACCAGCGCATTTGCTGTGGGAGAGGCAAGAGGTATCGCTAAACTAGTTGCTGCAAGTACAAATCGGCAGGTCTATAGTTATCCGCCTGCTCAGATCAAGCAAGCGGTTGTAGGATATGGTAAAGCGAGTAAGCGTCAAGTCCAAGAGATGGTTAAGCTTTTGCTCAGGCTCAAAGAGATTCCTCGTCCAGATCACGCGGCAGATGCGCTTGCCATAGCAATTTGTCATGCACGTTCCCATAGAGTACTTCAACTGCGCGAAAGGCACCTCCAGTCATGATTGCGTTCGTAAAGGGCGTCTTAGCCGTCAAGGACTCAACACAAGTCATTGTTGATGTTAACGGGATCGGATACAGCGTTGACATTGGAGAGCGGACAAACAGCCAATTACCAGAGGTTGGATCCGAGATCACACTTTACACGCATTATCATTGTCGGGAAAACGAAGTCAAATTGTATGGGTTCGGTTCACGCGATGAACTCAGAGTCTTTGAAACCGCCCTTGTGGTAAAAGGGGTGGGTCCCTCCCTAGCATTAAATATCGTTTCAAAACTCTCTCCCCCTGACTTCCAGCGTGCGGTCCGTGAGGGCGATCACGCCACTTTAATGCGAGTGCCGCGCCTCAATAAAGAACTCGCACAACTGATGATAATGAAACTGAAGAATACTATTCGCAAGATTCACTTTGATGCCAAAGTTGATGAGGCTGGCAGCGGCGAACACACGGAGGCGGGTGTGAAGGTTTTGGTGGGCTTGGGAGCTTCTGAATCTGCAGCGGAGCGAGCAATCGCGGATGCACAGAAAATCCTGGGACCTACAGCAAAACGGGAAGAGTTGGTTCGACTGGCTCTTGCTCGATTGAATTAGTGAGTTTGACATCATGAATACAGATAAAGAGATGCAAACCCTTCTCAGCGATTCGGATAGCGAGGGACTGGAGGACAGCCAATACAGCCTCAGACCGCAGACCCTTGATGAATTCATCGGGCAAGAGCGGGTTAAAAAGCAGCTGCGTATTCATATTGAAGCCGCCAAAAGTAGAGATCAGGCATTATCGCATATTCTCTTTGTAAGCCCGCCGGGCTTGGGTAAGACAACATTGGCACGGATTGTTGCCAACGAGATGGGAAGCAGCTTTAAGTCGGCAATCGGGCCGACGATGGAACGTCTGGACATCGCGACACTATTAACCAATCTTGAAGAGAGGGCAATCTTTTTTATCGATGAAATCCATCGTATGAAAGGTTATGTTCAGGAATCGATGTATCCTGCGATGGAGGATTATAAGATAGATTTGCCCATCGGTCAGGGACCTGCGGCAGATATTATTACCGTGCCGCTCGCCCATTTCACCCTTGTGGGAGCAACAACTCGTGAAGGCTTGTTAGGCGGACCGTTTCGAGATCGCTTCGGCAACCGCATCCATCTCGATTATTACTCACCTGAGGAGATTCAGATTGCTATCAACCGCCTCAGCGAGCGGCTGCAGCCATCCGTTAAAATTGAGGAAGATGCAGAATACGAGTTGGCTCGCCGTTCACGAGGCACCATGCGTATTGCGGAGAATATGTTGAGAAAGGTCAGGGATTACGCAACCGTTGAATCAGACGGAATCATCACATATGAAATTGCTCAGGAAGCGTTGGATTTTTTCGAGGTTGACGAACTTGGCTTAGATGACAGCGATAGAACCTATCTGCGAACGATGATTGAGAAGTTTCGTGGCCGGGCAGGTCTGAAGGCGATGGCGGTCGCTGTCAGTGAAGATGAACGTACCATTGAAGAGGTCTACGAACCCTACTTAATTAAGCTCGGCTTTTTGACTCTGACACCGATGGGGCGGGTCGCAACAGATGCAGCTTATCAGCACCTCGGCTATCCAACGCCTGAGTATCAGCCAACACTTTTCTAAACAAACATATTATCTTTGTTTTAATTTGTAGAAAGGTCTTGCCACTTTAATCCTTCCGTAAGTGTAACAAGTATGAAACTCACCGATTACGACTATGACCTGCCCGAAGCACTGATTGCCCAGAAGCCCTGCCCACAAAGGGATACATCCCGCTTGATGGTGGTGGATCGGGGGACACGCAAAATTCACCACACACAATTCTCCCAAATTGGCGAGTTTCTCCCCACCCGTTCCCTGCTTGCCATCAACGAGACTAAAGTTATTCCAGCGCGACTAATAGGGCGGAAACTGCCGACGGGTGGAAAAATTGAGTTGCTCTTAACCCGTCAGAAGGGAGAAAATACTTGGGAGGCACTGGTAAAGCCGGGCAGACGTGTTACGCATGGGACGCGTATCACCTTTGGAGAGGGAGCTTTAACGGGAAAAGTTCTTGCCAAATCGTCGCTTGGTCTTTATACTGTCCGATTCAAATATAATGGTGATTTCGAGGAGATTCTCGCCCAAGTGGGCAGAGTTCCCTTGCCACCCTACATCAAACGTGAACCGAGCCGCACTGACAAAGAGGAGTATCAATGCGTCTATGCGAAGGAGGCGGGAGCAATCGCTGCGCCAACGGCGGGATTACATTTTACGTTAGCGTTATTGGATAAACTCAAGCGAGATGGGATTCACCGTGCAACTCTCACGCTACATGTTGGACTCGGCACGTTCCAACCGGTCAAAGTGGAAAATATTGAGATGCACAAGATGCACTCGGAGTATTTTGAGCTTTCTCAAACAAGTGCCAGTCAGATCAATACTGCAAAGGGGGAAGGGCGAAAAATCGTTGCAGTCGGGACCACTTCCGTTCGCACCCTTGAAACGGTTGCTTCGGATTGCAGCGTTGGATCGTATCAAGGGTATACGGATATTTTTATATATCCCGGCTATCAGTTCAAAGTTGTTGATGCTTTGGTAACTAATTTTCATTTGCCAAAATCAACCTTACTCATGCTCGTCAGCGCATTTGCCGGGCGTGAATTTATTTTTGAAGCTTACCAAGAAGCAATTGCACAAAAATATCGCTTTTATAGCTATGGCGATGCGATGCTTATTCTTTAATTTGGAGGATATGAATTATGGAGTTTCTTAGTGCTTTCTTTCCGATTTTGCTGATGATACCTATTTTGTACTTTCTGATTTTACGTCCTGAACAGTTGAAGCGAAAAAAACATCAAGCGATGCTGGGTAACTTGACCAAGGCGGACGAAGTTGTCACGACGGGTGGGTTACATGGGAAAATCGTGGGTGTGGATAAAGATCTTGTCGTTCTGATAATTTCAGAAAATGTTAAGGTCGAGGTGTCACGAAGCGCGATCGCTTTCAAAAAGAAGGCGGGTGAGTTGATTGAAGGTGAATAGATAATTGGATAGTCTCGCCCCTTCTATGAGAGATGTGACGATGTCAACTACCCCGCCCTGAAGGACGGGGCCCCGATAAATCGGGATTAAGAAACTTGTAGCCTGTCCAACGGGACTTACGCTTGGGCAATTATCTTACCCGCGACGCTAACTCGGTGCTTTAACAAGCCCTAAAAGATAACGCGGTTATGCGGCTCTGGCTCGTAACTTTACACACCCGCCACCGCACGGTCGAAGCAACCGTTTAGGTATATTCACGACGTATCGGTGATAGCATCGCTTCAACACCCGGGCGAAACCTCAGACAAACTGCCTATCACATCGAAGTGAGAGGGCAGCGTTAAACGAGCGTTCAACTGAAGTCCTCGAGTTACAAACTATATTCTACCATACATCTACCAAAAAAGTGTAAGGTAGATTACAAAAACAACAAAAAGGAGCAGGATTTCCTCCCCATGCTAAAGCAAGGGGTTTCCATCCCGAAGATTTGATGAAAAAGATTGGCAGACTCCATGTTATCACGGATACAACTATCCAATCGCGGTTTACGCATGCGGAATTGGCAAAGATGGCGATTGAGGGTGGGGCTGACACTATTCAGTTTCGTCAGAAGGATGGGAGTACACGCGAATTGGTCGAATCCGCACAAGCGGTGCAAGTTGTTTGTGCGGGGCATGGGGTTTCCTTAATTGTCAATGATCGGGCGGATATTGCCCTCGCTGTCGGTGCAGCGGGCGCCCATTTTGGGCAGGATGATCTACCAATTGCGATTGGGCGGCGACTCCTTCCACCAGAAATGATTATTGGGGCTTCGGCACGGACGGAGGAGAAGATTCTCGAAGCTATCTCTGCGGGGGCAGACTACATCGGATTCGGTCCTATCTATCAGACCTCCTCCAAACCGGATGCGGAGCTGCCAAAGGGACTGGAAGCCCTGCGGCGGATGTCCGAAATCGCGCAGTGTCCTGTCATTGCCATCGGTGGTATTACGGCTGAAACGGCATACGAAGTCATCCGCTCTGGTGCCCACGGGATCGCTGTCATTTCAGCGGTTTGTGGACAAGCGGATCCGGTGGCTGCAACCCGTCACCTATATAGCGAGATTCAACGTGCTGAAGTGAGTATGGGCGTGTAGCTTTTTTATTGATAAAAATCTTAAAAACAGTGATGCCAGTTGTAAACCTCCCCAGAGTACACGCCGTTTAGAACAAAAAATTCACTTATCCTTATTGCTGCGGGAAGTTGGCCATGGACAGAATCGTTGAAGATGAAATGCTAGTTGCACAATTTCAAGCCGGTCGCCTCGATGCATTCGATGATCTGATGAAGCGATACAAAGGGCAGATCTACGCCTATCTACTCAGGTCTGTGAAAAATTATGAAGATGCTGAGGAGTTGACGATTGAAGTCTTTTTTAAGGTATATCGCGCGCTTGACACTTGGAAACCGCAAGCCCGTTTCTCAACTTGGCTTTATAAAATTGCTTATAACCTGTCAATTGATTTCCACCGCGCAAAATCGCGCCGACATACCTACTCGCTTGATGACGAAGAGTTTTCCGTTGACGAACCAACAGCCGTTGATTTGTGGAGTAACCCCGAATGGGAGCTTGAGGAAAAAGATCGACATCGGGTTATCCGTGAGGCAATAGATCAACTTTCGCCAAAGCAGAAAGCTGTTTTTATGTTGAATCGTTACCAAGGGTTACAGATTAAGGAAATCACGGAAGTCCTTGGAATAGCGGAAGGAACAGTTAAGATTCACCTGCACCGCGCGGTAAGAAAACTACAGACTTTGCTACAGCCACTCTGGGAAGGAAACGAAATTTAATCGAAGGAGTTTGTCGAATGATGAGGTGTAAACAATTAGAGGGATTCTACACAGAATATGTTTGTGACCTGCTCGATGAGGAGCAGATTGTCCGTATCGAGGAACATTTGCGTAGTTGCTCTACCTGTACCCACGAAGTTGAAGCCTTGCAAAAAACTTTGCGCCTGACCGAAGAGGCGAAGGGGATGCCAATTCCCCCCGCCATTCTTGATAACATTGAAAGGAATGTCTACAAGCGTTTGGCGACAGAATCTCCGTCCTCCAAACGAGCGCATTTCCTCTCGAAATTCTTTGCTGCCTTTCGATTGACTTCAGTGAAGCGGAGACCGATTTGGATCTTTCGTAGTGCACTAGCGACCCTTGCGCTAGTAATTAGTATCTCGATTGCTACGATTTTTATCAACCAAGATCAATCGTCAGATGTTTCAATTAGTGCTATTCCGATACAATCTCCTCACGAAAGGATTGAACTGTATCGACAAACAGAGATTTGGAACAACCGCACTGAAGCACTTGAAACGAGACATTTGAAGGGTGATGAACGGCTGGCAACGCTCCAACTGCTGGTATTGGCAGAGCAGGCTCCCTAAGACAAAGTTGCTTTGCATCCCGATTGAATCGGGGTGGGAAGGGATGGAAAAATGGAAGGATTCGTTTTGAATCGTTCGCAATACGTCTCATGCGTGAAATGTCTTGTTTGCGCTGCTACTTTTTGTCTGGTACTTTTCACTGTCCCAGAAACGCCGGCTCAACAGGTAGGCACGCTGCTTGAAAGGGGTAAGTACCATGAGGCAGCACAACTCCTTGAGAAGTCTGCTATTTCGACCAAGCGTGTCGAACAACTCAGCGGGATTTACGAAAAATTGGGTGATATTTATTATGCCTATACCCATCAATATCCGCAAGCATTAGAGGTTTATGACAAGATTATCCAATTGAGCACCCAAGGAGCGACGGCAGAAGATCTATTCCTCGGTTATATTAAGAAGGGCGATGTGTATTGTCGCATGGGAAAATACGAGGAGGCGATCCAGACCTATCAGACCTTTGTTGATCAATTCCCCCCCACCCACCTTGCCCATAAAACCGGCTTGCGAAAGATTCATTCCATTCAAACTGCCCTTGATGATTTGCGAGAGCAACAGCGCGTCAGCCAAGACCATAAGGCAACCCCCCTTGCAACTGAAGCGCGATTCCATATTGCCGAGTTGTACCGCAGCCCCTATCAACTGAACCAGCCGGAAAGAGCGATTGAGATATATGAAGAGATCTTGCAGCAACGCAGGGATACCAAACTCGCCTCCGAAGCACAGTGGCGCATTGGAAATCTACGAGATAAGGTACTGAATCAGCCGGTATTGGCAACTGAGGCATATCAGAAAGTTGTGGACGACTACCATCAGGTGAGTCTTTTTGCAGCGGATGCACTTTTCCAGATTGGGCGCATCCACCAAGAGCGGGGGCGATATGATTCCGCTGTGCAGGCTTTTGAGCAGCTCCCACAACAGCATCCGGACTTTTGGAAGATGCACGCAGTTTTCTATTGGTCGGGTGTCTGTTATGAAAAATTGCGGGACTATCGGCGGGCAATTGATGCGTTTCAAACATTTTTGTATGCTTACCTCCCCAACTTGGACCCCATCTACTTGGGCGCGATCGGAAAATATGACCAGGATCCAGTTCGTGTCAAAACGGAATTGGAGGCAAAAATTCAGCAATTGGAGTTAGATTTTCCGAGCGTTGAATGGGATCGGATAAAAGATCTGATTGCTGCAAACAACTATGTTGATGCCCTCCCACCTACACGGCAGTATATCATTGATGTGCCCGACAGTGAGCATGCACAGCAGGCACGGTCGCAACTCCGCTTTATTGAGCTGCACGCAACCATTCAGAAATTGCGATCAACAAGCGGTGCATTGGCCCCTTACGCGCTATTCCGGGCGGGTAAAATTTATGAGCGTGAGTTGAAGGATTATGAGCAGGCGATTGCTGTGTACCGCCAAGTGATTGAGGCACATCCTCAGTCCCTATGGGCGGCTGAAGCTGTGTATCGAACCGGGGTTGTCTATGCCGAGCATCTCAATGATATAGAAAAGGCAATCGAATCTTATCAGTCCCTTATCTCGGATTATCTGTCTTCCTCACAGACGATGATGGCGCATTTCCAACTAGGCGAAATGTATCGTACCCTCGACCAATATGATGAGGCTGTGAAAGCCTATCAGACCACAATTGGTTACCCGAAACAGGCGCAATACCTTGCCCAAGGTTATAAGGACAGCTTCGCAGATCAGGCGCAATTCCGGATTGGTCGTGTCCACTATGAGAACCAACGTTATGATGCTGCTTTTACCACATTCCAAGAGTTTATCGTAAGCCAACCGTACTCACCACGGCTTGCAGCTGCCTACGCCTTTCTGGGAGACATCAGCCACAAGCGCGGCGATTCCAAAAACGCGCTAAATGCTTATGATAACGCAATGCGCTTGCTTGAAGGCAGCCCCATCCAATCAACGATGATGCTCG
Source organism: Candidatus Poribacteria bacterium (assembly GCA_965222435.1). Lineage (GTDB taxonomy): Bacteria > Poribacteria > WGA-4E > WGA-4E > PCPOR2b > PCPOR2b. Next base: position 3,686,039 of record OZ244950.1, on the reverse strand, counting down.
ATGAGGCACATGACCTTGGCTTTCAAGAAGCAGATCCAACGGCTGTCCTCCAGCACCTAAATGAACTCCACAAGCGGGTACGGGCAAAATAAGCGTCGCGAATTGGTGAGCAATCTTCTCCGACTCTGCTCTGTCTTTCTTTTAAGGGTGGAGTGAAACCAACCTGCTAGTTCCTTCTTGCTACCTCCTCCAATCAAATTTATCTGTATGACAACAATTTATGGTAGATTTTAGAATCACTTAGACACTTCCAATGCACAGCCAACCCCCTAAATCCCGCCCCCGATTTTATCGGGATGTACCACTTATCAGGGGGACTTTGGAAACTTCGCTAGGGTCGGAGTTATTGGTAAATGTCTACTTATTTCTTGCGTTTACTATAATCTCAATGCAGCGGTTGACTGCATGACGATTTTGTTTTTCCTGTTGTTGGTGGGATGATATAATCAGCGGTGTTCGTTATTAACTATACAAGTTTGAGGGAGGAGAGTATTTTCAATGGCACATCAAAGTTCAACCATATCCAACCGCCTTCACGCTGGCACAGCCCAAATCGATATAACCCCCCAGACCGATATCCATCTAGCTGGAGCCGTTGGGCAATTTCGACCTGCTCAGTATGTTTACGACCCTCTTTATGCTAGAGTGCTGGTGTTGGAGAACGATGAAAAGAAAATCTGCTTTGTGAGTTTGGATCTGACCATCATTACCGAGGACTGGACAGCAAAAATTCGCCGTGCGGTTGCAGATGAATGCGGACTTGCCCCTGAAGCCGTCATGGTCCATGTGACGCAGACGCATTCGGCACCGTCGTTAGGACATTTCATGTTCGATGAGAGTTTTCAGGGAACGCCACCGGAGATGGAATGGCTGCGTGGCGGCGATCCGCGGTACTTCGATTTTGCGTTTGAACGCATCGTCGAGGCTATCAAACGGGCGAATGGTTCTTTGCAGCCGGTTCAGCTCCGGGTCGGCAGCGGGGTCGAGGGACGGGTTGCCTTTAACCGAAGGGCAATCATGAATGACGACAGGGTGCGTATGCCTGGGTCAAAATGGCAGGATCCGTTGGGACCTTCTTATATTCGTTATATGGAGGGACCGATTGATCCGGAGGTCGGGGTGATGTGCTTTCAAACGGATTCGGTGGAGATGCTTGCGATGTTGCTGCACCACACCTGCCATCCGGTGAACATCTTTCCGAGACCGATTGTCTCCGCGGACTGGCCTGGGGCGTGGTCGGACGCTATGCGTGAAACCTTCGGCGGCAGTTGCGTGCCCCTCGTCCTCAACGGCTGCTGTGGCAACATTAATCCGTGGGATCCGTTCAATCCGGACTACGTCCCCGATCACCAACGCATGGGCAGTCTCCTCGCTAAAACAACTCAGGCGGTGATTGAAGATTTGCCTTACGAAGAGGATGTGTCCTTGGATTGGAAAGTGCGCCACGTGAAATTACCCATCCGTGACGTTGAACCTGAATTACTCGCACAGTCGCAGAAAATTTTGGAGGAAAATCCGGAGCCGAGATGGTCGGAGCAGAATCCGAAGCAGATTGATCCAGAATGGATAAAGGCGGGTTCTATCCTGAGCGTCCATCTCCGAAAGGAGCGAGCACCGGAACTGGATTACGAGATTCAGGTGCTTCGGGTAGGGAAAACGGCGTTTGTCGGTCTGCCGGGCGAGCCGTTTGTCGAAGGGCAGCTGCAGCTCAAGATGGCTTCCCCGACCTATCCGACGTATATTGCGCATTGCACGAGCCACTATGTCGGTTATCTACCTACCCCCGATGCTTTTCCTCGCGGTGGGCATGAGGTCGAGACAAGGTTCTGGGCGAAGTTAGAACCGGAGGCGTTGGAGATGGTAGTTGATGCGGCAACTGAAGTGCTTCATGAGGTTTTCGAGAGCTGAGGCGTTTCCTGATGATGGTTTCTACATGGCGGTGTCTAAGAATCGGAGCCGCTGTACGAGAGGGTCTTCGAGGTGGTGTTAAGAAAGGAAAAAATCGATGAAAATTATTGACGAAAGGGAAGCGTGGATCCACACCCATTTTTTCGTTGATAGCGCGTTGGTTACGTCGCAGGAACAGAAGCTCATTTCAATGCGCGTTGAGCCTGAACTGAGACAAATGGGGATTCAATACGGGTTACGTTACGAGAAGCCCGTCAACCCCGAACAATCGCTCATCGTTTTGGAGTGTATTCCCTTTGAAAACACCAGAGAGGTAATCAAAGATCTCATCAATGAAACGATTAAGGATTTTCCGAGTCGCAGCGCAAATCCACCGCGCAACGTTGTAACGAATATAACCGTTGAAGGGGCGGAGGCAGCGCAACCGTAGTAACTATGTTCCAATTGCATTCATCGAAAAGGGAAAGGAAGGTGTATCCATGACGTTACGCGCTGGAATTGTTGGCTGTGGTGGAATTAGCCGGAGTCATGCAACCGCATACGCGAATCTGAAAGATGTGGAGCTTGTCGCCTTGTGCGACATTCAACCGGCGGTGCTCAATACACGAGCGGACGAGTATGCTGTGTCTAACCGCTATACCGATTTCCAAGAGATGTTTGAGAGGGAAACGCTGGATGTCATCAGTGTCTGCACCCATGCGCCGTTGCACGCGCCGGTTGCGATTGCTGCTGCGGAGGCTGGTATAAATGTCCTGAGTGAAAAGCCGCTTTCCACCGATCTGGAAAACGCTGATAAGATGGTCGCGGCTTGTAGAGAAGCAGGGGTACGGCTTGCGGTCAGCCATCAATATCGATTTACACCGCTATTCCGTCACGCGAAGGAGTGGATTGAATCGGGACGACTAGGTGAATTTCGTTCCATTCGTGAGGTGGGCAAGGGACGTGAAGCAGGATTTGAGTTGATGGAGATGGGTGTCCACTACTTTGACGAGATGGATTTCTTCATGGATGGCATTGAGTGGGTTCACGCACAGGCTACCTATAGAGGACACGCCGTCGGCGTTGAGGACATCATGCACAGTAGTGAGCTTTGCAAAACAGATCGGCGCGACAACGGAATGGTGGCAGGCGACATAATGATGATTCATCTCGGTGGGAAGCGGGGTGCGAGTGGTTTGGTTGAACTCTATTGCCGTGACCCTCTACAAGGCTGGATGATGGGTCCCCACATTTTAGGGAGTGAGGGGCAACTAATGATTAAACCGAATCCCCAAACTGGGGTAGATGAGATGTGGCATTGCCCCTTTGACGTTTCGTTTGCTGCACACACCCCCCAATGGAAGCGTGTTCTACTTTCCCAAGAGGTTTTTGTCATTGACGGCCGGTCGTGGTCGGGTAGACATTCGATTTGGAGTGTGCGGGACATGGTAAACGCGATCCGCGAAAACCGGCAGCCGGAGCTCGGTGGGTCAAAGGCACTGACCTCTTTGGAGTGCGTCAGTGCCGTCTATGAGTCCCATTTTACTGAGGCGAGAGCCTACCTGCCGTTGGAGGACCGCCGTCATCCGCTCATCAAGCGGTTGGACGGAGGATCTTAAAGCTAAAGTAAGGAGAGGTAATCACAGGTTAGGAAACCTGCGCCACGATTGGATCGTTGGGGTCGGGCAAGTCCGAGAGGATCCGTCCGTACCCCCGATTTCATCGGGACAGGCGAGACCAGGCGTGACCGGGGATGCCCGACCTACGGGTAGATTTGCACAAGGGTTACGGCATACGGAGTATGCCTACTACTAGAGGCTTGCGTTATTATTAACTCATTGCCGCTTTTTCCACATCAGCCAACCACACTCGCTCACCGTTGTTCAATGCTGACCGATGGACTGCGCCCTCGAATAACAGTTCATTCCATGCGGCTTCCCCATCTGCCGGGAACGATTCGTTTGCGTGCATAGCTTTGATTACGCCGTCAGCCATGCGGGGGAAGGATGTTTGATAACTGTTTCCCTCCTCAGATTCCCAAAGTTCTTCGTCTTCAGAGGTATTGGCTTCGCGCCGACGATACCACCCCTCTAAACCACGGGCTTCGGCGTAACGCTCGTCTCCTACAATCATGACGCGCAGTGGATGGTCGTCGTAACCCCATAGGTTGCTCCCTGCTAGTGAACCGATCACACCGTTTGCCCACTGCATCTGAATCATGCGCTGCCAACCACCTTCTTCGCTTGGATCGCCCATGACGCTGACCCATTCGGGTCGTCCCATGCTCCAGAGGATCTGATCAATGACGTGCGACCAGCAGTTGAAATGCGCCCGGGCGCGCACCATCCGTATTTCGCCCAATCGCCCGTCTGCTACATCATCGTGAAGTTTTCGGAAGTGGGTCATGAAGCGGTAGTTGAAGTCGATACCAAATTTCAGACCTGAATCTCGCCATTCAGAGATTGCCGCCGCTGCGATGGGGAGGTCATCCTCTCTGACGCGGAATTGACCTTCCAGACCGCAGAGGGGTTTCTCGGTGAACACATTCTGACCTGCTGCGAGCAGCTGCCGCAACGGCGGGATACGCCGGGTTTCATTGACGATCATTAGCATCAGGTCCACATCGCAGTTGGCAAGTAGTTCTTCGATGCTTGAATATCCGGGGGCACCAAACTGTTCTGTGGCTGCGGCAAGTAGTTCGGGGTCCATGTCGCAGACAGCGACAACTTCGGCGTCCGGATGGCTGTGGAAGTTTCCGCCGTGCATCAAGCCCATACCTCTACCGCTGATGAGTGCACATTTTATCATGGTCAGGTTCCTTTCTGCTTCAGATTAAAGATATACAGCACTTTTTGATGGAGTTCTTCTTATATTTCTTAGGTGAGGATTGACCCTCATTGAAGGGTAACGTTGGGGAGATGGGAAATCCACAGACTTGTTGGATATGGCGTGAGATGGAATCGTATTGGTGTGGGGTAGGAGCCCCACCAACAGAACCCCTACGTTACAACGCTACGAATCATCCGATTTGTCGTCGTTTGCGTTAAGTTGCGCTTCTAGTTGGGTGACACGCTCTTGGAGCCGCGTAAACGCTTGCAACATTTCTGGCATTCGGCGTAGGGAGGCTTGGATACGCAGTTGCTGCGCGTGGTTTTCTGCTGGGAAACCGGATACGTAACTCCCTGCGGGTAGGTCTTTGGTCACCGCTGATTTGGCAAAAACGGTACTATCTGCCCCAATGGTGATATGTCCAACGGCTCCAGAGTGCCCCGCCATCGTCACACGGTCTTTCAATTCGGCACTTCCCGCGATGCCGGTCTGGGCGGCGATGCAGCAATCTTCGCCAATTACCACATTATGTGCAATCTGTATGAGGTTATCGAGTTTTGTGCCTCGTTTGATAACTGTTGCACCGTTGGTCATTGTAGCGCGGTCAACCGTTGTGTTTGCACCGATTTCGACATCATCTTCGATGATCACTGTGCCGATTTGCGGTATTTTATGGTGACGGTCGCTGACCGAAGCAAACCCGAAGCCGTCGCTGCCGATGACGACTCCGCAGTGCAGGATGACCCGATCACCAATCTCGACATCTTCGCGAATTGTTACATTGGGATAGATGAGGGTTTCATTGCCAATTTTTGCGTCATCACCGATATACACAAAGGGACTGATAATCGTTCCATCACCGATTTGGACATTATCGCCAATATAGGTGTAAGCTTGAATGGAGACCATTTCGCCGATCTGGACATTATCGCCAATAATTGCGGTCTCATGAATGCCATAGACGGTTTTCCGTTTGCGCCATGCAAACAGCTCTAGGACTTTGACAAAGGCGAAGTACGGATTGTCAACGCGAATAAGCGATTTGCCATCGTAGGGAATGTCCTGACCAACGATAATCGCAGAAGCCTGTGTGCGTTCTATTTCGCGCAGGTACTTTGAGTTGGCGACAAACGTGAGGTCATGCTCTCTCGCCTCCTTAATCCCGGAGACGCCGATAATCTCGATCTCACCGTCACCTAACAGCTCCCCATCGATTAATTCGTTAATCTCTTTCAGTGTTTTTACCATAATTGCTTGAGGGTAGACCGCCCTGTGCCATCAACCGGTTTTCTCCGGCATTGGAGCCAGCGGACAATCATTAGTTACTCTTTTCCCCTTCCTTTCCTGTCGCTGTTTCAGGGGGAGTCGCCGATTGTTGAGGGTCCTTCGATTTTTCTTTTTCGTATGCGTCGTTTAGTAGCTTGAGGACTCTCTCAGTCAAATCATACTTTGGATCGACATAAAGTGTCACCAGACGTTTCTCAAGGATAAGGCTATATCCTTCACTCTCACCGACTTGCTGAAGCAGACCCTCTATGTCCTGTGTTAGCGGTGCAAGCAATTCCTCACGCTTCGCCAAAATTGATTCTTGACCAATTTCCAATTCACTTTGGAGTTTTTGCCTTTTGAGACGAATGTCTGCTTCCAGCGTCTGAGTTTCGGGGGTCTCGAGAAACAGCCTTTGCTTCGACAGGCGGTCCTCCATCGTGGCGATCTCTTGCTGAATGCCTTGGAGCTCATTTGTCAGCCGATCTTGTGCAGATTTTAGAATCTCATTGGCTTCTTGGGCTTTTGTAAAATTCTCAAATACCCTTTGTGTGTCAACAACACCTAACTTAAAGTCGTTTTCTGCTGCGGCACCAAACCCTATACTAAAGGAGCCGAATAAGATAAGGCTGATCCCTAGGTAAAACTTCAAAATTCGAGTCATAAAACCTCCATGTAGTAGAGACCCCTGACATGGGGTCGTCGCTATTTTAGATGTCCTAATATGTCACGTTTGCTAAAAACCCGGTCCAATTGTGAAGTGGAATTTCCCTCTACCTCCCTCAATTGTTCGATCAAACCCATAGCCCCATTCAAGGCGTGCCAGCATGCCCATCAGATCAAAGCGAATACCAACGCCCGCACCTTTCTTGAGTTGAAATTCGTTGAAGATGTTCGTAATGCTTTCATCCCATACCTGTCCTATATCAAAGAACAGGACGCCGGTCAACTGGTTTGCGAATGGGATGCGATATTCCAAATTTGCATAGAGGACTTTGTTGCCGCCGTTAAAGTTGATCTCGCCGTTCGCGTTAATGGGAAAGATTTCAAAATCCTCATAACCGCGGACTGTGTCGATTCCGCCGAGCCGGTAGCGCTCATAGTATAGGAATCTCCAATCGGTACTTTGGCTGTTGAGGTATGATGTCCGCACATGGCCGGCTAGGACGTGGTTAAACCAACTGGTGAGGAACCAACTTGAATCTGCGGAATACTTCTGAAACTTATTGTCCGCACCGAAGAACCCACCGGCGTATTCATAAGAAAGGCTGTTGTGTGAACCGGATACAGGTTCATGAAGACTTCGCTGATAGTCGCGTGTGTCTCTGCCGAGGCTGAGAGTTATACTGCGGGTGAGGCGATCTTCGATAGTTGTTACGCCCGATCCGCTTGCATCGACAGATTCATTTTTGAGACGAATTGACAGGTCTGTATTTTTGGAGAGCGGACGTCCAAACGTTAGAGAACCGCCGACACGCTTATAGGTATATCTATCGTAACCCCGATCGCGAAAAATTGAACCATAGTATCGATGCGTGCGCTGGGTGTTGTATAGGCTAGTACTGAAACGGGTTGGTGTCCCCAAGATCCAGGGGGTGCTAAAGCGAAGTTCGCCGGTATGCCGATCACGAGCTCCTAGTTCACCTTTCAGGTGCACCTGAAAGGCGCGTCCCCAGAGATTGTTTTCGCCAATCTGTGCTACCCCAAAGATGCCACCTTCTGTGCCATAGCCCCCACCAAGACTGAGTAGACCGGTGCGTGGTGATTCTGTGATGGTGACAATCAGATCTCGGATAGCACCTTCAGAATTACTTGGAACGAACTCAACATTCCGAATAAACGATCCCATCCGAAAGACTCGCTGCCGTGCTTTCCGTAGTGCCTGCACGTCGTAAAATTCCCCGGGCTTGATATCCAGTTGGTCCAGCTCGCGTCGGATGACGTTGTCCTTTGTTTTTTCTAAACCGTTGATATGCACGTCGCCAATGACGATGACATCACCTTCGTTAATGTTTAGTGTCAGGTCCACAATACCGCTGATTTCATCAAAATTGGGAGATGCGTCCACTTGTGACAGCAGATATCCTTTGTTTTGGTATTCTCCCTCAATCTCCGCAAGTGTCGCCTCGAACTCTCCGCGATTAAAAATTTCTCCTTCAGCCGGGCTCAACATATCACGAATCTTCTCTTCAGAAAACGCGGGTTTCTCAGAGTGCGTGAGTTCGACCGTATATTTCCCAAGGATAAACTGTGGACCTTCATCAATAGTGATGTCGAGCATTAGTTCCGTTTTATCATCGGAAAATCGTTTTTCATGTTTAGAAATTCTTGCTTGGTTGAATCCCGCGTCTTGGTAGTATCGAACTAGAATGGTCAGATCTTCCTCAAAGAAAATCTCATCAAAATGCTTGCCTGTGCGGGTTTTCATCTGCTTGCTCAGTGATTTTGGTGAAAGATTATCGTTACCGATGAAGTTGATTTCTTGGACTTTAATCCGTTGTCCTTCGGTGATCTCAAATGTTACGGCTATTGTATTGGCGTCGGAATTAATATCCTTATGTGTTTGGACCTCTACCAAATAGTAACCTGCTTCTTTGTACGTTTTCAGAATATTCTGTTTGCTTTTCCAGAGACGCTGCCCATTGAAAAGTTCTCCCGGTTTCAGACTGATTGCTTCTTTTATTTTTTTATATTTCAACTGCTCGTTGCCGATAATATTGATGTTGTCCTCAATTTTAGGGTTTGGGATGAGTCGATAAATGACCTTTAATCCGCCCCCTTCGGCAGGTTCGACATCAACGAGAATCTCCTCGAAAAAGCCGGTATCCTTATAAAGGTTTTTGCTGTCCTGCGATAACTGGTAAGGAGAGATTTCCTCGCCAACACGGGTTTGTATGATACTTTTAATTAAACCCTCTGAGTCCTCCATTATCCCTTCAAACTCGATCTCTTTTATCTGTAATGCCTCGTCAATTGTTGGTGTGGATTTCGGTTCTTCATCGGCAGCAGCAGGGATTGTCGATAGAATGAGACACATAAACCCCACTAATAAACCAATCCGCCAGCATATCACTTTCATTGCTTTCCTCCTCCGTTTTGTCAGTGGTACAAATTATCTGACGTTTACGATGAACCTCATTCGGGATAAATAGGGGTTCCCAATACATCCGTAACGTGATGAAATTCTTCGATCAGCTTCTGCGTAACGGTTCCCGGAGATCCATTCCCAACGATGCGTTGATCTATTTTAACGACGGGAATTACTTCTGCGGCAGTTCCCGTTAGAAAACATTCTTCCGCTGTATAAAGGTCATGGCGGGTAAAGACCTTTTCTTCAACAGTGATGCCCAATTCGCGTGCCAAGTCGATGACGGTATTGCGGGTGACTCCCTCCAAGATGCCGAGATGGGTGGGAGGTGTAACAATCACATTATCTTTAACAAAAAAGATATTATCTCCGCTGCATTCGACAACATATCCCTCCGCATTCAGCATGAGCACCTCTTCGACGCCTGCCTGTTTGCCTTCTATTTTTGCCAAGATATTGTTGAGATAGTTCAATGATTTGATACGAGGACTGACTGCTTCAGCGTAATTTCGGCGTACGGAAACGGTAACGATTTCTAAACCATCGTCGTAAAAATTCGGAGGGTAGAGTGTAATCTTATCTGTGATGATAACAATAGTCGGTACGGGACACTTATCCGGATCCAAGCCGAGATCGCCGACACCGCGAGTTATAACCAGACGGATATAGGCATCATGAAGTTGATTCCGGCGAAGCGTCTCCAATAGTGCTTCTTCCATATCCTCAATGGGGATGGAGATTTTGAGCATAATGGCTTTTGCCGAATCGTAGAGACGTTGTAGGTGCTCATCAAGCTTGAAGACACGCCCCTTGTAAGATCGGATGCCCTCAAAGACCCCGTCTCCGTAGAGTAGACCGTGATCAAAAACAGAAATCTTCGCTTCTTCTTTTGGAAGGTATTCCCCATCAATATAAACCAACATAGCGTTTTCCTCTAATCTACGACTCGCCTAATCTGCGAATCGTGCATTACACATCACATATTTAGAAACGTAACAGTTACACTGGGTCAAATACTTGACCATCCACGAGTTGAATCAACCGGTCGGCGCGTTGGGCGAGTGTCTGATTGTGCGTCACGATGATAAACGTCTGGTTGAATTGGTCATTGAGCGTCCAGAGTAAATCGTGCACCGCTTCACTTGTTTTTTGGTCAAGATTGCCTGTCGGCTCATCTGCCAACACAACCTTTGGCTGATTGACTAAAGCACGCGCTATGGCAACGCGTTGCCGTTCACCGCCCGAAAGCTCAGATGGGCGATGTTCCAGTCGCTCCCCCAAACCGACATAGTCGAGCAACTCTTTGGCTCGATCTTGAGCGACATCAGATTTTTGTCGAGCAATCAACCCCGGCATCGCAACGTTTTCAAGCGCAGTCAACTCTGGTAAGAGATGATGAAACTGAAAAACAAAACCGATCTCTTCGTTGCGGAATCGATCCAATTCTTGATCGTTCAGTGCGAAGATGTCCTTGCCTTCGTAAAAGATTGTTCCCTCCGTCGGTCGATCCAACCCACCAATCAGGTGAAGCAGTGTGCTTTTCCCGACACCGGAGGCGCCGACAATTGCTACAATCTCCGCTTTTTTGACCTCCAAATCGGTTCCTTTAAGTACAGGAAGTTCTGTTAAGCCATCATAGTAAGACTTATATAGGTTAACAATGCGGAGGAGGTTATTCATGTCGAAGTGCCTCAACAGGGTTTAGATTGGCTGCTTTTCGTGCCGGATACAACGCTGCAAGCCAACAGGTTCCGATTGACAAGAGGTTCATAAGAATAACGAAGATCCAGCTAATTCTGACCGGCAATCGGTTAAGCTGATAGACACCGCTCAAATTTTTTCCGAGGATGTCATTGAGGTAAATCGGTTGTGCGATGAAATAGAGGGACAGAGCGGCTGCGATACACCAGATGAAAAGAAACCCTGTTGCGTTAATAGGCAATGGTAAGATACGCCGGCAGACATGCAGAACAACTGGAACTAATAAGATTAGAAGACCATACCAGCGTGAGACATTGCCGATTTGGAACTCAAGTCGCCAGCAGACATACACCCCGAGCGCCGTTCCCAAGATAGATCCCAAGATACCAATAATCCCTCCTTGGAGGATGAAGATTTTTCTGATTCCTTGTTTCGATGCGCCCATTGCCCTGAGAATGCCGATGTCCTGTGTTTTTTCCATGACCATCATAATGAGTGTGCTTGCGATATTGAATACCGCCACGAGAATGATTAGCGCGACGACAACCATTGTCACAATTTTTTCAAGTTGGAGGGCTTCAAAAAACTCCGCGCGCGATTCCATCCATGTCATTGTTATCGGTATTGCACCCAAACCTGGGGCAAAACGGATCTTTTGCCTAATACGATCCCTGACCTTCGGTGCCATATCTGCATGAACGAGGCGAACCTCAATAAGGTTGATCTGATCCGGCTTTTGGTAGAGCGTCTGAGCGGTTTGTAAGTCGATAAAACCATATACGTTATCGTGGAGATAAAGCCCTGATTGATAAAGCCCGACAACCACAAAATTCCGCATCAACGGCATAAAAGTTCCAGGATTAGCGGGACTTGGCACCATTTTGGAGATAAGGCGAAGCACATCCCCCGGAACAACGCCGATTCTCCGGGCGACATGGTAGCCCAGAACAATACCGCCGGTGATTGTCTCCTTGCCAGCCAAACGCTGTCGCGCTTCATCAATGAACCGCGATTGATTAAACGTCTCAAAACCCTTCACAAAATTTGAAAACCCTGTGACGCCATCTTCTTGTTGCAGGTCAATCCCTTTTACAGGAATCACCGTTTCAAGCGATTCGCTGCCTTGGGATTGAATGGCAAGCGGTCTAAAAATCACAGGAGAAGCGGCAACGACCCCTTCGATTCCTTCGATCTGCTCAATCTTTTCCTGATAATTTGGAAAATGACCATGTGCTGATTGGACGGTTACATGGGCTTCATTGACAAGGAATTTCTCCTTAATCTCATGACCAAAACCCTCCAAGGTGGAAACAACGATAATGACAGCAGCGATGCCGAGGGTAACCCCGCTCACAGAGATGATGCTAATAATAGAGATAAAGGCTTGTTTTCGTCGCGATTTCAGATAACGGGATGCGATAAACCATTCGTATTTCATAGAGCGCGAAATTTACGTTAGTGCCAAGGCGAACTTAATTGCCTGTTCTACAGTTTGCATCTTCCCTGGGGTCAGCGTGCAGATATGGGATTGGAGCAAACTCTTAGGAATAGTTAGCAGATTATCACAGTTCACAACGCAAGCGGTAGGCATTCCGTCTCTTGCATCAAGTGCCACTTCTACAGGTATGTGCCAAAGCGTGCGAGTGATGGGCGCAACAGTAAGAGCATCGCGTATAGTAATAGCACTTTCGCGTGTGACGATGAGTACAGGACGGCGTCCAGCGGGTGGTGGCAAATTTGCCCACCACACTTCCCCACGGCGTATCTACCATTTCTCCTTTGGTAAAATTTCCCCTGCTAAGATAGCCGCTGTTTCAGCCCACTGCAATTCTTCAGGTTGTTGCGTCTGTCGTTCACAATAAATGTTTTCGAGTTCCTGCGGATTGATTTGTCCAATGAATTGCTGACAAGCAATCGCAATAAACTCCTCGCGGTTATAGCGAAGTTGTTCCGCACACTCATCTATTACCTTGAGCAGAGAGGAGTTCAGCGAAACGGAAACCTCTATTTTTTTTACGGTTTGTTTGTCCATGTCTCTTATCTCTCTTGCCGTAGGGTAAGAAGCCCGATGCGATCGTACCCATTCCCATTAGAAGATTTTACGCTTTACGTCTCAGTCTGATCGTTCAGGACGCATCTGTGGGAATAGAATCACATCGCGGATTGAGGTCTGATCTGTGAGCAACATGGCGAGTCGATCGATTCCGAAGCCAAGCCCGCCTGTCGGCGGCATACCGTACTCTAACGCTCGCAAATAATCCTCATCTATCATCAGGGCATCTTCATCCCCGTCTTCCCCCTTCTTGGCGCCTTCAATAAATCGTTCACGCTGATCTATTGGATCGTTTAACTCACTAAAGGCGTTGCCCATCTCCATGCGGGCGATAAAGAACTCAAACCGTTCAACGAAGCTATCGCTCCCACGCTTCTTTTTGGCAAACGGCGAAACCTCAATGGGATAATCGTAAATAAATGTCGGTTGAACGAGATTTGGTTCGACGTGCGCCTCAAAGAGTTCAGCGATAAGTTTTCCTCTGGGGGTTGTGCCTTCTAAATCAACGCCAGCGTCTAATACCGCATTGCGCAACTCTGCATCGCTCAATTCGTCAACGTCAATGCCAGCCTCTTCCTTTATCGATTCAATCATCGTCAACCTGCGCCAAGGTGGGTCGAGTGAGATGGAATCGCCTTTATAGGTGATCTGTGTTGTGCCGAGGACCGTTTGCGCGGTGTGTGCAAATAGGTTTTCGGTCAAACACATCATATCTTCATAGTCCGCGTATGCTTGATAAAGTTCGATCATCGTAAATTCGGGGCTATGGTCGTGATCTATCCCCTCATTCCTGAAATCCCTCGAAAATTCATAGACGCGATCGAACCCACCGACAATGAGTCGTTTGAGATACAACTCATTCGCAATACGGAGGTAGAGCGGCATATCCAATGCGTTGTGGTGCGTGGTAAATGGACGCGCTGTTGCACCTCCATAAATTGGTTGAAGGATTGGTGTTTCAACTTCAATAAAGCTGTCCTGATTGAGATATTCGCGGACGGCTTGGATCATCCGTGTACGGTTGATGAAAACCTGCATGACTTCGGGATTCATCATCAAATCCGCATATCGCTGGCGATACCGTGTCTCCTTATTCTGTAAGCCGTGCCATTTTTCTGGAGGAGGCCGGAGGGATTTGGCGAGGAGCTCAACTTCATTCACTAATACTGTAATTTCGCCGGTTCGGGTTCGGAAAACAGTACCGCCAACGCCAATAACGTCGCCAACATCAAGCTTTCTATAAACTTGATAGGCTTCTTCCCCGACCGCATTTTGACGGACATAGATTTGGAGACGTCCGCTCCCGTCTTGCAGGTGTGCAAATCCGCTTTTGCCGTGGTCGCGTTTGGTCATAATCCGTCCAGCAACGCGAACCGATTTCGTTTCGTCCGGCTGATCTTCAACCTCCGCAAATTGTTCACGGATTTCCTGAGTCGTGTGGGTCGGTGAATATTTGTAAGCGTATGGATCTACGCCGAGCTGACGAATTTCTTCCAGTTTTTCTCGACGTTGATCCATCAATGCACTTGAATCTTCCAATTGTACGTTCCTTTTACAGAATTTGCTAAAAAACTAGTATAGCATTTCTATGGGCTTTCGGCAATAAAAAACTGATTATCACGCAGGACTATTCAGTTGTCGGCTTTCACCCTGTTTGAACAGACAGTCGCGATCGGGAGGTCGGGATTCGGAAGTCCCTCCTACAGGAAACTAGATGCCCCCTAGACTATTATGTAGTGCGTATTTCTCTCATTTCTTTTCGGATTTCGCATCTTTTAAGTAGCTTTCGATAAACTGATCTAGTCCCCCATCCATAACTGCATCGATATTTCCGGTTTCAACGCCCGTTCGCATATCCTTCACGAGACGGTAAGGGTGAAACACATAGGAACGGATCTGGCTACCGAAGTTGATACCGGGTCTATCACCTTGTAGCTTTGAGATCTCTTCGCTGCGTTGGGCTTGATAGTACTCGTAGACCCGTGACCGTAAAACCTTCATCGCCATCTCACGGTTCTTGTGTTGCGACCTTTCGTTTTGGCATTGTGCGATAATTCCGGTGGGTAGATGGGTCATTCGGACTGCTGAGTCAGTACGGTTGACATGCTGTCCTCCAGCACCGCCGGATCTGTAGGTTTCGACACGCAGATCCGCCGAATCGATTTCAACATCAGTGTTATCACTAATTTCGGGGGAGACAGCGACAGCTGCAAAAGAGGTGTGACGGCGATTATTAAAATCGAAGGGGGAGAGACGAACGAGCCGATGGATGCCCGCTTCCGCACGAAGATAGCCGTAGGCGTACTCACCTGTGACCAAGATGGTCGCGCTCTTGATGCCGGCTTCCTCGCCGGGCAATAGTTCGATGGTTTCGGTTTTGTAGTTATGTGCTTCGCACCAGCGGAGATGCATCCGCATCAGCATGGCTGCCCAGTCTTGGGATTCGGTACCACCTGCACCGGGGTGGATGCTCAAGATTGCGTTGTTCGGATCGTGCTCGCCACTGAGCATCAGCTTAAATTCAATCCCCTCAACCTCTGCCGTGATCCCTTTCAAGTCCGCTTGAATTTCGTCGCTTACGGTCTGGTCATCTTCCTCGATTGCAAGTGCGAGCAGCAGTTGAAGATCATCAAGTTGGGCGTGGAGTTTTCGATATTTTTCTACATCTTCCCGTAGGTTTGAGACCCGCTGTGTGATTTTTTGGGCGTTTTGAGAATCGTCCCAAAAATCTGGCTTTGCCGTTTCTTCTTGAAGGGTTTCGAGCTCTTTTTCTTTATTCGTTAAGTCAAAGATGCCCCCTAAGTTCAAGGAGTCGAGCCGTCGTTCCTTCAACTTCAGATTTTAAGTCTGCGAGCATTGTCTATTTCCTTTCTGGTCTTGAGTAGAGATATATTTAGCGCTGCGTGGTATTCTGTTTTGAGTTGCTCTGTTTGTTGTGTCCATCTGCTGGCAATTATGCGTCTCGCTTGAGCTTAGAGGCGAGCCACGTTCGATGGTGATAGAGGATTATGAGTCCACTCACAAGAAAACATAGGATCGGGAACCAATCGCCATAGCGCGTATAAATGGTTCCACCGCGATCGCTCAGTGGGATCCTCTCTATCAGGAAGTTCTGCGTATCATTAGCCTGAATCGGCGGCGTGATTATCCTGCCGAACGCATCAATTATACACGATATGCCGCCGTTGGCGCAACGGAAAACGGCTATACGGTTTTCGACTGCGCGGAAGGGTGCCATGGCAA
Source organism: Candidatus Poribacteria bacterium (assembly GCA_965222435.1). GTDB lineage: Bacteria > Poribacteria > WGA-4E > WGA-4E > PCPOR2b > PCPOR2b. The sequence goes on along the minus strand of OZ244950.1, from coordinate 3,669,972 downwards.
GATGCTGTTCGGGGGCTGCTGTTCCGTCGAACCAAGCATCGTTGGTCAAAATCCCCATCACGGACGCCCCTTTTTTGACGAATTTACGGAAGAGGTTCGGAAACACGGATTCAAAGCAGATAACAATACCCATTTGGTCATTTTCAGTATGGGGGATCGGGAAGAGGTCGATTGACTTGCCCGGCTCAAATCCGGAGGATAGTTGGATAAAGTTGGGGAGGTGACGGGTGATCGGGACGTATTCTCCAAAGGGAACAAGGTGGATCTTGGAGTAGCTGCCAAGTTTTTCGCCAGTCGGGGATAGCAGATACACGCTGTTATATATTTTAGGTTCCGGTGTAAAGTGGAAGGTGCCTGTGAGCAGGTGTATCTGCTGATCTGCTAATATCTTCTTCAGTTGTTTGATATAGACGTTCCCTTTCAAGGCGAAGATTTCACCGCGCAGAGCGGTTTCGGGTAGCACGATGAGGTCGGGCTCTTCGGTGTCCGCCGCTTTCACCAAGTTCATATATTTCTCGAAGATTTGGGGCAAGTATGCGGGATCCCACTTTTCGATCTGCGGCACGTTGCCGGGGACGAGGGCAATCTTAAAATCTGAGGTGGCGTCAACGGGTTTGGACAGGGTATGCGCGCCGTAGGCAAGGCAGGCGATGACGATTACAATAGGAATGAAACGTGAAGCGTGAAACGTGAGACGTGAAACAGATTTTTTCTGGCCCGTTTCGGCTGATGTTGTTTGGTCGTCTGGTTGGTCTTTCCGGGCGAGATAGGTGCGGATGACATCTGCGATTGTCGCGTTGAGGAGGACGACGATGAAACTGACGCCGTGCACGCCTGTGATTGAGGCAATCTGGATCGCTGGGAGGTTGTTCCATTGTGTATAGCCCATGCTGCCCCAGGGCAAGCCGGTTAACATCCAGCTACACACCCATTCTAGTCCTGTCCAGATTGCAGGCACGATGAAGATGAAGGGCAGATCGGATTTCCACGGCAGTCTATATAGCAGCGCAGAAAAAACGCCCACGTACAGTGCGAGATAAGCTGCCAACAGCAGGTAGGCGAATGTGGTCAGGAAGATGTTTGCGAAGGGATAGAGTAGGGCGACCCAGTAGACCAGTCCGAGGAAGAAGATTCCCCCGGTGAGGTAGCCGTGTAGAAAGGCGGACTTCCAACTTGATGTCGATTGCAGGGCGATCAGCAGCGGGATTAGGCTGATCCACGCAAGTGGGAAGAGGTTGAAACTTGGGAAGCTGAGGATGAGTAGGATGCCGGATATACCGGCGAGTATCCAGGTTTGGTGACGTTTTATGTGCATATTATACTTCTAATGCGTTTTTTAGTAATCTCATTCGCTGCCCAATAAATAGGTGAGCCAAAGGGTTCTGGAGGGGAAGGTTCAAACGCCTACAAACGCTTTCTAGCTTTTTGTAGTAAGATTGCCCACCGAGGAAGATTACCGAATCATATTTTTCAATTTCCATATCGACAAGTTGCTGATCTAACTGTATTTCGGTCGACGAAAATGGGGCGGTTTTGAATGAGACATTATAATTTTCATGGATGATGAAGTTAGGAGAAATGATTCCGTACTTTGCGGAGAAAATTGCCCAACCTGCTCCGTACTTTTCGGCGAACGCACGACATAGCCGAAAATAGGCACTAACATAAGCGTCTTTAGCAGGAGTTGGACCAGCATTGAGAGTTTTGTCCCATATTTTCTGTTTTGCACATGAGATGATAATGAAGTTATTATGATAACGGCGAAACTGATTCCAAAGTTTATTGCTCATAGCTTTAAGTTGTCAGTTTTGGATTTAGGATATGGTCATAAAACATTTTTACATTATGAAAGCCGCGTCGTCTATTTCTATTTGCACCACGAAAAATCATAATGTCAAAACCCACGCCTTTGCAAATTTCACACGAACACTTTTCCCATACTCGACTTTGTAAGGTTTGTTTATATTTTTCCGCCAAATCCATTTTCTCTGAGGTTCTAGACAGAAGCCTATCGTACTTCAAAACAACCTCCAATGCCGTGTCTAATTCCTCTTGGGAGGTAGCGAACCTTTTTAAGGTGGTCAGTGCTTCTCTTTCCAACCGTTGAAGTTTGTCGAGAGGGATTCCGTGTTCCTTTGCGCCGGAACGTATATTCGGATTCCACGAATAGGGCACTCGAATTGCTGCATACCAATTCCTGTCAATTCCAAAATAATTCATGGAGGAACGCAGCCATGCTTTCCTGAAGTACGACGCGCTATCAAAACTTGTAATGCCGAACTGTTGGAACTTTTCTAATAACTGTGGTCTGAGAATTCCGAGAAGATGGACTTTAATTGGAGGTTGTTTTTGTGAAATAACCTTCTCCATAACTGCTGTTACGATTTCTTCAACCTGTGTGGTCGTCTCGCGGATTAATCCGCCTAGAGCAATATATTTGTAATTCATTTCAATCAGCTTATTCACAGAGTCTATGTAACTCTCTGTGGATAAGCCTTGAGCGGAACCAATAGGGATAAAAGAATATTCCTTTTTCTGACAATACTTCAAAAATTCCTCAGCATTGGCAAGGCTTAACTGTCTTCTTTGCTCTTGTTCATCTTCGGACAAATCAGTTTTCTCTCCATTTTCACCCACAATACTTTTGACAACTAAATGGTCTAAGGAGATTCCTAAATCAAAATCGAGTGCAGCATATAAATCCGCTGTTTCTGTAACTGAAAACGGTCCGGTTTCTTGGTTTACATAACTAAAAGCACCGCAATCTCCCATAACTTTCAAGGGCTTTTTGCAATCAATTCGCAAGTATTCCTTAATGCTTGTGAATCCTCTGATGGAGGGTTGAGAATTGCTGTTTTCAAGTCGAAGCTTGTTTTGAAAAATACCAAGGCTTATCAGAATCCCATGATAGGGTGGATTTTCAAAGATTTCGTGGGCATAAACCCTTCCCTTATAGCTGTCAGATTTTCGAGTTTGTTCAAAATCCGCATTAAAATCAAAATTGGGATCAATTCGATCGTCCCAATCAGGGATGAAATATTTCATCGATCCTCCCAGAAGTCCTTTATTGGGCTCGGTTTTTCGGTTCCGGGTTGGCTGTATCGATTTCTTACCTTAACCAGCGTAGACATTCTGGTTTTCAAAGCATCACCGGTGACAATGGCAATACCTTCTTCGACCGTTTTTAATGTTTCCAAATCCTCAACGGATAGAGATTCACCAACATTTCGAATGTAAGCTTGATCTTCTGGGTTAATTGCACGGTGCAAAATCAGCGTGTTGGCTTGAGAAGCAGTCATTGAATCTACGGAAGCAGGCTTTTGTGAGATGACAAGCATTCCCAGCCCCATCTTTCGTCCTTCTGTTGCGATCTGTTGTGCAGCAAGTCGAGCTGCTCTCGTTGCAGGGTGCATTTCCCCGCTGGTGCTACCGTATTCTTCTCTTGGTATCAATGTTCTTGCCTCTTCAATAGCAAACAGTACAGGATGAGCATTTTGTCCCATAACAAAACGCTTTGATTTATACCCCTCAAAAGCAAATTCCATCACTGCATAAATTAAGGCCCTTCTTGCATGGTCACTCTCTAAGTCTGATAGGTTAAATACCGCTGTTGATACATCAGATAAAGCTCCGGTCCTAGAACAAAAAGCATTAACGAACTCGCGGACATCTAGAGACCTACATCCTCGGCGGTTTAGAGAGCGCATAGCGCGACTTGCTTTATCAACAATTCTATTCAATGGTAGTTGGGAAGGGTCAGGCCTATTATTGCCCCATGGGGGCATCGCTTCGATACATTCTCCAAGGAAGTTGAGAAGAGCAATATCTGATAGGTCTTGGTTTTCTAATTCCGACAACCACTCAATCATATGACCTTCTTGTGCCGGAGTAAATCCCTCTCCCGCTATTGCTTCGATTAATCTCATTGTGAAATACGCGCTCCTACCCGGATATATTCGAAGAGTTGGAAAAGCATTAAACTTGATAGTTAGTTTTCGACTAGCTAACTCTTGTGGCAGATCTTCTCGTAAACTGAGGTTCCTGATTCCGTTGATAATATCATCTATTTTGGAGCGTAACTTATCAGGAGTCTGCCTTGAATCAATCATTAAACGACGGTCTTTAATTGAACAGAAATTCAACAGTCGATAGAAAATATTCTCAGTTGTCAACTCCTCATTGGTTCCTTCATCTGCAGGGTTGTCGAAAGATGAATCAAAATCATTCCACGGTTGAATTCTGTTTGACCGAACTCCTCTCAAATATCTCCTGTAAGCCGATATTTTTTCCATCAATTCCTCGTCATTTTCTACTCTTTCCTTGAAATAGTCGTCGTACAGATCTTGACGGATCTGGTTGATATTAACGTAATCGGAGTGCGGATCAAACACAATAGTCTTTGCTCCACGGAACATCAATTCTTCTAAAAGCACAGCTGTCGTTGTTGTTTTCCCCATACCCGTCATTCCGAAAACACACGCGTGCATCGTAAGGATTGAGTCCGCATTTAAAGATACCTGCGCCTGCGTTTGCCTACCGGGGGTTTCAACATATCCGAGGTGAAGGTGCCATGGCTCATCTGCTGAGAACAGTTGGTTAAGTATTTCGTCGGATAATAGTTTTACTTGTTCGCCAGGCTTTATTGGCTGCGTTAAAGATTCTATTTTGTTTGATTCGCTGTTATATAGGCCAATAACTTCGCACTTGGCTTGGTACAGAGTAAATCGCCGCGACATCAAGTCTGGAATATTGATTCCAGTTGTCTCATGTTCTGAGTAAAACTTTGCAGTATCCTTTGCCAAAAGCGGGTTCTCTGTATTCACGTCAATAACGCGAGCAACTACTATGTTGTCGTCTTCTTCCAAATCAACCTGAACATAGGAGAACTTAAATTGATTTTGTCGCTCTCCATCCGCATCTCCAAACAAAAAGGAAAACTCGCGCGTTGATGTCTCACCAAAAATGACTCCCAAAGCCATTGTTTTTCCTCCCTTTAGTCTCGATCATAAAAATCTCTTCTAAATTTTTGGGTTACTGCTAAAACAACCTGTCTCAAACTGCTATCGCTTAATCCCAGTTGATTTAAAGCTCTTGTTGCTTGTGTGAATAGATACGATTCAGTTACTATTGAGATCATTTCTTTCGGCATCCGTGCCATTTTATCAGCATAATACAGGAAAATTGGCAATCCGTAACTATCGTAGGGAAGACTAGCAACATATATTGAAGCTAATACTTCTTTCCAGCTTTCCATACTCCCTTGCTCTAAAAATTCTACTCGGATTGGTGCTTTGAGTTCACTCGTTCGGACGAAACTCATTAACATTCTGTAGTTCTTAAATGGGTACAAACCGTCTATGATTTGATTGATTAAGCGTTCCCGTGCTGGATTTTCAGAAATAAATGAAGAACCAAACCTAAACCCAAAGACATCTTTATTCTTGCCTCCTGTAAAGTATCTTCGAATCGGAACAGGTTTAGTAAATTCCGATTCAACTGACAGTTTATTATCAAACCGTAGTGAAAAAGCATGGATCATTTCATCATCCCAGCCCGATATGTCAATGAAATCCCGGAATTTCTCCCTGATACGTTGTTTGTGGAAATTCACCTTATAAGCGTGAAATAATTGCCGGAGGATTTGCTGTCTAGCAGAATCTTGCCCGAAAGATTCAATTTGATATTGCATATACAGCTTTGAATATTCTGTTGAACGAGCATTTTCTACACAACCTATCAGGTGAAACTTCATCTCCTTAGCTAGATTGGATAGCCTACTGAGCAGAGAAAAGTAGAAGCTGATTCCTGGCACTTCGCCTTTACCAATCCTGCCTTTGATTTCTTCCTCTCTTTCGCTAGAAGATAATCCGATAAAATTGTCCAGACTTTCTTTATAAGCCGCTTCTGTGGTTATTGAATCTAACAGGTTTCCACTGGCAATGCCCTTTATTTCATCATTTGGGATTGGGGAATCAGTGTCGGCAGTTACGACCTTTTTAATATCCTCTCTCCGAAACAGGAGGTTCAGAAACGGGGCGATTTGCCGGATTAGAGGACCATGCAAAATAATAGCGTATATCGGCTCGTTGAAACTTTGCAGGATTTTTGCTGTATAAAAAGCGACGTACAGATTGAGGAGGTATGTCAAGAAGACCATTTTCCTGTCAAAATCTTCTTCGTCTTGAAGTCGTAACATTGACGACACAGCAAGTATTTTTTCCTTTGGTTGTGTCTGTGATTTTGGAATTTGATATCCGAATGCACAACTATGCCTATATGCGACTTCACCGACAAAGCTCTCTTTATCAACCATAGATTCATCTACGGAGATTACCCATTTCCCTTCCATCTTATCACAAACTTTCGATAGGATATCCTTATCAAATTTTGCCCGTCCTATGGTGTATGAAAAGGATTCTATCTCTTTTTCATAAGAGGTGCCGGTAATATTTCTAACATGCTCATCTCCTAGAAATTCCACATTGGTGTGGACTAGTTTCTCGAGATCGCTCTCAGATAACTCTTCAAATTGTGTCAGAATATTTTCCAAGACACGTTTTTCAGCATCTCTAAATGCAACATCGGTTATGAATGGGAAAAGCCCTTGTCCGTTCATATTTTTTCCTTTTGATAATCAAAAATCCAATTTTCCGTCCTAGATATATTTATAGTCGGTCAATTTTCCAAAGTCAACATTAGAGCGTCGAGATATGAATCTCGACTTACGGATTGGGCTTTGTCTTCATCGCTGCCACCAAAACCCTCGTCCTCTATCTGCGAACCTTGTTTTCCTTGTTGTTAGCAAAAGCCTCATCAACTATGTTAGCTGTTTAACTCCCAATGAGTCGATCATATTCGTCATGACTGCCGATCCAAACCCAGATGAAGTCTCTACCATCTTCAACGGCGAGTGCTCTGTGAGCAAGCCCCACACGGACAGACCAAAACTCACCCACCTTCTTAAAATGGAGGGCAGGATATCTCGGGTTTGCTATGAGCAGGCGGAAATTCCGTCTCGCAATCCTTTGAACAGATTCTGGGAGTTGCTCAAAATGACGCCAGAAGCGGGGAGTTGTCCGATGCATCTAGAGTTCCTTGAGTGTGCCCTTTTTTTTCGCTTCAAAAGCTTCGGCAACCAAGAAGTCCAATTTTCCGCTTTCTGAATCCTCTTCAATCTGCTGATCCCACTTTTCCCAATCTAACTCATTGAACCAATGTCTCAATTGAAGATAATCGGCTTCAGGAAGAGACAGAATCGCTTGCTGAATTTTTGTAATACTTGACATTTCTCCTTCTCCTTTTCATAGCACGACATCAATTGGTATACAACTGGTTCTTATCCAGCAGTCTCACCGGCTATATTGGTAAAGACTGTTTTTCTTAGGCATGGGTTTATTTGCTAATATAGGAACAATGCTGTACACATGTCGCCCCGCTTAATGAAGCATAATATATAATGCTTAATGCGTAAGGAGCAACGGAACGCAGATTTGCGTTCCCTACGAATTGCATTCATTGCGCTCCGCTGGAGCGCGGGGACTGGATATACCGCTCGTCTATAGACATATCGCTCCGCTGGAGCGAATAAGAGGATTTCAACTTTCTTGTTTGTGCGAATAGGTGCTAGGCGCGGTTGCCGCCGTAAGTGGAAGATAAATGCGTTTGCTCTGTGAAGCGTGCCTCCTGCAACGGCGTGATGTCTACCGTACTGGCGGCGCCGTCTGCAATGAGTTCCGCCATACATAGCCCGATGGCTGGCGAGATCTTAAAGGAGTGACCGCTGCCACCTACAGCAAGGTAGAGACCCTCGACATCGTGGCTTTTGTCCAAGATCATGTTCCAGTCGGGGGTGACGGTGTACAGACCGCTCCAGCCTTTAACGAACATTGCTTCTTCCATTGCCGGGATCCGGTGGCTCAAGCGATGGGCGACGTCCTCGACGAAATCGCGGGAAACATCGCGTGAGTATTGGTCGGGATCCGTCAATTCGTTCTCCTTGGGGTGACCGACGCCAACGAGGAGCATCCCGCGCCGTTCAGGACGCCAGTAGATACGGTCTACCATGTTGGAAACCGAGTGTCGTACAGGTGGTATATCCGCGGGTATTCGGGCGACGACTTCTGATTCCCGCGTGACTTCGAGAGGTAGATCTAACCCCACCCACTGTCCCACCGCTTTCGCCCAGGGACCTGCGGCATTGACGACAACGGGGGTACTGATCTCGCCTTGATCTGTAACTACGGCAGAGACGCGGCCATTACTCAGCTTGATGTCACGGGCGGGTGTCTGGAGGTAGACTTGCGCGCCGTTGCTTTTGGCTTTGGCAGCGAAGGCGCTCACCATACCGTGGGGGTCTACATAGCCGGAGTCCGGCTCGTGAGCTACACAGCCGATGCCTTCCATGTTCAAGCCCGGTAGTGCCTCGGCGGCCTCCTCCAATGAAACCTCCCAAGTCCGCACACCCAACTGCTTCAGTTGTACCATGTTGTCATGGAAAAGATCAGCAGCCTCCGGTGGCACCAAGAAATACCAACCAACGTTGTGGAGTACCTCCGTTCCATCAAACACTTCGGGAAAATGCTGGAAGATTTCGAGGCTCTTCTTGACGAGACGGATACTGACTTCGTTGGAGTAGTGCTGCCGCATAATGGCTGCCGAATCGCCCGTGGAGCCAGCGCAGAGCAGCCCTTTCTCCAAGAGTACCACGTTTCGCACCCCTTTAGCGGTCAGATGATACAGAAGGCTTGTGCCGATAGCACCTCCTCCAATGATGACTACATCGGCTGTCTTAACCATTGATGATTCTCCTTTTTTCTTACGCCTCCGGGGTCGGGTTGATTCCGTGCACCATCAGTCCGTGTCCGGGTGAGATGTGGAGATCCTTGAGCCGTTGATCGGTAGCGGAGCAGTATTGGAATAGGACGATACGTCTCGGGTGATCAGATCGATTTAGATATGAACCGTGTGGGGTCAGGTAGCTAAAGAGCAGCACATCGCCTGCACTTCCTTCACAGGGGGTCGCGTTTTCGATGGGGTATTTCTGTGGGGAGAGGTAAAGGCCATCGGGCTCGTGCGGCAAGACTCCTTGTTTGTGGACGCCCGGCATGACACACAGGCAGCCGCTTTCCACCGTTGCATCTTCAAGATAAATGACGGCAGCGATCATCGAGTCATTTTCGTAGGGGAAATAGTGATAGTCTTGGTGCATCGGAAACGGGGAGCCTTTTTCGGGCGGCTTGATGTGCAGTTTTGTGTGGTGCAGTTGCACGTTAGGTCCAATCAAATCGGCGACAATTCCAGCCAACTTTGGATTGACTAGCATTCTGGTGAAGACTGCGGAATGATATTGCATGTTATGGATACCGAGCAGTGATGTTTTGCCAAGTTCTTCTTTGGGAATCTGGGCTTCCCGCCATTTGCCTCCCCATGTGCCTTCAAGTCGGCGCCCGCCCTGCTGAACGCGGTCAAACATCGCATCGGTTTCGTGGACACATTCCCCAATCTCTTCGGGTGTGAAGACCTGTTCGGTGAGCAGGTAGCCGTTGTCTTTGTAAAACTGAATCTGTTCGGATGTCAGCATGGGTTTGCTCCGTGTTGGTTCATTAGTTCATTGGTTACGAGTGTTGGGTTTCACTCTTGTTACCTGCAAGAATATTGCGTTGACAGGTGCCAATTCTACTATGCTTGATAGAGAGGTACTTCCAACCCAACCTACGATACTAAGGCGATCACAGGTTAGGAAACCTGTGGCTACTATGGTGAAGTGGGTAGGTCCTAGTTGCATTTCAGATCTGCTCTGACTCGATCATTAGCTCTAGCGGCGACTCCTCTGTTTCGAGGGGTAGGTAGATGGCGCGGTGCAGACGCGACGACTCCATAATTGCCATGAGGACTTCCATCGTTGCTCTACCGCTTTCTCCACGCGATCGGTGCGGTGTACCTCCTTCTAGCCACGCAATCAGTTCTTCCACCTCCGCTTGTTTGGGATTGATCTCTTCAAGGGAAATGTCAAGTTCTCCGTTTTTGGTGATGACTTGCAGCTGACGGCCTTGGGGTGCGTTGACGCTGATGATTCCGGCGGTGCCACAGAGTTGGAAGGCATAGCCGCTTGGCGCGAGTTCGCCCTGCGCGAGTATCGCATAGATGCCGTTTTCAAATTGCCAATGCCCAATGGCGTTATGTTCAACGCGATGTCCAAAGTGAACCTTATCAGATGGACGGTCGATCTGTCCCATGACCCATCTGATTGGAGTATCGTCGACAAAATAGCGGATGAGGTCAACAACATGAGTGCCGTTAGTGAGCAGATCACTACTGTTGCAGTAACCGAAGATTGACTGCAATTCACCGATAGCGTTGCCCTTAATGAGTTCTATCGCGTTCGTTGATTGCGAGTCGAAGCGGTGTTGATGTCCGACCACCAGCTTTGTTCCAGTCTCTTCGCAGACTTGCAACATCCTATCCGCTTGCCCCAAATTAAGTGCCATCGGTTTTTCGCAAAGTATCGCTTGTACTCCGCTTTCAGCGGCGGCAACGGTCATTTCGCAATGAAGTGGGGGCCATGTGCAGATGCTGATAATATCCAACTCTTCGTTTGCGAGCATTTCACGATAATTTTCGTAGAAACTGACGATACCGTAGGTCTCATCAAATTTGAGTCTACGTTCCGGATCTGGTTCTGCGGCTGCAACAAGTTCGGTGGACTCGATTGCTGTGTAGGCATTGGCATGTCCTGCAGCAACTCTGCCACATCCGATGAGGCCAACTCTATAGTGCTTTGACATCGAACTTTGCCTCCACTGACAGAAATAAATCTATGAAAGTGTTGATGGTCTTTATCCTCATGACAACTCACCTCCAAAATAGTACATAACAATGAACTCTACCCTATCGGGCGAATTATCGCCGCTTAAACCGGCTCTCTAGTTCATTTCGGTGCATCTCCACAATGATGGGACGTGCGTGTGGACAGTTGAACGGCAACTTTGCCTGAGAGAGATCTTTGATTAGGTTAACCATCTCCTCCATCGTCAGCACATCCCCGGCTTTCACGGCGGACTTGCATGCGAGCATGATGAGTGCCTTGTCCTGCACTTCTAGATGTTCTACGGTTGGTGTTGTGGCATTCCCGATCCCATCTAGTAGGTCTGTGACTGTTACGTTGACAAGCCGTGTGGGCAGTGTTGCGGGGATAGATCGGACAAGGACTGTTCTTCCACCGAATCGCTCCACATCGAAACCGAGTTTTTCAAATATTTCGCTGTGGGCGTCGAGTGTTGTCAGTTGTTGGGGTGTTGTTTCGATGGTGACAGGTAGCAACAATCCCTGCACAGGAATGGTGTTTGTTTTTAGCTGTTCGACAAAACGTTCGTATAACACGCGCTCAGCTGCGACGTGTTGATCAATCAGGAACACCCGATCTCCACCTTCTGCAACGATGTAAGTATTAAACAGATTGGTTTTTAGCTGGACACCTTCAAAGTCGAGGAGTTGAAGTTCTGTTCCTTCGGGAATTGGGTGTTGTGGTAATTGTACCGATTCGACCTGAAGGGGTTCACCCTGTGGATCAGGTTCTTCGGTCTGTAACGGTGTAGTAGTAGTAGGGGAGGTTGGCGCTGGCTGTATAGATTCGCTGCGTCCCCTAGGGAAGATAGAGGTGCGCGGGGCTGAGGTATCCACCTCGATCTGCGGTTGTTGAGGCGGGAAGGTTGTGGGGGCATCTCTGCCTTCGGACGTAGAGTCTTGCGCCGTCTCTGTTTTTCCATCTTGCGCTTCCATTTTTGGGATGTATTTGTTTTTGTAGATGCCACTATGTAGCAGGCGTACCACGCCGCTGTAAAGGCTGCGCTCATTCTGGAATCGTACCTCAATCTTGGCTGGGTGGACATTGACGTCGACGTGCTGTCCGTTCATTGTCAGGAACAGAAATGCGACCACATACCGATCTTTCGGCACCATGGATCGCATCGCTTCGTTGAGGGCTGCGCCGAGCACCTTGCTCCGAATGGGTCTCCGGTTCAGGAAAAAGAGTTGGTAGTTGCGGTTTGCCTTTGTGAAATCGGGTTTGCCGATAAAGCAGTGGAGTTGGAGGTTCGGAAGATCGGCATCGAACTCGATCAGGTTTTCGGCGAACTCTTTTCCGTATAAGAGACGTATCCGCTCGGTATAAGATTCACACGATCGGACATCAATTAGAGAGCGGTTGTTGTGTGAGAGGGAAAACTGGGTTTTCGGGTTAGCAAGCGCCGCCCACATCACTTGGTTTGTGATATGATTCAACTCTGTCGCATCACTTTTGAGGAATTTCAGCCGTGCTGGTACATTGTAAAAGAGATTGTTAGCCGTGATATGTGTCCCCGGTGAGCAACCGCTTGCTTGTACTGGGCGAACCACGCCGCCTTCAACCGTGATCTTTGTGCCTTCCACTGCATCGGGGGTTCGTGTCAGCAGTTCAAACTGGGATACCGATGCGATACTCGGAAGTGCCTCCCCACGGAATCCAAATGTCTGGATGGTCTCTAGGTCCTCAACGACGCTGATTTTACTGGTTGCGTGGCGTTCTATTGCGATGAGTGCGTCCTCACGGCTCATGCCAGCACCGTTATCTGAGACTGATATGAGTCGCTTGCCGCCCGCCCGTATTTCGACATTGACGTTTGTGCTCTCAGCGTCGACTGCATTTTCGACCAATTCCTTCACCACGGAAGCCGGACGTTCAACGACCTCGCCGGCGGCGATTTTGTTGGAGATGTCGGGGGGTAAGATCCTGATTGGCATGGTCAGCTCCTGATATGTGAAACGCGAAACGTGAAACGTAATAGCTCTACGCGTGTTGTCATTTGTTACCCCGATAGGGGTTTTTGTTAGTTCATTAGTTCATTGAAATGATGAACCTTATACATTGCGCTCCGCCCTGATAAATCGGGATTCAAAACTGGAGCGAAAGGACATCTATCTACTGCATCATAGGGAACAACGATCGTTGTTCCCTACAACCCGTGTACGTACTACTAGCAACTTGCGTTATATTAACGTAAGTTGCTAGATAGCTTGTAGGTCGAGTTTCCATACTCGACCCCCACTAGAAATAACCAAATTTACTACACACATGTCGCCCCTCTGGGGCTTTAGGGGAGTTAGGTGGCTGATATTCTATAAACATATCGCCCCGCTGGGGCTTTGGGTCGGGCAAGATGCCCAACCTACGGGTGTAGTGCATTTTGATACACATATTGCCCTGTTGGAACTTTAGGGAGCTACTTGAATTAACACTAGCAACTTGCGTTATATTAAGTGGCGGGAGAGGGTGGGAGTCGAACCCACCTACCCACTTGCATGGGCAAGCTGGTTTTGAAGACCAGTAGAGCCACCGGACCCTATCCCCTCCCAGATAGAAATTTACGCCATATTTGTTTGATTCATCTGAATTTTCACTTTTTTCCCCATTTTCCCCATGAAATTGTAGGTTTTCCCGATCGGAAGAAGGTACTCGCTACGCCTGACGTTGAGATTTCCGCAGCCGTCGGTGGTTCCCTTCACGGATTGTCAATCCTTGCCCGTCGCAGTATTCGAGAAACGGGACAGCGTATTTCCTACTGGTTTGTGCAAGTTCTCGAAATTCAGCGACAGTTATTATATCATTTTTCTGAAGGTAATCGGTAAGCGAATTCACAATTGTGTCAAACATTTGGGTATGAATAAATAGATCCTCCCCAATTCTAATGAATCGTCCGAGGTTCATCAGCGCGTAAAAGGTCTGCTGAACTGACTGCGGTGGATATTCGGACAGCTGGGCAGTCAACTCACTCATGGCTGGGGTATTGATACCAGCGTCAAGGAATATCCCTTCGACCTTTTCCTTGATATCTTCTTCCTCCCCTGAGAACTGAATTTGATGCGATGATAGACGTAGTAGATTCCCATCGGTGACGATCTCTTTCTGGCGAATTAGCTGATCGACAATCTTCTCAAAACCGATTTCGTCCAGGCCGAGTTGGAGACGGAGTTGCGAGGTGTTCTGACCGGGGGCAAGCGGTTGATCTTCATGGAAACTCGCTAAAGTGTCGGTCAGATTTGCCTGCGCTTGTTTCGTTCGATCCATTGCAGAAACGAGCGGCGTGGTTCCCCGCCAACGGACAATCTCTTGACGGGCCTCAAGGTCTTTTAGGAACGCTCGAAAATCCCCATCAGCATAGGGAAGGTAGTAGCGGAGAAATTCTTCAGGTACACAGAGATTACGGGTTTGTGCCAACACTAGCCTCACAACCTCTACATCATCGGCACCTTCCCACACTGTGAGAGTCTCCAGCGTTTCTTCTGTGAATCGCTTGTGGCGTGGGGCGAATGGGTTAACCACCCGTCCTCCGCCGACTGTATGCTGGGCGGAGAAATCTCGCACGATAAACCGATCTCCTTTGAAGGTCAAAATCGGCTTCTCAAGGCGTAACTGGAGTTGGGCCGAATCCCCCGGCAAAACTGCCTCGTCCATCAGTAGAATCGCCCGGCAGAACGTCTCGCTTGTTCCGAGATAAAACCGCAGACGCGTCCAATGTTCAAGCATTCTTGGGAAGGACGACAGGAGATTAAGTGAGACATCAATATTGTCTGTGACCTCTGAAAATCCGCTTGGACAGAGCACATTCCCACGTTCGATTTGGTCTTTGGTGATGCCTGATAGGTTCAACGCTGTCCGTTGTCCTGACTGTGCGTTTTCAGCCTGTTCGTTGTGAACTTGGACGCCACGGACACGTACCTCTTGCCCTTGGGGTAGCATGACTAGCCGTTGTTCGCGTTGGATTACGCCGCCCATCAGTGTGCCTGTCACTACCGCGCCGAATCCTGTCATCGAAAAGACACGATCCACATACAGACGTGGAATACCGTTATGTCGCTCTGCTTGCGCCTCCGTATTGACACAAGCCACAATTGTACTCTTTAGTTCATCCAATCCTTCGCCTGTTATCGCTGAGACGTGGACGGTGGGTAAGCCTTCGAGGGTTGTTCCGACCAACATCTCTTGGGACATTTCGGCGGATTCTGCCAACTGGTCCGATGTTACCAGATCTACCTTCGTCATCACGAGGATGCCGGTCGAAATACCGAGCAGATCGAGGATCTCCAGATGTTCCAGCGTTTGTTCCTGAACGCCTTCTTTTGCGTCAACGACAAGCAGCACCATGTCCATCCCATAAGCACCTGAGAGCATGTTTCGGATAAACCGCTCATGACCGGGCACATCGACGATTCCGGCACGCGAACCGTCCGGCAGATCGAAGTAGGCGAATCCCAATTCGATTGACAGTCCACGCTCCTTCTCCTCTTTGAGCCGATCGGTTTCGATACCGGTGAGGGCGTGTATCAGCGCGGATTTTCCGTGATCAACGTGTCCGGCGGTGCCGATGATGACGTGTCGCATAATATCCTGTTCCCTCTAAGTCGAATGATCCAATTCTGCTTGAAGTTTTTCTTTCACACCCTTTGCTGCTTCCACAATCCACGCCAGTTCCGTCTCAAATATTGTCCGAACGTCGAACCGGAGTCGTTCCTCCTGCACACGCCCAATTACAGGTGTCGGTTGCACTCGGAAATGTGTTGCGAGGGTTTCGGCGGAGATCTGCGGTGCGTGTAAGCTGACGGCTAGGCTTGGCAAGGTGTCAACGGGGAGCGAACCGCTGCCAATCTGCGCGGCACTCTCTTCAATCGTTACTTGGATTGCGTCGCCGAAGATTTGCTGCAGGTGATTGGTGAGTTTTTCAGCCACTTCATGGAGCTCGGCAATTGACCGAGTATAACGCTGAAGCATCGGTAGTTTTTCGGTCAATTCCTTTTCGTTGAGGTAGAGCCTCAAGGTGGCTTCGAGTGCAGCGATAGTGAGTTTTCCCACGCGCAACGCCCGCATCAGTGGATTTTTGCGAATGTTCTCAATTGCGTCCAATCGCCCCACAATAATTCCCGCTTGCGATCCGCCAAGCAACTTGTCGCCGCTGAAGGTAACAACATCGACACCGGCGTTTATCCGCTCACGGACCACCGGCTCATAGGGCAGATCGTAACGGGTCAGATCAATCAGCGAACCACTCCCAAGATCTTCCATCGTTGGGATACCGTGCTGACGCCCAAGTTCGGTGAGTTCCTCCATTGTGGGGGTTGAAGCGAATCCGACGACCTGGTAGTTGCTTGGATGTACCTTGAGCATCAATGCCGTACTTTCGTTGATTGCGTTCTCGTAGTCCCGCAGGTGTGTTCGGTTCGTTGTCCCTACTTCGTGCAAGATGGCTCCGCTCGCTTCCATCACATCGGGGATGCGGAACGCCCCGCCGATCTCAATGAGTTCGCCGCGGGAAACGATGACCTCTTTGCCACGCGCTAGCGTGTTTAACGCGAGTAACACAGCCGCTGCGTTGTTGTTTACTATTGTCGAGGCTTCACAGTCCGTCAGTCGCTGCAGCAGAGGTTCTGTCAGCCGATCTCGGTGTCCACGTGCGCCTGTATCGAGATCATATTCCAGATTCACATAGTTGGCGGCGGCTTGCGCGAGGTTTTCAGATACCGAAGCACTGAGTAGTGATCTGCCTAGGTTGGTGTGGGTAATAGTGCCGGTGACATTGACAATCGGACGGAGTGCGGGAGCGGTTAGGGCTTCGAGTTCCGCACGGACGAGTGCTGCATACGCTGATTCCTCCGGAGGTTCCACAATCTCTGTGCTGTCAAGGATTTGTCTGCGGATCTCCGCAGTGACGGTGCGTAAAGCCTCCGTAATGAGATCTCGCGAATAGCCTTCCTGCATAGTGAGGAACGGTTCGCGGGAGAGCAGCTGTTCAATGGCGGGGATACGGCGCAGAGCCTCACCCTGTTCTGGGGTTAATTTTTTTGCCGACATGGGTTTTTCAAAATCAGGACTTACGCAAATTTGGCACACGAGGGTAGATTTTTGATTTTTAACCTCCTAAATCCCCCTTATCAGGGGGACTTATGAACGTGCTGCGTAAGTCCCAAAAATATAAAACGTGAAGTGTGAAACGTGATGCGTAAGTATATTGTTGGGTTTCGCTGTTGCTCTACCCAACCTACGAGAGTTACGGCACGGCGGAGCGTGCCTACTACCTTAAAACCTGCCACATGTTGACCCGCCCCGATAAGATTAGGTTTCAAAACAGCTGGGGCTAATGAAGAACAGTACGTAATGCGTAAGAAAAAATGGAACGGAGATCTCCGTTCCCTACAAATGATGCTCACTATTCATCGAACTGGTTGACCACTTTTACTGGCTTCCCTGTTTCTGAGGACTCCACGCCTGCGACCAAGCCCGAAACGGTTTTCGCGCCTTCTCGCACATCGATCAATGGTTTTGTTCCATTAATTACACAGTCAACGAAATGAGACACTACTTCCTGAATTGCATTTCCATCGTCTGCGACAATTTCTTCCGTACGACCATCGCTATGGTGGATATGGTTTTTCCAGATCGTTCCTTTTGTGCCGTAGATGGAGAGGAAGCCTTCGCCCATCCCGCGACCTTTGCAGCCGCTGGTAACAAGCACTTTGCCGATACATCCGTTCTCAAACTGAAAGGTGAAGATGTAACAGTCATCGAGCGGAAACTCTTGGGCGGCGTACCCGTTGGAATAGGCGTGGACTTCTGTAATGTCGGCACCGACCGTCCACCGGAGTAGATCGAAGGGGTGGCAGCCGCCCCCGATCAGGATGTTCTGTGCGGTTTGTGGATGAGATCGCCAAGTTACCGGATTGTAGAGAGAGCGCATATCGTGGATGTAGCTACCTTCAACGAAGAAGGCGCGTCCGATCCCTTCAGTGTCGTAGATCTGCTTAATCCGCTTGTAAATGGGCTCAAACCGCATGAACTGGCTCACCATAAACGTGAGTCCGGTTTCGTCCACCGTTTGCACCAATTTTCGGCAGCTTTCTACGTCGATCGCCATCGGTTTCTCACATAGGACATGCTTTCCTGCCCGAAGTGCGGCGATAGCGTGGTCAGCATGAAAGAGATCCGGGCTACAAACCAAGATAATCTGGATGTCTTTATCGTCTAGCAGTTGCTGATAGTTGGTCGTGGCATATTTCATTTGACCTTGACGGCACAGATCTTGTGCTGTCTCTTCGCTATCGTCGGCAACGCCAATCAATTCGACATCAGGGCAAGCGGCAAATTCTTTGATGTATCCAGATACATGGACATCGCTGCCTATCAGTCCGACGCCTAGTTTATCCATCTGTATGTCCTTTTAGAATCCTGCGCTCTTGTCAACTTGGTTGTGCAACGGTAGTTCACCGCGCACGAAGCGTCCGATATTTTCGCCGAAGATCTCAAGGACATGCTGCCTCTCAAACTGTGTGCCGCCAGAGACGTGCGGTGCGATTAATACATTTTCCATTTCCCACAGTTCACTGTCTTCGGGCAGGGGTTCCGTTGCGAAGACATCCATTGCTGCTGCGGCTAATCGTCCTTCACGCAACGCCGTCGCCATCGCTGCTTCGTCAATGATGCCGCCCCGTGACATAGGCACTAGCATTGCTGTGGGTTTCATCAGTGCTATTTGTTCCGCCCCAATCATGCCGCGCGTCTCCGGTGTGCGGGGAACGGCTATTAGCACATAGTCGGACTCGCGTAACAGGTCGTCTAGCCGATCAAACCCCCACACCTCACTGACATAGTCCGGCTTGTCGCCGGGATAGAGGTCTACGGCGATGATTCGCATGTCGAAGGCACTTCCCCGCTTGGCAATCTCGCGTCCAATATTTCCAAACCCGATAATACCCATCGTGCTGTTGGTCAACTCCACCATCTTGGGGCGAATTTTACCTATTGCCCACTGCTTTTGTTGCTGTGCCAAAATAGAATCTCTGATGCCGCGGGTAAAGGCGAGGATCATAGCAATCGCGCTTTCTGCGACGCACGCAGCGTGGGTGCCGCTTGCGCTGGTGAGCAGGACATCGCTCTCCACCAGTTCGGGGATGGAGACAAAATAGTCAACCCCAGAACTGGGAGACTGAATCCATTTGATGTTTTTGGCAGCCAAGAAGAGATCGCGGCTGAGCCAGCCGATATAGACATCGGCATCGGCGATAAGTGTCGGCGCATCTTCTGGCTTGGCACAGTGGATAATCTCTACGTCAGGATATGTTTTCTCGAATTCGGGGATCCCGTCTTCGAGTTTCATGTGGTTGGGTCCGACCAAAATCTTCATTTACAGTATGCTCTCCTTAAATATGTGTGAACGAATTTCTTTGAAAAGCGTGGCTTCTGAGAATCGCAGCGTGGTATACTTAGCACAGTCTAAAATCGCGCTTTGAACCTTCCGATTCGTTAGGAGATTTGTCCGCCACAAAATTCAATTTCTGGCGGCAGGCAGTATACCATATCTATTGCTAATCCGAAACCTATTTTTTTGAAAGTGAGTTCCTGTTGAGATGACTTTGGTCGTTTATAGTGGTCCGTTGCTTAAATTCGGTTACGTCCGTGTATGCGTGAGGAGGAGATAAAGATGAACAAAGATTTAGATCAGCGTTTGGAAGAATATAAGGCGAATGGTTTCACCGTTTTTGAGGGTTTGTTCACCGAAGCACAGATGCAGGGTTGGCGTGAGAGACATCAGGAGTTAATGGCGGATTATGACGGGCAGACTTGGTTCGGTAACATGCTCGAATATGCTCCCAAACTGATGTGGTCCGCGGCGAAGCATCCGACGATACTCGACTTTTTGGAGTCGGTGATGGGACCGTTTGTGCAACTTGATAACCTTACCCTTGCTGCTTTTCCAAGCGTATCCAAAGATCAAGCTGAGGGTCGAGCGTCGGGTTGGCATCGAGATCGGTGGGCAAAAATGCCGCAAAAGGATATTTACGAGCGTCCACTTGCCTCAAACGCGATTAGTTATTTGCAAGATCTAACGGACGAATACGGTCCGTTGCGGGTGATTGTCGGATCGCATCGGCAGCCGATTACGATAGATATAGAGGATCGGAATAAGCCGCATCCGGACGAGACTTTGCTCTATATGAAGGCGGGTGATGTCGTTGTGACACACAATCACCTGATTCATTCGGGAACACCGAGTACCGCAGAGGGGTTACGTTACTTTTTTAGTATTTACTACAATTCGACGTGGCTCAAGCACACGGATAACCACAGTGGTCCGTTGACACAGCGGCTCCTTGCGGAAGCACAGGAGCGTGATGACTACCGGCTGATGCGACTTTTGGGTGTTGATACTCAGCTGCAGCCTCGCTGCAATTCCGGGTTTCTGGCTCCGGATGAGGACCGATGGGAGGAGTGGATTGCTGCAGACCGCGCTGCGGTTAAATCTGAAGAATAATACGTAATGCGTAATACGTGAGAAAAAACGGAATAAACCTCACCATGCCAGTCTTCTGGGACTTTAGTTGCCAGCTTGGGTTAGGATTTGATGTTAGAAGCCTAGCGAGTCCGAGATGCCGTATTCTTCTGCCAAGGATTTGAGATTGTTCCATGTGGCATCTTCGATGAAAATACCTTCCTGCAACTTCTGCTGGGTTCGTAGATGTTCTAACTCGCCGGGATAGAAGACTTCTGCGAACCCAGTCGCCGGTGGACAACTTTTCAGGTAGGCGGCGAATTCTGCGACCTCTTCCTTGAATTCAGCAAGGGAGCGGAAGGCATCGACGTTAAAGGCTGCCATGAAACATCCGTCGTTGTGCTTGCCCGCCGGATCATGCCCAAAACCGAGGCCGGTGAGGATACCTGAGAAGATTTCAACCATCACTGAGAGTCCGTATCCCTTGTGCCCCTCTGGTCCTCCCAGTGGGAGTTGAACACCGCCACGACTCATGTCTTCAGGGTCTGTGGTCTGGTTGCCATCCTTATCAAGAATCCAACCCTCTGGGATGTCAACGCCGCGCGCACGCGCCACACTTATTTTGCCTCCTGCGACAGCACTGGTCGCCATATCTATGAACAGGGTGCCTTCTAGGTCGCTGGGCATCGCGATACAGATGGGATTTGTGCCGAGGCGCGCTTCTCTACCGCCGAATGGTGCTACCGATTTGCTGGTGCGCCCAGAATCGGCGGTCATCATACCGATAAGATCTGCCTGGGCAGCCATGATGGGGTAGTCTGCCACCCTTCCGACGTGGCTTTGCTGGTAGACTGTAGTGGCTGCGACGCCGTGTTCTTTGGCTTTGTCGATAGTGATTTGCATTGCCCGCTCGGAAACCACGTATCCGAATCCCCAGTTGCCGTCGATAACTGCGGTGACGCTGGTTTCGCGGATGATCTCGAAGGGGGCGCCCGGTACAATGTGGTCCCGTTTTATCCGATCAATGTAACCGGGAATGGCGATAATCCCGTGCGAGTCGTGGCCCGCCAGATTGGCACCCATGGAGTGCCGAGAGATGATTGCAGCTTCTTCTGCGCTGGCACCGGCACCCTGAAGGAGTTGGGAGGCAATTTCTCGTAATTGTTCGGCTGAAATAGTTGGCATGGTATCCTCCTGATTTGGTATGAATGTAATGCGTGTCTAATGCTCCTACCTGCTTGATTGGCATTCTAACTTTAATCTAGCAAAGTCGAGATACTTTGTCAAGTTGAAATTGAACGTGAGGCGTGAAACGTGAGATGTAGTGCGTGATGTGTAATACGTAAAAAGAAACGGAACGGAGATCTCCGTTCCCTACGAATAAACCTTGCTGTGCTGAATCGTTGAAGTTTTGGGGATGAGTGGCATAATTTCCGTTCAATCCAATCTGCAGCACTTACATATTTGTGGTGAATCCTAAAAATAAATAGCCATTAAAAGTAGATAGTCTTTTGTACCACAATCTGTATGAAGATTAATTTATTAATTGGGTAATAATCCGACATAGTATAGCAGCTGCTGTGAGCCGCCTTTAAACTGTTCGATGAAGGCAAGTACCTTGTCTTGAAGTGCCTGCCAATCATTGCTGCACCGATGAAGATGTATGACCGATTGCCGCACCCATCGCCATAACTTCTCAATTGGGTTGGTCCAAGCGGCATAGGTCGGGAGTTGCAATATCTCAATAGGGAGTTTGGCAAGTTTGCCAATTTTCTTTGACGGTTTGCCGGTCCACTTAGGCGGCGTGGGTTTAGCAAAGGGTCTTGTCTGTGGCAGAAGTGCTTCGATGAGATTGGGATGAAAGTGTATCGCTCGATTATCCTGAATCAGATAGATACGTTCAGCCTTTGGGTAGCGTTGGCAAATCTGCGTGTAAAATGTATGCAGTGCGACAACTGTGCAGCTTTCGACTTGCTGGTAAATGACATAGCCTGTGTGTGGATTCAGTGCACCGATGCCATAACAAGTTTCTTGGGAACGATGACTCTGAACTGCCAAGGGATACTTCGTGCCGGTCTCTGCCCAGTCTTTTGCGGTGGTCGGTTGTAGATTGAAGCCAAACTCATCTTGGTAAACCACAACGTAAGTTTCCGGAGCTTGACGCGCAGTTTCTAAAGCTTGCTGGATGCGAGCAAGTTTTTCAGCATAATCTCTGTCTGGACTCCGCACATAATCTCTGGCACGCTTATAACTGAGACCCAAGCGTGAAAAGATTTGATGAATGCCCGACAGCGATATGCCTTCAAGCCATGGCACGACCTGACCGAGGGTACAGAGCGTCCAGCGTGTTTGATGCGGATTGACAAGTCCCGGATCTTGACCGATTGCCTGTAACAGTTCTGATTTGGCAACTTCAGGTGCCTTGGGGGAAAAAGCAGGTCTTCGACCCCGACCGGGTTTATGAAACAGTCCACAGATACCATGTTCGCTATAGCGACGCAACCACGCATAGACGGTATCAGGATTGCGCTTTTTCAATAGCCCTCTACGAGCAACTTCATGCGGAGAAAAGCCTTCATGTATTTTCAACAGTGCTGTCGCACGCTCTCGCAGATAAGCCGGTTCGCCTTTATCTCGAAGGGCAATGAGGGCTTGTATTTCAGATTCACTCAACTCAAGTTTATGGGGTTTTGCCATCAGACAATACCTCCTTTGGCAACAGCATAACACAAATTACAATATTACCCAGTTATTTTCTTAAACTTCATTTAGATTGTGATCCCCGCCCGCAAACTAACAGTTCGCGCTACTTATGGCAGCTTACCTCCCGATGAATCGGGACGGAGTGCTGTGTGCCCTATCCCTGCCAACAAGTTACTAGTCTCGCTCGTTAATAACCTTTGGTGCTAGTTAGTGAGAAAGTCATTTCCACATTGTTCAAGAGTTCATTGATTCTTCTTACGTTCCGCCCTTCGGATACACATGTCGCCCCGCTGGGGCTTTAGGATATTTGTTTATCGGTGTACTATAAACCTGTCGCCCCGCTGGGGCTAAATGAACCGATGAACCAATGATTTTCACGTTTTATGTTATAAACAGCTGCAAGCTAGCACCATTGGTTAATAGTGTCTAATTAATTTTGAAATCTACCATAGTTGAGGTAACCGTCTGCTTAAAATTTAGGTGGTTTGCTGCTTGAATTTTCAGCAGATTGATGAAAATTGTATCAACTTTTCAGTAATAACACACCGAACGAATAATCTCAAAAAATTAAGCTACCTGCCGTTGCTGCTTGCCTTGTAAAGATTTTTATTAAATGAAAAATGCGTCTGCCAATCTTTGGCACCTTTTTTGCTGCTTTATCATCGTCAAGATTTATTGTTGAACTTGGAAAGATACGCCATTCAATTGATTGAAAAATGAGCCTTATAAAGGAGATAACAGATGAAACATAAGATGCACATCGCATGGTATTGGTATATTGTAGCTGTCTGCATATTAGCCCCCGTTGCAGGAAATATGGCGATAGCGACAGAAGAAGAGGGTTCATCATTGCCCGTTGACATCGCAATTGATGCCACCTATGCAAGTGCTTATTATTGGCGAGGTGCTATTGCAGGTGGTGGAACTAGTTTTATGCAGCCTTCCGTTGATATATCTTACGCCGCTGGACCTGTCAGTGTTGGTGCCAATGTCTGGTATTCGCAAGGTATTGAGGGTGGTGGTGCAGACAACAGCGAAATTGATTACACTGTATACCTTGGTGCTAGCCTTGGAGCGGTTGATATCAGCGCAGGTGTTATTGACTACGTGATTCCAAACAGTTTTCCGTTTGCGGAAGGCCATGTACTTGAAGCAAACGCCGGTGTCGGTATCAGTGCATTGCCTTTTGATAACAGCATAACTGTTTATCTGAACCTTGCCGGTGATGATGATAGTTCGATTTATGTTGCTCCAAGCCTCGGAACCACCTATAAGAACTTGGGTATTGGATTGACTGCTGGTCTTGCCCTTGGTGAAAGTGAGCTTTATGGAACTGAGGGTGCTGCGCTGGTTGACATCACACCGAGTATTTCCTATTCCATTCCCGGTGATGCAGAAACAGCGGTCAGCTTCAACATCGGTTATAATCCTAACAGCGATCTGAA
The DNA here is from genome assembly GCA_965222435.1 of Candidatus Poribacteria bacterium. GTDB lineage: Bacteria > Poribacteria > WGA-4E > WGA-4E > PCPOR2b > PCPOR2b. The sequence goes on along the minus strand of OZ244950.1, from coordinate 3,645,533 downwards.
GATGGCGTATGTCACCATTGGTACTTCATTCAGTATTGATTAAAAGCACCGGGATATCTAGGGCATGTTGACATTTATGTGAGGCGCGTCCGGCATTGGCGGATAAGTACCCAATCGTAGGGGCGAGGGAAGCTCGCTCCTACGATTGGTTTAGGCGATTTGCTTCTTGAATTTTGAGCAGGACGCTGGAAAAAGTGTCAACCTTTCAGCAATAATCCACCTACACAGAAGGCGTGGACGGTGGACATGCACCAGACATCATCAAAGTCTGCGGTCAAAGCAACGCATTGTCCTCCTCGACCAATCCCACACGACCGTTTACGACCAACACGATTGATGAACACCTTGACATGCTGATGGTGAACTCCTCACCTGTGAACCCGCCGAAATCCTTCCAATGGCGCAGCGTTACTTCCTGTTTTGAAGGATACGACAGCCTGCTTAACATTAGGGACTCCTCGTTAACGAATTTGTCGTTGAATTAGATCCTTCAAAAGAAGGTGTCGTGCTGATCTACGTCCCTGCCTTCCATCTATGGTGCGCTGTGCACACCCCACAATCCTATCGAGACATCTCCTAGACATTTGTCCATTGTCCCCATTTCAATTATACGCTTGACTGAATTTCTGCTGTGATACTGTAATTGTCAAATCTTCCGATCTAAGACTCCCTCCTTTAGGTTGGGGATACAGATTGGCTAACAGTGTTTAGGTTCTGTTGACATTTGGGTGTCGAGATATGAATCTCGACCTACAGGATACCTGCCGGTATTACACCAAGCGAGAGAATAGGCAGGTTACGGCATACGGATCCCCGATGAATCGGGATTCAAAGCAATATGCCTATTATCTTCAACCTACGGCACGGTCACAGGTTGGAAAACTTGTGGCTACGAGGGACTATGGGTCGGGCAAGTCCGAGAGGATCCCGTGACCGGGGATGAACGACCTACGAGTATGAGGTGATTTTTTGTAGATAGCAGCTTGTGTTATAATACAGGTTAGGAGGGTAATAATCTGACTTGTCCATTTTGCCCACCAAAAGTCAACGATGAATTTGTTCGACTTGAGAACGAGTTGAGTCTCTTTATCGATCTAAAACACTCGGTATTGCAAGGGTCGGGAATCATTGTACCAAAAGCCCATCGTCAATCAACATTTGATCTTACCACAGAGGAGTTTGCTTCTACATTCTCACTCCTTACCGAAGTCAAAGCATTGATTGATGCCGAATACAATCCGCAGGGCTACAATTTGGGTTGGAATTGCGGTGGCATAGCTGGGCAAACGGTATTCCATGCCCATTTGCATGTCATTCCGCGTTATGAGTCCGAGCCTTATGCAGGTAAAGGAATTCGTTACTGGCTCAAGCAGGAATCCAATCGGCGTAGCACCTAACAAACTGTTGTCCTTGAAGACAAGTTCAAGTTAGCCGGACGGTTCTCAGAAAATCCGCACTGTCCTAGTTTCGTATAGCGGCTTACTCAACTTTTTAATTGAGAAGGGCTGACAGCAATGAGGACGATTGTCATACTATGGGTAGTGTTATTTGTTATTATTGGCTGTGGTAATGATGAGATTCGCAATAGCCCACCTGTTGTTGATCATTTAATTATTCCAGAGGAGGTTAGCCCTGGCGATAGCGTGGAATTGCAAGTGGTTGCCCATGACGGGGATGGCGATGCGTTGATCTATGTCTGGGAAGTGGAAAAGGGAAAACTGGATTCAAGAACAGGACGAGTTGTGAAGTGGAGAGCTCCTTCGGATCTGAAAGCGGTGACAGTCACCGTTTCTGTGAATGACGGTGTGAACGCATCTGTTACCAAATTACAAAGAATTTCTGTCAATCTCCGAAACAGTGCCCCTGTTATCGGAGAAATTGTTGTCTCGGAGCGGGTTCATGCAGTCAGCAGTACCCCGCTTTAAGCAGTGGTTTATGATGCGAATGGGGATACCTTGGCTTATAGCTGGGAGGCGAAAAAGGGGGTGCTTGATTCAAAGACAACCCCTACACCGACATGGACAACTCCAATTGATACGGGTTTAGTGGTTGTTGCGCTGACGGTGGACGATGGCGTAAACGAACCGGTGACGAGATCGGTGGTTGTTTGAATCGTTCACGCGCTGATTGTGCCGGGTGAAGAAGCGGCGGGCATTAAGTTGGGGGATGGGTTTGATAGGGTGAAAGCATTGTACGGAAGACCGAGCAAACGCAATAGTGATTTTTTTGCGTATTGGGATCCCGACATTGGGTTGTCAGGTGTTTTTGATGGCATTGGTCTCGTCGAGAGTCTATCTATAAGGAAGCCGAATAAAGCCAAAACAACGGGTGGAGTTGGTATCGGAAGTGCACTCAAGCGTGTAGAGGAAGAATTTGGGGGTGCGGAGAAGGTTGAAGAGGGCGGAAAAGTCCACTGGTATTGGAAAAAGGGGATTGAATTTAGTTGCGATGCTGCTGCCAAGGTTAGGAGCATTTCCATCTTTAAGCCTATCGGTGCGACTCCTGCAGGAGTCGACGGAACTTTACTGCGTGAATAGGTGTAGAACCTAAATAGTAGTACAAGGGACACAGGCATTTCAAGTAGAATGGTAACTGCGTGGTATTATCACGTATCAAACTGTTTCCCTTGAAGGCGGGTCTAAGTTAGTTTGACAACTTCTGATAAACTCGTGTTATCTTGGTTTCGTTTAGTCTGAAGTTGTGGTTTATTTGATTTCTTTATTGAGAGGAGCTAATAGCGTTGAGAATGATTGTTTTACTATGGGTAATCTTATTTGCCATAATTGGCTGTGGTGATGAAAGTCCCAATGTTGGTGACAATAGTCCGCCCGTCATCGATCATTTAATTGTTCCGGACGAGGTTAAACCGGGCGACAGTGTCGAATTGCAAGTGGTTGCCCATGACGAGGACGGCGATGCGCTGACCTATGTCTGGGACGTGGAAAAGGGGAAACTGGATTCAGAAACGGGGCAGACTGTGAAATGGACGGTCCCTTCAGATCTGAAAGCGGCGGCTGTGACCGTTTCTGTAAATGATGGTGTGAACGAATCCGTTACCGAGGTAAAAAGCGTTCCGATCAGTCTCCAAAATGCTGCCCCTGTCATTCAGGAGATTGTTGTTTCGGAGCGGGTTCATGCAGTCAGCATTGTGGAACTTCAGGCGGCGGTGCATGATGCGGATGGGGATACGCTGACTTATAGTTGGGAAGTGAAAAAGGGACTGCTCGATTCAGAGACGACTCCTATGCCGACATGGACTGCCCCCATTGAGATAGGTTTAGTGACTGTAAGGCTGACAGTGGACGATGGCGTAAACGAGCCGACTGCCAAATCGGTATCGGTCCTAATCATTCACGGGCTGATTTTGCCGGGTGAAGAAGCGGCTGGCATTAAGTTGGGGGATGAGTTTGATAGGGTTAAAGCGATTTATGGAAAGCCGAGCAAATTTGATGATGATGAGAAGCAGTTTCAGTATTGGGAGCCAGACTTGGGATTAGCTGGTATTCTTGATGGCATTGATCGCGTTGATAGTCTATTTATAAGCGAACCCAATAAAGCCAAAACAGTGGGTGAAGTTGGTATTGGAAGCACCCGGAAGGATGTGGAGGAAGAATTTGGGGATGCTGAGGAGATTGACCAGGGGGGAGCAAGACATTGGTATTGGAAAAAAGGCATTGCATTTATGGTAGATTTTAGAATTACTTAGACACTGCCGATGCACATGTACAGATTAGGCAATCTGTACCCACAAATAACCCCCTAAATCCCCCTTATCAGGGGGACTTTGGGAAATGTCCGCTTATTTCTCTAATTCACCATAGTTACGATGCTGATGCCAAAGTCAGGAGCGTTTTCGTGTTTAAGCCGATTGGTGCGGCCCCTGCAGGATTCGACGATGCGTTACAACGTGAGCAGGTGTTGGAGCAAAGAGCTGCGTTGGAGAGGTATTACTCCACGGAGTAGATTTTAGGAGTGATAGGAGGCTGTTATGCACAGCCGGAAAGTTCTGTTAGCAATTACGATCCTATTGGGCGCAATCGTGATTACTGTGCTGTCAATGAACAACATAGATGTTCCTCAAGATGAGCCTGCGATTACCTATAAAACTGGCCATAAAAGTCCTTATTACTTGGCGTGTGCTGCTGGTGTTTGAAAAACTCTCAAATACTTGTGACCGCTTAATGCAGCGGAAAATATCCGATTAGCAGAATCGCGGAACTTAGTAGGTTGGTGCCGCGTATAGAGTTTACAGTTTTACCCCATGCCAATGTCTTGATAATCAAAAGGGATTGGACAAATGGGACGGATTATGCTATTATTATGGCGAATAACGGGTTGTGCCCACAAGATGGGATTCAATAAGGAATGGAGGTGATGTGAGTTGCCCACTAGAAGCTCTGGTATGAAACATGTCCGTGCGGATAAAAAGAAGCGAGATCGGAACCTGCAGCGCAAGTCTATGTTAAAAACCATGCTCAAGCAAACCGAAGCTGCAATCACAGATGGAGAGATGGAACAAGCCCAAGAATTGTATCGTCAAGCGGCTAGCCAGTTGGATAGAGCTGTAGGGAAGGGGATTATCAAGAAGGGTATGGCAAATCGGAAGAAATCCCGCCTAGCACACGACATCAACAAAATAGCGGCTGCGTAAATATAGGAATGAGCTAATGTGTAAAGCGTAAAACGTAAGGGCGAATGGCGTAACTGGCAGCCGCGCCAGATTTAGGATCCGGTGTCTTTCAGGCGTGTGGGTTCGACTTCTGCTTCGCCCATACTATTATGAGAACAATACCCTATAGAAAGAGATTTCCAATAGCACAGAAATACGCAGCAATCTGCGAAAGAAGTTTGACGGATTTTAATGAGGAAGCTAATCGTTTGTCTGCGGAAGGATACGACGTAAACGATTTCCGCCTTGTCCTTGCCAATTCATCAACAAGACTAACGCTTTATTACACTGCGCTGGCAGTCGATTACGGTGATTCACAGGTAGCCGATAAAATAGAGTAGTTGATGAGGACGCACCGACTCCTTACGACGACGAGATTGCGTTTAACGTGCAGATTGGCGATACAGCGCCAGAGCAGAGCAGTGAAACTTGTGGCGAGCTGATAGAGATGAGTTATCGGGTAATAACCTTTACGGTTAGGAGTTCAAACCTCCAGCCCCGATGAATGAATCGGGGTCAGCCTCATTTCACACCCTTGTTCGCCCACAATCTTGAGTGAGTTGAATTGGTATTCGTTATCGACCGGAAATCGAGAGATACGGGTTCGAGTCCCGCCACTTAACTTCGGCTTCGCACCGTGAGTGGTATAGTGGAATTGGCTAACACGCTAAAACACGAACACCTGCCCCCTTGTTCACTCAACATTTTGATGGTGAGCTGATGGTATGGGTTATCGCCTTCAAAGCGCCTGGTAAAACAGGACCTACCCATATTCAACCCTTGTTCACCATCAAAGCACACGCAGCGAGCTGCACGGTCTTGCGTTATCGTAAGTTCAATTCCTATCTTCGCCACCGGGGAGGGTGATGGTCACTTCGCAAACCGAAACCCTTGTTTGCTGACGAAAGGAAAAGAATGAGCTATTTGAAAGGGCATATTCATCATGAACCCCGGCAGAACGAGCCACTTGATGATACGCAGGCACAGAACAAAGCTGGCGGCTACGTTTTTAAGATTGATATGTATGACGCTGTGAGGCGTTTCCTAATCATGGGAACGGAATCCGGCACATATTATGAGAGTGAAAGAGACTTAACAAAGCAGAACCTCGATAACCTGAAAGCAGCGATAGCGAAAGATGGTGAAAAGGTTATTGAGATTGCGCGTGAAATCAGCACGAATGGTCGGGCAAAGAAAAACGACATGGCGATTTTCACGTTGGCTTTGGGACTGACGATTGGAGATGAACGGACAAAGAAGGCAGTAGAGAATGTATTTAACGAAGTCGTGCGGACCGGCTCGCATCTATTGATGGCAGTAAATTTCATCGATCAGATGCGAGGTTGGGGGCGTGTACCGCGACGGATTGTCGGAAACTGGTATTTCAGCAAGACAGAGGATCAGTTAGCGTATCAGGTAGTCAAGTATCGCAAACGAAACGATTGGACACACAAAGATGTAATGCGTCGTGTTCGGCAGGGTCCGAACACATCACTCTACCGATGGATTGTCGGAGCGCAGAAATACACGGAAAGAGTGTTTGAGCGTCGTGTCGGCGGTGCTGCAAGATATGAACACACCGAACTTACAGGACTGCCGAAGCTGATTGATGCATTTGAAGCCGTCCAGCACATGGGCAAGGAAAACCCCGAAAACATTGTCAAACCGGAGGCTGTGGTTCCTTATATCGAAGAACATAGATTGACTTGGGAGATGTTACCGACCAAGTTCCTCAAGTCTCCAAAAGTGTGGGAAGCGTTGCTGGAGGAGATGCCGTTGGGCGCGTTGCTGCGCAACCTCGGACGTATGACTGCACTGGATATGTTCCCACAGATGTCACCTCTGTCGAAAGAGGTGTGCGAGAAGTTCACACCGGAGCGCGTGAAAAAGGCGCGACTACACCCATTGGCTATCATCTCTGCGCTGAAGGTTTACGAGAGTGGCAAGGGCATGAAAGGCAGCTTAACGTGGTCGCCTAACAGTTGGATTGTGAAGCGATTGGGCGAAGCGTTCTACTGGTCATTCGATGCGATCGAGCCTACTAACAAGCCTGTGTTGCTTGCGCTTGATGTGTCACCCTCGATGTTCGACACATACAACACCCCGATGGCAAACTCTCCACTTACTTGTGGCGAGATTGCAGCCGTCATGAGTATGGTAACAGCGAGGGTTGAGCCGTATCATCATATCTGTGCATTTGATACGAAGTTTGTCGAGATACCCATTACAGCGCAGATGTCACTCACCGATGTGATGAGCGTTGTGTGTGACCGCCCGAATTGGGGTGGGACCGACTGCGCGTTGCCGGTGCTTGAAGCCTGGAAACGGAAGTGGCATAACATAGAAGGTTTCGTCTGCTACACGGATAATGAAACGTGGGCTGGCAATGTGCATCCGAAACGCGCCTTGGATATGTATCGACAAAAGACTGGACTCGATTCACAGTTAGCCGTGAGTGCGATGACCGGTACCGATACTTCAATCGCAGATCCGAATACGAATTACATGATGGATTTCTGTGGTTTCGGGACGGATACGCCACGCATGATGGCGATGTTCCTGAATAGGGAGATTTAATATGTTTAGGAGTTACGCAGATGGATTTATTCTCCTGTTTTTGTTGGCAACTAATGGTGCTAATTTGACACTATAACCAGAAGAATCATGAAGTGGTCCCCCCGTGTAAAGCCTATCAAAATCCGTCGCCTCTACCGCGCTGCCCGGCTCGGTCTCCACGATGACGATCTGCTACAGATCGTTGGTTGGGAGCTCTATGGTCGTTGTGCTGACATTGCCGCGGTCGCCGATGTTTACCGAGATGGATTGGTGCCCTGCCCCCAATGTAGGACAAAGGTAAAACGTCGAATTGATCCCTTATCTCACGGTAGCGACGGTGGCACCCACGAAAACTGGTTTCACTGTCCGCACTGTACCAAGCGACTGCTCTGGCGCGACTGTCGTGAATATCTTCGTGAGAGTCCGCGTTGTTTTGATTGTTATTCCCTACTAGATGGCACGGAGGAGTTGTGGTGCTCGTGCGGTAAGAGGTGGGATCGAAAAGCCTACCATCGGTCGGTGAGAACCCGCGTCCGCCTGCCTTGCCCTCACTGCGGTCTGATGATACGGAAACCTGCTTTTGAGGGGACTGGGCGAGTCGTCAGACACCGGCAGTCTCGCCCTGAGATAGAATGCCCCAAATGCCAAGCAGTCGCGTTTCATGTGAGTGGTAATATCCAGTGTGCGGCGTGTGGCTACAAACGCCGATGGCGGGATTACCGCAAAAGCCTGAAAAAGCGAGATGAAAGACTTGAGTGTACAAGCTGTGGTCACAGCTTTAGATGGCAGGCATGGCGTCAGAGTGCTAGGTCCTTGAGAACCGGTAATCCGAAGCCGGCGCGTGAATTCGTTGAACGGTGGCCCAAGTGCCGTACACCACAAGCCCGCATGATCCAGATTGATCGGCTACTTCAGGCTCTGCATGGCCGGGGTGCTTTAGCTCCCCTGTTCATTGTTGGCGATGCGCGCAATATCCGCCAGATGCTTGATGAGTTCGCCTCACAGGTTTGAATTGAAGGAGGGGGCAGTTGTTCGCGACGGATTCCGGCTGAATGTTGGTTACATTGAGGGAGGCGTGGTTTTTCCCCTTACGTTTTACACTTCATATTTTATTGTCTTTTGTCAGGGGATTTGCCGTGTTATTTCTCTGCCTTTGCCGTGTGCAGATACAATTCCCCCGCGTTCATTGATACGTAAAGTCGCACTGCCCTTCCTGCCTTTACCGTACGCGGATACCACTCCCCCATGTTCATTGATACGTAAAGTTGCAATACCGTTCTCGTCTTTACCGTGTACGGATACAATTCCCCCATTTGCATTTACCGATAATAGAACAGCAGGTTTCCCTTCGGCATCCACGACCGTTAATTCACGGCAGACGATCTCATTAATCACCGTTTGTTGGGCCAGTGCACCAACACCATTGCTACTAGTTGCGAGTATGTAACCCACAGAAACCAAAAAACCGCCCAATCCGATGTACGCTAACTTCTGTTTGAAATTCATAATGTTTTCTCCATTTCATTGAAATGATCTGTTGATTGCGTTGAGACGACGTAGGGAACAACGATCATTGCTCCCTATGTCAATCTATGGCTGCTTCCGCCCGGATAAACTCACCTTCCAATCCTGTCAGTTTCACCGGCAAAATCCGATTCACCGCTGAGTTGGGAACATCCGTCAGCACCCGCAGATAATTTTCCGTGAACCCCGCCAGATGTCCATCCGCCCCTTCACGGCTTTCCTCAACCAGAACGTCCATCGTCTTGCCTAGCATACGCTTCCGAAATTCGACGCCGAGTTGTTTTCCCAATGCGATCATCGCCTTGCTGCGTTCAGCGGAGACGTGCGGTGGCACGTGATCCGCGTAATCCGCTGCAGGGGTGCCGCGTCGGGGGGAGTAGCGAAAAACGTGCAGCTGATTGAAGCCGATTTCTTCGACAAATTGAAGTGAATCCTCAAAGTTTGCATCGGTTTCGCCCGGAAAGCCGACCATGACATCGGTGGTGATCCCGACATCTGGGAACGAGGTGCGGAGTTTTTCGACGAGGCGCGAAAATTCTGTCCTCGTATAGCGGCGATGCATCTGGCGCAAAATCTTATCGCTGCCAGCCTGTAACGGCAAATGGAAGTGGGGCATACACTTGGGCAACGCTGCCATCCGATCGACCAGATCCGGTGGGAAATTCATCGCCTCGATAGAGCTGAAGCGGATGCGCTCGATGCCATCAATGGGGTGGATGTGTTCCAGAATATCTGCGATGGTTGTTTGACGGCCGATATCCAGTCCATAAGCCCCCAAATGGACGCCGGTAATAACGATTTCCTTGTACCCGTTTGCAGCGATCTGCTTCGCTTCCTGCACGATGTCGGGTAGGGGACGGCTCGTCATACGTCCCCGGACATAGGGAATAATGCAGTAGGTACAGAAGGCGCTGCATCCGTCTTGCACCTTAATGAGCGCGCGTGTGTGCTTGCCCGCTTCACTCACCGACATGCTGAAATTTGCGTGTTCGCGGACGGCATCGTGATGGACGGGATCAATCTGTAACAGCGGAGAACGATCTTTTTCTCTCCATGATTCGTGAACCAGATCCAGATACTTCTGAAGATCTGCCTTTTCACGATTTCCAAAGACGAGCGAGACGCCCGGAATCGCCTCAATTGCCTCCCGATCACTTTCGGCGTAGCAGCCCGTGACGAGGACTTCGGTGTCGGGATTCTTCCGAATTGCTCGCCGGATGACTTGACGGGCTTTTTGGTCTGCGGCATTGGTCACGGTGCAGGTGTTGATGATGCAAACGTCCGCGGGATCGTTCTCCTCCACGACGGTATATCCGTTACGAAGCATCACCTCCTGCATCGCTTGTGTGTCATATTGGTTCACCTTGCATCCCAAGGTGATGAGGGCCGCTGTTGGCATTTTCACTCTCCTTCGATGGGTTGATTCAACATTCGGAAGGCTTCAGCGCATTTTTACCGAAAATCACCGGGAACATCTCGCCCGTCGCCACATGTGTCGCCGCTGCATCCATATAGGCAGCACTGAATGCGCGTCGCTGTTTCCCGGTTGGATTCACCCCGGAACGATGTAGTAGGAGGTTATTCAGCAGGACAACTTCCCCTTCCTCCACTTCCAAATCAATGGCATTCTCCTCCAATCGATATTTTTCGGCATCGGCTTCTGTGGCAAAATGTCCCTCACTTATCACACCGTGTTTATGGATGCCGGGCACGATTTGCATACAACCGTTTTCTACTGTTGCGTCGTCTAACGCCATCCAGACGGTAGTAATTGGATTGCGATCCAGTCCCCAGCCTACCCCAACATCTTGATGCCACGGTAGTATTGTGCCTTGATTGGCAGGCTTATTCATGAACATCGCCCGGTAGATCGAAACATCTTCGCCGATATAACGCCGTGTAATATCGCGAAGGAGTGGATGCTGCATGTAGGAGAGGAACAAGGGATCCTGCTCAAGGTCCATAATCTTCCGATATTGGAGCGTCGCGCCCTTGTGTCCTATACTCTCCGGGGGTGCTTCGCGGTAGGTGCCGGTGGTGCTATCGAGTTGAAAGCGCATATTCTCGTAGGGTATAACCCCCAACATAATGTCATCAATTCGTTGCTGCAACGCGGCTATCTCTTTGTTTGACAGGAGGTGTCCGAGTCTCGCGTACCCCTCCTCCATAAACTGGGTGTGCTCTTGATGTCCAAACTTAATAGGTGACTTCGTTGACATGGGTATGGTCTCCTTTGGTTCACGTCAAAAGAAAGTGCAAAACGGGACGGGTGCGAAACGTGATGCGTGAAAGCGATTAGTTTATTAGTTCGTTGGTACTGTCGGGCGAGGACGCCCGATCTACAAATTACGGAGCTGTGGAACAACAGGATCAAAACTCTTGTGCCTCTGCCTGTTTCGGCGGCATCACAATAATTTCGATTCGACGATTTCTCGCTCTGCCTTTGGGAGTTTTGTTTGTATCAATTGGACGGTAGTAGGCATAGCCGACCGCTGCTAGACGAGCGGGATCTACGCCCGCACGCGTCTGCAGATAACGGACGGCGGAAATTGCCCGTTGTGTGGATAAGTCCCAGTTGTTCAAGACTGAGCCTCTGAACGGGACGTTGTCCGTATGCCCTTCCACCCGAATCTCTCGATCCAGATAACGGTTTAAGAAAGTCTTCGCGATCTTGTCCAAGACACGCTTTCCATCAGTCTTAATCTCGGCTTTTCCGGAGGCGAACAAGATCTTATCCATTAGGTTGACTGTCAATTGTCCTCTGAGTGTGGTGATGGTGATTTCTTTCGCGTCGATTTCCTTTTGGAGTTCCTTGCGGAGATCTTGAAATTCTGCTTCTTTCCGTTTTAACTCCTCTTCTCTACGTTGCTTTTCTGAGAGGAGTTCCATCGCCTCCGCTTCTGCCTTTGCTTTGGCTTCAGTCAAATTGGTTGCGCGCGCTTGTACCTCGTCGATTGTGTCCTCTAAGAGGTTAATCTTGTTTTTCTTTGCCTCAAGCTCCGCTTGGGTTGTGGTCAATTCACGCTGTAGCTGTTCAGACTTTTTTTCGTAAGTGATCCGACTTTCCTGTTCTGTTTCAAAGTTACCCTTAAATTCAAATATGTAGTAGCTCATAACGGTGACGAGAATGAGCAAGATAGCACCTGCAATGGCACCAATGAGATACAGTCGTTTTTTCATTCGTCTCTTTCTCCCCTAACCCTGCTTTCATTAGTTCGTTGGTTCATTAGTTCATTGGCTGATTGAATTGATGAACCCTATACACGGGGTTCCTCCCCGATAAGATTGGGATTCAGAGCAATATGCTTACTACTAGCAATTTGAGTTATAATAGCTCAAGTTGCTAGTTGAAAAACACCGTTAAAAAATCCTCGGAACTTTCATAGTTTTCATAGTTTTGTGAGGAATTAGATAAAAATGAAAAAGTGGAGAACTCACGCTATGACTGGTTTCTGTGCAATTTATACGGGAAGGTTACTCAGACATACTATGAAATTCACATCATTTCCTATCTCTGACGCTTGGCTGATTAAAGTGGCAACCTGCATTATACTAACGCAAGTTGCTATTTATAGGGTACGTTGAAAATCAGCAGGGGAATCACTCACCGCTCGCAGTAGATTGACAAATCCACTGCACACGCGCACAGATGGCTTGGATATGTCTATCCAAGCCGAGCAGTCTGATAAGTAGTACGCAACGCGGCACATTAAAAAGCTGCAAAATGTTCCAATTTTTAACGACTGGCAACTTAGGTTATAATAGTAGCATAATGCGGGTTAAATCTCAAAGAAATTTCTCCTTGCAGAAAGTCGTTGACACTTTGGGCGATGCTGCTATAATTAAGTTTATAGGGAATTTCTAATGTTTATCGTGTCGGAGGTTTACTGATGAGAGCACTTCCGGTTTTTCTCCTGATTTTCGTCCTTTTTTTGAGTTGTCAACCTGTTGAGAAGAAGCCAGAGCGGAAAGAGGAACTGAGTCGTGAAGCGACCCGACTTAGGCTGGGAATGGCACTTACGCCGGAAGATCCAACGGGATATCTGGAACTCGGCGAAGTTTACCACGAAATGGGAGAATATGAAAAAGCCATTGAGCAATTGCAGGAGGCATTGGCAATTGATGAGGAGAACGCGCAAGTACACAACGCGCTCGGTTTAGTTTACATAGACATGCAACTAACAGATGCCGCAATTAAAGCGTTTCAAAAGGCAATCGAACTTTCCCCCGATAATCCAGCCTTCCACAACAATTTGGCTTATGCTTATGACACCGCGGATCGGTTTGGTGAGGCGATCGAAACCTATCGCAAGGCAATTGAGGCAGATCCGACCTTTCAAGATGCCCACTTCAATCTGGCTGGTGCTTATCATGCCCGTGAGCAATTTGAGGAGGCGATTAGCTACTATCAGCAAGCCATTGCATTAGATGACAGTGATCCGGATGCACATTATAATCTCGCACACGCCTATCAAGAGACGGAGCAGGTTGATCTCGCGATCCGTGCATACGAAAAGGCTCGGTCACTTAACCCGGAGGATACGGAGGTATACTACCATCTCGCGCGGATGTACGAAAAGCGGGGTGACCGCCTCACGATGAAACGCTATCTGGATCTTTTCCTAGAACGCGCGGCAGATCTACCCCAGTTTCAAGATGAGATTGAGGTTACCAAACAGATGTTGGCGCAATAGCAGGGTTGGCAGCCCACTCATCTCGGTTCTCACAGATATTTATAGGCGGATGTGATGTTGAACGATCTCTCCAAACTTATCACAGAGCAACGAAATCCGAACTCAATTGATATTGACCTCAAATCGACGGAAGCGATTTTGCAGATTTTTCATGAGGAAGATCGGAAAGCACTTGCGGCTGTGGAAGCCGAATCGGCATCAATCGCGCAGGGGATAACACTCATCACAGCAGCGTTTCGTCGGGGTGGGCGGCTTTTTTACATTGGTGCGGGGACAAGCGGTAGGTTGGGTGTCCTTGATGCCTCCGAATGTCCGCCGACGTTTCGCACTCCGCTCAGTATGGTGCAGGGAATCATTGCCGGTGGGGACCGGGCGTTGCGTCGTTCTGTTGAGGCTGCGGAAGATAAGCCTGACGCTGGGGCACAAGCCCTGCGCGATCACGGCGTTGCTGATCGGGATGTGGTGGTCGGGATTGCTGGCAGCGGTCGCACGCCTTATGTGCTTGGCGCGCTGGAGGAAGCCCATCGAATCGGTGCCAAGACGATTTTCCTCTGCTGTACGCCGCCCGCTGATAACCTGAAAGCGTTTGTGGATGTCTTTATCGTGCCGGTTGTCGGTCCGGAGATTATCACTGGCTCTACGCGGTTGAAAACTGGGACGGCGACGAAGTTGGTACTAAACATGCTCACCACTGTTTCGATGATTCAGATTGGGAAGGTTTACAACAACTTGATGGTTGATATTCAGGCGTCGAACGCAAAACTTGTTGATCGGGGGGCGCGCATTATTATGGAGGTTGCGGGGACGGATTACGCGACAGCACAAACGGCATTGGAATGCGCCGATGGCAGTGCGAAAACCGCGGTTGTCATGCTTGTGAAGGGGATAGACCGGAGGGAAGCTGTTGCGTTATTGGAGAAAAATAATGGCTTTCTCCGGCGGGTGTTAGAAGATATTTTGTAGTTGAGGGGTTAATCTTTTAATGGGAGGTACAAGGATGAAGATACTGGAAACAATCCCAATGCTTTAGCGTTGGGTCAAACGGCGTAATTTTAGTTGATTTTCACGGTAAAATGTGTCACACTTGTTTCGTCTTTCGGTGGGAGAGTTGCACACCGTCGCATGGCGGTGTCTCCCACATCCTCTGCAACAGGAATCGAAAGGCGGAAAGACAATCCAATGTTAAAAACCCACAAAATCGCTTTAGATCCAAACAACGTTCAGGCAACCCAATTTGCTCAACATTGTGGTTATGCCCGTGTTGCCTACAATCATGTCCTTGCAGATTTTAAGGAGGGATTAGATAACGGCGAGTGGCACAATCATATAGAGCTTGTCAAACGTTTTAATTCTGTCAAGCATGAGCAATACGAGTGGTGCAAAGCACTCAATCAACGTGCTGCTCATAATGCGATTTACTTTAACTTCCAAAATGCGGTCAGAAAATGGAAATCAGGGCAAAGCAAGTTTCCGAAGTTTAAGAAGCGTTCTAAAGGACAGAGTTTCCAAGCAGACGCAGGCAGAGGCACAACTATTATCGAAGGACAGCGTATAAAATTACCCAAAATCGGTTGGGTTCGGATGTTTCAAAAACTTCGACACCTCGGCACTATCGTCAAAGTGGTAATATGCAAGACAGCACACCGTTGGTTCGCTTCTATTACTGTTGATACATTCCATAACGATACTATACATGATATTCGACATCACCCCATCGTTGGTGTAGATGTAGGCATCAAGCACTTAGCAGTCACATCCGAAGGCATTTACTACGAGAATCCTAAAGCCTTAAAGCGATACGAGCGCAAGTTAAAACGTCTGAGTCGCCAACTCAGCCATCGTCAAAAAGGTAGCCGAAATTGGCGTAAGACAAAAGTTAAACTTGCTAAGTTGCACTACCGAATTACGTGCATCCGACAAGACGTTCAGCATAAAGCAACAACGGCTATCGTCAACGGTGCGAGTCGCATCGGTATTGAGTCGCTTAACGTTGCTGGCATGTTAAAGAATCATCAACTAGCAAAGGCGTTATCGGACGCTTCATTGTCAAGTTTCTTGGTAATGCTAAAATACAAGGCAGAGCGGATAGGTGTTAAGATCGTAGAAGCTGATACCTTTTACCCAAGCAGTAAGACTTGTAGTAACTGTGGGGCTAAAGATAGTGACTTGTCATTGTCAGATAGAACATACCATTGCAGTCGTTGTGATCATACACAAGATAGAGACCTTAACGCTGCTATTAACCTAAGAAACGTCGCCATGGGGCACACGGAGACGCAAAACGCTTGTGGAGATTCGGTAAGACTCTGACTTTCAGAGCACGTATCGTCGAAGCAGGAAGATAGCATGGAGATAACAAATGTCTACCAATCAGTCTATTAAGAATCCCAATGTTTCAACATTGGGAGCAGTCAAAAATATCATCGCATGTAATTTGAATAGTTATGGGCAATTTCATGAGGGTGCGTATCCACATCTCGCGAAAATTGGGTTGACAAACGTTGAGGTCGCTGCGCCTGCGCCGGGAGATGTTGATAACGTGCTCGCTGAGTTGAAGTCCCACGGACTCACAGCGACCAGTGTCGCTGCTGGTTGCAATGTTCAGGACGAAAACGTCGTCTCGGACTTTCAGGCGTGCTTGGACGCTGCGGACAGAATTGGCGTGAAGGTCATCTTTACCAGTGCCCATGCCGGCGACTACGATCGAAATGTCATCTATGAACGGCTGAGGCGAATCGGTGAAAACGCTGCACCGCTCGGGATCAAGGTCTGTTTGGAGACGCATCTCGATCTGGCGCATAACGCCGATGTCGCGCTTGAAACAATGCAGGGGGTCGATCACCCGAATATCTGTATTAACTTTGACACCGGCAATATCTATTTCTACAACCGTAACGTCACCGCTGTCGGGGAGCTGAGAAAGATTATGAATCATGTTGGTGCTGTTCACCTCAAAGATACCAATGGTGGGTATCGAACATGGCACTTTCCTGCGCTCGGCGAGGGCGTGGTTGATTTCAAAGGGGTGTTTCAGATCCTGAACGATGCTGGATTCTACGGTCCCTGCGCGATGGAGTTGGAGGGGATTGAAGGCGAGGAGATAGATGAGGCGGGTGTACAAGCACGGATGGCACAGTCTGTGGCTTATCTCAAGCATATTGGGATAATGGATTAAGGGGATATTTCAAGGTATAGACTTCGCTGCTATTCCCTTTGAAAAGGTGTTGACACGGTGCAGTGGAGTCGATAAAATCAGCGACAATTTACGGAGGTTACGGCACGCGGATCCCCGATAAGATCGGGATTCAAAGCAACGTGCCTACTACTATAGGATGGGAGGAATGAATAAATGGCTGATGCACTACCACTTATTGCATATTCAGATTTAGAGAGTCGAGTCAAAGCTGTAGAGGAAGATGGCTTTGTCTACTTTCCTGCGGTTCTCAACGCTGAGGAGATTGCTGAACTGCGAGATGCCATGGATCGGTTGACGCAGATACCGGAAAGTTTCGATAGACACAACACCCCTGAGAACGGCGGTTTTCTCAATAAGCACATCAATAATGCTTTCAATCGGGATGCCGTTTTTCTGCAATATCTTGACAAGCCGGAGATTATCGAGTTGGGGGAAGCCATCCACGGTGACGATTGCCACGTTATTGGGATGACGGCGTGGATGACGGGACCTGGACGTCCGGATCAGGGTTTGCACACCGATTGGCTGCCGATTAGTCTGCCGGCGGATGTATTGGCGGATCCCCGAGTAAAGGTTCCAATTTTCATCACGACCGCCCACTTTTATCTTGATGACCTGTATGAAGAATTGGGACCGACAAAGTTTATTCCGGGGAGCCATCAGGCGGGCCGAAGCCCAAATGGCGATGTTGAATGGAAAGGGGTTGGGGATCACAGTATCCTATGTAACGCCGGGGATGTTGTTGTTTTCCGAAGTGAGGTGTGGCACCGTGGTTCGGCGAATACGAGTGATCAGAACCGTTATCTGTTGCAGGTGCATTACGCCAAGCGGATGATTACACAGAAATTTCCGCCCTATCTCAACAAGTTTCAGTTTGACGAGGCGATTTTCGCGGAGGCAACGCCGCGACAACGCCGGCTGCTTGGTGACCATCGCCCCAGTAATTATGATTGAGAACTATTCAGGTATTGGGTGGATAGGGGTTGGAAGGGAAGGATGGGAACGTTCCTGCGATTTCAGTTTCCTTACGTTTTGCTGTAATGTGTCCAACCTGATGTGTAACTTAGAACGTGGGACGTAGGGGAAAGAAGCGCGAGAAGAAATGAATCAAAAACCTGAAATCGCAGCCGACGAGCCAAGTGCCAAGGTCATCGCATTGGTGCTGTTACTTGCCCTGCTCTGGGGAGGCAACTCGGTTTCGATTAAAATCGGGTTACAGGGAGTACCGCCCTTCGCGCTTGCGACGATGCGTTTTCTGCTCGGATTTGCCGCGATTACGCTGTGGTCGTTATATCGGAGGGTTCGCCTCCGAATGCAGCCGGGGGAGTTACTTCCACTGATTTTTGTGTCGGTGATCTTCACGCTGCAAATTAGCACGCTGAATCTTGGAACGCAAATCACAGAGGCGTCCCGTTCGACGCTTTTCATCAGCACATACCCATTCTTTACTGCGTTGTTCGCCCATTTCTGGGTGCCGGGGGATCGGCTTTCCATCAAGAAAACAGTTGGAATTAGCCTCGCATTCGGTGGTGTCTTGATGACTTTCGGAGGCAATCTGAAATTTGATTCGCACGATTACCTCCGTGGGGATCTTATCGTCCTGCTTAGTGGTTGTCTGTTAGGTCTTCGGACGGTGGTCACCAAACTCATCATCCAATCCATCCACCCCTATCGCTTGCTATTCTGGTTAATGATTTTCAGCATCCCATGCTTTGTTATTTCGAGTCTGTTTTTGGAGCGGGGTGCTAGTTTTCATTTCTCTATTTCCGGTATAACTGCAATTCTCTATCAGGGTATCGTTATTGCTGGATTCTGCTTTGTTACTTGGACAGCGATCCTTGAGAAGTACAGTCCGAGCAGGTTGGTTGTTCTGTTCTTTATGACGCCGCTGTTCGGGGTGTTTTTAAGCTATCTACTCTTGGGCGATGAGATTGGTTTCGCACTGATTATAGGTGCCTGCTTGGTCGCTTATGGGATTTATCTTGTCAACAAAAAGTGAGCATTAAAAAATAAAAACCGGGGCACCAAATTCCAGAGAGGGAGGACTGTATGCAGACAGATAAGGTCAGATTGGCTATCATTGGTTGCGGTGGGATGGCAGGGGCGCATCTGAACGCCTACATTGGTCTCAAGAATCTCGGCATTGATATATTTGATTTTGTGGCGATGTGTGATGTCGATATAGATCGAGCGAAGAGCTTTGCTGCGAGAGCTGCCGAAGCGCAAGGGGGTGTGCAACCCGCAGTCTATGACGATATTGATAAAATGCTAGCGCAGGAGACATTGACTGCCGCTGACATCTGTGGTCCTCATTTCCTGCATCACACGCTTGCGATCACGTGCTTTGAAGCGGGAGTTGACGTAATCGTTGAGAAACCGCTTGGGGTGACAGTCCGTGCGGGGCACAAGATGATTGAGAGCGCAGCAGCACACGATCGTATCCTCGCCACCGCCGAGCAGGTGCGCCGATGGGTGGGGCCGCGCACGGTTGAGTGGCTGATCAACAAAGAGAAGCGGACCGGGGAGCCTCGCATGTTTTTCCGACAGAGTGTTGGTGGTGCTAACAGAGATCCCGAAAACCTCTTACGCGATGAGATGACGACATGGCGGAAAGATAAACTCACGAGCGGCGGAAACGGGATCATTGATGGTGGGGTGCACTACATAGATCTCCTTATCTATTTCTACGGCGAACCGGATGAGATCTACGCCCGGTCGGAGAATCTGAGTCAACACCAGTTCAAAGATTCGGACGGCAACCATGTGCCGCAGACCGTCGAGGATACAGCACTTACAACAATTACGTTTAAGAGTGGTGTCATCGGTCAATGGGTCAACACCGGTGCTGCCCCGGGACGCAGTATCGGCTATAACAGCTATCACGGAAGCGTCGGTTCCATCTACAGTACCGGTGGATACCCACAATCGCCTGAGTTGCAACTATGGGATGGGAGTACTGAGGATCCAGACACCTTGCAAAGCAGCTACATGGCAAACCTCAGCACAGAGGAGAAGGAGCGATTGTTCCCGCACGGCATCACGGAAGGGGTGATGCTTGAGGTTTACGATTTTCTGGACGCGGTTCGCACACGGCGTAGACCAGAGCTTGATGGGGTTGATGGCTTGAAGGCGCAAGCGGTTTGCAACGCGATTTATGAATCGGGGTGGATTGGTCAGGCGGTGAAATTCGATGATGTCTACAACGACAGGGTGACAGGCTATCAAGATGAGATCAATGAACGGTGGGGGATTTAAGGGACTATTTGGGAGTTTGAGTTCCGCCTGAGATGGCTTAGAGAAGGGAAGCGTATGGAATGGAAATTTACGCTTGGGGTCGGTGGTGCTGTTGTCCGGAATGGACAACTCCTCTTGGTTCATCATGCGTATGGTGCTAAGAAGTGGCAGATTCCGGGGGGATATGTCAAACCGGAGGAATGCGCCCATGAAGGGGTAGTGCGGGAGATCTACGAAGAAACCTGCATCCGCGCAGCAGTTGATGGATTGCTTGGGGTACGTCACCGTGTGAAGGAAGGTGATAACTCAACCTACCTCATTTTCAGATTGACGCCGGTTGAATCGCACGACCCTGTCCCTGATGGGCGTGAGGTTGATGATGCCGGATACTTTACCCTTGAGGAGATTGAAGCGTTTTCATCGGAAGAAATCCCTGCACTCAATCGGTGGGTGGCTCGGTGTGTTTTGGGCAAAGCACCAAACATGTTGTTGGATCAGGGGGACCCTGATGGCCTCAACAGACCGTACAATCTTTACATTCGTCCTTGAACGTTTTACGTTTCACGCATGGGGAGACTAACATGAATCAACGCGAACAGGAAACAATTGTCAACGCGGACCAGCTCCAACAGGTCTGCAGCCAACTGTACCAAAAGGCGGGTGTCGCACGGGAATATGCTGACACGATTGCTCAAATGCAGGTTTTAATGGATCTGCGAGGCGTTCCTTCACATGCTACACGCGGTGTGCCGGGCTATGTGCGCGGAATGATAAACGGTGGCACCAACCCGAATCCCGACATTAAAACGCTTGCAGATAACCCCGCGTCTGCCCTACTCGATGCCGATCGTGGCTTGGGGCACCTTGTTGCTATTTACGGAATGAACCTCGCTATTGAAAAAGCGAAGGCAACTTCGATTGGCATTGTGGTTGTGCGCAACAGCCAACACTTCGGTGCCGCCTCCAGTCATGCGATACGTGCGCTTGAACACGATATGATTGGCTTTGCAACCACCAATGGAGGTGGCGTGAACGTGGCGGTCTTTGGCGCGAGGACCAACTCAATCGGCAACAACGCGCTTGCTTTCGCTATTCCCGCTGGCGAGGAACCGCCGATTGTGTTGGATATGGCGTGTGGTGCTGCGGCTGCTGGCAGAATTGGGACCGCACGGATGTATGATCAGAAAATTCCTTTGGGTTGGGGACTTGATGAGAATGGGGAGGAGACTGATGATCCATCTAAGGTGGCAGCGATCCTGCCCGCTGCGGGTCCGAAAGGGTCTGCACTCGCCATTATTATGGATGTGCTGTGCGGACCGTTGGGTGGCGGACTGATGGGGATTAACAAGGCGTACAATCCACGGAATGCGCCGCCTGAGAAAATTGCGACCGCCCACTTTTTCTTTGCTATCAACGTTGCGAGTTTGACCCCGGTTGATCAATTTAAGGAGGAGATGGACGAACAGATTCGCACGACCCGTAAAGCCGAACCGCGGGCGGGATTCGATCGCGTTACGCTTCCCGGTGAAGTCGAATGGGAGCTCACCCAAGAACGTCGGGCGAACGGTATTCCGCTCCACAAGTCTCAAGTAGTAACCCTTGAAGAATTGGCAGATGAGCTTGGGGTGTCGGTGCCGTGGAAATAGACTTGATTGGGTAGAAGGGTATGTCCCTTATGAACAGATGAGTGGACTTTATCACCTTATCTGAGGGGACGGAGGGTTGAGATATGGATTCCCAGAGCAATCAAAACCAAAAAGGTATCGCCTATTTGAATAGCAAAGCGTGGTATAGATTTCTTAAGGTTTTGTATATCCTGATCCTTGGACTAACGATAGGACTATCGATACCGACCGCACTGGTTTTTGGCTGGCTTCAGCTAATATTAATAGCACCTATTGCTGTCCTCTTTCTTCTTGAAATAGCCAAGCGATCGATCTACTATATCGTCACCGGGAAGGTCTTCCCCAGTCGTTAGGGGATGGGGCCTCTTCCGTCCAAACTATATCTCTTTACAAGTTATCTGACTGTCTAAGTTGCTACATGTCGCCCCGCCCCGATAAGATCGGGATTCAAAGCAACTGGGGCTTTAGGGCACTTAGGTGGCTAGTATTCTATACACATACCGCCCCGCTGGGGCTTTGAAGTCGGTCTAGGAAGCCCAACTACGGGGATTGGTCTCAGCCCGTAAGTCGATATTCATATCTCGACGCAAAACTGTCGATTTTGGAAAATCGACCTACAGAAGTGATTAGGTTTTGTTGACATTTGACAAATTGAGCTAACTGATGCGCCCCCGATAAACCCCCGATAAATCGTCCGATAAATCGAGACCAGGGGGACAGGCGGGATTTCGGTACGCTCAACTTGAGGCTATTTTGGACTTCTGTGGGAGTAGACCTTGTGGTCTGAGACCTGCCTCTGTCTTGGGCAGGCACAAGACCTGCCCCTACATTTGATCAATCCTCCAAAATTGACAAACTCTGTAGGGGTTGGGTTTCCCAACCCGTCGGGCGAGGGGACCTCGCCCCTACGATTAGGCATTTATTGGCGAATGGCGGACACACCTCACATAAATGTCAACAGAACTTAGTCATTGCTCCTGAGTTTGCACGTCGATTTCCTCGGTGATAATAAGCAGCTGATTCGCTTTAACGTCCGTGAATGTTTGTTCTGCACCGCTGGGCCAGGTGATTTTTACCGTTTCCACTTCTGTTTCTGTCCCTAGTCCAAAGAGAAGTCGCAGGTCGTGTCCTGAAAGGTAGCTTGATCCTGCTTGCACCTCTTTCATCTGGGTGTGGGAATGGGTCACAACTTCGATGCGTGTGCCTATCCCATCGCGATTGCTTTTGACCCCAACGGTTTTTATCATCAGCCAGTTGTGTTTGTTTCCGCCTTCGTTGCGGAGTAGTATCCCTTCCTGATTCAGATTCACCACGAAAATGTCAGTGTCGCCATCGTTATCATAGTCGCCAAAGGTGGCACCGCGCCCCACCCTTTTAGTTGAAAAATACTCGCCGGACTGCTCGGAGACATCGGCGAAGGTTTCCTCTCCTGTGTTGATGAAAAGCTGATCTGTTTGTGCGTATTCGAGTGCGTCGGATTCTGTTGAATAGAGGTGGCCATTGGCGACAAAGAGATCTAATGTACCGTCGTTGTCTGCATCGAAGAACTTTGTTCCGAAAGCCAATTTCAGGAAGCTGACTTCCCCCAAACCTGTGATGTTTGTGAAGTCGATGAGGGCACCGTCTGTGGTGTTGTGATACAGTGTATTTGTTTCGTTGGAGAAGTTAGTGACGAAAATGTCCAGAGCACCATCGTTATTGTAGTCACCGAAATCGACCCCCATTCCACCTTCCGCAACGCCGTGCTCGTTATACGCTGCGCCTACAAAGGGACCGATGTCTACAAAACGACCGTTACCAGCATTGCGGTAGAGAAAGTTGGGCGTTGTGTCGTTGGCGACATAGATATCAATACGTCCATCGTTGTCGTAATCCCCGCAGGTGACACCGAGTCCTTTGCCTTCGTCGTTATAAACGCCTACCTGCCTCGTTACGTCGGTAAATGTTCCATCACCATTGTTTTTGTAAAGGGTGTCTGAGATGCCTGCGTAGACCTGCGGATTGGCATAAACCCGCTGTCCACGGGGATCACGCCAATCTCGATCTTTCGCTATATCATAATCGAGGTAGTTGACGACATAGAGATCTAAGTTGCCATCATGATCGTAATCCACGAAGGCGCAACTTGAACTCCATTTTTGCCCGTTTCCCACCCCGGCGTGAGTTGTCGCATCGGTGAATGTGCCGTCCCCATTGTTCCTGTACAACAGATTTTCCCCGAAATTGGTTACGTACAGATCTGAGTCACCGTCGTTGTCGTAATCTGCGGCGACGCAGCCCATACCGTAGCCGGTGTCTCCCACTCCTGCCGCCGCAGTGACATCGGTGAGCACCCCGTTCCCGTCGTTTTGATAGAGGATGTTCGTTGGTGGGGTAGTAGTCTCAAAACCGGGCAACGGTGCGCCGTTGACGATGTAAAGGTCTAAATCTCCGTCGTTATCATAGTCCAAGAAAGCCGCACCGGAACCCATTGTTTCCAGATAGAACTTCCGATCGCTGGCACCATTGACGTGCTTGAAGGTGATTCCTGCCTCTGTGGTGACATCAACGAATTGGACCGTCATTTGTGCGTGGCAAGGGACAATCAGAAGGTTGAGTATGAGGAGGAAACAGTGTTGATTCATGTCAAAAGAAAGTATAAAACGAGAAACGTGATGTGTGAAACGTGAGGACCATTTGTTCATTGGTGTTTGACCTACGGGGCTCATAGAAAAAGAAAGTGTAATACACTAAGAGAAACCGAGTTTTCAAGAAAAAACTCGGTTTCTGTTGCACGATTTCTGACCGTTGTCCTATTTTGCTCGGAGTTGCCGGGCGATTCTGAACTCTTGAGCGGCTTTTTTTGGTTCGCCTAACCGTTTATACGTTTCGCCAAGATTTTCGTGGAACTCCGGGTTGTGTGGGTCAAGCCGAATAGCAGTGGTAAATGACTGTGTCGCGTCGGAATACCTTCTCTGAAGAAAGTAACTCATCCCAAGGCTATTATGCGCCTTTGGTTCATTAGGAGCGAGGCGGACAGCGGTTTCACACACACGCTGCATTTTGTTCAGTTGGCTAAGTCTCATGTGACAAACTGCGAGTATATTGTAAACCTCCCAGTTTTTGGGACTAAGTTTGATGGATTGTTCTAAAGACATGATAGCTTTTTCAAACCTACCGTATTGTGCGTGAAGGCGCCCAAGTTGATACCAGCGTTCGGGGTTATCTGGATCCTGTTGGAGGGCGATTTCAAGCTGCGAAACGAGATTCATATAAGGTTTGAGACTTTGGTATTTTCTAATCAGTTCGGCACCTTTCTGGACGCTCCCTTGTCGGATATATGTGTTGCCTAGACTGTAGTACGCCCGGATCTGATCTGGGTCCAGTTCGATTGCTCGTTCAAAGCAGATAATCGCATCATCA
This sequence comes from Candidatus Poribacteria bacterium, assembly GCA_965222435.1. Classification (GTDB taxonomy): domain Bacteria; phylum Poribacteria; class WGA-4E; order WGA-4E; family PCPOR2b; genus PCPOR2b. Next base: position 3,620,633 of record OZ244950.1, on the reverse strand, counting down.
AATTTGCCCTGTTTCAGATAGACCATGCCGAGATCATAATACGGGTGGTACGGGTAATCCGGGGAGATTTTAGAATTCAATTCGATAGCTCGGTGCAACGCCTGAATTGCCTCTGGATACTGATTGTGTCTGAAGTAAGCTACGCCAAGCATCTGGTGTGAGACGGGATTTTCGGGGGCTAACTTGATTGCAGTTTGGAGAGATTCGATTGCCTCTGTGATTTTAGCGAGGTAAAACAGGTAGATGCGCCCAAGAAGACGGTGCGTTTCCTCACGGTTGGGGTTGATTTGAATAGCTTTTTTGAGCGATTCCACGGCGAGCAGATAATTCTCGCTTTTACTTAGGCCTAGCCCACGATTGTGATATTCCACGAAAGCAGAGGGCTCGCTGCCTTCCAAAGTAGGCTGCAATGCCTGCGTGGGATGAACCTTGTGATGATTCTGAGAAACTTCAGATCCTTTGTCCCCTATCTGAGTCTCTGACCCCAATTTCAATTTTTCGAGTTCGATAGTTGTGTATTGCGTCTCACCCTCGGTGATTTGGATGAACTGGTCGAGAGGTACGTCGTGGAACGTTTGTGTGAGTCCGGTGGTGTGCCAGAAAATTTCGAGCGTCTCGATCTTTTCTGCCTTCCCCAAGCCGATTGTTTGTCGGAGTGGATTGGCACCGAAGCTGCCTCCACTGTTGACATGCTTATAAATCGAGCGTCGCCCCCCGTTTTCGACGACCTCGGCATGGATGCGCGCCCCGATTGCTGATCGGTTAGAACGCACACCGACAAGTTTAATCGTGAGAAAATGGTTCTTGAAGCCGGGGTTTTCATACAGGGCATTACTATATCCGTCGCCCGGAAAGGCACCGCCCATCTGCTCGAAGATGTCTTGGTCGCCATCGTTGTCGAGGTCCGCGAAGACGACGGCGTGTCCCTTCTGCAGATGCCCAAATCCTCCAGTGTAGGTTACGTCCACGAAGTCTATGCCCCGCCGATTGCGATACATGACACTTGGCATGAGATTTTTATAATCTGGGTATCCGGTGCCGAGATAAAAATCGAGATACCCGTCGTTGTCAAGGTCACCGAAGTTTGATCCCATCGGTGCATTGGGTTGCACTAGATTGTGTTGGTGCGCCACCTCCTTGAAGCCACCCTGCCCATCACCGCGATACAGATGTGGTAACCCGCCCTCACTTGGATCGGGACGGTTATGATAAGTCGTCCTTGATTCTGCCCCTGTCGTAGAGGGTGGGGCACCTATGGAGATACCGAGGGCGTTTGCTGCGAGATGTGAGATACCAGCGGAATAGGCGGACACATATAGGTCTAATGCCCCATCGTTGTCAAAGTCCCAGAACCAAGCGGGAAAACTGCGCGTCGGTAGGTCGATATTCAGTTCCGCTGCCACATCGGTGAAAGTGCCGTCCCCGTTATTGCGATAGAGGCGGTTGACACCTTTGAAATTGGACAGATAAAGATCGGGGAACCGATCCGCATTGTAATCTCCCCAGATTACTGACTTGGTAAAACCGTAGTTTTGTACATCGGCTTGTGCAGCCACATCGAAGAACGTGCTATCACCGTTGTTGCGGAATAGCTGACAGGGGGCATTGAACGATTCGGTTGACTCGTTTCCGATGTACAGATCGAGGTCGCCGTCGTTATCGTAGTCGCTCCAAGATGCTGTCTGAGTGGGATAGTGCACCTCGCCTAAACCGGCATCGAAGGTTACATCTGTGAAGGTGCCGTCACCGTTATTACGCAGCAGAGAGTTTGGGTGTTGACCTGCTGCCTCCAACCAAGCACCTCGTAACACTAGGATATCAACGTCGTCATCGTTGTCGTAATCTGCTTGGAGGAGGTTCAATCCGCCGTACAAACCGAGAAGCCCTGCCTGTTCTGTTTGCTCTGAGAAGGTTCCGTCTTGATTGTTTCGGAAAAATCGGATTTGTCCTGCGGGATCCCACGTCGAAACGACGATATCTAGGTAGTGGTCGTTGTCAAAGTCATCAATGATCGCACCGCCGGATAGATCGAATGTATCAAGCCCTAGATGTGGTGCGATGTTGGTGAAGCGTGGCATTTCTTCTGCGGATTGGAATGCTTCTGGGGGAAGGAGGTATGGCTTGGGAACACCCTCGGGATAGCCGCCGATCGTCATGTAAGCAATGTTGAGCAGCCATCTCGTCTCTAGATGGAGTGGTAATTCAACCGTTGTGTTTCGCAGCACCTCTGTGAGATAGGTTATCGCTTGTAGCGAACCCTCTTGCTGAGTGTGAATCCCGCCATTCCGCAGCGGCAGAATGCAACTGTCGGGGTTGCTCTGAATCCCATTCTGGCCGGGGCAGCAGTTTTGGGTCTCGCCCTGTCGCATGTATGCTACGCCGAGGCGAAAGAGGGTCTGATTCGCCATCAAGGGAGAAAGTTGTCCTCTCAATCGGGGCAGTAGTTTTCCTGCTTGTGTGAGTTGATCGATTGCTGCCGCTTCATTGCCGAGCCGAAGTTCCGCCTCGCCCAACTCTGTATGGAGACGCCATCGGTTTAGATTTGAAGCATTGACGGGTAAGTTGGCGAGATGCCTGCGCAGCCGGCGTGCCAGTCCCTCGCCGATGTAACTGTTTGTTTCGGCGGTTTGATCCGAGATCTGCTTGAGCAGGGCGAGCATCCTTTGATGGCTGGCTGTTGCCGTATCGGTATCGGCGGAAACACTCCCTGTCATGACGACAGATGTGCCCACAACGATCAAGGCAAGCACAGCGCAGTGGAAATACCTTAGATATGTTTTAATCAGTGATTGCTGCACCGCTTGAATTGTCAAATCGAAGTCCGCAAGATAGTGTGCTGAGTTGTTAAGATTTCGCTTGATAATTGGCATAGGTGGTGCTACTCTAAAGGCGTGATGGATTGCAACTCTCGGTTTATAATCGAGGTCGGTTTACGGAGGAGTTAATTTTGGGAGACATTCAAACGTTCAAACATTCCGATGAGCATCGCCATCTGGAGACACTTGTAGATCAGCTGGATCCGGACGGCGAACCCCAAATTCGCTGGGCTTATCGCGCTGCTCGACATATCAAGGAGAGTGGTAGGAGACTCGGCATCTTTTCCGGGTCTTTCAACCCGCTCACCGTTGCCCATATCAAAATGATTGAAGCAGCACAGAAAAAATACGATCTGGATGAGATTTTGCTAATTTTGGCAAGGGCAAATGTTGATAAGGGTGTGTTCGGTCTTTCTCTCGCAGATCGTCTATTGATGCTGAAAGAATACACGGCGAACAGGGAGGATTTTTCGGTTGCCGCTTGCAGCCATGGCAAATTTATTGAGAAGATTGAAGCGTTAAAACCTGCGTATCCCTCCGGCACACACTTTTCATTCATTGTCGGCTATGATACGTTCATTCGCCTGTTCGATCCGAAATATTATACCGATTTGCACGGTGCATTGGAAGCCCTTTTTAATCAATGTCGCTTCATCGTTGCAAACCGCCAAGACTATGATGAGGATGCAGTGAGGCAGGTGATGGAAGTGCCGGATTACCGTCGTTACGCGAGCGGGATTGATCTGATTGAATTACCAGATTTTTATGCGGAGATATCTTCGACGGACATCCGAACGCAGATTCAGGCGGGAAATTCGGTGGATCACCTTGTCCCATCGGAAGTGCAGGAATTCCTCAAAATAGTTCAGGCGTATCAGGCTTGAGTGCTGATCCAGACCGGGGTTGTCCACTCATAATGAATGACGACCTTGTTGGTCGTTGGACACATGTAAACCTGTTGATCTAGATGATTACAGTGTTGACATGTGCGGGACTGACTGCCTAGCTGCGCTGGCGAAAAAAACTCACATTTCGTGGCAATCTGTTTCATCTGTTCCTGATCTGCCACAGTCAGTTGAAACGGCTCAACTGGTTCTCCTGCGAGATTGACTACACGATCTGTCCGCCCTTCTCCTTGCCAGATATTGTTAATAATATCTTCCAAAATGGCGCGATAGGTCTGCTCGCCACTTGGCTCCGGTGAATGGAGGGTGACATCGTTTTCTAGGCTATATTGTATCAGTTTTTTTAATCGGCTCTCCTCCTTGCGATATTCTGCTCTCATTTCAGCCATAAAGTTTTTACGAAATTCTTCCCAACCAATTTCTTTGGATTCCCACTGTGTAAGCAACTCCTTTGATGGCCCCAATTCTGTGATATTCTGCATGGCGAGAATTTTTTCGTAACAGATTGCATATTTTTTGTCCGTTTTGCTGGCTGCGGCATTTTCTACTGAGTTCAGATATAGCATGATAGTGCCTCTTTTCTGTTAAATGAAAATTATTTTAACGCAAGTTGCCATCTGAACCGGAAAAACATCATTTGTGCAGTGCTATGTCTAATTGGACAGTTTCTACATACCGCTCCTCTGGAGCGGAAGAAAGCAGCGACATTTTTCTATAGATATATCGCTCCTCTGGAGCGAAAGTGGCAATTCGAGTTATTTTATGGTAGATTTTAGAATTACTTAGACACTTCCAATGCACAGCCAACCCCCTAAATCCCCAACCCCTCTGATAAGAGGGGAAAGACAAAGGAGAAGATCCCCTCTTATCTTCTCCCCTTGTCAGGGGAGTTGCAGGGGGACTTTGGGAACTTCGTGAAGGTAGGAGTTATTGGTAGACGTCTACTTATTTCTCTGATTCACCATATTTGTTAAGGGAGATGCAAATTTTTCACCCCGATGGGACAAGGGATATTTTTCCGAATCCTCTTTAAGAACGGCAAAATCGCCGATCTTGATACAAAAAGTGCAGCGAGCACCTATCACTACTGTGAGCGAGATTTCGTTATGGATGGATAAGAGTAGTGCTTCGTTGCTGATAATTTGGTTCATTAGTTCATTAAGGTTGAGATTTCTGTAGGTTGATTTTCCAAAATCGACAGTACCTAGAACATGGCACGATAGTGTTGGCTCAACCTACCCGGATTATTGTGCAATCCACCGGTATTTTGTCGAGATATGAATCTCGACCTACAGGTTATCTAGCAGTATTAGACAGATTGGGAGGATAGGGCAGGATGCTCGACCTACGGGTATGGTGTTGGGTTTCACTGTACCTATCCTATAAAGAGGTATTGTTGAAAAGGGTAGTTTCTATTGTGGTTGATAGATATTTGTTTTAATCGTTCAACCCAACCTACGTACTGTCAACACGCCCTAGCAACTTAGGTGATTCTAAACTTGGATGGCATTACATTTGCATGGAGTAATACAATGACACAAACAGGTACACAGGTTGTTGTTAGACCAGATAATAGTGTTGGAACAAAAATGACTGAGATTCGCTCGCCAGAAAGGGGCGAGGTGCTTGTCGAGACAGTATCCACGCTGATTAGCGCGGGAACGGAGCTCGGCACGCAAGAACAGGGGCGGACAGACGATTTTACCCCCGGTTATTCAAACACCGGGCGAATTGTCGAAATTGGTGAAGGGGTGGAAGGCTACGAAATCGGGGACCGCGTATTGTCGCTGGGGAGCCACGCAAGTCACGTAACGGTTTCCGCTGCGCCACAATCGCTGGCGAAGCTGCCGGACAGTGTGTCTTTCGATGAGGGCACTTTCGGTGTACTCGGAAGTGTTGCGATGCACGGGGCACGAAAAGCGCGGATTGAGCTAGGTGAGTTTGCCTGCATTACGGGGATGGGACTCGTCGGTCAGTTGGCGTTGCAGCTTTCAGCACAAGCAGGTGCGGAGTTGCTCTTCGCAATCGATCTGAGTGAGTCGCGGTTAGAGGTGGCAAAGGCTTCGGGAGCGACGCACCCCCTGAATCCGAGACGCTGCGATCTCCGCTCCGAAGTTGACACCATCACCGAAGGGCGCGGATTGGATGTCACCATTGAGGCTTCCGGTTATCCAGACCTGCTGCCTATTGCGTTCGACATGGCGCGGATTGGTGGACGAATCATGGCGTTGGGGTCGATCTGGCACCGCAAGGTCGAGGTGGATTTTATGGACTTTCACCTGAAGGAACTCACGTTAGTTGGGTGTCACCAGCCGAAATGCCCGACGGTTGCGACACCTGCGTTTCCTTGGACTCAGCAATATAACCGGCGTCAGATTTTGAAGATGATTGACCGCGGCGAGATTAGCGTGGATAGTTTAATCACACACCGACTGCCCTATACGGAAGCGGGTGAAGCCTACCGGTTGCTGCGCGATGAACGTGATAAGTCGTTGGGGGTCGTGTTGACATGGTAGGGACAGGAAAGGAATAATACGTAACGAGTAATGCGTAAGATTTGGTCTTCACACATTATTCTATAGACATATCGCTCCGCTGGAGCGAGGAGTGGAGTAGTTCAACTAGTTAGGAGATAGCAAGATGGATCGGACAAACATCACGGCGCGAGAAATTCGATTGCTCGGAGTTCTCGCGCTCGTAGCAGGGGTTATTTTTGACTACCTGTTTTTTGAAAAGGCAATCGGGGTCTCATATCCGTTGTTTGTGGCTGTTTTCTACTGCGTATTTTGGATCGCTTCACGGGGGCAGGTTTCGTTCCAGATTGACTTTGGTTGGTTTCTGCTTATACCCATTTTATTGCTCTCGGCTGCGTTTGCCATCCATTCAAACTCGGTGTTGCTTGCACGCAATTCTGTCCTGATCCCACCGCTCCTTCTCCTTCAGACGACGCTGCTTGTTTATGGATATGAGTGGTCTAGCGTTCGATGCGTCTTCCGTTTTATGGGCAGGTTGATTCGTCAAATTTTTGACAGTGCCCCAGAGGTATTCTTGGAACCTATTTCGCTAGCGAAAGCTGTAGACAGAATGGCACCTGAGAAGCGTAAGACCCTCAAAAACATCTTCATCGGCTTGATAATTTCTGCACCCGTTTTAGTTGTTGTGATTGCATTGCTTGCAGAGGCAGATACAGTGTTTCAAAATCTGATTGCCAATGCGCTCAAGTCCTTAGAATTTATTGGTTCTATCCCTTTCGCCGAACGTGTGGGAGTTATTGGGATTATCACTGTGCTACTGTTCGGTTATTTGACGGTGGTACTAAAGGCGAAGGTGGGGGGGGTATCAGAAGCTGCTGAGAGGGATAGCGGGGCGTGGGACGCTACCATCGTTGCTACGGTTCTAGTGATGGTGAACGTTGTTTACATTCTGTTCTGTGTGATTCAGTTCACATATCTTTTTGGCGGTGAGGAAGTGATCCGCTCTATCCCTGATTACACTTACGCGGAATACGCGAGGCAGGGCTTTTCCGAGTTGATTGTTGTTACTATTATCAACCTAAGCATATTGCTGATAGGTCTGCACTTCACAAAAAATGACGTAAAGTTGGATCGCTTGATTCGTGTGCTACGCTGTCTGCTTGTACTTTGTACCGCAATTATGCTCTATTCGGCACATTTGCGATTGAAGTTGTATGAGGAGGCGTACGGTTACACTTATGCGCGGATCTTTGCCCACACATTTATCGGTTTTCTTTTCGTGCTATTTTTGCTCACCCTTTACAAACTTTGGCGGAGGGAACTACCTTTGGTCAAAGCGTTTGCTATCGCGGCGTTGCTCGCCTATACCACCCTGAACTATGTCAATGTTGACGCAATTATCGCACGGAAAAACATTGATAGATATCTTGGGACCGGCAAGATAGATCTTGATTATTTGCAGGAGTTATCCTACGATGCGATGCCGGAATTAACGCGTTTGAGTGTTGTAGACAATGGAGATATGGCTGGAAAGAAAATGGAAGTATTTCTTCGCGATAAAGGGGCGGAATTACGTTCAGAAAGCCCTTGGCAATCCTACAATTTCTCGAAAGCAAAGGCGAAGCGGATTCTGTCTGAAATTCGTCAGTGATCTTTATAGGCAAGTTACCATCTATTGTCCCGATGGGACTGTGTTGGCTCATTGGTTGATTGAGTTGGTGAACCTTATGCCACATTGCACTCCTCCGGAGCGCAGGGATTGGGCGCATTGCCTTCTATAGACATAGTGCTCCTCTGGAGCGAGATCGGTTGTGCCGATGGGTAGTATAGGTTGGGTTTCACGGTTCCTGTTCAACCCAACCTACGGCTGCAAACGAGACTGACGGTACTTTAGCCAATGAGGTTTCTAGCAGGTCCTCCTAGGTAAGATTGGGCTTCAAGGCAACATGCCACGATTCTTTTGGCTTTTAGGGCACATTCGCGATTCGGAGATCGCTCCTACAGGTTGTGGGTTTTCAACTTTCATCGCTGGTGAAGCCGTGTGCCTCGCCGTAGCGGGGCAGCCAGTAGTCCAACCATGTACCTTCGCATCGTTCATCGCAGAACTTTAAGGATTTGCCATGGTATTCTACACGCCATAGGCGTCTGACCAACATCTTTCCGCAGAGATCGCAGTGGTGGATTTGTGTGGCGTATAGTGCATCAGAAATCGGTTCCCACTGAGCCATCAGGATATCCTCCTCCGTTCCGAGAGTCTTCGACTTTCGCTGCGAAGATCGATTGTCGTACCTGCATCAACCTGCCAGTCTCCCGCTTCCCGAACAAGCACCACGGCGTATATATCCCTTGCTTCTTCGGGGGATACCAAGCCTTCACGGACATCATCCAGAACCTCGATCGGCTCCCGCTTTTCAGGGGGTCCATACCCACCACCGCCCGGACTGACGATCCTAATTTCATCTCCGGCTTGGATTTGAATGTCGGCGAATTTGTTGGGTGAGGGAGTTCCATAGACTTCGGAGAATGTCCGCCAACGGTCATCCCCCTCTTTCCGAATCCGCACCGCACCGCTCGCCCCCTCTTTTCCGCCAAACAGTCCCCACGCCCCTGTCTCATGCCTGTCCATAAAGCTGGAAACCGTGATTTCCGGTGCGAGTGCTTCCATAATCCTTTCGCTGCCACAGCCTCCGCGGTGCTCACCATGTCCACCCGAATCCTCAACGATGCGGTATGTTTTCGTCAGCCAAGGGTAACGTGTTTCAAAGACCTCAACTGGGGTATTCCTGCAATTTCCGTTGATTGGGCACTGCGTGTGATTTCCGTCGCCGGTTGCCTTGCCGCCCCAGCCACAGCCATCAATGTGATAGTTCGCGTAATATTGGTCCGTGTTTGGGTGTATCCCTCCGAAAAGGAAGTTGCACGCACTGGCACCGGCCGCTGCGGCGACGCGCTCCGGCACAGCACCTGATAGGCAGCCGAATAGAACATCGACAATCCGTTCGTGGATCTCGGAGTTGCCGCCGACACTAGGTCCGGGGTGTTTCACATTCACGACGGTGCCCGGTGGGACAATCAGTTGGATGGGTCGGTAGCAGCCTGAATTACGGGGAATAGTCTGGTCGGTGATATTGAGCATTGCATTGAACGTTGCAGATGCCGTCACTCCATACGTGCAGTTGCAGGGACCGCGTGCTTGCGGGCTTGAGCCGGTGTAATCAAAGAGGATGTCCTCGTCGTCCACGATGACTGTGCAATTGATTCGATACCGTTTATCAGGAACGACACCGTCATTTTCGATCCAGTCGTCGAATTGGTACTCGCCGTTGGGGAGGTCTCGGATCTCTGCCCGCATCCGTGTCTCCGAGTAGTCCATGAGCTGCTTCCCGGCGGTGAGAATTTCATCGAACCCGTAGCGGTCAAGCAGTTCGTGGAGTCGTCGCTCTGCCACGTTGAGGGATCCGAGCATTGCGTGGAAGTCGCCCCAAGAGGTGCGCGGTGTCCGGTGATTTTCGAGGATAATTTTCCAGATGTCCTCAACGGGTTCGCCTTCTCGGATAATCTTGACCGGTGGCAGTCGAAGGCCCTCTTGATACACTTCTTTGGCATCTGCTGCAAAGCCGCCGACCGCCTTCCCACCGATCTCTGTGACGTGGGCGATGTTGCCGATGAATCCGTATAACTCGCCGTTGTGGTAGACCGCTTGGATCACTGTATGTTCCGGCATGTGGCAGCCGCCGCGATAGGGGTCATTGTGCATTACCACGTCGCCGGGCTTAAAGTTCTCCAGACCGATTTCGGCGATTGTCCACTGCATGGTGTAGAGGATCGCGCCGATCTGGGCGGGACAAAACTCCGCATAAGCCACCATCTCGCCATCACGGTCGAAGATGACACAGGAGAAGTCCAGCCCTTCATTAAAGATGGAGGAATATGAGGTTTTCATCATTGCCAATCCCATCTCGCGACAGGTGTTGACAAGGTAGTTGTTGATGATAGTGAGTGTGACGCTGTCGATCGGTTTTTCTGTTTGCATTTGTTTCCTTAATCAGCAGTTTATAGTGGTGTAGTTGATTGCGTGTCCGTCAGAAACCGAGTTTTTTAGAAAAACTCGGTTTCTCGGAGAAGGACCTTTTTGGGGAAATAGGTGACGAATCTGCTGAAGGTGTCAACTCGATTAGGCTTTATTTCTTTTTGAAGGCGATGCTACCACCATTATCACTATTGAGTGTAAGCGTATTTCCTTCTCTATACCATGTACCGGTGCTTTCTTTAAGAGAAGCGATAGGAGCTTCTTCCAGTGTGAGAGTATAGTTGGAACCAGATAAGGAGTAAGTGCCCGTTGTTTTGCTTGAACTCGTTATGGCAAATGCAGAGTCTCCCCCTTGATTTCCAAGCTTAAAGCTGATCTCCGCTTCCAACGTTCCATCATCATTAAATGTCCAGTTGTTGATAACAATGGAAACAGTTACTCCCTCCGTTCCTAATTCTTGTTCCAGAACTTGTTCCAAAGTCTGACCGCCAAAGGTGTCGAGACTCCATGTGCCAACCCATTCGTTATCATCGTCAGTCTCATTATCATTGCCACCACAACCGATGATTCCGATAATGAGAACCGCATAAAGGGTAGCTAACCACAGGAACGAACGGGGGATTATCTGATGATACATTTTTATCTGTTTTCCTTTTAAATTAGAATAAACTTTAGATTCTTGAGGAAGGCGCAGCAGGAAAATAGGTAACAGACACCTATCCTCCTTTCTAGCAATCTTTCGTTACTCACAGTTTATACCGAATGACTCCATGTGTAAATTAAAAAGAGATGGCAGCATTAACGACAATTGACTTCTGGAGGTCCATAACTTCGCCGCTTCAATCTTACGGCGCAATTAGAACAAGAAGCAACCGCTGCTGCCGGGATTATAATTCCGAGAAAAGGAGATGCCAAATGTTATCGGCATTATATCTCCATTGTCTAACGTAAAGAACGGTCTATCCAATCGTAATTCAAGGTTCAAGCGACTCTGAGTAAGGCGTAGAACCTCTATTCCGATGGCGCCGTAGATGCCCAAACCGGTATCATCGTCTGAATCAATATAGTCGTAGGACCTGGACTCCCACTCATCACCGTACCAGTACTTTCTGTACTTTACGTTATTTGTTACCGTTGTATCGTAGCTGACTGCAACTATGGCGAGTCCACCGCCCACGTAGGGTGAAATATTTCGTTTGTTGAAGAAGTAGCGTCCGCCGATCGACCAAGCCAAGAAGGAAAATGCGTCACTGTCCCCCTTTTCCTCGTTTCCGCTAAACCGATACTCAGTCCCCACAGAATAGGATGGCGTCTCATACGACCAACCGAACCCAAAGCCGGGCTCGGCAGCTATGTCCGTGCCGGGGATGAAGGTGCCGAAAATTCCTATATTCCAAAGGGACTCTCCCGATATCTTGCGGAGTTCGCGGGCCTCCTGTTCGGTAACGCTTTCCATATCAGTCGTAGCATCAATCGGTTTATGGTGGACAAGTGCATCAACGAGTCTTGGTGCTGCTGGAATCATTTCCTCGATATTTGCCAAGGTCAGCTGCCGCTCGCTGATAATTGTGCCGATAGGGTTTTCGTGATTCAGGCGCACGATAATCTTCTCGCCCAGCCGGCGCAAAACGACGCGGTAAGCATCTGCTGAGGCGGGTGCCTCGTAAACAGGGTCAGTAACCGATATGCCCTGCTTGCGTAGTGCATTACAGACCAACAGTGCCGCGGTCTGTGCGTCGGATTCGGGGATGCCCGGATGGTCTCCAATCAGACAAACAGCAGGAGCATCAGCCTGTGTAATGGCGGGGGCAACAGGTAAAACGAGCAAAGCAAAGCCAAACAGATAACTCCAAATCCTTTTCATGTTCCTTCAATCCTTTCTTATCAAGTCTCGATTAGATTGGGACAAATCAGGTCGGAAGTAGCAGCTCGGGTTAGTCAATTAAAAGTGTCAACCCAATTAAGATTTATTTTTTTCCGAAGACGATGGTCGTACCATCATTGCTGTTTAGTGTGAGAGTACTCCAGGTGCTAGACCATGTACCGGTTGAATCTTTAAAAAAATCGGATCCTTCAAATTTGAGTTCATAGATGGAGTCAGTTAGAGTGTAAGTCCCCCTTGCTCTATTTGTAATCGTTATTATTTTATCTTCTTTCGGCTCAAGTTCAAAGACGACATCCGCTTCCAACGTCCCATCGTTATAAAACCTCCAGTTGTTGGTAATAATGGAGATGTTTACTCCATCTTCTACAAGAAACTGTACCCAGTTCTGACCATCAACGGTTTCGAGTGCCCATGTGCCGCCCCAGTCATTATCTTCATCGTCATAATAACTACCTCCAAAATTACCTCCACCTCCGCCTCCACTACAACCGATGATTCCGATAATAAGAACCACGCAAAGGCTAACGAACCACACAAACGAACGAGGGAGTACTTGTCCCAACATTTTTATCCATTCTCCTTTTATGGTAGATGATAGAATTACTTATACAGTGCCAATGCCCATGTACAGATTAGGCAATCTGTACCTACAAACAACCGCCTAAATCCGTAACCCCCTAGCGCCCTTATCAGGGGGAAAGAGGGGGGCTTTGGCAAATGTCCACTTATTTGTCTAATTCACCATAAGTTAAATAGGACTTACGCAGTTGAATGCTCACCGCCGTTGAGAGTATTCGACTTGTCGTTCGGCGATTCACCGCTGCGCAGGACAACTCCCAACGCCCGATAAATCGGGCAACTACAGCAGGTGTTCCACTAAGGACCCGTAGGAACAACGATCGTTGTTCCCTACGGAAGTGCATAACTCCTATCTGTTTGAAAAGTAGGCAGCAAAACCACTTTTTATTATTTTATGGCAGAAGGTGTTTATCCCTAATTCGACGATTCAAACCGACTCTAAATTCAGAACAAGCAACCGCCAGGGTTATAATTCCGAGAAAAGGAGATGCCAAATGTTATCGGCATTATGTCTTGGCTTGGTAGGCTAAAGAACGGTCTATCTATTCGCAGCTCAACATTCATACGACTCTGGGTTAGGCGTAGCAATTCTATACCAACGACACCATAGACACCCAAACCACTATCATCTTCTGATTCGTAGTCATCGTAGTAACGCGATACCTCCTCTCTATCGAGAAATGCGGGTATTAGTATTTCTTTTTTCCTTACTTTTGTTCTATAACTAGCATCGATTATGGCAAACCCGCCGCCTACATAGGGTGAAATACTCCGTTTGTTGAAGAAGTAACGTCCGCCGATTGACCAAGCGAAGAAGGTAATAGTGTTGGTGGCGTCATCATCGTTGTCGGGCCCACTGTACCGGAAATCAGTCCCCACAGCATAGGAGGGTGTCTGATAGGACCAACCAAACTCCATACCGGGCTCGGCAGCTACATCTGTACCGGGTATAAAGGTTCCGAAAATTCCCATACCCCAAAGGGACTCACCCGATATCTTCCGAAGTTCGCGAGCTTCCTGTTCGGTAACGGTTTCCATATCAACTGTATCATCGATCGGCTTGTCGTAGACGAGTGCGTCGACTAGTCTTGGTGCTGCTGGGATCATCTCTTCGATATTTGCCAAGGTCAGCTGCCGCTCGCTGATAATTGTTCCGATAGGGTTTTCGTGGCTCAGGCGCACGATAATCTTCTCGCCCAGCCGGCGCAAAACGACGCGGTAAGCATCTGCTGAGGCGGGTGCCTCGTACACGGGATCAGTGACCGATATGCCTTGCCTGTGCAACTCGTCACAGACCAACAGTGCCGCGGTCTGTGCGTCGGAATCGGGGATACCCGGATGGTCTCCAATCAGGCAGACAGCGGGAGCGTCGGCTTGTGCAACGGCGGGGACATTGGGTAAAACGAGCAAAACAACGCTAAACATGTAGCTCCAGATCCTTTTCATGTTTTTTCAATCCTTTCTCAGCAATTTTCTTCCGCAGTAGGTTCTGTTGACATTTGGGCGTCGAGATGTGAATCTCGACCTACAGGCTATTTGATTTCTCGTAGAAGAGCCTGTTGTGGGGGTAGGCAGCGCGCCTACCCTCAAAAGGGGTCTACCCTGTTCGATTTTATTTCTTTTTGAAGACGATGGTACTACCATCATCGCTGTTTAGTGTGAGAGTACTCCCTTCTCTAGACCATGTACCGGTGTTTACCTCCTCAGCTTCTTCAAAAAAAAGAGTCCCTTTCATTGTGAGTGTATAGTTGGAGCCAGATAGAGAATAAGTGCCTGTTATCTTATTTGAAACCGTTAGTACTAGTTCAGATCCGCCTCCTTCCTCGGTAACCTTAAAATCCATCTCTACCTCCAACGTTCCATCGTTATCAAACATCCAGTTGTTGGTAACAATAGAGATGTTTACTCCTTCTTCTTCTTCTTGAAGACCTTGTTCGACACTCTCACCATCAACGGTTTCGAGGGACCACGTACCGACCCAATCATCACCATCATCACCACAACCGATGATTCCGATAGTAAGAACTGCCCAAATGCTAACAGACCACACAAACGAACGGGGGATTACTTGTCCAAACATTTTTTTCTCCTTTTGAGTTAGAATAAACTTTAGATTTTTGAATGAGAAGCAGAAGGAGAACAGGCAACCAATGCCTGTCTTCCTTTCTGTCAATCGTTTGCTATTTCAAAATAAGCATCTTCCGCGTGGCGGAATAGTCCCCTGCGGACAGGTGATAGAAGTATACACCACTTGCTACTCCTTCACCAAACTCGTTTTTCCCATCCCAATAAGCTGCTTTCATTCGGTCCGTATAATAGCCAGCTATCTGATGTCCAACATCAAGTGTACGGACAATCTGACCGCTTTGATCGTAGATGGTCAGTGTCACGAAAGCATCTTGCGCCAACCGATACGGTATCCACGTCTCTGGATTGAACGGATTCGGGTAGTTGTGCAGCAGGACAGTTTCTTGCGGGATTAACGCGGCGTGGAGCTGTTCCAGCACGGTAATGCCACGCAGATAGGTGGGATCTGTCAGTGCCAATTGCTGTGCTTGAGAGAGCCACTGGCGCACATCTGCAGCGTTGAGTAATTCCAATGCTTGCGGATATAAGGAAGGTGCGGCTGCCTCGTCGCCAAACTCGCTGGCAACAAGGACGAGGTCGACGATATCGACAAGGCCATCCCCGTTGAGATCGGCACTGTTTTGTCCCCTCTGACCGAAACGGGCACCAACGATTGTCAAATCTAGGATATCCACCACGCCATCGCGGTTAATATCTCCCACAACTTCTTCTTCGGGTTCTGGCGGTATAGTTACTGCGGCACTTTCCATGGTGACTTCCCACCGCTTTCCATCGGAATCCACAAGGTAGACTTGGGATAAAGTCAACGTGGATGGCTTAAAGTCACCAACTTGGAACGTGAGGGTGGCAAGTGTGCCATCTCCGTTGGCTGCCCCGGCGAGTGTGTTTGCGGCGAGTATCACTTTCGTAGAGAATATTGGTTCCCCAAGGGACGTATCGCCTAGCCAGTCGTCAACGACAATTGGGCCCGCAAAAAATGCACCTGCTGGCAGGTAGTCGCCGTTGGTGAAAGACACATAGAACGTGGTGGAATCAAACGACGCGATAGAATCAAACGACACGATAGGTTGGAGCGTGGCGGACTCAAACGACACCGTCACTTGATAGCCTGCGACGTTTTCTCCGCCTGCGATATTGATGCTGAATGTTAACTCCCCTCCGACATCAGGAGACACTACCGATGCGGGCGAAATGCTCACTGTGGCATTCGATTTTTGTATCGCGGTAACGGATAGCTCTGCAGTAAATGCCTGATCGTAGCCACTTTCTATTGCCCCTGAACCGACGGAAAAGTTGAGAGTGGCATCGGTATCAAAGTCAGTGCCATCAAATTCAAGCTCAACTGTCACCTCCGTGTCACTTATACGATCCACACCGGGGAAATTACTAACGGTGATGCCGTCAATACCGGATACCGTCAAAGCACGCTCAATCTCCCAAGAAGACCGGGCATAATTTCTGCCACTAAGCGTGAGTGTGACGATACTCTCGTTCAGTGTAGCCTCTGTCAAGGGGAATTCTGTTGATGCGACGAGCGATTCCTGCATTGCGGTGACGGGAACTGTTGCGGTGAGTGTGGACCCAGTATAGTTCGCTATTGCGTCCGCGCCCACGATGAAGGTAAGGGTACCATCAGCGTCTATGTTGCCGTAGAACTCGAGTTCAATTGTGACCACCGTGTCGCTCACGCGGTCTACACTAAACAAGAAGAAGACAGCATCAATGCCGGATAACGTCACCGCATTTTCGATTCTGAAACTGGAGCGTTCGTAAGTGCCGCCGCTGAGTGTGAGTGTTACCACACTCCCATGCAGGTTTGCCTCCGTCAACGGTTGTTGAACCGATGCGGTTATTGTTTGTCCGTAACTGCTTTGTATACCAAAACCCATTAAGATGACAACTAAAATGAGCACAAAGTATTTTCTATTCGCAAGTAGCGTTTTCATAATAAACTCCTTTTTATCGGTTTTCGATTGCACATTGTAATTGAGTTGTTGGAAAGTTGGAAGTGTGGAAGCTTAGAAGGATGGAAGTGTAGAAAACTCATCCTTCCCTTTTTTCCCCAATACATTCCTACTTGATGATAAGCATCTTCCGCGTGGCGGAAAAATCGCTCCGGTGAGGCACCGAGAGTCCAGAGCGACCTGCGGACAGGTGATAGAAGTACATACCACTTGCTATCCCTTCACCGAACTCGTTTCTGCCATTCCAGTAGATTGCTTTCGACCGACTTTCGTAGAATGCCGCGGTCTGATATCCAACATCAAGTGTACGGATAATCTGACCACTACCATCATAGATGGTCAATGTCACAAAAGCGTCCTCCGCCAACCGATAGGGTATCCATGTCTCTGGGTTGAACGGGTTTGGGTAGTTTGCCAGCAATACCGTTTCTTTCGGGAGCAGTGCTGCAAGGAGTTGTTCTAAGAAGAGAATGCCCTTTAGGGATGTTGGGTCTGTGAGGTCTAGTCGCTGTGCGTGGGAGAGCCACAGTTTTACATCTGCTGCGGTGAACATTTCAAGTGCCTGTGACTGTGCCGAAGGTGCGGCTGCGGCATTGTCTAGTGCGCCAGTGACCGTGAGGAGATCGTCAATATCTACCACGCCATCCCCGTTGAGATCTGCGGCGTTCTGTCCTGTTTGCCCATAATTTGATGCCACCAGCACCAAATCGTCGATACTCACCACACCATCGTTGTTTGCATCCGCTTCTAGGCCGGCGGTGACAGATACTTCTGCTGTGAGTGCAGGTCCGTTGTAGCCTGCTATTGCCTCTGCGTCCACGGTGAAGGTGAGATTGGTATCGGTTTGGAAGTTTCCGTCAAATTCAAGTTCAACCGTGATTTCTGTGTCACTTACGCGATCTATACCGAACGTACCGACAGTGACACCGGCAATGCCAGATAACATCACGGCATCCCTAATTCTGAAGCTGGATCGCTCATAAATTCCACCGTTCAGCGTAAGCATGACGACGCTTTCATCTAAGGTTGACTCTGTTAATGGAACCGCGGTTGAAGCGACCAATGACTCCGTACCTGCGGTAACGGGTATTTGTGCTGTGAATGCAGAGCCATCGTAGCCTGCGATTGCGCCTGCTTCGACGGTGAAGGTGAGCGTGGCATCGGTGTCGAAATCTGTGCCATCGAATGTAAGTTCGACGGTAATTTCCGTGTCACTGACGCGATCTACATCGAATGTGCCGACAGTAATACCTTCGATGCCAGATACCGTTACGGCACGTCTGATGCTGAAACTGGATTGTTCATAAACTCTACCGCTGAGTGTGAGCGTGACGACGCTTTCATCCAAGGTTGCCTCCGTTAATGGAGATGTTGTTGAGGCTACCAATGACTCCGTACCTGCGGTAACGGGTAACTGTGCGGTGAATGCGTCGCCACCATAGCCCGTGATTGCGCCTGCTTCGACGGTGAAGGTGAGTGTTGCATCGGTGTCGAAGTCTCCGGAGAATGTCAATTCAACGGTTATCTGTGTATCGCTGACACGGTCTATATCGAATGTGCCGATAGTGATGCCGTCGATGCCGGATACCGTCACGGCATCTCTAATGGTGAAACTGGATTGCGCATAAGTTCTACCGCTCAATGTCAGCGTTACGACGCTTTCGTCCAGTGTTGCCTCCGTTAATGGGTCATCGGTTGAAGCCGTTAATGATTCCGTACCCGCAGTAACCGGTAGCTGTGCGGTGAACGCGGAGCCGGTGTAGTTAGCTATCGCGCTTGCCGCCAAGGTGAATGTTAGCGTACTATCGGTGTTGATGTTTCCGTTGAATATCAGTTCAACCGTGATTTCTGTGTCGCTTACGCGATTTACACCAAACGTGCCAATAGTAACACCCGATACACCGGATAGTGTGATGGCATTCCTGATTGTGAATCTAGATTGCTCGTAAATACCGCCGGTGAGTGTGAGTGTTACGATGCTTTCATTCAGCGTTGCCTCTGTCAATGGAGCGACAGTTGAAGCTGCCAATGATTCCGTACCCGCGCTGACGGGTATTTGTGCTGTGAATGCAGAGCCATCGTAGCCTGCGATTGCGCCTGCTTCCACAGTGATGGTGAGGGTGGCATCGGTGTCGAAGTCCCCGGAGAATGTAAGTTCAACCGTGACTTGTGTGTCGCTGACGCGGTCTACATCGAATGTGCTAACAGTAACACCGTTGATGCCGGATACCGTCACGGCATCTCTAATGCTGAAACTGGATTGTTCATAAAACCTACCGCTCAGTGTGAGTGTTATGACGCTTTCATCCAAGGTCGCTTCTGTTAATGGGGCTGTGGTTGAGGCTGCCAATGACTCAGTGACAGCGGTAACGGTTAGTTGTGCGGTGAGTGCATCTCCGTCGTAATCTGCTATAGCTCCCGCTCCCACGGAGATAGTTAATGTGCTATTTGTGTTGATATTGCCGTCGAACTCCAGTTCGACAGTGGCTTCAGTGTCGCTGACGCGATCTACACCGAACGTGCCAACAGTGACACCGTCGATGCCGGATACTGTTATAGCATTTCTGATGCTGAAGCTAGATCGTTCATAAGTGCCATCGGTGAGTGTGAAGGTTAGGACGCTTTCATGCAAGGTTGTCTCTGTCAATGGAGCGGCAGTTGAGGTACTTAGTGTCGGGGGGGTGCTCTCAGTTTCTGGTGGTTGTGGTTGTTCGGGTGGATCGGGCTGCTGAGTCCCACTGTCTCCAATCTCCTTGATTTCCCATGAGCCGCTAGCGAGTTCTTCGGCGACGAAGTGATATGTTTCGCCATTGATAGTTGTGGAGATACTCAGTGAACCGCTAATAGCTGTTTGATTAATCCACTGAAGCAAGGGGGGTAAGTCGGGAATGTTCCATTGCGCCTGCCCATTATCAAGCACAGAGAACGTCGCATCGGTGTCTGGGTAGGTACAACTCTCACCGGGCGCGAGAATATCCCCAGCCTCACAAACTCCTGTATTCGTTTGAGTTTCGGTTACGTCAGCAATGTTGATGGTGACGGTAATGGTGTCAGTGAGGCTACCATCGGAAGCGGTGATTGTTACGGTATAGGTAGATTTGGTTTCGTAATCGAGTGCGGACCTGGTTTGCAGCTGCCCGGTGCCGCTGTTAATACCAAACGATGCGGCATCGGTGCCGGTAAGCGTGTAGGTCAATGTGTCATTATCAGCGTCCGTGGCAGCGATAGCAGTGCCGATGTTTACGCTGGCTGCCGTATTCTCGACTACAGAGCGGGTGGTGCTGGAACCATCGGTGAAAACCGGTGCGGTGTTTGCCGCCACCGTTGTGACTTCAATCGTGCCTTGTGTGACTTGGCCATTTTGAATTATACAATTATTCTGAGAGACACAGGTATATGTTCCGTTATCTGCAGTTAGGCTTGTTCCAGTTCCTATTATAAGACGGGAAGCTGTAAATCCACTGGGCAATGGAATTTCATCACCAACCTCGTATGTAGTCATGTCGGCCTGTTGCTCGTTGACATCTGTGACATTGATGGTGACGGTGATGCTGTCGCTACCGCCATTCCCATCCGAAACGGAGACCGTGACAGAATAGGAGAACTTGGTTTCATAATCCAGTGCTGCTTGTGTTTGTAACTGCCCGGAGCTGCTGACAATACCGAGCGATGACGCATCAGTGCCGGCGAGTGTATAGGTGAGGGTGTCGTTGTTCGCATCTGTAGCGGCGATCGCGTTGCCGATATTTACACCGGTCGCCGTATTCTCCGCTATGGTGCGGGTGGTGTTGGTGCCCTCGGTGAATGTCGGTGCGGTATTTGTTGTTGTTGCCACGGCGGTGAAGGTCGCTGTCTGGGAGGCACTTTGGACACTCACGGTAACCGTGTTTGTGCCTGCGGTGTTTCCAAGCGTTAGCGTACTCTCTGCTCTACCGTTAGCATCGGTCGTGGTGCTTGTTGCGCTCAGTGTGCCGCCGCCAGCAGTGGCAGCAAATGTCACCGGCACTCCTGCAAACAGGATACTATCTCCATCCCGCACTTCAACCACAAATGGCTGCGCGAGTGCTGTGCCGGAGCTGCCCTGTTGGGTATCCCCCGATATTTTTACGGGTGCAGTAGGCGTCCGGTTGTCAAAGTCTACATAAGCACCTCTTGCTTGTAGAGTGGGAATGTGGGTATAGATGGAGGGATAATTCAACGGATTTCCCCGCACACCAATTTCGGTGTTCGTTCCCAATCCCGTATTGGCTGTCAATGGCGAGATGTCTGATACTGAGTTTTTGTCAAAGTATAACTCCATAAGCTTGGTTAATCCCGTCACGGCGGATATATCCGTGATGCTGTTGTTCGGCATATCTAGCCATACCAATTTGGTTAGGTTTGCCACCGGAGTAATATCCGAGATGGTGTTGTTTCCAATGACTAGTTCTGTCAGGTCTGTCAATCCTGCGACTGCGGATATATTTGATACCGAGTTTTCTCTAACATTTAGATGTATTAGGCTTGTCAATCCTGCGACTGCGGATATATTTGATATTGAGTTTTCGCCAAGCCGCAGATGTGTCAGATTTGTCAATCCTGCCACGTGAGATATATCTGTGATGGTGTTGCCCCACAAATATAAGCGCGTCAGTTGTGTTAATCCTGCGACTGCGGATATATTCGATATTGAGTTGTCCCAAAGTTGTAACTCTGTCAGTTCCGTCAACCCCGTCAGCGCAGATATATCCGATATTGAGTTGTTTCCGAGTTTCAGCGTTGTCAGATTGGTTGCTGTTTCAAGCCCGGTCAAATTGGAAATACTTGCATCTTGAGCGGTAAGCGTGGTTAATGTCTCCATCTCCGCTGCCGAGATTGGGTCTCCTGACCCTTTGCCGAGGGCGGTCTCAATTTTGGATCGGAGGTTGGAATCGGGGATGTTTACTGCTGTCGTTGCTGGGGAGGTCTCGGCTACGTCGGTGATATTGATACTAACGGTGATTGTGTCAGTCAAACTACCATCCGAGACGGTAATTGTTACTGTATAGGTGGACTTGGTTTCATAGTCGAGTGTGGACTTGGTTTGCAACTGCCCGGTAGTGGACTCAATGTCAAAAGAGGCTGCATCGGTGCCACCGAGTGTGTATGTCAAGGTGTCGTTCTCAGGGTCCGTTGCTGCGACTGCGTTGCCGATGTTTACGTTGGTTGCCGTGTTTTCCGCTACAGAGCGGGTGGTGCTTGCGCCTTCGGTGAATGTCGGCGCGGTGTTTGTCGTTACGGGTGCTGTGCTGTCTGCAATCGCCTCTATTTCCCATGAACCACTGGTGAGTTTATTAGCAACCAAGGTGTAGGACTGTCCATTGACTACCGTGTTTTCGATGTTCAGGCTATTACCGGAGCTAAAGAACAGGAATTGTCCGTTCCCGTTATTGAGAACAGAAAACTCGGCATCGGTGCCGGGGTAGGTGCAACTCTCGCCGGGCGCGAGAATGTCGCCTGCTTCACAGACCTGTCCGTAGCTGATACCTTGCGCTCCATAAGTCAACAAGACGGTTACGAACAGTAACATAAAACATTTTGGGTTCAAGATTTGACCTCTTATTTTGTCACCTCGAAAAAAAGAAAAAGAGAAGAATTGCGTTGTCATAAATGTCGACTCCTCTACGATTAAGTAGTTGTGTAATTCGTTGTGCATTTTGAGAAAACGGGTGCTGAGTCACCTATAGTTCAATTTGTCTACAAGGGTTGCTAAACCGTGAGTCCTCGATGTGCCCACAAGATTTGTCAAATTTGCAATGGATCTGAAATTAATAATTGCACAATTCGACCCACGTCCACATGGGCAATAAATCGCCCAACGACGGAGGGGATGGCTACATTATACAAAATCAAGTTGTGTGTCAAGTTTTTTTGTTAGAGGTTGTTGGAAAAGCATTCCCCAATAAAGTCCGGGTTTCTTAATAATGATCTATTGGGCTTGCAGGTTTTTGGTTTACAGAGCCCCTCCGTCATGCTATAATTACTCACCTAGCCCACAACCAACATCCCCGAAAAAACATTCGGGGACAGAGCCTAATAGCGAGATTGGAACCAAAGCAGAAAGTTATGTTCACAGGAATTGTTGCGGAGTTGGGGATCGTAAAGGGGATTCAGCACAACTCACAGGCAGGAATGCTGACTATTGCAGCCTCAGAGGTGTTATCAGATGGCAATGTCGGGGACAGCATTGCGATAGATGGGGTTTGTCTGACGATCACCGACCTGACGCACGACAGTTTCACGGCAGATGTTTCTGCCGAGACGTTACGGCGCACAACGTTGGGTTCCCTCAAGCCGGGCGATTCGGTCAATCTTGAGAACGCGTTGCGCTTGGCGGATCGGTTGGGGGGACATCTCGTTTTGGGGCATGTTGACGAGGTTGGGACCATTAGCGGTTGGCAGGATGAAGGCACTTCATCTTTGATGCGTGTTTCGATTTCTCAGGAGGCAATGCGGTATGTGGTGTATAAGGGATCTGTCTGTGTTGACGGTGTCAGCCTGACAATATCAAGTCTGTTTGACGATGGTTTTGAGGTCGCACTTATCCCGCACACCAAGCAGGTGACGGCGTTGGGGCATAAACGGGTTGGTGCTCATGTGAATATAGAGGTAGATCTGTTAGGGCGTTATATCGAACGATTGTTGACCTCTCCATCTGCCGAAGGATCATCAATCGATATGGACTTCTTAGCAAAACACGGGTATATTTGAAATCAAAATTTCGGCTATGGTGAATCCTAAAAATAAATAGACATTAAAAGTAGATAGTCTTTTGTACCACAATCTGTTAGATTGTGATCCCCGCCCGCAAACTAACAGTTCGCGCTACTTATGGCAGATTGCCTCCCGATGAATCGGGACGGAGTGCTGTGTGTCCTATCCCTGCCACCAAGTTCATAGTCTCGCTCGTTAATAGTGTCTAACTAACTTTGAAATCTACTATAAATGAAGGCACCTCTATGAAGTTTAACACAATCCCAGAAGCCATTGAAGCGATTCGCAATGGAGAGATGATTATCGTTTCCGATGATCCGGATCGGGAAAATGAAGGCGATTTAATCATGGCAGCCGAGAAAGCTACGCCGGATGCGATTAATTTTATGGCGAAATACGGGCGTGGTATGATTTGCTTGCCCGCAACCGCGGAACGTCTTTCAGAACTGAATCTTCCGTTAATGGTCTCGGAAAACACTGAGCAACTGCGTACGGCGTTTACAGTAACAATTGATGCCAAAGATGTGGCCACCGGGATCTCCGCCTACGAGCGGGCGCGTACGATTCAGCAGTTTGTTCAGCCGGAGGCGAAAGCAGAGGATTTCGTCCGTCCGGGTCATATCTTCCCGTTGCAGGCAAAGGAGGGCGGTGTCTTACGGCGTGCGGGCCATACAGAGGCGACGGTTGATTTGACACGTTTAGCGGGACTCTATCCGGCGGGGGTTCTCTGCGAGATCTTGAACGAGGATGGCACGATGGCACGCATGCCACAGCTCTTTGAGTTCGCTCAAAAATATGGGCTAAAATTTATCACCATTGCGGACCTGATCGCCTACCGACGGCAAACGGAAACGCTTATCAGACGGGTTGCGGAAGCGGACCTCCAGACAAGACACGGATATTTCAGACTCCATTCGTACCAAAGTGCCGACGATCAGAAAACCCACATAGCGTTGATTACAGGAGACATTTCGGACGGGGAGCCGGTGTTGGTACGGATGCACTCGCAGTGTTTTACCGGGGATGTGTTCGGTTCGCTGCGCTGCGACTGTGGCGAGCAGTTAGAAAAGGCGATGCAACTCATCCAAAAGGAGGGGCGGGGGGTCTTAGTCTATATGCGTCAGGAGGGACGGGGTATGGGACTCGGCAACAAGATTCGCGCCTACAGATTGCAAGACAGCGAGGGGCTTGACACCGTTGAAGCGAATGAACGGCTTGGTTTCCCTCCAGATTTACGGGATTACGGCGTGGGTGCCCAAATTCTGACAGACCTCGGTGTGCAGAAGATGCGTCTGTTAACAAACAATCCGCGCAAGGTGAGCGGTTTGGAGGGACATAACCTTGAAATTGTCGAGCGGATCCCGCTGCAAACCAGACCCCACGAGTTTAACCGTCACTATTTGGAGACGAAGCGGACGAAGTTGGGGCATTTGTTGTTAGATACTATCAACGATGAGAAGGAGGAGACAGTGCACGGCTACGATGGTCTGATGGTTCAGGGCTAAACAGCCGGCACTGAGGGACAATGCCAAATATCTACGAAGGCAATCTTATCGGTACTGATCTGAAAATTGGGATCGTGATCAGTCGATTTAATAGCTTTATTACCACCAAATTGCTGGATGGGGCACTTGACGCACTCAAGCGTCACGGTGTGGACGAGGACGATGTGGACATCTGCTGGACGCCCGGTTCATTCGAGATCCCCACTACGGCGAAACGGCTCGCCGAAAAGGGGCGATATGATGCGGTCATCTGTATCGGTGCGGTTATTCGTGGTGCAACCCCCCACTTTGACTATGTCGCCAGCGAAAGCGCGAAGGGGATCGCGCAGGTTTCTCTCAATACGGGGATACCGGTGATTTATGGCGTTATCACCACCGATACCATTGAGCAGGCGATTGAACGTGCTGGCACTAAGGCGGGGAATAAAGGGGCAGAGGCGGCGGTTACGGCGATTGAGATGGCGAACCTGTATCGGCAGATTGACGGATAGGCACTTTAAGCTTATGGCAGCCTTAGAAGAAATCAAAATTGGTAATGGGCGGATTATCAAAGGGGATTGTCTCTCGGTTATGGATAATTTTCCTGACAACCATTTTATGCTTGGTTTCACCTCGCCCCCCTACCTAAACGCAATCAATTACGAGGAGCATATTGAAAAGCTACATGGCACCAAAGCGAGATGGGAGCGAGAGGATATATCCTACGAGGAATATCGGCTTTTTCTAGTTAATCGGTTCAAGGCGTTATTGAGAATCACTCAGCCGGGGGGACACAATGTGGTAAATATTGCCCCCGTCTTATGGAACGGCACACGCACCGCACTCCCGTTTCATTTTGTCAGTTGGCTTGAAGATATTGGGTGGCAATTCAAGGAGGATATTATCTGGGAAAAGCCGGTTGCGAGGGATAGACGATCAGGGGTTTTGTTGCAGCATCCTTATCTTGGATATTACTATCCCAGTTTGGTTGCTGAATATATTTTTGTTTTCCAGAAACCTGCCGATAAGAAAAATCAGAACAACATTTATTGGAATCGAAGTGATGAAGAGAAAACACAAAATGAAATTGACCTGAAGGATTACCAAGGTGAGAAGAGCAAAAACGTCTGGAAAATCCGTCCAGTAGCCCCACAAGAGAATCTGCATCCGTGTCCATTTCCGTTGGAACTTGCGGAACGGGTCATTCAGTTTTACTCGTATAAGGAAGATTCGGTGATTGACATCTTTGCTGGAAGTGGGCAGACAAATTGTGCCGCTGAAAAATTGGGAAGGGCGCATGTCGGAATTGAGACGCAGCAAAAATATATAGATTATGCGGTTGACCAACTGCATCAAACACACGCAGCCTAAAGCGCACTTAAATGGGTTTCGCATTATGATCAATGATGGATTTTTCGTGTAGCGGGATATAACATGATTGCAATCATCGACTGCGGCGCGGGCAAATTGCGATTGATGGTATTATGAAATTATGGTTGTTTTTTGAGGAACAGACGATGACTTAAATCTTGCATGAAGGGAGAGCAACCGAAATGCCTATTATGAAAATTATGGAAAATGGGCAAGTGACGATTCCGAAGAAAATCCGTGATGAATTGGGGCTTAAAAAGGGCGACCTTGTTGAGGCGGAGCGAAAAGATGGCCAGATCTTGATCACGCCGAAGATATTGATAGGGGACAGGGCATTTCAAAAGGTGTTGACGGTGATGGACCGGGTGCATGAGAAGAATAGGGATGTAAGCGAGGAAACAGTTGTAAAGTATGCCACCCAAGCTATTGCGGAACTCCGTGAAGAGAAATATGTCAAATCACACAACACTTCCGCAGTAGAACAAATTTCGGACAACGAGAAATAAAATGAAAGCGACTGTGCTACATGGAGATTGTACTTCGTTGTTAGACCGACAGAACCTCCCCTTGGGGCATGTTGACCTCACCTTTCTTGATCCGCCCTTCAATCAAGATAAGGGTTACAACGAGTGGGATGATAATTTGCCTGAAGCGAAATATTGGAAGTGGATGGGCGATGTGTGCACAAAGATTTACCACCGGACCGCTTCGGGTGGTGCAATCTATTTTATGCAGCGCGAAAAGAAAACGGAGTCTGTGTTGCGGTGTCTGCGTGAATCTGGGTGGACATTTCAAAACCTGATTATTTGGAAAAAGAAAACGTCCGCTGTCCCCGGCATGAAGCGATTTGGAAAACATTACCAGATCATTGCGTTTGCAACGAAGGGGGAGCGTCCGCGGATATTTCACCGCTTGCGAATCAATCCACCGCTCCCTGCGGGCTACAAATATGAACGGGAAAATGGTATGTTCGTCACCGATGTGTGGGACGATATTCGCGAGTTGACATCGGGCTATTTTGCTGGAGATGAAGCCTTGCGGGATGCAGAGGGAAATCGCTTGCACAAGCAGCAGGCACCGATTCAACTACTCCTTCGGATAATCCTTTCTTCGACAAATCCCGGTGATGTTGTATTGGATCCATTTGCGGGTTCAGGGACAACGTTGGTCGTTGCGGAGCAGCTGGGACGAGAATCGATCGGGATTGAACTCGATAAGATCAACGTCGAAATTATTCGAGAAAGGCTTGCTGAAAAAAGAAAAGCGGATGATATTTCAGACTTATTCAGGGACTATGAATGCACACCGGACTTGGAAGCCATTTGGGGACGGGCTAAATCGAGAGCCGCATCAACTCCCGAACAGGGAAAACTTTTTGAGTCCAATCGATAGATGACTAACTCAATTTACCACTTCTTTGCTGATCTATATAAAAAAAAAGGGGAGTTCATCTCCCAAAATCCGCTTGATACTTTTCCTTTTAGTGAAGAGATGCTCTCATGTGTCAACAGGGGGAGGTTTCCCGATCTGGCTATCAAACTCAGTCGCAATGATCCAATTTTTTGTGGCGGAGAGTTGATCGAACTGAAGGATAGCAGAAGCTATTCAGTTGCCTCTTTCAATTCGACGATTCCGACCGGTGAAAAAGATATCCGGAAATTGATTGAAGGGACAGAAAACATCATTCGGACACAGATGCAAGGAGCCGGTGATGATATTCTTTCCTTACTTATTCGGCAAGTGTTCTACTTGGTTCGTGGCAGAAATAGGTCAAACGTGAAAGTTTGCTTGGCTCATGGCAAGTTCTTTGAGACCATTCCTGTTTCAACCTTGATTTCTGAGTCATTTGGGCAAGCTCTGGAAGAACGGCTCAATGAACTTGGAACTTCGTTGTCGGCTTCAATGAAACAGGAATTGTTAAACTTGTTCAGTGAGCAAGAAACTTTTAGCAGGACTAGAAGTGTTGAGAACGCATCGGTTCGGCTGCGTTTCCGCGTGATGACTGAAGTTAAAGCGGGAGGAAACATCCTAAATCAAAACCAATATCCTGAAATTGATGATAATACCCTGAACTTTGCCGCACCCTGTGATAGCGAGATAGAGAAGAAACAGCATATTGATAGAATGAAAATAGCGTTTGAACAAATGGACATCTCAAACCTATTCTCACAGATCGAGATTTTCACCCTGCAACATCATTTCAATGGTCCCTTCTTAATTTTTCAAACGAATCTTTTATAAACATGAGTTTCCAATGATTGCAATTATCGACTACGGCGCGGGCAACCTAACGAGCGTTGAGCGCGCTGTCCAATACTTAGGCTACGATGGAAAAATTACCGCCGACGCTCAGACCATTTTGGGTGCAGAGAAAGTCATCTTCCCCGGTGTGGGTGCGGCGCGGGCAACCATGGATAATCTGAACGCGGCTGGGCTTGCGGAGGTTTTGTGGGAGGTTTATAAATCGGGTAAGCCGATGCTGGGCATCTGTATCGGGATTCAGGTCTTGTTTGAGCACAGTGAAGAGGAGGATACCGATTGTCTCGGCATCCTGCCCGGTGTTGTCAAAAAGTATGAAGCGATGCCAACCCAAAAAGTGCCGCAGATTGGTTGGAATGAGGTGTATCAGACGCAGGCGCACCCAATTTTTCGAGATGTTCCGAATCCCGCCCATTTCTATTTTGTGAACTCGTACTACCCGATTCCACAGGACCATTCGCACATCGTCGGGAAAACCACTTACGGTGCTGAGTTTTCCAGTGTCGTCGCCCATCAGAATCTGATTGCAACGCAGTTCCATTTGGAGAAGAGTGGTCGGATTGGGCTCAAGATGCTTGATAATTTTTTGCAAAATGGGTAGTAGAATTCTTTGTGATTCGAACTTCGGAGTTCTCGGTACTACATGGGAAGCAACTCTTGAAACTGTGAATTGCTCATGCTAACTTTCTTCCTGATATTCGTCGTCCTACTGATTAACCTGTTTGTTTACGGCTTGCATAGCCCGGAGAACTACGGCGTTGTCTCGCATCTGTATTATGGGATTATAATCCTCGCGGGTATATACGACAACCGTCGTGGACAGTATCTGTTGCTTGCGTGCACGACACTCGCCAATTGGATACACGCTGGGATTTACTATGAGCAGATCCATTTGGGTGTGGTTGCGATCTTATATCCTATTATCGCGTATTTTATCGTTCGCACTATCCAGCTTTTCAAAGCACAACGCGCCACCACTGAGACGCAGCTTCAGCAGATAGATCAAGTCAACACAGACCTTGAAAAACGGGTGCGGGATCTATCCACCCTTTTTGATATTGGTGATACAGCAAATACCGCTGTAGAATTGGACGAACTGTTCCAAAAGATTATCAAAACGCTTGCTAATCGGATGGGGGTATACCGGGGTGCGCTGAGAATTTGGGAAGATGGCGAGTTGGTTAAAAAGGTGGACGCAGTTTTTGGATTGACAGAGGCGGAACTCCGGCGCGGAACGGACAGTCAAATTGATCTTATCCAACAACAGGTGCTGCAATCCGGTCACCCGATTGGTGTGCCACATAGTCGCACGCCCCTTCAGCAGATTGAGTTTCCAGATGCGAAATCGGTGCAGTCTAAAGATCCGATAGCGTTCTGGTGCGTCCCCGTGATTGTTGATGAAAAAGTCGTCGGTACACTAACAATTGATAAAGCGTCGGACGAATTTTCGATTGAGGACGATATCCGTATCTTAACAATTATCGCTGCGATTGTGGCACAGCGCGTTAAGATTCAGCAGATGATCGACTCGCTGGTTCAATCCGAAAGGCTCGCAGCGCTGGGTAAACTTGCGACGACGGTGGCGCATGAGGTGAGAAACCCACTTGGTGGGATCCGCGGTGCGGCGCAGTTGCTCCAACTTGAGGGCGAATCGAATTCAGAGATTCAAGAGTACATTCAGGTCATTATCAAAGAGGTGGATCGGCTGAATCGTGTGGTTGAGCAGCTACTTGTGTCGGGCAACCCACGTACCGCCGGCGTTAAGCCGAATGCCATTAATGACTTAATCGAGAATAGCCTCTCGATTTGTCAGCCGGAGTTGGATCGGGACAATATCCGGGTTGAGAAACGTTTTGCTGACGATTGTCCGTCGGTTGCCGTGAACGATGACGGAATGACGCAGGTGTTGTTGAACCTTTTTCGTAACGCAGTTGAGTCGATGGACGACGGGGGTGTTTTGACGGTTCAAACTGCCTATAATTCCGTAACGCAGGTGGTGCAAATTTATATCAAGGATACTGGACGTGGTATACCGCCGGATGTCGCTTCGCGCCTGTTCGATCCTTTTTACACAACGAAACAGAAAGGAACGGGGCTTGGGTTGGCGATTAGCCAGCAAATTGTTGAGGAGCACGGCGGCACCATCGAGGTTGATGTGACAGAAACTTCAGGGGCAACGTTTATTGTGACGTTGCCGGTTTGAGCAAATTCAGTGAGTACAGATATGACGAATGAAAGAAACATATCATTAACTGAAGAAGAAATTCGCGAATTAATCGCTAATGAGCTTCCGCGCCTAATCACCCAAAATCCCGAGATTCGTTATGAGTTGATCGGTGTTATGTCGGAGACTTTTGCGAAAAAAGAGGATATAGCAGCGATTTTGAACGAGCTCAAGCAGATGCGCGAGGAATCTGAACGGCAGCGGGTTGAATTCCGACAGGAGATGCAAGTCCTACGCGAAGAATCCAATCGGTTGCGTGAGGAGTCCGAGCAGCGGTGGGGTGAGTTCCGGCAGGAGATGCAAGTCCTACGCGAAGAATCCAATCGGTTGCGTGAGGAGTCCGAGCAGCGATGGGGTGAGTTCCGGCAGGAGATGCAAGTCCTACGTGAGGAGTCCGAGCAGCGGTGGGGTGAGTTCCGGCAGGAGATAAAGGCCCTACGCGAAGAGTCCAGCGCGTCACGTGCATATACAAATGATGCCATAAGGCGATTCAACCATACTGTTCAAGGGCTTGGCGCGCGATGGGGATTGCAGTCTGAAGAGGCATTCCGCAATGGGCTTGCTGCAATTTTGACGGATGAACTCGGTTTCCGGGTGGAACGGTACGAGGGTTATGACGATTCCGGATCGGTTTTCGGACATCCGGAACAGATAGAGATGGATGTAATCCTCCGGAACGCTTCAGTGATTGCAATTGAAATTAAGTCATCAGTCAGCCGCAGTGACCTTTCCCTTTTTCAAAGAAAAGTGGCATTCTTTGAGCAGACGGAAAATGTAGCGGTAAATCGAAAATTCTTCATATCTCCGTTTGTTGATCCCAACGCTGTTGGATTGGCGGCACGGATGGCCATCGAACTCTACACCCACAGCTTAGATATTATAATTTAGACACCCTACTTAGTGTTGATGTTGCTTTTGCAGCTGCCGGTCCCGGTTTAAACAACTATCATTAGGTCTCTATGACACACACAATTCTTATCGCTGACGACGACGATAGCATCCGCTTTGTGTTGGAGAAAGTCCTTCAGAAGGCGGGGTATCGTACATTTTCTGCACGAAACGGTAAAGAAACGGTTGATCTCCTCCGCTCAGAAGCGATCGACGCAATTTTTCTTGATATTTTTATGCCTGATGTCAACGGGTTAGATCTGATTGAAGAGCTGCAGGAGATCAATAAAGCTGCATCGATTATTGTCATCACCGCTCACGGCACAACGCAAACGGCGATTGAAGCTGCAAAGCGACATGCTTATGACTATGTGACCAAGCCTTTCGACCTCCAAGAGATCGCGCCTTTGGTATCTCGTGCAGTATATGCTGCTGATCAAGCGAAAACGGTGATGGCGGAAGATTCGCTAGCGGAGGATAGTGTTGCATCACAAAACGAGGAGGATGTAGGCACTCAGATTGTTGGGGAGAGCGATGCGATGCACGTGATCTACCTGACCATCGGACGGGCGGCAATCAGCGACGAAACCGTTCTAATTATGGGAGAGAGTGGCACGGGTAAGGAATCAATCGCCAAAGCGATTCACCAAAATAGTAAGCGGGCGGATGAAGCGTTTGTGGTGGTAGATTGTAGCGCGATTCCTTCGGACTTGATTGAAAGTGCACTCTTTGGGCATGTTAAAGGGGCGTATACGGGTGCCGACACAGCACGCCAAGGGAAATTTGAGCAGGCAGACCGGGGAACAATCTTTCTCGACGAGGTTGGTGAATTACCGACAGAAGTTCAGATGAAGTTATTGCGTGTCCTTCAGGAACGGGAAGTCGAGCCAATCGGATCGAATGAGATTCGCAAGGTTGATGTCCGGGTGGTTGCTGCCACAAATCGACGCCTCGATTTGGCAATCCGAGAGGGTGCGTTTCGGGAAGATCTATTTTATCGGCTCAATGTGGTGCCAATCTTTTTGCCTCCGTTACGTGAGCGGAAAGAGGATATCCCTGATCTGGTGGATTTTTTTGTGTCCCGTTTTGCTCAGGATTACAGTCAGCCCAAAGGGACAATTTCGCCGGAAGCGTTCAAGCTGCTAATAGCTTATGATTGGCCCGGAAACGTCCGCGAACTTGAAAACAGCTTGAAGCGTGCGCTCGTAATGTGTGCCGGTCAAGTGCTCCTCCCGGAACACTTCCCGGAACTTTCTGGAGGCGCAATCTCATCTGTTACAAAAGCTCTGACAGGTTTTGAGAGTCGTCTTGCTTCGCTTATGTCGGAGCGTGTGGATGAATTTATCGAATCCGGGGCAACCTCTGGATCGCTTCACGCAGATATTCGTATTGCTGTTGAAAAACCGCTCTTTGAGTTTATTCTCCAGCGTACCGGCTGGAATCGCAGGAAAGCCGCTGAGATCCTTGGAATTAATCGGAATACACTCCATTCTAAGATGGAGGAGTATGGGATCCGAAGGGGTTAGGTGAACGTAAGTCTATGGATATTGGAAAGGTTATCGGGACCATCGTCGCAACTCGAAAAGATCCGAGTTTAGTTGGGTATCGTCTGCTGGTTATACAACCCCTTGATGCGGAGGGGGAATCCGTGGGCGATCCGCTCACCGCTGTGGATATACAAAATGCGGCTGGGTATGGCGAACTGGTCTATATAGTCACCGGCGGAGACGCTGCATTTGTATCAGCAGAACGTGCGATGCCTGTCGATGTCGCTGTAGTTGGAATTGTTGATTCAATCACCGTAACCGGAGAAGCGGAGGAGTGATGTACATCGCAAAGGTCATTGGTAAAGTGGTTTCGGTCATTAAGCACCCTGCCTATGACAATCGAACCCTTCTGCTTGTTCAACCGTTGAGTTTGAAATCGCAGTTGGTACGAACGCCGACGATTGCTGTTGACTATGTTGGGGCAGGCGAGAACGATATCGTGCTTGTTGGGGCGGGTCCGGGCGTTGCCCAGGAGGTCTTTGAAATCGAAACTGCTCCCATAAGAGAGTTAGTTATGGGAATCATTGATCGGTTTGATGTGTCGAGTGAGGCGTGAAACGTGAAACGTAAAGTGTCATGTGTCGTAGTTAATGTGTGACGTTATCGCAGATTTGTCTATCTGCTCACCTGTCGAAAGGACACGACACTTTGTTTATTCCTCTGCCGAGCACACCATCGACACAGAAATCTTTTAAGCCGCGCGCAGTACAGTTTTTAATCATCACGAATATCTTGGTTTTTGTATATCAGCTTTACGCGCTCTATCAAGGGGTGTCGTTGGCAGAAGTGTCAGGGGCAATCCCCAACCAGATTGTGCACCGCTATTCGTTCCTCCCACCGCTTCCAAACTTTTTTGATAAGACACTCCTTATCTCTCTATTTTTGCACGATGTCCACATTTTGCAGGGGGGATTTATCCACATTATTGGTAACATGCTGTATCTCTCGGCTTTTGGTCCGACCCTTGAAAGTATGATTGGGAGCCTGAAATTTTTCCTGTTCTATTTGTTGTGTGGCGTGCTGGCGACGCTCTGTTACGTAATGATTTACTACAATTCTAACTTGCCCCTGATTGGCGCGAGCGGCGCAATCGCCGGCATCATGGGAGCGCACTTTATTGCCTGTCCCAAGGCGCGCGTTCGATGCCTTCTCTTTATCTATATTATCTCTGTGCCCGCGATTGTTTTGCTGTTACCTTGGATCGTCATCCAGCTAGTTAATGTCTATTTTTCGTTCCAAGGTGCGTCTGTCGCTTGGGTGGCGCATGTCGGTGGGTTTGGAGTGGGGATGTTTTTTATCGGAAAATTCCAACGGACTTGGTTTCGTCCTAAACAAGATGTGTATAAAATTCGTCCTTATGTTCGATAGCAATGTTTTCTTTGACAAATGTGTGGTGGGGCAAGATGCCCCGCCTACGGTCAGGGGATAAAGTTGAGGGTACGATTCTGTGGTATACGATTGCGAGGTAGAAAGATGAACGCCCTAAAACAGTTTGGGATTTTCTTGTTGTTATTTTCTTGTGTTAGTTTGTCCGGTTGTGTTTGGTCCTCTCTATTGGTGAATTCATGGAGTGAGAACTTCGCGCTGGCGAGCTATGGGTCAGAAGCGAACCATCCAGCACTCAATGATGGGAGATTAGACACCGTTGCAGCGATCGCTGCGAAAAATGAACGGATCTTCACGTTACGGTTCCCAGAGGTTAAACAGGTTCGGAAGATTATCGTTCATAACGTCAATCTATTCTGGTTTCATGTGGACTATTGGGATCTTGATAAGTTTGAGTGGAAAACGGTCCACTCTGTGCGTCAGTTACGGGATATTGGCGAAGGTCGGGTACAGTCCGAAATCGTTATTGATCGGTTGAACTGTCGGACAAATACTATCCGTATCAACGTTTCTCGGACGGTTGATGATAACGTTATTACAAAGGTTATGTTAGCCCCCGGTGACAAGGTTGTAGATCGAAGGACCACACTTGCGGGTGCGTATTATCCTCACTTCCGTGTTATTCAGCCAGCATGGGCGCAAGTCCGCGAAATTGAAGTGTATCATCTAGCATCGAAGTAGGATTAACGTTTTATTGCAACTGATACCCCATCGCGGAGCGGAATAATTGTCGTGAACACATCGGGGGAACTGTAAAGCAGCCGTGTCAACTCTTTGACCCCGACTGTGGTATTGTGCACCCATTGCTCTTCTTCATCAAGCCCTTGCACATCAGCATCGGTATCGTATGTGACGACACGCCCCAGCCATAGCATGTTGTCCGTGATAAACAGTCCACCACTCCTGAGCCGTGGAATTGCCTTGCGAAACGCTTCGGGATAGCCATCTTTGTCGATGTCGTTGTAGATGATGTCAAAGTCACCTTCGGTTTCGTTGATGATTTCGAGCGCGTTCCCCACACGATAGTCGATGCGATTTGCGATTCCGCCTCGCGCAAGATACCCCGCCGCACGATCCGCGTTTTCCTGCGAGCCGTCGGTGCAGATGATGCTTGCTTCCGGTTGTCGCAACGCCTTTGCCATCCAGTATGCCGAATAGCCGAAACCGGATCCCATCTCGAAGATTCGTGTTGGGTTCGTCAGTAGCACCAATTGGTGTAACACGCGACCAACGAGCGGACCTACAATCGGAAAACGGTTTTCCCGTGCGTGTGCCTCCATTTCCGTTAGCACTTCGTCGCGCTCGGGAATAATCTCAAGTAGATATTCGTCAATTGACGGATGAAGCACATCCAAACGTTCCATAAATCACTCCTATTCTGCCTAGCAAAAATAGTGCGTAATGAGTAATGTGTAAGATCTTCCTTCACGTATGACGCACTACTCGTTACGTAGTTTATGCGTTCGATTTGAGCGGCTAATACTTATCCCCTATTTTTTTTATTCGATAGCCCATTGAAGAATTCTAGCGGTTTTTCACAAAAAATGGGTGAAGGTGTGAGAACTATTCCAATGACAGTTGGAACTCCATCTGTTTGCCATTGCGTAGAACGACTACAGGTAACGCCTTCGCTTCTGAGCGTTCCTGAAGGACATAGCCAATAATGCCACTTTCCGTTAGCCGTTGCGTCTGATCATCGAATGCGACAATGACATCACCTCTTTGAATTCCTGCTTTGGCGGCATTGGTTTGCCCGCCTCCACGCCTCTCGGAACGGTTGATACTGCGAACTTTCAACCCCATTTTCGTTTCACTAATCCCTGTGCGTTGACGTTCAACATAAGACAGATCCGCTAGCATCATGCCACCGAGGGCGACGAGGCGTAGCTCTTGTGTTGTTGTGCGCCAAGAGATGTCGCTACCTTTCCGCCATCCGTCGTTGAGCGTGACCGTCAAGTCGATCTCCTGTCCGTGTCGGTTAATTTTCGCGGGCAGTGAACCTGTGGCGGGCGCGCGGTGGAGAACCCACTGTATGTCTGCAATGGAGAGGATTGGCTGGCCATTGAGGGTCAGGAGCTCATCTGCACTACGAAAACTGTCCTTCTCTGCCGATGAGCCGGGGGCGATGTTGCGAATCTTCGCCGGATGATTAGGCGAAAACGTCAATCCCAAAACGCTTGGCAGTGGAAATGGATATAGCATTTCATCGGGAACTGGCTTTCGTTCATACCAATAGACTTCCCGCTGTGCTTGCCCGACCTGATGGCAGTGGATGCACTGGGCGTTAATCCGGGAGTTGAAGTCCAACTGAGCGGTATATCGTAGCAAGGCCGGATAGGCTTCCGGTACTTTTTTTTGCGGTTCCGGTCCGGTTTTGCCTGCTAAGAGCCCCTTGTTTGCGGGATAGCCTTTGTGGAGTTCAAGGGCACCTTCGAGGGCTTTCCTGAACCCTTTGATGGAGATGTCTTTCGCCGCATTTTCAAAGTTCGATCGTGTGCCGAAGCGTCCGTAGATGGTCTTATCGGCGTTAAGGAAGAAGGCGGCGAATGTTAGGTCATAATCGAATTGGAAGAGCGATAAATCCATCCCGTTGCCCTGAACGATTCGGACACGGACAAACTGTTCCATCAATTCGCTAATTTTTCGATCGTGACGAACAACCTGTTCGTCGAAGCCTTTGCAGCTTACTCACGGCATTCAGCGGAAGATAACGAGTAATGGTTTGCCCGTCTTTTGGGCTTCTGCGAAGCCTTGGTCGAGGTCGTTATAAATCCAGAATCCTGTTGATTTGACCGTTTCTTGGTCTTCTGCGACTTCCCGGTCGCCGTGTCCAAAACAGAGTCCTGCCACTAAGAAAAGAACAGTAATGGTTAGAACCGGTGTGGAACGTTTCATGGATTTTAATCTCCTTTTTGAGGTTACGGCATACGGAATATGCCTACTACTAGAATACCGTTAACTTTTGATTGGACAGCGTGCCTTTCCTTAGCTTTTAGGCAATTCAGATTGGAAAATGTTCGGAGTTTTTTAGATCGTTTTTTGCGTAGAGTTTGGGAAAAAACGTAATTTCGTTTTGACTTTTGGCACTTCAATATCGTAAACTTCTGTAATTTGACTGTGGATGTAAAATTTATTAAATATAGTGGACCTTAGAATTAATGAGACACTCCAAACCGGTGCGGTTAGGATACCACACCTACCGTTCTCCCGTTTGGTAGGCACTGTTTCCAACAGTGCATATCCGGTGCGGTTGGAAACAGTGCCTACCGGCCCCGATAAATCGGGATCGAAACCGAGGGGCGAAAATGCCTCTTTATTTTTAGAATTCACTATAAATTGCCGGTGGTTTATGTGATTGGGCAGGGGCAAGTTTATCATTGTGGTAATTGCATCCATTTGGAAGGCCTAGCCAAGGTGTATAAGATTCCATTGGAGTTTGCCAAATGGATGGACTGCCCCCCGTGCGGTGATTGTGAACCTGATAAGAATGTCCTGTAAGGGGCTTATCGGATATGCTTTCAGAAAAGAGGCGATATAAATGGATTTTTCAGCATGGTCGCCGTCACATCTGATTGTGGCAGCACTGGCATTGGCAACGATAATAGGACAAGCCATCGTTGTGTTAGCACGACTGAAAGCGAACACGGAACAAGCTGCAAAAGCAAGGCGAGACATTCGTTAATGCGATGGGACGGCTAGAAGATCGGATCGACAAGCGTTTCGAGGAAGTGAATCAACGGTTTACTGAAGTGAATCAACGACTTACGGATATGCAAGCGGAGATCCGTGACGTTAGAAGTGAAATGCGACAACTCAACCAGAACCACATCGACCACCTATCCCACCACGAAAGATAAAAGCCACAAGGCAGGCACACCTCCCCATGCCTTCCTTGTGGCAAAACTTCAAGAGATGGGGATTTGAAAAGAGGTATTACCGATGTTTGTTAGGCTTGAGAATGGTGAGTTGTTTAACCTTAATTCCGCATTGAAGGTAGCATTAAACATAATTCCGGGGACGGAAAACAGTCCATATTATTGTGTGGAAGTGCAGTATATTAAAAGCAATGAAGTGTTTTCCGAGAGAATTTTCTCAGGGACAAAGAAACAGTGCGAAACAGTCCTTGATGCTATCAGTGCTGGATTAGGAGTTATTGCGCCAGTGCTTCTCTCTGAACGTGGGGAATATTCTGTTTGATGAGCGATAAAAGCCGCAAGGGAGGGACACCTCCCCACGCCTGCTTTGTGGCGAAACTTCAAAAAATGGGGATTTGAAAGCAAGGAATACTATGGAAAATTACAAACACAAAGGAAAATCTCTAACAGGGACAGTTGCGTATGACTTGATTTTAGAAATTTTTGATGGACAGACCGATGTTACCACTAAGGATATTACAAACAAAGTAAAGGAGCTTCATCTAAGCCGCGAAGGTTTGCCGCAAACCAGCCATACCTCCTTTCCCGTTACGGACGGTTTGGATCGCCTCAAACAGGATAATAAGGCAACAAATGAGAAACAGCACGGAGCGCGGAGAGGATTTTGGCGCATTGATAGTGCCGGAATCGAAGCAGATATTTCGGACATGGACAAGTGCAAAGAGGGCATTTTGACAATCGGGGAGGGAAAAAGTAGTGTTTATCTCTACTATTTTCTAACGTTCCGTCTCTACGCAGAATCACAAGGCAAAGATTCTTATCCTTGTAAAATCGGTAGGACCGATGGGAGCGATCCTATCAGCTATATTAACAATCAAGCAGGTACGTCATTGCCAGAAAAACCGGAAATTGGACTTATCATTCAAACGGATAATCCAGTCGGTGTGGAAAAAGGGATTCACGGTTTATTAGATGATGACGGTCTGAGAAAGAAGGATGCGCCGGGGCAGGAATGGTTTGTTACGAATCCGGACAAAGTTAAACGCTATTATGAACATGCTATAAATATCCGATAAACTCGGTTATCGGACTATTTAGGAATTAGAGTTACTTATGTGTGACTCTAATAATGGGATTTATTGAATTAATCGGCGGCGGTGTGAATTTGGGCGATTTGGGCTTCGATTCGTGTGAAGATCTCATCCATCTTGGTTAGATCATTCTCTCTATCTTTTTTGTCGTCTTTCAAAAGTTTTAATAGATCGTTGATTGTAGGAATCATGTTTCCCAATTTTGAGCCGAGGTAGGTCATGGCGGTGGCGAGGACTACCATGATGCCGATAGAGGCGATCACAGCGATGATTAAAGTTTGCGTAAAATCGAGTCGTCTGTTAATAGCAGTGATTTCGGTCTTAATGACAGCGATTTGGGTGTTAATCTTTTCGAGTTTGAGATCGGTGCGTGCTTCAGATGCGGTGATCTCTTGTTTGACTATTTCGCGAATGGCTTGCAAATCGGCTTGTGTTAATTCGGCAATGGCAGGGGTGACGGCAAAGAGTAAGAGGGTAACGAGCAGTCCATTCCGGGTCCAAGGTAGTGCTTTCATGAAAATCCTCCTTTTGATATGTTGGTATGATTATACCACATTTTTTGATATATAGAGAATCATAAAATAATAAGCATTTTAGATAAATCGTCCGATAATTAGGTTATTGGACATCGTTGTGAAAGAACAGTCGCAAAAAGAGATAAAATCCACAAAGGAGGCACACCTCCCCACGCCTCCCTTGTGGCGAAACTTCAAAAAATGGGGATTTGAAAGGAGATTGTAAAATGGCTGAACATCGCAGATCGGTTCAGACTTTAGACGAAGCGGTAGATAATATTAGGGAAGACTGTGAACAATATAGGCTTTCCGTTGATAAGGCGTTGACAATAGCAGGATGGGAGCCGGAATCAATCCGTAGGATTTTGAATAAAATTACAGAACGTGAACAAGAAATTATTAGTCTGTGCAAAAATAAATAAACGTCCGATAATATTTCTTATCGGACATTTAGAGGGGATTTTAGGGGAAATGAGAAACGCTTGATCCAGTGATAGCGCGGATTCTAACAGTCTCAATACGCAAAAAATATGTCCGATAACCCAAAGACAAAGGATAATGCGTAAAAAAGGAGCATAACAATCGCACAATGGAGAGTTGTTAAAAGAACACGCGCTGACGGAACAGAAAGTTTTGGTATCGAAAGAAAAAGGGAACGTGGCAACTGGGTGGCACTTCAAACGGTTTCAGACAACCATCATAAAGGATCTGAAAATGGTACATGGTCAGTCCAATCTTTGGGCAAAATCCTATATCAACGATGGATATTTAATACTTCCAGATCTCGTTACACCGGAAGAATGCAACGACTTGAAAACAGAGATGCTGAAGATTTTTCGAGGGGATTATCCGTGTGAGGCTATCCCACCGATGCCGGAAACAGCAAGCGAGACAGAGGTATTGGATAGAATTATGTGTGTCGGCGAACCGCATGTCTTTAGCCCTTTGGTTCGGCGTTACATTGAGCATCCAAAGATCTG
This sequence comes from Candidatus Poribacteria bacterium, assembly GCA_965222435.1. GTDB lineage: Bacteria > Poribacteria > WGA-4E > WGA-4E > PCPOR2b > PCPOR2b. The sequence goes on along the minus strand of OZ244950.1, from coordinate 3,579,540 downwards.
TGAAGTACTCCGAGAGATTGTTGGGGCACACATCCCATTTTGGGATGGCGGAGTGAAGTGTATGCAGTCAATGATGTTGAGCAAAGTCCCTGGGCATACCGGTAACCCGTGGCACCAAGACGAACATCCGATTCCGACACGGGACAGGTCGCTGATCGGCGTGTGGATTACACTAGATGATGCCACAATTGAGAACGGCTGTCTTTGGGTTCTGCCGGATAGCCATCGTTCCGGTATGATTTACGATCGCGTGCCGCACAACAAACGCGATGAATTCGACAGCTGCCAGGAAGCCGTTGGTTTTGATGACACCGCCGAGATTCCGATCGAGATGTCAGCCGGCAGTGTCCTCTTTTTCAACGGTTACCTCTTACACCGCTCCAAAAAGAACCGAAGCGATACATTTCGGCGTATCTTTGTGAGCCACTATTGTTCAACAGCGTCGTGGTTGGGTTGGAAGGGACAGCGAAATTACCGCGGTATTATCACCGTCGCTGGTGAAGATCCGTACATCGACGAAGGGCATGTTACACCAAACGTCTGGGCACGGTGGGATTGAGGACTCTGTTGCGCCACAAAAGTAGATAGCGCAGCAAGTTAATCGCAACAAAATCCCGATCTTATCGGGGATGCCGTGCCTACAACTTTAGCGGTGGGTTGACTGTAAACCTGTTTGCTTCAAGGTTCCCCAGAGTGTTGCCTGCGTGTGTGTGTTTGGCGAAACGGATAACCCCGACGGTGCCCATGCAGGCGAAAATTCCTGTCCCGGATCTTGTGTCAACTGTTGGATCTCCCCATCCGCTGTACGGATGAGATGGATGTCTTTGTTATTGCCCTGAGTTGACACATAGGCGATCCACTGTCCATCAGGCGATTCGGTGGGCTCTGCGCAGGCTTGTGCGACGTTTGCCAACTTCCGGACATTTCCCCCGTTGACATCTATGGCAAACAGGGTGGGCACCTCTACATTGCCGAGCATATCGCTAGAGAAGTAGATCTCTTTGCCGTTAGCTGCCCAAGTGGGGTTTGTCGCGGATACCTGTGTGAGGGCACGCTGTTTTTTGCCGTTTGCGTTTATCAGATGGATGCCGCCGATACCATCTAGTGTGGAGCGAAACGCGATCCACTCTCCGTCCTGCGACCACGCCGGAGTTGAGTTGTGTCCGCCCTTGTTTGTGAGTTGGTGCACCTTTTTGCCGTTTGGGTTCATTATGTAGATGTCAGTATCTGCTGCATGTTCTCTGTGATGGTTAGATGCAAACGCAATCCAGCGTCCATCGGGTGACCAAGCGGGATCTATGTCAGTCGCCTGATTGTTCGTCAGCCGCCGGGATTCCTTGTTTTTCATCTCCATCACGTAAATCTCTGGATTCCCATCCCTGTGTGAAACATAAGCGAAAGCACTGCCGTCTGGTGCCCATGTTGGGGAAGAATCCTCCGCCGGATGGTTGGTTAAGTTGACGGGATTCTTGCGATGGATATCCATGATGTAGATGTCGAGGTTTCCCGTCAGATCAGCGGTGAAGGAAATCGTCTTATTGCCCCAAGCGTTTATTGTCAACAGACTGGTCCCCACCAGTAACATTTTCCAAACTAATTTTCGTTTCATGGATAAATCTTTCCTATCTTCTTGCACTTTTTATGGTAGATTTCAGAATTGATTGGACACTGTGAATGAGCGAAGCCAGGAACTTTGTGTGCAGAGTTACGGCACACGGAGTGTGCCTACTACTTTTAATGTCTACTTGTTTTTAGACTTCACCATAGTCAATCAAGACGTGCTGCTACTATCAGGAGTTACGCATTTCAGGGACCAACGACGGCACACGGAGTGTGCCTACTACTTTTAATGTCTACTTATTTTTAGACTTCACCATAGTCAATTAAGACATACTTCTACTAGCAGGAGTTACGCATTTCAGCGCGGGGCAAGATGCCCCACCTACAATGGGTGTGGGGCAGCGGAGGACGGGGCAAGATGCCCCGCCTACAATGGGTGTGGGGCAGCGGAGGACGGGGCAAGATGCCCCGCCTACAGTTGGCTGCGTAAGTCCTATACTATGCTAAAACGTGACCGAAATACCCAATGTCGGCAGAATCGGCAGCAGCGGCTCTTCATCAATCTCGCACCCGAGCAGCATACCCGTTTCCTCGTCTCGCTTCTCGCTGAACGCATATTGGTCAATGTTAGTACGATTGTAGAGATTTAAGATTTGGAAATACCATGTGAGTTCCCACCGGCTGTATGGATTCCGTTTCGTAAACCGAAAATCGAGACTGTGATAAGGTGGTAGCCGCTCTGAATGCGTCTCCCCAAACTGTCGGTCACACACGCTGCCACCCCCCGGCTGCGAAACCAGCGTATGCGTCAACGGCGTTCTCGGTTCGCCAGAATGGAAACGCCAAGTAAGGTAGAGATGCCAGCCCCGTGAAAGTTGATGACTGCTACTGAGGGCGACAGAATGTCGTCGGTCGGACTGCCGAAAAAATGTCTCACCGCCTGCACTTTCTTTCGCGACGATGTACGCATAGCCGACTCCCCACGTTAGCCGATTTGAAACTGCATGTGTCACAAAAACATCTACCCCTTTTGCCTCTCCATATTCCGGAGGTACAAAGATCTGGGTCTGTCGTCCGAACTCCCTGAGCCGTCCTGAAAGATTGTCCAATGTTTTGTAATACGCCTCCAAACGGAACAAGAAATTAGCGTTTGGATGGTATTCACCGCCGAGAATGTAATGAACCGCCTGTTCGGCGCGCCCGACGGTCTGAACGTTATCCTCGACAGGAATATTCATGGTAGTGATGGGTTGGTGATAGATTCCCCACGCACCGCGCAACACCAGTTTCTCTGTTGGGCGTACTGCAAGTGCAACCCGAGGTCCAATCTCATAGCTTTGGATACCGGCGGCGCGATAGTCCTGAAACAGGTACCGCCCTCCCACATTGAGCGCGAGTTTCGGATGTAGCTGCCACTCGTCTTGAAGAAACGCCTTGATTTCACTGCCGCTGTCTTCAAAGTCTGCGAGGACTCGTGCATACTGATCTATTCCGGGCTGCCGCTCTCGAACGTCGTAATCGTATTGCGCTGCCGTCAAACGCCATTCTATGCCGCTGCGAAACAGATGTTTATCCAGAAAACCGGCTGTGAATTCCGTTTTGGTGCCGAAGAAACGGAACGAACGGACATCAGAATTAGCCGCGCCGGTCTGACGATCATGCGCTGCGTTTCCCCCAAAAACAAACACATCAGACCATTTCGCCGTGCCGAAGTGATGTCGCCACCGCGTCCAAACGGTTAAATTATCGTAGCGCGAATCTAAGTTATTGTCGGGGTCCCCTTGCCGAATCCGATTCTTATCCCATCCATAAAGTCCATTGAGCGTGAGTGTATCCTTCTGTGTCGGTGCGTAAGTCAGTTTGCCATAGGCATCCGCGTATTGTGGCTTGTAGTCCTCATCGAAATCAATCATTGCAAGGATCAGGTCAACGTAACCTCGGCGTGCTGACAGACGCCATGACCCTTTTTCTGATAAGGGTCCCTCTACCATTGCGGTTGTATTGATAAGGTCAAGCCCGAAATTAGCAGAAACTTTCTCAACGTCCCCCTCTTTTGTTGTGATGTCAAACACACCCGACATCTTATCCCCGTACTCCGCCGGGAAGCCACCCATCAACAGTTCGACGCGCCGGACTAAATCAAGGCCAACGAGTGAAACGGCACCGCCAAAGTCTTGTAGGTGGTACGGATCGAAGAGTTCCATCCCGTCTAATCGTACCAAAATGTCGTCCTTTTCGCCGCCACGCACACTGAATCGTGCGCTGTAATCGCTCGCAACGACCCCCGGAAAAATATGTGCAGCCCGCATCACATCGTTATCAACCAGCGGAAACTGCTCGATTCGCTGCTTTGAGAGTGATACCTTTGAAGGTGTCCCATCATCAATAGCGAACCGGCCGGGGGTCACCACAATTTCGTCGAGTTCAACAGGTTCTGTGTCATCTTGTGCTGAAACGTCAAGGCAACTTGTAATTCCAAAAAATAGAAGATGTAGACAGGTTGCGTAGGTGGATTTGAGCATGAATTTGGCCCTCACAATGTTTAAATGTTTCTTCAATTATAGCACATAGTAGGCAAAAAGCCAACTGTAGCTGCGAGCCTGCTTGAAAAGTCATTCGATACGGTTCCTCATCAAGTAAATGGAAGCAGTGTACACTATTGCCTCAGCCGTTTCAGGAGAGCGTTCATAATCCAAAGTCAATTGACGAGCCAACCAAACCAAAAAAAGGCGCGCTCCACAATCCAGCGCGATAGGACGGCCACCAAGCCCGACTGCCCAAGGATTGGGACAATTTCCAAAGGTTTGACATCTTTATTCTCCTGTTTGAGGTACTCCCCACACTTCCCCAGAGAATGTTACGTCTGCAGCTCCTGTAGTGATTAGAATAAACGATTGACCAGCAGTAATAGGACCGTCGCCATCATCACCCGCCCTAGCGACCATTTTCAGCTGACCGTTATTTTCAACGATAATGGCAAAGATTGCAGGCACGGAGAGCAACAGATTGCTTACTGAATACGAAGGAGAAGGCCTTCGGGGGATGCCTATGAAGTCCGTGCCGCTACGTATATGGACTGAGGTATCAAGTGGTTCTCCCGTCAATCGTAGGGTCATCGCACTATTCATAAAAGCAATGACGCCCTCATAACTTTGCAAAACCCTGTCCGCATCCCTGTTCCCAAAATAACTCACCCAGCTTTGAGTATCAGAATCAAAGCCCCTGAGATAATTTACGCTTGTCAGTGCCTCGTACAAGTCTCCCAGAGTCTCAATAGTGCCTGCTTGTCCGTCAACAGATGTGACTTTTAGTGGGATATGAATGAAATTCATGCCGCCATGGAGGGCCAGATCGAACTGAAACAGTGGCGTGGAGGGGGTCTCAGATCCGCCGCTGTCGGTAAGGTCATCATCAGCCGCCCCAGCCACCTGCTGGAGTGAACGCAGTTCTTCAGCGGTGGTTGTTATGGCGAGAACCCGGCTCTGTCCGAGACCACCTCCGCTAAGATTTGCGATCCATTTGTTGGCTGGGGTTATCTCGGCGATCAAGGAGCCCGCCGAACCCGAATTCCCGCCACGATACAGATCGAAGGCTTGACGGGTCATTGAGTACACGCGAATTTCATAGTTCGTTTCTGGTTCGAGGTTTGAAATCGTCAGCGTTGCCGGGCTGTTTACGAGCGATGCGACACCGAAGGTGGGCTGGCTGCCGGTTTTTCTCCATCCCAGCCGGACATAATTGCCGGGCCCCGAAGTCGTTATCTGGATATCCACTTCGTTCGCACGCACCGCCGCCATGCTCACGTTATTGGGTGCAAGTGCCAGTGGTTTGCGATCCGAAACCGTGTATAGCTGAAATTCCTGATGATAGGTCACCGATCTACCCGTCCCAGCTACCGTGCACACAGTCTCTGTCTGTGTATTTGTTCCATGAATGTGCCCCACCGTGTTGGATGTCAGCACCAATTTTCCGTTCTCCACACCAACCTCATCGTAATAGTCCGTCCGTGAACTGTCGCAGGACATTAGTGTAAACGTAATGCCGGTCACTCCCGGTGCTAAATAGTCTGCCAGTTCAATTTCCGTCCTCTGTCCATAGAATGTAAGGATTCGATAGTTGGCACTGTCACTGAAGTAGTTGGTAATACCAGAATGGTCATCATCGTCGTCGTGGTCATCGTGGTCATCGTGGTCGTCATCGTCGTCGTGGTCATCATCATCATCGTGGTCATCATCATCATCGTGGTCATCGTCATCATCGTGGTCATCGTCATCATCGTGGTCATCATCATCATCGTGGTCATCGTCATCATCGTGGTCATCGTCGTCGTCGTGGTCATCGTCATCGTGGTCATCGTGGTCATCGTGGTCATCATCGTCATCGTGGTCGTCATCATCATCGTGGTCATCATCGTCGTCGTGGTCATCGTCATCGTGGTCATCGTGGTCATCGTGGTCGTCATCGTCATCGTGGTCGTCATCATCATCGTGGTCATCATCGTCGTCGTGGTCATCGTCATCATCGTGGTCATCATCATCATCGTTGTGGTCGTCATCGTCATCGTGGTCATCGTCATCGTCGTGGTCATCATCATCATCGTCGTCATCGTCACTGTCTTGTGCACTCTGGCTATACGTGTTGGGTCCCAGTTTTTGGGCTGTTGGGCGAGCCAGTGTGCCGTTGCTATAACCACTTAGAGCAGGGTTAATCGCTCCGTTTTCACCGAAGTTATGTTGCTCCAACCCATCTTTTTCAAGATCTTCTGTATTACCGGTTTTCTTTAGATTTTCATCGTCGAACGTATCCGAGCCAACATCGTGAGTCGAGGAGTTATGGGGCTCACCCTCCTCATTTGTACCCAGACGATCAGAGCCTTGGTGTTTGATTGCACAACCTATCACTATAAAAAACAGACATGTTGTAATACTTAAATGTTTTTTCAATCTTGCAGACATCAGTTGTTTCCTCCAGTTAGCCGCTTCGTATTCCACTTACAAGGACTGCGTGGAATGCGAAGGATTTTTGATAAGGTTTAGTTATTCTTAGCACCTTCATTGATCCAATCAATGATGAGCTGAATCTGGGCTGCTTCCAAAGGTGGACCATCGGGAGGCATCTCACCCTCAACAATCTGCTCCACCAACTCGCTATCCCTAGCATCGCCTGCAATGACAGTATCGTCATCTTTTCCTCCGGCAATCACGGTGTTATATGTACGGAGATCTATACCGTTCGGGCCCCCAGCGACATGGCAACCTGCGAAGGCACATCGGTTCGTAAGGATAGGCAAAATATCAGCGTTAAACGAGGGGATCGATCTGCCAGCATCCACGGGGTCGTCAAATACAACACCAACATTGGCGGCCTCCCTAAGTTCGTCATCATCGTCGTGGTTATCATCATCGTCGTGGTTATCATCATCATCGTGGTCATCATCATGATCGTAGTCATCATCGTAGTCATCGTCGTACTCTTCACCACAACCAGTCAACCCAATCGGAATCAGCAATGCAATCAAAAATAAAATTTTAGCAACGTGTAACGTTTTCATCATTTGAATCTCCTTTATTGTAAATTTGTTGTTTTAGAACAATTGTCTCATTCCCATAAAAGGTAAGGAGAGCGAATGAGATCTATCGGTAGATACCTCTATCTTTACTTGGATACTCTCAAATTTCTCATCTTGTAAACTGGAAAAATTTCACTTGTACACATAGCGGCGCGCCAGAATAACCGCATGCATCTGATGCTGAGTTACGTCAATCCGCAAGAGGGATTCGCGGCGATGGTTTTGTACTCCACCTATTGCAAGCGGGTTATCTATCGGCTGGCTGCGTATAAACCCATTCATCAACGGGCTGCCAACCTGCCACGAGGTCAATTTTTTTAAGCCAGCCTCAATAACACCGGCGAATTTCTCAATATGCTTGGTATCGTTGCGCTCCACGGCGAGTTGATACGCATGGATAATCCCTTCATAGGCATACGCAGTGTTGCGCGGTTTGCTCAGTGTCTTGTGAACGTCGATCATCCAGTTGGCAAGATCAATGACGTAATCACCGTACTTCTCTGTACCCTGCCAGCCGGAGGTTGCGATTTCAAAGAAGATCATAGAACTCCACTGATAGTATCCTTTCGTTATAGATGAATCGGGATCTTCTTGGAGGGCTTCTTGAATATTGTGATGGTATCCGGCATCGGTAGAAGCGATGATGATGGGCTGCAGATCTTCACGTCCCATATACTTTGCTGCTTTAATCAGCGCGAGCAGGGATTCACCATCGAAGTAAGGAGAGGATTTCCCGTACGGTTGCCCGTCAGCGATACTGTAGTTTTTATGCCAAAGTCCCGCTGTTGGTCCCGTCTGGATACGTGCCGTGATGAGGAATTCAAGGTACTCATTGAGATGTTGCCGATAGATCTGGAATTTTTCCTCGGCGATATAGAATTTAGCAACACGCAGGTAATCGATATGGGCAAGTACGCAAAGTGCCACGGTTCCTATACGTCCGACTTTTTCCCCCGGATAGGTTACATAGCGGTGCCCGTCGTGAGTAAGTTTTGAGTTTCGGGCAAAGAAGTCCATTGCTTTCTCGACGGCTGCCCCGACCTTTGGATTTGGCGAATCGTTATATATCAGTGCTAATCCCCACATCACCCCAGCCTGCCGCACCTGATTGTCACCGGGTTCGTAGGTCTTTTTAACCCAATTGTAAGTGTAGGTGAAATTCCCCTCCGGTTTTTGGTGATTGAGTATAAACTGCGTACCTAGTTCGAGCGAATGGTCGAGGATTACATGGTTTAGCGGTTCTAGCTGCACGGCAGGTGGTATTTCATAGATAAAACGTAACCCCTTTGCAAAACTGCTGATTGTATGTTGTGTGTTATCAATCCGTAATTGAGAGTCAGTGAGGGTCTTGCGAAAACCTCCCTGTGCCATATCGGGACGCTTCAAAGCGGCAGCATCAGATTCCCCGTATTGCAACATAAATAGCCAGCGATACCCCATTTTTGCGCGTTCTTGATAAACCCGCAGTCGCACTTCATCTCCTGTCAGTCGTGCAACATGGATGGCATCTCCTAGCCCCTCCATGTAACCCCCCGTATTCGCGGAAGGCATTCCATGAAAACTACCGTAAGCCTCGTCATCACTATCTAAGTTCTGTTTCGTCAGCAGTTGATCGCTCAAGAAAAAAACATAGTCGGCGTATTTCCGCTCACCGGTTTGTTCATAGAGCGATGCGAAAGCGGAGATAGTCCACGGGATGAACGCGTGCGACTTCCATTTTTCTCTATAATAGAATTCTAATGCCCAATCCATACTCTCCTTATAGCGGGGATCCCCGAAAGCCTGATACATGCCCGCTAAGGCATACAGTGCCTCACCGGGGTAAATCTTCGATTCCCAACCGGAGCTTTTCTCATACTCGTAGTCGCCGCGATACACATAGGTGCTTTTATATTGTCCGGTGTTATATGTTTCTTGGAGAAACAGGATCATGTTTGCTAGTTTCGTCAAGATTGCATCGAATTCAGTCGTCCCTGTCAACTGACGAATTTTGAGCATGGTCAGCATGGGGAGGCTAATTCCACCGAGTTTAGCTTTCTTGCGGAAAAGGAAGTAGGCTTTGTCGGTCTCGAGTGGTTCTATGAAAGTCAATAGATATTGAACACTCCTCCGCGCTGCTTCAAGATAGCGGAACTCTTCCGTCATTTCATAAACCAACGCCAGGGAGAATGAGGTGCCCGCTTGACGTAAGAAGTTATCATCATTTTTACTACTGAACTTATCACGGACGGGATCATACCAATATTGAAACCGCCCGTTATGTTCTTGCATAGCGACGATCCAATCGGCACCGAGGCGCATTGAATGTTCTAGCGTTTCCGTGGTTACATGCGCGTAGCGTTCAGGCTGCGAGTCTGTAAGAAAAATATCCTCCCAGACCTGCTTTATCTCTAAGTCAATGTCTCGGTGCTTCTCTGATTTGGAAAGGTTTTTCCAGTAGTTCCCTCCCTTAGAATACTGACAGCCCGCTCCAATTGCAGTGACCAATAAGACCATGACCGGCATACCTAATAGGAACTTACGAAACAATTGATTGATTTTCACTGGTTCTCCTATTGCGTATTTTCAGATGTATAACATTTTAATGATTTGAACTGCATTGAGAATTTGCTTAACAATTATTCTTAATGTGGTTATACTAATCAGCAGCAGAAAAGGCGGTAGACGCAAACACCCCGCTACGAGAAATCGGAGATAGGCGTGTCGAGTCAATCGTCACTTAGGAATTTGCTAACAATTGGCGTTGGGAGCGTTTCCTGTGTGACTTTGGTTGCCTTTTCTGCTACTTACTATACCGAACCACTTTGGATTCGGCTTCCCCAATAAAATTGGAATTTTACTGCGTTTAACATGATGATAACAGGGCGACAGGTCAGGTTCTGCTGATTGTCACCATCGGTATCCATCGCACACCCTCCAGTTATCCTCACCCTTCCAGTAGTGCCCAATCCCAATTTCCTGAATATGTAGTAATCCTTACCCGGAATGTAATTGAGGGGCAGATGGGGTGTGCGAGATTCATCAAAGCGATCTTCTCGATTCTTGACAATTAAAATCGGTTATCAAGGCTGACAATCACATTGAATCCCGATGCGTTGATGCCGGAGCCGTGCTCGCGATACCGTTTATTGAGTAGGTTCTCAAGCGCGAGGGTGAGCCGATTGTACTGGGTTGCCTGAAAACCGCCGCGCAGGTTAAGCGTCATCCAGCCCGATGAACCTTCGCCAATCGCTGCACCGTTGGCATCAAACTGAACTTCGCCTGTGTCGCGGGTGGTTCCTGGAATCCGTGGATCTCGAATATCGCTCCGATTTAACCGTCTCTGCTCGGTTGCAGCACGGACGAAGAATTCTCCCCAGAATCGCTGTGCAGGTGGCTCCCAGCGTAGACCGACCATGCCGTTGAGTGGTGGTTCACGACGAATCCGTTCCTCCCACGGCTTATCGGGATCAGGTGCTGCGCCGTTGATGGTCAGTACCTTTCCACGCGTGAACATCGCGTTACCGTAGATCGACAAACCGCTTTGAACCGGAATCGGAACCATCCCAGCAAACTCAACGCCTTGGATTTGCACTTCATCTACATTGTCGAATACGTAGACATCAACGCCTGGATTGTCCTGCTGGATTTCCTTAATCAGGCTTGGAAGCGATTGTCCGGCGTAAGCATCTTCGACGGGAACACGAGTGACCAGATCGCTGACGCGACCATGAAAAAGGGTCAGTGAACCGATAAGCCACGGATAACGCGCCTTGAACCCACCCTCCGCCGTCCATCCTCTCTCCGATTTGAGGTCGGGCGAAGGGGAATCGATACCTTCATTGGTGACCTCAACAGCGGTTGTATCATTCAAGGAAGGCGCGCGGAATGATGTGGCAAAATTCCCAACGACGTTCAACCCGTCGGTGACGCTTGCCACTAGACCTGCGCTGTAGGTCAATGCGTTCCCGGATTGGCTAAAATCCCCAAACTGATCGGAACGCACCGAGAGATCTGCGTTCGTGTTGTAAAGTGTATATCGTCCACCGATCGTCAGCTCGAGGCGTTCGTGTAGTTCGATTTCATCCTGAACGTAGAGATTTGCATCCCAGAATTGTGAGCCATTGATAAACCTGCCTTTTGTGTCATCTACGTTTTCAGCACCGGTTCTGATGTCGGTTTTGATTGTTTGGCTAGCAACGGTATCGAAGTAGAATTCACCGCCTGCGATGACACGCTGTTTCGGCAGCGATGAATTGACCGCCTGTGCGCTGAGTCCCAATGTGTTGACGGTATCGAACCGTTCGCGCCGTTCTGTTGCATCGCGTAGGAGCTCATTTCGCCCTTCTTTCTGACGATGAAATGAGGTGGTGAATTGAATCCGATCGATCGCCAAGTTTTCCGGTTTGGAGAGGTAGGTGGCGTAGAGTAGATCTCGGTCTTGCGGTTGGAAGAAAAACTCGTCAAACTCACGCGGTGCAATTTTGTCGTAACGCGGGGTTTGCGGTTGCCGCCAGAGCTGGTAGGTGAGGTTGACTGTACTGGTATCAGTGAGTTTGTAAGAGAGTTTGGCGTCGCCGTCGTAGGCGTTCCAACCGAGTGGACCTTCGGAATCAATCAACCATTGTTCGGGAACATCTTTGGGGGGACCATCAGAGACTTGCACGCCCTTTGGTTTGTCGGTGACGATTTCAAACTTACGGTTCTTGTAGTGTAGGTCGTAACCGCTGCCCGGATTGATATTACCAAACCATCGAGCGGACGCACCGACCGAAAATCCGAGTTGCTTTTGGCTTCCAATTACCTCAAGCCGTCCGAGCCGCTCAGAACTCCCTGAAGCGAATCGAGTGAAGGCACGGGACTGGATATTCCAGTTGTCTGTTGCATTATCAGGAATGGCATCTTTGGTGAACATGCTGATGACGCCGCCCATCGCGCCGCTGCCGTATAGCATTGAACCGGCACCGCGCAGCACTTCAACCCGGTCGAGGTTGTCCGGGCTGGTTGTTACCAGATACTGATTGGGACCGGAGCGGAAGGTGGAGTTATTGAGTCGAACGCCATCAATCGCAAGGAAGGCTTGATAGCCGGTAAGCCCGCGCAGCAGCGGTGAACCTTGACCAACTGTTGTCTGCTGTGACCAGACACCCACTGTTTCGCTCAGGATTCGGGGTGTCGTTGGGGCATTCATGCGCTCAATCTGCTCCCGGTCAATGACTGAGACCGCGTTCGGTGTTCGGAAGGTGTCTTTCTCGACGCGGGTGATGACGGTGACTTCCTCAAGTTCAATGGGAGGGGTTTCTGCCTCATCTCCTTGGGAATAGAGGAGGTTGATACTAATCAGGAAAAGGCTCAAACATATCCATAGGTGTTTTTGTTTCGCTTTCATAAGATCGCTCCTTTCTCAGTATGATTTTTGGATGATTGAATTTTTAAGACCGTATGTTGATGAAAAGGCAATTTTTGTGCCAAAGGGATTTGAGTCAGAGATTGAGTTTTTATGCGGGTTCCTTGTTGGTTTTGTCCGACGAGGTGCTGCCTATTGTTCAATTTCTGAACAGCTCTGCTTGCCTTTTGGACAGCCGTGTTTGCTATAGGAGCACAGATCGATCTGGGGTATAATAGCAAGGGCGATAAGTCGCTACTGACTGCCCCGCGTTTTTGAGGCAATAATGCGTAATACATAATGCGTAAAAAAACGTGTCTACGACTTATTGCGATACCAAATTAAGTTGACATCTTCCCCAACCTAGTGGCACAATAACTACAAAATCATTCTTAGATGAAAGAAAGGCTCTAAAAATAATGAAGCGAGCAGGGCGGTACAGGGTGCAAGCTGTTATATGTAACCTGTTGTTACTACCTCTTCTTATGATGGTGGGGTGCACAACATTAGTCCCCGATGACCCCAATGTGCCGTTGGGGGACTTCGATTCAGGTTCTCGCTCTGAAAAGACGTGGCGGGTGGAATGGAAGCTCGTCAGTAACGAGGTCAACTGTATTGCTGCTGATTCGCACAATGTATGGTTTGCAACGCAATCTGGTGTTTCGCGTTGGGATCGAGACCAAGACCAATGGTTCCACTATACGATGGAAGATGGACTGTCGAATGATGCAGTAAACGCCGTTGCTATTGATGGACAATGGGTGTGGTTTGCCACGGAGGAGGGAGTGAGCCGCTACGATACGGAGACGAACACTTTTTCGACTTACCGGAGCATTGATGGGTTAGCGAGTGATCAGGTATCGTCCATTGCGGTGGATGGAAACTACGTTTGGTTTGGAACATCTAATGGGTTAAACCGTTATGACAAAACCATTGACAGTTGGGCGGTGCGTACCCGTAAGGATGGTCTGGTCAGCAAGGTGATTACGACGATTGCAGTTGAGCCGGAGTATGTATGGGTCGGTACGGATAGGGAGATAAACCCGGATCCACACGGCTGGGAGGATGATCCTCGGTTTAGCAAAGGTGGAGTGAGCCGCTACCATCGAGACACCGATTCGTGGAATAATTATAAAAAATCAGATGGCTTGATAGATAATGAGATTGCTACCATTGCGGTGGACGAGAATAGTGTTTGGTTTGGAACGCAAGATGAAGGTGTGAGTCAATACAATCAGGTTGAGCAAGCCTTCATCAAGACGTTTACGAAGAGCGACCTGCTCAAAAGCAATATGATCTCTTGTATCCGCGCGGATGGGTTTCAGGTGTGGCTTGGTACTGCGAATGCTGGCGTACATCGTTTCATCAAGCCGGTCAACACTTGGGTGCATTACACCAAAGTGGATGGGCTGGCAAGCAATCATGTGAGTTGGATTACGACACAAGGAAATGATGTCTGGTTTGCGAGCAAAGAGGATGGGGTAAGCCGCTTTGATAAGGTAACCGGTGAGTGGACGCTTTACAAACAAGCCGATTTTCTCGCGGATAACGATGTCCGGGATATAACGCGTGATGTGGATGGTAACCTTTGGCTGGCGACCGGATCGGGAATTTCGATTTACCAGCCCCAAACGCGCAGTTGGGAAATTATCTCTAAAGAGGATGGTCTTCCGAGCCCGTATGTTACGAGGATAGATGTCGCGCCTCAATTGCGTGAATCGGGACAAAGCGACGTGATCGAAATCTCGACCGGCGGGCTGACTGGTGCACAGGTCTGGATCGGTACAGATCGGGGACTTGGCACACGACCGTACTCCGGCGGCGAATGGGCGTTTCATTCTCCTCCCAGATCGCAGACACAAGGGGAGGCTTTTGTGACGGCGGTCGATGCCGATGGAGATATCCTCTGGCTCGGTACAAGTTTGGGGGCCGCGATGTATGACACAACTGCTCAAGAGTGGGCGCAGCTTGAGACACCGGGTGATCACTCAAATGCGATTGTGTTATCTGTACTTGTCCGCGATGAAATGGTCTGGTTTGGTGGGGCGGCGGGTGTTTGGCGATATTCAATTGCGGATAAGAAGATGTATCACGCTGCCGAGGGACTTCCCGATACCTATGTTAATGTGCTACTTTCCACAGAGGATATCCTTTGGGCAGGGACACGCCAAGGAGTTGCACGATATGATGTTGCTCAGGGGCGTTGGGTGCCGATGTCGTTTAACGCACAATTGCCCGCTACCAACGTTACGGCACTCGCTTTTCGAGACGGCATCCTCTGGATAGGCACACCGCAAGGTTTGGGAAGTTATACAATTGCTTCGGAGGCTTGGAGTCTTATCTCGAATGTGTCGTATAACATTCGGGACATCCTGTGTGATGTGAAAGAAACACTTTGGTTAGCGACACCGGTCGGTCTTGTCGAATATCACCTCTCAGATGGCGGCAGAGTGCTACATCAATCACGTCCGGTGCGGGATCCGTTTCTTGAAACGAAGGTCTCAAATATCAAATTTGATGGGGATTACATCTGGTTCAACAACTGGGCTTCTTCACCGAACGGTGGGATTTTACGGTTTCATCGTCCCACAGGAACGTGGCAGCGTTTTACGCGCTTAGATATTCTCCAGTCTACTCAGAAAAAGTCGATGACCACGGTGCGTTGGAGCTATGTGGATACGGACGCAGTCTGGTTTACCACGGATTACGGGATTCTCCGTTACGATAAAATGGCGGATACGTGGAAACATTTTACGATAGCGGATGGCCTCTCTACGAACGATGCGGACAAGATTGCTGTGAGCCAATACAGCGTCTGGGTGGTTCCGATGATCGGTGTCGAATTGAGCCATTATAGTAAAAAGACTGGAAAATGGAATGTGATTTCTCCTAAAGGAGATATGCAGATTGAACGATTGAACGCGTTGGCGGTTGATGGACCGGAGGTCTGGTTCGGTTCGGGTCGTGGGCTTCACCGTTACAATGAATTTACCCGTGAATGGCGCGATTTCACGCCGAGGGATGGACTGGCGGGCAGAGGTGCTGAGTGGATTACCGCGGATGAGGATTTCATCTGGGTTGCGCGCTCGGAGTGGGACAGAGAAAGCAACCGTCCGTTGTCACGATACGATAAAAAAACAAAGAAGTGGGACACATTTTCAACGAGTGACGTGCTTGCTGCGGATACCATTAGACGAATTATTGCCACAAAAGACGATGTCTGGATACTTTACAGACCTTGGAATAAGGCGGGGGTTACCCGATACGATAGGCGCACCGGAGAGTGGACGACAATTAAATCGGGGCAAGGGACGCTTGAGCTGGCTACGGACGACGATTACCTCTGGTTAGCCGTACCCAACAATGGACTTAGGCGATTTCACTTTGCGTCTGGTACTTGGACGGTGTTCAGGGATCTGAAAGGGATGCTGCATAACCATGTAGATGAGTATGGACTTGCTGTTGATGATAAGTATGTATGGGTGGGGACGTTGCGCGGGCTTGCTCGTTATGACAAACAGCGGGAATCTTGGACTCCCTTCACAGCGATGCCAACCCTTTCTGGGCGTACTATCCGGACGGTGGATACGGATGAGCGTTTTGTCTGGGTCGGCACTGACAACGGTTTATCTCGTTACGATAAAGAATTGGGAATTTGGAAACGGTATCAGCAGGAGGGCGGCTCCGAGGAGATAGCGACCCACGGTGGGCATTGGCACCGATGGCGTCCCAAAAGGAAAGATACACTATCGGATAATTCGGTAAGTTCGATTGTGGTTGATGACCAGTACGTCTGGGTCGGGACTCGAGATGGAGCGAACCGCTTTGATAAACTCGCCCTGCGCTGGGATCAGTACAAAACCGAGCATGGTTTGCCCGCCAATAATGTGACTTCTGTCAGCAATGATGGCAATAATATTTGGGTTGGCACGAACTCTGGGATTGGCAAGTATCCCCGAACCGCAGATGATCTCAACGCTTGGATCGCTTATACCTCCGGCACGGAGATTCAACCCGCATCTGTCTCCAAAGAGTTTGCGGAGTCGTTGGTTACGGACGAGATTTGGTGTATCGCTAGCAGCAAGAAAAATGTATGGGTCGGTACACGACGCGGTGTGAGCAAATACCATATCGGTAAGGATACGTGGAAAACTATCACAACAGAAGATGGCTTGGCGAGCGATGAAATCAGTTGTATTGCTATTGATGGGGAGCGTGTTTGGTTTGGCACCGATCGGGGTGTGACCGTTTACAATGACGATACAGAGGTTTGGACTTCCTATACAACGAAAGATGGGCTGGCTAGCAACAAAGTGACTTCGATCGATGTTGATGGCACAGAGGTTTGGATCGGGACGTATAATGCAGGGGTGAGCCGATTCGATCCGTCAGCAAATAGCTGGATAACCTACACCCGAGAGGAGGGCTTGGCGCATAACGGAATCCTCTCTATCGCTGTAGGAGATACTTATGTGTGGTTCGGCACCTATCGTGGCTTGAGCCGTTTTGATAAACATGCGGGAATCTGGACAACCTTCACAGAATCTTACGGGCCCGAGGACCTTTGAGGCGGAGGGATTGGAAGTTTTTCTGGTAAACATTTGATTTATTTTCTACGATTTCATAGGCAGGGGACATTTTTTCTTACTGACCCACTTTATGCAGACTCCCTTTAAGCTAAAGGAGAATTCATTCTAATGTTTTCAAACACAGCGCAACAATCCGGATCGGCAGCTGGTAGCGGTGTCTCGCACTCCCAAGATGGACACGGCTTCGGCACCGCACCTGTTTTCCTTACCTCAATCTGTACGATTCTAGGTGCAATTCTTTTCTTGCGGTTTGGTTACGCTGTCGGTCATGTAGGACTTTGGGGCAGTTTGGCAATCATTGCTCTCGGACATTTAGTGACCATTCCTACGGTTCTAGCGGTATCTGAGATTGCGACAAACCGCCGCGTGGCGGGCGGAGGCGCGTACTACATTGTTAGCCGCTCCTTCGGTCCAAGCATCAGGGGCACGATTGGGATCACTCTATATATTGCCCAAGCGATCTCGATTGCGTTCTATATGGTCGCGTTTGCAGAGGCTTTGCAACCCCTATATGGATGGGTGGCTGCCACGTACGCATTGAAACTTGACCCGCGCTGGGTGAGTCTTACCGGTACGCTCCTCCTTATTACGTTGATGCTGACTAAGGGAGCCGATATGGGTGTATGGGCATTGTGGGCAGTCAGTGCAATCCTAGCGGTGTCAATCGGTGCGTTTTTTTTAGGTGAGGGACCTGCAGATATACGACCAGAAGGGTTGAACATCACGGCACGCATCGAAGGTGGTGACAGCTTCGGCACAGTCTTCGCAATCTGTTTCCCCGCCTTTACGGGTATGATCGCGGGTCTTGGGCTATCCGGTGACCTGAAGAACCCCCAAAGGAGCATACCGCTCGGCACGATCGGCGCGACACTCGCAGGCATGGTCATATACGCGCTCGTTGCTGTCAAGCTTGCCCAAAGCGCCACGCCCGAGGAGCTCGCCGCAGATCAGTTTATTATGGCTCAAATTGCCCTGTGGGGTCCCGCAATCTACGTTGGATTGGGCGCAGCCGCCCTATCGTCCGCGCTTGGCTCGATTTTGGTTGCTCCCAGAACGCTCCAGATGCTTGGCCGCGATAATGTACTGCCGCTCTCGAAGCTGAACCATCTGATGGAGAAAGGGGTGGGGCAGACACAGGAACCGGTGGTTGCAACTTGCGTGTCGGGGGCAATCGCGATCGTGTTCGTCGTCGCTGGCGATGTGGATGTTATCGCTCGAATCCTCACCATGTTCTTCATTGTGACATACGGTGTTCTCTGTGCAGTATCGTTCCTTGAGCACTTTGCAGGTAATCCGTCCTATCGTCCCACGTTTCATTCTCGTTGGTATTTGTCGTTGATTGGCACCGTGATGTGTGGCTTGATGATGATTCAGATAAACGTGGTGTATGCGTTCATCTCGATCATTCTCATGGTGGCAATCTACCTCGGACTTCGCCACAGCCACAAGGGGCAGCGCGACTTAACGGCGATTTTCCAAGGGACGATGTTCCAGCTCACCCGGTGGCTGCAGATTACATTACAGAAGAACCGTGTCGTCTCATCCGAAGGCGGATGGCGTCCATCGATTGTCGCGGTGACTCAATTCGGCGAACGTCGGCTCGGGCATTTCGATCTGCTCCGCTGGATTTGTCATAGGCACGGGTTTGGCCACTTCATTCAGTTCTTCCACGGCGATTACTCTTTTCTTGACGAGATTGAGGCGCGTATTCACGTTGACGAGTTAATCCAACGGACAGAGATCAGCAGAGCAGGCATCTTTGTTGATACCCTGATTTGCCCAACGTTCCAGCTCGCTGTCGCGCAGACGTTGCAGATGCCAGGTATCTCTGGCTTGCCGAACAACTCTATCCTCTTTGAGTTTGATCGGGAAAATCTTGATGAGATCAATGATGTTGGGCAGGGTGCTCGACTCGCTATGAATTCGATGTTCAATGTCCTGATCTTGCGATCGACAAAATACCGATTCGGCTATCGGTCTTCGATCCATGTGTGGGTAACAGAGGAGAACTTGATGAATGCTCCGATGATGCTGTTGCTCGCGTATATTATTGTGGGGCACCCGGAGTGGAGACGTGCCGAGATCCGGCTCTTCGCGTGCTTCGATTCTGCGGACGCTGAACGTGAGGCGGACAGGCTCTCAGCGTGGATGCAGGAAGGACGGCTGCCGATTTCAGCGCAGAACGTGACTTCTGTTTCGTGCAGTAGCGGAGAAGCATTGGAGGAAGAGGTATCCCACTACTCCTCTCAGGCTGACTTGATTATTGCGGGTTTAGTAGCGGAAAATCTTGAGACGGAGGCAGTGACCCAAGCACTGCGGCGTTACGAAGGGGCGAACGATGTATTGTTTGTCCATGCAATTGAACGGGTCTCGATCGATTAGCCGGGAGGCATAACACGTAACAATATGTGGGAAAGAACATCAACCGTGCAAGAGCATGTAGTACTCGTTGACCCCATGGGAAGAGAAATCGGAACGGAAGAAAAGCTAAAAGCGCACCGCGAGGGGAAGCTGCATCGCGCATTTTCGATTTTTATCTTCAATACGCTAGGAGAATTGCTGCTTCAGAAACGGTCAGAGACAAAGTATCACTCCGGTGGATTGTGGACGAATGCTTGCTGTAGTCATCCACGTCTTGGCGAAAGTCATTATTGCGCGGCGAGACGGCGGCTCAATGAGGAAATGGGTTTCGATTGTGACTTGACTGAACTTTTCAGTTTTATCTATCATGCCAAACTGGAGAATAACCTATTTGAGCACGAACTGGACCACGTTTTTGTTGGACGCTATAACGGTCAACCGGTTCCCAATCCTGACGAAGTTGATGATTGGAAATGGATGGACATTGGAAAACTGAAGCGGGATGTTGGGGAAAACCCTGAGCATTATACGTACTGGTTCAAATTGGTACTTAATCGCGTCTTGGAACAGTATGAGAAAGCTAATTCTCAGGATGGAATTTAAACGAGAGGCATACTAGTTTGGCACGATTACAGACTGTTAAGATATAGCTTCAGGAAATAGAACCCAAGTTTTTAGATTTCTGATTTTCTGGAGATTTCAATTATCGCAAAGGAGAAAAGGGCAATGAGCTGGCGCGTTGTAGAGCATTTTACGGTTTACCGCGAAGAGGGGTGGTACGGTGCCCACCCTAACCTAGTGCGTACCCCCGGTGGGGACCTATTAGTTCTATTTCATCGTTCACCATACGTCGGGTATTCCCACCACAGCCACCCGTTATTTGATGTACGTGCCTGTCGCTCGGAAGATGAAGGGCAAACGTGGAGTGACCAGCACTTGGTTACCGTCGATCCGTTGGGTGGCGTGCTTGACTTTGGCACCCATACCCTTGCGGATGGGAGCATCTTCCTTCACGCCTCCAACGTCGCGCTCGTTCCCGAAGATGAAGAGCGCGAAGGGGGTGAATGGACTGCTCATGCAGGTATTCCCTTCTGGGTGCGTTCCCGTGATGATGGGCGCACTTGGACCGAGCCTGTACGTTTCCCACCACTACCCGATGCCGTGTGGGGACACCCTGCCTCTCATTCGGGGATTGCCCGAAGCGGATTGATACAGATGCCCGACGGACGTTTACTATTACCGAGCAAGGCGACCGATCACCCTGACGGTTCGATGCCTTTCTTCGGTATGTTGCGTGTGTCAAGGGATATGGGTGAGACATGGGAGTATGGTGGACGGATTGCGGAAGATCCTGTTACCCACTTCAGTGAGCCTGCCATCCATCTCACCCCTAGTGGACGGATTATCGTTCTCTTTCGGTGCCATCCTGGCCCCGGTGTAACTAGCCGAGAGGTTTGTCTTGCGTTGGTCGAATCGAATGATGGTGGGGAAACATGGTCTCCTTGGCGGCAGACGACAATCCGCGGTTGTCCCGGTCACATGCTTGGACTGCGGGATGGGCGTATCTTCACCACCGTCGGCACACGATGGCCCGGACAACGGGGATGCCTAGCACGTATCCTTGAACCGGAGGGGAGTGACTTGGACACCGCACCGGTGCTTGTTATCCGAAGCGATTCGCACGATTCAGACTGTGGTTATCCTTGGTCGGTTGAACTTGAAGACGGTCGTGTGTTGGTGGTGTATTATTATGTCTATTCGGATGGCCATCGAGGCATTGAAGGAACGATTGTTGAGGAAGTTTCGTGATAAAGGGTTGTGGTTGGGCGATTCATTTTTATCCAATCCAAACAACCGTATTGATAGGAGCAAATATGAGCGAAACAGTTGATATTAAACTCGCATGTATGAGTCTGATGTGGGGTGGAGATCTATCCAACGAAGAGATGCCTGCTTGGATTGACGATGTATCGGCGGCGGGCTATGCGGGTGTTGCTACATTTGAGAGGGTGCTGGTTCGGTTTATTGAGGAGACGGACTTTGTCGAGCGGATAGCGGATCGTGGGCTTCCATTGGTAAGCGTGGATCTCACCATAGACCGTGACTTCGATAAGATCAACCGTGTCTGTGAGGTTATGCAGCAGCTCGGTGCGAAGCATCTGGTGACGATAGGCGGCTTGGCACAGAAGGGCGCAGACATGAATGAGGTTGCTGATCTGCTAAATCAGATTGGTGAGATTGCACTGGCCTACGATGTACGCGCCTGCTTCCACAACCACACCCATCACACCGGCGAGACGTTGGAGGAGACCGAGGAGTTATTACACAAAACAGATCCCACCAAGTTCTTCGGTTTCTTGGATGTCGGACACGCGACAAAGGATTTTGTGGGGCACCCTGTGGAACAACGTGCGGCAATCTTCCTTGAACAAAATTGGGATCGGATCGACTTTCTTGAGTTCAAGGATTGGCATGAAGATTCCGACTTAAGGACGGAGGTTGGTGCTGGGCGTTGTGACTATGAAAGTATCTTTCGGATTCTGAAGGAGAAGCGTTATTCGGGCTGGATTACGGTGGAGCAGAATGGTCCGACGGGTGACAAAACCCCATTGGAATGCGCTAAAGCGAGTCGAGATTTTATCCGGCAAGGTTTAGGTGTCTGATCTTTCATTGACCAGTTCATAAACCGTGATGTTTTCCCATTTCCGCTTTGTTCTATGAGTTGCCACCCGTTCTTTAAATCGGTTCAAAACCGTTAAACCCGCAGCATCAATCATCGCCTCTAGGCGAGTAATTGCTTTTTCGCCGGAGGCGTCCGCATACCCAATAAGCGCACGTCCCTTTGGGTTGAGGTAACTTGGCAGGTCGTCGAAAAAACGCCGAAGGGTCTGCTGCTTCTCGTCGTGGATGGCGATTTCTGCTCGGTTCCGTGCCCGTGAAACCACCCACGGTGCGTTGAAAATAACTATATCAAAACGGAGTGTTGACACCGGCTGGAAAAGATCTCCCGCCGGCATGAGTTGGATTTGTGACGTGGCATTGCGCTTATCGGTGAAACACAGAAGGTTGAGCCGAGTTGTCGCAACCGCTTCGGGCAGCAGATCCGATGCGTAGATTTCCCCCCCCAAATCGCCCACTTCCTGCGCGGCGAGCAGTGTAAGACACCCGCACCCACAACCCAAATCGAGCACCGTTGCGCCTTGTGGTAGGTGTGATTTGACACTTTGCAACCCCCGTCGAAACAGTTCGACCGTTTCTTGAGAATGGGGTGGGAGCACGTTGTCGGAGGCAACCAGCGACATGCCGAGTGCACGAATCGGATAAGTCTCTGCGAGTGCGCTTTGAATCTTCTGAATCTTAACAATGGGTATTAGAAACGGTCGTTCTTCATTGGCTCCCTGATTTTCGCCGATCCATTCAAGGATATAGGGTAGATTTGGTGGCGGGGTTACTTGTAAGGTGCCGGTTGAATCTGCCCAGCACATCAAGCGTGAGAGTGCTCCTTCCCTTTCTTGTGCGGGATTTACAGCCGCCAACCCTGAATCGGATTTACGTCTGTCAACCCCCTTTTGGCGTTGCCATCTGTCTTTGTCCCGACCCGACCTCTTTCCCTCCCGCCCACCCTCGCGGGATGGACGGATTAACTCCTCCTTTTTCCGTTCGATGTACTTCATCACTTCCGTCACTTGCTCCCAGTCGCCGGACAGGATTGCCACGCCACCGCGGCGTAGATGGGTGAAAATTCGATTGAATTGTCCCAGTTCGCTGCGTGTGAATAACTTCCATGAGGAGTTCTCTGCGGCAATTTCTTGATATTGGATCGGCACGTAAACATCACCGATGTTACCTATCCGGCGGAGTGGAGGCATAGTGGGTAGAGGTGGTTGAAGTATATTTTTCTCTGGGTGATTAGATAAGCCAGATATATCGAGCCACGAAAAGCACAGCAAAGAGATATATCAGCCAGTGTACCTGTCTCCCTTGACGGGTGACTAGCTTTAATAGGGCATAGGAGATGAACCCAAACGCAATCCCTTCCGTAATACTGATGGTGAGGGGCATCAGCAACAGGGTCAGAAATGCAGGGATGGACTCTGTCACGTCGTCCCAATCGATGGAGACGACATTTTTGAGCATGAGGCTTCCGACGATAATCAGTGCCGGGGCAACTATGGGATAGAGAAACGTATTTTCACCGACAGCGTATCCCGCACCTACCATCTTGATTAGCGGACTGAAGAATAGGGCGAGCAGCATCAGAATTGCTGTCACGATGTTGGTTAAGCCTGTACGTCCGCCTGCGGAGATCCCGGACGCGCTCTCGATGTAGCTGGTAACTGTTGATGTGCCGAGTAGGGCACCTGCGCTTGTGGCGACCGCATCGGACAGTAGTGCCTGTCTTGCTCTCGGCAGCTTGCCATTGACCATAAAGCCACCTTGTTCACCGACGCCGACCAACGTTCCAACGGTATCGAACAGATCCAGGAAAATGAAGATAAAAATCACCGAAATCATTTTCGGGTCTACGAGAATGTTCGGGATTTGGAGTTTGAGAAAGGTTGGGGCGATGGACGGCGGGGCGGAAATAAAGCCTTGAAATTTGACCATGCCGGTGATGAGCCCAACAATCGTCGAAGCGAGGATGCCGATCAGGATCGCACCGCGCACTTTTAGAGCGAACAGAATAGCGATCACGATTATTCCGAACAATGACAGGAGTGCCGGGGGTGATTTCAGATCGCCGAGGGTGACATAGGTTGCCGGATGGTCGACGATAAGCCCTGCCCATTCCAACCCTACCAATGCAATGAGCAACCCAATTCCAACAGGAATGGCGCTCCTCAATGAAACAGGCAGAATCGTCATCACCTTTTCACGCAGCCCTACAAAGAAGAGCAGGATAAACAGCACCCCTGCGATGAAAACGGCACCGAGCGCGTTTTGCCATGATACACCGAGGGTGAGGCAGACCGTGAAGGTGAAGTAGAAGTTATGTCCCATCCCCGGCGCGAGGGCGATGGGATAGTTGGCTAGCAGTGCCATCAGTACCATTGCCAATGCACTTGTGATGCAGGTCGCTGCCATCACTGCACCCGGATCCATCCCCGCTGCCGACAACACCGCCGGTTGGACGAAGATAATATATGACAGTGTCATGAACGTTGTACAGCCTGCAACAATCTCACGTTTGACAGTTGTTCCTGACTCTTGTAAACGGAACAATTTTTCGAGCATCAGTTACCTCCTTGATGATTATTCGAGAATTACCTTTCTGAATGTTAGCGATACTCTACGCTGCCTCTCATACTTTTGGCCTTCCCACATATCTGATTTTCTAGGGGCGATACCGTGTAACCACTCATTTCTAGCTTCATCTTTCAATACTACAATACTCCTAGGTGCAAGCCAGACTGGAATCTTTTTCGTCTTGTCACGTCTGTTTGTGAAATCCATAATACAATCTGAACCCAAACTCAAAGAGACAATCGTATTAGCAAAACAAGGTTCGCAATCGATGTGACTTGAAATCCCTTGCCCGGGCTCGTACTCATTGACAATAACTTGGTCCGGTTCTGCTAGCATGTGACCATTTTCATAGAGCCTCCGACCAAGTGCTTGCAGCCACTTTGGCAAATGACCAATGCGCATATCGTGGTTGACCTTCCGTGCTTTGTAGTCGTATTTGAAACCGTAATGCTGGACACGCCGCTTTAGATCTTCGAGCCATGGGCATTCATCAATCTGATCTAACAACCGATCGTGCTTGTTTTCATTGATGTAGTCTTCTATGTATTTGAATCCTCCGATTGCATCAATGGCTTCCTCATTGCTTGGAGGAGGTTGTGGTCGAGGGTCCGACAAGAGGAGTTCTAGTTGTTCCATTGTCCGTTCCCCGTTGGGTCAAATTTATTCATTAGTCTATGTTAAGATTGCCTGTTTTGCGTCAATTGCTCCAATAGAGTTTCCAATCCCGGACTCAAAACAACAGGATATTTTTTCGCATCTGTCAACCTTTTATAAGGTTCGGGCAACCGCGTCAGTTCGGTTTTTGCTGTTGCCTGCATCGCAGCCATGTCAGGGAATGAGTAGACTAATTCCCCCTTGAGAATCACCGGCACAAGCAGCGGTTCACCCTCCTGTAAGTCTTCATTCCAGAGGCTGATTACATCCTTAACGTAGTTCCCGCTAGCGTCGTATAGGCGATGAAGCTGCTTTCTACTGGGAAGGGTTGATTTCCCCGTATCTTCACTTAACTTCATGGTGAAAGTAACCTCCTCGCCCTCAATTCGCTCGACATGTTTGTAGACGCCGGGCAGTGCCGATGGACCCCCTTCGCCTGTCAACGGGTTGAAATTTGCTCCCGTTGCCAAGCGGGTGCCAACACCAAAGCCGTCAATCGGAGCACCTGCGGTCAGCAGTTTATCAATCTGAAATTCGTCGAGGTCGTTGCTGGCAAAGATTTGTACATCGTGCAGCCCTGCCTCATCGAAGATTGCTCGCACCGCCTTGCTCAATGCTAGCAGATCGCCGCTATCAAGCCGAACACCTCTCAGTTGCGCCCCTCTTGCTTTCATCTCCTGCCCAACAACACAGGCGTTCTTTGCACCCTGAATGGTATCGTAGGTATCGATCAGGAGGAGGGTATTGTGAGGGAAAGATTTGGCATAGTCTCGAAATGCTGCTAGTTCGGACGGACGATCCATGATGAACTTGTGTGCGGTTGTCCCGACGTAAGGGATGTCGAAGTATTGCCCCGCAATGACGAGGGATGTACCGGCAGCACCACCGATGAATGACCCCCGTGCAGCCAGAATGCCGGCATCTCGTCCATGTGCCCTTCGCGCCCCAAAATCGAAGCAGGTTCGTCCGCGTGCTGCGTGGACGATCCGCGCGGTTTTCGTGGCAATTAATGTCTGGAAGTTCATTATGTTGAGGAGGTAGGTCTCGAAGATCTGGATATCGATTGATGGACCTGTTACATTGATCAGCGGTTCGTTTGGGAAGACGGGTATCCCTTCAGGCACTGCATAGACATCACCATCGAATTTGAAGTGACGCAGGTAATCGAGGAAGTCATCGCTCATATCCGGCGTCGGCTTGCTCTCCTTCAACCACTTGAGATCTGCGTCGGTAAAGCGCAGGTTCAAGATGTAGTGGATAACCTGCTCCAATCCTGCTGCTATCAGATACTCGCCCTGCGGGATATAGCGGACAAAGTAGTTCTCGGTGCAGATTGCGTTGTTCCCGCTGTCAAAATCTGCTTTGCCCATCGTAAGCTCGTAATAGTCAGCGAACAACGCCATATTTGATTCAGTGAGGAGACCGGATTGGAGTGGTTTAGTCATCGTTCAGTGCCCTTGGCTTATCAGTTGAACTGTCGGAGTTTCTGCTGTAGCCATTGCGTCATCGGTCCCACCGCTGGATCGCATACCTCAATCATACGACCGGGTAGAGGTTGTCCAAGCAATCCTTCCACTTCCATCCGGCAAGCCTTGACGACAGCCGGGTAGTTTTCTGCCACATTGTGGGTTTCTGCGGGGTCATCTGCCAAGTCGAACAGTTCATCACCGTCCGGGTCGTCATAACCGATGGCGGTACAAAAGTTCCAACGTTCATCTCTGACGCTGACACGACCACGTGCGTTGCCTGTTGCGAAATCTGCCCAGCCGATAATGATTCGGTCACGGATGGATGATTTTTCACGGGTCACGAGTTGCCAGAAATTCTCTCCATCTGTCCAATCGCATGGAACCCCAAGCTGATGCAGCAGGGTTGGCATTAGGTCGTGGTTTTGAACAAACCCATTAACCTCCTGAGCTTGCTGCTGCTCCGGATGGCGAATCAATAGATTCAATTGGGTGTTGAATGGATGTAGCTGGTTGGAACCCTTTCCGAAGCGTCCTTGGTCACGGAGTTGAGTGCCGTGATCGGAAAGAAGTACCACTAGTGTGTCGTCATGTAGCTTTAGGTCCTCTATTTTGGAGAGCAACCGTCCAATACATTTATCAACGAAGGTGACTTCGCCGAGATAGAGTGCCTCAATCCGCCGGAGCTCATCTTCTGTTGGATCGCCTTGTTCAGATGCTGCGCCCGGTGTGATGAAATCTTTGCCCGAATAGTCGGGGAGATATGCGTCTGCATAGCCGGGGGGCGGATCCCACGGCTCATGGGGATCGAAACTATCTATCCATAGGAAGAAAGGATCTACTGTGTAGTTGTCGTCGAGCCATTCACAAGCGGACCGAAACACACGGGCGCAACTGTAATCATCTTCGGAACGACGATGCCGTTGGTTGAGTAGATAGTTGATTAGTCCCGCATGGTGTTCCCAGTTGATCGGTTCTCTGACATGCTGTCTTAGTTGATCTTCAATCAACCGCGGATCACCGCTTCGCCAGTTATCCGACTCCTGCCCCCTGATGAAATCCAAGTGAGCAAACCCGCGTGAGAAGTTCATGGTGGGTTTGAACATGTGATAGGTATCGGCAATCAGTGCTGTCAGATAGCCTTGCTCCAGCAGGACTTCAGCGATTGTATCTTGCTCTGGAGGGATTTTATGCCAGCCGGCTGCATGATGCCAGTGCCCCCGACGGTCAAAGTTGAATCGCCACGGAAAGCTCCTCATGCCGGTAAATAGTCCGCGACGGATCTGAAGCGTAGGTTGACCTTCTCCAAATGCCCGTGTGAACCGAATACTCTCCGCTGCAAACGCATCTAGGTTGGGTGTTTGTGTGTGGCTGTATTTTTTGCCCGGTCCGATGATGTCGGCTCGGAATGTGTCTAAGCAAATGCAGATGATGTTCATAATGTTATGGTCGAGCCTCCTTCCATGCACGGCGGACGAAGGGGACAGCTTTTTCAAATCCCTCTTCTCCTGTACGGCTTGCCTCCTCAATGCTCACCCAGCCGTCGAAACCGCTGCGCTTCAAGGTGGAGAAAACTTGTTTTATAGGGGAGGCTCCTGTGCCAACAAGGACTGTCTCGAATTCACCCGGGGTGCGGATGTCAAACACATGAACGACTGCTATTCTGTCTATCACGGCTTCTAGCAACGCTATCGGATCTTCTCGGAGGACCAGCGGATTTGCGGTGTCAAAGCAGACCTTGAGGGAGGTATCCGCAAGGCTATTGAGAATTTCCAAGAAAATCTCGCTGGGTTGTGAGAAGTCCCAATAGTGCCAAGGCGCGCCTTTGGTATGATTTTCGTAAACTAAGGTTACTCCCAATTTGTCTGCTTCATCAAGCACTTGGCGAAGCCCATCAACTGCCCAGCGGATCCCCTGTTCCCGATCGGTGCCGGGGTGATTCTGTCCGGCTGTCACGCGAGCGTATTTCGCGCCAAGTGTCGCTGTCAATTGCACGTCTGCTTTCATCTGTGCTATCTCTAGTGCACGTTGATCGGCGTCGGGGTGTGTGAAATCAGGATAACACGCCAATGCACAAAACTCAATACCGATTTTTTGTCCTTCTTCAGTGATGGCATTAAGGGTATCTTCGTCTCGGTTCGGGAAGAATTTCACGCTGAAGTCCACCCCCTCCAGCCCTAGGGTAGCGGCAAAATGGATCCAATTGATGACTGATCTCTTGCCGCTGAAGATATCTTCGTAGAATGAAACGGGTATACAACTTAGCTTCATGGCTACACCTTCGTTTCTGCTGAATTTGTGTAGAGGATAAACGAACTAGGGGAAAAATTGATATAAAGGCGTATTGGTCAAAATACTCAAAATTCCCCAGATATTGCTTAACAGGTAATCTCCCAACGCCAATCCCAAAAAACAGGGAATGGCGCGACGATAGGCGTTCAGTCCCCCATAGCGCAGGATAACTGCCTTTAACGCCCAAGCGACAAATAGGCAACTCCACAGATTGTACATCCCCCAGCTATCCGCCATTGCGTAGCCGAGAGGGTGGAGCGACCACCACAGGAAACGTCCCCTCAGAAACATCAAGACCACCGCCACACCGAGTCCACCACTCATGAAGGCAAGCGCGGGTGCATCTCGCTCTTGAGGCGAGTTCAACCAACTTTCGAGTCGGTTATAGATCCAGCCCCGTCCTGTGGTTGGTCCCATATAGTATCCCGACTCGGCACCGTGTCGATAGTAGTTGTCCAACAAAAGCCAGTACGTTGCGATTGCCCCGACGAGTGTTGCAAGTACAATGGCGATGGCGATATGTCGAGGATTGATATTTCGCCGTTCTGAAATCTTGAAGGCTTCCAGTTGCTGCGGCATCAAGTTGGTTCGGTTTGCGAAAGTGAAGTGCATGTACAACGTAAAAACGGTGAGAGCACCAGCACCCAATCTGCGTGTCCCGAAAGCGTCGATGATCATGTGGTGTGGATCAACACCGTTTTGAAAATCGTGGCACAAGAATCCCATTTCCGCACGCAGCCTCGCAATCATCGTCCCCAGTAAGAAGTAAATGCCAAAGAATAGTGGAATTACCCATAAGGGCATACCTGCCTTATAGGAAAAGACTGTTAAGAAAATCGTGCCAAATATCACGAACGCGAACGCTAGGCGATACCGTATCGGTTCATGGGAATCATCCAGTTGTGACGGGGAGGTAATACTGCTGAATAGATGGCGTCCCAACCTTGTGAAATGCGCCCTGCCAGTCCACAGCGCAACCGCGAGTAGCCCAATATACACGCCGAAACTCTGTTCGGCGATATATGGAAATCGCGGTAGAGCCTGCCAACCCATGATGTTCCCAACCATCAACTCAATTTTGTAAACCCAGTAAAATACCCAGCATGAAAGCAGGAGGTCAAGCGGCATAAGAAAGCTGATACCGATGACGAAAGGGTAGAAAGAGAGCCTTACGCTGCCCATTGCATTCCAAGGTCGCTCAGTGAAAAACTGATGGATGTTCTGACGTTTGACGGGGATGTAGGGGAATGCGGGGTAGATTGAATTGAGTAGGTTCTCGATACTGATTAACGCGGCGATGCCGAAGCCAAGCCACATTAGTTTGTTTTTGAAGAAGCTGGATCCGGGATTGGTCATCTCTAGCGGGAGTTGGATCAGGGGATATGTCAACCGTTCATGCTCTGTCCACTGTTTTCGCAACAGGGTGGTGAGTCCCAACATCACAATCATTAGTGCAAATAGGAACGCAATCCATGCAACGCCGGGGATGAGCCACGCCTTAAAATACCCATCTTCGTAGAGAGTTGTACCTCCTTTATAAAATGGTATCAGGGCTTTCTCGTCCCGCACGGTAAGCCATTCGGGAAGGTGTTTGAAAAGCAGTTCGCGCCAACCGTTTTCAGGGGTTGCAAACCGAAACGGATGTCCCAAAATCGGGACTAATATCTCCATCATGTCATACGAACAGAGGCAGGAAACGAACCCCAACATGATATAGATGGTGAGAAGCTCCTGCTGAGAGAGACCAAGTGCCGGAGAGATTTTAACAAGTATACGCTGAATCAGCAGGAGCCAAAAAATGGCAAAGATGACATTTGAAAACGGGTGGATAATTGTTGGGAAGGTATAGCGAACAACTTCAAGCTCGATAAGCCAATACGCAGTGATTGGCATGAGCAACAGGGCAATCAGACAAGATTTGAGCGTTAAGCCTCTCTGGAAGGTGATAGATATGTCTTTCATTGGGCTATCGCATTGTCAAAAAATGGGAATTAAATAAATCACCGATTTTACCTCGAAGATGTGCTATACCACTTTGATTTTAGTGATACAACCATTCCGTTGTGGGATATTTAAGCGCGTTTCACAACTATGTTCCCTAACCACAGCCGATCTCGGCAATCGCTTCGACCTCGACAAGCAGATCGTTGTTGACCAATGTTGGTGTGGCAACCGTGGCACTGGCAGGTATGTTGTTTGGGAATGCCTCGGTACGCGCTGCTGCGTATTCTGCGTACCGGCTCATATCGGTAAGAAACGCTGTGATCTTTACCACGTCCTCCATGGTTGCACCGGCTTCAGCGAGGACCGCTTGAATATTAACGAAAATTTGTCGCGCCTGTGCGCCCATGTCATCCCCGCCGACTAAGTTGCCCTGCGGATCAAAAGCAACCTGTCCTGATACGTATACGGTATTCCCTACTCGCACACCTTGGGCAATCCTGAATTGGCTCGCCCAGGGCCAAGGTGGATTCAGTTCGACTCGTTCTGGCATTTTGTATCTCCTAGTGTTTTGGTTGGTAGTTGTAGCTTGTTGAAGACCGGATACAGATGGGCTGACTCGATATGGTGTGCTGCTTCTCTCCACATCAAGTCCATGTCCTTTGTTGCGTGGGATTTTATCACAAATCCTAGTGGAAGGCTACGAAAATTTTTGTTGACAAACTTGGTGGAGTGCGCTGTGCGAGGGGTGCTGCAAATTGGGCGGATCAAAGTCCAAATTAAAGGCTATTATATAGCGATGGCCTGCTTCTATTTTACTGGGGTTGAGCAGCCGTGATAAGAACGGCGTTGAGTACATCACGTTCACTCTGTCCGGAGGGACGGTTGACGACTTTTCCATCGACAACGAAGGTGCTTGATGAGCCACCATCCAGATTGATGGCTTCTGTCGCGCCGAGTTCAATAAGTAGGGTTGCGAGCCGATATAGAGATAACCCCGTACTATAACCCGCCCGTCGTCCGTCCGCCACAATTAGGATCAACTTCTGTGCGTTGTAACCGAGGGCGGTGCGCGGTTCATAGCTCAACGCCAAGTCGCGCTGCCGTTTGCCGGGCGTATGATTTTTCTGGGCGTGGTGATGCTTCTCTAGGATTTCATTGACTCGCCCCTTTTTCACCAGTCGAACTCTGCCACCGATTGCTTGAATTGCACGATTCCAGATAGCTGGCTTGAGACCGATTTCTATCTTTCCGCCCTTCCCCTCGCCTAACTGTGCTTCCAATTTCTTATCGATTCGTGAGCGGAAGGAGATGACCGCACCGTTTTCAGGGATTGGGTTGTTCCCACCGCTTCCGAACCGATCGCTGACAAACTCGCTCTCGTATTTGGGTGTGATTGGCAACTTGAGTCCGGTTAAGATGATTTCATAAGTTCGCTTACGGTTCGTGTGTGTTGAGTCGCCCATGCGGGGGGTATATAGGATGGATTGGCAGCTGTCGAGAAATCTCTGGTTGATGCACTCAAGCGGGAAGCTATACGTTCCCACGGTCATGGCAGCTTCCATTTCGACGGGACCGATCAAGAATTCGCCATCTGATGTCACGCCGAAGCACGCCTCTCTATCCGAAGCGGGTTGCGTCATCAATTCTCCAGCTTGGATATGTAGATTTTCTAATGCGCCGCCGTATCCTTTCATGTCACCGAGAACGCCAAATCCGCCGTTGATGGCGACCACAACGCGTCGATCGCCGCGCTGTGAGCGTCGATTTGCGATGGATCTGACGGTCTCCTTGCCCAGGACCTGATCCTTGGCGATTGCCGCTTCAAAATGGAGGTCGGTATGGGAACGGTCCATTTCAGCGACATAAAGGACGCACTGCTCCTCACGCCAATCGTACCGATAGATGTGAACGCCGGGATGCAGATCAGCAAACAGATCTGTACGGTGGATAACTGCTTGGACAGATTGACCAGTGATTAGAAGAAAGCAGATGCTGAGAATGAAACGTGAAACCTGAAGCGTGAAACCCCGATAGGTTGAAGCCGGCTGTGATGTCTGATGGAGGGATGGATTTACGTGCTTATCCATTTGGCTTTCGCTTCCTGTGGATCTCGACGCCTGCATAGGTGAGTCTTGGTTCGATGGGAGGGGATAATTTTTTGACAGTGATTCGGACTTCCTCAATTTGGAATTGGGCGAGAATTGCCTCCGCAATCGTTTCGGCGAGGGCTTCAAAGAGTTGGAATGAACCCTGTGTTCCAATTTCAATTACTAGTTGGACAACTTGGGCGTAGTCGATTGTATGGATGAGGTCATCGGTTTTGCCGGCGGTGGAGAGATTGGTCGTCAACTCAAGGTCTATTTCATATTTCTGCCCAAGTTGACGCTCTGCTTCTGCGACGCCGTGATAGCCGTGAAATCGAATGCCTTTGAGAATGATTTTGTCCATTTGTTCTCGCTATATGTTAATCCATCCCCCGTAGACGGGGCAAGATGCCCGCCTACCCACTGTTTGTAGTAGTCCAATTCATTGGGTATCCGTTAGTTTGTATCAAATGACCCCATGAGTTGAACGCACGGTTCATGTTAAAAGAAAGCGCAGAGTTGCTTAGACTTATTGCCAAAACAAAGGTGTCCAAGCCGTACTGATTGGCTTCCGTGTTTGGGTGCGGTAAAGACTGTTTTCTGATATGATGGGCAGGGAGCTGTGCACTGTCTCACGACCAAAAGCAACGTTGAAAGCGGTGATTAACATTGTTTTCATTCCTTCACTGAGGGAAGCCCATCTTTCAACTGCAAAAGTTGTGCTTCTGACAGGTTTGTGATTTCAGAAATGAGCGTCATTTCCATGCCCTTAGCAAGCATTGCCTTTGCGGTTTCAATCTTCTCTTCAATTCTGCCTTCCTGCTTGCCCTTCTGTTCACCCTCACGCAAACCGTTTTGAAAAATCTGCTGCCTTTCTCTCTCTAACGCTGCGACTAACATTGTTTTCACCTCCTCTTCGGTCCGATAAATGGACTCCAATGACTCATAATCGTCAGATTCAAGCCGACCATGAAAAGCCAACTGCTTAAACCAGTTTAAGAACAGACTCACCGCCTGTTTGTCATTTTCCGATGAAAACAGATTCAGCAGTTCTACCTCTAGCACATCTAAATCATAATGGGATTCTGCTAAAAACAATGTGGATACGATGTTTCGGATTTTTAATAACGCCTCCTGACTGTATTCGTTTTCAGCAATCAGGAAATACTGAAAATCTAATGCGAACTTGCCGAGCGGTGGCGTCTTTTCAATTAACGCCGAAAGATTGACCGGTGCCGTCCAAGGTGCGCTTCCATTGTACAGCACGATTGGAAAGACCGCCGGCAATTTGTTGACACCGCTGTTATTGACGAGAAAATCCATGTAAAAGTTGGTGATGTAGTTCAGCACCCTCAACGCCATGAACGGGTCAACGGTAGATTGAAACTCAATGAGAATATAAATATAGACCTCGCGGTCCTGAAACTGGATTCTGTAGATTATGGTAGATTATAGAATTACTTAGACACTGCCGATGCACATGTACAGATTAGGCAATCTGTACCCACAAACAACCCCCTAAATCCCCCTTATCAGGGGGACTTTGGCAAATGTCCACTTATTTGTCTCATTCACCATAAATCACTCTCGGTTTCTTTGTAGTGTTCGGAGATAAAGGATTTATCGAGGGGTTCACAGGTGTCGAAATCAAGCGAATGGACCCACTCTTGGTTGACGAAGGTCTCAAGAAGTTGTCGAAAGATGGTACGATTTGAGAATAGTTTCTTATATCCGCTGTCGTGAATGTTCATCCCTAATACCTTATCAACTCATGCTCAGTTATGGGCAACCGGTCTGGGCGGCTGTGCCGATTGATGAATATCCGCAAAAAGGAAAGTCTATCGTCACAACTCGCATGAAGCCGGTCATTCTGACTTACCTCGCTTCTGAGGATAAGGATAGGCTTGCTCAACCCACCCAAACCGCTCATGTCTGATGACTGCAAGGCAATAAACATCACCATTCCAACCATCATCGGGTCATTTGATACTATTTCACAATGACCATCCGCCGTGTGGCGGAAAAATCGCCCGCCGTCAGGGTGTAAAAGTAAATTCCACTTGCCACTTGCTCACCTAATCCATTTCTCCCATCCCAATAGACCGCCTTTGACCGATTCTGGTAAGCCGATGCAATTCGATGTCCAACGTCAAGGGTACGGACAACTTGACCGCTACTGTCATAGATGGTCAAGGTGACATTCGCATCTTTTGCCAACCGATACGGTATCCATGTTTCTGGGTTGAAGGGGTTGGGGTAGTTTGACAGCAGTGCGGTTTCTTTTGGGGTGAGGGATAGCAAGAGTTGTTCAAGCACCAGAAATCCGCGTTTCATGATTGGATCTCTAATCTCAAGGGACCTTGCGTCAGTCAGCCACCCTTGAACTTCTACCGCTGTGAGTATTTCAGGCACTTGTGGTTGTGCTGATGGCGCGGCTGCCGCTTCCTCAAACATGCCCGCAGCCAATACCAGATCCAGAATGCTGACAACCCCATCTCGGTTGACATCCGCTGCTAAATTGGTTCCTGTATTTCCGAGTTCAGACGCAACCACAATCAAATCTAAGACATTCACGTTTCCGTCGCTGTTGACATCCGCTGTAATGGGTGGTGCTTCCGTATCGGCGATAGCGTAAAAAGTGGCTGGACTCTCAATTCCAACGGCAGATACTTCGACAGTGTTTGTTCCCAGATTTGGACCCAATATGAGCCTACTCTGTGCCCTACCGTTGGGATCAGTCCTTGTGATTGTAGTGTTGAGCGTACCACCACCCGCAGTAACAGCAAATGTAACCGAAATTCCTGCGAGCGCAGAACCGTTTTCAGCCTGCGCTTCTACGACAAATGGCTGAGACAGCGACACGAGGGAGGCCCCTGTCTGGTTATCGCCCGATATTTTCACAACGGCAGGATGCGCTCGGTTGTCAAAGTCTACTTTAACCCCTCTGCTTCGGAGGATTGGGATGTGTGTATGGATAGATTGGTAGCTCAGGGGATTACCCCGCACATAAACCGTGTCTCCCTCCCCGAATCCTGTATTGGCTACTAGGGGTGAGAGGCCCGAGATGCTGTTGTGCCCAAGCCGCAGTTTTGTCAGGCTAGTTAATTCTGCTAGCGGTGAGATATCCGCTATGTTGTTACCATCAAGGTTGAGTTCTGTTAGGTGAATCAAGTCTGTCACCGGCGATATGTCCACGATGTTGTTGCGCCAAAGCCGCAACCCTGTCAGGTTGATTAACCCTATCACTGGTGAGATGTCCGAGAGGTTATTGCCCCCAATATCCAGCCATGTTAGATTGGTTAACCCCACCACCGCAGAGATGTCCGTGATGTTGTTTTGATTAAGAGTCAGTGCTGTCAGATTGGTTAACCTTGCAAGGGGTGAGAGGTTTGATATTGAATTACTATTAACATGTCCCTCTCCCTCAACATACGCATCACCAAGTGACAGGTATGTCAGATTGGTTGCACTTTCAAGCCCAGTCAAATCGCTAATGTTGGTGTTTGTGGCGTGAAGATGGGTCAAATCTGCCATGTCCGACGCGGTGATAGTTGCACCCGGCGACTTATGGAGAGTGGTCTCAATGACAGTGCGGAGGTTGGCGTCGGGAATGTCTGCCGCAACCTCTGCCACAGCGTTAAAGGTCACTGTCCCCTCAATGCCAGCAGCAGACACAGAAACAGTATTCGTTCCCTGATTGGGTCCCAGTGTGAGCGTGCTTTCTGCTCTACCATTTGCATCGGTAATCGTGCGCGTGACACCGAGCGTTCCATCGCCTGCGGTGACGGTAAATGTGACTACAATTCCTTCAAGCACCGAAAGATTCTCGTCCCTTACTTGAATGACAAACGGGTTCGTCAGAACCGCGCCGGACACGGCTGCTTGGTTATCACCTGAAACTTTTGAAAGCCCAGTTGTTATTAAAAGAAGAGTCGGGGTAACTAGTACTCTTCCTACTTCTTTCTCAGCACGAAATACAGCAAGATCTTTGCCGGTGTGATCTTGGATGAGCCAGATAGCACCAACCTCAGTTCTGACATGCCAAAAGTCGGTAGTAGTGATATACTGGTAGAGAATCTTTTTTCCATCAGCGTTAAAGGAATATAGCGCAAGATCAGTCCCTGTAAGATTCCCGAAGAGGAAATCCGTGCGACTTCTACCTGTTGTTAATTTTTTCAGATGTGAAAGCCCACTTGGATCGTACAATTTTAAATTTACCCATTTGCCCCCCCCATCGCTATTTGGATCCCGCAATTGTTTCTCAAGTTCTAATAACTCTGGAGGGCGTTGATAAATTGGAGCCTCCTGCGGATTGAATCCCTGAAGATGTGGCAGATCTGTCCGAGTAGCGGGTGGAGTATATCGCCAGCTACCGTCACCAAAAACTTCCGTCAGCAATGTCGCAAGACGCGGGTCATATTTTTTTAACGCTAACCGCGTGTGGGCAACATTGGAGCCTCGATGGGGCCCATTAAACCAAGATCCGACTCCTTCAGCCCAATACTCCCACCTATTTGATCCGGCATAGCGTTCCTGATACAAACCCTCCTTTAGTGCCGCGTTATACAGTGTTTCCAAGCGGCTATCAAACGTTGAATCAATCCTATTCAAACCCCACCCATGTAGCTGATGGGCAAATTCATGAATCAGTTCTGCGTAGCAGTAATTACTATCCCCGCAAATTATGTTTTCCTCAGGCGAAGTCGTCGTCAAACTACCTATACCGCGAGCACGCATCTCCCAAAAAAAATCGAGTCTACCAAAGTCATATTCGGGAATGTCAGAGAGATGTTTGTTATGAGGAACTATGGAAAAACGTGCTTTGTTTTGTGCCATTACCTTTAGAATATCCGGACGATGTCCGACCATGTGCCCGATGGTCCATGCGGCTTCTTTTACGGCATAAGGACTGACTTCTGCTGACGCAAGGACAGG
Organism: Candidatus Poribacteria bacterium; assembly: GCA_965222435.1. Classification (GTDB taxonomy): domain Bacteria; phylum Poribacteria; class WGA-4E; order WGA-4E; family PCPOR2b; genus PCPOR2b. The sequence goes on along the minus strand of OZ244950.1, from coordinate 3,541,474 downwards.
AAATCCTCTAACATTTATCCATTGTTGGTAATATGGGTCTAATTGAAAAAAGTCACGGACAGCCTGTGGGGGAGGAGTAGGTTCGGGGATGTCTGTGACATCAAACGGAACATCTGCAAAAGGAACATCACTTGCTGTCCCCATGGGCAGGAATAGAAAAGAGGATAGTAGGAGCGTAACAGTCCAAAGTCGTAGTTTTTTCATATTTCGCACGGTTTTTTATAACAACCCAAACAAGGCTGAAATTTCTTGAATACCGATATCTACCGACCAACTAACTGGTAGGAGTGATTAATCCCTCTCCTACTTCAGTATCACCATCCGCCGTGTGGCGGAAAAATCTCCCGCTGTTAGGGTGTAAAAGTAAATTCCACTTGCCACTTGTTCGCCAAGATCGTTTCGCCCATCCCAGTGGATTGCCTTTGACCGATTCTCGTAAGCCGCTGCGATCCGATGCCCAACGTCGAGGCTACGGACAACCTGACCGCTACTGTCATAGATAGTCAGGGTTACAAAAGCGTCCTCTGACAACCGGTAGGGTATCCATGTCTCTGGATTGAACGGATTTGGGTAGTTGGACAACAGTTCCGTTTCCCTTGGGGTGAGGGCTGCCAAGAGTTGTTCAAGCACTAGAAATCCCCGTTTCATGATTGGATCTTTAACCTGAAGTGCTCTCGCGTCAGTCAGCCAACCCTCAACCTCTACCGCTGTGAGTGTCTCAGGGACTTGTGGCTGCGCTGAAGGTGCGGCTGCCGCACCTTCAAACATGCCCGCAACCAATATCAGATCCAGAATACTGACAACCCCATCTCCGTTGACATCTACCACCAGATTGGTCCCTGCATTTCCGAGTTCGGATGCAATCAAGATTAAATCCAAGACGTTCACGCTGCCGTCGCTGTTAACATCCGCTGTGATGGGTGGTGCTTCCGTATCGGAGACAGCGTGGAAGGTCGCTGGCACTGCAATTCCAGCGGCAGAAACCTGTACGGTATTCGTTCCCAGATTTGGTCCTAACGTGAGTGTGCTTTGTGCTCTGCCGTTTGTATCGGTTCTTGTGATTGTGGTACTGAGCGTACCACCACCCGTGGTGACAGCAAACGTCACCGAAATCCCTGCGAGCGCGGAACCGTTCTCATCTTGTGCTTCAACGACAAATGGCTGAGACAACTGTGCGAAGGCTGCCCCTTTCTGATTATCGCCTGAAATTTTCAGCAGTGCTGGATGAGGACGGTTGTCAAACTCTACTGTAACTCCTCTACTTCGGAGCGCGGGAATGTGGGTGTGGATAGAGTGGTAACTCAGGGGATTCCACCGCCGCAGATAGACCTCACCTCCTACTCCCAATCCTGTATTGGCTACTAGCGGTGAGATGTCCGAGATGTTGTTGCCATCAAGCCACAGCCGTGTCAGGTCGGTCAATTTTGTTACCGCTGAGATGTCCGAGATGTTGTTGTTATAAAGACTCAGCCCTCTTAGGTTGGTCAATCCTGCTAACACGGAGATGTCCGAGATATTGTTACCTCCAATCAACAGATTTGTTAGGTTGGTCAATCCTGCCAATGCGGAGATGTCCGAGATACTGTTTTCATCAAGCCCCAGTCCTGTCAGGGCGGTCAACCCTGCCAACACGGAGATGTCCGAGATAGCGTTGCGATCAAGACGCAGATCCTTCAGGTTCGTTGCATGTTCAAGCCCGGTCAAATTACGAATGTTGGCATCTCGTGCTTCAAGGCGGGCCAAAATTGCCATCTCTGATGGGGTTATCGGATCGCCCTCTGCTTTGCCGAGAGTGGTCTTAACCGCAGCGCGGAGGTTCAGGTCAGGGATGTCTACCGCAGGCTCCGCCACGGCGTTAAAGATGACCGGCTGTGCAATTCCAACGGCAGATACCTCAATGGTGTTTGTTCCCAGATTTGGTCCCAGCGTAAGTGTACTCTGTGCCCTGCCGTTTTCATCGGTCGTGGTATGCGTGATACTGAGCGTCCCATCGCCTACGGTAACAGTGAATGTAACCGAAATCCCTTCGAGTGCCGAGAGGGTCTCATCCCGCACTTCGATGACAAATGGGTTCGATAGAACCGTGCCAGAGATGCCACTCTGGTTATCGCCTGAAACTTTTGAAAGTCCGGACGTTATCAAGTTAAGTGTCGGGGTAATAAGTGCCCGTCCTGTTTTTTTTACGGTTTGGAACAGAGCGATGTCTCTGCCGTTGGCGTCTTTGATTAAGTATATAGCACCCGGCCTAGTAGGGGCCCATTGAAGCTGATGCGGAGGAAGACGTTTCCAAAATCTTGCCGTGCCATCCCGTGCCACCCCATACAGTAAAATATCCGCTTGGGTAAGGTTAATGAAGGCGATCGTCGTATGAGAACCGGTAATTCTTGGTTCATTTAGACTGTGAAGGAGACTCGGATCATACGCTCTCAAGTCCACCCACTTATCACCACCATCGCTGTTTGGATTAAGGAATTTTTCATACGTTTCAACTAACTCTTGAGATGGTTGAAACGTTGGAGCATCCTGCGGATTAAACCCCTGAAGATGCGGCAGATGTGTCCGCTCCCGAAGCGGTGTGTATCGCCAGTTGCTGTCGCCGTAGATTTCTGTCAGCAGTGACGCCAGGGGCGGGTCATACTTTTTTAACGCTTGCCGTGTATCGCCAGTGAAGCTGCCCCCGCCCCGTGGGTAAAACCAAGCGTGTGTCCCTTCCGCCCAGTATTCCCAACTGTTTGAAGCAGCATAAGTGCCTTGCCACAATCCGTTTACCATTGCCGTATCATACGCGCTCTGGAGTCGGTTATCAAATGTCGGATCAACGATAGTCAGCCCGAACAGGTGCACGACATGAGCGAGTTCGTGGATCAGAACACTGTATGCGCGGTATGTAGAAATATCCCCAAGCACATTTTCTTCGCCGGTGGTGGGTGTCGGATGCCCCACAACTGCTGTCCCGCCCTCACCCCGTGTATTGTATACAAGAAAATCGACGTGATTGGGACTGAATTCAGGGATGTCTGATAACACCTCGTTATAAGCCATTACGACAAAGTGCACCTTATTTCGCACAAACACGTTTATCAGGTCCCGACGATGCCCAATCATTTGCCAGATGAGCCATGCAGCTTCCTTTAAGGCGTAAGGACTTACCTTCTCCGATGCCAAAACAGGAAAACTTTCTATGTTTATCCACTGTTGGTAAAACGGATCGAGATCGAAAAAATCACGGACTTCCTTTGGGGGCGGCCCGGGTTCCGGGATGTTGTTAATGTCAAACGGAACATCTGCAAAAGGAACATCACTTGCTATCCCCATGGGCAGGAATAGAAAAGAGACCAGTAGGAGCGTAACAGTCCAAAGTCGCAGTTTTTTCATATTTCGCACGGTTTTTTTAGGACAACCCAAACAAGATCTTGAGTACCGATGAAAATCTACCAATGGTGCTCGTTTAAAAAATATGAATGAAGTTAGGTAATACTAATGTACAAACTTTTGCCTAGCGCATCAGCATATTGTTTAATAAGAGATAATCGAACTTCCTCTGTATGGTTTTCGACCTTAGAGATCGTTGATCGCGGCGTATGAAGGCGGCGTGCCATATCTTCTTGCGTCATTCCTGCTGCCTCGCGTTCCTGACGTAGTAAAACCCCTACTTTGAAACTCTCGTAGCCTTCAAAAAAGTTGTCCGCAAATTCAGGGTCGGACTGAATACGCTTACTGACGTATTTTCGCAAATCGCTCATGTTGCTCTCTTCATTCAAGGTGATAACTTTGTTTTCATCAAGCAGCACGCGCACTAGGGTTCTCCATCAGAGCAGCTTCCAGAGCCATGTCTAAAAAAGTGATGGCTTGTGCACGTGTGACTGTGGGAAAGCCATCCAGAAAACGTTCCAAGGAGTCCCCAGCTTTAAGGTAATCGATTAGTATTGCGACGGGCACGCGCGTACCAGCAAAGACAGGCGTTCCACTGACCACTTCTTTATCACATGTAATAATTTGTTCTTTTTTCATAGGATTTAATTTTTCTAATAACCTGTTTGAAAAGTCATGATGATGTATCGTAGCGGGGCAAGATGCCCCGCCTACGGGGTTGAGTTTGTTTCCTGTTTATGGTGGGGGGCAATATGTCTCACCTACGGAGTGAGAGTTGTTTTTTTAAACAGGCTCTAAAATTCTACCAATCCTCATCATAGAAGGAGGTGCTTGGATAGCTGTAGGTGTTGCCCTCGTAGTTTTTCAACTGGATCTCATCATCGTCAAACGACACGATTGGATCCGGGATGAGTGCGATTTTGCCGCCGCCGCCGGGGGCATCAACCACGTAGTGCGGCACGCCGAGTCCAGAGATATGCCCGCGTAACGCCGAGACAATTTCCAGACCTGTTTTGATCGATGTGCGGAAGTGATCTGTTCCGTAAACGAGGTCTGCCTGATAGATGTAGTAGGGTCTGACGCGGATTTTAAGAAGTTTCTTCATTAAATCAACCATGACCATGGGATCATCGTTGACGCCTCTGAGCAGGACTGCCTGATTGCCGACGGGGATACCGGCATCAACCAACATACCACACGCTTTCTCGGTTTCGGGCGTAACTTCTCGTGGATGATTGAAGTGGGTATTAATATAAAAAGGGTGGTACTGCTTGAGGATTGCACATAACTCCGGCGTGATACGTTGTGGCAGGGTAACGGGAACGCGCGAACCGATTCGGATAATTTCGAGGTGTTCAATGGCGCGGAGGCTGCCGACGATATACTCAATCTTCCGATCCGTCAGCATCAGCGAATCCCCACCGGAGATAATCACGTCGCGGATTTCGGGGTGACTGCGGATATAGTCCAAGCCCATCTCGATGTTGTTGTCGGGGATGGAATCAGGGTCCCCCACTTTGCGCTTTCGGGTGCAGAATCGGCAGTAGATCGGACACATGTAATTGACATAAAACAGTACCCGATCCGGATAGCGATGCGTGACGTTGGGAACAAGGCTATCATCTTCTTCGCCGAGTGGGTCATCTTCCTCAAAACCGGTTCGGATCAGTTCTTTTGCATCCGGGACAACCTGTTTCCAGATTGGGTCTCCCGGCTCCTTAATCAGGCTTAAATAGTAGGGATTGATACGGATAGGAAATACTTCGTGAACGCGTTTTATCTCGTCGAGATCGACATCGAAGATAGCAGCAAGTTTTTCAGGTGTATTGACTGTATCCCGAACGAGAGTTTTCCATTCTTCCATGAGTTTTTTTTGCCTTTCTCGTAAAGTTATTTTTTACTAGATTTTGTTGACATTTCATCGCAATTAGACGATCAAGGGGATGCACAGACGTATAATCCTTCGTAGGGGTTGGGTCTCCCAACCCTTTGTTCACATACCAGAAACGATTTCGGACTGCTGTAGGTCGATTTTCCAAAATCGACATTTTGATGTCGAGATATGAATCTCGACCTACAGGTTAAGCGTAGTGAAATCTCGCCATTCAAAGCAATCTGCGTTTATCAGCATCCGTTTGAATCGTTAAATCTTGATAGGATAGGACTTACGTAAATTTGGCAGGTGGGGGTAGATTTATGATTTTTAACCCCCTAAATCCCCCTTATCAGGGGGACTTATGAACGCACTGCGTAAGTCCTATTTACTCTCTTCTGTTGGCGGATGGTAGTCGTTGAGTGTGACCTTGTTCATCCTATCACCTTCGCGGAGCTGATCTACTAGCTCTAATCCTTCGGTGACACGCCCAAAAGCGGCGTATTCGCCTTCAAGGTGCTGATACCCGTTGGAGTCTGGATTCAAGCAGATGTAAAATTGGCTGCCCGCAGAATTCGGCTGTTGTGTTCGAGCCATTGCGACAGTGCCTTTTTCGTGCTTCGGCATTTTAGACCGAAGTTGGGGGTCTTGAAATTCACCGTAGATCGTCCACCCAGGTCCCCCAGTGCCATCGCCCTTTGGATCGCCGCCTTGAATTACAAATTCGGCAACATAGCGATGAAAAGAGGTCCCATCGTAGAACCCTTGTTGGATGAGGGTTGCGAAATTATCCACTGTTTTCGGTGCGGCATCGGGGTAGAGTTCGATGACGATTCGTCCTTTGTTCGTTTCCAAAACTGCATTGGGTTTGGATTTGTCACACCCGTTGCAGGTGGTGAGGCTGATAGCCCCCAACCATAGCAAATATTTTGTAATCGGCATTAGTGTTAAGAAAGGCTCCGGACTTTTGAGCCTTAGTTTTTCTCCTATGTGTAGAAACCGAGTTTTTACTAAAAACTCGGTTTCTGGTTCTGCTTAACGCATAAATTACTTCTGCTACCTGCACTAGACAGTCTCAGCTAGCGACTTCTCAACAATCGAAACTGCTTCGTCAATGTGTGCGGTGGTGATATTGAGCGGTGGCAAAAAGCGAAGGATATAGTCGTTTGTACAAATCGTGATTAAGCCATTTTCGATACACTTGGCGGCGGCTGCGTTGGCATCGACAGACAGCACCAACCCACGCAGCAAGCCTTTGCCGCGTACCTCTTTGATCGGGTATTGGTCTTTGAGTGCCATCAATTTGGATTCCAGATAATCCCCCATTTTGACCGCGTTTTCGCCAAGATTTTCGTCGAGGATGGTTTTTACCGTTGCACATGCTGCGGCAGTTACCAGTGGATTTCCCCCAAACGTCGCTGCGTGGGTGCCGGGGACGAAACTCGCCGCAACATGCCCCTTAGCGAGCATCGCACCGATTGGTGCTCCCCCACCGAGGGATTTTGCCATCGTGATAATGTCAGGGATAATGCCGTAGCCTTGATACCCAAACAGTGGACCTAGCCGCCCCATCGCCGTTTGTACTTCGTCGAGGATAAGCACCAGATTGTGTTTATCACAGAGTTCACGCAGCCCTTCAATGTAACCGCTGCTCGGTGTGTTGACACCTCCCTCAGACTGAATTGTTTCCACAAGGATACCACAGGTTTTTTCGCTGATTGCGGCTTCTACAGCCGGGAGGTCATCATACGGGACATAGACAAATCCGGGAACCATCGGTTCAAACCCCTTGTGATACTTGGTTTGAGCGGTCGCTGTTATCGTTGCCATTGTACGCCCATGGAACGAGTTGTCCATCGTAATGATCTCGTAGGCGTCGGCTCTGCCTTGGTCTTTGGTGAACTTGCGTGCAAGTTTAATCCCTGCTTCATTGGCTTCTGCACCGCTGTTGCAGAAGAAGCACTGATCCATATCAGAGTTATCGATGAGCAGTTTCGCCAACTGGGCTTGCGGCTCAATGTAGTAGAGATTGGAGATGTGCAGGAGTTTTCCTGCTTGCTCACGGATGGCTGCGACCACGTTGGGATGACAATGCCCCAACCCGTTGACGGCTAAACCGCCCAGAAAATCGAGGTATTTTTTTCCATCCGCATCCCAAAGATAAGCTCCTTCTCCACGGACGAACGCCAGCGAGCGTTCCCCGTAGGTGTTCATGATATACTCTGTAGCCATTGCTTTAATTTCGGCGGTTGTCATTTTGTATCCTCCTTTTGGGGTGAGTGTATACAGAGAACAACGATCGTTGTTCTCTACTTACCTAACGAACCCCTGACTGCCTTGCGGCAGTCGGTTAAGTAGTAAATTCAATTATGCAGCGTATATCCACCAAGCCTTACATATTCTTTTTATATTTGAGCGTGAAAACCTTGTAGGACTTACGCAGTTGAACGCTCAGAGTCTCCGTTCCGACCCCCTCTAACTCCCCCGCCCCGGTCACGGGATCCTCTCGGACAAGCGGGGGAGAACCAGTTGTAGTTCGGGGATTCATCTCAATGCCCGATGAATCCCTGATTTATCGGGACAAGCGGGCAACTACAAACTGAAGTGCGTAACTCCTAACCTTGTATGGAAGTAAATTTGGCGAATGGATATGTGAGATTGGTATAGTAGCAAATATTATAAGGGAAACGTGGCTGATATTCAAGATCAAAGTCATCAAGAACAGGAAAAATCCGAATGTCCAGTCCGGTAAATTAAATTGCAGCTTGCTGTGAGGGTTAGATTTTATCTGGAAGTGTCTGCTTTCGGACTGAGTTTTCCCTTCTGGGGTTGATAGCCGGAGCAGGTTAGCACAGGGAGACGTGGATACCTCTGGAAGTCGGCGTTGGTGTTTGAGAGCAGACACATATAAAAATGGCTGCGATTGGTGTTCTGGATTATTTTCACGTGCTGACAGGTTTGACATAACCCGATTTCTGCATGGCGTTTGGTTTTCATAGTATTCGGTTGGAATCCTGTCCCGTTTCTTCGCTCAAAACGCTGGATAGTACCTCTATGAGCTCGTCGAGGTGGATATGTCGAAAAAACTCAGAAAGCCGTTTTTGCTTAGGTTTGGTTGGCAACAGAATAAAATCCTGATGATGTTTTTGCACCAATTCCAGGACCTTGCGGTAGGCGTGGCTTGTGGCGTAGCCGACGATCAGTTCGTAGTGTGCTTTATGCCGATCAAGATAGGCGTTGAACCGATCTGCGCTGAGTTGAATCTGGGTGGCGTTGCGGGGTAACAGTTGAAAATCGTAGCGGACCACCGCCTCCTCCGATTCAAATTCTTCGGGGACGGGACCATAAAGTCCCGAAAGGGTGATTTTGTGGATGAACCGCTGATCCTTGCCAAAAGCGGTGTGGAGTTTGGTGTTCACAATAGAATGGGTGCGCGAAAGGGAATACGGCTTCTTACCAGCGCAAGGAATCGCCAAAAGGATCCGTTTCTCTGCGGGCGGTTGATAATTTGACGGGATTGAAAATGAATCGGGGGTGTAGTTCAACGAGAGGGGTTGTTGAGTCTCTCGGATTAGCAATCGTCTGGGGGCAGCGATAACCGTCTTTGGCATTTTTGCTGCGAATTCATCCCTGTTTTCAATGAGCCAGTTGACTGCTTCCTGAACGCCACGCGCTTTTGAGGCATGACGGACTAGTGCCTCAAGCGAATTGTCGGCTTCAATTGCCCGCACCATGTGGTCAAGGGTTTTGACTTCCATCTCGAAATTGTGGAGTGCAATTTTGGCGTAGTAGTAGCTTTTATATTGTCCTGTTGAGGTGCGCCGATAGCTTTTCGCTTCCATGAACGCCTGTTGCATCTCTTCTAGACAAGTTTCTCGACAAACACGACAGGTGCACTCTATCGAATCTAATTCCAAGATCTTGAGTTTCTTTCCCGTTTCTGGATGTGAGTAGCTGAGGCTACGTGCTGCTTGAATGTAACTTGTGCTGTCAAAACTATCGACCCCCAAGTAAGCGAGTATTGGGGTCAGATTACCAGAGATTCCGAAAGCGTGGATAGGCGTCCGATCTCGTGCCGATTCAGGAATGGCGTCGAGTACACCGCACATCCGCGACAGCACTTCCGAATCGTTGTCACCCCGTAACGGTACTAGCGAACCGACTGCAAGTCCGAAGGAAGGCAGTACCCCTGTCAACCGATTAAAAACCTGAGTGACGTAGTTCCCAATATCTTCTCTGGATTGTCCGTGGCAGCAGATATACAGGTAAGGCGGATTGTCCATCTCTGTGAGTCGCTCTGCTACCCGAAATGCGTTCTGCAGGCTTCGATCCATGCGGATTTCCGCTTCAGAGCGGACGAGACCGGGGGGTAGCGGGTAATCTAGGGAGGCGATGATGTCCCCGCCGCAATCGAGTTGAAAATCCAGAATATCATCCGCCTCTGTCTCCTTACGGATACCGAATTCTGAGAGGGAGAGGCCAGCATTATAAAGCAGTTTGAAGCCACCGGAATCCAAAAACATGGGAGCATCATAGGGACCGTTGGTGTCTCGGTAGCGTTCACGCATCGGTTTCTCTCGCCAATAACCGATGTGTTTGCCTGTGAGGTTAAAATCGAGGAAATGTAATACCTGTGAGAGGATCGGCACATCGTGTTTCATAACATCTTTCAGCAGGTATTTCCATATCCCGCCCCCATTTGTACTGGTGCTGGTCATAAATGAGAGGACGGGGTATAAAATTGGTGTTGATAGTGGCGGGAGTGCTATCCCATTTCGCTGTAGGTGGAGTTTTCCGATCCTGCCAGCCTCCCGCTGGACTGTCGTCTGATAAACTGGCGTGTCGGTCATTTTAGTTCGCCTCTAAGCGAGCCGCTCCCCACTCTTTTCCTTCCAACTCACGCAACTCAACCTCAACGGCTTTGAGTTCAGCATTTGCGTTCAATGCTTCTATGGCTTGGGAGACGTGCGTGTAGAAATAGGCAGCGAGCATTTCGCAGGTGGGGCAGGCTGCCTGCTCCTCGGTAAGGACAGAATTTTCGTTGAGGTAGGTGTCGGCAAGGTTTTCGACGTATGGATCGGTGAGTTGGCGCAGCTTAAGAATGTCAATCACCATTCCGTCTTTTGGGGTGCCTCTCACGAACAGTTTTAGCGTCCAATAGTGGTTGTGGGGCTTTTCCCGCACAGAGAGACTATGGCTTGCATAAAATTCAAATGGGACGATGACAGTTGTGTACAAGCGTCAATTCCTTTCTTTCAAAATACTTTGAGAATTTTTGAGTGAATACAGTAGATATTAGTCTATGCAATGTGCCAGATTTTGTCAAGTGTTTTACTCAGCCTAAAAAATAATCCTAGCGCAGGATTTGGCGTTGAAAAATCGGTGTTGATGTGAGATAATGAATATCCTTGCGGTGTGGTTGGGACAGAGGGTTGAAACGACACCTTTCTTTTTTGTATTGGAAGTTGGACTATAGCAGGAGTAAATATGCCAAAAAATATAATCTCTATAAAGGCGACAGAAATTTCCTCTCCGCCGGCGTGGGCACTCATGGAGCGTCAGCTTATTCACCTCATGGAGGAGGCGGTGGATTTGGCAGCGCAGAAGTATGGTCGTCTTGATGGAACGCCTTATAATGTGAACGATGTTGATGATACATACGAAGCGCATTCATACAAAGGACTCCTCTACGCTATTGGTGCGGATGAGCGGGTGCTCGAAATCGGTCTCCAAGAATGGAATGCCATTACTAGGCTTTATGATGATGGGGTTGTGCACCGGAGCGATGATCCGCAACATCCAGAGTTTCGGGTGCAACTTCACAATGAATACTACAATCTGAACGGTCCTGCGGACTGGTTTCACATGGGTGAAGGAAATCAGTCCTTTTACTGCTTTGGGTTGGCAGATCCCACCCATCCGGAGAACATCCGACGTGCCAAACGGTTCGCAGCGATGTATATGGCTGAGGATCCTGAAGCACCCAACTATGACCCTGAGTATAAAATCATTCGCTCTCCATTCCACGGCAGTGTCGGTCCCCGCTTTCATGCAGACCTTGCGATGGCGAAGGTGCTGCTGGACCCAATTTACTATCCGGGCGGCGTTGCCCATGGGCACGCGCAACGGTCAAACCTCTATCCGGTCGTTAAGGATTTGGAGGAGGACTGGTTCGAGAACCCGGAGCGAGCGGAAGAGATCTTAAAGATTTTCGATGATGTCATTCTTAACGGCGACATCCCCGACAATTTGGCGGCTACGGGTCTCATGACTAATGCGTATCTTTACACCGGCGAGGAGAAGTATAAGCGGTGGGTGCTGGAATATACAGAAGCATGGATGGATCGGACGCGGGATAATAACGGGATTATTCCGGACAACGTGGGGCCCACAGGGAAGGTAGGTGAGCAGCGCAACGGTCAGTGGTGGGGTGGATTTTACGGCTGGAACAGTCGCAACTCTGCCCGCAATGCGTTTTTGGCGGCGACCATCGCCTCCGAATGCGCGTTGTTGCTCACCGGGGATTTCGGCTATCTGGAATTCATCCGCTCGCAGATTGAATTTTTGTTGAGCCTTGCTAAGACGCGGGAAGATGGTCAATTGCTTGTGCCGACGCGGATCACGCCCAACGGCTGGGAGGGGTATCAACCGAGGGAGCTTCGGTGGTTGGCGCGGGTGTATCATGCGTCAATGGAGGCAAAGGATTATGAGTTAATTACAAGGCTGCGTGCTGGTGAAAGGGAGAGCGACTGGAATGAAGTCGAGGTTGCAGGCGACCGGAGCGGTGGGAATCTGGAAGCACGTTTTAACTACTACGACGGTGTAAACCCCGATTGGCCCGAAAAGCGACTACAGGCGGAGTATCAGTACGTCTTGGGAATGTATGAGTTTATGCGTCGGGACCCACGTGATTCCGCGCAAATCACCGCCGACAACCGGTGGCCCCCCAACCCTGTCGTCACCAAGGGACTCACGCAGGTGACAATGGGCTCGCCGCAGCCTATCTACAACGGTGGATTGTTACGCGCAACGGTGCGTTATTTTGATCTGGATCAGACTCGCCCCGGTCTTCCGAAAGATGTTGCCGCCTTAGTTGATAAATTGGAAGCTGACCGGGTGGGCATCCAGCTTGTGAACCTCAACCGAACCGAAACGCGGAATGTGATTGTGCAGGCGGGTGCTTTTGGGGAACACCGATTTGCTGAAGTTCGGTTTCAGGCAACTGACCAAGAGGAGAGGTCGGAGAGGACCGTTCCTGTTGATAGCAAGTGTTTCGTAGTCGAACTGCCTCCCTCTACCAGTATTCGACTAGAAGGCGGGATACAACGTTTTGTGAATCAACCGAGCTATGCCTTTCCGTGGCATGGCGACAGGGTGCCGGTGCCGTTTCAATAGGGAGCTAAAATAGCGTTTTTCAAACAGATTCAAAAAGGTAATGATATGGAAAGACAGACTGCTGTCAGTATTGCTGACGATGCGTTTTACATTAATGGAAAAATAACCTATCCCGGTCGATTTTATAACGGACATAAGATCGAAGGACTACTTATGAATTCGCGGATGGTGCAGGGAGTTTTCGACGATCGGAATCCAGAGACCGCCGGCATGTGGGCATATCCCGACACGGGAGAGTGGGACGCGGAAAGGAACGCACGGGAGTTTCTGGAGGCAATGCCTGAATGGAGATCTTACGGGTTGCTAGCGTTCACAATCAATCTCCAAGGCGGCAGCCCCGAAGGATACTCGAAGGGGCAGCCGTGGCACAATACAGGGATTGAAGCCGATGGCAGCTTGAACCCCGATTATATAGATCGGCTAACTCGTATCATCGATCGTGCCGATGCGCTTGGGATGGTTGTGATTTTGGGTTACTTCTATTTTGGCCAAGATGAGCGTGTCCACGACGAAGCAGCAGTTATTCGTGGTGTGGATAATGTTACGCACTGGATCTTTGATCAGGGCTATACGAATGTCCTCGTTGAGGTCAACAACGAATGCAACGTCCAGCGATATCTCCACGATATCTTGAAACCGGACCGCGTTCATGAGCTGGTTGAACGGGTTAAGGGGATAACTCACGATGGACGATGGCTGCTTGTCGGGACAAGCTACGGCGGGGGAAAGGTCTCGGAGGAGAACGTCGTGCGGATATCAGACTTTTTGTTGATGCACGGCAACGGTGTCCGCGACCCCAACCGGATCGCAGAGATGGTTCAGCAGGCGCGACAGGTGCCGGGCTACCGAACCATGCCGATCCTGTTCAACGAAGATGATCACTTCGATTTCGACAAGCCGCTCAATAACTTCGTTGCTGCGATCAGTGAGTATGCGTCGTGGGGGTATTTTGATCCGGGGGAGAACAACTACTGTGATGGCTACCAGAGTGTGCCGGTGCAGTGGGGACTCAACACAGACCGTAAGAAGGCTTTCTTTGAGAAGGTTCGACAAATCGTGGGCGATAGCGCGTAGACGTATGTCGAACCGTTTTTGAACTAGTTGTAACACACAGGAGAACAGTATGAGATTTGGCGTTTGCGCTCCGCTCGAAAAAATTGACAGGCTCGCAGCGGTTGGCTATGACTATATTGAATTGGGAGTGAGAAATGCACTCATTCCGGAAGCAAGCGATGCAGAGTTTCAAGAAATTCAGGACCGTGTGGCACAGGCGACTTTGAAGCCCGAAGCCTACTCAGGTTTTCTCCCCGGTGATCTGCGTGTGGTTGGGGATGCCGTTGATTTCCCGCGGTTGTCGCGTTATGTCGAAACTGCGTGCCGTAGAGCGAAGGGGATTGGCGGAGAGATTATCGTCTACGGGAGCAGCGGCTCCCGCAATCTTGAGGAGGGATATTCGCAAGAGAGGGCATTAGATCAGATTGCGGAATTTTTAGACATGGCTGCTGACCATGCCGAGGCAAACGATATTACAATTGTGATTGAACCGATTTGTCATCGGGAAGGGAATATCCTCCGCACCGTCGCTGACGGATTGGAGATGGCGCAGCGGGTCAACCGGGAAGGGATTCAGTTGCTAGCAGATCTCTACCATGTCTGGCAAGAAGACGAGCCGATGGAGGATATCATCTATACCGCGGAGTGGTTGGCGCATGTCCACATCGCTGAACCTGCCAAACGCTCGTATCCGGGCAACGACGATTTCGATTTCGAGGAGTTCTTCACTGCTCTTGAGGGGGCTGGTTACGATGGACGTGTCTCATGCGAGTGCAGTTTTGATGATTTTGATGCCGATGTGGAGACTGCGCTCCGGACGATGAGAGCGTATGTTTAGATCGAAAAAATATTATAGCGACGTTCCAAGCAAGTTGCAATATAAACCTTAAGATTCGTGCACAATCGGCGTGGGGCTTCCAACCTCCAATATTCAATATCGCTTATGGATAGAATTCAAGGCAGAGTCATTCGAGCCAGAACCAGTTTCTATGATGTTCAGGACAGCGACACGGTGCTTCGTTGCCAACTGCGTGGGCGCGTCAAGCGTGCCCAGAGATCTGCGGAGGGGAGACAGATCTACGCGGATCCCGTTGCTGCCGGTGATGAAGTTATTGTGACACCGCTCGATAATGACGAGGGGGTCATTGAGGAGATTTTACCGCGTCGAACAAAATTTTCGCGCAGATACCCCGGCAAGCGCGATGCGATCGAACAGATTGTCGTTGCGAACGCGGATCAGGTGGTCACTGTCCTCTCAACCCGTCTGCCTGACCTTAATCTTCGTTTCTTGGATCGATTTCTAATTTTAGCAGAAGTAGGAGAGATGGATGCCGTCGTCTGCCTAAATAAAATAGATCTCATTGACTCAGCAGAAGAGCGAAAATTGGGTTCAATCCTGAGTGCCTACGAGCGACTCGGCTATCCGGTGCTTTTTACCAGTATCCATCATCCGCAGAGCATTGAGGTCCTTCGGGACGCACTCCGGGATAAGTTCAGTGTCGTCGTCGGTGCGTCAGGCGTGGGAAAGTCGAGCCTACTGAATGCGGTTCAGCCGGGGTTGGGTTTGCGTGTCGGCGAAGTCGGACTGAAAACAGGGAAGGGTAGGCACACAACGACGTTAGTTGAACTTTTTTCTCTAGAATTTGGAGGCGAGGTGGCGGACACCCCCGGTATCCGAGAGGTTGGCTTGTGGGGAGTTGATACGGAGAATCTTGACCTCTATTTTCCGGAGATGGAAAATTATCTTGGCAAATGCAAGTACACAGATTGTGTCCACCTATCTGAGCCCGGATGTGCGGTTACTGAAGCGGTCAATACGGGTGAAATTAGCGATGTTCGGTATCTGAGTTATGTTTCGCTGAAAAACGATGAGAAGATAGAGGGCTCGACCCCTATATCATAACGCTGTGCTCTCATGTGCTAAACAGCGAAGTGGTCAAGCGTCATGTTTCGGAGGAGCGCATCCGTTAAAACGATTCATTACTGTTTGAACGCCCTCTGTGACAAATGTTTCAATCGCGTCGGCTGCGCAGGGAATTGCCCAATTGATATCTTCTCTCTCGGCGGCGGAAAATTCGTTGAGAACGTGATCCATCCAATCTCCTTCCACCTTTCCGATTCCCACACGCAAACGCGGAAAATCCTGTGTGCCAAGGTGATGGATAATTGACTTCATTCCGTTATGTCCACCGTTGCTTCCCGCCTTTCTCATCCGTAGCACACCGACGTCTAGGTTCAGGTCATCATAAACCACACATAGATCGTGTGGAAAGATGTCAAACTTCTGAACGAGCATGTTGACTGCCTGTCCGCTATTGTTCATATAGGTCATCGGTTTGGCAAAGATAACCTCGGAGTCGTGCCATTCTGTTCGAGCGACAAGTGACTTACACACGGGTGCTAACCGATTTAGCTGCAATCGTAGGAGAAGTTCGTTGACAACCCAAAATCCGAGGTTATGCTTGGTGTTTTCGTATCGGGGACCTGGGTTTCCGAGTCCAATGATCAGTTTTGTTGACGTAAACATTATCGGTGCCTAGTTTTAGGAAACCTTTGGAGGGTTCATTCTACTGTGAGAGATAGTGTTATTGATCTGTTTCCTGCCCGCTAGTTTGGTCTGCTTCCAATGTCTCGGTTTCTGTCGGTTCTGCTTCTGTCGATTCTACTTCCGCTGACTCTGCTTGCCTACTCACAACTTCCAAATCCAGTGAAAGATTCAACGGCTTTGAAATATAGACATGCCCTCCAATCGTATCTGTTTCAAGTCCCTCGATAAGAATCTGTACCTTTCTAATCTCATCCGGGAAATTCATCTTAACAGTTCGCAGTATTGCGGCTATGGTAAGGGCTTCGCTGGTTGTGCCGCCGATATGTTCGTCTTTGAGATGGTGTGAAAAATCTAAATACGCCGTTGATTGTTCATCGACATAGACTTCATAGAGAAGTGTACCTTGGGGGATGGTTTGGTATAAGCCGCTGATGGAATCATTGAGGAGTGCGCTGATAGTCTGTTTAAGGCGTTCCGTGACATCTTGGGATAGCTCCAACTCTCGCTGTTCGCCGGCGAGCCTGAGCGAGTTGGTATCAAAGAAGAAGAGCGTACATTTCTGAAGTTGGGTCTGCGCCGGTTCGGAGATGACAATAGGTGAAGGGGGAGGGATTGGCGTTGGATCTGTCTGTTTAGAATCACATGATATAAATATCACTAAGATAGCAATAGTGATTGTGAGGGTGGCGGTTGAGATTGCAATTTTCCGAATCTGCTTGGATTTCAGATTTTTGTGCATCGCATTATCTGCCATTTGCAGCTTCCTCTGCCTGATTTAATTCTGCGACATATTCCTGGATTGCCTGCACTATTCCTGTTGCGATGAAGGCAAGGTTGTCAGCGTCAGTGAGCCGCGCTTCCTCGGCTTCATTGGATAGATAACCAATTTCAATAAGCACTGCTGGCATGTAGACTGCCGTCAGTGTTGTCAACGGTATCTCACTGAGGGGAATTGGTGCAGGTGAGAGCTTTTCCAATTCTATCTGGAGAAGCGTAGCAAACTGCCGACTCTGTATCAGGAAGTCTTCTTGCGAGAGTGCTTCGATAGTCAAGGTATCCCGTGATGTTTCGCTTGGATTGGTTGGTGGGCGGTCTAATTGGGTGATGCCCAAGGAATTACTAACATAGAGATGGATACCTGCTGCACGGTCTGAAAAAGAAGCGTTGCAGTGTAGGCTCAGAAAGAGTTTCCCTTGATTATTTTGTGCAATATCTGTTCGCTCTTTTGGACGCTTCTCGAAATCTGCATCCCGTGTCAATAGAACCGCCACCTGATTCCGACGAGCAATCTCCTCGACCTTTTTGGCAAGATCAAGAACAATATCTTTCTCTGCTTGCATTGTACTTCCCTGATAACCGGTATCTGCACCGCCGTGTCCGGGATCGAGGATAACCAGAAATTTTGCAGGACCTTCTGTAGATGTGTCGGGGGAAAAATCGGGGGGTGGTGCAGATTTTTCAGTAATGTGTATCGTCTGTATTACGGGGTTATGGGTTACCCGAAAATCGTATATCTTGGGCAGAAGATCGGTGAAGAATGTGAGAGGAAGCATCAATTGCCCCTCAATGATCAGTGGGGGATGAGAGAGCGACAGTTTCATTTCGTCCGAATTGACGCTAACAGATAGCGATCCAATGCGTAGAAGGAGCTTCTTCTCTTTGAGGTTCAAGGTTAGCTCTTTCGTCGGGGAGATATACTGTTGCTTCATCCCCGGATCGAATGCTTTCCGCAAGGTCTGCACTGGCAGATACAATCCACCGCTCTGCTCAATAACCTGCGCTTGGGCAAGGGTCTTACCGCTTCCATCAACAAAACGGATTGGCGAAGATTGAGCAAAGCTATAGTTGATACAACTCGATAACAGAATTGCAATGGATAGAATGAATTGACGCACCATTAAGCACCTGACTACAGGATTGTAGGAGAGTGTTTCCGATAATTGGGCTAGATTCTGTCCAGATCTATCGGGGGTCTACTTCACTTATCGCGATTTATTCTGACAGCCTATTGTAGCGTATATAGAGGGACTACGTTGTCTAGCAAACGTTATAAGTAGTGGATAACTGGCAGGCAAAGTTCCACATACTTATTCCGCATCCTCGTCATCAGCACTGCGGCGAGAGATGAGTTCTGGCTCCGCATCCTCGTCGGTTTCTACTTCTATTTCCATACCTTCCTCTACTTCCTCTTCTGGCTCTTCCTCGATCTTCGGCGGCACAATAGCGACGATCCGTGTGTTTAGGTCATCGAGAGTTTCAACCCCTTCAGGGAGAGGGATATCTTCCACAGAGATTCTATCGTCGATCCCTAATTCGCTGATATCAATCTCAATTTCTTCAGGTAGAAGGGCTGGGAGACAGTATAACGTTAATTGTCGGTGTGGGAACTCGAGGATTCCTCCCTCGAGGATTCCCGGGGCAGATCCAACTAGGATGATAGATGCCGCTGAGGTAATTGGCTCATCCATTGAGATACGCAGGAGATCGGTGTGAAGCAGTTGATTACTCACCGGATCCCTCTGAATGTCTTTGACCATAACATTTTCGGTGCCATGATCTGCGATTTCCAAATTGATAAAAGCGTTTTCCCCATAGTTTTGCAGAAAATTCCGAAAACCTCGTTCCTCAATTTGGATGGCGATAACTTCGTTCTTGCGACCATACAGAACTCCGGGAAGATTCCCTGCACGCCGCATGCTACGTGCGGCTCCTTTACCGGAAGTTTCCCGTTTCCGCGCTTCAAGTCTAATTTGTTGCATGTTATATTCCTCCAAGACAAAAGAAAGCCGTAGCTCTAATGATAGCTACGGCTTATTGAAATACTGGGCGGGTAGGGATCGAACCTACGCATGCGGGTGCCAAAGACCCGTGCCTTACCGCTTGGCGACCGCCCATCAAGAGATACGCACTCCCACGCTACTCATGGGGGTTGCACTGCAAAAAGCGAAGTCGTTCTCGAAGTTAGCGGCAGCGAGGTTCGCTTGAACTTGATTTTGCATGAACGCAAACACTGTTGCGCCGCTCCCTGACATGAGCACCCCGCAGCTGCCTGGGTGTTTGTTGAGTTTTGTTTTTATCTCAGCGACAGTAGGGTATCTTGAGAGAACAGGTACTTCTAAGCCGTTATGGAGATGGCGCGCAATGTTGAAAAACTCGCCATTCTGCAAACAACGAGTCAAAATTGTAACATTTTTTTTAGGGGCAGTCAATGATAAATTGATTTGTTGGTAAACCCAAGCGGTAGAAATTTCAAAGCCGGGATTTGCCAACAGGATCCACGCATCCTCCATGGGAGGTAATGGCGTTAAGATCTCACCGATGCCGCCTCCGAGAGCGGCACCACCCAGTATGCAAAACGGCACATCTGCACCAAGTTGTACGCCCAACTGCATTAAATCTGTCGGGGTCAAACCGAGGTCAAAAAGGGCATTCATCCCACAAAGCACTGCGGCGGCATCTGCGCTACCTCCGCCAAGCCCCGCCGCAACCGGTATCCGTTTCAGAATCGTAATTTCGACACCGCTCAGATCGGGCGTATCGTCAAGCAGCAACTTTGCAGCGCGATAGGCAAGGTTGCGTGGGTCGCACGGCACATGCGGGTGTTCGCAGTGCACTGTGATTTGTCTGTCGGCGCGCTTACGGAGGTAGATATCGTCATGCAGCCCGATAGAATGAAAGATTGTTTCTATTTCGTGATACCCGTCGGGGCGTTTCCCAATAACGTCGAGGTACAGGTTAATCTTCGCGTGCGCCTGTACGCGCAAGTCGAAATCTGCCATGCTATTTCCCCAAAGATCGGCGCCTTGTGCCTGCTTGTAAAAATCGCTCAAACTCAAACTTACTATCGTTGATATCAAGGTTGATTTCAGGTTTTATGATTTTCAGTTCGACTCGCGTCTTTTCGATGGGTCGTTCGATCTCAATTTTATGTGGGCGGGAGATACCGCCTACCTCTCGATAGTCTGAGAACTTTGCTCGCTGAATAGTAGTGCCGGTGGCATCACGTACTTCCCAATCGCTGACCTGTGGTTCGGCATCACGCACAAAGATTGTTATCTGCTCAATCTGACCGGCTGCGATGCCGGGGCGTGTCACAACATATTTTGCGCCGGAATGTGCTAGGGATAACTCGCGGGTCCGTCCATCAAGGAAGGGGTTAGCGAAAATCGCGCTACGGACATCAGAAACCCGAAGGTCTACCCCAAAAATTTCTTGGAGCACCTGATCTTCCAACGGTTCAAAAATAACCTCCTCCTCATTGATGAGATAAAGCAGGAGCTGGTTTCGTGCAGCGATAACAACCACTCGCGGTTCATTCAGGGGACCCATTGCTTGAATGTGCAGCAGATCCCCATCTGTCTCGGATTTCTTGTACCAGAGGGATTCTCGGACTTCTTCTTTTTTGCCTTCTTCCTCGATGGTTACGATCAGCTGTAGTATTCTTAAGGTTGAAATCAGATCGTAACTCAATTGGAGTTCTGCGAGAATTGGATTCAATTTTTCGGCATCAGCGGGGGATAACTGAAAACTTGTCGCTGTGCCTCCACATCCGTTGAGCACAAGTAGAAAGCAGAGAACAGTTGGTAAGAGGTGCGACACGAAATCTCGGCGGATCGGGGTTAAGAAACGATGTCTCGCGTAGCGGACTCCGGTTCTTGGACTTTCGGAGCGGAGTTGTGGGACGTGAAGCATAATACACGGGTGTCTAAAGTTCATGTTACTGCCCTTGTGTGTCGATTCTTGAAATCTGCCACCCATTTTTGGACTCAATCAGTACAAAAAACAGCTTGCCTGAAAGCGTTAAAGGTGAGTTTCCCGCCGAAGTTAGGACAACCGCGTAATCTGCGTCAACCGTTGCTGTCTTGGTTTCGCCTTGAACACGCAACCTTTGCAACGAAAAATCGATCTGTGCATATCTTTGGAACACATCCGCCATCTTTTCCCGCAGCTGCTCGTAATTTTCGCCATCTCTGGAGTAGTTGGGCGATATGGTTGCCATCAATGTGGACAGGTCATGACTCGTGTAAGCGGACGCATACCTGTGGATAACGGCTTCAATGTGTCCTTGTGGACTGACAGGCGCAGCCATTTCGGCATGGGGAAATGCCTCGGAAGCGGCTGCAGCGGGATCCGAGGACGACGCAGGTACATCGGATTCTACTGCGAAAATCTGATCAAGCAGCTGTTCATTAGCGTCATCTTGACTTGATGTCATTGATGCGACTTCGTCTTTCTTTTCAAGTCCATAAATCTCGATTTCAGTGAGGCGAATGGTCCCACGCATAGAGCGGAGGCGGATGCGGCTGAGCATTCCGCGGACGTAGCCTATGGAACGCCTTGTGCTGTAAGTCTCGGTGTCATTTGTCAAGCGAATAAGCAGACGAATCTTTGAAGTTCGTATCGGCTTAAAACGCACGACGACTCGTCCCTGTACGTTGTTACGGATGCTGTTGTGTTGCTCTCCAATTTTTTTTCCGATCCGATCGACGCTCTTCCAGCTGTTTGCGTGTGGTGTCCAATATTGTACAGCAAAATCGCTGATGCCGTACTGGCTAGCGGGATACTTTTCTGAATCGACGGTGTGGACGATGACACGGGTTACCAGTTCTTCCTCTGCGAGTTGAATAACAACCCATCCTAACGCCGAAGAAGCGGTGCCACCTATCCCACCGCCGTAAAGGTCTCCGCTTCTGTAATCTGTCTGATTTGTATCCTCGCGCTGACGCGTTGCGCCACCTCCCCGACTGAAGGTCGCTAGCTGCTCACGTTCTCCGACCTCTATATATCCCCCATATTCATATTCACCATCAAACTGCGATTCCCACCCCTCACCCTGATCCCAATTTTCGGAGCTGGCAACCCCGTTCGCCAAGGTTGAAGCGGGATGGTCGGGGTTATTTTGAGAGACATAGATCGCACCTCCATTTTCGGGGAGGGCATAGTTGACAAGCTGTTTGTCGATTTCGCTCGCCTCAGTAAAGACTTGTTTGAATGACTGCTGGCATCCACAGATTAACGTCAGGTATGCAATAATGAAAGTCGCGGTTGTAAGATTTTTCATAGATTTTTTCACGGCAGAACCCTCGAATTGATTTGTGGGTATAGAGCCGATCCTCGATCGGCGTTTGGGTGTCGAGACATGAATCTCAATCTACGGGCTATTTCCTATCTTGGACCAAGTGAGAGGGTCGGGCTAGGAAGCCCAACCTACAAAATATATGGTTACGGCATACGGAGTATGCCTACTACTATATACAGCCTCTGTTAGAGTTTTTCAACTATATCTACCGTCTTGGCAACGATCAGATCCTCAATCTCCTTTGCAAAAGGGGCAGGACGCAAGAAGTAGAAGTGAGAGCCATCCACTTCGTATCCGCCGAGATCATACGTTTCCCTACTCGGCACGTAGGCGATTAAGCCGTTGCTGTAGGCGACCGTAATCGTCGTCGCGGGTTGGAGCGCGCTTTTGATGTGTAGACCGATCTCTGTTAGCACCTCACCGCCAAGGAAGATTGCTCGTATCGCTTCGTTGAATTGCACCACCTGAATCTCTTGCGGACAGCTGTTGGGTAATCCGCCTGCCTCGGATAGCTTGAGCATTTCTGATGCCCAATGTTTTATGAATGGATTGGCGTGGTTTTCCGCATTATCACGTAACGTCGCACCATCGGGCAGTTCGGCATAGGGTAGATGATGAAAATCGCTTGTAACACACAACCCTTCAGCGTTCACTGGGGTTGCGTCTTGTCGGGACTGCATCACCTCATCTGCAATTCGTCGGGAGGCGGTTTCTAGTTCTTCGAGAGACGGTGTGTTAAACCCGTTGTTTTCACCCTTAAACCATGGGCGAATGTTTCCCGCACAGCCTGTCGAAAAAAATGAGGGTGCTTGGGTCTGTTCGCTCAACGCGCGGCACAGAAAGCCGGGGTAATCTCCACCAAGCATATATCCGCCTCGACTTGTTGGGTGGCAGCCGAAGATTGTTAGGCTGCCGATCAATTCTTCGGCCATGTTGCTAAACCAGAGGGTGTCCAGATCTCGGTCCATTGGTCCATCGGGATTGGGCGCGAATAGAACACCGCCCTCTCCGTCGGGCAGGCGGCGACTGACGCCAAATTCAGAGTGTCCTCTTGAAAACCCCACCGTTCCTTCAACTCGCTGATTTTTTGCTGAAACCGCAACTTGGACAAGCTGGTTCAGGAGAAATTCGGCGTACCCCTTCTCGGGCTCCCCCGGCATCGCCATCGGATAGAAGAACGGGGCGCAGTGGGTGTGCGTTGCCGTCAAAACGACTTGACGCGGTAGCAAGCCGGTGGATTCCGCAATCCGGCTCTTTGCTGCCGCTGCGTAGGCAAGGTCGTATCCGATGAGATCCGCGGTCAGGATCAGCACCTCGTCTGTGTCGCCGGTGATGGAGATAGCTCCGGCGGTGAGCGATTGATAGACGCCTTCTGACCTGTGGTCACGATTTCCATAGCCCGTTAGCCAGACGGGATGCTGGGGTGTTATGTCGATGCTCGCAATACCGATCTTTGTCATAGATCCCCTCGTTTTGTTGGGTGCTCATGCGGGTTTTCGATTATTATTTCCTTATTACAGGTTGCAGGATACACCCGCTCTGCTTATTCATTTTACCATAATCGAGAATACCAGACAAGTATGAAGCCACCATAAAGCCAATTTACGAATTTGTTAGATTGCGTATTTCTATGTGCTTATGATATTGCACAGGAGGGGAAAAATCGGGTATACTAAACAGATAGAAATTAAAACTAATTTTGTAAGCTGTTGATAGGTAGGAGAGATAGATGACACCGAAAACGATGTTTGAAAAAATTTGGGATGCACACATCGTCCACGAAATACCGGGCGAAACGACAATCCTCTATATTGATACGCATCTCGTTCACGAAATTACCTCTGCACAGGCGTTTGAAGGACTCCGGCTCACGGGACGAAAGGTGCGCCGCCCGGATCTGACTTTTGCAACCATGGATCACAATGTACCCACCACGGATCGAACCCTTCCGATCCTGGATGAGATTGCCGCGAAACAGATGGAGGTATTATCGGAGAATTGCGCCGAAACTGGCATCATCTTATATGACCTGCATAGCCCCAATCAGGGGATCGTTCATGTGATTGGACCTGAGCTTGGCATCACCCAACCGGGGAAGACAATCGTTTGCGGCGACAGCCACACCTCAACACATGGAGCGTTGGGTGCACTTGCTATCGGTATTGGGACCAGTGAGGTGGAACATGTCTTGGCGACTCAATGCCTCTTGCAGCAACGTCCCCAGACCTTCAAGATCGAAGTTGATGGGCAATTGGGACGTGGCGTTACGGCAAAGGACATTGTTCTGGGGATTATCGGTCGGATTGGGATCGCTGGTGGAACAGGCTCTGTAGTTGAGTATACCGGCTCTGCCATTCGGGCGTTGAGCGTTGAGGAGCGGATGACGGTTTGCAATATGTCCATTGAAGCGGGTGCGCGTGCCGGCATGATCGCGCCCGATGACAAGACGTTTGAATACCTCGCGGGTCGTGAATTTTGTCCACAGGGTGAGGCGTTTGATCAGGCGGTCGAAAGGTGGAGGCAGTTGCCGACAGATGAGGGAGCGGTCTACGACAAGTCGATTTCGATTGACGCTGCAACACTCGCACCCCAAGTGACGTGGGGAACGAATCCGGGGATGGTCACTGAGGTCACAGGACAGGTGCCGGATCCGGACCAGATGCCGACGCAGGATCAGAAACAG
This sequence comes from Candidatus Poribacteria bacterium, assembly GCA_965222435.1. Classification (GTDB taxonomy): domain Bacteria; phylum Poribacteria; class WGA-4E; order WGA-4E; family PCPOR2b; genus PCPOR2b. The sequence goes on along the minus strand of OZ244950.1, from coordinate 3,516,471 downwards.
GCAGCGGAGCACGCATTAGCGTATATGGACTTAAAGCCTCTGACACCGATTGAGGAGATTCAGATCGATAAAGTGTTCATCGGGAGTTGCACCAATTCTCGGATTGACGACCTCCGCGTTGCCGCTGAAGTTGCTAGGGGACGCAAGGTTGCTCCGACGGTGAACGCGCTTGTTGTGCCGGGGTCACAGGCTGTCAAGCGGCAGGCGGAAGCGGAAGGTTTGGACGAGATTTTCCGCGTGGCGGGGTTTGAATGGCGTGAGTCTGGTTGCAGCATGTGTCTCGGTATGAACCCGGATATCCTGATGCCGGGTGAGCGGTGTGCGAGCACATCGAATCGGAACTTTGAGGGTAGACAGGGCAAGGGAGGACGGACGCATCTGGTGAGTCCGCAGATGGCTGCGGGTGCTGCGATTGCTGGGCGTTTTGTGGATATTCGGGAGTGGGAGTAGTCACGTATTGATTCCACAATTCGGGGTGTGATCAGGTTTGTGGTGGACATTTCCATTCTTATAAGCTCGATATGCTCATTTCATGGATTGCCGAATAGACTTATTTGCTCATCGGTGAAAGTCTCACCACGCCTAGCAAGTTCATTCTGAGCTGCGGTATCACCTTGTCTAGCAGCCTTGCGGAACCATTCGGTCGTCGCTTCATTGTTTTGGGCGACGCCTCTACCATTGGCATACATCACACCAAGTTTATACTGGGCTTTAGGATAGCCTTTTTGATGATTGGCGTAACCTTGTTGGGCGGCTTCTTGATACCATTTGACTGCTTCCGCATCGTCTTGAGGGACGCCTCTACCCTCTTCATACATCTCGCCAAGTCTGTACTGGGCTTGTTGAATGGCTTTTCGATCGGTTGGGGAATAGTAATGTTTTGCGGCTTTTCGATACCATTTGACTGCCTCTTCATCGTCTTGAGGGATACCTCTGCCATTGGCATACATGATTCCAAGAAGTAGTTGGTCAACAGCAGACCCAAATTTAACGATATAGCTATACCACTTGAACGCTTCTTCATCGTCCGGCCCAATGCCTCTGTCCGCATCATACATCTCGCTAAGTTTTTGCCAGTTTTTGGCACTCCGCTGTTTTGCGGCTTTTCGATACCATTTGACTGCCTCTTCATCGTTCTGCTCTACCCCTTTGCCATATTCATATATCTCGCCAAGTTTATACTGGGCTGTGGTATGTCTTTGCTGTGCGGCTTTTCGATACCATTCGATTGCCTTCCTACTGTCCTGTTCGACTCCTCTGCCATCTTCATACATCTTGCCAAGAGTATATAGAGCTCTGTGTAACCCCCTGTCAGCGGCTTTCTGATACCATTCGATTGCCTTCTTACTGTCCTGTTCAACTCCTCTGCCATCTTCATACATCTTGCCAAGAGTATATAGAGCTCCGTGTAACCCCCTGTCAGCGGCTTTCTGATACCATTCGATTGCCTTCTTACTGTCCTGTTCAACTCCTCTGCCATCTTCATACATCTTGCCAAGTTTGTACTGTGCTTCGGTGTGTCCTTGTTCTGCAGCTTTGCGAAACCACTTGGTCGCCTCTACCTTATAGTCTTCGGCCTCGCTATAGTCTCTGAGGCAGACTTCAATATCTTCATCATCTTCATCCACTTCAATATTTTCATACATCTTGCCAAGTTTGTACTGTGCTTCAGCATGTCCTTGTTCTGCGGCTTCGATATACCAATAGAGTGCCTCTACCTTATCGACGGGGCTATACTCTATGAAGTATCTGGGACCACTGTTTTCCTCACTATCTTCATATATTTGACCAAGTCTGTACTGTGCTTCGGCATGTCCTTGCTTGGCGGCTTGGTGATACCATTGGAACGCCTCCTGATCACGCGAATCATTTTCACACATTTGTCCGAGGGTATATTGTGCTTCGGCATGTCCTTGCTCTGCGGCTTTTTGATGCCATTGGAACGCCTCATCTTCATCAGAAACGTCCCTGCCGTACTGATACATATTGCCAACACGGAACTGGGCTTCGACATGTCCTTGTTGGGCAGCGTCGCGATAGTGCTTGAATGCTGCGCTACGGGATCGCCCCCCTCCTTTGCCAGTTGCCCACATTTCGCCGAGACGGAATTGGGCCTCGGCATCGCCTTGGCGAGCACGCGGAAACAATTCCGATCGTTCTTCCGCTTCTACTTCAATCCGTTCTTCATGTTCCCTAAGTACCCGTAACGCCGTGCTACTTGAGCTACCTTTAAGATATTCGACTACCATCTGTGTGACAAGCCCTTGGTCAAATCTACTATTTTCCTGGTTTAGTAGGTGTCGGATAAGGGGAAGAAATTGATCGAGCGAATCGGGATAAATTTGTAGATGGGTAAACAATTGATGAACCCCTTTGTTCCTTGTGAATTGCCCATTTGATTTTAACAGAGAGTCCAGATAGGTGCAAAATTTACCGTTGAGTCGCTTTAACTGGTTGGTAGTTCGTAGGTCGGGTTGACCGGTAACCGCTTCTGTAATTGTTTGAAGATTGGTGCTTTCTTCTTTACCTCTAAACAGAGTGTGGCAATTTCCACAGAGTGTGATGCCATTGTCAATATCGGCGGCAAAGTCAGGGTATTTTTTAAAAGGTTTGATGTGGTGTACGTGAATATTACGCTGCACCCCACATACACGACAAGCGTTTCCATCGCGCTGTCTGACTTCTCGTTTCCACCGTTGAGCTTCTGCTGAATTGCGTCTATCTTGCATTGGGATTTTCCTTTTAATATCACGCAAGCTACCATCTATCACCCCGTCCCGATGCCACTTAGCTACCCTCCACATCGTCCAGAGAGATGCCTCTGCCGTTTTGGCACATCCAGTCAAGGTTATCTTGGGCTGCGGAATAACCACTCTCAGCGGCTTCGCGAAACCACTTGATCGCTTCCGCATCGTCTTGAGGGACACCTCTGCCGTGCCGATACATCCAACCAAGATTATCTTGGGCTTTTGCAAGATTGCCACCCTCAGCGGCTTTACGATACCATTTGACCGCCTCCGCATCATCTTGAGGGACGCCTCTGCCGTTTTGATACATCCAGCCAAGATTGTCTTGGGCTATGGCGTAACCTTGTTGGGCGGCTTTTCGATACCATTTAATCGCTTCCGCATCGTTTTGAGGGACACCCCTACCATTTTGATACACCCAGCCGAGATCATTTTGGGCTGCGGGATAGCCACCTTCAGCAAGTTGTCGCAATTGCTTTAGTGTTTCTGTGTCCAGTATTTGTCCTTTGGCTTCAATCTGTTGATAGCCGAGTAATGTGCGGTGATCTGGCATGGAAATTTTCCTTAAAATCTGCCTTAATTATTCTTGACCAATCATATCTTCCCAAGGGCTCGATGCTGTCGCGTAGAGTTTTCTCGGAATCCGTCCCGCCAGAAATGCCGCCCTGCCCGCCTCAACTGCTTTTCGCATAGCGGTTGCCATCAGTACCGGTTGACGAGCCTTGGCGACCGCGGTGCTGAGTAGAACGCCGTCGCAGCCGAGTTCCATCGCAATTGCTGCGTCGGAGGCAGTCCCGACCCCCGCATCGACGATCACGGGGACGCTGACGGTATCGCGGATAATCTGAATGTTGTACGGGTTGCGGATGCCCATGCCCGATCCGATCGGTGCCCCCAACGGCATCACCGTCGCGCACCCGATGTCTTCCAACTTCTTGCATGTGATTGGATCATCGTTGCAGTAGGGCATCACGGTAAACCCATCTTTGACCAGCGTTGCGGCTGCGGGTAACAACTGCTCAACATCGGGAAACAGGGTTTGGTCGTCGCCGATGACCTCTAGTTTGACGAGTGAGGTGTCGAGAGCCTCACGTGCGAGTTGTGCCGTCAACACGGCATCTTTTGCTGTGAAGCAGCCTGATGTGTTCGGTAAAATTGTATATCCCTTCTCGCGGAGGAGGTTGAACAGATTTTCCCCTGAAGCGTCGCTGAGTTTCACCCGGCGCATGGCAACGGTAGCGATTTTCGCTCCGCTTGCTTCAAGTGATCGCATCATCAGGTCGAAATTGGGATAACCGGCTGTGCCGATTAGCAGTCGTGATTGATATAGGGTATCACCAATTTTGAGTCCTTCCATCTTTTTCCTCTTTCGTCATTATTTGAAGTCTTCTCAATCCAATTTTGACGTAATCTTCCTCTATCTCTATCCCAATTGATTGACGCCCCAATTTTTTCGCGACAAAAGATGTCGTAAATGTGCCAGCGAAAGGGTCAAGAACGAGATCTCCGGGGTTTGAACTTGCGCGAACAATTCGCTCAAGTAGCGCAACGGGTTTCTGGGTCGGATGTTTTTCGTACTCATTCATTCTATAGCGAACACGCGGAAAGTCCCAAACATTCCCCGGCACTTTTCTCGAACTGTATTGTGTGGGGACCGGCTTTCGATAATCAATTAATTTACGCTTTGCACCTGTTTTTGCCTCAACAAGGATGTCATCTGCGTTGAAAGTGTACTGTTGCTTATCTTTCACGCAGAAAAGAATAGGTTCATATAGAGAACCGTAATACTTCTTGGCTTGAACCCCTGAACTATCATACGACCAAACAATGCGAGAAAGGATGCAGATTTTATCCCGAAGGTAGATGTCAAAGTAGGGCATATTTTGGGTGGCAGCCATGAAATAGAAACTGCCTTTGTCCTTCAGTTTACGGAGGCAAAGGTCAATCCACTTATAGCACCATTGGAGATACACTTCTTCGGAAATCCACTTGTCCTTTCTGCCATTGAAATCCTTACCGATGTTGTAGGGAGGATCTGCAAAAATTAGGTCTACTGAGCTATCAGGAATTTTACTGCACAGAGCATCAAGTGTATCCCCCCAAATTATCAGATGGTTCCCGTTTTCCAAGGCTTCCATAACTTCCTCATTTCGGATTGAACGACTATCCCCCCTGCGCTGCTCGAATAATCTCGATTTCACTGTCCGGTTGAATTTCCGTTTCCTCCCACTGTGTTCTGAGGATCACTTCTTGGTCGATTGCGACGGCAATCCCCGGTCGGGAGGGATCTATCTCCAAATCCAAAAGCAACTGATGGAGGGTTAATCCCGGTGAAACTTCTTTGGTTTCGCTGTTTACTTTTATGTTCATCTGTTCCCTCCGTGATTATAAAAACCGAGACAGTTGAAAGGGTGCGATGGTTTCTGAATTTTCGCCTGTTAAGATGAGTGAAGCGATTTCACGGGCGGTGATGGGGGTAAGCAGGATGCCGTTGCGGTAGTGTCCGGTTGCCATGATGAGATTTTCGACGCTTGTTTTTCCGAGAATTGGTGCGTTGTCTCGACTGCCGGGACGTAAGCCAGCCCATGTCTCCAGAACGGGGAGATCATATATCCCCGGAACCGCTTCCCAAGTGCCTCGGAGGAGTTCAAATAAGCCACCCGCTGTCAGTCGTGTGTCGAATTCCATTTCTTCATTCGTCGCGCCGATTACCAGGCGTCCGTCATCTTTTGGGACCAAATAGACATCTGTTGGATACTTAGCCCGCGGTGCACGGATAACTTTTTGCAGAACAATTCCTTCTTCCATTTGCAATGCGAGCATCTGCCCTTTGACTGGACGGACAGGCGGTTGCACAGCTTTCGGCAAGCCGTCAATATCGCTCGACCAGCAGCCCGCCGCTAGCACAATGACATCGGCTTCTTCTAAATTGCCTTTGACCCAAATCCCTTCTGCTTTTCCGTTGGCGACCTCAATTTTGTCAACAGGTGTATTTTCGTGGAGTGCCCCGTTCGCGTTTCGATATGCCTCAATCAGTGCGTCAACCATTGCTCGGTTGTCAACCTGATGGTCATCCCTACTCCAAATGGCTGCGGTGATCTTAGGAGAGAGCAGCGGCTCCATCTCACGCGCTTCTGTGCCGGTGATCCACTCGACTTTCAGATCTAAGAGTCTTTGAGATTCGTAAAGGTGTTCCAACTCGCGTGCGTCGTCTCGATCTACCCCGACAATGAGTGTTCCTTCTGCCCGGTAGCCGACGTTTGTCTGGCTATCGGCTTCTAACTCAGCGACCCACTCTGGATACATCCGGCAGCTTTGAACGCCCAATTTGAGGAGGGCGCGTTCCTCAAAATGAACTTCCGCGTGGGGGGCTAGCATTCCTGCAGCCGCCCAAGACGCAGCGCGTCCGGCTTGATCGCGTTCATAAATTGAGACTGTGCAACCAGCCTTCGCTAGCTGCCAGCCGATACCGAGCCCGATTACCCCGCCGCCGACGATGATAACTCGTTTATTTGAGTGTGGGTTGCGATTTTGCATTGCTTTCCCTCTCCAAGCGTCCCACTGCTTCCCATTTTTCTTTGTACTCTTGGGTAAATTTTGGAGTTAATCTCATATTAAATTGCTGACAGGCAATTCCCATGGGGATGAACAACGCCACACAAAATGCTATGCGGAGAATTCTGGCTCTCGTCTCTTTTTGGTTTTTGAACACGTAATAGATGGATAGTACGAATGAAACCAGACCTAATCCGATATATACAGTTGAAATCGAAAATGTGTACAGCGTGCCCGGACTTGTACCCACTTGGCGCAGTAATGAGAGTCTAGTCTCCCAATTCAGAACATCCTGCCCTGTCTCAATGAACGTCTGAATATACGTCGCGATTTGTACCGTTGACTCTAGTTGTGAGGATATAAACCATAGTGAGGGTGCCAATATCCCCAGAGGACACAGAAACAGCAGCCAACTGCCTGTAACCTCCTCCGTTTCCTGCTCTCTTTGAATGCCATATCCCAGGATCACAACAGCTGCCGTAATACTTATGGTGAAAACATCAGCGATTATCGCGGCATTTGCTATGATTTCTTGGCGCAGCGCTTCATATTCAGAAAACTCCAATTCCATTATGATTTGCTGCTTTTCCATTATGATTACCCTATTGTGTTCCTACGATAGTTGCTCTGAAGCCGCGCTAAGCGGATTTCACATTTCTAAGATGTCCAGTTAAAAGTATACAGAAACGGATTGGGAAAATCCAACGAATCTGTTCCTTTATGAGTCTAAATCTACATTATGTCGTCTTGGATTCTGTCACTGTAAACTTGTGTGCCAATGAACCGAAATCTAATGGAGCGCAAGCTATCATAACAAAGCCGAATCAATTCTGCAACGAAAAAAGTTGTATTTGGTAGAAAGCGATGTATTCTCACATAACCCGTAAGAACGTCGGTGGGGACTGCATTTGCAATCTGCTGTCTCCTGTCAGATCGCCTAAATTCCTTTGCTCCTCTAGATATTTGTATCTATTTGGGAATTCCGTTGCGTCTTTCTGCCTATTTGTGCTATACTATATGTGTTTAACCTATGTCAGAATTTTGACCCATCTAGGTCATTAGTCACCTGGAAAAAAGGAGGAACTGGTGAATCAAATCTATCAAATCTAATGCCGTTATCGGGTTTTGAATAGAGCCAGTCACGTGATGAACGAGGATTCAAAAAAGGAACAGGAAACAACAGATCAGCCCACAGCCGAAGTGGAAGCCACCGATGCAGTTGAGACTGAGGAGGAGTTGGACTCTTCTCCAGTGAATAACGACGACACTCAGTCAGATGAGCAACCTGCGGAAGCGGATCAGCCACAAGATGAGGCACAGAGGGCACAGCCAACGGAGGAGACGGAGGGAAGTGGCGAGGAACTTCCTCTGTCTGAAGGCGAATCGGACGAAGCTGAGGCGGCCGATGAGACTTCCTCTGTTGATGAATCGACAACAGTAGAAGCGTCTGCCGAAGCGCCGGAAGCGACGCCGGAGCTTGTGGAAATCGAATCCCTTGAAGAGGCTTATGACAATTCTCTTAAAGCCTTTGCAGAGGGGGAAATTGTCAAGGGAACGGTGATCAATGTCGATCATGACGAAGTTATGATTGATATTGGTTTCAAGTCCGAGGGATATATCCCGGTATCGGAATTTCCAATTAATGACGACAGGACCCCCACTGTAAATGTCGGTAACCAGATTGATGTGTACATCGTCCGTAGAGAAGATTCCGAAGGCCAGCTTGTTTTATCCAAAGAGATTGCCGACCAAAAGTTGGTTTGGGACGAAATCACTGAGGCTTACGAAGCGGGGCGAGTTGTGACAGGAACCGTCGTGCAGCGTATTAAGGGCGGGCTGCAGGTAGACCTTGGTAGGTTGCGGGCGTTCTTACCGGCTTCTCAGATTGAGTTACGGCCTCCACAAGATTTTGAACAATATATCGGCCAGGCACTTGAAGTGAAAGTTGTTAAACTGAGCAAGCGTCGCCGCAATATTGTTTTGTCACGCCGTGTGATTCTCGAAGAGGAGTTGGCAGCACAAAAGACTGCTCTCTTTGAGAACATTGAAACAAGCCAAGTTCGATCCGGGCTTGTAAAGAGTATCACTACCTTTGGTGCATTTGTCGATCTTGGTGGTATTGATGGGTTGCTCCACAAAACAGATATGTCATGGCGCCGAGTCAACCATCCGTCCGAGGTCGTTGCCGTGGGAGATGAGATAGAGGTAATGGTTATCTCTGTTGACCGCGACGCGGAGAAGGTCTCTCTCGGATTAAAGCAGAAGACGCTGGATCCATGGGAATCGGTTGAAGAGAAATATCCTATTAGTTCCACCGTTACAGGAAAAGTGGTGGGCATTGTCAACTACGGGGCATTTCTGGAGTTGGAAGAGGGGGTTGAAGGACTCATCCATATATCGGAGATGTCGTGGACACGGCGAAACATTGCGCCATCAAAGGTTGTTGCAAAAGACGATGTCATTGACGCAGTTGTTCTGGATATCGACAAGGCCAACCAGAAGCTATCTCTTGGATTGAAACAACTCCACCTGAATCCTTGGGAGCTTTTGGAGACAAAGTATCCTGTTGGCACAAAGCTCACGGGGCGTGTCCGCAATCTGACCAATTTTGGTGCCTTCGTGGAAATTGAAGAAGGAATCGATGGTTTGATCCATATTTCTGACCTTTCTTGGCTAAAGCGAATTGTCGATCCGCGTGAGGTTCTCAAGGAAGGTGATGAAGTTGAGGTCATGGTTTTAAGCATTGATCCATCGCAACAGAAGATTTCGTTAGGGCTGAAGCAGATCGAACCAGATCCGTGGATAGAAGTTCCGAATAGGTACAAAATTGGATCCGTGGTTCGTGGAAAGGTTGTGAATATAACCAGCTTTGGTGTGTTTGCACAGCTTGAAGATGATATTGAAGGGTTAATCCATATTTCTGAGCTCGCTGAACAGCGCATTGAAAAGCCAGAAGATATCGTTTCGGTTGGTCAGGAATTGAATTTGAAAGTGATTCACTTAGATCCGACTGAACGGCGAATTGGTTTGTCTTTGAAAGCCGCACAAGCTGAACAAGAGCGTGCAACCATTACTCAGTATCAACAAGAACAGGAAGAACGCCCTCGGACTCAACAGAAAGACCGGGAGGAATTGACAGCGTTTGGAGGCTTATTAAGGGAAGAGCTAAATAGATCGGGTTCTGAAGAGACTTCCGAGGAAGCCTCCGAAGAAAATCCTGAAGAGGTTTCTGAAGATACCTCCGAGGAAGTTTCCGAAGAAAATCCTGAAGATACCTCCGAGGAAGTTCCCGAAGAAAATTCTGAAGAGGCTTCTGAAGAAAAGTAACATGTAAGTGTTCGGGGAGATTAGATTCCTCTCTGTTTTGAATCTGAGCATTTATGTGCTATTGAACTATTACGTATCGTTCCCAGTTGTAGATTGCTATCGCTCAACCTTCAGAGAAGATTTTGATGATGCAGGTCCGCTATTTAGCCGCTGGTATGAGGCGTGAAACTTGATGTGCTGTCTTTCACGCTTCAGGCTTCGGGTATGGTTGCGGTTATTGTCCGGCTGCTCATGGGTTATGTGATAGCACAATATTTTTTGTAAATGTATCCAAGACCTTACCGCTATCCTTCCCCTGTTGCTTAAAGCCTTTCGCGGCTAGTGATAAGAGATTTTCATCTCTTTACTGTGGCACGCACCTGTCGACGCGTATCACTTATCACGCCTTATGCTAGTCCGTTTGCGTACTAGGTTAGGCAGACAAGATCGCGGATGCAGAATTGGCAGACTTCCTCAAGAGTTGAGTGATAGACTACCATCCCCGGCAATACTGATAAAATTGTCGAAAATCCATTATAACTGATAAGGATTCCTCATGTCCCCAGATCGGGGGAAGAAGGAGTATGTTTGGCATGGGTACAAGTTGGTCATTCTGAACCTTTGCGCTGCTCAAAAACAGGCTCTGTGAAGGATTTTTCATGTACCGAAAGACTTCTATGGACTAAGGACAAGCTTTTTGCTCAGAATAATAGGTTGAATCTTTGTCCCAATTTATTTCCTTTTTCAGTGTATAACGGAATTTAGTCAGGAGAACTCAATTGGCTCAAAACTTTGTATTTACATCTGAATCCGTAACCGAAGGACACCCCGATAAACTTGCAGATCAGATCTCGGACGCCGTGCTTGACGCGGTCATGGCAGACGATCCAATGGGGCGCGTCGCTTGCGAAACGTTGGTAACAACCGGGCTCGCGCTCATTACCGGCGAAATGACGACCTCTGCGAATTTCATCGATATTCCCTCACTGGTCCGTCACACTATCCAACAGGTTGGCTATGTTAAAGCAACCTATGGATTTGACTATGAGCACTGCGCTCTGTTGACTGCGATTGATGAGCAATCGCCCGATATTGCTATGGGGGTCGATCGGCTCGGTGCCGGCGATCAGGGGATGATGTTTGGCTATGCTTGTCGCGAGACGCCGGAGTTGATGCCGATGCCAATTATATTGGCGCATAGACTGACGCGCCGGCTTGCACAGGCACGGAAAGAGGGCATATTGGGTTTCCTAAGACCTGATGGCAAGTCGCAGGTAACTGTTGAATATGTTGATGGGCAACCTGTATGTGTTGATACCGTCGTGATTTCGACCCAACATGATCGGGAAGTTACGAATGAAGAGTTAAAAGAAGCCGTCATCGAAGAAATTATCAAACCTATCGTTCCTGAGGAGCTGCGTCAAAAGCAATCCGACATCACGTACCATGTCAATCCAACCGGGCGTTTTGTTGTCGGCGGACCGCAAGGCGATTGCGGATTAACGGGGCGAAAGATTATCGCTGACACTTATGGAGGTATGGGACGGCACGGTGGCGGGGCATTTTCTGGCAAAGACCCGACAAAGGTGGATCGGAGTGCTGCGTATGCAGCGAGGCATGTTGCGAAAAACATTGTTGCCGCCGGATTGGCAGATCGATGTGAAGTCCAACTCTCTTATGCCATCGGTGTCGTTGAACCGATCTCGATCATGCTTGAGACTTTCGGCACGGGTACAGTCCCTGATGAGAAACTGACGCAGCTTGTGAAGAAGCATTTCGATCTGACACCGTCCGGGATTATCGCGCGCCTTGAACTTCGGAAACCGATTTACTCAGCGACGGCGGCTTATGGGCATTTTGGACGTGAAGAGCCGGGATTCACATGGGAATTGACGGACTACGCAGACTTGCTGAAGTCAGAAGCAGGCGTGTAGGAGGAGAAGCTATGAATCACGACATCAAAGACCAAGAACTTGCAGACGAAGGAAAACGGCGGATTGACTGGGCAGATCGTTTCATGCCTGTCCTGCGTCTGATTCGTCAGCGGTTTGAACAGGAACGCCCACTCGAAGGTGTGCGAATTTCTGCCTGTTTGCATGTTACTACAGAAACAGCGAACTTAGCCCGAGCACTGAAAGCGGGTGGTGCCGAAGTTCTTCTATGTGCCTCAAACCCGCTGAGTACACAGGACGATGTTGCCGCGTCGCTTGTGGTGCACGATGGCATCCCCATTTTTGCAATTAAAGGGGAGGACACTGAGACCTATTACCAACATATTGATGAAGCGGTCGGCTTTAAACCGGCGATTACTATGGATGATGGTGCGGATTTGGTTTCTCGTCTGCACGCTGAGGATGCAAATCCTTCTTACGTGGAAAATGTGTTTGCTGGAACGGAGGAGACAACAACGGGGGTTATTCGTCTCAGGAGCATGGCGGCCGAAGGTGTCCTGCGGTATCCGATCGTTGCTGTAAACGATGCCAAAACTAAGCATTTCTTTGATAATCGTTACGGGACTGGGCAAAGCACACTGGACGGTATCATTCGCTCAACCAATCTACTAATCGCCGGCACTACCGTCGCTGTCGCGGGCTACGGCTGGTGTGGACGCGGTTTTGCTGATCGGGCGCGCGGATTAGGGGCGAATGTCATTGTCACAGAGGTTAATCCGTTAAACGCATTGGAAGCGGTAATGGACGGCTTCCGCGTTCTGCCTATGACTCAAGCTGTCGCCGAAGCGGATCTTGTTGTTACACTGACGGGCAATATTCATGTTTTGCGCCGCGAGCATTTTGAAGCGATGAAGGATGGCGCGATTATCTGTAATTCGGGGCATTTCAATGTCGAAATTAATATCCCTGATCTCAAGGATTTGAGCACCGAGGTGAAAACGACGCGAGAATTGGTCGAGGAATATTCCCTCAAGGACGGGCGAAAACTTTATCTGCTCGGTGAGGGGAGGCTTATCAATCTCGCAGCCGCAGAGGGGCATCCCGCTAGCGTCATGGATATGAGTTTTGCAAATCAGGCGTTGTCTGCGGAATATGTTGCTAAAAACCATGAGCAGATGGAAAACCGTGTCTATGACGTGCCGGAAGATCTAGATGATTCTATCGCAAAACTGAAGCTACAAGCCATTGGTGTTGCAATTGATGAATTGACGGAAGAACAGGGGACATATCTTAATTCTTGGACGATGGGAACTTGATACACAGGACTTGATTTATGAAAAATGTGGATCTCTGGGAAAATATCATTTTGCTCTTGTCGGCGATTTTGCTCGTACCAGTCTGGATGTTCGCATCCAACCAACACACATTATCTGACGGAACCCTCAAACTTCTTCAGATACTGCAATTTGTGTTAGTGGTCGTCCTTGTTACTATCTTGGTTCGGCGGGTTCGGCGTGTCGTCACCGCGATGCGTGAAAACAAAAATCGTCAGGGACCCTTTTCTTTTTAAATCCACTTTCACACGCTAGTCTGATTCTCATCAGATGTGGTTGCGAGGTTGATATGAGTATTTTAGTCGTCGGATCCGTGGGGTTGGACGATGTTAAAACCCACGTCGGCAAAGTCGAAAACGCGCTTGGCGGTTCGGCTATCTACTTTTCGACTGCGGCGAGTTTCTTCTATGATTCTATCCGGTTGGTCGCTGTCGTCGGAGACGATTTTCCCCAAGAGCATCTCGATTTTTTGGAAGATCGAGGGATTGGACTCGAAGGTTTGGAACGGATCCAGGGTGGCAAAACCTTCCGCTGGGGCGGCGACTACACCAGTGACCTCAACGCTGCGACGACGCTCTTTACAGACCTGAATGTCTACGGTGATTTCGATCCGAAATTGCCGGAAACGTATAAAGACACCCTTTACGTTTTTTTGGCTAATATCAACCCTGAACTACAACTGAATGTGCTTCGACAGGCGACAACCCCAAAATTGATCGTATGCGATACGATGAATCTCTGGATCAATAACAGCCTTGACGCGCTGATGCAAACACTGGAAGAAGTAGACATCTTAATCCTAAATGATGGGGAAGCGCGTCTATTGACAAGAGAAAGCAACCTGATCCGCGCTGGAAGGCAGATTCTTACCTATGGTCCGGATCGAGTTGTCATCAAAAAAGGGGAACACGGGGCGATTACCCTGACCGATTCCACATTCTTTGCTGCCCCCGCTTATCCGTTGGAAGGAGTATCTGACCCAACTGGGGCAGGTGACAGCTTCGCTGGCGGATTTTTGGGGTATCTCGCTTCTGTTGGAGAGACCTCAGAGGCAGCGATCCGCAAAGCGATTATCTACGGAACGGTTATTGCCTCCTTCAATGTTGAGGATTTCAGTTTGAACCGTCAACGTCGATTGACGCGACCTGAGATTGAAGATCGCTATCATCAATTGCACGAAGCTGCCCTATTCTGATTCCACTATCCGCGCACCACACTTCACTAGTAACGTACCTCTCCCCATGCATGTAAGATTCGATCGTAACAAACAGTTTGACGACTAACCCGCCCCTTCCACGATAAGTACCCACCACGGTTCCTTACCAACATCGTAAGTTTCCAACGGATAGAGATAACCCCCATCTGCATCAATACGGTACGAGATTAGCCGGTCAGCAGACTCGCCCGCACTAATCATAAATTTGCCATTCGGGTCAATCCTGAAAGAGCGTGGGGTCTTTTCTGTAGGATAATAACCGGTGGAGTTCAATGAGCCATCGGGATTGATAGCGTAGCCTGCAATACTATCATGACCACGGTTTGCAGCGTACAGAAATTTTCCGGACGGGTGCATCTCCAAGCGGGCGCAGGAATTGCTGCCACCGTAACTTTCAGGCAGCGTTGAGAGCGTTTGGAAGGCACTAAGTGTGCCATCAGAGGCGTTGAATTTATAAGCGGTTACGCTGCTGCCCTGTTCGTTGTCGGTATAGACGAAGGGTTGGCTCGGATGGAAGCAGATGTGACGGGGTCCAGCTTCGCCTTCAGGGATAACTTGGGGTGTTGCGTTGGGGGAGAGAGTTCCAGCACTGGAGTCCAACTGGAATTGAAAGATCGAATTGGTTGGACATGTGTGGGAGACGAATACAGATCTGTTTGATGGGTCGATGGCGACTCCGTGCGCATGTTCACCGGTCGAGTGTGTATCGCTCGGTTCGTTTTGAAGCGTTCCATCGTCCCGAAGGGGGTAAACCGTCACCTTACCGGGAACGTAATAGGGGATTATCAAAAGGTTCCCCGTCTTATCTATCTCAAGGTATGCTGGGTCCTCCCAACCTGTCACCCTTGTATCCATCAGTTCAAGTTGTCCCGTGCTTCGGTCAACCCGAAAACTGATAATGTCTCCGGTGGCTCGAATTGCAGCGTAGAGAACATCCCGCGTCGGATGGAGGGTGAGTATGCTAGGGGGGCTGTAGACCGCGACCTCCCCGTGGGGAGTAAGTGCCGCTGTCTCAGGCGACATCTTGAAGATGGAAATTTTGTTCTCACCTGCGATGGAAACGTATACATAAAGATTCGGTTGTGTTGCATCCATTGTATTCCTCGTTAGTCCAGAAATGTGCTGTCTTGGCAAGTTATGATGATAACTTAGAACGGAGTTGTTGGGATTTTATTCAATCCTGCTATGCCTGTCAAGCATTTTCACATGGGGTTTTTACATTTCTTGTTTACTGCGGAATATAGTGGTATAATATGGCAGAAATCAAGTCACTATTGAGGGAGTATCAACCATGAATGCAAAATCCGTCACCCTCGAAGAATTCTTGGCAAACGACTATGAATCTTATGAATACATAAAGGGAGAACTTGTGCCGATGGGCGACCCAACTATGGAACATGGAGAAGTGAGTTCCAATCTCGTTATTTTACTGGGCACCTACATACGTCAGCATCAATTGGGGCGAATTTACACGGCAGAAACTACGTTCCAAATCGGACAAGGTGGACGCAAACCGGATGTGGCGTTTATTTCACAGGATCGGCTCCCTGAAAACAGACGCCAAACCAGTCCTATCCCGCCAGATCTTGCCATTGAAGTTGTTTCACCAACTGATAAGACCTACGAGATTCAAGAAAAGGTGTCGGAATACCTCAACGCCGGTGCCCAGATGGTTTGGGTTGTTGAACCTGTTTTAAAAACAGTGACTATTTATCGTTCATTAAATGACATCAAAACCCTTACTATCAATGATTCTCTCACCGTAGAAGATGTCATTGAAGGTTTTCAGTGTTTGGTCGCAGAAATCTTTGACTAAATAACACATGCTGCTAAATCTGCTAAGAGCGTTGGCAAAGTTTTTCAGCTATGATAAATCCATTTTTGCGAAAGCAAGTTAACTCCGGAGAATGCAATGAAAGCAGCACGATTTTATGGTGGGGAAGATATACGACTTGAGACGTTGCCCAATCCAGTGCCGGGAGCGGGTGAAGTACTGGTTCAGGTGGAGGCAACAGGGATCTGCGGCAGCGATTTACACGGCTACCATGCGAACCCCCCGAAGCCGCTCTCACCCCGAACTGCGGGACATGAATTGACGGGTGAAGTCGTCGCGCTAGGAGCGGGAGATCTCAAACACAGGGTAGGTGCCCGCGTTGCTGTTGAACCAACTATTTCTTGCAACGAATGTCCAGAGTGTCTTAGTGGAAACTATAACATCTGTTCCAAATTGGTGCATATCGGTGGTACGGCTCGCAGCGGTGGGTTTGCCGAATACATGGTGGCTCCTAAGGATAACGTTTACACCCTCCCGGACAACGTCTCTTTTGAAGCCGGTGCACTGGCTGAGGTTTACGCTGTGGCAGTCCATGCGTTGTCAATGGTTCCAGTGCAGCCCGGCGATCAGGTTGCCGTGATCGGGAGCGGACCTATCGGACTGACTATCGCTCAGATGGCAGATTTGGCAGGTGCGGAATCGGTTGCCATTTTGGGCAAGCCCGACGGTCCTTTGCAGATTGCACAACAGATGATCGGCGCGATTCCGATAAATGTTGATACGACCGATCCGGTGGAGGAGGTCAAGGCGTGGACCAATGGTCGGGGTGCACCCATTGTCTTTGAAGCGGTGGGTGGCCGGTCAAACACGCTGATGCAGGCAACTGAAATTGCTGCCAAGCGCGGGAAAATCTGTATGGTAGGTGGTCATGTTGCCCCCTTTACGCTAGATGCCCGCTACGCCCGTAGCCGTGAGTTGACGGTTACATGGGCTTTCTGTTATGGGCGACGTGAGGGGGAGAAGGAGTTCCAGATTGCCCTGAACCTGATGGGTGCTGGCAAACTTGACCCTGCGCCGTTGATCACCCATCGCTTTCCTCTGGACGAGATTAGGGAGGCGTTTGCTGTTGCCGCTGGGCGGGAGGTGCACGGTTCGGTGAAGGTGCTAGTGCTTCCGTAAGGGGTGCTCTAAATTTACCCATTTTACACGTGTGTTCACGTGTTTACAGCATTGATGAGTCCTATACATTGCGCTCCTCTGGAGCGCGGGAATTAGGGTAATTGCGATTCTATAGACATATCGCTCCTCTGGAGCGAAAGTCTTTGACGGGCGGGGAGACCCCGCCCCTACAGGAAAACCGGTAGATTTTCAATAGGTAGTAACTTCGGTAATACTATCTATCCTATCAGAGTCGAACGGCTGATCCCTCCGCTCCGATTAGTGCTGCCTTTTGTAACAACCAGCCACGCTCGACGGCGTTTACAACAATCAAAGTTAGTGTTACTTCATACGGTCCCTGCCCTGTAATAATCCCGGACACGTCAACTTCTCCTATTATGACTATTCTTTCAAGGGGATCTACCTCTCCGATTGCCTCTTCTTCGACAAACAAAACTCCATTAACATCAACATTCAGAAACGCTCCGGTTCTGGCTTCATCCTGAACGATATTATATTGCAGTATTACGGGCTGATGCAAGATCTGCGTGACGTTGACCTGATATTTCAACACGAGCGTTTCACCTTGACCTGCCCAATAGGTATCAGCATCTATCAAGAGTGATTGTTGAGCAAGAACCTCAACTGTGACGGCGTGTTCAGCCATTGCAAATCCGTCCGTCAGCTGTAGCGTGATTGTATGTGTGCCGGGTGTGTCTGACGCAACGTAAGTCACGCTTGATGTTTCCCCAACGATCTGTCCGCTGCTTGCCTCCCATCTAAAAATTAAATCTGCCTCGTCGCCTGAATAATCAAAGGTTGCGGTAATCGTTGTGGTGCCGCCCGCCTCTAGCGTTTGACTTGTCAGGTTTAGTTCGCTGATTCCTACGGTATGCCGTATCGGAGGGGTTAGGGTTTGATCGGTGTCGCAGCCGACTAGTATCAAGATGAGAATGTAGATTGGGAAGAGTCGTATCCAGCTTTTGAACGGCTTAAAACGCTTCAGAGATCCCAGTCGGTTTTGTGCTAGTCTCTTTCTGCAAAACGTTGTTTCGGAATACATATCTTCGGTTTCCATACCATTCGATCCGCCACTGATCAAAGCCACGCTCAAACTTGACGACGCGTTCCGGGGGACCAAGTTTAGCATGGAGTGATTCGACGGTTTGTTGATCGCGCCCAACGAGATATTTCGTCAGGATTGCAACACTGCCTAGAATTGCTACGAGCACCAATTTTCCCTGTGTTTTCACACTGATGCTGTGTGCGGTTGAAATGGGACTTAGCAATAAAACAACCACCACTAGGTAGCAGGTAAGTTTTGTTATCGGTTTGAAATGCGCTATTCGAGGAGGGATAGCGCATTTCAATCCAGTATCTCTACTGTTCATATAGGTCAACCGCTGTTTCACCCCGTGCGAATCGTTGCGCAGTTCTCGCGGCGGAATCGCTGTTGGTGTTTTTACGCACATCGGTTGTCCAACGTGCTAGTCCAATGAGCAATTGATTTCGAGCGGGGTGTCCCTCGCACAGTTTCCACTCATCAAAAGTGGTCCGCAATGTGTTGAGGATATCCCAGCCGTTGTCGTCTTTGAGGATGCTTTGTCCTAGTTCGGACAATAGGCGGTCAGCGGAAAAGTCATGGTTGAGGTATTGTCGCGTTACCCGCCCGATCTCCTGAATCTGAACGGTTTCGATAGCGTTGATGACGCCTTCAATTGCCTCATCTTCGTTTGATGCCTCCGATGGGGCTGTACTTCTCGGCGCACTGAGCGGTATCTGTCTGATGTTGAGCCAGCGGTTGCTGAAGAATTCCCACGCTACGTGGTAGAGTGCTTTAGCGGCAACCCGAAAATTAGCAAATCGCAATACTGTGCGGATGGACGAGGCAAGAGAAATCTCCCGTCCCAATTCCCACCAACCCGGACTCATGCTTGCTGGGGTGCGTGCCATCCGATCTGCTCCTATAAGCACCATCGTCGAAGCGATACGGTTTATCTCAACGCCGCTTTTCAGCGCGTTGGTGATAGTATCGAACGTGTCGTCGAGTTCGCCGCTGACAAGACCCGCAGCGAATGCGTCTTCGTCAAAATTGGTCGTTTGAGCGGGTGGATTGGCGGCTAAATCGGCGATAAAATCCTCTAGCGATTCCAGCTTGCTGATTGCCTCCCGCCGAATTTCGTCCGGTGCGACACGTCCTCGACCAAGTATTTTCGCCGTGAGATTACAAACCAACTCTTCGGCGACCTCCCAACCGAACTGTTCAAGCAATTCGGCGAGATAACCGATATAGAGTAGGCTGTCGTTATGTCCCAAGAAGAACGGCTCAACAATGCATTCATACGCTAATGGAATGATTTTATCGTCATGCCCGCCGAGCCGCCGTGCGGTGATGAGGCACTTTTCGATCCCTTCCCATTCTCGGTCAGCAGAGAAGACGCGAATCCATCGCTCCAACTTCTCCCACGTGATTTCTCCGGGCAGTGGAGCAATAGCCGGGCGATCACCTGCCCGCCCCGATGCACCCGATGCCGCCATCATTAGTGGGATAAGCCTGTCTTCCGGTTCATACTGGTTGGCAACTTTCACACCGTTGGTCAGATACGCGAGTTGCCATCCTCCATCTCCTGCATCAAGTTCGGTCACAAAGTGTCGTCCCCCATGTCGTACCAATCGGTTCAGGACATCCGCTTCGGAAACTCCTCTGGCGAGCATAATTGCAACCGCCTTTGAGAGCGTCCAATTATCGCCACTCAACAATCCTTCTTGGAGGAGGAGAAAGTGGGCATCGTCCCGCTTCTTTCCACCCCCGGCAATGTTAATGTGTATTTCGTCCTCGCGTACTTCGATAGGGAAGGTTGATAGGTCATCACAACCGCCGGTAAAACAGCCACCGCCTCCCATATCGTAACTCCAGCCGTGCCAATCACAGGTAAGTACGCCCCCGCGGACACGCCCGCGTGTTAGCGGATAGCCCATGTGTGGACACTGATTATCGGTAGCATAGATGTTGCCGTTGTGCTTAAATAGGGCAACGCTCTGTCCTTCAACTCTAACAGCCCTTGGCTTTCCTTCGTCGAGTTCGTCCAGATTAGCGACTTTGACAAAGTTGGATGATATGTTCGACATGATTAATCTCCATTGTTGTTCTATTTGAAGCGTTTTTCAAGAAATCTCATACACTTTTGAGTGCTTGACATACTCTAATTTAGAATCTATAGCGGAAGCGGTTTAATCCTCAAACACCTCTACCGTCGTCCGCCCTTCTGCAAAGCGCATCGCCGTGGTTGTGGCGGATTCGCTATCTTTGTTCGTGCGGATGTCTGTGGCGTAGCGGGCAAGTGCAACGAGCAATTGGCTGCGAGCGGGATGTCCGGCGCAATTGTTCCACTCATCGAAAACGGTGCGGAGCGTGGGGAGGATTTCGGTGGCGGTATCGTTCCAAAGGATGGCTCTACCGAGTGCGTGGAGCAAGGTATCACCGGAATAACCAGCGTTAAGATATGCAAGCACCTGTCCACCGACCGACTGCACGCTGAGGGTTTCAATGGTATTGATAATCCGTTGGATGCCTTCTTCCTCGTTGGAGGCGTTGAACCCGTCTTCGGCCGGCGGCGAAGTCAGTGCGCGCGACGGGATGTTGAGCCAACGGTCATCGAAAATGAGCCACGCTGCATGGAAGATTCCTTTTACTGCAGCGGCATCACCTGCGATGCGTTGTACGTTGCGGAGCGATGCGGCAAGGTTGAGTTCTGTCGTCAAGCACTCCCAACCGGCATCCACGTTCACCGGTGTCCGTGCCATCCGGTCGGCGGCAAGAATCACTAGCGTTGAAATGAGTTGGTCAATTGGGACGCCGCCTTTCAGGACAGCTGCGACAGCATCGAATGACTTCTGAATATCCACGCTCGTTAATGCGCTGACGAAGGCATCTTCATCGTAGTCTGTTGTTGTGTTATCCCCAGCCTCCAGTTCACGGAGTTTTTCTCTCATGATGCCGATGGCGTCTCGACGAAACCGTTGAGGCTCACCCCGTCTGCGCCCAACTAGCTTCGCACCGAGATTAAAGACCAGTTCAAAGGCTTTTTCCCAGCCAAATTCATCGACTGCTTCGGAGAGGTAACCGAGCGAAATGAGATTGTCAGGGAAGCCGAGAAAGTGTGGCTCAACTGTACATTCGAGGAGGAGGGACAGAATTTTATCCGCATCACCGAGTGTGTAGGCAGTAAAGAGGCATCGTTCGATGCGGTCGGAGCGGCCATCGCGTGAGAAACTACGTATCCACGGTTCGATATTCTCCCAAGCTACCGGCTCCGGCAACGGCACGACTTCAAGACGTTCAGCAGCGCCACCGGAAGCGGCACAAGCCGCGGTCGTCATTGCAATGAGTCGATCTGCGTCTTTGTATCGTCGTCCAACCGAAAGCCCGTTCATCAGCCGAGCGACATCCCAACCCGCTTCTGAGTCGTGCGAGCTAGCGATATGCCGTCCAAGATGCCGTAGGATCAACTCGACAACCTCCACCTCCGGCACGCCCCCTTTGAGGAGCAGAGCGATCGCCTTTGACATTGTCCAGCGATCTCCACTCAGCAGTCCTTCCCACAGTAGGCTGAGATGTTCTGCCTTTCGTCTGTAGGTTAAATCACCGAGTTGTACCCAGATCTCACCGTCTCGTACTTCGGCGGGGAAGGTTTGTAGGTCGTCGCACTCGACGTTAAAGCAGCCGCCTCCTTCGAGGTCGAAACTTCGCTCGTGCCAATCGCAGGTGAGGATGCCGTGTCGAATGCGTCCGCGTGTCAGTGGGTAGCCCATGTGGGGGCATTGGTTGTCGGTTGCGTAGATTTTGTCGTCAACATTGAACAGTGCAATACTCCGTCCTTCGCCTATCCGCACCGCCTTTGCTTCCCCGACGGGGACTTCGCTCAAATCCGCCAATTTTGTCCATTGCGTTTCTTGGGTTGCCATGCGTAATTTTTCCTTTCCAATAATATTTTGCTTCATAGCTACTATAGATTAAACCATTCCAAAAGATTAAAATGATGAGTATTATTTTACCATAACATACGTTAAGTATCAAGGGCAAGTTTCGGAAAAATCTGATTTGTCCCCATTTTTTCAAGCCTTTGGCGTTGATATGACTTTAGACATGAGATGTGTGAGAGACTTTGACAAGGAGGAAGACAGTGCTAGGATGTGAAAAATGGGGAGAGGTCGAACCTCAGATCGCGAAAAGTTGGGGCACATGAAGCCTAGAAACCGATTGACAATATGGTACAAATTCGCTATTATAATTGTTTGTAAGGCAAACTCGAAATCTCTTGAAGTGAATAAGATGACAACTTACGTTATTATAAACTAAGTTGCAATCTGATTGAAAATTCACCCCTGTGCCCAATGAGACGTCAAAACGCAGATCTATTATGCACATGTCGCCCCTTTGGGGCTTTGGGATATAGGGTGCCTTGGTGCTATACACATATCGCCCCTCTGGGGCTAAAGAGAAAGTATGCCAACTGTGCTGTTAGCTTCCTCGGTTCCTGATGCAATATAGTTGAAAGTGTAAAGCATCAATATGATTCAAGTGAATCTTGTATTAGGTAGCAACTTGTATGATTTATTATCTATTTAAGGAGCATTGAATGATTAAACCACATGGTTCTGATACTTTGAATCCGCTTTATGTTGCCGACGATGCAGAGCGTGCAGCGTTAATTAAAGAAGCTGAAAACTTACCTGCTATCCTAATCTCTTCAGGGGCTGCTGCATCTGCGGTGATGCTCGGTTCGGGATATTTTAATCCGCTCACCGGTTACATGAATCTCGCTGAAGCCACGAGTGTTGCTCAAGATATGACGCTCCCAAACGGTCTGCTTTGGCCCGTTCCAGTGATGAATATTGTCAAGTCGGAGCAGGTCACTGATGCAATTAAAAACGCCGATCGAATCGCATTGCTTGATCCCAATGTAGATAGTCAGTCGCCCATCGCTGTCATGGAGGTTGCAGGGATTGAAGAAATCTCTGATGACCAGAGAACGTACCTGATTGAGCAGATTTTTCGGACGACTGACCCGTCACACCCCGGTGTGGAAGCGTTTACTGATATGGGGAATCAGGTGGTTTCTGGCTCAATCCAGGTCCTCAATTATTCCTATTTCAGATCTGACTTCCCTGACACCTTCCGTACTGCTTCCGAAATCCGAGAAGATATTGAGAAGCGAGGGTGGGATACGGTTGTCGCCTTCCAGACACGGAATCCGATGCACCGCGCACATGAGGAGTTATGCAAAATTGCACAAAACGAAGTTGATGCGGACGGAGTCCTGATTCACATGCTGCTTGGCAAGCTGAAGCCGGGCGATATTCCTGCCGATGTCCGTGACGCTTCCATCCGCAAAATGGTCGAGTTGTATTTCCCCGAAAATACCGTTTCAATTACAGGTTATGGATTTGATATGCTCTACGCTGGTCCTCGCGAGGCTGTGTTGCACGCGATATTCAGGCAGAATTGTGGATCCACACATCTGATTGTCGGTCGAGATCATGCGGGGGTTGGGGATTACTACGGTCCCTTTGATGCACAGACAATTTTTGATGACATCCCCGAAGGCGCGCTCGAAATCGAAATCTTTCGGGGCGATCATACCGTTTGGTGTAATCAGTGTGGTGAGATTGTGATGATGCGTGACTGTCCGCATGGACCGGAAGATTACCTATTCCTATCAGGGACAAAGGTCAGGGATATGCTAGCAGCGGGTGAGATGTTGCCGCCGGAGTTTTCACGCCCTGAAGTTGCGGAAATCTTGATGGAATTTTACCAAGAGGAGGGGTAATCCCGCAATCCTCTTACACAATTTACACAGTCGGTCCTGAGCATCTCCGTTACCATTTCATATTCATAGCAAATCGAGGCTGATTGCTTACATTCTTACTTCCTGAATGGATGCACAGATGGTGTAGGAATAGTACATCGCCGCGCCGAAGTGTCATGCCAACGGGGTCGCCGAGATCGAGATCGGGGAGATCTGCATTCAGCGTGTTGCGGTATTCGTAACGGGATAGATTTTTTCGAGCAACGCGCTCTAGTTCGTGATGCGATTGGGGCCAAACAAACGTGCCACCACCGTGCGGTGCGATGTCGTTCAGATAAATCAGTGCACCGATTCGGAAGACGGGTGGGAAGGTTTTGTGATTGTGTTCCTCAAGCGAGTGGTCTAGGTGTCCTCCAGAGGTGATTGTTGGTGTCTCCCATTCATCTGGGGCTGGATAGATATTGATGGTGTAAGCGCAATCCCATCTGAAAAACTTGGAGACATCTTCCTTTGCCTCTTGCGCTGCTAGGAAATCTGGGGCGCAATAGGTCTTCGGGTGCCGGTGTAGCTTGCTAAATGTGGACGGGGTTTCCTCCGTCAACTGTGCTGCTGCAGCAAGGCATTCCGGGGTGAAGCAGTTGACGAGATCCGCGCTGTTGTATAGACAGATTCCTCCTTGGATATGCTCCCAAGAGGAGGACGGATTATTGGAATCAATTCCCGCACAACGCCACATCGCAGCTTCCGCCTTTGCAGCGATATCTTCAGGAATCAATCCAGAAACGAGCAGGTAGCCGTCACGATTATATTGCTCAATTTGCGTTTCTGAAATGGGAGAACTGTTTTTACTTGGGCTGGTCATGTCAATTCCTCCGTAGAGCCATCAGTTATTGCGGTCAACTATCGTCAAGCAAGATAACATATTATTAAAAGTTAGGCAACACAAAAAATGGGGTTGTGTAGGGCTATTTAGTTTTCGGTTTTTCCCTTGTCTGAATAGGAAGTCGGGATTCGGAGATTCCTCTCCGTTCCGAGAGTTTTCAACCTACAGGGGAACTATAGTGAATTCTAAAGATAAATAGACATCAAAAGTAGTAGGCACACTCCGTGTGCCGTAACTGCGCGAACAAGGTTGCTGACCTTGCTCATTCACAGTATCTAATTAATTCTAAAATCTACTATAAACGCCCCTATATTCAAAGCAATATGCGTACTACTTCCAACCTACGCCACAAGTACAGGTTGGGAAACCTGTACCTACGAGTAGGTAGTCGGGATTAGGAGATTCCTCCTACAGGAGAACTAAATGACCCTATGGGGTTGTGTAAAGTGATGTTTTGTCGAGATATGAATCTCGACCTACAGGAACGCGGAGATTAGACGCATCTACATTCTGGTGTTGGATTTCACGATTCCCGTTCAACCCAACCTACGCTGTTGTTAATCCTAATTGGCAGATCTCAAAATTGATGAAACCGTATCTTCTTATTCTTCTGGGTTTTGCTTGTCTATTCATCGGGTGTTCAAGTGAGGAGTTGGTTATCTTTGGCGCGATGAGCCTGACAGACGCACTCACAGAAGTCAGCCAGCGTTTTGGTGCAGTGCGGAACCTCAAGGTGTATTGCAATTTCGCTGGATCGTCAACCTTACAACGCCAAATCGAAAAAGGCGCGCCGGCGGATGTGTTCATTTCTGCTAGTCCCAAGCAGATCGACGCCTTACAAGGAGAGGGACTGCTTTATGAGGACTCACGCCGAGTGATCTTGAGCAACCGGTTGGTGTTGGTCGCGCCCGTTGATAGCCCACTTGCCATGACTAATGTGCAACTACTTGCCCAAGACACGATCCGACGGATTGCTATCGGCGAACCGAATTCAGTCCCCGCTGGTATTTATGGGAGGGAGGCTTTGACACACTTGGGAGTTTGGAGCGTTATACAGCCAAAATTGATTCCCAGTGCCGATGTCCGATCCACTTTGGCGTATGTCGAATCCGGCGAGGTTGATGTCGGGGTTGTCTATCAAACGGACGCAGGGCTCAGTAAGAAGGTCAGAATTATCTATCAATTTCCTGATTCAAGCCATACCCCAATCGTGTATCCTGCAGCGGTACTCCGAAACACCGGGCATAAAGTTCTTGCTCAGGCGTTTCTGGATTACCTACAAACCGCCGAAGTTGCAGCAATCTTTGAAAAATATGGTTTCTCTGTGGTGAAATAATGCTAACAGCAGCGGAAGTCAGTGCGCTGGTTTTATCTATCAAAGCTGCCTCGTTGAGTCTGCTTTTCATCCTTCCTCTGGGACTCCTCATCGGCTGGATCCTTGCCAAGTTCTCATTCCCCGGTAAATCGCTCCTCAATACCGTTGTCATGCTGCCGATGGTATTGCCACCCGTCGTCAGTGGATTTTTCCTTCTGATCCTCTTCAGCAAGCGGGGTCCAATCGGGGGGCTGCTCTTCCGGCTTTTCGGGCTTGAGATTGTCTTTTCGTGGCTGGCGGTGGTGCTAGCGATCTCTGTGCTGTCGTTTCCGCTGTTGGTGCGCGGGATCGTTACGGCGATGGAGGCGGTGAACCCACAACTGGAGAATGCTGCAAGGACGCTCGGTGCCTCGCCGTTGAAGGTGTTTTTCACTGTCACGCTGCCTCTGTCCTATCGTGGGGTTATCGGGGGAGCAATCCTCGGATTTTCCAGAAGTCTCGGCGAATTTGGTGCGACCATGATGGTGGCGGGAAACATTCCGGGCAAGACGCAGACATTGCCTCTGGCAATCTATAACTTCGTTCAAATCGGTCAGGATATGAGTGCATACCGTCTGGTGTTTCTATCCACCTTGATTGCTTTCGCAACGCTATGGATAGCGGAACGGCTGTATATCAAGAGATGAAGTATTCCCACCCAACCCCTTGTCACGTTTTAGGCATTCCACCCCATGTTAAAACTCAATTTTCGCAAGCGACTTGGCAATTTTCAGCTTGAGATTGATCATACCATCACGGAGAAGGTAACGGCATTTCTGGGACCGTCAGGAAGCGGCAAAAGTACGCTGCTCAACTGTATCAGTGGCATCTTGAATCCTGACGACGGGGAGCTCCTATTTTCCGGTCAAACGTTGTATTCCTCCCAGCAGAAGAAGTGTCTGCCGCCGGAAAAACGTCGTTTCGGATATGTTTTTCAGGAAGGACATCTTTTTCCGCACCTGAAGGTTCGACAGAATATCTCCTACGGTCGTCCCCGCCGACTCGATAGCGGGACGCAGATTGACACGGATACAATTATCGACATTCTCGAAATCGGAGAATTGCTGGATCGATATCCAAGCCAACTCTCCGGCGGTCAACGGCAACGGGTTGCCATTGCGCGCGCTTTGGGGATGTCGCCGCGCTTGCTGCTAATGGACGAACCGCTTACATCTCTGGACGCCGGCTTGAAAAACCGCATCCTTCCCTACCTATATCATATCAAGGGGGCGTTTGATATACCCCTCCTTTATGTCACGCACTCCATCTCAGAAGTGATGGCACTTGCAGATGAAGCGTTTTTGCTCTCTGAGGGTCGGATTACGGCGCGTGGCGAACCTCACCAGCTACTCGCTTCTCCTTCGGCGTTGCCCGTTGCCCAGATGACGGGCGTGGAGAATATTCTTGCTTTGCCGGTCGTCGTTGCGTCGGAGGAGCGTGGTGTGACGGAATTGGCATTGGGGGAGCAGAGATTGATGGTTTCGTATACGGAGACGGAGCCCGGTGCAACAATGCCGATCGCTATCCGGGCGCGGGATATCATCGTTGCGATGGATCCGGATCTGCGGATGAGTGCGCGGAATATTTTGCGCGGGACTATCCGGGGGGTCGCTGTCCAAGCGGGGCGCGTGGTGCTATCGGTCGATATTGAGGGGCATCTGCTGTCGGTGGAGGTTACGAGCGATGCGCGTGAGCAGCTTGGGCTTGCGGAGGGGACGGTGTGTTATTTTATTATTAAGGCGAGTGCGATTAACCTGCTTTGGGAGGGTTGAGGGGAAACCTGTGGATAAATAATGGTGGATTTTACAATTAACTTGACATATTTGAGTTGTAGGAGGGAACTCCGATTCCCGACTATCAAAGCATTTATGGTGAATGAGAGAAATAAGTAGACATTTACCAATAACTCCAAACCTAGCGAAGTTTCCAAAGTCCCCCTGATAAGGGGGATTTAGGGGGTTGGCTGTGCATTAGGAGTGTCTAAGTAATTCAAAAATCTACCATAGTCGTGATTCGGAGATCGCTCCTACAGGAGAGGTGTCAGTATATTTTTATAATTCATTAAAAATACCTATTCATGATTACAGGAGCATCACCTATGAATGTTTACAGATTCAGGAGCATGGAGTATCTGTTAGGAGACGAATACCAAGAGCTTGAGAACCAGGATATCTATTTTGCAAGCCCTGACGAACTAAATGACCCAATGGAAGGTTTCCGAGATATTGTGTGGAGAGGAGATAGAATTGTCTGGACTAAGTTTTTCAAACATTTCATTTATTGCCTGCTTATAAGCTATCTTCGGCTTGAAAAGGCTGGGGCGTCTGAAGAATTAGGTGTAGGTGACATCCCAATTCTGGGCCGCTGGGACCAAATATCAACCCCTCAAGCACAAAGGTTATTTGATGACATTTGGCATAGATTTCTCAATCTGCCGAAAATACCAGAGGTTATTGAAGCACTGGCAAGCTCGAAACACAAAATCAGATATAGAGAACTCGAATGCTATCTTCGCTCCATACAATATGGTTATTTGTCACAAATTCTAGAATCATCCTTTGCACATGAACTCATTTCCGAATCCGAAAGACAGCAACAAACTGAGGTAAGATCTTATTATCAAAGAATAGTACAATCAATTCCTACATTGATAATACAACGTGATGAGGTCGAAACTGAGGAAAAATTTGACGTTACTTTTCGGAAAATTGAAGAACTTAATAATAATGATAAGATTATTCAGCAATTGAACATTCTTAATTCCACAGGAAAATTATGGAAGAATAGACAGCTAATGATTCTTGAATTTTCCAAGATATATTTGAATGGGCTTGAGAGGCTGCTTTGGCCCAACTGGTACACAACTTGTTTTATGAAGGATTATCGCAACTCGTCTGTGTGGGGGCATTACGGAGATAAACATAGAGGAGCATGCCTGATTTTTGAATCTATAGAAACAGGAGATTCTAATGGTTTGAATCTGTATCACGAGGCCGGTCCAGGTCGTCAGGAAAAACGGTTCTACGAGGTTGATTATGCAGATAAACCGGGCGAGGTTGATTTCTTTTGCTCTATTGGACAACTAACAGGAGATGAATTGAAAAAACTATGGTACACAGATGATGAAGGGAATGAATCCGAATGCGGTAAACATGTTCAGCCTGACGGAGCCACGTTTGTTTGGCAACAGAGCTATTGGGATAGATTCTATCACGACATTACCACCAAAACCAAGGATTGGGAATATGAGCAGGAATATCGCCTAATCCTCAATGATAGGTTGGGTGAATACGAAGACAAAGAGAGTCGCAAGCTGATTTACGATTTTAGTTTATTGAAGGGCATTATTTTCGGAATCAGAACCTCTGATGAGGACAAATTAAGAGTTATCGAAATCCTTGTAGACAAGTGCAGGGAAAACGACCATAATGATTTCAAGTATTATCAAGCATACTACTCCGAAGAAACGGGTGATATTCGCAAATATGAAATACCGTTATCCTGAGACGATTGAACGGTTAAATCTGATAGGCGTGAGGATTGATAAGATTAATCAACAAGCGGAAGGCATAAAGAGACAAGTATCAGTTTTGGGTAGAAAGGAGACACAAGCCAATGCGGTACCTCAGTGAAGAACAACGGCAGCAGCTTCGGGAGATGGATATTGAATTCCTAGCAAAATATGTATTTTCTTATTTGAAGGCAACCCTTGATCCTGACCCTAATAGTCGGAATTTCTATTATTCTGTTAATAATTTGCAGGTGAGATTGTTTCCCAAAGAAGGACTCCCGCTCCTTTCCGATTATACTAAGGTATTAGAAGCAATCACTCTCCTTGAAAGACAGGGATTAGTGGTGAGAGACCTTCCCACGAATCTAGGCACCTTTGGTAAAAATTCGTTCATCGTTTATCCTACTTCTATTGGATGGAAGTCTGACTTTGACAATGAAGTTCTCCTTTTAGTGGACAAGCCTGAAGAAATTGTTAGGGCGCTTGAGCAGAAAGTTGGAACCCTCGATCCTGTTGTAAGGCAGTACTACGTCGAAAGCCTACGTGCCTACCAAGAGGGACTATACATCTCGTCTGTGATTTGTCTCGGTGCTGCTTCAGAAAGAGCCATACACTGGCTGGCAGAAACTATAGAATCTTACTCCGAAAAGTATCAAGAAGAAATTGAAAAGAGAAGGAATGGGAACATTTCCCGCTTAATCGAATATCTCTCAAATACAGTCATTCCCAACACTTTTGTGGAGGATAAGCATTTCGCAAGGGAGTTGAAGGATCTGCTAGACGGGTTAGGGAACCTATATAGAGAGAACCGAAACGAAGCTGGGCACCCCAAGACCATCTACCAAAGTTGGTTAGAAGAAGATCAGGGAAGACTTCTGATCTATTTTCGCAGATACATCACCACGATATGTGAAGCCATAGGGAGGATGGTTTAATGGCAGTTAGGCTCCTGATTGCCTTGTGTGGCAGGGTATTGTAGGTTGGCTTAATGCGGGTTGCCATGAGGTCGGGCAAGTCCGGGAGGATCCCGTGACCGGGGCTGCCCGACCTACGGGGGCGGGTGTGTTTCTATACACATTGCGCTCCTCTGGAGCGCGGAAATTAGACGCATCGCCTTCTTGCTTTGGGAGGGTTGAGGGGAGATAAGAAAGCTGCGTTGAGAGGTAACTCCACGGTTAGGGTCATTTATGGTAAATTTTAGAATTACTTATACACTGCCAATGCCCATGTACAGATTAGGCAATCTGTACCTACAAACAACCGCCTAAATCCGTAACCCCCTAGAGCCTTTATCAGGGGGAAAGAGGGGGACTTTGGCAAATGTCCACTTATTTGTCTAATTCACCATAGTTCTCTGATACAATTGTCTGAATCACGGATAGACACAGATTAACGGATTACACGGATAAAAGATGCTATCGACAGCTAGCATAAGAACGCGCAATCAATTGCGCTACTACAAACAGCGGGGCAAGATGCCCCGCCTACGGTTCGGATTAACCTGAAATCGGTCAAAAAATGGAAAACTAAATAACCCTACCTCACGGTTTCGTTGTGTTGACATTCTGAGGATATTATGTCAGAATGCTTTCTATCCAATCAAAAGATCTTACCGTAAGGAGGTTTTCATGGCACTAATATCCTGTCCAGAATGTAGACGACGAATAAGCGAGACTGCCGAGAGTTGTCCAAACTGCGGATATACACGAACACTAGAGGAAGTTACTAAGATTAAGGAGATTAGGAAAAAACGTTTGAAGTGGATAATAGGTTTTCTGGCTTTTCTAGCTTCCTTTGTTGTAATCGCTATCCTTGTTGACTTATATTCACGGAAATCAGCAACAACGGAAACATGGCAAGAGCCAGTTACAAGTTCAATGGCCCCCTCTACGTACAGTTCTCAACCTGAATTCCCCAAGACTATCGAAACTCAACCACCATCAGCACCGGTAATGCCTGCGCCTAAACCCGCTGAACGTCCAGAAACCGGCGAAACTCAACAAAAGCAAATGGCAGAGAACGAAGCGTGGTTAGGCACATGGTCTCTTGAGCTCATCGGTGGCCAGTCTACGGAAGATAATTTGGCAGGAGATCTGCAATCTGATATTTTTCTATCATGGAACCATACATTTTATGCGGCTGGACGATTTGAGTCGAAACTACGCCAATATACAGGCAAGGGAATTCTTACAACTACTACCTATGGAACTTACCAAGTCTCTGGTAATAAGTACAATACTGAGCTAAAGGAGGCAGTCATGTCTATAGGATCAACAAGCGTTCCTATACCGGATATGACAAGTTATCAATCTGGGACGTGGTCAAGGACAGGAGATACGCTAACCATGATTCCTATAGGTTCAGCCACCAAGGTATTCAAAATATTAGAAACGCCCCAAACGCTATCGCCAGCTAAGGTATGGACAAAATACGACGAAAAACCGCGTGTCCTCAGCAAGGTTCACCCTAAGTACCCCGAAAGCGCGCGTCGTGCTGAGAAGGAGGGTCTTGTTACGCTTGAGTTTACCGTGGAGGTGGACGGCAAGGTGGCGGACATTAAGGTAGTGCGATCGATGATAGGGTTCGGGTTTGATGAAGCGGCGATCGAAGCCGTGAAAAAATGGCACTTTACACCCGCCAAAAAAGGTGGTGAAGCAGTGCCGATCCGGGTACAACTTCCAATTCGGTTTACCCTTGAACAATAATTTACCCTTTCTACCCGCCTACCATGTTAACCCAAACGTCGGTATTTCCCAAAGCCGCGTGCAAACTTTCTGTGTAACTTTAGCGTGCCTTATCACTTCACCGCTTTCTTCGCTTCCTTGAACTTTTCTTTGGCGAATGCTCTCCATTCCTTCAACTTCTGGTTTCGGAAGTCTGGTGCTTGCCAACTCCCCTCAGAGAGTTCTAGTGCTTTCGATTCTGTAATTGGGACCTGACCCAAAATTTGAATCGCAGCGGCGCGTTTCTCTGGGTCCTCACTTTTATTGATAGCTTTCCATGTGTTGACCAGATCCTTGTGCGGCTCAATGACAAGTGCTCCGATGAGATCTCCGACGATGTCCCAACGGACCCCCCCCTTTTCTGCGTCGTAGTCAATGGGGGTCAGATCCATCGTAAATGGATTGGCGGCAACACAGCGCTCCCCGAGTTCATCGTACAGGGCTGGGATAACGCTGCTACGGTTCAACCCTCCTTTCCACTTCGGTCCCTCTGGGTCGGTGTCGCGTAACACCCACAGTTTTTGTGCTTCATCCGAAAGAACAAAATCGAGGAATTTCTGGGCGACCGCCATATTGGGTGCACCTTTAAGGATGGCGATCGAGTCGGGACTGACGACAGCAGCGTCAGGCGGCACGACATATTTAATTTTGTCTGCGCCGATGACCGCAATCTGACCGTAGGCGTAGAAGTCAATTGCCATGCCGTAGATGACCTGTCCCGCAGCGACATCTCTGGGAATCGCATTTGATCCTGCGGAAAATCCCCTGACATTCGCACCGAGTTGCGTGATTAACTCGAAGCCTTTCTCCCAGCCGTAGCCTTGCAGGATAAGTTCGTACATCATGTGCGCGCTCCCGCTTTCACGGGGGTCTGCTGCACCGACGCGGTTGATGAGTTCCGGGTGTGTCAAATCGTTCCATGTCTGGATTTCAGGTAGATTCAAAAGCGCGCGCAACTCCTCGTTATACATAATCCCAAAACTTGACAACGCCGCACCGTACCAGCGATATTCTGGGTCGTAAACGGGGATGCCAAAAATCTCTTTCGGGATTCGCGCCAGTTGGGTTTCTGATAGTTTGTAAGGAGCGAGCAACCCCTTATCAGCCAGTTTTAGATAGTTGTCCGTCCCACCGCCGAAAAAGAGATCTATCCCGATGCCTTCGGGCAGCCGTTTGAACTCTGATTCAATGAACCGGAAGTCGGAAGAAGATCCCCCCTGATCGAGCCAATCTGTGGTGACTTGGCGTCTCGTCTCCTTGGCATACCACGCCTTAAATGCGGTATCGAACTCTGTTTCGATCCCCTCCCAGTGGGGCGATATAATGACGAGTTTATCTTGGGCGGAGGCGGTTTGTCCGAAGATTAGAGCGATGAGACTACAGAGGACGATGAGGGTTGCAAAAGTTAATCTATTCTTTGATTTTGACATAGTGATATATCCTTATAAGTGAGATTGTGGATTAGTTGTGTTTCATAGGTTGTGCGGGTTTTAATCCGGGTTCATTTGGTGAATCAGCGGTAACAGTTACATGGGGACCCGGCGGACGATTGCAGGCATCTGCCAGATCAGAATCAGTATTATTGCTAGCAAAATGAGATACCATATAATACGCTTCCATGAACCTCTACGTTGAACGGGACGATCTGAAAGTTTCATTTTGTCGGTAGACCTCCTATAAACTGTTGGTATAATGCAAGTTGCTACTAACTGGAGTAGATTTTAGAATTGCTTAGACGCTGCCGATGCACAGCCCTCCTAAATCCCCAACTCCCCTGACAAGGGGAGAGGATAAGAGGGGATCTTCTCCCTTGTCTTTCCCCTCTTATCAGAGGGGTTCAGGGGGACTTTGGAAACTTCGCTAGGGTCGGAGTTATTGGTAATGTCTACTTATTTCTTTAATTCACCATAAAACAGACCGAGACTGTCGAGATATGAGTCTCGATCTACAGGATTTGGATTGGGGTGTGGCAATTCGGAATTGCTACGCCCCTAGATTTGCACAATTGTTACGGCATACGGAGTATGCCTACTACTATTATTTGGGCTAGTATATTTTTGTTATGTGAAGCGAGGGCAAGCCTATTGACTTGCCTCCGCCATTGTGACCCACTCGGTTTCTGGTGTTGTTGGTGTTAGACGATAAAGCAACCTCGCTTCAATTTTTTCCGTGTCGTTGAGTGTGGACACAAACTCTCGCGTTTCACCGGGTGATATTCGGTTGGTTTCGGGCTTTTCCGATGCAGCGGAAATGAAAACTTGCTCATGGCGGGCCACTGTCCCGTTGGCATCGGAGATTTTCACGTCGAGGATAATCGCCCGCAAGGCTTCGCCCGGCAGGAGATGTCCCGCCTTATTGGTCAGGCGAATCGTTGCTTTGCCCTCCGCACGGACAATTTTCAGGTTTGCGGCACTCTTGAGTTTGCTAACGCTGCGACTGCCCGCCCATGTGTGCTTCCGGACGGTGACGTTTTCGTAGGTATGGACACTTAGCCGTCGTTTGATGGCGGGCATGTGGCAGGAGGCACAGTTCAGTCCCTTTTCTGCTGCGGGACTATTTCTGAAACTATCGACCTGATTGTGTTCGGGCACGCTCGGTTGACCGTGACAGGTAGCGCACAGTTCAGTAGGCTTGGCGTGCGCCTCGGAAGTCACGTTCGCGTGATACATCGGATTGGTGCTCTTGTGTGGCCCGTGCATTGCGCCGTGTGCGTCGATATGGCATACGATACAAGAGACGCCGTACTTCCGATCTTCGACTCGCAGCTTCGGCATTTTGCCGATGCCGGTGATCAGAATCGGTTCGGGGGCGTGGCACGGATCACACGTTTTTTCTCGATCTGCGACCTGACTTGCGGCTTCTTGGTAGATTGGATCTTCCCACGCCTGAGCGTGCATCGATCTCTCCCACTCGCGCCAAATTGCCGGGTGACATCTCTTGCACATTTTTTTCGTCGTAAAATCTCGGTAGATGTCATCGTAGCTGAGATAGGTGGGTGTGAAAAGTGATTCCTCTTCCATTTCGTCAGCAGTCTCTACCTGTGCACAGAACATTATGAGTGCGAGGAGGGGGCAAATCAGTGCCATTCGTATAATTAAAGCCGATTTCATCCTAATCCATGCTCCAAAAGAAGAGATGCCGCTTTCTCCCCGCTATTGATACAATCGGGGATCCCGATTCCACGATAAGCGTTTCCAGCGACTGCAAA
The DNA here is from genome assembly GCA_965222435.1 of Candidatus Poribacteria bacterium. Taxonomy (GTDB): domain Bacteria; phylum Poribacteria; class WGA-4E; order WGA-4E; family PCPOR2b; genus PCPOR2b. Next base: position 3,481,001 of record OZ244950.1, on the reverse strand, counting down.
TCCGGGCAGTTTTCTCGCCTGCGCTTCGATTTCTGCGACCCGATCCAGATGCCCCAGATGGTATTGCGCCATTGCGTTCGGATGTTTGTACACGAGAGCCAACTGCGGATTGCCTTTGAGCCCAAGCAGTTCGTGTAGCTCTCTGAGCACTGATTCGACTATCTCCGATTCCGAACGGTTGAAATACGCCTCCCCTCTGCTTCCTGCTCCACCCACATAAGCGCGTAACAGGGCATAATCCTCCGGTGCACGTCCTGCAAGTTTGACGCTGCTGAATGTGCATCCGATAATCGAGCGTTCCTCAATGGCGGGCACAACAAAGCCCATTCCGTTGAGAGGGTGTTCAATATCCGTGCGGTGAAACGCGAGGTTCACAATGGCAGAGGATGCGTAGGGAATAGAGGCGAGGGATTCCGACAGACTCGGAGCAACTGTTTCGACCAAGCCCGCTGCACGGTGTGCAGGGAGGGCAACACAGACCAGATCCCCCTCCAGTTGTTCCCCATCCGCCAGATGAACGTGCCATTTTTCCCGTTCACTCTCGTAATTCAGAGAGTCGACTTTTGCCCCAAGTTGTATGCAGTCATCGGGCAGACGCTCGGCGAGGGTATCGGTCAGGGTTTGCATCCCATCTTTGAAAGAGAGGAACATACTGTAGCGTGGACCGCTTGTACCGCTAGCCCCACCTTGGGATTCTTTCTTCCGTGCCACTAAGGCTTTGATGATGCTGCCGTGCTTCTTCTCCATCTCAAGGAATTGCGGCATTGTGGCTTTGAGGCTGAGGTCTTTTCCATCGGCGGTGTAGATGCCACCTATCATCGGTTGCGCTATTCGCGTAAATGCTTCCTTTCCCAACCGACGTGTGATGAAACCTTCCAGCGATTCGTCTTCATCGTTTCGGCGGCGCGGTATGACCCAATCTAAGCCCATCCGTAGTTTTCCGCCCCAACTGAAGATTGGCGTTTTCACGAAGGGCATCAAAGAAGCGGGTGCCATTAGGTAGAAGCCATCGGGGACGGGATATAGTTTTCCCTTGCGTAGGACGAAGCTGCGTCGCTCCCTCGAATTTGTGCTAAGGAACTGATCAGCGATACCCAACTCTTCGGACAAAGCCTTTGCCCACGGTTTTGTGGAGATAAAAACGTCGGGACCGTGCTCGATGACAAAGCCATCCTGTTTTGACGTATGGATTGCACCCCCGACGCGATCTCCTGCTTCGAGCAGTTTCACATTGAGGGGAATGCCGCGCTTGGCTGATTCAGTGACCAAACGGTAGCATGTCGTCAGCCCGGCGATACCGCCACCGATGACGATAGCCTGTTTGTGGTTTGAACTGTTTGACATCTTCTACCATCCAATCGCATACGATGTTGATCTTGGATCCGCTCCACCGGTACGGACGCCGGTATCGGGATCGACGGTAATAGCGCAGACACAACTGACCGATCCCCAGTCCTGATTATCGTGGACGATATGCCCTCGCCCTCTTAAAACCTCTCGTACCCCTGCATCGACACGTGCTTCAACGGTCACTTCACCCGGCTGAATGCCGTGGGGCCAGAACGAGTTAGGGAAACTGTGCGTGACAGCGCGAGGTGCCTCGATAGCCTCCTGCGGTTCCATGCCAAACTCAACGATATTGAGGAAGACCTGTAGCATCCCCTGAATCTGTGCATCGCCGCCGGGGCAGCCGAAAGGCATGAACGGTTTTCCATCTTTGAGACTTAGTGCAGGGTTCGGTGTGAGGCGTGGACGCTTCCACGGCTGCAGGCAACACGGATGCTCTGGATCGAGCCACGTCTGTGTGCCACGCGACGAGATTGGAAAGCCCAAGCCCGGAACCACTGGCGTCCCCCCAACGCCGTCCGACGGTGTTGCTGAAAAGGCGTTGCCCGCTTTATCAACCACGCAGATGTAGCTAGTATCCGTTTCCCATTCCGATGTGTATTCCGGTTGGGGACGATCCGGATTCAAGGTTGGGAACGGGCCATTTTCGCGACGGGGTTCGGGATGGAATCGCCACGGATTGCCGGGAGCAGGCATATCGGGAGCAGCGTGTTGTGGATCAATAGCTGCACGTCTTTCGGCGGCATATCTTCCGTCCAGCAATCCTGCCATCGGCACCTGCACAAAATCGGGATCGCCGAAGTAGGCGTGCCGATCTGCAAAGGCGAGTTTGAGGGATTCAACCACACTGTGGAGATAGTCTGCGGTGTTGTGTCCAATCTCCTTCAGATCAAAGCCTTCGACGATTTTTAGTGCCATATTTAGCGTTGGACCTTGACACCAGGGACCGCAGGTGTAAACGTCATAGCCTTTGTAGTTGATATGCTCCGGTGGCTCGACGCGCACCGAGAACGATGCCAGATCCTCGTAGGTCAGCAGACCGCCCTCCGCCCGATAGAAATCAGCGATTTCGTGGGCGATTTCACCTTTGTAAATTAGGTCGCGTGCCGCACGGAGGCCCGCGTGTCGATCTCCACTGGCTTCGCGCTCGGCTTCGATCATCCGCTTGAAGGTTTGTGCGAGGTCTTTCTGGACGAAGATCTCCCCAATTTGTGGGATCTGTCCACCGGGGTTGTACACTTCGGCGGTTGAGGGGGAATTTCTGACACCGTCTCCGCTGACAAGTCCGTAGAACTGATCATCTACAGGTCTCCCGTTTTCGACGAGATCTAAGGCGGGTTGGATCACCTCTTCAAATGTCATTGTGCCGAATCGCGCAAGTGCCGTCAGCCATCCATCGGGGGCTGCGGGCATGACTGTACGCAGGATTCCCGCGGGTAGATCGCTGTCGTGATTTTCGTGGAAGTAGTCCATCGTCGCAGCTTTGGGCCACCGTCCGAGTCCGCTAACCGTTTCAACGGGTGCACCTGACGCTGGACAGTAGATAATTGGTGCGACACCCCCAAAGTGTGCGGATCCGGGCTGCAGCACGTTGATACAGATGCCGGTTGCGACACCGGCGTCGGCGGCGTTGCCTCCACTTTCGAGGATGCGAACCCCTGCCATCGTTGCGAGATAGTGAAGCGATGAGACAAGATAACGTTTTCCTCGTATTGAAGGGCGGTGACTGTTTGGCATGGATGTTTCTCCTCTCTTAATAAAAAGTGAGCGGTTGTTATAATCCCGTTGGGTAACTCAAGGCTCGCAATGGATTGACAAATCCATTGCATACGCACAAAGATGGCTCCGTTCCGAGAGTCTAAGACTTGGATATGTCTATCCAAGCCGAGCGTGCCGTGATGGTACAGTTATTATATCAGATTGAGAAGCGTGTAGAAAATTATAGCCCATGAGATTCTTGGGACAATCAAGCGTCTGGTTCTTCCCAATCAAGCAGCACACCCAACGCTTCATTCATTCGGGTGTAGAGCAGGTCAAATGCAGCGGCGGCTTCGGTGTAAGGGAAGCGGTGGGTCGTCATTTTCTCCGTCTGGATAGCACCTGAACCGAGTAGCTGCATCGCACGTAGCGCAACACCAGCAGGCACGACCTGACCATAGTAGCCGCCTAGAAGTTTGCGCCCTTGAATCTTGCTCGACATGAGCGGCAACGGTTGATGCTCATACAGACCGATCAGATGCAGCAGCCCACCGACCGCCACCATCTCCAAGCCCTGATCGAAGGCTTTCGGACCCGCCGGTCCACCGACAGCATACACTACTATGTGTGCACCGACTCCGTTGGTGAGTTTTCGGACGGCGCGGACGGGATCTTCGTCGCTGGCATTGATGACAGCGTCTGCGCCCAACTCCTCGGATAACGCACATCGGCTATCAAGCGCGTCCACTGTGATGATGCGCCCACGTCCGTTGGCTTTTGCGACCTGCATCAGGAGGCTGCCGACCAACCCCTGTCCGATGATGACAACCGTATCGTAAGGCTGGATGTCTTCGATGTCTATCCAAGATACAGCACCGGAGGCGAGCGGATAGTAGGGGGCTTGGTCGAAATTCACCGACGGTAACATAGGGACGACTTGGGCTTGGTCTTGGGGTGATCTCAAACGGACGGGACGGACGGTGTATTGTGCATGAGGTGCTGAAGCGACGACCCGATCTCCGACGGCGTAGTGGTCGACTTCTTCACCGACAGCGTCAACGATTCCTGCTAGTGAATACCCCATGCTTTCGGGATTGACCGCAAATTCGCGGGTATACCGTCCCCCCATCTCTGAGCCTCGACTAATAAGACTCCGCACGGCTTTGACACGCACCTCGCCGGGACCGGGCTCAGGCATGGGCGCGTCTTCGATAATAACGTTAAATTTCCCTTCTGGCTTGGCGACTCGTTTCATTCAACCTTCCTTTCTACTCCCTGTTAGCGTTTGGTCATTAGTTCGTCTTCTTTGGTTTCCATTCACGTGCTAGACGCTGGGCTTCAGCAATTTGGGCGGAGGTCATTTTTTCGGCAACTCTATTGCGGTGCTTACGAGCAAACTCAAGTCCATGTGTTTGGGAGGCGAGATGATGCCATATATAAGAGGCAACATAATCTTGGGCTATACCCTCGCCCTTTTCATACATCACGCCGAGGCGGAACTGAGAACCACTATTGCCTTTTTCGGCGGCTTTGCGAAACCATTTAGTCGCTTCACTATAGTCTTGAGGGACACCCTCACCCTTGTAATACATCCAGCCAAGCGCGTATTGGGCGCCGGCATGGTTTTGTTCGGCAGCTTTCCGATACCATTTGACTGCCTCACTGTCGTCTTCTGTAACGTCCCTGCCAAAGTTATACTTCATGCCAAGGCGGTACTGTGCTGAGGCAAAGCTTTGTTGAGCAGATTTGCTGTACCGTTTGATTGCCTCTTCATTGTTCCAAGGAACACTCCTGCCATGTTCATGCCTCAAAACGAGTTCAAACAGAGCATCTATATCGCCGTGTTTTGCGGCTGCGTGATACCATCTGCTCGCCTTTTGGTCGTCTTGAGGAACGCCCCAACCGTATTCATACAGCTTGGCAAGACGAAACTGTATTTTGGTATAACCGTGCTCGGCAGTCGTTCGATACCACTCGATTGTCTCCTCAATCTCCTGAGCAACCTCCTCGTAACTGCGGGGCATCCAGCCAAATTGTTTATACCCGGCTAGGATATGAAATTGTGGAGAGGCTTTGTTGTACCATTTTGCATTCTCTTTGTAGTCTTGGGGGACACCCCAGCCATATTCATATCTCAGGCTGAGCTCAAACTGAGCAAAAGGATCTCCGTTTTTGGCAGCCTTGTGATACCACTTGACCGCCTCCTTATCGTCTTGAGGGACACCCCAGCCGCATTGATACATCATACCAAGCGGAAATTGTGCTTTGGGGTAGTCGTGTTCGGCGGCTTTTCTGTATAAATCGGTCTTCTCCTCGTCGCTCTGGAGGATGTCCATGCTAGTGGGAAACATCCTGCTCAGTTTATACTGTGCCAGATCAGACCCTTGTTGAGCGGCTTTGTAGTACCATTTGGCTGCCTCCCCCTTGTCTTTAGGAACGCCTCTACCATCTTCATACCAGATCCCAAGAACAAATTGGGCTATGGTATCGCCGTCCTCGGCGGCTTCTCTGTATAATTTGGCTGCCTCTTCGTCGTCTTGAGGGACGCCATTACCCCTTGCATACATCCGTCCAAGATAAAACTGAGCCTTGGGATCTCCGCCCTCAGCGAGGGGCTGCCATTCTTGTAGTGCGGTTTCGTAGTCTCCTCGTTCATAAGCTTCTACACCTGCTTGGTAGTCTGCCCGCGTTAATCCAACGGTGAGTATACACATTATCATAGCGAACAGGGTAACTTGCAGGGTTGGCTGGCACACTATTTGCTCCATACTCCAATGGGATTGGGGGTGTCGTGAGCAACCTTTCGCAGCCTCAATTCTCCGCACATTTTCGGTCATCGTGAGTCACCTTCCTTTTTTGATAATAACACAGGTTGACGCCGAATAATTGTGTTGGGCAAATTGCCGAAACCTGATACAATAAAAATATACCACGACGCATAAACTGAGTCAATCGAAATATCCAAATTATACGGGAGGTAATTTGATGAAGATTACTGATATTAAGACGTTTCCGGTGCGGGTGGGCGGCACCCAACTTGTGGTGAAAGTGGAGACCGATGTGGGCATTTATGGGGTGGGTGAGGCAGGCATACCGAGCCGCGCTTTGGCTGTGGTTGGTGCGGTTCAACATTATCGTGAATTTCTGCTCGGTCAAGACCCGATGCGTATCGGTGCATTGTGGCAGGAGATGTATCGGAGCCAGTATTTTGAGGGCGGACGTGTCCTCACCGCTGCGATCGCTGCGATTGACATCGCGCTTCATGACATTGCCGGTAAAGCCTTGGGGGTTCCCGTCTATCAGTTGCTTGGTGGGAAACAGCGGGATTACGCCCCCTGCTTTGCGACGACGCACGCTCAATCGGCGGAGCAGCTGATCGCGGATGCCAATTTGCTAATCGAGAATGGGTGGAATGTCATCCGGACATGGATAGCACGAGGAGCACAGGGACCCAATGGAGATATCTTCGAGCCACGCGAGTCAATCGCGCTGACGGCGACGTGGCTGACACAGATGCGGGAGGCTATTGGTCCTGAGCCTGTTCTCGGTGTTGACTATCACCACCGCCTCAGCGTTGCGGAAGCGGCTTCTTTCTGTCATCGGATGCCTCCCGGAACGCTTGACTTTTTGGAGGAGCCAATCCGCGATGAGACGCCGGAGGCTTACGAATCGTTACGGACGATGGTGGATGTGCCCTTCGCAATCGGGGAGGAGATTTCGAGCAAGTGGGAATTTCTCCCTTACATTGAACGGGGTATCACCAATTTTGTTCGGCTTGATGTTTGTAATGTCGGGGGTTTGACGGAGGCGATGAAGGTCGCCAGTTTGGCAGAAGTGCACTATATTGACCTCATGCCACACAACCCTTTGGGAACGGTTTGTACCGCGGCGACGATTCATTTGGCGGCAGCGGTGCCTAATTTTGCGTGGTTAGAGATAAGGGAATCGCCGACCGAACGTACAGGCCGCTATGATTCAGATCTGTTTCCTGTTCAACCGCAGCCTGAAGGTTCGCGTTTTCCGGTTCCTGAGTTACCGGGGCTTGGTGTCGAGTTCAATGAGGAGTTGGCACTCGCAAATCCTGCGGAGATTGGACAGGGACCTTTCCTCCGCCGACGCGATGGATCGGTGACCAACGCGTAGCGGTTGGGTTATGTTGAATAATCTAAGTTGTCCCTTAAAACCCCAGTGGGGCGATTGTGTTGGGCAAATTGCCGATGTAGTTCAACTGGAGCGGTCAAGGAGCAAGGGAGAAACAGATGAATGCGATAGATAACTTCAAAATGGATAAGAATGCCCTTTCAGTGATAGGACTTTCTGACGAGTCAGACGAAAGGGAGTATTGGCAGGCTAAAACGCCACAGGAACGCTTAGAAGCCGTTGAGTTGATGCGGCAGATTAATTATGGCTACGATCCAACTACCACAAGACTTCAAAGAGTTCTTGAAGTTACTCAATTCACATCAAGTTGAATATCTGCTTATTGGTGGATATGCCGTCGGTTATCACGGTTATCCCCGTGCAACCGGTGACATGGATTTATGGGTGGCAATCCGTCAAAATAACGCCGAAAAGCTGGTTGCTGCTTTGAGCGAATTTGGGTTTGATGCTTCTCAATTATCAACTGGTCTCTTTTTGACAGAGAATCAAATTGTCCGACTCGGTGTTCCTCCTCTGAGAATCGAGCTTTTGACAACAATATCAGGTGTTAGTTTTAATCGCTGCTATTCAGAACGGATTGTTGATGTGATAGATGATGTCGAAGTTCATATCATAAACCGTGAACACTTGAAGCAGAACAAGCGGGCGAGTGGAAGGCATAAAGATTTGGATGACCTCCAGCATCTTTGAGAGTTGAACTAGCCTTGCAATGAAAATTCTTCTACTGATTTTCATTTTACTGGTGATATGTAGCATTCGTTCTGTCAACCATAGTCAAAACGAAAATAAAAGAGGAGCAAAAGGAGACACTCTTCGTGATTCTATAGACTTGTCGCCTGCTGGTTCTATCAGGTGGCAATTCGGATATTCTATCGAAGTGTGCAGAAGCAGACCAATGATGCCTTTGTGTGGATTTACCGGCTAGCGTATGATAGAATAAATCCGTCTCATTCTGTCCTTTAAAGGAACTTTGTTTCCCCGTTCTGTCAATGTACAGCCTAATTCTCATGAATTGGGCTCCGTTCTTCTTAAAGAAAGGGTTATCATGAATACTAGTCCAATTTTACCGGGTGAGCCGCTTAGCAAAGAAAAAACGCAACAGATTGCCGAACAGTTCCATCGTGATGGTTTCGTGCACATCCCTGGTGTGTTGACGCCCGCGGAAATTACTGCTCTACGCGACACAACCGATAGGCTTTTTGCGGATGAATCCCTCGCCGAAAGAACGAATCCGCACCTCGCCGATACACGATACATCCAGGTGAGGCCGCATGATGAATCGGGAGAGGAGCTTCCGTTCATTTTGAGGAATACAATCGAGCTTGATCCAATTTTTCGAGAGATGCTCCTTCGAGAGCCAATCCTCAGCTTGGCTGAAGCTATTGTCGGAGAAGGTTGTAAGTTCTGCGGTCAAAATTTGATACGAAATCTGCCCGGTTTGTCAATTGAGCGGTGGCATGTCGATGGTCAGGTTCATTTCCCGCTTCCCGACGATATGCCTCGCTTTGATCCACGGATTAAGATGCAGGTCTTGTGGATTACCGTTCAGATGGCACTGACGGACATTGAGACCATTGATCAAGGACCCACACAGTACGTCCCCGGCAGCCACTATTCTGGACGCGGGCCGAACGATCAGGATCACCCGGAGTTTGAAGGTCAGGGGCCCACGTCGGTGTTTTGTAAGGCTGGGGACATCTATTTTCAAGACCCGCAGTGCTGGCACCGCGGCGCGCCCAACCGATCAAATCGCACACGCTATATATTACAATCGCAGTACGCTGCGCGCTGGGCATATTGGCGTTTTAACCTGTGCAATCAGGTGCCCGTTCCCGAAGATTATCTGCAAACCGCTGACGATCGCTTGTTAAGCCTATTGGGTCGAAGCCGCCCCGGATAGCATCTAAAATTAATCGCTCTTGGAATGGATAAGACAATTTTGAGTAGCTGAAAGGAAGAGAAAAAGCCATGAAAACGAAAGCAACAATAATTGCCAGTTTAACCCTTATGCTGAATGTTCTTTGGGGTGCCTTCGGTCAGGAAGGGGTGACCGTTGTTCCCGAAATCTTCCTGAGAGGCTACGATCCTGTTACTGTCTTTTTTTCTGAAGAGAGTAGACCGGAAGCCGATGAATCAGCGGATGACCCCGGCGAACGGCTTCAGATTGAACCCGACCATCCCGGCGAGTATCGATGGGTGGACAGCAAAACGCTACAGTTCCTTCCGACCGTGCGTTGGCCCGCCCTGCGCCGATTCACGATGACCGTCAACGGAGTAGCGCACACGCTGGTTACACTGATGGCAGCACCGAAAAGTCTCTCGCCATCCGGCGGAAGCCAAGAACTGGAGCCGATTCAGGAGATACAGTTATCTTTTGCAGACCGGCTGAATGTTGACGAGTTGAGCGCTATGCTTCGTTTCGAGGTGCGTCCAACACCGGGGCTAGAAGCCACCGGCGATGGGACAGTGCCATCGCCGGTGCAACTGACAGATCGAGACTTCACCGTAAAAGAGATTGAACGGACATCTATTCGGGATGCAGTCCAGTACCAGATCACTTTTGATGCCCCTATCCCTTACGGTAGGGTGGTCACTATGACGCTGCAGCTTTCGTTGGATGAGCGTCTACAAGGGGCGCTTGTCCGGCACACTTTTGCGACTCAGACTCCCTTTCGGTTGGCTGGCATTGGTTGTGGGCGCGTCGTTTTTCCTGTTGCTGCCAAGGGTAGCGTGTATCCGGTGGAGCAGCCGCTCCAAGCAGGCGGTGGTGATGAGCCACTTTTCCTCGAATTCAGCCACGAACTGGGACCCGTTTCAATGGCAACAGTAAAGCAGTTGGTGCGATTTGAGCCTGCCGTAAAGAATTTCCGCTTTGAAATTTCTGGAAAGCAGCTCAATCTTCACTTTAGTCCTGAAAGAGAGCAGATTTACCGATTAACTCTTCAAGAAACGGATTTAAGAGACAGAAATGGTAGGGATCTATCGACATTTGGTGACACCGCTCTCTATTTTTACTATACGCATGCCAATCCCTACCTGCGATGGCGGCAGAGCAGGGGCATTCTCGAACGTAACGGGGCACAGAAATTCCCTATGGAGGGACGTGGTGAGGAACAGGTCGATCTCCGAATTTATAAGCTAGATCCCCTGGATCGGAATTTCTGGCCCTTTCCGGACAGACCTGTGGGAGTCAATGAGGAATCTCGACCACCGGGGCCCGGGGAAGAACCCGCTTTTGCCACAAATATGCCGAAACAGATCCGGTTGCTCGGAAGTCCGCTCGTTTCCCGATTGGTGCCTTTGCCGATGAAGGATCGGATGGGTAACCTCCGATTTGGTCTTGACTTGGAAGCCTTATTGGCGAAAATTTCCGGTGAAAACCAACCGGGGACGTACCTTCTCGGTTACCGTAAAATCGGCAGCAGCACCCAAAGAGATTATGCCCGTATTCAGGTGACGGATTTAAGCCTCAGCACGGTTGAGGAGGAATCAGCGGTGAACTTTGTCGTAACCTCCTTGAGCACCGGCGCGCCTGTGGCTGGGGCACAGGTAATCGTCGAAGGGCGATATCGTAACGACTCGGATCAGGTTTGGAAGTCGATTATTTCGGGTGTCACGGACAGTGCAGGACAATTCCGTTATGTGCACACGAAGGAGATTAAGGCGAGCCTACGCCGAATCGTGGTCAGTTATGACGGGGATGTGTTGACACTCAATCCTGCTAAACCGCCGCCCCATTTTCTAGATAACCACTGGTATAGTTCACGTAGGGGTTGGCTCTCTTGGTTACGGCAAGATCCACGTCAAGTCAAAGATCTGCCGGTGAGAAAAGCGCATATTTTTACAGAACGCCCGGTGTACCGCCCGGAGGAACCTGTTCACATTAAGGGATATCTGCGTCTGCGACAGATGGGCAGCCTCATATATGAGGGCGATCGCCGCAGAAGTCTAGTGATAGATGGTCCGGGGGACAAAAAATGGACATATCCGCTCACCTTGACTGAAATCGGCAGTTTTTATCACAAATTTGACGAAAAAGAGCTGCCCACAGGAAGTTATCGGGCGAGTATTTTCGATGATGTCGATCAGGAACGCCTCGCCTCTGTGGATTTCGAGAAAGAGAGTTATCGTATCCCTCGCTTTGAAGTTCAATTGTTTGGACCGGATACCGTTCCGATGGATAGAGGTTTCACATTGACGATGACCGCAGACTATTATGCCGGCGGTAGGGTAGTCGGTCAGGAGGTAACTTGGCAGGTTACACAGCAGCCTGATCGCTTCGTTGTACCAACCGAATACTCCGAATTTCTGTTTTCAACAGACCAACGCTTTAGTGACGGTACTCCTTTCCGCACAACAGGCATTACCAAAAAGGAGGTTACGGACGAGAACGGTTCCGCAACGTTGGAACTCAACCCTGCCTTGGAACCGGATGGTAGATCTCGTCTATATGTGGTGGAAGCCACGGTGCGAGGTGCCGATGAACAGACCGTTACTGCAGCTAAACTTGTGTCGGCAGCTCCCGCTTTCGTTTTGGGTTTAAAGTTGGAGCGGTTCCTCAAGGATACCCTAATTATCAACCCAGAAGTTCTGGCGTTGGATCATGCGGGAGAACCGCTGGAAGGACTGGAATTCGGTTTGCGGTTGATGCACCGTCAGTGGCATTCTTACCTGAAAGAGAGCGATTTCACAACGGGAAAAGCGGAATATGTAACTGATGTAGTAGATGTGCCCTTGATCCAACAAACGCTGGTTTCAACCGATGAACCGATGGCACTGTCGTTTCCTGTCGAAGCAGCGGGTGTGTACGTTGTTGAAATTGCAGCTCAGGACAGGCTCGGCAGGCGACAAAGCGTATCCGCCGATCTTTATGTCGCAGGTGATACTGCCGTGACGTGGGAGAAACCGAAGGCAAATGTCTTTGAAACTACACCGGACAAAACCGCATACGACCCGGGGGAGGTAGCCAATCTGCTCCTAAAAAGCCCCTTTCAGAAGGCAAGCGCACTCATTATTGTAGAGGGACCGAAAGCCAATCAGTACCATTGGGCTGATATTGAAAACGGTCAGGGTGTATTTCCTCTCCTGATCAGTGGGGACATGACACCACGTGTGCCGGTACATGCGCTGCTGTTGCGTGGACGGCTAGAAGGCGTGAAGATGGATGATGGGAGCACAGTTGATGCTGCCAAACCGATTACCATGGCGAGCACTGCTTGGATACGGGTGAACCCGCGGGATAATCAACTCAAGATTGAATTGGATCATCCAGCTATAAACCTCCCCGGCGCATCTATGCCGATGACGATCAGACTCAGCGATCTCGACGGAAACCCGCTAAACGGTGAAGTTACCCTCTGGTTGGTAGACCGGGCTGTCCTTGCCCTTGGCAGGGAAAAGGGGTTGGATCCTGTGCCCTCCTTCATGGACGAAGTGAAAGCGCACCTTCGTATCCGCGACACCCGGAACGAGGTTGTCGGAGATTTGAACGTGAACGAAACCCCCGGTGGGGATGGGGATTTCCTGACGATCAGCTACTCTGCTGGCAAAGCAACGGTGCGGAGAAACTTCAGATCTGTTCCGTACTATAACCCTCTTGTGCAAGTGGTTGATGGTGTTGTGTCACTTACCATTGACCTGCCCGATAACTTGACGGATTTTGCTGTACGAGCGGTGGCGACCGACGGTGCTGCCCGTTTCGGTTACGCCAAATCTGTCCTCTCTATTCGTCTACCGCTGATTGTTCAGTCTGCGCTGCCGCGTTTTGTACGGCCAGGCGATAACTTTGTCGCAGGGGGTATCGGTCGTGTCGTTGAGGGTGAAGGTGGACCGGGGCAGGTTGAGCTTCAGGTAGAGGGATTGGAAGTGGATGGTGAGATGCGTCGCTCGGTAAACTGGGTGAAGGATCAACCCGAACAACTCTACTTTCCAATGAAGGTTGCTACGTCCGCCCTCGCTGATAGCGAAACCGGTCAGGTGAAGGTTCAACTTGCTGTCAAACGAGAAGTCGATGGAGCGATGGACGCTTTTGAAGTAACATTGCCGGTCAAGAGCGATCGCGAAAGACGCCGGTTAGAAGCCTTTGTGCCGGTCACGCCGGATGAGACAATCTCCTTTCCATCCCTTGAAGAAGAACCGAGACCGGGAACGGTTCGTCAATCTGTGCTGTTGACCTATCAACCCGCGTTGGTGAAGATGTTATCGGGACTCGATTACTTGGCGCGTTATCGATATTTCTGCACGGAGCAGCGCATCAGTCAGTTGATGCCTGAGTTGGCACTCAAAGATCTGCTCGTACAGATTGGGCGGGGAGATAGAGCGGAAGTTCTTGATTTGTCGATGCGAGAGACATTCACCTATCTAGAGAGTGTACAGCATCCCAACGGGCTTTATAGCTATTGGCCTGGCTCCGACAGTTATGTCGGTCTGACCGCCTATGTGGTGGAGTTTCTGCTGATGGCAAAGGCACAGGGATACGAATTTGATGAGCAACTCTTGGAGAGGGGCCTTGATGCGTTGAGAGCCTCGCTGCGCTCGGATTATAGCAATTTAATTGATGGTCGCTCCCATGTTGAGCGAGCCGAAGCCCTTCACGCGTTGGCGATGGCTGGTGACTTCCAAGATGCCTACGCGCATGACCTGCTTGCCCGCGCCTTGACGATGGATCTCTACAGTGAGGCTAAAATCCTGTACGCCTTTCTCACAGAGGCATCAGATGAGACGGAGTCAATTAATCGGCTCAACGAAGATCTCTCAAAAAGTTTGGTCTTCGCACTCCGGGACGGAGAGGAAGTTTACCAAGGATTGCAGTATCGGGCGAGAAGCTGGGGCGGGTTAATTAATTCCAGTGAAGTTAAGACGCTTGCCAGTGTCGCCAGATCACTGTATACTATTGATCCAGAAGAATCGAAAACGCAGCTGCTTTTTGATGAACTGATTTCCCGTGGAGAAACAAACGGTTGGGGAAACACCAACGCCAATGCCGCTGCCCTGCTCGCTTTGGGCGAAGCGTTTCGATTGCAAACACCGCCATCAACGGGTCATCAATTTGTGCTGCAATTTGGGGATGAATCTGTAGAACTCGACACCGCTGGAAAGACTGTCAGCCAATATGAAACCGTTGCTTCTAGTCCCGGTGGATTGATGTGGCAATCGGGACCTACTGATACCCTACCCTATGCGCGTTTAACGCTGGACTACATGCCCGCGGCGAGTGGAGATCAGGTTGCTGGGCAAAACGAGGGCTTTGTCGTCGAGCGGCGAATTCAGATTGTCCAAGAAGACGGTAAGCCGCCCGTCGTGCGTCCGGTCAAAACAGGAGAAGCCCTTGAATTAGAGATGGGAACTATTGTAGAGGAACATATCCGAGTGGTGAACCCGGAGGTGCGGCATTATGTTGCAGTAGCTGCGCCGTTTGCCGCCGGCTTTGAGCCGATGAATCCGAATCTTGCTACTGCTCCGAAAGCAGCCAAGCCTGCGGGGACCATGACGCAAGAGGCTGACTATGCCCAGTATAAAGATGACGAGGTCATTTTCTATTACGATACCCTCCCAAAGGGAACCTATGACTTTTACTTCCGGCTGAAGGCGAGTATTGCGGGGAGTTTCGTCCATCCACCGGCGAAGGCAGAGATGATGTACAGAGAAACAGTCCGAGGTCACTCTGATGGTACGCGCATCATCGTTAAACCCGATCAAGATTAAAGGCTTAAAATTTAACGCGGAGAACACAAAAAAGAATCCGGGCGGAAGCATGGAAGGGTAGAAGATTGGTGCCCCCTATCCTTCCACCCTTCCATCTAGGGAGTCACCTGAATCAATCCTATGCAAAATACGCTCCAACACGTCGGGATTCAGAAACCTGTCACCTTCCAAAACGGTTTAACAGTCAAATCCTTTCTACTTGCCCTTGTGCTCATTCCCTTCAACGTGTGGTGGCTCATCGAGCTTGAGGTGGTTCGTGTCGGCTACCCAACAATTATCCACCCACAGGCGAATGTCATTTTTATCATTTTTTGGCTACTGTTGATTGGATATTTCCTTCACAAACTCTCTCCGAAACTGGGCCTTTCTCAGCAGGAACTATTGACCGTCCATTTCATGTTGTGCATTGTCTCCTGTCTCTGCTCGTGGGATATGTTGCAGATTTTAATGCCAATCATGAGTTATCCGTTTCGGTTTGCTACCCCAGAAAACGATTGGCGCAACCTGTTTTGGAGGAATATCCCGGAGTGGCTCACTGTTTCTGACGAAAAAACCCTACTCGGTTACTATGAAGGGGATTCAAGCCTATATAATCTCCATTATTTGAAGGCGTGGCTCTCTCCAGTTGTTGCGTGGAGTTCGTTCATCTTCGTGTTGATGCTTGTGCTGCTGTGTATTAATACACTCTTGCGGATTCAGTGGACCGAGCATGAGCGGTTAAGCTACCCCCTGACACAACTGCCGTTAGAGATGACCAATCCTCGGTTACGTTTCTTCAGGAACCGACTGATGTGGATTGGCTTCAGTATCGCCGCGCTGATTAGTATCGTTAATCTGCTCCATTCAATCTACCCTGTTATTCCGTACATCCCGATCAAACGGCAGGGGATAGGTGGGGGTATCCGGGTCTCTTTCTACCCGTTTGTCATTGGTATGAGTTTTATGATGCCGCGGGATCTTCTGTTCTCATGCTGGGCATTTTTCTGGCTCTACAAGATTGAGTTGATGGTAGGCGATATGATGGGTTGGCAAAATCTCCCACGTTTCCCTTATGCGGCTGAACAAGGTTTCGGCGTGTATTTGGGGCTGCTGGTGTTCGCGCTCTGGATTGGTAGGTCACATTTCATAGGGGTGGTGCGTCATCTATTTGCGTCCTCTAAATCTCGATTTCAACTGGATGATAGCCGTGAGCCAATGCCGTATCGCTTGGCAGTGATAGGTATCGTGTTTGGTATAATCTTCTTGACGGTCTTTTCCTACAAAGCCGGCATGTCGTTGTGGGTGATACCTATTTTCTTTGGGATTTATTTCTTATTATCGATCATGATTACCCGATTACGTGCAGAGTTGGGGTTCATCGTCCACGGACACGGTTATCGTCCGGGTATCGATCCACACACCATGATTGTTACCGGGTTCGGCACTTGGCAACTCACTACCAACACACTCACCGTTTTTTCGATGTATATATTTTTCAATCGTGCCTACTGGGTCAATCCGATGCCGGAACAGTTGGAAGCGTTCAAGATGTCGGAAAGGCGGAATATCAACCTACGTCATACGGCAATTGCTATTCTGCTTGCGACAGCGATCGGATTGGTTGTGAGTTTTTGGTTTCTGTTGGATAGTTTCTATCGACATGGCCATGAATCTGCACATTTCCACCCGCATTCGTTGTGGTATGGGCGTATGGCGTACGGTCAACTTGAAAATTGGCTAAATTACCCTCGTGAGGCTGATGGTCCCGCACTTGCGTTTATGGGAGGCGGATTTGGGTTGACAGCCGTGCTGATGTTCTTACGCACACGGTTTCTGTGGTGGCCCCTGCACCCGCTCGGCTATGTGACAGCGGATAGTTGGGGGATGTTCAACCTATGGTCTTGTATCTTTGTCGCTTGGGCGATTAAGACAATTATATTGCGTTATGGTGGGCTTGGATCGTATCGTCGGGCAGTGCCTTTCTTTTTAGGTGTCGCGCTCGGAGATTATATTGTGGGGTTTATCTGGAGCATCTTGAGTATTCTGACCAATACCCCATTGTATAGTTTTTTCCCCTAGTAAACTGGCGTTACGAAAAGAGTTAGGACTTACGCAGTTGAACGCTCAAAACCTCCGTTCTGAGAATCTTCGACCTGTAGTTCGGCGATTCATCGCCGCACAGGACAACTCCCAACGCCCGATGAATCGGGCAACTACAGTAGGTTGTTAGGCACCGATTCTGTTTCGTAGGGAATGACGATCGTTGTTCCCTACTGAAGTGCGTAACTCCTAAAGAGTATTGAAATTATTAAAGGAGGTTTCGCTGATGGGTATCTTATCTAACAAATTGGTGATTGGGTTAATTGTGTTGGTTGTGTTGACTGTGTTCATCATGCTTGGTTTCTATTTCGGGGTTCGCTGGGCTTCCCAAGATGTGTCAGAGCTCAATGATGGACCGGATCAATTAACAGTAGACTTGGAACAAACGAGGATACGACTGAAGGATTGGAACAAAGATTTTCTCAATCAGTTCCCCGATGTGCCTGCGGTCAAGGCAACAGTCGAAAACTATCGGGAAATTCTACGCGAAGTAACTGCCCGAAATGAAGAGTTGAGGCAAAAAGGGTTGTCAACAAGGCGACGCATAAAACAGTTGACTCAGTTTGCGGAGGAAATTTCGGGCCCCATAGCAGAGCGCACACGCTTTAGTGCACTTCATTTAGAGTTGATGCGCGAGAACAAAGCACTGAAAGAGAAGATTGACCGCTATATGCATACAAACCTGATGCTGCCGGTCCCACTTTATCTGTTAGGTTTGAACAAGATGGATTTGGAGATACTTCAAAAGGAGTTTGAAGCATCTCAAAATAGACATGGAGGCAACTAACTTTGACTGAACTACACGTAACCTAGCTTAAGAACTATGAAAACAACTTAGGATGGATGAAAGGAGAACCTGATGGGTAAGCTAGATGGTAAAGTTGCGCTTATCACAGGAGGGAATAAGGGGATTGGTAAAGGTATCGCACGCGGCTTGGCGGCTGAAGGGGCAACCCTTGTACTGGCTGCACGGGGCGTTGAGGAGTTGAATCAAACCGCCGAGGAATTGAGAGAGGGTGGTACGACTGTGCTTGCTGTGCCGACTGATGTTACCGATGAGGCACAAATTGAAGCGTTGTTTGAGCACACGATGGAAGCGTTCAACCGTTTGGATATTCTGGTCAATAATTCGGGGACGTTCGATGGGGGCCCGCTTGACGAACTTTCGACGGAAGCGTTGGATAATGTGCTTTCTGTCAATCTGCGCGCGCCTTTCCTGTGTACGCGTGCAGCGATGCGGATCATGAAGCAGCAAGGTGGGGGACGCATCATCAACATTGGGAGTATATCCGCGCAGCGGGTTCGACCGGGAGCGGGACCTTACTGCGCTAGCAAATTTGGTATTTGGGGGTTGACTCAGGTGACAGCCTTAGAGGGTCGTCCGCACGGAATCGTCGCGAGTTGTCTGCACCCGGGGGCTACGCAGGTCAGGGATGTGCCAGATAGTGCTGAACAGGCGGATAGGATGCAGGTGGATGAATTGGCTCAAGCTGCGGTGCTCATGGCGACGTTACCGCCGCATGTGAATATGCTTGAAGCGATTGTCCTGCCTGTGCAGCAGCCCTATCTCGGTCGGGGATAATACCCTTTGGATGCACAGCGGAGACGGCTTTTCTGTGAGAATAAATAATCATATTTCACGCTGTGTGCTGGACTTTTTGCTGCGATGCCCTAGTGTTAAGGGGGCGCGAACTGGAAGGCGTAGAGTTTCATGGCACGTAGAACGAAGCGCAGCCGGACTGGCTTACCGATCAGCTCACTTAGGTCGTCTTTGCCTTTCCAAGTTACGGTTTTGCTGATGGCGTTTCCTACCACTGGATCTGCCTCTGCGAGCTCGAAGCCGGGCAACGATTGTCCATCCGTGTCCTGAATTTCGACTTGGAGCCAGCCGCCTGCGCTTCCATTGAGATTCAATTCGAGACGATTGCCGCCAAACTGGAGTACCGGCGTAGTAAATTGACCGCCACCAAACCCTACATCCGCAGACACGAATCCGTCTCGTCGTATGCGTGCACGAAAAAGGCTGCTGGAACGTCCGACATCGTCAGGATCCGCAGCGTGGCTGTGAGCCATGCCAGCGTAGTAGAGCCACAGTTCATCGTCCACAGGGATGAGCCACGGATTGGCGAAGATCATCCCGCTGTGAACGTCGGTGTCCATTCCGTGCTGCAGGAAGGGGCGGCGGTTGCCCTGATGCCGCCAATTTATGCCATCGCGGCTGCTCAATAGTTGTGTGTCCATGGTTGCGGGAAAACCGTGCTCGCCCCAGTGGTAGTAGACTGATGGAAACATCAGATACACATCTTGGGCACTTTCGTATTTCATGGCGCAACTGGTATAGTAGTCAATGCTTGGACGTTGGTCATCGAACTTTGAAGGCACAGGGATAGCTAGGTCCTCTTCATCTGCTTCTAGAATGATCTGGGTGCTTGACCAAGTACGGAAGTCAGGCGAAGTGATGCGACCGATGCTCCGGTAAGCGAGTTTGCCGGCTAGGGCAGCCTCTTCGGAGCTTTGGGTCTCTCTAACTCGTGTGTAGCCAACGTAGCATTTGAAGGTATCGTCCCAGAAAAACATGTTCTGAGTATCGCACGACTGATTGGGCGGGTTAGGCTGGTCGGGATACGGCTGCCAGTGGATGCCGTCGGGCGAGTGCAACCCCCAGAGTCCGCTCCGCCTCCCCTCTGCGATCTGCGAGTCAGTAGGTCGAAACTTGCTCCACAGCTTGTAGCGTTCATCAGCCGGGGCGCGATCATCGCGATACACGGTGGCACCCTGCATGCTCTGGCGTTCGAGGTGGGGAGCGACGATGTTGTTTTCGGTGGAGCCACGAAAGGGGACGAGACCAAGGGACGGCTTTTCCCAGTGGACGCCATCCTCTGACTCTGCATAGCACAGACGGCGGGCACCCTCTTGAGGCGTTCCAACATCGACGAGCGCATCATACCAGAGGCGGAATCTGCCATCGGGTTCACGGAAGGCGGTACTGTAAGCACCTATACCCTTGGCTTCCCACGGTTGATC
The DNA here is from genome assembly GCA_965222435.1 of Candidatus Poribacteria bacterium. Lineage (GTDB taxonomy): Bacteria > Poribacteria > WGA-4E > WGA-4E > PCPOR2b > PCPOR2b. Next base: position 3,460,988 of record OZ244950.1, on the reverse strand, counting down.
TGCTATGAGCACGGGGTCGGGATCCTGAACGGGTGGGTTCATACACAACTCGATGCCTTCGGAACTCTGGAAAAAGCGTTCGTCGATAAAGAGTTGTTTGTGGGTGCCAATGTCCATGGAGTGGTGTCCTTATACTTCCTTGGCTGCCGCTGCAACGGCTGCGATGGTTTCGTCGATTGCCGCATCGTCATGGGCGGTGGAGAGGAACCAAGCCCCGCGTTCTAGCGCGCGGACGCCGTGAGAAAGCAGAGCGGTCGTGAAATTAACATAACGCGCCTTGTCTGCTGCCAAAGAATCGCGGTAGTTAGAGAATGGTGAACTGGTTCCCAAAGCGACGTGGAAGATTTGAGGGAAACCTTGTACCTGTGCTTCGACATCGGCATCGGCTAGGGCGTCCTTAATGCCGGTCATCAGTTTCTTGCCCTGTTCTTCGAGGAGGTTGAAGGTCTCTGGCTTGTTCAGTTCGTTCAGCGTTGCAACGACAGCTGCCATTGCTGCCGGTAGTGCGTTGTAACTGCCGCCGTGCAAGACGCCGCCGGTTGCCATCTGCTCCATCAGGTCCCCTCGTCCCGCGAAGGCCGAAACTGGAAAGCCGTTGGCGATTGACTTGCCAAACGTCGCTAGGTCGGGGATAATGCCTAAACGTTGCTGCGCTCCGCCGGGAGCCAACCGAAAGCCAGTGATGATCTCGTCAAAGATGAGGATAGTCCCCGTTTCACTGCAAACCTTGCGCACGCCTTCTAGATAGCCTTGTGCGGGTGAGATTGCGCTGGTGTTGCACATCGCTGGTTCCATAATGACCGCCGCTACATCACCACGGTTCAAACGAGCCTCTAATATAGAAAGGTTATTCCAAGGAAGCACTTCGGTATGCTGACCGGCGGGTAGGTCCTGTCCGGCACTTGCAGGAATTGGTGTCGGCGAGGTCTCGGGTCCGAACTGATCCGGCGTAGGGGCGATGCTCCAGAGTACATTGTCGAGCCAGCCGTGGTAGTGCCCCTCGAACTTGACGATGATAGAGCGTCCTGTGGCAGCGCGAGCTACCCGCAGGGCTGCCTGAACCACCTCGCTCCCCGCACAGTTGAAGCGCACCATCTCCGCACACGGCACAATTTCGCAGAACAACCGCGCTGCTTCAAACTCAATTTCGCTCTGACCGGCGTATAGGATTCCGTATTTGAGCTGCTCCGTCACCGCTTTGAGGACTGGTTCAGGATTATGCCCTAGGATCATGGGGCCCATCCCCAGATAGTAATCGATTAGCCGGTTGCCATCGACATCGTAAAGGTAGGGTCCCTCTGCTCGTTCAAAGACAAGCGGAGTCGGGGAGATACCCATCCGAAAGTTGCTGTTGACTCCTCCGGGTAGGTATTTCGCAAAGCTAGCAAGGCGTTTCTTAGATTGATCAAATCTCGTCATAGTTGAATCCTCTAGCGGGTGAGGGTGTATGTGACAACGTTCATCCCCTGTTCAAATGCCCATCGCCGCTGTTCCTCGCCGCCCGGTTCGCACACCCTCCCCTCCCACGCACAGTTGAGATCACTTGGACAGAAGTAGACAGCGATCCGATCATCGATCATGATTGCCTCGTCGAAATCTCCATAAGGCGTAACGAGTTTATCGCCGCCAAGATACTCATCGTGGTCGTAGATGGTGTGATAGATTGGGTGGCTCATATCAAGTCGTTCAAACTTTTTATCTGGAAAAATGCGTTGCATCAGGCGATACACCGCAGGCCGCATTCGGTTGATGCGGATATCACAATCTTCGACGTGGAGGAAACCACCCCGCTCCAGATATTCCCGTAATTTTCGGATATCCTCCTCCGAAAAGCGGACGCCCAAGTGCCCCGTCATAAAAATAAAAGGATAGCTGCAGAGGCGATCAATGTCATCCTCCTCGATTGAGACGTATTGTGGATTCTCGTGGAGTTCGACATCAACGGAGGTATATCTTGCTAGCATCTCTGTAAACTTTGTATCGGCGGGCCAGCGGTAATAGTTCACTGCGTTTGTGAACCAATCTCCGCCCGGATATTTGAGTCGGACAAAGACGAACTTTTCCCCAACCGATTCCGGCGACGGGTGGTGATGTTCTATCCAGCCGAAGTGGTGACCGTAATGTGCGTCTCGTGAGGCATCGTATGGAATGTATTCTCTAAAAGGAGCGGCTTGACACCAACCGGCAAACCGATCCACGGTGAGGGCTGACGCTGCAATTCCTGTTGCGCCCTTGAGAAACGCTCGACGCGACAAATGCGAACGAAACGGGCTTACTACCTCTTGCTCTCGAAGATGGATTGGTTCGCCCTTGAGTATAGCTCCATTTTTCTTGTTGCTAGATTCCATGGATATATCCTCCCAAGTTGAGATTGGTGATACCTCAACACCAGCGATTCTTGTCTACGACATTTCGTACTGGCTCACCGGCGACGAATCGGCGAAGGTTTGCCGTTGCCACTTCGATGCGTCGTCCTGCTGTATGGGGTCCCGATCCCGCAGTGTGCGGTGTAATAATGACATTCTCCATGCCCCAGAGCGGATGGTCGGCGGGAAGGGGTTCGGTTTCAAACACATCGAGTCCAGCGCCGGCGATTTCACCCGCTTCTAGCGCAGCGGTCAAAGCTGCGAGGTCTACGACAACCCCCCGCGAGATGTTGATGAGATACCCCGTTTTTTTCATCTGTTTGAACTGATCGGTGTTAATCAGCTTAAAGGTTTCGGGAGTATGGGGCACACAACTGACGACGAAATCGGATTCCGCTAGGAGGTCGTCCAGTCGGTCAATGCTCCATAACGCATCAACGAAATCGGGTTTTTCGATCTCTACTGCGTTCGTTGCGATGACACGCATCTCTGATGCCGCGCCACGTTTTGCCACCGCTGCTCCAATCCCGCCAAGCCCGATAACCCCAAGCGTTTTATCTGCAAGATGGAGGACGGGAACCTCCTTTGCCCAGTTTCGCTCAAGTTGCCGACGCAGAAAGATATGAAAACCACGCGCAAACATCAGGATATATCCCATTACATGGTCTGCAATGTTGTCGCTGTAGATGCCCTGCATGTTGGACAAGGTTACATCACTCTCTGCCAGTGCGGGGAACATATAGTGCTCGAGCCCCGCCATCGGGGTCTGAATCCAGCGCAGTTTTTTCGCTCGCGCTAACAGTTCCGGGGTGATTCGACCGTACATAGCATCGACTTCGCCAATAATTTCAAGGGCTTGATCCTCGTTTGCAACGTTCAGCACATCAACTTCACTTGAAACGGATTGGATTTCTTGTAGTTCGTTTTCGCCTATTGCGGGATAGATTAGGAATTTCATTGGATACCACCATGTTCTGTATTCTTTAATTATGCGAGAATTTATGTTGATAGTACACTTACATAGTAGTATAGCATTTCACCACTACTCTGTAAAGGGCAAGGGGGAATTTTCTCATTACTACTGCTTGGTGTGTGCTTTTATCTTTTTTGCTTGATCTTCGTTTTTCTTTCACTTATAATCTTCTTTGATTATGTATATGGGACTACTTTCAAAGATAAAGAAGATCTAATACCAAAATCTGCAATTTCCGACGCTCACGGAGACGATTATGCCAGCAAATCTTCCTCCCGAATACTACAAACTGAAGCACGACCTTGAAGCGGCACGGACTGATGAAGAGCGACTCCAACTGTTGGAGAAGATGACGCGAATCACGCCAAAGCATAAGGGCACCGAAAAGGTTCGCGCAGATCTTCGGTCTCGAATTGCAAAATTGAGGAAATCCGCTGGGAAGAAACAGTCGAAGAAAGGACACAGTTATCATGTCCCCAAACAGGGAGCGGGTCAACTTGTGCTAACTGGCACGCCTAACGTCGGTAAGTCGCAAATTATTGCTAGTTTTACCAAAGCAAAGCCGGCTGTTTCCCCAACGCCGTATACGACTCAGGAGCCTAGCGTCGGGATGTTGGCTTATGAGAACATTCAATTTCAATTGGTTGACACACCCCCGATCACACAGGACTTCGTACAACCGTGGGTATTTGACCTCGTGAGAAACGCCGATCTCGTTCTGCTCGTCGTCAGTCTTGCCAGCGATGAACTTCTGGATCAGGTTGAAATTGTTAAATCGAAGTTGACTGAAGCCAAGATTCAAATTGCGGGAATCGAGGAACCGTTAGATGAGGCGGATGAAGGGTTTAGCGCGAATTTCACGAAAACAGTCCTGCTCATTGCCAACCAAGCGGATGAAGAGGGTGCCGCGGATCGATTAGAGATATTGCACGAATTTTATTCTGAGGATTTCCAGATCTACCCGCTTTCTGCTATCACCGGCGAAGGGCTTGATCGGTTACAGGAAGTGGTCTATGCGCAGCTTGGGATCTTCCGTGTGTACACAAAGTCTCCAGCCAAGCCTGTCGATTATGAAGATCCAATCGTGCTTCCGAATGGCAGCAGGGTTATTGAGGCAGCGATGGCATTGCACAAAGAGTTCGCTCAAGATTTCAAGTCGGCACGGATTTGGGGGGCTAACTGGTATGACGGACAGACCGTTAGTCGCGATGATGTGATTTACGATGGGGATGTTCTAGAGTTTCATGTGTGATTGACTCTTGAGTTGTTCAGTATTTGGTGAGATGACCTCTAAAGAAATTATACTATTCCGCGAAAACCTTCTTGCGTGGTTCGAGACCCATCGCCGCCAACTCCCTTGGCGCGACACCGAAGATCCCTACCGCATTTGGGTTTCGGAGGTGATGCTCCAGCAAACGCAGGTCAAAAAAGTGCTGGAATATTATCAGAAGTTTGTGAGCAAATTTCCCGATGTGGAAAGTCTGGCGGGAGCTGCCCTACAGGATCTGCTGAAAACTTGGGAAGGGTTGGGATACTATGCCAGAGCGCGGAATCTCCACAAAGCTGCCCAAGTTGTTGTAGCTGATCTGGCGGGTGAAGTGCCTGCGGATTATGCGGAATTCCAAAAGCTGCCCGGTGTGGGGGAGTACATCGCCGCCGCGGTGCAGAGCATTGCGTTTAATGCTCCTTATGCCGTCGTAGATGGCAACGTTAAAAGGGTCCTTGCTCGGCTGTTTCTAATCGAAGCACCTATCAATCAATCGGCTTCGACAAAGATTTTCCAAGAGAAGGCGGATCTGTTGCTAGACCACAACGCACCGGGGATTTTTAATCAGGCGATGATGGAATTGGGTGCAACCGTCTGCCGTCCGCAATCGCCGACCTGTATCGTTTGCCCGGCGAATACTGTCTGTCGCGCATTTCAGACCGTTCGACAAGAAGGATTTCCGGTCAGACAGAAACCGAAACCCCTTCCGGAGTATCATATCGTCGCAGGGGTTGTTCATAAAGATGATCAGGTTTTAATCACCCAACGCAAACTGGAGGGTTTACTTGGCGGGTTATGGGAATTTCCCGGCGGAAAGATTCAGGTGAAAGAAACTGCTGAACAGGCTTGTGTTCGTGTAATCCGAGAAGAAACGAACCTTCTCGTCGAATCGACCAAATACCTGACCCGCATCAAACATGCTTACACGCACTTTAAGATTGTGATGGACGTTTTTCATTGTCATTACCGATCCGGCGAAGTTGTTTTGAATGAGGCGGTAGATTATCGCTGGATTACCATTGATCAGATTGATCAATTTCCTTTTCCACGTTCCAACCATAAATTTATTCCCCTGTTGACACAGGGCAAAGAGGACAATAATGAGTAACGATAGTCTTACGGTTTACCGAGATTTAGGCGTCAAGCCTGTCATTAATGCAATGGGTTTCATGACGGTACTTGGCGGTTCCCGCCCCTCGCCGGGGGTTCAAGCGGCGATGAATCATGCCAGCCGGTACTTTGCTGATATGGAGGATCTTCTGAAGAAAACGGGGAGCATTATCGCAGATCTACTGGGAGGTGAAGCGGCTTTGGTGACGTCCGGTTGTGCGGCTGCACTTGCTCTGGGTTCAGCAACCTGTATGGCTGGGGATGATCCCGATAAGATTCAGCAATTACCGGATACAACCGGCATGAAAAATGAAATCATCATCCAAAAATCGCAGCGATACCATTACGACCGGTGTATAACCATCTTTGGTGCCAAGATGATTGAGGCGGGTGGTGAGCATACCACCGCAGCGCAGGTGGAAGCTGCCATCAACGACAAAACTGCTGCTATCCACTACGTCGCTCCCGGCGGTGGTGCAGGCGTTGTGTCGCTGGAAGAGATTATTAGCATTGCCCATAGCCACGATATTCCGGTAATCGTTGACGCGGCGAGTCAGGTGTATCCACTCGATCAGATGCGTCGTTACCCGGCAGCAGGTGCAGACCTGATTGGGTACGGCGCGAAATACTTCGGCGCGTGCAATTCGACGGGGGTTCTGTGTGGGCGCAAGGATTTGGTGAATGCAGCGTTTCTCAACAGTTTTATCGGTTATGAAACGCACCTTACGCGCTCCGTCGGTAGACCGCTGAAGTTAGATCGACAGGAGATTGTCGCCGTTGTCGCTGCGTTGAGCGAGTGGTTCTCCATGGACCATGCCGTACGAATCGCTGAACACGGGTGGACAGCACGCTCCATTCAGGATGCACTCGATGGTGTTCCCCATATCACTTGTCAGCCTGTTTCGGATGAACGGGCACTCGGTAATGGGCTTGTGGTAAACTTGGACGAGGGTGCGTTAGGTAAAACCGCTGGCGAGGTTGCCGCTACACTACTCAATGGCGATCCAAGCATCTATCTGCATGGCGGTAACGGTTCACTGCACGTCGCTGTATCGAATCTGGTCGAAGATGATGCGCAAGTCCTCGCAGACGGATTGAGAGAAGTTCTGACCGCTTAGGAAAATCGGTTACTGTAACAGTAGGGAACAATGACCGTTGTTCCCTACATAGTGTGCAACAATTTTTACGATTGCTGACAAACCAGCAACTTGTTCTTGCAATCCTTGGACAAAGGATTGTGGGCACTCGTTGTTTTGTACAAGGAGATTATTTATGCCACTATGGGAACGCCAAATTGAAGAATGGCTTGCCGAGAAACCGGAACGCACAGCGGCGGCTGATTTTGACGGGTTCTGGGACGAAACACAATCGCTAGCCCAATCCCAATCGCTGAATCCAGAGGTCATCTCTGTCGATTACCCCTCAAAGAAGCTATCTGCTTATCAGGTTTCGTTCGATGCCTTTGACCGTGGCCGCATTCAGGCATGGCTTCTCGTACCTACGACCTCCACATCGGAGAAACTCCCCGCACTCATCCGTTGGCACGACTACCTCGGTTTTCGTGGACGTATCTGCACACACCTATCGTGGGCACTTCAAGGATTCGTGGTGCTCGTGCCGGATATTCGGGGGCACGGAGATTCTTCCGACTTGACTCATTACTCGTGGGGTAATAACAAAGGTTACTTCGCTCAAGGCATCCAGGATTCGCATGAATACTATTTACGTGGATGCATTGCCGATGGACTCCGAGCGGCTCAGTTTCTCAACGGGCGCGAGGAGGTTGATCCGGATCGGATTGGAATCATTGGAGATGGGTTAGGCGGGTTTATTAGTTTATGGACAGCAGCATTTAATTCGCAGATCAACACGATTGCGCCAGTCGGACCGTATCCTTGCAACTGGGAGCGACACGTTATCAGCGCGAGCAGCATTGCCGCAGATGAAGTTAAGATTTACCTAACGCGCTATCCTGAGCATGAAGAGATGGTTTGGAATACGTTGAACTACTTTGACCCGGTCAATATTGCTCACCGTGTGAATTGTTCTTCGCTCTTCCCGCTTGGCTTACAGGGGAATACCGCTCCGCCTCAAGATTCGGTGGGTATCTACAACCTTATTGAGGCTGAAAAGGAGCTAAAGGTGCTGCCTTACGATGGACACGGCGCAGGCATTGAAGAATTGATCCGCTGGATGCAAGAACGGTTAAACCCGTAGCGCAGTAGGGAGCAATAGGCGTTATTACCGACCATCAGTTTGTGCGATAACAGGAGACCTATAAGATGTGGACATTTGATTTACCGTTAGAAGAGTTAGAAAATTACAAACCGCCCCGTACCGCGCAGCCGGACTTTGAGGAGTTTTGGGAACGCACGAAAGCGGAGAGTTTGGCACAACCGTTGAACCCTGAAGTGGTTCCTATTGACTATCCTGTAAAACGGGTTCAGGTGTTTTCTGCGACGTTTGATGGGCTTGCGGGTGGAAGTGACCAGCCACCGCGGGCGGGTGGTTGGTTTTTCATTCCCGAAGACCCCGCCCCGCGCCCGGCATTGGTAATCTACCACGGTTATCACGGCTATCGCGATAGAATCTCGACCCATTTGCCTTGGGCGCTGATGGGGTTCGTCGTGTTAGCAATGGATGTGCGCGGACGTGGCGAGGCACCGGACTGGACTGAATATGACGGAGGACATGGACTCGGTTGGATGACGCGGGGTATCATGGACAAGGAGGAGTACCTCTACCGCTTCGCCTATATGGACTGTGCGCGCGGCGTCGAATTTATCGCGGAGCGTCCGGAGGTCGATCCTGATAGGATTGGTGTGCTAGGTGGTTCACAGGGTGGTGCCTTGAGTCTTGCTGTCGCAGCACTGAGTGACCGACCCGCCATTGCAATGCCGATGGTTCCCTTCCTATGCTACTATCCTGATGCTGTCAAGATGGCACGAGAGAACCAATACGGCGAGTTGAACAACTACTTCATTCGCTATCCTGAACGGGAAGAGCAAGGGATGAAGACGTTGAGCTACGTTGACAATATGAACCTTGCGCCGTGGATAACCTGTCCGACGCTGATCTCTGTTGGCTTGCGGGACACAACTTGTCCGCCCTCTACTGTTTATGCTACCTATAACCATCTCACCTGCGAGAAGGAGATCTTGCATTACCCCTACGACATGCACAGCGGAGGCGGTGATGCACACAGGGAGCGGGTAGTCGAGTGGGCGCACAGGTTGAATCCGTGAGCTATTGCGGCAGCGTGCTAGTAGTATACTCAGTTTAAGAAATAAGCTAGGAAAACGGGAAAACGAGAAAGTGGTATCCTCTTGTTTTCCCGTTTTATTTTTCGTCAGAACCATGTTGTATACAAGGGTGTCTTCAGAATAATACTCATCAGTCCCCAATAAGTACCGACGATGAAGTCTCCAACCACCAGTCCCATGAAAAACGGGACAACCTTCCGATAGGCCGTCGCCCCGCCGTGCTTTAAAATTAGCAGTTTTATCGCCCAGCAGACAAAGAGCGCGAACCAGTAGACATCAATGGTTCCTGAACTGATGCCCAGAATATATCCTGCCGGGTGAAATGGAAACCATATAAAGCGCATCCGCATCCAACCCATTACGATTGAGAAAACAGCCGAACCACCGATGATACCTGCGCCTAAAGTATCGGGTTCCTTAGGATTCTGTAACCAGCCGCTCAGGCTATTGCACGCTTGGGTGCCTGCTGCTAACAATTCCCCGGCGGTTGAGGCTCCGTACTGATAAAGCATGACCGGAAAGATCCAGAATGCCAGAAGGACACCAAAAATTAGAGAGAGCATCATTGCCCAAGTGAGTCGGTGGGTATTGACACCAGTGCCTTCAGCAGACTTGAACGCTTCCAATTGGTGGGGCATAGGATGGCTTCGATTTAATCGATTGAACCAATAAAACAGCGAAAACATAGTCAGATTTTGCGCACCGATTTTGCGCGTCCCGAACGCAGAAATGAGAACTACCTGTGGGTTCACGAGGACGATTGCGTGTAAGGGAGGCCCCAATTCTGCCCGCATTCGCGTGAGTGCTGTAGCAATCATAAAGTAGAGACCGAAAAATGTTGGCACAAGCCATAGAGACATCCCCAAACTGTTGCAATAGAACGTCAGGGCGATCATCCCGCCGATAAAGCAGAGCACTGCTGTCCGATAACGCATTGGCTCGTTAGAATCATCAAGCGTTGATTTTAGGTTGACGGTTTTCTTAAATACTTCCCAAAAATACCGGCGTCCCATATAGAGCGTCATCACACATAGCCCGATCATTGCCCCGGTGGCTTGTTCTCCAAAGAACGGATAACGTGGGAAGGTATTCCAACCCATCATTGCACCGACCAATCGTTCCATTTTACGAAATAGAAAGAAGAACCAAGTCGAAAAGGTGAGGTCTAAGAACCTGTTTTAAAAGTCATTTGATACGGTTTCGCATCAAGTAAATGGAAGCAATATAGACCATAGCCTCAGCGGTTTCAGCGGAGCGTTCATAGTCCAAAGTCAATCGGCGAAACCAACCGAACCAAGAAAAGGTGCGCTCCACAATCCAACGCAATGGGACGACCACAAATCCCGATTGCCTAAGAGATGGAGCGATGTCCAATTGACACTGATGCGTCAAATATAACCATTCGCCTAATTCTCCGCGATAGCCAGCATCGGCACAGACTAACTGAATCGTTATCTGCCAACTAAAGACCTCGTTTAGTAACTCTATTGCGACTCGATTATCACTGACATTGGCATCAGTGACCTTGACTCCCAATGGAATGCCAATTGTATCAGTGACTATATGGCGTTTACGACCTTTGATTTTCTTATGCGCATTAAACCCTCTACTATCTGCCAGTTCGGTCGTCTTGACCGATTGGCTGTCAATGATAGCCACTGTAGGTGACGGGGATTTGCCAATATCACTACGGGTTTGCTCGTGAAGTGCTTGATGAATCATAACCCATGTGCCTAAAGTTTTCCACTTTCTGAAGTGGGAATAGACCGTTTGCCACGGTGGCATCTGATGCGGCAACATTCGCCACTGACACCCTGATTTGACTACGTAAAAAATAGCGTTGATAATTGAGCGCATCTCCCATTTGAGAGGTCTACCTATGGGTGAAGGTTCTGGCAAATAGGGGAACAGTTTGTCCCACTGGGCATCGGTCAGATCAGTAGGATACTTTGGTATAGTCATGTTTATGCCTTTCATTAGGTCAGTATTTTACTGCTCCAATGGTTTAACATAAACATTAACTTTTGAGTAGCAGTTTTCTTTTTCAAACAGGTTCTAAGGGTATCAGAAAGGAGAGTCCAATAAGAAATGGGTAGAACCGGATTGGCAACGCACCGATGGCATTCCACGGTTCTTCCGTGAACAAGACGCCCAGATTGTAGCTGGGCTCCTTGATTGGAACATGGGGGATCTTCGGATACATGAAACTCACACCGTTGATAAGGCTGATCGCGCCTGCGACACCGAAGCCTATCCACATGAGTCGATTGCGAAAGAAGCCATGGGTGGGATTAGTCATTTCCATAGGAATCTGGATAATCGGATAGGCGAGTCGCTCATGTTCGACCCACTGTTTCCGGAGGATGACATTGAGACAGATGAGCATAAAAAAGAGGACAGAGATCAGGAATGACCATGCGATAGCGGGCCTAATCCAGAATCGGTAGAAACCTGTCGCCCAGAAGGCAGATTCGCCTTTATAGAAATACTCGACCGCGTCAGGATCTCGGACGAGCAGCACATCCGGAAGGTATCTGTGAAAGAGATTTGCCCAGTCGTTTGCAGGTGTGGCGTAAAAATAGGCGTGGGGGATAACCCCCATCATACATACCATGTTGTCGTGGGCGATGACTGCTGTCGTTGCGGAGACGGTGGTGTAAATCATTAGCAGTTCCGCTTGTGAAAGGGGTTCCTTCGCCATGAACCTTCCACCGATTTTGTTGAGCAAAATCAGAAAAAACAGGAAAAAAATTGAAAGCTGCGGGAGGGACATGGATGTCCAATGCAGGGAGTGCCAAATCATCTCCTCAAGTGACACAAGGTAGAGGCACAGGGGCATGAGCAGCAACCCCAACAGGATTGCTTTGATTGAGAGACGGGAGGTTTCGACCTGCTTCATAGCTTTCTGTTGTCTCGAAATTGAATTTTCTTGTTGAGGCGAGATATAATTTTCGCTTTTTAGGGGTGATAGCTTATATTAACGCAAGTTGCTAGACAACCTGTAGGTCGAGTTTTCATACCCGAACTTATCAGAAATAACCAACTTTACGCCACACCTGTCGCCCCTCTGGGGCTTTAGGGAATTGGTTTACCGATGTTCTATACACCTATCGCCCCTCTGGGGCTTTTAAGGTTGGGCAAGTCCGAGAGGATCCCGTGACCGGGGATGCCCGACCTACAGAGAGAGGATATTGTTGGGTTTCACGGTTCCCCGTTCAATCCAACCTACGTACTGCCAAATGTCAACACGCCCTAGTAAGGGAACACTGCAAACCGGAAGAATGGGACCTAAATCAAATCAATCACCGCTCGCAGTGGATTGCCAAATCCGCTGCACACAGGCAAAGATGGCTCCGTTCCGAGAGTCTAAGACTTGGATATGTCTATCCAAGCCGAGCGGGTTTGACAACTAGCAACTTAGCTTATATTAACGGAAGTTGCTACCTTGAGTGTATCAGACCTATAGAAGTGTAGGTTGGATTGAACGGTTAAATAGGTTCTGTTCAACCTAACTCCGTTCCGAGAGTTTCCAACTTGCATCCCGATTTATCGTTGGACTCGGTTTCGTAGAGGCGAGGTCCCCTCGCCCAACGGGTTCGGAGATTCACCCTTACCTCCCAATGCCGCTCGCTGTGGATTGACAAATCCACAGCACTTTGGGACAATTTCTTGCTTCTTCAAACAGGTTTTTAGGATAAGGAAGATGACACATGAAATGTGAGATCAATTGCTGCCTTTTTACCTCAGAACCACGTCGTATACAGGGGTGTTCCTAGTATAATAATTAGCAATCCCCAATAGGTGCCGACGATGAAACCGCCGACCACCAATTCCATGAAGAACGGCAGAATCTTCCGATAGGTTTTTACTCGCCGTGTCTGAGTACCAGCAGTTTTATCAGCCAACAGACGAAAAGCGCGAACCAGTAAACGTCGATTGTGCCGGAACTAACTCCGAGAATATATCCACAGTGCAATCACACCACCAACTAATCAAAGCACTGCGGTTCGATAGCGCATCGGTTCATCTGAGTCGTCAAGCGCGGATTGGAGACCAACAACTTTTCTGAAAACATCAACGAAGTGTCGGTGACCGAGGTAGAGTGCTGTGACACAAAGCCCGATCATAGCACCGGTGGCTTGTTTCTCAAAGAATGGATATTGTGGGATAGTGCTCCGGCCAACCATCGCACCGACCAATCGCTCTAGTTTGCGGAATAAAAAGAAGAACCAAGTCGAGAAGGTGAGATCTAAGGGAATTAGGAGCGAGAGGCCAATCAGAAACGGATAAAATCGCAGAGGCAGCGTACCGATAGCATTCCACGGTTCTTCGTTGAAGTAGACGCCTAGGTCGTAGTTTGGCTCTTTTATCGGTATACGGGGAACGCTGGGATAAAGGAAGTTGAGACCGTTGAGCAGGTTTATCACGCCAGCGACAGTGAATCCGATCCACATCATCCGGTTTCGGAAGAAGCCGGAGCGCGAATCGGTCATTTCCAGCGGAATCTGAATAATTGGATAGGCGAATCGCTCATTTTCGATCCACTGTTTCCGAAGGATAACATTGATAGGACTTATGCACTTCAGATTGTGGTTGCCCGATTCATCGGGTGTCGAGATGAATCGCCGAACTACGGGTTCTCCTCCTGTACAAGGGGGAGTTAGAGGGAGTGCGATTCAACGCAGCACAAGACTTTGAACGTTCAACTGCGTAAGTCCTATAACATTACATTTTAGCAAAAAATGTCGGATAATGCAACCCTTAAAATGATTCAGATAGGACAATCGCATGTAAATATTGTGTAAGACTTTAGCATACCACAATCGAAATCTACTCGTAGCCACAGGTTTCCAATCCGATGCCTCGTGATTGTTCACGAGGCATCGGAACACCTGTGATCGGATCGGGATTAGAAACCCCGATTCCATCGAGGGCAGGTTGCAGCGCAGCGGAAATCCCGCCTGTCCCGATTTATCGGGTATCCATCGGGGCTCTCCGCCACGATAGAGGTTAACGCAAGGTTCTTATTGCGCAACTGCCTAATTCTTATAACAGATGCAATTCCCCTATGATTCAGATGCCCAGAATATATTTACTGAATAGATGGCTACACTGCTAATCTAGCTGAATCAAGATGGAAATTCCTTGAGTTTGCTATTATTTTTTGATACACTACAACGAAGTTGAAACAAGCAACGACGAATCTATCCGTTGCTCCCCATTAGAGGATACACAGTTACACCCCTACTTCCGGAGGCTTGAATGTCAGAAGCGATCAGTAACACGGCGGTCGAAAACTACAAAGGTATCTTACAACAATATTGTCAAAAACGGGCGTTAGGAGATTTAACCTACGAGACAAATCAGCAAGGGACACCCAATGAGCCGAGTTGGATTGTTACTGTTAAATATGGGGAAACAACCTACACCACGCCTGCACAGATTCGAGGATCCAAGCGCTGGGCGGAACAGATGGCAGCCAAGCAGACCCTGGAACAGATAGAGTCCCGCCAAGAAGCGTTTCTAGCAGGCTGCTCTGAGTCCCGATCGCATCAGGGTGATTCCGTTGAGACAACCGAAACGCACGAACAGTCAACGGAAGTGTCATCCCCAGAACCCCTCTATGTACCGACCGAACTTGTTACCACGGCACTTGGCATTGCTAACCATCGATTGGCTGGGCTGCAGCGTGGCACACGCTACCGCGACTCAGTCGAATCCAAGCAAAGTAACCAAGTATTTGCACAGAGTTTAGCGGAGCTCACTGTGCAGATTGTACGCGAGGTTGCTAACGCTGCAGAGTCTTCCGGCGTGAAGTTTGGTGACACATCACAACCTGAATCTGATGAATGATAAGTAATACTATGGTGAATTCTAAAAATAAATAGACACTTGCGCCCCCCCGGTAGGTGCGGTTTCCAACCGCACCGCATCGGCACAGTTGGAAACAGTGCCTACCAAACGGCAGAACGGTAGGGGCGGTTTCCTAACCGCACCGGTTTGGAGTGTCTCATTAATTCTAAGATCTACTATAAATCCATTTTCAAATGTTACAAAGATAGCTTGAGGGCAGGGGTTCAGTCACTCTTTTTTAGGGTTGTAACGCAGTGATCGAGAGTTCGTAAAAAAGACACGCTCACTAGGGCGTGTTGACGTTTGTGTGAAGTTGTTCGTAATCGTAGGGGCGAGGTCCCCTCGCCCATTGACCAACGCGGGTTGGAACCCCCAAACCATACGGGTTGAGTTGATTGTAGGTCTATATTCATATCTCGACACCGAATCGTCGATTTTGGAAAATCGACCTACAGCAGTTCAAAATTGTCTATGATGTGTGACCGAAGGGTTGGGAAACCCAACCCCTACACAGGACTATGTGTCTGCGTACACCTCTCGATTATCTGATTGCGATGAAATGTCAACAGAACCTAGCCACTCATACAGACGGATTCACAAGGTTCCCAGCCGTTCAGGTTTGGGAGTATATTAAAAGGAAGGAATAGATAATGTCTGATAACCCGAAGCATACTAACCGACTCATCAACGAAACGAGCCCCTACCTTCTGCAACACGCCCACAATCCTGTTGATTGGCATCCGTGGGGCGAGGAGGCACTTGCACAAGCCGAGCAGCAGGACAAGCCCATCCTGTTGAGCATCGGTTACGCTGCCTGCCACTGGTGTCATGTCATGGAGCACGAATCTTTCGAGAACGAAGGGATTGCTGCTATCATGAATGAGCATTTTATCAATATTAAGGTTGATCGTGAAGAGCGTCCAGATTTGGACGAAATTTACATGAACGCAGTCCAAATGCTTACGGGACAGGGCGGTTGGCCCATGACCATGTTTCTGACACCGGATCTAAAGCCGTTTTACGGTGGCACCTACTTCCCTCCCGATAACCGCTACGGGCGTCCGGGGTTTCCGCGTGTGCTGCTTGGCGTTGCAGAGGCGTACCGGGAGCGTCGTGATGAGGTAGGGGAACAAGCGGATCAAATTATTGGCAACCTGAATCAGTTGTCGGCAATGGAGGGGCATGGCCATCAATTGACAACTGACATGTTGGATCAGGCGTATCAGGATTATCTGTCGCGATTCGATCATCATGAGGGTGGGTTTGGGAGCGCGCCTAAGTTTCCGCCGAGTATGGGACTCTCGCTGTTGTTGAAGCATTGGCATCGCACAGGTAACGCCAACGCGCTTAATATGGTCGAAGTAACACTGGAGAAGATGGCGCGCGGTGGGATGTACGATCAGCTTGGTGGCGGATTCCATCGTTACTCGGTTGATGAGAGGTGGCTTGTTCCGCATTTTGAGAAGATGCTGTACGACAACGCTTTATTGAGTGTTGCTTATTTGGAAGCGTATCAGGCAACAGGGAAAGCCTTTTATCGTCAAGTCGCCGCGGAAACGCTAGACTATGTTTTGGCTGAGATGTACGATGCGGAAAAGGGTGGATTTTACTCAACACAAGATGCGGACAGCGAGGGGGTTGAAGGCAAGTTTTTCGTCTGGGAGCAGGACGAAGTGGAACGGCTCCTTGGGGAGGAGAAAGCTAAGATCTTCTGCGAATATTATGATGTTACTGAGCATGGCAATTTTGAGCACAAAAATATCCTACATGTCCAGACCCCGGCAGAGCTGTTTGCCAGAAAACTGAGCGTGGATTTGGGCGAGATAGAGGACATACTCGCCGAAGGGAAGCGGAAACTCTTTGAAGTCCGCGAGGAACGGATTAAGCCCGGTCTAGACGACAAGATTCTCACAAGTTGGAACGGTTTGATGATTCGGAGCATGGCGATGGGGTATCAGGTTCTCGGCGACGAACGTTATCGGGAAGCCGCAGAAAAATCGGTGAGATTTGTTTTATCGGAACTTTCCCAAGATGACGGGTTGTTGCTCCGTACACACCGTGCAGGCAAAAGCCACTTGAATGCTTACCTTGAGGATTACTCTTACTTCGTTGCCGGTTTAATCAATCTTTACGAAGCCACCTTCGCCGTTGAGTGGCTGAAAGAGGCGGAACGGCTGAATCAGATAATGATTGAGCAGTTTTGGGACGAAGCGAACGGCAGTTTTTTCTTTACAAGCAAGAACCACGAAACCCTCATCGTCCGATCGAAGCCGGGCTATGATGGCGCAACCCCTGCCGGTGTGTCGATGGCACTCCACAGTTTGTTGCGGCTTGACAAGCTGCTCAATCGACCTGATTTCCGGGAAAAGGTGGAGACCACCCTCGATGTCTATTACCATCAAATTGAGCATTCGCCCAGCGGATCGGCGCAGATGCTTTGCGAACTTGATTTTCTGCTGTCCACGCCCAAAGAGATTGCAATTGCTGGTCAGCGGGAGAATGAGGATACTCAGGCTGCGTTAGCGGCTGTTCATAGCCGCTATATTCCCAACAAAGTGCTCGCTTTGGCTAGCGACGGAGAAGATGTCAGCGATTTGATTCCGCTTCTGGAAGGCAAGACGCAGGTTGATGGTGAGGCGACAATCTATGTTTGCGAGAACTACACTTGCCAAGCCCCGACGACGGATGTGGAGGAATTGGCGGAGCTGCTTCAGTAGGGTGGAGAGTATCTCATTGCAGGGAGGGCGAGAGAGTTGCTATCGTGCAGTCCTAAAGAGGAAATTGGAATTGCTCGTTCCCAAGTCCTGCTTGGGAGGAGTCCGATCTACAGATGATGTAAGGAGTTTACTGTGAACGAAGATGAACTGGAGCGGAGAGAACAGGCGTTACTTTATCTGCTTGAGGGAGAAACGCACCAGATGCGTGGTGAGTTTGGACGCGCAATTGCGTTATACATGAAGTCGATTGCCCTCCATCCTACTGCGAAAGCGCACACATGGCTCGGCTGGACCTACAGCATGATGGGGCGTTTCCAAGACTCGATTGATGAGTGCCACCAAGCAATTCGCTTGGACGCTGATTTTGGCAATCCCTACAACGATATTGGTGCGTGTCTAATTCAACTCGGCGAATATGATGCTGCTATCCCTTGGTTGGAGAAAGCGATTCAAGCACCTGATTATGAAGCGCGGTGTCATCCCCACATGAATCTGGGGCGTGTCTGGGAGCATCGGTTGGAGTGGGATAAAGCGATCGAAAGCTACAAACGTGCTTTATATGAGAGCCCTGATTATGAACCCGCATTCGTCGCGCTTAGGAAGTTGCGGGCGAAGCTGAATTAGATTGCGCTTACCTTCCCCTGTCGCCCCGCCCCGATAAGATTGGGATTTGAAGCAACTGGGGCTTTGTGGGTCGGGCATCCCCGATAAATCGGGATTTCGGTTACGCTCAACTTGCCCAACCTACGGGTATAGGGGTCAATTTTATCGCGATGCACATAACTGGCAACTTGGAGTTAAAATAAGGAGAAGATTATGGCAATGTTGGAAGGTGGTCAGATTATTACAAAGGTCCTGAAGCAAGAGAATGTGGAATATCTATTTACACTCTGTGGTGGGACGATCGAATCCATTTATGAAGGGTGCCTGAACGATGGCATCAAGATCATCGATACGCGCGTCGATCCATCTGCGACAATGATGGCAGATGCGTATGCACGAGTGACTGGCGGTGTTGGTGTCAGCGGTGTCACCCGTGGACCGGGGCACGCTGCCATGATCTACGGGCTAGCAACGGCGCACATGATGGGTAGCCCCCTATACTCAATTAGTGGCAATAGCGATGCGGATCAGATTGATATGGGCGGTTCTCAGGAATACAACCAAACGGGGATGGTCAAGCCGATTACGAAATGGACGCGGTTGGTCGCACAGACCGAACGGCTGCCGGAGTATGTCGGCACCGGATTCCGTAAGGCGTTGGGCGGGCGTCCGGGACCTGTTCACCTGAACGTGCCTTACGATGTTCTGTACGACAAGATCGACGATGCGGAGATCGCTTATCCTGAACCGGCGAACTCGCGTGCGAACGGCAGAATCCACGGCGACCCAGAGCAGATAGATCGCGCATTGAAGCTGCTAGCACAAGCAAACAGCCCGGTAATTATCGCTGCGGGCGCGACTCACTGGCAGGACGCCGCGGGTGCACTCGTAGATTTTGTGGAAGCAACGGGGATACCGTTCTTCGCAAGGGGCGGCGATGTCAACGCAATTACTCGTCCGCATCCACTCTTTTTTGGCGCAGCGACTACCCGATTCGGCAATGCCTCAAAGGAGCTATGCAACGCCGATGTAATTCTTGCCTTGGGGGTTAAATTCGACACAAACATTGACTACGGCAAACCGCCACTCTTTCACGAGGAGGCTAAGTTTATCTGTGTTGATATTGATGCTGAGGAGATGGGCAAGAACCGTCCCTTTGACGTTGGTATCATCGGTGACTTGCAACCCGTCCTGAATGAGATGACAAACGGTGTCTCCCGACACGATTTTCACAAACCGACAGATTGGGTTGAACGCCTGAATCTCGTCCGTCAAGGTTTTCGGCAGCGACTCGCTGAAGCGGAGAACTCCGATGGCGTTCCCGTTCATCCGCTGCGCATCTGTAAGGAGGTTCGTGAACTGTTCGGGGATGATGCTACAATTTCTCTTGATGGTGGGGATGCCTCACTCTTTTCGCACATGGCACTTGATCACTACCACCCACCCTACTTATTGTTCACCGGTCCCATCGGTGGTATTGGTCAGGGTGTACCCTTCGCGTTGGCTGGCAAGGTGGCAAGGCCTGACCACCCAAGTGTCCTGATTACCGGAGATGGTTCCTTCGGTTATGGCATCATTGAGTACGATACTGCACTCAAGCATGACTTACCGATTATCACGATAGTCTCAAGCGATGAGGCGTGGGGCATTGTGAGACACCCACAAATCCAGCGCTACGGTTTGGATCGTGCCATTGCGACAGATCTCCGGGCGGTTAGTTATGAACGGCTTGCCGAAGCACTGGATTGTTATGGGGAGCTTGTCACGAAACCCGATGAGATCCGTCCAGCCCTGCAGCGCGCTGCCGACTCAGGGAGACCAGCGGTAATTAATGTCCCCACAATCTTTACGAGTGCGGCAGCGTACTGCCCACAATAGGCTCTAATGGGCTTGCCAAGATGTCCGCTTCAGTGGATCATGCACACTAATTGTCAGCGAAGGACCAAAGCCCTCGATCTCTAAATGCAGATTATCTCCGTCCTGAATCGGTGCTAAGGCGTAGTGATGGGTGCCCGTGTTTACGACGTTGCCGGGTTCAAGCGTTATAACCTTGGTAACCTCTTCTAACACCTCTGGTATGAAACGTGCCATAGAGTCAGAGGAGAAGTCGTGCCGAAGCTCGTCATTGACCCAGAGCTTAATTCCGAGGTCGTTTGGATCGGAGACCTCGTCAGCGGTGACTAGCGCGGGGCCCATCGGAGCGAAGGTATGCCAGCTTTTTCCGAGGAAGAAACCGCCGGGAAGACCACGGGCAGAGACATCAATAAACTGGGTATAGCCGAAAACATGATCCATCGCTTCTGCTTGTGAGAGGTGGCTCGCTGTTTTACCGATGACTACACCGAGCTCAGGCTCAAAGTGGAAAACGGTCGCATCTGTCTCAGGGAGTTGAACCGTATCGTCTTTTCCAATGATGCCGGTGGGGGATTTGAGGAAGGCGTTAAAGTCTCCCCGATCGGGGGCAGCAGGTTCTATGTAATTGCCGGCAAGACAGACCAATTGATTTGGTCTGGGAAGGGGAGCTCTGAGACGGACACTATCGAGCCCTGTCCCTGCATTCCCTTCGGCAGCTTGTGCGATCTGCGGTTGTAGATTGTCCCAATCTTGGATAAGTGTTTCGATAAGTTCTTGGGGGCTGTGGTAGGAAATACCTCCCAACGCCGAAGCGACATCAACAATCTGATCGCCGCTGATTACGCCTAGTTGATAGTCATTGAAAAATGCAAGTTTCATTTGATATTTTTCCTTTCGATCTCTGATGATAGTACGGTTTGTTGCGGAACATGCCTACTTCCTCGGACTTTTCGTACATGCTCTCAACAATGATTTTCATTATAGCACGAGTAGCGCGAGTGTCAAGACGCTTTTGAAGTGCTAGATATTTCAATCCACGCCGTTTAATAGGGGAAGATAGGAAGGTTTTCTCCTTGCCCTATGCTACATGCAGAACGTCTCGATCATCTGTTGATACACACCGACAGCTTCTGAAAGCTGTGCGATGTCGATCCACTCTCCGACGGTATGTGCTTGGACGATATCGCCGGGACCGAGGATAACAAGTTGTAAGTCATGCTTGAAAGCATGTGCATCTGTACCGAATGGCACCGTTCCCGGCTTCGTTGCGCCTGTGGCTTTCATCCCTGCTTGGACAATCTCCGCATCGGGTGAGACGTAGAACGGCGTGCCTTTATGCGAAGTCGCTTCAAGACCGTACTTCTCGGCGGTTTCTGTTATCATTGTGATTACATCGTCGCTACGGTCATTTGGCATTGGTCTAAAGCTGAGGGTACAGGTTGTTTTCGCTGCGGCGACATTTGGTCGGCAGCCACCGTCATCAAGCACCATATTAAATCCATTCGTCGGTGGGTTGAATTCCTTGTTCATGAAGGATTCATCGGTTTTGAACAGTTGCGCCAATTCCGCCATCTCCGCGAGGAAAGGCGCGATTAGGAAGTTTGCTGAAACCCCTTTATCTGTGCTTGTATGCGCCGCTCGTCCTTTCGCGGTTACGAAGACCCGCCCGCCCCCCTTGTGGGCGTAGACAGGTGTCAATCGTGTCGGTTCGGCAATGACACCATGCTTGGGGCGTTCCGCTTTGAAGAATTCTGACTCCTCTGCGACTTGGCGCGCCCCGCCACCACTAACTTCTTCGTCCGCCGTGATGACAATATAGAGTGGTTTCTTCAAATCGGCGGCATTAATCTGGGCACCCGCAGTAATTGTCGCAGCCATCGGGCCCTTCATATCACAACTGCCACGACCAAAAAGGCGACCATCTTGAATTACTGGGTCGAATGGGTCCCACTCCCCCTCCAAGCCGGGAACAGTGTCGGAGTGGGAAAACAGTCCGAAACCATCAGAACCTTCTCCCTTCTTCCCTACTAGACTCACCTTTCGCTCGCCATTGTCATCGGCGTATTCTAGACGCTCGACCTCAAACTCACATCGCTTTAGCGTATTTTCAAGGAGATCCGAGACCTCCTCATTGCTCCGCTGGCTAACGGAATTAATCGCCACAATATCCCTAGTCAGTTGAACGACATCAAGTCCCATTAAGAATGAACTCCTATCCAAAATTTGACTCATCCTAAAAAATAAACGATCACTTGTCGTATAGTCAGAATGAGTGACATGCTTTGTGAAATTGCTTTTTGAGAACAGATGTGGTGATCCCAATAGATTGCAAACGTTGGATTAAATTCGCAGGTGGTGGTGCTAGTCCGATCGTGTTGCGGGTGATATGGTAACAATCCATGCCAATCGCTGCCAATGTCGGCTTACTGCCTCCGAATGGTCTAGCCCCTATCTTGTCGCACCGCATTTGCTCAAAACCGTGTTATGCTATCATATATTTAACAAGGGGTCTACAAAAAAATCGGCACATCAATTTTCGTTGACTTTTCATTCAAATATGGGTAAAATGAGAGGTGTCACGTATTTTCAGATTAGGTTTGTCAGCAGAATTTTTCTGGGGATAGGAAAATTTTCAAGGACCGTAACGCACTGTGTGCTAAGAACATGATCGCAGGAAGGAGAGAAAGATGAAGCAGAAGTTTAGAGTTTACTTAATCTGCGCGCTATTTGTAGTAGGCTTCATTGCTTGTGGAGGGGATTCAGACGATGATAAGGATCAGCAGCCCACACAGCCATCAGCTGAGCCATCGACATCAAGCGATGGCGGTCAAGTCATACAACTTGAGGTTGATTTTGAAGCGGAGGATGCAGCAATTCGAGAAGTTTTTACTCTATATTCCGAGGCAATTGGAACAGAGGACTCTAAAATTTTTATGGCGTATTGGTTGAAAAGCGAGAGTGCTGATGTCTTTGTCACTTGGGACTTTTGGGCGGGGGCATTTGCGAAACACATTGGCTGGAAAACAATTGAACAGGCATGGTTAGGTATTTTCCGGCTGCGCACCGGCAAAATGACCGTTGACATCGAGAGTGTTGCAATCGATAAAATCGGCAAAACCGCCACGTTACGCGGCCGTTATCAATGGGCAGTCAGCGGTGGTCTGATTGCATTAATGAAGAAGGACCGCGACGAGGGGTGGAAAGTTAAGCAGGCTGATTACACGGATGGAAAATTTGGGAAACAGGTCGATGAACTTGCGGATCCTGGCTATGTGAATCCTCCGCCCGAAGATGATCAGAAGTAAGCGTTGGTAGAATCACTTATGGATCGAGGGAGAATTTAAGCTGCCTTCATGGTAGGAAAGAGCACTCGATTCGCTAGCGCACTGCCTACATGGATACCAGAAACCGAGTTTTTTTGCAAAAACTCGGTTTCTGGTATCCTTTTTCCAGATCGTCAAGAAAGAAGTTGACGTACTCCCACACCCTAAAGGGTGGAGATTCTTATGTCCCATCCCGATAGGTTGCTTAATTGTGCGGTCAAACACGACTGCGAACCGAAGTCCGTCTTACATATCGCTAACGCAATGGACAACGCCCTGCCCACTGCCCTCACGGGCAACTTTGACGAGACGGACATACCACAACACGCTCCCGTCGGAGAGTGGGAAAACGATTGCTAATAGTTTTCAAGGGGGAGTCCGTTTCTGGTGGGGATTGTACCATTTTTCACCTGCAATTTCAACTTTTTTGACTAACTTACGGGGTTTGCCGTTCTGTATCCCCGCCATAAATGACGGGGATACAGAACGGAATATTCTGATAAAATTCGAAAGCAGTTTAGAATTATCGGGCATAAAACATAGACTGCGATCAAACGCGAGACTTTATTAGGTAGTTAGCCGATAATAAGATGAAATCCAATGCCAGCGATACCTGCACCTATATACCGCAGTAACTGTCCGCCTTCCTTGTATCTATCCGCAATAATGCCAATCAAAACACCCGCAATATGAATGCCTGCCGTTCCGAGAACGAATCCACAAGCGTAGAACACAGGCTTAGACAGAGATGGCATCTCAGTCCCATGTGCATGACCATGAAATATCGCAAAGAACCCCACAAACACCATAGCTAACAGTGGTGAAAGTTTTTTTTCTAAAGCAATTGCAATACCCAACGCCAACACAGAAAAAGCTATCCCCAATTCAACTGAAAGTATGGGTATGCTGTTTATTCCAAGAATTCCACCGCCTAGCATCACAAGCACAAAAGTTAATGGCACCCTCCATATAGCTTGTCCTCCCATCTGTGCACTCAGAATCCCTACGCTTAACATTGCTAAAAGATGATCAAATCCAAGCACCGGGTGCGTTAGTCCGGCCATGAATCCGCCCCCGGACCCTTCGTGTGCGTAGGAGATACTCGGAAAAAACCATACAACTCCCAGTATTGACAGAACGACTTTTCTCATCAATTTTCCTTTCCTGCCATTAAATCGTAATTATGCGAAGTTTTAATAATGGGGTTCGTTAGAACCGCAAAGGATGCTGCCATGGGGACCGCCGCCACAGGAATCGCTGATTACAACCCCTATAACTACTTGTGAGCGATTATGACTATTATATCGCACGGTGAATGAAATGGTCAATTTTTTTGCCGCTCCCTAAACATCGGAACAACGTTTAGGAAGCGGTTTTTCTATCCTTATTTCTATGTTCTCGTGTTTCTAAGTTAGGATTAATTGCTGCGAAGGTGTAAGTGCGGGGAGATAATCTGGTGTAATTTCATCACCATCGCAGAGCACTACTGCCCTTGATATTACACCATACAATTCTCGAACGTTTTCTGGCCAATCATACTTGCAAAGCAGGCTCATTGCTGCATCAGATACTTTGGGGGGCTTCTTGCTATCTAATTCCGCCTGTTGTTCAACGAAATGCTGTACCAGAGCCGGGAGATCTTCAAGGCGTTCTCGGAGCGGTAGGGATTGCACCACACAAATACTCAGGCGATAGTATAAATCTGACCTAAACTGCTTTTGATCAACAAACTGCTTGAGATCGCCATGGGTTGTGCCGATAATACGGACATTGGCATAAATCGGTTTTGTCCCGCCAACACGGGTAAAATAACCGTTGACCAGAAAATCGTGTAACCGATTCTGGGCTTCGAGTGGGAGTGCATCAATCTCATCAAGGCATATCGTACCGTCATTGGCTATTTCCAACATTCCTTTTTTTTGACTAACCGCCCCCGTGAAAGCCCCTTCCTCATGACCAAATATTTCACTATTGATGAGCGGTGTGCCTGTTGATGCTGTGTGAAAAGGGACAAAGGGACCGCTTGCATACTTGCTATTATAGTGGATTATCCGGGCGATAAGCTCCTTTCCTGTTCCCGTTTCCCCTTGGATTAGGACAGGCGATTGCGTCCCTGCAATCTTTTGCAGGTTTACGCGAAACTGTTGCGTCCATTTACTTGTGCCAACTAGCTCCACCTTGGGAATTGACGCCACCGGTGACCGCTGTCGCGTTTCCATCGCGCTCAAAAGTTCTTCAGCTTCATCAACAGTGACTTTGTGATCATGAAGTAGAGTGAGTACCCTCCTTTGTGCCGCGTACATGATTATACCTCCTGATTTTTCTCAACGGTTTATTTCTTATATTCAGCTGTGTTCATCTCTATTCGGATCTGTGAAGAGCACCGCTCAGTGCTTGCATGGCTGCGATACCTTCCTGTGGAGACATCTCGCCACGTTCGATAGCATCAAGGATTTCGAGTTGTTCCTGCCGTTTTTTGTGAGGTGTATACCCCAGTGTGTTGATGACCTCATCCAGTTTTTTTCGCACCGTTGGGTATGAGATTCCCAGTTCTTTTTCGACCTCCTTGATGTTGCCCCTGGCAACAAGGAACGCTTCAACGAATTGCTGCTGATCCGATGGCAGCAGTCCAAGTTTGGAGATTGGGAAACGTCCCTCCATTGCCATTTCACATGAGGTGCATTTCAGTTTGACGGGTTCAAGCCGCCCATCGCAGATTGGACAGTTACTGATTGGTTTGCGCATAGTTATTCACCTTATCGTCAGTTGTTTGATTCTATGGGAGTTTTTTCATTTGGACACCTTCCGAAAGTCAATGACGTGACGCAAAGGCGAGGTCAGGTGAAAAACAAAGGAAAGAAATTCCACGCTCCCACCGACAACGAGTGTGAATTGCAGTCCTATCGTTTCACCCAGCGCACCACTGATAAGCGCGCCAAATGGGATGACACCAAATACAAGCACTCGCCGACTGGCATTGACTCTGCCGAGCAATTCGCTTGGAGTAATCGCTTGCCGGAGACTAATTTGATTAATACCGTAAACTGTCAACCCAATGCTTTGAAATACCTGTGCAACTACCAATATCGGAATTGTGAACATACCAACTTCAGCCGCTAACGGCACAATCCCCATCCCAATGCTCATAAGCAATGTACTACCAATAAGCATTGGACCGGGACCGTAGCGTTGCGCGCCTGAATTAGCGACGATTGCACCAAGAAGAGACGCACCACCCGCGCTTGCCAAAATGATGCCGAACCAAATAGGGGTTATCATTAACTCGCGGGTCAAGTAAAGGATAAATACAGTTCCATGTATCGCGCCACCAAAGCTGCCAATTGTCGTTCCAATAGTCATCGCCAATAAGATTGGATGCAAGAAAATTGTGCGAAGTCCTTCACCAATTTCGTGCCAAATTCCTTGAGTTTGTTGATTACGGATTTGAACCGACTCCGCTGACCGAACGAATACCAAGCAGGCACCAGAAATAAGACATGAAAGTACATTAAGCACAACAGTAAACGGGGCAGTAATACGTTCAACTAAGAGTCCAGCGAGTCCAGGACCGACGATTTTCGTCCCCGATCTACTGACCGAAAGTTTCGAGTTCCCTTCGACTAAATCCTCATGAGGGACAAGGGATGGCAGGAATGTTGTTGTAGCTAGAGTAAAAATAGCTGATAACATTCCCCCTAGGAAACTGATGAAGTAGAGCAGTTCAATCCGAAGGACACCCGCAACAGTTGCGATTGGAATTGTTGCCAAGAGAATGCTCCGTCCAAGCTGCGCTGCTATCATCAACGGTTGCCGTCTGACTCGATCGACCCACACCCCAATAAACAACCCGAATAGGAGTATAGGTGCATTATCGAGTGCCCTAAGAATGCCCATTTCGCGTGCCCCGGCACCGAGAGTTATAATCGCGATGAGAGGGAGTGCCACGTCGGATATGGCGGCTCCAAAAGCGGAGATTGTCTCAGCCGACCAGAGTTTTAAGAAATTCGTGTGACGCCAGAGACGTCCGGACACTGTTTTCACCTGAACTCCTCTCCTGTACCCCTTTGCGAGTTGATTTCAATATTGTGCCCGCGGTAAAGTAACGTGGGGCCGTACAGCAAATATAGCGAAACAGTTTGGATATTATATTCTCAAAAATTGGTTTTAACAACATAAAATTTATATTATTTTAATAAAATTGGACATATATTTAAGATTACCAACTTTTTTAATCAATAATATAACGTTGACTGAGAACCCCTTTAAGCTATTCAAAACCTGTAGACGTTATCTGGAATTAGCCCTCAACTGTCGCCGAATTGTCTGTTGTGTGAGTTTATCATCTACCCAACGGAACAATTGTGTGATAGAATCTATAATGGTCGTCAGTTCGGGTGCCTCCGGTTAATCGAGTAAGGTTTGTCTGTCCGATTAACGGTAGAATTGAGGAAGCTGTCTCATAACCTCTAAACTAAACTAGCACCATTGGTTAGGAAAAATCAACTTGCCAAAGGTACACACCCATGAAAGACACGCCTACTACCTTCCAAAGCGGTTTAACGCTCAAATCCTTCATCATCGCTCTGCTGCTCACGCCGATCAATGTGTATTGGATCATCGAACTGGAAGTAGTTCGATACACATTTCCCACTTGGACACACCCGCTATTTAATGTGATTTTTATTCTTTTTTGGCTCCTTCTAATTGGGCGCGCACTTGGCAAAATTTCCCCGATGCTGACTCTTTCCCAGCAAGAATTTTTCACCGTCTATTTTATGTTATGTATTGTCACCTGTCTCTGCTCCTATGACATCATGGAAATCTTAATTCCGATCTTGGGGCATCCATTTCGGTTTGCTACTCCCGAAAACGACTGGCGAGAACTGTTTTGGAAGCATCTGCCGCAATGGCTCACTGTGCGAGACGAAGAGGCCCTAATCGGCTTCTATGAGGGAAAATCAAGCCTCTATGTTGATGACAATTTTAAGGCATGGATTATCCCTGCTGTTGCGTGGATCTCATTTCTCTTCGTGCTGATGGTCGTGATGTTGTGCATCATAACCTTATTACGGATGCAGTGGACTGAGCATGAGCGTTTGACCTACCCACTCATCCAACTTCCGATGGAGATGACAAATCCCCGATCAGGGTTTTTCAAAAATAGACTGATGTGGTTTGGCTTTGGTATTGCCGTGCTGATCAGTACGGTCAACCTACTGGATTCAATCTATCCCTTCCTTCCCTATCTCCCTGTCAAACGTCAGGACGTCCATCACTATTTTACCGAGCGTCCTTGGAGTGCCATGGGAAGTATACGGATCTCTTTCTATCCCTTCGCAATTGGCATCAGTTTTCTCATACCGCTAGATCTACTGTTTTCATGTTGGGTGTTTTACTGGGTCTACAAGCTCGAACTGATAGTCGGCGACATCATGGGTTGGCAAAGTCTCCCGAAATTTCCTTATGCCGGCGAACAGGGTTTCGGCGTCTATGTGGGACTGTTAGGATTTGCCCTTTGGACCGGTAGGGCTCACTTCAAACGGCTGATGCGCCATCTGTTCCGATCTCGGGGTGCTGCGTCACAGTTGGAAGACGCGCGTGAAGCGATGCCCTATCGTCTTGCATTCGCAGGGATTTTTTTTGGTATGCTCTTCTTGATGGTTTTTTCCTACAGAGCTGGCATGTCGTTGTGGGTGATTCCCATTTTTTTCGGGATTTACCTTTTATTAGGAACGATGATTGCCCGACTCCGCGCCGAATTGGGTTTCTTGGTTCACGATTTTCACTGGGCCCAGATCGATCCCCACCACCTAATCGTTGCTGCCTTTGGGACACGCCGACTTGGTGCCGGCACCCTCACCGTCTTCACGTTGTACATGCATTTCAGTCGTGCCAATCGAACCCATCCGATGCCAGAGCAACTGGAAGCGTTGAAAATTTCGGAGCGACAGAATATCAACCCACGCCACACAGCCGTTGCCATTCTGCTTGCAACACTGATCGGAGCGGTGACAATTTTTTGGCTTTTATTACATAACTATTACCAACATGGTGCCGAATCGGGATATTATATGGGCCCAACCACAGAGTGGGGGCATTTCTATAACCGACTTGAAGGTTGGCTGACCTTTCCTCAAGAGCCCGATCAGCCTGCCCTCGCGTTTATGGGGGGTGGACTTGGGGTGACTGTTCTGCTAATGTTTTTGCGAGCGCGCTTTATCTGGTGGTCCCTTCATCCGCTCGGTTATGTGATGGCAAGTAGTTGGGGAATGTGGAATCTGTGGTGCTGTTTATTTGTTACTTGGGGACTGAAGGCTGCTATCCTGCGTTATGGAGGTCTTAACGCATATCGTCGTGCAATTCCATTCTTTTTAGGGCTTGCATTAGGGGACTATATGGCAGGTAGCCTCTGGAGTATTTTGAGTATTCTGGCCGATACCCCCCTATATCAATTTTTTCCCTAAGAACCTGTTTTAAAAGTCATTTGATACGGTTTCGCATCAAGTAAATGGAAGCAATATAGACCATAGCCTCAGCGGTTTCAGCGGAGCGTTCATAGTCCAAAGTCAATCGGCGAAACCAACCGAACCAAGAAAAGGTGCGCTCCACAATCCAACGCAATGGGACGACCACAAATCCCGATTGCCTAAGAGATGGAGCGATGTCCAATTGACACTGATGCGTCAAATATAACCATTCGCCTAATTCTCCGCGATAGCCAGCATCGGCACAGACTAACTGAATCGTTATCTGCCAACTAAAGACCTCGTTTAGTAACTCTATTGCGACTCGATTATCACTGACATTGGCATCAGTGACCTTGACTCCCAATGGAATGCCAATTGTATCAGTGACTATATGGCGTTTACGACCTTTGATTTTCTTATGCGCATTAAACCCTCTACTATCTGCCAGTTCGGTCGTCTTGACCGATTGGCTGTCAATGATAGCCACTGTAGGTGACGGGGATTTGCCAATATCACTACGGGTTTGCTCGTGAAGTGCTTGATGAATCATAACCCATGTGCCTAAAGTTTTCCACTTTCTGAAGTGGGAATAGACCGTTTGCCACGGTGGCATCTGATGCGGCAACATTCGCCACTGACACCCTGATTTGACTACGTAAAAAATAGCGTTGATAATTGAGCGCATCTCCCATTTGAGAGGTCTACCTATGGGTGAAGGTTCTGGCAAATAGGGGAACAGTTTGTCCCACTGGGCATCGGTCAGATCAGTAGGATACTTTGGTATAGTCATGTTTATGCCTTTCATTAGGTCAGTATTTTACTGCTCCAATGGTTTAACATAAACATTAACTTTTGAGTAGCAGTTTTCTTTTTCAAACAGGTTCTAAGCACCCCCATCTAAAAACCAGAAGGAAGCGAGGAAAGGCGGTTGGATGAATGGTTATCCTCACATACCATTTTCCTTATGCGTTTGTCCTTTCACATCAGCCCTCTCTTTGACAGGGGCCATTTGTATCCGTTGAAGAAATTTGCACGGATTTCTTACCGCTTATCCGGTCATTTGCTTGATTACACATTTCTATTCTGTTCTTGATGGAGTTGTGCTATAATTGTTACCTGATTGATGCTGAAACCTCACCTTCCAAAATAGAGGAGAACCCCATGAAAATCGGAATTGGTGCCTCAACTGATGTACAAGCGACTGTTGAACGTTGCAAACAACTCGGCGTCGAACGCGTCTTTATTAGTTGTGCTTCCCTACCCGGATATGAGGAGAATGGGTATCCGGTGCTAGACCGCCTGCGGGAATTCAAGGGGAGATTGGAAGACAATGGTCTTGAAGTACCGAGTGCCACCTATTGGTTTGCGAAGTGGCCCTCACGGTCCTGGCGTGACGGTTCAACAAATCCAGACATCTTGTTGAACCGTGACCGTCGCTGCATTGATGCGATGGTGCGGATGATCGAAATTTTGGGAGAGGTTGGTATCACATCGGTGTTGCACTACGTTGACATCGGCAAACCGTTAGATCTCGCGCAAGAAGAAGCGTGTTGGGAGGGACTGATTGACATCTACCGTGAACTGATGTCGGTGGCGGAAGCAAACGGCGTTGGCATTGGAAATCACAGTCTCCACCGGCTCTTGCAAGAAGGTGTTCGTGAACGAGCGGTCGCAGAAGGCGTAAAGATTGAAGATTACGGGAGTTATATGACAGAAGGATGGGGCGGTCCCTTCTTGGTCGGAACTTGGAAGGAGTTGCGTCGATTAATTAATACGGTTCTAAGTCCATCGAATGGAGTGACGTTGTGTACCGGTATGGATATCCCCGGCGGGGATGTGCCTGCGCTGGTGGCGGAGTTTGCTGGTAA
Source organism: Candidatus Poribacteria bacterium (assembly GCA_965222435.1). GTDB lineage: Bacteria > Poribacteria > WGA-4E > WGA-4E > PCPOR2b > PCPOR2b. The sequence continues at coordinate 3,429,324 of OZ244950.1, read as the reverse complement.
AATTCACTTTTGCCAGCTTCGGGACCACTCCGATCGATGGCCTGTGGGCAGGGAGGGTCCCCTTGGCGAAGGACGGGTTGATTTGTCTACTATCATTGCCGCCTTGCAAGATGCTGACTATCAGGGCATCCTGAATCCAGAACACCTTGGTCAACCGAGACATCCGGGTGAGGATTTGGAAGCAAAAGCGGTTGCTTATGTTAAATCTTTGCTCGCATCGTTGGACCATGAGTGATTGAAAAAGCCAAGATTGAGTTGATTTTGTATGAAACATAGTGTAGAATTCATAAGATTATGTGGGTTGAAGTTGAGCTTTGGGAGTCTACAAACCCACGTGGAACGAAATTTAGATCGAGTTTAGACAGACGATTGAAAGACCCTGAGACAATCCCAATGCTTTAGCGTTGGGTCCAGCCCCGGTGGTCTCGTTCATACGTTAAAAAACGTTGATATTGCTGGCAAAAACTGGTATAATTATCTTGTCCTTCGTGGGATAATGTCACCCCCGGCGCTAGTCGGGGTATCCCACACTCTAGTGACATAGCATATGGAGGACAAGCGGCGATAACCAAGCCGCATATCAGGACGAAAACCAAGTCCGACAAATTATACCGTCGCGGCGGGACACGCCGAGACGCTAAACGTCTGTGGAGAGATAGTAAGTCCACACTATTGGCAGGTGGCAAATCTCGTCGAAGCAGATATACGGCAGGAGCGTCCTTCGGGACGCACCCATAAGTCCGTTTAAGAATCCCAATGCTTCAGCTTTGGGAGTAGGTCAACTATTCTGAAGAGCCAACGCCAAAAGCAGATGCAAAGCTTTCCGAAGCTGCGCTGAAGCGATATACAAAGGTGCTTGGCTCGATTTCCAACACCATTAAAGGAGGAAAATGAGATGAAACTCTTCGGACAGTTCACAATTAGTTGCCTATTCATATTCGTTTGTATAGGCCTTCTTCCAGCCGTGGGATATGGCGCTGCTGACTGGGAGGATGTCATATTCTACTACCCCATGAATGAAGGAGCAGGGAATGTAACTAAGCAACATCCTAAGGCTCCCAACCAGTTTGCTGCGAAACTGGAAAATGGTCCCGAATGGGTGACAGACGATATACCTGACACACAAGGAAACAAGGCTGCCCTTGAATTCCTTATAGCGAAAGAACAGGGGTTGACAATATTTGACCATCCTGCATTGGATCTGGGGACAGGGGATGTTACTCTTGAAGCCTGGGCGAAAACCGAGATAGGCGACCAGGATCACAAAATGATAATTACTACCTGGGGAGAGAATGGTAGTGGATACTATCTCAAGATAACTCAGGGCTTACTCCTAACTCGATATAATGATATCAATAGAGTTGGGCCTGAGGTAAAAAGCACAAAGAAAGTCTCTGATGGTCAGTGGCACCATCTGGTTTCTACTCGGAAGAATAGAACCGAGGTTCGGATGTATATTGATGGTAGACTGGATGTCGAGACAAATGAGGGCGCCGGTCCAGGAGCGGTGGACCCCGACGCTAACTTCTACATTGGTTGGCAGGTAAATAGACCGACCCGTTTCTTCGAGGGGCGAATTGACGAGGCTCGCATCTGGTCGAGAGCTTTGACGGCTGAAGAGGTTCTAGAGGCAATGAACGGAGCGATTTTAAGCGTCGAATCCGCGGGTAAACTCCCTCTTAGCTGGGGTCGTATCAAATCCAGTTATTAACCTGACCTCTGTGATTTTGAAAGTGGGTGCTCTGGGTTTCTATGAGCTCATCAATCTTCTCTGTATAGGTATCCTTATACCGGGCGGTAGAAGGTCTGCAATCCACATGATTAAGGTAGGGGCGAAGTTAATCTTGTCCCTACCTTTTTTATTTTCTAAGGACACGATATGATGGCAAAGCACCTCGCTGTTTTCTGTTTCGCTTTCATCCTGATAGCAGCTTGTCAGGTCCAGGGAAAAGAAGAAGGTGCCCTAAGTCCTAATCCCAGCCGGGCTGAATTCTCACCTGAGTTCGTCAAATATTATAATCGTGGGTTGGAACTTATCAGAAGTGAGAATTACTTGGGTGCTGTAGAAGCATTCAAGAAGGCGATACAGGTCGACCCGAATCGTGCAGACGCTTACGATGCGCTTGGAACAGTTTATTTAACCGATCTTGCCCAAACAACAGAAGCAATTGAAGCATTTCAAACCGTCCTCCAATTAGTTCCTAATCATGCTCGTGCACATCAGATGCTCGGTATCGCCTATTTCAGACAAAATGCGTATCAGAAGGCGATACAAGCATTGCGCCGTGCCATTGAACTTGACCCCACCGACTTAGATAATGACTATCATCCATATTACGATCTTGGAATGGTTTATCTGAAGCAGAACAAGTTTGACGATGCGATTCAGTCATTTGAACAGGCAATTCAATTGAATCGTGACCATATCCGTGCATACTATAGTCTGGGTACCGCCTACATCCGAGTAGGGAATGTTGAAAAAGGCCTTGAGCAGATTAAGAAATATGAAGTGCTCAAACCTTATGCGAATCGTGTATCACAACTCGAAACATCTATTCAAAGATCCCCTAAAAATCCTGAACTCTGGTATCAACTTGGGTTGGTCCACCTACGATATGATAAGTTTGAGCTAGCCATCAAATCTCTGGAAAAATCCATTGCACAGAACCCGAACAACAGGGAGGTTTACAATACGCTTGCGGCATGCTATATGAGACTCAACCATTTTGATAAAATGCAGCAGGCGTGTGAAGCGGCTGTTCGTCTCGCACCCAATGAGGCAAACGGGCATAACAACCTCGGGATGAGTTATTCGCTCCAAGGAAAATACCTCGAAGCAATGAATTCATTTTTAACGGCGATTCAACTGGATGCGGAGAACCCTAAATTTCACCAAAATCTTGGACGAGTGTATGAAAGGTTAGGAAATGTGGAAAAAGCCGCTCATGAATTCAAAACAGTTCAGCAACTCCAAGCAAGGCAGGAGCAGAAAGGGAGGGATGGAAGAAGGGAGAAAAATCAGTAAACCCCTACGCAATACGCAATGCGTTTTACGTTTTATGCCGTATTGGATAGTTTTCACACTAAATGCCTTCGTTATTTCTCCTCATGCGCAAACGACTGTTCAGTTTGTTGATGTCGCCGAAGCGTCGGGTATCATATTCAAGCATGTCAATGGCGAAAGCGGGCGGTTATATTATCTGGAAACCATGGGGTCCGGCGCAGCTTTTTTCGACTATGATAACGACGGGGATCTCGATCTTTACATCGTCAACAGTGCTCCCTTGCCGGGTTTTGTGACGGATACGCCGCCCACGAACGCGCTCTATCGAAACGATAGGGACAAGGGTTTTACCGATGTTACCGCTGAAGCGGGCGTCGGGCACCTTGGCTATGGGATGGGCTGTGGCACCGCGGATTATGACAACGATGGGGATCCAGATTTGTACGTGACGAATTTTGGGGAGAACGTGTTATATAGGAACAATGCCGATGGGACTTTTACGGATGTGACGACGTATGCCGGTGTGGGTGACAGCGACAGATGGAGTTCGAGTTGTGCCTTTGTGGATTATGATCATGACGGTAATTTGGATCTTTACGTTGTTAATTATCTTGATTACGATATTGTCGAAGATGGCGAATGGTATGATACGAACGGGCGACGGATTTATAGCAATCCACGCGTCTATAAAGGGGTCTCGGATACCCTTTACAGAAACAGTGGAGATGGCACGTTTACCGATGTCACGCAACGCGCGGGCGTTTACAACGATACTGGGAAAGGGCTCGGTGTCACCTGCGGGGACTACGATAATGATGGGCGCATAGACATCTATGTCGCCAACGATACAACACCGAATTTTCTCTACCGTAACATGGGAGATGGGACTTTTATGGATCTCGGCGTTATTGCTGGGGTTGCGTATAACGAGGATGGAGTTGCGGAAGGTGGGATGGGAGTCGATTTTGGAGACTATAACAACGACGGTTTTCTGGACATCTTCGTGACAAACTTTTCCCGCGAAACCAACACATTGTACCGCAACAATTCAAACGGCATCTTCACCGACGTCACATATATCGCACATCTGGGAGACCCAAGTTTCCTGAGGCTGGGCTTTGGTACCAAGTTCTTCGACGCCGACAACGATAGCGATCTAGATCTCTTTGTCGCAAACGGGCATGTCTATTCGATCGTCGAATCGCAATCCGATACCCTTGAATATGCACAAACCGACCAACTTTTCCTGAACATGGGGGAATCCTCCTTTCTCGATGTTTCCGAGGGGAGCGGCACTTATTTCTCAATGAAACGGGTCAGTCGAGGTGCTGCCTTTGGTGATTATGATAATGATGGCGATACTGATATTTTTGTGGTGAATTTGAATCAGAAAGCGGTTCTGCTTCGCAACGACGGAGGTAACCGAAACAACTGGCTGAAGATCGAAACCGTCGGTGTCAAAAGCAACCGAGATGGGATTGGGGCGTGTATTGAAGTTGCCACTCGTTCTCACACCCAGATTAGAGAAGTACAAGCTGGTTCCAGCTATCTTTCAGGGCACGACTTACGTCTCATTTTTGGGTTGGGTGCCGAAGCCGAAGCAAAGGAGGTGACAATTACATGGCCTAGCGGCTTGGAGCAGACGCTGGCTGATGTGGAGGCGAATCAGTTTCTTATTATCACTGAGGGAGTAGGTGCACAGACACAGCAGTTGTCAAAGTGATAGGATCTACGCGCAGCTCCTCAGAGTCTCCCAAAGGTGTCATAGCCAAGAGTCATGGGCGAAGTTGCAGATTTCGTTGGTAATTCTTAAACCCTGTCTTTTGGTTGAAATATACAACGGCATCGTGTATAATCTAGTTAATGAAGCGGGTAAATGTCTATCTCACAGACAGTGTTCTGCATAGGTCACTCAGCAAATGTTAAGCATTTCTTTCAAGGGAGGTAATAGAAATGTATGGCAAAAGACATAAGTTAGCAAGCGTGATTGTGATGACTGCCATGTTGACTTCTATTCCGCTGCTCAACGCATATTCCAAGCGGCTATTTTACAATTCATTGGATAGCCCGGACGCGGTTGAGGAAGGCGGTGGAACAGTTTATCCCATAGAAAAGAAGGACAAGCGCGACCTCTTTGAAGATGCCCAAATCGAGAAAGGATTTTTTGCAAGTGAGGTTGGTCAAGCCATTTCGTTTCCCACTGAAGATAAAGGTAAGCCGCACATCAAACAAGGAGCAGGTACGATTGCATTTTGGGTAGATGTACGGCATCCTATCGGTGAATGGGGGGGCGATGGAGGCGTCGCGCAATGCTGGATATTTTACTCCCGGAATTCCAATAAGACAGATGCTTGGGCTATCGCCCACAGCCATCCGAATGAGCGTTATGGCATAACTTATCTGATAAAGCAAAATCGTTTCGACCATTTTGTTCTCGCCCAAGTCGACAAAAGGGCGTGGAAAAAAGATCTCCATCATATCGCTGCGACGTGGGGAGCAAAAGGGATGCAGCTCTATTTAGATGGAGAGTTGTCAGGTATTGCATTCCCCGACGAGTTCAAAGAAGGTCCTGATCAATTGGACAATGACTTCTGGATTGGAAATCGAGATATAGATCTGGATCCGGTAGGAAATCAAACCTTATTTGCAAGGTGGGTCATGGACGAGCTTTATATCTTCGATACCCAACTAGAACAAGAACAAGTTAAGAGGGTTATGGATTCGCCGGGACCCCAGGCGGTGGACCCTGCTGATGCACTCTCTGTGACTTGGGGATTGCTCAAAAGCCAAATGCTTAATTAATGCTATGCTAGGTTGAGTGGTAGGTCTGCACTAAAGTGTGGAGTAGTGAAATCGGCGGTCATGCGAGGAAAATCGTGTCATACAGCAACGTGGCGTTTATCAAAAAAATCCTCAATTCACACAAGGTTTCGAGCGCATCACAGATGTATGACATTTTTTGGTATGACTTCCGATTTCGACCATAATTCCAGACATTTGACGCCTACCACACTTAACTGCGGTGCTACCGGTTGAGTTGTTCTACCTACTTAATCTAGAAAGTTAGTTTTCCTATCCGACAAAGTAAGTAATGAGTGAAGCATCGGCTTTGCGCCGATGCTTCTTTTTTTCCATACGCCGGAATCGGATGGCATTGATGGCGTCTTCACCGGAAGTAGTAGGGATTATGTACTTGGACAGAAAATAGGTTAGAAACTTAGGTTACTATAATGTAAGTTGCTAGGGCGTGTTGACATTTTGATGTTCCCAATTCGGCAAACGCTGAAGAGGGCTCCCACGGTAAATGAGTTGTAGTGAACAACGATCGTTGTTCACTACGATAGTGCTCGCCGGTACATAGAAGCAAGGGCAATTCGTAGGTAACGGAGATCTCCGTTCCATTTGTCTTAAACCACCGGGGTAATGCGTTCAAAGTCAATCAGGATGGGTTCAATCTGCCAAATGTCAACACGCCCTAGTACTCTGTCAGGCAAATTATGGTTGTGTATATTGATTGAGAGCAAACAATAAGATTAGGCCTTACGCAGTTGCATGCCCAAAGCCTCGTTGTTCGATGATGCATTAACACACAACACGGCTCGTAACGCCCGATGAATCGGGCAATTACAGTAAATCGGTAGGTTTGTAGTGGGGCGATTAATCGCCCGTGGTAACGCGCAATGAATTGCGCTACTACAAACTGAAGTGCGTAACTCCTAACATATATAATAATTTCAAAACTTATCTGATTGAGTACTAGTTATGAGGAACATTACAAACCGTGGGGAATGGACGCTAAATCGAGTCAACACGGGTCGCAGTGGATTGACAAATCCACTGCACAAGATACCTAGCACATTGCGCTATAGTCATGGCTTAATCAGCCCGGAACGTTACACTATAGTTCGGGTGCTTACGGCTCCGTTCCGAGAGTCTACGACCCCGATCTTATCGGGGTTGCTCTGAATCCCGCCTGTCCTGATTTATCGGGGCGGGGCGACATGTGTGTAGTATTATCAGGCAACTATGGTGAACTAGAGAAATAAGTAGACATTTGTCAATAACTCCGACCTTCACGAAGTTTCCAAAGTTCCCCTGCAACTCCCCTGACAAGGAGACTCCCCCTGATAAGGGGGCGGGGGGTTAGGGGATCTTCTCCTTTGTCTTTCCCCTCTTATCAGAGGGGTTGGGGATTTAGGGGGTTGGCTGTGCATTGGAAGTGTCTAAGCAATTATAAAATCTACCATAGTAACTTGCCTTATAATAAAAATGACGATTGATTTTTTGAAACGGAGGAAACCCCCATGAAAGTTGGAATTGGCGCATCGTCCGATGTGCAAGTGACCGTTGACCGTTGCAGAAAACTTGGCGTCGAATGTGTTTATATCGGTTCTCTTTCTGGATATGAAGACAAAGGGTATCCGGATGCAGACAGCCTGCGGGAACTGAAGGGTAGATTAGAGGACAATGGTCTTGAAGTGCCGAGCGTCACTTACCATTTTGCGCGGTGGCCCTCACGTCCGTGGCGGACGGTGCGCTCAATGAATCCAGACATCTTGTTGACCCGTGACCGTCGCTGCATTGATGCCATGCTGCGCACACTTGAAGTTTTAGGAGAGGTTGGTATTTCGTCGGTGTTGCACTACGTGAGTTTGGGCAAACCGATAAATCCCGCGCAAGAAGAAGCGTGCTGGGAGGGGCTCATCGACATCTACCGCGAACTTATCCCGGTGGCAGAAGCAAACGGAGTTAGCATAGCAAATCACAGTCTCCACCGAATCTTGCCAGATGATGTGCGTGAATGGGCAGTCGCAGCGGACGTACGTATTGAGGATTACGGAGATTTCAGGTCAGATGCTTGGGGTGGACCGTTCTTGGTCGGGACTTGGAAGGAATTACGTCGATTGATCAATGCAGTTCCTAGTCCGTCGAATGGGGTGGCGTTATGTACCGGCATGGATATCCCCGGTGGCGATGTGCCAGCATTGGTAGCGGAGTTTGCAGATAAGATTCACTTCTGCCAACTTCGAGACCATTCGGAGCGATGGCCTGCCGGACGGGAGGTTCCGCTTGGCGAGGGCAGGGTCGATCTCCGCGCTGTTGTCGCTGCCTTGCGGGATGCTGGTTATCAAGGTATTCTAAATCCAGAACACCTAGGTCAACCGAGATATCCGGGTGAGGATTTAGAAGCAAAGGCGGTTGCTTATATCAAATCTCTAATCGCTGCATAAGTATAATTGCTGATTTTCTGAAATGGAGGAAAGCCCCATGATACTAGGAGTTAGCGCGTTGCCCGATGTGCAATCGACCATTGATCGTTGCAGGCAATTAGATGCCAAACGCGTTTCTATCAGTTGTCCTTCCCTTCCCGGGTTTGAGGAAAACGGGTATCCAGACCCGGCAAATCTTCAGGAAATCAAGGGCAGATTAGAGGACGATGGTCTCGTGGTAAAAGACGCATCTTGGCGGTTGTTGAAGTGGCCTCCGCTGCGCTATCGGACCCACTCACGCGGCGGTGCCACAAGTCCGGAGGTTTTGTTAAGACGTGATCGTCGCGCTATTGATGCAATGACGCGCATGATCGAAGTTGTAGGGGAAGCGGGCATTACATCGGTGTTGCAAATTATTGACATTGCCAAGCCGAGAGACCCCGTACAAGCCGAAGCGTGTTGGGAAGGCTTGATTGAGATCTATCGTGAATTGATGCCTGTGGCGGAAGCGAACGGCGTTGGTATTGGGAACCACACACTCCATCGACTTCTACCCGACGGAATTCGTGAACGAGCGGTTGCAGCCGGTGTCCGTCTTGAAGATTATGGAACCTATACGGCTGACGGATGGGGCGGTCCATTCCTAGTGGCGACTTCCAATGATTTGCGCCGATTGGTCAATGCGGTCCCCAGCCCATCTAATGGAGTAATGCTGTGTACCGGTATGGATTTTATTGGCGGAGATATGCGACCGTTGGTGATGGAGTTCGCAGATAAGATTCATTGTTGCGGTTTTCGGGATCACACGAATCTCTGGCCCATGGGACGGGAAGTTCCCCTCGGCGAAGGACGGGTCGATTTCCCCGCCGTTGTCGCCGCCCTACAGAAGGTCAATTACCAAGGTATTTGGGCACCTGAGCATTTGGGAAAACCGAGATATCCGGATGAGGATTTGTTTGCTAAGGGCGCTACCTATATCAGATCCATATTAACTTGAGTTTCCCAAATATGATAGTCAAGTGAGTTCAATTGAAACTGGATTCAGTCGTAGCTCAACTTTCTAAGTTAATTTCTTTGTCCAAGAACCGAGATAGAATCTTGAGTTACTGGGAAATTAGGCGATCAATCAGTAGAGGAGCGATAGTATGCAGACACGGAAACTGGCAACGCTTCAGGTGCCGCCTATCGGAATGGGCACTTGGAAGACGTTTGATGTCCGTTCAGAGGCGGAGATCGCTATTCGTAAGGAGATTATCGCAGCCTGCCTCTCGGAGGGTATTGCCTTCCTCGACTCGTCGCCGATGTATGGTGAGAGTGAAAGCGTGGTTGGCGTAACAACCGAAGGGAAACGAGAGCAGTTTCAGCTCGCGACGAAGGTCTGGTGTAGGGGGTTGTCACAGGGCAAAGCTGAGATTGCTCAATCTTTTGAACGGTTTCAGACCGACTATATTGATGTCTTTCAAATCCATAACCTCTTGGACTGGGAGATTCACCTACCAACGCTAAAGGGGTTGAAGGCAGAAGGGAAAATCGGTCTCATCGGAATCACACACTATCAGACCGAATCCTATCCTGAGATGATCCGAATCATGAAGGGCGGACGAATCAGTACCATTCAGATCCCCTATAACGTGTTGGAACGGAAGTGTGAGCAGGAGATTTTGCCGCTTGCTGAGGAACTTGGGATCGGTGTGATTGTAATGCAGCCGCTCGGCGTGGGGAAGTTGGTGACGGGACTCAAAAGAGAGCCAAATCTCTTGCCACTTCGAGCACATGGGATAGAAGCATGGGCGCAGGCATTATTAGCGTGGATTCTCTCGGATGCGCGGGTGAGCGTAGTGATTCCGGCGACATCAAAACCGGAACGGATTCAAGAGAACGCTGCGGTAGGTGCATTGCCTGCACTGCCCCAAGAGTTACGGACGTATATTGAGAAGGAAGTGCAACGGTGCCTCTGACCGATTTTTTGCAAAGTATAACTTGACTTTGTATGAAAGGAGTTTCACATGCTGACACAAGCGCAGATCGACTTCTATCAAACCAACGGTTATATCGTTGTTGAAAACGTGATTTCAGCGAAAGATATCGCAGAACTTCGCAAGGTTACTGATGAATTTGTTAATAAATCCCGCGAGGTCACTGAACATACCAATGTTTTTGATCTTGAACCCGGACATACGCCAGAAACGCCTCGGCTGCGACGCCTCAAAAATCCGGCAGTCCTGCATCCAATCTATGACCGGATGCTGCGCCACGACCATATTCTCGATAGCGTTGCCCAATTAATCGGGCAGAATATTCGTTATCAAACCTCCAAACTCAACATGAAATCCGCCGGATTCGGTAGCCCGGTTGAATGGCATCAGGATTTTGCGTTTGGGGGCGATGCAACCAACGACGATATGCTGTCGGTCGGTCTAGCGGTTGACGATATGACGCGGGAAAACGGCTGCCTGTTGTTTATTCCAGGTTCCCATAAAGGCCCAATTTATAACCATTACCAGAACGACGTTTTTGTGGGTGCAATTACTGACCCCAATTTCATACCGGATAACGTCGCTCCCGTTGAGGTTAAAGCTGGCAGTATTACAATCCATCACACCCGTACCTTACACGCTTCCGCGCCTAACCTTAGTGGACAGTCACGCCGTTTGTTCCTGCTCCAATACTGTGCGGCTGACGCACTGTCCCCGTTACCCATTACCGACTGGACTGCCTTCGATGCAGCCATCCTACGTGGCAAACAGGTCCGCGAACCCCGCTATGCCGATACCCCTCCCGTTCCTCGTCCCGATAATCCTCTGCCCGGGCGTGGTGGATCTATCTACGAACAGCAGACACTCTTGGTGAGGACGCGAGTTTCCGAAAACGCGCCTGAGTAGAAAGGTGAATGGAGAGCGGTAGAAAACTATTGGGAGCTTAATGGACATAAACTGGATAGGGAAGATGTCTTCTGAATTTTGCTTGACACTTCAAGAGGGGATTTGCTACTATTCCCACACATCTCCGTAATAACCTTTGGAGCGGGTAAATGAGGATAAGTTCCTGATTACATCGGTGGTTTGTCACACAATGATCAGGGATTTGTATTAACACGGGGGGCATTACTTCGATGAAATCTAATTGTGTCTTATTAATAGCTCTTGTGCAGATTGTCGTTTTGACGTATGGAAACATCGGCTTCGCAGGTACGTGGCGCGACGATTTCGAGGACAGAATTACTAGGGAATGGAAAATTTACAATTTAGACCGTCAGGTTGAAAATTGGTGGGTCAATCAGGGCGAGGCAGTCGGACGAATCTTTAAGCGTGGGTTCATGAGCTTGTGGTTGACGGGAAAATTGGACTGGGAGAACTACTCGGTGTCATGTCGGGCAAAATTGGTCAAGGAGCGAAACGATCCTGCATACGTAGGACTCACCTTACACGATAGAGGTGATGAGGACAGTCGTTATCTTTTCTTTATTAATTTCTTTTTTGGTACTGTGTCAATCATTAAGGCGGGTCCAAATGAATGGTCTACACGCGAGTTCTTTTTTGTTTCGGACATTGATACGTGGTATAGACTGAAGGCAACCGTCAATGACGGTCAACTTGAGTTTCAGGTCAATGATCAGGTTTTTACGGCGGAGGATCCGGACCCCCTCAAGCCCGGTCAAGCGGGACTTGTGGTCGGTAACGCAGAGGGCCGGTTTGATGATGTCGCAATTACAGGTGTAAATATCAAGAACGGTGGGCCGGGACGTCCACACGCCGTAGATACGCAGGAGGCACTTACCACAACATGGGGACGAATCAAACAGGACAGGTGAAGGTAAGTGCTGCCTTTGATTCGTTGATGATTCTCATGTGAATTGGTGGCTGAAGGAACGCCTATCAGATTGTACTTGCATGGACTGAGGGATTGTGCTACAATGAGACAGATTTTTTAATGAAGGAGGCTATTGTTTGAGAAACATTGATAATCAACCGTCTGGTTTTACATCTACACAACTCCTCATTGTGATTGTTATTATCGGGATTGTGGTTGCCGTCGTTCTAGCATCAGGCTTACTGGGGCAGGCAGGAAAAGCGGATCAAGCGCAAGCAGCGGAAGAGATTGAAACTATCGGCATCGCGCTGGATACCTACGCGAAAGATAATGGGGATTATCCCTCGACTCAACAAGGACTGGCAGCACTCTGGGAGAAGCCCGAACAGCCGCCGATTCCCGTTAATTGGCTGGGTCCGTATTTGAAGGTTCCCATCACTACGGATCCGTGGGGAAATACTTATATCTACATCCGTCCCGGTGTCCATGACCGATACGGTTACGATCTTGTCTCTTTCGGCAGCGATGGACGCGAGGGTGGTGCCGGCGACGCAGAAGATATCGTTAGTTGGATTCGTCCTGATGAGTAAAGTGTAGAGTGGAAAATCTAAGGTGCGTTGTTAATTCGTTACTAGCGGGCGATGGAAATTGCGGCTTTCAAGTCTAAGGCACCGGTATAGAAAGCTCGACCGACGATTGCGCCGTGAACCTCTATTGCTTTGAGGGCTTGAACATCTTGAGTTGATGTGATCCCACCGGAGGCGATGACGTTTGCCGACACAGCGTTAGCGATGGCTTCCGTAGTTTCCAAGTTGGGCCCTTGGAGCATACCATCGCTTTTGATGTCTGTATAGATGATGGTTTGAACCCCACAATCTTCCATCTCTCTAGCGAATGCGAGGGCGGGTTTTTCAGAGACATCAAGCCAACCTTCTGTGGCAACCATCCCATCTTTTGCATCAATACCGACAGCGATTCGGGATCCGTGCTTTTTACATGCGGATTCGACCAACCGCGGGTTTTTGAGGGCAGCCGTACCAAGGATTGCCCTTGTCACACCGAGCCCCAGAACGTCATCTAGCTTTTCCATCGTCCGGATACCTCCCCCCAATTGGACGGGAATCTGAAGCATTTCGACAATCTCCTTGACGATGCGGAGATTATCCGATACTGCGCTAAACGCACCATCAAGGTCTACAAGATGGAGGTATTCAGTGCCATCCTGTTGCCACTGCGCTGCCATTTCCACAGGTTGGTCTGAGAAGATTGTTTCCTCTCCTGCGCGTCCCTGCACTAAATTTACACATTTTCCATTTCGGAGATCGATTGCTGGTAAAATTAACACGATTGTTAGAACTCCCTGTTTTGGAGTGAAAGCGTAACCGTTCAGGTAGTATTGATTGGTGGATTTGAACGATTCGATAAAAGAAAGGAATCGCAGATGCGTCCAGTTATTGGCATCACTTGCAGCTTGACGGCGGGCCCTATCGGTGACTCCATATACACTCTTGAGCGTAACATAATCGCGCGCGATTATGCCCGCGCGATTGAATACGCTGGGGGCACCCCGCTCCTCGTGCCACACGTTGAGGATGTGGAGTGCATCGACCGATACTTGGGAGTGCTCAACGGGCTTGTGCTCTCCGGCGGTGGTGACATTGATCCGTTACTGTTTGGTCAGGAGCCGCATCAAAATATGGGCAGCGTTGACCGGGTGCGCGATGAGATGGAACTGCAGCTTACTCAAAAAGCATTAGACCAGGACCTGCCAATCCTCGCAATTTGTCGTGGGATCCAGATGCTAAATGTCGCGGCAGGCGGCACGATCTACCAAGATATTGCCGCTGAGATGCCGCAGCCAACGTTACGCCACTCCCAAACGGGCGCAGGTTGGTATGCGTCCCATACAATAGACATCCTGTCCGATAGCCGTCTGTTTCAGATTTTCGGCAGTCCCACTACCCGTGTCAATTCCTTCCACCACCAAGCGGTGCGAGATGTTGCCGGGGGCTTTATTATAACCGCCAAAGCGAAAGATAACGTCGTCGAGGCTATTGAAAGCCCGACTCACCAATTCGCGCTCGGCGTGCAGTGCCATCCTGAGATGATGTGGGAACGCCACCCGGAAACTCTGAATCTGTTCACGGCGTTTCTGAAAGCGTGTCAATGACCGGATGTGTGGGATAGCTCGATAGATGTTGATTGGCTATCAATTGAGGGGGTCCGCACAGATTTCTCAGGTTTGTTCAACTGCCGACCTGCCTGTTTTACTACGCCCAGATCTTGCTTTCACGCCCTTCCACCCGATGATCATACAGTAATTTTGTCTCCTCCGGGAACGTATCGAAAACGTCCGCCGGGATAGGTGCTGTGTTGACACCGAAGAATTCCAGATTGAGCCACCACGGTGCATAGCGCACCACCACTGCGGTTCGTGGTTTTTCACTGGGACTGGCTGCGTTTGAGTGCCAGATTCGGCTATCCATTATCAGCACGCTGCCAGCATCGCCGGTCGCTTGGAATTCGCCCGGAATTGGTGCGAACTCATCGATCCCGTCATTTTCCCCCCTCGGATTTTTCTGGCTTGCGTGCGTGCCGGGCACAACCCATGTACCGCCGTTGCTAGTTGTGAACGGAGTGAGCATCCACAAGGTTGTAATGCCGATCACTGCTTTGGGAAAGGGTTGGCTCACGTGCCACGGTTGTTTGAGATCGTGTGGGAAGTCCGAGTGGTAAGCGCGGTTCAATTCGTAGTGTGGCGGGCGAATCTTGTATTCGGTTTGGGAAATCCGCACTTGTGGTCCTAACATCGCTTTAACGACATTTAAAAAGCGTTTGTTAGACAGGTGGGGTGCCAGCGACGGGAAAAAGGCGATGACGTTTTTTGACCATCGATCATGTTCTTCGCTAAACTCTTTATACAATGGCTCAGATGTCTCTACCTCTTTGCGCACGGTATCGACTTCATCTGCGGGGACGATGCCCTCCATTACGCACCACCCCTCTTGCTCCAATTGCGTAACATACTTATCGGTTGCCCGATCTAATCGCTCCATACGATTTGCTCTCCTTTTTGAAAGCTGGTTGGAAAACGCTAACGATATGTCAAGCGCGGTTCTTCACATCGCTTCTTTAAGCCGCTGACGATGATTTTGTTGTTAGGTTCCTTGGCATCCATCCCAATAGGTCGCATCTCCGGCGTGTGGTAGCCAATCCGAACTGATTTTCGCCATTGATCTGTCTGATTGACATTGGACCAGTGAATTGTGCAGTAGCTGAAGAAAATGACATCTCCTGCCTTGGCGGGAACCGGCACGGTTTCGACTCTGTCTGGATGGTACTTCTCAGGTGGCAGATACGGACGGGTATGGTCGCCGGTGATGTGTTCGAGGGGACCATCAGTATGGCTGCCGGGAACTACACAGAGACAACCGCTTTCCAAGGGCGCATCGTCGAGGTGGACGAGGCAATCCACAAAGTCTGGTCCATCGTGCGGGTAGAAAGGGTAGTCTTGGTGCATCGGGAAGGGCGTACCCAATTCTGGCGGCTTCCCGTGCAGTACAGTGTGATGCCACTGCACACTGGGACCAATCAAATCCTGAAGGCAGCCGACGAGACCTTCGTGCAGGATAACTTTGCTCCAAGCAGCTGAGTAGAAATGTGGATTTGCAATAATGACCGCCTTGGTCTTTTTCCGTTCTTCCTCGGGCAGGTAATGGTCACGCCACGGTCCCCGCCAGCCGATGCTCTCCTCACCCCACCAGTCTTCGATAATCAGGTTCATTTCGGAGTTTAACTCTTTGATTTCTCCCGGCGTGAAGAGTCCCTCAACCCTGAGATAGCCATCCTGTTTATATGCTTCGACCTGCTTTTCGGTCAGCATCTTTTCCCTCCGTTGCTTGTGAAATAGTGGCTATGCTGCGAGTGCTTCCATCTGCTGGGTATACTTGCCGTAACGCGCAGCGCTGTTGCACTTTGCTCGATGGTAAAAGACCTTCTGCGCTTTCTGAGCATTCGAGGCGTTTCCACCCCATGCTTCAAGCGTTGGTCCCTGTAGTGCCCGTCCGTAAGAGAAGCTAAGTTCCCATGGGCAGTTACCTATGGCATTCATGGCGTTGAGATGTTCTGTTGCTAGTTTAGCACTTTGGCCACCGGAAAGGAAGACTATTCCGGGCACCGCTGCCGGAACGGCTCGGCGGAAACAGCGCACAGTTGCCTCGGCTACCTCTTGCACGTCTGCTTGCACCGGGCAATTTGTTCCTGAAAGGACCATGCTCGGCTTGAGCAGGGTTCCCTCAAGGATGACTCGGTGCACATGGAGCTCAAAATAGACCCGTTTCAGCGTTGTTTCCGTTATCTCCTCGCAACGTTCAATCGTATGCGTGCCTTCCATTAGAATCTCCGGCTCAACGATGGGAACGAGTCCAACCTCTTGGCATATCGCTGCATAACGTGCGAGCGCGTGTGCATTGGCATCGATGCCAGATAGCGTTGGGAAACCATCGCCGACGTTGATAACAGCCCGCCACTTTCCGAATCTTGCTCCCAGTTCCCGGTATTCGGTGAGGCGTTCACGAAGCCCGTCGAGCCCCTCCGTCACTGTTTCGCCGGGGAAGCCAGCGAGATCTTTGGGGCCCGTGTCAGCCTTGATACCGGATATGATGCCTTTGTTCGCAAGCAGTTCGGGAAAGGGGGTGCCACCTTGCGTTGTCTGACGGAGGGTCTCTTCAAACAGAATGACCCCACTGATGAATTCTTCTGTTCCCGGTGTAGTGAACAACATCTCGCGGTAGGTACGACGATTTGCTTCAGTGCATTCGACGTTGATACTGTCGAAGCGTCTTTTGATGGTAGCATCTCCTTCATCCGCGGCGAGGATACCTTTGCCTGCTGGAACGAGGGCTTGGGCGATAGCTTCAAGTTCGTGTGTTTTCATGGATTGTAGACTCCTTTCGATGAGGTGAAGTATGCAGATAGATTATGGTTAATACTCTCGTTCAATTAAAAAGTGAATCAGGTCTAGAAAAATAGCTTTGGCTTGGGTTGGCGGCAAGTGAGAAAATGCTTGATTAAACTGAGTATATGCCTTCTGTGCAAGTGTCTTGGCGCGTTGCTGGGCGTACTGAATTGATTCATAATGCTTCATCAGATCCAACACCTCTTGGATCTCATCCTGATGTTTGTCCTCACGTCGCTGACTCATAATTTCGGTGACACGGTTTGCTTCCGTCTGTGAGCAGCTGTTCAGCAGATGGATGAGGATAAGGGTACGCTTCCCTTCGCTGATGTCTCCCCCAATCTCTTTTCCGTACAACCTTTCTTCACCGATAAGGTTGAGGACATCGTCCTGAATCTGGAAGGCAACTCCAAGATTCTTGCCCATATCGACGAATAGATCCGTCTCGTTTTTGGACACTCCCGCAATGAGCGCACCGATGCGACAGGGGGTGATGCAGGTGTAAGAAGCGGTCTTTCTGATACACATCGTCCAATAGTCCGCTTCAGTTAGGTCCCAACGGTTACTTTCAACCCAACTCAACTCAATGTGCTGTCCTTCGACGATGCTATTGCTGAGTTGGGCAAATTCCGACGCAATCTCAAATGCGAGTTCATATCCGAGCAGATCTGCGTTTCGGTTCAGCATCTCCCACATTTTGCAGTGGAGTCCGTCACCCACATTAATAGCAATTGGAATCCCGTGTTTCTGGTGGAGGCACGGCTCGCCGCGACGTAGGTCAGAACCGTCTTCGATATCATCGTGGATCAGTGCCCAGTTTTGCAGGAGTTCAAGCGCAGCAGCAGTATTAATAGCCTTCCGCGGGTCCCCGCCAAACGCCTCGCAAATCAGGAGGCAAATTGCTGGGCGTAACCCTTTGCCGGCTCGAAGTGGGTAATCCAACATCATTTGGTAGAACTGATGCACTTCGGGGCGATCGTGCTCGCTGGGTAGAAAATCAAAGATATGTGCATCAATCTGCTTTTTTGTCTCTTTGAGAAATTCGAGAGGCTGGACTTTTGACATAATGAGTTATTGCCTTCTCAAGAGCGGTTTGATATAATGTTGCATAGGGGGAAATCTTGTGCGTGAAATCGCCTTGATGTCGCTCCCTAAGAACCTGTTTGAAAAAGAAAACTGCTACTCAAAAGTTAATGTTTATGTTAAACCATTGGAGCAGTAAAATACTGACCTAATGAAAGGCATAAACATGACTATACCAAAGTATCCTACTGATCTGACCGATGCCCAGTGGGACAAACTGTTCCCCTATTTGCCAGAACCTTCACCCATAGGTAGACCTCTCAAATGGGAGATGCGCTCAATTATCAACGCTATTTTTTACGTAGTCAAATCAGGGTGTCAGTGGCGAATGTTGCCGCATCAGATGCCACCGTGGCAAACGGTCTATTCCCACTTCAGAAAGTGGAAAACTTTAGGCACATGGGTTATGATTCATCAAGCACTTCACGAGCAAACCCGTAGTGATATTGGCAAATCCCCGTCACCTACAGTGGCTATCATTGACAGCCAATCGGTCAAGACGACCGAACTGGCAGATAGTAGAGGGTTTAATGCGCATAAGAAAATCAAAGGTCGTAAACGCCATATAGTCACTGATACAATTGGCATTCCATTGGGAGTCAAGGTCACTGATGCCAATGTCAGTGATAATCGAGTCGCAATAGAGTTACTAAACGAGGTCTTTAGTTGGCAGATAACGATTCAGTTAGTCTGTGCCGATGCTGGCTATCGCGGAGAATTAGGCGAATGGTTATATTTGACGCATCAGTGTCAATTGGACATCGCTCCATCTCTTAGGCAATCGGGATTTGTGGTCGTCCCATTGCGTTGGATTGTGGAGCGCACCTTTTCTTGGTTCGGTTGGTTTCGCCGATTGACTTTGGACTATGAACGCTCCGCTGAAACCGCTGAGGCTATGGTCTATATTGCTTCCATTTACTTGATGCGAAACCGTATCAAATGACTTTTAAAACAGGTTCTAAGATTATAACCTATGTCTCCTCAGTTTTTCAATGTCTGAGTCGTACTCTTATAAGAAATTATGGTGACAGTTTTAGGTAGGAATGGTATACTAACCTAGGTTGCTATCTATCATAACTCAAGTTGTTACCTCCCCTATAATACTACACACCCGTCGCCCCACCCTGATGAAATTGGGATTCAGAGCAACTGGGGCTTTAGGTGGTAATTCGAGTTAGAACATAACAGTTAATCTATTTCATCCCGTTTTATGCCTCACGCCGAATAGAATCAGGAGAAAGAAAATGCCGAATGTAGCACCCGAACGGTTGCGTAAAATTGCGGCGGACATTTTTGAAGCAGCAAATGTCCCCGCCGAAGAAGCACAAATCATCAGTGAAATCCTTGTAGATGCCAATCTTGCAGGGCACGATTCACACGGAGTGATTCGCATTCCGCAGTATATGGGCTTCATAGATGCCGGACAAATCGCCCCCGGTGCTACGATGGAGATTGAGCGCGAATCTCCCTCACATGCCCTGATTAATGGCAACTGGGGATTTGGTCACGTCATCGCGCAACGGTCTATGTCGCTAGCGATTCGCAAGGCGCAATCGAGTACGGTCAGTGCTGTTAGCATCTATAACTGCAATCATATCGGCAGGATCGGCAGCTATGCCATGATGGCGGCGCAAGCGGGGTTGATTGGGATAGTGATGGTGAACGCGGGAGGTGCTGCGCTTTACGTTGCACCGTTTGGTGGCAGCGACGGACGGCTTGCAACGAACCCCATGGCGATTGCTTCCCCAACACGGGGCGATGAACCTATTGTGTTGGACATCACGAGCAGTGTGGTGGCACAAGGAAAGATTCGCGTTGCGTTAAATCGTGGCGATAGCATTCCGCTCGGTTGGTTGATTAATGGACAAGGTGAACCGACTACAGATCCACACGACCTCAATGGGCCGCCACCCGGTGCGCTGCTGCCACTCGGAGGTATTGCAGGTCACAAAGGGTTCGCGCTTGGCTTGATGATTGATGTGCTGGGAGGGGCGTTATCCGGTGCTGGTTGTAGCGGCTCCGGCACAACAAAAGTCCAAAACGGTGTGCTGATGATAGCGATTAACATTGCACAATTCACCCCGATGGAAGATTTCTACGGACGGGTTGATGCACTTGTCGGGCATGTGAAAGCGTCGCCGCCCGCTCCCGGTTTCGATGAAATCTTAGTCCCCGGTGAAATTGAGTCGCGTCAAACGGAACGTCGTTCGCGCGAGGGCATTCCAGTTGATGACGAGACGTGGCGACAAATTCAGGAGACTGCAGCGGCAGTCGGGATTTCAGAACTTTAGATGGTATCTTGAAAGTTGAGTAGAGGGGTAATATGGCGAGAAAATCGAAACTTTCCCCTTTGATGGAACAGTACAGGCAATCAAAAAAACAATATCCAGATTCGATTCTGCTTTGCCGTGTCGGAGATTTCTACGAAGCGTTCTACGACGATGCTGAATTGATTGCTCGTGTGTTAGAAATCACGCTAACGTCGAGGGATAAGGATAGCGTGGGAGGCGCGATCCCGATGGCGGGTGTCCCGCATCACGCTCTGGATTCGTATCTTTACAAGTTAGTAAATTCGGGCTATAAAGTCGCAATTTTGGAGCAGGTCGAAGACGCAAAAAAAGCGAAGGAAGAGAATCGGCTTGTCAAACGCAATCTTGTTCGTATTGTAACAGCCGGCACCGTTACCGATCCAAAGGTTCTGGACGGGAAAACGAACAACTACCTGATCAGCATTTATCTTCTCAAAGATAGTTACGGCTTGGCATCGGTTGATCTTTCGACAGGGGAATTTACGGTAACGGAACTAGAAAATTTGGCAAAACTCTGGTCAGAGATTCACCGGCTCGCCCCGAAAGAATGCCTTCTTTCCGAGGATTTCGACGACTCGGAAATAGTGGGGCAGATTCAGACGGATCTGAAAGCGGTCGTCAACTATCTCCCGGATTGGCGTTTCTCGTTTGACACGGCACGCTCTGAGCTCCTCCAACACTTCAACACGCTCTCGTTGGATGGCTTTGGGTGTGAACATCTGCCCGCTGCGATCTGTGCGGCGGGAGCGTTGGTCTACTACCTCTACGAAACTCAGAAACAGGAAGTAAAACATATTGTCTCCCTCCACACCTACACCATCTCAGACTTTATGCTTCTGGAGGCGGATACGCAGCGGAATTTAGAATTGACAACCTCGATCCGCGACGGTTCATCGAGGGGAACGCTCCTAGAAGTGATGGACGAAACTGTGACACCGATGGGCGCGCGAAAGCTCCGTCAGTGCATTTTACAACCGCTGCTGCAACCGGCGGAGATCAACGCACGCTTGAACGCTGTTGACGAGTTGAAAAACCGGATTGGGTTACAGGAGGAGTTACGGGAGCGATTGAGTAAAGTGTACGACATGGAGCGATTGATTTCTCGTATCAGCTTGGGATCGGCGAATGCCCGAGACCTCATCGCGCTAAAAGACTCCCTGCGCCTGCTTCCAGCCATCAAAGACCAACTCAAGGATTGTGAAGTATCGCTATTACAAACCTTGAACGAAAACCTTGACCCGCTGACAGAATTGGCAGATTTAATTGAAGCGTCCATCCACCCCGACCCACCGGCAACGATTCGTGAAGGTAGATTAATCAACGATGGTTACAACGAGCAATTGGATGAGTTGCGCGGGATTACTAGCGAGGGTAAAAACTGGATTGCGGAACTTCAACAGAAAGAGCGCGATCGGGTGAACATCCCCTCACTGAAGATTGGGTTCAATCAGGTCTTTGGATACTATATTGAGGTTACTAAGCCGAATCTAAATCTTGTCCCAGAATATTATATCCGTAAACAGACATTGACCAATGCCGAGCGATTTATCACGCCAGAACTCAAGGAGCGAGAATCCCAGATCCTGAACGCACAGGATCAGATTCAGACGCTCGAATACGACCTCTTTTGTGAGGTGCGCGCCCAAGTTGCGACTGAAACTGAAGGGATCCAGAAAGCCGCTGCTGTAGTTGCGATGACCGATGTCGCTGCTGGGCTTGCCTATATCGCGTCCAAATACGATTACGCCAAGCCGATTATTGATGAGAGTGACGAACTCATCGTCAAGAACGGGCGGCATCCCGTCGTGGAACGCCTTTTTACACGGGAGGGATTTGTACCTAACGATACAGCGTTGAACTGCCGTGATCAGCAGATGCACGTCATCACTGGTCCAAATATGAGCGGCAAAAGTACATTTCTCCGCCAAACGGCACTCATCACGCTGATGGCGCAGATGGGCAGCTTCGTTCCTGCGTCCGCGGCGAAGATCGGGATTGTAGACCGGATTTTCACCCGCGTCGGTGCCTCCGATAACCTTGTGATGGGACAGAGCACCTTCCTTGTGGAGATGAACGAAACGGCGAATATCCTGAATAACGCGACACGCAAGAGCCTGATTATTCTTGACGAGATCGGGCGTGGCACCAGTACGTTTGATGGACTGAGCATTGCGTGGGCGGTGGCGGAGTGCATTTTGGATGAGAAGCGGATCGGTGCGAAGACACTGTTTGCGACCCACTACCATGAACTAATTGAACTCGCCGGCAAGTATAAGAACGTGAAAAATTACAATGTCGCTGTCCATGAAGATGGAGAAGCGGTAACTTTTCTACGAAAGGTTGTGGAGGGTGGAACGGATCAGAGCTACGGTATCCACGTTGCGCGTCTCGCCGGATTGCCGCAGGCTGTCATTGAGCGAGCAAACCAGATCTTGGAAGTCCTTGAACAGCACAATCTGAGCATCGAAGGTGAGGAATCGGACCAGCCTTCACCAAAATCGGTTCCGAAAGCCCCACGGCCTCGCCGTCGAATGTCAAAGTCTACCTTTCAAGGAGACTCTCTGCAACTTGCTCTGTTTACGCCGAAGACGCATCCCATTGTTGAGGAGCTTCGGAATACTGAACTTAATCAGATGACCCCGATGGATGCGCTGAACCTGATCTATCATCTGAAGGCAAAAGCGGAGGAGTGAGGTTTTATCCTAGCTGATTATATTACAAGGAGTCAACTATGTCTAAAATCCGATTAGGGATTATCGGTTGTGGCGGAAATTCGTCGGGCCATGCCCGCCGAATGAATGAAAATCCCGATGTCCAGATTGTCGGCACCTGTGATGTGAACACGGACATCGCTAACAGCTATATCGATCGTAACCTACCAGAACTGGATCCGCGTCCAGCTGCCTTCGATAATATCCCAGCGATGCTTGACGAAACAACACCCGATGCCGTGGTGATTTCTACACCCCACACCCTCCACTTTGAACACAGTATGCAAGCCCTCAATGCGGGTTGTCATGTATTGGTGGAAAAGCCGATGGTGACAGCAGCGCAGGACGCATATACATTAGCTGAGAAGGTCAAAGAGACGGGTAAGGTATTTACCATTGGTTATAATACGCCCTGTTCAGCGAACTTTTACTATGTGCGTGAATGCATCCGCAACCAAACGCTCGGTAAGTTGGAGTTGGTGACCGGCTATATCACGCAGAACTGGCTACGCGCAACGCAGGGGGCGTGGCGGCAAGTACCAGAGCTGTCTGGCGGCGGGCAAGCGTATGACAGTGGGGCGCATCTGTTCAACAGCCTGTGCTGGTCTGTTGAATCCAACATTGCTGAGGTCCATTCCTTCATTGACAATTGCGGCGCGGCAGTTGATATCAACTCGTCAACCAACATCCGTTTTGAAAATGGTGTTTTTGCAGCTATTGTCATCAGCGGTAACTGTCCAAGCCCCGGCGGCACCCACATGGCTCTCATCTTTGAAAATGGCCGAATCGAAGTTGACGGTTGGGGTGGCGGTTGGATTCGCGTCTATGACGGTGGGGAACAACTCGACCCACCGCCGATTGCCGACGAGATGTCCGCGAGTTCACCAGACGACAACTTCATTGATGCCATTCTTGGTCGTGCTGAATCCCGTACCAGCCCGATGAACGGGATTATCCAGTCGGAATTGATGGACGCCATCTATGAATCGGGTCGCACCGGGCAACCTGCTCGACCTGTAAAGCGGGACTAAACCGAGGGTTGATAGGACCAGGTTTCGTGTCGTTTAGCTTTTTCAAAAGTACGTGGATTCAGTAGATCTTTACGCATTACGTTTTGAGGAACGGAGGACACCGATGCAAACATATCGTGCGGCGGTTATCGGTTGTAGCCGAATGGGCGCCTTTATCGACAATGAAAGGGTTGGACATCTTGCGTCTGAGGTGGCAAACTACCTAGCGCAGAATTTCCCGGTATCACACGCTGCCAGTTTTTTTGCAGACGAACGGACAGACCTCATCGCTTGCTCCGACCTCCGTACCGAAGTGATGGCGGAATTCGGAAAACGATACAAGGTCCCGTTAGCACGGCAATATACTAATTATCGGGAAATGCTTGAAAAAGAGCAGCCGGACATCGTTAGTGTCGCAACGCAGCCGGAACAACGTGCAGAGGTTGTTATCTACGCTGCGGAGCACGGTGTCAAAGCCATCTACGCGGAAAAAGCGATGGCGGCGTCAATGGACGAGGCGGATGCGATGGTGGAGGCGGTCGAACGTAACGGCGTCGCGTTCAATTTAGGCACGAATCGCCGTTGGGACACCGGCTTCGATAAGATGAAAGAGATTATTGATAGCGGCGAGTTGGGCGCGCTCCGGACGTTGATTATTTACGGCAACGGGTCACTTTTCAACACCGCTAGCCATAACTTTGATCTCATCCTGCGGCTCAATAGCGATGCGCCGGCATCTTGGGTTTCGGCACATCTTCCGGACGGAGACCAAATTATTGAGGGGAATATCGTCCGGGAAGACCCAAGCGGGCAAGGCATGATCCAGTTTTCAAACGGCGTGACAGCGCACGCGCTGCTGGCGCAGTTGGGTTGGGAGGCAATCTGTGATAAGGGAAGTATTGCCAGTTCCAGAGATGGTGCGATGTGGCAAATCCGTCGTCAAAATAGGCTCGAATCCTTCCCCAGATACGAACGCACCAGCAGCGGAGCGAATATCGTTAAAGATCTTGTTCATGCGTTAGATACGGGTGAACCGACACGCGGCGGGGTTCGTGTCGCGCACGCAAGCACGGAGTTGATTTTTGCGTTTATGGAATCTCATTTGCGGAATGGTGAGCGGGTTGAACTCCCACTGAAGGGGAGCAAGCTGCGCTTACTACGTGACCGTGCGCCGAGACAGCCGAGATTTCAGCCACAATAAACAACCGTTGCAACAAGGAGACCCCATGGCAGAAGAAACGATCTTTAGTAAAATTATCCGAAAAGAGATTCCTGCCGACATCGTGTATCAGGACGATTTAGTAACCGCCTTTCGGGACATCAACCCCCGTGCGCCCACACATATTTTGATTATTCCAAACACGATAATCCCCACCGTTGACGATGTGACTCCTGAAGATGAGGGGGTTTTGGGACGGTTGTTCACGGCGGCATCGAAGATCGCAAGAGCGGAGGGAATTGCTGAAGATGGTTACCGTTTGATTGTCAACTGTCGGCAGCATGGCGGGCAGGAGGTCTATCATCTGCACATGCACCTGCTCGGTGGTCGTCCATTGGGGCGAATGGTCGCAGATTAGTAATACTGCGTTTCACGATTGCAGGTCAAAGATTGTTTTCACTGCACCGGACCTCCCGGTGGACATCGCAGCTTGGATAGCTTTTCGGTACTCCTTCAGCGAGAACTGTTCGCCGATTAAAGGGAGTAGCTTGTCCCCCATCTGCTCTAGCAATCTAATTCCGAGTGTAAAGGTCCGAATCTCCTCGCCTGCGTAGCTTTCCGCCCCGTAAGTGTATGCGCCGCTGACCTCCAATTCCTTATACCAAACTGATGTCCAATCGATATTTTTTGGGATGGCGGGCATACCCACAAGCATAACGCGTCCTTGCGCTCGCGTGAAGCGGAGGGCATCGTCGATTGTCGCAGCAGAGGCGACACAATCAAACGTCACATCTACACCGCCAAGCAGGACAGGTTTACCCAGTTCCGGCTGATAGCTCTCCGCCCCTGTTAAGCCGCAGAAGTTTGTGTAGAGCGACTTGTCGGAGGAGAGGATTTCATCTGCACCAAGTTCGTTTGCGAGTTGACGCTGATGCGGGTATTTGGCGACAATCAGGATGCGGTTTGACTTCCCGATTGCACGGATCGCCGCAACAGTGAGCAGTCCGACCGTTCCCGCACCGATGATCAGGATTTCGTCCGTGTCTTTGAGGTTGGCTTTCAAAACGCCGTGCAACGCGCACGCAAACGGTTCGAGAAGCACAGCGATTTCATCGGAGAGGGAGTCTGGTACGCGGTGGATCTGGTTTTTATGTGCTAGGAAGTAAGGACTCCAACCCCCACCGGTGTCGCGGCAGTATCCCGTCTGAATTCCTGCGGAGATATTTCCCTGCGTAATGTTCTCGCAGTTTGCAAAATGCCCGTTTCTGCACTGATAACAGCCGGGTTCGATGCCGCGGATTTCGCACGATAACACAGGCTCAATCACAACACGATCTCCAACCGTATACCCTTCAACCCTTTCGCTTATCTCTGCAATTTCTCCCACCACCTCATGTCCAAGCACAAACGGGCACGACGTGAAGGGCGAAAAGTATGGACTGCCCTTTGCCGTAATGGTCGCGAGATCTGAACCGCAGATCCCGCTCAACCGTGTTTTGATCTTTGCCCAATCCGGCGTGGGAAGTTGTGGCTCATCAATCTCAGCCAAACGGATACATGATGCACCAGAGGTGTAAAGCGACTTCCAGCGTTTGCCTAGGAGACGTACCGTTAGGTAACGTGGTACGCTTTTGATATATTGAATGGCTTGCATAGTTTCGTGAAATGGTAGTGGGTGGGTATAAAATGCTACTCAAACGCTACGCCCAGCTTAACGCTCTTTTCTGGATGTAGATCCATCTCCTCGTAAGCTTGGGGCGATTCGTCAAAGGGCACCACCGGTGAAACAATCTCCTCACAATCAAGCCGTCCTTCGGAAAGCCACTGCCAGCAGTGATCTGTAATGCGTCCAAAATCCCATCGTGGATGGTCGCGATTGGGATCGCTGCACGCACGCGCAAAGATGAGATTCGGGATATCGAAGTGTGCGACAGCACCGAGATCAAGACCGCCCTTGCACTCCTTCATCCAGCCAACGACAGCGACATTACCGCCATACGCTAACCCACGGATTGCGCCGTCCAACGCTTGGTAGTTCGCACTTGTCTCGATTGCCACATCGACCCCAAGTCCGCCGGTCGCTTTCTTCAGTTCCTCACCAACATCGACAGTGGTTGGATCGAGCGTGAGGTCTATCCCGATGTTTTCAACGACTGCGCGTCGCTTGGCGATCGGGTCCACGGCAGCGACAAAGGACGCGCCAGCCATCTTCGCCATCTGTACGGTCATTTGACCGATCGCGCCAAGTCCAAAGACCGCAACCCTGTCCCCAAGGCGCACCTGACCATCTCGAACCCCAGCGAGAGCAAAATGTGCCGGATCGTAACAGACCGCCTCTTTCCACGTCATTCGGTCGCTCATACGCAGGGCGCGTTCCGCGTTCCACGTATGTGTTTCTCGGAGGTTTCCATATCCGGCGACCCGATCGCCTATCGAAAACCCCTTGACACCTTCGCCGATTTCGATAATCCGACCGACACACATATTTCCTAGTCCCATCGGAAACGACGCACCGCGAAATCCCTGATATCCCGTCAACTCCGTGCCCCGCTTGGGTGCACCAAAGTCTACTTTGATGCGGATATTTCCTGCTGGCACAGGTCCCTCTTCGTAATCCTGTAAAACAGGCTGCTGCACAGCGATTGCGACTAATTCTTTTGGCATTTTGCTCTCCTTCGCTTTGATTTAATTCCAATCGTAAAAAGGCAACCTTTCTGCTTGATTACAATCCATCTCAAAAATGGGATCAGTTTTATTACTCGGTGCTATTGTACCATTGCAGGCAAATTAAAAACCAGAGAATTGTGCATAGGGGAGCTCGTGAAGATTTCAAGGCTGCTGGTGTCTCGTTTGTTCCATTGCATATTTCTCTGTTGACGCCTCACAGAAAATCTGCTAAAATCACAAACGTGAACGATAGGTGTTTTATGCCGATCTGTTCGCGCTATCTGATTCCACAGACAGGAGAAATTATGATAAACACACCAGACATTGAACGCCCTCCCAAACAGCTTATCGAAACCCTCTCTTCTATCAGCAGTGCTACCGCTGCCGGTGAACTCTGTCGCCTCGGCATACGCGATCCCCAAATTTTGGGTCCCGTTCCTCGTACCCCCGGCAAGACAGTTGTTGGTACAGCACTCACCCTGCAATTTATGCCCAAACGCGAAGACATCTACGCTGTCGATGAATATAATGATCCTGAAAAACAGCTACACCGCCACGCGCTCTATCACACCCAACCCGGCGATATCATCGTCGTTGATGCTAGGGGTGACATGAGCAGCGGCGTATTCGGCGAGATGATGTTGACCTTTTTCAAGGGCCGCGGCGGTATCGGTGCAATCGTAGATGGTTGTATTCGAGACTTTCCTTACGCACAGACTTTAGGGTTGGGGTTATGGCTGAAGGGAACGACTCCCAATTTCCATACACAAACGAACATATATCCCTTTGCGGTCAACGTTCCTATCGCTTGTGGCGATACCTTGATTATGCCGGGGGATATCATTGTGGCTGACGATGATGGTGCCGTTGTGGTTCCGATTAAGCTAGCACCGGAGTTAGGTGAAAAAGCTACCGCTCACTCGGAATGGGAGGATTTCAGCCGCATGAAACTAGCGGAAGGTGGTCATTTGCGTAAATACTATCCTCTCAACGATGAAGCGCGGGCAGAATACGAGGAGTGGCGTAAAGCCCAAGAGAAATAAAACGGCGAAGAACCGTTTATAAGGAGAAAATCAATGCAAGACACAAATAAGATAGGTTGGAACGCTGTAAGCAAAACAGGTGCCGTTGCTGCGGGCGGTGCTGGAGCTGTTGCTGCCGGGATTCAGATCCTAGAGGCAGGTGGTAATGCGGCAGACGCAGCGGCGGGAACGATTCTCGCGCTTAACGTCACAGACCATATCGCCTGTTCTATCGGCGGTGAGGTGCCGGTGCTTATTTTTGATGCGGAAAAGCGAGAGGTTAAATCGCTTTCTGGTCAGGGACGCGCCCCGCTCTCACAAACAGCCATTGATTGGTACATGAAAAACGGCATCCCGGCTGGTGACATGAAAATGGCACCGGTGCCATCGGTTGTCGATCTGTGTGTCACCGCGCTCCAGCGTTACGGAACGAAGACGTTTGAGGAAATCGTCACGCCCACACTCGCTCTCTTGGACGCGGGAGACGAAGATTGGCATCCCAAGTTGGCGGTCACGCTACGCCGCATGGTCGAGGAGGAACAGATCACATCCGGAGACCGTGAGACGAAGCTGCAAGCCGCAACCGATCGCTTTTACGGACGGAACAAGTATCGCAATGACATCGCAGAGGAATTGGAAGCCTTTTACATCAAGAAGGGTGGATTCCTTCGTAGGGAGGATCTTGCCGCCCATACCACGCTAATCGAGGATCCCGTGAAGGCGGATTACCGAGGATATACGGTGTATAAGTGCGGCACGTGGACGCAGGGACCTTATCTCTGTCAGGCGTTGCGCTTGCTGGAAGGCTTTGATTTGAAGGGCATGGGACACTTCTCCGCGGATTATGTCCACGTGCTCACAGAAGCGATTAAGCTGGCGATGGCAGATCGCGACGAATACTACGGCGATCCGGTCTTTGTAGATGTCCCGATGGAAGGTTTACTTTCCGATGCCTATACCGAGATTCGCCGCCCCTTGATTGATATGCAAAAAGCCTCTCTGGAAGTCCGTCCGGGCGATATAGAGAACATGCAGCCGTTGAAGGCGGGTGGCGCGTTTCGTCCAGGGGTTGGTGGAACGACCACCTGTGTCGTTGCTGACCGTTGGGGTAATGTAGTTGCTGCTACACCCTCTGCCAACGTCTACCGCGAAGAAGGTATGGGTGGCTCAACGGGAGTCAGTTTTGGAAACCGCTTGAGAAGTCTCAACACGGTTCCGGGACATCCAAACTGTATCCAACCCGGCAAGCGTCCCCGCATTACGCTGACACCCACACTTGTGCTGAAAGATGGCAGCCCGATTTTGGCGGTTAGCGTCGCCGGTGGTGATCTGCAAGATCAAGCAGCCCTGAATTTGCTCCTTGATTTTATCGAGTTTGATATGCAGCCTGAAGATGCCGTTATTGCGCCACGTTTTGCCACGGCACATCACCAAGATTCGTTTGATCCAAATCCCAACCGTGAAGAGGCATTCATTCGGGCGGGAGCGTTGACTGTCAGCGACACAGTGGATTCGAGTGTTCAGCAGGAGTTGATTCGACGTGGACATCAATTGGAGGCAAGGTCAGGTGCAATTGCTACCCCTGTTATGCTCTCCATTGACCAAGATAGTGGAACACTCTATGCTGCTGGCGATCCGGCTGCGGGCCGTCATGCGGCGGGGTTAGACGACGAATGAGAGGAAATCGTAATGGCTGAACGACTGACTGTCCTGTTTTTGCCCCATCCGCTTGGGCCCTCAATGTTCAAACCGTCAGGGGAGGATGTGGTGGCTGCAATCAGCGACCGCCACAATTTGCATATTTTGGATTATGACCAGCCCATCGCCCCGCAGTTTGATGGGGTTGATGTCGTCATTGATCATGGCGGTTCAGCGGGGACGAGAGAGATGGCTGATGCGGCGGTGGGAAAGGTACGTCTCTGGCAGATTCTTGGGACCGGTTTTGACCACTTTGATTTGGAGTATTGGCAGTCGAAGAACCTGCCTGTTGCTAACTGTCCGGGGATTTTCAGTGCTGTGGCGTTGGGCGAATGTGCGATAATGTTCATGCTAATGCTTGCGCGTCAATATCCGGTTACCCAAACGAATCTGAAGCAGGGAGAGTTTTACAGACCGTTTGGGTTGGAGCTTGACGGATTAAATTTGGGCATCGTCGGTTTCGGTGCAAGCGGGATAGAATTGGCGCGTCGGGCTGCGCCCTTTGGTTTGAAAATGTCAGTGATCGACATCCGCGATGTTGGGGCGGATGAGGCAGACGAATTTGGTTTGGACTTTGTTGGAAAACCGGAGGATCTGGATTCAGTCATCGCTACATCCGATTTTTTATCGCTGCATCTACATCTCAATGAGGAGACACGCCACACCATTGATGCACGTCGTTTGCGTTTGATGAAACCGACAGCGTTTCTGATCAATGTCGCAAGGGGGGCATTGGTGGATGAAGCAGCCTTGATCGATGTGTTAGCAGCAGGCAAAATCGCCGGTGCCGGGCTCGATGTCTTTGGACAGGAACCACCGGATCTGGATTCGGTCATCTTCAACCTACCGAACGTGATTGCGACGCCACATATTTCAGGGACAACCGACGGCACCTCACGGAAACGGGCGGGTGCGGCGGCGGAGAATGTTGACAGGATAGCGGCGGGATTAGAACCGTTGTATCTCATATCTTGAGAAATTTTCTCCATGCGTAATGTGTGTGCAAAGAAACCGAATTTTTTAGAAAATTCGGTTTCTCCGAGTCGCCCCGATGACATGAGCCACAAAGGTTTTGGATGTTTACGAGGAACCCACAAAATCGTAACCTGAACAAGCGGATTCTCAGCCTCGCTATCCCCAACGTTATCAGCAACCTGTCGGTGCCGATGCTGAGTGCTGTTGACACCGCGCTGATGGGGCGACTAGAAAATGAGCAGTATCTTGGTGCTATTGCCATCGGCGGTATTATTTTCGGTTTCGTGTACTGGGGCTTTGGATTCCTCCGGATGGGTGTCACCGGACTGACAGCACAAGCCTATGGTGCAAAAGATTCTGAGGAAAGTACACTCATCCTGAAGCGGGCGGTGATAGTTGCACTGCTGATCGCACTACCGCTCCTCCTCCTTCAACCGCTAATTGCAGCACTTAGTTTTCATCTGATGGACGCTAGTCCTGAAGTCGAACAACTTGCACGTTCCTATTTCCATATCCGTATCTGTGCTGCGCCAGCCACCCTAACCCTGCATGTCTTTCACGGCTGGTTTCTAGGCATGCAGAATGCCAAATATCCCATGTTTATCACCATCATGGTGAATCTGCTGAACCTTGCGTTGAACTTCTTCTTTGTGAAGGTTCTGATGATGACCTCCGATGGAGTTGCCATTGGAACTGTGATTGCGCAGTACCTCGGGTTGTTATGCACCATTGGACTCTTTTTGAGGAGATATAGACATCTGTGGGACGGCTGGCGACTAAAAGGGGTGCTGCATCTTCCAGCTCTGAAGCGTTTTTTCGGGATAAGTGGTGATATCTTCATCCGCACGTTGGCTGTACTTTTCTGCCATGCGTTTTTCACATCAAAGGCTGCGGCACTGAGTGACGCTGCACTTGCTATCAATGCCATCCTTTTGCAGTTTATCCATATCCTAGCCTATGGAGTTGACGGTTTTGCTTTTGCGGCGGAGAGCCTTGTTGGTAGGTACAAGGGGGCACGGGAGGCAGCCAACTTAAAACGGTCTGTGCGATATTCGTTCTGGTGGGCACTTTTCCTTTCGGTCGGATTCAGTGTGGTTTTTGGATTGTTGGGGACAAAATTGCTGTACCTATTCACGGACAAAACTGACCTGCTGATCGGTGCCCGCCCCTACCTAATCTGGATTGCGATAGCACCGCCCATCAATGCTATTGCATATATTTGGGATGGGGTTTTTGTCGGTGCCACCGCCTCTGCCGCTATGCGAAACTCGATGCTGGTTTCGATGGTGGTCTTTCTGTTGGCATATTTCCTGTTGCAAGGATTGGGCAACCATGGGCTTTGGATGGCGTTGACGCTGTTTTCGATTGCACGCGGCGCAACGCTAACCTGTTTGGCACCCAAGCACATCTTTTCATTGGGTGTGCCTCAAAAACGGGGCTGACATGAGAATAATGCGTAACGAGCAACACGTAAGGGATTATCTACGCAACTATTGCATTTCGCAGATACGGTTTTTTACGCATTACGTATTATTTTTTTAGAAAACACAGAACAGTCATAGGGACTTATTGCCTTTCATATAACACATATTTCTGGAGGACACTTACAATGGTATTAAAAGACCGAGTCGCCATTGTTACCGGTGCTAGTTCGGGTATCGGACGAGGCATTGCAGTTGAGTTCGCCCGCGAAGGAGCTAATGTCGTCGTTGCCGACGTTCAAGAAGTGCCCAAACGCGGCAAGTATCATGAGCAAGACGCGACGACCCCAACAGTTGAGGAAATTGAGAAACTGGGATCCCAAGGGCTATTCGTCCAAACCGATATGTCAGATGACTCGCAGGTCGATCGGCTGGTTCAGGAGGCCGTTGCCCGTTTTGGCGAGTTGGATATCCTTGTCAACAATGCTGGTATCCATATCCCCGGTACTAGCCAAGAAATTACGATAGCCGATTGGGACAAGGTGGTTGGCGTGAACCTGCGCGGCATTTTTGTGGCGACAAAACTCGCCATCCCACACTTGACAAAATCGCAGTATGGACGTATCATCCAAATCGCTTCCGTTCACGCCTTCGGCGGCGGTGGTGGTCCCGCTTACGCTTCAGCGAAGGCTGCGCTTGTCAATATGGCGCGAGACACCGCATTGGAAGTTGGGGGATACGGCGTTACCGTCAACGCAATCTGCCCCGGCTATATTGAGACCGCAATCCAAGATTATCTGACACCGGAACAGATTCAGGAAGCGAGTGAAAGAACGGTGATGCCACGTTTTGGTTTGCCACGAGACATCGGCAGGGCGTCGGTCTTTCTGGCATCGGATGATGCGGAGTGGATCACCGGTGCCTCGTTGCTGGTTGATGGCGGATATGTCGCTGCGCTTTAGTATAAAGGGTTAAAGGTTAGATTTTCACAATAGGTATTACGCTTTTCATGCCGTAGATCAGATTGGAAAAGGAGAATTTCATGAGTCAGAAAACGTATCGTGCTGCTGCGATTGGACACACCGGTGCTGGAAACTACGGACACGGACTTCACATGCCGTTTCAAGAGTTGGAGAACATTGAGCTCGTTGCCATCGCTGATCCAGATGAAGCGGGACGGCAGGAGGAGATGGAAAAAACAGGCGTGCAACGTAGTTACGCCGATTACCGTGAAATGCTCGACAAAGAGGAGTTAGACATCGTCAGCATGGGACCTCGTTGGACGACTGACCATCTTGAAATGCTGTTGACGTGTATCAACGCCGGTTGCCATGTCTACAGCGAAAAGCCGATGACCGCAACCTTGGCTGAGGGGGATCAGGTCGTGGAAGCGGCAAGTCGGGCAGGGAAGAAAGTTGCCGTTGCACATCAAGCAGTCTATCTGCCGTCAATTCAGGCGGTCAAGGGGATGCTACACGACGGGACGATCGGAACGCTTCAGGCAATTCACGCACACGGTAAGCAGGACCGGCGCGGCGGTGGTGAGGACATGATTGTGCTCGGCACGCATCTTTTCAATATGATGCGCTTTTTCGTCGGAGATGTTAAATGGATGCAGGCGCACGTCACGGAGAACGGTAAAGAGGTCACAATTGACGATGCACGTGACGCTACCGAGCCTGTGGGTCTTATCGCTGGCGATTGTGTCAACAGCTACTTCGCCTTTGAGAGTGGCGTCTCTGGATTGTTTGATTCCCGAAAGCACGAGGTAAGCGGCGATTACTACGGGATGGAGATTATTGGTGATGAAGGCAGGATATCGATGCGCGGCGGCGGTGGAGACAGTTTAGTCATCTATCCCCATCCCTGCTGGTCGCCGGCTGATACCTCTCAGGAATGGGAAGCGGTACAGGTTGATGACACGCCTTTTTCCAGCGGTAACAACCTTGCAGTCCTCGACCTAATTGATGCCATTGAAAATGATCGTAAGCCGATTTCCGCTGCGGAAGATGCTGTTGCGGCGTTGGAGATGATTCTTGGTGCCTACGAATCGCAACTTACAGGAAAGCGTGTTTCGTTCCCTATTGCGAATCGAGAGCATCCGCTGAAAAAGTAACTGTGGAGGTGATTGAGAATTCTCTTTAGGTCTAAAGATTTGTAATAAACTATGGGAATTACACTCTTCAGTTTGTAGTAGCGCTATTCACTGGTTTCTCTCCTGCTTGCGGCGGAGTTAGAGGGGGTATGGGCGATAAATCACCCGACTATGAACCAACAAATTGACTGTGGTTGCTTTATTCATCGGATGTCGGGGGTTGTGTTGTGTGGTAATTCATCGCCGAACTACAAGACTTCGAGCATTCAACTGCGTAAGTCCTATGAGATTTAGTACTGTTGCAAACGTTGAATAACTCCAACCCGCAAAAGGGAGAGACATACCATGAAAATCCAATCACTGTTTGTGCTGTTGGCAGTGTGTACATTTGCGCTTTTAAGGGTCTATCCGGCAGATGCCATCATCTACGGCAAACGCGGAGACGACGAAGCAACCATCCCTTGGACAGAAGGTATTAAGCATTGGGAACTAGAGCCTGGGGCACAAGCAAAAGTCGTTGGAGATGTGCTTGAACTCAAGTCCGAAGGTAATACCGGACTCTTTTTCAATTACCCCGATTTCAACCCTGCTGAATTGACCGACTATGAGTTAGAAGTATCTGCACGTAAAATCGGCGACAATAGCAAATACTTCCATCTCTTTGCCCGGACCGTTGTACCGACTAAAGACTTCTATTTCGTCGAGTTCAGCTACAACTCCAACACCATCGCAATGTATGAATTTTCCGACGGCATAGCCCATGAGATTACCCCCGGCGGTCATGCTGGACGTCCCAAACGACCTGATTCAAAGGACACAAAGGGCGGCGAGCATTACATTCTCACATTTTCTGTTGAGGGGAATATCCTCAAGTACTCGGTTGATGGTAGATTGTCGATCGTGGTGCAAAACAACAAATGGGCAAAGGGACCGCCAGGTATCGGTGGACGTGATGGTCAAGTGAATTACTACTGGGTCCGTGTTGATTCTTTACCGGAGCAGGGATTGCAGAACATCCCCTCAACGGACAAACAATTGTCTCTTGAAAATGAGGAAACCCTCGCAACCATTTGGGACACATTAAAGAATAATGAGCAACTAGCGGTCAACTCCGGTGTCGGATATGCATTTTCCAAGACACCAATTAACCTCGACGATACCTTTACCCTCGACATTCGCGCAGAGGATATCTCCGATTTGGCGGGGTGGCAGTTCGATATTGCGTTTGACCCTGCTATACTTGAAGCCATTGACGTGACCGAAGGTGATTTCCTCAAAACGGACAGCACCACCTTCTTTCTGGGCGGTAGCATTGATAACGCAAACGGTAAAATTACGGGACTTAATGCGGCACGGATATCCAGTCAGGGTGTAAGCGGCACCGGTACGCTGCTTCAGGTGAGGTTTAAGGCGAAATCTGCCGGTGAAACAGAATTGGCATTGCAAAACTTCCAGTTTGGTTCCAGCACCTTGGATATTATTCCTGCTGGACCACACCAAATCCGTATCGTCGTGGAGGAACGACTTGCCCCTGGGGACGTGAATCGAGATGGAGTTGTCAACATTCTGGATCTGATTCTTGTCGCACAGCAGTTGGGGAAAAGGGTATTAGCCGGCTCGCCGGTGGATGTCAACGGCGATGGTATTGTCAGCATCCTTGACTTAATCCATGTGGCACAAGGGGTTGCTGGATCACCCGCTGCGCCATCGGTTGGGACAGAAAGCGTAGATGCTGCGACGATAGAAGCGTGGATAGCACAGGCAGGGTTGAAAGATGACGGTTCACTTGCCTTCAAACAGGGGATTGAGAATCTTGAAAACTTGTTAGCCTCGCTGATTCCTGAAGAGACTGCATTGTTGGCAAACTATCCCAATCCTTTTAATCCGGAAACGTGGATACCGTATCAGTTGGCAGAGTCCGCAGAGGTCACACTGACGATTTATGATATGAATGGGCAGCCGGTTCGACGTTTAGCGGTTGGGTATCAAGCAGCGGGCGTCTATAAGAGCCGGAGCCGTGCGGTGTACTGGGACGGACGGAATCAGTTTGGTGAGTCTGTAACTAGTGGACTCTATTTTTACACACTGACGGCAGGAGAGTTCACAACAACGCGACGGATGTTGATTCTGAAGTAAAGTGAGCTGATACACTCTAATCATCACCGAAATATTCTATGCTTGAACTGTGCAGCAGCTTCCCGTTTTGTATTGCTATCATTGACACACCTGCATGTGACATTAACACCTACTATCTAGTTTAAGTATTAGGCTGTGGGCTGTGTTTGACATTGACGTTACCCTTTTTTCGTGTTAGAATGAGAAGGTAGACTATTCCGTGGCTAAGTGATTGCATCGCCACACAAAATCAGCACGACTTGGTAAACCATCTGAATGCTTTAGCGGTTACTTCAAAGGGGAACAACCTATGAAAACCAAAAGACGCATTTTCAGCGGTATATTGATACTACTTGGCAGCCTTCTGTCTTGGTTGGCAGCCGTATCGTCAGATCACGCGCTCGTGTACGTTATCAACATACGGAATGAGATTGGGAATGGGCTTCGCGTGTATATTGACAACGGGATTAAGCGGGCATCGGAGGCGGAGGCGGACACGATTATTTTTGACGTTAATACACCCGGAGGTGCTGTTCCTGCCGCGCAAGATATTATTGATGCGATCCAGCGTACAGAGATTCCTACAATTGCTTACGTCAACACGGATGCAATCTCTGCCGGCGCGATGATTTCGTTGTCGTGCGATCAGATTGTCATGAGGCACGGCGGTGCTATTGGAGATTCCGCACCAGTCTCAATTCAAGGGGAAGAGTTGGGTGAAAAGATGGTTTCTTATATCCGCGGCAAGATTCGTGCAACAGCAGAACGGAGTGGCAGAAATCCTGACATCGCCGCTGCTATGGTAGACAAACGGCTCTATCTCGTTAGACTTATGGACGGTGAAATTATCACACTCAGAGAGGAAGAGTATATCGAGCGGAAGGACTTTGGGGAAGAGATGAGCATTATCGCCGCCGGGGGACCCGAGGGGGAGCTGCTGACCTTAACGACTGAAGAAGCGTTGGAGTATAACCTAGCGGATGGAGAGGCGGATACGGTCGAGGATTTGTTGGGAATGTATCAAATTGTTGAAGTTGATGGGGAACGCAAAGTCCTAACGACAGAGGGAATTGCACAGAAACAGATGGAGTTTGGTTATGATAATGTAAAAGTAATTAAATCACTAAAAGGCGCGCCACAGGAGACAGTTTTGATAACTTTGGCAGATCGGTTCGTCTTTTTTGTTACTAGTCCGCTTATTAGTGGAACACTGCTTGCATTGGGCTCGCTCGGATTATTTGTGGAAATTCGGACTCCCGGTTTCGGTATCCCTGGGATTGCTGGACTTATTTGTCTCGGACTGTTTTTCTGGGGGCATAGGCTCCTGAATATTAGCGCGGATTATGCAGCGCTCGCATTCATCCTTGGAGTGGCACTGCTTCTGATAGAGTTGTTTGTGATACCGGGGTTTGGTGTTGCGGGTATCGCTGGAATTATATTGATGGTGGGCAGCGTCTTTTTCGTGTTCCGAAACGCTTACAAATTTGAGACAGCGGTTTTCGGGCTGTCGTTTGCGATCATCCTTGCCTTCGCGCTTGCAATCGCGCTTTCTTACGTCTTGCCCAAAACTCGTACATGGAACCATCTGGTATTGAGTACCGTCATGGATTCAGACGTAGGATTTCACTCCGCACCAAGGGAGGATTTTCAGGGATATGTGGGTAAGACGGGGATTGCGCTCACGCCGTTGCGTCCCGCTGGTACTGTTCGGGTTGACGATAAGCGGCTCGATGTAGTCACTGCCGGTGATTTTATTGTGCGCGACACACCTGTGAAAATCATCAATGTCGAGGGATCGAAAATATTTGTCGAAGCGATTGATGAAACGTAGGGGGATTACCTAATCCCATGTCATGGTTTCTAATTTTCCTCATCGGTCTAGGGGTTTTATTGCTGTTCATTGAGATTGCCTTGCTGCCCGGTTTTGGGGCGGCAGGCATCCCCGGAGTAGTGCTAATCGTCGCAGGGATAGGACTCGTGTGGATGCAGTTTGGATTGAAAACCGGCTTAACTTATGCAAGTGCTACGGTTGCGTTGACCATTCCGTTGGCGGTTCTGGGACTTTGGCTTTTCCCGCGCACAAGGCTTGGCAGATCATTTATCCTCAACATCGCCGCCAATAGTACGGATGGGTTTCAAGCACCGCCCCAAGATCTGGTTAACTTGGTCGGTAAATCGGGTAAATCGATCACTCCCTTACGCCCCGCCGGTGCTGCGTTGATTAATGATCAGCGCGTTGATGTCGTTACACTTGGTGATTTCGTAAACGCTGAGGTTGAAATTGAAGTTATTCTCGTTGAAGGAAGTCGCGTTGTCGTCCGGAGTTTGTAAAAATAGATAGGTAATAAAAAAACAGGAGGTCAAGAATGGCTCCAGAACAGATGTCTCTCGCGTTTCTTGCTATTGTAATAATCGTTGGGTTGCTAGTTCTTTTCTGGGTTGTGCCCGTTGGGTTGTGGATTGCTGCCATTTTCGCGGGCGTCCGCGTTCGCATTATCGAATTAATTGGGATGCGTCTCCGTCGGGTCAGTCCGCCGGTGATCGTAAATGCACAAATTAGTGCCCATAAAGCGGGGCTAACGATTGATATGGAGCGGTTGGAAGCCCACTACCTTGCGCGTGGCAACGTCATTCGCGTTGTCAATGCCTTGATTGCCGCTGATAAGGCAAAGATTGATCTTGGTCTTCAACAAGCAACGGCAATTGATCTGGCTGGACGTGACGTGCTTGATGCCGTTCAGGTGAGCGTGAACCCACGAGTCATCACAACGCCGAGGATTACGGCGGTTGCACTTGATGGAGTTCAACTCATGGCCACGGTGCGGATCACCGTCAGAGCGAACATCAACCGACTGGTTGGGGGTGCCGGTGAAGAGACAATCGTTGCGCGCGTTGGCGAAGGAATCGTTAGTGCAATTGGTGCTTCAGAAACCTACGAGGATGTTCTGGAGAATCCCGACATCATCTCTAGAACAGTATTAGATCGGGGGCTTGATTCAGGAACCGCTTTTGATATTCTCTCCATTGATATTGCTGATGTAAACGTTGGAAAGAACATCGGTGCCGAACTACAAACTGAACAGGCGGAAGCCGATCTCGTCGTTGCGCAAGCAAAAGCGGAGGAACGGCGTGCAATGGCGGTCGCTCGTAAACAGGAGATGACGGCGAAAGTACAAGAGATGCGCTCCAGAGTTGTTGAAGCGGAAGCGAGCGTCCCGCGTGCTATTGCCGGTGCATTTCGAGATGGAAATCTAACCAGTCAGAATTAAAGGGGTTGGTCCCGATGAATCGGGATTTACATTCTAACCCCAAAAGGAGGTTTCAGATGTCTATTCCATATATCATCCCAGCAATGATCGTGATTATTTTTGTTCTTTGGCTCGCTTGGTTTGTGCCGCTGGGACTCTGGATTGCCGCCCTTGCCACAGGGGTGCGCGTCCGAATCTTCGGCGACCTCGTCGCAATGCGTCTGCGCCGTGTTCCCCCTAAAGCTATGGTGGAGCCACAAATTGAAGCGACGAAGGCTGGGCTGCAGCTCAGACTTGACAACCTTGAAGCGCATTTTCTCGCCGGAGGCAATGTGACAGACGTTGTGAGGGCACTTATTGCTGCGGATAAAGCGAACATCAAGCTGGACTTTGCACAAGCTGCCGCAATCGATCTGGCAGGCAGAGATGTGCTACAAGCCGTACAGATGAGTGTCAATCCACAGATTATTGATGTTCCGGCTAAAAGCGACGCAAGCTCTGGCATTACCGCCGTCGCACGCGATGGAATTCAACTGATTGCCAGAGCCAGAGTTACTGTGAGAGCCAACATTGACCGGCTTGTCGGCGGCGCAGGAGAAGCAACCGTCATCGCTAGGGTCGGCGAGGGGATTATTACAACGATTGGTTCGTCCGCGAGCCATAAAGCGGTCTTGGAAAATCCGGCGCGGATCTCAGAGGTCGTACTGGAAAAGGGCTTGTCGGCGGGTACTGCGTTTGAAATCCTGTCCATCGATATTGCGGACATCGATATCGGCGAAAATGTGGGTGCCAAACTGCAAACGGATCAGGCAGAAGCGGAACTGAAAATTGCTCGCGCCAAAGCCGAAGAAAGACGAGCGATGGCACAAGCGCAAGAAGAGGAAAATAAAGCCCTGGTCGAAGAGATGACCGTGACTCTCGTTGAGGCGGATGCCGAGGTGCCTCGCGCAATTGCGGATTCTTTCACATCGGGCAGGATGAGTGTAATGGAATACTACAACCTGCGGAATGTCATTGCGGATACGGAAATGCGCCAGTCGATTGCAACCCCTAGCGGTGGTGCGGATACAACCCGCTCATCTCATGCGGTAGGTCTATCGTAATCCAAGTTGCTATTATCAAACTTGCTCGGCTTGGATAGGCATATCCAAGCCATCTTTGCGTGTGTACAGTGGATTTGCCAGTCCACTGCGATCGGGGATTGATTCAATTTAGCTCTCATTTTCCCGGTTGGCAACGTTCCTTATAAGTGGCAACTTGCGTTATCGTAAGAAAATAGGGCGAACACAAACAGGGGGATACCAATGGAAGAATGGATTCAACTAGTTCTTTTTGTTATTTTTGGGGCTGTGGCACTGCTTACAAGATTCCTGAGTCGGAGGGGCTCGCAGGCAGAACCTGACATTGCGCAGGAAGAAGAAGAGATAACTTTGCCACCTTGGGGCAACTTGCCAATGGAGGAAGAAGAGTTCCCGCGTCCTGACTTCATTGAGGAGGAAGTACCTGCCCCCCCACCTGCGCCGTCGCCTGCCATTCAGGCTGCTTCAAAGCCTGATCCGGTAGAGGAGGAAACTCCGGCTCAATCTCCCGCTACAATGCCGACAATCATGGGGATTCCACTGTCCCCCCAGACTTTTCGACAAGGGATTATCCTTGCCGAAATTCTGCGTCCTCCCAAATCGCTCCGTGAACCCCGTCAGTAGATTGCGCTGCAATCTAAAGAAAATTAATAATGACATTAATCGAAGTGCAAGGGTTCAGGCGTCCGAAAATTGCCTGAACCCTTATTTTATGCCCATATTTCTTGTCTTAGTCCAACTGCTGTGTCCTCATCACGAGTCATTGCACAACGCTTCCCATAAGGCACGATAGTAGTTCATCATACGCACCGGATCCGAACTCCCCGGAATTTCAGCAAGTGTATAGCCCTCATATCCGGCTTCGTTCAATAGCGTAAAGAGTTCGCGCCACGGGTATTCCCGCCGATGTAGCTCGTTGATGTGCACCAACCGGATCCACTCCTTAACTAGATTAAAGTTGTTTTTGACAGACCCATCTTCGACCTCCCCCGGATTTGAATTCCAGCAGACAGACACGTTATCCTGTTCAGCAATCTCCATGATCGTTCGGATATAAGGAACGTGCGATGTTTCCCTGCCGTGCACCTCAAGGCGAATCTGAACCCCCACATTTTTGGCAAATTCTCCGCATTCGCGTAGGGATGCCCCGATCTGCGTTAGCGTTTTTTCCGTAGAAACACCCTCTGGAAGACCGTTAGGACGAACCTTCACACCGGGCGCGCCGACATCTGCTGCGAGTTGCGCGTATTCTTTCGTCCCTTCGATATTTTGGCGCACTTCTTCAGCATCTGTTGAGTGATAGTCGAAAGCACTTCCCAATCCAGCTAGTTCAATTGGCGAATCTTCAAACTGCTTCCGGACTTCCTGACGTTCATTCGCGGAAAGATCTACCTCAACATTATGAGCGTGGGTAGTGCGGAGTTCAACACCTTGGAAGCCTGTTGCTGCACAATTTTCGATAATTGTTGGCACGTCCCAATCCTTCGCCATATTATACGTTACAAGACCCAATTTCATTGCATATCTCCTTCGTCTGTGATGGGTGCGTATACCCTCGTAGAGCTGCTATCTTTCTGACCGCTCTAAGCATAATTCGCTTAATCTGTCTAGGTTCTGTTGACATTTCATCGTAATCAGATAATCGAGATGTGTGCACAGACGCATGGCCCTTTGTAGGGGTTGGGTTTCCCAACCCTTTGGTCACACATCAGAAACGATTTTGAACCACTGTAGGTCGATTTTCCAAAATCGACGTTTCGGTGCCGAGATATGAATCTCGACCTACAATCAACTCAACCCGTATGGTTTGGGGTTTCCAACCCACGTTGGTCAATGGGCGAGGGGACCTCGCCCCTACGATTACGGACAGTTTTACATAAATATCAACACGCCCTAGTATGCTGTGAAATAAGTTGTATTCTGATAGCGGAAAACATTTGATCTCGATTGGTTTTTATATTACAATACCTTTTTATCAGATGCAAAGTAAAAGAGAGGGTTATAAACAGATGGAACGAGGATTTTACGATGAACTTGCCCAAGCAGGTTTGCAGGGAGATATGCTCTCAGACGAATTATGTCTGCACATATTAACTTCACAGGAGATTGAACTCCTCCCCTTGCTTGACGCAGCCTATCAGGTACGCAAAAAATACACCGGCAAAGAGGTACAACTACATATCATCAATAACGCCCAAAATGGCTACTGTCCCGAAGATTGTTATTATTGCGCTCAGGCGAAGTCATCAGATGCTGATATCGAGGCGTACCCAATTAAGTCCGATGCAGAAATGTTAGCTGAAGCGCAGTGTGCCTATGAATCGGGGGCTTATCGTTATTGTATGGTCTTTGCCGGTCGGGGTCCCTCCAAAAAGCGCGTTGAGCATCTCGCCACATTGATTAAGGAAATAAAATCCCGCTACCCAATCCAGGTCTGCTTGAGTGCGGGGCTAATCGATAATGAGGACGCACAAATCCTCAAGACGGCTGGATTAGATCGACTTAACCACAATCTCAACACATCGGAAAGGCACTATCCCAAGATCTGTACGACTCATACATATCAGGACCGATTGGATACCTTGCACGCCGCGCAAACGGCGAGTATTGAATTATGTGCTGGACTTATCGTTGGGATGGGAGAGACGGAGAAAGATGTGATTGAGGTCGCTAAGAGCCTACGAGAACTAGAGGTGCAATCAATACCTGTCAATTTTTTGATCCCGATTC
This sequence comes from Candidatus Poribacteria bacterium, assembly GCA_965222435.1. Classification (GTDB taxonomy): domain Bacteria; phylum Poribacteria; class WGA-4E; order WGA-4E; family PCPOR2b; genus PCPOR2b. Next base: position 3,385,021 of record OZ244950.1, on the reverse strand, counting down.
CGGGGAATGCCCTCTCAGAGGCACCAGGTCTCAGCCCGGAGTATTGCCTGCGTGTGCTGTGCCTGTACCGTTTTTTGAACCCAAAGGCGGAAATCCGAATCGCAGCGGGCAGAGAGGTACACCTGCGAAGTATGGAAGTCATGGCACTCTATCCGGCAAATTCACTCTTTGTGGAGGGCTACCTGAATACGCGGGGAGCGTCGCGAAGGCAAACACTACAGATGATCAAGGACGCGGGCTTTACCATTAAAGCAGATCGTGCCTTGGAGGAACTGTTGAAACAGGAAGATGAACCCCAAAACCTACTGACAATTGATGATCGCAAAGCGCTTATGAAAGACATCAAGGATTTAAGACCGCAGGTTTAACTTAAGGAAACGCATATAGTAGATATCTGAAGGGTCATCCTGAATAGGGGGTATGTTGTGAAACGCTTTGCTTTGCTGTTAATAGTCATATTTTGTGCGCTTCTGCCTAGCCAAACTGAGTGCTCCACGGCTCATTTTGGCCCAGGTTACCAGATCACTACACTGATAGAACACAGCCATCTCGTTGTTGTTGGGACCGTAGCAGCTATGGAGTTCGTGTTCAGAGAGGATGTACCGCCTCAATATACAACAGATATCGTGATACATATTGAAGAAGTTGTTAAAGGGACTCCTAATTATGGTGAAGGTGGTGTTAAGTTTATGATTCCAGGGGGCACTGGTTTCAATCCTAAAGATGGCAAGATTGGAACTGGCACGTCGGAAGGCTGCCCTGAGTTCAGGTTAAATGAGCGAGTACTTCTCTTTCTAAGCAAATCTAAAAATCGTCATCCAGAAAGATTCAAACATTTACCACCACCGCCAATCATTCCTCATGGTGGCCTTTATGTCCCTGGAAGGTTTGGGAAAATAGATATTAAATATGATGAGACGGCTATTCCCTATACGTTCAAAAAAGAGATATTTAGTGAGTATCATCAGAAGATGAGGGAGAGAACTAATACTAGAAGTATCACTCTCCCTTTAGATTTAGTCATCCAGATTGCCAAGGCTTCTATCAAAGACTATGATACAACGAAGCTATTGGAGGAGAATATCAAGGATTATATTGATAAGACTCCCTTTGGTTCTAAACCTAAATTAGATGAACAGCTGATAGATAAACTCAAAGCAGGGGCGACGCGTATTTTAAAAAAAGCTGAGGCTGACCAATAAATGATTTAAAAAGTCCATCATGAAACGTCTTGCTATCCCGTTAGTGATGGTTACAATCCAATTTAGTTGTGGGTATGCACCACGAACACAATTCCCAAGATTCTACTATGGGATGGATAGGAAGACATTTGAGAAAACCATCCAAACATTGAGACATTCCCGAAGATATTTGTATAGAACTGCGATGGCAATGTGGGTTGGAGTCGAATAGACTACCTATTTGCGTGGAGATCCTATTTTACGGCGGATTCTTCGGACGGTGCTCATAATGTAATGCTCCTTGCGGAGTTTCAAATCTGTGCGAAGTTTAGTACGCAATACTTCTTTGTTAGGGATAAGGAGGTTCAGTCGATGGTTAGATTATCTAGTGAAGATATTCTGTTTTTCAAACGGGAAGGCTATCTGATTAAGCGGAAAGTTCTGAATCCAGATCTGATGGCGCGGGCGAGGAATCGGTTGTGGGAAGGAGCACCGCCCTCCATGGACCGGTATGTTCCAGAGACTTGGGCGGGTCCCATCAAAAAGGAAGAGGAATGTGAAGACCAGATGAATCGGAAGGGCGGCTTCCGATGGAACTTCCGTGAACCGGGGGGCGAAGATTGGATGGTTCAGCTGCTCGCCACTGATCCAAGTGTGTGGGGGATGGCGGAGCAGTTTCTGGGTGAAGGATCGCTACGCACACCCGATCGCATTCGAGGAATCTACTGCACGCTCCCTTACGGCGATGAGCCGGAAAAACCGACAACCTGCCATGTGGACGGACATCCCTTTCACCTGGGGGTCGTCGGATATATCGACCACGTTCCCCCACGGGGCGGCGGATTTACAATTTGGCCCGAAAGTCACCAAAAATTTTATTACGAGTTCCACTCTCAATATAAGCATGAACGAACCGATGGATACGATGACGTGCTAGCGTCGGTCAACCAGACGCCCTACGTTGAAACCCATGGTGGGCCGGGCGATATCGTCTTTTGGCATCATCGCATCGGTCATGCGGCGGGTCAGAATTTCTCTAACCAGATCCGACAGGCGGTACTATACGATTTCTGTAAGAAAGACTTGGAGCAGACGCAAGAGGAGCCGCCGTGTGCGGATATGTGGCGGGATTGGCCCGGTATTCAAGCGTTAAACGGCGATGATTGACGAGGAGGAGATATGGATAAAATTAAACTTGGATTGGTAGGCTGTGGTGGCATGGGGACGCGACATCTCTACGGTTTGCGAGAGTTGACGCAGACCCCATTCAATAACGTCGAGTTGTGTGCCCTGTGCGATATTCGTCGCGAAAACGCTGAACTTGCCGCTGCTGAAGCAGAAAAGCTGCTGGGGGTGCAACCGGCGATCTTCACCGATCTGGAGGAGATGGTACGTCAAATACCTGATCTTACTGCCGTAGATGTGGTGACGGATCCGTCCGTACATCACACCGTCGTTTGTCAGGCACTGGACTTGGGACTGCACGTGATGGTCGAGAAACCGATGGCGATCACGGTTGGAGCGTGTCAGGCAATGATTGACGCTGCGGCACGGAACAACCGAAAGCTGTCGGTGGCAGAGAACTACCGACGCGATCCCTCTGCACGGTTAGTCAACCATCTGCTAAAAATCGGCGCGATTGGTAGGCCCTATATGGGGCTTTTCCATTCACTCAGTGCCGGTAACGGCATTTTCATTACCCCATGGCGGCATCTCAAGGATAAAGGTGGACCCATTGTTGATATGGGGGTGCACATGGCGGACCAAATCCGTTATCAACTCGGGGACATCGCGGAGGTCTACGGCGATGTATGGCTGATCGAGCCGGTGAGACGCAAGGCGGACAGCATCGGCGACACCTACACTTTCTACCAGAATCGGCATCGAGCGATGGACGCTGAAGTGCCGGCGACAGCGGAAGACACCTCAATGGCAATGTTCAAGATGGAGAGTGGAGTAACGGTAAACTGGTTAATCAGCCGGGGCGGCACCGGTAGCTATGGTGGTGAACTCATTCTGGGAGATCAGGGGTGCATCAACGGCTTTGGGGCGCGTGGCAGCCAGATCAGTATGAAACGGCGGGACGAGGAGGAGGTGAGTCAAGAAGACATCCTTACATCCGTGGACGGATTTGCTCTGGAGCCATTGGCGGAACATCTCTTTCCCACCCGAATCACCAACAAGGACAGCAAGGTAGATTGGAAAATTATTGCCCTTGAGTATTATGAATTGGCTGAAGCTATCCTCAATGGACGGGAGATAGAGGTCGATGGACTTGAAGGGATGAAAGATGTGGCGGCTATCTACGCCATATTTGAGTCAGCTAGAGCAGGGCGGGCAGTGAAAATGAGTGAGGTGGAAAGCTGCCAAGTTTACGAATATCAATCAGAAATTGATGAAGCGTTGGGGCTTATGTAAGGAGAAAAAATGGAGTATCGACATATAGGGAAGACCGGCGTCAAGGTGTCTAGTATCTGTCTGGGGACGGCGTTTCGCGGTCAGGCGGACGAAAACACCTGCATACGGGTGATTGATCGCGCAATTGATCTCGGGTGCAATTTTATTGACACCGCCCTGTACGGTGCGGGGCGATCGGAAATAATTGTCGGTAAGGCGATAAAGGAGAAACGCGATGATATTGTGCTGTGCACAAAGGTTTTTGGATCGCTTGGGGATAGCCCGAACCACACCGGCTTATCGCGCGTAAATCTGATGCGGGCGGTCGATGCGAGCCTTGATCGACTTCAGACTGACCATATTGACCTTTACCTGCTCCACAGCTTTGATCCCACAACCCCGCTCGAAGAAACTGTGCGTGCGCTGGACGATATGGTGTGCACAGGAAAGGTGCGCTATGTTGGTTGTAGTAATTTTAGCGCGTGGAAAGTCATGGAAGCACTCGGCATCAGCGCGCTTCGCAACTTGGAGTCGTTTGTCTGCATCCAGAACCAGTACAACCTACTCAACCGCTGGGAAATCGAACCAGATTTTATGCCACTGTGCCGTGAATATGGCATAGGAATTATGACCTACAGTCCGCTCGCCATCGGACTGTTGAGCGGACATTTCCGTCGTGGGCAGGAGCCGCCAGCGAACACCCCTTGGGGCAAAGGACCTGAATGGGGCTTGAGTGCACATAAGTACAACTTTGCAGAGGCGATGACGGAGAGAGTCGATAGGATTGTGCAGACGCTAATCGACATCGGCTCGGAGCACGATCGAACACCTGCACAGGTGGCGGTGGCGTGGATTCTAGACCGCCCAGAGATTACCGCCCCGATTCACGGCGCAGACTTCCCCGAACATGTGGATGAAGTTTTCGGATCGGCGGACTGGCGATTACCCCCGGAGGCGCGGAGTGCTCTAGATGAGGTGTCGAAGGTCGAGGAGTTACGGAAATACGCCTAAAGCTAGAAAGGTTCATATTGAAAAAGTGCAAAATGCTAAGAGCCTGTTTGAAAAGTCATTTTAGGTAAAGCTATTTGCCCTGAAACCGAGTTTTTTCTTCAAAACTCGGTTTATTCCGTAATCCACTATTCAACGGCAGATTCTCACTATAATTTAGGAAGCCGTGTCAGGTCAATGGTAGATACTTGGTTTCGTAGGGGCGAGGGTCCCCTCGCCCAACGGGTTGGGAGACCCAACTCCTACTCTGCGAGCGGTGACTGATTCCCCTGTTGGTTTGCAACGGTCCCTATAACTGTCAACTTGCATTAACATGAGCCACTAGAAATATTAAGTCCTTTTTGAAGCTGTATATAAATAACATACCTAGGACTTACGCAGCCAACTATGGGCGGGGCATCCCCGATAAATCGGGATTCAGAGCAACTTGCCCCGCGCTGAAATGCGTAAGTCCTGATACCAAAGAAGCGTTGTATAAGAAAGTCAGGTTTCGGTTAATCAGAATTGAACGAAATATTACCGGAGGACAAATCTATGTCAACCTATCGTGCCGCAGTAATCGGTTTGGGTAGAATGGGCAGCACCTTTGACGATGAAATCACACAAGGCGGTTCGCTGTTTCTACCATATTGCCATGGACCCAGTTACCACGCAGCACCCAATGTCGAATTGGTCGCCGGGGCAGATCTCCACGAGGAACAGGCAGCCATCTTCGGGGAACGTTGGGGCATCAGTACCGACCATATGTATAGCGATTATCGGGAGATGATAGCGGAAGAACAGCTAGACCTCGTCAGTGTCTGCACAACGGCGCGTGTGCGCGCGGCCATCGTTCAAGATGTCGCTCGTGCAGGGGTTAAAGCCATCTGGGCGGAAAAGCCGATTGCCTTGACCTTAGAGGAAGCGGATACGATGGTGAATGTCTGTCGAGAGAATGGTGTTGCGTTGGCAGTCAACTGCGCCCGCCGCTGGAATCCGTTCTTCAGTGAAGCCCGACGACTCATTGATGCCGGCGAGCTTGGCGAACTTTTGCAGGTGACAGTTTATGCCCAATGCGGCTTGTCCCATAACGGCAGCCATGCAATCGATATTTTGCGCTACATGGCTGGCGGAAATGTCGAATGGGTGTTTGGAGAGATGGAATCGGACGAAGCCGCCGCCGGTGAAAACGATTTGGCGGGCAACGGATACCTCGTTTTCGATAACGGGGTACGTGCCTATCTTCGGAGTATGCCTTGTGGTGCTGCTTCTTGGGAGGTTGATGTGATTGGGACGGAGGGGCGTATCCGTTCTTTGAACAATGCAGAGGAGTTTGAGCTTACCTACACCGTACCCGGCGGTCGTCGGGGACGCGGCAGACCCGCAAAGGTTCCATTCCCTTGGCCCGTGCGGATGCAGGGTATGGGACTCACAATCGTTGCGGACCTGATTAACGCTGCTAAAACGGGGCAGCCTCCGAAGTGTTCAGGGGACGACGGACGGGCGGCCTTGGAAGTCGCTATCGGATTGCGGGAGTCGCATCGCCGCGGCGGTGCGAAGGTCAATCTCCCGTTGGCAGACCGCAGCTTGGGCATTAGATCTATAGAGATTGTCAACGACGACATGCCGGCACGGGTTCGACGGCTGCAACAGGAAGCCTCCTAGGTGTGAGACCCGAAATTTCCCCACGCTTCTCATTGACTCGTGCACTGTTTTCTGCTATTTTGGGTAGTCCAAAATTGACAACAAGGCGGATTTCAGTCGCTACATATCAACGACCAACGACTCACAGAAGTCCGTGAGATGCTCACTCTAAAACTGTGGTAGTCTCATCTATCTGCCACTTGTAAAAGGAGAACTGTTGACATGAAAATCACGCAAGTCGATCTTTACGAGGTAGAAATCCCCCCAATTCCGCCGGTTGCCAAATACGTTCCCAAGATTTCTGACATCACCCTCTGTCGTGTTCAGACCGACGAAGGCATAGAAGGTTGGGGGGAGTACCTAGGTACACGATCTCTGCACGAGGGCACGGCGCACTCTTACATCGGTCAAGAGGTGTTGGCGTTAGACCCATTCACCCAACCTGATGCGTTCACCTGTGCGTTGTTGGACATCACCGGGCAAATGTATGGCATTCCTGTCCACCGCTTTTTCGGTGAAAAGATACGCGACGAGGTGCCGGTCTCCTACTGGTCTACCGCAATGGAACCGCATGAGACAGCTGCGGAGGCAGAGGTGGGTGCGCGTTTGGGATTTACGAACCACAAACTGAAGGCGCGTTCTTGGAACGTTGTGGAAACGGTGCGTCTCATAAAAGAAGCGGTGGGCCCCGATTACACCGTCGGCTTGGATCCGAATGAAACATTCAAACACGTACATGTCGCCGCGCGTTTGGCGGAACAGCTTGAACCTTTCGGAACGGTTGTGAACTTTGAGGATCCGGTGCCGAAAACTAACTTGGATTGGTATCGCTTGTTGCGTGAGAAAACCCATATTCCTCAAGCACTCCACTTGGCGGCACCGAGCAACATGCTGGCAGCACTCAAAGCAGAGTGCATTGACCAGGTGAACTTGGGAGGTGCTACCGAAGAGATACGAAAATGTGCTGCATTGGCTGAAGCTGCAGATGTGCCTTGCTGGGTCCAGATGGGAGGTCTCTGCTACAGCATACGGGCTGCCTATTCTGTCCATGTGCAATGCACCCTGCCTAGCGCGACCCTGCCTTGTGACGAGTTGCCCCACACGCGCATCGCCGACGTTGTGAAAGAAGGGTTGACGATCAGAGCGGGACATTTTCCGGTGCCAGAGGGTCCAGGACTTGGTATCACAGTGGATATGGACGTAATTGAAAAGTATCGGGTAGCGTGAAACCTGAAACGAAGGAGAACTATTGACATGAAAATTACGCAAGTGGATCTTTACGAGGTAGAAATTCCCCCAATTCCACCGATTGCCAAATACATGCCCAAAATCTATGACATCACCCTCTGTTGCGTTCGGACCGACGAAGGCATTGAAGGTTGGGGAGAGTACCAAGGCACACGATCTGCACAGGAAGGCACGGCGCACTCTTACATCGGTCAGGAGGTGTTGGCGTTAGACCCATTCGCCCAACCCGATGCGTTCACTTGCGCGCTGTTGGACATCACCGGTCAGATGCACGGCATTCCTGTCCACCGCTTTTTCGGTCAAAAGGTGCGCGATGAGGTGCCGGTTTCCTACTGGTCCTGTCCCATGGAACCGCACGAAACAGCTGCGGAGGCAGAGGTGGGAGCACGTTTGGGATTTACCAACCACAAACTGAAGGCGCGGTCTTGGAACATTGTGGAAACGGTGCGCCTCATAAAGGAGGCGGCGGGCCCCGATTACACCGTCGGCGTGGATCCAAATACAGAATTCAAATACCTATATACTGCCACGCGTTTGGCAGAACAGCTTGAACCTTTCGGAACGGTTGCCAATTTTGAAGACCCGGTACTCAAAACTAACTTGGATTGGTATCGCTTGTTACGTGAGAAGACCCATATTCCTCAAGCCTTGCATCTTGGACCACCGGGCGGGGTGCTTGCAGCACTCAAGGCAGAGTGCATCGACTACGTGAACTTGGGTGGTTCTGCCCAAAGTCTGCGAAAGTCCGCTGCGCTGGCTGAAGCCGCAGATGTGCCTTGCTGGGTACAGATGGGAGGTCTCTGCTTGAGCATAATGGCTGCCTATTCCGTCCATGCGCAATGTACGCTGCCCAATGCGACCCTGCCTTGTGACGAGTTACCCCACATGCGCATCGCCGATGTTGCGAAAGAGGGATTAACAATCAAAGCGGGACATTTTCTGGTGCCGGAGGGGCCAGGGCTTGGTATCACAGTGGACATGGATGTAATTGAAAAGTATCGGGTAGCATAGCACGATACACTGCCAGTTTTTTGCACAAGATTTCGTTATCCAAGAGAGATTGCACCTGAATGCCGCTAATTGAATTGGAAATCTCCAATCGAATCGCCACGCTGACCCTGTGTCGTCCTGAAGCACTGAATGCAATCAATCAAGCCTTATTGCGCGATTTCGAGGAGGTACTGCGTCAGGTACAAGAGGCTTCAGAAGTGGTGGTACTTGTCACACAGGGTAGTGGACGGGCATTTTCTGCGGGCAGCGACTTGAAGGAGTTGGCGGAATGCTCGCCTCAGCAGGCGGCTGAATTTGAATATACCCACGGACAAGTTTTTGCCCAACTGGAGGAACTTCCGCAGATTACCGTTGCAGCGTGGCGGGGGTATGTTCTAGGTGGTGGACTCTTTTTGGGTGTATACCACGATTTCCGCCTAGCTGCAAAGGGTGCCACTATCGGCTTACCAGAGGTGGCTCACGGTTGGACGCCGCCTTGGGGTGTTTCGCGGTTGGTAGAACTGGTTGGGTTTCAGGCTGCCCGGAAGATTATACTGTGTGGTGGACAATTTGATGGGGCAGCAGCGCAGCGACTCGGCTTGGTTGATGAGGTGTGGTCTGATGAAGAATTTGACACCCAATTTCGTGATTGGGTTGAGGAACTCGCCTCGCGTCCGAAAGCTGCACTATTTGAAACCAAAGCGTTACTGCGTGAGATGCGAGGGCTAGACCACGAGCATTGGGAACGGCGGACGGTTGAGGCGTTTGAAAGGTGTTATGTGACACCGGAAGCACGAGAGGCGGTGCAGCGATTCGCACAACGGAGAGCAAAGTAATAAAATTCCGAATGCTAAACTGGCTTCGTTTTAATTCTCACGAATGGAGATTCTCAAACTCAATTCCATGAAGAATATCAAGGACCAGCCTGCCTATCTTTGATGCACTATCTACATTCCACAATTACCATTATTGACGTTGTTTATCATTGTCTTATCATATCTTGTGTTGCGATATAAAGAAAAAACAGGTGGTGATTAGTATGATTAACGAATTACTAGAATCTATTTCCAATCTCGACGACCCATTTGGTAAAACTATCATCCAGTCCATTTACTTTGTCTTTTGGGTTGGTGTTGCAAACTACGCTGTTCATATGCTGCAAATAGGCTATAATTATTTCTGCCTCAGACGTGCTCAAGACTATATCAAAGACAACCATGGTCTCGGTGACATCTCTTTTGGATTAGTTGACAAGCTACGCGCACAGGAATTCATAGTACAGAGCTATTTAGTGAAGAGTAGCATTTACAAGCGAATTCGTGATTTAGTCCAGATTAAGCAGAATAGTGGGGAGATCGATCATGACGTACTAGGTGACATACATGCGGGCGCAGCCAGCAGAAAGGCGGGGCTATCAAACTATATACTCGGAGTTCTCATTATCCTCGGTTTAATTGGAACATTACAGGGATTAATTACCGCAACTTTTGAAGTCCAGCCCCTCTTACGGGACATTCAGGATCTTGACCAGCTCCCCAGAATTTCTAATGCGCTTCAGGGTACATTGAGAGGCATGAATACCGCATTTGTAACAACATTAGCCGGGTTAATAACATCACTCGGTTTAGGGTTATGTGGTTGGCTTTTTAGCCTGTTAAACTCCGCTTTTCTCACTAAGTTTGAAACAGTTGTATCAACAGAGATAATTCCCCATTTCACACAAGCCCCGGAATCCGTGATTGAATCCTCTATGGATCGACTTCAAGTAAGTGTTGACGGATTTAAATTAGGAACAGAAGACAATGTTCGGAGGATGGAGCAGGCAATCCAACAATTAACAGAGAAATCATGGGATGCATATCTTGAACAACAATATGTTATTACGCAAGAGTTGGGTAAGATTCCGGCGGAACTTCGGGCGAGTTTAGCCGGGATAAATGAATATCAAGTCCTGATTAAATCTACAGTGGACTCATCTGAGGGAACGGCAGAACGGTTCATGGACAAAATCTCAGAATTTCAGACCACTGTAGATACGATGGTGAACGACTTTAAGACGATGACAGAGGGGGTCATATCTCAGTTTTCAGGTTATCAGGCGAAGCTGCTTGAGGGTTTAGAAACTGTCCTATCGGAGTTGAGAGCAGAAAGTACAGGATTGACAGCGACAATTCGTGAAGCTCAGCGTGCACAATCCCAATTCATTAACGAACTCACTACCAACCTTGCTCACACCCTTACCAACGCGCTTGAGACACAACTTCAATCAGTGCTTCAGCCCATCACAGATAGTCAACAAGCTATTATAGAAGGACTACGCGAAGGTGAGTTGAACATTCGTTCTGCAGTATCTCAGGTATCAGACTATCAAACTACCCTGCTTGCGGGTTTAGAAACTGTCGTATCAGAGCTGAAAGCAGAAAGTGCAGAATTGAAAACGACAATTCGTGAGAATCAACGTGCCCAAGCAATATTCGCTGACGGACTTGCTACCAACCTTGCTGACACTCTTACCGAATATCAGACTACACTGCTTGCGGGTTTAGGACATGTCCTAGCGGAGTTGAAAGAAGAAAGCGGAGGACTAAAAACGACGGTTCGTGAGGCTCAGAATTCACAGGCAAGATTCGTTGACGAACTTGCTGGCACCCTTACCAACACGCTTCAGATACAACTTCAATCAACCCTTCAACCTATCATAGACAGGCAACAAGTTATGATAGAAGATCTGCGTGAAGGTGAGTTGATGATCGCTACTGCACTTGAGAGTCAGAATCAAGTTTTTGAAAGTATCAAGACCGACTTGGTAACAAACCGGCAGGAAGTTGGTAATAGACTCGCGCTATTGATAGGTCAACTTCAAATTAAACCTACCCTTGAAGCACAGAATGAAGTGTTTGGGCGGATTGAAGGACATCTACAAGGGCAACGGGAAATGGTTGAGGAACAGAGGGAAATAATGCGGACATTAGATACCAGTGTAAAGCAACTTGATCAAACTTTTTCAAAGTCAGTATCGGATGAACAGCAACGCACAGAGGGGATATTGAAGCAAGTCTCTTCAAATTTTGAAACACTAAGCGAGAAGATAGGAGCATTGAACCACACCATGAGTCAGCCTGGTTTCTCCCTTTTGGGTCGCTTGTTTCGGGGTGATCGCAAGGAGTGATAGATACCCGTAGGAGAATACTTCAATGAACCTTCGTATGCGTCAGAATTCTGTTTTGAACGTCTGGCCCGCTTTCACCGATGTGTCCATAGCGATGCTGCTCATCTTTCTGTTTTTTATCTTCGTACAGTTTATTTCTAACAGCAAGTTATTCTTGAAAATTCGGATGGAGAAAAAGCAGGATACGATACAGGCAGCGTTTAAAGAAAGGTTTGCCAGTGAAATAGAAAGAGATATTATCTCTATTGAACGGGATGGCAATCTGCAACGTTTTATGTTTAGTGACCGAATCCTATTTGAAACTGATGAAGCTGTCCTCCAACCGCTTGGAAGGGATACACTCACTGCTGTTGGTCAGTTATTACAGAATTACAAAACGGACGAGAAGGGGGAACAATTGTATCAAAGTATTCAAATTGAGGGACATACAGACAATGTTCCCATCATATCTCCAGACCGTTCAAACTGGGAGTTGTCGTCAGATCGAGCGATTGCCGTTTTACGACTTTTCGTTGATCGTATCGGAATTGATCCGCGAACGCTAAAGGCAACAGGTTATGGGGAATATCGCCCTGCTGCAGGTGATAGTTCTGATATTGAGCGCGCTAACAATACCATAACTAAACGCGCGAAAAATCGCAGAATAGAGATTGTTTTAGTGTATTCAGAAACGGAGGGAAACCAATGAACGTCTGCCCATACGCGCATGAAAGCACGACATGTAGTTTACTTTCACCGGAAGTAGATGGGACAGTCGCTTATTGCAACCACTGCTCTGAGTTTGCTTCGCGGTGTGCTGCGGGGCATTGGAACCGTGCGTTTGCACGCTATTGCACGCATTGTAGCCAAGAACTAAAAAAACCTGCACAATGGGGTATGGCATCGGGTAATCCGCAACGCACCGCCACACTACCGCAAATGCCATCAATCGATGAAGGATTCGGTTCATGGGTGGCGAATATTCCAGAGATAGAATCAGGTGAAAACTTGCCTGGGTTACTCGCAGTTGATGGGCTTATTGTTGTACCGAACCCTCGTGAAAAGCAACTTGACGCCTATACGATTGTAAACGACTCGAATCGGAGGAAAGTGACTCCGAAATGGAGCATTTCCTATAACAGTAGGTTGACTTATGGATCAACACCTATCTATCACGGACTCCATCTGTATTCGGTTGTGTCGGGCGGGATTCAGAAAACTTCTGTTCTTAGCGGAGAAACAGAACCTATCAATAATATCAATGGCGTAGATGCCGATCAGATTGAACCGCTACCCGGGTGCGCACCACTGAAATGTTATATGAACGGTAAGCCGACACTGATCGCGGGCGTGAAAAGTGGCATGCTGTGGTTTGACTGTACTAACAATATCGGTGAATATATCCAGAATACCTTCTTTGACGTAGAAAAAGGACCTTTGTCGCCTACACTTTGTGGGCACTATGTCGTTTTCACTTCTCTGCGGGGAGACGTTTTTGCGCTTAATATTGGCACAAACCCATTTAAAATCCGATGTTCAGCTCCTCAAAACAGATCGTTTTCGGCACCTGTTTCGATCAACGGTTTGGTCTATTTTGAAGCATTAAACCATAGCGGCAACCGGAGTCTTCGCTGTTTTGATCCGAAGTCAGGGAAATTGTCGAAAGCACGAGGAGATATGGACAACGAGCCGGAACATAATTTTGAAAATCGTCGGGCACTCTACCTACACCCGCCACTTACTAATGGAAAACGGTCGTTCTTATCTGATAGATATGGGCAAAGTGTTTATGCTTACGATTGCGATAAAGGTACTTCTTTACCCATGAGGCAACTGCAAGGTGGTGCTGGACAGAATAGGTTTATTCCGCACCAATCCATTGTGATAAACAATCGCATCTACACTGCTCATGCACCCGGATTGACGGTTTGGGAACCCAATCAGAATTGGTACGGCCAGACGTACCCGCTAGCGTTGGGGCAATCAACGAATCCAAGGCCCGTTGCGCGCCCTATTCGATATGGAGACAAATTATTCATTCTGTGTAGAGATCGGCTCGTTTGTCGAGATTATTAGGAGGAATATTGTGCATGATCCGTTCAATAAATGTTCCAAGATACAAGTTTATTGTTAGTGTTTTTCTCATTTTTCTGTTGTTTTCACCTGTCGCAGCTTCCAAACACATTATCGTAATTTATGATGTATCCGGTAGTATGGTAAGACTTGGCACGGACAACTATATGCAATCCACAGATATCCGGCGGGTCAATGAATACCTGACAGACCTCCTGTTCACAAATACTTCGCAGTCCTTGCGCGATAAGGCAAACGACTCATATATTAAGAAATGTGACCCCGCGTATGTCGGTAAGCCGCTCTACCAAAGCGGCGATATCCTGACCTACGCCGAATACGCCGAGACGCGAGACGCGAAACTGAACAGAGCGCAGGTTAGCAAAACCGAATTTCAACGGCATCTACCGAATCCGGCGGTCCTGCAAATCTCCTTCTATGGACTGGTTTCTTACCTACTGCGCGCAGAAGTTGAGGTATATGACGAACTGTACAGGGACGCGGACGACGAAACCTATTGGGTTTTTGTTACCGATGGTGATATTGATAACAGTGGTAACAGCGATCCGGGGATATCTTCAGTTCTAAGGCGGCTTGCTGAAATTGAAGATGAGTTCTATTCACCAATGATTTATGGGGTCTTTGTCAATAACCATGTAAAAATTGAAGTCAGACGCCTTCAAAAACGGGACGACATCAAGTCAATTTTTATTGCCACAGCAACGAAGTTGGAAGAACCAGTCCGGGAAATTCAACTGTCACCAGATGAAGAAGGGAAGTTTTTCAGCGAAACGCTAACTATCGACACGGAGAACTCCGACAAAACGCAATTCCATTTCAATAAAGTCGATGTGGAGATCATTGACCGAGATAACAAACCGCTTCAAATAGTGAATCCAGACAATACAACAAGCATGCTCATTATCGATCCTATTGAGTTTCATGGGGCACTGCCCCCGCATGAATTTCATATTTCACTTCCCGCCAATCGTGAGATCGCTGTCCCAGACAATATGATGAAACTTGAAGTTACCTATAGTTTCAAGGGACACGATGAAGTTTTTGCGGCACCCCGGATGAACTATACTGCGGAAATTAAAAACATCTATGTCGCCAAGCTGAATGATCCTGATCGGCCCGCAAGGGGGGTAGAACTCCTGTTTTCTGACAACAAATATAGTGAATCGTTGACGATTCAGACTGAAAGTCCCAAGCGAGAGGAATTTCAGATTGACCAGATCCGAGGCCATATCCAATATAAGGATAGTCGTAAACTTTGTGATGCGGTTGTGCCCAAAGAAATAACTGGTATAGGTGAACCATTTACCGTGGAAGTGCCAAAGCAGGATCGTTTGGATTGGTACGGTAACAAGGTTGTCCTTGAAATTGACTACAAATATGGTAAAGAACCACTGTATAGGACAATTGAAATGCGCTATACAGTGGTAGGCGGTGGCACTGGTTTCCCAATGTGGATGCTATGGTTGCTCCTTATTCCAGTTGGTGTAGGTGTTTTTCTTTTGATTCGTCGTATGATACCGGATCCAGTTGTGCATTCTATTACTTTGACCAAAGTTAGCGAGGCAGGCACACTGCAGGATGAACCGGTACATTTTATGCTCAAAAACGGAATGACTCTTGAATTTGGCCCTCGAGGTGCGGATGAATTGCGATTTGATGTCGGGAGTGAGGCCTTTCTATATTGTGACAAGAAAAATCTGGTTCTATTTGTCGATGCTGATGAGGATGAAGAGCGGGCATTAGATTTACCCGAAACACTCATATTAAGGCGAGGTGAGGACGATGATAAGGTCTACGTCCGCTGTGAGATAGCGGCAGATGATTATGACGAACCGGCTGACGATGATGGGCCTATTATCGGATCTAACACATTTGATAACAACCCGCTTGATAAGTGAAACTCGCTAAACAGAAACGCCCCAAGTATATTTGTTGTAAAATATTTCTGTTCATGGTATTTTATATACATACAGTTCAAAAGATTAACGGACATATAGATAATAGGAGATCAAATGGAAGGCATTGCTGATTTTTTTGGGGATCCGTTGGTGTGGCCAGCCGTTGTCTACTTTATTGCTTACACGTTTGTATGGATGATTGCGTGGCTACTTGGTCAGTTTTTCAAGCATCGAGTAAGTATTGAACGTGCTGCAGCAATCGGTTGGGGAATTGCGCTTGTTTTACATATTCTCGGTGGGACACTACTTATCATTTGGCTCTGGGACAGAGTAGATAACCGATACGATGAATGGACGTATAAGACCCTTTATCTGCTAATCTATATAGTCATTATCGTTGTTGATGTCTGCCTGCTGTTTTCAGTACTCACCAAAAATACGAAACAGAGAGGCACTGACGCGTCGATGTCAAAACCATCACGTAAGTCTAGTAATCCAAAAAAGAAACTATAAACACCGATGTCGGCGAAATCTCTAACTAAATACGAAGGAAAACACGATGATTACACCTACGATATTTGTTGGACTTGGAACAACCGGAACCAATATTTTAAAAAGTTTACGTGAACTTATGGCTGAAGAGTATGGGCACGCGGGGTTGCCACTTTTCCGCTATATTGCCATTGAGACACATGGTGAAGTGAATGCGCAAAATACAAACCAAATGGAGGATTATGAACGAATCAACCTGATAAGGGCAACAGTTCCGAACGTTAAACCGGTTGACCTGAGATTAACGCCTGGTGAACCACTGTACAACCCACATTTGGCGGATTGGCTGGACTCCGAACTCCTGAAAATTGACGCAGGCGGTTTCATGGACGGAGCTTCGAATATACGCATGGCAGGTAGATTGTGTTTATGGGAAAACTGGGCAGATGTCGGATCCGCATTCACCAACGCGATCGGTGCCATTATGGCACCCGCTACGAAACTGAAAACGACTAGTATTTTAACAGCGCGTAATAAAATTGCGGGACACCCACTTGATAATGAAGGTTCTATTAAAGTCTATGTGGTTGGATCACTCTGTGGAGGTTCTTGTAGTGGGATGCTTATTGATGTCGGATATTTTTTTAGACATCTCCTCAATGCATTCGGCGATAAATCAAGAATTAACGGGATTTTTACAATGTTCGATGAAACCCGCGCCGCGACTCCTGACGCTATGTTTAACATACGTTCAGCCAACTGTTATGCAAGCCTATTAGAGTTAAATTACTATCATCATCAGGAGACAACTTACGATATAACTTTTCCGGATGGACGGAAGATTGAGAATATGCGGGAAAAGCCGTTTGATTATACGCTGTTTGTATCACCCACCGGCAAAATTCCGGGCAACCAATTCGCAACAGAAGCTGGTGACTTTGATGAACACGGTTTGAACTTGATGGTAGCACTGAATCTTTTTGCTGAATCTGCTGCCGACACAGATGGGGAAAAAAATGCAATCCGCATAAATTATTTGGCTAATGCGGATTTTGGAACATTAAAACCCGTGAGACAGGGTGAAATCCCCTCTATGATTCGCTATATGGCAAGTTTCGGATTAACAGCAGTATGGTATCCCAAATATCGCATCGCGAGCGCTGCTGCCTGCTCAATCAGCAATAAATTATGTGAAAACTGGTTGGGATCGCACATTCCACAAGCCACAACTGTAAAAGCAGCGGAAACGGAGCGGAATCAGATTCTAAGCGCGAATGTTGATACGTTAACTAGTCCAGAAGGACAACCACCAATTAATAGCCGAATTGATACGCATCTTGCAAATGCAAGGCAACAATGGCTCAATACGGAAATCTCAACCGATCGACTAAGTCAGAGTATGGAGAATTTTCCAGATGGTGATTCATTCAGGGAGAAATTTGAGCAAGGCGGAGAATATGTTGAATTGATGAACATGCAAGCGTCTGAGTGCAAAAAGGCATTTCGTGATGCAATCGAGCAAACTTTGAACAACCAACTGGGAAGTATCGATTTTGAAGGAACGCGAGGGTTGGGAGATGTGAAGATGTTCTTTGAAGCACTCGATAAAAGTATGGAAAACTCTATACAAACTTGTCCTGATCGGATGCCGACCTTAAATTTGGGTATATTAGATTTCTCTGCGATGGAGGCGGCAGATGACAATCTTTGGCTGAAGCTTATTTTCTTACGGGATGATTCTGTTAAAGCACATCGAAAAAATATGGTCGAGCAATATTGCAATATGATTACCGCACGTGGGACGGGTTTCTATGAGTCGGTTCGGAATCATTTCCTCCGACCGATATTGCAGGAAATTCGATCCGAACTCGGTTTTGGTGTAGTTCCGCAAGATGAAGGTGAGCCGAACCGTCGTCCTACGGTTAAACAGCGATTGGATCGAATAGAAGGGAATCTAAATAAGTGCATTCAAGAATTCAGAGACAAATATAATGAAGCTATCAATCCACCAAGATCTGAATGCGTGAAAATTGTTGCTAATAACTCAGAAAATCGAATTGATACGGATGCTATCACACTGAGCCACCAGATCGCACAATCGGATGAAGGTATCGCACTGCTGGGTGAAGAATCTATGACTACTTTTTTGTCAAAAGAACAGGGAGACATTGCCGCTCAGGTGACCGAAACTTACCGGCAACTATCATTAGATCGGATTCAAGTTGATGATGTCGTTACAAAGGCTCAAGAACTTTTAGAGTCAGGGAGTTTCGATATCGATAACCTCGCCAGTCGGTCAAATCCATACCAAATGTTTACCGCTACTTACACCCCATTTGTTGTTGACGATTCACCAAATATCATCTTTGGTAAAGGGCAGGCTTTAACTGACCTAAACAGCAGTTTGAGTGGTAAAGGATACTCATTTCGTATGGGTTCCTCTTCCGTAGACCATCTCCTTTTTTTCTATCAAGAGGAAGCAGGTTTTGCCCTAGATGACCTTGTATCTCACGACACGCTTGCCGATAAATACAGACGCTCTCTAGGGGAATATGGACATTCAACTCATCAAGATGCTGACTTTTATAACCTTGAGTTTTACGACAAAATGCAAAAGTTGCAAGATTGGTGTCGTGCTTTAGGAAAGATTGTCCCTGAAATTTACCATCATATCAACACAGACGCGTTTTCGGGCGTTTTTTATCAGACGAAGAACGGATATGTTTATGAATATAACGTGGACGGGTTAACTGAACGGCTCGGCTTACAAAACGATCCAGGTGGAATAAAAAGTCTTTCGCAGAAGCGAAACGAAAATGGGTATAATAAATTTATGCGATTAGTCCGATCGTGTTTCACGAGTCTGGATCGCGAACAGATTGAGCAGCTCATAAATTCATTACTGAGGGAGATTCAAGACAACGATGAGTATAGGAAGGTAAGTGAATTTTTCCGTCAGTTTTTGGAGGAGGTCTACTCCGACGATGCTTCCATGGATAATACAAGTTCTAATTCAGTAACAGGTTCGACGTTTTTTCAGACACCACCCCAACAGCCCTCAGGCCATCAGCCGGACACCGCCTCCACCTCACCAACCGAAGATGTCAGCAATGAAGATGCTGAAAGTCCAACAATGGATTCAGATTCCTATGATGAAGTTGCTACCGAAGAAGCCGAGATTGCTGGGGCATTCAATCAGCCTCACACGGAACAGAATGAAGTTAATGCAACGTCTCCGCAAAATGCATCCTCATCACCAGATACAGCCGATGCAACTGATGATGAATTGGTATGGGCTGAAGCTGAACCTGAAACAGAGCCTACGCGCTCGGAGGAGGCAACGGACGAGGAAGATGCACCTGAACAACAGGCGCAACCTGAGACTGATGAACAGAAGAAACAGCCACAGCCCTCTAAACCGTTCGATGTTGCCGATGTCGACCTAAAAAAGGTATTGAATCGTGATAACGCGCCCAAAAAGGAGTAGAGGTTATGGCGGTCTGCTCAAAATGCGATGTTGGATGGGTTATACATTCGCATGATCAACATTGCGGCTATTGTGGGTGTAAAGTCTTCGATTTTTCGGTGAGTTGGAAACAGGAACCGCGGATTTATGCCGGCGATGATGCGAATATCCACAGCCTAACCATTCTCGTAGAAAATACCGGTGCGTACCCGGTTACATTCCAACCGATACGAACAACACGAGATGACATAATTCAGTTTCCACACGAGAACAACAGTCCATTTACAGTTAGTGCCGGTCAACGACACCCCATTCGGATTCAGGTAAATCCCGCCAACTTGGCACGAAACGCCGAAATCATCACCGTGCGAGCACAAGATGCCCCACCGAATCTTGATGGCGAGAAACCGCTGCGCCTTAAGGCATTACCGCGTCCTGATTTTAAACTGACTCCTAATCCATTAAAAGTGACTCATCGCAGAGGCACTGAAAAGGTTACGGGAGAACTCTACCTTGAAGTGCAGCAAAGTCAATTTTATATCAATGATATTAGGCCCACAGGAGGGGCCGTTCGCCGGGTTGGCTATTCCAGACAACTCCACCAAGCGAACGGCGCATTCAACAAGGTCCTAGTAGAGCTTGACTCCAACCAACTCACCGATGAATCTAATGTGGTGAAACTAGACTTTGAACTCCGCGATTTATCCCAACCTATTGAAAAGCACATTGAGATTCAGAGAGAGATAGTACCAAATCCGCCAC
The DNA here is from genome assembly GCA_965222435.1 of Candidatus Poribacteria bacterium. Taxonomy (GTDB): domain Bacteria; phylum Poribacteria; class WGA-4E; order WGA-4E; family PCPOR2b; genus PCPOR2b. The sequence continues at coordinate 3,364,714 of OZ244950.1, read as the reverse complement.
GACTATTCATCCAACAACCACAAATAAACTTGGGCATCACACAGGAACGTGAGAGAACACACACTCTAACGCTTCAAAATAGAGGCGAACGCACGTTGACAATCCAAACTATCGCATTCACCGATCCCTTTAGGTTAATCCGAATGCTGGATGTTGAGTGTCCAATCACCATTGAAGGCGGTGGACAACATAATGTTGAGATGCAGTTATTGGCTGTTAATGTTGACCCCGGAGATCGCCCCATCAACTTCACCATTAATTCCAATTGTGAGACTGATCCTGAATATCGATATGTCCTGAATGTAAAGGTTAATGCACTGGAAGCATATCCGCATTATCTCGCGATAGATTTTGGCACAACGAATTCGTGCTGTGTTTATCTTGATTTAGATACTTATGCAACAGAGCTTGTTCACCTTGATAGGAGAACAGATCCAATAAAAGTTGTCGGATATGATCCCAATATAATACCTTCTTTGATCTTTTATCAAAGCCAATCTGAAAACGGCGAAAATTACCTTGTAGGGTATGATGCGAAAGATTCCCACCTAAATGAGGTTGAAGGTCATTATTGTATTCGTTCTGTGAAACGTTGGTTAGGATTTGACTGGTATCGCCAGTTTCCTAACAATCTGAAATTGCAACCACGCGACGTAGTTGCTGATATACTCAAACATATCATTGAGCGTGCTGAAAAACATCTTGACACGATTTCAACAAAATCCAAAGTCAGAAAATGTGTGATTACGTATCCAACGATGTTTGATATAAAACAACAAGAAGACATGAAACAAGCGTTTGAAAAAGTGGGAATCACCGATCTTATACTTATTGATGAGGCATCCGCGGCTTCCCTCGGAGTTATCTCCCAACGAAGGCAACAAGGTGCTTATAGGTTATTGGTTTATGATTTTGGCGGCGGTACGATTGATATCGTCTTATCACACGTAACAAACGACGGAAATGAAATCACGATTGAACCTCTTGCTCACGGTGGAAATCCCAAATATGGTGGTGATGATGTAACTCAGGCATTAGTTGACTTTGTGTTGGATGAATTTGGACGACGGATTAAAATAGAGAAATCTGATCTTCGTTTTGAAATACCACACGTGAATCCGAGAAAACTTTGGCAATCTTCAAGAGATCAGAAAAAGGATAGAGCAACGCTGCTTAACACGCCTTTATTGTATAATAGAGCGGAAGAATTGAAAATGGAACTAAGTTATCAAGATAATGCAAATCGTGATTTTCCTTTGAGCGTTGTTGTTGGAGATGATGTCCGTCCTCTTGAGAGTCTCACACAAGGTAAAATAAACGTAAGTATTTCAAAAAATGAATTGAATTCTCTTGTGTCCAATGAATTACATCAAACCTTTGCTGATATTGACACTATGATTAGGGAACATGGTGGACACCCACCTAAAATCGTGATACTTGCAGGTCAGTCATCAAAGATGCCCGTGGTCAAAGAGATGATGACAACCCACTTCCAGAAGAAATACCAAACCTATAATGTCGATATCCAACTCAGCGAGTCCCCAAAAGAATGCGTAGCAATAGGTGCGGCGCGATACGGTATGACTCACTCATTGCCGGGTGAAGTTTGGTTTGAAATTAGAAACTTTCGCAAGACACACTCCAGCATCGGTATAATGCAATTTGATGGCAGACAACAGGTTTTTGAAGAAATTATTCCCCAAGGAAGACTTATTCCTGACGAAAGTTTTGGTAGAACGGACATCTCGCTGCGCACAGGAGAAACCTATATTGATGTTCGTGAACGTTTTGGAACAAATGATAAACTTTCACCCATTGACGATTACATCCTAACACTACCCGAAAACATACCGAGAGAGGCATTACGAAATGCCTGTATGAACATGGCAGTTAAAAAGAACGGTGAGATTAAGATGGTTGCACTTGTCGGCGGCAAGGAATACGAATCACTAGTAAAAAAGAAAGAACCGGCGTTTGTAAGTGAAATCTGAGGATCTTTATTATCTGTACAATATAATGAAATACCAATGCCAAAACGCGTATGCATCATCAACTTTTCAGCACCTGAAATTCAGATAGGGGTATTACTTGACAATCAATTACAAGACATCAATCTTAGTTTGCCATGGGAGGTAGGTTTTCGGCAAGAAAGCGATGACACCTTAGCCGCTTATTTCGATAGAGCATTCAAATGTCTCAACTCAAACCGCCCGACAGAGGTTCGGTTCACGGATTTAGATGTGAAATTCAAGGAAATCACAGATGAAGAAACCTTACAGTGCTTGTTTCACGCTTTCTTTGAGGAGATTTTTCATCGGCAGTTACCCGAACATGGATTCCCGATAGATGCGATGCCGGTATATGCCATCACACCGTATCACTGGAAATCAACACATCGTCAACAACTCAGAAGGGCACTTAAGCGCGTAAAAAGTGACGGGCGGGTTTCATTTGTCAAGCCTTCAAGCGTGACGCTTCGGGGCGTGCTCAGTCAGATTCTATGCCTTCTGGTATACTATAAGAAGCCATGGATGGATATGCTCACAGACGCAAACAACTGCCATCTATTTCTGATAGATTTCGCACGCTACGATCTTGTTGTTTATCAGCTGATTTGTAGTCAGATGGAAGACAGTGTTGCAGTTGAATTGACCGATATACTGCGGTTTGCCGACTACTTTGTGGAAAAAGAAAAAAAGATTACAGGTGTACAAGAGGCATTGCAAAAGGTTAAGGATGGCCAGCAGGTTGCAGTCAGTTTTTCCGGCAGAATTGACGATGATGTTGCGCCAGCTATTCTAGAATGGTTGCACACACAGTGCAGTGCCACTTTTCTCGCACCACAGGCAAGCGCAACACTTTTGGGCGGCGCAGAATTGGTTCGGCAATTTGAGGAAAAAAATGTCGAAAAACCCCTCCACTTTGCTTATCATTTCTGCTACGGTGTACGGCTACCTGATGGAAAATGGGTTGAACTTGTTCCGAAAACATGGACACCGCCCTATCATCGCAAAAAAGCCTTTCGCGTCACAGGATCGCCTGAAAAATTCGATGTCCAGCTCTTCTGTGGTTTGTCCTTAACGGATAATAGTGACGTGCACTATTTGACGATGCTTGAGATTACCCCGCCAGAGAATAGAAAATATACGCTGAATAGTCCGATGGAATTTGTACTATCTGTTACATTAAGTGATGCTACGCACGGCACATTTGCTTTACATCTTCCGAATACGGAGGAGCCGAGGTCCGTTGACTTTAGCGTGCCGGTTTTGATGGACTAAGGCATTGGGAAGAAAGCTGTTGATAGTCGCGCAATTCATTGCGTGTCTTTATGAGGGGAAAAGTGAAAACAGATCAATTCAGATATGTGTTGTTTTTATTAGTCTTGGCATTTTTTGGGGTTACCTTCCTTGGGTATTCAGAGGAAGCTACCGAGCAGTCAAACGGCGAACCGAATTCTTCCGAGAAATCGCATTCTTTGAAAACTCAGGGCACCGTATCAGAAACGGAAGAACAGAGCCCGGAACCAGAACATAGTTCTGACGCGTCTCAAGGGCTCTTGAAAAGTCCATTCCTAATTTACATCATGATTGGCGCATTCATTGTTCTCGCATTTGCCACTGCAATTTCTTTTGTTATATGGGACAAGCGTTTGCGGGGTAAAGTGGGCGCAGCCGCGCTATTATCCCAGGAAAAATTGAATGAAACCAAGCAAGAATGGGAGGAACAACTCAAATACGTCAATCAACAAGGCAAAGACAACACTCATAAATTAGGGGAAATTGTATCTAATCATTCCACCATTCGCAATGAACAAGAACTTTTGCAAAACGGTTTGTCTGAATTGGAAAGCCGCTTTGAAGGGCTTGAGCTTAGATGGACGACCACGGGTCCCGGCACTGTTCCAGACACAACCATCGATGTTGAGGCAATTATCCAAGAAGCACAAACCCAAGTAGAATCATTAGCGCAGGTGTACGAAAGTGGGGAACCGATCGATTTCATTGAAATTGATGAGCCAACACCAAGTCAAAGAGCGTTGATGATTTTAAATTGGCTAGCACGTACTATAGAGGATCGGAAAGATGAATTAGAGCAGTCTGGCACAGCGAACCCCGACCTTATTCAAACGCTGGAATTTGCAAATCAGGCTATCAAGGATAAACTCAAAGAGGTCCGTGGAGTGGCACCGCCGTTCCCAGAGCCACTTGAACCGGATACTGATATCAGCACAGATGCAGCATATAACGAATTCAAAAACAAGTGTACTGCGTATGTGTCGCATTACGAAGGAGTGCTTGTCGGCTATCAAGTGGGACGCCAAACAGCCGATACAGACTATAACCAGTTCATTCCTCAATTTATCAAAGACAGGTTATTCAATGGTGTGGCGAGATATGTTAAATTTGACCAATTGCCAAAACAAGTAGATGATTTTTTACAGATTGTGGGTTATGAGGTGGTTCCGATTGAGATAGGTAAAACGCAAGCAGATTCACGTGTGCACGATATTCAAAGCTCACGGCAGACCAATGCCGAATCCGGAGCTATTGTTGAGGTCGTTCTACCCGGATTACAACGGAAAGCAGACGGTGAAATCGTACAAAAACCGGTGGTGATCCGCGGAGAGTGACTTGATGAAACAAATTGGAAACATAGGAAACATATTTATCACGGTAGAATATGAAAATGAAGATGTTTGTGTGATCTTGGACAATAGGGATGAAAAAGCGGAATCAATTAGTATTTTCTATGAGGAATTTCATAAGCCAGGCGAGCAACCATTGGAATACTTTAAACCGCCTCGGGACAGGCCGCAAAAAGTACGATTACCAAAAGGGTTTGAGGAATGGGAAAAGCTCTGCTTCCGAGTAGAGCTATACAATCGAGTCAGGCCGATAAACGGAAGTATTTCTAATGCACTTTTAGGGGAGTGGTCCGATGAGGCTAAACAACAGATAAAGGATGATTCGCCACAACCCAAAACCGAACCATTGATTCCGGGATCAGAACCAACGAGACCCTCAGTAAAGACGATAGACAAGGATCCAAAACCTGACGTAGAAACAACCAATGTATCGGAGCAATGTGCTATTGATTATCAGCAGAAAGCAAACATAATCGTTCAAGAGGCACGGGAACGAACAGCAGAATTGGTGCGTACCTACAAGGACGGAGAAACAATTGATTTTCTAAGCATTGAAAACCCTACGGCAGGTCAGACGGTTTGGTTAATTTTAAATTGGATAGCGCGGACTATAGAGGACTGGGTAGTTGAATTAGAACAATCTGGAACAGCGAACCCAGATCTCATTCAAACGCTGGGATTTGCGAATCAGACTGTCAAAGATAAACTAAAAGAAATCCGTGGGCCGGCACCACCTTTGCCAGAACCCCTTGATCCAGATACTGATGTCAGCACTGAGGCGGCATATAACGAACTCCAAGATAAGTGCGCCGTGTATGTGTCACGGTATGAGGGGTTACTTGTTGGCTATCAATTGGGACGCCCCATAGCTGAAACAGAATATAACCAGTTCATTCCTCAATTTATCAAAGATAGGCTATTCAACGGTATAACAAGGTTTCTCTCTGTTGAGCAATTTCCTGACCGCCTTGACCAATGTTTGCAACTTGTAGGCTATGAAGTTGTCCCGATTGAGGTAGGCAAAACGCAAGCAGATGCGCGTATGCATGACATTCAAGCCTCGCGGCAAACCGATGTTGCCCCTGGAACCATTGTTGAGGTTATTTCACCCGGTCTGAGATGGAAAGCAAACGGTGAAATCATACAAAAGCCGGTGGTGATTCGCGGAGACTAGCACACAATGTCTACCAGGCTCCTGATCGCTTTGATTCTTAGTGGACTTATTATCAATGTGAATGCTATTGCAGAAAATGCGCTGAGTTCTGTCCAGATTGTAGATGGAATTACCCAGCAGCGTCCTCCCAATACTCGGAAGACAATTGGCAGGCGGTATGTGTGGAATTTTCGTGAAAGACACTACACCATCCTGATGACAATTGACTTGGAGCGGTATAATTCTTACTCCGGCAAAGAACGCTACGATATTCCCAAACTAGTCGAAGAGGGGAGAACAACGATCGGCAATCTGACCCGTGAGTTCCAACGTACCTTCAAACGAAATCGGAGTTGGACCAGACAGGACCGTGTTGATTTCGTTTTGAGCTTTGTCCAATCCCTGCCATACACGCGTGATGACGTGACAACAGGTTATGATGAATTTCGACGGTACGCTATTGAAACTTTAATTGAAGGCGGCGGCGACTGCGAGGATACAACTATCCTTGTGGCCGCTATCCTACGCGGGTTAGGCGAAAAGACAGCACTGATCTTCACACCAGGGCACATCGCGCTCGGTGTCAGTGGAGACTTCAAAGGGGCTTCGATAAAACACAACGGCACAGAATATTACTACTGCGAAACAACTGGAACCGGTTGGACTGTTGGCACACTTCCTGCTTCGGTCGGTAAAACTGTGGATAGGATTGTTCCGTTAAGCCCCTCCAAAATAGGTCCCGTACCGAAACCAGAGGAGACAACAACGTCCCCACCTGTGCAGCCCAAACCTACACCGAAAGTGCCAGAGCCGACCCCCGAACTAGTACCTATACAGCCAAAGTCAGAGCCTGAACCCGTGAAACCAACGCCTGAACCTGAAAAACCGAAGCCGCAGCTCCCAAAAAAAGAATCGTCAGGAACAAATAGGGCAGCCGGCATGGTGATTGCCACGCTCTTTGTTCTTATTGGTGTGGGGATACCGATTGCATTTCTTGTGTATCGTTTCATCATTTCAGAGTCAGATGACGATGACGATGCAGAATACAATGACACCCCCGAATCAACAAATCCGTTAGATCGGTAACCTATATGCGCATGATTAACCATCTCAAAGAAATCTATCGTGAATTATATCTACCCCAGGCACTAGATTCCACAACACCGCCGTTCAAGGTGACGCCGATTAAGGATCCCTACCTTTATACCGATGCTAGCCTCCACGTGGATACGTTTGATAGTCCGAACCAATCTGTAAAGGTTAAGGTATCAAATGTTGGGGGTGGAAGGTTAAATGTAGAACGGATTCGTATTCCCCGAGGGTTTGAAAGGTGGATAAAGAGAGTTGAGGGACCACAATCTGCTACGCTCACGTCAAATTCGGAATCGAAAGAAATTGAACTGAGCATTCTGCTAAAAGAACTACCTAACCCTTCAGCTGTGAATGTTGTGAAACTGACCGTCATCTCTAATTCAAGACGGAAAACGTTTAGCGAGACATTGTTACGTGTGCGTCCCCCAGAAAATGAGTCTACGAATTTGATACTTACCGAATATCTCAACTTTGGAGAAATAACTGTTTGTAAGATTTTGATTGCTGATTATCGTGAAGATACGGAGGCATCGCCTGCTGAGTTTTTACTCATCGGGGATTTTACACTTAATCCTCCGATACGTCTTGAAATAACACAAAAAGACGAATCCTCTTTTAACGCGCATGTTGTCACTTCAAAGGGTGAGATGCACTACAAATTAGATTTGCGGAAACCGGGTGTCGTAATGCCGCGACAGGAAAAATCTCGAATTAAACTCAAACCTCTGCGGCAAATCGTCTCTGTGCCCGTTCTTAGTCAACGTATATCTTCTGAGCATACGGTAACGTCCGATTCTGACTGGTTAATTGTGCCATCTAAAATTTTTACTACTGGATACCACACAATTGATTTACGTGTATCTGTAAACGTTGAGAAACTGGAACCGGGGCGAAATTGTGGCGAAATTATTGTAGCCGATAAGAAAATACAGGTATGGGTATGGTACAAAATTGTGAATGAAACAGCAGTGACCTTAGAGAAGAAACGACCGCATATCCACCACGTTGAACAGTTCTCAGAGCAAGAAAAGCTGCTACCAATTGAAGTTGTCTCAGCAGATGAACCTTATCAATCTCTGATGATTTTTGAAGATGTAGATTTTCAATTCCCACTGATGGCTGATCAACGCACAGGTTATGTGGCGGGCGACTTTAATCAGTGGACACCGCACACGCTGTTCCTTGAAAAAAGAGATAAGGGTCATGGTGTCACGTTAAGCGTAACTGAAGGAACATACCATTATCACGCTGAAATTGATGGTGAAATGCGGCTTGATCCTTCGCGTTTATACGAAATAGTCTGCTGTCAATATGGGTTAGCATCCAAATTACAGATCAATAGGCCTGCACAAAAGGTTACACTGCGAAATAGATCAAAACAGAAGTTAGAACTAACACTTCGATCTGCTACGAAATGGATGCAGATTGAGCCCGCGACAATTGTACTTCCCGCTAGAAAAAAAAGTGAGATAACTGTGGTAATCCGACCGGAACATCTGCTACCGGGGCTCAATTTAGGATGGCTCCAAATCGAAACTGAGAAAGATTCGAAAAGGTCGCTTCACGCGCCGATCTATGTCATCGGTATGACAAACGGAGCTGTACCTGTTCTCCGAACGAAAGAGTTGGATTTTCCAGAATTGGAACAAGGCAAAGTCGAAGGCATACCACTAGAGGTCGATATCTTTGGTGAAGGAGAGTTGATGGGGGAAATTCAGCCGTCTACAGCCTTACGGTTTATGGGCGGCGATTTACATGTCCAAAACAGAACAGCATTTGAACCGATGACGGTTGCCCCACATGTCCAAGTGCTAACTGAAAGGCCCTCTAATGCCTATCGTAAACAGATCAGCGCGTCTCTGCTTACGGACTGCTATCTTATGAACCGCCGTGTGCACCGTTTCACAGCCAAATATAATATGATTCACCTCGTCTCAGATCCACCCGCTCTATCTTTTCCCAAAGTTTATTTGTTTGATGATCCACTGCATGCAGCTATAACGGTGAATCGCAGTGATGGTAAAGGTAATGTTGCATGTAGTGTTGGGATACCTGATGCTTTAACAGAGGCAGGATTCTTGAAGGTTAAGAACAATGCCGCGGAAGATGATACTGGACATTGTAAGTTTGTGCTTAATCCACAGGCTCGCGCAAATGCTGGACGAGTTTCGGATACTTTACACTTAATGGACACAAATTCCGGAATGGCATTGCCAATTCAATTCGTCGCGGATATTGTCGGCGGCGAAGCGAAGATAGATGTTAACACGCAGGGACAACGTTTAAACCTATTAACTGGTGGCATACCGTTAGTAATCACCAATATCGGCAAAACTGAACTGCGGATATTTGAGTTGCGATTTAAATATCTTCGGTTTTATCTCTCTCCACATCTGACCTCGCAGCAGCGAACCCTTCTTCCCGGAGAATCCCTTAAGAGGTTTATTAAGATGAAAATAACTTTCGGCTCAATAGGAAAAAGGGCAGTTGGCTTGTTAAATAGAACAACCGTCAAGGATACACTTATTGTCAGGCTCAATGATTCGCAATTTCCCGGAGGTATCTTTGAAAAGGAGATTGTAGATGAAATCTAAGGCCATTTCCTGAGTTGATACCCTTAACGAGGAAAATATAGTAAAAGACACAGGTTGCAAAATGGACATCGCTGGTAATCGTACAATGTCGTCTATTTTTAGTCAATTTGCGGCATATCATCCCGACAAGACGTATCTGATTTTCGAGGACTTGGAAGGGCACTGCCAACAATGGAGTTTTGCACAGTTTGAGGCACGGGTGAATCAGACCGCTGCGTGGTTACTAGAGATAGGGATCAAGCGAGGGGAATCGTTCGCTTTTCATGCTCCCAACTCGCCCGCTTTCGTCGCACTTGCCATCGCTGCGAGTCGCATTGGCGCAATCATGGTGCCGACTGACCACCGCGCTACGGTTGATGAGCTTGTTTATATCCTTGATAACTCGGAATCACGGCTCGTTATTACAGAGTTCGATCAACTGATGCTTACACAGGCGGCAGCATCAGCGACCTCTTGTGTGCAGGAAGTGGTGGTGTCTCGATGTGAACATCCGAGCGGGCATCCGATATTTGAGCGTGAAGTTGCACGGCAAGATGCCTCCCCACCCGATGTTGAGACTTCCCCCGACGATGTGGTGCACATGATATATACCTCCGGCACGACCAGCAAGCCCAAAGGCGTACTGATGACCAACAGAGCATTGATTTATGGGGCTGAAGTCTTCGTGCGTGGCAGTGGTCTGCGAAACGAAGACCGACATCTCATCACACTGCCTGTTTTTCATGCCGCTGCACACTGCCACGCCTTTTGGCCCTCTCTGGTGTGTGGTGCCAGCATTGTTATGTCTCCACGATTTAGCCCGTCCCGATTCTTTGGCTTGGCTGTCCGGCATCAATGCACGATGGCAGCGTTGTTCTCCGCCCCATTGCGTATGTTGCTCGCCCAACCACCCAACGAAGGCTGGCGATCCAACCGTCTAAGAAACGTTACCTTCGCCATCGCTCTAACCGATGAGCAGTTTGCCGAGTGGGATACGCGCTTCGGTGCACCGCTTCAGCATCTCTGGGGGATGACCGAAACGGTTGGCTTACCGCTGATGAGCCCGCTCTACGGTCCCAGAAACCTACCCTCAATGGGAAAACCTGTCTTGGGTTACGATGTGCGAATCCTTGACGACGGGGGCAACGAAACGCCGCCGGAAGAGATTGGACAGATTGCGATTGGAGCAGATCCGGGCCGCACAGTGATGAAAGGGTATTTCAAAAATCCGCAGGCAACTAATGAAACCATACAGGACGGCTGGCTCTACACCGGTGACAACGCCTATTACGATGAGCAGGGATATTTCTATTTTGTTGACCGGGGCAAGGATATAATCAAGCGCGGCGGGGAGAATGTCGCTCCTAGCGAAATTGAGGCAGCGATTAAGCAAATCAATGGGGTTGCTGATGTCGCGGTCGTCGGTATGCCTGACCCGATGTTTGACGAGGTGCCGCAAGCGTTTGTGATTCTCAGTCCGGGTGCAACGCTGACCGAAGAGCAGATTATAGAGGGTTGTCGTCAATCACTCACGCGGTTCAAAGTGCCTGTGGCAGTCACGTTTTGCGACGAATTTCCCAGAACCTCTGTGGGGAAGATCCAGAAACATTTGTTACGGGATCAGACGTTGGAATCAACCAAGTGACTGTTTTGATACAAGACAAAAGTCTTAACATAACGCAAGTTGCCACCTATAGGAAACGTTACAAACCGGGAGAATGTAAGCCAAATTGGATCAATCCCCGCTTGCAGTGGATTGACAAATCCACTGCATACATGCAAAGACGGCTTGGATATGTCTATCCAAGCCGAGCGGGTTTGACAACTTGGATATGGTTTCGGGGAGAAGTCGAATGAGATGTTTGCACTGCCAATCGGAACTGAAACGCGGTACAGCCATATTTACCGATAGCCGCAACGGTTATGTTATTGTGCTACAGGATATTCCTGCTTGGGTTTGTACACAGTGCGGCGAGCCTCTGTTTGACCCCGATGCTGTGTCCGGCATTCAAGATGTGCTCCAAGCAGTAGATGAGCGCGTCGAGAAATTGCGTGCTGTTGCGTAAGGAATGCAAAGATTCATAGCAGGGAGTATGGGCGATTCAGCCTAGGGTGGGAAGTCGCTGTTCGGAGGGCACACCCCTACTCTTTTTGTTTTAATGATGAATTAGGTCTTATGTCTTACGGTTGACATGTTCTTCAACCTGTTTCGGGAAATACCTCATCAAACTCTCGGTGATATTTGGCGCAGCGGTTCCGAGACTACACGCACTGGTAGCCTGCATAGCCTTGCCAATATCACTGACCTCGCCCTTCCACCTTGCCAAATCGCTGGGGCCCGCCTCGCCGGCGAGCCGTTCGGTGAGACGTTGCGTGCCGATACGGCAGGGGAAGCACTTGCCACATGACTCCTCAGCGAAGAATTCCATCGCGTGACGTGCCATCTGGATTATATCCCGACCGTCGTCGAACACTATAATTCCAGCGGCACCGAGCATCGCCCCCACCTTCCCGACGCTCGGCTCATCAAGCGTTACATCAAGATCATCACCAGCGAGAAAGCCGCCAGATAAGCCCGCCATCGTGACCGCCTGAATCGAATGTCCTTCCTGTGCTCCGCCTGCCCAGTCGTAGAGCAGCGTCGGCAACGGTAACCCAAACGGCACCTCGTAGTTACCCGGTTTCTGGATGTCACCGGAGAGGCTGATGACCTTCGTGCCAGCATGCCCGTTCATTCCGAGGTTGCGATACCAGTCCGCCCCCCGGCGCATAATCTGTGGCGCAGCCGCAAGGGTTTCGACATTGTTGACAACCGTTGGAAGATTGTCGTAGCCGTGAGTCACTGGATAGGGAGGACGATTGCGTGGGAAGGGATGCTTCCCTTCGAGGCTATTCAGAAGTGAGCCTTCTTCACCACAGATGTAAGCACCGGCACCGCGTCGCAGATAGATATGGAAACTGAAGTCTGCATCGAGAATCCCCTCACCGAGGAATCCTGTTTCCTCCGCTTCGGCGATTGCCTGCGTGAGTGTGTTGAGGGTTTCGGGATATTCATATCGGAGGTAGATGAAACCGCGTGTTGAACCGGTCGCGTAGGCGGCAAGAACCATCGCCTCAATCACCGCGTGTGGGTCATGGTCGAGGATTGCACGGTCCTTGAAACAACCGGGCTCCCCCTCGTCCGCGTTGCAGACAATCGTTTTTGGACTGCCGGGCGCTTCGGCGACCCCCTGCCATTTGAGTCCGGTGGGAAAGCCTGCCCCTCCACGCCCCGCGAGTTTGCTCTCTGTGATAACTTCGACCACTTCGGTTGGCTGCATTTCCTGCACTGCGCGTGTCAGTCCCTCATATCCACCGGTGCGGCGATAGCCCTCAATACTAGCTCGATCTGGTTCACGAATTCCGCCAAAAATACACTCATCAATGCCTCCCGGATTTGGAGGCGGTAGGGGAGAGGATATTGCTTCAAGCGCGCCCGTATCCACGCCGATAAGCACTTGGTGTCCTTTGAGCACCGGCACAAAATCATCGCAGCGCCCGGCACACGGCATTGGCGTTGCGCCATCTTCCTTGAGCGCAGCAAGGATTTCATTCCCACCGACCAAGCAGCAGACAGGTCCCGTACAAACGCGGGGCGCACTTTGACCCGGCGCAGTGCGGGAGAAGTGATGATAGAACGTAACAGTTCCAAAGAGGTCTGCGAGCGGAATTCTGAGTCCTACTGCTATATCACGAAGAGCTTCTTCAGAAATGAAACCGTCTCGGTCGTGGAAGGCGTGGAGCAGCGGGAGCAGCGGTGCTGGCTCGTTACGCCAGCACTCAATCAACTCTTGGTTCGTTGGGGTTGCCATGGATAAGTATCTCCGTTAATAGCCTGCTAACAGTGTGCGTAATTGGCTAGCGGCTTTCCGGACCTGATCAATACGGTCTGGATGTTCGCCTTCGTATACAATAGAGATGCAGCCGTTGTAGTTGACGCTTTTTAAAATCTCTGCGATCCGTTCATAATCCAGCCACTCCTCCTTGCCACTTTCGTTTTTGTAAAATTTTGTGCGGACATACAGGGCATACGGCACAGTCTGCTCCATGAACCGGTAAAAGTCAATGTCCGGGTCAGTTTCTCCACGCGGACCGGATCCGGGTGAGCCTACCCATTGACCTGTGTCCATGATAAAAGAGAAATTTTCTCGATTGGTTTCGCTCCGAATACGCAGCATATCGTCACCGGTGGAAGGGTGATTCTGCAATCCCACGGCGATCCCCTTCGTGGCTGCGTAGTCGGCGACCTCCTGATAACCGCGAATCATCGCGGGCCAAGGATCGTCACCATCGCCATTCTTTTCTGGCATCACACCGCAGAACGCACGAATAAGTGGTGACCCGATAAACGCCGCAAGATCAATCGCATCTCTACAATTTTGAGCGTGTTCCTCTCGTTCTGCCGCATTTCCAACGAACAGACCACTCACACCGATGTAGCCGATGGGTAAGCCGTATTTGAGACACTGCAGCTTGATACTGCTGAGATACTCCGGATCCGTCGAGTTGAAAGCCCGGTAATGGAAGTCAACGATGTCCAATCTTAAATCGTGGGCGACGTCGAGGAAGGTCTCAACATCCGTATTTTGCAAACTCAGAAAGTTACAACCAATTTTGATCATGTCGCTTATTTTCCTTTCATTTTATGCTTATGTTAAAAAATCGTGCAACAGAAACCGAGTTCTTGAAAAGTAGGGCGGAGCAACCCCGCCCCTACGATTTCTATTCGCACTTGAAGCCTGATGATATCCTCAAGGTTTCAAATCAAGGACTTATGCTACTATACATAGGACAGGAAGTCAATATCAATTCTTTCGTAAGTAGGGCTATTTAGTTTTCGGTTTTTCCCTTGTCTGAATAGGAAGTTGGGATTCGGAGATCCCTCCTACAGGGGAACTATAGTGAATTCTAAAGATAAATAGACATTAAAAGTAGTAGGCACACTCCGTGTGCCGTAACTCCGCGAACAAGGTTGCTGACCTTTTAATTCTAAAATCTACTATAAACGCCCCTATATTCAAAGCAATATGCCTACTACTTTCAACCTACTCGTAGGTACAGGTTTCCCAACCTGTACCTACGAGTAGGAAGTCGGGATCCGGAGATCCCTCCTACACGACCTTATCCCATGAATAACTGAACAACTTCGCATTTTGAAGTGTAAAGCGAAGTTTTACTCGCTTGCCGACCAAATCGGCGAGGGGCTTTGAAAAAGAGACAGCAGCCTCAATATGGTCTCCTCGGATCGGTTGGGACCGTTCGTAACCCTTCAGTGGTCGTCCGCGTTCCGTCAGTACGGTGACTGTCAATTCACCGTCTGTCGCATCAACGTTGACCCGCAAAGTACCACCGCTCACGGTCGACTCTTTTGTAGTCACACGACCAGCACGGTTGCCCGTCTCTAGGGAGATGTAACGGTCAAGTCGAAAGCGTACACAGCCGATTGTTTGTAATGGATGTCGTTTTCCCGCTTCGATCAGTCTCCGCTGTTCATATAGCCACTGCTGATCCACGGAAGGATGCGGTAGATTACCAGAAGAGTAGTATTGGTACATCCAATCTCCTACACGTATCGGCACACTGTCAAAGTGTATCATCGCACAATCCTGTTCGCCGGCTTCGCCCCTCCCAATCCACGGTTGGCGATCGCCAAGCCGATCCCAATGCACCAGATCGCGACTATACACCAGTTGCGTCTCCATGATACCGTGCTGATTCCACATACTATGTTTGTTCATATCCATGCTAACATCGAAGATATAAAGTGCACCAAGAAAAACGTTGCCTACCGTCCACGGCTGCATGGTGTAAAATTCGCAGTGCTGGTCTACCGGATCATTATAGTGGATGATTCCATCTTCGTAGGCGTTATCCAAGCGTTCACGAGCCATTTCATCGTCAATGAGATCCGGGGCAAGAACGAGGTTGGGACGGGGCCAATCTAACATCAATCGAGCACGATTGGGTAGGGAATTGGCAAATGTCATCCCTACAGCCCGCCGGCGGAAACGACCAACAGTTGCGTGGAGGCGTGGGAAAGCAATATAGCGGCCGGGCACATTATCGCGTATCATAGGGAAGGCATCGTCGGCAACCAAAAAGGTGCCGGTGTCACCTACGCCATCGCTGAGGCCGGGCTCCTCGTCCGCGTTTTCCACCGTATCCCAAGTAAATCCGTCCGGACTGAAAATTGGTAGGTATCGTTGGCTCCATTCGCCGACGGGAATCCACGAAACCGTCCGATATAACGTGTCTTCGCCTTCTGAAGGAATGGACTCAGGACAGTAAAAAACCGCGCCGGGACCAATCCGCCCTGGTGTCTTAACTTTGTTATTCTCGGTGTTGCCGTCGATCTCCGCTAGATGGAGAATTGGCTTCTCCCAGTGAAGACCATCCTCACTGCTCGCGTAAAGGTCGTTAAGATCGCCTTTTGAATTCCAATACCACATCTTGAATGTCCCCTCCGGATCGCGGATAACCATAGGACAGGCACAGCCAGACTTATCTTCCCACGGTTGATCCGGTTGGAGCACGGTGCCGATCTTTTCTGGTGGATGGAACTTTCGCTTGAGGTTTTGTTTGGACTCAATCTCGAAATCGTCAATAAACAGACGTTTGTTTTCCATGTCGTTCCCTTTCTACGTTCCTTTGCATTATATTATAGCATGTTTGGGTTTTAATGACAGCCACTTGTGAAAAATGTCTGGCATTGACACTCCAAATCGTGTATTCTCTTAATAGGAGTTGTCTAACACACCTATATATTCAAGAGTTGGAGGAAGAAATGTCAGTTCAAAACGATTTGACCGGGTACGCGGTCTTGACTCCAGAACAACAGGAGTTTGTCGATACCAACGGATACCTTGTAATCGAGAATGCGCTAGAACCAGAAGTAGTTGCGGAAATCAACGCAGCGATTAATGAGCTTCATGAACGCGAAGAAAAGGCTGGGCGTCTGGAAGCTGATGGCAGGTTGAATTTGCGCAACTGCATCACCGAGCACGATGCCTTTTTCCAACTGCTCGATTGGCACAAAACAGCACCACTCGCCTGGGGCATCCTGAATTGGAATATCCAGATGATTACGTCACACCTGCTTGTACTTCCATCGAAGGATGAGCCACCGCCGAAGGTCAAGGAAAGGATCGGTCTGCACCGTGATGGGGGGACTTCGCCCAGCGAGATGCAAGAGCCCCATCCCAGAATCCTGCTCAAGATTGCTTATGCTATCAGTGATCAGTCGGATCCGGCTTCGGGTGCGACGGTGCTTGTCCCCGGTAGCAACCGACTCACCGGCACACCCCCTGTGGATACGGAAACCGGGAATGCGAGAGGTGCTATCTCCATGAATGTGAAGGCGGGAGATGCGTTCATCTTTGAGCAGCGGACGTGGCACGGACCGGGGCATAACTGGTCTGGTAAGCCGCGAAAGACAATTTTTGTAGGTTACGCTTATCGGTGGGTCAAACCGATGGATTATGTTGCTATGCCAGATGAACTTATTGCTAAGTGCACAACTCCTCTACAGAAACAGCTGCTCGGCGTAGTCAGCGATCCGCTGAGTTATTATCTTCCCCAGGATGAAGATGTGCCTTTGCGGGCCTTACTGAGTTGAACAGATTTCTCAGTATGTATGCCGGCAAGGTCTATTGATTTCTGTTTAGCAGGGTGCCCAGAAAGGTGTAACGCAGGAAAAATTGGTGGATTAACAACAGAACACCCGTTACCCCAAAACATATTAGACCGAACTTGACAACCGCAGGCAGGTTCCATGTTCGCATCATTGCTTGCACTGCAAGAAGTAAGGGGAGATGTGCTAGGTATAACCAGTAGGCGACATCCGAAAGGTATCGCCATACCCGACTCTCTCTTGATATCAACTCACGGGAAATACCCATAAGGGAGAAGACCATCAGCCACGCATACATCGCCTTTAATACTAGCAAAGCGGGCTGACGGTATCCCCCCAACGAGTTCGGGCTAAGTCCCAATATCAGCGTTACCGGAAAGATAACCAACAGAGCCACAGGCATCGTGATTATCCACTGTCTTCCAAGTTTTCCGTCGCTATCGTCACAATCGTAGTAGAATGCCCCGACAAAGAAGAAGATAGCGTAGTAAATCGGTATGTACGGCATGGGTATAATGGAGACGAAGGTATCTGGACCAAAGTTCGGTATCGCACCTCTCGCTGTCATAAACCATTGTGGCACCATGGTTAGGGGAATCAGCCAAAGATAGCGGAGCGGAGAAAGCATGATTTTTTCGGGTGGACCCCTCCACAACCGTCGTTCAGCGATTGTGGCATATAAGGCAAAAGCGAGAACCAACCAACAGAGAAGCCAGAATAACCAGAGGTGTGCGAATACATGTCCTGTTGTAAGTATCCGCCATAGTCGGTTCTGTTTCTTTAAGTTAGGAATCTTTCCCGTTGACTCGTATTGAATGAGAATTGTAGCGATGCGAGTTCTGCCGTAAAAGGCTTTTACTGCATCTAGCTTCACTTGTAATTCCCTGACTCTTACGTATATATCTTTCCAATCTGCTTGTGCGAGGTTCAATGGAGTTTGACCGTTATCATCCCTAGCCCCTACATCTGCACCGTTTCGAATGAGGATTCTAGCAACCCTATCCTGTCCCATAAAAGCGGCTTCGTGTAAAGGTGTGCTTCCATCTCTGTTTTTTCCATTTACGTCCGCTCCCGCTTTGATGAGTTGTTCGGCAATCTCGACTTCCCCTGTAAAGACAGTCCACGACAAAGGGGTGAGCCCGGATTGCGGATCTTGGATGTTGAGATCTACTCCGTTTGCCAAGTGCACCTTGAGAGCTTCACGGTTTCCGGTTTTTACTGCAACCCAAATATTTTCCCGCGAATCTTCTAAAGGAGACGGAGCGGTGTCCATCGCGCGTTGCAGCGTGGCTTCATTTAATTCTGCGTTGATCCTGTATGTAAGGGGGGCGATAGTGATAAGCCCGAACAACAACGGCATGAACACGCGCCGAAATCGATGTTCTAATAACCCTTTTACCCCCCGCGTGCGCCACAGCATCGCGGTGAAGAAGCCACTTGTCACAAAGAAAAGTGGCATTTGAAACCCGTGTATGACAAGAAAAAAGACACCAAATCCTTCGTTTTTCTGCACATCTCGCACTGGCCAGGGTACGTCAAAAAACGCTAGAGAGCCATGAAAAGCAATGACTAATAACATGGCTAGCGCGCGCAGTGCCTCTAGGTCGTGCCGGTGGTCGGAGGAGGTACGGGTGTTCATATAACGAATTTTCTCCTGTACTACCTTTTTGATAAGGACAATTGGTATTGGCTATTAAGGGCTAATTGGGATACTTCCTCTGAATATTTCATACCCGTTTCTGGTTGAAATATACAGTGGCAAATAAACCGAGTGCGATTACGAAAGTGTAGATATTATAGATATACGCTAAAAAAGCAGCAACTGCGAGGATAATCCATTCTATCCATGTCGTTTTTCGGAGGAAGTATCCCATCGTAACGATTGAAAAGATGAATGTGCCCACCACAGCCGTTACAACGGACAGGACATTTTGTAGCGGGGTGCCGTCAAACAGGATGTGGGTATAAGCGAACAGTAGTGGCATGATATACAGGAACTTAGCAAATTTGAAACATGCCCAGCCTGTTCTCCACGGATCCGCACGTGCAACCGCAGCACCGGCGTACGCACCGAGTGCGACAGGCGGTGTGATATTAGAGTCCTGACTGAGCCAGAAGACAATCAGGTGCGCTGCGATTAGGGAAACTCCCAGCTGATCGCTTGTGAGAATGGGAACAGCGAGCTCGGAAGTAATCAGATAGGCAGCGGTAACAGGGATACCCATCCCTAAGATAAGGGACGCACCGGCGAGCAGTAGAATAGCGATTGCGCGGCTGTCCCCGGCGACGGAGAGGACAAGGTCGGGAAAGATCCTGCCAAGTCCCGTGAGATCAATTACAGCAATAATGATTCCGATACTGCCCACCGCTCCGCCGATAGCAAGGGAATTTCTGGCACCACTGACCATCGCCTCCCAGAGGCGTTTGGGTGTGAGGCGCGTCTCCGGTCGAAGGTAACTGATGCCGATTGTAGTCAGGATAGCGAAGAACGCCGCTTGGGATGCGGTGTGGCCCGCGATTAGAGTGGCGATCAGCACAACTAAAGGAATCAAGCAGTACCATTGGTGCTTGAGAAGTGTGGGCAGGTGTGGTAGCTCAACTTTCGGCAGGCCCTTGATACCTTCCTTTTTTGCCTCAAGGTGTACCATCACCCACACTGAGAAGAAGTAGAGTAGTGCCGGGATGACCGATAGCAGCGCGATATGGCTATACGGCAGCTCGGTGCGTTCTGCCATGATAAACGCACCAGCACCCATCACCGGTGGGAGAAATTGTCCCCCGACCGATGCTGTCGCTTCAACAGCACCGGCGACGTGGGATCGAAAGCCGGTGCGTTTCATCATCGGGATAGTAAATGCGCCAGTTGCTACCGTGTTTGCGATAGCACTTCCGGCAACCGAGCCGAAGAATCCGGAGGCGACAACCGCTACTTTCGCCGGACCTCCCACCAACCGTCCCGCTACCGCCATCGGGAGATCAATAAAAAACTGCCCCACCCCTGACTTCTCCAAGAATGCGCCGAAGAAGATAAACAGGACGACATACGTTGCCATGACGTTTGCCATGATGCCGAAGATACCCGCTTGGCTGAAGAAACTGTATTCAAAGATTCGGCGTAACGAGAATCCTTTGTGAGCGATGATGGTTGGCATTGATTGACCAAACAGGGCGTACAAAACGCCAACCGTAGCGATTATGGTGAGTGCCCAACCGACTGTCCGGCGGCTATATTCAAGGCTCAAAACCACTGCCACTGCCCCAACACATACATCGAGTTGGCTATATGCCCCCGCCCGGCCAGCAAGTTTTTTGTACTCGACAATCCAATACCCAATTACAAAAATGGTCAAGCCTACCAGTATCAGATCCACTACCGACGGACGTGATTCGGGTGAGCTGCGCCTGAACTGATAGAACATGCCGGTCAAGACAAATGTGAGGAGTAGGTATAACCCGACGTGATACTGTTCACCGGACGTTCCGAAACCTGCGCCGTAGATGTAAAAGAACACAAAACCGACGGCGATAATCTCAAAGATCCATTTCCAAATACCTTTCAGATCTCGACCTGAGCGTTCAAGTTTTTGCAGTGTTTGTTCTTCTGTATCTGCCATCTCCTCCCATCGCCTCTCAAACTAATATGTGTAAAAATTTACATTGCATAACGACGAATTTAATTCTGCATACTTCACGATGTCCGACGTCGTAATTCAGTCTCAAGTTGGCGAATCCGTTCCTCTGCGTCAATGCGGGCTTCGGTCTCTTCGGCAGCGCGGTTTTCTGCGTCCATGCGGGCTTCGGTTTCTTCGGCAGCGCGGTTTTCTGCGTCAGTGCGGGCTTGGGCTTCATCGGCAGCGCGAGCCGACACACCTACATAGTCTTGCATCAGGTTGCCCGCTTCATCATAACAGGCGAGATCTTCGCCATCCAAGCTCAACCAGATGTTGACCGGTTCGATCCACAGCCAGCTAGCCGCATTGGGACTCAATTCCTCATAGCCATCCGGTGTGAGTCGGTATCCCACCAGCTCCCGCACCATTATCCCCCGTCGCTCAAATCGATCTACGATGATGTAGTTTGGTACGCCAACCTTCGCATAGTGATCAATCTTCGTAACAACATCAATTGAGCGGGTCGAAGGCGAGACGATTTCGATAATCAGACTTGGTTTGGTCTGCTCCTCTTCCTCCGAAAAGGTACTCCAATTAATGTGCCGGCGGAGGTTGAAAATCACTGAAATGTCGGGACCATGCGCTTTCAAATCGGTCTGTGCCCACGCCACCCGTACATCGTGCAAGACCACAGCATTGGGGTTATCTGCAAGCCGGGCTGACAATACATTGTAGAGATAGTTACAAAATCGCTCATGTTCTTCGTCGTGCATTCGGTAATCTCCCACCTGTGGGTGAAGGATGTCCTCAAGTGTCAGCGGCTTCTGTTCCAGGACCTCTTTTCCGTCCGGCAAATTACGTACTACTTCACGCCACCCATAGGGATAGGGATCTTTCTTATCGAGGATTTCTCCATTGGTTGGAGTAGTTATTATTTTCATGGTAATGCCCTTTTCTTAGTGGGTGATATTTGCACGTTCCTATAGAGTTGATCGGGAAGGCAAGGCTCCCCACCACGCGAAAGTTCAAGACCTACCGTATCAGATAGGTTCTTTCCGGGGGATTGGATGAGTATGCGAATCTCATCCGTCTAACCTTGGCTAATTTTTAGGAGCAGATAGGACTTACGCAGTTGAACGTCTAAAGCCTCGTGATTCGGTGGTTCATTACCGGATAATATAACTCATGACGCCTGATGAATCAGGCAACTACAGCAAAGGTTCCATCAACAGGTTCGTAGGGAACAACTATCGTTGTTCCTTACACACAAGCGAGGGAGGTTCAATTGGATCAATGTTATTCCAACACATTAGTGATAATCAATCGCAACTGTCACATCCTTCAGTATCAACGGTTCACGACGCTCCGTTTGGGGGTAGATCTGTCGAATCTCCAGTTCGTTGGCTCCCTGTTTCAGGGGTAGGCTGCTGATGTCAAATTCGATAGTATCGCCGGGTACCGACACCTCTTGGATCCGGGAAGGGTATTGGTTCCAATCCTGTTCATACTCTACGCGGGTTTTGTTGTTTGGAGCAGCCACACCGGTGTTCCAAGGAATCGGTGTACGATTCAGGCGTATTTCAAACATATCTTCGGCGGTTAGGCTCTCAAATCCCAGACCGAGTGTACATCGGCTCAAAGTTCCATCGACAGCGGCTAATTCCACGTCGTCGGCGATATCCAGTTGGAGGCTCAGAGCGCGGTCATAGAAAGTCTGCTCGAACTGGACTGGGAGTTGTGCCGCAGGGATGGCGTTAAGGAACGAATAGCCGAGTTGAGATGTCGGTTGATGCCGATTGGAGTGGTCTAACTCATAGCATTTGTTCAGTCGTCGTAGCATCGTGGGGTCAGCCAGTTGATTCAGAACATTTCGCTTCCAATCGTTGGACATGCTGTAGTAGTTGAAAAAGTAGATGCCATCCACTCCAGCCTCCCAATACCGGAGGGCAAATGCCTTGAGCGATTTTTCGTTCAGCAGTGGCCTTAATCCCTCGAAACAGCCGTATATTTTGCAACCGGTGCCTTCGGCGGTTTCAACCCATTCCCGGATTGGCATCTCAAACGGGATAAATCCGCCGCCTGCGATGAGCATGTCTACCATGCCTTCTCTCATCCATACCTCGGCGTCGAGGCCAATCCGTTTAGCATCTGATAGCGTCGGTGGCACACGCACGGCAAGATTGAGGTGCTTTCCTTTTTCTTGACTGACTTCGTCTAACTTTGTCCGAACACCGTATACAAAGTCTGTCATTAGGTATCGGTACTGGTATGCTTCTGCGACGCGGAAGAAGGCGGGATGGCGCATAAAATCGAGTTCGATGCCGTCAATGTCGAAACGTTCGATTAACTCAAAAATAATTCGCGTCATGTGGGCGCGTACCTCTGGAAATGCGTAGTTTAATCCAGTCCGTATGCCCCATTCGAGGCTCCCGTGCGGTATCGGTTCACCGGGGCGACCGATACACAATTCCGGATGGTCGCGGCGAAGTCGTCCATAATTCGGAGCTGACTCCTCCATGTCGTAATGCTCGTTCATTCTGACAGACGGGAAAAACGCCATACCCGCCTCACGGCACAACTGCGCGATGACCGTCACTGGACCACCGTGCGCTTTTATCATCTGACGGAGGTTTTCAACCTTCCTCTGTTGTCCGGCGTCGAGGTCTTCATATCCATCCCCGAACCGTTCTCCAGCTTCGGTTTCGTAGTCGTAAACCTCGTGTCCTCCGATGGACCAAAGAAAAACATCAACCGGTGAACCCGCATAGGGGGCGATCATTTTGTCGCGCATATCGTCCGGGGTCAATGGGGGAGCGTAGGTGCCCATTATCCAGCCATCATCATTGCTGAGTACCCGCCAATTTTTCTGCGATGTTGTCATATCAGGATCTCCTTGAACGGCAATTCCTGTGCCTCTTTGTGCTTGATGAATCAGCTCGAAGATTGATCCATTATAACACGCACTTAGTTTTCCATCCACGAAAAAATAGGGATCCAACGAAAGGATGATGAATTGGTAAGCTGCTTCGGGAAGGATTGAATATGGGGTGTTGATTGTGATATACTC
Organism: Candidatus Poribacteria bacterium; assembly: GCA_965222435.1. Lineage (GTDB taxonomy): Bacteria > Poribacteria > WGA-4E > WGA-4E > PCPOR2b > PCPOR2b. The sequence goes on along the minus strand of OZ244950.1, from coordinate 3,340,901 downwards.
ATTGTTGATACGGAAGATCTGAAGTTATTGTGGCACTAGGAATTAAACAAAACTGGTTCGCACCTTTCTGCTAAAGATTTGTGCCACTATCAAGTGAGCTGGACCTCAAAAGGAATTAATTATAGGACTTACGCAGTTCAGTTTGTAGTAGCGCAATTTATTGCGCGTTACCATGGTCGATTTATCGCCCTACTACAAACCACTGTAGTTGCCCGATTCATCGGGCGTTACGAGTCGTGTTGTACGGTGATAAATCACCGAACTACGAGGCTTTGAACACTCAACTGCGTAAGTCCTAAATTAGAAGAATGTTACGCATTACATTTCACGTTGATGGGAGAGTGGATAGATAACAATGAACCCGTTTATGGAAGCCTTGCCTCCTGAAGTGGATACTAAATTGAAGCGGGTAAAACCGCCCGGGGAACAGGTGCTCTTCCAAGTCGCTACAGACCTCATCAATGGCCAGTCCTTCGGGGAAAAATGGTTGATTGCCACGAATCGACACTTGTTGTTTATACCGACCGAGGGTATAGATGGTACTGTGGAAGTGCCACTTACAGCCGTGCAGGAAGCTAGGACGGAGGAGCTCGTCGGGGGAGGGTGTCTGGCGGTAGAACGTAAGGAAGGGGAACCGGTCTATCTACACTATTCTAGCTCATTGGCACCCAAGTTTGCTGAGATCGCCGAAGGGATTCAGCAGCTCTCCAAAGGAGAAACGCTTGAACTGCCGACGGAGATGGAGCGCACACGGTGTGAAAAATGTGGACGCCTACTCGCAGAGAAGGATGGCAGATGTATTAACTGTACGAAGAAACGAGATACGTTCTGGCGGATTGTCAGCTACGTTAGACCTTATCGCTTTCAACTTATACTCGTTTTTGTGATTACAGCAGTTGCTGCGCTGATCGAGTTAGTGCCGCCCTTCATCACAGAGCGCATTATTGACGATGTGCTCACGCCGAAATCAAACTTTGAACTCCTGGGCTGGTTTGTATTGGCACTTTTGGGGATTCAGATCTTGATTTGGTTAGCCCAAGTGGGACGTACAGCGATAAGCAGTCGGCTAGGGTTTCGAGCGGCGGAAGACATTCGCGCCGAACTCTATCGTGTGCTACAGTTCACGCCTTTGAGATTTTATGATAAGCGAAAGGTTGGATCTCTCATCTCCCGAATGACTAATGATGCAGAACTTCTGGAGGAATACCTGATCTACGACCTGCCTTTCATCCTGTCGAATGTGTTGTTGCTACTCGGCATCTTGACGTTGTTGTTATATAAAAGTTGGATGCTCACGATGTATGTGCTGCTTCCTGTACCACCGATTGTTTTGGGTGGGACACTGATCTGGAATCGCATGGAACGTTATTGGCGTCGTTGGTCTATCAAGTGGGGACGGTTTTCAGCGCATCTGAACGAATCGATCACCGGCATTCGATTGGTTAAAGCCTTTGCCCAAGAGAAGCGAGAAGGTATTCGCTTTAATCAGCGGAATGACGAGCTGCGGCGGGCGAGTGTTAGCGCGGATCGGGCTGCGTTCGTCTTCTTCACAGTGATGAATTTCCTAATGAGTTTTGGCGTGTTCTTTGTCTGGTATTTTGGAGGCAGGCAGATCCTCGGCGGAGAATTGACACTCGGCGAATTGGTCGCGTTTATCAGCTATCTCTGGATGCTCTACCAGCCCCTTAGATGGCTTGGTGACTTCTACAACTTTATGATCCGTGCCTATGCGGGTGCACAGCGAATCTTTGAAGTGATCGACACACCCATTGAACCGTTCAACTCCCCGGATGCGAAGCCAATGCCCCAAATCGGGGGGCGGGTATCCTTCAAAGATGTTACCTTCGGTTACGATCCGGGCAAGCCCATCCTCAAGGGGATTAATCTCGAAGTGGCGTCCGGCGAAATGATCGGCTTGGTGGGCAAATCGGGAGTTGGCAAAAGCACGTTCATCAACCTAATCTGCCGATTCTACGATGTCAATCGGGGGCGTTTAGATGTTAACGGCGAGGATATTCGGGACATCCGTCTTGAAGATTTGCGTGGGCAGATAGGGATGGTACATCAGGAGCCGACGTTGTTTAATGTTACAATTGCTGAGAATATCCGCTACGGTGAACCGGACGCAACCTTCGATGAGGTGGTTCGTGCAGCGATAGCCGCGGAAGCGCACGAATTTATTGTCGGCAAACCGGACGGCTATGACACAAAGGTTGGCGAACGCGGTGGGAAACTCTCCGGCGGCGAAAAGCAGCGTATCGCTATCGCACGCGCTATTCTGCATGATCCTAAAATTCTCATCCTTGATGAAGCGACCTCCTCGCTTGACACACCGACTGAGAAGAAGATTCAGATAGCGATTGGACGACTGGTCAAAGGACGAACCACTTTTGCGATTGCTCACCGACTTTCAACCCTGCGAAACGCAGACCGGCTGGTTGTTCTGGACGACAACAAGATTGCAGAGGTTGGTACGCATGCGGAGTTGGTGGCACGGAGGGGTATCTTCTACAAACTCGTTCATACACAGCAGGCAACAACGGCGGTTATGGCGGTTGGTGGTGGGAAGGCTGATTCAGAGAAGGATGCGGAGGACGATGACGAATAACGTCATCATGCAAAAGCCGTTTGACTTTTTTATCGAGCACTCGGTATAATGTGAAACCTCGCTTTCCTACCGGATCCAACGGAAATGGACAACATAATTGATTGTGTGCTTTTCGCCGATTGACTGCTGGATACATTATAGATAGCAACAATTATACTGGAGAATGTAATGGCATCTGAAGAGGAAAAAATGGAAACACCTACTGAAAATGGAAAAGCAAAAGCGGAGAGGACAATCACCCCCATTCAGGTAACCCATCCGGAGCATGTTGAGCCGGAGGCGATCCGCCTATTCCGCGAGCCGCCGTGGGTATTACGCCTGACAATTAAGGGCGACCGTTCCTACCTCAAGATTCGAGTGGTGTGTGCCGCCCCGTTATCTCAACCGGATCGGTACATCTGCCTCCTTGACGAAAAGAACGAGGTGATCTGTACGGTCGAAGATCCGATTGTTTTGGACGATGTGTCTCAACGCATGGTCAAGGAGGAGCTTGAGCAACGGTATATGACCGCTATTATCAAGCGGGTTGACTCACTCAGGAGTGAGTTTGGTGTGTCTTATTGGGAGGTCCAAACCGATCGAGGGGACCGAGAATTTGTCGTGCGCAACGTCTCTGAGAACGCTCAGTGGATTACAGACCGCCGGTTGCTATTACTTGATGTAGACGGCAACCGCTTTGAGATCGCCAACTTGGAGGTCCTTGATAAAAAGAGCCGTGGGCTAATCGAAATAGTGCTTTAAGACGCAACGATTATTCTGCTAGAGCGTGTTGACATTTATGTAAAACTGTCCATAATCGTAGGGGCGAGGGGGCCTCGCCCATTGACCAACGCGGGTTGGAACGCCCAAACCATACGGGTTGAGTTGATTGTAGGTCGAGATTCATATCTCGACACCGAACCGTCGATTTTGGAAAATCGACCTACAGCAGTTCAAAACCGTCTATGATGTATGACCAAAGGGTTGGGAGACCCAACCCCTACACTGCGATACGGCTCGTTGCGGATTGACAAATCCACAACACCGTGGGATCATTCCTTGCTTTTTAAAACAGGTTCTAAAGGGACAAAAAATTGCATAGGAGGATTGTTTTTCATGTATTTACCTGAAAAAGATAAACCTTGTGTGGAGACGGCGCCCGCTCCCCCTGAAAACATGATGCTGATACCTACTGGCAAGTTTGAGATGGGAAGCAACGATACTGAGTCTTTTCACGAGCAGCTTGTGCATACGGTGCATATGGATGCGTTCTATATGGACACACATGCTGTGACGAATCTTGAATATCAGCAGTTCCTGATTGAAAATTCGAGTTGGCAGAAAGATCGGATTGAGGACCAGTTTCACGATGGTGACTACCTGTTGAATTGGGATGATAACAACTATCCAGCAGGGCAGGAGAACCATCCTGTTACTTGGGTGAGTTGGTATAGTGCGATGGCCTATGCTATGTGGGTAGGAAAGCGTTTGCCAACGGAGGCAGAATGGGAATACGCTGCGCGCGGCGGGCTGTCGGGTAAAAAGTATCCGTGGGGCGATGTGCTATCTGCTGCGAAAGCGAACTATGACAGAAATGTTGGAGATACGACGGCGGTTAGTAAGTATTCCGCGAACGGGTATGGTTTGTATGACATGTCTGGGAATGTTTGGGAGTGGTGTCTAGATCTTTATGATGATGACTTCTACTTCTCATCGCCTCGCAAGAATCCACGCTCAGGTACGAATGAACCAGAGTGGATAATAAACAATTTCATGGACATTACTACTGAGCGCGTGTTGCGCGGCGGTGGTTGGAGTGCTTCACCACAAGGCATCTGTGTCGCCCATCGCTTCAGGCTTTCACCCATGAACACAACCTATGACTACGGTTTCCGTTGTGTGCAGTAACATCTTGGGGCTATATCACGTTTCACGCATCACGTATAGCATCAGCCAAAACTTCAATCAGATGCCTCGCCTCTTTGCCCGTCCCTTGTTTGACCTGTTCGCGGCAAGAGACTCCCGCCACAGCCACCTCAAAATCGCCATCCTTCTCATTGATTGCCTTGAATAGTTGACGACCACCAACCTTCATGGATACGTCGTAGTGTTCGGCTTCATAACCGAATGAGCCAGCCATACCGCAACATCCGGAATCAACGACATTGACGTTATACCCCGGAGGCAAACTCAGAACCTGCTCGGAAGGTTCCACACCGACGATGGCTTTCTGATGACAATGTCCATGCAACAGAATCTCTTTCTTTGTATCCCCAAATTCCAGATTCAATTCCTCCTTCTCGTGGAGAGAGAGCAGGAACTCCTCAAGCATAAATGTGTGTTGTGCCACGAGATCCGTATCCGCACCGGGAATAAGGTCCACATAATCGTCGCGCAACGCCAAGAGACAGCTTGGCTCGCAGCCGACGATAGGAATACCTTTAGCGGCGTAAGGTAGGAGGCGTTCAACGTTATAGCGCGCATTTTCAATTGCGTCCTCAAGCATACCCTTAGAGATCATCGGACGACCACAACACCGCTTCTCTGGCAGAATAACCTCGAACCCCGCAGCTTCAAGCACAGCGGTGGCAGCCTTTCCGATACTGGGGTAGTTGTAGTTCATGAAAGTGTCGTGGAAAAGAACAACCTGCTTCGCTGTCTCGTTTCCACGATCGGTGTGGGAATTCTGATGGTTCTGAAACCACTTCTCGAATGTTTCGCGGACAAAGTTAGGCAGCGATCTGCGTCGATCGATTCCGGTGAACTTTTCCATCGCCCATTTGGAGATGCTGCTGTTCATGAACCAATTCGACATCGGTGCAAACGCAGAACCAATCGCGCTGAGCTCGGCGATATTTCCAAATAAGCGATTCCGCAACGGCAAACCATGTTCCTTGTAGTAATGGGCGAGGAATTCGTACTTCAGTTTTGCCATATCCACGTTGGACGGACACTCCGCCTTGCAGGCTTTGCACTCCAAACAGAGGTCTAACACTTCGTAGAGCCGTTTGTCTTTAAAGTGATCATGCGGCAACGTTCCAGAGAGTACGTTTCTCAGCGCATTTGCGCGACCGCGCGTTGAATGCTCCTCTTCCAAAGTTGCCATGTAGGACGGGCACATCGTGCCGGTCAGTTTCTTGCGGCACGCGCCAACGCCGTTGCACATCTCGATAGCACCGCCGAATCCGCCTTGACTGGAGAAGTCGAAATAGGTGTCGATCTTAATAGCGTTGTATGTGGGTCCAAAGCGCAAGTTTTCCGTCATCGGCGGTGGGTCGATAATCTTACCGGGGTTCATAATCCCTGTTGGGTCAAATGCCGCCTTGACTTCGCGGAATGCTTGATAAATCTGTGGACCGAACATACTCTCAATCCATTCACTTCGCACCAATCCGTCGCCGTGCTCGCCACTCATTGCGCCGCCGAGTTCCATCAGCAGATCTCGGACATGCCGCGCAATGGAGTGCATCTTCTGAATATCCTCTTCCTTCTTGAGATTAATCACGGGGCGATTGTGCAATAATCCAACGCTGGCGTGCGCGTAATAGGAAGCCGTTGTGTCGTGGTCAGCGACGATCTTCTCGAAGCGGCGGACGTACTCCGGCAGATTTTCAATCGACACCGCTGCGTCCTCCACAAACCCGACCGGCTTATAGTCGCTTCTCGCACCCATGAGCAAGCCCAATCCCGCTTTCCGCGTGTCCCACACCCGCGCCTTTTCGTCTGCCGTCGTGCAGCGCACGAAGGCATAACCGAGCCCAACGGATTTCATTTTTCGTTCGAGGGCATCAAGTTGGTCGAACAGTTCATCCTCTGATTCGCCGTAGAATTCCACCGCAAGAATCGCTCCCGGACTGCCTTGGATAAAGGTGCTGATACGAGAAAACTCCAACGACTGTTTTGTCATATCAATGATGCTTTTGTCGATGAGTTCAACGGCGGTTGGATTGCATTCGAGGATTGGCTGCATCGCTTCCATCGACTCGATCAGTGTGTGAAAGTGAATCACATTGAGCGCGGTCATCTTGGGGGTTGGCACAAGGTTAATCTTTGTTTCGACTGTTGTTGCAAGCGTTCCCTCTGATCCGACGATAATTTTCGCAAGACTGAACGGATGGTCAGCATCGCAGCCATCTCTGCGGTACGGGGTTAGATCCCTTGATCCCGCGTTGGTGATGAACTCGTCAAGGTTGTATCCGGCAACGCGACGTAGGACTCGCGGGAATCGTTTCCGAATCTCATCTTCATTTCCTGCCGCTATTCGACATATCTCCCGATAGATATGGCTTTCGCGGGAATCTCCCCGCTGTTTAGCGGCAAGTTCGTCGAGCGAAATCGGTTTCACAAAAATCGCTTCCCCGTTGGATAGCCGTAGGTCCAGCGAAATCGTGTGATCAATGGTTTTCCCGTAAATCAGGGAATGTGCCCCCGCCGAATTGTTGCCGATTGTGCCACCGATATTTGCCCGACTGCTTGTTGCCACGTCGGCGGAATACATCAGATTATGCGGCTTCAGATAATCGTTCAATTCGTCAATGACAACCCCCGGTTGCACCCGTGCCCAGTGCTCCTCGACATTGACCTCGATAATCTCGTTCATATATTTGGACATGTCGATGACAATAGCTTGTCCCACAGTCTGTCCTGCCAAACTTGTTCCACCGCCGCGAGGCAGAATCGGCAGGTTGCGATCATAACCGATCTGGATGGTCCTAGTCACGTCCTCTTTGTGCCGTGGAATAACAACGCCGATGGGTTCCATCTGATACAGGCTTGCGTCGGTGCTGTATAAGACTTTGGAATACGGATCGAAGCGCACCTCACCTTCGATCTCTTTTCTTAGTACCTGCTCCAGTTCGTTGTGGGAATTGTGCATATCTATTGTGGCTCACTTTCTATTGGAACGTAATGTCGTGGAATCACTGGATTAATCTCATATCCTAACATAGCAGGGACGAAAAGTCTATCAAAATTTTTTCTCTATAGGGTTGATCCATTCTATGGAGAAGACTGCCGTAGCTTGGGGGAATGATTTTTCTGAATTCGTCTAGTGTTCGCAGTTAAATTATAATCGCCGACTGGACCGTTTATCCAAGCAAGAACCAATCGCAGCTCTCGGGTTGACACAGTCCTCGGCTTCATGTTAATATTTTCAAGGTTGACACGATTGAGCTGCTGAATCTTTTCAAAAATTTATGAGACGCGCAAAATAAAAAAGCCCTATTCGGCAAAAAGCCAAACAGGGCTTAGAATAACTCTCCCGGACGGATTCGAACCGCCGACAAAGTGGTTAACAGCCACCTGCTCTACCAGCTGAGCTACGGGAGATCATTGTGCAAAAAATCGCTGGCAACATGTTGCAGCGCAACGAGGGTTAATTATACATAATTGTTTGCGGAATTGCAAGGAAAATTGGATTAGGGAAGGGAGAACGAGGGAAATAAATCTATGAAAATGGTTATAAGCTCTTTACAGATTGGTTTTCACTAGTTAGCTTTAGTTATTCAACTTCCAAATCTAAGGCAAAGGAGATGGCGTTTCTAATCTCTATCATCACATTGTCTGAAAGTTTACCAAGCCTTCGCTCAAGTCGAACATTTGGTATAGAACCCAACCCTTGTACGTTGGCGTAAGAATCTTGATTAAGAAATCTCAGCCTTGGTAGTGCTATTTCGTAGGGACTTTGTCTGTACTGTGTGGTCAAAGGGACATAAGTCACCAATAGCTCGTGGCGGGTCTGGGTCGTAGCGAGATACTACGAGGATGGGGCGCGTTTTCGCAGCTAAACCAAGATCCGCTAGCCAAATCTCACCGGGATACGGGTTCATCGAGTAGATTTAAAACCTCCTGTTCTATGGAACGCGATTGCATTATATCTAATACATCATGGTCTGCAAGGTCAATAATTTCTGCGATTCGTTCCCTGACCTCCGCTACAGTATTCGGTTCCCATTCGCGTAATTTCGCGTCCAATCTTTCGGCTAACACATCCATTGATTTCCCTCCATTGGTTCATTGCTTACAAAAGCCTATAGACGATAAAGATCTGTGAAAGTAGGCAGATATTTTCCTAAGGGTAGACACAGTAACACAAGCGCCCTTTCTATGTCAAGTTGAAATTGACGGGCATAATGCCTTGACGCTATTCTCTATCACTGATATAATTGGCGCGAAATCCGTTTGAGGTGAGCGTATATCAAGTGCAGCGACCTAGCGAACCTCTATCATTAATAGGAGAAATAGATGTCACAACCGGAACAGATTCGTATTGGTCATAGCCCTGATTCTGATGATGCCTTTATGTTCTATGCCATCGCTAACGGTTTGATTCCAACCGATGGGTTTGATATTGTCCAAGTTGCTGAGGACATTGAGAGCCTAAACCAACGGGCTGTCAACGGGGAATTGGAGGTAACAGCTATATCGGTTCACGCCTACGCCTACGTTGCTAATCACTACGCGCTCATGCCTTGTGGGGCAAGCATCGGTGATAAGTATGGTCCACTCGTCGTGTCCAAAGAACCGATGCAGCGGGAAGCTCTTGCGGGCAAAAAGATCGCAATACCCGGTGAGATGACGACCGCTTACCTGACGCTGCGTCTTTGTCAACCCGACTTTGATCCTGAGGTTGTCCAATTTGATCAGATCTTGCCGTATGTTCAGGAGGGTAATGCAGACGCGGGGTTAATTATCCACGAAGGGCAGCTAACTTATGGTCGCGCAGGGTTGCATAAGGTAGTGGATCTGGGGGAATGGTGGCATGAGGAGACCGGATTGCCGCTGCCGCTTGGGGCAAACGCCATCCGTCGAGATCTCGGTGCGGAGAAGATCCGCCGAATCACCTCACTCATCAAGCAGAGTATTCAGTACTCACTGGAGCATCGAGAGGGAGGCTTGGCTTACGCTATGAACTATGCGCGTGATATGGAGACGGAGTTGGCAGACCGATTCGTCGGCATGTATGTGAATGACTACACTCTTGACTACGGTGAAAAAGGTAGGGCAGGGGTCAGGGAGTTGATGGAGCGGGGATATAAATCTGGCGTTATTCCGCATCCAGTCGATGTTGATTTTGCAGCGGGATAGTCGCTTGAAGGTAGGTCAATATGAAAAATCCAAAATTGGATATATCCACTCACTCTAAGCGCAAGCCTTTTTTTGAGGAGATGGGTGTTTGTATTATCAATGATGACGTTTGTAAATCCGAACTGTTTACAGATGAATTTATTGATCTAATCGTTACGTCCCCACCGTACAATGTTGGCATTGATTACGACTCCAACGATGATACGCTAAGTTACGAGAATTACCTCGATTTTAGTAAGCAATGGATACAGAATTGCTACGAATGGAGTAAGCCGCACGCTCGCCTGCTTCTGAACATTCCGCTTGATAAGAACAAGGGTGGGAATCGCAGCGTCGGTGCGGATCTCACAAAAATTGCACAGGCGGCAGGTTGGCAGTATCACGCCACAATTGTCTGGAATGAGGGAAATATCTCCCGCCGAACCGCGTGGGGGTCTTGGATGTCCGCATCCGCGCCTTATGTCATTGCCCCTGTCGAATTGATTGTCATTTTGTATAAGGACTCTTGGAAGAAGCAGCTCGGCAGTAAAGAATCAGACATCTCACGCGATGAATTTATGGCGTGGACAAATGGGGTATGGACATTTAACGGAGAGAGTAAAAAACGGGTGGGGCACCCCGCTCCCTTTCCGCGTGAATTGCCGTATCGTTGCATCAAGTTGTTCAGCTATGTTGGGGACGTTGTATTCGATCCATTTTTGGGGAGTGGAACGACCTTGATCGAGGCACACAATAACGGACGATTGGGCGTTGGTGTTGAAATTGACAGCGGTTATTGCGGATTGGCTCAGAAGCGGATAATGGATAATCAGACTGTATCCTCAACACCAGAGAATCAGAGTCTTGCTCGACCTGCCCTCAGTCCCGTCCCCGCGCAAGCGAGGAATGAATGAATTGGTCGGATGGCTTCAATCTCCTACACCGATTAGACATCAACCGCGATGCGCTGTCCGATCCCTGTTAGCAAACGTCCGCCATCAACGACAAACGCGCTTCCCGTAACAAACGATGCATCATCAGACGCCAGATAGGCGACAGCTTTGGCTGTGTCTTCCGGTTCACCCGCACGTCCAATCGGCAATTCTTGCGCCCATCGCTCAAGTGCACTTTGTCGGTCAGCATCAGAGGAAACGATCATCGGTGTCACCGTTGGACCGGGACAAACCGCATTGACGCGAATGTTGTGTTTCGCAAAATCTAGAGCCATGCACTGCGTCAGAAGAATAATGGCTGCTTTCGACGCGCCGTAGACAGAATAACCACCACCGCCAGATATTCCGGCTGTGGAAGCCGTATTGATAATCACTCCGCTGCCCGTTTGTTGTATTGCGGGAATAGCGTATTTGGAAACAAGGTAGACACTTTTCAGGTTGATGTCGATGCACCGGTCCCAATCGGTTTCCGATATTGTGGTGACATCGCCAACAACTAGGATCCCCGCGTTATTGTGCAAAATATCTAACTGGCCGTGTTGGCGAAGGGTTTCTTGGATCAGGCGATTTGCATCAGCCGCTTTTGAAACATCGGCTTGAATAAAAGATATGTCCTGTTGGGTCTCCTGACCAATCTGTTGGGCAACGGCTTTGCCATCAGGATTTACGTCAGCGATGACGACATTTGCTCCTTCTGAGGCAAACTGTTTGGCGGTTGCCTTTCCGATACCTGAAGCCCCGCCCGTTACGATAACCGATTTTCCTTGAAATCTCATCTGTTCCCCCTATCGTAGTTGAGTTTATCAAATACGACGCAATTGTACCTCAGTCTGAAAACCGAGTCAACTCTCCTAACGTTTTACAATTCTTTTTTCCATCATCAACAGACACCTAGAAAGTGGGTTTTATGAATGAAAATTGGCATTGTTGGGCTCCCTTATGTCGGAAAAACCTCCCTGTTCAACGCACTGACACAATCCGATGCGGAAACGGGGACCTACACCGCCAAAAAGGGATGGAACGTCGGCTCGGTAAAAGTTCCTGACGAACGGTTGGCGGCATTGGCGGAGGTATTCAACCCGAAACAGGTAACTCCAACAAGTATTGATTATGTGGATATCGCTGGTGTTTCCAAGGGTGATATTGCGCTGGAAGGATTGGAAGCGGGCGTCATCGCTGAACTCCGTGAGGTTGACGCACTCGCACATATTGTTCGTATATTTGAAGATGATGCTGTGCCACATGTTGATGGCGATGTAGACCCAAAGCGGGATATCGAAACTATTGACATTGAGCTCGCCTTCGCGGATCTGGGGATTGTTGACAACCGATTAGATCGGCTCAACCGGGAACTTCGGACACAGAAAATTCCAGCGTTAGAACATGAGCGTGCAGTGTTGGAGCGGTGTAAGGACGCGCTGGAGGGAGGCACCGCGCTTCGAGAGCTGTCGCTTGCCCCTGAAGATGAGCGGGCGATACGCGGTTATGGATTCTTGACGCAAAAGCCGTTGTTATTGGTGCTCAACATTAGTGAGGATGAGTTGGACGGTGCAGAGGAGATACGCGCTAGTTTTGCGGAGTACGCGCAAAAACGGCAGATTGAAATTATTACACTTTCCGCAAGGTTGGAGATGGAGCTGGCGCAGCTGGACGCGGAGGATGCGAAAATCTTCCGCGCTGAAATGGGACTCGACGAATCCGCACCGGCGCGGGTGATTGATGCTTCGTACCGCACCCTTGAATTGATAACCTTCTTCACTGTCGTTTCGGATAAGTTGCAGGCTTGGACGCTCAAGAACGGTATGACCGCCCTTGATGCGGCGGGGACAATCCATACGGACATGGCGCGGGGATTTATCCGGGCGGAAGCCCTCCACTGGGCGGATCTGATGGATTGTGGGGACTTGACAAAGGCGCGGGACAATGGTTTGCTGCGGCTTGAAGGGAAAGATTACCTTGTATCGGATGGCGATGTCTTGACTATACGGTTTAACGTTTAGGGGCTACGGTCAAGACTCCTTGACATACAGGATACCATCTTCCACCTTAACAGGCAATCTTTCAATCGGTTGCGGTGGTGGACCCGCAACGACATTTCCCGCACTGTCAAATACTCCACCGTGGCAGGGACAGAAGAACTGATCCTTCCCCTCATCCCATCGCACAAGGCAGCCGAGATGGGAGCAGACACGCGAGAAGACCACAAAGTTTCCATCCCCTTGCTCCGTCACATAGACGGAGCGTTTTTTATTGGTCTCAACCCAACCATCTTTGGCGTTAAAAGTGTAGTTGATTTTTTTATAGCGGCTTCCCTTGAGCAGATCGACGATACCGAGATCCACCCATTTCTTTGATGCTTTCCTAAAGGCGGGTGAAATGGCAAATCCTATCAGCGGTACACCCATCGCTAGGCTGATAAGACCGCCGATAACTCCCATACAAGCCTTAAAAAATGTACGTCGTTTCTGCCCTTCCTCTGGAACGTTTGCCATACAAGTCCTCCTAATTTAAGTCCTCATCCAGATCGATTTCCTCGACGCTGAAGCGGAGATGTGCCTTGTTGACGACATCAATGATCTCCTGCCACTGTTTTTGGGTTTTCTCGGAGATGCCCTCTGCTTCGAGGGTTTGGGCAAATTCATTGATAGCATTGTGGAACTGTTGCTGAAAATAGGTATATTCCTTTGTTTCGTTTGGATTCTTAGGAGGCTCAAAATAGTCGATTAATTTGGTGTGCTTCCTAAGCCGTTGTGCTGCCTGTACTGCCGCTGCTTTATCACTATCCTTTGATTCTGCTCCCTTCTGGAAATACGCCCGGATAAGGTCATATTCGTCTTTCATCATCGCCATAACCTCTTTTAGGTCTTCCGGTTCAATCACTTCTGGGGCTTCTTCCTCAGCTTTCGCGGGTCTTTTCAAAAAAAGGGCATAACTGATAGCGAGGGTTTTTTTCGGCATGAGTGCAACAGCTTGGGAGGCTGCTTGCGCTCCGGCAAGAGGTTCAACATCTTCGCCAACTTTGAATTTATCTTCAATCCCCTTCCCATTGAACTGTTTGAGGAATTTGGCGTCGGCAACCCCGGCGGCTTCGCTATGTTTATAGATCTTGACTTTGAGCACCTTTCCCGTCATATCGAGTCCCACGCCACCGCTGATGACACCGTTCGGTCCTTTGACAGATACAAACAGTGCTAACCCCCTTGGCTTTTTGTTCTCATTGACAGCGATGTAAAATGTCGGTTTAAGATCTTCGGGACGCAGCGTGGTTCCGATCTCTTCTTCAATGGAAGCAACTTTTTCAGGCGTTAGGTCTGCCTTTTTTTCCACGAAGCTCTTCGCATTTGGAAAAATGGACGGCAACTTCTCACTGAACAAAATTGCGTCCTCCGCCCAAGCGACAGTGAACGAGACAGCAATTAACACGCTTAAAAGGGCGATTCGGCAAGATGCAACGGTTTTGAGTGTCATCGGTTTTTCTCCTTGCAGACTATTTTTGTGTATCAGTATAACTGGACAGATAGTAACTGTCAAGAGAATCAAGGATAGGGCAATCGCATGTAAATATCGTGTAGGGCTTACACCCTTGAATTGCAAAAATCGTCTCTTATTTCTTATCGTAGCCATCCCGATACATCGGGATGATCGGCCGCAGATTAGGAAATCTACGCTACGAGAGGGATTCCCCAAGTTTCTAATTGGTCAACCGTCTAATTCCTAAACAGATGCGATTGCCCTCGAATCAAGGAAAGATAGAGGTAAGTTTAGTTGCTATCCGTTTCCCTGTTGGGACTTCAACGTGAAGACGAAGACACAGGAAAACGGGACAGTCCTAAAGAGAGTCAGTTGTAAATGTCGAGATGTGAATCTCGACCTACTGAGCACCCTCGTTACTTAACTTCCACCTGTTTTTCCCAAATCGCGGCGAAGTTCATCTGCCGAGGCAACGTCTGCAACTGTGCCCGGAGGGTGTTTATACCACCCCGGATCGTCATAGCTGGCAAGCTGCTCCCGGACTTTCAGGAGGGTAAACATGCCGCCCATTGTGATGTAATCGAAAGGCCCCCGTGCTCCGACCATGGGGATGCTGTTCTTTGGCACCGCCATGTGTCCTGATTCGACGTGAACCCCATGTTCCCCCATCCCGTGCTCTCCCATCATCATATACGCAGGCAGCAGGTGACGAACTTTCTGATCGAACCCCTCTTTCTGAACCCCTACTACATTCGGAAAATCGTGTCCCATCTGATTCATGACATGGTGGGTCATGTGGCAGTGCACCGCCCAATCCCCCGGTTCGCTGGCGATAAACTCAATATCCTGTGTGTCCCCGACAGGAACAAAGAGCGTACTGCCGGGATGCTGTGCTGCAGTTGAGATGCTACCTCCATTGGTTGCGGTAATTTTGAAGTAGTGTCCATGGAGATGAATTGAATGGTGATCCATCGCCGAGAGATTGCCGAAACGTATCCGCACCCGATCGCCCATCTTAACAACTAACGGCTCGGTTCCGGGATAACACTTCGCGTTCATTGTCAGGATGTTGAAATCGGTCATCTCGTTGGGATTGGGTGTGGTGGTCCCTGGATCAATTCGCCACTCACTTAACATAATAGCGAAGTCTCGATCTACCTTGTAATCGGGCGAGGCTTTTCTGGGATGGAAAATAAGCATTCCCATCATGCCCATCCCCATCTGCGTCATTTCGTCATGGTGGGAGTGGTACATATAGGTTCCCGATTGGCGCACCGTCCATTCATATTTGAAGGTCTCACCCGGTTGGATAGCGCGCTGGTTTAGCCCTCCGACGCCGTCCATCCCGTTCGGAAGAAAGACACCGTGCCAGTGAACAGATGTAGGGGCTTTGAGTTTGTTGGTAACGTAGATGCGGATGTGCTCGCCCTCCACCGCCTCGATGGTGGGACCGTGAACCTTTCCATTGTACCCCCAACACTTCGCTTTCAAACCGGAGGCGAAAGTGTGCCACACCTCCTCAGCAACAAGGTGAAAAACTTTAACGCCGTCAACAATTTTCCACGGCAAAGAGGAGATATTGGGTGTGATAACCGGTGTATAGTCCTTATCGGGCAGTCCCGGTGCTAACGCCGGTCGTTGTACGTCACCTGCGTAAGATTTCTCCCATTGGGATTCTGCCGCGCTGGATTTAGCGGCTCCCAGAGCGACAACACCACCAACCAACGCCCCTGTTTTCAGCATATCTCTTCGATTCATCAATGGCCTCCTTCTGCTCCCGCGCTGTCAAGGCGTCTGACAGCACTGTTTCCTTGTGATAGAGATACATCTACCGTATCCAAGACTAACCTGCCGCTAAGAATCTGATCGAGTGCCACACGTGCGACATGATAATTGTAGAGTGCTTGGATATAATCTCGACCGGCGTTAATCTGTTGTTGTTTCGCTAGTAACAATCGTGGTGTGCCCACCTGCATTGCATTGTACTGTAGTTGAATCTGATCGAGGATCTTCTCTTGGAGTGGAAGTATCTCGTTCTGATAGGACAGTGCGGTCTGCCGAGCAGCTAGTAGGCGACGGTGTGCCGTGCGAACCGCTGAACGGATCTCAACTGCGAGCGCGTGATATTCCTCTTGGCGTCGGCGTAACTCTGCAGCTGCCGCTGCTTGCTGCCCTTGTTTTCGATCAAAGAGTGGAATCTCAAAGCCAAGTGCAGGACCTGCTTTCCAAGCACCTTCTTCTTGTTCAAGTTCTCCACCGATGTCCAAGTGCGGCACAAGTGCCATCGCTTTAACCACGCCGAGTTGTTTCCCAATGGAAACAATGCCCTCCCGTGCTATGGCAAGATCTATACTGTTTTCGAGTGCGACCTCCTCAACGTTATCTAGTTCTATGGGTTCCGTTGGTAGGTTTGGTAGCCGGGGTTCAACTATCCAACTCGTCTCCTCACCCCACAGCCCCATTAACCGGTTGAGTTGTTCGCGATTTTCGACAAGTGAAACCTCCGCAGCAGCGAGTCCTAGCTTTGACTGTTCGTAAAGTGCATGTTGGAGCAGCAGATCCAGTTCTGGGATATTCCCGGCTTCGTGAAGTTGGTGGGCGAATTCGTATCCCGCTTCGGTTGCTAGGACAATCTGACGGAACATCTCCAACATCTGCTTGTCAGCCTGAACACGATAAAACGCCATGCGTGTCTGTCCTGCCAAATCCATCACAGCGGCTGTCACGCGGAGTTTTGCCGTCTCAATCTCTGATTCTGCAACTGACTTTCGCATCGCACCATACAGAAACGAGAGGAAGTCCATCTCAACCTCGAAAACATAACTGTCGTGAGCGGGGTGCGCTGTCATTGGATCCTGGGGGAGACCAAATGTCGCGCCTCCATGGAAAGCCGGGTTTGAGGGTGCCCCCGCTTCAACGACAGCCGCGTGTGCGATACCGAGTTCCTCGTAGGTTGCTTGTAGACGACGGTTATGCAACAGCGCAATTTGCACGGCAGTATCGGCTACCAGTGGTCTATCTAACAATTCCTTAACCATCTGTTCTGTTTCATCAACCGAAGCCGTGTTTGCATTCCAATGAATGGGAACGCCGATACGTTCATCTACCTGCTGTTGGACCTGGCTGAAAGCTATTTCCTTCGACACGCCGGCGCAGCCTGTTAGGGTGAATAACGCCGCGAAAAACAACGCGGCGTATCTCATTTTCTCGTTCATTTGTCAAGCTCCTCACCTGTGTTAATGGCTATGCTTGTGCGATTCCATGTCTTTGTCACCAGATATATCGGTGCCTGAGACAGACATCTGCGTTTTTGCACTGTGGCATCTGAGCATCGCACTTCCGAAATATGGGTTGCGAACGGACTCGCCGGTTTGGAGCCAAATCCCTGCTTCAGGGACATCGGGTGCCATCCCGCACACATAACTGTAGACTGGTTGCTCGTAATTTGCTGGCACACCCACAGCCACAATAAAGTGCTTGAAGCTATCGCTCAATGAGCCGTAAGCGATTCGGGCAGCTTTGATGTCCGAGAGATCGCCAAGCTCATGTCCGGTATCGTGAATCATCTTGGTGTGGACTTTGTGAGCATTCCACAGTTCAGCAGGGATTTCGCCTTCGACAGTATGGAAGGCTTCGATCATTGCATGTGCCTTCGCACTGACATTGTCCATCGTGTCGGACGCCAGCTGCTCCCCGATGGCGAGGTAGGCATCAAGCATTGCCGTTAATGCTTCCATTCCAGCGGATGAGAGTTCGGTGCTGCTATGACCTCTATCCCCTTCGTGTATCTCTGCTGTCGGCATACTACCGTGAGCAGGGGTTGTTCCATGTTTGCCGTCCGGATCTGCCGGATGATCTTGTGAACGAGCGAGGTCAACGGTTTTGCTAGCACAGCCGATGGACACCGATAAAAATACAACGATGAATATAGATAGAGCTTGTTGGTTGAAAAATCTAAATAACATGAGAATAGCCTCCGTTTTGAATGAAAAATGATTAGAGATAGGAGGGCGGTGTTGTGGCGTAGGTGCACAGAGACACCACCCGATCAATACATTTCGGATTTGGAAAAAGCGTGTATGGAAAAATTAGGCGTGAGAAAACGGAGGTGCTCGAGGAGCAAACTGCGGAAGAGGAGGATCTGTGTAGGGGTTGTGGGGAAGTTGAAGATAGGCAGTGAAAGAAACAGAGTAGGAAGAGATTTTAGGCGTTGAAGGGATTAGGAGGACAAGTGAGAATGTGTCTTTTTGTATTTGTGAGGCGAGTTGAGGTTCGCTTGCTCCAAGTGATTCCCATTGGTTGAAGCAACAATGTCCTTCCTCCTCCTCTTGGCGTTCATGGGGAGGGAATGGTTGATTTTCAGACTGACAGCAAGCGGATTGATTCGTTTCATCAACGGTTTGTGAACCAATCCGATGCTGGTGATGGCTTGAAACCTTATCGGAGGCGGTGTTTTCCCCTACTGCTTGGATTGCTGCACATTGTACCGGACAGATGAAGTAAACCGAAGCTAGTGAGAGTAAGAAAAGCGCGCCAAGATTTTTGAATTTCATTGGATTGCTACCTCCCATGCAGTAATATACCTATGCAATGGGAAAAATTATTGTTTGTTAGCAGAATCTTCGGAAGGTTGGGGCGACTACATATATTCTTCTTCATCATCTTCAGCGGGATAGATGTTGATATCCGATAGGGAAATTGATTCACCGACATAGAAGGTCAACCAATTTCCCACCAATTCAATGGACATCATCTCATCATCTTCGCTGGTGTATTCGTGCAATTCTGCCTCGAATGTTTCCATCTCTAGAAGATTTACGACAGTCATCTCTGCCGGGACAATCTCCTGACGCACGTATTCAACGGAAATTTCGTCGTCTTCGTCGTCAGGGTCGGGGTAGTGAAGTATAATTGTATCGGGCAGATCTTCAGCTAACTCGTCTTCGCCATCAATGATCCAGCGGGAGATCTCGTATTCGTTTGTACCTCCGACCCGATCCACTCCCAAAATTACTACTTCATCTTCGTCCTCAAGACGATACATGTAGCGCAGTAAGCTGCTGCCTTCATACTTCTTCCGCTCTGTCAGTTCAAACGTACGGGACGCTGCGTCGCTGATTTCAAACGTAATCTGATCAGAAAGCTCAATCATGCTTCCAAGCGGAATATCCAACAGTTCATGCCGTTTAGGTTTTTCATCCCTTGATTTGCGACGAAATAGTGCCATTGCGTTTACCTCTATCTAATAACGAGCAATCCGAGGATTTAGTTTATACGTTGTAGCGTATTGGTTTTTGGACGTCATTGGTATGCACCACGCAGCACCCCATGCCGATTTAGAAGTAGCCTTTATTATACATTATCAAAACGACGATGCCAATAATCAGGATGCTACCGAAAACAAGAACGAACCAAGCACCTCCAGAGGTCTTTTTCTGAACAACAATTCTTTGGGGTTGTGCTTGCACCGCCGATGTTGATGCAGTTTGGTTGTCGCTTGCTAAAACAATGTTACGGAGCCCCTGTTCATCTGGAAGTTCTTCGACCGTCACAGCTTCTTCAGCATTCTCGCCATAAAATTTGTCGGCGTTTTTATCGACATGCGCCTCAATGAAGTCCTCGTCTCGATTGGTTCCCGGATCGACATAGCGTGAATCTGGCTTGATGCCTTGGCTATCATAGTAGGCATTCCAACGTTCGTATTCCATCTGTTTCTCACGTGACCAATGCGATCTATCGTAATTGGGATGGTGATGGTACCATAACCAACTGTGGCGGATTCGATGGTTATAGTAATCGTGGAAGTAAATCCCTGAAATCGCATTTGCAAATACCATGCTGGCAGTTAGGCTATACATGGAGTAGCCCATCATTGGATAGTAGGCACCGAAGTTGTTGACAGTAATTGGCGATTGTGCCTGACGCGCGTCACGGCGTGCGCGGGCGGTGTTTCGGTCTGCACGTCTGACTTGACGCTTGAGACTACGATTTTCCGCCTTGAGGTTTCTGGTTCCCCCGCGCTGTTGAGCTTGCAGCGACCGCCTTTGGCTGCTGGTCATGTTTCTCGTGGAGACAGCGGAGCCGGTCTTCGCGCTGCTCATCGCATTCTGCTTTTGTCGTACCGCACTGCTTGACCGTGTCGCACTTGCTCGTGTCGAACTGCCGTAAGACCTCGATGACGAGGTGCTTGCCCGCGATGATCTCGAAGCTGTTCCGCTAGAGCTCCTACTATAACTTCTACTACTACTGCTACTTCTGCTACCGTAACTTCTTCCACTGGATCTGAAGCCTTTTGAAAAAACGTCAGAACCTATGCTGAACGCGAATAAAATCATAAGTGCCACAATTGACACTTTTTGAAAAGGACGTCTCATATTAGCTGCCTCCTTGGGAAGTTGGGTTAAGCTCTTTTAACTCATTGAACACTCTTGTCCCTATAGAAGTTCCCTGTGCATAAGAAATAGCGAGAAATTGGCATTACTAGAATTTGCTTGACAATTTATGGTATCTGCATTACCATTACAGTTCAAGATGTGCCTGTAGCTCAACTGGATAGAGCGTTAGCCTCCGGAGCTAAAGGTTGGGCGTTCGAGTCGCCCCAGGCACACCAACCTACCTCATTTCTTTTTTCCACACTTCCAATTTGGAATTACCATCAGTTTGCATATCCTACAGGAAAATTATACTTTCTATCTGTTATTCTGTCAATGATTTGTTCCGTTTTTTGTGTCTTCGCAAAATAGTAAGAAGCTAGTAAGGTAAAGTCAAGTGTCTCCCTCCGACCCGTGCATACCTAAAACTACCTCCACTATCAATGTATTCAAACCATTTTTTTGCTTGTATTATTGCTAGGGGTATGATACTTTATCACAGATATATTTGGTATAATAACCTCAAACTTTTGCGTTTTACACATCACATTTGACGCTCGCTGTGATGCTATGGCAAGCAGAATATCTGTTGCTTTTAGCATACGAAAGACAAAGGAGGCGTATATGAGTCTTGATGTTCGATCCCCAAAATTATTAGACCTGATTGATGCCGATGCCCAACTAGAGCAACTTGGAACCGGTTGTGAGTTCACAGAGGGACCTATCTGGAATGCGGAGGGCAAGTTTCTGTTGTTCAGCGACATCCCTGCCAATCAGATGAAAAAGTGGACGCCGGAATCAGGCATCACAAACTTCCGTGTCCCTTCGGGTAAATCCAACGGCTTGACCTATGATAAGCAGGGCAGGCTTGTAACGTGTGAACACGCCAATCGTCGAGTCTCACGGACCGCAGCTGATGGGACGGTTGTTACGATCGCATCACATTACGAGGGCAAGCGGTTGAATAGTCCGAATGATGTGGTTGTAAAATCGGATGGCAGCATCTATTTTTCCGATCCGCCCTACGGTTTAACAGCCGATTACGGTATTGAGGGGGAGCAAGATCTCGATTTTCAAGGTGTCTATCGCCTTTCCCCCGACGGTCAGACGCTGACACTGCTGATTGATGACTTTGATCGCCCGAATGGCCTCTGCTTCTCACCGGACGAATCAATCCTTTATATTGACGATACTGAGCGTATGCACGTCCGAGCGTTTGATGTCCAGTCGGATGGCACAATTGCAAACGGACGGGTTTTTGCCGAAGAAGAAGGCGAAGGCGCGGCGCCAGATGGTATGAAAATTGATGTGCACGGCAATGTTTATCTCACCGGCCCAGGCGGTATTTGGGTTTTTGATCCGTCAGGGGAGCATCTTGGGATCATCCAGACCCCTGAACGCAGTGCTAATCTCGGTTGGGGTGGCGATGACTGGAGCACACTCTTTATCACGGCGAGCACTTCGATTTATCGTGTCCAGTGTAAGGTCGCGGGAATTCCTGTTCCATAAACGTTGTAACTGACAGAGGAGACGACAAAAGTCAACTACCCCGCCCTGAAGGACGAGGCCCCGACAAGTCGGGATTAAGAAACTTGTGACCTGTCCAACGGGACTTACGCTTGGGCAGATTTTTACACGATGTTCACTAGTGAACATCTGAAAATCTACCCGCGACGCTATCTGTCCCGATCTTATCGGGATAAGAGATAACGCGGTTATGCGGCTCTGGCTCGTAACTTTACACACCCGCCACCGCACGGCTATAGCAGCCGTTTAGAAGAATTCACGATGTAGCGGTGATAGCATCGCTTCAACACCCGGGTGAAACCTCAGACAAACTGCCTTTCACGCGGTTCACTAGTGAACCTCAGAAGTGAGAGGGCAGTGTTAAACGAGCGTTCAACTGAAGTCCTCGAATTACAAACTATATTCTACCATACGTCTACCAAAAAAGTGTAAGGTAGATTACAAAAACGAAAAAAAAGGGAGGCGGGATTTCCTCCCCATGCTAAAGCAAGGGGTTTCCATCCCGAAGATTTGATGAAAAAGTTTACGCGGTTGGCGATTCTGATTGCTGTCCTTTCTGTTCTGATACTCAGTGCGAACACACCTATAAGCCCACAAATGGGTTCGAGTCCCGATCCAGTCGGGGAGGAGGAAAATAAGATGGATATGAAAATTTGGAAAATCGCGCTATTGATGAGCGATATGGAGAAAGCGGAAGATTTGTATGTCAATAAGCTGGGTCTTAAAGTGCTAGACCGCCTAGATCTCGGTGAACTTGGCGAGGCAATCTTCTTGGATGCAGGTAACGTGAATCTAGAACTCATCCCCGCTGCTGCATTTGAGGGCGTCTGGGGTTTAGACCGTCCGGGCGTACATCACATCTCTTTCAAGGCTGATGATGTTGAGGGAAGCACGGAAGTGCTCCGCGAAAAAGGCGTTACTGTCAAAAAAGAGCCTTTCCAGCCACTTGAAGGAATGACCCTTGCCTTCTTTGACGGGCTTGATGGAGTCAATCTGCAGCTGTACCGTCACGATAAGGGAGAGGAATAGCGACGGCATAGACCTTACGCTAATTTAGAATACAGAGTGGGAAGGGAAAGAGAAATAAAAGGCTGGTCTTTGCTCTCTTTTCCTTCCTGACGAGTAATTTCACTACGGATAGGAGTTACGCATTTCAGTTTGTAGTAGCGCAATTCATTGCGCGTCCGGACGGGCGATAAATCGCCCTACTACCAACCTAAGACCTTACTGTAGTTGCCCGATTCATCGGGCGTTGGAAATGGTGTCCTGCGGTGATGAATCGCCGAACTACAAGTTGCTCGGAATCCTGATCTTATCGGGGCTTTGAGCGTTCAAGTGTGTAAGTCCTAATAGATTGGCATACCCATGAAAGTCAAAATCAAACGTCTCGATACAGATCTTCCATTGCCACAGTATGAAACGGGCGGTTCCGTCGGTTTTGATCTATTATGCCGTGAATCGGTGACCATCGCGCCTCAGATGGTGGCGTTGATTCCGGCAAACGTTATCGTCGAAACACCGCCGGGGTATATGTTAATAGTGACGTTGCGCAGCAGCACGCCTCGCAAACTCGGACTGCTGATTCCGCACGGTGTTGGAGTTATCGATCTGGACTACTGCGGTGAAGGCGACGAGATCCAGATCCAGATCTATAATTTCACGGACCAGCCTGTTACAATCGAGCGTGGAGATAAGATTGCGCAAGGGATCTTTGTGCGAGTGGACACGGCTGAATGGTCAGAGGTGTCTGAAATGGAATCGGAGACACGCGGTGGGTTTGGTAGCACGGACAACCAGAGTTGATAGTTGGAACAATTGATCTGGAGTGGTGTATCTAGAAATAACTCGAGTTCCCAACCTGTCTACCTGTGAGAGGCAGTTGATTGTTTCAACTAAGGAAAAGAGATGGAAATGCATATAGATGCCATTACTAGCATGGCAATTGAATTCTGGCGTTTTAGCAGAGTGTTTGACCGTTTGCTTACCAAGCTGGATGCTGGTGAGCAGAAGCGATACAAAAGCCAGTTGCGATGGTTCATCAGAAAGATAGAGGAGTCTCTAGAGCAGGTCGATCTGCGAATCGTCAATGTTGAAGGCCATCCTTTTGATCCAGGTATGGCTGCCACGCCACTAAATATTGAGGACTTTGACTCGGAGGATTCTTTGATAGTCGATCAGATGCTTGAACCAATCATCATGGGAAAAGACGGTTTAGTTAAAATGGGAACAATCATTTTAAGGAGAATCGAATAATGAATAGTTTTGTCGGTATGGATCTGGGAACAACCAATAGTGCTATCTGCTCCTACGATGGTTCCGAAACCCGAATATGGAAGAGTCCCGAACAAAATGATGTAACACCATCTGCCCTCTATTTTGATAGGCGAGGGAATAAGTATGTCGGTCAGAGGGCTTACGATGCGGCTCCACGCAGCCCGGATAATTGTGCCACATTGTTCAAACGCTTCATGGGAACCAGTACGCCAATTGAACTCTCGGCGGTCAATCGGACCATGACTCCAGAGGAATGTTCTGCGGAAGTGTTGAAAGAGCTTTTTGGTTACCTGCCGGAGGAAATCAGAAATGATTCGGATATAGGTACAGTAATCACCGTAC
The DNA here is from genome assembly GCA_965222435.1 of Candidatus Poribacteria bacterium. Classification (GTDB taxonomy): domain Bacteria; phylum Poribacteria; class WGA-4E; order WGA-4E; family PCPOR2b; genus PCPOR2b. Next base: position 3,316,311 of record OZ244950.1, on the reverse strand, counting down.
CTGCGGCATTTAACCAAATGCAGAAGGAAGCAACCATGGAAGCAGCAACATTGGCTGGTATTGGCAAAGTTGCACTTATGCAGGAACCAGTAGCTGCAGTGATGAGTGCCATGCGAGCAAGGAACACCGATGGCATATTTCTGATTTACGACCTTGGTGGCGGTACACTTGATATAGCTATCGCCGAAAGTATCGGTGGCAGGGTAAACCTTCTTGAACACGGCGGGATTGCTATGTGCGGTGGACGGGATTTTGACCGAGCTCTTGTGGACAATGTTGTTCGTCCTTGGCTGTTTGAGAATTTCGATTTGCCGGATGACTTGTCAGTGAACCCGACCTTTAAATCTCTCGTCCGCCTAGCTACTTGGGCAACTGAACGCGCTAAAATTGAGCTCCCCGCGCGCGAGGAAGTAGTTATAAACCTATCAGAAATTGAGGTGCGGACACAAGATCTCAATGACGATGAAATCTATCTTGATATCCCTCTGCAGCGGGATACCTATGATGACCTAATTGCCGAACACATTAATGATACAATAAATTGTGCACGTGAAACATTGTCGAAGGCTGGACTTACGTCTCATGATTTGGAACGCCTTGTGTGGGTCGGCGGCCCAACCCATTACAAACCTTTGCGGGATAAGGTTGCCTTTGAATTAGGAATACCCGGTAATATGGATGTGGATCCCATGACCGCCGTGGCTGAAGGGGCAAGTCTGTTTGCTGAATCCATTGACTGGAATTCCCAAAACCGCTCAAGAAAAGATAGCCGTGGACAAATTTCTTCTGAAGATATAATCTTCAATTATATCGCCCGAACACCAACCGGAACGGCCAAAATTGCTGTTCAAATTAAAGGAGAAGTCGTCCCTGGTTCTGAGTTCCAGATTAATAGTGCTGATACCGGATGGACTTCGGGTCGCCTTCCGCTTGAGGATGGCACAACTATTGATGCAACTTTGACAGAGGACGGGGATAATACGTTTAATGTGCTGGTATTTGATTCTATAGGTAGGCCAATAGTCTTAGAAGAGGACACGATTATCATCACTAGAACAGCTGCCGTCGTTGATGGCATTCCGGCTTCGCACTCAGTGGCAGTAGCGGTTTTGGAAAGACCCGGTGCAAGACAAGAGACACTTAAGTATCTAGTTGAGTCTGGCGATCCGCTCCCCAAAAAAGATACAGTGACATTCAGGGCTGCCGAATCACTTGAGGCGGGGGCATTCCATTCACTCAACTTTCAGCTGTGGCAGGGCGAGATTGAAACTCCTATTGATGACAATCTTTTTATCGGTGTCATGAAGATTAGAGGGAGCGATTTCGATTACGGTGTGATTCCTGTTGGTGCCGACCTTGTGTGTGATTATGAGATACAAGATTCGGGTCTCATTAAACTTGAAGTATCCGTCCCTGACATTGGCAGCACATTTTCAAATATAAATTTTTATTCACCTCAGGAAGGCCAGATTGATTACACCTCAGCTTCGGTTCAGGTTGCCGAAGATGCTGAACAGACAATGAACCGTATTGATGCAATCAACGAAGTAGTGCCCGACCCAAGACTGGAGGAGATGAGGCGGAGACTTGAATCCGCTACTGCACTTTCTCCTGAAGAAGCAGATGCTGAAAGAGTCAAAGAGGCAGATCAAAAAGTTCAAGATGCAAAGGTGCTCCTCGCTCAAGTTAGAAAGCAACACCTCAAAGAAATACGACAGATTGAACTTTCCGGGGTAGTTTCCTTCTTCGACGACTATGCCCGTCAGTATGCTCGTCCGTTGGAAATCTCGGCATTCCATAATCTAACGGAAACTGCACAGCAATCCATTGACAATAACGACAAGGCTTTTGAGAATCATCTGGTTGAGCTTAGAGGTAGAAATTTTGACATCCTCTGGCGGCAAGATTGGTTTGTTATTGAACGATTCAAGCAGATAGTCAGATCCCCTCACCTTTTTGTTGATAAGCATCAATTTGAGGAACTTTCTAACATTGGAATGCAACTTATACGTTCCTACGATAATAAAGTCGAGTCCTTGCCGCCTGAACAAAGAGCGGAGTTTGCTCCAATGGATGCATTAGATGATATTGAAAAACTCCGAGGTGTTATTGGACAAATGTGGAGTCTCCAGATTAATGATCGTTCTGACTATAGTGAAATGGTTGATGCAGTTACCAATATTATTGGCTGATGTGCAGATATTTGATATCAATGAGTTAAGCAATATTCTGCTCACTCATTCTGAATTGACATGGAAAAGGAAAGAAAGAATCTACGTTAGGACTTACGCAGTTGAACGCTCAAACCCCTGTAGTTCGGCGATTCATCGCCGCAGGGCACAATTTCTAACGCTCGATGAATCGGGTCCCTACAGTAAGGCCTTAGGCTTCTAATCAGGCGATAAATCACCCATTTTGACGCGGGTTGAATTGCGCTACTACAGACTGAAGTGCGTAACTTCTATCTGCGTACTAGATGTGTTGACCTTGTACAACCAGAGGGAAGCATGGACCTGTTACAAACTCCTTTTTATGTTTTGGGTGTTACCGCACAAGATAATCGCCAAAAGATTATGGCACTTGCAGAGGAGCGTACTCTATTTCTAGATTCCAATAAGTGCACACAGGCCCGTTCTGATCTGATACATCCCCGCAAACGACTCTCTGCTGAGATCGCGTGGCTGCCAGGAACAGGCCTAAAACACGCTAGTGAGGTGTTGAGATATCTGGAATCATCGCCAGAGATGCTTTTCGGAATGCACGAGCTGACACAGTTCAAGAATATTCTCGACACAGCCAAAATGATACCCATCGCTCAAGCAAACTTGCTTGCTGTTGGGTTGTCCCGTCTTCCCGATTACTCATCAAACTACGTTGCGAGGTGGATAATATCGGAGTGGATTGTTGAAATTGCTTATGTGTTTGAGAATATCGATCCGGAAGTGGTTCGCACGACCATCAACGAGGAACGCACTGTATCCGGCTTCCCTATAGTAACAGACCTATCAGCAATAGAGACAGAAATCAAGGAAAGACGATATCATTATGGACAGATTATCACATCAGTCTTGAATAATCTATCCGCCAAAGAACGTGCCAAAGCGGTAGCTAGAGTAGTTATGGCAGTGATAAACAATAAAAAAAACTCTAGGCTAACTCTGATTGATGATATAGTTGACTGGTATGAGATAGGAATTCAGGAGTCTCTTGAAAAGGAAGAAGCTACTATTGAGTTACTAGACGAGAAAATCCGGGCGACAACTGATGCGAAAAGCCCAGATTCAGTTTTGGCACCGGTAGTCAATCAACTAGTCCAAGTCGTCATAAACTGGGACGCTTTTGCACAACCGATTCAGATAATTAAAAGAAATCAGGGATTATTCCATGATGCGAGCTATCGTGTAGCAGGACGAGTCCGAAGATTGACTGTTGACCTTTTCAATAAGTATGACAAACTTGATTTCTCTCGGCAACTCATAAATATACTCCAAGAAATATTTGCAGAGGTTGATGAAATTGCCGAGCGAGTCGCTGAGGATGCAAGGTATCTGGATGCAATCGCGGATCAATGCACACAAGTTATCATCGAACAGCCAAAACAAGAACCTAAACGGACGGAAAAGGAAGACTATCTGGCACTAGACAGCGGCAAGACGGTTGACCTCAACTTGCTGTCAGGACTTGAAGGCATCCGCCAAATAAAAAAAAGGCACGATTATGAAATACTTCAAGAGGCATTTGTTGAACTTGCCAAGATTATTCAGGAGGCAGCTGACTCGCTGCCATGGGTGCCATATCTCAAAATTGGTGGGGTAGCGTTGAACCTTGCGTTTAACCGATGGATCTCTATCGGACAGCACCGAGACAATCCCAAGCTATATGCAGCAGCATACGAGCAGGAGGAGGGACGGAAACTCATCTGCAAAAACAAGGATTCGATTCATGTTTGCAAAGATGAAGTGTTGCGTTTTCTACTGGATAACAAGCTGGAACACATCGTAGCGCAGCGTGATGCGCTATGGAGAATGAAAAAGGCTTCCCCGAAACAGGTTGCCATCCTACGGAAGTATGGGATAGAGGTTACTGACGACTGCACGAAAGGTGAAGCGAGCGATTTTATTACAACTGCGCTGCGGAATGCCCGTTGACAATTGGGTACAATCGCATATGTTTCATATAAAAAGAAAGCGCGAAGGCGAAAGTAACCCGAGTTCTTAACATGAGCGTCGCATGTTTTATAGGTTATCCCGTTCAGGTGAGCACCTGCATCTGACTGTGCTCCTATCAGTCTTAGCAAGGTCATACGGCTATTTGTTATTAATGGATTGAGTAATATTCTGCTTGCTTACTCTGAATTGACATGGAAAAGAAAAAAATCTAAGTATCAGACTCGTCAACTTTGCATAACTAGAGAGGAGCATGGACCTTTTACAAAACCCTTTCCATATTCTGACTGTCACTCCACGAGATAATCGTCAAAAGATTATGGCACTTGCAGAGGAGCGCGCTCTACTCTTAGATCCCAATGAGTGCACACAGGCCCGTTCTGATCTGACACATCCCCGAAAACGACTCTCTGCTGAGATCGCGTGGCTGCCAGGGACCGGACTAAAGCGCACGAATGAAGTGTTAAGGTATATAGAATCATCGGCAGGGAAACTTATCGGAATGGATAAACTGACGCAATTCAAGAATATTCTCGGCGCAGACAGAATGATGCCTATTGCTCAAGCTAACTTACTTGCTGCCGGGCTATCCCGTCTACCCGATTACTCGTCAGACTATGTTGTGGGGTGGATAATATCGGAGTGGATTGTTGAAATCGCTTATGTGTTTGAGAATATCGATCCGGAAGCAGTTCGCACAGTTATCAACGAGGAACGTATTGTATCTGGTTTTCCTGAAGTAACAGACTTGTCGGCGATAGAGACGGGAATTCAGGAACGGCGTTACTATTATCGACAGCTTATTACACTGGCCCTGAATAATCTGCCTATTAAAGAATGTGCTAGAGCGGTGACTAGGGTAGTTGTAGCAGCAGAGAACAAAGAAAAAATTACTAGGTTGACTTTAGTAGACGATCTAGTTGACTGGTATGAGATAGATGTTCAGGAGTCTGTTGAAAAGGCAGAAAGAAATATTGAAATACTAGACGAGAAAATCCGGGCGGCGGCCGATACGAAAAGCCCGGATACAGCTTTGACACCGATGGTTAATCAGCTCATCCAAGCCGCCAAAAACTGGGATACCTTTGCACAACCAATCCAGATTAACAGAAAAATTCAGGGATTATCCCATGATGCAAGCTATCGGGTAGCGGGGCGAGTCCGAAAGTTGGCTGTTGATCTTTTCAACAAGTATGACAAACTTGATTTCTCTCAGCAACTCACAAATATGCTTCAAGAGGTATTTGCGGAGGTCGGTGAAGTTGCAGAGCGAATCGCAGAAGATGCGAAGGCACTAGATGAGATTGCCGAACAGCGTGTACACCTGATTGAAGCTGCAAAAAAACGAGAGGAAGAATGGCGCAGAGAAATCACCTATGAGGCTGATGTAGGCACATTTTTTTTCAAGAACAAGCTTCGGATTTCACCTGAAGGCATTGAATGGAGGGGGGATCGATGGGATCTCGATTCTATAACGCGAATTCGCTGGGGAGGAACACGGCACTCAGTCAATGGCGTTCCAACCCGAACAACCTATAGCATTATTTTTGGCAATAAGTCTAATTATGCTTCCATTGAGTTGAAGGATGAGACCATCTACAACAATTTTATAGACCGTTTGTGGCGAGCGGTTGGCGTAAGGTTGTTGACTGAGTATCTCGAAGGCTTGCGTGAAGGGAAAAAATATAGATTTGGCTCTGCTGTAATAAGTGACCATGGAATGGAACTAGAACGTAAAAGATTATTTTCAAGCAACGAGCAAGTTTTTCGTCGATGGAGTGAACTCGTAATTTGGAATGGTGCAGGAGTTTTTTGCATCGGAAAAAAAGAGGACAGAAAACTGAAAACGTCTTTTTCATACCAAGACGAGGACAATATTCATGTACTGGAAGCCGTGATCCGCATGTACTGGAAACGTGGTGGTGGTAGATTGAGCGACCTCTTGGAGGAATAATAAGGGAAATAGATAACAAAGACAACGAGCACGGCTTCTCTGTTCTTGCTGTCTTGTTTCATTAGAAGGACTAGGCGATGAAGCAATATTTAGATGCGTTGAAACAGATTATAGAAACAGGAGTTGACCGTGGTGGGCGTAACGGCTCCACCCGTGCACTGTTCGGCATGCAGATGCGCTATAACATGGCGAATGGTTTCCCCGCTGTCACGACCAAAAAGCTAGCGTTCAAGGTCATGAAAGCTGAACTTCTTGGCTTTTTGAGAGCCTACTCTGATGTCAAAGACTTTCAGAAGTTGGGTTGTCATGTCTGGGATGCAAATGCGGATGCAGATTACTGGAAGCCAAAGGCGCGGTTTGAGGGAGATCTTGGGCGAATTTACGGCGTGCAGTGGAGATCTTGGCAGGCACCCGACGGGCAAATCGTAGACCAGCTTTCCAACGCCATCGAAGGGATTAAAACTCAGCCCTACAGCCGTCGCCATGTCATAACGGCATGGAATCCGGGTGAGTCTGATCAGATGGCACTTGAGCCGTGTCCCACGCTTTTCCAGTTTTTTGTTGCTGAAGGGAAACTATCGCTTCAGTTGTATCAGCGAAGTTGTGATATGTTTCTCGGTGTGCCGTTCAATATCGCCTCATATTCCTTACTGCTACACATGGTCGCACAGGTAACGGACTTAGTGCCGGGCGAGTTTATCCACACTTTGGGTGACGCACACATCTACCATATCCATTTCGAGCAGGTGGAAACACAGTTGCAGCGAGACCCGCTTAAACTGCCAGAGCTTTACGTGAATCCGAAGGTAGAATCGATCGACGATTTCAAGATGCAGGACATCAAGCTGCGCAACTATAAACACCACGGCACTATTAAAGCACCGATGGCCGTATGAAAGAGCGTACAGATGATTATCTCCATTATTGCAGGCATGGATAAAAATCGCCTGATTGGTCAAGGCAACCGGTTGCCGTGGAGACTGCCCGCCGATATGAAACACTTCCGGCGACATACATTGGGGAAGCCTGTGTTGATGGGACGTAAGACCTTTGAATCCATTGGCAAGCCATTGCCGAAACGCACCAACATCATACTGACGCATGACCGCGATTACCAAGCGGAAAGCTGCGTCGTGACCCATTCCATCGAAGAAGCGTTGGATACGGCTAGCAGCTGCGAAGAAATCATGATAATCGGCGGTGCCTCAATTTACAACCTATTTTTGCCGCGTGCCAATCGTCTTTATTTGACATACATTCACGACTGTTTTGAAGGCGATGTTTACTTCCCGGCATTTGATATAGCCGACTGGCAAGAGGTTAAACGGGTTGACTGTCGGCCAGACGAAAAAAACCCGCATCCATACAGCTTTCTCTTCCTGCACAGAAGGAGCGAAGATGCCCAATAATCGGTTAAAACTCTGTATGCTCTCCGGTTCTTTCGAGTACGACTCAGAAGCATCTCTTGCTATTTTCCATGAGTATATCGAGAAAAACCATCCCGTCCAAGCAACGCAGATTATTTATCAAAGTGAGGACGATGATCAATCCCTTGAACCGTTGCAAGATACGGATGTGCTGTTAGTTTTCACCCGTCGGCTCAATACCACAGATAAGGAACTCGATCGTTTCAAAGCGTATTGCGCCGAAGGTAAACCTATCGTGGGTGTGCGGACAGCAAGTCACGCTTATCAGAACTGGATCGCTTTTGATAAAGAGGTCCTTGGCGGGGACTATCAGGGGCATTATGGCGGCGGCGGCGTTGCACACGCCGAAATCAATATAGGCGCGAAAGACCATCCTATCCTACAGAACATCTCGGACTTCGACTCCTATGGCAGCCTTTACAAAAATCCCTCCCTTGCCGCCGACTCAACACTGCTATTAACGGGAAAAACGGAGGAACACACGGAGCCGGTAGCATGGACACGCATCCATAACGGTGGGCGCGTCTTCTACACCTCGCTCGGACATCAGAGAGATTTTGAGGTTGAGATGTTTTCGCGCCTGCTTGCGAATGCGGTGCTTTGGGCGGGTGGTTAGTTGGATACGACAACCCAGGTTGCTAGTATTAAATCAAGTTGCCACTTAAAGCCCTAGCGGGGCGATATGTGTATAGCAAACATAGTAAAACTAACCCTAAAGCCCCAGCGGGGCGACATGTGTCGCGTAGGGTTGATTCACGATGAATCGAGAAAATCACTGTTCGTAGTTTAGCAATCCTGATCTTAGTAACTTTGTTTATTTCTAGCAGGTGTCGAGTATGGAAACTCGACCTACAGGGCAATCTAGCAACTTGCGTTAATATGTAACCAACATGCTAAACATCTCGACGAAAAGCGAGAGTGATTCCCGCACTGATCTAAACCACAGTTGACGAAGGTAAAGCCTATGGGAACGATTGATTACAGAGATTTTGACCGTGACATCTGGGAAAGAGAGTTGGAGGACTTCGTGCCTTCGGTGGTCTACGACATGCACATCCATATATGGTCGGAGGCGCACAAAGGCACGTTGACGGGTCCACCCACCGGACTCCGCTGGGAGATTGATTATCAGGACCATTTGGCGTGGGCAGCGAAGCTGTATCCGGGGCGCGAGATGCACTATCTTGTTTTGGGCACCCCGATGCCGGGCATGGATGCAGAGGGGCACAACGACTGGCTGTCGGCGGAGATGGCGGCGGATCCGCAATCGGAAGTGAACATGATGGTCACGCCGGATATGACGCCGGACTATGTCGCAGCACAGGTCAAAAAACACGACTTCTTTGGATTGAAGCCGTATCGCACATTTGCGCCGGATCCGGCAAATGGTCGGATTCAGGATTTCCTGCCCGAATCTTTTATTGAGGTTGCGCACGACATGGGACTAGCGATTACCATGCACCTTGCCAAGAAAACGGGTCCGGCTGACCCTGAAAATATAAAGGATCTGCAATACTACACGAAACAGTATCCGAGAGCCCAATGGATTCTCGCGCATTGCGCTCGTGCCTTCAACGCATTCATGATGGAGGAGGCAATCCACATCCTCAAAGAGATGCCAAATATCTGGTACGACACATCAGCGGTGAACGACATCTACTCTCACTTTCTGCTGATGAAACATGAAGATCGTAAACGGGTTATGTTCGGATCGGACAATATCGTGGCGGGGTGTGCACGCGGGAAATACATCACTTATGGTCGTGCGTGGGAGTATTATGGCGGTTTTCCAGATCTGCCGCACTGTGATCCGACTCCGACGTTTGTGATTTACGAGCAGTTACGCCAAGAGCGGCAGGTTGCCGATATGCTCGAATTGACACCGGATGAGATTGAAGATCATTTCTCCGGAAATGCAATACGGTTCATCAAGCAGGTGAGAGCGGGACGTGACTAGCGAAAGGAAGGCAGCAGATGAAAAGAACACCACTCTATGAAATCCATGGTGCGCTTGGCGCAACGTTTACGGAGAGTTGTGAAGATTGGGAACTAGTTGGGCATTTTACTGACCCCCACGAGGAACACCGTACAGTGAGACAGGGTGTCGGTGTCATAGACCTCTCGCACCGTGGGAGGCTTCGTCTTACGGGGAACGACCGGGCAGCATACCTCCACCGCATTATCTCTAACGATGTTGAAGGGCTTTCGGTTGGAGAGGGGAACTACGCAACCATTCTGACAAATCGTGGGAAGATTATCGCTGACATGAAGGTATATGTTTTCGAGGATTCCATCGGTATCGAGACCAACGCCGAAACGACATCAATCCTCTATCAGGAGCTAGACAAATATCTGATTGCCGACGATGTGACCATCGAAGACTTTACTGAGGGCACCGGGGCTGTTGGCGTCCATGGACCAAGATCTGCTGAATTGCTTCAGGAGGTCTATGGATTTGATGTTGGGGATCTCCCGGAATATCACAGTGTTGTCGGTGAAATTGACGGACGACGTATCATCTGCGTCCGTGCCAACGAAACCGGCGAGGTTGGATACAATCTGTGCACCGCATCTGAATCGATGGAGTGGTTGTGGGACACTATCCTGACAAAAGGACGAGGGTTTAGTGCAGAGCCTGTGGGCTTAACCGCCTTGAACAGCCTCCGCATTGAGGCTGGCATCCCTCGACACGGAGCGGAATTGGACGATTCGATTTTTCCACAGGAAGCGGAGTTAGAACAGGCAATTAGTTTCGAGAAAGGCTGCTACATCGGTCAGGAAATTGTTGCGCGCATGAAGTATCGGGGCCACCCGAACCGCCTGCTACGTGGGTTTGAAATTACGAGCGACGCTCCACCGCAGAGTGGTGCCCACCTCTTTGATGGGGACAAAGAGATAGGTTGGTTGACCAGTGCGGTCGTTTCACCCACGTTTGGAAAGACGATTGGGATGGGGTATGTCCGAGTCGCATTTACCGATGAAGGCAGTCAGGTAGAGGTCGAAACGACGGACGGTCGAGTGGGCGCTACAGTTCGATTATTGCCCTTTGATCAGCGTGATGCGTGATTCTGGAGGGTGGCGGGCTTCCCGTTGGCAGCCTCTAACCATAACAAAACTACTCCTGTGCGGATACCTTTTTGGTTTGACAAAGGTGTTCCTTTTTGTTAAACTCTGCGCTCATGTTGAGGCAAGTGGTTTCGGTGCCTATCGCGAAAACCCAAAGTGAGGGAGAAATTCTATGACAGGAAACGATAAAAACCGTGCCTATTGGAAAAAGAATCTGCAATACCTTGGAACTTTATTGGCGGTATGGTTCATCGTCTCTTACGGCTGTGCTATCCTGTTTGTCAACCACCTCGACAAAATCAAAATTGGCGGTTTTCGTCTCGGTTTCTGGTTCGCGCAACAAGGATCGATTTATGTCTTTGTCGTGTTAATTTTCATCTATGTTTATCTGATGAACCGCCTCGATAAGCAGTACAGTGGAGCCGAAAGGGAGGAGGGGGAATGAGCGTACAGGCATGGACATTTGTGATGGTTGGCTTATCCTTCGCACTCTATATTGGTGTGGCAATCTCGTCGCGGGCAAGTTCGACCGGGGAGTTCTATATTGCCGGTGCGGGTGTGCCTCCAGTTGTCAACGGCATGGCGACGGCAGCGGATTGGATGAGTGCTGCGTCGTTTATTTCGATGGCAGGTCTCATTTCGTTCATGGGACGCGATGGCTCGGTCTATCTCATGGGTTGGACGGGTGGCTATGTATTGCTGGCGTTATTGTTGGCACCGTATCTGCGCAAGTTCGGCAAGTACACTGTGCCAGATTTTGTCGGCGACCGATACTACTCACGGACAGCGCGTATCGTTGCGGTTATCTGTGCGATTTTTGTCTCCTTCACGTATGTCGCAGGACAGATGCGCGGCGTTGGCATCGTCTTTTCAAGATTCCTGAACGTTGATATTACCGTTGGGGTGCTGATTGGCATGGGTATTGTGTTCTTTTACGCCGTGCTAGGCGGTATGAAAGGGATTACCTATACGCAGGTCGCACAGTATTGTGTCCTTATCTTTGCTTACCTTGTGCCTGCGATTTTTATATCCCTATTGATGACAGGTAACATTATCCCACAACTCGGTTTTGGGGGGATATTGGCGGATGGTTCGGGGGAATTTTTACTCGACAAACTCAACGGATTGAGTCAGGAACTCGGCTTCGACGCATACACCGATGGACGCAAGGCGACAATTGATGTCTTCTTTATCACGGCGGCACTGATGGTTGGCACGGCTGGGCTTCCGCATGTCATTGTGCGTTTCTATACCGTACCGAGAGTTTCTGCGGCGCGGAGTTCTGCGGGTTGGGCGTTGTTGTTCATTGCTATTCTTTATACAACCGCTCCTGCGGTGGCAGCATTCGCCCGAACGAATCTTTTGAATACGGTTTCAGATGCGAAATACGTGGAAGTTCCGGATTGGTTCAAAAATTGGGAAGCGACAGGACTCATCAAATTTGATGACAAAAATGAGGACGGTAGCATTCAGTATCGAGGGACACACTCGGAGGTTGAAAATGAGTTGACCATTGACCGCGACATTATGGTGCTTGCAAACCCTGAAATCGCCAAGCTGCCGAATTGGGTTGTGGGACTGGTTGCTGCGGGTGGATTAGCGGCTGCACTTTCAACAGCGGCAGGGTTGTTGCTAGTTATTTCAACTTCGATTGCCCACGATCTATTGAAGCGGGAGCTAGTCCAAGATATTAGTGAGAAGAACGAGTTAATTGCTGCGCGCATTGCGGCGGGTGTTGCCGTTTGCATTGCGGGTTATTTCGGTATCAATCCACCCGGCTTCGTCGGACAGGTGGTTGCATTCGCGTTTGGCTTGGCTGCTGCCTCATTCTTTCCAGCAATTATTATGGGAATTTTCTGGAAACGGATGAACAACATCGGTGCGATCAGTGGGATGATTGTTGGCATTACCTTCACAGCCGGCTATATTATTTTCTTCAAGTTTATTCGTCCTGAACTGAACGCACCCGCGCACTGGTTGTTTGGCATATCCCCAGAAGGTATTGGGACGCTTGGCATGCTTCTCAACTTCTTAGTGTCAGTTCCCGTCTCTTTACTCACGGCCCCACCACCGTCTGAAGTCCAAGAGCTTGTTGACAATATCCGCAGCCCTCAAGATGCAGGATCGCCCCACGAGCTATCTGTCTGATTGGTGTTTTCTCATTAGCAATCGGAAGTACGCTTGCCAATTCATCAGGATTTTTCGGAGGGCGGAATCCGAGTGATCGCAACGATTTAGATAAGGAAATTTATGCTACCTTGGCTATCTTGGAATCGTAATTTTCGGTTATTGGCAATAGCGGTCTTCGGGTCTGGTATCTTTTTTGGCGTTCAATTTTCGCTTTTCCATAATTTTATTGTCGAGGGGATCGGTATCGAAGCCCATGAACTGGGTTACATGGAAGCGTTACGGGAAGTCCCCGGTTTTCTTAACGCACTCTTTATCGCAGCAACAATCCTTTTATCACCGCCACTGCTTGGTGGGATTTCCCTCATTGTGATGGGATTGGGTTTGGCGTTGTACGCGCAAGCTGACAGTTTTTCGGCAGTCCTTATCTATTCGTTTATCTGGAGCATCGGGTTTCACGCTTGGCTGCCGTTACAGGGAACAATGTCAATTTTCTATTCGGAAGGGGAGGAGAAAGGAAAATGGATTGGTAGGTTGAGAAGCGTCCAGAGCCTTTCGATGTTAGCTGCAATTGTTTTGTGCAAATTTGCTGTGGATGTGTTAGAATTTGGCGGATTGTTTCAAATTGGTGGTGCAGGAGTTGCCATCGGTGGCGTTGCGTTGATGTTTGCCTCGCGTCAGTTACAGACCGAACACGAACCTCGCTTTGTGCTGAGAAAACGCTACTGGCTCTATTATCTGCTATCCTTTCTACAAGGCTGCCGCAGGCAAATCTTTATCACCTTCGCGGTTTTCGCCCTCGTGAAGGTGTACGGCACCGATCGGGGTGTCATTATCACGCTCATCCTAATCAATCAACTCGTTGTGTTTCTCTTTTCGCCGTTGATGGGTTGGCTTGTGGACAAAATCGGCGAGCGCATTGTGTTGAGCGCGAGTTATATCGGTTTAACTTTTATATTCGTTGGCTACGCGTTGCTGAAAAACCCACATCATTTATACGTTCTTTACTGCCTCGATAACTTCCTATTTGTCGGTGGAATTGCGATGACGACTTACGTGAACAAGATTGCGCCGAAAAGCGATCTCAAACCAACGCTGGCGATGGGAGTGACCATGAACCACATTGCAGCGGTGGGTGCTCCGTTAGTCGGAGGGTTGATATGGATGAAACTCGGCTACGAGATCATCTTTCTCAGTGGAGGGGCTATCGCGTTTGTCACGCTAATCGTTACGCAGTGGATGAAGCCCCAACCTTCGTTCGCCGGTGCGGAGCCGGAGGTGGCTGCGGATTAGAGTACACATCAATTGAGAAACTCATATTTTATACATGGCGTAATATCACATACATTTCATTTGGCAATAGATCAATACTGACTTCCTTGTACTCTCTGTGCTTTGAAAAAATAACACGTAATACGTAACGCGCAAAAACTCGTTGTCTATAAAACGATGGTGGTTGTGCAGATAATCCTTTACTCGTCACGTATTATCCTTCTGAAGCACGGAGAGTTTACCAAAGAAAAGGTCTACAGCGACTTATTGCGTTTTATTTATTCTAATTATCATCTGGAGCACTTATAATGCCTAAATCATTAGTTGTCGTTGAGTCTCCCGCGAAAGCGAAGACAATCAACAAAATCCTCGGTCGAGATTATATCGTGTGCTCTTCAGTGGGGCACATTCGGGATTTACCCGCAAAAAAATTGGCTGTGGATGTCCAAAACGGGTTTACCCCGGAATATATTACCATTCGGGGCAAAGCAAAAATCATCAAAGAAATTCAAGCAGAAGCAAAGAAAACCGATGCAATTTACCTCGCCGCCGACCCTGACAGAGAAGGCGAGGCGATCTGCTGGCATATTGCTGAAACGCTAAAAAGCATGAAAAAGCCAATCTACCGGGTGACCTACAACGAGATTACGAAAGGTGCAATCCAAGCGGCGATGGAGAATCCCGGCGAAATTGATCAACGGCTTGTGGACTCCCAACAAGCTCGGCGCGTTTTGGATCGGCTAGTCGGCTATCAAATCAGCCCGATCTTGTGGCGCAATGTGAAACCGGGACTAAGTGCCGGACGGGTGCAATCCGTCGCTGTCCGACTTGTCTGTGAGCGGGAAGCGGAGATTGAAGCCTTTGTCCCCCAAGAATACTGGACAATTACCGCAAATCTAGTAGGGAAAAACCCGCCCCCATTTAATGCGAAGTTGCTTCAGATCGGGTCGGAGAAGGGAGCCATCAGCACCTACGGCTTTCCAGTTGATGAAGCACGTGCAGAGGCAATCATCGAAGATGCGGGGACAAAACCGTTTATCGTCAAGGACATCAAGAAACAGGAACGCAAACGGAGACCTGTCCCTTCGTTCATCACGAGTACGCTACAACAGGAAGCGGCTCGTAAATTTGGGTTCACCGCCAAACGGACTATGGCGGTTGCTCAACAGCTTTATGAAGGATTAAACGTTGGGGCAGAGGGAACTGTCGGTTTGATTACTTACATGCGGACTGACTCAACTCGTGTTGCGGAGGAAGCCCTCGAAGAAGCGCGGGGATACATCAAAAAAGCTTACGGGGCAGAATATCTTCCGAAAAATGCAGTGCGTTACAAGGGCAAGGGAGGAGCGCAGGACGCGCACGAAGCGATTCGCCCAACTTCGGTTGAACGGACACCCCAATCACTGAAAACCTATCTTTCCTCTGACCAGCATCGACTGTATGATCTGATTTGGAAACGGTTCGTCGCCAGTCAGATGACCCCTGCCATTTTGGATGTGACGACGATTAACATTTCTGCGGAAGAGTATCTATTCCGCGCAACTGGATCTATCCTCAAGTTTGATGGATTCATGCGGCTCTACTTAGAGGGACGCGACGATAGCAACACGGAATCCAATAGAGATGATGAGACCGACGCAATCCTACCTGTGCTGGAAATTGGCGAGCGGCTTGACCTGCGTAAACTTACGCCCAAACAGCACTACACGCAGCCACCGCCTCGATATGCCGAAGCGACCCTCATCAAGGCATTGGAAGAGAAGGGAATCGGCCGTCCGAGCACGTATGCAGCAATTATCTCGACAATTCAAGATCGGGAGTATGTGGTTAAAGAGAAACGGGCTTTTCTGCCCACAGATATAGGCAGGCTGGTCAACCAGTTGTTGATTAAAGGATTTCCTGATATCCTCGACACACAGTTTACGGCAAAGTTGGAAGATCAACTTGATGAAATTGCCGATGGAAAATCAGACTGGGTAGGCGTTCTGAGCGCGTTTTATGAACCTTTTAACCATGCCTTAGAAGCGGCACCGGATGTGATGTATGAAGCGCGCAAAGAGATGGAAGAAGAGTCTGATGAAGTGTGCGAAAAATGCAACGGCAAAATGGTTATTAAGTGGGGGAGATACGGTCGTTTTCTCGGCTGTTCAAATTATCCGGAGTGTCGTAACATCAAGCGTTTAACAGAAGACGATGCGCCCCCCTCTGAAGAGGAACCGACCGATGAAACCTGTGATAAATGTAGTAGTCCAATGGTGATTAAAACCAGTCGTGCCGGTGGGAAATTCCTCGCGTGTACGGGCTATCCCAAATGCAAAAACGCAAAGCCAATCAACATCGGCGTCGATTGCCCTGAGGCTAGCTGTGACGGTTATATCGGTGAGCGGCGCAGTAAACGCGGTAAAGTTTTTTATGGTTGTAGCAACTATCCGAAATGTGACTTCGTTTCGTGGGATAGACCGGTGAATAAGGAATGTCCAGAGTGCCAAGCACCATTCCTCGTCGAAAAGACAACGAAAACGAAGAAGCCTTGCCTCGCTTGTAACGATAAAGCCTGCGGCTACGCAGAACCCTTGAACGACTGAGGTGTCAAAATGAGATATCCTTCAGTCAACTGCATTCAACAACTTAGAGGTTATTTTAATTGAAATGATCCAAGTTTATAATGTCTCAATGAGTTATAAAGAGGACATTGAAGTCCTTCACGAAATTAACTTTAATGTCAAAAAAGGGGAGTTTGTTTTTCTCGTTGGCACTAGTGGGGCAGGAAAAACAACGATTCTCCGACTCTTGTACCGGGAGCTAGCCCCCACCTCAGGACACATTGTCCTTGCGGGTCAAAACCTGTCCCAAATTTCTCGATCGCAAATACCCTATCTACGTCGAAGAATGGGCGTTATCTTTCAAGACTTTAAGCTGCTGCCGAATAAAACGGTTCAAGAAAACATTGCACTTGCCATGAAAGTGACAGGAGCCAAACGACCTCAGATTCGCGAACAGGTTAATCAGCTCCTCCATCAGATGAGCTTAGTCCATCGGAAAGATGCGCTGCCAGAGGACATTTCGGGTGGGGAGCAGCAGCGTGTCGCTATCGCCAGAGCGATGGCAAACGACCCGGTAGTTCTCCTCGCTGACGAACCGACTGGAAATTTGGATCCGAAACTGTCGCTTGATATTATGCACCTCTTTGAAAGTTTTAACTTCCGTGGGACAACGGTGATGGTTGCGACTCACGATCTCTCACTCGTCCAGCAACTTGGGAAGCGTGTGATACGTATTGAAGATGGAAAAAATGTTGAAGATTGATGATGCGTAAAAGACACAGTACTCCCGGATCTGGGAGTTAATCTCTTGAATTGTGGTCCAAGGTGCAGCTGCCCACTACTTTGATGACAGCTACGCTGCAAGCCAAGGACATGACCACTGCAGCCAAATTACCCCGGTAGAATCGGGAGATTTCGCTACGCTTAACATGCCATTGCAATTCTTCAGTCCGACGGAAGTTGAGATTCTGATAGTTCTGACCGAACGCATGGTAGGGGCAGGTTTCCCTGATTTAGAGCACTCTCCTACGGTAACGACTGTCGATGCCTTTGTTGCCGGGCTACCATTAAACTTGCAAGTGCAACTCCGCCGAGCACTGCATCTATTTCAATGGTGCCCGATTTTGTTCACCGGAAAGCTGCGTCCCTTTACCCGGCTCTCACCACATGATGCAGACACCTATATTCGATCGTGGGCGGAAAGTCGTTTCGGGCTGCGACGACGTCTCTTTCGAGGCTTACGAGATCTAACATTTCTCGGCTATTACGGCGAATCCGCTACCGACATCTACCAAACCTCAACTGACAAACCAGAGCGAAGATGATCATTCAGGGGCGTACCGTAACGCAGGATCTCTGCGAAACAGTTGATGTCTGTGTGATTGGATCGGGAGCGGGCGGTGCTGTGGCTGCTAAGGAACTCGCTCAAGCCGGACTTTCGGTGGTTGTGTTGGAGGCGGGCGAGAATCATGATTCAGCGACATTTAGCCGGCATACGCCAGAGATGTTACTGCGACTGTTTTGGGATGGGGGAATGCGAACCACTCACAACGGTTCGGTGTTAATCTCTCAAGGGCGGGGTGTCGGTGGCTCTACCGTTCATAATCTGTGCTACGCAGTGCGTACCCCTGACCGAACCTTGGAAAGATGGGAAACCGAGTTCGGGATTCAAGATCTGTCGCCGAATGATCTCAGTCTTTCACTTGACCGGGTGGAGGCGACCTTAGGGGTGAAGCAAATTCGGGAGGAGCAGCTCAACAGGCTTAACCGAATCATTCGGCGGGGTTGTCAAGCCATGGGTTGGCGTGGGATTGTACAGCGACATAATCGTGGTCCCTGTCCAGATTGTTCGGCGAGCTGCCTACTTGGGTGTCCCACTTCCCAACCGGGAATTGGTAAACAGAGTATGGCGGTCAGCTACATTCCCCAAGCACTAGAAGCGGGGGCTTGCCTCTACACCGACTGCCTCACCGAAGGTGTTTTTGCGGAAAACGGGCGCGTGGTTGGAGCCACCGCTCGATTCCTGTCTGATGATGTGCGGTCGCCTAGACAAGCTGAAACGAAAACGGATAGCCCCAATAGTTCAGGGAGCAAGCGCGGGCGCAAGGTCTACCGACTCACCGTCCGCAGCAAAGCGGTGGTTCTAGCAGCGGGAGCAATCAACTCACCTCAACTCTGGTTGAACAGCCATCTTCCCGATCCGGGGAAGCAGGTAGGACGCAATCTCCACCTCCATCCCGCTATCTTTGTAGGTGGTATTTTCGATGAGGAAATTGATGCCTATCAAGGTATCCCTCAAAGTTTTTACATTGACCATTTTCTGGATCTGGCGCGTGATCCTGACAGTGGCTATCTCCTCATGCCGGTCTCCGGACCAATGGCAATGGTGGCAGCCAGCATGCCCTCCTTCGGCCGAGAACACAGGGATCTGATGCGCGCTTATTGCGGTATCGCCGCGCTGCTTGTGTTACTTCACGACCGTTCTTCAGGACGGGTGATGGTGAATCGACGGGGCGCACCGGTGATTCGCTACCGTCTCAACCCTGCTGACCGAGCATCGTTAATCGAAGGGTTGATACATGGTGCCCAACTCCTTTTCGCCGCCGGTGCAAAGGAGATAACACTCCCCTATACGCGACGAATTATTATCAAGCGAGAGAGTGATCTTGAGGTGATTCGTCAACGTGGCATTGTTGAGAACGATATTCTGATCGCCTCTAGTCATCCCCAAGGAACGCTGCGGATGGGGAGCGATCCGCATGAAAGTGTCGTAGATTCCTATGGAGAAGCACATGCTGTCAAAGGACTGTTCGTGGCTGATGCGAGCCTGTTCCCTACTTCGATTGGCGTTCCACCGATGTTGACAATTGCTGCCATGGCTGACCGAATTGCCCGACGATTGGCTGCAAACTGGCTGTCCTGATTATGTCCCAATCAATTAACCTACCAATCATATCTCAGAAATATCCATACCTCAACAAACACATCACTTGGTTTTCGCTCGAAACTACCTATGCTGGAAAGGTACTAGCTGGACTTGTTCACTGCGTTCAATAACTAGGAGGTTGTAATGGAGAAATTAAAAGTTGGAATTATTGGGTTGGGCGGAATCGCCCGATCCCACTGTGATGCGATTGCGACATTGGATAACGTGGAGGTTGTAGCGGTTGCCGATCTCTTTGAGGCTAAACGTCGCGAATACATGGAGAAATACAGTATCCCAAGGGGATATGAAACTCACACGGAACTGTTGCAGGACGACGAAGTTGACGCTGTGGCAGTTGTCCTCGGTCATCAACTCCATCATCAGCTCACCGTGGACTCCTGCAACGCTGGTAAACATGTCTTGGTAGAGAAACCGATGGCGATCAACTTGCAGCAGTGTGACAACATGATAGCGGCTGCGGCTGCTAACAATGTCAAATTGATGGTCGGGTATAGTCAGCACTATTACGCTACAAGCGTAAAGGCGAAGGAAATCCTCGATTCGGGCGATCTAGGACCGCTCATAACAGCAGTGTGTTACATGTCCAAAAATTGGGGTTATCAGGGGCGGCGTCCGCAGTACCGCAGTCGCTACCACGGTGGTGGTATGTGGCTGACCAATGGTGTTCATGTGGTAGACCGACTCACATGGGTGATGGCGTCACAAGCCGCATCGGTCTCGGCGTCTATCGGTGCACGCGCACACTACCAAGCGGGTGATGACTCTGCCACCGCTTTCATTCGATACAAGAACGGACTTGCCGGGGTTGCCGTGGCAATTGGGTACGCCGACGGTGCGCCGGACTTCAGTTGCCAAGTGATTTGCGCGAATGGCACGTTACGGTTCAGCCAGCACGGTGAAAAGTATGTCAGGGTCGGAAAGGGCGACAAGTGGGAAGATGTGCCATTCGATGATACGCCAGTTGAGATGCACAACGAGTGGAAATTTTTTGCCGAAGCCATTGAAAAGAATATCGAGCCACCGACACATGGGGAATGGGGACGGCACATTATGGAGATCTTGTTTGCCGCCGAGCAGTCTGCGATCACCGGTCGAGAGGTGGTGTTAGATGGTGCCCTCGGTTGGACGAATCAGACCTCTGGATCACCTATCACGATTGATCACGGCTGGGTTTAAGGGTATCGTGGTAGAAGTGTCCAAATGGACAGACAGGTGCGCCCGAACTGCTGACGGAAGAAATGGAAACTAAAAATGTCCAATTCGATCTTGCAGGAGAGTTTTGCACACAGCAATGCAGGTAAAAATGTTGTTCTGCTGTCAGAGCACGGTTGCGGTCGTGCCACCGCATACGCCGATGGCAACAAAATAATCACACTTCAGGACAAAACGCACGTAGCATGGCTCGATTCAATTGCCGAAGGCTTTCGTGTGCGTTGCCGGACGCTGGACCGAAAAACGAGCCGATGGTCTCCCACATATACCGTCGGAGAAGCGTATGATAACCACGGCGGTCCTGTGTTGACGGTAGACAGCTTGGGATACCTTCACATCGTTTACTACCCGCACCATCATCCCTTCCGATACCGGCGTTCGGTGCGTCCAAACGACGCCTCCGAGTGGGGAGAGGAAATTGAGTTTGGTGACCGATGTAGTTATCCCACGATGGTGTGCGGTTCGGACGACACCCTCTACCTGACGGGCAGAGAAAACCGAGGATCTGAACCGTGGTATGTGAACCTATATATCAAACCACCCAACGCGCCTTGGCAGGAGCCTATCACTGTTTTCCAAGATGATAAGGGTGGGTACGTTCGCTATCAAGAAGCGTTGGCATGGGGTCAAGACCATCGGACGCTGCATCTGACCCTCTGGATCTTTGATGAAGATCGGTCATATACCGTCGGTTATCTCCGCAGTCCTGATAGTGGTAAAACGTGGGAGCGAGCCGATGGTACACCGGTTTCACTTCCCGCTACCCACGAGACAGTCACGCTCATTGACACCAAACAGAGGGATTTGCGTTTCGGTTCTATCGCTGTTGACAGGGAGGGCACCCCTTATGTCCTCTACAGTACTTGTCCTTCCTTTTCCATACCCTCCCAAGCGTGGGTTGTGTGGCTGGATGGGGCTGGTAAGTGGTGCCGCCGCTCCCTCACCGACGAACTTCCCAAGGAATGGAAGGGTTGGAGTCTCGCCATGGATGGTGCTATCCACATCGCCCCTGATGGTCGAATTTTTATCGTACTGGCACTGATGAAGCCTGAAACTGTCAGCGAGGGAAATTGGGGACATAAAAGTGCCGAGATCGTTGGGTTGCAAGCCCCGGATATCGGCGGTAAATTTAGCGTTGAGTTACTCTCCAAACCCGATATGACGGTGCCGCATTGGCTTCCGAGTTTGGAGCGTTCCACAGGGCACAACCACGTTGACGTCCCCGGCGTGATGTACACCGCGGGTGTTACAGGTGAAGGGTGTCACGACATTCTTTCCAACGGTGTTTATTGGATGGACATGCAACCGCGGTGATAAAATAACGCAGATTCCTGCTTACCGGGCAGAGCAGCTTGGGTGCATGGATCTAATAGAGCGAACTACCGCTCGCAGTGGATTGACAAATCCACTGCACACGCGCAAAGATGGCTTGGATATGCCTATCCAAGCCAAGCAGGGTAGACTTTCGTAGGGAAGATTGTCCCTCGAATACCGGAGGCGTTGAAATAAGGCAGGTGATAGTAGGAAGATTACGGTGCACAAAAGCGGTCAAAAAAGTATCTATCGGATATTAACCCCCATTCTGTTTCTTGCTGGAATTCTCTTTTTCACGTTTCTTTCGCGTGTTGTCTTTTCACCGCTGCTGGTGTTAATTGAGGAAGAGCTTCACCTGTCCCATGCGAAATCGGGTAGTCTGTTTCTCCTCATCTCTATCGGATTTGCTCCGGTGATGCTAGGTTCGGGATTCGTTTCCCAAAGAATTACGCATCGTGGGGCAATTCTACTTGCCTCAATAACGTGTGGACTGGCAGTCCTTATCATCGCTTTCAGCCGTTCGCTGATCGGCATTCAAATTGGCATGGTAGTGCTCGGCATGGGATCTGGACTCTATTTTCCGTCGGCAATGGCGACGATGACCCGTCTGGTAGATCCAGAGCATTGGGGGAAAGCGATTTCGCTGCATGAGGCTGGACCAACGATGGGATATGTCTTGGCACCTATCGTTGCCGAGTTGGGTTTAAGTTTTACATCGTGGCGGGGTGTCCTGATCATCGTTGGTGTTGCAGGCTTAATGATGGCGGCGATATTCGCGCTGTTTGGCAAGGGTGGCAGATTCCCCGGTGAGCCGCCGCGTTTGGATAACGTCGGACGAATCTTTTGCCAACCTTCATTTTGGGTTATTGCTATCCTGATGAGTTTGGCTTGCGGGGCGAGTGTAGGTGTATACGCAATTCTGCCAGTCTATCTTATCAGCGAACGGGGACTAGACCAAGGATTGGTGAACACCCTCGTAGGACTCTCGCGGATATCCGGGCTTGTGACGCTCTTTCTTGCCGGCTGGTTGGCGGATCGCTTTGGCGAAAAACGCGTCATGGGAGTCATTTATGCCGCAACTGCTGTCCTGACGGGACTGCTAGGCTTTGGTCAAAATGTCATCCTAGTGATTGTGGTATTCCTCCAACCAGCGGTTGTTAACGCTTTCTTCCCGGTGGCACTGTTGGGGTTGGCAAACGTAGGTCCTCCCCGCACCCGAAACGTCGCTGTCTCGTTGATGATTCCCTTTGTTTATCTGTTTGGTGCTGGCATCGTCCCCGCTGGCATGGGAGTGATGGGAGAGTACTACGGATTCGCGCTTGGCTTCCTTCTGATGGGTGGACTGTTGTTAATTAGTTTATGTCTCCTACTATTTTTGCGCGACCAACCGGAACCTGTGCCTGAACCCGACAGATAGCGGGAATCCCATTGATGTTGCAGTTGGATATGAGCATACGACATTTCTACATGGAGTAAATATTGTAACTCGTCGCCGGTATTGGTGGACAGAGAGAACCAACTCCGAAAAGAGGTTAAGATCGATGAAAATCCAAAAAATTGAAGCGTTTCCGCTCGCCTACCCGGAGCCACATTACAAAGGCATTGAGCGGTATGTCACCCTCGTCCGCGTCGAAACCGAAGATGGTGTGGTCGGCTGGGGGGAATGTATTTCGCAATTTCGGGAGGCGGCACTGGCAACCAAGATCATTATTGAACAGGGACTTGCGCCGTTGCTCGTCGGTGAGGATGCGATAGACGTTGACAGGCTTTGGCACAAAATGCAGTCTCGTATCTGGTGGTATGGTCCTGAAGGGATTGCTGCCTTTGGAGTGAGTGCCTTGGACATGGCACTTTGGGATGTCAAGGGAAAAGCACTGGGGTTGCCCGTTTGCCGATTGCTAGGGGGGCAGTTGCACAACAAGGTCGTCGCTATGGCGTCCTTTATCTTTGACATGGAGGATTTGGACTGGACGCTCAATGAGTTTCGTTTTCTCCGCGAGGAAGGATACCAAGTTCTCAAAGCTGGTTGGGGTATGCGCCCCGAGGCACTCTTCGGTCAAAATCGGCAACGCGATATCGAAATTGTCCGGCGGGTGCGAGAGGTTATTGGGGACGACTTAGACCTGATTGTTGACACACCCGGGCATCACAGACTCTGGGATGTTCCGACAGCGATTCAGCGTTTTCGCGACTTGGAGCCGTATCGACTCAGATGGATCGAGCAACCGCTCCCGCCTCATGACCTTGAAGGACATGCCCGGCTCCGGTCAGCAGTTGCCACTCCCATCGGTACAGGTGAGGACGAGTGGAACGTCGAGAGTTACCGGCGTCTCATCCAATCGGGGGGTGTTGATGTAGTGCAGATAGATCCCGGTCGTTGTCACGGCATCACCGGTTCTCACCATGTTATCAGACTTATTGAGGCAGAAAATCTGGAGTTCAGTTTTCACACATGGAGCAGCGCACTCAACACCGCTGCTAGCCTACACCTGCTCGCCGGGTCAACACATGGTGTAGCGATGGATTTCAAGCCGCATGAGTCGCCGATGCAACACGAGTTGGTCAGCGATCCATGGGTGCAAGAGGATGGTTATCTCGCCGTGCGAGAAACCCCCGGTTTGGGGGTTCAGGTGCGGGAGGATACTGTACAGAAATATTTATTTGGCTAAGAGCGTTTGCAGATGAATTCATACGTTGTCGGTATCGACATCGGTGGGACAAAACTTGCCACTGTTGTCGCTGATAAAGATGGAAATATCCTTCAAAAGGTGCGGAAGCCGACCGAGTCAGAGAGGGGACCTCACCATGCCGTACAGCTGCTTTTAGAGATGGTTGATGAGGTGCTTCATCTGGCAGGATTGCGGCGCGAAGACATCTCAGGGATTGGTGTGAGCTGCGGCGGTCCCCTCGACACAAAAACCGGCATTATCTATTCTCCACCAAATCTGCCGGGGTGGGATGCGCTGCCGTTGAAAGAGATGATCGAGTCGGAGTTTCATATTCCGACGGTCATTGAGAATGATGCGAATGCTAGCGCGCTTGCGGAAGCAAGATTTGGGGGCGGACGTGGCTACGATTATGTCCTCTACATAACGATGAGTACAGGCATAGGCGGCGGCATCATTGCCGATGGAGAGATTTATCACGGCGCGAATGACAGTGCTGGAGAGGTTGGGCATCAGATCTTGCTTCCTGACGGTCCCCTCTGTGGGTGTGGTCAGTATGGGTGTCTGGAGGCGTTATGCTCAGGACCTGCAATTGCACGTCGCGCACAGGAGGCGATTGCAGATCAACCGTACACGAAGATCTTGGCACTCGCGGACGGACAGATTGATAGCGTCAGATCCGAGCATGTGCTCCAAGCTGCGCGGGATGGTGATGCTTTGGCAATCGCTTTAGTGGAGGAGACTGCGTACTACATGGGTTGGGGGATCGCGAATCTCGTCAATATCTTGAATCCTCAAATCGTTCTGCTTGGAACGATTGCGGTCGCTGCCGGTGACTTGCTACTAGATCCAATCCGACGCACCGTAACGGAAATGGCGATGCAGCGTCCCTTAGAAATTGTTAAAATTATGCCGGCGGAATTGGGTGATTCCATCGGTGACCTTGCTGCAATTTCGTTGGTGATCGGGAATTAGGACTGAAGGAATCAACTCAACCGTTGCTAACAAAAACTCATTTATGGTGAATTCTAAAAATAAATAGACACTTTCGCCCCGGTAGGTGCGGTTTCCAACCGCACCGCATCGGCATTGTTGGAAACAGTGCCTACCAAACGGGAGAACGGTAGGTGCGGTTTCCTAACCGCACCGGTTTGGCGTGTCTCATTAATTCTAAGGTCCACCATAGTAGCCACACACCATCCGATTAAATTTTGGAGATAACTCATGGAACGCATCCAAGGATATATTTCACATCTACAGGGCGTGTTGGAACGCCTCTCTTTAGCCGATGTTCGTCAATCCATCGATCTCGTGATGGAGACATATCAGGCGGATCGGCAAATTTTCGTCATCGGCAACGGCGGCAGCGCGTCTACTGCGTCACACATTGCTAATGACTTGAACAAAGGAACGAGCGTGCCCGGAGTGCGTCGCTTTCGGGTGATTAGCTTAACCGATAATGTCGCAACGATGACGGCATGGTCAAACGATGTGTCTTATGACGATGTGTTTGTCGAGCAACTTAAAAACTTAGTCAACCCCGGTGATCTGGTGATTGCCATCAGCGCGAGCGGCAACTCCGAAAATATCATTCGGGCGATTCATCATGCCAAGGCTATCGGGTGTAAAACCATCGGTTGGACAGGATTCGGTGGTGGAAAACTTCAACAGCTAGCAGATGTCAGCGTTATTGTAGATAGCCATGACTACGGTCCCGTTGAAGATGTACACCTTATCCTCAACCATATCCTTCATTCTTGGATTCGGAAAGAACTTGCAGATTGAGAATTGAAGTGTCATTCCTCTCTGCCCCCTCGGAGTAGGGAACGCAAATCTGCGTTCCCTACCAATTCTTTGCCAGTAGAGTTAGGATAAAAATAAAAGGAGAAAAACCGTGCAATATCGGAGACTTGGACGTACAGATCTAGAAGTGTCGGAACTCGGTTTCGGCGCATGGCACATCGGCTGGACACCGCCGGAAGAGGGAGATGAAGTCGGACGGCTCCTCAACCGCGCGCTTGACGCCGGTGTCAATTTCATAGACTCTTCGGCGGCATATCGTTGGAGCGAGGAACTGATTGCCAAGTACATTGGGCATCGCCAAGATGAGTTTTATTTCGCCACCAAATGCGGTTCGGGGCGCGTACAGCAGCCGGATGGCGACTGGGTACAAACCTTGGACTACTCCGCCAAAGCCATTGAGCCGCAAATTGACCGGAGCCTACAACGACTGAAGACGGACTGTATTGATATTATGCAACTGCACAGTCCCAAGTATGATGATGTCGCTTTCGGCGACGGGTTAGAAGGGCTCAAGAAAGCACAGAAAGCAGGGAAAATCCGCTTTATCAGTCTGTCGGCAGACGGGGAGAGCGCGCTCAAAGCAATTGAGATTGGTGAATACGACACGCTACAGCTTACCTACAACGTGTTTCAGCGGGAACCCGCGAAAGTCATTGCTGCTGCACGCGAAAAAGATATGGGCATCATCATTAAGGGACCTATTGCGAATGCCATTTACGAACAGTCACACCCCAATGAAAGCAACGCCAAGACGTGGTATGACGCCCGGAAAATTCT
Organism: Candidatus Poribacteria bacterium; assembly: GCA_965222435.1. Classification (GTDB taxonomy): domain Bacteria; phylum Poribacteria; class WGA-4E; order WGA-4E; family PCPOR2b; genus PCPOR2b. The sequence goes on along the minus strand of OZ244950.1, from coordinate 3,289,037 downwards.
GGCTCCGGAGGTGATAGGCGATATGTCCCGCGTAGAGGCTTCGCTGCGGTGGCTGCTGTGCGACTCAGATGTTCATACCGCTATTGTCGGCACAACCAACATCAATCACTTTGAGGACAATCTCGCCGGTACAGAGCGCGGTCGGTTGCCTGACGAAATGTTGTCGGAAATCAATAGTCGATTTGAACAGGTGATGGCGGACAGTACCGAATAGGGATTGTCGCACATTTGGAACTTACAAGAAAGGAACGCAAGGACGCAAAGAAGTGAAAGAAACAGAATAACTTTGTGCCTTTGTGTCTTTGCGTTGAAATAAAAATATGCTACGATATATTTTTGCCGTGATGTTTTTTATATTTACAGTGTCCATCTCGCAAGGCTTGGAGGTCGGCGATAGTGCTTTAAAAACCACCTTTACGTCCGGCGAGGCGGAGATCAAGTTCGCCGATTTTCATGGGAAATCTAACCTCATTGTTGTGAGCAGGGCAGCGGGGGACGCAGAATTTATCTCCCAATTGGAGCAGAAAGCGGGTGCATTTGAGGAGAAGTATAATGCAACGCTCCTTCGTTTAGAGGAGGAAGGTGAAATCCTCATCATTGACAAGTCGGGGTATGTGCGTTGGAAGTTTCCTAACGCGTCCGATTCGGCACAGATTACAATCGAACAACTCGAATCCGAATTGGCAAAACTCAAACGCGATAGTCCACTGCCGATTGGTTCACCGGCACCGGGTTTTCTGCTGGTCGATGCAGAAAGTGGCCTTCCTTTCAGCCTTTCCAAATACAAAGAGAAAAAGCATGTACTGGTTACGCTGTTACTGCAAACTTACTGACCGAGCTGTGCCAATTTCACGTCGCAGTTTGCGGCGAATCGCCAGTTATTTGATGAAAAATATCAAACCGTTGTTGTTGCTATCAAACCCGAACCAAAACCGGTTGTCTTTCGCTTCAAAGATCCGGTGACAATGGACGTGCCGCTGTTAGCCGATCCCGGGTCCTCCATTCACGAAGCATACGGAATCGTTAAACCGTATCGTTTTCACAACCGAGATATGTATCTACCGGCAACACTCCTCATTGATAAGCAGGGCGTTTTGCGGTGGGTGTATATCAGTAAGAAGAACTCTGACCGGCCCAGTTTGGATTTGATTGTTGAACAACTTGAAAAATTGAACGCTGAATGAATTGTAGGAGTATACCATGACCCCAAAAGATTTTATCGTCAAAGACATTGAAAGGATTGTGCTGAACGTACCTTTCCACCCGCGTTGCGCCCATGTCAAAGAGGTTCGGGTCTCCGATTGGTCGGTCGTGGAATTGTGCAAAGTGACCACAGTTTCGGGCGTTGTTGGCATCGGGGAGACGCTTCCACATTACACCTGGGGACGATCGGGAGATGATCAGTTTAATCAGGTGCGCGATCGAAATCTCTTTGAATTTCTTATGGACGACAGTCTAGGTGCTGGGCTACAGATGGCACTATTCGATGCCGCAGGCAAGTTACTGGATGTGCCGTGCCATCGCCTAATGGGATCGCAGTATCGCGAAACCTGTCCGGTGTCTTGGTGGGCGCAGGATATGAAACCCGAAGAGTGGGCAGCGGAAGCAAAAACGGCGGAGGCACACGGTTTTACAAATATCAAGGTGAAAGCGCGTCCGTGGTTCGACATCGACCAACAGTTAGGGGCAGTCTGCGAAGTGATATCACCTCACTTTAAGTTGGACGCCGATTTCAATGGGTTGCTATTGGGAGTCGATTTGGCTGCGCCGTTAATCAGCCGTTTGGAACAGAAATACAGCAATTTGGCAATCGTGGAATCCCCTATTCCCCAAGAGGATGTGGAGGGAAATGCACTGCTACGGCAAAAAATCCGCACCCCGATTGCCATGCACATGGGTAACCCGCCGGTTATGACCGCGATCCGGGAGGGTGTGTGTGACGGATTTGTCATTGGTGGAGGGGTCAACCGTACCCTGAAAGATGGCATTTTGGCAGAGCGAGCTCAGATGCCGTTCTGGTTGCAGATGGTGGGGACAGGGCTGACCACTATGTTCTCTGTCCATTTGGGAGCGGTATTGGAGAGTGCCCGTTGGCCCGCTATTCCGTGTATCAATATTTTCTCGCACAACTTGCTCAAGGAATTTAAGGTGGAAGGTGGGCAGGTCAAAGTTCCAGAAGGACCGGGGCTGGGCGTTGAACTCGATTGGGATGCGATTGAACAATTCCGTGTTGAACCCGACTTCCAAAAACCGGTTGCACGCCAGATCCACACCATTCTATGGCCCGATGGTCGTCAAACGCACTATCCGGATGGTGGGTATCGATCGGTTTTCCTAGCGGGCAAACTTCCGCCATTCCTACCGGGCGTTTCCTTAGAACGCCGCTTGGACGATGGCTCGGAGGAATTCAATCGGGAGTATCGGGAACTGTTTCCCGAAGCGAATTGACGGCACCTAATCCACCGTCTTCAACTAAAGGAGCGGCGTGATGAACTTTTCAAATTCGGTAGCATCTTCCTTCACAATTCCGCCAACTGTCATCACCGGCATCGGAGCAGCAGAACAGGTCGGTGAGAGTGCGAAACGGTTGGGAGGGAGGAAAGCGTTGGTGGTCACCGATCCGGGGATCGCCAAACTCGGTTACGCCGATGGGATTGTAAAACAGCTTAACGCTGCCGGAATCGGTGCATCAATTTTCGAGGATGTGACACCCGATCCGACGCTGCAAAACGTCAACGACGGTTTGGAACAGTATCGTAGCGAGGGGTGCAATCTGATTGTCAGCATCGGCGGCGGTAGCGCGATTGACTGTGGGAAGGGTATCGCTGTGAAACTGACCAACGATGCCCCACTTGCAGAGTATATGGGTGTGAACAAGATTCCCAATCCGGGCGCACCGCTCATCGCTATCCCGACGACAGCTGGAACGGGCAGTGAGTGTACGAAAGTTACGGTGCTCACCGACACCGAGCACAACGTGAAGATGATGCTCAGTAGCCCGTGTCTGCTAGCACAGGTCGCACTTATCGATCCGTTGTTGTCGTTGACGACACCGCCACATCTGACCTCAGCGGTCGGGGTTGATGCCTTGACACACGCTATTGAAGCCTACATCTCCAAACGCGCTCAACCGATCACCGACGCACTAGCACTGAAGGCGGTTCGTCTAATCTCTGGCTCAATGCGCCAAGCGTGGGCAAATGGTGAGAACATTGAGGCGCGGACGGATATGATGATTGGGGCATCCATCGCCGGTATGGCGTTTAGCAACTCGTCTGTGGCGTTGGTGCACGGGATGTCCCGTCCGATTGGGGCGTATTTCCATATCCATCACGGTTTGTCAAATTCTGTTCTGCTGCTAGATATCATGGAGTTCAGCGTCGTCGGCACACCTGCCCGCTTCGCCGATATCGCTCGTGCAATGGGTGAACCGACTGAAGGATTGTCACTGATGGGGCAGGCAGATCGGGCGATTGCAGCAGTTGAACGGTTGATTAACGATATTCAGATGCCGCGCTTGGGGGAGATTGGTATTGATCTGGACAAGTTTGAGGCGGTTGTGGATCAGATGGCATCGGACGCAATCGCGAGCGGCAGTCCCGCCAACAACCCACGTCAACCAACACACGAGGAGATTGTCGCGCTGTATCGGAGATGCTTCGCAGAACGGAAGTAGCGGCGTTCAAACCGCTAAGATAAATCGTTTTGCCTCATTCAGGCGTGCGTGTGTTTCCGGATGGATAAATTTGCGCTGGTCTGTCAGCTGCTTCTGATCACGACGGCAGTAATAGGCAAGCATCCCGTGGCGCGGGGAATTGGTCTGATTCAATCCACCGGCATGCCAGAGATGCGAATTGAAGATAATGGCAGTTCCCGACGGGGCTATTAATTGAATCTCCTCTGGGTGTTTTTGTGTTGCATCTTTCAGTGCGTCCTTGGGGTGCTTACCGCTCCGATGGGAACCCGGTACAACCCGCGTCGCGCCATTCTCCACCGTGAAATCGTCCAGCAACCACATGGAGTTGCAAACGTAGTAATCACCCGGTTCCACCCCCGAACGCCAGTCCGCGTGAAACCCTTGGTGCCCCTGTCCGGGCAGTGCCATTCGGCAATCTAGAGAGGACAGTTTGAACCTAGGACCTATAACATGCCGTATGGCGGCAAGCACACGCGGGTGTGAAAAACCTATCTCGAACATCGGACCTTTATTGACAAGGTTGCTCACCCGGATAGTCCCTCCTTCCTGATGGAGTTCCTTACCGGCGTCCTCTCCCTCTAACGCTGCTAGTTCGTCCAACCGATGAATCATCTTTGCAATCTGTTCTTGGGTGAGAATATTCTCAAGCGGGAGATAGCCGTTCACATCCAAGAAGTCCTTTTCTTCTGACGATAGCGTATCGTCTTGGACGCCGAACTCGTGTAGGGCTTGGTCCATATTCATTGTCAACTTCTCCTGTTTATAGTAAATTTCATAATTATTTGGACACTGTGGGAGGGGTTTCCAACCCCGATTATACGGACACCTCTGATTTCGCAGACGAACTTAGAAGGTTTCCCTCCCACAAGGCGGCTTCTTACAATGCCTACTGGAGAAGCGTCTACTTATACCATTTCTGAAAAATAATATTGCATTAGCGGCGTTAAGAAAATATGGGAATGAAGTGAGTTTGGCAATAGCGGCCTTAGCGAACTTTCCAAGAATCTCGCTTACCTGTCATAGGGAGTTGAGTGTCTGAGACAGTCACCCTGATATTATAAACCAATTCATGGGAAAATGTCTATCAGAAATGGTATTATTTTTAGAATTCACTATAAATCAAGCTGTTAGTTGAATATCTATGGAACTTCCGTCTTGAATGTATTTCTTTTCTCCGTAAGCAACAACAGGGATGGCTGATAGCTTGAGATCGCCGTGATCGTGGTTAGGGTCTATCACATGCTCTATGCGTGCCTTGCGGTGGCGTTCAAGGTAGCGAAGCATTATTTTATCGGCAACTGTTAGCATCGCCAGCTCCATGTCCAGTGTCGTTAGTTCAGACTCTGCATCCAAACTCTTGAGACAGCCAGCCAGCAGAAGCATCGTAACAAGCGAGAATGTCGTAACTGTGGCAGCCATTTAAGTTTTTCCAACAATACTACCCGCTGCCGTATCGGTTTTTTCCTGCGATTTATAAATTTTTCTAAAAATTTGTTTGAAATAAGCCGAGTAAGGGGTGAGATGATGAGTAAAACAGCATTGTTGGTGTTAGTGGCGGTGAGCGCAAGCGTGGCGTTAGCCGATGACTTAGATGATCTTATTGAGTTGGAAGATCAAGTCAAGGCGCAGTTTGACCATCTGCTGAATCTGCGCAAGATAGAGAACATTTTGGATGGGGTGAGCAGTGCCTGTTTAGAGCATAGATGTTTTCAGTCCGGGGATCTTTACGCAGAGATAGATGCCGAATTTATAGGGAATAACAACTGTAAGCAACTCGTGAAGGTTGAGTTAGGCGGAGGAAACGACTTCAATGTAGTAGCTGACGCTAAAGAACAACGCTTGGGAGGTTGTATGTTTATCGGTGCGCCAAGTGGCTGTCCTTGTCAGAGAGAGTTGACCCGTCTGGCTATCAGTAAAGTAGATAATTGTCCCAAAACAACGAGCGTCGAGATAAAGTCGCTAAAGCTACTGTGGAAGACCAATAATGGCAGTTTCCACACTATCTTCGCAGATGCGCCGAGCAGCGCTACTTTGACCGAAATAAAAGATTGGCTATACCGTAGTCTGGATGACATTAAAAATAGCGATGAGTTTATGCGTGCCAAGGCTGGCTCATGTCAAAACTAATCGCAGTCGTGCTATTGGCACTCTTTATCATCAGCAACAGCGAGGCGCGTAAATGTAGAGATGGACTTGATTGTAGTTATGAGGAACTTGAGCTTGAATACGATCCGGCGCAAAGAAAAAATAAAAAGGAGGAGGCTGGCAACATAACGCAGGGCAAAGCGTGGTATCACCCCAACGAAGGGTATGTGAAGGGAGGAAGTGAATTACAGATTGTCGAACAGATTAAAGATATTTCGCGTGCCTACATTGAATGTGTGCAGCATAAAGCTAACTCCGAGGCGGCTTTTGACTTCTCCATGCCACACGGCTGGCTATATGATACCTTTGCGCATTCGGCAAGGATGCGCAGCTTCTTTGATACGGGCAAGAGTGAGCACTGGGTGCTGCCCAACGTTTACTGCGACGACAACAACGTGCTGGCGGCGATGTCTTGGATGCGCTCCCACAAGAAGATGGCTTTCAGAAAGAACAAAGACATGCACGCTAAATTCAGAGACAGTAGACCACCCCTCTATAGTAAGAAGGAGCTTGAAGGTAAAAGAAAAAAGGGCGTGTATTGCAACTGGGGCGGCTGGCTTTACGATTCCAAGCACGGAAAATACCAATACTACTTTGATACAAAAGGGAAGGAGCTGTTCACCTTTATCAATGTTTACTGTCGCGACAATACCGTGCGTTTCTTTGCTAAAAGCGTCGGTGGCGACCGTGATGCCATAGATTTAAGATTCCCTTTTAATAACAGGCACGACTATGAGAACGAGTTGCCGCCTGCAGCAGTTTACCAACGAGTAGGTTGCAATTGGGACGGCTGGCTGTTTGGTTATTTGCTCAACCAAACGTGGAAAGATGGAAATAAAAAGACAAGGCAGGCTTATGAAAAATACTTTGCCGTTGACAAGACTTGGGTGAATGGGCGGATCATGAATCCCTTCTGTTCAAGAGGGAAATATAAAATAGCACGCACGGTAACCGCACTGCGCGTCTACTGCTTTTACAGCCACGAAGACAGATGTAGCGATTTACGAGACCGATAGATAGGCGTTTGCCGTGCGGCTAAACGCCCCGTATGCCGACTCTACCAGTCCACTACCGAGTATTCATCGGCATAGATCAACACGCGAATAGTCTCTCCTGGCAACGCTTTGTAAAACAATATCTCCTCACCTGACGCGGTGGTTCCACCTGATAGTGCGACATCGACGACTGTGAACTCGCCGTTGAGCTTGAAACCACTTCCCAGCTTGCCATACAGATACTCGATGTCGGCGAACATGTCGCCGTAGGCATCCAGATGGTTGCCCTTACGGAATTTGACCGAGTCATCTGTGGGCGGATAACCTCCTCCAATACCCAACACTTCGCTTTGGTGGAGCTCCATCTCCACGAAGTTTTCCGTGATGATGAGCATATCGCCTTGGTCGGCGACTACCTCGCTAGCTTCCAGCTCACCCCTTGCATTCACATAGGCTACGTAATCGCCTGTAAGATCCATATCTTGCGCACTTACGCTGCTCATTGGATTGTCCGTGCCGCAGCCAGTTATGCCGCCGCAGATGAGCGTGGCTGAGATGAGTGCCGCAGCTGTTCGCTGTTGCCATCTTTGTGTAGCTTTAGTCATAAAGGAATTGATTTTACTCCCCACTGGTGTTTGCTTTAGTTTGTTTACCGCGCCTCTGAACACGCCAGGCTTATTGCCCTGCGCAACGCCTGCGGCCAGCAGCAATGCTAAAACTACTCCAAAATGTAAAAACATCTTACCTGCTTGTCTGGTCATTTTCCCACTCCTTTTGAGTGCGGGAATAATTACCTTTGGCCTTGTAAATTTCCCCGCGGATGAGATAATTGAAGGGTGCTCATAATTAGAATTAAGTCAGGATAACGATTATAATCTTATCTAACTTTCCAAGAAAGAAAGGATTATAACATGTGTTACCCTGACCGGGACTATTATATCACGTTTTTGTTTAGGGCTATTTATGGTAGATTATAGAATTACTTAGACACTGCCGATGCACATGTACGGATTAGGCAATCTGTACCCACAAACAACCCCCTAAATCCCCCTTATCAGGGGGACTTTGGCAAATGTCCACTTATTTGTCTCATTCACCATAGTTTTCCATTTTTTGACCGATTTCGGCGGGTAGACGCAAGATCGAATTCCCGCCCACAGCTAAGAGTCCTCAATCGGGAGATCAAGGCTACGGGAGAATTAAATGCCCCTACATTAGATTATATGAATGTTGGTATTATAAAATATGCAATTAATTAAGTCAAGATTAATCTTCATTCTTCCAGAACCATTCAGTTCTCCTTGGCCCGGTAGGTACGGTTTCCTAACCGCACCGGATTGTCAAAAAAAGACGCGAAACCTGATAATTTCTTAAAACTGAATGGCTCTGGTGAAGTGTAGGGTCATTTATGGTGAATTCTATAATTACTTATACACCTTCTATGCAGAGCCAACCCCCTAAATCCCCCTTATCAGGGGGACTTTTGAGACTTCACTAAGCGGAACTACTGGTGAACGTTTACTTATTTCTATTATTCACTATAGATTCACTCTGGAAGGGTTCTTTTTGCTTTCCACATTTCCCAAGATTCGATCGTTTCGGGCTGCTGTTGGCTGCGTGCGATAAAACCGGGCCACTTCTGAAGCAACCATTCCAGTGGACTACCAGTTGGACTGTACCGCAGGTCGATGCTCCAGCGAATGTCTTCACTGGTATTATCTAGGGAGCGGTGAAAGGTCAGATTGCCAAATACAAAAACATCTCCCACCTTCATGTGCACGTTTTGTACCTCACCCCAACTTTCAACGTCCTCTATAGGAACGAGTCGCCCATTTTCATCACGGCGTGGTGGTCGAAGCCCCTGTTTGTGGCTTCCAGGAATTACTTGCAAGCAGCCATTTTGCTCATCAACATCTACCATCGGAATCCATACCGTCAGAATTTGACTCTCCTCCGAAAAAGTAACTTGCTCACCGGGATCGGCGTTGCCGTTGTAGTAGATGCTGTCTTGGTGCCACGGAAAGACGGACTCTCCTCCGGTCGGCATCTTGAAGCGAATCCAGTAATCTCCATTGACGGTAATCTCTGGACCAATCAGCGAGCCAACAATATCCAAGATCTTCGGATGGGTTACTAGCTCGTAAACCTCGCGACTGAAGACCTCTTTATTCCAATTCCAACTTAAGAGCGGTCCCTTCTGAGACTCGCGGAGGATCTGTGTCAATCGATGGTAAAAGGACAAGTTTTCAAACAGGCTTGAGATTTTGCCCTTGTCGTAGAGTTCTTTGGCGCGATGGTCAATGGCAGATGAAATGACCCGGCGAAGTGGATCGAAATCCCGTTCATCGAACACACCACGAACCAGTAGATACCCCTGCTCATCGAATGCTTGGCGTTGCGCTGCAGTTGACAAATTATTCATGAAAAACTTCCTATATAGGATTAGGATTCAGGTAAGGAGAAATCCTGTTAGCCCCAACGTTGTTCCGGTGGGTCAAATAGGAAACCGTGAAAGAGCTTACGTTGTTCTGGGGAGAGGCGGTTGTTGTAGAATCCTTTGGAATAGCCCCAATGCTCTTGGGAAGCAATCATCCACGGGTGCTCATAGGCATAATAGAGCATGAACCTATACCCTCCTGTTTGGGTAAACGGTCCCGCTGAGTGCCATAGGGCGTTGTGGAACAGAATTGCTGTTCCCGCAGGGGCGCAGATCTGCACCGCACCGGGAAAAAGGTCTGGTCGCTGCAAATCATCTTGAGACGGCTCGTGCACCGCTTTGTGACTCGCAGGAACAATACAGAGATTTCCCTGTCCGGGCGAGGTCATATCGTTCAGGTAGTAGCCGATCTTGAGTTGGAGAAAGGGAATCGGCGAACCGAGTCCACGGTATCCGCTGTCGTGCCCGTCAATGTGCCACCCCAGCCCTCGTTCCGTGAAGTCGGTGTCATACTCAACGATAGCATCGGAAGCGTGATGGTGAGGCATTTCATTGAGTAGCCCTTTGACGTAAGGCATCATCGGACCCCAATCTAGCATCTCAAGAAACAGTGGATCATCGTCTAGGATATAGAAGATGCGGGTACTTTTCTCGCCCTTAGTATCCGTTTTGCCGGTATGGGGGATTTCTTTCTCCTGCTTTTCGCGCCGTCGGGCTATCGTTCGGAACAGTGCCTCTTGGAGTTCATTAACGTGAGATTCCTCCAAGAAGTTTTCCAGCACCAGATAGCCGTTATTGTCGAAGAAGAATTGCTCTGACGGCGTTGGTCCTGCTTTCTCTGTTGGGCACGATACATGTGCTACATCCTTTTCTGACATAATATAGACACCTCTAAAATCGCAGTTATGTGAGTTATAGATTTGCTAACTTGTTTTACACAATTGTTCAACATAAGTCAATCAATTTTGCAATTTGACAGATCCATATACATCTCCTGTCATTTGCTTGACAGAGGATTCCTATCTACTTCAAGACTACCATCCGTCGCATGGAGGTATGGTTGCCAGCCCGAAGTTGACAGAAATAGACCCCACTTGCGGCCAATTCCCCACTTTCGTTTCGTCCATCCCAATACGCTGCCTTGATCCGATTTAGGTAATAACCCGCCCGCTGATATCCCAAATCCAATTGATGTACTAACACGCCTTGTGTGTCGTAAATCGAGAACTGCACATCGGCGTCGTTGGATAGATAATACGGAATCCATGTCTCCGGGTTGAATGGATTGGGATAATTTTGCAGCAAGGCGGTTTCCCTCATAGTTTGCCATTCTTGCAAATAGGAACGAAGAAACTCATGGACAATCAGTTCGCCCGGCGTCAATTTTGACTTGGTTTGAAGTTGCACAAGTGCAGCATCAAGTAGAGTCAGCTCGATGTGTCTGTTCAGAGCGGGCGCACCATTGACAGTGGTCTGACCAAAGTGATTTGCCACAGCGACCAGATCTAGTCTATCGACAACACCGTCGTGATTGATGTCGCTATGGCTGTCATCACCGGTTTTGCCGAAGTTGTTGGCAACGTAAACCAAATCAAATATATCAACGACACCATTTCCATCCGTATCCCACGGTCTTGTAGGTTTAAACCACTCTGTCATATCCCACAGGAGAATTGTTCCATCACTCGCCCCCGATGCAAGGATTGCCCCGTCAGGGGAAAACGTTATATAGTTGACCTTATTCTTATGTCCTGTGAGTGTTGTAACCTCTTGTTCTGTTTCGATTTTCCACAATTTGATTGTTTGATCGGATGATCCCGACGCGAGTATCCTGCTGTCGGGTGAAAATACAACAGAGTTGATTCTAGCCGTATGCCCTATGAGTGTAGCGATATTTGTCTCCGTCTCGACAGCCCACACTCTTACTGTTCCATTCGATGCTCCCGAAGCGAGCATCGTGCCATCGGGTGAAAATACAACAGAGTTGATTCTAGCCGTATGCCCTGTAAACGTAGCGATGCTTTCTTCTGTCTTATCCCCTGACAGAGGGATCAAGGAAGTTATGGGCCAAAGCTTAATCAAATGATTTGACCACACGGTAGCAAGGGTTTCCACGTCTGGGGAGAATGCTACAAACGTGAGAGATCGTGTATACCATGGAAGTGTGGCAATATTTTCGCCCGTCTGGATATCCCACAGTCTGATGATGTTATTCGAACCCCCTGAAGCGAGGGTCGTCCCGTCGGGCGAAAACGTAAGAGATTTAACCTGATATGTATGCCCTTCAAGCGTGTCGATATGTTCTCCTGTTTGGGCATTCCACAGTCTGACCGTGTTATCTCCTGATCCTGAAGCGAGTATTCTACCATCAGGAGAGAATTTACCAGAGATGACTACCCCCGTATGTCCTGTAAGTGTGTCGGTGTTTTCGCCTGTTTCGACGTTCCATAGTCTGATTGTTCCATCAGATGTACCTGATACGAGGGTTTGCCCATTGGGTGAATACACTACAGATTCAACCATTTCCGTGTGCCTTCCAAGGGTAGCAATAATTTTTCCCGTTTGGACAGCCCACAATCTGACGGTTCCATCCTTTCTCGATCCAGAGACGAGTTTTGTCCCATCGGGCGAAAACATGACAGAGTTGACCCGACCTGTATGCCCTTCAAGTATGATAATATTTTTTCCCGTTTCGGCGTCCCACAGTCTGACGGTTTTATCAGATGACCCCGAAGCAATTGTCGTACCGTCGGGTGAAAAGGTAACAGCCCACACCCCATCCGTATGTCCTTGTAGCGTGGCAATACTTTCTCTTATCCACACCGGTACGCTTCGATCGGCTGCCTCCGGCTTTATATTCCATAATCGAATGATTCCATCGGATGACCCCGATGCGACCGTTGTTCCATCGGTTGAAAACGCGACAGAGTTGACCTGACGCGTGGCTCCTAGAAGTCTAGCGAGCTCACGTTGCGTCTTGATATCCCGTAGTTGGATTTCACCCCATGACTCCCCGGCTGTCATCGTGAGGTCAGGAGAGAAGGTGGTATTGCTTGACCAGCCCACGAATGCGCTGATATTTTCCCTCGATTCAACATCCCACAGTCTGATATCGCGCCCTGTCATCGAAGCGAGGGTCGCTCCGTCGGGAGAAAATGCAACAGCGTCGATCCAATCAAAATGCCCTTCAAGTGTAGCGATATTTTCGCCGGTCTCGACATCCCACAGCTGAAGTTCGCGCAATGCCCCCGCAGCGAGGATTGTTCCGTCGGGGGAGAATGCCACAACGGAAACCCACCCCGTATGCCCTGTGAGTAGAGTGAGTTCACGTTCCGTCGCTACATCGTAAAGCCAGACACCAATACGATTTGCGACAGCGAGAAGTGACCCATCGGGCGAAAAAGCAATCGCTCTGTCTCGCCAGCTAATGCTTCCTTTCCCAAAGCGGGCGATGGCACCTTCGGGCAAGCCCCACGTCTGATACGCCCGATATTGGGCAATAGCCCGGTTCGGTGCCAAGAGCGAGCACCCCATCAACAGGAAAAGTGAAAAACGAAAAACTTGCGCTTTCATTGGTTTATCTCCTTCTGTCTGCGTTTGAGTGATGGACATTTAGGTTGACACTAGATTTGTAATGGGCAAATGCCGTGCCAAGGTTGTCATCCTAAATCCATTTGTCAAAGGACTCAGACGCTGAGGGGATTCCAGCGCATTTCACATCTCGTTTTGTATTCCTGTCTAGATAGGACACGAAGATATTTTTGAACACCTATGTGCAAATACTGAACAGTAAAGCAGTATTACTTAGAGATAAACCTGTTCCCGATTTGCATTCAAGGCGTTCAGGGGAATTCATTCACTCAAATCAGCAGCTGAACGCGCGAGCGGTCTTCCGGTGAAAGCACGGCGTGAATCCGCTTCCGGATCATTTCAGGGGAGTAACGTCGCGAAAAATGGGTTAAGATAATATGTTCGCTCTCAAACATTTCTAACAATGCGGGCAATGTATCCAGATGCAAGTGCATCGTTTGTGCTGCCCGATCCCGATGTTCAGGAAGCAGGAAGGTACACTCGCAAATCAACACCTGACAACCTTTGAGCAATGGGTAGGAGTCAATGGGGACAGTGCGGGTGTCTCCTAGATAAGCAATAAGTGGCAATTCAACTCGGTTGGTAACTGTTATGCCGTTACGTCGCAACTGAGCAATCTCAGCTCCCGGTAAACCGAAGAACTCGGATTTGAGTTTGTCCCGTGTTTCGCAAACGAGGTAACCGACCGATGGTACGCGGTGATCAAGCGGCAGGACATGCGCCACAAGGTTCTCCCGAAACGGAATCTCATCACCCGCTTGCACCGGTGCCAATTGATAATCCCACACCTGTCCGCAATCCAACAACGAAATCCGTTCGATCAGGTCTCGAAGCTGATCTGCCCCCTCTTTGGGGACGTAGATATTCCCCGGCGGTATGCCGTTGAGCCATCGCTGGCTAACATAAATTGGGATTCCAAAATAGTGATCTAAATGGAAGTGGGAGATGAAAACATGACTAGTGCCGATAAAACTCATTGGACATCTGCCGAGGTCAAAGATGAGATCGAGCCCTTTCACCCGCAAGTAGGTTGCTACGGCGGAACTCGACTCACCTTCAATTTCTAAATTCCCACAACGCAATGATACCATCTGCCCCAAGTTCTCCCTCAAACCAATGCACCGCCACAGGATGACCCACTCCCCGCTGTACATCCGAAACAGTAATTTCCGGTGACGATTCTCCGGCGCGCAAATAGGTCCGGATCGAAATCTTTTATATGTTGCGGTAATGCTTTCGCTACTGGCAACTTGAGTGCTAAGTTGAAATCACAGTCATACATACTCCCATCCCACCCAATATTGATCTGGTGGCGACACATCAATTCATCTAGTGTTGCTGGATTAAAGGAATCTCGGAGGAGTTGATTATACGCTTCAAGGCGATTCTCTCGCTTCAGATCGCTACGAAACCGACCGATGGGCATATTGGTAATTGTCAGCAGATGGGTAAACGCTATCCCATATTTTGATCGCAATTCCTCTCTGTAGTCCTCTTCAAGTTCAGATTGATCGGAGGGCAGTACGGGACCAACGGGATTGTATACAAGGTTCAAGGGAAGATGGGGTAAGATCCCATATCCTAGATTGTTGAGGCGTTTTAATGCTTCGATACTTTCCTCAAAAACGCCTGTGCCGCGTTGTGTGTCAACGTTCTCTTCGAGGTAACAGGGCAGAGATGCACAGAGTTGGACCGATTGTTCCTGAAAGAAAGCGGGGAAGGACTCAAAGCCCGGCTGAAGTAGAATCGTGAGGTTAGTTCTCACCAAGACAGGGAACCCTTTTGCCCGCACTGTTTTCACAAACTGACGAAACTGGGGGTGCATTTCTGGTGCGCCGCCTGTAATATCTATCAGCTTGGCATTTGTCTTTTCCGCAGCAGCTATCACATGCTCCATTGTTTCCCAATCCATCATCTCCTTCCGGCGCGGCGAAGAGACCACATGACAGTGGACGCATTCCAGATTACACTTGAGCCCGATATTCACTTGGATTGTCTCGATGTCCAAGCTATGTAGCCCTTTTCCATTGTATTTTGCGATCGATTTTTCAAACCCATTCATGACCTGAGTTTCCTTATTTGCTGAAAATCGGTTGAAAACAGTGTGCTGATCTGATAAAATAACCAAGCATTTTTACTTTATTGAGGAATGCCTCCGGGTTTGTCAACGATAAGAAGTATACAGACTTTAACGGAATGGAGAACTTATGAGCGTTCAGATCGGCGTGATCGGCGGTTCAGGATTTTATCAGATGGAGGGGCTAACAGACGTTGAAGAAATCGAGGTTGAGACCCCCTTTGGAAAACCGAGTGATTCGTTAGTTTTAGGTACAATCGAAGGAACGCGCATTGTATTTCTACCGCGTCACGGCGTAGGGCATCGGCTGCTCCCGTCGGAGATTAATGTTCGTGCCAACATCTATGCCTTAAAAAACTTAGGGGTAGAGTGGATTATCTCTGTAAGCGCGGTCGGTAGTCTCAGAGCTGAGATCGAGCCACGCCACTTTGTTGTTCCTAATCAACTTTATGACCACACCAAGAATCGGGTGAGTACCTTTTTCGGTGAAGGACTTTCCGCCCACGTCAGTCTCGCCCACCCGTTTTGTCCTATCTTGAGTCAACTGCTCCACGACGGTGCCAGCGATGTTGGCGCAACCGTTCATAAAGGTGGTACATATATCTGTATGGAGGGTCCCGCCTTCTCTACACAAGCCGAGTCGAATGTCTATAGGCAGCTTGGATTCGATGTCATTGGTATGACGGCCGCGCCGGAGGCGAAGCTTACCCGTGAGGCAGAAATCTGTTACGGTGTTCTCGCCTGTTCAACCGATTACGACTGTTGGCATCCGGATCATGACGCTGTCACAGCGGAATTGATTTTTGAAAATTTGTCCGCAAATGTGGAAACCGCCAAACGCATCGTCAAGGATGTAATCTCCAAAATCCCTGAGAAACGCGCCGGCTGTGCTTGCCCTCAAGCACTTGAAAAGTCTATCGCCACAGATCCAACGCGAACGCCCGCATCAACGAAACAGAAACTCGATCTGTTGGTTGGCAAGTATCTGAAGTGACCTCACGAGATTTATTGTGCTTCAAGTGTCGCAAGCAAGTCCGCTGCCCGCTCCCGTTTCACTGGATCGGTGTCGCGGGCAACGACCCGTTGGAGCACCGAGACCGCGCGTTTGTCACCCTTTTCTGCCATCTCGAACCCCATCTGGTCCCGTTTTTCGTGATAGGTATTATCGTATTCCTTCACCTCCATATCCCATTTCTGCCAGTAGTACTTCAAATCGTCCCGATCCCAATCGGGATCCGCGTAAATCTCTTCCCAAGTGTGCGGCTGGGCGTGTGGTAGCAAGCTGCCCGGCGCAATTGGTTCACTGATTTTCTGGTATCTGGCATCAATTGACATACGCAGTCGGTCGCTGGAATTGGACACGCCTTTGTGCACCGCCATGCTGTGAAATATTAGCACGTCTCCCTGCTCAAACGGGCTATTTACCCAAGTGCCTTCAAGTGGGTTGGTGATCGCGATTCCACCCGCGCCCATCGCGGGCTGAAATTCGTAGATGCCGTGCCGATGCGAGCCGGACGCAATCTGGAGTCCGCCTAATTCCGGCGGTATGTCGCTTAATGGTATCCATGCGGTATAGGTGTCAACTGTGCCTTGGATGGGGATAAAGTCTTGATGCGGTGGGGTGGTGAACACTTCCTGTTGCGGAAAGATTGTGCGTCCAATGATGCGTGCGTGCGGTATCACTGACTCACCCAGTATCCGCTCCATCACCCCAATCAGGTTTGGGTGATGTTGTAGTGCTTGAAACTCCTGGAGTTTGTACATGTGGTAATATACCCCCATGTACTCCGGCTGCGGTTCGACGCAAAAGCTGTCCAGATCTGCGATGGCGTCTACCAACGGCAAGTCTTTCTTAACCCAACCTGCATCATTTGCGGTTTCAAGACACTGCATCCGCAGGCTTTCCAGCACGTCGGTGGGCAGCAGTCCACGGATAAATAGGTATCCGTCTCGCTCTGCGCGCTCCCGCAGTTCAAATTCGTCATTCACAACGTCTGTCGAATCGAGAAAAGGTTGCATCTAGTTCCCTCCTTAAAGATTCCTTATAGAAAAGATTATCATGGATTCTGAGAAGTGTCAACTTCCTTTTTGACGCGGAAGATGGGTAAATGGCAGGCTGTTTACGTTCTAACCATCTCTATTAGCTAAATCTGTAAAAGTTTGATATTCTACCATTTTTTCGAGAAGCATTAACTGTTCAGGTTGCTCGATTGGGTCTTCATGTAGATGTTTGGGGGCAAAGTTTGTTACTAATGCCTCAAGCATAGGTTTTCTATTGGCTTCCTTTGCCCCGACGTGATAGAAGTGTTCCTTAGTAAGGAGGTTGAATCGTGACCACAGCGTACCGAGGAAAGTATTTTCTCGGTGCTGGTTGCTATGCCACGTCGACAGAATAAAATTGCAAGGACACTGATTCAGAATTGCGAACAGTTGTCGTTCATTCTCTTCGTTCCAGCTATCGAAGTAATCAACGTGCCTCCCGACGTAAGGTGGATCGCAATATACAAAATCACTTTCAGAAATTCCATTCAGTGTTTCTCTAAAGTCTTGACACACAAATGACCAGTTGAAATTTCGTGAAATGGTGTGAACGAAGTCAACTTGATTTACAATCTTTGTAATATATGCCTTGGAAAATCGCTGTGGTTTGTGGCCAAAGGGCACATTGAAACCTCCCTTGCTGTTAAAACGGATTAAGCCATTGAAGCCGGATCGGTTAAGGAAAAGAAAATCTAAGGGATCGTGATATTGGTTGAACCGGGCTCGCACTTCATAATAGTAATCTTTACCACGCTGAGACAGGATTTCGCCTTCACGTTCAAGAAAACTTCTAACTTTCAAACCGTCGAGTTTTCCGGTAGCAATTGCCTTATAGAAATTAATTAAGTGAGGGTTGCTATCTGCAAACAGTGCGTTGCGCGGCATTATGTTAAAACCGACAACTCCCGATCCCATAAAAGGTTCGATCCATGTCCCATCAAAAGCCCAATCCACAGTTCGCTTAATCAAAGGTATAAGTTTGCTCTTTATCCCCTGACATTTAATCGGTGGAATCATAACTTTCATCAAAATCTTCGCAGTGGAAACCCCATGCTTTAGCGTGGGGTTTCCACTGCGCCTCTTTTTTTGTTGCTTTTGTAATCTACCTTACACTTTTTAGGTGGATTTGTGGTAAAATAACACTTGTAACTCGATGACTTAGAACCTGTTTTAAAAGTCATTTGATACGGTTTCGCATCAAGTAAATGGAAGCAATATAGACCATAGCCTCAGCGGTTTCAGCGGAGCGTTCATAGTCCAAAGTCAATCGGCGAAACCAACCGAACCAAGAAAAGGTGCGCTCCACAATCCAACGCAATGGGACGACCACAAATCCCGATTGCCTAAGAGATGGAGCGATGTCCAATTGACACTGATGCGTCAAATATAACCATTCGCCTAATTCTCCGCGATAGCCAGCATCGGCACAGACTAACTGAATCGTTATCTGCCAACTAAAGACCTCGTTTAGTAACTCTATTGCGACTCGATTATCACTGACATTGGCATCAGTGACCTTGACTCCCAATGGAATGCCAATTGTATCAGTGACTATATGGCGTTTACGACCTTTGATTTTCTTATGCGCATTAAACCCTCTACTATCTGCCAGTTCGGTCGTCTTGACCGATTGGCTGTCAATGATAGCCACTGTAGGTGACGGGGATTTGCCAATATCACTACGGGTTTGCTCGTGAAGTGCTTGATGAATCATAACCCATGTGCCTAAAGTTTTCCACTTTCTGAAGTGGGAATAGACCGTTTGCCACGGTGGCATCTGATGCGGCAACATTCGCCACTGACACCCTGATTTGACTACGTAAAAAATAGCGTTGATAATTGAGCGCATCTCCCATTTGAGAGGTCTACCTATGGGTGAAGGTTCTGGCAAATAGGGGAACAGTTTGTCCCACTGGGCATCGGTCAGATCAGTAGGATACTTTGGTATAGTCATGTTTATGCCTTTCATTAGGTCAGTATTTTACTGCTCCAATGGTTTAACATAAACATTAACTTTTGAGTAGCAGTTTTCTTTTTCAAACAGGTTCTTAGGTTAAACGCTCGTTTAACACTGCCCTCTCACTTCAATGTGAAAGGTGTGGTTTGTCTGAGGTTTCACCCGGAATGTGAAGCGATGATAGCACCGCTACATCGTGAATCCTTCTAAACGGTTGCTTCGACCGTGCGGTGGCGGGTGTGTAAAGTTACGAGCCAGAGCCGCATAACCACGTTATCTCTTAGGGCTTTTCAAAGCACCAAGATAGGGTCGCGGGTAGATTCTCAGATGTTCACTAGTGAACATCGTGTAAAAATCTGCCCAAGCGTAAGTCCCGTTGGGCAGGTCACAAGTTTCTTAATCCCGACTTGTCGGGGCCTCGCCCTTCAGGGCGGGGTAGTTGACTAGGCACTCCTATTGTTAATCCGGGTTTTTCTCGTTTTAGGGACAATGAGTCCAGTATCTCCACCTCGATATGTGATAAAATCTCTCAAATTCGTAATCTTTTTTGTCCTGCCATTACTATCGGTAATTGTAATTTTACCATAGTTCATCCAGTAATCGTCGAACCATCTCTCACCCAAACGTGAAAACATGCCCCGACCTGAGAGTATATCAGAAATCTTGTTGATGCTTCCAATATTTGCGGTATTCCCACTGCCACTTTTATCGCTCGCGATTCTCCACTTCTCTGCTACGAAAAATTGAAAGTCCTTTATAGCAGAGGCAATCGAATGAAGTTCTTCAAGTCCGTAGGTGTGAGTTTCCTCCAATTCTCTGTCGGCATGTCTACTATAGATAATACCCAAGCAGAAATGTCCACTGTATTGACCATAAGGGAATTGAATATTCTTTGAACTACCCCTATTTACGAAATACTCTCCGTGGGAACCTAAGGTGAATCCATTACAAAATTCCGGATTATCTCCTAAGCGATATGTAGTTTTGAAATCAACTGCGAATTTTATACTCTCGTCATCAACATGGACAAAAGAAATGTCGGGATAATAATTCTGATGTTCAGCCAGAACAAGTCGGTATCCAGTTTTTTGTGCAAAGCTGAGAATGCGTGGATAGAGATGTATTTCAAGAATCTTCGATATTATTTTTGTATCGGAAGAAATGGTATAAATATTTCTACATACATCAATGAACCCCTTGATACTCCATTGTCCATCATCTGTGCTAACGTAATCATCTAGCAATGAGACGAATCGAGAGAGTTCGTGGGAAAACTCCTGCTTGAGTTCAGGTTCTCGGTTCATGGAAAATCCCTTTTTGCTTAGTATGCTGCTTTGATAAATTTGGGAGCAACTAAGTTGGGCAAAGGTTTGGAGCTGTGGAATGGCTTGGTCATCCAAATTAAGAATGGGTCAAGGCTGCACTTGCTTTAGAGCATCTGTCAGACTTTTCTCAATCAGGTCGCACAGTTCATCTATATTCGATTTCTCTGCGATTAACGCCGGTGCTACCGCGAACCATGTCGGATCGACACGAATAACCAGACCATTTTTGAGTGCAGTCCGTTTCAAGGCACTCCCCAGTTCAGGATAAGGCTGCATAGTTTGGGTATCCTTTACCAACTCCACGCCGCGCAACACGCCTCTGCCGCGGACTTCACGGACAACACCGTATTGCTTCAATCCCTCAAGTCTTGCTGCGAGATAATCTCCCAGCTCACGCGCTTTGTGATCGAGCTGTTTCTCCACAATTTCATCAATGACGGCGATGCCCACAGCACATGCGAGTGGGTTGCCTGCAAATGTATGTCCATGTGCAAAATTCACGTCGTCCGCTGCCGGACCGTAGAAGACCTCTCCCATGTCCTCCCGCGCAATCATAGCACCCAAAGGGATCGTCCCGCTCGAAAGTCCTTTGCCGCCGCAGATAATATCCGGCGTCACACCGAAGGTCTGCGCCGCGAACATCGATCCCGTCCGAGCGAATCCGGTGATGATTTCGTCGTAGATTAGGATGACATTATAGCGGTCACAGATCTCGCGGATTAGCTGAAAATACTCTGCCGTTGGGGTGATTATGCCGCCTGTGTTACCGATAGGCTCGATAATAACGCCAGCGACGGTATCTGGATCTTCATTGATGATCACGTCCTCGAACATCTGTGCACAAAAACGGTTGCACTCCTCCCAAGAAGCGAAGTGGTCACGGTAATAGGTTGGCGGAAAAACCTTGAGAAAGCCTCCCATCTGCGGCTCAAACGCGGTTTTTCGCTTGCCGGTGCCGCTAGCGGACATAGCACCGAAGGTCGCCCCGTGATACCCGAAATACCGGCTGATGAACTTGTATTTTCCCGGCTGCCCGCTCTGCTTGAAATACTGACGGGTGAATTTCATGGCGGACTCGATCGACTCCGAGCCACCGCTGTAAGGTTTGATATAGTTCAAGTTACCGGGGGTGACTTCGCCCAACTTCTCGATGAAATCCAGCGTGATATCCGCAATCCCGTGCATCGAAGGCACAAAACTCAGCGTTTCCATCTGCCGCTGCATCGCCGCCATAAGTCGTGGGTGCTTGTGCCCAAGTGTGGCGACGAATATCCCGCCGATGCCGTCGAAATAACGCTTGCCCTCTATGTCCCAATAGTAAAGCCCTTCCGCCCGCTGCACGATGAGCGGATTCTTGAAAAACTCTGCTGTCTGTTGGTAATCCAGAAAAGTGCGCTTGAGCAGTTTTCTTTGACGTTCGTTAAGATTCACTCGACCTTCCTTTCTTCGTTCAAGAACTGTCGCTGACTTCTGAGCGCGAAAGATCTTTCATTGATTGCTCGCTGCACCGCCAATATACCGTCGAGATGATCGACCTCGTGTTGTAAGAGTTCCGAGAGGTTTTCCTCAAGTGCCATGCTTTGTTCCTCCCAATTCTCATCCCGATATCTAATCCGACACCGTTGATGCCGATGCACCTTAACGAGGAGTTCGGGAAAACTCATGCAGTCATCCCACAGTTCCATCATCTCTATACTTTTGAGATATAGGACAGGGTTGATAAAGACCACTGGCTCCCCAATGTGCATGTAGACTACCCGTTTCATCGCGCCGATCTGCGGTGCGGCGATAGCTCGTCCGGCGTCGTATTTTTCCCTGAAAGCCATCAGTGTGTCGTGGAGATCTTGGATGATAGGTTTGGTCTGTTCCAACTGCGTCTCTTGCACAGGCTCACATATCTTAAAAAGTTTGGGGTTTCCCAGCAGCAAAATCTCCCTAGCCGCCATTTTTCATGCCTCGTTTCGGGTTAGGAGTGATCTAACTCCCAGATTGGGACGTAAAAAGGGAATATCGTTTGTAGAATTTCGCCCGTTACGCCACTATATTCTACAGGCTTTGCCGCGGGATGCGCGCCAAAAATCAGTTGCGTTAGCTGCCGACGGGTCAAAACCACAGTTTCCTCTAATCGCTCAGTTAAGAGATCAACATCCCCATCGCAGAACTTGAGGGTCACAGCCTCGTCCGTCTCGCGACAGACAAGACAAACCTCCCCACGCAACCCGGCTGACCTACTTCGTATATGATTCTCAATTTGTCTTAACAGTTTCTCAAGGCTATTGACGCGCATCATCTGATAGCCTACACCCTTGGCTTCCTCAATAGGGCGTCCGCTCCCCGGTTTCTTCTCCTCTATAAGTTGTCCTAGACTTGATGGGATTAGTGGCAGAAGCACTTGGATTTCCGAGTCGGCGGCTCGTTCTAACAAGACATGCCTGACCAGTGTCTCTAACCCTTCCACATCACCCCCGCCTTCAATCAATCCGGGCTTGTTTACCCCCTCTCCAAACATCAGATAAGCAACCATTTTCCCTTCATTCATCGCCAAGAAGGTCGTTGTTTGAGGCAGAGAAAAAAGTGCGCGGTATTCCTCGCTAGTACGGGCGATTCGATAAGGTTCTGAATCGTGGAACTTCACCATTGCATTAAACGAATCAGCGTTCTTTGGGTCGTATTGAACTATGTCGAAAGAACTGTTCTCAAAAAGCGTGTGTTCCTCCGGGCGCAGCTGATAGAGCCAACCCTGCGACCCAATCGCCTCCCAACCGGACTGCTGATAGAAAGGAAACGTCGCCTCCAGCGTCCATAGTACGGATACGGGGCTGCCCTCTTCCTCCATGATATAGATACAGTCTTGAAGACAAAGAGTGGCATATCCGCGTCTGCGGTAATCCGGGTGTGTAACAGTGGGACAGATGATGCCGATTCGTAACCTGTCGTCTCCGACGACAGCTTCACGTAGCCAGACCGGTACATGGGCAACAACCATCCCGTCCACCTTGAGGATGCGCATATACTCCATTTTTGAATGATTAAACACCAACGGGTAGTCTGTGCGAATATCTTGGTTGGTTCCCGTTCTGAACACCTGATTAATTAGCGCAATGACTTCTTCAAACTCTGATGCTCGACACGCGCGTGGTCCATCTATCATTGCTTTTTCTCCTCAAATCAATCAAACGAAGTTGCAGCGATACCTCATCGGGGGATGACCGGCAGGATGAGTCGGGACGGATACTCCGCACTGTGGAACACGGTTTGATGCGCTACCCGCAGTTCCGTGTCTGACCAGAAATCCGCACCGGTATTGTGGTTGCGGTCAAAGTTGGGGAAATCGGAACTTGACACATCAAGGCGAATTTGATGCCCCCGTCGGAACAAGATGCCTGTCGGATTGAGATGAATAGTGTATTCATAAGGCTTCCCCGGCTCAATGAGGCTCGAAATGTTGTAACCCTCGCGATATCGTGCGCGCATGATGCCGTATGTCAGATTCACTGCCAGTCCGTCGGGGTGCACATCAATCAGTTTGGCGGTGAAGTCGGTGTCGGGCGCGCTTGATGCCGCCCATAGCTTCAGCATTACCGGTCCTGTCACTTCAATATCTTCTTGAAGTGGTGGTGTTTGGTAGACCAGAACATCCCCCCTTCCGTTCAGTGGCGATTGATCTCTCGGTGCCGCTTGGGCGTCAATTCCCATCAGGCTCATCACCGGATCTTTGGGGTCATAATCGTATATATCAGGAGATTCATCTCTCGGTTCAGAGATGGAAAGCACGCCATCGCCGCGTACGGTATTGGCAGCACCGCCGCTGTGCAGGAAAAACTCGGTGTATTGTGTGCGAGCTAGGGGCCACTCATCCTCAAAACGCCACCTGTTTTCACCCATGATGAATAGCTTCACCGGCGGCTCAGATTCGATTCCATTATCAATCCCTTTGAAGCGGTAGTCGTACCATCGAGTTACTTCTTGAGGGTACGTGGTATCTGCATCGGGACCGAAGTCCAGTGGTCCTTGAATCCGAGTCAGGTTATTGCTATTATGTCCCCATGGACCAACGATCAGCCGGTGTTGGTTTCGCAGCGATTCGGGACCTTCCCTTATCATACCTGTGAAGTTGTCGATCGTCCCGATGAGCCGGTCATACCAACCCGTCAACTGACATGTGGGAACGTTGACCTTGTTGTGAATCTCTTGAAACGCCCAGAACTCCTTATTCTGTTCCTTGAGATACTTTTTGAGGAGTGGAGTCAAAGTGGAAAACAGATGATCAGGCAGATCGTCTAACGGCAGATACCAGATCCACTTGCCACGTTCCACCTCGTACCACTGGGCATCGGCTTCATCCTCGGATTTGGGTCCGAACTCGTTCCCTACGCGGCGACGTGCATTGACCGCCATCTTGTGCGTCCATTGGAGGCGACGCCCGGTTTCAAATATGCCAAAGTTTAGGTCGAGCAGTCGTGCCGACATACCACTTGCAAACAACGCTTTAAGGGATGGAGGCTGTGTTCCGGCGAGACGCCAGATACACCATGACGGATAGGAATGTCCCCATGTTCCAACCTGTCCATCGCTGCCGGGGATATCCGCTGCCCATTCGACGGTGTCGTAACCGTCCTGTGCGTCGAAAGTTTCGGCGTTGTTCTGAAATTGCCAGAAATATTCTCCATCGGAGATACCGCGCCCCCGGATATCTTGGACAACAGCAATGTAACCGTTGGCAGCCAACGCTCGCGCAATCTGGATGTAGGTGTCTTGCCCTTTGTCATACGGTGTGCGGCACAGCAACACCGGGCAGGCTGCCGCCTTGATAGGCCGATATATGTCTGACCGTAGCAGCACGCCATCGCGCATTTCGGTGGGGACGTCCTGCTCAACGGTTATGGAGAAATCTTCGTTTTTAGCCATGGACTGCTCTGTCCTCACTGTTTCACACTTAACGGTTGCTGTGTCGAGATATGAATCTCGACCTACAGGTTAAATTATCACAATCTATTATATCCCAACCGAAGTTGCTAGGTATTGAAATTCTATCGGCTTTCCCGTAGGGGCGGGGTTCCCCGCCCGTCAAGAACTCTCTGCCTTCCGCTCCAGCGGAGCGATATGTCTATAGAATCCCGACGTGTCCAATTTCTGCGCTCCAGAGGAGCGCAATGTGGATAGCAATCCGATGAACTAATGAACCAATGTTGTAGATTGGGTTGAACGGAAGCCGTGGAACCCAACACAAATGAACCAACGCAGTTCCAGCAGACCGGTGCTGTGAGCGTTATTCGTAGGGAACGCAGATCTGCGTTCCGTTTATTCTTACGCATTATTCTTCATTAGTCCAAGCGGGCCGACATGTGCATAGCATTTGGGTTATATCTCGTGCCTTGAGAGTCACACCCATTCCGTTACAGTTCTACGCCGAGCACTTTGGCAATGGTGTACACATCTTTATCTCCACGCCCGGAAAGGCAGAGGACAATGGTTTGGTCCCGATTGAGTGTTGGTGCGAGTTTGCGGATGTAAGCCATCGCGTGAGCAGCTTCCAGTGCGGGGATAATTCCTTCCGCTTCTGATAACAACTTGAACCCTTGGACCGATTCATCATCAGTGACTGAGACATAGTCGGCGCGACCCGTTGCCTTGTAGAAGCTATGTTCGGGTCCAACACCGGGGTAATCCAAACCCGCCGAGATCGAGTGTGCAGGTGTGATTTGCCCGTCATCTTCCTGTAGTAGGTAGCACTTCGCGCCGTGAAATACGCCAATGCTGCCGGCACTAATGGTCGCCGCGTGTCTGCCACTGAGTATGCTTTCGCCTGCCGCTTCGACACCGACTAGCTTTACACTACTATCCGAGTAAAATGGGTAAAACATACCTATTGAATTACTGCCGCCGCCGACGCAGGCGACCACGTAATCTGGCAACCGTCCTGTTTGCTCAAGGGTCTGTGCTCTAGCTTCCTGACCGATGACGGCTTGAAAATCTCGGACGATCATCGGATAGGGGTGGGGACCAACGACGGATCCGATCAGATAATATGTCGTCCGAACATTCGTCACCCAATCGCGGAAAGCGGCGTTGATCGCATCCTTGAGGGTACACGAGCCAGAGTTGACCGGCGTCACCGTTGTGCCCAACAATTTCATGCGAAAAACGTTCAGGGCTTGTCTCACTATATCTTCCTCGCCCATATAGACTTCGCACTCCATGTCGAACTTTGCCGCTACGGTCGCTGTTGCGACGCCGTGTTGTCCGGCACCCGTCTCGGCAATAATCCGATCTTTGCCCATCCGCCGGGCGAGCAGGATCTGTCCGATGGTGTTGTTGATTTTGTGCGCGCCTGTGTGATTGAGATCTTCCCGCTTGAGGTAGATTTTTGCTCCGCCAAGCATTTGGGTCAGACGCTCGGCGTAATATAGCGGGTTGGGACGGCCGACATATTCACGGAGGTAGTATTGAAATTCCTCTTGGAAATCGGAATCCTCTTTCAGGGACATATAAGCGTCTTCTAGTTCTAGTAGCGGGGACATCAACGTCTCCGGGGCATATCTGCCGCCGAATTCTCCGAAATGTCCTGTTGCGTCTGGTAGATTCTGATTCAATGTGGTGCTCCTTCTATTTTTGATATGTTACTGTAATTCGATCTTATTATGCCAAACCGCGTCGTTTGCGTAAAAACCACTCTAGCCCGAAAAGGAGGAGGACAATTCCGAAGATGAGCGGCATATCCCAAATCTCCTCGTCAACGAGACGCGATGTTGCACTCTCGACTAAGGGGATGTGGTTCACCATCTGTGATACATCTTCAAGGGTATAATACCTGCCACCGCTGGTGTTGGCAAGGGTTTGCAGCAATTGTGCGTTGAGTTCTGCGTTTGTGAACTCAGCGTAGGATTCGGCGACCTCAAAGAGACCACTCTGCTCACCGAGACTTTTGCCGCCTAACGTACCGACCAGAGTGACCCGATACTCGCCACGCCGAGGCGGGATAAATCGCGCCGTATATAGCCCGTCCTGTCCAAGTACCTGCTCAAGCGAGAGTTCCCGTTTCCTGCCATTTTCGTCTGTAATGATAACACGGACTTTCGCCTGATTGGTTAATTCAAATTGGCGATTGTAAGCGGTTGCGTTGATAATCACCGCTTCCTTCAGGATATAAGAGGTCTTTGGAATATCCAGCTTGAGTTGATCCCTCTGCACCGTTGTCAACCACTTCGCCGTTTGACGCCAGAAGCGTTCATGGCTATCATCTTCATGTGGCATGTACATCTGCCAGTTCCACGGACTGACAGGCGTGAAGACCATGACTCGACCGGCGTTGTAGTTGTGGGTTGCGATGAGGATGCGATTGCCAAATTCATTGCGGTCTGCGGGATGCACAGCGAGGACTGTCGCGCCTGCCTTGGCTCGCTGCACTCGGCTGTAGCCAACTAAGGTCGGCAATTTTTCCCAAAGCATTACATTTTCACGTGGTTCGTCCGCTAGAGCCATCAACGGATCTGCCTTCCCTTCGGCGGTCAACTGTAGCGCGTATTTCGGAATCGAAGACCTCCGATCCCGTTGCGGCGGAGTCGAAAATCTGCGTATCGGCGGGGACGGGGCTGGTGGCGTTCCCAACTCAAGCTCGACCGGGAGCACCTGTGCAATCGGTGTATTGATGTAGGAATCTTCCATATTGTGATTGCCCAACGAATGCTTCCCACCAAGCATCAAAAATCCGCCGCCTCGTGTCCGGATAAACTCAACTGTGTTTTCAAGTTGTTGTCTCGTAAATTTTGATGCCGCTATATTTCCAAGAATAATTGCATCGTAATCAAAGAGTACCTCTTTCGAGGTTGGATAGAGGGCGAATTTATGTCCAGTACCGTCACTCGCTCCTCCGATAGTGGTCTCAGAAGTGAAGTATCGAAGTGTCAATTGGATATTTGGATCGTTCTCCAAGGCACGCCTGATGATTCCAATTTCCCTGCGTAGTCCGCCCTCAACGTATAAAATCTTGACGCGCTTATTGGGCGCAACCTTTAACAGAAACTTCTTGGTGTTGTTTTGCGGAACAGCTTCGTCGGTTTCGGCTGGGATTTCTACGATATACTTCTGCGTCCCCGGATTCCGGGGAATAAACTTGATTCGTATGCGACGGGTGGGACGTTCTTCGTTAAGATTGACATTGAACGTCTTGACGACACGGTTCTCATCCCTGAGCCTCAACGTTACCTCCCTTGGACCGTAGCCCTTGCGGCGGATAGTTGCCCAAATCTCGACAGGGAAATCCTCTTCTGCCGTCCGTGGGGCATCAACTTTCACCACCTCAATATCTTTGATTCCTTCCGGCGAACCGATCCCAACTGTGTGGACAGGAATCTTGCGGTCGCGCATCCGAAACGCAAGCTTGGTGATGTCTTCACCACTCGCATCTGCGCCGTCAGAGAGTATCACGACACCTGATAGCGGTACACCTTGCAGATTGTCCAATGTCTCATTCAGCGCGGCGGGGATATTCGTGGTTTCGCCGTTTGCTTCGGTTAATGGAACGGGAGTCATCCGTTTAGGGAGGTCAGAAAAGGAGAACAGCCGTGTCTTGAATTTCTCGTTGAGCGAATTGAGTATCCCGCCTTCAGGGTCAAAGAGCAGGTTGTTTACACTAGTCAGACGAGATTCTTGATTTATAGAGTCGGTCACCTGCATACTTTTCGATGCATCCAACAGCACCGCGAGATAGGAATCGTCCGGGCTGGTCTGGTAGACCGTTACAAAAGGCTTGAGCAGACAGAATGCCAGTCCACAGAGCGCGAGGGTACGGAGGAAGATGAGAAACCCGCGAAATCCCCGGTGCGTCCGTCCGCGTGTTGTTCGATACGCCCAGATCGATGCCACAACCAATCCGACGAAGATGAGAAATAGAATAAGTCCCGGCAGGCGGATCCCGAAATAGAAATCGCCCTGACGGAAGATGTCAATTGGGTATTTTAGTAGTTGTTCAAACATCTGGGTGTCCTTATGCCTCACTGTTATCTGTCGTTTCTCGTGCTCGCCATTCTTCGACAAACGCAGGATCGTGCTTTTGCAATAATTCTAGGCATGTGTCCTCTACACGCTGTTGCGCTGGCTCCAGACTATGTATCACATCTATTACATGATGGCCCAGGATTTCCTTTATACCTTCTGGCTCATTGAACATATCAAAGTACCTAGCTAAATTGGATACATCAAAATATCTAGCTAGTTCGTATTGAATTGAATATCCTGATGGAAGTGGACTTTTCAAATCGGGTATAGCTGTTCTCAGTATAGAAACAGAATCTCTCTCATTCAATTCAACGCTAAGTTCAGCAAGTGCAAATACCGTCCAAGTTAAGAACAAATCTTTATGTCTTGGATCACTGGTTGATAAACGGTTGAGGAATTTTGTTAGCCCTTGATGATTTTCTAACGTGGGTATTTGTCCGAGAAATTTTATATATGCATGTAAGAATTGTAGATCATATGAACCAATGTCCAATTCTGAATCAATAGCTGAATTTAAGCGTTCAAGGATAGAGGAAACCAATCGTGGAGATCTCCTATCAGCCAAAACTATTGCTGCCCAGTGTCTGAGTGCTAGCTTATAGCTTGCCTCCTCAAATATGTCTAAAAGGGCTTCTTCTCGGGGCTCATTAATAGTTTCTAGATCGCGAGGATTATTTAGTAAATAATAGACGTTGTCGCTGCTTGGGGTGAACTGATAAGTATCTTCTAGTATAGAAACCGCATGTTCTTTTTCTAATGTCCTTTGTTGGTTTTTCAGTATGTTCAGTTGATCTACGGTTTCGCTAAAGTTCTTTTCAAGTATGTCTGCTTCTTTTTTTAATGTACTTTGCTGGTTTTTCAGTATATCGAGTTGGGTTATAGCCTCCTTAAAGCCATTGAGATTTTCTTCAACCGTATCTGCTATCAATCTGCTGGCTTCGGATTTAAGCCAGAACCAAAAAACGCGACTAACACCGAGGA
This sequence comes from Candidatus Poribacteria bacterium, assembly GCA_965222435.1. GTDB lineage: Bacteria > Poribacteria > WGA-4E > WGA-4E > PCPOR2b > PCPOR2b. Next base: position 3,258,795 of record OZ244950.1, on the reverse strand, counting down.
GAACTGCCACAAAAATTGCAATTATCGCCAGAAATATACCTAGAAACCAAGAACTCCAGCCTCGCAACCATTCATTATTAGAATCCCTTAACTCCCTGTCAAACTTGCCAAACTCCGCAGTCGCAAGTTTTGCGTTTGCTTCAGCGAGTTTTGCTTGCAAATCTAGCTTTTCGACATTTTCCACGGCCTGCAGCTGTTTTTCGATCTCCGAAATCCGTTTTTTGAGGGCCTCAATTTCCGCGTCTAATTTTTGTACCCTTTGATTCTGCTGCGCGGACAGCAGAGGAGGTATCACGTCTAGCAACGCCACCAGTAGTAGGCAGGTTATAAATCTTCGCATTTTTTACCCTTCTTGAACAACAGACTCCGTTGACTTCAATTTCTGTGCTGCAAGGGCGTAAAGACTCATCCCTGCTTTTGCCGCTTCATCTGTCAGAGCGTGATAAAGCTGTGCATCAACAGGCGCATTGACCGGTCCCTCGTATCCTTCCCATGAAGGTGTCCACGATGCGGCTGGTATCAATTGTTGTTCATCATCTCTCCCAATTCTCAGCGACATGAGCGGTGGTGTCACTACCACAATTATGTACCGCACATACCTCAGTCAAATAGGAGTGATCTGTTTCAATATCAAGGTCGTACACTTCCTCATTAGCGTCGGTGCGTTGGATATCGACAATTTCTACCGGTTTACAATGAACGTCAAAGTAAACGATGTCGCCGGGTCGTAAAGTATCCGATCTCCGCCATTGTTGCAACCGGGTTTCGGAGGGGTGAACTGCCTGAATTGCGTGGTTGATCTGTTCCATAAAATCGTCAAGCTGCTGAAGAATTTCAAGGTTTGTGAAACGCAGAACGGTTAACCCAAGCTGAGAAAGGTAATCGGTGCGTACGGTGTCATAAGATTTGGCTTCGGGTGTGAAATGAGTATCTCCATCAACTTCAACGATCAGTTTCACATCACGTGCGTAGAAATCTGTGATATACGGACCAATCGGATGTTGCTTTCTGAATTTGATACCGAGTTGTTTGCCACGGAGCCGGGAGCACAAGGTTTTTTCAGCCGAAGTCATTTCTTTCCGGAGTTCACGTGCTCTGCCAAAGTGGTTAGGAGGAACTTCGCTCCACGCACGATCTTTTCCGTATGAGAGAATGCGCTGCTTACAACGGATGTAATGGTCTGACGTTACCCAAAGCGTTGCAGATGATTGATTGTGTTGAATGCCGATGAGGTGCCCACGATATGGTTTACGAATCACACGGCGGATGCGACTTGGTTTACCGGTGTGGGAAAGAATCCAGTCCCCGGGGCGGAGGTCTTCAATGGGTGTTAGGTTGACCCCCCCTTCCCCCCCCGCAAGCGGGGGGGGAAGGTTGTACATCTGAGTGTATCTGTGGTTCCTTTTCGATTGCACCATCAGCGGAAGGGAAAGTAGAGAAAGACACTGACGGCGGAGAACTAAATTCTTCCCCCCGCTTGCGGGGGGATACAGGGGGGTTCGGATCTTGCACACTAAAAATCTTCGTGCCTTTACGAACACAGGTGGGATCAAGCGCAAGATCCCCAGGATCAGTGGTCATAAAGAGACAGCGTTCGACTATTCTACCATTCGTTTGCACCACGTAAACCTTTTCTAAATTATTGATGGGTGTGGTGGTGACTAGGGTGCACCATTGCGAGTTTGCCTCGCTTCTTAGTGCCCATTGGAGAAACCTATCGCCAACGTCAGCTCCTATGGAGTAGCGATTTCGCGTGTACTCGCCGAGAATTTGCCAGCCATCATCAACCACTAATTTCGCCTCGTTATACATAATCTCCTCAAGTCTCTTTCGCATCGGTTTCAACACAATCAGAAGAGGCTCGGGTTGACCCACTGCGACATCTGTATCTCCATGCACCGTTATAATTCGTTTGCCTTTCGTTGCTTCATTTCAGCTTTGCTCTTTGCTCCCCAATCGCTCATCTCATCCCCAAAGAAACCTTGGGGCCAATTCGTGATGTTGCCATACTCGTCCATGTCGAGCCGTTCAATTTCAGATGTGCTGTCGTTAGATTGGCAGAAATAGAGTGCTGTATCAGTTGCGGCAATCTCCTCCTCGGCGATGCGTCGTTGCAGGCGACTCAGCATATATTCGCTGTGGGTCTCAAGGATAATCTGGATATTCCGATTTTTCACAACGTCAATAAGAACATCCGCCAAATCCGCCTGCGCTTTCGGATGCAGATGTGCCTCAGGCTGTTCAAGGATGAGGATTGAACTTTCAGGGACGTAGTAGCAGAGCGCGAGCGTCGGCAGGATCTGGAAGACTCCCAAGCCGATGTCTGTGAGCCGGACTTCGGGACCGTCCTTATACTTTTTGAGTCGAAATTCGTAATCCTTTTCCCCATCAGGGTCAGCTTGGAGACGATAGGAATCAATCAGTTCCAGCCGTTGTAACCATTTCAGTATCTGCTCGTCAACCGAAAGGAGTCGAATCCGCCCGGACAGCAGCGCGGAAATAGCCTGTTCCCCATATTGTCCGACACCTTTCGGATGTTCACCGCCGTACGCGTACTGGTGCCGAGGCGGTTCACGGAGCGGGCTGAGGTGGTGGATTCGGGAGAATAGGTTTTTGAAAGCCCGCTCAAACGACAAGAAAGGGGTATCCGGCACCTTTGCGGATCCGTCCCGGATCCCGTAGCATCGAAATGGTAGCGAAGAGAGTGCCCCTGGAACTCTATGGTTGGGGGGGCATATCAGTTTGTATTGACTGTCGGAGTCCCGCACTATCCCGAAAAATTCGTACCCATCGGACATATACCCGAAACCATCGACGGCAACCGAATCATTTCCCGCGCTAATGATAGTGGTTGAAAAAGAGAGTGCGTCAATTTCGAGGCGATTGGAACTCCGAGGGGGGCGAGGCAGTGCCTGTCCGGGGGCACTCCCCCCTCCAATAATTAGCTTCTCAGGCAACTGCCACGATACAGAGATGTCCAGACTTAAACCCGATTTGTGTTGATGGATGACCTCATCGAAGCTGGATAAGTTGACCACCGATCCCTCATCGCCGAAGTCAATCACCCCGTTCCAATCCGGCGGACGTTCCGCAGTCTGCTTGAGCATGAGTAGCGTTTGAAAAATGCTGGTTTTGCCGGAACTGTTTGCACCGAAGAATCCGGTCAATGGGGCCATCTGCAACTGACCCGTATTTTCCCACGACTTGAAGTTCTGCGCGCTGAGTTTGGTAATCATAACTTACACCTCGCTTCCTGTTTTTTGCGCATTATGCGTCATGTTTCCTATTGCTATAGTCAATCCGACTGCTATAATCGGCAATGTGCCTGAAAAAAACAAGTCTTTCTCCGACTTCACCTCGCAGCGCATCAGATTGGTTTAATCTGTCAAATGGCTGTTGAACCCGTAGGTCGAGATTCATATCTCGACACAAAGTTGTCGATTTTGGAAAATCGACCTACAGAAGCGAGGACGAAAAAACGGGGCAGTGCTAATAAGAATCAGTGCATCGTGGGGAACAACGATCGTTGTTCCCTACAACAGACTCGCCCTAGCAACTTGGCTGAGATTTTGGGGGGCAACTTGTGTTATTTTAATTCAATGCGTCGGCCTGTGTGCGCTGATTCATGCAGCCCATCAATCGTGCGCATGTTCCCCATTGCATCTGCTATTGGCAAGAGCTGCGGTTTCCCGGTGGATATGGCTTCGCATAGGCTCAAGAGCTCTGCCGCATACGGATTTATCCCTTCGACCGTTACTGTTTCGGCTTTACCATCTCGAATCAACGTGAAGCTACATTCCCCTTCACTGTTCCCCCATGCCTTTGGTGCGATGATTGTTCCCTCCGTGCCAGTTACCTCATAGGATTCACGCCATGTCCAGCCGAAACTGCAATCAAACTGTCCGGTGATACCATCGCCGAAGTCTAGCGTCCCAATCAGTGTATCCCACACATCGCTGATTGGTTCAAACTTACCTGTCGCCCAGACGGATTGCGGTTCTGCACCAATCATATAACGGATGACGTTGATGCAATAACAGCCCAAATCCATCACGGCACCGCCGCCCTGATCGCCGCGCAGCCGCCAGTTTGCTCGATCTGTCAGACCCGTCGAAAACGTGGAGCCAGCAAAACAGACATCACCGATCGCGCCGTCGAGGATATGCTGCTTGACGGAAAGCGTCAGGGGGTGATGGCGATACATAAACCCCTCCATCAACAGCACATCGGCGGCTGAGGTGACTTGGATCATCTGCTCAAGCTGGGTTGCGTTGATAGCAATCGGTTTTTCGCAAAGAATCGCCTTCACACCGCTACGGACCCCTTCTAAGATATGTTTCAGATGGAGCGTGGGCCAAGTTGCGACTATCAATACGTCTGGTTCCTGCTGCTCAAGCATCTGTCTCAAGTCGTTGTAGGTGTTTTTAACGTTGAACTGCTCCGCAAAATTCTTGACCGCCTCAAATTTGACATCGCAGGCACCCACGAAGTCGATCTCCGGGAGGTTTTGTGAGGCGCTTCCGTGCGCCCTAGAAATCCCGCCGCAACCGACGATGGCAACTTTATACTTTTCGCTCATGGTTTCTCCTTGTTCCCCCTACTTTGGAGGAAGGGCAGGCAACAAGACCTGCCCCTACGTTTTCGCCTTTTCTGCTTCCGTATTCTTAGATATATCAACCTATAGCAGACACCGATACCGGCTCTCCTGTCTCACTTGACTGAATCGCCGCCAGTGAAATCGCCAGACTCTTAACGGCATCGCTGTAGGGACTGAGAATCTTAGACGCATCTCCACTGCGGATGGCATCGACAAATACCTCGTCAATGCTTGGTCCCGGCGCGATTTTTGTGACAACCTCTCCGTCTTCCCTCACACCCAAGCCGCCGACACCCCAGTGGATAAGTTGATTCTCATACAAAATATCCAAGACGTTTGCGTGTGACCAATCCCCCGAATCGTAAGACCAAGAGGTGGTCAACGATCCAACCGCACCGTTGGCGAACTTCATTGTCAGGCAGTTATTGTCCGGGCAATCAATCGCTTTCAGGACGCGGTTCGCGCTGATTGCGTAGACCTCCTCCACCTCGCCGATGAGGTAACGCATCATGTCAATGGTGTGGGTGGCTTGTTCTAATATCTGCCCACCGGATCTGCTCATCTGACGCTGCCAAGAGTTGGGATCGCCGCGCCCACTGCCAGACCAATATTTGCCGATGGCTATATTGACCGTTTTCTCACTGAGGGTCTGACGTGCCAATTGCGTTGACCCTAGATAGCGCAGTTGGTAGCCGACGCAGGTGATGATGCCAGCGGTATTCACCTTTTCCTCAACCTGACGCGCAATTTCCATGTTGACCGCCACCGGCTTTTCAACAAGAAACGGCAATCCCCGCTCGATTACGTCCAATTCTGGCGTTCCGTGTGCAAACACAGGAAGGCTCAGGTAGATGCCATCAAGGTCGTCGCGTTCAAGCATGAGGTTGTGATTGGTGTAAGCTTGGGCATTGTAACTCTCGGCAGCGTTTTGCGCGCGTTCTTCCTGAACATCGCACGTTCCAACGATACGGACGCCCTCCAGATCGGACAGTCGTCCCATGTGTCCATTGGCGTTGCCGCCACAGCCGATAAAACCGATTTTGACTTCTTGCATTGCCTTCCTCTTCTGATTCATGATTGGGTTTTTCTTCTCAAATTGTAGCAAATCGGAGCATGTCCGTCAATCTCTTTATAGTAAGCACGTCTTGTAATCCTTCCGTCTGCCACACGCCGTTCCAACATACCCAAAAATAGGAGGTGAATGAACGTAGAAGTTTCGCTTCAGCGGAAAAAGTCTTCCACGGGACAGGCAATTATGGTGAACGATATAAATATGTGGACGTTCACCAGTAGCTTCCCTGAGCGAAGCCTCATGAAGTCCCCCTGAACCCCTCTGATAAGAGGAGAAAGACAAGGGAGAAGATCCCCTCTTATCTTCTCCCCTTGTCAGGGGAGTTGGGGGATTTAGGGGGTTGGTTGTGCATCGAAAGTGTATAAGTTATTATAGGATTCACCATAAATCAGACTTTCATTATTTTTGGTTAGACGTTTCACCGCAGTTTCCGTCATAGAAATAAATGAGGGTTGCCCATAAATAGGTTCGTTCATATTAAAAGAAAGTGAAGAACAACTCAAAGCAACCGAGTTTTTTCTTCAAAACTCTGTTTCTTTGCACGATTTGTTATGAATGAGCGTCCCTGTTTTCTATGTCATCTGTTTAATCGGTGAGTGAGATTGCTTTGCCTCGCGATGTAGCATCGTGTCAATAATGATGCCCTCGCCTCAAATGCTCATCAGTGTGAATTTGAGTCATCTAATCCTGAAAATCCTTAAATCCTGAAAATCCTGATTCAGACAATAATTATGAGCACCCCTCAAATAAATCAATTATAAATTTCGATTTGCATAAAAAGAAAATTGACAATAAGCGACTTCAGCGATAATATTTCGCTTTAGACTATTATCATGAGAAACGAGGAAGCAAGCCTGTGAGACAAGAGAAAAAAACAGATAGAAAGTTCGTACCTCAATCTTTATCAATTGACAGATTATCTCGACTGCTCAGTTGGATTGGTCTGTTTCTATGTTATTTGGCGGTGGGCAACGCTTACGCAGATGACTATTTTGACAGGATAACAGTTGCCTCCAATGGTCGTTTGACGCGGTTTGATCGCGATCGCATTACGGTTTATTCGGATACTATTCCATTTGAGGCGGGGGTTTACGAGGAAGCATTGAGCCAATCACTATCGTTATGGGAGAAGAAAACTCAAGGACAACTGCGATTTGAATTGACACCGGATGCTGCTGCAGCGGACATTCGGATAAAGTGGGCATATCAGCAGGACAGACGACAAAGCAGCGAATATATCGGCGAGGCGATGTTGATCCGAGGTACGGAGGGATTTCATGTGGAAATTGAGGTGTCTCTACGAGATCGAACGTCGTTGAAGCCTCACTCATCTGAAGTTGTTCAAACCGCCTTGCTGCATGAGATTGGACACGCCATCGGGCTATGGGGACATAGCGACGATCCGAACGATGTGATGTATTTTGCCTCAACAGTGCAAGCACCGACAGCGCGAGATATTGCAACGTGGACGAAAGTGAGCGAAACGCCGGTTGATGCCCCCTTTCACAAACGTGCCCTTCAGGCTGAAATTGAGGAAGATCCAAAGGTTGCCGGCAACCACTATCTCATCGGTATGGTTTACGCAGATTTAGGCGATTATCACTTGGCTATTAACGCTTTCCAACGCGCCCTCGAAATTGAACCACAACTCAGTGTTTCATCGGTGCAAATTGCTCGGATCTTCCAGCAGAAGGGAATATATGATCAAGCAATTAGGCACTACACACAGGCGTTGAAAACAGCACCTTCAGCCGGAGTATTTGGTGCTTTAGGGACGCTTTGGTTGCTTCAGAATGAGTTTGACCAAGCGGTGAACTCTCTCCAACGCGCTCTCACTTTTGCCCCGGATTCCGCAACGCTAAACCAGAACCTCCTAGCGGCATACCATCGGTGGGGTGTTCACTACCTAAAGACAGACCAGTTTTCAGAAGCGTTGAAATGCTTTGAGCGCGGCTTGAAGCGATTCCCATTTTCCGAAATCCTGCTTTCCGGTCGTGCTGCGACGCACACCTCCGCGGGGGAATACCAAAAAGCCTTGGACATCTATCAGCGGGTCCTCCAGATTAACCCTGAAGATACGGTTGCAAGAATTGGGATGGGGACTACATTAAACAATTGGGGATCGCAACATGCCCGTAACAAAGATTGGGAGCAGGCACTTGCCTATTATCAACAGGCGTTGGAATACGATCCAGCGTGCCGACCGGCACTTCAGAATCTGGGGGAGACACTGATGCGGGTCGGTTGGGAGCAGGGGGCAAATGGAGATATGGAGGGGGCGATCGGTACATACCAAAAGTTGATAGCAGTTGCCCCCGATAATGCGGAAGTTCACAATAATTTAGGCGTCATCCACTTTAGAAGACGGGAATACAGCAAGGCAAAAACCTACTTTGAAACCGCACTCGCCTTAGATGCGAACTATGATGCAGCACACGCAAACTTGAATTATGTAAGACGGGAACGGGTTTATGGCGTGATCAAGCGGTGGGGTGTTCCAGTAGCGATTGTTTTGCTAGTGGGATTTACCTGTGTAAAAGTAATAAGCAGACGACGGAAAATGATGCGTCCGAAACCGATGTAGGGCAAATCTTGTGTTTCTCGCTTTAGGGGTTTTAATTTACATTTGAAATTACCAGCGGTTCCATCCCCAATTCCACTACTTGACTGACGAGTTCTGCGGCATCCTCTCTGTTGTGAAACCCTCCGATTGTTACACGATACCACAGTCCAGATCGGATCATTACCTCGGCGAGATGAGTTTTCGCACCCAATTCCAACGCTTCCAATGAATCAACAAGCGATTCGGCATTCTTGCGATTTTGGAATGAGCCGACCAGTAGGGTGTATTTCGGCGGTGTGTGGGAAAACTCCACTTCTTCCTGTTTTTCTTTACTCGATGTTGCTACAACTTTGCCTTCCTCGTTGTCTAAATCTTCTCTATCAACCCTGATGGTTGAAAATGATGCTTCACCGGTGCTGCGGTTGCCCGCAATATCATGGACTGTCAGTACACAGCGGTAGGTAGCTTTTTGAGCGTTATCCGATTGCTTCCAGTTGTTCCAAACAACGGTATCGGACGGTTCGCCTTCTTCATCAATGCGATGAACTAATTTTTGATTCCCATCGAAAAATTGTAACTCCCAGCGGGCGAGTGGATTCAGATCTGACGCTTGGAGATGCACCTTTGGCATTTGGAAGACAGTCTCCTTGTCAGAGGACGCAAAGACAGGTGGTTCTGCGGATATCTCAAGTGAGGCGGGTGTAGTATCAACAGTAATTGGTACGACACTTTGCAACTGGCGGTCGCCTGCCTCATCAATGGTGAACCACTGGGCGGTGTACGTGCCGTCGCTCACCCGGTTACCTGCGTCATCTTCCCCTTCCCATACTATTTTTGTCGATGGCAAACCGGTGCCGGAGTAGCGCTGGAGAATCCGGTTCAATTTATCTTTGTCAGTGCGCTTCTGAATCTCTAATTCCCACGCTACTCCTTCGGCAATTTCCAGATTGAAGGTGATTTGGTCTTTCACTCCGTCACCGTTGGGGGAAATTATTTTTTCTGAGATATGCAGCACAGCGGGAATCGGCTTGGGCATAACAATTGGTGCCGGCTGGATCGGTGCTGGCTGAATCGGTGCAGCGGGTGGTGCTTTAACGATTGGGGGTAGCGAGACCGTGATCCCAGCGTCGCGTTCTCCCCAGCGTAGGGTAGCAGAGATCCAGTGCATTCCTCCATCCAACTCATTGCCTCTTACATAAGCGTAATCAAGCTGTCCGGAGGGGCTCTGAATACTTAAACCGGTTGACCATTCACCCTGTGTGAGTTGATTGGGAGCCGCTGTGTATCCGAGCCGCACTCCCAATCCTTTCCTAAACAGCCAACGTTCGACACCGAGGTGTGTGCGCAGGCGTTCTGCAAAGCCAATACGTGTGTCGTTGTGCAGTACAAAATCTCCAGATAGGGTTGTATACTGATCGAAAGAGTGAGCTGTGCCAAGGCGTGTTACAGTGGGTATTCTGGCGATGGTTTGGGCGTTCTCCCAGATGTGTCCAGCGAGGTCTTCGAGTGCCAAACCGAACGTGATTTTTTCCCCAGGACGGTCCAGTTTACGAACGAAGCGAATGCCCAAGTCGAAGCTCCAAGCATACCGAGGGCTAACGGAACTTCTGTGGCGGTAGTGCCGAAGGTTTGTACCGGCAGCGATGCCGTTCCCCAAGGAAGCCCCATATCCCACAAGTACCATTCGATTCTTTTCAGCATCATTCCCCCAGCCATCAAACCAAGAGGAGACCGAGAAATTTCCTACATTCGTTGAAGCGATTCCCAGCTGCTGCGGATTTAACCCCAACGAGAACGCTCCTTCTCGATCACCGGCTGATGCAGGGAAAGGGAGTCCAATGAGAGATAGTTCCGTTGACTCCAACAACCCAAGCGATGAGGGATTCCAGAATGAGCTGTCACTTGATGCGGGCCCCGCTGTGAATGCGCCTCCCATTCCTAGGGCGCGCGCGCTTGTTCCGACGAAGACTTGTCGGTTCTTGATGCCAGATTCTGCCCTAGCGATCGATACACTGAAGATGATGAGAGTGAATATGCTCAACACCGTGCTTATGAGATTTTTCTGGGTTTTCATGCCGTGGTACTCCATTATCTAATTTTTCAATAAGCGATTGACCGTCAGTTAGAATTACAATTTTATAAAACGCTTATCCCTCAATAATTGATACAGAAAATAGCGTCGCAAAAGAAATCCAGTTCCAAACCGATGGGCGGTTTTCCCTCATGTTGCATTGTTGCTACTAGACAAAATGGGTTCCGTTTCAGACATAAAAAAAGCGAGGAAGTGCCAAGTGTCTCATACTTAGCAAGCCCCTCGCTTTTGAATAAGTTGTGTCAATTGTAGCGATTCAAATTGTATCCGTTCAATCCACCGGGAACCGCTATGACTCGATTATATCCTTGTATTGGTCGAAATAGGTTCGTGTTGCCTGCATCACTTTTGGTGCTAGCAGAATTGTGGAGATCATCGTCGGGATTGCCATGAGCGCGAAAGCACCGTCGATGAGACTGATCGCCGCGTCCAAAGAAACTACGGCAGCGACCACCATCAGTACCACATAGAAGTAATTGTAGATATGCTGACGTTCGGCACCGATTAAGAATCCCATACATTTAGCACCGTAGTAAGAGTAGGCAAACATGGTGCTAGTGCTGAAGCATATCACGCAAAGGGTTAGTAGATACGGCCCGATGCCGGGCATCGCTTTGTTAAAAGCCATCACTGTAAGAGTTATACCGTTGGCTTCGGTGCCCTGCCATACCCCCGATGTGAGGATAATGAGTGCCGTGATAGTACAGACAATAAGCGTGTCGATTGCGGGACCGAGCATGGCGATAAGTCCTTCTCTGACCGGCTCTGTGGTCTTGGCGGCACCGTGAGCCAACGCTGCCGTGCCAATACCCGCCTCGTTGGAATATGCTGCCCGGCGTATTCCGGTCATGATAACAGCACCAATCGCTCCACCGGCAACTGCATCCCCGGAGAAAGCGTCTGTAATAATTAGCCAAAGGGATTTCGGTATATTGGCGTAATTAACAGCAAGAATCCACACAGCGGCTGCCAGATATAGAACCAACATCCCCGGCACCAGCTTTGAGGCGACTGTGCCGATGCGTAGAATACCGCCAAATATGATTAACGCGACCAGCCCGGCGATGATGATGCCAGCTATCAAATTAAAGGTAAGGTGCGATTCACCGATCCAACCGTTTGGAATAAAGATAACGTCGCGTAGAATTTGAACAAGTTGATTCACTTGGAACGCGGGCAAGGCACCTATCAGCGCGGCTACACAGAAGAAAGCCCCTAGAGGTCTCCATTTTTTTCCAAGTCCCTCTACAATTGTATACATAGGTCCGCCTTGCGTCGTACCCCGACTGTCTGTCCCTCGATACATGATGGCGAGAGTACAAGTAAAGAACTTTGTTGCCATCCCCACAACAGCACTGAGCCACATCCAGAAGATGGCACCCGGTCCCCCCACTGTTACAGCGACCGCCACACCGGCTATATTTCCTACCCCAATGGTTGCCGCAAGAGCACTAGATAGCGCCGCAAAGTGCGAGATATCCCCAGGATCGCTGGGATCGTCGTATTTGCCACGCAATATGTCAATGGCGTGCCTAATAAATCGAAAAGGCAAAAACCGTGAATAGCAAAGAAAAAAGGCACCGCCTCCCAAGAGCAAGACCAGTAGCCAAGGTCCCCAAGCAACATCAGCAAAGCCAATTATGATTTTCTCTATCTGTTGCATATTGTAAATCCTTTCTCATGTTGGGTAGCGTTTCTTACTTTTACGGTACAGTTAAGTTTAATGTTTAACATCTGTTTTTCGCTGCTGCATCTCCCGCCCCTGAAGATAAAAATTGACACAATATTTCATCTATGCTACGATAAAAAACGGTTGATGGTAAGATATGCGGGCAAATACGCTACTATTTATCAGCCTCATCCCCTTTTTCAGTCGGTAGACCCGCCGCTTTCCAGCCTCGGAACCCTCCCGTTAATACGGAGGCGTTCTTGTATCCCATAATCTGCAAGGTGTGTGCGGACAGCGAACCGCGGGTGTTGCCGCCACAATGCGCGACAATGTGCGTATCCTGATCGGGAACGAGTTCATCAATTTCCAGTTCAATGGCTGCGCGGGGCAGTGAGATGGCACCGGGTAGGTGTTCGGCGTCATACAGATCTTTATCACGCACATCTAAGATAATGATGGGTTTGTTGTTATCAATAGCCGTTTTTAGTGTTTCTGCAGAGGTATGTTCAACTTGTGTTTGAGCTTCAGCGACGAGTTGTTCTAGGGTTTTTCCACGCATAATTCTTATCTCCTCATGTCAAAATATCGTGTGCATTGAGACATATCAAGTGCGTAAAAATATGAAGATTAAATAATTCCACGTCATCTCTCAATGATAAATGATGGCATTTTAGCACAAGTCTCAAATATGGTCAAGAAAGCCCTAACATTTTTCACTTTTTTGATGGAGTAGGGATTTCGGATTCAGTTCGCGGGGGATTGCTACCGTGTTTGATCCTGTGTTAGTGACATTGCTATTAATGGAGGTTTTTTTATGATACAATCACTTCAACAATCTGTGCAATCGGTAATTGATGAGGGGCGAATTGGCAGCCCTGTGTTTTTGCGCTGCATCGTGCACGCACCGATCGAAGCACCGGACGCCGTAGGTGACATTGCCGCCTTGACTGCGATTGCCAATAACTGGATGCCCGATCCGCCAGAACAGATCTACGCCCTAGACAATGCGGATAGAACACAGATTACCGCTATGGTGAAGTATGCCGGCGGACAGTCTGCGCTGCTAAGTGTGAATCGCCTCCCGGCGGGTGGGGAAGTAACTATCGATTTAAGGTTGGTTGGAAACAACGGGATCATCTATCACGAAACACCCACGGGTCCGTATCGCCTCATGAATGAGCCACTCAGCTTCAGTGGTGGGGAAGGTCTAGTAGATGCGATTCGTCAGGGGTTAGAAACAAAACAGCCAATCAGCGTGACGGAGGGTTAAAATGGAAAACGGAAAATATGGCGTATTGGTGATCGGTGGACGACGAACGCATCAAGAAAGCTATGCCCGCTGCTTTGCCGAAGATGAACGATGTGAACTCATTGCAGCCTCGGATGAACTTGATGCACCCCCTGAATATGTCAAATTGAATAGGCAGCTTGCCGAAGATTTGCAAATCCCTTATATTCCGGATCTCGACGAAGCGTTAGCCCGTGATGATGTTGATATCGTCAGTTCGTGCGTCCAGAACGAGCGGCGCGGGCGTGTGAACGTGAAATGTGCGGAGGCGGGGAAGCATCTCTACTTGGATAAACCGTTGGCAATGAGTGTTGAGGACGCACAGACGATTGCGGCGGCGGTGCAGAAAGCCGGTATTTGTAACCAGATGTTCAGCAACATGCACGCTCCTTGGGCGCAAGCCGCCAAAAAGGCGCTGAACAACGGCGAGATCGGCGAACTCCGCGCCATTCACTGCGACGTGCTTTTCGCTAAGGGTCATGTTGGCACCGCGCCGGTAGGGCGTAAAAGGGTCGAAAAACCAACAGTTGATAGATACACCTTCATTGAGGCGAAACGGGAGATGTTTGATGTTGGTGTCTACCCTGTGTCGATGATCAATTGGCTGACGCAGAAACGGGTCGAAACAGTTTTTGGTACAACTGCCAACTACTTCTTTGAAGAGCACATCGCGTGCGGTATTGAGGACTTTGGTGCAATAATGATGACGCTGGAGGATGGCGTTGTGGCAACGATCATCGGTGGACGTGCGGGATGGATGAGCCATCCCAAAGGCGGGGTTCAGCGGCTGCATCTAATCGGCACACGTGGTACACTAGCGTTTGACGGTTCACAACCGCGTCTCGAAGTGTTTGCTGACGAAGAACCTTTCCGACAAACGCCGCCGCATCCGATGGATCCAATGGGAATGTGGTCGAGCACACAAACTGAATCGGGTATGATCCCTAAACGTCAGTGGACCTCTGTGGATCAAGCGGGCGACCAGCAGGGACCAGACATGAGAGGGTTTGTGGATTGTATCGAAGCGGGGAGAGAGAGCGAGATGAACGCCGCATTCGCTGCACAATCGGTCGCCGTCATCCGTGCAGGATACGAATCCGCAGCGAGTGGCGAAATTGTCACGCTTTGAAATTCAACCGTTTATTTCCCTCTTAAACCTCATGAACAACTGAACTCGCATTTCGCACACGGTCTTTTACGTTTTACGCGTTACATTTTACTTATGGTGAAGTCTATAAGTAAGTAGACATTTACCAGTAAATGTGACATTAACAAGACCGCTAATTCCCCCCTGATAAGGGGGTTAAGTGCTCATCTGTAATGTATAAGTAATTCTAAGATCTACCATAAATGGAGTATAGCCATGCGAACTTTTGGCCCCAATGTTAACAATTACCACGATGTCTCAGACCAGATGATCGATAATCTGCGTCGCCGAGCGGAGGCACATTTCCGCCGGCAGGAGGTAGAAAAAGCCGAATTAACATCAATTGCGGCTTTTGAGGAACACCGCAAACGGGTGCGAGATCACTTTATGACAGCCATCGGTGGCTTGCCTGAAGAGCGCACACCGTTGAACGCCCGATGTACGGGCAGCCTCGATCGCGGTGGGTTCACAATCGAGAAGTTGATCTATGAGAGCCTGCCCGAATTTTACGTTACGGCTGCGTTGTACGTCCCGAAAGGTATCGAGTCACCTCAACCCGCCGTTGTCTTCGTGCATGGACATAGCGATCTCGGAAAGTCTTATCCGACCTATCAGGCCGTCTGTGTCGATCTCGCTGCCAACGGTTTTGTCGTGCTTGCCGTCGATCCACCGGGGCAGGGGGAACGATTTCAGTATTTCGATTCAGGGAAGGGAGAGCGGATTATCGGCGGTTGCACAACGGAGCACACCTACGCCGGACTACAATTTACGCTCGGCGGTGCCAGTATTGGACGGCATTTCATCTGGGATGTCATGCGCGGCATCGATTACTTGGAAACGCGTCCGGAGGTTGATCCGACACGCATCGGCTTAACCGGCAATTCGGGTGGAGGCACCCAATCCTGCTTGCTGATGATGAGCGAACCACGCTTTGCAGCATCCGTGCCGTGTACTTTCGTGATGACGCTGGAGTCGTACATGAAAACGGGGCAGGCGCAGGACAGCGAACAGATTGTGCCGGGGTGTTTCGCCAACGGACCCGACCACGACGATTATATCACCGCTATGGCACCGAAGCCGGTGCTTGTCGGTGCGGCAGCTTACGACTACTTCCCAATTGAAGGCGCAACCGAAGCTGTGGATAGAGCCAAGCGGATCTATGCCCTTTACGGTGCCGAAGACAAAGTTGATATCGCAATCGCCCCGACGCGGCATGCCTATTCTCCGCATCTGCGTGAAGCGTGTGTCAACTGGTACAAACAGCATTTTCGTGGCGAGTCACCTGACTTTACAACAGGTGAACCGGAAACTTTGCCCGATGAGGTGCTCTGGGCAACACCGAACGGTCAGGTGCTGGATCTGTACCCGAACAGCAAAACAGTGTTCGACCTTAACCGGGAAAGATTGGAGGCATCGCATATCCCTCAATTTTCGATTAATCCCGACACGGATCAGGAGATGTGTGATACCGATCGGATGCGTGAGACAATCAGGGAAGTTCTTGGAATCCCGGAGGGGCGTGATCAAAAGATTTATCCTCGCATTGTCACTGAAAACGTCGTTGATGGTTATCGGACGGAGGAAATCTTTTTCTTCAGCGAACCCAATATTGTCGTTACCGGGACCTTTATCCATCCACTTGAAGGGACCGCGGTTGAACAGACCGACCTTGTTCTGTTTGAGAATGGCACAAACGACAACCCGGACAAACGGGAATGGATCGAAGAACGACTCGCCTCCGGTCGGCAATTGTTTATCTTTGATCCGCGTGGCATCGGTGGTGTGCAGGTACGCTCATTCAATCACGGAGGTCAGCCACACACAGGTGAATTTAAACTTGGTTCGGATGCAATGATGCTTGGTATTTCGACGATGGGTTTACGTGTCTTTGACCTCCTGCGCGGATACGACTATCTCCGTACACGGACAGATGTTGATCAGATTGGGCTATACGGAATCGGCAAAAGTGCGCTTTACGCTTACTTCGCTGGTGCATTGGAAGACGGATTTGCATCGCTCGAATTTGAAGATCTGCTCTACTCGTATCGCAACCTGACGGACACACGCTACTACGACCAAGAATGCTACAACCTCGAAGTGATGGCGTGGGGTATCCTGCGACACTTTGATCTGATTGACTTAGCAGCGTGCTTTGGAAATCGACCCGTCCGATGGATTGCACCGAGAAATGCCAAAGGGGAAATTTTGACAGATGAAGTGTTTGATCGGCACTTTCTTGCCGTTGCGAGGGAGCGAGGATATTCGGGTGAAGCGATGCGGACGTGAATATCCCCGTGCGAAGGAAAATAACTCATTGCTGACGCGCTTGCCAATTTCCTATTGACGCTCGTTTAGGGGAATGCTATACTTCTCTAAATCGCTAAATTGCTAAATCGAAAATAAAAAGTCGTTATCGTACTCCCTATGAATTAACTCAGGACTTCGATAACGCGGAGGATGTATGAGTCGGAAGTTTATCCTGCTTTTAATCAGTTTTTTTCTGTTATGGGGATGCCAGTCCCAAGATCAGAATACACAGCCAACCTCGAAACCGAAATCCCAACCGGAACCCCAACCGAAAAGCCCACCAATCGTTCCCCCTGTTTCCACTCTCCCCGAAGATTGGCCCATGTTCATGTACGATCTACACTTTTCTGGCAGAAGCCCTGATCGGACGCTCAAACCCCCACTCAAGCTACTGTGGAAATACAAAACCGGTGGACCAATTCAAGCGAGTCCTGTTGTTGCTAATGGCACGGTGTACGTCGCATCCACAGACCACAGACTTTACGCGCTCGACGCAAAGCAGTGGGGAATCAAATGGAAGAGTTTTAAGGCTGGTGGTATAATCCGATACGCACCTGCAGTCTGGAATAACCGTGTCTATTTTAGTGCGCGAGACAACCATGTTTACGCTCTGAATGCTGAAACCGGTGAATGGCTTTGGGAATTTCGATCGGAAACGTGGATGGATTCTCCGCCAATCTTGTCGAAGGGAAGGCTATATATTGGGGCGTATACCAAGAAAATCCACGTTATTGATGCGACAACCGGTGAATTGGAATCACAGCTACAGGGACGCGTGTATATTGATGGGGTTGAATATGTGTGTTCACAAGGACAGTTGCGTCCGATCGCACCACAGCATAATGTTAATACTTGGCGAGAGCTTACGCCTTTGACTTACAGTTACCCCGCAACCGCCAACGGTGTGGTGTACATCGGTGCACGAGACAATCAAATTCATGCCTTGGACATTGAATCACGGGAGGAGATCTGGTCTTATCCGACGAAAGGCTTTGTTGATGCTGCGCCAGCCATTTCCGACGGGGTACTTTATGTGACATCGGATGATGGGTATGTGTACGCCTTTACCAATCAGGAGGGTGAGGACCTTCAAGCCCCATCAGAGGAGAGCGAATCATCTCAAGTACCGCCGGAGAAACCTCCAGTCAGCGGACCTCCAGTCGGCACAGTGGTGCGCGATCAAGCCCCTGTTTATAAGGAAAGAGATGCGGAATCTCCTATCAAACTGACTCTCAATGACGGGGTAGTGCTCCCAATTCTGAATCGAACAGAGGGGTGGTATCAGATTGAACTTCCAAACGGCGAGGTGGGTTGGATGGACGGGGGCGGGATAGGTGTGTTTGTAGAAACGGATGACATCCATTTCAATACAGCAATCTGTAAGCACAACCGGACATTGGAACTGATTGAAGGGGCGGAATATCCCCACTGGTCCCCGCGCGGAAAAAGGATTGTGTTTTTGAAGCGAACCAACCTGTCCGGGCAGTATTGGCGGGCGAGCGAGCTTTGGATTTCGGATGCCCGGGCAGAGAAATCTCGGCGGCTGCATAAAGGGGTCTTTTACAATCCTCATCTTTCGTGGTCACTCGATAGCAACTTTATTGCCTTTGAGGCTTACGATGAGTTGAACGAGAGTTACATCTGGGCACTTGATTGGCAAACTTTGCGCCTGATTAAGTTAGTACGAGGCGACGCACCTGCGTGGTCCCCAACAGCCAATCAAATTGCGTTTAGACGTTGGGAAGAAGGGACAGATGTCGTCTATCGGATTAATATCGACAAAACGGATCTTACGGCAATCGCGCGTGTTCCTATTGACGGACGAATTGTACCGTTCAGCTATCTGGACCCACCGTCGTGGTCTCCTGATGGCAAGCGTATCGCAGTTGGGCTAGACCATCAGCACTATCAGTCCGGGCATTCTCGGATTCGGATTCATAATACGGACGGAACCAAGTTCGGGGAGATCCCCACCCAATCTCAACGCGTCGCGCAGATCGCATGGTCGCCGGATGGTTCACATCTAGCTTACGTGCTTCGAGGCAATCCAACGCCGGATCCTGCGCTTGATAAGCAGCTGCATGTTGTCGATGTTTCCGCGATGGCGACCACGAATGCTTTGGGCAGTACGCAAGTTCTGAAGCATACCTCCCCGACATGGTCGCCGCAAGGAGATCGGCTCGCGTACATGGAACGTGAGGACTGTATGGGGCTGCGCTGGAAGGTATGGGTTCTGGACCGGAAGACGAACCGTACGCTGCAGGTAGCGCGGACGACACTCTCTCTGACTGCTGTCACTTGGTTGCCGGATGGTCAACATCTAAGCCTATGGCATACGTCAGAATATTTGCGCGGTGGGGAGTACAAACCCGCCAAGACAAGAGGCTGGATTATAGAGATTAATCAATGAGCAGATTATGGGAGATCTAAGGACTCAAGAACTCCGGTGACGGAAAGGAACCACAATGAAGCAACTCA
Organism: Candidatus Poribacteria bacterium; assembly: GCA_965222435.1. Lineage (GTDB taxonomy): Bacteria > Poribacteria > WGA-4E > WGA-4E > PCPOR2b > PCPOR2b. The sequence continues at coordinate 3,239,582 of OZ244950.1, read as the reverse complement.
TCTTTGATGACATCTACAGTTGGTCAATTTTTAGCGAGATGCGTCAAATTGATTTCAACGGGCATTTATGGGTTCGTCCTGAGGGCAATATTCTCATAGATCCTGTCCCGATGATTGATTCGGATTTGAATCAGTTTGATCAACTCGGTGGGGCATCGCTGATTGTGCTTACCAATAGTGACCATGAACGGGAAGCGGAGTCCTTTCGGGAACGCACAGGGGCAGCTATTGTTATCCACGAGGCAGATGCGGCTGCGTTAGAGGTTGCAGCTGATCGTCAAATCACCGACGGAGAGGAGATCGTGCCGGGCTTGAGGGCAATCCATCTGCGTTACGGAAAGAGTCCGGGAGAGATCGCGCTCTATTTCCCTGAAAAGCATGCGGTGCTGTCAGGGGATCTTGTGGTAGGGGCACCGATTGGCTCATTGACGCTGCTGGCAGATGAAAAGTTAGAAGATCCACCGAAAGCGGCGTTGGAGCTACGAAAAATCCTCGCTTTGTCCTTTGACGCGATTCTGGTTGGGGATGGTCACTCAATTTTCCAAGATGCACGTCAGCGGTTAGTCGAATGTCTCCAACGGCGCACCGATATTTACATTAATCGAATTAACATCGATGAGATTGATTGGGTCAAACAGGATGCACCTGAACCCTACGACTTTGAAGATAAGGACATCGATCCGCTCATCGGAGCACAACTATTGGGATATCGGCTCATCCGTTTACAACCCAACAACGCCAGTTTCCCAATGCACTTTCATCACTTTAGCGACGAGATGTTCTATGTCATGGAGGGCGCGTGTACGCTCAAAACCCCACGTGGTGATCTGACGATTACAGCAGGGGATTTTATTGCCTTTCCACCGGGGGAGACAGGTGCCCACAAAATAGTCAATACGGGAGAAGCACCGTGCACGGTGCTTGCAGTGGGGATGACGCAACCCCACGGTGTCAGCGAATATCCTGACTCCAACAAAGTTTTCCCCTATGTCTCTAGGCGGCTTTTCCGCAAAGACGATAATGTGAGTTATTGGGACGGCGAGGTGGAAGAATAAGCCGCTATTCAAAATCTTGGGTGGGGGTTAGCCCTTCGGAACGCTAGTTACTACAGGTCATGTATTGCGTTCCGTTTTGTCCGTTGGGCGCGCGGAGAGGTCGGTTCGAGGGGGAATATCCCACGAAATATAACCACATACCGGACATTCGAGTTCTGCCTCAACAAGATTTCTAAACTTTCCTGTTTTTCGTGGCTTTCGTTGGCTGCGGCATTGTGGGCAGCGGACAGAGCGTAAATCGTAGGATTCGCCTCGCCCGAAACGGGTCAAAAGATAAAAAAGCCCGCAAACCGCCCCGGCGATAGCAATGCAGCAAAGGATAAAAAGTAGGAAAGGAATAATTTCCATTCTCTTAAGCCTTCTGTAGATGCAACACACTCAAACCGTAAACGATCACGCTTGGAATGGTAAAGCGGATCCGCTCTCCAAGCGTTTTGTGATGCAGGATGACAGAATCACCCTTCTCTGGATAGAGCCACTCAACCTTTTGCACTGCGTAGCCCATCGGCACCTTACACTTCACTTGAACGGGCCCGACCGGCTGAGGTGTTTCAATGTCCGCATCCTCATCTTGCCGGTAATTGACCCAGTGCAGGGTCAAAGCCTCATGTCCTGCGGGTAGCCAAGCGCGTGCACGGACAAACCATGGCGCATCGGTTTCTAAGTATACTTCCCCAAGCAACCCTTCCAAATCCTTAAGAAAATCCTGTCCGAAGGAATCGTTCTCTAGGGACGGATATACCGGCAGTTGCACACCAGTCTGTACCTCTACTGAATCGGGTTCCCACTGCTCCCCTGCGATATAGCACACCCCTTCCGGTTTTGTACCCTTGCGGTTCTCATCCGTTAGTGCCCAATCTGCTAGCAGACTTTCAGGGTAGGGCTGTCCGTCAAGTTGATATTTTCCGGTGTCCCCCGTAAAGACAAGTTTTCCACCTCGTTCGACGAACCGCTTGAGATGTGCCCCCTCTTCTGGGGATAGACGTTTCACGTCGGGCAAGATGAGCGTGTCGTAGTTAGCAGCACGATCAAGGAGCTGTTCATCAAGAATGGTGTCGAAGAGTAGATGTCTATCCTCCAACAGCCGACCAATCCGCTTGAGTGGTTCTAGACAATCCGATTCGTCCTCTAACTCCGCGCGGCGCGGATAGACTAGGGCTATCTGTGCCCAAGGCTGGGCTGGATGCAGCAGGGTGTCGTGGTCGGCGAGAAAACGTTGATAGCGAATAACGGGAGCGTAGTAATCCTCCACAGCAAAATCCGGATTTTCATCATAACCCCAATGATATGCGGGTGCTGCGGCATGGTTTGCTGCGGCTTCGGCAATCGATAATCGCAAGCGACGGAAATCATATTTGTTAATCACAAAAGGTTTGCCACCGCCAGCCGCATAGATAAACCGAGCGGGCAGCCCCATATCCGCCAGATAGCCGTGCTTGATGAAACTCATGCCCTTATATCCGCCTTGACTGTACCAGATATAATCCTCATCTTTTGCCCATAGCCCACTCGGCAGGAGGCTGCGCTCGTCGTGGGGCATGAAATCGTACTTGTGATACCACTGTGCTAACAGGAGATCTGGCTTCAGTGAACGACCGTGCGCGATGTATATTTCGTCTAATGCCTCTTTGCGGCGCAGGTGGGTTGCACGATTCACGGCTAGCTGAAACCGTTGTCCCAAATCTTCCGGACATTCTTGGCAGGGGGTTAGGAGATCTGGGACTTCGGCGAGGTCATGTCTGCCGAAAATTCGTCGCAGGTCGGTAGTATCGAAGGCTTCCTGTAGTTTGTCTCGCACATAATCTTGGCAATAACCGCATCGGCAGAAATACTCAAAGTTATGATGCACATTGAATCCGTCTATCCCCAACTCGATGGCTTTTTTCACCATCGGCTTCAGGGTGGCAAGCCAGTGCGGATTGCACATACAACCGCTATACGTCAGATACGGACGACCTTCGATGTCCCAACGTCGCAATGACCCGTCTGCGAGCCGTTGTTGGGTATCTTCTGCGCTGGCACAGGGCGCAGTCCCTAGAAGATCTTCCGTCCAGATTCTCTCCCAAGCACCGAACAGCCCCTGTCCTTTTTCGTGGTTTCCGTAGTTCCATGCCATGCTCATCTGCCCGACAACCCGCGCGCCAGCCTCTTGGAGTTGAGGGATGAGTTCTGCTGCACAGGCAAGGTTTTCTCTTATGCCGACTAGCGGCATCCCTACCCAGTGGCGATCTACTTCGGGATCGTCTGCCAAACTGTAGAACATTGGTCCGAAGGTTCCCACCTGTACAACCTGCAGCTTCGCCCTTCTTACATGCTCGACCAGATCTAACCGTTGTGGGATACTCCAATGTTCAGCCATGCGATTAAACCAGAAATTTTCAGCCATGTTTCCTCCTCAATCAACTCTTGGGATTTAAAGGGATGGTATTCTGTTGATATATTCACCTGAAACCTAAGTTGTATCTCATGCGAGTGCTTCTAACAAACGAGAGACATCTTCTTGGTTGTTGAAGACGGAAGGGGAGATCCGCATCTTGTTGCCGTAGCGCATCGCGACGTGAACGCCAGCATTTCTGAGTTTTGCTATAGTCCCTGCTGGATCCGGTGCCGCAAAAGTCACGATGGGGCTTTCGTTCCCCTTGGGGGTGATAGTAGGATAGCCGAGGAGGGGCAGCTCCTCCATCAGGCGATCGGTGAGTGTGCGTACATGGTTGCGAATGTTATGAACACCCAACCGATGGATGTACTTCAGGCTTTCTTGTGCGCAGATGGCGCCTTCGTAGGACGGGTAGCTAACCTCGTAACAAGACGGTCCGGGAGTTGGCGTAAAGGTGTGCTCTGCGACATCGGGGACAGGCTCCTCAACCCAAGGGGCATAGTTAAAACTTATGCCACCGCTGTGCTGCGTGGGCTTCACCACGGTTTCTTGGAGGTCTGACCGCACGTAGAGGAAGCCGAACCCCTTGACACCCATTAGCCACTTAAAGGTGGAGCACGCGGCGAAGTCGATGCCCATCGCTTGCACATCAACCGGCACAGCCCCTACCCCCTGAATGATATCGACATAGAGATAGGCACCGTGTGCATGGGCAAGATCGCTGATAGCTTTTACGTCCGAAAGGTAGCCGTTGACGTTGGACACCAGCGTGATGGAGACTAACTTGGTGTTACTATCAATGGCACGTTCCATATCACGGTAGTCGATCTGCCAATCACGATGTTTAACGATGCGGAGGATGTCCCTATCCTCAATACACGAGAGCGCAGATGCCTGTTCCCGTATTTTGTAGTTGTAGAGGGACGCAGCATAGTGTAAGTCATGGGTGACGACGTTGCCGCCGGAGAGGTGTTCCTGCATACCGTTGATCAGGTTGCTCTCTGCCTCAACGGCACTGCGGGCAAAGGCGATATCTTCCGGTTGAGCGTTGATGAGTTTGGCAAAAAGATGCTTCGCTTCGTCTCGTGGTGCTGCCCAGGGGGGCCACCACGGTTCGCCTACCTCGTGTGTGACCCAGTCGATATAACGGTGCAAAGCTGCGGCAGAGTGGACACTGAGTGGGTGTGATGAGGCGTTATCGAAGTACGCAGCGGTCCTTGCCCGCGGAAAATCGTTGCGGACGGCGTCGAAGTCCGGCGTTTCAGCCGGAGACGCAACAGATGTTGGCTGCTCGTCTATAGGAGAGAGTTGGCGATGGTTCATGATAAATCTCCAACAATGGGTTGAGGGAGTATTTCGTGCCAAGGGGGTAAGATAATCTCACATATTCACTAGGTGATAGGTTGGCAGCCGGTCCTTCGCGCTTTTGGAACCTACTAAGTTGTATAAAGAGTCACAATATCCATGTCCGACAGCGTATGCCCTTTTCCAACCTGTTGACCGGGAAATTTCACTGAGCTTCCCCAAACTTTAGCGTATTTCAACTTTTTGGCAATATCCTTGTGAATCTTGCCTGCAAAATCTTCTACGGTGCTATCGACAGGGATTATCACCGGCTTCTCATCTGGCGCATTTCCAGCTTGGTTTGAACGTGGAAATACACGAATCAACCCTGTGGCTGCTCGCATGGCTTCTCTTAGTGCTTCAAGGTGCAAGTTCTGCTCTGCCGAGACCGCGACACTGTTGAATTGAGGGAATCGCGTCTGTACCGCTCTTAAACGGTTTTCGGCACCGGGATCGTCCATTTTTGTGTATACAATTAACAAAGATTGGGGCAGCTTCGTCTTGGACAATTCCGTTAAAATGATGTTCAATTCTTGTGGATCCGTAGTCAGGTCATGTGCGATCATTAAGCCATCAGCGTTAGCTGCCACACTGAGCAAGGCTTGTCCCCCTCCTCGTCCCTCCGTTGCCCCCGCGATTATGCCCGGAATTTCAACCAATTGAATCCACAAGCCACCGCAATCCACTCTTGCCGGTATGGGTCTTAGGGTGGTGAAAGCGTAATCAGCAACTTTTATCTGCCTGCGAGAGAGTGCCTTAAGCAATGCGGACTTTCCGGCGTTGGGGGCACCCACCAGTGCCATTTGAAAGTGTCCTTCTTTCTCAACAGCCAAAGTGTCTCTGTGTTGCACCTTTGACCGCTTTTGCTGCTGTTGAATTTCTTCGTTGAGTGACTTGCGAAGGTCAGCGTAGGGTCCGCTGCGGTAGTTAGGTAACTCCTCAAGAATTCGATGGAGTTCATCCTGTTTTTCCTTGCCCACCTTGCCCTTTAATCGCTTTTTGATTTTCTGCTTCATAACTTTGTGAGACATTGGCATAGTGCGTTCTCCATATCTGGAAATCGAAAGTATGACTCAACTCAATCAAACTCGCGTCAGGGACAAAAATTCACATGTACTCAACTTAGGACTTACGCAGTTGAATGTTCAACACCCCGTCGCCCGTTACTCAGGGAGCAATTCGGTGATTCATCACCGCACAACAAAACTCACGACGCCCGATAAATCGGGCAACTACAGTTAGTCTTTAGGCACCGGTTCCGTTTCGTAGTGAACAACGATCGTTGTTCACTACCGAAGTGCGTAACTCCTATCAACTTTTGGATTTCGCACTACCACATGCACCTGAAAAACAAGGTTTCTGCGCTGAACTTCTCACGATTATCTTATCAGTGTTTCATCAATTTTACAACAAAAATGCGATCAATCTGTAATGCCATTGTTTTATCGCTAATATTGAGAAAGAGTGGTATAATAAATATCTATAACTTCTTATCCTCACACTAGTGGCTATTCATCATACAAAACTTGCTATACTACAACGGAGGTGCTTTTATGCCATTTGGAGGGAATGACTGGCTTGCTTTAACCCCGGAACCGACCTTGGAACCGGAGATTCCCATTTGCGATCCCCATCACCACTTCTGGGATTTTCGGACGGAGCGTGTTCCTTATCAACGATATCTGCTCCACGAACTAGCCGATGACGTGAACAGTGGTCATAATGTCCGTTCCACCGTGTTTGTTGAGGCGAGAGCGATGTACCGCGCTGATGGACCGGAGGAGATGCGTCCTGTGGGTGAAGTTGAATTTGTGCAAGGACTGGCAGCCGCCAGCGCGAGCGGGTTATACGGACCTTGCCGGGCTGCTGCAGCAATCGTTGGTCATGCCAATCTGAACCTAGGAGAGCGGGTTGAGCCGGTACTTCAAGCGTTGCAGGCAGCCAGTCCCAACCGTTTTCGTGGCATCCGCCATGCTGTAACTTGGGATTCCCATCCAGAGATCGAAAATACGAGTGCTCACAGGATGAAGGAGCAGTTGGCTACTGACAATTTTCGGGCTGGTGCACGGGTACTAGCAGGTATGGGATTATCTTTTGAGGCTTGGATGTATTTCCCGCAGCTGCCCGAGTTAGCGGATTTCGCCAAGGCAGTACCTGACTTGACCATTATTCTTAATCATATCGGTGGCTTGCTACGGGTCGGTCCTTATGCCAACCGGGACGACGAGGTGCTCACCACTTGGCGGAACGGTATCGCTGCCGTAGCAGAATGCCCCAATATCAACGTCAAACTGGGTGGTATCGGAATGCCCCGCACCGGTTTTGATTGGCACGCCCGAACAACGCCCGCCGGTTCGGAAGAGCTTGCGTCGGATATGGCACCCTTGATGAATTACTGCATCGAGCAATTCGGTCCTGACCGGTGCATGTTTGAGAGTAACTTCCCGGTGGATAAGGTGTCATTTTCCTACCACGTGATGTATAACGCCTTCAAACGGTTATCATCAGGCTATTCGACTGACGAGCGCGCCGCTATGTTTCATGATACCGCCACGCGTGTATACAGGATAGATCTTTGATACGCTTGATGTTGAACCATACTATATATCCGCCATAATTACCCATTTTACACATACTTTTCGGTGTTGTAAAAGAGAGGTATGAGGAAATTATGCAAACAAAAAATCCGTCAGGCATCAAAAGCGGCTTAACAGATTACGGAGATCCGGAGTTCAGCGTCTACATCCGTAAGGCGTTCGCGAAAGCGATAGGATATTCGGATCAGGAGTTGGAACGCCCGATCGTCGGCATCATCAACACCTTCAGCGGTTTTAATAGCTGCCATCACAATTTTGCTGACCTGATCGAAGCGGTGAAGCGGGGGGTGCTGTCTCACGGTGGGCTGCCAATTGAATTCCCCACGATTTCGCTTGGGGAGATGTTTACAGCACCGACCACGATGATGTTCCGCAACCTGATGGCGATGGATACGGAGGAGATGATCCGCGCCCAGCCGATGGACGGCGTTGTTCTGTTAGGTGGCTGTGATAAGACTGTTCCCGCTCAATTGATGGGGGCTGTGAGCGCAGACCGTCCGGCGATTTGTCTGGTTGCGGGACCGATGATCACCGGGGATTATCAAGGGCAACGACTGGGGGCTTGCACCGACTGCCGTCGATTCTGGGGCGAATATCGCGCTGGACGTTTGAACGCAGACGAGATGGTTGAGGTTGAAAGTCGGTTGTGTTCCAGCACAGGGACTTGTATGGTGATGGGCACCGCTAGCACAATGGCGGCTTTGGCGGAGATGCTTGGACTGATGTTGCCCGGCGGTGCTGCTATCCCTGCGGTGATGTCAGAGCGTCGGCGTCATGCGGAAGCGACGGGTAGAACAATTGTCTCAATGATTAAAAACGATCTCCGTCCGTCGAAGATTTTGACGCAACAGTCTTTCGAGAACGCCATCCGTCTCCTGATGGCGATTGGTGGTTCAACAAATGGTGTCATCCACTTAACAGCGATTGCGCGGCGACTCGGCATTAAACTTAAACTCACGGATTTTGATCGGATCAGCGATGAGACTCCGGTCATAGTAAATCTCAAACCGAGCGGTGAGTATTATATGGAAGATCTCTTTAAGGCGGGTGGAATTCCGGTGGTGATGAAAGCCCTCGAAGATGTTCTCCATCGAGATGCCCAGACGGTGCTAGGGAGTACCATCGGGGAGAATCTCTCGGCGGTGCCTCATCCGGCAGCGTGGCAGGATGTCATCAAGCCTAGAACGACGCCGCTATTTGAATCTGGTACGCTTGCCAGCCTCTTTGGGAACTTAGCACCACATGGGGCGGTGATTAAGCGTTCCGCTGCTTCTCTCGATCTACTGACGCATCGAGGACCGGCAGTCGTCTTTAAGTCGCTGGAAGATCTACACAGCCGTATTGATGATCCCGATTTACCCGTTACCAAAAATCATATCATCGTTCTGCAGAACGCCGGACCCATTGGTGGGCCAGGGATGCCGGAGGCGGGCTACCTCCCGATTCCGAAAAAACTCTTGCGGGCTGGCGTTGAAGATATGGTTCGTATCTCCGACGCCCGGATGAGCGGGACGGCATTCGGTACGATTGTACTCCACATTGCTCCCGAAGCGGCTATCGGCGGACCTCTCGCGCTGGTGGAGGAGGGCGATCTGATTGAGTTGGATGTCCCAAACAAACGGTTGGAATTGTTGGTTGATGACACAGTATTAGCCAAGCGGCAGGAGCAGCTCGTGCTTCCTGAACCACACTTTCAGCGAGGCTATGGGTTGCTATACACTCAGCACATTCAGCAGGCACACTTAGGCTGTGATTTTGATTTCCTTTAGTTATACCTTTGCTGTCAAATTATGGAAGGAGAAAAGCAAAATGCTCGAAGAACAATATCAAAAAGGTGTTGAACAATTTTCAAAAATGGTTGGCACTCATAAAATAGACGAGTTGAGAGAGAAATTTAGATCATTATCTCCGGACTTTGAAAGGTGCGTGATGGGAGTTGTCGGCGGTGAGATTTGGAGTCGCCCCAACCTAGATTTAAGAACACGCAGCCTTTGTAGTATTGCGATTTTAGCGGCGTTAGGTCGAGTGAATGCCCTAGAACTGAACGTTGAAATGGCATTGAACAACGGTGCAACGAAGGCGGAAATCGTTGAAGTCTTTTTTCAAGTCGCTGCGTATGCTGGTTTTGCTGCCGCATGGGATGGTTTAGAAAAAGTCAACGAGATCTTCAAAGCGTAGGTCGCCTGTTTTTAGGAGCCTGTTTGAAAAGTCGTTTTGGTAAAGTGATTTGCCATGAATCCGAGTTTTTTCTTCAAAACTTGGGTTCTTCCGTAATCCACTTAGGAGTTACGCACTTGAGTTTGTAGTAGCGCAATTTATTGCGCGTCCGGACGGAAGATTTATCGCCCTACTGCAAACCTTTGTCCCTATTGTAGTTGCCCGATTCATCGGGCGTTGGAAATTGTATGTTGCGGCGATGAATCGCCGAACTACAGGTCGAAGAATCTTCCTGGTAGATCGGGATTCTCGACAAGTCCCGATGAATCGGGGAGCTTGGTTTCGTAGGGGCGAGGTTTCCTCGCCCATTGACCAACGCGAGTTGGAACGCCCAAATCATACGGGTTGAGTTGATTGTAGGTCTATATTCATATCTCGACACCGAAACGTCGATTTTGGAAAATCGACCTACAGAAGTTCAAAATCGTCCCTGGTCTCGGAACGGACTATGATGTGTGACCAAAGGGTTGGGAAACCCAACCCCTACGAAGGACCAAGTGTCTGTGCACACCTCTCGATTATCTGATTACGATGAAATGTCAACAGAACCTAGCAACTTGGGTCATTTTTAAGGAAAGGGAGTTTTTATGAGTCAACCAATTCGCGTTGCGATTATTGGTCTTGGACAACGCGGACTTCAGCATTTGAAAGCCCTTTGGAAACTTCAAGGCGAGGGACTTGTCAAAATTGCAGCGTTAATCGACGCTTTTGAGGAGAACCTTGCAGAGGCGAAAATCCAGGGATATGTGGACGGGTTTCAAATTGATGGCATCCACACCACGACGGATTTCGGGGAGACTCTCGCTGCACTGTCGCTGGATGCGATCTATTTCGCCTTGCCGCCGGGGGTACACAACGGCGAGATTATCCAAGCGGCGAATGCAGGGGTGCACATTTTCGCAGAGAAGCCGATGAGCCTATTCCTGAACGAAGCCATTGACATGGAGCGTGCGATACAGGAAAACGGCGTTATTTCCACAGCGGGATTCCAGCAGCGATACGATTCGCGTTACGAAGCTGTCCACAATTTTCTCGCAAATAAACAACCAGTAATGAGCACTATTATAGGGAATGGCGCACTTGAAGGTCATTCAATCAAGCATACCAAAACTGAAACATTGGGGGGACCCGCCAATCGTGTCTGGACAGCAAACTACGAGTGGTCTGGGGCGACCGTTGTGGAAGGGGGGATTCACCAAACGGACCTGATGCGGTATTGGTTCGGTGATATTTCATGGGTTGAGGCAGATTATATCCACCGTGATGCAGCGGACATCGTTGATGGAGGGGATAATCCGTATGCCTATAGCGTAAGATACGGCTTTGAGTGTGGTTGCATCGCCAATCTCATCCTGTCCCGTCTGCGCCAAACTTACTATAGCGATGGGTATGAGAGCATACTCTGGACGCACGGGCATCTGAAGTTTGAGGGAAATGATGTGGTGGCTTACTACTACGATGGCACATATCCGCCGGCACAGGCACCGTCGCAGGAAGCAGTTCGCCATCTGCTTCCGTTGCCCCCTCGCGTGGACCCAACAGAGCAGATCAGCCGCGCTTTTCTCCGCGCGATTGCGATGGAGGATTCAGGGCAGCTTCGGAGTACCTTCGCTAGTAGCATGAATAGCCTTGCCGCTGTGCTTGGTGCGAACGCCTCTGATCAGCTCGATGGTGAGCGTATATATCTCAAGGATTTTCTAGTCGATGCGAAGTACGATCGTTTCCGCCGCAAACCTGCTAGCAGGTAGCTTCTGTTGCTTTACCCGTTCGTTTCTACCACAATTATTGTGAGCGTGTCATGGTGAAGGCGAAAGATGCCAACAAAAAAGGCATATACATTTTCTCAATGAGACATCTACGAATGATTCGTGAGAAATATATATGCCTTCTGATTTCGATGTAAAATTACTGGTGCAACGCTAATCAGGTCAGTTCAGCTCCTCTGTTCCGATTCCGTTCCGGGAACTCCGATGAATCGGAGGAGTCTTTGACCTATTGTTATTTGGTCTGAAAAGTGCGAATCTTATTTTTCCGTTGTCGTTTTAGTTCTAGGCGGCGACGTTTTTCGCTCGGTTTCTCGTAGAAACTGCGTCGTCTGATTTCCGTGACGATACCTGCTTTGCCGCATATCTTCTTGAAGCGAGCAAGGGCTCGATCAATTGTTTCGTCCGGTTCTACTCTGACATGGATCATTGTATTAAACCTATCCCCCTTTCGATTCTTGGGATTTTAGCAAATAGTGGCAGGTTGTGCAGAAAGTGTAACACAGATAATCATGAATGCAAAATGTTCTGAGACCTGCCTTACCAAAATCTCAAGTGCGGTTTCTTAGAATACGACTTTCTATTATACCAATTTATTCCGTGATTCTCAACAGAAAAATTCGATACAGGCAATATTAATTCCAAGAAACGGGACGAGACATACCAATAGGTAAGATTTAGATCCAATTTTCGATGAGGTGTCGGTGGTTTCCAATTTTTTGGATTGCCGATTACTGAGGAGTACAACATGGCATTAAAATGGGGAGTGCTTGGCGCGGGAAGCGTTGCGCAACGCCGGGCTATGCCGGCGATAACTAAAGCGGAAGATGCGGAACTCTATGCACTGCTTTCTAGAGATGGAGGGCGGGCCCAACGGCTTGCGACAGAGCATGGTGCACGGACATATTACACAACGGTCAGTGAACTCCTGTCAGACGAAGCGTTGGATGCAATTTATGTTTCAACGCCTGTATATCTGCACTGTGAACAGGTTATCGAAGCCGCGGAACGCGGTTTCCATGTCCTTTGTGATAAACCGATGGCGATGAATACGGAGGAGTGTCAACGGATGATTGATGCTTGCCAAGCGAACGGTGTGCATCTGCAAATCTGCTTCCTGTTTCGCTTTCACTCCTGTTTTCATCAAATAAAGAACTGGGTAGCGGAAGGACGTTTGGGAGGAATTGTCCAAGGGCGGGTGCCGTTTCTTAAACCTTTTCCGATCCCGCCGGGGGCGTGGCGTGGCAACCCGAATCAGGGCGGCGGTGGTTCACTGATGGATCTCGGGGCACACGGAGTAGATCTCTTGCGTTATATCCTTGGAGAGGTGGGTCAGGTCAGCGCATTCTGCAACACTGTTTTCCATGGATACGATGTTGAAGAGACTGGAATGATCATGATGCGTTTTGAGAATGGGGCTCAGGGGTTCGTTGACACCAGTTTCGCTGCTGCGGGGTGCGATCTTGTCATCGAAATATACGGCACCGATGGGTGGGTGTGGGTCTATAATGATGATGGTTGGAAGATTAAGCTCTCTTCCAATGGCGAGTCTCAAATCGTCGACTCCCACTTTGAAGACCTATACCAAAGCCAATTTGAGCATTTCGCCCGGTGTGTGACTGAGGGAGAGCAGCCGATTGTCACAGGGATAGATGGGCTGCGTACCAATGCGATTCTTGCAGCTGCTTACGAATCAGATCGGACAGGAAAAGTGGTTTTATGCCCTACGGAATCTTCTAATGGATGAAGATCTAGTATACCTGAAGGGGAGGGTAAATTGGCTCATGTAAAAAGAAAGTGCAGAGCAGCTTAGAGAAACCGAGTTTTTTCTTCAAAACTCGGTTTCTTTGCATTATTTCTTAACGTGAGTGATTTTCGTGAATAGATTTTCAATTTAGGTTGGCGACAAAATGGCACCCCAACGGCAAAAACAGAACCACGATGACATTTTGTCTCGATTTAAGCGTGCCAAAATGTCATTGATAGGCAAAGAACCCAGTAATAGTAGGGTGGCATATCTATTGCATATAATACGCGTGTTGTATCAATATTGTTGATTCTAACCTTAACGAAAAGGAGATTAAGATATGGCACTCACGCCGTTAGGCGATCGGATTTTAATCCGACGTACTGAAGAAGATGAGCAGACAACCAGTGGCGGGATTATTATCCCTGATACTGCGAAAGAGAAACCCCAAGAGGGCGAAGTCATCGCTGCTGGACAAGGTCGCTTGCTTGACAATGGTGACCGGCAACCCATTGACGTTGCAGTTGGAGACAAAATCCTGTTTGGGAAATACTCTGGTACTGAAGTAACGTATGACAATGAAGAGTTGCTGATTCTACGCGAAGATGACATCTTGGCAAAAATTAGCTAATTCGGGAATTAGAGAGAATTAGGAGGAATAATAATGGCGGCAAAACAAATCGCATTTGACGAAAGTGCCCGTAACCAGATTAAGGGTGGGGTTGACGCGCTTGCGAATGCTGTAAAAGTAACTTTGGGACCAAAAGGAAGAAACGTTGTTCTCGATAAGAAGTTCGGCGCGCCGACAATCACCAAAGACGGTGTGACTGTTGCGAAAGAGATCGAGCTTGAAGATCCGTACGAAAATATGGGTGCGCAGATGGTGAAGGAAGTTGCCTCCAAAACCAGCGATGTTGCCGGTGATGGAACAACAACGGCTACCATTTTGGCGCAGGCGATCTACCGTGAAGGCTTGAAGAACGTTGCTGCAGGTCGTAACCCGATGGCACTCAAGCGTGGCGTTGAGAAAGCGGTTGAAGCAGTTGTAGAGCGTTTGCAAAGCGTGAGTCGAGAGACTTCCGAAAAAACAGAAATCGCACAGGTTGCTTCTATCTCTGCCAATAACGATGGCGAGATTGGAAACCTGATTGCAGACGCGATGGAAAAAGTGGGCAAAGACGGCGTTATCACCGTCGAGGAAGCCAAGAGCCTTGAAACCACACTTGATGTGGTCGAGGGTATGCAGTTCGATCGTGGCTACCTGTCGCCCTACTTTGTCACCGATCCTGACCGTATGGAAACCGTGCTTGAGGAAGTGTATATCCTCATCCATGAGAAAAAGATTAGCGCACTCAAAGACCTCGTACCGATGCTTGAGCGAGTCGCTCAACAAGGCAGACCCTTCCTTATAATTGCAGAGGATGTTGAAGGTGAAGCGCTAGCCACTTTGGTAGTCAACAAGATCCGCGGAACCATCCGTGGCGCAGCTGTTAAAGCCCCCGGTTACGGTGACCGCCGGACCGCAATGCTCGAAGATATCGCTATCCTCACGAATGGACGCGTCATCTCCGAAGACCTCGGCATTAAGCTCGAAAACATCAACCTAAACGATCTCGGTCAGGCAAAGCGTATTGTCATCGACAAAGACAACACAACCGTTATCGAAGGTGCGGGTAGCACCGAAGCCATCCAAGGTCGAATCAATCAGATTCGTAACCAGATTGAGGACACGACTTCCGATTACGACAGCGAAAAACTGCAAGAACGCCTTGCGAAACTCGCCGGTGGTGTTGCTGTCATCAACGTTGGCGCAGCGACCGAAGTTGAGATGAAAGAGAAGAAGGCGCGCGTTGAAGACGCTATGCACGCAACCCGTGCAGCCGTTGAGGAAGGTATTGTTGCAGGCGGAGGCGTTGCACTTGTCCGTGCATCATCTGCACTCGATGATGTCAGCCTCGATGACGAGACCGAGCAGGTCGGTGTTGATATTGTACGCCGTGCCCTCGAAGAACCACTTCGTCAGATCGCACACAATGCGGGTCAAGAAGATTCGGTCATCCTCGCGAAAGTGAAAGATGAAGCCGACAGTGTTGGTTACGATGCCCTGAGAGATGAATTCAACGATATGTTCAGTGCAGGCGTTATCGATCCGACCAAAGTGGTCCGTGTTGCCCTTCAAAATGCTTCCAGCATTGCTGGGCTGATGATCACTACAGAGGCATTGGTCGCAGACATTCCTGAGAAGGAAGCACCCCCAATGCCGGCAGGACCTCCCGGTGGTGAGATGGGTGGTATGTACTAAACGTCTGAAATTACAGACAGATATGGAGGGCAGAGATTTTCTTTGCCCTCCATTTTTATTTCCCCTCCTATAAGCCCTATCTTCTTTCCAACTGTTAGCAGCAAGTGTTTTTATTGTGCATCACACCCTGATGAAGTATCGGGCTAACGAAACAGGTCCTTGATGTCCCATGAATCGGGCAATTACTGTCTGAAGCGCGAAAGTTCTGAACTCATCTTTTAATTCTACCCCTTCTGTTGAGGAAGTTGAAATGCAAGGAACAGATCTGTTCACAGAGATTTTTCCGGTTAATACAGAAGCACTGCCAGAGTTAACCGCTTATAAACTCAAGGTAAGTGGCTCTGATAATGTTGATGAAATCGGCTATACATTGCGCTATCGGCTGAAAACAAAATTTCGTGGTCATTGGTATTGGGATGAGGAAGGGAAACGCCTCCTTACAGATAAGCTACAGGCAGAAGAAGCCATGAACAACTACCTAAAAGAGCTATGGGAGAAGCGAGAAGAAGTTTTTAGGTCGTTAGAAACTGTAGAGATGACTCCAGCTTATAGGGCTTCCACTCAAGGGATAGCAAACTTTGTAGCGAAAGCCTTGCTTGATGATGTTGCTCCTGCTATCAATAAATCTCTATTACAACGTCGACAAAAAAAAGAAAAGTATTTTATAAATTTGGTGTGCTATCGATTTGGGTGGGTCGTTGAAGGACATCCTGCCGTATCAATCTCTATTCGGTCAGAACTGGAACACAAAGACGATTTGAAGGCGTATGCCGCTACGGTTCAGAATGTTAATGATTTGATTGGTTTACATGTTCTCGATCAGACAAAATCTTTCGAGAGCTCAATGGAAATTACAGAGATTGTCGGTAAACTCGGAGAGGACGGTAGGCGGGAGAAACTGCTACAATACGATCCATCCTCTAAAATGAAGCAACGCATCGAAAGTGCTCCCGATGATGAATTATGGTAGATTATAGAATTACTTAGACACTGCCGATGCACATGTACAGATTAGGCAATCTGTACCCACAAATAACCCCCTAAATCCCCCTTATCAGGGGGACTTTGGGAAATGTCCGCTTATTTCTCTAATTCACCATAGTAACTTGGGTTATCTTAATTGTCCCGCACTATCCGTGCGTGCACAAAAACCAACTGAATTTTAACAGATAGGAGTTGTAATATGGCAGCCGATACATTAAGATCACTTGAAGGTTTGCAAGACGGGACTTTGTCCCCACACCGAATCACAAAATTGTGCAACGATTTTGAAGGTAGCCCGGTTTATCGGATGGCACAGAACGCTGTCTGCAAAATCGCCGTCGATGACATTGCCCTCGACCGTCAGATAGTCACCAACAGCGACTTTACCTTCAGTCATGTGCTGGATGACTGGAGCGTTACGAACCAGAAAAGTAGTGGCAGATGTTGGATGTTCGCTGGACTGAACCTGTTCCGGGTCGGCGCGATGAAGAAGATGAACCTGAAAGAATTTGAATTCAGCCAAAACTATACTTTCTTCTGGGATAAACTTGAACGCTCCAACTATTTCCTGCAACGAATGATCGAGATGGTAGACCGTCCCGTGGATGATCGGTGCATTGCATGGCTACTTGAAAGCCCCTTAGAGGATGGCGGACAGTGGAATATGTTCGTCAATCTGATTAAGAAGCATGGACTTGTGCCCCAAGCGTTTATGCCTGAGACGGAGAGTTCGTCAAGCTCAAGTCGGATGAATCGGATTTTGCTGAATAAGCTACGCGAGGGTGCGAAGACGCTTCGCGATATGGCATCAAAAGATGCGAGTTTTGATGAGCTGTTAGATGCCAAAGACGAGATTATCACGGTCATCCACCGCATCTTGTCCATCCATCTCGGCACGCCGCCAACCCATTTCGATTGGCAGTGGAACGACGCTGACAAAGCGTTCCACCGCGATGGAGAGATGACGCCACAACAGTTCGCAGAGAAATATATCACCGTACCTGTCGATGATTACGTCTGCCTCGTCCACGACCCACGCCCAACAAGCCCTATCGGCAAAACCTTCACGGTGGAATGCCTCGGCAACGTTGAGGGCGGTGCGATTGTCAAATACCTGAATATCGATATCGACCTCATGAAGCAGATAGCGATGAAGACCATTATGGATGGGGAGCCGGTCTGGATGGGGTGCGATGTTGGGAAGATGATGCAGAGCAATCTCGGTCTTTGGGACGCGAAGCTGTATGACTACGAAGGTATCTATGACACACCGTTCACTCTTGACAAGGCAGGGCGGCTCCAGTACCACCAGACCCTGATGACCCACGCGATGCTATTCACGGGTGTGGATGTGATACAGGAGAACGGCAGAGAGATTCCGCGGCGTTGGCGGGTTGAAAACAGTTGGGGCGCCGATAGCGGGCGCAAGGGGTTCTACCTGATGAATGACAACTGGTTTGACCAATATATGTTTGAGATTGCTGCGCGAAAGGAGTATCTACCTAACGAGCTACAGGATGCGCTTGAGGCAGAGCCGATTGTTCTGCCTGCATGGGATCCGATGGGAGCGCTAGCAAGAGAGGGTTCCGTGTAGGTCGAGATTCATATCTCGACATCTTCCTGCCATGATCACAGGTTGGGAAACCTGTGACTACGAAAGATTGTCGATTTTGGAAAATCGACCTACAGAAGGGCAACTCTTGAACAAAACGCAGGTAAGATTAACAGGAGGCATAAAATGGTATTTAGTGAAAGTTGGTCAGTGCTAGAACCCGATATAGACACCGTCTTTGCCCATGAGGCAGATCCGCTCCAAGCCCTTGCGGACGCTCGCATAGCGGGTATTGCGCTGCGCGGCGCGTATGATCCAGATCAGTGTAGTGGATTGATGCAGCGATTCGTTGAGCGGGGTATGATGCGTGACCCAGATCACCCCACCCCGGAAGGGAACTTGCCAAGCCGGATCGATATCGGCTCGAGTCTGGTCAACCGCGCACGCGGAGGTCTGGCGGTATCAGATGACCCTGCCGAGAACAAGGAGGCTTTCCTTCAACACTCGGCGAGCACGCATGAACTTTTCAGCCACCTATTCGACGGGTTTGATAATCCAGTGGATACCCTCTACGATTGCCTCTCCGCGCTGACGGTGAACAAGGAGGTGAAGGTCGCCCGTGAACCCGATGGGCGTCTCTACGGTCCCGCAATCTTTCGGGTCCACTATGAGGGCCACGCGTACTCTCCCCACATCAATCATGTTGCAATAGACGACAACCTCTTCAACTTCGAGGTTTCCCGTTTCACACACCAATTTGCGGCTCTCATCTGTATACAGAATTCCGTCCATGATGGGGATAGTCCACACGCTGTTATCCATCGGTGCACTTGGAGTCCGGAGGTGCAATCCCACGTCTCTAACGGTACGTACTACGAATACGCCGCACAAAACAAGATTGAACAGCAGCAAATCGAAGTACAGCCGGGCGATTTCTATCTGTTCAACAGTGGTTGCATCCATCAAGTGGCTGCTGTAGAGGGGAGCACTCCTCGAACGGTTTTGGCGACTTTTATCGGCTATTCGGAGGAGGATGACGAAATCTTCGTTTGGGCGTGATACTGTAGTAATAAGGAAGAGAGTCTTATTATGGTAGATGATAGAATTACTTATACACTGCCAATGCCCATGTACAGATTAGGCAATCTGTACCTACAAACAACCGCCTAAATCCCTAACCCCCTAGCGCCCTTATCAGGGGGAAAGAGGGGGGCTTTGGCAAATGTCCACTTATTTGTCTAATTCACCATAAATAAAATCGTAGCATCCCCACGCTTCATCTTCAGGAGAAGCAACTATGAGAAATTCAGACATAAGAGGACTCTACTATGGTAGATGATAGAATTACTGATACATTTGAATAATATCCTCAATAGACATTTCTGTTTGATATTGTTGGATTCGCTTTATATTAGCAAAATCGTGTTCAATCGGATTATAATCCGGGGAATAAGGGGGTAAAAACATCAGACTCGCCCCTGAAGCCTCTATTAACTGTCGGGTCTTTGGCGTTTTGTGAAGTCGTGCATTATCAAGGATTACCACGTGTTTTGAAGTCAAGCGTGGACATAACTGCTCGGCTAACCAATCATTGAAATCGTAGGCTTTGCAACTCCCTTCAAATAACCGTGCCGCAGTGAAGGTATCTTCAAAACGTGCGGCAATAAGTGTGGTGGTCCGAGTGCGTTGGCTGGATATAAGGTCAAACACGGGTGTGCCTATAGGCGCATAGCCATACCGTCTATAACCGTCGTCTCGAAAGCCACTCTCGTCGGCATAAACTACGGATTTACCAGCGACTTTGACTTGTTCAAGTTGTTGACGATACACTTGTCGTTTTTCATCACACCGCTCCTTATAACCGAGCGTCTTTTTTTTCGCGTGTATCCTAGCCGTTTCAGGCTATATCCTATACAGAAGGTCGACACCCCAAAATGAACAGCGCGTTCTTTGAGGGTCTGGTCTGGAAAATCAGCAATATGTTGTTTCAGCGCATCATAATCAATAGATCGGGGCCCTCGGGGACCGGGTCTTTGATAAGCGAATGGATCTGGGGCGTTTAGCCACTTATAGATAGTGGTTCGTCCGACGTTAAACCGTTTAGCGGCTTCTGTTTTGCTGCCGCCGGCTTGTATGAAATCAAGGACGCGTTTGCGTAAATCGGGTGAATATCTCATAATGCTTATATCGTAACACATTTCTAAATAACGTTCACTTATTTATATTATCTACCATATATTACACATATAGACAACATCCCCTCCATTCTTGAAAGGGGAATTCTTTCCCATGAAAAGATTAAAGCGGCAAGTTTCTCATATACGCCAATTTACAATAATTCGGTTGTTGAAAGGCGCAGGCGCAGATTTACCCCTGACGGAAAAAACCTCTGGCACTATGTCAACTTATTTTTTCAACCTCGCAACCCAATGCTGTATGGCCGCATTAATAAAATAGGTCGCCAAAATCTTGCCGTTTTAGGTGTTGCGAACACGGTGTTGCAAGAACAAGGAATTTTTATTACAGATGGCATCGCTGCCAGCAGGTTAACGCAAATTCACCCTCAACCCAAAGGATTGGAAATACTTCAGACGCAGCGGGCAATTGTTCAGTCCAACTCATGGATTTCATGGAATCATTGCAAGGAATTAGAGCGTAAACTAATGGCAGAATGTTTAGTTCCAGATCAGGTCAAGCCGAAACATATTCAGCGTTTTATCGTTGTTAACCATGTTGTTGCTGCCTCACTTCAGGCGCGTCTATCATCTTCCGATATTCCGAAACTTGCTGTTGCGGACGGCGAGGGAAGTAACATATTTACGCCATCGTTTACTGAGGCTTAGATTTGTGTTAAAATTGTTATCTATCTGCAACCGGGGTGTAAGCAAAGTATTGCTGAAGATGGAGAAATACATCCCAATTCAACAAAGCAAAAGCTGTTATTGAAGGGAAGAAAACCATGAGGACAAAGAGTTTCTACTATATTACCCATATAGACAACTTACCCTCAATTATTAAACACGGAATCCTTTCCCACGAAAGAATTGGAATAGAAAACGTGCAGGGAATTTCGATGTTTAAAAGACAAAAGGATAAAAAAGAGAACGTCAGTAGAAAAAGCAAGACTATCCCCAAAATTTGCGGAAACAATCTCTTGCATTACGCCAATCTGTTTTTTCAACCACGTAACCCAATGATGTATCGAACTGTCTTTGAAAACGGTAAAGAAAAACTTGCCGTTCTGGAGATTGCTAACACAATTTTGGAAGAACCAGGGGTCATCATCACAGACGGGGACGCCGCTAGTGAAACAACGCAATTTTATCTCCCATCCGAGGAAACGAAAACCCTTCAGCAACAATGGACAACTATTAAAAGTGAGTGGTGGAAGGAGTGCGACGGATCAAAACGCAAAATCATGGCAGAATGTTTAGTACCCGATCGTGTCAAGCCTGAATACATTCGTTCGGTTATCGTTGCTGACGATGGAACAAAAAATTGGGTGCCGGGATTAATTGACAATCCCCAACTCTCTGTTATTCGTCAACCTCACCTATTCTTTCAACCCCAGCGTCGAATTGAGATTGGCGACAACATTTTGCTTGTTGACGGCGGAGATATATTTTTCTCCGAATTGCAGACGTTGGCAGTTACAGTTAATCTTCAGGGTGTTATGGGAAAAGGATTGGCACTGCGCGCTAGAGAGCAATTCTCCGATGTTTATGTAGAATACGAGAAAGCCTGCCGCGCGAAGAAAATTACAGCAACACGTCCTTATCTCTATAAGCGCGAGACATCAGTTCCAGATGAGTTGACAGACCTCAAGCCTAACGAGCCAATCAAAAATCCGGTGAAATGGTTTTTGCTTTTCGCGACGAAGCGGCACTGGCGAACACCATCGCGTTTAGAGGACATTGAAAGTGGGTTAGAATGGATACAGAAAAGCTTTCAAAAAGCGAAGATTGAATCACTCGCGATGCCGGCATTAGGGTGTTCATTGGGGGGGTTAAGCTGGATAGAGGTAGCACCGCTTATGTGCAAGTACCTCCATGGAATAGGAATTCCTATCGAAATCTATCTGCCGCGGGAATACCCAATAGAGGAGCAATACTTGACCGAACCATATCTCTTGGCAGGTCAACTCGAATTGTTGTAAAATTATCAGGAGGAGAGAGAAAGATGAGTGAAATTATAAGCCGGGAAATCCGTCTCAAGAATCGTCCCGTCGGTATACCAAAGGAAAGCGATTTTGAGATTGCTGAAGTAACGCTCGCTGCCCCTAAAGCGGGAGAAGTGCTTGTAAGAAACATCTATATGTCGGTCGATCCCTATATGCGCGGGGTTGTTAGAAATGTTGACCTCGGTGTGCCGTTGGAAGGTGGGTGTGTCGGCCAGGTCGTTCAATCGGCGAGCGAATCGTTTCAGGTTGGGGATTATGTACTAGGTGGACTCGGCTGGCGGGAATATTACGTTGTTCCTGCAAAGAGTGTGAGCCAAATTGATCCAACCCTCGCCTCGATTCAATCCTTTATCGGTGCGGTCGGTATGCCCGGACGCACCGCCTATTTTGGATTACTGGACATCGGTGAACCCAAAGCGGGAGAAACGGTGTTCGTCTCCGCTGCATCCGGCGCAGTTGGTGCGATAGTCTGCCAGATTGCCAAGATCAAAGGGTGTCGCGTGGTCGCCAGCGCAGGCTCGGATCAGAAGGTGGAGTGGCTCTTGGAAAAGGCGGGTGTTGATGCAGCCTTTAACTATAAACGGGTAGATAATTTAGTAGATGAATTAAAGCAGCACTGTCCAGACGGAATTGATATTTACTTTGAGAATGTCGGTGGCACGCATCTCGAAGCCGCTCTCTCGTTGATGAACATACATGGACGCATTCCTTTGTGCGGCATGATCGCGCATTACAACGATGTTGAACCGACCCCTGGTCCCAAAAACCTCAGCACCGCCATCGGCAAACGCCTGAAGTTACAGGGTTTCATTGTTACCGACTATGCGGATCGCACCCCTGACTTTTACGCCGATATGCGTCAGTGGATCAGCGAAGGCAAGATGCATTGGGAAGAAACGATCGTAGAAGGCTTGGAAAACGCACCACAGGCGTTTATTGGTCTTTTCAAAGGCGAGAATATGGGTAAGATGATCATTAAAATTGGATCGGAAGAAACCGCATGATATAAGCCGTGGCGATCGCCACATTCCGTAGGGAGGAGAAAACCTATGGACCTAGGATTGAAGGGAAAACGCGCAATTGTAACAGGTGGGAATCGGGGTATCGGTAGGTGCTGTGCGTTGGCACTCGCCCGTGAAGGGGCGCGTGTTTGTATCACCGCCCGCAGCCAAGGACGTTTGGATGAGGTCATTGACGAAATCAACGGAGCCGGCGGCGAGGGACACCCCGTCGCAGTTGACTTGACGACTCTAAAAAGCTGCCAAAAAGTTGTGAACGAGACCGTGGAACATTTCGGCGGTGTTGATATTTTGGTCAACTGTGCAGGTGCAGCAAGGGGAGGCGATATCTTAGACCTGTCCACGGAGCTGATTGATGATGCACTCAGTTTGAAGAGTTATAGCTATCTGCGGATGTCCCAGCTTGTGATTCCGCACATGAGCCAGAACGGATGGGGCAGAATCATCAATATCGCCGGCGGCGCGGGAACAAGTCCTTCTAGCGGAAACATCCCAGTAAGCCTTGCCAATATCGCCATTCTGAATATGACTCGCGCACTTTCGGATGCGGTCTCCAAAGATGGGATCTTGGTGAACACGATTTGCCCGGGACTCACTAACACCCAACGGGCACGCGATGTGCAGCAAGCCAGTGCGGATCAGGCGGGAATAGATGTGGAGGAACTCCTCCAAGAGCTCGGTAACGAACTCCCCGCAGGACGTATCGCTGAGCCGGAGGAGATTGCTGATGTGGTGGCATTTTTGGCATCAGAGCCGTGCTCGTATATATTCGGCAGCTCTATATATATGGACGGCGGTGGAAGACGGGGGACACCGTAGGTGTGTAGGTCATAATACCAACCTTGCCTAACTGGTGCCCACCCTGCTGAATGTATTTGCACCTGAGCAGCAACACCTACCAGAGAATTGGTTGCCCACCGGATCTTACCAGTTTGCGTTCGGGTTTAGTCAGAATTTCTGGTACTGGACGTTTATTGATTTTATCCGGTACGAGCTGATGACCGATTTGGTTGAGCATATGCCTTCTAATATCGGCTTTTAGCTGGTCCAGCTCAATACGGCTGTTGTGTCTCGCTGGATCTTGGGTGTTGAACTCACGGATATATTTTGTATAGCCTGTAAATCCACCATTGTCCCAGATAACGCTCCCGGATTTTGTATCAATGGCTTTCACCTGCATGTTAAGTGTTGCCCATTGATAGACTATCACAAATTTCGTGGTCCCCGATATCCCAGCCTGAGCACTCATGTCGTAGAGCGGGTTGCTATCGTATTTCTCATCCGTCTTCGGATTTTCGATATGGCCGACGACGATTATATCGGCATTGGCGGCTTGTCCTACTTTTGCCGCGAGGGCGGGATCGAGAAAGATGTCTTCCGGTGTCAAGTTCTGGGCTGTTAGCTGACCACCAATTGGGTTGAGTGTATCGGATTGATCATAAATCCACTCTTTGTCCTTTTCTACAAGGGCAAGTTGGGTAGACAGGTCCAAAGGAAACCTACGCTCCATTTCAGCAGACTCTTTTTCCGTCGAAAATGGGGCGATAGCGATCCGTTGGTAATTACTCAGATCTAGGGGTAGAACTTCTCCACCACAACCACTTATCAGCGCAACGGATAGTAAAAGTGTGGCACAAACAGACAGTTTCATCCATTTTTTCATTTTATATTTAACGCTCCTTCCTGAGAACAGGTAATGTTCATACGATTCATCTGGGACTTACCAGAAAAAAGGCTTCTTGTTTAATTGACGAAACCCCAGGATTTTCAAATAGGGTTTTCGGTTGCTATAGTACCTGAACCGATGAGATTTTCAGTTTCGGATGTAGATTATAGCATGGTCTTTTTTTTCTGTCAATGTCTGTCTTGGATGAAAATTTAACAAATTACGGAAACGTAGCAAATTTTAGCGACTGATTCTGAGGTACGCTTCCCTTTTCGCACCTTGATCCCGCCTATGAAACCCCATATCCATAAGGACCGAGGTCTGGATCTACATCACCACGATGGAAGCTCCTACCCATCAAGTATTTAGGTTCCAACTCAACATCGCGGAGAGAAACATCGCCGAGTACATTGGGGTCACGCTCAAGCAAGGCGACCTCCAGCGTATTTTCTCCTCGTTGGGGGAAATGCGCCCGATCTAGACGGAAGATAAACCAGTACGTCGGTCCAGAGCGGTTACGTGGCCCGCTCATGCGATACATCTGATTGATTTTGCGCAGTATCCTTTCCGGCAGCTTTTTTCCGTTAAGACTGAAGTTTATCCGATCCAACTCCGTCGTGCCAGCGATTCCTACCCTCAATAACACCTCATGCACCCGTCCCACTTTGTCCCAGCGCGGCAGATTGTCACTGACGGTGAACTTGGCAGTGACCGGTCTATTCAACCCCATCTCGATCGGTAGCTGTGTGGTTGTCCAAGGTTCGTGAGGACGAGCGTTCTCGGTCGGGATATAGTAATACTTATCCTTAGCTTGCATGATGTCGGGATGCGGTATCTCGCGCAGCCTTTCGTAGAAATCCGCCTGATAGGGCCAGTGCGGAAACCACTGCGCTAGGTAAAGCCCATCAATCCCCTGTTCCCAGTAGTTACAAGCTGTGGCACGGACCATGGAAATGGGTGCTTCAGCGAGCCGGTCTGAGTCCACATGGCTATGAATCGCTGCGATGCAGCGGCAGGCAGTGCCCTTTACTATCGCTGCCAATGGACGAAAATCGGTATTCGGATCTATCCGATGTGGAGCTGAAAAAGGCTCACCAACCAAGGCGTCCACAATTCCCCGTTTCACCCACATCTCTAGGTCAAGCCCGATGGACAGAGCATCCTCTGGATTGGACGGAACACGGATGACCAACTCTCGGTCTGCCTCACTCTTCTTGACCGCCTCGTGCACCCGCCCGATCCAGTCGGTCATGACCTCAATGCCTTCCTTCACTTCGTCCGGGTGGAAGTAGCGCGGATAGTTGTTCAGCTGTAGTTCAAACCCGTCAACTGGATACTCGTTCAACGTCTCTTCGATTAGCGCGAAGCGTTCGTCTTGGACCTCTCGGTGTTTGAAGTCGAGTCCATCAATCCAAGGCATATCGGGGTCCAAGTCGCCACGCGCACCGATTTCCAGATGTCGGTTCTCCCAGCGGAAATTTGAACAGCGCACCGATGCCATCTCCGGACCGAAATTCTGGACGAGCAAGGTAGGGTAGAGCAGCAGCCCTTTTTCGTGCGCCCGCTCACAGACGATACGCAGCGGATCATGCCCCTCCTCAATAAGCCCCTTGGCGTTTTGGTGGGCACGGTGAAAGACGAGGTGGTCCCACTTGTCCACGTTGTGCCCCAGCAACTCACCCACTTTGGTATCGTGTAGGACGGTGCGTCCCTCTCCCAAGCAGAACATTACCACTTCAACCGGCGTACCCACCAATTCGTCAATGCAAGCTTGGTATTCTTCCTTCTGCATGGGTGGCTCGTAGCGGTAGATGTGCGGATGACGTCCGTCGTGATAAAACATGATGCGTGGTTTTGGCATGAGCTGGTTTATACCTCCAGTTTAGAAATTTACAAAGAGAGCCGAGCATTGGTAGATGTCGCCGAAATTTTGTCCGATTGTATCAATTACAGCGGTTTGTGAAGTTTGAAGTTGCCAACTGTTGCAAGATCACGATAAAATTATATCACCTTTTATTATGTTTGTGCGAGATATGTGATAACGGTGGACACTTTCGTCCTACCATCTGTCTTGATTTCCAATCGAGGTTGGTGTTTACCTCCCGTGAAATGGGACTCGGTGTCACGCACGTTGATTTTAGACCGCTAGGCTTTCAGTCCTATCCCTGTAAATCGGTCAAACGTTTTCTGAGGTGAATTAACATGTCCGCGAGATGGCTACTTGTGTTTTGGGGATTCTACGGGACAATTCTACTGGTCGGGTGTGAGGCTGATGAAGGTCAAATCCCGTCTCCAGTGACAGAGTCAATCGAAACGCTCCGGACTGACTTAAAGGCGGGCAAACCTTCTGCCAGGGTGCTTGAACGGTACGGGATATTCTTCCCCGACGGCGTGAAGCACTCGATTTCGATGAACCAAATCTATGATGGTGGGCCCGGTATAGATGGCATTGCCGCTCTAACCCACCCCCAATTCATTCCGGCGGGGGCAGCGGATTATATGGAGGACAACGATCAGGTTCTCGGTATCGCACGCGATGGGGAGAGCCGTGCCTATCCCTTGCGCATTCTGGTTAACCATGAAATAGTCAACGATACCTTGGGGGGTAGACCGGTGCTTGTGACTTTCTGCCCGGAATGCGGCACTGGTATTGCTTTTGACCCGACTATTGACGGTAAAGCGACTGAATTTGGGGTGTCCGGCACCCTTTACAAACGGAATCTGTTGATGTATGACAGGGGTAGCGACACACCAAGTTTATGGCTACAAGCTAGCGGTGAGGCGGTCGTTGGTCCGAAGACTGGTATCTCGCTCAATAGGGTGCCGACGACGCAAGCACCTTGGAATGAGTGGAAAGTGGACCACCCGAACACGACTGTATTGAGTAAGGAGACCGGACATAATTACAGCTATATCCCTTATCCTGATATTCTAGACCTGTTACCGAGACAGATTCTCGGTGTAATTGTGGGCGATGAACAGAAGGCGTATTTTTTTAAGGACCTGCGTCAGATGCAGGTTATCAACGATGCTATTGACGGCGTTCCAATAGTCCTGATTGCGAGTCCGGATTCAGATGCTGTTCGTGTTTACCAGCGGAAGAACTATCAATTTGAAGGGACGTTTGAACAGGTTAGGGATAGCCATAACCAGACGGTGTGGGAGCTTTCGGAGGAGATGCTCTTGAATCCGAAAACTGGTGAATCACTTGAACGCGTCCCTGACGTATTCGTTTCCAATGCAGGTGCTTGGGCGAGATTTTTTCCGGACACACTCATCTACCAAAAACCTTAGTGTGTCGATTCGTAGGTCCGGTTTGCGGCAACTAGGGGAAACGTGCCGTCTCCTAACACTTGCCCGATGTCCGTTCTGGCGAATTGCATAAAAAATCGCTGTTGCCCTGCACGTAAGAACGTGATACAATAAGCTAGTGCATAGTGGTAGAAATTCTACCTAAAGCAGCATTGACCGCTCACAAGGTATAGATTGAAACGGAGGAAGTTATCTACATGAACATATACTTCATCATTGCTTTTGCAATTATAATGCTCGTGGCAATTGGCTGGTTTTGGAAAATGCGGCATCAACAAGTCAACGCCGTTGCCTCAATTGTAACAGTTATCGGTGTGCTCGGAACATTTTTTGGTATTGCTATCGGACTTTATCAATTCGACACAGAGAACATTGCAACGAGTGTCCCAAAGTTACTGGAAGGACTGAAGATTGCCTTTATCACTTCCATTTTAGGAATCGCAGGTTCAATTTTCCTCAAATGGTCCGCTCTAAACAATCGAAAAAAACAAGCCGCATCAGAGGAAACCTATACGGGTGCAACAGTTGATGACCTCGCGGGATTGTTACGGGAAATTTTGGATGTTGAACGAGAGGAAGGGAACGAAACCAGAGAAACCCTCCGCTCTATTGAAAAATCATTAACGGGAGACGGTGACAGCACCGTGTTGACTCAGTTGCAGAAGTTGAGAACTACGTTCTCAGATAAGCAGGATGATCTGATTCGTGCCTTTAACGAATTTGCAGATCAGATGGCTGAAAATAATACAAAGGCCTTGATCGAAGCTCTTGAAGAGGTCATGAGAGATTTCAACACGAAAATCAATGAACAGTTTGGAGATAACTTTAAGCAACTAAACGAAGCGGTCGGAAGAATTAACGAATGGCAGGAACAGTACCGGCAACAGATGAACGAATTGGCTGCCCAATTTCAGGTTGCCGCGGCAAGCATCGAAAAATCACGCGAATCACTGGAGATTATTGCTGAACGGAGTGAGTCCATCGTTTCAAGTTCGGAAAGACTCAATCCTATACTTCAAGCATTACAACATCAGATACAACAGTTGAACAACCATCTGACAGCGTTTAGTGCGTTAGCGGATAATGCAAGTAACGCATTTCCAATCATTGAAGAGCGATTGAACCAATTAACCAATGACTTTTCAACTGTAGTCAAAAAAACGATTGACGATTCGCACGTTTCCATGCAAAACCAACGAGAAGCCTTAACGAATCAGTCCCAACAACTTGAGACAATGGTCGAAAACACAACCCGTCACATACAGGAACAAACTGAAGACATTTTCCAGAAAACGACCGCACGGATTGAAGAGGTTATCAAGAGCACATTTCAAGGATTAAAAGGCTCCTTAGAAGATCAGTCCCAACAACTCCAATCCATTGTAACAGAAACGAACCAAGGATTAGAAAACACGCTGCGAACTCAATCGGGACAACTTGAGACAATGGTAGGAAACATAAGCGGGCAACTACAGAAACTGACCAATGACTTTTCAACTGTAGTCAAAAAAACGATTGACGATTCGCACGTTTCCATGCAAAACCAACGAAAAGCCTTAACAAATCAGTCCCAACAACTTGAGACAATGGTCGAAAATACAACCCGTCACATACAGGAGCAAACTGAGGACATTTTCGAGAAAACCACCATACGGATTGAAGAAGTTATTGATAGTACATTTCAAGGGTTGAAAGACTCCTTAGTATCTCAGTCTCAACAACTCCAGTCCACTATCATTAGCACGAACCAAGGACTAGAAAATACACTGCGAAATCAATCAGCACAACTTGAGACAATGGTAGGAAACATAAGCGGGCAACTACAGAAACTGAGCGATGATTTTTCAACTGTGGCACAAGAAACGATTGATGATTCGCACGCTTCTATGCAAAGCCAGCGAGAAGCTTTAAATGAGTTCTCAAAGATGATAAGGGAAAGCATTGATAACTCACATGAGGACATGGTAAGACAAAGATTAGCCTTACAGGATTTCACCGGACGGATTGAAGGGGTTATCCAAAGTACACATCAAGGATTAGAAAACACCTTAAAAGAAA
Organism: Candidatus Poribacteria bacterium; assembly: GCA_965222435.1. Classification (GTDB taxonomy): domain Bacteria; phylum Poribacteria; class WGA-4E; order WGA-4E; family PCPOR2b; genus PCPOR2b. The sequence continues at coordinate 3,209,409 of OZ244950.1, read as the reverse complement.
CCAACCAAGGACTGGAAAACACCCTGCAAGCTCAATCAAGGCAATTAAGCACAGAAACTGAGCGCATTTTCCGAGAGAGCGGAGAACGTATGACCCAGCAAATTCAGATTTTGGATACAGCACTTCAAGAGGAACTCACAAAAGCACTGGAATCATTAGGAAGTCAGCTAACCAGCCTATCAAGACAATTTGTTGATGACTATTCTCCCTTAACGGAAAAACTCCGTGACGTGGTTCAAATAGCAAGTAGTGTACCGCAAACGCCTCGAAACCAAGGACGCCAATAGAGCAGGGTGATGAACGAAGATATCCTAACAACCAGAGAACAAGATACTGAAGAACACTGGATCTCGATCTCGGATATGATGGCGGGGCTGATGGTAATCTTCCTTTTTATTGCAATTAGTTACATGCTGCATGCCAAGAGAGAAACAGACAAGATTAAAGCAATCGCCGTTGCTTATATACAGTTACAGTTAGATCTATACGACGAACTCAAGGCAGAATTTAAAGACGATCTCAAGAAGTGGAATGCTGATTTGGATGACGAAACCCTTTCGATTCGGTTCAAAGAACCTGAAGTGCTGTTTGAACCAGGAAGCGCAGAGGTTCGCCCGCTCTTCAAGAAGATATTGGATGACTTTTTCCCGCGCTATATCGGAATTTTAAGAGATTCCAAAGACGATGAAGGAGAACCTAAATACATTAATGACATCGCGGAAATTCGGATTGAAGGACACACCTCAAGCGAATGGACAGAGGATACGAGTCCGGAAGCGGCTTATATCCATAATATGAAACTTTCGCAGGGACGTACCAGAAGCGTCCTCGAATATGTGTTGCAAATTCCATCAATTAGACAAAGTCAAGAGATTCGGGACTGGTTAAAGTCCCACTTGACTGCGAACGGCTTATCTTCAAGCAAACTGATTACTTCTAAGGATAAAGAAATTAAGGAAGAATCGAGACGGGTGGAGTTTCGGGTGAGGACAAAATCAGAAGAACGAATCGCCAACATTATAGAGGAAATTAAAAAAGAGTGAAACTTCCAGATTTCTCAAAGTATGTTGGATTAAATCAACTACGTCAGCAGATGGGAGCTGAACTGATCTCATGGAACTCCGGAGGGGATTGGGATCCCATAGATATTGACGGGCTGTTGGTTACAACGGGTATAGACATTCCACCGGATGAAATTGAATATGCCCCTGACGGAACGCTTGAATACGAAGGGCGAAAAGTTGTCGTTTATATTCGAGACCAATATGTGTTAGACTCATACAAGTTGGTTGACCCCGACGAATTGGTTGACCCCGAGCAGTTATGCAAGTTTCATGTTGCTGACTGTCCCACCCTAAAGACTATGAAGTCGCAAAACAAGTTCGATAGATACGTGGCTGCAACTCGAACAGATGGAAAGTTTATTGTCAATTTCCTGACGGGGGGTAGGATTCACGGCAAAGGAGAAAGAGTCGAACGCAGGCTATATGTGTGTAAGAATTGCTTAAACAAGTTGAATTACAGAAAGTATCGGAATTATAGACCGTCAAAAAAGGAGGAAATTAGGGAATTTTTCGACTTGAATAAGTTCTTTGAAATGTATGGTTCCCAAATAACAAGAAAGCCAACGAGTACTGATATTACTGCTCCTGTAAATGAATATTCATTTGATTGGGATCAGATCTCTCGCCATTATAAAGAAAAGGTGGGGTGGAGATGTGAAGAGTGCAACATCGATCTTAGAGAGGGGAAAGAATTTCTGGACGTCCACCACATTAATGGGTTGAAAAACGATAACAGAGAAGAAAACCATTGTGCCTTGTGCCTTCATTGCCACGCCGAACAATTTCAACATCAACGTATCAGGTATAGTCCAAGATATAAGAAATTCTCGCGATGGCTCGATCAAAAACAGCTAAACCTTTGGGGATTTTAGTAACCAATCAATTTTATAGTAGCCGGGAGGCACTGTTGGAAACCTGAAGTGCCACCGTTAATTTGGGCCATAAATCATCAAAGTTAAGACAAGTATTGTTGCTCGAATTCAGCCGGCGTCAAATACCCTAACGCCGAATGTGGTCGTTTCTGGTTATAAACCTGTGCAATGAAATGACCGATGCGCTGCTTGGCATCCATAATATCATCATAGTCATTGAGATGGACCTCTTCCTCCTTGAGGGTTCGGATGAGCCTTTCGGCGTAGCCATTGTCCCACGGACGCCCCCGATGCGCTAAGGAAATCTCAATCCCATGACCGATGAGCGTGGAAATATAAGTTGTCGAAAGATATTGAACCCCTTGGTCACTATGGTGAATTTCTGGAACGTTTTGGCTTAATGCCTGTTGTAATGGTCTCAATGTGAGAGGTTGTGTCAAGTGCCGACTCATCTGCCAGCCTCTTATCACGCGGGTGAACACATCCATTAGTACCGAAACATAGACGAATTGTCCCCCCGATAAGATCGGGATTCAAAGCAACTTGAGCCGCACATAGGTAATATCGCCGACCCAGACTTGATTGCGCCGACAGATGTCAAGGTTCTCAACTCGATTGACCCATTGACCCACATCGTCAACCGATTGAGTGGTTTGACAGCCACGCTTTACGGCAACCGACAGATTATCGGCTTTCATCAGTCGGGCGACTCTGCGGTAACCGACGGTGTATCCCATACGCACCAGCATCTGCGTGATACGCCTATAGCCATATGTTGGATAACGAGCAGATAGTTTCTCTATTTCATCTCGTAGCACTTGTTCAAAGGGGTCATGTGTTGGTTGATAATAAAGACCGCTCCGAGGGAAGCCAAGCACCTCACAAATCTGTCGAACCGAGTAATCGGTCTGCAAAGCCTCAACTATCTGTCGTTTTTGAGACCGGTTCAACTCAGCCAAGTCGAGGCTTTTTTTTGGATGTCTAACGCCAAGGTCAATCGCCCAACCAGTTGCTCCAGTTGAGCAATCCGTTCGATAGAGTCGTTGGATTGCTTATCAGTGGATTCAAAGAGAGTCACCGCATTGTCAAGCAGTTGGTGTTTCCACTTCGATAGTTGTTCGTCGCTGAGGTTGTATCGCCGACACAGTTCTGCTTGCGAACTTTGACCGCTAAGTGTCTCAATAACAACTTCAGCCTTAAATTGGGGGGTGAATCTTCTCCGTTTTGCCATCGGATAGCTCCTTTCAATTCGATTGGCATTGTATCACAATCTTGGTTTAGAGGGTGGCCCAAATTTCCGATGGCAGTACAACCATCGGATGGTTCAGCAGATTCGTTCATCTACGACATTTTCAGCGCGTCCTGAAGATAAACAGGATTATGAAAAACATCCTCCTCATCCGTCTCAGTTCACTTGGTGATATTGTCTTGACTTCGCCAGCCATCCGCGCGGTGCGGCAGCACTTCCCACAGGCGCACATCTCAATGCTGGTGGCGAAGCAGTCGGCAGATCTGCTCACGGAAAATCCGCATCTGGACGAGGTGATTCCGTTTGACCGAAAAGCGAAGGGCAAGGATACCGGTGAAATGCGACGGATTATCCGCCTACTGCGAGAACGCCGCTTTGACCTCGCAATCGATTTCCAACGCAAATTTCGCACGAGCCTACTCGCGTATCTGAGCGGTGCGAAGTGTCGTGTTGGTTACCATCAACCCAATGGGGTGTTGTGTACCGTCCGCGTACCTGACCGTAATAACAAAGCTATCCGTGCCGGTCGGGTTTCATCAGCGCACGCCATCGATCGCTATTTTGACTTGCTGCATCCAATCGGGGTGGAAGCAACAGATCGGACGTTAGAGATGTTTATTACAGACGCAGACCGCGCTTTTGCCCACGAACTTATCGCTACCAAGGGCGTTGAGGCGAATCGGCTGAAGGTTGGACTGTTTCCGGGGGCGGGATGGAAGTTACGAGAGTGGATGCCGGATCGTTTTGCATCTATCGGTGATCGCGCAGCGAAGCACTTCGACGCGCAGGTGCTACTTTTTGGAGGACCTCACGAGGGTGAACTCGTTCAGCAGGTGGGAGATCTCATGAAGACAGAGTCGATTTCACTCGCCGGCAACCTTCGTATCCGCCAATTAGCAGCATTGATTGAGCAGTGCGATCTATTTGTTACAAACGACACGGGACCGATGCACGTCGCCGCAGCGATGCACACACCGACGGTGGCACTGTTCGGACCGGGCGATCATATCCGCTTTCAGCCGCTCGATCCGATTCATACGACCATCCGCCATCATGTGCCGTGCAATCCGTGCAAACAGTTTACGAACAAGTGCAAAAACAATATCTGTATGAAGTTAATCACCGTTGATGAGGTATGGGAAACGGTGCATCAAAATTTATCTAACATACGCAACGCTGCAACATACTGCCAATACGGCAGATAAGAGAGGAGAAAAAATGGCTACTCAGTACAAAGAATTTCGAGTCTCCAACGATGCAATGAACGATCCCGAAGAGCTTCAACGCCGGATTGAGGATGAGGGCTACCTGTTTTTCAGGAAACTGCAAGATCCGGACAAACTATTAGACCTACGGCGACAGATGCTGACGGTTATCCAAGAGGGCGGTTGGCTTGTCCCTGGGACAGACCCAATGGATGGTATCGCCGATATTTCGCGTCAATGCACCGAGGGGAATGCCGAGTACACCGACGTCTATCATGAGGTTTATAAGTTAGAAGCCTTTCACCGAGCGGGCCATTGGCACGAGGTTCTCGACACGCTGGAGAAGGTGATAGGCAAACCGGTGCTGCCCCATCCACAGAAAATTGCCCGTTTATGGTTCCCAAAATATACAGAACATACCACGCCGATACACCAAGATTTTGTCCACTTCCAAGGAAATTTTCAGACCTATACCTGCTGGGCACCCGTCGGCGATTGTCCAATTGAACTGGGTGGACTGGCGTTGATACCGGGATCACACAAGGTCGACAAGGTTCTCGACCATCACTTCTCGCTCGGCGCGGGTGCTCAACGTATCTATGCTGACGAGATAGAGGGCGAATGGCACACCACGGATTATGAAATCGGGGACTCCTTAATCTTTTTGGCACTGACGATACATCAGGCGTTGCCCAATTTCACAGAGGATAAACTCCGCGTCTCACTGGATAACCGGTATCACGCGCTCGGCGATCCAATCGCGGAGCACATGCTGGAACCGCATCTCAGCAGGTTTGATGAACTCCGTTGGGAGGATGTATACCGGGATTGGGAGTCAGATAATCTGAAGTATTATTGGCAGGATTTGGACCACCCTATCGTCCCAAGAGATCTTAGCTTTGGCGAAAAGGTGTTTGCAGAGGCGTTGGATCTTGCGCGGGAGGGCGATGCACACGCGATTCTACACCTCAACCGTATTATTAAAAACGATCCGACATCAGACGCTGCAAAGATGGCTATGGAAGCATTGCAGGGGGTTGAGCCGGCGGTAGATAGCGAAGCTGCCGCAGACTAATCGCTTCCAGAAATGGTAAGGCTCCCTCAATCACTGCTCGCAGTGGATTGACAAATCCACTGCACTGCACAAAAACGGCTTGGATATGTCTATCCAAGCCGAGCGGATTTGATAACTAGCAATTGGCGTTAGGATAACACAAGTAGGTCGAGATTCATATCTCGACACAAAAATGCCGATTTTGGAAAATAGACCTACTGAAATCTCCCTCTAGTCGAGCGGAGGTCGCTTTTCCGCCCAAGGCGCGAGGGCCTCAAAGGCAGCAGACGCGCGGAGGACGGTTACATCATCACGCCATCGTCCGACAATCTGTAGTCCAACCGGTAGCCCATCGCTGGCAAAGCCACATGGGACGGACGCCGCGGGCTGACCGGTAATGTTAAACGGATAGGTAAACGCTGTCCAACTCAGATAGGTTGTCGGTTGACCGTCGATCTTTCCCGGATGATCGTCACCAGCCGGAAACGCTGTCACAGGCAGCGCAGGTGTCAGCAGCAGGTCATATCGCTCCATGAATTGGCGCCAAGCGTGGTAGTAGTCATTCCGTCGCGCGTAGGCTACGGCGACCTCTGCCCCCGAAAGTTGAAGTCCCTGTTCTATCACTCTCACCAAGCCCGGATCAATCAGATCACGGACCGTATCCAAATCGTGGAGATGTAAGCCGGCAAATGCAGATGCCCAGATGACATGAATAATGCTCTCCCACAGATCTTCAAGACCGGGATGGGCTTCCTCAACGTGGCAACCGAGTTCACTAAAGCGTGCTGCCGCTTTTGTAACGATTTCGCGGACTTCCGGGTCAACTAAGGCGTAACCCAGATCGGGCGACCATGCGACCCGCAGCCCCGCGATATCTCCCTCCAAAGCGGCTAAGTAATCGATCTCAGTGGGCAGTGAGAGGCGGTCACGCGGATCGGCACCTGCCATGACGTTCAACATGAGTGCTGCATCGGCAACCGTCCGCGTCATTGGACCGAGGTGGGAGAACAGTTCGACAGCACTAGCAGGATACTGTGGGATGAGTCCCCACGAGGGCTTGAGCCCGTAAACACCGCAAAAACTCGCCGGGATACGAATTGAACCTGCGCCGTCGCTGCCTTGGGCAAGGGGTCCTAACCCCGCGGCAAGGGCTGCTGTCCCACCGCCGCTAGAACCGCCAGCGGTACGACCGTGTTTCCACGGATTATGGGTAGAACCGATGATACGGTTTGTTGAGTCCCCCTTCCACCCAAACTCAGGCAGATTGGTCTTACCCAGTATCACGGCACCGGCCTCGTGAAACCGCTCGATGATCGGCGCATCAAAGTCTGATACGGAATCTTTGTAACGCAAGGAACCGCGGGTATTCCGAATCCCTGTCATTGCCACAAGGTCTTTTATCGAGGTAGGAATGCCAGCCAACGGGGGCGGAGATTCATCAGTTTGGTAAGTTTGTTCTGCGATACGCGCCCCCTTGAGCGCGAGTTCTGGCGTCGTTGTGATAAAGGCGTTGAGACTTGGGTTAAGTTGATCCATGCGGCGGAGTATCGCCTCAGTCACCTCAACCGGTGATACCTCATGTTTCTGGTATAATTCCCGCAATTGCAGGGCTGATAAATAGCAGAGATCGGTTTCTGTCATGTCTGGACTCTTTTCGTCGAAATGGGTATAAAAGGGTGGAAAGCAGTTTGAGGTTTATGTTGGAAAGATGATACAAGCAATCAGAAAGCAAGTCAACGGAAAAACGCAAGGAGATTAGGATGGCTCAATTGAAATACTCAGTAATCGTTGACACATTGGCGACCTTCGGGTTAAACATTTGGGAGCAACCGCGTGAAGTTCTTGAGCTAATCAAAGACAGTGGCTATGATGGCATAGACCTCACCGCAGAACCCGGTCGAATCGAGATACAACGGTATCGGGAAATCGCTGAGATAGCACGGTCGATGGGGTTGGAGATTGCGGCGCTGCTTGGGGCGTGGGCGACTTGGCACGCCGGTGAGGCGCGGGATTTGGCATCTACTGACGCGGCGGCTCGGCGTTATGCTATCGGTTACGCCCAAAAATGTACCGACTTAGCGGTAGATCTGAATGTGTCTGTCTATGAGATCTGCTGTTGCCCGGCCGAGCCAAAGTACCCGGTTTCTGACGTTCCCCTCCCGACGGTGCGGCAAAACTTCGTGGAGTCCGCACGAGAGATAAGCCGTTACGCCGCAGATCGTGGTGTGCGGGTGGCGATGGAGCCGGTGAATCGGTTTGAAGGCTACGCGGGGTTCATGAACAGTGTCGTTGACGCCGTCGGTGTCGCTGACGAAGTCGGTGAGGAGAACCTGGGCGTGATGGTGGACTTTTTCCATGCGAACATTGAGGATGTCTCCGTCCCTGACGCTATCCGGCGGGCAAAGCACAGACTGATGCTCATTCATCTAGCTGACAGCAATCGTCAAATGCCGGGGATGGGGCATATTGATTTCACCGGCGTGATCAGAGAACTCGACGAGATCGGGTTTGAGGGCTATCTCTCTTTGGATTGCTTGCCCGCAAGACCCGATCCTACGACCTATTTAACGCATTCCATCGATTATATGAAACAGCTGGAGGAGGCAGTCGCGCTGGAAAAACGGCTCTCTGAGATGGTTTAAGTTCATCTGTGCAGCGTAGTGACTGCCCTAGTTCGGTACGGTTTGGGGTTTGCTCGTCCGAACCGCTTCATCCAAGGCGTTGCATATAGACACAGTGCGTACCCCATCGCGAGCGTTGCACAGGGTATCCCCGTCCGTCCGGATCGCTTCCAATAGGTTCACCATCATTGACGCTTCAGCAACCTCCGCCTCTGGTAATTCTCGCGTGTCGAGATAGTCAATTTCGCAGCCGCCAAAGTCGACACGAGCCGTGTGAGCGGAGAACACCGCGCTACGCTCTCCATCCCACATCTGATGGAACCACTTGGACACGAAGGGGTTCATTCCTTGGTCGGTGCTAATTACCGTGGAGAGCCCACCGCTCTTCCAGAGAATTGTCCCCACCAACCCGTCGGGGTAGCCGGCGGTGCCTTTGTTTTGCCCAAAGATCCGTCCTTCGGCATAGATCCGATCCGGCTCGCTATCCATCAGATATGCAAGCAGATCGATGGTATGGACTGCGGTGCTAATCAGTAGACCGCCGCCATCGTCCGCGTGCCACACCCACGTACTACCGCTCGCCCCGGAGTCATTCATTGCTAGCTGACCGTGGCTCATACGCGGTTGGGATAGCAGTTCACGTGCCTTCTGCGCCGTCGGTGCGATTCGGAATTTGCAATTAATCACGAGCTTAATTCCCACCTGTTCCACCACCTCAGCGACTTCGACAGCTTGTGCGCGGGTCACACACATCGGTTTTTCCAAAAGGATATGCTTGCCGGCATTAGCCCCAGCAAGCGCGAGCGGATGATGTGCATCGTGGTGGGTGGCGATTACTACCAGATCGATGGAATCGTCACGCATGATACGGTCAGCGTCGGTGGTGGCATAGGAACCGCCAAATTCCGCCAACGCTTCCTCGGCTTTCTCCTCGATCTCGTCGCAATAACCGACCAATTCGATTCCCAGACTTCTCGCTTTCGCTGCATGGCCTCGTCCCATACCGCCACAACCAATAACAGCTGCCTTGAATCCAGATCCAATCAAAGCCATTTTCTCCTCCTCAAATCGTAAAATGCTAAGGACGTATTGCAAGACTCACCGAATCGTTACACCAACTTCATCAGCGACCGATCGAATATGTTCCGCACCGAGCGCGTACTCTTCAGCAGATGGAAGGTGTTCAAGCATCAACGGCGTATCCGGATCGAGCCGATCCAGTTCGCGCAGATATGTCGCATAGTCAAGCCCACCAAGACCGGGACGGGTCTCGTCAAGGTGAACGGTTAGGTTATCAGCGATGGAAATGTCCTTTGCGTGACAGCTTTTGAGATATGGGCCGAGTTTTGCGAAACAGTCGCGGATGAGATCTCCACTGTGGTAGTAGCGTTCAACGCTGTTGATGATGTTCACCGGGTCAAGGTGGACAGCACACTGTACCCGATCAATGGCTTTTATCAAACCCAAGTAGCTATCGGGTCCTTCGGGATAAGCCCACGGCATCGTTTCAAGTGTGTAGAATGTCCGCGTGGGCTTCACATCGTCAATAATTGAGCGAACGCTCTCGACAATCAGGTCGAAGGTATCGCCTGTCAGATTATCGGGGTGAGGACCATCCCACTTGGGTCCCCGTGAACCGGAGATGTTGACACAGCAGTTTGCACCGACCCGATCGGCAAGCGCGAGTTGCACCCGACACTTTTCTAGCGCAGTCTTGCGTTCCGCATCATCAATACTGATCGGATTGCTCCATGCACCGACTTCCGCAATAACGATGTTCGCTTTTTTTGCAGCGTCAATGTACGCATCAATGGTTGTCTCATCGCTATCTGAATTGACAGGGCAGAAGGCGGCACTATATCCGTGATTCTTAACCGCTTCTGCCCAACTGTCAGGATTGGAAATTTCACCAAATATTGGTCCACCAAGTCGCATCTTCATCTCCTCGTATCTTCAGCTAAATATCTCTAATCTATCTATTTTCCACTTGACATGCCTTGTAGTTTTCCATCACAATAGATTTTTTGAGAACAACGTTTATTCCCGCGCAAGTGGCTGGGTAGTCCGTAGTCCATACTCGACATCTAAGGCTACACGCATGTCGCCCCGCTGGGGCTTCGGTTCATTTGGACGCCCGTATTCTATAAACATGCCGCCCCTCTGGGGCTAATGAAGCACAATAGTAAGAAGAAACGGAACGCAGATCTGCGTTCCCTACAAACTAACTTCGCTGGATTGTTGAGATCGGGCAAGATGCCCGACCTAGGGATATGTGTGCATGTTACGGAGTGTGTCTATTACTAGCAACTGAGGTTATTCTACTGCTTTTCCGCCTTCATGTCTACTTTTTTAGGGATAGTGAACGAAAAAATGCGCCTCGAAAAATTCCTCTCTGAATCCGGCATCGCTTCTCGACGGGACGCGAAGCAGTACATTACCGCAGGACGGGTCTCCGTCAACGGCGAAAGGGTGTTGATCCCCGGCACCCATATCGTCCCTCAACGGGATGAGATTATATTTGATGGCAAACCGATACGCGGGAAACCGAAGCAGATTTACCTAATGCTAAACAAACCGGCGGGCTATGTCACAACGGTGCGCGATGAGCAAGGGCGTCCGACAGTCATGGCGTTGGTGCCTGACATATCCGAACGTATCTATCCGGTCGGACGGTTGGATCTTGATACTGAAGGGCTTCTACTGATGACGAATGACGGGGATTTCGCACACAGAATCCTCCATCCGAGCCATGAGATTCAGAAAACATACACTGCATGGGTGGAGGGCCAACCGAATCGGCGGAAAATTCAGATGCTGCGGGGGGGAATCGAGATTGAGGAGGGGGTAGTCACTTCGGCGAAGGTCAACCAAACGGCGAGGAGAGAAGGGCAGACACAATTCAAGGTTGTTATTCACGAAGGAAAGAAGCGACAGATTCGGCGTATGTTCCACGCCATAGGTCACGATGTCCTACATCTCAAACGGATAGGGATTGGATCACTTTCGCTGGGACGGCTCTCGATTGGGAAATATCGCCGCTTAACGCCGCCTGAAATCGAGTCGTTTAATCTTTGACCTTCCTTCCCAGCGTGAAGTGTAGGGAGCGCGATTCGGAAGGTACGCCCCCTACCGTGTGTTTTGTGTAGGTTGCTGAGGTCCCGATAAATCGGGGTTTCGCTTACGCTCAACTTGCGGTTTATCAACTAGGTTCTGTTGATATTTAGGTAAAGCGCGGATAAATACCTAATCGTAGAGGTGAGGTTCCCTCGCCCAACGGGTTGGGAAACCCAACCCCTACAGGTTGATTTTCAGTCTATAAGTTGTTTCTAGCAGGTGTCGAGTATGGAAACTCGACCTACAGGCGGTCTAGCAGCTCGCGCTATGCTACTGATCATCAAGTTCCAGCGTTCCCTCCACCGTCTTTTCCCCACCAAGGCATAAGAGGTAATCCCTCAATCCGATATACAGCCTGCCATTGGCGATAGCCGGTGAAGAGTAGATGGGCTCGCCGCCGGTGATTTTGGCCGTATCAAATTGCCACACCACATGACCGCTGGTGATGTCGATTTTGTAGATTACACCGTTATCTGCACCGACATACACCGAACTCTCCGTAACCGCCGGTGAGGACACGACCGGATGTCCAATGGGCGATTTCCAACCTAGCGCGCCATCAGCGGCGTTAAGTGCGTAGACACCCCCATCCCGTGATCCAAAACAGACAAATCCGTTACGATAGGCAACCGCTGTGAGGACGGAATCTTCGGCTTCATACTCCCAGATCTGCTCACCTGTTTGGGCGTTACGGGCAGTGACCCGCCCCTTTGGCTCTTCAGCACTCTCGATAAAGTTACCATTGCCGAGTCCGAAAAAGACCGTATCGCCATCGGCACTTGGACTCCCCCAAGCGGGGTAATCCACACGCTTTGACCAAACCTCCGCGCCACTATTTGCATCAACCGCGTAGATCCGATACTCGCCGTAACCGGTGCCGAAGTAAACTTTTCCCTTCCACACCGCTGGTGACGTATCTACATGGATAGATGGATAGTGCCAAATCTGCTTCCCTTCAAGCGCGTCAAGGCAGTAGACACCATCGTTCCCTGCACCGAAATAGATCTTTCCTTGACTGACAAAGGGGGTTGATTCTACATGGCTAGCCGTTTTGAAGGTCCAAATCACACGACCACTATTGGCATCGAGGCAATAGAGATGGCAATCGGCGTCTTGGTGAAATCCCTCGCCGACATAAACACGCCCCCCAGCAACCGTTGGCGAGGAAAAAATCTGAACCGATGTATCATAACGCCAGAGGTCAACCCCACTATTTGCATCAAGGCAGTAGACCGCACCTCCACTGGAAAAGAACGAACCTTGTGCGGCAGAGATATAGACACGAGATCCAACCACCGCTGGCGAAGAGACAAAATCGACGACAACACCGCCTGTCCCTTTGAACAACCATGAGATTGTGGGGTTCGTTGGTCCGGGGAGATTGTCGAGTTGTCCGGTACGCGCAACTCCTCCCCGAAAGGCAGACCAAGACTGTTTCGTAAGCTGTTTCTCAAGCTGAACCTCTGTCGTAGCATACGGTTGACTGGATTGAAGACCTCCATAAATAACCCAAACCCCCGCACCAATGATGGCAAGAAGAAGTATCAGGGTAATTGTCTTGAGGAGAACGGATTCGCGAATACGGTAGAACAGCCCCTTTAGCCAATCACGAGCGAACACGAATGTAGTTAAAAAAGCGACGCCGATAATCGCGAGGAGCTGAGGGATAATACTGAGCAGGGCAGAAAGCGGTCCCAAGAGTTGAGGGATAACTGCGTGGGCTGTCGCTGCTGAGTTGAAGGCGACGGATAAAAAAATCAACGCCAAAATTGAGGGCTTTGCTTTTAGTCTGATCATATGTTGGTTCATTCGTTCATTGGCTCATTGAATTGATAAAACCGAGGCATCGCGCTCCGCCGGAGTCAACAGATTACAGCAGGGCAACCACAAGGGTTGCCCCTACGGCGGCTGTTCATCTGTTTTGGTGTCATCTCCTATCACCATTAACGAAGCCTGCCCTACTATTTATCATCCAGCCATTTGACAGCAAAATAAATTAGGTTCTCTATTATCTGGTAATTGATAAAGACATTGGCACTCGTTTCGTTTTGGAGACTTGTGATGAGGTACATCCCTTTACCATATTCCAAGGTCGCAAAGGCGATTTCTTTCCCATCATTTGTAGTGGCGAGGATTGTGTATTTATCGCTCCATTTCGTCCATGCGTCGTCAAAGAAGACATCGCCGAATTGGATTTCATTCGGTTCGCTAAACAGAATACCCGCTGCCCGTGTTGGCTCAAAATCACTACGCCCCATCCGCTCCACTCCCTTCATCTGTTCGGGGATCCAGCCTGTTGGACATGGTCGATCATCATCGCTGTCTTGTCCTGAAACGATAACCACACCGCCGCCTTTCACAAACGCTTTGATCTTGTTCTCCCGCTTTTTCGTCAAGCGATATTTCTCTTCACAGATTTCTCCTTGTCCCACCCAGAGAATGTCGGCGTGGTCGAGAGCTGGCAGGTTGCGATCTTTCGTTCTTTGGTAAACCACTTGATGTCCCCCAACCGGATTGAAGGCAGAAATGGTGGGAAATTCGACATTAAAGCGATTGCCGGAGAGGACAAGTACACGCACCGCACCGGCAGATGCTTCAGCGAGGGATTCCACTTTTGAGGTGCTTGTTTTCGTGGGCTTGATTCTCCCAGCAAGTGTATCCCGCACAAGCCGCTGAAAGTCAGGCGTTGAACCTTTGTAGGTCCGGTGCATATAGATTTCAATATGGGTAAAATTCCACCACACGCGGCTCTTATCTGATCGGTCTTGGGCAAAGGTTTGGAACCACGTGCCATCGACATGCCCGAGGCTAGGGATTCGCCGCCCTTCCCTCTGATAGAAGATAATAATTGGCTTCCCGACTTTGAATTTTTCGATCATCTTCTGCGGGAAGTTGCCCTGCCCGGTGGATAGGTTAATTTTAATTTCTTGAAATTCGCTCTGTCCCTTGAGGTTTTCTTCGACTTTCACCTTGGCGGTCATGCGTTTCTGATTGACCGAAGTGACGGTCCCAAAGACGATGTTGCTGCATTCAGCCAAGACCTCTTGGAGGGTATAATGTCTCGCGATAAAGGCTTGGGCTTGAAAAACGGCAATCAGAAGGTAAAGACACAGGAACACAATAAAAGGGAATAGCAGCAGCCTCGTTCTCATAGACCATCAACTCCTTTACAAAGGTTTCATTCCGAATGAATCAGGCTATCCGTCAGCATTTAGGATTTCCAAAACATGGGGGTGTAGATCCTGGGTTGCAGCTACGCAAGAATCTCCTTGAACGACATCGCTGCCATCCCACGCAGTAATAACCCCGCCCGCACCGCGAACAACCGGAATGACAGGAAGGACATCCCACGGATTCACAATGGGATCGAGCATGATGTCAGCCCCTCCCGATGCGAGTAACAGATAGCCGTAGCAATCGCCCCATGTGCGGAAAAGTTTCGCACCCCGAAGCAGATTGTCAAATCCCGCCTGATTTTGATATTTACCAATACTCAGAATATCTGTTGTCAGCAGGATCGCTTCAGAAAGCGTGTCGGTCTCTGGGACACGCACCTGATGTCCGTTGAGGGTTGTTTGATTATTATCGCCGATGCACAACTGCTCTAAGATGGGTTGATTGATTGCGCCCAATACGGGTTGCCCCTCGTGCAGGAGACAGATCAGCGTTCCAAAAAGTGGGCAGCCACTTGTAAATGATTTTGTACCGTCTATCGGATCGAGTACCCAGACAAATTCAGCGGCTTCATTTTCGTTCCCGAACTCCTCGCCGATGATACCGTGGTCTGGAAATTCTTTGCGGATCAGATGCCGCATGACCTCCTCTGCCCCCCGATCCGCTGCGGTGACAGGTGTCTCGTCCGCTTTCAGTTCAACTTCAAGGTCGAAAGCGGCGAAATAAGGCTTTATGACTTCGGCACTTTCCGCCGCAAGTTTATGGATAAAACTGATAAATTCTTCCCGCACTATTTATCCTTTCCGTTACTGAATTATCTCTCAATACTTAACACCAAAAGAAGTATACTCCCCGCTATGCGGACGCGCGTTGACTTTGACATCTTCGACCTTGGAGGCGGGGGGTCCCTTCCATAAGATCTTCACAAACGCATCCAGCGTCGCTTTATCTCCCTCGGCGACAACCTCAACCTTACCGTTGGGCAGGTTTTTCGCATAACCGTGAACTCCAAGTCGCATAGCGTTTTGTCTGGTGAAATAGCGGAATCCAACTCCTTGGACTTTGCCGCTGATTAGAATATAGCGTTGCATTTTCTGGTTCACCTCAATTGTAACTTTTACCGCTGTGCCGAGTGGTGGGAGTGTCTCCGTGTTCTTCTTGTAAGGGCTCTCTTCGGAAGGAATCGGACTCTGAAATAGCGCGCTGCCGTCAACATAGTTAAGGGCAACGATGTCGTTTCCGATAAATGCTTGGGGAATCATCGCATCCTCGTCCTCGCTGTCGAGGTCAGGGACCTCGCGGGATCCGGAAAAGATCCACGCGACATGCCGCATCGGTTTTTGGGTTTGCATGTTGTGGAGGAGGTCTTCAGCACGTACCCTTTTGGTCTCGCCGTTTGATTCCCATTCGACGAACACTAGGACACTGGTCCCTGCCGCACCGATCATCTCATCCTTCTCCTCGTCGTACATAGGCGGGGTGCCTCTTTTGACACCGAGCTTGAGCATTGCGTCGTGGATCTCCTTTGCGGAACTATTAACGACGATAATACTCTCGTATTCTTTGCCTCCCTGTCCACAGAGAAGGTATTCCACAGCCCCCTGTAGATGCTCGTCATAGGTGCCGAGGGCTTTGGAGATTTCCCCGGTCAGAATAAGCTTCTGTTCGTCCACCAGAATTTGGAGGGATTCTTCTGCCTGCACCATGGCAACCCAAACGAAACTAACGGCGATGAGACAGGAAATGTGTCGAAACTTGAGAAGCATTCGTTTTTCCTCCTGTTGATATGTGGAAATTATAACACACAAATATTATGTATACGTTAAGATTCTGTAAAAATTTTGAGGATGAAACTTGATTACACAGATAACACCGACTCGGATACGACGCGCAATGAATTGCGCTACTACGAACCGGGGTATCTATTTGCACACTCCTCAACTATATTTATACATCCTACTTGACGATGACCATTCTACGGGTTTCGGTGTAATCATCAGTTATCAATGTATAGAAATACACACCACTGCTAACCGGTTCTCCGCTTTGGTTTCGACCGTCCCAATAAACCGCCTTCTCGCGGGTGAGGTAGTATCCCACCGATTTGTGTCCCACCCCGATTGTCCGTACCAAGCTGCCGGTCACATCGTAAATCTTTACAGTGACTGTAGATGCTTCCGATAGCTGATAGGGTGTCCATGTCTCCGGGTTGAACGGGTTGGGATAATTGGGCAGGAGTTTGGTCTCTTTGACGTTCCGGTCTGCGACCAATAGATAATGGCGGAGCAGTTCGATGGCGACTTGAACGCCGTGTGATTTGTTTGGCATAGCTTCTAACTCACTCAAGGCGCGCTGTGCGGCGATGACCTCTTTAGCGGATGACGGGATAGATTCGATGAGAGCCAGTTGGGAAGGTGCAGCAGCGTTTTGACTGAGATGCTCCGCGACGAAGACGAGATCCAGGATATCCACCTGTCCATCTTTGTTGACATCTGCCCTTGGGTTGGACGGCGGCTTTCGCCCCAAACTCTGTGCCACAAAAATCATATCAAGAACATTGACAATTCCGTCCTGATTGACATCTCCATTGGGTTCCGGTTCTTCAGCGGTGATCAGCAGATCTGCCCAGTGGGCCCAGTCGCAACTATTGCTTCCATTGGGATCGGTTATCAATTCTAATAGGACGGGTTGACCGGCAAACTCAGAGAGAGGGATGGTCATATCTACCCAGTCGGGGGTCTCAATGAGGTGTTCAAACCGTTTTTGTCCGTTGAGAAGGACTTGAAAGAGAACGCCATTACTACAAGGATTGTCCTGCAATACCATTGAGAACGAGAAGACTAATCCTTGGGATTGAGGGAGGTGGAGTGGAAACTGAAGAATAGTCTGCCCATTTGTAGGGGGATGTGCAAAGATGCTAGGCTTGCGTTCTCTGTTGGGATTTTCAACGGTTGTGCGTTTAACTGAGTCCCATGCATCTCCCACTTGAAAGATACCGTCAAATTGGAATCCGGCGATGAATTGTGTTTCTCTGAGATCATAAGGTAGCACGACTTGCTGACCGGGCGCGAGGAAAAAGAGGATCTGTGCAGGAAGCAGGGTATCAAGAGTGTAGTGTCCACTGCCGATATGGCGTAGTGTATCAGGGAGGGTCGCTGTGGGTTCAACTGAAGAGAAAAAGCCGACCTGTGTGAGTGAGTTATCAGGTTTGGAGATGACTTTGGGTTCGCCCCATACTGCCCAATCCCAGCTAGCATTGTCATTTGGTCCTGGGGTGGTAGTAAAACGGAGTTTAACGAGTTCACCCCGATAAGGGGACAGATCAAGAGTGACAGGCTGCCATTTTTGCTGATTGTAGTGTTGATGAAAAATCTCATCGCCTTGCACAGAAACAATGAAAGTGACGCCATCAGAATTTTGGGAACCTTCCCACAAACCCATATAAAATTCAAGATGAATATCGGGGCTATCCGGCAGCGTGAGTGCAAATTCTCCGAATGTATCGCCGCTACCATCTTGATAAAAGGGATGTGCATGAATCGCAGATTTAGTGACGCCAGAGAGCGTGCTTTGCGAATGTCTGAAGGTTCCTCCTCGTTGTAAAGGCAATTCTGTTCCATTGATAACGATTCCGGTTCTTGCCTGATGAAGTTTTGACAATAGATCAATTTCGAGTGAGATATTGGGTTTTTCGAGTCGAAAGAGGGCAGCGTTTTCGGTGACGCGGGTTTCAGTTACGGCAACCCCCGGTGGTAGGGCGTTGATATGCGGTTGGGAGAGATCGCGAGGGACGTTGCTGAGGAGATAGGATTTGGTTGGATCTAAACCGAGAAGAGTCGTCTCGTTATAGGCACGCCAATGAGGTAAGCTGCGATGGGTTTGGACTTGTGTAGCACCAAACACCCTTTCGTATCCGGCATTATTGGGCAGTGTGAGGGTAGAGCCCGCAGGGGTGCGTTGATAGGTTACAGTTTCGCCGGTTTGGGTGGTGTACTGGAAGAGAGTGTCAGGTCCCCAATCGGATTCAAAGTCGGGCTTTAGACCGAGTTCTTGCCACGTGCGGGCGACAGAGAGTATCTGCTGGGTTAAGTGTCCATTCAGTTCTCTCAACCCCCAGATGCGGACAGTGGGTAGAATACCCCAACTCTCATAGGAGTTTAGGAAGTTTTGATAGGACAAGGGATTGTCCTCTAGCGAGGGGAGTCCGAGGTGACCGTAGGGAAGGGTGTAGGGAGAGAAGAGGAAAGCACTGATGGGGTGGGGTGTTGCTCTGGAGAGCCGCCGGCGTTGAGCGAAACTCTCACGGAAGAAGGTGACTTCGTGGAGCCATTCACCGCTGAAGACGACGCCGGGCATTGCTTCTGACAACTCCCGGTGCATCAGGACATTACCTTGGGCGGAGTTAAATCCTTCTATTAAGCCGTTTGCATCATTCACCACAACGTGACTAATGTCAAGGTGAAAAGCATCTACCTTGTATTTCTCCCATACTTCTCTAAGTCGTTGGACAAGGAGGTTCCTGAATTTAGAACTGGCATTGTTTATCCAAGCATGACGCTTTGGATTGTCTATTTCATCCCACTTCCACCCGATGTATTCTTCACTCCAAGGATTTCGGAATTGAAAATCCTGAAATTCGGGGTAGAGAGGATGATGGGGAGAGATCCCGACAAGATTGGCATGCGGCATAACACGAAATCCGTGTTCATGAGCCGCTTTAACAAAATCTCCGAAACCGTCCCTTGGTGTATAATCGGGATAATTGACATCGTATCCATCTTTGCGCCAACCGACCAGATAGAGCAAGGTTTTGGTGGGATCGACCTGTTCTGCGAGCCGATCGAGCGTCTTTGGGTCAAAACTAGCTTGGATTACCACTAGCCCGATGTCGCTCACCCATGCGGGCCTGTCTGATAGCCGCCAAGGGTTAAAGGTAGATTCCATCCAGTCGCGGTAGATTCGAGTAGGAACGCGATAGTCACCGGTGTAGGTATTCAATCGCCATACCACAGACTTTGCGGTGGTAAGTGTGTCCCAGGGGGCTTGGTTGTGGATTTGGAAACCGAGTGTGAGGCTTTCGCTATCTTTTTGGTAATCCAACCTTTTGAACTGGAAGGTCTCATCCGTCCCACGCACGAAAAAACCTCCCTGCTGCCCTTGAAGGATTGCGAGTTGTGCTTCCCAAAGCCCGGGGTAATCGAATCTTCCGGAGGTGATTGGGGAGGAAGCATCAATGACTTGCCCGCCATCGACGGGAAGAATGAGTTCCAGATTTCGGATATTCAGACCGCCACAGCCCCACTGGAAGCCGTAGACACCAGCGATGTCGGATATTCCGCTTCCTCCAATGAGCAGATCGCGGGTGTGTGCCTCTACTTCGATAGTGAGGGTGATTTCGTTTCCGCCCTGATGGAATAGGAGTCCGGCTTTGAGTGGGGTAATTTTTCTCGCCTCTATCAATGTAGACTCGTGTGTATAAACATTTCCGTTTGTCGTTCTGAGTATGCCGGTTTGTCCCCGCTTCCCTGTTGGCGTGCCATTAATGCTGAGTGGTAGGGTATAAGTTTCGGCGGTCAGTTTGTTGTGGAGTTGGGTAATAACGCCCCGGTCGAATTGGACTTGGTAGTTGTTGGTTTCGACGTGGACGGTCTCGCCGTCAATAATAATATCAGCAAAAGTCATTTCAAAATAACACAGGCCGAAAACCCCGATCAATATTACTACGACCAAAGTACGCATTGTGTTCCCTTATTAATATTACGCAAGTTGCTGGTTAATAAACCGCAAGTTGGGCATCAGCGAAATCCTAATTTATCGGGGCGCCAAGAACCGACGCAATAGTCGGGAATTGGAATTCCCTCCTACAAAAAACGGCAGTAGGGGACGTACCCTCCGAATCACAACTCTTTGACCATTTACGCACATCGTAGGGAACAACGATCGTTGTTCCCTACAATTCGTCAGGCTTAACAAGACTGCTGAGTTTTGGTGATTCGCTCTGCCATAAACATTACGCTCCGCTGGGGCGGCAGAGTGGAGATAGCAAATAATACAAGTGTAGTTAATTGGGTATCAGGTAACAACCCATGTTAGTTTCCACTGCTCATACGAAGTTCATATACTTGAAACACGTCAGTACGAGATTTGGGCATATTTTCTCGGATAGCTGGTAAAATGGGCTGATGAAGTGAGATTGGATTCCCTCCACCCATTTCAATCCAAAAGATTCTATCAAAACCATGCCTGTAACTGAATTGTTTTGCCTCATTTGAGATTGCGTAAAATCCAGCTTCTATGCAGTTGTAAATTACCAACCATACACTTTTACAATTCTTATAGAAACTAGGTAGCTTCTTATTCTTTCTTTCAATTATCTTCTGAATATCTGTTGATGATATTGATGCTACCCAGCCAGATCTGGGGCTTTGCCACAATTCATCTTTCTCATCAACGCTCCACAGAAAACTTAGGTGTGATACATAATCTAAGAGCCTATGTTCACTGAATAGAACTTCGTGAATATTAGCACTACTATCCATGAGGTTATGCTCAAGCATGATTTGTACGAACCAAGCCAAACGCTTTCCGACGGTTTTGGCTTGGTTCGTTGTCTCAGGTTCACGAGAAAAATGAACTGATACATAGAGAGCAGGACCGCCATTATCCCGAAATTCCTGTCTTCCGTGTTCAAGTGTTTTGTCAACGAGACTATTTAACTCAAATTGGTTACCTTGAGTGGCAAATCGCGTTACCTCAACACCTATAGTCTCCTCTTTAACTGGGATTAAGAAGTCAGGAGATTCTGATTCTCTTATGCGCTTAAGATCTAATCCTTCCTTTTCCTTTAAGTCTTCGGTGAGTATATCAATAACATGCCATTCAATTTTTTTATCTGGCATGATGTTTTAATCTCCTCCCCAAATTACATCTGAAGCATGATTTGTAGAGATCGACATGCGGGTTAGCATTCCGTGGTGCTTTTGGCTCTGCAGCAGCGCAGCCCCCTTCCATCACGCCGATCCAGTCAGCCCATGTGCCACCTTGTTGATCGCCTTAGCAGTATCCCGAATGTCCTCCTCGCTCATGTGTTCGTGGATGCCACGGACGACGACGGTTCTCAAGCCTTCGACTGCGCCGGGGACCAGTTCGGGACCGTAATGGTATTCACGGCTGACATACGGACTGTTAAACGGGAACTGGCTATCGCCGTATGTATGTCCCTTTGTCAGGAAGTCTCCACGCATATAGATTGGATCCTTGATGTAATGGGCACCCATTGAGACACCTTCGGCAGAGACAGCCTGACAAAATTCGTCGGGGTCGTGCCCGGTGACGTGGAAAATATAGTTCCACCACGACACCTCACGGTCAGACGGCAGCGGGACACCCTCAACGCCGGGAGCATCGGCAATCAGTTCGGTGAGTAACTTTCCGAGCACAATTCGTCGCTCGACGACATCCCGCAGTTTTTCAAGTTGTGCCAGACCGACAGCCCCCTGCATCTCTGTCATGCGGTAGTTTGGGGCGAGGAAGGCGTGGTCGCGGTCTCCCATGTATTGATAATCCCAGCCTTTGTCCGAAAAAAGTTTCAGACGGATATAGGTTTCCTGATCGTTGGTCAGAATCATCCCACCGTCTCCCGTGGTCATGTGCTTTGATTGTTGGAAGCTGAAGCATCCCATGTGCCCAAATGTCCCAGCATAGCGTCCCTTGTACTTTGTTGCGTGGGTCTGGCAGCAATCCTCGATTAGGATGACGTTATGCTTTTCGGCGATTTTCAGGACTTCGTCAATGTCGCATGGATGACCGAAAAGATGCACCAGAATAATGGCGCGGGTGCGGTCGGTGATGTTCGCCTCAATAGATTCGGGGATCATGTTCAGGGTCTTGGGATCTACATCGGCAAAGACGGGCACGGCGTTCTGCATGAGAATCGGCATAACGCTGCCGGGATCGGTGATCGGCGCGGTGATGATTTCGTCGCCGGGGTTGGGATTGACGACACCGACCGCTGTGTGGATGGCAGCGGTTCCGCTTGTTGATGCCTGTGCATGCTGTGTGCCGTAAAACGCAGCGAATTCCTTTTCTAATTCTTTGACGAACGTCCCACTTTTGGCAAAAAGGGTTTGGCTACGTACCGCCTGAAGCAGAAGTTCTTCTTCACGTTCACCGAACGGGGTGCGTTCCGGAAAGGGTTCGGTTCTTACCTTTGGTCCACCGTGGATGGCGAGTTTTTCCATTTATATCTCCTTATTCATATCGGGGTTTGATTCATCTTTTGTTATCGTCCGTGATCCATTTCTTTTCCATGTCTCTCGAATCGCTCCAATATCTCTATCGCCTCATGCCCCTCTTCCGAATTGGGGGATTCCTCTGCAAGTTCCCGCAAAAGTTTCAACGCGCTGCTATGGTTGCGCTCATGCTCCAACTGATAGTGCGCGAGATGCAGCTTCGCGGACAAGGCTTTCTGTCCACCGGGGGCAAGGACTAAAATCTGGTTTATCTGATCGAGTGCTTTACCAAACTCTCCTTTGGCGCTGTAGGATTCCGCAAGGTGTTCACGCGCTTGGAGTTCAATCAGCAGATCGTCATAACCCTCGATGAGCCGTGTATTGACCTTGATTGCCTCATCCCAATCATCCTGCCATTCGGCGATGACAGCCAAACCGCGTAACGGTCCCAATACGGTGGCAGGGCTGGTCGCTCTGTCCACGGCTTGACGGAGTATTCTCGCAAGCTCGGGAAGTTTACCTCTCGCTTCCAGTTCGGGGAGGATGCCTTCTTCATGCGATTCTTCAATGAAACGGCGGATGACTTGAACGCGCAGATGCGGACTTGGGTGAGCGAGGAGGGATCTAAAAAAATCAACCGCTTTTTCGCGTTGATTGGTCTCCCAGTACATTTCGAGGAGTCGCAGCATTGCCTCTTGGGCATGTTGGGTTTGGGGATAGGATTCTATGAGCTCTTTAAGTGTTGATTCTGCGCGCTCGTAGTCGGAACTGTCGACATAGACTGCGGCGAGATTGATTAATACCTCTGTATCAAATCTGTCGGGCAAGCCCTCGACGGAGAGTTGAGTCAGCAGCTCTACCGCTTGCTCCGATTCACCTAGTAGTTGGTGTAGTTGTGCGACACGACGGAGTGCCCAGCGTGCTTCATCTGTGCCACGAAATTCGCTGGCGGTGAGAAACGCTTTGGAGGCAGCCTTCAAGTCGCCCCTCTCTTGGTGTATCTCGCCTAACATTGACCAAACATGGACGAGAGTCCAATGTGCGGGGTAGATTTCAATCGCTGCATGACACGCCTCGATTGCGTGATCTACCTCCCCCATTTCCCGACAGGTTGCAGCAAGTTGGACCGAAGCTTCAATACGGTATGGATGGTTCTTTCGTATTTTCTCGAACAGTTCGATTGCCTGTTGATGCTCCCCACGGTCACGGTAGTGCTCACCTAAACGGAATGACAGCCAGAACGTTTCCTCTTGAAAGGGATATCGCTGGAGCATCTGATCAATTCGTCGGCGGGCATCTTCAAGCCGATCTCGCTCTAGATACGATGTTATCATTTCCGCCATCGCCTCAAGAACGAAGGGACCTCCGAGGAATTTCGTCTCGATTGCGTCTACCAGTTTGTCAGCGTTATCGAGTTGTTCTTTCTCAATCGCAGCGTGAAGCTGCCACATCAGAACCTCTGCTTGCCCTTCGGCGTGAGACATCTCGGCTTCAGCCAAAATCGCTCGCGCTTTCTCAGGCTGTCCGAGCGCAGCATAGCATTCGCTTAACTTTAGGCGTGCCCAGTTTGACTCCCAACGCCATGGGTCATAAGCAATCAGGCGTTCACATTCTTCGATGACGATCTGGTACTGTTTCTGGCGGAAGAGTTCTTCTATCTCTTCGATGGGTTTGGCAACGAAGTCCTCCACTTCAGCGGATGCGGGGCCACCTTCTGCGCCGGAGGTTGCGGGAATTGTTTCGGCATATCCCCATTGACAGACTATCAGCACAATTAGGAGGAAAATGGTGAAAATCTGTATCATCTATACCCCTCACAATGTGTGAGCGGACAACCCCCCTGCAACGGTCAATCGCTGCTGACGGGTGAAAGTACGTGGGCGCGTGAATCCTTCGCCGGTGGGACCCGCAATCGTCATCGCGAGAAATCCCTCCCCATCAATTCCAGCGCAAGCGTAGGAGGGAGCATTTACAACGACAACATTGCAGTTCATCGTCTGCGTAAATTGTGTGATTCGTGCGCTGCTGTTGGTGTGGAGCATTGCGGTATGTCCACGTCCCCCATCTGCTGCCAGAGCACCTTTCAACGCTTCATCAAAATCACGCACCCGAACCACCGGAAGCACTGGCATCAGGTATTCGTCAACAACAAAGGTGTGGTCACCGGGGACTTCAACGACGACGGAAACCGTGCCTGTTTTCGCCCGTATTCCTGCTGCGTCAAGAATAACGCTTGCATCTTTACCGATGTAGTCAATGTTGGGGTCGCCATTTTGGCTGACAACATTTTCGACAGCTTGCCCCTCTCGCGGATTGGTCAAGTAGCCGCCGCTGTTTTGCAGCTCACGGATAACTTCATCAGCGACAGATTCAACGACAAAGAGGGCTTTTTCGCCGATGCAGAGTAGGTTGTTGTCAAAGCTGTTTCCGAGTATAACTTTCTTCGCCGCCTCCGTTGGATCCGCGGTTTCGTCGATGACCGCTGGTGGGTTACCGGGACCTGCTGCGATCGCCTTCTTGCCGCTGGTAAGTGCGGCTCTCACAACGCTGCCACCGCCTGTGGCAACAACCATTGCGATATCCGGGTGGTCCATAATCTCCTTTGCCCGCCGCAATGTCGCCTCTGCAACGGCAGTGAGCATATTGGGAGGTCCTCCCTCTCTGATAACCGCTGCGTTGATGACCTTCATCGTCTCCTGTGTGCATCTCTGTGCATTCGGGTGTGGACTGAATATAACCGAATTTCCAGCTGAGAGCATAATGATTGCGTGGTTGATAACAGTTGAGGTCGGGTTTGTGGTCGGAGTGATTGAATTAATCACACCAAAAGGTAGGTATTCTACAAGCAGCAGCCCTGTATCTCCGGTTGTTGCTTCCGAACTCAAATCTTCCACGCCGGGGGAAAGGTTTGCCCCACCGTCATTCTTCATTACCTTATGCTCAACAACCCCCATTTTTGTGTCTTCGACAGCGATCTCTGCGAGGGATCTTGAATGTTCAAGCGAGGTTTGCCTGATAGCTTCAATAATTTCTCTACGTTTGGCAAAGCCGAGCTTTACAAATTCCGCCTGTGCAGTTTTGGCGGCAGCAATCGCTTGATCCACGGTGGGAAAGATCCCCGTGTCGGACGTACCGGCAGCTGCGGGTTGAGGTGTTGCCGGTGGTAAACGCTGTCCATCATTCTGAAGATTTCTGATGACTTGCGCAACAATCTCCTCAATCTGTGTTTCGTTGATCTCCGCCATGCATACCCCCTTAATCTATGATGTGAATGGGAAATTCAGGCTTCTGATACGAACTCTCGATCCGTGTGTGACAGATCACAGAGAAAGCCTCCCCAAGAACCTACCCTACACTTATCGAAGGATTCAGGCTGACAGGAGCCGTATTATCCGCGAGTCAACATATTTTCAACTTCTGCGTGTGGACGCGGAATGACATGCACGGAAATCAATTCGCCAACAGTCTTTGCGGCTTCAGCCCCTGCTTCCACTGCGGCTTGAACCGCCCCAACATCACCACGAACCATGACGGTCACCAAACCACCGCCAATCTCTTCTTTGCTAACGAGCGTGACGTTGGCAGCCTTGACCATCGCATCTGCTGCTTCAATTGCACCAACCAAACCTCTTGTTTCAATCAATCCTAATGCTTCACCCATGTTATTTTCCTCCTAGTTGAATTGCCATTTTGAAACACCTTTCATTGTAACAAGATCGGCAACGCTTATCAAGGAAAAAATCCGCTATTCGACGACAGATTTCAAATAGAACCGTTCATGCCCCTTCATTAAAAACTCTTGACAAGGATCTCTTGAAATGCTATTCTTTGTCTCTGTTTCCGTCAAAAGCTATTGTGGTGTGACACTGTCTGATCTATACGATGGCTTCGTCCGATAATCAATGAGTATAATTAACCGCTGGAGGGCCCTGACGAACAATGCCTAAAGAACCAATCAATCTTGCAGATGTCGAGGTTTTAGAAAAGCAGATTCGTCAAAATCGAGAGGATATTAATCTACTCAAACAAGAGATCGAACGGTTACACACAGAGCTAGGGCTTTCATCAGATACCGATGAATTTGAAGCCCAATTAAGCAAGGGGGAAGTCCTCGAATTTGGGACACTTGGCGACGGTGTGGTCAAGGGAAAGATTAACTGGATGAACCCTTATCTCATTAGTATTACAACCTCCGGAGAGGCTCCTACGTCAGAAGTTTTGATTTTTAAGCATGCCCTCTGCTATATTCGGAAACCGGAAGAAAAATCAATTCCTCGTCGGGGCATGTACGTTTGAAGGGATTGGATCGTAGGTACAAAACGGTATCAGGCATGAGACATAACTTTACGCCCAAATTACGCAATACGCATTAGGTTTTCGCTTATGTTAAACTTCCGCTCAATCGATCCGCTCATAGAGTTAGCCTTTGAAGAGGATATCGGTATTGGCGATATTACGACTGAATCCACAGTTTCCGAATTGCAGCAGGGGTTAGGTACAATCCTCACTGAAACTGAAGGCGTAATTGCTGGACTGCCGATTGCACAGCGTGTTTTTGAAAAGCTTGATCCGGATCTTAATTTCCAGATGCTTGTTGCTGACGGCGATTGTGTTAAAAGCGTGACACCAATTGCAACGGTGGAAGGGAGCGCGAAATCTATCCTCACCGGTGAGCGTATCGCGCTCAATTTTCTGCAACGCCTTTCGGGAACTGCCACACTGACCGCTCGGTTTGTTGCTGCTACAGCCCAATACGATGTCAAAATCATCGATACCCGAAAGACCACCGCCGGCTGGCGAACGCTACAAAAGTACGCGGTTCGTGTCGGCGGCGGAGAAAACCACCGCTTCGGGCTTTACGATGGCGTACTGATTAAGGACAATCACATTGTCGCTGCTGGGGGGGTTGCAAAAGCAATCGAACAGGCTCGGTCAGTTGTGCCTCACACAATGAAGATCGAAGTTGAGGTTGAGACACTCGACCAAGTCACAGAAGCGCAGGCGGCAGGCGCGGACATCATATTGCTCGACAACATGCCGGTCAATTTTATGAAGGCTGCTGTTAGAGAAATTGATGAGAACGTTCTCACTGAAGCATCAGGGGGGATTACATTAGATCAGGTCGAAGCCGTTGCGGCGACGGGGGTAAACTTTATCTCCGTCGGTGCGTTGACGCATTCAGCGATGCCGTTGGATATTCGTTTGGACTTGGAGATGAAGTAAGTGTGTTAAGGAAAGGCATGATGAATCGCGAGGAAGCAAGACTGATTCAGCCCTCTATTGCATTTGAATCTGAGTACCTATCAATGGCAAAGGAATTTTGGGCAAATGAATCTTGGGTAGCAGGTGAAAAGCGGTTCCAAAACGATCGTGATCTTATCGAAAACAGTTTCTCTGCCTACATTTGCCGCCTTGATGAAGCGAATCAAAGCATTGGATTCAAACCCGGTCACGTTCCAAGTACTACATTCTGGCTCGTAGCAAATGACACTCAGATTATCGGTGAAAGCCGGCTCCGTCATTGGTTGACGACATCTTTGGAACATGAGGGTGGTCACATCGGATATGTGATTCGTCCTTCGGAGCGACGGAAGGGATACGGAACGTGCATACTTGCGCTGACACTGGAAAAAGCCAGAGATTTAGGACTGAGTCGCGTGTTGCTGACTTGCGATACCGATAACATTGGTTCAGCACGCATCATTGAGCAAAATGGTGGAAAGTTGGAAAGCCAAGAGATTTCAAACAGTTCTGGGAAACCGATTTCTCGATATTGGATTGATTTGTGAAAGCACCCAAGTTAAAGTGGACAGCTAGTCCATTTCGTAATGAGTGGGCAAGCCACTTTGAATCCCGCTATCAAGCCCGCCCCCACGCTGCCCCGATTGATTAAAATGATGCACCAATCTGTTCAGAAATGCGTTTGAATCAAGGAACTATTGCATGAAAGAGTTTTTTAGCAAATCGCTGAATCCGAAATATTTTGCTCGTGGAATACTGTTTTTCATTCTATGCACAATTATTGGATTATATCTTAGCTTTTTACGAAGTGATACTGAAAATATTGGAATTGTCTTACGTTCAATGAACAGTAAGTTCTTACTTCTCGCAGTGCTTTGCATGTTCTGCGATTGGCTATCGGGTGGTGCCCGTCTCTATATTTTCGTGCAGAAGATGGCCCCCAGTGTAACATTTCTTCATGGCCTCCGCGCCAATCTGGCAAGCCTATGTGTTGGAGGAATCACGCCATTTCAAACTGGGGGCCTCGGGCATCTTTATATTTTCAATCGAGCAGGCGTACCGTTCTCCGGGACCGTGACCACCAGCATTATCTGTTTCATTAGTACGCTGATGTTTCTCATACTTTCGACAGGGTATGTTGTGCATCAGGCACCCGACTTTCTCCCCAAAGCGATCACGATGGTGAGTCAATATAGCCTGTTGATGTTTGCGTTTACCCTTTTTGTCTTTTTTCTGCTGCTTATCAAACCTGAGACGGTATTGTTTCCGCTGACCCGTATCCAACTGCCAAGCCGACCTGGTTTTCGACTTGCTACCAACCTGCTAGACCGTTTAATCCTCACGCTTGAGAACTTGATTATGGGGCACAAAGCATTCACCCGCATGTTCGTCAATGAACATCGGATCGTCTGTGGTCTAAGCCTCGTTTTTACGGCAGGGGTTTATATGAGTCGGTTTGTCGGTGGCTATGTTGTTGTTCGCGCCTTGGGGGGAGACGCTCCTTTTTGGCATGTCGTTGCTGTGCAAGTCATAATCAATTTTGTGACTTTATTTGCACCGAGCCCGGGCGCAAGCGGCATCTCAGAGTTTTTAATTGCGATTTTGATGAAGCCGCTACTTGCCTCTAACGCAGTTGGTCTGTATGCTTTGATAACACGATTCTTCACAACCTACTGCGGCGTCGCGGTCGGTGGAATTGTCTTGATGTCGCAACTGACGAAAGACCTCCGACACAAAAAAAGCACAGGAGATGAGGAAATTGAGGAATAAACTCGCGCGGAGTTTGTCAACTACCCCGCCCTGAAGGACGGGGCCCCGATAAATCGGGATTAAGAAACTTGTAGCCTGTCCAACGGGACTTACGCTTGGGTAGAGTTTCACTAGTGAAACTCTACCCGCGATACTATCTCTCCCGATCTTGTCGGGATAAAAGATAGTACGGTTATGCGGCTCTAACTCGTAACTTTACACACCCACCACCGCACGGTCGAAGCAACCGTTTAGGTATATTCACGACGTATCGGTGATAGCATCGCTTCAACACCCGGGTGAAACCTCAGACAAACTGCCTATCACATCGAAGTGAGAGGTCAGCGTTAAACGAGCGTTCAACTGAAGTCGTCGAGTTACAAACTATATTCTACCATACATCTACCAAAAAAGTGTAAGGTAGATTACAAAAACAACAAAAAGGAACGGGATTTCCTCCCCATGCTAAAGCAAGGGGTTTCCATCCCGAAGATTTGATGAACCCTTTCACATTTGATTTATGAACGCTTATGTCACCGGTGGAACAGGTTTCATCGGCAGCCATCTGGTCAAACAGCTTGTCGATCAAGGCTATCATGTCACCTGCTTAATCCGTAAAACGAGTAATCTGCGTTGGCTCAACCATCTCCTTACAGCGAAATCGCCGCAGGTCGAATTGGTTATGGGGAACCTACACGATTCCGACGTTCTGGCACAGCATGTCCGAGACGCCGATTTGGTTTTTCATCTCGCCGGTTTGACCAAAGCGCCGGACGCTGCAACTTATGACCGAGTCAACGCTGGAGGCACGGAACGTCTTATTGAGGCGTGTTTGGGCGCACGGACAAACTTAGATCGGTTTGTTTATTGCAGCAGCCTCGCTGCAGTTGGTCCAAGTTGCGATGCAACACCGAATACAGAAGATGTTACTCCACAACCGCTGACAGACTACGGTAGCAGCAAACTTAAGGGCGAGATGGTTGTCCGTGAGTACGCAGATCGGCTACCGATAACGATTATTCGTCCGCCCGCTGTCTATGGACCGAGGGATACGGACATTTTTCTCTTTTTTCAGATGATTAATCGTGGCGTGATGCCGATTCTGGGTGACGCGGATAAATTGTTGAGTTTGGTGCATGTCAAGGATTTGGTAGCGGGCATTTATATGGCCGCTGTGTCTGAACGTGCAATCGGTGAAACCTATTTTCTGACGGATGGGGATATTCATACATGGATGGAGATTGAACGCATAATCGCTGATGCGTTGGAAAAGTATACGTTCAAGGTGAAAGTGCCGTTTTTCCTGTTAGACTTTCTTTCGATTATTACGGAAGCTGCGGCGAAAATTACGCGCCAAACCCCAACCTTGAATCGTCAAAAAGTGCGAGATCTAAAGCAAAGGTTTTGGATCTGTGACAGTACAAAGGCACAAAAGGAGCTCGGCTATCGCCCAAACTATTCCCTTGAAAAAGGGATTCAGGAAACGGCAGACTGGTATCGGGCAAATGGCTGGCTGTGATACGCATTGCGTTTTACGCAATTGTACAATCACATTTACAACTTACAACTAATTTAAGGAGATAAAATAATGGCAACAACAATCGATCCAAAGAGTACGAAAATTGGCTGGGTTGGGACAGGCGTGATGGGACGCTGGATGTGCCAACATATCATGGACCTCGGGTATTCGGCGACGGTCTACAATCGAACCCAAGCAAAAGCACAACCACTGCTTGATGATGGTGCCTCGTGGGCAGATTCGCCGAGCGAAGTTGCCGCAGCGTCAGATGTTATCTTCAGCATCGTCGGGTTCCCACCCGATGTACGCGAAGTCTATCTTGGCGATAATGGCATTTTGAAAGGCACGAAGTCCGGTAGTATCATTGTTGACATGACAACCACCGAGCCTTCATTAGCACAAGAGATTTATGAAGCAGCGAACCCACAAGGCGTATCTTCTATTGACGCGCCGGTTTCCGGCGGTGATGTTGGTGCGCGGGAAGCACGGCTTTCCATTATGGTGGGCGGGGATGCTGATGCGGTTGAATCGGTGATGCCGCTCTTTGATGCGATGGGCCAAAATATCGTGCATCAAGGCGGCGCGGGTGCTGGACAACACACAAAGATGTGTAACCAAATCACGATTGCTGGAACGATGGCTGGTGTTTGTGAAGCATTGCTCTACGGCTACAAAGCAGGCTTAGACTTGGAGACGATGCTCTCGTCGATCAGCGGAGGCGCAGCTGCCTGTTGGTCACTTGATAACCTTGCCCCTCGCATTCTCCAACGTAACTTTGACCCCGGCTTCTTCGTCGAACACTTCATCAAAGACATGGGCATCGCACTGGATGAAGCCAAAAAGATGAACCTTAGCTTGCCCGGGCTCGCGCTTGTGCATCAACTGTATCTCGCTGTCCAAGCCCAAGGACATGGGCGTTTAGGGACCCAAGCACTTATGCTCGCTCTGGAACAGATGTCGAGTACGGAGTTGAGTTAGTTTCTCACCGGCTTCAAAATGCGATATACACAGGAGAACCCGATGGCAAGGCAACTGAGAATGGTTCGACCCAATTTGGATGGATTACCCCAACTTGAAATTCCAGAGGGTTATGAAATCCGCACCTACCAAGAGGGGGACGATGTACACTGGGCAAACGTGATCGGCGACTCGTTTGGTGGTGAACGCACGGCTGAAGACGCCCGCCGCGACATTATGGATCGCGATGTGTTTGACCCGGAGGGACTCTATTTTGCCACCTACCAAGGCACACCGGTCGGCACGACGTGCGCGTGGAAAGATACACCCGATGAGACAGAGATTGGCATTGTTCACATGGTTGGTGTGCATTCTGCTCACACAGGACATAAACTCGGTAAATGTGTAACGCTCAGCGTACTATTGTATCTTCGAGAACACGGTTTCAAGTGCGCTAAACTCGGCACCGATGATTTCCGGCTGCCGGCGATCAAGACATATCTGAATCTTGGCTTTTTGCCGGTCTACGTCGATGTCACTCAGCCAGAGCGTTGGCGGCAGATTTTCAAGAAACTCGGATTGCCAGCTATGTCAGATCAATCGACGAAGATTATAGCCGAAATTTCTGATGAAATGTGGGCAAAGGTTTGCAAGTGAGTTGCTGATAATTGGAAGTTGAGATGCCTGTGTACTCCTTAGAAGAATGAAACACTTTCTTCGGATTGATCTGGTACTCATTCCTATCCTGATGGTCGGATTCGCTCTCCGAATCGTTGGGCTTGGTGTTGGCTTGCCTGACCATCCTGATCCCCGTGAGCCGCTGATTGCGCAGGACATCCTCAACCTTATCCATCTTGAATCTCCACCTGAGATCTATAATTGGCCCGGCACAGCGTGGTTCTACCTCGTTGCGTTGATCGGGGTAGTTTTAGAGACGTTTGGATTAGATCTCACAGTTTCTCGGGTCATCTGGTTGGGTCGCTTCACAAACGTTCTGCTGTCAACGGCGACTATTTGGCTGACATATCAGGTTGGGCACCAATTTTACAACCGCGCTATTGGACTGATTGGTGGCGGGTTGCTTGCCGTAGCAATGCTGCATGCGACGAATGAATCTCGCTTTGCGCTAGTCGACATCCCCGCTACCTTCTGTGTAACTCTACTGCTCTGGTTCTGTGCAAAGGCACAATCTGTCTCATTCCGTCGGGTTGTTTGGCTGGGCATTATCGCAGGAATTGGCTTCGCTGTCAAGTTCACAACGATTTTCGCAGGCTTATCCGTCGCTGCCCTTCTGTTTTTACGATCAGAGCGTTTTCAGGCTTCGGCTCTCTTTTTGAAATTAGCAACAATTGTCGGGGTGGCGGGGGCGACGTTCACGATAATCTGCCCGTACTGGCTGATTGATTTCTTTTCCCCAAACTGGAATCTATTCTTCGATGCCCTTTTCTATGAATCTTCGCATTACCAAAAAGGGCACTTTGGACTGTTTGCGACCGGTGAAATCAACTGGTTCAATCGATTTACCTATCTGTGGACGCTCCTGCGGTGGGGTATGGGCACGCCGTTGGCGTTGCTTGCAATCGTCGGAACCTTGTTGGCGATAATCCAACGGGAAGATAGGGATAAAATCCTCCTCGCCTTTGTGATACCCTACCTGCTATTCATCGGTTTACACAAGCTGAAATTTGTCCGCCATTTGCTGCTGATTTATCCGGTGTTGATACTATTTGCGGCGGGGTGCATAGATAGGGTAAGCACCGCACTCGCCCAATGGAACTGGGCGCGCCGCAATTTGATTCTAAAACAGTGGGTAACCCCCATCCTATCGGTCGTTATTTTGGGCGGGGCGGGTATGTATTCACTGATCTACACCGCTGCCTTTGCTAGCGTTATAAGATCGGCACCGACGACTGTTGAGGCAACGGAATGGATAGAATCGAATATCCCACCGGATAAAGCGATTGAACGCGAACCTGAAATCTTGTTTGATTGGCTTCTACCGCGATTGGAAAGAGAAAACAACGGAGACGGAGCAGAGTGGGCACTTGTCTCGATGCCAAATGCGGAGGTTTTTCTGAACTACGCCAAGAACCCGACCAACTATTCCGCAATCGATTGGTATCCCTTGGAATCGGTTGATACAGAGACGGCGGTGGAGTTCTATGAGCGGGTGATCGGGAAGTCGAGTCGATATACCCTCGCACAACGTTTTCAGCGTCAGCCGTGTTTTTTGGGTATTTCAATTTCGGACGAAGACGCACCCTTTCCGATGCGGGCGTTGACGCATCCAGAGATACGAGTTTACCGGTTGCAGGAATAACGCTAATCAGCGGTCTGCATCCGATAACTGCCTCCCATAACCTGCTGGTGCTAGAAGAATCAAACCTTTTGCGCTTTCCCTCCCCATGTGGTAGAATATTCCCACACATCATATAACATACCACAAAAAAGAGCATACAAAATGACAAACGACGAAATCGGTGAGGTATTCAGAAACATCGGCAATCTGCTCCAGATCAAAGGTGACGATAGTTTTCGTGCCAGAATTTACGATCGAGCGGCGGAGACAATTGACGAACTCTCGGTAGATCTACATAGATTGGCAGAGGAAGAGACGCTTCGCTCAATCCCGGGTATCGGCAAAGCGATTGAACAGAAAATTATCGAAATGCTGGAAACAGGACAGTGCCGCTTCTATGATAACCTGATTCAGGAGATGGGGCCCGATGTGCTAGATCTCATCGCCATTCGGGGTGTTGGGGTGAAAACAGCGGGACGGTTTTATAATGAGTTGGGCGTAAAAAGTCTCAACGACCTTCGAGCAGCAATCAACGGAGATCAGCTCAAGCAGATGCAACGGATGGGTGCCAAGACAATCGCATCAATTGACGAGGGTTTGCGGTTTCTCGAAGCGCAAAGAGAAATGCGCCCGCTCCGGCAGATTT
This sequence comes from Candidatus Poribacteria bacterium, assembly GCA_965222435.1. Lineage (GTDB taxonomy): Bacteria > Poribacteria > WGA-4E > WGA-4E > PCPOR2b > PCPOR2b. The sequence continues at coordinate 3,174,414 of OZ244950.1, read as the reverse complement.
TATCGATTGCAGATGCTGTCTTTGATGCACTCAAAAATTGCCCAGATGTTAAACGGCTGGATTTCACCGGGGATTTCCGCAGACGCGAGGAGGTTTTACAAAGCCTTGAGCTAGTCGTTGAATGTGACTGTGCACAAGGGGTTGTTGAAGTGTTGTCCGGGGCGAAAGGTGTGGTATCTCCGGCGATACAAGATGATGTTCGCGTTGTCGCTTCTGTGGATAGAGGATTTCCGTTGCGGGTTTACTGCACCACTGGGGCAGAATATGAAGCAACTTTAGTTGTAACAACCGGTGCTGCTGCACACTTAACCCAACTCAATCACATCGCAGCATCTCAAGATATTGAGGCAATAGGTGAAGGGTTACCAGATTGGTCAAAACATAAGACGGAATCTGATATTTACGATCAGCTTGGATTGTCATTTATCGTCCCTGAATTGCGAGGTGACGCCGATTCAATCGAGGCAGCATTGGCGGATAAGCTGCCCACCCTTATCAAGCAGGGCGACCTACGGTGTGATCTGCATATGCACACCAATTGGAGCGATGGACGGGGTACAATTCGGCAAATGGTAGAGGCTGCGGCATCACTTGGGCATGAATACATCGCCATTACTGATCACTCCAAATCCTCACGGATTGCCAATGGATTAACGCCTGAACGGTTGTCGGCACAAATGCAACAGGTTCGTGAAATCAATACGGAAATCGATGGGATGGAAGTGCTTGCGGGTTCAGAGGTTGATATTCTTAAGGACGGCAGCCTTGATTTCCCTGACGAACTCTTGGCGCAGCTCGACATCGTTATAGCAAGCGTCCATGAGGGTTTGTCAATGAGTGAATCGGAGATGACCGACCGCATTATTCGCGCAATCGAAAATCCGTATGTCACTATCATCGGACACCCGACAGGGCGTCTGTTGGGGCGGCGTCCGGGATACGCAGTCAACCTTGAAGCGGTAATTGACGCAGCGGCAGCCCACCACGTGGCGTTAGAGATTAACGCTGCCCCCAGCCGATTGGATCTCGAACCAAGTCCTGTACGGCAGGCGCGCGATCGCGGCGTTCTATTGTCAGTCAATACCGATGCACATTCAATCCCTGACTTAGAGCGTGCTCTATTCGGGATTAACGTTGCCCGGCGGGGCTGGCTGGAGAAAACTGATGTTCTCAACACTTATTCACTGGCAGCGGTGAAAGAGATAATGGCTGGACGAGTGAGGGGTAGCGAATGATCCTCGTCTATTACGATAGATTTTCAGACGATGAAGATTCAAATCACAGATCAAATCTTTGACATTGATGAGACGACGCTATACGACTGGATAAAGCTAGGGCGTGTACCACGGGATGCCTCCGTATGGTCCGAGACGCTCACCGATGGTCAATGGCAGCCTATTAGTGAACTTCCGCCGGTTCGGAAACTGTGGGGACTTGACAGCGATTCAGAACACACAAACGTTGGTAAATCAGAGAACAGCAGAGACGAGTTAAGAACAGGGCAAGGGTTTTTCAAGCACCCAAAAAGATTGCCTGTGGTGACACTTATTTTAATTGCATTGAATGTTGCCATTTTTCACCCACTCGAACTTCGGTTGATTGCTTCCCCCCAAGACTTGGAAGCCTTGATCCAATTTGGAGCTTACTCTTATCATCTAATTGTAGAAGACGGGGAATATTGGCGCCTGCTAACAAGTACCTTTTTGCACGCCCACGCCTTGCACCTTCTCCTGAACATGGGCATACTGTTCCTCCTTGGCAGCTTATTGGAAGGGTTGTACGGCAGAGCTCGGTTTCTGTTTCTCTACTTGATTTCAGCTATCGTCAGCAGCGTTGCGAGTTTATTTTTTGTCCAAAATGCCCTTGGGGTTGGGGCATCGGGCGCTGTATTCGGGTTGGTCGGCGTTGCCGTCCCTTTGGGCATCCGCTACAAGGATCGGCTTCCTCGAAGGTTGGGACGGATTCTCGGCTTACGGCTGCTTCCATTTATTGCGATTGACCTTCTTCTTGGGTTCTTCGTCCTCCCGCATTTCAACTATAACGTCAACAACGCTGCTCACCTCGGTGGACTGTTGACAGGGTTTGTGGGTGGGATAGTCCTTACGCCGGAAATTTTTAGCTATGATAAACGTGAAAAAAGGATTATGGCGGGGTTGACAGCAGCACTTGTGGCTTTGACAATCGCAAGCGGTGTTATGCCGGTCCTATATGCCCTTACCAATTCAGGGAAAACGGTTGAACGTCAGATTGATAGCGTGTCCCCCACCGACCTAACCGATTACATCAAAAGCCACGAGAAAAAAATCTTAGAACGTCCTTATGACCCCAATGCTTACTCGGTTCTTGAAAACCTTTATATCGAAGCATTAAAGACTTTTCCGGATGATGCTTCTTGGACACACAAACTTAAACTGTTCTATGAAAAGGCACTCCAAGCGGATCCAGACAATCCCGTTTGGAATAATAACCTGTTTCGGGTTTACCAAGCAACAGCTTTCGAGCGTCCAGATGAGAAAACGGAACTTACAGACTATATAGAACTGTGTGAAACGGTCATAGATAAACGGGGCTACAATCGGACACTTTATGTAAACTTGGAACATTTTTACACGCGTGCCAAGGAGCTTGCCCCTCAAGAGGCGAGATTTTGGGATCGCAAGTTGGAAGTCTTTTATCAGGAAGCAGTCAAAAAAGACCCTGAAAATGGAACATGGAGTAATAACTTGGCATGGCTCTACGTCGAGCAGCAGACCAACCCGCAAAAGACAGTTGGACTTGCGCTGAACGCGGTGAAACAAGCCCCAACCGAAAAAAACTTTCTAGATACCCTTGGCTGGGCATATTTTCGGAATCAGCAATATCGCAAAGCACTTCGCACATTCGAGCAAGTTGTCGCAAGCCCCATAGCAACTGAGGAGGAATTGAAGGCTCAGGAAAGCGGGTGGAGAGGTATTACAGAGCTAGTTCGAGCTGAGAAATCCCCTCAAACATTACGAAACTTTACGCCGGCGTTCTTGAAATTTTACGAACGGTTGTCTCGCATATTCTCAGAGAATTCCGCGAATCGGGCAAAACTTGATGCTGTTTTTGATCTCTTTCAGCAAGGGTTTCACGGAAGGTAGTACTTCACAGCAGAGGCATTTGGACAGGTTTGTTGACATACTCTCCGCCCTAAAGGACGGAGATTGTTGTGTCCTTCAGTAACGGTAATTGCGCTATCAACAAGGATTGGACGGCGAACCGCCTCTTATATCCTCTCCTTCGAGGGTTGATGCCCCAACCCTGTAAATGTTAATTGCAGCATTTCTATCACGGTCATGGATAGCACCGCAACTGTTACACTGCCAGTTTCTATCGCGCAGATTCAACGTTTCATTAACAGCACCACAAGCCGAGCACGTCTTAGATGAGGGATACCATTTATCAATGAACTTGAGTTTGACACCCTTTCGGGAAGCAATATATTTCAGTTTTACAACGAAGTCTGCAAAGGCCAAATCACTGACTTTGCGCCCCCAAAGGCGTTTCATGCCTTTAAGGTTCAAATCTTCGAGCCGTATCTCGTCGTATGCGTCGGTCAGTTGGTGTGCAAGCTTCCAGTGGAAATCCTCCCGTTGTCGCTCAATCTTACGGTGTTCGCGTGCTAAGTCAAGCCTTGCTCCTTCTCGGTTCTTTGACCCTTTGTGTTTCCGTGAATGGTTACCATTGGCACGTTTGATAGCATTGAGACTCCGTTTGAAAAACAAAGGTGATTCTATATCGTGTCCGTTATGACCTGTCAGATACCGTTTCAGACCGAAATCAAGTTCCGCATAGCGAGAATCCCGATAAATCGGGACCTGCGATTTTATCCGTCATGACTCGATTCAGGGCGCGTTCTACATGGTCTGTTAGGATGGTGATATAGACATCGCCGATGGTATCTCGTTTGATTGTACAACGTTTCGGATTGCCGAACACATCACGGGATTTGAAGTATTGGTAGATACACTTACCAATACGGATCTTGTTACCGGGTAGGAGTTGCCAACCCGCTTGTAACAGGGTGAACGATTTGTACTTACGACGTGGCTTGAAACGGGGTCTACCCCATTTCAAGCCTTTTGAATGCGCTTCAAACATTGCCTTGTAGCCTTTGTCTATTCGGGACGCTACGTCCTGTATCGCTTGGCTCGGCAACTGATTCCAATGGGAAAAACAAGGCAATCCCTTGAGTTTAGATATGTGGTTAATTAGCCTAAACTTGCTGATATACTTGCCGTAGATTGAATAGTAACGACGCTGAAGCACGACACAATGATTCCAGACAGAAGCGTGGCCCTCTATCGTCTTGTGCAACTCACCATTGCCGTGATTAGAATACAGTTTGAACTTGTACGTTTTCATGGGACTGTCTTTCTGTCATATCCTGTTTCAAAGAATGTGGGAGACACCACCGTGCGGTGGCGTGAAACTCTCCCACGAAAGACGAAAGAATTGTACCATTTTTTACCTACAAAATCAACCCTTTTTGACTCACTAACGGGGTGTGCCGTTCTGTATCCCCACCCTAAAGGACGGGGTTTTAGAACGGAAGATTTTGATAAGTAGCTTCATTTACGCGATAAAGGCAGAAAGTCGTGGAAAAAGGGAAAGGAAGGGCGTTTCATGCGTCACGTTCAACTGCTGTTTCGTAATCCTTCAGTTTATACTGTAAGGAACGCAGGCTAATCCCCAAAATCTCTGCTGTTCGGGTGCGATTGCCCTCCATTCTTTCAAGGGTTTTGAGGATTAACTCCTTTTCCATCTCCTTCATTGTCAAACCGACGGGGACGCTTTCGGCTTCACGTTGGCTGGTGGATTGAATTTCTTCTGGTAGGTGTTTTGGGAGAATGACATCACCTTCTGCGAAGAGGACCGCTCGTAGAATGGAGTATTCCAGTTCTCGTAGGTTGCCGGGCCAATCATATTGCATGAACAGTTCTCTTGCCTTTTGGCTGATTAGCCGTGCGGGTTGATTGTGGGCTTTACTGTGTTTTTGCAGGAAATACTCCGCCAATATCAGGATGTCCTCCTGGCGAGCTCGTAATGGTGGCAGGTGGATTGGAATCATATTCAAACGGTAGTAGAGGTCCTGACGAAATGTTCCGGCTTCAATTGCCTGCCGCAAGCCTTGATTGGTCGCCGCAATGATTCGTACATCAACACGGATGACTTTTGTTCCGCCCAGACGTTCAATTTCTCCTTCTTGCAGGGTGCGCAACAGCTTGGATTGCAATTCAATCGACATATCTCCAATTTCATCCAAAAACAGCGTGCTGCCGTGAGCGCGTTCAAATTTCCCAATCTTTTGGTAAGTTGCACCAGTAAACGCACCACGTTCATGTCCGAATAGTTCGCTCTCTAGAAGATGATCTGGAATAGCAGCACAATTGACAACGATCATCTCTTTTTCTCTGCGCGAACTATTTTGGTGAAGCGCACGAGCAACTAACTCCTTCCCTGTACCACTCTCTCCTTGGACCAACACGGTAGAGTTTGTATCCGCAACCTTTTCGATGATCTTTAAGACTTCGAGGATGGGAGGACTTTCCCCCACGATTTCCTCGTAGTTGTGGAGGAGTTCGTCCCTAGTGCTGTGTTCAACAGTGCGTTGGTGTTCTAATGCCTGATCAACCTTTTGTGTAATATGTTCTGGTTGAAAGGGTTTTTCCAAGAAATCGTATGCCCCCTGCTTCGTCGCTTCGACAGCACGCTGGATTGTGCCATGTGCCGTCAACATGAGCACAAGTATACCGGGGTACTTTTCGTGGAGGTGTGTAAGCGTTTCGATTCCATCCAAGCGCGGCATTTGGATATCTAAGAGTACTAGGTCCGGCAGATCCTGATCGATTAACTCAAGGGCATCGCACCCATCGGTAGCAGTTACAACCTCATAGCCATCCATTTCGAGCCGATCCTGTAAGATCAGGATGGTATCAGGCTCATCATCAACGATAAGGATTTTCTCTTGCTCGTTCATCTGGAATGCCATCCCACGCTGGAGTAATAGTATTTTAACCTAAGTTGCCTTACGATTGAATCGGTGATACTGCCGATTAACACCCACGTTTAATATAAAAAAAGGCAGCACATTGGCTGCCTTTAAGAATGTATCGAAACTTCTAAAATCAATTGTAAAAAAGCAGCGTATCAGCTGCTTTCAGGTGTATCGTGCAGTTATTGCCCGTAACTCTCCTCTGCGACCATCAAAGCGATTTCTTGCCCCTCCGTTTTACTAAATCGACGTTTCGCACGCTCCATGACATCAATAACTCTGCCATGTTTGGCAAGTCTGTCGGCTTTGATAATGAGTGTAGTAATTTGGGACTCTTTTGCGGACAGGTACATCTCCATATGGTCTAGAGTTATCATCTCCAGATCATCAAATGAAATCCTGCCATCTGCACTGACAAAGAGATTGAACTTCTTACGCGGAAAGTCGTGCTTCGTAGCTGACTCCGGTAGCGTCACGGTAAAAGGTGGAGGAACACGCATAATCGCTGAAACCATAAAGAAGATCAACAATAGAAAAACACAGTCAATCATTGGTTCCATCATCAAGGCCTGACCACGTTCCTTGGCTTTCCCCGTCTTCATTTGTATAGCCATAGCATCCTCCTTTGTTATTCCCTTGCCACCACTGCAAAGCCGATTTTGTCTATACCTGCTTGCTTGGCAATATCCATCACGTTAATAATCTGCTCATGTATGACATCCCGTTCTGACTGAATGATTACCATATTCTTGATTTCTTCGGGAGCATGAATAAACTCGGTAAACATCTGATTGATGTTAACAATCTCATCATTCAAGATCATTGTACCATACTTCTGAGCACCATCAGGATTCGCAATCCTTACAATGAGCCCCTTGGGCTTATTGGGATTCGGTTTGCCTGGAGGAGGCAACTGAACGCGAATGCCAGGCATCGGTGCAAAACTCGTCGAAACCATAAAGAAAATTAGAAGCAGGAACACACAGTCAATCATCGGAGCCATATCGAGCTTAGGCGATCTTCTTTCCCTACCCGCCATTCGGGTCATACCGCTAGGTGCTTGCGTTGCTGCCATTTTCGATTACCCCCTGTTCTAAAAGGTAGGTCTTCCTGCCACCCTAAAGGGGCTGCCCATAGGGTGACAGGAGAACGTTGAAATTTACGCGTTGCCTGATTGACCAAGAATCAGTTGGTTTACGATTTCTGTCGAAACCTGCTCAATCTCAAGCACAAATTTGTTGACCCAGCTCTCAAAGACCTGGGAGAAAATGAGACACGGAATAGCAATGGTTAAGCCACCAGCGGTGGTCAACAACGCTTGGGAAATACCCCCGGCGAGTGCCTGCGGGTCACCAGTACCTTCCAATGCAATCGTGGTAAATGCGTTAATCATACCCATAACCGTACCAAGGAGACCAAACAACGGTGAGATAACTGCGACCGTACTAATAACAGGAATGTTTCGCTCAAGTTCTGGAATCTCAAGGAGTCCTGCTTCTTGAATGGATTCCTGTACTTCTTCTTTTGTAATCTCCTGCTCTTCGATCTGGGCTTGACTGTATCTTAACAGACCTGCTTTCAGAACGTTTGCAAGCGGACCGCCTGCTTCTTCACAGGTTGAGACCGCTTCCATGATATTATCATTACGCAAAGAATCGGTAATGCTTGCCATGAACTGCTCTGTACCGAGCTTGGAACGGCTTCTTAAGAAAGTAAAGAGGCGTTCAATAATAAACGTCAACGCAGCCACAGAACAGAGGAGGAGTGGCCAGAAGACAATACCAAACTTGGCGAAGAAGGTGACAATTGTATCCTTTTTGGTCATTTTCAGCGGCACATAGTGATCGCCTCCAGAAACGACGGTGACCGGTTTACCGGTTCGGTCGCCATATCCATCCTTGTAAATACTAAGGAGATAACGCCCCGGCGGCAAGCCCGACTTGCTATATTCACCGACGTCATCCGTTGTCGTTTCATGTTCTGTGCCATCGGTGCTGACAACAACAACTCTAACCGCACTAATCGGCGTTTGTGCCGTTGTGGTATCTACAACGTTACCACGAACCGTGCCGGTTGACACATCTTGAGCAAGCGCAACCGCACCGTAGATTATCAACATGCTAGCTAGGATTAAGGTTAAACTCAGATGTTTCATGTATTCCCCCTATTGGAGTTTGAAGGTGGAGTAAAATTTAGAGGGCGTACTACATATTACCCTCAATTTCAAGTCGCCTCAATCACCTCATATCGGACGACTAAACTTTTATACAATACGAAGTCTTGGCTTTATAAACACTTCTCTTTTTTGAAAGTTGCGGTAAGATTGAAAAAGTGCCAAGCATAAAAATGCCTGGCACTTTCGGAAATTGTTAGAAGCCCATCATTGCTCGGACGAAGGTTGTATTACTTGTCGTATGGTCAAGCAAGATGGTGGTTCTTCTGAAACCAGCGAGAATGACGATATTGAAACCTTGCCATTCACCGCGACTGATTGACTGCACTTCAAAGATACGCGTGCGGATGTCTGGACGGAAGAGAATCGGAATATCAGCCTCCGCAAACGCTGGCGTCGATAAATAGTGTTTGATATTTTGATCGCGGTTGGTGAATTTGCGATACTGAAAACCGCCGAGGATATTCATTCTTTGAGTAAATTGATAATCCAAACGAACGCCGAGAACATCTTCACGGCTACGTTTGTTGAATCGCAGGTACTCAATGACCTCTGGATCGTCAGGTACAAATTTCGTCGGATCCAGCGGGTCAATGTACCTTTGATCCGTAATGTCCTCACTCGTATGATCAAACGCTCGCGTCCAAATATACTTTGCCATCGGTGTCAGGGTTAAATCTTCACCAATTCTGTCCACTCCGGGCAAATCACCCAATGAGATTTCATATTTGGCTCTGAGAATGGTAATCTGATTTCGGACGGTCTTTTCTTGGAAACGGCGTGGTATCCAGTTTTCTGAATCATAGATCAAACCAAGATCCTCTGCATCCAGCGGGTTAAGCCCGTGATCTGGATAGAACGGAAATGACTTACGGTCTCCATCAGAGCGGACTTGCTCATCCGGCACCATGAAATCAACGCGATCATCCTTTTCTTCCGATGGATCATCCTGTGGAAAATCCAACGCAATGGCATCCTCTTCATCGAGTGCCAACTGCTTCCGCCAGTCAACCAAGAACTTGGTTTCAAGCGTTAAGTTTGGAATCGCGCTGTAGAGGAACTGAAGGCTTGTCACATTGACCCGTGTCTTGAAGAAATCGAGAAAATCAGATTCCTGTGTGGCATCTAACTCGCCCGGACGCAAGGTAATCGAGTAATCTGGAATATCATCGTCAACACGGACAAAACGATTCTGGAACAGGATTGTTCCGAAATCTGGAACGTCGCGTTGGTAGCTAAGATGGGCGTATTTTGAATCGTTCTGCCGCAGACTGGAAACTTCGCTCTCATTTAACCAACCCAATTTGAGGGTCATGTTATCGAGTAAGTCATAGCTAGCAGCGATATGGTATCCGTCACGGTTAATGCCGTATTCATACTGTGGCTCAAAATCATCTTCCAATGAATCAACAACGCCATTGTTATTCTCGTCAACGAGATCTTCAAAAACCGGAGGATCCGCCTCAAAGATGAGGAAGTCTTCTTGGAAATCGAGGATGCCGTTCTGGTCACGGTCATCGGCTTGCGGTAGAACACCGTCAAAGTCGATGCTATCTGGCCAGTCATCGTCATCATCATCATCTTCAATGAGCGAATAGCTAAGCTCATCAAAGGGCGCGATTTCTGCGCCGGATTCAGGAGTTCGGTCAAGAGAGTAGGTCGCATCTCTTGCGTCGTTCGCACCGAAATTATGGTAGGTTGTTGTGAAGCCTGGGTCAATATGATAACGAGTCAACTCGAGGAAGAGTCTGCCGTAACGCTGCCTGAGGTTGACAAACCAAGCAGTTTCACGACCCATCTCTCCGTCATCATTCGGATCGCCATTCAACTTGGCTTCAAACCTTTCCCCTTCTGCTTCAGAGTGTGTGGGAATGCCGTTGGCATCAAGAGGCACTCCGAAGGTTGGGTTAGGCAATCCGGAATCGGGCAACGCCTCTGTCTCATCTATGGTGATGCCAGAGCCTTCAATTTCAGGATTCAGTCGACTGAAACCGATCTGGTTTCTCGGGATGGTTGGATACTGCTTAAATTTTCCGTTAACTGAATAGTGCGCTCGGATAAAGGTATTAAAGAGGGTCCCCTCTAAATCGATACCATACAGCACACCAGCGCGTGCCGCACCGTAGCGATACCGAATCGTACGCGATGCACCTTCATTTTCCCAGTCGCCTGGGTTAAGTCTCAACCTCGACCTATTCTGAGTATAATGATCTGACCGACCATAATTGCCGGGAGCTTGAAGCACATCACGATACGGCGATTCGATATGACCATCTTCGGTCTTGATCCATTCTGCCGCGAGTGGGTCGTCCGATCTGTTTGCTTCACTAAATCCGATGACAACGATATTATAATCCCCAGCAACCGTCATCTCAAACTCAACGGACTTCACTGTGCGCGGATCGATGGGACCATTGGGGAGCTCTTCAGAAGCCAGGTCCAATGTATACTGCATCTTATCGAACCCTTCAACAATCTTCCAATTGCCATCAGCACTTACAATCGGTTCAGGACTGCCCTCGACCTCCTTGATGTCGGTGAAGAGATCGGCTGTGATCGTCTGCTTTCTTTCAGGACCCAACGGACGGTCTGGACCATCTTCAGGGGAACCGGACAGTGCTTGCGTGATAATATGTGCCTTTATCCCTCGAACGGCAGCACCGACACCACCCTGGATCTGTGCTGCTTGGTGATCTCTTTCAAGGTCATGTGATAACCCGCCATAATTGTTATCTTCTGGAGAATCATCTCGGAAGACAACAACGATGCGCTCTGGAGGTGTATTGGCAACCGTTCCACCAAACAGAGGATTCTCAACCCGTTCTGGGTGTTCTTTGTGGAGATTGACATAGGTGAGACCTATGCGGAATACATCACCTAGCAACCCTTGTGCACGAAATCCGATTAAGCGTGCGTTCTCAATATGGCGAAGACCCACATCATCACTTAGGCCATTACGACGACCCAGTGTTGGTGCTAAGTTCGCCGCTGCGTCAGACAACTGCACCGGGTTAGAAATACGAGAATTCAACAACGTGAAAAGGTGACGTTCTTGAGAGAACGAGAGATCCCATCGGAAACCATCAAATTCCGTTTTGTAGATGATATACCGGTTAGGGAATAACGTTTGAGGCTTAATACGCATATTGTCTCCAATGACGAATTGCGTAAATCTGCCACGGAAATTATCTTCGGTTAAAATCTGGCGGTCCAACTGGGCGGAAAATCGTTCGCTATCCAACTGACCGGTCCAACCTACAATTAGTTCTCCGTTTTGATCAAATTGCTTCTCCTCGCGGTAATTATAGACCTCGTTCCCTTCGAGGAGCTCTCTACCAAACAGGTCATAGAAGAACTGGGGCTCTTCTTCCAACTGGAAGCGGTCAGAAAAGTTTGCCTGTCCTTCGACCGTTGGTAAAAGCGGTTCCTGTGGGCCAAGGCTAGTTGCACCGCAGCCATAGAGTACGAAACAACTGATTAGCCCTGCTATTATCAAAAAAAGAACATCAGGTAATCGTTTGAAAAACTTCATTACTTTCATTTGCCTCCTTGAGGAAATCATAAATTACATTTGACGTAAAGGTGAGGATATAAAACCTCCGTAATCACGTTCATCCAAACACCAAGTTAAAACAAGGGAATCGAATCAATCACGGTTTCGGAGTTTGTGACCGTTTATCAACCCTTCTCCCATTTCAACTTGCGTCAGTGGTGGAACATATCGCAACCTCCTTTAACAAGGATTTATTAGCAATACAAAACTATTTAGTTACCCAGATGTGGTGCAAAAGCAGTCCCTACATTTTCTCTGCTGGAGTTGCGGTCCAACGGCATCAGGTTAAGCTTTGCAGCCTGATCTATTGGGATACAAGTATCTGAAAACAGTTGGCGTGTAAATAATTAACATTCAAAGTTAGATACTGATTGAGGTTGAGCCATCGCTCATTCAGCGATCCGGATGATCCACATACTTGACTTAGAAGCCACCCACGTTTCCCATCCTTCTTACCACCACAAAAGCGCGAAAATTCAGGTCTAATCTTTATTGAGTTTACGCTTTTTTTCTCAATGAAATTCTGCTATAAAAAAATGTAACTTCTAAGATAACACTTCTGCAATTTTCTGTCAAGTGTTTTTTCTTAAATTAATTATGATGTACCAGTAGATGGGTCAAAAATGGACTGAACTCGTCACATCGAAATGAATCTTCCTTATTTTTGAACAGTTTTTAGGAAGCGTAGATGGAATTCAGTTAAAGGATGAATCATTCCCAGATGTTGAGCGAAAATGTTGACCAACTGTTCCCTCGGGTTGCAATCAACATTACCGGACAGAAGATATCGAAATAGGCTGGCAAAAAATAGAGGCAGGTTAAATACCGGTTAGATAAGCATCGAGGTCGAAACTACATAAAGTCTTGTAACCGTAAATTGCAAAACCTTAGGATTAGTAAAAACTCCGGTAGTTAGAAAGTCGCGACTATAAACCTTGGGCGCGAGTTGATAGAACCATCGTTCTTACGAGAGAGGTAGAATCTACATTACAGGCAGAACTAGGTAAACATCATAAAACGATAGCAAAGGTTTGCTGAAAAGAAAACCTTTGCTAGAGATTTTTAGGCGGCGCATCGAAAAACTACTGGATGTTGTTGGCGGCTCTAATCTCCTCCTCGCTAAATGCTTCATCCTTCCATTCAGTGATACGCCATTCTTGCTCATCGGACCCCTCCATGGTTCTCAACTCAAAGGTAAAAATATTATTCCCTTCAGCGAACCAGCCCGTATATCCCCCTTCGAGGGAAGATCCATCAGCGACAAACCCTTGGATCCGATAATGATTTCTGACTTCAGCTCGTGTCCGGTCTGTATTCAGTTGTATCTCAGGTGGTTCAGATAACTCGATCTCAATATCTTGGTAGCTGGCAAAAACGCGCCTTGCGGAATCTCTTTCGTCGCGGATATCATCAAATATAACATCATCTGTTTTATCATCCTTTGTGCCCATATCTGAGACGTAAAGAAATCCGTCTTCCCAGAACGCGCTCATATACATATCAAGGTCTTCGCTCTGATATCCTTCGCGCCAGCTTTTCAGAGCTTGGTTAATAAAGATAAGCTCCTTTTGTTGGGGTTCGCTGGGACGGCTTACATCCCCGCAACTTGTAAGCAAACTAAAAACGAGCAATAGCCCAATGATTTTGGCAAATACTTTAAACATGGCTGTACTTCCTCCATAAAGGCCAGATGTGTTCACTTGACCTTTCAAAAGAATTTGACAATACCCAGTTGAAGTTGTGTTGGAGTCACCTTGAGTTGTACGCCTAATCCCTCAATCTGTTCCATATCATCAATGAGTTGGTTCGCTTTTGCCTCTGCATTGTACAAATTCGCTCCAACATAGGAATCAATCAAGCTATACGCCCATATCCCCGCTGCTGCGAAGAGGAAAAACTGCCGTAACTTATAGCGTTGATTCGCTCGATTGTATTGAAAAAGTGCTTCTGGAGACTCAAGATCGTTTAAGGCAACTGGAAGATACTCATTATCGTAAACATCTCGGAAGGATTGGTGGGTAACCAACGCACCAATAAGGAGACCACTTGTTCCCACAAAGGACGTGGCACCCAAAAAACGTTTATGCGCGTAAAACTGACCCCAGCCGGGCAGAACCGCAGAACGACCTATGGCACCTATTGGTGACACAAGGCGCAGGTCTTCATTTGGCTGCGCGGCACTGATTTGAACCCGTGAAAATAAACATAAAACGGGAATCAAAAGTGTAAGACTAAATAACTTCACCAGAGATCCGGTCAAATTCCTATACCTCTTCCTAAAGGCGTATAGTAGCAAAACCCGAACGTTTTGTCAATAAAAAAAACAGTTAAGGCAAAAATTCCTCCTTAACTGTTTTATTTTCGTTGCAAGTTAGAACTATTTTCTTCGACTGCGTGTTTGGGTTCTCGTGGTATTGCGGCTACGTTCTCGTTTTTCATCATCGTCATCTTTACTGCTTGAACTTGAAGTTGTCTGCTGAGGTGTTGGTCTTTGGACACGCGGAGCAGGAGTAGTAGATGAACGAGATTTTGATTGCTTGGATCGGCTACGTGTTTCTGTACTTTGCTTGACGCTTGAAGATCGGCTACGTGAAGGTTGTGTACTCAACCGACTTCTCGAAGACTGTGTTCGGTTATAAAGACGCACACGTCGTTCCGCGTTGGATCGGGTCGAGACTTCACTATCCGATGAACGCTTATCCTTTGGAGAAAACCGGGAACGATCATACTGGTAGGTACGAGGTTGCACGTTGCGAGGTTGTACGCTAGATCGGGGGGGTTCTCTCTCAACTGAACTTAAGCGTTTACGCTTTAGGATCTGCTGAGTTGAGCGGTAAGATCGGGGCGAGATCTCACTAGCAGAACGCTGATTACTGCGCTGCCGTTGTATTGTCGCGTTCGACTCATTCCTTGTATTGGGAAGCTTCCGCTTTCGAGAAAGTGTAGACCGTTGGATGACTCGATCCGTAAGAACCGGTGTTTGACGGTGTTCCGTAATTAGCGAGCGAACACGGGTTTGTACATCGGTTCTGTTCGCTTTGGATGTGGTAACTGACAATCGGCTCCGTGAATATTGGCGGCGGGTAGTTTCATGCGTTGCAGTCCAGCGATTCAGTCGTCGCGTCTTAGGCGATTTATCAACATGGACATCCACGTGGTAGTAGGAATCGCGGTGGTGGCGACGCGGGTAACGACGATGGTAATTGTGGAGATAACCGCCATAAGTGTGACGAATGGCAAGGTAGTGATGGTCATAGGCTGGGTAACTCCATCGAATGTAGTAACCTAGATCCGTACAGTAGTAAAATGGACCATCGTAAAAATAGAGATAGGTATATCTGTACCAAGGTTGCCACTGGTAATCTCGAGCGTAACGATGTATAACACGAACATCAGGTTGTCGTTGATAGGTAACAACATCAACATATTCGATATCAAGGTGCTCACCATTTTCAGCGACAATGTGCATTTCAAGGATACCGTTATCAACATGTCCTGCTGTCGCAATTTTTATTGTCTCTGAGCGACGTTTTGCACGTAAAAAGAAGGTATCGCCGTAGAGGGTTTCCTCTTCACCATTATCATTATAGTTCCTGCGGGCATATTCACGTTTGGTATTGCGAATCCAAACACGACCTGCAACCTCCTCGTAATCAAAGTCCGCTTGATGGGGTTCCCCTCGATAGCGCACCAAAATCTCAACGTACTGGGCCTGTCGAGGTATCTCAAAAAGATAGATTGCACTGGCTATCGCAAATTCGTAGTTCTCCTCTTTATCAGATTCACTTGCCCAAGCTGTCAGGCGAATCCCGCTTTCAAAACGAGGACTTGCAGTGACAGTTGCATTGCCGCGCTCAATCCAGTCTTCAACATCACCTGCGTCCCGATGTTCGCGACTTATTCTGTCCGAAAAGTAGTCGTACTCATAGTCTGCTAGAGCAGCATGGGGTACGAGCGTCAATAAGAGGATTATTAGCATCGGGCATATGGAAGTCGGGATGCGAAATTTCATAGGAACTCTCCTTTGTAGGTGCACCTAGCAAAGCGGATTTTCGTGACTTTCTTGTACAATGCAAGGAGTTCGCTCATGACAATCACAGTCCATGAGCGAACTTGACGTTATCCACCAATAGGATTCGTAATCTGTATCAACAGCAATTTAGATGCCATACTTGATTTAGCCGCTGTATGTTCAATAAGGGCAAAGAAATCTGGTATCCGTTGAGTCCAAATCGTAGCAATAGAGATACACAGCTGTGGCAGAAGCGATACCAAATATTGATTTGCAGACTTTTAATCCATCGCCACGAGTCGAATGCCCTTTCGGGCTGCTAAATCCCGTGCAAGCGGTGTAATAATCGCTGGATTGGTATAACGAAATTCACGCACATCTGATGCAAGTTCACCAATCACCGAGGCAGTGATAATGTTTTGTCCACCCATTGAGTTCGCCGGGCTAAAACGCCGCGTACCATCGCTTAGAATTGTCTCAGCAAGCTGAACCGTAGCAACAAATTGAACTCCGAAGTCCGACAGAGTCTTAATATAATTTTTCCCTAACCTTGAAATTTCAGGCGGGATTTCGGGTTCATTCGAGATTTCAAAGCCATCGGACGTTGCTATTACTCTGTTTCTGCGAAGCAACGCCTGAAATACAAGGTAAGCACACGGCGTATCTGCCATGCCCAAACTCAGTTTCGCTGCCATCGCGCAAGATAGCGTCGGAATAACGATTGAGGAGAACCCCTCAATAAACGGTTGAAGGTTCGCAATTTCACTGGCTATGAAAACCTGTTCGTTTCCACATGTAGATCGGATATGGGAGATGTCCAGAATTTTAGCCGCTATATCTGACAAAATCGCTGTAACGGCATAACCTTGCTGAATACATTGATCAAGCTGTTCCAGAGGGCGTGCAAGATCGACTTCAGCGGCATCAAATATCGCCAGAACCCATTTATCGGATTGGGCAGATGTCAAAGCGATTCCTTGTTGTTTAAGAACCTTCGCTACTTCTGCTTCAATCCGGCGAATTATTTCTGGACTGAACTCCACTTAGATACCCCTAATCTCTCAGCAATTCGACGCCTTCTCCTCCCCGCAAACCGGCAGCATTAGCGTCATCTGTATCTAGATGCATCTGCGGCACATAGCTCGGTGATATTTTCGGATGAATGTTTTCAAAGGTCAACGCACGTTCGCCGGGAATGCGAACTGTTAATAAATCCCCTTCGCGTATACCCCAATTTTCCGCATCTTGGGGAGTCATGTGAATATGCCGTGTCGCACAGATTGCGCCCGTTTCTAAGTGAATAGATCCTTGGGGACCAATCAATACAATCGACTCTGAACCGGCGAGATCGCCCGAATCGCGAATCGGTGGATCTAGTCCCAAGCGAATCGCATCAGTCTGTGCAAGTTCGACCTGAGAATAATCCCTCACGGGACCGAGAATCCGAAGCCCCTCAATTGCTTGCATACGTCGTCCAACGACGGTTAATGTCTCTTTCGCCGCGAATGCACCGGGTTGGTATAAAGGGGCGTGGACTGTCAATTGATGTCCCTCGCCATATAAGATCTCTAAGTGTTCTTGGGTCACGTGCGCATGTCGCGCCGAAACACCGACCGGAATCTTCTGCTGTTGAACGACGGTATCACAGGCACGCTGCCCAGCCGCGCAGGTTCGCAAGGCGCAGCCGCCACAGGGTTCCTCGTCCTGTTTCAGTTGTTCAAGCACTTTATGAGTGACCAGTTCAATGAGTGCCTTGTCATTCATCCGCTATCTTTCCTAACCCCATCAATTGGTTGCTTCATCGTTGACGATATCAATCGTCAGCGTATTGTCATCGGACTGTTCTTGGACGGGTAAAACCGATTCAACATCTGCATGTGGTCGTGGGATGACGTGGACCGATACAACCTCTCCGACGCGTGCGGCTGCTTCTGCCCCGGCATCTGTGGCTGCTTTGACAGCGCCGACATCGCCACGGACCATGACCGTGACATATCCGCCGCCAATCTTCTCATAGCCGATAAGTTGAACATTCGCCGCTTTGACCATCGCGTCAGCCGCTTCGATGCTTCCAATCAATCCTCTCGTTTCAACCAAACCTAAAGCCTCTCCAGCCATAATCGATATCGTGACCTCCTGATTAACAGTTATCGATTGCACTTGCTGATAACCGGCACCTCACCTGATATGACTAACCCAAGATTACTATAGCAGTATATCACAATCCGACAATGGATTCAAGCCTTTTTAGGAATTCATCACCGACCATAAAGTTTACAAGATCGCATTTTTTTCATTGACAGAACCGACGAAGCGCGGGTATGCTGTCAAATGACCAAATATCGCCATAACTTCCGAACTCATTTAACTTACGCAATACCTTGCGCAATACAGAGAAACTTTATGATACAGCACAAGTTAAAACGTATCTTGAACCGACTTTGGCTTATTACCCTTCTTGTTTGGGTAACGGGGTGTATCCCCAATAATCCCTATCCGGCTTCCGAGCATACGCAGGAAATCTACTATAGCACCTTTTCGGAGGAACCGAAACATCTGGACCCGGCGATTTCGTACAGTTCAGGTGAGTACCGCTTTATCCAACAGATCTATGAACCCCCGCTCCAGTATCACTACCTCAAACGCCCATATCAACTTATCCCACTAACGACTGAATCTGTGCCGAAACCGCGTTATTTTGACCCCGAAGGAAATCCCTTGCCGGATGATGTCACCCCTGAGCAGGTTGCAACAGCGATATACGACATTCGTATCCGTCCCGGAATCCAGTATCAGCCTCATCCATGCTTTGCAAAAGATGAAGAGGGAAATTTCCGATACCACACATTGACAACCGACGATGTACAAGGGATCTATGAAGTGAGCGATTTCCCTGAAACGGGCACGCGGGAACTGGTCGCCGCTGATTACGTCCACCAAATTAAGCGGATGGCAGATCCGAGGGTCGCTTGCCCTCTCTTGAGTCTGTTAGATAATTATATTCTGGGTATGGGAGAATATGCACAAGCATTACGAGACGCACTAGAGACGGAACGTAAGAAACGCCAAGCTGCGGAGGGTGCCGCCTATAATCAAGCTGTCAATGAACAAGAGAATCCTATCTCCTTGGATATAGATGCCTTCCCATTTCCGGGAATCAAGGTCGTTGACCGTTACACCTATCAAATCATTCTCAAAACCAAATATCCACAATTCATTTACTGGTTGGCGATGCCTTTCTTTGCGCCGATGCCCAAGGAAGTCATTGACTTTTATGAGCAGACCGCGCTGAAAGATCAGAACATCACAATCGATCGATTTCCAATCGGGACGGGTCCCTATCGTCTTGATACCTTCAAACCACACAAGGAGATTATCCTCGTCCGCAACGAGAACTTTCGTACTGAATTATATCCTACGGAAGGAGCAATCGGCGATAGAGAAGCGGGATTGCTCGCCGATGCGGGTGTAAAATTGCCGCTGATCCCTAAAGCGGTCTACAAGTTGGAAAAGGAGTATATCCCCCGCTGGGCTAAATTCCTGCAAGGATATTACGATGCCTCCGGCATCTCCTCAGATACCTTTGATCAGGCGATTGCGTTCTCCGACACAGGCGACCCACGGACGAGCGAACTTTTGCAATCCCGAAACATCCTACTACAAACTAATGTAGATGTGACCACAATATATCTCGCGTTTAATATGCTCGACGATGTGGTTGGCGGCTACACCGAAGATCGGCGGAAACTCCGTCAGGCAATCTCGATTGCGTTGGACTATGAGGAATACATTGAAATTTTTCTCAACGGACGCGGTATCCCTTCACACAACCCGATCCCGCCCGGTATCTTCGGATATGAGGAGGGCGAAATCGGCATTAACCCGTATGTCTATAATTGGGATGCCGAACAGGGCGCGACTCGCAAATCGTTGGAGGACGCCCGTCAGCTCCTCGCTGAAGCAGGATACCCCGGCGGTCAGGATAAAAATGGCAATCCGCTCGTCGTTTATTTTGACAACTACCGAACTGGACCGCAAGCAACTTCTTTCCTGAATTGGGTGCGCAAGCGGTTTGAACTCATCGGTATTACGTTGGATGTCCGAACGACGGACTATAACCGTTTTCGAGACAAGGTGAGAAATGGAAGTTCTCAGATCCTCATGTGGGGCTGGCATGCGGACTATCCGGATCCAGAGAACTTCCTCTTTCTACTCTACGGACCGAATAGTAAGTTCAAGTTTGATGGCGAGAACGTCGCTAATTACGACAATTTAGCATACAACCGGCTGTTTGATCAGATGCAAAACATGGACAACTCGCCCGAGCGGCTCCAGATTATCCGGCAGATGAAGTCAATCCTGCAACACGACGCGCCTTGGGTGTTTGCCTATCACCGTGTCAACTTTGGACTTTATCACGAATGGTTGAAAAACGGAAAACCAAATACTACCGGCTATAATACCCTCAAATATAAGCGCATTGACAGTACATTACGCGCTCAACGACAGACAAAATGGAATCAGCCGGTCCTTTGGCCCATCTGGAGTGTCATCGGGCTTCTGATTGTTGGAACGATTCCAGCTGCAGTGACGATCTGGCGAAGGGAGCGCGGCAGGTAGGGATAAGAAAAAATGTCGATTTTGGAAAATCGACCTACAGAAGTTGGTTCATTAGTTCATTGGTTCGTGTGTAAGTCCGTAGGTCGAGATTCATATCTCGACGCAAGAATATCTACACATGCTCGAAGATGGCTCCGTTCCGAGAGTCCGAGACTTGGATATGTCTATCCAAACCGAGCGGAGTTTGATTAGGCAGGAGTAGAAGAATTATCGCTGTATGCTATTATTTTTTTCGATTGCCACTTCCCTCCGTCAGTACCGCCCGCTGATTCATGCCAATACCCGTAAAGTGTTCGGTATCCCCGCCCAACCAGATTACCTCAATCCAATCCACTGTAGTTTCTTGCGCGAGTCCGAACTCAGCGGTTAAACTGTTGAAGGACAGATAGCTTGCACCGGCGTTGATTTCACGCAGTTGTATCCGATCTCCCGCCTTGAGTCGAATCCTTGCACCGACGGCATCACGGTTATCTTTAGTGCCAATCAGCTTGACGTGCAGCCAGTTGTTGCGATTGCCCCCTTCGTTTCGGAGTAGCACCCCACGATCGTGATTGTTGACGATAAAAATATCGACATCGCCATCGCTGTCGTAGTCCCCAAAAGCGACGCCGCGCCCCACTCGGTACGGCATCGCAGCAATACCGGTCGCTGCAGACACATCGGTAAAGATCCCATCGCCTTCGTAACGGAAAAACTGATCCTTCTGCGGGATAAGCAGGTCATAATTATCGAGATACTGGAACGTGTGCCCGTTGGCAACAAAAATATCGAGGTCGCCATCGTTATCGTAGTCAAACAGATCCGTCCCCCACCCCACATATTTAAGGCTTTCTTCACCGAGCGATGCGCCGTAGGAATCGTCAACGAGGTGGATAGGTTGTACCCCTTCCGCTTTCGAGGATTCTCCTCCAATCGCCCCCTCCTCTTTCCACATGTTACTGTATAGTGCGTTTTCCTGCTCAATCCAGTGGCTCATAAAAAGGTCGAGATCGCCGTCGCCATCGTAGTCGCCCGTTGCGAGCCCCATTGATCCTCGAAAATCCGCCGCCCATGACGCATCGCTCACGTCTGTGAATGTACCATCTCCATTGTTTCGGTAAAGGAAGTTGGGCGAGAGGTCATTGGCAACATAGAGTTCAAGATCGCCATCTAGATCGAAGTCCGTGAAGATAGCCTGCAAGCTGCGTCCGCCGTGGGATTCGACACCCAGTTCTGCCGTGACATCGGTGAAAGTGCCATCTCCGTTGTTGCGATATAGCACATTGTCCTGTGGCTCAAAGGAGTGGGGGTTCAATATACGCGGCACGGACTGTCCGTACTGCATTGATGTCTTTTGGTCTTCTGCTAATTTGTCGAGATCATGTTCGATATAGTTGGGAACATAGAGGTCCAAATCCCCGTCATTATCATAATCGCCGAACGCTGTACCCGTTCCCCATCGCGTATCGCCGACCCCCGCCTTCTCGGTAAGATCTGTGAATGTACCGTCACCATTGTTGCGATACAGCACATTTGGTCCGTAGTTCGTGACATAGAGATCCAGATCTCCGTCGTTGTCATAATCACCGAAAGTACAGCCCATGCCGTAACCACGGTCACCAACATCCGCCTCCTCGGTGACATCGGTAAATGTGCCATCACCATTGTTGCGATATAACACATTTCCCGGCGATGCCTCCGTTACTTTCGCATCGAGTGGACCGGGGTTGTTGACTACGTAAAGGTCAATGTGACCATCATTATTGTAGTCGGCGAAGGCTGCGCCAGAACCGACATCCTCGGGCAGCAAGGAGGAGCGTTTCCCAGACGAGTGAACAAAGTCAATGCCCGCTGCCTCTGTGACATCTTTGAAGATAACAGGAGAATTTGAAGATTGAGCGAAGCTAGGAGGGGAAATGCACAACCCTTGGATTGACAGGATTACGAAAATCCAGCCTACAAGTATCCGTTGTAAACTACCCTGTTGATCGATACTCACTTTCAACTTTTCTGACCTTTCCAGTTTTTTCGGTTATCGCAATCGGATTCGGGGATCGACGAGCGTATAACTGATGTCCGTCAATAGCAACCCCACGATATACAGCACCGAACCCAGATAAACCATGCTGCGGACAATCGCAAAATCTTGTGCGTTGATAGCATCAATCGTAAAACTGCCCAGTCCGGGAATTGAGAAAAAGTTCTCCATGACAAGACTGCCCATGAAGAGAAATGGAATTGCTAACACCACGTTTGTCAAGATGGGGATCATCGCGTTCTTCAAGGCGTGCTTGAACAGCACAACACCTTCGCCGAGCCCCTTTGCGCGTGCAGTGCGCACATAGTCTCGATTCACCTCTTCGAGGAAAATGGTTCGGTAGAAACGGACGCCGGTGCCAATACCACTAATAACGCCGATGACCGCGGGTAGAAAAACAAACTTCAGCATATTCACGCCGGTGTCATAGCCGGAAATCGGGAAAAGACGGAGCATCTTGCCAAAGAACCACTGCCCGGCGATGATATAAAAGAGCGTGGAGATTGACATCAGAATCACGGCAACAATAGTTCCCCAGAAATCGACATAGGTTGCACGATAGTAAGCGATGATCATCGAAAAGGTGATATTGACAAGCAAGCCTATGATGAATGTCGGTATAGCAATGGCAAGGCTTGCCCACATCCGGTGGGAGATCTGGTAGCCGATGTCAATATTGTTTCGATCTGACTTGCCAAAGTCGAAGAGGAAGAGCCGCATGGCTTTTTGGGAGAAGATTGTCTGCGTGAAAACCGAGAACCCAGATTCCTCGGTGTTGAGAAACAGCGGTAGATGATAGCCGCGATCTCGCTTCCAGCGGTCTACATCTCCTTGAGTAATATTCTTCTCCCCAAGCATCTTTCGTGCCATGTCATCAGGTGAATTGACGATGAAAAAGAGCACAAAAGTGATAAGATTGACACCGATGAGGATCGGGAGAGCGTAAAGGGTGCGGCGTATAATGTAATTGAGCATCCGTGATTCTTTCGTGAAACACTTCGTGAAACGTGAAAGCTATTTGTTTATAACCAAGCACGGGCGGGGTAACCCCGCCCCTACGGCTTACGATTTCTTGACATGAGTCAATGGCGAAATTTGCTATGATTGACGCACAAGTGGGGTACTTACTGCCAAATCATCTGCACGGCAAGTGCTTCGTCCGGATGCTCCCACAAGAAGTCGAAAGCCTCCTTTGCACTCTTATAAGGGAACCGGCGGCTGATCATTTGAGCTGCTTGAATATCTTCTGAACGAATCTTCTCTATCGCACGTTGGGCAATTTGCCCGCGAGGCTCATCGGTAAGGACACCCGCCACAAGCCGTTTGCTCATAATCTTTGATGAATGTAACGGCAGCGGGGCCCCTTGGTATAACGCAATCAACTGGATAGTTCCTTTCCTGCGTACCATGTCTTGCGCCTGCTCAAACGATTTAACCCCTGCGTGTCCGCCGACGCAGTCGATCACAAGATCCGCCCCATTTCCATCGGTTAAGCGTTGCACCGCCTCAACGGGGTCTTCTTCCGAGGCGTTGATGACAACGTCCGCGCCCAATTCATTGGAGAGTTGACAACGCAGCGACACCGCATCAACCGTGATAATGCGATCGGGACCATATCCGCGAAGGACTTGCATCATCAAGCTCCCTACGATGCCTTGCCCAAGAATGACAACCGTATCTCCTTTTTGGACTCCTGAGGAATCCGCCCAAGCAACCGAACTTATTGAGAGCGGAAGGAATGTCCCCTCTTCAAAGGAAATATCATCCGGGAGTGCCACGACTCGTCCATCTACACTGGCATCCACCTCTCCGACGGCATATTCGGCGTGCGGTGCAACGACCATCACCCGTTGTCCGACCTGATACTCTGTGACCGCCGATCCAATCTGCTCGACGACGCCCGTGAGTGAATATCCCATCATTGATGGAGGGATCGCTTCCTCCATGATGTAACGACGAAACAACTCAGAACCACGGCTAATCAGCGTGGTATGTGTCCGCACTAAAACTTGACGACTGCTAATCTCAGGAATCGGTATATCTTCCAACTGAATATTGCCGAAACCTTCTGGTTTAATCACGCGAATCATGGCACACTCCCTTGTGAAGCATCAAAAATGTGTAGCAACGTAATCATTGGCAAAGAATCATTGAACCACAAATATAGAAACGCTATGAGCATATTTCTATTTCATCATATTTTATAACATATTTCTAATTATGTCTCCACTATTTTATGATTGTAAAACCCGCTCGGCTTGGATAGACATATCCAAGTCTTAGACTCTCGGAACGGAGCCATCTGTGCAAGTGTGCAGTAGATTTGGCAATCCACTGCGAGCGATAATTGATTCCCTTCCCGGTTTACAACCTTTCCTGTAACTGGCAACTGACGTTATTTTATTAAGATTTGAGGCAAATTTCCGCTACTTCTTAAAATCGCCCAAAAACTCATCTCGCCTAGATTTTCCCGATCATCCTGAAAATCCTTGAAGCCTGATCCATTTTTCGGAACGTGATACGAGTAAGTTTTTGATTGACTTTGTAGCCTCACTTAACATAAAATGTGTTCGTTGAGGCAGTGCCGTACTGGCAACGGAGAGTTTAATTTTAGGTATCATATAATCTTCTGAACAGTAGATAGGTCTAATGTCATGATTGGCACGTTTTCGATACATAGGCAAATTACAGAACAATATAGGAGATGTCGGATGCGAGTTCACGTTACGCTTAAAGCAGTGCTTTATCTGTTGTGTGTTTTAATAGGGACAGGTTTGCGTCCCTCCCTGATTGGCCTCAATGACGCTTTGGCTGCAGATTGGCCCAGTTGGCGGGGTCCCAATCAAACTGGTTCGTCTTCACAAACCGGTTTAGTCTCAAGCTGGTCCCTAGAGGGTGAAAACTTAATTTGGAAGGCAGATTTCATCGGTCGCTCCACACCGATCGCTTTGAACAATCGGGTCTATGTCATTGGGCGTGTTGGAGTGGACATCACCGAGCAGGAACGGGTTGCCTGCTTCGATGCCAAAACGGGAGAGATGCTCTGGGAACACCGATTCAACGTCTTTCACAGCACCATCCCGTTTAATCGACTGGGCTGGACTAGTTTAGCGGGAGATACGGAAACGGGTTATATCTACGCCCACACCATCAGCGGCGTGTTTGCCTGTTTCGATAAGGACGGAAAGGTTGTTTGGTCGCACTCTTTGACAGAGGAATATGGTCGGTTCACGGGCTATGGAGGTCGAACTGTTACACCTGTTGTCGATGGAAACCTTGTGATCCTCAGCTACCTTAACACGAGTTGGAGAAGCCACGCAGCGATGCGTCATCGTTATTTTGCTTTTGACAAAAAGACCGGCGAGGTGGTGTGGACGACAACGCCCGGCGGTCCACCGAAGGATACGACCTACCCTGTCGCTGTCGTAGCGGAGATTAATGGTCGTCGGTTGTTAATTGATGGTAATTCGGACGGTCATGTGTACGCAATGGATGTGCAAACGGGAGAGAAAGTTTGGGGATTCCAAGTCAGTCAGGGACCGCTCAATGCGTCGGTAGTTGTAGATGGCACGCGGGTTTACGCAAGCCACAATCGGGAGAACACCGACACAACGGTGATAGGGCGTGTTGTCTGCATTGACGGAACAGGTACAGGGGATATTACGGAGACGCATGAACTCTGGCGGGTTGACGGCATAGAGGCGGGTTATAGCTCTCCAGCGATAGCCGATGGTCGGCTCTATGTTGTGGATAGCTCGGCGAATTTACACTGTCTCAACGGCGAAACGGGGGAGGTTCATTGGACACATAGCCTCGGCACAGTGGGCAAAGGATCGCCTGTCGTCGCTGACGGCAAAATCTATGTCGCGGAGGTCAACGGGCACTTCCTCATCCTGCAACCGGATGAGAACGAATGCAAAACCCTGAGTACGATACAGATTGAAAGGGAATCCGGTCACTACGCGGAGATCTACGGTTCACCCGCCATCGCTGACGGTCGCGTTTACTTTACTACCGAGGAAGGGCTTTACTGCTTGGGAGTTCAAGAATCTTCCGCCTCAAGCCAATCTGTCTTGGGATCAGGCAGTGCCGGTATGAGGATGTCTAGGGGTGCTCCTGCATCAATACAGATTGTCCCCACCGAAGTTCTAGCTCGACCGGGCGGTAGTCTCCAATTTAGCGTTCGTGCTTTTAACGATGAAGGCGTACAGGTTACTGGTGCAAAGGCTGCTAAGTGGTCGCTGGATGGATTGTCAGGAACCATTGATGAGAACGGAAAGCTGACCCTTGAATCGAGTCAGGTCGGTCAAGCCGGTACGGTATCGGCGAAAATCGGGGATCTTAGCAACTCTGCGCGAGTCCGTGTCATCCCACCGTTGCCGTGGCAGGAAGATTTTGAGTCGATAGAGGAAGGGAAGAGTCCACCACACTGGGTCCGTGCGACAAACCGATTCATGGTCCGTGAGATGGATGGCAACAAAATTCTTGTCAAACCGCCCGCCCGCCGTGGATTACACCGCTCTAACGTCTATATCGGTCCTCCGAACATGAAGGATTATACCGTCCAAGTCGACCTGTTAGGCACCAAGCCGAAGCGAAACCTCCCGGACATGGGACTCATCGCCAATCGCTATACGCTTGAGATGCAAGGCAATCACCAACGGCTTCAGGTACTTTCGTGGCGATCGGATCTCCGAATGGCAAAGTGGATAGATTTCAAGTGGGAACCAAATGTTTGGTACACTATGAAAATGACGGTGGATATTGTCGATGATACAGCGCATGTCAAGGGAAAGGTGTGGGCAAAAGGCGAGCCGGAACCTGACGAATGGACGATTACCGTTGAAGATCCGCTGCCGAACCGGGAAGGGAGTCCGGGGATTTACGGGTATTCGCCTGCTGAGATCTATTACGATAACCTGAAGGTTTGGATGAATTGATGACTACCGCCTGCCACCATTCGTTGAATGGCACAAACTGCATAATGGGAAACTGAGGAAATGTCATGGCAAATTTACTGACCCGGCTACAGATAAAAAACTTCCGATCATTGGCAGATGTTTCAATTGACATACGCCCAATTAATGTCCTCTTTGGTCCGAACGGGTCAGGGAAATCGACGTTGTTGGAAGCAATTCATTTGGTCAAAGATTGTATTTCCCGTGATGTTGAAGAGGCTGTTAGGACCCGGCATAACGGTCATGGTATGTTG
Organism: Candidatus Poribacteria bacterium; assembly: GCA_965222435.1. Classification (GTDB taxonomy): domain Bacteria; phylum Poribacteria; class WGA-4E; order WGA-4E; family PCPOR2b; genus PCPOR2b. The sequence goes on along the minus strand of OZ244950.1, from coordinate 3,146,811 downwards.
TGGCAGCGCGTTGATGGATGGCCAGGAATATCAATCACATTGGAAACAGTTCTTGCTGAGTACACACTCCGATTAGAATTTTTGCGTGGACAAATTCAGCCGTATGCTGGGGAGGTTTTGTATTCCAAAGAAAAAAAAGTCCGCCTGATAAATCGAAGAACAAACAGCGATGAGGCTAATTTTTATAATCATGAAGAAAATTCTATCGTGAAAACTTCTTTGACTTTTCCAGAAAAACTTGCTTTGATGCAATATATGCAAGGGCAAGGACATACTCCGTCAGCCGTTTTCAATTTACTAAATCTGCTCACCTTTATTCATTTTTACCATTCCCATTATATTGGCCTACATGGGCTTAAACACCGTGGCTCGGAGTCAGGTATGGATATCTCATTGCGCGAGGATGGTGGTAATCTATGGTCGGTTCTGCGGAACATTCGTGATAAAAGCGCGATTGATTCACGTTATGCAACTATCATTAGTTTCATGCGAAAAAGTTTCCCTAATTTCAAAGATCTGGTATTCGATCCCGCCGGTCCAAACGCAATCTACGCCAGCTTCGCGCAAAAAAACCTGCAATACCCTATTTCAGCACTAAATGAGTCGGAAGGTCAATTGCAAATGCTCATTCTGCTAACCGCGCTGTTTGCTCAAGAAAATGAGAATGACATGTTAATTTTGTTCGATGAGCCGGAGACCTCGCTTCACCCCTATGCTATCTCTATATTTGCGGAAGCAGTCAAGCAAGCTACAAAGAAGTGGAACAAGCAGGTCTTTATCGCAACGCACTCCCCGGTTTTGATCGGTCAGTTTGAGCCGGAAGATATTTTGGCAACAAGTCTGGATGAATCAGGTCAGACGCTTCTAACGCGAGTCAGCGAGATGGAAGACATTAAAGATTTGCTGGAAAGCTACGATACCGGTTCGCTCTACATGGCTGAAGCTATTGCCCCCCAAAGTAAACCTGACACCCAAGAGGAGGGGTAATGACTGAATCGGATACACAACCTGTCGAATGTCCACAATACGCTTTCTTCCGATTCGGTTTAATCGTGACAGGTGAAACTGAACGGCAGCATCTTCCAAAGTTATTTAATTCGTTAGAACAAAGCGGAACTTGCAATTTTAGAGTGATTCGACGGGTCGATCAACTTGGGGCAATTACTTCAGCAGAAAGACTTAAAGGGCTTCGCAACGGTAAGAATCTCCCTAGCAAAGACGAGAAGATTGGCTTGGCGGTCAGATACCATCTAACAAGGGATGCTTGTGATTTTGTCTTGCTAATCGATGATTTGGAGCATGACCGCAGAGATCAACCACAACAGATCTTTGACCGCTATCGAACGGCACTTGATATGGTATTAGACACCTTGAAGCATCGTGCATCTGTGCATTTTCTGGTGTATATGCTTGAAGCGTACTACCTCGCTAATGCACAAGCAACCAACGCTGCCTTGGGAACCTCCTTGTTAGATCACGAAGGAGATGTGGAAACGATTCGTAACCCTAAAAGCGATCTTAGACAAATGTATCCTAGTTTTGATGTGATTGACGATGGCGGAAGAATTCTTGATCAGATCAACATTGAGCATGTTCTGTCTCGTCCCGACACATGCGCTTCGCTTAGAACCCTGTTTGCTTGGTGTGTAGAAGTATTAGCACAGCATCCTAATTTTGATCGTGCAGATTTCGAGGACAAATACAACCTGCACAACGGAAAATTGAGCAAAATCACAGGAACACAGTTAGGTAATTTTTAATTTACGGCTATCAACTACTCACAATTTTAGAGGAGCAAAATGAGACGTCAACAAATTCTAGGAATAGGTGGTATTCTTTATATCATTCTCATAGCGGTTTTGATTGTATCAGCAATACCCGCCTTCGCTGAGACAGCGATGTGGGGGTTCACGCCATCACGCAACCTCGTCTCCGATGAGAAAAATCTGCCGGTAAAATGGGATGTAGAAGCGGGATTAAATATCAAATGGACGGCAACCTTGGGTTCACAGACCTATGCGGGTCCCATCCTCATCGGCGGCAAGGTGTTTGTCGGAACGAACAACCAAGGCAGGCGAAATCCGAAACTTACCGGCGACCGCGGCGTTATTATGGCGTTCCGTGAATCGGATGGGGAATTTCTCTGGCAATCCACACACACCAAACTCCCCGCCGGACGTGTCAACGATTGGCCCCAACAAGGCATCTGTTCAACACCTTACATTGAGGGCGATCGGCTCTACTATATTTCCAACCGCGCTGAAGTTGTCTGTGTTGATACCGAAGGCTTTATCGACGGTGAAAATGACGGCCCCTTCATGGAGGAGACCGATACCAGCGAAATTGATGGAGACATTATCTGGAAGTATGATATGATCGAGGAATTGGAGGTTTTTCCTCACAATCTCGCCACCTGTTCCCCGGTCGGTGCCGGCGATCTGATCTTTGTGGAAACAAGTAACGGCGTTGACGAAGGGCACGTTCACATTCCTTCCCCCTTTGCGCCGAGTTTTATCGCAGTCAATAAGAGGACCGGCGAACTAGTTTGGGAAGATGCCTCTCCTGCTGAAAATATCTTACACGGTCAATGGTCTAACCCTGCCTACGGAGTAATCAACGGCAAACCCCAAGTCATCTTTCCCGGTGGCGACGGTTGGATCTATTCCCTTGAACCTGAGACTGGGGAACTAATTTGGAAGTTTGATTGCAACCCCAAAGATTCCGTTTGGGAATTGGGCGGACGAGGGACACGTAATAACATTATTTCGACACCTGTCATCTGGGAGGACAAGGTTTATATCAGTGTGGGACAGGACCCGGAACACGGGGAGGGCGTGGGCCATCTCTGGGTGATTGACGCAACGGGTGAGGGAGACATTACCGAGACCGGTGCTGTCTGGCACCGAGGCGACGAGGATTTCCACCGCACAATGTCCACCGTAGCTATTGAGGATGATTTGCTCTACGTGGCAGACTTGAGCGGTTTTGTCTACTGCCTTGATGCCAACACAGGTGAGCACCATTGGACGTATGACACCTTTGCCGCGATTTGGGGTTCAACATTTGTGGCGGATGGCAAGATATATATCGGAGACGAGGACGGAGATGTCGCCATCTTAAAAGCAGGCAAAGAGAAAGAACTCATTTTCGAGACTAACATGGGAAGCGCCGTTTATACCACCCCGATAGCAAAGGACGGCGTGCTGTATATCGTAAGTCGGAATATGCTCTTTGCGATTGCCATGCAGTAATGGAGGAGTAATCAATGTCTAAGGATAACTTTCAACCGGTCAAGCTACCATATCAATATGAGTTTGCAGTGGACGAACTCTCAGCGATTAAGGCGTGTCATGATGCACACGGTTTTGCCGTCGTCAAGAATGTGTTGTCGCCGGATTATGTGGAGGAATTGAAGGAATCCGTCAGTCAGGTTCTCGATCCGGAGGGCGACTTGGGACTTGGGGAAACACGTACCAAGCACGCTTTCATTGAATACTCAAAACCGCTCTGGAAACTGCTTGAAAACGAAGACTACCTGAATATTAACAGATCTATTTTGGGTACTGGCGCACTCACCCTCCATCGATCCGCTGCAATCCTGAAGAATGTTGAATCAGGTCCGGTGTTGTGGCATACCGACTGGTGTGGTTTTTCCGAACCACCGCCAAAACACTCCGGCGACGTGTTGAATCGCGGTGATTGGCCCAACGGTATGTGGTTCTATCTCAACGGCACACATCCGAGCCGTGCGGGCCTTGCAGTTGTCGCAGACTCCCATAAGGCTGACTGGCAACCGCCTGATGGGTTTGAATTCACGGGGGATCAGCGTTCATTTCACCGAACGGGCGAAGAACCGAAATCCTATGACCGGATGGATATGCCGGGCACAGTTCCACTTTTCACAGAGCCGGGAGATCTCATCATCTTTGCGGCGCGGACGTATCACGGTGCCTTTCCGCACGGTGGCGATGAGCCCCGTCTTTCATGTGGCTTTATTTTCCGTCCTAGCCAAGAGAAACTCTCAATTCCGTGGAAGCTGCCTGAATCAGCGCACCAATTCATTGAAGAGCTCTCTCCTCAGTTGCGTCCCTTCGTTGCGGATTACCCAAGTATCGATATCGGCTGGAAGTTAGAGGATTGAACCTCCCATCGCACAGGATACATCTACAATTATGGAGACTTTGAATCAATCATTATCCAAAAAAGCGGAAGAAGCACGTGATCAGCTTGATGCCCACGTTCGTGAAATCGTCCAATGGCATTTCAGTCCAGAAACCGGCAGCCCGTTTTGGTTAGAATTCGCAGAGACGCTCGATTTCGATCCCCGCGAGAAAATCGGAAGCTACGACGACCTAAAACTTCTTGGACACTTTCAGGATGAATGGTTGCGCGGCGGACCGGTGCGGCGGTGGGTGCCCAAAGGTTACGCAGACCAACCTGTGTATGTATTTGAAACAGGTGGTTCTACCGGCGTTCCAAAGACGCGTATCAGCATCCGTGACTTTCAGATCGATTATGAGATGTTCAGCGAAACCTTGCCCGACGAAAGTTTTCCGCCCGGCGGTGATTGGCTGATGCTCGGTCCGACAGGACCACGACGGCTTCGTCTCGCCGTTGAATATCTTGCGCAACATCGTGGCGGTATCTGCTTCCTCGTCGATCTTGATCCGCGGTGGGTGAACAAACTGATTCAGTACGGAAAACATCAGGAATTGGATCTTTATAAAAACCACGTCATAGATCAAGCCTTGAATATCCTACGCGCCCACGACAACATCCAGTGTCTGTTCACAACACCGAAGCTGCTTGAAGCGTTGTGCGAAAAGATCTCCCTACCAAAGGTTGGCATAAAAGGCATCTTTTGTGGTGGAACGGAGATGGATGCCCAATTCCACCGCTTTGCCCGCGAGGAATTAGTGCCGGGCGTCGAATTTATGCCGACGTATGGTAACACGCTTATGGGTTTGGCGTGTTGCAAGCCGTTTGACCCCGCCGATAACTACGCAATTATCTACTATCCGCCGCAACCCCGCGCTGTCATTGAACTGGTCAACCCCGACAACCCGGAGGAACCTGTCGACTACGGTGAAACAGGGCGAGTGATGCTGACCACACTGACGCACGAGTTTTTCATGCCACGTTTTCTTGAAAGAGATGAGGCGGAGCGGACTCAACCCATTGAACAATATCCGTGGGATGGCGTTCAAAACCTACGGCTGCTCTCGGAACTTCAAGAGTCCGTTGTGGTGGGAGTGTATTAATTTGGATGCGGTGGCGTTTGGCGGGAATTAATTGATACTTTTCATCCGAACAGATAGACAAAGAAAGCGAGGTAACGTTTTATGCAGATGAGACCTATTACAGCGAATCCGTCTCAGGTTATAGTCGAGCAACTTGCGGCATCGGGTGTGAAATATGTGTTCAATAACTCAGGCTCACGCGAGGCACGTTTTTTCGATGCGCTGCATGTGCACCCAGATCTACATGGCATTTTGGCACTCCATGAAGGCAGCGTCGCAGCGCAAGCGGGCGGTTATACGCAGGCGCATCTCGATCCGGGGGTCATGCTGGTCCATCTCGGTGCGGGACTTGCCCAATCCTTGGGACAGTTAATCAACGTTTGGGCAGGTAGTCTGCCCGTCGTGGTTATCACCTTTGCAGGGGACACCGGCAGCTATGCGGATCGGATTGGACTTGATCTCAACCATGACTTCGGACCGACCTCCATCGCTGCGCCTTTTACCAAGCAAAATTGGACTGTGATCGAACCCGAAGGACTACCGCAAGCGATTCATCGTGCCTTACTGGTCGCTAAAACGCCGCCGGTGGGACCTGTCCACCTCGCTGTCTATGACCGGGTGCTTGGACCCGAACAGATAACCACGAACATCATTGAAGGGGAGCTCCCCGATCTCCACGCAGGTTATCCATCAGATAGCGATGTTGAGAAGATTGAATCTGCTTTGTGCGACGCAAAATCACCCCTGTTTTATATTGGGGATGGTGCTTGGAAAAGCGGCGCAGAATCCCAAGTCACCGCGCTCGCTGAACATTTTGGTGTCCCCTTAGTCGGGAGTTGGGGGAGAGGCATCTCAACAACACATAAACTCAATTGCGGACGGATGGATCAGGCGGCAAGTGCCCTTCAACCTGACCTAATCGTTTGTATCGGTATGCGGCATGGCGGCGGCGGAAAGCCGGGGGATTTCGGTACATTTTCCAAAGCGAAACAGGTCATCGCTATTGGACCGGATATCGAGCATGTCAAGAATATCCCGAATCTGGATCTGGCGATTCTTGCGGATGAGTGTCGGACCTTTGAGCGGTTGGCGGAATTGGCGGCGAGCCATTCGACTCCAAAACACTTTGCCGAACGACGCGCTTGGGCGCAGGAACGAGCCGCAGCACTTCGTACACAACGGCTAAAGGACGTACAACGGGCTGAGGCTCAACCGAACCAAGTCCGACCTTGGCTGGTTGCAGATGTCCTCGACAAAGCATTGGAACGCCGTGGCGGTGGGATGGTGATGATTGAGCAGTATGTGGTCCCCTTGGACACCATAGGCGGATCGGATGGTGGTGGCAAGAACGTGTATATTCGAGCTGCCGGCGGTTCTGAGGGCTATGGTATTGGTGGAGCGGTTGGCTTGAAACTGGCAGCACCTGATAAACCGGTTGTTGGGTTGGTTGGTGACGGTTCAATGTTCTACGCAGATTCGGGACTTTGGACCGCAGCGCATCATAATGTACCGGTTCTCTACATTATTTCCAACAATCAATCCTATGGTGTCGTCGCCTCCTCCTTTGGACGCGCAAACGGGGTGATGAAGGAGACCGGGGAATATGCCGGTGTCGTTCTGGACGGAATCGACCCCGTGAAACTCGCCGAGGGATTTGGTGTGGACGGTATGCACGTCCAAGATGAATCTCGGCTTGCTGCGGCAATTGACCATGGACTGAACGTGGTTGAAGGGGAAAATCGCCCATTTCTTTTGAATGTGCGTCTACCGTTAGGGGTACCAGAGGGCGGACGTGCCGCGAAGCAATTCCAACTTGCGGAGGCCGTAGCGACGGCTCAAGCTCGCGCGGCTTAGGATACCTCCAACAGGCAAAAACGGATCCGAATCTATATTAACGCAAGTTGCCAGTCATAGGAAACGTTGCAAACCGGGAGGGGAACCAATAGCCGCTCGCAGTGGATTGACAAATCCACTGCACACCCACAGAAATGGCTTGGATATGTCTATCCAAGCCGAGCGGAGTTGGTAGACAAAAAACGAATCTCAACCTATATTACGGGATCCATTTATCATGATTCACATTCCAATTTTGCGGGCTGGACTTTCTTATAAAAGTTTGAATCTGAACCATGTATCACACATCCAAACAGGCGAACCCCTTGCAGTTGTGAGTCAGGCGAATCGTGGGTTGATCGCAAAGGATTTGTATCAAGCCAAAGAAAACAAGCGAGTCCTCGAAGATTTGCCTGTGGCAGAACTTTTGGCAATTTGTAAAAAAGCTGCAAACCTTTTTATGGAATCGGAACTACCTTTGGACGATACGCTGCAATCGCCGGATGACTATATTCAGCAGGTTTCTGGAACAACGGGGCTGCCTCAAAGCCTCTGTCGCAAAAATATGCAGAAGATCCGGTTGGCTTTGGACGAGATGGAGGAGGTCTTGGATGGACTCACACGCGGATTGGATCTGTCCATCCTCGATTCTGGATGGGGCACCCAAAACAAACGTCCCTTAAGCTACGTTCCCGAAACTGACATATTGGGAGCGGTGCTTCCGAGTAATTCCCCAGGCGTACATTCCCTTTGGCTGCCGGCGATTCCGCTGAAAACACCGCTGGTTCTCAAGCCCGGCAGCGAGGAACCGTGGACACCTTTCCGCATTGCACAGGCTTTTATTGAGGCAGGTTGTCCGCCCGAAGCGTTTGGATTCTATCCTACAGACTATTCGGGAGCTGCGGAAATCCTGCTGCATTGCGGCAGATCGATGCTGTTTGGCGGTGGTTCGACAGTAGCACCGTGGCAGGCAAATCCCAACGTGCAAATCCACGGTCCGGGGCAGAGCAAAATTATCATCGCCGATGACAGGATCTCACGATGGGAAGAATATTTCGATCTCACGGTTACCTCGGTCGCTGAAAACGGTGGGCGATCCTGCATCAATGCCTCCGGTGTCTGGGTTCCATCATACGGACGTGAAATCGCGGAGGCGTTGGCGAAACGTTTGGCGTGTATTACCCCAAAACCGTTAGACGATCCAGAAGCCGAAATCGCTGCTTTCACCAATCCGAAAGTTGCGGAGGGGATTTCAGGTCTCATCGACAATCAGTTGAAAGTTCCCGGCGCAACGGATCTGACAGCCAAGTTTCACGGTGGGCAACGGGTGGTTGAGGAAGCCGGCTGCACCTTCCTTCGTCCGACTGTCGTCTGGTGCGACGACCCAGAACATCCACTGGCAAACACGGAGTTTTTATTTCCTTTCGTCAGTGTGGTGGAGGTTCCACAAGGGGAGATATTAGATCGTATCGGTCCGAGCCTTGTAGTGACTGCTATTACGGAAGATGAAGCATTTATCCACGGTCTGCTCGGCTCCCCGGAGGTAGAACGCCTGAATATAGGAACCATCTCCACGAATCAGATTTCGTGGGATCAGCCCCACGAAGGGAATCTGTTTGATTTTCTTTATCAGCAACGGGCGTTGCAAATGAACCGTGGACAGTGAAAATGATTCGTATAGCCAGAGGATAAAATGCACATGGAAATCGTGCCAAAAGATACAACGTTGGAAGCTGCTCGTGTGCAGTTTTCAATTTATGGTGGATACGACGAGTAAAACTTATGGGCAATCTAGGAAGTGAGGAAAAGAGATTTTCTAGACAACTTGCTAATAGGGAAACGGTGAGGCGGATTGGCAGACAAAAGCTAGCACTCTCTAGGGATGAGGCTTCTGCAATACTTGAAAGTCATCAACTTGGAAGGTTGATGACTTTCAAACCGCTTGAAGCCAACCCTATGAATTCGATCTTTGAACTTACGCCGGAACGAGGCGATTCGCTTATTTTGAAGATTCAATGTCGGCTTGGCATTGGTTCATTAGAATGTGAGCATTATGCCATACACCTGCTGAGGCAGCTGACCGACCTCCCTGTTTCTAACCTGTGCCTGCTTGATGGCGATAAAGATATTATCCCTTATCCTTATTTACTTTCAAACAAATTATCGGGTGAATCGGGTTATGCCTTCTTTGAAAGAACTGATCACGCCGCTCGAATGCAACTCTCAGAAGCATTTGGACATATCGTTGGTGTCATTCACAGTTTGGAAGTTGCGGAGCCAGAACGGCTACGAAATTGCGATCTGAATCAGTGGCAAAAGATTGTTAAGGAAGCACTTTTAAGTGACGCAGATTTTAGAAAAGAGATTGTTGCGCTCTCAGATACGTTCTATCCCCAGTTGGACGATCTGATGGCATCGGTGTCAGCACTGCGGATTGATGATGAGCCAGTATTATTGTGGGGCGATGCGTTCCTTTACAATCTGCTAGCGAAAAGGAGTAGCAGAAAGGTTCAAATAACAGGGCTTTATGACTTTCAGTTTGCTGCCCACGGAAATTGCCTATTTGATTTCCATAAAATTGAAGGAGACTTCCGGGTTCGTCGTCCTCGTGAGATTTACGGGTGTCCCAAATATATTGAACAATTCTACAAGGGATATACAGGAACAGGAAAGGCAGTGGACGTTCCTTCGGACACCCATCAGATTCTTGTAAATATCATTCGCAATGCCGTTCAAGTCCGCTACTGGTGGTGGGATTGTTTTGGTATTCTTCATTCCCAAACCCCAGAATACCTTAAAACAATCTTAGTCGGGTTATCAGAACTCTCTGGTAAAAAGGTTTAAGATTCACCGCCTGCCACAATGTAGCATAAGTGATTGGTTAACCAAACACCCCTGCATAATAGGAGAAAATCTATGATCTTAGCAGAAATGACCTCACCCGAAGTTGATGCCCTGCCACGCGATATTGTCGTGCTGATGCCGGTGGCATCTTGCGAACAACATAGCCTGCACCTGCCGTTATTTACGGACAGTCTGATTGGACAAGAGGTGGCGCGTCGCGTCCACGAACGCTGCCCGGACGATGTTCTAGTCTTGCCGATGCAGTGGCTCGGATACTCTCAGCACCATATACGGTATCCCGGCACTATCAGTGCCATATCTGAAACCCACCTGCTGTTGATGATGGACATCGTTGCCTCTATGGTAGGAAACGGTTTCAAGAAGATTCTCATCCAGAACAGTCATGGCGGAAATGGTGCCCCTATCTCCGTCCTGCTCCAACGTTTGATGGAGCGTTACGGCGATAGCGGCGCGGAATTTTACACCCGTTGGGCGTGGGCAAGCGGTGGGATCCTTGACGAGATTCGTGAGTTGGGCGGCGCAGGCTCAGGTCATGCCGGTGAAACTGAGACCTGTATGATTATGGCAATTGACCCCAGTCTTGTTCGCACAGATCGGCTAGATCCCGACGGAGAGCGCGAGGGGATGCGGGTGGAGGGAATGACCTCCTACCACCGAGTTGATCAACGGACTCGGCATGGTGGCGTCGGCGATCCACGCCCCGCAACCGCTGAAAAGGGAGAGCGGATGCTAGATGCTTCTGCCGATGAAATCGCTGGACAGATTAAGCAGATCCGGGCGTTGCGACCGTTTGGTTAATCTGGTGTCTTACATCTTACGCAAAATGCAATCATTCGATTTCCAATCCAGCACCCGCGTCGTTTTTGGTGAAAACACCTTAGACCAATTGGGAGATCTGACGAAAGAACTGGGAGGCTCACGGGTGCTGCTCGTCACCGACCCCGGCATCGTCAGGGCAGGCATACCAGAGAGGGCACTCAATTCTCTGAAAGCCGCGAGTCTTGATGCCTTCGTTTTCGATGGTGTCGCAGAAAATCCGACAAGCCGCCATGTCGCAAATGGTGTACGTTTTGCGAAAGAGCAGGGAGGGATTGATCTGCTCATTGGGCTTGGCGGTGGCAGCGCGATGGATTGCACCAAAGGGATTAACTTCATCCTAACAAACGGTGGACGGATGGAGGACTATTGGGGTGTGGACAAAGCAACTAAGCCGATGCTCCCTTCCATTGGCATCCCGACAACCGCAGGCACCGGCAGCGAAGCCCAATCTTTCGCTTTAATCGCCCAAGAGAGCACGCATCTGAAGATGGCGTGCGGCGACAAAAAAGCCCGATTCCGAACGGTCATTCTTGATCCAGTTTTGACCGCAACCACCCCGCAGGGGGTAACAGCTGCTACAGGTATTGATGCCATCTCCCACGCATTGGAAAGCTATGTTTGCACACGACGAAACCCTATCTCTCAGATGTTCGCCAAAGAGGCATGGTGGTTGTTGGAAAAGAGTTTTGAAACTGTGGTCAGTGACCCGGAAAATATAGAAACCCGAAGCCGAATGCTTTTGGGAGCACACTTGGCGGGTGCTGCGATAGAAAACTCCATGCTCGGTGCTGCACATGCCTGCGCCAATCCCTTGACCGCCAGATATAACATCACACACGGTATAGCGGTCGGACTGATGCTGCCCAGTGTAATCCGTTTTAACGTCCAAGCGGTGAGTACGCTTTATCAGGAATTATATCCTTTACCATTGCATGAACGCGTTTCCAAATTAAAAGCTGTCGCAGGATTACCGGAACGGTTAAGGGATTTTGGGATCCAGCCGGAAGACCTGCCCCAACTGGCAGCAGAAGCGGCAGAGCAGTGGACAGGGAAATTCAATCCACGGCAGGTTAGCGAAGTTGAATTACTGGAGCTTTATGAGGCAAGTCATTGATACGCAGTATGTAATACGAATTACGTTTCACGTTTCACGTTTCACGTTTTACATTCTTCTGAGTTATCTCCTGATCTATTCTATTGAACAAAGCCAAGCGTCTTCTGACGACTGGCTCAGTTTTCGTGGCAACCCTCAACTCACTGGTGTTGCCACCGGCGAATTGCCCGAAAACCTCGAACTGCTCTGGACATTCGAGACGGGAGATGGAATCGAGTCAACCGCTGCCATTGCAGCAGGAACGGTTTATGTCGGGACTTTAGATGGTTACCTTTACGCTATCAATCTGGAAAACGGGGGATTAAAGTGGAAGTATCAGGCGTCCGGCGAAATTAAATCTTCTCCCACTGTATTCAGAAATGTGGTACACTTTGGCGATGGCATGGGGGTTTTTCACGCAGTGGATGCCCAAACAGGTGAACCCAGATGGACTTTTGAAGCCGAGGCTGAGATTATTTCATCCGCCAACGTTGCCCAAGATCGCCTGTTGTTCGGTTCTTACGACCAGTATCTTTACTGTCTCTCTGCCGAAGATGGTTCGTTGGCTTGGAAGTTCGAGACGGAGGGATATATCCATGGCACACCGGCGATTGTCAACGGTGCGGTTGTTATTTCAGGGTGCGACGGTTATCTGCGCATCATCAACATCACTGACGGTGTGGAGCAGCAAAAGATCGCATTAGGTGACTACGTTGGAGCGAGTCCCGCTATTTTGAACAATAGAGCGTATGCGGGGACTTTTGGGAATCAGGTGCTGTGTGCGGAGCTGGAAAACTCCGAAATTCTTTGGTGGTATCAACACCCGGAACGGCATTTCCCATTCTACGCTTCGGCTGCTGTGACAGCGGATATAGTTGTTATTGGTGGACGTGACAAAATGATTCACGCGCTGAAACCGCAGACGGGAGAACCACTGTGGACATATCCCACCAAATCGCGGGTGGACTCCTCGCCGGTGATTGTCGGCAAGCGTGTTTTCTTTGGAACGGTGGGAGGCGAACTTGTTGCGTTGAATCTCGATTCGGGTGAAAAAGTCTGGGAATTTGTAATCGGGGCAGCCATTATTGCTTCTCCAAGTGTCGTGACGGGAAAACTGGTGATTGGCGCAGACGATGGCAGAATATACTGCTTTGGAGAAAGAGGAATAAAACATGAGTGAAGAATTAAAGACAGCAACTCCTGAACCGGCGACAACACGGACTGACGCAAAGGACACAGAGGTCGGCAGCGTTTTTGTTTCAAACTATCCACCGTATTCATTTTGGGGAAAAGAATATGTGCAGGAAACGATAAAGGCATTAAATTCCCCACCTATGCCGGAAGCCACTTTAGGACTTTATCTGCATATTCCGTTCTGCCGCAAACGGTGTAAGTTCTGTTACTTCCGAGTGTACACGGATAAAAACAGTTCCGATATTCAAACCTATCTTGATGCGTTGGGAACAGAGGTTGAGCTTTACAGCGAACTTCCATCCGTGGCAGATAGACCACTGCATTTTGTTTACTTCGGCGGCGGTACACCTTCCTACATCAGCAGCAACCACCTAAAAGCACTTGTCAAACGGATCAAAGCGACAATGCCTTGGGATAGTGCCGAAGAGGTAGCGTTTGAATGCGAGCCGGGGACGTTGACACAAGGTAAGTTGGAAGCGATTAAAGAGATTGGCGTCACGCGATTGAGCCTCGGCGTTGAAAATCTCAATGACGACATTTTGGCAGAAAATGGGCGGGCACACCTTTCCAAAGAGGTGTATCGAGTGACCCCGTGGATCACTGCCCTTGAATTTGATCAGGTCAACATAGATCTAATCGCGGGAATGGTCGGCGAAACGTGGGACAGTTGGCGGGATACCGTCCAGAGAACCATCGATCTGGATCCTGACAGCATCACGGTTTATCAGATGGAGTTGCCGTTCAACACTGTTTACTCAAAGGATATTTTTGGGGGCAAAGATCTATACGTAGCGGATTGGAAAACAAAGCGGGAATGGCACCACTATGCGTTTGAGCAGTTGGCAGCCGCGGGATATAAGATGTCGAGCGCGTATACAATGGTAAAACAGGACAAGCCGGGGAAGTTCGTTTATCGGGACGCGGTCTGGCGTGGCAGCGACATGCTCGGCACAGGCGTCGCCTCTTTCTCCCACATGAGCGGTGTCCACTTCCAAAATGCGGCAGGTTGGGACGACTATGTTAATTCGCTTCATAAGAATCAGTTGCCGTTGGATCGTGCGTTTCCCACGACACAGGAGGAACGCCTGACCCGAGAGATGATACTGCAACTGAAGCTAGGGAAAATAGAGACAGCCCATTTCCGTGAGAAATTCAGTGCCGATATTTTGGCGGTGTTTGGTTCAACCTATCAAAAGCTGCAAGATGAGGGGATGCTGACCTTCGACAAAGATGTTGTAACATTGACGCGGAAGGGCTTGCTTCGGGTAGATGGGTTGTTGCCGGAGTTCTACGCTCCCAAGTATCAGAATGCGCGATATACCTAGAGAATAGGAAATTGGTGCTGAAACCGCCGCTAAAAAATAGCAAAGTGTGAAATGATTTTGTGTGTTGAAATAACCCCCGATCAAAGATTGGGGGTATTTTTTTGTCAAAAAAAATATCACTATTCCTTTTAGTTGTTGCAGATTTTATACAAACGGCAAATCAATCCTTTATGACTCGCAAGTATGCGGCTCAGATTTGCATCAATGGCAAAGTTGTTGCAAACTTCACACGATCAACCAATCCTTTATGATTGTCTGAATTCGCAAGTGGTTAATGAACCAGTCGCAGATTTGCCTAGCTGTGTGAATAGTCTAGGTTCACACAACATCCCCGACAAACAGCTAATAAGGAGGGCTCTCATGCTTAACTTCACCGCTAGCACTTCTCTCACGACACAACTCTGCCAAACTGAAACGTTAGAGGCCGCGTGGCGAAAAGTCCGTGGCAACAAGGGTGGCCCCGGTAGCGATGGTGTCACTATTCAACAGTTCGAGACAGAACTCACCAAGTATCTCCGCCAACTTGCGCGTGAACTTGCTGAAGAACGCTACTACCCGCTTCCCGTTCAAAAATTCACGGTCAAAAAGGCAAACGGCAGCACACGAAAACTCTCTGTACTGACATTGAAGGATCGCATCGTTCAACGTGCCATTTGCGATCTTCTCACACCGATTTACGAAGCCAAATTTCTTGATTGCAGCTTCGCTTTTCGTCCGAATCGCGGCGTGCCACATGCGATTGCACAAGTGGCCGCCATCCGGGCAGAGGGATACGAATGGGTCGTTCATGCTGACATTGAGAACTTCTTCGACACGATGGATAGTGGTATTTTGATGCGATTTCTCCGAGCAACGATCAAGGAACCCTCAATCCTTCGTCTGATTCAGATGTGGCTAGATATGGGTGCCATTACGCAACCGTCGAGACTCTCCAGATGGGGTGCCCATATTGAAAATACCGCCCAATATGTCGGTGAAGGTGTTGAGCAGTTAGTTAATCATCTACTTCATCGGGCCCCAAGGCTTGATGGCTACAGCGAATTTCGGAACTCACCGATGACGGATGATTGGCTAGTTGATGAATCTGAGCTTGCCAAAGAGACCGGTATCCGGTCGCAGGCGAGCAAGGAGGCATTGATGAACTTAGGGCGAGACGGACTGATGCTGCTGCTTGCCAATTCAAAAGGGATATGGCGGTGTTTATCAGCCAAACAGTTACTCTTCATCGCGCCCGTAGCATTGGCGGCACTCGCCGCGCCAACTGTGGGAGGTATCGTGAAGGATCATTTGGAACGCCCACGAAAAATCGGAATCATACAGGGCTCGCCGCTATCCCCATTGTTGGCGAACATCTACCTGCATTCATTCGACAAAGCGATGACCCGGTCAGGAATACGGCTTGTGCGATACGCCGACGACCTGCTCCTGCTCTGCCGAAGCGAAGGCCGGGCAAGGCATGCGCTGCGTCACGCACAAAAACGGTTGGAGATACTCAAGCTACAGTTCAACCCCAAAAAGACGCAAATCGCACATTTCAATGACGGGGTCGAATTCCTCGGGCACGTTTTTGACAGGGATGGCTGTTACCAACCCGTCTCTGATTCCCGGGCAAAAGTCCTCCAGAATCAGGTGCAACATGCCCTGAAGAAGGGGGCCGTTCATCTCTCACGCTCCGGGCGACATGTGACCAGACAGGGGAAAAACATTGCCATACACCTC
The DNA here is from genome assembly GCA_965222435.1 of Candidatus Poribacteria bacterium. Lineage (GTDB taxonomy): Bacteria > Poribacteria > WGA-4E > WGA-4E > PCPOR2b > PCPOR2b. Next base: position 3,130,723 of record OZ244950.1, on the reverse strand, counting down.
GGTGAACGTTTGAAAAAACGAGGCTTGCAGGGAACTAACGATGAGGAGGGACTTGAGACGGCTATCGACACCCGACCGAGGCCCTTTCACAGTAACGCAAACTGTTAGTCGTAGGGAACGCAGATCTGCGTTCCCTACACCTTCCCCCCGAACCCATAAATGGAGAGAAGGATGGAAACTCGACCAACAAGATAGATAGGAGGTATCAGATGGCAATTCTTTACATCACCCAGCAGGGCGCAGTTCTCCACAAATCCGGAAACCGGGTCATTGTTAAAAAAGACCGCGATGTCCTTCAGGAAATCCCGATTATCCAACTTGATGAGGTCGTAATCTTCGGTAATGGGCACATCACAACGCCAGCAATCGGCTACCTGCTTCATAAGAATATCCCGGTTTCCTTCCTCTCTTCACAGGGGAAGTACCGGGGAAAACTCCAACCTCGTTACGCGAAAGATACCGTCGTTCGGCAGCAGCAATACGCTGTTGCCACGAATCCGCAGCGGTGTCTTGAATTGGCGAAAAGTTTTGTCCGTGGCAAGCTGACCAACTCTGTCCGCTTTTGCCAACGGCAACGGACTCGAAACGCCGACGTGAAATCCGCGATGGGGTCCATTCGTCAGATTATCCGAAACCTTGACGGTGCCAAGAATTTAGAATCCCTACTCGGATACGAGGGTGCAGGTGCCTCCGCCCATTATCGTGCATTTCGGCAATTTCTGGCACACGATTGGGGCTTTACAACGCGACAATTCCGCCCCCCGCCAGATCCCATTAATGCGATGCTCTCACTTGGGTACACACTCCTACACAACCACGTTTACACTTTCATCAATGTTGTCGGGCTTGATCCGTACTGCGGTTATTTTCATCAACCCAAGCATGGGCACGCCGCATTAGCCTCGGATCTGATGGAGGAGTTCCGCTCAATCATTGTTAATGGATATGTGCTCTCGCTTATCAACAACAATCGTGTCCGCCCGGAGGACTTCAATCAGACCAAAAAAGGAATTCGTTTCACCAAAGAAGCACTGGGGCGGTTCCTCACCGGATACTATGGGCGGATGCAGCAGACCTTTCAACACCCCACCCGCAACGAAAAGACAAACTACCTTCGCTGTATTGAATTGCAGGTTAGACATTTGGCACGCGTGATAACAGGTGAAGAACCGAGGTACGAACCGTTTCTCATCCGTGTTTAGTGGAGATTTTCGCGGCACGGCTCCTTGATAATCACTCGTTAATCAATAATTCGTCTTTTTATGCCCTGTCCGTGTGATTTTTGTCCAAAAAAAACTTAATATTTCCGCCGATTTGTAGTATAATCACACAATACCCAAACACGATTGAGCCAACGGGTGAAAGTTTGGCGCAAATTGCCCCAAAAGCTAGACCACGTCTGGTTTTTCAAGCTGTTTCGTTGAAAAATCGTGTTTGGATCAGTATTGGCGGGAATTTGTAGTGTTTTTGTGTCCCATCTTTGTCATAAAAAAGTGGTGTGCAGTTCGTGTTTGGTTTTAGGGTGTGCGAAGCCACGGTCCCATTGAATCCAAAAAGGTAGGAGTTTGGATGGACTTTCCCGCTTGAAGGGAATTGAAACTTGGCAACTGTCCCGAAAGGCAGAAATGTAAGGGTTCAGTTTGGATGGACTTTCCCGCTTGAAGGGAATTGAAACTCCTCTAACCGACTTACGTCGGGCTATGTATTATCAGTTTGGATGGACTTTCCCGCTTGAAGGGAATTGAAACTAATGACTCCTCCTTCTGCATCCAGCTCTGTGGTGATTGTTTGGATGGACTTTCCCGCTTGAAGGGAATTGAAACACTCCACCCCGAAGCTTCTTATCGGTGCTTCGTTGCTTTGTTTGGATGGACTTTCCCGCTTGAAGGGAATTGAAACTTGCCATCGTCCTCTTTGACGATACTGTTCCAACCAAGTTTGGATGGACTTTCCCGCTTGAAGGGAATTGAAACTGCTTTCAGTAACGAGACCATCTTCGCCGTTGTAGGTAAGTTTGGATGGACTTTCCCGCTTGAAGGGAATTGAAACTTGAGCATCCGTGCAACCTGTGCGATACTTTCTAATAGTTTGGATGGACTTTCCCGCTTGAAGGGAATTGAAACTGATTAAGGGGTGTGTGATACGCCAGACTTCTTTGAGTTTGGATGGACTTTCCCGCTTGAAGGGAATTGAAACTCTCAACCCGCTGGGTATTACGACTCGCGGTTGCAAACCGTTTGGATGGACTTTCCCGCTTGAAGGGAATTGAAACTTTGCCATCGGAAAGTCTGGGTTGGCGAGTTCATCTAGTTTGGATGGACTTTCCCGCTTGAAGGGAATTGAAACTCATTTTTGAGCTGGGCAACCTGGTTCTTCAGATTAGCCTGTTTGGATGGACTTTCCCGCTTGAAGGGAATTGAAACTAAAACTTACTACCGTCCTTGGAAAACTCTTTTCAAGTTTGGATGGACTTTCCCGCTTGAAGGGAATTGAAACGGCGGCATCATTGGCGCAATAACTCGTCCAGATACAGAGTTTGGATGGACTTTCCCGCTTGAAGGGAATTGAAACTAAAGAGTAGGAGAGTCCCACTGCAACTCCTCACTTCTGTTTGGATGGACTTTCCCGCTTGAAGGGAATTGAAACTAAAGAGTAGGAGAGTCCCACTGCAACTCCTCACTTCTGTTTGGATGGACTTTCCCGCTTGAAGGGAATTGAAACAAAATGTAGGGGCGGTTTCGGTTTCGATGATTTCTGTTTGGATGGACTTTCCCGCTTGAAGGGAATTGAAACTTGACCAACTCGCGATCACTCTTATCAAGGGTTCGCGCGTTTGGATGGACTTTCCCGCTTGAAGGGAATTGAAACCGGCACCATGACAATAACAATAATTACTAAAGCAAAAAGTTTGGATGGACTTTCCCGCTTGAAGGGAATTGAAACGGGAGATTTAATCTTCTATGCACAAAAGGAGGTAGAGTTTGGATGGACTTTCCCGCTTGAAGGGAATTGAAACTCCGTAACGAACCCTGTTTTGAAACCATCTATCAAGCGTTTGGATGGACTTTCCCGCTTGAAGGGAATTGAAACGGGAGATTTAATCTTCTATGCACAAAAGGAGGTAGAGTTTGGATGGACTTTCCCGCTTGAAGGGAATTGAAACTTCTCAGGATCCCATTCCAACAAAAACTTTTTTGTCGTTTGGATGGACTTTCCCGCTTGAAGGGAATTGAAACTTGGGACTCCGTTACCGGGCTGGTTACTGTCCAAGTTTGGATGGACTTTCCCGCTTGAAGGGAATTGAAACTCGGCATGCCGACATGCTTACTCCCTTGCGGTCCAAAGTTTGGATGGACTTTCCCGCTTGAAGGGAATTGAAACTTGGGACTCCGTTACCGGGCTGGTTACTGTCCAAGTTTGGATGGACTTTCCCGCTTGAAGGGAATTGAAACATAGACCCCGCACTTTGATACATGCGACCAGAATTTCCAGTTTGGATGGACTTTCCCGCTTGAAGGGAATTGAAACTCGTTATAACCGATCCGTTAAGACCGTCTCCAATCCCAGTTTGGATGGACTTTCCCGCTTGAAGGGAATTGAAACTAGGCAGAGTGTTTTAGTTGGCGAAAAAGATTCACCAAGTTTGGATGGACTTTCCCGCTTGAAGGGAATTGAAACGCGCATCTTAAAAACATCCTTTTCACTCCCTTGTCTGTAGTTTGGATGGACTTTCCCGCTTGAAGGGAATTGAAACTGTTGTACCACAGAGTCAGTACAGTGATTTTTTTCGAGTTTGGATGGGTTTTCCCGCTGGAAGGGAATTGAAACGTATTTGACTTATTTGGCATTCACTTGTAAACTGACACGTACTGAAAACTTTCGCAAACGAAAGGAAAACAAAAATGGCAAAATACCTGTCACTCTTCCTGATACTTTCCCTGTTGTGCACCGCAACGACCGCGCAAGAGTTCTCTGCGAGCGAGTGGAGAAGGTTGTCAGGATATCCCAACTACGTTTGGGATGTGGAATTTTCGCCACAAGGCACCTATTTCGCCTTAACCGTTGACGACAATACAACGGAACTTTACAACTGGAATTGGCAGCGAATCTGGCGGTATCAAGGGCGTTGTAGACATGAGCACCACCACGCGGGTCCCCTTGCCTTCTCCCCGGACGAGAAATACCTTGTGATAGGGGGGCATGGCGAGCGAAATGAAATTGCTATTCTGCGTATCACCGATTTACAGGTGGTTCAATACCTCAAGGGGCATTCGGATGTAGTTTGGAGCGTGAGTTTCAGTCCTGATGGAAATTACCTCGCAAGCGGAAGTGAGGATAAGACAGTAAGAATCTGGCGGCACACCGGCAGTCAGTTTACTGCTCACCAAATCTTGCGCGGGCATTCAGACGTTGTGTGGAGCGTACATTTCGATCCCACAGGGAACTACCTCGCGAGTGGGAGCCGTGATCGCAGCATACGAATCTGGCGCCAGACTAGCCATCAGCTAATCTTTCACCAAAATTTGCGTGGCCATTCAGACTGTGTTAGGGGTGTGCGTTTCAGCCCGGACGGGAATAACCTCGCCAGCGGCAGTTGTGACAAGACGGTAAGAATCTGGCGGCACACCGGCAGTCAGTTCAACCACACCCAAACTCTGACAGGACATGCGGCGAATGTGTGGAATGTGAATTTTAGTCCTGATGGGAACTACCTTGCCAGCAGCAGTCGTGATAAAACAATAAAGTTTTGGTGGTATAACGGCAGTCAATTTTCTCATGCACAAACCCTACACCAGCATCAAGACGAAGTGAATAGCGTCAGTTTTAGTCCTGATGGGAGTTACTTCGCCACCGGCAGTAATGACAAAACCGTCAAGATTTGGCAGGTGGAGGGCATTGAGGACAAATCCCCTCCAGAACCGCCGGTGCCGCCAGGCCTCACGAAGGCACCTGATTTCGAGGTAAAGGCTCTCAACGGGGAGGTCCTGTCGCTGAAAAAATACCGTGGCAAGGTGATTCTGCTCGACTTCTGGGCGACTTGGTGTAGACCGTGCCTAGTGGAAATGCCTAACGTTAAACGGGTTTACAAAAAATACAAAGACCAGAATTTCCAAATCATCGGGATAAGCCTGGATACGAATCGTTCAAGTCTGCGCTCTTACCTACAGCGCGAAAGAATAACATGGCCGCAATTTTTTGATGGAGCCGGGTGGAACAACAGCGTTGTCCAGAAGTACGAGGTTAATAGCATCCCGCACATGTATCTCATTGATGGCAACGGTTTCATTCGTAAGGAGAATCTGCGTGGGCGTGCCCTTGAAGTTGCTGTTGCGGAGTTAGTTGAAGAGAATAGCCATCGAAAGCGTTTTCGTAAAGTTCGTAAAGATAGATAAAGACATCTGCTGATAGCGGGAACATCTCCAGAAATCCGTCAAAGTAGGCCACGACTATATCTAATTTGTCGTCCTTTTTTCTATGAATCAAATTATATCGTAAATCTATCTACAAATTTACCCCCTGTTTGAAGGGAATTGGAACCTCGGAGACGGGCAACCGCAAGTTGAGCGTAGCGAAATCCCGATTTATCGAGGTTGCTTTGAATCCCGATCCCATCGGGGGTTGCCCCCTACTTGTTTGGAGGGAAGTGAACAGTAGGCGGGACCTAACATCAGCAATGGAGGCGGAGAAACCACATGACCTATCGCGACATCTTAGAAAAAATTCGACTTGCCTTTCCGCAACCGGTATCTGACCCCATGCATAACTCGTACTTCGTGCATTCTATTATGCGCGCCTTGGATCAGGTTGACGCGCTAAAGACACATCTGCCGATGCTCGGTAACGTTGTCCCCGGCGATTTCGAGAAAGCCAGGCAAAAGGAGTTACCGGATGCGATGTCCTCGGTTGAGGATGTCACGACTGAACTCGTGAGTTACCTTCGAGGGATGACCATCTTCGGGCATCCTCGGACGCAACAGAACGTTGTCGCGCCGCCGACGATTCCCAGCTTGATTGGGGTACTCCTCGCCGCGCTGTATAACCCGAATATCGCTTGGGATGAATATAGCCGTCTCGTGGCGTTGGCGGAGATTGAGGTAACCGCCATGACCTCACAATTGATTGGATATGACCCGGAACAATCGAGCGGTGTGTTTCCTTTGGCGGCACCGGAACAACACTCTACGGTGTGAAGCTGGGCCTCGAAAAGGCGTGCCCGGGGACAATACACAACGGTACATCTGAAGATGCCGTCGTGTTCGTGTCAGATGCAGGTCACTACTGCGCCGCTAACATTGTCGGTTGGCTCGGCATAGGCACGAACAATCTGATTACGATTCCGACGACCGAGGAAAACGAAATCGATCTTGGGCAGCTTGAGAGGGAGGTGCGGACGGCACTGGGGGGCGGGAAAAAGATTGCCGCCATCATTGCGACGTTGGGCACTACCGATGCGTTTGGGTTGGACGACTTGGAGAGTATTGTTGCGTTACGGGACACGGTAGTTGAGGATTTTCAACTGGACTATCAGCCACACATCCACGCGGACGCCGTTATTGGGTGGGCTTGGTCAGTTTTCAACGACTACGATTTTGAGGAGAACCCGCTGGGGTTTCGTCCGCGCACCATCCGCGCCCTAGCAGGCGCGTGTCGGCGCATCCGGCATTTGTCTCTAGCAGATTCGGTTGGCGTTGACTTTCACAAAACTGGTTTTACGCCTTATATCTCCAGCCTCGTTCTCGTCAAAAACCGAGCGGATCTGGAATTGGTAAAACGTCACCCGGAGCAGATGCCGTATCTCTATCAGTTTGGGGACTATCGCCCCGGAATGTATACGCTTGAAACCTCCAGAGCCGGGACAGGCCCCCTTGCTGCCCTCGCCAATTTTCAATTGTTCGGAGAACAGGGTTTGCGAGTCATCCTCGGGCACATCGTTGAAATGACGCAACTCCTGCGGGAATATCTCGAAGGACGCGAAGGGACAACCGTGCTGAACCGAAGCAATTTCGGGCCTGTCACGCTCTTCCGCGCCTATCCGGATGGTGTGGATACCTTCTCAATTAAGCAGGATGAGTTTGAGGATGCTGCCTACCGCGATAGCTTGTTCGCCCATAATGACTACAACCGAAAAATCTCTCAGTACGTGCATTCGGAGGCGATGGAGGGCAGAGGAGTTGTCATTTCCTCAACCGACTGCTATCGGGAAACGACATACGGCGAACCGATTGTTGCGCTAAAGTCATTTATCCTATCCCCGTTTGTCGATGAAGCCGATGTCAAAACAGTTGTTTCAAAGGTTTTAGAAGCCAGGGGAAAGGTGAGTTGAGATATGAATACGGTGTATCGGGGCTAGGAAGCCCCTCCCACCAAAGGAAGCCTCCCACCAAGGGAATGGGATCTGTTAATATGTGGGTGTCGAGATATGAATCTTGACCTACAGGAGAACTACCCATATTGAAACGGGCGGGGGGTGGCGTTGAGGGTTTAACTGCGTAAATCCTATGGGTATTATTTCAAATAGGACTTACACAATTGAATGTCTTAACGCTTTATAATGGCGATTCAACCGTTGTAATTCGTAGGGAACAACGATCGTTGTTCCCTACCAACCATTGTGTTTTTTTAGCTATATCGTTCCGCTAGCTATGGGTCGGGCAAGATGCCCGACCTACGGAGAGAGGATATTGTTGGGTTTCACGGCTCCCCGTTCAACCCAACCTACGTTCTGCCTCAATTATAGTAGATTTTAGAATTATTTAGACACTTCCAATACACAACCAACCCCCTAAATCCCCCTTATCAGGGGGACTTTGGAAACTTCACGAAGGTCGGAATTATTAGTAAATGTCTCTTTATTTTGTAGAGTAGAGACCGAGTGTTCCGCATAACACGGAATCCGTATCCCCCTCTCCGAACCGTGCGTGATGCTTTCACATCACACGGCTCTCCAGTTAGGAGACTTTAATCTATGAAACCTTAAAACGAGATATGTTCATATCCCTAATTTCACACTTCAAGTTACCTAACCTGTCGCCCTTCCCCCTTCTCCCTGTTGAGTTTCGTTATCATTACTGATAACTTATCTCTTGAGGATAGGTGTTAAACACTGCATAAAGCCTTTTTTGACTCCATACTTAGGGTAATATGGCGACTCCGTTGACCTATTGGGCGTCTGTTAGGATGAACCTACCAAGCGTCCAACTTAGCCAATCCCGTGTTTCCAATGATTCAAACAATAGATGTGTTTAGAGTCCCTTTTATCCCTTTAATCCCTCGTTAGAGGGCATGTCGAGGAGGTCGGATATAGTAACGAATTCTAAAATCGGTCTATATTCCCCGATATAACGTGCTTTCAATCAGTTGTGAGCCACTACCTCACTGCTGTCGCTGTTTCCAGCGAATCCATACGTTATCGCCAAGTGTAAAGCCATGAGGACTTGGGCTTCAAGCAATACAGCTTTGCTCATGCACATCTTACGCTGATGACCATCTAACTTAGGATATTTCAGTATCAATCACCTTTTCCTATCATGCTAAGTTCGGCATCGGGTTTCCCCGTTTCAGCACTTTTGACGTGCCTACCTAAGATAGGTGCGTATGGGATATTCCGACAATCCCAGTCCCGATTATCGGGACACTCTTAATCACTATTTACACGGCGCACTAGAATTCACTATAGTCTGGAATTAGTTTCGCCTCCGCGATAATTCGCAGCAACAGCCGTTTGTGGGTATTCTGTTTTTGAAACTCCGCAAGGTAGGCAGCCCACTGATTCTCTTGGTTAAGGTTTTGATAGATCCCCCGTAGCTGAGTCAGGTATTCCCCGACTTTCTTGTAATCCTCGCGCTTTCGAGAAAGTGCCGTCCAGTCAATCAGTTTCTGATAGAGTTGGATGGCAAGATTGGTGTGGTGGGATCTGAGAAGCTTGAGCAGTTGGTCAGCGAACTGTGGCACACGCTGGAAGGTTGGATTCTGTAAGAGCCGCCAGTATTCGTCAACGGAAAGCGGGAATGTTTTAAGTGCATTCCACGCTGCATCTTCTCGTCGGAGCATGAAGAGAAGATGTATCAGTCGATATCCCTCGCCTTCGGATCGGGCGAGCCGGAGGTAATCTTCAATTTCGCCAGATTGAAAATACAACGCAAGCAAGAGCCGAACATGCGCCGGTCGATCTGGGCTCCTGTCAAGTTGTCCTTCGAGTGCTGCTTGTAGGTCCGCTGGTTCTCTCAAACGGAGTTGTTCTAGGAAAGATGTCAGCAGTGATGCAAAGACCGGTTCCGCCTCAAAACTGAGCTGCAATAGGGTTCGGCAATGTTCCTGGATTGCGGTCCGTTCCGTGACCAGGGCTGGCTCCTGGGCATCCAGCGCAATTTGCGTGAACGCCTTTGTGCATTTATTGATGAATCGGGGCAGTTCATCTCCCTGGAGTGTGTCGGGATAGCGCGCGATGGATTGGTGTATAAGCGCGTGAAGAATTGACAGTGCACGTTCTGTTTCGTCCAGTTGTACAAGGGACGCCGCATGTCGCCTCAGATCTTCAAGTTCGCTTAACACATCACGGAGTCGGTGTTGTTCGAGAAAGCCGCGCCCAAAGATACTATCAATCTGTTCCTGATACACTGTGACAAGCGGAAGCGGTTCGGGACGTGGTGGGGTGACGGGAACCTCTGAGTATACCTGAGCAATGGGAACCAGCTCCGGGGCACGTTTGAGTAGCTCTGAAATGACCTGTAGCAGATTGGGCTTCGGTTTTTCCTCAAGTGCGGCGAGTAAGGTGTCGAGTGAGTAAATCACATCGGGCTCTTCAAGATAGGTCAATAGGAGTGCGACAATATGTTTGCAATCTCCGCCCCAGTCGTAGGGGCATGAACAGTCGGAGGTGGCAATCCCTGTCGGGGTCAATTCTACAGTGACGTGGTACGGATCCATGTCTGTCCCCTCGCATGTCGCCGAAAGAGTATACCCGTGGAGGGTCGGATTGCCAATTGCACCGGCGTCAAAATAGTCCACGCCGCGCATGTAGCTCTGCTCTGTGCAGCGTTGTTGAATATGATCCGGTGTGAGTTGAGGAAGTTGCATGGTCATTCCTAGTAATAACGCAAGTTGTTGTCTAAAATCCCAGCGAGGCAGTCGGTGTATCGTTCATTAGTTCATTGGTTCACAAGTTCATTAACGGGACTTACGCAAATTTAGCACGCGGCGCGAGTTTTTTATTTTTAACCCCCTAAATCCCCCTTATCAGGGGGACTTCTGGCTAATTTGGTATCAAACGACAATTGTCTTGGGGTCCGGCGTTACCTCCCCGATAGCGGGCACTTCGATGCGCTCGGCGCAAGCCCCACAGAGTCTGTAGTACCGAACCGAATCTTCAGAGGGGTTGATGATGCGTGAAACGGCGCGCTTCAACTCCTCGTATTGTGCCCGACTCAAGTGTGCTTCAAACACACTATACTGGACACGGGTGCCGAACCCTTTGAGCGCATTCGCCAGTTGATTGCGTCTCCGATCGGCTGGAATATCGTAAGAGATGACATAGAACACCGAGTTTACCTCCAGTCGTAGGTCGGGCGTCTCGCCCGACTTGCGTTTTCGGGCGGGCACAAGACCCGCCCCTACATTGGATTGATTCCTGTAGGGGCAACCCTTGTGGTTGCCCTTAGTTTAATTTATTGGAAGTTTCTGATATGCCTGAATTAATCAGTTCCCCACCATTTTTGATAATCGTAGCCATATTCGCCATATTTCTCGTAATTGGGATCGTCAAGCGCGGGGTACGTCTCTTAATCTGGATCGTCGTTATTTTTGTGATTCTTGTCTGTTTGGGTATTGCGAAACAGTCCGACCTGCTCAATTGGTTTGAGGATCTCATCAAAACGGTGAAGGCGTTGAGGGCGGGGCAAGATGCCCCGCCTACGGTTTTTGAGGCAAGTCGGTTTCTGTTGCACGATGTCTTTACATGCACCACCGGGAAAATATCGCTACCCACGGGTGCCCTGACACGCAGTGGTTAGGCGATACTGCCCATACCCGAATGCGGTGTGGTGCCCGATGTGTAGATACTCGCCAAGGCGGATAAACGGAAGGAACGGTTCCAACTCACCCTCAAAGCGAACTTTGCCAATAAACCCGTCCATCGGGATAGCGCGTTCCGCCCGTCTAGACCGACGCTCTATTCTGACCCATCGAAAGCGGAACTCATGTCTGACAGAGCAGGCAGACTCAATCAACGCAGGGGCATCCACGTCAAGGTCTTCGCCGCAGTGGAAGTAACTCAAGAAACGGATACGGCGGAGGAGATTGCGGATGAGGTGTTCAAACGTTAGATTGCTTGTCCATCGTCCGTCAAGCTTGATACTGGTGGGTGTGAGAAATTCCAGTTCAATTCCGTCAGCCGCGTGGGGCGCGTCCTCTATCACATCAGCGAGACGGAGGATTAGTCCTTCGTTCGTCAGCATCTCGGTTTCTGCCGTGTAAATTGTCTGGCGTAGCTGACTACCGTGTGCAGGAAGGCTTTCCACCTTGTCAAGTTGGCAACCTCCACGTTGGTCTCGGAGACCGATGCGCCGTTTACCTATCTCATGGAACGTGAACACCATCCAAGGCAATAGGTCAATTGCCTCACCGATGAGAATCAGATTGCAGGCGAAGGTATCCCCCGGCGCATAATCACGTTTTCCTGTGCGAGGTGGTTCGAGGACAAATGGGTGCGGGGCAAACGGCTGACCTCGGAGAATGGGGCTATCGTCGGGGACGGGGGTTTCAAAGCATTTGGAGTAAACGCACCCCTCTGGGAACTGGCACTGTTCCTCGCACTGCCCTCCATCGCTGATGCAAGTGATTTTTCGCAGGAGGTCTCCGAGCCGGCCGCGGAAGAGGTTGCCTTTGTATCGGGGCATCTTCAGCAGCTCTTGGACGGTGTATGTGAAGCGGTATCGTGCGAAGCGGAAATGGGAGAGCATGGGTTTTTATTGTTAGCATTGCGGGGTATTATCTGAACAAGAATCGGCAGTCTTTACATCAAAGAACACCTTCCGCAGATTATAGATTATCATTTGATACAGACAAACAGATTTGATGAGAAATAATCCTGAAAATCCTTCCATCTTGAGAATCCTGGTTCGGACAATTGTTGAGTTTTGATTCCGCTCTACCTAACCTCATTTTGGGCAAACTCTTCAAATTTGTTGAAAAGGACTTTGATCGCTTCAATTGCCTCAGCAGAAGCTTGGGGCCTGTGGCGCATGCCGCAATGTGCGAGGTCGTTTCGGATACCCCCACACTTATCCCAAAGCGTAATAGCAGTCTGCTCCGCTAGAGGAAGTATTTCAAAAAATGGACCACTTATCTTCTTTGAACTTTCACTAAGTGCTTTTTCAGCATTTCCTCTCTCTCCCATATTCAACCACTTATTTCTAGGGCATTTCCACGAAATTAACCATTCTCGCATCAAAGTTATTGCTTGGAGATAGTGTTGGTTTTCAACATACCACTTGATTTGCAGATATTGTGCTTTAAGGCTTTGTGTTGGAGACTTAGATGGATCATACACTGCCATTTGCTGATAACTTTGCTTTAACTGGTCTACCAACATTCGGAAAGGCGGAGCCAGTGACGTAAAATCCAAACCATTAAACTTAAACGCAGCGGTTTGTGCCTCAAGAGTTCTATTCGTGAGAAGTGAATTGGACAAACCGGTCAGTGCATTAGCAATATCTCTTGGAACATCCAAATCGGCGATTGGACGTGCATCCCCCGTCTGTAGAAACATTGTCACAACTCCAAGCCAATCAAGCAAGCTAACGAATGGAGTTAAATCAAAGACTGGCTTTTTTGGATTCCCTCGTTCCACCGCCTCATAAGCCCCGTAGATGACTCGTTCAATTTTCACATCATTTTTGACTTTACGAACATAGGCAAGTGCAAGAAATGTCAAAAATGGGAGTGAACGGAAGCCATGTGTGATATCGAAAAGTACCTTGTCATTATCCTGAATCTTGTCAACAACGACATTGAAGATTTCCCATAGTTCTTTTTCGTCTGCCCCTTCTGGAATTGAAACAGGAAAGACTGTCGTTCGTTTACCAAGTAATTCATTCAGGAATTTTAACCGTTCGGTTTGATTATCATCTGAAACAGGTTCCCGTGCTGCCGATTCAGTAGCAAAAATATATAACGATTCTGGCTCGAAAAATTCAATAATCGCTTCAGCAAAAAACTGAGTTTCGGATGATTTCTTTCCTTCAAAAGTATAGGCACTTGGGTAAAGTTTACCAGTTCCTAGAAATGTGAATGCTTTCATGCAATTTGGCTCCTTGAGAACTTCATAACAGTTTTTATCATTCAAACGCTGCGTTATGGAAACACTTTGCTGACTTTTCCTGTTCCATCGCTCCCTACCACTCTTAGCTTCACTTGTGCCCTAAGCTTACCGGGATTAATCTAGTTTGTAAGGATGCTTGTCGTGACGGTTGACAAGGCGAAGCGTATCATAAGCCTCCGCTTATTGATTGGTATAACTTCGCAAAACCAAATTGCCGTTTTCTACACCGCCACACACAATTGTCCGCCCACCTTCAACGTCAACTAATTCAGGGCTGTATTCTTCCATTCCCAAATTTTCCGCAAATTGCAGCAGTTTCTCTTTAAGCGAATCACGGTCAGCTGGCGATAAGTTGACAAACACCCCGCCTTTCTCCAAATCCTCCGCAATCTGCAGCAGTTTCTCCTCAAGCAATTCACGGTCAGTTGGCGACAAGTTGCTGTTGCGTGTCTGACGAAAATCAATTGCAATCTGCAACAACTTCTCCTGAAGCAACTTGCGCTGATCCGGCGGCAAGTTACCGAGTGCTCGGCGAAATGCAGAGCGATAGACCAAGTTGGGGAATGCTGGAAGTGCTTCTTCAAAGAGCTTATCTTTTGTCTTTTCCCACACCCACTTTCCGAATTCCGAGGGAACAACCATGCCAACCTCTGCCTCAATCAAGGATTCGGAAATTTCATTGACCCCTCCGATTTTCTCAATCTCGCAGATGTCCTCTGCCACAATAATCGCGAATTTCGGGGCATAACTAACAAGTTGTTCAATGTCAATGTGGATGGATTCCTTCAAGTCTGGATGATTGCGGTAGATGTCGTAAGCATCGTCCAGACTTAACTGTTCGGCAAATTCTTCTTTGATCGCGTCAGTTTTTTCCTCAAGTTTCCGAAAGTAACCGTAGCCGACTGCGCTTTTCGCGCCGAATCCCAGATTTGTAATCGCCTGCGTGAACCAATCCTTAGCCAGTTGGAGGGGTCCCGCTGTTTCGGCATGCATCAGGAAGCGGAAATAGGTATTTTTAAGTGTAAGAAAATAAACCTGAATCAGTTCCTGATCGTCGGTTGGGAATGTATTACCCTTGTAGTAGTCGGAAAAATGGGGGTTTATAATGTCAAGTTCAAAATGGACATTACTGTTGGGTAACACATCAAGAAAGTGGACCTTTCCGGCGGCTTTTTGGCTGCCGAAAACTGCGAAGAAATCCTTCTTTTTCTGTTTTAGATAGGCAGAGTCGCCAACTTCAATGTCTCGCGTCGCCAATTTTTCATTGTTACCGAAATGTGTCTGAATTATCCAACTCCGCAGCACGCCTTTGAAGGCACTGCCGGGAAGATAGGGGATGCCATAGACGTGGTCAAGCGTCATATTGGTTTCTTGCACATGTTCGGCTCCGAGTCCGACAACAAGCCGCCAATCCAAGCGTGCCGTTGCACAGTAAAAATGTCCAGGGGCTAGCCATTGTCCACTCGATGCGATGTATCGTAACTGGTCTATTTGACGATTTCTCAAGTGTGCAAGAACGCTGTTCCGACCTGTAAAGACTTTTTTCGGATCGGCAAAATTCAGTGCATTGTCCGGCCTTTGGGCTCGCAGTCCAAATTTGCCGCCAATTTCATCAAGAAAGTAACGATAGTACAAAGCAAAATTAGAAATTTGGGTTCGACTAACGAGGTCACGCGTGTCAGACGGGCAATGAATTGTCATGCGTTATCCTCCTCCACGTCATCCATGAAGTCATCGTTATCTGCTTCCACCTTAGGCATTAGCCCATCCACGAACCGTCGAACCCAATTTAACAACGTGAGGGTCTCAGTCGTAATCCGACGATACTCGCTAGATTTCATGCGGATCACCTGCCCAACCAAGTCGCCTGCCCCGATGAGTTCTTTGGAGCGCAACCATTTCGTAAGGTGACCATAAAGCTCAACATTGCGAGTCTGGATGTACGCCAATGCCTGCCCAAGCCCGTTGGTTTTGATTAGCACGGGCAGTTTTTTCGCGCTAGTTTTGTACTTTCTTTGCAAGTTCCTTCTTCTCCTTGCCTCCTTATCACTCAAATCGTCCTGATTAGGATTGAGGTCTGCAATTTTTTTGACCTTGTTATAAGCGAATGTCGCACGTCCCTGTTCAATACCATGGATGATATTCTCGTTCATTTCTGCCTCCTTATCCATAGACTTTCGTCCGCACAATCCCTTTACCGATCGTTGCGTTCCCACCCAGTTGAATTACAGCCGGAAGCCCGTCTTTAAAGAACTCCATCACCTTTTCCGACTCATCGCGCGTCTCCTTTTTCTCCTGATCTGTCAACATGAAGATGCCTTTATCAGCATCGTTCTCCTGAAAGATGGGTGAAGTCAAGGCAAGTGAGTAAAGAATTGAATCGGGTGGCAAGTACTCCTCATACCACAGTGCCCCTGTTGCAACGGTGCCGGTCTCACTGTCGATTTTGGTACGAGCGATAACCTCTGTCGAAAGGGTCACGAAGTCCCGGAAATCGTCATCGCTCAACACAACGAAGCTTTTTCTTAGCTTTTCACGCCAATAATTGTAGACCTCATCCGACGGCAAAACGTTTTCCGCAATCCAATTGGCAAGTTTCTTACAATCCTCAGTACCATTAACCTTGAAGGTGTACTCTTCCAAAACAATCTTGCTGTCGCTGATAATGAGATCGCAGTTAGGCGGGACTTGATTCTTCCCCGGAAGCGATCCATTAAACGCGATGCGCGGTTGGCAAATGGAGAGATCGTGCTTAAACCGCTCAAGTACAGCAGCGCAAGTGATCCATCCGAAGACCCCTGAAACCGACTTGACTGGAAAAAGCAGGAGACGCGCATCAGTAAATCCCAAGGCACCTGCATAGAGGTTACTTTGATCGGCTCCATCAGGACCAAACGCTAAGTTAATAGCTTTCTTGTAGTCTTTATCCTCGACAGAAGTGATGTTCCAACCGCGTTCAAGTGCCTCCAGATTAGGTTGGGTGCTGAAAACTTCCCGAATCCCGCCTTTAATGCCTGATGCTTCGATCTTGGGATAGTCTGTATGTTTTTCGCGTTGAATCGGCAAATCAACAATGCCGAGATCGCTACCGCTTCCCGCGTGCAATGATGTTTCAACGATTAAGAACATGGGTTTTGCGGATTTGAACATAATGGTCTCCTTCGTGACTATACTATTTTTATACTGCGCCAACATACGCGAGACTGAACCCCTCCTGTGTACGTTGGTCACCAATGTTTTTGTAATGCAAACACTCTAAAATTGCATCAGTTTTTTCGGCGTTAATTAACCGAAAATAGTAAACACTCCCAGCAGGAACTGCACGATACGCCTTTTTGGCGCGGCGATGTGCAACATCCCATCCCCCAACAGCCACGTAATTCCCTACCGCGGCAGTAATTAACTCAATATCCCCGTGGAAACACTTAGGCAACCAACCATCATCAAAAATCGCGTGTGTCGCTAAATAAAGTTTGAATTTTCCAGAGTCACGCACCATGTCTCGGATTGTGGAGCGGTCATCAGCCGAAATCGGGTCAGTTTTTTGGGAAGTTACCCTGTAGGTAAAACTTTTGCCCTCGCCGCCAAGTTTTATCAGCGCACTTTTGGGAAGCCGATCAATTCCATCAACATCAACGACAAATCCGAACTCCGAATCACTAAAGCGTTTCATATTAATCCGATAAAGCATACCTTCGTCAGTTGTCAACGTCTTGTGACTTCGGGTGATACCCACCTTCGATTCATCTATGATAAAGCCTGACTTTTCTGATGTTAGGTCCGATGTTTCACCAAGCAAGTATTTCCGCAAGTTATCGCACGAGATATAGCCTCCTGCATGTTCAACCTGCATCGTAGGATCATTCCATGTTAGGAGCGCGGACAATTTGGAATTGGAATTTGAGGAAAACGTGTCACTTTGCGATTCCATTGATAGTGGATACAATGTCGCGCTTCCCGATTTCTTTTCGGACACCAGATCGCGCGGGGTGGGGTAGTAGAGTGAACCGCCGCTACGTCCTAAGAACACCCCCTTGATTTGGATTGATGCACCCGCTAGCGACTGTTTTGTGCCGATAACCGATTTCATCTGTTTCTGTTCGTTGGCAAACTGCGTCATATCGCCGCAGAAAGCGATATAAGCAGTTCGTAATGCCCCCATCACGGTTGAAGGAAACGGCGTTTCGATTGAATAGCCTTCCGATTGCTCACCCCGCGTAAAGGGGCGGCCATCGCGGAAGAAAAAAGTGTCATTCGGTTTCAGAAACAGTCTCATCCCTTTTTCCTCCCCGTGCGATAAAGTTGATAATCTCCAAAAAACAGATAAAGTCGTCAAATTTAATCAGCCTGTTAGCCAGCATCGTGGTTAAATCTTGAACATTTTTATCAATCCTCTGTTGAATTTCCGCATCCGAACGAAACTTTTCACTCGTTGCACGTCGGATCAGCCGTTCAAGTTCAGACTCAATAATGCCGGGCAATTCAAGTAGACCATCACGGCTAGTCAGACGCGTAAAGAGATCGCGGAAGGTATACATGAATTTCTTGGAAACCTCTCCCGCCTTGATAAGTTCGACAAGGTTTTGGCTCACTTTAATCATATCAATGTTTTCAGCATTTTCAACCTTGTATTCCCATTTAAAAACCGTCTGCGAGATATTACCAGAGTGCTTCAACAGCGCAATACCGAGGGCGTTTTTCCCGTCAACGGATTTTGCTTCCCGCTCCATGATACGGGCTCGATTCAGCACATCGCCAAGCGGTACTTTGCAGTGGGCGATACAAACACCTGCGGATGCTGTTGATGCTAGATTCTCTTGTCTATTTAAGTTTGGAAAATCCCATCGAAGCCGATAAAGGATTTTCAGCAAATCTCCAAGATTTGCCAACGCGAGTACATCGTCGCCTCCAGCATAAATGAGTTTCCCAAGGTAATCTTTATCCACGATTTGCCGAACTTTTGTCGTATATTCATTAAGTTTACTGCTGATCGCGGTATGCACTTCCCAATCCTCGGCTCGTGAGATGGTCTCTCCTATCCCGTCCCCGTCAAGGACAATTACCGCAAAGTATAGGCTCGGATCGAAGCCTATATGATCGTTGATAAGCTCCCGGCGCAATCTGTTGCATTGGTTGATTACCACCCTCTGCTCCATCTGCGCTTTTTTACTAATTCCGTGGTAACGTTCAAGATTTTGTTCCGAAAACGACTCCTCAAAAAGCCAGTCTCCATCAATATTCCAACTCTTTTGAATTTCTTTGAGTTTACGGACAGGATCCACGGTCACTTCAAGCTGATTACCATTAGCGTTTTTAAGTGCTCGAACCGACTCAACAAACTTCTTGTATTTCTCCGTTGCCTCCACATCTCCTGCAACCCGAAGTTTAAAAACGGCGGTGGACACCTCCGAGGTTGATGGGAAAGCAAGATCTTTAATCTCTGAATGTTTTTTGCTGAAATACTCCCCGGCAAGCCGCTTGGTAAGACAAACCGTGCAAAGTGCCTCATCCTGTCGACAGTATTTCGCACGACGCTGGGCAAACCACCGCCACCATTTCATCGGGTCCCCTTTGCCGTTGTGAAATATTTCCCGGTCCCCACAGAGCGAACATTTTCGTCCACTTTCGTCAATCTGATAAAAGGTGCGACAGTTTTTAGCAGATGCAAGCCGCGTTCCGGTTAGGGCATACCACTCCTTATACTCCTCACTGTCTCGGCCCGAAACAACCCAATAGAGTTCAAAAAAATGCTTAACCTGTTTTTTAAAGAGCTGATTCGCGTAAGTATCATCCCATGTCCCTTTATTAACTGTTTTAACGAAAATCTCAACTGCGTGTTTTGCCATTTTCTCAAATTCACATTGGACAGTCGCTTCAACATATCGCATTGTTTGGGTTAATTCGCCAATTGAGAGATTTTCGCTCATAGCGAGAAAGAGATTCGGAAACGAGGGAAGCGTAATATCCGTGTTCTGCCAAGACTCAAATGGCGAAACCTTTTCAATTGACGGATAAATAATGTTGACACCCTCTTTTGCGTAAATCTGATGGATTGCAGTTGCATTGAGATGTGACAGAATATAGCTACCAAGCCACAGATCTTCCGTTTTCCGTGCGGTTGTGATAAATTTTTGTACGGGCGTAATCGTGAATAAGATGAGATTCTCAGTCATTATGCATTCCTATGCCAAAATTGTGGCAATGAAAGCCGCTTGTTTCTGCTCGTAGTTGTGAGGGGCTGCCCCTGGAAAAACAGAGTTAAGTTGTGTGACAACCGAGACAAATTGATCGCCGACTTTCTGAATGCGAACATGAATCGGCGAAGCCATCCGTGGATTGGCACTACCCAAAGCGTTATCGCTGTGATCGTGTGTTGCCTGTCCAATCCTGCGGAGTAGACCATCGACATCCTCCCATAAGTTCACACCGAAATAGATTGCTTGGATCACTGGATAGTCTGGAATCGGAGTTGTGGGGTCAACCTGAATCTCATTAGGGTTTTCCTGGAATCGCCCCGGTAAAATCCCGTCAAGTGCTTGAAACACTTCGTTTTGAAGTTCCGGGACGGTCTGAAAACTCCAATCTTGATAACGGATTGAGCCAAATCCACGTCGCGAACGATTGCCGACACCGCCGAGCAAGAAGCCAAGTGTGGCGATTTTTTCGTATTCATCAAGTTGTGGAGCTGTGAGTGTGAGGTTAAATGTGCCGTTAGAAAGATAAGCTTGACTTGTAAAACCACCGGATTTATGCGGGAGGGGAGCATATTCGCTAGATGGCAATGCAGCGAGACCGGAAATACGAACCGATAAGGGCGATCTGCCTTGCATATTACCGAATAAGCAGCTTTCCCTTTGGCGCAATTGGTCATCGTTGATTTCCCCTACTGTCGCTCGCCACCAATAGCGAAACAGAGCTTTGAACGCCGGTGGCCGAAGTTCAAGGTTCTTATTGTCGTAACCACGGAGAAACATCGGTGTCACGGTTTCAAGTTTCAACTGAATACTTTTCATTGTGCTTTTCCTTGAACGGGGCTCCGGCCATCCGAAGCAATAAAACTGCGTAAAATCAGTTTAACACGTCTAAAATTTTTTGTCAAACAAACTTGCGATTGAGATATACCCCTTACATCATTACACGGGTTCAATCTGCATCTCCCGAGCACGTTGCGATTGCTGACAGATAGAGCATAATGCAAAGCCGCTTTAACATCAATATTTTTTTATGCACGTCTGGACGGGCAATAAATTGTCCTACTACAAGCCAAGAGCGTTTCGGCTTCAGTCAAGCCAGTGAGAACCCCCCTGTACAAATGGAGCACTGCCCCGCCCAGTCCGTTTGTATTGAGAGTTAGTCGATTAGATTCCCAATTGCATAGTTAGGGTTGGGGCTATGACTGATTGTCACAACGTACTTATTCAACTTTGGATCGAAGCAGGCAATTGCCTCAAACAGGTGTGACAACTTGTGTCCTAAGACCATAGCAACTGGCAATGACGCGGGACCATTGATCTTGAGCAAACCACCGCCGCTTAACTCACCCGCTGTCGTCATAGCGTCCAGACGTGCAACGGCGTCCTTGACAATTTGATCATTAGCGCTTGGCACCCCAAAGGCGACGTGTAAAACACCCTCATCATCACGGGTAATGATGTAGGTTGATTCTGGGGGATTGTCCGTAAGCGGCTGCTCCGTGATGGAGTGATACCCCGCGAGAGCAAGAATATGGCGAGCCAACGCCTGAACCATCGGGCGCGTTGTAATGCGTTCCCCCCTTTCAAGGTAATGGACACTTCCACGGAGGATGTTGTTTGGGCAAACGTCCTTAACAACATCCGCTTTGCCATGGTAGTCAGAAAATATCTCCGCTATCACAGTCAAGTCCAATTCTTTTGCGAATTCTCTCCATTCCTCCAGCCGAACGTCCCAAGATTCGCCGCTCGCGGGATCGTTGCCAGCGAGAAGCACGATATGTGTCGCGGACTTACAAATCTCGTAACTAAAGGCATTAATGAGCCCACCAATATCCACTAAGGCTAATGGCTGCTCGCAATGATGCACATGATCAGCAACAAGTTTAACAAACTCCGGCGTGAATGTGCCTTTGTAGGCAGCCTTGCACGCCTTGGCAATTTCCGGATATTTCTCCATAGTTTCTTGGAACCATGCCCCCTCGCCATCAGGGTATGCCGTGATCACATACGGATACGGCACACCGGAACTTTCAGTCTTGAAGCCGAGAATAGCCTGCTTTAATCCCTCGCGCAAGCAGCTTTTGCCGGATTGAGGCGGACCGGCGAGTATAACTTTTATCAATTGTCCCTTCCCTTTCTGATTTTGCAACTTAAATTTGAGATAATTTACCCATTCGGCAGAGGGTTCTGAAACGCTTGGAAAGCCCTTTACGATAGCTCTAGCAGATTTGACATTTCTTGTACAGCGACAAGTTTGCCAAAACGTCCATACTTCAAAGGCTACCTGAGTCCTGTCCCTTTTTCAGCAATATAGGTGGTTTACTAAGGGACTTGAAACAATCCAGAGCAGTGCTCATACAGCAGCTTGGGTTGTTCAAACTTGGCGAGGGTAGGTTAGAAACAGCGTTGATATATCTACCACGATGTGATACAATTTGTAAAAATACTCAGCTAAAACGGTTGTCAGCATAAGTCCCTTGCTCGCAAGGGTCATTATGTCGTCAGGGCATTTATGCTGATAAGTTTATACTCCCGATACAAATAAAACCTCAGTGGCAATACCTAAAAGCCAAATAACTATTGCCCCTAAACATGCTTTGGTTTTATCCGTATCGGCGAAAATGCGGATGCCTATTGCTAACACAGCGAGATACCATAGACTCAAGGGATTAAAGTAACTCAGAAACGTCAGCAACTTGACGTTTTCGCTTGCGCCCAATAGCAGATGCAACCCCGGAATCATTTTCATATCGGCTACGCTCTTAACATCTTGGACATCTCTAAAAACAACTAGCAACGCTGTATTGACTAGGACTATCAAGATGCTGATCAACGAGGTATGCACAATGGCTGCGTAGATGTGTTTAAATTTTATCGCCTCATCTATTGAGAGAAGCCGCCTCACTAAAGTCAGGATCGCGCTTATAGCGAGTAACCAAATAATCGGTGCAACAAGTGAACCAATAAGACCAAATATTCGGGCAATTTTTATTGAGATTTCAATTTGCTCAGAGGACATTCCTGCTTCCGTCATTGTTTGGTGCATAATCTGTTCGGTAAAAGGGGACATACCCCACGCAATTCCAACAGCAAACAGACAGAAGATGACCATTGCCAATAACCACTTTGGCTCCGATTTGAGCCGTGCAAACGCAGCACTCGGTTCGGCAAGAATGTCAGCGATGTTTTGCCAACTGTCTTTCATAATTTCCCCCTTTTATTCGGTTTGGACCTCTGCGCGTGTCAATCGGAAACCGCTACCATAGGCTGCTCCTACAAGAGACACCGCACAATTTCAGATATGATAACAGATTCTGCAACAGTAAGGTAAGAATTTTTGATGGCGCGGCTACGACTATGACTGATTCAACAAAATTCAATTGTCTGTCTTTGGACGCCATGCCATAATATCGACTCGTCATGGAAAAATTACAAGACCTCACTCCCATCTACACCATCGGTTACGGTAGTCGTTCGATCGAGCAATTCATCGAAGTGCTACAGCAACATGAGATTGCCTACCTCATCGACGTGCGCTCAACCCCCTATTCTCGCTATAAACCTGAATTTTCCAAAGAAGCGGTGGCGGCGGAGCTGCAACGATACCGGATTCGGTATGTGTTCATGGGCGATACGTTAGGCGGACAGCCCGACGACGAAACTTGTTATGATGAGAACGGACAGGTAGACTACGAACAGGTGAAGGATACCGAACTCTACCGGAAAGGGATTGAGCGTCTCCAAACTGCCTTTGCTCAACAACAATGTGTTGCTATCATGTGTAGTGAGGGAAAGCCGGAGCAATGTCATCGAAGCAAGCTTATCGGAGCATCGCTTGATGCAGAGGACATCCTTGTGACTCACATTGACGAAAACGACGAGCAGCAGACACAGGATAACGTTATTGAACGTCTGACAAAAGGACAAATGCTCCTGTTTGGTGAACACGCATTCCACTCGCGCAAGCAATACCGGTAACTCACGATGAAACCTAAAATTGTTACTATCGGTGTATACGGGTTTGACCAAGACAGTTTCTTTGATGCTTTATGCAAGGCAAAGGTAGATACCTTTTGTGATATTCGCAACCGGCGGGGTGTGCGTGGCTCAACTTACGCGTTCGCTAATAGCCTGCGTTTGCAAGCCCGGCTCGCAGAACTCGGCATCCGCTACCTCTATCGCAAAGACCTCGCACCCACCAAAGCGGTCCGCGACAGGCAAGCGGAGGCGGATAAAGCAACGAAAACTGCCAAACGCAAACGCGCGGCATTGGGAGAGGCGTTTATTACGGCATACCACACCGAATGCCTCGCAGCATTTGACCCACATAGCCTGCTGGATGATCTTGAAGAGGACACACAAGTTGTAGTTCTCTTTTGTGTTGAAAAAGATCCCAAGGCATGTCACCGTTCGCTGGTAGCGGATAAACTGGCAAAAGAATTGAAAATGGAAGTGGAGAATATTGTGCCATGAAAGTCCTGATTGTCGCCAAAACCCGAATGGGTGGCGACGCGTGTATAGGCGCAATTACAGAAGAGGGTGAAAGCGTCCGGCTCATCCCGTTCAACGAAGATCTACGTGACGGTGCCAATCGAGAATACGAAGTCGGAGATGTTTGGGAGATTTCTGCTGAACCTGTAACCAATTTGATTCCACCGCATATAGAAAACATCGTGGTTTATAAAAAGCATCGGATTGGCACTGCAAATAACTCGATTGGTTCTATCGAACGATTTATGCCCCCGAAAGACGGACACCCATTCGGGCTTTATGAAGGCTCGTTGCAATCCACAGAGAGCGGCACCCTCTATATTGCCAAACATAGCGGTGTTCCACCCTACAGCACAACGTTCTGGCGGCCGGATCAACCGCTCATTCGCGATACGGAAGGGAAACGCGTGCGGTATCGCTATTCTAGCGACAATGACGGTTCTACACTCACCTTCGTCGGTTTCCAAGAACCGCTTGAAGTCATTCCCGCAGGTACACTCGTGCGTGTTTCGCTGGCACATTGGTGGCAACCAGAAGACACTTCGGACGCAGAGGAACGGTGCTACGCACAACTTTCCGGCTGGTTTCTCCAAGAAGAACCTGAAAGTTTCATTGAGATGGAATCTCCCCCACCTCAAACGCTACTTCAAACGCCTTTAGAGATTCTCAAAAATGTTTTTGGGCATGAGGAGTTCCGACCATTACAGGAGCAAATCATCAACCATATCGTCAACCGGCACGATGCCTTGATTGTTCTACCGACAGGAGGTGGGAAGTCACTCTGCTACCAACTGCCTGCCCTTATTTTTGATGGAGTAACCGTTGTTGTATCTCCGTTGATCTCGCTTATGCAGGACCAAGTGATGCAGTTGCAAGAGCGGGGCATCCACGCTGTTTTTCTCAATAGCACCCTCAGCCATCCAGAGTATGCTGCTAC
The DNA here is from genome assembly GCA_965222435.1 of Candidatus Poribacteria bacterium. GTDB lineage: Bacteria > Poribacteria > WGA-4E > WGA-4E > PCPOR2b > PCPOR2b. Next base: position 3,105,783 of record OZ244950.1, on the reverse strand, counting down.
GATGCAACGTGTCAAACGGGGTGACGTTAAGTTACTTTACGTTGCCCCCGAAACGCTCATGCGATCTGAAATTTTGTTGATGCTAGACGAATCGAATGTAGCATGTCTTGCAATTGACGAAGCCCACTGTATTTCACAGTGGGGTCACGATTTTCGTCCAGAGTATCGACAACTGATTTCCGTTCGCAAACGATTCGAGACCGCCGCCTGTGTCGCGCTGACAGCCACCGCTACTCCACGGGTTCGACAGGACATCAAACAATCGCTCACAATTCAAGAGGAGAATGAGTTCATTGCCAGTTTTGACAGAGAAAATCTCTTCATCGCCGTTGAACCGAAGGTTGATTTGTCTAAGCAAACGCTTGAGTTTCTCAATGCCCATCGTGATAAGTCCGGTATCATCTACTGTCAGACGAAGAGACAAGTTGAATCGCTGTCTAGTGGATTAGTTGAGCATGGGATTTTAGCACTCCCCTATCACGCAGACTTGGATAGCGAAACCCGCAAGCAGAATCAGGAGGCTTTTATCAACGGTAACATCCGGGTGATGGTCGCAACAATTGCTTTCGGGATGGGAATTGATAAAGAGGATGTACGTTTCATACTACATGCGGGATTACCAAAAGAACCTGAATCGTACTATCAGGAGATTGGGCGTGCAGGACGAGATGGAAATCAGGCGGAGTGTCTATTACTTTTTAGCTATGGCGATGTAGACACCATCCACTATTTTATCGATCAAGGTGCGTCATCTGAACAAGAGGGACGGTTGGAACGATTAGAAACACTTGTTGATTGGGCAACTTCTATAGAGTGCCGCCGCAAAGGGTTATTGGCTTATTTCGGAGATCACTATGAGAAGCAAAATTGTGGGATGTGTGACAATTGCCGTAACGTGGAGATGGAGCGGGTTGACTTGACGGCACCGGCTCAAAAATTTCTATCATGTGTTTTTAGGACAAAGCAGATTTTCGGGGAAGCGTATATTATTGATGTCCTACGTGGATCGAAAGCACAAAAGGTTATTAAGAACGGAGCCGATAAACTCTCCGTCTACGGCATCGGCACAGAGCACAGCAAAGAACAGTGGAGACAACTAGCACTACAATTCCTCCAACACGAGCTTCTTAATAGAGAGACACAACACGGGAGTCTTCGCTTGACGAGGAGAGGCTGGGCACTGCTTAGAAACGAAGAGCAGTTTTGGGGAATTCCGGTGAATTTGGCAAACCACATACCTGAAGAATCGGATACTGATGATACAAAATCCGAAGAATCAAACGAATACAGCGATGAACTTTTTGAGCAGCTTCGCGCTACACGCAGAGAGCTAGCAGAGTCTGGGCATGTACCGCCGTTCGTTGTTTTTCACGACCGGACGTTGCGAGAAATGGCTGCCCAACTACCGCAATCGGTGGAAGCATTCATGCAGATTCCCGGTGTCGGCACCACGAAAGTTCAGAAGTATGCCGATGTTTTTTTACCTATTATTTGTGCTTATTGCCAAGAACATGGGTTGATGGCCGAAAATCGATAAATGGACTCCTGCTTCTTCGACTATCTTGCATTATCGAAAATACGGCAGACTTGAATCCAGATTTAATGTATACTGCTACTATCCATTTAGACAAGAATCTTTAGAACGCGAGGCTATAATGAAAAGAATCATAGGTTTATTAGTTGTGTCTGTATTACTTTGCAGCGTTATTCTAACAACCAGAGCCACAGAATGGCCCCAGTGGCGGGGTCCCAACCGTGATGGAGTCTCCGGTGAAGTAGGACTCCTCAAGGAGTGGTCCCCGAATGGTCCCAAAGTGCTGTGGAAGGTCCCGCTCGGAGAGGGATTTTCTGGCATCTCCGTTTCTCAAGGACGGGTTTACACCATGTTCTCCGAAGGGAACGATGAGTTTGTCGTGTGTCTTGATGCCACAGATGGGGGTGAAATCTGGCGTTTCCGATCGGATAAAAACTACCACGAGGGTCAGGGTGGTAATGGTCCCCGTGCGACGCCGACGATTGACAGGGATCTCCTCTATACAATCAGTGCCTATGGCAAACTGTATGCCCTGAACGCTGCGAGTGGGCAAGAGGTCTGGTCACATGATCTGCAGCGAAAGTTCGGAAGCAAAATGCCGAGATGGGGATTCAGCACATCGCCGTTAGTTGATGGAGAGTTGCTTCTGGTCGAAGTTGGTGGGAAAGGTGAAAAATCCATCGTTGCCTTTGATAAAAACAGTGGTAATGTGGTATGGAGTTCTCATAAAGACAAACTTGGATACTCGTCGCCTATTGCTATCACGGTCAACGGAGTTCGACAAATCATCTGTTTTACAGGGACTAAGCTGGTTTCCGTCTCTCCAATCGATGGAACAATCTACTGGAAATACCCTTGGAAGACTGGTTACGATGTCAACGCTGCGATGCCAGTTTTTATTCCGCCGGATAAAGTCTTTATATCCTCCGGGTATGACAAGGGTGCCGCCGTGCTACAGATGAGAGTTTTCGTTTCGCCCGACGATGACCGCGCTGCAACGGATCAAATCCGGGAAAACCAAGGCACAGTAAGGATTGAAGAGATATGGAAAAATCGTAAAATGAAGAACCAGTTTTCCTCATCAGTGCTTCACGACAATTATCTGTATGGCTTCGACAATTCCATCTTGAAGTGCATTGAGGCAAACACCGGTGAGGAACAGTGGAAGAGCCGGGGATTTGGAAAGGGGACAGTGATACTTGCTGATGGCCACTTGATTCTTCTTAGTGACCGTGGCAAGCTAGGGCTAGCCGAGGCAACGTCCGCAGGATACATAGAGAAAGCGAGTGCGAAAGTGCTGAATGGGCTGTGCTGGACTGTGCCAACGCTTGCGAATGGTAAACTTTACGTACGAAATGAGCAGGAGATGGTCTGCTTAGACATGACAGGGACGCATTAAGAGATGCGTTTCGTGGATTATACCAAGGAGGTTACATGAAGAAAATGAAAGATAGGACTGGCATCTTGATTGGGCTATTCGTCACGGTGCTATTTGGGTTTTGGTATTTGATTGGTGGCGTGTTGAACGCTGAAGCGGCCGATAAGGGCAAAGCGGAGTGGGCCCAATGGCGCGGTCCCAATCGGGATGGCATTTCGTCCGAAACTGGATTTCTTAAAAGTTGGCCCCAAGAGGGTCCCAAAGTCTTATGGCAAATTCCGCTTGGGGATGGCTATTCGGGTCTGTCCATCGCCCAAGGCAAGATCTACACGATGTTCGCCGAAGGTGATGATGAGTTTGTAATTTGCCTGAATGCGTCCGATGGGGTGGAAGTTTGGCGATTTCGGTCAGGCACTAAATTCACCGAGCAACGTGGCGATGGGCCCCGCTCTATGCCGACTGTCCACGGCGATTCGGTTTTTGCACTAGGGACGGAAGGCAAACTCTACGCCTTAGATGCCCACGACGGGACAAAACTATGGTCACATAATTTCGTAGAGGAGTTCGACAGCAAGATACCGACTTGGGGATTTTCGTCATCGCCTCTAATTGAAGGCGATCTGCTCATAGTTGAAGCCGGCGGCAAAGATGAAAAAGCGATTGTCGCGTTCGACAAAAAAAGCGGCGACGTGGTATGGGCGAACCACACAGATGAAGTGGGGTATTCATCGCCCATTCCTATCGATTTCGGTGAGGCTCGGCAGATTATTTTTTTAACATCAAAGACACTCCTCTCCTTAGCACCGGAGAACGGACAGATTTACTGGAAGTATTCCTGGCCGGAGGGCATTAATATCGCCACGCCGATTTTTGTACCTGACGATAAAATCTTTATCTCCGCTTCCTACGATAAGGGTGCCGTGCTTCTCAGAATGGTAGCCGATGAAGATGGGATAGGGATAGAGGAGGTATGGAAAAGCCGGGTGATGAAGAATCATTTTAACTCATCAGTGCTTCAAGGCGATTATCTGTACGGTTTCGACAACGCCATCTTAACATGTATTGAGGCAAACACCGGTGAAGAACAGTGGCAGCATCGCGGCTTTGAAAAAGGTTCGTTGCTGCTCGCAGATGGCCATTTAATTATCCTCGGCGAGGGCGGGAAACTGGCATTGGCTGAAGTCTCTCCCAACGAATACAGAGAAAAAGCCCGCTTTCAGTTGTTCGATGATAAATGTTGGACCGTGCCAACGCTGGCTGGCGGGAAACTTTATCTCCGAACCCAGAAAGAGATGGTCTGTTTGGATTTGAGATAATAGCTGTGATAGAGTAATGAAGCACTGATATTAATGTTCGCCATCATATTTTGAATTCTATTTGGGAGGAGTTTTCATGTCCAAAAGTACGGACATCCGGATTCTGGATGTCAGTTTTGATTTCGAGGAATACCAATACCGTACCCCGCTCAAATTCGGTGGTGTCCCGATAGATAGTTGTGGGCTGCTGAATGTGCAAGTTCAGGTGCAGACACGCGATGGGAAAGAGGCGGTGGGCTTGGGGTCTATGACGCTTAGCAATGTGTGGGCGTTTCCACCGCGTTACGTTCCCTTCGACCAAAGTCTTGAGGCGATGAAGCGTCTTTCAGGACAGCTGGTTGAAGCGACCCGTGAGTGCAATTTGTGCGTTCATCCCGTAGATCTCTCCGAGGCTCTTGAAACTGAATTCCTGCGAATTGCAGCTGACCTTTCTGCAGAAATGGAACTCGCTACGCCAATTCCGAAGCTCTGCACAGCAGTTACAGCAAGCCCCATTGACGCAGCCCTCCATGATGGATTCGGTAAGGCAAACGGCATCAACAGCTACGACGGGCTCAGTGAAGATTTCATGAGCCACGACCTCTCGCACTACCTCAATGAAAAATTTGTCGGTAAGTACCTTGACCAATACACCCTACGAAAACCGAAGCCAAAGATGCCGCTCTACCATTTGGTTGGTGCGCTGGATCCACTGACCGATGCGGATATTCCGAACCGTCTCAACGACGGGCACCCGGAGACCTTGCCGGAGTGGATAATCGCCGATGGGTTGACGCATCTGAAAATTAAGTTGAATGGGGATGACTTGGACTGGGATGTGCAGCGGGTGCTTTCGATTGAGAAAATCGTCGCCGAAACACAGGCGGACCGGGGCGTAAGTGAGTGGTACTATTCTGCGGACTTCAATGAGACATGCCAAGATGTCGAGTACCTGCTGGCATGTCTGCACAAAATTCAGGAGGGTGAAGGGCACGCCTTTGAACGGTTGGCTTACATTGAACAACCGACAAATCGAGATCTCAAGGCACACCCTGAGAACAAAATGCACCGGGCAGCGGAGATCAAACCGGTCGTCATCGACGAGTCACTGACCGACTTTGAAACTTTTCAACTCGCACGTGAACAGGGCTATTCTGGTGTCGCGCTCAAGGCGTGTAAGGGGCAATCTCAAGCGTTGCTCATGGGGGCTGCGGCGATTGAATACGATATGTTCTTGGCGGTACAGGATCTGACCTGTCCGGGAGCATCATTCCTGCATTCCGCGGGGCTGGCTGCACGGGTGCCACGCGTCACTGCAATTGAGGGCAACGCCCGTCAATTCTGTCCTGTGGCAAATGAGGGGTGGAAGGATAAATTCCCCTCCATTTTTAATATTACCGATGGCACGGTCGGCACCCATGTTCTGACAGGAAATGGGCTGGGACATTAGCGGAAGTGCCTTAATTGGCAAAATTTGATTGAAAGTGGACGCGATGAAAACACCAACGGTTGTAGACCTGTTTTGCGGTTGCGGGGGTATGTCGTGGGGCTTACATCAGGCAGGTTTCAAAATTCTTGCTGGAATTGACAATTGGAATCCGGCCCTACAGACTTTTCGGCATAATCACCCGGGGGCTAACACTGTTGAAGCCGATATTTCTAACTTGAATCCACAATCCGTCATGGATTCTTTGGGTATAGTCCCGGGCGATTTAGACTGTCTGATTGGAGGTCCACCGTGTCAAGGATTCTCGAAAAATGTTCCGGCTGCATTTCGGTTTCTTGAAGATTCTCGAAACCAACTGTCCCGAGATTTTCTTCGCTTTGTTGATGAAATGCGCCCCAAAGTTGTTGTTATGGAGAATGTCGCGGAAATTTATAATGCTTACGAGGGAATTGTCCGCCAAGAGATTATTGACAGTTTAGGAAAGCTAGGGTATGAAGTTGACGTTGATAATTTGTTTGCACCGGATTACGGTATTCCCCAACGTAGACGGCGTTGTTTTTTCTTTGCCTCTCGAACAGGGGTTTTTCCGCTACTCTCACCACCAACTTTTGGAAAAGTTGCTTCCACAACTCTATTTGGTCAATTGCAGCCACATCGTTCTGCTTGGTCCGCAATTTCGGATTTACCCGTTTTGCAAAATGGGGAAGGCTATGAACCAATGGATTATGAGTTGCCTGCCCTAAATGCATATCAGATTCTGATGCGATCTAATTCAAATGCTCTCTATGACCATGTGACGCGCAAACTCAACACCAAACAATACACACGGATTGCGTCTTTAGAACCGGGCCAAGGTCTAAAAAATTTACCCAAGGAAATTCGTCCGAAATCTGGGTATAGTGGTGCATATGGTAGGCTTGATTTCGAGATGGTTGCACCAACCATTACCCGATGGTTTTTCCACCCCGGTTCCGGTCGATTCTGTCATCCTCGTGAGGTTCGCCTGCTAACTATTCGCGAAGCGGCACGACTTCAATCCTTCTCAGATGATTTCGTATTCACAGGAACGTACATCGAGAAATCACATCAAGTTGGAAACGCGGTGCCACCCCTAATCATGCAAAGCATGGCAGTGAACATTAAAGTTTGCCTTGGAGTTTTGCCAGAAGAAGCGCGACAATATCGTGTGTTAAAAGACGCACCGGCTCAATATTAAAGGTGTAGGCCTCCCTAGGCAACGCAAACCGTTCAAAGAATTGCTTTTGGTTTGGATACCACCGAAAAACAAGCTGATTGTCAGAGTTTCGCTTTGCTTGCAAGCCCGTTTTGGTCTCGTTCGTCCACTCCCATTTTAAATCCTCAGGGAAGTATTGGACTAGCTGAGATTCAGAGTAGGCATAACTCCTCCGATCGCGAGACTTTAGTAGAATACACACCCGCTTGTCTTCAACATTCTGAAATTGCGCGTCCTTGTTGACTTTTTCATCGTACCAGTGCCTCAAAAGTGCAAAGCCGAGTTCCTCCGGGGACGAGTTAATTGATAGTTCGTCAAATCCCAATTCCGTCGCTTTTTTGAAAATATCTGCCCGTTGGATAACAACCTCAAATTCACAAGGGAGATTGATTTGATGTTGCACCGCTTTAATTGACCAACCAATTTTATGGTTATCATCAACTACATCGAAAAGACGTTTGCTTCTGATATGCGTTAGTGGATCAATAATTGAAATGTTTTTTGTGTATGCAAAAATAGCTTCCCAAATGAAGTTCTCAATATCATCAACAAACGGAATAGCAAAAGTCGCTTGGATTCCATTGATGAGACGTTTCTTCTGATCGTCATTCAGATTGTACATGACTCTCCTATTAGAAATGAGGCATCAGCAACTGCGGTCATTGGTGAAGCCATTCAGCACTCTCCAATTCTTGCTGGATTTCCTCATCATCATATTCAGCAATAGGAATGTCTTGCCGGCTTAAAAGCTGAATAAAATCCCATAGGTGCATCTCTGCCAATTTTGCAGATTGACCTAAAGAAAGGGCATTACGCTGAAAGAGTGCGACCGCAAGTAACCGCTTTGCTTCTTCAGTAAGTTTCTCTCCGTCGTAACCTGCAATAGAAAGCGGGATTGCGAGTTCGCTTGGTAGGTCTAATGTGATATCCATCTCAACAACCCTCCTCTTTTTTTATATCTTCAGAGCGTTAGTCATCAATAATAGCATCAGAAGCCATTAATCTGTTTCGCTTCCCTGGTTTATAAATGAGCTTAATAGATCTATCGGTATCGGGAAAACCAATGTTGAATTTTTCTCGGCTGCCACTTCAATGAGGGCTTGCAGGTAACGGAGTTGGATACCGATTGGATTTCTGCTTAAAGTTGTTGCGGCTTGCGTCAAGGCTTCGGACGATTCCAACTCTCCCGTAGCGTGGGTAAACTTGGCACGGCGTTCCCGCTCTGCCTCTGCTTGTTTCGCCATCGCTCGTTGCATTTCTGCGGGTAGGTCTACATGCTTAATCTCCATAGCAACGACGCTGATTCCCCACGTTTCGCTGTGCCTTCGGATAATCTCCTCCAACTCTTGATTCAGTTTGTCGCGCTCCGACAAGAGGTCATCAAGTTCCGCGCTTCCGAGAACGCTTCGGAGTGTAGTTTGCGCCAGTTGACTGATAGCAAAACCAAAATCTTCGACTTCGACGACCGCTCGTGCCGAGTCTACGATTCGGAAGGTTAAAACAGCGTTCACGCTCACGGAGACGTTGTCCTTGGTAATTACATCCTGCGGTGTCACATCCTGTACGACCGTCCGAAGACTCACGCGCTGCATCCGCTCAATCCAGAACGGTATAAGCAGTACTAGTCCGGGTCCCCTCGCACCGGTCAAACGTCCCAACCGAAATACGACTGCCCTTTCATATTCTCTGAGGATCCGTACAGAGGTCAGTATCGCGATGACAAGAACAACCATTGCGATTCCGAGTTCATTCATAAAACTGATTTGCGGCATTTACTTCTCCTTCTCTCTAATTTATCGAAAATAACAAGCCTAATTTAGTATTATTTGCTTTTGAGTTTTCCTGCATATATTGCCCACAGAGCAAAGCAGGTGGTTTGTAAATTCGCTGTCGGCTGTTGTAGTTCAATAGGGGTAGCGCTAACGAAGCTTCCATCTTCCTGTTGCACCTCCCTCAAATATCTTAGCGCAACCTGATCCGCGTTCAAGGGATCCTCCCCAATCACCAGCGCGAGAACCGCATAGGCGGTAATTTCCGGATCGCTCGGCGCGTCTTTCCACCTACCAAACCCACCATCATCGTTTTGCATCTGCTTTAGCCAAGCAAGTTGCTCATCAATATTATAAGCAATCGATAACCCCTGCAATACCCACGAAGTGACCAGAACACTAGACCGAGAGCGTATTCCCGGTTCCATTGACCACCCGCCATCGAAATTGACGCGACTGGCAAGCCAATCGGCAGCTTTGGTAACAAGTTCAGACTCTCGGTCGAAGTCAAGTTGTCCAAGTCCCGCTAAAACAGCCGCCGTATAGAGCGGATTGCCAGGTTGGCGGATTTCACGTCCCCAACTTCCGCTTTCTCTTTGGGCCTCCTCAAGCCATTTGAGCCCGCTAAACTGGGCTTGCCAATATTCTACTACTTCGGCTCGCTTTAGTGCAATAACAGCAAAAATGGTATGAGCGACATTTCCGTTCCAGCTTCCGTCTGATTTCTGATGTTTTATCAGATAGGTAACCCCTCGACGGATGACACTTGAACCGGATCCCCATCCTTTTAGCATCAGTGCTTGCATTGCAAATGCTGTGACTTCAACATCACTTTCTTCGCCCGGTATGAGGGGCCAACCGCCATCATCGTTCTGATGTTCGATGATATATGATGCAGCCTGTTCGATGGTATCATAAGGTGATTTCACTGCCATCCCCGCTGTTGTGTGTAAACTTAATACAATCACAAGTGAACAGATCAACAACTTACAAAAAGCCTGTTGGACAACAGGAAAAGGGAAATTCGAGAAAAGAGAGCAGGAGCGTTGCCTCCACCTCTCTATGTTTCTTGGTCTCAATTTCTGCCTCCTTTTCGGGTAAGCGCATGTAAATCGCCTAGCAAATTTATCTAGTGCACCCTCGCTTAACTTGCATGCGGTTCGATAACGACCTTATAGACGCCCTCCTCACCAAGCATCTGAATGCCTTCCTCTAAGCGAGCTAGAGGAAGATGATGGGTAATAAGATCTTTCAGAGGAACTTGGGTTCGCTCTAAAAAGTCGAGGGCGGTCTGGAATTGGATCTGTGGATACGCCCACACGCCGCAGATATCAAGGTCTTTGTTGCAGATCTGGTGTGGACGCACACTAACGGAACCCGAATCGGTATAGTGTCCCACCTCGATCACTTTGCCACCGCGACGGACCAAGTCAATGGCTTCGGCAAAGACACTCGGCAACCCTGCACATTCGATCACGATGTCCGCACCCGCTCCGCTTGTGAGATCTTGCACCTGCTCAAGGCGTTGTTCAGGGGAGGTTTCACCAACATTGATGACGACATCTGCCCCCATATTTTTCGCCATATCTAAACGACTGTCCACAATATCGGTGGCGATAATCGTTCCCGCACCGGTGCTACGGAGTACGGCAATCACGAGGAGTCCAATGGGGCCACAGCCAAGGACAGCGACACTGTTCCCGATGCCGTATCCTGCCCCGACTTGCGGTATACCCGGCGCATGTGCACGCTCTACAGCACGGGTTGCAACGGCGACCGGTTCAGTCAAGACGCGCAGCTCTTCGGGGATCCCTGCCGATACCTTAAACACCCAAGAGTTACCGTGAATGTAGGTATACTCAGAAAACTCCCCTGTCAGGTGGGGCGGGGTTTCGCAGTTGCTGAACCCGTAAATCGTTCGACTCGTACATAAAGTTGGGCGGTGCGGAAAGCGTAAACAGTAGTAGCATCTCCCACAGTTCTTTGAGCCGGGCACAACGGTTACCGGATCGCCCTCTTTAATCGGTCCGCCCATCACATTCATCACCTGATTCGCATTTTTGCCAATTTCGGCGACAGTGCCAACGACTTCATGCCCCGGAATCACAGGGAAGTTCAGGTTTGAATGACCGAGATACATGTGTTTGTCGCTGCCACAAATACCGACTTGGTCCACTTGAAGCAGTAGCGCGTCGTCGGCGGGAGTTGGCTTTTCAAATTCACGAATCTCGATTTGTCCCGGTGTTGGCATTACCGCAGCCTGTACTTGCATTTTGAATACTCCTTATATTCGTATTTGTTGTATATTTGCTTTCTTTGATCTGGGTTCAAAATTAACCCCAATTATCCTTGGTATTGCATCAAAGGAAGGGTGATAGAAAAGTTATCTCGCCATAATGAATGTTGTGCTCTATTTCAGTATCACCATCCGCCGCGTCGCTGTGAAGTCTCCTGCTGTCAGCGTATAAAAATAGAGACCACTGGCGACAGACTCACCGAACTGATTGCGACCATCCCAATATACCGCGCGGCTTCGACTCTGATACATACCCGCTGTTTGATGCCCCACCGCCAAGCGTCGAACCATCTGCCCATCCATATCATAAATCGTCAGTGCTACCTCTGCGGGTGCTGCCAACTGATACGGTATCCATGTCTCCGGGTTAAACGGATTCGGATAGTTAGGCAATAACGCCGTCGCCGTTGGTGTTAGGGCTACTAAGAGTTGACCAAGTACCATAATCCCTCTTTTCATGATGGGATCCCTAATTTCAAGCGACATTGCGTCCGTCAGCCAACCCTGAACTTCTACCGCTGTGAGTGTTTCGGGTGCTTGTGGCTGCGCTGCAGGCGCAGCTGCCGCACATTCAAACATGCCCGCAACCAATATCAGATCCAGAATATCGACAACTCCATTTCCGTCAACATCTGCTGCTATATGGGTCCCTCTATTTCCGAGAGTGGAAGCAATCACAATCAAATCCAAGACATTCACAACGCTGTCGCCGTTGACATCCGGAGGGCGTGTTCCGTCCGCATCATACTCAACCGTAACCCCCCTGTTTTGGAGCACGGGGATATGGGTGTGGATGGATAGGTAACTCAAGGGATTGCTCTGCACATTTAGCGTGTGTCCACTCCCCAATCCTGTGTTTGCTACTAGGGGCGAGAGGTCCGATATGTTGTTGTCCCCAAGCCACAAGTCTGTCAGTTTCGTTAATCCCTCCACAGGGGCGACATCCGATACTGAGTTGCCCCAAAGATTTAACCATGTCAGGTTGGTCAAACTCACTACCGGGGAAATGTCCGTGATGCTGTTGTTGGGAAGATGTAGCCGTCTCAGTTGGGTCAAGCCTGCAAGGGGTGAGAGATCTGACACCGAGTTACTGTTCCTCCACTCATTCGCCACTCTTTCATGACCAAGTTCTAATACTGTTAGGTTGGTTGCATGTTCAAGCCCGGTCAAATCGCTGATGTTGGCGTTTGGTGCTTCGAAGCGAGACAAAGTTTCCATCTCTGCCGGGGCAATCGGTTGACCTTGAACCTTACCGAGCGCGGTTTCAACTGCGGAACGGAGGTTGGGATCAGGGATGTCCACCGGATTGACAGCCACTGCGGTGAAGGACACCGTAATCCCCTCAGCAGACACCTCAACCGTATTTGTCCCTAAGTGGGGACCCAATGTGAGTAGACTTTCTGCCTGCCCTTCGCCATCGGTCTCGGTTTGTTCGACGTTCAACGCACCACCGCCAGCAGTAACGCTAAAAGTGACGGGCACACCCCTCCGCGCCCAACCCTCGTTCAAATCCCGTACTTCAACGACAAATGGGACGGGTAACGGTGCATTAGGCAAGCCGCGTTGGTTATCTCCTGAGAGTTTCGACAGCGGCTCAAGGGCATCAGAAAGCAGCGTGAAATGTCTCCCTTCTACATTCCCATTTACATCAACAGCTTCGATAAGAATCTGATGCACAAGGGGAATTTTGAGACTCGTGTTTCTGCTGTAAAAGGGGTCATGGGCAGACGGAATAACGCCGTCATAATCAAAGCTAATGATTGTATCCTGAGTACCCCTTAACCCACCACATACCTTCACCGAATTTCTGACGTTGGGCTGCCAAGCGTGTAACAACCATTGGTATAATCCATCTGAATCGCTAAGTCTGAATCGAATAGGGACGTGCTTTGACTCGGCTGGATAGATGTGCGGCGAAATGAGTTCGATGCGAGGGGGATCGCCTTGCTCTATTGGAATATCAAGATTGAAGTAGGGATGCACCGACAAATACTCGGCATGACACGCGGATAACCGATCCCTCTCTCCTGGACCATACGACATGAGATACACACCCTCTCTGAAATCGTGATACAATCCGAAGGCGTGCCCCAGTTCGTGTGTCACATGTGCCCAGTCAAAAGCGTCATGAACCAACACCAGCCCACCTCCTTTCCCCTGTGGAGTTCCGAAGCCTCCCCCGCGAGTCCCTGAGTCAATTACGACTAGGTAAATGTTGGTAAAGAAGTTCAACTGTTCTCCAACTTCGGTCAGCACCACAGCGTCACGATAAAGAGTAGATGGGTCGTCAAGATCGGCAAGATAGTGACTATTGGCGTGTTGCCCATCGACGCGATGCACCATCGGCTCGCCTTGAAGATCGCTCTCAAAGCGGAAGGTAAGCCCCCCGTAGCCGTGGGCTTCCATCTGTTCGGCGAAAAAGGTCTGAGAGAGCTGAATATCGTCTTTCATCCGCTGAACGACATCGGCGCGGTAAGGTCGATCGTTGGGCAGAAAGTAAATCATCCGCACGGTGCGCGGTTCGCCAACGTTCAAATTTGCCGCAAAGGTGTGGGCATAGCGACGGTTAGGGAATTGGTCTGAATACCGCTTGTTCGGCTGGCTATCAGCAACACCGCAAAAATGCGTCCCGTTTCCTCCTGATGGTTGGGAAGCATCTATCGCTGGATTGAATACGCTGCCGATGAGATAAATTATTATCGTAAATAAGATAAAACAACAAAGAGGTGTTCTCATTTGGTATATCTTCCTTTCGTGTGGACAGCGTTTATGTCTGATAATGAATTTTATCGGACGTTTACGCTATTCCTACAAAACGCGCACAGTTCTTCATAACCCAGCCATTTGGCAAGTTTCAACGGGATAATACGCGGATACTTATCATCCCTCTATGCGGACAATCAGGATAATGGTAAATTGGATCCGCCCCATAACTTACATGAACGTCTGTCGATGAATCTGTTGTCTCTAAGTCTGGCATTAGATCCCTAAAATTTTTAACAGCCACAGTTCTTCTCCTTTCAACTCCCCGTCTTTTGAAGTTTGCCACAACGGTTGCCGTGATTGCTATACATTTTGAACTTGTAGGTTTTCGTTGGAATTGTCTTTCTGTCTTTCATACCTTTTCAACGAGGTGTAGGGGACGCCAGCAAGGGTGCTGACGGTTGAAATCCCCTACGAAAGACAAAAGAATTATACCATATTTTACCTGCAAAATCAACTAAAAAAGGAACGCAGTGGAAACCCCACGCTAAAGCATGGGGTTTCCACTGCGAAGATTTTGATGAAAACCTCTTTACATATTCATTATCACCTGATTTGCTGGTCAATCCGATCAAAAACACCTCGCACCCCCTCCTCAGTCAACTGCGGAAGCGGCTGCACCAGTCGAATGTGCCCCGCACGATCAATCAGCACAATCGTGGGTATCTGGGAAGCCATCCCATACTGCCGAGAGACTTCACCTGTCCAGTCCAATAGGAAGCTCGACAGATTAAACTCTTCCGCAGCGTCTTGGAGATCAGCTTTAACCTTACCCTTCAGAAACAGACGTGCAGAGAGAGGCATACTAGATCCATTGGCAATAGGAAGAATCCGCAGCCCCTCAGCATACCGCTCAAGAAATAGAGTTAGCCATGTTTCCCCGTTATCGACACTGTCCTTATCAAAACCGAACAGCAACACATTTTCCCCACGGAATTGGCTTAATCGAATTTCTACATCATGCTGATCCTTGAGGGTAAAATCGGGGGCTGTCGTCCCGGACTCTGGAACGATAAGCGGCGGGGAGGCGCAGGTCAGAAGAACAAGCGAGACACACAGAATCCATTTGCGTGAAACGTAATGCGTAATGTGCGACCTGTCAAGTTTTCCCCCCATTCTATCTGATAGGCAAGCGTTGGTCACCTTGAGACGGATTGAATCTCGTTCACCTTTCCTGCCTTCCCTCCTTTGATACGTCCGTTTAATCTGACCAGAGCGGTGTCAATACTTTCGTCAACTGGATTAGGCTGTCCAGATTGTGAGCTGGCAAGAAATAGTCAACATACGGCAGCGCCGTGCGTATGCCGCGACAGATTGGCTGATACCCTTCACTACCGAGTAGAGGATTCAACCAGATTAACTTATACGCTTGGCGATGCAGCACCTCCATCCCCTTCTGGAGGATATCCGCTTCGCCCCGATCCCAACCGTCACTGATTAAAATGACCACAGTTCTGTACGCAGAGAAAGATCGTCCAAACTCGCGGTTGAAGGCAACGATACTCTCACCGATTCTCGTTCCCCCTGACCAATCAGGTACAACCTGTGCAACTTCGCGGAGCCCCTCTTCAAGTCCCTTGCGGCGGAGGAGCCCTGTGATGTTTGTGAGTTCTGTACTAAAGACCGCAACTTCGACCTCTTTAAGTGCTTCCTGCATCCCGTAGATAAACTGAATCAGAAAGGTGGAATAGTAGTCCATCGATCCGCTGACATCGCAGAGCAGTAAGATCTTGTTTTTCTTGACCTTTTGACGTTTCCGGATCAGTTTCAGCGGCTCTCCACCGTAGGCAATGTTTTTACGCCAACTCCGTCGAAAATCGATTGTTTTCCCTTTGGTACTGGTCTTTTTCCGTCGGCTCAGTTTTGTTGCCAACAGTGGGACGAGTTTAGCGATAACCTCTCGCGCCTTTTGCATCTCATCTGCCGTGAACTGACCGAAATCTTTTTGGGTCAAAACCCGCTCGGCACTATAGGCAACTGTATCCTCTTCCCCTTCCTCTTTATCGTCCTCCATCTCCGTCCACTGGTCTAGGTTTACCACTGTTTCTTCGGCGTTGATCAGATCTTCGAGGGTCATCACCTCTTCTTCATCTGTATCAAGTCCCAACTCCTGTGGATCGGGACGTGGATATCTCCAAAACCAGTCAAAGGCGACATCAAATAATGCTCGATCCGATTCATTGGCGATCAGGTTCATCTTGGCAGCGTCATAGAAATCTTGTTGTTGTCCGATATTGATTAATTCGACACTTCGGCAGAAACTGATTTGATTCGTTGTGGTAACATTCACGCCCATCTGCTTAAGCAACCGGCAGAAGGCGGTAATTTCTTGAAGGAGGGGTTGTTGATTAGTCATAGGTTAAATCCGATCAGGATTTACTAAATTTTTAGGATAATCAGGCAACCCTGTAAGCCTGATGTTATCCACGCATATACCGCCAATCTGCTTTTTCGGCGTCATTTGCCTCAGAATCACTTTTGGCACCATCCACCATCTTGTGGAGGTCTGCCTCTCGTGCTCGTTGAATATCATCCTGATATTTGAAGACGCAACCGAGCGTTTCATCAACGATGGCGGGATCTAATCCGTCCTTACCCAACGCGATGAGAGCTAATCCCCAATCTAACGTCTCTGCGACTCCCGGCTTTTTGTAGTAATCCCCTTCTCTAAATACCCGCATCAGGTTACAAAGTTGCTGTGCAAGCATATCGTCAATATGCGGCAGCTTGGTTTTAACGATTGCGAACTCCTTCTCAACCGACGGATAGTCTATCCACTGATAGAGGCACCGACGTTTCAGGGCTTCGTGAATCTCTCGCGTACGATTTGAAGTCAGCACTACATACGGAATATGCTTGGCGCGAATGGTCCCAATCTCTGGAATGGTAATCTGAAAATCTGACAGAATTTCGAGGAGGAATGCTTCAAATTCGCTGTCACTTCGATCTACTTCATCAATGAGGAGTACAGGCGGTGCCGCACCATCGGTCTGGATGGCTTCGAGGAGCGGACGCTTGAGCAGAAATTCCTCGCTGAAGAGGTTTGCACCGATCTGCTCTTTGTCCATACCCTGCAACTCGTCAATGCGCAGTTGGAGGATCTGTTTCGTGTAGTTCCATTCATACAACGCACTGTTTACATCCAGTCCTTCGTAACATTGCAAACGGATTAGATTTCCACCGGTTGCGTTCGCCAAAACCTTTGCAACCTCTGTTTTTCCAACGCCGGGCTCACCCTCAAGGAAAATCGGCTTTTTCAGGTGATGCGCTAAGTAGATTGTTGTTGCCAACGCTCGATCGGCAATGTAATGTTGTTCCACAAACGTTTCCTGTATTTCTTCAATTGATCCAATCATTTATTGTCCTTTTGCAGTTAGATTTTAATCGGCTACTCCATTTTCACGCAGACGAGGATTTCTGCAACGCTTCCTCGTAATCTGTCCGATAGTCAATATCCATCAATACTCGGTCGGTATCGACAGTCACATAGTGGATGTCATCTGAATATTTTTGGAAAAGCGACCGAACTCCGCCGCTATCCCCATCTAGTGCCAGGATGTCAGTGGCGTAGCGTCGGTCAAAAATTACGGGATGCCCGCGACGATAGTTATAACTTGGCACCGCAATCCCGCCTTCTGTTTGGACGTATGTATCAATGACTACATTAACCAGATCCGGCGTGATGAGCGGTAAGTCTACCAATGTCATCGCAAACGCATCAGCGGACGCTGAGATCGATTGCACACCGTACTGCGCAGAGGTCAGCATGCCCTCCTGATAATCAGGGTTGAATACGATTTTGACCGGTTTGTGCTGGATATGTGCTCGAACCTTTTCCGCCTCGTGTCCAACGACAACGATAACCTCGCTCAACTTAGATCCAAGTAGATTATCGATTACAGTTTCAATAATCGTGCTGCCGCCAAAAGGAAGGAGTTGCTTGGGTTCACCCATGCGGGTGGACAGCCCCGCGGCGAGGATGATGCCAGATATTTCGGATGTCATTTGGGGAGGACTCATTTTACGTCTAAATTTAGCTACCACTTATGATGAGTGATAAAGTGCAAATCACGATTCGTTTATTTGGAACGACAGAGGTATCAACCCACTTGGGGTCCCTGTGTCCCGTTCTCAATCAACAAATCGTCTATTTTTTCCATAGTTCAGATGAAATGATACACGCAAAAATCAATTCCATCAAGTTTTATTTTCCGTATTGGGATCTCCAAACCCTCGTTGGGTCTTCTTTGGTAACAGGGAACACTATTTCAATTTGATCTCGCCGAAGTGATACTACGAATCAAATACGACCAGTGATCGCGCCACGCCCCCCTTCTCCAAGGCATCGAAGCCATCGTTAATCTCCTCCAGCGACAATCGCATGGAAATCATCTCATCGAGCAGGAGGCGTCCCTCCATATACAGGCTCGCTAGGCGCGGGAAGTCGACGCGTGGACGACTCATCCCGTAGGAGGTACGCACGATTTCGCGCTCGCCCATCATGATGTGGAATGGAAATGAGACCTCCTCCCCGTATGGGGTTTTTCCGAGAATGACGACCCGTGCGCCGGGGCGTGACGCCTCCAACGTCTGCCGAATCGAGATGTTCTGACCTGCTGCTTCAATCGCGGTATCGGCACCCCGTCCCTGTGTGAGGTCTCGCACAAATTCGACCGGATCATCTTTCGTGCTATCGACAACGTGTGTAGCACCGAACTTCTCCGCCCATTGCAGCTTTAATGGATTGATATCGACACCCACGATAATTGAAGCACCGGATATACGCGCCCCCTGAATTGCGCTGAGACCTACCGCTCCACAGCCAATCACCACAACGCTAGTCTCCGGTTTAATGCGACCCGCGTGAACGGCACCGCCGTAGCCGGTCATGACAGCGCAGCCGAGTAGCGCAGCCCGATCGAGTGGAAAATCCATCCGCAACGGCACCGCCGCCTGTTCAGGAATCACGTTGTACTCGGCGTGTGAGGAGACAAGGCTGTAGTAATGGACCGGTTTGCCATCTAAGGACATCCGTGTTGTGCCATCGAATAGTAGCCCTTGCCCATTGGCGTCTTTTGCAACTTCGCAGAGGATGGGCTGACCGTGGTCACAGTAAAAACAGTGACCGCAATTCGGACTCCACGAGCACGCAACGTGATCGCCGACTTTGACGCGGGTGACCCCTGGACCGACTGACTCCACGACACCGGCACCTTCGTGACCAATTACGGCTGGCAAGTTCACAGGCTGGTAGCCGTGCATGGTTTCCCAATCTGTGTGACAGAGACCGCTGGCGGCAATCTTGACGCGCACTTCGTTCGGGCCGGGATCTGCGATGTCGATTTCCTCAACGGACAGTTTCCCGGGCGTCGAGTGCAGGACAGCTGCTTTCATCTTCATGGTGTTTTCCTCCTAGCAGAACTTCGGATTGGCGGCTGTGTGGGACTGACTCAAGCCAGAACACCAATCGTTGGCCCAAAGCTGTCTTGATACGCCTGTGAATCAACCCGTGCGTCAATAAGCGTCGTTCGATTTGCGTCCATCGCTAGTTTCAACTCACTTTCAAACTGCTCAGGTGTGCTCACCGTAACCCCTCTCAGACCACATGCTGTGGCAATTCCAGCGAAATCAACAGAGTGAAAGTCCAAAGCGTATTCAGGCATACCACGCGATTTCTGGCGAGACTTCATCGTTCCCAATGCTTGATCGTTGATGATAATCAGCGGCACCGCTACACCGGCGCGTGCAAAAGTCTCCAATTCACCTAGACGCATCAACAGGCTCCCGTCTCCACCGATGCCTACTGCAAGCATTTCAGGTTTTGCTAGCTTTGCACCGAGAATGGCTGGCACGGTCAATCCCATGGTTCGTCCGCCGGTCGTTCCCCAGTAAGTGTTTGGGACCTCCACACCCCAGAGATGCTCAAGCATGGCGATGTAAGCACCTGTCTCCGAAAAGAGAGCACCTTCCGCCGGCAGGACAGCACGGGTGATTTCAATGATGTCTTGGGCGGTGAATTGAGCGTCATCGGGCCTCTTGAAATTTTGGAGAACCTTCCGGCGTATGCCCTGGATCTGATCATCGGAAAAGCCGGGCTGATGGTGTGCAGATAGATTTTTCAGTGTTTCTTTCAGATCTCCGTCCACGCGTACCTTCGGATCCGGCGACAGTGTTTCGTATTCTGGTCGGAGAGAGAGTTCGCAGGTCGGGAGGTCAACGCTCCACGGAACATGCGTCATCATTGAATCTGCCCCGATTAAGAGAACAGCGTCCGCTTGGCTTATGATTTCGGTTTCGATGATGTTGGGAGCGTAATTGCCGGTAAGGACGCCCGCCCAGCGAGGGTGGGATTCGGGGAAGACGCCACGCGCATCCATGTTGACTAGCACTGCCGCACCGATGTTCTCGACTAAGGTTTGCAGCTCTTTGGCAGCCCCTGCCCGCACAACATCCGTACCGGCGATAACTACCGGTCGGGAAGCGTTTTGAATGAATTCACGGGCGGCAGCAAGTTGGGTGCTGTCAGGTAGGGCAGCGTCCGGTGAAGCTTTGATGGTCAACGGATCACCGCATTCGGCTAGTCCCATGTCCGAGGGAAGGTTTAAGAGCGCGGGTCCGGGGCGTCCGTCCGTCGCCTGAAACACCGCTTCCTGCACAGAAGTTGCTGCTTCGGCGGCGGTTAAGGTATCTTGGTACTTCACCGCGGCACCGAACAGTTGGGCGTGGTCACAATGCTGTACCATCTCTTTCTGGACTACGTGCATTGGTGATGACTCACAGAGACAGACAACCGGTGCGCGTTCAAAATAGGCGTTGGCAGCACCTCCGGCGAGATTGCCTGCGCCGATTCCTTTCACTGACAATGCCAACCCCGCTGTATTTTTCATCAGACCATAGTATGCCGCCATTATTGCCGCGGACGATTCGTGGGCAACGCTCACAAAACTCACATCCAACTGTCTCCCAGCTTCCATCATGTCCAGCGGAGACCCACCCCCCGGAAGACCGAAGAAGTGTTTTACTCCTCGCCCTCTCGCTTCAGTAATAATCAGTTCTGCCAGTTTCATAGTTCTCTCCTGATGATTCTCTACATTTTACTCATGGAAACAGTTTGATATGGAGTTTACGAACTTCTTGATGGCACGTCAGCCTCTATCAGCTGTATTATGTCATAAGATACGGAGTTGATCCAGAAAAATCAACTTACTCTTCTCATTTTGCATATTTCCAACGACTCAGAAAATAGTTGATAAAATTGGACAACCGTGATATATTTTTCACAATTACCAAAGCCTAATCTTTGGTCGCTAGCCAGAAAGATCTCGCCATAAGCGTGGAAGAACGAGGGACGAATTATCATGCACGGATCGATGTTAGCAAATCCTTACTTGACTAACGAATTATTGTCGCCGCCTGCTAGGAGTTACCGCCACCGACAGTGGATTGAACGAGGATATCAAGCTCACCTCCAACCGATTGCTTCCGATAACGAGCTAGGGGTCTTGATCGGGCAGATGGGCTGGGTAGGAAGCCACGCCCACGCGCACGGCTATCTGTGGGCTTCGGCGGGTAACATGGGCGCGCTCTTATCCGAGGCGGTGGATGAAGCCTGTCTGCTCCCACGCGATGAATCCCCACGCTACGCCTTGCCTCCAGCAATTACCGTCAAAGGGTTGGCAGGGCGACATGTCCTTTTGACAAAGTCCGGTTCACGGTTGGACATGATCGCTTTGGAACATCCGGCACTCAATCTGACGATTGTTGAAGTGGAAGACGACGGTGTGCATTACCGTATGCGCTTCGGTACACCTGTACTCTCCGCACTCGACGAGGTTCAGACGAAGCCTCCGAAACCGACGAGTGAAATGTTTCACTATATGCTAATTTTTGAACAACTCGAAGCAGACGGTTTCAAAGCGTTGGCACATCTACAGCCAAAGTTCTTGAACCTGATCTCCCGAAGTGAACACGGGGAGGCGTCACGGTTTTACGACTTCTTGAGGGGGTATGAGCCAGAAACCCCGATTATGTACGATAAATCCGGCGGAATCGGTTTTGTGCAAGAGCGGGCACCGGGCATCCCTGAACTTTCCTACGAAAGCCTGCATCTCTTTAAGGGCGAAGACCTCCCAACAGACCAACGTCACGAAATGCGCCACATCATCTATTGGACTGGGCACGGCACATTTTCCCGCGGGGTCGACATTCTGGACGCCTACAGGCATTCCGAATATTTTGAGGCAGCGGCTCGAATGACGTGGGAAGCCAACCAGAACCGTATTAACGCACAGGCGTATAGTGAAGAGATTGTGAACTGTATTCTTCGTGAGTTTCAGGCGAACCAAGAACCCGCTCAAGAATCCTCTCCTGAACGGGATAACTTGTATAATTATCCTTAACACGGAGAATTGACTATAAACACTTTGGTTGTGACAGGATGGTCGGACGTTCCCATGTCGGCGATTCCCGAGGAAATCGGTTGGAAAGCCTATTACCGAATATACGGTGGACGTATCAGTAACTCACCGAAAACTGGATGCATGGCTCATGGGAAGGCAGCTATTTGGCGCGGTGCTCGCAGAACAGGGCACAGTTGCTCGTATCTTTGCAGAGGATTGAGATGGATTTCTCCGAATGGCATGAGGCGTTTGATCGCTTTGAAAAACGGGAGGAATTGAAATTGATGTTGCGTCATGAATAATGAACTACCCTCGCTTGTCTGAGGTTTTCCCCACACCTACATGACAAAAGAATGGAAACAAAATGGAAAACATAAACATCTTAATTGTTGAAGACAAGAAGTCCGTTGCTGAATACGTTGAAACACGCCTTAAAGAGCTGGAATATACTGTTTGTGCTGTGGTCCCAACTGGAGCACAAGCGGTTGAAAAAGCGGCAGAAATGCAGCCCGATGTAGTCCTCATCGATATAGAACTTGAAGGGGAAATAAATGGCATAGAGGCTTCCAAACGTATATGTAACTCCCTAGACATTCCGACCATATATCTGGCTGATTATCGAATCGAGGTTTTCTCGAAAAAAGAAGATTTATTAAAACGAGCAGAGATAACTAGTCCATTTGAATATATCCCTCAACCCTATGGAAAAAGAAAATTATACCTGAATATTGAAAGTGCTTTATATCAGCATAGGATGGAAGAAAGCAAACAGCACCTCACTAAGATTCTCAACGGTATCAGTGACGCCGCGATTGCCACGGACAACAAGGGATTGATAACATTTATGAATCCGGTTGCCGAAACGTTGACGGGGTGGGATCTGGAAGAAGCTTCTGGCAAGCACGTAACGGATATTCTCGATATTTATGTTGGAAACGCCGGAAATCTTATAAAAGACACGTCTTTGATAGAGGCACTCCAAAGGGGATCTGTTGCCGCCGGGGAATCGCCTTCTGCTTCCGAGGCAGACTATAACACCTACCTCATTGCGAAATCTGGTCGAGAGATTCCTATTGACTATAACATCACACCCATCCAAGACGAGAGAGAAAACCCCACCGGCATCGTTATAACTTTCCGCGATATCACCAAGTATAAAACGATGGAGGAGCAACGAAACCAAACCATCGGTGAGTTACGCCATCAAACCCAACTAATGAAAACCGTTTTTGATAGTATGCATGAAGGTATCGTCGTCCTCGATTTAACGGGTGACGTATTGTTCATCAACCCATATATACAACAAATGTTCGGTACGGAGCCCCCGGGGCTATTCTCCGAATGGTCTAAAACGCACGGTGTTTTTTATCCTGACGAAGAAACACGTGTTCCAATCGATCAGTTTCTGTCCAAAAATATCGCCCGGGGTGAGGCAATAAGGGATGGAGAGCTTTTTTTGCGCAATGAGGAACAGCCGGAGGGTATTCACGTAAAGACTAGTGTCATCCCCTTATTTGGTGAGAATCAGAAGGTTGTAGCCTGCGTGGCCATTCTTCGCGACATCACAGCGGACAAAATAGCAGCGATACAGTTAGAACAAACGATGCAGAAGCTGCAAAATCAGGTTCAACTGACGGATACCATTTTTAATAGTATCAGTGATGGGGTGATTGCTGCCGATGCAAGTGGCACTTTCACAATTTTTAATCCAAGTGCCGAAAGAATTCTCGGAATCGGTCCAATAGATACAACCCTTGAGAAATGGAGTGAGGACTACGGTTGCTTTTTCCCTGATAGAGTTACACCCTTTCCAGCGGATGAACTTCCACTTGCACGCGCGCTTAAAGGCGAGTCATCGGACGAGGTAGAGATGTTTATACGTAACCCTGAAGTGCCAGAAGGTGTTTTTATCAGTGTCAGTGCGAGACCACTACAGGACGAAGCAGGGACTGAGAAAGGGGGCGTGAGCGTTTTACGCGATGTGACGCATCGAGTCGTAGCCGAAGAAGCGTTGGCGCAAGCATTCGCACAAGGACGGTTGGAAATTGTGGAGACCATTCTCCACAATATCGGCAACGCAATCAACAGCGTAACGGTAGGAGTTGACGTCCTCCAGAAGGATTTAGTGGACGACCAGCTTATACACCGCTTCTCCGCACTTGCCGATATGGTTAAAGCACATCAAGAGGATTGGGTTGATTACATCAAAAATGACTCGAAAGGGCAGCAGGTGCTCCCATTTATGATCGCGCTCGCTTCAGATTTCGCTGATCAGAATAAAAAGGTGGTTGATACGCTTGAGCGCGTCACTGAAAGAGTAGCGCATATCGTTGATATCATCCGTACGCAAAAATCCGCTAATCAGCCCAGTATGACGCGGAAAAACATCAACCTTCAGAAAGCGATCTTGAGTGCGGTGAAATTACAGCAAGATTCGGTCGACAAAAGAGGCATCCAAGTACATGTCAACTGCGAAAACGCGCCCCAAGAGATTCGGGTTCAAGAGAGTCAATTTCATCAAATGTTGGTGAATCTGTTCAAGAATTCGATTGAAGCCATTGATGAACTTATTCAATTGGGGGGACTCAATGAAACACCACGGATCGGTGTCAAAGCCTATATCAGTGAGGATTTTCTCTGTCTTGATGTTACCGATAACGGTATCGGTATTGCACAGAAAAACTTGAAGTTAATTTTTACTGCTGGTTATACAACGAAGGAGTCGGGGACGGGGCTCGGCCTCCATTCGAGTGCCAATTTTGTGATCGGATCTGGCGGGAAAATTTACCCTTTGAGCGAGGGTATTGGCAAAGGTACAACCATGCGAATCATGCTGCGGTGCTCCTCAGTTATACCGTAGAGGGACATTTTTCCTATGTAGATTGCCAACAGGGCATAGCACCTTTGCGATGCCATTTATGGTGAATTCTAAAAATAAATAGACACTTTCTCCCCCGGTAGGTGCGGTTTCCTAACCGCACCGGTTTGGAGTGTCTCATTAATTCTAAGGTCCACCATAATTCTCTATTTTCTTTTTGCATGCGCCCAAAAAAATTGCGCTACTATAAAAGCATGTAGCTCTTAACCTAGCAACCGGGACTGTTCAATGGAATTAAAAGAACATTGGAACTATCGTGTTTTGATTGTTGATGACGAAGCCGGGATCCACAGCGACTTTAAAGATATGTTGAATCCCAACAGCACGCAGGCATTAACGGATCAGTTAGCAGAAACCCTCCTTGACGAAGGTTCAGAGAATAAGGCCTCCTTTCTGCCCAATTTTGAACTTTTGCATGCCACAAGTGGAGAGGAGGCGCACAATATTATACGCGCGGGAAAGGTATCAAACCGTCCGATTGCGGTCGCATACATTGATGTCAGAATGCCCCCGGGCATTGATGGGGTTGAAGCGATCCGTCGGATCAGACAGATCGAGAAGGACATCGAGCTGGTCATTATGACTGCTTACACTGATAAACCGCTGCCCGAAATTGTCCGCGATATGGAGCTGCTTCACAAACTGCTTTATATCCGAAAGCCTTTTGCGCCGGAGGAGGTTCAGCAAATTACGCTTGCCCTTGTCGAAAAGTGGAACATCGAACAAGAATTAGCCAAAAAACGACAGCAAATCATAACGAATCATCAAAACCTCGAAATCAGTCATCAAAGGCTCAAGACAGTGCTTGATTCTGCGGCAGATGCGATCGGAATGTTCGATGACGAGGGCAACCTATTGTTTGCAAATCAATACTATCAGCAGCTGTTTGACTTAACGGAAGACCACCTGAGGCAGATGTCCGCGGACGAGCTCAAAGCACATATAAAAGCACATTTTCAAAGACCAGAACTATCGCAACCGGGGGAAGGACCACTCTCTGAAAATCTTGAAAACGTGGTGGAAGAGATTGAAGAACCGAGCCAGTCTGAACCGAGGTTGCTTTATCGTTCGATTACCCCGGTGCGGAATAATCAAGGCGATTTGGCTGGTAACGTTGTCAGTTACCGTGATATGTCCAAAGAGGTCGAGATCCAGCAGATGAAAACTGAGGTACACCGCTTACGCGCCGAACTTAAAACGAGCGACCTCTTTGGTGAAATTGTAGGCAAAAGCCAAAACATGCAGCAGATGTTCGCGTTGATGCAACACGCAGCTGAAAGTGATATCACCGTGCTTATTTCAGGAGAAAGTGGGACTGGTAAAGAATTGGTCGCACGCGCAATTCACGCTAATAGCCCTCGAAAATCGGGTCCATTTGTTACGGTCAATTGCGCTGCCATTCCTGAAACACTAATTGAGAGCGAGCTGTTTGGGCATGAACGAGGGGCTTTTACCGGTGCCACAACGAAACGAATCGGCAAATTTGAACACGCGAATCGAGGGACTATCTTTTTTGATGAAATTGGTGATACGCAATGGGTTCTGCAAGCGAAATTGTTGCGTGTCCTCCAAGAGCGGCAAATCCAGCGCGTCGGCGGTACAGCCAATATTCCAGTTGACATCCGTGTGCTAACAGCGACAAATCAGAATTTAGAAGCTGCGGTGGAAGCGGGTACTTTCCGGACAGATCTATTCTATCGGATAGCCACATTCCCAATCCTGGTTCCCCCACTTAGAGACCGGCGCGAAGATATTCCACTCCTGGCGAACCATTTTCTAAAAAAAATCGCCCAAAGTACGATGAAATCCATTGAAGCAATTTCCATCGATGCCTTACGATTGTTGATGCAGTATGACTTTCCCGGCAACGTACGCGAACTGGAAAATATCATTGAACGCGCTATTCTACTTGAGACCACAGAGCTGTTACAATCGAGCAATCTGCCCCCACGGATTTCGTCAATGATTTCTTCGCAACCTGCCTTATTTTCCCCTGACTCAACGGGAATCCTGCCGTTTGAAGAGGTTGAACGTCAAACACTTGCCCACGCGCTCAAGGTGATGGACAATAATGTCACAAAAGCCGCCCAAGCCTTGAAGATTGACCGATCAACCCTTTATCGGAAATTGAAGCTGTATCAACTCGTCGTGTCGGATTAAGTCCCCAGAAAATTGGCTCGAAACCGACTTATCATTACGTGAAACGCGAAGACCGGAACGTAGAATCGTCTCGTTTTCTCGGCACGGCGTAATGAACTAGTGTACCAATGAACTCTTCTCGATTGTCGCAAAATGCGAAAGCGTAGTATTCTGCGACAGATTCGCCCGTATCCTTCGTCATTACAGGCTTTTCGCTGACACCTACCCCACTTAACCCATTCCAACTGTCGCATTTTGCGACAGCTCCAGCCCATCCGCTATCACGCTATATCTGCCCGCCCGTATCCTTCAAAGACAAGCCCATCAAAGGATTTCTCAGCCTCTAGAGGGCTCGCCCCTCTCTCGACCAAGCATTGGCACAGTTTATGCTAGCTAGGTGCGTCTTCTTTCTTTGCGGTTGGTCCAAGAGATTGACATGTTTTATAATCCTTCCCGCGGCAGGAGGCGACCTCACTGCTAAGTGATGCCTGCCGCTCCCCATCGCCGGGGAATGGAAGGAGGGAAGGAAATTTCCTGTATTTATCACAATAGACCTTATGGCAGTTGGTTCAGTTTCGAGGTGACGATAGATATTACCGCACGTTCTCCTATCTATCGTTTGAGCCAACTGTCGCCAACTTATCGTAGTTAAGCCCGGCGGAACAAAATAGGCTCGCGTCTCCCATGTGAGTATATATCTTTCCTTATGTCGAGTCTAACTGCCACCATTTATGGTGGGTTATCGGCATTCACCTCAATAAGGGATTAGGATGCCCGTTCTGTTACATGTACATGTGCATGGCGTCCCAGTAGCGGGTTATCCTAATATCGGGGGCACTTGCCGGGGTGAGTGCCCCCCTTTAATAGCTTATGGCAGTTAGCCAAAAGATCAACTGGTAAGGTGAATCAACTGATTATCAGACAATTAGGAGGTAGATATGGATCGAGAGATGAAAGAGTTGTATGCCCGCCGTGCAACGACTCATTACAACAGAGGCGATTATGCGAGTGCTATTGATGACTTTAGCAAAGCCATAGAGGAGCAGCCAACTAACTCTAAACTCTATTACGGTCGCGGCGGGGTGTTATACAAAATAGGCGATTATGATCGTGCCATCTTAGACTGCAACCAAGCGATAAAACTGAAGCCCAATTTTGCCAATGCGTACTACGCGCGGGCAAACGCTTATTATGCAATGGATGATTATGATCGTGCCATTTTGGGTTATACCAAAGCGATAGAACTGAAGCCCAATTTTGCTGAAGCGTATCTGTGGCGCGGATACAGTTACACCATCACCGGCGATTATGTCAAAGCCAGCGCAGACCGGGAAAAAGCGATAGAGCTGAAACCCAAATTGGCATTCACCATGGGACGCTGATTAAGGTCTAGAGGAAATATCGATGAAATTGAGCTTTAGATAATGCAACCCGTTATGACAGTTAATCCGACAAGATCTGAATCTTCTGTCTTTGAATGTAAAGTATTGGTATTCAAATATTTCAACAGTGAGATCCAATCAATTACCAATCTACAATGATAAGGCACGAAAATAGATGTGAAATTGTACCAATGGATGCACAATTTTTACAGATTGGGGCAAGTAAAACTGCTCTAAGGACGGGGGTATCTCTTACCTCCGTATCAGGAAGGTTCAATGGGGTGTCCTACGGAGCACCCCCATTTTCTCAAATGGATTGACTACTTCCAACTTATACCAATTATGGTGAATTCTAACACTTGCGCCCCTCGGTTTCGATCCCGATTTATCGGGGCCGGTAGGTGCGGTTTCCAACCGCACCGCATCGGCACTGTTGGAAACAGTGCCTACCAAACGGCAGAACGGTAGGGGCGGTTTCCTAACCGCACCGGTTTGGAGTGTCTCATTAATTCTAAGATCTACTATAGTTCATCATTACAAATCAGATAATTTTGAGTTAGGCACACAGGATTGATACCCCTGAACGGATTGCCCCTACCTTCATGAAGAGATGTTTCTCACCAGTTACGCCCCCCAATCATTTGCATCGAACGAAGGAAAACGGGAATAGATTCAGAACCCACCGACATTCAAAACGATGCTATACCATTGGCGGACAAAAAGGAGAACGATGGACACCTCAGAAATCGAGAAGATTCGACAGGTCATTGACAAACTTTCACAACAGATAAATCACTTGGACGCCTCAACGTCTGTTGATATTCTGAGCAAGGGCGTATTGAAGAAAGAAGAGATTTGTAATCTACTGATAGGAATTGCTGATCATAAGTTTTTGATAGAACAACTCGAAACAGATATCAACGACGCACTGGGGGTAGACGTAAAACGGATCACTAACTCCTTAAATGCCCATAGAGAGAGATCTTCATGAACGCCAAGAATGCGCAACGTGTCGCAGACGCGATACGCCAGTTCAAGTTAAGTTCCGTAACGATTGAGAAAGAACTATCAGAACGGGAATCCAAATGATATTGGTGATATGGATTTCCATTTTCTAGTCAAGGAATGCACTTGGGCAGTACTGAAAGGGCAGTAACATCGGCTCGGCAAGAATCTGAACAAAACCACTGTCAAAAAACGAGAACAAATCGTAGCAGGGATCGGACGGCGCAAGTTAAATCCTCACGACGTGCTTTAATCAAGAAAGAAGATAGTTGCCTATGGCGTTGCAGCGGATACGCATGGAGATAGAGGGCAAGAAACCTAAGAGCATTTATCGTCGGCTTTACGGTGTCGTTCCATTGGACAAAAGCAAACAACGCAAAGACAGGTGACATAAGGCGTGGAGACGCTACAACAAGAAGGATATTATGGTTTACTTGGTAGATGGCGAATGGATATCACATGGAGAAGTCCGTAGGTTGGGCTGAACGGTTAAACGGGAATCCCTATTAAGGAGAATAGAGACTCGGTCTTCCAACAACACCTGCTTGTAGACAGATAGAGTGAACCCCAACAAAGTTTTTCATCGGGAAGTCTCTTTTTTCAAAAAGTTGCTTCGTAAAAGTGCTCTTTTGTACCGCAATCTGTTAGATTGCGATCCCCTCCCGCAAACTAACAGTTTGCGCTACATTTGTCAGATTGCCCGATGATTCCAACGTTTACCTAGTGGGCAACGCAGAAATGCCAACAGAACCTAGTAACTATGGACCTAGGGGGATTGGCGTTTATGCAGAGTCAATTATCCTTAATCCAGAAATCTGCAATCAGGCAGATGAGCGTAGACCCGTTAGCCCATCAAATCTTCCGTGCGAAAGTATGCCCTTCCATAATCGCATGTTGGAGCGTGCGCGGTGCGAAGGCATCGCCGACAACAAAGCACGTCACCTTGTCTTGAAGCGACTGAGATAGCGCGTCGTCCGCTTGCCCGCCAAACGCATACACCACAGCGTCGTAACTGTCCGACTCACCCCTCGTCTCGGTCCAAGCGTTTTCGGTGATGAGGATATCGCCTTCGATCGCACGGACATGCAGATGTGGGTGGATAACAATCCCTTTGTGGAACAGACGTTGATACACCGGTGGGCGCGTTGTTGCGCCGAGCAGTGTGCAGATCGCCTCCATGCTTGTAATAATCTCCACCGACTTTCCTGCATCAAGCAGTAACTCCGCAGCACTTGGTCCTTGGAAACCGTACTCCTCATCAATCACCGCTATACGCTCACCTTTGGGGACATTGCCGCTCAAGACAGACCACGCATCCACTGTGTTTTCAATCCCAGAGACCTCTGGCGTTAGTGGACGTGCACCAGTCGCCACGACGACGACATCAGGGTTTTCACTCAAGATTGATTCGACGGTCGCCGCACAGCTTAGTCGAATCTCTACCCCGGATTTTCGGCATTGCTCCCCCATCCATTCCGTTGCCCCTGAGAACTCTCCGCGCCATGGCGCTTTGGCAGCAATCAACGTTTGACCGCCCAACTCGCTACCTCTCTCCATCAAGGTGACCTCGTGCCCACGCAGCCGTGCGATGCGTGCAGCTTCAAGCCCAGCGGGACCGCCGCCAACAACCACTACTTTGCGAGGTTGCTCTGCCGGTGTGAGTGCCTCCAACTCGGTCTCCCTACCTATCGTCGCGTTTTGTACGCATGTCACACCACGCCCGGTATAGATCCGATCGATGCAGCCTTCGTTGTAGCCTCGACACAATCGGATGTCATCTAACTGACCTGCCATCGCCTTTTGGGGCACTTGCGGATCGGCGATCAACGCACGGGTCATGATGACCAGATCCGCCTGCTCGTTTGAAACGATCTGCTCTGCTTCCATCGGATGTGTCACTCGCCCTGCCGTGATAACTGGCACGGATACTACGCTCTTAATCGAAGCCGCCAACGGCGCGTATGTGGCGTGCGAGAAGGTCATGTCGGGCACCGCCGCCGCTTCCCCGACAAAGGTTTCGGCAGTCCCCCCAACGACGCTAAAGTAATCGAGGATTCCCAGTGCATTTAGTTTTCCTGCAATCTCTTGCATCATTGCATTGTCGAGACCACCCTTAGTGAAATCATCACCTGTAATACGGATACCGATGATGAAATTATCGCCGCACCGCTCACGGATGCCCTCAATGACCCGTATCCCGAAGCGCAAACGATTCGGGAGCGCGCCGCCGTACGCATCGGTGCGCTGGTTCGCGTTCTGCGTCCAGAACTGGTCGATCAGATGGCAGTGGCTCGCGTTTACTTCGCAGCCATCAAAGTTGCCCTGCTTCAATCGCCACGCTGCATCCGAAAAGGCTTGGACGAACTCGGTTATCGTTTCCTCGTCGAGTGTATGCGGTGTTTCGCGGTGGTTCGGCTCGCGGATAGGAGATGGTCCGTACATCCGATGCAGCCGATCGACGCTCCGTCCCCGTCGTCCGCGATGCGTAATCTGCGAAATGACAGGAACGTTGTAGGGGTGCATTGTGTCAGCGAATTCAGCGAGGTATGGGATCACACGGTCATCGAACAGCTCTACGCCGTTCCAATCCCGCGCTGGCGAGGTCGGGTGCACACCTGCCGAGCCAAAACACATCAGTACCCCCACCCCACCCTTTGCCTTTTCCTCGTAGTAACGCCGTGCTTTTTCCGTCGGAACCCCATCTTCTGCCAACGCATCAGCGTGTCCCGATGTAACAATGCGGTTCTTGACCGTGACATGGCGGAGTTGTAGGGGTGTGAATAGATGCTTAAATACCGGTGCAGCCATGGTGATTTTCTCCCTATCATAAAAAAATAGACAAGTTAGTTCTTGTTGCTCCAAACGCTCAACGAGCGCAACCATCTCCTGAATTGATTGCGCCCAAGTCAGAATAATCCGTTAATTCATATTTTCAGCGGTTTCACGCCTGCCGCCGTTTCCAATTAAACTCGGTTTCACTCATAGGGTCGTCGGGATCCGGTTGCCAGACCTCTGGCTCGTCATACTTGCCCAACGCCCGTGCCATCTCACGGACATGGCTGGCACCGCTGCCACAACAACTCCCGATATAGTTCACAC
Source organism: Candidatus Poribacteria bacterium (assembly GCA_965222435.1). Classification (GTDB taxonomy): domain Bacteria; phylum Poribacteria; class WGA-4E; order WGA-4E; family PCPOR2b; genus PCPOR2b. Next base: position 3,073,165 of record OZ244950.1, on the reverse strand, counting down.
CCATGTCCTTCGCTTTGTACGCAAACGCCTCCATCTCATAGCGGGTGAGTTGAGTCGGATCAAGGCGGTCGGGAAAAGCAGGTGTCCCCGTGAACCACGGGACTTCATCGGAGCAGCGGAACGCCACGGGCTGTGCGGCGATATAGGCACCGGTTGCATTACGCATCTCCTCAATGAGGGGATACATCCGTTCGGGGTCGTTCATACAGTTGACCCCCACAATGTCCGCCCCCGCGTCGTGCAGACGCTTTGCACATTCGGCAGCCGTTACATCATCGTCGGTTTGGTTGCTGCCGCGAAACGATAAGGTAATCATCGCCGGCAGATCCGTTTTTGCCTTAATCCGTTCGAGGCACAACAAAGCTTCACCGAAGTACCAGAACGTCTCTCCGATGAAGAAATCTACCCCCGCTTGGGCTTCAATCTGTTCATCCAACATGCTTGTGACCAACGCCTGCGATGATGGACTATCCGCTTCCCATTTCCACGTCGCACTCAAATCCCCTGCGACGAGTGCCTGATCGCCGGCAACCTCTTTGACAATACGGGTCGCCGCTTGGTTAATCTCAAACGTTCTATCCGCAAAGCCGACCGTCTCCAATTTTTCGCGGCTGCCGTAGAACGCCATCACTTGCAGGACCTCTGCACCCGCCATGAGAAACTCACGGTGCATCTCCCGAATCGCGTCGGGATGGGTAACGGCTAATTCCGGGGTGAACGCGCCTGCAACAACGTAGCCGCGCCTCTCCAATTCAACGATATAACCGCCGTCACCTAGCACGACGCCGTCAGCCAATTGCTCCAAAATTCCTTTTGCCATGTGATTCTCCTCCTCAGAAGAATAATGCGTAATACGTAATGCGTAAAAAAAACGTGTCTACGAAATGACAGTAGTTGTGTAGACTGACCCGTCCTAAATAAACTTTACATGAATTGCTCTTAATTACTACACTATTAGACGATGTAGAAAGGAGCATTCAGATGTCTCATCGATTAGCCAATCGAATCTTCAAGAGGTATAGTCAAGCGTTCAAACAGCAGGTCGTGAGTGAAATTGAATCCGGCATATTGACGATTGACCAAGCCCAGAAACGGTATGGGATTGGGAGTAACAGCACCATAAGAAACTGGCTCAAACAGTTGGGCAAGCATCACCTAATCGCCCAACAGGTTCGTATTGAAACGCCTGACGAGGTGAATCAACTGAAGCAACTCACTACTGACAAACAACAGCTTGAGTCCGCCTTAGCACAGGCACATCTGAAGATAGCGGCTCTTGAATCACAGATTTGTCAAGCAGAGAAACAGTTTGGTGTTGACCTTAAAAAAAAGTGAAATATGCGAGCATTGAGGCACTGTGGCACTCGCAAGTTCATACCTATTCTCTTGAGACTATCTGTGCGGTTCATGGTGTATCTCGACAAGCGTTTTACCATTATCAGAACCATCAAGCCAACGAACGAGTCAAACAAGAGATAGTGCTTCAATTGGTCTGTCAAATCCGTTCACGCCAACCCAGAATCGGGGTGAGAAAATTGTATCAACTGCTCAAACCTAAGTTTGAACAACTCGGACTCCAATTAGGTAGAGATGCGCTGTTCCGCTTGCTCAGGGAGCATGGACTGCTCGTCGAGTCCTCAAAACGTGGACACAGAACCACTTGTGCCAACCACCGATTCTATCGGTATCCCAATCGGATAATGGATTTAATCGTTGACCGGGTTCACCAGGTGTTTGTTGCTGACATTACTTATCTACAGACACTTGAAGGCTTTGTGTATCTGGCTCTGGTCACAGACCTGTTTTCGCGCAAAATCGTTGGTTTTGATGTTTCGGATTCACTGACCGTCGAAGGGGCCCTTAGAGCGTGTAAAATGGCAATAAAACCGGTGACAACCCCCGGTACACTGATTCATCATTCGGACAGAGGCGTTCAATACTGTTGTAATGCTTACACCCAATTACTTCACTCACGCGGCGTCCGATTGAGTATGACACAAAACGGAGATGTATACCAGAACGCCGTGGCTGAACGGGTCAACGGTATCTTGAAAATTGACTTCTTGCTCAATCACACATTTAACTCTATACACCAAGCCACCGCTAACGCTAAACAGAGCATTTCGATATACAACAATGAGAGACCCCATCTCAGTTTGGGGTATCAAACCCCTCAAGACATTTATCACAAAAGTCAGAAACAACTTGCTATAAGTCAACCGTAATGCGTAATTTTCGTGTAAACCTATTTTAGGACTTGACAGACCTTACGTATTACTCGTTACGAATTACTTTTTTCGATAACACAGAGAAGTCAGTTACCCCACCCTAAAGGATGAGGCTTGTTGCCTTGTCCCTTGGGATTTATTGGGTTGCGCGCTTCCGTCCCTTTCGGGTGCTTCGGGGGTGTTAGTAACCACCGCACCTCCACGCCAGGCTACAGCAGCCTTTTTGATGTTTATAGCAGCGTTATGGTCTCTGTCTAAAATCAGACCACAATCGGTACAATCATGGACTCTTACAGATAGCGATTTCTTGACAATCGAACCGCACCCGGCGCATTTCTGGCTTGTATAGTGGGGCTTGACTTTCGTAAACTGCTTGCCGGCACTTTCAGCCTTGCTTTGCAGCTTCAATCGAAAGCGACCCCACCCTGCGTCCGAGATGCTCTTAGCGAGGTAATGGTTCTTGACCATGTTCTTAATTTGGAGGGTCTCAACAGCTACTTCGTCGCACCGGTCAAGGATAGAATGTGCCGCCTTAAACTGAAAGTCTTTCCGTTGGTTCGCAACGTGTTCGTGGCAACGGGCAACAGTATCACGTTGTTTCGATCTACGTCTGCTTCCTTTCTTACGTCGTGCGAGTATCTGTTGATGTCTAGCAAGTTTCTTTTCCGCTTTACGGAAATGGCGGGGGTTCGGGATTTGTTCGCCATCCGAATCAACGACAAAGGCGTTAAGCCCCACATCAATGCCGAGTGTCGTTTGAACGGGGACTTCAATCGGGGCCGGAACCTCAACGACGATTGTGGCGTGCCAACCGGACGCCTTCTTGGAGAGGGTCAACGTCTTAATTTTACCATCGGGCAACGGTCGATGGTATCGAATCTTCAGGTGTCCGACTTTCGGGACAACTATACGGGCAAACTTCCTATGGACATTGCGAATCAAATTGTTAGACAGGTGACTAAAGGTCATCGACCTATACCGTCCTTCGCCTTTGAAGCGTGGGAAACCCGGTTCACCACCTGTTTTGATACGACGAAAGAATGCTTTGTATCCTTTATCCAAACGGCGAATCGTATCTTGGAGAACGTCGCTATGGAGACCGGCAAACGATGTCGATTCTTGTTTCAGGTCAGGCAAAGCGTTCGCTTGTGTCGTCCACTTTACCGACTCGCCGGTGTTTTTGTACGTCTCTATACGCCATGCAAGGGCTTGGTTGTAAAGTTGTCTCAACAATGCCAACCAAACGGTAAAGGTGGTCCGTTGCTTAGTTGTAGGATACGCACGATATTCATAAGTCTTTTTCATTAGGGATTATCTTTCTATCTTTCATGCCTTTTCAACGAGGTGTAGGGGACGCCAGCAAGGGTGCTGACGGTTGAAATCCCCTACGAAAGACAAAAAAAGTATACCATATTTTACCTGCAAAATCAACCAAAAAAGGAGCGCAGTTTCCTCCCCACGCTAAAGCATCGGGTTTCCACTGCGAAGATTTTGATGAGTAGCAACTTATTGCCCTCAATCATTTCTGTTGTGCGACAACTAACGGGTTTTCGCCAGACGACAGCGGCAGTGCCACGGTTTGCTCCTCAACAATCGACTGGTAAGCCGCCATCAAGGTCTCGACAGCGATCAGGGCGGTTTCGATGTTGCTTGTAGGAGGTGTACCATTCTCGATTGCATCAATCAACTGTTCCACCGAACCGAGGACAGTTGCGCCCTCAACAAATTGATTGTAATCTTGGGGGACATGGTTGATTGTAACGACCTGTGCGCTCGCGTCAATAAACATCGTCTGACCCTCAAAGTTGAGAGTCATCGAATTGCTATGACGGCGGTCTTTGACCAACTGTTGTTTACCGACCTCAAGAAAAGCGAAAAAATCGCCGTAGTCAAGGACAATCTGACCGAAGTTTTCAGTGTCAGTTTCTGCGTAAACATTCCAGAGTTTTCGCCACTTTGCGGTGACGGTTTTTGGACGACCGAACAGCGAAACGGCGTAATCAACAGCATAGCAGCCCATGTTGGTCATCTCTCCACCGCCGGATCTCTGGGGCGGGTCAAGCCGTTCGGGCCATGCGGCAGCCAACTCAAAATCCGTCGGAAAATTCATCCCGAAGAGATGATGATAACCCATCACCGCCCCGTGTACCCCCGCCTGAACCTCTTCCAATAATCTCGCATAGACCGGTATAAAACGGACCATCGGGATATCGTGCACGAAATGGACGTTGTGGGTTTTGACAGCCTTAGCGATGCGTCGGGCACTGTCCAAACTTTCACAGAGCGGCTTGTTGAGGAAAATGTGTTTGCCCGCAGCAGCGGCAAGCTCGACCATCTCCGCTTTGTCACCCGGATCACAGGTCACTGCAACAAAATCCACCTCCGGGTGATTGATGACCGCTTCGTATGAACTTGACAGCGGCGCACCAAAGACCCCCTGCAGCTCTTTCGCACGACGCGGATTTTCTTCGTATGCAGCGATAACACGGGTATCGGATCTGCCCTTGAACATGTTACAAATACCTGCGCCGTGTGTGCAACAGTTACCGAGAATGCCTACGTTATACGACTTCACTTTTACCCTCTCCCCTTTGAGATGGAGCGCACCTACTACTTTGGTTACGGCATACAGAGTATGCCTACTACTTTATGTAAAAAGCCGTTTGAATTCCGGCAGAGATTCCCAAAATCCATCTTCAAATGTCCCGTTATCGGGTCGATAGACACTTTCGAGAGAGATGCCCCCTTGGTAGTTGTCGCGCAAGAGCGCGTTGGCGATCCCTTCAAGGTATGGAGCGACACCTCCCTCACCTAGCCGGCAGAAGCGAACTGTTGCTCTTGATATGTCAACTTGGCAATCCTTGAGATGGATATGAGCGATCTCATCTTTAATCTGTTCGTAGGCGTCCGGATAGGGTATTTCCGTACAATACATGGTGTTGGGAATATCCCAGAGGATTTTGAGATGCTTGCTTCCTAGATCGTCGATCAGTTTTTTCGCCAGAACACCCGATGTTATCATCGCATTGTTTCCGGTTTCAACAACAAGGGTCACACCTTCCGCTTCGGCTAACTTTACCGGGGCTTCCATGAGTTTTAGCAGCCTATCCCAAGCACCTGTGCTAGCGACCCATTCTTCCGCACCATTCGCACCGAAGATAATCATCTCTTTCCTGCAGCTCATGATTCTTACTAGGCCGGTTCCCAACGCTTGCGCGATGTGGATACACCGTTCAAGCCCTGCTATATGTTCTTGATAGATAGTATCCTCCGGTTCAATCTCCATCACAGGAAGCCCAGCGAAATTATGTCGTGAAACACAAGAGACCTCTACCTGATATTGTGCAACTAAGCGTTTTATTTTTTGGATCTCTTCTGGCGTTTGGTCCCCAACCTCCTTGTCCCAAAGGAACTGGAGTTCGGCATATTTGAGTCCTGCTTTAGTCATCGCCTGCAACGCGTGCTCAAGGTCCCTGCTGATACCGTTGGTAATGACGCCGAGTTTCATCCTTGCCTGCCTCCCTAACGACCCGTATTTTTTCGTATAAGTCACAGTTGAATCTTATCCAGAAATCGAGTAAAATACTTGGTGATTGTAGTATAACAAAGCACGTAAAGTCAAGGATCGAATTAAGTATTTCATATATGCCTCGTTTTTCTGAGTCTATTACCTTCCTGTATAAGTCTAAGCTGCATACATAGTATCCAGTCCGGCGTTCTCGTACCGTAGAGGCGACAATTGAAAGACACCTCTGACACCCCAAAAAGCGGCTTAACACTCAAATCCCTCCTGACCACGCTGCTGCTCACTCCAATCAATGTAGCTTGGGTCATCCAACTGGAAGTAGTCCGCCATACCTGCCCAACGATTATCCATCCGTTCGCAAACGTAATTTTTATCTTCTTTTGGCTGATCTTAATTCGGCACATACTCGGCAAAATTTCCCCTATACTTGACCTTTCCCAGCAGGAGTTGTTAACCATCTACGTCATGCTGTGTATCGTCTCCTGCCTCTGTTCGTATGACTGCCTAGAAGTCCTGATTCCACTTATGGGACATCCGTTTCGGTTCGCAACAATCGAAAACGAATGGCAACAACTGTTTTTCAAGCAGCTTCCCCAATGGCTCACCATTTCCGACGAAAAGGCACTGACAGCTTACTATGAAGGCGATTCAAGTCTCTACGACAGGCACAATTTTAACGCATGGCTCATCCCTGCCCTTACGTGGATTCTGTTTATCTTGGTAATGATGATTGTGATGGTGTGCATTAACACGCTGTTGCGGGTGCAGTGGGCGGAACGTGAACGTCTGACTTACCCAATCATTCAACTCCCACTCGAAATGGCGCATCCGCAATTGAGGTTCTTCAAAAATAGGCTGATGTGGCTTGGTTTCGGCATCGTCTCAGTGATTGTGACGGTGAACATTCTAAACTCACTCTACCCTTCTGTTCCTTATATCCCTATCAAACGTCAGGACATCCATCAATACTTTACCCATCGTCCTTGGAACGCGATGGGCGGAGTACGCATCTCTTTCTATCCTTTCGTCATCGGAATTAGCTTCCTCATACCGCTCGAACTTCTGTTTTCATGTTGGGCGTTTTTTTGGATTTACAAGATCGAATTGATGGTCGGTGGTATAACGGGTTGGCGCAATCTTCCACGCTTCCCTTATGCAAGTGAACAGGCATTCGGAGCGTATGTAGCGATATTGGGATTTATATTGTGGAGAGGAAGATTACATTTCAAAGGATTAGTGCGCCACCTGTTAGGATCGCGTGGGTCTGCGTCGCAATTGGATGATTCTCGTGAACCGATGCCATATCGCCTCGCCGTTGGAGGCATTGTTATTGGGTTGATCTTCTTGACGATTTTTTCTTACAAAGCAGGGATGTCGTTATGGGTGATACCCATTTTTTTCGGGACATACTTCTTACTAGGGATAATGGTTGCAAGAGTCCGTGCCGAATTAGGTTTCATGGTACACGATATGATTGGTATTACGCCACACAGCATGATTATTACCGGTTTCGGCACACGTCAACTGGGTAAGGGTACGCTGACCATCTTTGCGCTATACCACTTTTTCACCCGCACCAACTGGGCAAATCCGATGCCGGAACCCCTTGAAGCCTTCAAGATATCGTCCCTGCGGAATATTAACCCCCGTAATATGGCGGTTGCCATTTTGCTCGCAACGGTTATCGGATCGGCGACTACCTTCTGGCTCCTGTTGGACATCTACTACCGGCACGGTGCAGCATCCGGCTACTTCTGGCCAAGCACATTGGGGTTTGGGCGTCACGCTTATGGTGTACTTGAGAATTGGCTGAGTTTTCCCCAAGGGTACGATGGACCAGCACTTGCCTTCACGGGGGGTGGGCTTGGGACAGCGGGGTTGTTGATGTTTTTGCGGGCGCGCTTTTTGTGGTGGTCGCTCCACCCACTTGGCTATGCGATGGCAAATAGTTGGGGAATGTACAATCTGTGGGGCTGTCTCTTTGTTGTTTGGGTCGCCAAGCTGATTATCCTACGTTACGGTGGCCTCCGTGCGTATCAACGCGCGATTCCCTTCTTTTTGGGACTGGCGTTGGGAGACTGTATAGCTGGCAGCATCGGGAGTATTTTAAGCATTCTTCTAAACACACCTGTATATGAATTTTTTCCCTAAGTGATTCCGTTTTAACTAGTTCGTTCAGCGACATAGAGACGTGTCCACGCTGTGGCATTAACATTGAAGTACAACCGTTCGCCGTCATGACTGAAAGCCGGATGGGGATGCGGAGGCCGCCATGAGGTCGCTCCCCCCGTGTTTTCAAACCGATGGACAACCTCGAAATCTCTTCCTTGGAGATCACCGACCACAATTCCCCACTCGCCTTTTGCACCCCCAAACGGTTCCAGTTGGGTCTCCGTGGCGAAGATCTGTGCATCAGGACTGATACAAGGATGGGAACCGGGGAAGTGAGGCAGCCCCGGTATGTCACAACTTTTGCCCGTGGCCCCATTGATTAGACGGTTTGGTATATTGAGGATGGTGTGAGAATTCGGGTGCCAACTGGGATGCCCCCACTTTTCGTGCATAAAAAGGAACCGGGATTCCTGGAGGTCGTAGCAGATCAGCCCCTCTCTTATGCTAGCTTTTTTGCTACGGAAGGCTCCCCCCGCGGGGGTGGCAATCTTAAAAAACACCCGTTTCAGGTTGGGACTGAGGCATGGGAAAAAGATAGAGATTTCCCGGTCGCCGAATTGCTGAGAGATCCAAGAAGGATAAGCTATCTTTACCTCAGCGGCTGTAACGACGGTTCGGATTTCGCCGGTTTCGACGTTCAGAAATTCCATGCCCCGATAGATCCCAGGATTCCAGTGAGTCCCATAGATGGGTACGATATCGCCGGTGGGTTGACCCCAAGCAAGCTGTCGCTCGGTGGCGAGTATCCGCTCTTTCAACGTATCGACGTCCACCGCGACCACCATCCATTCCCCATCGCGGCAGTCGTGAAACACTACCCGTCGTCCACCCGAACTCCACTGCTGGCAGGCAGCTCGATGGGCATCTTCGACGGTGACGTTTTGGGCGAGAATCCTGACCTGACCGGTCCCCCGTTCGACGATGTGGAGATCCCCAATATGACCCTCCGATGTTACCGAAGCGAAATAGAGCACCCACCGTCCATCGGGACTCTCAGGTGATGTGTTGAAGTAAGCATGGATGGTATGCTGATTCGCCCTAGATGGGACAGCAGAGACCCTTACCCCACCTTGCCAAGCTGCCATTGCGGTAGCGGAACCATTTTTGGGAGCCCCGCAAACAGAGAGGTTATCCTGATGATCTGCCATGGCTTGATACCCCCTGATTATTCAAAGAATTGAGGTGAGATTCAAACAGCAAACGATATCTAATCCTCATTCCATCGCAATGTGACGCACATCGTCTCGTCGAGCCGTTCATAGAGCAATCTGAAGGCTTCGACCGCCTCCGTTCTGCCGTTGAGCCGATGCGTTATCATCTCTTGAGGGCGTACTTGCTTGCCCAGCAGCAATCCAAGTGCCACCTTTGACGCTTCGACCCGCCGGTAGGGGCGGTGCGCGGCACCGAGGATCTTTTTGTTCATCACCTTGTGAACATCAAGACGGAGGGGTTCTTTATGATAGAGACCTATCAGAAAAATCGTTCCACCCGCCCGTGTCATGTCTTGGGCTTGAGAAAACGCCAATACCCCAGCAGGTCCCCCGACCGCTTCGATAACGACATCCGCCCCAGCACCGTCCGTCAGACGTTTGATAGCTTCGATAGGATCTTCCTCGTTGAAGTTAATGACTTCGTCGGCTCCCAGTTTCCTTGCAATTTCGCAGCGCACGGGAATTCCTTCAACAACGATAATCCTTTGCGCGCCTGTCATCCGCATTACCTGCATACAGAGGTTGCCTATGAGTCCACCGCCGAGGATGACGAGGGTATCGCCCGGTTTAATGCCTGAAGCCCAAGACCACATGGTGGCACTAGTTGTAAGAGGCCAGAAAGTTGCGTCCTCAAACGTCAATGCATTGGGTAGATGTCGAACACCCGCTCCCGGTTCGGCATCGACCACGACATACTCGGCATGTGGAGCACTTGCCATGACTCTGTCCCCCGGTGAGACTCCCGTGACCTCAGCACCCACCGCTTCAACAACACCTGCGGCGGAGTAGCCCATGGAACTGTGGGCTACAACACCCTCATTGGTGTACCGACCGCCGATTTCAGATCCGCGACTAATAAGTGTAATTTTGTTGCGGACAAGCACCTGCTGCGGGCCCACTGAAGGGATCGGTGCTTCCTCAAGCACAAAATTGAATTGACCTTCGCGTTTCATCAAACGTTTCATCAAATCTTCGGGATGGAAACCCCATGCTAAAGCAAGGGGTTTCCATCCCGCCTCCTTTTTTTCGTTTTTGTAATCTATCTTACACTTTTTTGGTAGATGTGTGGTAGAATATAGTTTGTAACTCGACGACTTCAGTTGAACGCTCGTTTAACGCTGACCTCTCACTTCGATGTGATAGGCAGTTTGTCTGAGGTTTCACCCGGGTGTTGAAGCGATGCTATCACCGATACGTCGTGAATATACCTAAACGGTTGCTTCGACCGTGCAGTGGTGGGTGTGTAAAGTTACGAGCTAGAGCCGCATAACCGTACTATTTTTTATCTCGACAAGATCGGGAGAGATAGTGTCGCGGGTAGAGTTTTACTAGTGAAACTCTACCCAAGCGTAAGTCCCGTTGGACAGGCTACAAGTTTCTTAATCCCGATTTATCGGGGCCCCGTCCTTCAGGGCGGGGTAGTTGACTGTTGGCCATTCTCCTCAAGGTTCAGCGTTCTCTCAGAAAATTGAAGACCCCATTTTCCGGGAGTATTGTCCTTTCACTCAAACACCAGCACCGTCCGTGCGACCTTCCCTTGGTTCATATCGTCGAAGGCTTCGTTGAGCTCGTCTAATGGACGGTAGCGCGAGATGAGTTCGTCAAGTTTGATCTTCCCCTGATTGTATAGATCGAGGATCCAGAGAAAATCCACACGCGCACGGGCGGCACCATGGAAAGCACCCATCAGCGTTCGGTCCAGTAGCAGATGCCATCCATCAACCGAAATCTCCTCGTCCGTGGGCTGCACCCCGACCACTACGGCAGTCCCGGTGGTACGGACTGAGTCGATCGCCTGCCGCACCAACGCCGGGTATCCGACGACCTCGAAGGCGTAGTCAGCGCCTCCACCGGTTATCTCTTTAATCCGCTGGACGGGATCTTCCTTAGCAGCGTTGACGAAATGTGTGGCCCCCATCTGCTCTGCCAACTCCAACTTGTATGGGACTCTGTCAACCGCGATGATTTTTCCTGCCGAAGCGAGGACACCGCCTTGGATGGCGTTAAGTCCGACGCCGCCACAACCGAACACCGCCATTGAAGCACCGGTTTCGACCTTCGCGCGATTTACGACGGCACCGATGCCGGTGATGACCGCACAACTGATGAGACACGTCTTTTCCAACGGTGTGTCATCCGGAACTTTAACGCAGGCATCGGCATGGACAATGGTCTGTTCAACAAAGGTAGGTCTGCTGTGGTAGACGGGTTCACCGTTTTTTGTCATGCGGCTTACGAAGCCGGGGGGATGCGTCTCACACAACGCGGGACTGCCGTTGCTGCAGTTACGGCAGTAACCGCACATGGCGTCAAGAGAGAGGATAATCTTGTCCCCGGGCGCGACGCTAGTCACACCGGGACCGACCTCTCGGACGATACCCGCGCCTTCGTGCCCCATGACCCACGGGGTTGGCTCACGCTTGATGTGACCATCGACATAGTGGTAGTCGCTGTGGCAAACACCCGCGCCAACGATATCAAGCAACACTTCACCCGCTTGCGGTGGTTGGATTTCGAGTTCTTCAATAGATACCGGAACGTCGGGTTGGTAAAAGACCGCTGCTTTCATGATTTCCTCCAGTTGTCCATAGGGTATGGTCAGACGATTATCTGTTTTGGGGTGGCTTTTGCTATTAGCGTTGTCCAATCGTTGTGATAAATCCAGATGTTCGCCCGGCGATCCATCCCGCCAACCGAACTTGACATACCAATAGTATAGCAAGGGGTACAAAAAAGTGCTACCTCATTGTTACCTGAAATTCTAACCCTGCCCCAATAAGATCGGGATTCAAAGCAACCTGAAGCGATTTCGGACAACTCGGTTTTTGGTAGATAGACCGTAGTAATAGGCACGCTCTGTCATGCCGTATTATGCCCATTGGTTACGGCATACGGAGTATGCCTACTACTTTGTGGCGACTTGCGTAAAATAGGTGGACACGAACAATGAAAAGCCATAGAATAGCTCGCATGGTTGTAGATTCACTCGACAAATGGAGGTAGAATTGATGACAAAGGAAACAAAGGATTTTGCACAAGGTGAGAGTGCCGCCATCGTCAGAGACATTTCAGCGCAGAGCGATTGGGTGCCGTTGATCGATTGGTCGTCCACCTTTCCCGGCAATCGCGGGGTCAATCGGTCAGGACGGTACGAACTGTACGATGCACCTGTTGGTGTGCTTATCACCATCGAGGAAGCGCGGAAAGCGGGACCAATATTTGCAGCGGATCAGGAGTGGGACGGACTCGGTGAGTTGGTGCCGCTCTGTGTGTGGCGGCATGAGGAAAAATACCATCTGCTCTATAGCTCGCATCCGCGGATGACGGGCTATCCGGGACTTGGAAGTGAACATCACCTCTGCTACGCGACAAGCGAGGATGGCTACAACTGGACACGCCCACATCTGGGGCAAGTTGACTGGAAGGGATCAGCTGCCAACAACATCATCGCGAACGGACCGACCGGTACACCCTTTGAAGATCCGCAAGCACCTCCCGAAGAGCGGTTCAAAGCCATCGGTCAGGTCGGAGCGAATTTCGATCCCGATACGGAGGAAAGACTCGATCCGCAGGAGGCTTACAACCGATGGCGTCGACAGGAGTATGAGGGTTCCGCTTATAAGGGGCCAGGCATGACATCTCGCCACTGGGTGGAGGGCTGGACTTCGCCGGACGGTATCCATTGGAAGAGTATCGGCAAGTTGGGTGATATGAGTTCTGACGGCGGCAGCGCAGCCCAATACGATCCGGATACCCAAAGCTATTTTGCGTACATCAGGGTTGGCGGGATGGGACGGCGGGCGACCGGGTTGACTCGCACTAAGGATTTTTGGCAGTGGCCCCACGCCGAACTGTGTCTCTTTCCTGACCCGCAGGACCCGCCCGATGTGTCGTTCTACGGTTGCAGCTACTTCCGCTACCCAACTGACAAAAACCTGCACGGCGCATTCGTGGAGATCTACCATCAAGTGACCGACCATAACGATGCACAGATTGCGTTTACCCGTGACATGACGCACTGGTATCGCCCGGAACGCCGCGCAATTATCCCATGCGGCCCACTCGGCAGCCCCGATTCAGGTGGTGCCAGACCGTGGGGGGGACTTTTTGAACTGCCCGATGGCTACTGGGCGACGATGTATCGTGGACACACGTCGCTCCACAATTACCGGGAGAGTGAACCGTCCATCGAACCGGAACCGGGTGTGCTGATGCTCGCTCGCTGGCTGCCGCATCGCTTCTGTGGTATCGAGGCGGAGGTAGAAGGGCGATTTACCATTCCGACGCTCAAACGCCGTAACAACGAGCTGCGTCTCAACTACCGGTGCCAAAACGGCGGCTATATCGCTTGCGAACTGATTCGGGGGGTGCCCTCGCGCATCCACCCTGACGCAGACCCAATCCCCGGTTACTCCTTCGCAGAGAGCGATCTACTAACCGGCGATGAACTCAGTCGATCGGTCACATGGAAAGGCAAGAGCAATATATCGGGTATCGGTGGAAGCTTCGCGATACGGCTGCGTATGTTCCAAGCAAAGGTTTTTGCCTATTCTGTCTGAATCGACATACTGCAAAACTCCGCTATACACATTGCGCTCCTCTGGAGCGCGGAGATTGGACGTATTGCCTTCTATAGACATACCGCTCCTCTGGAGCGAAAGACAGAGGACTTCAGCTTTAACAGGAAATCAATGGAATTTCAACGCCTAGCAACTTGAGTTAGTAAACCCAAAGATCGACTACTTAGGACCGTCTAGCAGCCCTTGTAGTGCCAGCAGCTATACACATTGCGCTCCTCTGGAGCGCGGAGATTGGACGTATTGCCTTCTATAGACATACCGCTCCTCTGGAGCGAAAGACAGAGGACTTCAGCTTTAACAGAAAACCGATGGAATTTCAACGCCTAGCAACTTGAGTTAATAAGTCCAAACGTCCGACTACTTGGGACCGTCTAACAGCCCTCGCAGTACCGGCAGTTCCGCCTTGAACGCAGCAACGGTCGGGTTTGGGGCGGTGTTATTCTCCGGATGTGGTGTCGGGTTGCTCCAGCCTTGATAATGTCCACCCCACAGGTGCCGCAGTTCGGAAGAGCTGCCGCGCTTGGAGCAGTGCCATACAGCGGTGTCAAAGATGACCGCTGACCCCGGCGGAACCACGACCTCCGCCTGTCCCTCCCATTCTGCTTCGACATCGCCTTTTGCCTCGACAGAACCATTGAGCCCACGCGGTAACACGATTAGGGGTCCAATATGGGAGCTAGATCCGTCCACGTAGATATTACAGAGCACCCGCTCCGGATTATCCCGCTGAAGCCCTGCCGAGGGAACCTCCCATGCGTAGTGGACGTGCCAGTTGGTGAGGGTTTCTTCAACGAGTGCGTTGTTAAAGACAGCTGCGCCGCTGTGGGCAAGGCGGACATCATCCTGAAACACCTCCGCCATAGCGTCTACGACCACCGCCTTCGCAAAGAAGGGGGACATTTTCGGTCCCAACTCCAAGAGCGGGTGAAAACCGATGGTCGGCTGCTCGGACGAAAAACCATTCTTGTCCTCACACAATTGCTTAAAAATAGCGCGCATCTGTTCCTGTTCATGGTCATCGTAGACCGACTCAAGCACACAATAGCCATGTTCAATGACATCGCGCGCTTTCGATTTCAGGTTAAACATTGTGAACTCCTCCCGATTGTAGGTTTGGGGCAGAAGCATAGCACGACATCATGTCCGCGTCAATGGTGAAAAGAAGAAATTGGATTTGCGTTGAGCGAGTGTGAAAATACTGATTCCAGTCCAATCTAGTAGGTCGAGATTCATATCTCGACACAAAACTGTCGATTTTGGAAAATCGACCTACAGAAATCCGAAATCGTCTCAAGACACATCAGATCAGTTCAATTTGTCAAACGTCAACAGAACTTAGTCATTTGATACTATTTCAAGATCACCATCTTCCGTGTGGCGGAAAAATCGCCGGCGGACAGGTGATAGAAGTAGATACCGCTCGCCACTTGCTCACCCAATCCGTTTCCGCCATCCCAGTAGATTGCCTTCGACCGATTCTCGTAGGCAGATGCAATCCGATGTCCAACATCAAGCGCGCGGACGACCTGACCGGTTTGATCATAGATGGTTAGAGTGACAAAAGCATCCTCCGCCAGCCGATACGGTATCCACGTCTCTGGATTGAACGGATTTGGATAGTTGGACAACAGTTCTGTCTCTGCCGGTATCTCATAAGCAACTAGTTCTGGCAACTGAATTAGGCTTTGCTTCACATCTTCACCGGTTACCGTATAGCGCAATGGCTCCATCCCAACAAACGGATTGGGAGACCGGGCAGAGATTTCAAGGATATCCCCAACCGTAGCTGCACGTCCGGTTTCTATGTCAACAACGGTGGACCGATAACCTGTCTCATCGGGTGATGTAATAGCCGCAACCGCTCTGCCAGTTGATAGGTTCTTGACGGTTACCCGGAAGCCTTCCGCCCTTAAACCCGTTCCTTCGTCAACAATTGAACCTCTCAATCCCAAAACGGGAGTGGTATTCCCCACCTCGATACCCGTCATCGCCACCTGCGGTGCAGCAGACGTGCCAGCGACGTTAGTCCACGCCTCACCGGAGATCTCAACTATCGCCGCCCGTTGAGCGGTCAGGATAAAGGATTGTCCGCCGGTGATTTCTATATCTCCGGGATCGTCCGCGCGTCCGACCGCTTTGAACTCTCCCCCATCGGTGAGGATAATCACAGGCACGTTGCCCCCAATCCCTTCAAGTGCAAATAGGTCACTTACACGCGATATTCTTGGATTTCTCAACGGCAGCCCCACAAGGTTGAGACCCTGGCTCAAGGCGATAGCACTGTTTCCATCTGTCCCTAGCGGGTCGCCCCTGAGTTGAACCGAGGTTGGGCTTCTCAGACCAGCGATAATTCCTGTATCGTCAGTCAATGCCGCATCCGCGAGAGTACCTTTATCCGAAGATACGAAAAAGCTACGCCATTCTTGGGTCTGGGAGTCATAAGTGATGAGGAAGTTGACACGTGACACACCACCGAGGGCATCGTAGAGGTCGCCAACTGATTCAATAGTCCCCGTTACCCCGTCGACCGTCCTCACCTTCAACGGAACGTGAATCAAGCTAATACCTGATGGAAGGGCGAAATCAAACCCGAGCAGTTCGGCAACAGCATGGAAGGTCACAGTTTCAGCAATTCCTTTAACACTCACCTCAACTATGTTTGTGACAGGGTCGTTTCCAAGGGTCAGGGTGCTTCGCGCTAAGCCGTTGACATCACTGTCTACGCTTGTATCGCTCAAAGAACCCCCACCTACGCTGACAGCAAAGGTTACAGTAACCCCTTCCATCGGGTCGTCGTATTGGTCGTGGACCTCTACGACGAAGGGTTGCATCAACGTTTCACCGGTCAACCCACTCTGATTAGCACCTGAAACGTACTCCAGTGTCGTTGGTATCGGTGGTGGGGGAGTCGTCTCTGCACTAAAGACTACCGTTTGGGGAATACTTTCGACGCTGACTTTGACCCTGTTCGTTTCCAGATTCGGTCCCAGCGTGAGGAGACTCTGTGCCCTACCACTGCCATCGGTTGTGACGTTTGTCACACTGAGCGTACCACCGCCTGCGACAACGGTAAATGTGACCGAGACCCCTACGAGCGGAGAACCGCGCGCATCCCTCGCCTCAACAACAAACAGTTTTGCTAAAGTCTCATTAGACATACCTTCCTGATTATCGCCTGAGACTTTAGCAACGGCGGGGTGCGCTCGATTGTCAAACTTCACCGTAACCCCTCTGCTTTGGAGCGTTGGAATGTGGGTGTGGATGGATAGGTAGCTCAAGGGATTTCTCTGGAGGAGAATCTCATCTCCACTGCCCAACCCAGTGTTTGCTACCAAAGGCGAGATGTCCGAGATAGAGTTGCCCCAAAGAGACAGCTCGGTCAGGTTGGTTAACCTTGATACCGCTGAGATGTCTGTGATGGAGTTGTTTTCAAGATATAGCTCGGTCAGGTTGGTTAACCCTGACACCGCTGAGATGTCCGTGATAGAATTGTCCCAAAGATGCAGCTTGGTCAGATTGGTTAACCCTGACACCGCCGAGATGTCTGTGATGGAGCTACGCCCAAGATATAGCTCGGTCAGATTGGTTAACCCCGATACCGCCGAGATGTCTGTGATGGAGCTACGCCCAAGACCCAGCTTGGTTAGTCTTGTCAACCCCGACACTGCCGACATATCCGAGATAGGATTGTCCCAAATAAACAGTTCGGTCAGTTTGGCTAAGTCCGCTACTACTGACATGTCCGAGATGGAGTTGCGGTGGAGATACAGTATTGTGAGGTTGGTCGCAGTTTCAAGTCCAGTCAGATTCATAATGCCCGCCTCCGATGCTGCCAGGCGGGTTAAATTCTCCATATCTAATGTGATGATGGTGTCACCCGGCGCTTTGCTCAAAGCTTTTTCAATTGCCGCGCGGAGGTTGGGGTCAGGTATGTCAACTTCAGCTAACGCCTCAAGGCGTGCCTGCCTCCACTCAGACGAATCCCGCAGTTCGACCGCGCCAGCATCCGTCGCGGAGGCAAGGAGTGTTCCATCGGGCGAAAACGACACAGAACCGACTGGAGACGTATGCCAAAGGGTGGCAAAATTTATTCTCTTTGTTACGTCCCACAGTTTGACCGTTCCATCCTGAGCCCCGGAGGCAAGGGTTCCATCCGTCGAAAACGACACAGAACGGACCCGAGCCCTATGCGGAAGGGTAGCGACATTTTCTAGGGTCGCCACGTCCCATAGCTTGACCGTCCCATCCCATGATCCGGAGGCGAGGAGCGTTCCATCGCGCGAAAATGACACAGAAAGGACCTCAGTAGTATGCGGGAAAGTGGCGATATTTTGTCGGGTTGTCACATCCCATAGTTCGATTGTTCCATCCCACAATCCAGAGGCAAGGAGCATGCCATCACGCGAAAATGACACAGAAAGGACCTCAGTAGTATGCGGGAAAGTGGCGATATTTTGTTGGGTCGCTACGTCCCACAGCTTGACCGTCCCATCCCATGATCCAGAGGCAAGGAGCGTTCCATCACGCGAAAATGACACAGAACTGACTTCACCTGTATGCTCATCAAGGGGGGCGATATTTTGTTGGGTCACCACATTCCACAGCCTGACCGTCCTATCATGAGATCCGGAAGCAAGGAGTGTTCCATCACGCGAAAATGACACAGAACTGACTCCACCCGTATGCTCATCAAGGGTGGTGATACTTTGTTGGGTTGCCACGTCCCACAGCCTGACCGTACCATCCCACGACCCGGAGGCGAGAATTGTGCCATCGGGCGAAAACGACACAGAAAGGACCGCAGCAGTATGCTCGTCAAGGCTGGTGATGTGGTGTGGCGAAATTTCCGCAAGTGTAAAATATGTGCCACTCACATTGCCATCTATATCAACGACTTCTATAGTAATTGGATGTCCAGCAGGGTCGGAAAGACTCGTAAAGCCATCAGATGGAATAACGCCGTCATAATCAAATTCAACGATGGTATCTTTTTCGCCTCTCAATCCACGACACGCTTTTAGTTCCAAGAAACCGGCAGCGAAGTGTGGTTTGATTGTTGTAACGTATAGGAGCACTTGGTGAAGCCCCTCTGGATCGCTGACTTTCAATTGGACAGAAACGCGCTTTGACCCTGCCGGATATGGACGCGGCGAGATGGGTTCGATGGTTGGCACCTGTTCCTCTTCAATTGGGGTATCGGAATTGAAGTAAGGATGCACAGACAAATAGTCCGCATGACACACGGATAACCGATCCAGTCCTGGTCCATACGACATGATGTACCGAGGATCGTTGAAATCATGCCACAGTCCGAACGCGTGTCCTAGTTCATGTACCATCGAGTTCCACGTAAATTCGCTAGGAAGCAACATAAAACCACCACTTTTTCCCAGCCGTACCCCACGACCACCAGCACCACCACTATAACTGATTGTATCTATACCATTGTCAATGACGATGAGGTATACGTTCGCATTAAGATTGAACATCTCTTCAATCTCGGGATACACAGTATCGAGCGTACGGTCAAGATAGTACCTATCGGGATGTTTTCCAAGCACGTCATGCACCATCGGTTCATCTTGGGAATCGGTTTCAATACGAAAGGTTACCTCCCCATATCCGTGCGCCTCCATCTGTTCGGCAAAGAAGGCTTGAATATTGAGAATCTCATCTTTCATCCGCTGGATTACGTCGGCGCGATATGGCCGGTCATTGGGGAGAAAGTAAACCAGCCGCACCGTGCGCGGTTCACCGACGTCCAAATTCGTTGCAGTGGCGCGCGCATAGCGACGGTTGGGATATTGGTCCGAATACTGTTTGTTCCATCGATCGTCAATAACACCGCAAACATGTGTCGCGCTTCCCCCAGATGCTTGGGTAGCGGCAAGGACGGGATTGAGTGTGCCGCTGGTAAGATAGACTATTGTCACATATAGGGTGAAACAAAGGAGTCTTTTTCTCAATATTTTAATCCTTTATCACGTAGAAACATATGTAAAGGGTTTCCTTACTCCGCTGTAGAACGAGTAATGATTACTATACTACGAAGTTAGATTAAAAATCAACGCTTTTTGGATTTGACAAATCTGCCGCGTGGTAGGGTAGGATACCCAACCTACAGGGTGTGGCGTTTTTGAGTAGCGGCAGGGTAAGTCCGAGAGAATTCCGTGAATGGGAATGCCCCACCTACGGGGAATGGGTTCCTGATAAGGGATATTTTTCCTACTTGAGAATCACCATCTTCCGCGTGGCGGAATAATCGCCAGCGGATAGGTGATAGAAGTAGACCCCGCTTGCCACTTGCTCGCCCAATCCGTTTCTGCCATCCCAGTAGATTGCCTTCGACCGATTCTCGTAGACCGCTGCAGTCTGGTGCCCCACGTCGAGAGTGCGGACAACGTGACCAGCTTGGTCATAGATGGTCAGGGTGACGAAAGCGTCCTCTGCTAACCGATACGGTATCCACGTCTCTGGATTGAACGGATTCGGGTAGTTTGCTAACAGCTGGGTTTCCGCCGGTATCTCGTAGGCAACCAGTTCTGGAACTGAATTAGGCTTTGCTTTACATCTTCAGCGGTTACCGTATAGCGTAATGGCTTCACACCGACAAACGGATTGGGAGACTGCGCGGAGATTTCAAGGATATCCCCAACCGTAGCTGCCCGTCCCGTTTCTATGTCAACAACGGTGGACCGATAACCTGCCTCATCGGGTGATATAATAGCCGCAACCGCTCTACTCGTTGATAGGTTCTTGACGGTTACCCGGAAGTCTTCCGCCTTTAAACCCGTTCCTTCGTCAACAATTGAACCTCTCAATCCCAAAACGGGAGTGGTATTCCCCACCTCGATACCCGTCAACGCCACCTGCGGTGCGGCGGACGTGCCGGAGACGTTAGTCCACACCTCACCGGAGATCTCAACTATCGCCGCCCGTTGAGCAGTCAGGATAAAGGATTGTCCCCCGGTGATTTCTATATCTCCGGGATCACCCGCTCGTCCGACCACCTTAAACTCTCCGCCATCGGTGAGGATAATCACGGCGACGTTGCCACCAATCCCATCAAGTGCAAACAGGTGGCTTACACGGGTTACTCTCGAATCTCTCAACGGCAGCCCCACTAGGTTAAGCCCTTGGTTCAAGGCGATGGTGCTGCTCCCATCTGCCCCTAGCGCGTCGCCCTTGAGTCGAACCGAGGTCGGGGATTTCATACCGGCGATAATCCCCATGTCAGCGGTCAGCCCTCTGTCAGCGGGAGTGCCTTTGTCCGAAGGAACGAAATAGCTGAGCCACTCTTGAGTTGCGGAGTCATAAGTAATAAGAAAGTTGACGGTTGACGCGCCACCGAGTACATCGTAGAGGTCGGCAATCGATTCGATGGTCTGTTCTGCCCCGTCGACCGCTGTCACCTTCAGTGGCACATGAATCAAGCTAATACCTGATGGAAGGGCGAGATCGAACTCGAGCAGTTGGGCAACAGCACGAAAGGTCACAGTTTCAGCAATTCCTTCAACACTCACCTCAACTACGTTTGTGACAGGGACGTTTCCAAGGGTCAGGGTACTTCGCGCTAAGCCGTTGACATCACTGTCTACACTTGTATCACTCATCGACCCTCCACCTATGCTGACAGCAAAGGTTACAGCAACCCCTTCCATCGGGTCCTCGTACTGATCGTGGACTTTTACGATGAAGGGTTGCATCAACGTCTCACCGGTCAACCCACTCTGATTATTGCCTGAAACGTACTCCAATGTCGTTGGTATCAATGGTGGGGGAGTCGCCTCTGCCCTAAAGAGTGCCGTTTGGGAAATACTTTCGACGCTGACTCTGACGATGTTCGTTCCCAGATTCGGTCCCAGCGTAAGAAGACTCTGTGCCCTACCATTGGCATCGGTTGTGGTGTTTGTCACACTGAGCGTACCACCGCCTGCGATAACGGTAAATGTGACCGAGCCCCCTGCGAGCGCAGAACCGTTTGCGTCCTTCGCTTCAACGACAAACAGTTTTGCTAAAGTCTCATTAGGCCTACCTTCCTGATTATCGCCTGAGATTTTCAAAAGTTTTGATAGCGCGAATAGAGGCAATTGGTTATATATTACTTCTGGTTCAAATAATATGGTTGAATCTTTACCCATTATAGCTAGCGTCTTTCCATCAGGTGAGAATATGGGTCGATTCCAAGCTGCAAAAATTACAGGATCCAATGTAGTAATAAATTCAGACGTTTTTGCATCCCAAACACTAGCCGAGCCACGAGGAAAACTTCTCAAAAGCATCATTGAACTATCAGGTAAAAATGCCATAAAATGATTTTTGGGAATAATAATCTCGTCTCGTGTTATTAGATTCCATACCACCACACCGCTGCCATTTGAACTAAAAACAAGCATCGTTCCGTCAGGCGAAAACGCTGCATAACTCGTACCGTTAAAAGTTTCGATATTTTGGTGTGTCGCTATATCCCACAATCGAATAGTTTTGTCCCGTGATACAGAAGCAAGGGTATTCCCATCCGGTGAATATGTTATATGTCTAACTCCGTGCACAGGTCCTTCCAATGTGGCGATCTGCTGCCCTGTTACAACATCCCATAATGTGATTATATGCCTCGCAGCCGATGCAAGAATCTTTCCGTCAGGTGAAAACGCCCAATAGTCAATTGATGGATTTTCAATAATACCAGTCTGTGTTTGGGTTGTAACATCCAATAATCTGGTAAACTTTTCCTGACTGACACGATATGCAAGTGTTCTTCCGTCCGGTGAAAACGATACGAGCCGAACATGGGCACTAGGTTTTACAGGAATATTGGCAACATTTCTTCCTGTATTGACATCCCACAGTTTTACCCCTCTAGTACCACCCGTTGCAAGCATGGTGCTATCAGTCGAGAACGATATAGGTGTTAATCCTATATTCGGTAAGTCAAACGATCTAGGGCTTAATCCTATATGTCCCAAGTCAATAGTATTGCCTGTGTTAATATCCCATACTTTTACAATGTCATAGAAATGGTCAACAGTAACAAAAGTCTTTCCATCGGGCGAAAAAGCGATAGAATTCATGTTAAAAACAGTAGGGTCTTCATAAAATGCAATAATGGACTGCGTTGTTACGTCCCACAAATGAATTGTATCAGGTGAAGAAGCCTCTATCCAAGCGAGTGTCTTTCCATCGGGTGAAAAAGCCACAGTCGAGATGCGCTCTGTCCTTCTAATCGTAAGGATTTCTGTTCCTGTTATGGCGTTCCACAATTTTACTGTGGTATCCCCTGCGCCTGATGCAAGTATATTTTCAGTCGGTGAAAATGCGATAGAATTGACACGATCATTATGCCTAAATGTATTTTTCAACTGACCTGTATTGACCTCCCACACTTCTACTAATCCATCACGCCCAGCACTAGCAACCAGAGTGCCATCATGTGAGACTGATAGGGTATCAATAGTATATTCAGACTCCATCCTTACAAGCTCTCGCTCTGTTACAAGATCCCATAGTATTATTGTCTTTCGAGCGGCGGATGCAATAGTTTTTCCATTGGGAGAAAATGCTACAGCTCCACCAATTCCTCCATCTGGACTAAAATTAGCAATTTTCTCTTTTGTTACAATACTCCACACCTGATTCTGAATAAGCTGATTCCTTGAAGTTCCAACAATAGCATTTCCATCGGGTGAAAATGCTATATTAGTAATTGGATATTGACTAGAAAGCAGCGCAACTTCCCTATAATTTACGGTATCATAAAGCCATATACCCGTGCTGCTTGATACGGCGAGATATTGACCATTGGGCGAAAATGCTGCCGCCCTATCACCCCCGCCAGGACCTCCTTTGCCTATTCGGAATCTTGCCCCAGTTGGCAAGTTCCACGTTTGATATCGATTACTTTCTCTTACTTCTTGTGTACCTTCTACGATTGTCACACCCGCTTTAGAAATATCTGATTGCTCTGTCGGTTCTTCTGAAAGAGTAAATGTCCAATAAGTAGATACATCTCCGTTTATATCAATGGTTACAATATAAACAATATGTGGGGTATGCGTAGATAGGTTAGTAAAACTGCTGCCTGGCACATCACCATCATATTCAAATTTCACAACAACTTCCTTTTCGCCCATCAGGGGACGGCATGCTTTCACTTCAGGGAAACCAGACGGACCCAGTGGGCCTACTGATTTAACAAACAGGATAACCTGATGTATCCCTTCCGAATCAGCAACCTTAACTTGAATATCAATGCTTTCTGATCCTGCTGGATAAGTGCGTGGTGAAGTAAATTCAATAGTTGGAGGACGCCCACTTTCAGTTGGAATATCAGGGTTAAAATAGGGATTTACCGACAAAAAATCAGCATTGCATTTGGACAATCTATCTTGATCAGGCCCGTCAAGGGGTGCTCGATTTTTTCCTGCCCCATACGACATGATATATCCGCCGCTACGAAAATCGTGTTGTAGTCCAAACGCGTGACCTATCTCATGAGCAGAGAGTTTATGATACCCCGGTTCGTTAGACTTTATTCTGTTCTGAAACTCATGCGCAGGGATTAATACCATTCCACCATTCTTTCCACGGCTCCCTGCATTAGCACCCACGCGGCCATTTCCAACTCCCGTACCAATACCATCAATGCTACTATCGACGACGATAAAGTAGATGTTTTGTGTAACATCAAATACTTGTTTGATTTCAGTGCGTACAGTGTTACTTGTATCGTCAACATAGTAAATCTCGGACTGTTGCCCATCCACACGATGTACCACCGGCTTGCCTTGGGCATCACTTTCAATCTGGAAAGTCATATTATATCCATGCGCCTTCATACTCTCGGCATAGAAGACTTGAATTCTGAGAATCTCATCTTTCATCCGCTGAACCACATCGGCACGATACGGACGGTCGTTGGGAAGAAAGTAGATTAGCCGTACTGTGCGGGGTTCACCGACCTTCAAATTCGCCGCGGTGGTGCGGGCATAGCGACGGTTGGGATATGGGGCCGAATGCTGTTTGTCCCATTGATCATCAATAACACCGCAAACATGTGTCGCGCTTTCCCCGGATGGTTGGGTAGCGGCGAGGGCGGGATTGAGTGCACCGCAAGTGAGATAGATTATTATCGCATATAAAGTACAACAAAGAAGTGCTTTTTTCATTAATTTGAGTTCCTTTTGTTAGGTTGGGAATGTGTGCACAGAGGTTCTTTGTTTTACTGCGGCACCTGTGGCAATAGCATATCACGAGGTCAGATTAGAAAGCAACACCTTATGGACTTGGCTTTGAGAAATCTAAAAGTATCCTAAATCGAAATTTCGTCGTTAATACCCTTGGTGCAAGCAAATTTGCGACACATTTCAATCAGAACTTGGTATAATAGTCTAAGCATTTGTCAGCCCCTTTTGTCACGGTGGTAACTCGGGTTAAAATACCGGAAGTTCACCGATTAACAGTTGCCTAGGAGGATCGTTGTGATAACGGCAGAACAGATTGCCCACTTCCAAACGTTTGGTTTTTTGGCGTTGAAACAAGCCTTCTCTTCCGACGAGATGACGGAGATTGGCGGGGCGTTCGACACCCTCCTTGAGAAGGACCGGCAGGGACAGCCCGTGCTAGACGAAAAGCAGCAGTCAAGATACCATCGGCTACAGTCAGTTTACGGGATTGCCGAGAGGCATCCAACCCTGACAGAACTTGTGGCGGACGACCGCATTTACGAGACGGTCTGCCAGTTGTTGGGAGACGGTTGCCGCTGGCTTTGTTCTGAAGGACACCACTATCTTGGGGATACGAAATGGCACCCAGATGGCGGCAGCACTCAAGACTATTTCTTTATAAAAGTTTCATTGTATCTGGATCCGCTCACGAAAGATACCGGCTGCTTGCGCGTGATCCCCGGTTCGCAGCGGTCGCCGTTGCACGATGATCTCAAAAGATTGGGGGATCGCGAGGGACCTCCAGATCGTCCAACTCCGCAGATTGACCTCCCCGGACCCGAGGTGCCCTCCTTTCCGCTGGAGTCAGAGCCCGGAGACATCTTTTTCTTGAACATGAATCTCTGGCACGCCTCATTTGGTGGTAAACCCGGTAGACGACACCTAGCGTTAAACTTCACACCCGAACCAACGCTTCCAGAGCATACCGCAATGCTGAAAAAGGACTATCAAGGTATTCTGAACTTGATGGATCAGGTTCAGCACGGACCTCCGGGGCGAGTGTTCACAGACGCTTTCCTCCAGAATGATAACCAGCGTATCCAGCGACTGGTGTCCACTTGGATGGAATTGGGATTGAAGTAATTTAAGCAGGGAACGCAAATATGCGTTCCCCACGGAAACTTAAAGGTTAAAAAATCATATAAGGATTCCATCTTTAGGACTTACACACCTCAGCTGTGAAAATTGTTTCCCCTATTTCATACTGCGTAAGACAATAACTTTGAAATTCAAGAATGGAAATGTAATCGTGGACACAGGTTGTCCCAATGTTCTGATTGCTCAGCTGCGTAAGTCCTAATCTATTAAAAACTATGCAATATACAACACTCGGTAAAACAGGACTCCAAGTAAGCGTGGCTGGACTTGGCTGCGGTGGCTATAGCCGGTTGGGTCAGACGACCGGCAGAAGTGAAACCCAATCTATTGCCTTAGTTCAACAAGCCATTGACCAAGGTGTCAACTTCATCGACACAGCGCGGAACTACCGTACAGAAGCCATCGTTGGAAAGGCGTTGAAGGGGCGGAATCGGGATGAAATGGTGATTTCCACCAAGACCACGCTCGCCGATGACACAGGTCGAAAACCGCCGGCGCAGGTGATCAGGGAATTGGAAACCTCTTTGCGGAAGATGGATCTGACCTTTGTGGATGTGTTTCACCTGCACGGTGTACAACCTTCGGTCTACGACCACGCTGTGGACAAAATAGTCCCTGCGCTGCTGCAGGAGCAAGAGAAAGGGAAATTCCGCTTTCTCGGTATCACGGAGGTTCCTCCCAAAGATCCCCATCACCAAACCCTTGAACAGGCAGTTCAACAAGATTGCTTCGATGTGGTGATGGTCGCTTTTCATCTCATGCACCAGTCAGCACGCGAGAAGATTTTCAAACATACACTCCCGAAAGGGATAGGTGTGTTGAATATGTTCGCTGTACGGTTGTTGTTTAGCAAGCCGGGCAGACTGAATCACGTGGTTACGCAACTGATAAACGAAGGGAAATTGCCCGCTTGGCTAGCGGAGAAGGAGCATCCACTCGGTTTTCTGATTCGTTCGGGCGGTGCTCGCACGATTGTCGACGCAGCATACCGGTATTGCCGTCATGAACCGGGTACAGATGTGATACTCTTCGGCACGGGTAGCCCGACGCATCTGCAGTCCAACATCGACTCCATCCTGAGTAGCCCCTTACCAGCAGCCGATCTGCAACGAATTGAAGAGCTGTTCGGAGAGTTAGTAGATGTTGGTTTAGATGCGCCGGGGAAGCAACGTCCTGCTTGAAACGGAGCTTCGCTCTGCTCCATATTCCCCTCTAAATTTGTCTCATAGAACTTGCTAGTTCCTGTTGACATTTATGTGAGGCGTGTCCGCAATTCACCGATAAGTACCCAATCGTAGAGGCGAGGTCCCCTCGCCCAACGGGTTGGGAAACCTAACCCCTACGTCATTAACCGGGGCCAAAGGTTAAAAGAAAGAGTATACCCACACATGCGGGTATGCAGTGGATTTGGCAATCCACTGCGAGCGGTAGTTGATTTCCACTCCGGTTTGCAACGTTCCCCATAACTGACAACTTGGCTTATTAGAATTTACTTGCGGTGCACCAAAATCTGATATAGAATTGGGGTATCGTTAAAAATCTTTAGGAAAAGAAATTAGCCCACGTTTTCAAGGAGTAATTTATGGCGACAAACGCAACATTATCTATACCGCGCCGCCGTTTAGGACGAACAGAGTTGAGCATCCCCGTCGTTCCTTTCGGGACGCAAGGGTTCGGCAACCACTTCGGTTTTGTCTCTGATGAGGATGCCATCGCTCTCATCAAACACGCCATTAGTATCGGCGTCAACCATTTCGACTGCGCTCGCTGCTATGGGGACTCCCTGCGTAAACTTGGGTTGGCGTTGAAGGAGATACCGCGCGAGGACGTGATAATCACCGGACGCCTTTGCTGTCATTCCGCAGCGGAATGGGGAGGTTACGGTGAGGGAAGACCCGATTATTCTGCCGAACGTGCCATTGCGGATATCGAAGATCAGCTACAGCTGCTCGGTACAGACTATTTCGATGGTATGCTGATTCATGATCCATCCGAGATTGAGCCAACACTTGAGAAGGGCGGGACATTAGATGGCGTTCTACAGTGTAAAGGGCGGGGTCTGGCTCATTTTGTCGGATACGGGATGCGTCCGCACGATTTCCATCTGAAGACAATTGCCACCGGCGATGTTGATCTTCTCCTGTGTTTCAACGACTATAATTTGGCCCGTCAGACCGCCGCGGATACCGTTCTGCCCGCCGCCGCTGAAGCCGATGTCGGCGTTATGAACGGTTGGTCAATCCTGCGTGGCTTGCTGACAGGGGTTGACATTGACGCAGAAGTAGCACAAGGACGGTGGGCAAATCACCCCGACCTCGAATCTGCGAGGGCAAGATGGCAGTGGTGTCAGGAGGAGGGAGTAGATCTGCTCCAATTAGCCCTTCAGTTCTGCTTGCTGGATGATCGGATTCATGGGAACAACATCGGCTCGTTGAACGTTGAGCAGTTGGAAGCAAACGTGCGAGCGGCGAGCATACCTCTCCCCGATGAGGTATGGGAGAAATACGAGGCGCGATTCGGTGATGGGATGAACTGATTTTCGTTGTGAAGCCGAACGCAACGAAATTTCGCTGAGGTAAAACTAATGCCTTCCTCCCCTTCGTGGGATCTCCCACCAAAAACGCTTGTATTACCAGATAATGCAGTCCATGTTTGGCGGGCATCCTTGCATGTGTCCGCCTCCTACCTGCACACCCTTGAGGATACGCTCACGGCTGACGAGCGTGCAAGAGCCGAACGGTTCTACTTCCAGAAACACCGCGAACATTTTATCGCCGGGCGCGGGCTGCTGCGGAATACCCTGAGTCGTTATCTGGACAGGGAACCAGACCAGCTGCGTTTTTGTTATAATTCTTATGGGAAACCCGCCTTGACCGAAAAGACTGGCGCGGAAGGACTCTGCTTCAACTTGTCTCACTCCAACGGAATCGCGCTCTACGCCGTTACCCGCCGCCGGGAGATCGGCATCGATATCGAGCATTTTCGACCTGATGTTGAAACTAAGAAACTCGCCGAGCGATTCTTCTCACCACGAGAGGCGGCTGTGCTCCGCGCACTCCCTGAACATTTGCGGAAAGAAGGGTTCTTTAACTGCTGGACACGCAAGGAAGCCTATATCAAAGCGGAAGGGAAGGGGCTTGCCATCCCCTTGAATGCGTTCGATGTTTCGCTGACGCCGGGGGAGCCGGCAGCACTGCTGCATACCGAAAGTCATCCCCAAGAAACTTCCCGTTGGTCTTTACAAGCACTAAACCCTGAGCCCGGTTACGCGGCGGCACTTGCGGTGAAGGGACA
Organism: Candidatus Poribacteria bacterium; assembly: GCA_965222435.1. GTDB lineage: Bacteria > Poribacteria > WGA-4E > WGA-4E > PCPOR2b > PCPOR2b. Next base: position 3,043,834 of record OZ244950.1, on the reverse strand, counting down.
TGATTGGGAACTAAAGTGTTGGCAATGGGTTCCAGTAATTTAGGCAATGAGAAGGGCTATCAGCATAAACAGATAGTGAATCAGTTGACAGAAAATAAAAAAGCCGTCTCGGGGGAATTACCCCAAGACGGCTTTTCTATCTTTTGTAGGAAATCGCGCGCTATTTAATCGCAGACCTCGCCGCGAGTATATCCTTCCCTCGCCCTTGTTCTTGCAGCGCAATCAAGGTCTGTAACGTTTTTCTCAGTTCTTGACGATAGCTATAACTGAACAGCACAAATTGGGCTTGTTGTTCAACCGTCAAGAGCTGATTAAGCTCGTCCATTATCTTTTGTCGTTCGGCAATAAACCCATTCTCGACCTCATGATGATGTGTTAAAGCGACTTGTAACTCAGCCAGTTCTGCTTTTGAATGAATTGGGGTGGCTTGCAACTGCTTCAGCCGGTTCATACTTTGCCGGTGTTCCTGCCGATACTGCATCTTTAACTTTTCCAACTTGTTGAATTGGCTTAACAAAGGCAGCTTTTGCTCCGCCGTTGGCGAAACCGCATCAACCAACTTCCAAATTTTGATGGTTTCAACGAATTCAGCCATCTCGCTTGGCGTTATTGGTCGGGGAGAAGTGTCTGCTTTTTTGATGAACGGAATCAAGAACACCAGCACGAGCACCACGGGGATTACTAAGAGCAACGGTATATAACGACGTCTCATAGATAGTATCCTCCTTAAGGAATTTCTTTAATCCAAGGCAGTAAAAGCAAGTTGATCTGTCGTCGAAGGAACGAAATCGGTGAGAATCTCGTCTCCAAAAGATTCAGTGTCGATTTCGGCAGTAATGACATGGAACCATTGATTGACAAGGTCGGTAGACGCCACCGAATTTGGCAGTCGGATTTCATCAACAAGCGAACTCCGGCTGTCCCAAGCCGAGGGAATATCTAGGCTTTGAAGCTCACGATTTAACTGTTCTCGCAACTGGTCTACAGGGATTTCAGCCATGAAACTCGCGGAAATAAGCACATCAAAAGTGGGATTATCGGTTGAAGCTTTGAATAAGCGACTGTTGGAAAGTCCCCAAAAACTTAAAAGGAGAGCTAATACACAAGCCACACTTGCCATTTTCCACCCATGCATCCTTACCCAAAGGGGAAGGCGATTTTCTTCAAATGCTTGACTTGGCGAAATTCTCATACGGAGAGTGGGCCAAAACGCTTTCCATGCCTCTGGCGTGGGGTACTCCACCGGTACACTGCTGGCATGATGGATTGTTTCCTCAAAGGTTTGTAATTCCTCTTGGCAGTGGGGACAGTCGTCAATATGAAGTTCTAATTGCTGGGACAGTTTGGGAGACAACGTTCCCTCGATGTATGCTGGTATTAATTTTTCGACTAATTTACATTTCATAACGAATCAATTTTCTAAGTAAGGTGCAAGTAGGTCACGTAGTTTTCGCGTCGCGCTAAATAGATGGGCTTTGACGCTTCCGACACGCAGATAGAGAGTATCAGCAATTTCACGAAGGGCTAATCCTTCATAGTGCCTCAAAATAAACACCTGCTTCTGACGCGGAGATAACTGTTGGATTGCATTCCTGATCTCCTTTCCAAGCTCTGCCTGTTCTAGGCCGTGCAGTGTAGCGTCCTTGGTAGCACCTGTGGGGAAGAGGAAATCATCAGCGGGTAATTCTTCGACAAAAGAGATATTTTTATTACTTGTGCGGCGGCGTGTGTAATCAATGCACGCATTTTTGGCAATCCGATAAATCCATGTATAAAATGTGGATTTACTTTCAAAACGATTCAGTGCCTTGAAGCCCCTAAGAAAAATCTCCTGAGACAGATCATACGCATCCTCTGGATGGTGGGTAAAGTTATAAGCGATCTCGTAAATTCGCCTCTGATACTTCTGAACCAACTCACCAAAAGCGCGGGTGTCCCCGCATTGTGCTCTTTTAACGAGGTAGCGATCTGGATCTTCTTTCATGGCATTTGTCCCGTAGTAGACGCAGTAGTGGATGAAAAGTTTAGGTAGCCCCAGACGGGGTGTGATGCCTTTTTAGGACCCGGCTAAGATTCTCGATAGTACGGAATTGAAACAGGGGGAGGGATAAATACAGAGGTGGAGCCGGTGAGAGGATTTGAACCTCCGACCTGTTGATTACGAATCAACCGCTCTGACCAACTGAGCTACACCGGCGTACAAGGAAAACGGCCTCAACACAGATGATGAGGCCGTCAGGATGGGGATGCCGAGGGGCAGAATTGAACTGCCGACACATGGATTTTCAGTCCACTGCTCTACCTACTGAGCTACCTCGGCACAATCGAGAGCGGGTAGAATAATACCAAATGGAGGAAGTCAATGTCAAGCGTTTTTTACGCTTATACCTGATAGAACGGTTGGCAATAACAGGTTCAATCAGTTAAATAAAAAAGCCCTATGTGCTGTGCATAGGGCTTAAGCTCAAGAACAAAAGCTGCTCGTTATCGTGGCTGGACGCCTGGCCACTGATCGTCACTCGCCGTCACATCCACTACAATCCCGTCAGGATCTTCTACCTTGAACGATTCGTCCGGGGGCGAATTCGGATCGTATTCTTTTCCACCGACCCCATCCGATATAATTGTGAACCCATTCGCCTCACACTGCTTGGCAGCTTCCTGTAGGTCAGGGACACGCACACCGATGTGAAGATAGTCCAGCATTCCACCGACGTGCGACGGTCGTTCGGGCCCATTGTGCTGAAAGACCCGGAAGTTGTGGTAGCCATCGGTGAGATCGTAGCAGCCGTCCATCGTCGAAAAAACTTTCAATCCGAGGGCATCCCGCCAAAATCGGATAGTCTCTTCCAAATTGGTGGCGCGGACACCGATGTGTACGAGAGTTGACATTACTGATTCCTCCTTGTAAAGTAAAAAAGGTTACAAAGTTTGGACAATTATAGCACACTTGCATCAGGGGTCAAACGAAAAAAATCTCTCCAAGCGGATTCCTAGGTTCTGTCGACATTTCATCGCAATCAGATAATCGAGAGGTGTGCGCAGACACATAGTCCTGTGTAGGGGTTGGGTTTCCCAACCCTTCGGTCACACATCATAGACAATTTTGAACTGCTGTAGTCGATTTTCCAAAATCGACGATTCGGTGTCGAGATATGAATCTCGACCTATAATCTACTCAACCCGTATGGTTTGGGGTTTCCAACCCGCGTTGGTCAATGGGCGAGGGGACCTCGCCCCTACGATTACGGACAACTTCACACAAACGTCAACACGCCCTAATAAGCGGCGATGCTAGCCCGAATCTTCTCCAGTGTTTTCTCCTCGATGCCTTTGACATTTGTGAGGTCATCAACGGTAGAGAACCCACCGGAGGTTTGACGGTATTCAATAATGCGTTGCGCTAGTGTGGGACCAATACCGCGTAGTGTTTGCAACTCTTGCGATGTCGCGGAGTTGATGTTGATGTGCGATCCATCCGACGGTGCAGACCTCCTCACGGAAGGCTGCGGGGTTGCGGGGGAGACAGGTAAGTCTTGTCCCACATCAGGGATTTGGCGAATCTCTGGAACATCAATCTGCTGCCCATCACGAATTTTAGCAGCGAGATTCAGGCTGTGAATATCGGCTTGGTCAGTCTTCCCACCCGCCTTTTCAATAGCCTCATGGACTCGCGCATCGGTGGAAAGATAGTAAACTCCCGGCGACTTCACCGCCCCCGTCACATGGACAGCAATCTCTGACTTTGGAGTGGGTGCGGGTGGTAGAGGTGGGGCCGCTTCCGTCTCGACGACGAGATCGGGTTCACCGAGAAAAAGCGCGGGGTGAAAGTGCTTTAGCATCCAATATCCCCCGCCCGCAAGTATCACGACAACAAGACCAATGATGATTTTTTGATGTTGTGATTCGAGGATGTCCATCTTCTACTCGTATCAATAAATCTACTTAATCCAGCCGCCGCCGACTACAACATCTCCATCATAGAATACCGCTGCCTGTCCCGGGGTCACGGCACGGCGTGGTTGATCAAACTTGACTTCCATCTCCGTGTCGCTCAGGGGGCGAATCGTCGCCGGTGCCCCTGTATCTTTATAGCGAATCTTGACCTCCGCGCGAATCGGCTCAGTCAGCTTATCCATCGTGATGAAGTTTACCTCCTCAACCTGCATCGTATCCGCCAAGAGGTCTTCGTTCTTCCCAACAACGATGGTGTTGTCGTGAACCTTTAATTCAGTGACATAGAGTGGCGTCTTGGCAGAGATCCCCAACCCTTTGCGTTGCCCCACCGTGTAAAACGGGATTCCCTGATGCTCTCCGAGCACACGACCCTCTTGGTCGACGATATCGCCTTCCTGAATCTGTTCAGGGATCCGATCCTTGAGAAATCGCTTGTAGTTATCGTCTGCAATAAAGCAGAGTTCTTGGCTTTCCGGCTTCTCCGCTGTCCCCAACTGATACTTCCGCGCTACCTCTCTTACCTCATCTTTTTCATACCCACCGAGTGGCATCAATGCTCGACTCAACTGCGCTTGCGTTAGTGAAAACAGGAAGTAAGACTGATCCTTGCGGGAGTCAATCCCTTTGCGCAAGGTATAGCGACCTGTCTCCGGCTCGTGTTCGATTCTGGCGTAATGCCCTGTCGCCACGCAGTCAACTTCCAATTGCGTCGCGAGCTCAAGCAGCTTCCCAAACTTCAAGTCCTGATTACAGATGACGCACGGACTCGGTGTCCGTCCAGAAAGGTATTCGTCAGCAAAATAATCAACGATGCTCTGGCGGAACGGCTCTTCGTAATTGACGGCGTAAAATGGTATCCCCAGCTGTGTAGCAACCCGCCGCGCGTCTTCGACACCTTCAAGCGAGCAGCAGTTCGGCTTGTCCGAATCAATCTCGATTGTGTCGTGCGTACCGAGGCGCATGGTAATTGCAATCACATCATAGCCGGCTTCGACCATCAATGCCGCGGTCACTGAACTATCAACACCGCCGCTCATCGCAGCGATAACCTTTGTACTCAATTTAATCACCTACATCTACGTTTTTTTGGAATGAAATTACATTAAGGATAGCATACGTTCTTATGCGTTGTCAAGATCTTCATAATATCTAAAAAGTTTCGATAATTTTGCTTGACTACTTTATATTTGTGTGGTATAATTCACACTAAGGAAAGCAAGGGTTAGCATATTGTGAAACAGAACCATTTTCGTAACCCAATGGAAACATGATTTATATACACAAAGAAAGGAACCCCAGATGAAAACGGCTTCTTCATCAAAAGTAACGGAGGCGATCCACGTAATCAAGGATCAGACCTGCGAAAAGTGTGGCACGCAAGCGAAGGGCTTTGTTTACCGCAAAGCGCATCCGATCTACTACTGCCGCAAATGTTTGCGCGATGAGATTGACACTAATGGGCGGTTGGTCGCTTGACATACTCTCCGCCCTAAAGGACGGAGATTGTTGTGTCCTTCAGTAACGGTAATTGCGCTATCAACAAGGATTGGACGGCGAACCGCCTCTTATATCCTCTCCTTCGAGGGTTGATGCCCCAACCCTGTAAATGTTAATTGCAGCATTTCTATCACGGTCATGGATAGCACCGCAACTGTTACACTGCCAGTTTCTATCACGCAGATTCAACGTTTCATTAACAGCACCACAAGCCGAGCACGTCTTAGATGAGGGATACCATTTATCAATGAACTTGAGTTTGACACCCTTTTTCGCTGCAATGTATTTCAGTTTTACAACGAAGTCTGCAAAGGCTAAATCACTGACTTTGCGCCCCCAAAGGACTTTCATCCCTTGCAGATTCAAATCCTCAAGGCGTATCTCATCGTATGCGTCGGTCAATTGGTGTGCCAACTTCCAGTGGAAATCCTCTCGGTGCCGTTCAATCTTACGGTGCTTCCGTGCCAAGTTCAGCCGTGCCCGTTCTCGGTTCTTTGACCCTTTGTGTTTCCGTGAATGGTTACCATTGGCACGTTTAATAGCATTGAGACTGCGTTTGAAAAACTCAGGCGAATCTATATCATCTCCGTTATGACCTGTCAGATACCGTTTCAGACCGAAATCAAGTTCCGCATAGCGAGAATCCCGATAAATCGGGACCTGCGATTTTACCCGTCATGACTCGATTCAGGTCAGGTTCTACATAGTTTGTTAGGATGGTGATATAGACATCACCAACGGAATCCCGTTTGATAGTACAACGTTTCGGATTGCCGAACACATCACGGGATTTGAAGTACTGGTAGATACACTTACCAATACGAATCTTGTTACCGGGTAGGAGTTGCCAACCCGCTTGTAAGAGGGTGAACGACTTGTATTTACGACGTGGCTTGAAACGGGGTCTGCCCCATTTCTTACCCTTGGCTCTCGCTTCAAACATTGCCTTGTAGCCTTTGTCTATTCGGGCTACCACGTCTTGAATCGCTTGGCTCGGCAACTGAGTCCAATGGGAAAAACGAGGCAATCGCTTGAGTTTAGATATGTGGTTAATTAGCCTAAACTTGCTGATATACTTGCCGCAGATTGAATAGTAACGACGCTGAAGCGCGACACAATGATTCCAGACAGAAGCGTGTCCCTCTATCGTCTTGTGCAACTCACCATTGCCGTGATGAGAATACAGTTTGAACTTGTACGTTTTCATGGGACTGTCTTTCTGTCTTTCATATCCTGTTTCAAAGGATGTGGGAGACACCACCGTGCGGTGGCGTGAAACTCTCCCACGAAAGACGAAAGAATTATACCATTTTTTACCTACAAAATCAACCTTTTTTGACTCACTAACGGGGTGTGCCGTTCTGTATCCCCACCCTAAAGGACGGGGTTTTAGAACGGAAGATTTTGATAAGTGTGGCGCAGCAATAAAAAAAAGGGCGTACCCACCGGTACGCCCTTTTTTTGGTTGTTCGTTTGACCCGCTAATTATCATCCTCACGTTCACTGAGCAACTCGCCACGTGCCAAACGTTCCGCATTCTCGGTTGACCAGAGGATATTCTTCATCAACTTCTGTGCGGTTATGTAACGGGTCGCCGCGAGAAGGTGCATCCGCTTCTCCTCAACATCGTCAGTCAGCGCGTAGTGCCGAAACGCAACTTCAAGCACTTGGAACATGTGAAGTTCTGCATCTTCACGGAGCAGAATGTGCGCCAACGCACGCTTGAGTGCGTCAACGTCGTGCCCTTCCTCCAGATATTGATTCACAAGGATTTCCGCTTCGTAGACCTTCTGGAAGTCGGCAAACTCCTGAAAGCGATCTAACATCTCATCAACGGAGCCGAAGGTTTCGTCAAGCCGTTGACCGGGACGGGGAATACGCGCCGCCGGCATGTTCAACCAGCGTAGGTAGTTTAGGAACACGGCACCGTGGAAGATCCCTCGCAAAAGGTCTGCACTCGGCGCGTAGTGGAACGTGCAGTAGAGCGCGTGTGCGTAGGAGTAAATGTTTGCCACGTCATGCCAATCCCCTTCATTCTTGAGATGGAAGCGCGCGGTCCGAATCGCTGAAGCGTAAGTCATGGCTCGGCAAATGTCGGTAGGCTTCACGCCGGCACGAAGTTTCTCCTCAATCTCCGCAACAATCGGTATAAAATCGTCGCCAAGCATCGTTTGGGTGAACTCCGAAATATCGAGTTCCGCTTCGTTGGCTTGGTTCTCCTGCCAAATTTCATCCAAGCGGGTGAAGACTGGCTCCAGCACCGGCACGCTGTCCGCCCATCGAGATGTCTCCTCGTGCCGCGTCCGGCTAATCAAATCAATCACAATTGGACGTAAGATCTCGTGTGCTCCCTCCCACTGGACGTAATCCAATGCCTCAAACATCTTGTTTGCAAAATCGAGGGCGTGGCCATCGCCGGTGAAGTAGAAGTCAGTGGCAGCGGTGAACACGAAATCCGCTAAGACCGATTTACCATATCCGCGGTCATTCAGTGTGAGCAGAATGCGCTCTGCGGCGCCTCCGTCCCGTTTGTCAATAAAGTAGCGGAACCATCGCTTCAGGGTTGTGAGGTCATGTTCCTCTGTCGTCTGCGGGAACGGTGCGCGATATGGGCGTGAACTTCCCGACGTGCGAAGACTGATTTGCACAAGTCCATGCACGAGAAACAGGTTGTGATCTTTCGGGGCAACCTCGTCCCACAAATTCGCTGCGAGCGTAAGAATCGCTATGCCGGACGACCAACCTTCGCTGCTTTTATGGGCACCATAGTGAAGCCCTTGCTGAATAATCTCCTGTGATGTTGCCTCTGCATCGGTGAGCGCTGTAACCGCCTTCGCAATGAAGAAGGAACTCCGGTCTTTGAGTCCTCGCTCAAGGGCGCGCTTGCCACGGTCAATGACACGACGTTTCGCTGCGTCTCGCTCTCCATGAGCAAGCCCAACGTACAGATACCCATCATCACGTACTGTAACAGGGAACGCCTTCAGATCGTCCCCAAACGCGAGAAAGCAACCGCCCGATTTGAGGTCGAACTCCCAGTGGTGCCAGTGGCAAATCAGCACACCATCTCGGACACTCCCTTCGGACATCGGATAGCCCATGTGCGGACAACGGTTGTCAACCGCGTAGAATTTATCGTGATACTTAAAGACAGCAAGGTGTGTGCCTTCCACATGAAAAGGCTTCCCATTGCCGTCCCCAACGGTATCGGCGGGGCAGAGTCGGTGGTAAACCAGATCGGTTTCATCCGTAACACCCGCAGTTGGGAGATCCTCAAAGTGGATTGAACCTGCCGGTGTTTCTTGAGAGGAACGTGGTGAAATACTCATGGTGTAAACCTCCTTGTCACGTGCAACGTGATAAATTGCCGCCGTTTTTTTATTGAATCTGACTTGTTCAAAGTGTAGCGCATTTCGTAAATCTTGTCAACATAATTAGAGAGTATTGCATTTTATAGGAGTTATGCACTTGCCAAGAAAATAGGTTATTTATAGAAGGTATGGACCCACATTACGAGTGTATCTACGCTTAGAGGTACACCGCTTTTTGACGGGACCGCGCTGATTTGAAGCGAAAGTTTCGATTATCAGAGAGGTGATGCGTGCCTATTTGGTTCAACCCTGTTACACTTTAACTGCGTAACTCCTATTTACTTTTGAAGGTGGACGGAAAATGATTTTGTCCCAAAGTGTCCTTGTAAATCGACAACTTGAAGCCACAGATCGTGAACGTCAACCTTGGATAATTCGTAAACAAACTCAACGGTCATCTCTTGTCCATTTAACCGCTTGGAGGCTTTGAATGCGGGGGATCCCCTACTGAACTTCGCCAAGTTTTTGTCAGTAATATTGGGGTTGGTGTGAAATCGTGCCTGATGTAATCCATCTAGGTCGCTCAACTCGAAAATGATACGGATGCTTTCTGCCCTCGGTGGATACTCGAGTGAGGAGATAATCTTAATTTTCGGCTCAAATTGGCTGGCGAACGTTCTGCTGGAGTTAAAGAAACGACTAGCATCAAGAAATTCTGCAGCTTCCTTGGATAGTTGACGTTTTTCCAGTCGGGTTGAGGAGAGGTGAAAAGAACCGTAGGACATGAGAAACCGCTCATTACGGAAATCGTGTAATAAGCCAAAGGCATGCCCCAATTCATGAGCAATGGTTTTGCTCTGAAAACCGCTTTTTGCTATCCAAAGAATGCCTGATTGGCCACCACGCCGGGAGCTTCCAAGGCCCATAGCTCTGTTAATGTACTTACCACTTATATCAACAACAATCATATAGACATTCTTTGAAAGATTAAATCGTTCCCCGATTTCTGCTCCAACCTTATTTGTTGTATTAAAGAGATAGTGTTTATCGGGGAACTGCCCCTTGACTCGGTGCACAATCGCTCTCCCTTTCACATCAGTTTCAAAAGCGAATGTTTTCCGCCCGAAGCCGTGGGCTTCCATCTGGTCTGCAAAGAAAGTTTGTACGACTCTCATTTGTAACTCTATCTGATCGACAATTCTTTGCTTGAAGGGTCGGTCTTGGGGTGTAAAGTAGATTAACCGAACGCGAGAAGTAGTCTCCGAAATGGTGTCATTCACATCCTGTTGAGTCGTTTGTGGTTGTTGTTCCAACAATTGCAAAGCCCTGCATTGGAGTAGGAGAGGCACGAAGAGAAGTGTAATCACAAAACAGGAAAATTTCCAAGGCATCTTATGCAGTCTCCTTAAATTTAACCTGTAATCTCTTACCTCTTAAGAAGTTAGTAAGTATAGATAGATTCCTCATCACGGAATTTTCCCTGCTTCCAAACCGGGCGTGCGACTTTCACCGCATTGGAATCTAACCGACATTATGTCCTGTTACGCAGAATCGCACCACACTTGAGTTTGTGACCCTCCCGATATTGGGTGTCGAGGGATGTGTTCAAGGACGATGAATCGCTGAACTATCCCCTCTGATTGCATCAAGGGTTCAAAGCAACCTGATAGGGTCGAAAACTCTTGGTCTTCTGACCGGAGAGAGCAGGAGGGTTGACTTCAAACGTTCAGCTGCGTAAGTCCTACTTGATTTAGACGTGCCGAGAATAGAAAGTTTACATCCTACCAGTATTAAATCGAAAAGACACTTGACCTTGAAAAAACTACGATCTGGTGTTACAATGTTTTTAACTTTGGCATGTCGTTAGGTTTTGTGCGTTACACCCCATCTTCCATCTTCTTCGGACTATTATGAGTGAATATATCCTATGTCAACCCATAAAGAGGTTACGATCGATCCGCTAAACTATCCATTAATCTACATCCCTGAAGGCTCGTTCGCCATGGGCACACTTCCAACGGGACTACGAAAAACTGACCATGAGGAGCCACAGCGCACGGTGACGCTCAACGCTTACCATATCGGCAAGTTTCCTGTGACCCATGGGCAATATATGCAATTCGTAGAAGATAGCGGGCATTATCCGCCGCGTTTTTATGCCGATCCGCGCTTCAATGCGCCGGACTGTCCTGTGGTTGGCGTTAGTTGGCACGACGCACAAGCATTTCTAGGGTATCTCAGCGAACTGACAGACGAAGCGTATCGTTTACCGACAGAAGCGGAGTGGGAGAAAGCAGCGCGAGGCACCGATGGACGAGAGTATCCGTGGGGAAACGAATGGGACCCATCAAAAACGAATTCGTCGGAGAGCAGTCTCAAACGAACAACGCCCGTTGGCAGCTATCCTGAAGGGGTCAGTCCTTATGGGTGCTACGATATGGGCGGAAATGTTTACGAATGGTGCATAGACTGGTTTCACCCGGAGACCTATCAATACGCGCCAGCGCAAAATCCCTTTGGTCCAGCCGAAGGCAGACGCAGGGTCATCCGGGGAGGTTCATGGGTGCCGCGGGGTCAATTTGCTGCACGATGTGCAAACCGTGCAGCGTATGAACCGATAGAGATGGTGCATAACGTTGGAATTCGGATTGCGAAGTCAACTCATAAATCAACTTCAAGATGAGAGATCGCCATAGGGTTTCCAAATCCCTTGATTCACAAAATAGGTGACACCATGTTACGTCGCAGGAATTCTCGCCCAGCTTTAATCTGTTCTCTTATAATTCATCTCATTGTTGCAGCCATCATGATGCATCTACAGATTGAGCAGCGTCAACTACCATCGTTTGATGACGGCGTTCTGGTTGACATCACTCATTTTCAACGCTCGGTGGTTGTCCCACCCAAGCAGGTTGAACCACCACCCCCTGAACCAGCGAAAGTTGTTCCAGAAGTACTCACTCCTAAACCCAAACCCGCATCTGCGACCAATTGGCTGACGGTTAATACACTCGAAACAAATCAACGGACAGCGATTGGGTCGAAAATTGATTCGCCTCCGACTTCGGACACCGCTGTACCTGTTTCCCAACCACAACTATCCGCAAAAGCACGTCCAGATTCCAAAGCACTTACCATGCCAGCAGTAGGTCTGCCGAGAGAGGCTTCAGAAAAGGGGGTGCCTCTCGCGGCAGATCAGGACATCAATGTTGCTGAACGAGGCAGTCATCTATCAGAAAGCTCTCCTGAGATCGGCGTAACGAAGTTACGCGTAGGACGAAGACGAGGCGAGGCACTTGACGGAATGCCTATCGGCAATTCGGGCGGTAGTATTCCTTCGGGCACCTCTGGGGAGGACAATTATATTAAGATGATGACTGAACTCGCTCGAAATCTGACAGATGCGGCAGTCGTTCAGGAAGTTGATCTGGTGTTTATCATCGACAAGACCGGGAGCATGGAAGACAATGTCCGTGGTATTCGCGCTTATATCGACCTCTTTTTTGAGCATTTTACACGCTCAGGACACGATGCAGCCTTTGGCTTGGTAACATTCGCCGATGCCATGACAAAAAAGCCGAAGGTTCAAGGGGTTACAACAGATCACGGCAAATTCAAAAACTGGCTTTACAAGATTAAATTTGAAGGCGGAGGAGATCTCGCCGAATCGGGATTAGATGCGCTGATGGCTGCGCTACACAAGATTAAATTTCGAGGTAACACTCAACGATTTTTCGTCCTTGCGAGCGATGGAACCTTCCACGATGCAGATTACGACGGCAGATCGGAATATAGCCAAGACGAGGTTATCGAAACGCTACAACGCCAAGATGTTCGCGTTGATGTCATCGGGCTGAAATTCCTTCCCATCAAACAGATTGCTTGGGCAACGGGCGGCACTTGGCGAGCAATCCCCGGCAGAGGCTATCTGGAACATATCCCACGAACGCTCACAACCAAGATGCTCTCTGAACTTGGCGTCCTTGGTTTCAACAAAGATGGACTAGAAACAGATGAGGTTGTCATTTACCTCCGTCGCGACGCTCGTCCGACGTGGCTCGAAGTCACATGGAAAGTGCTCAACCCGTTAGGTGAACGCTGCTATGGTCCCTTTTCACAGCGACTCGATATCCCGAACGACGGCTCAGAGGTTGTGCGGTTTACCCCGACCATTGATGTCAACCAATTTCGGACAGCAGCAGGGACATACACCATCATCTACCACCTTGAAAATAATCTTGGACATCGCAGCATTTTGCGCCGTACCTTTGAATATGGAGGCTAAGAAATTACACATCATATGGTATTAGAGAAACAGATTGCAATGAGTGCGGTATTTAGAGCAGTGCAGTTGTGCCAACAGGTGCAGGCTGACATGGTAAAAACGGATGCAGTGGAGAAAGCGGATCGAAGTCCCGTAACAGTGGCAGATTTCGGTTCTCAGGCTTTAATCTGTCATGCCATCGGTGAAGCATTTCCGGACGACGCCATTGTCGCAGAAGAGGATTCTCAGACGTTGCAGGAAAACCCTCAACTGATGCAGCGTGTAACCGGATATGTCGATCGTTTTGCCGCAGGGATACCTGTAGTCCAAACAATCTGCGATTGGATTGATAGGGGCGGCGGAAAAGTGGGAGAACGTTTCTGGACGCTGGACCCGGTTGATGGTACGAAAGGGTTTTTGCGCGGAGATCAATATGCCATTGCACTGGCGTTGATTGTTAATGGAGAGGTAAAACTTGGGGTGTTGGGCTGTCCGAATCTACCGCAGAGATTGGACGATCCGCAGGCGCAACGCGGATGCCTTTTCGTTGCTGAGAAAGATAAAGGCACGCAGATGCTTCCGTTGGACGGGCAATCCTCAGAACCGATCTGTATCTCTCACGCAACACACCGTTTTGCAGAGAGCGTTGAATCCACCCACAGCGACCTTGACACTCACGCACAAATCGCTCAACAAGTTGGTATTACCAACCCACCAATCCGGATGGACGGTCAGGGGAAGTATGGGGTCCTTGCGCGGGGGGAAGCGTCCATCTATATTCGTCTGCCGAACCCGGCGACGCCGGATTATCGTGAGTGTATTTGGGATCACGCCGCTGGGCTGATAGTGGTGGAAGAGGCAGGCGGGGTGGTAACAGATGTCGATGGACGAACACTTGATTTCTCGCAAGGAAGACGGATGACCACCAACCGCGGAATTTTAGCGACAAATGGGGATCTGCATCCGCAGCTGTTGGAATGTATCCGTAGAGGTGTCCACAATTGACGGTGGGCGGGTTTAATCGATAGCTTGCGCTGCCGCCGGAATCTCAACTCCCCGTTCTCTCCAAAACCGATCCGCTCCACGGTGCAACGGAATTACAAACGCTTTCGGCGCATTTTCGAGAGTCATATCCTTCGCAGCAGGGGTGGTAGTTACCAAGGTTTGGTGTCCCGCTTGGTCGTACATACGCTGTAGGATAGTGTAAACTGTCTCCTCGCTGATGTCTTTGTGCGCGATGAGGACTGTCGGCATCAGGAATGTATTCACCGGTTGGACGTCTTTGTACGCCTTCTCAGGCAGCGTACCGGGCAGATAGAAGGGATATTTCTCGTAAAATCCGTACTTTTTGGCGGGAGCGTCGAAGTCAATTAGACGGACAGATTTGATTTCGGACACATAAATGATAGCGGAGTTGGGTGCATTGACAAGCCATTGAAAACCGCTCACCTGTCCATCACGGAGGGCATCTGCCCCTGCGGTTCCCCCTTTATAAACCGGTGCGAACTTGCCGTGAATGCCGGCAAGTTTCGCGAGACGTTCTAGCGTCTGTGCCGAACCTGATCCCGCTGCACCCATCGCGACTTTCTTCCCGACAATATCCTCAAATTGATGCACATCGCTGCCCGCCAAAGTGACAAATTGGTTGTAAGCGATGTAAAGCAGGGTTAGCACTCGGATATTTTCTTTCTTTCCCTCTTTGGCAAAGACCTCTTGCCCATGATAACCCAGATAAACATCGGATGCAAACGCAATCCCCATGTAGTCTCCACCACTATTGACACGACGTACATTTTCAATAGATCCGGCGGACGCTTCAACGGAGATTCTGATGTTCGGCTCCGCTTTTGAAACGACACTCCCAATCCCACCTGCAAATGGTGAAAACGTCCCGCCAACCGCCCCACCGAGGATGGAGAGCCATATCTGCTTCTTTTTCGGTGTGCTTTCCTGACCGCTCTCTGTTTGGACAGACGATTGTTTGTCTCCACTTTTCTGCTTATCACAGCCAAAAATCAGCAGACTCATCACACAGAAAATGGACAACCCTAAATGAAACTTTCGTCGTTGCATTTTTCTCCTCTATCGTCAACTATGCTCTGCCATAGACAGGAATCGCTGCCCCGTTGATGATAGCAGCGTCATCGGAAATGAGGAATAAGATAACTTTGGCGATGTCGTCGGGCGAGACCCAGCGGGAGTGATCTTCGTCGGGCATCCCCTCACGGTTCGCAGGTGTATCAATGATACTCACCAGCAGAGAGTTGACGTTAATCCCCAAGTCTTTAACCTCCTCCGCAATCGATTCTGTGAGAATCCGCACCCCGTTTTTGGAGACGGAATAGGCACCCAATCCTGCTACCCCACTTAATCCTGCACGCGCAGAGGTGTTCACAATCTTCCCACACTTCTGCTCAATCATGTGCGGCAGAACCGCTTTGCAGCAGAGAAAAATCGATTTCAGATTCAGATCCATCATGAAATTCCATCGTTCCTCAGCCATTTCGACAACTGGAATGCCGCCAACAAAGCCGCCGACCGTATTCACTAAAACGTCGATATGACCGAATTTGTCCAATGTGGTTTGGACGAAATTTTGGACTTCAGTTTCAACTGTCAGGTCTGTGCGAACCAGTGTTACCTGCGCTTTGAGGTCGCCAATCTGACGCTCAAAGGGTTCGATATTGCGCTCAGAAGTGTAAGGGACGGCGACTTGGTAACCTTCTCTGAGCAGGGCTTCCGTGACAACCGTTCCCAACGCACCAGTACCGCCAGTGACAACAGCAAATCGCTTTTCAGCCATTTTGAAATCCTTTCTCATGCGAGGCGTGAAACGGATTAAGATTCACGAATTATAGGAAAAGCCCCAAATCGTGTCTATTAGATTTTGGGCCCCGCTGCTCGGACAGCTTCTGTCGCGCTATCAGCGAATTGCTTAAAATTTTCCACAAACATCTTAGCGAGTTCTCGCGCTTGGAGGTCGTAAGCCGCACCATCTTTCCATGTGTTGCGCGGTTTGAGAACTTCAGACGGTACACCTTCGCAGGCAGTTGGAACGTGGATTCTAAAAATCGGATCCGGCTCTGTTGGGACATCCGCCAGCTTGCCCTTCAAAACCGCATCAACGATGGCGCGGGTATAGGCAATTTTCATTCGTGAACCTTCGCCATAGGCACCGCCACTCCAGCCGGTGTTGATCAACCAACAATCCACCTGATGTTGATCTATCTTTTCCCCAAGCATGTTAGCATATACAGCAGGATCTAACGGCATAAATGGGTCACCAAAACAGTGGCTGAAGGTCGCTTCGGGTTGGTCTCCCAATCCCTGCTCAGTACCAGCAACTTTCGCGGTATATCCCGAAAGGAAATGGTACATCGCTTGTTCGGTCGTTAGTTTGGCAACAGGAGGCATTACACCAAACGCATCACACGTGAGCATGATTAGGTTCTTCGGATGCCCACCGACGCCTTCCGGCATGATCTGATCGAGATGAGTAATTGGGTATCCCGCACGCGTATTTTCGGTTAATGAGTCATCATCAAGATCGATTTGTCGCGTTACCGGATCGAGGATTACATTTTCCAGCACTGTTCCAAACTTATGTGTACAGGCGTAAATCTCCGGCTCCGCTTCTTTGGAAAGGTTAATCGTTTTCGCATAGCAGCCACCCTCAAAGTTGAAAACGCCGCGATCGCTCCAGCCGTGCTCGTCATCGCCGATGAGTTGTCTCCCCGGCGCAGAGGAGAGCGTTGTTTTTCCTGTTCCGGACAACCCGAAGAACAGGGCAACATCTCCATCGGGTCCAAGGTTCGCCGAGCAGTGCATCGGCAATACCCCTTGACTCGGCAATAGGTAGTTAAGGTATGTGAAAGCCGCTTTCTTTATTTCTCCAGCGTACTTTGTACCACCAATAAGCACCAAATTCCGCTTAAAATTCACAAGGATGAAGGTCTCTGAGTTAGTACCGTGTAATTCAGGATTAGCGTGAAGCCCCGGAAAATCAATAATTGTAAAGTCAGGTGAACGGTCTGGGGACAACTTGTCGGCGGGGATGAGAAGACTTTGGGTAAACAGGCTGTGCCACGCATATTCGGTGATGGCACGGACGGTGATGCGATGCTGTGGGTCGGCACCGGCGTAGCAATCTTGAACAAAGACATCACGCCCCTGGATGTAAGTTAGCATGTGATTATACACGCGATCGAAGTACTCTTCGGCAATGGGACGGTTGACTTTACCCCACGAGATTTTATCTTGGCTTGACGATTGTTCAACGATAAATTTGTCGTTAGGTGAACGACCTGTGTGAGGACCAGTTTCAACGACGAAAGAACCAAATTGAGCAATTTGCCCTTCGCCCCGCATGAGGGCTTCTTCATATAGGGTGGGTGCTGATAAATTCCAATATAAATTATTAATATTTCCGATTTTATGGTCTCTCAATAACTGGGCTTTACTCATGCAGTTCTCCTGAAAGCTGATCGCGGATTAAACAGATGATGTGGATTTCTTCTAATTCTCGACTGGAACAACTCCAATTCCGGGCAGATCGGGTAAGATGAGTTTACCTTTCTCAAGTGTTACGCCACGATATGGATCATTCGCAACCAGTAGATGTCCATCCAGATCTGCGTAATCCACAAGCGGTGTGAGATGTGCTGCTGCTGTAATGCCTAGAGAACTTTCTATCATACAACCAATCATCACTTGCAGTCCATGCGCTCGTGCAATGTGGATGATCCGCATCGCTTCAAGCAGACCACCGCATTTGACCAACTTAATATTAATACCATCAACACACCCGACCAGCGAAGGTATATCGGCTGCACGTTTCACGCTTTCATCGGCGAAAATCGGGAGTTCCGAGTGCTCACGGACAAACTTTAGCCCCTCCAGATCGTCCGGCTTTGTGGGTTGCTCGATCAGCTCAACGCCGTAAGGGGCAAGCTCACGAATCATACGCACCGATTCTTTGGGTGTCCATGCCGTGTTGGCATCCACATAGATCGGCTTATCCGTGACTTCGCGGAGTGCGCGGATGAGCTCCAAATCACGGTCAGTGCCAAGTTTCACCTTGAGGAAGGGATACGCCTCCGCTTCACGCACCTTTTGCTGCATTATCTCCGGCTCATCAATCCCAATTGTGAAGGTTGTAAGCGGTGTCGCCTTTGGATCGAGCCCCCAGAGTTGATAAAGCGGCACACCTAACTTTTTCCCAAGTCGGTCATGCAGCGCCATATCAATCGCGGACTTGGCAGCGTAGTTGCGTCCGAGAACCGATTCAAGCTCCGACATCACGCTCTCAATAGCATCAAGGTTTCCATCAAGACCTGCATCGAGGATGTCAAATGCGACTTGAACCGTTTCGACGGTTTCGCCGTAGAAGCGCGCGGGAGCCGTCTCACCAAGTCCGCCATCAATTTCAACAGAAATCACTTGACGGAATTCATCAACAGCTCGCCGGGCGATCCTGAAGGGGTGAACAAGTTTGAGATCAGTGATTTTATGTTTAATCTTCATTCTAATCACCCAGAACCGTTGCCGGACGCCTGCTTCTCCTTCCACGCCTTGATAATCTTCTCCGGAGTCAGCGGCTGATCCCAGATACGCACACCAATCGCGTCATAAATCGCGTTGCCGATTGCAGGCGATGTGGGCACCACGACGATTTCACCGGCACCCTTGGCACCGTAGGGTCCATGCTGGTGCGGAACTTCGACGATGATCGACTCCATGTATTCTTTCAACGGTATCTCGGCAATGGAGGGGATTTTATAATCCATCAGGCTGGCGTTGGTCATCTGTCCACTTGCATCGAAGCACATGTCTTCGTGCAGTGCGATACCGATACCCATGCACGCGCCGCCGTAGTTCTGCATCTCGACGCCTTGCGGGTTCATCGCCTTGCCAACGTCAATTGCCGAGACAAACTTCCGAACCCGTACCTGCCCCGTTTCAACGTTGATCTCGACTTCGGCTGCTTGGGCACCATGTCCCATATAAGCCATTGGCTGCTCGCCCTGCCCAGTGTTTGGGTCGTGTGGACTAGCAGTAACTTCCCATGTCGCTTTACCGATAACCTCGTCAACCGCCGGACGTTTGCCCGCCAGCATCTCCACCACGAACAGATCTTCAATTTTGATGGACTTCTCGGGAGAACCCTTGACGAAGATGTTCCCACCGGAAACGTCTAAGTCGTCAGGGTGAACCTCCAACTTGGGTGCGGCGACTTCCCGTATCTGGCGTTTCGCATCATCACACGCCATGCGGGTGGCATTGCCGGTGTGGAAGGTCTGCCGACTGGAACCCGCGACATGATCGAATGGAGTAATCGCGGTATCCGGGGTGATCAGTTTGACCTGATCGATCTCGATGCCGAACTCATCGGCGACGATTTGTGTGAGAACAGTATAGGCACCCTGCCCCAAATCGACAGCACTGGTTCGCAGTTCGCAAGAAGCATCTTCATGGACCTTTAACTCCGTGCTGGAAGCAGTCGGCGCGAAAGAATACTTGTTACCCAAAGCGATTCCCTTACCGCGATACCACGGCTGTTCCAACGATTCAGACGGGGTTTTCCACTCAATTGCATCAGCGCATTTGGTCAGACATTCGTGGGCACTGAACGCATGGGCAGGCATAGTGATAGCGGTGCGCTCGCCTTCGGTCAGCAGGTTATTTATACGCAGCTGAACGGCGTCAATGTTGCACATTCTCGCAATGATGTCCATCTGCGTTTCGACCGCCCAAGCAGATTCCGCGCAGCCGTAGCCTCGCAACGCGCCACCGGAGACACGGTTGGTATAAACGCCGTAAGAGTCTACCCAAAGCGCGGCTAAGTGATAGGAGCCGGGATAGAGATGCGTAGAGAAAATTGGTTTGAGGATCCCCTCGCCACTATAACCGCCGCCCCAGAAAATCGACGTGACTTTGCGTCCGACCAGGATGCCATCCTTGGTCACAGCATCCTTCATGTAGAAGATGAAGGGTGTGCGTGCTGCGGTAGCAGAGAGATCTTCGGCACGGGTCAAGATAATTTTGACAGGACGCCCCGCTTTGCGGGCAAGTGCAGCAGCGATAGCCCCCTCTTTGACAGTCAACTTGCCGCCGAAGGCTCCGCCGACAAACGGAATGACGACGCGAACTTTGGATGGCGACAGAGCGAGTGCCTTCGATAAACCGTCGCGGGCGATGTAGGGCGATTGTCCCCCTGCCCAGAGAGTCAGTGAGCCGTCGGAGCTCCATTGTGCAACTGCGCCATGTGGCTCCATACATGCGGTGTGGACATAGCCGGTTGCATAGCGATTTTCGACGATGTGTCCGCCTTCGTCCTCCACTTTTTTGAATTCGGCGTCAATGTCGCCGTGACGGATGCGGTAGGCTTGCCACAGGTTGGGTGGACGCTCGTCCATTTCAGCGAGTTCAAGGAGCTTTTCGTATTCTTCGTATTCTTCGTGCAACACCACCGGCGGGTCTAATTTAATCGCTTCCTCCGGGTCAAAGATGGAAGGAAGCTCCTCGTATTCGACCTCGATCTGTTCACAGGCTGCGCGTGCAATCTCCGGGGTATCCGCAGCGACCGCAGCAACAGGCTCACCGACAAGGCGTGTCTTGTCGTGCGCGAGCAAATGCTCATCCAGTGTTAGGATGCCCAGCCGTATGTCAGGAAGATCCGCAGCGGTAATGACAGCGCGGACACCGGGCATCTTCTCGGCTTTACTAGTATCAATTCCCAGAATCCTTGCATGTGCATACGGACTGCGCTTCAGCTTGGCATGAGTCATACGCGGCAGCACGATGTCGGTTGTAAACCGTGCAGCTCCAGTTACCTTCTCTATGCCATCAACACGTTTAGTAGAAGTTCCAATGACGTTCATGTTATTTATTCCTCCTTCTCCCCTGCGACGCTCAAAATTGCTTGCGTCGCGTGCGTGTACACTCCGCAGCGGCAAAGATTTCCCACAAACGCAGAGCGAATGTCTTCTTCAGTTGGATTCGGGTTTTCGTCTAGCAACTGCTTCGCCGTCAGCAGCATCCCCGGTGTACAATAACCACACTGCACAGCACCATGCTCAAGAAACGCAGCCTGCAACGGATGGAGTGCAGTGGGTGAGCCCAGACCCTCTATGGTCAAGACCGATTTCCCTTTCGCCTGTAGCCCAAGCATCAGACAAGATTTCACCAGTTGTCCGTCAAGCAGCACCGTACAAGTCCCACACCGCCCATCCTCACAAGCGCACTTCGTCCCCGTTAGCCCAATCCCATCACGAATAGCTTCCATCAAGGTGTGGTAGGGTTCAACGGGGATGTCATAATTTTCGTCATTGACAGTCAATGATAATGGGTATTTCATTAAAACGCCTCCAAATAATTAGTTATCAATCCAATCCTGATCGGAGATTAGGGTTTTATGCTGTCGCTTTGTCTTAACCGGTAGCGCGTGCAACAGCTTCCGCCAATGCTTCCTTGGTCAGCACACCGACAAGATCGATTTTGTATTCGCTTGGTGCCATCGGATCGCTCAATGGAGCGACATGGGCTGCAGCGAGTTCACCCGCTTCAGCGAGCGCCCCATTGTTTCCGACGATGTTGTTACCCTTCAGGCGTGTTTCTGCCTCTTGTGCGTGCGCTGGGGCACCTGAACAGTTGCCAATCACAATACGGGCATCCTGACAACCCCCCGCTCCATCAAGGCTGACGTAAGCACCGACGCCGACAACGGGATAATCTCCTGCCCGTAGCACAGACCGACGGTGAGCGGCTGCGGCGGACGTGAGGTCGAATGATGGAACAATCACCTCCGTTAGCAACTCGCCCGGTTGGGCAGCGGTAGCAAAGGCGTCAGTGACAAAATCGCACATAGGCACCACCCGTTCGCCGCCTGTACTTGTTAATTTTACTGAAGCATGCAACGCGCTCAGAACAACGGTGATATCGCTCGCTGGATGTGCCTCACAGATCGCCCCGCCGAGTGTTGCGAAGTTACGAATTTGTTGGTCTGCCACCTCGTTGATGACATCATTCAGAGCAAGCAGCGTCGGATGCGTCTCGCCTATGCCGCTCAAACGATCCAACGTAACCTTCGCACCAATTTTTACGTCTTCGTCCGATGCAGTTATGTCTTCCAATCCGGACACATGTTGGATACTGATTAGATGGGATGGTTGAATGAATCCGTTCCGCAACAATATCGCCATGCTCTGTCCGCCGGCAACAACCTTCGCACCATCCCCGTGTTCGGCTAGCAGCGTACAGACCTCCGAAACGGTAGTCGGTTCAAGATAGTGACAATCAATCATGTATTTCCTCCCTCATTTAGATGAGCTATGGGATTTTTGAGAAAACCCTCAATGTATCAGAGGATTTCCTATTACAAATAGATTATATTTTTTGGAAATTTCTCAAGATTATAACATAGTTCCCCTGAAAATAGAAACCCAAAAATCATCCACGTGCTTTCGTCGCGCAAGCATATCCAATTCTGTTGACTCAACTGCTTGGATCTGCTATAATGGCGGAGGCTTGGTTTACATGGGTAAGGGCATTCTTATATCGGCTATGACATAAAGGAGATTAAACCGTGATCCGAACATACTATTTGCTATTTCTTTATATTGTCTCAATCCTCTTTGCAATCGATCCGATTGTTCTCACGGCAGATGCTAGTGAGGTTGGAGAATGGCAGGCTTACGGCTCGGACAACGCCAATACCAAATACGTCCCACTCGATCAGATTAACAAAGATAATGTCAAGGATCTTCGGATTGCATGGCGTTGGGACTCCCCCGACAATGCGCTCGTTGAATCCAACCCTGATCTGTGGACGATGGTGAATGAAGCCACGCCGCTCATGATCGGTGGCGTGATATACACCAGCACGTCGCTCAATCAGGTTGCTGCCATCAACCCCGTCACAGGAGAAACAATCTGGGTTTATGATCCGGAAACTTACAAGGATGGCACCCCTGCCAACACAGGTTTCGTGCATCGCGGCGTCTCCTATTGGGAGGGCGGCGGTGATAAGCGCGTCCTCCTTGGTACAGGTGATGGGTATCTCGTCGCGCTTAACGCCGAAACGGGGAAACCGATACAAGGATTTGGCGAGGGTGGTCGCGTCGATTTGACAAAAGGTTTGCGACGCACAGTGAATCGACGACTGTATGCCGTTTTCTCACCGCCGGTTATCTGTCGAGATGTGGTTGTTGTTGGCTCCACAGTTCTGGATTCCTTCGCGATTGGAAAGCCACCGCAAAAGCTGATGCCGCCGGGAGATGTCAGAGGGTTTGATGTCCGTACCGGCGAGCAACGCTGGATTTTCCATACCATTCCGCAAAAAGAGGAGTTTGGCAACGAAACATGGAAGAACGATTCTTGGAAGACAACCGGCAATACGAATGTCTGGACGATGATGAGCGCGGATGAGGAGCTAGGTTACGTCTACCTGCCTGTCAGTACCCCCACCAACGATTATTACGGTGGACATCGTCTCGGAGACAACCTCTTTGCCGATAGCCTCGTATGTCTTAACGCAGAAACCGGGGAGCGGGTTTGGCATTTTCAAATTTTGCATCACGGGCTCTGGGATTACGATCCGCCTGCCGCGCCAAATTTGATTGACATTACCGTTGATGGGAAGGAAATTAAGGCGGTTGCTCAAGTGACCAAACAGGCGTTCTGTTTTGTATTCGACCGCGTTACTGGAGAACCGGTTTGGCCCATTGAAGAACGTCCCGTACCCCAGTCAGCCGTGCCGGGAGAATCTATATCGCCGACACAACCCTTCCCAACCAAGCCGGCACCCTTCGATCGTCAAGGTTTGACCCACGATGATCTAATTGATTTCACGCCGGCGTTGCGTAAGCAAGCACTCAGTATTATCGAAGATTACGACTACGGCGCGCTCTATACACCCCCATCCGAAAAGGGAACAATCGCCATGCCCGGCATCATCGGCGGTGCCAGTTGGGCGGGGGCAGCTGTTGACCCAGACAAAGGGATTATCTATATTCCCTCTTACACCTACCCTGCCCTTATCACGATAAACAAAGCGAAAGATCCAAAGGCAGATTACACCTACACCGGATCCCTCGCGTTTGGCCCCAACGGACCGCGGAGCCTCCCCTTAATCAAACCGCCTTATGGACGTATCACCGCCATTGATCTGAATACGGGTGAACACAAGTGGATGCAACCGGTCGGAGAGGGACCACGGGACCACCCTACCTTGCAGCATCTCAACCTTCCGCCATTAGGCTGGGCACAACGTAATTTTCCGCTACTGACTCAATCGCTGCTTTTCGCAGCGACGCAGGCGCAGTGGGATGGGACCGGCAACTCGCCCCGCGGAAATGCCATTGAAGTGACCTTTGAGAAAAAGAATCCGTTTCTGTGGGCATTTGATCCGGATAACGGGCAGTCGATCTCAAAAACAGAACTCCCAAGCAATGCACAGGGCGCGCCGATAAGTTACATGGCTGATGGCAGGCAGTTTATCGTGATTCCGATAGGTGGGGCGAATCGTCCTGCCGAACTCATCGCGCTGAGTTTGCCGTGATGTCACGGATTGACAGATCAATCGCCGCTCGACACGGTTAATAGGAGTTGGGTCTTCCAACCCGTTGGGCGAGGAAACCTCGCCCCTACGATTAGGTACTCATCGGCATCCAACGATGCTGTGCCTTGAATTACGGACATATCTCACATAAATCTTAAGACCTTCTAGCAATTTGGATTATTAAATTTTTTGATAAAGGATAGGAGTTACGCACTTCAGCCCCGATATTATCGGGATTCAAAGCAGTTTGTAGTAGCGCGTTCATTGCTTTCTCCCCTGCTTGCGGGGGAGTTAGAGGGGGTACGGACGATTTATCGCCTCCGTTCCGAGACCGACTACAAACCTACGGATTTACCGTAGTTGCCCGATTCATCGGGCGTCACGAGTCGTGTTGTGCGGTGATAAATCACCGAACTACGAGGCTTTGAGCAGTCAACTGCGTAAGTCCTAAAAGGAGATAGAGTTATGGGAAGTCTAACGGATCAGGTCGCAATTGTCACAGGTGGTGCTCAAGGCATCGGCGGTGCAACTTCGAGACGGCTTGCCGAGTCAGGTGCGAAAATCCTCATCGCGGATATGGACGTTGAGACAGCTCAAGCTAATGCCGAGCGGATTCGCAATGCAGGTG
Source organism: Candidatus Poribacteria bacterium (assembly GCA_965222435.1). Classification (GTDB taxonomy): domain Bacteria; phylum Poribacteria; class WGA-4E; order WGA-4E; family PCPOR2b; genus PCPOR2b. The sequence continues at coordinate 3,018,620 of OZ244950.1, read as the reverse complement.
GTGTCGCGGAAGTCATTGAGACCGATATCTCTCGTCGTGACGATATTGAGGCGATGGTCAGCAAAGCGGTTGAACTATGGGGACATCTCAATATTCTCGTCAACAACGCTTTCAATACCAAAGAGCCGGATGGTAGCGCGGTGGATTTGTCGGAGGAGGCTTGGGACTATGCAATGAACGTCCTAGTCAAGTCCATGTTTCTGGGTGCAAAGTATGCCGTCCCGGAAATCCAAAAATCTGGCAAAGGTAGTATCATCAACATCTCATCCGTCCACGGTCTCCTGATGGCTCCGAAGAAACTGGTATATGAAGCGGGTAAATCCTCCGTTATCGGCGTCACCCGCCAGATGGCAATTGACTTCGGACCGATGGGCATACGGGTCAACGCAATCTGCCCCGGTCATATTGTGACCGAGCGCATCGAAGCACATTGGAAGCAGAACCCGTCGCTGTTGCGCTTCTTTGAGGCACAATACCCAGTCCGCCGTGTTGGACGCCCGATTGACATCGCTAACGCTATCAACTTCCTTTGCTCGGACGAAGCGTCTTTCATCACAGGACACGCACTGCCGGTGGATGGTGGGCTAACTATTCAACTCCAAGAGGACTTCGGCGTGAATCAGGCGCGATTTTTTCAAGAACATCCGGATACCGATGTATCCTCTTATTGACATCAACTTCCCCAGCGTCAAATCTTTCCATTCTATTCTTTTTGTTAATACGAAAAATTAGCCATAGCGTCTCAATTTCTAGTCTTGTATTGATTAGAAATTCGTTGTATAATACGCACAATTCTGCGAATAGGCATTCTATCATCTTTGCCTAAGGAGGCTGCCCTATCCGAATCGAACCTGTCACTGATTTTGATCTGAAGCATACGTTGGAGTGCGGGCAATCATTCCGCTGGCAGCCAATCAATGACTGGTATTATGGCGTTGTCGAGGGCAGGCAGCTGAAGATACGTCAGGAAAATCAGACGCTGATCGTGGAAAGTTCGGCTGATGAAGGGGGAGATCAACTAGAAGCCTTCCTCCGCTACTATCTGGACCTGAACCGTGATCTGTCGGCGATCTTAGACGCTGTCGACATTGATCCGTTCATCCACCACTCGATTGAAACATTCTGGGGGATGCGAATTTTGAATCAAGAGGTGTGGGAGTGTCTCGCGTCGTTTATCCTGTCCCAGAATAACAACGTGCCCCGGATTAAGGGGATTATCCGCACAATCTCCGCACAATTCGGCGAAAAAATTACGCTTGATGACTCGGTCGATTATTCCTTCCCGATACCACAAGCCCTCGCCGAAGCCGGCGTTGAAACGTTGTACGATTGTGGGCTGGGATATCGCGCCCCTTATTTGTGGACGGTCTCATCGGCAATTGCAGCGGGCGAATTCGATCCTGAGGCTCTGAAAAGTATGCCCTATGCTGAAGCGAAACGAGAATTGATGGGGTTCAAAGGAATCGGTGAGAAGGTCGCCGACTGCATCTGTCTATTTTCGTTAGGGCACGTTCAAGCCCTTCCTATTGATGTGTGGGTGAAACGGATTATAGAGCAGCTCTACCTCAAACGCGAAGCCTCGATTCGTGAGATTCGTCAGTTTGCCGAAGACCACTTTGGCGAATATCTCGGTTACGCCCAGCAGTATCTTTTCCACTACGCCCGGACGGTTGGACTTGAAAATCTGCTGAGGGTCGAAAGATAGAAAGAACATTTTGACTCCCTTCGCAGTAAGCCATAGACAACCCTTCCTCAAAACTTTTAATCACTCAAAAAACAGGAGGTTCAAATGCTTGAAGATTTACGCGAAAACGTACTTACACTGTTGGAAGAGCGCGTTGAACGTGCCATTGAGACTATCAAACGTCTCAGGGAAGAGAAACTAGCACTCGAATCTGAAAATAATCAACTCCGTAACGAGTTGGACCATCGAGATGTACAGATTCAAAACCTTGAACAGCGGAACGCTGAACTCAACCATTTCGAATCGGAGATACTAGCACTCCGGAACGAGCGTGAACAGGAACGCCTTGATGTAGATAAAGAGAAAGCGGAAGTCCGCGAGCGACTTGAAGGACTCATGACAATGCTCAACAACGTCGAGAACAGGTCAGAAAGCCAAGAAGCAGCGGAGCCTAGCCCCCTAGACTATACGTCTGAGACAGTTGATGAGGAGGAACAACAGGAAGAAGAAGCAGAACAGCCAATCACTCCCGCCGACACGCTGTTTATACCCACGACACTGGTAGAACCACAGAAGACGGAACAATCAAGCGATTCCGATGAAACAGCTGATGCAACGGATGAGGAAGAGGACGAGGAGACGGAATTCGCATAACACTCGCCTACCAACAAATTGTCCGAAAAAAAACGCAATCAGCAGCGTGCCGCGATCCATACGTCAGGAATACAAGGCATGACCCCTTCGACACTTTTGCGCGGTAGTCGAATCCGGCTCACAGCGTTAACGCAAAGCGATCTCCCAACCGTTGTCCAGTGGCATCAGAACCCCGAATTTTTACGATTATTTGACGCGCTCCCCGCTTATCCTAAAACTGAGGCAGCATTGGCTCAGTGGCTAGACGATACGCATAAAGCAACCGACGCTTTTCTTTTTGCCGTTCGCTCCCTTGACAGCGATGAACTGATTGGCTATGTTGAACTCAACGGGATTCTGTGGACACATCGGGTGAGCGGCGTAAGTATCGCTATTGGGGAAGCAAAACAGTGGGGGAAAGGCTACGGATACGAAGCCATGCAACTTGTACTCCGATTTGCCTTTGATGAACTCAACTTGCATCGCGTACAACTCACGGTGTTTAGCTACAATGAACGCGCCATCGCGCTGTATGAAAAGTTGGGATTCCAGCGTGAGGGGATACATCGGGAACACTTGCAGCGGGATGGGAGACGTTATGATATGTATCTGTATGGCCTCCTCCGCTCGGAATGGGAAAAAAGCTTGAAAATTACAGTAAATGCTTGATAAACCTCAAAACAAGAAACCAAAATGAGGGGCACATAATGGCTAAGCGAATCGCGCTTTTTAATCACAAGGGTGGCGTGAGCAAGACGACAACGACGTTTAATCTTGGATGGATGTTAGCTTCAAAAGGGAAGAAAGTTATCTTGGTGGATGCCGATCCCCAATGCAACCTGACCGGCATGGTGCTTGGATATACAGGAATAACTGAGTTTGAGCAACTCTACAAAAAAAAGACCAATCTGAGAGATGGGATTGCTCCAGCTTTTGAATCTCGGCCAAAACTCATTGAGGCAGTTGAGTGTGTTCCGGTTAAAGGACAGAAAGATCTATTTTTGCTTCCGGGTCATATCCGATTGTCTGAATATGAAGTGACGTTGGGAATTGCACAGGAACTTTCCGGTTCGATCCAAACGCTTCAGAATTTACCTGGATCCATCTCTTATCTGTTAGAAAAAACAGCGGTGAAATTCAATGCAGATTATGTGTTGATTGACACGAATCCAGGGCTCAGCTCAATCAACCAAAATTTACTGATGACGAGCAATTTTTTTATCGTTCCAACGAATCCCGATTTCTTCTCAGTGATGGCGATAGAGGCTTTAGCAACAATATTACCAAAATGGCACACATGGGCTGAGAAAGCTTATACTCTACCAATCCTTCAGACTGCCGCATATCCATTCCCAAAAGTCATTCCAAAATTCCTTGGTATAATTGTTCAAAATTATCGCCCACGAGATGGTGCCCCCACTGCCGGCTTTCAAAAATGGATAGACGAAGTTAACGAAACGGTCTCTTCAAAACTAGTTTCCGAATTACGCAAAATTGGAATGATGTTACCGGATCAGGTCTATGGCGAGGAAAGTGTGGAGGCAGAATTCTGTTTGGCAACTATTCCCAACTTCAATACACTGATTGCCAAATCACAAGAACACCAAACCCCGGTTTTTGCGTTGACCCCCGAACAAATTGGGCGACCTGCTAGAGCTAGGGAAACTACACTCGAGTCAAGAGATCATTTTAAGCAGATCTTTTCAGAATTCGCAGATAAAATTATCAGGCTAACAACCCATGCAAGTAGCGATTGATCAATTTCGAGTAAATCTTGCTCGTGTCCGTAATCTTGGAGGCATCTATAACACCTTAAATGCTCAAACTACTGCGGTAATAGATTGCTCCGATATATTAAGATCTGAACTTGTGATGGCTGTTAGCGTACTTGACTACTACATCCATGAAATTGTCAGGCTTGGCATGTTAGAAGTTTATCGTGGGACCCGTTCTAATACACCCGCATTTCTACAATTTCAGATTTCGCTAGAGAGTGTTCGTCAAGCTGTCAGTGCTCCAACGAGTGACGATTGGTTAGAAAATGAGATTCGGGAGCGTCACAGTTGGCGAAGCTTTCAACAGGCAAAGCCTATAGCGGATGTGATTCGATTAATCTCGGACATCAGCCTATGGGAACAAGTGTCAAATCATCTGGCAATGCCAGCGCAAGATGTAAGACAACAACTCAATTTTGGCTCATATAAAAAGAAAGTGCAAAATGCGAAGCGAAATTGTAGGGGCGGGGTCTCCCCGCCCGTAGTACGGGTTGGGGGACCCAACCCCTACAAAAACTCGGTTTCTGTTGCACGCTTTCTTAACATGAGCCTCAATTTTATTGCGGATCGAAGAAACAAAATCGTTCACGAAGCGGACATGGATCCGACGCCTTACGATACCCGATGGCCCATTGATGAAGTCTTAGTAGATGACGCAATCAACTTTATCGAACAGATTGCCGAGACAATATATGACCTATTAACAACCTAAAAAGGAAAAAGACTATGCCATTAAAAACTGTTGGACTTCTAAGCCCCGGCGACATGGGACACACTGTGGGTCGCGTCCTTGTTACACACGGCTTGCGCGTGATCACCTGTCTTCAGGGGAGAAGTGAACGCACCCGAGCCCTCGCAGAAAAAGCGAAGATTGAAGATGTGCCAACGTATCACGTCCTTGTGAATGAAGCAGAGATTATCCTATCGATTATGGTGCCTGCGGAAGCCAAGGGAGCGGCTCAAGCGGTTGCAGACGCACTTGCCGAAACAGACACAGATCTTACCTACGTCGATTGTAACGCAATCGCCCCGCAAACTACGCGTCAACTCGATGAAATTATTACCGCAGCTGGTGGTCGCTTTGTCGATGCGTCAATTATCGGTCCCCCACCCAGAAAACCGGGGGCGACCCGCTTCTACGCCTCAGGGACCCACGTCAGTGATTTTGAAGCGTTGACGGAATTTGGACTTGATGTCCGTCCGCTCGGCGATCAGATTGGGTTAGCTTCGGCGATTAAGATGTGCTATGCCTCGTTGACAAAGGGACTGACCGCACTTTGCACGGAACTGCTGACCGCCGCAGAACTGCTGGGGGTGTCCGAAGCCCTTAAAGCAGAATTTCAGATGAGTCAATCTGCACTGTATCAACGGATGGAAGGGGGACTGCCGGGGATGCCGCCGAAGTCCAAACGTTGGATCGGTGAGATGGAGGAGATTTCGGCAACGTTCGGTCATGTCGGCTTGACGCCAAAAATTCTAGCGGGTGTGGCGGATATGTACCGATTGGTTGGGAAGACACATCTTGCGGATCTCCCGCCTGAAGATTCGGACGCGTTCCCAGATCTGGCAGAAATGATTTCGATCTTGGCGGATTGTGCGAAAAAGGATCGCTCCGGAAAGGCGTAAAAGTATAAGGAACTTATGGCACAGGATTGGAAAGCGATTATTCCCCGCGTAGAACAACTGCTCGACAAAGTGGAAGGGCTCTTGACAGCCAGCACCACTGCAATCGAAAATCCTTCCGAACTTCCCCCCCCGCTTGCGGGGGGGAGAGAGGGGGGGTATATCGCCTTTCGGTGGCGGAGTCAACGTTTGATCCCCGTCAAACACCCCGACCTCATAGACCTCGCGGACCTGATTGGGGTTGACCGGCAGATCGAGGAGTTGGATCGGAATACACGCCAGTTTCTGCAAGGCTTACCAGCGAACCATGCGCTGCTGTGGGGTGATCGGGGGACAGGCAAATCGTCGCTCATCAAGGGGATACTTCATCGGTATGCGCCGGAGGGGTTAAGGTTAGTCGAGGTGAGCAAAGAGGGACTGCTCCACCTGCAAGAGATTGCCGATCTCCTGTGGGAACGCTCGGAACAGTATATCCTCTTTTGTGACGACCTCTCCTTCAGCGAAGGCGAAGCGGAATACAGGGAGTTGAAAGCGATGCTGGAGGGCGGCATTGCAGCCCGCCCTGAGAACGTCCTGATCTACGCGACCTCCAACCGTCGCCACCTGATGCCGCGCCAAGTCGGCGAAAACCAATATCCTCACACCGACGAAGACGAATTATATCCGCGGGAAACGACCGAGGAGAAGGTTTCGCTCAGCGACCGATTCGGTCTGCGACTTGCTTTCTATCGGTTCTCTCAACACACCTACCTACAGATTGTCTCCCACTACGCCCAAAAGCGTGGGTTGTCTCTCTCAACAGAGGAACTCCATCGGAAAGCGTTAGAGTGGGAAGCGTCGTCGAGTGGCAGATCGGGACGGGTCGCACGCCAATTTGTTGATGACCTTGCAGGGCAGTTGGGATTGGAGAGTTCAGCAAGATGATCTCCTGATCTTCTCATACAGAATAAAAAAAATACTGTCATCTTGAAAATGAAATGGTGGTAGTCGGGAGAGCAGATTACTACCTCGGGAGTAGGATCGGTCGTGGACGCTTGGAGAGGATAGTTCCATTTTCATCAATATAGATAATCTCATAGCCTTTCGGGGCTATCCCGAACAATATTATCATGCAGTCCTGTAGCATGGTAAGTGGTGCCCCATGAAAAAATGCCGATTTCCTGCCCCTTTCAACGTAGACGCGATTCGCACGGCCCGGTAGGTAGGTGCGGCCGTCAGGACCAGTAAATAGCCCCCCGAATACATCTGGATCAATCCGCCGCGCGGCCTGGATTTGCTGTTCTTCCCAAATCTGCCTATCAATATAAGCGTCCTTGAATGTTTCCCAATCGTCCGTTCGTGGAACTCCTTTGACTCCCCATCGCCATTGCCCATTCTCCTCAAAATGTATCAAACTCCATCGCAAGCTCATAAAAAGAGAGTAATCACCGTAATCCCCAAACATGAATCCTTTCTCAAGGAGTATCGCAAGCCATTCGGCGCGGGGGTACTTTTCATCCACCTTCTTGTCAAGATACGGACGGTCGAATTTCTCATCAAACGCTGCCATCAAGGCTTCAACCGTCTGAGGCCCAGTATATCTTGCAAGGGGCACTTTTCTAACCTTAACCCCAACAGTGGGCCGCCCCACTCTGAAGACAAGAAAGGCAATGATACCCAGAGTTGCCAAAAGAGAAAGTACTAGTACTTTTCTGTTTTTCATCTTTTTGTCCCTATACAAGGTGAGAATCAATGAGCGGCGAGGTCGGATAATTCAATTACATGTGAGAAGTGTGCGGCATCGTCTCAATCAGATGTGCATCTGGCAATCCAGCCCGAACCTCAGGGTCATTGCTCGTCACGATGACCTGATGTTCTTCGGCAAGCTGCTGAATAAAGTCAATCATCGCGCCTCGTCGATCCGGGTCGAGGTGGAGGGTCGGGTCATCGAAGACAAAGAAACCGAGTGCCCCTAGTGCTTCCGATAGGGCAGCTTTGAAGCAGAGGTAGAGCATCATCTTCTCACTGCCGCTGAGGAGCAGCAGGTTACGTTCGGAGCCTTCGACATTGAGGGAGGGGAGTAGGTGTTGGCTTTTGAGATCAATCCGAGAGAACCGAGTCAGGTCCATCCGTTCTAGCCAACGCTGGATCTCCTTTTCGGCGGGTTGGAGGATTGTTTGCTGGAGGGAGGCGATTGTTTTTTCAACGCCATCGCAGGCGAGTTCAAAGCTGAGGCGCGTGCGTAAAATCTTATTCGCTTGGTGGTGTGTCCGCTGTAGCTCTTCAAGTTTATGGGCGATAACTGCTTCTTCTCTATTGAGTCCGTCAAGTCGGCGGCGCAGGCTGTCAATACGGTATTTGAGCTGGCGGCGTTGCTCGGCGATCTGTGCGGGATCGGCAGCCCCATCGGATACGGCACCCGTTTGCGGAGGCGTTATCGGCTGCAATGCACCCAACCGACTGGCAACCCCATCAAAGTCACGCTGGAGATTCGCAAGTTGCTTTTCGATCCGTTCAAGCTGCACGATCTTGCCTTGCATCAGTTGATGCCGCTGCTTCAGTCCACGTAGGGCATTGATGTTTGCGGTCTGTTCGTCGAGGGTTTTTTGCTGCCCTTCAAGTTTCTTTTGGCACCCAACCCTCGCCGATTCTTTCTTCGCAAGGATCCCCGCAATAATCTTTTGTTGTACCGGCTGATGGCAGGTCGGACAGTGTCCGTGATCGCTGTCGATTAATTGGCGCAAAGTTTCGCACTCCGCCGTGAGCGTTTGGATCTGGCTGTTCAGGCTGCCAACTCCTTGGATAAGTTCGTCTCGCTGCTTTTCCAACCCTCTAGCGCTGGCGGTCGCTGCCTCGATTTCCTTAATGGAGGCTCGCAGGTGATCAACATCGGTAAAGCCGCTGAGAACCGATGCCCGTTCTTGGATTAGGCCGTCAATCTCCTTTTGAAACCGTCCGTGCGCCTGCGTCAATTCGGTGACAAGGACTGCGTCACCACTTTCACCCGCTTTTCCTGACAGCAACTCATATTCACTTTCCAAGCCCTTCAACTCTGTCTCAACCCGCTCAATCTCTTCACGATGATTCTTGACCGTTGTCACCCGCATGCTGCGCTGATGATCCTGTATCCGCTTCTCCTCTCGCTTGGCAATCCGTCGTCCTTCAATGAAACGTTGACGTACCTCCATCAGCCGATCGATGCCGAGCAGTGAGTTGAGCACATCGCGCCGATCCGCGGGCTGTCGTGCAAGAAACTCAAAAATCTCCCCTTCCCGTAGAAATGTCGCCGCCGCGAGGTGGTGATAGCTGAAATGAAATTGCTTTCTCAAATCCTCGTCCGCTGAACGCTTGCCTGTGAAGAGGATACGCCATTTCTCATCATTTTCCTCTTTCTGGCGAAGTTGCACCTGCCCCTGCGTCGACCGAAACAGTTGATAGCTCTGCTCTCCATTGCGGAAATTGATTCCGGCGGTGCCGCTGGACGCACCAGATTGTGCCATTGCAGTTAAGCCTACCTTGGGAATAATCGGCTTGCCCGTCAGCGCGAAAAAAATGGCATTAACAAGCGTGCTCTTGCCACTAAAATTGGGACCGAAGATGAGATTCACCCCGTCGCTCAGATCAAAATCTCTGCGGTCAAAACAGCCGAAAGATTTGAGGATGATACGTTCAAGTCGCATACGTTAATCTCCGGAACTGTCATCGATCATATCGTAGAGCATCTGAACGGTCACTTTATCGACACCATGTTCGAGCGCGAAGCAGAATGCTTGGACGACAGCGGAAACTTCGGATGCTCCGAGGACTGATTGATATTTGCTCTCAGATTTGATTAGTTTTTCGACTTCCCGCTCATAGATTTCACCCAACTCGTTCTCAAGTGTGGAGGGCATCTGTTCGGTTTGACTCCTTGAGGTTTCCTATTAGCACTTGCTTTATGAACCAATGGCCCCATAACCATTCATCCATCACGTTCCACGCATCACGTTTTACGTTAGGATTGGGATAGGCGTGCAGTTATCACACATTAATCTGATCCAAGATCTCTGCGATCTGAATAGCGTTTAATGCGGCACCCTTGCGGAGGTTGTCTGAGACAACCCACAGGTTCAATCCGTTTTCGATCGAGTCGTCCTCACGGATACGTCCGACGTATACATCATCTTGCCCTGCAGCATTGATAGCCAGCGGATAATCCCGACTTTTCGGGTCATCAATAACAGTTACACCGCGGGCTTGAGAAAGAATCCGACGCGCTTCATCAGCGGTGAGCTTGCTGTCCGTTTGAATGTTAATTGATTCAGAATGGGCGAAGAACACCGGCACTCGAACGGTTGTCGCTGAGACGCCAATGGTATCGTCTCCAAGGATTTTTTGTGTCTCCTTAACCATCTTCATCTCTTCTTCGCTGTAACCGTTATCAGCAAAGGGCCAATCGAAGGCAACGTTAAACGCCATCTGGTGCGGAAACTGATCGCATGTGATTGGACGTCCTTCCAATGCAGCCGTTGTTTGATCAACTAGTTCAATGACAGCCGATCCACTTTTTCCCGAAACACTTTGATAGGTCGAAACGACGATGCGTTTAATCCCTGCTTCGTCGTAGAGTGGCTTGAGTGCCACAAGCATTTGAATAGTTGAACAATTTGGGTTAGCGATTAAGCCTTGATGCCGCATTGCTGCTTTCATATTTACTTCGGGAATCACTAACGGCGTATCTGCGTCCATCCGAAACGCGCTGGTGTTGTCAATGACGAGACACCCCTTTTCCACAGCAGTCGGTATAAACTCACGACTGACGGACGCGCTCGCTGACGAAAACACCAAATCGACATCATCGAATGAGTCATGCGTTAGCTCTTCGACGACGATAGGTTGATCTTTGAATGTTAAAATCTCACCGGCAGAACGATGGGAAGCGAGCAACTTCAGCGAAGCAACGGGGAATGCGCGTTCTTCCAGAATCTGCCGCATAGTCGTGCCAACCGCTCCTGTTGCCCCAACGATAGCGACACGGTAGCTCCTATCCATCTTATAATCCTCTTGAAGAATAAATTGTGTAAGTCTGATTGTAGATAAATTCTTAAAGGATATTCTACCACACTGGCAGATGGATTCGCAAGCGATTTGCAAAGAGAATAGGGCTATTTAGTTTTCGGTTCTCTGCCTGTCCGTGCGATGTATCGGGATTCGGAGATCCCTCCCCGATAGATCGGGATGCAAGCACCTACAGGAGAATTAAATGACTCTACAAAGGGAACCAATATCGTCGCAACGGGACCGGTTTTGTATTAAAGCAGGAGATCTTTACCCTCATTTAGGCACTATTTATTTTCAAATTGTGGATCGACGCTTCTGGCAAGATGTAGTAAACTAAAAAGGTGTGTATTGGTTGCCTCGAAAATGGACACAACTGGGAAGGAGACCTCCGCAGGCTATGGAAAACATCGAAAGCAAACTGGATAGATTAGAGCGGGACGGCTTCATACTGATAGAGGGAGCATTATCGCCAGAGGAGACGGAACATATTCGGCAGCGCATCAACTATGCCCGCGAAATGGGCTGGGAAGAAGGGCTCAACGCGGTGGGTAATATGTGGTTTGACACTTTGCTAGACCGGGAACCAGAGACGTATACCCCATTGGTAGGACATCCCAGTATCCGCCCTTACCTCGAAGGCATGATGGGGAAGCAGTGCCAACTACGGAGCTTACGTGCACACATCAACCCGGGACCATACCTCCAAGAGTGGCACATGGATTTCTACGGCTATTGGCAGGAGAAACGAGAGGTAGAAAAGTATCGCTTTGCGGTGTCTTCCATTGGAATCAACGCAACCTACTATTTTCAGGACAATGCCCCCGGTTCAGGGCACCTGAAATATGTCAAGGGCGGACATCTTGTTGAGCCACCCCATCTATATCCTCTGGACCGTCCTAAGTTTGAAGCGTGGTGCGAGGCACAAGAGCACGTTATCCTCTATCCAAAAGCCGGCGACTGCGTGGTGTTCATCAACCATATTCCGCACCAAGGCGCGAAAGAACGGGACGATATGGAACGGAGTAACGTGGTCTGCCACTATCAGGTGACACCAATGTATGAAGGGATATGGCACGTCTCACGTCCACGTGGATATGACGGAACATTCCCATTCGCAAATTAAGCCCACGATTCTCTTTTTCAATTACCACAATCCGTGCGTAAACACCTAAAAAGTGGAAAGCGAGAAGATTGGAAGTTCAAACAATTTCTACCCTCCTTCCTTTCCTTCCACCCCTCCATTCGCTTCTGATATCAACAACATGCTTACTAAGGAAATGGTTGTCAATCTCCCGTCACTGCCGGGCGTCTATTTTTTTCTCAGCAGGTCTGGAGAAATTCTCTACATCGGCAAGGCAAAATCTCTCAAAAAACGGGTTCGATCATACCTGTATAATTCTAAGCAAAATCGTTGGGGCAAAATCAAACGGTTAGTCCAACACGCCACACAAGTTGAATACCAAGTTTGTGCTTCGGAGCTAGAGGCACTATTGCTGGAATCCCGCCTAATTAAACACCATCAACCCCCATACAACACCAGTCTGAAATCTGTCCGTCGGTCACCGTTCATTCAGATCTCTACCAACGAGGATTTCCCGAAGGTAACAATCGTTTTCAAGGAAGAATCTGATAAGGCACGATATTTTGGACCGTATTCAAGCTTGAGATGGACAAGGGAGGTTATTGAGGTCTTACATCGGATTTTTCCGATTCGGACCTGCGACGGAACAATCACCCCACTGCCAGATTTTAAGCCTTGCTTCAGCTACCACTTAAAACGTTGCCAAGCCCCTTGTGCGGCGAAAGTCAGTCGTAAAGCCTACCGTGTGATGATCAAAGACGTAGTCCACATACTGGAAGGCAAATATCAGGCAGTTATCAAGAAACTGACTAAGGATCGAAATCAGGAGGCGATTGCGCTGCGCTTTGAACGTGCGGCAGCTTTACAGAAGCGCATTGAACAAATCGAGCGGGTGTTCGTTTACCTCGACGTACATCGTCGATAGTGTATCAATTCTGGTAATTTTGGGAGAGACAGGAATTGTGAGGGAAAAGTGCTTTAGGTTTTGGGAGGCGAAATTGACTGGAATTTGGGAGGAGGAGGATTCTCTGAAACAAATCTATAAAACGAGCACCCCCTGTGAAAGTTTAGCACCTTCACAGGGGGGTTCGCCCATAAAGTTAAATTTTTGCCAATTCAGAAATCGTTTTATAGCTCCCCGGTCCGCAATTTCTGAATATAGTTCTCGTTGATATTATTCGATGGATGGCGGAGTGTGCGGTGAGGCTCTGGGAAGTCCTTGAGCAGCTTCTGGTATTCCCCTATTGCCTCGTCTATCCTGCCTGCCTTTTCATAGATGAAACCAATCCAATATTGCGCCTGCCTGCGTGTATCGTAATCATAGGTCGGATTGTCGGAGACTTTGCGATACGCATTAATTGCCCCATCAGTATCTTCCTTCGCATAGTAAATCTGTCCAACATAGAACTGCATATTGGATGTATTCTCATTGTGTGGATACTTCTCTATCGCCCCCTCTAGCTGGATGATCGCTTCGTCATACTTTTTGAGTTTCTCATACGCCCAACCGATATTAAAGTGTGCATCCTGCGCCATCTTGGTATCAGGGTATTTGTCAATCACCCCCTGGTAACTTTCGATCGCTTCATCATATGTTGCCTCCGCAAAATAGGTTTGACCGATACCAAACTGCGCGAGTGGGGCAAGTTCCTCATGTCCCGAACTGACAACGTTTTGAAATTCGACTCGTGCTTCGTCGTAGGCTTGTCTCTCGGTAAAAATCATCCCTGTGTAATATATAATACTATAGGAGAGTTCGCTACCCATGAAGTCTTCTCGCAACGCATCAAACCCTTCAAGCGCAGCTGTCCAACTCTCTTTTCCATAGAGGCACATCGCCCTGTTGAATCGGGATTCATCCGCAAGCGCACTGCCCGGATAGTCTTGGATAAGCCGATCAAACATTGCAGATGCCCGATCATAGTAAGCATCTGCGCTTTCAACGCTCTCCGACTGTTTTATATCCTCCGCCATTCGATAATAAGCGATGGCAATGGTATACAGAGAATCATCCGTCCATTCGCTGTCAGGGTAGGTGTTAATGAGTCGTCGAAACAGGGCGAAGGCTTCCTCGTCTGTCCGTCCAAGCCGCGACGCTAACTGATAGATAGCATCATCTGCCCAGCGATTATCGGGGTATTTCTCGAACACATGGCGGTATAAAGCTCTAACCTCGCTTACGCGCTTCTGATCTTCATCCTCAAGAGTTACGGGAGGAGTATCTACCTTCTGAGCCTTTTCCCACGCAGCATCGGCGTTTGTGTAGTAGGCAGCTATGTTGTTTGCTGAATTTGACCCCCTACCAATAAAAAAGCCGATTACTAAGGCTGCGACAACAATAATCTCTACGATAACGAACCTTTTCATCTTTCAAACTCCTGTTGGTATATTTTGCTTCTATTGATATGTTTTTTTGTCACAAAATCGTAAACGCATTTTATCATCTTTGCTTGAAGGTGTCAAGCATCGATTGACATTGAACGTCAAATCCACGAGACAGTACGCTTTTAGGACTGGATGAAGTATGCTGTTCCAAACGGTGTATCAATTCACTTAGATCATCAAAGATCAGAAAATTAAATTGATGAACTGCCTAGGGTTGTGATAGGATGCTTAGAGGTTTACACACAAAAGAGAGAGATATGCTCCAATTTTATGGCAGCCATTGTCAGCTTGGCTGAATGCTTTATGCAAGCGGTGTGGACAAGTTTGCACTTGATTTTTTAGAGTCAATGATGCTAAAGTTGTGCTTGATGATAACGGAGGAATCCATCAAGAATCCCAAGCAGGATTGGGAATACGTCAAAACTTCGGAGGACAAAATATGCAATCACCACATGGGATAAAATTTTCAGGATTTCGACCCTCTGCGATGGGCAGAAACGGCATGGTGACATCGGGACACATGCTCGCATCACAGGCTGGGGTTCAGGCGATTTTAGCGGGTGGGAATGCTGTGGATGCCGCAGTCGCAACAGCAGCGGCGTTGGGCGTGGTTGAACCGGCAGGATCCGGCGTCGGCGGAGATGGATTTATCCTAATCTATTGGGCGGAAACAGGCACAGTAACAGGTGTAAATGCTACGGGACCAGCACCTTATGCAGCAACCCGCGAACTGTACCTGCAGGATGGCGGGATTCCGATGAAAGGTATCCGCAGCGTCTCGGTGCCGGGTATTGTTGATGGCTGGCTTAAAGCACACGAGCGTTATGGCGCGCTTAAACTAGAGCAGGCGTTTGAACCAGCAATTTCGCTCTGTGAGAACGGCTTCCCCATTAGTCATAACCTTGCCGGAGGTCTCAGAGGTGAAAATTCGCGTTTCGCCCAAGACCCATACACACGCCCAATATTTACCAATGACGGCGACCCGCCCAAACCGGGAGAAATTATCTATAACAAAGCACTGGGGGCAACTCTGCAGAAAATCGCAGCAGAGGGACGTGGCACCCTCTATGAAGGCGAAATTGCTAGGGCGATTGTGGAATTTAGCGAAAAGTATGACGGCTTGTTGACTGAGAAGGATCTCGCAGACTACCACGCCCGTTGGAGTGAACCTATCCACACAAACTATCGGGGATATGAGGTCTATGAGATGCCACCCAATTCGAGTGGACATATCCTATTGCAGGAATTGAACATCGTCGAGCAGTTCGATCTAAAATCAATGGGCTGCAACACGGCTGAAAGCGTGCACCTGATGGTCGAGGCGAAAAAACTCTCGTTTGCAGATCGGGAGAAATATATGGCAGACCCAGATTGGGTCGATGTCCCCATCAAAGGCATGCTGTCCAAAGATTATGCTAAAAAGCAGGCTGAACGCATCGATCTCAACCGAGCAGCGACGGATGTTCCCTCCGGCGGGCCCGAACAGTTTGAGGACACCACCTGTTTCTGCACGGCGGATGGCGAGGGGAATGCCGTCTGTGTGTTGCAGAGCATACAATCGGGATTTGGCTCAAGCCTCGTCGCTGGAGATACCGGTATCTTGCTTAACAACCGGATGACATATTGGCATCTTGAGGAAGATCACCCCAATTGCCTCATGCCCGGCAAGCGTGTGCGGCATACCATGAACCCCGTGATTGTAACAAAGGACGGCAAAGCCTTCTTGATTTGCGGAACGCCGGGAGCGGACACGCAGGTACAAACCAACCTTCAGTTGGTTACTCACGTCGTCGATTTCGGAATGACGTCGCAGGAGGCTGTCGAAGCACCGCGTTGGCGTAATCTCCAGAATCCGATGGAATCCACCATACCGCACACCTGTGAAGACGCGCTTCAATTGGAAGGGCGATTCCCGGAAGATATTCGCCGTGAACTCGCTCAACGAGGGCATGAACTCCAGATTTTGGGAGATTGGGCTGGGCCCGGCAGTGCACAGGCGATTCAGATTGTCCCTGACTCAAATGCACTTATCGGCGGATCAGATCCACGACGGGACGGTTATGCAGTAGGATGGTAAGGCAGACAACGTATCAGATGTCAAGAGTGTTTAGGGAGAGGTAGATTAAAAAACCGGAGTCAGAAGATGAAGATTTTTGTGCCAGGCCGTATCTGCTTATTTGGTGAACATACCGATTGGGCGGGCGGCTATCGTCGCATCAACGCCGATTTAGAAAAGGGTTATGCGATTATCGCTAGTACCAATCAGGGACTTTATGCCGAGGTGCACCCTCACCCAACCAAGCTCACTCTACGAACGACGCTAAGCGACGGCACACGCATGGACCCGTTTGAAGTGCCTATGGACAGTGAGGCACTTCTCGCCGAAGCACAAAAGGGCAGTTTTTTCAGTTACGCTGCTGGCGTCGCTTACCAGATTCTGACGCACTATCAGGTGCATGGGCTTGAGATCGACAATTACCTGACCGATCTTCCCGCAAAGAAAGGGCTTTCGTCCAGCGCCGCAACCTGTGTTCTTGTCGCTCGTGCATTCAATCGAATCTATGATTTGAAGATGACCGTCCGCGGCGAAATGGAATACGCTTACATCGGTGAGATTACCACGCCTTCCCGCTGCGGTCGGATGGACCAGGGCTGCGCTTACGGAAATCGCCCCATCATGATGACCTTTGATGGTGATCGAATTGATGTCGAAGAAATTAACGTGTCGAAAGACCTATATTTCGTCATCGTCGATCTGGGGGCGGGCAAGGATACGAGGCTGATACTCAACCGTCTCAACCACTGTTACCCCTTTGCCGAAAACGACATGCAGAGGAATGTCCAAAAATATCTCGGTCCAATCAGTACAGGGATAACCCACGAAGCCTACAAGGCATTACACCAAGGCAATGCAGCCAGCATCGGGGAACTGATGAGAAAAGCACAGGCGGAATTCGACAAGCACGCTCAACCTGCCTGTCCGTCACAACTAACGGCTCCCGTACTGCATAAAGTTCTCGATTACGGTCCTATTCAGCCATACATATTGGGTGGGAAAGGCGTCGGGTCACAAGGAGATGGCACCGCACAATTTATCGTCAAAGATTCAGAGAGCCAACAGAAGGCTATCGACATCATCGAACGAGATTTGAAGATGTCCTGTTTGAAACTGGTTATTCAGGCGGGGCGGCGCGTGCGAAAAGCGGTGATCCCCGCCGCCGGTTTTGGGACCCGCCTGTTTCCAGCGTCAAAGGCGATAAAGAAGGAACTTTTCCCTATCATTGACAAATCCGGTAAACCGAAGCCGGTCATCATGGCAATTGTCGAAGAAGCAATTAACGCCGGCATCGAGGAGGTTTGCCTCGTTGTGCAAAGCAGGGACCGGGAACTCTTTGAGCGGTTTTTCAAGACTCCTCCGTTCATTGAGAATTTCAACAAGCTATCGAAGGAAGATCAGGAGTATTCCCAGTATCTGATGGACTTGGGACAGCAAATCTCGTTTGTGACCCAAGATGTTCAGGAGGGATTCGGTCACGCTGTCTTTTGCACACAGGAATGGGTCAACGGCGAACCATTTTTGCTGATGCTGGGAGACCATCTCTACGCCTCCAATAACGAGGTGTCCTGTGCGCGGCAGATTCTGGATGTCTATAATCGAGTTGAGCATAGCGTGGTAGGGTTGAGCACTACCCCCGCCGACCAGATTCACAACTTTGGCTGTGCGACTGGCACTTGGCAAGAACCGGACGCTATTCTTTCAATAACAGAGCTCTACGAAAAACCTGATGTCGAATATGCCCGACAGCATCTTCATGTGGAGGGGATGGAGGAAGATGAATTTCTGACCGTGTTCGGCACGTATGTGTTGGTGCCAGAAATTTTCGACTATCTTGAAGAAAACATCACCCATAGCCTACGCGAGCGGGGTGAGTTTCAGTTGACCTCTTGCCTAGACAAATTACGGAAAGAGGATAACTTTTCAGGTTACCTTGTCAAAGGCAAATGTTTCGACATCGGCGTGCCGGAGGCATATCGGCAGGCAATGATTGATTATCGAAATGCCTGATTGGGATACTATATCTTGCATTTTTTCCAGAAAGGAACAACTGATGTTGACACTTGAATCAATCGACGACGGATTGGGCTTAACTTGGAACGGAGAGACGCTGCTCAACTATCACTTCCAAACGGGCGGACAGCGAACCTATTGGCAACCGCTTCGATTGCCCGATTCGCCGCCACTGACCATGAACCAGCCCGATGACCATGTCCACCATCAGGGGATGTGGGTTGCGTGGAAAAAGGTCAACGGCGTGAATTTCTGGGAACAACCGCAGCCGGGCGCGGACCCCACAGGGTTCGGGAGAATCGTCCATCAACGCTGCGTGGAGCAGTCCGCCGATGCAGAGAAAGCCCAATTTACAGTCGAGAATGCGTGGATCGACTGGCAGGATGTGACCCACCTCACGGAGGTTCGTCGGACGACCATGTTTCCGCCGCAAGCAGATCATCTGGTTATTGATGTGCAACTCCAATTTCAGCCGCATGGACGCGAGGTGACGTTAGATCTTAACCGCGGAGAGCCAGGACGGGGTGGATTGTTCTACAGCGGCTTGACCATTCGATTCGACAATGCACTCACGCCGGGGCGGTTGTTAGATGGAGATGGACGCACGGAGCCGACGGACATCTTTGGGAAACAGAGCCGGTGGTGCGGTTTCGCTGGAATACACGCGGAAAATGGCGGCGTTTACGGGGGAACAGTTATTGATCACCCGTCCAATCCACGTCACCCGACGACGTGGTGGGTGCGGAACCGAGAGAATTACGGCCTCCTCCACCCGTCGCCTGCCTATTATGAGCCGTTTCAGCTTGCAGAAGACGATCGACTTGAATTTCAGTATCGTGTCGTCCTCCACAAAGGCTATGTCAACCTAGATCTGATTGAGCAACAGGCTCAAGAACTCAGCGATTAAACTACTTATCGCACCGATGAATTTACGTTTCATAGGCAAATGTCCTCTAAATTAACTCAAGTTGCCCCCTATCAGCTAACGTGGTAAAACCAACCCTAAAGCCCTAGAGGGGCGACATGTGTGTAGTAAATTTGGTTATTTCTAATAGGTGTCGAGTCTGGAAACTTAGCTGACGAGCTACATAGCAACTTGCGTTATATCATAAAAGAACGAAGCGGGAAATTTGCTTCTGGCATTACGTCTCAGGAGGTTCAGATGAAAATTGGTGTTCTTTCAGACAGTCACGACAACGTTCCGATGGTCAAGAAAGCCGTCGAACTGTTCAACAGCGAAGGCGTTGAATTGGTGATACATGCCGGCGATTTCATCGCACCATTCGTGGTGGCAGCGATGGGCGACTTGAAGTGTCGAGTTGTCGGTGTTTTCGGTAACAACGACGGAGAGCGTATCGGCCTCGCTGCACGGTTTGCAGAGGTTGGAGAGGTTCACCCTAACCTCGCAAGCGTGGAGGTAGGTGGACGCAAAATTGCTGCAATGCACTATCCGGAGCTTGCCGAACCGATCGCGAAAAGCGGTGAGTATGACGTCGTCATCTATGGACATACCCATGAGATCGATGTGCGTAAGGAAGAGGCACTCATCGTGAACCCCGGCGAGACCAGCGGTTGGACGACCGGCAGATCCACGGTTGCCATTGTAGATCTGGATTCGTTGGAGGCTGAGATTCGGGATCTGTGAGGATGGGATTCATCCAGCATAGGGAGTAAATTATGTCGCAACAAGATCCGTGGATTCCTATTGAACCGGATTGGGAGACGATTTTGGAAAGATACCCCAACCCAATCCAAGCACTCGCGGAGATGCGTACACCAGCACCGGTTATCCGTCAAGCGTATAACCCCGCACACTGTGAGGGACTCACCCAACGGTTTATCGAAAAAGATCTGATGTATGATCAAGACACGCTTTACAACAATCCGTCAATTGTCCCGACAGAGCGGATAGATATCGGCACCAGTCTGGGCAATCTCGGCAACTCACCGGAGGACTTCTTTTCACACGCCGAAGAAACGCACACCCTCTTCGAAACGCTGTTCGACGGATTCGACAATCCGGTTTCGACTCTCTATGAAAATCTCGCCCGTTTAGCACCCGGCAAGCGTATCGTAACCGCTTATGAGCCGGATGGTCGGCGTTATGGACCCGCAATTTTCCGCATTCACTACGGCGGTGTCTCCTACAGTCCCCACTTCGATTCGGTCAGATGGCGGGAGAATCGCGTCAATTATGAGGTTTATCGCTTTGAACATCAGTTAGCTGGGATCCTCTGCTTCCAGAACTCCGAGATTAAAGATGAAACGGCACAATCCATCCTCCATCGCTGCCTTTGGCAGCCAGAAATCGCGCACCACATCACAGATAACACCTTCCATCAGTATGCAGCAGAAAACAGTATCGAAAACGTTCAGGTCGATTTAGAGGTCGGTGATCTCTACTTTTTCAATACCCGATGCATCCATGAAGTCCCCGGTATCAAAGGCAAATCCCCGCGCACTGTTCTCGCTATCTTCATCGGGTATTCACCAGACGATGATGAAGTGTTCGTCTGGGCGTGAGCATATTTTTTGTTAACAACTCCCGATTTGTAAGGGTACTTGCATTGTGGAACCGATATATCTTTAACCTGATTTGGTAGATGAAGAGTACAGTCAATAGGAAATTCTGTCAGATATTCAACTCCTCAGAAAAATAGCGTATTAGGAATTAAAATGCCGAGACGTAAGCCGTATACAAAGGTCGTTAAAACCAATCAGATCCGTGCTGAGCACGTCCGGGGAATGGGGGATATAGTTTTCAAAGGCTTACAGTGTTTGAACAGTGAGTGTCAGGAATTTATCTTTATTCGTAAAGATGAAATTGGTAATGATTTTGAACTTACCTGTCCAAGTTGTGAAATGGTGATGCTATCAGGGGACGAAACTCAATTCTATGAGTACAAACTGGTAAATCGAAGAGATAATTCCATAATTGAAGAAGGCACATTTACAACTCTGCACGACTACTATATCGAAGAAGCGCAAGAGTATAAGTATTGTATCATTTGCAATACGATTAAACCGCTTCATCTATTTGACAGGCACAGTTCTCGGAAGTCAGGCCGTCAGGGAGAGTGCAGGCTGTGCAAAGCGATTTACAACTCGATTAAGAATAAGACTCGGTTGACGGATCAACACCGCGAAGCCTCGCAAAAGCGGCGTATGTATCTCGACCTATCTGCAAGTGGAAAAATTAACAGCGAAGAAATCCACAAACGTTTTGGCTACCGTTGTTTTAAGTGTGGAAAAGACCTACGAAAAGTTGGTGCCAAAGAACGCCCGCTTGATCACACACTTCCTGCTGTTTTTTTGTGGTCCCTGACAACCGAAAATGCAACGCTGCTGTGTCAAGAACATAATGGCGAGAAATCCGGCAAGTGGCCTTCAGCATACTACTCAGGCAGCGAGTTAAGAGCTCTTGCCATTTTGACAGGTGTTCAATACGAAACACTCGCTGGACCACCGCATTACAATCCTGAAGCGATTGAACGCCTCAAGACCCCTGAACAGGTCGATCGACTCCTGACAAAATCGCGGCCTATATGCAAGAAATCATCAAGCTACGCAATCGGGTTTTGGAACATGAAGGCTTTGATTTTTTTCAGTATGCAACAACCATTTCGCCCGCTTGGATTCGTCAAGCCGATCAGGAATATCAGCGAGTGCGGGATCTGGCAGTGAGTGCTAATACAAAACAAGATACTGATGAGACGTAACCGTTCCCTTGTCACGGATACCGTGAGATTCACAGTGAGCAACACTTTCATCAAAAAGGTCTGCTGAACGAAACCACCGTTTACCAAGTTTCTGCAAATGAGCAGCCATATCACACTTAACACTTTTGCCCAGATGCAGAACAAGCACACCATCCGATTTAAGCCGTTCCCTTGCTTGGCGAAGAACCGGGATATATACATCAAAACTACTTTTCTGTTGTTCATCAACAAAAACTGATGGACGGGCTTCAAAATCACGGGCGGACCACCCCGAAAACCAGAGCCGTAACCAGTTCGCAAGGTAAAATCGGGTACTATCAAAGAAAGGGGGAGATGTAATAACAGCATCTAATTGATCAATCTCTCCAGGCCACCAGCTTGTTGCATCTTGGAAGAATATCTTGCCGGGGCGAAAATCCACAGGTAAACCCTCGTCCAACCCTCGCTCAACTTTTGCACGTAACCGACCAATCAGCGGGCGATATTCATAAGGGCCAGTAGGTTTATAGGGTGTTAGCGGATGAGAGCGGCGACTGAGAGCGTAGGGACGATTGCCGTGTAAAGTATGTAGCAGTGAGGCAAATACAAATTGCTCTTCTGGTGTCTCTGGCGGATGCATTTGAAAGTAGCGGCGCGCCAAGACGATTTCACTCAAGGTTTGGGGTTCGTAATATTCGGCTATCTTGCCATTGAAACCTAGGTGATTCACTTCAGCGATCTCCATATCTGTAGTTGAGTGAAATCCAATGAAATCTTCTAACGCTTCAATTACTGTCGTACAACCTAGCAACGTGGGGTGGTGAACCTTCGCACTAGCGATAGCAAAAGCAGCAGGGCTTATCTCAAAACCGTAGGCGTGTTTGCCAGCCAGTGCCGCCTCAAATGGGATTGTCCCAACACCTGCAAAAGCATCTAGAACTCGTCCACCTTCTGGAACAAACGTCTGTACCAAATGGTGTGCAATAGCAGGCTTGAGCTTGCCGGGATAAGAACATAAAGAGTGCCGAACATGTCCCCAGTTCCGTTTTGTAAATGGCGTTTTCTGGTGAGGTAGATTTTGCTTGAAGCTGTCCCATTCAGCGTGCCAGTCCAGAATCCGTTTTGGTGGATTGCATCTTTTCTGCTTGAAAGTATGCCTAAATACAAGCAACGATTGTTTAAGCAACATCCCACCTCTGGACTTACGTTTTCGTAGCGTCACAGAATCTTCTGGAACAAAACCTAGCTCCTGCAAGCAGATTGACAACAGTTTATCGACCGGAACATGGATACCTGCATAGCAAGAGTCGCCGATATCAATTGCGACTATTGCATCAGGAGTTAAGTGGGGACGAATTGCCCGGAATATGTCCATCATCTCGCTAAAATAACTAGCAATCATGCGAGGAATACGGGAGTCGTAGGCATTTTTTTCAAGTTTAGAGACGATTTTTTGAACATCTAACTGAGATGGCAAAAGCGTTTGGGAAACAGTGACATCGTTGATGCCGGCGGTTAAGGCTGCCTCACGAAATGTTCTCAAATCTTTCTTTTCTTTTAAGCAATTCAAGAACCATAATTCTATCTTCGTGTTGCGAAAATAGTTTGTCCCGTTGACATAGGGAGGGCTTGTTATTACAACATCAATACCGAGAGGAAATATGCTGTCTAACGAGCGAGCGTTTTCACATATTAGCAGCGGCTCAGTTTTCAGCCCCTCAACATCATCACGGATGTCATGAACCATCTGATCGATATTCTGGCAGATACCTTCAACTAGTGGCACGGTTTGCCGTTCAAGTTCTTTAGCCGTTTTGTATCTCAAATCACCGGCTCGCTTCATCCGGGAGGCAGGAACAAGTGCCGATAAGGTTGCAATCGTAATTAAGTCTGCCAACATTGGGTTCTCAAGAGCGGCTTCATCAATCCACGATTTGGCTCGTAAAACCTGATCATAAACAGAGGGATCAAAAAATAAACTATCACCAAAGGTCTGTATGTAGGCTTGGTGTAATATATAATTTTGTGGGAATTTTTCCAGTTTCTTCAGTGAGACTTTTGCTTGAGTGAGTGCTCGAGCCAATGCGGAGCGTTGAGACCATTTTAATCGTCTGACCCGTATTTTTGTTAAACTCATAAACTGCAAGACAGGATTTATTTCGCAGAAATAGGCAGTTTTATTGAGTTGTGATGCGGTGAAGGCGGTGGTTCCTGTTCCAGCAAATGGGTCTAGAATGGTTTGCGCATTCGGAGCGTACTTTTCTAAAATAGATTCTACAAATTGAGTGGAATACCCCTCTAAGTAGGGATACCATCGAGCAAAGGGTTCTTTTCGTCCCCCTTTGAAGGTTACACTCACTGGATCAAACAATTCTGTTTTTGCATCAACACCTGGTAGTTGAAGCTGAACAGCACCCTCCCGAATGAGGTTTATGGTGTGCTTTAATTGACGAAGACAATAGGTGTTTAGTGGTAAATCATCGGCTTCAGCGTTCGACACAAGGGCTTGATAGTCATCCCGTAGCAGCTGACGGAGTTCAGCACTAGAAAGATCTTTAACATACTTGTATAATTCATCTGTTTTCTTGCCAAATGCCAAGGTCAGCGATTTTTTTTGAGATGTGTCCGCCGGATGTTCAGGAAAGTAAACAGCTTTATATTTTTGAGTCATGATTTTATCCCCTAACATGGTTTGTATAGACTATCATATTATGGTAGTTTTGTCAAGAGGCTAATCAATCCAAATTGTAACTTATAGAAAATATAGGAGAAATGTGCCTGTCTCAAAAACAAAAAAACGGGGCGGGTTCGTTTTTTCATCACAAAATATGGAGAAAAATAATGGTCAGAATTGGAATTATCGGTATCGGTTTCATGGGAATGATTCACTACTACGGGGCAAAGAAGGTCTCCGGCGGGGAAGTAGTCGCCATCTGTACGCGCGATCAGAACAAGTTGGACGGCGATTGGACAAGCATTCAGGGGAATTTCGGTCCGCGCGGCGGGATCGAAGATCTCTCACATCTGCGGAAGTACAACCAGATCGAAGCACTCCTCGCAGACCCCGACATCGACATGGTGAACATCTGCCTCCCGACGTTTATGCACAAATCCGTCAGCATCGCTGCGCTTCAAGCGGGGAAGCATGTCCTCGTCGAAAAGCCGATTGAGATCCGACTTGACGCCGCAAACGAGGTGGTGCAGGTCGGTGTAGAGACCGGTAAGCATTTCATGGTGGCACATGTACTGCCGTTTTTCGCAGAATTTGCTTACGCGAAGCGGGTAGTTGAAAGCGGGGAATACGGGAAATTACTCGGTGGGCATTTCAAGCGGGTAATCTCTCAGCCGACATGGACGCGCGATTTCGCGGACTTGGAAAAGAGCGGGGGACCGGGGATCGATCTGCATATCCACGATACGCATTTTATCCAGCTGCTCTGTGGTGTTCCTGATGCGGTGTTCTCGCAAGGCAAACTCGCTGCAGGTAATTTTGTCGAATACCTCACGACGCAGTATATTTACAAGAACAAGGGTCTCTCGATCAGTTGTTCGTCGGGGGCGGTGCCTCAACAGGGGCGGGCATTTTCGCACGGCTTCGAGCTATATCTGGAAAAAGCGACGCTGCTATATGAGTTTGCAACGCTTGGCGGTGAACCTGTTACCTCAACCCCGTTGACACTGCTGACCGACGATAGGGCGGTCCACGAAGTCGATCTAGGTGAGGTAGATCCTGTTGACGCTTTTACTGGCGAGATTCAGCACGCTGTTGATGCTATTAATAGTGGAAGCGAACCGACCATGCTATCAGGTGTTGGCGCGAGGGATGCACTGCTGCTTTGCTATAAAGAAGCGGAGTCGGTCAGGACAGGCGAAATTGTGCCGATTTCTTGAGCGAAAATTAGCAGATTGCCTCACCTGTATCCCCGTCAAAGATGTGAATCCGGTCAGGTACGCAGGTCATCCACAACGTTTGCCCAATCCGTAAGGAACAACGATCGTTGTTCCCTACAAACGTCATCCCCACTCTGGATTTCAAGATAATATCGTCCCCCGCCTCGTCTTTACCAAGTACCACATCTACAATCGTTTCCGCACCAAGGGGTTCAAAACTGTAGACCTCAACGGGGATATTTTCTGGGGAACCTTCGGTGCTGATGAGCAGATCTTCCGGATGCACACCAAGAACCAGATTCCGATCTCTCCCGGACGCGGTTAAGGCATGGGCAACCCCTTCGTCCTTGACCGGGATCCGATGCCCGCCAACCAATTCCAGATAAGCCCTCTCTCCGGAAGTTGCGAGTTGACAGGGGATCAGGTTCATGCTGGGGCTGCCGATGAAACCGGCGACAAACAGATTCGCTGGATGATCGTATATCTCCGTCGGTGTGCCGACCTGTTGAACTCGCCCTGCCTCTAACACAGCAACACGGTCCGCCATTGACATCGCCTCGATCTGATCGTGGGTGACGTATAAGGTCGTGGTCTCCAGTTGACGTTGCCGCCACTTAATCTCTGCGCGCATCTCCGTGCGGAGTTTGGCATCCAGATTGGAAATCGGCTCGTCCATCAGGAAGAGTTGGGGTCGTCGCACCATCGCTCTACCGAGTCCAACCCGTTGCGTTTCACCACCGCTGAGTTGATTCGGTTTGCGCTGCAGAAGGTGCTCGATGTGCAGCATTGACGCAATATCCGTGACGCGGTCAGAGATCTCATCCTCCGATAGACCACGCGGATGTAGCGGAAACGCCATATTTTCGTAGACAGTTAGGTGGGGGTACAGGATATGTGCCTGAAACACAAAGGCAACATCCCGTTCGGCGGGTGTGAGGTGGTTTATCTGTTGATTATCTAGGTAGATTGCGCCGTTTTCGGGTAGGTCCAATCCGGCGATACAGCGCAAGGTGGTTGTTTTGCCTGCTCCAGTCTGACCGAGCAGGACAAAGAATTCCTGATTGTGGATATCGAGGTTGACCCCGTCAAGCGCAACGATGTCATCGAAACGCTTCGTGAGATTTTCAAGTTTCACGGTTGGCATAGGCGTTGACACACTCCCACACGCGAGAGCGTGCGGATTCGTAACTCAACTCCCACGTTCCTGCGCGTGAAACTCTTCTATCAACGAGGTCAACCAAAACATCCGGATGTATTGCCTATCAATTCCTAGCTCATTGAGCCAAGTATACTGTTAAGCGTTGATTGATGTTTGGCTTTTCAGCCCTTCAGACTCAGGGTCAATGTTACTGAGCCCCGTCGTCATCCGCGGCAGGTTCCGGCACATCAGGTTCTGGCATATCAGGTTCTGGCATATCAGGTTCTGGCATGTCAGGTTCTGGCATATCAGGTTCTGGCATGTCAGGTTCTGGCATATCAGGTTCCGGCATATCAGGTTCTGGCATATCAGGTTCTGGCATGTCAGGTTCTGGCATATCAGGTTCTGGCATGTCAGGTTCTGGCATATCAGGTTCTGGCATATCAGGTTCTGGCGTTGTCATCATATCCATTATAGACTCGCAGGAGATCAGGGCAACGCAAGCGATGAAAAGGACGATTAGGCCCATCTGAAATTTTAACATTGTTAAGACTCCTTATTTTAAAATGTGTTTCGTAGCAAACTTTAGAAACTTGCAAGCTACGCCAAAAGGTAATGACAAGATACTAATCTATTGGTGCATACCCGCGGATTGCGTGTCTTTCAACAAAAGATAGACACTTGTCAGATTCATATTCTACATAACTCCCCTATGAATATATCACACTTCGTATTCATTTTCAACGTTTTTTTTCGCAATCAGGTTGATATTTCGCTGTTGCAAATTCGGGAAACGCTGAAATCGTAGCTCTAAAGGCTTTTCAACCCTTCAGGCTACGGGTTTATACTATTGACCCCCGCCAGCCATGTCAGGCATCGGGAACTGGATGGTGAAGACACTATCTATGCCGGGTTTGCCATCCGTGCCGGCTAGGACGTGGCAGCCATGACATCCAGCTTGAGTAGCTCCCTCGTTGTATAGCCACCCGTTCTCCGTGGCATACTCGTCCGTTTTCTCCATTCTCTCGGTTTTCGCGACAGCGGTGTTAGTGTCATCCATGATGTCCTTGACGACCACAGTCCCGACAGGAAAAGTGGTTATACTCGCATCTTGCAATGCCATAGCCCCAATGTCGTTGATGTAAACGATACGGTCACCCGAACCGTGTGCAGGAGAAATGGCGCCATAGGTAACACTCAACCACGAGGTGTACGCTGCCATCGTGTCATCTTCAGTCGTCATGCTATCATCAGTCGCCATGCCATCATCGGTCACCATGCTGTCGTCAGTCGTCGTGTCGTCCATCGAGAAATCAACGAAGACACTATCCACGGGGGCTGCAGCGTGGCAGGCATGACACCCTTCGGCCGCGTCTGGAAGTCCATCCCCCTTGACCTGCATATACTCAGCATTTTCATCAGGACGGCCATATTTCTTGTATGTCCACCCGTCATGGCGCGAATCGTCTGTTTTCATCATTGTCGCGACTTTCTGGACAAACGTGTTCGCGTCATCCATGATTTCCTTGACAATCGTAGTCCCAGCAGGGTAAGCGGTCATGTTTTCATCTTCCAACGCCATAGCCCCAACGTCGTTGATGTAGACGGTACGGGCACCCTCGCCGTGTACTCCACCGGTACCCACAGGGCCGGGATAAGTAACATTCGTCGTCCACGAGGTGTACATTGAGATGTACATTGGCAAGCCAGCCATCATGTCGTCGGTTGGCATCATGTCCTCCTCCGGCATTGGCGGTGTTAATATCTCCTGTATTATGTCGCAGGAGATGAAGGCAAAGCAACCGATTAAGAGGACGATTAGACCCATTTGAAATTTTAACATTGTTAAGACTCCTTATCTTAAGGTGTGTTTCGTAACAAACTTTGGAAACTTGTACGCTACGACAAAAAGCAATGAAGAAATATTAATCTATTGGTCAAAGCCATATTCTACACAAGTTGGCTGTCAATATACCATATTCCGATTTAATCTTCAACACTTTTTTAGTAAATAGGTCAATATTTTGCTGTAGCAATTTGGGAAACACTGTAATCATCGGGTGATTCACTAAAAGTAGGTCAAGATTCATATCTCGGCTCAACAAAATACTACAGCAGGGCAACCACATTGAATCAGAAAGCTGCCTCTGAAACGTGAACGCATCTCTACTTTTTCACCGCGCCAAATGTGACGCCCCGCAACAGGTGACCTCGCATCAGGAAGGTAAAAATCGCAACGGGTAAGAGGAAGACAAAGGTCGCAGCCGCGATCTTGCCCCAATCTACGCCGCTAGATCCGATCGCACTGGTGATCGAGGGTGGAGCGGTCACCGCCCTGCCACCGACTTCCGTCAATACCAGCGCGAAGGCAAATTCGTTCCACGCCGTGATTAAACAGAAAACGGCTGTCGCGGCGATCCCCGTCACAGATTGGGGCAAGACAACTTTGACGAAGGTTTGGAAGCGGGTGTACCCATCGACAAGGGCAGCGTCTTCGTACTCTTTCGGGATTTCGTCAATGAAACCTTTCATCAGCCAAACCGCGAAGGAGACGTTGAAGGTGGTATAGAGCAGGATAAGCCCAAAGTGGGTATCGCGTAGTCCGAGCGCGCTGTACATCAAGTAAATTGGGATAACAACGACGACGGGGGGAAGCATGCGTGTACTGAGGATAAAGAAGAGCAGATCTTCCTTGCCTGCAACTTTGAAGCGCGAGAACGCATAGGCGGACAGTGTACCGAATCCAACGGCGAGGAGGGTGCTGCCAAACCCGATGATGACGCTATTCAATAGTTGGTGGAAGTATTTCGATCCGCCGTGTGCAAACAGTGTACAGATAGCAACAATTGCTAATACACCGGCACCGATGAGGGACAGGCGAATCCGTCGAGCATCGGTTGCCCTTTGAGGAGAAGCCAGCAGAAAAACGATGATCGTATAAATCGCCAACATCAGGAAATTGTAGTTGACGGTAGTCACAAGCGCGTAAAGGCAGGTGACAATCAACACACCGTTCCACAGAAGCGCGAAACGACGCGCAAGTATCATATCTCGGAGGGGCAAAAAGCAAGCGAACATACCAATCAACGCTTCTGCAACGAAGATGTATGCAAGTCCGGGGACTTCATCGGGCATCAGTTTCTGATAATGCTCAAAGGTAACTCGAAACAGGAATTGGGGAACCTGCGCAATAATATCACTCGGCGATTTCAGTGAGGTCGCAACAATCCAGTAGATCGGGGTGAGGTAGATCAGTACCACCACCGCAATCACAGCGAGTGCCACGTAATGTCCAAATCTATTTCGCTCTATCTGTGCCATTTTACGCCTCACCGCGGACCTTATTCAGATGTTTCACATAAATGTTGCTCAACGCGACAATGATAATTAGGAGTAGGTAAGCCATCGCACACGCCTTGCCGGTGTTATAGTTCCGAAACGCCAGTTTGTACAAGTTCATCGAAACGGTTTCCGTCGCTATCCCTGGTCCGCCTTCGCGGGTCAGCACGTAGACAATATCGAACATCTTGAAGGCATCCATCGTGCGGAACAACAGTGCGATTAGTAGTAGCGGAGAAACTAACGGCAGGGTGATCCAACGGAACTTGAACCATCGGGAGGCGCGGTCTACATCTGCGGCTTCGTAGAGATACTTGGGGATAGCGGACAAGCCCGCCAAAGAGATCAGCATCATGAACGGCGACCACATCCACGCATCGACAATCACTACGGCGAGCATGGCGACCTTTGGATCCGTCGTCCAACCGATCGGTCCCCCAAGCAGTGGACTTAGGAAGTAGTTGACCAACCCCGAAGTATCGGACGCAAAAATGAATCGCCAGAAGAGACCAACGACAACCGGCGAGAGCATCATAGGTAATAGGATTAGCGTTGTCACAAGCCCCTTATATCGAAACTCACGATTGAGGAGTAACGCCAATCCGAAACCGATGATGAATTGGGTGATAACGGCGAGTACAACAAAGTAAGCGGTAGTTTGAAAATAGCCCCAGATCTCCGGATCGGTCAGTAGCCGTGCGTAGTTCTGGACACCGATAAACTTTGCCGGACGGTTCGGCATGGAAGCCTTATAACGATGAAAACTCAAGTACAATGACCATAGCAGCGGGAAAATATTCATCAAGATGAGCAAGATCATGGTCGGCATGATGAACGCCATCTTGATCTGGTAGTCACTGAACCCGCGAGAAAAACGTGCGGATCGCATTGCCTCCTCTGTGCAAGTAGTGCGTGAGCAGTAAGTCTAATTCTCCAGCGGCGCTACTAAGTTCCGTTGACATTTCACCATAACCAGACAACCAAGAGGGTGGCCAGCCACATGAGTCTTCGTAGGGGTTGGGTCTCCCAACCCTCTGCTCACACATCAGAAACGATTGCGGGCTTCTGTAGGTCAATTTTCCAAAATCGACGGTCTTTCGTAGTCACAGGTTTCCCAACCTGTGATCATGGTAGAAAGATGTCGAGATATGAATCTCGACCTACGATTGTACACACACTTCACATAAATGTTAACATGCCCTAGTCGTAGTAGCCTGCATCCTCGAAAATTGCTTCATGCTTCCGTGCAATATCATCCAACGCCTCTTTGGCTGATTTGGATCCGATGACAACTTGGTTCCACCCCGTCTGGCACGCTTCCAAAAGTTCGGCGTATTCAGGAACCGCCCAAAAGTCTTGCAAGTACGGAAAACTTGCGGCAAAGGCTCTGTTGAACGGCGTTGCATTGAGGAAAACTTCGGATTGTAGGACCTCTTCATGCGGCGTGAACCCACCCAGCTGCGCCCATTTTTCTTGTACCGGTTTCTGCATAAACCATTTCAGATATTGCTTGGCGGTCTCTTGGTTTTTGGAGTAGGCAGAGATTGACATACCTTGACCGCCGATGCTGATGGCGTGTCCCTTCGGACCCGCAGGTGAGACAAAGAAGCCGGTTTTATCGTAGTAATTGGGGTTCTGATCCGAACTGACTACTCCCGGGAAGAAGGCGAAATAGTCCATCGCCATCGCGACTTTTCCTGCCTTATACGCATCTAACGTTTCTGCCCAGTAATAGTTTGGTGCATCGGGTGGTGAAAACTCCTTGAGGGATTTGTAATACTCCAAGGCTTTGACAACATCTTCGCTGTTGATATGACCATCAACCTTATAGGTTTCGGGGTCACCGTAGGAGCCACCATACGACCACATCACCTGTTGAAAGCCCATGGTGATTCCATCGTACTCTTTGCTGTACCAAGGCGCGACGCCGTAGAGATTTGGGGGGCGCGTGAAAAACTCAGCGATATCACGGAGTTCTGCATAGGTTTTGGGAGGAGCGAGTTCATAGCCATATTTTTCTTTGAAGGTCGCCTTTTCGTTTGGGTCCTCAAAGAGATCTGTGCGATAGAGAAAACCGTTGGCATCCACCTCTGCGGGGAGTGCCCAATATTTCCCACTCCCTTTTGGATATTCGGCGAACGCCTCCATGGCGGTTGCGTAAATTGAATCGACATCGATATTTTCATTGATCCAGTCTGTCAAGTCAATGTAGTGTCCACCGACAGAGTTCCTGCCGAGCCACTGGCTATCGCCGATAACGATATCGTATCGGTCACTTTTCCCGACAAATGCGGTGAAAACTTGGTCTTGGAAATGGGACCAAGAGATCTGAACCAGATCAACCTCAATTCCCGTTTCTGCCGTAAAATCCCTCGACAGCTCATCAAGATAATTCGCAGGATCCCATTGCGCCCAAGCAACGGTTAATGTTTCTTGAGCGTTTGTTGAGGGTATCGCGATGATTAGTAGAGCAAGTGTGAGCATCACAAAATAGCACGCAAGTTTTTTCATAATCTTTTCCTTTCTCAACTGTTTTTCAAAGTCTGATCTGACCAATGATTTGAAAGATTTAGTGGGTGATTATAGCAGGGTGGGAAAAAATTCACAAGGAATAAATGAAAAATTTGGGGCTAGGACTTGCGTACAACGAAGACCCACAGAACGATGAAATCCATCTGACGGTGATTGGTGCCGGACGCGCGATCGAACCATCATCTGAGACCGAACCGGAAGAAGAGGCAGGCGTTGTCCATTTATAATAATCTAAGTTGCCCCTTAAAGCCCCAGCGGGGCGACATGTGTATAGAAAGAACTCGGCTAGGGGTGTTCTGTTTATAGCTTTGGGGTGTCCCCCATCCCATGCCCCGTTAGGGGCGTTGTGTGGTGGATTTCATATACCGCTCCTCTGGACCGGAAGAAGCTATCCTTTTTTTTCTATAGACATATCGCTCCGCTGGAGCGAAGGTGATTGTTATCACCCCTCCGGTACTAAATGAACCAATGAACTAATGAACCCATAATGAACCACGGTGTCCCCCGCTTCGGCAAGCACACAGACCTGCTCTATATCTTCCCACGTCATGCCATGCACCCCGATGGAATCGGGATTCAAAGCAACCTGCCCCCGTCCCCGGTTTTTGTCTTTACGCTGAATGCCAGCGAGTGTCTTTTTCGTGATCTCAAAGGGGATCCCCACGCCGTAATTTTTTACCGTCCAATTGCGTGCCGATACGCCTTGATGGTGCTCGGTGCGATACTAGCATTCACTAACTCCTCCGTTTCGTCGCTGATAGCGACACTGAACCATTTGCCATTTGGAATGAACGGAGGTAAATCCCGATTTATCAGGACGGCCCCCGATGCTCCTATCAATGTTTATCGGTGTTTGAAAATAATAGTTTATCTGTCATCGCTTTCTTTCTCGAAAAAATAATTATATAGGGTCATTTATGGTAGATTATAGAATTACTTAGACACTGCCGATGCACATGTACAGATTAGGAAATCTGTACCCACAAACAACCCCCTAAATCCCCCTTATCAGGGGGACTTTGGGAAATGTCCACTTATTTGTCTAATTCACCATAATTCTCCTGTAGGAGGGATCTCCGAATCCCGACACTTCACTGTAGGAGTGACTTCCCGATCGTGACTTATCCCACAGAATCGACAGAAAACCGAAAACTATGGTAGATTCTAGAATTACTTACCTCGATTTCGTCCAATGAACGCGGGGCTCTATACATTTCTCAATCGTCCACAAGTGCCTACCGGCATTGGGCAGAAGCCGGGTCAAAAGGTCGCCAACAATCTCCGGAGACCTTTTGACCCGAAAAGGGTCGAAATTCGCTTATTTTGCCACTTTTTGTCTCATTTCTGATGAGACAAAAAGTTGGATCCTTGTCGCAGTAAGGATGGAAAAGGCTCGCTGTGGGAATCTCGACCCTTTGAGATCGCTTGATAATGCACCGGCACTGGGCTGATTAGCCTTCGACAGATCAATAACCCCCTTACTTGATTGGACGAAAATTAGGTGCTTAGACACTTCCAATGCACAGCCAACCCCCTAAATCCCGCCCCCGATTTTATCGGGATGTACCACTTATCAGGGGGACTTTGGAAACTTCGCTAGGGTCGGAGTTATTGGCAAATGTCTACTTATTTCTCTAGTTCACCATAAATGACCCTAAATAATTATAAAAAAACTCTTGACAACATCTATTACAACTCTGTAGAATAGTGTGTCTAATGCTTTGAAGTGCCAACGGTAATTTAGACCAGAAATAAGCCAAGTTAAGACAAGTGTTGTTGCTCAAATTCAACTGGCGTCAAATACTCTAACACCAAGTGAGGTCGTTTCTGGTTGTAAACCTGTACAATAAAATGCCCGATTCGCGCTCTAGCCTCCATTATATCATCGTAGTCATTGAGATGGACTTCTTTCTCCCTGAGGGCTCGGCATAGCCGTTCTCCCAACCCTATGAGCCAACGAAATCTCAATCCCATGACCGATGAGAGTCGAAATATATGCTGTCGAAAGGTACTGAACTCCCTGGTCGCTATGATGAATCTCTGGAATGCTTTGGCTTAATGCCTGTTGCAACGATCTCAATGTGAGAGGTTGTGTCAAGTGCTGACTCAGTTGCCAACTTCTTACCATTTGAGTGAACACATCCATTGGTACCGAAACATAGACGAATAGCTAAAGGAGAGAATTTAGATGAAATATTCGACCTTACAATTTGTCATAGTCGCTGTAATATGCATCGTTATCGCAGGTTGTGCGACAATCGCCAGTAAATCGAAGTATCCAGTCGCTATAAACAGCATGCCAGACGGCGCGAATATTACGGTCGTAGACAAGTCTGGTGAAACCGTTTTTAGCGGTACAACTCCAACAACGGTTTCGCTAAAAGCGGCAGCTGGTTTCTTTCAAAAGGCAACCTATAAAGTTACCTTTGAAAAGGACGGTTATACCAAACAAATTGCCCGTATTGAAGCAGAGCTTGACGGTTGGTATATAGGCAATATATGTATTGGGTGGTTCCCTGGTTTTATCCTTATCGATCCCCTTTCAGGATCGATGTGGAAATTGGACGAAAGTGTTCATGCCTCTCTTATTCGTTCATCAATATCGTCTGCGGATGAAGATGGACTGCACGTCGTTTTCCTAGATGATGTTCCCACCGATCTTCACCAACATCTAGTCAAAATTAACTGAGGAGTGCACATAGTAATTCATTGAAAAACAGCTGTCCTACTTATAATCCTTCCCGCGCAGGAGTCCACTTCCCCGGCCCTGGTGTTATCTGTCGCGCCCCTTGGACGGGGATTGGGAAGGTTGGAAGGGTTTCCCATTTATACAATCGAACTCTTTCTTTAGATTGAATTATTGCAATAGAAAGGAAATATATAATGATGATGCGTAATTCCGTTTATTTGGCGGGGGTGGCTCTGGCTGCAACTTTGTTCTGTGCTGCTTCCTTGACAGGTTGTGGTGCTGCTACGACGACGCCTGCGCTCGGTATACTCTATACAGACGTGAAAGGACCTGTCACCGCAACCGGCACCGCTTCTGGTGATAGGATGCTAGAAGGAAAAGCGACTGTAACATCTTATCTGGGTTTAGTCGCCACGGGCGATGCGAGTATTGAGACAGCCGCAAAGCGTGCCGGTATCACCCAAATTCATCATGTCGATTATCATTCGACACACGTCTTGGGGATTATCGCCACTTTTACTGTTATCGTATATGGAAATGGTCTATCTACTTCAACAGAGACAAAGAGCCAAGTGATAGACAATCTCGCAGAGGATTTGGCGGATGCCCTATCTACTCCAACGGAGACAAAGAACCGAGCTCACCCGCTTGCTCCCACTGTAGAGGTAAAGGGCAATGAATTATTATTGAAGACTCTCTCGCCTAACCCCTCCTATCCAACATTTGATATAGATCTGGAGTTTCAAACCGATTTGGATAACCAGAAGTTTACAGAGGGATTAAGGGCAGCGTTTCTAAATCACGGACGAATCCTTGCTCCCAATGCCTATATATCCGTTAGGAAAAAGGATGATGGGGACTGGTTGATATTTGATGGGCGTAATGAACAAGCATTTCTTGTGAAAAAGGGGGCAGGAAAATTAACAGTTATAACTCAAACCTACGTGTCATCCAGTAGATGAATCAGTAGATGAATGGCACAAGATTGGGACAAAACTAAACTGTCAATAACGCCGCCATGATTGCCGACAAAATTAACCAGAGAAGCAGGTTTGGACATCTGTTAGAGTTTGATAAAGAAGAGATCGTGCTTGGTATCGATCCTATTGTCTCGCGCAATAGCTTAGGTACTATGCTGTCCCTTCGGTTTTAGTCGTTAGAAGTTACGCAATACGGTGCCCCGACAAGATTGGGGTTCTGTATTGTCTACTCGTAAGGATAGGTAGGACTCTCACGAGTCTTTCCCCCCTTCCAAACCGTGCGTGCGACTTTCACCGCACACGGCTTTCAACGTCAGTTACCGATTATCTCATACCGAATAGTAACACCTTATGGAATTACGAGTTTTAGGTTGTATGACTCTGTTATTTATCCCAAGAGATAATCTCAACCCTACTTACTCATGTAATATCAGAACTTTGGGGACGAGTCACCGTATGTAAACATGATTTGCGCTCATTTTCCCTTAATCTGTTGTATCTCATTTTCAGCATTCTGACTTGGACAGGCTTACTGTCCGCCTCTCCCGTATCTTCTTGACATACAAGACGACTTAGGGATTACCCTGTTCTCACAATATACACATTGCGTATAGGTTAGGCTCTATCTATATCCCGAAGGCTTTTGACTTGCTAACAAAGTTATACGTGAAAACTTTGTCTTATTGTTCCTAATCATGAATGAAACAACTTTGCCTTATACCTTTTGGTTGCGGGCTAATGCTTGCAGATTTACCCGCTGAGGCTGACGAGACTTGCAATAGTTCAACTTTCGTTTTAGCCATGCTATACTTTACCTGACGTGGCATTTTATGGGGTCTGCTTCCCCACAGTCCATGCGCCTTTTCCGCTTGCTTTTCACCCTGCTGTTTCCACCAACGCAATTAGCGTTAGGTATGCAGTGACAAGTTCACTGAGTCGGGTTTTCACCGACGGTGTATATTGTTACACAGAGTCGCACCACGCAGATTCACCCGTTTCCCAATAACGAGGCTTCCATCAGTTCAATTTTCATTTAGCCATATCATTGTAACCGGACGCAACGTCTTAGCGTGTCTGCTTTCACGCCGAGTTGTTCGCCTTTTCCCTTTGCTTCCCACATTGCCGTTTCCACCAACGCAGTTAAGGTAAGGTTTGCAGTGGTAAGTTCACTGAGTCGGAATCTAACCGACACTATACATTGTTACTTAGAATCGCACCTAGCAACCTGGGTCATTTCTGGGTCAACAAGAAACCAACTCCTCTTCGGCAAAACTGACGACATCGCAGACTACAGAATAATCCATGATGATTGGAAATGGTAACTACACTACACAAACGCTCTGGTAACTTGCGTTCAATACCTTTAGAACCTGTTTTAAAAGTCATTTGATACGATTTCGCATCAAGTAAATGGAAGCAATGTACACCATCGCCTCAGCGGTCTCAGCAGAGCGTTCATAGTCCAAAGTCAATCGGCGAAACCAACCGAACCAAGAAAAGGTGCGCTCCACAATCCAGCGAAAGGGGACAACTACAAATCCCGGTCCGCCCAGAGGCGGAGCGATGTCCAATTGACACTGATGCGTCAAATATAATCAGTCGCCTAATTCGCCACGATACCCAGCATCCGCATAGACTAATTGAATCCTTATGTGCCAACTAAAGATTTCTGTCAGTAATTCTATAGCTACTTGGTTATCACTGACATTGGCATCAGTGACCTTGACCCCCAATACCATGCCAATCGTATCGGTGACTATATGACGTTTACGACCTTTGACTTTCTTATGTGCATCAAACCCTCTACTGTTTGCCAGTTCGGTCGTCTTGACGGATTGGCTGTCAATGATAGCTACGGTCGGTGAGGGGGGTTTGCCAACATCACAACGAGTTTGGTTATGAAGGGCTTGATGAATCATAAACCATGTACCATCAATTTTCCACTTTCTGAAGTGGGAGTAGACCGTTTGCCATGGTGGCATCTGATGAGGGAGCATTCGCCACTGGCACCCTGACTTGACTATGTAAAATATAGCGTTGATAATTGAGCGCATCTCCCACTTGAGAGGTCTGCCTAGGGGTGAAGGTTCGGGCAGATAGGGCAACAGATTTTCCCACTCGGCATCGGTCAAATCCGTAGGATAGGTTGTTGAGGTCATGTTTATCCCTTTCATTGGGGCAGGATTTTACTGCTCCAATGATTAAACGTAAACATCAACTCTTGGGGAGTAGTTTTCTTTTTAAAACAGGTTCTAAGGAGGCGAGTGATTTGCTTCTCACAACCGAAGTCAAATTTATAGCAGATATGAGTGGAGTTCGCATCGGGAAGTTCTTTAGCGGAAAGAGTTTCCTTGATACTACTGGATACTATACGCTTCAAGGCTCCTGTACAGTTAAATATGATGTCACCCTTGTACTCTCTGAGTGTCTGACGAACGAGCCAATGTGGAGTAAGGGTATAGCCATGGAGCCGTTTACGGTGCAACTTGACAACTTGTACCCCTCGTACTCACGGTATGATTTGACCATCCTTGCCGTTAAATATGGGCAAGTGACAGTGACGGAGAGCGGTATTCTTCACGATCACGAGGTGTATGCTACCCAAGTGTTTCCTCGGTGTCCGATAGGGGTGTTTCTAGAAAAAGATAACAAGTTCCACGCGGACCTTGGCCATGCTCTTGAAAAACAGTATGATGAGATTCTGAATAAAATCCACGTTTATCTCGATCCGAGAGAGATGGCGATTGTGAAAAATCAAGCCATAGAATTGCGTGAGCGGAAGGTTTATTAGGAATACCAAACTCTTCACCTAGCAAAGCATTAATCTCTGTAGGGGTAGGTTTCAAACCTACTCCTATATTTTTTTTACCACTTAAAAAAGTAGGAGTTACGCACTTCAGCATCAAGGGCAACCACAAGGGTTGCCCCTACAGGGAATGGACCAAATGTAGGGGCAGGTCTTGTGCCTGCCCAACCCCCGGCCGGTGGAACGAAAAATATAGTAACCGTGTCCAACTGCGTAACTCCTAAAAGGATATAAATTATGATGAAACCCCAAATGCTTCTTTTTATTTTATTCCTGTCGATTTTTCTCACCCTTCCGCTGACGGCAACGGCACAAGTGGTTGACATCCCTGATCCGAACCTCCGTGCAGCGGTTGAGGAAGAACTGGGCAAAGCACCGGGCGACACCATTACTGTCAATGATATAGCAACTTTGACCGAACTTAACCCCACTGGGAATGATATTAGAGATTTGACCGGGCTTGAAGGTGCAACCAACCTGACAACGCTGAATCTTGCTTACGACGCCATATCGGACATCACCCCTTTGGCGAACTTAACTAAACTAGAAAGACTGTCTCTTGGTGCCAACGCCATATCGGACATCACCCCTTTGGCGAACTTAACTAAACTAGAAAGACTGTCTCTTGGCTACAACAACATCTCGAACATTTCTCCTTTGGCGAACTTAACTAAACTAGAAAGACTGTCTCTTGGTGCCAACGCCATATCGGACATCACCCCTTTGGCGAACTTAACTAAACTAGAAAGACTGTCTCTTGGCTACAACAACATCTCGAACATTTCTCCTTTGGCAAACTTAACCAATCTGAGAAACTTGGAGCTTTATAGCAACAGCGTCACGGACATCACCCCTTTGGCGAACTTAACCAACTTGTTTAATCTGTATCTTCAGAGAAACGCCATCTCAGACATTTCCCCTTTGGCAAACTTAACCAATCTGAGAAACTTGGAGCTTTATAGCAACAGCGTCACGGACATCACCCCTTTGGCGAACTTAACCAACTTGTTTAGTCTGTATCTTTCGAGCAACGCCATCACAGACATCTCTCCCCTTGTGGAAAATACCGCATTAGGCGAGGGGGCCGAGGTAAATGTGAGCAAAAACCCCCTAAGCTACGAATCTATCCACACCCATATCCCAACCCTCCAAAGCAGAGGCGTTACGCTTGAGTTTGATGCCTTTAAGCCCGTTGTGGACATTCCCGATGCTGATCTCCGCGCTGCGGTTGAGCAGGCTCTGGGCAAAGTATCGGGCGACACCATCACTGGCGGTGATATGAAAACGCTGACCCGTCTTGACGCCCCTGCCGCTGGAATTAGGGATTTGACCGGACTTGAATATGCAACTAACCTCACAGTGTTGAATCTTGAGGATAACAGCATCTCGAACCTTTCCCCTTTGAGGGGATTGACAAAACTGACAGTGCTGAATCTTTGGAACATCTCTTACAGCCCGCGCATCACTCCTTTGGTAGGCTTGACCAACCTGATAGACCTGAATCTTGGGGACAACGGCATCTCGAACATTTTCCCTTTGGTGAACTTAACCACCCTGAGTGTGCTGAATCTTGAGGATAACAGCATCTCAGACCTCACCCCCTTGGCAGGCTTGACCAACCTCACAGTGCTGAATCTTGACCAAAACAACATCTCAGACCTCACCCCCTTGGCAGACTTGACCAACCTCACAGTGCTGAATCTTGACCAAAACAACATCTCAGACCTCACCCCCTTGGCAGACTTGACCAACCTCACAGTGCTGAATCTTGAGGATAACGACATCACGGATCTCGCGCCCCTTGTGGAAAATACAGGTTTTTTGAGTGAAGATGAGATTATTGTGACGGGAAACCCCCTAGGCTACCAATCTATCCATACACACCTCCCCGCGCTCCAACGCAGAGGCGTTACGCTTGAGTTTGATGACTTCTTACCTGATTCTGACCTCCGTGCTGCGGTTGAGAAGGCTCTGGGCAAAGCAGCGGGTGAAATCATCACTGTCGCTGATATGATAACTTTGACCCACCTTGACGCCCCTGCCGCGTATATTAGCGATTTGACAGGGCTGGAATATGCAACCAACCTGACAGTGCTGAATCTTGGTGAGGAGTCTAGTGAAAGTTCCACCAGTATAGCCAACTGGATCACGGACATCTCTCCCCTTGTTGGATTAACTAATCTGACAGAGCTAGATCTTGATTACAATCCCATTGCGGACCTCACCCCTCTTGCGGGATTAACCCAACTGGATACGCTGAGTCTTAGGGACATCAACATCACTGACATTTCAGTAGTCGCGGGATTAACCAATCTGACATACCTGAATCTTGGGGGAAATGCCATTGCGGACCTCACCCCTCTTGCGGGATTAACCCAACTGGATACGCTGAGTCTTAGGGACATCAACATCACTGACATTTCAGTAGTCGCGGGATTAACCAATCTGACATACCTGAATCTTGGGGGAAATGCCATTGCGGACCTCACCCCTCTTGCGGGATTAACCCAACTGGATACGCTGAGTCTTAGGGACATCAACATCACTGACATTTCAGTAGTCGCGGGATTAACCAATCTGACATACCTGAATCTTGGGGGAAATGCCATTGCGGACCTCACCCCTCTTGCGGGATTAACCCAACTGGATACGCTGAGTCTTAGGGACATCAACATCACTGACATTTCAGTAGTCGCGGGATTAACCAATCTGACAGAGCTAGATCTTGATTACAATCCCATTGCGGACCTCACCCCTCTTGCGGGATTAACCCAACTGGATACGCTGAGTCTTAGTGGGGACAACATTTCAGACATCACCCCTTTGGCGGGATTAACTAAACTAGAAAGACTGTCTCTTGACGGCAACGCCATTGAGGACATCTCTCCCCTTATAGAAAATACAGGATTGGGGGAGGGAGATTATGTGATTTTCACAGGGTGGAGCGGGACAAATCCCCTGAACGACCTCTCGATAAATACCCACATCCCTGTTCTCGAAAGCAGAGGAGTTAGGGTTTATTTTTATAACCCTAAACCGGTAGATGACCTGCCCGAAGATGTCAACGGGGATGGGGGAGTGGACATTATAGATTTAGTGCTTGTTAGCCAAAACTATGGACAGACCGGTGAAAATGATGCCGATGTCAACGGCGATGGCGTTGTCAATGTTGAGGATCTCATCGCCGTTGCCGCTATCCTTGACGATGCAGCGGCTGCACCGGCGGGACAGCCACAGAAGGAAGGGCTGATTACTCCCGCCGATGTCGAATGGTGGCTCACCCTCGCACAAGGGGTAGACCTGACCGATGCCCGCTTGCAGAAAGGGATTCTGTTCCTCGAACAACTCTTAGCATCACTCCTTCCAAAAGAGACAGTCCTTTTGCCTAACTATCCCAATCCATTCAATCCAGAGACGTGGATACCTTACCGGCTGGCAGAGGATGCTTTTGTCTCGATAACCATCTATGACTCAAATGGTCGGGTTATCCGCACGATTGATGTGGGGCATAAGAGGGCTGCGGTCTATGAAAGTCGGGCAAAGGCGATCTACTGGGACGGCAGAAACGAGTTCGGTGAACGGGTTGCAACTGGCATCTATTTCTACCAACTGCAGGCGGACAATGTTTCATTCCTACGGAAGATGGTTATTCTCAAGTAGTAGGCCTATTGCTTTGAATCCCAATCGTATCGGGGCTGCCCCTACTACGTTGAGACGCTGTAGACTCCGCTTGACCCGTTTCATCTGCGATTCAGACAATAAAGATGCAATTCCCCTGGAATATTCACGTGCGATTGCCCTAGCACTTGGCTTATAATAAGCTCAAATAGAGATCCTCAGTCAACCGTGCGTTCTGCGTCGCACAAAACAATTGCTCTGCCCTCAAACGGCAAGCCTTCCCCATCCGCTTCCGTCGCTCAGAATCTTCGGCAAGTTGTGTAATCGCCTCGGCAAAGGCGTCCACATCCTCAGCGGGCACAAGGATCCCTGTCTCCGGCGTTACCAGTTCTTTGCTTCCGCCAAGAGGTGTGGCAATCACCGGCACACCGGCTGCCATCGCTTCGATGATGGTGCGCGGACAGGCTTCGGGGATGGTCGAAGCGAGCAGAACAACGTCGAGGAGGGATAGAATCGCGCTCGTGTCTTCCAGAAAGCCGGTGAAGATAACGCGATCTGTAACTCCCAATTTTTTTGCCTGTACCTTCAGAGAATCGATATATTCCGCATCTTTGGGAAAGTAGGGTCCGCCCACAACAAGCAACTGAACAGAGGAGGAGGCTTTGAGTTTAGCGGTCGCTTCAATTAAGGTATGAATCCCCTTCTCCGGCGTGATGCGTGTCACAATGCCGATCAGCAGCGCATCAGGGTCCAAGTTGAGATCCGTCCGGAGGGTTTCCACTTGCGATGACGGCTGAAGCGAGGAAAACTCGACACCGTTATAAATCAACGTCTGCTTTGAGTGGGGAGCAAACGCCCATCGTGTTGCCTCCGAAACCAGAATCACGCGATCCAGCAGATTCTCACAGAGCCGATCCAAAACTCCATACGCGGTGGCGTACCGTTTGTGCATCACGATTGGAATACCGTAGAGTTTAGCGGCAACCCCACCGATCAAACCTGCAGCCAACGAATTCGCATGGATGAGATCGATCTGCTTTTCTTCCAGCACCCACAGGAGTTGAAAGATCACTTTGAGCTGCAGCAAATCACGCGTAATATCGTCAAATGTAAAACGGCGGACCTTATCCCCCTTATCGTGCTGTTTCGGCAGATCGAGTGGGATGACTGGATGCCCCGCCTTCCGCGCTGCCGCTGCCAGCATACTATCGCCCAGACATCCGAGGAATGAACGAAATCGGGTCGCGTCCAGATGCTTGAGCAGTAATAGCAAGCTGCGCTGACCACCACCAATGCCGGATCCACTATCGAGGTACAAGATATTGTATCGCTTGGATTGCAAGGTTCTAACCTTCACCCATTCTACAGACGGATATGCCGCTTCTAATTAGCACTGACAGGCACCACTTCAATTTCGCGTGTGAACTCGTCCTCTCCGGTGATTTTGACCTGAATGCAG
Organism: Candidatus Poribacteria bacterium; assembly: GCA_965222435.1. Lineage (GTDB taxonomy): Bacteria > Poribacteria > WGA-4E > WGA-4E > PCPOR2b > PCPOR2b. The sequence goes on along the minus strand of OZ244950.1, from coordinate 2,974,201 downwards.
TCTTCGGGCAGCAATTCGCCCATCCGATCCGCCCATTCGATGACACAGATACCATCTCCCTCCAAATACTCCTCCAACCCAAGGGCGACAATATCTTCCAGCCGCTGAAGCCGATAGAGATCGATATGGTAAACTGGGATTTTTCCCTCATACTCGTTGACGAGGATATAGGAGGGGCTGTTGACGGTTTGGTCTTGATAAACGCCAGCACCGCGGGCAATGCCCTGCGTCAGACAGGTTTTCCCCACTCCCAAGTCACCAATGAGTGCAACAACGTCACCGGGGTTAAGCTGGCACCCAATTTTCACACCGATTTCCTGCGTTTCTTCGGGGCTATGTGTCCTAAAGGCAGATTTCCTGTCCCTTATTGAAAGGTCTGTGGGGCAATTTGCCTCTACAGTTTGCGTCATGATCAATAGTTCTTGTAGCCAACCTCTGCTAACCGTGCAGCTTTCTCTGCCACACCGTCGCTGAGTTTGACTTTGTAGGCATCAAGTTTCTCACCGAGTTCAGGGAATTTGAGTGCGAGTATCTGGATGGCGAAAAGCCCTGCGTTACGCGCACCGCCGGATCCAATCGCCATTGTCCCGACAGGGATACCGGGCGGCATCTGTACGGTAGCATAAAGCGCGTCCACACCGTTGAGCGGTCCCCCATCAATCGGGACACCGATAACAGGTAGGGTGGTATGTGCGGCGATGACGCCGGCGAGATGGGCTGCCCGCCCAGCCCCGGCAATGATGACATACACGCCCCGATCACCGGCACCGTGTGCATATTCCATCGTTCGCTCCGGTGAGCGGTGGGCGGAGGAAATCGTGATTTCAAAAGGGATTTCAAATTCTTCCAAGACTGCGGCAGCTTCGCTCATCTTTCCCAGATCAGAATCACTGCCCATAACAATACTGACTAAAGGTTTATCTGGAGATGCACTGTTCATATTGATTCGTTCCTCGTTTTTAATAAAAATCTTTGGAAAGCAGGAGCGGGGAAACCCCGTCCCTGCAAGGCTTTGGGCAGGCACAAGTTGCTTTGAATCCCGATCTCATCGGGGACCTGCCCCTACGTTTAATTGATTTCTGTAGGGGCAACCCTCGTGGTTACCCATCCTGTAGGCTTATTTGGTTTGTTAATTCTCACAACCCATCAATCACCGCTTTCAGTTTCTGATAGGTTTCCTCATCGAAGTTAGATTTTATATGAAAGGCGAGTTTCCCTTCAGGGTTAATGATATAGAGATTTGGCTTTTTTTTCTCTGTACGATACGCCTGATGCACCTTGCCTTTCCAATCGAGTAGCAGCGTCACCGGCGGTTTATCTTTCTTGAGCTGCCTTTTAATAAAGCCTTTAGGCACAAATGCCGGCACGCTCCGCATATCAGCAACAATGTATGCGACGACCTGATCTTTCTTCTGATAATCTTTCTGAAAGGCGTGTCCCCATTTATCATCTTCCTCCCGGATTTTTCGATTCCCCATTATTAGAAAAACAACCTTACCCCGCATTTTCTTTAGGGCGTGTTCCTGATCTTCGGCATCTTGCAAGGTGAAATCGGGGGCATCCTTCCCAACTTGAAGCGGTTTCTCTACCTGCTCCTGATCTGAAGCAACTGAAGCAAAGGCGCATAATCCAATTATTAAGAAGCACGAAATATATCGCATCCCTATCATCTACTTTTTGTCCTCAAACAGATTGGGCCACATCCGTCCGACCACCGAATAATTGGCGGGTGTAATGAGACGGATTGCGCCGAATTTCGTCTTCGTTAAAACTCTACGGTTGGATAATTCGATATCGAAGGAGAAAGGACGATCGTTCAGCACATCTAACGCCGCTTTTAACACCTCTTGCCCCCGCTGATAAGGCATCGTATCCACTTCGGCGTCGTGCTGTTTGAACATGATTTGCCGACACGCCTCCTCTCCCGCACCCACCCCAACCGTGATGATCTGATCGGTAAGTTCGTGCAACTGCACACCGCGTACTGCGCCGACAGCTAGCGTACTATCTACAGCGATAATCGCTTGAATATTTCCCGCATAATTTTTCAGAACACGATCCGTCAGACCTAACGCAACATCTGCATCAAGGGGAGAGGCGTGGGAATGCACCCGAATTTTATCGGAATACCGATCTAAAGCACGGTAAATCCCCAACGAGATATTCCGAAAGGATTCCGCGCCCGTTGACTCCTCCAAAACGAGCACATTGCCTTTGTAACCGATCTCTTCGATCGCATATTGGGCAGCCGCTTCCCCCAACCCAGCTTCATTGACGGCAATATGTCCTCGCACCTTTATGCTGACCAACAGCCGGTCAAGCGTAATAACAGGTACGTTCCTGCGTTCTGCTTCCTTCAGAATGGAGTAGGCGTTTTTCCCACCAACAGGCTTGAGAATCAGGACCCGAATCCCCTCGTCAAGCATCCTGCGGATCTGTTGTGTTTCTAACGTAGCCAGATTCTGCTTGACCCCTGGATCCCGGACCCCATTCCACAGAACTTTGACACCGTACTCTTTTTCGCCATCAACCATCGCCTGCTTCATAAGGGTATAAACAGGGGCTGTCGTTTCTGGAATGCTGACCCCAATTTTAAGTGTCGTATCATCACTACACCCAGCGAGCACCACCGCGACCGGGATAATTAGGCAAATCCAGGATAGCCGAGTCATTTCTTTTTTCCAATATGGATAGCGACAATGCCAAGCGTTTTCCGGTAGAATCGGACATCTGTGAGACCACACTCCTCCATAATCGCCTTGAGCTGCTCACAATCTGGAAACTGCATGACGGAATCCGGCAAATAACCGTAGGCGTCATCCCTATTCCTTGAGATTAGATTTCCGATACACGGCAGAAGTCCCTTGAAATAGAAGTAGTATATACGCCGAAATAGAGGCGTTGTCGGCTGCGTAAACTCAAGAATCGCGATGCGTCCGTTTGTCACAGCAACTCGGCACATTTCACGAATACCGAGCCGGAGGTCAGCGACATTGCGGATACCGAAACCAACCGATACGATATCAAAGGTGTTGTCCGCAAATGGCAGTTCAAGTGTATCCGCTTCGATCGGGATAAAAGCGTTAGTCCGTCCCTGCTTTGCGACCTTATCCTTGCTAACAGCGAGCATGTCATAAACGAAGTCTGTACCAATTACAGCGGTGTCGTCGAGTTCGTCGGCATAGGCAAGTGCGAGTTCGCCCGTACCTGTACAGACATCAAGGACTCTGCTCCCCTGCATCACTTCACTCACCCGTACTGTGAACTTCCGCCACGCTCGGTCGCGGCGCAAACTCAACAAGGAGTTGAGGAGGTCATACCGTTTCGCAATTGATGAGAAGATTTTACGAACATAAATTTCCTTGCTCATGAGGATGGACTACTTCTTTCAGGAGGGATATAGAGGAGTTCAACGCTTTTTCAAACCTCAACGACATGAGTCTGTTTTTCCGGCATGACACCGTGATGTTCCGCCCATTCGACGAGGGGCCAATGGATGCCGTTGGGTGCGGAACGACCATCGGTCCCTTCCCCCGCGTCTAGAAGCTGCCTGCCGATGTCATCTAGTTTTGCCAACAGTGCTGCATCCGGCTGCAATTTGTCGTTATAATGTCGAAGATAGTAGTCTGGCTTGACCCAAGAATAGTGGTAACCGTAGATCGCGACCTTGGCAATCTGATCGGTAAAATTCAGGGCGGCAGCATGGTAGATGCGACTCTCGAATAGGAATGCGTCTCCGGCACGTAAAATAGGTTCATCAAACTCCAGTGGATCAACTTTACCCTTGGGAATAGGCAACGGTTCGCTGAGGTTGTTGCTTTTGCGGACGAACATAGTCGCACCAGAACTGGGTCCGGTGAAGTCTGTCAGGCAGTAGCCGATCTTCAATCCAACACGGGGGAGCCCCCGATGTCCTAGGTCGAGGTTAACCCCGACATCGCGGTGCCAGTTGCGGACGGTAGGCATTTCAGGAGCTTGTGGATGCTTATAAATCAGCGCGGTATTGGTGATATGGATATTAGGACCGAGCAGTTGAACGATGAGCGGCACTGTGCTTGAGTTCGTAATAAGTGATGCGTAGGCATCTTCCTCTTGGATAAGCCCGGGACGTCGATGTGCGTAATAATCTTCGTACTCGAATGATTCCATCAATCGGTCTCCGCCTTCAATTAGACGATCAACCGTAACCCGATCAAGGGCTTGAGGCACAATCAGATAGCCGTTTTCGTTAAAGTCTCGACGTTGTGTGTCGGTGAGTTGAACGAAATCCATAACAGTCGTATCCTCTAACTAAATTTCTGCTGACCAAATACCTTTGTAAAATCGACTTGAATCTCCTCATTTTCAACAATCCCGTCATGGAACAATTTTTCCTCCGACGAGGTCGTTACAAATACACTTCTGCTATGCGGCTCTATTGTCCAGACGACCTTGACCCCTGCTTGAATTAATTGTGCTGCTTTTTCCAGCAACTCCTCAATAGTCTGACTTGAAGAAATAACTTCAATTGCTAAGACCGGCATCTGTTGAAATTTAGAGACATCATGGAAAAAATTCGGGTGTATTTGCTCTTTGGGGAAAATTGAAATATCCTGAGTGAGTCCATTTGCAATATCCAAAGTGAGTTCCGGGAGGGGCTCAACCTTCTCATTCTGCAGCAACTGACGGAGAATCTGAAGACAGATGTAACTATGATTCAATGAAGGCATTTTTTCATCCTGTTTATCATTTTCAAGACTCAGCATATTTTCTCTACCTTTCGCCTCACAGCCCTGTACGGGCAGGTTTGAAGCCTGTCCCTACGCTTTACACTAAAAATTCGATATGAGTGAAAATCGGTGGGCGGCACCGAGCTTGCCGAAGGAGACAAAGGCATAATCAAGTTGAAAGCCTTCAATGCTAAATCCAATTCCGGTGGTGATGCCGGATGCCGTGCCCAAATCGTTGCCGCCGAGTTTATATTTGTAACCCGCACGCAGGTGGATGAGTTCGTAGGCTGTGAACGCCGCCCCCACTCCAACGGTGGGGTCATTGTCGCTGGGACGGTTTAGGTCGGCAGTGAGGGTAAACGCCTCGTCTAGCAATCTATACGCCGCACCGACTTTGACGTTAAGAGGCAGACTAAAGGATTCCTCAACAAACTTGACTTTGGCACCGAGATGTTGGACGTTGAATCCAAGAGATAGCGAATTGTTGAGGATAGCGTATAATCCCCCTATATCAAACGCAACAACTTGGGCACTTTCCGTGTCAATCTTTTCTCGTACCCATTTGGCGTTGGCACCCAAAGAAAGCGCGCCTCCGAATCGGCGAGCATAAGAGGCAATCAGGGCAAGGTCGTAAGGATGGAAGTTCTCTGTTTTAACTGGCTCGCCACTCTCATTAATGTCGTATCCCTCAAGCTCACCATAAGAGAGGTAGATGAGACTCCCGCCGAGTGTGCCTGCGTTCCCAAGTGGCTTCGCAAAGCCGATGAATTGATGGTTAATCCCTTCAAACCACTCATTGTGCATGAGGCCCAGTTGCGGACGTTGCAGTTGGGCAAGGCCCGCCGGATTCCAGTATGTGGCATACAGATCATCTGCATCGGCGACTTGAGACTCTCCCATACTGATGGCTTTAGCGCCGACGCCGATCTTCAGGAATGTCATCGCCCGTGTCCCGACGTTTTCGTGAATATCCGCGCCATCGGCTATCGTCCACGGGCACAACGCAATTCCGCAGAGGATAAAAAGGCTGAAATATCTGTTAACTCTTGGCAAACGATTCTCCTGATTGAGGCATACAAAATGAGCGATTCTATTAAGAAAAGATTGACGCATTATAGCGAATGGAAATGGCTTTGTCAATACAAATCTTGAACCCTTAGGGGCATTTAGTTCTCCTGTAGGAGGGATCTCCGAGTCCCGACTCTGCCTAACGCTCAGACCTCTTCCGCATCCGCGTCACTGTTTTCGAGGGCATCTTCGGGAAGGTTCGCGAGGTAGTCCTGAATAACCATCTCTGCATTTTGCACCTGATCGGCGTGGACAAGAATCTCACCCCACTCGGATTCAAGCCGGATCCCGCCGAGCGCGGAAATCTCGTGTGGACGTACCACCGCATCAATTCCTTCGCCCTCCAGCACCCCTTTGATCAGGTTTCCGACAAATTCGTTGGGAATCTCTTGGACAACTTCCCAATCAACGTATTCTGCAATGTCCTCTGATGGGCGTTCCGGTGTCAATTCAATTTGACAATCGGCACAGATTGAAACACCGGAAGTATATTCAGCACTGCATTCTGGACAAAATAGCATGGTAGAGGTCTCCTTTCGCCCCAGACGCGCAATCTCACAAACATCCATCGTTCGAGACAGCGGACCCACCTTAACTTGCGACTCGAATTGCTGATTAACAGAATGGAATTAGGACTTACGTACTTCAGTTTGTAGTAGCGCAATTTATTGCGCGTCAGATACCAACAACGTCACGCTAAAGTATATGGCGCAATTCACCAAATGCTACCGCGCAATACAACGGGTATTCGATGAATCGCCCTACTACGAACCTTCCAGCCTCGACCTACTCTGCGTCTTTGCGTTAAATACCGCCCCCGTGCCTCTGAAAACCGTTCTTATTCGCCAAAGTTCCAAAGCTGGAGCGCGGTCTTGCCCAACACCCATTCCCGATCCTCGGGCGCGAAAAAGTCCATCTCGTCCCGCACGACGGATAGGGTTTGTGCATAAGCCGCTTTAGGCAAACAGACGGGCCAATCTGTTCCCCACATGACACGCTTTCCACCAAATGCCTGATACACTTTCTTGACCAAGTCGTGTGTATCCGCCCAAGGATAGGTGGTATTGGAGGACGACCAAGTGTGGCTGATCTTGACATAAACCCGTGGGAACCGCGCCATGTCTAGCAACAGCTGCTGCTTTTCGGGGTCATCCGGCGGTGCGCTTGCCATGTGATCGATGCAAACATCAAGATCGCCGTGCCGTTCCAAAATTGCCGCAAGGTCGGGCATCCGATCGACGCCAGTCAAAATTAGCATTGGGACGCCAAGGGCTTCCGCACGACTGAAGATTGGATCCATCAGCGGACCTGTGAACCAATCGCCGGTGGCACTGCCAGACGGACTGAGGCGAACACCGTGGAAGCCGTGCTCCTCTGTCCAACGACTCAGATGATCTGGCGAGTCGGGGTCTTCCGGGTTGATTCGGCAAACCGCCATGAATTTATCGGGATAGTCTTTTATCGCTTTGGCAGCGTAACTGTTGTCCCAACGATAATGGATGACCTGCACCAACACCGTTTTCTCAACGCCGTTGGCACTCATCAAGTCCAACAACATCTCCGGCGTGGCATCGTCAGTCGGTGGACTAGTTGTCTCAGGCGCCCACGGGAATTGCGGGTCATTTTTCCAGACATGAACGTGTGGGTCAATAATTCTCAATGTGCTTTCCTTTCTGTATCAGGTTTTCCGGGGGTATTGATTAAATGAGGGGCGGCATATGTAGATACCCCGGTCATAACCGCATAACTTGAGGTAAGTAGAGGTAAATCTTATTTATTTTTTGCGCCACCACCGTGCTAGACAGGCTCGTATAGACATGCGTCCAAAATGCTCAGTACCTCGTCCAGTACGGATTGAGGGGCTTTTTCAACAAATCTCACCTTTCGGCTTACATAATCAACAGACTTAATTTGCTCAACCATAACATATCCCGTAAGGGATGATTCGTGAGAAACTGCCACATGAAAAGGGATATCCCTTTGCGTGTTAGTTATTGGGCATAGCAAGTCCAGTGTGCCTATTAAACAGCGTACGACTGACCACCAATGCGGGGCGCCGTCCTTGTTGCTCATGTCCCGCCTGCGGATCAAAGGTCAAGATCACAAAATCGCCTTTCTGCGGAATATACCGAGCCATTTACCACACTTCCTTCCCGCTAGGCTCACCCCAGTCTAGTTCTTCGACATGATACTCTTGGGGCATCTTCGACACTAACTCCTTCAAGTCATATTTGCCGCGCACTTTAGTCACAGGTTCAATGATAATTCGCCCTTCCTGAACCGATACATTAACTTCATCACCCACGTTTATCTGGGCTTCTTGGAGAAGTGTCTTCGTAAACCGAAGCCCTTGGCTGTTTCCCCATTTCTGAACTTTACTCAACATAGCTATCCCCTCAAAGGTGTTAAATGTATAGCCTAAGTATACTTTGAAAGCAGCTGAAAAACAAGATTATTAGGACATTCTATCAACACATGCCCGGGACCTTAGTAGTCACACCCCAAACTCTCCCTTAACCTCGGCAAACATCCTGACAGCGAAATCGAGGTCTTCGATCGAATGTGCGGCGGAGATTTGCGTTCGGATTCGCGCTGTGCCTTCAGGGACAACAGGATAGAAGAACCCTATCACGTACACCCCCTTTTCGAGGAGTCGCGCCGCCATCTGCTGTGCCAACCTTGCATCCCCAAGCATAATCGGTACGATAGGATGGGAGCCGGACGGGATGTCAAACCCCACTTCCACCATTTTTGCTCGGAAGTAGCGGGTATTTTCCTCTAGCTTGTCCCGCAGGGCGGTGGACGCTGTTATCATCTCAAGCGCCTTCAGGGACGCGCTGACGATGCTGGGAGCGACGGTGTTGGAGAACAGGTAGGGACGTGAGCGTTGGCGCAGCAGATCAATAATTTCACTCCTGCCGCTTGTGAATCCGCCGCTGGCACCGCCGAGTGCTTTTCCGAGCGTGCTAGTGATAATGTCAATTCTGCCCATAACGTCGCGATATTCGTGCGTGCCTTTCCCCGTTTTCCCCATGAATCCGGTTGAGTGCGAATCGTCGATCATGACCAGTGCGTCGTATCTGTCCGCAAGGTCGCAAACACCCTGTAGGTTGGCGATGGTGCCGTCCATAGAGAACACACCATCCGTTGCGATCAGACGAAACCGCGAGTCTTGAGCGTCCTTGAGTTTGGCTTCCAGATCCCCCATATCACTATTCTTGAAACGCAGCCGCCTCGCTTTACAGAGCCGGACCCCGTCGATGATGCTAGCGTGATTCAACTCGTCACTGAGGATCGCATCCTCTTCGGTCAGCAGCGTCTCAAACAGTCCCCCGTTCGCGTCAAAACAGGAGGTATAAAGGATTGTGTCCTCCGTGCCGATAAATTCGGAGATCTTCTCTTCCAGCGTTCTGTGGATGGACTGCGTCCCGCAGATAAAGCGCACAGACGAGAGCCCATGCCCCCATTGGTCTATGCCGTCTTTCGCTGCTTCAATAATCGCTGGGTGATTCGACAGGCCAAGATAGTTATTGGCGCACATATTGAGGACCGTTTCGCCGGTCTCAACATTGATGCGTGCCTGCTGTGGGCTGGTGATGATCCGCTCCCTTTTATATAATCCACTCTCCTCAATGTCTTTGAGTTGCGTTCTCAAATGAGATCTTATCGTATCAATCATGCCACATTCCCTCCATTTGGATAGATGATTCAGTTGTCTACATCATCAAATCACCGCCGTTGATATCAATTGATGCCCCTGTGATATATGCCGCATCCGTTGCCAGAAAGACTATGAGTTGTGCTACCTCTTCAGGTGTCCCCAATCTGGGAATCGGAAAACTCTCTTCATAAGCGCGTAACTGTTCAGGGGAACAGTTCTCCCGAGCCATCTCGGTGTCGATTAATCCGGGGCAGATCGCATTGACGGTAATACCGAAGGGGGCAACCTCTTTTGCCATCCCCCGCGTCAAGCCGAGGACACCCGCTTTGGCGGCGGTGTAATGAACGCCGCCGAGCGTGCTAACACTTCTCCCCGCAGATGAAGACATATTGACGATGCGACCAAATTTATTCGCCTTCATGATCGGCAGCACCGCCTTTGAACAGAGAAAACTACCGTTCAGGTTTACATCTATGACCTCATCCCACTCGGCTTTAGTCACATTGTCAATTCGTGTAGGATAGAGAATCCCCGCATTGTTGACCAGAATACCAACGGTCCCATAGTGTTCGATAGCCATTTCGACCATCTCAGCGACCTCGTCCTCTTTCGTGACATCTGTCTTCATCGCTAACGTGCTGCTGCCAGTGGCGGCACTTATTCTCTCAGCAACCTGTGCCACCTTTTCCGCATTGATGTCGCTCAAGACAACCTTCGCGCCTTCCGCTGCCAGACGACCAGCAACCGCGGCACCCATCCCTTGAGCAGCACCGGTAACAATCGCCACCTGATTGTGAAGTTTCCCTTCGGATTGTTCCATCGTGTATCTCCTCGTATTCTCTTACGCAATTTTCATCAGCTTATCAGTTGCTTTCAAACCTGAGCCTGTCAGGATGGAGACGGTAGTATCCCCTGTACGGATAATTCCCGATTCCACAAACTTATCAAACGCTTTGACGATAACGGCGGAAGTGGGTTCAACGTAGATGCCTTTTGAGGCGAGGGCTTTAATTCCGAACTCGATTTCCCCCTCATCAGCGGTTGTGATTGCGCCGTTGGTTTCGCGGAGTGCCTGCATAATTGTATTCCCGCGGATCGGTGCTTCCGATGTGATGCCCTCTGCGAGCGTCTCATAAGTTTGGGGAGACCTTTCGACCTGCGCCCTGTTTTCGGAATACGCCCTGTAAACCGGGCAGCACGCAGCGGATTGAACGCCAAGTAAGCGGGGGATTTTGGTGATAATTCCCTGTGCGTAAAGCTCTCCAAATCCGACCCACAAGCCCATATAGACGCTTCCAAACCCTATTGGACAGACGATATGGTCTGGAGCCTCCCAACCGAGCTGCTCCGCAATCTCGAAAGCGATGGTTTTTGTGCCTTCCAAAAAGAAGGGATTCCAGTTGTGCGAGGCGTAATAGGTGTTCTCCGCCGCTTCGAGGACTGCCTGTGTCGTCGCAGCGCGATTTCCTTCGATCAGCTTTAGCTTCGCACCGTACATCGAGATCTGTGTAAGCTTGCCTTTCGAGGTAGACGTAGGGCAGTAGATTGTGCAGTCAATTCCCGCCTTCGCGCTATACGCCGCAATCGCTGCCCCCGCGTTCCCCGACGAATCCTCGACAACTTCCTGGACGCCAAGTTCCTTGACCTTGGACAACAGAACAGCAGCTCCACGGTCTTTGTACGAACCTGTTGGGCAAACAAAATCCAACTTTAACCGATGGTCATGTGTGCTGTTATCAAAGGATACGAGCGGCGTCATCCCCTCACCGAGCGAGATGATTGATGTCTCATCCGCAATTGGAAGGGCTTGGCGATAACGCCAGAGTGTGCTGTCGTTCTTGAAAACCCTGTCAATTGAAAATACCCCCTCTGTTTTTGTCAGCTGAAGCGGTTGACCGCAATCGCATTTGTACCGGAGCGAGTCGATACGGTATGTTGTCTTGCACTGATCACAGATATATTCGATCATTTTCCTCTTTCGTACTATCAGTTTGCAGTTCTGAATTCTCCAGTTTCTCAACTAGGTCTTTGACTTCCTGTACCCGATCGATAGGACAGACCAACACCGCATGCTCGGACTCCACGATGACAAGGTCGCTTACCCCGATGGTGGCAATCAGTTTGCCCTCAATAACATCGGGATTCTGTGCAGTCTGATTGAAAATGATACAATCTTGGGTATCTATTCCTATGTGCCTCCCACGCACAGAGTTTCCAGACGCATCCCGTTCACACAGTTCGTGCATTGCCCCCCAACCTCCCACATCATTCCAGCCAATATCCGCGGGAATTACCAGTACCTCCTTCGCTTTTTCCATCACACCGTAATCAACGGAAATACCCGCCATTTGGGAGTAAGCGTGAGATATTACCTCAGCCTCGCTTGCAGTTCCGATAGCGGCATCAATCTCCATTAGTTGCTGATAAATGGAAGCCTGATAGGTCTTGATGGCATTGAGAATGAGGTCAACCCGCCACACAAACATACCGCTATTCCAGAGGTACTCTCGACTCTCAAGGTACTTCTCTACGGTTTCTCTGTCTGGTTTCTCGACAAACTGACGGGCTTGGAAGGCTTGTAAATCATCCGCTGTATGGACTGCCGCTCCAATATGGATGTAACCGTATCCGGTCTCCACGCGGGTGGGGGGAACCCCGAAAGTGATTAACACATTATCGTTTGCCGCAATGTTTGCGGCATATTGCAGCAACTTACGGAATCGCTCTTGATGTTGGATAACACTGTCGGCGGGTAACACAACCATGACGGCATCATCGCCCCGCCATTTTCTCAGATAAAGGGCTGCCAGACCAATACAGGGTAGGGTGTTCCGCCCCACAGGTTCCGCGATGATGTTTTCTGACGGAAGGTCGGTGAGGTGCCATCTCGTCGCCGATACCAAGGATTCTCCCGTCACAACATAGATATCCTCCAACGGCATGAGTGGGGCGATGCGAGCCACCGTTTGTTGAAGCAAGCTGGTGTCGCCTACTAGAGATAACAGCTGTTTAGGATTATCTTCAGTGCTCAGGGGCCAGAAGCGGGTCCCTTTTCCGCCAGCCATAATAACGGTATACATGCTGCCTCCCGACCCGACTTTCGGGATTTTCAGGATTCAATCTTGGTTAATCTTTCTTAACACTGTCATCAACAAGCCAATATTTGAGAATAACGTAAATCGCAACAATTCCATCTTTCCATTTAATCTTTTTGCCTTCGGCATAGGTGCGGGCGTGGTAACTGATAGGAACTTCGTGGAAGCGTAACTTCCGCTTGGCAATTTTCGCCGTAATCTCTGGTTCAATCCCAAAACGGTTCGACCGTAACGGGATTGTTTTCAGGAATTGTAAGCGAAACGCCTTATAGCAGGTTTCCATGTCCGTCAGATTGAAGTTTGTAAACCTGTTACTCAAAAATGTCAGAAATCTGTTCCCTAAAGCATGTTTGGAGTATAAGTCCCGCCCCTCCTTTTTTATGATAAAGCGAGATCCATAAACTACGTCCGCATCACCCTGTAGAATGGGAGTCAACACTACCCGGAAATCATTCGGATCGTATTCGAGATCCGCATCTTGGATAATGGCTATATCCCCAGAAGCGACTGCAATCGCCGCTCGGATTGCAGCACCTTTCCCCCGATTCTTTTCTTGAAAAATCGGTCTAATCTGCCGATGAGTCCTTGCTAATTGTTCGATAATTTCTGTCGAACCATCGGTTGACGCATCATCCACGATCACCAGTTCAAGGGAATCAATGCCGTCAATTCTCTGGTTAAGCACACGGGAAACGATTTCTGCAAGCGTTTTTCTCTCATTGTAAACTGGCATCAAAACACTTAGCTTCATATCTTCCACCACTACCACCAACTATACACGGAGGAGGTAAGGATGAGACTCAGGATGGGCCAGAAGCAGCCCATCACCGCTTCGCCGAGAACCAATCCCACGAAAAAGGGAATTGCAGCACGATACGCTCTGATACCACCATGCCTGATTAGCAGCCACTTGGTAACCATTGCAATCGCTACGGGGAACCAGATCATATCCGTTGTGCCGGGTGCAAGACCGATAACGTAGCCTGCCGGGTGAAGTGGGCACCAAACAAAGCGTGCACGCAGAAACATTATACCGAGGTTCACGAAAAAAGCAAATCCGAGGACGCTCATTGATAACCAATTGGTTGGCTTGGGATTGACCAACCACCCGGAGAGATAGTTGTAAGTTCCCGAACCACCGGCATGAATCTGTTCAGACCCCGCCGCAACCCCCGTCTTGTAAATGGTATATGGGTAAAGGATGAGGCTGGATTCGATACCGACAATGCTGGCAATGATCAGCACAATGAACATCGTCCGATTTCTGATGCCTGTTCGCTCGGCAAGTTTGAAGGACTCAAGTTGATCGGGTATCGGATGGGTTCGGAATCCGGCGCCGCTGAGCCAGTTCATCAAGGAGAGCATCGTTAAATTCCCCGGTTTTAGGCGTCGTGTCCCGAACATAGCAACCATAAGATATTGTGGGTTTATGTAGCCGATGGAGTGAATCGGTGGTCCGAGTTCCGCCCGCATACGCGCCAATCCGACAACAATCGCGAAGTAAATGCCGATGAAAACGGCGTAACCCCAGAATGACATTCCACCCTTTATGCAGAAAAGCATCAACACCAAAAGACAGATAAATAGCGTGACGACAGCAGTTCGGTAAGAGATTGGCTCGTTCGCCTCGTCAACCCGATCTGGACGGAGGACGCGCGAGAGGACTTGTGCAAAATGTCTTCTGCCTGTCCAACATGTCACAGCGAGTAAAGCAAACAAGGCACCCGTACCCTGTTCCCCCAAGAATGGGTAGCCGGGAATACTCCTGATGCCTGCCATGCTGCCAAAGACAAGTTGCGCCTTCCGCATGAGGTAGAAGAACGTACATGAGAAGGAAAGATCTAACGGCAGGACAAAGGAAAGGCCAATCAGATAGGGGTGAAAATAAAAAGAGGTACTGCCCATCGCATTCCACGGTTTCTGGGAAAAACTGAAGACGTTTCTGGTACGGTCATTAATGGGCAGAGAGGGTATGATGGGGAAAAAAAATGCAATCCCGTTCAGCAGGTCAATTCCAAAGGCAAGACCAAAACCGATCCACAGGACACGATTCCTAAAGATGCTCCCGGATTCGGCTGTGATTTCGAGGGGGATTTGGATAATCGGATACGCCAATTTTTCACGATCGACCCACTGCCTTCTGATGAGCGATGTCAGGCAGAGGAAAATGAGCATCAATGAGAAGATGACAATCGACCACGATAGGATGGGCGTCACCCAATACCGCACGTAACCGCCGGTAAAGAAATTGACGTTCCCTTCGTAAAAATCGTTGACGGTCTTCGGATCGGAGATGACCAGCCAATCCGGCAAGTGGTGAAACAGCAACGCCGCCCAGTCGTTTTCAGGGGTAGCAAAGCGGAAGGCGTAGGGCATCAGTCCCATTAAGCGGGGCATCGCGTCGTGCCCTGAGAAACAACTTCCCACCGCAAGCATCGCATAGATAACGAGCAGGTCCTGTTGATTGAGGGCAGCTTTTGGCGAGATCTGACGGACAATTATGTTTAGCCACGTTATCATCAGGACCGCAAACATGACGTTGACCGACAGCGAAACAGTTGTCAGATGCGCCGTGTGCCATATCATTTCGACATAGGCGATCCAGTAACTGTTGGCGATGATTAGCAACACGCCGATCAGCACCGCACGCTTTTTGATTGAGGTTATCGCGTTTGTGTCCTTCATGGCAGGAAATGGACGAGGATTCTAGAGGAAATCAGAAAGAAGAAAGCCCCACACCAAAAGGCGGGGGCTTTACAAAGCATACCTTGGAAATCAATGTATGTAAACAGTTAATACGGAAGAACAGGCTTATCAACGGGTTTTCAGTAAACCCCAGGAGGTTGTTAGCTTATCACCCGGTTCAACAGACCGCCCCCTGAGACCACTCACAAAAACATTGTCAAATTCAGCAGTCGCACCCAAGGTGCCAACGCCAACCCGCCCTCCCTTATTCCCGTTTAGGTCCTTTCCGTCAAAGACCATTTCACCGTCAAGAAACAACGTCATGAGATTGCCTTGATTGACGATCTTGATTTGGACCGGATCATTTCCCATCTTGTGTTTTGTTTCGGTCCCCTTTTTTGCTGGAGCAACTCCCCTGACATCTGCAACGACAAACGACCCCTTGTTTTCCCAACCAATTTCCCACCAAAACTTAATACGACTTTTTTTCTCGGCGAGGCGTCCTTTAATTGGGTTATCAAGCAGTAATTGTTTAGGGTCATCTCTGCCGGGAGCGGGTTGCATATCATCATTGATCCGCCAGAAGATACGAACCCCGTTTTTCCCTCTAAACTTTCTGGCGGTCACCTCAAAAATATAATCGCCCCACGTATCATCCCAAAAATCATCTGAGATGACAGCAATGGTTTTGGCGTCTTGAGCATCTTGTTTGAGGGCACCGCCTTTCACCGACCACTTGCCCTGCAAAAACGCCCATTTCTTTTCAGACACAGCCGCCCTTGAGAAATTGTCCTCAAATAAAATCTGAGCGGTGGCAGGAGAAGCAGACAGGATGAGCACAACGAAGCACACACCTACGAGATTGAATGGAATTGATAACACTTTCTTCATATCTCACCTTCCTTAAAAAACGACTGAATGCAACGGAATAGATTTATCAACGGGTTTTTAGTGAACCCCAGGTGGTCGTTAGCTTATCACCCGGTTCAACGGACCGTCCCCTCAGGCCCGTTACAAATGCATTGTCAAATTCAGCGGTCACGCCTTTGGTGCCGACGCCAACCCGCCCTCCCTTATTCCCGTTTAGGTCCTTCCCATCAAAGACCATTTCACCGTCAAGAAACAACGTCATGAGATTGCCTTGATTGACAATTTTGATTTGGACCGGATCATTTCCCATCTTGTGTCTTGTTTCGGTCCCCTTTTTTTTCGCAGCAACTCCCCTGACGTCTGCAATGACAAATGACTCCTTGTTTTCCCAACCAATTTCCCACCAAAACTTGATACGACTTTTTTTCTCGGCGAGACGCCCTTTCACAGGGGCGTTGAGCAAAAAGCCCGCGCCTCTGCCGGGAGCGGGTTGCATATCGTCATTGATCCGCCAGAAAATGCGAACTCCGTTTTTCCCTCTGAACTTTCTGGCGGTCACTTCAAAAATATACTCGCTCCACGTATCATCCCAAAAATCATCTGAAATGACAGCAACGGTTTCGTCGTCTGGAGCATCTTGTTTGAGGGCACTGCCTTTCACCATCCACTTGCCCTGCAAAAACGCCCATTTCTTTTCAGACACAGCCGCCTTTGAGAAATCATCCTGAAATAGAATTTGAGCAGTGGCAGGGAGACATACGATGGTGAGCATCACAGCACCGCCAAATGCTAGCGTGAATAAAGTCGATAAAAATGTCTTCATCACAATCCTCCTTGTATTTTTAGAAAAAAGGGACGTCCCAAGGAACGCCCCCGTAAATAAAAATATAGCGCGTGATATGCCAATATTACAGCATATCACGCTTCAGGATGTCGACACGTTTTCTTATCGGGTCGCCCTCTGCTTGAGATTTCCCCAAGTTGTGGGGAGCTTATCTTGTGGCGTAACCGCACGAACACCAACAAACTCGAGGTCGCCGAAACCACAAACCATGTTATCGTTTTCAAAGGACGACGCCCAAGAAATAGCGCCCTCTCTACCGAAACCTTTCACATCGTGATCGTCGATTGTGCTATCAAAACCCCAGATGGTTCCCTCAACCGGTGCCGGAAGGTTGGGTGTCTTTGCCCCCTTGTACATGTTGTCGTAGGTCACTTTCCCTTCATAGATGTAACCGTCCGCGGTTTTCTTAGTAACCACATTTTCTGTACACTCTTTATTAAGGGTGGTCCCTCCCGCGGGATTCGTACCGAGGCTAAGCCAGCATCCGGGAGTGGTGTCCTTAATGGTAAACACTTTATACCGAAAATACATATCTCCATCCGCAAAGAGGCAGTCGGGGTCTCCAGCCAAAATCCGATCGTCATCCCCCTTGGGAATCTTCGGCGCGTCGTGTTCAAAGTCGAACATCCACCACATTTCATCGTTGCCTGCATTGGGCCCGCCACCTTTTGCAACTACATCGTCGTCAAGGTCTACGAAAACGACATCGTCTGTAACAACCATGACATAGTAAAGCCATTCTTCGTCGAAGAGCAGCCCAAATTCGGAACTCCAGTCTTCGTCACCATCGAAGCTGCCCCGGCTGATTCGGTTTGGCGAGGTTTCAGGGAAAATAAACCAGTCCGGTGTCGTCTCAGGCTTCATGTGCATACTTGGACCTGTGCCGTTGTCCCCCGCCTGAAACTCCGCCCAACGCTCCTGCCACTGCGGATCGCCGGCATCTCCGTCAATCACCGGAGGATCATCTGTGAAGAACGCGTTCGCTACCCCCCGCGAGTGTGCAAATGCAAGTGAAGCACTGAATATCATGGCTAACGCCATTGTAAGGGTGATAACATACTTAAACATTTTGATTTTCTCCTTTATTTTAGACAAATTTTGTAATGCAGGGTTCAAGGGAACCCATGTGAAACTGCCCAATTTATAGCATCGCAATTAATTATTCAATCTTTCAGAGGTACCGCAAGAGACGTATCAATGTTCTTTTTCTTAAGCACCTCAAAGATTCACCGGGACGCCATATCTTCCAGAAGCCGGCATCACCTCCTTCTTGTTTGAGAGCTCTATCAGAAACACGGAAAGCCTAGAGTCGCCTCCCTAATTAGTTCTCCTTCTCGTTTTTGGATAGGCATAGGAGCGAGCAGATTGCATCTACCGGGTCGTCCTAGATTTCAACATGCCCCATGTGATCGCCAACTTACCGTGTGCCTCAACCGAAAAAGGATTGGTGTCAGGCTCCGCAACATAAACATCGTCTACCTTAAACCGGCTGTCTACAGACCCAAAACCGATTCGACCTCGTCCCTGAATATTAATATCCTTCACGTCAACGACGGCGGCACCATAATCCCCTGACTGGGCCAACGCTCCATTATCGCTCAGGAAAAGACGATAGCCTTTGGGATGGTTTTCGACTTTGACCCAGTATGGTTGATTTGTTTTAAGCTTTGTTTTTGTCTCAGTCTTGGCAAATGGTTGGGAAACAGTCTTTATATCGCGCTGAACAATAGATGTTTTCGCGTCTCTATTCAACGCCCAATATATGACATGCCGGCTTTCATTGTCTTGCAAGCGCTTGGGCAAATTACCTGGGTTGCTAAACGCACCACCTTGTTCACCCTTGGTAAAAAATCGCCAGAAGACACCAAGTTCTTGCCCACCTGTCAGCGTGATGGTTGAGAAGAACCAGTAGTCATTCCACTCGTCATCCCAGTGGTCATCAGTGACCACGATGAGTCCCAACTCAGCACCCTGTTTTACCAGTTCCCCGCCCTTAATTGCCCATTTTCCGAGAGCGGTATGCCATTTCCCCGTACCATCTACCTTTCCGGCTCTAAAGTTATCCTGAAACAAAACTTCCCCCGCCTGAGCCGGACTCGGTACGATAAGAGCAACACTCGCCAAAACTGCTATCGCCACAAACAGGAACTGTATGGGTGGATTGTTAGTTCTGTACACGGTTAACTCTCCTTTCAAATTTCGATTATGAGAAAAAGCTGCCAATTACGATACAAAACTATTACTATTTTATTAAAAATTTAGTTGTCTGTCAACAAAAAAAATACTATTTTTCTAAAAAAAATAAAAAAGGGAAAAGGCAGACTGCGAGCTACTGCTCACTGTTTTTTCTAAATTTTTCGACCGCCTTTATCGCCTCCGGCGTGTCTATTTCCAATAACGCTTCGAGCGCATGGTAGCGAACGCCCTTATGCTTATCCTCCAATGCTCCCACTAATACAGGCACGATACCTTGAGTGGAACTCGCCACACCAGCCAGCGCCGTTACCGCTTCTTCACGAATATGCCAGTCTTTCGTTTGCAATGCGTCTATCAACATCAAAATTGCCTCTTCAACCGGTTCACCAATTCGACCTAATGCAATAGCAGCGGAGAGAGCAATCCCCTCATCTTCATCCTTCAGTGTCTGCGTCAATGCTGGCACAGCTGCTTGTGCTGGTTGACCAATCTGTCCCAATGCACTGATAGCGTAGCGGCGCACACCTCTATCCTCGTCTTGCAATGCTTCTATCAACGCAGGGACAACCGCTTGTGCTGGCTTACCTATCCGTCCTAGTGCTTCGGCAGTCCGACGGCGCATCCCCTTATTCTTGTCTTGCAATGCTGTTATTAATGCGGGCACAGCCTCGTGGGCTGATTCGCCAAGCTTACCCAACGCCATCGCAACCTTAGAACGCATCCATGGATCTTCATCTTTCACGGCTGCTATTAGTGCGGGAACGACATCTTGTGCCTGGTTTTTACCAAGCCTCCCCAATATTTCGGCGACCTTAGAACGAACCGTCACATCTTCATCCTTCAGTGCTTCTATCAACGCAGGAATGGCATCTACAGCAGGTTTACCCATTGCGCCTAATGCCATTGCCGTATAGCGACGAACATGTTTGTCCTCGTCCTTTAATGCTTTTACTAACAGCGGCAGTAGGGGTTCTGCATGGTCTTTGCTCATCTGAACCAATTGTTCGGCAGCGGCACGGCGAACGATGGGGTTCTTGTCACTCATTTGTACCCCATATATTTCCACAGTATGTCCGCTAGATTCAAACGGTATCACCATCAGAGTGGAAAAGAGCAAACAGACGACCAAAAATAATATCCTTGATTTCATTTTTTTTCGATTTCCTCCTAATTATGTTTATTGTAACGCAAGTTGACACTTATAGGGAACGTCGCAAACCGAGATAATGGGAGTCAATCACCGCTCGTAGTGGATTGGCAAATCCCCTCCATAACGTAGAGGCAGCTTGGATATGTCTATCCAAGCCGAGCAGCACTGATACGTAAGAACACAATGCGGTCACGACAAAATATGCAAAACGTCCCAATTTTCAATACCTAGCATCTTAGGGCATAATATACCTTACGCTTTCCAGAACACGGGGACACCCAGTTCACCTGCCAAATCCGCCAACCCCTGCAAATGATCTCGATGTAGCGGGAGTCCGTTCTTGCTCCACTGTGCGTGCTTCATCGCTTCCAGTTCACCGGGGAAATAGACATGATCAAAACCCTCAGCAGGGGGACTCGACCGAAGCACACGAATCTCCTGATCAATCTCTTCGGTGAACTCATCAAACGGAACAAAGCTGTCAATGTTAATCGCATAGTAGAACAGCCCTGACCCCTGCTTGTCAAGCGGAACGTCGCCCGTCTGATTGACAGTTGCAATCATGCCCGACAGGGGCCCCGCTAGTGCGTCCACCGACAACGCAAGGGCATACCCTTTTGCACCGCCCATCGGTAATAGAACATGCGCTTTGCTGGGATCGTCGGTCTCCTTACCTTCCTCATCCAATACCCAGCCGGAGGTCAATCTTTCTCCGTATAATCGCCTCGTACCAACCCTGCCCCATGCCGAAACGCCACACGCCATATCAAGGAGAATGGGAGACTCTGTCTTCGCGGGAATAGCATAAGAAAACGGGTTGTTTCCGACAACTCGCGTCCTACCGCCAAACGGCGCAACCCCTGGACCACTGGTTGATGTACTGAACCCAATCATGCCATGTTTAAGGGCGAGCATCGCGGTGGCACTCGCAGCACCGAAGTGATTGGTGGCGTATGCACCCACGGCACCGATACCGGCGACCTTCGCCTTCTCGATTGCTAGCTCCATTGAGAACTTACCAGCCACATGTCCCAACGAACGATCGCCGTTGACGCGTGCAAATGCGGGTCCTTCACGGACAATCGTGAGATTCGGGGTGGGATTGATTCTTCCCCCCAAAATGCCCCGGACATAGCCAGCCAACGCACGAGTTCCGTGGGAATGAATGCCGTGTAAATCTGTCTCAACCTGCAAATGTGCGACAGCATCGGCATCCGCTTTCGGCACACCCGCCTTTTGATACAATTGACTGGCAAATCCTCTTAACTCGTCAGCATTAACGACAATATCTTGATCGGTCGGTTCAAATCTCATTTTGACACCTCGCAAGATTGTGTGAAGTGTGATGCGTAATGCACCAGCGTTAGCACTTAGAGACAATAACAAGGCACAGCACAATTTTGCCTACACCATGGGTTATTCATCAATCTTCAAA
This sequence comes from Candidatus Poribacteria bacterium, assembly GCA_965222435.1. Lineage (GTDB taxonomy): Bacteria > Poribacteria > WGA-4E > WGA-4E > PCPOR2b > PCPOR2b. Next base: position 2,952,488 of record OZ244950.1, on the reverse strand, counting down.
CTTCCACACCTTCAGTGCTGCTTTACTGAATAACCATTCCTTATCTGAATCCGTAAGAAAGTCCAGATGTGTTCTGAACATTTCCAGTGCGGGCAGATACCCAACCCCTTTGAGTACGCCCGGAAAATTTGTCCCCCACATCAACCGTTCCGGTCCGAAGGCATCGTATAGACGGCGAAACGTAGGGAACGTATCCTCGTGCGGGTATGGCAGCTTCGATTTATGGGCTTGGGGCGTGAGTTTCACATAGACCCGTGGATATCGCGCTAGGTTCAGCACATTGCTGAGAAGCGGATACGGTGGGTCTTCGTCCGTCGGTGCACCCCCGATGTGATCTAGTACAACGGGAACATTTGGAAAACGGGCGATGATGGGCTCGACAGCGGGCAAATGGGTTGCTGGACCGTACACAATGAAGCAGACACCTAAATCTTCAGCACGTCGCCATATTGCGTCTTGGTCGGGTGCCGCCCACTCTGCGGGGTCGTCAACCCGTCCTAGATGTATCCGCAGCCCCCCAAATCCATCCTCCCGGACCAAACGTTCAAGCTGGTCTGGCGCATCAGGCGCGAGACGATCCACCAATCCGATTGCCGCAAATTTCCCCGGGAAGCGTCGAAGGCATTCCGCCGTATATCGGTTGTCATAGCGATAATAGATTGGCTGAACGATAACGGCTTTATTTACCCCCGCTTCAGCCATCGTCTCGTTCAGCAACTCGACCGGCGCACCTTCAGCCGCCTGTGTCCCGTCAGCAAATGGATAACGCGAGAAGTCATCGCTCCAAACGTGCAAATGTGTGTCAATAATCATCTGTTTCTCCCTTAAAATAGAACACCCTCGGGCAATTGAAACGGGCTAATAGTCAGCGAGCAATCCACGTAGATGTTTGGCCGCTAGTCTGAGGCATTCGTTCGTGTCGCATCTATTGCGATCGCCGCCTTCAAATACGATAGACATATTGCCGTTAAAGCCCACTGCCTTCAAAATTTTTAGAATTCGTCCATAATCGAGCCACTCTTCTCGACCGCTGTCGATTTTGTAAATCTTGGCGCGGACGTAGGTTGCGTATGGAGCGGTCGGCTCTAGGTAGTCTTTGTAAAGATCTACGTTCGGATCGGACTCGCCGCGAGGGTGCGATCCAATGGCATTCAACCACTGACCGGTATCCATAATAAAGGTAAAGTTCTCACGGTCCGTTTCCCGCAGGATGCGCAACACCTGATTCGCCGTCATCGCAAAACTGCCGTTGTTATGGTTCTGCAACCCTAAGAAGACACCCTTCTCTGCCGCATAATCAGAGAGTTCTTGGAAACGAGCGATCATCGGACCCCACAAGGCTTCTTGTTCTTCAACGGTATCTGGCCACTTATATCTCGCAAACACCCGAATCATTTGTGCCGATAGGAAGGCTGCCAAGTCAACGTCTGCTTTGCCCCGCGCAATTGCATCCCGCATATCTTCCTCTGGTCCCACAAAACTACCGGCTCCCAGATAGCCGATGGGCAAGCCGTGCCTCATGCACAGAATCTTTATCCGGCGCAGGAAATCGGGATCTCTGGGTAAACCCGACAGATGGAAATCGATGACATCCAACTCCAATTCGTGAGCAAATTGGACGTGCTTGAGAAACACTGCTTCATCCGTGGCGCGCGCCATCACTCCGAGCTTAATCATTGTGGCAGTTCCTTTCTTTTGGCATCTGCTAATCTCCCGCCGGTAAACCGAGAGTTCAAGACCTCGTTATCCACCGGCTGACCCTATTTCTAACCTATCACTTACCACCCTTTCCAACTACCATCCGCGTGTCGATACTGTCGATAGGGCAATGGCTCATACGGCAGGTCATCCAGATCCGATTCCTTTACCGCAATCCCTAGCCCCGGTGCGTCCGAGACGTTGACGTGCCCATCCTTTATCGTCCAATCGTGTTCAACACAGCGATCGAATAGCGAGAGTTGGCTGCTGCTCTCCTGAATGAGAAAGTTGTTCATGGCCGCATCGGCGTGGAGTGTCGCAGCATAACAGAGAGGACCGCCGGCATTGTGTGGTGCCATAAGCATCTGTTCCGCCGCCGCTAATTTGGCAATATCGACCAACGTGGTAATCCCAAAGCAGTGCGTGACATCGGGCTGCAGGACAGCACACGCTCGATTGTCGATCAACGGCTTAAAATCGCCAATGGTAAACAGCTTTTCGCCGGTCGCAATCGGCACCGGACTTTTCCGCGTAACCTCCATCAATGCTTCAAGTGAACCCACCTTGACCGGTTCCTCCAAGAATAACGGTTTGAACGGAGCGACACGCCGAGCGAACTCGATACTCAACTCCGGTGTTGGGCTACCGTGTGCATCTAGTAGAATGTCAAAATCCGATCCCACCGCCTCACGAGCCGCGGCTACACACGCTGTTGAGTGGTCAACGGCTTCGCGATCCATCTGCCATGTGCGGCTTTCCAGCGGGTTGCTCTTGACCCCGGCGTATCCCTGTGCCTTGACCTCTCGTGCTGCGTCCGTCGCTTCCTCTGGCGTAGAGAACAGATTCCCGCCGCAGTAGACACGAATCCGGTCACGTCGTCTGCCACCGAGAATGGTGTGAACCGGTACACCCCACGCTTTACCCGCAATGTCGTACAGGGCAGCGTTAATCGCCGCGATGGCTGTGCCAAATACGGGACCACCCTTCCACGGTAGGCGGTTCGTAATGTCCTCAGTCAGTGCTACAACTAATAGCGGGTCCTGATCGATTAGGAGACTTGACCATTCGTGCAGGGGCGCCTCGACCGATGGTGTCAACCATTCGCCGCTCCCTTCGCCCCAACCGTCAATGCCAGCATCTGTCTCAATCTTCAGGAATAGCCACGGTTTGGAAAGGCTGCCCAACAGTTCACCGGTATGTGGATCGCGAACTGGTTTGCCCATCGGAACGTTAAATTTGTAGGTTTTGATTCCACTAATTTTCATGAGTGTTGATTTTACCCCTATTTGACGAGGAAAGACTATGATTTAATCTCCTCAGTCTCGTGTGAAGGGCTAAAAAATCTGCTTAATTATCTGCCTACGCTTTTGGCGCATTTTAACAGAAAGTCAAGATGTGGTCAAGGTCAAAGTCCGAAAATCTACACGAAAGACCGCAGATAGCACGAGTTTAGATTTAAAAATAGAGCGAAAATAGGTTATAATATTTTAGTTGCTAGGCAGTGTTGACATTTGGCGTGTCCGTAATTCACCAATAAGTACCCAATCGTAGAGGCGAAGTGACCTCGCCCGATGGGTTGGGAGCCCCAACCCCTACGGGGTTATTGTACTGCCCCTTCTTACCTAGCTGCTCCCTGTGGATTGGAAAATCCACAGGTCTTTTACGGGTATGGCTTGGATTTGGCAATCCACTGCGAGCGGGGATTGACTTCCATCTTCCCGGTTTGCGACTTTTTCTATTAAGTGGTAACTTGCCTTATAATATCCTTATTCAACAGAAAACATAGGAGGCAGACATGAGGATTTGTTCTTACGCGCGACTGGACGCACGGGACGATTACCTGCATTTCTTAAAACAGTATGGTGTCGATGACGTGGTGCTCAGTTCCACTTCCCACCCCGATGCCGCACAACGATTCTCCATCGAAAACGCCGATAAACCCGGCGCGCATTGGGATTTTCTCGATCTTGTACTGGTCCGCAAGCGTTGTGAAGATGCTGGATTAAGGGTCATTGGAATCGAGAATCCGCTTCCGTCGTACTGTTACGACCAAGTGATGCTAGGATTGGAGGAGCGCGATCAACAGATTGAGAATGTGATTATCACTATCCGCAATATGGGCAAAGCGGGTATTCCGGTCTACGGCTACCACTGGATGGTCAACCAACAGGGCGTGACGCGGAACTCTTGGCGCACCTCACTGACGACTCCTGGGCGCGGTGGCTCACAGGTCAGCAGTTTTGATATGGAAATAGCAAAGCACTCACCCCTTTTCCGTGACCGGGAGTACAGTGACGATGAGATGTGGGCACATTACGAATATTTCATTAAGGCAATCCTCCCGGAGGCGGAAGCAGCAGGCGTCCGGCTCGCACTTCATCCGGACGATCCGCCGCTGGAAAAATTGGGTGGCATCCCGCGACTGTTTCACGATTTCGATGGATTCCATCGCGCAATGGACATTGCCAATAACAGTCGGGCGAGTGGTCTCAACTTCTGTCTTGGAAACTGGACAGCGATGGGAACTGACATCCTCGCGGCAATCCGCCATTTTGGAGAACGCGGGCAAATCGTCTACGGGCACGCTCAAGGCGTTCAGGGAACAATACCAAAATTCCAAGAATGCTTCTTAGATGAAGCCGATTGCGACTTTCTCGCTGTACTCCAAACCTTCAAAGAGGTCGGATTTGACAGTGTCTTGCTTCCCGGTCACTGTCCGCACACACTTTACGAAAACGAGATTGGTGGACAGGGTTTTGTCTACTCAGTTGGATATCTGAAGGGACTGCTAAATGCAGTTGGGTTTTAGGAGGACAGATGCAATACCGACGATTTGGTAAAACAGATTGGCAGGTCAGTGAAGTTGGCTTGGGTGGTTCTTGGTTTTACGGGCGTCCTGAGTTCGGGCTAAAGCCGTTTTCCTACGGTGCCCGCATTGTCGAGCGAGCCTTAGAACTTGGGATTAACTACTTTGATACAGCACCCCTCTACGGTCAGGGTCGTAGCGAAGAGGTATTGGGTGCTGCCCTCAAAGGTGTGACCGAACCGTACTACCTAGCGACTAAAGTAGGCTACTACCCAGAGCCGTTTGACTACACGCGAGACACAGTTTGGCGTGGATTTGAGGCAAGTCTAAAACGTCTACAACGGGACAAGGTTGATCTGCTGCAAATCCACGAAGCGGAGCAGGCAGGGTGGGAAGGTATCTTCGGAGCAGGTAGGACGCTGGAAACCCTCTTGGAAATCCAAGAACAAGGATTGACCAAGTACATCGGCTTGACAGGTTCGGATCTGGGGTTGATGCGAGATATTCTGAAAGAGTCGGATGTCTTTGTTTCGGTGATCACTTTCTGCAAGTATGACCTACTCACACAGGAAGCCCAAGAAATCCTTGTCCCCACCGCAGCGGAGCGCGATGTCGCCGTAATCACCGCTTCACCACTCCATGCCGGACTTTTGGGATCAAAACGGGAATTGTGGATGGAAAATGGCCGCTTCGCTGACCTCTATGATAAGCTGGATCAGGTCGAATCCCTGCTGGCGGATCTACCCGAAGACATCACTCATACTGCCCTGCGCTATCTCCTATCGGATCCGCGAGTGTCTATCCTGCTATCGGGGGTGGCGTCCATCGAGGAACTGGAAACGTCGGTTTCGGTGGCTGACGGACATTACCTACCGCCGGAACTCATCGCACAAATTGAAGCGATTGAATGAGTATCCGGTTAAATTCAAGCGTATCAAGCGTTGAATAGTTCACTCACGATTAACATTATTTTAACACTTTGTTAACAATTATATGTTATGATAGGTTAAAGGGATCACCGACGTTATCCATTAAGGTTAAAAACCCACACATAGAGTTCAAAGGTGGCGCACATTGTATTGAAAAGCTTTCGCGCCAAAATTGAAGGGGGTACATGGATGAAGATAAAATTTATAGGCATTTTCCTACTAGCCCTACTGTTGATCCTGGGATTGCTTCAGATTGAAGCAATCGGCAACTTAAATCCAATTTTCCATTCTATTGCCGTATCGGTCCGTCGAATGGTAGATTGGGTATTGGCTGCCTATTCGCCAAACACCATCATTTTGAGAGGCGAACCGGAGTTACTCAACGTTGATACAGTTCCAGATTACTTCCCAAACTATGTTAAAAAATCGACCCCGTCACAACAAAATAAAGAAGGTGCACAATCGGAGAAGCAGGCGAATGTGAAGGGTTCGATGTGGGATTTTTCAAGAGAAGATTTCGGCAATATGCCACAAACTTCACCGACAGAGGAATCGGCGTCTAGAAAACTGCAACTTTTGCAGGAAATCACCGAGCCGGAAGACCCTGTGACCGATCTTTTTCCCGAAACCGAATGGTACGATGCGGTTGATTTGGATGCGTACGATTTCACAGAACTCCTAACAACGGAAGAGCCAGACGAGGCGTTAGATTCAGATGTTGTTCAACCCCTGCTAGATGAGATAAACTCGCAGATCGATCAGAAATTAGAGTCAGATAATCTGAGGTGACACGGTAAGCGTGCAAACAATTTGGGTAATTATTCAGGCATACCAAGCCACGCAAACTTTGTCCTCAGATGGGGCTTGACTTTTTCTTGCGGATCGGTTATCTTGTTTAAGCAGGGAGGAGACATCTTGACCATTTTTTTCACCAATTCAGAAAAACAGTGGCAGTTTTGCAAATGGAGTCCTCTTTATAGCCTAAAGAGGATTTTCTATTTCTATTTAGGTTTCGGCTTGCTATTGCTGTGGATTGTTGGTTGTAATTTCCCCGGCGGCCAAAACCGTGACATCCCACAGATTCAACTCACCATACAGAATACCCTACCAGTTAAACGCGTCAATGTGCCGATTGTGCTGTCGCTCGCTGAATTGAGGCAGATTGCAGCCGACTTTTCATTTGATGCCTATCTAGTCGTTTCGGGACACCCGCCGGCTGAAATCGAAATTCCAAGCCAAGCCGATGACACAAACTATGATGGCCAAAAAGACGAACTGGTCTTTCTTGTAGACCTCGAACCGCAGGAGACAAAGGGAGCCACAATCCGCTATGCCCCCGATAACCAGGTGTCGGTCACGCTTGGGTTCACCCGGCGGACGCGGGCAGGTGTATTTCCGGAGTTAAAGGGGTTCGCCGCATTGGAGTCAGAATGGGTTGCCTACCTTCTTCATCCTAACGGTTCAATCAACACCTACGGAAAGAAAACGAAAGGGTTATTCCTTGATCAATTCGTTCGCCAGCTTACAGCGTCCTCAGATTCTGAGGAAGAAATCCTAACACCACTTTTCACAACAAAAGAGATGGACAACGGAAGTGGATTTGGGCTTTGGGATACGGGAACGCAGGGACTGATCTCTTCTGAAAATCAAAACGATTATGTGCGCATTCTGGCTGACGGTCCTTTAAGATCTATTGTGCAACGAATTACTCCCAATTGGGTCTTGCCGTCAAATCGAGAAATTTCTTTCACGTCAACTTTTTCAATCTATGCGGGACATCAATGGGGTGAACATCATATCAAAGTTCAAGGGTTAGGAGATGAATATCCCATTGCAATCCGCCTGCCGAACCGTGGAATCACCCCGGTCAGAAATGAGAAAGATGGCTGGGTATGGAGTTGGGAAACAGAAGCCGACCGTGAAATGGGTTTTGGTGTTATTTATCCGGCAGACGGGTTCGAGACATTTTTAGATTCAGAGGCGGGAGATACTATATTAATGCAGCTTGATCGACACGATGAAGTTTTCTACCGATTTGCTTCTGCTTTGGGGGGAAAAGAAGCCGAAATAGCGACACAGGAGGCGGAAGAAGTTACAATAGCGACGCAAGAAGCACAAGAAGTTGAAATAGCGACAGAAGTTGGAATAGCGACGCAGGATGAGTTTGAGCAATACGTTCAGGCAATGGCGACGGAAATCCGAACACCACCAGTAATCCGGTTTACAATACAAGAGTCACAAGAACCGGAAGAATCACCAGAGTAAAGCTGAAAGGAGCAGAATCATGTTTAATAAGGAGGAATGTCTAAAAATCATCGCGAAACACCGCGCAGACGAGGTCGTGGTTGCAACAATGGGAGTCACTGTCCCTTGGGGGCAGATTTCAGACCATCCACTCGATTACGCGTCTGTCGGCAGTGCGATGGGACACGCAGCGGATTTCGGATTAGGGATTGCGCTAGCAAGGCCAGATAAAAAAGTGCTTGTCCTTAACGGGGATGGTAGCATGCTGATGTGTTTGGGAACGCTAGCAACCGTGACCGCCTTGAACAAACCGGCACGCAACTTCTATCTCTTTGTGTGCGAAAACGGTTCGTACGAGGTAACGGGAAATCAACCCACCCCAGGGGGACAGAATTTCAGTTTTACAACCATTGCACGCGGTGCTGGATTTGAGAAGTTCTATGAATTCGACGACCCGAATTCGCTCGATGCTTCGCTGCCCTCGATTTTGGCGGAGGCGGGACCCACCCTCATCAATCTCAAGATTGCCCTTGCCAATGAACCGCCACCAACTCGAAGTGCGAAACACGCTGTGCGTTTCTTACGCGGAACGCTCGCAGAATCAACCCACGAATTGCGACAGGCGTTAAACGCGTAATACGGTAGATGAAGAATTAATGCCGCCGGTAGGCAATGGCGATTGGCGCAAGGATATCTAGTGCTTCAATTCATCGGTGTTCTCCCGGAGCTTGTGAAACGCCTCCAAGATGCGATCCATATCGTCCACACCGCCTAAAAACAGCGCGTGGGAGAAACTGCAAACTTCTTCTGCATAAACCCGTTCCGCATTGGGACAATACGCCTTGCTGTAATCAATTTCCCCCTCATAAAGCGAGCCTTTTCGTGCACAGCCAAGTTGGTCAAAGAGGGCCATGTCGGCGAAGGGACCTTCCCGGTAGATGGGCTGACCATGAGCACCCACGCCACACGGTACGCCTTCCGCTTGCAGCCCCTCCAAAAATCGGCTCCTTGGAACGCCATCGAACTCGTCCGGGATGTATCGAAAATCCCAATAGTAGAAGCACCACCGCGTGACACGGTCATCTCGCGGAATCGGGTCAATCCCCTTGATTGCTTTCATCCCCGCAACGAGGTGGGCGGTGTTTCGCTCCCGCGTCTCGACCTGTGCATCGAACCGTTCTAGCTGGCATAGCAGCAGCGCGGCTTGAAGATTTGTCATGCGCATGTTGAGATTCGCAAAGCGAGCGGCGTTTTCCGCAAGGGCTTCGTCGTTTGTGAGAACCATACCGCCCTCCCCACAGGTGAGCGTCTTCCCAATTTGAAAGCTAAACGTACTCAAATGACCGATGGAGCCAACCCCCTTGCCGCGCCACTGTGAACCGTGCGCGTGTGCACAATCCTCAATGACCCAAAGGTCATGTTTGTCGGCAATCTCCATGATCGCATCCATATCAGCCGGATACCCGCCGTTGTGGACGGGAATGATGGCTCGCGTCCTGGGCGTTATGGCAGCTTCAATCGCTTCGGGGCTGATATTATAAGTGAGTGGGTCAATATCAACCATAATCGGCACTGCGTTGACCAGCACCACCGACGTTGCGGTTGCGACAAAAGTCAACGCCGGAACGATAACCTCATCCCCCGCGTTCACGCCCGCCGCTTTTAAGGCGCATTGTAGTGCGACCGTGCCATTTGCCAAGGGAACCCCGTACTTGGCGTCCTGGTAAGCTGCGAACGCTTCGCCCACCTCGTCAACCTTATCACGACGATTCCATTTCCCGCTGTGCAAGACCTCCAGAAGTGTCTTTTCTTCCTTCTCATCAAAGATTGGCCACCGCTTTCCCAACGCGCGTTTAACGACCGGTTCTCCTCCGTTCAACGCTAGCTTTCCCATATAAGTCCCCTCCAATTCCACGTCTGTTGTTATTTCCTTTCAATCTCTCCATCTAGATTTCTTTCGATCCGATTCCCTTCCAGTTTCACCCGCTTTGCTTTCGCCCCAATCACGACGCCGAAGCGTTGCGTTGAATCGCCAACCTCCGATTGATTGCCGATCTCATTGCCGACAATCACTGTGTCGTTGGTCTCACCATCAATATAGATGCCGCTGCCCTGTCCGTTCGTGCCGTTGTTGTAAATTTTGTTCTCCTCCAGCCGATTCCGATGTCCACCCGTGTACTCCGGCTCGTTCCGAAAATAGACGCCGTGATTCGCATTGCCAATCACTGTATTCCCCCGCAGGAGATTATCAGAATCCTTATGACCGATCGAAATGCCATATCGACCGTTGCCCCGAAGCTCATTTCCTTCAAAGGTCCCATGACGCACCCGCCAGCAGAGGAATAGACCATCGTCTCTATTTTCGTAAGCTGCGTTGTTCCGTATCGTCGGGCGCTGTGAGCCGCTGCCGGGGTGAAATCCCAAGCCCATGTTATGATGCGAGACGCAGTTTTCGATCGAGATGTTACTGCTTTGTTGAAAACTGAACCCGTCGCCGTTATAGTCGTGAACGGTGCAATTGTGGATTTGTGAATTGTTGACGCGATAGAAGAAAATGCCTGCACCCCGACAGCCGTTCAGGTGCGCGTTGTCCGCCCGGTTGCCGTCAATCGTTACACCTTCGATGCGTATGTTTTCCGCGTAATAGCCGCTGAGGAGCGGGAACGTGTTTTTGGCAATCGCGTTATTGTGCACCATGCAATCGGTTTGAAGCGGACTATTGACGATAAAGGTGTTCTCATCCACGCGAGCAATAATCGTTCCGACGGTGGTATGAAAGCCGCCGGAGCGGTCATCTTGCACGGTTACGCCCATCCCGACTTTAAACCCTGACCCATCTACAACCGTGATCTGTTCTTCGCCGTAATCGCCATCCGTAACCAACGGGGAGATATGTCCGCTCCCTTTGCGCAAAACTGTGTCTTTCCCTGCGCCAATCACCGTGACATTACTGCGCAAGTGCAATGAATCTCCCATCTCGTAAACCCCGGCACCGATATATACAGTCCCGCCACCCAACCCTGAAACATAGTCTACTGCCGCCTGCAATGCGTGATTATCTGAGCCAACAATCGCCGCGTTTTCCATGCCAACGGTAATTGTTACACCTTTTTTCATAATTACCCCTCATGGTGTCACAGTAGCTTCCTAAACGTCTAGTGATGGCACCGGACTATCTGGTTACAGATTCACCAAAATCTTCGGCAGGGAAGCCCCGTTTTTTAGGACGGGGCTTCCCTGCCACCTCCTCTTTTGCTTGAAATTTCCCACAAAATATGCTAATATATTTTTTATAACTCGATGACTTAGGAAAAACGCTCGTTTTTCGCTCCCCTCTTGGCATGATAGCCAAAAGGTGATGTTTGTCTGAGGTTTCGCCCGGGAGGTGAACCCGTGATAGCACCGCTACACGGCCAATCCTTCTAAACGGCTGCTGTGGTCGTCGGTGGCGGGCGTGTAAAGTTACGAGCCGAGACCGAAAACCGCGTGCCTTTTAGGTACATCTATGTACCGAGGTACGTCGCGTCCCGATTTGATCGGGACAAGCGTAAGTCCCGGGACAGGCAACAAGCCTCGTCCCTCAGGGCAGGGTAGCTGACTGACACAAATGCACTTTGATTGCGCCGGAGCGTTTGTCGGCGGAGACTCTGAACGCTTCAACAACGTCCTCCAGCGGATAGCGGTGGGTCACCAGCTTGGTCGCATCAACCTTACCGGATGATATGAGTTCAATCGCTGCATCGAAATCGGTGTCCATGCCGGTAAAGCCGTAACAGTTGGAGCCGGTGACAGTTGCCTCCGACCAGACAATACGGCTCAGATCTACTTCCAGCGGCTCAAAATACCCGCCAACAAGCACAACTGTCCCGTGCCGTCGGACGATGTTCATCGCAGCATCAAAGTTCTGTCCACCCCCGACGGTTTCAATCACAGCGTCCATTCCCAAACCACTCGTCAAGTCATCGACATATTCTTTGAGATTCGTTTCGCCAATGTGAACCACATGGTCAGCACCCAACTCTCTTGCCAGTTGGGCTTGCTGATCGTACTTGACGGTAACTAAAGTTTCCTTGACACCTGCTGCTACCGCCGCTGCTAGAGCGAACTGTCCGATGGTTCCGCCGCCAATGATTGCGACTCGGTCTTGATAGGTCGCGTTGGCTTGACCCACGGCACGGTAGGAGACCGCAAGTGGCTCCACCAAAGCCCCTTCCTCAAAACTCATGCTTTCCGGTAGCTTAAAGAGTCCTGAGATATGGGCATTGGTGTATTCCGCGAAGCCGCCGTGGGCATTGTGTGAAACCCATTTGCGTGCCATACAGTGATTGTAATAGCCCTTTCGGCAGTAAAGGCAGCGTCCACAGTGTGAGAAAAATTCGATGACAACTTTATCGCCCGGTTGAAGTCCCGTGACGCCTTCACCCAGTTCGATGACAGTGCCACAGGTTTCGTGACCGGCGGCGTGGGTATGTGATTGATCCCAGTGCCCAAAATAGCTGTGAAGGTCGCTGCCACAGATTCCGGTCTGTTTGGTGTCGATCCCAACGTATCCCGGCGCGGGGGGCGCGTATTCCACCTCTTGAATGCTAATCTGTTCAATGCCTGTGTAAATCGCGGCTTTCATTCTATTCATGGAATTTCTCCTTCAACGCATAGGGGTTACTGTGAAGTGCCTCGTTTGCACATTGACATACTCCCCGCCCTAAAGGACGGGGATTCTTTTGTCCTTCAGGCGCGTGAATTGTGCTATCAACAAGGTTAGCCATCCGAAGATGGGCTTACAACCTCTCCTTCATGGGTTGATGCCCCAACCCGAAAAATGTTAATTGCAGCGTTACGGTCTCGGTCATGCACCGTACCACAATCGTTACAACGCCAGTTTCTATCACGCAAGTTCAACGCTTCATTGACAGCACCGCAAACTGAGCAGGTTTTACTCGAAGGATACCACTTATCAATGAACGTGATTTTTACACCCTTCTTTTGTGCAACATACACCAACTTTTTGACAAAATCGGCAAAGCCTAAATCACTGACTTTGCGTCCCCAAAGGGCTTTCATGCCTTTAAGGTTCAAATCCTCAAGACGTATCTCATCGTATTCATCGGTGAGTTGGTGTGCAAGCTTCCAGTGGAAATCCGCTCGTTGGTTCGCTATTTTGCGGTGCTTCCGTGCTAAGTCCAATCGAGCCCGTTCTCTATTACGACTCCGTTTCTTCTTTCGAGAATGGTTACGATTGGCACGTTTAACAGCGTTGATACTCCGTTTGAAAAACTGTGGCGATTCTATATCATGTCCATTTGACCCGGTGAGATACCGCTTCAGACCAAAATCAAGTTCCGCATAGCGAGAATCCCGATAAATCGGGACCTGCGATTTTACCCGTCATGACTCGATTGAGGTCTCTATCTTCATAGTCTGTCAGCACACAGATATATATATCGCCGATACTGTCCCGTTTGATTGTGCAACGTTTCGGATTGCCAAATATATCGCGGGACTTAAAGTATTGGTAGACACACTTGCCAATACGAATCTTGTTACTGTTAAGCAATTCCCAACCCGCTTGAAGCAGTGTGAATGACTTGTATTTGCGTCGAGGCTTAAAACGAGGTCTACCCCACGGCTTGCCTTTTGCACGGGCTTCAAACATTGCCTTATAGCCTTTGTCGATACGGGCTGCCACGTCTTGAATCGCCTGGCTCGGAAGTTGATTCCAATGAGAAAATCGAGGCAATTGTTTGAGTTTAGATATGTGATTTATCAGTCTAAACTTGCTGATATATTTGCCATAAATTGCATAATAACGTCGCTGGAGGGCAACGCTATGATTCCAGACAGAAGCGTGTCCGTCTATGGTCTTATGCAATTCACGATTACCGTGATTAGAATACATTTTGAACTTGTAGGTTTTCACTGTGGATTGTCTTTCCGTCTTTCATGTCCTTCTCACGGGAGTTTCTCACCCCTATCGTGCGATAGGGGTGAGAAACTCCCACGAAAGACAAGACAACTATACCTTATGTTACCTGCAATTTCAACCGTTTTTGACTAACTAACAGTTTTTGCCGTTCTGTATCCCCGCCCCCGATAAATCGGGACGAAGACGCTTGAAAGACGGGGTTTTAGAACGGAATATTCTGATAACTCACCCCGAACGTTCAAAGTTCCGAGCCTTTGCCCTTTTTCTTTTTCCTTCTTTCTGTTTTCGATTCCTTTTTTCAGAAGGCTTTTCATAGAAACGTCTGTTTCTAAGCTCTGCGATAGAGCCGTCTGCCTGGAGTTTCCGTTTCAAATCTCTCAGTGCTTTTTCCACATTATTATTGTGAACTTTTATTTCCATACTTACTTCTCCTTATGTTGTCTAACTGACAAGTTGTTACTGCTAACAGAATTCCATTACATTAGCGTTTTATATCATACTGCCGCATTTTGCGATGTAAATTCGTGCGTTCAATGCCAAGCTGTCTAGCAGTTTCGGTGATATTCCAGTCGTTCGTATCAAGGCGGTTTCGGATAAAATGATGCTCAAATTCGTTTTTTGCCGCTCTGAGTGGTGTCTCTGTGCTGATCTGAGACGGATCGCCGCGACGATTGAGTTCCACAGGTAAGTCGTCAGCCTCAATAGTTTCACGAAGGCACAAGATGACAAGTCGCTCTACCATATTGCGAAGTTCTCGAACATTGCCGGGCCAATTGTATCCACTCAGAACCGCCAGCGCGTTTTCGTGTACCGTCATATTCGGTTTCTGGTTTTCTCGGCAGAATCGAGACAAAAAATAATCAATAAGTAAAGGAAGGTCTGTAACCCGTTCTCGCAAAGGCACGATGTGGAGGGGAACAACATTTAATCGGTAGTAGAGATCTTCACGGAAATTGTCGCCCTGGATCTCCTCTTGTAAGTCTTTGTTCGTCGCAGAGATGACACGGACATCAACGTGAACGGTTTGCCCACCACCGACCCGTTCAAATTCCTGTTCCTCAAGGACACGAAGTACCTTCGCTTGTGTTGATGGACTCATATCAGCAATTTCGTCGAGAAAGATTGTGCCACTATCAGCTTGCTCAAATTTCCCGATACGCCGACTTGATGCGCCGGTGAATGCCCCACGCTCATGCCCAAAAAGCTCGGATTCAATAAGATCTGCGGGAATAGCTGCACAATTTACTTTGACAAAAGCAGCTTTATGCCGTAGACTGAGGTTGTGAACGGCGTAGGCAACCAATTCTTTCCCAGTCCCACTTTCGCCGGTGATAAGGACACGCCCATTTGTCGGGGCAATCTGCCGAATTTTTGCTAAGGTTTCTTGTATCGGTCGGCTAGTACCAATAATTGGACGTTCAAAATCGCCGCTTTCCTCTGCTATTTGTGTATGTCGGAGTTCAATTTTCTGGACAACTTCTTTCACTTTATCCAGTATAATATCCAGCGAAAGGGGCTTGCCCAAAAAGTCGAGTGCCCCCATGCTCCCAGCCTCTAACGCGAGTTCAAATGTGCCGTGACCGGTGATCATGACGACTTCTGTATCAGGGGATATTTGCTTAATTCGTCGTAGTGTCTCAAGTCCGTCACAGCCGCCGGGCATTAAAATGTCCAGAAACACTAAGTCGATCTGCTCACTTGCAATACAACGAATCCCCGCCTCACCACTATAAGCGGTTACAACGTTGTATCCCTCATCCTCTAAAATATCTTGTAGCGATTCGCAGATACTAGTTTCATCGTCAACGATTAATATGTTTGGTTTGAACTTCTGTTTCATAACATTGACCCAAGATTTCCGTTTTCTTTGGATAAACAACTCCCGATACTGGTATTCTGCAAGGAATAACGGAAATAACACAAATTTACGGGAATTAGGACCTCCTCCATTGATTTACTTAGAAACCGAATTGTGATTGAATCCGTTGGTCTAGTAATGAGGTATGCTCTCGCTTCATTGGTCAAAATACGGAGATCTTCCTACTAGCGTGCCTCTCACTCCTGAACATCGTTGACAGTCATCCAACTTTCTGATTTTTCCGCAGTAGAACGTTGAAGTGCTGCCACTGTTGCGACGAGAAAATTGCGTTTGTTGTAAGAGGTATGTTTGCTCTCTGTCTGGATTTTGTATCGATCAAAAAAATTATCGCTTTTATGTTACACTGTCCCTGTAATTGGTTAAACCTTTGAAAGTTTGGCACGTCTTTATGCTATCTTAGCACAATTGGACGCGCAGATCCAACAGAATTGCAGGAAATATCCCCACCGTTTCAGTCAGAGTGAGATGAGGGGACATCACCTCACCTTTATCACCAACCAACCCTCTTTTGTGCACAATTAGCCGTATAATAGAGGCACCCCGGTAACGTTTTAAACTATTTTCGGATATAGCATAGCCAAAAATGGCGAACCTGTCAACGAAATGATGAAACGTTGATGTATAGTCTACGTTGTCTTTTTATCTATGAGAAGAGTACACACGCATTTATTCATTTGTAGCTTAATCAGTTTCCTATTACCCGTGTCTGTTTCACTCGCAGCTAGAACCTATGATGTGAGTTATTTCTGGGGGCATAAGCAGCGGTACGCTAACGCATATGCCAGCAAAGTTAAGCAGGCCTTAGGTCCGAATATCGCAAAGCAGATCAAAGTGGTACAGAACCATAAGGGGCAATACGGCGTCATCTATGATCGAGACGGCAATTATGAGACGATCCGCCGGATGGCAGGAAATCACGCGAAGTTACTTCGTCAAGCAGGAGTAACGAAAGCGAGAGGGTACGATGCTGCCTATCCAATTCCGGATCAGCATTACCCGTCTGCGCCAAGTAAGAAACCGCCAAGCAATCAAAGACCTCAACCGCAGCGATTGGATACCACTTTGGATTCCAACCTTGAGGCGAACATTGATCGATACATCAAGAGACTGCGGTTCAGGGGTGCACTAGCAAGCACAGACCGTACCAGCTTTGTTGTCTATGATGTAACTAAGCAGAAAAAAGTGGTTTCAATCAATGAAGATCAAACAATGATGGCTGCTTCGCTAATCAAGAACTTTATCATGCTTGCTTACTTTCATGAGGTGAAACACAAACGACTTGAGCATACCGCTGAGAATCGCCGCCAGCTCCGTCAGATGATTCAAAGAAGCGCCAACACATCGACCAACTATTTCATAAGATTGCTTGGTGGTCCGCGCGGCGTGGATCGAATCTTAAGATGGAACTATCCCTATTTCAAGCAAACTCGCATTGTTGAATATATTCCCAATGGCGGCAGAACTTATCGAAACATGACTTCAGCACACGAACTGAATAAGTTCTATAACCAGTTGTGGCTTGGGAACCTGCCGTATTCAAGTAAGATGAAATACTATCTAGGACTTCCCAACGGCGATCGGATGCACGATAAAACGTGTATTCCGTCAAACGTCCGTGTGTACCACAAGACCGGGACCGTCTATGGCTTGGTCGCTGACAGCGGCATCTTGGCAATCATTGATTCGCAGGGAAAACAGCGGGCTTACATCTTTACCGGCATAATCGAGGATCGGACCAAAACCAGCAATCGCAACCGATCCGAAGCTTTTTGGTCATGGGTGGGACGCCGATCGGATACATTACGGCGCGTATCGGAAGCAGTTTATGAGTACATCTACGAAGTCCATTATGGCGGGCAATTTGATTGTCGCCGTCACGCAGGGCAGCACTTGAAGCGTTGACCACGGATACATTGCCGCGTTGGATTGGCAGTATCAGCTTCCGCGACGATATGATGCTTACACGAGCTGGCTATAATATCTTGCTTAACTCCGATGCCACGCGCCGGGGCAATATTCCTACCTTTACTGCCGCCTAAAGACCTCCAAACCTGCGCGGGCTGCCTGTAAAAGCAGGTAGTAATCGGGACCATAGCCCAAAACAGTGAAACCTTGTGCTTGTCGTCTTTGCAATCCCTCTGGTGTGCTCTCTCCGAATCCAATGGCAACACCAACCTCGCGACCCACCTCTAGGGCGCGTTCGATGACGGCATCAGTCTCTGGAAATGGCATGTGCAGCGGGTTCAATCCCATTGACAGGCACAGATCCCACATGCCGATATATAACACATCAACTCCAGGGACAGCCCCAATCGCCTCTAAGTTTTCCACAGCCTCTTCAGTCTCAATGAGCAAGAAGACAAGTATATTGTCATTCGCCCGGTTGAAATAATCCTCATTGTCAACCGTGTATTGCGAGGCACGCAACGGTCCCCAACCGCGCCTGCCTTGCGGTGGGTAGCGCGTGGCATCAACGATAGCCTGCGCCTCATCGGCTGTCCTTACCATCGGCACAAGAATTCCCATGCCTCCTATGTCTAACGCCCTTTGGATGAAGACCGGATTGGCAGAAGGGATCCGGACAATAGGAATAGTCTCGGTCCCGTTCATCGCCATGAGCATGTGTTCAATCTGCGCAGTATCGAGTGCGTTGTGTTCCGTTTCAATAACCAACCAATCATACCCAGCATGTGCCAAGAGTTCGGCAAGGTTTGGGCTGCCCAACCCCATGAAGCAACCGATGGTTGGTTGACCGGAGCGGATTTTTTCTCGGACCCAGTTAGTTCTCATTTGGATAATTCTCCATCTTTTTTATTAAAGCTTCGAGGCCATAGCCGGGTTTGAGCGGAACCGGCACAGTTTTTTAGATATCCGGATAGTTCAACGGCATTCCTGTCTTTCCCAAGTCGTAGTGAGTGATGTGCCAACGCCCCAAGTTCGCGCTGAGAAAGAGATCGAGGTTCTTACCACAAAAGGCGATATTCGTCGGGGCAGCAATCGCTGTGCCTTCGTAATCTTCTGCTAGCACGTCGAGCTGTCCGCTCGGTGTTAGCCGGTAGATCCGATCAGGACGGTAGCAGGAGATGTACAGATTTCCTTCGGTGTCAAACGCTAATCCATCTGGTACGGTCTCCGGTAAGTGTACCAACGTCTCAATATCCCCAGCACTGCCATCTGCTTTGATTTCAACGCGATCAACACGCGGTGGATTGAGACTCATGGCGACATAAAGGTATGCGCCAGCGGCGTCCATTGCCAAGCCATTAGGAAACTGAGCCAGACTACGACACCAAACCTCGCCCTGCCCGCCCGGGGCAACCCGAAAGATGCAACCATTATCCTCTTTCCACCCGCCGGAGTGAGAGGCATACAGATTGCCGTGACGATCGAAGACAGGGTAATTTGCTCCTTCAAGCGACTGCTCATCAGTACCATCGCAGTAGACGCTCACCGTCCCATCTGGTTCAACCCGTTTCACACCTCCACTACAAACATAAAGGCGGTGCTTCGCGTCCTGAGCGATACCTCCCACGAATCCGCCGGTATTGGCAAACTCTTCAAACTCCCGCTGCTCCACGTTGATACGGTATACCTGACCCAGTTCGCCGCCGGCATACGCAAAGCCATCGCAGCCCCAACTGATACATTCAGGGTGGTCCAATCCACCGGTAAATCCACCAATCAAAACAGAAACCTGTGTTCCTGTATCAAGAAGTGCCATAGTTTACTACCTCCATTGATGAGTCCATAAAGATATTTTAACCTAAGTTCCGTTGACATTTGACAGATTGAACTCATTTCCGCTCCGAGAGCATTTTGGGCAAGCACAAGACCTGCCCCTACATTTATGACAACCCTTGTGGTTGCCCTGCTATCTTTCGCTCCAGCGGAGCGATATGTCTATAGAAGAGTGACATGTTCAATCCCTGCGCCCCAGTTTTGAATCCCGATCTTATCAGGGAGGAGCGCAATGTGCGTGGTAGAAGGAAATCTCAATTTTTTAGCCCCAGCGGGGCGGCATGTGTATAGCAATACCCAATCCCAACGCCCCAGCGGGGCGACATGTATGTAGTTAAATTGTCGAGTATGGAAACTTGACAATTATAGGGTATAATAGTAAGCGGAATCCATCTGACATTATATCGGCTTGTACGAAAATGTCAACGAAAAACAGTTGGCAGTAGAAATTCAGAAAGGCAGGAAAGACTCCATCTCAACTGTATATTTCTACCGGATATACGCTTGACTTTACGCAAAACAGATGGCAAAATAGATAGTACGTACTAAATCCATCCGTAATTCAATGAGAGATTAGAAAGGGAAACAGATATGGAACGGAAGAAAATACTCATCACAGGCGCAGCGGGCAAAATTGGACGGGTGCTGCGAGATGGGTTGAAAGACGATTACGATTTGCGGCTCCTCTATCACAGGACTGTTCTGCCGGCAGCACCGGGGGAGGAGGTCCATGTGGCAAGCATCAAGGATCTCGACAAAATGGTGGAGGTCGTAGACAGCGTGGATTCGGTCGTTCACATGGCGGGCGATCCCGAAGTCGGTGCAACGTTTCAATCGGTCTATGAGAACAATATCCTAGGCACCTACTGCATCTACGAAGCAGCCCATCGAACCGGCACGCCCCAAGTTATCTTTGCCAGCACCAATCATGTGACCGGAATGTATGAACAGGAAGGTGTCTACACAACGCCCGAAATGCCGGTACGGCCCGATAGCCACTACGGTGCCAGCAAAGCCTACGGCGAGGCACTCGGCAGATACTATGTCGACGAATTTGGACTTTCGGTGCACTGCTTGCGGATTGGCACATTTCAACCGGTGGAGTCAGTGCAGAATCGGACAAGCGATCGAATCCTGTCCACTTGGTTAAGCCACCGAGATATGGTACAGATGACCAAACGGAGTATTGAGGCAGCATCGGTGAAGTTCGGCATCTACTACGGCATCTCAAATAATACACGCGCCTACTGGGACACTGAGAATGCGCGGAAAGAGATAGGCTACGCACCCGAAGACAACGCCGAAGATTACGCTTGAGCGTCGTTTGTAGAAAGAATCACCCCCATGACGCTTTGGGTATCGCTCAGATCGTCAAAGAGGGCATCCGGTTGATATGGTATTAACGCTTCACGAGAATATTGACCAGTAGCCACGGCGATGGCATAGGCACCGGCGTGACGAGCGCACTCAATATCACGGGGTGTATCTCCAATAATCACGGTGTCTTTTCCGATGAACCTTTCGCCCGTTTGCTCAAAAGCACGACACGCAGCGATAGCTGGGAGCGCATTACGGGAACGTGCGTCATCCCCAAATGCGCCGAACTGGAAAAAGGGGTTCAAGTTAAAAACGTCCAACTTCGCAGCCGCGCCACCCTTATTATTACCAGTCAAAAGACCGGGCAAACACGCCTCATGGTCTGCCACCGCTGAAATTAATTCCTGTACACCGTTTAACAACCTAACATTCGCACCTTCCGCTTCGCAGCCTTCTCTCAAAAGTTTAGCGATACGGTCAAAAAAATCGGGAAGCAGTTGTTGGATGGTGCTTTCGGGAAGCACACCCTCTAAGATGTCATGTACAATCTGCGTGTCCATCCCCCCCGACATCCGTACCCGCCCAAGTTCGGGGGTCGGGTTGTCCCCGAACATCTTCTTTTCGTGGCAGACCTCCTCGATCGCTTGGTAGAGAGCCCTGCCTCCGATACCGCCCGTGCTCAGTATAGTGCCATCAATATCAAATAAAACCAATTTTCTCATCTACTATAGTTACCCTCAAGTTGTTTTGTCAGCCGTTTTGCATATTCCAAATTAAAATTTGGTATCATTCCCTTTATAAATTCGCTCGCCGCGCATCAGAACCCGCTTCGGATTATCAAGAGAAAGCTCATCAAGGGTATGATATCCCAATGTCATGCTCATGCGTGTTCCATCTGTCCGGTTTTTGCCGGCGGAATGAATTATCATGCTATCAATGGCAAGCAGTCCGCCGGCGATCATGGGAACGGGGATGACCTGGTCCAAAGCAATTTGATGCAAGGGATCACCATCGTTTAGATTCACGAAATCCGGCAATATGTGCGATCCCGGTACCACATGGGTGCAGCCGTTTTCCAGATTGGTATCCTCAAGGTAAACCAACACCGTTACGATGGTGCGAGACCAATGCCTCACATCACGGTGGAGTTCCAACGAGGCGGTCGAATCGCGGTCACGCAGATAAACGTGGTTATGTCGATTGCGCACGAACTCAATATTGGGACCTAATAACGACTCCAACGGATTGAGGATTTCGTCACACACGATTGTCTCCCGAAAAATCCCGCCACGCCCCCATAGATCGGAAATGCGAGTCACCCGTCCGTCTTTATTACGTGCAACCGGTTCGGCCTCCTCTCGAATGTCTTTTAACGCCGCTGCTTTCAGTGCTTCCACAAGGTCATCGTCCAACCGTGTCGGTAATTTGACGAAGCCGTTATGCCGAAAAAGTTGTACTTCTTGAGGTGTGAGTACCATTGTGGTCCTCCCTGTTTTTGCTTTGTACTTGTCTCCATCCCCTAATCCTATTAACCACAGCCCGGCTATACAGGCTTAAAATCGTTGCCGGGACCAGATGATCCTCTTTCACGCGTCGTCATAAACTCAAGCAACACCGGAAGCCCTTCTTCCTCAGTGACACGACGGGCACGTTGGAAAGCCGGTACGATCTCCGCGGGGTGTTCAATGCGCTCTCCACGACCGCCCATCGCCCGCGCAAGGTCTGCGTAGTCGCTGCCGAGATTGCTGATTTGATACTCCGCTTCGGCAACGCCCGTCGCTTCGCCAGCCATGCCACCGTTGTTAAACAGGGCAGTAATAATAGGAATCCGTTGCCGCACGGCGGTTTCAAAGTCCAATCCCACCATGCCAAATGCTGTATCTCCCGTAACGTAGGTACAGACTTTTTCCGGCTTCGCTAGTTTGGCTCCAATGATGAGTCCCAAGCCGGTGCCTAGCGCGTGGGATCTGCCCCAACCGAGAAAGCTACGCGGTCCAGCAGATCGATAAAAGCTAATCATCCGTTCACGGGGGCTGCCCGCGTCATGGGTCACAATCGCATCTTCAGGGGGAATCGCCCGCATCAAGTCCCAGATCACACGAAAAGGTGTGATGGGGATCTCATCGCTGGTGAGTTTAGGCATCCAGTCACCGAGCCATTCTGCGTTGATGGACGCGATTTTTGAAGCCACGTCATCCGTTGACCGTGCCCGATTCCCTGTAATATCCTTGCAAGCCTCCAACAGTTGGCGAAGGACTAGCTTGGCATCTCCAACGATGGGATAGTCCACGTCAAGGTCTTTCTGAACGTCAACGGGATCGTTTGTGGCATGAATAATTGTCCTGCCTTCCGGCAGCCGCATCGCCATGACGTGGTCGGTAAAGCTGCAGCCAACCCCACATATCAGATCCGCTGCGTGCAAGAAATGGTGCAGCGCCTTGGGCATTGAACCCGTTCCACACCCCAACGCGAGCGGATGCGACTCAGGAAAAGCACTTTTCCCCATCAACGTCGTCAGCACAGGTACAGCCAAGAATTCGGAAAGTTCCCGCAGTTCCTCAGTCGCTTCCGCGTACAGGACTCCCTGTCCAGCAATAATGACCGGACGTTGGGCACTACATAGAGCTTTGGCAGCGGCTTCAATATCCCTCGGATCACCCTGGGATTTGACGGGTTTCACACGAGAGGTGTCTCCATTGAAATCACCCACTTCCTGCATCGCCACGTCCGCTGGAATCTCGACCATCACGGGTCCCGGTCTGCCTTGTCGTAACGCCGCCAGAGAACGACGCATCACCCCGTGCACACGCTCCGTAGATGTCACCACTTCGACCCGTTTGGTGATGGCAGCGTAGCTAACCTCTGACCGAAATAGCGGCGAAACTCCCTGCCGATCCACTGGATGTCCAAGCGGCAATAAAAGCATCGGAACAGAGTCGGAAAAAGCGGTGGCTACACCCGCGAAACTGTTTTCGGTCCCCGGACCGTATTGCATGGCGAAAACCCCGGGTTGGGCTCCGTTTGTAACCCTTGAATATCCGTCTGCAATATGCACCCCGACCCGTTCCTGCCGGCAGATAATCGGGCGGATACCTGCTTGGGCAGCAGCTTCGATCATCGATGTCGTAGGAAAACAACTCAAGTATTCGATTCCTTGCGCTTTCAACGTTTTTGCAATCGCATCTATCGTTTTCATGCCAACCCCTTCCGTTGAACCACGATGTTAACCATTTATGGATGTCCAACCCCCTAGAATGCACTTTATTTTAACCTAAGTTGCTAGGGCGTGTTGACATTTATGTAAAACTGTCCGTAATCGTAGGGGCGAGGGAACCTCGCCCATTGACCAACGTGGATTGGAACCCCCAAACCATACGGGTTGAGTTGATTGTAGGTCGAGATTCATATCTCGACACCGAAACGTCGATTTTGGAAAATCGACCTACAGCAGTTCAAAATCGTCCCTGGTCTCGGAACGGACTATGATGTGTGACCAAAGGGTTGGGGAACCCAACCCCTACAAAGGGCCATGCGTCTGTGCACACCTCTCGATTATCTGATTGCGATGAAATGTCAACAGAACCTAGTTGTTAAACCCGCTCGGCTTGGATAGACATATCCAAGTCTTAGACTCTCGGAACGGAGCCATCTCCGCAAGTGTGCAGTGGATTTGTCAATCCACTGCGAGCAGTGATTGATTCCCAGCCCAGTTTGCAGTGACCCCTATAAGTAGCAACTTGCATTATTTTATCCTGACACAGTTCCGTCACATCGTCAAGCAGAAAAGTCTACCCTCGCTGAAGGCTCCACGGCTGCGCCATGATTCGTTCCATACCCTCCTCATCCAACGAAACCCCCAACCCCGGACCGTCTGGCACCGGTACGCATCCCTCATCGTCAAGCACAAACGGCTCCTTGAAGTACCCTTTACCAATTAACGTGTGGGAGCCGTCGCGTGTGTCATTCACTTCGTTGTGTTCCTGTACCAAGAAATTCGGCGTGCAGGCGTCTAGTTGGATTGAGGCTGCCAGAGCGACCGGACTGAGTGGACAGTGCAACGCCAACTTCGCGTATGCAGCTTCGCCCATTACCGCAATTTTGCGACACTCCGTGATGCCACCTGCGTGGCAGATGTCCGGCTGTAGTACAGATAACGCGCCGCGGGACAGTGCGTCGAAGAAGATCCATTTGCCCATCCAGCGTTCACCGGCGGCAATCGGGACGCTGGCGTTTTGTGCTATTTGGGCGAGAACGTCCACCCGCTCAACAGGCATCGGTTCTTCGACAAAAAGCGGTCGGTGGGGCGTAAGCACTTCAATGAGTTGTTTGGCGATTGCCGGGTGCGGGTTATGGATGTCTACAGCCACATCGGCGTCTGGACCCGCTCCTTCGCACACGGCTGCGAATTTTTCCCCAAACGCCTCCACCTGTGAAGTGATCGGCAAGTCAGCCCCCGGACCGAAGTGGACCTTCAAGCATCGGAAGCCCCATTCTTCGGTCAGTATCCGCGCTGCCTCCCTATAGGCTTCCGGTGAGTCGGGTGTCAGCGAATTCTCCGGCGGTCTCCCGGCGCGGTAGGGTTGTCCCGGCTCCACGCACCAAGGGAGCCCCCCACCTGTCGCGTGATACATACGAATTCGGTCGTGGCATGCACCACCGAGCATCTTGTGGATGGGCAGTCCCGCCGCTTTGCCCGCCAAGTCCCACAGCGCAATGTCAATTCCACTGATCGCGCTCATTTTGATAGGTCCACCCACATAGCCCTCGCCGTACATTAGATGCCACAGTTCTTCGACGCGGCACGGGTCTTTTCCAATCAGCAGCGGCTCAAGCCGTTTGACTTCGGTGATGACAGTTTCTGAATGACTCTCAAGGTGGGGTTCGCCCAAGCCGGTCAGTTCGGTGTCGGTGTGTATCCGCAACCAAACCCAACTCGGCGGCACTCGCAGGATTTCGAGTTCAGTGATTTTCATAGCTCTCCTTCATGCTGTAAATACTCTTGACAAGCATAGGTTCACATGCTACCGTATTATTCAAATCAGCCAATGTGGAACATTACACAGAAAAAGAAACGATCCCTACAATAGCCCAAAATGATTAAGGTGCACGATGAGTGCTAAAGATCTATCCCAATATGCCTTTGAATATGGACACCATTTCTTCAAGCAGTCCCTGATTATTCATGCAGACTGCTTTGAGTGGATGGAACATCTCCCTGAAGAGAGTTTGCACGCCATCGTAACAGATCCACCGTATGGGGTAAAAGAATACGATTTCGACCAACTTGAAAAACGGACAAATGGCAATGGCGGTATTTGGCGTATTCCACCCGCTTTTGATGGGCATCAACGTTCGCCCTTGCCCCGATTTACTGCCCTAAATCACGCGGAACGCAGCCGTATGGAGAACTACTTTTGCCAATGGGCTAAACTCGCTTTAAGGATACTACGCCCCGGTGGACATGTCCTTCTGGCTTCAAATGCCTTCCTCTCTCAAATTGTCTTCACGTCTATCATTGACGCGGGCTTTGAATTTCGCGGTCAGATTGTCCGGTTAGTTAAAACATTGCGGGGCGGTGATAGACCAAAGAACGCGGAAAAAGAATTCCCTGACGTCTGTACGCTGCCGAGAGGCTGCTACGAACCGTGGGGTGTTTTTCGCAAACCTATTCCAAACGGAATGAAAGTCAGTGATTGCCTGAAAGTATTCCAAACGGGTGGGCTGCGTCGTAGACCAAATGGGAATCCCCCTGAAGATGTCATCGAAAGTGAACGCACTCCCCAAAACGAACGGAAAATTGCCAATCATCCGAGCCTGAAACCACAGTCCTTCCTCCGTCAAATTGTTTACGCCTCCCTGCCGCTTGGTGAAGGTATTATTGTAGATCCATTTATGGGCTCAGGTTCTACGGTTGCGGCTGCTGAAGCGGTTGGTTATTCCTGTATCGGTCTTGAACGTTACGCAGAGTATTATATGATGAGCCAGCAGGCAATTCCCAAATTATCTCAATTATCGACAAAAGAAGCCCAATTAAGTCTGTCATTCACTTGAGTCTTCATATACCCAGTTCTCTTTCATTTTCTGCGTACCGTTTCGGTTTACGCTTGCAGTAATTGTTCGTCGACTCGCCGCCGACCTGCCTGAAAAATTCCAATCTTCTTTTTCTAGTCTAGCAGCGTACACCCCTTTGAACTGAAATGGTTTTGGGTCAATTCCCTTTTGCCCATCACTGACAGTATTGCTGTCAAAGCAAAAGACCATTAGCCAGATCGCCTCTGGGTTATGCCCTTGCCAACCGCTCGCATGACGAGATGCTTTGATTTCAAGGCCTTCACTCGAATATTGAATCGCATTGTTGGGAAACATCTCAGCCGGAATTAAATCCGGATGTCCGTTGTGATACTGATTCTTCACTAAACTGGAGCAATACTTGGGGATACTGATGTTCGCGAATTCGCCAACAATGCTGCTGAAATTCGCTGCCATGAGAAAACTTTCGAGCCGAGGAATCCCTTTCGTCTGAAGCTGTTGATTGATGAAGCCCAAGAAATCAATGAAGTCATTCATCGCCTGACGTACATGCTCTATTGTCAAACCGTAAGGAAGCACACAGCTTGAGTTAAAGCAATCAGGACTTATCGGATTAGGAATACAGGCTGAAGCCTCTTTGTCATTAGCCATACGCTAGGTCGTCCTAGTGAGCTACAGAACCATCGGCATGAAAACTACCGGTAATTTGCCTCGATTGGTAAGGGAACTTCCCTAGCTTAGCTTCGTTGATTTCCAATCCAATGCCCGGTCGGTTCGGCACAATAACGTACCCGCCTTCACGCTCAAGGGGTTGATCGACAATCTCGTTGAAGGCGTCAGCGCCGGTATGGCACTCATGCGTAAAAAAGTTGGGGATGGCTGCATCGAGTTGAACAAATGCAGCAAGGTTGACCGGACTCCCCATCAGGTGTGGGAAAATGCCCACAAAGGAGGCTTCAGCGAGCGCGGCAATTTTTTTACAGTGCGTGATGCCGCCTGCCAGTGAAACATCGGGCCGGATGAGGCTGACGGTTTTCTTGTCGATGAGCTCTTTGAACTGCTGAATGTTGTAGAAACGTTCGCCGGTCGCTATCGGAATGTGAACGTGCCGCGCGACGTATTCCAACGCTTCAATGCTCTGTGGCACGATTGGGTCCTCATAGTACAAGATGCGGAACGGTGCGAGTTCACCGGCGAGAATGATTGCCTCATCGGGCGTCAGGTTTCGATGGATCTCAAGCCCCAGATCAATATCGTTGCCGACCGCTTCACGGATGGTTCGGACAATCTCCACCGCCGTTGTAATCGCTTGGGTTGAGGTGCCCTTCTCCCAATTCGAGAAAAATGGGGTTGTTCGGAGCGAGATGTACCCCGCCTCGACGTTTTGAATTGCACTCTCCGCCCGTTCAGCCAATGTGTCTCCACCGACATTATTAAAAACCTTGACCTTGTCCCGACACTTCCCGCCGAGCAATTGGTATACCGGCAGGTTGACGGATTTCCCCAAAATGTCCCACAACGCAACATCAATGGCGCTCATCGCCGCGCTGATGGCAGCCCCCATGAAGTGGGAATCCCTCGAAACCACCTGATAGTGATGCTCGATACGACCGGGGTCTTTGCCGATGTAGTATTCGCTCAGTTCAAGTATGGTTTCATACACCGTTTTCTGATGCGCCCACAATCCGGCTTCGCCGTTGCCGACAATCCCTTCATCGGTGTAGACTCGAACTAGCAGGAATCTATCCACCAGAAACGGCGTTATCTTCTCAATTTTCATCAAACCTTCCTCTCATCTTTTGGATGCCTGTACAATTTCATCGGTAGCATTTCGGGCATGGCTATAGCCGTTGATGAGCGCAGTAACATCGTGACAACAGTTCAGCCAACGGGTGCCTTTCTCGACAACAACGCGCATCGGCTCGCCCGGATCGACCGCCGTGCCCATTGCGATCCCGTGAGTGCGACACGCCTCACCCACTCTATCAAAAGCCTCAAGGACGACCTTTTGAGTAATCGGGTGCCCCGCTTCGCGTTCCACGCCGTAGCTGTGCGCGAGATCGCCGGGTCCGACGAACAACAGATCGATCCCTTCAACCGCAGCGATGGCTTCAACGTCGTCCACCCCTTCCTTGTCTTCGATCATCACGCCAAGCAGCGTGTTTTCGTTGGCTTGATCCAAGAACTCTTCGCGCTCAATATGGCCGAATAAGGAATCCCTACCCCCACCCATACCACGCAGACCGAGGGGTCGAAACTTTGCCATGCGGACAAACTGACGCGCCTCCTCCGCACTTTTACAGTGGGGCCAAATCAAGCCCCCGGCTCCTAGTTCCAACGTTTTCATGACCTGATTGTAGGGACCGTGAGGGATACGAACAATGACATCAAGATCAACCGTTCGCGCAGCCAAAATCATATTGGAGAGACCATCTAAATTGAGATGGCTATGCTCCATGTCTATCCACACGCAGGTGTATCCCACCAGAGCAAGCACCTCTACAACGATCGGGTTGGATACCCGATTAATCTCTGGAACAGCGATGGTTTCACCCCTGAGAAGCGCGGCTTTTGTATGATTAACTTTGTATTGATTTATCATCTGAATTCCCCATCTTTAGCAGTTACGGTAACCACAGTATTAGCATAATACAACCCCAATTCAAGAGGCAGCAGCAACTGCATCCGGAAACTTTGGTAAAACCTCTCTGCCGAACCATTCAATATCCCGCCGGATTGCGCTGGGAGGGATTGCCAAGGCACCCGCCCCTATCGTCACGCGTTCCAGTCCGGGTAATCTCTCCTGAATCCCTGAAATCTTTTCAAAAACGTGTGCCGGCGGTCCGCATATCCAGCCACCGCCACCAACCAAATCGTGCACGGTCGGAAGCCCAGCCAACGGTGCTTTTTCTGGATAGAAAGTCGCTTGAATTTGTTCCTCAGTGAGCGTAGGCATCCTTCCCAATGGTGCCAACACTTTGAGCTGTTCTTCAAACCAGACAGATGCCTCCTGAATCGCTTTCTCTTCAGTGTCAGCGATATGTATTTGTAGAACGAGAGCCAAACCCTCGCCGAGCTCGACATCACGCCCGGATTGCAAGTGCGCTTCTTGCCACTTCGCAGCAATCTCATCAACTCGTGGGCCTCCGGGGACTACGCCCTTGATACCGTGCTTGACCATAAAGTCAATACCTCGCGGACTCGCACTAAAGATGGGTTGCCAGCACTCCACAGGCAGATTAAAGGGACGAGGCACAAGCGTTATCTCCTCCAATTCCTGTTCGCGGTTGAGAACCCTCGCCGGCAGGTCGTAGTGCACCCCGCGATGGGAGAAAGATTGCTCATTCCACGCCTCGAAAATAATCTCGACCTGCTCCTCAAATAATTCCCGGTTCGCTGTATCATCCTCAAGCGGCGACCCCAGCGTTTCTACCTCCCGCGGGATGTAACCCCTGCCGATGCCGAACCTGACACGACCCTTTGTAAGAATGTCCGCCATAGCAAAGTCTTCAGCCAATCGGAGCGGGTGCCATGCGGGAATGGTATTAAAAAAGCCACCAAACTTGAGCCGTTCAGTATTCTGCGCGAGATAGAGACTAAGCATCGGTATGTTCGGGTAGAGTAGAGACCGAGTATTCTCATTGAGAACCCGTATCCCCCTCTCCGAACCGTGCTTGATGCTTTCACATCACACGGCTCTCCAGTGAGATTTTAGTTAGATTGTTGCCTTTTATCGGGCAGTGTTCCCTGATGAAGCAACCTATGACAACTATCCGCAGAACCCGAACAAAGAATTAGTGTTTTGCGGTTACGTGCTATCATAAGTTTCTCCCAATTCTCAAGTTGTGGCTTATCGTGGAGGTCTTTCATTTTACGGATATGATGAACCTCTACAGGTTTATCTGTCTTGCCACAATACTCACACTCGTTTTTCTCTATGCGCTGGGTGAGTTCCGTCCCAACGGCATAAAGATGAGCGGTTAGGGGTTTGTCATCACTATGATGTTTGGGGCGTATCCAGTTCCGAAAGTTAAAGAATTGGATAGTTTGCCAATGTTCCCCTACTTTGACCTTGAGAACATAGTCCTTTTTCCGTTTGAGACTGCGGGCTACTTTGGCGACAGAGACCTTTCGTTTCTTAGCCAATGTCTTGAGAAATGATAACCTTGCAACATACATCAGATGATGTAATTCGGTTTTCATATCCCTTGCTATGCTATAGTAGTTAGCAAGTCCTAACAATTCGGAATTGTAGACTTGGATTATCTCTGCTTCTGATGGGATTATGAGTTTGTTCCTATGTGATGGCATGTTATTCTGTGGGTTGCCATATCCATGAGTAAGACAAAACTCCTTAATTTTATGCTCAGGTATAGATAAGACAATACTTCCGTGTATGGTTCTTTTACGGGTGTATGTGCCTTGCACTTTCATCTTTAGAGTCTTATCACTTAGTTGTGTCTTAACGTGATAGCCAAGAAACTCAATTCCTTTGCTTGCACGTTGGACGCAAGTTTTATCTGGTGATAATTGTAGATGAAGCGTATCTTTGAGGAAGCATTCAGTCTCAAGCATGATTCGCTTGGCGTCGTTATATGTGCCGATTATTCCCACAATAAAATCATCGGCATATCGACAATACTGCATTCGCTTGTAATCCTCTGTATTCTCAACCTGATATGGAGTTTTGAGCATTTGGTTCTCAAGTGCTTTGTATTCCAGCATGGAATTGGAATTGATACCTTCCTTTTCCATGCGTTGTTTCAGGCGTCGTTTCTTGCCTTCCAAGTGCATGTAATGCTTATTTCTTGGTCGGCGTTCACCCTTCCAGAATGATTCTGTTAAGGTAGTCATAAACTGGTCAAGTTCATGAAGATATATGTTTGACAGTATAGGGCTGATGATTCCACCTTGCGGTGTTCCGCTATAGGTCATGTTAAACTGCCAATCCTCAATGTAACCCGCTTTGAGACATTGTTGGATTAGCTTGATAAAGCGTTTATCATCAATCTTCTTTTCCAAAAGGGCAATCAGAACGTCATGATTCACGTTATCGAAGAATCCCTTTATGTCAAACTCGACAAACCACTTCACGGCTGTGAAGTTGTGTTTGATTTGACTCATGGCGGTATGGCAAGATAGATTCGGTCTAAACCCATGAGACTGCTTAGAAAATACAGGTTCATAGATTTGTTCTAAAAGAATCTTGCATACTGCCTGCACCAGTTTATCGTCGCCTGATGGCACTCCGAGAGGTCTCATGTTCCCATCTTTCTTTGGAATATATGCTCGTCTAACGGGGTTGGGGTTATAATTTCCTTCCTTGACGGATTCGATGAGCCTTGAGATTCTTCCCTTAGACATGCCGTCAAGGGTGGTCTCGTCGATTCCTTCAGTGATTGCGCCTTTATTACTGTAGATATTGGCGTATGCTAATTGCCATATCTCAGGGAGACGTATAATCAGGGAGAGGTCTTTAGCCTTTTGTCCGTTAGTTGAGGCTCTCTCTAACCCTTCTAATTTCCTATTCAGTTTAGCGAAATCCATTTCGGTATCTCTCCTGTTTCGGATATTAGAATAATATCTGACCTGTTGTCCTTCCCCCTTCTCCCTCTCGGCTTTCATCATCATCACTGATGATTTATACTTCAAGGATAGGTGTCAAATGACACTGCATAAAGCCTTTTTCGACTCTACACTTTGGGTAATATGACAACTCCGTTGGCATATAGGTGATTAGCCTACTTAGCCAATCCTGTGTTTCCAATGATTCAAAGATTCGATATACTTAGAGTCCCTTTTATCCCTTTAATCCCATCTGAATGGGCAAGTCAGGGGAATCGGTTACACCAATCGGCATCCCAGATTGTGTGTATCCCCTGAGACAACATTTCAATCACGCTATGTTCCGAGGATAGCGTGTCGCTAAAAGCGAATCCTTTAGTTGTCGCCTACGGTTGAACCTTGAGGACTTGGGATTCAGGCAATACAGCCTTACTCATATATATCTTACGCTGGCGGTTCTTTAGGATAGGATATTTCTCCATCAATCACCTTTTCCCATCATGCTAAGTTTGGCATCGGGTTTCCCCGTTTCAACTCTTTTACCGAGTATACCTAAGATGGGTGCGTATGGGATTATCCGACAATCCCAGTTTCTTACGAAACGCTTCTAATCACTGTTTACACAGCGCACGATGCCGCCGTACCCCTCACGTTGAAAGTGGTGCTCAGCGAGCCACAGGGTGTCAAAATTCAATTGGTCCATTAACTGAGCAATAGTTCGCGCTTCGTCGAACACAGAGGCGAGGTGCTCGTCCGATTCTATCCTATCATCAACACGGAGACCCTGGAAACCCATGTTATCCATTTCCACATGCCCTCCGTAGAAGTAGTCAAATTTGGTTATCATTTGTTTCTCCAACTCCATTGTTTCACGTTCAACCTCCCCGTGGTCCTTCCAAGTTCCTGTGCCACTGGGGCTAGCGGATATTTTTTACAATCATTTAACCTGATTGTCACTTTTGGCTTCATCAATGAGCCATTTTACTCCTTCCTTATTTTTCCGTCAACAACAATCTCTATTGACCAGTTTAGGAACTGTGAGAAACAAAACTGGGCATTGAAAATCTAACTAGCGGTGATGTATAATAACCCTTTTGTGTGGCGCACTCCCACGCAACGATAACAGGGAGTGAAAGACGACGATTTAGCGAGAGTTAAATGGCTCTGAAAAAAAACAAATTGTCTTAATTTTTCGATGAAGTTTTTAGCAATACTGGGGTTGTATTATAATTGTTAATGATGAAGTTCTGAGATACAGGAACTGATCGCACTATAATTCTTTTCCAGATTTTTCTCTCAACCTAATTCACCAATTAACCAAAAGGAGGCTATAAGAGATGTTTAACCATACAGGACCGAAACGCATACCAGCGTTTAATCCGCTGACAGGAAGAGTGACAGGGGCAACACAGGAAAACTCTCTCACATCCGCCGCGCGAGGTACACGCCCTCATGCAGGCTCCGGATCTGAGGAGCAGAAGGAGATACCACATAATTCCGCCGGTCGCAGGGCTATCCCTGATATAGCAAAGGGATTTAGTTTGGCTCAACCCTCAGTCGCTCAGAGCAATACAGATTTGGGATTCAGGAAGGATCCCCTATTGAACCCCGACACAACGTTTTTATCGCCAAAGGAGGCGACAAGTGACAGGTATTTCAACATCCGATTTTGGACAAGAGAACGATTACGAGAAAGGCATAGGCGACGACAAGATTCCGGCTGAATTGGCAGGCGACTCCGAAGCAGAGGGTTCTGATTGTATTGGCTCAATCAGATCGGACGCTTCGCTGGGTTTGGCCTGCCTTGCAACAAGGAGAAATCCGAAGGAGACGAGCGTGAGACGATCCGATGAAGATCTAATGTTATCCGTCAAAGAAGGAAATAGCGCAGCATTTGAAACATTAACCAAACGTCACTACACAAACACATTGAACTTTATTTATCGTTTCGTAAACAATCGTATGCTCGCGGAGGATTTGTGTCAAGAAACGTTTTTGCGCCTTTGGCGCAGCGCACCGACCTACCAACCGCTAGCGAAGTTTACCACTTTCCTCTATCACATTGCAAAGAATGTCTGCTTGAAGCAGATTGCTAAAGATCAACGAACCCCTTACACATCCTCGCTGGAGGCTCCCGTCCCTAATGATAGTGGCGGCGATTACAACCTATCAGAAGAGATTGCGGACAACCGATATTTGCCGGAGGAGACAACCATTGCTAGGGAGGCTGGTGAAGCCATCCAGTCAGCGATTGGTGACTTGTCCGACGAGCATCGGTTAGTTTTTGTTTTAACAGAGTTACAAGGGTTATCATATCAAGAAGTTGCTGAGATAGCTCGGTGTCCCGTTGGTACTGTTGCTTCCCGGAAGAATGCAGCAGTCCGACATCTCCAAAGGAGATTATATAAACACTTAGAATCTTAATTAGAAACAGCCAAAATCGTCCAAGATGGATAGGTTATCTACCTCTCGACTCTGAAAGAAGATTAGGAGAGGTCATGTCCATTGTGAGAATTGGCTCCAGCCCCTATATCAATTCAAGCCGAATTGATATAGGGGCATTTTAATTGCTAAAAAGTGGAAGCGGTAAAATTTTCAGTTCAATTTTCCCGAAAACCTATTTTTTCCCGAACAAACGCTATTGCTGCCTGCCTAATACCAGCAAAAGCGAATATCGTGAAAACTCAAACTGAAAACACTCTGCGAGGAGAAACTCATGAAACTCAAATGCACCATCACCAACCTTTTTGGAACACTACTTACCCTTGTAATGCTAGCTGCCATAAACGCTTCGGCACAAAATACGCTTTCAGAAGAAGAGAAGCGATTTGACCTCAACGGCAACGGTCAGTTGAACGAAGACGAAAAAGAGATTATGATTGAAACAATCGCTCTCGAAGCCTTCACAGGAGTACAATTCACCGCACAGGAAATCCGGGCAGAACACGGGGGAAGTGAGCGAGGTCGTTTCGGTGGCGGGCGTGGTCCGCGTCGAGCGGAGAAGATTGTCAGCCGCTTTGACACAGACAAGGATGGCAGGTTAAACGATATAGAACGAAAAGCCGCCCGCAAATATATCCACGAGAGTCGAGGCTTAACAAGTGCATCGCGTCCATCTGGAAGCACTTCGTCTAACACAACGCACAAAGATGATTTGAACGCAAGTCTCGCTGCTCAACCTAACGGCGAACCTGATCTCTACGACGCAAACACACTCCGCACGCTCTACCTTCGATTCCACGATGCGGACTGGTACGAGCAGCTCGGCGACTTCTACCGAACCGATGTCGATGTGCCAGCAGATTTAATCGTCGATGGAGAGACCTACCAATCCATCGGTGTCCGGTTCCGCGGCAGCTCCTCCTATTTCACGGTTCAGAACGAGAAAAAGTCGTTCAATATCGCTGTTGATTACGGGGATGA
Organism: Candidatus Poribacteria bacterium; assembly: GCA_965222435.1. GTDB lineage: Bacteria > Poribacteria > WGA-4E > WGA-4E > PCPOR2b > PCPOR2b. The sequence goes on along the minus strand of OZ244950.1, from coordinate 2,916,936 downwards.
CAAACAACGGCTCTACGGCTACAAGACATTGAATCTGCTGAACGGCCATTCCGATCCCTCCTTCCTCCGCGAAATCCTCTATTCAAAAATTGCTAGCAACTACATTCCTGCCCCGAAGGCGAACCTCGTTAAACTGGTCATTAACGGGGAAAGCTGGGGGATTTACGTCAGCAGCCAACAGTTCAACAAAGATTTCCTCGACGAATGGTTCGGGACCAAACAAGGTGTACGCTGGAAAGTACCGCCCGGCCGCAATAGCGGGTTGGTTTATAGTGGAGATCAACCCTCTGCCTATCAACAATCTTACCAACTCAAAACGAGAGCGGAGGACGCACCAAACGCTTGGCAAGATCTGATTAAGCTGTGCGAAATTCTTGAGATGACACCCGATGACCAACTTGAATCTGAACTTTCCGCAATTTTTAACATTGACCGGGCACTTTGGTTCATTGCACTGGAAAATGTATTCATAGATAACGATGGCTATATCAGTCGCGCCAGCGATTACGCGATCTATCAAGATCCAAAAGGTCGTTTCCACCTGCTGCCACACGACAGTAATGAGACGTTCCGATTTGCTGGTGGTGGTGGTCCGAACTCTTGGCAGACCGAGGGACAGATGCTATCTCCAGTTTCTCAGGAAAACGATACAATGCGACCCGTCATCAGTCGTCTGCTCGCCATTCCACACCTACGCGCTCGGTATCTCGCTCACATCCGCACGATTGCCAACGAATGGCTTGATTGGGATGTGCTCCAGCCAATTATTGCAGAATACCAATCGCTTGTTAACGCCGAAGTGAAGGCAGACGATAAGAAACTCTACGCTTATGAAGCATTCGCTACAAGCCACATCAAAGATCAGGGTGGAGGGGAAGGTGGAAGACGGAGCGGCAGAGGTGGGAGAAGCACGCCGAGTTTCAAGCGTTTTGTCAAGGAACGCGGAGAACATCTGCTCAATCACCCTGAAATCAACAAGCCGACGCCAACTATCGTGTCTGTATCTAAGCCCGAAGAACCGATGGCGAACCAATCCGTACAGATCACAACCAAGATTAGTGGAGATGTCGAGGTCGGTGCGGTCAACCTGTATTACGCAGCTGGGCGATTGGCACCCTTCCGGAGTGTACCGATGTCAAAAGATGATGCGGTCTACGCGGGTGAGATTCCCGCTTTTCCGGCTGGAAAGAAGATCCGCTACTACGTCGAAACTCGCTCTGCTGAATCGGACGGCGCGACGACGTTTTTCCCAGCCCAAACTGAATTTGCGCCGTTGACCTACCGTGTTACTGCTTCCTTCGCTGATAGCTCTCCGGTGGTCATCAATGAACTGATGGCAGACAATACAAAAAGCCTTGCCGATCCGCAGGGCGAAAACGACGATTGGATCGAACTGCACAACGTAAGCGATTATGCGGTTAATCTTTCAGGGATGTATCTGAGCGATAACCAAAACAGTCCGCGGAAGTGGCAGTTCCCCGATGGCACCCAGATTGCACCGGGCGGTTATCTGATTGTTTGGGCGGACGAAGATGGCAACGCTGAATCGGGGCTTCATGCCAACTTCAAACTCTCTAAAAGTGGGGAGACGGTCATGCTCATTGATACGGATCAGCGGGGGAATCAGGTGCTTGACGTGATTAAATTTAAGACGCAGGGGGAAGATGCCGCACTTAGTCGAGTGCCCAATGGGGCAGGCGACTTCACGCCGTTAGAGGGAACGCCGGGGCAACGGAATGACTGAGATGGGTAAACAAGCGAATGCAAATTTCCGGCTTCCATTTCTCATTGCGCTTTGCAAGTTATAGTGAATTCTAAAAATAAACAGACATTTTCGCCCCCCGGTAGGTGCGGTTTCCAACCGCACCGCATCGGCACAGTTGGAAACAGTGCCTACCAAACGGTAGAACGGTAGGTGTGGTTTCCTAACCGCACCGGTTTGGAGTGTCTCATTAATTCTAAGGTCCACTATAAGCATGAGTCGGGTTGATACTCTACAAGGAACATAATTGTGAATCAAATCAACAGACGTGAAGCACTGAAGGTCACCGCTGGTGCCCTCCTTGCGGGAACTGGAATCTCCGCGAACCGTCCATCGGAGGCGAAACGTGCTGATGGCTCAACTTCAACCAACGCAATGCGCAAATCAATTAAACCACCCAAACTGGTCCCCCAAGACACCGTAGGCATTGTATCGCCGGCATCGGCATCTTTCACGATCAACGAGCCTGCCTTGCAACGGGGGGTTGCATATTTAGAGGATGCAGGACTACACGTTCAGATCGCACCACACACGCTTGACCAACGGCAACACCTGAACCCCCCGGCTCAACACCGGGCTGAAGATTTAAATCAGATGTTCGCTGATCCAAAGATAAAAGCCATCTTCTGTCTATCCGGTGGTTCGGGCGTCAATGCGGTCCTCCCACTGCTGGACTGGGAACAGATTGAAAAATCACCCAAAATTGTGATGGGTTATAGTGCAATAACTGCCCTGTTGATTGGTCTATACGCAAAGGTCGGTCTGACTACATTTCACGGTCCCATGATTCTCAACGGTTTCAGCGAATATCCGCAGCCCTTCGCTTATACATGGCAGGGCGTCGAACAGATGTTGTTCAAGACAGAGCCGGTCGGTACACTTAAACCGCCCGCACAATGGACGGATGCCTATACGAGCGAGGATCAGCCACGCGCGATGAAAACGAATCCGGGTTGGCGTTGGTTGAGAGAGGGAAAAGCGAGCGGTCGATTAATTGGCGGGAACTTAAACATTATGTTGACTCTGGTCGGTACGCCATATTGGGCCCCGTTACGAGGCACAATCTTGTGCCTTGAAGAGGTCAACTTCGGTGATGGATTACCGCGCAAGGTTGATGAATCGCTCGCTCAGTGTCAACAGATAGGACTGTTCGATCAGATTGCAGGCTTAGTTATCGGTAAGATCAATGAACTTTCTGAGGAAGAGGAAAAACTCTTTGAATCGTTGATCCTTGAATACACAGCGAGTTCCCAATTCCCTATCTTGACAGGAGTAGATTTTGGTCATACAGCACCTCAACTGACGCTTCCCATCGGTATTCAATCGTCCCTCGATTCACAACAAGACCGATTCAGTATAGATGAAGCCGCTGTATGGTAACATCGAATCAGGACGCCATGCCAACTTCAAGCTCTCTAAGAATGGCGAGAATGATTGAGATGGGACCCGCCGCGTAATTTTTTGCTCAATGGAACTGAAGATACGATGATGAAAGCAGCCGTATTGTGGACGGGCGGAAAAGATTCTGCCCTCGCGCTTCACCGCTCCCTAAACCTTTACGATATAAAGAGGTTGATCTGCTTTGTCTCAGCAGACAATAGGCAATTCTACGCGCATCCAACACAGCTCATGGCACTACAAGCGCAGAAGATCGGCATTCCAATCGAATTCGTGCCGATTCCTGAACCCTACAAACTGAGCTACCGGGGACAAATTGAGAAGATTAGGGATGCAGGAATTGAAGTGCTGATTACGGGAGATATTTCTACTGTCGGTGGGATGCCCAATTGGATTGACGAGGTTGCCGCAGGCTTGGTGGGTGTCGATAAACCGTCGTGGGAGTTAGATCGGTACGCAATATTGGATACTCTGACCTCCAACAAATTTGAAGTAATCTGCTCTCTCTCCTACAAAAAATACTTTCAGACTACTATCACTGGAAGGTATTTAGATTCGGAACTTATTTCAGAACTGAAGCAGCTGCCCATTGACCCTTGCGGTGAGCAGGGCGAATATCACACATGGGTATTAGATGCACCGTTTTTCAAAGCACCTGTGCAGTTGGAAAGCACACGGATCGTTGATGCCCCCGAATACTGTTACCTCACCTACGAAAGCACAACTTAGTAGGCTGACTTCAGGCACTTCTGCCGTCTACAAGTTTTCTGCTCCATCAGGGAGAGAAAGGACACCTGCAAAGGTTTGGGGCCTTCCCAAGGTTCCTTCTCTCAAACCCCTGATCGAATTTACGACGTAGATGACTCAACCGCTACCCGGCGAGCACTTCCCTCAAACGATTAGCGACAATACGCTCCTCGCCTTCACGGAGGGTATAAGCATTAATAACAACAGCATCGCCACCAGCGTTCGCTCTGATGCGAGGTGTGCCGGCATCTAGCGCATCATTCACCTGCTCCGCGTTCTGACCAACGGTTGCTTCGTCAACGGTAACGTGGAGACTGGACAATGTGTGACTTCTCTCAGCGTAGACGACTTCCGTTGATACGCCGGGGATGCCCTCAAGCGCCTGCGAAATCTGGGCATATCGGGCATCTTGGTCTTTTGAGCGTTGCTCATGGTCAGTCGAGAACCAATTCTCGATTGCCGTCAAAACCCCAACAATCTCCTGCCGGTCTACCTTCATCCCCCGACCAAATGGGCGCGGTGCGATGAAGCCGTGGGCTGTCGCTTCTTCGATTAAATCCTTCCTGCCACACACGAACCCGGTGGAGTGCGGTGCGTTGAAGTATTTGCCACCGAAGCAGACAAGATCCGCACATTGGGCATTTCGTCGGAAGTAGTCAAGCGGATAAATCTGAGCCGCGCTATCGGCGATAGCGAGAACGTTGTTCCGGTGCGCTATCTCGACCGCCTCCTCAAGCGAAACGCCGTTCTCCCTGTCAGCCTGAACGAGGTAGATGATTGCGGCGGTGTTGGGACCGATAGCGTTCTCAAACTCCTCTGGTGTACACCCCTCCTCATCCCCCACAAGCACCAACTTGCTGCCGGGCACACTGTAAGCCCTGTCGTAGCCGTATCGCTGATACTTCTGGAAGACAAGTTCGTCCTTCAACCCCGTGGTATCCGGCAGCTGGTCTCTTTTTTCTGGATGCTGATAGGTCATGGCAGCTGCGGAACTCAGCACCATCGCAGCATAGCAGCCCGCTGTGACATAAGCCGCTTCGACATCTAGAAATGAGGCGATAAAATCGCCGGATTTCTTGAGAAACGTCTCCATATCCACGAAATTTACGTCTGCGCCATCCATTGCCTGCTTTACCAGTGCGGAAGGCGTAGAACCACCGCGCACGGTTTGGTTCCCCACGGCATTGATCAGCGGACGTACACCTAACCTTGTATAAACATTACTTGTATCTGTAGCCATTATAACCTCCGTATAATTGTGCGTCGTAGATTCTTTGCTACGGCTGAACCCTGCGCTTCGATTTGAATAGGCACAGCCGGAGGTTCACCGAACGATTGAACACCGAATGAGCACATTCTATCACGGATGTAAATCTCTGTCAATTTCTAAATAATTTGTCAATGTGTATCTTGCGAATTGTTTGTGCACAGTGAATTTCCATGATTTCATTAGAAACAAAATTGACAAGTATCCTCAGCTTTGCTATAATGCAGTAAGACCTATTCGGCTCGGATTATTCGTAGTATAGATTTGCCGATTTCTTTGGAGGGCATAATGGACAGTGTGTGCTATGGGGTCATTGGAATTAAAGGCGTCGGAGGCAAGCATGTAAGCATGGCTCAAGAGCATGAAAATGTAGAGCTGACCGCGTTGGTGGACCTCGACGAAGCAGCCGTCAAGACGCAATCGCAAGAGCTAGGTGTCCGTGCGTTCACCGATTATCGTGAGCTGCTAGATGCGGGGATTGTTGATGCGGTATCAATTGCAACACCGCACCATCTGCACGCCATCATTGGCTTAGAGTGCCTGAACGCAGGGGTGCACGTTTTCACCGAGAAACCGCTTGCCAACCGTGTATCGGACGCAGACGCGATGATCGAGACGGCGAAAGCACGCGATTTGAAACTCTGCGTTGGACACCAATACCGAACCTATCAAACCCCTCAGACGATGAAGCATCTGATTGATACCGGGGCAATTGGGAACATCATGCGCGTGCTCTGGACATGGATTGAGTTTCGCCCAGAAAGCTACTATGCCCGTGACATCTGGCGCCAGACGTGGCGACATGCCGGCGGTGGTGTGTTGATGAATCAGACGAGCCATGATTTGGATCTGATCTGCTGGTTGGTTGGCGAACCGGTCCAAGTCTCTGCCATAATTGGCAACCAATCCCATCAGATGGAGGTAGAAGATGTGGTTTGTGCAAATGTGTTGTTTGCAAACGGAGTATTTGGTTCGATTCAACTCACGATTAACCAACCGAGGGGTTATAGTATTCGTCAGATAGCCGGCGACAAAGGGACGATAGCGATTCCGGATGTGCAGAGCCTGACCAATAATCGCGAAGACCACATCCTACTCGGCACTTATGAGAATTCGTTGACGGACCTCGTGGGGCAGGCACCCCGCATCGCTGGACAACCGGAGGTTTCATGGCAGCCCGTCGAGCTGCGGGATGAACCCGGTGGACACGATGTACTGATGGCGAGCTTTATCGATGCCATTCTCAACGGTGGTGAGCCGTTGGTCAACGGTGTGAACGCGCTTCCTACCGTAGAGTTAATCAACGCCATCGTGCTTTCGGCGATGCGGAAAAAGACGGTTGACTTACCGGTGGATCGAGAGGAGTATGACGAGCTGTTTGAAGCGTTAAGCAGTGGCAGCTTACAGATCCCTAGATTTTAGATGGCTCGTAGGGAACGCAGACCTGCGTTCCCTACGAGTATTGCTGCGGATTATAGGAACTATGAGAATTTTACTTTGTTGGAAGGAGGTTGTATATGGCATTGCCACCAAATCGTGTTGACCTGATTCACAATTTTGTGAAGGAAGGAATTGATCTACAGCGTGGGCGTATTGAGACGGAATCAGATCCGTTTTGGAAAGCGTTATGTCTGGCTGGCTCCGAACTTTGGTTGGATACCGGCGATATTGAAGCTGCTACGGCGTTATGGACTGATGAGTTTACTGCCTTGACAACCAATAACACGTTACTCAACGCCGAAGTGCAAAAGGGAATTTACGACGACTTAATCCAGAAAGCGGTCGGCGTACTCACCGGGCTGGATATTCAAACGCAGATTATTGAGATTGCCTTTATCTTAAACGCGCGTCATGGGCTGCGTTTGGCGCAGCGTTTCGGCGGACGGGTGAGCGTGGAACTTCATACAATTCTGGCACACGACATTGAGCGGAGCATCTCCTACGGTCAACGCTATTATGAGATTTGTCCCGAACACTTTATCATTAAAGTGCCTTTGACACCCTCCGGCTTGATTGCTATGCGCCGCTTGCGGGAAGATGGAATACCGGTCAATTTCACGTTGGGATTCAGTGCGCGGCATAACTTCGTCGCAACCGCGTTTGGCGCGCCCTCCTACGTCAATGTGTTTCTTGGGCGACTGAACGCCTACATCGTGGATCATCAGTTGGGCGACGGTAAACTGGTCGGTGAAAAAGCCGTGCTTGCGAGTCAGCGTGTGGTGAAAAGCCTCTCTCAAGGAAACCGGGAGCGGACGCTCCAGATTGCCGCGAGTCTGCGGTCAGCGGGGCAACTACCGTATTTGGCTGGGATCGATGTCTTCACCATGCCTGTGAATGTCGCCGCCGATGCCAAGCAAGAGCTTTCGGGAGAATGGGAGTCGAGCATCGAAAACGAGTATACCGTTCATCTCAACGACGGTATCAGTGCATCGGATCTTCGGATAGATACACTCTGGGGGATTTCGGAGCCCGATCGTCGGCTGACCGACAGCTTGAGGACAGATGTCCCCCAGACAGCGGACGACATTGTGGATCGGGCACATGATATGGGTGCCGGTGATCTGTTCCCCCAACTTTCCGATGAAGAACTCGCGCAAATCGCAGACGACGGTAAAATACCCAAGCATGAAATCTGGGGCGATCGGATAAAATCCGGTGAACTCGCTATCGACACGCTTTTGAACCTTGCCGGACTCGCATCGTTTGAAAGCGATCAGCAGGAACTCGACGGCCGGATAGAAAAGCTAATTGCGCGGTGAATGGTATCTCACATCTATCATTTTCTTTAGGCATATTTTCGGGGAACAACGGCTGTTCTTTTTTTCACTTGAATCGGAGATAACGTGAAAATTACGAAAATTGAAATGATTTATCCACAGGAGGGTGCCCTCATTATTGAGGGAGAACCTGTTCCGTGCATCTGGGTACGCATTCATACCGATGAAGACATCACAGGCCTCGGCGAAACCTATCCACTCGGCGAAGCAGAATGCGGTGTCATTCGTGGCAAGCTCGCGTCAATGCTGATAGGGCAAAATCCACTGGAGATTGAACGTCTGTGGCAGGAGATGTTCCATGGGATGAGGGTGCACGGTTGGGCGGGCGCGGAGTTGCGAGCAATCAGCGCCATTGATATCGCGCTATGGGACATCTACGGGAAAGCCACCGGGCAGCCGATCTATCAGCTACTTGGCGGGAAATCCCGCGACAGGGTCCGCACATACAACACCTGCTATGACCACCGCTACGATTTCAACAACGTCGAAAACAACGAAGCAGGGAAGCTAGCAAAGGAACTCCTCGACAGCGGCATCCAAGCGATGAAGGTGTGGCCCTTTGATGGGGTGGGTTACAAAAACCGCGGACAGTTTATTACGAATTCAGATATCAAAATCGGGTTGAAACCTGTCCAACAGATTCGCGACGCGGTCGGCAACGATATTGAGATTGCAATGGAATTTCACGGTTTGTGGAATGTCCCATCGGCAATTAAGATTGCCCACGCGCTTGAACCGTATAATGTGATGTGGCTAGAAGAGATGATGCCGCAAGACAACATGAAAGCCTATGCCACGCTTGCCGACCACGTCTCCCAACCGCTCTGCATTAGTGAACGTCTGATGACGCGCTACCAATTCCGAGAGCTCATCGAACTCGGAATCGCACAGTTTATTATGCCCGACATCTGTTGGTGTGGCGGCATAACAGAAGCTCGAAAAATTGCGGTGCTCGCTGATACCTATTACCTTCCCATCGCGCCACACAACTGCGGGGGGCCCGTCCTGCATGTCGCCTCGATCCATCTGGCGACCCATCTCACGAACCTGTTTATACTCGAAAGCGTCCGCCGTCACTATCTCGTTCAATACGACAACCTCGTGACAAAGTCGGTTCCGGTCGAGGAAGGGCATCTGACCGCACCGGAAAGCCCTGGGCTTGGCATCGATCTCAAACCGGAATTGCTCAACGCCCCCGGAATTGAAGTTGAGACAATCGGCGAGTAAAGTGAGAGCGAAAACGACAAAATCACCGCTCGCAGTGGATTGACAAATCCACTGCAAAACCGCACAGATGGCTTGGATATATCTATCCAAAAGAAATGTTCAGAAACAAATCAGTTAAAGTGCTAAAGAAAGGAGTGATGCTATATCCGTAGCTTATTACATCTCAAACCGTATGTTGTTCGCTACCGATCCGCTGTTATCGCGAGCTTTTTCTTTGTGCTCACGACAAATGTGGTGATTGTAGTGCAGCCAAAATTGCTGAAGTGGGTTTTTGATGATCTGGAGAGCGCGGTTACCCCTGGGATGATTGTGGTGCAGCCAAAGTTGCTGAAGTGGGTTTTGGGGGATCTGGGGAGCGCGGTTACCCCTCGAAAGGTCTTGTTCTACGCGCTACTCATTTTGGGAGCTGCTCTGGTTGGAGGTATACTTCGATTTGGTCAGCGCCAGGTCATCCAGAGTGCGGCAAGGAAGATGGAATACCATCTTCGGAACGATTTCTTCACGCATCTTCAAAAGCTGCCTGCGTCCTACTATCATGATGTCCGCACGGGCGATCTGATGGCGCGAGCGACCAGTGACATGAACGCTATCCGGATGGTGCTCAGTATGGCGGTGTCATATACATCAGACGCGCTTATCTTCTTCGTGTTGGCACTGGTAATTATGCTGCAGATCGACGTACAGCTGACGCTGTTGGCACTTCTGCCGTACCCGATCCTCGCCATCTTGATAAGGGAATTGGGGAAGCGAGTCTACAAACATTACGAGCGGATCCAAGAAGGCTTTGCCACCATGAACACCAAAGTGCAGGAGAACCTGTCCGGTGTGCGCGTTGTCAAAGCGTATACGCTCGAAGCGAGCGAGGTAGAGGAGTTTGAAGTATATAACCAGGACTTCGTGCAACGCAATCGCAATCGGATTCGGCTGACAACCTTCTTCTTTCCGGTGTTCCGATTCTTACCCGGACTCGGCGTTGCTGCGCTCCTCTGGCTCGGCGGTATCCGGGTAGTCGAGGGAAAAATTACACTGGGCGATTTCGTATCTTTCAACGCCTATCTGATGATGTTCATTCGTCCGATGATTACGTTTGGCTTTATTGTCAACACCTTTCAACAGGGTGCAGCGTCAATGGGACGAATCCGCAGGATTCTTGATGTCACACCCGAAATCGCTGATGAAACAACGGTACGCCAAGACGTCAAAGAGATTCACGGTGAAATCGAATTTAGAAATCTCAACTTCGCTTATCCTGGCGAGGTGCCGGTACTCAAAAATATCAACCTCAAGGTTCCGCGCGGGTCCACGGTTGCAATTGTCGGTGCGACCGGCAGCGGTAAGACCACTTTGATCAACCTCATCCCTCGCATCCGTCAAACAGAGCGGGGCATGGTCTTCATCGACGGTGCTGATATTCAAGATATCCCGCTGCAAGTCGTGAGATCGAATATCGGTGTCGTTGAACAGGAGCCTTTTCTCTTTTCCGACCTCCTGCAAAACAACATCGCTTACGGCGTTAGCAATGCAAACGAAGTCGAGGTCAAGGATGTCGCTCACACCGCCGATCTGCTCGATCAGATTGAGGAATTTCCCGATGGGCTAGAGACGTTCTTGGGTGAACGTGGTCAGACCATCTCAGGAGGACAGAAACAACGGACAGCACTTGCACGCGCAATCATGATCAAGCCGAAGATTTTGATCTTGGACGATGCGTTCGCAAGCGTAGATACGAATACAGAGGATACCATCCTCACACGACTGAATGAGATTATGGAAGATCGCACGACGATCCTCATATCGCACCGCATTTCGACCGTTAAGGCGGCAGATTTAATTGTCGTCCTAGACGATGGGGAAATTGTCGAACGCGGTACACATGAGGAGTTATTGGAGCGTGACGGCATTTATGCCGGTATCCATGAGAAACAGCTGTTGCAAGAAGAGCTAGAAGCACTGTAGACCTCCCTCTAGTGCTCGCTGCATATTGAACTGATTCTCTTTACACCCAGTTAGGCTATGGTCTGGAAGCGTTCCCACGCTTCGCCGGCTGCCGCGGCTTGGCGTTCCAGTTCACCGCGCCAACCGATGACCTCACCAACCTTGATGCGGTTGATGTCAAAGCCTGTGTATCGGTCCTCGAGCGAATCTCCTAGTTTCTGGGTTTCCGCCCAGCGGTCCCAAGCGATCTTCATCCACTTGTGCGGCAAGACTTCGCGCACAGCGGGATCGAGTTGCCACGCGTGCCGCACGTCTGAAACTGAAGGCTCGCCGGTGAACTCGCCTGACCATTTCGACCAACCGATTGACAACGTGTTCCGCTCACGCTGAGGAACGGTGTGCCCGGTGTGGATTGTTACGCCATTGCGGATGAGGGCTTCTCCCGCTTTGAGTCGGATTGCAACCTGACCCGGCAACGGGTCCACGCCGTTCCAGCTCGGTGTGTGTGGGACGCCTTGGTCCTTCATCCCTCTCGGTAGAAGCACGTCTTGTTCCAACGGTGAACGCCATCGATTGTGGCTGCCCGGTACTAGCTCGTGGCATTCGTCATCCGTCAATGCCAAGAACATGCTTACGCCGTTTCGTTCCGTGACAGATTTCGCGTTATTTGCAACGATTTCTTTCCAGCGGATTCTCTCAGTCTCCTCGGAATACGCTTCGGGTCCCTCCTTCCGGTCGTGCTGCGCGAAGTATCTCTCCCCGGTGCCCCACCATGTTGTGTCTCGGTGCCAGCCAAGTTTATTCTCGTGCGTCCGGGCATTGCACCATAGCAGCAGTCCACCAAGCACCATATCTTCTGGTTGGAGCCCGTTACACCAAGAGGAGACGAAATCCAAGAAATCTGAAGAACCGTGGAACTCAGCAAAGCTGGGTTCATTGAAAGCCGGATGGATAAGCCCCCGAATCGCCCACGGCTGATCTTCCCCCGTGCGGTGCACGTAGCCCTTCGAGCCGTCGATCTTACTATAGATATGCTCGGGCGCACACGCTTCGGTGACACGACGACCTGCTTCACGCAGAATCGGGATCCAGGGGTTGTCAACAAAGTCGTTGATGATGACAAAGCCGTGCTCCTTGAGGTGTTCTAACCGCTCTGGCGTGGCTCCGGGACCTGAAAGTTCAGGCTTCGCATCAGCAAAGGCAGGGGCGCGGTAAGGTTCCGCCGCCGGTGATTGATCAGTATTCATTTTGATTCCTTTCGACCCACCCCAAACTTGTCAGATTGGGCATACGGGTCAATTTTGAAATGGTATTTGATCGATTGAGGATTGACCAAACCCTTTGAAGACACGAGTGGGACGGTGTCCCACCCGCCATTCAGCCTATCTCCTATAGTGCGGAGATTATGGCATGAACGGGCAAAATTGTCAAGGGGTTTTGCTATGCGGGGAGGGCAATCGCATCTGTTTAAGAATTAGGCGGTTGATTCATTAGAAACTTGGAAGTACCTCTCTCGTAGCGTAGATTTCCTAATCTGCGGACGATCATCCCGATGTATCGGGATGGCTACGATAGGAAATAAGAGACGATTTTTGCAATTCAAGGGTGTAAGCCCTACACAATATTTACATGCGATTGCCCTACTATGCGGGTTAATGCTTAGTTTTCAGCAAAACAATCTTCCGAGCTAGGAGCAGTTCATGGGGCTTTGATATAATTGAGTTTCTTGACAACTTTTATCCAATCGCCTATAATGCTTTATCATACAGGCAGGAAGCATAGCTTTGACAACCAAACCATTGTTAGGTAGTGCAATTATCGGAAGTTTTATTGTCTTTCTACGCAGATGTAAGTAATAGATCTCATCAGGCATGGATTGCAAATGACTCAAGATTTAAGGAAAGAAAAATAGATTATGGGACAAGGAGGATTTATCTATGTTTGGTAGTGGTGGCGGTGGTGGTAGTAGTAGTCAACTCTACGACTATAGTGAAGAAGAAGAAGATCTCGGTAAAGTGTATGATCGGGTGTTGATGACACGACTACTCGCTTACCTGAAACCGTATCGGCTTGAAGTTGTGCTCATCGTGTTTTTGATGATTGGCTACACTGCAACTGAAATGTGGTTACCTTATCTGACAAAGCTTGGAATTGATAACCATATTCAGCCGGGAAATCTGCAGGGACTGGAAATGATTGCGATCTATTATGTCCTCGTTCTCGTGGCGAGATTCATATTTACCTATTTTGAAGAATACCGAATGCAGATGGTCGGGCAGAAAGCGATGTATGACATGCGCATGTCGCTCTTTTCACATCTGCAGCGGTTGGATGTCCGTTTCTTTGACAACAATCCTGTGGGCAGACTGATGACCCGCGTCATGGGCGATGTGGAGGTGTTGAGGGAGCTATTCACCTCTGGAGTCATTACGGTCTTTGGGAACCTACTCACCATCTTCGGCTACATGGCAGTGATGCTACTCCTTAATTGGAAGTTGGCGTTAGTAACCTTTGCTGTGTTGCCGGCCATCTTTGCAGCGACGACCATTTATCAGGTCTACTCCCGCCGCGCTTTCCGTGATCAGCGCAAGTATCTCGCTCAAATCAACGCGTTCTTGAACGAAAATATCGTCGGCATGACAACGATGCAGCTGTTCGCGCGGGAGCCGCGCAGCTGGCTACAGTTCGATGAGAGGAATAAGCAATACCTCGGCGCAAACCTGCGTAGCATCTTCTACTTCTCGCTCTTCTCCCCGATGATCGAGGTTAGTGGCTCGCTCGCGCTGGCGGTCATCATCTGGTATGGCGGCGGGCAGGTTCTGCAAGATGCGATGACTTTCGGCGTATTGTTCGCTTTCATTCAATACAGCCAGCGATTGTTCTGGCCCATCCGTGACCTCAGCGAGAAATACACAATTTTCCAAAACGCCATGGCATCGTCTGAGCGGATCTTTGATCTGATGGACACGGAACCGACAATTGTGAGCCCGACGCCAGCCAAAGCATTAGAGGCGTTAAACGGCGAAATTGAGTTCCGCAATGTCTGGCTCGCTTATAACGCAGAGAATTATGTCCTGCGCGATGTCTCCTTCAAGATTAAAGCGGGCGAAAAGGTCGCAATTGTGGGCCACACAGGGTCAGGCAAAACATCGATTATCAACCTGCTGTGCCGATTTTATGAAGTGAGTAAGGGACAGATTCTGATTGATGGCATAGATCTTCGGGAAATGGAATTGCAAGATCTCCGCCGTGCCATCAACATTGTGCAGCAGAATATCTTCCTGTTTTCTGGGACAGTCGAGAAGAATATCCATCTGGACAACACGGAGATTTCAAAGGAAGATGCGATTGCCGCCGCAAAAGAGGTCCATCTGGATAGGTACGTGCAGAAAATGCCGAATGGTTACGCAACTGAAATCAAAGAGGGTGGGGCAGGACTATCGGTTGGACAGAAGCAGCTCGTCGCCTTTGCACGCGCGCTAGCTTCCGATCCCGATATCCTGATCCTTGATGAGGCAACCTCCAGTGTAGACACCGAAACCGAACTCCTCATTCAGGACGCCCTGAGCCGCCTGATGGCAAATCGGACTTCAATCGCGATTGCACACCGGCTGTCGACGATTCAGAACGCGGATAAGATTATCGTCATGCAGCGCGGCGAGATTCGGGAGATGGGGACGCACAACGAACTGCTTCAGCAACGGGGCATCTATTATCGGCTATATCAACTTCAGTATAAAGGGCAAGAGGTCGGATAGTCGAAGAAAATGATGGGGCGTACTGGATTTGAACCAGTGACTTCTACCGTGTGAAGGTAGCGCTCGTACCCCTGAGCTAACGCCCCATAAGTTGAATTGGATGGAGAGGAAAAAACGAGATGGGAAGAAGGTGGTGGGCCCACTAGGATTCGAACCTAGGACCGGCCGGTTATGAGCCGGCTGCTCTAACCCCTGAGCTACAGGCCCTCCTTGAGTTACGTAGGTATTATAAAAGTTTGCAGTGAATTTGTCAACAGAAATCGCTCAACCTTCAAGGAAGCCACGCAGCTGCTGACTCCGGGTTGGGTGACGCAATTTTCGCAGTGCCTTCGCTTCTATCTGGCGTATCCGTTCACGGGTGACTTGAAACTCCGTGCCAACCTCCTCTAGCGTCCGGGGGTATCCATCCCCAATCCCAAATCTCAAGCGGATTACCTTCGCCTCGCGCTCTGTTAATGTCCGGAGAACCTCTTCGATACGCTCTTTGAGCATGGTAAATGTCGCTTCGGCGACCGGAGACTTTGAAGTTTTGTCTTCAATAAAGTCTCGGAGTTGGCTGTCCTCATCTTCTCCGACCGAAGTTTCTAAAGAGATTGGCTCCTGCGCAATCCGAAATACCTGTCGCACTTTGTCAAGGGATATGTCCATTTCACCAGCGATTTCCTCCGGCAGGGGTTCTCTGCCTTTTTCCTGAACAAGGTAACGGGAAGTACGGATCAGTTTATTGATGGTCTCAATCATGTGGACGGGGATGCGAATCGTGCGCGCTTGATCAGCGATAGCGCGAGTAATTCCTTGACGAATCCACCATGTCGCATAAGTGCTGAATTTATAACCCCGCTGATACTCGAATTTGTCGACCGCTTTCATCAAGCCGATATTCCCTTCCTGAATGAGGTCAAGAAACGTCAGACCTGGCGTTCGATTCCTGTATTTTTTGGCAATGCTGACGACGAGCCGCAGGTTAGCCTCGACAATTGTCATCTTTGCTTCTTGCGCCGTTGCTTCTCCCGCGTGGATTCGCTGGGTCGCACAGTCGAGTTGCTCACGTGACGCGCCAATTCCACGCTCCAGCCTTTTGATGGTCCTCCTCGCCTTGACGATTTTCCGGTTATATTCTTTGAGTTTCTCAATACCGTCAGAGGCAGTAGGTTGTGCTTTACCCAGCGTGTAATCCTGCATCTGCTGACAGATTTCAGTCGCGGATAGGTCACATTCTTTCTCAATCTTTGTCACCTGCTTTTCCAAATTCGCCATGCGGGTCGCAATATCTTTAATCTTACCTGCAATTTTACTAATTTCCTCCCGATCAATTTTGAGATACTTGAGAGTCTCTACCAATTCTAAACGGCCGGATTCAAGCTTTTTACGAAGGATCTTCTCCTCCTTAGCAGGCAGTTTTTCATAGTTTAGTTTGCGCTCTTGGAGACGCATTTCTAAATCCCGTTCCTTCAAATCCGCCATCAGTTCCCGTGCGCTCTTCAGGTATTTTTCTTCCTTATCAATAGCAGATGTGCTTGAAACCTCTATTGAAAGCACATCGGAAGCCTTTTTCTTATCGACCAAAATCTGATTGAGCAGTTTCCGAACCTCCGCAATTGCAATTGGCGTTTCAAATATTGCCTCCTCGACCTTACAATGCCCTTCTTCAATCTGCCTTGACAAGGAAACCTCTTGCTGCTTAGTCAGCAAAGCGATGCTCCCCATCTCTCGTAGATACACCTTCACCGGATCATCAACCTTATCGAGTTTCCCTGGATCCAGTGCTAGCTCATCACTATCAGTATCGTCGTAACCTTCATCTGCGGAGTAATCAGGTGTATCAAAATCGGCTGTTTGATTGATAACTTTTAAATTCATTGTTAAATCTCCCTCATCAAGGTCTGCTGGATTTTCTGAAAGGTTAATTTCTTCTAAATCAATTTGAAGTAGGTCATCAAGATCGTCCGGTGGTGAAGGATTCGGTTGGTCATCGTATTCAAGGAAGTGTTTCTCTTTACTTATATTGATTAAGCGATCATCTATCTTAGTTACTGAAGCCATTGTAGTTTATTCTCCTAGTGCCCTTCCTGAAATAATAACAGGAATTAACGGGCTAACTGTCTTCTTCGGTTTGAGAGTTCAACGAGTTCTGCAAGAATGCTTTTGCTGTTATTCCCTTGTGCAAGGGCTTCAGAACGCCTCATACGTTCAACATCCCACAACAGAAAATCTTTGAGTTTCTTCAGACATCCCTCCACTCGTGTAGTTAAATTTGGAGGGATTGTCTTTTTCAGAAGAGCCTTGGAGATTATGCTTGTAATTTTTTCGTTAGCACAAGCATTTATAAGATTTTGCATATCAATGATAGCCTCATTATCACTTGCTTCCCAGAGCATCCTGCCAATAGTTGCAAAGTCAGGATGGGTAAAGTCTTGATAGTGAAAATTCGCTTTGGCAAGCGGGAGGAGGTCGGGACCTTGTAGCAGTGCTTCAATCAGTTGCCACTCAATCGATTCACGCGGGCTCATCCTTGCTGTTGGTGCGGCGTGAGTGTGTCTCGGTGGCGAAACTGGGCGAGACATCTTGACGCCCAAACGTTGCAACTCCCTCAAAAGCACTGACCGCTCAATGTCGAGTTCTTGCGCTGCATACTTCGCGTATTCGCTGAGTTCGACCTGATTTTTGAGGTTCGATAAGGTCAGAGCAATTTCTTTGATTGCCTGTGTTTTCACATCAATGCGATGAATTGCATGCTGTTGCGTTGCCCGTTGAATTTGGAACTCGATTAGGTTCATCGCAGAATCGATCAGTTGATTAAACGTATCAAGGCCTTGTGCACGGATAAATTGATCTGGATCTGTGTCGGGAGGTAGACTCGCCACCTGCACACGCAATCCTGCCGCCAGAAGGATGTGTAATCCTCGCAACGTCGCCTGAAAACCCGCCGGGTCCCCGTCATAGAGAAGAATCGTTTGTTCGGCAAACCGCTTTAATAAATCAGCGTGTGAAGCACTAAACGAAGTCCCTAGCGACGCGACAACATTTTGGGCACCCGCTTGATACGGCATGAGTGCGTCAAAGTAGCCCTCAACGAGAATCACTTTCTCCTCTTTTTGGATTGCCTGACGTGCCTCGTATAAGTTGTAAAGGGTTTTGCTCTTATCGTAAAGGGTGGTGGTCGGAGAATTAAGATATTTGGGAAGCTGCTCTTCCGACACTGCACGCCCACCAAATCCAACGGGATTGCCGCGTTCATCGCGGATTGGAAAGATAACGCGCCCTCGGAATCGATCTGTGGTTCCTTGTTCATCGCTCCTGATGAGTCCAACATCAATGAGTTGTTGGATTGAGAAACCGGCTTGTGTGGCAGCCTTAACAATATCTTGGCGTCCCGGGGTCGCGTATCCGAGTTGGAAGTCCCTGATCGTTTGATCTTTGAGGGCCCGGTTTTTCAAGTATGCCAACGCATAGCCACCAATTTTGGGATCCAGGAGTTGGCGGTGAAAATGCTCCATCGCAAAACGATTCAGGTCTTGCAGCTCCAGACGTTTTTGGCTAATCTGGCGTGCTTTTCCATCTTGGGCTGGCAGCGGAATACCTGCGCGCTCTGACAACCATTCCATCGCTTCCATAAAAGACTTGCCGTCATATTTTCTGAGGAAGCTAATGACATTGCCACCGGCATTACACCCAAAACAGTAAAACGCCTGCTTTTCGGGGGAGACGTTAAAGGAGGGAGTTTTCTCGTCGTGGAAGGGGCAAAGCCCTTTGTAGGCTTTGCCAACAGGCTTCAACAGAACCCCACACTCCGATATCACTTCGGCAATATCGTTCTGTGCGCAAATATTATCAAGTATCTCGCGTGGAATGTAGTTAGAAGCTTGTCTCATCACAACTCACCTTCGTCTGATACAGGTTTAGGTTTACTTTTCCCATGCCGGGTCGTGTACGGTTTTTCAACCTAACAGTTCTGAAGAGCCGAAATAGGAAATTTCAAACCGAAATCGGTATGAAACGTGAAACGTACTGCGAAATTCGATGGCTTAATCCAAGTAAATAGAGCAATGGCATCAATAGGTCAGTTAGTTATCAGCGTTGTCATTGAACACCGATCATGCCCTGTTGGAAGCCATCTTCTTCGATCGTCCTGTGAATTGAATAGTTGTCCTTCGCAATTTTCCAACGCTACTCGCAGAGAAAGGAGATTTTCTCAATGCAAGCGGATAATTCTAAAATATTAGTCCAAATCTCTCTTACTATTCCTTCAATGTGACAATCGTTGCACCTGCGCCACCTTCGTTGAGTGCTGCCAATTGAAAATCATTCACTTCCGCGTGGTCTGCCAAAAGGTCGTGAATTGCAGTCCGCAACGCGCCAGTGCCTTTACCATGAATAATCCGCACCTTTGGTAAACCCGCAAGAAACGCATCATCTATGTATTTATCAGTTTCTGTCCAAGCCTCATGAACAGTTTTTCCTCGCAGATTCAACTCTGTTTTAACATTTCCTGTCTTGCTATACTGGACATCCAAGATTGAGGTAGAAAGTTCGCGCTTATTGTCTTCCGGACGCACAGGCTCAATTCCTCCGTATGACACGCGCATCTGCATGTTGCCAACCTTGACGAGCAAAGGCGTTTTCCCGTTTGAGACCGAGAGAACTTCACCAAATTGGTTCAGGCTTTTCACACGGACTTTATCACCGACTCGCACACCAATTGTATCGGGGTGCGGTTTTGCTGCGTGTTTTTGCTGCTGGCGTCTCTCGTTCAGTTTCTGCCGCGCCCCTTCAATACGAGTAAAAGCGGTACTGACACTATCTTTTGAGGCATTTTCTCGCCGCACTTCTGCTATTGTCTGTTCAACAAGTTTACGGGCATCTTTGAGAATTGTACCGGCTTCCTGCTCGGCTTGGTCCCGAAGTTCTTCCCGCTCCACTTCGATTTGATTGATTAGTGCCTCGTGTTTTCTGGCAGCGGTATCCGCCACTCGGAGTTTCTCTTGCACGATTTCACGTTCAACGTCAAGCTCGTTTTGGGACGCCTGCATACTGACGATGAGATCTTCCACGGCGACGGTCTGGTTGCCTATGTACGCTTTAGCGGCATCAGTAATTGCGTCAGGCATACCTAACCGCTGTGCAATTTTGAAGGCGTTACTGCTTCCGGGCACACCAATTTGAAGACGATAGGTGGGTTGCAGCGTCTGCCAATCAAACTCCATTGAGGCGTTCTCCATACCCTCCTGCGCATGCGCGTAGGCTTTCAGCGCACCGTAGTGAGTTGTCGCAACTGTGCGAACCTTACGCACCGCCAGCCAGTCCAAGATTGACATGCCGAGTGCTGCCCCTTCCGTTGGGTCTGTGCCTGCCCCAATTTCATCCAACAGTACCAGTGAATTTTCGTCCGCTTCTTTCAGGATGGAGATAATCTTGGTAATATGGGACGAAAAAGTGCTGAGATTCTGCTCGATGCTCTGTTCGTCACCGATGTCGGCGAACATTTGGTCGAAGATCCCAACTTCACTCCCCATTTTCGCGGGGATGTGCAACCCTGATTGTGCCATGAGTGTGAGTAAGCCGACTGTTTTGAGGACAACAGTTTTCCCGCCCGTATTCGGTCCGGTGATAACCATGGTGTGAAACGTGTCTCCTAGCGTTGCATCAGTTGGTACAACTCGCTCTGGTAGGTTAGGATCGCGTTCCTCGTCCTTCAATTTTGCACTGTCTCGAAGATTCATTTCAAGGAGCGGATGTCTCGCTTCTATCAACTTGATAGCACCTCGCACGTTAAGCACCGGTTCGACCCCGTTGAGTTCTATGCTTAATCGTGCTTTTGCTCCTAGAAAGTCCAGTCCCCCCAAGATGTCCAAGGCAAGTTCCAACGATGCCAGATGCTCGCGAACCAAGTCACTGAGTTCGAGAAGAATACGTCGTATCTCTTGGCGTTCCTCATCTGCTAGTTGATGCAGCTCGTTGTTGAGATCTACAACACCAAAAGGCTCGATAAAAGCGGTCGCTCCGCTTGAGGATTGCCCTTGAACAACGCCGGGGAAATTGTGCTTTGAATCTTGTTTGATGGGAATGACATAGCGATCGTTGCGGGAGGTGATAAGATGTTCTTGGATAGACCGCTGATGATGGGGAGATTGGAGGATCCCCTCTAACTTCGATTGAATGTTCGTTCGTGTATGCACCAGCTTCCGGCGAATGGCTCGTAGTGCTGGACTAGCGTGATCAAGGACATCACCATCCGGGCTGAGACATCTGTCAATAGATTGGGTTAGTTCGGGGAAGGTCGGAAGATTGCGAACGATTGAGGAGAGCTTTGGGGAATCCTTCGGATTTCGCCTTTTAACGGCTCGTTGGACATTTTGAGCGGCTTCCGCCACACGAGCGACGCCAAGCAACTCTTCCACTTCCAGAATGGCACCGGGCTTGGATACTTTATAGAGCGTCGGGGAAATATCCTTCAAACCTTGCAGCGGGAAACCGTTGGAGGTCTGGTAGAAGGCTTTCGCTTCGCTGCATAGCCGCTGCTGATAACGAACCGCATCAAGCTGCTGGAAGGGTTTCAGCTTTGCTGCCCGTGATGCTCCCAATTGGGAGTGCGCATGCTGCTTAAGCAATGCCTTCAACTTATCATATTCTAAGACTTTTTCAGTGTGAGGTGATATCATAAGATTGGCCTCATTCGCTGCATTGACCAAGTTTCCATACGATGGGCAAATCAGCCTGCCCTAACAGCTTCACTTCTGCACACGTTGAAGTTTATCACGACGGAAAAGTGCTTTTTCATAGAGCGAACGGTGCGGCGCAAATCCAAAGACTTTTTCATAGAAACTACGCCCACCGAGACCGACCGCTTTCACATAGTCGTTCAAAGGATCCTGTCCTTCCGACTCAGCGCGCCGAGCATCGCGCAGGCTTATGAGAAAGTCGTTTGCGGTTTTTTCAAAGCGATTGATAGCCTTGCGCCGTTCGTCGGTGAGTCCGCCATGAATATCTTTACCAACTTTGTAGTCATGGATCGCTTTGGCATAAGCAGCGAAAGCTTCGTGATAGTTCCCCTCATTTTCCAATCCTTCAGCAGCTGTTACCTTTGGTGGCTGCGGAAGGCTCGCAATCAATGTTTTTGCCCCGGGAATTAAGTCACGGCTTTTTTGCTGAATCGCTTTTTCCAGATTGGCTTTAAAAAGATCTATAATATCTTTATAAATTGCTAGTGCATTATCAAAATCACCGAGTTTTTCATAGCAACGCGCTTGACTCAACCGAAAATCCGAAAATGCGTAATCACGCATGGCAATCTGAGGCAACTTATCCTCTGCAGGGGTATATGCCTCAAGTGCCTTTTGGTATTCGCCCTTCTGCTCATAGCAGTTACCAATCGCTTTTTGAGCGTATAAAGCGAGAATCTGGTTTTCCAGTTGATGCTCGTTCACGACCATTTGAAAGTGGGTGATTGCACCGTCATAGTCTCCTTCATAATAGCGCGCTTTTGCATAACTGTATCGTGCTTTATCCGCAACAGAAGTCTCAGGGTATTTTTGGAAAATGGCTTGAAGTTGGGTCGTAGCAGTCTCAAATGGCTTTTCCATTTCGTCCGCATCTAACCAATCGCTCTCGGCTTCCTGATATTTCTCGATGGCTTCGGTATATTTCAAAAAGGCTTCTGCGCGTGCGGTCTGTTGCTGTTGCTGATAAAAAGCAAATCCCCCGACAACCAAAATAACTATTGTTGCACCAATAATGATTGATTTTAAGTTCGCCTTGAGGAACTCATACACTTGTAGCGTGCTATCAACAAATTGATCGCTTTTTATCTCTTCTTTTGTCAAACGTCTATCTTGATTCATCTACTTTCTCTCGAACCTCTACTAAAAAACTGAGCAAGTAGGGTAGCGTGTACTATAAGCCGGTAATTTTTTCAAACATTTAGTGATAGTATATCATATCCCTTAGAATAACCCATCAACTCAGGCGCACGGTTCGGCTGTATGGTGTCCACAAGTCCCACACATTGGCATTTCAGTTGTTGGTGTACCCACGGTATCTAATGTCCCAACCCCAAAGGCAGAAAACAGTTGTGCGATGTCGCTGCTTTGACATTCAGGGCAGGAAGGAGATGATTTTTGTTGGCTCGAAGCGAAAAGTTTCTCAAACGAGGTATCACACTGCTTGCACCGAAATTGGTAAATTGGCATTTCGCGCTCCTCATATAAACAAAGCCCCAATGTGCGGAGTTCAGGCGTCCAGAGCAGATAAAGCGGGTGACGGGACTTGAACCCGTGGCCCTCAGCTTGGGAAGCTGATGCTCTACCACTGAGCTACACCCGCCCGGGAAAGTGCTAAATTATACTTATTGACTTATCCCATTGTCAAGGGATTTTAGCACTAGGTGCACTATAGACTGCCCCCTTTTGTCTAATTTTTTTCCGCTCGTAGTGGATTGACAAATCTACTGCACATCTGCGGGGCCGGCTTGGATATGTCTATCTAAGCCGAGCGGTACTGATAAATAACAACTTCAATTAGGCTAAGAAACTAGCACTCCATCTCTTGAGTTGACTCGATTCTGCGATGGTAGAGGGGTTCCTAACACCGGCGCATTCACAACAATTCGGGCATCTTCCCCAAATTCACCAAATGCTTTTTGGAGGGCATCGTCAAAGGAGCACGTCGCATAAGCAAAGCCGTAAGAATATGCTTGCTCTTCATCCATCTCAGTTACGATAAACGTTCGTCCCCGCTCAATAGCGCGGCGGTGACTCCACGACATACAGGTGCTGCGCGGTTCTCCCTCGCGTCGAGTCAGAATTTGTGCAAGACGACTCAGTGGCAGCTGCATCAGTCGGAAACGAGCGAGGAGATCGAGTTCCAATAGATCTTCATTGGCATTCAACGCTCCACTGCTATCCATCCAAGCGTCTGTCGAATCAATCGTTTGTCGCAGTGCACGTTCCTCTGACCAATCCGAAACGTCGGGTTGCTCATGGGCGGAACAGACGAGGATAACGATTCCGTTCTCACGAATCACCTGTTCGGCGGTTTCAATTTTCACATAGAGACAGCCAAGGTTTGCACTCGCACCGATCCCTATAATATAAATATCCGCTGGCTCAACGGGTGTCATGGTGTGTGTTTGACAATATTCCACAGCGATGGGCCATTCTTCACGGTGATACCCTGCAAAAACAGTGTTCGCTGTAAAATCGATCTTCATGTTGAAGCCTGCAAGATCGCCGGCATCTTGCACATCTTCCCGTTGGGGATTGCCCGGTCCCCACCCACTAATCGGACGATTCATCAAGATATAGGTGTGGTTATGTCGGATGGTATCACGCCCGGACGCGCCCGGCAGAATAATGCCCGCCCCACCGTGCCAGCCAAAAAGGGAAGGTGAACATCCCCCGATACCCAACACATAATCCGCTTCTGCGACCACTCGGTTGACCCACACCGGGGTTCCCATCCGTGTGGTGCCAACATAAGCCAAATCTTCCGTTTTATGGGGATGGTGTTCAACATAACGCACACGATGTAGCCAGCCCTTTCCGAGTTTTTCTTTCGCCCCGGCATGACCGTGCATACCCGCTGCGTGGAGGACGGTAATATGTGCATCGGGTACGCCGGCAGCATTGAACTGATCAAGCAGGTAGGGACCAATGTTGTGCGGGGGACCCATGAGGCTGTCCATCGTATCCGTGATGAGCAAAGCGACATAATCTGAAGAGGTAACAGCCTCCTTGAAGGGCGGGCAACCGATGGGCTTTTCGAGGGCTCGCTTGACGCTATCAATGGGATCACCCAATCGCGCCAACTCACGAGGACGCACAACCGTCTCAATGTTTTTGTCAGGGATATTAAGAGACATCTCGCCGTTTAGCCAAGACACCTGAAATGTAGCCATCTTGCACCCCTTCTCAGTTCTGGCAACAACTAAGAGATCTGCACCCTCTCCCCGGTCTCCGCGCTCAAATAGATCGCGTCCAACAATTTCATGAACGTTAACGCATTTGCAGGGGACACATCGGGCGGGTTTGTCCCACGAATTGCATATGCGAAATCCCTTACCTCCCCATTAAAATCGCCGTCACCGTGTGCCACATATTCGTCAATGAAATCGTCGCCTTCAGTGTAGATCGCACCAAGCAGTCGGCGTGTTCCCGAACGCTTCGTACCCGAAGGTTGGGAGGTTGATTCCTGCTCGATTGTGCCAGCCGTGCCTAGAATTCGCAGACGGAGATCCCACGCACGATCTGACCATGTCGGAATGACGGCGGAGGTATCCATTTGGATTGTGATACCGTTAGCACACCCCACCAGAAAACTGAGGTAATCCTCAGAATGACGATCTACCTCTAGTGTCGTTGGAAACGCGCTATGGCTGATAGCAAATGCCCATTCGGGTTGTGGACAGCCCATCAGAAACCACGCCTGATCGAGGTAGTGTGAACCGTGCTGACCCAACGCGCCGCCTTTTGATCCCCACCGATATAACCAATCTCTGCCCGGTCCCGGGTCATGATTGACCCCGCGTTCCCGGAAATGATAGTGCACCCGTGCATGGTATACCCGTCCGATTTTTCCCGATGCAATGATTTGACGGGTCTTTTTATTTTCTGCTTCGTGCCGCATGAAGTAGGAGTACACAAGGGTTTTCCCGGTGGATGCCGCCACGTTGTTGATCTCCTCCACATCGGCGGCACTGCGACCGTGTGGCTTCTGTACCAACACATGCTTGCCTGCATTCAACGCATCAATTACCATCGGCTTCCGCACATCAGGGGCAGTGGCAACCCCAACCGCCTCCACTTCGTCGTCTGCGAGCAATTCCCGATAGTCGCCATACACTCTTGGGACATCGTTATCGGCAGCAACTTGTTGAGCAAGCTCTTGATTCAGATCGGCAACCGCCCAAGCGGTGGTATCCTCGCCTGCTTTCGCACCCGCCACCCATGTCCGACCAACCCTGCACCCAATCACCCCGATTTTGATTTTGTCTGCCATGATGATATACTCCCTTCACATTTTACGCATCATCGTTCAGCAACTGAGGAAGATGCGTTTTCATCAGGTTATCTTGCGGCTGATAACCGAGAATCTCAACGGCACCACTAATATCAAGATAGCTCTGTTGGTAGGCGGTCGAATTGGCAGACCTGCCATACGTGATAAGAAATTTCACGGGACCTTCATAATCAACTGCTCGTCCAAAAAGTTGGGCACAATCGCGCGGCGTCAGGAGCGTGCTACAGGTGCGTAAATGCTCCGCTTCGTACCCACCTGTGAACGTACCGATACGGATGCTGATAAAGCGCATATCAAACTCATTGACGAGGTAGCGTCCGCCGACCTCTGCCATCCCTTTCATCGCCCCGTACCAACCATCGGGATTGATCTGTTCCGCTGTGGAGAATCGCGGTGGTGAACTTATATGTTCATTCCATCCGGTGACGTGGTTTGTGGACGCAAACACGATTTTTTGGACGCCCTCTTCGCGGGCAGCTTCAAACAGCAGCATTGATGCCCCGATATCGGTCACTTCGCCCGGCACTTTGCCAAATTGGTTTTGAGTCACAAGCGCGAGGTGCACAACGACATCTTGATCTTTACAAAGTTCTCGCATTCGCTGATAGTCTCGAACATCTCCCAACTCAACGCGGGATTTCGTGCTAGCAGCCTCCTTGATATCTACCAATGTCAAGGTGTATTTATCTTCCTTTTCCCACGCACCCCACAATGTACTGCCGACATTGCCTGCCCCACCGGTAATGAGCACCCGTTTTTTTTCAGCCATATCTATCTTGTCCCTTTCTGAGTATGAGATAACCACGGTCATCCTCTATTAATATTGGATGCCAAAGCATAGCACGCTTTGAAATGGTTTGCAAGCGGAATTTTGAAGGAAGCGAACGCATCAATCACACTTTATAGATCCATTTCGCAATTGACAAAAAAAAAGGAAAGGGTTATAATCATTTCATCAGCTATTTCTAGGAGATTTGAATGCTTTACAAGGGGTTACAATTAGATCCGTTTCAGGAGGAAGCAATCCATGCAGTAGATCGGAATCATTCCGTGCTTGTCACTGCACCGACGGGAGCCGGCAAAACTGTACTCGCTGAGTATGCTATTGAAAAATGTCTGGAGATGGGACGCCGCGTGATTTACACGGCACCGATCAAAGCACTCAGCAACCAGAAGTATCGAGATTTCTATCAGGCCTATAGCGATTGTGTCGGAATTGTCACGGGTGATGTGGTACTAAACCAGTCTGCCCAAGTGCTGTTGATGACGACGGAAATTTTCCGTAATACAATCTTTGATGATATTACCCGCTTGGATGACGTAGAATACGTTATTTTCGACGAAATTCACTATATCAACGATATTGAACGTGGAACAGTTTGGGAAGAGAGTATCATTTTCGCGCCTCAGAACATCAAATTTGTCTGTTTAAGTGCGACAATCCCAAACATCAATCAATTCGCCGAATGGATGCGGTCAGTCCGAGAGGTTGAGATTGATGTGATTGAAGAATTAGAACGACCCGTCCCTCTGGAGCATCACCTCTACTTGGAAGGATACGGCATTGGAGACCTGGCGGGCTTACAAAAGATTCAAGAGTCTATTATCTATGACGACCCCTACGCCGACGGCGAAGATGACACTGATAAGGATGGAACCTTTGAAGAGGCACTGCCTAATCTAATTCACGCAGATCTGATTCCCTACATCCAGAATCAGAACCAACTCCCTTGTCTCTATTTCTGTTTTAGTCGCAAGGTATGCGAGAAAAACGCAGCGTATTATGCCAAACGGACTTTGCTGACCGTCGAACAGCGGAAAGAAATTCTTCATCTGTTTGATCTATTATGTACTCAATTCAGTATCCGAGACGAACGCAATATCCAAGCTTTTCGCCGCCTTGTTTCTAAAGGTATTGCATACCACCACGCGGGTATGCTACCAACCTTGAAAGAGGTAGTCGAGCGTCTATTTACCTCTGGGCTAATTCAACTGCTTTTCACGACTGAGACCTTTGCGGTTGGCATTAATATGCCGGCATGCACGGTTGTTTTTGAGAGCTTAGAGAAATACGATGGCGTTAGTTTCCGATACCTGAAAGCGCGTGAGTACCATCAGATGTCAGGTAGAGCGGGGCGGCGTGGCATCGATCCAATTGGTTATGTTTATGCTCGAGTTTTCCCCAAATTTGCACACGTTGAGAGCGTTCAACGAATCACTTCCGGCAAAATTGAGCCAATTGAAAGTCAGTTCAATCTCTCCTATTCAAGTATCTTAAATCTTTATGAAAAATATGGAGATGATATCTATGATGTATGCACCCAAAGCTTGAACAACTTTCAAAACCTTGAGCGGGTGCGGAAGACAGAGACACAGATTCAACATACATTCACAACACTGAACAAACTCTCCAAACCTACTTGTATTCATGACGGCGTTGATGGATTTGATCAGATTGGCGGATACAACAATCTCCGGGACAGAATCACTGAACGGCGCAAACTCCTGAAAGTGGAACGTCGTGCACTCAAGGGCAAAGGGGCCAGACGGAGACATAAGAAAGATCTACGCCAAAAGTTTATGCGGTCCGAACGCCAGTTGCGGCAAATTGAGGCAGAAAAGAATGAGAATCTATGCCATAACTGCAAACAATTCAAAACCTGCGATTACAGCTACCGCAAAATTAATCAATCTGAGAATCGGATTCAGGAACTTCAAAATAGGAAAGTCCTCCTTGAAGGCTATCAGCGAAGACAGATCGCTTCGCGTTTGAAGATTCTTGAAGAACTCGGATACATCGATGGCTCTGGATTACTCGCACGTGGTAAGATTGCATCACAAATTTACGGCTATGAAATACAGGTAACCCAACTCCTCTTCAAAGGCTTCTTTGAGAAATTGAGTGAAGATGAACTCAGTGTGCTTGCAATGGCAATTGTTTGCGAAGACAGAAAGGACTGGGGATACTATAGAAAATTGGAAGACAAAAAAATCAAAAGGTTACTGAAAACAGGAGACAAAGAGATTGAGTCAATCCGAATATTAGAGGAACAGTATCAGGTGGATCCGGTGATCCCGAAGCTAGTAACCAAGTTGAGTACAGCGATGCTTGCGTGGAGCCAAGGTTGTGAGTTTGAGACGCTTCCCCAACATGTAAACTTAGCCGATGGCGACTTTGTGCGAACGTTTCGACTGGTGATAGATCTTCTTCGGCAGGTACGCCGGGCGGCGGTTGGACATGATACGTTATTGAATAAGATAGATCAGTGCCTTGACAAAATCAATCGTGATGTAGTAGACGCTGAACGTCAGTTGCGCGCCGGGCAGGAGGCGTTATAAGCCTCGCCCGTGGACTTTTTCCTTGTCCTCAAATTCATATCATGTTACAATAGTTAACATCTGATTATTATTATGTGAAGCCCAGCAACTTGTACACCCCTAACCAACGGAGAAAGAACATGGCAGATCAAGAATTTGAACTCACTACAAAATTACGAATCCGGACTGCTGCTGCAGACGATGCAAAAGCTTTGGAGCAGTACTGCTTTACCGGCAAAGCTGCAGCAGAAATTGACCAAGAATTGCAGGATGACCTCTCACGAACGGAGAGAGGAGAGGTCTATCGAATTGTCGCTGAAGCGAGCGGACATGCGATCGGAAACATTCGGCTTGAGCGTCACCCCCTCAACCCTGAAATCGGCGAGGTCAGCCAGCTGGCGGTATCCGCACCCTTCCGACAGTTCGCAGTTGCAGATAAATTAATCGACTTCACCGAGCAGGTTGCACAAGAAAATGGTATCGCAACGCTTCAGATTGAGCTCTCCCGGTCTGAGGAAGCAATCATAACTGCTTACAAAGGATGGGGGTTTGACGAACGTCCTGTAATCACATTACAAAAAACAGTTGGTTCTCCTGATACAGCGAGCACTTCTGAACAAGAAACGTCCACGGACGAAACCCCTTCACTAGAAGAATCCCCAGAAGAAGATCTTCAACTAGAAGGAGTCACTGAAGATTCGGAGGATTCCGATGGCGAAGAACAGCAGCAAAAACTATTGTAAAGACGTGTAAAACGTGAAAAATCTTATGTTTTACGCTTTACATATCGTGCCTTACCAATTGGAGTAAATATGAAGAGATATTTTAAGTTACCTATCGTTGTAATTGGCATCGCCGCTTTTCTTATCAGTTGCGGAAGCCAAAATCCGTACCTTTCCAAAGGTAAAGAATTGATTAAGTCTGACAAACGACGGAAAGAGGAACGTGCCGCCCAACAGTTCAAGTTGGCAATCCAACATGAGCAAGATAATGCGGAAGCACACTATCTTCTCGGCTACTACGATTCTGAGATGTTTTATGCAGATGGGACTCCGGAAAAGGCGAGTGCATCGATCGAAGAACGGGGTAAGCATATGTTTCAAGCTTACCAAAACGACAAGCGAAAATACCTCGAAATCCTTGTCTTTGAGACGCTGAGAAACCGTGAGCCTGACGTTCAGAACACGGCGTTAGATGCACTCAAGCGCATCTACCAACAAGCTGACCGAAAACAGTTACTCAATGCCTTGAAAAAAGCAATCAAGTCCAAGGATAATCGCGATAGACACGATGCACACTGGGTGCTGGCATCCTTTGGTAGAGATCACCCTGAGGAGATTGTGCCGATTCTTATAGACCTGCTAGACCATAAGCGCAAGGAAACCCGTTTGAACGTTATCAAGGCACTTGGTGCAATCGGGGATGAAAGGGCAATTCCGGTATTAGTAGAGGTGGTCAACTCTGGTTCAGCCAAACGTCAAAAAGATAGGGAAGGCCCCGAAATACGTGGTCTTGCTGTCGAAGCATTGGGCAAAATCGGGGGTACTGCCGTAGAAAAATTGGTCGAGATCGTCGAGAACAAGGGTTCCTCAATGCGTGTTGATGCGATTCAGGCGTTAGAACAACTCGGTGATGAAAGGGCAGTTAAACCATTGCTAGAGGTGTTAACCGAACAGGGTAACCGAGAGGTCGTTGTCAACTTCTGACCCGAAAATTAAAATTCTCCACGAGAACCTTTGGAAGAAACAGTTCCTCCGACTGCCGACTTGACTGTAAATTTGTGCGGCACGATAAGCGTTCCAAAGGTTATCTCTAACCGATTTTTAAGGTGTTGAGAATCTCTACTCGAAAATCTGTATGAAAGGGATCTTATGATTTGGAAAATACAACTTAGTTTTCTCTTAATATTCGCAATTCTATGTGTTGCTGGATGCAGTGACAACCGTTATTACGACAATCAATTGCAAATGGAACTTCAGCAGTTGGACAGCGATCTTGACAACCGTTGGTCAACAACCGGCGTGGTTGTAATTGACGTAAATGCAAACGGTCCCGCAAGCCAAGCCAACCTTGAGAAAGGCGAACTAATCTCCTATGTGATTGGCGAACGAACAATTCGCAGTACAGGGGACTATAAACAAGCGGTCAAGAGTGCAATGAAAGAGGACAACAACTTTATCCTCAAGCTGACAGATGGTCGAGAAATCCGGTTGGCTGTCCGAAGAAGTGGCGATAAAGCCGGCTTGGAAGTTGATGGGGCACGCGTTAGCAAAGTGACTTCGGGAAGTCCCGCTGACACAGGCAACATCAAAGTGGGTGACATGATTCAAAGCGTAATTGATGAGCGAAACGTTCAAACCATTAAAGACTATAAGAAAGCACTCGACGAATTTGCAAAGCATGATTCTAAGGTTACATTCCGCACAATTGAATTAGTTGGTATTAAGATTGGCACCGTCAATGCACTCGGTAACTTGGGAGATGTACGTGCTATCCAGCCGTTGACCGCGCTTCTAGGGAACGAGGGCAGTACCTTGCGTCAACCGGCTGCCCAAGCCTTAGAACGTCTCGTTGCCTTGAGTCAATTGAATACTCTCTTTCAGCAATTTCAGCAAGCCAACGTTGATGAATTACCCACCGATCAGCTGAACCCGCGGCAGCGTGAATCCGCCGAAATCTTGGGGCTGCTCACGAGCGATCTGGAGAACAACCGCGTTACCCTCAACGATCCATTCGGCACACAATTTCGGCATCGCTCCGAAGCTTTATACCAGAAGATAACTGATGGACAGATGGTAGAATTGGGGCAGAAATATATCAAACGTGAGGCTGAGCCGAATCAGGAGATTCGACGGGCTTGTATCTCCATTTTGGGACATCTCAAACCGACCTCTGCTATTGAAGATCTGATTGCCGTGATGGAAGACAGCATGGAGGTTCCTGGCATCCGCTTCAAGGCGGGGCTTGCGCTGAGTCAGATTGGCGAGGACTCCGTTGATGCACTCATTACCGCCTTTGACCGTGGCGATGCAAGCGTTAAAGATATCGCAGCCTCGGCGCTCGGCAACATCGGTGGGAACAAGGCACGGAACATGTTAATCAACGCTCTCAAAACGATAGACAATCCAACGATTAAATTGACTGTCGCCGATGCCGTTGCCAAAGTTGGTCGTTCCCCTTCAATTGAGGCACTTCGTCTGCAGCGGGAAGGGCTTCCGGAAGGAAACGGTTTAAGGACATTTCTCAACGAGCTGCAGGTATTGTTGTTTAATGTTGAGTTAAAGTATCAAACTCATCTGAACAGCGAAAATATCTCAGCAGAGTTACGACAAGAGTTTAAAAATAACAAAATCCCGCTTTCCCAAAATGCCATCCTTTCGATTCAAAAGAAAGATAGCGAGTGGCGGATAGATGATAAAGATAATAAACGAATGTACATTGTCCGTAAAGAAGCCCGCAAAGAAGAGGGTAGGCTCAACATCTATGAACCGCTTGATGCACAATCAGTGTCGTATTCAGTCACAAACTGATAAGCTGAAGTTTGGATAGCACCATCAAGTTTGAGGAAGCGGATGCTTAACTCGATCAGCGGATTTGAGTCTATTTTGAGATTCAGGGGAGGCGAACACCAAACTTCTCCTTCAAGAAGATAAATACTAGTCCACAAGCTGTCCCCCAACTAGATGAAAATTGGCGTTACCTCCGATCTGCATACCGATGTCACCCCGCTGAATAAACAGATTCTTCCGCATATCGTCGAAGCGGTAGAGAAAGCAGGCTTGGATATCTTCATCCTCGCTGGCGATCTATCGCCCAACCTGCTTGAACTCGCCAACATCCTGATCGCATTCACCGAATCCAACTTGAATTGCCCAAAATTATTCGTTCCCGGAAACCACGATATTTGGATTAGCGAACATCCCGATATTACAAGCGAGCAGAAATACGATGCCATCGCGGTAGCCTGTCGTGAGTGCGGTTTCCATCCGCTGGACGCCGCGCCCTTCGTTAAGAACGGCGTCGGATTCTGTGGTACAATTGGGTGGTATGACTACTCATTTCAATGCAAGGAGTACAATTTTTCAGAGGAGACATACGCGTCGAAACAGTTATCGGGATCCGTTTGGAATGACTCAAATTATGCAAAATGGGATGGAACGGACCCGGAAATTGCTCATCGATTTGAGAATAAGTTGCGGAACCAGATCGGTTCAATCAGAGATTCCGTCTCGCAAATCGTTGTGACAACCCACCACGTCCCCTTCCAAGAGTGCGTCCGCTCTCGCGGAACATTGCCGTGGGATTTCTTCAATGCGTATATGGGGAGTCAGGGACTCGGCAAGACCTGCCTTGAAGAGCAGCTTGTCACGCACTCTCTCTTTGGACATACGCACATTCCAGTTCGGCAGCAAATTGGCAATGTTACCGCAATCTGTTCTCCGATTGGTTACCTACATCAGCCTCCCGCGTGTGATTTATCTGTCTATGCACAGGAAAGGCTTACCTGCTTTGAGCTTTGACTTTCGATAGCTGACAAACAGTTTGTAAGCTAAGTTACGGAATCGTGGAATGGAGACTTGTACCATTGAAACAACGTGAAGAATCGAATCTTAACAATCCACTAAAATGATGATATATAGCACACGATTCACCACAACTTCCGCAACCGTAACGAGGAGGCAACATCTGCATGAACCGTCTGAGCCGACAAATCAGTGATTCCACGGTGCTGAATCTATGGGGTTCTTACGTTTTCCGTTTTCCGTTTTACGTATTATGCTGCTTCTATCTGTTTGGCACTGGGACCTTAGAAGTTCGCGCAAATACAAACGCTATAACCGATCAGACCGGAATTACTGTCGAGTTTAATCTTCCAAAACTTGAGGTTTCGACAGTTAAGCGGAATGGGATTCGGTATCAGGCGGTCAGCTTTGAAGGAAGTGGGTTTACCAGTGAAGCGGGAAACCCACGGCTCCCCGTATCGCGCGTAACGCTCGGTGTGCCGCCAAACGTCAAGTTTCAGGTCGAAATTCTTCATACCACTACAGAGACACGGTCCGGTTATCGCATCCCGCCTGTACCACACAATGTTCCTAAGTCCAGCAGCGAAAACCTTTCTTCCTTTTCCCATCCTGAAAATTTCCAAACACTTGAAGAAGAATGGCGTGACGATGGTCCCGCTTACAGGTCCAGCAGCAATTATCCAAAAACCGCTGCGCAGGTTGTTTATGACGGTTATATCCGCTCCCAACGGATACTTTATCTAGAACTCCGCCCAGTCCAGTATCAACCAAAATCGAGAATGTTGCGGATTCACTCTCGTATGACTGTCCGCGTTCACTTTGTGCACCAAGGTTCAGATAACAGATTTCAGAGCACCAGTACCTCATCTTCTCAATTTACGACCATAGAACCGGCTTCATTTGAGCGGATGTACCAAAACTTCCTGTTAAACTATGATGAAGCTAAACGTTGGCGCGTTCCAACAGCGGGAACGGCTGCTGCGCCGATCGCTTTGGATCCCGATCACAGCATCGGGGCAGGACCCGCAATACAGGAACAAACGAATGGAGAGAGGTATAAGATTCTCGTCGATAAAACCGGCATCTATCGCCTGACGAGCGAGGACTTACGTCAAAAATGGGGGATTGATTTGAGCGGGCTTGATCCACGGCGTTTGCATCTTAGGACGAACGATAGGGAGGTTCCAATATACATCTACGGTGAAGAGGATGGGCGTTTTGACCGCGGCGATTTCATCGATTTTCTCGGCATAGATGCAAAGAATCGATATACAAGGTGGAATGTCTATTGGCTCGGTGCTGAACGTACACGGGGGGCGCGTGTTTCCGAAATCCACGCCAGTCCTGATGACCCAACAGCAAAACTGGTTCCTAGTTTCCGCTCGAAACTTTACTTTGAGGAAGACCATTTTCACAATAACTTGCGACATGCTGACCCCAGAAACGTTTCGCCAGATGACAAGCACGGCTGGTTTGAAGCACTTGACTTCTGGTACTGGACCGGTGTCAAAAACTTGGCTGATGCAAATGAAGTGGATCTCGAATTTCCGCTTTACGACCTCACGCAAAGTTTCGATCCACCGAATGTCCACGTCACCTTGCAAGGCGGAACACCAACCGATCACGAGGCTCTAGTTTCGATTAACAATATTCGGATTGATGAGGTGAAGTGGCCAAGCCAAGATGTTGCCACAGTTGATAAAACGCTACGGGTTTGGAACAACTTGCGGGATGCAACCAAGGGCGAAAAAAACGTGATTACCCTCGCTCGAATTGATACTACAGAAGAAGAAAATACCACAGCCTTTCCTTATCACGTTTATATTAATTCTTTCGAGGTCGAGTATACGCGCTTGCTAAAAGCGGTCAACGACTCTCTTGAATTCACCACACCTGCTACCATCGACCCATACAACGCCCGAAGGCAGCGTCGGTTGGAATATACTGTCCAAACCCTCCTATCCCCAGATGTGGCAATCTTTGAACATGACGGTGAGGTATTGGTCTCAAAGTTCCAAAACCTCAAGATTGAGCGTGTAGATCTGGACCGAGCTGAACGCAACCGCCTCCGCGAAATCTACCACATCAATGCCGAAGCCGACGGCACAAGTCAACCTTCATTACAGGATATCCCGCGAGTTGCCTATAACGCAACGTTTCAGGTACGCGATGCACACGATGGGAAGTATATTGCGGTCTCTTCGGCAAGTGTACGTCAGCCGGTTCGGGTTGAGGCGTCAATGCCGAGCGATCTGCTCTCTCCCAGCAATGGTGTGGATTACCTGATCGTCAGTCATCCGGTATTCCTTGAGCCATCGAAAAGGTTGGCACGATGGCGATCAACCCCAAAGGGCGGCGGATACCGAACGAAGGTCGTTGATGTTACACAGATTTATGACATCTTCAGTAATGGCATGGTTAATCCGCAAGCTATCAAGGACTTCCTGACCTATGCCTATAAAAATTGGCAATCGCCTGCGCTCTCTTATGTCACAATTATGGGAGATGGAACGTACGATCACCGTGGGGTTGATAAGGAAGTCTATCCAGAACCTCCAGAATTGACGGGATACATCCCGACCCATTATATCTGGACCACTTCTTTTGGGAAGACTTCGATTGATCACTGGTACACAACCGTAAATGGTATTGATGAACTACCCGACTTCTACATTGGAAGACTGAGCGTGGAAACGCTTGAGCAGGCCGAAAACGTTGTTGATAAATTCATCAACTATGAGGATAAACGACCCAACGGGAATTGGCGCCGCCGGATTCTCTCCGTAGCGGATGACGAAATCAATAACTCCGGCGACGATATTTTCAAAAGGAGTTTGACCGCGCTTTCAAAAAACCAGACGCTGCTTGGTTACGAAAACGTACCTATCTACCTTGAAGATGTGATTGACAAGGTTGAAGCGAATAAGGCAGCTTACCCTGAACTACCACAACGGGTGGCAAAGGACATGATTATTGACGCAATGGGTGATGGTGCGGTTATCGCGCAATATGCAGGGCATGGTGGTCGAATTGTTTGGGCGCATGAGGCGATCTTTGACAACCGGGCAGTTGATCAGGTGAGTGAGACAGATCACCTCCCATTCATGCTGGTGTTGAGTTGTTATAACGGCTATTTTGATGCGCCCGGCGAACCGAGCATGGCGGAGAAACTACTCCGAAAGCATAAAAGCGGAATTATCGCTATGTTGAGTGCCACGCGCCTTACCTACGGCAGCGGCAACGACGCACTCAATAATATCATTTTTAATATGATTTTCCAGCGAAATATACGGCAACTCGGACCAATCAGCTTCGACTCGAAGATCGAACAGTTAATAGAGGATGGTCGCGGACAACTCAATGTCATGCTGGAGTATACTCTCTTCGGCGATCCGGCGATGAACCTCGCTATGGCGGACTATGAGGTTCAGGCGGAGATTGAAACACGAACCGTTGCAGCCGGACAACTTCTCAAAATCGCTCCGGGGTATATTGCCGAAGTTACATACGACCCTGCAATTAAGCAGAAACGGTTTACGCCGATTTCAAATTTCAATGGACGGATCTACGCAAAAGCGGTCTTTCCGGGTACTTATTCAACCGTTGAGGGAGAAGAAGGACTCTTGAAGGTATACTCAGGTGATGTTTCTGTCACCCAAGAGACAACTGTAGTAAACGGCAAATTCCCCGAACTTTCCCTCCCTGTACCCAAAGGAATTAGTGCGGGCGAGGGCCATGTTGAACTTTATGCTGAGAGCCCGACCCATATCGCTGCCAGCGGGTACTCATTTACTGCGCTTGTACCGAAGATTCTTGATATACAGCCGGAGCTTGTCGCTAGCAGTCCGGGCAGTGAACCGTCCCAATTTCATATATCCACACAGGTTTCCGATGAATTGAACGAACAAGGTATCAAGTCGGTTATCCTAGAATGGCGAGATCCGGTAAAGCGGGAATCGTTTGAAGAGATAATGATCCGGGATACATCACGTGGCAATGGCTGGTATACAACTCCCAAGCCGTTACCTCTACCAGCTAACCGAGCTAGCATCCAATATGAGATTACAGTTATTGACATTGACAGTCGATATGTCACTTCTGGACGGCGGACATACCGCCCGTTTGTATTCCCTGACGTGCGAGTTACACCCGGGCTGGGATTTTCAGATCCGTTAATCTACTACGGCTACTCCCGCGAAGATGGTGCTTGGACAATTAACGCAGATATTGAGCAGATTGAAGATATTGAACTAAAAGAGAATCTAGAGGTTGCTTTTTTTGCAGGTAACCCCGATCGTGATTGGGATGGCGTTGTTGATACTAGTGCAAAGCTGCTTGGGAGAACGCAGATCCCCCCTAGCGCGTGGCAGCGCAGAGATCCAGTCGAACCTCACAAAAATTCACTCAAAACTGGGAGTGAGACCGATAGCCTGCTCCGCCCCCGCGCTTTCAGGGATAGACCTCTTAACACCAATTGGATCGCAACAGCAACCCTTAAACATGAATTGCCGATCGGCAATCACGAGGTTTTTGTATATGTTGATCCTGCCTTCAATTCCACCGAAATGCCTTATGGAAAACTGCGCGAAGGCGATGAGAAAGACAATATTAAATCGCGTCTCATTCCAGTTCAGAGCATCCTCATCGGTCAAAGAGATCAGCATATTTTTAGCCAAGATACAGCGATCGACTTCCGCATACCCCCTCACGCTGTTCCGCAACCCGCTGTCTTGACGATCACACCACTAAACAGCCAACAGCAGCCTAAACCGGTGAATCCATCAAGCCTCATCCCGGTTGCACTGCCAAATGGGGTTGACACCGTCGCCTACAATGCGATGCTAGACATAGCATCCCTGAATCAAAGACCACTACAACAGCCCATAACAGTGGAACTACGATTCGATCGTTTGGCATTGCAAGAGGCGATTAAGGACGAGTTAGGGTTAGAAGAAATATCAAATCCAGCTCCCGATCAGATCGTAACAATTGATGAAGGAGTGGAGGCGATCGCAAAGGGGATTGGCATGTATCTGTGGGTAGATGTGTTGAAAAACTGGGTTCGTCTTGATTCAGAGTTGCTCACATCGTCTGACGGGTTGATGCAAACGCAATCAACGCTCGCAAACATCAGCGCATCAAATCACGGTGACGGTGAAATCCACACCGTCCCTATTGATCCAGCAGCCACCGTACAAGTAGGCAAATGGGTCTTACTATTTACATCGTCCGAGACTTACCGCGTCCTAATCAGCAAAGAGGAGAAATCGCTTGAACTCATTGACCTGGATCGATTCGTGGATCCATCTCCCCAAGCACCAAGCGTGTTCAGCGACGGTGTTGCCATCGGAATAGAGTTAGGCGAGAATGACTTCCAGTTTGGAGATGTCCTCACTTTTCAAATATTTGAAAGTGCGTCCAGTGGTTCCGATACAATATTCTTTGCCTCATCCTTCCGCGAGGGAAATATTGGGAGAGGCAGCATCCAATATGTTCGTCTTGAGGAAAATTCATCAATGCCACTGGATCAGTGGGTCATTCTGTTCATCGATTCGGAACATTTTCAGATTGAAGGAGAAAAGAATGGTCTTCTGTCACAGAACGGTCAGCCCGTACGCGGTAAAATTGGTAGCGAATTCGTTTACCCTGAATTCGGTCTACGCCTCAAGATATCAGCCGGTGAGCGAGAATTTGAAGCGGGAGATAGCTTCCGGTTTAACACAAAAGAGACTGGACGCATCCGCGCTGAAGTCCCAATGCTTGGCACGTTGGCATTGATGCAAAGTAACGATACCATCCCCCCTGATCTCCAGTTGACAATTGGTAAACAGAATTTTATTGATGGAGATCCAGTTTCCTCAGAACCGTTCCTCCAAGCAACACTTACGGACGACAACGGCATCGATTACGTTACTCGACCCGTCCATCTCGAAATCAGCCGGGATAATCAGCAATTCATGTCAATCTCAGAAACGGAATATCGACTGAGCAACGTTTCAGGGTCTAATCAGGTTAGTTTGAACTATCAATCGCCTAAACTGGAACCGGGAACGTATCGGGCCCGCCTGAGTGCCAGCGATCTTGATGGGAACGCATCTGAGGAAGAGATTGAATTCCGTATCCACAAAATCCTTCAGTTACTCAAAGCGATGAACTATCCTAACCCATTCGGCGATGAAACCGTAATCACCTGTGAACTGACTGGAGCCGCCGATGAAATGATAGTCAAAATTTACAGTCTGTCGGGACGGTTAATTCGTGAGTTCGCCGAGCCGGCGCGGGCGGGGTTCACGATGATACCTTGGGATGGACAGGATAGAGATGGTGATGAAGTAGCAAATGGCGTGTACTACTGCAAGATTCGCATTAAGGCGGCAGGCGAGAAGGATTTGACCGAATATATCAAGATGATGAAGCTGAAGTAGAGCAGGACTTCATGATAACGAGAAAACAAGAAAACAAAACGACAAGCAGGGGAAAAAGAAGTGAAGGGGAGAAAGTGAGCAAAAACAACGGTAACACGCTATTGTCTTTGCTCATCCCGACATTTCATGATCGTTTCGATCATAGAAATGACGAGGACCCTCGACAAGCCGGGACTTTCCCATTTTCTCACTTTCCCACTTTCTGCTTTTCCGCTTTCTGCATTCTCATTTTCCTCTGTTGCCACACCGTTGCCAATGCTGCAGAAAAGTATGCGGGCGACTTCTTAACACTCGGCGTCGGAGCGCGACCATTGGGGATGGGAGGAAGTTTTGCAGCCATCGCCGATGATTCCACCGCGGCTTATTGGAATCCGGCTGGACTGGGGCGTTTGCGCCATTCCGAAGCAGCTTTCATGCACTCAAGTCTTGGCGAATTGGATAGTTACGATTTCGTCAACTATGTTCATCCAATCGGTGGAGCTGCCTCGCTTGGGTTGAGTTGGCTGCGGGTGGGGATCGACGATATCCCGATCACAACACTACCACGCCCTAGGAATCAGGTTAGTCCAGCCAATCGTCCGAGACAAGTAGGAACTTTCAACAGCACCGACAATGCCTTCTTCCTATCCTACGGTAGACAGATTGGATTTAATCTAGGATCAAAGCGGTTGAATATGTTCCTTGGTGGCAACGCTAAATTAATCTACATCACTGCGCTGGGCAACACAAACGCGCTTGGCGTCGGTGGGGATCTGGGCTTGCTCTGGACAACCCCTACTGAAAGGTCTCGCCAATTGTCGATCGGTATCGTCGCACAGGATTTTTTCAGGACGAAATTGTACTGGAATACACCACCCGAAAACCCGGGTGAAGCGTCCAATACAGACACGATTGAGCCCAACCTGAAAATCGGTTTCTCTTATAGGCAATCAATCAAACCGTTGAAGAGCCACTTGCTACTGACAGTTGATACTGATAGCTTATACTCTTTTGAAATGCACTACGGTGCGGAGTACGTTTTCGCAGAACTCCTATCGTTAAGGATTGGTGTTCAGGAACGGAAAGGCATCAATACGATCCGCTTAATGACGGCTGGTGCGGGGTTACGGCTTTCGTTTTTAACCGGCGCTGCTTTCTCCGTGGATTACGCTTTCTTGAACAACAGCGAGTTGGGAAATAGCAATCGAATCTCTTTGATGACGCGGTTCTGATTGGTTTATTAGTTCATTGGTTCAGAGGGCGTATTTTTGTTGAGTTTTTTGGCAAATGTGATATAATTCTACTTGCGGGCTCAACAAGGAGTAAAATTGAGAGGAGAATACCCGGAGCTATAGCGCAATAGGCCTGGCTCCATCAACCTAATCTAGAACTGTAGCGCGATGGTGTTGGTATTTGGACGGGGAGAAGATAGAAAAAGAAAATAAAAAATCTCTGTATCTCTACGGTTGATTTCATTCGTTTTTGCTCACTTTCTCACTCTCTCCCCTTCTCACTTTCATTGTTTCGCGCTCCCACACTTCAATCAACCAATGAACCTCTGCACTAATGAATCAATGAACCAACAAAGTTCCCTCAGCTTTTTCCTACTTTTCGCCCTTATTCTCAGTGTGGCTATATCTTTTCCAAGCCACTCCAATGAGAATGATGATAGTGATCTTTTCACCTTTGTGAGACTAAGGTACACTGGAAACAGCTGGTACGGTAATGGTTGGGATGTTGATTTGCCTGCCTCTGATAGAAATTTTATCCGAAAGCTCGCCCAAGCAACAGACATTCCCGTTGCCCGTTATGAAAAGATTATCCCTGTCGGTTCCCCAGCACTTTTCAACTACCCCTTTGCTTACATCTTGGAAGTTGGCACGCTCAACCTGACCAATGCAGAAGCGGCAAATCTCCGCGAATATCTACTACGCGGCGGCTTTATTATGGTTGACGACTTCCACGGCGGGGCGGAATGGCGCCATTTTTACCGCCAACTCAAGAAAATTTTCCCAGAACGCGAACCCGAAGATATCCCCATCACCCACCGGCTATTCCACTGTTTTTTCGATATCGACACCCTTGTTCAGATTCCTAGGATAAGATCTCTATACAACGGACGCACTTACGAGCGGCGTGATGGCTATCCTGCCTATTGTCGTGGTGTTTATGATGACCACGGACGTCTAATGATGATGATTAACTTCAATACTGATCTGGGGGATGCGTGGGAACATGCAGCGGAACGCTTCTATCCACGCGAGTACTCGGATATGGCGTATCGCATGGGAATCAACGCTGTGGTCTATGCGCTGACACATTAGCGTAAAATCCCGCCACTCATGTTAAGAATGTACTGCCATCGGAAATTAGGGACACTGCCTAAACCAAGATTGTGCTACAATATCAATCCAATTGAAAGGAGATTTCCGATGGCAGTACAATTCATCTAAGCTGGGTCTAATATCACGCTCACGCTCGTCTGGCATCTAACTCCCCTCCTTGCGTATATTATACCCGCTCGACCTCTATTTTTCAGTATGATAGGAATGGCAAAAAACCCCAAAAATGTAAACATTTATGATAAGGTGCTCCGGTAGTGGTGTTTATCGGGGCGTTTTTTTTGTTGACGGGTGGTTTCGGATTTGGTATATTTTTAGTAACCCTTCCGCGGCAGGAGACGACTTCGCCCTCCTCGGCGTTGCCTGTCGCGCCCCATCGTCGGGGTAGAGAAGGGGAGAAGGGACATTCCACTACTGAGAACTGAATATATGAGCTTTGAGAAAGATTTGACATGAATGATTTATTCAATAATGTTGACAGCGATTTTGCAACAGGCAAAACGATCGATCTAAGCAAGCCAGAAGAACCCGTCCGGCAAGATACAGAAAGATGGCTTGTGGAAGAATTAGGGTACGAAAAGAATAGATTGGACATTGAATATCGTATTAATGTGGGATCGCGAAAGGTTAGACCTGATATAACCATTTTTCGCAAGCAGATACGGCCCAATCTAGACCAACAGAAGGACATACTCGGATTAGTCGAAACTAAGTCCAAGTCTATACCTGAAGCAGAAAAACAGTTGCATTCATATATGGCGGTCTGCTCGTCGTGCGAATGGGGCGTAGCAGCGACCGCTGACACTCGACAGTT
This sequence comes from Candidatus Poribacteria bacterium, assembly GCA_965222435.1. Lineage (GTDB taxonomy): Bacteria > Poribacteria > WGA-4E > WGA-4E > PCPOR2b > PCPOR2b. The sequence goes on along the minus strand of OZ244950.1, from coordinate 2,873,651 downwards.
CTATCGAAGAAAGCAAAATGGGGAGATAGAACGTATCCATGCAATCCCTCCTTATGGAGTTTCAATCAATCAATCAATCAGATTAAAAAAGTCTGACTTGATACCTGCCGTCAACTTGAAGGTGCGTTTCAAGAGCATCCTCTATCAACTTTACTCGAATGCTAACATAAATAACAGGACACGCCTATGCAATGAAATAACAAAAATTTTGTTTTGCAAGATTTATGATGAAAGACTTAATAGGGCTGAGCCTTACTTCCAAGTTTTACCCGATAAAACTAATTTTCAAATCAAGAGGAATATCCAAAAGAACTTGTGGGAGCCGGTTCTTATAGAATTAGAAGAAACAACAGGAATATTCAGCAGAAACGAAAAGATTGAATTAGATCCCGATTCTGTAAGGTTTGTGGTAGGGGAACTTGAACAATTAAGCCTATTGAACACAAATCATGATGTTATTGGGGCAGCATTTGAGGTTTTTGCAGAGAGGTATTTTGTCGGTGAAAAAGGGGAATTTTTCACACCACGAATCGCGATAAAAAATGCGATAAAAATGCTTGACCCGCAATACACAAATACAATTATTGATCCTGCATGTGGATCTGGAGGATTTCTCATCTATGCGCTGGAGCATATATGGGATGCGATAGGCACATCTGGTTTGAATAAAGAGGCAACCAGAAGGCAAGCTCCATCCTTTATCTATGGGATTGATAAAGAACCTAATTTAGTAAAAGTTGCTCGTGCATACATGGCACTAATAGGCGATGGCTCGACTAACATTGCTGACACGGATTCCTTGACGCGCTTCGGTGATTGGAATGAAACGGCGAGAGTCATGTTGGGAGACGAGAACAAAAACATAAAAGAATTTGATTTTGTCTTCACGAACCCGCCCTTTGGTTCTGAACATCAAGATAGAGTCCCCCCGTATTCTTGCGAATTATGACTTAGGGCATAAGTGGGCAAAGGCTAAAAACTCATCAAGATGGCTTAAGTCTGAGCAAACTGAATTGACTGAACCACAAATTCTTTTTCTTGAATTATGTGTCAATCTTCTTAAAGAGGGAGGCAGACTGTGTATAGTCCTACCAGAAGGGGTTTTAGGAAATTCTACACAAGGATATGTACGCCAGTGGTTACTTGAGAACACAACTATACTAGCAGTTTGGGACTGTCCAGCCCCCCTTTTTCTGCCACACACAGACACTAAGACTTGCATGCTGTTTGTCGAAAAGTCTAAGAGTTTCAATCAATCAATTATGATGAGTATTATCTCCGAGTGCGGACATGATCGAAGAGGATTGGAGAAGAGAGACGCAAAAGGGGAATTGAGAGAAGATTTCTCTAAAGCATTAGCAGATTGGCAGAAACGACCTTTGGAAAACCAAATGGATCCCCAAGGGTGGATAGGTCAGGTTAGTGTGATAGTGCAGGGAAATGATTTGATCAGTGATAGCCTCCTTGTCCCTAGATCTTATCAGCTAGAACACGAACTAGGTCCAGCAACCAAGCGCTTAGGAGATCTGGAAGCAGAGGATATCATCTCCATTAAAACTGTAGGTGGTGTAGTCAACGAACGTGAATATGACGATGAAGGCGAAATAGACTTTGTGCGTACATCTGATTTGGGAATAATGGAACTACGTCCTTCTGTTCAGAAAGTTGGTCTGAAGGTATACGAGCGAGTGCGGAGCACGCAGGACCTCCGACCTTTAGATATTTTTGTGGTAAGAGACGGAAAGTACCGCATTGGTGAGCCGCTAATGTTATTTGAAGATGATATAAATATCGTTCTCCAGAGGGCTTTCTACAAAATTCGCATTTTAGATGATTCAATACTTGATCCATATTTTATGCTTTATGCCTTAAAAAAAAGCCAATCGTTTATCTGCGATAGTGCGTTAGTCCAATCTAGCCTATCACGTATCACCATAAATCGCATGCGAAATATGCCTATTCCATATCCAAGTGATAGTGAGCGAGCGGAGATTGGAAAGGAAATGCGTGAAACCTTGCAGCAAAGGAGATTGGCTCGGCAAAAACTTGACAGTTTTTAAGGGTGGGCAGGAGGATGTCCGACAATGAGAAATAAGCGAGGGTAGATATGAAAAAGGCGTTGAAAGTTGGGTGTTTGAGTGTGCTGGGGCTTTTGGTCTTTCTCTTTATCCTCTCATTTTTCGGTGTACTCCCGCAGCGTACGGTGAGGGAGGAGGTGCTACCTGTCGAAGATATATCTTCTCTCCCTCCACCGAAGAAAAAGCCAGCACCGACTCCGCCGGAGAAAACAGAATTTGAAATGTTGGCGGAAAAAGCGGCGCACTGGATACATGCAACGCGTCTTGCAAAAGAATATAAAGACAATGTGTAATTACCCCCAAACACCGATTGGGGAGTATAATCCCGATTGGGCAATTGTCGTAGAACCCCGCGACGCACACGGAGAGCCAACAGGAGAGCAAATGTTGTATCTGGTTCGTGAAACCAAAGGCACAACAAATTTAGACGATCTTCGGCCAGACGAAAAAAGAAAGATTCTCTGTGGTAAGCGGCATTTCAAGGACGCGCTTAGTGTAGATTACAAAGTAGTAACAAGCGCAGAGGAATTGGTGGATTCTTTTCTGCGTTATCTGCGATCGCAAATTAGAACTTTCCAAAAACACGCACGAAGGTTTCCATGAAGTTATCATCGTTCACGTCCGCGTTGGCGCGTTGATCGATGTATTGTGCGCCGATGTGCAGAAACAACTCTTTTTCGTAGGCGACAAAACTCTTTTCCATCTCCGCTAGAAGGGCTTGGCGAATAAAATCGTTTCCATCATCAAGCATATCGTTGAAGAATAGAACCTGCCCACCTCCGGTGATCTTGATCGTCTTGGTGAACTGATAGACCACTTTGAGAATAAACGCCGCCGCCGCGTCACGCACATCCGCCGCTTCAATTACGCGCAGTCGGATATTGCGTAAAGCCTCTTCGCCATTAATCTCCCCAACCAATGAGAGATGTTCCAGACGGTCTTCCGCCATCTGAAAGCCGCTACGGATCGTGTACTTGAACATCGGTGTAATTTCGAGCGATTTAGATGGACGTATGCGGTAGTTTGTTTTCAGGATGCCGACTTCGTAATGTTTGTTATCCCGGTCGAAATCGTGATTATACCGTAATTTGAAGCGTCCCGTTGTGACCATCTGCTTAATCCCCGAATATTCCCAAGTGACTTTGGCGGTGTTGATTAAATCGTCCTGCATCAACAATGGATCCTTGCGTCGCTTCTCGACCTCAACGCCACCATCTATAGGAAAAAATGTCACATCCCCTCTCGTTTCCATTCTCTGCACATCAGGCTGAACCCGGTAAAGTTGTCCTTCCTCTCGACTTAAAAAGCCGGCAAAGTACCAAGTTTCATCGGGGATGCGGTCTTTGACCCACTTCAATTCGTTCTCGACAATCAGGGCAGCATCCTGAGAGAGATCTTTGTTGTAAACTACATTGGTGAACGCTTTTGTTGCTGTCGAAGAATAGCGAAACGCTGTATCTCTGAGGTCTTTTTCAAACTGCAAACCAACATCAAGGTCTGTGGAACTTCCATCACGGTTTGTTTTCCGTTTCATCAGCAGCCGCAGACCTCGCAAGCCAACATCAAATTCATAGTTGGGATCTTTATCGTTCTCTTCCTCGTCCCGGAGGCCGTTGTTATTCTGATCTCTTTCGTCAAGGAAATCCTCATCGACATCAAAGAGCAGAATATCATCCTCATAATCGAAAGTACCGTTGTTGTTCTTATCGAGGTCACCGGGAATAATTAGAGAAGGTGGGTCTAGCCACGTGTTATCAGTGTACCGGTCCTGATCATCGTTATCCCCAACAGATCGGGAGGCATCGAAACGAGGACCGGCGCGGAAGGCTTCTCCCTGAAAGATTGTGTCCCCAACAGTTCGGAACGCCTTAAACACTGTCGTGGTTGCCTCAAAACGCGAACCGAGATCCTTTCTCAACGCGCTTTTTGGCGTCGTCGCAAACTCTGCTTTCAGACCGTAGTTTGCAAAGTTGGTTTCCATGTCTATAGCCCATACCGGTGTGTCGCGGAAGTACCAAGAAGCTCCCAACTTGGATTTTCCGAATTTCGTCACTTCACGTATGCCGATTCCAGACCCCTGGACATTTTCTTGACCGATTACCGGATTGAGCAGACCGGGAACCATCAAAATCATCCAATCGGTGCGTTCGGAGCGCACATCCCAGCGTACACCTGTGAGGTCAATTTGATCGAAGGTAAACTTCGTAAAGGTGGTGGGAACCTCTCCCAAACTCAAGATGTTTTTGACATTGCCGGCAGTTTCCTCAATAATCATGACGCTGTGGAAGCCGCGCCGAAACACGCGGTCAAAATCGAACTCGTCCTGCCGGACTGAATCCTCTTCCGTATCTGCCAGAAAGTCTCGTTTATTGGTGAAATCATATTCCACACGCCCTGACAGAAAGAGCTTACCAAATAGACTGTAGACATCCTCCGACTCCGCCGGAAAGGTCAGAAAGTTGAAGAGGAAGAAAACCACAAAGCCGAAGATCGAAAACTTCGCCTTTACCTGCCATTTATTCATTTGTTGAAATCCCTTTTAGGGGTTGCATTTTGATTTCACCCCTTATATACCATCATGATCAAACCGCTCGGTATAAACAGTCCATGTGCCTGTTACAGAATCATATCGGGTTAATCCGCCATGCGTACCGAACCAGAGGTAGTCGCCATCAATCGTAATCGATAGGATGCCATTATGGGGAAGTCCATCGGCTTTGGTGAAGGTGGTAAACTGTCCGGTGGTTTTGTCCAACATGGTAACCCCCTTGTCGAATGTACCGAACCAGACCTGATCTCCGCGGATTGCTATTGATGTAATCAGATTTGAGCCTAAGCCATCCGCCTCCGTAAGCACCTTCCATGTTTCATTCAATGTGTTGTAAACCGTTACGCCGCGCCCACTCCCGAACCAGACCTGCTCATTGTCAACGATGATGCAACTGACCTCATCGCTCGCTAGTCCATCATTTTGAGTAAAGGTGGTCCACGTCCCCTGTCTGAGTGCATAGAGCGAGACACCGGTTTTCGTTCCAGCCCAAACGCGATTTTCATCGACTGCTAGGCACCGAACATCGTCATTTTTCAGGCTCTTGGCGTATTTTCCTTCCACCGTTGGCAAGATCTCAATAGCGGCGTTATATGTTTCCCAAGCATTTCGATCGTCCGAAAGAATACTGTGCTTACTGATACCGTTTTTTGTACCGATCCAGACATCGCTTCGATTCTCGGTAACTGCTCGGATATCAACGCTTGGTAGTTGATTCTCTTTGGTGTACGATTCAAACCGATCCGCGATTTTATCGTACCGACCAACACCGCCCTCAGTCGCAATCCAAACATACCTTCTACCGACAGATAGGTCAATCACATTGTTATCGACAAGTTCATTTTTTTCCTCTTTTTCCCCATCCTCTTCGTCCTCTTCATCCTCATTGTCTTCTTCATCTCTCTCTTCTTCCGATTTCTGAAAATGCTTCCATCTGTCATAGCGCTTGTCGTATCGACTCAAGCCGCGGTGCGTACCGACCCATACATACCGGGAATCGGTAGCAACAGCCACCGCCCGTCGGTCTGCCAAGGTGGTCGGTTTGGTGAAGGATGTCCATGTTTCTTTCTCTTTATCGTAACGACTCAAGCCCCCTGATGTGCCTACCCATACATATTTTGAATCGACTTTCAGTTGATATCTCCAGACGCTATCGTGAACAAGTCCGTCTTCGATCGTGAAAGTTGTCCATGCCCCGGACGCTTGCGAGTATTTTAGCACACCCTTATTGCCTGTGCCTACCCAAAAGCCATCGCCATCCTCTGCTACAGCCTCAACTCCCGAACCGGGGAGTCCATCACTATGCGTGAAGGAGGTCCACGACTTGCCAACTTTATCGTATCTGTTAATGCCGCTTTGACCAAAACACCAGACGTAATCTTCACCGACCTGTCCGTAATCCGTCCGATCAGCCCGCAGACCTTCACGTCTGTCATAAATCGTCCAAGTATCATCGTCGGGCCGATAGTAACTTACACCATGCGCTCTCCGGTCTCTGACCCACGAATAATGACCTTCACCGCTGGTCCACACTCCCTCTCCATCTGTGGCAATCCAATCACCGGAGCGCGAAGCCATACCTTGCGCTTCTGTGTATGATCGCCAAGTTTTCGTCGCTCGCTCATACCTTTTGACCCCAACACTTCTTGTGGAGAACCAAACATAATCTTTCGTACAGGCAATGTCTTCGATGTATGTTCCGACACCTGCTTCCGTCACTTTCACTGTCTCCCATTTCTCGGTCCACGTATCATAGTGCGCCGCTACACCACCGAGGAAGGCAACCCAAACGCCATTTGGTTCGTCAACCTCAATCAGCGTGGCGTGGTGCCCCGGTAGTCCAGATGATCTTGTGAAATGCGTCCATGTATCCGATGCTTTGTTGTACCGCAGCACCCCGCCATCACCCGTAGCGCACCAGACATCTTTTTCTCCCACCGCCAACCGACGAATTGCGGTGATAAACGGGACTTCGGGGGAGAGTGGCAGTGCGTCCTTCGTGTACTCGATCCACGTATTGGTACGTCGATCAAATTTCAAAATTGCACCATTCGGGGAAGCCGACCAGTTGAGTGCCCACAGATGGTGTCCATCTAACTCAATCCAACGGACCTGATCCTCTCTCAAAATCTCTGTGTCGTGATATGGCGTATGCTTCTCCCATCGATCCTTCTCTACCTCATAGACAGCGAGACCAGCAACAGCACCGAAGAAAACCTGCTTATCCACAACGGCAATGCTTTGGACATTATCGTGCAGTAAGCCATCTGGCTGCATCGTAAAAACCTGTTGAACTCCAATTCCATCGGAGCGTGCAACCCCACCCGGTGTCCCAACCCAGATGGTTTCTCCGTCTAACGCAATAGCCCTGACATTTAGGTTCGGCAAACCATCGGTGATGTGGGTTACCCCCCTTATCCCCCCGCTAGCGGGGGGATAAAAGGGGGGTCGAATAATCCATAATCCATTCCGCGTACCGACTAGCAATCGCCCATCTGGATTAAACACAAGTGTATTGACATAATCTGTTACGACCGGAAAGGGTTCAAATTTATCCGTCGCAGCATTTTTCCGATATAATCCTTCAGTCGTTCCCGCCCAAACTTCCTCATCAATTGCCAGCACCGCTGTTACCCACTTGCCAGTGAGATAGGGTTGGCGTGAAACGTGAAAACCATCCGCCAATCCTCGCGAATCTACACTAATTTGATTCGCGGTGATGCGCGTAGACTCGCGGATGCTTCTCGTTTGCTCGTCCTCCCCTGATTGTGGTGAGGAAGGTGGAGATTCTCCCATTAAGACACTTACCCCCCCTTTCGTCCCAACCCAAATCTGATTGGAAAGGCTGATGCAGGTAACGAAATTGTTTACCAATCCATTTCGCTTAGTATAGAAACGCCATCGTTCGCCCTCCAACCTTCCCAACCCCAAGGGCGTCCCAACCCATAGCGTTTCGTCATCAACATCACTTGCCAAAGCGGTAATATAGTTTGTCGCCAGACCATCTGCTTTGGTGTAGGTCCGCCACGTTTTTTCGCGCAGCGAGTAGCGGCTTAAACCTTTATTTGTACCAGCCCAGAGTGCTTCTTCAGTTGAAACCAGTGATTTAACCTGATTTGATACCAGCGTATCCCGCCTAGAATACCATGTCCACCCATCCGTCGATTTATCATATCGCCCCAAACCGTGCTCGTAAGTACCAAGCCAAATGTCCCTCCCATCAACTGTCAACACGGTAATGTGATCACTGACCAAGCCCTGTGCTGTCGTGTACTTGAACCAAGTGTCCACCGTTGTGATGTAGCGCCGAAGTCCACGGTCTGCCGAACCAAACCAGACATTGTCTCCATCAACTGCAATCGTCCTGATGAAATCGCTCTCTATGCGATCTGTTCGGGTATGACTTTCGGTGAAGGTTTGGTTGATTGTACTGTATTTGCTTACACCCGATTTCTCTGTACCCACCCAAACAGCATCAGGACTCAGCGCGATGTGGCGGATATGATTTTCCACCAATCCTTCCTCTTTTGTGTAAGCGTTCCATGCATCCTTGGGTTTATCGTAGCGTCGGAGTCCGTCTTCCGTACCGAACCAAACATACTCAGATTCCACAGCAATTGCGGTGATCGCATTAAATCGATCTTTATCTTTCTCTCGTTGTAATGCCCACGCCCCCGTCGTCTTATCATAACGCGAAATACCCGCATCGGTCCCAACCCAGATGTATTTCTCGTCCACAGCGATGGCGGTAACTTGGTTGCTTGCCAAACCATCGCGTCGCTGGAACTTTTTCCAACGCTTACTTTCCAATCCATAGAGACTAACACCAAGAGTCGTACCTATCCAGACCGATTCCCCATCGGCAGCGATCGCAGTAACATCATCAGAGAGCAGTCCGTCCTCCCGGTCTAGCTTCGTCCAGCGATTATCCGCTTTATGATAGACGCTGACACCTCGATCTGTCCCTACCCAGACGTGATTAGCTGAAGTTGAAACACAACGGACATTATCACTCACTAATGCTTGTTCCGCTGCTGCTTGGGAGATCGCCGCTTCCTCCAGAACAGTCGATTTTTCTTCCCGCGGATCAACTTGAGTGATGCCACATCCAAGGTGAAGTAGCAGGAGAAAAATGGGAAAACGGGATAACAGGAAAACGGGAAAACGAGTATGTGAGGGAGCGAGTTTTTGAGGGAACGGGTGTTTTCCTTGCCTTCTCACTTTCACGCTTCCACACCTACTCAAAAAAGGGGGAGATTGTCTCGTTTTCACGTTCTCTCGTCTGCCCGTTTTCTTGTTCCTAGTAATCTTCTGCATAACTTGTCCACGTTTCCGTTTTCTGGTTATACCGACACAAGCCCTGCTCTGTGCCGAACCAGAGCTGATTACCGTCAAACGCTATTGCCTCAACTCGATTATGGAGCAAGCCATCGTCTGTGCTAAAAACACGCCAGTCGCCCGTGATTTTATCCAGCCGTGTGGCTCCTGCGTCTGCCGAACCAAACCAAATCTCTTCCCCGTTCAAAGCGATGCAAGTAACAACATCGCTTGCTAAACCGTCCGATTGGGTGTAAGTGACGAAAGTCTCGGATTCAATGTTGTACTTCATCACACCTTTACCCGTGCCGAACCAGATGTCATCTTCGTCAACGGTGATAACGCTGATGTCCGTCAGAGTGACCAGAGGTTGAGGGCTTTTCCCACTAAGGGATTCCCATGTCTTTTTCTCTTTATCATATCGGCAGATCCCTTTGTCCGTGCCAAACCAGACCGACTTCTCACTGACCGCAACGCAACGAACATCATCGCTCAAAAGTGTCTGCGCGTATTTCTTGTCATCACCCATGCCTTTGACTTCCAGTGCCTGCGTGTGTGACTCCCACGCATTCGGATCATCAGACAGGCGGTTAAAGGTTGCAACGCCGCGGTCTGTCGAAATCCATAAGTCATAGCCCTTTACATCCAGATCTCGGACGGTATCGGCAGGCAAGCCGTTTTCATCTGTGTATTTTTCCCAACGATCTCCAGTTTTATCGTAGCGCAGGACACCGTTGTTCGTACCGAGCCAAGCATATTTTTCGTCAATCGTCAGGCAAGTGACACTTGGTGTGTCATCCTCCACATCCTCGAATCCCTTTAGACGAGGGACAAACCAACGGTCTGTTTGTTTATCGTAGCGATGTAAACCGTTGGTTGTTCCCAACCACACATAACGTGCTTCGGCGGCAATTGCGTACACTTTCGACTCGCGAAGCGTCCGTGTCAGGGGCGACTGAGTAAAATTGGTCCATACTTCTGTTTTGAGATCAAATCGGCTCAATCCTCCGGCTGTCCCCACCCAAGCATAGTTGTCATCTACCACTAAGGAATGCTCGATGAGATCATTGCTTGCGAGCCCACTTTCCTCATTGAAGAATGCCCAATCCTTCGAGGCTTTGTTATACCGAACCAATCCCTGTTCCTTTATCGTCAACCAAACAGTGTCGGCGGTCTCTACAACCTGCATTGGGTATCCGAAAAAATCTTTTTCCATTTCTGGCACTTTCAAGGTCGTCCATGAGTCGGTTTTATTGTTATACTTTGACGCAATTGCATCACCCCACCTTCGCCAAGGATACGCAAGCCAGACCCCTTCCAATCCCCTGTCGATCCCGGAGTTGACGCCTGCAAGCACCCGCCGACCTGAAAACACCTCCCATTCCTCGGTTCGGCGATTATAACGGCTAGCATCTCCCCACCCCGTAACCCAGACATAATCGCCGTCAATGAGCAGGTCATTTGTTTCATTGTTTCCCAAACCGTGCGTTTCCGTGATAGCTGTCCAAATCTCTGTTGATTTATCGTATCGTTGAATTCCTCCCCAAGTGGTCGTCACCCAGACATACCGCGGGTCAACGGCAATGGTGCCAATGCTGCTCCACTGCACACTTGGTACGATTTCATAACTTTTCCATTCATCTGCCTCAAGCGAATAACGGCTCGCCACGCCGCCAATATGCGCTGTCCAGAGGTGTGGAACATCGAGGACAACAGTCCAAACTTCATTGTTTGGCAGACCATCCTCCACCGTATAATGGCGCCATGTATCCGTCACCTTATTGTATCGTAACAATCCCCCGTTGGTGCCGACCCACACCTCATTTTCAGCTACAGCCAGACCGTGTATACGCGTGATTGGCACCTCGGTTGATTTTAATGGAAGGTCTTCTTTGCTGAAGAAGCGGAATGTCTCTGTCAGTCTGTTATACCTTACAATGGCACCTTCTGTAGAATCCTTCCAGTTACCGAACCAGAGTCCCTCTCCATCTTCCGCCAGCTTGCTGACCCAATTCGAGCGAAGCACTTCTGTCGTCGCCGCCGCAACGTGTTTCGACCATTTGCCCGTCCTTTCGTCCAAGCAACTGACCCCAGCAGTCGTGCCTATCCAAATCTTCCCACTATTTTTTGAAATGGTTTTAACGTTATCGGAGGCGAGCAACCCGTTGGTGTTCTCACGGGTGTAATGCATCCATAGATCTTCTGCGGTATCGTACTTTGCCAATCCCGACGGTGTGCCGATCCAGAGGGCATCGCCATCAACAACAATCGCTCTGACGTTGCCGTGAAACGTGAAACGTGAAACATGAGGCGTGATGATCGACTTATCTAGCCGCGCTAAGCCGGAGGGTGTGCCTATCCAGATAGAATCACCTCCTATCGCAACGGTGTTAATCATCTCCGAAGGCAAACCATCTTTTTTGGTCAATTTGCCTGACACCCCGGTGGACAGATTATGGTAGACAAGCCCATCTGCGGTAGCGATCCAGATCAAATCGTTATCTAATTTGATATCGTTGATCCAACTGGAGATTTGCAACTCGGACGGATGCGTATTCCATCTTCGGTTTCGAGGTTCGTAGGTCGAAAGCCCCGCCTTTGTTCCAATCCATAGGCGTGAAAACGTTCTTTCGGTGCCTCTGTTCTCAAATTCCGACGCAATACAGGTCACAAAGTTATGTACTAATCCATCTTTCGTCGTAAAAAATGTCCACTTGTCTTCGCCTCTCTGTCTTACTCCCAAACCGCGCGGTGTACCGATCCAGAAATCTCCCTCGACTTCCACAAGGGCAGTGATGTAGTTATCCGCCAAACCGTCTGCCTTACTCAGCGTCCGCCAATTAAGTTCTGTTGAAAACTCAGGACCTTCGAGATAGGTTGCTTGGTTCAAGCCGGATCGCGTTGCTACCCAAACCGATTCGTCCGTTGCTAAAATGTCCTTTACGTCATTGTCGCTCAACGTCTTAATTTCGCCGTAGATCCTCCACGTTTCATGGCGCAAGTCATATCGTACCAGTCCATGCTCATACGTACCGAACCAAACCACATTGCCATCTGCAGCAATTGCCGTAATATGATTGGAAGGTAACCCCGCTTCTGTCGTGTACTCCCGCCACGTATTAACAGATAAAATGTAGCGCTGTGCACCGCTATCGGCAGTCCCTAACCATAGCGACGTTCCGTCCACTGCCAGTGCGTTTATCTGATCGCTCGACAGCCGATCCCTTTTCGTATACGCCCTGACGAATTCTGAGTTCCGTTGGTCGTAGCGACTAAGTCCCTTATTCTCCGTGCCGAACCAAACGGAATCCTCATCAACAGCAATTGCAGTCACGCTGTTATCAATAAGTCCGCTGTCCTTGTCATAGTTGTTCCATGAATCGGTGAGTTTGTCGTATCTAGAAACCCCTTGCTGCGTACCAACCCAGATGTAGTCATCGTCGATCGTGATCTGTGTAACAAAGTCGCCAGCGAGCCCATCCTCCTCGCGCTTCCGTGCCCAACTGTTCGTCTCTTTGTCATAGCGAGAGAGTCCGTTTGGCGTACCGAACCAGATAAATCTCGAATCAACAGCGATGCAGGAGACCTCTCGTCCAGCCAAGCCATCACGCGGCACGTAGCGTGTCCACGTATTTGTAGGGATCTCATAACGACTCACACCGTCGCGTGTGCCGATCCAGACCTGCAGATCGTCCAAAGCGATGGATAAAACGTGGTTGTGAGCCAAACCGTCTTTCACAGTAAAATTGACCCACCGCCCTTGCGTTTTATCATACCAACTCAACCCCTGATCGGTCCCAACCCACAAATACCGTGAATCGACAGCTAGCGATAGGACGCGGTCACTGAGGAGTTGGCTGGTTACGCCCCCCTCCTCATCGGGGAAAAAATCGGGGGACATCTGCTGTGGATCATGCGTGGAACAACTCGCCAAAGACAGGAGTATTATGAATCCCAAGAGTATACGAATCTGACGCATTTTTTTCAAATCACCTTCGGTCTTCTTCTTCATCGAAATGTGTGGTAAAGATTGTCCACGTATCTGTCACTGTATCATACCGACTTAGTCCGCGTTCAGTCCCCACCCACAGGAAATCACCATCTGTGGCGAGCGCGAACACGCGATTATGGCTGAGTCCATCCCTTTGTGTAAAGTGTTTCCACTCCGTTGTCGCCTTATTGTAGCGGGACACCCCAGCATCGAAACTGCCGAACCAGACAAAATCATCTGTTGCAACGATACTGGTAATCGGATCGCTGGCTAAACCGTCAGACGATGTGAAGACATCCCACTCTTCGGTCCTAGTGTTTAATCTGCTGACACCACCCTCTGTGCCAAACCACACCCAGTCCCCATCAATACAGATGCTACTCACTTCGTCGTGATGCAATCCTTCCTGCTGTGCATAAGTCACCCAGATTTCCTTCTTCATGTCATAACGACTGATACCCCTCTCTGTGCCCACCCAGACGTAGCGATCCCCCACTGCTATACTGGTGACGCGGTTATCTACAAGGCTGTTAGCATATTCTTGGGATAATAACATTGTGTCCACATCGTCTGCACGTGTAAAGGTCTCCCAAGCATTTGGGTCGTCCGAAAGTGTATTGTATTTGCTCACCCCTTTATCTGTACCGATCCATAAGGTGCGCCCTCCTACATCGGCAACCTTGACAAATGTGTCGGCCAGACCGTTCTCCGCTTCGTGCAGATCTGTCCAATGCGCTGATTTGTCGAACCGGATCACGCCTTGAGCGGTCGCTATCCACAAGTATTTATCGTCGGTGACAAGATCATTTACGGGATCCTCTACAATGCGCTCCTCCAGCCAAAAGTCATGTTGTTTATCGTACCGTCTGGCACCCCAATCCGTTCCACAATAAACATAGCGAGCATCAACAGCAATCGCATGCACCACGTCAGCGGGTACAGCGCGCCTTCCCGTGTACACTGCCCAGCTATCTTTAGACATGTCATAACGACTGATACCGTTGTGACCACCCAACCAGAGGAAGTCGCTATCAGCCTTCAAAGTTGGATAGTTTACGCGATTATTTAGCAGTCCATCCTCTTCCGTAAAAACCGTCCAAGATGAGGATGCCTTATCGTATCGACTGATACCGTGCTCTTGGCTTCCGAACCACACGAATTCAGCCGTTTCCTGAACGTCTGTGAAATTGTTTCCCACACTCTCTGGATGACCCCGGAAGACCTGCCAAGTCTGATTGGCTCTGTGGAACCCGCTTGCGGGGACGCTGTCGTCCCCTTCCCACCAACTTTGGTTATACAACACCCACATATAGTCTACTCCGGAGATAACTTCCCGGATCCGGTCGGCAACCAACCCTTTCTTGGAATTAATAGTGATCCAGCTATCCATGTTCTCGTCATACTTGCTCAAGCCTTCACCTCCGCCGTAAGCCCAGACATCATCGTTGTCCACGACAATAAAGCCGATTTTTTCATCTAATAAACCGTTTGCTGAAGTGTAGCGTTTCCATGTTTCATTCTGTTTGTCGTAGCGCGCTACGCCCTCCATCTGCGCTGGAACCCATACATAATGCTTATCCACCGCAAGCCGTGTACGGTATGATTCAACATCAGGAGAGATCTCCTTAAAAACTACCTGATGGGTCTCCCATCTATCCGTATCCTGTCGATAGTGACAGATTCGATTATCCCTCAAAACGACCCATACATCATTTCCATCAACCATCAATGTTGTTGTTTCATTCGCTGCCAGTCCATCTTTGGTGGTGTAATGTCGCCATGTATCCGAGTTTTTGTAGTAAGCGAGCACACCCCCGTCTGTAGCAAACCATACACTGTCATCAGTTACCTCCATCCAATAGATTTGGGCGATGAGAGGCAAGTTCTGCCCTCTATTCTTTTTTTCATTGTAGCGGAACTTGCCTCTTGACATCTCACTATTTGGATTGAGTGGATATAATTTCTCTTTATCGCGTCGCTTTGGATCCCAATCTGACCTGAGCAAACCCGCTCGGCGGATTTCAGTTACATCCTCCTTCATGTAGTGCGTCCAAGTTCCTGTGCGTTTGTCATACCGAACGATTTCTCCGTTGGAGGTGTTCTCCCATGCCAAAAGCCATACCCAATCACCATCCAACTCTGTGTGCTGTATATCGCTATGGCGCAGGACAACCGTCCGTTCCCTTGCGCGAATCGCTCGCCAAGAATCATCTTTATGGGAGTATACGCCCAATCCGCCGATTGTCCCCAGCCAAATCTGATCATCCACCACGCAAATATCCCGTACATTTTCGTGTCCCATCTCTATTCCTGGCCGGGTTAAATCAAATTGCTGCCATCCACCCAATCCTGTCGCTGCAGGGTACCACTCGTTACGGGGGAGTACGCCTAACCCACTCGGTGTACCGATCCAAAGCGCGTCTTTAGTGATTGCAAGTGCTCTCACGTTGTCATTCGGCAAGCCATCTTCGGTTGTGAAATCGTGCCATCTTTTCTCCTGTTTATCGAACATGGAAAGTCCACCCTGTGTCCCAACCCAGAGTATATCCTTCTCACTTGCGATGGCATTGACGTGAACAGTGGGACGTGATGCATGAAACATGAAACGTTGATCGGTTAAATGGCTGTTTTTTGAGTTGGTAAGTTGAGCTAGTCCCTGATCGGTTCCGAGCCATAGGGAATCGTCGTCAACAGCAATGGCATTTATCCACATTCCTTTTAGCTCTTCAAAAGTATGCCATTTATCGTTCTCTTGATTGTATCGGCAAAGCCCGTTGCGTGTGCCGACCCAGATCGTTTGATCTACCACCGCCACATCGAGGACAAAGTCGCTTGGAAGTCCATGTTGATGTCGCCAGAATTTCCACCGATTGTTCTGGTATCGTCCCACCCCCTTTGACGTTCCAACCCAGATTGCATCATCAGCAGCGACAACGCGGGTGATATAATTGGTCGTCAATCCCTGTGCTTTGGTGTAGGTTTCCCACCCCCCAGATTGCAAGTCAAATCGACTGAGTCCCATCGCCGTGCCGATCCAAAGGGCACCCTCCTGCTCCGCAATCGATTTGATATTATCGCTCACCAAGCCTTCCACCTTTTTGACGATACTCCAAAGCCCGCGAATCTTATCAAATCGCGCCAGTCCGTCCTCGTAAGTGCCGAACCAGACATACTTACCATCGACTGCCATCGCTGTGATGTTTGACGATGGAAGCCCATCTTCTATTTTGTAGTGAACCCATGTATCAACCGGCTTAATGTATCTTTGAACACCCTCATTCGCCGTGCCGATCCAGACATACAGTCCGTCAACTAAGATGTAATTGATCTTATCCGTTTCGAGTAGATCGGTGCGCGTGTAGGTTTTTACAAACGTTTGCTCTGTGTTGCTGTATAAACTCACGCCGGCATTTTCCGTGCCGAACCAGATGAAATCTTCATCAATAGCGATAGTTGTGACGTTCTCGTCCGCCAACCCCTCGCTTTTGGTCAACTGCGTCCATGAGTCGATCTTCTTATCGTATCTGGATACACCTTTGTCAGTTGCAAACCAGACATACTCGTCCTCGACAGCGATAGCGGAAATCTTATTACTTGTCAAACCACCATCGTCGGTGGTGCGAAGCGCCCAAACGTCAATCGCTTTATTATATCGGCTTAAGCCTTTATCCGTGCCAAACCAGATGTAGTTCCCATCTACACCGATAGCCATAATACGATTGCTCGGCAGACCGTCGTCGCGGGTGTAGGTCGTCCATTTATCAATTTTGGACTGATATTTTGAAACACCGGATTCCGTACCAAACCAGACAGCATCCCCATCTACCGCCACGCTAGAGACCTTGTTATTCGCCAATCCATCTTCGACGGTGTAGCTTATCCACAAATTTTCGTGTTTGTTGAAGCGGTTGATCCCTTTGTCGGTTGCAACCCAGATGTGTTTGACATCTGCTGCGATAGCATTGACCTGATCGCTTAAAAGCGCGGTTGATCCCCAAGGCACGGATTGATCTATCACTTCTGGTGCCTCGTCAGGCGCAGTAAAGGTACATCCGATAAAAGATAACAAAACAACAATAAACCATCGACAGTCTAATGTCATTTTTTGCATATCAAGCACCCGAAGCTTCCAAACCTTCGCACGTTTTTCTCGCCCTAGAGCGGATCTTTTCAGCAACGCTTTATTTGAATTCATGATAGAATGATTTAGTATTTGCTAATTTTGGCATTATACCACAAGCAGATAAAGCCTTCAAGTGGAGTACAGTAACCTTTGTATATCTCTATTAACGATTCTCTGGATGAAACTCCGAAGGAATCCAGTTTCTTCAGCATATTTTGGTAAGTCACAAATAATCACCATACCGGCTTTTCTTTACAATCCACAAAATCGTAAGTATCTAACTCAACAACGCTCAAATCAGAGGAAAGTTCACAATGATTCAAGTAGGATTCGGTCAACGCATCGTTACACCAGAAATCGGTGCAGAAATGCCCGGAGGTATTAGCAAGCACTTTTCTCAAAATGTACATGATGACCTCCTTGTAAATGCAATGGTAGTGGACGACAGCCACACACAGCTTGTCCTAGCGGGGCTTGATGCACTATCAATTAAACGCTCAACAACACTGAATGCACGACAACAAATTGCAGATGCGACCGGCATTCCCGCGGACAATGTGTTGATTGCAGCAAGCCACACGCATAACGGCGGACCTACCGCCGATGTCTTTATGAGTGAGTCGGATGCGGCTTACTGCGACTTCGTTGCTGCACAGATAGCACAAGCAGCAATCGAAGGATACGAGAAGCGAGAACCCGCAACGCTGATTATTGGTGCAGGACATGAAGGAAGCGTTGCTTTCAACCGACGCTTCCGTATGAAAGATGGTTCGGAGCGCACGCATCCGGGGGTGGGCAACCCCGATATCGTTCAAGTCGCAGGACCTATTGACCCAATGGTCGGGGTTATCGGTGCGATAAATGAATCGTGTAGATTTCTTGGATGCTGGGTCAACTACTGTTGCCATGCCACACTAGGCGTCGGCGGGGGTGGCTTTTCTGCCGACTACATCTACTATCTGAGAAAAACCGTTCAGCAGGCAATGAGAACTGACCATGCGATCATCGTCTTTGGAAACGGGGCATCAGGCGATGTCACGCAAGTCGATAATCTTAGAGATCGTCCGATAAATCGAGACCAGGAAGGGAAACCGTCTGGTGAACACTGGGGTTGGCATGTCGGTACTACGGTTGGTGCAGAGGTCATCAAGGTGTTGGCACGAATGGATTATACCGATGAGGTTATGTTGGTGTGCACAACTGACACACTTGAACTCCCTTTACGCGATCTCGGTGATGCGTCGCTCAACCAAGCACAGTCTTGGGGGGATCAAGCAGTGTGGGCAAGGGAACTTGAATTGCTCAAAGAAATCAAGGAAATCGAACCGAGCGTTACGGCAGAGGTACAAATGATGCAGATCGGGGCAGCGGGACTGATTGCTGTGCCTGCGGAATACTTCTGTCAGTACGGTTTGGATATTCAGGAGTGTTCTCCCTTTGATCCGACGTTTGTTGTCTCTCTTGCTAACGGTTGTGTCGGGTATGTGCCGACACCACAGGCATTTGTCGGTGGCGGGTATGAACCACGAACCGCACGGTCTAGTAAATTACGTCCAGATGCGGGGAATCGGATTGCAGCAACAGCGATTCAGCTACTTCACAGTGCACATGGGTAAATGCCGGGAGAGGAATTCGTCTGCCCCTCTCCTCCCGCCTTCCACCCTTCCACATCCCCCAAAATCAGATGCGTTGCCCCTGTTTCATCTCCTGTATTTGAGCCGTGCAATCGCGCCCCGATCTGCCAATTCAGCACAGGCGTAATGCGCTGGCATCTGAGGTGATTTCCACCGCCCTGCAACCTGCATCTCTACAACAGACGCCCCCGCCTTGGCAAGCGACATAGCAGAGCCGACACGAAGGGAATGCCCAGAGATAAGGCCTTCCACGCCCGCTGCTGCTGCCCGCGCCTTTATCGCCAGCCTTGCACCGACTGCAGACAACCTGCCCTTCCCAATATGTTGATGAAAGCGCACCCGCCGAAAGAGGGCACCGCCTTCAATACCTCCCTGCTCCCGGTATCGCTCTATCGCCTGAAGCGTAGGTTTACCAACGTACAACGTCTCTCCTGCGCCTTCCTGATCCGTTTTAGAACCCTGAAGCGTCAAGGCACTCTTTTTTATATCCTCAACGTTGACAGCGACAACCTCCCCAACTCGCAGCAGGCAATCGCTCATGAGACGAATCATAGCCGAGTCTCTCAACCCGGATAACGTCTTTGTTGATTCGGCGACAGCACAAATCTTCTCCACGGCTTGCCAGTCGAGACCGTCCACCTGTCCCCGCCCGCGTCCCCTGCCTTCACGTCGAATCCCGGCCAAGGTTCGTTCGGTCATCACGCCGGCTACGATTTGGTCCCCGTGATACTTCGCGTGCCACTTCACGGCGGCAACCACCTGCGAAATCGTTGCAGGTGCTTTCCCTTCTGCATGTAGATAGGTGATGTATTCGGCTAACACCGTGTCGTTCATTGCGCGCTCACCACGCCATGCTTCTAGCTTTTCGATAGCGTGCCGGTACACTTTCAATGTGTTTGCCGACACGCTTGCTCGGATTAAATCTACTGCTCTCATTTCATCCATCGCTTTTCTCCATATCTGATGATAGGTTAATTATGGAAACTTTCTTACTTTCGTTAATTAAAAACATCAATCGTAAAATTGCATTTTTTTCAAAAAAAATTTATCAGATGTGGATTAATCGGATATGCCAGTAACCCTGATAGTTAGCGAAATCATTGCTGGGGCCGCCAGAGAGTGCCTGGATTTTTTCACAATGAATCAATTGACGTAAATCCTTTGTCAGCACAGATAGGATTTACGTTTCATTCACTGGCTGATTATACCCAAATATCGCCGTGAGACTAGTGTGGCTGGGCAATAGCACCCTTGTGGTTGGTCTTTTTATTCCCTTGGTCTTACAACGTATATTTTTAATTAAGCGTGATAGGTTAGTGGGGAAAGTTGAAAATGTTGGCTGCATGTTAAGAAATTGTGCAACAGCAACCGAGTTTTTGTCAAAAATTCGGTTGCACTTCGTGTTTTGCACTTTCTTTTGACATGAACCTTTTTAATTTGTAGGAGGATGGCGTTTAAATCCAATCGTATGCCATGTGGCGTGGGATAATCCCTACAGCAAACAATCCTGTTAAGTCAGAGTTAGGAGACTAAAAAATGGATCTTTTGACTTCCCTAGTTTTCATAGTACTCATTTGCATTGGGTTGGTGGTGTGGCTTTCCATCCTCTATTCAAGGCACAGTAGGCTATCAAGCAGCTTGGCTGAGGCAGAACAGCAGAACACAAGTCTCACACAAGACTTGGCTGAGGCAGAACAGCAGAACACAAGTCTCACACAAGACTTGGCTGAGGCAGAACAACAGAACACAAGTCTCACACAAGACTTGGCTGAGGCAGAACAACAGAACGCAAACCTCACACAAAATTTAGAAGTGGTACGTGAGAATAACGAAAATGCGCTGCGGCTCATCCATCTGTTTGAGGTATCGCTACAGATAACTGCTGTTGCTTATCATAGCGAACACGTCCGTGCTGAAGGTTTAGTTAAGCATTACAAGGAGCTAGCGGAACAGTACGAGAAGTTACATAAAAAATTCAACGAGGCCGTTAGTGTCTATAATGAGTTCCGTGAAGAGGCTGAACGTAGGGCAAAGCGACGGCTCGCTGTGACAGGAATTGGGGCACTTTTGAATTTAATCCCTGGCGCAGGCTTGATTCAGATTGCGAGTAGTCTAGTTGAGGGATTAGACTCTATTGCCGATGCTGCTGGGGGGCTCGTTGATTTAAGTGGTGCCGCAGAGACCTTGGCGTCATCTAGTGAGGCAATACAGGACTTAGAAAATCTGACTTCCTTTGCCACTTCTGTCTTGTTACTGCTGCCAGAGATTTCCTCCGATCAAGATAGTCTTGAAGAACCCAGCACATCTGCACAAGATTATCAAAACCTCCTCAATGAAACGTTTGAGGATAATTTGGGCCCGACCATTGAGGCCCCAGACAAATCTGCCATCAATGCTTTCGTGAGGAATATGATTGAACGCATGAGAGATATAGTGGAGTCACGACCAGAGAGTGAGCGGCAAGATGCGATTGCTCAAATAGTTAATAACTTTAACCAATACGGTATTAGATTCGACAATGACGGTGGAACCCCAAAAGCACTTGTAGCTGGGAGCTCGCCTAGCCCGTAGGTTGGGTTGAGCGCAACTGACGAAACACAGCACCCTTCACAACACGATTGAGGAGTGTGATTCCAATTCAAACCCAACCTCAAGCGTGAAGCCCAACGCCTAATCATCGGTTAGATTGAGGCGTTGGGCTTCACTATATATGGACACCCCCATATCGTTGATCCAGCTATTGAACTTTAGCGGCTTTGCGTTTAATTCTAGGAGATCAGACACAATTTTCGTAACCGAAGTGGGTAAGTGCGGAGTGATTGGATTTCTCGGCGTTTTGGTAATCCGCGAAATCCTTAAATCCCAAAAATCCTGATTCAGACACAGATTGACAATTCCAAAAAGGAGTTTTTCTGATGATTAACACAGCGTTTCGTTTCTTACTTTTATTGACGATAGGCCTTCTCTCTGTGGCGGGGTGTGACAGGGAGGAGACCACAGAAACAACCAATAGCCAACCCGTGATTGATCGGGTCGTTGTGCCGGAGGAGGTCAAAGCCGGTGAAACGGTCAAATTGGAGGTAATCGCCCATGACGCAGACGGCGACGCGTTGACCTATAACTGGGACGTGAGCGCGGGGACGGTAGATGCAGCCGGGCTATGGACTGTCCCTTCCGAGGCGACGGGTGCTACCGTCCTTGTTCATGTGAGCGACGGTGTAAACTCAGCGGTTGCGAGTTCCAGAATTAGTGTCGAGGTTGTTGCCCCTCCAAAGCCTCCAAAACCCGTTGCGCCAGAACCCGTTGCGCCAGAGGGCATGGTGCTGATTCCCGCAGGCGAGTTTCAGATGGGGAGCAACGACCCGGAGGCGGGTGATGATGAACAGCCGGTGCACACCGTCTACGTCGATGCATTCTTTATGGACGAAACTGAGGTGACCAATGCCCAATATAAGGAGTTTATTGATGCCAACCCGGGCTGGGGAAAACGCAGGATTGATGGGGCATTCCACAATGGGAATTACTTGAAGCATTGGAATGGGGATGAATATCCCAGGACGAAATCGAACCACCCGGTTGTATATGTGAGTTGGTATGCGGCGATGGCGTATGCCCAGTGGGCAGGCAAACGGCTGCCGACGGAGGCGGAGTGGGAATACGCGGCGCGGGGTGGGTTGAGGGGTCAAAAGTATCCGTGGTGGGGGGATGTCATTGATGGCGGGCGGGCGAACTACAACAATCATGTTAAGGATACGACAGCGGTGCGTAAGTATGGGGCCAACGATTACGGTTTGTTCGACATGGCGGGCAATGTGTGGGAGTGGTGTTTGGATGAGTATGATAAGGGTTACTACCTCCGTTCCCCTCGTGAGAATCCGCTATCCGGCGCGCCTACCATTGATTGGGTTATAATAAATTTCACAAATGTTAAAACGAAGCGCGTCCTGCGCGGCGGTTCCTGGCTCAATGGTCCGGGGGTCGTGCGCGTCGCTAATCGCGGTAGGTTTTCACCTTCGAACACGAACAATAGCAACGGGTTTCGTTGTGCGAGGTCTCAGTAGCCCCTTGAACCTTTAAATCTTTACCCCTTTCTATCCGCTTCAGCGGATCGATAATTTTTGAGTTTAGGTTGGGCAACCACGAGGGTTGCTACAAGCAAAAAAACGACAACCGGGGCCGTAGGTCGGGCATTTTGCCCCGCCGTTTGTTGTCACGCGTTCATTGCGCCTTGTTGTGCCAGTTGTCCAGGGCATCTTTTATCCGTGTAATCCGTCAATCCGTGTTTATCCGTGATTCAGATGGCTTTGCATCCCGATGCGGCATTGAGGCAATAATATCGAAGAATTATAGTGGATTCTAAAAATTAAGTAAACGCGAAATCAGAGATGTCGGTATAATCGGGGCAGGGATGCCCCTCCCACAGTGTCCAAATAATTGTAACATCTACTATAAATGCCCCTAAACGGTGCATTTTTTCCTTGATAAACGCCCAAAAAATGCGATTGTTAGGGCACTTAAAATCCATTCATAGTGGAGGTTTCAGGCATTTGTGACACCCATAAAAATGAATGAAGCAAAGGAGATTTGAATGACCGTCAAAAGATTAAGTTGTTGGCTCATGTTAAGAAAGCGTGCAACAGAAACCGTAGGGGCGGGGTTACCCCGCCCGTCGTACGGGTTGGATTACCCAACCCCTACAAAAACTCGGTTTCTCTTCGTGTTTTGCCCTTTCTTTTTTCATAAACTAAGTTGTTTTTTGCTAACCGTCACCTGCCTTTTCATTACAGGCTGTGGCGACGACGTGGAGCCTCCACCTCCGCCGGATCCCGTTACCTTTGTCTCTGCAGATCCACCCAACGGGAGCACCATCGAGCTAGACGCGACGATAACCGTGACCTTTGACGACTTCCCCGGCGATGTGGCTGTGAGTCAAGGGATAGCGACACCCGCCGGTCAAACGGTGGTGATAACCGGACCTTTTCCCGCGGGTCCTTTGAGTGTGGGCATCACGTGGGGGGATGGTTTCCGTGCGCTGAGCTACACAGTCGAAGTCCCAGAACCCCCGCCCTCTTCAACCCCTGTTGCGCCGGAGGGGATGGTGCTGATTCCCGCTGGCGAGTTTCAGATGGGGAGCAACGACCCGGAGGCTCGAAACGATGAACAGCCGGTGCACACGGTCTCCGTTAATGCGTTCTTTATGGACGAACATGAGACGACCAATCTGGAGTACAAGAAGTTCGTGCTTGCCAACCCACGCTGGGGTAAAGACCGCATTGATAAGGGATTCCACGATGGAAGTTACTTGAAACACTGGAAAGGGAATGAGTATCCTAGTGGGTATGCGAACCATCCTGTCACGCGGGTAAGCTGGTATGCGGCGATGGCTTATGCGGGGTGGGCAGGCAAACGGCTGCCGACCGAAGCAGAGTGGGAATACGCGGCGCGGGGTGGGTTGGCTGGTCAAAAGTATCCCTGGAGAGGCGATGTCATTGATCTCGGGAAGGCGAGCTACGGGAGGAATGTTGACGAGACGACCCCTGTGGGCAAGTATCCGCCCAACGGGTACGGCTTATACGACATGGCGGGCAATGTGTGGGAGTGGTGTCTGGATGAGTACAATAAGGATTTCTATTTTACTTCTCCCCGTGAAAATCCGCTCTCCGGTGCGAACAGTGTGGATTGGATTATCAGAAATTTCACAAGTGTTAAAACTCCTCGCGTCCTGCGCGGCGGTTCCTGGGGCAATATTCCGGAGTTCCTGCGCGTGGCGTCTCGCGGCAGGCTTACGCCCTCGGACACGAACTCCGGCTTCGGGTTTCGTTGTGCGAGGGCTCAGTAACCCCTTGAATCTTTACTTCTTTACCCCTTTCGATCCCGATGAATCGGGATCGATTTTTTTGGATATTTTAACGTTTGTTAAAACATCACTGATATGAATCCAAAGAAGGCTTGCGATTAGAAACGAGATTCGTACCAAGGAATGCCAGAACCAACGACAATCAAAGCCGTTCCAAAATTATACGATGTCATTGTGTGGATTCTGTCACAGGTGGAGAAATTCCCACGCGCACAGAAGTTTACGCTTGGCGACCGAATCGTGAACCTTGCCCTAGATACGCTGGAGTTGCTCATCGAAGCAACCTACACCCGCCAGCGGTCAGAGTTGCTCCGGCGTGCGAATATTCAACTTGAAAAGCTCCGTTTTTTAATCCGCTTATCCCACGATTTCAAGTTGATTTCAGCGAGACAGTACAAATATATCTCTGGTGAGATTAACGAAGTCGGGAAGCTAGTTGGCGGGTGGATTAAGAGTCAGTCAACCGCATCATGAAAACGCACAACCATCTTTTTCAGCAGATTTGCTCGTTTGAGAATCTACTTAACGCCTCACGGAAAGCCCAGCGCGGTAAGCGATTTCAGGACGAAGTCGCAAGATTCAACTTTCATCTGGAGAGGGAACTCTACCGCTTGCAGGAGGAATTGCAAACGCAGACCTATCGGCCCGGGGCGTATCACGAGTTTTATATTTACGAGCCGAAGTTGCGGAAAATCAGTGCAGCACCGTATCGGGACCGAGTGGTGCATCACGCGCTGTGCAATGTCATCGAACCAATTTTCGATAGAACGTTCATCTTCGATTCTTATGGCTGTCGGAAAGGCAAGGGAACTCACAAAGCGGTCAACCGGTTTACTGAATTCAGTCGCAAGAACCGCTATGTCCTCAAGTGCGACATCAAAAAGTATTTTCCATCAATTGACCACGAAATCCTCAAAGCGATGTTTCGACGCAAAATCAGGGATGTCCAAACGTTGTGGTTGATGGACCTGATCGTCAATTCGAGCAACCCACAAGAGCGCGTCCTTGAATACTTTGAAGGCGATGACCTGCTGACCGCGCTGAACCGTAAGCGTGGGATTCCAATTGGCAATTTGACCAGCCAGTTTTTTGCCAACATCTACCTGAACGGGTTTGATCATTTTGTGAAGGAAACCCTGGGGTGCCGGCACTACATCCGCTACGTGGACGATTTCGTAGTGCTTGACAACGCGAAAGAGTGTCTGCATCAGGTGAAGGCAGAGATGGAAGGATACTTGTCAAAATTACGTCTGAAGTTACATCGATACAAATGCCAGATCTTCCCTGTCAAAGCGGGCACGGATTTTCTCGGCTATCAGATTTTCCCAAGCCATCGGCGGCTCCGCAAATCCTCGGTCACGCGTGCCCGCCGTCGATTGAAACGGTTACAAAAGGATTACAGTATGGGTAAAATTTCGCAGCATGATGTGAATCAATCGGTGCAAAGTTGGCTTGGGCATGTTCAGCATGCCGACACGTATGGACTCCGACGGGCTATTTTTTTAGAAGTCCGTTTTCAGCGTTCGTGAATTACCAATCTGTTTCTGTGTTTTCAAAAGCGTGTTGCTTTTCGATGTTATTTATCGGAGGGCTCCCGAGGTCTCAAGCCGAGTTTCTCGCGTCCTGCGCGGCGGTTCCTGGAACAATAATCCAGAGAACCTGCGCGTGGCGAATCGCAACAGGAATACGCCAACGAACACGAACAACAACAACGGGTTTCGTTGTGCGAAGACCCTTTCGGAAGTGTTACCGCCTTTTCGAGTTGCCGGAGTTGGCGCGCCTCCGATGTAGGTGAGTCGCATCAAGTGTGCATCAGTTAAGAGTCCAAGGCTTGATACCTGTGTTAATCTCTTTGAGATTAGCCAAAGATAAAAACCGGGGGGTGATGGCTAGTCGGCTTTCTGCCAAACGCTATCACCCCTCTAACTATAAGAAGCTAGAATCCATGAGACGACAACTGATATATATTTGCTGCGCGGTGTTATTTTGTCTGATTCTTTTTTTTACTTTTCAAGAGGGTTCCGGTCCTAAGGGGATTTCAAAAATTCTTGGAATGATTATTAACATCCTTCGGACATTTCTATAGCCCGTAGGTTGGGTGGAACACAACTGATGAAATACCCCAACCCTCACGACACGATTGAGGAGTGTGATTCCAATTCAAACCCAACCTCAAGCGTGAAACCCAACACTCAATCACCTATTAGATTAAGGCGTTGGGTTTCACTGTTTATTGACACCCTTGTATCCTTGCCCCAACGGAACAGGGGTTGACCTTGATAAAAATTGGCTGTGAACCGTTCAACCCAACCTACGCGCTGTTGCACAATTTGTTAATATGAGCCCTCTATTTCACTAAATAAGATCGGGCCCCGAAAAGGCGAAAACTGATGAAAAGGATTTTAATTTCCTTGTTGTTAATGTCAATCCTATTGCTAACAAATGCTTTCACACAACAAGATGTCAACACCGATACCCTCACCGGGCATACGGATGATGTCAATAGCGTGTCGTTCAGTCCCGATGGGAATATACTTGCCAGTGGGGCTGACGATGGCACCATCCTCCTGTGGGCACTCACACCGTCCGCTACCGTGAACACCCGGTGAGTGTTTCGCCTTCCCCACTCCAATTCTTAACATGAACCAAAAATGAATCAAGGCAAGGAGATTTTAATGACCTTCAAGACATTTAGTTGTTTTTTTCTAATCAGCACCTGCTTTTTCATTGCAGGCTATTCTGAGACAGCAGGCGACGATACCGTGGAGCCGCCAGATACTCCCTCTGTTACCCCTGATGGCATGGTGCTGATTCCCGCAGGCGAGTATCAGATGGGGGGCAGCCTTAGGACAATGCCGGGTAACCGTGAACAGCCGCCGGTGCACACGGTTTCCGTCGATGCGTTCTTTATAGACGAATATGAGGTGACCAATGCCCAATTTCAGAAGTTTGTCCTTGCCAACCCATGCTGGGGTAAAGATCGGATTGATACCAGATTCCACAATGGAAACTACTTGAAACACTGGAATGGGAATGACTACCCCAGTGGGAAGGCGGACCACCCGGTTGTGTATGTGAGTTGGTATGCGGCAATGGCTTATGCCCAATGGACAGGCAAACGGCTGCCCACGGAGGCGGAGTGGGAGTATGCCGCGCGGGGTGGGTTGTCTGGTAAAAAGTATCCGTGGGGCGATGGCATTGATAGCAGCAAGGCGAACTACGACCGTAATGTTAAGGATACGACGGCGGTGGGTAAGTATCCGCCGAACAAGTACGGTCTGTATGACATGGCGGGCAATGTGTGGGAGTGGTGTTTGGATGAGTACAACGAGGATTTCTACTTTAGTTCGCCGCGTAATAATCCGCTATCTGGTGCGAACAGCCTCAATTGGGTTATGAATAATTTCACAAGTGTTAAAACGGCTCGCGTCCTGCGCGGCGGTTCCTGGAGCTATACTCCGGGGTACCTGCGCGTGGCGTCTCGCGGCTGGCCTGCGCCGGCGTTCACGGTCAACATCGGCGGGTTTCGTTGTGCGAGGGCTCAGTAACCCCTTGAATCTTTACCACTTTACCCCTTATCTCCGCGTCAGCGGAGCGAAAAATTTTGAGGGGTTTTAACAATCTTACAATGTACTAATGAATCAATACACCAATGAATTCTAGAAAGAGAGAGAGTTACATGAAAATCACCGTGACACTATTTGTTCTTTTCGCCCTGTTTTTACCGACTGCTGCTACTGGTGTTACAGGGGAACACAAGGCGACGCTCGCCGGGCATACGGGTTGGGTCTTAAGCGTAGCGTTCAGCTCCGATGGAAACACACTGGCAAGTGCGGGTACGGACGGCACCGTGCGTTTGTGGGATGCTGAAACAGGGAAACACAAAGCAACCCTCACCGGGCATACGGGTGTGGTCTATAGCGTAGTGTTCAGTCCCGATGGAAACACAATTGCTAGTGCGAGTCGGGACAACACTGCGCGCTTGTGGGATGCTGAAACAGGGAAACACAAAGCAACCCTCACCGGGCATACGGACAGGGTCTCAAGGGTAGCGTTCAGTCCCGATGGAAGCACACTGGCAAGTGCGGGTTGGGGCAACACCGTACGTTTGTGGGATGTCGAAACAGGGGAACACAAAGCAACCCTCACCGGGCATACGGCTGAGGTCTTTAGTATAGTGTTCAGTTCCGATGGAAACATACTGGCAAGTGGGAGTTTGGACGATACGGTCCGACTGTGGGATGCCGAAACAGGGGAACACAAAGCCACCCTCACCGGACATACGGATAGGGTCAATAGTGTAGCGTTCAGTCCCGATGGAAACACTATCGCAAGTGCGAGTCATGATAAGACCGTCCAGCTGTGGGATGCCGAAACAGGTGCACAGAAGCGGACCCTGGAGCATACGGATAGGGTCAATAGCGTAGCATTCAGTCCTGATGGAAACACTATCGCCAGTGCGAGTTGGGACAACACCGTGCGCCTGTGGGATGTCGAAACAGGGAAACACAAAGTAATCCTCACCGGGCATACGGATGGGGTCTCAAGGGTAGTGTTCAGTCCCGATGGGAACACCTTGGCAAGTGCGAGTCGGGACAATACCGTGCGCCTGTGGGATGTCGAAACAGGGGACAAAGCAATCCTCACCGGGCATACGGATGGGGTCTATAGCATAGTGTTCAGTCCCGATGGAAGCACACTGGCAAGTGGGAGTTTGGACAATACGGTCCGCCTGTGGGATGCTGAAATAGGAAAACACAAAGTACCCTTCACCGGGCATACGGATGTGGTCAATAGCATAGTGTTCAGTCCCGATGGAAACACATTGGCAAGTGCGAGCTGGGACAACACGGTCCGCCTGTGGGATGTCGAAACAGGGAAACACAAAGCCACCCTCACCGGGCATACGGATAGAGTCCATAGCGTAGCGTTCAGTCTCGATGGAAGCACATTGGCGAGTGCGAGTTGGGACAACACGGTCCGCCTATGGGATGTCGAAACAGGAAAACACAAAGAGACGCTTACCGGGCATACGGGTTGGGTCTTAAGCGTAGCGTTCAGTCCCGATGGAAACACAATTGCTAGTGCGAGTGAGGACGACACCGTGCGCCTGTGGGATACTGAAACAGGGAAACACAAAGCCACCCTCACCGGGCATACGCGTGCGGTCTTTAGTGTAGCGTTCAGTCCCGATGGAAACACACTGGCAAGTGGGAGTTTGGACGATACGGTCCGTCTGTGGGATGCTGAAATAGGAAAACACAAAGAGACGCTTACCGGGCATACGGGTTGGGTCTTAAGCGTAGTGTTCAGTCTCGATGGAAACACTATCGCCAGTGGGAGTAACGACGACACCGTGCGCCTGTGGGATGCTGAAACAGGGAAACACAAAGAGACGCTTACCGGGCATACGGATGAGGTCTTTAGTGTGGCGTTCAGTCCTGATGGAAACACTATCGCTAGTGGGAGTGCGGACATGACGATTCGACTATGGGATGCCGAAACAGGGAAACACAAGCGGACCCTGGAGCACACGGCTCCGGTCGCAAGCGTAGCGTTCAGTCCCGATGGAAACACGATTGCCAGTGGAAGCGCGGACGGCACCGTGCGACTGTGGTCAAATCCCGTTGATACAGAACCGAAGGCAGAAAAGCCCCCATCCCTTATTGCACCGGAAGGGATGGTGTTAATCCCCGCAGGCGAGTTTCAGATGGGGAGCAACGACCCGGAGGCGGAGAACAATGAACAGCCGGTGCATACGGTGTACGTGGACGCCTTCTATATCGATAAGTATGAGGTGACTGTTGGGCAGTATAAGCAGTTTATTCGAGCGACTGGACATCGTGCCTTACCCGATTGGGCATCTCATTCCCCAACAGATAGGCACCCCGTTATTGGGGTGAGTTGGCATGATGCGATGGCTTACGCGGCTTGGGCAGAGAAGCGGCTGCCGACGGAGGCGGAGTGGGAGTATGCGGCGCGGGGTGGTTTAGTGGGTAAGAAGTATCCGTGGGGGGATGTGATAGATAGTGGTAAGGCGAACTACGCAGCTAGTGGCACTCGTGGTACGATGGCGGTGCGTACGATGGCGGTGGGCAGGTATCCGCCGAACGGTTACGGTCTTTATGACATGGCGGGCAATGTGTGGGAGTGGTGCCTTGATGCGTATGATAGTGATTTTTATCAAAATTCACCGCGTCGCAATCCGATTGCAGGGGCAGATAGCATTCCACATATTACAGATAATTTCCCAAATGTTGAAACGGGTCGCGTGTTGCGCGGCGGTTCCTGGAGCAATGATCCGGAGATCGTGCGCGTTGCTAATCGCGTTAGGGGTACTCCGACGAGCGCGAACTCTTTCTACGGGTTTCGTTGTGCGAGGGATCAGTAAATCCTTAAATCTTTACCGCTTCACCCCTTTTATCCACATCAACGGCGAGAAAACTATTAAAAAAGAAAGCCATCTAGCCCCCGTGGGTAGGGCATCCTGCCCCGCTAACTGCCAAAAACCGTAGGTGCGGCATCCCCGATCCCGATTTATCCCCGATCGGGGCTTCGCGGAATGGAATCGGGAGATTTCGCTTACGCTCAACTTGCCCCACCCCAAAAGGAAAATTAAGATGAAGCAGAAGCAGTTGATAATGGTTATCAGCGTTATTATCATCGCTATTCTTAGTATCGCTCTAGAAGCGACAAAAATAGAAAAGGAGCACAAAACATGGACATGACATTCCGAGTTTTCGTCGCTATCGGAGCGATGATAATGGGCACCTTTATCGTGGGATGCGGCGGGGACGATAACGAAGATTCACCGACCCCGACCATCGAAAAGAAACCTGAACTCAGCTTTGGGCTTGATGGGGATACATACCGAAATCGACGGTTGTTCAAAGTCGCTAACCTGCCCGTTGATGATTGGACGGTCAAGGGAGTAACAAATAGAGTCCGAGGCAAGGAGGAGAAGATCCCAGGTGAGATTAGCAACGAGGTGATTTCCCTGCTACTGATGCAACCGATTTCAGAGGAGGATTTTGCCGACACCTTGACGGAGGCGGAGGAAAAAGAGATACCTTATATCTATATTTTCATTGAAGTACAGAGCGTTACTAACAAGGGATCGTCTAGAGATGTAGCGTTAACCGTTCTAG
The DNA here is from genome assembly GCA_965222435.1 of Candidatus Poribacteria bacterium. Classification (GTDB taxonomy): domain Bacteria; phylum Poribacteria; class WGA-4E; order WGA-4E; family PCPOR2b; genus PCPOR2b. The sequence goes on along the minus strand of OZ244950.1, from coordinate 2,841,955 downwards.
AACAGATTGGATTTCAGGAGGAAGAAGTAATCAATCAGGGAACAATCTTTTCCAAAGATCGCCGCCACGGTTATTTCTGGGAAGCTACGTTTAACAACGTTGAATTTAAGGTGAAACAATCCTTTTTTGTGAGAAGTTCAGAAAGTAGCCGTTATGTTTATAGGCTTCTATTTCTATCGCCGATTAACCAATACGATGTGTATGTATCTGTCTATGATAAAATTGTATCTTCTGTCGAGTTTCGACTTTAAACATCCAGGACCTACACACCTCAAATTGTAGTTGCCCGTTTCTTAATCCCGCCTGTGCCGATTTCATCGAGCATCCCGAGTATCGGGACCTGCTCTCGGCTTGTCGGAGTCCCGATTCATCGGGGATTCATCGGGCATTGGTAACGGTGTCCAGTTGCTTTGAATCCCGATTTATCGGGGCGGCGATAAATCGCCAAACTACAAAGCTTTGACTGTTCAACTGTGCAAGTTCTAACATCCTCATAACTCCGCTCTTTTACCCATTAAGCGGTATCCTATGAACCCTTGAATACCCAATGAAGTATCGGGCCGATAATCCGTGTCCTCATCGTAATCAGTTTAATCCGTGATTCAGACACTAATTACGTACACCCCTCAATTACCTTGGCTGGCAAGACTCTGCTCATAGGGCGGGCGGGCGATGCCTTTCTCTGTGATGATTGCAGTGATGAGGTGGGCAGGAGTGACATCAAAGGCGGGACTGTAGACCTTGACCCCTTCGGGTGCCGTTCTACTACCGAAACCTTCCGTCACCTCTTCGGCGGCACGCTGTTCAATCGGAATCAGATCGCCTGTTTCAAGGGACAGATCAAGCGTTGAAGTTGGTGCGGCAACATAGAAAGGGAGGTCGTGTGCCTTTGCCAAGATCGCAACGTTATAGGTCCCAATTTTGTTAGCGGTGTCGCCGTTTGCAGCAATCCGATCTGCTCCAACAATGACACACTGGATCTTGCCTTCCTTCATGACCTGTGCAGCCATGTTGTCACAAATCAACGTTACATCAATCCCCGCCTGCATAAGTTCCCACGCTGTCAACCGTGCACCTTGCAACAGCGGGCGGGTTTCATCGGCGTAAACACTGATATTCTTTCCTGACTCGTGTGCAGAGAACATAACCGCTAGTGCTGTGCCGTAATCAGAGGTTGCAAGTCCTCCTGCATTGCAATGTGTCAAAATGGTGTCGCCGTTATGGATGAGGTCTAATCCGTGTTGACCGATAGCACGACATTTCGCTCGGTCCTCTTCAATAATGCTTTGTGCTTCATCAAGGAGAACACCTTTGAGTTGCTCAATCTCAAGATCCTTGTGCTTTTCCGCTGTTTGCTCAATGCGCTTCAGCGCCCAAAACAGATTCACTGCCGTCGGGCGTGAGGTCGCCAGATAATCTGTAACCTTTTTGAGTTCGGCTGCAAAGTCGGCGTAGTTAGTCGCCTTTGACTTCCAGATCCCAAGCACTGCCCCCAACGCACCTGCAATACCGATCGCGGGTGCTCCGCGAACCCGAAGTGATTTAATCGCCTCCCAAACGCTTTCTACATCGTCACAATAAATCTGGTTGAATTCATTTGGCAGCAAGGTTTGATCGATTAAGTGGATTCTACCATCAACCCATTCAATTGTCGGAATCGGCATCTTCCGTCTCCCCTTGGTCGCCATGGCCTACCCGTTCAGCGTCCTCTTCTGCCACGCCGGTTTCTTCAAGATTTTCATCGATGCCTTCAGCATTCTCATCGTCTTCGGGATCATTGTCTATTCGGGCTACGGGACTACGGGGTTTAGGACCCGCAATGTATGCTTGGCGTGCTTCTTTAATCACCTCGATCGTCTCGGCACGATTTAGCCAACCGGATAATTCAAAGTAGGGTTCAAAAAACTGCACGATCTTTTTAAGTAACTTAACGTCCAAGTCAGAAATATCCTTGACCGCAGTGTAACGCTCATCGCCCAACATCACACAGATAACATGATGGTCTCGGTCCTTACGTTTTAGTACGCCGATGGGTCGCGCCTCACAGACGTAGCCGGGGTGGCTAGCGTTAGCAGCAATTACCATTGCATTCAGGAAATGCCCATCTTCAGCAACCGTTTCTGGAATCCAACCGTATTCTGTTGGCACTGGCATACTAAATTCATACGCCAACCGAAATTTTCGGCTTTTCGCGTGGTAGCGATATTTTTTCCGACTCCCCTTTGGTGCTTCGATAACAACATTGATGATTGAGGGTGCATGGCGTCCAAGTGAAATATCTCGCAAGTTCATTGTTCTTCCCTGCCTTTGAGTGTGTCCCCATGAAAGTGGGGAAAGGTTCACGGTATCCGATAACCTTAAAAACCTGAAATTCAAAGGAGGTAATGCATCCCCTCCATAACCGATGAGGAAGGGAATGAACCAGCCCATTCCTCAACTCTTATTGAACAAGATAAATCCTAAATAATTCATCAACTCAATCCTGAGAATCCAGTAGATTTTAATCAAGAAGGTTCAAGCGATAACGTTTTGACTGAGCAATAGTTGGCATATTATAGCACACCTCACATAACCTTGCAATCGAAAAACTAGTCAGTTGCAATTTCTCAGCAAGCCGAAAGTCAAAGATCCAAATCCAAAGGTTTGTTTTCAAACCCGTGTTAGTGTATAATATCCTATCGACCTGACGAGTTGCCTGTAACTTTATATCATTTCTACTTCTGAAAAGATTCAGATGAGATGTCTGTACTCTGCATATCCCTATTGATTTTTACCTTTACTTCACAAGTCGCTTTGAATCCCGATGCAATCGGGACAGCAGTGGATATCCCTGATGCAAATCTGGAAAGCGCGCTTCGATCGCAGTTAGGTATTCCCTCCAATCCGCTCACCGATGGCGATTTGGCAAGGATCACACACCTCTCGGTGATACACACAGAGATCGCCAATCTGGAGGGATTGGAGTATTGTAGGAACTTGGTGCATCTTAGCCTGATTGGCGTAAAAGTCAAAGATATTCGTCCAATCACAAAGTTAAAAAACCTGCGGTGGCTCGATCTAGGCAATAATCAAGTCAGTGATATTCGCCCAATTGCTGCGTTAAATAATCTACAGTGGCTCGACTTGAACAGTAATCAGATCAATGATATTCAGCCGCTCGCTGGATTGGTAAACCTAGAGCGACTCGACTTAAATAATAATCGGATTCGCAATATTCAACCGCTTGCTGAACTGATAAATCTAGAACGGCTTTACCTAAATAACAACCAGGTCTGCGATATACACCCGCTGACAGAACTGATATACTTGGAGAGTCTGGACTTACCCAAGAATCAGATTCGTGATATTCAGTCACTGGGAGAGTTGGAAAATCTGAAATGGCTTTACCTCGGTGAAAATCAGATTGACGACATTCGTCCACTTGCAAAATTAGAAAATTTAGAGAGGCTTTACCTTGAAGTAAATCAAATTCGCGATGTGAGTCCGCTCGCCGGACTGAAAAAGCTGTTTCGGCTTAATCTGAGTGAAAATCAGATCGACGACGTTTGTCCACTTGCAGAATCAGAAAATCTCGAACGGCTTGAGTTAACGGACAACCAAATCTGCGATGTACATCCCCTCGCTGGGTTAAAAAACCTAAAGTGGCTTTATCTGGCAAAGAATCAGATCCACGATGTAACACCTCTCGCAGAATTGGTAAACTTATATAAACTCGACCTGAAGGAGAATCAAATCCACGATATTTACCCGTTGGTCAACAATCCTGGACTCGGACAAGGTGATATCATCTCCGTAGAATCTAATCCCTTGAACAAAGTCTCTATCACGAACAATATTCCCAGATTAAAGGCAAGAGGTGTACGTTTTTCTGAGGATTAACTTAACATCTACAAAGTTTATGAGAACAACTTGGAGGTTATAACATGGCTTACGATTTGTTAATCAAAGGCGGAACATTGATTGATCCCGCACGAAATATTCACGCAAACAAAGATGTAGCATTTTCAAACGGTGTTGTCGCCGCAGTAGATGACAACTTATCAAAAACAGACGCGCTTGAGGTATTGGATGCTAGTGGATGCCTTGTGACCCCAGGCATGATTGATTTGCACGTCCATGTGTTCTACGGCGTCAGTCATTTTGGCATCGAACCGGACCCAACTTGTTTGGCAAAAGGAGCCACGACGGTGGTGGATGCCGGTTCGGCGGGTGCCGATATTTTTCCCGGCTTTCGCAAGTACGTAATTGATGTGAGTGAAACGCGCATCTTAGCGCAAATCAATATCTCGTCACAAGGGATGCTGACCCAAGAAATTGGCGAGTTTGAAATCCCCGAATACGCCGATGTGGACAAAGCCTGCGCGATGATTGAAAAGCACCGTGATGTGATTTTGGGAGTGAAGGTGCGGTTGACAAAGCATAGTATTGTCAGTGAACGGTCGGGGATGATTCCGCTGCATCATGCACGTGAAGCGGCAGATGCAGCAGGACTGCCCATCATGGTGCACCCACAAGCCGCCTGGTGTGATTCTATAGATGATATCTTGGCGGTTATGGGCGAGCGTGACATCGTAACACACTGTTTCCATGAAAGCGAATGTGGCATCTTGGACGACAACGGTAAGGTTCGTAAATCGGTACATGAGGCTATGGAACGCGGCGTTGTCTTTGATGTAGGTCATGGTGCTGGGTCTTTCTCATGGGATACCGTTGAAAGCGCGATGAGCCAAGGTGTTGCACCACAAACAATCTCGTCAGATCTGCACATCTACAATGTCAACGGTCCCGTCTACGACTTAGCGAATGTCGTAACAAAATTCCTTCATCTCGGTATGCCGCTCGACGATGCGATTGCGAAAGTTACCTCAGTGCCGGCAGAGGTGATTCTGATGTCGGACAAAATTGGCACACTGGCGCCGGGCGCTTGGGGAGACGCAATTATCTCTGAACTGCGCGAAGGCGAATTTCAATTGGTAGATTCGCGCGGCGAAACCCGTACCGGCAGACAGAACTTTGTGCCGGTTACTGTTGTCAAGGGTGGGCGGGTGTATCGGCAAAGAGCGAGTTAAGATAGGGTGCTCCTGTCGTGAGAGCCGGAATTTCTACCCCATCAAAGAACTTAAAAGTGAGAATTTTGGCTCTCGATTTTAATCGCTTTTCTTAGCTTCGGGGATTTATCCGATTTTGTTGGGTTTTGGATTGGGGCTATTTTTATTGCTCTAAATATCATCCCATTTTTTCTCAAAACAGCATTCACAAAACTGTCCAAGTACCTTTGATAATAGACATAAGGAAAACAGAAATAACATGGCATATTCCAGTCTGAGAGATTTTGTAAAAGAGTTAGAACAAGCTGGTGAATTAAAGCGAATCAAAGCCGAAGTCTCCCCAGACCTTGAGATTACACAGATCACAGATCGGGTGAGTAAGGAGGGAGGTCCGGCACTGCTGTTTGAAAAAGTTGAGGGCAGCGACATGCCACTGCTGATTAACGCGTTTGGTTCCTATCAGCGGATGGCAATAGCGCTTGGCGTCGAGGATATGAACGAAATCGCCGATGAAATTGAAGGTATGATCCAGCTCGGTCCTCCAGAATCGCTGCTCGACAAGGTGAAACTCCTCGGCATTCTGAGCAAATTGACAAAATTCCCTCCGAAAACGGTTAAGCGCGGTGCGTGTCAAGAAGTAGTTTTAACCGGCGAGCAAATCTCATTAAACCACATCCCGCTCATCAAATGTTGGCCCCTTGATGCAGATAAATACATTACCTTGCCGCAGGTTTTCACGCATAGCCTGAAAACGGGCCAACGCAATGTCGGCACGTATCGGCTGCAGAAACTCGACGAACGCACGCTGGCAATGCACTGGCAGATCCACCATGATGGTGCCGGGCATCACCGCGAATACCGTGAGGCGGGTGAACGGATGCCGGTTGCAGTCGCTATCGGCGGTGATCCGGTCATGTCCTATATCGGCACGGCACCACTTCCAAGTGGTATTGATGAACTTCTGTTTGCAGGGTTTCTCCGCAAAGCCAATGTACCAATGGTCGCGTGCAAAACAATCGATATGTTGGTACCCGCAGATGCCGATATCGTAATTGAAGGGTATATCGAACCGGACGAGACCTGCATTGAAGGACCGTTCGGTGATCACACGGGCTACTACTCCCTTGAAGACGAATATCCCGTTTTTCGCATCACCGCTATCACGCACCGCAAGCGTCCCATCTATCAGACAATTATCGTCGGCAAACCGCCGATGGAGGATTGCTACATGGGCAAGGCAACGGAGCGAATCTTTATGCCTTTGATCAAAACGCAACTGCCGGAGTTGGTCGATATGAACCTGCCGCTGTTCGGTGTATTCCACAACTTTGCTTTAATCTCCATCGACAAACGTTACCCCTACCACGCAAAGAAGATAATGCACAGCCTGTGGGGGCTTGGTCAACTGATGTTCAGCAAGATTATCATCGTTGTTGACAAAGATGTTGATGTGCAGAATGTCGATGAAGTGCTTTTTCGAGTTGGCAGCAACGTCGATCCCAAACGGGATGTAACCATCGTCGAGGGTCCTGTTGATGTACTTGATCACGCAGCACCACTGATGGGTGCAGGATCAAAGATGGGGATTGATGCGACAACCAAATGGCGCGAGGAGGGTTATCAGCGGGAGTGGCCCGATGAAATCACGATGTCTCAGGAGATCATCGATCTGGTGGACAAGCGGTGGAAGGAGTACGGGATTGGGTAAGCTGCTATACGTGGTGATTTTCGTAATCACTTGTGAGATAACATATTTAGAAGGCTTGTTGTGAGAGAATAAATTTTACATTTTACCATGGAGGGAAAACGATGAAAACTTACCGCGCCGCTGTCATCGGCTGTAGCCGGATGGGGGCATTTATTGACAACGAAGTACCGGATTATCAGGCGATCCGGTTGCCGTATTCACACGCGGCGGGCTTCTATGCCGAGGAACGGACAGATCTCGTCGCTTGTGCAGATCTGCGTCCAGATGTCATGGAGGTTTTCGGAGAACGGTACGATGTGCCAAAAGAACAACAATACACCGACTATCGGGAACTCATCAACAAAGGAAACTTGGACATCGTAAGTGTGGCAACGCAGCCAGAACACCGCGCCGAAGTTGTCATCTACGCTGTAGAGCATGGGGTCAAGGCAATCTACGCGGAAAAGGCGATGGCGGCTTCTATGGACGAAGCAGACGCAATGGTAGAAGCGGTGGAACGCAACGAGGCTTTCTTCAATTTGGGAACAAATCGCCGCTGGCACACCGGCTTCGACAAGATGAAGGAGGTCATTGATAGCGGTGAATTGGGGGCACTCAAGACGCTAATCATCTACGGCAACCATTCGCTTTTTAACGGTTCCAGCCATCAATTCGACCTAATCCTCCGTCTGAACAGCGACCACCGCGCCTTGTGGGCATCTGCCCATATCACTGATGACGACAGCATCTTCGACGGTGATATTGTTCGGGAAGATCCAAATGGTCAGGGGATGATTCAGTTTGAAAACGGCGTCACGGCACATGCCCTCCTCTCTCCGCGCGGCAGCGAGTGGGAAGCAATCTGTGAAAAGGGAACTGTGACATGCTGGAATAACGGTTGGCAGTGGCACATCCGACGCCAAGCCGACATTCCGGGGTGGCGAGACTGTTTTGTACCGGAGCCCTTCCCTGAGTTTGAACGCAGCAGCAGCACGGCGAATCTCATCAAAGATCTGGTTCATTCACTCGACACCGGCGAGCCATCCCGTTGCGGTGTCCGCGTAGCGCACGCAAGTACGGAATTAATCTTTACGTTCATGGAATCGCACTTGCAGAACGGGGCAAGAGTTCAGCTACCGTTGAAGGGATCGAAGCTGCGGCTGGAGAGAGTGCGTGATCCTAGGCAACCGAGGTTTAAGTAGAGGGACAAGGGAAACCTCACGGAACTATGCACGTACTTCAACGAAATATACCTCGGTCAATCGGATAATGTGCTTGAGTTTGCTGTTGTGCAATGCTATAATGGCAATGTGTCTTGGCAATGTCAAGTTTACGAACACGCTTTTCGTTCCGTTAAGTGGGATCAATAGTGGAAACATATACCGATCGGATTCTTCAAGGCGATTGTCTCGAACTGTTTCGCCAAATTCCCAATAACAGTATCGATATGACTTTCGCCGACCCCCCCTTTAATCTGAAGAAGAAATATCACAGCACAAGAGATAGCCTTGAACTGGAGGAATATCTATACTGGTGCGAAAAATGGATTTCGGAGATGGTGCGTGTCACGAAGGGAACGGGGTCAATTTTTGTACATAACATCCCCAAATGGTTGACGCACTATGCGGGCTTTTTGAACAAACTCGCTGATTTTAAGCATTGGATTTCGTGGGATGCCCCCACAGCACCGATGGGGAAAACGCTTCAGCCTGCACATTACGGCATCCTATTTTATGCCAAAGATGCAAAGCAAAATAAATTTTACGAAATTCGTTATCCGCACAAACGTTGTCGTAAATGCAACTATTTGCATAAGGACTACGGCGGGAAAAAGGGGCTGTTGCATCCTTTTGGCCCGCTTGTTCCAGATACGTGGACAGATATTCATCGGATAAAGCACAACAAATATCGCGATCCGCATCCTTGTCAATTGCCGATTCATTTGTTAGAACGCATTATCTTAATGTCTACTGATGAAGGTGATACTGTGCTTGCCCCGTTTTTGGGAACGGGAACAACGGCGATAGCTGCAAAGCGACTTGGACGACATTACGTCGGTTTTGAACTCGATGAAGTGTACGCAACAATTGCCCATGATAAAGTGGAGCAACAGGTATCGAACTCCCGGGTTGGAGATATATGGGTCAGTGTTTACTTAGACGAAGTTACCACACTCCGTGACCAAGATTGGGAGGCGTTACAGCCAGAATTTCACAGTCCTGAGTCCCCCAAAGCAATCGATTACACCAAAATAGTGCTAAAAGGTAAAATATCGCCCATACCAACGGTTAGCCAACAGGAAACACATCAAGAAGCACAATTGCGATTCGCAGAGAATCGCGAAAAATATCAATAAGGAGGGCTTTTATGCCTACAATTCATCATGATGTTTTAAGGAAATTTGTTTACGATATGTACATCGGTGCTGGAGCCGTTGAGGAAGACGCACGCATCGTCAGCGATCATGTCGTAGATTCCAATCTAATGGGGCACGATTCACACGGCGTGATCAATGCGCCCAACTACGCAGGCGGTATGAGCGGCACTCCCTCGACGGATAAGATGGAAATTGTCCGCGAAACCCCTGCAACGGCGGTGATAAACGCCAACGGCGGGCTCGGCATGGTCATTGCTCAGAAGGCGATGGAGATGGCAATTGAAAAGGCGAAAACACATACATTCGGCGGGGTTGGGCTCCACCGTTGTGGACACGCCGGACGGATGGGGACGTATCCCCCACTCGCCGCGAACGAGGGGATGATCGGGCTTGTCTTCCTAAATGGCGGCGGACGATTTATGCACCCCTTTGGCGGCACCTCCCGAAGACTCCCACCCAACCCAATCGCAATCGCAGTCCCGCGCAAAAACGGTGAACCGTTGATGCTCGACATGACGCTGAGTGTTGTTGCAGGCGGTAAGATACTGGTCAAGCGTGCGCGCGATGAGGAGATGCCAGAAGGTTGGATGATTGATTCGGAAGGAAAGACGGTCACCGATCCGAACGCTTTCATGGATCGCCATGACGATACAGCGGTGATGCCGGTGGGCGGTTTTCAATTTGGGCATAAAGGGTTCGGCTTAGGATTTATGATTGACGCCATCGCCGGTGGGCTTTCGTGGGCGGGTTGTAGTCGTCAAGAACCCACGCGTGGAGCAAGCGGGATTGTAATGCTCGCTATCAAGATTCAGGATTTCATCGATCTTGATGTCTATCAGGAGGAAATTGAATACCTCACAGAATGGATAAAGTCCTCTGAAAAACTGCCCGGTGTGGATGAAGTGCTCGCTCCCGGCGAGTTTGAGGAACGGAACCGTGAACAACGTATGAAAGAGGGCATCCCAATCGAAGAGAAAACGTGGGATCGGTTGGTTGAGGCAGCAGCGTCCCATGGCGTTTCAGCACCAGAAGTATAGCGGTAAAAACGAACCTCACATTGGGTGGGCCGTGCGGAAGTTTGAAATTTTCGTAAGGCTCACCAATAGCGTTCAAGCAGTATCAATTAGACTGGGAGATCTGACTCAACTTGATAACTATTCTGGAGACAGGTCTGGAGACAGGAAAATGATTACGAAATTTGGTTCACTATTCGCGGGACATGTTGATCTGGAAGATGTAGGACTTGATGGTCCCCCTGTCAACGAGCGTTGGCTCTCCGATGAACATATAGCAACTGTATTCGATAACGCAATCAGTAGTTTTGGACTTGACAAAATAGTGTGATTTTGCTATAATCTCCTTATCATAGAGGAGGCAAAATCCATGTTAATGTCGCAAATTTTGATAGCAGCAGGCTTACTTATCCTGAACGGTGTCATCACTGTCGTAGCGGTTCTCTCTTTCACAAGAGGGTTGGCTACGAAAGATGATATTGGTCGACTTGATAGACGTTTTGAAAATCTTGAGCAACGGATTGACAGACATCTTGAAGGACATCCATAAAGGAGAGTTAAGCCATGAATCTGATAGATATGATGGAACAATATCCCGACCATGAATCCTGTATAAATCACCTTGAAAAAGTGCGGTGGGGCGATAATCCGCATTGCCCTCACTGTGCAAGTGTGAAAGTCGGTCGTCGGAACGAATCGAAACGAGTGGGACGCTGGAACTGTTTTGATTGTCATGCAAGTTTCAACGTCTTAGCTGGAACTTTCTTTCAAGGGACCAAGATTAAACTTCAGAAATGGTTTCTTGCAATCTCGCTGATGATGAACGCGAAGAAAAGCCTATCCAGTTACCAGTTGGCAAGAGATTTAGACTTGAATCAAAAGACTGCTTGGTATATGCAGCAGCGCATTCGCTCGGAGATGATGCGAAAAGAGGGAAAAGCATTACTCAAAGGGATTGTCGAAGCCGACGAAACCTATGTCGGCGGTAAGCCACGCAAGCGGAACAAGCGGGAAGATGATGACGACGAACCGAAACCGAAGCGCGGACGTGGCACAAACAAAACGCCGGTGATAGGTGCAGTAGAGCGAGGCGGTAAGGTTGTCGCTCAGGTAGCCACAGATTTGACCAATAAGGGCATTCTACAGTTTATTAGGGATAACATCACGCCTGAAGATTCCGTGCTTATCACGGACGAATACAAGGCTTACAACGCAGTTCGGGATTTGATGGATCATCAAGTTATCAAACACTCGGAACAGTATGTAGACGGCGAAATCCATACCAACACTATCGAGGGCTTCTGGTCGTTGCTCAAGCGAGCGTGGTATGGACAGCACCACCACTACTGCAAAGGCTTTATGCCTCTGTATGTAGCGGAAGCAGTGTTCAAGTATAACCACAGGAAAAACAGCGTTATCACTGAACAGTTTATCGGGAAGTGCTTTGTATGAAATCACTACTCAAAGAGTTTTTAAAAGTCCTTGCAATCACACTGTTATTCATTGGCTGCAGCTTAAGAGGTTTGGAAGTTCTTAAGTTTGGCAATGACTCGCTACACTACTACTATGGTGAAAATGCCAATGAGGACTTTCACAATGATTTTCCTCATACCATCCAAATAGGACATTCCTACTCATGTGAAGTGTCTCCTCCACAAAGAGGGAAGGGTGGTCCAGCTATCTTTGAATCGATTTCCACATATCTGATACCCGATAATATGATTGTGGTAGCATACAATAGGGGTAGTAGAGTTTGGAAGGCATCTGTGAGGCTTCCATATCCGGGGGAATTGGATAGATTAAGGCGTCAGGGAATACTTCGTAAGGGCTTTTAACAACTCTTGAAGCACCCCTTGATAACGCGGTTAAGGATATGCGTAGAAGCATTTCATGTATTCTTCTGATGACATATCAAGCATTTGACACATATCGGCTATCCGTTCATCCGACGTTTTTCTCATGTCAAGTTCAAGTCGTGTTCTAATTGCCGTAATACCAGCGTTGTTCTGCACTTCGACGGGTGCAGGACTACGACGAGGCGGTTTCCTAAATCGTTGCCTCGATTTCGTGTGTCGTGCCATGAGGAATCACCTCCTTTTGGCATTTGGGCAGTGGGTGCTGTCAACACCCACTGCTATCTAAGACCTTTTAAAAACGCTTTCAGTCTATAGTCATTTCACCCTTTTCTATTGCTTTCTTGCGTTCCATGAGTTCCTTAATTCTCTCCAGTTCAACGTCATAAGGCAGTCTCATGTAAATGTCAGTAATTAAGCGCCTTCCATCAAGGCGAACTACCATAACGCCTCTATGGATAACATAAAAGTTAATATGTGTGCCATGATAACCTTGTGCTATCTTGACCATTTCTTCGGGATAGGTGCCAATAAATTCATCAAGAGTTATTCCGATATAGTATTCGGGAAACTCTCTGGATGACGGAGTTATTTCAGGGGGTGGAAGTGGGGCGCACCCTATTGTCAAGATAAGAATCGCTATCAGTAATCTCATTTATCCTCCTAAAGCGTTATTGGCGGGCAAGGCAACAGGACGCCGAAACTATGGTAATTCCAGCGTTTTTTAATGTGCCAACCTGTTGCCTCACCCATAAGTTGGTGGCAGCTTGTCCCAATAAGGAGTTGGCTGGTCGTGCCAACCAGTCAAGTTTTAACTGGAACTCACTGCCATAAGTTGTCGTTAGATGAGTTGTCTAATTGATTAAGTGAGTTATCTAACTGATAAGTGAACGAATAGGGTATTTCATAGATTGCCAATTCATAAATGTAATGTCTATTATCATGTCCCAATGACCAAGCAATGATGACACCTCTGCCATCGCGCCATCTATAGCCTGATGTGCAACAGAAAAATTGAGTATTTCTGAAGGTTAGGCGGGTCTCAAGAGTTCTCTGTAGAATGTTATGCTTATTATGCTCATAGAATGTATCATCTTTCATTCCAAGCCAATAGTAGGGTTCAGTTGTTGGCATAGGAGTTTTTAAAAGTCCTGTTGAACAACCAATGAGAAATGTAAGCATGATGATAACCAGAAAAAGGACTCCTATAATGATAAAAATAGGAGAAGAAAGTTCTTTTATTTGCGCTTTCAAAGACTTCAAACCTTTTCCTTTTCTATCTCGCCAATCGTAAAAGATAGCCATTTTCAAAATCTCCTTTCACCATTTTCTTTGCCATTTCGGGGGATATTCTTGTTAATCAATTCAACCTCATCTCTCAACTTACGTATCTCGATTAAGTGTAGACGATTTGCTGTATCGAGTCTATTCACTTTGTTGTGTATACTGTGGAATCGCTCAAAGTATTCAGCTTGGATCAAGAGAAATACTATAGCAACTATGGTGATAATGGCAGAAATGAGAGAGGTTATTAACATCATGAGGCAGGTTCTTAACATTGGATTACTCCTTATTTTCGCAGTGGGTGTATCAATTTATTACCGGGTCCGGCGTGAACCGAACCCGGTATGTTGCCTAAGCGTTACCGCTTGGGTTTAAGGTAATCCGAAGGACGTAATAAAACGCTATGTCCTATCGGCATTACAAGTCCAGAACCCTTCTGGACTCGTTGCCCGGTTTTCACCGGGTGTTTCTTCGCTCGCATGGGGAATCACCTCCCTTCTGCGTTGTGGCATAGGGCAGTGGGTGCTGAACACACCCACTGCTACTTAATCTAGTAATCCTTCGATAAACTTTCTTCGTCTTTGATTTTCTTGATACTTAACGATGATAGCTAATACACCTAGTACTACTACAATACCAGTAACAACCTGAGTGCCTTCATCTACAACAAAGCCTTTAGCTTGCCAGTAGTAAATAATCCCATCTTCATCTACCCAAAACATACGCGCCCGTTGTCCTTCAATAATAATGGGTGCGATGTGTGTCGTCTTACTCTTGATTGTATATTGATCCAGATAAGGATTGTAGTCAACAGTCCCCTTTGTTTTTGATGTGGCATTTGTAAGGGGAATATTGACTTCTGTTGTCCAAATATAGATACGACCTCCAACACCATCGGTCGTTACTTGTTGAGGGGGACCCCAACTTCTAATAAGTCGAGATACATGAGATCCTTTCCAAGAGTTCATAATCTCGGTAGTTGTCGGACCACAACTTGCTAAGACACAAACGAGCATAACCCAACTAACAGATCGAAACTTGACAAAAGATAACACTTGACAGCCTCCTTAAAGGGGGCTATCATAACGTCTGGTTGCGCCATCGGGATAACCTCCTTTGGTGCAGGAACAGGTGAAGCTGCTACTTCATCTGTTCAATTTGGTGGCAGATTCCCGGTTAAGAAGGTTGATTAAAACCTCGTATCTTAACCGGAGCTCACTGCCATAAGATTTGACTACTTTAAGGTGGCAATTCGCTTGTCAAAGGTCAATAATGACTACTTAAAGAGTAGCCACAACTTGCAGACTGCAATAAGCAATCTAACAATACAGCGTAGAAACTGTACTACTTTTTGTAGTTGTTTCATTGCCGTCAACCCCCTTTCAGGAAAGGGTTAAGAGACACCCAAACTCTGCTCGGTTGTTGACAAGCGAATTACCATAAGGCGACTATCGCCAAAACTTCCTAGATAGTACCCCCAATTTTACAAAGTGTCAAGTCCAAAACTACTGATTGCGTTCGATAAAACCCAAGCTATTGCTCAACTCATGGATCGCACCGGCTACGAGACCCTCTGGCTGGTTGAACACCACTTTCAGCGCGAGGGGTACGAATGTATCCCCAACATTCTGATGCTCGGCGTTCATCTTGCTCACCTGACGCAGAGACTCAAGATTGGGTGTGCTTTCAACGTTACACCGATGTGGCATCCACTACGACTGGCAGAAGACTATGCGACCGCAGACCTTCTCACGGGTGGACGTATCGTCTTTGGCGTGGGGCGAGGCTACCATACACGCGAGGTGGAGGTTTTTGGTGCACCCCTGCTTGATGGGGACGCCAATCGCGAGATGTTTGAGGAACAGATTGACATCATCTTCAAGTCGTTCAATGAATCATCCTTCTCCCATCACGGCAAGTACTACGACATCCCGCCCAAGGTTCCGTATCGTGGATATGAATTGGAGGAAGTTACACTGGTGCCTCGTCCGCTCAATCTGCCCGTGGAGTGCTGGCAGCCTATCGTCAGTGCTAGTGAACGTGGACTCAACCTTATGGCAAAGCACGGCATCAAAGGCATGATTGGTGGCGGTGCCGCTGCGGGTGGTGCTGCAGAAAAAGTAATACATGCTTGGCAGCAGGTGCAAGCGAGTCATGGCAGGGAGATGGAACTGGGAGGCGACCTTATTATCGGCTTCTCCTACCACATTGCCGATACGGAGGAGAAGGCGATTGAGGAGGCGAGTAGCTACTTTGAAGAGCACATGAAGATGTTCGCACCTCTGGGATTCGTGCGTGGATTGACAGACGAGCAGATTGCGGCGACGGCAGATCCGCAGAAGGCACGTACCGCCGGTTTGCCAACGCTGCAAGACGCTGTGGAAGCAGGTTCGTGGCTGTGCGGACCGCCGGAATTAATCGTTGAAAAATTGATGGACGTTCAAAAACGCTATCCTGGACTTGATCAAGTGACCGTCAATAACGCTGTAGGTACACCGGAGGGTGTGATTCTGGAACAACTCGGCCGGTTCGCCAAAGAGGTCATGCCTGCATTCAAAAACTAGTGTATTGGATTGTCCTACCTCTCTAAAACCATGCCTTCCCGCTCAATTCGCTCAACCATCTCCCTGAATGCTGAGGTGCCATCGTCATCCCAATACTCGGTCTCAATGGGTGCATCGTAACTCATGGGAACTAACCCGCCACGCCAATCTGGTCTCACCATGAAGTGCCTAGTATTAGCGGGATCATAGCGATTATACATCATTGAACCGTTGGCAAAACGGGACTTGATAATCCACGGTGCCTGTGCTGGCAACTCTAGATGTTTGAGCTGCTCTAGTGCGTCACGATCCAGCGTGAGACCTAGACCGGGTCCCTCTAGCACTCGCACAAATCCGTTGACTGGATCCAACCTTTCCCTCACAACATCGCTCTTATAAATCTCCGTGGTGGTAACAAAGTGGAAGGTGGCTGTAGGAAAGGCCGCCATCATGTGCGTAGTCATCGCTCGGGTGATAGTACCACCGACGTTCTGTAGCATGAAGGGAATATTGCCCGCAGCAAAGAGACCTGCACAACGTATGGCTGCACCTATCTTCTGATGTCCCCGCATATACACATCCCCAGCCCCCATCAGCACCTCGTAGGTGGCCTCCAGCGGTGCCTGATGCCGCACGATGGGCAGTGGTACTTGACGGCGCAGATCGATCGAAGCCAGCGTATCCCCGGCGTCAATGCAATCCTCAAAGCAACCGGCAATGGGCGACTGCGCCAATTTGCCCAGCAATCCCGGCATGTAGTCATCCGTCCCACCCCCGGTGAAGTCGTAATGAATCCTAAAACCCTTGGGTGCTACCGCCTCCATAGCCTCAGTCTGATCAAAGACGTTTTCAAAGGGCGAAAGGTGGAACTTCATCCAAGTGTAGCCCTGCGCTGCGTACCGCTCTACAGCTTCCGCCATACGCTGTGGATGCGTCGATACCGTCCAACTGCTCACGGGCACCCATGAGCGAGTCTTCTGCCCAAAGAGTTGGTAAACCGGCACACCGGCGGCTTGCCCCATTAAATCGTACATGGCTGTCCCTAAAGGTAGTGAAGTTTCGTCCCCAACCCATTTGAAGGGATTGGTGCCGATGTACTGATCGACGACCTCCTGTGGTTCGGGTCTGCCACCCTCCCCAAGTCCGACCCGTCCGTCGTCTGTATGCACCACGTATATTGTGCGGCTAGCGGGACCTGCATAGTGGTTGAGTTGGTAGGCAATCCAGTCTTGGTATTCGGGGGCGATCTGATGGACTTCGATTTCGGTGACTTTCACAAAGTTCTCCTTTCAGGGTGGCGCGCATTGATCTCCGATGACGAATCTTGAACGACTGTGTGACAGCATAACACCTTACAATCGCTGTGTCACTAGAAAGTTGACAATGGACCATTCTTCTCTTGACGTTCAGATGAATTTCTGCGAAAATAGAGTCAAAATAAAATGGTAAATGCTACTATAGTGGAATTAACAATTAACGATACATATTGACAATGTCCTCAATCGGCTTATCCGCATTGTATGAACGGAGCCGCTTTATATTTGCAAACTGATGTTCAACAGGATTATAATCCGGCGAATAAGGTGGCAAGTATAACAACGACGCGCCACAGCCTTGTATCAATGCTTGGGTTTGCTCGGTTTTGTGAATCCGTGCATTATCCATAATCACGACACTCTTGGCGTCTAAATGTGGAGATAACTCTTCATCAAGCCATGTATTAAAGCTTTGTGCATTACAACTGCCCGATAATAACTTTGGGGCAATCAACTTATTATTCAATTGCGCCACTATCAAAGTCATGGTGCGGGTTTTTTGGCTCGGTATCAATCCCTGGACACATTGTCCCCGGGGGGCATAGCCATAACTTCTGAAGGTTTCATCTGCAAAACCGGTCTCATCGAGGTAAACTAACGTTTTGCCTGATGCTTTTTCCGTTGCGAGTTGCTTCTGATAGGCTTTACGTTTTTCTGGACATTGCTCCCTATATCCAATCGTTTTTTTTTCGCGTGTAGCCGAGTCTTTTTAAGCCATAGGCGACACAGGCAGGTGAAACCCCAAAGTGTTTAGCACGTTCTTTAAGGGTTTGGTCGGGGTGTACCTTGACATGTTCAGCGAGGGCTGTTGGGTCAAGCAGTCTCGGTTTTCGGGGACCCGGTTTTCCACACCTCAGTGGGTCTGGGGCATTGAGCCATCGGTAAATCGCAGTCCGACCGACGCTGAAGCGTTTTGTCGCTTCTGTTTTACTGCCACCATTTTCTATGAATTGAAGGACGCGTGTGCGTAAATCTGATGAATGTGCCATAATTTCAACAGTATAACATACATCTGAAAAACTGTCCCTTTATTTCTTGGGTTTACTATAAATATGGTTTCATAGTGGCGACTTCAGCCACTCCTTGTTCGTGACCTGTAACAAATGCTCAAAAATTCGGATCAGAAAGATTGAGGTAATTTACTATGAAGTACGATGCACCCAATAGAACCTTTGACTGCGAACCTACCCTCACCGACACGCAGGTTCTGCAATTTTGTCGAGATGGTTTCCTGACCTTGGAAGGCGTTGTCCCTGATAAAATCAACCAACGCGCATGCGATTACTTGGGAGGAAAAATACCGGCTAACCCTTGTTTCATTCCTGAGGGACTTACCGAAGCGGATTTAGAACGAATCCGTAATTCTCATGAGCCGAGCACAATCCTGCTTGAGGATTGGTTTATTGAACACGTACTTCTCAATGAACAACTCGCTGGTGCTCTGAGATCACTGCTCGGTAAGAATGTGGGGATCCCAGTGCTGGTGAGCAACCACAGTATCGAATGTCCTGCACCCGCCCAAGGGTGGCATCAGGATGCCGACCATATCTTCGGACCGGAAGTCAACTTCATTGAGGTCTTTTACTTCCCTCAAGATACACCACTGGAGATGGGCCCCACTGAGATAGTGCCAGGAACACATTTCGGGCCCGTCCAACGTGACCCGGCGGATCCAGGTGTACTAACTAGTGGGCCTGCTGGAACGTTTGCCCTCCACTCCCAAAGCATTCTGCATCGGAGAGGTGAATCGACTGGAAAAGGGCTGCGCCACATGCTGAAATACAATTACTGGCGAACTGTACCGCCAGAAAGGGATTGGATTATCGAACCGGATTTTGATTTCCAGCGCGCCTATTACGGAGGGCATCGCGTCGCCAGATACGTCGCTCACATGCTTTATTGGCTATGCGGAAAGGGCGACGAATTTCGGGTTATCGGGGGACAGGGATGGCCCTGGCGAACCGAAAACCAAATTGGACCATCTTATGGATTTGGGGTAGGCGGAGGATATCTGCCAGATTGGCGCCAGAATAATCGCGACGGTTACGCAAATTAAAGAGGTTTACCTATACAAGGAGGAGAAAACATGTACGTCATAGTCGCACCCATTCAGATTAAGGAAGGGCATAGGGAGGCGTTCATCGAAGCGATGCTCGACGACGCCAAAGGCTCCGTGAAGGATGAGCCCGGATGTCTCAGGTTTGATGTAATTCAGGACGGTGCAGATCCCAACCGGATCTGGCTCTACGAGATTTACGTGGACGAGGCAGCTTTCCAAGCCCATCTGCAAGCCCCTCACTTCATAAAGTGGCGGGATACGGTAAAAGACTGGTTCGCCGAAGCTCCCAAAGGGGCAGGAGGGGGAAGTTACAATATTTGGCCCCCCGATGACGAATGGAAGTAGTGTAGTCTCCACAGGTTTGACGTACTTTCAAGTACCCACGCTTAGAAGTACGTCAAGTTTTTAATCGCAGAAGAAATCACCGTAGCATTATTATCTAAATATATTTCAAAGTTCCCGCTTCAACTCCTCAATCCCATCCCGCAAAGTCGCCGCTTTTTCAAACTCTAGATTCGCCGCTGCCTCCTGCATCTGCTTCATGAGATCGGCAATTAAGACGTGGATCTCGTCCTCAGATGTTGCCTCCGAAATTTCGACTCCCAGAGAATCCGCAGGTCCCTCATCATCCGCAGCAAGTTCACTGATGAGATCACGAATTTCCTTGTCGATTGTCACCGGTGTGATGCCGTGTACTTCGTTATAAGCCATCTGAATTTCGCGGCGTCGTTCCGTTTCGCTCATAGCACTGCGGATGGCATCGGTGATTTCATCGGCATACAAGATTACCTCGCCATCAAGATTTCGAGCAGCACGCCCCGCGGTCTGGATTAACGACGTTTCAGATCGGAGAAAGCCCGCCCGGTCCGCATCAAGAATAGCGACCAACGACACCTCTGGCAGATCTAACCCCTCGCGGAGGAGGTTAATCCCGACAAGAACATCAAAGTTCCCCTGCCGGAGTTCTTTTAAGATTCGCGTCCGATCTAAGGTGTCAACGTCTGAATGGAGATATTCGGCTTTGATACCAGCTTCAGTGAAATAATCGGTCAAATCTTCAGCCATGCGCTTGGTGAGGGTTGTAACAAGGACACGCTGCCTTTGAGCAACCCGTCCATTGATAACCCCAATGAGATGATCGATTTGCCCTTCGACTGGGCAGACGGAAATCTTTGGATCAATTAAGCCTGTGGGACGAATAATCTGTTCGACCACTTGCGTACTTTGCTCAAGTTCATAAGGTCCCGGCGTCGCGGAAACAAACACCGCTCGATGGAGATACGATTCAAACTCCTCAAACTGGAGCGGACGGTTGTCCAAAGCGGATGGCAGGCGGAAGCCGTAGTCCACCAATGTCAACTTGCGGGCGCGGTCTCCTCGATACATCCCACGAATTTGGGGCAAGGTTACATGAGATTCGTCAATGATCATGAAATAGTCATCAGAAAAGTAGTTGAGTAAACAGTAGGGCGGTTCGCCGGGGGCTAGCCCTGAGAAATGGCGCGAATAGTTCTCAATGCCCTGACAGTAGCCAACTTCCCGCATCATTTCAAGATCAAACCGGGTTCGCTGTTCAATCCGCTGGGCTTCCAACAATTTATTGTTGGCAACGAAGTAATCGATCTGATCTTGCAGCTCGGTTTCGATGTCCAGCAATGCCTGTTCAAATCGCTCAGCGTCCGTCATGAAGTGCCTAGCAGGGAAGAGTGTGATTGCCTCATGTTCCGTCAAAATCTCGCCCGTTAGTGTATCAATCTCGGTGATTCGCTCGACTTCGTCGCCGAAAAGTTCTACTCGGTAGGCGGTATTCGCATACGCAGGAAAAACCTCGATCACATCACCGCGTGCACGAAAACTCCCACGCGAAAAATCGATGTCATTTCGCTCATATCGAATATCCACAAACGCACGTAGGAGTTTATTCCTTTTGATGATGTCCCCACGGTTCACCTCAACTCGTTGGCCATCGTACTCCTTGGGGGATCCAATGCCATAGATGCAGGAAACACTCGCAACGATGATAACGTCACGACGTGTGAGCAGCGAGGCAGTTGAGGCGAGACGCAGCCGATCGATCTCCTCGTTAATCTGTATGTCTTTTTCAATGTAGGTATCTGTAGTCGGCAGATATGCTTCAGGCTGATAGTAATCGTAGTAGCTGACAAAGTAGTGGACAGCGTTGTTTGGGAAGAATTCTCGGAACTCGCTATATAACTGTGCGGCAAGGGTTTTGTTGTGCGAGATAACTAACGTAGGACGCTGCAGATTTGCAACGACGTGCGCCATCGTGAAGGTTTTTCCCGAACCTGTAACGCCTAATAACGTTTGAAGGTCGTTCCCCTTCCGCAGAAAATCTTCCGTAAGCATCTGGATTGCTTGCGGCTGATCTCCTTGTGGTGTATAGTCCGAAACCAACTCAAACTTTTCCATATTTTTCACGTCCTAGCATCATCATGCATCCTCATAGATAAGCAATAACGATCGTTATTCCCCACAGGCATCGGTTGGATTTTTGCTACAAAAAACTCGGTTTCTGAATCTTTCTTCACATTTTACGTTTCACGCATTACTGATGTGCATTACACAACATCTTCGGTTCATATCCAACGATGAAGGCTTCCTTAATAATATCTTCCTCCGGACATTTCCCTTGATATTTCAGCATTCCTGTGTTTCTATCAACGCTTCGCAAAACAACGTTGGGCGGCTTATCAAAATCCCTGACAGGTCCGCGGGCTCCTTCAATCATAAATCGAGCCCAAATTGGTAAGGCACCTTGGGCTCCTGGAAATGTTGTCTTCCGCTTAGGGTCGTTAAACCCGACCCAAACCCCAGCGGCAAGATTTTGAATATAACCGACAAACCACGCATCTGTATAATCGTCCGTCGTGCCGGTTTTGCCGGCTGCGGGACGTGTTAATCCCATCACACGCGCCCGCCTACCGGTACCATGGGAACTATCAATTACGCCTTTCAGGAGATGTGTCATGAGATAGGCAACCCCTTCGTCGAGTACCTGTTCCGATGGTGTTTGATTTTCAATCAAGATGTCCCCATACTGATCCTCAACATAGTGAATGCCTATCGGTTTCTTGCGCACCCCACCATTGGCAAAAACAGAGTAGGCACCAGTCATTTGGAGTACCGGCAATCCACCAGCCCCTAATGCAATTGACGGATATGCGGGTAAATTGGCGTCAATGCCTAGACGTTTGGCGATTGCAAGTGTTCTATTAAGGCCGGCGGGCTTCTCGTTTTCCTCTATCGGCGTTTCCCACATCATTCTTGCCGTCGCAATGTTGATAGATCTCTCCAATATCATTCGCGCGGTAATATCTCCGTAATAACGCTGTCCGTAGTTTCGCGGTCTCCATCTCTGCGGTGTTCCAACGTCGATAGACCACGCTTCGTCACGAACAACTGTTGCTGGTGTTATTAAAGGAGGAAGATCAAGTAACGCTGCAAAAACAATCGGCTTAAAAGATGAACCAGGTTGGCGGTATGCATCGACAGATCGATTAAAAAAGTTAATCTCCTGCCGTGTGATATAAAAATCGCGTCCCCCAACCATTGCCTTGATGTGTCCTGTTTGCGGTTCAAGGGCGATTAGCCCCGCTTGCAAATAATTGGTAATTGGATTAATGCCATTTGGATTATTTTTATTCTCGTCATAATCGGGCAGACTTCTGTATCTACTATAGCCACCCCTTAACTTCTGATCCAATTCTCGCAAGTGGTCAGCCACGGCTCTTTCTGCAATCTCTTGCATGGAGGGATCGATTGTCGTATATACCCTTAACCCTTGGTTGTACAAATGACCTTCTAATTCAGGTATCTCTATCAGTTGTTCATGAACATATTCCAAAAAATGCGAACCGCCCGTGCCCTGCGCGCTTTTGGGTACCTCAATGACAACAGATTTCTGGACATTCGTGTCGTATTCCTCCGTGCTAATAAAACCTGCCTTTAGCATCAATCCAAGCACTAGATTACGCCGTTCTTTTGAACGGTCCGGATGGCGTACTGGCGAATAGCGTGTTGGTGATTTCGGAATGCCCGCCAGTGTGGCACACTCGTGGAGTTCTAACTCCCATACATTCTTTCCAAAATAGTTTTGGGCTGCCTCTTGGACGCCGAGTACCTCCTGCGAACCATATCGTCCCAAGTTAATCAGGTTCAGATACCTTTCGAGAATTTCGTGCTTGGAAAATTGACGCTCAATGCGGACAGCAAGCAGAGCCTCCTTCACCTTTCGCAAAAGTCGTCTCTCACGAGTCAGATAGATATTCCGTGTGAGCTGCTGAGTGACAGTACTCGCGCCTTGTAGCGTTCCCTGCGCTTGTCCCAAAAATAGCTGAGCATTGTGAATAGATGCACGGAGAATTCCTAGAAAGTCCACACCCCAGTGATTATAGAATCGCTGATCCTCAACCGCAAGGAATGCCTGCAGCAGACTGTCTGGCATCTGCACAAGTTTCACAATCTCCCGTGCTTCGGCTTCACCCTTTCTGTCATAAAGTGCGTTGAGCAACTCGGGCCTGAGATCAAAACTATCTATTTTTTCACCGTCATCATTTTGGATTGTCTCAATTTTTCCATCAACCACAGAAAGTTCGACCTGATATGGTTCCCGATCTTCACGTGGGAAATGGAAACCTTGGAGATAAACCCATAGCCTCTCAGGTTGCCCCTGTTCATCACGCCCGATTGAATATTGCCCAACGACACTCGGTTTGATGAACTCTCCACTTTCTTGATACTCCAGTCGTTTCAATTTATCTAGAAGGAAATCAACAGAATCTCCCTGTTGGACTGTACAAAGGGAGGAATAAACTTCAAGGTGTTGTTTCCACGTGTCAACCTCACGGTATTCCAGTTGGCCCAAGTCAATATGATCAATGGAATCCCATGATTTGAGGACAACGCCCCCGACAAATCCAACACCAACAAAGGTCAGCATCATCACACAAATAGTAGCAATGAGAAACAGTGTGAGCACGCCTCGAAGAATTTTTTTAATCATCTAATTTTCCTTATCCTATATCTTGATTTTATCGATCTCCCTAAAAAATTCAGAGATTAGTATCTACGGTGTACGGTCCCGACTCGGTTCTTTCCTAACACGCCTAACACGCTTGATCGTGCAGCCAAACGCCTTTGTCTTTTTGAGATTTTCGGGAATTTCTTTTCCGGCAACCACGCGGTCAAGTGTTTCGCGTAGATAGCGGGTTTCGGGATTCTTCTGGCTATTATCAATAGCACCACGATATCGAAGCATCCGCTTTTCGTCCAACAAGTAGACTTCAGGTGTACGCCTTGCTCCAAATTTATCCGCAATCCCATTCTTCAGATCTTTTAGGACCAAGAAACCGAACTTGTTTGCTTTGTTATGCTCAGCTATCTCTTCGACGGATTCATTCCTGTTGGAGTTGATCCCAATGAACTGTACATCTTGATCTTTGTAGTCGTTATGCAGTGCGACGATTCTTTCGTTGTAAGCATTAGAAACAGGGCATTGGGTCGAAATGAACATCAAAACTGTTGCCTTTTTGTCGCGGCTCAAATCCTTGAGCGAGTGCTCTTTGTCCGTTGCATCTTTAAGCGTGAAGTCGGGGACTTCCTTATCCACCTTGACGGTGTCTGCGCCGGCATTCATACTAAAAGCGATAATAAAAATGAAGGTCACGATAAGGATTCGGGGCAATAATTTCATTGATACCTCCTACGGGTGCAATTAATCTGCCAACTTTACTTAAATCCAAATAATATTATATTAGGACGTTTGATGCGCCATTCTGTTTAAGAGAGCTTTTAAGTGCTTGGACAAATTCTCATTTGTGCTGCTTAAATTGTACCGGTTTTATAACCACTGTCCCTAATATTCAAACGTTCAAATTGAAACGAAAGTAACAACCATCAGCTAAAAATATATAGATTCATTCCCGATGATACACACCAACCTTCAAATTGGATAGTTATTGTCGAAACATGTTGCTTACCTTCTTCCTTGCATTGGATACGCTGGGTAATGACGATCTGAGAGGCAGTTTTATCGCGCAACGATCATCCGCCGCGTCCTCCGATAATCTCCCGCGTCCTCCGATAATCTCCCGCCTCCAGCGTGTAGAAATAGACCCCACTACTGACCGCCTCTCCCATGTCGTTGCCTCCATCCCAATACGCAGCTTGGGGCTTTGAGAGGTAACTACCGGCAAGTTTGGTGCCCAGATCCAACTCTCGAACCAAATGCCCAACGACATCATAAATACGAATCTGCACACGGGCAGCCTCTGCCAGTTGGTAGGGTATCCACGTTTCTGGGTTGAAAGGGTTGGGATAGTTGGGCAGTAATTTCGTTTCCGTGATCGACGGCTTCATGCGGGATAGCCACGTTTTGAGCAAGTTGCGGGCGATGTGAGCTCCACGTGAGGGAGGGTCCAGTGATTCTAATGCTGTGAGGGCTTGGAATTGATGTTTGACGGCTGATGAGTGATAGCTGATAGTTGAGTTTGAATCGTCAATGGGCAATGCAGGTGCTGCAGCAATTTCGCCCAAACGTGAGCCGATGTGTCCCAAATCAGACACATCCACCTTTCCATCGCTGTTGGCATCTCCGGTGAGATGAGTATCAATCTGTCCGAATTGAGAAGCAGCCTCTACCAAATCCAAGATATTCACTGCTCCATCGCGATTGATGTCATAAGACACAGCCGGCTCTGGAGGAAGCAGAGACCTGCCATCCCATATCAGCATTTGGCCCGTTTCATAATTCAGGGTAAGGAGCACTGAACTATCTCTACTAACGGCAAGATATTTAGGGAGAGGAGGGTGTTGTATCCGTTTTTGCTCCCGCCAATCCCATATCTGCAGCCCATCCTCACTATTAGCAAAGAGGTATCGCCCATCGCCGCTAAAGTGGATGGGCCACATTGCATCTAGCTCAAGTATTAGCAGCCGTCGTGGCTGTTCTCGGAGTTCCCATACTGCCACTCGCTTAGAATTGACGACAGCAAGAATAGGTACGCCATCAAGTGAAGGTATAAATGTCGGTACACCCTCCACCGGCGAATGCAACGCATAACGATACACGTATTTGCCATCTTGTTGTTCCCACAGATGGATAAGGCCATTCCTATCCCTAGAGGCTAAATAGGTATCCTCAATACTAAAAGCGATGGAAGAGTATCCTTCCTTCTCCAACATTTCTCGATTTTCAGGGTTATTAACATCAAAAATGAGACGCTCAGTAGCAACACGTTCCCCTGTTTGGCTGAAAGTAATAGCGGTATGCCCAGAGTAACTAAGCTGCACGGTGACCTCGCCGGTGTGAATATCTCGTAGTTCAATCCATGGGTCTTGTCCCACCACAATGGTCTGGCTATCCGGGGAAATGGCAAACTCACGAAACGTTTGCCTGTATGGGATGAGGACTTTTCGGAGGGAACGGGAGGGAACATCCCAAATCTTCATTATTGCGCCATTTACCATTACCAAGGAATGCCCATCTGGGCTCAACTCCCAATCATATCCCGAAAGATAATCTGCCCAAAATGCCAGACGGCGATTATGTTCAATATCCCAGAGCACGACTTCGCTAATATAGTACCGGAAAAGAGCGACCTTTTCATCGGGTGACAGAGAGAAATCCTCCAAAATGAAGAGTTCATCTCCAAATTCGTTGAGTTGTGCACCGGTATGCACATCAAAAACACGAACGCGGTCGTTTCGTTTGTTAGGGGCTACCAACCAATTCCGTGTCTGTGTTGCGACATATAACCGTTGGCTGTCTGGACTAAAAAGCAATTTCTGGACTTCACCTTCACCGCCATTCCACAAAGTCTGAATCAATTGCTGCGTTTGGGCGTCCCAAAGATATACTCGCGTGGACTGTGGTCTCGTTGTTGCGATATAGCGACCGTCAGGACTATAGGAGACATGGGTAACCCAATCAACGTGTCCTTCGAGATGTCCGACTAGTTTGCGTGTGGATACGTTCCAGATTTCTGCGTCCGGACGGTGAGATCCAACAATGAGAGAATGACCATCCGGACTGAAAGCAAGTGAAAGAACCCTTGAGGGACCAGAGCAGTGTCGTCCACTGCTGCCCCAACTATAACAGTTCTTTGCTGGTCGGCGTTCTCCCGTCATCTCGCCGAAATAATCGTTGTTCTCCCAATTCCACAGATGGATTTGGTCACGATAAGTTACGGCAAGCACAGGCGCGGCGGTACCGAATGCAACCATACGTACCGAATCCAATCTTGATTCTAATCGGCGAATCAGTTTCCGCGTCGCTATTTCCCATATTTCAATGAAAGGCTTCGTCGTGCCGCCCAAATCGACAGTGATTGCCAACCATGCACCATCTGGACTTAGGGTTACTCTCCCCCAATTTAACCCCTCGGCAAACTTATCAATGACTTCATTCGTATCCGGATTGACGATTTCGATACGGTCTGCCATCACGCGCAGAACCGCACCCTCCGGCAAGAAGTGGGCTTGCCGAAGAATTCCTTCTTCCAGCGAACCGATTGGTTCTACCGCGGCAGTCATAGTGGAAGTGAACAATGCAAGGTATAGGGAAAGTACCAAACGTTTTTTCATGAGAAATCTCCGTATTGATAGATTTTATCGCAAAACGCTCATTCGCCATGCTTCACGATAATTCTCCGCCTTTAGCGTGTAGAAGCCTATCCTACTATTGACACATATCCCTCCCAGTACCCAGCCTACCCTCGTGAAACATAACTGCTAGCAAGTTTGGTGCCCAGATGCGATGTTCACATCGGAGGCCTAGTGACATAATTAATACGAATCCGCACATGAGAAACCTCTGCCAGTTGGTAGGGAATCCACGTTTCAGGTTGAGAGGGTTAGAATAGTTGGACAGCAACTTCGTTCCCGCGACCGACGGCTCCATGTGGGATAACCACACTTTGAGCAAGTCGCGGGCAAGGTGTGCCCCACTCAAGGGAGGTCTAGCAATTCCAGTGCCGTGCACACTTGGAATTGCCACGTGATGTAAAACGATTTTATCTGTTGCGCCGATCTCGCAACTGTACTTCGGCCCCCGGCATGATGTAGCATTGCCCGTTTGTAATCTCAGTAACACCGCGTTGGAATTCATCAACAAATCCACCACCATGGCCCACCGGCACAATACCTCCAATAACGTTCACTTGTGCGCCGGTCTGACGGCAGACTGCAATCGCCTTTGCAGATGTATACTCTTTCCCCGGTCCGCTACTGGAGGACTCATCAGTTACGATAAAGAGTACCAGTTTCCGATCTTCCGGCGTTTGGAGTTTGGGTACACCTTCTATAACTGCGTCCAGCAGATGTTCATCACCACGTCCAAGTGTGCGAAACATCTGTCTCACCTGTTCAATGTTTAACGGCGGTTTTGTTATCACAACTAAACTTTCGCCGCCTCCCGATCTTGCCCAGAACCGGATAATACCAAGACGGTAGTCTAGCTTTTCGCTATCCAAAATCTTGACCAGCGAATCCAGACCTGTGCAGATCTCGTCCATTTTATTGTCCATGCTCAAGCTGGAGTCAAAAACAAACACTATATCGGTGGGTTGCTTCACTGTTGCAGCGATATGTCGAGCGATACGCTTAAAAACCTCGTCAATGTCAAGCATAGACCTTTTTATCAGAGGCACCTGTTCGATCTTACGTCGAATTTCCTTGGTCCCGTACCATTTGCCATCTGTCCGGTCGGCTAATTGCACTTGTATTTCTTCGTCAATTCCAATGACGTTGATCCGAATCTCATCTTGCTTACACCAATCCAAGATCTTCTCAAAGAGTTCGTTTTTTTCGTCTCCGGTCCCCCAAGTTGTTTGCAACTCAGAATTTGTAACAACGACGAAGTGTTTTTCAGCATCCCATCGGAACTTCAAATCTGTAAGACCTTTCATAATCGCGTCGAGCCCGTATCCGGCAACTGGACCTTTAAATCTCGCCATCGGCAGCTTAATAAAGTTTTCTTGAATCGGCAGAAGCCCCCTCTGTAGCGGCCTGAGTATGATTTGTGAGCCACCGATATTCTGAAACCAGACGAGCGCGAACTGATAATCAATCACCGATTCTTCAAAGACTCGTGCCATATCGGCAATCTCTCTTTCAACCTTTTTGCCCAGATCTTTCATGGTCACACTTCCATCAACAACAAATACCAGATCGACGGCTTGGTTCGCGCTATCCTGACTCGCACGCTCGGCAATTTCGACGAGACTTTTACCGATATCAACAGTGTCCTTTTTATGTGTATCATTTGGGTTGACCGTCACGTGTCTTTTTCGACGGAGCGACCGCGTTTCCGACTTTTTAACTGTTGCTACGCTCTCAAGACTAACCCAGCCTACCAATATCATCAACGCAATTAGACATTTCCAGACCTGCGGTTTCGGCGATTTCATGACTGTCCTCCCCTGTGGTATAAAGTGCCAATACAGATTGAAACTGCGAAGTCTCGCGATTGCTAATGCTACGCAGTTACTGCAGGATCTCAAAGGAGGACGCACATAGTATGCCAAACTCGATAAAGATTGGATTTGGTGTCTGTAAGCGCGTTTCTCACCATTTACGGCGAGATGAGGCTTTCATATTGTTCATTTATTTTGTTCATTTATTGAACACTTCTGTTCATAAAGCTGATAATCTCCGTTCCTTTCGGGGCAAACTTTGTCCTTCTGCCTCATACTTCAATCTGTTTCGTCACCGAATGCGTGGGACCTCCCCATCTAGGAATTGCAACTGTCCATTGCCCTGCAGGACCCCCGGCGACGACAATAATGACATCTTCAGGAAGCCGTTTGGTTTGTTGATGAATATATCCCTGTATATCGCTCCTGCTAAAGCCATCTCTGGCAATTGTCTTCATGTGCTCAAGGCTAAACACAAGAACAATTTCAGCGGATGGAGCTCCCAACGCCGAAATACTGGGGCAAATTGTGTCCAAGATGCCTTCTGCTGTGTTTCCGCTGGAACCGATGTGATATGGAGAGGAACCCGCGTGGACTGTCACCGTGCTGTCAGAAGGCTGGAATCCGCGTTCAACGTGCAAGGGCTGCCACAAACTCGCCTCCTCCCGTTCAGCGATGCAGAAGGTGTATTTGCCAGCATGACCCAAAGTGGAGCGGTCTAATTCGCCGGGTAATGCGCCACCGATATTCGTGCCGATTAGGCGGATTGTTCGCCCGATCGTTGCGTTCGCCCGCCAGCCTTGCCCAAAAACGTTAAAACTATCGTTGATATCCAACTGCTTTCGGATGGGGCCATTGATAATCAGCAACGGTGTGGAGTCAGCGGTTGTCACCTGAACACCGTGTAGGTTAAATGCTTCCTCGGTGATGGCTTCGACTGCTGCAATGACGACCGGCAGATATTCCGGCTTGCAACCAGCCATCACTGCGTTAATAGCGATGCGTTCAATTGTTGCGTGACCCCACTTGGGGGGGATTGATGCGAGCAATTCATCCGGCTGTCTGTTCGTGCCGGCTAACATTTTTTCTACTCGATCCGGCGTCGGTGGAACAACCGGCAAACCATCGGTCCAACCGTTTTCATAACAAAATTCTATCAGGTCTGTGTCCTCAGCTGCTTCAATCTGATCTGACTGCCATTGGATCTGTGTCATCACAATTTTCCTTTCAATTTCTGATTTTTTGTGCTATCATGCGTAGAAGATATAAGAAGAAATCATCTTACGCAGTATGCTATACGAACGGAGATATACTTATGCGTATCGCAACGGGTTGCATCGGTCACGAAACAAACACATTTTCATCTGTGCCGACTTCAATTGATGACTTTAAGCGAAGTTACCACGTCGGTAATGGGATAATCTCAACGTTCAAACAGACGAGTACGATCACCGGCGGGTTTATTGAGAGCTCGGAGAAGTTAGGAATTCAGATTGTCCCTCTCCTATGGACATTCGCAATGCCTTCAGGTGCAGTCGAGCAAGGAGCGTACAACACGCTTAAAGGAGAATTCCTCGACCTCTTGCGAAACGCTGGGCAGATTGATGGGGTTTTTCTAGATTTGCACGGGGCAATGGCAACGGAGGAGATCGAAGATGCCGAGGGCGATCTGATTCGATCGGTGCGTGAAATTGTCGGTTCTCTCCCAATAGTTGTGACGCTAGACCTCCACGCAAACATCACCGCTGAGATGGCGGAATACAGTGACACAATTATCGGGTTCGACACCTATCCGCATGTCGATTGCTATGACCGTGGTGTTGAGGCAGCAGAGGTGATATTTGACATAGTTCGGGGAAATATCCGCCCGACAATGGCGTATCGCCAACTGCCGCTGCTAACCTCGCCGCCAGCGCAATGTACGATGAAACCTCTAATGAGCGGGGTAGTAGAACAGCTTCACGCCCTCGAAACGGAGCCGGGGGTGGTAACGGCAACTCTATCAATGGGGTTCCCCTTTGCAGATATACGTGATGCCGGCGTCTCGGTACTGGTGACGACCAACGGCGATCAGCAACTCGCTGAACAGCACGCAGACCAATTTGAAAAGTACATCTGGGACATGCGAGAAGCATTTACCCCAAATCTCGTTTCCGTTGAAGAGGCAATCGAGATTGCGAATCAAGCGGAAGGGCAGCCCATTGTTCTCGCGGAGGGTTCGGATAATCCCGGTGGTGGTGGTCCCTGCGATGGGACGATGATTCTTCGGAAATTTATCGAAGCCGACGTCCAAGATGCGGTTATTGCTATAATCGCTGACCCGGAGTCCGTAGCGCAGGCAATCGAAGCAGGTGTCGGCAATACAGTGGCACTCAATGTCGGCGGGAAGACGATTCCGCTGCACGGAGATCCAGTTGCATTGACAGGTTATGTGAAAACAATTTCCGACGGACAATTTGTGTATAAGGGACCGATGGGACGCGGAGTCAGAAGCAGTTTGGGACAGACAGCCGTTGTCAAGGTCGGCGGTGTCGAAATCATTCTGACGGAACGCCGTGTTCAACCCATTGACGCTGAAGTGCTTCGTAGCGTCGGGATCGAACCGAGAGATCGGAAACTCATTGCACTCAAATCGGCTGTTCATTTCCGTGCGGACTACACGCCAATTGCTCATGAAATCTTGGAGGTAGACACCCCCGGCATCCATAGCCCGGATCTCTTCACCTACGATTATCAGAAGGTGCGCCGCCCCATTTATCCACTGGATGTAGAGGCTGAATTCCGATAAGCGTGCCCCGTAGAAACTCCTCCTTTTACAATAGACTTGTCTTAAACTCTGGAGATATTACCATGAGAACAATTCCACGCATTACACCCATCTGGAGTGCAGTTCTCCTTTTGCTCGTTTTGGGAGTCGGTGCAGCGCACACCTCACCCGTTGCAATACTCGGCGCATTTGATGAAGAAGTCGCAATCCTTGAGGGACAGCTTGTAAATCCAAGAGCGTATACGATTGAGGGAATACAATTCCTGACAGGAACCCTCAACGAACAAAACGTAGTTATCGCAAAAACAGGAGTTGGCAAAGTCAATGCAGCAATGACAGCCATATTGATCATTGAGCATTTTCGTCCTAATCGAGTC
Source organism: Candidatus Poribacteria bacterium (assembly GCA_965222435.1). Classification (GTDB taxonomy): domain Bacteria; phylum Poribacteria; class WGA-4E; order WGA-4E; family PCPOR2b; genus PCPOR2b. The sequence continues at coordinate 2,809,198 of OZ244950.1, read as the reverse complement.
ATCTTCACAGGGGTTGCTGGTGGACTCAATCCAGACTTGCAGATCGGAGATATTGTCATCGCACAAAAGACAGCGCAACACGACTTGGGCAGACTGGAATCAACCGAGATCGAAAACACAGGTGTCAGGAATCCTATCAATGGCAAACGAAATCCCGTCTTCTTTCCCGCTGATCCTGGACTCTTGCAGATAACAGAAACCGCTCTGGAGGGTATTGAACTCAACCCATTTCAAACCCCTCAAGGTCAGCGACACCCACGCATCATCAGGGGAACAGTCGTAACCGGGGATGTGTTCGTCGCTTCTGATGCCAGAAAAACAGCCTTGCACAAAAATCTCGGCGCAGATGCAGTAGAGATGGAAGGTGCAGCGGTTGCCCAAATCTGCTGGCAACACAATGTCCCCTGCTTGGTCATACGCAGCCTTAGCGATAATGCCGGTGCAAACGCTTCGGAAGATTTTAAGAAATACTACAAAATCGCTGCACGCAATTCCGCAGCGCTCGTTACTCGTATTATCAGCCAACTTCATTCCGAGCAATCGCTGCAGCAGGATACAACAATTAATCCTGAGCAGACGCAGGAACCCCCTGTATCACCACAGCAAAATGCGCTTAGTCCCAATGAACAACGATTTCAAGAGATGCTTTCAGATGTTACGCTCGTCGGTCACTTCACAATCACAGGGGAAGGAGATTCGGGCACCCTGAGAGAAGAGAAGTATACCATCACAAAAGTCACCAAGCTGAGCAACGACTACTGGCTCTTCTTTGCACGCATCCAGTACGGTGGGCGAGACGTAACCGTGCCCTTGAAGCTTGAGGTCAAATGGGCAGACGACACCCCCATCATCACATTGACTGATCTGGAAATGCCAAACTTGGGAACCTACACTGCAAGGGTGATAATCTATCGCGGACAATATGCTGGCACATGGAGCGGCGGTAAATACGGCGGACATTTGTTCGGGACGATAACCAAGAATACGCCCGAATCAGATGATATTGACTCCCAACAAGACTAGGAGCAAATACAGGTCTATTATGATAGTACGCGTGCTCTATTTGAGTGATATTCGACTTAACCTGACAAGATGAGGAAATTCGACAGTGCAAATTAAAGGCGATTACACAATTTCCGCTCCGCGCGAAAGGGTCTGGGAATATTTTACGACTCCTGAACTTTTGCAGCAATGTATCCCCGGCTGTGAAGAGTTGAAACCGCTTGGCAATGATAGTTTCGAGGCAACAATCAAAGTAGGTGTTGCTATGATCAAGGGGGTATATAAAGGCTCCGTCAAGTTAGAAAATAAACAACCGCCTTCAGCCTATCGCCTAGGCGTTCAAGGGGAAAGCAAGATTGGATTTGTCAACGGGGGATGTGATTTTACGCTCGAAGAAACCGGGGAGAATCAAACAGCAGTCAACTTGACTGGGGAATTAACGGTTGGTGGAAAACTTGCCCGTGTAGGGCAGCGGGTCATCGGTGGGGCATCTAAGATGATGATTGGCAAATTCTTCAACGAGATTGAGCAGTTGGTGAAATCCGAAGCGGACACTTAAGGAACTTGATGGATGTATATGTCAGCGTCTTTGCCCCGGTAATCACTCCAAACGATAAAGGCACCGCCCCTGCCGTTGGCGATTGCACGCGGTGTAATCTGATCTCCATCAGCCGTACATACGGGTGCCCCGTTGAATGTCCAGATAGATTTGCCGTCCGCATTAATCCGTTGGGCATAGATTGCATCTGCGGTAACGTTCCCGTAATCCTCGCGAAAATCTTTCCAGTAGATAATCGCGCCTTGTGAGCCATCGGAAACGAGGTGAGGTTCACGCTGCACACCTGCTGCCACACAGATGGGAATCCCGTTATCCTGCCACATTGGCACTCCGTCTGTGTCAATTCGCTGTGCATAAATATCGGCAAAAATATCACGGTCATCCCACCAAGTAACAATTAATCCACCCTTACCATCACTGATTCCTTCGGGCTGCTGCTGATTTGACGGGTCATTACAAAAACTGATGCCATCCTTTTCCCAGAGCACCTTTCCATTTGCATCAATCCGCTGGGCGTAGAGATCTGCGCTGCTGAAAATATTCGGATCGTTGCGATAATCTGACCAGACAACAAATGCCCCGCCCGAACCATCAGCGACAACAAACGGACCTCCCTGATTGCGGGGGGCTGTACATACCGGAACACCCTCATCTTCCCAAACCCGCTCGCCCGTGGCTCCCAGCCGCTGTGCAAATACATTCCAATCCGGCGTACTGATGTCCCACCATGCGATGACTGCACCCCCGGCATCGTCTGTCGTCAGAAACGGATCATACTGATTGCCCTCCCCTTTATAGACAGACACACCATTAAGCTCCCAGACCGGTTTTCCATCGCCATCAATCCGTTGGGCATAGATATCCAAATTGCCGTGCCGGGAATCTTCCCACACAACAATCGCCCCACCTTTACCGTCGGAAATGGCTTTGACATCTTCTTTCAGGAAGGGTACGATGCTGACGGGAACTCCATCTTCACCCCAGAGCAACTTGCCGTTTGCATCAATTCGTTGGGCGTAGATGTCCCGGTTGCGGTGGCGAGAATCTCCAAAAACAAGGATTGCCCCTTCTCCTGCGTCAGGAACAAGGAGGGGCCAACTTTGGGCATTCGGCTGTACGCAAATCGGAATGCCATCGCCTTCCCACAGTATCTCGCCGTTTGCGCTGATTCGTTGCGCGAACACATCCCGGTTGCCATTCCTTACATCGCGCCACGCAACAATGACGCCACCGTAATTGTCGGAGATTAAATCAGGGAAATGTTGATCTTCCGCTGCGGTGCAAATTGGTAGATTTTGACTGGCATCCTCTATCCATTCAGCAGGAAGATACTGAGGCGACACAGCCATGAGAAGAAAAGAGAAAATGAGGAGACGAGACCTTTGTCTCCCTTTCCATTCTTTCATTCGTCCTTCCCTTCCCCCAATTTGAGGGAGAAGTGTAAAACCTATGGTTTTACTTCAGTATTTACGCATAGTTTGGCGGCTATTATACTATTATTAAGTATAGGGACTGGTGTCGAAGTGTAGAGGGGGGAGCAAAGAGTTGTGAGAGCAAGTTTTGCGCCTCATCTTTGCTATCATGGTTGGGTACTTAAGAGGTTATACACGCTTAGTTTATAGGATCATCAAGGATAATATGGTATTCGGGATTCTGCCATTTGCCGTTGGCGTAGACACCGTAGTGCAGATGGGTACCGGTACTTCTACCGCTATTCCCCACATAACCGATAATTTCACCGCGCTTGACCTGTTGTCCGACTTGGAGACCGTCAGCGTGATTTTTTAGATGTCCGTATAAAGTTTTCATCCGTGAGGTCTTATGCTCAATCTGAACCATATTACCAAAAAATGGATCTTTCGCAACTTGCTTTATAACACCATTGGCAGTAGCAATCACGGGGGTCGCCCAAGGCGCTGCAATATCCAATCCGTTATGAAATTGAAGTTTCCCCGTCAACGGATGTGGACGGCGCCCGAAGTCAGAAGAGAACCAATAGCCTGGACCTTCGTCCTCAGCTGACACCTGAATTGGCAGAATCCAAGGTGTTTCATAGTGCTGGTCAGCATTCTCTACCACGCGATCATAGATCGGTATAAGTTCCCTTTTTACGTGTACAATTTGATTAATTAGGGCACCTTTTGTGAACTCTGTATGGGCTAGCGTTGGAGCAGGTTGCAGTTCTAAAAACGGATTCGTTAATTCATCATCGTTCACTTCTTCGGTGCTGGAACCACCACCCCCTCGCCCGAGAACACCGCTTTTTGAATCAATACCTAAATACTTACGTATCGTTTTGTTCATTTTGCGGACATCTTGAATTTCTTCCTGAATCGCTTGGTGTTCTTCTTTATAATTTTTAACTGCGTTTTCAAGTTCCTCTCTACTTGCAACTTCACCTTGTAACTCAGCCCTGTAACGGATGCCGTGTTTCACCCCTGAAACAGCAAAATTGATCGTCAAAGAAAATACCAGACAGAAAAGAAGACCTAGGGATAACGCAAGCCAGCGGTTAATCGAGAATTGCCGTACCGAATCTTGATTAGATGACATGAGTAGGATCGTATACGCGTTTTTCAATGAATTCTCCTTTTATATTACATGGAATTTGAAGTATAATTGCATTATTATATGAATTACGGTAGTATAGCACAGATATCGAAGTAACGCAAGCGTATTATTTATATTTCTGCACCCTATTTTTATTAACTTAACGTAGTGCCGTCGGATTATATTATGACCCTGTATCGGGATAGAATAATCTGAGTTCATAAATGTGGTCAGAAGTCACTATCCGGGAAATATATCAACGAAACTTATACAGAAAGTGTTTCATAATTTTCACCCTAATTATAGAATATCAATAGCCGAAACCATTTTGCCTTCGTTTTCAATTCAATTTTTATTAACGTAGCGTCCTGAGTTGCCCGCGAATATCTACCTGTACTTTCCAATTTTCCCAACGCGGTAGCATCCATGGACTGAGTTGTGGTTGCCGGACGCCTCCCGTCCACTTCAGCGTGACTCGCTGCTCATGAGGCTCATATTGAACTCCAAATTTCGCACCATTCATTGAGAATGTTTGTGGATAACTTTCACTGATTTTCGCGAACGTCCCCTCGTCAATTAGCGTAAATACAAAATCATTTGGCGATAACAGCAGCCAATCCTGTGCGGCTTCAACACCCAAGTCGGTGAGGTGTGAGACCAACCACGCATGAGGTTCCACTATGGCAGCGTCCCCTTTCAGCGCTAGATGGAGATTGTAGGCGTTGATGCGCTCAATCAGATATTCTCCTACCTCCGGAAATAAACGTCCTGAAAGGAGAAAAGTTGCAATAGCTTCTCTGAGCAGCGCGCCGGTCAGTAGTTGACGTTCTCTACCAATCTCTCGACCGGCGTATACGCAACACACATGCCCGATGATTTCATTTTTAACTAAGGTTGGTGTCTCCAAGTGAGAGACTCCTAACCCGGCCTCCTGCAAGTCTGCAAAGGTACAGGGGAGAGCGGTGCGCCCCAAGAGTTGCACGCGTGTGCCTTTCGCAAGTCCCTCCTTTTCGAGAATAAGTGCGGCGTGCACCTCTGCACGAATTAGTGAATTGGAATCTAGGAGCACTTCATCTCGACCATTTCCCCATGCGTCCCCTTTGCGTCGCCGCACATAGGCGCAATCGGACGATTCTCGCAACAGATAACGCATGAGCTTAAGCCGATCCGGTTGGACAGTCCCTCGATCTTCCTCCAAGATTGGCATATCAAAAAGCGAGCGAAGTTGGGAGGCAATTCGGCGGCATTCCGCGATAGCTGCGCCATGGAGATGGTGACGTTTTGGGTTTCCCCGCCGTAAAGTCAGAATCAGGGCTGTGGCATCGCAATGATTACGTATCAAATCTTTGCGCCGTGCTTCAGAAATAGTATGGATCTCTTCGGGTGAAAGTCGATCCAATTTCCGCCACAACGGTGCAGGACGTTCCAGCGTAGCGATCAGGTCAATGAGGTCTCGACGGACGGAAGCAGGTGCCTTGACCAGTAACCGTGCATAAGAAACATCAATAGGAAGCACAGATAACTTTCGCCCAAAATCGGTCAACGTTCTTTCCTGAGAGAGGATGCCCCATTCTACCAATTGTTCTTGAGCACGTTCAACGGCAAAAGCCGGTGGCGCATCAAGAAATTCCAGGTCCTGTGGGCGAAATCCGGTTGTGGCAACTGCAAGCACAAATTGCGCTAAGTCCTCTCGTACGATTTCGGGAGGCGTCTCCCTTTCAAGTTGCCCCCGTTCTTCCCACAGCCGGTAGCACACACCCGGCATGAGTCTCCCCGCCCGTCCGCGTCGCTGTTCAGCGGAAGCCTGCGATATAGGACGCAGTGCCAGAACAACCCGCTGCGCTTGATGGACACGCTGACGCACCAATCCTGTGTCTATAACCGCTGTTACGCCCGGCAATGTGATGGAGGTTTCAGCAACATTTGTTGACAGGATCACACGGCGGCGTGTCGTCTCCTCAAAAACCTTGTCCTGTTCCGTTGTCGGCAGATCACCGTGTAACGGCAAGATCTCGACATTTCTGAGGTGACGCAATTCATCAAGACATGCGAAAATTTCTCCTTTTCCCGGCAGGAAAACCAGTATGTTTCCATCTGTTTCTTTCAACGCTCGAAGTACTCCCCGTACCACACGCTCCTCCAGCCGCCACGCTGTCGGAACGGTGACATCACCGAGGTAATGCACATCAACCGGGTAGGCTCTCCCCTCCGCGGACAACGATTTTCCGCCGACAAATCGAGCAAACTTTTGGGCATCTATCGTGGCGGACATCAGGATGAGTCGAGCATCCGGGTGTTTCTTCCGGCAAATCGCTAGAAAGAGATCCGATTCCAGTCCACGCTCATGGAACTCGTCAAGTATGATTGTTCCATATCTATCAAGTTCTCCATCCGCTGTATAGCGCAGGGCAACACCCGGCGTGACAAATCGGATTTGTGTTGTCTCAGAACCTACATCCTCAAACCTCACTGTGTAACCCACTGAAGTTCCTAACGGTTCTCCCCGGAGTTTCGACAACCAACGGGCGAGTGAGCGACAGGCAACCCGCCGCGGTTCCAAGACTAAGGTTGGGCGGTCCGACAATTCTGCACACCAGAATGGGACCATTGTGGACTTCCCGCTGCTGGTCGGCGCTGTAATGACGAGCGGTTGAGTCGCAAAGGCGTCTTGAAACGCTGGACGCAATGACGCAATCGGAAGTTCTGTGTTGTCTAATAGTCCTGTATCCTGTGTATTATCTGACACACAATCCATCAATTTATCAACACACTCCTCTCTTTTTCGGGACGAGGCTATTATCGTACAATTGAAATTCGCTTGTCAAAGGCACACGATTCCCACAATCAATAATTGACATCTCTGCCTATTTGTTGTATCATTAGCCCATTGTCACTACGTTCTATCTTTCATCTTTTTGTTCAACAAACTGCTCGGAGTTGTCCTGAATCGTGACCGCTTCCACAACAGATACTCCCCATACAACCAATCAAACGCAATCAGAGCTGAAATTCTGCCCGAAATGTGCAAGTGCCCTTGAAGAGCGAATCCTTGAAGGAAAGGCGCGTCAGGCATGCACGACGTGCGATTTCGTTTTCTATCGCGATCCAAAGCCTGTCGCCGGCGTCCTCGCATTCAAGGACGAAAAACTGTTGCTGATACAGCGGGGGAATGAGCCAAAACTGGGCCTATGGAGTTTCCCGACAGGGTATGTCGATATTGGCGACACGCCGGCAGAGACAGCCGTGCGAGAAGCGAAAGAAGAGGCGGATGTTGATGTCGAATTGGATGGGCTGCTAGGGGTTTACTCCAACGATAGCCGGACGGTTGTTCTTATTATTTATGTTGGACGAATCGTCGCAGGAACTCCGGCGGGTCGTGCGGAAGCGTTGGATGCACACCTCTTTGCTCCCGATGCGCTACCCGAATTGGCATTTGATCACGACTATCATATTTTAGAAGACCTTCTTTGTCCAAATACAGATTTACAACAAACAGAACTCCCTATCAACAAAAGAGTATAGGGATTCTCACCTGCTACTCTACACAAGGAGAAAAACAATGTCAACCCACACAATCCTAGAAAAATATCAAAAAACTTTTTCAAAAAACAGAGACTTCTCTCAACAAGCAGACCATATTTTCCCCGATGGCGTGACGCACGATAACCGGCACACAGAACCATTTCCAATCTATATCAATCGTGCACAAGGATCAAAAAAGTGGAGCGTTGACGAGATTGAATTGATTGATTATTGGTCAGGACATGGAGCGTTGCTACTCGGTCATAGCCCACCTGAAATTGTTGAAGCTGTCACGCAGCAGATGCCGCGCGGAACACACTATGGTGCTTGTCATGCACTTGAGGTAGAGTGGGGTAGTCTCGTGCAGGAACTGATTCCATCAGCAGAACGGATACGATTCGTCAATTCCGGCACGGAAGCGACCTTAATGGCAATTCGGCTGGCACGGATGCATACGGGAAAAAACAAATTCCTGAAATTTGCGGGACATTTTCACGGCTGGCATGATTCCGTTATCTTAGGCGTGAATCCGCCGTTTGATACACCGGTGCCCGGTATTCCAGAAAGTGTCATTGATACAACGGTTATCTGTCCACCTAACGACATTGGTGCGGTTGAAAAGCAGCTGAAATCCGATCCGGACATCGCTTGTGTTATCTTAGAACCGACAGGCGGCGCCTTCGGCACCATCCCGACGAACGGCGAGTTTCTCCGACAGTTACGGCAGATTACACAGGATCACGGCGTTATTTTAATCTTCGACGAAGTGATCTCCGGTTTTCGTGTCTCTCCGGGCGGTGCACAAGGCTACTATAATATCACGCCTGACCTTACGACGCTCGCCAAAATCTTGGCAGGTGGTCTGCCGGGCGGCGCGGTTGCTGGAAAAGAAGACCTACTGGATCTCATCTCGATCAAAGCTTCAAAATCGAATTCACGCGGACAAAGGATGCCACATCCCGGAACCTTTAACGCCAACCCGTTATCCGCTGCCGCTGGGATTGCAATGCTGAGGCAAGTCAAGACAGGTGTTCCACATGAAAAGGTCAACCGTAGTGCGAAAATGTTGCGGGAAGGGCTGGTTGATGTAATTGATCAACACAAGCTCGATTGGGCGGTCTACGGCGAGTTTTCTGGAGTGAAGTTTCTCATCGGGCATGGTGTTGATGGATTGCGTGCCGCCGATTTCGATCCCTACAATTGGGAGCCTCACCAACTGAAAGGCGGTAGCAACGCGAAACTCACAATGAATCTGCGTTGTGGAATGTTGCTGAACGGAATAGACATCGCTGGAAATGGCGGGCTGACGACGGCAGCACATAGCGACAAAGATATACAACAGACAATTGCGGCGTTTGATCAGACAATTGGATGGATGAAAGCAGACAGGCTTTTGGAATAAAACAGTTGGCAATCTAAAGCCGTATGCGAGGGAGGCAGCCCCCAAATCTTCCTATTTCGCGCTATCTCCTTAAGCTCCATCCGCTCCTCAAGCTGCCCTGATTCAAGGGTAACTCTTTGTGCCTATCCGTTCTCTTTCAACCTCTCCCAGAACGTTTATCCACAATCTGGGCACCCTTTTTCAAAGTAGCTAACCAATTTCTGTAAATCTCAGTTTGTTTGACCTGCAGCAACGTTCTACGAATCTTGGCACGCTCTGCCGAATCATTCCTGAACTTTTCCATATCCAGTTCTTCGCGCTCAATCAACTGGATGATATAGGCACCGTTGTCCCCTTGGAGCGCGCCCCGCACCTCATTCAGTTCCATGCTAAAAGCAGCAAACATGGCGTCCCGGCACGTCCCTAGTCCTGAAATGAACCCACTATTCGGTGAGAGGGCGAACAGATTACTCTCCTTAGCTTCCCGTTCTTTATTGGTAATCTCTTCGGGTGCCTCATACCTTTTCACCAAATCTTCCAGCGATTCATCAGGTGCACGGAGTGTTACTAGTCTCTGGGCGTCTTCTAGAGCCAGCTGCTTTGCCTTCTCCCCTTTGATATCATCAATCACCTGTGCCTTGACTGCTTCAAATTCGGGAACTGTGGCGTGTTTCTTTTCGAGGACTTTCATCACAAAGTAGGCGTCAATATCCCCATTTTGTTTCCTATTTGTACTGATCACACTGACATTCACCTCCATATCTAAGGCTTGATCAATCACATCTTGATACGTCCACTTTATTCCAATTTTGGGGATGTTATTATCAGCCGCCGTAAAGAATCCTGTGTCCTGAACTGTAAACGATAAATCTTTGTATCTATCCAGTTGGATTGCTTCCTGATAATCAAGAATCTCCACATCAAACAAGAGATTTTCCGCGACTGCCTTCGCCTGTTCTGCACCTACAATTTGAATCAGCTTATCATTGATTCCGCTTCTTGCTTGAGCAAAGGGCTGAATTTCTTCAGATCGCTTTTCTTCCAGCTTGATGATGTGGTATCCAAATCTGGATTCAACCAGATCACTCACTTCGCCGGGGGCTAACTCGTCAAATGCTGCCTTCTCAAAGGGTTGCACCATGTCGCCGCGCGCAAAATAGTCCCCTTCTGGCAGATCTGGGTTTCTTCCGCGCAATGCTCCTCCCTGTGGAGCCGAACCAGCATCCTCCGAATGTTTCTTTGCAAGCTCAGCAAAATCCTCTCCCTCGGCAATAGCAGCTTTGACCGTTTCAAGCAATTTCTCCGCTTCTGCCTTGACCTCCGCCTTCTGCTCATCAGTTGCATTATCTGGAAACTTTTTCAAGATATGGCGCGCTTTCACCACTTCCGGTGTCTTAAACTCCTGTTGGTGCTCATTATAATAGGCTTGCAGGTCCTCGCCCGAAATGAAGTTTTTCGGATTGAGTTTGATGAACCTTAGACTGACCTCCGCCCCCTTTTCATATTTCTCCTTGTGCGCTTCAAAATAGGCTTGTGCCTCGGCATCATCGACTTTAGCGGCACCATTGTACCCGAAATGCCGGAACTGAATGTACTTGAGTTTGGCTTTTGTGTTCTGGCGGCGATACTCATTTTCCACTTCTGCATCCGTGACCAGTTCCAGTCCTTGAATCTGATTTAGCAGAACCTGATTAATCAAGAGAGAACGAACATACTGACGAAAATCATCTCCACTGCCACTCTGCTGAATTGCATTATAGTTAGATAGCAGGTTGTCATCATTACGGATATATTGTTCGACCTCTGCATTACTAATCTGGACGCTGCCAAGCAGTACCTGACGACTAATGAGCAGATCAAGAATCTGTTGTTCAATCTCCTCACGTTCAATCTGAGAGCGGTTTTGGCTCTGTTGCTGTTGCCGGGTCATTTCACTGGAGACAAGGTTTTCAAATTCGCGTTGTTGTATTTTTACACCATTGATCTCAAAAGCGACTGCGCTCTCTCTACCTCCCCCCAACGCACCGCCCCCACCGACAATATCAAAGAGCAAAAACGAACCAATAAGAAAAGCTATACCAACAACGATCAAGAAAATCTGTGCGATAAATTTCTCCCGCAGAAAAACAATCATGGAAATTTCTCCTGTTTGTATGTATATATTGACTGCTCCCAAACCTGAAGGGTTGGGATTCTTATGATAGACTGAACAGTAGCAGTTGCTCTGTGCTATCTTCTTGGTTCGATGATTCGTGCCCCAACTGCTGAGGTCTTACAGAATCTCCACAAGCGTTTATACTCTCCGTGTGTCCCTCGGCGAGGTTTTTCAGATTTATAGCAGCATTTAGGTCTCTAACACAACAAAAATTAACCCTTTGGCTCCAAGCATAAATGCTTGGGCTTATCTAAATGACTGTCAGCTCAATGTGAAACGGTTAGTATGATACTTAATTAACATCAATTTTGCAACTTGATTCTTTAGAAATTTCGAGATTGAAAAAATCGGTTTCAATAGATCGTCAGGATTTCTAACATGCAAATCCTTCAATTCTGACGTAGTTTTGCCCGAGCATATTCAAAAACAACTGAACTGATACCATTTTCACACATTGTTTGTCGAATCTAAATAGAAAAAGGGGTAGGAATGGCTATAGCACCATCCCTACCCCTCGAATTCTTTAGCAGTTGCTAGTACCACTCGAATTCACAATGCCCCCGACTGGACTCGAACCAGCATGCCAATTAAGGCACAGGCCCTCAACCTGCCGTGTATACCAAATTCCACCACAGGGGCGTCTAAGTAGCCTAATTATACCCATCGGGAAAGAGAGTTGTCAAGCCAAATTTCCGTCTCGAATCATCGCTTGGAAAATACGATAGCCTACGATATCGTGGAGCCCATGTGCAATCATAGGGACCAGCAGCGATCCAGTACCAACCATCAGAAGTCCAAACCAGATTCCCTCCAGCATCGCCCAAAACCAAAACAACAAAAACTCCCGTCGTAGCCAGTGACAAGCAGCAAATAACAGCCCCGTAATCACAACCCCAAGGACACCGCGGTCTATAGCCATCAACAGTGTACCCCGAAAGAGCGGCTCCTCAACAAGGGCTGCCATCAACCCACCGGTGATGTACTCGGGCAAACGCATCCTGCCCAACACTACGCGACCATAATGATTAAATATTTCCAGATATGTCTGTCCCAGCGTTCGCTTAAATATTTCATGCAGCACACCGTCGCATACTAACGACAGGATTCCAGCCACTAAACCAATTCCAATCTGAGCACCAAGTGACCATGGACTCCCCATTAGATGCTTGAAAGCACCGAACTGCCAACTGAACAGTCCTCCCACTCCTGTTGCTAGCAGGGCGATTTGCCATCGATGTTTTAGATAAAAGAACATGAGTGTGCGTGGTTAATGCTGTTTTAATCGGAACGGCTTGAATATCGTCGGCTTACGAACGATGTTATTTCGGTAAAAATGTCTGGCTGAACCGTGCAGCCTTTTCAACGCGTTTCAAGACCGGCTGATACCCTGTCCCAGCTGACTGCGACGGCGTAAATGTACAGTCATCGTTCAAAACCAACTCCGTTTCCGTCAAATCTTGTTGATAGAAGAAATTACTGGGGAACAGGTCACCGGGATAGGTGAAGTTGTCCAATGTCGCTAGCTCGACCAAGACACCGGCACCGATGCCGCTCTCTAACATACTACCCACCCAGCACGGGATGCCGGCATCACGCGCCATGTTGTGTAGTTTCACCGCGATGGAGAGTCCACCAACTCTGCCCGTTTTGAGATTAAGAATCTGACACGATTTCAACTTCAATGCCCATTCAAAGGCGCGTACCGATGTAATCGACTCGTCCAGACAGACCGGTGTCTCGATCTGTCGCTGTAGCTCGGCGTGTTCCAATAGGTCGTTATGATACAGGGGCTGCTCAATCATCGCCAACCCCAGCTTATCAACCTGCTTGAAAAAATTGAGATCATCCAGCGCATATCCTGAGTTGCAGTCAATATGGAACGTTTGATGCGGAAAAGCTGCGCGGACCGCCTGCAACATTTCAAGATCCCAACCCGGTCGCACCTTGAGTTTGACCCGCTTGAACCCATCATCAACGGCACCCTGAATCTTCTCCAAAAGCATATCAATGGAATCCTGCACACCAAAATCGGCGCCGGCATCCACCTTCCTAAAACTGCCGCCCAGCAATTGGTGCAGCGGCACACCTTCCATATTTGCCTTGAGTACCCACCAAGCAACCTCTGGACCTGCTTTAGCAAACGGGTTCCCCTTGATCCACTTGTACGCAGCAAGTAATTCATCAGCCGTATCAAACGATTTTCCAACCAATAACGGTGCAATAAACTCGGTTATCGTGTGGTATGCCGACATCGTGGATTCGGGCGAGTAAGCGGGTGCCTTCAGCGGTGTGGTCTCACCCCAACCTTCATGCCCGTCCGATTCCATTCGGATAAGAACCGAATCGACAGCGTGATCTTCGCCGTAAGCAGTGCGCCAAGGGTAAATCAGGGGCAGACTGACATAGTAAACGTCAATGCGATCTATCTGCATAAGTTATTCCTCTCTATTGGGTACACTATATTTTGTCGTTGACATCAATTTGAAAACACTTATAATAACGGCAAATCTCAAAGCCAACTGGTTAGGTTCAACCTTGGGAGGAGAATCGCGAAACTCCCAAAATTGGGACTGAAGACATATTAAAGGAATTCACCCTAATTTTACCACATCAGGGGAAGTAAAGGAAATAGAGAAATAAAGATGGGGACATCACCAACAAGACAAATAGTTTTGACATGAAATTGTCTCAACATTTTTACTCACTTGAAAGGATAATTGGATGAAAGTTGTAGATGTAGAACGCATAATCGTTGACGTACCATTTACCCCACGGCAGCAAAAGATCACGGAGCGCGAGGTATATAACTGGGCGGTTCTGGAGCTATGCAAGGTGACTACGGATACCGGACATGTCGGCTGGGGCGAAACTGTGATCCACTACACCTGGGCACGGGTGACGGACGATGCCGTTGAACGGGTGAAAGGGCAAAGTCCCGCAAAATTGATGAACGATGACTCGTTGGGAGCGGGCTTACAGATGGCGTTGTTCGACGTGGTTGGCAAGGTGTTGGAGGTGCCGGTTTACGAGTTGATGGGCACACAAGTGCGCGACTGGGTGCCCATCTCTTGGTGGTGTATCGATGCCTCCCCAGAAAATTGGGCTGCCGAGGCTGCGGATGCCGTGGCAAAGGGTTATACCAGCATCAAACTCAAGCCTCGACCTTGGTGGGACATTGTTGCACAGGTCGATGCGATCGCTCAAGTTGTGCCACCGCACTTTAAGCTGGATCTCGATGCCAACAGCACTTGGCAGAATGCGGCAGCGGCGATTCCCGTCATCAAGAAGCTGGAAAAATACACCAATGTGGCAATGTTTGAATCACCTATCCCGCAGGGCGACGTGCTTGGGAATATGCAGATTCGGCAGGCGATTAATCGGCCGATTGCGATGCACTTCGGGTCACCGCCCTATATAACCAATATCCGCGAAGGAGTTTGTGATGGATACGTCATCGGTGTCGGAAAGTCCGGCGTTGTCCAGCAAGGGACTTTGAGCGCGGAGGCGCAGATGCCTTTCTGGCTGCAGTTGGTGGGTAACGGACTGACCACGACTTGGGCTGCTCATCTCGGTTCGGTTTTGACCCACGCCACTTGGCCCGCGATTAACTGCATAAATCTCTATAGCCATCAGTTATTGAAAAAGGAAATAGAGGTTATCGGCGGGTATCACAAGGTGCCGGACGGTCCTGGGTTAGGCGTTGAGGTTGACGAAGAGGCAGTAGAGAAGTATCGGGTATCCGAGGATATACTCGATGAATTTAGGGAGAGCGGCGCACCCTACGACCGCCCGAAACCGCGTATTATTAACACCATTGTATACCCGGACGGCAGTTGCATTCACATGGGATCCAGCAGCCAAGGATATGGCTACTTCAGCGCGGGGCATGGACCCGCGTATGTAGAAGGTGTGCGTTTAGAAGCGCAGCCAGACGACGGATCCCAAGCATGGCAGGATCTGTTTGAACAAGCGCAGCAGGGGCCGGTGCGAGGGCGCTGGGAGGGGAATTAAAACATACAAATCGGATGCTTGGGAGGGGTTATAAAAATGAGCTATGAAGTCATTGAATCTAAGTTTGTTGCAACCGAAGAACAGGGCGAAGTGTCGTCGTTGCTGATTCGTCCTGACGATGCACGATGGCTGTTGGTGTTAGGGCATGGTGCTAGCACGAATATGCGGCACACAACCCTTCAGACCATTGCCGAACGATTGGCGGACGTTGGTATCGCAACATTCCGTTACAACTTCCCTTATGCGGAACAGGGGCGAGGTCGAAACGCAAATGCTGTTTGTCAGGAGACTGTTCGTTCAGCGGTCGCAGCGGCGCACACAGCGGCAAGCGATTTGTCGATTCTTGTCGGCGGGCACTCCTTCAGTGGGCGAATGTCATCAATGGCTGCTGCAGAGGCACCGCTAGAGGGTGTGCGCGGCTTGGTGTTCTTCGCCTTTCCCTTGCATCCGTCTGGGAAGCCTTCGACAGACCGCGCAGCGCACCTGAGCGATGTCACGATACCCATGCTCTTCCTGTCTGGCACACGCGACAAGTTGGGTGAACTCGATCTACTACAATCCACCTGCGAGCAAATCGGCGACAAGGCAACGCTGCATCTTTTGGATACCGCTGACCACGGATTTAAGATTCTCAAACGCTCTCGCAAGACCGACGAAGATGTGTTCGTTGAGATGGCACGGGGCATCAACGAATGGGTATCAGCGTTGGATTGAACGCAGCAGCGTTTAACGACCGTGAACTGCTTGTAAATCTAACCGCTGCCCAACATTGTCCGAGACTGCGTTAGTCCATTCCACATCGTCAACGCTTTGCAGGCTCATCAGTGCGACATCAACGAGTGGATTAGAGAGGACATAATTTAGCAGAAAGCTGTCCAGATCGACTCCCTCCATCTGTGTTGGGAAACACCGCTGCATCAGGTTCTGGAAGGCATTGCTTGTCGTCGAGCGCATCAACACAACCCCCATCTCTTGGGCTGCCGCCTCCGGCATCGTCCCACGATTGCCAAAGATGTCACAGGTGCTCTGGTACATGAGATTGTAGTGAGTCTGAATCATGTCGAACTCACCGGACGCAACCATTCGCTCTACGCCCCCTGACGGTCCATCTGCTGAGAACCCAATAAAACGAATTTTACCTTGGTCCCGCAATTTCTGGTAAGTTTCCAACCCACCTTGCTCTAAGATTTGGCTGGCATCATCCCCCTGATGCCAGCCGCCATGAAACTGCAAGACATCGATCACGTCTGTCTGCAATCGTGTCAGGCTGCCTTCCACATCGGCGAGGATGCCTTGCGGATCGAAGGCTTCCGTTTTGGTTGCGAGAATAAGCCCATCCTTGCGTCCCCGAATCGCTTTCCCTATAACGGTTTCGCTGAGACCGTTCCCGTAGGTCGGCGCTGTATCGATGTAGTTGAGGCCCATGTCGAAAGCGCGGTGGAGCATATTAATGAGAGCTTGTTCGTCTTGATCGGGGCGCACACGCCCACCCCCATATCCGATCTCCGAAACGCGCAGCTGGGTGCGCCCTAATGTTCGATATTGCATGATGAAATCCCTATCAGGATTAAGAGGTATTCCTATTACGAGCTATTTTACCTCTGGAGTTTTTGGATGAAACAGATAGACTAAAAGTCAAACTCAATCTCCACCAACCGGTTTTCACGAGCGGCGGTCTCACACCCCTCAATACACTGGATAGTCCCTTTTGCCCACTCCGGCGTAATCAGTAAGGGCTGCCCGGAGAGCAGATGGTCTGAGACGTTCTTGTAGTACGTCCCCCAGCCTCGGTTCGTCACTGTTGGATAACTGGACACCATTTTCCGCCCGTCCCCCATAATGGAGGTCACGGTGGTTTCGCCTTGGAAATTTTCCACCACAATAGAGCCGTGTGTACCGACTACGGTCCAGAGCGGTTTCTCAGCTGCGTGCAGATTCGACTGGATGAGTTGGGCTTCCAAGCCGCTGTCAAACCGCACATACGCCCGGCAGAAATCTTCAACCGAACTGGCTTGCCAATGCTGTTTGAGAAAGTTACCGTATAGCGTCGCACGTTTATTGATGCGGTTTCCGTTTCGGTCGTGCTGAGGGACTAATTGCAGGATCTTCTCAAACTGATGCGCGCCCATATCGTACAACAACCCGCCCGAAATCTCCTTATGGTCTCGCCACATCTGTCCGGGTGGGCCGTAGCCGACCATGTTACACTCAATTGAATACACTTCGCCAATCATACCCGATTCAAGGACATCGCAGAGGGTGAGGATATCTGGATCCCAGTGTCGGTTGTGGTAAACCGAGAGCATAACGCCCTTTTCGCGTGCGAGCGCAATCAACTCGTCCGCGTCGGAGACGTGGACGACAAACGGTTTTTCGGTGATGGTGTGCAACCCCGCTTCCAACATAATCTTCGCAACCGGAGCGTGATAGACATGCGGCACAATCACAATACCCAGATCGATTTGACCGCTTTCTGCCATCTCCTGTGCCTCAGTGAAAGTGGCAATCGCATCCCCTTGCTCCTCTTTCGCAGCACGGAGGCGGTCGGGATCTCTGTCGCATACAGCTGCTAACTCAAATCCGTGGGTCTGTGCAATCATACCGGCGTGATGGCTGCCCATATTGAACAGCGGACCGTAGCCCACTAAGCCAATGCGGATCGGTGGGTTATCCTTCAGGTCGGTCACATAGCGGAGCCCTTTGAGCAGTTGATCTTGAAAGTCCGAATTGCCGAAGGCACGGTTGTCATGTCCAAGTGCGGTGTAAAATACCTTCCCCTCACCGTAGTCGCGCACATAGCCGAGTGGATATTTTTGGAGTCGCCACGCACCGTACTGAAAATAACGCAAGGGCGCGTCTGTGCGAACCTTCATCTGATAACACTCATCTACGATGCGGAACTGCTTGTTGAGACGTGGAAGGATATCGTCAATCCCATCTTCTACTGTCACTTCAAAAGGTGCCAACGGGTCGTGTTGGATGAACTCTGTGCCGATGAGCTCGATGTAGTCATCATACTGCCCGAGTCCGGCGTTGGCACCGTGCACCGCAAGCAACCCACCGCCACCTCTAACATATCCTGTCAACCCACGCTCAACCTCTGGTGTAATTTCTCCGCCGCCGATGTATAACGCGACGGCATCAAACGCAGAGGGATCCGTCAATCGGTTGCGGTCATCGCTAACCTCCACTTCAAACTGCCCAGCAGCTTCGACCAACGGCTTGAACATCTCCGCAAACTCGCTAAATGGGGGCTGCGGACCGTTAATCATCAATAAGACTTTCTTCATTTGTCCTCCAAAAAAAGACTATAGTTGCTCAGATAATCGAGTTGCCCCGAAAACCCTGTCAATACACCCAAGCGTCCTCTGTGAGTTCACCCGCATAGATGATTCGGGCATCCCCTTCCAGATAGACATTTTCCGGCTCGCCGTTCACTATATCAAAATGGATGGTCAGCACCGAACCGCTCGCAGTCTTCACGGCAACCGGGGATGCGACCTTCCCTAGTGCAGCAGAGACAACCGCAGCGGCAATAGAGCCCGTACCACAGGCGAGCGTTTCATCTTCAACGCCGCGTTCGTATGTTCGGATGTCAATCGCTTGAGAATCTTTGACCCGAACGAAATTGGCGTTTGTCCCCGCAGGTTTGAAGTCGTCGTGGTAGCGCGTCTGTCTGCCAAGCCCGAACACATCCGTTCCCTCCAAATCCTCAGCAAAAAAGAGGACGTGCGGAACACCGGTGTTGGCGAAAGAGATGTTGTGGACGCCATCTTCCAACTGAAGCGGAAAGTTCAATTGAACGTCCGTTGGATCGCTCATCCGGACCTTGACATCTGTGCCAACAATTTCTGATTCGTAGATTCCCGCTTGCGTCTCAAAGGACATCCTCTCCGAAACGATGCCATTAATATAGGCAAACCTTGAGATACAACGCGCACCATTTCCGCAGGTCTCCGCTTCGCCGCCGTCCGCGTTGAAGTAGCGCATTCGGAAATCCGCTTTATCCGTATTTTCGACGAGCAACACCCCGTCTGCGCCGGCAGACATTCGGCGTTGGCAAACCTTTTCGACAAAATCGGTATTTTCGTATTGGACAACGCCTTTACGGTTATCAATGATGACGAAGTCGTTGCCTGCGCCGCTTAGTTTCATGAAGGGTATTCTTTGAGCCATATCGGTTCTCCTTTTCTTAGCATTGAGTTATTATATCACATCTTCCATCTGTTACCACAATAGTTCTACTTATTTTAACCCAACGCAAATCTCCGTTCCATTTATTCTAAACCTTCACTGGAGTAACAGATCGTAACTTGTGTTATTATTGACTAAATTGTCGGGTGACAAAGACCAAATCCAAAATGTTGACCACACCATCACCGTTGGGGTCTGGAGCAGATGTACCGAACCCGTTGGCAACCTGCACCAAATCCAAGATGTTGACTTTTCCATCGCCGTTGACATCGGCGAAACTTCGGATCGTGAGATAGATTTCGCCGTCGAGGTCGGGAAGAATGTGGGTTTGGGACGCAGCGTTGCCTCCCCTATCCGAGACGGGGATAGCAGATGATGGCAGCGTGACTGTTTGGGCTGCCCCACTGCGGTTATAGACCGCCCAACCGTTGGTGAACTCGCGAATGAACAAACCCTCAATGTTCTGATACCGTTGTGCTTTCTGACCGATAGGTTTGCCCAGATTCGCATCCCAGAAATCGTGCCAGATATGCTCATGATCCCCGACGCCAAATTGAATGCCACCTAAGTTATACATTACATAACCGTCGGAATGTGTGAGGCTGAGTGTCGTGAAAACCCGCATCCATCGCTTGTTTGTTGGGCTGTCTGGCGGTTCGTGTCCGACACCCCAACCTTCTAAGCAATTTACTTGAGGTTCTCGGAGATTTTCTTCTAGCCATAACAGACTACTTTCGATCTCTATAAGTCCCTCATGGGTATAGCCCTGATCATGATCTCTATTGGTTTCCATATAACCGCCATTCATATACAAGGCGGTGATTGGAATCTTACGACGGTTGGTGTTGCCAATGATAAGAAAATCGTCCGGCACCTGTTCTCGGATACGTCGAACAATCGAGAGCCTTGCTTCTAGCTCTTTTTCTACGGTGCTATATTGCTTTGACCAATCATTCCAGTCTGAAAGTGAAACAATATCTTCGTGCCACCAGTCGAAAATAATACCATCAAGTAATCCGCACTTTGAGACAGCAACAGCCTGCTGAACGACAATATCCTGAAAATCAGGATGGGTAAAATCAAGGAGGTAGAGATCTGCTCCTATATCGTCCCACCCCGTAACAGGATCGCCGTTGTTATCTCTTATCCAGTATGGAAAATCTTCAGGATAGTAGTCAAGCTTGGCATCTCGATAGCGTATTTCACCGAGAAAAAGCATATTCGGATTCTTGGCAAGCAGTTCATCACGTTCCGATTGTGAATGCTCAAACGTACTCATGAGTTCAGCTTGATCAGTGCGTATCCAATGCAGCCCGAAAGGTAAGCCGTGCCAATACACATCGTGGAGTGCGAAATGCGATAAGGTGTGAGTTCTGATTGAGCTCCATGCTTGGAAAATAGAGGGAAAGTCCCGATTTGCTATTCGACCCTCAATCGGAAGGCGTGGTAGTTCGCAAACTTCATCGCGTTCGAGGCGAGTTAAAGAGAGTGATTCAAGTGGACTGTAATCCCCAATACGGTTGCCATAGAGCGTAAGAGCTTTCAGATTGGTTAGATTTGCAAGCACACTGATGTCTACAATCTTATTATGTGACAGTTGCAATTCAGTGAGTTGTCTTAGATTTGCAAGGGGCGCGATATTTACAATACGCAAGTTGGAGTGGAGC
This sequence comes from Candidatus Poribacteria bacterium, assembly GCA_965222435.1. GTDB lineage: Bacteria > Poribacteria > WGA-4E > WGA-4E > PCPOR2b > PCPOR2b. The sequence continues at coordinate 2,788,157 of OZ244950.1, read as the reverse complement.
GTCAGGTATGTCAATTGAGTCAAGTTTGCTATCGGTGTAATATCCGAAACGTGACAACCACCGAGATCAAGATGTTTCAAGTTTGTTAAGTTTGATAACGGTGATAAATCTGAGATTGGATTTCCCCAGAGATGTAAGTTTTCTAAATTCGTTAAACCAGACAACGGATTTAGATCGCTAATGTTATTTAGAGGAAGGTTTAACCTTTTCAAATTGGTAGCATGCTCCAATCCAGTTAGGTCTTCTATTTGATTATTACCGGCATCTAGTCCTGTTAATTGATTCATCACCAACTGTGTAAAGGGTAGGTCAGCCGACAGTCCTAGCTCCTCTCGAATGGCGCGTTCCAAATTGGTATCTGGAATATTCACATCAACGGAGGCAAGTTCCTGCAACTTGCGGATATCAATATCTACATTTTTTAGGTTCAATCCAAAAAGGGGACGAAAGTCTGTTATTGCATTGTTAGCAAGTGTCAAATCGGTAAGTTGTGTTAAATTGGCAAGCGGACTAACATCTACAATTCTATTATGGCTCAACTGTAATTCAGTAAGTTGTGTTAGATTAGCAAGTGAACTGATGTCTACAATTCTATTACGACTTAACCGTAATTCGGTAAGCTGCGTTAGGTTTGCAAGCGGACTGATGTCTATAATTCGAAAATTGTGGTGGAGTGTGAGGTATGTAAGTTGTGTCAGGTTCGCGAGTGGTGTAATGTCTGAAACTTGACAACCGCCGAGGTCAAGCCGTTTTAATTGGATTAGGTTTGCTATCGGTGAAAGATCTGAGATTGGATTGCCCCAGAGCGATAAACTTTCTAACTGAATTAAATCAGCTAACGGCTGGAGATTGCTAATATTATTTCGATGAACGGCGACCCGTTTCAAATTGATAGCATGTTTCAATCCTGTTAAATCTTTTATTTTTTTCTCCGGAGCCTCCAGTCGCACGAGGCGTAGCATCTCCTGTTGGGTGAGGGGGATTTCGTCGGAGAGTTCGAGGGCTTCCCTGACCGCACTTCTGAGGTTTGGGTCGGAGATGTTTACCACTTGGGCAGAGATAGTGCTAGACCAGTAAATGAATATGATAAAGCTGCACACGCAGTAACGTGCTAAGGTCGTCATTTACCCTCCAACTTACCGATAAATCCCCGCCGCCATATATCCAACCACCTGATCCCGCCCCCCGATGGGAACATCCCCAGAGTTCGCCGCTTTGAGTACCCCAATCCGATTTCCGCCCAACGCCTTCGCCGCTCCCATTGTTGTATAGATCGCGCCGGTGCTGCACATCATACAGTGAAAATTCTGGGTAGGGTGGTGCTGCATATATTCATCCATCTGCTGACGCAAGTAATCGGGGTCAAAGTGCTCAATCGCCTCAATGACCACCTGATCCGATTTTCGCGCTTCCTCGTAGACGGGATAGTGACAGAGATCGGTACTCCCAATCAACAGGCAGGATCGATCGCCCATCGCTTCTGCAATCGCTCGGCTCAAGGGAATGACATTTTCCGGGGAATCATCCTGCAACAAGATAGGAACGATACGGAAGTCGGAGAGGGTGTACTGTAGAAACGGTAACTGCACTTCGAGGCTATGCTCGTTTGCGTGCGCCGGTGGGAGGTCAAGGATGTCGCTGTTCAGACGCATAATCTCAGCTGCGAGATCCTCATCAATTTGGATATCCCCAAGCGGTGTACGGAACACACCACGCGCATAAATCGCTGCGCCGCCGATTGGGTAGCGATGGCTTAACCCGACGAGCACCACTGTGTCGAAGGACTGCCCCATCAACTGTTTGTAGGCGTATCCTGCGACGTGACCAGAGTAGACATAGCCGGCATGGGGCGCGATAAGCCCGATGAGTTCACCATCGGTTTCTGCCAATTCCGCGTCATCAATGAATTTTCCCACCTGAGCAGACAAGACCTGCGGCGAATCCGGATAGAAACTGCCAGCAACAGCAGGGGAGCGAACGGTTTCAGGCTGTGCAGCTTGTCGTTTCCAACCGATATCCATTCTGCCCTCCTGCTATTCACTTTCCGGCTTCGTATCTTCCGATGGTGCTTCGGTTGTCGATTCTGAGGTTTCCGGCGTCGGGGGAGGTGGGGAATTGTTCGCTATCCGTATATAGGTCATCCGGAGGTTGTATAACGTATTATCTAACAGATTGTTTTCGGGCGCAGTTAAGTTGCCCTTTGTCTTCTCTTTGAGGAGATCAATTGTGTCGATTGTCCGTTTTGCCATTTCGAGATCGACCAAAACCTCCTTTGTCTCCGGATTTTGAAACCCTCCGAGGTAGGCAAGTGCCGTCGTCCCAAGCTCTGCAATGAAGGCAGAAAAATCAATGGGCGGCAATTTGGCTCGTTCTTGGCCGGTGGGTTGGGAGCTGTCCGCAGTCGATTCCTTTGATGCTTCTGCCATCTGCGCACCTCCTGATTGCTACTTCATCATAACGCAAATTGCCACTTATAGGAAATGTTGCAAACCGGGAGAATGAGAACTATATTGAATCAATCACCGCTCGCAGCGGATTTCCAAATCCACTGTACATGTACAAAGATGGCTTGGATATGTCTATCCAAGTCGCTTTGAATCTCGATCTTATCGAGGGCTTGGACTCTCGGCGAAGTCGGAGCCGAGCCGGTTTGATAATAGCAACTTAGGTTAGTAGCAGTAAATATTGCTTATTCGTCGAAGATAATGATTTGTGCAGGCAGTAATCCAGCTTGATTGTTGTGTTCCGGATTTTCATTCATTGCGAGAAAGACTACGCCCTCAGCCGGTGCAGCGTTGTCGTACCGTGACCCAACAGCAAACACCATATCATCAATTTTTGCGATTAATGCACCAACGTTGGCACCGGGCATTAGGAAACCTTCTTCAGCGGGTAGGTTGGCGATGCCATCGGCACCACACCAGCAGATGCGATTCTGTGTATCCGGCGACCATGCCCCCTGTGCATCAACGACCATGCGTTGTCCTTTTTTAACGCGAACGTATGTCTCTTGCCAGACCGGACTCGGACGGGCTGTATGGATAATGGTTAATGCCATAAAAAATCCTTTCTTTTAATCAACATGGGTTTCAGGTAGAAATGAGCAAATCTGTAAAAATACAAATGAGCAAGAAAGACATTCGATTTTCTGCCCTCATTGCTCATTTGCACCATCGCTTACTTTTAACTTTTTTCACGAATCTTGACCGTCACGATCTGGTCGCCCGCCGCGATGCTATCGATCACATCCAACCCTTTCGTGACCTGCCCAAATAGGGTGTAGTCGCTGTCTAATATAAGCGTGTCAAGGCAAATGAAGAATTGAGCGGCATCTGCGACAGTCGCCCCTTCTTCTTTCGCCATAGCGAGGATTCCTCGCACCGGTTGGTGATCACTCGTCTCAATCGCTATCGTGTCCTCAATGGGAAAACGCGACCCGGCTTGAATCAGTTTTCCGGGCTCAACGCGATGGAATTTCCCATGATTATAATATTCCAATCGTGCATTCTTCAGAAAATTCTCTACGGTTTTGGGTGCAACATCCGCAAAAAACTCGACCTCAATTGCCCCTTTGGCTGTCTCAATGACAGCCACAGCTTTGTGGATGTCAATTTTTGATTTGGCTGTTTGCGTCGTGTCAGCCGATACTGTCGGACGTGCCTTCGGCTTCGGTGGACCCTTCTGTTCCTGCGAACAACTTACAAGGTATACGGTAAACAATGCTGCGAGAAGCATCACAGTAAAACGTTCAATGTAGCTTCGTCGGTTTTTATTCTGAAGTAACATATTTTGACTTCGCCTCCAATCGAACTTTCTTCATTTCGTCGCCGACCCTCAACAGGTCTACGACCTCCATACCCTGAATCACTTGACCAAACGTTGTGTACCGGCCGTCTAAGAACGATTGCGCTTTTAGACAGATATAAAACTGACTCCCTGCCGAGTCGGGGTTGCCTGTGTTTGCCATGGCAATTGTCCCTCGTTGATGAGGAACTTGGTTCGGGTTGGTGTGCTCATCTATGATGGTATACCCGGGACCACCCGTTCCATCCCCTTCCGGATCGCCTCCCTGAATAATATTCAGGCCTGGTTTATCCACTCTACGATGAAATGTCAGCCAGTCGTAGAATTTCTTCTTAGTGAGTTTCTTAAAGTTATCAACGGTGGCAGGTGCTGCGTCCGGATACAGTTCAATTACAATTTTCCCTTTATCCGTTGTTATTACAACAACCTGCTCCTCTTCCTCCATCATATTACCGCCACCACTTGAGGCGGCACAACCAATCCAAGTGGATAGCGGAAACAGTATAGCAAGCACGGAAGTGGTAAGCAGAATACGGTTTCGCATCACTACCTCTTTCCTCGTTGTTAGGGGCACTCTGTCTGAGCGTTCGCCGGAGCGAAGGCTAATTGCATATAGGCGTAAGGCAGATGTTGATCTGCACGGTCTCACAAGGAACTTCACACGAATCAAATCATATTAAACACTAGCATAGCAAAGATTAACAGAAAAGTCAAGATTTTCATGAGGTCAATAGAGATTCACAAAAGGTTCCATTCATCTGCCCAACAGAACCCTTCAAATTCCCTTGACACGACTGAAATGCGGTGATAACATTGGGCAAATTCCGTACTTACGGCGAGGCGCGGAACTTGGTGTATACATTATGATTAGAGGAGGCTTATAACTTAATGGATTTCTTTCAACTGACTGAGGCACAACGCCGGGACTTTGATGCAGACGGTTTTCTCATTATTCCACAAGCCATTGATGCCGAGGCCGTTACCCGTCTGACTGAAGCGGGAGACCGATTGATGAAATCATTCATGGACGATCCGAAAAGCGTCTATCTGCAGCGCCGCGACAGCATTGTGCAGGAAGAGGCATTCGATTCGCTCATCTCTAACTCGACTACTGTTTCACGAGTCGTTCAGTTACTCAGTCCCAATATCCATCTCCACACGACTTCACTAATCTACAAGAAGCCCCAACCTCCTGAAACAACACCGCCCGACCGCGGATGGCACCGCGACATCGGTATTGCAGAGGACCTTGGACACAAAGGCTTGCCGCGAGTCGGAATAAAGGTCTGCTACTGCCTGACGGACTTTCTTGAGCCTAACTCCGGTATGACGTTGATGGCACGCGGAAGCCATCAGAGTGGTGAGCCGTTGGCTATTCGCAAGGGCGAACCAGACCCACAGACAGTGGTCGATCCGTGTTTACGCGCCGGTGATGCCATCTTTTTTGAAAATCGGATTTTCCATACCGCGGCACCCAACTTGAGCGATTCCATCTCAAAGGTAATAATCTACGGCTACGCCTATCGCTGGATGAAGGTTGATGTCAATCTTGATCCGCCGGATGAACGGGTAATAGAACGAACTGGCAACGATATCGACAAACAGCTTTTAGGCGCGCATCGGAACGTTGATACACCACCCCAAGCCTTGACAGATTGGGCAGAGCATCACGGAGTCAATCCGGAACGTATATCTTGGGTTGTGGAGACATAGACAATTCGCACCGGCATCGATCTCAAAGGTTGCTTTTCACGATATACATCTTCAGATGCGCTAGGGCGCGCCCACTATCAATCGCATCCTTCGTCCGCTCAATGGCTTCGTGCGAATCCGAGCAAAACCCTAACAGGTAATCGGTCATCGCTGTATTGAGCACCAGCCGATCATATATTTGCCCTTTCTGACCGGACAGTGCCTCCATTCCCGCCGATGCAAATGCTTCAGGACTTATCGTTTCTATGCGCGGGTTTTTCTCGTAATTGAATCCAAATTCTGACGGATCTATGTCTAGTGAAAAATCCTCACGTCGTCCACCGACACGCCGAAACCCTTGGGAATAATTTATCGCTTGTCGTTCTTCCGTCGAGGGATTCCCCAAACGCAAGGCGTAATGGCTTGTTCCCTCCTCACCTTTGACCACAAGCCCTGCTTGAAAACCGCGCTCCCATATCAACTGCAGCAACGGCGTTTCATAGCCGTGATGGTAGTACCCAATCACCATATAATTTGCACCGGAAGCTGTGAACAGTTGCTGCGCTTTCTCCGTCGCCGCCCAAGGGGGACGCTTTTTGATATGAACCCGTAACTCTCGGACATCGTATGCACCGGGTGCATATTCGCGCTGACTCACGTAAGCAAACCCAACCTCTGGATCTTCGATTAAACTTGTCGCTTCGTCAAGGGAGAGATCCGTGCGAGCACCGAGCACACCCAGAACCCGCTCCTCCGTGATTCCGCTTTTCGGCGGCATCTCATCAACGCCGTGCAACACCGATGGCTCACCGAGGGCAGCGCGCACAGCTGCGACAAACAACGTCGGTCTAAAGTACCGCGTCGCACCATCGAATGGTTGACCGAAATGCGTCAGTGATTCGACAGAAACCTCGCGCACCTGCCCAGGACCAAAAGTCGCATCTAGATATCCGCGCACCTCATCGTAGCTTTCAAGGTTCATGCGCTGACCAATGAGGGCTGCCCCCTTCAGTGCTCCCTTTACATCTCCATTCAGGATAGCCTTCCCCATCCGGCGTGTTTCATCGTAGGTCAAATGACCGCCTCTCAAGATCTTTTCAAGGGCTTTTACGACAACAATTTCATCGGGATTTGTATCGGTATGCCGCAACTCCGGTTGCATGATAAACCTGATCTCTGGAGGCATCAGTCGTTCCAAATCCGGGCGGTATTTATCGAAAGCCGCAATCTCGGCTTCGCTCCACTGCGTCTTTTTTGGGAAACCCTTCCGAATCGTCATCGCGGCGAAAAACGCCCCCATCTGAGCCTCTGACACCGCTTGATCCTCTGGCAACTCACCTTTGACCGACCTCAGAATAGTCTCAAGAATTGCAGATGGTCTGATTGGATCGCCTGCCTTTGCCCCTAAGGGTCGGGTCTGATGGGGTCCGGTGCAAACTCTCGCCAAGGCTTCCTCGACCTCCGTATTGGGGCCTGGATACTGTTTTTTGTACATTTCGGCTTGTCCTCCTTCCGCCGAGCAGGTATAGATAGACTATACGGTTATTATACTGGACACAAAGAACCGTGTCAAATTATAGAGTGCGCCTGATGCCGATTGCGGTGGGTTTTGTCTGTGGAATCTTTTAATCTACGCAGGCTTTTGAGTTGACTGAAATCACACCTCCCTCTACAATATAAGATGTTGGAATTTGTTCCTATACGGTGTTCTACCTGCCGTATGGTGATTCTAGAAAGACTTAAACACTGTTCTTCTTGCAACCCCGAAGAATAGGCACTTGCTGAACGATTGCATTTTGCTCCAACAATTCGGCTGACTTGTCAAACTAAGAAACAATAGGACTTACGCACTCAAGTTTGTAGTAGCGCAATTCATTGCGCGTCTTTAAGGTAGTAGGCATACGCCGTATGCCGTAACCATTGTGCAAATTACGGTACAGCGGAGCATACCTACTACTGTGGGACTAATTGTAGTTGCCCGCCTGTCCCGATAAATCGGGGATTCATCGGGCGTCGTGAGTCATATTGTCCGGTAATGAGTCACCCAACTACGAGGGTTTGAACGTTCAACTGCGCAAGTCCTAAAACAATATACACCGAACTTGTAAACTTAAATCTCATTAACCCTATATATAGGAGGCAGAAATGAACATCATTTGCATTGTCAATGATTCGCTACGCGCAGACCACTGTGGTTGCTATGACGGTGTGGGGGGTATCAACGCCGTCCAATATCATACTGCCGAAGGTATAAAGAAGACCGCGACTCCTAACCTCGACCGACTCGCGGCGGAAGGCGTTCTCTTTTCGCACTGCTATGCCGAGAGCTTGCCCACGATACCGACTCGCACCACATGGTGGACGGGACGTGTCGGCTTTCCGTTCCGTCCTTGGCAGCCTTTTCAGGAATCGGATTATCTGCTTGCCGAAGTCCTTTGGAATCACGGATACGCCAGTGCCTTGGTCACCGATGTGTACCATGGGCATAAGCCGGTGTACAACGTGGGGCGCGGTTTCGATACGACGGTCTTTGTGCGTGGTCAGGAATATGATCCGTGGATTGTCGATGATCGTACCGTTGACACGAACATCTGGCACCGCCTACGCGGGGATGATACCGATGCACTATGGGCACCTCGATTCGAGCAATACATGAAAAACCGTTCCACATGCCAGACTGAGGAGGATTTTTTTGCCCCGCGTGTGACCCATGAAGCGATTCGTTGGCTCGACGCTATGGTGAACCAACAGGGCAAAAAAGATGGGCTCTTCCTCTGGGTAGATTACTTCGACCCGCACGAACCGTGGGATCCGCCCGAACCGTTCTGGTCTATGTACAAAGCCGCCGACTACACTGGACAAGACATCATCGATCCGGTGGCAGGCACCTGTACGAATATCGGCAGTCCCTCGACTGGTAAACCGCAAGCCAAGAGCGAACACGACTATCTCACGCCTGATGAGATCGTCCGCGTCCGTTCGCTCTACGCAGGGGAGGTCACGTTTACTGACAAGTGGGCAGGGATGTTGGTGGATTGTGTGCGCGATTTGGGATTGCTTGAAAATACGCTGGTCGTCTGGCTAAGCGATCACGGCGAACCGTTTGGGGAACATGGAATTATCCGTAAGGCAAGACCGTGGAACTATGAAGAACTGGTGAGGATTCCGATGGTGTTTCGTCTGCCAGACGCCCTAGGATCCCCCAATAACGGTGTGATTGACGCACTTGTTCAGCCGACCGATCTGTTTCCCACTATCTTGGATCTACTTGGTATCGGCAAAAACTTGACCTTGTCCCGCACAGGACCGCGTCCGACCACGGAGCTCTTCCCGCAGGACATGCAACTGGGGTCGGAAACGGTTACCTTGCATGGCCATAGCCTAGTACCATTGATTCGTGGCAAGACAGACCGTGTGCGTGACTATGCCTACACAGGTCACTATGATCGCTCGTGGTCGATTCAAGATACGGCGTGGCGGTTGCACGTCCCACTGGAGAATAACGCACCCGCCGAACTGTACGATCGGGCGTCAGATCCGTATGATCAGCACAATATGGCAGCAGATTATGGGGATGTTGCTGACGATTTGGAGTTGCAATTACGCCGCTGGGTGGCGCGCCTGTGATTCAACCACACATGTGCAGGTAGTGCTCCCGTAGGAGAGATTTCCGAATCCCGACACATCCCGACACATATTGCTTATAGAGGATTTCCGAATCCCGATTCAGACACGGAGAAAACCGAAAACTAAACACCCCTAGAATCCCGATCTTACCAATTGACTTCCTCATAGAGGTGTGATAGCATACCTCTCCAATTCAGCTGATTGTCGTTTTATGCAGGATTGGCTGAAAAAAAGACCAAAACAGTAAGGAGTGTTTTAATGCTTGTTGACATTCACACGAATCTCGGTTGGTATCCCGATCACTATTCCGACGAATTTGTCGAATTCGCGCTTGCCGCCAAGAAAGCAAAGATGCGGATTACGCCGGACGTTTATTTCGCCGGTGAGGAGGAAGAGGAAAAGAATGCCTTCGACTCTACGCCTGAAACCCTACTTGAAGCAACCAAGGATTGCGATAAGGTTGTTGTGTTCGGGCTGAAAGCTCCCTTCTGCGGCATCAATATCCCGCAGGAACTGGTCGCGGATTTTGTCAACCAGCATTCAGACCGCTTTATCGGCTGGTGTTCGGTCGATCCAAACGATGAGGACTGTGTGGATCAACTTGTGTACAACGTTGAGGAACTTGAGCTTCGCGGATTGAAAGTCGCACCAATCTATCAGAACTTTGATCCGCAGGATACGAAACATCTACCGCTTTTCAAAAAAGCTGAAGCGTTGGACATACCGGTGATCTGGCATCAGGGCACCTCCTTCGTTCGCCCCGGGCCGTTGAAATACTCTAATCCAGTTATGTTAGAGGACATCGCAATCGCCTGTCCGAACCTTCGCATGATCATCGCACACATGGGGCATCCGTGGGAGACCGACTGTGTGGTACTGATTCGTAAACATCCCAATCTGTACGTCGACATCTCCGCACTCCATTATCGTCCGTGGCGGCACTATCAAGCGTTCATTACGGCACTTGAGTACGGGGTAGAGCACAAGCTGATTTTCGGTTCCGATTTTCCTTCCGCTACTCCAGAACAGGTAATCGCCGGGCAGCATAAAGTGAACGATATCGTCGAGGGAACTAACTTCCCGAAGTTTCCCGAAGAAGCAATTCACAACATTATCTACGAGAATTGGAAGCAATTCAATGTAGTGTGAGACAATGATGGTTCACATCCAGCTATAGCAACCCATTACTATAAGTCTCACTTCAACTGCGATATTGTCTCATGAATTTTGAACCTTCAAAACATGTTTGTAGTTATATCAAGGTCTGTGATACAATCTATACTCAAATCCTGATCTAATTGGAGGTTACAATGGTAACATCGATAATCCTTACAGTCATAGGGGTCGCTGCTTCAGTAATCACTCTATTTTTGCTTATAATCAAGTTTGTTAAAGAACCCCTTGATAAGAGAATAGACGGAGTTGATAAGAGAATGGACGGAGTTGATAAGAAGGTGGATAGAGTTGAAACAAATCTCTCAACTCAAATAGATGGGGTTGATAAGAAGGTCGACAAACTATGTCAACTACCCCGCCCTGAAGGGCGAGGCTTGTGACCTGCCCAACGGGACTTACGCTTGGGTAGATTTTCAGATGTTCACTAGTGAACATCTGAAAATCTACCCGCGACGCTATCTTGGTGCTTTGAAAAGCCCTAAGAGATAGCGCGGTTATGCGGCTCTGGCTCGTAACTTTACACACCCGCCACCGCACGGTCGAAGCAACCGTTTAGAAGGATTCACGATGTAGCGGTGCTATCATCGCTTCACATTCCGGGTGAAACCTCAGACAAACCACACCTTTCACATCGAAGTGAGAGGGCAGTGTTAAACGAGCGTTTAACCTAAGTCATCGAGTTACGAGTGTTATTTTACCACACATCTACCTAAAAAGTGTAAGGTAGATTACAAAAACGAAAAAAAAGAGGCGCAGTTTCCTCCCCACGCTAAAGCATGGGGGTTCCAATACGAAGATTTTGATGAGATTCTCCTTACTCATTAGATGGATAAGGATAAAGAGCAATAGCCGAGGGGTCATCGTGGGAAGCAGAAGGACAAGATGAATGATTCAGATTGAATGTAGACAATTCATCCCATTCGATTGATTCCCGACAGGACATAATTTCACTGTGCATCTTGTCGTAGTACAAGCCTACCGATCTACACACCACGTATTTATGGTGAATTAGACAAATAAGTGGACATTTGCCAAAGTCCCCCTCTTTCCCCCTAATAAGGGCGGCTAGGGGGTTAGGGATTTAGGCGGTTGTTTGTAGGTACAGATTGCCTAATCTGTACATGTGCATTGGAAGTGTCTAAGTAATTCTAAAATCTACCATAGTACAACTACGCCCCTACGCAAACACAGGACTTCCCATGAGAATTACACAGATTGAACCGATCCCCGTCCGAGTACCCCTGAAGGCGGGATTGACAACAAAGACCGCCCACGGCGAACACATCGACTCGCCTTACGTCATCGTTCGCATCCACACCGATACAGATTTAGTCGGTCTGGGCGAAGCAACGGTCGCACCTCGCTGGAGCGGTGAAACCAGTCGCGGTTGCGTCGCTGCCATTGAGGAGCTGATTACCCCCGCACTAGTCGGCACTGACCCCACCCAGATCAATTCGCTGCGAGCCGTCATGGACAAAGAGATTAAGCTGAATCCGTTCACAAAGGCAGCAGTAGAGATGGCACTGTGGGATCTGTCTGGAAAAGCCGCAGGGGTGCCCGTCTATCAACTGCTCGGTGGAAAAGTCCGGGACGAAATCCCGATCAAGATGGTTGTCGGTGCGTTCGAGGTTCCCCAAGCAGTCAATCTGGCAGAGCGATTCCTCAACTGGGGGGTGCGTTGCCTGAAAGTCAAGGTCGGACTCGATCCGGCGACAGATCTGCAGCGCGTTAAAGCCGTGCGGGAGGTTGCTGGTCCAACAATTCCTATCGGTATTGACGTCAATTGTGGTTGGAGTCTAGATACCGCCCGTCGTATGCTCCCCAAGCTTGAACCTTACGATATACTTTTTGCGGAGCAACCCATCTCTCCTGACGATCCGAAATCACTCGCACAACTCAGGGAAGCGACGCACATCCCAATCATGGCGGATGAAAGTCTCTTCACACTTGCAGATGCGTGGCTGCTAGCCAACGCACGTGCCGCTGATATTTTTAGCGTGTATCCCGGTAAGCATGGTGGGTTGAGTGCCACTCTCGAAATTGTACATGTTGCAAAAGCTGCTGGCGCGGTTGGTAGTATCGGAAGTAATCTGGAGTTGGGGGTTGGGACCGCTGCGATGCTGCACGTCGCAGCTGCGATGCCCACCATTGACAGCGAAACCTACCCGGCAGACATTATTGGACCGCTTTATCATGAAGCGGATCTACTACGAACTCCACTCACTCTCGGACCCGAAGTCGCCCACATCCCCGAAGGTCCTGGGTTGGGTGTAGAGTTGGATGAAGAGCAGTTAGCGCACTGGAGGGATAAGAGCGCATGAGGTAACATCTATCAAAGCATATAGGACTTACGCAGCCAACTGTAGGCGGGGCATCTTGCCCCGCGCTGAAACGCGTAAGTCCCATAAAAATTACCAAGCGAAAGGAAAAACCGTGAAAATTACCCAAATTGAACAGATTGCTGTGGAGATCCCTTATCAGGAGCGTGTACGGGACCACCTTCAGAAAGGTTGGAACTTCGGCAACCGGGCAACAGATGATGAACTTCAAGCAAACAGAAGTGAACATGAAAGACAGTGGCGCGAATCGTCGCCACCCACTGTGGAGACGTCAATCTATCGTGTGCACACCGATGAGGGGAACGTCGGAATTGGCGAAGGCGCAGGTATCTCCGAAGAGAGAATCCAGACGTATCTGGGCAGAAGCCCCTTTGAGTTTATCATGGACGATACCGTGGGTCCCCTTCAGATCGCTTTTTATGACCTGATGGGGCAGGCGGTCGGGCTGCCGATGGCACGGATGTTCGGACCATGCCAGCAAACCGCTCCAATCGCATATTGGTCGCAGTGTTTCCCGCCGGAGGTGTTGCAGGAAGAGGTAAAAATTGCGCTAGAAGGCGGTTTTCGAGTACATAAATTCAAACGCCGCGCCCACACCGACGTGGTGGAGCAGGTACAAGCCATTGCGGAGGTAGCACCGGAAGATTATGAACTCACGATTGACGCCAACACTACCTTTGGAACTGTGGAGCGCACCCTCTCCTTCGGACAGCGTTTGAAAGAATATCCCCACGTCAAGTGCTTGGAGTCGCCAATCAATCAGGAGGACGTTGAAGGATATCTGCGAATCAAGAAAGAACTTGGTCTCCCGCTGGCAATCCACTTTGGTTCGCCGTCACCAACGATTTCGCTCCCTTCACCCGCTTATGACTATTACGTGGTAGGTGGCTGGCTCGCGGGTATTCTGCGATGTGCCAACATCGCTTCCGCTGCGAACAAGCCGTTCTGGCTCCAGATGGGCTTTACCGGTGTCTCTGCGGTCTTTATGGTGCATCTCGCCGCCGCCCTCCCGAATGCGTCGTTGAGCCATGTTTCACTTTACATATTGCTAGAGCATTCACTTCTCGCTGAATCGTTGATTATTAAAGATGGACTGGCAAAGGTGCCAGAAAAACCGGGGCTGGGTGTGGCTCTTGATATGGATGCGGTCGAACGGTATCGGGTTGGTTAAAGGTTGTGTTGGGTGAAGATGGAGGCATCGAGCCGTATTCATTTCTTGGATTACATTGACAGGAGCGCGAAGATGAAAGTTTTTGCAACACTCACGCTGCTTATTTTATTCCTGTTCTCCCCCTGCTCATCAGACGCACTTACCCTTGTAAGTCCACCATGGGACTTCAATATAGCAAATCTGGTGAAGCACACCGATCTGGTTGTCCTAGGTAAAGTCACGGGCATGAGGTTGATACCTCAAGAACACTCAACGTCCATCACCATAAGCGTGGAGTCCGTGATAAAAGGTGAGAAAGCGGTCGGGGATCGCCTTCTGAAGTTTACGGTTTCAGGGAATGCTGGCATGAAAAAACACAGGGGCAAGCGCATAAACTGGCTCATACCGGGTAGCCTCAAATTTAAACTAGGCGAGCGGCTCTTGCTCTTTATGGGGGGATCTCATGACGACTATCGTATCCTTCGACCTGGCGGAAAAATAATAGTAAGAGATAATAAGGTCTATATCCCTTACACATATAAGGCAAATCGTTATAGTGATTATCATAACGAAATGAGGGAGAGAAAAGTTAGGCGGTCTGTCGAACTCCCGTTAGATTTAGTTGTTAAGGTCGCTAAGGCGTCGATCAAGGATTACGACGCAATAAAGGAAATAGAGGCAGATGTGGCGACAGCGGTTTCCCTTACAGCAGAGAAAGGGGCTCGCCCTAGCCTCTCTGTGGAGCTGTTGAAACGGCTTGACAAAACAGCCGATCAGATCCTTGAAAAAGGAGCGGACGGCGATGAATGGGTTGGCACACGGCAGCTCGAAACTATTGAGGGCAAAAGTCTGGAGCCCCCTATTACGGTTGAATTTGACAACTCAGTAGATATTTCCGATACTAACCTCCGCGCTGAAATTGAGAGGGAACTGGGCAGAACATCTATTGCCCCCATCACGGCCGCGGATATGGAGAGTTTGACCACGCTTGATGCGGATAGAGCTGACATCAGCGATTTGACAGGGCTTGCAGCGGCAACCAACCTGAAAGAACTGGATCTTTCGGTCAACTCCATCTCGGACATATCAGCGTTGGCGGAGTTGACCAACCTGACACGGCTAAGTCTTTCTCACAACGACCTAGCGGATATATCGGTGTTGTCGGGATTGACCAACCTGACAAGCCTGTCGCTTCAGCGCAACTCCATCTCGGACATATCAGCGTTGGCGGGGTTGATTAACCTGACACGGCTAAGTCTTTCTCACAACGACCTAGCGGATATATCGGTGTTGTCGGGATTGACCAACCTGACAAGCCTGTCGCTTCAGCGCAACTCCATCTCGGACATATCAGCGTTGGCGGGGTTGATTAACCTGACACGGCTAAGTCTTTCTCACAACGACCTAGCGGATATATCGGTGTTGTCGGGATTGACCAACCTGACAAGCCTGTCGCTTCAGCGCAACTCCATCTCGGACATATCAGCGTTGGCGGGGTTGACCAACCTGACACGGCTAAGTCTTTCTCACAACGACCTAGCGGATATATCAGCGTTGTCGGGATTGACCAATCTGACAAGCCTGTCGCTTCTCGACACCGGCATCTCGGACATATCAGCGTTGGCAGGATTGACCAACCTGACAGAATTGTATCTTCACACCAACTCAATCTCGGACATATCAGTAGTATCGCGCTTGACTAACCTAACAAATCTGGGGCTTACCGCCAACCGCATTTCGGACATATCAGTGTTGGCGAACTTGACCAAACTAACATGGCTGGAACTTGGAAACAGCTCAATTTCGGACATATCAGCGGTATCGGGATTGACTAAGCTGACACTGCTGCATCTCAGGAAGAACAACATCTCAGATCTCTCGCCGTTAGTTACAAATGCAGGATTGGGACGTGGAGATACGGTTAATGTGGATGAAAACCCCCTGAACGCGGTGTCTCTCAACACGCACATCCCAACCCTCCAAAGCAGAGGGATTAATGTTCGGATTGACACCCCGGTGGATATATACGACCGCAACCTCCGCGCTAAGATTAAAACTACGCTCGGCACAGCGACAGGAGAAAACATCAAGCGAGCGGATATGGCGATGTTGACTACACTTCATGCCTCTTCCGCCGAGATAAGCACACTAACGGGGCTTGAATATGCAACCAACCTGACACATCTGTATCTTGCAGACAACCGCATCTCGGACCTAGCAGCATTGGCGGGATTGATTAACCTACTAGTCCTGCATCTTAACAACAACAACATCGCAGATATTTCACCCCTCGTTACAAATACGGGGCTGGGGAGTGGAGACGAGGTTTATGTCCGGGGCAACCCCCTGAGTGCCGAATCCATCAACACCCACATTCCCACCCTCCAGAGCAGAGGGATTACGGTCCATTTTGAGTGAATATCTTAGATTTGATCGCGGTTGTTCCAGTTCAAATGCTGGGTTTCACTTTGCTCGTGATCTTTCTAAACAGAATCGCTCCTCCACACCCAATTGTGATGTGTGGCATCTTTCACCGGTTTCGTTCAACCCAACCTATGCCGTTCCGAGCATCCTCGCTACGCGGGACGGACTTTCAAACATCAACAGAAGCCTAGCAAGGTGGGCTAACTTATTCTTACCAAAGGAATGGACAGATGAATTCAATTAAAAAAAATAAACGAATTAAATGGAACTATCTTGTAATTGTCGGGCTTATCGTTTCACTAAGCTTCGCTGCTTCCAACGCCAGCGCACAAAAACGTCAATTTCTCAGCGTGGGCACCGCACCGCCGGGTGGGGCGTTTTTCGTCGTCGGTGGTGCAATCGCTCAGGTGGTCAGCAACCACACAGGTGACCTTAACTGGGAAGTTTCCGCCGAAGCAACCAAAGGCACGCAGGAGAATATTCGGCGTCTCGCCAAGGGTGAGTTAGAATTTGCCCTCGCCAATGCCGCTATCTCTTATTTCGCAGTTCGCGGAGAAGGAGCGTGGAAAGGGGAGCAACCCATTCGGGCGGTAATGACTCTTGCTCCCAATGTTGCGCTCTTTATCACCTCACAATCCTCCGGCGTAAGGACGATTTCGGATTTGAAGGGAAAACGCGCTGTAGTTGGTCCCGCAGGCGCGGGATTTGAGTATTTTCTGGAGCCTATTCTGGCTGCACACGGCGTGAGTTACCAAGATTTTTCGCCGCTCCACAACACCCAAGCGGGTGCCGTTGATATGCTCGCTGACGGTTCCGCTGCCGCTGCGTTCTTGGGTGGGGCAGTTCCGACCGCATCGATTACGCGAGCTAGTTCGTCTCAGAACATCTTTTTCATCCCGTTTGATGACGCGGCAAAACAGAGTCTATTCAAAAACTATCCGTTTTTTAACGCCGTTGTTATCCCTGCGGGGACGTACCGTGGTCAAGATGAACCCTTTCGCGGTATGAATGTCGGTGCCATGCACCTGATTACCGCTGCGAGCATAGACACCGAGACAGTCTACCAATTCACCAAAATCCTCTACGAACAACGTGCCGAAGTCGTTAAGACACATCCTGCGGGCAAGGCAATCAATCCCAAAAATGTTGTGAAGGATACCGGCACACCGTTTCACCCCGGCGCAATCCGCTATTACAAAGAAATTGGTATTTGGTCCAACCCCAGTCCAGCACCTTCTAAATCTTCAGATAACTAAATTGCTATAGTGGAGGTTGTGACCTGTGCAATTTGGTATATTCTACGAACACCAGATCCCGCGCCCGTGGAACGATGGCGACGAACTGAAACTATTTCAAGACGCACTCGATCAGGTCGAACTTGCCGATCGGCTCGGCTATGACTACGTGTGGGAGGTCGAGCACCACTTCCTTGAGGAATATTCGCACTCCTCCGCCCCCGAAGTGTTCCTCGCTGCGTGCAGCCAACGGACAAAGCAGATTCGGCTCGGTCACGGCATAGTGTTGATGCCGCCCGCCTATAATCACCCCGCCCGTGTCGCCGAACGGATTGCGACGCTCGATCTCGTCTCAAATGGGCGTGTGGAGTGGGGCACCGGCGAATCTGCCTCACACATAGAACTCGGCGGTTTCAGAGTTGAACCTGAGCAGAAACGTGAGATGTGGGAGGAGTGTACCCGTGAAACTGCCAAAATGATGGTGCAAACACCTTACGCCGGTTTTGAAGGGAAGTATTTTTCGATGCCGTCCCGCAACGTTTTACCGAAGCCGGTTCAGAAGCCGCACCCGCCTATCTGGGTTGCCTGTCCCAGTCGAGACACCATGCGGTATGCAGCACGGAACGGTATGGGGGCTTTAACATTTGCGTTCGTCCATCCAGATGATGCAAAGTTTTGGGTCGAGGAGTATTACGAAATTGCCGAGAAGGAGTGTCAGCCGATCGGTCAGGCGGTGAATCTGAATGTCGCAATGGTGAGTGGTTTTTCATGCCATGAGGATGAAGCGACAGCCATTGAGCGAGGCTTGGAGGGCTTACGATTTTTCACGCATGGGCTCTCACACTATTATGTCGTAGGTTCCCACGTTCCCGGTCACACGGACGTTTGGGAGTCGTACAAGGCAGCACCGGAACCACCCCATGAGGCGAGAGGCGGCATCGGCACACCAGATCAACTTCGCGAACATCTGCTGAAATACGAGGAGATAGGGGTCGATCAGGTGATCTTCATCCAGCAGGCAGGTCGCAACCGCCACGAGAATATCTGCGAAGCCCTTGAGCTACTCGCATCGCGTGTCATACCCGAATTCAAGGAACGGGACGAACTACACAGGAAGCAAAAGCTGGAAAGACTTGCCCCCATAATTGAAGCTGCTGAGTCTCGTATCCCACCGCTCACGGAGCTCGGCGAAGTCCCTACCGTCACCGCTTATCCCGCGCTAAAGAAGCAACTTGAAGGAAAACCACCCGAAGAGGCAGAGATGTCGGAAGATGGGAAGGCGTTTCTCCTCGCCATTGAGGGTGGGCATCGTGTGAAAAAGTAGGGCGTGCATTTGATTCACCCATCTTTGAGGGCGATGATGTGAAGCTAACTATTTCTCATCATCGCCACACAACTGCACCCCTATGCCTGTTCATCTAAGGTGCCTACCACATCTAACAAATGAGCGACCAGACGCGAAATACCTTTCTCCCCTCTCTCTGCAGAAGCGGTCCGTGCATCCTCCCCCATCTGTCCAAACAGCGGGTCGTTTGGATCAAAGCACACGCCGCGATGGCGATTCTCGACCGGAGGAACTTCGCCCCTGGGCCAAGCTGATGTATCCCGCCCTGAATGCAGGGCGTTTATATCGATGAACTCCGGGAATAAACAGAGCCCGTAGGAAGTCTCCTCCCGCGCTGCGTGATCGCCGTGGAGTTTTACGGCTTCTCCGCAGATTGACATTTCCGTGCCCCATAAAAAAAAGGTGTTGGGACGCGCCTGTTGGACCGGTGGGATATGTTTTTCCAGTATCCCTTGCCAGGGATAGTGTCCTGCAAGCAGCACGATAACCCGAAACCCGAATCTGATCAGCTGTTTGATGGTATTGACCAAAATCGAAGCGGTCGCTTCCTCCGGCTGATAGTGCGTCCAGAGAAAATCCCCGTGACCGCCATTCGCGCCCCACCACATCGTCGGCAGGATGACTCCGCCCGTGTTTTCGGCAATCCGGATGCAGATGCGTTCCGCTTTGAGTCCATCATATCCAACAGGCAAATGCCACCCGTGATGTTCGATAAGGCCAAGGGGCCAGAAGGTGATTGGGGTTGCTTTAATACAGTCCGCCAGTTCGTCAGGACGAAGTTCCTGATAGCGTCCCCACGTCGGCTGAGTTGGTTGCATCGTTAACCCTCCTGTTCCACACTTTTGAAATTTGACATACTTTCATCTAATCAATTACAATTCGACTCGCGACAACAATGCGACCTTGTGACCACAGGATTCGGATTTTGAGGGAATTGAGGGCGTCATGTACGTTGAAAGGCCAAAAAGATCGCAACCCCTACTACTCAGTTATCTCTCCACTTCAATCTTCGCTTGCTTCATGACAATGCGGTGGTCTTACAAGTTCGTGTCGATAAATCGCTGCAACGCCGCTTTCGCCTGATGCCGAATCGGAGTGCCGTGTGCAAAACAGATGGCATTAAAAGGATATTCCATCAGCTCCATCAGCGAATCTCGCGCTCTCTGACGGTCTGAAATAGCTTCAAGCTGATTGGTAAAAATGCCGATCTCGCCTTCAGGGACACCAATATCCGCTCGTCCGCCACACACCGCATCTCCCACGATAAGAAGCCCCTGCTCTTGCTCCACTAGAAACGCGGTCTCTTCCGTCCAACCGGCATGGGGAATATGAATCACTTCAACAGCGTCCCACAACAGATCTCCACCCTCGAAAGTACCGTCTATCGCAGTCTCCGCCTCCGCCAATCCGAGTGCGTTGAGATAAATTTTACAACCCCATCGCTGTCGGTAAATCTCCCCTTCTCTGAGATGCCAATCGCAGGTTAAGAGGATGTGGGTTGGCATACCAATTCCCTCGATTTGTCGAATCTCTTCATCAGTCAAAGGCAGTGGATCAACCAATGCCAAGACGTTTGCTTGATCTATACGAATCGCGTAGCTATTCCAATAGTAAGTTGTTTGGGGTTTTCCGTGGCGTTCAGTCCAGTAATAGACATCACCATAAAGAGGTTCGAGCATTCCTTATACCACCAAATTTTTGATCGAGGATATGTCATTAAGGCAGTTCCTGAAGGAAGCAAAGGATTACCCCTATAGGGTCATTTAGTTTTCGACTTTCTGTCGGTTCTGTGGGATAAGTCGCTATCGAAAAGTCGCTTCTCTAGCGAGATGTCGGGATTCGGAGATCCCTCCTACAGAAGAATTAAATGACCCTAATCACCCCTAGGTCAGTCCTTGACAAAATCGAGTTCATCGGGTAATCTGTAGTCAAATATCATTCTGATTTCAGAATTTGAGGTAGATTATGAAACTTGAAGATTACTTTGACTTTCAGGCACCAAACGACATCCGGCTGAAGGGAACTCGTGTCGGCATTGAACGGATTCTCTACGACTATATTCATCGCGGCTGGTCGCCGGAGCAAATTGAAGAAACCTATCGACACGCCTTAACACTGGAACAGGTCTATGCAACAATCACCTACTACTTGCACAATAAGGAGGAGATTAGTCAGTATCTGACCGAGTGGATCGAACACGGAAACCGGATGCGGGCTGAACAGGCAAAAAATCCGGATCCAACAGCACTCAGATTACGTGAAATTCGCAAAAAATACGGAAGCGTACGCAACTATTTTGAAGCCCAAAAAACGCCATGAACGCACGTAAATACCTTCTCGATGAACATGTGCCCCCTAGCTTAAAGATGGCAGTGCACCAACACAGACTTGAAATCATTGTCTGGTGCATCGGTGATCCCGGTACGCCGCCACGCGGTACGCTTGACCCGGATATTCTACTCTGGTGCGAGGCGAACGAGTTCTCATTGGTAACGGAAAATCGAGGGGCAATGCCTGTCCACCTTCGAGACCATCTTGCGGCGGGACGACATGTGCCAACCATCTTCATCTTGAATGACGGGATGTCAATAGGGCAAACAGCGGAAGAATTGGCACTAATATCGGTGGCGGCGCAATCAGGCGAATATGCCGATATGATCAGATTCCTTCCTATCAGTTCTTGACGGTTGTGGTATATTCACAGCCACTGTATCTTCTTGCATGTTTCCAAGGGATTCGCCACCGTCTTCTTCGCTTCAATTCGCCCATCTTTGAAGCCAATGATGGAAAGCCACCGGTTTCTCGTCAATGATACACAACTGCTGCGTAAGTCCTGTGAAGTAATTTTTTTGCACTTGCCCCTACAAATCAACCTCTGAATTTATAGTGAATTTCATAATTATTTGGACACTGTGGGAGGGGGTTTCAACCCCGATTATACGGATACCTCTGATTTTGCAGGCGGACCTAGAAGGTTTCCCTCCCACAAGGCGGATCTCCTGCAATGTTTACTGGAGAAGCGTCTACTTATTTTTAGGATTCACTATAGTATGACAGCGGTCGAATTCGTTGTGAGGCGATCCAAAGCCTTTAAGTAACGTTGTGGGAGCTTTGCTTTGACCTTGATTGATTCGCCTTGATAGTCCGTATCAAACACCTCACCATGCTTATACAGATAATCTAGTGCCTTCCCATCTTGATAGGAGAGCGCGAGCGACACATCTACGTCCTGAGCTGAGAACCGTTCAGCAAGCAACTCTTTTAATGCTTCCAATCCCGCGCCATCCTGCGCCGATATTGCAAGGCTATCGGGATATTTACTCTGGAATAGCTGGATATGTCCTGCCTCCTCCAGCAGATCTATTTTGTTAAACAGCATGAGCGTTGGTCGCTCAAGGGCACCCAACTCTTTAAGCACCTCATCAACAGCATCAATCTGACTCTCCGCTTCGGGATGAGCTACATCAACGATATGGAGCAGCAGATCCGCCTCCGCAACTTCCTCCAGCGTTGCCTTAAATGCATCCACCAAATGGTGCGGTAGCTTTTTGAGAAAACCGACCGTATCACTCAATAGCACATGTTGGTTATCTGGCAAATCGAGGGTGCGGGTCGTTGGATCCAATGTCGCAAACAGCTTATCTTCAGCCAACTGTTTCTCACTTGTCAAGGCGTTAAACAGCGTTGATTTTCCCGCATTGGTGTAACCGACAAGCGAGACATTGATCATCTCCTGACGTTGTTTTCGCTGTACGCGGCGATGCTTCTCAACTTTCTGAAGTGCTTTTTTTACCCGTGAGATTTGTGTGCGAATCAACCGCCGGTCAATCTGAAGCTGGGTTTCACCGGGTCCACGCACCACGCCGCCGGCACGCCCAGCACTGCCCCCTGCTGTGCCGCCACCTGTGCCAAGTCGAGAGAGGTGAGTCCACAGCCGCGTCAAACGCGGCAACGCATATTGTAGTTGGGCAAGGTCTACCTGTAGTTTGGCGGCTTTGGTCTGTGCACGTTGCGCGAAAATCTGTAGAATCAGGCTTGTTCGATCGACAACGACGATATCAAGGGCTTTTTCCAAATTGCGAGTTTGTGCCGGTGTGAGGTCGTTATCAAAAATTACCGCCTCCACTTTGAGCTCACTGACTATCGCCTCCAATTCCTCTAACTTTCCTCGCCCGATAAAATAGGCGGGATCGGGTGTCTCTCTCGGCTGTATAATCTCAGCCAGCACCTCCATCCCCGCCGTTTCAGCAAGCCGTCTCAGTTCTTCCAGCGAACTTTCCGCATCACTCTGTAATTCACCTTTCAACTTGACCCCAACAAGGAACGCTCGCGTTGGGGAGGTTGTCATAGTATCCTGTGTTTCGTGCATATCGTCTCCTTTCGGCGATAATGCGTATCGGTCAGTATCAACTTCGGCAATCAAACTTAGTCCGTTAAATCCAGATGCGAGGTATTTCTTCGCAATTCTTTTGGTTAACCCATTGAAAACTCACCAATAGTTATTCACTCCCTGTGATTGTGATTGTGGATAAAACAGACATTTGTCAGTTCACAAAAACAGCGAACTCTTGTAAATTGGAGGGTAGAAGCATGTAATCAAACCTCTAGCGAAGCGGGACCTCAAACGGAGCGGTGGAGAGGAAGTGTATTGCAGAATTAGCAGCGGTATGCCGTTAAAAAAGACACTGGAGACACACGGTTTTGGAAGGAGGCAATATGCCTACAGGTATACAGAATTGAGCATAGTTCCGTTCACGCTGTCGTGTTATGATTTCATTCTACAAATTGAGCGGATTGGCTTAGAAAAGTCTGAAGAAGTTCCGCCGGTGCTAGATCGGAGGTGTCAATCTGAATTTTGTTCGGAATCAGAGACGCATCAAATTCTTGTTGGAAACTATCCAGAAGCATCGGAATATCCTCTTTCTTAATGAGGGAATACTCGTGAGGATCTGTCTCCATACGCCTTTGAATCATTTCTGCACTAGCTATCAAATGCACCAAGATCGCGTTCTTTGGCATCTCTTCCTCATACTGGCGTATCTCACTTGCTACGCCGCCGGGATAGTAGTAGAGGGGACCATAAATCGCCTCCTCAATATGGAAGCCACCTAACAAGATATGGTCAAAGCGATGCAACAAGCGGATATGATAAACGAGTTGCATCCGCTGAAATCGCTCTTTGAGCGCAGGAGAGAGGTTGACCATCGTCTCTTTATCTTCAGGGGCTAGATGTTGACGGTCTGGGATGGTAAAGTGATCGTCAAGGTGATGGTTGATGTCACGCTCATGCCCCCAGTCCATAAGCCCATCAAGTAAAGTTGTAACGCCGGTATATTCACAACCAATTGCAATAACACGCATATTTTCCTCCGATGCCATTGGAAGGGTTCAGTTTTATTTCAACGCTTTAATACGACCTTCTATCTCAGGTATAAGTTCCTGTAGGTTGGAATTGGTACGAGCCAAGTGGAGTGCCCTCTTGTACTGGGTCATAGCATCTCCATTATCGCCTCGCTCAGCATAGATACCCCCCAAATTGTAATATGCTCTTGCATCGCTTGGGTTGACACTTGTTGCCTCCTCGAACGCAGCGACGGCTTCATCAAGTTTGTCTTGCGCTTTGTAGGCTTTTCCGAGGTTATTGTACAGATTTGCCAATCTCGGGCTAATGCGGACTGCCGCTTCAAAGTGGGTTATGGCTTCATCAAACCGCTTCTGATTATAAAGGGAGATTCCCATATTGTGATGTGATAAGGCGTCGTATGGGTTTATCGTAATAGCCTTTTTGTATGCAGCCATGGCTTGGTCAAGTTTGTCCCGCGCTTTGTAGGAATTTCCGAGGTGGTAGTAAGCGTATGCACTATTCGGGTTGAGGTAAATCGCTTGCTCTAACGAAACAATAGCACTCTCAAATTCACCTTGATCCATGTAAGTGCGACCCAGATTGTAATGCGCTTGTGGGTTATCCGGGGCAATGTTGACCACCTCTTTGAACTCCACGATTGCAGCCTCATCGTTGTCTTGGATACGATAGACAAGTCCCAAGCCGTTACGCGCCCCCACAAAATCTGGCTGGATACGGACGGCATTTCTGTACGCTATTGCCGCTTCATCAATTTGACCCTGACGATAATAGGTATTTCCCAAACTATAGTGCGCTTCTGCAAAGTTGGCGTCCATCTCGATCGCTTTCTTGTATGCTAGAATCGCTTGATTGAATTTGCCTTCATCCTGATAAGCATTTCCCCGATCATAGTGTGCTACGACCTCCTCATTATCACAGGAAATGAAAAAAGCACTTACGCCAATCAGGCAAATCGCAAGGACGTATCTTATCCCTAACTTCCTCATATCGTACAATCCTGAACGGGTTTATCACTATCAACGGTTAGTCAAACTAATCCCATGATGCACTAACTAAAACTTATCTTCAGTCAATCCAATTTTCGGCTTGATTTTTCTCAGATTTTGCGGTACAGTGTAGCATCACTATGGTGCGATGTCAACAGAGAAAAATTCCCCACCCTCGTTTGATTCCTAAACCCAACGGGCGGAAGAAATCTCTACTAAGTTTCAAACTTATCCTTGATTAGCGGTAGAAAGAGCAGATGATGAACACCACAGCAAATCCCCTTGATCCCATTACATTAGAACTCATTAAAAATGCGCTAGATGCGCTGGTAGATGAGATGGCACTGACGCTGGTGCGTACAGCGTATTCGTCAAACCTGAAAAACGCAATGGATTTGTCCGCAGCGGTGTGCGACACGGAGGGAGCACTCATCGCACAAGGCTTGACGTTGCCGCTGCATCTCGGCTCTGTACCCGAATTTATGCGGGCGGTTATCGCTAAGTTCGGCGGCAAGATGCGTAACGGCGATATCTATATCACCAACGACCCGTATGAAGGCGGCTCCCACCTGCCCGATATGTATCTGTGTAAACCCATTTTTCTTAACGATTCTACACCTATTGCCTTCGTCGTCTGCATCGCGCATCACACCGACATCGGAGGCAAAACACCGGGGGGAAATGGTTGTGATGCAACAGAACTTTATCAGGAGGGCTTGTGCATCCCACTGCTCAAACTCTACGATGAAGCTGAAGCAAATCAAACGGTCTTCGACTTTATCGCTCGCAACGTGCGCATCCCGCGTCAGGTACTTGGTGATTTACGAGCAGAGTTGGCGTGTCTGCATGTCGGTCAGGAGGGAGTCCGGGCGTTATTCGAGAAATACGGCGCGACCCAACTCTCAGCCTATTTCGCAGAATTGCTCAATTATGCCGAACGAACCGCGAAAGCAGAAATTGATGGGTTGCTTGATGGCACTTATTCGTTTACTGACTACCTCGACGACGATGGTATTGACCCTGACCCGATCCCGATTGCGGTCGCTATTACCATTACTGGCGATCAAATGACCGTTGACTTCACAGGCTCATCACCACAGGTTAGAGGTGGCATCAACTGTCCGCTCTCATTTACACAATCAACAGCCTATGCCTGCGTGCGCTGCTTGATGGGAACAGATGTTCCGAACAATGGTGGCTACTTCCGTCCAATTACGGTCATTGCACCAGAGGGCACGATTGTCAATCCATTGGCACCGGGTCCAGTCGCTGCACGAGGTTTGACCGGTTTTCGCATCGCCAATGTTGTTTTTGGTGCACTCGCCCAAGCTGCACCCGATCGGGTCCCCGCATGTGAAATCGGGGGCGATACCGGCGTAAGCATCGGCGGTTACGAGCGTGTCGTGCAAGATGGAAAAACAGAATTGCGCGGCTTTGTATTCCTTGAATTTCTCTACGGTTCGTGGGGAGGACGCCCGGATAAAGATGGGATTGACGGTGTCGCAAGCAGTGTGGTCAATTTTTCCAACAATCCCGCTGAAGTGTTGGAAGCCGAGCTGCCGCTGCGGATTGATGGTTACAGCTATCTTCCCGATACCGGCGGCGCGGGAATCCACCGTGGAGGACTGAGTCTGATCCGAGATTTTCGTTTGTTAGCAGAAGAAGCGACACTGCAAATTCGCGCCGACCGTACAAAGTATCACCCCTACGGTTTGCAAGGTGGAGGTACAGGTGCCCCATCACAAAATATCTTGAATCCTGACCGCGAGGCTCGTGAGCTGCCCCCTAAACCCACAATGACCATCCAACGTAACGATGTCTTCCGTCACATCGCCGCGGGTGCAGGGGGGTGGGGAAATCCTTTTGAACGGGACCCACAAGCGGTACTGACCGATGTTCTCGAAGAAAAAGTTACGCTCGCACATGCCCGTGACGCCTACGGTGTAGTCATTAACCCAAAGACATGGGACGTAGATGAGGGTGCTACACAACGGTTGCGAGCAGCAGGGTAATATAACAATTACAAGACTATCCCATAAAAGGAGTACATGATGCCAAAGCAATACCGTGCATGTTTAGTTGGATGCGGCCGCATGGGTGCCACAATCGACGACGAAATGGCAGGACGTCCGGAGCGTTTCCTCTGGATTCCTTACTCGCATGCAGCAGCAGCCGTGGCGTGCGATCGAACAGATCTGGTAGCGGTATCGGACATAATCGCCGAAAAGGCGGAAACCGTTCGCCAACGCTATGGCGCGCAACACGCCTACACCGATTACCGCGAAATGATTGAAAAGGTACAGCCGGACATCGTGTGCGTTGCTACCCGTCCGCCGCAACGTGCCGAAGTCGCAATCTTCGCCGCCGAACACGGCGTGAAAGGTATCTACGCCGAAAAACCGCTCTGCTGCTCAATGGAGGAAGCCGATGCCATGGTAGATGCCGTTGAGCGAAATGGCACCAAGTTCAACTACGGGACACAACGACGCTTCATGCCGTTTTATCGCAAGATGCGTGAATTAATCGACGCTGGCGAAATTGGCGATGTTCAGTGTGTCATCGCTCAATATGGTGCTACCTCTGCGTTGTGGGGACTGACCCATGCCGCCGATATGCTGCTATATCTCGCGGGCGATGTAGAGATTGATTTCGTTCAAGGTTCGATTATTTGCGACCCCGAAGATTGGGATGGAAATCGTCTTAACACCGACCCCGCCATCGCTGGCGGTTATGTCCGTTTTGCCAACGGAGTTCACGGCTACAACACAGCAGGCACAGGTCCTGAGTTTGAGGTGTGCGGCACAAAGGGAAAAATGCGCACTATTAACAACGGGATGGTCTGTCAGTTTCGTAAAGCGTCGGATTCCTCTCGCCTCCTAGAGGAGATGCCCTTTCCAGAAGTACCCCGCGAGAGCGGCACGGAGATGGGTATTAAGAACCTCGCAGAAGCGTTGGACACCGGAGAGGAGACACAGGGCCCGATTCAACTCGCACGTCGCAGTCAAGAAATGCTGATGGGAATGATCGAATCTGACCGCTTGGGTGGTATGCGTGTACCGTTGCCGATGGTCAACCGCGGACTCTATGTCGGTCGACCGGATTGGTAGGAGGCACTCACCATGAGCTTGGATCAAGCATTGCAACACCTGAAAATTGATGGTTGGTATGTTATGGAAGGGGTCATCCCAGAAAACGAGGTTGATGCTGTACGCGAGAGCGTCGAACAATCGACCGTGGTGCATTGCAATCCCAACGCTCCTGACGCTATCGGTCATGTGCCGGGGTTTATCCGCTACAATCAATCAATCGCTCCCTACTTGGCTGATCGACGCATGCTTGCCCTTCTCGAAGCACTGTTAGGACCCCATGTGCGGGTATCCTTTACAACCGGCACGATCAACTACCCGGGAAATGAGCGCGGGGGGTGGCACGGGGATTGGCCCTTTAACCAGAACAACGCCGGTCATATCCCCACGCCCTATCCCGACGCAACGATGCACATCACAACGCTGTGGATGCTATCACCGTTTACCTGCGAAAACGGGGGCACCCTGATCGTCCCCGGCAGCCATAGATCAAATAATAACCCGACAGGAAATAACGGCGTCGATCCGAATGTTCCCTACCCGACCGAAATGCAGGCGACCGGTCCCGCCGGTAGTGTGCTCGTGATGGACAGCCGTATGTGGCATGCCACCGCCCCGAATCGCACCGACCAACCACGGACTTCAGTGGTGGTGCGCTATGCACCGTGGTGGCTCAATCTGGATGTGTTGATGGCCGGTTCAGATGAGCGAGCTCGCATTGTAGACGAAGCTGGTGGAACAGAGAATAACGTGCCACCTATCCCGCCGGACGTTTACAATACCTTCCCTAACGACGTAAAACCGTTGTTCCGGCATTGGGTGAAAAATGATATTGAAGCTACGTAAAGCACTACTGTCTATTCGACCTCACCAAGTTATTTACATTGAATCCTAGCTTGTCCTTACACATGAAAAAAGATCGGGGAATAGTTTAACTGCTGGAGGAAAAGTGATGAAAGCTGCTGTTTTATATGGACTGAACCAACCGGTTGTTGTTGAAGATATTGAGATGGAAGGGCCCAAAGCAGGGGAAATTGTTGTCAAAGTCGCAGCGACTGGGGTTTGTCATAGCTGTTACCATGCGGTCACCGGCATGTTGAGCATCCCGTTCCCCGCGGTGTTGGGGGATGAAGGTGCAGGTGTCGTTGAGGAGGTCGGCGCAGGTGTCACCTTAGTGAAACCGGGTGATCATGTAATTCTTTCGTGGGTTCCGTCGTGCGGCCACTGTAGCTACTGTACGCAGGGGTATGGCAATCTCTGCATGACATCAAGACGAGGAGGACGTGGAAACCTGCTTGATGGCACAACACGCTACAAAAAGAATGGGACACCCATCCACCATTTTGGAATGGTAGCTTCCTTTGCCGAGTACAGTGTGATTCCACAAGAGTGCGCTATTCCCATTGATGATGACATCCCATTGGATAAGGCTGCCCTCATCGGCTGTAGCGTCACAACAGGAGTTTGTGCAGCAACCAATACCGCTCAGGTCCGTCCGGGAAGCAGTGTTGCACTCTTTGGTGCCGGCGGCATTGGCTTAAACGTCATTCAAGGAGCAGCCATCGCCGGTGCTGAGAGAATCATCGTGGTTGATCTGATGGACTCAAAACTGGAAATGGCGCGTCAGTTTGGTGCCACGCATACAATCAATGCCAGCGATGTCGATCCGATTCCAGAGATCCAAGCCTTGACGGATGGGTTGGGCGCAGATTATGCTTTTGAGGCAATCGGTACACGCACCACTTACGAACAAACAGTGCAGGCAATACGCAATCGAGGAAAAGCTATCTGGGTTGGTGCCCCACCCCTCGAACCGCTGTCCCTTGATGCGGGGATTGTGTTCTGGGGCGAAAAAACGATAATGGGCAGTAACTACGGCTCGGCGCGTCCCCGCTATGACATGCCACGTCTCCTCGCGCTTTATCGTGCTGGTATACTTAAATTGGATGAACTGATTACCCGAACCTATCAATTAGAAGAGGTAAATGAGGCGTTTAGTGACATGCTCAACGGGGAGGTTGCACGCGGACTCATCCGCTTCTAACCCGGTGCAGAACACCTCCTTAAAAAGTATGCAAGTGAAAAAATTTGGTTCTAACCTTAGACCATGTGATATAAATGCTAGTAAATCGAAAGGAAACGCATCGCATGAACAATGATCCAGATCAACGAAAAATTACTTGGTATAGACCCCGGATAGATCGTGAAGTGCTCAGATCTCTCAACCAACGCAGCAACTGGAAAGGAATGCTCCAAACCCTCGGCCATCTCGGATTGCTCGCGCTGACAGGAACCGGTGCTTTCTACGCCGAAGCGCGACTCCCCTTGCCGGTACTACTGTTGATTCTATTCCTCCATGGAACTATCTGGGCATTCCTCCTGAACGGATTTCATGAACTATGTCACAACTCGGTTTTCAAGACTAGATTCTTGAATATTTTCTTTCTGCGAATCTTTAGCTTTCTTGGTGCGTATAATCACGTTCGCTTTTGGGCAAGCCATTCCGACCATCACAAATATACCCTACACCCTCCGGACGATTATGAAGTCGTGTTCCCGGTAAAGTTGACATTCACCGGCTTCCTCAAAAGTGCGATTGTGAACCCATGGGGGTTCTACGCCCGGTGGAAGTCGATTATTCGACTCAGCCTCGGCAAGTTGGAAGAGCACGAAGCAACAGTCATGTTCCCTGAATCGGAGGTGGAGAAACGGCGAGAGTTGTTCAACTGGGCACGCATCCAACTCGTGGGTCACGCCCTGATCATTGGTGTCTCGCTCTACTTCGGTCTCTGGCTAGTGCCGGTCCTTATCACACTGGCTCCGGGGTACGGCGGCTGGCTCCTTTTTCTCTGCAACACCACTCAGCATGTGGGGCTTACGGATAATGTGCCGGATTTCCGGCTCTGCTGCCGGACGATTATCCTGAATCCGTTGGTTCAGTTCGTATACTGGCACATGAATTTTCACATAGAACACCACATGTATGCCGCAATTCCGTGCTACAACCTAGGGAAATTGCATAGGCTAATTAAACATGAACTCCCGCACTGTCCGGTCGGTCTTTTCGAGACTTGGAAGCAGATTATTACAATCCTAAAGAAACAGAAGACGGATTCGGAATATCAGTATGTGCCTGAATTACCGGTGCCGTCAGATGCTTGACCTTAACTTGTGAGAGGACTTTATGAACGACACCCTTCAAGAATGCTACAAATACTACATAGATCTCCGCGGAGAGATGGATCGGTGGTTGAATCAGAGCATGGCACTTGACCCGCCCGGGCCAAACGGCGGCGGCGAAGATGAAGCCAATTATACCTTGGCGTGGTTTCCACACTACCTCGTGACCGGCGATACAACCGTTTTGAAACATTTCGGGGACCTGAAATCCGCATTAGCGGGTTGGATTGAACGGGAGTGTCTGCACGGCTATGAGCCAGAGGCAGAGGCGCATCACGGCACAGAGCCGTTTCTGCTATTCTTGCCGCGATACATAGATTTTGTGCCGGACGATCAGGAAGCGCGCTCAATGCTGATGGATGCCGCCGAGCATATCGGGAATTGGGTGGAGGAGATCCCCGCTTGGTACGATTATGACCGTGACACGTTTTGCGGTTACTACATTGGGAGTCGAACGATTCACAACGACGCAGAGACTGCATACGAGGTTGCCGAACACTTCCGATTCATCCACATCGCCCTTGCGGCATATCGGATCACGGGAGAGGAACGTTACCTCGATTGGTCGTTGCGATATGGTCAGAAGCGCGCAGAACGGATCGCCGCTGCTAAATCCCCAATGCCACTACTGTGGGATTTGGATGGCAACGGCTTGGGTGAAGCGGAAGTTGAAAAGAGAAATCTACACCGGATAGCCGCCCACGGCACGCATCACCTCTCAGGCGATCCATTGTCAGGAATTGAAAACCTGCTCGCCTCTGGGGCAATTTATGCGTTGGGTGATCTTTACCATCTGTCGGGAGATACGATTTTCAGAGATGCAGCTAAACGAATTGTCGAACCTCTCGTAGAATCAGTACTTGACCCGTACCACGACCCCGGTGCTGCCGCGCTCAGCTACTACCGCTGGACATTCGAGGATACCACCTTTGATCAGCCCATTAGCGATCAACTGGATGGGATACCACCCTCGCCGAAACATCTCGCGCTCATCTTTCCGCAGGAGGTCCAACGACGGGAGCCGGGCGTTGGTCGCCGAGCGGATATGGCGTATTGGGGTGAATGGTCGGACGACGGTTCCGTGCAACCAATCCGGGAACCATCAACAGCAGCCATGACCCTCGTTTACCAAATCACCGGTAACCCGGAGTTTGCGATACGGGCGTTCCGAAGCGCGTCAACACGCCTGACGATAGCACGGAGAGTGCTTCGCGGTGGTAGGGAGCACGCGGATATGGGCGGTGCTGTCTGCTCAGTCGCAGCGGGGCATGGACGGAATTGGGGGCATGGAGCGGTCACATCATGCTACGGTCCGCTTCTGCTTGGTACGCGTGAGCTCCAGAGTGCGGTTGTGTCAACGCTGGAAGTGCGAATGAAGGACGGCAAAAATTGCCTACCACAGAACCTTTTATCGCTTATCCGTCCGCCTGTGGACAGTCAGGGGGATGTGGTATTCTATAACGGCGGCGATTCAACGTTATCCTTTTCTTGGCGACCCAAGACAGACATGGAAGCAGAGTCAGATTGGAAAGATCTGCGTATTGAATCTGGAGAAGTCGAGCGGGTGAGCCTACGTGAAAAATAGCCTCAAAGGTGAAACGGATTGGCCACGGAACTCAAACCGTTCATCGAGGCGAGTGGACGAGCATTTTAACGCGTGTGTAACAAGCCAAGCGAGTTGATCTTTGTCTTACATTTCACGCATCACACATTTCTCTCTTGTTATTCACCTTAACTTTTGGTAACATGGTAACAACATTTCACAGATATGGAGGACTGAACCAATGGCACTACCAAGAATGATTCGTATAAAACAACATTTTGATACCCCTGTCGTAGCAGATTTGCCCGCAGCAGTTAGAGCGGAATTGGATCAGATCGGCACGGCGTCAATTATCGGCAAAGGGGATAGCGTCGCTATTGGCGGCGGCAGCCGCGGGGTTGCGAATATTGCTGTCGTCATTAAAGCAACAGCGGATTACCTCAAAGATATCGGTGCAAAACCGTTTGTTGTACCAGCGATGGGAAGCCACGGCGGTGCAACCGCAGAGGGACAGCGAGCCGTGCTAGAGCATTACGGCGTTACCGAAGAGACGGTCGGTGTACCGATCAAGGCAACGATGGAGGTTGTTGAAATTGGCCAGACCGCCGACAAGCTGCCCGTTTTCCTTGATACCTACGCTGCTGAGGCAGATCACATTGTCCCGATCAATCGAGTCAAAGCACACACCGATTTCAGAGGCACGGTTGAGAGCGGCACCCTGAAGATGTTGACGATCGGGTTTGGCAAGCAGCACGGTGCGAATATGTACCACCGCGCCTTTTTCCACTACGGATTTGATCATATCATCCGGACAGTTACCGGCTTGCTCATAGATGCCGGAAAGGTTGGTTTTGGCGTTGGACTGGTCGAAAACGCACACGAACAGACAGCGAAGGTCGCCGCGATGCGCGCCGGTGAACTGATGCGTCGAGAACGTGAACTCCTCGTCGAATCCAAATCGCTGATGGGACGCCTTCCGTTTGATGCCTTCGATCTCTTAATCGTGGATTGGATGGGCAAGAACATCAGCGGTACAGGGATGGATACCAACATCATCGGTCGCATGATGCAGATCCTTGAGCCAGAGCCGGAGAAGCCCGCAATTGTGCGAATCTTCGTCCGAGACCTGACAGACGATAGCGATGGCAACGCGACAGGCGTTGGATTGGCGGACTTTACCACGACACGCCTTGTGGAAAAGATGGATCGGCACGCGACGTACATGAATGGCATCACCGGAATGGGACCTCAGAAGTCGAAAACACCCTTCTATTACGACACAGACCAAGAGGCTATTGAAATCGCACTGAACACGGTTGGACTGACCCCACCTGAAGAAGCAAAGGTGGTGCGAATTGAAAGCACCCTCGGTCTAGCAGAGGTGGACATCTCCGAAGCCCTACTTGAAGATGCAAAACTCCGCACCGATCTGGAGGTCACCGGCGAACTGGAACCACTTGCGTTCAACGCCAATGGCAACCTACCGCCGTTTCATGAAGAGTAATACGCCCTCTGTCAGGAGGTTACCATGACCACTGCTGAAAGAATTCACGAACAGGTTCAAAAATTACCTGAACCGTTACAGGCAGAAACACTGGATTTCATTGAATTCCTAATGCAGCACCAAAGTGTGCGAAAAGAGGATTTGGATTGGTCACATCTTTCATTGGCTGCCGCAATGCGTGGCATTGAAGACGAAGATGTGCCAATCTACGATGAATCCGATTTGAAGGAGCGGTGGGTGTGAAAAGGCCTGGACAGATTGTTGTGTTCAACTTTCCACAGACCGATTTGGGTGTCGGAAAACAACGTCCAGCACTTCTACTGGCACCACTTCCCGGCAATTATGATGACTGGCTAATTTGTATGATTTCATCAAATCTCAATCAATATGTTGAAGGTCTTGATGAAATTATCAATGAAAATTCTCCAGACTTTGTCCGTTCCGGGTTAAAAACCGCGAGCGTTATCCGTACAACTCGTCTCGCTGTAGTTTCAGGAGCGATTTTGATTGGAACAATAGGCGAAATTTCTCCGGACCGGTTGATGCTAGTGAAGAATAACTTGGGAGACTGGATAAAGAACGTTCAGAACCGGTAAAAGTGGGAACAAAGAAGGGGATTGCTTGAAGGCTAATTGGGGCCAACCCTAGTAGTATCGTGCTTTCGTTAAAAGCGTGTAGATATTGTAAGCCAAAACGGATATAATTGTGTTGTCTTTCAGTAAGGGAATGTCGCTCTACCGCTTGGTAGAGTCCCCTACACCCTACGACATAGGCAACGATAAACGGAAAGACAACCCCAATGTTAAAAACTCATAAGATAGCGCTAGATCCGAACAACGTTCAGGCAACTCAATTTGCTCAACATTGTGGTTACGCCCGTGTTGCCTACAATCATGCTTTAGCCGATTTCAAAGCAGGTTTAGCCAAAGGGGATTGGCATAGTCATATAGACCTTCAACACCGTTTTAACGCCGTTAAATATGATAAGTACATATATGCTAAGGATATGTCGCAAACCGTGTCGAAATGCGCTATCTACAATAACCTCAAGGACGCTATTGGTCGTTGGCAGTTAGGTCAGAATCGTTTTCCCAAGTTCAAGAATCGGTTCCATGGTCAGAGTTACCAAGCCATTGCAGGCAAAGGAGAAACCCAAGTCGAAGGACAGCGTATAAAACTACCCAAAATTGGTTGGGTCCGCTTCTGTGAATCCCTTCGCTTCCTTGGCACTATCTGTAAGGTCGTTATCTCTAAGCGTGGACACCGGTGGTTCGCTGCTATTGTTGTGGATACATTCAAAGCCGATTCTATACCTGATATTCAACAACACCCCGTCGTTGGTGTGGACGTAGGTATCAAGCACTTGGCGGTCACGTCCGAAGGGGTGTACTACGAGAATCCGAAAGCCTTAAAGCGTTACGAGCGAAAGTTGAAGCGGTTGCAACGTCAGTTGAGTCGAAGGCAGAAAGGCGGTCGTAATTGGCATAAGACCCAAGCGAAACTTGCCAAGTTACATTATCGTATCACCTGTATTCGACAAGACGCCCAACATAAGGCAACAACGGCTATCGTCAACGGTGCGAGTCGTATTGGGATTGAGTCGCTAAATGTTGCAGGTATGCTTAAGAATCACAGGCTTGCAAAGGCGTTATCGGACGCTTCGTTGTCGAGTTTGCTTGCCATGTTAAAGTATAAAGCAGAACGGATAGGTGTAAAGATTGTAGAGGCAGATACCTTCTACCCATCTAGTAAGACTTGTTCAGCTTGTCATGTAATAGATAGTAACCTATCCCTATCAGATAGAACCTACCATTGCAGTGTGTGTGGTCATACACAAGACAGAGATCTCAACGCTGCGATAAACCTGAGAAACGTCGCCATGGGACACACGGAGACGTAAAACGCTTGTGGAGAGATAGTAAGGCCTCGGTTGTCGGGGCACGTCCCGTCGAAGCAAGAAGATAGCATGGAGATTCTAATGTCTGCCAATAAGTCTATTAAGAACCCCAAAGATTTATCTTTGGGAGCAGTCAGACGTATAATTGTCGGGATAACAGGGGCAAGTGCCGTCATCTACGGTGTGCGTCTGTTGGAAACCCTCACCCGATGCGACGACTATGAAATCCACCTTACGATTTCCGACTCCGGCGCAAGGGCGTTGTGGGAAGAACTGCAGCTCCGCGTAGATCTGGACAATTTCCGCCTTGAATCCCTAATCGGCTATTCGTCAGATCAGGTGATTTATCACCATCAGTCCGACATTGGAGCGTCAATTGCCAGCGGTTCTTTCCGCACTGTGGGGATGGTCGTTGCACCGTGCAGCATGGGGACCATCGGCGCAATAGCAGCGGGTATCTCCCGAAACCTCATCCAGCGCGCTGCCGATGTCTGCATCAAAGAGCAGCGTAAACTGGTCCTCGTGCCACGTGAAACGCCGCTCAGTCCCATCCATCTCGAAAACATGCTCAAGCTGTCCCAACTCGGCGTGGTGGTGCTGCCTGCGATGCCGGGTTTTTACCACTTTCCCAAAACAGTTGATGATATGATTAATTTCGTCATCACGAAGACCCTTGATCAGTTTGATATTGATACAGATCTCATCCAGCGGTGGAAGGAAGATTCCTAATTGTAGTAGGCACACTCCGTGTGCCGTAACTCAGCGAACAAGGTTCTTAACCTTGCTTATTCACAGCATCTAGTTAATTCTAGAATCCACCATAAGTGGAATCAGGATAAGTAGAATCAGGAGTAGACCATGAAACTGGCTATCTGCAACGAAATGTTTGAGGATTGGGGGGTCGAAGATGTCTTTTCGTGCGCTGCCAAACTCGGCTACGATGCGGTGGAGCTCGCACCCTTCACGCTCGCGGAATCGGTGTTGGACATCAGCCAAATCGAGAGAGATCGTATCCGAAAAGCGGCGGATGCAGCGAAGATTGAAATCGCTGGACTTCACTGGCTGTTGGTCTCGCCAAAGGGACTGCACGTCAATCACCTCGATAGAGGCATCCGCGAGAAAACACGAGATTACTTTTTCGCACTGATTGCGTGTTGCGCCGATCTGGGTGGAAAGATTATGGTTATCGGTTCGCCCAATGAACGCAACATACTGGATCCACTGACACCAGAGCAGGCGTGGCACTATGCACAAGAGACCTTCGCGGCGTGCGCTGAATTTGCTCAAGAACAGAATGTTATCTTGTGTATGGAACCCTTGACAAGCCAAAGCACAAATTTCATCAATACACCGGCGGCAGCGGTGGAGATGGTCAAAGCGGTCAATAACCCAAATTTCCAGATCATCCTTGATGTAACGAGTACAGCCGCCGAAAACTTGGACATGCCCACACAGATTCGTAAATACGCCGAGCATGTGGCACATTTCCACACCAACGACGATAACGGGTATCTCCCCGGCTCAGGTAATGTGGATTATCCACCAATTATTGAGGCATTAAAGGAGATTAATTACACCGGTTACCTTTCAACCGAGGTCTTCAATTTTGAGCCGGATCCAGAGACAATTGCGCGTCGAAGCATCGAGTTTTTGCAGCCGTTGGTTGGGTAAGACCAGCGCACCAGAATTTTCTTGACACCGAAACTAAGATTGTGATATGCTTTACACAATCTGATAGATAGGAAGTTAAAAGGTACTATGCAAACCCTGAACCGACAACCACAATTTCGAATCGCATCTCATCATTGGCATTGGTGGTGGCGTTGTGTTGAGGGGAGCAGTGTGCCTTTGTTGAGATAAACCTTTGGACTCATATCTAGAAAGCAAAGCCGTAGGCATACGAACCCCGTTGTCTACGGCTTTTTTTATGCCTATTTTTAGCTAAATGAGGAGAAAAATGGAAATTCTAAATCAACTCAAGACCGATCAGAACGGTTTAATTCCTGCCATTATACAGGATGACGAAAACAAAGAGGTCCTCATGGTTGGCTACATGAACCGCGAGGCAGTGCGAAAGACATTAGAATCAGGGCGTGTCTGCTTCTGGAGCCGCTCCCGCCAAGAATACTGGATCAAGGGGGAGACTTCAGGGCACACGCAAACCGTGCGAACGGTCGCCTTTGATTGCGATGGTGATGCGCTGCTAATCAAAGTCGAACAGAAAGGCGGGGCGTGCCACACCGGCTACCGCTCCTGTTTCTTTCGGGAAGTCTCCCCCGACGGTAACTCTACGCGCATTGTTGGTGATAAGGTTTTTGATCCAAATACAGTATACTGATAGTTTTTAAGGAGACTCCCATGTATTACCCAAGCTTAGAAGATTTTCGAGAAAAAGCACAACACGGAAACTTGATTCCCGTTTACAAACAGATTCTTGCGGATATGGAAACGCCTGTGTCCGCGTTTTACAAGATTGGAGCGAGCGATTACTCATTTCTGTTGGAAAGTGTCGAGGGCGGTGAACACGTTGCTCGGTATTCATTTCTTGGCAGTGACCCATCAATCCTATTGAGGAGCAGAGGCAACTTGGTCCGGATTGATGACCTCCGTACCGGGGAAACAGTCGAACTGGAAACCGAAGACCCGTTGGAGGCACTTGAAGAGTTGATGACTCGCTACCGTCCCGTTGAGGTTGAGGGATTGCCGCGGTTTCACGGTGGAGCGGTCGGCTACCTGAACTACGATATGGTGCGTTTCGTCGAGGATCTCCCCGATACCACCGAAGATGATCGAGAACTACCCGATTGCTTTTTCATGGTCACTGATACACTCTTGGTGTTTGACCATGTAAATCATCAGATCAAGGTGGTCGCCAACGCCCATATCAACGGTGACATCGACCAAGCCTACGAACATGCCCTTGATCAGATCGATGAACTCATCGCTAAACTCAAACAGCCGTTGTTGACGAATTATACCAATAAGCCAACTTCAAGTCCAAGCGGTGTGCCTGTCACGTCGAACTTCACGAAAGAAGATTACCATCAGGTTGTCCTTCGGGCGAAAGAGTATATCGCCGCGGGAGACATCATTCAAGTTGTGCCATCGCAGCGTTTTAGCGTCCCGATATCGGTCGATACATTCGATGCGTATCGCGCTTTGCGCACCGTGAACCCCTCACCTTATATGTACTACCTCAAGTTCGATGAGCTCCAGATTGCTGGTGCTTCACCTGAGATGATGGTGCGCGTTGAGGACGGTATTGCGGAGATGCGCCCAATCGCGGGAACCCGTCCGCGTGGAGAAACCCCGGCCGAAGATGAAGCATTGGGGACAGAGCTCCTCGCCGATCCGAAAGAGCGGGCAGAGCACGTCATGCTCGTTGACCTCGGACGCAACGATTTGGGGCGCGTCTGCGAATACCATACTGTGCGCGTGAGTGAGATGATGGTGATTGAACGTTACTCACATGTGATGCACATCGTCTCGCATGTTATCGGAGAATTGCGCGAGGGACAAACCCCCTACGATGTGATTCGCGCCTGCTTGCCCGCTGGGACGCTATCCGGTGCTCCCAAGATCCGGGCGATGGAGATTATCGATGAACTTGAGCCGACGCGGCGAGGTCCTTACGGCGGAGCCGTCGGTTATTTCAGTTTCTCCGGCAGCGCGGATACAGCGATCACAATTCGCACACTCGTTGTCAAAGATGGTATCGCCTATGTCCAAGCGGGCGGTGGTATCGTCGCAGACTCTGTGCCCGAAACGGAATATGAGGAAACGGTCAACAAGGCGCGGGCGGGGTTAAGAGCTATTGAACTCGCTGAAGCGGGATTGGAGTAGATCAGCGACAGGAGGCAAATCGTGAGTGTGACACTCAACCAAGTCATCCCTTGGGGCAGATCGCTGCAAGAGTACACGCAGATGTTCAATCTCTCCGATGAGGAACTGAACTTACTTATCCTCGGCGTCGGTGACGGCCCCGCCAGCTTTAACAGCGAGATGAATGCCTTGGGGCATACGGTGCTATCAATTGACCCAATCTATTCGTTTTCAGGAGCGCAGATCAAGGGAAGAGTTGAAGAGAACTACGATACCCTCATCTCTCAAGTGAAACAAAACTCTAACAACTTTGTCTGGGATTTCTTTTCAAATCCAGCGCATTGTGGTCGCTTCCGCCTTGAGACTATGAGGAAGTTTTTAGACGATTTTGAGGTGGGAAAGGAACAAGGACGTTATCTGCCTGAGTCTCTACCTGCACTCAGTTTTACCGATTGCCAGTTCGATTTAGCACTCTGCTCGCATCTGCTCTTTTTATATTCTGTTCAGCTATCTTTCGATTTTCATCGGGATTCTATACAAGAACTCTGTCGCGTTTCTCAAGAGGTACGGATTTTCCCGCTACTGACGTTGAATTGCGAAAAGTCACCCTACGTTGCACCGATTCAATCACATTTTTTGGAAGCGGGATTTACGGTTGATATTTGTCGCGTACCCTATGAATTCCAGAAAGGCGGCAATGAGATGATGAGAATCCACAGAAACGGTTAGGAGAAGAAGCTATGATACTTATGATTGACAATTACGACTCATTCACCTATAACCTTGTGCAATATCTCGGCGAGTTAGGCGCGGACTTGGTCGTCCATCGCAACGACAAAATCACGCTTGACCAGATCGAAGCCCTCGCGCCTGAGAAGATCGTCATATCGCCGGGTCCCTGCACACCGCGGGAAGCGGGCATCTCCTGCGACCTAATCCGTCACTTTGCCGGACGTGTACCCCTTCTCGGCGTCTGCTTGGGGCATCAGTGTATCGGCGATGTCTTTGGCGGCGATGTCGTCCGCGCCGGACGGTTGATGCACGGCAAAACGTCAATGATTCACCACAACGGTGAACAGATTTTCGATGACCTCGAAAACCCGTTTGAGGCGACACGCTACCACTCCCTCATTGTGAAAAAGGAGACGCTGCCGGATTGCTTTGAACTCACTGCATGGACAGACCAAGACGAAATTATGGGACTTCGGCACAAGGACTATCCGATCTGGGGGGTGCAATTCCACCCGGAATCGATCTTGACCGTTGAGGGAAAAAAGCTATTAAAGAATTTCCTGAACGGGTAGAGGGCACCGACTATAGAAACCGTAGGGAACAACGATCGTTGTTCCTTACTGCTTTCTTTTTCGATGAACCAATCTGTTTACTAAGCAACCCCTTCATAAATATCCTGAAATCGTTTTGACGTGTAGAAGGAAGTTAAGTTGTTTGTTGAAGGAGTCCCGTTCCGCCAGTATTTTAAGTTAATGATGACCGCGATTGCTCCAATACGATTTCGCTGATTTCCTCTAATGGCGTCTCGACCCACCCATCGGGCGGATCAGATCAATCTACATCCATACTGTATACTTCCTTGGGTTCATTGATTTTGTTCTATCGGTCATGATTGTATTGCATATTTCATCTGCAACAAACAGACGGTTTCGCCTCCCTCCAGTTATTTCCCTGAGTATCCCTTTTTCGATTAGGTAATCCACCCCCCGCTGAACAGTGGGAAAGGGCACCTCCCAAGCTTTCGATAATGCTGAAATTGAAATAACAGGATTCGCAAACAGACAATCAATCAAGCGGTTTACAGCCTTCGGCACCCTCCGACCAGTTGCAAGTGCTCTGTATCGGCTTTGCAAGTCAAGCAATTTTTGAATCGTCAAAAGGGCATCTTCAGACTGTTGACGAACTCCGTTTAAGAAAAATGTGATCCACGCTTTCCAGTCCCCTTTTTGGCTTACATTCAACAACAATCTGTAATACTCATCTCTATGCTGCTCAAAAAAATCGGAGAGATAAAGGAGGGGCTGCGATAACAACTTCTTTTCCAATAACATAAACATGATCAGAAGTCTGCCAATCCGTCCATTGCCATCAACAAATGGATGAATCGCTTCAAACTGATAGTGAACCAGAGCACATTGAATCAACGCCGGTTCCTGTGGATTAGAATGAATGTATCTTTCCAAATCTGAAAGACACTGTTTCATCTCTGGCACCGGCGGAGGAACATAGGTTGCGTCCATCAAAGTACATCCGGGACTACCAATCCAGTTTTGACTCGTTCGCATCAGGCCCGGGGTTGCATGTTCACCCCGTACGCCCTCCATCAGGATTCCGTGTATTTCACAGATCAGTCGAGAACTAATCGGCAACTCTCCCAACCGTTCGATTCCATGTTCCAATGCTCTAACATAGTTGAGAATCTCCTTTACATCGGACGCAGGGGATGGCTCCGTTTGATTCGCTTCAAAGAAAAAGAGATCTTCCAAACCGGATTGGGTATTTTCAATTCTCGAACTGGTTACGGCTTCACGCCGAACAAACAGTGGCTTTATCAACAGATGCACATTAGGCAGCAATTGTCCCGCACTGGATAACTCTTCAAGCTTATTGTCTGCTTTTGAGAGAAGATTAACCAACTCCCAATCCACTACAATTTTGGGCGGGAGTGGATTCAGCACATAACCCCAATATGGGGGACGGGTTATTGAGCGAAGACATTTGCCAGCGGTTGAATTTTTGAAAGCTTCTGGGTTCATTTTTTATCACTTTCCGTTAATAAGATACAGCATTATTAACATTTTGTCAAGTTTTTTCAAAGTTTCGTTAATAAGGTTTGACCTTATTAACGGAACTTTGCAGATTCGCGTTAAAACGTTTGGTAACATCAAAGATGCTATCCATTTGCGAAACGATATGGCGAGTATCACATCTATTCACTGGCATCCGTAATTTTGTCGAGGGGCTCACTAACCTGGTACAAATCCCCCCATACCTAAAAATAAATTGTTGATCTGCCCACCCATCTATGGTATCTTTAACGTTAATGGGGCATTCTACGCCGTGCGCAACATCTGTCCGCACAAGAACGGTCCCCTCTGCACAGGCGAACTCAGCGGTCGCGTCATCACCGACGCACCGTCTTCTACCCATAATTCCACAATCGCCGTTGACGGCTTAGGCGAGGTGCTGCGCTGTCCATGGCATCAGTGGGCGTTCGATATTGCGACAGGGCGTTGTCTAGTGGATCCAGAGATACGCGCCAAGACCTACCCAGTTCAGATTAAAGATGATGATGTCGTTGTCGAATACCAAGACTAAGGTGATACCAAATAGATAAGCTGTGGCTCGTGTGCAAAGGAGAAAATAATGTCAGGAAGACTAGAAGGTAAAGTTGCAATTGTCACAGGTGGAAACAGCGGTATCGGTAAAGCAACCGCTCACCTCTTTGCCCAAGAAGGCGCGAAAGTCGCCATTATGGCGAGAAGGGTGGAGGAGGGCACTCAAGTTCAGGACGCTATAAACAGCGAGGGCGGCGAAGCGACGTTCATCCGTTGCGATGTCTCGGACAGTAGTGCCGTTGATTCCGCGGTCGAAGAAGCTGTTTCAAAATACGGCACAATCAATATCCTCTTTAACAACGCGGGCGGAGGAGCCGGGGAGAACTTCCCCAACGAAGGAGATGAAGGCTGGGATCGGGTGATTAACGTCAATTTGTCAGGCACCTTCTACATGTCACGAGCAGTTTGGCACCACATGGTGGAGGCAGGCGGCGGTGCCATAGTAAACAATTCATCTATTGCCGCTGTCATCGGATTTAGCAAGAACATGTATGATATAACTGGCGGAACACCATCGTCCTCATACTATGTGGCAAAAGCAGGCGTTGAGGCTTTTACTCGATATACATCGAGTATGGGCGGACAGCATAATATTCGAGTCAACTGCGTACGTCCTGGCCAAATCCTCACCCCGGGGGCAACCGGTGGCAGGGAACATCACTACTTCAAGCCCATCTTCGATCTGTCTCAGATAC
This sequence comes from Candidatus Poribacteria bacterium, assembly GCA_965222435.1. Classification (GTDB taxonomy): domain Bacteria; phylum Poribacteria; class WGA-4E; order WGA-4E; family PCPOR2b; genus PCPOR2b. The sequence goes on along the minus strand of OZ244950.1, from coordinate 2,743,937 downwards.
TCGACGGTCCGGGTTATCCGGAAGATGTAGCAAATTTAGTGCTTTTCCTTGTTGCCGATGATTCCCGGTTCATAACGGGAGAAACTATAAACATTGATGGCGGAACCCCAAGAAAGCTGTAGAAAAAATCGTTCCTATAGGAGAAAACAGTATGCCGAAAATGACAGGAAGTAAATTTATTGCAGATACAGTCCACGGTTACGGGATCACCCACGTTTTTTTTATGCCCTATATCGCGCCTAGGGCGTTGATGGAGATGGAGAAACTGGGGATTAAACGGGTTCAAACCCACGGCGAAAAAGGGGCCGCATACATGGCAGATGCCTACGCCCGCGTCAAACGCGCACCTGGCCTCTGTATGGCGCAGTCGGTAGGGGCAGTCAATCTCGCGGCTGGATTACAAGATGCCTACCTCGCTTGCTCTCCGGTCATCGCTATTACCGGACGGGAGAACCAGATCAGCCAACAACGCCACGCCTATCAGGAGGTTGATCATGTCAATCCATTTTCGGCGGTGACCAAATATAGCGCGTTCGTGGCTACGCCGGAACAACTCCCGGTCTATCTGCGTCAAGCCTTCCGTTCTGCCACAGCCGGCACACCGGGCCCAGCACATCTGGATCTGGAGGGTCTCGCCGGGCAGGCAGTCGTAGACGGCGAGGCGGATCTGGAAGTCATTATCGAAGAGCCCTTTACCCAACTGCCACCTTTCCGACCAGAAGCGGAGATCGAAAAAGTGAGGGACGCAATCCAACTGCTCACGGATGCCAAACGTCCCATCATAGTTGCCGGCGGTGGAGTAACCGCTTCAGGGGCGCGTGCCGAACTTATCGCCCTTGCAGAAAAGCTTTCCATTCCCGTTGCCACCGCTCTCAACGCCAAAACGATGTTCCCCTACGACCATCCGTTGGCGGTGGGTGTTCCCGGTTCATACTCGCGGGATTGTGCGAACCAAGCGGTCTGCGAGGCGGATTTGGTGTTCTTCATCGGGAGTCACACCGGGGGACAGGTAACCAACGGATACAGCATCCCGCCGGAAGGAACGCCAATCATCCAACTCGATATCAATGCAGAGGAGTTGGGGCGCAATTACCCAATTCAGTTAGGGATGCAGGGCGATATTAGAAACTCGCTGCGCCGCATGATTGAAAATACAGAAACCGTTGAACCGCGGGCAGGATGGATCGACCGCGTGCAGGAACTGGTTCGGAACTGGAAAGCGAGCGTCAGCGAAGTGGCAAACTCGGATATTGTGCCGATGCGACCAGAACGCCTCTGCAAAGAGTTGACCGACTATCTGCCCTCCGACGCAATTCTGGTCTCTGACACAGGACATTCCGGTGTCTGGACTGGTACGATGCTCGATCTCAAACATCCCGACCAGATATTCATTCGTTGCTCCGGTTCACTCGGTTGGGGGCTACCCGCGGCGCTGGGGGCCAAATGTGCCCAACCGGATAGACCCGTGCTCTGCTTCACCGGCGACGGCGGTATCTGGTATCATCTGGCGGATTTGGAGACCGCCGTGAAATCCAGAATTAACGCCGTTATTCTGGTCAACAACAATCACTCTCTGAACCAAGAGCAGGGTGGCGTCGAGTCTGTCTACGGCGGACGGACGGACGGTTCCGATGAACTCTGGCTGTTCCCCGACGCCGATTTCGCCAAGATCGCTGAATCAATGGGTTGTCTCGGGATTACGGTCAACAAACCGAGCGAACTGTCGAGCGCGTTAGATCAGGCTTTCTCTGCCGAGAGACCGGTGGTTGTCGATGTCAAAACGCACGTCGAAGGTATTGCCCCGCGAGCATGGACACCGTAATAATTGAGTGTGTTATATGGAGAAATATGAACCAGTCATGAGCTTTGACGAGGCTGCTGCTGAGGTCTATGACGACGTCTCGCAACGCGGGGATGAGATGGAAACCGTTGCGTTTCTTGAGCAGCTAGCACGAGGGGGTCCCGCGCTGGAACTTGCCATCGGCACCGGGCGGATCGCGCTACCGTTAGCCGCACGGGGTATCCGTGTCGACGGTATCGATTTATCTTCTGCCATGGTCGCCAAGTTGCGCGCTAAGCCGGGCGGTGCCCAGATCACCATCACGATGGGCAACTTCGCCGACGTTGCGGTCAAGGGCACGTATCGCTTGATATACTTAATCTTCAACACGCTGTTCAACCTGCTGTCCCAAGACGAGCAGGTCCGCTGCTTTGAGAATGTCGCTGACCATCTCACCGACGACGGCTGCTTTGTGGTAGAGGCGTATGTGCCTACCTTTCTTCATCGTTTGCGCGACAATCAATATGTGGACGCGGAAGCCATCAGGGTCGATGAAGTCCGGCTCGATGTGCTGTGCCATGACATCGCGACGCAGATGACAGAAGAGAGCCACGTGTCCCTTTCCGCAGCAGGGATACACTTGAACCCAGTCGTTCAGCGGTACGCATGGCCCAGTGAACTGGACCTCATGGCGCGCATCGCCGGGCTACGCCTGAAGCAGCGTTGGGCTGGATGGAAGCGGGAACAATTCACATCTACTAGTAGCAACTGCGTATCGGTCTATGGACGCTGAGGAGGCGTTCGCTCTATTGTGTCGGGCTTTTTTCGTAAGTTTGAAAACTGAGCAAATACTGCCCTAGATTTATCGCTTAACTTATCTTTAATTCACCATAATGAGTATCATGTCGTATTTCACGAATCTGTCGAAAAGGAGAGAAACCGATGTCGATAGCAATGACGCAGCAGCAAGAACAAGACTTTGATGAGAAAGGATACATTATCCTCGAAGATTTTTTGGCCCAACAAGAGCTGGACCGATTACTGTCGGCTGTTGATGAGGTGAAAGCTAAGGTCCGCCGTGCCGAAGGCGGTGACCCCAATGACCCCTTCACTATCCGCAATGCGTTAGCCCAGCACGAAGCGTTCCTCGACCTGATTGACCACCCCAAAATGCTGCCCCTAGTCGTTGATGCCATTGGGTGGAACATTCAGATCCGAACCACCCACCTCGATTACCGTCCACCATACCCAAAAGATCTGAAGCCCGGCGAAATTGGCGTCGGTGACGGAGACGATCAGAAAGCTGGTTACAATAATCTCGGTTGGCATCCGGATCTGTCGGGCAAAGAGCTCTTTGAGGGACCGTCGCTGGACGGGCGGCTGCCCTTTATGGAGATTAAAGTGTTCTATGTCTTCTCCGATTTGAGTGAATCCAATTCCGGCAACCTCTGGTTGATGCCAGGTAGCCACAAGCGCCCCCTACAAGAATGGCGGGAGATGCAGGGCAAACACGATCTCTCCGAGGCGGTTGAACTCAGGTTGAAACCGGGGGCTGCGGTCCTGTGGCGCACAGCGACTTGGCACTGTGTTGGTCCCAATCTGTCCGACAAAACCCGCAAGATTATGCACGTCGGCTACCACTACCGGTGGCTCCGTCCTGCGGATTTCATTCAGCAGGCACCGGAGTTGATCGCTAAAAGTTCGCCGATACGGAAGCAATTACTCGGTGCATTGGCGGCGGGAGAGAATCCGTTGGGGACTTCTCCTGATTTTCAGCCTCACTCTCAGTACTGGATTACAAAGAATTCGGACGATGTTCCGTTGAAAGCTTGGGCGGAAGCACACGAGAAATAAAAATGCTTGCCTGCGATGGCGAATCAATATGCAGCACAAATGGGTAAAAGTAGAAAGGGAGGAGATATGAGTCTCGAACCGACAAATCGCCACGCCCAACCCGTCAACAGCATTGTCCGAGAAAATCGCCTGCCGGGCGATCCGCCAACCGAGTGGGACATTAACGGTTGGGGTGATCCGACCATCCAAGGCTTCGGTCATGACATCAGCATCAATCGCGGCGAGACGATCTTCTTCAAGATCAAAACCGATTCGACCGACTATCGGATAGACATCTATCGAATGGGGTATTACGGCGGGATGGGGGCACGTCGCGTTGACACCATCAAGCCATCGGTCAAACTCCCCCAACATCAGCCGGAAGGTATGAGGGACGAGACCACTCGCCTCTACGATTGCGGCAACTGGGCAGTTTCAGCTTCTTGGCAAGCACCGCCGGACGCGACATCGGGAATCTATTTTGCACGTCTGGTACGACAGGATTCGGACCCCGCAAGCTGGCGGGCGGACAACAGTCCAGAAAGCCCAGCGGAGAGGCCCCCTGCCTCGCCACACGCCTACGGAGCGTTGGGATATGGCCGTCTTGCCAATGCGTTACGTGAACCGCGAGCAAGCCACATCTATTTCGTCGTGCGGCACGACAACAGCAACTCTGACATTCTCTTCCAAACTTCAGATACCACTTGGCAAGCCTACAACCCCTACGGAGGTTACTGCACCTATGGCAGGATTAACCCGGGCAACCCACGTGGAATCGGTATTCCTCCCCGTGCCTACAAGGTGAGCTACAACCGCCCGCTCAAAACGCGCGATTACCGGGCGGTCAATATGGTTTTCAACGCTGAGTATCCTTGCGTCCGCTGGCTTGAGGCTAACGGTTACGACATCACCTACTTTACCGGTGTCGATAGCGATCGACGCGGCGAGGAGATCCGTAAGCACCGCCTATTTCTGTCGGTCGGACACGACGAATACTGGTCTCTTGAGCAAAGGCGGCATGTCGAGGCAGCACGCGATGCGGACGTGCACCTTGCTTTTTTTAGCGGCAACGAAGTCTTTTGGAAAACCCGGTGGGAGCCATCCATCAACGGAGAACGGGTTTCTCATCGGACGTTGGTTACTTACAAGGAAACACACGATAACGCCAAAATCGACCCCGTCGCTGACGTTTGGACTGGAACATGGCGTGACTCACGACCTTTCAATCCAGAGGGACCGCAGCCGGAAAACGCCCTAACCGGCACCATCTTCACGGTAAACGCATGGCGCAATGACCCGCTCATCGTGCCTGCCAAATACGCCACCCTGCGGTTCTGGCGTAACACGGAGGTCGCTAAACTCAAGTCGGGTGAACGTGCCGTTTTGCCGAAGGGCATTCTCGGTCATGAGTGGGACGAAGATCTGGACAACGGGTTTCGCCCGCCCGGTCTGTTTCACCTATCGGAGACGACCATCGACAACGTCCCCTACATTCAGGACACCGGCTCGGTTTATGATTCGGGCACCGCGACTCACCATCTGACGCTCTATCGTCACCAGTCCCCCAAGTCCGCCCAACAAGTTTCAAATAAAGAGGGCGGAAGTCCCCGCGGTGCGTTGGTCTTCGGTGCGGGCACAGTGCAGTGGTCTTGGGGCCTAGATGCACACCACGATACCGAGACTGGTATACCGCCGGAGCGCGCGAATACCAGCTCTACCCGGGTGGGGGTGGATCCGAGCGGTCCTGATAGGAACATCCAACAAGCGACCGTCAATCTGTTTGCGGATATGGGCGTGCGGCCTCAAACGCTACAAGAGGACCTGACGCCGGCGAGCGCGTCCACCGACGAGCAACCTCCAACTTCAACGGTACTTGTTCCAGCCGATAGTGCAACGCTGTCTCTGGACACCTTGGTGATCAGCGGCACCGCTCAAGACACCGACGGTCAAGTCGCCGCGGTCGAAGTTTCCGCAGATAACGGTGTCAGTTGGCATCCGGCAAGTGGATGCGAGACATGGCGCTATGAATGGCTGCCGGCACAGCCAGGAGTCGTTACGATCCTGAGCCGAGCCGTCGACGATAGCGGCAACTTGGAACGCCCGGGACCCGGCGTGACGGTCACAATCCGCCCAACCTAGTAGATGTCGAGCCTCATTTCGGGATACTTCTGTCGGTGGTTCAATAACGGATTGATTACCATTTACACCAATGAAAAAAGAAAGATTACTATGAAAGTTTCATCTCAAGAGAACACTCAACAATGGATTGAAAGCTGGAAACGTGCATCGGTTGCCTTAAAAGCTGTGAAACGTCACGAACTCTGCACCTATGATCTCGCCAAAAACCAAGCCATTGTGGACGGAATGTTACAATGGGCTTTTGAAAACCGAGAGCTACGACTGAGTAGTGGACTGGTTGAACAACAACGGCTTTTCACGAAGATGAAGTCATCATAGCTGACCCAACGGCGTGAGTTCCGCCTGAACGTCTACTTGCCAAAATTGGAAAAAGGAGAACAACAATGCCGATGCTCAATATTGGATCGACCAAGCAGCTCTTCTTTGATGATTACCTGATTGAGAGTTTGGTCAATGCAAAACAGGGGCTGAACCCCGCAGTAAAGGTGGACGATAACCCCATCCTCCGACCGGAGCGTCCGTGGGAAGGCAACTTCATGCGGCCCATCAAGGTGATTTTTGACCCAACCGACCAGATCTTCAAGATGTGGTATTCCTCCTCGACTATCACTGTACGCTTGGAAAATGGGAAGCCGGTTCCGGGTGGAGCCGCCGGGCTTGTCTTGGACACCCGAGGCGATGTGATGTGCTTGGCGACTTCTGAAGATGGGATCCACTGGGAGCGACCCTCGCTAGGACTCGTCGAGTTCGACGGCTCGACGGACAATAACATCCTCCCCGTAAAGGAGGGTCTACCCGCAGCACCGGCCTTCCAAGACCTGCACGAGAAAGACCCCGCCAAACGGTACAAGGCATTGCAGATGATCGGCGACACGCAGACGCGGGGGATGCAATACGATCTCTTCTATTCCCCGGACGCGCTCCACTGGACTCCCTACGAAGGCAACCCCGTCATCGATACCGGACAACAGTTGGGACGTTGGGCGGGTCGTTTTCAAGGTTGGGATCCGATACGCGAAACGTATTACGTCACTATGGAAGCGAGCCACCACTGGCGGGGCCCCTACGGCAAACGGCTTATCGGCAGGGCAGAGAGCCCAGACATGATTCACTGGAGCGAGCCAGAGATTATCCTCGTACCGGACGAAGACGACTTTCCCGACACCGAGTTCTACAGCCTGCCGGTTATCGCCTACGAAGGTATTCACGTTGGGTTGCTGTGGATCTTCCGCACCACCAACGTGACTCATCACCCGGAGGTGGTCTTCAGTCGAGATGGATTTCGCTTTCAGCGGAACTATCGCGAACCCTTTATCCCGCGTGGCGGTGCGCGAGCGGACTTCGACTCCAGCAGCGTCTACGCTCAAGACATGATTGTTCACGGAGACCATATCTTCACCTACTACATCGGCACGAACAGCCGATCGCCTGAAATTGCCTTGGAGTTGGGTGACAAGTCCACAGAGGGGATTGGGTTAGCAGTCTCGCGTCTTGACGGGTTCGTTTCTCTCGACAGTGGGAAGGGTTGGGTTGCCAAGGATAGATCTGAGGAAGAGCTGCAACACATCTATGGCGAACGGCAAATCTTCACGGAGCCCGAGTCGTTCGGTCAGATGACGACCCGCCCATTTGGATTCACAGGATCACGCCTATACGTGAACACGAGCATGGCACCGATTGCCGCAGGACCAAGCCCCGGCGAGGTAAAGGTAGAAATTTTAAGGGCGAACCATAAGAAGTTGCCCGGATTCAGCTTCGACGACGCAGACCCGATCACAGAGTCTAGCACCGCCCAACCTGTTTCATGGAACGGGAATTCCGACGTGAGCGCGCTGGCGGGCAAGCCGATAAAGCTGCGTTTCTACTTCAAGAACGCCAAGCTTTACTCATTCCAATTCAAGTAATATAACGCTAGGTATTGAAAATCCATTGGTTTTCTGTTAAAGTTGAAGCAATCTGCCTTTCGCTCCAGAGGAGCGATATGTCTATAGAAAAGCAATCCGTCCAATCCCCGTGCTCCAGAGGAGCACTATGTGTATAGTGTCAGACAGTGTTCAAACTTCCACAAGGTTTAGAGAGTAAGGCACCATGAAATTAACAAAGGACCAGTTGGCTCATTTCGATACGGAGGGTTGGGTGCTCCTGAAAAACCGGTTCAGCCAAGCAGAGATCGACGTCCTCAATGGTGAACTGCCGAAGGTTTTCGCCATGCGGCGCGAGGAGGTCTGGCGCGAGAAGGATGGAGAAGCGGTTCGCACCGCCTTCGCTGCGCATACCTACAACGAGGCGTTTGACCGATTGGGACGGCATCCCCGCTTAATCGAGCCGGTTATGCAGCTCCTTGATGGACCGGTGTACATGCACCAGTACAAAATCAACGGAAAAGCTGCTTTCAACGGCGATGTTTGGCAATGGCACCAAGATTACGGCACATGGGCTCGCGACGACCAAATGCCACAACCACGAGCGATGAACATTGCGATGTTCCTTGATGAAGTGACCGAATTCAATGGTCCCCTCTACCTCATTCCGCGCAGCCACAAGCAGGGGGTGATCGAGGCAGGTCATGACACATTGACGACCTCCTATCCGTTGTGGACACTCGACAAGGAAAGGATCAGGGATCTGGCAGACGAAGGCGGTATCATCGCACCCAAGGGTAAGCCGGGCACTGTGCTGATGTTCCACTCAAACATGGTACACGCCTCCGCACCCAACATCAGTCCGTGGGACCGGGTGATTGTATATCTGAGTCTCTGTCACGTGGACAACCACATCCGTCAATTCAAACGCCCGGAGTGGATTGCCCATCGCGACTTCACGCCGATCGAGCCACTAGATGATAACTGCCTGCTGACGCTCGCATAACCCAATAGATGAATGGACGTTGTGGCGTGAGCCACCGATTCGTTGTATCAATATCCTCTGGTCTGATCGAAACGGCTGAGCAGATCGTCATCTCCCATCACGAATCGTTTCAGATTCTCGCAGAATGTGTCCATCCACCGAGGGCTCCGCATCGGCGAGTTACCAGCCATATGAGGGGTAATAATCACATTCTCCATTTTCCACAGGGGGTGATCATCCGCCACCGGTTCCACCGGCAGCACATCCAAACCGGCACCGCCGATAAGACCTTGTTCCAACGCCTCCATCAGTGCCTCTTCGTTGACGATTCTGCCACGGCTGACATTGATTAGTAAGGCATCGGGCTTCATGTGGCGAAATGCCTCCCGATTGAACATTTCCTCTGTTTGTGACGTGAGCGGTGCACAGATTACAACCACGTCGGAGGCCTCAAGCAGATCATGGAAGCGGTCTAATCCCCAACACGCTTCCACATAGTCGGGAACTGTAGCCGGCGTTGGATCTACAGCAATCACCTTCATACCAAAAGCGTGTGCACGTTTTGCTGTCTCGCGCCCAGCACCACCTAGCCCGATGATCCCCATGGTACTATTGATCAGTTCTCGCGCCATCAGACGGTTGTTGCTCCAACTACCATTACGGGTCACAACTGCGACATCCCGCGTGAGCCCCAAGATAAGTGCGAATGCGTGCTCTGCCAAGTGTATCCCTACAAAGCCCTTCGCAGTTGTGATAATAACATCACTCTTTTCAATCTCCGGGCTCATCAGGAAGTCAATCCCTGCGGAATAGTACGCCATCCAACGCACCCGTTTTGCTTTTGGGAAATATTTCGGTTGAATCTCGCCAATCAGGATGTCTGCTTGGGGCAGTTCTTCCTCAAAATTATCCTCAGAGCCGGCTACTATAAGCTCAACCTGATCAGACACAGCACGGATCCGTTCGGCGGACGCATCGTCCATGTTCATTGTAAGTATTTTGGTCGCCATAACCTCAGACAATTTCCTTCCTTGTTAGGTTCAGCCAGCAATCTCTCACAAAAGGACACTACGCCGGCATGGTTCGCTTGGTGTACTCCCGACATAGCGCTGCGATTTCGGGTCCTCCCCCACAGACCAAGATGTCGTTGTCGATCTGCTCCTTGTAGTTATCAACATTAATCGAATCACAGAAGTCGATGCCTGCCGCTTGACGGGCAGCATTCACTCGTGCACGAGCCCCAGCCATTTCGGGGCTGTACGGCGGATCATGCGCGTCCGGGTCACCGAACGAGTACCCCATGTCCCCAGGTCCCCACTCGACATAAGTGAGACCCGGCACCTTGCACGTTGCTTCGCAATTCTCAAGGGCACGGCGATTCTCGATTTTCAACCCCAAGATTAACTCGCCTTCCGGGTTCAGGGGCCAAACATCCGCTTTCTGCAGATATTCGGGGTGATCCATTCCCCAGATATGTCCCGGGCCGCCACCACTGCCTCGCCGTCCCTCAGCCAGCCCCTCCCCTACGCCAATGCTATGGAAGGGAAACCGCATGGATTCGATCAAAGCCTTCACCGCCCCCGGCGTCTCGGCGTGACAGAGCACGAAACCGTGAACACCGCAATCAAGGTAGTGTGTCACCATCCAAGCGTTTGCCCGCACCACATGCTCGTCGGTGCCTTGCATGGGCAGCGTCACCAATACGGTTGGCGTCGGGTGCCCGCTTTTTGTGGGTCCAGCCGCTGCCAGCCCCCTCATGAATTCCCGCACGCCCTGTATGTTTAGCGCGACATGTTCTTGTTCAAGCAGGAGGAAATCGTTATTCGTATGACAGGCATTAACGCCGCCCTCAAATGACAAATCTCCGCTGCCGCCGTAAATGAGGGTGTGTCTCCCCTCAAGAAGTTCAATAGCACGATTGACTCTACCCATGAGATTTACTCCATTTCTTTTTTATTCGCGTCTCCGCTTTTTTAGCACGAGAACAATGATAACAATGAGAACGATGGCAATCCACCAATTATGTGTAACCCAACTCCAAAAGATGTTGAACGCAATCCAAGCTAAGACTTCAATTCCGAGGACGATCGCGGCCCTATTCCACGGAAATTCCGCGTACCGTTCACGATATTTGACAGATAACCACCACGAAACTACCGCCGTACCCAGTACAACAACTAAAAAGAGAAAATTCACCAGTGATTGAGCTGCGCCTAAAATCGCTTCCATTTAGAATAATTCTCCTCCCCCACATACGTTGAATGTAGCCGAATTCACGAGAAGTTGGGAAATTGAATTCGACTACGGACGAACTTTCTGAACAAACTCAACATGAGTTTGTTTCGGTGTGTTCCAAACCTGATTATAACGTTATTGCCATTCTGTGGCGGTTCACCGAATCCTGTCCGGATAACTGTAGACAGTCATGCCTTTGCCACGCATAAACCCAATCAACGTAATTTTACCCTCTCGCGCCAATTCGACGGCAAGACTTGATGCCGCGGAAACCGCTGCAATCACTGGTATTCGGGCGAATAACGCTTTCTGAATAATCTCGAAACTGGCTCGTCCACTCACCATCAAAATGTGTCGATCTAAGGGAAGCTGCTCAACTAGCAACGCCTGTCCAATCACCTTATCCACTGCATTGTGTCGCCCGACATCCTCGCGTATGATTTGTAGTTCACCCCGCTCATCAAATAATCCGGCGGCATGCAATCCGCCGGTCGCTTCAAAGACAGATTGTGCAGATCGGAGCTGATCGTTGAGCAGATAAAAAACGCTTGAATCTATCTGAACTTCTGACGTTATAGGCGGTATCTCCTGTTTGACCGATTCGATAGTCATTTTGCCACATAACCCACAACTAGCATTCGCGTGGAAGTTGCGTTGCCACCCCTTCTGCTCTTCGAGCACCTGTCCATTCGTAAGATGAACGTTTATGATATTTTGCAGGTTCGGTCCCTCGATATCCTCATCCTCACAGTAAGCGATTGCACCGATATCATCGGGCGATGTTATCAGACCTTCCGTGTAAAGAAATCCTGCGGCAAGATCAAAGTCATGCCCCGGCGTTCGCATCACAACTATCAGACTCTGTCCTCCTACCCGAATTTCGAGAGGCTCCTCGATCACGAGAGAGTCCTCAGCCGGGGATGAGTAGGAATTACGCCAGCGTATGACCTGTTTCGTCAATATTGATTTCATAATGGATTCGGAAGCCGGGAGGTTAGGGAACAGTTCATCTCACACAAAGATAGGGATAATACGCCCCAACACTGATAATTTGAAAATGTTAGTCAATTTTTGGCATTGTATCATAGTCCTAGCACCTTGTATAGAGAAAAATACCTTGACAAAACGGTGGGAAATCAGCGAAAATTCTGTATTGTGATTGTCCTAGGAGTTACGCACTTCAGTTTGTAGTAGCGCAATTCATTGCGCGTCTTTAGGGTAGTAGGCATACGCCGTATGCCGTAACCATTGTACAAACTACGGTACAGCGGAGCCTACCTACTACTGTGTAGGATTAATTGTAGTTGCCCGCCTGTCCCGATAAATCGGGGATTCATCAGACGTCGTGAGCCGTATTGTCCGGTAATGAGACACCGAACTACAGGGGTTGAACGTTCAACTGCGTAAGTCCTAGGTCCGTAAGAGATTCCTCGAGAGAGTTAATATTATTAACCAAAGGACTACTAGTAACATAGCTTGGAGGGATGAATGATCCGACTCGGAATTGTTGATTTTGACACGTCTCATGTGATTGAATTTACACGACGGCTTAACCACATCGATATAGACGAGGAGCAGTGGGTTGAGGGCGCAAAGATTGTGGTCGGTTGTCCGGGGGAGTCGCTGCTGTCGCCTGAACGCATCCCCGGATTTACGAAGCAGATGCAGGAGTACGGCGTACCGTTGGTGGAGAAACCGGAGGAAATGATTGGACAGATCGATGCCGTACTCATTGAGTCGGTCGAAGGTGGTTTCCACTATGAACGGGCGGCACCGTTTCTGGAAGCAGGATTGCCCGCATTTGTGGATAAGCCCTTTGCCTGCGACTTAACGGAAGCAAAGGCTTTAGCAGCACTCGCCCAATCAAAAAATCTCCCAATCTTCACTTCCTCGTCGCTGCGCTATGGTCTAGAAGTTGTAGAGATCAAAAATAAAGAGGACGAAACTGGAAAGATTCTCGGTGTGGAAGTAAGCTCGCCAGCACCGCTGCAGCCGCGCAATCCGGGGTTATTTCATTACGGACTCCACGGCGTGGAAACGCTATACGCGCTGATGGGGCCCGGGTGCGAAGCGGTTTGGTCGGTCTCGAACGATGACGCGGATGTTGTGACCGGGCGTTGGAAAGATGGGCGCGTTGGCACGATGCGCGGTATACGGAAGGGAACTCAGGGGTACGGCTTCACCGCATACTGTGAAAAATCCATTGTGCGAACCTCGATAAATGCAAGCTACATCTACCGTGAACTTCTCAAACAGATTGTCCAGATGTTCGAGACCGGAAAGTCGCCGATCGACATCGCCGAAAGTATAGAAATTGTTGCCTTTATTGAAGCGGCGGCCAAATCCGCCGTAAACGATGGGCTGAAAACAGCGTTGGCATATGCTGTGGAATGAGACCTCTCCAAGGAGAGCAAGGGAAAAGGCGTTTGAAGGTATAGGTGAGATTGTCATGGCACAGATTAAATTGGGTTTTATCGGTTGTGGATCGCATGCGACCCGGAATTTACAACCGTGTGTTCGGTTGGTCCCCGAAATTGATTTTGTTGCAACATGCGATATATCAGCCGCGAAAGCTGAGAGCAATGCCAAACGTTTCGGTGCCAAACAGTGGTATACGGATTACCGGGCGATGATTGAGACGGAAGAACTGGATGTCGTCGCGATTGTTGGACATCCCAAGACCATGCACACCGATATGGCGATTGCTTGTATGGAATTAGGAAAGCATGTCTTCATCGAAAAGCCACCTGCAATCAATGTAGAAGACGCTGAACGGCTCTCCGAAACCTCAGCGAGAACAGGAAAGTTTGGCATGGTTGCAACGATGTGGCGCCATGCACCCGCACACCGGATGGCAAGACGAATTATCACGCAAGCAGAATTTGGAGAGCCCATCCTATTTGAAGGACGTTACCTAGCACCAAGCCCGAGGGGTGCCCATGAAACGCTGGAGTGGGCGTACCTACTGGATCAGGGCGTTCATATTGTGGATTGCATGCGCTATCTGGTGGGTGATGTGACAAGACTCCGTGCTTTTGAACATTTTGGTGCGGGCGGCAGAATGGCATTTGCGATCTCTCTACAGTTTGACAACGGCGCGGTAGGTACGCTAAACATGGTTGCAGGAGCACCGGCACTAGAAACATCGGTGATGGTCGTTGGCGACGGTGGACATGCAGTCCACGTGCACAACATGCAGCAAGTTCAGTATCTCAAACCAGACGCGTGGCGGGGTGTCGGTGGTTATCGGGATTTCCCGACGTTAGAATGGAATCAAGGCACACATTATCGTGGCTACGGACGCCACGGTTACCTTGAAGAGATAGAACATTTTGCCCAGTCAATCCTCGCTGGCAGACAACCTCGGGCGAGCCTCGCTGATGCTTGTGAAGTGATGCGGATCTGTCAAGCGATTGCCGATAGCCACGGACAGAGTGCCTCAGTTCAAATTAAACGAAACTGAATGGGAAGGGGAAGATAACCGTGCCGCAGATTAATATTACAACCAAACCCAACGGTGCAGGGCGCAGTTGGCTGGAAGTGGGACATTATGAGACAGATCCGTTTGGGCGTAAACAGTGGATTAAGCGGGAGGTCCCCCATCAGGATCGACGGCTGACAACGGATCGTCAATATTCGGATCGGGGTGAGACCGTCGACTGGATTATACTGGTGCCGGATAACTACCCTCTCACCATCGTCAAAGTCAACTATGACCGCCTGAACCCAAGGCAATTGGAGGCCATCTGGGAGCCAGGGGGCGGGATGTCGGAGACCAGCCGCGAAGATAAAATAAAACGTGTATTTGAGCTAACATCAGGAAACGAAGAGTTGACCAATTTACTGAAAGAATTGTTGGTTGAAAAGGAGAATGCATGAGTTCGTCAAATGCTGTCATTACCAGAGAGCAACTTTGTGAAAAAATACAACAACTCCCGCAGGTCGATATCGGGCATTTCCCAACGCCCTTAGAGGAATGTCCACGCTTATCAGAGGCATTGGGCGGTCCCCGTATCCTCATCAAACGTGAGGACTGCTCAGGGCTTGCATTCGGTGGGAACAAGGTACGTCAATTAACCTTCACAATCGGCGATGGAGTAAACAAGGGCGCAGACACAATCATTCAAGGTGCCGCCTCGCAATCGAACCATTGTCGGCAAGCCGCCGCTGCTTCCGCAAAACTTGGATTGAAATGCTACCTTCGGCTCTCTCGTGACAACAAAAGCATGAGACAGGGAAATGTATTACTGGACGATTTGGTTGGCGCGGATGTTGAATTTGTCGATGCGTCTATGGGAGCTGAACTCGATGCGATTAAATATGCCCTCGCCGAAGAACTGAAGGAGAAGGGTCTTAAGCCCCACGTCCTAGCTGCCCCCAGATCGACGGCTCTCGCCGCGGTCGCCTTTGCGTGGTGTATCGCCGAAATCCACGAACAACAGGAAGCGATGGGGATTGATGCCGACTGGATTTACGCGGCTTCGGCGGGCGGAACACAGGGCGGATTAATTCTCGGAACCAAGGCACTAGGCATGAAACTAAAACCCTTTGGGATTGCGCCAATTGGCTGGGCGGATAGAGCAGAGCGCATCAGAAATGCTGCAAACGATGCAGCAGCGATCTTAGGGCTTGATATCGCTCTCAACGATGACGATGTGCGTAACACCGACGATTATGTGGGGGAAGATTACGGTATCCTCACGCCCGAATGCATCGACGCCCTGAAGCTGGTGGCGCGAACAGAGGGAATCTTCCTTGACCCATCCTACACAAGCAAAGGGTTCGCGGGCTTGATTGACCACATCCGAAAGGGCCGAATTTCTTCCAACGAGACAGTAATCTTTCTACATACCGGCGGCACACCGGCGTTGTTCGCGTACAACGAGGAGTTGACCTAGCGAAGAACCTGTCCATCAATTTGACTCGGTTCAATAGTGTGCCCGAACTGACTTAAAACCGTCGGAAACAGATCAACAGTCCGGATAAACTCTGTTTCGATAGGGAGATTGATCGCGAGCGGCACGAACATCTGCTCCGCATTGAGTGCACCATGAGTCGCGTGGTGTTCGGGATATTCATAGCGGGCACGTAAGTCGTATCCGGGGTGAGCACTTAGCACAAGATCGCCCGTTCGGTCCCCTTGAAAAATTTGCCAGAGTTGAACCAGTCCATCCGGGTACTCGGACTCGCAGGTATGAATGAGCGCGTCACGGGAAGACAGATTCTGATGACAGACTCCATATTCCAACGGATCGATCCCCTGAAATTGATACGAAAAAGTTCCGTCTTCACAGGTGATTTTTCCGACCCCAGTTCTGTTCTGTACAATGATGGTCCCCTCCTCGCTTTGTCCTGCAACGAAAGCCAGCCCTTCAATTTCTAGCAGCGGCTGGAGGACCCCCATTTGGCTAAGTTGCTCAAAAGAGAGATGCCCACCCCAACCTTTCTGCCCCTTGGAGGTAGACCTGTTCCCGTTATCGCTCCCTCCCCCCTTAAAATAGAGATGTGCCATCCCGTTCCCTGAAACCATACTGGCGGATTGAGGCCGCCATCTCCAGAGCAGTGGATAGTGAAGACACCGCCAACCCAAGTTATCCAAGTGGCGTGGGAGGTCAATATGCGTGTGCGTATTGCTCATCCCGTGATCGCTTGTTATCATAATCAGGGTATTGTCCAATTCTTTTGACGCTTGCAAGATTTGGCAGACCTCGCCAATGGTCCTGTCTATCTCTTGATAGGTGTCAATGACATTGGGCGATCGCGTATGCGACAGATGCGAAAATGTGTCCACCGCAGGAAAGAGACACACTATAAATTCAGCATTCCCTCTAACAGCCTTCAACAACTTGCGGGAAGCGATGGCATTCGCAAACCGCCACCGCTCAGAAAAGTGAGCATAGGTATATGCCAGCGGTTTAACCCAACGAGTTAAGTTACTCGATGGTGGGCAGCCGCGCGTCAATAGATTATAGATATTATTCACAGGTGAGAAAAAATTGAATAGGGTTGGACTGTTCGGCAGGTGTGCTGAGAAAGAGAGTGCCTCCATTCCCATGTAACTGCATATCCCCGGACTGCGGAATCGGTGTGGGTTTTGAAACTGCTTTTTAGATAGCCAACGGATACCGGGGATATTCGCAGGTCCTGGAAACCGTCCCATAAAAAATGGGATGAAGGCAGGACCCGTTGTTGATGGAAATGCGGTAACGGCTTTTTTTAATGCGCCACGGTCTATCACATACTTTTTGATGTTAGGGAGGGTGCCATCTTGGACTAAATCGTTAAATACTTGGTAGGGCGAACCGTCAACTAAGATGAAGATGAACCGTTTCCAAGAATGCTTGGAAGCCATGAAAAACCTTTCAAGGTTCGGATATTTTGCCTCAGCCACCCAATCGCGTCAGTGGTATCCGAACGAAGAACACCCCCGGTCCTCCGGGTTGGTCTGGATCGAGGTCGTAAAAGAGGGTGCCAAGGGTCTCGGCATCAATCTGTACCGTGCGGGGCCAACCTCGCCCCATGATACGTCTGCCCGGATTGTGGACTTCAATTGCGCCATCAAAATCCCAAGTTGCCCCATCATCACGTGATACGACCAACTCGTAACTAAACTCCCCATCAACGCCGACACCATAAACGATGTAGGTTAAGGCAATCCAACTGTTTATCAACACAGTTAGGTCATACCCGGCAACGCCAAAGTGCGGAAAGACGTTTAACGCGTGCCATGTATTACCGTCATCTGTTGAACGAAGTCCTCTGACCATATTCCCCGGCACCCCCACGGGCACAGGCGCAACCGTCTGTGGGGCACCGCTGATTAGCGTTCCTTTGGATGTACGCACAATCGGCACCATGCCGTGATTCCGTCCATCCCCAAAAGTCCTAATCTGATCCGCCCCCATATCGTAAAGAACGGTGCGGTCATAGAATGGACACACCCACGTATCCGTAGACCATTCTACCGGCGCATGGCGCATACAGGTATAGTTGGTGCGGTCGGTGATGGGATAATCCCGCGATTCAGACCATGTTTCGCCCTCGTCGCCGCTGATTGAAAATTGCGGCTCACGCCAGAGTTTCTCTCCCGCTTTATGATAGCAGGACCAATTGAGCAGAACCCGTCCATCGCTCAATGTCACCAGCGAGCCGGGATAGATTGAGCAGTTACGGATCGCAGGGATGGAAGTTGAAGGACTCCACGTCATGCCCCCATCGTTAGATCGGCTTAACAGGAGTTCCTTCCCACCGCCACCCTCTTCATTATAGACGGCAAGTAGCGTCCCGCTTTGCGTGACACAGATCGCAGGATGAATGTGCCCGCCAATCACATCGGCGATGCGTGTTGGTATATTGTTTTTCATTGATTCCTTCCACCTCATTAAAAGGGTTCGGACGGGGCTTTAACCTCCCCATCCTTTTCATTCTTACAACAAACAAACACTACACAAAATCAGATTCCCGCAAGCGCATTGCTGTCTTATCCCTGAACTGCGTCGTTACCCAAAGTTCACCGGGGTCGGGTTCAAAGAGATGCGGATACGACGGGCCTCTGCCTTCCATACGTAGAATAACGACGGGATCAGACCAAGTCTCGCCCTCATCAGACGAAAATGCGAGTGAAACCTCCTCGCGATGCCAACTCGTCGCCACCGAGGACAAATTGTTGTCGCCACCGCGGAGTGGAGAGCTTGTCATGCCTTCAGGGTAAAAGCGGTTCCACACCAACGCCAATCGGCCGCCTGCAAGACGAAGCATCGCCGCCGGTGCACTGCTAGCGTCAATATCGGTCGGTTTCATCACGCGCCACGACAAACCCTTGTCTGACGAATATGCCGACCAAAATTTGCCGAGATTTGTCCGTATCAGCAACCACAATCGCCCATCAGAAAGTTCAACCAACGTCGGTTCCATTGCACCGTCGTGGTGCCCATGCCCACCGAGATCGATAATATTGCTGTGCCGCCAAGTCTCTCCGCTATCGGCGGAGACGTAGACACAGATGCCGTGCCGGTCAGGATCGCGCAGCAGCCGCTGAATCGGCACAACGATTTCACCGGTGGAGGTTTGGATTATGTGAATTAATGCCCCGCAGTAACCCTCAAAAATCTGCTGCCGACCAGACCATGTCAGCCCCTCATCTTCGCTACGGATCGCCCACACATTGAGGTTGACATCTTCGGCAGCTTGGTGGAGGTCGTCATCCCAAGCCCACTTGAAACCCTCCATATCCATGTAAACGAAAACAATGACCCCCTCGCGTGTCCGAACCATCACCCCACTACCACTCGGTTTTCCGGGACCCAGTCCATCGTATATCGGACGCGGTGCCGACCAAGTCTCGCCTTTGTCCACACTGATGACGGTTGCATTGTCTTCGATTGTCAAGATCTTTCCATCGGCAAGTTTAATAAACGGTCCGAACCTTTCACCTGAAAGCAAAGAACAACGCGAATCTGTCCACAGGTCCTGAGCTGTTTCGTGCATTGGATTGACCCCCTAAAAGTTACGCAGGATTTTAGACCTGACAGAATTATTTTGCAATGTTGCAGGTAAAATGCTGCAAAATGCTGCAGGAAATAGAAGTTGAAGACACGACTCTCCTCTGCTAGCAATGCACATTATCGACCGAAAACCTCCCTAATTACCTTGAGGTTCTCATCCCCCTCCGGATTCAGGGTAAACAGGGCACCATCACACTCATTATCGACAACAGCGGTGCAGAGTTCCCGCACCAATTGCGGATCTCCTGAAGCAGACACCGGTGGATAGAGAGGCGTCTCACCACTGGTCAGCGCCTTCAGCTTTGTCACCTCGCGGGTGAACATCTCCGACAGAGGCAGAGATTCCTGCTGAATCCTCGCCACCGAAAGCGGTAACGGGAGATCGCCATATCCAAACATCTGATAAATGGTTTGGAGTGCTATTCCCTCGTGCAGGCCGGACACAATCTGACATAACGCTGCTGCCCACTCGGATGCTAGATTGGTCACCGTTGTCGCCCACCCAACGACGCCGCCAAACGAGCTTCCGCCGGTGAGATAATCTGTCGCAGCTTCCCATTCGGCGTAGAGATGCCCTCCCAAGAGCGCGATAGAGGGAGGAAATACATCACTACCAAACACCTTCTCTGATCCGGCAGCACCCCGCACCGCATCTCGAAATTCCCGCATCCGCTCAGCCAGAACAATCGCACGGAATTTTAGCCACTCCAGCACAGCGTAATTGTCGCCAATGTAGGAGAGAAAATCCCAGAAATTCAGATTGACTTCCAAACCTGCGAGCAACCGCTCCTGTGTCAGATGATTCAAGGCTCGATGAAATTGGAAAAGTCCTTCTTTCATTGAGTGAAAATCGTAGCCAAGTCGGAGTGCCTCCTCTTGGCACGCCTCGCACGCACACGCGAAAAGTCCGGATATATTGGCTGGCGCGGGATAGCGCGCATGGTCTACGTCAAATCCGTCTATGTCATAGCGTCTGATCACGTCCACCAGACAATCACGAGTCCACTCGTTGATCCGCCTGCGGCTCGGACACAGACCGATGCCCCACTGCTTATAGCGCGTATCGAGGGGCTTGCCAAAAATGTCCCTCATGGCGTATTCTGGGTAGACATCACCACCGTAGCTCCACAAGCCGAGATGTCCCCAGATCTCAATACCAGCCTCCCGACACGCCTCAATGACACGCAACAACGGCGTATCATCAAAGCCACCTACCGTGCCGGCTACCGGCGGGTAGATGCCGTCTTTTGCCTTCGGCCACAACGCCTCGCGGGAACGCCAATCCTCAAACGGTCCTCGCTGGGCGATTTCGTCCGACGCACGAAACCCTGATGTGTGGCAAACCGAACTTTCCGGCATAATGGTAGTAAGCCCGATTTCATCCCTGAGTTTTTTCAATGAATCAGGGTGTTGGGCAACGTATTCTGTGCTACAGAACCAGATGAAACGTTGTGGATGTTCGATCATAGCAGCCTCGTTCGTTGAATGTATTACCGATTCAATTTACTGCTTCTTAGCTTTCCATGACGCCTGCCAATACTCGCCTAGGTCTAGGTCTCCCTGAATCTCACCATCGTTGATGATGCCTTCAAAGCGATACCCCACACCCTGGCCCTCATAGCGAATGTCTGTTTGCAGCTGCACTACATTTCCCTGCACAGTTCCCTGTAACGGTTCCGCACTGTATTGAGAGCGATAAGTTCCGCTTAATACTTCACCATCCTGCTCGAGCCGTAGACTGTGCTGCGCCTCTCCCGAAAGGAATTGAATCCGCATATCCCACTCACCATTCAAATTATACATCGTCCTGCTCCTTATTTCTGCGATGAATTGAGTACCGCACCCAGCTGGTCTGCGACAATTTTATCGTCGCCCTCTTCCATCATATAGGGCATGATAGAAATACCGTTCGCATTGCCGTTGAGTTCAATGCGCGGTTCACCCGCTGATAACTGACTTGCGACCGCTGTGCCGCTGATTCCTACTGTCTCAACATCCCAGTTAATCTCAAGCACCGGCGCGACATTCGATCTACCACCACGTTCACGGATTGTAGTCGTCACGGAGTCAAAACCTTGCACAGCATCCGTAATAACTCCCAACCGTCGCTCCCATTCTTTCCATTCTGCTTTATGATCCCTTTTTATCCACTGCTCCACCGCTGCCAAGAGCCCCATAATTTCCTCTTTACCAGCTTTCATTGGACGCGCTAGCGCGTGATGGGGGGCGCCATTGAGAAAAGCCGCCTGAAGTAAATTCTTGCGCCCTAAAACCAAGCCAGACGCTTGAGGTCCTCGAAGGCATTTGCCACCACTATAGGCGACCGCATCGGCTCCCTGCTCAAGATACCAGTTGGGCACATCGGGTCGTTCTGCTGCCGCGTCCACGAAGGTCGGGATACCGTGTGCGTGACCAATATCAGCCATTTCCTTCACCGTAATCTGACCGCGATCGGCGGCATCTCCAAAAACGAAGAACATTGCCGTCTGATCGTTGAGCGCAGCTTCGAGCTCGGCTTTCGTGTCAACCTCAATCATCTTGACCCCAACCATACGTATCGCATGGTCGTAGACGTTCCGATGGCAGGTTTGGACGATAACCTCGTTTTTCATACCACTAGTGTCGGGGAGACGAATCATCTTTTCTGGATCGCTTCCGGCCACACAGGCCGCTGTGATTTGACACAACGCCGCAGCACAGCCATCAGTGACCAACCCCCATTCACAATCCATCAACTCGGCAATGCGTGCCCCGACCCTTTCCATCAGTTCATCAATATTGACATAACGTTGTGAAGCGAGGACCATTGCTTCGCGGACTTCGGGGAGAATGATCGAGCCGCTTATAATTGTAAAAGTACCACGACAATTGATCAGTGGTCGCACACCGATCGATTCATAAGTAGGACAGTTCATAAATCTTCTCCTATCTGTGTAATGCTGGTTCTTTGATATGTATCATGCGCATGTTTAGCCCACCCCCGAAAGTGCTATCTGGAAACAGGTTTCACCCGGACGTGCTCAAACGATAACCCTATTTTAGCACAAATTGTACTAAAAATCGACACCAAAACTTGCCCCCGCGAACACAGGTCACAGAGTTCTTTTTTGATAGACAAGATTTCGGATGTATGCTAACATAGCCGACAGCGTTTTTTCAAAATCCAAAAGGCAAACTTCCTCTATATAATGGAAGAAGACGGTAGGAAAGTTGCCTTTGAAACGAAAGGAAGGACATGGACAATAGAGAAACGGTTCAGGAGACCGAAGAAGATATCGGCAAAGTTGAAGCTCCGCCTGTCAGCGGGGTGTTTGCCCAGCCGTGGTCAATGAACAAAGTGTTCGGGTTGCTTGCCGTTTTTGGGCCCGCTGCGATTGTGGCATCGGTCAGCATCGGTGCCGGTGAAACCATTGTCGTCGTTAGAGCGGGCGCGTGGGCACGCTACGGACTGCTATGGCTTGTGCTTTTAAGCTGCGTCGTTAAGGGTGTCTTCGTCACCTACCTGCTTGGACGCTACACAGCGGTCAGCGGCGAATATATCGGGCATCGGCTTGTACGGCTGCCGGGACCGCGCGGCTGGCTGCTAATTGCAATCGTACTGATGGAGATGATCGGCGCACCGCTGGCTTGGGTGCCGATTGCGAAGCCGTGCGGAGATCTGTTCCACTTTTTTCTCAGTGGCATGTTACCGACGACTATCTCGGAAGTGAACTATGAGAATATTATTACGTGCTGCTTCATCGGCCTTGCTCTCGCGTTTGGCTTACGGCTTTCGTTTGAAAGGTTAGAAAAACAACAACTCATCATTTGTACAATCCTCGTAGTGGGGACCATCATCGGAACCCTGATGGTGCGTCCAGATTTGGGGAAAGCGTTTATCGGAAGCCTCAGCTTCGGAAAACTGCCGGAGTTTCCCGAATGGACTCCTCAAGATACCGTTCAAAACCCGCTCCTAACGATGGCAACAGCATTCGCTTACGTGGGTGGTTCGGTGATGGGGTACATTGTCTATGCCAACTGGGTTGGAATCCACCGTTGGGGGATGACAGGGCACCAAAAAATTGAAGCGATCCGCCAGCACGCTTTCACGCACGATAAGATTGACTACCTGCCCGATGATCCGGAGCAGGTGAGTCAATTGCGAAAAATCGTCGCACCATTACGATGGGATGTCGGCATGGGGGCAATTGTTCTGTTCATTGTAACGTCCGCGTTTATGTTATCCGGTGCTGCTGTTCTGTACCCAAAGGAAAGTGAGTTTAAGGGCTGGAGCCTGCTCACCGAGCAACGCCATGTTTGGAGTGAAATCCACGACAAGCTGATCTGGATCTATTACATCTGCATCATCGCGGCTCTTTGGGGAACTTTGCAGGCACTGCCCGAAATTTACGCCCGCGTGTCTCAGGAATTTTTCCAAGCGATTTGGCCCAACCGGGAGTGGGATTATGATAAAATTCGACGCTATCTCTGTGTCTATATCTTCATAACTACATTTGTCATCGTTTGGCTCAATATTCCGTTCGACATCCTCACGCAGATTGCCGGATTTGTCTTGGCAAACCTATCAATCGCCCTGATGATGCTTGCCGCGATATATCTGAACTTCAAATTGCCCGCCGTTTATCGGACGCGGCTTCCGATGCTGCTCGGCGCGATTGTGTCGGCAGCGATTCTGATAGTTTTCGCAGGAATTAGCGGATGGGGGTTGATTGGGAAGCTGTTTGGAATTGGATAATCACGCATTGCGCTGTCGCCATAGACCGGACCCATGCTAAAAGGAAGGACTGGAAGAATGGAAGCAGGCAATCTTCCATTCTTCCAGTCGTTTCACGTTTCACTCCGACGGCAGATGATAACCGTCTTTCATCACCTTGATTCGGTAGAGGCTGTTCCCCGATGTAACATACAGCGTCTTGCTCGCATCTCCGCGACCAAAAGCAACATTGGTCGGGAGCTCCGGCGTCGTTGGGATATACGCCAGTTCCTTCCCTTCGGGTGAGTAGACGCAGATGCCCGGGCGAGTGATATCGCGCACGGCGACATAAAGGTTGCCTTCAGCATCAACTACCAGTCCATCCGGTCCATCTTGTGGGGCGTAGTCAACCAATACTTTCCGAAACGTGGCAGTTCCGTCCGCTGCTAAATCGTACGCCAGCAGTGCCATACGTCCTCTATGAAGCGGCGTATCGTCAGGCATCCGACCGATGCCGGTCATTCCGTTGTCATTACTGACCACGTATAGTGACTTTTGGTCGGGCGATACCGCTACACCGTTCGGCTTGCCCGCATCGGTAATAACTCGATGAATTGAGCCATCTGGATCAATGCGGTATACTGCCATGATCGGCTGGTCTATCGGTTCATGCCCCAGATACCGGGGGTCGCTAAAATAGATTCGTCCTTTTTCATCAATGGTAATGTCGTTGGGCGCATTAAACGGTTGTCCCTCATACAGGCCGGCGATAATCTCACTCTTGCCTGTCATCATGTCCGTTCGGGTGACACGGCGTCCACCGAAGTCCGCGCCTTCGGCGACAATCATCCGTCCTTGGGCGTCAAACTTGATACCGTTGGACATCCCGCTCGGCGAACGGAAAACGGAAGCGGTTCCGGTCTTGGGGTCATACCTCCAGATGTGTCCCGCCTGCATCTCTGACCCATGCGTAAAGGTAATATCGCTGAAGTAAACAGTGCCATCCGGTGCTACAGCGGCTCCCTCCGTGAAGAACGCATCGCTAAACAGTAGCTCCAGCTTGGCATCTGGGGAAACGATGCTCGCGTCCCCGCTCGGCATTGATGAGTGTTTGTCCGCTATCCCCGCGGTAGCAGCAGCGAAACTAGCGGTCAGGACAAACGCAAAACAGAAACGATTGAATTGAAGCGATTGGGTACTCAACATAATTTCATTCCTTTCTTTTGGTGTAATGTTATTGTTCGGCAGTGAGAGGATTTTAGCAAATCTGCCCAACTAGAGCAACAGAAAAAATCATGTCCTCACGAAAGGGGCTCGCTCAACAAACGTAGGGAACGCAGATCTGCGTTCCTTACCATGCTCACCCCAAAGTAGGGAGAAGGGATTTATATGGCTAAAGTAACGATTAAAGATGTCCAGACAATCACAACGCAACCGGCTGGTTCACGGTTAGTCATCGTCAAAATTATCACCTCGGAACCGGGGCTATACGGCTTGGGGTGCGCGACCTTTACGCAGCGGTTCCACGCCGTCGTCACCGCGATGGAAAAACACCTGAAACCCTTCCTGATCGGGCGCGATGTCTCCCGCATCGAAGAGATCTGGCAGATGGGGATGGTGCATAGCTACTGGCGTAACGGACCTGTTTTGAGCAACGCAATCTCTGGTGCAGATCAAGCCCTATGGGACATCAAAGGGAAACAGGCGGGGATGCCGGTTTATGAACTTTTGGGTGGAAAATGTCGTGAGGGGGCTGCGGTCTACGGTCATGCGGGAGGCAGCTCACCCGAAGCCGTCGCCGACAGCGTCCGTCAATTCATGGAAAACGGCTACCGCTACATTCGGATTCAGATGGGCGGCTACGGCGGGGAGGCAAGTCGAATAGTCAAACCGGAAGGCGCGCCTGACGGAGCGTACTTCGATCCACGGGAATACATGCTAAATATGCTGCGGATGATCGAGCATGTTCGAGCTGAAGTGGGGGATGAGGCTGAACTGCTGCACGATATCCATGAGCGGCTGCATCCCATTGATGCGGTCAAGTTTGCTAAGGATGTGGAGCCGTTCAATCTCTTCTTTTTGGAGGATCCGCTTGCCCCGGAAGATCTGGAGTGGTTCGCCAATATGCGCCAGCAGTGTTGTACCCCAATCGCAATGGGTGAACTGTTCAACAATCCGCGCGAGTGGCAACCGTTAATCGCCGGTCGTTTAATCGACTTTATTCGGATGCATGTCAGCCAGATGGGTGGACTGACCCCTGCGCGTCATGTCGCGGCATTTGCCAATATGCACGGTGTCCGCACCGCGTGGCACGGTCCTGGTGATACATCGCCGGTGGGACACGCCGCAAACCTGCACTTAGACCTATGGGCACCGAACTTTGGGATTCAGGAATGGTGTAACTTCCCCGAGCATGTGTATGAAATTTTCCCCGGCATGCCAGAAGTTCGGAATGGATATATGTATCCCAGTGATAAACCGGGTTTGGGAATCGACATCAATGAAGATTTGGCGGCGAAATACCCGTGTGAGGATCAAGTTGAGTGGTGGACACAGACCCGCTTGCCGGATGGCAGCCCAACGCGCCCCTAAATCCTCCGGCACCAATTCCTCCCGCTTTCAACGATAACCAAAGGAGCTCAAAATGTACATCGGCACACAGCACATTTCAGGAGATAACTGGGACGCCTACAAAGTACTTCCCCAGCTGGGTGTGAACCATGTTTCATCCAATCCACCCGGCGACTGGCAGGATTGGGATGCAGATGTTCTATCCCAGTTTAAGGAGAAACTGGCAGCCCTAGACATTTCGCTCGATATGATGATCCTGCCGCTAGCATCAGGACCCGCGAGAACACAAGGCGCGCCTCACGTTTTCCTCGGTCCTAGTCCAGAGCGAGACCGGGATCTTGACCAGATCTGCGATCTGCTCCGCAACATGGCGCGGGCTAGAATTCCAGCTGGGCGTTACAATATCACGATTCTTGGTCATCTACGGACGGAAAGGCGGTTTGGACGGGGCGGCGCAAGTTTGTCGTCGTTTGAGTACCATAAACTTGACCAGACACTGGGCGAGTTTGAAGAGGGGCCCGCCGACGCGGACGAGATGTGGGAGCGGATCGACTACTTCCTGTCGCGGGTTGTCCCCGTGGCTGAGGAGTACAAAGTACGGCTGGCTTGCCACCCGCAGGACCCAAGCATCGGCGAGCGGACATATCGGGGCGTTGCCAGAGTCATGGGCACCGTTGAAGGCTTCAAGAAATTCATTGAAATGCATGAGAGCCCTTACCACGGGTTGAACTTCTGTATCGGGACGATGTCGGAATCGCTGGAGAATCCGGGTCAAGATATCTACGATGTCATCCGCTACTTCGGCGAGCGGAAGAAACTGTTTAACATCCACTTCCGTAACATCAAGGGCGGTCTCCTCGATTTTGTCGAAGTCTTTCCAGACGAAGGCGATGTGAATATGCTCAAGGCGTTGCGCGTCCTCAAGGAAGTTGACTACCCCTACATGGTGATGCCAGACCATGTACCGGGGATTTCCGGCGAAAATTCCGGTGGCGTCGGTTTCGGGTATTGCTTCGGTTATATCCACGCCCTGATACAGGCAATTAACGAAACACCATCATAAGTGTGTGAAGGTAAGCGTATCCATCTTTGCAATCCCTCAACAGAAGGAAACCTTGTATGAACGATACGACGGAATTCAGCGTTCCGTGCGACCAGCGGCAACTATTTCTCGACGATGTTGGGATTGAACGCCTTGAGAACCTCACCCGAACCCTGCACCAGCCTTCCAAGAGGGGCGCGGTAGTTCGGAGTGCGAATCCGACTCAGACGATCCAAACACGCACCGCACCGGCATGGGATCTAGAGGAAGGGATTTACAAGTTCTGGGTTATCGGGACGGACGACGGTTACCGCATCAGTGCAGATGGACTGCACTGGACATCGGGTCCCAGACCAAACATTGGGGGACCAATGGCAATTCGTGATGCAAACGATCCGAATCCGAGCAGGCGATACAAAGCCGCGCTCCTCAACGCAGGTTTCGCAGTCTCGTCGGACGGAGTGAACTGGACAAAACTGGATGTGCCCGCTGTGCAAAGTTCAGATGAGGGAAACTTCTCTTTCAACAAAAAGGAAGGTTTATTCATCCACACGGTGAAACGTTCCGGCCCCTACGGCAGGTCGCTTGCCGTGGCAACTAGCACGGACTTTGAGAACTGGGATGACTATGGGGTTGTTTTTCACGCCGACGAAGTGGATCAGGAGATGGGAAAAGATGTTATCGAAGCACGACTCGCCAATCCCAACCTCCGGCAAACGGAATACAACACCCCCGAACATTACAGTGTGCAAATCTACAATATGGGCGTATTTCGCTATGAGGGAATATATATCGGATTGCCGTCCATGTATCACCACACCGGCAAAGTTCCTACGGATTGGCCCGGTTTTGACCGGCTGCGTCTGTCGCCGTACATCCAAGAGTGTGTCAACGCGCATGGAGATTATACCGGCTTCTACAACATTCAGATGGCCTGCAGCCGCGATTTGAGAAACTGGACGCGTCTCGGTGAACGTAAACCGTTCATTGAGACCTCAACGTTGGGTGCCGGTGCCTACGACTTGCAGGGGTTGCTCGGTCCCTCCAACGCTGTCGTGCGAGGTGACGAGCTATGGTTCTACTACACAGGCACCAAGCAGTACGCCTTCATCACCTCCGGCGAAGTGCCGGGATATGACGACTACTATCCTGACACCGGCGCGGTCTGTTTGGCGGTCCTGCGGCGTGACGGGTTCATCTCCCTTGATGCCGGGGAGGCAGTTGGGGTCATTTGCACGGAGCCTTTTACGCTGAACGGTGACTCACTCTCCGTCAATGTCGATGTACCCAACGGCGAGCTGGGCGTTGAAGTGCTTTCCACCGACGGCGATACGCTTGCCGCCTCCGTCCGACTTCACGGTGATTACCCCGCTGCACAGATTGCATGGTCTGAGGGGGATATCGCTGAATTTCTAGGGCAAACCATCCGCCTCCGCTTCATCTTGCGAAACGGACGGTTTTACTCCTACTGGTTCGATTCAACCTCGACTTAATCTTGAAAGGGGGACAAAGATGAAAGGTATTGTTTTTTTAGGTAACCGCCGATGCGCTGTTAAAGAGGTTCCTACCCCGGAGCCGGGGAATGGGGAAGTTCGGATCAAGATGAAGGTATCGGGGATCTGTGGCAGTGACCTCCACGTGTATCGACCTGCGGAGCCAAGGGATTGGGTCCAAGGGCATGAATCATCCGGGGTGGTTGAAAAATTGGGTCCGAATGTAACCAACCTCAAGATCGGCGACCGTGTGACCGTCCACCATCATCAAGGGTGTGGACAGTGCTACTACTGTTCGTTAGGCGATTTCGTCTGGTGTCCCGACGATAAAGTGGTCAGCGGGGCATTTGGCGAGTATGTCGTTGCGAATGAACGGAATTGTGTGGTACTCCCAGATCAGATTGACTTCATTGACGGTCCCTTTTTCGCCTGTGTCGGAACCACAGCGTACGCCGCCTTGAGGCGACTCGGGGTAGAACAATATTTCCCGCAAACGATCGCTGTATACGGTCTAGGTCCTGTCGGGTTGAGCACCGTGCGTATCGCAAAATCAATGGGGGCACAAGTTATCGGTGTTGATGTCATGGAGGAACGCATCGAAGTTGCCAAAAGATGTGGCGCGGATGCCACCGTCAACGCTGCAACGGAAAATCCGGTTGAGGCTGTAGTCGCGTTCAGTGGAACGGAAGGTGTCGATTACGTTGTCGAAACCTCTGGCAGCACCGGCGGACGGCGCAGCATCATCCCGTCGCTGCGCCGTGAGGGGAAAGCCGCACTTGTCGGCGTCGGAAGCGATGACAAGGTCATCAATCCGGGCGATATGGTGTATCGCCGAATCACACTGATGGGATCTGTCGTATTTCCAATTGGATGGCTAAAGGATTTCGTGCGATACTGCGCCCAAACGGGATTGACGTTCGCGCCTGCGGTGACACACCATTTCCGCGTTGATGATGGCGTCGAGGCTCTCCGTGTCGCCGACGAGTCAAGATGCGGCAAAGTGGTATTTGATTGGGACTAGCTCAAGATACAAGGATAAATACAATGGAAAATACAGTCAAAGGGTGGCTGGACGAAAGTCGTAAAAGACTGCAAGCGGGAAACTTCACGGAAGCCGACCTTCAACGGCTAGAGGTGATCCTGACCGAACCAAGACAAATGGTGTTGTATCTCTATTCAAAGTCGACAAATATGCGTTCAGCGATTGCCAGTTGGGCACTGTATGACCCGACAGTGTCCTATGAGCCTACTCTACCCTCACAGGACACACCATACGATTCGGTTATCGAAGCGGTCAACGACGGATGGCGGATTGTTCAATTTCCGAGAGCCGAACTCTACCAATTTTCGGATATTGACAACACCTATCTGGGTTACGAATTCATCTTGGAAAAATCGACTTCAGGCCTATGACAGGAGGAAACGATGATCTGTATTCAACCCACTATGGACGACAGCCAAGTGATGGATTTTGTTTCGACAGGTTCCGTGGTTCTGGAGGGAGTTGTCTCTGACAAGTTTAATCGTCAATGCGAAACTTTGCCGGGCGGCAGCATAAACGAATTCGCTTGTTCTCCCGATTTTCGGAACGAAGTGCTTTTGCACCCGGAAGTCGCTGGCGTTGCTCGCTCTCTGCTCGGACGGAATTTCTTCATTCCGATAACCGCGCACCATCATCTGTTTGAAGAAGCACACACCGGACAGACATGGCACTCCGATGGCCTCTCCGAACACGGTTACGGCGTCAATCATCTGCAATGCTACTACTATCCACGGGACGTTACACTTGAAGACGGTCCCACAATGGTGCTCCCCGGTTCTCATCATCGATTGGTTGACCGAGAGGCAATCGCCCATTACGGCGACATTTTGGGGCAGGTCTCCTTGACTGTTCCTGCCGGGACAGTTGTTTTGACGCACTACGGTATCTGGCACAAAGCGGGACCAAAGTTGAACGCAAAACGTCGCGGGATGATTAAATTTTCGTACTTCCGAAATTCGCCGCCGAAGCGGGATTGGCTGATAGAGTCGGAGGAGATACCACCTTACGCCAACCGAGAGCGACACCCTTACGCCAACGAAGTCGAATCTTATCGCGACCTCGCACGACGCCAACGCACATGGGATTGGCTATGCGGGGTGGATACAAATCTAGATGTCAGCCACGGTGCCAAACTCTTCATCAACGCTCGCCCGCTCAACGAGATTGCAGACAAATAGAAGGAGATCTGCCATGAAAGTGCTAATCGTCGGAGGTGCGGGGCATGTCGGAACCATGACGCTGCCCTACATGAAATCACATCACCAGTTTCGCGTCCTCGACCTCTCCCCACCCAAAGATTCAACCGTCGAATATATCGAAGGGTCCGCAACCGACCCGGAGGTTGTCCAGCGTGCGGTCAAGGGAATGGACGCGTTCATCTATATGGTCATGCGGCGTCCCACCGATCACGCTTCGTCAGCGGCGGATTTTGATGATGTCATCGCCAACTATCAAGTCAACACGCTGGGTCTTCATATTCTGTTGCATGCGGCGAAAGAAGAAGGCATCACGCACGGTGTTTACACGAGCACATTCACCGTCCATGAACGGACGCGCAATAAATTTCCATCTGAGGAAGAGGTTCCACTTGATAATCCCGGCGTGTACGGCTTGACGAAAGGTTTTGGGGAACGGATCTGTCAATACTTCTGCCGTGAACACAGTATGTCGATCATCGCCCTACGAATCACCGGTCCTTCCACCCGTCAGCAGTGGATCGAGCGGCGCGGACAACCCAAGTCCGATCATGTCCATATCTGGGCGACAGATGAAGAAGATCTCGCGCGGGCTTACCTTGCGGGGCTTTCCGTCGAACATACCGGCTTTGACGCCGTTTTCATTGCCGGTGACGAGGAGCAGAAAGAGATTAATCTGTCAAAAGCTAAGCGACTACTCGGTTGGGAACCATTGACGCATACTTATGTGAAAACTGATTAATCCGATAGTAGTAGGCATACTCCGTATGCCGTAACCCTCATACAAACTACGACACGGCACCCAACGGGTTGGGAGATCCAACCCCGACGAATTCCGGTGCACATCCAATCGTAGGGGCGGGGTTCCCCCGCCCGAGCCTACTTGTGCCAATGAACCAATAATTTTCACGTTTCACTCTCTCTCTTCGTTTCACACTTTCTTTTAACATGAGCCTTCTTTTTATATGTCTCCTACTGCTTCTCATCAGCAATTCTTCCGCTGCAGACCCGCTCCAGTTTACATCAGTCACAAAGGAAGCGGGCATCCACTTCACGCACCACGACGGGGGGAGCGGACTGTTATACTTCATCGAACCTCTCGGTGGGGGCGCAGCATTTCTGGACTACAACAACGATGGACTCCAAGACATCTACTTTGTCAACGGTGCAGGCCTCCCTCCATTTCCAAAGGGGCAATCGAATGGGATCGAGCCGCC
Source organism: Candidatus Poribacteria bacterium (assembly GCA_965222435.1). Classification (GTDB taxonomy): domain Bacteria; phylum Poribacteria; class WGA-4E; order WGA-4E; family PCPOR2b; genus PCPOR2b. Next base: position 2,711,345 of record OZ244950.1, on the reverse strand, counting down.
ACGCAACGCGCTCTATCGCAACAAGGGTAACAACACATTCACCGATGTCGCAATGACAGCGGGGGTCGCCGATACAGGCTACGGCATGGGGTGCGCGGTTGGAGACTACAACAACGACGGGTTTCCCGACCTGTACGTGACAAACTTCGGAGCAAACGTCTTTTTCCGTAACAATGGGGATGGCACGTTCACCGATGTCACGACAGAGACAGGCGCCGGGGATACGCGCTGGGGGACAAGTTGTGCCTTCGTAGATTACGACAACGACAGTTTTTTAGATCTCTATGTGACAAACTATGTGAAGTATGACATCGAATCTGATCAGGTGTGCATGAACAAAGGGGTGCGCGTTTACTGTGACCCACGCCTCTATGAAGGAGAATTGGATATCCTCTATCACAACAACGGCGATGGGACATTCACCGATGTGACGGAGATCGCAGGTTTTTCTGAGGCAACGGGACGAGGACTCGCCGTCGCTTGGGGGGATTACGATGACGACGGAGACATGGATGTTTATATCGCCAACGACGCCGATCAAAACTTCCTCTACTGCAACAACGGCGATAGCACCTTTACCGATGTCAGCTTGATCGCAGGCGTTGGGTTCAGCGAAGATGGAGAAGCCGAGAACGGTATGGGTGCGGACTTCGGGGATTACGATAACGATGGACGCTTAGATCTCGTCATTACCAACTTCCAAGATCAGACAAACACCCTCTACCACAACGAGGGGGGCGGGCTATTTTCGGATGTAAGCTATGCGTCAAAAATTGGGACAATGAGTTTGCCCTACTTGGCGTGGGGGGTGAGTTTCTGCGATTACAACAACGACGGTTTTCAGGATCTGTTCATCGCCAATGGACATCTGGACGAGAACGTTCAGGTATTCAACCCGACTGGCTTTTATCAACAGCCCAATCTGCTCTTCCGAAACAATGGAGATGCCACCTTTGACGAAGTCGGTGTTGATTTAGGCTCTGGTATGGGTTTGGAAAAGGCCAGTCGCGGTTTCGCGTACTCTGACTACGACAACGACGGCGACCTCGATCTCCTCGTAACGAACCTGAAGGGGGCTCCAGACCTATTGGAGAATAGGGGAGGACAGAATGCGTGGCTGACCCTCAAACTCATTGGCACGCACAGCAATCGGGATGCAATTGGAGCACGGGTCAAGGTAACGATCGGAAACCTAACACAGATTCGGGAGGTTCGGAGCGGGTCAAGCTACCTGTCGCAGAATGACATGCGATTGCACTTTGGGCTAGGGAAATATCGTCGAGTTGATCGGGTGGAGATCCGATGGCCCAGCGGTTTGCAAGAACAGCTTGAAGGGGTTGAAACAAATCAAATTCTCACGTTGGTAGAGGGGAGCGTAAAATCGAGCCGGTAGGGGCGGGGTGCCCCCGCCCGTACAACGTCTGAGAAATCGAAAATATTCACATCCCCATCCTTGTTGACACCCTCTATTGACGCAAATCCCACAGGAGCACTGTACCGTCTCGGCTCCCACTGGCGAGTGTGCCCCCATCCGGGCTGAATGCAACACTGTTGACAACCCCCGTATGCCCTGTGAGCGTAGTTACGAGCTGCCCCGTGGCAACGTCCCATAACCACACATCAAAGCCTCCAACTGCAAGTGTGCTGCCCTCCGGACTGAACGCAACACTGGTCACATTGCCGCCTGCAAATGTAGCTGTGGGCTGTCCTGTGACGACATCCCAGAGTTGCACCCCTGTATGAGTCCCACTTGCGAGGGTAGTGCTATCAGGACTGAATGCTAGGCTATAGACCCAAGACGTTTGGTCATCGCCTGTGAGTGTTTTGAGATGTGCCCCCGTGCGCGTATCCCATAGGTGCATTGTGCCGTTCTTATTTCCAGTTGCAAGGAGGCTGCCATCGGGGCTGAACGCAATACTGAAGGCACGGGATATATGTTTTTCGAGTGTGGCTTTGTACCGTCCCGTGACAGCATCCCACAGGTGCCTCTTGCCATCTCTGCCTCCACTTGTGAATGTGTATCCATCAGGGCTAAACGTTATGGTTTTGACTAACCCTCTATTCCAGTATGTGGCTTTGTGTTGTCCTGTGACAGCATCCCACAGGTGCACCGTGCCTTTCCGGCCTCTACTGGCGAGTGTGTCCCCACCCGGGCTGAACGCAATATCGTAAATCGCTTCTGTATGCCCGGCAAGTGTGGCTTCGTGCCACCCCGTGGAAACATCCCATAGCCTTACCATCTTATCTACACTTCCACTTGCAAGTATGTCCCCATCCGGGCTGAACGCAACAGAAGTGACCTCCTCTGTATGTCCAATCAGCGTGGCTATGGGATGCCCTGTGACAGCATCCCACAGCCACACCGTGCTGTCCTCACTCCCACTAGCGAGGATACTTGCATCCGGACTAAAGGCAACGCTATTGACCCCAGACGTATGTCCTGTGAGTGTCTGATCGTGTACACCCGTGGCAGCAACCCGTAGTTGCACCATGCCGTCCGAACCTCCAATGACGAGCAGATCTCCATCCGGACTGAACGCGACGCTAGTACCCCCCCACGTATGTCTTATGAGTACGCGCTTGTGTTCGCCCGTCACGCTATCCCACATCCGTACCGTGTCATAACCCCCACTGACGAGGGTCTTCCCATCTAGGCTGAACGCGACACTAGTAACTCTCCGCGTATGCTCTGTGAGTATGTGCTTATGTTCACCCGTCACGCCATCCCACAACCGCACTGTACTATCCGAACTTCCGCTCGCGAGCGTGGTGCCTTCTGGACTGAACGCAACGCTACTGACCCCAGAGATATGTCCCGTGAGCGTTTGCTTGTATCTACCCGTCATACCAGCCCACATTCGCACCGTCCCGTCCGCACTTCCACTGGCAAGGGTTTTCCCATCCGGGCTAAAGGCAACACTATTAACTGAACCCGTATGCCCGGTGAGCGTTTGCTTGTGTTCACCCGTCACACCATCCCACAACCGCACTGTGCTGTCTGAACTGCCACTGGTAAGGGTTTTCCCATCCGGGCTGAACGCTACACTATAGACCGAACCCGTATGCCCAGTGAGTAGGGCAACCTCTTGAAGGGTCGCTATATCATAGAGCCAAATACCGACACCACTAGCAACGGCGAGCAGAGCACCGTCCGGCGAATATTGAAGTTCAAATATCTTACCTTTACCAAAGCGCGCTTTAACACCTTCGGGTAAATTCCATTGCGGGGAATCTTGGGCGAAAGTGTTTACATGAAATAGGACGAAAAGAATAAGCAAGACCACAGTTGTTTTCATGTTAAAGTGCTCCTTTTTTAGAATTTGTTTGCCATTCAGATAACCTTTGATAGTTCTGCTCGCTATGGATCAGAAACCGAGTTTTTCTCAAAAACTCGGTTTCTCTGGCTAAAGGGCTTGGATTTGGCAATCCAAGTCGAGCTAGGATGGTGCTACTTGAGGATCGCCATCCGTCTCGTGGCGGTATAATACCCCGCTCGGAATTGATAGAAGTAAACCCCGCTTGCTACCAACTCACCACTTTCGTTGTGACCATCCCAATACGCTGCCTTTGACCGATCCGTGTAATACCCCGCAGACTGATACCCCAGATCCAATTGACGTACCACTGCGCCTTTTGTGTCATAAATAGTAATTTGAACATCAGCAGCACGAGCGAGGTGATACGGTATCCATGTCTCTGGGTTAAACGGATTCGGGTAGTTGGGCAACAGAGCATTCTTTTTCGGGGTCAACGCGGCGAGCAAATGTTCAAGAAAGAGAACTCCTCTTTGCAAAATTACATCCGTGAGATCCAGTCCCTGTGCTTGGTTGATCCAGTTTTCGACTTCGGCTGCGGTGAACCTCACCAGCACCTGTGGATGTACCGAAGGCGCAGCTGCCGCATTGCCGAGCACGCTAGCAACCGTGACGAGATCGAAAATATTGACAACGCCATCCCCGTTGACATCGGCATCATTCTGTCCTATCCCTCCGAAGTTTGAGCCAACAATCGCCAAATCCGAGATGTCCACCACGCCATCACGGTTGACATCCCCGAGCAGTTGTGGTGCCGCTGCGGGGCTAAGTTCCCACAGGAGCACCGTGCCGCCCGAACACCCACTTGCCAGTGTTCCCTCATCCGGGCTGAACGCTACGCTAGCGACGCTAGACGTATGTCCGGTGAGTGTCCGCTGGTGTGCCCCCGTCACGGCATCCCATAGACGAATGGTGAAGTCATTACCCCCACTTGCCAAGGTAGTGCCATCCGGACTGAACGCGACACTATAGATGTTAGACGTATGTCCGGTGAGCGTCCGCTGGTGTTCTCCTGTCACGGTATCCCATAGACGGATGGCGCGGTCCGTACTCCCACTTGCTAGCGTCCTGCTATCCGGGCTAAAGGCAACACTAGTGACCCGACCCATATGCCCGGTAAGGGTGTGCTGGTGTGCCCCTGTCACGACATCCCACAAACAGATGGTCCTGTCATAACTCCCACCCGCCAGCATACTCCCATCTGGACTAAATCCTACGCTCAAGACATCATCCGTAAGCCCGGTGAATGTCTGTTTGTGCTCACCGGTGATGGCATCCCACAAGCGAACCGTATTGTCCCAATGTCCACTTGCCAGTGTGATTCCATCCGGGCTATAGGCAACGCTACTGATTCCAGCCGTATATCCGAGTGTTCTCTTGTGTGTCCCCGTCACGATATCCCACAGACGAATAGTTGCTTCCTTACCTCCACTTGCCAGCGTTCCCCCATCCGGACTGAACGCCACGCTAGTGATAAAATCCGTATGTCCGGTGAGCGTCCCCTTATGTGTCCGCGTCACGACATCCCACAGATGGATGGTTTTCTCACCCCCATCTGCCAAGATTCCCCCATCCGGACTGAACGCTACACTATTAATATCCCACCCATGCCCGGCGACTGTCCGCTGATGTGTCCGCGTCACGGCATCCCATAGGCGAATGGTCGAGTCTGCACTCCCGCTTGCCAGTCTACCTCCATCCGGGCTGAACACGACGCTAGTGATAAAATCCGTATGCCCTGTGAGTGTCCCCTCGTGTGTCCCCGTTACGACATCCCACAGCCGGATGGTTGCGTCCTCACTCCCACTTGCCAGTGTTCTTCCATCCGCACTGAACACAACGCTATAGACATTCCACCTATGCCCGGTGAGCGTCCGCTGGTGTGCACCCGTCATAGCATCCCATAGACGGATCTCCCTATAACTCCCACTTGCTAGTGTCCTGCCATCCGGACTAAATGCCACACTATAAATCCCGCCCGGGTGCCCTTCAAGAGTGGCTTTTAGCCCCCCCGTAGTCGTATCCCACAACCGTACCGTGTCGTCGCCCCAATCTCCTCCACTTGCCAATGTCCTACCATCTGGACTGAACGCTATGCTATAGACCCAAGATGTATGCCCCGTGAGGGTCTTCTGGTGCGCCCCAGTCAACACATCCCACAACTGGATGGTGTCATCCGCACTCCCACTTGCAAGCGTGGTTCCATCCGGGCTGAATGCGACGCTCCAGACCCCAGACGTATGCCCTGTAAGGGTCTTCTGGTGCGCGCCGGTCAACACATCCCACAGCCGCACCGTGTTGTCCCAACTCCCACTTGCCAGTGTCCTGCCATCCGGGCTGAATGCGATACTATTGACCCAAGATGTATGCCCCGTAAGTAGGGCAACCTCTTGATAAGTCTCCGTATCATAGAGCCAAATACCGATGGTACTAGCAACCGCGAGCCGAGTCCCATCCGGCGAATACCGTATTTTATTTATCCTACCTTTGCCGAGGCGCACTTTGGCACCTTCAGGTAAATTCCACTGCGTGTAATCTTGGGCAAAGGTGTTTGATAAAAACAGGAGCATTCCAAAGATAAGTGTAAATATGGAAAAAAGCATTGTTTTCATGGGTAACTGCTCCTAATTTGCATAAGTTGTTGAGGGTATTGACTCGCTCAGCATCTACAGTTCTCTTTGACCCTATTTCTCCTGCCGATTTGCGCGCTTACTTGACAATCACCATCCGCCGCAACGCGGAATGATCCTCCGCCTGGAGTTGGTAAAAATAGATCCCACTTGCCACCGATTCACCACTCCCATTGTACCCGTCCCAATAGGCTGCCTTTGTCCGATCCGTGTAATACCCCGCAGGTTGATGCCCCAGATCTAATTGACGCACTATTGCACCTTTGGTATCATAAATGGTAACTTGAACATCGGCAGCGTGGGCGAGGTGATAGGGTATCCATGTTTCTGGGTTGAACGGATTTGGGTAGTTGGGTAACAGTGCCATCTCTTTCGGGGTCAACGCTGCAAGCAGATGTTCAAGAAAGATAATCCCCCTGTGCAAAGTTGCATCCGTGAGGGCTAACCCCTGCGCTTGGGTAAGCCACCCCTCGACATCGGCGGCGGTGAGTTTCGCAAGTGCTTGTGGCTGCACAGAGGGCGCAGCTGCTGCATTGCCTAGCATACTAGCAACCGTGACGAGATCGAAAATATTGACAATACCATCCCCGTTGACATCGGCATCATTTTGCTCCCTCTGCCCAAACCGCGCAGCAACGATTACTAAATCCTGGGCGTTCACCACACCATCGCGATTGACATCCCCGAGCAGCAGTAGTTCCGTTGCAGGGCTAAGTTCCCACAGAAGCACCGTGCCATCCTCATTCCCACTTGCCAGTGTGGTGCCATCCGGGCTAAACGCTATGCTCCTGACCAGCCTTGTATATCCAGTAAAGGTCCGTTGATTTGCCCCCGTCACGGTATCCCATAGCCGGATAGTTCCGTCTGCACTTCCACTGGCGAGCGTGTTCCCATCCGGGCTGAATGCGATGCTCCTGATCAAATTCGTATGCCCGGTAAGTGTCTGCTTATGTGTGCCTGTCACAACATCCCACAGCCGAATGGTATCGTCACTACTCCCACTGGCGAGTGTGTTTTCATCCGGACTGAACGTTACACTGTAGACCCGACTCGTATGCCCGGTGAGCGTCCATTGGTGTGCTCCCGTTACGGCATCCCACAGACGGATGGTATTGTCATAACTGCCACTGGCGAGGGTCCCTCCATCCGGACTGAAGGCGACGCTAGCAACCTGATCTGTATGCCCGGTAAGGAGTTGTTTGTGTTCACCTGTCACGGCATCCCACAGATGGATGGGGCCGCCTATCCGCCCCCCACCACTGGCAAGCGTCCGTCCATCCGGGCTAAACGCTACGCTATGGATCGGAGACCTATGCTTGCTAAGTATCTGCTTGTATTCACCCGTGACGACATCCCACAGAATCACCTCGCCGTCTACACCCCCGCTAGCAAGTGTGTTCCCATCTGGACTAAACACGACGCTATAGATCTCAGACGAATGCCCATTAAGTATCTGTATGTGTTTACCCGTGTGAGACCAATGCCCAGCAAGTATCTGTTTGTGTTCACCCGTCACGGTATCCCACAGCCGTACCGTACTGTCCACGTTCCCACTGGCAAGCGTCCGCCCATCCGGGCTGAACGTAACGCTATAGACAGCAGATGTATGTCCGGTGAGTGCCCCCTTGTGTTTACCCGTCGTGGTATCCCACAAGCGGATAGTTCCAGCCGCACCCACACTTGCGAGCGTACCTTCATCCGGACTAAACGCGACGCTATAGACCCTAGCCCCATGCCCATAGAACTCAGCCGCATGCTCGGCGAGTGCCTGCTTGTGTTCACCCGTCACGCTGTCCCACAGATGGACAGTTCCAGCCGGCCAACCTCCACCGCTGGCAAGCGTTCGTCCATCCGGACTGAACGTAACACTATAGACAGCAGATGTATGTCCGGTGAGGAGCTGCTTGTGTGCTCCGGTCACAGCATCCCACAAGCGGATGGTCGTGTCCGTACACCCACTTGCCAGCGTGTTTCCATCCGGGCTGAACGCAACGCTCCTGACCGAACCCGTATGCCCGGTGAGTGTCTGCTTGTGTTCGCCTGTGACGACATCCCACAGACGGATAGTATCGTCCGAACTCCCACTTGCCAGCGTGTTTCCATCCGGGCTGAACGCAACGCTCCTGACCGAATCCGTATGCCCGGTGAGTGTCTGCTTGTGTTCGCCTGTGACGACATCCCATAGGCGGATGGTATCGTCCCCACTCCCACTTGCGAGTGTGTTCCCATCCGGGCTAAACGCAACGCTATAGATCACCCACTCATGCCCTGTGAGTGTGGCTATGGACTGTCCTGTAGTAACATCCCACAGCCGTAGTGATGTCATGGCCTGCCTCCCTCCACCACTTGCGAGTGTGTTCCCATCCGGGCTAAACGCAACACTATAGACCCGATTCGTATGCCCAGTGAGCAGGGCAACCTCTTGATAGGTCCCTGTATCATAGAGCCAAATACCGATACCACTAGCAACAGCGAGCAGAGCACCATCGGGGGAATACGCAATATTACCAGATATCCGTCCTTTACCAAGGCGGACTTTGGCACCTTCGGGTAAACCCCATCGCGTGTAATCTTGGGCAAAGGTGTTTGGTAAAAGCAGGAGCGTCCCCAAGATAAGTGTGAGCAAGGAAAATTGCATTGCTTTCATTATAGGTTTTCCCCATTATAGATTCTGCTGAAAATTTCGACAGGACTGAATAAGATCTGACATGAACCGTTGCCGAACGAAATTCAATTGGCGCATCAACCATGTGCAATTTAGATACCACAATTATCTTGAATCATGCAAAGCGTATTGGGCAAAAAACCGAGTGTGTCTGCAAACCCGTTCTCCGGGCGACTTTACATCTACTTTTGACTTGGGTTGCGATTTCAAAAGGGAGGACTGCATTCACAAAGAAGATGTTCAAAGTATGAACGCTCTCGTTGCAAAAATGATACGCGGGTACATGGAATGGGTGAGCCAACTTCAGTTGTGTTAAATGGATTATTAATGGGTGTAGGTATTATATCTCCTACGGACGATAAATTGCGCTAATACGAACGGGCGTTTGTAGTAGCGCAATTCATTGCGCGTCTTAAACATAGGTAAGTGCTTCTGATTTGCAGAAATTTTTGAGGATATTGATTCACTCAGCATCTACAGATCTCTTCAACGCTATTTCCCAGCAGGCTCGCTGCCCTTCAATTTCGCATTGTTTTCTCGAACCAGTTCAGCAACCGCCGGTTCAAGGGCTCTCCCTCGCACATTCGCCTTACGAACCACGCCTTCTCCATCAATGAGGTACGTGTGCGGAATGGCATTGATACCGTACATCTGCGCCACCTGATTCCGCCAACCATTTCCATCGAAAAACTGGGGCCACGTAATTTCTTCCTTCTCTAGGTAACCCACCAGTGTATCCCGACTCTCATCGAGGCTAATGCCGATAATTTGGAAGTTTTCATCCTTATATTTATCGTAAACCTGCTTCACGTTAGGCATTTCTGCGATGCACGGTCCGCACCAAACCGCCCAGAAGTCAAGTAGTACCACCTTGCCGCGATATTGCTCCAACGACAGGTCGTTGTCGTCGAGATCTTTCATATTGAAACCGATTGCCTTTTTCCCAACGAGCGCATCTGGTCGACCTATGCGTGGGGCTCTGGCGGGAACCTCGCCGGTGCGGTTCCCCTTTTCTAGTGCCAGCAACCGCTTCGCAGTCTTCGCAGACGCACGCGAGCCGTACTTTGGGTGTTCAATTAATTGACGATACGCTGCATCCGCTTTGTCGTGTTGACCGAGTTGGTCATAGGCTAACCCCATCTCCAGCAGAGCAGGCGCGAAATAAGTGGCTTTGGGATAGTCTTCTACAAGCTGTTGATAAGCCTTAACCGCCTCCTCGGCATCACCCGCCTGGGTCAGTGCATTGCCGAAGATGTAGTAGACCTGATCAATCCGTTTGTATTCCGGGTGATCCGCGATAAACGCACGTGATTTCTGAATCAGCATATTGAGCCCTGCCGGTTCGCTGTTTTGGAGAATCATTTTATGGAGTCGCTTGATCTCTTGATACTTATAGCTAGCCTTTATTGAAGCCGCATCGACGGAAAAGGTGCAAAGCGTTGTGATTATACAGCCAATCACGACAAGTAACAGATAGCGGTGAAAGTCATTGTGAGAACGCATAGTAATACCTCCTGTTCGATTTGATGGGGTATGGGACCTGTCCCACTCCGATAGCATAACGTAACTGCGTCACTCTTATTGAGCGAGTGCCTGCTGATAAGAATAATTCAGCAATAGTTTAATCTCTTCAACCTGTATAGTTTGTAAGAACACTTTCACCGCCTCCGGCGTTGACCTATCCCTATCTGCAGCCTGACACCAGTCGACGAACCGAAAGGCATCCCAGTCCTCTGTTTTCTCAATTGCCTCGGCATAATCTGCGAGCGAGTCTGATTCAGTTGAACCTGATTGCAGCAGCGCTAACGCTCGTTCGCGGAGTGAGGGAAAGGTGGGATGAACCCCAACGCGCCCAAACCAGTACTTCGCATTGCTATAGTCTGGCTCGCGGCGGTGCATAATGCCGTGCCAATAGCTGCCCGTTCTACTTTCGATGTCCTGCGAGATTGTGTGTGACGCATCAAGCGCGTCGTTCCAGAGCAGCAAACCGCTCTGCAAAGCATCCCCCATCGTTGAATCCTTAACGGATTGCCCATCAAAGAGCGTCTCTAATGAAAGATCTTGAATTTGATGGGTGAGCTCGCTGTCCCACTCTTCCCTTGGGGCGAGAGGCGGTAGTGGGTCGCGGGTTTCTAGTTTCTGTACAATACCCGCAATTGTCGATGAATATTCCAAACTCATGACACTCTCCTTTACGTAGCGAAACTACGATTGCTTGCCCCCTTCAGCAATGGCGAGCAACTCCTCATCTGACAGTTCCAGATCGACCGGCTCAGAGAGCGGTTGCGCTATCTTGTACGGTGTTTTCGCATAGATCTCAACAACGTTGTCATCGGGATCGTAGCAGTAAATAGCAAGGGCGATGCCGTGACTGACGATACTGCGGAAGCGCACGCCTTCCCCCTTCAGTCGATGATAAAACTGCTTCAGGGTTGACAGATCTTCCACGATGAAGGACACCTGTTGAATAACCTTCGCCCCCGCTGGTACGTCCCTGCCCGGGCAGAGGGCAACTTCATGATGTTCCTCCTCTGGCTGTGCACTGAGGAAGGTGATATTACCATCAGGATCTTCATCGGTAACGGTGAGCCCTAAGATACGGGTGTAAAAATCTTTTGAGCGTTGCAGGTCGGTGCAGTAAATTCCTACATGACCCAGCTCTTTAACGGCTAACATATTTCTCTCCTCCTGTTCTGAAAACAACGAATTAGCAAGGGATTCGCCCCGATAAGATGGGAGGCTGTAGGGAACAACGATCGTTGTTCCTTGCTTCTATGGTGAATTCTAAAAATAAATGGACATTAAAAGTAGTAGGCACACTCCGTGTGCCGTAACTCTGCGTACAAGGTTACTGACCTCGCTCGTCCACGGTGTCTAATTAATTCTGAAATCTACCATAAACGGAATTTACATCCACTCATCCTAAATAGCGTGAATCCAGAATAGACATCCTTAATTTAGCACACTTTCCCCGAATAAGTCAACCTATGCAATTTCTGCCAAAAGTCCTCAGTTTTTCGCTGGATCAACTATATGAAAACTGATATAATCGTGGTTGTAGTCTTTCAATCCAACCAACGAGGAGTTGCAAAAACAATACATGGAAAATCTTTGGGAAATCCCGTTAATTCTCGTTACCGGCGTCTTCGCTGGTTTCCTCAACACCGTTGCCGGCGGCGGTTCGCTGCTCACCCTCCCCGTTCTGATTTTTCTCGGCTTACCCTCAGCAACAGCAAATGGTACCAACAGAATCGCGGTTTTCGTACAGAACGCCAGCGGAATTATGGGATTCCGCAGCAAAGGCGTTTCTGATTTTGGCTATGGCGCACTCCTTACCCTGCCCGCGCTTGTCGGAGCTTGGTTCGGCGCGCAGTTTGCTGTTGAGATGGATGAAGTTATCTTCAAGCGCGTTCTCGCCGGCATCATGCTAGCAGTGCTACTTTTGACCCTCTTTAATCCAACTAAAAAGTGGCAAAGTGAAACTGAAAATCTCAGCCTACTCCGCAAAATCGTCGGGATGTTTGTCTTCTTTTTCGTAGGTCTTTACGGAGGCTTTATTCAGGCAGGAGTGGGGTTCATCATCATCGCAGCACTGACACTGACGAATGGCTTCGATCTGGTCCGCACCAATGCAATCAAGGTGTTTGTGATATTCTTTTACACCATCATCGCACTTATCGTCTTTGTTTGGAACGGAAATGTCAATTGGTATCTCGGATTAACACTTGCTGTCGGAAATGCCACAGGTGCTTGGGTTGGCAGTCGTTGGGCCGTTGCCAAAGGGGACAAGTGGATTCGAGTCGTCCTTGTTGTCACCGTTCTCGCGTTTGCAATTCGGCTCTTTTGGCAGACGCTTGGATAGGAAAGGGGACGGGAACGCAGATCTGCGTTCCTTACTGTCAGTCGCGAACGAACCAAGCGTACCGGCACTTGCGCCTACGTATCCCCATTCTCTCCGTCAATCTGCGCCAACAATTGTTCAACAGCAACGTCAAGTTGGCTGTCTATCCTCTGTGCCGCTTCACCAAGCGGGCGGTCGACTTGAACGTCAACCGGACGGGCGGTGCCTTCTGTATTCTCACCTTCCAAGGTTGTGACCCTTAACCGGGGTAAACGGAAGATTGTACCATCAAGTAAACTCCAACCCCAAGTCCAGATGACCGCACCGGCTGTGGGCATACCGACCACTTTACCAAGTCCCAATTTTCGGAACCCCTCGCTGAACATCTCCGCATTGCTCCCAGAATGTTCATTGGTGATCAGGATAACAGGCTGCTCCAAGATGCGATTGCCTGCGAGGTTGGTGTCTGTCGTACTGATTAAACCGCGATAATTCGATTGAGTATAGGCTCTGCGATGCAAAACATCAAGGATAAAAGGTGCGATATGTCCACCGGGGTTAAATCGGACATCGATCACAACCCCTTCTCTGCCGTGCGTTTCAGTATCAAGGTCGGCGATGAACTGGAGATAGGCTTCGAAGGACATCTCGCGGATGTGAACATATCCAAGCCGTCGGTTGCTTTTTTCGTGGACGTATGCCTCATTCCAACGCACCCATTCCTTGTAGCGCAGGTTTCGATGCTGACCGTCGTCAATAGGCTGGACGGTGAGCTCACGGGCACCCTCAAGCTGAGGCGTATCGTTGAGCTTCACAGTCACCCGTTTCCCCTGTTTTCGTTGGAGTTGTTCAGATAGGTTAACCCCTCGGTTGAGGAGGATCCCATCAATCGCAACCAGATATTCTCCAATCTGTGCGGGTTCTTCTGGAAGCGTTAGTGGAGATTCGGGGATGATTTCGGAAATCTTGAAGCGTCCATCCCTTTCCAACGTTTCTCGATCGAAATCCGCACCGAGAAAGCTATCCGGTGCCTTGTCAGTCCGACCCCCGGCACCGAGATGGGAGGCGTTCAATTCCCCAACCATGAGATTCAAAAGTTCACGGAAGTCCGCCTGCGTTTGCACGCTTTCCGCCATCGGACGAAACGTCTGGCGTATCTGTTCCCAATCACAGCCGTGGAACTGTGGATCGTAAAATCCATCCCGAATCAATCCCCACGCTTCGTCGAAGGCTTGCATCTTTTCGAGATGAAAGTTGACTTGGATCTCTGCTCTCGTATCCAATGCCCTTGCATCCCCCTCCTTCGCGCCATCTTCGCCCATCCCCACCGAATGGATGCGTCCTCCATCGGTGTAGTAAAACTTTTTGCCGTTCGGTATGAAATGCACGTTACCTTTTCCGTTGGCAGTACCTGTCAATTGCTTGGGAAGTTCACCGGGCTTATCCTCCTCAAGTGACAGACTCCACAGGTTCGGCTGCCCTGTCATGGCGGCACGGAAGATGAGGGTTTTGCTGTTGGGACGAATACTTTCTGCCACAGCATTCAACTTGAAGTCAGTGAGGAAACGGAGGCGGTGTTTAATTCCGTCAAACTCAATCTCAACCGGCTCAATTTTCTTTTCGGGCTTCTTATCCTTTGCCTTTTTGTCCTCAGCGTCCCCTTCGTTTTCTGATTCGTCCGAGTTTTCAGTCGCTGAGTCGGCTTCCTCCGTCTCGCCGGACTCCACTTCAGGCGGCTGCGGGGTGTTCTGCTTTTCCTCTCCGTTCCGAGAGTCTTCGACCTGAAATAGCCGATCAAAATCATCTTCCTTGAAAACGGGTCGAATCGACTTTAGATCTACTCGCGCAATTTGCGACTCAGTGCGGTACTGTCCTGTGTTAAAGATGATAAATTTTCCGTCGGGAGACCAGAGGATGTCATCTGTGCTAATATTGCTCAAGAAGGTCAGTTGCTTGGGAATATCCGCTTCGATATGCTGGACATAGAGGTTGCTGAAGAAGTTGGTATCTGTTGCGATAAAAGCTATCCACTGACTATCCGGCGCCCACTCAAACTCTGTTGGCTGAGGTATACCTATAAAAGCCTGATTGGTGATGAAAGATCGCTTCTCCTTCGTATCTGCATCCATCAACCAAATTTCGCCATCGCCCCTCGTTGTGTCGGGATTCAAAGGGGCTTGAATATAAGCAAGCCACTTCCCGTCGGGTGAGAACTTTGGTGCGTATTTCTGCCCCGGCGAATCCGTCAGTTGGGTTTCTACTCGCTCTTTAAAGTGATATTGAAAAATCTCGTTGTGCCCTGTCCGATCCGAGATGTAAACCACGCGGTCGCTTTCGGGATGCCACTGCAATTGGCTCTCGCGGAAAGGGGTGTCCGTAACCTTGAACGAATCTCCTCCCTTTTTGACCTTATCCCCTTTGTCTGCCAAATCCGCGAAGACTTCGCCATGAACAATGAAGGCGACCTTTTTACCATCAGGGGCGAGCTCAAATTCGTTGATCCCGGAGATGTAGCTATGATGCTGGATTGGGTTCGATTTTTCATCGGTCTGAAGGATAATCTCCACCGGCTCAGAGGCGCGGCTTTCAAGGTTCAACCTCCAAATCTGAAAATCGCGTTCAAAAACGATCCACCTACCATCCGCAGAAATGGAAGGACGCAACACCCGCCCATCAGCAAAGTGAGTAAACTGTTCGATTTCCGCATCGCCTTCCAGCGTCATATACCAGATATTTTCCTCACCGTCGCGGTCGCTCAGGTAGTAAAGCCCAGTGCCGCCAGTATTCCACATCGGTCTTAGGTTTTTGCCGAGATATTGTGTCAATCGACGGTGGTCGTCCGCCCCAACCGCCTCACTGACTATCCAGATGTCGGAATGCCCGGAGGGATGCTGTCCATGCCGCCACCATGGAGATCCGTTATTGTTAAAAGCCAACGTCTTCCCATCGGGCGAGATTGCTAGATTGTAGTGCGTTTCTCGCGGATCACCGGCAACTTGGATTGGTGTACCTCCATTGACATGAATCTTATAACTTGCACTTTGAAGTCCATCATAATCGGAGGTAAAGTAAAGCCACTGCCCATCTGGGGACCAGCAAGCAGGTGGGACAGATTCGTTGTGATAAGTCAAGCGTTTCGGTGGCTGGTTCGATTGGAGGGGAATAGTGTAAATATTTCCACCGCCTGTACGCTGAGACGCAAACGCTAATTGTGTTCCGTCGGGAGAGAAGATTGGATCTGAATCATTGCTTGCGTGAGATGTTATGCGGCTTGCCTCTCCACCGCCTGCGGGGACAATCCAGACATCCCCCGCGTAGCAGAAAGCAATTTTGTTCGCGTCCGGCGAGAAGGCGGGCTGCCGCAAATACGGGGGGTTCCCGTTTTCGGTTTTTTCATCGGATTTCATCAATATACTTTCGTATTCTTCTGCTTGAGCTGATGCTGTTTTCAGGTAGCGGTGAGAATCAGAGTCGCGCTTTGAAGGATGCGCCCCCCACCGTACGTTTCGTGTAGGTTGAAAACTCTCGGAACGGAGAGGGAATTCCAATTCCCGACTATTGCGTCGGTTTCTGACTTACGTTAGATTAATCAAAATCCCGCTCCATAACCAGATATTTTTTCACCGCATCGTGATTCAGAGTATACCCCAACCCGGGGCGATCCGGCACCAGAAAACAACCATCTTCAAACGGGAAGTCCTCATTGACGAGGGTGTTCTCCCAAGCCATGGGACCAACCATATCGTAAGGTTGAGTCAGATGGGGCATGCAGGCAGCCACATGCAATCCCATAGCCGCCCCCGGTCCGTACGCCACCGTTTGTGACCAACCACCCATACCCAATTCATGGGCAAGGCGTGAATGACTAATCGCTTCAAAGGCAGTCTGGCCACCTACAATCGCGTAATCAAGTGCTTCTGCCTGAAACCGCTGGATGAGGTCTTCGCTGTTAGAGACGTGGTCTCCCACAGGTAGGTGGATTGTCTGCCGCAGACGACGCCACTCAGAAAAGGTGCCACCCGCCGCGCGTTTAGTTATCGGACTCTCTAGGCTCTCCACCCGGTGCCCCTGCAAACGGCGGGCAAGTTCTTGAGCCACCCACACCTCCTCAAGCCGCCAGCGAATATCGGGACGCACCGCCATATCCGGTAGGACTTTGTGGATGGCTTCGATGCGGTCAGCGACATAGCGGATGCGCTCCTCTGGCGTTGTTTCTCTGCTAGTGATGCACTTCATCTTGTAGGCACGAAAGCCGTGCTCCCAACCCCACTGTGCATCCTCTGCTGTATGCTGCGGCGTCTTGTAACCAGTACATTGGGTCACAAAAACCCGATCACGGAGCCTACCGCCAAGCAAACTCCAGATCGGAACACCGAGTGCCTGACCGCGCAGATCGAGTATCGCCTGTTCAAAAGCACCCACCATCGGCATTGTCGGGACAGCGAAATTAATCTCTAGCACATCCTGCCCCAGCCAGCCGTTTAGCGTTGCCTCCATAGTTTCCATCGGCGTATCACGCCCTACTTGGGTGAGCCCTGTTAGACCTTCACTGGTTTCGACTTCCGCGATCCCATGTTCAGAGCGTTGGTGTGCTGGTTGACCATAAAAGTCATCAGACCACCACCATTTTCGTTCAGGCACGTTGACGATATAGAGTTTGATACGGGTGATTTTCATAACCGGTGGTGTCCTCCGTTGTTTCAAAAACTGATTGTCAGCCATTTTATCGGCTGATTGGTTCCAAGCCGTGCTCCCAATCGCAGTCGAGGCAAAAACTTATCCCCTCTGCGAGGTGCTGGATCTTGCCGTCACAGATAGGACAGGTTGTAACTTCCGAGGCAACAGACAGCGGGAGAGACGCTTCACGTTCATCTCGTTCACCGATTCGGAGATGTGTGCATTCGTAAATGTGCCCGTTGCATTCAGAGCAACGGTAGAAGAAATTGGAGTGTAAGCCGGTAATGTCCGGCGGAATGATGCAATCTAACTCGTAGACAACCGTATTATCACGGACAAGTCGGGCTTTCCCTGAATCTTCAATAGCGATTGCGTCCACCTCGTCAAGATTGGGTTCTAGCTGTACAATCAGACCATCAATCCTATAAGCGGCAACAGCCCACGGCAGTTCCGTTACCCCAAAGATGAGACTCGTCCGCTGCGGCGCAAGCCGTTCAAAAATATGGTTGCCGGCGAGTATCTTCACCGGGACAAAACCGTCATGAAAAGTAAAATAGGGATTTGCCTGATCCAGGTTGTTCATAATTGGCACCGCTCAATCCCTGAAGTTGAGTTGATAGGTCCGCCCAAATTACGGGAATATGCGGATTGACTCGTTTCTTCCTCAATTGCCCCTCGCGCTTTTCAATTCAGAGGAATAGCTTACGCATCAACGACGCTGTTTTTCAGGACACCAATCCCTTCAAGCTCTATCTCGACCACATCCCCGGCTCTTAAGGCAGAAGTTGTTCCGGGGGTTCCAGTGAAGATAACATCTCCCGGTTCAAGCGTCATCGCCTGCGACACGAAGCTAACAACCGCCTCTACGGGGAAAATCAGATCGGCGGTGGTCTGCGACTGAACAACCTCACCGTTAATTCGTGTCTCCAATTGGAGCGCGTTGTAGTTGAGACCCGTCACAATGACGGGACCTACGGGACCAAATGTATCGGAGGCTTTTGCACGCCACCACTGCATGTCGTTGCTTTGCCATGTTCGCGCGCTTACGTCGTTACCGCAGGTAACACCCAAGATGTTCGTGGCGGCTTCTTCGGGAGTCGCCCCTTTCGTGCGGTTCTTGATCACGACCACCAATTCACCCTCTGCGTGAACGTTATCATCACCATCCGGTAGCACAATGCTTCCCTCCGGATCGTTTAGGCAAGTAGGCGTCTTGATGAAAATCTCCGGATTCGCTGGCTCCGGCGCACCGTCGAGATGGCTTCTATAGTTCAGCCCAACCGCCAGCACTTTTCCCGGCGTGACCGGTGCAAGCAGTTTTACATCCCCCAATGCAACCGTATTCCCGGTTTCACTATATCCGGTGATTGGATCGCCATCTATCTCGTTAATGGTGTCGCCCGAAAGCGTCCCGTAACTTACATTTCCATTGGATTGGTATCGAACAAATTTCATCAAATCCTCCGAGAATTTTCCCGCAAATGATGATGGGCTTTTGAATTATAAGGATGAATTTTCTTGTAAACAGCGAACAATTTATCTTAATTCAGCGACATTGTCAAGGGATAATTGATAGACCCCTGTGATAAAGTGCGCTAAAGTGTTGCTAAAATAAATGAAAGTGTGCTAAAGTTAGGAGCAGCAATTCTAAGACTTACTATGCACCTTAAACGCTTTAAATTTTATCCGATTCATAAAGGAGAACTCATGCCCTACGAACAATTGCTTCCTACGACGGTAATCGGTTCCCATGCGATGCCGGGTTGGTTTTGGACAGCGATGGAGGCAGAAAAACGCGGCGAGTACGGACCGACCGACATAAAAGAGGTTTATGATGACGCTGTCAGGCTAGCAATTTTGGACCAGAAGGAGGCCGGCCTTGACACTATCACGGACGGTGAAATGCGTCGCTGGTATTTCGTACAAAACTTCTACGGACGGATGGAGGGATTGGTTGAACGACCGGTCCTCCGTCAAACCGGACTGTATGCCTACGATAGCGTACCACGTTATAATATCGAAGATCAGGTGCGCGTTCCCACGGGTTTGGGTATTGTAGATGAATTCCGGTTCCTGAAGGCAAACGCTGGCGAAGGGCAGCGGATTAAAGCGTGCTGTCCGGGTCCGCTGACACTGACCATGCACATCCAAATCCGGGAAGGTGATCCATACAAAGATCGCGTCGAACTTGGATGGGAATTCGCTGAAGTCATCAATCGAGAATTGAAAGCCCTTGAGGCGGAGGGGTGTACCGAAATCCAACTTGACGAACCGAGCTTCGGCATCATCCCCGGCAAACTCGAAGATTGGGTAGCGCTGCTCAATCGTGCGCTTGATGGGGTCTCGGTGCGAAAGAATCTGCACATCTGCTTCGGCAATTTGGGGTCACGCCCCCGCGGCAAACGTCGCTACGACTGGATGTTCCCCGCATTGCTGGATATGAACGTCGACTGCCTGTCGATGGAGTTTGCCAACCGCGAAATGATTGAGCACGACATATACAGCAGATTCGAGGGACAGTTCGACTTTATAGCGGGTGTCGTCGATATCAAAAGTTTTTGGCAAGAACCGCCCGAAGAAATCGCTGACCGCATCCGCCAAATTTTGCAGCACTGTCCCCCCGAACGATTGAGCATTTCGCCTGACTGTGGTTTCTTCCAACTCCCACGTTGGCTGTGCTGCCTGAAGCTGCAAAATCTCGTCGCCGGGACCCGTATCGTCCGCACTGAATTAGAGGGCAAATAGTAACCAAAGAAAACCGTTGGAAAAAGGGATTATGGGACTCTCTCTACGCAAAGGGCACAACCTACAACACACCGTTCTTTCCGTTTTCCGTTTCACGCTTCACGTTTTACTCCTCGTCTACATCCCAATTGCCAACTCCCAACAGACCGTCGACGAAATTGTTTCGGCTGCGATACGTCACCAGAGCCTTGGATTAGCCTATCTCGAAGAATCCCAACCACACCAAGCCATTGAGCAGTTTCAGGGGTTGGTCAACTTAGCGCCTGATGAGTCGATCGGTTACGGCAACCTCGCCGTGGCACACCTACGCCTCAAACAGGGCGAGGAAGCGGAAACGTGGGTCAAACGTGGGCTTGAAGTTGAACCGATGGACAGCCAGTTACATCTCATTTTGGCGGAGATCTATCAATCACAGAGCAGAACTGCGGAAGCGATTACATCAATTCAGGAGGCAGTGAAACTTGCGCCGGATGACCTCGAAACGCGATATAAACTGACACGCCACTATCTGAGTCAGCGGAATAACTTAGAGGCGACGGATGAGGCGATTTTCCATCTGCGGGAATTGCGTGAGCGAACCCCAGCGAATGTGGTGGTACTGCTCAAGTTAGGGAACGCGCTTTTGCGACGAGAACAGGTTGAGGAAGCGAAGCGGGTCTGCATGGAGTTAAATGCTCTGCTGTGGGACGCCGATGAAGAATTCCTCAAGTATCTGAAACAGGGACTGCTTCTGATAGACCAAGACGACGCCAAAGGGGCAGCCCGACATATTCAGATTTTTGAGAACGTTCAAAAGCGAAGTCCGCGTTATCAACAAGGGATTGGAGAGTTGGTGACGAATATCTTGGGACATCCAATCGAGGAATTCGGTCCCGGGTTCAAAGCACGGATAAAAGCAAAGCAGACACCGCCAATCCGAGCCAACTTTGTCAATGTGACTCAGGAGATTGGGCTTGGCGACTTGAACGGGAGACGTTCCAAAATTTTGCTGACAGATTACGATAGCGACAGCGATCTCGACCTGTATACCAGCCCCGCCGATTCAAACGCTGAACCTAATCTCTTTCGGAATAACAGTGGAAAATTTATCCCCGCCGCCACAGTCGGACGCCGCGGAGATGCCGCTGCCTTTGCTGATATTGATAAGGATGGCGATCCAGATCTCTATCTGTCCGGAGACGCGGGAGTTGTCCTCCTTCGCAATGATGGGACAGGTAACTTCACCGAGATGACGGACTTCGGCGGCACACGATTCGATCAGGATTCAAAGCAACAGGGTAGAGGAGTAAATCTGTTTGTCGATTATGACCATGACGGCGATCTGGATCTGTTCACAACGGGGAACCGGGTGGAGATGTACCGCAACAACGCCGATGGCGTCTTCAGCGATGTCAGCGATCAGACTTTCATCCCATCAGAACGCCCCGGCGCACGGGATGCAGGGCTCGGTGACTTCGACGATGATGGCGATATTGATCTACTAATCGTAAATGACGGGAAGGGTTGTACGCTCTACACAAACCTGCGTCAGGGAAAGATGCAGGCGTTGACCGACGCAATAGATGCTTCCCAAAACCACGCTTTCACAGCGGTCGCAGTCGGTGATTACGATAACGATGGCGATATTGACCTGTTTCTAGCAACCGATGGTGAAACACCTCATCAACTCTATCGAAACCGCGGCGATGGCACCTACGCCCCTGATGCGCGCTCTGAGGCTGTCGTCAACATTCCAAAGGGTGTGCACGGTTCAGATGTCCATTTCCTCGATTATGACAACGACGGTTTCTTGGATCTATGGCTTATCGGCACACCGAAAGAGGGGGATGGACATGGTGTTTTCCTGTTTCGGAACGATGGAACAGGACGCTTCACCGATGCCTCCAATATCTTGCCCAACACGATTCGGAGTGGAGGTGACGGCACCGTTGGCGATTATGATAACGATGGAGACCTCGATCTTTTTCTGACCGACTCCGATGGTGGAGTGGTTGCACTACGCAACGAGGGCGGGGACCAAAACAGTTGGCTGCAAGTGAAGTTAGAGGGTGTCAACGCTGGCAACAACAAGAACAATATTGACGGCATCGGTGCCAAAGTGGAACTCAAGGCTGGCGAGCTCTACCAGATGCAATATGTTACCGACCCGATAACACATTTCGGTTTGGGGAAAGAGAAACAGGCGGAGGTGCTCCGGGTTGTCTGGACAAACGGCGTTCCGCAAAATGTCATTACCCCCAAATCAAACCAGCGCATCCTCGAAAAGCAGGTGCTGAAAGGGTCGTGCCCATTCCTCTACGTCTACGACGGTGGTGGCTATCAGTTCGTAACAGACCTCCTGTGGCGTAGCCCGCTTGGAATGGTTACACCGGGGGGATTTCTCGCCGCTGCTGAAACCACGGATTACGTCAAAATTCCCGGTGAACTCATGAAGCCGAAAGCGGGTGCCTACTCGCTTCAGATTACGGAGGAGCTATGGGAGACCGCCTATTTTGATCTGGTCAAGCTGCTTGCCGTAGACCACCCCACCAACACACAAATCTTCGTTGATGAGAAATATACCCCACCGCCGTTTCCAGAGTTCAAAATCTACACGACGAAAGAGATTTATCACCCGCGCACGGCACTCGACCACCACGGATACGATGTCTCCGACGCACTCAAAGCGGTCGATTATCGCTATGCGATCGAACACGAACCGGGACCGTTCCAAGGTGTCGTTGATCCCCACTTCATCGTTCTCGATCTGGGGGACGTGCCTGATGATTTAGGACTTACCCTGTTTCTCACCGGCTGGATCTTCCCAACAGATACCAGTATCAATGTCGCTCTCTCACAGAATCCGTCAATTAACCCGGCTTTCCCCTACCTTCAAGTGCGTGATGGGGAGGGAAAGTGGCAAACGGTCATCGACCCCATTGGCATACCTGCGGGAAAGAACAAGACTATCTGCATCGATCTGACGGGCAAATTCCTTTCGGAAGATCGGGGGGTAAAAATTGCGACCAATATGCAGATTTACTGGGATTCAGCATTTTTCACGATTGGCGAGGAGGACGTGCCCATGCGTATCACAGAGCTATCTCCGAATCACACAGATCTCCACTATCGCGGCTTTTCCAAGATGTATCGCCCGACCCCCCACGCGCCGCACCTGTTCGATTACAATGAAGTTGAAACAGAAAAGCAGTGGCGCGATCTGACGGGGCATTATACACGGTACGGAGAAGTAACGCCCTTGTTAGAGGAGATTGACGATATGTATGTTATCTTGAATGCCGGAGACGAGATGACCGTCGAGTTTGATGTGGCTGGATTGCCGCCATTGGAGGAGGGGTGGGAGCGGGATTTTATCCTCTACAGTGATGGATGGGACAAGGATGGTGACATCAATACCCTGTCTTCGCAGACGGTTGCGCCGCTGCCATTTCACGATATGTCCACCTATCCGTATCCCGATGGGGAAAAATACCCGGAGGGTCCCGCGTACCTTCGCTATCAACTTGAATATAACACAAGACGCGTGACGCACGAGCTGCCACGTTTCTAAGTAGGTCGAGATTCATATCTCGACAGAATAGTTACATGAGGTGTTAAAAAATGCACGCCAAAGCACTTGTCAGTGACGAAAATCAGAACTTTAGCTACGCTGATGTAACCCTGTCAGATCCGGGACCGGAACACATCCTGATACGGGCATTGTACAGCGGGGTTAGTATTGGAACGGAGTTTGCCCTGATCCGTAACAAGATATCTACTTGGGGACAGTATCCAATATGCACCGGCTATCAAGGGGTCGGTATTGTTGAGCATGTCGGCGAGAAGGTTGATGCGTTCAAGGTGGGTGATAAGATCTATTACCGCGATAATCGGGAAGGGATGCATCTGTCCGACGGACAGGAGGTTTCAGCCGCAGCCGGTGTTCATTGCTCTGCCGCACTCGTCAATCCGCAAACAACGCACGGCTTGGAACTGCTGCCCGAAGGTGTTCCCGACGACGCTGCGAGCCTGTTTGTGATGCCGGCGGTCGGCTTGAATGGCGTTGATACAGCAAATCCTCGGATGGGGGATGTCGTCGCGGTTTACGGTGCTGGATTGGTCGGATTGGGAGTTATGGCTGCTTGTAGCCATCGAGGCTGCGTCGTCGTTGCCGTTGATCTCGCACAGAATAGGCTGGAGATCGCCCGAAAACTCGGCGCGGATTACCTCATCAACGGTGCCACTCAGAACGTGGTAGAGGAGCTACAAAAGGTCGCGCCTGAAGGTGCCGACGTTGTTTTTGAATCCACCGGCGTGCCTGCGTGTGTTGATCCGGCAATCGAGCTGTGTAAGCGGCACGGCAAGTTTGTGTATCAGGGGCATTACGGCACAGAACCGCTCTCCTATCAATTTGCACCGCCCCACGGTAAACGGCTGACGATGTACTATCCGTGCGACGATGGCTTCGCTCCCTGCCGACGCGCTGTGCTCAAGAACATGGCAACAGGTGTCCTGCCGTGGCATCATACGATTACACATCGCGTCGAATCGGAGGAATCACCAGCCTTTTACGATGCTATCAACAAAGATAACGCCAAGGATGTGGTCGGTGCGGTCATACGATGGTCGAAAGATTGATTTTGTACCTCAAGTTGTAGATTATTGAAAATCCATCGATTTTGCTGTAGGGGCGGGGTTCCCCCGCCCATCAAGTGCCCTACCTTTCGCTCCAGTTTTGAATCCCGATTTATCGGGGAGGAGCGATATGTCTATAGAATGCTGATGCCCCTGATGCCTGCGTTCCAGAGGAGGGACATGTGTAGGGGCAATTCAATCAACCAATGAACCGCACAGCCCCAGCGGGGCGATATGTGTATAGCAGACATGGTAAAACCAACCCTAAAGCCCCAGTTGCTTTGAATCCCGATCTTATCGGGGCGGGGCGACATGTGTGTCGTATTGAGTTGATGCATGATAAGTCGAGAAAAACCCTTTGGATTATGCTACGCAAATGAGTTCAGAAGAAGGAGTGTAAAATGAGCGGAATACTAATCACCGGCACCAGCGGATTTATCGGGCGTGCACTCGCTGAATCAATGTCGAAAGACCACGAAGTTTTCTGTATATCTAGACAAGAAACAGAAGTAGAGAGTGTGACAACGATTCAAGGGGACTTTACGTCGCCAGACGACCTGCAAAAACTAAACCCAAACAAAATTGATGTTGTGGTTCATCTCGCAGCAGTAACAGGGGGAGGGAGTGAGGAGGAACAACTCCGAGTCAATGTTATGGGATCATACCAACTCGTGCGATACTTCGTGGATGGTGGATGCAAGAAATTTGTGCTCGCCAGTTCAATCGCGGCGGTCGGATTTCAGTCTCCCCTGTTCAGACCGTTGCAGCTGCCGATGCCCGACGAACACCCATGTTTTGATCGGGTAGGATACGGCTTCTCAAAGTATATGATGGAGGAGGTATCGCGTTATCTGGCACGTCAAAATGAGGATCTCGACTTCATTAACATCCGCCTAGCGAGCATCGCGCCCGATGACCGTGAATTAACGCCCAGAAAGGCAGGACCGGTAGGGCAGTGGGCAATGGGATCGATTTCATACATGTACCTCAGCGATACCGTGCGCTGTTTGACACTTGCCGCCGAAGCCGCGCATAAACCGGGGGTTCGCATCCTGAACGCGGTGGGGACACAAGCCTGCGCTGAGGATACTGTCCCCGAAATTATTCGTGCGTGGTACGGCGCGGATGCCGACCGGATAGACCTCTCCCACTACGCACGTCCCGGACATGAAAGAGATCCAGTATACGAGATCCACCGAATCAAGGAAGAATTAGGCTTTGTGCCTGAACGGAGTGTACTTGGAAATGAGGAATAATACGTCATGCGTAAGAAACGCTGTCTAGACACCTATTGAATGCGTAGGGGTTGGGTCTCCCAACCCGTTGGACGAGGAAACTTCACCCCTACAGAAACAAACTCCTACGATTGGGTACACATCAGCACCCAGCAATACCGGACCTTGAATCACGGATACCCCTAACGTTTCCAGCGATAGCGCACAGCGTCCTTCCCTGCCATCAGCGCAAACTCCCACCGTTGACACCACGCCTCATAATCGGTCTGCAACGCATCTGGACGGAACTTGCTGCGCATCAGGAACGTCGGGTAAAATGGGCGTCCCGACGGTTGATAGGCATCATGATAGCGCAGGTCAAAGCTCCACCGAACCTCGTCCGACTCGTTGGCGAGCGCGTGATGCAGCGTGTAGTTGTGGAATAGGATTAGTCCGCCTGCGGGCACAGGTAGCGGCTTAGACTTGATGGCTGGACGTGCTTCCGGAGGCACGTCCAATCCGGGCGTATACGCATGTTGCCGGAGACCATACTTATGGCTGCCGGGTAGCACCGCAAGACAACCGTTCTCCAGCGTTGCGTCTACGACAGGAACCCAGACGGTCAGCATAAAGTATTGATCTGTATCGGGCCAACACACGCCGACGTCCTGATGGAAGTGGGTCGGAGACCCACCGGTCGCACGGTGCGGCAGAACCGCTCGAATGTGCTGGATGGGATTGCATACAATCTCCGAACCGCAGAGCGATTCCGCCACGTCCAGAATCTTCGGGTTTTTCAGGAAGTTGAAGGTCGCCTCGCCACGTGCCTGCATAATATCCAAATTACCAGCGACTTCTGGAACCTCCTTCGCCAGAAGTAGCAGCCGCCGCGTAAACGGTTCGTCCTCATGCAGCGAACTTAACTTTCCCTCGGCGTACAACTTCTGTGCGCGTCCGTCAATAAGATCGGAATACTCGTCAATGACCGGCTGCAGGTCCTCCGTATCTAGCACATTTTCCAACCGTAAGTAACCGTCCTCGTGGAACGAGGAAATTTGAGCCTCTGTCAAGTGCATAGTGGTTATCTCCTTGTAATTTATGGTGAACTAGAATTTACCAATAACTCTGACCCAAGGAAGTTTTCAAAGTCCCCCTGATAAGGGGGATTTAGGGGGTTGACTGTACATTGGAAGTGTCTAAGTGATTCTAAAATCTACCATAGCAAGCGAGTCTGATGCTTGTGGGAGCATCCCCGCTCGTTCAAAACTTGTTATTGAAAAACCGCTGAACAGAAACTACGCCTGTGAGGCAAGCAACAACGCCCTTTCAACAGCGTCGGGCAGTTCCATCAGGTGAAAGCGGCTTTCTGTATAGGCATAGTCTTCTCCACTTTCATCTATAACGCGAATGTAACCATGAGCCGCAGCGTCATCATCAGGAATCACACGATACAATTTCCCCATCTCAAGAGAAGCAGGATATCCTTCATTATTGAGACATAGACCAAATTGTGGAAACTGGTTTTCTTTTTTATTCATCGTTAACCAAGAAACCGAAACTTAAGTTTGAATTCTCTCTTACCAAGCCCATCGGGTTATGCAAAAGCAGCAACCGCTACGGGCCGTTTAGTCGCAACCCCTTCTCGCTGACGTTTAATGCGCTCAATTTCATGCAGTGTATGCGCTGTCAAATAGCTTTCACCACAATGAGGGCAGCTTATCACGGGCACACCTTCAATGACAAGCAGAGATTCTCCTTCCCCGTAGCTCCGTGAAATGTAACGTTGACGCGCCCCCGATTTTCCACAAATATCGCATACCACGGCTTGACTCCTTGTTGTTTTATTCGACATAGGCGGTAAGTTCATACCACTTGCTCGGCAATTGGATAAATGACATCGGCACGCAACGCTTCTGTGGCAAAGCTAAGTGCTGCTTGAATCCCTTCTTTAGTCAAACGAGGATGTGCTTCAAGGAGTTGCTCGGCAGTTTCACCTGCAGCGAGTTTTTCCAGAATTAGTTCAACCGTGATACGTGTACCTGTGACAACGGGCTTACCCGTCATGATTGATGGATCGGATTGTATAAGTTTTGCATCCATAGCTTGCCTCTTCGCAAAAACTTTCAGTTGAAACCGCCGGAAAAACCTGATAGAATTATACAACCCTTCCAAACACTTGTCAAATCCAAAACTGCGGTCAAGAGGAAGCCCCAGCCATGCGACTCTGGACAAAACTCCTACTTCTCGGTTTCCTAGTTCTGCTGATTAACAGTGCGTACCTAATCAGTTTCGGCGAGCCGACCCTATTTTACATCGGGAACGTCCTGATCCACATCGTCCTCGGCGTCGCGCTGATTGTCCCGTTTATCGTCTATGTGTGTAAGCGTTTCGATGACATGTCAATTGTCGGCAAAGGCGGAGTGGGTTCTCTGGGAATCGGGGTGATTTCGGGCGTGTACCTGATGCTTGTCGGTGCCACAACCCCCAACCGCTGGCTGCTCATCCTCCATATCGTCACCGTGACACTCGGTACGATCCTATTTGTCGGACATCTGTTGATTTTGGCACGACGAGCGGAAACCGAGGTTTCACGCAAAGCAGCGCAAATCGCCGGAATAGTTCTCCTCATCAGCCTGCTGTTCCCTGTCGGGGCAAGGCTAGTCCAACACTATCGGCCCAACCCGGACTATCTAGTGAAAAACCCACTCTCTCCGCCGACCAGTATGTATGAGGAAGGCGGTGGCACCGATGGACCGTTCTTCCCCGCCTCCGTCGATACCTATACCGGCGACCTGATCCCCACCGATTTCTTTTTGACCTCCCAGACCTGTGCCGAAAGTGGATGCCACCCGGATATCTACAAACAGTGGAACGAATCGGCGCATCACTTCGCCTCCTTTAACAATCAATGGTATCGCAAATCAATTATGTATATGCAGGATGTCAACGGGATCCAACCGTCCAAGTGGTGCGGTGGCTGCCACGACCCCGCTATCCTGCTCAACGGCGTGATGGATCGACCGATCCGGGAGAATCTGCACACCCCCGCCGCCCAAGCAGGACTCGCGTGTACGGCATGCCACTCAATGGAAAAAGTCAAAGACACGATGGGCAACAGCGGATATGTCATCAAGTACCCACCCCTGCATGAGATGGCAGCCAGCGAAAACCCCACAATTCGCAAACTCCACAATTACCTTATCCGCCTAGATCCCGAACCCCATAAAAAGAGTTTCCTCAAACCCTTCCACCGTCAGAACACCGCGGAGTTCTGCTCCACCTGTCACAAGGTGCATCTCGATATGCCGGTCAACAATTTCCGCTGGTTTCGTGGCTTTGACGACTACGATCAGTGGCAGACCAGTGGGGTCTCCCATCAAGGGGCACTGTCTTTCTACTACCCCGAAAAACCGAAGAAGTGCACCGACTGCCACATGCCACTGGTTCCATCGAAAGATGCGGCGAATATCGACGGAAAAGTCCATAGCCACCGCTTTCCCGCAGCAAATACGGCACTCCCTTTCGTGAACAAGCACGACGAACAACTCAAGGCAACCACTGATTTTCTCCAGAATAATCAGGTGAGCGTGGATATCTTCGCGCTAAGTCCCGCAACACCGATTCAGTCCCAATCTCATGGGGAGGCTGGTATCAGCACGTCCCGCCCCAACTCTCAACTCCGCGCCTTTAGTATGATGGAGAGCGGCAGTCAGGGGCACGCTATCAGCACAGTAACGGACATAACGAAGCTTGTCGCACCTATCGACGATTCCAACCCAACGGTTCAGCGTGGCGAGGAGGTTCGGGTTGATGTCGTCGTTCGCACAAAGGGCGTGGGACACCGATTCCCCGCCGGCACAATTGATGCCTTCGATATCTGGTTGGAATTGAAAGCGACGGACGAAAACGGAAAGATCATCTTCTGGAGTGGGCAGATTGAAGCGGAAGATGGCAACGGACCCGTTGATCCGGGGGCGCACTTTTATCGGGCATATATGTTAGACGAACACGGAAATCTTATCAATAAACGCAACGCTTGGGCAGCACGGACTGTCCTCTATGCGAACACCATTCCCCCCGGTGCTGCGGATACCGTTCACTATCGGCTTTTCATTCCGCCGGACTGTGGGGATGAGATTCAGCTGCACGCAAAGCTGAATTACCGCAAATTCAACTGGTGGCATACGCAGTGGGCTTATGCGGGGGTGCGAGATCCAGAGGACACCAATTTTCAGGTGGATAAAGGCTATGACAATGGGCGTTGGGTATTCACGGGGAACACATCGGATGTCGCCGGACAGATCAAAGCGATTCCTAATCTACCAATCGTCCCCATGGCAGAAGATACGGCAACGTTGCAGGTGGTTGACCGGGGTGAACCAAACGAGCCGGCAATCGGGGGTTCAGGAGAACAGCCCCAACCGAACCACCGTGAGCGGTGGAATGACTACGGTATTGGTCTATTCCTGCAGGGCGATCTCAAAGGTGCGGAAGCGGTGTTCCTGAAAGTCACGGAGATTGAACCGAGCTATATGGACGGCTGGGTCAACGTCGCACGGTGTCGCATTCAGGAGGGCGATATGAAAGGGGCTGAACAAATGCTTGAAAAGGCGATGACCCTCCAGAAACGGCTGCCCCTCGACAGTCCGCATCGAGCGAAGGTACACTACTTCTACGCGCTGGTCCAAAAGGCGTACGGAAAATATGACGACGCGCTCGAACACCTGCGGACAGCTGCCCTCCAATTTCCACGCGATCGGCGGGTTCGCAACGAGATCGGCAGGCTACTCTACCTTCAGCGGAAGTACGAAGTAGCGCTCGCAGAGTTTCAGAAAACCCTCGCGGTCGATCCAGAGGATTTAGATGCCCACTACAACATGATGCTGTGCTATCGTGCGCTCAAGAATGAAGTAATGGCAGCGAAGGAGCAGAAACTGTATCTGCGGTTTAAGGCGGATGAATCCGTTGACGCCATCACCGGCATCACCCGTCGCGCTGACCCGTACGCGAATATCGAGCGTCAGCGCATCCATGAGCACACTTCTGGGTTGAGCGAATCAAAATAAGCGAAAAGCAGCTCAGAGAAACCGAGTTTTTTCGGCAAAACTCGGTTTCTTCGGTTTTTTATTTATGGTGAACTAGAGAAATAAGTAGACATTTGCCAATAACTCCGACTTCACGAAGTTTCCAAAGTCCCCCTGATAAGGGGGATTTAGGGGGTCGGCTGTGCATTGGAAGTGTCTAAGTAATTATAAAATCTACCATAATCCCCAACAAAGGAGATAATCAATTATGGCTTACACACTTGAAGACGAATTTGGAGACATCATTGGCAAAGCGAGGCGGGGGAACGGTTTGAGCGTGGGTGAAGCTGCTGCCCAAGCAGGCATCACAGAAGCACAACTGTCCCAGATGGAAGACTACACCCTGAAACCGACGGAGGGCCAAGTCCACAAAATCGCAGCGTGCCTCAATCTAAACGGCGAGAGGTTGGCGGACATTGCGATGGAACGTTGGGGACCCGAACCGGTCCCAGCGGGCTACGACGACGCTTTGGAGGTCGTCACCATCACAGCAGATGTCGGTGGATGGCCCGTCCATGCGTACCTCTTAGTGTGCAAATCGACCAACGAGGCTGCCATCATCGACACAGCTGCACACCCAGACGATGTGCTGCAGAAGGTGGAAGAGACCGGCGTCAAGCCGACCGTGATCCTGCTGACACACGCACACGGTGATCACGCGAACGGTTTGATGGAGATCGAACGGGCAACAGGCTGCCCGACGTACATCCACGCACGGGAGCCACAGCCGCGCAGCACCCAGCAATTACGACTCCTCAACCACGGGGATGACGTAGCGGTCGGTCAACTCTCCGTGAAAACGCTCGACACACCGGGACACACGCCCGGCGGTTGCAGCTTCCACACCCGTTCCACAGTGATTGTCGGTGACGCGCTATTTGCGGGATCCGTCGGCGGTGCCAACATTTCGTATGCCGATCTGCTCTCCGGTGTAAGGAATCACCTACTTTCGCTCCCCGACAACACAAAACTCTTTCCCGGACACGGTCCCGCCACGACCGTCGGCGAAGAAAAAGTGCATAACCCCTTCTTCTAACGCTAACGTCCTATTGGACTAAACACAATCTGATAAGATAAAAGGAAGTGATTGAAGTCAACTACCCCGCCCTGAAGGGCGAGGCTTGTGACCTGCCCAACGGGACTTACGCTTGGGCAGATTTTTACACGATGTTCACTAGTGAACATCTGAAAATCGACCCACGACGCTATCTTGGTGCGTTGCACCTAAGAGATAACGCGGTTGTGCGGCTCTGGCTCGTAACTTTACACACCCGCCACCGCACGGTCGAAGCAACCGTTTAGAAGGATTCACGATGTAGCGGTGCTATCATCGCTTCACATTCCGGGTGAAACCTCAGACAAACCACACCTTTCACATCGAAGTGAGAGGGCAGTGTTAAACGAGCGTTTAACCTAAGTCATCGAGTTACGAGTGTTATTTTACCACACATCTACCTAAAAAGTGTAAGGTAGATTACAAAAACAACAAAAAAAGAGGCGCAGTTTCCTCCCCACGCTAAAGCATGGGGTTTCCACTGCGAAGATTTTGATGAATTTAACTGTTGAATTAACAACCGATCAAGTCGTTGGTTTTGTCCAACAAATGCCGGCGGAAGAACGGAGGGCACTACTGCTCGCAATTGCAGAGCAGGCAGCAGCCAATCGAGAGGCACGTATAGATCATGCTGAAGCACAGTTACGGCAGCTATGTACAGATCGAGGGGTAGATTGGGATGCGATGACCGAAGCGGAGCGCGAAAATTTTGTTGATGACCTCATCCACGAGGACCGTGAATGCAACCAATAGCCGTTTACGATACAAACATCCTGTTGTCGGGCATCGGTTGGAGGGGCAGCCCTTATCGTTGTCTTGAACTGGCACGGCAGGGCAGCGTTGAAGGATTGACCTGTTCTGAAATACTGGACGAATTGGCAGAGAAACTAATGACTAAACTTAAATTTTCGCTGTCCGAAACTACAGATGTAATCGCAGATCTCCTCGGTTTCTTGCAGGTGGTCAAGATTACCAATACGCTTAAAGCCATCCCCGCCGATTCCGACGACGACAAAGTAATCGAATGTGCCGTTGTTGGGTCCGCGACCCACATCATTACCGGCGATCGCCGCCATTTGTTACCACTCGGCAATTATCAAGGCATTCTTATCGTGACAGCTGCAGACTTTCTTGCACAGTTTTCATGAAATGGAGAAAAGATCTGCTCTGCGATTTTCCCGTAGGGGCGGGGTCTCCCCGCCCGACAAGTGTTTTTCGCTCCAGAGGAACGATATGTCTATAGAACGGTGATAAGACCAATCTCTGCGCTCCAGTCTTGAATCCCGCCTGTCCCGATTTATCGGGGATCCTATCGGGGCGGAGCGCAATGTGTATAGCAAAACATACCTAATCCAAATCCCCTAAAGCACCAGAGGTGCGACAGGATAGAACATGAGCATCCAAGTGACTAAAGCCCCAGCGGGGCGACAGGTGTATAGAACGATGCCTATGTAACCGTTCAGTTCTTGGATGGTGAACGAGCGTAAACTTATGGAATCCGAACCCCTGCAAAGTTGGAAAGACCGAATTGTTATTGACGAAGCAATTTTGACTGGAAAGCCTGTTATTAAAGGCACCCGTCTAGCTGTCGAGTTTGTTATTGACCTACTAGCCCACGGGTGGAGCGAGGCAGAAATTCTCGAAAATTACCCCGGCATTGTGATTGAGGATATTCGAGCATGCCTCGCTTATGCTAGCGCAACGTTACATGCTGAAAAGGTTTAAAAGGAAGAAAACATGGACGAAGATATTCAATGCAGGATTAGAGATATAATCAGTGAGATAGAGAGAAAATCAGCCGATGGGATCTATATCTACCGCGGTGAACCGGAAATGCATGAAGGACCTCCATACTATGGGAAAGTCTCCTCAAGCCTTTGGCGTGAAATCATGAAAGAACTATCGAAACAGGGGATTGATATACCAATAATTAATACAAAATTTATCCAAACAGAAATGCTGTCCGCGGTCCAGAATTATGCCAATGAGACTACCGGTGAGGGTGAATTTGAAATCATGGGAGAACTCCAACATTACGGCGGAAAAACCAACCTGATAGACTTCACCACCGACTATCTAAGGGCTCTCTTCTTCGCCTGCAACGGTTCCCCTAATGAAGATGGCAGGGTTATCCTATTGCAAAGAGGCGACGATATAGATAGAAGATATAATATTAAAAAACCTCAAAACCCAATAAATCGCGTCATTGCCCAGAAGAGCATTTTTGTTCAACCGCCAGATGGATTTATTGGCCCCCAAGATATCTGTGGAAAAATTATCATTATTCCAAAAGATCTAAAGCAATGGATATTACAGCACCTGCGAAAATACCACGACATCTCCATTGAGACTATCTATAATGACCTTCATGGATTTATTAAAAATCAAAACCTCCATCAGCGGTCATACATAGATTTTTATATTGGTTTGTCCCATCAATCAAGAGACGATTATGACCTTGCTATCGCAGACTATACCCGTGCGATACAACTAAATCCCAGTTTTGCTGAAGCATATAATAATCGCGGGACAGTTTACAGTCAAAAAGGTGATTATCGCCATGCTATCGTGGATATTAGCAAGGCTATAGAACTAAATCCAAATTTTGCTGATGCTTATAGCAATCGCGGGCTGTTTCACAGTTTAAAAGGCGATTATGTCCGTGCCATCGTAGATCTTGACAAGGCGATGGAGTTGAATCCCAATTATGCCACTGCCTATAACAATCGTGGGCTGACTTACTACAACCAAGGCGATTTAAACCACGCCCTTGAAGATTATACTAAAGCGATAGAATTGAATCCGAATTTTGCCGAAGCCTATAACAATCGTGGACTGACTTACTACAACCAAGGCGATTTAAACCACGCCATTGAAGATTATACTAAAGCGATAGAACTCAAGTCCGATTATGTCGAAGCTTATAACAATCGCGGGGCCATCTACCACAACCAAGGCGATTTAAACCACGCCATTGAAGATTATACTAAAGCGATAGAACTCAAGTCCGATTATGCTACTGCCTATAACAATCGTGGTGATGTTTACCGCAACCAAGGCAATTTGGACCGTGCCATTGAAGATATTAACAAAGCTATAGAGTTGAATCCCAATTATGCCACTGCCTATAACAATCGTGGGGTGGCTCACGGTACCAAGAAAGAATATGACCGTGCCATTGAAGACTTTAACAAAGCTATAGAGTTGAATCCCAATTATGCCAAAGCCTATTACAATCGCGGCGAGACCTGGTTACAAATAGGAGAATGGGAAAAAGCCAAATCCGATTTGACAATTGTTGAAGAAAAGGGAGTAAATATCGTCACTGCGTTTCGTAATAACTATGGAAGCATTCATGCCTTCGAGGAAAGATATAGCATTCAGCTGCCGGCAGATATCGCCGAAATGCTGACAGCCACATAACCATAGCAGCAGTTCTAGGGAACAACAATCGTTGTTCCCCACTTCACCAAGCCAACAATTTAGGTTACAATAAACCCCATGACACAAAAACCCGAAATAGACCCCATCGAAACCCAAAAAGGCAAAATCTACCTATGGCTCGCGATCCTGATCTTCGGTGCCGCCTCCGCGGTAGTCGCCAAATTGATAATGATCGGCGAAAACGCGCTGCTAGACGGACGGAACCCGATAGCGTTCTGCAACCTCCTATTCGCCGGAAACGTCGTCGCTGGAGTCACGCTGCTGGCAATCTTCCACAGAGACTGGAAGCCGTCCAAACTCAAAGAGCTGACCCCCAAACAGTGGCTTATACAGCTTGTATTGGCGGCGACATCAGGCGCGTTGGCACCGTCGCTGATGTTCCGCGCCATCGAACAGACCTCAGTCACAAACATCGTGCTGATCGAAACGGTCGAAATCCCACTCGGTCTGTTCCTTGCGTGGCTGCTCTACCGTGAGAAATCGAGTTGGAGCGCGGTCATCGGTGCATTTCTGGCTCTGAGCGGCGTCGCAACAACCCTCTGGTTACAAATGGGTCAACCCGGTGAAATGATGCAGCAAGGTCAAATGCGTGGTGGCATTGGACTTGGTGAAACCTACGCAACTCTCGGCACGTTTCTATTAGTATTTGGTGCAGAACTCGGTCGTAAGCAACTCCAATCAATCCCTTTGGGCGTCTTCAGCGTCTTCCGCAATGTCATCGGCTCAATTATCTTCCTTATTGTCGTGCTTATTATGCTCGGACCGGGACACTTTATGGATCTTTTCAGACCCGTCCTCTGGGGTTGGATGGCGTTATATGGGAGCGTCATTGTCGTCGGCGGTCAACTCTGCTGGTTTTCAGGGATCAAGCGGGTAACGCCGGCTGACATTTCGTTAGCCTCCGCATTTTCACCGATCGCTGGAGTCATCTTCGC
This sequence comes from Candidatus Poribacteria bacterium, assembly GCA_965222435.1. GTDB lineage: Bacteria > Poribacteria > WGA-4E > WGA-4E > PCPOR2b > PCPOR2b. The sequence continues at coordinate 2,675,128 of OZ244950.1, read as the reverse complement.
ATTCCTGATACTCGGCGAAATCCCAATGACCGCGCAGATCATCGGTGGAGCGGTTATACTCTGCGGCATCGGAGTAGGGCTTGCCGGAGACCTGAAATTCCCACAGAGGGAAGCAAAACGGACGCGTTCCGTCAAATCGAAAGACAAACCCAAGGCGTTTACAGGCGTTTAGAACTGAGTACACCAAGGAGAGAATATGCCCAATTCCAAAAATCCCAAATATCGCGTTGGCATCATCGGCTGCGGGAGAGCAGGGACAGGTCGCGCCCGCGCCTTCGATTTACATCCGTTGTGCGAAGTCGTTGCCATCGCCGACACCGATCCCGAAAATCTGGAGCTAGGTTGTCGACATTTCGATGCTCCGGGCTACAACACCTTCGACGAAATGTTCAAGCACGAACAGATCGATATTGCGATGCCGGTCTTGCCGGTACGACCCAACGCCGATGCTGTCGTCGCTTCAGCGGAGGCGGGTGTCAAGGCGATTTTCTGCGAGAAACCCCTCACCGCTAGCCTCGAAGATGCCGACCGGATGGTGGAGGCGTGCCGTTCACGTGGTATTCACTTCGCCGCAGGGCTTGTCATCTCAAGCCATCCAGACTACCAGAAAGCCTACGAATTGGTTGCAGCGGGCGAGATAGGCGAAATCCAGAGGATTGATCTATATAGCCCTAACAATCAGGGTGGGTGTCATGGGCTTAACTTAGTCCGCAAGTTCGCAGGCAAGGCACCTGTCGATTGGGTGGTCGGCTGGGTGGAAGGAGATCCCTTCAGTGACCACGAAGAACCGTACGACGACGCCAAGACCGGATTTGGAAAAATCGGTGGTTACATCCGTTTCTCCAACGGAGTTGAGTGCTTCAGTAACTACAAGGAGATCGGGTGGAAGGGCATTGAGATCATCGGTTCCAAGGGAGTGATATATAACTGGAACAACACCGGCTTAGGACTACATCTCTTGAAGGTTGAGAACGGTAACACCCTACGGGGACCCGCCGAGTTCAAAGAGGTCGAGGGCTTATTTGAAGAATACAAGGTAGCGGATCGGGGATACGATGACGAGGGCTGGCTCGATCCGGGCACCCCAATGATCGGGATTGTTCAGGCGATTGTCGATTCGCTGGAGACGGGTGTCCCGCTCAAGATAACCACCGGGGACGACTTACGCCATGCGTTAGAGATAGCCATCGGTCTGAGGGAATCTCACCGGCGGGGACGCACCCCTGTGAAGTTTCCGATTGAGGATCGAAGTCTGGTCATGCATCCACAGAGGTCACGGTGGCACTACAAGAAAGATGTTTTGGGTAGGGAGTGGTACATGGAGCAGATGCGACAACAGAGGAGAGATTCATGAACATTGATGAAATTCAACGTTCTCTCACCGAGAAACGAAGCGGATCTCATCGGAATTCAAAGCCTTCTCGACGCAAAGATCGGGATTCAAAGGGTTTCGACGGTTGGTTGATGTACGATTTTCGGGGGTCAAATCCAATTGCTCAAAGCGTCGCCGGCATTGACGACCCCGGCATCACCCGGCGTTGGTTCTGTTACGTTCCATCGGAGGGAACGCCGATATGGCTCGTCCACCGGATTGAAGTTTCCCATTTTACCGATGTCCTCGGCGAAGTCAGGACCTACACCGATTGGGGTGAACTGCAACGTGAGATGGAAACTATCCTCGAAAATAGTCATCGGGTTGCGATGGAGTATTCTCCCTTTGCCGCTATCCCTTACGTTTCGAGGGTGGACGCCGGCACAGTTGAATTGATTCGTTCCTTGGGGATTGAAGTGGTCTCCTCCGCGGATCTGGTGCAACAGTCCGAGGCACGCTGGACCGCCGATCAGTTTGCTGGACATCTGGAAACGGCACATTTGATATTGGAGATCAAAGACGAAGCGTTTACGTGGTTGAGTAAACGATTACGCGATGGGATCCCCGTCACAGAGTATGATGTGCAAAGTCTCATCATGGAACGCTTTGACGCTATGGATTTGATACCGGGACACCCCCCAATTGTAGCGGTCAACGCGAAAGCCAGTGATCCACACTATTACCCAACGGCGGATCAACATCAACCGATCGAGCCGGGAGATTGCGTCCTAATTGATCTATGGGCAAAGCAGAAGGCGCCGGACGCGGTCTATGCGGACACGACATGGGTCGCCTACGCCGGCGAGGTCGCCCCCCAACGTTACGTCGACGTATTCGAGGTTGTTCGTGATGCACGGGATCTCGCTGTTGCGTTTATCCGTGAAAGCTTCGCGGTGGGTGAGGTGGTTTACGGCTATGCTGTCGATGATCTGGTGCGAAGCTACATAACGGAGAGAGGGTATGGCGAGTTTTTTATCCACCGGACCGGGCATAGCATCGGGACGGAGATACACGGCAACGGTGTCAATATCGACAATCTAGAAACGAAAGACGAGCGTGCGTTAATCCCCGGTGTCTGCTTCTCGATTGAGCCGGGAATCTACCTCCCTAAGCTCGGCGTTAGGAGTGAGATTAATGTCTTCATAGCAGATCTCACACCCGAAGGCGTGGTTGTAACAACCCTCCCCGCCCAAGATGAGGTCTTGATGCTGTTATGAAAATAGAGAAACCGAGTTTTCGGCGAAAGCTCGGCTTCTAGTGCTTTGGTAAGCGCGGCACAATGGAATGAGAAAGTGAGAGAAAATATAGAAGGATTTACTCCCCGCCATCCAACGTCACGGAAGCACCTTCGCTGTCAGATTCTGAAACAGAGGTTTCAGATTTCAGATCTGCCGACTTCTTGATCAACTTGTCCACGTTCCCTTTGTCCAGCTCAAAGATCTGCGCCTTGTCCTCGTGCTTCACGTAGTACGAACCGCTCTCCTCTACCCCAATCAGCAGCCTTCTCGCTGACCCATCCTTGAGTGTGGCAGTAATTGACGCCTTCGGCACGTCAAGTCCATACTCTGAGAGGTCTTTCGATTCTGCAAAATCGTCGGTTTCCAACGAACTCATCAGATCCGTGATCGCCTCGATCTCCGTTCCATTGGCGGCGGAGACGAGCGGTTTGACCATCTGCCACGCGCCCGCAGCGTCGATCTGAAGTTCAATCTCTTCCTCCTCCGATCTGATTGTCAGGTGGGTCACATCCTCCTTAAGAAAAGAAAAAATTGTCCGATCCCGCCACGAGCGGTAGCCTTTATCGAAGGTAGATTTTAGATGACCCTGGACGATATAGACATCGTTGGAATCTGCAGCGCGGACATAACTGTTAAAGATTTCTGGGGTCGTCTTCCCGGCAAACAGGTGCGCTAGGACGTTGCCACCTGCATCGGCGAATTTCGCTTCGACGCCAGAGCTATCAACTTGAAAAACAGCTTGCTTCTCCGGGTTTGAGGATGCACGTTGAATCGTTTTCATCTCGGCGATCTTATCGAGCAGTTCCTCAACAGCCATCTGATCGGCGGGATAGTTATCCATCGATTCCACAAGCCACCGATCCTCCTGCTTGACAAGCATCGTGGTTGTCAGCCCAAATGCAGCGATGATCTCGATTTTTGCTACGTTCTCCTTGTTAAAAAATGGAAACAGGAGTCCCGCCTCCTCAACTTTTTTCTCCTGTTCGTCTTTGCCAAACGGATTTTCAAGAATCAAGACCAGTAAACCTAAGACAACAAGAACACCAACTAAGACTAAAAGTTGTTTGGTTTTCATAATTTTACCTGAATTGACGATGAAGCGGGACCTTAAGACATGGATCCATACGCTTCAACCAACCGCTTTGCCCTCCTTCTCAAGAAAAATCGAACCAGTCCAAAAGCGATGACAAGAATCGGCACACCGGCAATACTTATAAACTTGAGGAAGAACTTCTCACTTTCGGAGATCTCTTTCAACGGACGGTTTGTGGCACCGTGAGATCTTATATTAATCAGTTCTTCACCGAGGGTAAGCCAGTCTACTGTATTTAGGAAAAAGAGTTGACCATCCCGTTGGCCCTGCTGTAAAAATTGGGAGTTTCCAACCACAACGATCTGGGTCGCTTCACTGTCGGTCTTTGTCGTTCGCTCCTCTTCCGCCGGTTTAGCCGTCACCGCTTCGTCGGACTCGCTAGATTCGACGGGTGGGATAGCCTTACCCGCATAAAAACTCTTGAACACTCCTGAGAACGACACCGCAACGGTGTGAGCCTGCTGGACGGAAGCCGGCGGTTGGAATTGGCGGTCCGTCGGACTGATGTTGTAAGGACTTTGCGCCGTCCAACCTTCCCTACTAGTCTTGGCAAGCGCGATTGCTTCGACGGACGCGTCCTCTTTAGGAAGCAGTTCAAGCGAACTTGCCCAAGGCAACGTCAGGCTTTCCAACTGGTTCGTGATAATGCTGTCCTGCGATAGCCCGTCTGAGGTCTCCCCTGTTCTGTATTGATACTGCTTTAGCACCTTGATGAAATACGCATAACCTGTCGTTACTGTCATGAAACCCTGTGAATAGGTGAGCTGACCCATGGAGACATCAAGCACAAGGTTATCGTTGAGTCTGACGCCGTAGTGTTCCAAGAGATCGTTCAACCCTGTTTTCAGCGGACTTACATTTAGACCCTGGTATTGAATAAGGATTGGATCGATTAGAAAATACACCCGTCCGCCCCGCATGATGAACTGATCGATTTCATATTTTTCACGCTCCGTCAGCTCTTTTTTGGGTCCCGCGATAACTAGCGTTGCGACATCGGCATCAACTGCTTTGCCAGCGTCAATTGGTACTTTTCTCACATCGTACTGTTTGCTCAACTCTTGACGCAGCGGACCAAACGCCTGATCGAAAACATCTATCTCATCGTGTCCTGTGAGGAAACCGATTGTTTTTACCTCTTTGCTTGTTACTTTGAGAATAGCGGAGGTCAGATCATACTCAAGGTTAGCGGTTGTTTGGACGACTGGAAGGACCTCTTTTTTATCCGCATAGAGGATTGCGATACCCATATAAACGTTGGCGACTTCCGCTTTGTCCTTCTCGATGACGTTCACCTGAACTTCAGGAACCCCCATAAACCGAAGTTTCTGCTTCTCGGCTTCGTCCTCCGCCGCAGGGTCAATAAAGTTAATCTGCAAATTTTTGGAAAAGGCACGATATTCCTCAAGCATATCGCGGACAGATTGACGAATCTGCGCGACACGCGCTGGCTGTCGTGAGAAATAGGCATCAATTGTCACAATATCGTCTAGCCGCTTGAGGACTTTTTTGGTCGATTGTGAAATTGTGTATCGCTTCTCCGCTGTGAGGTCTGCGCGAACAAAACGACGGCTTGATAGGAAATTGACTAACACGACAATGCCGAATACGACGAGAATAAAGGCGAGTGTATTGCCGCCATATTTTAATGTTTTTGCAGCCATAGATCTATCTCCATTTCTGAACTGTAACCATCAAGACGCTCAAATAGAGGAAAAAGCCGATAACGGAAAAATAATAGATGAGATCCCGCGAATCGATAACGCCTCTCAGAATGCTGCTAAAATGGGCACCCAAGCCGAGATAGCTGAAAATCGGGACAATCCAATTCGGCGCATTGAAAAGCACAATGTCTTCACCGATGATAAGCAACCCAAAGCACATCACAATTCCAAGGATAAAGGCAATAATCTGATTTTCCGTAATGGTGGAGGTGAACATCCCAATAGAGAGGTAAGCTCCCCCCATCAGGAAAAGCCCGATGTAGCCACCGAGGATGGGACCCCCATCCGGCTCCCCAAGGTAGGCGACAGTAATCGGTATGGAAAGGGAGAGCAGAATGGTTACCCCAAGCAGGCAAAAGCCGGCGAGATATTTCCCGATAACCGCCTCATAATCCTTAATGGGCAGGGTCATCAAAATTTCAACTGTGCCTATCTTCTTTTCCTCTGCCCAGAGTTTCATAGTGACTGCCGGAATGAACAGAAGGAATATCCACGGCACCCAACTGAAGAAACCTCTCATTACGGCTTGACCTACGAGGAAAAAACCTCGAAAGAAAAACCAAGCGGAAAGCGCAAGAAAAAATGTGATAAAGATATACGCGATAGGCGAATTAAAGTAGCTTCTAAACTCTTTCTTGAAAATTGCTGCGATGTTGTTCATCAAATCTTCGCAGTGGAGACCCCGTTCTTTAGAGCGGGGAGGAAACTGCGCCTCTTTTTTTTGTTGAATAAACAGTGTGAATCGGGTACAATCGTATTGGCTTTCGTAGGAGAGCGCTTACGGAACCAGAAAGTTGAATTGCGATGGTTAAAACATACCAATACCGTATCTATCCGACGACCAAACAACGTAAGACGCTTGAGACTATTCTTGAAGGTTGTCAAACGCTTTACAACCAAGCTCTTGCTATGCGGAAACAAGCCTACGAAAAGTTCCGTAGCGAGAATTCTCGCTACGCGGGACATGGTGAATCCTTGAGTTACAAGATACAAGCCAATCACCTAACCCCCTTGCGTCAAGCGTCCTGTTTCTGGTCATCTATTCATATTGACGTGCTTCAAGACACCTTACGCCGTCTGGATAAAGCGTATCAAGCGTTCTTTCGGCGTGCCAAGGCAGGTCAAGACCCCGGCTTCCCACGTTTCAAGGGCAAAGGACGTTACCGCTCAATGACCTTTAGCCATTTGTCTAAACAACTGATTCGCAATGTCCGTAAGCGTATGGCTCGGATAGTGGTGCCGAAAATCGGGCATGTTGCTATCCGCTATCACCGCCCACTTCCCAATGGAACAATCAAGAACTTAACTATCCAACGCAAAGCAAGTGGTTGGTATGCGAATATCGCTGTTAAGGTTGCCGACGTACCCGAAGTTAAAGTTCAAACAACTACCGGTGTTGATGTTGGTCTTGAATCGTTTCTGACCACTTCTAACGGTGATAAGGTTCATAACCCTCGCCACTTCCGTGAATCAGAAAAGCAACTCAGTAAAGCCCAACGGGTACTGTCTCGTCGTGACAAGGGAAGCACTCGCTATCAACAACAAAGAGAAATTGTTGCTAAAATACATGAACATATAGCCAACCAACGCCGTGACTTCCACTACAAAACGGCGCATCAGCTTTTTTCACAATGTGAGGAAGTTGCCATTGAGGACTTGAAAATCGGTAACATGGTGCAAAACCCTCACCTTGCTAAGAGTATTTCTGACGCGGGTTGGGGAAACTTTCAATTGATACTGCAAAGCAAAGCTGCAAACGCTGGCAAACAGTTGACGAAAGTAGATCCTAAGTATACCTCTCAGAGATGTTCAGGTTGCGATGTACTTGTCAAGAAATCGCTATCTATTAGAATACACGATTGTCCAGATTGTGGTCTTCAGTTAGACCGTGACCACAACGCTGCAATAAACATCAAAAAGGCGGCTATCGCCTTGCGTGGAGGTGCGGTGGTAGCAAACACCCCCGAAAAACCGGTAACGGATAGAAGCGCGAAACCCGTAAGCCCCCGTGGACGGTATCACAAGACCCGTCCTTCAGGGCGGGGTAGTTGACTTTCTTCTTGTGGTGTTACCTCCTTGAAAATCGCCACAGTTTAATTCGATAGCAAGATTTTCAGTATTTGCTTCACATTTAGCTGACTGAGACGGACGAGAACAAATTTGCTAGCGTGTTAGTTTCGTTTAATAGTTTACTCCCGCCCTTTTCCACTCAATATTCCCCTTGCACTTCCCACACCTTGATGTTCTTATGCGTTGACTCAGGCGTTGTCGTTCCCACTGTTGACCACATCCACACTGTCCATGCCAACGCGGGGGTGTATGTTGGATTCGGTGGCACCGTTCAGCCGTGCATCCAATCTGTCGAGCTGCTGCTTTCCATGTTGCATCGTGCCCATGTTTCGGTCCGACTATCGCATGTGCAATCTCGTGCAGAATCGTATCAACGATTTCCTCCCTAGATGCTTTTAGGCAGTACGTAACCGAGAGCGTGATCTGCTGATCACTGTATCTGCATGAACCCCCACGCGCAGGAGCGAGATCGAATGCGAACTGCCAACCCGCTTTGAGCCCACTGTTATCTTCGTGTTTCCGTATTAAGTGCTTTCCCAGCGTTGCAACCTCGGTGAGCAGCATCGCAGGTTCTTGCGTAGGCTCTATCACCGTTAAGAGACCGTATGGAACTTTCCACAGCGTTCCTTGCTGCGTTGCCACTCGTGCACGCCGGGGCAGTAGTCCTTGCACAGTGCCGTGCAGCGTACCATCCGTCTTGGTCATAAATGATACTTCTGTCCCCGGTGGGTACGCCGCTCCTGCAAAATCAGCTGTCACGATTCTCATGTTAGGAGCCCATTAAGTCAGGAAATGTGCATTGTGTCGGAGGCGAAACGAAAACCAATTGGTTTTACACGGCGGTTGGCTGAGTCGCAGATTCGTTGCCGGTCAGTTGCAGGAAGACATCTTCAAGACTAATTGCTTCTTGACGCAATTCTGTCAGACTCCAGTGATTCTGTACTACAAAATGGAAGAGCTCTTCTGCCGTATTCTTCCCTTTTTGGGACACAATCTGATAGCCACACACGCCATCATCGGATTCGACCCGTTTGAAGTCTGAAACTATACTTAATTCTTCAAGTTTTGCTTCGATCTCTTCGCGTGGACCTCGGATGGAGATGTGGACGACCTCTTCCCCTTGCGCCCGTCCAGCTAACTCGTCCGGTGTGCCGTTTGCAACGATCTGTCCATCATTAATAATCAAAATTCGACCACAAGTCGCCGAGACTTCAGACAGGATATGTGTACTGAAGATAATCATCTTCTCCTTGCCGATCTCTCGGATCAGATTACGAATTTCGATAATTTGGTTGGGGTCAAGTCCGGAGGTTGGCTCATCAAGCACAAGGATCGGTGGGTCATGAATCAGGCTTTGCGCCAAACCTAGGCGTTGGCGATAGCCTTTGGATAGCTCACCGACATCCTTTTGGATCATCTTCTCAAGCCCACAGATGTCGACGACATCTTTAATACGCTGGGAGCGTTGACTCTTGGGAATATCCCGGATTTCGGCAATAAATTTAAGATAGTCAATAACTCCCATATCTGTATAGAGAGGCGCGCTTTCGGGCAGGTAGCCGATCCGTTTACGGACTTCAAAGGAATCCTCAAAAACATCATACCCAGCGACTTTCGCAGTTCCCTCGTCTGCTGAGAGGTAGCAGGTTAAGATACGCATCGTTGTGGTTTTACCCGCCCCGTTTGGACCTAGAAAACCTAGGACCTCTCCCGCTTTTGCATCGAAGGAGACATTATCTACCGCAACGGTTGGACCATACCGCTTCGTCAAATTTATCACTTCAATCATGCTCGACAATCACCTCTATTCCTTTGAACTTCTAGGATTGATTAATGGCAGGATAAATAATAGCATTTCGATCGAAAAAGCGTCAAGCAAAAATTGGGGTAACTATTACCCTATACGAAATACTATGGTGAACTAGAGAAATAAGTAGACATTTACCAATAACTCCGACCCTCGCGAAGTTTCCAAAGTCCCCCTGAACCCCTCTGATAAGAGGGGAAAGACAAGGGAGAAGATCCCCTCTCATCTTCTCCCTTGTCAGGGGAGTTGGGGGATTTAGGGGGTTGGCTGTGCATTGGAAGTGTCTAAGTAATTATAAAATCTACCATAAGTCCCCCGTCAAAGACCGAGTGTAAAACATGAAAACAGTTTGTCCATCGGTTCATCAATGAACTAATGAACTAACGAATGAACTCTTGAAAGATGCAGGTGCTCTGTAATTTCGGAGGGGAGGAGGGCGATGGGTAGGCTATGAATTGCTTCAGGGTGCACAAACATAGGGGACACCCCTCTCAAGGAATTGTCCCCTACAATTGCGCTATTGTATGAATGGAAGTTTGCGTTTAGATTGCTGCGGGACCTTTTTCGCCGGTACGGATGCGGATCGTTTCCTCAATTGGTAGGACAAAGATCTTTCCATCACCAATTTTTCCGGTAGAAGCCGATTGTTGCACAGCGTCTACAACCTGATCCACACTCTCTTCGGCAACGACGATTTCAAGCTTTAACTTAGGTACAAATTCAATAGTGTACTCGCTTCCTCGATAAAGCTCCGTGTGCCCTCGACTCCTCCCAAATCCCCGGACTTCGGTGACGGTCATCCCACGGACACCCACATTGTTCAAAGCCTCTTTGACATCCTCAAGCTTAAAGGGACGAATAATGCACTCTAGTTTTTTCATGAGTTATCTCTCCTTATGTTCAGACAGTGATGCTCACAACCCCTCAACCCTGTGAATCTAGTAAAGCGTAGAAACGTAGGAAACCTGCTTAACAGTTTACGTTTTACGCTTTACTCTAACTGTTATCTACAACTGAAAAAGAAATTCAACCGATTAAATATCATAGTAGAGATGAAATTCGTGTGGATGCGGACGGAGGTTGATTGCATCGACCTCGTTTTCACGTTTATACTCTATCCATGTATCAATCACGTCCTGCGTGATCACATCGCCTTCGAGCAGGTAGTCATGGTCGTCCTCTAAGGCATCAAGTGCCTCAGCTAAGGAGGCTGGCGTTGATTCAATTTCTGCCAGTTCCTCTGGCTCCAGATCATACAGGTCTTTATCAAGCGGTTCACCGGGGTGAATCTGGTTCCGGACACCATCAAGACCCGCCATCAGCATTGCACTAAAGGCAAGATATGCGTTACAGGAAGGATCTGGTGTACGGAGTTCCAGTCGCTTCCCTCTCTCACTTTGAGAATAAACCGGAATGCGGATACACGCACTCCGGTTTCTCTGCGAGTATGCCAAATTCACCGGTGCCTCATAGCCTGGGACCAACCGCTTGTACGAATTGGTTGTCGGTGCAATGATAGCACACAACGATGGCAGGTGCTTAAGGAGACCGCCGGCGTAGTATAACGCTGCCTCGCTCAACCCAGCATATCCCTGCGAATCATAGAAGACGTTTTTCCCATCTTTCCATAAACTCTGATGGCAATGCATGCCTGAGCCGTTGTCTTCAAAAAGCGGCTTGGGCATAAAGGTCGCTGTCATGTTGTGGGCGCGGGCTGTATTCTTAATGATGTACTTGTACAGCGCCATCTTATCGCCCATCCGGGTCATGGTGTCAAATCGCACATCAATCTCACCCTGTCCACCGGTGCCGACCTCATGGTGGTGAAGCTCTACATCAACCCCGCAATCGATCATCTTGAGAATCATTTCAGATCGAATATCTTGTAGTGTATCCGATGGCGGAACGGGGAAATACCCTTCCTTGTAGCGCGGTTTGTATCCAAGGTTCGGTCCATCATAGTCGCCTGTATTTGGATTCCAAGTCCCTTTACCTGTATTCCAACTCCCTTCAACGGAGTCAACGGAATAAAAGCCTGAATGCTGGTTTTGACCATAGCGAACATCATTGAATACGAAAAATTCAGCTTCAGGTCCCCAATAGCTGATATCCGCAATTCCGGTGCTCTTGAGATACGCTTCCGCTTTTTGAGCGATATGCCGCACATCTCGGCTATAGCTTTCTAGGGTAATCGGATCCTTAATGTTGCAAATGAGACTGAGTGTCGGAATTTTGCAAACCGGATCTACAATGGCTGTATCCGGATCCGGGAAAAGGAGCATGTCGCTTTCGTTAATCGCTTGGAAACCACGAATACTTGAACCATCAAAACCGAGCCCATCTTCAAACAGATCTTCCTCAAACTCTGTTGCAGGAATCGAAAAGTGGTGCCACATGCCAGGCAGATCCGTGAATTTAAAGTCAACAATTTTGATCTCTTTTTCTTTTGCGAATTCAACAACTTCACTTGGTGTCATCTAAACTCTCCTTAAGAATTAAAATATTGAGCCAAGCAATGACGATTAAACTAAGTGAGGGGTGTGCATAAATATAATTGACATAATCAGTCAACTAGGGTTTCCTATTGTCATCCCAAACAAAAAGGAGCCCCTCTATGGCAAAAGAGCCAACGTTGACCGATTATGTCTCTGTTATTATGCACCTATTTGAGCAATTTATGCAATACCGTATTGACAAAGAAGGTATCCACAAAACAAAATTACTAACCTATTGCCCCCGTTCCTTCATCATTTTCTTCATAATGATGCAGTTTCGTGGCATCTATGCTTTCAAAACGCAATGGCGATGGCTAATGAATCACACAGAAGTGTTACAAATGCTCGGTTGGCACCAGCCACCGCATCGGACTACCATTGCCCGTCGCTATAAAGCATTATATCAAACGATAGAGGCGTTTGTATTGTTTATCGGTCAGTATGCAGCCGATTTGTCTGAGCAGTTTAGTCCAACCGATTTGGTAGTAGACAAAAGTTTGTTTAAAGCACGCGGTCCTGTCTGGCATCAGGCAGACAGAAAAGCAGGCAAAGTGCCTAACCATCTACGCAACCTCGACACCGATGCGACCTGGAGTAAGAGTAGTTATCATGGCTGGGTCTATGGCTATGGACTTCACATCATATGCACACAAGCTGCTTTTCCGACACTGATAACCGTGCAAAGTGCATCGGTATCTGAAAGTTTTGTCATAGACAAAAAAGCACCTGAGATTTTGACACATCTTTCACCAAAGACACTCACTGCTGATGATGCCTATACCCAAGCGAGTCGGATTCGTCGTTGGGCTAAGTCACAAGTCGCTTTGATTACCCCGGCACTTAGATGGACAAAGGGGCGATTTGCTAAGGCGTATCATCGGTTTATTGACCAACCTGAGCAACGTTTCTGTTTGACCAAACGTCGCAGTTCGGTCGAACCGTTGTTTGACTTGATTGCCAAGACGATTGGCACTACTCTTCAACAGAAGCAGGTGCCGGTCAAGGGATTTTTCAATGTCCGGTCGTGCTTGGCTATCGGGGTGTTATCGGTGCAAATCGCTATGATTGTTAATGCCATATGGAACTTACCAACTCGCAATGTCTCTCATATGGCCGCTGTGTTCCAATGAAATATCATGCACACCCCTCAACTAAGTAGGGTTGGCACTGCCCAGCGATCCCATTAAGAGTGCACATGAAAAACCTCTCAAAGGGAGACATCTCTTGCCATTTTCATACAACCTACTCAACGAATTATTGGAGACAATGGAATTGGAAAACGGGACACCTCAAAGATATAGAGCAAACGATATGCCAATAGTCAAATCGCTGCTGAAATGAAAAACTAGCACCGAATTTTCCCCACCTCGTTTTTTCTTATTTGTAGACCAAATTTGGCTCTGATAGGCGGTTTGCCCCTGATTGTCTCACTATGTGAGGTATCCTTTTAGCGAAAAGTTAATGGCGTGATACAAATGCCTTAATCCATAGATGCTGAATTATTGGGCAGATCACTGCTAAAGTTTTTAGCAATGCAACTGTTTACTGATTCAAATCCCTCACAAAACGACTGGCTTCCGGTTCAACTTGTCCTGCATACTTGTTGCCCGGTTTTTGGCGATAGGGTACTTTTGCAGGAGAGGATAATTCTTCAAATGTAAACGCACAAATCCGCATACCGGGGTAGAGTTTAACGGGCATGCGTCCCAGATTTCCCAGTTCCAATGTCGCAGTACCAACCCAACCTGGATCAAAAAGCCCTGCCGTGCTGTGGACAATAATGCCAAGCCTGCCAAGGCTACTACGACCTTCGAGCCGCGCCATTACGTCGTCGGCGAGTTCAAGGGTTTCGAGGGTTGCCGCGAGGACAAATTCGCCCGGTTGCATGGTAAACGCATCACCATCGGGGACTTCCACTTTGTGCATCAGTTCGTTAAGATCGATATCTTCGCGGAGGTCGATATAAGGGTACTTACTGTGCTCAAACAACCGGAAGGTGTTCCCTAGCCGGCAATCAATGGAACAGGAGCCGAGTTGTTTGGTGAGATCCGGGGTAGGAGTGATTTTGATTTTCCCCATTTCCTGATAGCGAACAATATCCCGATCTGATAAAACCATCTGCCTTCCCTTTTCATTGCTGCTTAATTTGCTCTATTTAGCAGCAGCGTGTGATTCATTATATACTAAAGTCCCTAAAAATGTAAAGAGTAATTTCCTCGCAGTAGAAATTTGCACAGTTGTCCTCAAACATTACCAAACCGTGAATACACGATTTCGTAGGGAACGCAGATCTGCGTTCCCTACATACGCTCACTAAATCGCGCTACTGCAAACTGAAGTGCATAACTCCTACTATACTTTGGGCAATTTCTATCTGTTTCATGTTTTGTTTTCAAGTATTTGCTGATTTTTCATTCAGTTTCTTACGGGAACCTAACTCACAGAAAAAGAATTTCAGCTACAAGCAAGAGCAGCCCCAGCGGGGCGGAATGTATATAGATACATTGTGAACAAACTGTCTTTAGCCCCAGTTGCTTTGAATCCCGCCTGCCTGCTCTCGGCTTGTCGGAGTCCCGATTTATCGGGGATCTTATCGGGGCGGGGCGAAAAGTGTATCAATAAACCGATATTGATGTCAAAAGGGTTTCAATGTATCCAGACTATTGCTCAACAACCCTAAAAATTGTACAAACTTTAGTAACTCCTAATTTGTAGGACTTACGCAGTTGAACACTCAGATACCTGTAGTTTGGCGATTTATCGCCGCAACCACCCGATGAAGTCCAGCCCATCAGCATTTAAAGATTCAAATAGGACCGATAAACGGGGTTGAACACAGATTTATATCCTTTTTCCTCTTTTTATCTGCGGAAATCTGCGAAATCTGCGTCCCTATCTGCTCTTAGAACTGAAGTGCATAACTCCTAATTCAAATAGAAAATAGCCAGCAGCTTAGGTCACTTCGTAAATACAAGTTCTTCGGCATTCGCCCCCGCATCAGAAGCGAGATCTGTCAGCACCTTGGCAACCTCTTCCGGCTTGAATAGAGTGGACTGTGCGGCAGCAACAGCCGCTTCCGGTGATTCTCCACCCTTTTCTGCGATGTCGGCGATTGCCCTGAGCTTCAGGGGGGTATTAAGGTTGCCGGGACAAACGACGTGCACTCGGATATTCAACGGTTCGACTTGGTTCTTCAAGGTAAATCCCAACCCCCGCACACCGCCTTTGCTGGCACCGTAGGCGACAGATGCACTGGGACCCGTCACTCCTGCTCCCGACGCAATCAGCACAATTACCCCACCACCGCTCTTTTCCATCAGTGGCACAGCATGTTTAGTGCACAGAAAGGTCCCCCTCAAGTTGACCCTGATGACTGTATCCCACGCTTCAGCATCGAACTGATCAATCCGTACCGCTGCACCTAGCAGGATGCCAGCACAGGTCACCAACACATCAAGCCTCCCCAAGTTCTGTTCGACCGACTCCACCATTGCAGCAACGTCCGCCTCTTGAGAAACATCCGTCCGTATAAACTGGGCAGTGCCACCCTCCGCTTCAATGGATTGGGCAGTTGCCTTACCATCTGCCTCATTCAGATCGGCAATGATGACTTTTGCTCCCTCTCTGGCATACATCGCGGCTGTAGCGGCACCGATGCCGGTCGCCCCACCGGTCACGAGGGCAATTTTATCCTGTAGTCGCATGGTCTTCCCCTTACGCAGATTTGAACTATCTTTAATTATTGTAGGAGTTACGCACTTAAGATTGTAGTTGCCCGATTCATCGGGCATTGAGATGAATCGTCGAGCTACGGGTTCTCCCCCTTTTAAGAGGGAGTTAGAGGGGGTGTGGTTCAACGCAGCGTAAGACTTTGAGCGTTCAACTGCGTAAGTCCTATTATTGAATATCCACTGTTTTCTGCCTGTCCCTTTTCCCATTATCGCAATTTGAGGGTACTCAGTGCGATGAGCATCAAAATCAACCCAATAATCCAGAAGCGGAGCACAACCTTCGGCTCGGGCCAACCGAGTTGCTCAAAATGATGATGTAACGGTGACATCCTGAACACCCGTTTTTTTCGTGTTTTATAGGAGACAACTTGGATGATAACGGAGAGCGCTTCTACAACAAAGATTCCACCGACAATCACAAGCAAGACCTCTTCTTTGATTAAGATAGAAATCGTTCCAAGTGCTGCGCCGAGAGCTAGCGAACCCGTATCTCCCATGAAAACTTGTGCTGGGTGACAATTATACCATAAAAAGCCCACACCGGCCCCAATTAATGCAGCGCAGAAAACAGTTGCAGCCTCTCCACTAGCAGGAAGGTGGGCAATGTCAAGGTAATTGGCTAATTGTTGGTGGCTTGTAAGGTAGCCCAGTACGCCAAACGTGACTGCGACAAACAACGTGCAGCCAATTGCCAAGCCATCAAGCCCGTCCGTAAGATTTACTGCGTTCGACGCACTGACAATGACGAACGCTGCAAATGGAACAAAGAATATGCCGAGATCCGGACGAAGTTGCTTAAAGAACGGAATGATAATTGATGTTCTTTCGGTCAAGCTGTCTTTGGGAACGGGTCCCCATTGGTAGAGGAAATAGGCAATCGCGAGTGCACCAACTGTTTGTAAAAAGATCTTATGCCAACCTTTCAATCCGAGCGACTGTTGCTTGGTAATCTTCCGGTAATCATCCAGAAAACCGAGTCCACCAAACCACACAAGGCTAAAAGTAAGAACAAGAATATAAGGCTGATCCAATCGCGCCCACAGAAAAATTGAAATCAGCACGGACGTGATAATCAGTACGCCACCCATCGTCGGCGTACCCTCCTTGCTGAAATGTGTTTCGGGACCATCATCTCGGACATGCTGACCAATCTTCAATCGTCTCAGATGCCGAATAACGAATGGACCTAAGATTAACGCTATAAGTAGCGCAGTTATTGTTGCATAGATGGACCGAAAGCTGATGTAACGGAAAACATTCAGCGGTGAAAAAAACTCCGTTAATTGTTCAAAAAATAGATAGTAGAGCATAAGTAATTTTTGATATTAAAGTTTATCCTTTGGAAATTGGAAGCAATGAGAAATGAGGAAGGAAAGGAAGTAACTGTTTCCTTCCGCTTAACCGACAATTTCAAGCACGGTTATGTCCGAAGGGATAAAGCGTGTTGACATTTGACAGTACGTAGGTTGGGCATCTTGCCCGACCCTCCTGCTCGGCTCAATACCGGCAGGTATCCTGTAGGTCGAGATTCATATCTCGACATCCAAATATCAATAGAATCTAGGCACTTGATTTCAGGTTCTCCCCATCAGTTCTTCCAAGACCTGCTCCAATTTTATCCCGCGCGACCCCTTGATAAGAATTGCATCGCTGGGTCGAGCATATTGGATCAGTTCTTGTGCCGCTTGCTTTGGCGTATCACAGGAGATGATGGATTCAACGATACCTTCTGCCCCATCAGCAATTGCGCGGCTATGGGGACCAACGGTAATCAATAGGTTGATGTTGGTCGGGATAGCCTGTCCCGTTTTCAGGTGGAGCGCGTGAGAGTATTCACCAAGTTCAAGCATATCACCAAGAATTGCAATTCGCTTGCCAGCTATTTCAATATCACTGAGAAATGTCAAAGCAGACTTGAGGGACTCCGGGTTTGAGTTATAGGCGTCATTGATGATGCGTAGGTCGTTGTGCGCAATCGGCTGCATCCGCATGTCCGCCGGTTGAAAACGCTCTAGCCCGGTACGAATTTCTGTCGGCGTTAAACCCGCCCAGACACCTACGCCAGCAGCAGCGAGCGCGTTGTAGATATTGTGTTTTCCCAAACAAGGCAAATGCACTCTGTCGATTTCGTCCCCTCCAATTTTCAACGTGAACGTGGGCTTTCCAAAACTGTCAATCTCAATTTCGCTTGCAGAAACATCCGCATCACTTTGCCAACCAAATGTGGTGATTTGACCACACACACGGCCGGCAAGCCCCGGTGTCATCGGATCGTCCGCGTTGAGGATAGCATGTTCGACATGCGTTAGCAATGCCCCTTTCTCCTCAGCGACCCCTTCAATTGAACCTAACAACTCCAAGTGTGCCGGTCCGATGTTAGTGATCACGCCGACGGTCGGCGCCGTTATCTGCGACAACCGCTCAATCTCTCCGGGCCAACTGGTGCCAATCTCTAATACAGCAATCTCATCTGCTTCGCTAAGTTGCATCAATCGTGAAGGAATACCAATCTGATTATTATAACTTTTTTCGGATTTGAAGACGGAAAACCGCTGTGCCAACACAGAAGCTGTTATGTCCTTTGTCGTGGTCTTGCCGTTGCTGCCTGTGATAGCGACGATTGGTAGATCGAACTTGCGACGGTGACAGTTAGCAATATCTCCGAGCGCAACGAGCGTATCGTTTACTTGCGCAATGATCGGCGATGCAAGTTGGGAGAACTCCGCTACCGGTTTCGAGACAACCGCCCCAATCGCACCTTGCCGACACACGCCCTCTAGAAAATTATGTCCATCGAATTGTTCGCCGACCAATGCGACAAAGAGGTCGCCCTTTTTAATCGTCCGCGAGTCTGTCGAGATCTGTGTTATCACTGTGTTGGGATTGCCTTGGATGAGGTTGCCTTGCGTTGCCTGTAGGATTTCAGCAGTTGTGAGATTCATAACGTAACGCGTGAAAGGTTATGGGTGGGTTATAGGCAATTGTTTTCTGTACCCAACCTGTTGGGCTAGGTAATAATAGGGGATTGCTATAGGGTGAAGTGGTTGAACAGATCAATTTGCCTCTACTCTCCAGTGTTCTCGTTGTCTGCGATTCTCTCAATCCTGTCTGCGACCTTTTCGATCGCTTCAACAGAGTGTGTGTTCGTCCTTGAAATTGCCCAGAGATTGTCTGCGATCTTTTCTAGCGCGCGAATAGCTCGCATAATAACCCAAAAAAGAAAAATATAAACAACTATTGAGAGTAATAATGTGAAAACAACGAAGCCCGATTCCATGTTAAACTCACCTCCCGGCACTGTAGTTGAGTCAAATTATTGCTCTAGTGCTACTTCAACTGCTCAAGAAATTCCCCTGCGATTTCTCTGTCATCGAAATCAAATCGAACGCCATTGATTTCTTGATAAGGCTCATGCCCTTTGCCCGCGATGGCGATAAGATCGCCCGCCTTTGCTAACTCAATCGAATGCGCGATGGCAGCACGGCGGTCCCGAATCAGGTCATAACTTGCGCCATCGGGTAAACCTTCCACAATGTCAGCGAGGATAGCGTCTGGCTCTTCGGTGCGTGGGTTGTCGGAGGTGATCACGCTGTGATCGGCGATGGTCGCGGAGATATTGCCCATCTTCGGGCGCTTGCCACGGTCTCGGTCTCCGCCGCAGCCAAAGACGCAGATTAAATTGCCCTGCGTAATCTTTCGTGCAGCGGTCAACAAGTTTTCCAAACCGTCGGGCGTATGGGCATAGTCTACAACAACGGCGAAAGGCTGCCCCCGGTCCACCAACTCAAATCGCCCCGGCACAACTGTGGATTCAAGTCCCGCTTGGATTGCCTCAAGCGAGCAGCTATGGTGCAACCCTATCCCAATCGCAGCGAGAGCGTTATATAGGTTGTAATCCCCCAACAGACGCAGGTTTGCTGGGATTTTTCCCTTTGGCGTGTCCGCGACGAATGAAAGTCGTTTGAGTGTCGATTCGACGTTGTAGACTGATAAATCCGCCGGACCCTCAATCCCAAAAGTAAGGCTTGGGGAATTGGTTTGATGACGGATTGAATCGGAGACGGGATCGTCTGCGTTAAGGATTGCTAGGCCGTCATCAGGGTTAAGTTGCTGAAACAGCATCATCTTGGCGTTCAGGTATTCCTCCATTGTCTCATGGTAATCGAGATGGTCTTGTGTCAGATTGGTGAAAACCGCCGTTTCAAAGGTGAGCCCAGCCAATCGGTGTTGTGCAAGCCCTTGCGATGAGGTTTCCATGATGACATAATCTACGCCAGCGTCGGCAATATCTCGGAACAGTTCGTGAAGCGTCAAAGGCTCAAGTGTCGTAATCGTTGGCTCCACAAAAACATCTCCGTAACGGGTTCCAACCGTGCCCATAAAACTCGATTTCAGTCCGGCAGCGTTGAAGATCGAATGCACTAAATGTGCTGTTGAGGTCTTGCCGTTTGTGCCGGTGATGCCAATTAACTTCAGCCGGTCCGCCGGATTCTCGTGCCAGTTTGCTGCGATGAGCGAGAACGCGATGCGTCCGTTTGGCGTTTGGATATAGGTAACACCGGACGGCATCAACTCCGGTTTCTCTCCAATAATCGTTTTTGCGCCGTTTTGGATGGCTTGTGGAATAAAGGTGTGTCCATCAACGTTGACACCTTCATAGCAGACAAAGGCATACCCCGGCTCCACGGCTCGACTATCGCTCGCAATGCCGGTAATGTCTTTGTCAAGCCCTCCAGTTGACGAGAGGATATTTACGCCTTGGAGTAAACGATGTAGATTCACAATTGATTCCACCTCCGACCTTCAGAAAATCCTTAACAAATGACACCAGAAAAGACACAATCACCGTGCAAAAGAAAAACCGTGATTTCGTCTTAGTCCTCTCCTTCTTCTAGGTCTAATTCCTTTTTAACCCGAGCAAACTCTTTACGAGCGGTTTCGATAATGGCTGCTTCTGACCTGCCATCCCATGCTAATTTACGAACCAACTTTTCTAAGCTTCTAAGTCGTTCATACTGAAACCTGATCTCTACGGGTATGTCTTCGGAGGATTTTGGGTTTTTCGCCGGATTCCTAGCATTGACAGTAATCGCCATATTCATCACCTCTAAAACCCAATCAAGAGGCAATCCAATCTCCAACTCTTGATAACGGTCTATGTGTAACCGTCTATTGCGTGACCGCCGAAATTGTGGGTTCGCGCCCCTGCGTTTCAGTCCAAACAGATACACCATCGGAACATCATCTGTGATTCTAACCGTATGTTTCCCATGGCCTCTCCCATAAACATCAAAAATGGTGTCAAGCCCTTTTCTGCGGCCGGCTGTTGTTCGGGGATGAGGTCGTCTTAGCGATAAAAGAAGCAGATCGCCTATCTCTTCTTTGCTGAACGCCGCTTCAATTCTGCCATAACCGATTGGTCTGCCAGGGATGCGAAAATTGACAGTCGAGCCAACCTTTATCTCTTGTTCTGTTATATTCCGAATAACGTGGCTAACCTCCACGATGACATCCGTATACTGCACCTGAATCTGCACATCCGCTTTCTCCTCTGCTGCTAACAACTTCCCCACAATAACTAACTCTCCCCCGACGGCTAAACCTACCACATCTGGGGCAACCCGAATGTCACTTTCAGCTTGGTTGACAACAACCAGTGCCAATATTGTAATGCAAAGCAGGCACCTTACATTTACGCTTTTCATCTGCTTATCTTCCGAGGATATGCCAAACTGGACTGATATAAACCAAGTAGTCCCAATCAATGGAGTGCTGATTGAGACTCCACATAGCTTGGGGCTGATTTCTGAACAAAGAGATTCTTTTGGCTCAAATAGCGCATCGCTTCACTCGCAATCTTTTGGAACATTGGTGCGGTGACATGACTGCTTAACGGGGC
Source organism: Candidatus Poribacteria bacterium (assembly GCA_965222435.1). Lineage (GTDB taxonomy): Bacteria > Poribacteria > WGA-4E > WGA-4E > PCPOR2b > PCPOR2b. The sequence continues at coordinate 2,653,699 of OZ244950.1, read as the reverse complement.
ACCTGCCGGTTCATCAACGACAACAATAATTGAGAGTAGCGCATCCTCCGCCGGAAGAAATCCTGCAAAAGTGGCGACCACTTTGCCTTCGACATATCCCTCTCCTCGTTCCGCTTTCTGTGCGGTGCCAGTTTTGCCAGCAACAGCATATCCTTCGACGCGCGCCCTTATCCCGCCACCGGCTTCCGTTACACCGGCAAGCATTTGTGTCATTGCCTGCGCGGTTTCTGCGGAAATGACACGACGAATCGGCTGGGGGGAGGATTGCTCTATCAGGCTTCCGTCCTTCTCTATAATTTGTCGAGTGACGTACGGCCGTAACAAAACACCGTTGGTAGCAATGACGTTAATGGCATTCAACATCTGCATGGGTGTCACAGAAATACCTTGTCCAAACGGAACAGAAGCAACCGTGTAGTCATCCCATTTTTGGATACCTCTCAAGCTACCGACGCGTTCGTAAGGCAGATCGATACCGGTTTTCTCACCGAATCCGAACCGGTGCGTGTAGGCTTCTAACCGTTCTTTGTCAAGATGCCTTGCAGCCTTGAGGATACCGATATTACTGGATTTTGCGATAATTTCACTGAGCGTTAGCCACGCGTTGGGCTTAATATCGTGAATGACATGCCCATTAGACAAACGATATTCCCCCATCTCGCAATACTCATACGAGTTCGGAGACATCAGTTTCTCGTTAAGGAGTGCAGCAGCAGTGACGATCTTAAACACAGAACCGGGCTCATATTGCATCCAAATGGCGCGATTTCGCTTGGCTGACTCTTCGCTCCTTGAGTAGTGATTGAGATTGTAGTTCGGATAATTTGCTAATGCCAAAATCTCGCCGCTTTTGGAGTGCATGACAATTGCACTCCCCGCTCTCGCTTGCCACTTCTCGCAACCGGCAATCAGTTCCGTTTCTGTTATATGTTGGATATACTCATCAAGCGTAAGGACAATGCTACGGCCGTATTGCCCTCCTTGTTGATAAAGTTGTGGCGGACGAATCGGGCGTCTCTTACCATCGGCAGCGATTCGATTGCTTTTTGACTCTGATTCTGGGAGGCCGTTTTCGCTACCTGTGCTTAGGTAGGCATTATATTGATGTTCGATCCCATCGATGCCTCTATTTTCAAAATTGGTATATCCAATAATATGGGACGCTAGTTCGTCTTTTGGGTAGGACCGTTTTCCACGGGTCCGATATCCGACCCCATAAATACTTTTAGTGACTTGGCGGATGTCGTTAAGGCGTTCATAATCTAAGTTCCGTTTCAGCCAAACAAAACGCCTTTTCTTTTGCTGCAGTACCGACAAGAGTCTAGCTTCCGAAACATCGAGCAGCAGCGCAAGTTTACGAGCAATCTCATCAGGTTTATCTCTCAGCACTTTTGGATCTGCATAGACCGAGATTAAGTCCTGATTGATTGCAAAGACGCTTCCGTGTCGATCCAAAATCGTAGCGCGCTTTGCCTGAGAGCCCACTAGCGTGTTACGCTGATTCTCAGAACGTTCGCGCAGCTCCTGACCGTGTACATACTGGATTAGAAATAAGCGTCCTATCAATAATCCTAAGCAGAGTTCCAAACCGACCCATACAATTGTAATCCGGGAAAAAGGTATATTGCTGACTACTCCCAAAGATAAATCTTGGGGGTTCTTAATAGACTTATTGGTAGACATTAGAATCTCCATGCTATTTTCTTGCTTCGACGAGACGTGCCCAGACAACCGAGGTCTTACCATCTCTCCACAAGCGTTTTACGTCTCCGTGTGTCCCATGGCGACGTTTCTCAGGTCGCTCATGTAAAGAATGAGTGCAATAGAAGCCGCAGGCTCTCGCCTCCCAATTTATCAAGGGGTTACTCTCCCCCCGCTTGCGGGGGGATTAAGGGGGGTACGAAGGCAGCACTTCACCTCATGCTTTGCACTTTCTTTTGACATGAGCCTATACTTTAACATGGCAAGGAAACTCGATAACGAAGCGTCTGATAACGCTTTTGCAAGCCTATGATTCTTAAGCATACCTGCAACATTTAGAGACTCAATCCCAATACGACTCGCACCGTTGACGATAGCCGTTGTTGCCTTGTGTTGGGCGTCTTGTCGAATACAGGTGATACGGTAATGTAGCTTGGCAAGTTTTACTTGGGTCTTATGCCAATTACGACCACGTTTCTGCCTTCGACTCAACTGACGTTGCAACCGTTTTAGCTTGCGCTCGTAACGTTTTAAGGCTTTCGGATTCTCGTAGTACACACCTTCGGACGTGACCGCCAAGTGCTTGATACCTACGTCTACACCAACGACGGGGTGTTGTCGAATATCAGGTATAGAGTCGGTTTCAAATGTATCCACAACGAGAGCAGCGAACCAGCGATGTCCATGCTTAGAGATAACGACCTTACAGATAGTGCCAAGGAAGCGAAGGGGTTCACATAAGCGGACCCAACCAATTTTGGGAAGTTTTATACGCTGTCCTTCGACTTGGGTTTCTCCTTTGCCTGCAACGGCTTGGTAACTCTGACCATGGAACCGACTCTTGAACTTGGGAAAACGATTCTGACCGGATTTCCAACGACTTATAGCGTCCTTGAGGTTATTGTAGATAGCACATTTCGACACGGTTTGAGACATATCCTTAGCATATATGTACTGATTATACTTAACGGCATTAAAACGGTGTTGGAGGTCTATATGACTGCGCCAGTCCCCTTTGGTCAAGCCTGCTTTGAAATCGGCTAAGGCATGATTGTAGGCAACACGGGCGTAACCACAATGTTGAGCAAATTGGGTTGCCTGAACGTTGTTCGGATTTAACGCTATCTTATGAGTTTTTAACATAGGGATTGTCTTTCCGTCTTTCGTTGCCTATGTCGTAGGGTGTAGGGGACTCTACCAAGCGGTAGAGCGACATTCCCCTACTGAAAGACAAGACAATTGTACCATTTTTGGCTACAATATCAACACGCTTTTAACGAAAGAACGATACCACCAGGGGTGGACCCAAAGCTAAAGCATTGGGATTGTTGCTAGTTAGCCTTCATAGGGTATTGATGCAGAAGTGTAACAGCCTGCACTACTGAGGAGATTCTTCAAGGAAGTAGGTATTCCAGAATACCTCGAAGGTTAAGTGCACAATTAAACACTCGGCTCACAGATCTTAATCAGCAGGCAGCACATGGGCTTGCTTGGAGGGTTGAACCATCTGGAGATCTTCCGCGATTTCGTGAATCCGTTCAATCGAAGTGAGCCTTGTTTCTTGTATTTTGAGCCTATTGATTTCGTTGTGGAGTTGATCTCTTCGCTGCTCAAAGTCCTCACGCATTTGCAGCGCAACCTTGTGCTGGCTCGACGCAAACCAGGCACTCAAAAAAAAGATACCGATATAAATGGCAAGCGCGAAGTATGCAAAGGGATGAAATTTGGACGACGGAGCTGGTTTTTGGTATTTCATGATTATAATAGTCTCTAATTGTTCCTTTGCAAACCGTCTCGTCCGGTTGTTAAGAAACGTTTAATCTTCCCTTTTAGATTCGTTGATCTTCATCGCAACCCTTAATTTCGCACTTCGGGACCGAGGATTGCGTCGAATTTCATCGGGGGCTGGAACTATTGGACGTTTGGTTAGTGTTTGAAGAGTCCGTGTATGCTGGCACACACAGATAGGAGTCTTCGGTGGGCAGATACAGTCACGCGATAGGGTGCGAAACTGTTCTTTAACAATTCGATCTTCAAGAGAATGGAAAGAGATGATGCATAAGCGTCCACCGGGCTTTAAAGCGGAAGCAGCACAATGTATCCCAGAATGCAAGTTTTTGAGTTCATCGTTAATATAAATTCGTAACGCCTGAAAAACCCTTGTCGCGGGATGGAGGCGCCAACCCGTTGATTTGGGGGGAATCGCCTCCAGAACAATTTCCGCCAATTGATAGGTTGTTGAGATAGGCTTGCGTTTTCGAGCGTGAACTATCCGGCGCGCAATTCTTTTCGCCCAACGTTCTTGACCGAATTGCGTAAAAATCGTTGCGAGCACGTCTTCTGGGTGGCGGTTCACGACGTGTCTTGCGGATAGGGACTGGCTGACATCCATCCGCATATCTAAGGGACCAGAGTGAGTGAAACTAAACCCTCTAGTCGGCGTATCTAGCTGCAAAGATGACACCCCCAAGTCAAGTAAAATGCCATCAATTGGGGAGATCGTCGTTTCCGTTTGCTCTGAACCCTGATATAATCGAGGTAGCCGATCCAAATGGGCAAAATTACCATCAACGAGTGTCACCCGTTCCTCGTATTCATGTAGCCTCTGCTTGGCGATAGCCAACGCCTCCGAGTCCAAATCAATCCCAAGTAAAGTTCCGCTCGGCGCAGAGTTTTGTAAAATGACAGCGGCATGCCCGCCTAATCCAACCGTGCCATCCACATAAAAGCCGTGACTTTTCGGTTGTAAAAACTGTATCACCTCATCGACTAGAACAGGTATGTGATCCCCACTCATCTCTTTCTGAGTGCCCCCAGTTTTCGTTTCGCACAATCACGCACACCCCCTTTCCTGCGCTGATTTGGAGGGCGCTTGCTAAACAGCCTACGCTCACCCCAAATAGAAAAATTATATCACAGGCGCATCCCATGTCAAGTGTAAAATTGGGCATAGTGGGCGATGTGCAAAAACATAGGCAGACGCGTTCAAGCAATCCTCCACGGATGAGAAATCGTCAACAAATATTACGCGTCCTCTGTAAGGATTTGATGGAGGGGGACATCCCAGGTCTGCGGAAAGGTATCTGTCACAATTTGCGCTTGGTAAGCCAACCCAATCCAAACTGCTTGCGGACATTGCGGCAGAAATCGATCATAAAAGCCGGCACCGTATCCGATGCGGTAGCCCTTGGGGTCAAAAGCAACACCGGGAACAAAGATTAAATCGATCCGGTTCAAAGGAAAAGGAGGACAGGTTTCCCTATTCGGCTGGTACATACCGTATGGATGGAGAACAAGATCTTTTTGTGCATCTATGATACGGTGTGGTGTAAGGGTTCGCTGCTTCATACTCATCACAGAGGCAAGCGCAATCTTATTCTGAACCAACAGATAATCAAGCAAGCCACCTGTCTCTACCTCACTTCGCATACTGAGGTAGATTAGGACTGCATTGGCTCGGTTCACCTCAATCCGGTTGATTGCATGGTCAACAATCCGTTGGCTCAACTTAACTCTCACACTTGGCGGGATGCTGTCCCGTTTGCGGAGGACTTCCGCCCGAAGTCGCTCGCGTTCCTGTTTCTGGTCCATTTAGCTTGTATCTCTCCCCCTCACGCCTGCCATTCGATCTGGTCAATATACTTGGCAAGGGTATCGCGGAAAGTTGAGGGTTTCATTTTGAGCAGTTTTGCGGCTTGCGTTTTGTTCCCCTGTGCTTTTTTCATTGCCCAACCGATGAGCTCACGCTCTGTCGACCGGATAATCTCTTGGAAAGAGATCTCACTCAACGTCTCATCTAAGCTTACCTGTACTGGTAGTTTCAACTCAAGCGGAATCTCATCGGGGGTGATATCTGCCCCGTCTCCAACCGTTACAAGACGTTCGACCACGTTTTCTAATTCGCGGACATTGCCGGGCCATGGATATGCTGTGAGCACCTCGACAGCTTCGGGAGCGATGCGGATGGGGGTATTGGACAAGAATAGGTCTAAAAAGTGGTTGATTAAGAGGGGAATATCCTCGACCCGTTCACGCAACGGCGGCAGAAAAATCGGGACAACGTTTAGACGGTAGAAGAGGTCGTCCCGAAATTCTCCACTCTGGACCTTCATGCGCAAATTCTTGGTCGTCGCAGCAATAATCCGCACATCCTCCCTTTGTGTGCTCCTGTCTAGGTTCAGCTGCTGCCCCTCTAGTGTCCGTAGAAATTTGACCTGTAGGGCAACGGGAAGGGCATCAATATCTTTAAGAAAAAGTGTCCCTTTACGCCCAAACTCGTCTTCCGGCTGATCGTCTCCAAAGAGCTCTCGATCTAACGTTTCAGTAGGCACTCCTGAGCAGTTTACGATCCTAAAGGGGTGGAGTCTACGCGCGCTGTTAAAATGAATTGATTTTGCAACGAGCGTTTTTCCCGTGCCATGTTCTCCATAGATTAGCACAGTGCTCTGGGTGTCGGAGACATTTTCAAGCAGGTCAAAGAGGTCTTGTATCGCTTGACTTTTCCCGATAATATGATGGTATGGAGAACGTCCTTTCATGGGAACTTTGAGCTGTGAGCGTTGTTTACCTCTGCCGTGAAGCATTTTCAATTTATCCAGCATCTGAATCAGTTCTTCGCTGGAAAAAGGTTTTTTGATATAGTTATACGCCCCAAATTTCATTGCTTCCACAGCGGTTTCAACACTTGCATAAGCGGTCATGACAATCACAATAATATGGGGCTGCTCCTTCTGGACGCGCTTCAGAAATTCAATTCCGTGCATCTTCGGTAGGCGCAAATCGGTAACAAGAACATCGAAATGTTCGTTCTGCACAAGCTGTAGGCCAATCGCTGGAGACTCAACCGCAATAGTATCGTAGCTCGCCTCGCGCAAATCATCGCGTAGTGTAATTAGTTTGATTTTTTCATCATCAACAACCAGTACTTTCAATCCTTTTCCACCCCTCTCCTAATCGGTAATTTGACGGTGAACACGGAACCCTGTTCAATCTTGCTGTCAAATTCGATGACACCTTCATGTTGTCTGATGATTCGGTTGGATACCGAAAGTCCAAGCCCTGTGCCTTTCTCAGTAATCTTTGTGGTATAAAACGGATCGAAAATCCGATCTTGGACGGGCTTGGGGATGCCGATTCCTGTATCCTTTACTTGAACGAAAACCGCCGCTTTACCAAGTAGCGCATCAAATTCGATCTCCCCAGTTTTGAAAGTTAATATACCACCATCGGGCATAGCCGCAATCGCATTTAGGGCAAGGTTTAGGACAACCTGCTCCAATAGGTGTTTGTCCCCACGGATTAGATCTAGTTCTTCTTGGAAATGCTTCTCAATCTGAATACCCTTTTCGTCAGCACTGTACGCAATCAGACCAACGACTTCGTTGACAACCTCATTGAGAGAGACTGACGTGAGTGCCAAATCACGTTGGCGTGAGAAATTGAGCAGCTGCCCGACGGTCGATTCAATCCGCCTGAGAGCTTCCTCCATGAGCCCCAAGTATTCTTTGGTCTGTCGCTCATTCTGCGGATCGCGCTTTATCCGAAGGATGCAGTTGAGTAGACCGTCAAGGGGATTATTGATCTCATGTGCAACCCCTGATGCCAACTCACCTATCGCCGCCATCTTCTCTGATTGGATCATTTGCTGTTCCATCCGTTTCCGATCGGTCACGTCACGGCAAACCAAAACCGTGCCTAAGTAGTTGTCATCCCTGTCACGCACGGCGGCATAAGTGTTTTCAAAGAATTTATCCTTAATTTCTAGACTCTGCTGTTCAATCACCGCGTGTCCCTTCGATAAGTCCTCTGCGATTTGCAGGAGTACCCCGTCAGCCTCTGGGGATTGGATGGCGTCTGTATCGAGTCCGAATTGCTCTTTTTGGATCTGCTGTCCCACCTTGTTAAAGAGCGACACATGGTTCTTGTCGTCAACAAAGATAACCCCCTCCTGCATACACTCAATAATTGATGTGAGTTTATTTCGCTCGAAAAGCACCGCCCCTCTTGCCTCTTCCAATTCCACCACTTTTTCCTCAAGATTGTCTTTCAACTCGCGGGTTTCCGCCTCACGCGCTCGCGCGGTATCCATAATTGATGTCGCCAAATAAACGGAGAAAAACAGGGTGCTGGTAAACACGAACAGCACACTTGAGATGTAAATCGGATTTCGCCAGAGCGTTACTGGTAGAAAATTCTGTAGATGGGAATGGGGCAGAACATGATAATACTCCAAGAAAATGAGAGCACTTAACAGGATTGTGTTGAGTGCGGCAAGGATGTAACTAACTTTTTTAGAGAGAAGTATGCTCGCGATAACGAGATGAAAGATAAAGTAAAAAATAAATGGATTTTCGACACCACCGCTAAAATGGAGGAGTGCTGTCAAAGAGAACAGGTCTAAGATAATATGTCTACCTGCGTGCCACTGAATTGATACGAGCGGCTTTTCCGTAAGATGCCTAGGATAGATTTGCGACTCAAAATTATACAGCGTCATCAGTGCCGCGATGATATATAACGGCGTTGGATTGTCAATGATATGGAGTCCCCAACTTGCAATGCTTACAGTCAGCAAGACACCTGTGATAGCGATCCAACGGAGATTGACGAGCCAACGAATCCGTTTGATGAGTTCAGTTTTGAGAGGTAAATCTGTTGAATTGACTTGCATTTTGATGTGAACAACTGATTCCCTAAAGAAGCATATCGACTGCTACTTTTGAAACAGGATTTCCCCATGCGCCTCAATCGAATCGACAATCGCCATGATCACTGCATCAACAGGCTTGTTCTTGGTCACATCGGTTTGACGGGCTGAACTTCCTGCTGCGGTGAGCACCAACTCGCCGACGCCCGCACCAACAGCATCAACAGCAACCGTATATCTACTGAGGAGCGTTCCATCTAGCTCGGTATCCTGCACAATCAGCAACTTACTACCGATGAGTTTTTGATCTTTTCGTGTGGCAACGACAGTTCCCACAACTTTTCCAACCGTCATGCGAAATCTTTTCCTGTTTGTTGTTAGTCCGAGAAACGCAAATCGCGTAAAATATAATGTGTTATCAAAACATTATTGACAAAATTATATGAGCATAGGTATAGTAAACTGAAGCTGTCAAAAAGTCAAGATTTTATTCCAAATCTGTTAGGAAAGGTTCATCAATTCGAGGGGGAAAACTGTGTCAGATAAAGTTCGTTTAGCAATCATTGGTTGTGGCGGAATCGCAAACGCACATCTACGAGGATATCAAGCACTAGTAGAAAAAGAGGTCAACACCTTTTCAATCGAGGCAACGTGCGATGTGCGTAGGGAAGCGGCGCAAGATTATGCGGAACGGGTTGCAGAATTGCAGGGGACCATGCCCCGTGTTTACGATGACGTTGAAGAAATGCTAAAAGCAGAAGATTTGAATGGGGCGGATATCTGCACGTCGCACGCTTATCACCACATTTCCGCCATCCCGTGTCTTGAATCGGGCGTTGATATTATGACGGAGAAGCCGTTTGGAATAACAATCAAAGCAAGCCAGAAAATGATTGAAATCGCGGAGAAACATGGACGACTTACCGCTACGGCAGAGAATTGTCGCAGAACGCCCGGACAACGAACCGTCAGATGGGCACTCAATGAAGGAAACATTGTCGGGACACCCCGAATGTTCTTCGCACAATCCGCGGCTTGGAACGATCCGGCGAATATCGGCGATTGGCATTGGCGGTTGGGTAAAGAGTTCAGCGGCGGCGGTATGGTCATGGACAGCGGCGCACACATGATGGACACGATTCGCTACTTCTTCGGTAATGTCGAAAAAGTTTACGCCGAAGTCCGTCAGATTGATGGACGATTCGCCAATCATGCCGAAAAAGGGAAGGTGCCTACTTGCCATGAGGATACTTGGGTAGCAATCATCACCTTCAAGAGTGGTGTTGTTGGAACGTGGAGTTGGACGGTTGCTGCGCCATGCGCAAGTTATCTGAATGTCGCTTTCTATGGTGCCGAAGGTGTCATCCGTGATAACGGCGATGTCTTTCATCCATTTACAGCTAAGGATCGAGGCGAGGCAGAGAGACTTGATGGGACCAGATACAGCATACAGGAACTCCGCGAGATGTACCTCGAAACGTTAAGCGATGATGAGAAAGCACGACTCTTCCCGCATGGGATTGAGGATGGTTTCGCGCTGGAGATCTACGATTTTATTGACGCAATCCGGAATCGACGCTCCCCGGAAGTGGACGGTTGGACCGGTTTGCAAGCCAAAGCCATCTCAATTGCAATCTATGAGTCAGGATATTCTGGAGAAGTGGTGACTATCGCTGATGTGCTTGATGGGAAGGTCAGTGGATACCAGCAAGAGATTGATGAACATTGGGGACTTTAAGCAAAAAGGAGATTTATATCAGATTTGGATTTTCAATGTAGGGAACGCAAATCTGCGTTCCCTACTGATAGCGGATACAGTCGGGATATGACCCCGCCGCTACTACCTAAGAACGGCATCCAATCTCCGAAGATCCGTATTTTTCAATGCGGTATCCCTTTTGTATTGATAGTAGTTGTCAAGGACTTTGCCAACATGCCGTTCTGCTGAACGACTGAGTTTCCCGTTTTTCCGCACGTTTCCAGGGCCCACATTATAAGCTGCGAGCGAGAGGCTGTAATCTCCATCATACCTTTTAAGCATGTCGTGCAGATATTTGACCCCCGCATCTAGGTTTTTAAGCGGGTGAAACCGCTCGTCGACATTGGGATTTGGTGTCGGTTTTCTTACGTTCTGATAGGATGGCACCTTGAGTCCAAGCTCCCGTGCTGTCGGCGGCATCAGTTGCAGCAGTCCAACGGCACCATTGGGGGAAACTGCTTTGGGATTGAAGGTTGACTCTCTTTTGACCAGAGAGAGGATAAGATCAACCTCGACACCGTACCGCTCCGCAATCTGCCCAGTTGGGGATTTTGCATTTTTCGCAGCTTTTGTATCATTGGCGATTCGGTTCGTATTATCGGGTGCACGCTTGGGAGAGCGCTCCGTTTTGGTTTCCTCTTTTCTCTTCACAGAGGTTTCCCTTTTACTCACCGTGGAAGTCGCTCTTCCCTTCACAGAAGTCGTCACTTTCTTTACGGAAATCCCCTCTTTATTCTCGGAAGCCGAGACTGTATGGTCGGATAAATCAAATGTCAAACCAACGGCAAGAAGATGTTTATATGCCACGTCTCGCTGGCTTAAGTAGGCGTAATGGAGATGCTTTCCGTGGACATTGACAGAAAATCCCATACTCCAGTCAGGCTCTGGTTGTAGTCCTATAAGGTCAATTGCTGTACCTAACCGGAGCGCGAGCCCATACGCGCCGACTTCACCCCCCACTCTGAGCTGCCACAGCGCTGTATCCAACACACTGTTTAACTGAAGCGGTTGAACCGGCTTCCATGCAACCCCAAGAGCAAATGTCTGATCGAACTGCTTCAGGAGCCTTCCCTCCCGGTCCGGAATGGTCACTCCAGATATATCTATCAACCTTGCCCCTAGGATTAGATGGGGTGGTAGCTTAACAATAGCACCAAGGTCGTAACTTGGCTTCCACTGACTGTCAGGGTTAGGCGCGCGATTGTATCCAAGATTTCCACCAAGCTGGAATCGGCTGCCAATTGATCGGGCATAAGACAGGAGAATTTGATTATAACCTCTCTCGAATGTTCCGACCGGGTTGTTCCGATGGTCGTGGAAAAAGCGATCTTCGCCATTCAAATCTAAGGCACTGAAGCCGAGTGTTCCCACGTAGTGGATCGGATACCCGAAGGAAACTGCGCCTTGAGAAAGATCGTACATCAAACTGCCATGCTCAAGGCTTGCAAGTCCCGCGGGATTCCAGAGAGCCCCCGTTGAATCACTGACACTGTTGATAAATGCCCCACTCATGCCAAGTGCCCTTGCACCAACCACAGGACGAAAGGAAGCCGAGACTATGGAGATGCACAGCAACCACAACGCTGCGCTCCCGACCCAGAACAGACGCCAATGGCTACGGTGTCCGCATGTACCCGGTAGGATGCGCCCTTTTCTCTTATTATTAGATTTCAAAATACAGGTGGAGACCTGTTGCATTGCCATTCCTCTCCAAAGAACTGATTAAGCACTCAATCGTTTAATATCAGTTCTAAATCAGCGTAAAAGTTTGACTCCGACAAGGCAGGAGCACCAATTGTCAATTTGTAACGGTGAGTAGTATCGTTTTAGTTGATGTCAAGACTTCAGTATCGGTATCAACTCCTGACGATTGCACCGACACTATCTGACTAATTGCTGTAACAACAAGCTGGAGCACTTCAACTTTGACTACACCGTCCGGTTTTTCTGGAGCAGACCAAATCGCCTTATTTTCACCCGTGGGGGTCAATGTGCCGTAACCGGTTGTGTTGATCCAATTAAAGATGATGTTTGTGCCTCGAAGTTCGTTAACAGTTGCTGTTATGTTCACTGTCTCACCAACTTGGACGGTATCTTTACTTACCTCAACGTTGACGTTGAGCGATTGGTCCTCCGGGGTTCCCTGTGCAAGTGTGTTGTCGGTTTCTCCCGACTCTTGAAGTGGGTTCTCAACAGAACTCCCGCCGCAACCAAGCAAGCATAGAGCAATAGTGAGTAAAACCATGTGTGACAGAACTGGTGTTATATGCAAGATTTTGATCATCGTCCTTGTCCTTTAGGTTGAAATTTTGGGTGTATTCAGCCGAAGATGGCTGTCAAGATTTTTCCGATAACAAAAACACATAGATGCATACACGGTTTCAGGCAATCGGTGATAGTGATTCAATTCAAAATGATTAGAGTTTCGGATACTTGGGAACGTTTTTATAGTGTCTCCAATTCTCAGCGTAGATTTTCCAGAGACCGTCGGCGGGATCCACCATAAAAACCAACTCTTTCTTGCCAAAATCCGAGTAAACGGCTTGACTTCCAGAAGCGCGGGTGCCGACAAATTCTTGTAGGAAATTGACATCCGCTACGGCACTGTCTCCGTTGATTTGCAAATGAAAAATGTTCACTTTAATTTTGCTATACCCCTCATTAAGGGATTTCATTTTTCCGCGCAGCTGTTTTTTGTTCAACCGAGTTGGGTATTCTCGCCCGTTGTTAATAGTGACCCTTGTAATCTCTGCATCGTCTGCATATTTCGACATATAGGTTTTAAGGTTCTTTCCCTGCCAAGCCTGCTGCCATTCCCCTAAAACTTGACTCAATTTAAGCTGGGTATCGAGTGGTGCCTCACCGACAATCGGCGAGGAACTTTCTGGTGCAGCAGTTTGAGACGGTGTAACAACGTTACTGGAAGGCACCGGAGCATTAAGGGGCTGCAACGGAGGACTTTCGGGCGTTGGATTGGCAGATCGAGCAACGATCTCTTCATCTTGAACGATATACTCCTCGGTCGTTTCGGGATATTCCAGCTCATCGCGAATTCTATCGTCTATCAGCTTCCAACGTTGCAAGAGCCCCCTCTTTTCAACAGTTATGTCCCGATAGATCATAACTAAAACCTTGCCATCTTGGTAGAGCGTGACAGGGATGCGTTCAATCTGTCGTCGATTCGTGTCCCCAAGATCTTTTCCAGGAAGATATCCAGTTATATCCACTTCAACCTTTTCTCTGCTGAAGAGTTTCAATGCGCGTTCGTACTGATTCCGGTTTTGGGTTCGTGCGGACGAATCCCATAACTGCTGATACAGACTCGGTTGTTTTGATTCGACAGCTTGTTTCCATTGTTGAAGGAAGGGCTCAATCGCCCCAGTATCTTCAATAACCTGTAGCCCAAGTACCATCGCTAGGAGGATGATGGCTGCTCCGATAATACCGATCGCGCCGAAACGGGTGTTGGGATTCTGAAATGTGGTGGTAAATTCAGTCTTGCCGGATCGCATCGATCTACCCTCCTAATTAACAGCGGTGCCATATCGTGGTACCGCCTCGTAAATCCGCCAACTTTCACGGAAAATTTTCCACTCAGCCCCGACTTGACGCACCCACACTTCCCGCGTCCACAAATCGTGTAGAGCGGGCACCCCTCCACTCACTGCATTTCGCGAAAGACGACTGAACCGATAGATAGCAATAACACTCTCTCCATCTGCATCAAACTTGGAATCTGTTTCTTGCCACTCGGCATTCGCCATCCGTTTCAAAGCATCAACCATTTGTAGACGGTTAAGATGGGTTTGCTCTTCGTTGCTAGAGCGAATAACAGTCTGATCTAGCGTCGCCTCCTGAGTATACTTGCTCAAGTGTTGGTGTATATCTTTTGCTGTCCACGCGAGTGCCCAATCGCTAATAACTGCTCTGCCGCTCGCAATCTGTTCATTGGTCAGTGAGGTACTGTTGGTCCGAACCGCTTGTTTTCTGCGCTGCTGCTGAACATAAGCCTTTGCTGCCTGTTTTTTTCGGGCTAGCGTATCTTCCTGTCCCTTCAACACATTAGATTGATCCAGCTGTTCAATGTGCTTTGAATAGTGCTGCACCTGCGCCGCTGCCTGCGTTCGTGCTTCCGCCGCCGCCTTGCGAGCTCCCTCTGCCAACGATTGAGCATCTGCCAGTTCGCTACGCAATTGATGAATCTGACGCTCATGTTCTTCGCCTCGGTTCTGCGCTTGAAGAAGTTGTGTTTGGGTCGTATTCAGTTTTGACTGAAGGTCCCCGCACTCGGTTCTGGCTTTATTATAATCTTGCAATATCTCTCGGTGTGCTTGTTCAGCCGCTTGAAGTTTTTGATCCATGTCAGCTTGCAACTGATCTTTTTGCATATCCAATTGCCGGACATCTGTTCGAGATTTTTCGAGTGTCTCATCTGTTGTTTTCAGATTTGCTTCGAGCGCAATGATACCCGCTTCCTTGCGTTTAATGATGGCATTTAGCCCATTCCCCTGCGATTTATACATCGCCTCTTGTTCAGCAATCTGTGCTTGAGTCAAGGCATTATACGCTAGGTGCATCGCTCCAAGCCCGTCCTTCGCACCCACAGCTTCCTTCGCTCCTGCAAGGGCACTTTCCGCCTGCTGCAAGGTGTCTGACGCAAGGTACTGAGCGTTTGCTAGGTGCGCCTGTTCAATTGCCGTTTCAGATTGTGCAATAACAGTATTGACATTTTCCAATTGAATCTTCCCAAGGGAACCGCTGCAGGCAATGAGAAGCATTGGTAGAAGGCACATCCATATATGATGGAGGCAATTTTTCTTCCGAGTTCTAAGCAATCCCTGTTTTCCCATGCTTCTATCTCTGAGCACTTTCATTTTTCCAACTCCTGAGTGCGATTACTGACTTAGCTTAATTTTTCCAATCGGCGGATAACTACAACCCTTAATTCAGAACCTTCTTTTTCTTTTCGGTTTTTTGTAAGATCCGGATAAGGCTTTGGATAATCCGTTAATAAAAACGAACAAAGTGAGTGAAAGGTTGCAATTTGAATGGAACATAGCCTAACATACAACGTGAGTATTGCTGATTTGTTTCCTTTTTTCCGATTTACCAATATCTCAATCTAACGTCACAAAAATGCTCTTCCGAGGTTGGGCGTTGACTGCCCGGCTACGATGCCCTTTACCGGTGGTATCCTCTGCCAAAAGGATATCCCCCGGACCGAATCGTCTTGTCGTGCCGTCACCCACCTCAATGTCAACTGCACCGCTTAACGTGATGACGTATTGTCTGCGTGGAACAGTATGCCAATCATAGTCGTAGTTGGGACCAGTTTCTCGAAAGATGATTCCAGTCGCGTCCTGAAATTGTGACATTTTGCCAATATCACCGCTATCCTCAAGGGGAATCTCTATATCCTCAAAATGAGACTCGCCATCGGAGCCAGTATAGAGACGGGTTATTTTCATCGCTGTTCTCAAACCTCCTGTACCGGTTACTGCATTGTCAATTTTGAAAAGTTGAATTTAACCAAAGACGCTACGACCGCTTGACAAACGCGGGTCTTTCCTCTATCACCCGTTTCGCCTTAAATGCCGTGCGCTCTAGGGTTCCTTGATCGGCAAATTCTACCTCCGGTCGGAAACCCAACGTCTCCCGGAGCGCGTTTGCAGCCTTTACCTGAAAAATCAATGCCTGTTCCTGAGGCATCTCCCTCTGTTCCAACTCAACCGAAATAGTACAGATATCCCGATGCGTTGAGGGATCATGCGTCAATCGAATACGGTATTCGGGACTCAGTTCCTCAAAGGAACGCACCACCTGCTCCACCTGCATCGGATAAAAGTTGACCCCCATGAAAACAATCATATCGTCTGCTCTGCCCAAGACCCCTTCAGGAGACCGGGCATGAGTACGTCCACACGGACACGGGGATCGGTCAAGCCGCACTAGGTCATTTGTCCAGTACCGGATCATCGGCGTGGCACTCCGCTCAAGGTGCGTGATGACTAGAACTCCCACCTCTCCTTCCGGCACGGGTTCTTTCGTTTCGGGGTCAATTACCTCGATGACATGAAGGTCCTCGCTCCAATGTAATCCCGTTTTGTGGGTGCATTCGCTAGCAAAAGTAGGACCAATTTCAGCGAGTCCATAGTAGTCGTAGGCGTCAATGCCGAGACCTCTCTCGATGGTTCGGCGTGTCGCTGGCACCTCCGTGCCCGGCTCCCCACCAAAGCAGCCAATCCGGAGGTTGATATCTGAGGTGCTATAATTATGTACTTTCAGTTGTTCGGCAAGATAAACAGCATAAGACGGGGTGGCAATGAGAACGGTGCTCTTGAGACGCACCATGTAATCAATTTGTCTCTCGGTCAACGCCGCGCCGATTGGAATAACAAGGCAGCCAATTTTTGCCCCGGCATAGTGCACAGCCAAGCCCGCCACCCAAAGCCCATACGCAAAAGCGTTCTGCAAAACATCCCCCGGACGGACACCGATACTCCAGAGTGTTCTGGCTGTCACTTCCGTGATGTATTGTACATCTGTCGCGCTCCAAATTGTATTGACAGGCGTGCCCGTCGTTCCGGTGCTTGGGTGTACCTCCCGAAACTCTGCCTCCGGTGCAACGGTAAATCTCCCTAAAAAAGGGTGTTGCGCCTGTTCTTCGCGTAACTCCTCCTTTTGGACAAAAGGGAACTTGCGGATATCATCTAGGGTTTTAATATCTGCCGGCGATACACCCGCTGCATCAAAGCGTTCTCGGTAAAAGCCGCTCCGGTGATAACATCGATCGACCTGCCATTTGAGTTTCGCAAGTTGTAATGTATCCAAATCGCTTCTCGACATAGTTTCGACTTTATGGTCGTAAAAAATCGGCGTATCGCGTCTCATCTGCTCCTCCATGACACGTTTCTCATCAAATTGTTGCGAGGATTTGCAGCTTTTTCAAGGTTAAAACCTGTAACTTCACTGTCAGCTACCCCGCCCTAAAGGACGGGGCTTGTTTGTCCGCCCAATGGGTCTTACCGAGTTCCGCGCTTCTGTCCCCTGACGGGGCGGTTCGGGGTCGTTGACTACCGACACACCTCCACGCAAGGCTACAGCAGCCTTTTTAATATTTATCGCAGCATTATAATCCCTGTCCAATACTAACCGACAGTGTGGACAGGCATGGACACGATCTGATAACGATTTCGGTACAACTGAATCACAACCTGAGCATTTCTGACTGGTGTGCTTGGGGTCAACTTTCGTCAACGTCAAGCCAGCGTTTGCAGCTTTGCTCTGAAGTTTTAATCGAAAGGTGCCCCAGCCAGCGTCGGATATACTCTTAGATAGATGCTTATTCTTTACCATGTTCTTTATTTTCAGGTCTTCTACAGCGACTTCTTCGCATTGGGAGAACAACCAATGAGCGGTCTTACCATGAAAATCACGGCGTTGATTGCCGATATGTTCATGTATCTTGGCAACATGCGCCCGTTGTTTCTCATAGCGGACACTGCCTTTGTCACGACGGGATAATATCTGTTGGTGTTTGCTAAGTCGTCTTTCTGACTCAACGAAATATCGAGGGTTATCGACTTTATCACCATCTGAGGTGGTTAAAAACGACAAAAGCCCAACGTCAATACCTATTGTCGTTTCAACGGGAACCTCAACAGGATCTGGCATCTCAACCACTATGCACACATACCACCCACTCGCTTTACGCCGTACTGTCAACGTCTTAATTTTTCCGTCCGGCAACGGCCGGTGGTAACGGATTTTGACATGACCGATTTTCGGCACGATCACTCGCGCCATCCGCTTGCCGATAGAACGTACCAACTGCTTTGCCAAGTGCTTAAACGTCATTGAACGATACCGACCGGCACCTTTGAAGCGTGGAAAGCCGGGCTTGTCGCCATTCTGTCCACGGCGAAAAAACGATTGGTAGGCTTTGTCTAATCGGTCAATCGTATCCTGCAAAACATCAATATGAAGCGAGGCGACTGTGTCTGATTCTTGGCGAAACGGTGTTAAGGCTTTTTCTTGGATCGATTTCTTAACGGACTGACCGGTCTGTTCATAGGTCTCCTTACGCCATGCCAGGGCTTGATTGTACAAGTTACGAAGGATTTCAAGCCATGCGATCAATTTATTGGCTTGCTTGACCGTTGGATAGGCTCTGTATTCATAAGTCTTTTTCATAATCAATGCTTTGAATCAATCAAAAAAGGACGCGCAGTTTCCTCCCCGCCCTGAAGGACGGGGCTTCCACTGCTAAGAATTTGGTGAAAAATTTGGGGTGTGATTCTGAACTTTATGATTATAGCAAAACGACGGGAAACTCTCAAGCGAAAAGACACTTGACTTTATAAGCCCTGAGTGCAATAATTGTCGCAGAATTACCACAGTTGAAAGCTGATGAAGGTTCATCGGTAGCTGTCTACAACCCCTTGTGGCTGTGCAACAGATTAAAGAATTCATCCAACTCGGACGCAACGCTGCGCACCGATTTGTTCCATACTATAGGAGTTCAGACCATGAAAATCACAGACATCGAGCTTATCCCGATTTATCCGCGTATTGCTGAACGCAATACAGACTATAAAGCGCGATTCTCCGCTATCAACCACCGCACGATTTTCAAAGTGCACACAGACAACGGACTGGTCGGCTACGGCGACTATCGTTGCTCGCCACCTGATCGGTCAAGCGTCGAACCGCTCATCGGCTGCAACCCGTTCGACTTCATCAACAACAATTTGAACATAGGGTTGTGCGGTGCCCTCTACGATGTGATGGGCAAACATTTAGAAGTCCCTGCTTACAAACTGATGGGGCAGAAAGTGCGAGATGCAATTTCTGTCGCCGCATGGACGAGACCCGCAGCACCTGAAGTGTTCCGCGACGAAATCCGTCGGGCAGCAGACCAAGGGTATATGACCTTTAAAATGCACACCTGTGAATACTATGACGTGATGGAGCAGACGCGGTTAGCAGAAGAGGTGGCACCGGAAGGATTTAAGATTCACTACGACTTCAACAGCAATCGCAGCTTGGCGGCGGTGCTGCCTATCGTACGAGAATTGGAGAACCACCCCATCGTCGGCTTCATCGAAGATCCAATTGTACGGAGCGATATAGACGGTTGGCGGCGGTTACGGGAACAGAGCCGCCTCCCAATTGTTATGCACGCTCCACAACTCGGCGGTGTACAGGAGATCATCCACGGACTCGCAGATGCCTATATGGTTGGGGAAAGTGGTATCGGTGATAGCCTAATGCGAGGGTTTGCGTGTGGGAAGGCAAATCTTCAGGTGATTATACAGTTGACCGGTGGTACGCTTACCAAGGCGTTGGCACTGCACATGGGTGCTGTTTTGCCCACGATGACAGGGCACTCGGTAAATCTCGATGACCAGTATGAGGAAGACATCACCGAACGGATTCCGGTAATCGAAGGGTTCTCGCCCGTCCCAGAAGGTCCCGGATTGGGGATTGAGGTGGACGAAGACGCGCTAGCGCGAGTGGCAGCGAACCAGCCGACGGAGATCCCTAAGCATGTCGGTGTGCTGCACATGCCCGGCGGTCATAAGATCTATACGCCGTCCTTCGCCTCGGTAAGCAGACTAACGGGACGAGAGGAAGGTACTATCCGGGGACTCAAGCAGGAACTTTGGGACAACGATGGCTCCGAGGAATTTGCCCGAATCTACGACCGGGTGCAAACGGAGGGGTCATTTGTAGAGTGATTCCGGGAAAGTTTGTGTGTTGAATTAAAATGGCGAGAGGTGAACCCAAAATGTGACACAGTTAATTTGACGGTTGTGGAGGCTGAGACTTGCATCTCGACCTCCACAGCTATTATCGGCGCGTATATGGTGAATTAGATAAATAAGTAGACATTTACCAATAACTCCGACCCTAGCGAAGTTTTCAAAGTCCCCCTGATAAGGGGGATTTAGGGGGTTGGCTGCGCATTGGGAGTGTCTAAGTAATTCTAAAATCTACCATAATTTCTTTGTGGAGAGGCGTAGATACCTCTCAAGTTTACCTTTAGCCACTTCCTAATTCGAGCAGTGCCTTTCTATCCTACAACTTCAAACCGTTCCGACTCCGTAGGCTTTGACCACAATACTGACGCGCCATCCATGACGGCTGCCCGTTCCGGAGAAGCGCGCCAAACGTCGTAGATTTCATTACTCTCCCAAGTCACCAACGAGGTTATCTTCGTTGGGTCGGTGATGGAGACAAGCGTCACCCGACTAATAAATCCGGGGGCTTTGCTCTGCGCTAGTCCATTACGGTCTAGGAGTTCGCGAGCCTCATCAAATTGTTCCTCATTCGCCCAGTGGTGAGTTAATACGCCAATCATCATTCCCTCCGTTATATTTTTTTATTTTTTAGCGAGCCGGTTGGGTTGTCCACACTACCCACTGTAACGACAACTCCGCCATAACGTGGCGTTCCATCCCATCTTCTGCATTAACGAAATAGAGTCTATCTATTCAGTGCCGCAATATGCGATACAGAATTGTTTCAGATATCTACAGCGTCATCTCATCGCATCGTCAACAATCGCCAGACCGACGCTACGATTAACACCAGTGAAAAAACAAGCCCCATCGCGCTCACGGCTACGATTCCTGCCTCTGCAAATACCGCACCTGTTCCTAAACCGCCCATTCCCGCCGCTAGAGCTACCAACATTTCACTGGCACCCTGTGCACGACCACGTTCGGCAGGCAATAGACCGCTAAAAAACAGCGCGGATCCCGCGATAAAACAGAAATTCCAACCCAACCCCAGTAGGAATAGACTACAAGCAAGCCTGGAAGCCTGATTGGAAATCGGCGTTAGCACGGCGGAGATACCCAGTATCAATGCACCGGCGACTATTATTTTTACTGGACCGAAACGGCCTGCCAGACGGCTCGTCAGGCTCGAAAGCCCATACATCCCTAAAGTATGCGCCATTATTACCCATGAAATCGCCTGTGCCCCATGGGCATGATGATTCATGTGCAGCGGTGTAATCACCATAATTAGCGTCATAACGAACTGACCAATTATCATCGCCACCACACCAAGTCTCACTGTCCTGTCAACAAAAATTTGCCATAACTTTCGCCCTATGTTCTTCTCGTCCACCCCACTGAGGTCTCCTACCAACGTCCTTCCAACCTTCATGGGATCTGGGTACAGCAAGAGAAGAATCAGCATCAGAGCGAGGGCAGAAAGCACTACCGAGACCAAATAAGGACCAGCGTGAGCATGCAAGCCAAAGGATGTCGCCAGCCAAGTCGAAGGAGATACCAGCAGCGGACCACCAACCGCACCTATAGTTCCCGCAAACACAATAAGACCGATTACCCTCGCCCGTCTGACCGGGTGATAAACTTCAGCCGCAATAAACCGTGCCTGCTCACTCACCCCGCGTCCCATGCCGATCAACACCATACCAGCGCAGAGCCATGGAAGCGACTCCCACATGCTGATTGCAAGCACGCTAAACGCCGATCCGATTGCGGCAAATAGATACCCCAACGACAGCCCTGGTCTTCGGCCTATGCGGTCCATGAGCCAGCCCACAGGGTACGCGGCAACCGCCCGCCCCAACATCATCATTGTAGGTGGTATTCCTGCGGCACGGTCTGTCCCACTCAGGTGTGCAGAAATAATCGGCAAGAGTGTAAACGACAAAATCGTTGATGCACTGAACAAACTCTGCGAGATGAATAACGTTGCCGTTATCCGCTGCTGCACCGAACGAAGAATTGTTGATGTAGACATAGATGTTTTCGTTAAGAACTGGAATTGGAGCAATTCAAACCGCGTCACACTTCGGCATGATGAACTTAGCTTTCATTTGCAAACAGCCTCTGTATCTTTGAGGTCAAATTATATCTTACCATGTACCAAATGCAGGGTCAATTCCAAAGTGGCACTACAAATTCCCCGAACATAGCAATCAGATTGAGATTTCCTGCAATATGTTAATCTCAATTGCATTGGAACTATTTTAGGAGTTACGCCCTTGAGTTTGTAGTAGCGCAATTCATTGCGCGTCTTTAAGGTAGTAGGCATACGCCGTATGCCGTAACCATTGTACAAGCTGCGGTACAGCGGAGCCTACCTACTACTGTGTAGGATAATTGTAGTTGCCCGATTCATCGGGTGTTGGAAAGGGTGTCCTGCGGCATTAAATCGCCGAAGGACAAGGCTTCGAGTGTTCAACTGCGTAAGTCCTACTATTTATCAAAGTCTTCCGTTCTAAAACCCCGTCCTTTAGGGTGGGGATACAGAACAGCAAACCCCGTTAGTGAGTCAAAAAAGTTGATTTTGTAGGTAAAAAATGGTATACTTCTTTTGGCTTTCGTGAGGGCGCTTCAACCCTACCACACGGTAGGGGCCCTCACAGTCCATTGAAGCGGATATGAAAGTTGGAAAGCTGACCGTAATGAAGATCTACAAGTTCAAACTGTATTCTAATCACGGCAATGGTGAGTTGCACAAGACGATAGAGGACACGCTTCTGTCTGGAATCATAGTGTCGCGCTTCAGCGTCGGTACTATTCAATCTACGGCAAGTATATCAGCAAGTTTAGGTTAATCAATCACATCTCTAAATTGAAACGGCTTGCCAAGTTTGCCCATTGGAATCAGTTGCCGAGCCAACCGATACAGGACGTGGCAGCGCGTATAGATAAAGGGTACAAGGCAATGTTTGAAGCCCGTGCAAAAGGCAAGAAATGGGGTCGTCCCCGTTTCAAACCTCGTCGTAAATACAAATCGTTCACCCTCTTACAAGCGGGTTGGCAACTCCTACCCGGTAACAAGATTCGTATTGGTAAGTGTATCTACCAATACTTCAAATCCCGTGATGTGTTCGGCAATCCAAAACGTTGCACAATCAAACGAGATACCATCGGCGATGTCTATATCACCCTCCTAACAAACCATGCAGAACGCGACCTGAATCGAGTCATGACGGGTAAAATCGCAGGTCCCGATTTATCGGGATTCTCGCTATGCGGAACTTGATTTCGGTCTGAAACGGTATCTGACAGGTCATAACGGACACGATATAGAATCACCTTTGTTTTTCAAACGCAGTCTCAATGCTATCAAACGTACAAGCCGTGAACATTTCCGAACCAAGAAAAAGTCGAAGAACCGAGAACGGGCACGGCTGAACTTGGCACGGAAGCACCGTAAGATTGAACGGCAACGAGAGGATTTCCACTGGAAGTTGGCACACCAACTGACCGACGCATACGATGAGATACGCCTTGAGGATTTGAATCTGCAAGGGATGAAAGCCCTTTGGGGACGCAAAGTCAGTGATTTAGCCTTTGCCGATTTTGTTGTGAAGTTGAAATATATTGCTTCCCGAAAGGGTGTCAAACTCAAGTTCATTGATAAGTGGTATCCTTCAAGTAAAACGTGCTCGGCTTGTGGTGCTGTGAATGAAACATTAAATCTACGTGATAGAACATGGCAGTGTTGCAATTGCGGTGCTATCCATGACCGTGATAGAAACGCTGCAATTAACATCTATAGGGTTGGGGCATCAACCCTCGAAGGAGAGGACATAAGACCATCTTCGGATGGCTGTTCTTGTTGATAGCGCAATTACCGTTCCTAAAGGACACAAGAATCTCCGTCCTTTAGGGCGGAGAGTATGTCAATGAACCTTCCGAAGGTTTCTGGCAAAGTGGAGTCTATTCCGTTGACAACCATCCATAGAATAACTATAATGAAGATCGTATACTTATGGCACCCCAAATCAGACTTTTATTCTGATAATAAGAATGGGGTTCGTATCAATAAATCAGGATTCATATCCGTTCACCCCAAGCTGTTTCTATTTTTGGACGCAGCACGCTGCTATGCCCATGTAGAAAACTAGTGCAGAGAGGAAGGCGGCGTGTTTTAACACAATTCAAAAGGATTCAAAAATGCCCAAAGAACTCATTGCTGTCGCGCCACGGACACCTGTGCTTCGTGAATACCAGGAATCGTCCCTCAAACCCGGCGAAGTACGGCTGCGAAGTATCTTTTCTGCACCCAAACACGGGTCAGAACTCCGCGGCTATCGTGCCGAAACGAAAGACCATACCTCCCCTTTTGAGTCGGAACGACGGATGCACGTTGGAGAAGGGGGTCCTCCGAAATTCCCAACGCGGTTAGGTAACATAACAGTCGGCGAAGTGATTGAAGTCGGCGAGGGTGCCACGCGTTTCCAGATAGGGGACCGTGTTTTCGGACATCTGCCTATCCGCGAAACACATACCGTCCATGAAGCGCGTTTAGAGGAAGCCCCGGATAAGATGTCCTCCGAAGCTATTGTGTATTCGGATCCGGCAGGTGTCGCACTCAGTCCGGTGCGGGATGCCAAGATCGGTCTCGGCGACCGTGTGGCGGTGTTTGGCCTTGGCGCGATCGGGCAGATGGCGGTGCAGATCGCACGGCTTCAAGGCGCACGGTGGATTGCTGCAACCGACCCAATCCCCGTCCGTCGCGAGCTTGCCAAGCAGCACGGTGCAGACGTGGTTATCGATCCAATTGCGGAAGACGCCGGACTGGTTATCAAAGACCTAACAGACAAAGTTGGCGTTGATGTCTCCCTAGAAACAAGTGGTATCTATGCTGGGCTAAACGATGCGTTGCGCGCCACAGGTTACATGGGAACCATCGTGTCTTCGGCGTATTACACAGGGGATGCTCGTGCATTGAGCCTTGAAGGAGAATGGCACCGAAATCGGTTGACGATGATTTCGACCCGCGATGTGAGCCAACCTCTCCCTGACCATCCGTTGTGGGATACACAGCGGCTGCATACGGAGGCATTCGCACTGTTGCAGGAAGGACGACTTTCGGTGGAAGGCTTGGTTTATCCGATTGTCCCGTTCAATGAGTCGGCGGAAGCCTATCGTGATATTGATGAAGCACCGGAGAAGAGCATCAAGTTGGGTGTGGTTTATGAGACATAAAAGGAGATAGCAAAATGTCTGAACGCAAAAAGATTGCAGCAATCATTACCGAGTACCGTCCGGGGTCGCACGCCGATGTTATCGTCACCAAGTTCCTGAAAGGGATTCCAACGGACGATGGGCTTATTCAACCGCGTATCGAAATTGCATCGATGTATGTCGATCAGTTCCCCGAAAACGATCTGAGTCGCGGATTCGCCGCAGCGCATAACGTGCCAATCTATCCGAGTATCACCAAGGCGTTGACGCTTGGTGGAAGCGAACTTGCTGTCGATGGTGTCCTCCTGATTGGGGAACACGGCGACTACGCTTGGAACGAAAAAGACCAGCAACTCTATCCGCGTAAATACTTCATGGAACAGATCTGCGGCGTTTTTTCGACAAGCGGCAAAGGTGTCCCCGTCTTTAATGATAAACACCTTTCCTATAACTGGCGCGATGCCAAATGGATGTTTGACCGTGCGGCACAACTCGGCGCACCGTTCATGGCAGGCTCATCGCTGCCTTTTGGTTACCGCAACCCATGGTTGGAGCATCCGTTGGAAACCCCAATCACGGAGGCTGTCTCGATTGGTTATTCGGGGCTGGACATCTACGGCTTTCATACGCTGGAAACGCTTCAATGTATGGTCGAGCGGCGCGTTGGCGGTGAAACCGGTGTCGCTGCAGTGACCTGCTTGGAAGGTGATGCGGTGTGGGAAGCAGGGAAAGCCGGAGCATGGTGGCGAGAACTGGCAGAAGCTGCTTGTGCGCCAATTGAGAATAAACCGTCCGGAGCTATGGAGGATCACTGTGAAAATCCCGCGCTTTTTCTCCTCGAATATCAAGATGGATTTCGCGGAGCTGCCCTGATGCTGAATGGCTATGTAACAGACTTGGCTTACGCAGGAAGGGTTGGTGATGATATCTACGGCTCGGAATTCTATTTACATGGGGATCCACACCCACACTTCAGCTACCTCAGTTTGAATATCGAAGAGATGTTCGTCACCGGGGTGCCGACCTATCCAGTTGAACGAACATTGCTTACATCAGGCGTGTTGGAAGCCGCTTTGGACTCACGCCATCAAGGCTACATCCGTCTCGAAACGCCGCATCTGGATATTGCATATCGCTCCTACGATTCGATTCCGTGGCGCCCAACGGTCCCCCGCCCAGTCGGTGCATCACTGGAACCGTTACCGGATTAGAGTCTCTGTGACAATCGAGTAAGGGATAGTCCAAGTTCTCGTTAGGAATATTCTGTAGCTGTGTTTCTGATAATGTTTAGGACTTACACAGTTGAATGCTCAAAACTTCGTAGTTCGGTGATTCATCACCGCATAACACAACTCGTAACGCCCGATGAATTGGACAACTACAGTAAATCGGGATTCAGAGCAATTTGTAGTAGCGCGTTGATTGCTTTCTCCCCTGCTTGCGGGGGAGTTAGAGGGGGTACGAGCGATAAATCGCTCTACTATAAACCTTTGCCCCTACTGTATAACCGCCTGATTCATCGGGTGTTGGAAATTGTATGCTGCGGTGATGAATCGCCCCACTACAGCCGGTTCTCCCCTGCTCGCGGGGGAGTTAGAGGGGGTCAAGCGTTCAACTGCGTAAGTCCTAGATTTTGTTTGCTTGATACCTTATTCCGGTAGGGTCATTTAATTCTCCTGTAGGTTGAAAACTCCTCCGATTCATCGGAGTCCTCGGAACGGGATCGGAACCGAGAGGAATCTCCGATCTCCGACCCTCGCGAAGTTTCCAAAGTCCCCCTGATAAGGGGGATTTAGGGGGTTGGCTGTGCATTGGAAGTGTCTAAGTAATTCTAAAATCTACCATAAATAGCCCTAATGCTTCACTGTAGATGCCTGCATAAATTGCTCAAAAAGTTGTATAATAAAAGCTATATTTATCCACCACCCTCACTTTAATCGAAAAGGGACTATCAACACTAGCTAACCTGTATCCACTCCAAAGAATAATAAACCGATTTGAGACCAGAGGAGGAAAAACAGATGCAACGGAGATACAATCTCGCACATTTAATTTTAGCTAGCGTTATAGTCTTGGGTATAATGCCGCTGATGGTATGCGTTGATGCACAGGCACGGATTGCCTTTGAATCTGATAGGGGGCGGAACCGGCAAATCTACGTGATGGACGCCGATGGGAGTAATCCTCGAAACCTCACCAATCATCCCAATGACGACGAAGATCCTGCATGGCTTAACGTTGTTCTTTCAGTTGCTCCTGCAGATAAGACCCTCACGATATGGGGACGGCTCAAGCAGGTTAATCAATAACTTCTATTATTGACTATATTTTGTACAATTTCTATCTGTTTCATGTTTTGTTTTTAAGTTAGGAGTTACGCACTTCAGATTGTAGTTGCCCGATTCATCGGGCGCAGCGGGACATGTTCAGGGCCCACACCCAGCGTAGGCGGGGCATCTTGCCCCGCATTGGTGATCAAGCATCGAAATACAACACCTCATCGTTCAACCGCGTAAGTCCTAAAGTATTTGCTGATTTTTCATTCAGTTTCTTACGGGAACGTAACTCACAGAAAAAGAATTTCAGCCACAAGCAAGAGCAGCCCCAGCGGGGCGGAATGTCTATAGATACATTGTGAACAAGCTGTGTTTAGCCCCAGCGGGGCGAAAGGTGTATCGATAAACCGATATTGATGTCAAAAGTGTTTCAATGAATCCAGACTATTGCTCAACAACCCTAAAAATTGTACTAACTTTAGTATTATTGAGAGAACGCTGTTTAGGGGTAAAAGACCGCTTTAAAAACAGAGGAGAAATAGCAGATGCAACGAAGATATAGTCTTGCCCGTATGATTTTAGCTATTGTTGTAGTCTTGGTGCTAACACCGTTGATGGCGGTCGTTGACGCACAGGCACAGATTGCCTTCGTGTCTGAGAGGGATGGGAACTATGAAATTTACGTGATGGATGCCGATGGGGGTAAACAGCAGAACCTTACCAATAATCCGCATGATGACTGGTCTCCCTCATGGTCTCCCTCATGGTCTCCCGATGGCAAGCGCATTGTCTTTACTTCCGAACGAAATGGGAACTTTGAAATCTATGTGATGGATGCTGACGGGAGTAATCCGAGAAGACTCACTGAAAATGACAATTTTGATCAGTATCCCTCATGGTCTCCCGATGGTGAACGCATTGCCTTCGCGTCTGATAGAGATAGCGACTTTCTACACTTTGACATTTTCGTGATGGATGCCGATGGGGGAAATCAACAGAACATCACTAACAATCCCTCTGACGACCGGGAGCCCTCATGGTCTCCCGATGGTGAACGCATTGCCTTCAGTTCCCATAGGGACGGGCATTTTAGAAGCCGCTTGGGGATCACTTCTGAAATCTACGTGATGAACGCCGATGGGGGAAATCAACAAAGACTCACTGAAAATCAACAGAATGACTGGTTTCCCTCATGGTCTCCTGACGGTGAACGCATTGCCTTCGCGGCTGATAGGAAGGGTGACTTGGCAAACTTTGAAATCTACGTGATAGACAACGATGGGGGGAATCAGCGTAGGTTGACTGAAAATCGCGTTTATGACTGGTCTCCCTCATGGTCACCCGACGGTGAACGGATTGCCTCCATGTCGGAGATGGATGGGAACCCTGAAATCTACGTGATGGACGCCGATGGGGGGAATCAGCAGAACCTTACCAATAATCCGCATGATGACTGGTCTCCCGCATGGTTTAACTCTCCTTTTTCGGTTTCTCCCGCAGGCAAAAAGTTTACAATGTGGGGACGGCTCAAACAGATTGGCCGCTAACTGCCATTATTGAGAAGGCTCATGTAAAAAGAAAGTGTAAAATGCGAATCGAAATCGTAGGTGCTTGCATCCCGATTTATCGGGGGACGGGGTCTCCCCGCCTGTAGACGGGTTGGGTAACCCAACCCTTACAACAAATCGGTTTCTGTTGCACACTCTCTTAACATGAACCCCTCACTTTACCCCGGTAAGTCCATCCTTTGGATTATTGAAACGGCACCGGAATCGTCTCCCCATGCCACGGGAAGGCGTAGCTTGGATTATTCACGAAACGACGCATACCGACCTCTAATCGGACAGATGTCGAAGGCGGTAGTTCGACCGCGAAATACTTCCCATTGACAGAGATTTCTTTTTCTGCGTATTCTCGTTCCGACCGGAGCCATAGATAGGGATTTTGACGCAACTCCTCTTGATTCATCGATCGATATTTGAGTCCAGTGAACTGATGTTCTCCGAAAGCACCCGCCTGCACGATGGCATTTCGAGTTTCAGTCCTGCTGAGGTTCACCAACTGGATTCCGACAACATCTGACCCCAATTTATCAACGAGGGCGGCAACATCTTTCGGTAAGCCGGGGCGAGCATTGTCCCGATCATAATAGCGTACAGTCGATCGGAGAAGTCCACCGTTGTAAACCGATTGCGGTGCCCCCATTGTAACCTGCGTCAAACCTTTCGTGAAAACAGGATTCGGCGGGAAGTAGTTTGTTGTAATAATTTCCTCCACAGTGCGATCGTCGAGGCGGATTTTATCGAAAGCCTCCACCGCCCATCGGTACTCCGCGCTCAGTATCTTCTCGGGCCAATCCGGATTCAACCCATCATAGTATTGAAAGCGGGCAAATTCTGTTTCACCGCCATTTTTCTCGCCCCCCCTGTTTCCAATTTCATTCCAATCGCGCTCGACCTCGCCATCCCGTATCCGCGTGATTAGTTCATAATCTTCAGTGGACATTGACGCATGATACAAGTGCGCAAGCTCCTGCATCCGCCACGGAATCGGACCTGTGTAGACACCTCTCTTGGGCAGAATATCATCGTTTGATGGACCGACAGGTGGGTCATAACACCAACCATCGGGACCGTATCGCGTCGGCATAATAAGTTGCCCATCTTCCCGCGTCACCGAGTTTTCCAACATCAGCTGGATCTGGGAACGGAGAAGCTCAAGATAACCGAAGTCCCCGGTGAGCAGCAAAGCACATTCTGCGGCGATGGTGAGCGAGTGAAACATGATATTGTAGCCTTGATAGTGATTCCAGCCATACTGTCCACCCCACCACACACCATTGCGGTGCTCCCCAATCTTTCCGGTAGGTCCCACATTGTCGGGCATAATCCCGTTATTGCGACGCATCCGATCCAGCCAAGCTTCCGTATATTCCAATACCCACCGCTTGTACTTCTCATCACCTGTATACAGGTAAGCATTGGTAACGAGAGCAGTAGCACCTAAACTATTGGGTGTATCGGACTGCAAGACCATCTTCTCGAACAGTTCAACAATCTCTGCTCTACGTTTTGGGTCTTCATACCAGTTCAGTTCGAGATCTTCGACGATTGGATAAAGGCTCGCACGCACACCGTAATAGTTGACCTCCCCGCCTAGAAATCTTCCGGCGAGCAGCATGGTATTCGCGAAATCTGCATCCCCATGCAATCTCGGTCCCTGACTGGAATGAAACGGAGATC
The DNA here is from genome assembly GCA_965222435.1 of Candidatus Poribacteria bacterium. Classification (GTDB taxonomy): domain Bacteria; phylum Poribacteria; class WGA-4E; order WGA-4E; family PCPOR2b; genus PCPOR2b. The sequence goes on along the minus strand of OZ244950.1, from coordinate 2,623,112 downwards.
GGAGGATCTTATGCTCAGAATCGTAATTGGGAGCTTCAGGATCTTCGCCGATGAACATCGCAGCAAACCTCCGCGCTCGACGGACGTTCTCCGAGACAGTAGGACAAGCGACGCCAAAATCGTAGAACGCCATATTGCCCTCACCGAGATGATGCCACTCCATGGCTTGCGCCAGATTCCAAAATTCGTTGTGCATCGACGGTCTAAAGACCTTGGTAAAATCATTGTGTCGAAGGCGGTGATTGAAACTGTCATCGCTGATTCGGGTCGTCGCGTTCCACTCCTGTAATGCAACGTTGAGTAAACTCTCATCAGCACCGATGGAGTAGAACAGGCACCAATTATAGAACTGTTCGTACAGGTCGTCGAAGTCCTCTGCGAAGTAGAGGGCACCTCCGGGCTCCGTGTACTTCTTGACCACCATGGGTGCCGCTTCCTCCATGAGATTGATTAGGTTACGCTCCATCAGTGCCCAGGCGGGTGGTGCTGAGATTTCGGTCGCCTTGATGGAAACCATTTCGGGCATAGAGACTCCATTTGCGGAAACGCTTGTCGTCATCCTTCACTCCTTATCTCTACTCGTTTCGGAGAACGTTCTCCAAATTCGTACTTGGTTGGCTAGCAGTCACAATGGAACGCAAGAGGTAACCGCCGGTTGTGTACCGGCTCATGCTGCACCACCGAACCATCTATCTACCAAGCGACCCAACCGCCATCAACAGCGATGGTTTGCCCCGTCACCCAGTTGGCAGCGTCCGAAGCAAGATACAGCACCGCACCGACAACCTCTTCGACCTCACCAACTCGTCCCATCGGAATGCGACGCACGACATCATCATAGAACTCCTTGCGCTTTAGAAGTTCGTTGGCAAGCGGCGTTCGTGTAAACGCAGGAGCAACAGTATTCACCGTCACGTTGTGAGGAGCCCATTCGACCGCAAGGCCTTTCGTTAATGCCACAACCCCACCCTTACTGCCGGAGTAAATTGTCCGTAAGGGACCGCCCACCAACGCCATCGTCGAAGTGATGCTGATAATCTTCCCACTCTCCCGTTCGATCATCGGCTTTACGAGTGCCTGCGTAAGAAAGAATAACCCCTTGAGATTCAAGTCGTAAACAGTGTCCCAATCGTCCTCAGTTACCTCAAGCGCAGGCTTCGGACGATTCGTGCCAGCGTTATTAACAAGGACATCAACCCGTCCCCAGACATCGATCGCCTCTTGTGCACCACGAGCGATCTCATCTATTTGACTCGCATCGAAAACGACAGGTTCAGCTTTACCACCCGCTGCCCGTATCTCTTCCGCAACCTCTTCGAGATCGGAGCGCGTCCGGCTGTTCAGAAGTACGTCAGCACCCATCTGTGCTGCAGCGATCGCGAGACCTCGACCGATGCCTTTACCCGCACCTGTAACTAACATCACTTTACCATTAAGATCAAATCCGGGAAACCCCATAATAAACCTCCATTTTTGTATGATGCGTAATACGCAAGTTCAAGCGTTGAATCCATCCATCAACTGATAAACCTATTTCTCTTTCTGAACCTGAGCTAATTCTAATGTGTTTTCTAATAGCATTGCGCGTGTCATCGGGCCCACACCACCGGGGACAGGCGTGATAAAACCGGCGACCTCCTTGACACCCTCATAATCAACATCACCGATAAAACCATTCTCAGTAATAGTAATTCCCACATCAATCACGATCGCTCCCGGCTTTACCATGTCCGCCGTAATCAAGCGAGGTCTGCCAACTGCCGCAATTAGAATGTCCGCTTGCTGCGTTTCCGATGAAAGCTCACGAGTCCTCGTATGGCAGTAGGTGACTGTTGCATTGCGGTTGAGCAGCATCAGCCCGACAGGTTTGCCAACCAGATTGCTGCGACCCACACAAACCGCATAGCTTCCTTCAATCTGTATACCAGTCGATTCAATGAGGCGGATAATCCCTGCTGGGGTGCACGGAACAGTCTGTTCACGGTTGATAAGGAGGTTACCTAAGTTCACAAGAGTCAGACCGTCGGCGTCCTTTTCAGGCACGATCGTGTTGATGATAGCATCCCCATCAACAGAGTCAGGCACCGGCATTTGAGCGATAATTCCGTGTATATCCTCACGACTGTTCAGCATGTGAATCCGCTCGATTACCGCTGCCTGCGGTGTCTCCACTGGCATTCGATGCACCTCCGAATGAAAGCCAACATACTGACAGTCCTTCTCCTTGTTGCTAACATAGACAGTCGAAGCAGGGTCGTCGCCAACTTGGACTACCGCAAGTCCGGGGGTAAATTTGAGTTTTTTCACTTGGCGCCGAATTTCGCGTCGAACAGATCTGGCGAACTGTTTTCCATCAATAATTTTCGCCCCGATTTCATCGGGATCCAAAGCAACTGGCAATCGTGAATCCTCCTCGTCGAGTGATGTGATATTTGCAAAAATGCTATTTCCACTCAAAGTTATTGCTGAATTTTACAGCGCGTTATTATATCATATCTTGTGCCGTGTATCTATTATTTCTTTAATGTAAAGGTAGACTGATGTGTCCATCTATCGGAAATTCCTTGCAACGTAAAACTTGAAGAAAGAAAAGTATCGCGTAAACAAAAGGATAACAAGGCAAGTTAGACTCGAAAAACATCAACATAACTCTTAATCCAAAAACTCTAGCTACTTCTCCGCTATCACGCCTCCTCTGACTCCCGGTATCTGTTCATGGAGAAACTTCTCGCAACGTCGTATTTCTTACTCATTGGCATTCTCATTTCCGTGCCTTATACCGCAAAGTCCGAGGGCGATCCGCTCCAATTGCCGCCCCTCTCCCTTTTGCAGAAAAGCGAATCTATCCGATTCAAAGACCTTCCTGACCCTTTTATTTTGAAGCATTGGCCCCCCATCCGTGACAGTGAACGTATAACAATTAATGATGTATCGCTCACTAAAAACTTGGATTACTTCATCGATTACGGTGCGGGAACGCTCACGTTCCTGAAGGACTATCCTCCCGAAGCCACCGTTCAAATTACCTATCGAGCCTTGCCCTTCGCAATCAAAAAGGGCTATAAACGAGATCTCTTTCGACAAGAGCAGCCGTTGGAGCAAGCACCCAGTGAAGGCAAGCTTGAACCCCGTCCAGATCTGACCCGACAACGTCCACCGGAATCAGCACTGCCTCCAGTGCAGGTGACAGGGACTCACACATTCGGCATCTCGGCCGGCAGTAAGAGATCACTGTCTCCAGAACGAGCCTTGCGAATCAGCGTTGACGGCAAAGTTTCGGAGAACGTCAGCGTCACCGCACTCCTCTCGGATCAAGACCTACCCATCCAACCCGAAGGCACAACCGAAGATATTCAAGATATTGATCAGAAACTCATCCGCATCACAAGCCCAAATGTCACAGGGTTGTTGGGTGATTTTGAGGGATCGCTTGGCGATACGGAGATATTTTTTGATCGTGCGCTAGAGGGTGTGCAGGTCTCAGGAGATTTTAAGTGGGGAAAATTTCATCTCATACCGAGTGCTATCCCCAAGGGGCAGTCTGCCAGCAAAACAATTAGGGGTGAGGAGGGGCGTAGCGAATATCGCATTGATGTCGAGGGTGAGTTTGTCATCGTGAAAGCGGGAACTGAAATTGTCTGGCTGAACGGTCAACGGATGCGACGTGGCGAAAACAATGACTACGTGATTCGTGACTACGGCGACCCGATTATTGAATTCACAAGCACACACCTAATCACAAGCAATGATGTGATCCGCGTCGATTTTGAATTTATCCCCGAAGACTTGGCGTATCAGCGAAGTCTACAAGGCATCAGTGGTTCGCTGAATCTGCCCGGCGAGCGCGTCACGGTTGGGTTCGGCTATGCTGTTGAATCGGATCTAAATGATCCGGAAAATGCGTTCATTATCCTAAATGAACGAGAGTTTGAGGAACTTCAGAGAGACGAGCTGGACGCAGACGGAGATGGGAACCTTCTCATCGCGCCACAACGACGCACCGTATGGGACATCAATGGACGCCTCGATTTCACCGAAAGTCAAGGTCTCCTACGACACACCCCGACACTGGAAGGACAGATCGCCTTCGGTGCATTGGATCTGAACACTTTCTCCAACCGAGATCGAAAGACATTGAGCCGTGCTTGGAAACTCCTTGCCAATTCATCAACCGAGAAGTTGTTGTTGAATCTGGAACTCCGATCCCTCGACGCGGATTTTGTACCTGTCGGTGCGTCGAGTACCAATCGCACACGGTTTCGGTACGAGGAACAGTACACCGACGAACAGTTCGACGACCTGTATCTATTGGGTGATGTGGGCACAACTCAAAATCCTGATGAGAAGTCCGTAGATCTTGACCTACAGGTGAAACCGGTCAATTGGCTCAAACTCAATTACGGCTTAGGACGCACAGAAGAACGTTTCAAGAAATCAGCGAATCAGCAAAGTCTCAACGGCTTCGATACAACCGCCCCACTCGCCGATGTTACCCTGCGCAACAACCTCAACAGTGGGTTCGATTTCAATCCACGGGAAGGGTTGATGAAACGCCCATACCTCCCCCGTCTCAGAGGCGATTATCGAAGGAGCACCTCGAAAGTCAGGGGACAGGACCAATTCCGCAAAGCGCGGAGGCATGGACAACTCTCCCAGCGCATTAGCCTGCTCAATCTAAACACCTCCATCGAACAGTTGGAAGCGATTGATCTCGATTTTGATGATAATGTGAACCTCAACCGAAAACGGAATATTTCGACAGCGCGGATCGATCTTGCCAACTTTCGATGGGTGTCAATTAACACCAAATATGCGATCGAAGGCGCTTTCGATAAAGAACCCCTACTCACCCTTGATGGAAAGGCATTAGGTTTCTCGGATTGGCAGCCGGCGACGAAGGCGAGAACTTGGACAGTAGGTCTCTTTTCTCAACCGCGCAAATGGGCAAACATCTCAACAAATATCTCTCGACGGGTGTTCAAAGCACAACGAGGACAGAGTTCCGATTCAAGGACACAGTTAGCGGATATTGAAATGCGCTTCACGCCATTTAACCGAGCATTGGACGGGCAACTCACCTATGAACTCGACAAGAAGTTGGCGACGGAACGGCGGGAAATTTTCACAAACTTCAATCCGTTTACAGGACGGGAAATCAAGCCGGGCGAAGGACATTATGTCAAAATTGACGATCTGCATTACAGGGAAGATTTCGAGGAGGGAGACTATATCAAATTCATCCAGAACGTCGAAGACAAACCTGTCTCTGCAATTGATATGAAGTTGAGCCTGCGTTTTCAGCCCCGCCGCTTCACGTCGCGTCGGAGGAGTAACACAATCGCTAGATCAGCGCAGACCGAAACTCAAGGTAACTTAGTATGGTTGGCAAATGCTATTCGTGGTCAGGCTGTTGTCAATATAACGGAGGAACAGGAAGATCCAGATCCAGCAAGTCTTTATCTGCTGCGCAACCTGCGAAACGAACGCACGATTTTTGGGCGAATCAATCAGCGATATCGACTCGACTTTTCCCCTTCACCGCTATTCAGTTTGGATCTCGGATATGATACCAATCGTCTCCTTAACAAGCGGATTAATAACCGGGAGCGGCGGCGACACAGCCGGGATTGGGAGGTGGACTTAACGCTGAACCCAACATCGCAGCTTTCAGTCAAGGCAAAATGGGAACAGCGTCGGGAAGATGAACAGTTTACTGAACTCGATCCGGAGGGAAACGTATCAGAAGCGATTTCCGATTTGACGCAGTTTGAGCGCACGAACACGCTTGAATTCAACTACGAACTCAGTCGTGTCTTACAGTTTGGCGTTGCCGGCATCCACGAATTTACTGCTGACCGTGAACACCTTGATGATACGCCGGAAGCCCGAACCCGAACCTTCTCGTTGGAGAATCGGCTAACCTATTCTTTTATCAGCAAGGGACGATTTGACTTTATCTATCGACTCAACCACGGAAACAGCAAAGGCGGCATCCCTTTTACGCGATATAACTTCTACGAAGGGGTGAGCCATGAAGTCCGCACCACTGCGGATTATAAAATTCGGAAGGTGACAGATCTGCTGCTCCGATTCAACTATCGCCTGCTCTCAACGAAACAGACCAAACCGGAGCACCGGGTGGGAATGGAGGTCGTGGCAGAGTTGTAAGGATGCCCGATTAAAGTCGAAATTCAACAGCAGATACAATTTTATCATAGACAGATACATAGGCATCGTATTGGCCAGTCGGCGATACAAATAGAAGCCTATAAACATAACGGCTACCTTCTGAACTCCTCACAAAAAAGGATTGTTTCACCTTAAAATCAATTTCGTTAAATGTGACTTCCCAAAAATAACCGTGACGGCGATCTTTGGAAAAGATTGCTCCTTGATTCGTTACCTCCTCCTTCTGAACTCCAGTCTGTTCTAGGAGGACTAGCGCTACCTCCCTAGACGATTTTATATCAGTAGTGCTCTGTACTTCAATCGAAATATAGATATAGGGGATCTCGTTTTCCTCCGCCTCCAGCAAGGTATCGGCAAAATTCTCTTCTGAAGTCGGTTGCATCAATAGAAGGGAAATCGTTTCGTTGTTAATTACACCTGGAAGATCCTCCTCTTCGCCTCGAACTTTATTTGTTACTTCCTTGACTGTCCAATCATCAACGGGCAGGTTAGAGATTTTGAACAAACGTCGATTTCGATATGTATCCCCATCAAGCCCGAAAGTGATTGCAGGTTCCTTCTCCACGGTTGGAACCGGTGAATCTTCTTCTTCGTCACCGCCGCACCCCATAATAAAGACCCCTACTATCATCACACCAATAGCAGCAAAAACTCTCAATGTCATCTGCATTTTTGACCCCTTTCTTTTTTGTCGTTTCTAAAGTCGAAATTCGACAGAAGATACAATTTTGTCATAAACGGACACATACGTATCGTATTGGTCGGTTGGTGCCCAGAACAGAAGCCGATAGATAAAGCGGTTGTTTTCTAAGCGACTTAGAAAGAAGGATTGTTTGGCTTTGCTTTCAGTGTCAAGGATCTGTTCGTTGAAAAGTGGTGGGGTTTCCGCGCTCAATACGATTTCCCAGAAATAACCGTGGCGGCGATCTTTGGAAAAGATTGCTCCTTGATTTGCCACCTCATGCATCTTATCTTCCCAGTCAAAGGGGGGCGTGAATGATTCTAGGATGTGTACGCCAGCGTTTTTGGAAGAATCGAAATCAGTACCACTTTGCAGTTCAATAAAAATATAAATAAAAGGGATCTGATTCGCAAACGCCTCCGGCAAGGTATTGACAAAATCCTCCTCTGAAGTTGGTTGCATCAATAGAAGGGAAATCACCCCGTTGGACACCTGATCGAAAAAAAAGTCCTCTCCAAACGTGTACGTTGTATGATACAGTGAAAAAGGCAAGGGTAACCAGTCGAGAAAATGCTCTGGTTTCTCTCCCTCGACTGCCTTGGTTACTTCCTTGACTGTCCAATCATCAACGGGCAGGTTAGAGACTTTGAATAACCGACGGTTTCGGTATGTATCTCCATCCACCCCGAAAGTAGGTTCTGGTTCCTTTTTTACAGTTGGGGCAGGTGAATCTTCTTCATCGTCGCCGCCGCACCCCACGATAAAGATCCCCACTATCACCGCGCCGATAGCGGCGAAAACTCTCAATGTCATCTGCATTTTTGACCCCTTTCTGCCCCTTAACTTTCAAGCACGAACCTCAAGCTTCCGACTTGAAGAAAACGGGATCAGGTTTGACCCATTCCTCCTCGCCATCCGTCCAGACCTCGCGTTTCCAGATAGGCACAATCTGTTTGAGCCGATTCATCGCATAATGGCATGCCTCAAACGCTTCCTTACGATGCGGAGAGGCGACAGCCACCGCAACACTGACCTCACCGATTTCCAGTCGCCCCACGCGATGAATCATGGCAACACGATCTAGTCCCCACTTTCCGTGGATCTCCTGTGCAATTTCCGCCATCTTCTTTTCTGCCATCGGTGGATAGGCTTCGTACTCAAGATAGGAGACCTCCCTGCCCTCCGTGTTGTTGCGAACAACGCCCAAGAAGTGGACGATTGCTCCCGCATCTCCCGCTTCAACCGCACGAACCACATCCCCCAATTCAATCTCATCACTGGTAATCTTAAACATCTCGACCTCCAGTCACAGGTGGAATGAAGGCGACCTCATCGCCATCAGAAAGTTCGCTATCTGGCGTGGCGTACTCCCAATTCACAGACGTTTGCATCACATCGTAGTATTCTGCGATTTCGGGCCACTCCGCCTCAAGACGGTCCAGAATAACCCTCACGGTTGCCCCTTCTGGCAGGTCCATATCTTCTTCGTCTCTATCTAACTCTTCATGTAAAACTGCAAAATATTTAACTTTAACTTTCATCGCTTCTCCAACGAAAACCGTAATGTCTAAAACATAAAACGAAATAAGAAACGTTTACTCCAAATTGCCTAATATTATACCCCAACGGAGATTTGAATACAAAAGAAATCCACCGACCTTCAAGTGTATCGTGATGTAGGGCAATCGCATGTAAATATTGCGTAGGGCTTTGGCATACAACCATGGAAATGTACTCGTAGCCACAGGCCTGCCCTCGATTCATCGGGGTTTCCTAACCTGTGATCGCAGGTGAGTTAGACAATCCTGATTTCATTGAGGGCAGGCTCTGCACCACACCAACGGTTACGCCCTGATGCTGATTGCTCAAGTATCTAATTTCTAATACAGAGGCAACTCCCCCATATCGTAATGTGGAATGATGTGACTTTTCCTATTGAGTATGATAAGATAACGTAAGGTGCTAGGGCGTGTTGACATTTATGTGAGGCGTGTCCATTATTCGCCGATAAGTCCCTATCGTAGGGGCGAGGTTACCTCGCCCAACGGGTTGGGAAACCCAACCCCTACAGAAATTGACCCAATGTAGGGGTAACCCCTGTGGCTGCCAAAAATACTGCCTCAAGTTGCTTTGAATCCCGATCTTATCGGGGTGTATCAATATTGGCTCAATTGTCACATATCAGCAGAACCTAGTTATGTGCAACGCGATCAAAGTCAACTCCCGATATCCGCAGGTGGGCAGCCCCGGTCACGGGATCCTCTCGGACTTGCCCGATCTTAAAAGCCCCAGAGGGGCGATAGGTGTATAGAACATCGGTAAACCAATTCACCCAAGCCCCAGAGGGGCGACAGGTGTGTCGTAAATTTGGCTATATCTGATAGGTGTCAGGTATAAAAACTCAACCTACATAGCAACTTGCGTTAAGATAAACATAGAACTGAAATCAATTGCAGAGAATAATGACAGCGTCAACGGTTAGCATTAGCCTTCTCAGACTAGAAGGATTCATCCGACAACCAATACTAACAGCCAAAATCAATCCTGTAAATCCTAATTCAGAGGGAAGGAAACGTGGATTTTCTTTCGCATAAAAATCAACGGTGTGCTAAAATGCTTGAACCAAGAAAAACGTGAAACAAATCCTTGATTAGGCACTTGTAGGAGGCAAACAGATGGAAAAGCGACAACTGGGAAAAGATGGAGACCATGTATCCGTAATCGGTTTCGGGGCTTGGCCCATCGGCGGGGCAATGGGCGCAGTTGATGAAGGTGCAGCCATTTCGACAATACACGCGGTGCTTGACCACGGCATTACACTCATCGACACCGCACAATCGTACCGCGTATCGGAGGCAATCACCGGCAAGGCGTTGAAGGACGGACGACGGGCGCAGGTTTTTCTCGCGACGAAGGTCAGTCATGACTATTCGCCGGGTGCTATCCGGCGTGCGATGGAGAATAGCCTGCGTGCTTTACAAACAGACCACGTAGACCTTTATCAAATCCACGGCTGGAATCCACAGTACCCGGTTGATGAAAGCATGGAGATGATGAAGAAATTGCGTCAAGAAGGCAAAACGCGCTACATCGGTGTCTCTAATTTCAACGTTGAACAGATGAAACTCGCTGCCCAAACCGCGTCTTTTCATTCACTTCAGCCGCGTTATAACCTGCTTGATCGTGAGATTGAAGCAGAAATACTGCCTCACTGTGAAGCGCATGGCATCGGTATCCTCCCGCACAGTCCGTTAGCTAAGGGGTTGCTGACAGGCAAATACACACCTGACCATCAATTCCCAGCGGATGATGAACGTTCGGGGATGTCCCGATTTCAGGGAGAGGAATTTCGACGAAACTTGGCAAAGGCAAAAAAACTGCAAGCCATCGCTCAAGAACGGAATCTCACACTCATTCAATTAGCAATTGGCTGGCAGTTGCGGTTTTCGGGAGTCACCTGCGTCCTTGTCGGCGCGAAAACCCCTGAACAGGTCGCTGAGCACGTTGGAGGACAGGGTTGGCGATTGACGGAGGCAGAATTGCAGGCGATCGAAGCGGTGCTGGCAGGGGGATAAGGCATGACTATTGAAGGCATTAAAAAAATCGGCATCGTCGGTGCAGGCACAATGGGGGCGGGTGTAGCGGAAATCTTCACGCAGTTTGGCTATACTGTCATTCTGTACAACAGGAGTAAGGCGGGGATGCAGCGCGCCTTGGAGCGGATTCGATCTAACGTTGCCCCTATTGAGACAGAGACAGATGCCGCAGGAGCAAAAATTTACACCACCCATGATTTGGCGGAACTCGCACAGGTTGACCTCATCTCGGAGTCGATCGCTGAAAATCTGGAAGTAAAACAGGACATCTTTCGGAAACTGAATGAAATCTGCGACGCAAAGACGCTTTTTACAACAAATACTTCGGGCTTGAGCATTTCGCAGATTGCCACAGCCGTTTCCCACCCTGAGCGATTTGCAGGGATGCACTACTTCAATCCGCCTCAAATCGTCCCAGCCATGGAGATTATCAAGGGCGAAGCGACCTCCGATGCTACCTGTGAAGTCCTAATGGATTTGGCGAAACAGATGCAGAAACAACCAATTCTAGTGCAGAAAGATGTCCCCGGATTTGTCGCCAGCCGCCTCCAATTTGCCGTCGTGCGCGAAGCGTTACATCTTGTCAAGGAAGGGATCGCTTCACCCGCCGACATAGATGCGGTGATGAAACATGGATTGGGATTACGTTGGGCATTGCTCGGTCCGTTAGAGATTGCAGATCTCGGAGGACTTGATATTTTCAACACAGTTGGAAGCTATGTTGCCAAATCCATGAGCAATGCAACCGATTCTCCGAAAGTGCTTCAGGATTTAGTCGCAGCAGGGAAATTAGGTGCAAAGAGCGGTTCCGGCTTTTACGACTATCCACCGGGAAAGGCGAGCGCGCTCATCGCAGAACGGGATGAGAAGTTGCAGGAGATTCTTAGAATAAAATCACGCGATCCCTCGTAAATTGGTAAGTCCCACATAATTTATTGGACAGGATGGTAGATATGGCAATCGAAAAATTCACCATTGCACGAAACGATGACATTTATGAATGTTTTCCCTATATTTGCCGTTCCCAAACCGGCAGAATCATCCTGACCTATCGCGAAAGCAACGGTCATGTCGCCAGCGAGTTTTGTCGTTTAATCGTCCGAGTCAGCGACGACGCGGGACGCACCTGGTCCAAGGCACGGGTAATTCGCGATGAAGATAAATTGACCGGTGTCTTGACGACCTGGAACTGTCCCAAAATACAACAACTCAAAGATGGACGGATTCTATTGCTCTGCGATACCTACCTCTTTCCACCGGGTGAGTGGGGGGAAGGCGAGGCGAACTGCCACATTGTGCTCTGGCTCAGCGATGACGATGGGGAAAGCTGGTCAGATCCGATCCCAACCCCGGTCAAAGGTATCTGCCCGGATATAATTACGGAGATGGACGATGGACGCTGGCTGCTTCCGAGCAACGTCACCAATCCGAAAACTGGACAGAGTATCCAAAATATCACAACAAGCCGCGACAAGGGACAGACATGGGATGCTCCACTGACCATTTTCGACAGCCCCGATTACGGGCTCGGCGAAGCCTCCATCGTGCCTTGTCCCGACGGGGAATTGGTCGTCTACCTACGGGAGGATTTGGGACGTCCGTTGCAGAAGATGATTTCTAAGGACAGCGGTTACCGGTGGGAAGGTCCCTACGACACCTTAAACCCTGCCGCTCACGGCATGCCGGTCGCAGCACTCACGCAAGATGGGCTTATCTTAATCACCGGACGTTTCGGCTTGCGTTCTTGTTGGCGCGTTGACATGTCCGAGGAGACTTGGGGGGAACGGCTAGCACGACGAACAATTGTTATCCCAAGAGTCCCCGCCAACGAGGCGTTCATCGCCCGTAGACAACCGGGACTCAGTGAACTGGCAACAGACGATGAGGTGATTGTCGCTGCAGGTGGCTCGTCGGTTCACACTTTTGCGTTTCTGGAGCCGCTGGAAAGCGCACTCAACCCGGATAAAGCCACCCAAAAAGGCTTGCTGCTCCCGTTAGACCTCGACGCCAATAACCTCGGTGCCGATAGCGGTTACGCTGCTTGGGTCGAGTACGAACGAGGGAAGTTCTTAGCCGTCAATTACATCAACGACGATGCACCGATGGCACAGATTCGCGGTTATCGGTTCGGTTTAGAAGATTTCTGAGACCTGCGAAAGGTTAGAACGACACACATGTAAGGGAGGCGAAACATGGCAACAAGACTTGGTGCTGAGGATTACATCTACAAGGAACTGGCAGATTGGGCGCAGTTGCCCGAAGGTTGGAGTTTTAAGGAGGTTGCCGATGTCGTGGTAGATTCACAAGACCGCGTCTATGTATTCAATCGGGGTGAGCATCCCATGATAATCTTCAAGCAGGACGGCAGCTTTGTCGCCTCATGGGGAGAAGATCTGTTTACCCGCGCCCACGGCGTTACTGTAGGTCCCGATGGAATGCTGTATTGCGTGGACGACGGTGATCACTCAATCCGGAAATGTACCCCCGATGGCGAAGTCTTGATGACTATCGGCACGCCCGGCGAACCCGCACCAATTCATAGCGGGCAACCCTTTAACCGGCCGACCAAGGTGGCCTTTGACCCCAAAACTGATGAACTCTACATATCGGATGGATACGGTAATGCCAGAGTGCACAAGTTCTCACCCAACGGGAAGCATCTATTCTCTTGGGGCGAGTACGGAACCGATCCGGGGCAGTTCAACTTGGTGCACAGCGTCTGCACCGACAGCAACGGCAAAGTATATATCGCTGATAGGGAGAGTCACCGTGTACAAATATTTGATGAGGGTGGTCGCTACCTAGACCAATGGAACAATCTGCACCGCCCCTGCGGGCTGCACATCGAAGACGACCGAGTCTACATCGGTCAAGTTCCGACCCAACTTGAGGTGAACGCCGACTATCCCAACATTGGCGGCTGCGTCACCATCCACGATCTGGACGGTCATCGCCTCGCTCGATTGGGCGATGTGTGGCGCGGGGAGGAACCCGGACAATTTATCTCGCCTCACGGTATAGCAATTGATTCACGCGGAGACATATACGTGGGTGAGGTTTCTTGGGCCGCCTACGGTCGAACCCTTTCTCCCCCCAGAGAGGTTCGCAGCTTTCGCAAGTTAGTCAGGGTTCATTAGAAAAGAATGCAAATCGTATTTAGAATCGCCATAATCTAAATTCGGAGGAACACTATGGAGTTGACAACTGAACAGATTGAAGAATTTCACACCCGCGGCATCCTTATCGCCAAGGATGCCCTCACCGATGAAGATTTGCAGCCGGTAATTGATGAGATATCCGAATTCATCGATCATCGGGCACACGAACTGAAGGCAGAGGGGAAGATCGAAGACCTGTGTAAAAATGAACCGTTTGAAACCCGCTACGGACAGCTGTTCGCACAATGCAAAGAGATTGGCAGCGGTCTTGACATCATGAACTACCGGGGCAAGGCGGTCTTTGAATTTCTGCACAATAAAAACCTGCTCAATGTCATCGAATCACTCGTTGGACCCGAAATCATCTGCAATCCGATTCAACACCTGCGCCCCACACCCCCAATCCGGTACTATGAGGACAGCGATCCCGCCTCGCACATCGGTCCCTTGCACCAAGACGCTGGCGTTATCATGCCGGAGGCGGAAGGCTCGGACATCATCACCTGCTGGCTGCCATTGGGTGATGCGACCGCCGAGATGGGGTGTCTGGAGGTTTTGCCCGGCGTGGTCAAAGGAGGATATCTGCGGCATCAACCCGAAGGTGGAACAACCATTGTTCCCGAAGTTCTACCAGCGGTTGAGCCGGTGCCTATGGTCTGCTACAAGGGCGATCTGGTACTGATGAGCCGCTTCACACCACATCGTGGGATGCCCAACCGCTCGGACAAGTGCCGCTGGTCAATGGATCTGCGCTACCACCCAATCGGTCATCACACGGGCAGAACGGGACATCCGGACTTTGTTGTACGCAGCCAACGCAATCCTGACAGTGTGATGCTCGACCATGCGGAGTGGTGTCATCTCTGGATTGACGCCTTTGAAAATCCGAAGGGCGTGGTCATGCACAGGACGGATTGAAATTGTATCTGTATGAACCCTGCGACATGATTTATTATCGGCAGATTCCCAGAATTTCGTCTTTAGCATTTGCATGCTTAACAATTGTGTAGTATAATATAACAAGGTGTCAGCATGAATGATAACTCGTTCTTCGATGAATCAACAGAGCAATCCCAAGTAAAATCCAGAATCGTTGAAAAGTACTTTTGGGCTTGGGCAAAAGTAATCATAGGTCAGACTCGTAGACAAGATGGCAAAATTCGATATATAGATCTGTTTGCGGGTCCAGGACAATACCAAGATGGATCAAAGTCCACCCCAATCCTTGTGTTAGAGAGAGCAATTGAAGAAGCAGATATACGGAATAGGCTAGTAAGCGTTTTTAACGATCTTAATCAAGATCATACTGAATCTCTTAAAAATGCCATTGGTTCAATTCCAGATATTGAAAGTCTCAAGTATGAACCGGTTGTGAAAAATGAGGAAGTTGGCGAGAAAATTGTAGGTTTTTTTGAGCAGATGGATATATCGCCCTCCTTATTCTTCGTGGATCCTTGGGGCTATAAAGGGTTATCACTTCAGCTCATCGGTGCTGTTTTGAAGGGTTGGGGCTGCGATTGTATTTTCTTCTTTAATTATAACCGAATTAATATGAGCATAACCATTCCGGCTGTTAAAGAACATATGGATGCACTTTTTGGAGAAGACCGGGCAAATGAACTTCGTGTCCAACTGTCGGATATGGATCCCGACGAACGTGAATTGGCTATTGTAGAAGCGATCAGCCAAGCTCTCAAAGAAGAAGGTGGAGAGTATGTTCTGCGATTTTGCTTCAAAACTCAGAGGGGTAGTCGTTCCAACCATCATCTGATTTTTGTTTCCAAAAGTATTACAGGTTACAAAATCATGAAGGACATCATGGCAAGGGAAAGTTCAACCGCTGCACAAGGTGTTCCCTCATTTGAGCATAATCCCGCTGCTACCCTTGAGCAGCCGCTGTTATTTGAGCTGTTACGCCCTCTTGATGATTTAGCCGAGATGCTGTTGATGGATTTTGCCGGCAAAACAAGGACTATGAAACAAATCTATGAACAGCACAACGTAGATACGTTTTTTCTTAAATCCAACTATAAAGATGTCTTGGCAACTCTTGAAGCTGAGGGGGAAATCCAAACGGATCCTCCTGCAGATAGACGACTTAAGCGAAAGGACAAAGTCACGGGAGAGAAGAAAGTCACGTTCGCGGACAGGGTCAAAGTAACATTTCCACCGGGGAGTGAATAGGAATGGCAACGAAATCGAAGATAGAGTGGACACAATCAACATGGAATCCAGTTCGAGGCTGCACTCGTGTTTCTGAAGGCTGCCGTTTCTGCTATGCTGAACGAATTGCTGCCAGATTTTCCGGAAAGGGTATGGCATACGAGGGATTGGTGAAAATAACTAAAGACGGACCGAAATGGTCAAGCAAAATACAGACAATTCCTGAATTGCTTGAAACTCCTCTGAAATGGAAAAAATCTCAATTGATTTTCGTCAACTCTATGAGCGACCTTTTTCATGAAGATATTTCCCTGTCTTTCATCTCTCAGGTTTTTGATGTCATGAAACGGGCTCATTGGCATCAATTTCAGGTGCTCACAAAACGTTCACAACGATTGTCTGAACTCAGTAGCAAGATGTATTGGCCCAAGAATGTATGGATGGGAGTCAGTGTTGAAAGTCAGGATTGTACCTCCCGTATCGATGGCTTGAGGGGGACGGGGGCTGCTATCAAATTTCTATCCTTGGAGCCCTTGATCGGTCCCTTGCCAGACCTTAACTTGGAATCCATAGATTGGGTCATTGTGGGTGGAGAGTCTGGCTATGGGGCAAGACCTATCCAAAAAGAATGGGTTATCAATATTCGCGATCAGTGCAAAACTGCTGGTGTTCCGCTGTTTGTAAAACAGATGGGATCAGCTTGGGCACAGGCGCGTCAAGCCAAAGACAAAAAGGGTGGTGATATGCTCGAGTGGCCAGCAGATCTACGCATACGCAATTATCCAGAATCACTAGAGATTACAAAATAAACAGAACTTCCAACTTGATGGAAAAATGTGCGAGAAACTAGAAAGTGTAAGCCACCAAAGAGGAAAATCATAATGCAAGAGATTAAGGTTGGTATCATCGGCGCAGGCGGAATTGCCGGCGGCAAACATCTGCCGGGACACCGAAACGTCGAAGGCGTCTCAATAATCGCCGTCTGTGATATTGATCAACAGCGTGCGGAGAATTTTGCGAAACAACACGACATCAAACAGGTCTTCACTGACTACAACGAACTCGTCGCAATGCCTGAGTTGGATGCTGTCAGCGTTTGTACGCCCAATAATTTTCACGCGCCTCCATCGATCGCGGCACTTGAAGCAGGAAAGCATGTAATCTGCGAGAAGCCGATCGCAGGGAATGCAATCGACGGTCAGGCGATGGTCGATGCCCAGAAAGCGTCGGGAAAAGTGCTTCAGATCGGGTTACAATCACGATTTGGGGCAGAAGCGCGGACCTTACGCAAGCTATATGACGATGGGTTCTTCGGCGATATTTACTACGCTCGCGCAATGGCAATGCGACGACGGGGTGTGCCTGCTTCACCATCATTTATCACGAAATCAATAGCGGGAGGCGGTCCCCTAATTGACATCGGAGTGCATATCCTTGATGTGTTGTTGTGGATGATCGGTGCTCCGAAACCGATCGAGGCATTTGGATCGATCGCACAGAAATTTGGACATCAAACCGATGTGATTAACCCGTGGGGGTCATGGACCCCCGCCCAATTCGATGTCGAAGATTTTGCTATGGGCGTTATCCGCTTTGAAGGCGGCTTAACCGTGACGCTGGAAACCGCGTGGGCATCTCACATTGAAAATACTGGGCAGACCTTCTTTATGGGAGACAGAGCCGGTGCGACATACAGCCCCGCACACATTTATAGGGATAAAGGAGGCGAAATGATTGACTACGAACCGGAACTCCTTACCGGTCTGCTAGGGGAATTTGAGTCCTTCCACAAAGCGATTCGTGAAGGGTTGCCGTCACCTGTGCCCGCAGAAGAGGTACTAATTGTTGCGAAGATCTTCGATGCCCTCTATGAATCTGCCCGAATCGGTCGGTCTGTACCGATTCAATGAGTCCACCGAGCCAAATCCCGACTCTCCTTGTTAATCTCTATAGGAGTTATGCACTTCAATTTGCAGTAGCGCGTTCATTGCTTTCTCCCCTCCCTCCCCCTCCTTGCGAGGGGATAAAGGGGGGCGGGGGAGTTAGAAGGGGTACGGGCGATAAATCTCCCTACCACGAACCTAAGGATTTACTGTAGTTGCCCGATTCATCGGGGCTTGGAAATTGTGTCTTGCGGCGATAAATCGCCGAACTACAGCTGGTTCTCCCCTGCTTGCGGGGGAGTTAGAGGGGGTCGGAACGGAGGCTTTGAGCGTTCAACTGCGTAAGTCCCACTCTATTAAGGAAAATTCGTTGAGCAATCGAATTCTTGTCACCCAAACCGGCGGCTGGGTCGGGGACATGGTACTGCTCACGCCGGCGTTAAGGGCACTGAAAATCGCGTATCCCCAATCCCACTTGTCGCTACTAACTCGTCCACTCGTTGCGGACTTGATGGCGACCCACCCGTATATCGATGAAGTAATTGTTGACAACAAGGGGAGGGGGCTCAGCAGTTTGTCATCTTTCTGGAAGTCAGTGAGCGAGATTCGCCTGTCAGATTTCGATCTTGCGATTGTCCTTCACCCAACCTCCTTTCGTAACGCATTGATCCCATTTCTGGCGGGCATCCCTGAACGGATTGGATCGAATGTAAGCGGGCGGGGTATCCTGCTAACGCGTACTTGCGCGGATCAGACGGATCTCCACGAAGTTCACCGTTACCTACGCGTGCTAGAGTTAATTGATATCCACGGATCAAACGCAAAACTGGAGTTTTGGCACACGGACGCAGACCGTCACGCAGCGCATCAGATACTTGCAACGCACAGAATCTCCTCTGAGGAGCATCTGATCGGGGTCAATCTAGGCACCACGTGGGAGACAAAACGTTGGTCCTTGGAAAATTTTGCGGACGTAATAACGCAAATCCAAAAACGTTTCGAGGCGCGGATACTGCTGACAGGTTCAACCGCTGAAATCCCGCTCGGCGAAGCGTTAGCACAGATTGCAAAAGTGGAAGCGATTAACCTGATTGGAAAGACAACGCTGATGCAGCTCGGTGCCCTGATCGAAAGTTGCAACCTTTACCTGACCTGCGACAGCGGTCCCATGCACATCGCAGCAGCTGTGGGGACACCGACAATTGCCCTATTTGGTCCCACTAGCCCGGCGCGTCACGGTCCCTATGGCGAAAACCACAAAATTATTGAGAAGCCAGTAGAATGCCGTCCCTGTTATAAGCGGAATTGTATGCGGAAGGATCAGCCGCATCTGTGTATGACAGAAATTGATCCCAATGAAGTGGTTACACAGATTCTAAAGATGAACTGATGTATGGGAGATAAGCGCATGAAACAGATTGCTGTCATCGGTAGCGTTGTCATAGATCTGGCGGTGCAAACACCACGCTTGCCCGCTGTGGGAGAAACGTTGCTGGCAGACAATCTTAAGATCGGTCCCGGAGGGAAAGGGGCTAATGCGGCAGTCGCTGTGCAAAGGGCAGGAGGGGCAGCAGTGCTGCTCGGCTGCATCGGGGACGACGACTTTGGACGTATGGAGATGGCTGCCTTGCGAGAGGAAGGCGTTGATGTGGATGCTGTCACAATCCACCCGGAAGCCTCAACGGGCGTGGGCATCGCAATGATCGACGCTGACGGTGAAAACACCATCTTGGGAGTCTTGGGAGCTAACGATTACTTGACTCCCAATGATGTAATACAAGCCTTGACGCTGCATCGCGACACGCTGAACGGTATCTTGGTCAACTTTGAAGTTCCCGAACCCGCTGTGGCGGCTGCCGTACAATTGGGAGTGGACTACGGCGTTCCGGTGATTGTGGACGCCGGTCCCGCCCGTCCCTACACCCCCGAAACTTGGCGAAACTGCACGATTCTGACACCCAACGAGCAGGAGACAGAGACCTTGGTGGGCTATCCCGTCTCAGATGACGCGACAGCGGAGCGGGCTGCGCGTGAACTGCTCGGAATGGGACCGAGTGCCGTGGTGCTACATCGAGGGGCACAGGGCGCGTTGCTTGTAACGCCGGACGACACGATTCACGTCCCGAGTTTCTCAGTGGATGTGGTGGACACAACCGGAGCAGGAGACGCTTTCTCCGGCGCACTATCTGTCGCCGTAGCGGAAGGGCTGCCGCTTGTAGACGCTATCCGTCGCGCCAACGCCGCCGGTGCGTTGGCTGTCACCCGTTTGGGAACGCTGCCCGTCATGCCCACCCGTCAGGAAGTGGATGCGTTTCTGGAGCGTCAAAGTGGGCATCAAACTATTTAAACCTGAGTTGCTAGTTGACAAACCAAGCGTCAGAAACCGATGCAAGAGTCGGGAATTGGAATTCCCTCCTACACCAAATCTACACGGTTTCTAGTAGGGACAGGTTTCCTAACCTGTCAAGCGATTTCCGAATCACGACTTGCCCTATAATACCTTTCGCTCCAGAGGAGCGATATGTCTATAGAACGGTGATAGGGGTAACCCCTGCGCTCCAGAGGAGCGCAATGTGTATAGCAAGAGTGAATGATCACACCCCAAAGCCCCAGCGGGGCGATACGTGTGCAGCGTTATCAGACAACTAGCAACTTGCGTTATTTAAATGCAACGAGGAGTAAGCAGGATGAAACGAACCTATCAATACGCAGGCTTGCAGAATGCAACGCAACAAGGACTCAGTGTTGATCAATGCGCCGCCCGAATCCATCGATTCGCCTACGCAGCAGAACGATTGATGTTCCTGCAAGCTGCCCATATCATCAGCACACCAGAACGAGATGTCAAGGTGTTGCTGACAAGACTCCAATATGAAGACTCACAGCACGCTTCTCAGTTCAAAGCCCGATTGCCTGAACTGCGCGTTTCCAAGACAAAAGCGTATCAAGCCCCCGATGCGTCCCTGCAAATCGTTTTCGATGAGGCAACCTACGCGGCAAATACCGTCGAACTATTGGCGGGGTTGACAAAGGTGTTCAAACCCGCACTTTTGGAGGCATATCAAAGGTATGTTAATGAAACCAACGGTTTGGCGGACTATCCCACGGCGCGCCTCCTGAAAACCGTCATCGCCGAAGTGGAGGACGGACTGCGTCTGCTAGAGACCGCTTATCACGACGTTGTCGATACGCCAGAAAAAGAAGCGGAAGCGGAGACATGGAGTGCGACGCTCCATAACCTGCTTGCAGCTGCCGGAGGCATTGACGGTACAGGCGAAGTGAATCTTGACGCGCTCCAAACCATTCGAGCAACCGTCCCATATCTGATTCCGAAAGAACTTACCCGCGATGATACCTTTCCGCGTGTGTGGGATATTATCCATGTTGACAATGAACGGGTGGAAGAGCGATTGATGCAGATGATTGCAACCCGTCTGGGCGAAACTACGATTGCCGAAGCATTGGGATTTGTGCTGTATGAAATGAAAGGACAGCCGTGGGAGTTCTATGCCGATATTTCACGCCACCTCTGGGACGAAATGCGCCATTCCGTCTTTGGTGAAGCAGCCGCCGAGGATATCTTCGATGAGCGTTCTGCAATGCCGATACGCGATTGGGAGTCTGCCTATCTCTTTAAGATGGATCCTTTGGAGTTATACGCCATGCTCTTCGGTGTCGAAGCCGGTCTCATGAAATACCCGCCCGGCAAGCGTGAGGAGTTCGAGTTTTGCCGCGACACCGCTCGCCATCCCCTGATGACAACCCTTCAGGATTTCGATTGGGCGGACGAGGTATTGCATGTTCACATCGCCCGACGACGACTAAAGGAATGGTTTGATGGCAGCCCAGAGGAATTGCAAACACTCGGTCAAAAAGGACTCGACTTCCGGACGGAGGCGCGAGCGATGCATCCACAGTCTCCCTTGCCCGACGCGAGCGGAAAAATCGGAGGACCGAAATAACACAGAGTAAGAGTTACGCACTCGAGTTTGTAGTAGCGCAATTCATTGCGCGTCTTTAAGGTAGTAGGCATACGCCGTATGCCGTAACCATTGTGCAAATTACGGGACACCGGAGCGTACCTACTACTGTGGGACCAATTGTAGTTGCCCGTTTCTTAATCCCGATAATCGGGGATTCATCGGGCGTCGTGAGGCGTATTGTCCGGTAATGAGTCACCGAACTACGAGGATTTGAACGTTCAACTGCACAAGTCCTAACAGAGATTAAAAATCAGAATCCAGACATGAAATCGTATGATTTTCTGAAATGAACTCACTTTGACACAAAACAAGGAGACTTTATGAAAACTGCTGATGCTGTTGCTCACATTTTGAAGGCAGAGGGTGTGGAATACCTATTTGCCTATCCGGTCAATCCAATCATTGATGCCGCGGCCGCTGTAGGAATCCGCCCGATCATCGTCCGCCAAGAACGGATTGGTCTCCACATGGCGGATGCGTTTAGTCGTGTGTCTTCCGGCGAACGGATCGGGGTGTTTTGTATGCAGAGCGGTCCCGGCTCAGAAAACGCCTTCGGTGGGGTCGCGCAGGCTTATGGTGACTCGGTGCCAATCGTGGTATTGCCAATGGGCTACTCACGTTCCTTGACCAATGTTCCGCCTAACTTCAATTCCTTCCTCAACTTCCAGCACGTTACCAAGTCCTGTGAGCAGGTTATTCTACCTCAAGCAGCACCGGACGCACTGAGACGCGCCTTCACCCAAGTGAAAAATGGCAGACCCCGTCCTGCACTAGTAGAGTTTCCCGCAGATGTACTTGGGGAGGAAATTTCCGAACCCTTGAATTACCAACCCGCCCCGGTCTCGCGTCCGGGCCCAGACCCCAACGAGATTCCAAAGATTGCCAGTGTCTTACTGGAGGCAGAACGGCCCGTACTCTATGCCGGTCAGGGAGTCCATTATGCCAAAGGGTGGAACGCTTTAAAAGAACTTGCGGAACTTCTGGAGGCACCCGTGACTACTAGTCTTGGCGGTAAGAGTGCTTTTCCTGAAAACCATCCCCTGTCCCTCGGTTCCGGCGGTCGATCACTGCCCAAACCTGTACATCACTTTCTGAACAATGCCGACGTAATTTTTGGGATTGGGTGCAGCTTCAGCATCACCAACTACGCACCGACCATGCCGAAAGGCAAAACAATTATTCAAGCTACGCTGGATGCGGCGGATCTTAACAAGGATGTAGCGGTAGAACACGCCTTGGTTGGGGACGCTCGTCTAACGCTGGAGGCGTTGGTTGATGAAATCCGTGGACGTCTGAACGGCACCTCGCGAGGTCGTCGTGAGGGGGTGACGCAGGAGATCCAAACGGTCAAGCAGGAATGGCTAGCGGAATGGAATCCGAAACTGACCTCCAACGAGGTTCCTCTCTCTCCGTATCGAGTGATTCGTGACCTGATGGCCACGGTGGATGTAGCAAACACCATTATCACCCACGACGCTGGGAGTCCGCGCGATCAGCTTTCACCCTTCTGGGAATCGGTCACGCCGCTGTCCTATATCGGCTGGGGCAAAACCACGCAATTGGGGTATGGACTTGGACTGATGATGGGCGCGAAGCTGGCAGAGCCAAACAAGCTGTGCATCAACATCTGGGGCGATGCTGCAATCGGTTTCACAGGCATGGACTTTGAGACTGCCGTCAGAGCGGGGATCCCTATCTTGTCAGTCCTGTTTAACAACTTCTCAATGGCGATCGAATTGCCGATCATGCAGCTCTCCACTGAGAAATATCGCAGCACAGACATATCTGGAAACTACGCGGACATGGCAAAAGCATTCGGCGGCTATGGCGAGCGGGTGGAAACCCCGGACCAGATTATCCCTGCTATCAAACGTGGGATCCAGAAAACAGAGGAAGGCGTTCCAACCCTGCTGGAATTCATCACAGCGAAGGAAATCGACTTTTCCATGTTCTGATAGCGTGTGGGTGATAGATCCCGGGAGAACAGATGATGCTGCTTTTGAGACAACCTCAGAACACGGTTTTGATAGCTCAGGGTCGTTTAGTTCTCCTGTAGGAGGGATCTCCGAATCCCGACGCATCGCTCAGATAGGGAAAAAACTGAGAACTATGGTGAAGTTCATAATTATTTGGATACTGTGGGAGGGGTTTTCAACCCCGATTATACGGATATCTCTGATTTCGCAGGTGGACTTAGAAGATTTCCCGCCCACAAGACGGATCTCCTGCAATGCGTCTACTTATTTTTAGAATTCACTATAAATAGCCCTATTCGTAATCGTAGGGGCGAGATCCCCTCGCCCATTGACCAACGCGGGTTGGAACCCCAAACCATACGGGTTGAGTTGATTGTAGGTCTATATTCATATCTCGACACCCAACCGTCGATTTTCCAAAATCGACCTACAGAGGTTCAAAATCGTCCCTGGTCTCGGAACGGACTATGATGTGTGACCAAAGGGTTGGGTTTCCCAACCCCTACGAAAGACCGTATGTCTGTGCACACCTCTCGATTATCTGATTACGATGAAATGTCAACAGAACCTAACAACTTCTATAGGAGAAAATTATGCAAATCTCTGAAGAATTACGACAATCGGTGATTCGCTCATTGCCCGAAGTGAACGAAATCAGCGACGAAACGTTGCGGAATAAGGTTATCGATGCGTGGGCTTACTCCCTCGGGAAGAGTTCATTCAAATCCATTGACGAAATTCGTGCGTCGGGCAATCCAGACACGCCTCCGCTCAAGCGGGGAACTCAAACCCACCATATCCGTGGGGTCACGCTGCTTGCTATGCGAACCGGCGACGAACTGACGGCGATGTTTCCCGAACTTGGGGTAGACCGCGATCTCCTGATTGCCTGCGCGTTGTGCCATGATGTGGGCAAGCCGTGGGAATTCGATCCGGAAAACCAAGCCCGCTGGCGAGAATCGCCAAGCACTGCTGGATTCCCATCAATTCGGCATCCGGGCTACGGTGTACACGTCTGCTTGACCGTCGGGCTTCCAGAAGCAGTCGCACACACAGCAGGTGCACATTCAGGTGAGGGTGAGCTAGTTGTCCGCAGCTTGGAGAACACAATCGTCCACCACGCAGACTACACCTTTTGGCGTGTACTAGACGCCGGCGGTCTCTTAGAACACGCTTAATTAACGCAAATTGTGGCGCAGATTGCCTAATCTGCGATCCACTCTCCGACTAACTAGGGCGCGCTGACATTTACGTGAAACTGTCTATAATTGTAGGGGCGAGGTTCCCTCGCCCATCCCCCAACGCAGGGTGGGAACATCAAATCATACGGATTGAGTCAATTGTAGATTGTCCCGACTCACCGGGATGCTCGGAACGGCATAGGTCAAGATTCATATCTCGACACCCTAATTTTGCTCTGAATCCTATTCCGTGCTCTTATCAAAGTGGTAACTTCGGTTACCTGTGCCAAACGCCCTTTCTTGAGGAGGAATATGAACAAACAATTTCTTCGCTTCATCTTTTTCCTGTTGATGTATCTCACCCTTCCGCTGACTGTAACCGCACAAGTCATAGACTTCCCTGATCCCAACCTCCGTGCTGAGGTTGAAAAAGTTCTTGGCAAAACGTCAGGTGCCACCATCACCGCAGCGGATATGGCAAGGTTGACCGCCCTTCATGCCCCTAACGCCAATATTAGCAATTTGACCGGACTGGAGTTTGCAACCAACCTGACAAGGTTGGCACTTTGGGATAACTCCATATCGGACATCTCCCCCGTGGTGAGATTAACTAATCTGACAGAATTAGCACTTGGTGGCAACAATATATCGGACATTACCCCGGTGGCAGGATTGACTCGTCTGACATCTCTACATTTGCCCGGCAATAATATCTCAGATGTCTCGGCAGTGTCTGGCTTGACCCACCTGACATATCTGAATCTTGCTGGTACCAACATCACAGATCTATCGTCCCTATCGGGCTTAACCAACCTGAAAACACTGTGGCTTAACCACAACAACATTTCGGACCTCTCCCCCTTAGTAGCCAATATAGGATTGGGGAATGGGGATACGGTTCATGTTCGAGCAAACCGCCTCAGTGATCAATCCCTCTTCACCCATATTCCTGCCCTCCAAAGCAGAGGGGTTACAGTTGAGTTTGACCCGCCTGCTCCTCCTGCCCCTTTTGAAAACGTCCCATTTAATATTAACAACATCCCTGAACCTGTTCCTCCCCCGCCGGCTGTCCGTGATTTTTTTGAGCTAGATCCGTTTTATCAGCAGTGGATTAACGTCGAAGGTTTTCCAGTCTTAGCGTCGGCTAACGTGAGTCCTTACGCCGTAAAAGAAACTGCATGGAAGATCAAACAGATGATCGGGCATCGAACCGACATTCTAAAAGCCTTAGCGCGAAACCATATTCGTTTTTCCATCGTCGGCCATAACGAACTGACAACCGACATTCCCGAACTGCGCGATCTATCCCCCCGTTTTTATCAGAATGTTCGCCTGCGCGGTGGGGCGGGTGGAGGCAGCTATAGGACCGCTTGGGCGGCAGAAGAGCATATACTCGGCAGATGGGGCTACGTCACCATCCATGAGATGGCACATGAAATCCATGGGATTGTGAAGCAACAGATTGATCGAACATTTGATAATCGACTAGAAACAGTGTATAATGCGGCAATGGATAAAGGACTGTGGCAAGGGAGCAGTCATGCAGTAAATAAGAATGAATATTGGGCGGAAGGGGTGAATGTTTGGTTTCACACGCATC
Source organism: Candidatus Poribacteria bacterium (assembly GCA_965222435.1). Lineage (GTDB taxonomy): Bacteria > Poribacteria > WGA-4E > WGA-4E > PCPOR2b > PCPOR2b. The sequence goes on along the minus strand of OZ244950.1, from coordinate 2,596,701 downwards.
ATTCTAGCCCTGTCAAGACGCGCGACGCGTTGAAAGCGTATGATTCATCTCTCGCCCTATTGATTGCCGAAGTCCTTGGCGATCATGATTGGCGACATACGCCGCCCGCAGTGCGGACGCCTCTGCCACATCTTCAGGGCTTTAATTCACAGTCTTCTCCACAACTGAAATTCCCGCCCGGGGTAGAAGAAGCTTATGAAGAGTTGCGTGACCTAGCTATCAATGAACGTAACGAGTGGGTGAACTTACCACCGTATAATCCTTCTCTAATTACCAACCTAAACGAATCAAGAACTAGAGGGGCCCACACTGAGACTCTCTTCGCAAACACAGATCTTATTGGTGCCAGTGGTGCCAATGACACTTGGGCCCACACTGAGATTCTCTTCGTAAATACCATTGATGCTGAAGTTTTGCTCTATTGGGTGCACCCCGACGGCACAGAGACTCTTCATTATCGCTCTCCTCCCAATACCTGGGCGATTGACCTCTCCCCCTGTCGTGTAGGCGATCTCTTGCTAGCCAAAGACTCCACCGGCAGAAACCTCGCTGTGTTTCAAGCCGTGGAAAAAACAGGAAGAGCCCTTGTTGCCCCCGCACTTAATTTGATAACGCCCGGACTTTCAAAGATTTCGGGCGATGACCAGAGTAGTGTGTCCGGCGCAGTCTTGGCGAACCCGTTTGTCATTGAAGTACGGGATGAGAACCTTTCCGTCCTTGAAGGGATTTCGGTCACGTTTGCTATCACCGCAGGCGATGGAACACTTAGTATCACGCACACCACGACAGATGAAAAAGGCAGAGCAGAAAGCACGTTTACACTGGGACCAAATTTGGGGAAAAATACTGTTTCTGTGTCTGCCGATGGAATTGAGGGAGTGGTTATCTTTAATGCCGTGGTGGAGTCTGCGATAGACCTCCCGGACTCTAACGTTCGCGCTGCGGTTGAGACCACCCTCGGCAAAGCATCAGGTGCCCCAATCACCGCAGCGGATATGGCAAAGTTGACTCATCTTGAAGCCAGAAACGCCAACATTAGCGATTTAACCGGACTTGAAGGTGCAACTAACCTGACAAACCTGAATCTTGGTATTGAGTATGTGGAGGCAGAGGATCGTTGGATCAACAGCAACTCCATATCCGATATATCGCTTCTGGCAGGATTAGCCAACCTGACAGAACTGAGGTTTGAGGACAACTCCATATTCGACATATCGCCCCTGGCAGGATTGACCAACCTAACATGGCTGGAACTTGACAACAACTCCATATCCGACATATCGCCTCTCAAGGGATTAACCAACCTGACATGGCTTTCTCTTGGGGGCAATTCCATATCCGACATATCACCTCTCAAGGAATTAACTAGCTTGATAGACCTATGGCTTGCGTACAATTCCATATCCGACATATCACCTCTCAAGGGATTAACCAACCTGACACAACTGTGGCTTGGTGCCAATTCTATCTCGGACCTCTCGCCCCTGATAGCGAATACGGGATTGGGAGATGGAGACGAGGTTTATGTGCAGGGAAACCCCCTGAGTTACCAATCTATCCACACCCATATTCCAACCCTCCAAAGCAGAGGGGTTACAGTTGAATTTGACAACCAAGCGCATCCGGCACTTCTGAAAATCTCAGGCGATAACCAGAACGGTATGTCCTCTGCACCGCTATCTCATCCGTTTATCATTGAAGCACAGGACGCGAACGGTTCTGCACTCACAGGGATTTCGGTTACATTTGCTGTTACTGCGGGCGGTGGTACACTCAATACCACAATCACAAGGACCGATAGAAACGGTAGGGCACAGAGTACGCTCACGCTGGGACCAAATCTGGGAATAAACACCGTCAAAGTATCTGCTACTGGCATTGAGAGTACAGCCACTTTTTATGCTATCTCCGATACTGAATCACCATCGATGACAGCGGATGTCAACAGCGACGGAAGCGTAAATGTCTTGGATTTAGTCGTGATTGCGTCCGAACTCGGGAATCAAGGACAAAATTTGACAGCGGATGTTAACGGAGATGGGGTTGTCAATGTTCTGGACCTGATATTGGTGGCAGGCATGTTTGATGGCGTGGCAGCTGCACCATCAGCGCAGCCACAAGTACCTGAAACACTCACAGCGGTAGAAGTTCAGGGTTGGTTGACAGACGCAAGCGCACTGGAGATCAAGGATCCAATCATGAAACGGGGAGTTATGGTGCTTGAACAGCTCTTGATATCCTTAGCCCCAACAGAGACGGAACTATTAGCAAACTATCCCAACCCCTTCAACCCGGAGACATGGATACCCTATCGGTTGGCGGAAGACGCTTTCGTCACCTTGACCATCTACGACCTAAACGGTCAGATTATCCGCACACTTGAGGTTGGACATCGGATTGCATCGGCTTATGAGAACAGGTCAAAGACAATCCATTGGGATGGAAGAAATGATGTAGGTGAGCAGGTAGCAAGTGGCGTGTACTTTTACACCCTGACAGCAGGCGATTTTTCCGCCACCCGCAAGATGTTAATCCTCAAGTAGGAACGGGGTTGTAGGTATTGTAAGGAATAGCGATCATTATTCCCTGTTGGTCATAGATCCTATCTCCTCTAACGCACCAACTGCGTACTCGCGGATAATAGCGTATTCGTCGTCATACATCACCGTTGATAGCGCACGACTAGCGGCATCAACCCCTTCATCAGTCCCTTTGCACGTCCTCGCGAGTGCACTCACCGCATTGCTGCGAACCAACGGATGGTCATCCTGCAAAGCCGCTATCAATGGGTCCATCCCTTCACCGACTGTCCCTAACGCATTCACCGCATTGCGACGGACCCACTCAGACGGATCAGCCAAAGCCTGAATCAACGCGGAGACGGTTTCGGCTGTAGGTTTGCCAATGTCTCCCAAGGTATCAGCCGCAGTTGCACGCACCCACCACGCCGCATCGTTGTTCAACACAGAAATCAACGCAGGGACTGCGGCTACTCCAATCGCACTCAAGGCATACGCCGTATGGGTTAAGATAGGCTCCTCCGTAATCTCAACGGGTTCAGCGGTCTGCCGTAGCGCATCTATCAGTTGATCTACCGCAGGCTCACCAACCGTTCCGAGGGTATAAACAGCATTCAGACGAGCAGGAGCAGAGGCATCATGCAATGCACCAATCAACTCAGAAACATGGTTCCCATTGCTGCCTCCATTTTTTGCCGCTGCCTTGTTGTCTCCGCTTAACCAATTCCAGACATGATTCCATACCGCTTCTTGACCGGGGGTCGGTGCGTCATTGGTATCCGTTGAAGCAATGCCGTTAGCGTTCCAAGAAGGATGTTGCGGCTCTTCCGTGCGGGTGAGGAGAAACTTGATCATGTAACGATTCTTGTTGCTGTGATTTGTCCCCCAACTGCTGTGCCACTGATGGTAATGACCAATCGTTATCGTGCCCGCCTTCCCACAAAGTAATGCACCAATCTCCGGATCACTGTAGGCACTGTTGTAGTGTCTCATACTTTCCAAATCGTAGTACTGCACCCCCGGTATAACCGCTGTCGGTCCCATATCTTCAGTAACCTCCTGCGGATAATACCATGCCCAAACAGACCGGAAGCGATGGTGTCGTCTCCATTCAAAAAGCCACCCATGGTCCTTCGTTGTGAAATGTTTCGATCTGCCGTCCTGATGCCAAGCACCGCCTTTTTGCCCCGGCTGCTTTATATGTGCATGGCGGTGTGGGTGCATCATGTAATTCGGTCCAAGGAGGCTAGTCAGTACACCGCGGACAGTTGGATGCGCAAACACCTGAGACAACTCAGGAACTTTTTGGAGGATATGATTCCGCGGGTCTCCCTCTTTCTCAAATATTGCTGCAGTCTTCCGGTAAATTTCTGCGTGGACATCGGGTAAATTGGGGTGGACTGTGATATACCCATTTTTGATGAAGTTCTGTACCCCTTCGTCATTGAGAAGGTACTGCTGATTGACCATGATAGTGCTCCTTTCGCCCATGTAGTTTGGCAGCCTCACAATAGTGCTGCATCCCTTCAGATTCTATTCCACTTTGTCTCCGACCAGCGCAACGTACATTATAACAAGAATTACTCAGAAAAGAGAGTCAAAAAAGAGAATAATTCACCATTTCCTCTCGAATCTGACACGGGTATCCCCTTGACTTTTAGAAGAACATCATGGCAAAATAGGAGTTCATCAATCCTGATTACAAAATCGGTCATCTCAAATAAAGGAATCCGCTATGCAAAAGCCACGCATCATGTTCTACCACGATGGACGGCATCCGCTTCTCTACATGTACGAACCCGCGATGCAGAAGGAGGAGTGCGAGGCAGCAGTTGACGAACTAGCTGGCACTCCCGTTGATGCACTGATGTTTTGCTTGGGGGACGGGCGGACGGTCCTACACGATACGGAGGCCGGCGAACTGTGGGGGCATAACGTTCAAAAATGGCACCATCTCATTTTCCGTCGGGCATATCAGAATACGCTGCATCTGATCCAAGAGGGCAACGATCCTTTGCGGATAATCTGTGACCGCGCCCATGATGTGGGATTACTGTTCTATCCCACACTGCTGATGCAGTTAGAGAGCGGCGAGCGTGGGGGAGGCGGGTACGATATTCGCAGCTCGGATTTTCGATTGGATAACAAGCATCTGGAGATCGGTGCAAAAGGTAACTTAGACCCCAGTTTCCCCGGCATTCACTGTGCCGATTTCATGCACCAAGCTGTCCGTGATGAACGATTCGCGCTCATCTCAGAGGTGCTCACCAACTATGAAGTCGATGGATTCGAGCTCCAATTCAATTTCTGGCCCCACTACTTCCACCCGGATGAAGTGGAAGAGGGACGTCAGATCATGACTGAGTGGGTTGGGGGGGTCTATGAAGCGGTAAAAGAGAGTGGCTCCGAGCGGGAATTGGCAATTAGCATCCCATCGAATGTCAAGGACTGTTTGTCCCGTGGGTTGGACCCACAGGAGTGGATACGGCAAGGTATTGTGGATGTTCTCATCGCCCAAGCCATTTCGAGACCTGAGTTGCGCGATCCAAACGGTACAGCTCTGACGTATGAAGGACCCCTCCTTGACGATCTCCGTTCCTTGGTGGAGTCTGCCAAAGGAACACAGTGCCGCATTCACGCTGCTATCGACAGCAACGTGGACTCTGACCGCTTGGGCGAAGCGTCGATTGAAATGATTCGTGCTGCGGCTTGCAACTACTGGGCGCAAGGCATTGATGGACTTTACATCAGTCAGTGGTTCACGAACTGGCCCTATGAGGCTTCGTTCTATGAAAAACTCCGCGAGTTGCCCCACCCAGATATTATGGCACCCAAGGATAAATTCTACCATATCCCCACGGAAACGGGTCGCTTTCCGAGTCCGGAACTCACGTCACAACTACCTGCTAACTTGGAGATAAACGTACCCGTCCAGCTGGAACTGACAATCAGCGACGACCTTCCCCGGTGGGAGCAGGTGGGTAGAGTCCACGAGGTTCTCCTACGGGTGCGAATCATGAACACCACCGAAAACGACCGGATGCACTTTCAACTCAACGGTGTAGAGTTACCTGCACATCTGCTGCGCAAAATCAACGAGATGTACCGGATGCGCGCACCGCGTTATCGCACTGGTTCAGGCTACTGGTTTATCTACCAACTTGACCCAAGCCACTGGCCCCAAACAGGTGAGAACATCCTCGAAGTCACGCTGCTGCTGCGCGATTCTGAGGTAACACCTCCATGCTACGTCCGCGATGTCGAATTGGAGATCAAGTATCTTCCGGGTAAGCATTTCAATCGCGATTAAGTCACGTTACATCCTTGCGTGAATGAGAAACTAAACAAGAAAACCCCCGCTCGCAGTGGATTGACAAATCCACTGCACACGCACAAGGGGGGTTGCTCGGTAAATCATCTAATTTATGGTGAATTAGAGAAATAAGTAGACATCTACAATAACTCCGACCCTAGCGAAGTTTCCAAAGTCCCCCTGATAAGTGGTACATCCCGATAAAATCGGGGGCGGGATTTAGGGGGTTGGCTGTGCATTGGAAGCGTCTAAGTAATTCTAAAATCTACCATAATACGCTCACCCCAAATGGCTTGGACATGTCTATCCAAGCCGAGCAAGATTGACAATAGACTGCAACACAGAGCAGCAAAAAAACGTGCAAAACACCCTAATTTTTAATGGGTAGCAATTTAGGTTACTATTAATAACCTAAGTTGATAGCGATGCACGGCGCGAGAAAGTTGACCCTCATACCCGTAGGTCGGGCATCCCCGGTCACGGGCCTGCTCTCGATTCATCGGAGATCCTCTCGGACTTGCCCGACTTACAAAGCCCCAGCGGGGCGATAGGTATATAGAACATCAGTAAACCAATTTCCTAAAGCCTCAGCGGGGCGACAGGTCTCCCATAGGATTAATGCACCATATATCAAGAAAATCAATGCACATCGTTCAACAACCCTGATTGCAGATGTATTTGGTTATTTCTAGTAGGCGTCGGATATGGAAACTCGACCTACGGACTATCTAGCAACTTGCGCTATTAATAACTCCGCTAGGAGGAAACCCAAATGGAAATCGTACTCAATTCTAAGTTCTTTACCGAGCTATCTGTCGAACAGCTTGGCGAGAAAACCATCGAACTCGGCTACGATGGCGTGGATATTTGCGTCCGTCCGGGACACCCTATCCACGTCGATAACGTAATTGAAGCACTCCCCAAAGCGATGAAGGTTTGGAGTGGACAGAACCTCACCTGTCCGTTGGCGACAGCAGCGACGGATATAACGGATCCAAATGCACCGGAGGTAGAGGGGCTATATGCGGCGTGTGCGGAGGCAGGCATACCACGCCTCAAAATCGGGTTCTGGCGGTTTAACGAGGAAGACGATTATTGGCAGGTAATTGATGCCGCGCGTAGGGATCTTGAGGAGTTTAGTACATTTAGTGAAAAATATGGGGTGCAAACCTGCTATCAGATTCACAGCGGTCCCTGTATTGGATCAAACTGCGCGGGGTTGATGCACCTCATTAGAGGTTTCGATCCACAGCACATCGGCGCCTATCCCGACCCCGGTCACCTCCTTCTTGATGGCGAGGATTGGGCAATGGGGCTAGCGATGATCGGAGATCATTTGTCCGTTGTCGGAATTAAAGATGCCCTCTACCTCTCGCAGCTCGATCATACTCCTCCTTATGTTCCCTGTTTTGTAAAGCTAGGCGATGGGGGTGTCGATTGGGGGCGTTATTTAGGGCTTCTATGCGAAAGCGGTTTTGATGGTCCCCTAACGGTGCATACGGAATACCGCTTCGATGAATCGATTATTCGTCAGGTAGGATATGCGGAGACCACGCCACCGAACTTGGAGCAGTGGGCAAAGGAGGATGCCGCTTACCTCCGAAATATGCTATCCAGTCTAGGCGCGAAATAACTTTGCCAAATTGCCGTTACAGAATACGACACCAAACTCAATCAAAAATCAATGCGACTACGTGGGCGTTCATCACTCGTCCGCACGAAACTCAAACGCATTTTCAATATGGTGAAGTTTGATGAGTTCAAATTTCCACGATAGAACGACTGCAACAACGTCGAATTGGCAGGGGACATCTAGGAGATTGTGTGTTTGCAGATAATTCAGCGCAATCTTAGAGATTTGCTTCTGCTTGGCAGGAGTAACAGCCGCCTGTGGCACACCAAACTTGCTGCTCCGCCGCGTCTTGACTTCAACAAACACAACCCGCTTCCCATGTTGAACGATGAGATCAATCTCACCTGAACGCGTGCGGTAGTTCTGTGCGCGAATTTCATACCCTCGCGCTTTGAAGTGTTCCATAGCAAGGGCTTCGCCGATCTTTCCCACCTTAATTCTGGATTGGCTCATTTCACTGAAGCTTAAAGCTACGCCGATGGATAGGGCAAGGTCCAAGTTGGGCAATTCCCTGACGATGTAGAAGTGTGCCGTATCCTTTGTGGACTTGGAAACCGTAGCCCGGATAGGTTTCATCGAGTTCAATCATCAGGCGATCTCGCGTGACTTTTGCGATAATCGAAGCGGCGGCAATAGACTGGATGAGAGTATCTCCCTTTGGAATCGCTTTGGCAGGTAGAAAAATTCTAGGAAGATGTGTGCCATCTACAAGCACGTAATCCGGGGAAGGTGTGATTTGTGCAATAGCTTGAGCCATCGCACCCATTGTGGCTTGGAGAATGTTAATCCGATCAATCTCCTCATTGTCAACACGACCAACACCCACCGCTACGGCTGCGCTGTGAATATCGTCAAACAATTCAGCCCGCCGTTTGGGTGTCAGCTGTTTTGAATCTGTCACGCCTGAAATCTGACAGTCGATAGGAAGAATAACAGCTGCTGCGACAACAGGACCGGCTAATGCTCCTCGCCCGGCTTCGTCAATCCCCGCAATACGCCGATAGCCCTGCTGTCGTAGGGTTCGTTCAAACTGTTGTATCTCTGCTAGATAGTTCTCCCTACGCGCTATCAGTGGCTCGCCGCCTTTCATGGATCCGTGTGCCTTTTCCGGTTCGGTCTCGTAGGTAGTACAATTTTGCTCGGCGAATTGCACCGTATCGAATAACTTGAACGCTTTCAATATTTGGCGAATGCACAGGAAAGGTCCTCTCACTCCCTTCCCCATAGGCAACGCGACGGACAGTAAATGTCTCACTCAATCCACCATTCGATCGCCGAATGACCGTTCCCTCATAAGCCTGGATACGTTCTTTTGCACCCTCTCGGATACGGGTGTTGACCCGTACGAGATCACCGGGTCCAAAATTAGGAATATCGGTTTTCGTATATTCGCTCTCAACAGATTCGATAAGATTCATCAAAATCTTCGCAGTGGAAACCCCATGCTTTAGCGTGGGGAGGAAACTGCGCTCCTTTTTTAGTTGATTTTGCAGGTAAAATATGGTATACTTCTTTTATCTTTCGTAGGGGATTTCAACCGTCAGCACCCTTGCTGGCGTCCCCTACACCTCGTTGAAAAGGCATGAAAGATAGAAAGATAACCCCTAATGAAAAAGACTTATGAATATCGTGCGTATCCTACAACCAAGCAACGGACCACCTTTACCGTTTGGTTGGCATTGTTGAGACAACTTTACAATCAAGCCCTTGCATGGCGTATAGAGACGTACAAAAACACCGGCGAGTCGGTAAAGTGGACGACACAAGCGAACGCTTTGCCTGACCTGAAACAAGAATCGACATCGTTTGCCGGTCTCCATAGCGACGTTCTCCAAGATACGATTCGCCGTTTGGATAAAGCATACAAAGCATTCTTTCGCCGTATCAAAACAGGTGGTGAACCGGGGTTCCCACGCTTCAAAGGCGAAGGACGGTATAGGTCGATGACCTTTAGTCACCTGTCTAACAATTTGATTCGCAATGTCCATAGGAAGTTTGCCCGTATAGTTGTCCCGAAAGTCGGACACCTGAAGATTCGATACCATCGACCGTTGCCCGATGGTAAAATTAAGACGTTGACCCTCTCCAAGAAGGCGTCCGGTTGGCACGCCACAATCGTCGTTGAGGTTCCGGACCCGATTGAAGTCCCCGTTCAAACGACACTCGGCATTGATGTGGGGCTTAACGCCTTTGTCGTTGATTCGGACGGCGAACAAATCCCGAACCCCCGCCATTTCCGTAAAGCGGAAAAGAAACTTGCTAGACATCAACAGATACTCGCACGACGTAAGAAAGGAAGCAGACGTAGATCGAAACAACGTGATACCGTTGCCCGTTGCCACGAACACGTTGCGAACCAACGGAAAGACTTTCAGTTTAAGGCGGCACATTCTATCCTTGACCGGTGCGACGAAGTAGCTGTTGAGACCCTCCAAATTAAGAACATGGTCAAGAACCATTACCTCGCTAAGAGCATCTCGGACGCAGGGTGGGGTCGCTTTCGATTGAAGCTGCAAAGCAAGGCTGAAAGTGCCGGCAAGCAGTTTACGAAAGTCAACCCCCACTATACAAGCCAGAAATGCGCCGGGTGCGGTTCGATTGTCAAGAAAGTGCTCTCTGTAAGAGTCCATGATTGTACCGATTGTGGTCTGATTTTAGACAGAGACCATAACGCTGCTATAAACATCAAAAAGGCTGCTGTAGCCTGGCGTGGAGGTGCGGTGGTTACTAACACCCCCGAAACACCCGAAAGGGACGGAAGCGCGCAACCCAATAAATCCCAAGGGACAAGGCAACAACCCTCACCCTTTAGGGTGGGGTAACTGACTGTTTGATTTCTCCTTTCATTTCAGTGCTTATAGCCTCGACATTACCCGTGATGTAAGTCTGTGTTTACTTTTAGGATAGGGCGATCGCGGGAAAAATCGAGACAAAAGTTTCTTTTAACGTCTTACGCATGACTCTTTATGCCTGAATTCTTCAGAGAATTCAGATAGGCAACGTCCTCAGCCAAAAGATCAATGTTTTTGAGCAAGCCCGGACGACGTTCAACAGTTCGCTTGAGAGACTGTTCGTGTTGCCAAAGTGTTATGTTTTCATGGTGACCGCTCAACAGGATGTCGGGAACTTTCATTCCCTCAAACTCCGCAGGGCGCGTGTAATGTGGGCAATCTAGTAAGCCTTCGCTAAATGAATCCGCCTGTGCTGACTCGTAATTTCCCAGCGCACGCGGTAAAACCCGACCAATCGCATCAACGAGGACCAGTGCCGGAATTTCCCCACCGCTGAGAACATAGTCACCTATCGAAATCTCATCCGTAACCAGTTTAATGCGTACCCGTTCATCAATACCTTTGTAGCGCCCGCAGATCAAGATAAGGTGCGACTCAAGAGAGAAGGCTTCAGCCAACGACTGATTAAAGGGAGTTCCCTGTGGAGTCAGGTAAATGATACGCGCTGTTGATTCTGGACGCAATGTTCTGATTGCAGCAAAAAGCGGCTCCGGCTTCAGAATCATGCCTGCACCGCCCCCGTAAGGATAGTCATCAACTGTTTGATGGCGATCTGTCGTAAAGTCGCGTAGGTTGTGAACGTTGACTGTCAATATATCGCTATCTTGTGCACGCTTCAAGATGCCGGCTTGTAGTACCGGCAGGATGACCTCTGGAAAAATGGTGATGATGTCAATTTTCATTCAATGACCTTGACGACAATTCCATCTTTAACGATAACTTCTGCCTGAGATAGTTTGCCCCGGATGTCATCCCCAACCTCAATTTTGACAGGCGCATCATACGTCCCACTAATAAAAAGGGTATCAATCTCCAGTTCCTTGACCTGCGCTAACTTCTCGCTGAGATTGTTTTTCACCTGCTCCTGTTTTTCGCGTTCTTGGTGAATCTCCTCGCGCAATTGATTGACATGACGTGGATCCCGCCTTTGGGCTTCCACAATCAAACGTCGACTTTGGAACTCCTCCTGCTGCAGCCATGTTTCAATCTGGCGAATTGTGTGCTCTAACTCCTTCGTGAGTTGCTCCTTGAAAGCGGGCGTCACAATATTTTTCAAGATAACAGGTCTTTTGACAATAACAGCCATATCTCTTCCACTCATTCGTCATAGTGAGGTGATAGGATTGCGAATGCTTACTCTACCACTTCACGGTATTCGACAATCTCAAGTATTGCCTTTTTACGTGCTTTGACTCCTGCAGCAAGTAGCAGAGATCGCATTGCCTTGGCTGTGCGCCCCTGTTTCCCAATAACTTTTCCTAAATCTTCAGGGACAACGCTCAGTTCAAGAATAGTCACAGTGTTACCTTCAACTTCGTTGACGCTGACCTGATCCGGGTAATCAACGAGAGACTTCGCGAGATATTCAATCAAATCTTTGAGCATGAAATTCCCCTAACAACGCGATTTTGCACAATATTGCTTCTTCTGTTGATTATTCAGCAGAGGCGAGATCTTCTTCTGCATCGGAAGCTTCTTCTGAAGTAGGCGTTGACTCTGTCTCTAGCGTTGGACTGGGCTGCCCCAGTTTTTCGTTCATAAATTGTTCCCAAACGCCAACTTTTGACATGAGGTCCTTGGCTGTGTCAGAAGGCTGCGCACCAGTTCTCAACCATTTTAATGCCTTTTCCGCGTCAATTACAATGTTTGCCGGATCGGTCATCGGATCATAATACCCGATTCGTTCGATAAAACGTCCATCTCTTTGGCTTCGAGAGTCAGCGGCCACCAACCGATAAAAAGGACGTCTTTTCTTTCCATGCCGCTGAAGCCTAATTCGTACTGCCAAATGTTACCTCCTATTTCGTGAAAACTTTTTCTATCACTATATCCACCTAGTTGAAAAACCTGCCTCACCACATCACGCGTGAAACATAAAACCTCAAACGTGATGGCAGGGACTTTTCACATTTCAATTTTGGCTGTAGTCACCGCCCAAATTGTAGCGAATGATAGTGATGATAAATAAACTGTACCCCAAACTTAACGTGATTTACGTCTTTTCCTTTTTTTACGTTTCTTTGGTTTCCCTTTAATTGCAACGGAACCACCTCCTCCAAGTTGCGGCACGTCCACCATTGAGTGTTGCTGCATCATACGGTTCATAAATTTGAGTTGATCAATCAATTGATTAACTTGGCGAACTGTTGTACCGCTTCCCTTGGCAATGCGCAACCGACGGCTGCTATCAAGGAGACGCGAATTTCGGCGTTCCATCGGCGTCATTGACTGAATCATCGCTTTGGTATACTGCAACTGCGATTCGTCAACCTGCATGTTTTTCATCGGGAGCTTATTGACACCGGGGATCATCTCAACGAGTTGGTCCAATGATCCCATATTCTTGATCTGTTCAAGCTGCATCAACAAATCATTGAAATCTAACCCCTCCTGCTCAAGCAGCTTACGCTCTAACTCGTCGGCTTGATCTTGGTTGAAAACAGATTCAGCCCTTTCGAGCAGGGTTGCAAAGTCACCCTCTCCAAGTATCCGAGAAGCCATCCGATCCGGATGAAACTCCTCCAATGTTGTCGCATCAATCTTCTCGCCAACACCGACAAACTTAATCGGTTTCTGCGTTACGGCACGAATGGACAGCGCTGCACCGCCACGCGCATCACCATCCAGCTTGGTTAGGATAACACCATTAATGTCCAAGTTGTCGTTAAAATGCTGGGCAACATTGATCGCATCTTGACCCGTCATCGCATCAACAACAAGTAAAATTTCGGTTGGATTGACGGCTGTCTTCATCTCCCGTAACTCATCCATCAACACTTCGTCAACATGTAACCGACCTGCTGTGTCAATGATGACAAAATTATTCCCACGATTCAACGCTTGCTTGACAGCAGCTTGAATGATGGTCGCTGGAGAGAGCTCAGTTCCCATTGAGAACACAGGTACATCAATCTGTTCTCCAAGCACCTGCAGCTGTTTAATAGCTGCTGGGCGATAGATATCTGCTGCAACCAAAAGGGGATTTCTGCCCTCTGATTTGAATCTCAGCGCAAGTTTGGCTGAAGCTGTCGTTTTCCCGCCACCTTGTAGACCGACCATCATAATGATTGTTGGACCACTTGGTGCTATGGTGACTGGTACGGCTGCCTCACCCATCAGTTTTGCGAGTTCATCGCCGATAACCTTCGCTATTTGAAGATCTGATGTGAAGCTACCAAGCACCTCTTGACCAATAGATCTTGCCCTGACGCCGTTGATAAATTCACGAACGGTTTTGTAATCCACATCCGCCTCAAGCAATGCGAGACGAACCTCTCGTAGTGCATCAGATATGTTTTTCTCGGTCAGTTTGCCTTGACCGCGTAGCGATTTGAGAACGCCTTGCAATTTGCCCGATAAACTTTCAAACATGACATTTCCTCTGCGTGAGACGTAATGTGTAAAACTCAGATGAACTCCTGAATGCGTTCCTGCCCCTCATCTGCACGAGAACAGGTTTGCGAATCAATTAAGATACACCATCCGCCTCTAGATTGTCAACAGAAAAATGAGATGAAAGTTCTTGACACCCATACTAGCGGTTGCTATAATTTAGCAGATGTTACAGATGAACAACGCTTTGACTTAGAGGGGACCTGTGAAAAAAGATAAAGCAACCAACCCCAAGCGAAATGAGATCAGCGTGCTGCCCTTCCCACCATTGCCGGTGCAGGTACACCCTTTTCCACAATCCCGATCAACAAACCGAGCCTCCCTGATAATAGGAGCCATCGCAGGGATTGGGCTGATCACACTCCTAATCTACGTTGTCCCTTGGAGTTCAGTGTCACAGACATTAACGGGCTCTTTCGATTCATTGTCTGCCCAAGTCAAACAGGTCCAGTTTGCCCAAGTTAAACAACCAAAAAAAGCGGGGGTTCCGCCAGAAACCTCAACACCCGCAACATCAGTAGTGGAAACTATACCGACTCCAGAGGTTTCAGTGCCAGATACACCGATAGTCGAAACCTCATCCACCTCATCTGCGCCAGAGGTTTCAACACCCGCAACGCCGCCAATCGAAGCCGCACCAGTAATCCCTATTTCTGAACCAGATTTGCGGATGCTCGTTGGACGGTATCCGGTGAGAAAGTACACCGACATTCGGCATAAGATCGCGCAGAAGGAGACACTCTATAGTTTCATTCGAGTATATGGCGACCGGATTTTTCCGAGAAAATATCGGGATTGGAAACTATTGGCGCGGTATAACGGTATACGCCCACCGCAGTACGCGTTGAAACTTGGTGCGGAATTTCGCATCCCAACACTGGCACACATTGTTCTACCCAAGACCGGCTATGAAACCGAACTTAAACAGATCCAATCGGAACTCGCAAAGCAGCCTAACAATCCAGAGCTGCTCAATCAGCGGGCAATTATCCATTTCAAGCGCAACGAATTAAGTCAGGCGCGTTTAACGCTGCGACAGGGGATCAGGTCGTCGCCAAAGAACAGCATACTACATAACAACCTCGGCTTTGCCTACCTGATTATTGAAGATGACAAGCGTGCCCAAAGCGAATTTGAACTTGCGATAACACATTCCGAGAAACCTGCAATCCCACACTGCAATCTGGGCACGTTATACATGACAACGAACAAACTTGATTTGGCAATTAAGGCTTTTGAAAGTGCCCTAGAAGCAGATTCAAACCTACTCGATGCAAAGTATAACCTTGCCCTTGCGAATGAAAAAGTTGGGAATGTGAATGTAGCGCGGGAACAACTTCGCGAACTCAACCGGCTTTTATCCGATGACCCTGAAGTGGCATCGGCACTTGAACGCTTGACTTCGCCCTAAGTCATGGATAGGACTTACGCAGCGCGTTCATAAGTCCCCCTGATAAGGGGGATTTAGGGGGTTAAAAATCAAAAATCTGCCCCCGTGTGCCAAATTTGCGTAAGTCCTGATGGATGAATAAATAGGACTTTTTGCCAAATATATAATGACGATGGAGAAAAGCATGAACCGCAGAAAATTCATTCAAGTCGCCGCAGTGAGCGTAGGGGGTTTAACGCTGCCACTCCGTTCCCTGCCCGCTGAAAACGACATTCCTAAAGAAATACTGAAACCTGTGTCAATGATTACACCAAACGACAAGTTTTATGTCCTTCAAATCGGAGAGGTGCCAACTCTCAAATCCGAGCACTGGAGAATGGGAATAACGGGATTGGTCGAAAAACCGATTATGTTGAATTACGAGGATATAACGAGCATGGAGTCTGTAACGACAATGCGGACGCTCAAGTGCATCGGCGATCCAATAGGTACAGAGCAGATGAGCAATGCGATGTGGACCGGTGTACCCCTGCGGAATATCCTTGATAAGGCAGGAATCAAGGAGGAGGCAAAGGTTGTCGTATTCCGTTGTGCTGACCGTTATCATACGGCGATCCCGATAGATCGCGCCCTTCGTGAAGAGGTGCTCTTAGTGTATAAAATGAACGGCGAACTCCTTCCAACCGATCACGGTTTCCCGGTACGGCTGCTCAACCCCGGTCACTACGGCACGAAGAATCCAAAATGGATCATGAACATCATGTTGGCAAAATCGCACGTAGGGTATTGGGAGAAAGAAGGCTGGGACCCCGTTGCGCGGGTCAAACTAGCAACCGTAATCGGCACACCCAGCACTGACGAGACTCTTCAAGCCGGCAAGACATATACGATCAGTGGTGCCGCCTTTGATAGCGGAAACCATGGCGGGATTGCACGGGTTGAAGTGAGCATTGATGACAGCATCACCACTAGTGTCGATGATGTTAACACTTGGGAAGCAACGGAGACTTGGGGAAGCGACTCACCACTGGCATGGTATCTTTGGAAATATAGGTGGCAGGTGCCCGACAATCCGGGAGAGGTAGAGATCTCTGCCAGAGCCATTGCCAATGATGGACTGACTCAAAAGGAGTCTGGCTTTGACGCAGATCCCGCCGGTGCGGTTGGCTATCACTTTGTTCGTGCGGAAATAGTCAAGGGATAGTTATGCCTGTTCTCCCCACCCTCTTAATTTTTCTGTTGATTTTGAACCTAACACTGTGATAAAGTGTCAACCTGTTACGAGGTTTTGAGATTCCGTACCCCAAACAAAGATCAAAAGGAGAATACAAATGGCGAAGAAAATTGTGCTGCTCAGTTTTTGTATAGCGATTGGATGCATCGTTGCTGCATCAATGTGGTCAACACCAGTCAATGCACAGGAAACAGGTGAAGCCGCGGCAGCGGACGCGGTGTTCATTGATTTCAAGCATCTCGCGCTGCTTGTCATCGAAAGCGTTGTTTTCAGCATCGTCGGAGTGATTGTTCTGATGGTCGGCTATAAAATTTTCGACATAGTTACCCCCTTTGACCTCAATCATCAGATCGCTGAAGATAACAATACGGCGGCGGGAATTGCCGTTGCCGGTGTAATCATCGCATTGGGACTCATTGTCGCTGCGGCAGTCGGTTAAGCTATCTGTGAACTATAGTAAACGCAAGAAATAAGTAGACATTTACCAATAACTCCGACCCTAGCGAAGTTTCCAAAGTCCCCCTGCAACTCCCCTGACAAGGGGAAAAGATAAGAGGGGATCTTCTCCTTTGTCTTTCCCCTCTTATCAGAGGGGTTGGGGATTTAGGGGGTTGGCTGTGCATTGGAAGTGTCTAAGTAATTCTAAAATCTACCATAATTGTCACAGAGGCAAAACCGGTAGATGTTCCAGTTCTTTCCCTCATTACACGATAAGTTGCTACAAACCTTTCTGAATTTAACGCAGAGAACGCAGAGAAACAGAGATAAGGTTTTTCTCCGTGTTCTCTGCGGTTAATTTTTATTACGATTTTATCATTTCCTGCCCATTAATCCCAATACGGCTCACCCTCAATTAGATTCTCGCGCAACACCTCTGGAATCAATGTAATCCCTAGGCCCGGTCCATTTGGCACAGCCAATTTTCCGTCAGCGACTTGCACTTTTTCTTCAGCCATTTCGTCAATGAGTGCGTTTTGACTGATCCGCGTCTCCGTTATGACGAAGTTCCTGACCGACGCGCCGAAATGGGCAGTCGCCATGTTCTGGACTAGGCTGCCAACATTATGCGTTGCGACCGGGATGTAGAACATCTCTGCAAGATCGGCAATCTTCCGACAACCCGTCAGTCCACCCGCGAAAACAAGATCTGGATGGATGGCGTCCAACGCCTCATTCATAAGAAACGGCAGAAATTCACGCGGTAGCTCTAGCTTCTCTCCGGTGATAATCCGCACCGGAGATGCATGCTTCAACGCCTTCCAAGAATCTGAGTACCATACCGGCAGCGCATCCTCCACCCAAAGCGGATTGCTGGACGCGACCGCCCGCGTCAGCCCAGTCGCAGTGGCAAGATCCCATTCATTATGGCAATGGACAATGAAATCGGTTTCAGCCCCCAACGCCTCCCGACAGTTCTCATACCCCCGACGTATCAGGTCCAATTCAGTTGCTCGTAATGTTTGGGACATCTGTCCGGGGCTGTATCTGCCTTCGGGCAGTCCATTTCCCATCAAACGTTCAAACCCAAATTTTAAGGTATTCCAGCCTTGCGGCGCGGCCTTCATCCGCTGAGACCAGTCCCGACACGACACAGGATCAAACCAATCGTCAGGACCGGGGGTATTGATATAAAGCGGGATTTCGTCTCTAAACCTGCCTGAGAGCAACGTTGAGATCGGTCGATTCAATAGCTTGCCCACCACATCCCAGAGCGCAATATCCACACCACTGACCGTCGGGATGTTCGATCTGTAGGGATGTTGCAAGTTTACCATGCGGGTGTACAACTTATCAATTTCAAACACATCCTGACCGATGAGCGTCGTTCGCAGATTTTGCAGATGTGCCCTCACCATCGGTCCCGAAGCCCCCGCCTCGCCGATACCGTAAACGCCGGCATCCGTTTCAACCTTTACGAGGGACTGACCCGCTTGGTCTCTCAACTGCATGGCTTTCACATCTGTAATCCGCACACGATTTTTCTCGGATTCCGAAAGTGTCTCTAAGGTTGTCATAAAAACTCCTTTAACTCCCTTCCGCAGGCATATTAACCTTTGGTGTAGGTTGATGAGGATATTGAGTTTATTGGTTCATTCAAAGGAATAATACGTAATGCGTAAAATTTCTTCTTACGTATTACTCGTTACGCATTATGCTTCACGTTTCACTCTCAGTCTTTGGCTAGCGGGCATGTCAACAGTTGTAAACGAGCACCGTTGGTTACTAAGATTGAACTATATGCCGAGCAAGAACCTCCTCATTCAATTCAGCTCCTAGCCCCGGTGCCGTTGGTGGGGCAATGTAGCCGTTGTCAAACACTATAGGCTCCTGAAAGATGTCGGCGTGGAGAGTCGTCCGATTAAATTCGAGTATCAGAAAGTTTGGACTGCATGTCGCCACCTGAACGGCTGCTGCTGCTGCGACAGGACCGCAGTACATGTGAGGTGCAATGCTTGCATAATGTGCCTCCGCCATGCTAGCGATCTTCTTAGACTCCAAAATACCTCCGCAGTGACCCACATCCAGTTGTATAATCTGTGCCGCTTGCTTCTGAAAAACCTCGACAAACTCGTACTTAGTCAGTAGTCGCTCACCGGTCGCAATCGGAATACTGGTGTGCGATGCCACCCGCGCCATCTCATCGACATTTTCCAACGACACCGGTTCCTCAAACCAAAAGGGATAGTATGGCTCTATCATCTGTGCAATCCGAATCGCACTGGAAGTCGTCAATTGTCCATGGGTGCCGAGTCCAACTTCCACCTCATAACCGACCGCATCTCGGATGCACTTGAAGATTTCTCCCACACGCGCTATATCTTTCAACGGAATGTCGCGTGGCGCAGGAAAAATCGGGAATGGATCAAACTTCATTGCGGTGTTACCCTTCTCCATCAGATCGGCAGCAATTTCGCCCGCCTTCTCGGGATTCTCCCATACCCCCCCGTGCGGCATGTAGGCATAAGCCCTCAATTTTTCATGGTATTGACCGCCAAGCAGATTATAGACCGGTTGATTCAGGGCTTTACCAACGATGTCCCAACACGCCATCTCAATCGCACTTAACGCCGGTGTCAGAGCCAAGCCTGGGTGTCTAAAGTCATGGTCAGTAGCATAGATTTTCTGCCACAACAGTTCGATCTTGAACGGGTCCGCACCAATGACAAATTGTGTCGCCAAATCCTTGATTATCTCAATCGACGATTTTTCTCTGCCAGTCTGACCTGTTGACCACTCTCCAATTCCCTCAATGCCTTCATCGGTAATCAGTTTCACGAACAGCCAACGGCGCCCGCCTTGATATGGGGGAACGTTCTCGACCAGAAACGTTTGTACATCAACAATTTTCATCTGCTAGTCTCCTTCCTTTGATTAAAGAGTTTTTCCATTATAAGCATTATCAGCTCAGTGTCAATGACAAAGGTGTAGGCTTACGGCTGCAACTGAACCAAACTTTTGCTTGATTTAGACTGAACTTAGTGTTACACTGAAACGCATGCTTGCTGCAGTGCAAGACGCATAAATGCAGACGAATTCCATCGTTGATGAGACGAATCAATTTGTCGCGAGCCAGCCGCAAAGTTGGGTGTGGCAAGGCAGTTGGACTTTTCAAACATTTCAATTTAAGGAGAATTTCTATGGCACTGAACAATCCAATTCTTGATGCAACACTTAATAGTATCAGTCTCGAAGAGATTAAAAAGGAAATGGGCCCGCCCCCTTGGTCACATGCAGTTGTCCTCGCTGACCACGTAGCGGGGGTGGTGATTTATCAAAATTCGGGTCAAATCAATGATAATCATTGCCACAACTACGACGAATGGTGGGTTAGTGCGCCGTGTAAGCAATGATTAGGAGTGTCGATTTATCGACTGGGATTATCGGTATATCCCACACGCACCTGATTTAGGTATACCCATAAGGGTTGAGATGGAGAAATCCAATGCCGAACTTAGCATATCAGGAAAAGGCAAATAAGCAGAAATACCCTATGCAAGATGTTTGTCAGCGTGAGATGTGCAAGCGTAAGGCTGAATTGCTTGAAACCCAAGCCTTCAGGATGTTACCGTCCATGACAACGCATGGGTTCAATCCTGTAGGATTGACAATCTATAGGGTAATGTCTATAGATTGATTAAAAGAGCGTTGTATAGAGGGATACACTGGAGTCGTTTGTACTCCATAAATATAATCCTTGAAGTGTAACCGATTTCCTCTACCTGCCTCTAATTAAGAGGATTAAAAAGGCAAAAGGGACGCTAAACACATCGTATCTTTGAATCACTGAAAACACGGGATTGGCTAAGTTGTTGGGAGTAGGGGATTGTTCATAGTATATAAACTGTTAATGTTTATACATTATTTATGGACATTATGATAGATATGGGTTATAATGTTTTCATATAACCCATAGAGAAATGATTGGGGCATCGACTATCCCTATAATAACATCAAAATTATTATCAGGATAATCAACACTATTGTTGAGAATCGCATAACGATACTCCTTTCTTCGCTGAAACGATAACAGCCTCTACACTGTTTAATTTTGCTTAGTTCAGCGAAAAGTTTTTTTGTGGGTTATATTTATTTTCATAGCCCACCAAATACTATCATATAAAACCCCGTTTTGCAAACTAAATGGCAGTACAAACTCTTAGCAATACGCCAACGGAGTTGCCGTATTACCCTACGTGCGGATGTCAAAAAAGGCTTTGTGCAATGAGTTTTTACTCATCTATATCATTGGTATAAGTAGTCAGCAATGACAGCGAAAGCCGATGTCATATAGGGGGAAGGGCAACAGGTTAAGTATCGTTCAATTAACCTATGAAAGGAGTACCGAATGGAACTCGATTTTCAAAAACTGAATAGGAAATTGGACGGGTTGACGAAAGCCTCATCAAACGGACAGATGGTGAAAGATTTATCTGCTATTATGAGATGCCCAGAGATATGGCAGTTAGCGTATGCCAATATCTATAGCAATAAAGGGGCGATGACTAAGGGGGTTGATGATGACACTCTTGATGGTATGTCCATAGAGAGGATAAAAGGAATCATCAACTCGATTAAAGCAGATACATATAGACCCAAGCCTGTCCGTCGGGCATACATTCCTAAACGTGATAGTAAGAAAAGACCTTTAGGAGTGCCAAGTGGAGACGATAAACTGGTGCAAGCGGTCATAAAGATTTTACTTCAGCAGATTTATGAACCGATTTTCAGTGATGATTCGCATGGATTCAGACCTGAAAGGTCATGCCATACTGCTCTGAAAAGTATACAGAAAGGGTGGACAGGTGTGGACTGGTTTATTGAGTTTGATATAAAAGGGTGTTTTGATAACATCAAACACGATGTCTTAATCAGATTCCTTGAGAATAAGATTGACGATAAGGAGTTTATCAAGTTGGTTACACGCTTCTTAAAAGCAGGTTATCTTGAGGATTGGGTTTATCATCACACCTACAGTGGAACACCACAGGGTGGCATTATTAGCCCCATCTTATCAAACATCTATCTACATGAACTTGATATTTTTGTTGAAGAGTTTATGAGTAACTTCAACATCGGGAAAAAGCGTCCTGCCAATCCTGAATATAATAGGATTGCAAGACGGATTAAAAGGTTAGTCTACGAAGTATTGCCTAAACACGGACTAACCCCCGCAGAAATAGTTGAGTTAAAAGCACTCAAGAAGGAATTATTGCAAGCCAAGCCTACTATTGAGGACTCTACTAAGTTTCGTAAATCATTATACTGCCGTTACGCCGATGATTTTATCTGTGGAATATATGGCAGTTATAGAGATGCTAAAATGGTTTTAGAGACTATTCAAACCTTTATTAGTGAAAAACTTTTTCTTGAAACTTCCCCGAATAAGACTGGTATTGTAAAAGCAACAAAGGATATAGAGTTTCTTGGATACAATATCACAACAATGAAGGGAAGGAGACGGAAGATTACAACTAAAAAGGGTGTTCATAAGACACTACGAACAGGAGTTGGAACTATCAGGCTTAAAGTCCCTAAAGATAAAACTTTAGACTTCTGCAATGCCCATGAGTATGGCGATTATCATGCTACTCAAGCCACTCATAGGGTAAAACTTCTTACTTCATCAGAGGCGGAGATAATCGAAGTCTATAACGCCGAAAAAAGAGGGTTGGCAAATTACTACGCATTGGCTAAGGACATGAAACACAAACTACATAAACTGGATTATTTAGGCTTATTTAGTTTGACTAAAACCCTTGCTAATAAGTCGAAGTGTAGTATATCAAAAATCTTTGAACGGCTAAATACTGGCGGAGATTACTCCCTTAATGTCAAGGTTAAAGGGGAATTGAGAAAGTATCAAGTATTCCAACTTAAACATTGGAAGCGACCTATTGAATGCGAAGATACTTTGCCTTTAACTGCTCATCTCTACATCACAGGAACGGAGTTAATTCGTCGTCTTAACGCTGATGAGTGTGAGTATTGTGGGGCAATGGATAAGGTTGAAGTGCATCATGTTCGTAAATTAAAAGACCTTAAACATAAACCACACCTTGAACATTGGGAGAAAGTTATGATAGCACGACACAGAAAGACACTTGTTATCTGTAGAGACTGCCATAACTTACTTCATCAAGGAAAACTGTCTGATAAGAGGTTCAAATCAATTACTTAACTGGAGAGCCGTGTGAATTGAAAGGTTCACGCACGGTTCGGAGAGGGGAATACGGATTCCATTTTTGTTGAGAATATAGTTGAAACTTTGTTAATTTACGATCGTAACCTTTGTTACGAAAGGAGTCAACAAAATGAAACAACTATATTCATGTATTGGTATAATCATAGGGCTTCTTACAATTAGTGGTTGTATTGGAGAAGGTCTTATCATTCTACTGATAATAGGTTTGTTATCTATGGTTAATAGCGCACTCTCTAAAAAGGACTGCCACTATTGCAAAGCAAGGATACATGAAGATGCAATCAAGTGTCCTAAATGTGGGTCAAACCTTACTCGATAAAATGGAAAACTCGGTTTCTACTCTACTACTTGAAGGGGAGATCGACTGGGTCATTGAGGGACGTGAAGATCAACCAGTCCACGCGAAGGCGGGGGATTTCGTTTATGTACCCGCAATGACCTTCCATCACATTTTTCCCAAGGGCGGCAAGCCATCTGTGCGTTTAGGTATTGCGTTACCCGGAACAGGGGGACATCTGCACGAGAGACCGGATAGGAAGGTGAAGGTCACGGTTGAGTAGCGGCGGGGTGCCCTAAGAACACCATATGCCTTCGTTAGACTACTTGGATTTTCATTCGCTGTCTGCAATCATGGCAATTTGAGGGCTAGCAGCTTTGATTAAGTCTTGGGTGTTAAGTTCCAGACCTGCCACAGGGTCGCCGCTGCTGATATTGACCTTTTGGCAGTGTGTGATCGCTTCATCAAAAATGACGAGCACCCTATCAGGAAGTCCCAACGGTGCTACGGCACCTTGGACGCAGCCGGTCACAGACAAAATCTCCTCCGCTGTGGCGAAACTCAAGCGTCTCCATGCTTGGGGAACATAGGTACGCACAGCCTTCGGGTTGACGCGTGAGTAACCCAGTACACACGCCATGACATAGTGCTCATCCTTGTCACGAAGCAGGATGGATTTAACCATTTCGTCTTTGGACACGCCGCGTTGGGCTGCCGCCTCCTCGACCGTGAAAACAGGTTCACTGTGCTGTAACAGTCGATAGGAGATTTTGTGTGCATCCAGTATGTCGATGATTTTCGTTCTAACGGTTGTCATTCGATTCCCTGGTATGTACAAATTCGCGGGTAAAACGGGTAAAAACTGTCAGAAAATTGTGGTGATACATTTGACCAAGAAGAAAAGGACGGAGGAGAGACCTCCCCCATCCCTTCCTTGATGTTACTTTGTTTGTCCCGCGGCAGACAACGCCTTCGCACTGACGCCGAGAACGGACAAGAACCCCTCCGAATCCGCGTGGTTGAAGTCGCCGATCGCTTCCATTGAGGAGGTCTCCTCCGAATAGAGTGAGTGCATCACGCCGCCAGCGGAGTGGAATGCAATATTTCCCTTATACAGTGCAACGGTAATATCTCCAGAAGCCATGCGAGTGAAAGGCTCAATAGAAGCAAGCATTGATTGAGTGGCGGGATCGAACCAATAGCCTTGATAGATCTGTTCAGCCACATCAACTGATACTCGATCGAAAACCCGACGCGCCCGGCGATCCAAAATGAGTTGAAGTAGAAATTCGTAACATTGACCGAGCAGCTCCATCCCTGGCGATTCATACACACCCCGGCTTTTAATCCCGACGAACCGATTTTCGACGGTGTGAATCCCGATGCCAACGCCGTTTCTTCCGGCGATGCGATTGGCTTCCACTAGGGCTTGGAAAGGGATCGCCGGGCTCCCGTTGACTTCCAGCGGTATTCCTCTACTAAAAGTGACCGTGAAGTGTTCAACTTCATCGGGGGCGTCCTTCGGGTAGACACCCATGCCCGGTGTAATAAAACCGGCAGGCGTTTTGAGGGATTCTAATCTACCCGCCTCATGGGTTAAACCAAGCATGTTCGCATCGGTGGAGTACGGTTTCTCATGGGTCGCTCGAATCGGCAGACCGTGTGCATTGCAGAAATCGATCATCTCTTTCCTGCCACCAAAATGTTCAAGGAACGCTGGATCGCGCCATGGCGCATAGACCTCAAAATCGGGATTCAACATATTGGTTGCAATCTGAAACCGTACCTGATCGTTGCCTCGACCAGTACACCCGTGTCCCAATATATTGATGCCACGCTTCTCCATTTCAGGCAACAGCGCCTCAACAGTGATATGCCGGGCGATACCGGTCGTATTCCAATATCCCCCTTCATATTTCGCTTGGGATTGGATGACCTTGATCCCCGCCATCGCCAGTTCATCTGTCGCATCGACGATAACCGCCTCTTGCGCGCCACACGCAAGCATTCGTTCGCAAATTTCGTCCATATTTTTTTCATCGGGTTGCCCGAGATCTGCAGTGAAGCAGACCACATTAACCCCATTATCGACTAGCCACCGTGTGATGGTACAGCTATCAAGTCCACCCGAAACCGCTGCTCCAACAGTTTTACCTTTTAATTGATCAACCGTCATTTTTATCTCCTTATGATAAGTTTTACGCTTAATTGTACACTAATTCTGGCCCAGAATAAAGTCCAAAATTTTGGGGAGATCTAGAACTTCTATAATCGGCAATTCCCAATACCCATTAGGGGCTGCCCATGTATTATACAGCGATATAGCGGATGAGGAAAAGTGCTTTAACAATCTTATTTCTGACGATGTTCTTGGTCATGCTTGGCTTTGGCGTCATCATCCCACATCTGGCGTATTATGCGGAGGAGTCGGGAGCAAGTGCCGTACAGATCGGATTCTTGATAGGTATCTACTCCGCGATGCAATTAATCTTTGCACCAATGTGGGGGCGTCTCTCAGATCAGTACGGTCGGAGACCAGCAATCCTAATGGGACTTGTTGGTAATGCAGGTGCGCTGGTGTTGTTTGGTGCAGTGAAGAGTTTACCTTGGCTATTTATCGCACGTGGTTTATCGGGCGTGTTCTCTGCAGCTATCCTGCCAACGGTAATGGCTTACGTCGCAGATGTAACGATAGAGGAGGACCGGGGGAAGGGGATGGGACTGATGGGCGCTGCGATGGGATTGGGCTTCATTTTCGGGCCCGGCATTGGTGGAATTATGGGCAGCCATAGTCTACCATTCTTCGTCGCCGGTGGATTGTCCTTAGTTACTTTCTTTTTTGCCCTACTCCTTTTGCCGGAATCCCTTACGCTCACCGAGCCTCCCGATACGCAAGAGGTAACAATCTACCCTTGGTCAGCGATGAATCACCCGCTGACACCGCTCTTTCTCGTTGCTTTTTTCTCGGCGTTCATCTTTTCAGGACTGGAGACTATTTTTCCACTATTCATCAAAGATCTACTAAACTACGGAGCAAAAGAGATGGGCGTGATGTTCCTGATTATGGGGACGCTCGTCGCGCTGCTACAGGGTGGCGTTTTAGGAAAACTGATTAACGTTTTTGGGGAGTTCAAACTGATTATTATCGGGTTGCTGCTTAACGCTGCGGGAATGGCACTGCTCCCTTGGTCGAAAGCACTAATGACGCTTACCCTGTACCTATCAATTGCTGGAATTGGCAATCAGATTATCCGCCCGACAAATACCTCGTGGATTTCTAAACAAACCAAGTCTGGTCAGGGCACCACAATCGGCGTAATGGACGCTTTTCTCAGCCTTGGGCGGGTCTTGGGTCCCCCTTTAGCAGGGAAATTATATACGCCTGAAGCCTTCCAAATCCCCTTTTGGATTTCCGCAGGCATCCTTGTCGCGGCGTCTGTCTGCCTGTTTTATCCGTTGCGACGCATTGGCCAATGAGCGGGACTTTTAGGAGATGTTACATTAAAGTTAGATCAACGGCAACAATTCCAAGCCTCAGCCATTTTTTTACATTTTACATGAAGGTTCTTTATAGATAGGAGTTACGCACTTCAGCCCCGATGCTTCATCGAGAGCAATTTGTTGTAGCGCGTTCATTGCTTTCTCCTCTCCCTCCCCCTGCTTGCGGGGGGATAAAGGGGGGTAGGGGAGTTAGAGGGGGTACGGGCGATAAATCGCCTCCGTTCCGAGATCCCGAGACTTACTACAAACCACTGTAGTTGCCCGATTCATCGGGCGTTGGAAATTGTGTCCCGCGTGGCGATGAATCGCCCCCTACCCCCCTGATAAGGAGGGCAGGGGGGTTGACTTTGAGCGTTCAACTGCGTAAGTCCTAATAGAAATAAAAATTTGTTTTATAACGGGTTGGCTTTATTCGCGGGGTTTATCAGGAGAAGGGACAATCTTGTATACAACTTCACCGGGCTTAATATAGCTGAGTCGTCGTGCCAACCGCTCTTTCGTGAGTTCGTCCGTTTTCAGTTTTTCCACCCGAACCTTTAACCGATCGCGATCGCGTTCGAGTGCTGCCAACTCGTCCAAGGAACGCTGTTTGATCTGGCGGGCTTCCTGCCAATTCTGAAACCCTTCCACAAATCGATATAGACTAATCAATAACATGACAACAGCGAGAATAGATAGCCCAGGTTGGATAAATCGCATGGTATGGTCTTCCTTACTCTATTTATTTAGATCTGCATTTTCAATCCTTCGGCGGACCATATTTCTTGCCTAGCATTTCAACAACAACCGGCGGCACCATCTCCAACAACTTTTCATTACTCACTTGCATTCCCCCCATCTGTGCCACCTGTATGACTAGCGTCGAACTTAAATGAGCATACTTAGTATTTGCCATCATAAATAACGTATCCACTTGTGGCGCGATTTGGCGATTCATCAGCGACATCTGGAACTCATTTTCAAAATCAGAGAACGCTCGTAGCCCTCGGACGATCGCGGAGGCACCGCGCTCCTGTGCGTATTGCGCTATGAGCCCTGAATACTGATCGATAGTGACACCCGGATACGGTTGGATGACAGCCTCCAACATCTCGATCCGTTCCGCCAGTGTGAAACGCGTATTCTTGATGGGATTAATGCCGATTAACACAGTCAACTCATCAAAAACAGTGAGCGCAGAAACTCGATCAATCAGATCTACATGACCATTGGTGAGTGGATCAAAGCTGCCGGGATAAACGGCAATTTTTTTCGACAAGGAGGTCATTCCTTTCTTACGTGAGTTCCATTAGACAATGCCCGGTCAATACCTTTACTTTAAGGAATCTTAACACACTGCTGTTATATCCGTCAACCTCAAAATCAGTCATAAATTAAACCGAGTAAAAATGATCGGGAGAAAGATATTCCCTGCTACAAACGGCGCATAAAGTATGGTAAAATAACCTAAGTCGCTAGTGATGTGCGGAACGATAAAATTGACCCTTATATCCGTAGGTCGGGCATCCCCGGTCACGGGATCCTCTCGGACCTGCCCGACTTACAAAGCCCCAGAGGGGCGATAGGTGTATAGCACATCGGTAAACCAATTCCCCCAAGCCCCAGTTGCTTTGAATCCCGATCTTATCGGGGCGGGGCGACAGGTGTGTCGTAAATTTGGTTATTTTCGATAGGCGTCGGGTATGAAAATTCGACCTACAGGTTGTCTAGCAACTTGCGTTAAAACAGGAAATGATGTTATCCTCAAAGGAGAAAGGAAGATAGATGGCAGGTCCATTAAAAGGAATACGGGTTTTAGATCTCACGCGTATTTTAGCGGGTCCCTACGCAACGATGATCTTGCGAGACCTTGGCGCGGAGGTGATCAAGATTGAGCAGCCGGGGGTTGGAGATGAGGCGAGGGATTTTGGTCCCTTCAAAAACGACTTTAGTCTCTACTTTATGAGCGTCAATCGGGGAAAAAAAAGCATTACCTTAAACCTGAAGTCTCCACGCGGTAAGGAGCTCTTTCTGGAATTGGTCAAAGGCTCGGACCTCCTTGTTGAAAATTTTCGACCCGGAACGATGGAAAAACTTGGCTTGGATTACGAATCGCTTAAGACACACCACCCGTCTCTGCTCTATGCTGCATGCTCTGGATTCGGGCAGACGGGACCGTATGCAACGCGGGGCGCATACGATATGATTATTCAGGGAATGGGAGGAATTATCAGTATAACCGGCGAGCCAGACCGTCCGCCCGTGCGTGTGGGGACTTCGATTAGCGATATAACGTCAGCGTTGTTCACCGCTATCGGAATCCTCTCCGCACTTCGGCATCGCGATCAAACTGGCGAGGGACAACTCATTGACGTTGGGATGCTAGATTGTCAGGTAGCAATCTTGGAAAACGCAATGGTTCGCTATTTTTCCACCGGCGACATTCCACGTCCATTGGGCAGACGGCATCCGGCAATAACGCCGTTCGAGATCTTTGAATCCGCCGATGGCTATGTGGTTATCGCGATTGGAAACAACGAGCTGTGGCGGAAGTTTTGTGAGCATGTCGATCGCCCTGAGTTGATTGACGATGAACGGTTTCACACGAATGCGCTGCGCACCGAGAACCATGAATCCCTGTTTCCAGCCCTCGCTGAAATCATGTGCCGCCGCACGACTGACGAGTGGATTGAAGCGTTGGAGGCAATCGGTGTGCCGTGCGGTCCGGTAAACACCGTTGATAAGGTGGCAAATGATCCCCAAGTATTGGCGCGAGATATGATTGCTGAAGTCGAACATAACACAACCGGCACTGTTCAGATTCCGGGGATTCCAATCAAACTCTCAGAGACGCCCGGTCAGATCGATGCCCCTGCGCCAAATCTCGGGGAGCATACATCGGAGATTTTGACCGGCTTGTTGGGACTCGAAGCAGAGGAAGTTAATCAATTGAAGCAAAATGGGATTGTATAAAACGTGGAGGAAATTTTCCTATGAATACTTCTACATTTGGTCTTTGGATTTTGGCTTCAGTATCATCGACAGAAGCTGATACCTTACCGGGAACAAATCAGCTAACGATGGATGGCGATCTCGCTGCCCAAATGGTAACGAGTTTGGATGAGTTTGTAGCGCAAGCAGTGGCGGACTCTGTCGAATCGCGTCAACAGCTATGGAATCGAGATTATCGCTCACACGCGGCTTATACCGCTTCAATCACGCCAAATCGTGAGCGTTTCAGCAAGTATATCGGCTGCGTGGATGAGAGAACGCCGATTGATGCCCTCCAATACATTGCAACAACGACACAAACAGCCGAAATTGCAAAGGCAGAAGGTTATACCGTGTACGCCGTGCGGTGGCACGTATTCGACGGCGTGGATGGAGAAGGGCTCCTGCTAGAACCGGAGAGTGAGCCTGTCGCCCAAGTTATCGCGCTCCCCGATGCAGACTGGACGCCGGAGATGCTGGTTGGACTGGGGGACGGAATACCACAAGAGGCACAATTTGCCCGCCGTTTGGCTGAACAGGGCTGCCGGGTTGTCGTGCCTACACTGATAGATCGAGACGACAGATGGTCGGGCAATCCGAAAATCGGGCGCATGACCAACCAACCCCACCGTGAATTTATCTATCGTATGGCTTTTGAATTGGGGCGACACATCATCGGTTACGAGGTGCAGAAGATCCTCGCGTTGGTAGATTGGATGAGCAGTGCCGAAAACCCTCTGCCGATTGGAGTTATCGGCTATGGCGAAGGAGCCTTGTTGACGCTTTACAGCACTGCGGTGGACACACGGATCGACGCAGCAGTCGTCAGCGGCTATTTTCAGTCGCGTGAGGAGGTCTGGAAAGAACCGATTTATCGCAATGTTTGGGCACTGTTGCACGAATTTGGCGATGCGGAGATAGCAAGCCTCGTCGCACCGCGAACGCTGATTGTTGAAGCCAGTCGGGGCGCTGAAGTGGATGGACCTCCACCGGTACGTGAGGGGCGCGCTGGTGCTGCGCCGGGGAAATCGGTTTCACCACCGCTGGAATCAGTGAAAGCGGAATTTGATCGGGCGCAGGCGTTGTATGAGCAGTTGGGGGTTGGACAAAATCTCAGCCTTGTGGCGTCGGACGGCGGCGTTGGCTCGCCCGGATCTGATGCTGCGCTGACAGATTTCCTTAGCGCACTCGGCCAGAATCAACCACTTGCTCCGCCGGGAGCATCGCCACAGGATAGGCGCACAGGGTTTTCGCCTGAAACGCGACTACATCGACAGTTTCATCAACTAATCGCATTTACACAAGATGCTCTGCGTCAAGCCGCATCTCGGCGTCAGGCACTTTGGTCAAGAACAGACCGCTCATCAATCGAGCAATGGCAGGAGACCTGTCAATACTATCGCGACTATCTTTGGGATGAGGTTATCGGCAGATGCCCGCCGCCGAGCGTCCCAGCCAATCCCCGTACCCGGCTGATTTACGATGAACCGGGTTTTATGGGGTATGAAGTTGCCCTTGACGTTTGGGAGGAAGCGTTTGCATACGGCATCCTACTAGTCCCCAAAGGGATTAAGCCGGACGAATGTCGTCCAGTGGTGGTCTGCCAGCATGGATTGGAGGGGCGTTCACAGGACGTCGTCGATCGGAAAATCGAATCCCCGTACAACGCCTACGGTGCTGAGCTGGCAGATCAAGGGTTCGTTGTCTACGCCCCGCAAAACGCTTACATCGGTCAGGACGCATTCCGTGTCATCCAACGCAAAGCAAACCCTGTCAAGTGGTCGCTCTTTTCGCTGATCACCCACCAGCACGAACGGACGCTTGAATGGCTTGCGGAACAATCTTTCGTGGACGCTGAACGGATCGGATTCTACGGACTATCCTACGGGGGTAAGACTGCTATGCGCGTGCCCGCCCTACTCGACGGTTATGCGTTGTCTATCTGCTCGGCGGATTTCAACGAGTGGATCGTCAAAAATGCGACATACGATTCTCGCTACAGCTATATGTTTACAGGCGAATATGAGATGCCAGAGTTCAATCTCGGCAACACCTTCAACTACGCGGAGATGGCGTGGTTGATTGCACCCAGACCGTTTATGGTCGAGCGGGGGCATCACGATGGTGTGGCACCGGATGAGTGGGTTGCTTACGAATACGCAATCGTGAGGCACCTTTATGCCAATCTCGGCATCCCCGATCGGACAGAGATCGAGTTCTTTAATAGCGGACACGAAATTAACGGGCAAGGGACGTTTCACTTTCTGCACCGCCATCTAACGGAACGAGGCACATCATAATTATAGGATAACGTAAGTTGCTAGGTTCTGTTGACATTTAACAAATGGAACGGAGATCTCCGTTCCCTACGATATATACACGCTTCTACGTCCCGCTTCGTAGGGAACAACGATCGTTGTTCCCTACCGACCATTGTGTGTTTCATACATATATCGTCCCGCTGGCTATGGGTCGCGCATCTTGCTCGATCTAAAAAGCCCCAGAGGGGCGATAGGTGTATAGAACATCGGTAAACCAATTCTCCCAAGCCCCAGAGGAGCGACAGGTGTGGCGTAAATGGCGTTAGAATAACCTAAGTTGCTAGCTGTCAAACCCGCTCGGCTTGGATAGACATATCCAAGTCTTAGACTCTCGGAACGGAGCCATCTTTGCACGTATGCAGTGGATTTGGCAATCCACTGCGAGCGATGATTAACTCAATTTAGCTCACATTCTCTCGATTTGCAACCTATCCTATAACTAGGGCGTGTTGACATTTATGTGAACCATGTTCATGATTCGGTGATAAGTACCCAATCGTAGGGGGTAGGGTCCCCCCGCGCTACAATGTAGTTGCGCGATTCATCGGGTCCTAGTTCGTAGTTGTGCCATTGATTGCTTGCTCCGCCACTAGAGCTCCTTGTAGGAGGGGCTTCCTAGCCCCGATATGGGCTGCCATCCCCTACATTTTGTGGATTTTGATAACAATTCTCCCAAATCGTCTCAAGGTATATCTGATGGGAAATGTCAACAGAACCTAGGGCGTGTTGACATTTATGTAAAACTGTCCATAATCGTAGGGGCGAGGTCCCCTCGCCCATTGACCAACGCGGGTTGGAAACCCCAAACCATACGGGTTGAGTTGATTGTAGGTCGAGATTCATATCTCGACACCGAAACGTCGATTTTGGAAAATCGACCTACAGCAGTTCAAAACCGTTTATGATGTATGCTCAAAGGGTTGGGAAACCCAACCCCTACAGGAATTGACCCAATGTAGGGGCAACCCCCCGATAGATCCCCGATAAGTCGGGACAGGCGGGATTAAGAAACTTGTGGTTGCCCAAAATACTGCCTCAAGTTGCTTTGAATCCCGATCTTATCGGGGCACATCAATATTGGCTCAATTTTCAAATGTCAACAGAACCTAGTACTCAATCAGATAAGTTTGGGGATTTTGATATTTGTATGGTATCATGGTATTGACCCCTATTGTTTCTGATTCAACTCACTATCAACGAATGGAGTATACGATGCCAGCTTACAAATATCAAGTCGCCTTATCCCCCGTTCAACAGAAGGAGCTGAAAGCCCTCTGCGGACGGGGAGCAATCTCTGCGAGAAAGTTAGCTCGCGCCCGTATCCTGATTTTGGCAGACCAAAACCGCCCCCAAGGCGCGATGACTGACCATCAGATCCATGAAGTGCTCGATGTCAGTCAAACGACGATTATCCGGGTACGAAAAAAGTTTGTGACCGGTGGATTAGAGACGGCTCTTGAGGAGCTATCTCGTTGTGGTAGACCGCTGAAGTTCGATGGCTACCAACGCGCTCAAATCACCGCCTTAGCTTGCAGCGCCCCGCCAGAAGGACACAGCCAGTGGTCGCTGCGGTTATTAGCGGACCAATTAGTGGAGTTAGATGTCGTTGAGGCTAT
Source organism: Candidatus Poribacteria bacterium (assembly GCA_965222435.1). Taxonomy (GTDB): domain Bacteria; phylum Poribacteria; class WGA-4E; order WGA-4E; family PCPOR2b; genus PCPOR2b. The sequence goes on along the minus strand of OZ244950.1, from coordinate 2,562,820 downwards.
CTCCTATGAAACAGTGGGAGTCATCTTAAAAAAAACCAATTGAAGCCTCACCTGAAAAAGCAGTGGTGTATCGGGGAGATGACGCCTGAGTTCTTGTGGCGGATGGAAACTCTCTTGCATCTATATCAACTCCCTTATGACCCGATGTATCCGGTGGTCTGTATTGATGAAAGACCTTGCCAGTTAATTGATGACGTCATTGCACCGATACCGATGAAATCGGATAAACCCAAGCGAGAAGATTATCATTACAAACGCAACGGGGTAGCGAGCCTGTTCATCGCCTTTGAACCCCTAACCGGTCAACGTATCGTGGAGGTGCGCGCCCAGCGAACCAAAGTTGATTATGCACACTTTTTGAACAAGACCGCTCAACATTACCCTAACGCCACCAAGATTCGGTTAGTTCAGGATAATCTCAACACCCATAATCCGTCGGCATTCTATCAAACATTTGACGGCAATCAAGCCTTTGAATTGACCCAAAGGTTTGAGATGTGTTATACCCCAAAAAGCGCGTCCTGGTTGAATATGGTCGAGATTGAGTTGTCTGTACTTTCAAAACAGTGCCTGTCTCGGCGGATTGGTCAGGTGTCGGAGTTACAACGACAAGTCAACGCTTGGGCGGAACCACGAAATCGAAAAAAAGTCCGTGTCAACTGGCAGTTTACTCTCAATCACGCACGACATAAATTCAAACGATTTTATCCTAACACACAAGCATGATTTATATGACAGAGTACTAGCAACTTGCGTTAGGATAGTTAAATTTCCTTAATTCGAGATTTATGCAACAGTTATGAATCATCCACACCAATTTCAAAGGAAGTATAATGGATCAAATTCACGACGCAGTGCGTCAACAGTTTAGTCAACACGCCAAATATTATGCCCAGAGCACGGTTCATTCGGAGGGCGAGACGCTAGGGGTGCTTGTCGATTTTGCAGAGCCGAATGGCACCGAAAAAGCACTCGACATCGCCACCGGAACGGGTTTTACTGCTTTTGCCTTCGCGCCAAAAGTTGCACACGTTACCGCGACAGATTTGACTCCCGCGATGCTGGATCAGGCGAAAACACTCGCCAATGAACGCCGGCTATAAAACATCGACTTTCAAGTAGCTTCGGCGGAAGCCTTACCCTTTGAAGCGGAATCTTTCGATCTGGTTACCTGTCGGATCGCCCCACACCATTTTCAGGATGTACCGCAATTTTTGTCGGAGACCTATCGAGTGTTGCGTTCGGAGGGATTGTTCTGCATGGTAGATTCCGTCTGTCCAGAGTCGGAGCGACTCATCGAATGGCAAAATCGCGTGGAAAAACTGCGAGACCATTCCCACGTCTGGGGATATCCCTCTTCACAGTGGCGGGAAATGATTGAGCAGTCCGGATTCACTATCGAGAGCGAGGTGCATACGCATAACGCCCTTCAGCCGTTTTCGTGGTGGGCTGACCGCCCCGGCAATTCGCCGGAGCGGGTTCGGCAGATTCGCGCTGCCTTTGATGAACTGACACCGGAGGAGGAGCCGATCTTTGCCATTCAACGGGAGGCGGAAGAATTCTACTTTGCATGGCCCATGTACTGCGTCAAAGCACGAAAACCAGATCTACCATGAACCATCAGTAACCTATGATGCGGTCACAACCCGCTTCTAACTATGACTCATGTTAAGAAACCGTGAAACAGAATTCGTAGGGAACAACGATCGTTGTTCCCTACTTTTCTTTTCGATGAGCCCCGTAGGTCGGGCACCCCCGGTCAGGGAATCCTCTCGGACTTACCCGACTGCCCCAATGAATCAATGACCTAATGAACCAATGATTTCCACGTTTCACGCATCACATTTCATGCTCTTAGTATACTGCACTTTTTTTGATATGAGCTAGGACTTACGCAGTTGAACGTTCAAAGCCTCGTAGGGGCAACCCTTGTGGTTGCCCTCAAACATTACCAAACCGTGAATCCACGATTTCGTAGGGAACGCAGATCTGCGTTCCCTACATCCGCTCACTAAATTGCGCTACTGCAAGCTGAAGTGCGTAACTCCTAATGAGCCCTAACTGTCCGAAATGGTTTTGTGCGGTTCTCGTGGTATAAGTTGCAGCGGTTGAACAATCTGTTGGCGTTCGGGGGTCAAGCGTTCCAACAGTTCCGGTGAGGGTTGATAACCGTAGCGGAAATTGCCCCAAGAAGGTCCATAGCGGTAGACGATAGTTCGGCGGATCCCAGGGTTTACCCGTTTCGCTGAACCGTGTGCGGCTCCATCTACGAAAAGCAGTGCGTCACCAGCTTTGATGTGGATTTCAACTGCTCCTTCGATCCCTTCGACTGTCGCATCCTGCGCCATTCTGTGTTTGTCGTAGTATGGGTGTCTGAAGTTGGATTTGTGACTGCCGGGGATAATCATTGTGCCACCATCGCCGGGTCCAAAGTCCGTCAGTGCGATGAGAATGTCAATCTGTCCGCACATGAAGCGACCATTGTGATACCGGAATTGGTTTCGATGGATGGGTGGGTATGCCCCGGAGTGTAGTCCAATGGCCTCTCCCGGACCTCGAAAAGTAGCAAAGTTCTCATCTATAAACAGGGGACCGTGGTGATAATCAAAAGATCCCTCCCCACCGACGAAGCATTTCACCTTGTCAATCCATGATGGGTGGTCGATCAGCCGCTCAAAAGGTTCGCCCGCTTCATAGATCTGCTGTAGATTGAAACCGTCCGTTGTGCCATATCGGTGCGCATGAACATAACCGTACCATTCGCCTGCTTCCATCGGTGGTATCGCATCAAGGCATTCGTTGAGCTCTGCAACCTCTCCGGGGGTTAAGGCATTTGGCAAAACGACATAACCACGTAAGTCAAACAGATAGATTTCGAGATCGGAAACCATAAGTCCTCCTTTGATTCGGTGTTCGTTATCTCACTACGTAAGTCCTATTGGGTGTTATCACCATCCAACGCCAGGACCTTGCGAGCAATCGGGGATAGCCGAGCCTGGACTTCAGGCGACAGATATTTCCTTTGTTCAAGCTGCTGTGGCAACCCACTCCGCGTAAAATAGCCGTGCATGACCCGCCATCGGCACCCCGATGGATTGGCGGACGCCCCGTGAAGGATATGCGCGTTAGTGATGATGACACTGCCGGCAGGGATTTCAGCATACACCATACCCGCCTCATCGTCGGGCGGCGGCTCATCGGTCTTATGGCTGCCCGGAATCAACCGGGTCGCACCGTTAGCTTTGTTCATATCGTCAATTGCCCACAGTGAATTGGCAACGATGGGGCCTGAATTGGGTGCGGGTAATCCATCGCGATGGAGACGTTGGTTGCCTTGATTCTTCAACGGCTCTAGGGAATTGAGGCTGGAGAGGATGCAATTTTCCCCGAGCAGATGGCGGATGAGGTCATAGACCGGGCTTCGCAAAAATATCGACTCAAAGAAGGGACCCTTGTTTACAAGGTTAGAGGCAAAACGGTAGCCTTCAACCCTCCGAAGTCCGTCTCGTTCAGGATCGAAGGCTGCGTAGATGCTATCTAGCACCCCCTGAAGAAAGCGAACTTCATCTTCGGTCAGAAGGTTCGAGGCTATGGTAAATCCATTCTCCTCCAGATTCTGGAGGTGGTTCTGGAAAACTTCGTCGGTTGTCGGAGATTTACTGTTGAGGGATTGCGTCATCTTTGCACGCCTAGTTTGGATTGAATCGCCAGTTGTGTCTGTACCTAATACTGTGCAGCCGTAACGTGGAGGCATGTCTGGTTTATCGGTCCTGCACAGACCCGTCAAACCCAATCGGTGTATCCAGTACCTTGTCCTGAACAGGGTAGCTCAAAGCCGCTTCGTTCAACTCAATTCCCAAGCCGGGGCCTTCAGGCACCGTCAGATAGCCATCCTTCAGTTCCAACGGTTCGACAAGCAAATCGCTCTTCGGCGGCTCTGCCTCGCCGGTGTACTCCTGAAGCGCGAAGTTTGGAATTGACGCATCCAACTGCACACACGCCGCCGTGCTCACCGGGCTAAGAGGGTTGTGCGGGATAACTTTAACGTGGTGTGCCTCCGCCATCCCCGCCACCTTCTTGCACCCTGAAAGTCCACCGCAGAGGCATAGGTCAGGACGGATGTAGGAGGTCGCTTTAGCTTCAAGGAGCTGCTGAAACTCAAAGATGCTTGCAAATCGCTCGCCTGTTGCGATAGGCAGGTTGCACTGTTCCTGCACGTCACCCATAATCGCCGGGCTATCGGGCAACATCGGATCTTCGTAGAAATAGGGGTTGAACTGTTCCAACCGCCGACCCAGCCAGATTGACTCTGCGGGATTCATCTGCCGGTGAATCTCGACGCAGATATCAACCGAATTGCCAACAGCATCGCGCACCGCTCCCACGCGGCGCACCGCCTCGTCTGCCCACTCTGAGTACGATTTATGGAGATGGAAGTCCTGTGGGAATGGCGAAAAACGGAGCGCAGTGAAGCCTTGATCCGCCTTTTTCACAGCATCTGCTACTAAGTCATCCAAGGTTGTGCCGCCCACGTGCATGTAACAACGGACGCGATGGCGCGTCATACCTCCCATCAGGTCATAGATCGGCACACCAAGTCGTTTCCCTTTGATGTCCCAGAGCGCGATGTCAATAGCTGAAAGCGCACCTTGAATGACCGAACCCATAAAATGCGATGAGCGGTACAGCCACTGATAGTGGTGTTCGATGAGCGATGGATCCTTGCCGACCAGATACGGCGACATAACCTCCAGCATCGTCTTGGTCGAGCGTTGCCAACCGTGAACGCCGCCCTCTCCAATACCAACTGTGCCATCTTCGCAGCGAATCTTTATCAAAAGCCAGCGATCCCAGAGAATCGTTTCTACACGTTCAATCTTTGTTTTCTGCATTGTGTTCTTTTTCCTTTCAGCGTATGAGCAGCACCGCAAGTCTTCCTCTACTATGGTGAATTCTAAAAATAAATAGACACTTTCGCCCCCGGTAGGGGCGGTTTCCAACCGCACCGCATCAGCACTGTTGGAAACAGTGCCTACCAAACGGCAGAACGGTAGGGGCGGTTTGCTAACCGCACCGGTTTGGAGTGTCTCATTAATTCTAAGGCCCACCATAAATGTTAGAGCTCATGTTAAGAAATCGTACAACAGCAATTGTAGGGAACAACGATCGTTGTTCCTTACTGCTCCCTAGTCCGATTACCCCAATGAACTAATGAACCAACGGCTTTCACGTTTCGCGCTTTCTTTTGACATGAGCCAACGTTAAATGTCAAGACAGCTCAAACACCTGTCCATCATGCGCCAAATAGACATTTTCGGGCAGATCGATGTCCTGTTCCGCGCACTGATCCGGGAAGTGCTGATGGTCGAGTCGGTGCATGATATGCGTAAAGTAGGCCTCCTTGGGCTGCAATGCATCGACAACCTCTAACGCTTCCCCGACCGAGAAGTGGGTTGGATGGCGTGGATTGAAGCTGAGCGCGTCAATGATCAGCAAATCAATGCCTTGTAGTAAGGCTCTAGAAGAATCGGGTAGCCGCTTCACATCGGGCACGTAACCGAAGTTATCAATTCGGTAACCGTAGGTTTGTACAGCAGCGTGTTCAACCGGAATTGGGATAAGATCAAACCCATGCAACTGGAACGGTTCTTGCACGATGTTAGGTAGCAAGTGCCCCACGCCGCCACCCTGAAACGTTTCTTTGCTAAACATATAATCAAAATTGCGATGCAGGATGCGGATAGTCTCTTCCGGACCGTAGATAGGCATGTCCATCTGTTGTTTACGACACGGCATGACGATATCATTTGTCCCACTTACATGGTCTGCGTGGCAATGGGTAAAAACAACGGCATCAATCCAATCAACTTCGTTTCGGTCAATCTGATCTATGAAATTGGGACCGAGATCGAATTGCAAATGCTTATCATCCTTTTCGATGTAAATCGATGGGCGCGTCCGGTAATTTTTGGACCCGAACTTTCGGGCATCTTGACAGGTCTCACAGTCGCACTTATATTCGGGAACGCCTGTCGAAGTGCCTGAACCGAGAACAGTAATTTTCATATACCCTCCCCATTTTCTTTTGAGAATAGCTGCCAGAACCCCCACGGATCGTGGCGCAATCTATGATATATCAGGCAAGGGAATAATGCAACATCAAAATCGTATCGGGATTCGCAGGAAAAAAGAGACGGCGGGGGCGGCTGTAGTTGCCCGTTTCTTAATCCCAATTTATCAGGGATTTATCGGGCGTTATTTTGGGTTGGAAAGATGGAAGGGAAGAAAAAAGGAAGGGGGAAAGGATGGGAACGTGCAACAGTGCGGAGGTTGGGTTGAACCGAGCCGCTAGCACGGATAAAAGCGGTAAAGATTCAAGGTATTACTGAGACCTCACACAACGAAACCCGGTGGAGGGGTCCGAAAACGCTGGAGAATTCCAAATGCGGCCGGTGACACGCAGGCCCTTTGGAGGAGGATACCACGAGCCGCCGCGCATTACGCGCATTACGGGAAGAATTTTAACATTTGTGAAATTATTTATAATCCAATCCATACTGTTCGCACCGGAGAGCGGATTCTCACGGGGAGAATCGGCATAGAAATTCTCATCGTACTCATCAAGGCACCACTCCCACACGTTACCCGCCATGTCATACAGACCGTAACCGTTCGGCGGATACGTGCCCGCCACCGTCGTATCCCCAACATTCTGGTTGTAGTTCGCCTTACCGCTATCAATGTCATCACCCCACGGGTACCTTTTACCAACCAACCCGCCCTGCGCCGCGTACTCCCACTCCGCCTCCGTCGGCAGCCGCTTCCCTGCCCACTGGGCATAAGCCATCGCTGCATACCAACTCACATACACAACCGGGTGGTTCGCTTTCCCATCGGGGTAGTCATTCCCATTCCAGCTGTGCAAGTAGTATCCATCGTTGAGCCACCTCTCAATCCCCTCTTTACTCCAGCGGGGGTTGGCAAGGACGAACTTCTGATACTCCAGATTGGTCACCTCATGTTCGTCCATAAAAAACGCGTCAACGTAGACGGTGTGAACCGGCTTTTCATGATTTGCAGCCTCTGGGGCGACGCTTCCCATCTGAAACTCGCCTGCGGGAATCAGCACCATGGGTGGAAGTTCTTCTGCTTTCGGTTTTGTGTCAATGGGATTCGACCACAGTCGCACGGTATGGTCAACGCTTGCGCTTGCTAGGATCTGTCCAGCCGGACTATACGCTACACTGGTCACCAAGTCCGGATGGGTGAGAGTCGCTACGGTTTGCTCTGTCTGTATATCCCACAGCCGCACGGTTTTGTCGGTACTCGCACTTGCCAAGATTGTTCCCACCGGACTGAACGCTACAATGGTGACCCAGTCCGTATGCCCGGTGAGGGTGGCTATGTGCTGCCGTGCGGCGACGTCCCACAGTCGCACGGTATTGTCGTTACTCCCACTTGCTAAGGTCTGTCCATTCGGACTGTACGCCACACTTTGGACCCAATCCGTATGCTCTATGAGGGGAACAGAGTAATCCCACAGTCGCACGATGCCGTTGAGATGCCCACTTGCTAAGGTCCGTCCATCTGGACGGAACACTACACTGGAGATTCCGCCCGGATATGGAGTGCTCCTCAGCGTGGTTTTGTGCTGTCTTGTGTTGACATCCCATAGTCGTATGGTGCCGTCGAAACCCGCACTTGCCAAAGTCTCCCCATCCGGACTATACGCAACACTGAGAACCCCGTCCGTATGCCCCGTGAGGGTGGCTATGTGCTGCCGTGTGGCAATGTCCCACAATCGCACGGTGTCGTCGTTACTCGCACTTGCTAAGGTCTGCCCATCCGGACTGAATGTTATAGTATAAACATCGTCCGTATGCCCTATGAGGGTGGCTATATGCTGCCGTGTGGCAATGTCCCACAGTCGTATCGTGCCGTCGTTACTCGCACTTGCTAAGGTCTGTCCGTCCGGACTGAACGCCACACTTTGGACCCAATCCGTATGCCCCATGAGGATATCGATCGGGACATATTGTTGGGCGGAGACGTTTGTTAGAAATAGGGTTGCCATTAATAACAAGGGCATTAAAATCTTTTTCATCGGTTCTCTCCTTTCAACGAGACTTTTGAGGGCTCATCCCACTTGAAATTTCCGAAATACCAGTGAAACCTAACAGTGTATCTACAAACGGCGATGAATCGCCGAACTACAATTTTTGGCAAACCCTTTAACTTGCCCGTCCTGCACTGAGATTCTGTAGATTCAGTGTCAGCCGGTTAATCTGCGGTTCAGACAATTGAACAGAGCCGCTAGCACGGATAAAAGAGGTAAAGATTTAAGGGGTTACTGAGCCCTCACACAACGAAACCCGATGTTGAGGTAAGTGAGCGTTGGATTGTACCTGACGCGAGAAGCAGCCCGCAGGTATTCCGGATCATCGTCCCACGAACCGCCGCGCAACACGCGCCTTTCTTTAAGACTTGTGAAATTACTGATAACCCAATCAACGGTATTCGCCCCCGATAGCGGATTCTCACGGGGAGAAGTACGATAGAAATCCTTATTGTACTCATCCAAACACCACTCCCACACATTGCCCGCCATGTCGTATAAGCCGTACCCGTTGGGCGGATACTTATCCACCGCCGTCGTATCCCCAACATTGGAGTAATAGTTCGCCCTACCACTATCAATGACATCGCCCCACGGATACTTTTGACCATCCAACCCACCCCGCGCGGCGTATTCCCACTCTGCCTCTGTCGGCAGTCGCTTCTCCGCCCAACCCGCATAAGCCATCGCCGCATACCAACTCACATAAACCACAGGATGCTTCGCATACCCACTAGGATAGTCATTCCCATTCCAGCGTTGCAAGTAGTATCCATCGTGGTATCTGTCAGCAATCCGACCTTTACTCCAGCGAGGGTTAGCAAGGACAAACTTCTGATACTCTAAATTGGTTACTTCATATTTGTCCATAAAGAACGCATCGACGTAGACCGTATGGACCGGTTGTTCATCGTTCTCTGCCTCCGGGTCGTTGCTCCCCATCTGGAACTCGCCCGCGGGGATCGGCACCATCCCCTCCGATGTCGGGTCATCAACGGTGTAGGTGAGCCTTTGCACACCATCTGCCCAACTGATGTTCAGACTCAGCGAACCCGCAGAAAAGGGACCAGAGATGCTCACTGTTCGACCCGCCATCGTCGCAGTGCCTTGAGTCACAGCGACCGGCCCGGGGAAATCGTCAAACGTTACGGTTATCGTCGCGTCCGGCTTGATGGTGCTCCCGTTGGGCGGATCCGCAGAGACAAAGTTCACAGTAACCGGCGGGGGAGGTAGCTTCTTCTTCTCGCTACAACCTGCAAGAAAAAAACAGGTGACAATTAGCGAAAAACAACGCAATCTGTTGAAGGGCATTTAAATATCCTTTCGGTCTCGTGGTTCCCATAAACCTAACATGTATAGGATAGGAATTACGCAGTTGAATGCCTCAATCCGCTGACGCGGATAAAAGAGGTAAAGATTTAAGGAGTTACTGAGACCTCACACAACGAAACCCGACTGAGTTGGCGAAGCCCGTGTACGTTGGCGAAGACCAATTGCGATTAGCGACGCGCAAGTCCACCGGATTATTGAGCCAACAACCGCCGCGCAACACGCGACCAGTTTTAACACTTGTGAAATTACTGATAAGCCAATCAATGGTCTTGCCACCAGCAAGCGGATTCTCACGGGGAGAATCGGCATAGAAATTCTCATCGTACTCATCCAAACACCACTCCCACACATTGCCCGCCATGTCATAAAGACCGTAACCGTTCGGCGGATACTCACCCACCGCCGTCGTATCCCTACCCTCAACATTCCCGTTGTAGTTCGCCCTACCACTATCAATGACATCGCCTTTCCAGGGATACTTTTGACCATCCAACCCACCCCGCGCCGCATACTCCCACTCCGCCCCCGTCGGCAGCCGCTTCCCTGCCCACTGGGCATACGCCATCGCCGCATACCAACTCACATAAATCACAGGATAGTCCGCCTTCCCACTGGGGTAGTCATTCCCATTCCAGCGATTCAAGTAGGTTTCATCGTGGTATCTGTCAGCAATCCGACCTTTACTCCAGCGAGGGTTAGCAAGGACAAACTTCTGATACTCTAAATTGGTTACTTCATATTTGTCCATAAAGAACGCATCAATATAGACCGTGTGGACCGGTTGTTCATTGTGCCACGCCTCCGGGTCGTTGCTCCCCATCTGAAAATCGCCCGCTGGAATCGACACCATCCCCTCCGGCGCAACGGGCTTTGGAGGTTCTGGAGGGGCAACAAACGGCGGGGGTTTCGACTCCTTTGGCTCCAGGAAATCACAACCTGCAAGCAAAAAGCAGGTGACAATTAACAAAAAACAATGCAATCTCTTGAATGGCATTTTAATCTCCTTTAGTAAGGTCATTTTAATCTCCTTTAGTATAGACTTATGTGCTTCAGATTGTAGTTCCCCGTTTCTTAATCCCGATTTATCGGGGATTCATCGGGCACCTCTAACAGTTAGAACCGAATACCGCGCCTACGGATTGGAAGTGAGTGCGTCGGGCTAGAAAGCCCGATCTACGGCCCCGGTTGTCGTTTGTTCACTTGTAGGGGCAACCCTCGTGGTTGTCCTTCTACTCAAATTACAGAACCGGAACCTTAGGTTTGATCAACCGGAACCGCGTAAATCTTGAAAAACTAAAATTACTTCACACAACGAAACCCGAAGAAGTAGTTCGCGTACGTCGGTGTATTCCTGCCGCGGTTAGCGACGCGCACAAACTTCGGATTATCAGGCCACGAACCGCCACGAAACACGCGATTAGTTTTAATTTCTGTGAAATTATTTATAACCTTTGGTGCTAGTTTAGAGAGCAAATTGTGCAATAGATAAAGGGACAAATCCATCGTCATCAACGGGTAATCCGTCCCATTGCACTAGCAAATTAAACATCGCCATTGTGAAAGCAAGTCGTGTCTTGAAATAGTCCCAACACCGATGCCCGACTTTCTTCAAATGGCAGACGCGGGTCAACATAGATAAAATAGTCTCTATCACCATCCTGTCGTTCCACTGTCCGCGTTTGCAGATACGCAAGTTGTCAGGGAACCAGTCCACTTTGGTAAACCCTTCATCAGCAAAGACAACCATCTGGTCACTGACGCCTTCAACTATGTGTTGGAACTGACTACCATCATAGACATTGGCAGTGTCACACTCCCAATCGACAATCTCCCCCAGATGGTTGACCAATATGCACAGTTTGCCTCCGACAATCCATCGTTGGTTGGATATACCTTTTTTGCCGATTTGTCGCTCAGACCGACCTTCTCGACGGGGGTGAATCAACTCAATACCATAAGTGTCAATCACGCCAATCAGTGACGGGGTTGCCATGAAAATATCGGTCAGATGCCTATGGCTGTTGAAAAGCCGGAACAAGCGAGTCCGTTTTGGTAAATGCGGGAACAACCCGGTGTAATTGCTTTCTATCCACCGATAAAAGGCACGATTGCCTACCCCTTTGAGCGAAAAAAGCAACGCAAGCGTAATAACTTCAGACGGATACAGTTTGGCTTGAGTATGCTTGTGATTTATATTGTCTTGTGTCAGTTTATCATCTACACAACAGAACAAGTCTGTGATAAAATCTATCGTGGTCATGAGTTTCGCTTTCCTCCCGTTAATTGAGATGGTTTGTTACCCCGATTAACGATACTAGTGAGGAAAACGACTCATGACCCATAAATTATACTAGCACCAGTGGTTTATAACCCAATCAATGGTGTAGTCTCCCACAATGATGTTGGTTCCCGATAGCGGATTCCCATGGGGAAAAACAGAATAGAAATTCTCGTCATACTCATCAAGACACCACTCCCACACATTGCCCGCCATGTCATACAAACCGTACTTGTTCGGCGGATACTTACCCACCGCCGTCGTATCCTTAACATTACGGTCGTAGTTCGCCCTGCTGCTATCAATGTCATCGCCCCACGGATACTTTTTACCAGACAATCCACCCCGCGCGGCATACTCCCACTCCGCCTCCGTGGGCAGCCGTTTGCCTGTCCATTGGGCATAAGCCATCGCCGCATACCAACTCACATAAACCACAGGGTGGTCCGCTTTCCCGTTGGGGTAGTCATTCCCAGTCCAGTGCTTCAAGTAGCGTCCATCGTGGAACCTCCCATCAATCTTGTCTTTTTGCCAGCCCGGGTTGGCAAGAACGAATTTCTGATACTCTAAATTGGTTACCTCATATTTGTCCATGCAGAACGAATAGACGGAAACCGGATGTACCGGCCGCTCATTGTTCGCGCCATCATTGCTTCCCATCTGAAACTTGCCTCCGTGAATCGATACCATCCCTTCCGGCATTTCAGGGGGTTGAACCCTACTGCCTGCAAGAAAAAAACAGGTGACAATTAGCAAAAAACAACTCAATCTGTTGAAGGGCATTTAAATATCCTTTCGGTCTGTGGTTCCCATAAATCTAACATGTATAGGATAGGAATTACGCAGTTGAATGCCTCAATCCGCTGAAGCGGATAAAAGCGGTAAAGCGGTAAAGATTTAAGAAGTTACTGAGCCCTCACACAACGAAACCCGAGGCCGCGGTACGTGACCGCTGGATTGTTCCCGCCGCGACTAGCGACACGCACGTTCCTCGGATTACCATCCCACGCGCCACCGCGCAACACGCGAAATCCTTTAACACTTGTGAAATTACTGATAACCCAATCAACGGTATTCGCCCCCGATAGCGGATTCTCACGGGGAGAAGTACGATAGAAATCCTTATTGTACTCATCCAAACACCACTCCCACACATTGCCCGCCATGTCGTATAAGCCGTACCCGTTGGGCGGATACTTACCCACCGCCGTCGTATCCCCAACATTACTGCCGTAATTCGCCTTACCGGGGTCAATGACATCGCCTTTCCAGGGATACTTTTGACCATCCAACCCACCCCGCGCGGCGTATTCCCACTCTGCCTCTGTCGGCAGTCGCTTCTCCGCCCAACCCGCATAAGCCATCGCCGCATACCAACTCACATAAACCACAGGATGCTTCGCATACCAACTAGGATAGTCATTTCCGTTCCAGTGGTTCAGGTAGGACCCATTGTGGAATCTCTTCTCAATGCGGTCTTTACCCCAGCGTGGGTTGGCAAGGACAAACTTCTGATACTCTAAATTGGTCACTTCATGTTCGTCCATAAAGAACGCATCGACGTAGACGGTGTGTACCGGCCGCTCAGCCGGGTCGTTGCCCCCCATCTGAAACTCACCCGCGGGAATCGACACCATCCCCTCCGGTGTCGGGTCATCAACGGTATAGGTGAGTCTTTGCACACCATCTGTCCAACTGATGCTCAGACTCAGCGGACCCACGGAAAAGGGACCGGAGATGCTCACCGTTTGACCCGCCATCGTCGCAGCACCTTGATTCACAGCAACCTCACCGGGGAAGGCGTCAAACGTTACGGTTATCGTCGCGTCCGGCTCAATGGTGCTACCGTTGGGCGGATCCACAGAAACAAAACCCACAGTAGCCGACGGGACTGTCGAATCCGTCGGCTCCAGGAAATCACAGCCTGCAAGCAAAAAGCAGGTGACAATTAGCAAAAAACAACGCAATCTGTTGAAGGACATTTAAATATCCTTTCGGTCTGTGGTTCCCATAAATCTAACATGTCAGGACTTACGCAGCTAAACGCTCAAAGCCTTGTAGTTCGGCGATTTATCGCCGCTGGACACCGTTTCCAACGCCCGATGAATCGGGCCACTACAGCAGAGACTTCCTACGGAAATGCGTAAGTCCTAATGTATAGGATAGGAATTACGCAGTTGAATGCCTCGATCCGCTGAAGCGGATAAAAGGGGTAAAGAATTTAAGATTTAAGGGGTTACTGAGACCTCACACAACGAAACCCGATGTCGGGGTACATGAACGTTGGATAGTTCGCGTTGCGATAAGCAGCCCGCAGGAATCTCGGAAGAAAGTCCCAGGAACCGCCGCGAAACACGCGAAGCCCTTTAACACTTGTGAAATTACTGATAATCCAATCAACGGTATTCGCCCCCGATAGCGGATTCTCACGGGGAGAAGTACGATAGAAATCCTTATTGTACTCATCCAAACACCACTCCCACACATTGCCCGCCATGTCGTATAAGCCGTACCCGTTGGGCGGATACTTATCCACCGCCGTCGTATCCCCAACATTGGAGTAATAGTTCGCCCTACCACTATCAATGCCATCGCCTTTCCAGGGATACTTTTGACCATCCAACCCACCCCGCGCCGCGTATTCCCACTCCGCCTCCGTCGGGAGTCGCTTCTGCTTCCACTGTGCATAAGCCATCGCCGCATACCAACTCACATTCACAACCGGGTGGTCCGCCTTCCCTTGAGGATAGTCATTTCCGTTCCAGTGGTACAGGTAGAAACCATCGTGGTATCTGTCAGCAATCCGACCTTTACTCCAGCGAGGGTTAGCAAGCACAAACTTCTGATACTCTAAATTGGTTACTTCATATTTGTCCATAAAGAACGCATCGACGTAGACGGTGTGTACCGGTTGTTCATCGTTGAAAGCCTCCGGGTCGTTACTCCCCATCTGAAACTCGCCCGCGGGAATCGACACCATCCCCTCCGGTGTCGGGTCATCAACGGTGTAGGTGAGTCTTTGCACACCATCTGCCCAACTGATGCTCAGACTCAGCGGACCCACGGAAAAGGGACCGGAGATGCTCACCGTTTGACCCGCCATCGTCACAGTGCCTTGATTCACAGCAACCTCACCGGGGAAGGCGTCAAAGGTTACGGTTATCGTCGCGTCCGGCTCAATGGTGCTACCGTTGGGCGGATCCACAGAAACAAAACCCACAGTAGCCGACGGGACTGTCGAATCCGTCGGCTCCAGGAAATCACAACCTGCAATCAAAAAGCAGGTCACGGTTAGCAACAAAAAACTCAATCTCTTGAAGGGCATTTAAATATCCTTTCGGTCTGTGGTTCCCATAAATCTAACATGTATAGGATAGGAATTACGCAGTTGAATGCCTCAATCCGCTGACGCGGATAAAAGCGGTAAAGCGGCAAAGATTTAAGAGATTATTGAGCCCTCACACAACGAAATCCGAAGGTCTCGGCCAAGACCATTGGTAAAACCCAGCCACGCATTTCGACGCTCACGGACGACGAATGAACATACCACGAACCACCACGAATCACGCGATAAGTGTTAGGATTAACATCTGTGAAATTATTTATAAGCCGATCTACACTGGGCGCACCAGCGAGCGGATTCTCACGGGGAGAAGTACGATAGAAATCCTTGTTGTACTCATCAAGGCACCACTCCCACACATTGCCTGCCATGTCGTACAAACCGTAACCATTCGGCAGATACGTACCTACAGGCGTCGTATCACCAACATTCCGGCCGTAGTTCGCCTTGCTGCTATGAATGCCATCGCCCCACGGATACGCTTTACCGCTCAACCTACCCCGTGCGGCGTACTCCCACTCCGCCTCCGTCGGCAGCCGCTTCTCCGCCCAACCCGCATAAGCCATCGCCGCATACCAACTCACATACACAACCGGGCGGTCCGCCTTCCCGCTGGGGTAATCATTCCCATTCCAGTGTTTCAAGTAGTCTCCATCGTGGAACCTCCCATCAATCTTGTCTTTTTGCCAGCGCGGGTTGGCAAGCACGAACTTCTGATACTCTAAATTGGTCACCTCATATTTGTCCATAAAGAACGCATCAATATAGACCGTATGTACTAGCAAACCCGCCTTCACTAGGTCCGGGTGCACGCTCCCCATCTGAAACTCACCCGCGGGAATCGACACCATCCCTTCCGGCGGCGGGTCATCAACGGTGTAGGTGAGCCTTTGGACGCCATCTGCCCAACTGATGCTCAGACTCAGCGAACCCGCAGAAAAGGGACCGGAGATGCTCACGATTCGACCCGCCGTCGTCGCACTGCCTTGGGTTACAGCGACCGGACCGGGGAAATCGTCAAACGTTACGGTTATCGTCGCGTCTGGCTTGATGGTGCTCCTGTTAGGGGGATCCGCAGAGACAAAGTTCACAGTAACCGGCGGGGGAGGTAGCTCCTCCTTCTCGCTACAGCCTGCAAGCAAAAAGCAGGTGACAATTAGCAAAAAACAACTCAATCTGTTGAAGGGCATTTAAATATCCTTTCGGTCTGTGGTTCCCATAAATCTAACATGTCAGGACTTACGCAGCTAAACGCTCAAAGCCTTGTAGTTCGGCGATTTATCGCCGCTGGACACCGTTTCCAACGCCCGATGAATCGGGCAACTACAGCAGAGACTTCCTACGGAAATGCGTAAGTCCTAATGTATACTAAAGTTAGTACAATTTTAGTGTGAAAAGAGGCAGAAAAAAGGGTATCCTTTCAGAAATCCATCACAATTTCGAAAGGAGAGTTATCATGCCCCTCATTTTCTGCCTCGTTGATATTTTAACGCAATTTCGTCCATTATTCAACCGTCAAAACTTCGCTCTGTTCTGTACCTTCATTATCGGTCTTATCACGCACCGTCATCGTGCGACGTTGACCGGCATCTATCAAGCGGTTCGCCCGAAGGTCGGTTACGGTTCATTGGTGAAGTTCCTTTCCCGTGGCAAATGGAATAGCGATGCGGTTGCTCAACGTCTGATTAAGTTGCTACAACAGCGGTTTGACAACTGGGTCTACGTTTACGACGAGACCCGGGCGATAAAGACCGGGGAGGAGCAATTTGGACTTCATTTCTTCAGAAATCATCGCTACCAAAAGCGCAACACCAATCAATCGAAGTTTCACTGGGGTCATCAGTTTGGCGCATTGGGGTTGCTTTGTACCACCGTGACAGAGACAATTCTATTTCCGGTGTGGGTGAAGTTGATATGTCCAAAGACCCATCGGGACAACAGTGGGTCAGTTCTCAAGCGGATTTGCTCCCAAATCCCGCCCGGACTGATTATCTTTGACCGGGGATTCAATAGACGCAAAGTGTTTGAAGCCGTCCTTAACGCAGGACATCATATCTTGTGTCGCGCCAAGTCCAATGCGGTCTTTTATCTGTTACCCACGGTCTGCAAGCGACCCAAACCCGGACGCCCAAAGACATACGGTAAACGCATTCATCTTCGGCATCTTCGGTATAAGGCTATTGATATTGACAACAAACGGTGTTCAGTCGCATCTAAGGTCGTGCGGACAAAAATGTGTCCCACGCAAGTGAGATTGGTCGTGATGCGAACCCGTTGTAAAAAATCAAAGCCGTTTCGATATTTCTGTGTCTACACCACTGACTTGACTCTTGACCTATGTCAGATAGTTCGATACTATCGGAAACGATGGTTGATTGAGACTGCTTTTCGAGATGCCAAGCAACACTTCGGGTTTGACGAGTATCGAGTCAAATCGCGGAAAAGCATCAATCGGTTGGTACAACTCAGTTTCTTGGCAAGTTGCATCACACAATTGATATTCAATCACACTTCTACTACAGGCGGTTCTATAACAGTCGAGAAGGTATGCTGGGAATTGGGCATTGACTGGTATCGACCCACTAAATTGACACGCGGGTTAATGGTTCAGTATTTATGCGCCTTTATGGAGGGGAGACTATTTTCCCAGACAAACGACAAACATACAAACTCGCACGATATTCAACAAACACTTGATAACGCTGCATGAATTACTATCAAATTGTACTAACTTTAGTAATGTATAGGATAGGAATTACGCAGTTGAATGCCTCAATCCGCTGACGCGGATAAAAGGGGTAAAGAGGTAAAGATTTAAGGGGTTACTGAGACCTCGCACAACGAAACCCGATGAATATGTCCGACCAAGCCGCAAAGTACCGGGTGCGGCGAGCAGCGACGCGCAAGTCTATCGGTGAGTAGATCCATCCGCCACCGCGCAACACGCGATCAAGGTAGCTAGTAACACCTGTGAAATTACGCACAAGCCAATCTACGCTCGGCGCACCATGCAGCGGATTGTCACGGGGAGAACGGGCATAGAAACCCCCATCATATTCGTCAAGGCACCACTCCAACACATTGCCCGCCATGTCGTGTAAGCCGTAACGGTTGGGCGGATATTCACCTACAGGCGTCGTATCACCAACATTATAGCCATAGTTTGCCTTGCTGCTATCAATGCCATCGCCCCACGGATACTCTTTACCCACCAACCCACCCCGCGCCGCGTACTCCCACTCCGCTTCCGTCGGCAGCCGCTTCCCCTTCCACTGTGCATAAGCCATCGCCGCATACCAAGTCACGGACACAACCGGGTGGCTTGCCTTCCCACTGGGGTAGTCATTATTCCCAATAGTCCAGAGCTGTAAGTAGGACTCATCAATCAGGTTTTTACCCCAATTTGGGTTGGCAAGCACAAACTTCTTATACTCTAAATTGGTCACCTCAGTTTCGTCCATAAAGAACGCATCAATATAGACCGTGTGCACCGGCTGTTCCTGTGGAAAATCTCTATAATCGTTGCTCCCCATCTGAAACTCGCCCGCGGGAATTGACACCATTCCCTCCGGTGTCGGGTCATCAACGGTATAGGTGAGTCTTTGCACACCACCTGCCCAAGTGATGTTCAGGCTCAGCGGACCGGCGGGAAATGGCCCGGAGATGGTTGCCGTTCGATCGGCGATTCCCACAGTGCCTTGATTCACAGCGACGCTACCGGGGACGTCGTCAAAGGTTACGGTAATGGTTTCGTCGGGCTTGATAGTGCTCCCGTTGGGTGGATCCGCAGAAACAAAGTTCACGGTAACCGACGGGACTGTCGAATCCGTCGGCTCCAGGAAATCACAACCTGCAAGCAAAAAGCAGGTGACAATTAACAAAAAACAACGCAATCTGTTGAAGGTCATTTTAATCTCCTTTAGTATAGACTTATGTGCTTCAGATTGTAGTTGCCCGAT
The DNA here is from genome assembly GCA_965222435.1 of Candidatus Poribacteria bacterium. GTDB lineage: Bacteria > Poribacteria > WGA-4E > WGA-4E > PCPOR2b > PCPOR2b. Next base: position 2,543,792 of record OZ244950.1, on the reverse strand, counting down.
TCATCGGGCGTCGTGAGTCGTATTGTCCGGTGATAAATCACCGGACGACGACGCTTTGAGTATTCAACTGCATCAGTCTTGATCATCCATCAATTAGGAATGGACGAAAGATCTTTCATTTCCCGATTGATTTTCCATGTTAGTTTCCTTTCTTTTTTTCTAATTGTTAGGACTTACGCACTTCAGAAAGTAGTTGCCCGATTCATGGGACATCAGGGGCCGGTCTTGTTGACCCGATACTCCATCGGGACTGACAAAACCGAGCACCTACGATCCTGTATGGAACGCCAATCTGCGTTCCATACCTACCTACCCCATAAAAAGGGACACAGACGTAAGAAGCCACGTGGTAGTGGGAATCTTCAATTTTGATCGGGATTAAGAAACCTGCCCCTACATTGGGACGATTCCTATAGGCGCAACCCCAATACCCGGTGTGTCGCGCAACCGTGTCTGGTGAATTGAGCCTAGAACTATGGCGTGATGTTGTTGGTATTTTCGGGATTCAAAGCGACCCCGATAAATCAGGATTTCGCGACGCTCAACTTGTGGTTGCCCTGCTGTTGGTCGGGTGTTTCGTCCGACTTTAGTCGTACGTTCGGTAGTTGAGAAATGTTTTCCGATTCGAGTAAATCCCAACTTCCCCAAGGGTTTGCGAAATAGTGTTTCGCCCGCCTGCCTCTAAAAAGAAAAGGTTGACGTTATAAACGTCCTCCGGGAGAAACATCCGTAGAAGAAAAATCTGGTTCGGCAAGGTTTGCCATGAGCGGGTATCGGCGTGCTCAGTAGCAATGTTGGCAATGTTTGATATACCCATTCCCACCTGCCTCCACATTTTTGCGTTACGAACACTTTCACGGGTATCTTCTTTCTCCGCTTCGCTTGCCTCCTCACTTTTTTCAAGTTCCTCAAGTTTCTTTTCTGCTTCTTCAACAGGCTTATCCAGTGCTGCCTTTGCTACCCGATAAATCAGGTACTTCAAAAAAGCACGCGTCACCGATCGTAAGAGAATGGTCGGCCGCTGAGAGTTGAGCGTTTCTATCGCTATTGTTTGGATATCTGCTACCAGCATCCCTCTCTGTTGGATGTTGTTAGCCTGCACTGCAATCCCTGTAAATTCCGGGCGATTGGAACGAATTGCCGGCAGCGCGACGTACAAAAGATATTCCAACTGAGCATCAGGATAGGTCCTACCGCGGCGCGATAAGAGTGTCTTCACAAAGTCTGAGGTCGCTCGGTCATTAGCATCCTTCTCATTGCCTTCCTCAAAAGCCTCGATTGTCGTATCGGTTTTAAGGATAGGAAACATCAGTGTTTCTTCATATTTAGAGGGCACGTACCCGCTTTCGTAGAAAATGATGAGTTCGCCATAACCGGCTCCGTGCTCAGGGGGATCGCCATACCGGCTCCGGTAACGCGCCGCCTCTTCAGCGAACCCCAGTTTCCGTGCTAACTGCACCAGTGAATAACCGATATCTTTGGGCATCCTCACCCCAGTTTTTGTTGATGTACGTTGATAGTACTCCTCGGCTTGCTGGTAGGAGATGAACGCATTGTTCCACTCACCGCTTGTTTCGTAGATTATCCCCGACAAATACGCCAAAAACGCTGCACCGAAAAAATCATACTCCTTGTGCTCGTTTATGTAGTACTGGATGAGATTCGTGGCGCGACGGCATTCTACCAGAGCCCCATCTAACTTGTTCAGATAGATGTAGTTGAGAATCCGATAATAGTGGCTCAAGAGCCGCTCATACCGGGTCCCAGGATATGGCCGCAACAGGTCAGTTGTAATCAGCGCGAGTGCCTCCTTTGAAACACTGCGGGTATAGAGGTCTTCCGAAATATCCTCCGCGAGCGAAAAGGCTTTGCTGCTTTCTGAAAACCGGTTTGCATAATGGGCAACCAGCCCCCGTTCAAAAAGGAACGGGAGGCCTGGTTCTTTCGGTCCATTCTCCTCCATGTAGACGAAAGCTGCTTCAGGGTTCCCCGCCTCTAAAGCGATATAAATTTCTTGCATGCTATAGCTGCTACACCCAAGACTCAGGCATAGCAACGCCAAGAGCAGAAGGGATTTCACGGTTTGCATAGGGGCTTCCCCTTTCCAAAAAGACGCTCACCTTCGCTGGATGAACTTCTTAATTTTCTTTTGACCGAGCCACACTTTCTGATTGCTCTCAATGTTGGTTAAGGTCAAGTCGGTTTGATAAAACATGACCTGTTTCCCGCCTTCGCGGTCTTCGATTGTGTTAATCTGCCCCGTCATCATGTAGTCTGCGCCCAACTCTTTGCCCATCTGCTTGACTGTTTCGAGACTGGCGAACTTGCCCTGGTCTCCCTTTTCATCACGAAGTTCGCCCCGCTCGGTAGCACTAGCGACGACGGACACCAGACCGGAGTTGATGAACGCCCGTTCAATATCGCTGACAAATGTAGGAATGGCGATATGCTCCGTGCTGCGGTTGCGGACCGCGCCGACGATGACAATCGGCTTTTTGCCTCGGGTGCCGACCGTATGCTGTGAAATCCATGGATGGTTGAGACAATCCGCAATCATCGCCTGAGAAACTTGGCGAGAATCGGTGTCATTCCATTGCCCGGAAAGGTCAATGGTTGTGTCAACTTCGATGCGCTCGACGGTTTTGCTCGGTCCACATCCTGCAAGGGTGGTTAACAGAATGCAACCGATTGAGATGATTACCTGTTTCATGAGATCCTCCTAATTTTTGAGAGTGTTTAGGTAAATAGAAATAAAGTCTCCTGCTGATACGGGCCAAAGTACACCACGACTTGATGGCATTGTACACCCTATAGAGTTTAGGACTTACGCCGTTGAACGCTCAAAGCCCCCAATGCAGCGTCGGGATTCAAAGCAACTTGTAGTTCGGTGATTCATCGCCGAACTACACACCCCTTGGCGGCCGATGAATCGGGCAACTATAGTGAGGACAAGAAAAAGAATTGAACGATGCTACAAATTACTGGTCACTCGCCACTGCCATTTCACGCCGTGACGCAAACGAAGAATTTTAGATGCGTTTCCCCTGCGTCACGCCGCAACTACTGGACATCTTTCACGCAACGAAAACCCACAATGATGTACCTGTTTGTTCCATCTGCCTCGTGACGGCTGTCAACGCGTACCTGCAAAGGCTCGCTCTTCCAGGCCCCGCCACGTAGCACGCGCTGCCCCTTAACGCTTTTGAAATCCGCTATCGTCTCATCACGTGTCTTAAACTGAAAACCTGCAAACGGATTTTTCCTTGGCGAGTTTTCATAAAAATCGTCAAAATATGGGTCCAGGCACCATTCAAGCACGTTCCCGGAGATATCATACAAGCCGTACCCGTTAGGCTTAAATCTCCCCACAGACAGCATTTCTCCAAAAGTTCCTTTAAAGTTAGCCTGTGAACTACCGATCTCTTTGCCCTCCCATGGATAGTGCTCAAACTGCTCGGGCCCCCGCGCCGCCTTCTCCCACTCCGCTTCCGTCGGCAGCCGTTTGCCTGCCCATTGTGCATACGCCATCGCATCATGCCAACTCACACCAACGATTGGATGTTTGTCGGTTGGAGCATGTTTTTCAGCAACTGATGATAATTGTTGGTTCCCCTGTGCTTTAAGAAACTGTTTATACTCTCCAACAGTTACCTCGTGTGTGTCTATGTAGAACGCATCAAGGTAGACGGTATGGACAGGTCGCGATTCCTTGTTTGTGAGATAGGTGCTCCCCATCAGAAACTCACCGGCAGGAATCAGCACCATCCCCCTCGGCGGGGTGGGTTCGGTTATACGCGTTTCTACAGTTTGGGTTGATTTCTTAGTCCGCGACGGCTTCTTGATTATTGGAGCGATTGTTTTTTCTATACGCGTTTCTACAGTTTGGCTTGATTTCTTAGTCCGTGACGGCTTCTTGATTATTGGAGCGATTGTTTTTTCTGTACGCGTTTCTACAGTTTGGGTTGATTTCTCAGTCCGCGATGGCTTCTTGATTATTGGAGCGATTCCTTTTATGCGCTCTGACACAGTTGGGGGTGGTTGATTGGTACGGGGTTTCTTCTCCATCGTTGGAGCAATTCCCTTTATACGCGTTTCTACAGTTTGGGTTGGTTGATCGGCCGGCGGTTTTGTCGTCTTCCGTGTTGGGCGTTCGATTGATGGGCCAGGTGGTAATACGGTTTGACTTGGTTGGTCGGCCGGCGGTTTTGTCGTCTTCCGTGTTGGGAGTTCGGTTGATGGAGTAGGTGTTTCTACAGTTTGACTTGATTGGTCGGCCGGCGGTTTTGTCTCGTTCTGTGTTGGGAGTTCGGTTGATGGAGTAGGTGTTTCTACAGTTTGACTTGGCAGGTCGGTAAGCGGCTCTGTCTCCTTCGGTAGAGCAGTTTCGTCTTTACGCAAAAAATGTAACATGAGTGTTGCAGCAATAGCAATCAAAGCCAACATGAAAACGACATATATTCTTCTTCTTTCTAATATATCTTTTATTCTTTTTAACATATCCTTTAACATATCTTCCCCCTTTTTTACGTTTTGGGATTTATGCAGTTGAATGCCTCAGTGCCTCGTCATGGCAGTTCAATCGCTGTAATTCATGGGGCTTGTTAGTTCCTACATCGGCATGAGTTCTTACGCCTGTGTCTTTTCTATGGGGTAGGGTTAAACGACCGTTGAAACCGTACAGGAACAACGATCGTTGTTCCCTACAATCTGAAGTGTGCTAAGTCCTGAACATACACTCCTCCTTATTGTATTGTATGGTTGGTCACCCCGATCAACGGGAGAATTTCGGAGTACCTACTACTGTCTATTGAGAATGCGAGTCGCTGCGAGTAAAGTAGGGAACACCTATAGGTGTTCCCTACGAAACGGAACCGCTGCCTAAGCAAGGGCAACCACAAGTTGAGCGTCGCGAAGTCCTAACCTATCGGGGTTGCTTTGAATCCCAATTCCATCAGAGAGTTGCCCCTACAATTGCCCGATTCATCGGGGGTTAAGAACTTCAAACGCGTATGAAACATAAACCAGCGGTAAAAATTTAAGGGGTTACTGAGACATCACACAACGAAACCCGCAGTCGAAGTACGTACTCGCAGGATTGAGGCTGAAGCGATAGGCAGTCCGCAGGAGCCCCGAATCAACGCCCCACGACCCGCCGCGCAACACGCGATCCGTTTGAACACTCGCGAAATCACTTATAATCCAATCGGGTCCCGATAGCGGATTATCACGGGGAGAAACAGAATAGAAATCTGGGTTATACTCATCAAGGCACCACTCCCACACATTGCCCGCCATGTCGTATAACCCGTAACTGTTGGGCGGATACTTACCCACGGGCGTTGTATCGCCAACATTTTTGTTGTAGTTTGCCTTGCTGCTATCAACACCATCGTACCACAGATACTTTTGACCCACCCAGCCGCTTCGCGCCGCGTACTCCCACTCCGCTTCGGTCGGGAGTCGCTTGCCTGCCCACTGAGCATAAGCCATCGCCGCATACCAACTCACAGACACAACCGGGTGGTTTGCCTTGCCGCTGGGGTAGTCATTCCCAGTCCAGTCTTTCAGGTAGTTTCCATCGTGGAACCTTGCATCAACCCGGTCTTTACCCCAGCGTGGGTTGGCAAGCACGAACTTCCGGTATTGGGCATTGGTCACCTCATATCTGTCCATGTAGAACGCATCAATGAGGACGGTGTGTACCGGATTTTCATCGTCAGCCGCCTCCGGGTCGTCGCTCCCCATCTGCAACTCGCCCGCGGGAATTGACACCATTCCCTTCGGGGGAGGTGGCAGTCTGACAGGGCGCGGCGGCTCTACGGGAGTAGGCGGCTCTACGGTGTAGGTGAGTCTTTGGACACCATCTGCCCAAGTGATGTTCAGGCTCAACGGACCGACGGGAAAGGGACCGGAGATGGTCGCCGTTCGATCGGCGATTCCCACAGCACCTTGAGTTACAGCGACGTTACCGGGGAAGTCGTCAAAGGTTACGGTTATCGTCGCGTCCGGCTTGATAGTGCTCCCGCTGGACGGATCCGCAGAGACAAAGTTCACGGTAACCGGCGGGGGCGTTTTGTCTGGAGGTATAGGTGTTGATATTCTTCTACCTCGCTTATCGGTGAGCGGATCTATCTCCTGCGGCTGGGTCGTTTTGTCCGGTAATATTTCTTTAACTAGTGCTTGGCTGGAATGAAGAAGGTTTACGCCAAGTGTAAAAGAAATCTCATCTCCAACAGTACTATTAGGGCTGACAGTGGCAGAATATAACGGATAAAAAACAGCACCGATTATACTAAACCTCGACGCCTTGTACTCTAGCCCTGCTTGGGCCAGCATACTGGCAGTGAGAGTAGTAGTAGTAGAGTAAGTCTCATAAGTGTCATAACCGTCATATCCAGTGCCAGATCTCCGAACCCCAGCCTCAATCACATCCAGACGGTTATAGAATAGTCCCGCAAACGGTTTCAACTCACCGTCTCCAAATCTTATCGGTTTTGACAATCCGAGGCCGGTGCTAGTCACCATAGGCACCACCCCCGCTCCCTCAATGAGGGTAAAATTGAAGCGCGCTATCACAAAACCTTCATAGCCTGACGCCCCTAAAGGATGAAGATGTGCTGCTTCCGTACCAACGTAGTACTGAGGCACACCGAGATCTTTTGAAGGTGCACCACCCATAAGGGAAAACTTTGACTTCCCATGATTAAAGCCAACTCCAACATTCCCCAAAAGGACCTGGAAGTCGAGCTCTGGACTGCCGCTAATTCCAAACCCAGCACCAAATTTGCCAGATGGCAATCCGTACAAACTCGTTTGAGCAGACGCGGGGACCGGGAGCAAAACCAACATGAAAACGGAGAGTCCCCCTATCATCACCAAAATGTAAGCACTAAACATGGTTTTCATAAAAAAAGTCTCCTTTACTAGACGACTGATTGACCAGCTGCGTTTTGAATTGTGGAAATGAAAAAATTCCTCCAGTTACCCTTTAATACATATACAGCCAAGTGAGAATGATTTCTTGGTGTTGTTCAGCATAACTGAGGGAATGATCGATGGTCGATTGCTAGCCTGTCATTCCCTGCAGCTTGACTAGATGAGGCGCAAGTCGGTGGCTTCTATCATTTCATCTCGGCTCAAAGATAATAATGTCGTTAACTTTGTGACTTTGCATCTCAAATTTAATGCCTTTTTCCCAATACCAGTAGCTAAACACACGAATATGGTTAGCCTGCCCAAAGTCTCTCTCTACAGCCCTACGTGGGCTTCCAATACCAACCCCACCCACTGTTCTTGCTTTACTAGGTGGGTCTATAGCTATCATGATGATCTTACCACGAGGACCACCAGAAAGCAGAACACTTAATCCAACGTCCCAAAAATACCACGTGTCGTGCAGCACACCATGAAAATCCGCTGGTTCTCCATAGATTGCTTTCACCCTATTTAATGTATCCCCCAAACTAATGCCAGCCGCTTTCACCCCTGGCACAATCAACTCGTGGGGTGGAGGAGGTGGGGGCCGTGGGGGAAGTGGGGGAGGTGGGGGAGGTGGAAGGGGGATGATCTTGACAATCGTTGGGGAACTCCAGACGTTCGTATGCCAAGGGTCAACCACCTGCACTCTGACACTGACTTCCAGCCTCCACGTTATCGCAGGGACAGTCCATTCCCCATCAGACACGGCATCCCATTCCCTATCCAAGTTCATCGTTCTATTTTCATGCCCTTCCGCCGGACGCACTTCCCAGGAATAGCACAACTCGTCGTCCTCTGGGTCGTGGGCAACTACCTCCAATTTGACCTTTTCACCGGCTTTGACCTCGTCCGGTACAATAACACGATCAATTATAGGTGGCCTATTGGGCGGCGGATCTGTATACTCATTGCCGTTGTAGCCACACCCTGTCACGAAGAGTGCCCCTATCATCACCAAAATGTAAACAGGAAACGTTCTTTTCATCGGGAAAACTCCTTTCTGGAATCGCCAAACTTTATGGAGCAGGTTTCCAAAATGTGTATAGCATTGGATAATTTTATCATGTTCAATTACGGTTGTCAATAGTAAGGCATTTCTTTAAAACAAAATTTGTCAGATATGGAGTAATCGCATGTACGAGCAATCCTGATAGTTAGCGCAACGCAGCAACAATCATTGGTTGGTCTGCCAGAGAGTGGTCGGATTTTTTTACAATTAATCAGTTGCTGTAAATCCTTTTCAATGCAAATAGGATAGGACTTACATTTCATTCATTCACCGGGCGATTATACCCAAATGTCGCCATGAGACCAGCGTACTTTGGTAATAACACCCTTGTGGTTTATGTTTTAACCCCCTTGGTCTTACAACGTATATCCGTAATTAACGAAAGTAAGAAAATTTCCGTAATTAACCCATCGTCAAACATGGAGAAAAGTAATAGAGCAAATGATAACAGCAGATTTAATCCAAGCAGGCGTGTCGGCAAACACAAAGAGAGTATACCGGCACGCCATTGAAAAATTAGAAGTGTGGCGGGGCGAGCGTACGGTGGACGATGCGGTGTTAGCCGAATACATCGCCCATCTATACGCGCAGGGAAAATCGCCCGCAACGATTTCGCAGGTGGTTGCCGCTGTTAAGTGGTACGCTAAGTATCACGAGGGACAAGCAGTAGCCGGCGTGATGACCGAGCACACCTTGGCGGGGGTTCGGCGTGAGGGCAAAGGCCGCGGGCGGGGACAGGTGGACGGGCTCGCCTGGCAAGACGTGGAGAAGATTTGTGCTGTCGCCGAATCAACAGAGACGTTATCCGGGTTGAGAGACGCTGCGATGATGCGTCTGATGAGTGATTGCCTGCTGCGAGTTGGGGAGGTTGTCGCCGTAAACGTTGATGACCTAAAAAAGGACGTCTTGACGCTTCAGGATTCTAAAACGGATCAGGAAGGTGTAGGAGGGACGCTATACGTTGGCAAACCCACGCTTCAGGCGATAGAGCGATACCGCGAGCAGGGAGGTATTGAAGGCGGCGCACTCTTTCGACGGGTGCGTTTTCATCAGCATATTGGGAAGGGCAGGTTGTCTGTAGTCGGTGCGAGGACCGTGATAAAAGCAAGGGCAGAAGCAGCCGGCGTGACAGGCTTTATCTCTGGGCATTCCCTTCGTGTCGGTTCTGCTATGTCGCTTGCCCAGGCGGGTGCGTCTGTTGTGGAGATGCAGGTTGCGGGCCGATGGAAATCCCCTCAGATGCCGGCGCACTACGCCCGTGCAGAATTGGCGGATCGGGGCGCGATTGCACGGTTCAAATACAGGAAATGAGAACTCTGCCCTTGCAATCACACGATGATGTGATATACTAAGCATTACGCATTATAGCAATTTGCATCATCATAGATATTCCTAGGGCTTACGCACTTCAGAAGCAAGGGAGACCACCACAAGGGTGGTCTTCCCTACAGGGAACCGGCTCAATGTAGGGGCAGGTCTTGTGCCTGCCCAACTCCCAGCTGCGTAGGTCCTAATTCCTTTATAATTGAGGGACAATTGATGTCTCACAAGGGATGGAATCAATGCAGCGCATTCTGTTAGACACCGATACCGGCGTGGACGACGCCTTGGCGATCATCCTCGCACTCAATTCGCCGGAGTTGAAGGTGGAAGCGATCACTTCCGTTAGCGGTAATGTCCATGTCGATCTCTGCACGCGCAATCTGCTGATGACGCTTGAAGCGATGGAGGTGAGTGAATATCCAATCTGTGCCAAGGGAGAGTCGCAGCCGTTGGTTAAACCGCTTGTGACAGCGGCACATGTTCACGGCTCAGATGGTCTGGGAGATGTGACACAGCTATTAAGGGACGATGGTTCGCGCCTCTACCCGGCCCCCCAACCGCGGCTGACAACGATTTCCGCCGTTGACCTCATCATAGAGTTCGCCGGGCAGTACCCGGATGAGCTCATTCTCGTGCCAGTCGGACCGCTGACAAACATCGCCAAAGCCATAATCAAGCATCCAGCGCGGATGCGCAGAATTCGAGAAATTGTGTTGATGGGGGGTGCCTTTAAAACTTACGGAAACGTCACAACAACTGCCGAATTCAACATCTTCGCTGATCCACACGCAGCGCAACTTATTCTCGATTTTGGAGTGCCAATCACCATAGTGCCACTCGACGTAACGCACCAAGTGATTCTGACAGGAAAACGCTTGGACGCTGAAATCGGTGAACGGAACGATAGATTATCGCAGTTTCTGCGAGATGTCACGCGAGCCACCATGGAGTATCATCAAGACCACGAAGGATTTTATGGAACCTATATTCACGACGCGCTTCCCATCGGTCTACTTACCCATCCCGAATTTTTTGAGACTGTGGAGGCTTGCGTGCAGGTAGAAACTTCAAGCGATCTGACGCAAGGTATGACCATCGCCGACCTACGCCCGGAAAGACCACGCCCAAAACCGAACGCCCGCGTCTGCGTGGAGGTGGACGCTGAAACCTTTCTACAACACTTCTTTGATCGCATACTTAGATAGAAGTTATGCAGTTAAAGCGCAAAACCGTTAAGCCAGATAGGCTCTGATGTGAAAACGCAGTGTAATTTTTGTAACTGTTTGTCATGACATTGGCAGCCTACAACAAAACGCTTAATTCTGAGATGGAAACAATTTACCCATTTTCGTGTGTAAAATGTGTAATTTTCATTTTCGCTCATGTTAATAAGTCGCACACCGAAAACCGTAGGGGCGGGGTTCCCCCGCCCGACTACACCAATGAACTAATGAACCAATAAACAAATGGTTTTCACATTTCACAGCCTGTCCCGATTTATCGGGGCATCACGTTTCACGCTAAGGCAGTTACACTATGGAATGGGTACTAAATCTTTTTTCTGAATATCTCGAAAATGATTTCAAAAAACGCCTCGGCGTTCCCAAACCCACGATTGATCAGCTATGGGACGTATTCAAGGTGCTTTTTCCTACAACCACCGCGCGTCTTTTGGTGCAGGAACCGGTCGGTAACACGGTCAAATTCAAGCTGCTTGCCTTCTATCACGCCGACGAGATGGGACCGTTAATCAATGATCCGATGGGCTACATAAAGGACAATTTTGGTGGCGGGAAATTCAAAATTAACTTCTATCAGGGGATGCAGTTCATCGCAACAATAAACTTCAAGCCGGAGGGACCCGAAATCTGGCGTGATCTGCCGGAGTTAGAGGAATCACAAGCACAATGAATTCCCAGTCAAAACTTACAGAATGCCCAAGTTGTCACAGCGAAAACGTGCAAGTAGTTGGTAAAAATGGGTGGTTTTGCCTCGACTGCGATTGGGATAATCTGTCCGCCGTCACCGGAGAGATGGATGCACTGATTTCCACCCTACGGCACGGCGATAGGGAGGCGCGACGAGAAGCAGCGCAGGCACTAATCAATATCGGCGATTTTGAACGCCATCTTGCCACAAGCGACGATCTAACTCCTCTGCTCGAAGCCCTTGACGATGCAGATGACGATGTTCGCTATTTTGCAACCGTTGCGCTGGGACAGCTTGGAGATAGGCGTGCCCTGCCGAAACTGAAACAGGTCGCACAAGAGGATTTTGCGACTCTGGCACGAGAGGGGGCGAAGACTGCAATCGAACGACTTGAAATTGCGAGCGGATAATGATTACCATCTCCGATCTACCCACAGTGAATGCTACACTGAATACAATCAGCGCCATTCTGTTGACCGTTGGCTTCTTGATGATCCGGCGGCGTAAAATTATCGCCCACAGAAACTGTATGATTGCGGCGTTTGTAGTATCGGGGCTCTTCCTGACCTCCTACCTCATCTATCATTACCACGCCGGATCAACTCCCTTTGAAGGGAGTGGGTGGATTCGTTCCGTCTACTTTGCTGTTCTTATCCCTCATATTATTCTCGCCGCTTCAATCCTCCCGCTTGCCTTAATAACGCTCTATTTCGCCTTGCGGAGACGATTCACCAAACACCGGCGTATCGCTCGTTGGACGCTTCCAATATGGCTATATGTATCCGTAACCGGAATCATTGTTTATTGGATGCTCTACCATCTTTGAGGATAAGGTAGGGCTATTTAGTTTTCGGCCTTTTGACTGATTTTGGCGGGTAGACGGAGGATTACCCCTTACATTGTAGGCGGGGCATCTTGCCCCGCCCGAAAAATTAAATGACCCTAAGGATAAGGCAATTCAGATTGAAATTGGGGAGGACGGTATAGTATACTGTGAATCAGATCTGCCAGAAAAATCAAAAGGAATAACGAGGAAAAATCAATACATGCGTTCTCAAACTTCTGCTAGCCATCAACCGCGTCGGGATTCAGAGCGACCGGAGAGGGCTGTTCAACCAATCGATACCCCAGAAATTCGTGAAATAGGAGCACCGGTCAAGGGCGAACTCCAATACAGTACACGGCGACTGTTTTTGCAGCTTCAAGTATTTACGGGATGCTCCCAACCAGACGAGCTAATCGACCCACTAAAAGCGAGTGATTTGGAAGCTGTTCTCTATCACGATCTGAATGATCCGAAGGGCGTCGGCTTGCTTTTTATAACGGAGGATGCGGATACCCTTGTGACTGAGACGAGACGAATTCTCACAAGTGAGCCATTCAACGCCCTGCGCCCAAAGCCTGAATTTACCATGGTCGGTAGAACCTATGCCTCTGGGCGGGAGCCGGACCTGGAGGATTGGCTGCTCGTTAAACCCCGTCGCAACACACTTAACCCTGAGCTCTCGTGGGCGATCTGGTATCCACTCCGTCGGAAACCAGAGTTCTATCGCCTTCCTAGACAGGAGCAGGGAAAGATCTTGATGGAACATGCGACGATCGGTCGAACATACGTGGAAGCAGGATACGCACACGACGTTCGACTAGCGTGTTTTGGGTTGGACGCTCATGATAACGATTTTGTGATCGGATTGATGGGCACGACACTTCACCCCTTATCACACCTTGTGGGTGAGATGAGAAAATCACAACAGACCGCTCAATATCTCGAATCGCTCGGTCCGTTTTTTGTAGGCAAAGTCTGCTGGCAGAGTCCTTGTGATATCGTTTGAGGTAAAAAAGTCAACTACCCCGCCCTGAAGGACGGGGCTTGTGATACCGTCCACAGGGGCTTACGGGTTTCGCGCTTCTTTCCGTTACCGGCTTTTCGGGGGTGTTTGCTACCACCGCACCTCCACGCAAGGCGACAGCCGCCTTTTTGATGTTTATCGCATTGTACCCGATTCACACTGTTTGTTCAACAAAAAAAGAGGCGCAGTGGAGACCCCGCTCTAAAGAACGGGGTCTCCACTGCGAAGATTCGATGAAAAATATCGCTGTAATCGTCACCAAAGAACTGTATACCTACTTTGTCTCACCGATCGCCTACTTCGTGTTCTTTATTTTTATAGCAGTTTCCGGATTCCTTTTCTACGCGATTCTGGGGGTTTACTCCGCGTATCAGTATTCAACAGCTGATGTGCTGCAGACTCTGTTTAACAACATCAGTGTCACCCTCCTTTTTTTCACCCCGGCTTTGACGATGAAGCTTTTCGCGGAAGAGAAGAAAACAGGTACAATCGAACTGCTGATGACCTCCCCGCTCAAAGACACCGAAGTTGTCCTTGGGAAATTCTTGGCGAGTTGGATTATGTTGCTCGTGATGCTGCTGTTAACCCTGATTTTTCCGTTGGTAACGACTCGGTTTGGCAATCTAGACATCGGACCAGTTATTAGCGGATACTTGGGGCTGTTGATGCTCGGTTCAACCTTCCTCTCGCTCGGTGTGATGATATCTTCAATGACCAAAAACCAGATCGTTTCTGCCCTGACCAGTTTCGGTCTGCTACTCTCTCTCTGGATTATCGGCTCTTTATCGAGTCGTGGTGGAAAGATTGGTGATTTCTTGGGGTATCTGTCTCTCACCGAACACTTCAGCGATTTTTCACGGGGAACTGTCTCTCTCAAGCACACTGTTTACTATCTGAGTTTTACAATCGTCTGTCTTTTTTTTACGGTTAAATCATTTGAATCATCAAAGTGGAGGTAATTTCAATGCACGAAACACCACGCCCGGAAGATACAAAATCACGAACAGGCGATAAGTGGGCACCGCTGCTCGGTTTCCTCACGCTTATCCTTCTGTTTGCAACGTTGTCGAGTGTCTTTCTGCGTCAACGCCTCGCTGTGTGGATTTTCCTCGTGCTCGGGATTGCATCCCTGATCGCTTTTGTAATTCTGAAACGCGAAGCGGTATTCCGCTTTTTTGTGAGCCGTCAAGTTCGTTACGGTACAAATGTTGGCGTTGCCATTTTGCTGGTAACCGGGATTGCCGTCATTGCCAACGTTATTGTCGTACAAAGGTTCGATAAATCCGCAGACTGGACGAGCGATAAGATATACACCCTGTCGGATCAGACGAAAAACATTCTGCACGGACTAGATCGAGAGGTTCAGGTGATTGCCTTCTTCAGCACCAATCCCACTAATAATCAACTGGCACGCGACCGTCAACGTGCGCAGGCTTTATTGGAAATGTATCAACGCGCAACTGACAAACTCACGTTTGAACTTGTAGACCCCTATTCAGGAGCGATGAAGAGTCAAGAATATGGGATTCAGTTTGATGGGACAACGGTGTTCGAGAGCGGTGAGGTGCGGGAGCAAATCACAACTGTCGATGAGCAGAAATTTACCAGCGCGATTCTGAAAGTGGTACGTGATGAGGTGGTTAAAATCTACTTCTTGACGGGGCATGAAGAACAAACGATTGACGACATTGATCAGAAAGGCTACAGCCAAACCAAAGAGGAATTAGAAAAGCAGAATTATAGGGTCGAGACACTGTCTCTGACAACCCAGCCGGAAATCCCCGCCGATTGTGCGGCACTCATTGTTCCCGGTCCCAAAGCACCACTGAGGGCACACGAAGTCAATGCGATTTCCAAATACTTGGATAAAAACGGCAAGTTGTTCTTGATGCTCGATCCCTCGCTGAGCTCGGCGAAAGAGCCGAATCAAGGGTTGGTTGGCTTGATGGACAGATGGGGAGTTACCATTGGCAATGATCTCGTTTTGGATCACATCCGCCCTGCCTTTTTCCTAGTCAGTGGCAGACAGCCGGAAGCTCCAACGCTTGATGATTTTGAGTTCCATCAAATCACACAGGAGGTGTATCGACCAGTGACGTTTCAGATCGCCCGGTCTGTCACTCCGAAGACGAATGCGGGAAGCGACCTTAATGTCAAATCGCTCGTAAAGACCACCGATGAAATTACCGGAAGTTGGGGTGAGACAAAACGGAGGGCTGACGGCACTTTTGAACCGGATCTTTCATATACAGAAGGCGAGGATACACCGCCGCCGGTGTCTCTCGCCGTTGTTGTCGAACGCGGAGAGGGCGAATCAACCACGGGCGATGATTCATCCACAGATACGCGGGAAGAAAGCAGAACGCGAATCGTTGTGGTTGGGGACTCCGATTTTGCGAACAATTTTTTCTTTCACGGCACCGGCGGCGGTGATTTCTTCCTAAATGCGGTGAACTGGTTGACGCTGGAGGAGGATCTGATTGCTATCCGCCCGGTAGACCCAAGCGAGCGAAGCCTTCGCATGATGACGCCAAGCGAAGTTGCGTTCGTACAGATGACGGCAATCTTTCTAATCCCGTTAATCATCTTTCTAATCGGTGTGGGGGTCTGGTGGCGACGGCGGTAGCTGCAAACTCTCATCACGGTACATCATTTTTCCCTTACCAAGCATTCCTGATAGTGTTGCGGGTAGATCTTGATGCCCGCCTTAATCAGAGGAGTGAGTGCCATAATCTTCGAGAGTGAGCCTATGGGCACAATCTGTCGTTTCGTAATTGCACCCATAACATTAATTTCTCCCAGCCAGAAGTGATGGGCGATATCGCCGGTCATGGCAAGCTCCACGTCCGGCTTTTCGTTGCGCTCACCATAGTGGATAGCACCCTCACCGTCATGCGCAACAAGCGTAATGGACGCCTCCGGTTTTGTGTAGGTAAATCTTACCGTTAATTTCAGCGATGCCAATTCTCGTTGCACCTGCGCCTGCGATTTCATCTGCTCAAACAGTCCACCGATACAGGTGTAGAGTGCGTCCGCAGTTTCAAAAACCGGCATAACTGAAAACCCCTCCTTACCTTTGCGTATCGCAATCTAGCTCCAAAGTCGATCGTGCGACCGTTCTTTATCCCACTCTGTTGTCGGTGCGAAGTATTCCGGATCGTCCGGATGGAGATTCCTTTTTATGGCGTCCGGATTGAGCTCAATGCCGAGGCCCGGTGTATCTGGCACTTCCATAAATCCATCTTGGATAATTGGATTGGGAAGCCCGGTTACCAACTCATTCCACTCCGGATTATCGACGGAATGGTTTTCCAAAACAAGGAAGTTCTCTGTCGCTGCGGCGCAATGAATGCTTGCCATCGCACATACCGGCGTCCCCGCCATGTGTAACGCCATGGCGACGCCGTGCTCTTGAGCAAGATCCCCAATCTTCTTGGTCTCCAGAATCCCGCCCGATGTTGCGATATCCGGATGGCAAATGGAAATGGCTTTCGCCTCAAATAGGGTCTTAAACTCTTCCTTGCAGTAGATATCCTCACCCGTACAGATCGGTGTTGCACACGCGTTTGAAAGTCGGACATACTGATCTGTAAACTGCCACGGCACCATATCCTCCAGCCACGCAAGGTTGTACTTCTCCAAAGCCCTGCCGAGACGGATACAGTCCTCGATTCCAATATGACCAAAGTGGTCGGTCGCAAGCGGAATTTCGTAGCCGATAACTTCCCGCACAGTTTCGACATACTCACATAATAGTCCAATCCCTTTGTCCGTCAAACGGATGCCGGTGAACGGATGCATCAGGTTCCCCGTATCGAGATGTCCTGACGGTGCACAGAGGGTTCCCGGAATGTCTCTAATGAGTCCAATACCAACGTCCATCTTCAAGAAAGTAAACCCGTTATCCATCCGTTCTCGGAGTTTCTTCCCCATCTCCTCGGGATCTTTAAGCGACGGCGTATCGGCGTAGCAGCGAATCTTGTCTCGGAATTTTCCGCCCGCAAGTTGGTAACAGGGAACACCGTAAGCTTTACCGGCGAGATCCATCAGTGCCATCTCGATTCCGCATATACCGCCGCCTTGACGTGCATGGTGCCCAAACTGCTTAATCTGGCGAAAGATCTTATCGACATTGCAGGGATTCTCCCCTAATATCCGGCTTTTAAGCAATAGTGCGTATGTTTTGCTTGCTCCGTCGCGCACTTCACCGAGTCCATAGATCCCTTGATTCGTGTCCAGTTTGAGAATCGGACCGCCGGACCTTGTTCGAGTGAGGCGCATGTCGGTAATTTTCAGTTGAGAGGGCTGAGAATTCGTGTTCACATTTGATGAAATTTCTGTAGATGCCATTAAATCTCCCTAAAATAGATGTGGTAAATAATAATTAGGACTTGCGCACTCGAGTTTGTAGTAGCGCAATTCATTGCGCGTCTTTAAGGTAGTAGGCATACGCCGTATGCCGTAACCATTGTGCAAATTACGGTACGGCGGAGCCTACCTACTACTGTGGGACTAATTGTAGTTGCCCGTTTCTTAATCCCGATAAATCGGGGATTCATCGGGCGTCGTGAGTTGTATTGTCCGGCAATGAGTCACCGAACTACAAGGGGTTGAACGTTCAACTGCGTAAGTCCTAAAATAATAATATTGCCTTCTACGGCGTTATCGGAAATGCCATTAACCTTGGGTGCGAGTTGATCAGGATGTTATTTTCACGTTTCACGCTTCACTCTCGATCTTTAACCCAGAACCTCAAGTGCAGCATCCAGTGCAGTTAGATGAACCGCTGTCCGTTGGTCAAGGTGCCAACTTGTTGGTGTTTCACAAATCATGGCATGGTCTGTACTAAAGTGGAAGAGGTAGGGAGCAAGCCCTGCATCCCCCCAAGCGGGATCTACCTGAAAAATACCGTCAGCGATTGGTAGGTCGCTTTCCCCCACCTCTCCATCAATCGGACCAATCTTCTCGATCTGCCGAGTTATTTCGGGACCAATCCATCGCTCATCGCGTTGGGCTTCGTAGAAGTATACACCCTTCGCCTCCCAATCTTCGTGGAAGTCAATGCAGAAATCAAAACGCTGTCCCTCAATCGTTTCCTTTACAATGTCTATCTCAGCGATGCCAGTCTCTTCAAATGAACGATTCAGATCCACGCCCCGCTTGTTTTCCCTTGTGTTGTGGGCGTAACCGTAGGGGTTGATACATGGTAAGATCAGGAACTTAAACCGTTGCAACAGGTGGGTGTTATCCCGCTCCAAGAAACGCAACACTGACGCTGGGCCAGCGGGCTCGTCACCGTGAATTCCGCCAGTGATTAAGATATTTTTGTGCACACTCAGACCGCTCTCCAACGAAACACAATAGATGGAGTAGCCGTCCACAACACCTACAGTTTCTATCCGCGTGTGGGACGATTTTAGGGATTCCAACCGTTCCGTGAAGCAGGTATAATCTCGGTGCTCCACCTTCCGTGTCCCTCCTCTAAAGCTCCTGAGTTTTTACCCACTCCGCAAAGTCCGCGTTGATCTCGTCCGACCACCCTCTATCAATTTCGCCCGGGGTATACTTCCCCTCCTGTAAGCGTTGATGACCAAAGCGGTCACGCATGCGGATATTCTCGGAGCGTTCAACGACCTCCTGCGCTAAATGCGGTGGAACAAAAATGACACCCTCGCGCCTCCCAAGCACAATATCTCCCGGCAAGACTGTTGTTTCACCGATACGAACCGGAATATTGATTCCCGTCAAAGTGACATCGGCGATGGCGGTGGGATCAACTCCACGCACAAAGGTTGCGAAGTCCGGGAGGCTATAAATACCGTCGAGGTCACGGATACCTCCATCAATCACCATGCCAGTTTTGCTAAGTGCAAAAATCGCATTGCCGAGGTTGTCGCCTGCGAAAGTGCCGTTCTTCACCTTCCCAAATAGATCGACAACGATGGTGTCGTTTTCGACAAGCGTATCAATCACCCACGAGTTTTGTCCGCCGATACGTTTATCTTTCTCCCCCTGTTCCGCAACAACGTTTTGGAAGTCCGGACGTAGCGGAATAAACATGCACGTCACCGCTCTGCCGACCAAGACACGGTCCGGATGCAGGTTCATCCAATCCCCATCAAATTGAAGCCGGTAGCCGTGGCCTTGGAGAACGCCCCACGCCTCCTCGATTGTTACCTTTTTCATCCGTTCAACGATATCGTCCGACACACGCGGTCTGCCATCGGGAAACCGCTCGCCTTCCCACTCTCTTGTAATTTCGAGTACACTTTCTTTGTTGACTAGTTGCACAGTTGTTAATTATCCTTCCGTATTGGGTGAGTCCACACCGCCAAGAGTTTGTGGCTTTATTTATGGTGAATTCTAAAAATAAATAAACGCTTTCGTCCCCCGGTAGGTGCGGTTTCCTAACCGCACCGGTTTGGAGTGTCTCATTAATTCTAAGATCTACTATAGATGTTTCATTCTCCTCTTATTTTAACCTAATAGGAGTTACGCACTTCAGCATCAAGGGCAACCACAAGGGTTGCCCCTACAGGGAATGGACCAAATGTAGGGGCAGGTCTTGTGCCTGCCCAACCCCCGGCCGGCGGAACAAAAAATATAGTAACCGTGTCCAACTGCGTAAGTCCTACCTAAGTTGCTAGGTTCTGTTGACATTTCATCGTAACCAGATAATCGTAGCAACGAAACTCAGAAACCCCATATACCGAACAGCTAACTTATCAAAACGAGAGGAAATCCGTCGATAGTGCTTGATTTTGTTGATGAAACATTCCACTATATGTCTCTGTTGGTACAGATCCACATCATAATCACGTGAATCACGGCGGTTGGCACGTGGGGGTATCACCGGCACCGCACCGCTTTGGGTTATCGACTCAATAAATGCCATCGCATCATATGATGTGTCGGCTATCACATACTCACTGTTATAACCAGAAATCAACGCTTCAGCACAAGTGATGTCGTGCCGTTGACCCGCCATCAGCATAAAATGTAATGGATTACCTAAGCTATCAACAGCGATGTGAATCTTGGTTGAAAATCCACCCCGACTGCGTCCGAGTGCTTGTGAGGCTTGACCCCCACTTGTTTTCAAAGCACCGGCAGCACATGGGTGAGCGCGAATGATAGTGCTGTCAATGATGAGCCACTCCATATCGGGGTCTTGGGCAAAGTGTTGGTGCAACCGTTGAAAGATACCTTTATCGCACCAGCGGGCGAATCGTTTATAGACGCTGTTCCAATTGCCGTACTGCTTGGGTAACAGTCGCCATTGACTACCACTACGGGTTATCCAAAGCACCGCTTGGATAAAGCATTTTAAGTGAGTTTCCTGTCCGGTGTAGATGTCGGGACAGGTTTTAAGGAATGAAACTATTTTTGACCATTGCGTATCGGATAAGGTTAGGGTTGACATATGGCTATTATGCCACAAATGTCAACACGCCCTAGCAACTTGCGTTATTTTATTTCATCTTTGTTGTGTTTTCAAGTTTTTTTATTCTGAAAATGAGGGCAATCACATCTGTTTAGGAATCAGGCAGTTGAGCAATCAGAACCATAGGAGAACCCCGTCGGCGCACGGGTTGACCCAACCACGGGCGATCACAGATTGGGAAATCTATGGCTACGATTGGATTTCGATTGTGACCTGCCAAAGTCAGAGTCACATTCAGTCCCGATACATCGGGACAATATTTAATGCGATTGCCCTCCGTAACTCCTAAAAAAAGGTTGACAAAAAATTAGATTGCTATATAATTGGCAATGAGCTAGCCTGATTAATTTCTGCCCGAACCCCGCTTTGACCATAGCATACTGCTTCACGGAGTAACGCAAGTGCAAAATAGGCGCGTTGAGAAGATTGAAAAGGCCTTCGTGATTTTCCTGGCTAATGGGTATATCCCCGCGAGTCTATCTACTTCCCTCACTGTGCCTACACCCCTTAATACTCACACAAAGTTAATATCTACCCCCCCCCTTCACACTTGTTAAGTATATACTTCACAACTTAATCTCGGCAGCCCTTGTCATTTCGTTCCTTGCCCGCATACGCCAATTTAAACAGAACGCCACCTTGCAGACTGTTTCTGTTGCTACAACCGTACTCATCTCCTGCGTTATCCCTATCACGGGTCGCAGGCGGATTCCCGATTTTCCGGTTTGTAAGTTGAAGCCGAACATCTGCTCGTGCTTTCAACCTGATTGCAGTGTCGGGGCTCCACCTATCTATATAGGAGGATTCAAAATGAACGTCTAACGTTTTGCAACGCTAGCCATGCTGTTTTTTTTGATGCTTTTATCTGCTATGACTTCTAAGAATATACCTCAAAATCAACAATTTGAATAGGAGAACCAATCTCAATGAAAAAGACGACCGTGTTTACTTTTGTCCTATTGTTAGTCTCTGCACTATTTCTATCAAATAGCTTCGCCGCATATTCTCCTTGGATTGTTCTTGAAGGGCATACGGACGGGGTCGATAGTGTTGCTTTCAGTCCCGATGGTACGCTCGCCAGTGGGAGTCGTGACGGTACGGTGCGCCTGTGGGATATTGCCACCGGACGCCTCAAAACCACTTGGCATACGGCCGGCGTCAGGAGCGTTGCTTTTGGCCCGGATGGCAGTATGCTTGCCAGTGGGAGTCGAGATGGCACGGTCATCTTGTGGGACGTTGCCACAGGACAACCAAAAGCCACACTCACAGATCACACCGGTTGGGTTGAGAGCGTTGCCTTTAGCGCGGATGGCAGTACGCTCGCCAGCGGAAGTCACGATAACACAAGCCACACATGGGACATCAGCACAGGACAGTCCACAGCCACACTCACAGGGCATACGGAGGGAATCAATAGCGTCGCCTTCAGCCCGGATGGTGCCACGCTCGCCAGCGGGAGCGATGACAGCACAGTGCGACTGTGGGACACTGCTACAGGACAGTTCATAGAGACACTTACGGGGCACACGTCTTGGGTCAGGAGTGTAGCATTCAGTCCGGATGGCAGTCTGTTAGCCAGTGGCAGTGGAGATGGCACAGTGCGACTGTGGGAATTTACCCGCTCCGATGACGAGATACCTTCTATCGCCACTAAGGGCACGCAGATATACTGGACGAGTGTTGATAATGGGCCCAAAATCCAGCGTGCGAATCTTGATGGAACGAACGTGCAAGACCTCGTAACGGGATTGGGGCGTCTAGTGACTATCGCGTTAGATATCGTGGACGGAAAGATGTACTGGGCGGATGGCGAGGGTAAAATCCAGCGTGCGAATCTCGATGGAACGAACATAGAGGACCTCGTAACAGGATTGGGGCAGCGAGTGTTTGTTGCGTTAGATGTCGCAGGTGGAAAGATGTTCTGGACGGACTCTAGCCGAGGCAAAATCCAGTGTGCGAACCTTGATGGAACGAACATGGAGGACCTCGTAACAGGATTGGGGTCTCCATTGGGTATCGCGTTAGATGTTGAAGGTGGAAAGATGTACTGGGCGGATGGCGGGGGTAAAATCCAGTGTGCGAATCTCGATGGAACGAACGTGCAAGACCTTGTAACAGGATTGGGGCACCCATTTGGTATTGCGTTAGATGTTGAAGGTGGGAAGATATACTGGACGAACCCTGATTTTAATGGGAGCAAAATCCAGCGTGCGAATCTTGATGGGACAAACGTGCAAGACCTGATAACGGAATCGGAGATTGATGTTCCACTGGGGCTTACGTTAGATGTTGAAGGTGGAAAGATGTATTGGGCAGATGAACCATCCAGAATCCAGCGTGCGAATCTTGATGGAACAGACGTGCAAGATCTCGTAACAGGATTGTTTATTCCATATGGTATCGCCCTTGCTATTCCCCCTGATCTTCCGCCAGCACGAGCGGACGTAAATCAAGATGGGAAGGTGAACATCATTGATTTGCTTCTTGTGGTCTCAACGTTGGGAGACACCGCGCCTGCGCTCCTCTTTGGGGATGTGAATGGAGATAACAGGGTGACGATTGATGATGTGCTGCTTGTGATTGAAGCCCTTGACGACCCGGTGACCGCCGCTGCGCCTTCCAATAATGGGAGAATACTCCCTCTGGAAGGTGCGACGCTTGAAGGGCACCTGAATCGTTTGCGTTCACAGAGCGATGGGTCATTGAAATACCAGCGGGCAATCACTTTCCTCCAAAATCTGTTGGCCTCCATCGCACGTCCAGACCGGACGGAATTGTTAGCGAACTACCCGAATCCGTTCAACCCTGAGACATGGATCCCGTATCGGTTGGCGGAGGATGCCTTCGTCACGTTGACCATCTATGACTTGGAAGGTCATATCGTTCGCACGCTCAATGTTGGCCATCGGATTGCGGCGGTCTACGAGAGTCGATCGAAAGCAATCTATTGGGACGGACGGAACGAGTTGGGTGAGGAGGTAGCCAGCGGTGTGTATTTCTACCACCTGCAGGTGTCTTCATCCCGATCTATCGGGACGGGAAATTATTCCGCCACGCGGCGGATGGTAATTGTCAAATAGTATCAAATGAGGTTCATTTCCCTTGTAGGCGGGGCATCTTGCCCCGCTTACCGAACCTTTGTCAGAAAATTAACGTCTCCGGAGTGATTTGCACTTTACTTTTAACATGAGCCAACGACTTTTATCTCAAACCCAACAGCCGTCACCGCATGAATAGTGCGTGGCAGACGGTGGGTAATTAAGCTGTTTGTCACCTACACCCGCTTCTACGGTGATGGTGTAGGCAAATCTCCCACGACGCCCAAAGGGATAGCCTATGAAAACTGTTAGGTACGACATCTTCACCTTTATCGTCGCGATAGCGATGACCCAATACGCTTGTGTTGCGTCAAGTCCACAGAGACTTGCCGGAAAACGCATACAAGAAAAGGACTATCAAGGGGCAATCGAAGTATATCAGACCGTAGTTGACGCCAAACCCGGCACACTAGAAGCCCGTCAAGCGCAACTCAGCATCGCTCAATTATACATCGAAGAAATGAATCAGCTTCAACAGGGGGTCCAGATTTATCACGACCTTATCGCTGATGCACCTGACAGCGAAGAAGCTGCTGAAGCACACTGGTGTTTAGCACTTCATGCCTTAAAATCGGAAGACTATCAATCGGCGCAACAATCTTTTAACACCATCATTAACAATTTTCCGCTGTTAGAACTTAGTTATAACGCCCAACCAATGTTGGCAAAAAGTTATCACGACACCAAAGATTATCAAAAAGCCGCCGAAGTTTATGGTAATGTGGCGAACCGCTACCCGGAGGGCAAACGAGCAACACAGGCACTAGTCAACAAAGCCAGAATTGAGCAGGAAGATCTCAAGGATATAGATGCTGCGGTGCAAACCTACCAATCCATCGTCAAACGGTATGGCAACATTGAAAGCATGTGGGAATCGGTTGGCACCGCGAGACAACAGCTCCGCTTGATGGGAGCAACTATCCCCAAACCGGAAGATTGGTCAACGACGTCTTTGGAGCAACAGAGGCAGCGCCATGAAAGAGATCGTCCACAGGGGAGGGGCGAGCGCAGCCCCGCAATGGGGGAAGCCCCTGATTACTCAGAATCGGGTTTTGGCATCGATCCTGAGTTTATTTTCCAGCCGTGGAAGCGTCTAATGCTTCAGACAATTATGAGTGAAGGGGCAAGAGATATTCCCGCTTACCATACCCTTGTACTGATTTTCGCTCATGAGAACTTTGATTTTCAAAACTATCGCGATGCTGGGGCGTTGTATTTTTATGCGATAAAACTCGCCGAACGCAAGAGGGTGGTGATAGATTCATCTGCCTATTTCGACCTCGCTGCTTGCTATGGTAAGTTGGGGATGCACCAGCGCAGTGCAGAAGTGCTAAAACAAGGCGCAAAAAAAAGTATCCAACTCCTTGAGGATATTATCTGGACAGGTGATAATCAATACTTGGCAGGAAATTACAACGCAGCGATCGAGACTTACAACGCTGTTGTGGAAGTCAATCGGAGCAAGGACGCGGAGCTTTATTGGAAATTAGGGGTGGTTTACCAGAAGATGGGCAATTACGCAAAAGAGGCAGAATATTGTGAACGTGCTATCGCTATCAAAACGGATTATGCCGATGCGCTTCAGAGCTTGGCTTATGTGCTTTACCGCCGCCTAAATGATAGAGATCGTGCAGGAATTCTCGAAGATCTCGCCACCGGGAATCGGGGCACCTATGAAACTGAAAAGGAACTTGGCGCAATCTGTTACAAATACGAAAACTATACTTGGGCAAAAAGACAATATGAGATCGCTGCGCGTATTGCACAACAGCACAGAATCAATGCTACGCTCCCAGTAGAACAACATCGCTATAGCAACCAAGTAGTCTATGCAAGGATACATCAAGCGATGGCAGAATATCAAAATGGTGGGAGCGTCCGAGCACAAGAACGAATAGATGCCCTTGCTGCTGAATACCCTAACCATCCGCTGATACCCTACGGTCGCGGACAGATGGCATTGCTCCGGGGAGATGTTAAGACTGCGATTTCTGCTTTTAAGATCGCAATGAAAAAAGACCCAGCTTCTGATGCCGCACCCATCGCGCTCGGTGAATATTATCTCTCACAGGGCAATCCCGATGCAGCAATAGAGGTATTGGAAAGGGTGCTCAAGACTGACTCACAGAATAGGGAAATCCATCGCCGTCTTAAGACGCTGATACGCCAACGGGAAGCACAAAAGAAATTGGAGCAATCGTGGGTGACTGAAGCGAATACCAAGCCCGATTCATCGGGACAAACCGCTGCCCTGAAACCGACGAAAAAACGACAGAATTTCTTACCCGCAAAACGACGAACAATCTATCCGAGAAATTATATCCCAAAATCACAACTACCGTCCACATTCTTCGTCAGATTGACTGAGGACCAAGTCATCGAAAAGTATGGTGAACCCGTCGAAGTCCTTGCCCCACCACCCAACCTTCCCAACGCGACAAAGCGATTTGCCTATGGTGCACTTGTGTCAGGTATCTCTAGTACCTTTAGTGTGGAGGGAGAGGAATTTATCTTCAACGAAAATGGTGTTTTGGGATACCGCAAAGTCTATTTCGGGGATGTAAACGCATGGGTAGGAAGTGCCGGTGAGCATCCCATGCTGCTTGATGAAATCCCTGACGAATTCGCTTCAACAAGTTACGACGTTGCCAACGAGCAAATCATCATGACAGATAAGCAGGGGCTCATCGTTCAAAAGGCACAAGTCGTTTGGGAATTGAAGGATGAACGATGGTGGGCGACGGTGTACTCAACTTTTGCAGGTGTAGGTTTTACCTCTGATAAGTCTGTAAAAAACTACAAACCAAAACTCAAAGACTATCGCATCATGGAATTGTTAGTAACCAATCCAAATCTCCATCCGGATCTGTTCATTACCAAACCCAAAAGGATAACCTATGAAAGCCGTTAGGTATAACATCTTTATCCTCATCGCCGTGATAACGATGACCTAATACGCTTGTGTTGCGTCAAGTTCACATGGATTGTAGAGACATTCGCATCGTAGGGAATAATCCCTGATTCCGCTGGATTGGAACAGTCTCCGCTCCGAGCGTGCAAGTCCCTTCGGAATCGTGGATTCACGGTCCTGTAAGGTTCCAAGACAACTACAGCGAAACTAATGAATCCGTTTCCTATCTACGCCAGTCCTGCTTGTGCCCACACTGTATCCAACGACTCCGCAGCGGTTCTTGCAGCCCCCTGTGGCTCCATCGCGTTGATCTTCGCGCTGAAAGGCTCAACTGTCACGGGACCATCGTAGCCGATGCCATCAAGAATCTGCATCAATTCGGCAAGTGGGATCACACCCGTCTCGACGGGGAGGCAGCGCACACTATCGATCTGGTCGTCCGGATCAATTCCCGCAGGGGCATCATTGATGTGAACGTATACCACATCTGCTTTGGAGAGTTTTCTAACATCATCGAGTGTGGAACGGCAGGTATACCAATGCCACATATCGAATAGCAATCCAACGTTGCCCGTGCCGATCCCAGCGGCGAGTCCAAGCACAGCGTCCATCGTATAGGTGAACAGATGCTTCGCTGGTTTACGGCTCGTTGCCGGACCAATAAACTCAAGACCGAGCGAATGTCCATAATCTTTCAGGACCTCCGCAACGGGGCGCAGCCGTTTGATGTGAAAATCCCAGTTCTCTTGGAATGAAAGGTCATTCGAGCTCGGTGAAACAACGGTTGTCGTGCGATGGCAGCCAAGCTCTGCGGCAAGCTTCGCTAGGTCAGGGAGCTGCGATAGGCTTTCGTCGAACTCCGCATCGCTTCCACGATAGTTGACCGACAACCCCCAACCGCCCATCTTCAAGCCTGCTTCCGCCCAGAGGTTTCTGACGTGATTGACAGAGTGCTCGCTTGCTAGCGTATTAGCTTCACTAATATTCAGGTCTAGCCCCTCAAAACCCGCCGACTTTGCCAACGCTAGTCCTTCTTCGATATTCGCCTGAATCCCAATGGCACCCGGGCTCAGATTTTTGAACATATTATGCCTCCATGTACAGTTTGGCACATTCGTACTTTCATTAAAAAACGGTTACTTCGACACCTGTAATCAAAATCTCTTGGTTCATCTAAAAGGAAAGTGCAACGCGCGAACAGAAACCGAGTTTTTCCCTAGTCTCGGAACGGACTTCAAAACTCGGTTTCTGGTGCACCATTTCTTAACATGAGCCAATCTCTTATGGATCAGGTACGAAATGAAGGTCTGACTCACCAACCACCTCAAAAGATAGCTGTTTGTCCTGCAATAATTCGATTTGACACCCCGAAACGATATAAACGTGATCTTTAGAAATTCGCGTTGTTCCACCTTCCTGAATCAATAATCGCCACGCTTTTCCCCAATCTGCTTCGGGAAGTTTTATGACTGGCATCTTGTTACCTCTATTCCGTCGCCGTTTCTATTTATCCACCCGATATTTCTCCAACGCATCTAGATCCAATTCGCAGCCCAAGCCGGGCGATTGTGGCACAGGTGTGTACCCCTTTTCAAAGGTGAACCCTTCCATAATCAGATCATCACTACGGGTCCAACTGCCAACGAAATCGCTAGCGAGGACACAGTTTGGCGCGACAGCAGCGGCGTGAAGGTAAGACCGCTCCATAATACCAAGGTCGTTTCCTGATCCGTGCCATACAGGGATGCCCGCTGCCTGTGCAATCGCAGCTGTCTTGACAAAATTGACCATCGAACCACCGAGGTTGAGATAATCCACCGCATCAGCGCGAATCGCTTTAATCACATCCGACGCACCGCCGAGGTGAAGTGCCAACGGAAACGGCAACTGTCCCCGCATGTATCGATACTGGGCTAGCACATCGTCCCGCAAGCCTTTTTTCGGGATGGGATCTTCAAACACCTCGACGTTTTCAAGTTCCTTTATCTGATCGGCAAGCTCAAGGGTTTGCTCAACGGTATAAAAACGTTCATTCGGATCAACAGTCATTTTGAACTCCGACCCACCAACTTCCCAAACCGCTCGTATCCGTTCCGCCATCGGCTCTTGGATTCGGCATTTCGTTTTGAGTCCAGTGAACCCTCGCTCAATGGCAATTTTTGTACTGCGTCCCGTATGTTCCGGCGTCTGGTGCCCAATCCAAAAATCCGCCCGCACCTTGTCCCGACAGGCACCGCCCAGAAGCGCGTGAACAGGTACATCCAGCCGTTTACCGACGAGATCGAAGACTGCCATTTCAAACGCCTCGTATCCGGTGGGATAGGGACCGATGTCGATTTCCCAATCTTCTGGCGATTCGGGGTTCGGCTTGAGCGGGTCCGTACGAAAGACGTTCTGCAAACACATCTTCATCACGTCCCTGCCCTTCAACTGTTCAGCCGCTTGAGCCACCACTTCTGTCGATTGACCCCTCCCTGTTTCACCAATTCCGGTGATACCTTCATCGGTATGCATCCGAATAATCTGCTTGGGCACCCTTGCCCAATCGGGATAGCCACCATACTCCTCGCTATGCACCGATTCGGGGAATACTGGAACGACAACTGTCCAAACATCGATCTGTGTAATTTTCATTTAAGTCCCCTTTCTACCAATTTTGCCGCCCAACGTAAA
Source organism: Candidatus Poribacteria bacterium (assembly GCA_965222435.1). Taxonomy (GTDB): domain Bacteria; phylum Poribacteria; class WGA-4E; order WGA-4E; family PCPOR2b; genus PCPOR2b. The sequence continues at coordinate 2,514,577 of OZ244950.1, read as the reverse complement.
GTCCTCGATCCACTAACGGCAGCGATACCTTTGCACCGCCATGCCGCTGCGATTCGACGAAGCCGAGAATCATCTCCTGACTACGGCAAGCAATTTGAATATTGCCCACCGTTTCGCGTCCTTCCTCAATCGCAGCAGCGATATCATCAATTGCTCCCACAGTTCCGCTCTTACGCTGCGGTTCAGGAAACGGCACCTCCTCAAGGATATTCCATTCCTCCTGAATCTTACGCCATTGACACGCCACGCTGTCATTGAAGGTGCGGAACTTGCCCTTTGAACCACTGACCTCAAACTCAAAGCCACTACTCGCTAGCAGATAGCCGCGAACACCGTTCTTGAACGTTACATATCCCATCGGAATCCCCGGATCGTCGTCCACACGATTCCCGACAAAGTCCGCTAAATCTACATTCACATCGCCCTGCACATACTCGATTTCAGAATCGCTCGCCAAATAGAGCAGCATGTCAGAGGTATGTGTGTGTCCCCACTGTGCTGCACCGACGCCGACATGCCCAATCACAGCTTGAACCTCACCCAACTCACCCTGATCTATCAGTTCCCGCATTTGCTGAAAGAGCGGCATGTAGCGACGTTGCGTACCGTAATTAAATTTGACACCGTGCCTTTCGCACGCTTCCAGCATTGCGTCTGCCTCTTCCATTGAGCAGCAGAGCGGCTTTTCGCAGTAGATACCTTTGACCCCATTTTCCGCCGCAAAAATCGTGATTTCGGCGTGCGTCGCCGGACGGGTGGCGATGCTCACAATATCCGGCTTTTCTTTCCGAATCATCTCACGATAGTCGGTGTAGCCTTCAGGGACGTTGTACCGCTTTTGGATCTCTGCCACCTTCTCCGGGAGGACATCCGAGACAGCCACTAGATCCGTGTGTACTGAAGCGGTATGCCCGGCGGCGTGCGAGTACGGAATCCATCGAAAACTTTGGGGATGGTCTCGAACTTCGTCATCAATTGTCGCCCCCATCCGACCACAGCCGATGAGGCAAGCACTGTATCGTTTCGCCATGTTTGGACTCCTTAATCGATTTTGAATATCTCCATGGAACAGTCAAAACATTTCCATTTGATTAGCACCCTATTCTATTACGCATACAGTCTTAGTGTCAAGTAGAAATCTGCAAATGCACTTGATGTTTTGGTGCGTTCTGATATAATGTATATCAAATTGGCTCATGTTAAGAAATCGTGCAACAGCAACCGCATTTTGCACCATCTTTTTCTATAAACCCCCGTAGGTCAGGCACCAATGAACTAATGAACCAATAGTTTTCACGTCCCGATAGATCGGGATCCTCGGAACGGGACATCACGTTTCACGTTCTTATCGTTTTATATCTAACCTCAGAAGGCGGACCTTCCAATGCAAGCACCTATTAAACCAAACCGACCTCGTGCCCGTGAAATTGGCGTCCAAATTGGGGTTCTACCGACCGGTGAACTCAATGGAATGACCGATGTCCCCGGCGTAAAAGTGGGGCATGTCACGCGTATATCGGGTGAAGGATCTCTCTCCCCTGGCAACGGTCCAATCCGCACAGGCGTGACAGCCATCTTGCCGCACGATGGCAATATTTTTCATGAAAAAGTGACCGCAACGGCGCATATCATCAATGCCTTTGGCAAATCAATTGGTTTGCCACAGCTGCTTGAACTCGGAAATATTGAGACCCCGATTCTCCTAACAGGCACACTTAACGTCTGGACTGCTGCTGACGCGCTTGTGGATTATGTCTCAGCGCAGAATCCGGGGGTCTATTCGTTTAATCCAATCGTCGGTGAATGCAACGACAGTTTTCTCAACGATATTCTAGGGCGTCATGTCCAACGGGAGCATGTCTTTGAAGCGTTGGAAACTGCGTCTCACACGAATGTCGAAGAAGGCGTTGTTGGTGCAGGCGTCGGTATGACCGGTTTTGGCTGGAAGGCTGGAATTGGAACCGCTTCGCGTGTAGTTCAAGTGGAAAAAGCTACGTATACGACCGGGGTTTTGGTCCTGACCAATACCGGAGCAGCGTCCGATTTGAGGATAGACGGTTTTCCGGTTGGGGAACATCTAACACCAGAGGATATCTCAGAAGAAAGACCGGGATCGATCATGATCATCGTTGCAACGGACGCGCCGGTTTCCCACCGACAACTCACCCGCGTTGCCAGACGGGCGACATTTGGGCTCGCACGAACCGGAGCAATCGCATCGCACGGTAGCGGTGATTTCGTCATCGCCTTCTCTACAGCAAATCGTATCGGGGCTTCTCCACCTGAAGGTTCACTCCCAACGTTTCATGACGAGGGCGCGTTAAGCCTTCTCTTTCGCGCTGTAATTGAAGCGACCGAAGAATCAATCATGAACTCGCTGCTCAAGGCACACACGGTTGTCGGTCGTGATGGCAACATCAGGCATGGCATTCCGATCCGCCGCATCCTTGAAATCTTGGAGATTCAACTGCCCGAAACACCTCCTTGGAACGAATAATACCTCGGTTGGATAGAGGGGTGCTGCCAGTCCTTACTTTCGCCTGTTCATCTGCATATCTGCATATCTCTAAGCCGCCAATTTTCCACGTGACATCGGTATTGATTTTTGCTAAAATAGGTCAAATTCTTATCCGGTCAGTTGTCCAAAAGCCGAGATAGAATTCTAGCTGCTAAAATCAAAATAGGAGTGAAAATGGAACAATCCAACACAAATATCGGTGATTCTTCAGAGGAGAAAGTTGATGGAGGTTGTCTGCCCGATTGGGAAGTCGCAGATCTGCCCGCTCCGCCACCCTATCGCTTCAGCCGTGCGTTTCGGACTGTTTTGGGACCGGGGATTATTGCATTGGGCGGATCCATTGGAAGCGGCGAATGGTTACTCGGTCCTGCAATTACCGCACAGTACGGCGGACGACTCCTTTGGATCGCGACAGTTGCTATCCTGCTCCAATCCTTCATCAACACAGAAGCGATTCGCTACACAATTTACACCGGCGAACCGATGTTCAGCGGTTATATGCGTTGCAAACCGGGCTCGCGGTTCTGGGCGTTTTTTTATTCGGGTATAGACTTCTTCGGAATCTGGCCCGGCTGGGCGGCAACCGCTGCCACAGCTATTGCAGCGGCATGGTTGGGATATATGCCGGGGGAAGCCGACCAAGGCACAGTGCGACTCTTTGCGTATCTGGCTTTCTTCTTATGTCTGGGAATCGTCCTGTTTGGAAAGAAAATATACAATGCCCTTGAAAAAGTCCAATTGGTCATGGTCATCTGGATTATCGGCTACCTGCTCTTGATTGACCTATTTATGGTGCCCCCCAAAGTCTGGTGGACGGTAATCAAAGGATTCTTTAGCTTTGGTGCGTTGCCGTCAGCAGACAGAGGCGATGTTGATTGGCTATTACTCGGTGCGTTTGCTGCCTATGTGGGAAGCGGTGGATTGGGCAATGTCGGTATCAGCAACTACGTCCGTGACAAAGGATGGGGTATGAGCAGCCTCGTCGGCGCAATCCCCTCTCTGATTGGTGGACAGCAGGTAACACTGACGCATATCGGCAAAGTCTTTCGGATAACCCCTGAAAATTTGGAACGTTTCCGAGAATGGTGGAAATATAACCGCTTCGAGCAGTATTACATCTGGGTCATCGGCTGTTTCTTTGGTCTGGCACTGCCCGCCATGTTGACAATTGAATTCGTTCCTGTGGGACAAGAGATTGATCAATGGTCGGCAGCAGCATTTCAGGCAGAAGGGCTTGCCGAAAAAGGCGGACGAATCTTCTGGTATCTCACGCTGCTGTGTGGATTTTGGGTACTCTTTTCAACCCAGTTGGGCGGGGTGGACGGAGTCCCACGTCGCTACACAGACATCATTTGGACCGGATTTTCCAGTGCGCGGAAAATGGAAGAACACAACGCGAAATGGATCTATTACCCAATCCTTGTCATTTATATCCTTTGGGGCATAATCGCGCTCTATCTGGCAAAGCCGTTTTTTATGATCTTGGTTTCCGCAACAATCGGCGGGTACTTGCTAGTGATTACCTCATTGCACACCCTTTACGTCAATCGAAAGTTCCTACCGAAAGAGATTCAACCCTCTATTTGGCGGCAGCTTGGACTCATTGCGTGTGCGGGATTCTACTCCATCTTTGGAACATTGACGGTCATTCAGACCGTAATTCCTAAGTTGGTTTCGCTCATATCCGGATAGGAGAAAACGAATTGGATCTGAAACTCAAAGATAAAGTAGTCATCGTCACCGGTGCCAGTCGAGGCATCGGGAAAGCAATCACACTCGGTTTTGCAGCGGAAGGCGCGAAGTTGAGCATCTGCGGTAGAACCCCGGAAACGCTCGAAGCGGCTGCCAACGAAGTCAAGGCACTTGGAGCGGAGGTCTTTGTCCAACTTGCCGATGTCACAAAGGGCGAGGACGCCGATGCATTTGTGGGTGCAACATTAGACCAATATGGGCGGATCGATGTGCTGATTAACAACGTCGGCGGGAGCAAGTGGACGCCGACCTCTGAGATCTCCGATGACGAGTGGCACGAAATCATCGACCTGAACCTCGTTTCCGCCGCCCGCATGAGTCGAGGTGTTATCCCGACAATGCAGGCGCAAGGAGACGGCGTCATCATCACTATCTCGTCAATTTACGGGCGGGAGGGTGGTGGACATATCACCTATAATGCAGCGAAGGCGGCGGAGATTAGTATGTCAAAGTCCCTCGCGGGTGAGCTTGCTAAGGACAACATCCGCGTCAACAGCGTTGCCCCCGGTTCGATTCTATTCCCCGGCGGCGGCTGGGAGCGGCGGCAGCAGACAGACCCGGAAGGAATCGCTGCATTCGTTGAAAGTGATATGCCGTTGGGTCGGTTTGGAAAGCCTGAAGAGGTAGCGGACGTGGTGGTGTTCCTCGCCTCTGAACGCGCAAGTCTCGTCACCGGTGCGTGTCTCAACGTCGATGGATGCCAGTCAAAGTCGAATATTTAAATGAGGGGTGTGCATAAATATAGTTGACATAATCAGTCAAAAAGGGTTTCCTATTGTTAACCCAACAAAAAGGAGACCCTCCATGACACAACAGCCCACGTTGACTGATTATGGTTTAGCACTCATGCGTGACCGAACTTCAATGGAAGTCCCCCTTTATCTCTCCCCAAGTAGTGGTAAGTTTCCTCCGGGGCTGCACTGAAAGAGCCTCATATTGAACCTCAAAGTCGTCGAAGTGGACACGGTTCCCCAATCCTGACGACAGATAAATTTTCCCTTTCGTATAGGTGTCGTCAGAGAAATCTAGCATTTCTGTGTCATCAATAAAGCATTGAAACTGATTCCCCTTGGCAATAATCTTCAAGCGATACCACTTGTGCAGTCTGAAATCAAATATCCGAAATGCGCGCGGCTCGTCCTCAGCGAACACGTTGATAACTACTTCGTTCCCTTTAAATTCCACCTCCATATGCTGAATGGTCGCTGCAAGACCTCTTCTTATATCATCAATATTTATATCTTGATTACCTAGGAAGAACTGGTAAGATCGCTCGTACAGATACCTTGAGAGTCCCTTTTTCTCCCGTGCACGAGCATCTTCAATAATCGGTTCAAGGAGCGGATCCGTATGAGCGCGCAGCCCAATGGCTGCACCACCATTAATACCTTTAACTAGAATATCCCTAGCTAGCCTGCTGATTTTTATAGACACCGACACTTCGTAGTCACTTGCGACTATACCATCAACAGCAATCATAACCTCCGCTTTCGCCTCCGCTTTAGGAGAACTGAGAACCAATTCACCATTTTGAATACTACCATCTTCAGCACCTTGCACAAACGTCCATCCCTTTAAGTCACCATCGTTAAAATTATCGCGAAATATCTCTGCCCCTACTGATGATACCAACAACATAAGTATCAACATAACCATTGTATGCTTCATGAGGTATCACCTTCTTGCTCCGCTGCAAGTCAATATATTTAAGATTTGCTCATGTTAAGAAATCGTGCAACAGAAACCGAGTTTTTTCTTGAAAACTCGGTTTCTCTTCGTGCTTTGCACTTTCTTTTTGCATGAGTCTTAAGATTAAATCCTAGTGAACATCTGCTTGCTGACATCAGTAGAGGTTGGATCTCCCAATCCTTTGGGGAGGGAACCCCGCCCCTACCATCGCAAGGCGACGCCACTCGACTATCGCCCCATGTTCCTATCTGTCTTCGGGGGCAGCGCGTGGGTATCGTTTTCGAGGGGGAGACGCTGTCGGTGCTGTATCTCTTGGCGCACGAATGGATCAACAGGCGGCTCCTCAATAGTTTCTTCAATCCGCCGCTGCGGTTGAACATTGAGCGGTGCTTGCCCATCTCGTTGCAGCGTTTCCTCTACAACGGAGTCTCTCAGTAGTCTCTCCAGTGCTGCCCAATCTTCATCTGAAAATTCGCTCAACAGTTTCTCAACTTCTGCCCAATCTTCATCTGAAAACTGGGTAGATATTTCAGAAGGAGTATTCACAGACTCAACCGGCGGAGCGGACGGGGTTAATACAGAACGAGTAGAACTTGGCTGCGATTCCGTTGACCTCGATGGCGTGGGTCCCCCGGTGGGGATATGTGTAAATTTTTTATTTGCTATTTCCTGCAACCTCTCTGTCAACCCCTCTGATAGTTCTGTCAACTCCTCTGACGTATACCAAGTCATTTCTCTGGGCGTGCCCTCGTCCTCAGTTTTGACTTGGATTTGGATGGCGGTAAATTCTCCACTTGCGACTTTCTGCTTTAACTCCTCCTCTGTTAGTGGATTTGGCACCGTCGTTATGGCAAAAAATCTTTCTTCGAGCCCATGCTCGCTTTCAAACACCTGGGTAATTGTATCGCTACCACCGTCACCCCTGTTTTCCAGTATTTCTATTATCGCTTGGACAACCTCTTCTACCGGCAGTTTCTCAAGCATTTCTTCCGACAGTCGCCTTTCCAGTAATTCACGCAGAACCTCCCGTATATCTTTAATCTCAACAGTCTTTGCAGGCTTCACACCACGGTCATCTGTTGACATCTCAAAGCGATTCGCTTCACCTTTCGTAGGGGTAGATGCCCCATTCATTGGGTAATTATTGCCCGACGTTGCACCTGCCTGATGTACAACCTTCGTTGATGAATCCCCTGTAACAGCATTCGCTACCGAAATTGCTTGTTCGTTGACTGCAACAGGCTTTGATTCAAATACGTGGTGGTACACCACACCGCCCCCACCGATACCGATAACTGCTGCAACCCCGACCATTGCGAGTTTCGCTTTCACTGATAATTTCACGGCTTCTATACCTCCCAAAATAAATGTTCGACCCGGCAATATCGCCACACAGCCCAACAGTTTTTCGATTCGGCAGCGAATCTCCCGCTTTGCACGCTTGAGGCGGTTCGCAACCGCTGCATACGATAAACCGGACTCAACCTGCAGCTGATCGTAATTTGCCCCTTCGATGTAACGGGCTTCTATCAGCCGGCGGTCAGTTTCCCGCAGGGTGCTGATTGCCTGTCGAACAACGGCTTCGATTTCAACCTTCAGCGCAATATCTTCAGGGGATGGAGCGACTTCGGCACAATCTATGTCGTTAGCCGTCTCGAAGCGAGTCGTCGAACCGCTTCGCCGCCGGAGCCAATCCTTGCAGGTGTTGTGCGCAATCTGTAGAAGCCACGGTAGAAAGCGATCCAACTCCCGCAAGGTTGCCAGCCGCTCGTATGCCCGAATAAATATCTGTTGTGCGAGGTCTTCGGCATCTGCCGGATTTTTGATATACGAAAGGACCAGCGCATAGATTGTTGTTCGGTGTATCTTGACCAACCGATCAAATGCCGACGTATCGCCATTGAGCGTCTGTCGGACAAGGTCAATTTCATTGGAATATTCAATCTTCATAGTGGATATCCATCGTTTTAAGATTCAAGAACGTAAGACGATGTGGCGGGGATTTTTTATCATAAAATTTCTGGTATTCAAGTAAAGCGGATGATACAATTGTTTCTTGCACACTTAATCTCGTTGAAATCCACTTCCTCGTGGGTCAGGGGTACGCAGCATTCACCTCGTTGGAATCGCATCGTATAACGGCGCATTGAACCCGACGAAAAACGTATCACAGATCTGTACCGTGGGTGCACGTAGATTGCCGCTTCGTCCCATAATCGCTTTAAGGATGACATCTTGCGTATCGACATTTGGGTCAAAAACATCAACTTTTTTGCCCTTAGCAACGTGAATGGATCGAGCGGTTTTGATACGGTCCCAAACCTCGGTTGAATCCAACTTCTCCTTGCGGGCATCCATTCGACTATCTACCTGAATGTTATTTGCGTCAAGAAACTCTCGCGCTTTCCGACAAGAAGTTCAGTTGTTTCTGAAAAACATCCAATTTACTATCATCAATTTCCTCCATTTTTTGTAATTTGTGTATGAGTCAGCAGGAAGGTTTATACACTGCTGCTCCTAGGGGCTTGAGGCGTAACAGACCTTTCCGCCAACAACTGTCAATAAGTTCTCAGAAGAGCTATCAAGAATCTGTTCAATAGGGGGACGACCATCGTTTGGAATTTTCACAGCGATGATATCCGCCTGCCAACCTTTCTCCAACCGCCCGACCTGTGCCAAACCAAGTGCCTTTGTACCGTTACAGGTTACTATATCGAATAACGTTTCAGGGCGGACACACGGTTGGGTACGTGCAAGGAACTTCAATTCATCAAGTAGACTCAACGACCAATTGCTCGCCAAACTATCGGTCCCGATAGCGACATTGATTCCCTTTTCAATCAATCGCATAACGGGGTGGTCGGTATGATAAAAGTAATGGTGGCTCCGCGGGCAGAACACCACAGAAGCACCACTCTCAGCGAGAGTTGCCACATCTGCGTCAGTCAGGTAGTTGCAGTGGACTAAGACCGAATTCCTCCGCAAGATTCCCAACGTTCCCATATATTGCACAGGTGTTAGTTCCGGGGGGATCCACCCAGCTGTCGAAATACCAAATGCTTCCAGATAGTCTACGAACGCACCTGTACCGCTAGAGAGAAACTCAAGCTCTTCCTCGGTCTCCGCTACATGGGTGCAAACTGATAAGCCAGATGCAACACATTCACGATAAATATCAGCCGATGTGGAATAGGGAGCATGTGGTGACAATGCAGGTGTCAACAACGAATCGGAAACAGAAGGAGAATCCAAATATGTCGCAAGTCGAGCAGCTCCCATGGCAGCGCGTTCGCCGGAAAAACCGAGTGCCTCAAAGAAAACCACCTTCCGAATCGGAGTATCTCTCAGAACCTGCACAGATTCCCCGGTTCCATCGATATCTCCCACTGTTGTCACACCGCCGGCCAAACTTTGCTGCACTCCTTCACGAACAGATGGTCCTACTGTTTCCGGGGTTCGCTTTCCAACAATTTGGAATATCCAATCGGTAAATTTGGGGACCCGCTGGATTGAATCGGCGATGCTTGTTAGATCAAGATGGGTGTGTGCATTCACCAAGCCGGGCATAAGCACCGCTTCACCGAGGTCGCGTATCGGGGAGATGTCGCTGTTCCGAACCGTCGGATAAAGTCCGACATCAACAATCTTTGAGCCTTGAATGGCAACTGCGCCGTTCTCAATAATTGTGCAACTATTCGGCATTACATATTTTGCGCGTAAAATCATGCGGAATCCTATGCGTGAAACGTAAAACTAATCCCAAAGTTGCTTGGAGCGGATGATTTGAGCCGCTTTACGACTTACAACAACTTTTCCAAAAACAAGGAAATTCTATGAATTCCAAGATTACCGGACATGCAACTCTACAAGCGACGCAAGCCTTCGCCGATCGGATGAACGCACACCACTCCTCCTTCGAGGCGAATGCATATCGCCGGCTCATCGGCACAGATCTGATTACCTCCAAAATCGGCTACGGTACTTACCGCGTGCATGACCAAAACGAGGAACACGCTGAAACGCTCGAAACCGCAATTGAAGCGGGGTGTAACCTGATTGATACGTCCAGCAATTACACCGACGGCGGCAGCGAAACCCTGATCGGGGTTGTCCTGCAAAAGATGATTTCCGCCAATAAAATTAAACGGGAAGAAATCATCCTTGTCTCCAAAGTTGGCTATATGCAGGGTCAAAACCTTGAACAAGCACAACAACGAGAGGAGTCAGGCAATCCGTGGGAGGATGTGGTCAAATACATGGAAGGCTGCTGGCACTGCATCCACCCTGATTTTCTGATCGACCAGTGGACGCGTAGCACAGACCGACTGGGGTCGGAAACTATCGATGTTTACCTGCTCCACAACCCTGAATACTTCCTATCCCATGCCAAAAACCAAGCTGCCCAATCTAACTGGGACACAATTCAAGATGCCTTCTATGACCGCGTCTACCGCGCTTTTGTGCAGATGGAACAGTTCGTGGCTGAGGGAAAAATTCGCTACTACGGTCTTTCGTCGAATACCTTCCCTTCCCACCAAACCGACTTCGAGCATGTTTCCCTTAATCGCGTTTATGAAGCCGCCACCAAGGCAGCAGAGACGGTGTATGGAGACCATGCAGTGAGCCACTTCAAGGTCATCCAACTTCCATACAACCTACTTGAATCCGAAGCATTGACCGAAGCAAACAACGAAATTGATGGGACACGCGTCGCTGTCCTTGAGGCGGCAGAGTCGCTTGGACTCGGCGTTCTCGTGAATCGACCCCTGAACGCTTTCAAGAACAATCAGATGACCCGCTTGGCACAATACGAGCACCGTCCAAACGCCGATTATCCTAGCATTATGTCAATAGCAGAAGGCACGCTAGACCAAATCGAAACAAGGCTAGCGGAGACATTGAAAAGTTGGGGGATTTTCGATTCGGTACAAAATCAGGCGAATGTCCATCTCTTTTACGATGTCGCGCAACAACTCGGTGGATTTATGTCGCGCATCCAAGATCGCAGTCACTGGGAACAAATTTTACAGCAGCACCTGATCCCACAGATTAATGCCTATCTGCGGCAGACCGGAATCACCTGTATGGATCAACACCAAGCGGAGTGGGAAGGCTTGCTCGCTCAATATGTGGAGGCACTCAACTCGCTATTCGTAGCCATAACGGAAATCTTTAACCGTGTGGATGCGGAAAAGGTTGAACCGGTCTCTCAGGCTTTGAACCTACATCTCTCCGACGATCAGGGAGCGTTAAGCCTCTCCCAGCGAGCGTTGAACTTCGTGGCTTCATCGGCGGGGGTGTCCGTTGTCCTGAATGGGATGAAGCGTGAGGAATATGTTGAGGACGCGATGGGGATTATGGAAATGCCTGACTTCCCACAGCCACTTACCCTGATCGAAAGCGTGGCGCGTACGACGTGAGAAGTCTCATATCTCACGGGCGTATTAATAGTCCCATCAAGCGAGTTCCATCCAAGCGGTAAGTTCGCGCTGCGTCGGTGTGAGCCGTTCCCGAATCTCCGGCGGAAAATAGAAGTGATGACAATTTCCGCGCTCGCGGGTCATCACATTGTAATGTGCGTGGACGTAGTTGTAGTAAAGGTTCGATCGAACGGGCTGTGTGGTTTTAGGCAAACCATCGTGGATGACGGTTTCGGAGAACATCAGGACATCGCCCACCTTCCCAGTGACTGCGGTAGCACCGGGCATTTCCAAACCTTTGTAGTCCCGCCAAGTCAGGTCGAAGTTGCTTTTGTGAGAACCGGGCAGCGCGACGAGGCATCCGTCCTCTGCGCCATTATCTGTGAGAAAGAAAACAACGTTGAACATGCGGCTTCGGATAAGACCGTTGCTGTACGAATAGTCTGTCGTAGGAACACCACGATGCCAGCCACCCTGTTCCGCACCGCAAAATTTGGAGATGGACCAAGTGTTGATGAGCTGCGGTTCCCCCACGAATTCATATAGATACGACAGGATGCGCGGATGGTCAATAAGTCCATCGAAGATGCTGTGCAGTCGAGGCAGACCATTGAGCCGAACTTGATGAATCCGTCTAGTTTCGCGGGTGGGGCGACCGGGCCCAACAGATTCCATCCATTTGTCCTCGTAGGTCTGACTTTCAAGGGTGCTCAAAGCTTCCAAGTACTCCCCACATTCCTCAGAAGAAAGAACATTTCGGAGGATCAGAAAGCCGTTGAGGTCAAAGAGAAAACGTTCCTCAATACTAATCCGCGTCTTTTGGGACTCTGACATTTTTCTACCTTTCTGTCGGCACTGTCTATTGGCGCACCTGCACGTCCTAGCGGTCATTCACGTCCAAAAATGATACCCAACGCTGGAGATAATAATACAAATATCCTACCATCAGGGCTACAGATATATAATTCACGTTTTTGGTTTAAGTGCCCCTACCTTAATACTCGCAACCTCTGCCTTTCCAATCTTGGCGTAAGGGGATTTGCTAAACACCTGAATTTCGTCCAATCCTGCCCGACGGATTGCGTCCAAATATTGGTCTTCAGGCAGTGCCCCAGAAATACAATTCGCCCAATTGCTAATCGTCGATCTCAACCACTTGGGCAGGTGGTTCGCAACGATGTCCGACACCAATAACTTCCCGCCCGGCTTGAGGACACGATACGCTTCCCGAAAAACCGAATCTTTGTCCGGCGCAAGATTAATCACGCAGTTAGAGATGATCCAATCAACGCTTCCATCCTCAACCGGTATTGACTCAATTTCGCCTAAACGGAACTCTACATTTTTTGCACCCACTTCTGCTGCATTCTTTCGCGCTTTTTCGATCATCTCCGGCGTCATGTCGATTCCAATCGCTCTCCCGCTTTCGCCAACGCGTTGCGCCGCAAGCAGCACATCAATGCCCGCTCCTGACCCAAGGTCAAGCACGACATCGCCCTCACAAATCTCAGCGTACATCAGTGGATTCCCACAACCGAAGGAATTTTCAACGGCATCGGTAGGGATACTAGAAAGCTGAGTGTCTGTATATTCCTTTCCTTCGAGGGCGGCTTCAATATTGATTTCTGTGTCGCAGCAGCTAGAGGATGAACAACAAGAATCACCACTTTTTACCAACCCTGCGTAATGTTCACGAACGGCTGTTTTAATCTGCTCTGCATTGTGAGTTGTCATATTATATCTCTTTAGTATTGAATTAGGTTCTGTTGACATTTATGTGAGGTGTGTTCATAATTCGCCAATAAGTACTCAATGGTAGGTGTTTGCATCCCGATTTATCGAGGGGCGAGGTCGCCCTGCCTTTTCCTAAGATTTCCGGATAAAAAAGAACCGTAGATTGGGTTGAACAACAGTGAAGCCCAACAATATACTGTCTTCCGTTTCTTCTCACGCATCACGTTTCACGTATTACGCATTATTCTCAATTTCACGTGGAATTTGGGGAATTTTCTCATTCCCTAGTAAACACTCCACGCTCATAATGGTCAATGCGGTAGATCCACGCAAAAATCCAGCAGATCAATCAACAGGGAACGCATCTCGCTCCGTTGAACAATCCGGTCGATCATCCCATGTTCCAACAAAAATTCTGCCTTTTGGAAATTGTCGGGGAGTTGCTGTTTGATGCTTGCAGTAGCGAGGGGGCCGGCGAAGCCAATCCGGGCACCAGGTTCCGCGAGAATGATATGCGCCAACGATGCATAACTCGCGGTAGATCCGCCAAAGGTTGGGTCCGCCATCACAGAGATATAGGGGAGTCCCGCTTCTGCGTGTTTCACACAAACCGCTGAAGTTTTCGCCATCTGCATCAGCGATAGCGTACCTTCTTGCATTCGCATCCCGCCGCTCCGCGAGACGATGATTAAAGGCAATCTGTTCTGTGTAGCGTATTCAATATTACGAGTAACCTTTTCTCCCACAACCGCTCCCATCGTACCACCTCTAACCCCAAAATCACTGATTGTAATTGCAACAAGCTGTCCACCAATTTTCGCTTCGCCGGTAAGAATCTCCGACTTGAGTCCCGTTTTTGCGTGATCCCGTGCAAGCTGCTCTTCGTAGTCTGGGAAATCTAAAGGGTTAGTTGAATACAGACCGGCGTCATGTTCATCAAAACTGTCCCTATCAACCAGAAGTTCGAGCCGCTCATAGGCCGTTATAGGGTGGTGATAGCCGCATTCTGGACAGACCCTATGTGCATCTAAAAATGCTTTCTTAGAAATCTCTGCGCTGCAACTTTGACAGGTTATTGCCGCTGAAGTCGCCATGTCTGTACGCTCCATCTTTGTGTAGGGAATGGTTTTATGGAGTTGCTGATTTGCATGCACATAATACCTTTGGAGGTAACGTTTGTCAAGACCAAATACAGAATTCGATTTATGTGAACTGCAGCTGCTATTGCATCGTGTCCTACTCGAAATAGAACGAAATTCATCCTTGAAGAACACAGCTATTTGTGATATTATTTTGCGGTTTCGTTTTGAAATACGAGAGAAACCGGATTCCGTTGTTGCAGAATTACAACAATCGGGTATCAAAAACAACTCAACTGAACCGGAGTAACAGTGTCTGAAGTTTTTGAATTCTCTAGATGTTCAAAGGTGAATTAAAACCCGGATGATAGTGAAATGTTACAATATCACGGTTATTTTGTAGGTATGCTTTGCGTTTTCGACTATTGACTGCTTTCCTCCTTCTAAAGTTGGCACAGAGTTTGCCATGGAATCTTGATGTAACGGTTTTTGATTTCAGAAAACCTCATAATCAGTATCAGTGCTCTAAAAACGCCCTCGTTGAATTGAGCAGCTTTGACAACGACTGATAATTAGAAGGAGAAAAGTCATGTTTATGCAAACACACCGATTTATCATCGCATTTCTTTTAGTAATAACACTGTTTTGCTTGATTTTAGGTTGTGGTTCTGAAGACGAGAGTCCTGTTCAGGCGGACACCGAACCACCGGCAACACCACGGGGTGTCAGGAGTATCACCGGTGACGGTCAAGTGATAGTTGAATGGTTCCCGAATGGTGAAGCCGATCTCGACGGATATCTCATCTGGCGTGATGAAGATGGCAACGAAGAATTTGATCTGCTTGCCGAGGTTTCATCAGAATCCTCTTCCGATGTGGATAGATTTAGCTTTGTGGATGAGGAGGTCATCAATGGACGCCCCTACTCTTATGCTGTCTCTGCGGTTGACTACGATGGTAATGAAAGCGAATTAAGCCCGGAACAGGTCTTTGACACACCACGTCCATCGGGAAACAATATTATTCTGAATGACTTTAACCTGATTCCTGTCCGAAGCGGATTTGACTTCTCGCAGCCGGCAAGGGGTGCCATCGCTTGGGATTTACCTGTTACCGATGTCTATTTTGGGGTTGATACAGAGGTCAACGTTCCGTACCTCTATTCGGATAACTTCACAGAAATGCAAGACATGGGCTACCATGAATACTTTGATGAGGTAGATGTTTCGCCCGTGCGAGGCTTCACAACTGAATTTGTTGAACTTATTGAGGGGCATGTGTACGTGCTATTGACTCCCGACGGAAACTTCGCTAAAATTCACGTCATTGTTGTTTCCGATACGTCAATCACTTTTGATTGGGCATACCAGATTGATACGGGTAACGTACAGCTTGCACCCCGCCGTCCATGAAACCAACCAGCTAAATAGATGGAGGATCTCAACAAAAATGAAAAAACACCTTTTTGTGCTTATTGTCCTTGTAAGCTTTACGACAGGTTGGAATATTGTGGCAGCAGAATCAACTGCCGATGAAATGCCTACGGTTCCAGCAAGGACACAAACGCACACGAATATCGAAGATTCATCAGCTTCTCCGAGTTTGACAGGAAGTGTCCTCCCCCGCGACCCGAATCGCCAAGCGGATTCGCCAAATTATCCCCTCTTCCGACCACACGCGCCAAAGTATTATCCTCAAAAAACCGCTCGAACAGCGGCACTTCTATCGGCGACGTTGCCCGGCTTAGGACAAACCTACTCCGGTCGTCCTGTGAAGGGGTTAGCCTTCCTCGCCGCTGGAATTGGATTGATGGCAGCGGGGGGATTCAATCTGGATCGTGCAGTCAATTACAATGACCTTTCAGATCGCTTCAACACAGGATTTTACGACCCGCATGACGGTAGTTTTCTGACAGCGGATCAAGGGCGTGTCAAAGCACGAGGTCATGCCCAATTTGGAGTGCTCTTTCTGGCAAGCGGAATTGGTGTCTACGTCTGGAATATTTTTGATGCAGCCAAAACAGTTGACGAGTATAATGAGCGAAGATTTCCAGTGCAGGCGCAACAAACTGTGTATGGAGAGCCTTATTTAACAATCAACCGCCGCTTTTAGAGCTAAAAGCGGTTCGGTACTAACCCACGGAAGGGAATCCACCCCATAATTCGCGATTTTGGCTGTGAACTGCCCACCCGTCGCGCATCTCAGACCTTAAATGCACCTTCCGAAGGTTTTATCGGATAAGGAGACATACACCGTGCGATTTGCCCAAATTCTGCTTGTAAGTTGCTTCATTTTTCTGACTTTTTCTCTAGCTATTTCAGCAACCTATTCGTTGCTTGGCACTAAGAATCTCGATCAGGATCCTATTCAGATTGGCGAGGTACTGACTTACAGCGTCAAAATTAGAGGATTGCCTGCTGGAACACAAGTTACAAAGGTTGTTGAAAAAACAACGCTGGCAGATCGGCCGGTCTATCGTTTCAGATCGGAAAGACAGACCGGGAGCCTCCTTGGAAAACTGTACCATTTCCACGACCAGACAGAAAGTTATGTTACAACCGATCAGCTATACCCACTGAAATATGTCAGAAATTTAGAGGATCAGAAATATCGAGCACGCGTTGAAATTGATTTTGACCATGGCGAGGGAACAGCACAATACACCAAAAACTTGGCTAACAAGGCTTTGGACCTCCCAATCGGTACACAGGATGATCTGTCAATGCTTTACTTCCTGCGTTCAAAGGAGTTGCAGGTCGGTCACACCTACGGATTTCCGGTAATAGTCAAGGATAAGTGTGAGCATGTGACCCTTGAAATCCTCCGTCGTGAAGTGGTAAAATCCAAGGCATTGGGGCGTGTGGAAACATTGGTGCTACGCACCTCACACGGCTACCTGATGTGGCTCACGAACGATGAGCGACGTATTCCCGTTAGAATCGAAGCCAAGACCCCGCGTAGCGGCAAGCTAGTCGGCGTATTAGAGAAAGTTGATTTTCTGGATTAGAGAAGGAACGTGATAGATCTTCTGAGGCAGTCAAACACCTATCAATCGCTTGTTGAAACCCTGACCGCTCAGTTTTCAGGGTCGGAGTGTGCCCCAACCTCATTAAATCGGCAAACAGATCTCCCCAAACCTTGGCTGCGCGGTCTGCATGGCGCGTCTACTGCTTATCTGCTCAGTGAATTGGCAGCCGATTTTGCCGACAAATCTTTTCTTGTCGTCGTGCCCACGCAGCACGAAGCTGAGAAAATTATCCAAGATCTACCCGCCTATCATTTTGAAGAAACCCATCTCTTTCCGCAATGGCAAAATTTCCTTTATGATGGTATTTCCCCAACAAAAAATGTTGTTGCAGAACGGCTAATCTGTTTGTATCAACTGTTGAAGGTTGCTTTGAATCCCGATGCAATCGGGGGAGACCGCACCTTCGTTGTGACATCGATCCAGGCATTGATGCATAAGATTCTGCCCCAATCGGTTGTAGAATCTGCCTTCTTGACCCTCCGCATCGGTGATGAGATTGCCCCCGACAAAGTGGTTGAACAACTACTGCGCAACGGTTATCAGCGCGTAGATCTCGTAGAAGTCAAGGGCGAGTTAGCCCGTCGTGGCGACATTCTGGACGTTTACCCATTGACCAATGACGCACCCATCCGGATCGAGTTTTTTGGCGACGAAATCGACGCTATTCGGCTGTTTGATCCGGCTTCACAACGCTCTGTTACCGATGAAATTGATGACGAGCCTGAAGCAATTACGCTGTGTCCGGTTCGAGAGATAATTCTGTCCCCCGAAACCCTCAATCTGTGGAAAATCCGAGCCGAGACACTAATTCAAAACAACGAATCGCCCAAGTACCGAAATGCAGTAAACGAGATTACGCATCGCCTCGAAACAGAGACAAATCCGGAGGGGCTAGAAGCCTTACTTCCGATGTTATACAAAGACAGCAGTACCCTCATGGATTATCTATCCCCACAGACTGTCATTCTCATGATTGAGCCGGCTTGGATGGCGCGCGAGGCGACTCAACTTATCGAAAATACGAAGGATCTGTATGAACGAAAACTAGCGTTTGATCAGTTTATGGTGTCACCCGATGAGACGTTTGTGCCGTTTGAAAGGGTAATCTCTGCTTTGCAGACGTATCCCTTTGTTCGCACGTCGCTGACTCCGCCAACACTCAATACAGAGGAACCCGTTGAAGAGATTGCTTTCGGTATGCGTCCGCTCGGGCTCCCACGTAGCAATTATCGGATGATTATGGATCAGATCAAGGGATGGACTGACGAGGGCTATTTCGTTAACTTCTTCTGTGATAACCCAAAGAGCGCAGATCGGCTACACGATATCTTGGCGGATCGGGATTTACCTGCAACCCAGACGGCGGTGAACATTGGCAGCATCAGCGAGGGATTTATCAGCGAAACCCTCAAATTCATCACGCTGTCTGAAGACGAGTTGTTTGCACGTGAGCATCGTAGGCACCGCAAGACTTCCTTTAAGGAAGGAACTCCTATCCTCAGTTTAATTGACCTCAAGGAAAAGGATTATGTGGTGCATGTCTCACACGGAATTGGTCGCTACGCAGGGATTCGTCGCCTTGACATTGATGGGAAATCACAGGATTTCCTCGCGCTAGACTATGCCGACGCGGGGAGGCTGTATGTTCCGACATATCAAATTGATCTCGTGCAGAAGTATATTGGTGGACAAGAGGACGGAAGGATACGTCTGGACAAACTCGGTGGAACGTCATGGGAACGGGTCAAAGCCAAAGTAAAAGCCTCCATAGAGCAGATGGCGGAGGAATTACTGGAACTGTACGCTATTCGTGAATCCAGAGAGGGTTATGCCTTCCCAACGGATACTCCTTGGCAGAAAGAGTTCGAGGTACTGTTCCCTTACGCAGAAACCCCAGACCAGCAGAAGGCAATCGAAGAGGTCAAACGGGATATGGAACACCTCCGGCCCATGGACCGGCTGATCTGCGGAGATGTCGGATACGGAAAGACCGAAATAGCACTCCGTGCGGCGTTCAAATCCGTGATGGCAGGAAAACAGGTCGCCCTTCTTGCCCCAACCACAATTCTCACACTGCAACACTTTAATACATTCCAGCAGCGTTTTGCCCCTTTTCCCGTTCAGGTCGAAATGTTGAATCGCTTCCGAACGGATAAAGAAGCAAAGAGGGTTGTGGAGGGGCTGGCAAATGGCACAGTTGATATCGTTATCGGAACCCACGCCTTGCTATCAAAAAATATTAAGTTCCGGGAACTCGGTTTGCTCGTAGTTGACGAGGAACATCGTTTCGGAGTAAAGCACAAAGAGAAGATTAAACAGATAAAGCAGACGGTTGACGTATTAACCTTGACAGCAACACCGATTCCGCGTACACTTCATATGTCCATCGTCGGCATCCGCGACTTCAGCGTAATCAATACGCCCCCGGAAAATCGCCTGCCAATTGAAACTTATGTCATGGAGTATAATCCCGATGTGGTTCGAGATGCGATTTTGCGAGAGATGGAACGGGGCGGACAGATCTTTTTTGTTCACAACCGTGTCCAGAGTATCGCAAGCATTGCTGCCACAATCCAAGACCTCGTACCGCACGCTAGAGTCTGTATGGCACACGGGCAAATGCCTGAGCGTCAACTCGAAAAAGTGATGATGGAATTCATAAACCACAAATATGACGTTTTGGTTTGTACCATGATCATTGAGTCTGGCGTGGATATTCCAACCGTCAACACGATTCTAATCAATCGTGCAGACGCGTTTGGGTTAGCCCAACTTTACCAATTACGCGGACGAGTTGGTCGCGATCAGTATCAGGCTTACGGCTACCTGTTCTACCCACAAGGATGGGCGATTACGGAAGGTGCTCAAAAACGCCTGTGCGTCATTGAAGAATTCACTGATCTCGGCTCCGGGTTTAAGATTGCTCTCCGTGACCTTGAGATTCGGGGAACCGGCAATATTCTCGGTTCAGAGCAGCACGGTCACATCACCACTGTGGGTTATGATATGTACTGCAAACTCCTTGAGGAAGCGGTACAAAAACTCAAGGGTGAAGAAATAGAAGAAACGGTCGAAACCCGGATTAACCTTCCCATTGAAGCCTATCTGCCTGATGAATATGTCCCGGACAGCAGGCAGAAGGTCGCACTTTACAAAAAGATCGCTGCCCTAGAAACGGTAGTAGATCGCAAAGAACTTGAAGAGGAGATGGTCGACCGGTATGGAAAAATCCCCGAACCGGTTGAGATGCTCCTCGAAATTGCCGACTTAAAACAACTCAGTCAACAGCTTGGGGTTAATGGAATCGTCGCAGGCGAGGAAAGCATCAAGATCACATTTGATGAAGCCAAAACAAGCCTTGATCCCCGTAAGCTGATTCGATTGATTGAACAGGATCGGCGAATCTCGATTACGCCCCCCGCACGTATGATGATCCGTTTGAGAGGATTGGAAGGAAAAGCACTCTTG
This sequence comes from Candidatus Poribacteria bacterium, assembly GCA_965222435.1. GTDB lineage: Bacteria > Poribacteria > WGA-4E > WGA-4E > PCPOR2b > PCPOR2b. The sequence goes on along the minus strand of OZ244950.1, from coordinate 2,493,890 downwards.
TTTGAGCTCAAGCGTATCTTGGGGAAATTAATGTGAAACGTGATGGGTATTACATAACGGTGCTTGTAAGGCATACGTATTTGCATACGTGTCTTTTAACAATATGTATACACTACTAACTGCGAAGACGGTGTCTTTGCAATCTACTTAATTATAGTGGATTTAACAATTAACGATACATATTGACAATATCCTCAATCGGCTTATCCGCATTGTATGAACGGAGCCGCTTTATATTTGCAAACTGATGTTCAACAGGATTATAATCCGGCGAATAAGGTGGCAAGTATAACAACGACGCGCCACAGCCTTGTATCAGTGCTTGGGTTTGCTCGGTTTTGTGAATCCGTGCATTATCCATTATCACGACACTCTTGGCGTCTAAATGTGGACATAATTGTTCATCAAGCCATGTATTAAAACTTTGTGCATTACAACTGCCCGATAATAACTTTGGGGCAATCAACTTATTATTCAATTGCGCCACTATCAAAGTCATCGTGCGGTTTTTTTGGCTCGGTATCAATCCCTGGACACATTGTCCCCGGGGGGCATAGCCATAACTTCTGAAGGTTTCATCTGCAAAACCGGTCTCGTCGAGGTAAACTAACGTTTTGCCTGATGCTTTTTCCGTTGCGAGTTGCTTCTGATAGGCTTTACGTTTTTCTGGACATTGCTCCTTATATCCAATCGTTTTTTTTTTCGCGTGTAACCGAGTCTTTTTAGACCATAGGCAACACAGGCAGGTGAAACCCCAAAGTGTTTAGCGCGTTCTTTATGGGTTTGGTCGGGGTGTACCTTGACATGTTCAGCGAGGGCTGTTGGGTCAAGCAGTCTGGGTTTTCGGGGACCCGGTTTTCCACACTTCAGTGGGTCTGGGGCATTGAGCCATCGGTAAATCGCAGTCCGACCGACGCTGAAGCGTTTTGTCGCTTCTGTTTTACTGCCACCATTTTCTATGAATTGAAGGACGCGTATGCGTAAATCTGATGAATGTGCCATAATTTCAACAGGATAACATACATCTGAAAAATTGTCCCTTTATTTCTTGGGTTTACTATAAATCAGAAAGGAACGATATACACAATGAAAAAAATATTGATAATTTTCGTCGTGACTGCGGTGATCGGTTTGAGTAGTTGGCAGATTGTCCAATCGCAAGATGTTGCTGGACCAATGGATGAAAGCCAAATTATTGTGGCTCGGTACGGATGGAACGGCACACACGAGATTTCGCTTGCGACACTTAATGCGGAAATTGCAGAACTACCGGCACATAAACAGAAAGGCTACCAGTCCAAAGCTGGTAAACTCATATTTCTGGAAGACCTCATCAACCAAAAGCTTATGATCCTCGCGGCTGCTGAAGCAGGGTTCGATAAAACAGAGGAGTTCTTAAAAAAAAGGGAAGACTATAAACATCAGTTGATGGTTGAACGTTTGACCGAAATTGAGGTTGACGAAAAAATTGGCATCACCGAGGAAACACGTCGGCAGTATTACGAAGAAAATAAAGATACGTATGTGGATAAGGAAAAAGTGCGAGCAACCTGCATCACGGTATTCGATAAAGAGCTTGCACAGACAACGCTCGAGGAGATTCAAGCCGGTAAGGATATCTTTGATGCAGTGAAAGAACTTGCGGAAAAAGGTGTATTGACGGGACCCGGTTCAAATCCGGGTGATCCTGGTGACACAGGCTTTTTTACTCGAGATATTTCTGTCCGTGCACAAGCGTTTGTTGACGCGGTTTTTGCAATGGAAGTCGGCGAAATGACTGAGGAAGTTTTTGAGCAGGACGTCGAAGAGGACATCTATTATATGATTTTCCGAAAGGAAGAGCATCAGCCAGAACGCCAGCAGACCTTTGAAGAGGTCAAGCCAAGGCTTGAGTATCCCCTAAAACGTGGGCTGAAGCGGGACCGTATCCTGAAATGGTTGGAAATACTTACTGCTGAAGGCAAACTCAAAACATATCCAGAACTGCTCCCTCCGCCCGTGATGCCCGAAGAGGAAGAAGATCCGGAAGATGAAAAATCGGAGCAGTAGTGGAACGCAACATGGGATGGAATCATCGCGTTCAGAAATTGGCTGACAGATGGTTGTAACAATCGAACAGCTGTATATCACGCAAATTTTAAGGAGGCATAACTGTGAAATTATTGGGAATTATTAGTTTTATCTTAATCGGTGCCGCTGCTGTTACCATTTCGTTGAATGGTTGTGGCGGAAAAGCTGGTGCTGAAGGCACTGTGATTGCTGAATTTGAATGGAATGGAACACACCACATAACACTTGAAGAGATGCTACAGGAGATAAGTGAACTCCCCACATATAAACAACAACAGTACCAAGAAGCAGAAGGTGGGTTTGAGGAATATATGACCCTGATGGCAGAGAGCCGGCTTATACTTTGTCTTGCCAAGGATCGGAAACTTGATGAGGATTCTGAGGTCCTTAAAAAAGTGCAGGACTATTACCATGAACTGCTCGTCGACAAGATCACAGAAGTCGAAGTGGATCAGAAACTTAAACCAACTGAGGAAGATTACCGGCTTTATTATGAAGAGAATAAGGAAGACTATGTTGAGCCGGAACGGGTGCGACTGACCTGCATAACCCTCACAAATGAGGAGCGAGCGAAGGAAGTTTTTCAACGAATCAAAGATGGGGAAGACATCGCTGCTCTTGCTGCAGAACTATCTGCAAACGAGGAATTAATCGGTCCGGGATCAAATAACGAAATCCCCGGTGACACTGATTTTTTCGATAACACGACGTATGCAAAACGCGCAAAACCTTTCAGCGATGCGGCGTTTGAGTTCGAAGTCGGTCAAATGAACGAGGAGATTCTCCACATCGACCTTGATGGGGAAAACTATTACCTAATCTTCCGGAAGGAGGAAGTCCAGCCGGAACGTCAACGAACATTTGACGAACAAAGTGTTCGACGCAACGTGGAAAGACACGTAGAGAATCAGAAGCGTGAAGAACTTATGACCGATTGGCTGATCCAGCTTCACGAACAGGCGAAGGTCAAAACTTTTGCAGATCGAATCCCCGATACGCCGGAGGAGGTCGAAGAGGAAGCAGAAAGCGAATCGCCTGATGATAGTGCCGTCCCCGTCGAACCTGAAACAGAACCGTAAAACGTTAAATCTTGGATTAAGGAGGTACGTTTCTAAATGAAGATATTGCGTTTTTGCACCCTGATTCTATTGATCATTCATCTTGGAATCAATCCTGTTACTGCGCGAAGGTTTGATCAGATCATCGCTTATGTCAATGAAGACGTGATCACCAAATGGGAACTCGACAGCGTTGTGAAGCAAAAAGCATTGGAACTTCAGCAAGTCTACCGGTTCAGTGAACGCGAAGCGATGCAAAAGGCAGAGCAGGAACGGGCTGCGCTCCTTGATCAGTTGATTCGCCAAATGCTTCTCGTCGAAACGGCATTAACGCTAAAAATCGAAATCACAGAGGCTGAAGTGGAGCAGTATCTGCAAAACTTCAAAAACCAGTACAAGATTGAGACTGAAGTGCAACTTGCTCAAGCGTTAAAAAAGGAAGGTTACACCCTGATGTCTTTCCGTGAACAAGCCAAACGCAACCTGATGGCGGAACGACTTGTAATGCAACGTATCCTCCCTAGACTCCAAATTCGAGGCTCGGACATACAGAAGTTTTTTGAAGAAAACCGCTCGCAATTGCCAACTAAGACAGACGGAGTCCATCTCCGACACATCTTCATCGCTTTCAAGCCAAGCGAGGCAGATCGCAAACTAGCTCTTGAGAAGATCGATACAATTCTTCAGGAATTAGAGGCTGGAAAAGATTTTGAGACACTCGCGCAACGCTATGCTAACGATGAGCATAGACAAGCAGGGGTTGGGGTATTAAACGAACTGCCGATTGCAGAGATGGATAACCTCTCACCTACCTTCCGCAATACACTTTCAGGGCTCAACGCCGGCGAGATCAGTGAACCGGTTGAAGGCAACGATGGGTTTTATCTTTTCAAAGTTGAGGGTAAAGACGATCAGACCATAGCGTTTCGTCATCTCGTTGTCAGTTTGAAGCCGAGTGAGCAGGCGATTGAAGCTGCTTATGAGCGCGCAGATAGCCTCTTGCAGCGGTTAAATCAAGGTGAAGATTTCAACGCGCTTGCACAACAATACTCTGATGATTCGCAGACGAAAGCTAACAGTGGCGATCTCGGGATTCGTTCACTCAGCGAGTTAAATCCTGAAACCCGAAAAATTATCGAAGGACTTTCCATCGGAGCACATAGCACACCCGTCAAAACGACGTATGGCGTGCATATTTTCAAGATCGATAGTCGTACCGCCCCTGAATTGAACGACGCTGAAAAAGACCAGATCCGAATTATGCTGCGTCAACAAAAATTCCAAGAGGAATGGCAAATTTACACGGATCTGCTCAAGGAAAATTCCTTTATAAAAATCAAAGAAGAACTTAAATAGGAGTAAGCTGTACCTTCCTATCAGAGTCGCTTGACTGACAGTGAGGACTGAAGCGGAGGGATTCGATTTTCGGACAAGTTCTACTGCTCTCGATTAGGTTCTGTTGACATTTGGTAGATTGATCCCATCTTGATTGACTTTGAACGCATTACCCCGGTGGTTTAAGACAAATGGAACGGAGATCTCCGTTACCTACGAATTGCCCTTGCTTCTATGTACCGGCGAGCACTATCGTAGGGAACAATGATCGTTGTTCCCTACAACTCATCTACCGTGGGAGCCCCTTTCAGCGTTTGTCGAATTGGGAACATCAAAATGTCAACACGCCCTAGTCAATTTTGCAGTGTAGCAGAGGAAAGGTAGTATGGCAAGGAGGGAAAAACGGAAATGGCAGAAAATAATAGGCAACGGGAAGAAATCAACTGTCCGGTTACCCAAACCTCCTTGTCTCCAATCCTCTGATCGCTTTTTGGGGGACGTACTTTACGTTTTACGTCTTGCTCCCTGTGCATCCCGTTTTACACTTCACGTCCTATCACTCACGATTCTCACGCTTACCTTAATTTTGTCCGCGGGTGAATTAGCCGCCCAAACCGACCCTGCGTCTACTGCCGAGGAAACGGTTTCGGATGTGCAGGCTGAGACGTCATTAGAAACTTCGCCAACTGAAGATCCACCTGCTCCCGAAGCGCCCAACGATGGAGAATCACCCACAGAACTTCCTGAAGAAACGTCAGAAACCCTGCCAGCAACAGATTCACCTACATCTGAAGAACCCACCCAAACCAGCCGAAAACTCGATCCAGAGAATATGTTACCTGAAGCAGGAGATCTCCTTGCAAAAGGTGACAATCTCACCTTTCACGAGAACCTGATTCAGATTCACGGCAATGGACTAATCAAATACGACGAGGTTGTGCTCTATGCTGATCATATCTGGGTAGATTTCGATGAAAATGTGATGCGAGCAGCGGGAAACGTGCATCTTCTCGTCGGAAACGAAGAAACCTATGCAAACGAACTCCTTTACAACATTGAAACAAAAAAAGGAATCATTCGCGAAGGATTCAGTTTCAGTGACCCGTGGTACTACCGCGGCATTGAAATCTTTAAGATCGAAGATGATGAATCCTACATCCGTGGTGGGGCTTTGACAACATGCTCTCTCAAGCATCCCCATTTTTACTTCAGTGCATCACAGATTATCGTCAGGATAAACAAAGAGTTGATTGCCAAGAATATTGTTCTGAAAGTTGGTGGTGTTCCGCTCTTCTATTTTCCCGCCTACCGTCGCGATCTTCGTCAGGAAGACAAAATAGCCAAGATAGTCGTTAAAGTCGGAACCAGTAGCTACCAGGGGGTATTCCTTAGCGTAATTCTGCCGCTTGCACGCCGCTTTCGATACGACGGTGCCCTGCTGTTTGATCATTCTGCCCGTCGAGGAAGTGGACTCGGCGCTGATGGAAAATACCGTGTAAACGATGTCAAGTTCCAAGAAATTATTGTTCCTTTACCTCCCAACGCAACACCCAGTGAGCGGACAAAGTTGGAGGAGAAAGCGCAGGAATTATCGGATCGTCTGGAGGGCGAGTATGACCGGTATAAGCTGCGGCAACTCTTTCTGGAGTATCAGATCTCTGAAGAAGATATCGCCGCTGCTCGCGAAAAGGTGGAAAACATCCATGCCCGACTACAGGAAGCAGAAGCAGATTTTGCAAAGATTGCACAAGCTGACTCGACCGATCAGGACACGCGTTATCAGGGAGGCGACATGGGATTTTTGGTGCGTGGAGAACGTGATGAGGAAGATGAACTTCGGCTGGATCCAATCCTCGAAGAGGCAGTTTTTCAACTGAAACCGGGCGAAATTACGCCGATTCTGAGAACGGAATCTGGTTTTCATATCTTAAAGGTTGGCCGTGTACTTGATGTATATGGTCAACAAGAGCTCCAAATCCGTCGGATAGACGTAGCGATCGAACCAAGTCAAGAGACACGCAACGCAATCCAAGCGATCGCTAAGGAAATTCAAGAGCGTACAGATGCAGGAGAGATTCTCGAAGAATTAGTAGGGGAATATGAGGGAGTCGAAATTTCTGAAGCCAATGAAGGCGCAGGGTTTCTGTTGAATGAAATGGATCGACGTTGGAAACACCCTGTAAGCCGACTAGAGGTTGGAGAGGTTACTTGGCCCATAAATACCGAGCGAGGCGTCTATATCCTTGAATTAATCGAAAAGGAACCGACCCCGACCTTTGAAGAAATCGCGCGTCAGTTTGAAGCAGAGTGGGCGGTGATGGAAGAACAATTCGGGAAAGCTGCAACGACAGAAGAGGGTGGAATTGAGCAGCTGGAAGAAGGAACGGAGGAACGGAGTGATAAAGAGATAAATGAGGACGAAGAAAGAATGGAAGAGGAGAGCGATATAGGAACACCAGAAGATAGTGCACAAATTCCTTTGAATCCTGATCAAATCGGGGACGATGAGACGGTAGATCCCTCGGAAGAACCAGAGAAGGTACAGATTTACCAACAATACGATTACCGGGGACGGTGGGAGATGCCGACCGTGACCTTCACACAAGCGCAGCGACTCTATAGCGGTGAACACACCGGGATAATTAAGACCGGTAAAGGGTATCGTCTGATTAAAGTCGATAAAAGGCGTACTTATAGGGGAGACTTTTACTTTTATACCAACGATGAATTTTCTTTCGATCGCCGACGGCCGTTCAAAACTGGGAGACGATGGAATATGCGGTGGGGGCACCGACACACCTTCTACACCCCTTGGGACAGCCGAGCAAGAGGACGACGGCCCGTGGGTTTTGTGGGACGTGTAGCATGGCGAGCAAAAGATTTTGAAGAGGAGGGATTTGGAATCAATGAATCTACGGTTAATTCTTTTGGTGTGCTCACATGGGGAACCTCCTATTCTGCACTAGATGAGACAGATAGAGATGAGGAGGGAAACTTAAGATTTTCGAGCAAGACAATCGGGGAGCTCTTGGGACGACTACAGGTTAATCATACCTTAGACTTCACGGGTGAAGGAACAACAAACTTGCAAAAATTACCTGCACTCGAACTTTCACTCTCGCGCATGCGCTTAGATCGGTTGCCTGTTTTCAAGACTATCAATTCGCGTCTGACTAAAGTCGCCGATGCGCTGAACACCGATCTTCCAATCCTCTCGATGTTTGCTTTTCCGACGCTTGAGAGCACCAGTTTTGATTTAGATGTGGATCTCGGTAACTTTTTCCGCGAACGGTTTCGAGACGAAGAGGATGTCTACTTGCAAACCATGGATCTCGGTTTTGATCTTCGTAAGCAGTCGGTACTGCAAATAATTCCGAATCGAGAGTTGCGCTTCGACGCGGATTTCGACACAAACCTCATCTGGCATGACAAAGACCGAGAGGGAAACCAGAATGTTTTCCGGAGTATATACAGTACGCGGTTGTCTGCCAGCAATCTGCTGTTTCGGATCTATGACATCAGTTTCATTCCGGGGGCACGTCGAATGCGCCACCAAATCAACTCAAGGGTATCATTTGATTACTCACCGCCTGTCGATAGAGAAGATGCTCCCCAACTCTATCCTTTTGGTCCTAGTGTCTACTTCTTTGAAAGAAAAAACCTCGCCTATAACTTCGATACCAGTATTGAAGTTAAGACCCGTGGCAGCAGATCTGCACTCCGCGTACTTAATTTTAGAACGCGAATAGCGGCGGATTTTACCAAATTTGAGGCGTTGGATGAACGTCGATATGTACCGATTGAAAGTAGAATGACGATAGTTCCGCTAGCGAGCCGAAACCTGAATATCACGTTCACATCGACACATGACCCGAATGAATCGCGCCTTGATGGAAAACGACTCAAACAGATTGGCTTCCGGTCCAACGTCAGTTATCGTCGTGACACATGGAATATAACGTTCGGAAATGCCTTCACAAAAAGGACGCAGCGTGCCTCTCGAAGCCTCACGGGCAGTTTTCGATTTCGCCCAAGCCAATTACTTGAATTGAACCTTAGTCTCAATTATGACTGGATCGAAAAACAGTTCTACTCACAAAGTATAATGCTACGGCGAAACTTGCACAATTGGAATATGACAATCAGGTGGAACCGCATCGGAATTAAGCGGGACCCGCCCTACGATAATGTGCGGCAAGATTTCACTTTTCAGATTAACCTGATTGCAGAGCCCGCTGCTTCAGTTGGGGTTGGCTATGATGCCACAACGGATACATGGGGATTGCGTACCCTGCCCGCTGGCGTCCCTTACGACTCCTTTGGGGTTGGAAACTCACTTGGACGCTCTTACTTCTAATACCAAATCTACAGTGCGGAAAACGACTCATTCTCTTTCCCAGCGATAGTGCCCTGTCGCATCTCTTGAGGGTAGGTTTTCAGCCCTTACTTTTTCTCACGCAGAAATCAAGAATACGTGTAACGCCATCGCCGAGATACACCATAACATAACGCCTTGCCTCAAACAATCGAGGCAAGGCTTTTTTATTGTTGTAGGGCTATTTATAGTAAACGCAAGAAATAAGTAGACATTTACCAATAACTCCGACCTTCACGAAGTTTTCAAAGTCCCCCTGATAAGGGGGATTTAGGGGGTTGGCTGTGCATTGGGAGGGGCTAAGTAATTCTAAAATCTACCATAAATGACCCTATTTATTGCTGAACTTTCTATTGACCACTTAACATATATATGCTATATTAGAGACTTGTGAAATTGCAAGATATGTCCCCAGATCCATTCCATTGATTACCCCGACCTACCGCAACCAGTCCTTCCCACTGCCGTGAAAAAGGGTGTTGCTGACACCCAAAATCTATGGTAAAATGGGACTTATCAATTACTCAATCCGAATCGAAAGGAGATTCTATGCCATGAGCTTATTCGCAGTCAGAGGAGTTTACGAAAACGGCGTGGTACACCCCTTGGAACCGCTTCCGGATATTCCCCAATCTCAAGTTATTATCACTTTTTTACCAAGTGAACCTGCTGATGATCTTGAAACTTCCTGCCGACACGACATCGCGGCTGCAACTGAAAATGCCGATTATCAGAAACTAAGAGATAAAAGCTACGCCGGAACAATACCTGATTGCACCGGAGTTGTAGCATTTGGACAGACTCTTGCTGAATGTCAGCGTGAATTAGTGTCTGTGTTGCATGATTGGATCCGTGTTAAACGTCAGCGCAACAGCCCTATCCCGGTAATTAATGGAATTGACTTAAACGAGGCAAAGGATGGCTCAAAGATGGTGACCTTGTAAGCGACGGTTGTTTATTCGTAAATTGAAGAGACTCGGATTTGGCGACCTACAGCATGGTGCGAGACACGATTTCATGCCTTACTAAAAATCACGACTTGACAATCCCAAACAACCGAGAATATTCGGTATCACAATTACGCTTATTGTTGCGACAAATTGAGAATATATTAGGACACAGAATCCCGCTAGATGAATGGAATCGTTTGCAATCACCGAAAGACCTTCAGCCAAAGGAAAACCTATGCCGGAAGAATTCATCGATATCCGCGGCGCACGCGAACATAATCTCAGAAACATCGATCTCAAACTCCCCAAAGACAACCTCATCATTTTCACCGGTGTCAGCGGTTCAGGGAAATCATCGCTCGCATTCGATACGGTCTACGCTGAAGGTCAACGCCGCTACATCGAATCCCTTTCCGCTTACGCCCGCCAATTCCTTGGACAATTGGAAAAACCCGACGTTGATTTCATCGGCGGGCTCTCCCCATCCATCTCGATTGATCAGAAGTCAGGCGGAAACAACCCACGCTCAACAGTCGCAACGATTACAGAGATCTACGACTACCTACGCGTCCTATTTGCGCGTGTGGGCACACCGCACTGCCTAGAGTGTGGCGCACCGGTAGGTGCCCAAACCACAGAAGCAATTATTGAACAAATCGTAAACCTACCACCGCAGACCCGCATCTTAATCCTTGCCCCAATTGTCAGTGGGCGTCGTGGAGAGTATCGTGAGCACCTTGAGGACGCACTCAAGGCGGGGTTTGTCCGTGCCCGAATTGATGGACAGATTTACGACCTACCAGCTGAAATTCAGCTTGACCGCAATCAGCGACATAATATTGAAATCGTCGTTGACCGAGTCATTATCAAACCTGATATTCGCAGCCGTGTTGCAGAAGCGGTTGAAACCGCGCTGCGTATGGGAGAGGGCCGCCTGATTGTGAACATCGTCGAAGGAGAGCCGGAGGCGGGAGATCTCTTATTCGGGGTGGATTACACCTGTGTGCACTGCAACATCAGCTATGAACCCCCCGCCCCACGAAATTTCTCCTTCAACAGTCCTGCGGGGATGTGCCCAACCTGTAAAGGACTCGGAACACTAACAAAGATGGACCCTAATCTGGTTGTCCCTGACCCAACGCAATCAATTGGGGAGGGAGCGATTGTCTTTTGGGGGCAGCTGAGCACACTACAGACGCGACACTACGCCGAGAGTTTGGCAGCGCACTTCGGCTTTAGTCTTGATACACCGTGGGAACAACTGAGCGAGGAGCATCAACACGCTATCCTTTATGGCACTGAAAAAGAGCAGATTCCTTTCGTCTACCGCTCCCGCCGCAATCGCCGCTATAAGTACCAAGCCGCATTTGAAGGCGTGATTCCACCCGAAGAACGAAAGTATTTCCAAGCGACCTCAGAACTGGTGAAACGTTACTACGGAAAATATGTGGTTTCTGGTACATGTCCGGATTGCAACGGGAAGCGACTCAAGCCAGAAGTCAAGGCTGTGACAATCGACGGGGAATCCATCCTTGATGTCGTCGAAATGCCGGTTGGGGATTGTTTTAAGTTTTTTGAAAAACTCCAACTGCCGGCGCGTGAGGCGTTCATTGCAACCGATCTGCTGAAAGAGATTCGAGGACGGCTCCGGTTCTTGATGAACGTTGGGCTGCACTACCTCACCTTAGATCGAACCGCACCGACACTCTCCGGCGGCGAAGCACAACGGATTCGGTTAGCTAGTCAGATCGGGGCGGGTTTGCGAGGGGTAGTTTACGTCCTCGACGAACCGAGCATTGGGTTGCATCCGCGTGATAACCAGCATCTCCTTACAACGCTCAAGCATCTCCGCGATCAGGGCAACACTGTAATCGTTGTCGAACACGACGAAGATACAATGTGGGCGGGAGATATGATTGTTGACTTCGGACCGGGACCGGGAATCAAGGGTGGTGAGATTGCGGCAATCGGCACACCACAAGAGGTCGCCGAGAAGTCAACCTCCCTGACAGCGCAATATCTGCGTGGAGAACAGCAGATCGAGATTCCCACCAAACGTCGTCCTATTGGAAATCAGTGGATCGAGATCTGCGGCGCACGCCACAATAACCTCAAAAACGTTGATGTACGAATTCCGATCGGAATTTTCACCTGCGTGACCGGCGTCAGCGGTTCCGGCAAAAGTTCACTTATCAACGATATCCTGCATGAAGCACTTGCCCGAGATCTGATGAAGGCACACGCACAACCGGGAGAGTACGATCTAATACGGGCAATCACTACAGAGGAAGAATCGTCGATTGGGCATACACAATGTGTATCTTCATCTCCAATTGATGAAGTCATTGATAAAGTTATTGATATTGATCAATCACCGATTGGGCGTACCCCGAGATCAAATCCTGCCACGTACACCAAAGTGTTTGATCAGATCCGCGCGCTTTACGCCGAGATGTCTGAAGCCAAATTGCGCGGTTATAAGCAGGGACGTTTTAGTTTCAATGTTAAAGGCGGCCGATGCGAAGCCTGTGAAGGCAACGGCTCAAAGCGGATCGAAATGCACTTTATAGCCGATGTTTGGGTGAAGTGCCATATCTGTCAAGGAAAACGGTACAACGACGAAACGCTACAAGTCGAATATAGGGACGCGAGTATCTCTGATGTGCTTAACATGGACGTGCAAGAGGCTTTAGAGCACTTTGCGAACGTTCCGAAAATTGCGAAGATTCTACAAACCCTGCACGATGTTGGTTTGGACTACATCAAACTGGGACAGCCTGCACCAACGCTCTCCGGTGGCGAGGCACAACGTATTAAACTAGCGCGAGAACTTGCGAAACGGAGCACAGGCAAAACCCTCTATATCCTCGACGAACCGACAACCGGGTTGCACTTCGACGATGTAAAAAAACTTCTCGAAGTGTTACACCAACTTGTTGATGCAGGTAATACGGTTGTCGTCATTGAGCATAACCTTGAAGTGGTAAAAACAGCGGATTATCTAATTGACCTTGGACCCGAAGGAGGTGAAGAAGGCGGCTATGTCGTTGCAACGGGGACACCAGAGAAAGTGGCAGCGGTTGAAGACTCACATACCGGACTAGCGTTGAAGCCGACCTTGCTGCTAGAAAGGATGGAAGAGTCTTCAATTGGTAGCACAGAATACGCAATACACAGCACGTCGCACGCCCTACAGGAATCAACAGCCTCTTATGAATTGACCAACACTAATGCACAGAAATATATCTCCGTGCATGGCGCACATGAACACAATCTGAAAAACATCAACGTAGACATTCCTCATCGAAAGTTCACGACATTCACCGGCGTGAGTGGTTCAGGAAAATCATCGCTTGCATTGGACACTATCTATGCAGAAGGGCAACGACGCTATATCGAATCCCTTTCAGCGTATGCACGGCAATTCTTAGGACAACTAGAAAAACCAAAGGTTGAGAAGATTGAGGGACTCTCGCCGGCAATTGCGATTGAGCAGAAGGCTCCGAGCAAGAATCCACGATCTACAGTCGGGACAGTTACAGAAATTTACGACTATCTACGGGTACTTTACGCACGAGTCGGAATCGCATACTGCACACAGTGTGGGTCAGAAATCAGCGTTCAATCCGTGCAGCAGATTGTTGACAAAATCGTGGTATTGGCAGATGGGACACGGCTTTATGTCTTGTCCCCTTTAGTGCTGCGACCTAATGAGGATTATCCCGACGCCTTCCAGCGTTTACAGCGTGACGGCTATGCTCGCGTCGAAATTAATGGAGAGGTTCACCCGATTGATCGAGCACCGAAGATTGGAAAGAGCATCCGACACGATGTTAAAATTGTCGTCGACCGCCTCGCCCTCGAACCCGATGAGCGTGGACGGCTAGCCGAAGCTGTCGAAACTGCAACGCAGCAGAGCGGCGGAACCGTGGCAGTGAGAGTGATAAATGAAGGAAAAAAAGCGGGTAGAAGCGAGGGAATTACGCATCATGTCTTCAGCGAGCACTTCGCTTGCGTCCCGTGCAGTTTGAGTTTTCCCGAACTCACACCGCGTCACTTCTCATTCAACAATTCTATCGGTCAATGCCCGGCGTGCGAGGGTATAGGTACAATCGGGCATCGGTTGTACACTTGTCAGGAGTGCGAGGGCACGCGAATTCAACCCCTAGCAAGAGGCGTAACGTTGGGCGGCGAAACCATCGCCGAGCTAACAGCGATGCCAATTGGAAGAACCGCCGACTGCTTTGAGCACCTCAATCTACCGACACATCAAATGGAGATCGGTGGAACACTGCTCAAAGAAATTCAACAACGACTCCGATTCCTCGTCGATATTGGACTGCATTATCTGACGCTAGATCGGCCCGCACCTAGTCTTTCAGGCGGAGAGATGCAGCGCATCCGTCTGGCAAGCCAACTGGGCAGCGGACTCACAGGGGTGACGTACATCCTTGATGAACCGAGTATCGGGCTGCATCAGCGAGATCAGGAGCGGCTCTTGAACGCATTGAAAGGGCTTCGAGATCTTGGAAACAGTGTCCTAGTTGTTGAACATGACTTGGAAACCATGTTGGCATCGGATCACATTCTCGATTTTGGTCCCCGCGCTGGGAAATTTGGCGGTGAGATTGTCGCCGCCGGTTCGCCAACTGAAATCCAGCAGAGCGAAAATTCACTGACGGGTGGATACCTCACAGGAAAACTCAAGATCGAAGTCCCTCCACAAAGACGACAAGGAAAAGACGAGTGGCTTGAGATGATAGGTGTCCGAACCAATAACCTGCAGAATATCAATGCCGAGATCCCATTGGGGACGTTGACATGCGTAACGGGGGTGTCCGGGTCAGGAAAGAGTTCGTTGATTGAGGAAACGTTGTATCCTGTTCTTGTTTCTAACCTGAACCGAACACGAATGCGGGCGGGAAAGTATCGAGCCATTTATGGGTTGGAATATCTTGATAAAGTGATTAACATCGATCAGCAGCCAATTGGGGACACCCCACGATCGAATCCTGCCACCTACACCGACCTATTCACTAAGATTCGCTATCTCTTCGCCGATTTGCCGGACGCCAAGGTCCACGGTTTCGATTCCCGTCGATTCAGTTTCAATCAGAAGACAGGGCAGTGCGAAACGTGTCGTGGATATGGCTTCAATAAGATTGAAATGCACTTTCTCGCGGATGTGTGGGTAAAATGTGAAACATGTGGTGGGACCGGCTACAATCACGAAACGTTGCAAATCCACTACAAGGGCAAAAATATCGCCGATATTCTGGCGATGACAGTACAGGAAGCGTTAGAACACTTCCAAAGCGTACCAACTATCTATAGACCTCTACAGATGCTGTACGATGTCGGCTTGGATTATATTGAACTTGGTCAGGCGGCAACAACACTCTCTGGTGGTGAATCCCAGCGCGTCAAGCTGGCGCGTGAACTCTCAAAACGGAGCACCGGTAAAACCATCTACATCATGGACGAACCGACGACAGGTCTACATTTTGACGATGTACAGAAGCTGCTGATGGTGCTCAACCGCTTGGTAGACAAAGGTAACACAATTATCATTATTGAACACAACATGGATGTGATAAAATCTGCCGATTGGATCGTTGATCTAGGTCCCGATGGTGGGGCTGAAGGCGGGGAGGTTGTCGCCATGGGAACGCCAGAGGAGGTCATGGCTGTAGAAGACTCCCATACGGGACGGTTTCTGCGGAAGGCACTCACAGCACCAGCCTAATAATCAATGGTGCTAGTTTGCAGCTGTTGATAACGTGAAACGTGATGAGTGAAATGTAAAAATCATTGGTTCATCGGTTCATTTAGCCCCAGAGGGGCGACATGTCTATAGTACACAGATAAACAAATATCCTAAAGCCCCAGAGGGGCGACATGTGTGTCGTCCATTTGATTATTTCTGATAGGTACTGGATATCAAAACTCGATCTACAGATTGTCTAGCAACTTGCGTTATTTTACACAAATGATTGGACAGAACATGAATACTATCCTAAAAGCTGGACTAATTTCAGACGACCCGGTTTTTGCTGCGGTATTGTCATCATGTTTCACTGAAGAGCGGACATACTTTCCTGTTTTTTCTTTGCCACGGATGACGCGCCCCGACTGGGAAGTTGAGGTTAATAAACGAGCAACATCAATCAATCGCGTTGATCTTGATATTTTATTCTGTAAACCTGAAGATTATGCTACCCTTGCCCCTCTTAGAGATCGAATTAATACCGATTTAGTGGCAATTGAGAGTCATCAAGATATTACTAAATATTTTAGTCATAGATTTCCTAATAGTTCATTAAAAGTAAGCCGTGAAAACTATTTATGGTGAATTAGACAAATAAGTGGACATTTGCCAAAGTCCCCCTCTTTCCCCCTAATAAGGGCGGCTAGGGGGTTAGGGATTTAGGCGGTTGTTTGTAGGTACAGATTGCCTAATCTGTACATGTGCATTGGAAGTGTCTAAGTAATTCTAAAATCTACCATAAGTGGCTTCATAAAAGCGAAAGATGAAAAGAGAATTCTAGAGATAACCAAGGTGAATCCTTCTCATTTACCACCTCAAAACATGATTAACCTTAAATCAGATACAGTTGTTGTCTTGGAAAGGATTAACAGAACTACGGATATATCAACAATAAACTACTCTGTTGCGAAAGGCTACGATTTGCTGTCATTTGAGCAAATTCCGGAATCTGTAGTGAAGAAGATAAAGAGGCTTTTTACCAGTTTAAATTGTGATGAAGCAAGTTGGGAGCAGATTTATCAAAGGCTTTATAAAATCTGTCAGGAATATGTGGATTTTGAGTGGATTGAGGAAAATTACAAACAGGCGCAATTTGTCGTTTCGGAAATACCTGTTGGAATTTTTATTGAGTCGATACCAGTCGCTCATTTATCCCATTTGCAGTCAGATTTACGGCTTGTAGACGAGTGGTACTATCTTGACCGTCACAAACGCGATCGCCAATTTGTCCCATCGGTGCTTTTTGTAGATACGGAAGGCGAAAATCTAACTACCGAAATCCCAGAGATATGTGATGAATTAACTGAATATAAGTACTGGAGTTTTCATTTGAATGGTAAATTCGCTAGCAGAATTAATTTTTCGGTCTATAGCGAATTTTTTCCTTATGATCTCTTGTTTGTTACTGGGCATGGGACTTCCCCCCGTTGTGTAGAAGTGGTTTACGGATTTCAGGCTAGAGATGGTAAAAATCATACAATGCGATTCATTGAATATTTTCAGATTGGAAGAAAGCGGGGAGATGAATATGAAGTTGAAACCAAACTATATCCCCTCCAAGTAGATGGGATAGATTGGGAAAACAAAGAGGCTTTGGAAGAAGCTGGCATAAGCCATTTGTTCCGCGAATTTTTCATTCAGGAGCAGGCAGAGCTAACTGAGGTTATTGAATCAAATCAAATTGATCCAAGGAGCATTGAAGGACTTTTGCTATATGATGGAGTTTTTATAGGATGGATCAACATGTTTGCCAGTCAAAATAATCCTATTGTTATTTTGAATACATGTGGTTCGTTGATTGAAATGAGAGGACTCTTAGAATTTGCAGGAACGCGTGCCCTAATTGGCACTATGTGGTCAGTTTATGATGACAACGCATACAATTTTGCAACTGCGTTTTTTAGTGAGATCCCTAACAATTCCGTAGCGAGTGCTTTCCATAAAGCCCGATCAAAAGTAGAAACAACATTCTCAAGGTTATCCTATGTGCATTTTGGTACTCTGAACAGTTATCTGCCGATGAAATCTGAAATTGACAACGAAACAGAAGTTGGGAAAAAAATGGCGAACAGACTGGTAGAAGCATTCGTTGAAGCAGCTACACGTTACTTTGCCGGTAAGATGAGCTCAACAATAGATTTAGCAGACATCATGAAGTTGGGATATGTGGCTGAGACTTTTGTTGATAGAAAGTTTCCAAAGGATAATAAACTTAGACAACAATTACAACATACTCAACGTCTAATTCACTCCAACCAATCAGATCTACAGAGTTGAGAAAGTGTATAATCGGAATAATTCTTGGAATTTTGCTGGTCGTTTTTTTTGGTGACGATCTAAACCGCCAATTCACACGGATTTTTCCCGAAGACTCAATCAGTGCTGAGTCCGTGTTCTCCGCGACATCTGTTTAATCCGTGATTCAGACAATAACTATGAATTACGCCCAAATAAATTCAGAAGCCTTGTGCTTAAAAAATTTCGGGATAAAGGAGGGATAATTATGCCAACTATCCGTTTACTTCCCGCTTCAGAAGGAAAATCTTGGCGTGCACTTCTTGACACTGAAGAACCTGTCCACTGCTTTAAATCAAAAGAGAAGGGAAAGCTGTACCTCGTCTCGCACCCTCAGTTAGAGATTCTTAGAAAACTGCAATTGCCTTTTGAGGAGATTCCCGATTAACTCATGGATAGACTTTTCCTCAATTTGCTTGGTACGCTCGCTGACATTCAAGATTTTAGGAGGAGGCACACTTGGAATCCAAACTGCAAGAACTCAAAACATACCTAATCGAGATTAACGACTTAGGGTCAGCAGCTTCGATCCTGCACTGGGACCAGACCACCTATATGCCACCGGGCGGTGCGGCTGCGCGGGGGCGTCAGCTTGCCACGCTGAGTCGCCTCGCACACGAGAAGTTTACCGATTCAAAGATCGGAAAGCTGCTCGATGAATTGCGATCTCACGAGGAAAGCTTACCCTACGACTCCGACGATGCTAGTTTGATTCGTGTCACACGATGTGAATACGAGAAAGCCACCAAAGTGCCCCCTTCGTTCATGGCAGAACTCCAGAACCACGCAGCGGAGTCGTATCAGATTTGGACGACAGCACGACCGGAAAACGACTTCGCTGCTGTCCAGCCTTATCTCGAAAAGACACTGGACCTAAGCCGACAACTTGCAGATTTCTTTCCCGGCTACGAACACATCGCTGACCCCCTAATCGACTTCTCCGACGAAGGCATGAAAGCCTCGACCATTCGTCCACTTTTTGCTGAACTCCGAGACCAACTCGTACCGATTATGAGTGCCATCACCGCCCAACCGACTGCGGATGACAGTTGCCTGTGCCAAACCTTCCCGGAGGCACAGCAACTTGACTTTGCCGACGATGTCATCAAACGCTTTGGCTATGACTTTGAACGCGGTCGACGGGATATGACCCACCATCCGTTTATGACGAAATTCTCGATTGGCGATGTCCGCATCACTATCCGTACAAAAGAAGATGACCTGAGCGAAGGGCTGTTCAGCATGACACACGAGGCGGGACATGCACTGTACGAGCAGGGGACCTGCACGGACTATGAAGGCCTTCCTCTCGACGGTGGAACTTCGTCGGGGGTTCATGAGAGCCAATCGCGCCTCTGGGAAAACGTCGTCGGGCGAAGCCGGGGTTTCTGGAACTTTTTCTACCCTAAACTCCAATCAACCTTTCCAGATCAGCTTGGGAATGTACCGATAGAGACCTTTTACCGTGCGATTAACAAAGTGGAACGCTCACTCATCCGCACAGATGCCGACGAGGTGACTTACAACCTCCATGTCATGCTTCGGTTCGATTTTGAACTCGACCTGCTTGAGGGGAAGCTCGCTGTGAAAGATCTCCCCGAAGCGTGGCGTGAGCGGTTTCAAGCGGATTTTGGAATCGTTCCGCCGGATGACCGCGATGGGGTGCTGCAAGATGTCCATTGGTATGCCGGCGCGATTGGCGGTAGTTTTCAGGGCTATACGTTGGGCAATATTCTAGGAGCGCAGTTCTTCGCAGCCGCTTTGGAGGCACACCCTGAGATTACGAGCGAGATTGAAGCAGGGGAAGTTGACACCTTACACAACTGGCTCAAGGAAAATATCTATCAGCACGGTAGTAAATACACCGCACCTGAACTCATTGAGCGCGTTACCGGAGGACCCTTACGCATCGAACCGTATATCCACTATCTGCGCTCAAAGTACGGAGAGTTGTATAGTCTATAGCCATTTGTGGGTCAAGTCTACCAACCTGTTCCACAAAATTGGTGCACCTAAAAGTCCAAATAGTATGGTGTAGGAGGACGCAATGATAATCAAGACAGCAGACGAACTTCATCAACTGATCAAGAACGCTCTATTAGCCGCAGGTGCCGATGAGCCAAACGCGGAGGACGTAGCAGAGCATTTGGTTTTGGCAAATCTTAGCGGTGTTGACACGCACGGCATTTGGCATTTACCTCGCTATGTGGATTCCGCCAAATCCGGTGAGATTGTGGCAACAGCCCATCCTGAGATCCTAAACGAAACTGCCACAAGCGCCCAAGTAACAGGGAACTGGACCTTCGGTCAAGTCGCAGCCAAATACGCAATAGAAGTCGCCATAACAAAGGCAAAAGAGAATGACATCGCCGTGGTTGGGCTCGTTCAAGCGGACCATATTGGGCGGCTAGGGCACTATGTCGAGATGGCAGCGTCTGAAAGGCTAATCGCTATGGTTTGGGCGGGTGGATACTCTGAGGAAGAACCGGCGACCGTTCCCTACGGTGGCAGAGAAACGGTTCTCCATACCAATCCATTAGCGATAGGTTTTCCGTCCGGCGATGCGCCACAAATGATGTTCGATTTTGCAACAGCAGCGGTTTCCGGTGTCAAAGTTCTCAACGCCCAGCGCAGAGGAGAGCCGTTACCACCCAACTGTATTGTTGATAAAGATGGAAATCCCAGCACAGATGCCAACGATTTCGTTAACGGAGGTGGGCATGTCCCGTTCGGTGGGCACAAAGGCTACGCCTTGATGATGGCAACAGAGTTCCTTGGGCGAATCTTTACAGGAGCGGATGCCTTTGTTGATCCCAAACATGGCGGTCCGATTATGCGGCATCAAGGTGTAACAATGATTGCCTTCAAAGCAGATCTGTTCCAGCCTTTTTCGGATTATGCGAACCGCGCCGATGAGATGGGACATCGAGTCCGGGCGATTCCACCGGCACCCAGCTTCGATGAAGTACTTATGCCCGGCGATCCGGAGGTTCGGACACGCGCCATCCGCCAACGCGATGGCATCCCTATTGCTGAAGATATATGGCAGTCCGTCACTGAGATAGCGACATCGCTAGGCGTAGAAGTTCCCTAGATAAGTCGTTACACGATTTACTTATCCTGCGGTAGGAGCGATCTCCGAATCGCGACTTGGGCTATCCTAACCTAAGTTGCCACTTTAATCAGCCAAGTGTCAGAGATAGGAAATGACGTGGATTTCATAGTATGTCCAAGCAGCCTTCCCGTATAAATTGCACAGAAACGAGTCATAGCACGGGTTTCCCCATTTTTTATCTTTATCAAATTCCCCAGAAAACCATGAAAATTCCGAGAATTCTTTAACGGTGTTTTTCAACTAGAGCGTGTTGACATTTATGCAAAACTGTCCATAATCGTAGGGGCGAGGTCCCCTCGCCCATTGACCAACGTGGGTTGGAAACTCCAAACCATACGGGTTGAGTTGATTGTAGGTCTATATTCATATCTCGACACCGAAACGTCGATTTTGGAAAATCGACCTACAGTGGTTCAAAATCGTCTCGCTCCAGAGGAGCGATATGTCTATAGAACAGTGATAGGGGTAATCCCTGCGCTCCAGTTGCTTTGAATCCCGATCTTATCGGGGAGGAGCGCAATGTGTATAGCAAGAGCGAATCACCACACCCAAAACCCCAGCGGGGCGACATGTGTGTAGTGTTATCAGACAACTAGCAACTTGCGTTATCCTAACAGGACATGTGAACTCACCCTTACAAAGATGTGAAATGTTCTCAAATTAAAGTGGGAAAGGAGATAAGCACGTGAATCAAACCACTAACACAGCAGGGCTTACTGAGGATCAAATCGATTTCCACAAGACGTTTGGTTACACGGTACTGAAGCAGTTATTCTCAGCCGATGAACTTGCAACAATCCACAAAGAGTTCAATACTACCATGGCAGAGCAATACACGCACAAACCGTATGATGGTACAGAACGCCACTGGGCACCGATGATGGACGAAGAAACACCTTTCTTTGCGAGCTTGATGGAAGACCCTCGTTTTTTGGCCGTCGCTAAACAGTTGTACGGTGACGATGTGCTCGGTATCGGCACAGATGCCAACCGCTATACCGGTGACACACGTTGGCACCGCGATACCGGCACCATCCATCAGTACGGTGTGAAGTTCGCGTTTTATTTAGGACCAGTAAGCGGGAATACAGGGGCATTGCGTGTCATTCCCGGCGCCCATCGGCTCCCTAATGATAACGAGTTCGCCGATGGTGTCCGGTCGCTGCCGCTGGAGCAAGTACCGTGTGCTGCACTAGCTTCTGAGCCGGGAGACGTGGTCGCGTTTGACCTTCGCATGTGGCACGCCTCGTATGGTGGCAGCGATGACCGCCAGATGTGCACAGTCGTCTATTACTCAAATCCGAAGAACCACGATGAACTTGAAGCACTCCGTAGGCAAGGCGAAGGTAACGCCAAAGTCGGGGTCAAGTCATTCAATCCCAAACGGAAGTATTTATACTCGAAACAATGGATGTCCAATCCGCATGGCAGTTTAGCCCGTCAAGCTTGGATTGACCGTCTGACAGAAGTCGGCTATTTTGATGCGCTAGGTTTGGTGGAAGTCTGACTAGCACCTACTTCGTAAAGTATGATAATCAGGACTTACGCACCTCATATTGTAGTTGCCCGATTCATCGGGCGTATCGGGGCATAGACAGAATCTATACCCATCGTAGGCGGGGCATCCCCGGTCACGGGATCCCCTCGGACTTGCCCCGCATTGGCATTGAAGCATTGAACTACAAAGCCTCAACGTTCAAATGCGTAAGTCCTAATAACATCATATTACCGGCCTTGATTTTAATGCTAGGCCCTAAATTTTGAGGAGGCAACATGAACAACATCTCACGTCCATTGCGCGTCGGTGTCGTCGGCTGCGGCTCCTTTGGACGCCACGCATACTCAGACAATGTGGTCAATCACCCAGACGCCAATCTGATTGCAGTGTGCGATGTCAATACGGAACGCGCTGAAACAGTCGCCCGTGAACTGTTTGCTGCACACCCACAGCGACCGCGTGCAGCAACTTACACGGATTATCAAGAGATGTTCAATCAAGAATCTCTTGATGTCGTCATGGTTGGCACGATGGCAGATATTCGCCCGACCGTGACGATTGCCGCACTTAACAGCGGTGCCCATGTGCTAGCAGCCAAGCCGATGGCACTCTCCCTTGCCGACGCAGAAGTAATGCTTCAAGCAGCGGAGCAGGGGGGCCGGATGCTGATGGTCGGTTATAATTTTCGCTTCCGTGAGGATGCACAGGCGGTGCACAACTTCATCCGTAGTGGAGGATTGGGAACACCCCGCTTCGCACGCACCTGGATACACGCTGGCAGCGTTCCAGTCTGGGGACCACACTACATCAAGTCCCGGTCCGGGGGTGGCTCACTCGCCAGCACCGGTGTGCATACGCTGGATCTGGGGGTTTGGTTCCTCGGTTGTCCGCCCCTCCTCTCAGTAGAAGGCAGGGCGAGTGCACGTTTTGCCGACCTCTCCACGCTGCCCCCTGACCTGGAAGCGGTCCGAGACACCTACGATGTCGAGGATTTGGTGAGCGGTTATGTCACCTTTGCCGATGATATTACGTTGTCGGTTGAGAGTATGTGGTTGGCGCCCCCGACAGCTAGGGATAACGGTGTTGATGTATGGGGAACGGAAGGCTACGCTTCATTGTCACCGTTTCGGTTATTGACGTGGCGGGATGGCGATTATGTAGATGTGACGGAGGAGGTAGCACCCGGCATTGCTGAGATATTCCAAGATAACCCCAGGGTACGAACCCGCACCGAAGCACTTCATTTTATCGATTGTGCACTTGGCAAAACGTCACCGCTCATCACCCCGAAGGAGATGTGGACGGATCAGGCTATTGTTGATGGCATATATGCCGGTGGGCGATCATATTCATGAGCAATATCGAGTGAGATTCCATTTTCCTGTCCTGACGGTTGATATTTGGAGCAGAGCATGTAACGAGGAAGAGTAGTGACCGCAATATACCGAATCTGGAATACGCAAAACGGCAAATCATATATTGGACAGTCCCATCGTCCGTATCATCGAATTCTAGAACATTTGATGCCCCCTGGACAAGGCAGCTCCGCCATCCAAGCTGACCTGATCAAATATCCATCTAATTTATGGCAGTGGGAGATTCTAGCCGATACTGGAGGTAAAAAAGCTTATGAATTGTGGCGTACCGAACTTTCTCAACTTGAACGCAAATATATACGTCAGTTTGACTCACTTAGCAATGGGTATAATATGGTTGATGGAAGTCCTGTGTACTATATGCAAACACTTAATGAAGCACGCGTTTCGTGGAACGGAAGAACATTTCATCGTTCAGAGATGCAGCAAGTCATTCATTCTGCCATTGATAATTACCAATGTCTCAGGATTCATGGCGTGAACGTTGCCGAATATCAGCAACAACAGGAGATTATTGCACAATATGGATCACTTGAAACCTATGAACTAGAAATGGAGCGTGAACAAGAGAGACAACGACAGCGAGATGTCAGCTATGTACAAAGGCTTGGTGTAACTTATGGTGAGTATGAACGGATTATTACTCAATACGGTTCATGGGAAGCCTATCAAGAACATCAAGCAAACAGGACAGGTTGTTCGCTTGTTTTTGTTATTTTATTACTGCTGATTATAATCGGTTTGACCTGGACAATGGCTCCATTTTAAACTAAACATTCTTTTTTATTTTATACTGAGTGGGCTTAGGTGTCTAAATCGCTGTAGGTAAAATCTAAATACTTTCCAGTATTTTCAAGAGCTTGGACTCTGACAGCAGGGCTAGTCTCATTTTTAGCAATAACAAGAATAAGTCTTGCTATTAACTGGTTAAGTGAACGTAATTCTTTCCGAATTGCTTGTAGTTCTTTAATTTGGCTCTCTTTATGATTCATATTACATCCTCCTAGTCATATCTTATGTGCAACACTGTATTATACCATTCCTTCTATCTATCTCTTTTTATGATTTTATCTAATTGTAAAATGACATCCATTAGGTAGGTAACATTCGATTCAATTCTATCCATTCTCAATCCGAGATTTACGATCTGAGCATCAATAGAATCAAACCTCGATTCAATAGTGTTAAATCTGGATTCAATAGCGTTAAACCTAGCATCAATAGTTTCAAACTTAGCATCATAAACTTCAAACTTGGACTCAAGCCCCCCTAACTTTTCGTTTATGATGCCAACCAGCTCTGCTCGCATAGTTTCATTCTTTGATTCCATAGTTTCATATTTTGAATCAAAGTATTTTTCGGAAGATTTGTGAAGGTGTAACAACAGTATTCCAATACCTATAAACCCACCTAATACGGTGAAAATTCCTAGAGATATAGCAATCCAATGTTCAGTTTCCATAACAAATCTCCTGCAAACCTACCTTTTTACCTAAGAATACACCCAGACAGGATTGTTGTCAAGCAAAAAGGTAAGTTTAACCATACCCTCATAACACATCCTTATAGGCAATCCCCCTCCAAGTGGGGCTTTTCTTGGGCAGTGTCGACTTACTGCAAGCCACAATTTCTTTCAACACTTTTTTGGCACTATCGTATATAATTCCCTAATGAAAAGGTATACGAACTTACCTACCCTCCCCAACTAGGAAGAGAGCAATGTATAGCATCTGTGGGAATACTCTAACAATGGCTACCAAACAATGGCTACCAAATTTGACTATAAGGAGAAGATTACCCTCACCTTCAGCGACAACGGAAATAAGGTAAGGTTCGACTGGATTGATTGTACCGAGAGGGTCGAAGATGGTGCCAAGAGTATCTGTCTCAGACCTAAATAAAAACATTAGGACTGACGCAGTTGAACGCTCAAACCCGTGTAGTTCGGCGATTTATCGCCGATGGACACCGTTCCCAATGCCTAATGAATCGGGTAACTACAGCAGAGGCTCCATAAGGAATGCGTAGGGAACAACGATCGTTGTTCTCTGAAATGAGTAAGTCCTATTAGAGTAGGAATAATGATAGCACACCCCGCCAACCTCAACTAACCGCAACGCGTATCCAGCGGATGTTGTAGACCTCATCTTCGTGGCACCAAAACGCAACCAGCACATCGCCATCGGGCAGTAGAGCAAGATTCGGACAGCCAAGCTTCAGCGAACGCAGTTCCTCCGTAGCAGTTGCCTCCCCGAACATTCTTGTGAGCCCCTCACCCTGCCACAGCACCTGCGGTTCGTCGTGTCGCCACTGTTCTCCATCAAGACGGACGACGGTGCCACACAGCCCCGGCGGGTCAATACCGCGGTAAACACAAACGACGCGCCCATCCGGCAGCACCAAGAGTTTACTGGTCTCTCCATTCAAGCCCGTCGGACGCGGCGGAGTCGAAAACGTTTTACCATCCTGACTAACCGCGTAGTTGACCGCTTTGGTCTTGCCGCTGCGTTCATCAAATGCCCAACCAACAGCGAGCAAGCGTTCATCTGCCAACTGTACAACCGATTGCTCAAAATGGACGATTCCATTGGCAGAATCATCAAGGATGTCAATGTATGCGGACCAAGTCACCCCCTGATCGGCGGAAACCATTGCGATAACCTTCAAACCATTGGGAGCTGCTCCGTCCCAACACCGCAGGCATGACACTGGAGCCAACCATCTGCCATCCGCTAACTCGACAATCGTGTGACAGACTTCAAAGGGTTGCCCCACCAGAGGTGGCGAGATCTGCTGAGGTTGTCCCCAAGTCCAACCGTCATCCGTACTCCGTGCTACCATCAAATCCATCTCCGCCAAGCCTGTCGTGTCCGGATTCCAGATGCCCTGTTCGGGGTCATCGCGGTAAAAGCGAGCGATGAACGCGACCAGTTCGCCCTCCGACATCCGTCTTGGTCGCCCAATGTGCATGGTATGCCGCGTTGGGTGCTGGATCAGATTATCGGGGAACATCGGCACCGGCGCATCCCAAGTCTGCCCACCGTCATGGCTGCGGTTGATATAAGTACGGTAATCCAAACTCTCAACCGCCTCACCGATGTCAAACGCGGCAATTAGTTCGTTTTGATCAATGACCACCAATGTCGGGTGCCACGCATGTCGAGCGCGAAGATGTGGCTTCGGGTTACGGTAGATGTGACCAGTCCCGCGAATCTCAATCATCGGTTTGCTCACTCCTATGTGTGCAATGACTTGACCCCTTGAGGGAAGATTAGCATCGTCTCAGATTAACTGCTTATTTTTTAAATACATCATCAGATTCTTCATCTCCCGCAGGACTTTATCCTCCCTTGTAACCATCATATTAAACAGCACCCGTGGTGGAATGCTTCTCTGCCTCACAGTGCCCTTAGAGGTCTTAGAGATAAAATCCTCGTAACGTTCTGGAACGATTCCCAAATATTTGATTGAGAGGTAATATTCTGAAGGCTGTACCGTCACCGCACCATCAAGGATATTTCCAGTTTTCCTTCTACCGTAGCTGACGATATAGCATCTATCACTTGCCTTGTTGACAATCGTATACCCCGCCTCATCAATGGACTCATTCCAGCATTTCTCAAATCCATTTGTTGGCATGCGATCCCTCAACTCCTGTGCCGACCGCATAACAACCCTTTCACAAATAGGGGTTCTTGTGATGAGCAAGTCCTCCTCTTTGACCTTTTGTGGGGGCGGCACCTGCATCAGATAGACATTATCCAGAGTATATATCACCTCATTACTGATGCCTTTTGCCAGATTAAGGTGTTTTTCAACAACATCCTTATTAAGTGGATGAAGCTGGTATTGACTGTTTGAGTTAAAAACGCCCCGTAATTTTCTTCTGCATTCGATGTCCGCGAATCTGTCTTGTGGTATAGCCGCTTCCACTTTCAACTCGTAATCTACAAACAGGTCATTTGTTGCATTGATTCGCGCTTCTTGTGTGTTTGCTAGGAGCGTCAATCCTGTCTGACTTTTGGACAAGACCCGACCAATGAGGTTATCCTGTCGTAATGTGCGTATCCTTTGAGAGATCAGCTCAAGCGTAGGTGGGTCTATCTCCTCAATCATGATTTTATGCTCCCACCGTGTGCCTCTCTCATGGGCAAGGATTTGGAGTTGTTGCATCTGACCATTGGAGTGGATATAACCCAATACTGTCCACGGGTCAAAAGTGGTGCGGTATCCCCCCGCCGCTTTAGAAATATCACTTGCTAGCACACAGTCCCGCCTTTCATATCGCGAATAGACGCCAAACTGAAATTCCAAGTGATGGAAAGGTTCTAATGCTTCCAAGAGATCCGCGGCGAACCCCGAACCCTGCGGAAAGGGTTTGAAGATGGATTGGGTCTGTGCGGGATGGTTGAGAGCATCGAGGAATTTTCCAATTGGAATCCCCTGTGTATTATCCTCCTCGCCGCCGAATACCTTTGTTTTCGTCTTAAAAGGGGGATTGCGTAAAAACAGATCGCGTTGAGATACCAGTTGTAGTGCAGGATCATCAGACAAGCCTTTAAGGGTAGGGGCGTCTCCGAAGACCTGCTCCTGAACCGTATTATCTACAGGTTCACCCGATTCGATACCGCGCTTGACCTCGGCAAAATCAACGATGTCATCTAAATTGTAACGGAGTGGGGCACTCGAAGCTTGGTTGTCGTAGTTAAAGCGGTGGAATCGTATCCTTGGCTTAATCCGAAAAACAGGGATCAGACCATAATCTTTCAATAACGCGTATAAAGTGACTGTATAGGATTCGGCATGCATTTTCCGCTCTAAAATCCCATCTCGCGTAGACATTCCCCTATCTACACCATCTTCTCGAATTAAGTGTTCTTGAACGGGGTCGCTGTCATTGCCAAAAATGATCATTCGGTGTTCTTCTCTACTATCGTCTACCATTTATGGTACCCTCTCCTATTAAAGTAATCCGAGGCATACTGAAACTGAGGAAAATTATATCATGAGTTGATGACAAAATGACAAGAAAATTAATTCAAACTTATCTTTGCCCTGATCCACTAGTCGAATATCTCGACCTGCGGAGTGTAGGACATATCTTCATCAAGTGGGTAAATCGGTCGCCGGACGATTTTGTGACCTAGCGTCTTAATATTAGGACTCGCTGCGCCCGGAACGTCGATAGTCATGTTTCGGACAGCCCACTCGTCATAAAATTCATAGGGTGTATGCGGCAATTTTTGGATAATAATATCAAACGTCTTTGGGTCCTGACCAACAGCGGGATACATCCACCGATCACATAGTATACCGCCTTGGGTGGCAGCGACAATAGTAATGTTGCCAGCCCTGAGAACGGCTATAGGCACATTGTCTCTTATAGAAAGAGCTTCCACTGTAACCTCTACATCTATCGGGGTAAAACGGGGATCTTTCGTGCCGCCGAGCGGGGCGGTGATGGTGCTGCCTAAACCCGCCTCCATCGCTTTCCTAATCGCCGGTTCGTCTCGGATAGGAAAAAGTACTCGTCCCGTGTAGTCGCTCTCTAAAAACCCTTTTAAAATTGCATTGCTAGTTCCCGGTGCGCCAGAACTTGTGGCATCGGCGGCATCTGAAAAAACAACCGCGCCATCCGCCTTCTTCGCGTTTTCAATCGCCTCCTCCACACTGTACAGAACGCACTGCATCCGTTCACGCATATCCCAGAAGTTCTGACCGATTCGCATCGCTTCTATTTCAGCCAGTTCCCTGTTATTATCAGTAACGATGATGATTCGAGATCCCTGCTCCGGGCAGTCGGTAGGCGGGTGGCCTAGCATAACACCCGCAGCCAAGACATCGTCCCGTTCCTCAAGCCGCTCAAGGTGCCTTATGAACGTGCCATGCACACCAGTCGCGGTCTTGAGCTCGTCCCCGCGCACCATGGTGGGTGTGTACACACTGCCGATAATGGGCTTCGCACCATCAAGGATACTCAGTAACATTGTGGCACTCCGTTCACCCAACTGATACCAATCGATATGCGGATAGGTGTGCAGAATAGCGGCACCGTCCATTATCTCCAACATGCGCCGGGTGACGGTGCCGTGCATGTCGAGAGAGATTACGATGGGGACATCCGGTCCCAAGATCTTACGGGTTTCCTGAAGGATGTAGCCTTCTGGATCCTTCTCTACTTCGGCAGCCATTGCCCCGTGCATAGCGAAAAACAAGGCATCTGCCCCAGCACTGTTTTTCTCAATCGCTTCCAAGCATTCTCCGGTAATCCGCTCAAAACATTCGTGAGTAATTGTGCCACCCGCACCCATGCTGGCTCCATAAGTGGGCACCACTTCCAAGTCGGACCGTTGAGAAAAAATGTTTAGTGCACCGTTGATATCCGCACGATCGGCGTCGAATAAATCCTGACCGAAATGGACGCTAAAATCCTCATACGTGGTGGGATTCGGATGAAACGAGTTAGTCTCTTGGAAATAATTGGCAACGATGATTTTAGGCATAACATTCCTTTTTGCTAAACAGCGATTTTCTCCCTCCAAGGCACGATCGACAGGAACCACCGAATGATCTGGGCACAGTTGCGGTTGGAAGCTCTTTGATTAGGATTTGTAACCACTCACACAAGTCATATTAACGTCCGAAATGCCACACAAATATCATTTGAGCCTGCGCACCATTGAGTTCTACTTCATAGTTGCGACCCGCCTCCAATCTCATGAGTGGTCGATTTCCCAGATATTTTAACTCTAAACCCAAACTAAAGTCTTTCGATACCGAGAAAGTTGTACCAGCCAAAATCTGAGTGCCAAAGGCAGCACCTTTGGCAAGGGGCGATCCGGGTGCTCGTTCACGGATCCAAACATGATTGACACCTGCACCGACGTACAAACTGTTAATCCGCCGTGCCGTTTCGGGTCGGTTTGATATGAGATCGATGATATAACTAATCTCAACAGGGACAAACGTCAAGCTAGATGAGGAATCTGTATCAACAAAGGTACCATCGTTGTAAGGATTGCCCTTTTTCCGTAGGACACCGACTGATGTTGCCAGCCCCGCGTGAGTCGAAATAGCGAGTTTATACTGCAGCCCGAACATGGCTCCGCTTCCGTAAATACTACTGGTGCTATCCTCCGACGGGCTATGAAATCCCCCGTGCAGCCCAAAACCCTCTCGGAAGTTGGCAGACGAAATACGTGGAAAGATGAAAACCATACATACAAACACAAACAGTACGACGAATCTACGACGTTGGGAATTCATTCAATTAATCTCCTTTGATTGGGCCATTTTAGTTTGCAACCAACGCCTTAACGGCCATATTCGTCTCGATGCATGATAGCCAATTACCACCAAGCCGAGCAGCAAGAGGTCGGGAAGAAAAGTTATTCCCATATACCGGACACGACGAAATTCCTGGTTGTCCTGGTGACGGGCTAACTCAAAATCCGTATCCATTTCGGTTCGGGCAAAGCTGCGACGTAAGCGAGTTAAGTAACGCAATTCGCCGATGAAGCTGTTGAGAGTGGGGTAACGTAGACGAATCGCATCGTGCTCGCTGTCGGTAATTCGGTTGGCGTACTCAACCCTCGCGCTGGGAAAGTGCATTTTATTCGAGGTAAGAATGTATACGGTAACATCTGCACCTTCCCGTGCACTAATTGAGGTTAAACGCAACGGGTAGATTAACTTCTCCGCCGTATATGTTAATAAAATCGGATCGACGGTGGCGTCGAAAAACTGAGCGCGCCTACGCCCGCCGCCCCCAAACTGCGTAGCACTCAATCGCATAGCAGTGAATATCCATCTCTGATCAATGTAGCTCTGAAGTATCGCATTGTCCTCAATGGAGTGGTGATAGCCGTGTTCGTCAAGCCAATCGGTTAGTGCCATCGGATTATCTGCTGTGAGAATAACGGTATCAAAAGCTCCCACCTCTTGCTCAGAGATGACGGTAACCCCCTCCTCTTCGGCACTACTACCCAATACAACGCTATCGCCGCTGTCATCCGTTGTGAAGACGTTACAACCCGAACTTCCCCAACCCCTGCTGCGCCATCGGGTCACCGGCATTGTGACCTCATTCAACTCCCTAAAGATCCACTGATCCACGGTGTCAAGTTTCGGGATGGACGGCGTTGGGATAACGATGGCGAACTCTGTCGCTTCGCCAGTGAAGTCGATGCTAGGAACGAGGTCAACCCGTTGCGTTTGCGGATTATAGACGATGAACGCGCGTTGCCCGGTGCCGTCTAATTTCTCCTCCGGCGGTGTAAACACAACACAGGGAGCGTATCCGTCAGTTGGAAGGAATAGAAGCAGCGCAAATAGCCAGAGAAAATCAAAGTGCCTTGTCATTGTTGAATCCTCCACGGGTTTTTTTGAAAATAGTGTTCCAAAAGGATTGCTCACAGTTACGTCAGTTACCCCACCCTAAAGGGTGAGAGTTGTTGCCTTGTCCCTTGGGATTTATTGGGTTGCGCGCTTCCGTCCCTTTCGGGTGCTTCGGGGGTGTTAGTAACCACCGCACCTCCACGCAAGGCTACAGCAGCCTTTTTGATGTTTATAGCAGCGTTATGGTCTCTGTCTAAAATCAGACCACAATCGGTACAATCATGGACTCTTACAGATAGCGATTTCTTGACAATCGAACCGCACCCGGCGCATTTCTGGCTTGTATAGTGGGGGTTGACTTTCGTAAACTGCTTGCCGGCACTTTCAGCCTTGCTTTGCAGCTTCAATCGAAAGCGACCCCACCCTGCGTCCGAGATGCTCTTAGCAAGGTAATGGTTCTTGACCATGTTCTTAATTTGGAGGGTCTCAACAGCTACTTCGTCGCACCGGTCAAGGATAGAATGTGCCGCCTTAAACTGAAAGTCTTTCCGTTGGTTCGCAACGTGTTCGTGGCAACGGGCAACAGTATCACGTTGTTTCGATCTACGTCTGCTTCCTTTATTACGTCGTGCAAGTATCTGTTGATGTCTAGCAAGTTTCTTTTCTGCTTTACGGAAATGGCGGGGGTTCGGGATTTGTTCGCCGTCCGAATCAACGACAAAGGCGTTAAGCCCCACATCAATGCCGAGTGTCGTTTGAACGGGGACTTCAATCGGGTCCGGAACCTCAACGACGATTGTGGCGTGCCAACCGGACGCCTTCTTGGAGAGGGTCAACGTCTTAATTTTACCATCGGGCAACGGTCGATGGTATCGAATCTTCAGGTGTCCGACTTTCGGGACAACTATACGGGCAAACTTCCTATGGACATTGCGAATCAAATTGTTAGACAGGTGACTAAAGGTCATCGACCTATACCGTCCTTCGCCTTTGAAGCGTGGGAAACCCGGTTCACCACCTGTTTTGATACGGCGAAAGAATGCTTTGTATGCTTTATCCAAACGGCGAATCGTATCTTGGAGAACGTCGCTATGGAGACCGGCAAACGATGTCGATTCTTGTTTCAGGTCAGGCAAAGCGTTCGCTTGTGTCGTCCACTTTACCGACTCGCCGGTGTTTTTGTAGGTCTCTATACGCCATGCAAGGACTTGATTGTAAAGTTGTCTCAACAATGCCAACCAAACGGTAAAGGTGTTTCGTTGCTTGGTTGTAGGATACGCACGATATTCATAAGTCTTTTTCATTATTTTACCTGCAAAATCAACTAAAAAATCTTCGCAGTGGAAACCCCACGCTAAAGCATGGGGTTTCCACTGCGAAGATTTTGATGAATATATCCGATTCTGTTGTCTCCAAGCACTCTTTTCTTCAAATGCAGCAGTTCAGCGACCTGCTCTATCCGTCTACAACAGGGACCACACCAAGAATGCCGCCGATGTCACTCCAAAATACACAAAGAAAACGAGCAATAGGCGGCCCATAATCTCTCTAAATTCCAGTTTAACAATGGCGAGCATTGCTATCGCCCAGAAGGGCTGAATCATGTCAGTCATCATGTCGCCCCAAGCGTATGCAACAACTATCTTTGACGCTTCAACACCGAGCGCGTCTCCCGCGGGTATAAGGTATGGTGCTGTAACCGCCCATTCTGAGCCGCCGGAGGGAATGAAGTAATTCAAAATACCGGCATACCAATAAGCAATCAGCAAGAATGTGTTTTTGCTCCCGATGACAATGAAGGCTTTGGTAAACGCAGTCGCAAGATTGGTAAATTTGAACAGCCCAAAGATGCCGGCGTAGAATGGGAACTGAATAATAACTCCCCACACAACCCTGCCTGCGTTTTCTGCTGCTTTAAGAAACCGCCACGGATACCAATGCAGGAAAATACCAACCATTAAAAAAAAGAAATTGATGGTATTAAGGGTAATAGCATTAGCGAAGCCTAAACGGACAATGTTGCCAAAAAGCCAAGCAAGGCCAGCCATTCCGACAATTAAGTTAAAGCCGGGCCACCAATTCAGCCATATTGATGGTGACATCGAATGTGGTTTTTCAGGTGCCTCGAATAATTGCAACTGTTCTAAAAGTTCGGGCTTAATTCGGTAACTGTTTTCCGCTGAAGGGTGCATCACTGCCATCAGTGCAGTCACCACAAGGATGACCAATACAAGCAAGATGATGTTAAAAAGGCTAAAAATGGTTTCGGTCGCTGGAATCGTAGTCTGAAGAATCTCGCCCTGGATCAGAAAATTGTCAGGTGTATTCACCAAAAGCGGCGCGGAAGCGGACAACCCGGCGTGCCACGTACATCCGAGTCCGAGATAAGCTGCTGCTACAAGCAGCCGATAATCAACCTTTGGATTGCGATGCACCAAGAACACAGCAAACAGCGCACTTGCAATCAAGCTGAATGCCCAACTGAGCCAAGCGGTAATCATGGAAAACAGACTCATCAGGATAATCGATTGCGCAGGCTTATCTGGATTTGGTAACGATGCCAGTTTCTGAAGGGCGCGTCTGATGAGTGGTGCACTAGCGACGATGTATCCCGTCATCATCGTCAAACACACCTGCATCCCAAACTCAAGCAATACCCAAAATCCGTTGCCCCACGCCTTCACCGCTGACACCGGGGAAGCGTCTCCCCAAATGAGGGCGAAAATAAAGCAGACCCCGGTCAGTATCCAAACAATTACCAAGGCATCTGGAATCCATCTTTCGGTCCAAGTTGTTAATACTGCCCCCCAACGCTGGAGTATGTTTGCGTTTCGCTGGTAGTGGTCTGTCATGGGTTAAAAACTACCAATTTGTTCAATAGCGTGAATATCTTTCCGGTCAACCTTGACTGAATCGGAAAAAAGAAAATCATGAAGGTTATCGTAGCATGACCAATCTGAGAAAGTCAAGTACCTACTCATCGTAGGTTAGGGTCATTTAATTCTCCTGTAGGTGCTTGCATCCCGATCTATCGGGGAGGGATCTCCGAATCCCGACACTTCACTGTAGGAGTGACTTCCCGATCGTGACTTATCCCACAGAATCGACAGAAAACCGAAAACTAAATAGCCCTACATCGTAGGTAGGGTCATTTATGGTGAATTAGACAAATAAGTGGACATTTCCCAAAGTCCCCCTGATAAGGGGGATTTAGGGGGTTGTTTGTGGGTACAGATTTCCTAATCTGTACATGTGCATCGGCAGTGTCTAAGTAATTCTATAATCTACCATAGTTTTACTGTGGGAGGGATTTCCAAATCCCGATAGCGCGATCTCCCGGTTGCAACTTTTCAAGCAAAATGGTTAAAAAGCCGAAAACTAAATAGCCCTACTTCGTAGGCGGGGCATCTTGCCCCGCCCGAAGAATTAAATGACCCTACTACTCTGTTGTAGCTTTTCAATAACGATTCACTTGTACAACGAGGATGAGACAGAAAGAAAGGAGTATTTATCCGTTCGTTTGGTAGTAGCGTGGGTCGCCACTCCGATCGCCAATCCATTTGAAATTCAGGACGCGGAAGTAGTCGTCACCCTTACCACCTTCTCGCCAATCCTTCAACGCTTCCCGATGTCCCAACCGCTTCATCATCGCCCATTCGGAGATCCGGAACACCCGAGAATAGGTATCCCACAGGGTGAGGCCATCACAGCCCAATTCATATAAGGTTTGCGCAGAGTATAGGGAAGCCGCTGGAGGCTGGCGACGAGGGTAAAGGTCTGGATACAACTTGACCGGTGTGTCCTTCACCAATTCCACCATCGGTTGAATCCATTCTGCCGCGTTCATTGCAAAAGTTGGATGGGGCATCAAGTGATCTACCAAGCCCTCTCTCACCAAGGTCTCGACATCAACGCCCCAGACCATATTACTTTGCATGACCTCACTGAGATTATATTTGCCAATTCCTCCAGCGACCTCCGGTCTGGAAGACGGGTCAATCCCCGGTGCCCGCAGGCGACTTTCCATCGTCGAGGTGACATTGTAGGCGATTTCAAGTTTCACCCCCCTTTTTTTGCTCATGGCATCAACGGCTGCTTTGAGTTCGCGAGCAAATTGGGTGACAAAGGTAGACAGAACTCTCCAGAAACGTGGGTCGTCGTCTGGGCATTCGCGTGGGTCCTCTCCATATTCCTCACGGAACCGTTGAATCACCGGTGCCTCATATAACACAAAGGGCTGGGAGCGACAAAAAATCACATGCACCCCGTCAAATCCGTATTCCAACGCTTCACAGAGGAGAGAAATCCACAGATGCCGGACTTCAGGAAAAGCCAAACTGAGATGCGCTATCCCCCTACCGTGCTTGTCCTTGCAGCGAAATTCGGGATGCCGTTCATAAAAACTTCCCCTTTCCATCTCCAGTGGCACTGCTTTTGGTCCCTGTAGACGGAGACTTGAGAAGATACGAAGATCAAGCGCGTGAGCGGCTTGCACAATCTCAGTCATGAAATCAATGCCTTGTTCCTCTAACTTCTCAAGCGTCACATCCCAGCGTTCGTGAGCAGCGAACCGGTCAAAGGGATTGTCACTGTCAGTCAGTGTGCGACCAATGCGGCTGCGATAGGTACAGTTTTCTCCTTTGAAGGTCGCCCATAACATAATGTCGACATCGCTGTCCCGATACGGCTCAAACTGCGCCCAGATATCCTCCTTTGTGCGAAGGTCAGAGAAAATACCGGCATCGTTCATCGCCACGAGACGTTTGGTATCCCTCCGAGGCAGTTCCTGCCGGTATTCCTCCATTTCCGCCTCAGACAAGGGGACAAGCCGTACATAGACCAAGCTGCTGTACATCCCAGCATAACTACCTCCCCGACCGCCCTCGTTGAAACGACTGATGATAAGATCAATCCCAGTGAGATCCGCGACCTTCCAGAAAGCCTCGGACACTTGGTAATCTGAGAATGCTTTCGTTGTGTGGCTCCACCGCAGTTCTGGTGGAATGCCGTTGAGGTCCTTTCCAGATTGTGTTTCTGCTCTCACGAGGGTGTATGCCGGATCATCAGTTAAACGAAGGCGCACATGAGCGTCCCCAAATTGGGCGGGGTAATGGACACCCACGTATATCGCATGGTAGCCTTCACGGTTCAAGGACAATGTCAGCGGTCCGGAATCCATGCCTGGACCGGAATAAATCATTGTGCCGGCGAATTCTTCCGTTTCGTAGTCAATTAACCGCCAAGTGTCATGCCGGTAGCCCCGGTCAAGGCGGTGGGATGGTTGACATTGACTTAGATCTGAAATAATCACATCTTTCATTATGGTGCCCCACTTGTTGAAAAAATGGTAATTTCATGCCTAGACGACAGCGAGTTTGACGCTTGAGCCTTGCAAAGGTTGCACGATTTGCACACCTCTAAAATTAGAAAAAGGTTGAAAACTGAGACAGGATTGGATAAAATTCGGGAAATGTTTTCAATACACGGTCGAAGATGAAAGGGTAATCGTTTATATCTCATCTAAAAAGAAAGTGCAAAGCGCGAAGAGAAACCGAGTTTTTTCTTCAAAACTCGGTTTCTGTTGCACTATTTCTTAACATGAGCCCCGTTTATATCGCTAGAACGCTGAAATGAAAGGTAGGATACATGAATAAATCAGGGCGTGGTTGGTCTCACGCAAGTCAGATGAAACCGGCGGCGGAATATGACATTCGCTACGGTTCGGAGCTGCTGAAAAAGGAGAGTGCCGGGTGGCCACCTTACTTAATGGTGTCCACACCGACTGCGTACAGAACAGCGCAACCCTATCTATCCAAACCGCCCGCAGGGGTAGCCCATGCAATGTGGCTGGATTCCAAACATCAAAAGGAGATAAGCGAGAGTTTGCCTGACGATGCGGAGTTGGTGATTGGGCTAGGTGGCGGACGGGCACTAGATGTCTCGAAGTTCGTGGCGTTGGACAAAGATCTACCACTCATCATGGTGCCCACGATTATATCAACAGGAGCGATAATTCATGGGGTTGTGGCAAAGTGGGACGGACGGAAAATCGTAGGGTCAATCGACGATTGGCCATGGGTGGACTGCGACCATGTTTTGGCGGACGACGACTTGATTCTTGAAGCACCCTATTATTTGAATACCGCTGGTCTTGGCGATATACTATGCGGGTATGCTGCACCCGCGGAATGGCGCTGGCGTTCCAAGAACGGTCTGGGACCGCCTTGCGACGAAGCAGCGATCGCTCAAGTGCTCACCCACCATGAAGAGATTACGCAAGGCTTTGAAGCGACTCTTGATACAGAGGGGAACTTGACAGGGAAAAGCGTACGACACATCATGAAAAGTGTGCAGGAGCGCGATTCTCGTTGGATTCAGCGACCAGAGGCTGAGAGTGGAGATCACCCTTTTTGGCTCGCTCTAGAAGAGAGGCATAACACAAGTTACATCCATGGAGAGATGGTCGCGTTCAGCGCAATCATCATCGCTTGGCAATGTGACGAACAGCCCGAAATTCTGACGGATCGGCTAGATCGATGCAAGGTGCGCCGCCGACCAAGGGAAATAGGAATAAGCCGCGAAGAACTTCGTGTAGGATTGGAGTTTGCCCCGAGTTACATGGAGAGAAAGGATACCAACACCATCCTGCGGCATCAGCCCATTACAGGATCGCAATTCGAGCAGCTCTGGGAATTCTTGGAAACCAGCTAACGAATCACCCCGAGAGGAAACCGATGAACGAATCGCGTGTTAACGATAATAGAAATAAATCCACGTCCCAAGACCTCCAATCCATCCCGGATCGACTGGTTATTTTGACCTTCGATGACGGTAATAAGTCAGATGCTACCTACGTAGCACCGCTACTGAAGCGTTACGGCTTCGGCGGGACCTTTTTTATCACTGAGGGTCTCAACTTTCTTAATAACAAAGCACACTACGTGACATGGGAAGAGGCTAGGGCACTGCACGAAGCCGGTTTTGAAATCGGCAACCACACACGCCATCACAAAAACGTGAACACCCAATCAAGTGAAGAGCTGCTCGCAAATCTACAACACATCGATCTACGTTGCAAGGTACACGGCATATCCGTACCTGAGACATTCTGTTATCCGGGTTATTCTAACGGGCCCGAAGCCGTGAAAGTCTTGACTGAGAAAGGGTTCCTCTTTGCACGACGCGGCATTGCACCGGAGTTTTCTTACGATTCAGAGGGAGGACGAGGACCCGCATACAATCCGGCGAAACATCACCCACTGCTCATCCCGACGACAGGTGCCTCGGGACCACACTGGGGGTTTGATGACTTGGTGTGGGCAGTTGAGGGTGCAAGGGATGGACAGATTGCTGTCTTGACGTTCCACGGCGTACCTGCCTTGGAGCACCCTTGGGTCAATACAGACCCCGAAACATTTGAAACCTACATGGACTATCTTTACGACAACGACTGTACTGTCATCTCCCTGCGTGACTTGGCAAAATATGTTGACCCAATTCAAGGTCGAGATCTTCCATGCTACTACTAAACCAACGGGAGTAGCACACCTTCTCCACGTTTTGTTTTCAATGAGGTGAACCCGTTGCCCAATCCAACCACCGTTTTTTATTTCCCATGCGGCAAAGACATGATATAATTCTCAAACCGCAGACATTTCAACAGGAACTCTTCAGCCCGACGGAGAAAAAATGATGCCAACGGGACGAGTCAAATATTATAACTCAGACAAAGGGTATGGGTTCATCGCTCAAGATACTGGTGAAGAGGATGTTTTCCTGCACATATCTGCAATTCAGGGTGGATATGACGAAATCCATGTAGGGCAGTATGTTAGATACGAGGTGGCTGTAGGCAATAGAGGGCCCGTCGCCCAGAATGTGAAGTTTCTGCTTACCCCGCTTGAGCAGAAACGATTGAGACAAGGTAAGGCAGTGATACCTCGTAACTATACGGCACCTCAGCAGCCAAATGACAACCCTAAGGAGAAACCCTTCACTCCGCCTCGAAAGCCTGTCCAACCCACCTCGGTCTCCTCCTTCACGCCACAAGGATCCAAACAGAAGGCGGATTCAAGTGTCGAAACAGTAGCGTCTGAACCAACTGATGCTCCCTTAGACCAGAATTTTTCCCCACCGCGTACTCCCCAATCAAAACCAGCATTAGCACCTGATGAACAGCCAACCTTTGGAGATCTCTACATACAGAAGCAGATACATCTTCAAACGCCCATGTTTTTTGGATTGTATAATCATATACTGCTACCTGTGACGGTTACTGGGTCCACCAAATACGACTTCGTTTTACAAGTTGCTCTGAATCCCGATTCTATCGGGGGAGAAATAGAAGGACAAGAACTGCCGAAAACCGATGTGAAATACTGTTACAAAGCGGAGGATGCTACGGATATACAGTCGATTATCCGCTATGACGAAGAAATTAAGACACAAAACTTAAAGCCCATAATACAACGAAAAAAACGCTATAGTATCAATGCGCGAGCCATTGTTCAAGCGCGGCGAGCTCGGCACACAATAGAAGTTACGATGCTGGAAGGAGAAGTTTTTCGTGGATTGGTGGATTGGGTTAGTAGATACGAGATTAAGATGATCTTAGAAAACGAATCAAAAATCGTTGTTTTTCGGCACGCTATCTGTGATTTTAAGGTGTTTTCACCGGAAGAGCAGGTGGGCAATCAAAGTGCCGCTGAAAATGATCAGCAAACTATCCATGAAAAAGCGGTAGGAGAGGGAATCAGTCGATGACAGGGGTTCATCAACCAGACACAGTTGCTGTTGGACTTGGTTGAAGCGAGCGAAGAAACTCAAATGTATAGATGCCTGTCTTGTGACCGTCAGCCCAGATCAATCGAATCGCGTAACGACCAACAAGTTGTATATCAACAAGTGTAAGGTCTTTGGATAACGGATCGGTGGGTAATAGGCGTAGCGGGTTTTTATCTGATTTCTCTGATTGGCACCGTGCACATGGGCACTTTTGACGCAGCAGTTGGTAGGAATACTCGTTTTGGTGTCCATCGTTCCATTGAACACTAATTGCGTCTGGGAGGCGTTGAATCTGGGTTGGCTGAGGTGTCATTTACAGGCTATTCCGTGATTGCTGTAGGAATTGACATGGCGGTAGGCACCTAGATGCTGAGGCTTTTGGCAGAATACAGGTTCACACCTCAACCTGAAGTAATCAGCACCTATTTCTCTTGCGAATCTATAGCATCAACCAGCACCCAAACTATCACACTATTTTCGGTATCTCAAAAACGGGCAGCGATTAGGGCTTCGCATTCGGATGCGGCTCAAGTCGCTGCCCGTTTTGAGTTTTAAAGTACGCTATGGTTGGAAATAGTCAGCGTTTAACTGGGTGAAAGGCTCCCATTCTTCCGGGACATCTTCGTCTATGAAGATCGCCTCGACCGGACACTCCGGTTCACATACACCACAGTCAATGCACTCTACAGGATCAATGAAAAGCTGATTGTGATTCTCAAAGTCGTCTGAGTCTGAGGTTGGATGAATGCAGTCAACGGGGCAAACATCAACACAGGCAGTATCCTTAACATCAATGCACGGTTCGGTGATGACGTAGGTCATCGGTTTTATCCTCCTCTTTTACTAGCAAATAAAGTTATTGAGAATTATATATTGAAAATTGACGATTGAACC
This sequence comes from Candidatus Poribacteria bacterium, assembly GCA_965222435.1. Classification (GTDB taxonomy): domain Bacteria; phylum Poribacteria; class WGA-4E; order WGA-4E; family PCPOR2b; genus PCPOR2b. Next base: position 2,452,036 of record OZ244950.1, on the reverse strand, counting down.
CTCCCAATCTGATGCAGATAATTCAGATCTTTTATGCAGCTGGGAATAATCAAAACGCCGGTGTTTTCAGTTCGATAAGGTAAGTTAATCATATCATATCTATTAAAGTTTGTCAAATAGATCTCACAGGATTATCAATACCCCGAATTACCCTCCAACATTCTATAAATATACCGCTCCTCTGGGGCGAGATCGGTTGAACCTTTTGTGTATACACCGACCACCCCATTGGCGTTTTAAGAGGAGCTAATCGAAAGGTATAGTGTATAACGAATAAGGAGGTGATATGCTAGCTGGATCATTTAACTGAGCACCGGGATCCGGGGGAACGGGTCCGTCCAGCAGCGGGTCATCCGTCTCAAGCATCCAATGGTCAAGTCGATGGCGCATATCCTCAAGCACGGAGGTCACAACCGAATCATTGACTAAATTGTGAGTCTCGTTAGGATCGAAGATCAGGTCGTACAACTGTTCAGGTGCAACATATCGATCTTGCCAACCGTGTTGCAGCCATACATCCTTAGTTGGACCTCCATCGCAGTTGGGAAGCACAGGTTTCTGTCGATCGCTGTACCGTCGGATATATTTCCATCGCTGCGTACGGATAGCGCGTTGCGGCTCGTAGGCAGCGTGATAATTCACTTCGGCAAAGATTTCGTCGTGAATAGCCTCCACTTCGCCGCGGATTAACGGCATCACTGAGCTGCCCTGCACTCCCTCCGGCACAGCAATCTCCAGTAGGTCGCAAATCGTGGGAAAAACGTCGATATGGGAAACCATCGCATCGCAGACCTGTCCGCCGGTAAAGCCACCGGGACCACGCATAATTAGCATCACGCCGATGCCGTGATCGGTTAGATTGCATTTCATGCCCGGAAAAGCGAGTCCGTGATCCGTGGTGCAAATGACCAGTGTATTCTCAGCCAACCCGTTTTCGTTAAGTGCATCCAAGACCGCTCCAATACTGTTATCCAGAATCCGAGCACTCGCTTTGTAAGCCGCCATATCGTAGCGATTTTCAGGCGTATCGGGAATGGGGGCAGGTGGCAGGCAGTAGCGCGGATCCTCGTCCGGACCGGGTTCTGGAAACTCACGATGCGTCACAAAAAAACCAACGTCTAGGAAGAAAGGTTGTGGCGGAGCATCTTTTAAGAAATCAACCGTGCGTGAGACAACCTTTTCGGGACTGCGCTCGCCATCTAGGATCCGATCGTAGCCGATTTGGGCGGGGTCTTTGGCGACATGCTGGAGACCCCCTAATACCGAATGATAGCCGGCCCCATCTCGAAGGGTGTGAACAATATGCTGGCTACAGTCAGACATCGAAAAGCCACGATTGACTAAACCAAGCATCCCGCAACTGTGCGCCCATTTGCCAGTCAGGAGGCTGGCGCGGGAAGGTGAACATGTGGGATTGGCACAAAATGCCTGCCGAAAAAGGACACCTTCCTCAGCGAGGCGTTGGATATTCGGCGTCGGCACGGCGTGACCGTAGGGTTGGGCGTAGCGTCCTGTGTCGTGGGAATGGATGTATAGAATATTGGGGTATTTCATGCCATAGTCCCTCTTTCTCCGGTAAATGGGGGACATCTAGTCCCGCCACAAAGCGATACCGCCCAGTAAACCGGCGACGTTGGGAATTATTTTAACATTCGGAGGAAGATCAAGCGTAAGCCTCCGAGCATTACCGCCACCGATATAAAGGGTATCGTAATTAAATAGGTGTTCGAGAGCGGCGATCGCTTGCATTACACGCCGTTGCCATTTTCTCCTGCCCGCCTTTTCTAGCGCAGCACTCCCTAAATGCTCCTCATAGGTCCTACCGCTACGAAATGGATGGTGTGCGACCTCAAGATTAGGGACTAGTTTCCCATCAAGAAACAGAGCAGATCCGAAGCCTGTCCCTAGGGTAACAACTAGTTCCACACCCTTGCCGGAAATTGCACCGAACCCCTGAACGTCAGCATCGTTCAAGACACGCACGGGTTTGTCCAGTTTTTTGGATAACGTTCCTTCCAAATCGAACCCAATCCAGTCCTTGTGGAGGTTTACCGCTGTTTCAGTTACGCCTTTGCGTATTACACCGGGAAAACCAACCGATACACGATCAAAGTCTGACTGTCCCTTGGCTAACTTGAAGATTCCTTTGAGGACAGGATCTGGTTTAGCAGGTCGTGGTGTTGGAACGCGCCTCCGGTTCCCTATCGGATTTCCTCCTGCATCAAGAATCATCGCTTTGATACCACTGCCGCCTATATCAATTGTCAAAGTTTTCTGATTAGCCATTTTTCTCAGGTCTCCTACTGAACTTACCCATAATCCATAAAAGAATAGACTACATCAGACACTATGGGAAATTGGGATTCAGCCACCGGCGTCCATGTTCATCTTTTCCAATAAGATCATTAGCAGGACTCGGTCCCCACGTTCCAGCTTCGTAGTTTGGAAAATCACGAGGAGGCAAGGCTTCCCAAACATCCAAGATAGGGGTCGCAACCTCCCATGCTGCCTCTACCATGTCCGCACGATGGAATTGCGTGGAATCGCCGTTCATACAGTCGTAAAGCAGCGTCTCATACCCGGTCGCAGGACTACTTCCTGCTAAATCTTCATAACGAAAGTCCATATCAACTGGGGTCAGACGTACGGTCGGTCCTGGAATCTTTGCTTGGAATCGGATCGTGATACGCTCGTCGGGCTGGATGTGGAGGACAAGCCGATTCGCCTCTAACTGCTCTTCTGCACTACCGCGAAACAGGAGGTGGGGAACACTCCGAAATTGGATCACTATTTGTGTATCGCGTTTGCCTAATCGCTTCCCAGACCGTAAGAAAAACGGCACACCCGCCCATCGCCAGTTCTCTATAAAAAGCTTCAGCGCGGCATAAGTCTCTCGTGCTGAAGTGGGAGAGACTCCGGGTTCTTCGCGGTAGCCAACTACCCGTTCGCCATCCACTATCCCCTCGCTATACTGTCCACGCACCGTATTGTAGATAATCTCTTCGGGGCGCATCGGACGAATTGCATTCAACACCTTTACCTTCTCGTCTCGTACCGCATCTGCCTCGAAAGAGATTGGGGGTTCCATCGCCACCAACGCCAACAACTGGAACATGTGGTTTTGGATCATGTCGCGCAGCACCCCTGATTCTTCGTAATATGCACCCCGCCCTTCGATACCTATGTTCTCAGCGACCATGATCTGCACATGGTCAATATAGCGACGGTCCCACGTCGGTTCAAAAATACCGTTGGCGAACCGGAAAACTATGATATTTTGTACGGTCTCTTTCCCCAAGTAATGATCAATCCGGTAGATCTGCTCTTCATCAAAGGTCTCAAGTAAACGGCGGTTCAGTGTCTTGGCGGAATCTAGGTCATGCCCGAACGGTTTTTCAACAATAGTACGTCGCCATGTCGCGCCGTTTTCGGATTTTGCGAGTCCGGCCCTCCCCAAACTGTCGGAAATTGCTCCGAAGGAACTTGGGGGAGTTGAGAAATAGTAGAGATAGTTGCCGTTTGTCCCCCATTCCTCATCCAACTGCTTCAGCAATTCTGAAAGGCGGTTGTAATCGTCCAGATTGTCGTAATTGCCTTGATGATAATAAAGCCGTTTCTCCATCCGTTCCCAGAGCGACGGATCAAATGCAGTTGTGCCAAATTCTTTAATTGCTTCCGTCATTTGGGCACGAAAATTATCGTGGTTGTTTTCCCGGCGTGCAAACCCGACAACCACAGCGTTTTCGTCTAATAATCCGTTCTGGGCAAGGTTGTACAGCGCCGGCACTAATTTACGTTTCGTCAAATCCCCTGAAGCACCGAATATGACCATCACACACGGATCCGCAACCCGTCCTTGATCAGCTTTTATGTTTTCGCTCATAGCAATCAATGAAGCGTCGTGGACGCTCCCAAGATATGTCCTAACACTTATAGGACTTACGCAGCGCGTTCATAAGTCCCCCTGATAAGGGGGATTTAGGGGGTTCAAAATCAAAAATCTACCCCCGTGTGCCAAATTTGCGTAAGTCCTGATTTAATTTTCGTTTCTCATTAAGTCACTTTACACTCGCTGGCATTTAATCATAAATTGCGGGGGCTGTCAATAAGAAAACTGTTGTGCGTTAGGATCATTTAGTTTTCGGTCCCGATAAGTGAAGTGTCGGGATTCGGAGATCTCTCCTCCAAGAGATAGGAGTTACGCACTTCAGTTTATAGTAGCGCGTTCATTGCGCGCCTTTAAGGTAGTAGGCATACGCCGTATGCCGTAAACATTGTACAAACTACGGCACAGCGGAGTCTACCTACCACTGTGTAGGATTAATTGTAGTTGCCCGATTCATCGGGCATCGTGAGTCGTATTGCCCGGTAATAAGACACCGAACTACAGGGGTTGAACGTTCAACTGCGTAAGTCCTAAAGAGAATTAAATGCCCCTATGTTGTGCGCTTGTATTGATTCAGGTTTGCTCATTTTCCACCAAACTGTCAAACGTGGACAATATGTGCCCGTTCGGGTCGAAGCCGTCTTTTTAACTCGCGGTCATAAGCGCGTTTAGTCTCCGCCTGATTCTGCGGCAAGCCAATCTCTACGTCCGCCGCTGTAAAGGTAATAACCATTGCCTTACGGGGAACGGTGTCCACATTGATCGATGCACCGTGCACCATCCCAGTAGTCAGGACAGTCGCCTGTCCTGCTCGCGCCACCACAGGGATTGCCTCGGCGTAATCAAGTGCAGGCAGTCCATCCAACAAAACACCTCCGACGAGCGGAACGCTGCCTTTCAGTTCCGGTTGATTTTCTCTGTATTTACCTATCAGTCGATGGCTACCGGGGCGATACATCAAGGGCGCACGTTCTGCTGTTACATCATCGATCCAGACAAAAAAGGTGCAAACCATGTACCTAGGAGTAGCATCGAGATTCGAGAGGCTGTACTGGACATCCACGTGTTGATAGAAACTGAAGGGAGTCTTGGGTGCCGGATAAGTCGTCACGATGGCAGTTTGAAAGAAACTTATCTCATCAGCTCGTAGCACACGCTTGGCTACCTCCTCAAAAAATGGATGCTGGATGATGTCCAATAATTCTGGATCATAGAAGGTGCACGTTGTGCTGCCCCGGTAGCGCGGTTCTTCTCCTGCCTCCGGTTCACTGAACGGAAGCAAGCAATCAAACACGGCTGATCCCGCTGAGAGCTGCTGTTGCGTCAGCGGCGTATCAATTGTCACTGCGCCCATCTCTGAAAACTGTTGAATTTCTTGCTCGGTAATCATATCGCCTCCGTTTGCCCCCTTATTTTTTAGATAATCTTGTTGAACGAATGATTAAAACATTATACAATATCCTGTTAGGAGTTACGCACTTCAGTTTGTAGTAGCGCGTTCATTGCGGGTCTTTAAGGTAGTAGGCATACGCCATATGCCGTAACCCTTGTACAAACTACGGTACAGCGGAGCCTACCTACTACTGTGTAGGATTAATTGTAGTTGCCCGATTCATCGGGCGTGGTGAGTCGTATTGTCCGGTAATGAGACACCGAACCACAGGGGTTGAACGTTCAACTGCGTAAGTCCTAATCCTGTATTACATTATCTCACAAAATCGCAAAAAAGACATGCCATATTTTCAACATTTGAAAAGGACATGAACAATGGCAGACTCTAAGGTTTTTGAAAGCCGCGCCCCGGGTGCACACGAAGGTATGGTTGAACTGAGGGACGGACGATGGATGATGGTTTGGTCGGGACTGAATGTTAGCTACTCCAATGACCGGGGGCGAACTTGGTCGCCAAGAGAGCCTCTTCAGACCCGTGGCGAGCCTATCATTGGGACGGGTGCCCCAACCTGCTTGGTACGTTTGCAGTCGGGCAAGCTCGGTCTCCTCTACGGTCGTTTTAGCGGTACGGCTGGCGGAACATTGTCTGGCTACGCGCTCTGCTTTCGCACCTCGGACGACGAAGGTGAATCATGGTCGGAAGAGATAACCATCAATCTACCCGGCGAAACTGCTAGCAACTATCACGACGTACTCTTCCAACTTCGATCAGGCCGCTTAGTTTTACCCACGCGGTTCTGTCCGCCCTGTACGTTTCCGGAACTAAAAGACGCCGGCGCTTACGGCACCTTCCGAGGGAAACGTTTCAAAACAGAGGGTCACGCTCACAGTCCGGAGATTGACACAAGCCAAGTATATTTTTCGGACGACGAGGGTGCCACTTGGAAACGGGGAACCCAAGACATCGTGATCTGGCACCAAGACGGTTATGGCGGGATGTGGCCCTGCGACGAGCCCGGTGCAGTCCAACTCCGCGATGGCAGACTCCTGATGATGTTCCGGACGACGCTGGGGCGTCTTTATCAAAGTTTCAGTGATAATGAAGGACTCACTTGGTCCCTACCTCAACCGACGGTACTGGCTAGCTCATATTCGCCATGCCGCCTTCGAGTCCTCCCAACCACTGGAGACCTGCTCTGCGTGTGGAATCAGGTGAGCGGCGACGAAATTTGGCGTGGCTTTCGCCGATCCCGTTTATCGCTCGCTATCTCAACAGATAACGGGGTAAGTTGGGGCAACTTTAAGACACTCGAAGTCGGTGGTCCGGCGGGCAGATCGGATCGCATTGAACCCGACGACGAAATCGGCATGGTTCGCGGTGAAAAAGAACTCGGTGAGCTGCCGGCTGACATGATATATGTGTCGTATCCGAACGCACATTTTTTCGGGGATGAAGTTGTACTGCTCTACGACTTCGGTCCGCAGCTAGATGCCTCTACAGATCCACCCTCTTGGCCTCGCTACCGCAAAATTGTCATCCGTCCGGTCGCGTGGCTGTACGAGGAGATATAGAGTTACCCCCAGTATGAAAGGAGTTTTTTGATGAAAGGTCTAACTATAGAACAAAAAGCGCAGTACGAGCGGGATGGTTATACGATCCTTAAATCGGTCTTTTCCAAAGCGGAGTGTGAAGCACTCGTCGAGCACATGATGGCACTTCATGCGGGGCAAAAGACACTTGAAGGTTTCGCTCCCCGCGAGCCAAACGATTGGGGTCGTACAAACAATCAGCACTGGTACGATCCGAAAGCACTTGCACTGTTGATTGATTCGCGTCTTCGTCAACCGTTGGAAGACTGCTTTGAAGATCGGGTTGAGGGCATACAAACCATGTATTTCTACAAAGGTTCTGAAGGGAACCGTCACCAAGACCAATGTCCCCTCCCCGGCTGTATGTCCGCTTGGCTGCCTTTGGTAGACGTCAACGAAGAAAACGGCACCATCTATATACAACCCGGTTCGCATAAAGGGGAACTTGTGACGTATTGGGAGACATTGGATGAGAACGGGAAGATGGATTACGAGTATCGCCACAAGAAGAGCGAACGGATCTTTGAAGAGAACAACTGCTCTGAAGTTTCCGTGATAGCCAACCAAGGCGATGCGGTGTTATTCCATGGTCGCTTGATTCACCGCGGGGGTCCAATCAAGCAGCCCGGCGCCTTACGCCACGTCATGGCAAACCATTATATACCGTACCAGTTCACGGATTGGCCCCACACAACATGGCCCCGAATTTCCTTTAACGGTAAGCAACGCTACACCGATTGAATTGCGTATCACGTAGAAATTCCCTGTGAGATTGGATACAAAGATTTCAACGCTACTAAGCCTTGTCCCCAAACTGCGCTTTGTAAAGCCGTGCGTATAGACCGTCTTGTGAAAGCAGCTCAACATGTGTACCGAGTTCAACAATCCGATTGTCAGCCAATACGACGATTCGATCTGCAAATCTGATGGTTGCAAGTCGATGAGCGATAATCAGCGTGGTACGCCCATGCAGTAGATTTGCCAAACTCTGCTGAATCAGCTGTTCTGATTCCGTATCAACAGAGGACGTCGCTTCATCAAGGATGAGGATGGGCGGATCTTTCAGGATAGCACGCGCAATCGAAATCCGTTGTTTCTGCCCACCGGAAAGACGCATTCCGCGCTCGCCAACAACAGTATCAAAATGATCTGGCAGATCCGCAATAAAGTCGTAGATATTAGCGGATTTCGCTGCCATTTCAATTTCTATCTGTGTGGCGTTCAATTTGCCGTAGGCGATATTCTCTCCGATTGTACCGTTAAATAAGAACGTCTCTTGTGGAACAAGCCCAATCTGACGCCGCAACGCCTGAATTTGCCAATCTCGCACGCTGACATCATCAACCTTCACCTGTCCGCCGGTTACATCGTAGAATCTCGGCACAAGACCTACTAACGTCGTTTTGCCGACACCGCTGGGACCGACAAAAGCGATTGTTTCCCCCGGTCGGATTTTGAGGTTCACATCCGTCAGAACATCCTCGTCCGTGTATTTGAAGGAAACATCTTCAAACAAAAGCTCCCCTTTAACCTTACCCACCCAAGCGTTCGGGATATCTTTAATCTCAGGTGCGGTATCTAACAGCTCCATCATCCGTTCACCTGCGGCGAGGGCTTTCTGCAACCGCTCATTTTCGTGACTTGCCATCTGAATCGGCATAAACAGTTGCCACAGAAACCCGAGAAAAATAAACAGTTGCCCAACAGTCATGTCGCTTGATCCAGTAATTATCTGCCAACCGCCGTACCACAGAATCGCTGTGTAACTTGCGCCAAGCAAAAACTGCACGGCGGGATTCAGCCGCGCCCACAGGCGCACTCCCCGAATAATTGAGTTGCGGTAATCGGCACATCGGGCGATGAACCGCTTCTCTTCGTATGGTTCGCGGGCGAAGGCTTGGATCTCGAAGATTCCCGAAAGGTTATCTTGCAAACGGGCATTGATCTCCGCGAGCTCTGCACGTACATCGCGGGAAATGAGACGCAGCTTTATACCAAAATGGACAATCAGCGGTCCCAAAATCAGAATTGGAACGATGGTCAGGCACGCCATTTTGAAGTTCATGGTGCACAGTACAATAGCAATCCCAATAAAAGTCAATGCTTGCACAATAGCGATGTGCACAGTATGGGCGAGCATATCCCGCATCGCATCAATGTCATTCACGACACGCGACATCAGATCACCGGTGGCACTGTCCTTGTGAAAACGGAACGACAGTTTCTGCAAGTGGCTGTAGATCTGCGTCCGCATATCATAGATAATTTTTTCAGCGATTTCGTGTGACAGCCATTCTGCCAACATTACTCCGATGCTCTTCACGAAATAGATACCAAGCAGCAGAAGCGCGATCCAGTGCAAGCGACTGATGTCCCGCTGTACAATCACCCCATCAATAACAATCCTCCCCGCAATCCATGTTGGGACAAGATTGCCAACGGACACAACCAACATTGCTATCAGCGAAACAGTTGTGCTTTTCCAATACGGCTTAACGTAGCTCAGTAAACGAAGGTATAGATTCATTTGCGGTTATCCTTACATGATCGTAATGTGTGTTGGGCAATACGCGAGACGTAACAATTTGGGTAGAAAACCATCCCGTGAGATGTTAAAATTAGAAACCCAGCACGTACCAGCGATTCGAGATGAACGACTGTTAATCTCGATTTATCGGGACGAATCCCTATCAGGAGAAAATATGGAAACAGAAAAACTCAAACAACTCGCAGCAGAACGGGCTGTCGAGGAGGTGGAGTCCGGCATGATTGTCGGGCTCGGCACAGGTTCAACGATTTACCACGCACTGCTAAAACTCGGCGAAAAGGTTCGGAGCGGTCTTGATATCATCGGCATTCCGACCTCAAAGCAGACGGAAGAAGTTGCGACTCAGCAGGGTATATCGCTCTCAACCCTTGGGGAGCACCCTGTGATCGATCTGACCATTGATGGCGCAGATGAAGTCAACCCCACCCTCGATCTCATCAAGGGAGCGGGCGGAGCGTTAGTCCGAGAGAAAATCATTGCCCACGCCTCCAAACGGTTAGTCATTATCGTTGACGAAGGGAAACTGGTTGAACAACTAGGCTCCAATTTTCCAGTACCGGTGGAGATCGTCCCATTTGGCTGGGGTTCAACCCAACTCGCGCTCAACCGGATCTGCCGAGACTCAACCCTGCGTCCTAATTTTGTCAGCGACAACGGCAATTATATCTTGGACTGTGCTTTCGACGGCATTCCCGATCCGGTTGCCACTGAGAGTATCATCAATAATCTCCCCGGCGTTGTTGAAAACGGACTCTTCATTAACCGCACCGATCAGGTCATTATCGGCACCGCTTCAGGTATTCAAATCTTAAAACCTAAAAAATAAAATCGGCAGCAATGTATATCCATCAAGAATAGGAGTTACGCACTTGATCCCCGATTTTATCTGGATTCAAAACAATTTGTAGTAGCGCGTTCATTCCTTTCTCCCTTCCCTCCCCCTGCTTGCGGGGGGATAAAGGGGGGTAGGGGCGATAAATCGGCCTCTACCCCCCTGATAAGGGGGACAGGGGGGTTGGCTTTGAGCGTTCAACTGCGTAAGTCCTAAAGAAAAAGAACAAGGAGGTAAATTTGCCACTTAGGTGATTCTTGCTGCGCTTTTTACACGTCGTGGGCTTGCAACTCAATCGAAACGGTTGTGCCAATACCTTCTTTGCTTTCGACGAAGATCTCTCCATCGTGATCGTTGATGATGCGCTGAACAATCGCCATACCGAGTCCTGTCCCTGTATCTTTTGTTGTATAATAGGGCGCGAAAATTTGTTCTAGCGTCTCTGGTGACATACCGATGCCTGTGTCCTGAATCTTGATCCGAATCTTCTCCTCATTGACCAATTGAGTCGAAATGTTCAGTGTTCCCCCATCGGGCGTTGCTTCAATTGCATTTTGAATCAGATTCTCTAACGCTTGTGTAATCTGCTCCGAATCAAGGGAGAGGGGAGGGAGATTGAGGGCGAGACTCCCTTTAATCTGAATGTTCTCGACGGATTCCGCGTACAGGTTCACCACGTTCTGCACAACTTGATTCAGATCGGACAACTTCCGGTCAGCATGGGGCATTCGCGCAAATCGATGGAACTCATCCACCAGTCGCTGTAGTCGTTCCACCTCTTCGATAACTATGTCGGTACATTGCACAAAAATCTCGTCAAACGCTGTAGATTGGTTGCCCCTACCTTGATAGGCACGCTGCAGGTTTTCGATCGAAAGCCGAATCGGAAATAGCGGATTCTTGATTTCGTGGGTAACGTAGCGGGCAACATCTCCCCATGCCGCGAGTCGTTCGGCAGCAAGCCGCCTCTCCAGACTCGTCTTCAGCGCTGCCGCCATCTGGTTGAAAGCCCCAGCCAATCTGCCAATCTCATCTCGACTCTGGATGGCGACCTGCTGTTCAAGGTTACCTGACGCGATTTCAGCCGCTCCCGCCGCTAACTGATTGATCGGTTTTGTCATTTGAAGCCCAACGATATAACTAACAATGTATACTAAAATCAGTCCAACTCCACCAATGATAAGTAGGATAGATATAAGCTGCTGCTGTAATGCAATTTGATCCCGATGGGAGTATGCAAGAACCAACTCTGGCACAACGGCTTGGGGGTTCTGCTGCGCTTCAGCCGGCGTCTCAATATTTGAGGCTAAGATTGGGATACGACTAACGCTGTGTGGCACACCTATTAGCTCATCAATCTTTGGAAAGGTCTGATTTGTGTCATCTACAAGTGCTAGGAGCGATTCTTGTTGGTACTTTGGGATCGTATCGCCGGGTGCGTTCAGCGGTACGAGACGAGTGCCTTCTTTGAGAAAGATCGGATGGAGTGTCAGATCCTTTAAGGCTTGACTGAGATGTTCATGTAAAAAATAGCCGCCGGTGACAAATCCCAAAAAATTACCCTCCGCTTGAATTGGTAATGTAATCTCGATCGCAGTCCGTGCTTCAGGTGTCCGGAGTCTCGACGCGGGTTCTGGCTTCGGTTTTCGTGCCAGATCTAACGCTTCCAGATCCTTTTCCCCATGACGCAAGTTAAGGGAATAACGGTCATCATTTACCACTTTACTTGCAGTGATGATGCCCTCGTCGGTTCCATATTCCAAGATATCCATCACACTATCGGTGATGCTAGGCGGATACGGCTCACGATTGCGGATCGCCTGAACGACACGCCAGTCCTTGATTTCGCGCCGAACTTTTTCCTCAATATCTTGGCGAAGCAGATCTATCCTGTGGGTGAGCCGTGTTCTGACTTCTTGGAGCTCCTCTTGAATCTGACTATCCAAAGTCCGCACGATACCAACACGTGCGACCACGAAGATTCCTATGATTATGATAAGGAATACAGAACTATAAGTGAGGAAGATCTTGTGATGAATTTTGTTGATAGTAAAGATCATTGATAGTTTGCGAATCAACTGTTGGATGTTTCAGCACTAGGATACTACCATACTTTGGACAATTTCTATCTGTTTCATGTTTTGTTTTCAAGTATTTGCTGACTTTTCATTCAGTTTCTTAGAGCTTGTAGGGCTTACGCAGTTGGACATGGTTACTATATTTTCCGTTCTACCCGCCGGGGGTTGGGCAGGCACAAGACCTGCCCCTACATTTGGCTCATTCCCTGTAGGGGCAACCCTTGTGGTTGCCCTTGCTGCTGAAGTGCGTAACTCCTAAACTTGTTTGAAAAGTCATTTTGGGTAAAGTTATTTGCCATGAAACCGAGTTTTTTCCCTGGTCTCGGAACGGACTTCAAAACTCGGTTTCTTCCGCAATCCAGAAGGGTGCCCACTATTCAACGGCATATTATCACCATATTCAGCAAACCGTGTCAGGTCAATTGTAGGTGCTTGCATCCCGATTTATCGGGGGGCTTGGTTTCGTAAGGGCGAGGTCCCCTCGCCCAACGGGTTGGGAGCCCCAACCCCTACCTTGCGATACGGCTCGCTGTGGATTGACAAATCCACAGCACCGTGGGATCATTCCTTGCTTCTTAAAACAGGTTCTTACGGGAACGTAACTCCCAGAAAAAGGATTTCAGGTACAAGCAAGAGCAGCCCCAGCGGGGCGGAATGTCTATAGATACATTGCGAACAAACTGCCTTTAGCCCCAGCAGGGCGAAAGGCGTATCAATAAACCGATATTGATGTCAAAAGGGTTTCAATGAATCCAGACTATTGCTCAACAACCCTAAAAATTGTATAAACTCTAGTAGGATACTATGGGGTGTAGTGTAAATTGTGTCTGGAGATTGAGTTTTTAGGCGATTTTTTCAGTGGGCATATCGGTTAAAGTTCCGGTACTCAGACCAATTTTCCAAGAAATTTATGCCTATTATCAAGTATAGAAACGCTCAAAAAGTGTAGCAAAGTTTATCTTTGAAATCAAGTGCAAATTTTTTTACCGCTTTTTCGCTTGATCAGGATTATTAATCTTGATAGAATATCCACAACCGTACATTTTTCAAAACATATAGCAGCCAACATAAAAAATATAATATGCAACGAAAACGCACAAATATTGTTTGTACGATCGGTCCCGCTAGCAGCTCGCCAGAAATGTTACGTTCACTGATTGAGTCAGGGATGAATATCGCAAGGATTTCATTCTCACACGGATCACACGCCGATCATGCGCAAACCATCGCCCATCTGAAAACAGTATCCAAGCAGCTCGGCGTGAGAATACCAATTTTGCAAGATCTCTCGGGACCAAAGATGCGAATTGGCAAATTCTCGGACGAGCCAATTGAGTTATCCCCGAATGCAAAACTCACCCTCACAACACGAGAAATCATCGGTGATCTCAATACTGTATCAATCAACTATCCCGAATTGGTTGCGGACGTTAAACCGGGGAATCACATTTTATTGGCGGACGGAGAGATCGAATTGCGCGTGATTTCGACCACAAGCACGGACATCATCTGCGAAGTCATCGCCGGTGGGATGCTCCGTTCAAATAAAGGTATCAGCGTTCCCGGTATCTCATTACAAACACCCATTCCAACCCCAAAGGATGTCGAAGACCTGCGTTTTGGAATTGATCATGGAGTTGATTGGATCGCCCAATCCTTTATCAGAAGTGCCGTAGATCTTCAGAACCTTAGATCAATCCTTCAACAACACGATTCCGATATACCGATCATCGCCAAACTAGAAAAACGTGAGGCATTGGATGACTTAGATAAAATCTTCACTGAAGCAGATGGCGTGATGGTTGCTAGAGGGGATTTGGGGTTGGAGGTGCCCCTTCCGGAGATGCCGATCATCCAAAAGGAGATTATCAAATGGGCAAACCTTGTGGGTAAACCAGTCATCACCGCAACACAGATGCTTGAATCAATGATTGTCAATCCACGTCCCACACGAGCAGAGATCACAGACATCGCCAATGCAATTCTCGATGGCACAGACGCCTTAATGCTTTCCGGGGAGACTGCTATCGGCAAATACCCTTCTGACGCAGTCCGAACAATGGCTCAAGTCGCCATGACAACTGAAATTACCATTGACTACGTGGAATACTTCAAACGCCAGCCAATCACCCTTGAAGAGAGCGTGCCGGACGCAATTGCGCACGCTGCCTGTCATACCTCTATAGAAATCGGTGCAAAAGCAATTATCTGCTGCACACGGTCAGGTCAAACCGCGAGGCTGGTGGCTAAATACCGTCCACCTGCACCGATTGCAGTTGTCAGTCCTTATGAAACTACGCTCCGGCGTGCAGCACTCTTCTGGGGAGCATTCCCTATCTCAATTGAATTCGCGCCTGACACAGATACGATGATTGCAAGCGCGAAGCAAGCCGTATTGAAATCAGGGCTTGCCCAGATGGGAGATCGCGTGGTTATTATCGCGGGGATACCAGCGGACGTGCCGGGAACGACGAACATGATTAAAGCGGATATCCTCTAAGAACCTGTTTGAAAAAGAAAACTGCTACTCAAAAGTTAATGTTTATGTTAAACCATTGGAGCAGTAAAATACTGACCTAATGAAAGGCATAAACATGACTATACCAAAGTATCCTACTGATCTGACCGATGCCCAGTGGGACAAACTGTTCCCCTATTTGCCAGAACCTTCACCCATAGGTAGACCTCTCAAATGGGAGATGCGCTCAATTATCAACGCTATTTTTTACGTAGTCAAATCAGGGTGTCAGTGGCGAATGTTGCCGCATCAGATGCCACCGTGGCAAACGGTCTATTCCCACTTCAGAAAGTGGAAAACTTTAGGCACATGGGTTATGATTCATCAAGCACTTCACGAGCAAACCCGTAGTGATATTGGCAAATCCCCGTCACCTACAGTGGCTATCATTGACAGCCAATCGGTCAAGACGACCGAACTGGCAGATAGTAGAGGGTTTAATGCGCATAAGAAAATCAAAGGTCGTAAACGCCATATAGTCACTGATACAATTGGCATTCCATTGGGAGTCAAGGTCACTGATGCCAATGTCAGTGATAATCGAGTCGCAATAGAGTTACTAAACGAGGTCTTTAGTTGGCAGATAACGATTCAGTTAGTCTGTGCCGATGCTGGCTATCGCGGAGAATTAGGCGAATGGTTATATTTGACGCATCAGTGTCAATTGGACATCGCTCCATCTCTTAGGCAATCGGGATTTGTGGTCGTCCCATTGCGTTGGATTGTGGAGCGCACCTTTTCTTGGTTCGGTTGGTTTCGCCGATTGACTTTGGACTATGAACGCTCCGCTGAAACCGCTGAGGCTATGGTCTATATTGCTTCCATTTACTTGATGCGAAACCGTATCAAATGACTTTTAAAACAGGTTCTAAGATAATTCGCTTTCACGAAAGGATAAAATCCGTTTGCAAAGAGTACCACTTAGACAATACGTTTCACTCCTCACGCACTACCTCAAACCCCTATGGTTTCGGGTGACGCTGCTCACTGTTTTCATGTTTGGTGGGATTGGTTTAAGTTTGTACGGTCCGTGGATTCTTCGCGACTTCATTGACACGGCGAAAGCCGGGGGCGCACTCCGAAATCTGTTTATTGCGGGTGCCTTATTCCTTGTGGTTGCTATCTTTGGGCAAATCGTCGTGCTGATTAATTCCTATTTGGGGCAGGATGTAGGTTGGCGAGCAACCAATCGGATGCGGGGAGATTTGGCATTTCATTGTCTGAATCTTGATATGTCGTTCCATCACCAATATACCCCTGGAGAGATGGTCGAACGCGTGGACGGTGACACAACGGCACTCTCAAACTTCTTCTCGGAATTTGTACTCCAGGTGGTCGGCAACACTTTTCTCCTAATTAGCGTCCTCATCGTGCTCTCCCGAGAGGATTTGCGGCTTGGTATTGCACTAACAGCGTTTGTAATTATTGCGTTTGTCATCTGCAACCTCATACGAAGCATCGCCGTTCCGGCGTATACCGCCGAGCGAGAGAGCTATGCCAAACTGTATGGATTTGTAGAAGAGCGGCTAGTTGGGATTGAAGATATCCGGACAAACGGCGGAAACGCTTATACGATGGATCGGTTCTACGATGTTAACAGTGACGCCTATAGACGGGTGCTGAGATCGCAAATTATAGGTGAGATCGTGCAAGCAACCACGAGAATTATGTTTGCCATAGGACTTGCGATTTCAATGGGTATGTGCATCTATCTCTTTCAGGAGGGAACGTTTACCATTGGCACAGTCATGATGGTCATCTCTTATACTGCTATGTTCCGGCATCCGCTCGACCAAATCGGGCGCCAACTTAACGATCTTCAGAAAGCGACAGCGGGCTTAAAGCGAATCGAAGCCTTGCAGCGCACGACCGCTCACATTCAAGATGGAACGGAAACGCTTCCCGTCTCAGGTGCAATCTCAATTGAATTTGATGGGGTTACATTTAACTACAATGAAGGCGAACCGGTTCTAAAAAAGATCTCCTTTAATCTAGCACCGGGCAAAATCCTCGGTCTGTTGGGGCGGACGGGCAGCGGAAAAACAACCATAACCCGCTTACTGTTTCGGTTCTATGAACCGAATATAGGGGAAATCCGTTTGGGTGGCATGCCGGTAATGAACGTACAGCTAGACAACTTACGGCAAAATGTGGGGTTAGTCACACAAGATGTCCATCTTTTTTATGCATCTGTCCGGGACAACATCACGCTTTTCGACCCTGCAATTACCGATTCGCAGATTTTGGGGGTTATCGAAGATCTCGGGTTGTCAGAATGGTATGCGTCGCTGCCAGACGGACTTGATACCGTGATCGCCTCCGGAGGGCTTTCCGCTGGAGAGGCGCAGTTACTCGCATTTGCACGGGTATTTCTCAAAGATCCGGGAATCATTATCCTTGACGAACCTTCGTCTCGACTGGATCCAGCAACCGAACAACAGATCGGCCGCGCAGTTCAGAAGCTGCTCCATAACCGGACAGGCATTATCATCGCTCATCGTCTCGGCACCGTTGAACGGGTCAATGAAATAATGATCTTGGAAGATGGCGAAATCCGAGAATACGGGGAGCGGGAACACCTTGTGAGAGATCCCAATTCGCAATTTTCACAACTGCTCAAAACAGGGCTCGAGGAGGTAATCGTGTGATTTCCCCACGTTTTATGACACCTCGAAGGTGTGGAACGCAAGAATCTGACACGGTATGCATCAATGTGCCTCCGGCAAATCGCAGGGATCTTCTTTGGAAATTGGAGCGATTTCTCCTATCTCTTCCCTTAGTTGACTCATAAAGCAAGTAGCATGTATAATTAGGACTTACGCAGCCAACTGTAGGCGGGGCATCTTGCCCCGCGCTGAAATACGTAAGTCCTGTTATCGTATCTTAACTCAAAATAGTAGAATGCAAATCTTGCGCATTACGTTTCACGTTTCACGCCTGATGGAAAACAGATATGACAACCGAATTTAACCTCCCTGAACTCGGAGAAGATATTGATACCGGCGATGTCGTTGCCCTGCTGGTATCTGTCGGCGACACAATCGAAGTTGATCAACCGGTGCTGGAGATTGAAACGGATAAGGCTGCCATCGAAATACCTTCTTCTGTCAGCGGCATCATCACGGCAATCCATGTGGAGGAAGGTGGAATAGTGGAGGTCGGAAAGCCGATTCTCACGGTTGATACGGAGGGAGCGGGCGAAGCGAGGACCGAACCTGCAGAGACGCCACAGAAAACCGTTCCCACCCCCGAAATAGTGCGCCCTATACCTATTAGAGCGGAAAAGCGGGAGGAGCCACCGGCTATAGCGTCAACCGAAACGCAACAGACCACTGAAACTGCCGAACCACTACCAGATTTTTCAAAATGGGGTGAAATTGAACGAGCTGCGATGGGAGGGATACGCCGTGCCACCGCGAAACATATGGCAACTGCTTGGGAGACAATTCCGCACGTCACAAATTTCGATAGGGCGGATATCACAGAATTAGAGAAACTCCGAAAACAGCATGCCCCAAAGGCTGAGGCTGCGGGTGGTAAACTCACGATCACGGCAATACTCCTCAAAATTGTCGCGGGCGCGTTGAAGCAGTTTCCACAGTTCTGCGCAAGCGTGGATATGGAGAGAGCAGAGATTATCTACAAGAGATACTGTCACATCGGTGTAGCTGTGGACACACCGCAAGGGCTTCTCGTACCCGTTATCCGTGACGTTGATCAGAAGAACATTATCGAATTGGCTGTTGAACTCAGTCAAGCAGGGGAGAAGGCAAGGAATAGGAAACTCAGTTTGGAAGAGATGCAAGGTGGAACCTTCACGATAAGCAATCTCGGCGGTATCGGTGGGACGAACTTCGCCCCGATTATCAATTCTCCCGAAGTTGCCATTCTCGGTGTTTCCCGCAGTCAGATTGAACCGGTATTTATTGATGACCAATTTCAGCCACGCCTGATGTTGCCGCTCGCACTTTCCTACGACCATCGCTTGATCGATGGTGCCGATGCAGCCCGCTTTCTGCGTCGGTTGGTTGATCTACTAGAGAATCCTTTCTTGCTCGCCCTGGAGCAATAAATACAGTACCTAAAGTGAAGAAAAGGAGACAATTCCCTTAGAAGCGGCTGCTAAGGATATGTTATGGAAGATTACGATATTGATGAATTAATTGAACAACTGGAATATGATGATGATCGAGAAACAACGATCTCAGCGTTGGTTGAGATTGGTGAATCTGCGGTGCCCGACTTGATAGAGGCGTTAGAAAACGTAATTTGGGATGTGTGTGATGGCGCAGCTGACGCCTTAGCACGAATTGGAGAACCCGCTGTCCCCGCTTTGATAGATACGTTCGCTCATGAATTCAGACATGTCGCACTCAATGCTTCCGACGCCGCCGCTCGGATTGGAGAACCTGCCGTCCCCGCTTTAGTCGAGGCATTAAACGATACCTATGACCCTGTCCGCGAATATGCCGTACGTGCGTTGAGCACGATTGCAAAGTCTACCCAAGCGGTTGTGCCCGCATTGATTCAGTCGCTCGGTGACGATGAAGTGGATATTCGCACCTACGCTGCGGTTGGGCTGGCAAATGTCGGTGAAGCTGCGGGCGATGCCGTGCCGGCTTTGATAGCCTCCTTGACGGATGAATCCGACCGGGTCCGTGAACATGTCGCTTTTGCGTTGTCAGAAATCGGGACACCTGAAGCAGAAAGAGCATTAAGTGAGCTGTGAAATTAAAGTTGTTGCTTAAGGCAAAAATATCTTCCTCTAACGCAGACACGGGATGCCGCTAGTTCTTTAGAATTCATTTGAAAAATAAAACAGGATGTGGTATTCTTAATACGGTTTTTTGCCGCTCAGACTTTATCCAACAATCAAAAACTGGTATATTCGTTTAATTAATCAATAAACTTTTGAACCCATGCACTCCTGAATTTGGTATAATCAAAAGCAAATTTCTCATTTCTCACTACGTGACAAAAGTTTGGCTTTGTTAATCTGCGATTTTCAGATAGGTGGAAACCCTACGATAGAAAGGATATAAAATGGAAAATTACGATTTTGCCATTGGTATGGGTGGGGCACCCGGCCAGGGTATTGAGAGTAGTGGACCACTGCTGTTGAGGATTTGTGCGCGTCGTGGCATTTATGCGTTCACTTACAGTGCTTACCAATCCCTCATCCGTGGCGGTCACACCTTTTTAACCATGCGACTCAGTTCCGAACCCGTTGCAAACCATGGTGATAAGATCGATTTGGTCATTGCATTGAACCAAGACGCAATGGATAAGCACCTTCAGAACATCGTCCCCGGTGGGGCGATTCTTTATAACAGCGACAATACGAAACCCGGAGCGGATGTCCCAGAGGGCGTTCAGTTATGCCCACTCTCCTTTAAGGAGCTGTCCAATAACAGCCGAAACCGGATTATGCTGAATACCTTGTTGCTCGGTGCTACGCTTCAAATGATTGGGGCGGGCTTGGAACAGTTGGAAAATATTTTAACGATCCAGTTCCAGCGAAAAGGTCAGGCCGTTGTTGACGAGAACGTCGGTATCGCCAGAGCAGGGTACAACCATGCTACCGAGCATTTCACGCCGTTCCCCCAATCATTGCCTATCCAAGACAAACCGCTCGCAGTGACAACTGGCAATGATGTGATGGCAATGGGTGGCGCGGCAGCCGGCGTCAAATTCTATTGTGCCTATCCGATGAGCCCTTCGACCGGTGTGCTGCACTGGATGGCTGAAAACGCACGTGATTTGGGTATCATGGTACGGCAGGTTGAAGACGAAATCGGTGTTGCAAATATGGCAATCGGTGCCGCTCATTCAGGGTGTCGCGCTATGTGTGCAACCTCCGGCGGCGGCTTCGCACTGATGACCGAGGCTATCGGAAGTGCCGGTATGATGGAAATTCCGGTGGTTATTATTAATGTCCAACGTGGAGGACCTTCAACAGGACTACCGACCAAGACCGAACAAGGCGACCTGTGGCAGGTGCTGGGTGCTAGCCAAGGGGACTTCCCGAAGATTATTGCGGCACCGACCAGTATCATGGATGGTTTCGATGTGATTCCAGAGCTCTTCAATTTGGTTGATAAATATCAGTGTCCGGGGATGGTGATTTCCGACCTCACACTCTCTATGGGATACACGAATGTCGATCCGGCTGACTTTAAATGGGATCAGGAGATTAGCCGTGGCGAGGTCATCACTGAAGGCAACGATACAGACGAAAAGTACCTGCGTTACAAGATTACCGACAGCGGAATCTCCCCGCGAGCGTTGCCCGGAACGCCGGGGCATGTTTACGTTGCGGCCACTGATGAACATGACGAGGATGGTGGACTGATTAGCGATGAGTTCACGAACCCCCACATACGCCGAGACATCATGGAAAAACGCCAGCGTAAGATGGACGGTATCGTTGCTGAGTTACCGCCTCCCTCGGTTGAGGGACCTGAAGACGCAGCAATCACCCTGATCGGTTGGGGGTCTACGAAGAGTGTCATTGGGGAAGCTGCCAGTCTGTTGAGAGCTGAAGGGCACAGCGTCAATCATATCCACTTCAAATGGCTCTACCCAATGGACGAAGAGAAGATTAATGAGATCCTCTCGAAATGTAAGCAGTCAATTATCGTCGAATGTAACTACACGGGTCAATTTGCACGCTTCCTGCGTGGCGAAACCGGCTTCAAGACTGATGGCCATATTCGCAAATATGATGGTGAGCCATTCATGCCACACCACATTGTTGATGGTGCTAAAGAGATTGAGGCGGGTAAGACCGAGTTATATATTCCGTATCAAGAAATTGTAGTTTAAGGAGGAATAAGATGGCAAACGATGGAAAGCTCATAAAGGCGGCTCCAACAGCGAAGGATTTTAAGGGGAGCGTTTCCCCAGATTGGTGTCCCGGTTGCGGGGATTTTGGCGTATTAAGATCTCTTGAGATGGCATGTGCCAAGACCGGACGCGAGCCGCACGAGTTCATCACGATCAGCGGGATTGGCTGCTCGTCTAACCTGCCCGGATTTTTCAACACCTATGGGATGCACACCCTTCACGGTCGATCTCTTGCTGTGGCAACAGGCGCGAAACTCGCCAACCACGATATGAAAGTGATCGTCACCGGAGGCGATGGCGATGGCTTCGGTATTGGCGGAAACCACTTCATGCATACCATGCGCCGCAACATCGATCTCCTATATATCGTGATGGACAACCAGATTTACGGATTAACGATTGGTCAAGCTTCACCCACGAGCCGAATGGGTATGAAGACCAAAAGTACACCGTTTGGCAGTGTTGAACAACCCATCAACCCGCTAGCGTTGGCGATCGTTTCAGGTGCCACCTACGTCGCCAGAGGGTTTAGCGGTGACACGAAGCATCTCACCGAACTGCTGTACAGGGGTATGGAACACAACGGGTTTGCGTTCGTGGATGTCTTCAGTCCCTGCATCACCTTCAACAAGGATAACACCTTCGCTTTCTTCAAACAGCATGTGCGGAAGCTCGAAGAGGAAGGGCATGATCCGACGAGTACGAAAGAAGCCCTTGAGAAAGCCATGATTTGGGGGGATGAGATTCCCACTGGCGTGTTTTATGAGGACACAAGTCGTCCCGCGCTCGAAGACCTCGAACCGGTCCTACAGGAGGGGGCTCTCGGCAGAAAGACGGATCTCGCCATTACAAAGGAGCAAGGCGCATCAATCGTCAAAGGGATGATGTAAACCAATCCGCGAAGCACTCAGTCGCGCACAATCTATATCAGTCACAATCGAAAATCAGCCTGAAATTGTTAACTCGATTTCAGGCTGTTTTTCTTTCTGTTCTTGGGGATTTTCGTAGTCAGCGAGTTATTCTGAAGTTGAAAGAGTTAGAGCCTGTTTGACAAGTCATTTTGGGTAAAGTTATTTGCCTTGAAACCGAGTTTTTTCTTCAAAACTCGGTTTCTTCCGTAATCCACTATTCAACGGCACATTCTCGCTATAATTTAGGAAACCGTATCAGGGCAATGGTAGGGGCTTGGTTTCGTAGGGGCGAGGTCCCCTCGCCCGACGGGTTGGGAAACCCAACCCCTACCCTGCGATACGGCTCGCTGTGGATTGACAAATCCACAGCACCCTGGGATACTTCCTTGCTTTTTATAGTAGATAGGAGTTACGCAGTTGAGAAACAAATAGGTTATAATAGTGCTTATGAATCCAGCCAAATGTACCGAATATGACTACATCAACTTTGTGATAGCGACACCGAGTGCCTACAGTTGTACAGAGGCAGCCCGCGTGCAACCTCCAGACGATAATCCACCTGCCCATGACTCATTGAATCGGTTGCTGTATCGGCTGCCTGCGGATTCAGAAGCGTTGTGGACCGAGGCAACACCTTATGTGAAAACAGACCAAGGGATTTTGGTCATAGACGACTCAACCCTTGATAAACCTTATGCTCAACAGATGGAACTAGTCACCCGCCACTGGTCAGGTAAGCACAAACAAGTGGTCTTAGGGATTAACCTGATAACGCTGATGTGGACTGATGGTGACAGCCAGATTCCTTGTGACTATCGCTTGTATAATAAAGACCATGATGGCTTGACCAAAAATGACCACTTCCAAGCCCTGATTGCCACCGCTGATGGTAGAGGGTTTCAACCAGAGTGTGTCGTGTTTGACAGTTGGTACAGCAGTTTGAAGAATCTAAAGATGATTCGACAGTATCACTGGCACTGGTTGACCCGATTGAAGTCAAATCGACAGGTCAATCTTGATAGACAAGGCAATCAACCGGTCAGCCACCTACCGATTAGCAACAAAGGCACCATCGTTCATTTGAAGGGATACGGATTGATTAAAGTGTTCAAGATTGTTTCTAAAAACGGCGACATTGAATACTGGGCAACAAGTGACCTCTCAATGAACGAACTATTTCGACTCAAATATGCTGAATTGTCTTGGGCGATTGAAGAATATCATCGCGGTATCAAGCAATTTGTTGGCGTTGAAAGGTGTTTTGCTCGTAAAGCTGTTGCACAACGGAATCATATCGGTCTGGCATTAAGAGCGTTTCTACGCATTGAGCGACATCGGTTTTTGACAGGTATCGGCTGGTTTGAAGCAAAAGCCTCGATTATCAGAGACGCTGTGCGGGCTTATCTCGCTAAACCACTTTACACCTTAACTGCGTAACTCCTAAGTAGATTTCAAAATTAATTAGACACTATTAACCAATGGTGCTAGCTTGCAGCTGTTTATAACATAAAACGTGAAAATCATTGGTTCATCGGTTCATTTAGCCCCAGCGGGGCGACATGTGTATCCGAAGGGTGGAACGTAAGAAGAATCAATGAACCAACCAACTAAGTGGAAATGACTTTCTCACTAACTAGCACCAAAGGTTATTAACGAGCGAGACTAGGAACTTGTTGGCAGGGATAGGGCACACACCACTCCGTCCCGATTCATCGGGAGGTAATCTGCCATAAGTAGCGCGAACTGTTAGTTTGCGGGCGGGGATCACAATCTAACAGATCGTGGTACAAAAGACTATCTACTTTTAATGGCTATTTATTTTTAGAATTCACCATAAAACAAGTTCTTAGGGGATGAGCGTGCAATCCCTGCTCTGATCGAGGTTATTGGAGATAACGATCGGGACATCTACGCAAAATTCGAGGCAGTGGGGGTATTGGTAAAGTTGAGTCAATCAATCGAATGAGAGAGGAGGGGTTGAACGATGAAAGCATTGAGCATGACCACGATAGGCCTCAAGAATGAATCGAATCAACAAGCCGAAACGTCTATCTTTGAAATTTGTGATGTAACCGGTTTTCCGTCTGCTGCGTTTCCTTTTTGCTTGACAAATCCCTCTGAAAATGGTAGTTTAATTCATTAGCACTCGCAAGAATAGAGTGCTAAAAACAACCTGCGAATTGAGGCGATTCTGTTGACAAATTCTGTGTTAGACTCTCGAAAACATGCTGTTTTAGAGGTAATTGTCGATTGCTATAATCGGACAGCTGAACCCGTCAGTTCACAGAAAATTGTGCGGGACTACGACATGGGGTTAAGTGCAGCAACGCTGCGGAATACCATGGCAGATCTTGAGGAACTTGGCTATCTGACGCATCCTCACACCTCTGCTGGGCGCGTGCCAACGGAGCAAGGCTATCGTGTCTATGTTGATAGCCTGATGATCGACCAGAAGTTGAGTCGGAAGGAGAGGCAGTTTATCCGAGACGGATATGCTTCATCTCGCCGCGATTTTGAAGAAATTATGGAACAAACTTCCAAGATCTTGTCTGCAATTTCCCATCATATCGGTGTCGTCTTAAGCCCGGAGCTGCACGAGAGCATCCTACACCGCCTTGAACTTATTTCGATTGATAGCGAGCACATACTTGCGGTTTTGCTGATGGCTTCTGGGGCTGTCAAAAATCAGGTCGTTTCCATTCCTAAAGATCTGTCTGATGGGGAGCTCTACCAGATAAACCGTATATTAAACGAAAAGTTAGCAGGGATGCCGTTGAAACAGATATGGCAGATTTCACAGGATCCTGTAAAGCTGAAAGCTGTTTTCGATCGCCCCCTGTCAGACCCGATAGCAGTTGTCACACGGAATACTTTTGCACTAGAGCAGGAAACTCATGTCTACATAGATGGTACTTCCAACTTCTTCAGTCATCCTGAATTTGGAGAGGTTCAGAAAATCGAATCGCTATTTCGGGTGTTAGAACAAAAAGAACAGGTCGCAGATCTGTTGTCCGCCCGGCAAGACCTCCTCGGCATTCAAGTGCTTATTGGTAGTGAGAACGGCTGTGAAGGCATGGAAATGTGCAGTATCGTTAGGTCAAGCTACCGGGTGCGGGGGAATCAGTTTGGAACGATAGGGGTTATCGGACCGACCCGGATGGTGTATCCGCGTATCGTATCAATTGTCAAGTTTACTTCCCAAACGATTAGTGATTTGTTTGAAGAATCACTTTAGTGTCGGCGAAATACGGGAGTCATTTTAGATATTCCTTAGAGAGGTCATGCGTATGTCAGAAGAAAAAAACACAGATGCGGAAGAACAAGAAATAGAAACGCAAACAGCCAATTCGGAAGAGGCAGAGAGTCCACCAATCGATGATACGTCGGGGGCTTCTGAGACAGACGAGCCCAGTGCAGATGCTGAATCGAAGGATTCACCCGAAGCAGAAGCACTTGCCAATCTTGCAGCTGAATATGATGCTTATAAAGCTGAGTCTGAGGCGCAACACGATCAGATGCTCCGCACAATCGCGGAGTTCGACAATTCAAGAAAACGGGCTGAACGCGAGAAAGAGGAATCTCTAAAATACGCGCTTGAAAGCTTCGTGAAAGAGTTGATCCCGACGATAGATAGTATCGAAAGAGCAATCCAGTCGACAAAAGAATCCCAAGATGTTGACGCCCTTGCTGAGGGAGTTGAGATGATTTATAAGGGGCTTCTCAGCACCCTTGAAAAGCGTGGAGTTACTCCAATTGAAGCCGTCAACGAGCCATTCGATCCCATGCAACATGAAGCAATAATGCACGTTGAATCAGAGGAGGTTCCCGAAAATAACGTCATTGAAGAGTGGCAGAAAGGATATATGTTACATAATCGCGTGATTCGCCCATCAATGGTTTCGGTTTCTAAGGGAAAAAGTGAACAGGTTGCGGAAAGTGAAGTCCCGAACCTCGAGGAGGAAGAATCGAATGAGTAAAGTAATCGGCATAGACCTCGGTACAACGAATTCGTGTGTCGCAGTTTTAGAGAACGGAGAACCGAAGGTCCTCGAAAATGCTGAAGGTAATCGTACCACCCCTTCTGTTGTTGCTTTCACAAAAGATGGCGAACGGATTGTTGGACAGGTTGCGAAACGGCAGGCAGTAACAAATCCCAAGAACACCGTATCTTCGGTCAAACGTTTCATGGGGAGACGCTATAATGAGGTTAGCCAGGAAATGCAGCGGGTGTCTTATGCTGTAGTCGAGGGAGACAGTAGTGAAGCGAGAATCAAGATTGATGATCGTGAGCACGCACCTCCTGAGATTTCAGGACTCGTCTTGCATAAAATGAAGGAAACAGCGGAATCGTATCTCGGTGAAACGGTGACGCAAGCCGTCATCACGGTGCCCGCGTATTTTAACGATGCACAACGCCAAGCCACCAAAGACGCCGGGCAAATCGCTGGCCTTGAAGTACTGCGAATCATTAACGAACCGACAGCCGCCTCCCTCGCTTATGGATTAGACAAAAAAACGGATCAGAAAATTGTCGTTTATGATTTAGGCGGCGGCACCTTTGACATCTCAATCCTTGAGATTGGCGAAGGCATTTTCGAAGTCAAAAGCACAAATGGAGACACGCATTTGGGCGGCGACGACTTCGATGAGAAAATTGTTGATTGGTTAGCCGAAGAATTCCGCAACGAGAACAGCATAGATCTGCGGCAAGACCCAATGTCGCTCCAACGCCTGAGAGAAGCAGCAGAAAAAGCAAAGTGCGAATTATCAACGGCACTACAGTCAGAGATTAATCTGCCTTTCATTACCGCAGACGCAAGTGGTCCCAAGCATCTGAACCTAACGCTCACGCGTGCGAAACTGGAGCAACTTACCGTAGATCTTATTGATCGGGCAATTAAGCCGTGTCGCCAAGCCCTTACCGATGCTGAGTTACGCGCATCGGACATTGATGAAGTAGTACTGGTCGGCGGTCAGACACGGATGCCGAAGGTACAGGAAGCGGTTCAGCAGTTTTTCGATAAGGAGCCGCACAAAGGGGTCAATCCCGATGAAGTGGTCGCCATCGGGGCAGCAATCCAAGGTGGTGTCTTATCCGGCGATGAAGGGGTCAAGGATGTGCTATTGCTTGATGTCACCCCCCTTTCACTCGGCATCGAAACACTTGGCAGTGTCTTCACGCGCCTGATCGAGCGAAACACCACCATCCCAACCAAGAAAAGTCAAACCTTTTCAACGGCGTCAGATAACCAAGAAGCTGTGAGTATACATGTGCTGCAAGGTGAGCGCGATATGGCAGCCTACAATCGTACGCTAGGTCAATTTGATCTGATAGGTATTCCCCCTGCACCGCGTGGAACACCACAGATCGATGTGACATTTGATATTGATGCAAATGGTATTGTACATGTTTCTGCGAAAGATCTTGGGACAGGGAAAGAGCAGAAAATTCGGATCGAATCCTCAAGTGGCTTGTCTGACGAGGAAATCGAGCAGATGGTCACAGACGCCAAAGAACACGCCGAAGAGGATTCACAAAGAAAAGAGGAAGCCGAGGCTCGCAACAATGCCGATTCACTAATTTATAGCACGGAAAAGTCCCTCAACGAATATAAGGATAAGATCTCTGAAGCAGATCACAGCGAAGTCCAAAGTGCAATCGAAAAATTAAGGGAAACATTGAACGGAAATGACATCGAAGCCATTAAGGTGGAAACCGATGCATTGACGCAGGCAAGTCATAAATTAGCAGAAGTAATGTATGCCCAAGCAGCAGCCGAATCCGAGGCAACAGCAGAAGCAGAAGATGCAACTACAGGAACAGAAACATCGGACGAAACTGTTGTTGACGCTGAAGCGGAAGTTGTTGACCAAAACACGGACGACAAGGCAGATAAAAAATAGTGGGGAGAACCATGGCGCAAAAACGCGACTATTACGAAGTACTCAATGTCAGTCGAAACGCGGGCGAAGATGAGATTAAGAAAGCCTATCGTAAACTGGCAATTAAATACCACCCTGATAAGAACCCTGATAATAAAGAAGCCGAAGAAAAATTCAAAGAGGCAACCGAAGCGTACGAGGTATTGCGCGACTCCGAGAAACGTAGCCGCTATGACCAGTTTGGTCATGCAGGGCTAGAAGGAATGATGGGGGCAGGTGGATTTGACTTTGGTAATTTTGAGGATATCGTTGGGGACATCTTCGGTGATTTTGGAGATCTCTTTGGATTTGGCGGCTCTAGCCGCGGGCAGGGAGGCCCCAAACGTGGGCGGAGTCTACAATATGATCTGCAAATCTCCTTAGAAGATGTTATGCTTGGAAAAACCTTGACTATTGACGTCCCACGCTTGGAGACCTGTCAAACCTGCCACGGCACCGGCGCCGAAGTCGGATCCAAACCGGAAACCTGTCCAGAGTGTTTTGGACGTGGGCAAGTCACACGGACACAGGGCTTCTTCAGTATGTCGCGCACCTGTCCACGCTGTCAGGGGGAAGGCAGAGTGGTCCCGAAGCCTTGTAACGAATGTCGCGGTCAGGGACTTGTTCGGAACGTTCGCCAGATCAACGTTCGTATCCCCAAGGGGGTTGACACCGGCACTAAGATTCAGATGCGGGGTGAAGGCGAAGCGGGAGTCAATGGAGGACCGCCCGGTGACCTCTTTGTTATAATCCACGTAGCACCCCACGAACTTTTTGTGCGAGAAAATAATGATCTGGTAGCGAGAGCGACGGTTTCATTCCCACAAGCTGCACTCGGCACCACAATTGAAATCCCCACAATTGATGGCAACGTCAAACTCACGGTTCCCAGTGGCACACAGTTTGGCGCGAGGTTACGCATCCCCCACAAGGGCGTTCCCTACTACAACCACTACGGCTCTGGCGATCTCATTGTTCAAATCCAAGTCGAAACTCCAACGGACCTAACAGAACAGGAAAAAGAGATTTTGGAAGCATTTGTGCACGTTCGCAGTGAAGGTGAAGGCGAAGAACATTCAGGCTTTTTCGATAAACTCGGCGATAAGCTTTTCCACCGCTATGATGACCACGACGAAGACAAAGACAGATAAACGATGAAAGTTGGCCATTTTGTGTGGATTGTGAGGCCGTAGCAGTCAACTACCCCGCCCTGAAGGGCGAGGCTTGTGACCTGCCCAACGGGACTTACGCTTGGGCAGATTCTTACACGATGTTCACTAGTGAACATCTGAAAATCTACCCACGACGCTATCTTTCCCGATCTTATCGGGATAAGAGATAACGCGGTTATGCGGCTCTGGCTCGTAACTTTACACACCCGCCACCGCACGGCTATAGCATCCGTTTAGAAGGATTCACGATGTAGCGGTGCTATCATCGCTTCACATTCCGGGTGAAACCTCAGACAAACCACACCTTTCACGCGGTTCACTAGTGAACCTCAGAAGTGAGAGGGCAGTGTTAAACGAGCGTTTAACCTAAGTCATCGAGTTACAAGTGTTATTGTACCACAAATCTACCTAAAAAGTGTAAGGTAGATTACAAAAACAAAAAAAGATGCGCAGTTTCCTCCCCACGCTAAAGCATGGGGTTTCCACTGCGAAGATTTTGATGAACTCCCTGATTAAAGAGCTATGAAATGGGCTCAGGTAACAATCACAACCTCTCAAGAAGCATCGGATGCCGTCGCAAACTATCTTTTTGAACATGATGCAACGGGCATCGAAATAAGAGACACTCCATCCTCAAACTCTCCTTCCGTCACACTGATCTCCTACTTCCCGACGGACGACCTCATTGGTGAGCGCGTCCATGATTTGCGTGAATTTCTCGCCAGCTTAATTCAGGCGGGGATTGATACACAGTCTGCAAAAGTCACACTAGAGTCCATTGAGGAAGATAATTGGTCAGAACAGTGGCGGTCAGCCTTCCCACCTCAAAAGATCGGAAAACGTTTGGTTATCGCGCCGACATGGGATGATATTGTGCCCGAATCATCTGAAATCTTGATCCGATTAGATCCGGGCATGGCATTCGGCACAGGACAACACCCCACAACACAACTCGCGTTGGAATTATTGGAGATCTCCATCAAGGGTTCCGATGTCGTCGCCGATATTGGCACTGGCTCTGGCATCTTGGCGATTGCAGCCGCCAAACTGGGCACCAAACGGGTTGATGCCGTTGATTTGGATGCAACAACGATCCCAATTGCTCGAAGCAACATTCAACTCAACAAGGTGGAATCAGTCATCCGTTTACATCAGGGCGACGGACTGAACGCGCTTGAAAAGCAAAAATATTCGCTCATCGTCGCCAATATCCTCACAAAAGTTATCTTGCCGGTGATTCCTATATGTCCAAAATTCCTTGAGCCGGCGGGGCGGTTGATACTGTCAGGGATTCTAGCAACAGAGGCGTCACAGATCGAAGCCCAACTGGAGGCAAATGGCTTCCGAGTGCTTGAGACCCTTCAACTGAAAGAAAGGCATGAATTGACCCAAAGCGGGGAAAATTGGGTTGGGATTTTAGCACAAATGGGAAGGTGATAAGGAGAAGACGAGTGGAATCAAACGCACAGGCGCAACGTCTTCGAGCTCATTAATTCGTTCATTAATGAACCAGTGAACCAATGAACCAAATTGTTTTCCCGTTATCCCGTTTTCGTCCCTCTACTGGATGTAGTCAGACGGAATACCGATCTTCCCAACCGATTCACCGCTGGCAACCATCGGATATACAGGACGCGACCAAAAGATGCCACTTTCAGGAGCACGGATAGTTTCCCGCAAATGACCAAAGACATCGCAGATTTCTGCAATTGGTTGATACGCTTCAACCTGATCATACAAGTCCGCTTGGTAGTACACAAAACCGCCTTGGTCACTACAAAGTGACACAAACCTGTTGATAATAACCTGCCGCTGAGGGAGTTTCGGTTCGCCATCGATAAAACCGTACTGTTTCAGGATGTTCAGCACACCCTGTACCCCTTTTGCGATGCTGGCAGCGTCCCAACCGTGACACCCACCTAACTCCGGATCGATCGTTGGAATACCAATCTCCGGTGCGGCTTGGGCAAGTTGACCTTTCGGTCCCTTCTGATCAAAAATGTAACCCGTTCCGAAGATACGAGCCAACTCAAGACAGGCTGCATGTCGCGGGTGTTTTGGGTCAACACGCACTCGAACCTCATCGATCATGGGGTGGACTCCACCTTGATGTAGGTCAATACAGTAATCAGCTTGGCGGATGACCGTATGAAAGAGTTTGTAAGCGATCCGTTCGCTGGAGGTGCCGTCGGGGCGTCCGGGAAAGCATCGGTTCATCTTCATGTTATCAACAGGACTGTGGGCTTGTCTGGCGTGAAAGGCGTGAAAGTTCACAATCGGAATGGCAATAATCTGACCTCGCAGATTATCGGGGCGAATCTGGCGCAAAATCTCATGGATGACGGCAATCCCGTTGAGCTCGTCCCCATCGCTCGCCGCTTGTAGGTAAAGCGTTTTCCCACCCTGTGCACCATTAATTAAAACAATCGGCAACCGGAACGGCGTACCATCCTGCATATTCCCCACTTTCAGATGCCCTTCGACACTTTGCCCCGGTTCTGCTATCAGTGAGCCGACAACAAGTTTGGCTCGGTTCCTGTCCACCTGCACGCTCCCTTCCAAATCTGAGATTAAGCGTTTTTCTACGTTCAGAGGTATTTTAACACCTCCCATCGGTGATTGACAATAAGAAAAATGCCTCCTCGCTTCATACCACCCCGTTGCAAAATGTATCATGTTGCAAAATGCAACACATCAAGCCCAAAGCCAGTGCTGACGCGCTGCAACCCATCTTTTCCTCCAAATAATCTCCCTTGACTGTCACATTTTGAAACGATTCAAATATTCCATTCCGGTCAACGCCTTCTCCTGTAAAACCCAGTCATAGCAAGGGTTGAAGCTCATTTATAGGTTTCGCTGCGAAGCTGGCACGGTTTATGCGCCATAGCCGTCTCGTATCGCTATGGTGGAGGCTATTTTACTCCACATTCCATCATTCTATGTTGGAGAAAATGCAACACAAAGGCTGAAAAAAGCCGGGAGAAGTAACAATGAATCAAGGAAATCAACCGTTGACAACAGAACGACCGATAGACTATATCCACACGGTCCAAGAAGCCCTGAAGCACTGTGAGGAAGATGTTTCGTACACTTATCTGATGGGTGTGTCCGGTGAAGCCTTCCGTTTCTTTTACAACCGTACTGACCCTGAAATGGGGATGAATACCTTTTTTCACAACCCACTGCGCGCAACCTGCCGGACGCTCGGCTATAGCTTTGAAGTCTCATACGACGACACCTACGAGGCTGCATCGGAGCGACTCCAAGAAAATACGCGCGCTGGAAAGCCGACATTACTGCCGTTCGACGATTCCTGCCCGTTCCTTACCCAGGACAACGGTCCCGAAACCCTTATCTGCCAGAACGGCTCTCGGTATCAGATTAAAACCGCAGATCTCCACAAAGATTGGCATCCGAGCGGTGGATTTCTTGAACTGGGTCCCCACGGCTACTACCAATTTGTGATCGGCGAGCGCGAACGCGAACCCAAGGACCGCGACGCAGCCCTAGGCACCTTGCGCGTTGCGAGAAAAATGGCAGAGACTCGCCGGAAGATTCACGGTTGTGCAATCGGTCTCGCAGCCTATGACGAACTGATCGCGCACCTGAGCGGTCTACTGAGCCGCAGAAGACCGCTGACCGAGCATAACGTTTCTAAAGTTATGAAGTGGAGTGGACAACCGCTGACACAATTTATTGAAGCTCGCACAGCAGCTGTGGGCTATCTACAGATGATTAGAGAACACTTTGAAGATGAGGAGCTAGAGCATCTGGATAAAGCAATCGCTGAGTACCAGAAGATTGTAGGGTTACTCAAAGCGGCTCAGAGGGTACTGCCTTCACTTGAAGCACGCAAAACCTCCCCAACGGACGCAACGCCGAAAGCTCGACTCGGCTTGGGATTATCTCGGATTGGCTTGTGGCTGCACCCGAATCAGGAAGCACAGACCCCGAAAGAAGCCATGAACCACTTCAAACCGAAATGTCGTGCAGCGATTAAATTGCTCCACAAGACCGTCGTAACGGAAACAGAAGCAATCAAGGAGCTTCGGAAAGTGATTCAAAGTAGTGAGAAGATGAAGATGTAAGCGGCACCCGACCTGTAAGGAAGTGGAGATTAAAGATGAAACAATTTTTCAGATTATTCGCATACGCGAAGCCCTATCTACCGAAACTGATCCTCGGCTTTTTCTTGGTCGTGCTTGTCGGGCAGTCGCCGCTATTCATGCCGCTTGTCCAGAAGTTTATCATTGATACAGTTTTGGAATCCGCTAATGAACCACTCGCAAGTGTTGATTTGACGGTTCGGGATGATTTAGACAATCAGGCGGGGCTTTCCAACACGCTGAGGGCACAGCTTGAGAAACAGGGGATTTTGCTCTCCTCAAGCACGGCCGTCTCGATTGAAAAGCAGGGCGAAAAATGGCAGCTCGACGACACGGAAACGGGGCAGAAATACCGCATTAATCAGAAGGTATTTCAGCTGGACTCAGAGTTCCAGAAGAAGAAGTATTTAGAGACCCTTGAAGGGGTGACCGATTTAACGGAACTGAAAGGGATGCCAGCCCCTTTGCGTGAGGAGTTCAATAAAGCGTCCAATAAGTTGCATAAGGTATTCAATGGGCGCGACATTCCACTATCTTCACAGGCGATTGTTTCAGTTGAAGAGGCAGGCAGCCGTTGGCTCGTCACTGATCCGCCCACCGGAAAGCAGCACCAGATCTGGCAAGAGAACGGTAAGCTGTACGTCGCCGAAGGTGAAATTAAGGTGTATGTCGCGACGGTTACACACAGTTTACTAGGGCGCGAGTTTCATTACACGCTGGCCGACTGGCTGATTGTTATCTTTTTTGTTATTGTTATCTACTATGCGATTTTTGGTGTCCTTTCCTACTTCTGCACCTACGTGATGACATGGGTCAGCCAGCGTATCCTGTTTGACCTGAGAAATAAGGTGTTTTCTCACCTACAATCGCTGTCAATGCGTTTCTACGATGTCCAAGGGACCGGACAAATCCTCTCACGGGTCAGGGAGGATGTCGCCTCTCTGCGGAGTCTCGCCACCGAAACATCAATTAACATCATAACCGATGCCGTCACTTTCATCCTCATGCTCGGTCTCATGCTTTATTGGAATTGGAAGCTGACCGTCTTCGCCCTGATGGTATTTCCGCTGATTATCGGGAACTATCACCTCTTCATCAAACGGCTGCGTCCAATGTGGCGTCAATGGCGAAACAAGTGGGCGGACATCTCAACGGGGATGTACGAGGCGGTCGCAGGCGCAAAGGTGGTCAAGGCTTTCCATCGGGAACGTCATCATGAACGACAACTGTTCCATAATATGCGCGAGACCCTTGAATCCAGAATCAAAATCACCGCAACCCAAACGGCGATGGGACGTGTCGCGCTCTTTTTCCGTTCGATCGGCAGGGCGGCGGTCCTCTGTTACGGGGGCTATCTAGTCATTCAAGGCGAATTTACCATCGGGACGATGGTCGCTTTCTACCAGTTTATAGAACGCCTCCAACAGCCAATCATGAACCTAATCAGGGTCAACACACAGATTCAAGAGGCGATGATTTCGGCTGAACGTGTTTTTGGGCTGCTTGATTCGGAATCAACCGTTGAGGAGTCACCCGATGCGATACCCCTTCCCGCCATTCGTGGCCATGTCAAGTTTGATAACGTCTCCTTCAGCTATGAACCAGAGAGCCCGGTGCTACACAACATTAACCTCGAAGCGAAGCCGGGGATGATGGTCGCGTTGGTTGGACCATCGGGGTGTGGAAAAACCACTATTGCGAACCTAATCTCCAGATTTTACGATCCGGTGGAGGGAGATATCTTTGTGGATGAGCATAACCTCCGCGATGTTTCGATTAAGTCGCTGCGAAATCAGATGGGGATTGTGTTACAGGATAATTTCCTGTTCGCGGGTTCGGTTGCAGAAAACATACGATTCGGCAAGCTCGGTGCCACCGATGAGGAGGTGGTGCAAGCCGCCCTCGCCGCCAACGCGCATCAGTTTGTCGTCGATCAGTTGCCAGAGGGGTATGAGACAGAGGTTGGGGAACGCGGAATGCGTCTCTCTGGCGGGCAGAAACAGCGCATCGCCATTGCACGCACCATTTTACGAGACCCGCGCATCCTGATCCTGGACGAAGCGACCTCCAATCTGGACACAGAATCTGAAGCGCAGATTCAGGAAGCACTGGATCGGTTGATGAAGTCTAGAACCTCATTCGTCATCGCGCATCGACTTTCGACTATTTTGAATGCAGACATGATCGTTGCGATGAAAGAGGGCAAAGTTATTGAGACTGGCACCCATGAGCAGCTGTTAGACGCTGATGGGATGTACGCAGATATGTATAACAAGCAGTTCAGAAAAGCAGATTCGGTTAGCGATTCTGATTGGTCAGCATAGATAGGAGACAGCAGTCATAATGTGGACAAATGTTCAACGAAAACAGTGGATCGGCTTGGGGATCCTAATTATAACGGTGTGTTTAGCGACATCAGCTTTCGCTAGGGGACAAAACTCCGGTCGTGCGATCAAAGCCAAATGGCTCGATGCGCCGCCTGTTATTGATGGTGACCTCTCGGATGGCGTCTGGGAACAAGCCGAGATTGCGGACAATTTTTACCGTGTGGAAGGTGCTCACGGCGTCCCCGCAGAATTGGGCACTAAAGCGATGGTCATGTATGATGAAAATACGCTTTATGTTGGCTTGCATTGCGACGAACCGAATATGGAGGCGTTACGTGAGACGCAGACACGCCGCGATGCTCCCGTCTGGCGGGATGACACGGTTCAGGTGCTGCTTGATACCTATCACGATCAACGCAACTGCTACGTTCTGGCGGTCAACACGCTGGAGACACAGATGGACGCCAAAATCAGCAACGAGAGCAACTTTGACCAAGCGTGGGATGCGAACTGGGAGGCAAAGGTCCAGAAGAATGGAAACCATTGGACAGCAGAAATGGCAATCCCTTTCAGCGAACTCCGTTTCGATCCCGAAGCAACGACATGGGGCATTAACTTTGCGCGACCGCATCCGATGGAAGGGGTCCGTTATACGTGGGCGGATACCGGAGACGATTTTAGTCGGGTCTCGGAGTTCGGCACGTTGGAGAACCTCGAATTCAGCAGAGTGAATACGGATCGAAAGATTGATATTCTGCCTTACGTCACCCAACGCTCGATAGAAGGCGAGTCGCTCGATATGAATGCTGGTTTAGACGTTGCCATCCCGTTTTCGACGAACATTACCACAAACCTGACTTTTAACCCTGACTTTTCACAACTGGAGAGCGACTCAACGCGTATCAGCGTCTCAAGCGATCGGGAGTTGTATCTACCGGAGCGACGTCCATTCTTCCGCGAAGGGTCGGAGTTATTTGAACTGCCACTTGACCTATTTTATAGCCGCCGAGTTCAGGACATCGATTACGGTGTTAAGTCAACGGGGAAAGTTGGGGACTATAATTTCGCCTTCATCGATACCTACGGAACGATGGTCGACCGCTACGACGACGATCAGAAGAAGCAGGCGAACCTCCTCGCGACGCGGGTCAGCCGAAACGTTGGTCAGCGCACAGTGATTGGCGCGATGGGTTTGCAGAAGCATCAGGAAGACCGAGATGTGACTTTGCTTTCGTTAGATGGTCGGTTCGCACTCCATCGTGACGTAACCGCGCGGGGTCAATATGTAACCGATTGGATTCATGGTGAAATGCACTCAGCGTTCCACGCCTCTATGGATTGGGATCATGAGAGCGGCTGGGGCGCCGAAGCCCGTGTCGAAGAGATGCCAGACGGTTTTCGTCCAAATGAAATAGGGTTGGAAGATGAGGCGTTCCGTAAGACATTCGGTCGCTTGCGATATAAGCATCGATTCGATAAAGATAACCTCGTCCGCGGATACTACGTCAGCAGTTACCACCTCTATAAACTCAACGGACAAAATCTGTTATGGGATCGGCGTATCGGACTTTCTGGCGGGGTTGATATTGGAAAGTTTAATCTATTTACCTTTGCTGGAAGCGGAACCCGACGTGAGGACGGGTCACTTTACGATAGACAATATATCGGTTCAAATATTAGCTACCGTCCCAAATGGGGACGCTTATCGCTGTATAATCGATTTGGACCACGGCAAGACAAATATAGTCGGTACACGCGGGTCTCCGCTAATGTCAATCTGTTTGGCAAACTTAGCTTTGGCCTGAACGGAAGCAACTTCTTCTGGCGTGAAAATCAAAATACGCTCATCGTCGGGGTGAACACCAACTACCAATTTACCCGGCGGATGGGTTGGCGGATCTTCGCAGAACGGGTAGACGAGCGCATGTCTCGCGAAGTAAAGTATAACTTCAATTCCGTTTTTGATTACCGCTTCACCCCAGAGAGTCGCCTCTTCCTCGTGTTCGCCGACAGCACCGACGGTGAGCGAGCGGTTCTTACCAAGATGTCCTACCTCTTTGAGTCAGATTTTCTGTTTTGAGGAACTTCAAGCCGTTTCTCGATCTCAATCTTTCCTACATCATCATCAAATCAAGGATTCAACTGTGCTTACATCCGTTAAACAACTCAACTACGCAATCGTTCTCTGTGACGACTTGGAAACAATGAAAGCCTTCTACCGAGATCTGTTCCCCTTTCCGGTGGACTCCGAGTCCGAGACAGGCTTAACATTTTGGGCAGGTGACGTGTTGCTTTCGCTGCGCAAGCGCACCCGATATTATGACGGGAACGGTGTTCGCCCAGAACTGCCCGGCGTGCAGCTCGCTTTTCTGGTATCGCCGGCTGAAGTGGATTTGTGTTACAACCAACTCGTTGCCAAAGGCGTGAAAATCCTTGAGCCGCCTACCGACCAGCCGAGGGGGCACCGAACGGTGTACTTTGCCGATCCTGAAGGAAATATGCTCGAAGTCTATGCCGAGATTTGATGCGCTAACCAATTTGACCTAGATCTCTTGTAGGTCAATTTCCCAAAATCGACATTTGTCTAATAAAGACTCATCAATCCTTCAGCCCCGTCAATAGGCTTACGCTCAAACTCCTCACTAATCCAACGTGCAGCAGAGGGTCTGCCGGGGTTACGGTAGGCGTAGACCACCGTCCATCGTGTCTTACTATTGGGTCGCCTCGGACTGACAGCATGTGCCGCGTGCGTCCACATCAGTGCCACCGTGCCATCGGGAACGGACAGGTCTTGTATCTCCAACGATTCGCCGGTGAGTATGTGTTTTTTGTCCGCCATCCATCCTGATCGAAGCTCCTCATCCGTCTGGAAATGAAGCTTGGGGTCCCGATACAGATGGCTCCCCGGGACAGCCTTCAACCCACCATCATCGACATCGAAGCCGTTGACGTAAAAGAAGATGCGCACAAAGCCGAGACTAGGATCATCATCCGAGTACTCGTGGCTATGCCAACGAGTACCCTGATTGCCACCCGGACGGTTGAGTGACACGCAGTGATCGTAACGGATATCCGGACCAAGCACTTGGCGGACAAGCGTAAGCATCTGCGGATGTCCAATCACGCTCTCCAAGAATTCGTCGTACTCGGCAGAAAACCGATTCGGCTCATGTCCCTCGGTCGCATTCGGAACGAACGATTGAATGTACGATAGCGATTCGGTCAACCGTTCACACGCCTTCGGCGTCAAGATACCGGGTAGGACGAGATGCCCCTCCCGGTCCATTTCTGCCTTCTGCTCCTCACCAAATTCGTATGATTCAAAAATAGGAAACCGTTCCATCAGAAATCCCTTCCCCCCTTCTATACTATACTTTGTACAATTTCTATCTGTTTCATGTTTTGTTTTCAAGTATTTGCTGATTTTTCATTCAGTTTCTTACGGGAACGTAACTCGTAGAAAAAGAATTTCAGGCACAAGCAAGAGCAGCCCCAGCGGGGCGGAATGTCTATAGATACATTGAGAACAAACTCTCTTTAGCCCCAGTTGCTTTGAATCCCGATATATCGGGGCGGGGCGAAAAGTGTATCAATAAACCGATATTGATGTCAAAAATGTTTCAATTAGGACTTACGCAGCGCGTTCATAAGTCCCCCTGACAAGGGGGATTTAGGGGGTTAAAAATAAAAAATCTACCCCCGTGTGCCAAATTTGCGTAAGTCCTGTCAATGAATCCAGACCATTGCTCAAGAACCCTAAAAATTGTACAAACTTTAGAACCTGTTTGAAAAGTCACTTTGGGTAAAGTTATTTGCCATGAAACCGAGTTTTTTCTTCAAAACTCGGTTTCTTCCGTAATCCACTATTCAACGGCATATTCTCGCTATAATTGAGGAAACCGTATCAGGGCAATGGTAGGGGCTTGGTTTCGTAGGGGCGAGGTCCCCTCGCCCGAAGGGTTGGGAAACCCAACCCCTACCCTGCGATACGGCTCGCTGTCAATTGACAAATCCACAGCACCGTGGGATCATTCCTTGCTTCTTAAAACAGGTTCTTAGTTTCTATAGTAAACGCAAGAAATAAGTAGACATTTACCAATAACTCCGACCCTAGCGAAGTTTCCAAAGTCCCCCTGACAAGGGGGATTTAGGGGGTTGGCTGCGCATTGGAAGTGTCTAAGTAATTCTAAAATCTACCATAATAACCTTTGGTGCGAGTTGTTTTCACGTTTCACGCATCACGCTTCCTCGCCCAACAGCCTCGCCAGATTATCCCCTTTTACCTTTTGCCGGTCTATCTCTGTATATTCAGCTAGATGTGCATCCACTATATCAGGCGTGCCGCTGCCCCAGACCATCTGATCGGGTCCAAAGGCTTGGATCACGCGACGGGTAAACGGACGCGCACTCAAGTAAAGCGGTGCATCCGTAGCAAAATGATTGAGGCCGGAAAGCTTCATATACACCGTATCGAAATCCGCTAGATCGAGGACACCCGCATATTCCACCGCATCCCCTGTATGCGGCTCCGCCAAGTGATCGATCAACACCTTAGACTCCGGGTAGGTGCGCAACATCTCCGCCGCGCCCTGTGCATGGTTCGGCCCGATATGCAATTCGATGATTAGATCCAGTTCTAACGCTTTCTCCCAGATTCTCCGCACTTCAGGACTGGTCAGGCTATCCAGATACGTCTCCTTGCCACGGTGGGCGTGGAATCGCGTTGCGATAATCCGGGGCTGTCGCGCTATCAATTCCTCCATTTTGCGAGGGGCATCCGGATCCTTTGGGTAGAACAGGCATGTGCCTTTGACACGCTCCTGCTCCTGTTCCAAACAGTCCAGAACGAGCCGGTGATCATCTCCATAAGGCTCAGGATGCACCAACACCGCACGGTCAACCCCGTGTTGATCTATATGCGCCAGATATGCCCCCAGCGGATCCGCTGGCTGGATCGAGACATCAGGCGTGTAGGCTGCCTTCTCATGAAACGGATACCGCTGCAGATCTGGACTAAAAATGTGTGTATTCCATTCGATAATCATCCCTCTACTCCTATTGACGGGCTATATTCCCACCGCACAGAAATTGTTACTCATTTTAACCTAAGCGTACCAAAGCTGTCAATCTCAAAACGTCCCTCCGTTTGCCCTTGACACAAGTTGAAGTTCGTGATATTTTTTAGTCAAGCAGGACAATTATAGGAAGAGAGAAGCATCCCAGTTCAAACTTCCAGCACCGCTTGATGTTTAGCATAAGACTGACAGACGAACCATGAGGTAACTATGAGACCAAAACCCGGAATTGAAACCATCCAACCCTATCAAGGGGGGAAACCGATTGAAGAGGTCCAGCGCGAGTTGGGAATCTCAGATATTATCAAGCTGGCATCGAACGAAAACCCGCTGGGACCTTCGCCCTTGGCAATGGAAGCCATCCAAGACGCAGCAACGCAGGTGAACCTCTACCCCGACGGAAATGCGTACTACCTGAAACAAGATCTGGCGGCGCATGTCGGTGTTACGTCCGAACAACTGATCTTAGGGAACGGCTCCAACGAAGTCCTGCAACTGGTCGGTGAGACCTACATATCACCGGGCGACGAGGTAATCTATTCGGAGAGCGCCTTTGTCGTCTACATGTTAGTCGCCAAGGTTTTCGGTGCGAAATCAATTATCACGCCGATGTGTGGTTATACACAGAATCTTGGGGCGATGGCAGATGCAATCACGGATAAGACCCGCGTCATCTTCATCGCCAACCCGAACAACCCGACCGGGACAATGGTCACCAAAACAGAGACCGAGAAACTGATGGAGCGGGTGCCGGACGATGTCCTCGTTGTCTTCGACGAAGCCTACTACGAATATGTCGATCGACCCGACTATCCGCAGACGCTGCCCTGGATCCACGAAGGGCGTAACGTCATCATCACACG
Organism: Candidatus Poribacteria bacterium; assembly: GCA_965222435.1. Taxonomy (GTDB): domain Bacteria; phylum Poribacteria; class WGA-4E; order WGA-4E; family PCPOR2b; genus PCPOR2b. The sequence goes on along the minus strand of OZ244950.1, from coordinate 2,409,970 downwards.
CACATTCTCCAAGATTTACGGGCTAGCAGGGATGCGAATCGGATACGGGCTCGCCAAACCCGATATTATTGAAACGATGAATCGGGTGCGTCAGCCATTTAACTGCAACCTAGTCGCACAGGCGGCAGCGCGGGCTGCGTTGAAAGATGCGGAGCATGTGCGTCGCAGCCAAGAGGTCAACGCCATCGGCAAAGCGTTCCTCTACGAAGCGTTGGATGAGATGGGACTGGCGTATGTCGAATCGGAGGGGAACTTCATTCTGGTGCATTTTGACCGATCCGGAAATGAAATCTCCGACGCACTCATGCGAAAAGGCGTGATCGTGCGTCCTGTGGCTGGATACGGCTTCCCCAACTCCATTCGGGTGACGATTGGCACACCCAAAGAGAACGAACGGTTTGTGAACGGATTGAAAGCGGTCCTAGAGGATAAATAACAGTGATACGACTTACGCAGTTGAACGGTCAAAGCCCCTTCCCCCGCTTGCGGGGGGATTGAGGGGGGTGTGGGAGGGGCATCCCTGCCCCGATACGCCCGATGAATCGGGCAACTACAATCTGAAGTGTGTAAGTCCTAACTGAAACTCAGAGGAATAAACCATCGTGAACCAACACGCGCTCGATGTTCTGGAATATGACAAAATCAGAGAGTTGCTGGTCGGCTATACAGCGTCAGGGCTAGGGGCAAGATTGGCACAGCAGATTCAACCGCTGACCGACCTACATCGGATTGAGCGACTGATTGCGGAAACGACCGAGTTGAAAAGGTTGTTGTCACCGGATCGCTATCTGCCGTTGGGTGGGCTGCATGATCTCTCTCCAATTTTAGAGAAATCGGACAAAGGCGCGGATATCCTCACTATCGAAGAGATTATGCACGTCAAGGAAACCCTTCGCGCCTTCAGGATTGTCAAAGAATTCTTGACAGATGCGAAGGGGGACTATCCGCATCTCCGTCAACTAGCAGGAAACATTCGAGTGTATCCCGAAATCGATGCGAAGATTGAGAATACACTGAACGAAAATGGCGCGGTCAAGAACAGTGCCAGCCCCGAATTGAGATCTATCCGCAAAACGATTCAGGCGGTGAAAGGACGCATTCAGGGCAAGTTGCAATCGACCCTCCGCTCAAAAAGTGTCAGTCCATATCTGCAAGATCCAATCATACGCGAGCGCAAGGGTCGTCCTGTGATTGCTGTGAAAGAGCGTGATGCATCCCGCGTCCCCGGCTCGGTGCGCGATAGATCTGACCGCGGCAACACCGTATTCATCGAGCCGGAGGCTGTGCGTGAACTGGGAAATGAGCTGCAAGCCGCAATAGACGCCGAAGGTGCAGAGATTGTGCGGCTGCTCCGTGAAATCACCGCCAAGATTGCAGCGGTGACTGAGCCGATGGGTGAAACATTGAAGATACTCGCCCATCTGGATCTGACGTATGCGAAAGTGCGCTTCAGCCGCGATTATGAGATGAACCCACCATCACTGAACGGAAACGGATGGCTCAATCTCAAGGCGGGGTGCCATCCATTGCTCTTAACCCTGCAGCGAGAGGAAGATTCAGAGGTCGAAGCCGTGGTCCCCATCGACTTCCGCTTGGGCGATGATTTCAACACCTTAATCATCACAGGTCCCAACACCGGCGGCAAGACCATCACGCTGAAGACAGTCGGTTTGCTGACCTTGATGGCGCAATCGGGGATGCACATCTCCGCGGGAGAAGGCTCTGAACTAGCGGTATTCTCACACATATCAGCGGACATCGGCGACGAGCAAAGCATCGAGCAGAGCTTGAGCACATTCTCCAGCCATCTCCGCAACATCGCAGAGATCCTTTCGTCCGCGGATGAAAACAGCTTGGTGCTGTTGGATGAGTTGGGCGGCGGCACCGATCCGGCGGAGGGCGCGGCGTTGGGGAAATCCATCCTCGAATACCTCCACACCCGCAACGCGCGCACGGTTGTCTCAACACATATCAGTCCACTCAAAAATCTCGGCTACACCGTGCCGGGTGTCGAAAATGCGTCCGTGGCATTCGATATAGCAACCTTGCGACCAACGTACAAACTGTTGATTGGCACCCCCGGCGGTAGCAATGCGTTGGCAATTGCCAAACGTATGGGGTTGCCAGACGAAGTGATCGCAAACGCAGAAACGGGATCAGCAGGACAAGACGATGGCACCGCCGAATTGATAAATCAGTTGCAGGCTGCTAAGGTGGTAATGGAGAAAAACAAGCGCGCTGCGACGGAGACGCAGGCAGAGGCAGCTCGTATAGAAAGCGAATATCGCCAGAAATTGGACGAAATATCCACGCACGAAACGGAGATGCAGGCACAACTCAGCGTGGGTACCTACGCCCTACTCCACCAGATCAAAGGACAGATTGACCGGCTGTGTCACTCGGAAGCGTCTCGGCGATCCCTGCTCGAATCACTATCTGAAATCAGTGTCTATATGGCTGGTGAGCTCAACGAATTTCCAGAAGATCAGGAACGGCAGGCGTCCATCCACGAACTGAAAACGGGCGATGAAGTCCGTGTGCATAGTTTAGACAGCGTTGGGGTGCTCAGTGACGTGGATACACAGACTCAGAAAGCTGTGGTTCGATTCGGTGCGATGCAGATGACTGTACCGTTGGAAGATGTCAGTGCCGCTTAGGAATTTGGAGACGAAAACGCTATTTTCCCACTGGCAGAGAGTGAAGGCAAGATAGTAGCCAATGGTGCTAGCTTGCAGCTGTTGATACCGTAAAACGTGAAAATCATCGGTTCATCGATTCATTTAGCCCCAGTTGCTTTGAATCCCGATTTATCGGGGCGGGGCGACATGTTTATAGCACACCGATAAACAAATACCCTAAAGCCCCAGAGGGGCGACATGTGTGGCGTACATTTGGTTATTTCTGATAGGCGTCGAGTATGGAAACTCGACCTACAGACTGTCTAGGGCGTGTTGACATTTGTGTGAGGTCCGTCTGTCATTCGTTGAGAAGTGCCCAATTGTAGGGGCGAGGTTTCCTCGCCCAACGGGTTGGGAAACCCAACCCCTACAGGAATTGACCCAATGTAGGGGCAACCCCCCGATAGATCGGGATTAAGAAACTTGTGGTTGCCCAAAATACTGCCTCAAGTTGCTTTGAATCCCGATCTTATCGGGGCACATCAATATTGGCTCAATTTTCAAATGTCAACAGAACCTAGTACTCAATCAGATAAGTTTGGGGATTTTGATATTTGTATGGTATCATGGTATTGACCCCTATTGTTTCTGATTCAACTCACTATCAACGAATGGAGTATACGATGCCAGCTTACAAATATCAAGTCGCCTTATCCCCCGTTCAACAGAAGGAGCTGAAAGCCCTCTGCGGACGGGGAGCAATCTCTGCGAGAAAGTTAGCTCGCGCCCGTATCCTGATTTTGGCAGACCAAAACCGCCCCCAAGGCGCGATGACTGACCATCAGATCCATGAAGTGCTCGATGTCAGTCAAACGACGATTATCCGGGTACGAAAAAAGTTTGTGACCGGTGGATTAGAGACGGCTCTTGAGGAGCTATCTCGTTGTGGTAGACCGCTGAAGTTCGATGGCTACCAACGCGCTCAAATCACCGCCTTAGCTTGCAGCGCCCCGCCAGAAGGACACAGCCAGTGGTCGCTGCGGTTATTAGCGGACCAATTAGTGGAGTTAGATGTCGTTGAGGCTATCTCCTATGAAACAGTGGGAGTCATCTTAAAAAAAACCAATTGAAGCCTCACCTGAAAAAGCAGTGGTGTATCGGGGAGATGACGCCTGAGTTCTTGTGGCGGATGGAAACTCTCTTGCATCTATATCAACTCCCTTATGACCCGATGTATCCGGTGGTCTGTATTGATGAAAGACCTTGCCAGTTAATTGATGACGTCATTGCACCGATACCGATGAAATCGGATAAACCCAAGCGAGAAGATTATCATTACAAACGCAACGGGGTAGCGAGCCTGTTCATCGCCTTTGAACCCCTAACCGGTCAACGTATCGTGGAGGTGCGCGCCCAGCGAACCAAAGTTGATTATGCACACTTTTTGAACAAGACCGCTCAACATTACCCTAACGCCACCAAGATTCGGTTAGTTCAGGATAATCTCAACACCCATAATCCGTCGGCATTCTATCAAACATTTGACGGCAATCAAGCCTTTGAATTGACCCAAAGGTTTGAGATGTGTTATACCCCAAAAAGCGCGTCCTGGTTGAATATGGTCGAGATTGAGTTGTCTGTACTTTCAAAACAGTGCCTGTCTCGGCGGATTGGTCAGGTGTCGGAGTTACAACGACAAGTCAACGCTTGGGCGGAACCACGAAATCGAAAAAAAGTCCGTGTCAACTGGCAGTTTACTCTCAATCACGCACGACATAAATTCAAACGATTTTATCCTAACACACAAGCATGATTTATATGACAGAGTACTAGCAACTTGCGTAAAAAAACAGAAGCAAGTAGTATCAGGCGGAGGACGACATGAAAGTTACTGAAATCGAAGTTCACCCAATCACCCTCGAATACGTGGACTGGATCGCGTATCAACTCACCCATTTCTACGGTCCCATCACGCGCACCGTGTATGTCGTGCACACGGACAACGGACTGATAGGGTTGGGGGAAAGTGGGAGCCCGGAATCGCAGGAGGTAATCGACGGATACATCGGAACCAATCCCTTTGACTGGGTGGGAGACGAGGTCTCCCTCGGATTAGGAACAGCGATGTATGACCTGATGGGTCAATACGCCGGTGTGCCTGTTTACAAACTGTTTGGGCAGAAATACCGCTCTTGGGTGCCGGTAGGAAGTTGGACGGTGTCCACGCATCCCCATCTCATGGCGGAGACGGTGGAGCAGTACGCGGCACAGGGATACACATGGCTGAAGTATCATCTCTCACCCTTTGAGAACGTCATGGACCAAACTGAGGCGATGCAAGCGGTTGCGCCGGAGGGGTTTAAGATCCATTACGATTTCACCATGCACGGCACGGACGATCACATGCCGGAACTGCTCGCCAAACTAGAGGAGTATCCTATCGCCGGATGCTTTGAAGACCCGCTGCCGGGGGAGGATATTGATGGATATATCGAACTGCGCAAACGCTCACGGCTGCCCGTTGTCCTCCATCACTTCCCGATGGGTGCGACCTACGAGGTGTTGATGAAACCCGCTGATGCCTACATGCTAGGGCATTCGAGGATTGGAGACGCCATCCGACGCGCGGGGCTATTTGCCGCGGACAACAGCCCCTTCATGCTCCAAAACGTCGGCGGCACTATCACGCGGACGATGACGACGCACATGATGGCTGCGTTTCCGACAGCGATCTTCCACTTTTTCGCCGACACCGAAACTTGGCAGGACGATGTCGTGAAGGAGCAATCAGAGCCGATTAACGGCTTTCTGCGTGTGCCAGAAAAGCCGGGGTTGGGACTCACGCTTGACCGCGACGCGCTAGAGCGACTGAAAAACTTGAAATTACCGGAACAGGAGAAGTGGATTATCAAGTCACAGTTCAAGAACGGGACGAAGATGTATAATATTGCAGACCCGAAAAACTCTATCTTCATGGTGCGCCCGGATCGGAGCCGTCTCATCCCGATGAGCTACGATTCGCCGATCTCGACAGAGTATTGGGATAACGACAGCACGCCGGCATATCAGGAGATGTTCGCACGGATCGAGCGGGAAGGAATCGTGCTCGAAAGAGGGTGAGATGATACAGAGCAGTATCGGGTTCACCAGAAAAGAGGTCGTTGCGGAGAACGGCGTGGTTGCGGGGGGTCATGACCTCGTTGCCCAGACCGGCGTAAAGATTATGCAGCAGGGCGGTAACGCAATAGACGCAGGCGTTGCCGCTGCATTCGTCGCACAACTGGCGGAGCCGGGCATGTGTGGCGTTGGCGGCAACGGTATCATTTGCGTGCACTCTGCGGATCAAGGCGAAACGACGGTTTTCGATGATACCACAGTGCCGCCGGGGGCAGCAACACCGGATATGTTTGAACTCCTACCGGGGCAGGGCGGTTTCTACGGCTGGGAAAATGTGCGAGACGACGCCAACATCATCGGACACAAATCTGTGGCGATACCGGGGACTGTGGCGGGGTTATGCGCTGTCTTGGCGCGTTACGGGACGATGGAGATTAAAGACCTCCTCGGCCCAGCCATCGAACTAGCAGAGAACGGCGTGGAGGTGGATACACGCGTCACAATAACGATTGCGAGAGCGATGAAGCACTTCCGTCGATTTCCACTTCTGGGGGCACTCTATCTCGTGGACGGACTGCCGCCGGCGCCGGGAACCTTCTGGGCACCGGGCGACAAACTGACGTATCCTGAACTCGCTGACACCTATCGCGCGATTGTAGCAGACGGAGCGGACGCTTTTTACAAAGGCAGGATCGCTGAAGCGATTGCCACTGAAATAGCAAGGGGCGGTGGCATCCTGACCTACGACGACTTGGCAAATTACGGTTCTGATACCCGCGAGCTGCAGGAGGAACATTTTGGCGAATATCGTGGGCTTCGGTATACCCCAGGGGATTCTAATTTCCTCACGCAGACGCTGAACATCTTGGAGAATTTCGATCTTGGGCGTTTCGGTCCCGATAGTCCGACCTATCACCATCTAGTTCTCGAAACTATGCGGCGGGCATGGGTAAATTACTTCGCATTTCCGCGTGAGCCGGGCATCCTCAGTAAGGATTACGCCGTCGAGGTCGCTAGTCGCATCCGTCTCGACAAAGCTGGACACGACGTGCAACCGGTGTCACCCACACCTTACCAAGGCGGTGAATCCCCAACGCCGGTGCAAGGGGGCGCAAAATCGGTTGGTGGACATGACACCACAACACTCGCTGTCGCCGACCGTGAAGGGAATGTGTTCAACATGCTCACCAGCTTGGGCAACGCATTTGGATCGTATGTCGCCATACCCGGAACGGGCATTGTCATGAATGACCACATGTGCAACTTTGATCCGGTTCCGGGGCGTCCGCTCTCCCTCGGACCGAGTCGGCGTCCCCCGCGCGGTGCACATGTCCCCATCTTCTTCCGCGATGGCAAGCCGTTTCTGGCAGTAGACGCACCGGGCGCTCGACGCAGCATGAGTGGCGTGGTTCACACGCTCCTCCACTATCTCGACTTCGATATGGATATTCAGAGTGCGATGGAGGCACCCCGTGTGTGGGCGGAAGCCTTATACGAGGAAGCATTTCTCGAGTCGCGCATCCCCGACGATGTGCAGCGCGCCTTGGTCGATATGGGACACCGCGTCGTGAGCATGGATGCCGCAGCCAGTGGCGGTTTCGGGCGACCCACAGGGGTGAGCATTGATGAGAACGGGAAACTTCATGCGGGGGCAGATTCTCTATATGGGACAGGGGTGGCAGGCTACTAATGATATTACTTAAGTCGCTATCTATTGAAAATTGGGGGATTTTGCATCTTTTTTAACGTTCTGTGTTGGATACTGTTTATCAGCCCGCTTGGCTTGGATAGACATATCCAAGCCCTCTGCGTGCAGCGGATTTGGCAATCCACTGCGAGCGGTTTGAGTCAATATTTGAGAGCACAGATAACAGGATAGACAGGCGTAATACGGTTCGATGAAGCAGATTAAACCTATAAATCAACCGGCGGTCGTCAATTTTAAACGATACCCGGCACCGTAGAGGAGATTTCTATGAAAATAATAGATGTCAAGACGACGTTGCTGTCCCTGCCGGATCTCGGCGGGATTCAGGACGCCACTATCCGTCATGTAGCAAAAGGACGTTCCGCCTGCTTCGTGCACATCATAACCGACTCCGGTCTTGAAGGGTTGAGTCCGTCGGGCGGTGGCCGCGCGGGGCAGACGCTCATAGAGGGCACCTTCAAGGAACTGTTGATAGGTCAAGATCCATTGAACATCGAAAAGATCTGGGACGATCTCTTCTGGTGCGTTCGGGGGGTAGGTCGCAAAGGATTGGCATTCTGCGCCCTATCCGCTGTTGATATTGCCCTATGGGATTTGAAAGCGAAGCACTTCAACGTCCCGCTCTATCAGTTGTTGGGCCCCTACACCGATTCTGTTCCGGTCTACGGCAGCGGCGGTTGGACAAACTTCAACCTAGAGGAATTGGTGGCGGAACAGACCGGTTATGTTGAGCGCGGTTTCAAAGCGGTTAAGATGAAGGTCGGCAAGGATTTCGGCAAGAGCGAGCGGGAAGACATTCAACGACTCGCCGCCGTCCGCGAAGCCGTTGGAGATGATATCGAGATCTACATCGATGCCAACAACGGCTATTACGCCAAACAGGCGATTTACATGGGCAAAGCCTTTGAAGAATACCGCGTCGGCTGGTTTGAGGAGCCGGTATTGGCTGACGACATCGAGGGATTGGCAGCCATCGCCAAAGCGATCAACATCCCCGTCGCCACAGGCGAACATGAATATACCAAGTTCGGCTTCAAGGAGCTCATTACTCGCGGCGGGGCGGATATCGTTCAGCCGGATGTCGGGCGAGTGGGCGGAATCACGGAGTGGATGAAGGTGGCTCACCTCGCGCACGCCTTTAATCTTCCGGTCGCGCCGCACGCCTACCAGCTCATCCACCTGCACCTGACCTGTGCCACACCAAACCTGAAGGTGGTGGAATACCTGGGGATTGCCGAAGCATCCGACAAAATTGTCTACAAAGAGTGGTCTGAGCCCAAAGATGGCATGTGGTCGCCTGACCCGAACAAACCGGGCTTGGGGTTGGAATTGGACCCTGACGCAGTAGAAAAATATGCAGTGGGTGGGGATATCCCACGCACGCAGTTGTAACTATTCTTAAAACCACAAGGAGATACAAAACATGAAGATTCTACGTTATCGTAGTAATGGAGAAGCGAGTTACGGTATTCTAGATGATGATGGGAGCATCCGCCAATTGGCAGGTTGCCCTTTCGAGAGTCTGGATACGAGCGGTGCTGTCGCTCATATAGATCAGGTGACTGTCCTCGCACCGGTCGAATCCCCTAGAATTATCGGCGTCGGTCTGAACTACGTTCTACACGCCCGTGAGGCGGGCAAAGAGCTTCCCACCAATCCGATGCTTTTCATGAAACCGACCCTGACGGCTATCGGTCCCGAAGAGCCTATCATCTATCCCCACCAAGGCAAAGAGGTGGATTACGAGTGTGAATTGGCGGTCATCATAGGCAAAGAGACGCGACGAGTCTCGGAAGCGGATGCCCTCGACCATGTGTTGGGTTACACCTGTGGCAACGACGTCAGCGAGCGGGTTATCCAATTCGCGGAGATGGAGATGGGATGTATGCTGCTTGGGAAGGGATTCGACACTTTCTGTCCGCTCGGACCGGTGATTGCCACCGACTTAGACCCGAACAACCTCGATATTAAAACGCGGTTGAACGGCGAAGTAAAGCAGGATTCCAACACCTCCGATCTGGTGTTTTCCGTCGCTCAATTGGTTTCCTATATCAGCGCGGTGATGACCCTTCTGCCCGGCGATGTGATTATGACCGGCACACCCTCCGGCGTGGGACCCATCGCGCCCGGCGACACCGTTGAAATTGAAGTCGAAGGCGTCGGTGTCCTGCGTAACCCGGTGGTCGCGGAGGCGTAAGATTTTCGGAATTAGTCCTATTTGTAGGGGCAACCCTTGTGGTTGCCCTAATAGCAACACAACTAGAGAGCGCAAAAAGAGGAGGCACAGATGGAATATCGCAGTCTTGGCAGGACAGGAACAAAGGTGAGCGCACTCTGTCTGGGGTGCTTGATGTTCGGTGGTCGAACGAACGAGATTGACTCCATGGACATCATCGATCGCGCGATTGATGGCGGCATTAATTTCTTTGACACAGCGAATATGTATGTCCGTGGCAAGAGTGAGGAGATGGTCGGGAAGGCGTTCAAGCGAAATGGGAAACGTGCACAAATCGTGTTAGCGACCAAAGTCCACTTCCGCATGGACGACGAAGACCCAAATGCACAGGGCAACGGACGTCGCCACATCATGGAGCAGTGTGAGGCATCGCTGCGACGCTTGCAAACCGATTATATCGACCTCTACCAGATCCATCGCCCCTGCTCAGATATACCGATCGACGAAACGCTCCGGGCGTTGGACGATTTGATTCGGGCGGGCAAGGTGCGTTACATCGGCAGCAGCACTTTCGCTGCGTGGCAGGTGGTGGAATCCCTGTGGGCTTCAAAAGAGCTCGGACTCAACCGTTTCATCTGCGAGCAACCGCCCTATCACCTGTTGGATCGGAGCATCGAGCGTGAGTTGGTTCCGATGGCACAGACGTATGGGACAGCACTCATTCCGTGGTCACCGATGGCGGGTGGATTCCTTACAGGGAAATATCGACGCGGCGAGGCACGCCCTACGGACGCACGTTACCAAGATGAGAACGCAAATCCGGATCTGTTTTCAGATGCGGCGTTCAATGTCTTGGACGTTGTCTTGGCGATTGCAGCGGAAAAGGGGTGCACACCGAGTCAGTTTTCGTTGGCGTGGTGCGCCCAACAGCCGGGGATTACCAGCCCAATTGTCGGCGTCCGCACGATGGAACAACTGGAGGACAATCTGGGGGCAATCAACGTACAAGTAACCGACGAAGAGCGGGAACGGATCGATGAAGTTGCCCCGCCCGGTGGGGCAATCAGACAATATTACAGAGCAGACTTTGGACCTCACCTATTTCGGTGGTAGGGTTCTCGGATAAACCTAGAAAGGAGCTTTTCAAGATGGCTGATAAGGCATACCTGCTCAGTGACGAGCAGATGCAGCATTTTATTGTTAACGGGTATATCAACATTAAAACCGACCTGCCCGCTGATTTTCACGAAGCGATTTTTCAGCAGGCTGAAGCGGTGTTTGAGAAGGAAGGCAACCCAGGGAATAACCTAATTCCCAGAATCCCCGATATTCAGGAAATCTTCGACCATCCCGTTGTCGATGGTGCTTTGACAGGGCTTGCAGGTCCAAATTATTACACGCACCCCCATCGCCACTGTCATTACAATCCGCCGGGCAGTACCGGACAGAGATTGCACAAAGACAGTTGGACGCGACGGCGGCATCCCACCCGTTGGGTAATGGCGCTCTATTATCCGCAAGATACACCCGAAGTGCGGGGACCGACGGGGATTCTCCCGCAGAGCCAGTGCTATAACGACCAACCGGATAATGGGCAGGAAGAGTTACCGCTTGCCGGGGAAGCGGGATCGATGACCATCGTCCATTACGACCTCTGGCATCGCGCCATGCCGAACCGCACCGAGACAAATCGGTATATGATGAAGTTCCTCTTTACACGCATGGGAGAACCGCAGGGTCCCTCTTGGAATAACGAGGACGCAGCGTGGGGGGCTAGCGATGATGGGCAAAGATTGATGTGGCAACACCTTTGGGCGTGGCATTTGGGTACGGGAAACGGGACGCATACCTCGGAAAACGGCTCTATCCCCGAACTCATCAACGCACTGCGGAGCGAGTCGGAATCGGCATGTCTCAACGCCGCTTATGCGTTGGGTACGGTGGGTGCGTCCGCTGTGCCGGCACTGATTGATACCTTACACGATGAATCTGAGCTGGTGCGCCGAAACGCTAGCTATGCCTTGAGTGTTATTGGTGCCCCCGCTGTGCTAGCCCTGATAAAAGCCGCGAACGACGCAAACGAAGGCGTGCGCGCGATCGCGCTTGATGCGTTGGGTGATATGGGATCAGCCGCTCAAGAAGCCATACCCGCGTTAATCCGAGCAACGCAAGATGAATCAGCAGAGGTCCGGAAGGTTGCCGCAGAGGGGTTGGGTATCGTCGCACAGTCGTGTTCAACAGCGGTGCCTGCGTTGGCACAGGGCTTGGGCGATGCGGACGAATGGGTCCGCCGAAATTCTTCGCTTGCGTTGGCACGAATCGGTTCAAAAGCGGAGGAGGCACTGCCAGCATTGAAAACCGCGCTGAAGGATGAGAACCGGTATGTCCGCGCCAATGCCACGCATACGCTTCATCAGATTGGAACACGGGAAGCGACGGATATTTTGATGCACTTCCTGATGAAATCACGATGGTGTGCATCAACTACACGAGAAAGCGGTTATTGAAACATTGCCAAATTCTCAACCACACAATAGGGGCGGGCGGATTGCTACCCGCCCCACATCTCTCAGACGACCGAAATCCGATAGGAATTCTCCGTTATCCGCTCATGGTCAGATGAGCGGGCATTTTTTAGGGCGTGTTCGGTGACGGGTAGGTAGTAATGGGTTTCCGCACCTGCTGAGATAAACCCTTCCGCATAAGCACAGCCGCCTGCGCTGCCAAACGCCCCATCGCTGGTTTCGATCCGTTTGCGAGCATACGCCCCACCATATCCTTGACTCACCAAACAATCAAGCGCCGCTAACTTTTTATCCGCCACATCCGTGATGTCAATAAACACATCGTTATAATAGCCGCCCTCGGACTGCCATACGCTTCGCGGTATAGCCGCTGCGCCGGCCCCAAAGAAGAAGACCTGCGCTACCTTATGGGGAGTATTTCGATCCCCCGGATCAACGCTGCCAGCATGTGAAATGGCGTGGAGCGTAATCTGTCCCGCGATCGCGTGTGCGTTGGTTAGTCCGTCGCCCTCTTTGGGAAAGTGGGTCAGGATAATGTCGGGACGTACCTCGCGCAACAACCGTGCGAGCCGTTTCACCGTTTCCTCCGTAACGAGCAGGACAGCGTCATCCGCACCGAAGAAGTAGATATCTTCGACACCCAAAATCTTGCACCCCTTCCGCACCTCCTCCGCCTTAACATCTGAACGTTCTTCCATCAACGCCAGCAGGTCAGATTCGTCTGGAACCTCCTCACGATGAAACATTGAGTCGCTGATTACCGCGTCATGCACACGGGCACCGTGGGTCAATACCACACAACCGACGTAGTCTCCCCGACTGGTGTGGTGCGCCATCGTACCGCCGGATTGATCGAAAATATCCGCCGGGTGTGCTCCAATTGAGAGTATCCGTAAAGATTCAGCCATGATGTATGTCTCCTTCATTAGTCATAAAACTTAGCAAAAAACCAGTTGAATAAGAGAGTATTCACTACAGACCCATAAAGCCCTCCACTGATAGTGGGAACACTTTCAAAGGTGGCAACTTGGGTTATCTTACCAATCTTTTCGGAGACAATCAACAAAAAAGGCGAATGGATTAAACCATTCGCCTCATGTATCGGATCAAGGAAGCCTTCAGGACAATGTTATCAAGACTTATTTGACAGCTAAATTGAAATGGGTGAGACTCCCAATCCTTTAGGTTTGGGAGTACGTCAACAGATGTCTAGCGTCACAACCCAACCTTCACAATAATTCCCGACCAACAATCAGGCGATACGCCTCCAGATACTTTTCGCTGGTTTGACGGATAACCTCTGCTGGCAATTCAGGCACCGGGGGCTCTTTGTTCCAGCCAATATCACTCAGATAATCACGAACATACTGTTTGTCAAAGCTGCGCGGCGAACTGCCGGGCTTATATTCGTCCTTGGGCCAAAAGCGAGAGGAATCGGGGGTGAAGACCTCATCAATAAGAATCAGCTGACCGTCAATCTGCCCAAACTCAAACTTGGTGTCGCAGAGGATGATACCCGCCTTTTCGGCATGTTCGCTTGCCGCTTCAAACAGCGCGAAACTGGTCTGGATAATCTTTTCTGACAAATCCTTCCCAATCGCCTCCTCCATCTCTGCGATTGAGATGTTCTCATCATGTTCCCCTTGCTCCGCCTTCGTGGAAGGGGTGAAGATAAGTTCTGGCAAACGTTCTGACTCTACTAGTCCTGCCGGCAGCTTTTCCCCGCATACCGTTCCATCCTGTTTATACTCCGACCACGCAGAACCCGCGATGTATCCCCGTACAACGCATTCGATATCGATTCGATTCGCCTTCCGCACAAGCATTGACCGTCCTTCAAACACTTCCGCATCGGTCTGCAGCGCGTCAGGATACTGTGAAACATCAGTCGTGATGATATGATTATCGACAATTGATTTTGTGTAATCAAACCAGAACTCAGAGAGTCCGGTCAGGATTTGCCCTTTGTACGGAATCCCATTCGGCAGCACAACATCAAACGCCGAGATCCGATCCGTTGAGATAATTAATAATTGCTCACCGAGGTCGTAGAGATCTCGGACTTTGCCTCTGTTGGCAAGAGCAAGGTTTGTTAGGTTTGTTAGGTTTGTTTCTGTGATAACGTTTTGCGACATTTGAAATTCCTTCCGGCACGGTTTAGATTAATAGCAAGGAGTTTTCCCCAAAAACAGATAAGCAATATTTCCAATATTCAACCGCGTATGTTTTGACTTGCTCCGGTTGACTCGCCAGATCCATATAGCCTTGAATCCAGCCAAGCAATAGGTCTTGAGATGCCTTTTTGACAATGCAGCCTTCTATATCATATTGGTCCTCCTTTTGTAAGTTCATCATTATCTGTGTTAGCATGGCACGGTTACATCAATTCTAAACTTTTCCGAAGGTAATGGTGAAACTCCCCTAGCCCTCCGAAAATCCTGTACGCAAAAGCAAAGCTTTTCTCTGAGGGTGGCTTCATGTCTGGAATCATAACAGGTGTCATCCCTGCGTCATAGGCTGCTTGAATACCAGTATCTGAGTCTTCCAAGACAAGACAACGCTCCGGGAGAATATCCAGTCGTATCGCAGCAGCGAGAAAAATATCCGGTGCGGGTTTACCTTTTTGTACCTGATCGCCGGCAATTACTACGGGAAAATGGTCTAATAGATTTGTGAGTGATAGTTTGTGAATCGCTCGCTCGTATCCTGTAGACGTTGCCACCGCTTTCGGCATTGAAATTTCGTCTAGGAAACCTAACAATTCTAGAAGCCCAGATTTAACGGCTAACTTACCCTCATCAATCCAGCCATCAACGTACGTACGACGTTTTTTTCGCACAGCATCGACTGGGAAATCGGAGCCAAAAATTTCAACTAAAATGCAGTCCGAATCCCGGCGATTTCGACCCAACATAGTAATAAAAATGTCATCGCTGATAGGAAACCCGAAATCCGCGCCCGCAAGCTGCCACGCTTTGAGCGCTAGTCTTTCGGTGTCTAACATTAATCCATCCATATCAAAGATGATAGCCCTGCATTCACTTATTGACCACATAATTATCTCAATTCAAACCATAGACACGGTTGTTTACCAATTCACCGAAGGGTTGGGGCGTCAACCCTTGCGGGAGAGGTCGTAAATCTCCGATAAATCGGAGCTAACTTCGCAGCTTATTAGGCATTGCCTAACAAGCATGATAGCACAATTCCACTCCTATTGAAATGGGTGAGAATCCCAATCCTTTAGGTTTGGGAGTACGTCAACAGATGTAGCGTCACAGCCCAACCTTCACAATAATTCCCGACCAACAATCAGGCGATACGCCTCCAGATATTTTTCGCTGGTTTGGCGGATGACCTCTGCTGGCAATTCAGGCACCGGGGGCTCTTTGTTCCAACCAATATCACTCAGATAGTCACGAACATACTGTTTGTCAAAGCTGGGTGGAGAGCTGCCGGGCTTATATTCGTCCTTGGGCCAGAAGCGAGAGGAATCGGGGGTGAAGACCTCGTCAATGAGAATCAGTTGACCGTCAATCTGCCCAAACTCAAACTTGGTGTCGCAGAGGATGATCCCGGACTTTTCGGCATGTGCGCTTGCGGCTTCAAACAGCGCGAAACTGGTCTGGATAATCTTTTCGGATAACTCCTTTCCAATCTCCTCCTCCATCTCTGCAATTGAGATGTTCTCATCATGTTCGCCATACTCCGCCTTCGTGGACGGGGTGAAGATGAGTTCTGGCAACCGCTCCGATTCCGTTAGCCCTGCCGGCAGCTTTTCCCCACACACCGTTCCATCCTGTTTATACTCCGACCACGCAGAGCCCGCGATGTATCCCCGCACGACACATTCGATATCAATTCGATTCGCCTTCCGCACAAGCATTGATCGCCCTTTAAGCACCTCCGCATCAACCTGCAGCACGTCAGGATACTGTGAAACATCGGTGGTGATGATGTGATTATCGACAATTGATTTTGTGTAATCAAACCAGAACTCAGAGAGTCCGGTCAGGATTTGCCCTTTGTACGGAATCCCATTCGGCAGCACAACATCAAACGCCGAGATCCGATCCGTTGAGATAATTAATAATTGCTCACCGAGGTCATAGAGATCTCGGACTTTGCCTCTGTTGGCAAGAGCGCAGATTTGTTTAAGTGTTGTTGCAGGAGGAACGGATAAACCGGTGAGCAGGTATTGCAACCGTTTGGCGAGTCTCTGTTTCGCACGTGACAGCCGAAATGCAATCGCCTTGTATGACAGACCATGTGTCCTTGTCAATTCGTCGTAGCTTGTGCCATCGAGATAGTACGAGCGAGCAATCTCCCTATCCTTTTCCGGAAGTGTTTCCATTGCACGGAGAATCAACTCCCTCTGTTCGTCGCGTATCAACTGGTCGTCAAGCGTATTCGGGGTCTGAAGCGTGTGCTCCTCCACTTCGTTGATGGACACAGTATCCATTCTCTGCGTTCGTAACCAATTCAGCGCACGATTCCGCGCAATTGTTGCTAACCAACTTCTGAATTTGGTCTGCTCCTCATACTGCGCTAAACCGCGATAGACGTTCAGAAAGGTGTCTTGGACAACTTCCTCGGCGTCGTGGGGATTGTCCATGATTCCGATGACAATCGCATAAACGAAGGCGTAATTCGCCCGCATCAGGTCAGCAAATGCCTGTTCATCTCCAGATTGGGCGCGGGAAATGAGTGCCTTGTCGTTAGCCACTATTCTGATTCCTCCCCTACACTTTATAAAACACAGTTCTGTGATTTTTTCTAGCACTTTTTTATGATTTTGGGAAAATCAATTGGATTTTTCCTTAATATAGTGTTTCCCTGATGCTGCGATCGAGATTCAGAGCAACTTGTCTGTAAGAAAAATTCAGTTTCTGACGTTTTGGAGTAAGGAGTTCGTTTGCCAAACGCTCCTTTTTTTATAAAGGTGGTAATCGGGTTATCTTACCAATCTTTTCGGAGACAATCAACAAAAAAGGCGAATGGATTGCACCATTCGCCTCATGTATCGGGGCAAGGAAGACCCTATCAAGACTTATGTGACAGTTAACAGGTATTATGGCACTATTTAGGGGGAGCCTTGTTGAAATTGAAAGGCATTTTCTGTGTATCAAGGGTCCCCTGGAGTTTGAGCAATCTGCTCACAGATTTGAGATCTTTTATTGCGGTTTCTAAATTTTCGATCTCCTTGGCATGCTTTTCAGGAGAATGATCTTCCAGCATCTGCTTTTTTAATTCAAAAAGTCGAAGCATCTCCGGAACGGTGGCTTCCTTCTCACGAGAAAGGCGAAAAAAGAGTTCCTCCCACTCTTTTGTGAGGGGATGTCCATGAAATGCGAGTACGCTAAATGCGGTAAGTTCCGCGCGTGCCGCTGACGGGTCGGTGGGGAGCAGTTCATGAAATGTTTTGTAATGCTCGTAACCGGTCTTGGTGTCCAAGCCCTTCTCTGTTTTTGACGGCTCCTTCTGTTCCTCTTGTTTGTGCGTTTCAGGAGTTGGGCGCCCTGAATCTTCAAAATTTTTTGCCAGTTCGTCGTAGTGTGCCAGTATCTCTCGGTGGTGTTGTATCTGTTTGGCATAGGTTTGGGCATTGATGTCTATTAGCATTCGGATTTCCAATTCAGACACCCGCTTGAGATCCGAAAGATGTTCAGTACCCTCTCGACTCAGGCGAAAATAGAGGGGCACCCATTCTTCAGCCAGCGTATGTTTTCCAAACAGTTTTTTTGCAATGTTTTGGAGTTCAGTACGTGCCGCTGACGGGTCGGTGGGGAGGCGTTTCTTAAATGTGTCGAGGTGCTCTGCCCAAAGCGTGTCGTCTATACCATACGGTTGAGAATGTGCGGGATTCGGGTGGGAGATTTCTGTGGATTCGCCTGAATCGCCAAAAGAAAGGACTTCGATACGGCAAAAAGTTAAACAGAGTAAGCAAATAACTATATACCTCATGATTCTCTCTTTTTGAGGAAGGCAGGTTGTCCTCAGTATAAAAGTTGTGAGTTAGTCTAACGTCTCACTGTCATAAACTCGCCATGCACCATTCTCTTTTCGCATCTTATAAAGTTCATTTGGTGCGTTAACTTTTGAGAATTCCATCCCTGGTATCTCTGGCATCTCCGGCGTTGGACCTCCCAATTCAAAGTGGAATTCATCGCCAGTATATTCGCTACGCACAACTTTTACATGACTGAGAAATTTAAGTGCCGTACGCCGTATCTGCGGCTCAAAACTCCGTATCTGTTGCTCAGCATTCTGTATCTGTTGCTCAACCATCTCACGCATCTCAACCGGTAAATCTTTCGGCAAATCTTTTAGTTCATCTCGTAGTTCATCCGGGTCTATGATTGGGAAGTCATCTGCCGCAGCATTGTCCAATCCTTCCTTGACATACCCTGTTGATAGAGTGCGCATTGCTTCAAAGTCAACATTCTGTAACGCACTCACATAAGCGTTCATCACATCTTCAGCGGATTGTGCTGTGTCTTCAGCAAACATATCGGTGTCAGTCGTGATGTACTCATCGGCATTTTGTTGAAATTCGGCTTCAGCGGACTGCCCGTCCACTCCATCAAGTTGAGCGAACAAGTCCTCAATCGGTTCCATCTCCTCCGCAGTAATTTGTGGCTGATTTTCCCAGATTTCAGTATCTGGTGTGGCGTCTGTTTGGACAACTAATCGTTCGGTTTTGTTTAGTGTGGGTGTTGTTTCCCGTTTTTCTGGGACCAAATATACCCGCTCCTCAACGTTGGGAGCAGTCATCTGGCGTACCCCGATGAAACCGATGAAAATGAGTGCAACGATGCCTATTGCCCCGGCAGTGATTTTGGGAGCCGTTCCGATTTTCATAGCTGTGAATCCTCCTGAGTAGATCTGTTTGAGTGTCGTTGTAGGAGGAACAGATAAACCAGTGAGCAGGTATTGCAACCGTTTGGCGAGTCTCTGCTTCGCACGTGACAGCCGAAACGAAATCGCCTTGTATGACAGTCCGTGTATCCTGATTAATTCGTCGTAGCTTGCGCCATCAAGATAGTAAGATCGAGCAATCTCCTTATCTTTTTGCGAAAGCGTTTCCATTGCACGACGAATCAGTTCTCTCTGTTCGTCGCGTATCAGCTGGTCGTCAAGCGTATTCGGGGTCTGAAGCGTGTGCTCCTCCACTTCGTTGATGGACACAGTATCCATTCTCTGCGCTCGTAACCAATTCAGCGAACGATTCCGCGCAATTGTTGCCAACCAACTTCTGAATTTGGTCTGCTCCTCATACTGCGCCAAACCGCGATAGGCGTTCAGAAAGGTGTCTTGGACAACTTCCTCCGCGTCGTGGGGATTGTTTACAATCCCGATGACAATCGCATAAACGAAGGCGTAATACGCCCGCATCAGGTCAGCAAATGCCTGTTCATCTCCAGATTGAGCGCGGGAAATGAGTACCTTGTCGTTAGCCACTGTTCTTGATTCCTCCCTTACACTTTATCAAAACACCGTTCTGTGATTTTTTCTAGCACTTTTTTAGATTAAGTTGCTAGGTTCTGTTGACATTCCATCGCAACCAGATAATCAGGGGGGTGCACAGATGCATGATCCTCCGTAGGGGTTGGGTCTCCCAACCCGTTGGGCGAGGGAACCTCGCCCCTACGATAGGGAGTTATCGGCGAATTATGGACACACCTCGCACAAATGTCAACACGCCCTAATCCCTTCGGGGCAATAAATAGAAAAGGCGAATGGATTGAACCATTCGCCTCATGTATCGGGGCAAGGAAGCCCCTCAGGTACTTTTATAATCCGATGGTAATGAAGAGTTGCACGTAGAGTCGAAGGTTCAGCTTCAATGGAGCGTGACCGGTACGCCCTCCAGCAACCCATTCTCGTGCATATCGACCCACTCGTCCATGAAGGTTTTGTTCCATTCGTCGGTGAGCGGGTGGTCCATCATGTCTCGGTAGACCGTCCACATGGTGACGAGCTCATCGGCACCATCACGGAAAGCAGCATGGGCTGTCTCCACCGAGCGGACGAGC
Source organism: Candidatus Poribacteria bacterium (assembly GCA_965222435.1). Taxonomy (GTDB): domain Bacteria; phylum Poribacteria; class WGA-4E; order WGA-4E; family PCPOR2b; genus PCPOR2b. The sequence goes on along the minus strand of OZ244950.1, from coordinate 2,389,790 downwards.
GCCGCCATGATGAAGGGTCGCTGTTCCCAGCCACTGAACATCTGCACACATTCACGTATCAGTTGGGTTGGATCTCCGCCGACTGCCTTAACAGGATCGCAGAACGGCAGGAGATGGTCGACCCCAGCCTGGGCAACGGCGGCGGCTTGGGTCAAGGAAAAAACCGTTGTGCAGAACGTCTCGACCCCTTCTTCCTTGAGGACACTGAAGGCTTTGAGCCCATTTACCGTACAGGGAATTTTCAGGATAATTTGATCCGATAGGTCAGTAAATACCTTCCCAACTGCGAGCAATTCCTCGACCGTGTGACCATCAATTTCCATGACCACGGGTTTGTCAGTTATGTCGAGATAATGCTTGAGCAAGTCAATAACCGAACCGTACTGCTTAGCGTATTGATTAAGCACCACGGTATTGGTAACAATTCCAGCAATGCCGAGCGGCATTAATGGCTCCAACTCTTCGGGAGTACCAGCGAGCCAGATCGTTGGTCCCCGACCCTCAGAACGGGTTTTTGGTACAGGTCCGTTTACTGCCATAATCAATATCCTCCTAGGGTTGATAAACGCTTAGGTAACGTTAGTTCGACGTAAGGGATTAGATAATAACTGGGAGCATAAAAAAGAGTTGCCCCAAAGATTGTAATCAAAAATCTCCCGATGTGTCAATCAAAAAAGTGGGCTACGTCGCCGATCACATTCGAGTCACTTTAGCTCCGAACCTCTTGGGTAAAGCGCTGATACAGTCCCTCAATCCCCGCCGTTTCTGCGTCTCCATCGTGGACGACGACCCGCACCGCTAGGTCGAGTACCTCGCCACCTTTTACCATTCGCCCCTCTCGCGCAAACGGGTTCACCGCTAGCGTTCCCCAGTCGGCGATATACCATGACGCGTTCACTGTAGAAGGGTATCGAAACACCGCGACACCCACGCATCTGTCCGCAGCAATTTGTCCCGAACAATCCACCCAATCGGAATCCGCCCCGCTTATCGCCGCGCCGCCGGAGCGACCGTCAGCATCGACAAGGGTTGCGCCGGCTGTGGCGCGTAGAGACTCGACCATACGAACGCCGAAATAGGCGTGGCGCGTGGGCCCGATATTGATATCCCAATCCGTTGGACACAGCTCCGAGCGGATGTCGATCAGGTTCGCTGTTTCGCCAGGGTAGATATCAATGGTACGGGTTTCAACCGCGAGGATACGCCCTTGGGGTGCGCCCCACTCGGACGGACCTTGCCAGTTGAGCGTTTGTATAAGCCGGAGATGGTTTTCTGATACCTCCGTCTCTTCCACCGAAACGCTGACGATGCGTCCCGGTGCCCGCCCCTGAAAGGTATCGTTGACGTAGAAGTTATAGGTAGCCTCCTCATAAGCGTCCGTCGAAAAGGGGAAACGACAATGGAAATGATCGGCACCGATCCAAAGCGAATTGTGGTGCGGGTGATCTATTGGGCTTTCGGAGGTCACGGCAAACCCCGCCGGGGTATATACAGGGAACAGGTAAGCACGATATTCGCCTTGACTCAGCGCGGCAATGGATCTCCCACGCCAACTCACATTCAGCCGATGGGCTTTCGCCCAAGCCCCTCGTGGAAGCGAAATCGCATCGCTATCAATGGAAAAGGATTGCATGTTGGGTGCCCCTCCTTTTGATTGCTACATGTTATTAGGCTGGTAGACTATATCTGCTATTTTAGCAGAACCCAAAGATTCCCTCAATACTAAAGTGCAGAATCTCGGCGGGATGGGGCGATCCCACGGAACTTTTCAGTTGTATTCCTAGTGAACTATTGCTATAATCCCGACGTTGATATATCCATATCCGCAAAGGCTGCAAGACACAAAGGGGTTGCACATGAACCGTTCCGACACACATATTGAACCACTTATCTCGCCCGATCAGTTTGTGGGGCTGGAAGGCGTGACACATCTCTGCACGGGGGGTGAAGCCCCTTGGCTGAAGGCGCAGGAAGTGGTGTACGCAGAATTTGCCCGTTTGAAGAGTGCGGGACACGATGGGCGGGAAGAAATTTACGCACGAGGGGAACGCTGTAGAGGGCGGATGGGTGAACTTTGGCGCGTAGCACCGGAGCGGATTGCGTTTATGCCATCGGCAGCGGAGGGGATGAATTGGCTAGCGCGCGGTCTGGACTGGCGGGAGGGAGACAATGTAGTAACAACCAATTTGGAGTTCCCGTCGGTCACCTACGCTTGGCGGGATCTCCGCGCTCTTGGGGTGGAGGTGCGATTGGTGCCACATCGGGATTGGCTGGTGCACGAGACAGATCTGTTGGATGCGGTGGATGAACGGACGCGGGTCTTGGCGGTGAGCCAAGTCAGTTTTTATACGGGGCAGTGTTTGAACTTGGGACAGCTTTCCGACGGGATACAACGGAAGAACGCTCTTTTTGCAGTGGATGCGACCCATGCTGCAGGGGTTGTGGATGTTCCCGCGGGGCTGACTGATTTGACCGTGAGCAGCAGCTACAAGTGGTTGCTCGCCACCCACGGCGTAGCCCCGATGTATCTGAGTGAACGGGCGGAGGACGGGATTGCCTCAACCTCTTTCGGCTGGCATAACCTAGTGGTATGGCCTCCCCAAGAAGCGGAACGCACACTGGAAGTCGAGGAGCAACCGATGCCTGAACGTCTGGAGCCGGGTAACCCGTCAATGCTAGTGGTGATGCACCTAGACCAAGCGTTGGAGGTGCTGCTCTCGATTGGAATCGAGCGGATCTCTGACCATGCCCGGACACTGTCTGAGTTGGTGAGCGCCGGGCTGGAGAATCTAGGGTTTACGGTTATCAGTCCACAGACCCGATCCGCAAGGTCGGGGAACACCTGTTTTTTGGTTGAAGATGCACACGCGATGCAGGTGCGGCTAGCTGAGATGGGTGTGCTGTGCTGGGGCGAATTCGGTCGGATGCGGATTTCAACCCATCTCTATAACGGTAGTGCGGATGTGACGCGCTTGTTAGCAGCATTGTCAAAATAACAGGCCGGAGACTCTCGGAACGGAGAATGAGCAAACTCGCAGATTACGCATCGCGCATAACCTCTCACCTCTCACATTTTACAGGCGATGTACCACTTCGTGTGCTGCCATCCCTACTCGCGCTTTTCGCTGCGTTTTTGCTCGGCGGTGTCTTAATCCTGTTGTTCGGTGAGAGTCCATTTGAAGTTTACGGACTCTTATGGCAGAGCGTCTTCGGCACGCTCGACGATTTTGGCTATGTTCTATTTAACGCGACCCCCTTAATCTTTACCGGGCTTGCGGTCATGCTCGGATTTAAGGGTGGACTTTTCAATATTGGCTGTGAAGGACAACTCTATCTCGCAGGATTCGCCGCGGCATGGGTCGGGTTTCACCTGAACTGGGGAGGCGGCTGGGTTATCATACCCGCTTGCTTGGCTTCTGCAACCCTTGCAGGAGGGCTGTGGGGCACTATACCGGGGGTACTCAAAGCGCGTTACGGTGTGCATGAAGTCATCAACACCATCATGCTGAACTTTATCGCGATCGCGTTGACAAATTACCTTGTTACTGAGGTTTATAAGGCACCGGATCAGATGACGCCGCACACACCCCTGATTCATGAAACGGCGCAGCTGCCACGACTATCTGCCTTGTCATCGGTGTTTCTGCCAAGCAACCCCGTAAACATCACGCTGTTTCTTGCGTTTGGACTGATTGGACTGACACAATTTTTATTGACGCGCACCAAATGGGGATATGAGATTCGCTTTGTCGGCAATGCCGCAGAGGTCGCCACCTACGCGGGGATTAACGTGCGTAGCGTGATGGTCTGGACGATGGCATTGAGTGGAGCGGTCGCGGGTTTTGCTGGGGTATGGGAGGTGATGGGGTATCGCTATCGTTTCCTTGATAACTTCTCCCCCGGTTTTGGGTTCACCGGTATTGCGGTCGCACTGCTTGGGAGGAATCACCCCTACGGTGTTCTTTTTGCCGCTCTTTTATTTGGCGGGTTGAACAAAGGCGCACTGGACATCGAGATTTTAACCAACGTACCGAGGGAGTTATTTCTGATTATCCAAGGCGTACTTATTTTACTGCTAGTCTGTGCCGAAGGTTTCGGTAAGAACAGAGGGTCAGAATAGAGGCTGCTTTTACAATTCACCGAGTGGATGGGCGCGTTCAGTTAGAGGAATAGCGATTCGTTGACCGGTGAGTAGGTGCGAACTATAGACGCCCTGAACCATCTCATTTACGAAACGTACCATCCGGATACTAGAGAGCGGTTCGCGGTTAGCCTCAGCGGCATCAATCAGATCCCGAGCAAGGGTTTTGTTGCCTATGGATAGCCAGTTCTTCCTAAGCAGATGCGGTGCATGTTCAGGGCGTTCATGCCACTCCGGCACCCAGACCCGTTCCCAAGCGAGATCTCGAAGGTCAGGCAATACCCGCGGTACTGGATAGATATAGACATCGCCCGGTTCACGAAGTTCAAGTGACGCTCGCTCGCATTCAAGGGATAGACCGTACAAGTTATCAAAATTTGATTCGCCGGGAATAGCCAAACCGGCGGTAGAGTCGAAGAACCCCCGAACACCGTTGTCGAAGCCGAATACTGCGGAAATGGAATCGCCAATGATGGGACCGACGGGGGAGTTGCCCTGACCTGTATCGTCCGTTGTGGCATCTCGGTCGTCCATAGTGATGTGTCCACTTGCCCAGCGCGGTTCACCGGTGAAAGCCATCATCAGATCAAAGAGATGTGTCCCGTGTAGGAGCAATTCTTCGCCGCCACCTCGACTGTCGTCCTTCGGACGGGTGCGAACACGAAGCAATTTTCCAAACTTACCAGCTTTCACGTCTTCGATCACTTTTTGAATCGGGAGCATCGCACGCCACTGATGGGCGACCGCCATCTTCACCTTTGCACTTTGGCAGGCGGCAACTATCGCATCAACCTCGGCGAGGCTGCCCGCGACAGGTTTCTCACAATAGATGTGGCACCCCGCCGCCGCAGCGGCTTCAATCATGGGAACACGGTCTGTGACCCAACTCGGCGCAATGCTGACGAAGTCGGGCTTTTCCGTCTCAAGCATCTGCCGGTAGTCGTGATAGAGTCGAGAAACACCCAACCGTTCACCGGCATCCGCAAGTCCTTCGGGGTCATGGTCAGCGATAGCAACCAGTTCGACACCATCGATATCGAATGCAGTATCTAGGCGATGTCCGTAGCCGCCCTTGCCGGTCGACCCAATGACGGCTGCGCTGTAGGTTTTGGACATTTTATGTCTCCGTACTATAACTTAAGTTGTTAGGCTCTGTTGGCATTTGACAGCACGTAACCTGTAGGGCGGGCATCTTACCCGAACCAACTCGGCAAGTACTCGATAATGAACTAATGAACCAAAACTATGTGAAGGGATTAAAACGCCATGAAGCGGAACCTTGTGAAGATTATTATCGCTATCATTATTATTGTTGGTGTGTATAGTCTATTAAGTCATTACGGCGTGACAGACTATCTGAAGCGCGACAATATCCCAAAAATCAAAGAGAAGATCAACAACTTCGGCGTCATTGCTCCTTTGGTGTACATCGGCTTTTACATCCTTGCAACCGTTTTCTTTCTGCCCGGTTTGCCTGTCACAATGCTCTCTGGCCTCGCCTTTGGGCCCATCTGGGGGGTTGTCTACGCCTCTATCGGGGCAATAATCGGCGTCTCATGCGCCTTTCTGGTTGCCCGCTACGTCGCTCGCGGTATGGTGGAGGGATGGGTCCAAGGTAACGCACAGTTTCGGCGGATCGATGAGGGGGTGCAAAGGCAGGGCTGGCGGATGCTGATGGTTACTCGGCTCGTCCCACTCTTTCCGTTTAACTTGCAGAACTACGCTTATGGGCTCACGAAGATACGGTTTGCCACTTACTTTTTTGTCTCATGGATCTGTATGCTACCTGGCACCGCTGCCTACGTTCAGTTGGGTGCCGCAGTAAACGTTGGCGAAGGAAATATTAACAAGACGTTAATCTACCTCGCCGGTGCCGGCGTCTTCATCGTTCTGGTGTCGTTGATTCCGAACTTAATTCGCAAGCGAGAGCCGGAGGCAATGTGAGCGGTGAGAGTTTGGCAACAATCACAGGAGTATCATATCCCTATCAACTCAATGATTGCTCAGTTTGGTAAAAGAAAAGACGAGTCGGTGGATAGCGGTGATATGTGCGGTCACGGCGAGAATTGCGAACACACCGAAAAGTATAATCCCCTTTGATTGCAAAAACGCATACTGATCTGGGATAAGCCCCTGCACTAGAACACCTAACGCTAGTAATATAATCCTTTCGGGCCGTTGCATCAGTCCAACTTTGCACTCAATTTGAAGTCCCTCCGCTTTAGCGCGGACATAGCTGACAAGTATCGACCCAATCACCGCTGCGAAAACCAATACCACTCCCATGAAGTTCTGTAAATGATGAAAATAGATAAGGGCACCAAGGAATATAACTGCTTCTGAATACCGATCAATTACGGAATCTAGCAGTGCTCCTGAAGAGTTGGTCGATGTTCTCGCACGCGCAACAGCACCATCTATCATATCGAAACTCGCTCCGAATAAAATTAACAGCCCCGCCGCCACCAACCGTTCAGTCGCTAAACAGTAGGCAGCCACCAAATTAACGAGCAGACCGAACAGCGTGATCATATTCGCAGTGATACCGAGCGATACGATTGCCTGTGCAAGGGGCGTGAGTATAGCACTGATTTTCGATCTTAGCTTTACTTCAAACATAAGCAAAATCCATCCTCTATCCTGTGATGTGGTATTTATCGATTGTGAGTTTAGTGTAGCATAAACCAAGTTAGAAATCAATCCTTTTGAACGATTAAACCACCTAAAATTGAGCAATCTTCGTCAGTTTCTTAGGGATCTATTTTAACTTGACAAAGGCAATAATGTCTGATAAAATGATTCTGTTTTTTATGATCGTGGTTCATTGCCCCCGGACGGCAAAAGTTGACGTGAGGCGGGGTTTCAAAAGGATGTTTTTGAGGCCTGCGACACAAGAAACTATGGTAGGTAGGTGCTGTCTTTATGGCAATTTCCTGAGAAATTTCTTCTCTCCCCAAGGTAAGTTGGCGACAACACGGGGAAGATTAAGCGCGGCCCGTGAAACTTCGGTTTGTAGCCATATTCAATCAATATGCCCACAATCCTTCTAATAATGCGTTAGGAGCGTTAATCTCCATTTGAAAAAGTCATTTAATTAAAACCGAGGAGGAATGCGTAATGAAGCATATAATAAAAAATTGGATTCTGACAGGACTAATATTATATGGGCTATTTGGTTTTTCGGCAGTAAGCTCTGCGGGAACGTGGGAGGTGGGGGAAAACCGCATGCCAACCCGAAGATGGGGCTTATCCACTAGTGTAGTAAACCAGAGAATTTATGCCATTGGAGGGCAAGACGATACGCCCGAAGTCTCAAAAGTGGAGGAATACGACACAGAGAGGGATGCGTGGACAGAGAAAAAGTCCATGCCAACGGGTCGATTTCGGCTCGCTACTGCTGCGGTCGGTGGGAAGATTTATGTCATGGGCGGAACACCCAACAATTTTCAAGCTCTAGCAACGGTAGAAGAATACGACACCAAAACGGACTCCTGGACAAAGAAAGCGGACATGCCAACGGCGAGAATGGGGTTAGCCGCCGTCGTGGTCGGCGGGAAGATTTATGCTATTGGCGGGGCAGCAGACTTCTTCTTCCCAACCGGGGCGGTCGAGGTCTACAACCCTGCAACCGACACTTGGGAGCAGAAACCTGATATGGCGAATCCGAGATGGAACCTAGCTGCCGCGGCGGTGTTGTCAAAGATTTATGTCTTTGGCGGAGCAGTGGATATCAGTCATCAAAAGGCGACCGACCTAGTAGAGGAATACGACACCAAGACAGACACCTGGATCCCTAAAGCCAAAATGCGGCGAGATTTTCATGGTCATGGCGCGGCTTTTGTCAACAGTGGCAAGATTTATACCATTGGAGGACAGAAATGGAAAGGAAAAGGCGGGTTTCAAAATTTGGCAGAGGGCCCAACCGATTGGACGATGTACACGACAGTGGCTGAATATGACCCCGAGAAAAACAGATGGGAAATCAAGGAAGATATGCCAACTCCACGGTCGACTTTAGGTATATCCGTGGTAAATGGGAAAATTTATGCCATTGGAGGTTGGGAAGGCACTTGTTGTGGGGAGAGAGATAAAGTGGAAGTCTACACGCCCGACGGTTGGCCATTTCCTAAAGCCTTCTCGGTCTCTTCCCAAGGCAAGCTGGCGACAGCATGGGGAGCGATTAAGCAAAATCAATAAAAAACGTGGAGGTGTAAATCATGAAACAGAGAATCACACATTACATTTTAATAGGATTGATAGCATGTGGTTTTTTTAGCGTTCCCGCTGTGAGTGTCGCAGGAAAATGGGAACCAAAAGCGCTTCTATTAAGGCAACGATGGGGCTTAGGGACTGAAACGGTCAATGGGAAGATCTATGCCATTGGAGGGCAAGATGATTTACCGGCCGCGGGTAAAAGAGTGACAGAGTACGACCTAGGGAAGGACCAATGGACGGAGAAAAAGGACATTCCAACGGGGCGATTTCGAATCGCTACCGGAATGGTCAGGGGGAAGATCTATGTTTTCGGGGGAACCGCCAATAATTTTGAAGCGCTCCCGACGGTAGAGGAGTATGATCCCAAGACCGACACCTGGACCAAGAAAGCGGACATGCCCACCGCGAGGTTGGGGCTCTCCGCCGCTGTGGTAGGAGGGAAAATCTATACCATTGGCGGAGCGGAATCGTTCTTCTTTTCGTCCGGTGCCGTTGAGGTCTACGACCCCGTATCGGACACATGGGAGAAGAAAGCGGACATGCCAAACCCAAGATGGGGAATATCAACTGTCGCCGTTGCCTCAAAGATTTATGTCTTTGGCGGTGCTGTGGATAACACCCATCAAAAGTATACCGACCTGACGGAGGAATATAACCCGAAGACCGACACCTGGACCAAGAAAGCCGATATGCCAATCGAATTTTTCGATATGGCGGCGAGCTTCGTCAACAGTGGAAAAGCCTATATCATTGGGGGAAAGACCTTCGATGGAAGAGACAAAGATGGTCCAAAGGTTGAACGCTGGATTCTTCACTGGACGGTGCTGGAATATGACATCGAAAAAAACAAGTGGCAACGGCTTAACGACGAGATGCCGACCGGCAGGGGGACTTTAGCGTCAACCGTCATGGAGGGAAAGATTTACGTCATTGGCGGGCATAACAACGGTCCGCGCAGAGAAGTGGAAGTCTACACCCCCGACGGCTGGCCCTTCCCAGATACTTTTGCCGTCTCACCCCAAGGCAAGCTAGCAACGAAATGGGGCGCGATTAAGCAAATTCAATAAAAAAACGTCAAAAGGAAATGATAGGAAAGACCGAGTTTTTGGTAGGTTTCTATCGCGCTATCTCTGAACATGAGCCAAAAAGGCTAGGGGGAAATTAATTATGAAACATCGAATAATTCTAATAGGTTTTATAGCGTGCGGACTGCTCGGCTTTTCGACAATAGGCTTTGCAGGAGAGTGGGAAGAGAAAGCAGATATGCCGCAAATCGGTGCCCTCTCTGGAGGAATATGGGGATTCGGTGCCAACGTAGTGAATGAAAAGATTTATACCATTGGCGGTCAAGATGATTTGGTAGTTCCCGGCAAAGTTGTGAAAGAATATGATCCCGAAAAGGATGAATGGACGGATAAGAAGAAGCTGATACAGGGTAGATTCCGGCTCGGCACCGCCACGGTGCGGAACAAGATCTATGCCTTCGGTGGAACCGCCAATAACTTTGAAACCCTTCCCAACGTTGATGAGTATGATCCCAAGACCGACACTTGGACGGTTAAGGCGAATATGCCGACCCCGCGAATGGGATTCGCCACCGCTGCGGTAGGCGGCAAGATTTATACCATTGGCGGCGCGGAATCTTTCTTTTTTCCGTCCGCTGTGGTCGAGGTCTATGACCCCGCAACCGACACATGGGAGAAAAAGGCGGACATGCCCAATCCGAGATGGGGAATGCCGGCGGTGGTAGTCAAAGGGAAGATTTATATCTTTGGCGGCGCCTTGGATAACACCCATCAAAAGTATACCGACCTGACAGAAGAATATGACCCAAAGACCGACACCTGGACGAAGAAAGCCGACATGCCGATTGAATTTTTCGATATGTCAGCGAGTTTCGTCAACAGTGGAAAAGCCTATATCATTGGGGGAAAGACCTTCGATGGGAAAGAAAAAGATGGACCAAAGTTTCAAGGGTGGGTTCTCCACTGGACGGTATTGGAATATGATGTCGAAAAAAACAAATGGCAACGGCTTAACGACGAGATGCCGACCGGTAGGGGCACTTTAGCGACAAGCGTCGTGGATGGAAAAATTTACGCCATTGGCGGACATCATAACGGTCCCCGCAGAGAGGTAGAAGTCTACACGCCCGACGGCTGGCCCTTCCCCAAGGCTTTTGCCGTCTCTCCCCAAGGCAAGCTAGCGACGAAATGGGGCGCGATTAAGCAGCGTCAATAAAAAAAACGATAAAAGTAGGTGATAGGAGAAACCGAGCTTTGGGTAGGGTTCAACGATCATTGTTCCCTACGATTTCTATTGTGCGATTACTTAACATGAGCTAAAGAGAATTGGGAGAAGTTAAATATGCAACACCGGATAAGATATTACATTTTAACAGGCTTAATAATGTGCGGACTGCTTGGCTTTTCAACAATAGGCTTTGCAGGAGAGTGGGAAGAGAAACCAGATATGCCGCAAATTGGTGCCCACTCTGGAGGAATATGGGGACTCGGTGCCAGCGTCGTGGATGGGAAGATTTATACCATTGGCGGTCAAGATGATTTGGTAGCTTCGGGCAAAGTCGTGAGAGAATATGATCCCGAAAAGGATGAGTGGACGGATAAGAAGAAGCTGACACAGGGCAGATTCCGGCTCGGCGCTGCCACGGTGCGGAACAAAATCTATGCCTTCGGCGGAACCGCCAATAACTTTGAAACCCTTCCCAACGTTGATGAATATGACCCCAAGACCGACACTTGGACGGTCAAGGCGAATATGCCGACCCCGCGAATGGGATTCGCCATCGCTGTGGTAGGCGGCAAGATTTATACCATTGGCGGCGCGGAATCTTTCTTTTTTCCGTCCGCTGTGATCGAGGTCTATGACCCCGTAACCGACACATGGGAGAAAAAGGCGGACATGCCCAATCCGAGATGGGGAATGCCGGCGGTGGTAGTCAAAGGGAAGATTTATATCTTTGGCGGCGCCTTGGATAACACCCATCAAAAGTATACCGACCTGACAGAAGAATATGACCCAAAGACCGACACCTGGACGAAGAAAGCCGATATGCCGATTGAATTTTTCGATATGTCAGCGAGTTTCGTCAACAGTGGAAAAGCCTATATCATTGGGGGAAAGACCTTCGATGGGAAAGAAAAAGATGGCACAAAATTTCAAGGGTGGGTTCTTCACTGGACGGTATTCGAATATGATGTCGAAAAGAACAAATGGCAACGGCTCAACGACGAGATGCCGACCGGTAGGGGCACTTTAGCGACAGCCGCCGTGGATGGAAAAATTTACGCCATTGGTGGGCATCACAACGGTCCCCGCAGAGAGGTAGAAGTCTATACCCCCGACGGCTGGCCCTTCCCAGAGAACTTTTCGGTTGATCCACGGGAAAAGCTGGCGACGAAGTGGGGGGCAATTAAGCAGATACAGTAAAACATGGAGGTGTACATTATGAAATATCGGATACCACGTTACCTGCTAACAGGATTGATAGTATGCGGGATACTCGGTTTTTCGACAATGGCTTTTGGGGGGAAATGGGAGGAGAAAGCCACGTTCCCAAAATTGGGTGCCATTTCAGGCGGTGCTTGGTTGTTGGGTGCTGAAACAGTCAATGGGAAGATTTACATCTTTGGCGGACAAGATGATTTGCAGCCTGCGGGCAAATTTGTGCATGTATACGACCCAGATAAAGACGCATGGACCAAACTCAACAAATGGCAGAGGGGCAGATTTCGGTTAGACAGTGCTGTGATAAGAGGGAAGATTTACGCCGTTGGAGGAACAGAGGATAATTTCCAAGCGGTCCCTTTCTTGGATGAGTATGATCCCAAAACCGACACATGGACCGCTAAAGCCGATATGCCAACCGCCAGAATGATGACAGCTACTGCTGTGGTGGGTGGAAAGATTTATGTCATTGGTGGCGCGGAATCTTTCTTCTTTCCGTCAGCCGCTGTCGAGGTCTATGACCCCGTAACCGACACATGGGAGAAAAAGGCGGATATGCCTAACCCAAGGTGGGCGGCAGGTGCTTTTGCTGCTAGAGGGAAGATTTACGTTTGTGGTGGTGCCGTAGACCAGAGTCATCAAAAGTATACCGACCTAACGGAAGAATACGATCCGAAGACGGACACGTGGACCAAGAAAGCGGATATGCCGGTCGCCTATCACGATATGTCAGTGAGTTTCGTCAACAACGGGAAAGCTTATGCCATCGGGGGAAAGGCATTTGGCGGTAACGACAGAGATGGACGCCTATCTGACAAGTGGCGCTATCATTGGACGGTTTTTGAATACGATGTAGAGAAGAACAAGTGGACACGGCTGAAAGACGAGATGCCGACCCCACGGGCAAGTTTAGCCACAACCGTTCTGGACGGGAAGATTTACGCCATTGGGGGGCATGTTGGCATCCCTGGGATAACAGAGGTATACACCCCCGACGGCTGGCCCTTCCCCAAGGCTTTTTCCGTCTCGCCTCAAGGCAAGCTGGCGACGAAGTGGGGGGAAATTAAGCGCAACCAATAAAAGAAAGTGTAGAACGATAGGAGAAACCGAGCTTTTGGTAGGGAACAACAATCGTTGTTCCCTACGGTTGCTCTTACACCGTCTCTTAACATGAGCGAAAGAGAATTGGGAGAAACTAACTATGAAACATCGAATGATTTTAACAGGCTTGATAGTGTGCGGGCTGCTGGTTTTTTCGACGATGAGTTTTGCGGGAGAATGGGAGCCGAAGGTCAAGCTGCCACAATTAGGCGACCGTGCTGTGGGTATGTGGGGATTAGGTGTCGAAGCTTTTAATGGGAAACTTTACGGTTTTGGTGGACAGGACGACTTGAAGCCCCCGGGCAAATTTGTGGGCGAATATGATCCAGTCCGGGATGCGTGGGACGTTAAAGGCAAGTGGGGGCGCGGCAGATTTCGGGTAAGCAGTGCGATAGTCAGGGGAAAGATTTATGCCTTTGGGGGAACAGAGGATAATTTCCAAGCGGTTCCATTGACCGATGAATACGACCCGAAAACCGACACGTGGACGCCCAAAGCCGATATGCCTTCCGCGAGGATGGCGACGCTCACGGCGGTAGTCGGCGGCAAGATTTATGTCATCGGCGGTGCGGACTCTTTCTTCTTTCCGTCCGCTGCGGTTGAGGTCTATGACCCTGTAAGCGATACGTGGGAGAAGAAGGCGGATATGCCTAACCCGAGATGGGGTGCGGGCGTTTTTGCAGCACGGAGCAAGATTTACATCTGTGGCGGCGCTGTAGATAATACGCATCAAAAGTATACCGACCTGACAGAGGAATATGACCCGAAGACCGACACCTGGACGGAGAAAGCGGATATGCCGCTTAAATTTTTCGATATGTCAGCGAGTTTCGTCAACAGTGGGAAGGCTTATGCCATTGGGGGGAAGACCTTTAGCGGCAACGACAAAGACGGGCAAAATGTCGAGGGATGGATCGTGCATTGGACGGTCTTTGAATACGACTTGGACAAGAATAGGTGGTCGAGGCTAAAGGATCAGATGCCAACCCCACGGTCAACTTTGGCAACCGCGGTGCTTGACGGGAAGATTTATGCGGTCGGTGGCCACGGGGCTGGCGGACCACGGCTAGAGATGGAAGCCTATACGCCTGATGGTTGGCCCTTCCCTAAGGCGTTTTCGGTCACTCCCCGAGACAAGCTAGCGACGATATGGGGAGAGATTAAACGGCGTCAGTAGGATTTAGTTCATTTGTTCATTAGGTTCGAATTTGACGAATTGAACCAACCGTGATGTGCCTGAGGCAATTTTGAACCTTTGTAGGTCGATTTTCCAAAATCGACGCGCTGTGTCGAGATATGAATCTCGACCTACTCAAACTAACACCTGTCCGTTGGGCTTCCTCGTCTGATTACAAAGCCCCAGCAGGGTATAGAGCAAGTGGCAAGATCCATCAATCCTAAGCCCCAGCGGGGCGGCATGTTTATAGCACATGCAACGGTACAAGTCCTCAAGCCCCAGCGGGGCGACATGTGTATTAATGCAGTTCTTGACGGATTGCCCAATCGTTTCTCGAATTAGCAATGACAAAATATCAACACGTCCTAGTTCATTAGTTCATCGATGCAGTCGGGCTAGAGAGCCCAATCTGCTGCCCATGCAGATATGGCGGCACAGGTCGATAGATTATAAAATACTCCAAATTTTCAATGGTTAGCAACCTAGGCTATTTTAGCGGACAGCTAGCACTCAACTCGGAAAGCGGCGGTTCTCTGAAGGGGAGCCAAACTATGGTAGATTTTGGAATTACTTAGACACTTCCAATGCACAGCCAACCCCCTAAATCCCCCCAACTCCCCTGACAAGGGGAGAAGATAAGAGGGGGTCTTCTCCCTTGTCTTTCCCCTCTTATCAGAGGGGTTCAGGGGGACTTTGGAAACTTCGCTAGGGTCGGAGTTATTGGTAAATGTCTACTTATTTCTCTAGTTCACCATAAATTCTATACAGGAGGTCTGTAGCATGAAACGGTCGATAATGTTAGCGGGATTTTTGTTATGCGCCCTATTTGGCTTTTCGGCGGTAAGCTTTGCAGACTGGCGTGAAGTCGAGGCTGTCCCAACAGGTCGATGGGGATTAGCCGCTGCCGCCGTGGACGATCAGGTCTACGCTATCGCTGGTCAAGATGATAGTCCCAAGATCTCAAAAGTGGAAGTGTACGACGTCGCAAAGGGCAAATGGAACGAGGGAAAGGAGATACCAAGCGGCAGGGTGATGCACGCCGCGGTTACCTTCAAAGGAAAGATTTACGTCTTTGGCGGAACATTTGATGGAATTGATCCCGTGGCAAGAGTCGAGGAGTATGATCCGAAAAAGGATGTCTGGACAATGAAAGCAGCGATGCCGACTCCGAGAATCGCTCCGATGGTGGTCGCAATGAGCTCGAATATCTACGTCATCGGCGGCGCGACCGCCCTCTTCTTTCCGTCTCCGGTGATCGAGGTATACAACCCCGCGACGGACACATGGGAACAGAAGCCGGACATGCCCAATCCGAGATGGGGGGCAGCCGGCGCTAGCATTGCGCCAAAGGGAAAGATTTATATCTTTGGTGGCGCGACCGATTTCACCCGCGAGAACTCAACCACAGCGGTGGATGAATACGACACCAGAACGGAGACATGGACACCCAAAGCCGAGATGCAGCGACCGCTTCATAATTTTTCCGCCAGCTTCGTCAATAGCGGCATGATTTATGTCATCGGCGGTCAGAAATGGAAGGGCAAAGGCGGCGTTGATGGCGGTATTAATGACCCGGATTGGACATTCTACGACGATGTTTGGGAATACTCACCAGCAGAAGATAAATGGAAACGTGACGCAGCCATGCCGAAGGCAAAGTCCAGCTTTGGAACTGCCGTTGCAGAAGGAAAGGTCTATGTCATCGCGGGTTGGGCGGGCGGTGCCGGCGACGAAATTGGAGTAGCAGTCTATCAACCGCCCGGTTGGCCCTTCCCTAAGAACTTTTCGGTCGCCCCCCAAGACAAACTAGCAACCATATGGGGAAAGCTTAAGAGGCATCAATAGCGAATCTGTTTTCGCGAGGTGTAACTGGTCCTGAAGTTAGAGCAGCCTCTCGGTTGAGGTGCTCCGAAGGTCACTTAAATTCAACCTGATAGAGGAGGTAGATACCATGAAGCGGACAAGTCATCAAACCTTAGTAGGGCTGATGTTATGTGGACTGCTTACCCTTAGCTTTGCCACGCTCAGCTTTGCGGGATGGAAGGAACTAAAGCCAATGCCAACGCACAGGTGGGGAGTCGAGGCTGCTGCCGTTGGCATGAAGATTTACGCAATCGGTGGACAAGACGATACCCCTCAGATCTCTAAAAATGAAGAGTATGACATAGCAAAGGACAAGTGGGTCGAAAAGAAACCTATACCGACAGGTCGAGTGCGGCACACCGCGGTTTCTTTGGACGGAAAGGTCTATGTTATCGGCGGAACCCGTGACGGCATCGCACCTCTGGCGGAAGTCGAAGTGTATGACCCGAAGACTGATACTTGGGAGAGGAAAGCGGACATGCTAACGCCGCGAATCGCTCCTGTCACCGTCGTGTTGAGCGGCAAGATTTATACCGTCGGTGGTGCAACCGATGTCTTCTTTCCCTCCCCGGCGATCGAGGTATACAACCCTGTGACCGACGCTTGGGAACAGAAAGCGGATATGCCAAATCCGAGATGGGGGGCAGCCGGTGCCGCCATTCCGGGCAAAGGTAAGATTTATATCTTTGGCGGTGCAACCGATTTCACGCATAAGGAGTCAACCACAGACGTGGACGAATACGACACCAAAACGGAGATTTGGACACCCAAAGCCAAGATACAAAGACCCGTTCATAATTTCGCCGCCGCCTTCGTCAATAGCGGCATGATTTATGTCATGGGAGGCGAGAAATTTAAGGGCAAAGGAGGAATAAAGGGAGGCGGCAATGATCCGGACCTTGTATTTTACGACGATGTTTGGGAATACTCGCCAGAAGAAAACAAATTGAGGCGTATGGACTCGATGCCCACTGCGCGAGGCAGTTTTGGGACTGCTGTTGCAGATGGCAAGATTTATACCATAGGTGGTTGGAACGGCGGCGCGGGGGCAGGGGAAATCGAAAATGAGGCCTATCAGCCGCCCGGTTGGCCCTTCCCTGCGAAGTTTTCGGTCGATCCACGGGAAAAGTTAGCGACGATATGGGGCGCGTTGAAAGCCCATTAGTGGCAGGGGACGCAGAAATATCTCAGTGGTAGGGAACGCAGATCTGCGTTCCCTACTATAGCAGCGAGATTTTGACCGCAAAATGAGATAGATACCATGAAACTCAACGACGCCCAAATTGCGCGCTTTAATCAACAGGGCTATCTGTTTTTCCCAAGTTTATTGGAGGAAGATGAGGTAGGGATCCTGCAGGGGGTGATGCCGGAGATCCTCAGTCGCCGGGGTCCGGAGGTGATACCTGAGAAAGATGACCCGAACTCCGTCAGGCTCGCTTTTGGGGCACATGTCTATTCCGAACCGTTCCGGTATCTCCCGCTGCTTCCACGCCTGCTGAACCCGGTCCGCCAACTTTTGGGTGACGATGCGTATCTCCATCAGAGCCGTCTTAACCCCAAACAGGGATTCGGGGGCGGCGCGGCGTGGGACTGGCACCAAGATTACCCGCCGTGGCATCGTATCGACGGAATGATGGAACCGAAGTGTATTATGGCAGCCGTGTTTATCGACGATTGCACAGCGGTTACGTCGCCGTTACTGGTCGTGCCGGGCTCACATACGTATGGCCTCCTCGACTCTAAACCCCACAAGGACGCGAAGGGCTATGCTTTGCACCACATTGATCGTCCCACCCTAGAGCAGCTGGCAGGAGAAAGTGGTATCGAGGCGTTGATAGGTCCTGCGGGGTCTGTCTGTTTTTGTCATTGCAATGTCGTGCATGGCTCATCCAACAATGTCTCCCCTTGGCGACGGGCGATCATGTATTTGAACTACAACGCTGTTAGCAACGCCTGCACCGGTACAGAACGCGACTGGTATCATAACAACCGCGATTTCACGCCATTACAGCCGTTCAACGACGACAGCCTGAAGGCATTGGCATAATGGTCGCTGTGATGATGCCCTCGAATTTTCTCTTTCACGTATCGCTTCCCGTGAACGCAACCCTCCCCTCTCCTCTCCAATTCTCAACTCGGAAACTGTTGAAAGACGATGCTCTCATTATTATCATCTTATTGAGGCAGCAAGTTTGGTGCATTGGCGCATTTAGCTCTAGAGAGGCGACATATGGCAGCATGATACGTGCAGGAAATTTAACGCAACGCCGCAGAGAAAAGCGGAATTGAATTCGTACTTACCTAGCTGCTCCCTGTGGATTGGCAAATCCACAGAGCTTTCACAGGTCTAGCTTGGATTTGTCAATCCAAGCCGAGCGGGTCACGGATTACACCGATAAAGCGGAAAATGGGAACGTTGAACCCGTAGGGGTTGGGTTCCCCAACCCGTTGGGCGAGGAAACCTCGCCCCTACGATTGGCTACTTATTAGGTTAGAATACTACGCGCAAGATAAGGCAAAACCGGATGACTGAAACACAAAAAGAGATTATGAACTCGCTGATGGCTGAACTGCAACGGGGTGAGTTGACGCCAACCCAACTCTGCCGGGGTATCACGGACCTGATAGGGCAAACGAGCAACAAACCACAGGATATCCTCTATCTACAAGCCAGAAATACCTCGCCCGAATCGCAGGTGGTGGGCATGATGTGGATCGAAGATGGGCAGCGGATTGCCTGCCCCCCTGACCCGGAGGATTGGCCCTACCAGACGGTGTTAGACGCCGTAACAGACGGTTGGCGGATTATTTCATTCCCCAATCTGTCTCTACTCGCTGTGGATGAAAAAGAAGTGTATGGTCTCGGTTTTGAATTTATTTTGGAACGATAGGGGTTAGCCGTGCAGATATCGGAACAGGAAACCTACGATTGTCAGCCGACATTGACGGATAGTCAGGTGCTGGAATTTTGCAAGACCGGCTATCTGATGTTTGAGGGTGTAGTACCTGATGAGGTTAATCGCAAGACGATGGAATACTGCGATCAATACCCCGTCCCGGAACCCCAAGGCATCTTACACGAAGACTGGTTTGTCGAGAATGTGATTGTCAACCCAACTGTCGGGGGTGTCCTACGCTCGCTTCTCGGCGCCGATTTTCATCTACCGATTAAGATGGCGAATCATCGGGTGAGCTGCCCGATGACGGCGGAAAAGGAGGCGCAGGAATTTCCAGTGATGGGTGGTGTTTGGCATGTGGACGGCAACTATCGCTATACACCCGAACTGAACTTCTTGCAGGTGTTCTACTATCCTCAAGATACGCCCCTTGAAATGGGCCCCACGCAGATTGTGCCGGGCTCGCATCTGATACGCAACAAAGGCAAGTTTATGTTCCATCTAGACGGCATCCGCGGCGCGATACCGACAACCGCGCCCGCCGGCTCGATTTTCATCACCGTCTATCACATCTGGCATCGCCGCGGACCTTCAACCGCTTCGGGCATTCGTAACCTGCTCAAGTATTTCTATTGGCGCACAACCCCGCCAAAGCGGGATTGGATTATTGAGCCGGCGTTCGATTTTGCTTCAGCCAATTACGCCGGGGGACCTACCGGAGATTACGGTTACGTCGAGTTATTCCGCGATGTTATTAAGGTGGCGGAAATGTTCCTATGGCTTTGCGGTCGGCACGAATCATTTCAGAATTTGGGTGGACAGAGCTGGCCCCTGACGGCTGACCGCAATGATACACCCTACGGCTTTCCCGCTGAGTTGTCCCATCCCGGATCTGGCGATATGTGACGGGGAGATAGGATTTTTGTCCGCTATCCAAGGGGACGTAGATCTGTGTTCCCTACGAAGGTCAACCACAATTCCGTCGGGCAAGTCCGAGAGGATCCCTTGACCGGGGATGCCCGACCTACGAACATGACCGAAGGCAACCACAAGGGTTGCCCCTTTTTTGACCTATATCTAAAAACCCAGCTCCAATCCCCGCAGGTCAGACTTCCCAGCCCGACCTCAAATGCAATACTATGGCTATCGACCACCAGACAAAGACATCGAATCCGAGCGTGACGCTCCGAGCGGTTATTCTCGGATTGGCATTGATTCCGGTCAATAGTTACTGTATAATGGCGAACCATCTCAAGTATTGGAGCACACTGCCGACCACCATCTCGCTCATTTATAATGTGATTATTACCTTGATGGTGCTGCTCCCCGTCAACTTCCTGATTAAGCGTTTCCTGCCGCGCTTTGCGCTCACCCAAGGCGAGTTTCTGACCATCTACGTGATGCTCTCTGTCTCCTCGGCGATCGCGGGTCACGATATGATGCAGACGGTGGTGCCGACGATTCCCGACGCGTTCTGGTTTGCCACACCCGAAAATGAGTGGAAGGAACTGTTCTGGAGACACCTGCCCCCATGGCTCGTAATGGACCATTTGTCGAGTCTGACGGGCTTCTATGAGGGGGATAACACATTTCACGCAGGGGTACATTTCCGGGATTGGCTGCGTCCAATCCTCTGGTGGACGGTGTTTCTGACGGTGCTCATCTGGGTGATGATCTGCCTGAATATCCTGCTTCGCAGGCAGTGGATTGAACGGGAACGGTTGGCATATCCCATCGTTCAGTTACCACTGGAAATCACACGGACTGATGGACGGCTATTCAAGTCCAAGATGATGTGGCTCGGATTTGCAATTTCTGGAGGGATCGATCTAATCAATGGGATACACGCATTGGTGCCCTCGTTTCTTGAGATTCCCATTCGTCACGCTGAGATTGGTCAATTCTTCACCGAAAAACCGTGGAACGCTGTCGGTTGGGTGCCGGTCTATATCCTCTCCTTCGCAGTAGGCTTGGCTTTCTTGATGCCGTTAGAGATGTCCTTTTCCGTCTGGTTTTTCTACCTGTTCTGGAAACTGGAATATGTGTTGGGCGAAGCACTTGGACTCAAGAGTCTGCGGCTTTTCCCGTATCGTGGGGCGCAGGTGATGGGCGGTTATCTGGCGATTGGCTGTTTTGCCCTGATCGGCGGGCGGCGCTACTTTATCGCCCTCTTCAAGAACCTGTTTCGGAATACGCCCGGCGAGGCGCAGGAGCCGATGCGGTATCGGTGGGCGGTCCTAGGTCTAATCGGTGGGATAGTTTTTCTGCTCGCTTTCTCGTATAAGGGTGGGATGTCGCTCTGGATAGCGGGGGTTTACTTCCTGATCTACTACCTGTTGGCGATAAGTATCGCAAGGGTGCGTGCTGAAGTGGGACCTCCGACAAACGAGGTCAGTGCCACGCCACACCAGTTTCTGACGGATGTATTTGGCAGTCGCCGGCTGTCGCCCGGCACCCTGACCATGACCCGGCTCTATATGACGTTTAATCGAGGGTCCCGTGCACATCTGATGCCGCACACGCTGGAGGGATTCAAAGTGGCGGACGCTGCGGGTATGAATTCGCGCCGCCTGGTTTGGGCGATGCTCTTAGCGACGGTGGTGGGGGTTCTCGCGGCGTTCTGGGGATATCTGGTTGTCGGGTATGACATCGGCACGGTGAGCGATCTCGGGGTCGGGGGTTATAATGCGCTGCAAGGTTGGCTCTACCACCCGCTAGGCACCGACTTTTCCGCCGTGGCTTTCATGGGGGTGGGCTTCTGCTTTACGGGATTGCTCTGGTGGTTACGGACACGGTTTCCGTTTTGGCCCTTCCATCCGGCGGGTTATCTCATCGGCAGCAGTAGCTGGACGGTTGGGTGGCTCTGGTTTTCGATCTTTGTGAGCTGGGCGATAAAAGCTATCTTGTTGAAGGTTGGGGGCATCCGCCTATATCGCAAGGTGTTTCCGCTGTTTTTGGGGATCTTGCTGGGTGAATTTATCATTGGGGGCACTTGGGTCTTGATACGGCTGTTTTGGGATATTGGGGTGTATTCCTTTTATCGGTGATTTTCGTGAAACGTGATGCGTGGAGGAAATCTAACGCAAGGGCGCAATGACGCAACGGACGCAGACGGGAAGACGGATCGTTTAGCCCCAGAGGGGCGACATGTTTATAGAATATCGAATACACCAAATATCCTAAGCCCAGAGGGGCGACAGTGGAAGGAAAATTGGACAACCACAAAGGTTGCCCCTACGGATAACGCACAACAAATGTTGTAGGGAACAACGATTATTGTTGCTCACGGCGAACTTCATAAAGCGGCAACCGCAAGGAACCCCCTACAAACGAATACTTTCATTATGACTGAACAACCGATTGGTAATCAAACCTCAAATAAGGGATTAACGTTTCGCGCCGTTGTGATCGCGTTGACACTGATGCCGGTCAACACCTATTTTATTATCACAAACGAGGTCAAGTATATCGGCACGCTAGCGACAACGATGTCGTTGATCTATAACGTGATTATCAGCCTCACGGTGTTGATTATCATCAACGCACTGATAAAGCGTTTCTTTCCGCGTTTTGCCCTGCAGCAAGGCGAACTGATGACCATCTACATGATGCTCTCGCTCTCTTCAGCGATTGCAGGTCACGACATGATGCAAACCGTCGCGCCAACCTTATCGCACGGCTTCTGGTTCGCCACGCCTGAAAATGAGTGGAAGACGCTCTTCTGGAGATACCTGCCTCCTTGGCTGACGTTGAACGATCCATTAAGCCTACTCGATTTTTACGAGGGTCAGAGCACGCCCTACACAAGAGCACACCTCCTACCGTGGCTCCGCCCGATTCTATGGTGGACAGTCCTTTTAACCGTCCTGATCTGGGTGATGATCTGCATGGACGCCATCCTACGTCGGCAGTGGATCCTCCGAGAACGGTTGGCGTATCCGATTGTTCAGCTGCCGTTGGAGATGACCCGTTCCGACGGAAGCCTGTTCAAATCCAAGATGCTGTGGCTCGGATTTGCCGTCGCAGGCGGGATTGACCTCATCAACGGCTTGCATGTCCTGTTCCCCGCGTTCCCGGAGATCCCTGTGCGCAAAGCGGAGATTGGTCAGTTCTTTACGGAGAAGCCGTGGAATGCGATGGGGTGGACACCGCTGTATACGCTTCCCTTTGGACTTGGCTTGGGGTTTCTGATGCCGTTGGAGATGTCCTTCTCGCTATGGTTCTTCTTCCTCTTTTGGAAGGCAGAGCGCATCTTAGGACGCGCGTTAGGGCTTTCCAGTCTTCCGGGCTTCCCGTATGAGGGACCACAAAGTATCGGTGCTTTTTTCGCGATCGCCTGCTTTGCCCTCTATGGCGGACGACGCTACTTTATTTCGATTTTCAAGAACCTTTGGCGGGACCAGCCCGGCGAAGAGAATGAACCGATGAAATATCGGTGGGCGGTGTTGGGATTGACGGGCGGGATCATCTTTTTATTGGTATTTTCGTATTACGGCGGGATGACGCTCTGGATGGCGGGTCTCTATTTTTTCACCTACTACCTATTGGCGATCGCTGTCGGTCGTATCCGCGCAGAGGTGGGTCCGCCGACGAATGAGATGTTCCTTGTCAATCCACGTCATTTTATCACGGACGCCCTCGGCACCCGTCGTATTCCGGCAGGGAGCCTGGTGATGATGGGGTTTTATTATACGTTCAATCGCGGTTATCGCGCCCACCCGATGCCGCACACGCTGGAAGGGTTCAAGGTGGCAGATGCGACGCGGATGGACCATCGCCGCTTAATTGGCGTGATGGTTCTGGCAACGGTCGCGGGTATCTTAACGGCGTTTTGGGCGTATCTCACGCTCGCCTACAGCAGCGGCGGTGATAATATCAATGTGGGGTTGGGAAATGGCGCGTATTCCAACATGCGGAGCTGGCTTTACAATCCGACGGAGACCAATGCCCCCTCGGTGCTTTTTATGGCGGTGGGATTTCTCTTTACCGGATTTCTCTGGGCGATTCGCACGCGGTTTCCGCTTTGGCCCTTTCACCCCGCCGGTTACGCGATTGCGAGTAGTCCTTGGACTTTCGGATGGTTATGGTTTTCCGTGTTTGTGAGTTGGGCGGTTAAGGCGACCGTGCTGAAGGTCGGCGGTATTCGGCTCTATCGGAAGGCACTGCCGTTTTTCTTGGGGTTGCTGTTCGGAGAGTATCTCGTCGGTGGGGGTTGGGTGCTTATCCGTGTCTTTTGGGGGGTTGAGGTGTATTCGTTCTACCGTTAGTTTATTGTGGTAGATTGCAAAATTAATTAGACACTGTGGACGAGCGAGGTCAGGAACCTTATGCACAAAGTTACGGCACACGGAGTGTGCCTACTACTATATTTGTCTATTTATTCTTAAAACCCACTATGGTTCGTCAGTTCATTACACATCACGCTTCACGCATTCTATACATATATCGCCCGCTAGTACTTTAGTCCACTGCCCTCATACCGAGGTGTTTTGTATCGCCTCAACTGTTTGGCGCAACTGTTCAACTTCGGCACGGAGTTCCCTCTGTTCTCTGTCTCTGTAGGCAATAATGATCTGAGGGATTGCGATGGCGGCTGCTATCAGTCCAACGAGTGCAATCATGAAAAGCCGCATATCCCCCATTCTCTTATCCAACCCATCAATTCTGGCACTCAGTTTTTCATCCAACCCATCAATTCTGGCACTCAGTTTTTCATCCAACCCATCAACTTTAAGATCTATATACTCCTTCATGCGCTTTTCGGAAGCAGTGTTCTCTTCCTTGATAACGGTTCGCAAATCTTCCATGGTCAATTCTCCAAACACGGGCGATGTCAAAAGTAGTAGTAACAAAACTGTTATGACCTTCATTATTGACGCACCTCCTTGGGGTAATTGATAAGGGCAAATGATGTTATATGTTATCACGGTTTCATTGATTTATCAACACTTTTTCATATTCGTTACCCGTATGGACTGGGAAAATCGATCTACAGTAGCAACCCCAAGGGTTCCCTCTACAGAGGAGGAACAAACGATTCGATTGGAAGGAGGGCGGGGCACAAAAAAAGGCGAGGTATCCGTAGATGCCTCGCCTTTGTTATGCTTAGGAATAGTCTTTATTCTTAGAATCCGCGTTTCAGTCTTGCCCACGTTGTCGCCAGTTTGCCCGCGCTCTCGACTGACAACTGTTTGTCCGTTGAAGGGATGTCCTGCAGTCCCTGCTCCGGCAGAGAATCGACACGGACCCAATAGTAATTCACTTGACCACCACGTCCGCCGAGTCCCGGAGGACCTGTTTTCCACTTATTGTTTTGCACGACGATCGACAATCTGCCATCAACCGCGTATTTGAGGATATTTCCTTCGGCCGAAAAGTTGAGGATGTAGTGCTCGCCGCCCTTTGTATCCTTTGAATCGGGACGTTTGGGGCGTCCAGCGTTACCGCCGGGGGTAATCTCAGTGCCTGCACCATCGTTAAATTCATACATTGAGATGGTGTTGGAGTTATAGCTAACCTCGACAAAATAGAAATCTTTCGTCGGTTCAACCGTCCGGACAAAGAGATGGAAGTATTTGCTATCGTCGCCGATTTTACGTGCGGACACTTCTAACTCATAGTCTGTCATCGCAGCAACGTCGACATCGGGATGATTGAAATAGAGCCCGGTATTACCTTCGGATTTGAGTTCAAGCTCAGACCCAACGACTTCTGCCTGTGCGCCGGGACCCACTTCCCAGTGCTTAATACCTTCCACCCAAGGGATAGTTGCTTCGTCATCGCCTCGTTTGCCGTAGATGACAGCATCTGCAGGGATAGTGGTCAAAAACGCGAATGCGCAGACCACCAAGAGGGTAAATAGTGATTGGATTTTCATGGTATGTCTCTCCTTTTTTTAAGGTTGGAGTTATCCGACATTAGAACATATCGCATCTTGTAATTAATTTTACGCTATTGTGTTACGGATGTCAAGTGTTTTTTGTGATGCTATACATAAAAAAGGGAAGGTGGGGAAGATAGTGCTAGAAACATGTCGCTCCGCCCCGATAAGATCCCCGATAAATCGGGACTCCGACAAGCCGAGAGCAGGCAGGCGGGATTCAGAGCAACTGAAGCTATATGGGTTCATTGCATCCTTGCATTAAATATTCTCTACGCTTGCCTTCTCGCGTCCTTCTCCTCGTCCTCACACATGCTCACTTTCCGCTTTAACCGCGGATTGGCGTATGCCCTCTAATCGCTGTTGCACTAACGTTTCGACGGGAAGGGATGATAGGTGGTTGAGGAGTTCAAGAATATCCGATTTGAGTTGGGACGTGTCCTCAGATACCTTGATTAAGGTGGGGAAAGCTTCATCTGCTAACAGTTGGGCTTTTACCCCCGTCTGTTGTAGGAGGAGTGCCGCATCAATTGGGCTGACGTCGGATGCGAGGGAGAGCTTGTCAAAGACACCGATGACGGGAACGGTCAACTTCAGGAGGTGTCGTTGCGTATTTTGTGCGGTGTTCCTAGCGTGCAGAGAGGATGTTGGAGTGGCCATGTTCACTTGGAATGGGGTATCCCACAGTAACACAGGTCGCCGCAGCTGTTGGGCAAGGTTGAAGAGACGTGATACACGCCGCCAAGTGGGTGGTTTGAGCGCGGCATCCTCGTCTCCGCCGATCAGGACAAACTTGGTTTCGTCGATCCATGCGAGCCCAGCGTAAATTTCATCGGCGATCCCTTCGATTCGGTCCCCGTAGAGTTCGATGAAGCGATGGATTGTATCTTGGAATCGTTTGGAGTCAATCATATCATTGGTTTATTGGTGCATTGGTGCATCACGTTCTTCTTTGCGCTGCGGCTTGGCGTTAAATTGTCTCCACGTTTCACGTTTCACGCTAACACATGTCGCCCCTCTGGGGCTTTAGGATATTTGCGTGTCCCATGTGCTATAAACATGTCGCCCCACTGAGGCTAAATGCGCCGACGCACCAAAATTCAAGATGGGACATCCATCGTAGGGGCGAGGTCACCTCGCCCGACGGGTTGGGGAACCCAACCCCTACGGATTGAACCTTCCCGTTTTCCCAAATAAAAAAAGCAGGGCTGGTGCATGCACCAGCCCTGCTCAAATGTTATCAGATAAGGAACGCAGATCTGCGTTCCCTACAGAAGGGTTATTCCGACCCTATGGCACTGATGGCAAACCAAGCGGCTGTGCCTGCCAAGGTAGTCAGGAACGCAAGCGTGCGTTTCGACTTGTTCGGCTCTTCTGTAGCACCTCTGTGCATTGTGTGGAGTTTATCAAGGCTGTCTGCATTCGCCTTAATACCTGCCGCGAGCATCTCGTCGGAGGCTTTGCCCGCTTCCATGCTAGCTTTATGTTTCTCTTTTACCGTCTTGCGGAGTTCTTTAATATCTCCACGCGCCCCTTCGACCTCTTTGTGAGCCTTTGAGATTGCCATTTTGCTGGCTTCGGCGTGTTCCATCAGGGAAGCGTTAAGCCCGGCAGCAACCTCTGGCAGCCCTGCTAACTGACCTTGTACCTCTTTGAGACCACTTTTGACCTTTTTCTGCCTTGCGATCAGGTCATCGACCATCATTTTGATTGCGGTGACATCCGCTGCGGTCACACCCACCATCTCTTTCGCGGCCATCGCTTCGGCTTCCATGGCGGCGAGTTCTGCCTTAACCATTTCGAGCTCTGACACGGTTACCATCTCTTCCTCAACCGCTTCCTTTACCATCTCCATCACCATTTCGGCGGGGATTCGTAGCATCTCGTCAGGATAGATTCGGTCAGGATTGGTAAAGGTGTTATACTTTTTGAAGTCGGGCCATTTAAGCGGATCTTCTAGATGTTTTGTAGCGAGATCCCACAGGGTATCGCCCTTAACAATGGTAATGAGTGTTGTACCCTCCATGTCCGGATTGGGGGTAATTTTGGCAGAGGCAGTGAGGATATAGGATGCCCCTGTCAAAAGAACACAGAGATAAAGGATAAGCGAGAAGCGGAGGATTGATTTCATCATCTTCATAGGACATGCTCCTTTGGTAGTATCGAGTCGTTAGAATTAGTAGCTATAAGAGAGTGAGAAGAAATGGGTGCTGTCATCATCAAGGTTATTGACAGCACTGTCGGCTGCTTTCAAAGCGTAATCGAGTTGAAGTCCACCGACATTGACACCAAATCCAACGAAAAGTTGACTGCGATCAGCGTTCAGTTTGCTGCCGCCTCGAATTGCAAAGGTTTTCGCAATCAGGTATTCTGTCCCAATATGGAGGCTGGTCGGGGACTCTGGCAGGTCAACAATCTCGTGTTGGACATCAACGGAGAAGGTCGCAACATTCTTGTGTATCACTCGATAGGAGAGGCCGCCAGCGATGAGAATAGGCAACTCGCTTCCAGCGATCATACCGCCGATATTCCTAGCTGCGATGCCGTAACTGAAGGTACTAGCCGAGTTGCTCCCTAAAAGCCCGATATCGGCACCACCGAAACCGCTTTCGCTCGAATGATCCCCGAAGCTATCCATAAGCATGCGCGCGCTTGCGCCGAGACTCACGGCACCGAGGTCATGACCGTAGGAGAGGGAATAGGCGTTGGAATTATAATTAAAAGAGCTACCCGCCTGATCATCGGCGTTACGGGAAGGAATATCATCGACGCCGGCATTGATAACTGCCAATCCCAGCCCGCCATTGGCACCGACCTTTTTGATCAAGCCGATAAAGTTATGTTTTCGATCGAGAGATAGTCGTGCGGAAGAAAGTGTAATAGTTAGGTCATCCACAGCCGGCAATCCGGCGGGATTCCATATTGTAGAAGTCGCATCGTCAGCGATTGCGGTAAACGCGCCGCCCAAACCGAGGGACCGCGCACCGCTACCCATCCCAAGATGAGGAGCAGCATTCACGCCGGCGAAGCAGACAGGTGCAAGCAAAACTGCAAGGGCAAAAACCCCAATTGAACTGAATAGTACTTTATGCTTAAGTTGAAACATTGTCTCCCTCCTTTATGAAGGCAAATCCCCTGACCCGGAATCGGGTGGATTCCGAGTCAGAGGAGATAGTGAATGTTACTAGTCGCTGATAATTGCCATTTTCAGAATAGCAGATTGAGGTTCTAGCTCGCTTTCCATGAGAATATGGCAGAAGTAAACGCCTCGTGCGAGGTTATCACCCGCACTGGTTTTGCCATCCCATTCAATCTCAACGGGCCCCGCCTCTCTGACTGAATTGGATATAGGCGCTGCGACAAGTCTGCCAGTGAAATCGTAAATCTGGACGGTTATGCTCGCTTGCCTCGAAATCCTTAAGGCAATCGTGGTATCACCATCAAATGGATTCGGGTAATTCCGTGCATCCGCAATCCCCATCCGTTCAACAAAGAAACTCCACTCTTGGACTGCCGTGTTCGCCGATGGCGCCATGTCGGAAACCTCAAGTTTCACCGTATGCTGACCGAATGTTAGGTCAAACTGCGGTGTGAATATCACCTGAGTTTCTGACACTGCGTCTGGCTCAACAGCAGTACCATCAAGCGAGAGCTTAATCGATTCAGCATCAACGCCTGACAGGTTATCGGTGTAGCTCGCCGAGATGACGGGCCTCCGATTTTCGGTGTGTTCCTGCATTGGACGCGTGATAGTAATAGCTGGTGGTATGGTGTCAAGCTCAACGGTGAATTGCCATTGACCTGACGCCTTGTTTCCACGCATATCCGCCAGTTTAACATCAACGGTATACGTCCCACTTGTTAAGGACGCAGCCGGTGTAAAGGTGGCTGAGGTCTTATCAGAACGGACTGAGGTTACACCTGCGACCGTCTGATTGCCTTCACCTTTGACTCCGATTTCGATAGTATCCACACCGGACATATCATCGCTAGCGGAGACCGAGATAATCGGTTTATCCGAACGAATCACGCCGTGAGGAGAACTCGTAGTTATCGATGGTGGCGTTACATCCAATTCGACGGTGAACTGCCACTCTGCCTCGGTTCGGTTGCCGTGTATATCTTCGACGGTAACGCGTGCCGTGTATGGACCCGGTGTTACCGCGATGCTTGGCGTAAATGTGACAGTTGTAGAGGTCTTACTTGAACGTCTGCCAGTGCCTTGATTTCCCGGTACGCCTGCGATGATAATCGTGAGACTACTCGTTTTGATACCGGACGCATCGGTCACCGTTGCGGCAGCTATGGGCCTATCGGTCCGAATTATTCCAAGCGGAGAGTAGGTAGCAACCACCGGTGGGGTTACATCCTTCGCGACAGCGAAGTTAGTTGTCGCTTCAGCGGTATTTCCCTCCTCATCAACAATCTTGATACTAATTCTGTTACCGGAGCCACGTTTGAAAAGCACCCCAAAAGGTGGCTGGATAGTATGGGTCAACAAGTTACCCTTGACGGATTGTGGTTTATAAGTACCACCGTTGATCAGGAGCTGCTCAACCGTAATCTCCCCAATACCTGTGAATGCAGCAGAGATGATTAACGCCTGATCGGGGTCAACCACCTGTCCAGCGGACGGTGTTATGATTGCTACACTTGGTAGCACACCCTCTGACGTAAACTCAACCGGTTCCGCGGTGGCGGTATTGCCAAGCGTATCGGTCACGCTGACATCAATACGGTATGCGCCGCCAGCCAACTGGTCATCATGTGAGTAGACGATGTTACCGGTCTGGGTCAGCACTTCGCCCGCGGCTGCTATCATGCGGATCATGCTTGTATTGGTGTCAACCGTTTTATCACTCGCCAAACGGGTCAAGGTGATTTCAACAGGCATCGGATTCGTTTTTTCTGGATCGAAACCGGTAGCATCTGTATAGGCAACTTGGATAGTTGGCACTGTGGACACCTGATGCCCTTCCAACGGGGATACAATCTTGATGACAGGTGCTGTCCTGTCAACTCGGATTGATGGCAAGCCGAATTGCACGGAGCCGTTTGGCTTACTCACTACTCCCACGAGGCTATACATACCCTCATCAAAACCAGAGGTATCAATGCAGACGGAAATGTTGTTGTTTGCATCGGGATCCATGACCGTGAGTGCACCCATCATCGCTGCAGACATCAGATCATCTCCGATGAGTACATCAACATCGCCTGCGGAGACATTCGGCACGATTAACGTAGCGCAAGCTTCATCGCCGATTGCCGGGAACCCTGTCGCATATTGGGTATCAATCTCGCTTGGGCTATGTGCTTGACCGCGGGTGTTGGTAACGCTGAGGGTATCAACCGTTGGGTCTGCAAAATTGTCTGGTGGTGTGAAGTTACCCACCTCAACGGTGATTGCCATAGCGACGATTCTCTCCTCTGTCGCACCATCGGCGGTGTGTGCCACTGCCATGAAGGTATACATCCCATTGGGGATTGATCCCAGATTAAAGGCTGCCGTGTAGGTATGATTACCGGAGCCGGTGAAGGCGGTCTCCGCGATTTCCACCGCTGTGCCTGATGCATCGTTGACAACGAGGGCTATGCCGCCCGTAAAGGCACTCAAATGCGCGCCTGTCCGTGAGGTCAGGGTTAGCATCGGATCGGGTACACCTTCAGCAATCAAACCGCTGACGTAGTAGCTACCGTCTTCGCGTGCGGCGACCATCTCAACCTCATTGGCAACTTGGGTAATCTCTGTGGGAGAGTAGTTGTCGAGAGAGAGACTATCGGTAACACCATCAGCCGATGGATACCCTGTGCCAGCGTCATCAACAGCGATGGCTCGAAGGACATAAGGATTATCATCTAGACTCGCATCGCTTGCAGCGGGAGTATCGTCCATGATGGTATCCTCAAGTGTCGCTGTATCCACGGTGAGGGGCCACTCTCGGTAGAGTGCCGAAATCGGTGCCGTCGGTGCACCGCTGATAATCGAATTGACTAGATCCTCAATGATAGCGATCTGCACATGAGAGGTAACCGTTGTATCGGCGATTTGCACGATACCGAGCGGCATCCAATCCGCATCTGCGGAACGACGAACCTCTAACTGAACCGCGGATGCATCCGGTGCGGTCATCGCCTGCGTGAATGCACTGACTGTGATCATCCCCTGTGCAGCGCCACTATCGGGGTGACGGTCGGTCACGTATGTGTGAATCGCTGACACTTCAGGCGGTGTACGACGCTCGTATGCAACCGACACCTCTTGCGTGTTGACAACGTTCAGTGCGTTGGTTGTGATGGTGCGCAATATCGCGTGACCACCCCTATCCGGTAGGGTTGGGACATCAGGCACGGGCAGAACGACCGTAAATTGGTCACCCAGCATAGTTGCAGCAAGCTGATCTCCACTGAACACGGCAACCGGTTGCGAACCAAGACCCGGCATCTCAACCTCAATGGCAATTGACGCCAACGGATGCACGGTGCGCTCTACCACATCAACGGTGAGTGTTACCAGTGAGTCGGAGAAGACTGCGACATCTCCGGCTGTGGACTGCATCTCAAGTCCCGTAATTACACCATTACCATCAAAGTCTGCCGTCACGTAGGAGACCTCCGCAATATCGGGGTCTGGTGGGACGAGATCGACCACGACGCCGGGACCTCTGCCTGAATCCATATTTAAGAGGCTATCAATACCGACAGCACGGAGTCCGTACCTACCGAGTAGGCCACCGCCCGCTGAATTGCGGATGAGCATATCGATCGGACCACCGCCTGTCAACGGCAACACGCCAGCGGGGTCGTTGAGAAGTTTCTCTAAGTTTAACGGCAGCAGATCCGCGGTTATTACTGGATTCCATGTCCCCGGATTGCCTGCGTTGTCCAACTTAGCCAATTGGAACATATAACCCGCACCGTCTGGCTCGTTTGAGGTAGTACCCGGGATAGAGACGGTTAGGCTCGACTCGCCCGCCATCGGACCCGTCGCGACATAGGTTCCATCTTCGCGCATATACAGACCGGCATTGTCGCCGGGTGCGTTGAGATTGAGTGAGACATCGGCGGTCGGCGGTGTCTGGTCAACGGTGAATGTCTTGCCGGTGATGTTATCGTGGTGGCCACCACGATAGCTGACATTGACATCTAACATATACTCGCCATCGGCAGCGAGAGGGAGCGTACCCACCCAGAGGGATTGTTGATTATTGACCTCTGGAACGCTAAACACAGATCTCACACCTTCCAACGCACTGACCTCTGATTCAAGGAGCCCCTCAAGGGCTTGACTGAGTCCATCCGTTCTAAGCTGTCGGTTCCGTGGATCAATGAGCGGGAACGTGGTAATCATTACGCCGCCGAGTGGATCGACATACGGCTTGGAAAGCTCAATCATGTAATAGTAGGAGACATGGGCACCGGGGCTCAACGGCACATCGGCTGACCATACCCCTCCATCGCCCGGTGTCATATCAATCGGCACTTGTCCGTCAATCATGAGCTGCACCGCCTTAAAAGCTGACATACCTCCTGAGAAGAGTGCTATCCACTCCTCTTCCAGTTGGAAGTTATACATAAAGGAGCCGCCTGCGGGGACAGGTATCGCTGACCTCGGTGTGCCGTTGAGCATAAAGGTTACACTTTCGATGGTCGGCGCGCCTGAAATATACAGATTCAGTTGATCGCTGTTGACCCATCGACCGGGGACTCGCGCATCTGCCGAGAAGGCTGCCCACGCTGTCGGTCTGGTGGTTATCGCGTTACCGAAACTCTCCTTAGCGATATTCTCGTCATCTATATCAAACCCGGCTGGCAGCTCAAGCGCGTACGCACCTATGGCAGCCAAGATTGGTGAGATAAGCAGGAACGGGCTCGGCGGAAGCGAGACCAACAGTTCTCCTTCTGGACCCCCTATGGTGTTACCCACACTAGCGGCGAGTGCTGCGAAATCCGTATTGAGAAATTCTTGGATAGTTGGATCTTGGATACCTGTATAGTCCGGGTTGATTGAAAGCCCACCCAACTCCAACCTCGGCGGAACCAACCTTATCGGCGGAACAGTTATCTGCCCGTCAACGAGTTCATAGGAACGTAACGGTATCCTTGCATGACCGCGGAACTGGTCGGATGCACGTAAAACATCAACTATCAAGATATCGCCGGTGGCGGCGACTGGTGTTAGTAGCTTAACGAAGGTATGTTCATAGCCGCCAGCTATATCTGTTACGGTCTGCGCCTCCATGGTGTCTCCATTCATCGCAATCGTGATGGTGACTTCAAGCCCTGCGCCTGCGAGGCTGCCATTTAGCTGAATGACACTACCGATGACATTAAGTGCTCTGATTTGGGCAGGGACGGTTGTATGAATGTCAACGTTTGCATTCGATGCTGTGACTTCCGATGTTTTAAGGAGGTGGCTCCTCGTCCCAACCGTTTCACCCGCTTCGTTCTGGACCTCAAGGGTGAGGCTATCGCCTGTCTCTGCAACGATGCCAAGCAGATTCAGGAAGTTCACATCGTAGCCGCCATCATCGTCAACAGGTCCACTTGCCTTCAAATTGCGGGTGGTATTGGTCACGACGACGGTCAGATCGCCTTCCCTCAAATGGCTCGCTGCGGGTACACTCTGAGTCTCACCGTTTTTGAAGAAGACAGTGCCCGTTACGGCGAGGATACCGGAAGTAGCACCTATATTTGTGTTTACATTCTGCGTGACGGTCGCAGCATCGGCATCACCGAGTTGTACATTGGCGAGGGTAAAGCCCGCTCTGCCACGTTCACCGCTGCCATCTGACACAACGATTGAGACCGCATCACCGGTGCTTGCAATGGGAGCTAACAGATTAGTAAATGTAGTGGCAAAGGAACCGTTCGACTCAGTTTGGGTGGTCTGAACTGGATTTGAACCGACCATAACCGCTACGTCAAGTCCCGGACCGACGGGGGTAGTCTTATCTTCTCTGTATACAACACCCTCCACAACTAGGATATTGACTGACTTAGGCGGAAGTGTAATATCTGTCATTACGTTTAGAGTGACGGCCGCAGATCCACTTTCGCCGAGTTGTTTATTGCTCAAAGCAAGACTGTTTCGACCGCGTTCCGCGCCATCGGCATCGGTCACAACCACTGTTGAAACCATATCGCCGGTAACTGCAACGGTGCCCAGTAGATCAACGACTGTCACCGAGTAAGCCCCATCTTCCTCAAGAATAGCCGTCGCGGGCGGATTGGACCCAACAGTAACGGTAACAGTGACATCAACATCCTCAAGGGGACTGACGCCATCATCTGAATAAATAACCCCTTCCACAGCCAAGACACTGACAGATCTGGGGGGAATCACAATATCTGTTGTAACGTTTCCGTCGTCAACGGTGCCAGTACCATCTTCACCGAGATCATCATTGTCTAGGATAAGGCTTCCTTCACCCCGTTTCGCGTCGGTGGCATCTGTTACAACGATCGACACCGGATCGCCGGTGCGTGCCACAGTTGTCAGCGGACTAAAGAGCGTGACTGAGTAGTTTCCATCTTCATCAGTGGTGGTCATCTGGGGAGGGTTCGCCCCAACCGTAACCATCACTTTAACGTTATCAGCGGGGATTTCGCCATCCTCTTTGAACACGGTCCCCTCTACGATCAGAATAGTGACCTCTCTAGGCGGAACAGGTGTTAAATTCACCGTCAACTCCGCCGAAATCCCATCCGCCGTGACAGTTATCGTTTCAGTTCCTTCGGCGTCAACCATGGGGGCGGTATAGGTCGAGGTGTACGCCCCAAAAATCCTAGAATCCTCAACAAAGTTGATTATGGCCCCGTCGCCCGATGTGGTTCCGGTTAGGCTTACGCCGCCGACGCCGTTACCTTTGCTATCGCTGACCGTCGCGGTTATGATGGAACTTGCTAGGCTGGAAACTGTGTCCGGCATTGCTTTGAGGGAGATTGCGGTGGGTGCACCGGCATTGATTGTTATGGTCGCGCTGCCGGAAGCTTTCGCACCGGTCGCCGTTGCAGTGAGTGTGACCCTACCCGCGGCACCGCCGGAGGTGTAGGTCGCACTGTACGTGCCATCGACGTTGTTTGTGGCTGTTGCATCCACGGATCCGACTTGCGGAGATAACCTAAGCGTAACGGCCTCATCTGTCACTGGTTCATCTCGTACAACGGTAACGGTGACAGTACCTGTGCCCGATGTGTCTGCGCTGAAGACTGTAGGGGCAACGGTCACTGTAACAGTTGTTGAGACAAAGGTGATATTAAACGTCGCCTGACCAGCGGTGATATCCGCCGCCGTAACAGTATGTATTTTTTCAACGACATTGCCTTCGGTGTCGGTAGCGACTACCGTAATTTCATCCCCCGCTTTTATCACCACGTTCGCAAAAGAGATATAGGGGATGCTGTAAGCACCATCGGGACCGGTAACAGCGGTTACCGGTATACTTCCAAAATCAGGGGCTGTCACTTTCACACCAACGAGGGGTGTACCTTCAGCATCGCTGACAACGCCTTTGATACCGACAATGCTGGCGTGGGCACCCCCAACCGCAATTAGTCCATAGACGATTGATATTACTAAAAAGTAAACTAGCTTCTTGCTACCCATATTTTTCCTCCTGAGAATTCCCATCAGTATGATTTAATCAGAGAAACCGAGTCTGTGGAAAAACTCGGTTTCTGTCTGCTTGGGGGTACGTGGGTGTAGACCCGGATTTCATCGGGACGTCCCCTGTTTTTTTTGTCAAGGTGTCAACGTGTGTTGAGAGATACATTAATATATGAAACCATTTAATGAAGAAGAGTGCGTGATGCGTAAAGGAGTAATACGTAATGCGTAAGTTACGGCATACAGCGTATGCCTACTACCATAAAAATTACACATTTTACACACCGAGTTGAGGTGTTGGTTCATTAAAAATTACACATTTTACGTTTGGTAGGCACTGTTTCTAAATACGCCTATGCGGTACGGTTGGAAACCGAACCTACCTCTGCTGTAGTTGCCCGATTCATCGGGCGCCTAGTCCAAAACCAAGG
Source organism: Candidatus Poribacteria bacterium (assembly GCA_965222435.1). Lineage (GTDB taxonomy): Bacteria > Poribacteria > WGA-4E > WGA-4E > PCPOR2b > PCPOR2b. Next base: position 2,353,008 of record OZ244950.1, on the reverse strand, counting down.
TTGGAAACAGTGTCCAGCGGTGATAAATCACTTGTCCGGACGCGCAATGAATTGCGCTACTACGAACCCGTTGACATTCGTAGGGGCGAGGTTGCCTCGCCCGATGGGTTGGGAGAACCAACCGCTACGGGTTACATCACCGCTCCTTGTGGTTATTGTATAGGTTAGGAAGCCTGTATCCACGAGGATGTTTATTGGTTGTAAGGAACGCAGATCTGCGTTCCCTACGAGGTGGTTCTAGAGAAACCGAGTTTTGAAGAAAAAACTCGGTTTCGGTTTGTTGATGTTTACACAAAAAATAGCTGTTGGCTGCCCCAGCGTGTGAGGCACCCAACAGCTAGATCAAATCATTTGGTGGGAGAGGCACCCCCGATAAATCCCCGACACATCGGGACAGGCGGGATTCAGAGTAACCTGCCTCGAACAATCGGGAAAAGGATTTCCCTCCCACAAGCTAGGTTACTTCAGAATGACCATCTTGCGGGTCGCTGAGAAGTCACCTGCATTTAGGCTGTAGAAGTAGATACCGCTTGCAACCTGTTCACCGAATTGGTTCCGACCATCCCAGTAGATGGCTTTGGTTCTGGTGTCGTATTTCGCTGCGATTTGATGTCCCACATCAATATCACGGACCAGTGCACCATTGACATCGTAGATGGTCAAGGATACATTAGCATCCTCAGCCAGATGATACGGAATCCATGTTTCTGGGTTGAACGGGTTCGGATAGTTGCGAAGCAGTTCCGTCTCTGCGGGAATCTCATACGCGATGAGAGCTTCCAGTTCGAGACGACCATCCTTCACATCATCCACAGTAACGATATGACGTACCGGTTTGACACCAATCAGCGGATTGGGTGAGTCAGCGAAAATCTCCAGCACATCTCCAATCCGTGCCGCATTAGCAGCTTTCAGGTCAACAAAGGTCATGTTGTAACCCTCTGTCATTTCGACGGAGGTGACCTCGCTGAGTGAGGCTTTCGTTGACAGGTTCTTCACCTTGACGCGGAAACCTTCCTTCGCCAATCCGGTGATTTCGTCAACGATGGCACCTTGGACATCTAGGACCGGTGTTTGACCGTCAACTTTATATCCTGTGAGTGCGACTGGCGCAGCACCCGTAGCGGCGTGGCTCCAACCTGTACCGACAATGGCAGCGGTCGCATCAGCAGTCGCTGTTACGAGATATGCTGCATCACCCATGACAGGACCATCGTCTGCGGCACCGGCGGCACTGACCGCTGCAAATCCATCGTCTGTCGAAACAACGATGCTTGCAACGACGCCAGTTCCAAACAGCGTCATGATGTCGCTGACATTCGTCACATTCGGAGCATTGACAGGCAGACCGATGAGGTTAGAACCCGCTTTCAGGCTGATTGTCGATGCGCCACCGCCCCATGCTTGACCCTCAAAGGTGTGGGTTACTGCGGCGGTCGTCGTAAGAATCATACCCAAGTCGGCGGTGATCATCACAGCATCGCTCCGGCTATTCCATGAACCCGCTGCTGAATCGTAGACAATTGCGAGACTCACGTTGCCAAGTGCGGCTTTGAGATCGCCAACGGTATCCATACCCTCGACATCCAACGGCACGTGGAACAGGCTCGTACCTGCCGGTATCATTGAGGTGTAGGATAGCTTGTTGTCCAACGTAACCATTGCCGTAGACATTGCGCTGTTACCAGCGGTGTCCATCGCGGTCACAGTGATAGTTTTCGAGCCGTTCAGGGCTTCGTTGTCACCACTGATAGTGACGGAGGCACTGTAGGCACCATTAGACATCCTCAGCGTGACAGAGGAGGTCTTAGTGGAATCCAGCGCAGAAACATCTGCCGTAACAGAGGTAGCACCGGTAACGGTAACAGAGATTGTCACCATATCGCCGTTTCCAACGGTCGATGGTTTAGCTGAAGCGCTTACGTTCGTCGGTGCATTGGTGTCAATGGTTACGACGGCATTTGCCCCCGTCGCGCTTGCATCACCGATAGCGACGGTCACATTGTGCGTCCCCTCGTGCTGATCTTGGACGACGTTAAAACTGCCTGAATAAGAGCCAGAACCAGCAGAGCTCTCTGTCATCGCCATCGTCGTGACAACCGCGCCGACCGAGAAGGTTGCGGTCTTGCCCGCTGTACCGCGTGCGGTCACCGTGACCCTATCGCCCGCTTTAGCCATTGCAGGGCTGACAGAAATACTGTTTTCGTCAACAGTATCGACATCGGAGGTCACCTCAATGGTGGCCCGACCACTATCAAGCCCAACAGCCATCGCTCTGACCGTCGCTGTGGTGCCTGCTCCGGTATCGCTGTAGTAGGCGGTCGCTTCCGTGCTGCCGGCGGAGATTGTGACTTTGTTACCCACTATCGCTTCACCATCGGCATCGGTAAACGAACCTGTCGAATTGGTTGAACTCAACGTGACCTCAAGATCGCTACCGGCCACTGCTGTAGCATTGGTATCGTCTTGGATCTCGACGGTGATAGCTACCGGTGCTGTACCTGCGTCAGCAGACACGCTGCTCGGTGCGGTCACCACTAACTTCGATGCCGTACCGCCATGGACGATGACGCTGGGTTGGCTAGCGACACCCACTCCATCAAACTCCACACGAAATACGTAAGTGCCCGGAGCTTGAGGCGCGTGTGCACCGCCGTCTTCAGTGGCGTACCAACCGTAGTGAATTTTAATCACATCATCCCGATCCATCTCTATGGTCGCGGTAACGGATTGACCGTTGTACTCCTCCTCACTGACGAGCGCATTGCCCTCTTCAATGTAGGTGTAGCCCGGTCGGTTGGTGTCGTCCTGTTGCGGCGCTGTCCATCCGCTCGGGACGATAAGTTCTAACTCGCCCTCCGCGATGGTCTGTTCTGCCGTGTAGGTAAGCACAAGATAGGTCTTGTCGTCGCCAGCGAAAATTCGCCGTTCCGCGGTCGAGCCGTCGTAAACGACTGAGCCCGATTTGTTCTTCGTTATAGCGACTGCGACCTGACCGGAACCGCTTCTCGCACTCTTGACTTCGACTATAGGGCTAACTGCTTTGTCCATGTTATCGACAATCGCCTCAAACTCCCCACCACTACTACCGCGCGATTCGACAAGGAAAACCACATCGCCGAGATCGGCTTGCGCGACAGCGCCTCTATTTGCGCCCCTGCCGCCGCCGTAGGTGAACGACACGTTATCACCTGCGCCGAGGGTGGTTAGGTTCGCTTGGACGAATCTGCCGTCATCATGAAGGACCTCAGAGGTCAACTTTGCACCACTTGAGACTGTGACGTTGACGTAATTAGGTTTTGCAGCGTCGTCATTCTGAGGAAGCCCCCAATTTTGGGGTATCGTTATCCGAACAGCACCGCCGTCCATTGTGCCTATGGCCGTGTAGACAACTCGAATCAGGTTGTCTGTGCTATTCGCACGGACACTGGGCGGCGTGACGGTCGCAGTACCGGTGCCATCCTTGACGTTTGTGATGTCCACGAATATCCTGCCCGCATCGCGTTCAGGGAAACCGGTGGCACTTGATACCTTGAAATGTCCCCTGATAGACAAACCGTCCTCGTCGCTACCCGCCGTGCCTTTCACACTTGCGGAGATTTGGACAGGATACTTTGTATCCGGTGTGCCGTATCGGATGATAACGGAACTACCTGGATCTAATTTGCCTTTGGGGTCGATAGTCAAGGTGACATCACGTCCACGTGCACTGAGTGCCCACTTATCTACCACCTTATCGACAAATGTTTCGTTACCGTCATCATCTAAGTGAACGATGCTAACGGTCGCCCGATTCGCTCTGTCAGTGACGCTCGGTAGGCTCCATTCGACAGGAACGGTGAATCGGAGCCTACCGCCCGGCTGAATCACAGTGTTTTCGGCGGTGAACCTAAACCGTATGGACTCTAGACTCGCTGCGTTGTACTCGGGTGCCGATATCGGTGCGCCGGTGTCGTCCACGATTTCAAAGGCGACATCGCCCTGCGTCGTCCCTACAACCACCATCGGCGGATTGTCGGCATCACGGAGCGCCGTATCATCAAGTGTTACCGCCCAACGGAACTCGCCGGTACGTTGAAACAGATCGACGTTATTCACCTTTATGGCGAACCGTTCGCCTTTCCGAAGGATCAGACCTGCCACAGTGATGGTGTCGTCCGAAACGACTAACCGATCCTTACCGGCCACGTCTGAATGGTATCTGCCGCCGGACACAGTGACCTGTCCGTCGCCCGCAGTCTCTTTTAGCGGAGTCTCAATAACGGATGGTGCCACTATCGTTAAGGTCTTATTTGAAAAAGCGGTCGATGCCGTAAAGGTGAAATCAAAGTCCACATTTTGGGAACCTTGCTGGACGGTCGCAGGTTTAAGCGCGATCGCACCTGAGCCTGTGATTGTCCGGATCTCTCCACCAACGATGCTACGCTTGCCGTCAGTTTTCTCGATTAACGCCCAAGCGACATCCGTGAGATTGTGCTTGTCACCATCGTCGCCATCGGCAGCATCGCCATCGGTTCCTCTAGTTCTCGTGTAGACGCGGAACCCGGTAGCGTTGTCTGTGGATACGTCGCCATCGATGTCTACGTTGTTGAGGCGGACGATGATCGTTCCACCTTTATTGAGTTTACCGGTTGTGATGAATATGTTTTCATCGTTGGCATCGTCTACACGAACGACAACGCCGCTGCCCGAAGGGGCAACTTTCCTTACATAGTTCGGATCACCAGACTCGCTTGTCTGCAGACTTTCTATTCCGTCCGGCACGGTAATCTGGATGTCGCTATCGTACATCGGACCGTTGGCGGTCAACGTAATCTCGAAGTCTACATCTTCTTCTCCCTCATACGCCGCAAGCGGATCGATCTCAACCGACACCGTATCGTTGTCCGCTAACGTGTTGCCGACAAACACCATCGGTACGGGGCTCAACGTTTTTAAGCTGCCCTTCGCGTTTCTGGACTTCGCGACGAACCGATCGTTTCCGTGATCGTCCGGGACGGTGATGTCCTCTAGGACAATCTCCAGCGAGTCATCGGCCTCCCCAAAGTGGTCCTTGAACTTAGCGGTTATCGTGTTGCCCGACCGACTCACATCGGAGCCCGGCGAACGCACATCCTCCGCCTGCCAGTTGCCCGGCAACGTAATCTGGAACTCTGCAGTCCCGCTGTCGCCGACCATGTCGCCTTCTGGCATGTAGGTCACGATCAGATCGAGCGTATCGTCCTTCGTGACACCTGCGGCGACGCTGGCGTTGGTGTTGGATTTGACCTTGTCGTTGTCGAAGGCTTTCACTTCGACACCTTCAAACTCGAACATCACCTTACCACTGCCATCCGCGGCGTGGGTCACCTCGATCTTGTCCTCCTCAGGCTTTTCGACCGGGTATTGTGGCACACCCAAATCGACTGAATCGCTAGAAAAGACCTCTATCAGCACCTTCTCCGCTATCTGCCGCTGGACGGTCACGCCCTCGAATTTGAGAGCGACTGAGTTGTTCCTCGCCAATCCCTTCTCGCCCAACTCGATCCGGACGATGGAGGTGTCGCCATCCTCTTGCACGGTGACTGTGCTGCCTTCGAGCCTAGATTTAGACCCGCTCAGATAGACGTGCGGTCCCTTATCGTCCGCTGCGGGGATCGGATCGTCGTCGAGCTGGTAAGCGGTCGGCACCGTGTCCCAGTTCGGGAGCCTGACCTCAATGACGCTGTCCTCCACCAAATCTTCAGACGCCGTGTAGGTGACGGTGAACTTCTGAGCACTTCCCGCGCTCACTTTGTTCGGTGAGATAGCGACCTTGCCCAGCTGCTTGCGGGTCACTGTGACCGTCGGCTGCGTTTCGGAGCCTTTGTCCTTCAACTTGACGTACGGCTTGAACTTGCCCTTGACCGGCGAGTGCGCCGCGGGGGATTCAAGCGCGGTCGCGCCGTCGCGGTCGTCCTTATCGGCGAACGTCTCTGAGAACACCTTGACCTGCACCTTCTCCGAGGCACCAGCGGCCGCTATATCGCCGAAGCTGCCCGGTCGTTCCGCCGCTAGGGGCCCTATCATTAGGTTGTGAACGGTCAACTCGACCCACTGCCTCGACCGCATCGCGTCCACGTCGATGTTAATACGGTAGCTGTCGCCGACACTCTCAATCGAATCGTCGGTCAAATCCACCTCTTTCACGCCCGAAGATGTCCGCAAACTCAAATACGTGGCGTCCCGGTTGTCGGTCTGACGCTTCAGGTGGATGTCCGCCCTGCTATCGGGTCCCCAACCGTCCGGCAATGTAATCTGAACCCTGCCGTAGGTGGAGTTCAGATCGTCGGTCGCAGTCGCTTTGGGATCCGGAGTCGCCAGATCGTCCGTGGCGGTGTATCTCACCTTCAGCTCGACCGCCTGCTCCGCCGTCACCGAACTCGGCGTGACTGCTACCTCGCCCAGATACTTGCGGTTCACCATGATCGTCGGGTGCACGTTAGAACCATAGGCATCAGTTGTGGCTGTGGCTGCAGTAAAAGCCACCTTAGGGGCGAACTTGCTCGATAGGTGTGCAGCAGGCGCCTCGAGATTGGTGTTACGATCTATCTCGTCACCGAAGCTATCGGAGAGGACTTCGACCTGCACATATCTCATATCACCCGCTACGCCATCAGGAAAGTCTGCTACCCTCAGTTTCATGACGGTGATATCGACGTATTTTCCCTTCTTTAAGGAATCGACATCAATGGTAATGACCCGTCCAGTAACGTCGTCCGGATTGTGTGGGGTTGCCGGATCGTTGTCGTCGGCTGAGAGCTTGACGCTCGATGAGGCGGTCACGATCACATCGGTTTCACTCAAAGCGGTACCGCCCGCTGACGCCCAACCCTCCGGCAGCGTAATCTGAATCCTGCCGTAGGTAGCATCCTCTGTTGTATCTTCGTCGCCGTCGGGGTCAGGATCAGCCAGATCCTCGGTCGCAGCGTACCTGATCCTCAGATCCAACTCATCTTCCGCTGTCACCATCTTAGGCAGACGGGTGATAGCACCGCGTTGTAGCGCGGATACTTCGATTGTAGGATCGAAAGATTTTCCGCCAGCGATTGTGTCCGTCACTGTAAGCATGTCTTTCGCAGGAAGAACAGTGTCTCCCGTCTCCAACCCTCGAACCTTGACATTGTAAAAGGTGACAACGATATTGTCGCCCTTCTCTGCGGTATCTTCAACCATTATCTCAACGCTCGCATCCGCGTCTGAGCGGTCGAGTCTTTCCACGGTGTAGTCTGGATTGTCTCCGCTGCCTATCAAGCCTCTCGATGTCACCACCACATACGAGGTGCTGTTTTTGTTAGTGGAAGGGACAGCATCTACAGCGTAACTGCCAAAACTCTTAGAACCGCTCGAGTCGTCGTTGGGAAGATAGGCGGGAGCCCACCCTGATGGCAGTCCAACGGTAATTGTATTCTCAGCAAGCACCGTACTCTCGATGGAATAGGTTACCTTAACATCTGTTATCGTCTCTGCCTTCACCTTAGCTCGCGTGACCGCAACAGCGTTCAGCGGCGGCGGATTTACCTTTATCGGCGCCATCCCAACGTACGCTTCGCCGGTGGGGCTCAGCTTGTCCATAACCCTGATCATGGCGTCTTCAGCGGTCCTGCCCGCCAACGCCGGAACCATCACGTTGTAATATGTGACAACGATCCGATCCCTTGCTGCCATGTCGCCCTCAACAGGAATCGTAACCATATTGTCGCTAATTGTCACCGCAGCTTCATTATTAGAGGCCCCACGCGGGGTGTATGTCACTTCGACATACGACGTTTTCGATTTGGTTGCGCCAGTAGCCAGCGTCTTAGGCAGTGACGTTACCATCATCACCTTATCTACTTTCGGCGTTGCGTCAGGATTGCCGTCCAGATCTATATCCTTATCACGGTCGGTTCCGCCTTTTGCCGTATTTCCAAAGCTTCCAATGGTAGCAGAAGGATCGCCATCATTGGCGTATGCTGCCTCCCAGCCAGCCGGCAGTCCAATGATAATTTCGTTGTCATCAGAGATCGGGGCCGTGATAGTATAGGTGACCCTCACGTTTGCTACGGTGGACGATGCCTGAACTCTAGAAGATGGCTTGACCGTTACGGTGTTCAACTCCTGCGGATTTACCGTTATCTGAGCCATCCCATCATATACTGTCTCGTCGGCGGCACTCAGATTGTCCGTAACCGTGATGGCGGCGTCTACAGAAGTCCTGTCCGCTAACAATTGCACTTTCACGTTATGATACGTGACAACGATTTTGTCCTCGTCTCCCATATCGCCACTAACGGTAACCACCCCGTCTGTGGTGGAGGAAGTAAGGCCATCTGGTTTTGTCACAACCACATACGATTTTGTGGCGGCGTCAGTAGTAGGTAGTCCATCCTCAAACATTGGGGTGTCTTTCGGATAAGCAGCCCCCCAACCCGTCGGGAGTTCTATCGTTACGCTATTGCCAGGCACCATATCCTGAGCGGTATAGGTCACCTTCACGGTGCTGAGTACGGCTCCTGACATGACCTCCGTTGGCATTGTCACGACCTCAATGTCACTTGGAGCCGGAGCTTTCACCGTAATTTTATCGCCCTCTTCGAGTACGTAACCATCTGCTCCGCTAATCTTGTCTATAACCGTGATGGCGGCGTCTACAGAAGTCCTGTCCGCTAACAATTGCACTTTCACGTTATGATACGTGACAACGATTTTGTCCTCGTCTCCCATATCGCCACTAACGGTAACCACCCCGTCTGTGGTGGAGGAAGTAAGGCCATCTGGTTTTGTCACAACAACCACATACGATTTTGTGGCGGCGTCAGTAGTAGGTAGTCCATCCTCAAACATTGGGGTGTCTTTCGGATAAGCAGCCCCCCAACCCGTCGGGAGTTCTATCGTTACGCTATTGCCAGGCACCATATCCTGAGCGGTATAGGTCACCTTCACGGTGCTGAGTACGGCTCCTGACACGACCTCCGTTGGCGTTGTCACGACCTCAATGTCACTTAAAGACGGAGGCTTGGCCGTTATAACCGGCTGATCGTCTGAGCCCATCATGGTTGTCTCATCGTAAGGCATGTCAGGAGAGAACATTTCTGGCGTGTGCGCGTTATTCGCTTCGTTAGACGCATCATCGGTAAGGGCATCACTGCTACGATCGTAAGAATCGTCGTATTGGTCGGATAAGACCTCGATGACTTCGACCTCCGGAGTCCCCTCCTTCGATAGCATAGGAACCATTAGGTTCTTAACGATAAGCTCGACAAATTGATCTGTCTTCATGCTATCAACATCAATAGAAAACACCCAACCACTGCCTTGGCTTCCGCTTACAACCGCTTTCGGGTCTGCGTACGTCACGCCATTTGTTTGCTTTAACTCCCAATACATAGCGTCTGGACTATCGGCTTGATGTGCATCATAGATATCACCTGAATTACCAGGCCCCCACTCCTCCGGCAGTGTAACCTGAATCCTGCCGTAAGTCGCATCGCCGGCATCGGCTTTAGATTCTAGCATCGCCAAATCCGTAGTCGCTGTATACTTAATCGACACAGTGGCTTTACTTTCTGCGGTAACCGCAGAAGTGACAGTGACATCACCCATCTTCAGGCGATTCACCGTAATTTCGCCCTTTTCAGGCTTGATGCTAGATGACGGGTGTGCCACATCAGCATCAAATGTATCAGTATCATATGCACCTTGGTCGGAATGCACCGTTACCATAGCCTTAGTCATATCGTCATCTGGTGTGTCATCCTGCATAAACTTAGCTACTTTGAAGTCTGCAACCTTAACGCCGAAGCGCTCCCCGTCGGTCATCTCGTCCACAGCGACGATAAGAATGTAACCGTCGTTTATGTCGCCCTCTACCTCCACCGGCGTCTTTGGGGTTGTGAAAGTCACGCCGCCTGATTCGTTGACGATAGTTGCAGTAACATCACTCGTACCGTCAGGGCCCCAACCCGCTGGCAGCATAATCCGGACCCAACCGGAAGTCCCATCGTCAGCACCGGTGCTCGATTCTGGCGTCGTTAAATCCATTGTGGCTTCATAGCTAATCGTCAAGTCTTTTATATCTTCTGCAGTAACCGGAGACGGATCGACAATGACATCACCTAACTTCGATTTCGTCAAGGTAATTTCTTCGGGTGAGATAGAAGCTGGCGCGTGATCGGGATTTCCACGTGTCACAGCACTGAATACGTTGGACATGACTCCGATGGTATGCTCGCTGTCTTCAAATGTCAAGGACGGTACCACCAGGTCATTAATCATAAGCGTAACGCGTTGACCTGCCTGCATCTGAGTAACGTCAATATCTATCTCATAGCCATCAGCTTGAGTGCTGCCAACAGAAGTACCCTCCAACAACTCATCAGCTTTTACGCCTCGTCCTGGTGTTAATGTCAAGAGGTCGGGGGTGAAAAAATCAGCAGCACTACCAGGACCCCAATCGTCCGGCAGTGTAACCCGAATCCTGCCGTAAGTGTCGTTATCGTCGCCTGCCTTGTCGGTCGCCATAATTGCGTCGGCGATATAGGTAATTGTCAAATCCACCGTCTCGCCGGCAGACACAGCCGATGCCTCAACCTCAACGTCACCCAGTTTCTGTTTGAGCAAGCTAATTGTCCGAGGCGATACACGCTTTGGCGGGTGAGTGGGAGTACCTGCCACGCCGTCATCAAATCGGTCAGACAGGACGGCTGGCACGACGGTTATGGGAGTATCAAAGTCCAAAGCCGTGACCGATAAGCCATCAATTAAAAGATCGATGCTTTGATTTTCTCTCATCCGAGTAACGTTAATGGTAATCGCCGATCCGCTAATAGAAGCTGCCGTGAACTCGCCAACTGCTGTGCTTCCCCGTCTTAATGTCAAAAGCGCGAAAAGGGCATCGCCAGTTTCAGCACCCGTCCATTCCGAAGGCAGCGTAATCTGAATCACGCCGACAGGAGCCACCTCCTCAGAGCTGTCATCGTCATCATGGTCAACCTTAGTGGTAGAAGCCAAAGTTGCGGTGGCGGTATAAGTAACCGTCACGTCTATCGTTTCATCTGGGTGGATAGCCCTCACTGTGACATCGACTTCACCCGTGGGTTGAGTAGGGAGATCGCCTTGAGTGATACCGGCTCTCACGCGCCCCACATCGTGAGCAGATGCCCCGTTACTAAACACCACCACCACCATCATACTCACAACAAACAACAATCCGAACTTCCAACTTTTCATCCCTTGATTACAAATCATCTTTCTTGCTCCTTCCTCTTTTTTAGTTAAAGAATCAGCTTTCTTTTTAACTTGACGCTCGTCACATTTCGATGCGTCTGTTGGTTCAAACATAAGAGTAAAATCCTTTCATAATTAGATGTAAAATGCCAATCTACAATTGACTCGCTATTGCTATTGAATGGAAACCGGGGGGCGTATGTGTGGGCGGGTTCGTTTCGCCCTAATTTTCCCCACAATCCCCCCTTCCAAAATTACTGACGCCCTATAATACAACAGAACCCAAAATCTGTCAACCCTTTTTTTGTGAAAAATTTCACACGCATCGCCGGAGTTGGGAATTTTTGTCTGTATCTTCTGTGGGAGAGGCACCCCCGATAAATCGGGATTCAGAGCAACCTGCCTCGATTATCGGGAAAAGGATTTCCCTCCCACCGTAGGAGAGGCACCTCGCCCCATAAATCCTATAAGCGTAGAGAAGCGATAAAGATGGATCTCCGGCGATTCTGTGTAGGGATGATTACGATGGGGGTGGTGGGTTGGTTTCAGTTTTTTTTGTCTGAATCGCGGATTAAACGGATTAAAGGATTACGCGGATAAGATTGTCGGAATCGGGATTTTCAGGATTCAAAGATTGGCAGGATTGAAGGCGGGAGAACGGTTACCCCGATCCTTGCCAAAGTCCCCCTGACTCGGACTTCCCCCCTGATAAGGGAGGCTAGGGGGGTTAGGGATTTAGGGGGTTGGCTGGGGAAAAACAGAAAACGGGGAGGCGGGGGCATTTAGCCCCAGCGGGGCGACATGTTTATAGATACGCCGCACCCCCTACCAACCAAAGCCCCAGCGGGGCGACAGGTGTGAAAAACCTGATGTGTAAAAAAAGCACCGCAGAGACTTCGGGGCAGGAAGACAAGGGAACGGGGGAATTTCGTAGGGGTTGGGTCACCCAACCCGTCAGGCGAGGAAACCTCGCCCCTACAATTTCGTGTGTAAAATGGGTAATTTTCGTAGGTTGGGTTGAGCCACAGCAAAAACCAACACAGCCCTAGCGGGGTGGCAGGTGTTAGCGTGATGCGTGGGGAACATTTAACGCAAAGGCGCAAGGGGACAAGGACGCAGAGGAGGAAACAAGGAAGCGAGGAGGCGGGAGAGCAGGATTGCTTGTCGCTCCAGAGGAGCGGTATGTCTATAGATAGGCGATAGGTCTCAATCCCTGTGCTCCAGAGGAGCACCATGTGCCAATTGGCTGAATCACGCATTAGAGCATCGGGGCAAGATCCCCTCCCACAAAGGATGGGACTTCGTAGGGGTTGGGTCACCCAACCCGTTTTTAACATTACAAGGCGGGCGAGGAAACGAGAAGTCTTTAGCCCCAGAGGGACGACATGTGTTAGCGTGAAACGCGATGCATGAGGGGCAGGTGGGATGGGTTATGATGGGGTGTGTTCTAGCACTTCGAGTCTTTCGCGGAGCTGTTGGATTTCGGTTTGGAGGTCTTGATGTTCTCTTTCGATGTCCTTCTGGTGTCTTTTTTCTGTGTAGGCAATAATGAACTGAGGAATTGCAATGGCGGCTGCTATCAGTCCAATGAGCGCGAGCACCACGAGCCACATATCCCCAATTCTGTTACTCAGGCTTCCCTCCAATTTGTCAATTCTGCTACCTAGGCTTCCCTCCAATTTGTCAATTCTCTTATCCACCGCATCAATTCTGATATGCACCGCATCAATTCTAGCATTTAGACTTTTATCTAATTCGTTAATTCTGGCATTTAGACTTTTGTCCAACGCCCCAATTTTGAGGTCAATATTTTCCTTCACGCGCTTTTCGGACGCAGTGATCTCTTCTTTGAAGATGGTGCGTATGTCTTCCTTCGTCAGTTCGGCAAATACGGGTGATGCCAAAAGGAGCAGGAATAGGATTGTTATGACTTTCATGGTTGACTGCCTCTTTGGGGGAATGGTCTGAATATGGTATCACGGTTTGGTGGGTTTGGCAAGGCAATTGTTGTCTGAATCAGGATTCTCAAGATTAAAGGATTTTCAGGATTGAAGACGGGAAGCGGGAAAGCGAGGAAGGGTGGAAGGGAGAGGTATTTAGCCCCGGAGGGGCGGCATGTTTATAGCCGGGTGGCATCTCCCCTTCTTCCAAGCCCCAGAGGGGCGACAAGTGTATATTGGCTGAATCACGAATTAGAGCATCGGGGCAAGATCCCCCTCCCACAAAGGATGGGACTTCGTAGGGGTTGGGTCACCCAACCCGTTTTTAACATTACAAGGCGGGCGAGGAATGGGATTGCCTTTCGCTCCAGACGCTTGTAGGGCGATTTTCAATAATCGACAATCCTGTGTCAAGATCCACATCTCGACCTACTGGCTAGTACATTTAGCCCCAGAGCGGCGGCATGTTTATAGACGGGCGACATACCCTAACAACCAAAGCCCCGGTTGCTTTGAACCCCGCTGTCCCGATTTATCGGGGATTTATCGGGGAGGGGCGACATGTACCATTTGTCTGAATCAGGATGCTCAAGATTCAAAGATTCTCAGGATTGAAGGCGGGAGAACGGTTACCCCGATCCTTGCCAAAGTCCCCCTGACTCGGACTTCCCCCCTGATAAGGGGGGCTAGGGGGGTTAGGGATTTAGGGGGTTGGCTGGGGAAAAACAGAAAACGGGGAGGCGGGGAAGCGAGGAGAGGAGGAGGAAGCAGGGTTATGATGGTGGGGGTTGCAGCACCTCGATCTGTGCGCGCAGCTGTCGGATTTCGGTTTGGAGATCTTCCTGCCGTTTTTCCAGCTCCTTCTGACCCCTTTCCCTGTAGGCGATAATGATTTGAGGGACCGCAATCGCGGCGGCGATTAACCCAATCAGCGCAATCATTACGATCCGTATGTCGTCAATTCGGGCGTTTAGGCTTTTATCTAACCCATCAATTCTGGCGTTTAGGCTTTTATCTAACCCATCAATTCTGGCAGTCAGTTTCTGATCTACGGCATCAATTCGGGCGTTTAGGCTTTTATCTAACCCATCAATTCTAGCGTTCACCGTCTCGATTTTGAGGTCAATATGTTCCCGCGTGCGCTTTTCGGACGCGGCGATCTCTTCTTTGATAATAGGGCGTACCTCTTCTTTGAGGATAGTACGTAGGTCTTCTTTGGTCAATTCGCCAAACGCGGGCGAGACCAAGAGGAGGAGGAATAGGATTGTTACGGTTTTCATGATTGATTGCCTCTTTTGGGAAGATGGTCTGATATGGTATCACGGTTTGGTGGGGTTGGCAAGGTCTTTTTTGTCTGAATCACGGATTAAGACAGCTTCAACGGAGAACACAGATAAGGCGAAGAGCGAGGGAACGGGGAAGCGAGGGGGTGAGGAAGCGAGAGGGATTTAGCCCCAGCGGGGCGACAGGTGGAAGCAGGATTGCTTTTCGCTCCAGAGGAGCGTAATGTCTATAGATGGGCGATATGTCTTAATGCCTGTGCTCCAGTTGCTTTGAATCCCGATCTTATCGGGGAGGAGCACCATGTGCCAATTGGCTGAATCAGGATTCGCAGGTTTCTTAATCCCGATGCTTCATCGGGGATTAAAGGATTTACAGGATAGTTCCTGTGAAACGACCTATAACACGAATGGACCCAAGTGGTCTGACTATGGACATTGCACACCACCACGATTCAGAGGTTTGGCAGGATACTGACAGGTGAAAAAAAATATTTTCAATGCCCTATACGGGTATTCATAATTCACGGGTGTGTCAAGCATCCCGATGGCCTCTATACTTTACCGGTTTTACATAAGCGTGCTATGCTAAAGCGGTTGCCTGTGAAAGGTCTGTTGACCTGCCATATTCGCATTGATTAAGGTTTGCTCCCCTGCCCTATTCGCATCGATTTATGAGCAAGTTTCCACATAAATGTCAATACGCTCTAGCAACTTGCGTTATTATAACCTATTTTCTGACCATGTTGTAAGTCCTAATTTTTTAAAGTAGTAGGCACACTCCGCCCCGATAAATCGGGATTCAGAGCAATGTGCCGTAACCCTGCGCGGGAAGACGGGAAAACGGGAAAACGAGAAGACGGGAGGGATTTAGCCCCAGAGGGGGGGCAGGTGTATAAACCGTGATACGTAATGCGTGATACGTGATGAAAACACCGGGGAGACTTGTCGCTCCAGAGGAGCGGTATGTCTATAGCCGGGCGATAGGTCTTGATGCCTGTGCTCCAGTTGCTTTGAATCCCGATCTTATCGGGGAGGAGCACCATGTACATATTGTCTGAATCACAGATTAGAACACTATCGGGGCAAGTCCGAGAGGATCCCGTGACCGGGGATGCCCCTCCTACAAAGGATGGGACTTCGTAGCGGTTGGGTCCCCCAACCCGTTGGGGGTGCAGTTACAATTATGATGGGGAGGGTGTGGTCTCGTCTTTTTCGCGGAGTTGTTGGAGGAGGAGGTGAATCTCTTTTTCTCGCTTCCTTTCCGAGTAAACGATAATGAGTTGTGGGAGCGCGACAGCGGCTGCTATCAATGCGAGTATTGCAAGCCAGATGCGGCTAACGTTTCCCTCTAAGGCATCAATCCTAGCAGTCAATTTCTGATCTACGGCATCAATTCGGGCAGTCAGTTTCTGATCTACGGCATCAATTCGGGCGTTTAGGCTTTTATCCAACCCATCAATTCTAGCGTTCACCGTCTCGATTTTGAGGTCAATATGTTCCCTTGTGCGCTTTTCGGACGCGGCGATCTCTTCTTTGACAATAGGACGCACCTCTTCTTTGAGGATGGTGCGTAGGTCTTCTTTGGTCAACTCGCCAAACGCGGGCGAAACCAAGAGGAAAAGGAATAGGATTGTTACGGTTTTCATGATTGATTGCCTCTTTTGGGAAGATGGTCTGATATGGTATCACGGTTTGGTGGGTTTCGCAAGCCAATTTTGAACGTGAAACGTGATGAAAACACCGGGGAGACGGGATTGCTTGTCGCTCCAGTTGCTTTGAATCCCGCCTGCCTGCTCTCGGCTTGTCGGAGTCCCGATTCATCGGGGATTTATCGGGGAGGAGCACCATGTGCATATTGGTTGAATCACGGACTAGAGCATCGGGGCAAGTCCGAGAGGATCCCGTGACCGGGGATGCCCCTCCCACAGATGATGGGACAACGTAGGGGCTGGGTTGCCCAACCCTTACGGACTGCGGGCTACGATTTCGATTCGCGTTTTGCACTTTCTTTTTACATGAGCCAAACGGATTAGGAGATTCTTGTAGGTCGATTTTCCATAATCGACGATCTTCTGTCGAGATGTGAATCTCGACCTACAGGGCGGACACACCGCAGCGAGAGGACCCGTAGGTTGGGTTGAGCCACAGCGAAACCCAACACAGCCCCAGCGGAGTGAATTCTAATCGTGGACGCAGGTTGCCTAACCTGTGCAGCAACAGGTGTTAGCGTGAAACGTGATGCATAAGGGGCAAGTGGAGTGGGATTATGATGGGGTGCTTTGCATCGCTTCGAGCTCTTTCCGGAGTTGGTCGATTTGGCTTTGCATCTGCTTCTGACCTTTTTCCCTATAAGCTTTTTCCCTATAAGCAATGATGAGTTGAGGGATTGCAATGGCGGCTGCGATTAGTCCAATGAGCGCGAGCACCAAGAGCCATATATCCCTTATTCTTTCAGTTAGGTTTTCATCCAATGTGTCAATGCTTTTTTCCACATTATCAATTCTGGCATTTAGGCTTTTCTCTACGTCGTCAATTCTGGCATTTGTCGCATCAATTTTGGCATTTACCGTCTCAATTTTGAGGTCGATATGTTCCCTTGTGCGTTTTTCGGACGCAGTGATTTCTTCTCTCATGATGGTGCGCATATCTTCCTTCGTCAGCTCACCGAACACGGGTGATGCCAAGAGGAATAGGGATAGGATTGCTACGGTTTTCATGGTTGACTGACTCCTTTGGAGGAATGATGGTATATGGTATCACGGTTTGGTCAGTTTCGCAAGGCATTTGGTGTCTGAATCGCAGATGAGACCATCGGGGCAAGTCCGAGAGGATCCCGTGACCGGGGATGCCCCTCCCACAGCTTGTAGGTCGATTTTCCATAATCGACAATCTCCGTTTGTAGTAGCGCAATTCATTGCGCGTTCTTATGCCAGCTGAATCACCCATTAAAACCGATTCTGCGAATCACACGGATCGCTGTTGCTTCAGCGTTTCGATTTCCTGTGTGAGCGTTTCAACTTGCCTTTCGAGTGAGTGATCCTTGCCAATCCGCCACGCAATGATGGCTGTGGGGATACCTATCGCAGCAACAATAAGAGGCATTAGGATGTAAATCACCCAGTTGTATGTTGCGAAACGTTTGTCGACACCTTCTATTTTGGCGTCGATATAGTCTTTTACCCTTTTCTCGGAGCCGGTAATCTCTGCTTTCAGTTCCTGCTTGACTCCGGCGATCTCCGTTTTCAGTTCCTGCTTGACTCCGGCGATCTCCGTTTTCAGTTCCTGCTTGACTCCGGCAATCTCCTGCCTGACTGGGGTGATTTCCTGCTTGACTTCCTCCTTAACAATCAAGCGAATCTTGTCAAGATCTGCATCTGTTAACTCACCGAGAGCTGGCAACGCGATCGCCCAAAAGAGTATTGAAAGGACAATAACAGTTTTCATTGGAGGTCTCCTTTTGGAGAGAGCAAGAAGTAGGATTGCTATGACTCTCATGGTTGACCGGCTCCTTTGGAGAATGATGGTATATGGTATCACGGTGTGGTGGGTTTCGCAAGGCATTTGTTGTCTGAATCAGGATGCTCAGGTTTCTTAATCCCGATGCTTCATCGGGGATTGAAGGCGGGAAGACGGGGAAGCGAAGGGGGAAGGGGCGAGGAAGGGAGAGGTATTTAGCCCCAGCGGAGGAAAGATGAGGGAGCGAGGAAGCGGGATTGCTTTGCGCTCCAGCGGAGCGTAATGTCTATAGAAGGACGATTGGTCCAACAACAGCACTCCAGCGGAGTGCAATGTGGGGCTGGAGGAAAGGGAGGAATATTTAACGCAAGGACGCAGGCTTTATGTAGGTCGATTTTCCAAAATCGACGATCTGCTGTCCAGATGTGAATCTCCACCTACAGGGACCAACCCCCTAAATCCCCCTTGTCAGGGGGGCTTACTGAACCTACAGGGAGAGCAACCCTGCGGGCGAGGTGACCTCGCCCCTACGATTGATGACGCACCGCAAATTATGCCGCATTTAGCCCCGAAGGGGCGATATGTGTATAAACCGTGATACGGGAGGCTCATTGCTGCATCGCTTCGAGCTCTTTGCGGAGCTGGTCAATTTGAGTCTGCATCTCTTTCCGCCCACTTTCTTTGTGCGCGATAATGATTTGAGGGATTGCAATGGCGGCTGTTATCAGTCCAATCAGCACGAGTATCAAGACCCATGCACGATCAAAACTTTTATTCAACGCATCAATTCTGGCATTTGTCGCATCAATTTTGAGATCGATATATTCCCTTGTGCGTTTTTCGGACGCGGTGATTTCTTCTTTGATAATAGGGCGTACCTCTTCTTTAATGATGGTGCGCAGATCTTCTTTGGTCAGTTCGCCAAACGCGGGGGCTGCCAAGAGGAGTAGAAATAGGATTATTATGACTTTCATGGTGGATCGGCTCCTTTGAGAGGATTGGTCTGAATATGGTATCACGGTTTGGTTGGTTTCGCAAGGCATTTGCTGTCTGAATCAGGATTCGCAGGTTTCTTAATCCCGATGCTTCATCGGGGATTGAAGGCGAGAAAGCGAGAAAACGAGGAAACGGGGAAGCGAGGGAGCGAGAAGACGAGAAAACGAGAGGGATTTAGCCCCAGCGGAGGAAAGATGAGGGAGCGAGGAAGCGGGATTGCTTTGCGCTCCAGCGGAGCGTAATGTCTATAGAAGGACGATTGGTCCAACAACAGCACTCCAGCGGAGTGCAATGTGGGGGCTGGAGGAAAGGGAGGAATATTTAACGCAAGGACGCAACGGGGCGGGGAAGCAGGCAGGGGAGGAAGCGAGGAAACGAGGGGAGGAGGAGGGATTGAGCCCCAGAGGGGCGGTATGTACATATAGGCTGAACCGCGGATTAGAGCATCGGGGCAAGTCCGAGAGGATCCCGTGACCGGGGATGCCCCTCCCACAATGATGAGACAATGTAGGGGTTGGGTCCCCCAACCCATCGGGCGAGGGAACCCCGCCCCTACGACTGCGGACATATCGGTCACAGGCAATTCGATCCTGCCTTTAGCCCCAAAGGGGCGATATGTGTTAGCGTGAAACGTGATAAGTAATACGTGATGCGTAAGGGATCGAAACGGTTTTTCTTACGCATCACGAATTATCCTGCATTTCGCGGGGAAAATGGGGAATTTTCTAGACCCACGATTAAATCCGTAGGGGTTGGGTCCCCCAACCCATCGGGCGGGGGAACCCGCCCCTACGATTGATGCCGTGCCTTGAATTTTGGCGTGCGGGTGCACGTGGACGGCACGACGGCGCGTGCCTACTACTTTAGCGGACGTTGGTCCACGGAGCACCAGAGATGGGGATTGTTGCAGCGTCGCGAGCGTTCATGATAAAGGCACCTCCCCCGGTGATAGGGATATCTCCGGGATCGCCCGCTCTGCCGACCAGTTTGAACTCTCCGTTATCTATGAGGATGACCACAAGGCTGTTGCCGCCGATCCCTTGGAGCGTGAACAGGTCGCTGACGCGGGTTAGCCTTGGGTCTCTCAAGGGCAGCCCCACGAGGTTGAGACCGGGGGTTAAGGTGATGGTGCTGCTGCCGTTTGCGCCAAGCGGGGTGCCAGTGAGATGCACCGAGGTCGGGGCAAGCATACCGGCGAGAATCCCTGTGTCATCGGTCAACCGTCTATCAGCGGGCATGCCTCTGTCCGCGGGACCGAAATAGCTGCGCCACTGTCGCGCTTGAGAGTCGTAGGTGATGAGATAGTTGACGATCCCCGCACCGCCGAGTGCGTCGTAGAGGTCAGAAACTGATTGGATCTGCGCCGCCACGCCATTAACAGTTATTACCTTCAGAGGGACGTGGATCAGGTTGATCCCTCCCAGTAAGGAGAGGTCAAATTCGAGCAGCTCACCGACCGCGTGGAAGGTCACGGTTTCGGCGAGCCCTGCGACGCTGACCGTGACGGTGTTTGTACCGGGACTATTTCCGAGCGTTAGCAGACTCCATGCCCGTCCGTTTGGGTTAGTCCGTGTCATTTCAAGATTGAGCGAGCCACCACCCCCGGTGACAGCAAAGGTGACAGGAATCCCACCCAATGGGGTACGGTTCTCATCGCGGACTTCAACGACAAACGGTCGCCCCAATGAGCCGCCTGCGGGACCGGTCTGATTATCGCCTGAGATAATCACGATTTTCGCCGGTGGGAGGATAACTGTCGCTTCAAAAGTCACACTGACCTGCCGCACCTCCGCAGTGACGGTCGTTGTACCGGCGTCGCTGCCAAGGGTCAAGGTGGTTTCTGCTCGTCCGTCTGCACCTGTCGCGGCTAAGACATTGCTCAGTAAACCGTCCTCGTGAAGAAAAACCACGAACACCCCTACCATAGGGTCCCCGTTCTGATGCCGTACTTCGACGACAAACGGCTCCAGCGTTTGACCGGGTACGCCAATCTGACCATCGCCTGAGATTATTGATAACACCGGCGGTGGCGGTGGGAGGGTCGCTTCCGCACTGAAAACCCTTGTCTGGGAAAGACCGTCAACGCTGACTCTGACACTGTTCGTGCCGGGATTGTCTCCGAGCGTCAACCGAGTTGATGCCCGTCCGCGTGCGTTCGTCTGCGTTGTTTCAGGATTGAGCGAGCCGCCGCCCGCAGTGACGGTAAAGGTCACAGTAACCCTTCTCAACGGATTGCCGTTCGCATCGCGGACTTCCACGACAAGCGGATACGCCAATGTAGCACCGGTGTGACCATCTTGATTGTCGCCTGAGATCTTCACGAGCCCGGTCGGTGGGAGTGCAACCGTTACCTCAAAGGTCACACTGGCACGACCCGCATGGACTGTGACTGTCGTCGTGCCGGTGTCGTTACCAAGGGTCAAAGTGGTTTCTGCTCGCCCGTCTGAACCTGTCACGTCTAAGACCGTGCTCAGCGAACCACTATTATGAATAAAAGTGACAAAAAGCCCTGACACTGGCTGGGCGTTCTGATCTCGCACCTCAACGACAAACGGCTCTAGGGTTTGACCGGGTGTGCCGGTCTGGCCGTCCCCTGAGACTTTCACTAGCATCGGCGGTGGCGGCGCGAGGGTCGCTTCTGCACTGAAAACCACCTCTTGGGGTATACCTGAGACTTTAGCCGTGACAGTGTTTGTGCCGGCGTTATCTCCGGGCGTCAAGCGAGTCCATGCCCGCCCGCTTGCGTTCGTTCGCGTCACTTCAGGATTGAGCGAACCGCCGCCCCCAGTGACGGTAAAGGTCACAGTAACCCCTTCCACCGGATCGCCGTTCGTATCGCGGACTTCAACGACAAACGGTTGCGGCAATGAAACCCCGGCGGAACCGGTCTGATTATCGCCTGAGATCTTCACGAGAGTCCTCGGTGGAAGGACAGTTTTGGCTTCAAAGGTTGTACTGGCAACCCCCACCTGCACAGTGATCGTCGTTGTGCCGGTGCTGCTGCCGAGGGTCAAGGTGCTTTCCGCTCGCCCATCTGTGCCTGTCACATCGAAGATGGTGCTCAGCGAGCCATCATCGTGGATAAAGGTCACAAAAACCCCTGCCACTGGGTCCCCCTTCTGATCTCGGACTTCGACGACAAACGGCTTGAGTGTTTGACCGGGCGTGCCAATCTGACCATTGCCTGAGATTCTTTTCAGTCGGTACTGTTGTGCTGCTGCCTCTAACGGCATAGAGAGGCCGATGAGCAGTAGAAAAATGAGACCGATGAGTTGGTTGTTGATAGGTTTTCTTGATATTTGAGACATTGAGTCAATCTCCGTTCCGAGAGCCTTCGATCTAATATGTTCCTGATGAGATCGGGATTTCGCTGTGCCCGACCCCGATGAATCGGTTCCGTTCCGAGAATCCCGATTTATCGGGAGATGCAGAGCAACTGGGGCTTGGGGGAATTGGTTTACCGATGTTCTATACACCTATCACCCCGCTGGGGCTTTGTAGTTCCGGCAAGTTGAAAATCCCGATTTATTGGGTCCCGCGAAGCGAGAAAGGAAGAAGGAGGGAAAGGGAGCGAGGAGGCGAGGGAGCGGGGAAGCGGGGAGGCGGGGAGGGGAGAGGGAGAAGGGGAGAAGACGAGAAAACGGGAAGACGAGGTTGCTTGTCGCTCCAGAGGAGCGGTATGTCTATAGAAGCGCGATTGGCCCAACAACAGCACTCCAGCGGAGTGCAATGTGGGAAGCGAGGGGGCGAGGAGGCGTCTGCCTTTAGCCCCAGCGGGGCGACAGGTGTATAGCAGGACGGCAGGTGCAAATATCCTAAAGCCCCAGAGGGGCGACATGTGCCCTTTATCTGAATCAGGATTCGCAGGATTCAAGGATTTACAGGATTAAAGACGGAAAGAATATTTAACGCAACGACACAGGCTTTATGTAGGGCGATTTTCCATAATCGACGATCTTCCGTCGAGATGTGAATCTCCGCCTACTACGACTGTATTTAGCCCCAGAGGGGCGATATGTTTATAGAACGGCGACAGGTCCTAGCGTCTGCCTTTAGCCCCAGCGGGGCGGTATGTTTATAGCAGGGCGGCATACCCGACCAACCAAAGCCCCAGAGGGGCGACATGTACATATTAGCTGAATCGCGGATTAGAGCATCGGGGCAGGATGCCCCTCCCACAGAGATGGATATGCTATCGGGGCAGGATGCCCCTCCCACAAATGGTGGGTTACGGCACACGGAGTGTACCTACTACTTTAGCGGACGTTGGTCCACGGAACACCGGAGATGGGGACCGTAGCTGGCTGCTCGGCGATGAGGATGAAGGCACCTCCCCCGGCGATGGGGATATCGCCTACATCGCCTGCGCGTCCGACAGCTTTGAACGTTCCGTTGTCCGAAACAATAATCACGGAGACGCTGTCCGCAATCCCTGGGAGCGTGAACAGGTCGCTGACGCGGGTTAGCCTTGGGTCTCGCAATGGCAGCCCCACAAGGTTGAGACCGGGGGTTAGAGTGATAGCACCCATCCCGTTTTCGCCGAGCGCGTCGCCGGCGAGATGAACGGAGATCGGGGCAAGCATACCGGCGAGAATCCCTGTGTCATCGGTCAACCGTCTATCAGCGGGCATACCTCTGTCCGCGGGACCGAAGTAGCTGCGCCATTCTTGAACTTGAGAGTCGTAGGTGATGAGGTAGTTGACGGTATCGGCTCCGCCGAGTGCGTCGTAGAGATCGGAAACCGATTCAATCCCCGCCGGCATTCCGTTGATGGCTCGCACTTTCAGGGGGATGTGGATCAGGCTGAGACCTGCTGATAGGGAGAGATCAAATTGGAGGAGTTCGGCGACGACGTTGAAGGTTACGGTTTCGGTGATCCCTTCGACGCTGACCTCAAGGGTATATTCGCCGGGTTCGTTTCCGAGGGTCAGGGTCGTTTCCGCTTGACCGTTTGCGTCGGTCGTTGGGGTCTCGGTACTCAACGCACCATCACCTGTGAGGAGGGTAAAGGTTACCATCACGCCTGCCATCGGGTCGCCGTACTGATCGTGGACTTGGACGACAAAGGGGTCCGCCAACGTTTCGCCGGTCAAGCCGGTCTGGTTGTCATCGGAGACGATTGATAGGGTCGTTGGGATTGGGGGTGGAAGTGTCCCTTCTACATTAAAGATCTCCGTTTTGACGATCCCTTCGACGCTGACTTCGACGGTGTTGGTGCCGGGGTCGCTGCCGAGGGCAAGGATACTTTGCGCCAAGCCGTTGGCATCAGTCTCTACGTTTGTATCACTCAGTGAACTTCCACCTGCACCTACAACAAAGGCTACAATCACCCCTTCCAACGGATTGCCGTTCTCATCACGGACTTCTACGACAAACGGGTTCGCCAACGCTTCACCGGTCAAACCGGTCTGATTATCGCCTGAGATTATTGATAGGGTGGTTGGCACCGGCGGGAGGGTCCCTTCTGCCCTAAAGATTATCACTCGGGGAGTTCCGTGGGCACTGACTTGGACGATGTTCGTGCCGGGCTCGGGTCCGAGGGTTAGCCTACTCTCTGCACGTCCGTTCACATCAGTCCACGCGATTTTAGCACTCAATGAACCTCCGCCTGTGAGGACCCCAAAGACTACACGCAATCCTTCCAACGGATCGCCGCCCCGATCCCGAGTCCCCACGACAAACGGCTTCGCTAACGGCTCATCGACCACCCCGCTCTGATTATCGCCTAAAACTCTGAAGAATACTGTCGGATCCGGCTCCGGTGGCGGTGGCGGTGGCGTTGATGTTGTTCTCGTCGGCGCGATCGCTGTCGCTGTAAAGGTTACACTGTCACCGGTCACTGACGCGGTAACCGTCATTGTGCCGGCCCCCCAAAGCGTTAGCGTCGCCTGTGTGCGTCCGTCGTCATTTGTATGGGGGAATGGATCGCTCAAGCTCCATGGAATGTCATCGTTGTCAGGAATGAAGGTTACAAGCACACCTGCTGCGAGTGCTCCGTTCTGGCGGACTTCGACGACAAACGGCTCCAGCGGCTGGCCGCGGCGGCCCGTCTGTCCGTCGTCTGAGATTTTGGTTATCGTATATTGTGCTGCTGCTCCGGACGGTATTGAGAGGCAGATTATTAATAGTAGAAGGAGGCGGCGAATTGATCGGTTCATTGGTTTATTGCCAATATTATCACGGCATTGTTGATTTATCAACGGTTTTTTGATACAATGATCCGCATCTAATGCGTAATACGTAAAGGATTAGGGGCGCATTTAGCCCCAGAGGGGCGATATGTTTATAGACGGGCGGCATGTCCTAGTAACCAAAGCCCCAGAGGGGCGACATGTGTATAGACGGGAGGCATGCCCTAGTAACCAAAGCCCCAGAGGGGCGACATGTTTATAGACGAGCGACATGCCCTAGTAACCAAAGCCCCAGAGGGGCGACATGTTTATAGCAATGCGGATAACCAAATACATCAAAGCCCCAGAGGGGCGACATGTTTATAGAATACGAGATGCCTAAACGTCTTAAAGCCCCAGAGGGGCGACATGTGAAAAATTACCCAAAGGAAAAACATCATGGCTGACACCTATACCCAACTCTACATACACATTGTTTTCGCTGTCAAAGGGAGGCAATCCCTTATTCCAAAACAACACAAAACCGAGCTCCATAAATACATCACCGGTATCATCACCGGCAAAAACCAAAAAGTCATACAAATCAATTCTATGCCGGACCATATTCACATTCTGATTGGTATGACGCCGGAGATTGCGCTCTCGGATATGGTCCGAGATATTAAGGCGAATTCATCAAAATTGATTAATAAAAATAGGTGGGTGACGGGAAGATTTGAATGGCAGACGGGGTTTGCTGCTTTTTCTTATGCACATTCTCAATTGAATGCGGTGGCCCGTTACATTATCAATCAAGAGGAACATCATTCGCGCCAGACGTTCAGGGAAGAATATCTTGCGTTTCTAAAACGTTTTGATGTCCCCTATAATCCCAAATATGTGTTTGATCCGGACGATGACGCCGAGGCATGATACACATGTCGCCCCGCTGGGGCTTGGGCATGTAGGGATTTGATGCTGCTATAAACATGACGCCCCGCTGGGGCTAAAAAATTCAGGCTCCCATCCACTTAAGCTTCTTAGTCCCGATGCTTCATTGGAGACTCAAGGATGCACAGGATTGAAAACGGCAACGACAGTCAACAAACCAACATAGCCCCAGCGGGGCGACATGTTTATAGACGGGCGGCATGTCCTAGTAACCAAAGCCCCAGAGGGGCGACAGGTGCTCTTTGGCTGAATCACGGATTATACGAATTCATTTGTATTGCTAGGGCATAAGAATAAAATGGAACGGAGATCTCCGTTCCCTACGAATGATATTCGCTGATCTGCCTTGTTGAGGCGAATCTTCCCTAACACAATTTGTAGGAGGGGCATCCTGCCCCGACACAGCGTCTACGAGGGATTGGGATGCGGGGCAACTCGGGTTATTTATATGGGGGAAAAAGGATGGAATATGATTTCACGTTAAACATATCACGTTTCGCGCTGCT
Source organism: Candidatus Poribacteria bacterium (assembly GCA_965222435.1). GTDB lineage: Bacteria > Poribacteria > WGA-4E > WGA-4E > PCPOR2b > PCPOR2b. The sequence goes on along the minus strand of OZ244950.1, from coordinate 2,326,540 downwards.
AGTTGTGCTGCTCGGTTGCATGGTCGGTTGCAGCGGCAAGGACGAACCGCTCCGGCAGAGCGAGGCGTTGATCCAATCGGGGATGCATCCGGAGGCGATTAACCTGTTGGAGAAGATTATAGCGGTAGAAGATCGGAACCCGAAGGCGCGGTTTCTGCTAGGGCAGGCGCATGAGGGGTTGGGCAACTATGACGAAGCGGTCCGTCATTACAGGACAGCGATTAACCTGTATGTCGCCCATCCTGAAGACAAAGCGATTGTGCGGCTCGCGTTGGCAAAAGTGTATCTGAAACAGGGACTTCGGGAATCCGGATACCGTGAGCTGCGGGCGATTGTCCAATCTACATCAGACAATGCCGTTCTACAGCAGGTGGCGGGGCTTGTCACCGATGCGTATCAGGTGGAGCAGTTGACCAGTGGCAAGAAGGACAACTACTCACCGCGATTTTCGCAGGACGGTTCGCAACTTGTGTTCGCGTCGTATCGGTTGGATAACGGTGAGATTTTCATTATGGATATAGACGACAGGCGTGTGCGGAAGCGGGTAACGTTCACGACCGATCTCGATGAGGGAGAGCCTGCGTTTTTGAGTAATCCGAACTACGTTATCTACAGCCGTGAGCCGCAGACCTCGCGTCAGGTGAAGATTTTGCTGCAGAGCAGCGGATCGACACCGATCTATGCGGGTTTCTATACCACGCACATTAATAGTAAGGTGACACAAGAGATAATGCCCGTCGGGTTCGGTGTCCGCTCGTTGGGGATATCGCCGGATCGGCAGCGCGTCGCTTATGAATCGAACAGTGCTGGCAATCTGGAGCTGTATATCCTCGATTTAAGTGGCGTGGATCTGGGTGCGATTGATCCGGAGACGATCCCGTCTCAGCAGATTACGCATAATGAGGTGGACGACGGCAGCCCGATATTCTTCCCCGACGGGAAACGGATTGCGTTTGTCTCGGCACGGACCGATGACCTAGCAGAGGGGCAAGCGGAACGGCATCAGATCTATAGCATCAACATCGACAGCAGCGACGAAAGGCATCTGAACCCGAACCCGCACGATTGCTATAGCCCGGTGATTTCGGCGGACGGGAGGACGATCGCCTTCGTCTCGGCACGGGAGGGGGATATTGAGATCTATCTGATGGATGCGGACGGATCGAATGAACGGCGGTTGACAAATGGGATCGGTGCATCAATGCAGCCAGCGTTTTCGCCCGATTCAAGGCTGTTAGCGTTTATATCGGATCGCAGCGATACATTTCAGATCTATCTGATGCGCCTTGATCGGCCATTGACGCAGCGGGATCTGCTGCGGCATTTGGAATAGTGCATTGGTACATTTAGCCTCAGCGGGACAACAGAAACTGCACTCGCTCCAGAGGAGCAATATGTCTATAGAGGAACGATACCGCCCCGCTGGGGCGGAAGACAATCACAAGGTAACCTTTTATAATCGTTTTTAGAGGGATAATTAATAGATGGAAAATACACGGTTTTTTGCGACGGCGGCAAAGGGCACCGAGCCACTCGTCGTACAGGAATTGGCAGCGATCAGTGCCCAGAATATTCGACCTACTATCGGGGGTGTGCATTTCGAGGGCGGACTGGAGACGCTTTATCGGGCGAACCTTTGGCTCCGCACCGCGAACCGGGTTTTGATGCCGATAGCGGAGTTCGCCTGTCCGACACCGGAAGTCCTCTACGAGAATGTCCGTAACATCCGGTGGCGCGATTGGATGACGGTTGATACCACATTCGCTGTCGATTGTAACTGCCGCGATTCGCAGATTTCGCATTCCCACTACGCCGCGCTGAAGGTTAAGGACGCGGTTGTCGACCAATTTCGGGATAGCACGGGTCGCCGTCCCAACGTGGATCGGCATCGCCCTATGCTGCAGATTAACGCCCATATAGCGAAAGACCACTGCGTCCTCAACCTCGATGCCTCCGGCGATCGGTTACACCGGCGCGGGTATCGGCGTCAAGCGACGGATGCGCCGTTGCGCGAGACGTTGGCCGCAGCGATTGTGGAGTTGGTGGCGTGGGACAACGAGGGGATGTTCATCGATCCGATGTGCGGTTCCGGCACCATCGTCATTGAAGCTGCGCTCAAGGCGATGAACTATGCGCCGGGTCTTCTGCGTTCTGGAGACGCGGATTCGGGACGAGCGGGGTTCGGTTTTCAGCGGTGGCGGAACTTTGATCGGAGGCTGTGGGCGCGTTTGACGGACGAGGCGCGAGACGGGATTCGTGAGAAGATTCCTGGACGGCTCCTTGGATACGATATTTCGAGACCAGCGGTTCAACTTGCGTCGGAGAATGCGAAGCTAGCGGGACTGGAGAAACACCTCCGTTTCATGAGAGGGGACGCGCTGAAGTTAAGTCCGCGTGGGCATCGAGGGGTTATCGTTTGCAATCTGCCTTACGGCGAGCGGACAGGCGAGGTAGAGGAACTGCAATCGTTGTACAGCGGTTTGGGGGATGTGCTGAAACAGCGCTGTGCAGGTTATACGGCGTATCTGTTCACGGGCAATCTGAAGTTGGCGAAATCAATTGGGCTGCGGACAGCGAAACGGTTTACACTGTATAATGGACCGATTGAGTGCCGGTTGTTGAAGTATGAGTTGTTTTGATTGAAACGTGATGCGTGAAACGTAAGGCAGGAAAACGAGAGAACGGGAAGTCGGGTATTTAGCCCCAGAGGGGCGGCATGTTTATAGCACGCGGCATACACCAAATATCCCAAAGCCTCAGAGGGGCGACATGTCCCACCGGGATACGGGAAAATAGGAAGGTGGTAAAGCGAGGTTGAATCCGTAGGAGTTGGGTCACCCAACCCGTTGGGCGGGGAAACCCCGCCCCTACGATGGATGTCCCACCTTGAATTTTGGTACATTGCTGCATTTAGCCCCAGAGGGGCGGCATGTTTATAGAATTTGCATAAACGCATCTCTGCGAGGAAACCCCCTAAATCCCCCTTATCAGGGGGACTTGACAATTACCATCCTTAGCACGGCATTTTCTTATTTCATCTTGTGTTTTATGCGGATCTGCGCTACACTTAATCGATCCTCCGTTCAGCCTATCCTTTGAATATATTAACCCGAAGAGAATTAATAGAAAAGGAGTTGTCATCAACTAATGACTGACCATAAACCACCCCTCCACCGTTTTACCATTCTCGATTTAACCCGTGTCCGTGCGGGACCGACCGCTGTCCGCCAGCTTGCCGATTGGGGCGCGAACGTCATAAAGATTGAGCTGCCGCCAACCCCCGGTAAGGAGGGGGATGCCCTCGGTTCCCGCCACGACTCAGACTTCCAGAATCTCCAGCGAAACAAACGGAGCATGACACTGAACCTCAAGTCCGAGATCGGTCACGCGGCATTCATGCGCATGGTGAAACAGGCAGATGTCGTGGTGGAGAATTATCGCCCCAGCGTCAAGGACCGCCTGAAAATCAATTACGAGGCGTGTCGAACCGAGAACCCGCGCATTGTCTACGCCAGTATCTCCGGGTTCGGACAGGACGGTCCCTACGGCGGACGCCCCGGCTTCGATCAGATCGCACAGGGGATGGGCGGTTTGATGTGGATTACTGGATTTCCGGATCAAGGTCCCCTGCGTGTCGGGGTGCCGATCGCAGACCTCGCCTCCGGCATGTACACCGCCATCGGGGTGCTGATCGCGTTGCTGCAGCGCGAGGAGACAGGTGAAGGTCAGTGGGTACACTCATCGCTGCTCGAAGCACAGATTGCGATGCTCGATTTCCAAGCGGCACGTTGGAGCATCGATAACGAGGTGCCGGGGCAGGCGGGCAACGATCATCCGACTAGCATCCCGACCGGCGTGTTTCAGACGACCGACGGCTACATCAATATCGCAGCGAGCGGTGGGACGATGTGGGATCGACTCTGTGATGTCCTAGACGCGGACGAACTTCGGGAAAATCCCGACTATGCGAACGACGGGGCACGGTCACGGAATCGGGCTGCGTTGAACGCGGAATTGCAAGAACACTTCTCAACCCGAAGCAGCACCGAATGGATCGAGGTACTCAACGACGCGGGTGTGCCGTGCGGACCCATTTACAAGATGGATGAGATGTGGTCAGATCCGCATATAGAGCACCTCGAAATGTCGCGCCCCGTGGATCACCCCGTGCTTGGCAGGTTGGATGTGCTGCGTCACGCGACAAACATGAGCGGCACGCCAAAGATGCCGTATCGTCCGGCCCCCGAATTGGGCGAACATACCGATGAGCTCTTGAGGGAATTTGGATTCTCGGACGACGAAATTGAGACAATGCGAAAGGAGAGCATCGTATGACCCCCGTGGCAAGCAGCACTACAAACCTGATCATCGCCGAAAAGCGGAACGGCGTCGGCTATCTCGGTTTCAACCGTCCCGAAAAGCATAACGCCATCTCCTACGAGATGTGGCAGGGCATCGCGAAAGTTATGGCGGACTTTGAAGCAGATGATACAGTTCGCGCCGTGGTCGTTTCGGGCGAGGGTGGCAGGGCATTTTCTGCCGGCGCGGATATATCGCAATTCGAGAAGCAGCGCGCATCAACGGACACGATTGAGGAATACAACGTGGCGGCGGGGCTTGCTCATGAACAGCTGACGAATATCTCTAAGCCAACCATCGCGAAAATTGTGGGGTATTGTATCGGTGGAGGATTGGGAATCGCTCTCTGCTGTGACCTGCGTCTCGCCACCGACGATTCAAAATTTGGTATCCCCGCAGCCAAGTTAGGTCTTGGCTACGGCTACGGTGGGTTGAAGCCGTTAGTTGCCCTTGTCGGTCCCATCCGCGCCAAAGAGATCCTGTTCACTGCCAGGCAATTTGATGCGGCGGAAGCCTACGATATGGGCCTCATCAACAGGGTGCTCTCTAAGGACGAAATAGACGCCTTCGTGGACGAATACACGGAAACCATCGCGGGCAATGCGCCCCTGACCATCAAAGCCTGCAAACAGATTATCGCGGAGGTCTGCAAGGATCCGGACGATCGAGATCTGGAACTTTGTAAGCGTCTAGTGGATGCCTGTTTCGCCAGTGAGGACTATAAGGAGGGCAGGCAGGCGTTCATGGAGAAACGAAAGCCGCAGTTTCAAGGGAAATGAAACGTGAGGAATAATACGTAATGCGTAATACGCAAGGGATCGAAACGGTTCTTATTACGCATTACTCGTTACGCATTATAATTCATTAGCCCCAGCGGGGCGGCATGTGGATACAATGCGCAAATGGTAAGCGGTGCACTGCTGCATTTAGCCCCAGAGGGGCGGCATGTTTATAGAAAACCGCATACACCAAATAACCAAAGCCCCAGAGGGGCGACATGTAAACCGGAATACGGGAGGCGTGAAAATTGGAAGGTGAGCAAGCGAAATTGTATGCGTAGGGGTTGGGGTCCCCAACCCGCTGGACGAGGTGACCGCGCCCCCAATTGTACCACATTTAGCCCCAGTTGCTTTGAATCCCGATCTTATCGGAGAGAGGCGACATGTGTATGGAACATGGGCTAACCAAAGCCTAACGCTCCACTAGCACGAAACATCCAACCACCTGAAGAAGAGAGGAAAAGATGGCATCAGAGAAAGATTATGCGGTTCAGTTTGTCGCACGGGAACAGGCGGAACTACGGGTCGTTGAGCGGGACTCGACACCACTTGCCCCAGACGAAATTGCCGGTAGAAGCCTCGTCACGTTGATAAGTGCCGGAACGGAGTCAACGGGATCATACACTTCGGAGGGCGGTCACCCACGTGGCTCCGGCTATGCGGGGGTCTTTGAGGTCGAATCTGTCGGAGAGGGTGTCAACGACATCAAGGTGGGGGATCACGTCTTCTGTATGGGGAATCACAGATCCTATCAGCGCGTTAAGCGGGATGCTGCCTTGCCGCTGCCCGAAGGGCTCGCACCGGAGACAGGTGTTTTCGCCCGATTGATGAACGTAAGCTTGACGACGTTGACTACAACGACCGCTCGACCCCCGGAGAGGGTTGTCGTCACCGGCTTAGGTATCGTCGGGAATCTCGCCGCACAAAATTTCACGAACGCTGGCTATGAGGTGTTCGCCTGTGAGCCGATTGAATCTCGGCGCAAGGTCGCTATCGAATGTGGACTCAAGAGTGTCCTGTCCGCTGTCCCGGTGGACGCGCCCGATATTGCGGGTACGGTGGGGTTGGTTGTCGATTGTTCAGGTCACGAGCAGGCGGTGTTGGACGGCTGTAACGTCATCCGAAAGAAGGGCGAAGTGGTGCTGATCGCGACGCCGTGGCGTCGGTATACGGAGATGTATGCCCATACCATCCTGCACGCGATTTTCCACAAATATGCGGTCGTCCGAAGCGGGTGGGAGTGGGAACTGCCGAATCAACCGACCGAGTTTCGCACGAACAGCATTTACGGGAATCTCGCCGCCGGGTTGAAGTGGTTGGCTGCAGGTCGGATGTCGGTTGCCCCCTTGGCAATGAAGATCTCGCCCCGCGATCCCCAGACCGTGTATCAGAACCTGCTGCATAGGCGGAGTGAGCGGTTGACATATATCTTTGATTGGACGGATTTTTGAGAGACGTGAAACGTGATGGGGTGCATTGCTGCATTTAGCCCCAGAGGGGCGGCATGTTTATAGAAAACCGCATACACCAAACACCCAAAGCCCCAGAGGGCGCAGAGACTGAGAAAACAAGAAAATGGGCAGGGAAAAGATTGAATCCATAAGGATTGGGTCGCTCACCTCATCGGGCGAGGAAACCTCGCTCCTACGACGGATACCACGTCTTGAATTTTGGCACCTTGCTGCATTTAGCCCCAGAGGGGCGGCATGTTTATAGAACACGGGATACACCAAACACCCAAAGCCCCAGAGGGGCGACATGTGAACAATTCGTAATACGTGATGAGTAATACGTAATGCGTAAAGCGTTCAGAACTTCAATGAACTATGGTGAATTCTAACGCCCCCCGGTAGGGGCGGTTTCCAACCGCACCGCACTCAACCCAACCCGGTAGGTGCGGTTTCCTAACCGCACCGGTTTGGAGTGTCTCATTAATTCTAAGATCCACTATAATATACCAATGAACCAATAAAAAGGAAATCCATGACAACTCCTTCTAATGAATCTCCTACAGAAAAACATACCCCTTTACAGGTCAGACCCCCACGAATCCTTTGTAACACAGGGGCGTGGAGCCCGTTGGTGGATACCGTCGATATCTACGGTGGTAATCGGGGCATGAACCGTGAAGACCTATTCACCCCCTTTGACGCTCCCATTGGAATCCAATTCGAGGTGGAAACTGCCCTGAAATCTGAACCGCTGCTCGAAGCCGTGAAAGTATGGGAACGCCCCGGTATCGCTCCGCTCTACATCTGGCAGGATGACGGTGCCTATCACATGCTCTACGAGTCGGGGGGCAACGGCGCCGCCTATGCACGCAGCGACGACGCCTATCAATGGACTCGTCCCGAATTGGGACAGGTGGAATTTCAGGGGTCGAAACAGAACAACCTCATCGCCAATCCGCCGCGCGGGTCGTCGGGATTTTTCGAGGATCCGGGGGCACCGCCCAATGAACGTTACAAAGCGATGGGCGGCAATATGGCGTGGTACGATCCTGATACGAACGAACCACTAATCGGTGAGGAGGCGGGCAATCGACTTGCCGCCCAGAACGCTGAAGGCGCAGCTTATAAAGGACCAAAGGCAGTCATCTGGGGATGGATGCTGGGGTGGACTTCTCCCGACCGATTCCAGTGGACGCCGTTGGAGCAGCCGCTCGGCAACCGACCGGTCAACGGAGCGATCGCAGCCCGTTTCGATCCGCACCACAAGGACTATTACGCTTACCTCCAGATCATGGGCTACCCGACGGAGGTAATGGGTGGCATCGGCACAGGACGCTTGGAGGAGAGCACGCACCGCCGCACTATCGGCTTCACCCGAACCGATGACTTTCGCACTTGGCCCGCCCCGAAACTTATTTTGGAGCCGGACGCGCAGGACGATCTGGATATCTCGTTCTACGGTGCCAACTATTTTCCGTATCCCGGCCGCACAGATCTGCACGGGATGCTGATCCCGGTCTATCATCAAATCGCCGATCATATGGACGGTCAGATTGCTTTCAGTCGCGATGGATTGTTCTGGTCACGTCCGGAACGGAAGCCGATTATTGAGGTAGGACCACCGGGGGCCGGTGACGAGTGTTCTGCCCATTTCTGGCGCGGCGGACTGGTCGAACTTCCGGACGGCTATTGGGCATCGCCTTATACAGGTAACTCGACGCTCCATAACGTCACCGGCGACAAGGAGGCTGCGATGTTTCCGCTGCTACGCCCTCGTCAAATCCGGTGGGCGCGTTGGCAGCCGCATCGCTTCTGTGGTCTGGTCGCAGCGTTAGAAGGGCGTTTTACGATTCCAACGGTCTACCGTTGTCACGACGAACTACGGCTCAACTACCGGTGCCAGCCCGGCGGTTGGATAAAGGTGGAGATCCTTGACAAGACGCCTCACTTGATGACCCCGGATGGGGATGCTGTCCCCGGCTTCAGCTTTGCGGAGTGCGACCTTTTGACCGGCGATGCAATCGACCACGTTGTAACCTGGAAGGGGCAGCGGGACATCAGCGGTATCGGTGAGACCGTCGCCATCCGTATCCAGATGTTCCAAGCGAAGCTCTTCGCCTATCGGGTTTGAGGAGGTTGGCTTATTAGTTCATTGGTGCATTTAGCCCCAGAGGGGCGACATGTTTATAGAACACAGGACAGACCAAATATTCTAAAGCCCCAGAGGGGCAACATATGTATAAATCGTGATGCGTGACAAAACACCGCAGAAGTGCTGAGAGCCCCAGAGAATGAGAAAACGAGGGAGCGAGGAGACAAAATCCGTAGGGGTTGGGTCCCCCAACCCGTTGGGCGAGGAAACCTCGCCCCTACGATTACAGACTATGCCTTCTACTCCAAAGGAGAAAAGATGAAGATTACGAAGGTGGAAACCATCCGTTCCGAATGTAGAAGCTACTGCTGGATCCTTATCACCACCGATGCGGGCTATGTCGGTGTCGGGGAGACCTACCACCGCGCTGACCCCGCGGAGATCGTGATCCACGAATTTGCCCGCGGTCACCTGCTCGGCCAAAATCCGGAGGATATCGAGAAGATTTGGAATCGGATGTATCGCAGCGCATCCTTTCACGGACTGATGGGCGCCGAACTACGTGCGATGAGCGGCATCGACATGGCACTATGGGATCTCGTGGGAAAAACGTTAGACCGTCCGCTCTATCGGATTTTGGGTGGGAAAACCCGTTCCAAAGTTCCCGTCTATTTCAGCGGTATCTACGACGAGACTGATACGAGCCGAAGGGCGTTTCAGAGTTGGTCGAAGAAGTGTGTGGACGCGGGTTGGAAAGCGTGTAAGACCGCCCGTTTCTTCGGCGATTTTTATCCCGGTCGCGGTGAGACCAACTTCGCCGATACGACCGGTTATATCAGCGCAGACGATGTTTCGCGGGGCGCAGAACGATTCGAGTGGGTGCGAAAAGCGGTCAGCGATGCGCTGGAGGTGGGGATAGATCTGCACGCTGCCTTTGATGTGCCGAGCGCGATTCGGATTGCGGAGGCGGTGCGACACCTGAACCCTTATTTTATTGAGGAACCCATCCAGCCTCACAATTTCGTCGCGTTGAAAGAGGTGCGAGAGAGTGGAGGTGTCCCCATCGCTGCGGGTGAGCGCATCTTCTCCCGATGGGGCTTTCAGCAGATTTTGGAGATGGGGGCGGCAGACGTTCTCAATCCAGATCTTGCTTGGACCGGCGGCATCTCAGAGGTCAAGAAAATTGCGAGCTACGCAGAGGTTCACTATATCCCGGTCGCACCCCATAACTATGGACCGCTCAGTTGCATGGCGTTGACACATCTGATGGCTGTTATCCCCAACACACGGCACCTTGAATTCACCGCCTATCACTATCCGACGTGGAACACTTACATCGATGAACCGATAACGGTTAAAGAGGGGATGTTAGATCTCTGTGAACGACCAGGCTTGGGACGCGAACTCAGCCCGAAAGTGTTGGAACTTCCCCGGACGACGATAGAGAATTGACGAACACCGGATGCAAGGGCAGAAAGGAAGGACGTCTATAAAAAAGGAGATAGGGGCATGGTGAAGGCACTTAATACTACTTCCGCAGCTGCACAGGAGCGTGAAGATTATCAACCTGAATTGGACGACGATTCCCCCTTCGCCGAAGATTCAAATTATCTCTCGAATCAACTCATCACATATATCGGCAACAAACGTGCACTTCTGGGGCAAATTGGCAAAGCGGTTACGTGTGTCAAGAAACGGACAGGCAAGGAACATCTCCGCGTGTTCGACGCATTTAGCGGCTCCGGTGTCGTTTCGCGTTTTCTGAAAGCACATGCATCGTTTATTGTCAGCAACGATTTTGAAGATTACGCCGCTGTGATTGCCCGCTGCTACCTACGGAACAGAAGTTCAGTTAACTTCATTGCGCTGTCCGAAATTGTAGATGAATTAAACGATCGCGTGGCTGACGAATCTTCTCCCAAGGGATTTATTGAAACACTTTACGCCCCAAAGGATGAATCAGAAATCACAAAGGATGATAGGGTTTTCTATACGACTACCAATGCCCACCGTTTGGACAACTATCGTCGGTTGATTGATGGAACTCCCTCAGACTTTCGTGATTTGCTTCTGGGTCCCCTCTTAAGTGCTGCATCGGTCCACTCCAATACCGCAGGTGTATTCAAGGGTTTCTATAAAGATCGTACCACCGGAGTCGGTCAGTACGGTGGGACCGGATCGGATGCTCTAAAACGAATCAAAGGCAAAATCAAAATCGAAATGCCTGTGTTGAGCAAGTACGAGTGCGATTATCAGGTGCTGCAAGATGATACCAATAAGGTTGCGAGTCAAATAAAAGGGCTTGACTTGGCTTATATTGATCCACCCTACAATCAACACCCCTACGGCTCCAATTACTTTATGCTCAATCTGCTTGTCCATTACAAACGACCGGATAAAATAAGCCGTGTGTCGGGTATTCCATCGGATTGGAAACGTTCAGAATACAATGTCCGGACGCAGTCTTTACCGCTACTCGAAGAACTACTTTACAAAATTGACGCACGTTTTCTCCTAATTTCCTTCAATAATGAGGGATTCATTAGTCCTGATGAGATGCGTGCTATGCTACAAAAAATAGGTACTATTGACGTGTTTAGCGTCCGCTACAATACGTTCCGTGGATCAAGAAATCTTAGAAACCGGACGATTCATGTGACAGAGCAGATGTTTCTCGTAGAAAGAAGATAGTACATATAACATAAAGGAGAAAACCAATGAACAATACCCCCGATTATACCTCACGCGTTCCTCACTACACCTTTGCTGATACCCTCGAAGAACAGGAGGAGCAACTCAAAACCAACCCGCTGATGCTCCGGCTAATCGAGTCGCGCAAAGGGTATGCGGGCGATCCGCACCGCCCCATCTACCATTACATAAATCCCGAAGCGATGCTCAACGATCCCAATGGACTCTGTTTCTGGGGTGGAAGTTGGCATCTCTTCTATCAGGCATATCCGCCGGAAGATACCCGCCAGCACTGGGGTCATGCGATCAGCGATGATCTCATCCATTGGCGAGACTTGCCCTACGCGATTTACCCAAACCCCGAAAGGTGCTGCTTCTCCGGTTCGGCGTTTGCTGAAGAGGACCGGGTGATCGCGATGTATCACGGCACGGAGGTAGGCAATATGGTCGCCGTGTCGAGCGATCCGCTGCTGTTGAATTGGGAGAAGGTGACGGGCGAGGCGGTGATTCCGGCGAAAAACCCGGACGGGTCGATCCCGCCCTACCGCGTCTTTGATCCGTGCATCTGGAAGAAGGATGGCGTCTACTATTCACTTTCAGGCGGGACGCTGCCACATGGGCCCGGCGGCAAACGGATTCGCGCCAATTTCTTGCTCCGCTCACCGGACTTGGCAAATTGGGAGTATCTCCACCCATTTGTCGAGGATGATCTGTACACGTTGGTGGGCGATGACGGTGCTTGTCCGTACTTTTGGCCCATCGGAGATCGGCATATCCTCCTATTCTTCAGCCACATGAGCGGCGGGCAGTATCTGTTAGGCGATTATGATAAAGATCGTGATAAATTCGTCGTGACGGCAGGCGCGAAGAACAATTTCGGTGCGGCAGCCCCCGCGGGCGTACACGCGCCCTCCGCAACCCCCGATGGAGAGGGAGGACTCATCTGCATTTGGAACATGAACCCCGCGAAGCCGACCGAAGGCTGGAACCAGATTATGACCTTGCCGCGACGCTTGACGCTCGCCTCAAAAGATGAGTTGGCAATCGAGCCTGCCGGTGACATCGAGTCGCTGCGCGGCGCACATCAGGCGGTCGGTGGGATGACACTGCCAGCGAACCAAGAGGTCGTCCTCCAAAATATTGAAGGGAACGCGATGGAACTGAACGTCGAACTCGATCCGAAAAGTGCACCGATGGTCGAGATGAACGTCCTCCGCTCGCCGCAAAAAGAGGAGTTCACCCGTATTGCGTTCTTCAGGGAACGAGGTTTCAGGGACCCGGATCTCGATCGGGAGGGACGGGACAGCCTAATAACGATTGATTCCTCGTATTCGTCGATCTCGCCGGATGTGCTTTCACGCGCCCCTGAAACTGCCGCTGTTTTCATTGCGCCGGACGAGACGCTCAAGTTACGCGTGTTTATCGACAAGAGCGTGGTAGAGGTATTCGTCAACGGAAAGCAGTGCGTTGCGATGCGGGTCTATCCTGACCGTGAAGATAGTATCGGTGTGTCGCTGCGTTCTCAAGGTCAAGATAGCGAGCTCAGATCGCTGGACGCATGGCAGATGCAAAATATTTATGAATAGCTAGCGGCTATAAACATGTGTTTCCGTTAGGGCGAGGCGTAATACGTAGTGCGTGATACGTGAGATAAGACATCTGCGCATTTAGCCCCAGAGGGGCGACATGTTTATAGTACACGCGGTAAACAAATACCCTAAAGCCCCAGCGGGGCGACATGTGTAGAAAGCATGACACGTGAGAAGAGGAAGGAGCAAAGAGGCGAGAAAACGGGGAACCAAGAAAAAACGCCGCTCGCAGTGGATTGACAAATCCACTGCATATATGCGGGATGGCTTGGATATGTCTATCCAAGCCGAGCGACAATTGCCTCAAATTCCAAAAATTGCCCATATCGGGGCTAGGAAGCCCCTCCCACAATATGAACCACGACCCGATGAATTGGGCAACTACATTGTAGGGGCGGAGCGAATCTTGCCCCCGGATAAATCGGGATGCAAGCACTTATGGTTGCCCCGTTGTAGGTCGATTCTGGAAAATCGACGTTTTGCTGTCGAGATATGGATCTCAACCTACTAGAATAGGAGGTCACAAATGAAAAACGTCTTTGCTTGTGTCGGCGGTTACGGTCGTTACGAGCATATCATGTATGAGCATCTATCTAGCATCGGGGTGAACCATCTACAGATCCCAGCACCATCACCTTCGGCGGTTGAGGGTGTGAAGGCGGAGCTAGACGAGAACGGCTTTGCGGCGATTGCTCTGACCACGAAGTATCAAGATAAGGATACGACCGCAACAGACGCGGCGACAGCGGATTGGATGGACGCCTTCGACGCAGCATCACGCATGGGCGTCTCAATAGTGCATAGCAGCGTCAAAGCCCATCCCGGATCGGAGTCAGATGTCTATAACTGGCTCTCAAAGACGGGGGACGCAGCCGCTGCACGCGGCATCACGCTGGTGCTCGAAACCCATCCGACCCTGCTCCACAACGGCGAGGTCTGCTTAGAACTGATACGTGCGGTCAACCACCCGTCCGTCCGGATCAACTTCGATACAGGCAACATCTCCTTCTACACCGACGGCGGCGATGCCGTTGTAGAACTTGAGAAGATTGCCCCCTACGTTGCCTGCACCCATCTGAAAGACCACGACAGCATATTCGATGCATGGCACTTCACGACGCTTGGCGAGGGTGCCGTGGACTTCGCAGAGGTGTTGAGAATCCTCAAGTCGGTTGACTATACGGGCCCCTATATCCTCCAACCAGAAGGCGTCCGCGGCGAAGATTTGACCGAAGCACAGACCAAGGAACGGATAGAGAAGTCGTTTGAACATCTGCGTCAACTCGGTTACGGAGATTAGGCTATGCAGGGTCAATGGGAACGATTAAAAGGCAAAACCTATCCGGACAGATTGGCTGAACAACTCACCGCGCTTGAAACGGATGAAACGTTGGTTTCATACAAAAAACAGAGAGAGCGGATGGCGCAAGACCCGTATCGTCCGATCTATCACATGTCCTCTCTATCAAGCATGGGGGATCCGAACGGGCTTTGCCAGTGGCAAGGGCGGTATCATCTATTCTACCAATTCGGTCCCGAAGGGAGCAACCGGTGCCACTGGGGGCATTGCTACGCCGATGACTTGGTGCATTGGCGGGACCTGCCGCCCGCGCTCTATCCGGACACGGAACTTCACTGTTTCAGCGGCCAGACACTTGTGGAAGATGAAAGGGTTATCGCTATCTATCACGGCAAGGAATCGGGGAATAGTACCGCTACTGCGACCGATCCGCTTCTGCTAAACTGGGAAAAGCATCCGGATAATCCGGTGATCCCCAACCCTAAAACAGACGAATACGAGCGCCCCTACAACGTATTCGACCCATGTATATGGAAAGAGGAAGATGGGTATTATTCGATCTCCGGCACATCAATTGATGGTTACATACGGGAACGACGCCGCTCTGCTTCCCATCTCTTCTATTCAAAAGACCTGTCCCAATGGAAATATCTGCATCCGCTGCTGATCGATGACGTTTTCTGTGACTTAGGCGAAGACGGTGCCGTGCCGAATTTTTTGCCTATCGGTCATGGCAAGCATATCTTACTCCTCTTTAGCCACAAACGGGCGGCACGCTATTATATCGGTGAATATGACCGGGGGACACACCGATTCGCGCCAGAATATCACGGCAGAATTAACCACGGTCCCTTTGGCGGCGGACATGTCGCCTGTCCATCCGCAACGATAGATAGCAATGGACGTTGTATTACTATCCTCAACTGCGCGGACGGCAGGCAAGGTCCGCAATCTGAGTGGGGACGATGTATGACGCTGCCCTGGCAACTCTCCTTGAAGGAAGACACCATGCTGGCAATAGAACCTGTTGATGAAGTGAAATCCCTTCGTTATCATCACGACCATTTCGCGGACATTACGTTATCAGCAAACGAGGAACGCGTCCTAGATCCAGTGGGTGGCAAAGCTATCGAACTCGACCTAACCGTAGAGATGGGAACAGCGCGGGAGGTTGGGGTGTATGTGCTCCGCTCACCGGACGGGCGCGAGCGAACGAAAATTTCGATCTACAACCACGGGCACCCAAAGACCAATGATAGTTTGCAGATCGACACGTCCCACGCTTCCTTGAGAACTGACCTCGTTGGCAAACCGCCAGAGACCGCTCCGTTCTATGTCGGGACGGAGCGACGGATACGGCTGCGCGTCTTCATCGATCGGAGCCTCATCGAAGTTTTCGCGGATAACGGGGAGTGCAAAGCAGAATGGGCGTTCCCTAGGAAAGGGATCGACAAAATTTTCCCGCTGTTCTCCAGACAGTGTGCCGTTGCGCGTGCTTACCCGGAGCGGGAAGACAGCAACGGCGTCTCTCTATTCTCGATTGGGGGCGAAGCGCAGATTGTGTCGCTGGATGTGTGGCAGATGCGGTCAATCTGGTCCGAATTGAAATACCGGGAAGGTGCGTAGGGAGAAAAAGGAGCTAGATGTAATGAAAGCAACACTCTTTTCCATTTTGTCCATTATCATTTTAACGCTATGTCCATCGCACAGCATCGCTCAAGATTATACCCAATGGGACTTACCTGAAGGTGCCAAAGTACGCCTTGGTAAAGGCATAATAAGGGATGTTCAGTTTTTTCCAGATAGCACTCAGCTCGCAGTGGCGAGCAGCATCGGAATTTGGATATATGATGCACGGACCTATCAAGAAATCGCCCTGCTCACAGGGCACACGAGCTCGGTCTGGAGCCTTGCGTTCAGTCCGGACGGCAAGACACTTGCCAGTGGGAGTTTGGACGAAATCATCCGCCTGTGGGATGTCAGCACATGGCAACACAAACAAATCGTCACGGAGGATATAGTCACGAGCGTAGTGTTCAGTCCGGATGGCAAGACGCTTGCCAGTATTAGTGGGAGTTGGGAGGGCACCATCCAGCTATGGGATGTCGCCACAGGACAACATAAGAAAACGCTTAGGGGACATACGGACGGGGTCAATAGTATTGCGTTTAGTCCGGACAGTACGACGCTTGCTAGTGGGAGTATGGACGAAACCCTCCGCCTATGGGATATCCCTATAGCACGGGACAAGAAAACTCCTAGCAGCTTATTAGTAATGCCGGGGCGTCTCCTGAGATTCATCACCGGACAGCACCGTAAAATGCTCACAAGGGATACGGGGATTATCTCTAGTGTAGTGTTCAGTCCGGATGGTAGAACGCTTGTCAGTGCCAGTGGGAGTTACGGCAACGACAACGTCTACCTATGGGATATTGTCACAGGACAGCACAAAACCCTCGCAGGGCATACAAATAATGTCGAGAGCCTTGCGTTTAGCCCGGATGGCAAAACACTCGTCAGCGGGGATACAGACGACACCATCCGGCTATGGGATGCCACCACATGGCAGCACAAACAGACCCTCACGGGACAACCTAGCACGGTCCATATTGTCGCGTTCAGTCCGGATAGTAGGACGCTTGCAAGTGCTAGCGCGAGTTTGGACGACACCATCAAGCTGTGGGATACCGCCATAGCACAGCACAAGAAAACCCTCACAGGACATACGTATATAGTCTATAGCGTTGCGTTCAGTCCGGATGGTAGGACGCTTGCCAGCGGGGATACGAGCGGCACCATCAAGCTGTGGGATACTGCCACAGCACAGCATAAGCAAACCCTCACGAGGCATCCGGGTGGTGTCCGTAGCGTTGTATTTAGTCCGGATGGCAGAACGCTTGCCAGTGGGAGCTCGGACAATTGGGATAACGACAATACCATCTGCCTGTGGGATGCTACCACTGGACAGCATATACAAACCCTCACAGGGCATACGAGTAGTGTCCGTAGCGTTGTGTTTAGTCCTGATAGCAGGATGCTTGCCAGTGGAAGTTTGGACGATACCATCTATCTGTGGGATACTGCCACTGGACAGCACAAACAAACCCTCACAGGGCATACGGGTCAAGTCCAGAGCATCGCGTTCAGTCCGGATGGCACGACGATCGCTAGCGGAAGTGAGGACAAGACCCTCCGTCTGTGGGAGGCTACCACAGGGCAGCAGAAGCAAACCCTCACGGGGCATACGTCTTGGGTTTCTAGTGTTGCGTTTAGTCCCGATGGCAGAACACTCGCCAGTGGGAGTTCCGACAAGACCCTCCGCCTATGGGATACCGACACTGGACAACATAAGAAAACCCTCACGGGACATACGGACAAGGTTTATAGCGTTGCGTTCAGTCCCGATGGCACGACGCTTGCCAGTGGGAGTTCGGACAAGACTATCAAGCTGTGGGATACTGCCACAGGGCAGTACAAGCAAACTTTCACAGGGCATACAGGTCAGGTCTATAGCGTCGCGTTTAGTCCCGATGGCAGAACACTCGCCAGTGGTGGGCTGGACGGTACGGTACTTCTGTGGGACCTCAGTAGATAATAGTCAGTCGGAGTTAGAGATAACACACAAAATAGCTGAGATGCCGAGTAAAAAGGTGTCTGCTTCGTCTTGTAAGGTAGACGGACGGGCTGCCTTCATCTGCTATGATTAAGTCTTATTCACAACTCAAGTCATTGCTACCCAACCGGGTGAAAGGAGAAACTGAAATGCCAAAAAGTCATCGTCCCTCAATCCGCGGGAAACGGTACGTTGTCTCATCGGTACACTATCTCGCAACAATGGGCGGGGTGCGTATCCTCGAAAATGGCGGTAACGCTGCCGATGCCGGCATCGCCGTCGGTATCTGTATCAATGTGCTTCAGCCGGGGTTCACCCATTTTGGCGGTGTCGCACCGATTATCTACTGTCCGGGATCGGGGGAGCCTGTAGAAACCATCAGCGGACTCGGACGCTTTCCCCGTGCGGCGAGCATTGACTACTTCCGAAAATATCATGACGGCGATCTGCCCCCCGGAATTTTGCGAACTGTTACACCCGCATCGCCCGATGCGTGGCTGACAGCGTTGGCGCGATACGGCACTATGACTTTTGAACAGGTCATCCAGCCCGCGTTGGACCTCGTCGAAAATGGCCACCCGGTCGATGATCAGTTCCACGCTTTTGTCAGCGGAGAGCTGGGTGGCGAACCATCGACTAACGCCGTATTCAATCCTGGTGGACATATTCCACAAATTGGGGAGATCTTTTTCCAGAAGGATCTGGGAAACACCTTCAAGCGGATGATCGACGCTGAACGGGGCGCGGGTGGTAATCGAGAGATAGGCATTAAAGCGGCACGTGATCTGATCTATAGGGGTGAAATTGCCCACGAAATCGCCGATTTCCATGCGCAGGAAGGGGGGCTGCTGACCTACGAAGATCTCGCAGCATTTTCGGTTCGGGTCGAGCCGCCAACACACATTACCTACAAGGGCTACGACGTTTATACCTGCGGACCTTGGTGTCAGGGACCAACCCTCAATATGGCACTGAAGATTCTCGAAGGGGCAGACTTGCAGGGGATGGGGCACGAGTCTGCGGACTATCTCCACACAGTGGTCGAAGGACTCAAATTGGCGTTTGCGGATCGGGAGGCGTATTTCGGCGATCCCGATTTTGTGCAGGTGCCGATGGCGGGCTTGCTTGATGAGCGATATGCCGCCGAGAGACGGGGTGCTATTGATCCGCAGCGTGCCGCTCCTGATATGCCGGACCCCGGTGATCCGTGGCAGTTCCATCCGGAGCCGCGCGGGGAGAACGGTCCCTATCCGACCCACGACCCGAATCGTCCGCAACCGGAGCGGATATCGCATTGGGAGAGCGATACCAGTTACCTCTGCGTGGTGGACGAAAATGGCAACGCCTTCTCGGCGACACCTTCGGATGTGGTTGGTTGGTCTCCGGTCGTTCCGGGCTTGGGTTTTCCCGTCTCAGGACGGGGAACGCAGATGTGGCTCGATCCGGCGCATCCCTCCTGTCTGCAGCCGTGGAAGCGTCCACGCCTCACCCCGAACCCCGCAATGGTTCTGAAAGACGGAAAGCCGTTCATGCCGTTTGGTTGTCCCGGCGGGGATGCACAGGTGCAGGGGATGCTGCAGGTGTTCCTCAATATCATCGAGTTCGGGATGGAGCCGCAAGAGGCGATCGAAGCCCCCCGCGTCATCAGCCACAGTTTCCCGAATTCGTTTTGGCCCCACGGATCGCTGCCCGGTGAGTTGACTGTTGAAGCCCGTATCGCCCAACAGACCCGTGAGACTTTGCGGGATCGCGGACATCTTGTGGAAGATGATGACGATTGGAGCGCAGGGGTCAGTCGTGTCTGTGCGATTACCGTTGACCATGAGACGGGTACACGCGTCGGCGGCGCAGATCCACGCTCTACGTCGTATGCAATCGGTTGGTAAACATACCTACCAAAAATGTATTGTCAATAACCTAAGTTGCTAGTCGTCAAACCCGCTCGGCTTGGATAGACATATCCAAGCCATATTCGCACGAGTACAGTGGATTTGGCAATCCACTGCGAGCAATGATTAAGTTCTATTCTCTCGGTTTGCGACGCTTCCTATAAGTAGCCACATTGGGTTACAATGAGAGAGGAGAAATTGTATGCCTTTGACCTTTGATATGTCGTTAGCGGAGTTGGAAACCTATCAGGGCAGGAATCCGCGTCCCGATGACTTTGATACTTTCTGGGAGGACGCACTTGCGGAGATGCGGGAGGTTGATCCGCAGATCGAGATCTCGCCCGCAAGTTTTCAGACCCCCGTTGCCGAATGTTCGGATCTCTATTTCACCGGTGTCGGCGGTGCGCGGGTTCACGCTATGCTGCTCCGTCCGAATAACACACCTGACCCCCACCCAGCGGTGCTGATGTTCCACGGCTACTCCGGCGATGCCGGCGATTGGTTGAGCAAATTGGGTTACGCCGCTCTCGGTCACACCGTTGCGGCACTCGATTGCCGGGGTCAGGGCGGTTCATCGGAAGATAGGGGGGGTGTAACGGGGTGGACGTTACGCGGGCATATTATCCGCGGGCTTGAGGACGCGCCGGAGAAATTGCTCTATCGCCAGATCTTTCTGGATACAGCGCAACTCGCAAAGATTGTGATGGAGATGCCGGATGTGGACGAAAATCGGGTCGGTGCGACCGGCAGAAGCCAAGGCGGCGGATTGACGCTCGCCTGTGCATCACTTGAACCCCGCATCAAACGCGCAGCACCTGTCTTTCCGTTCCTCTGCGATTACCAGCGGGTGTGGGAGATGGATCTGGCGAAAGATGCCTACGCCGAATTGGGGGAATACTTCCGTAAATTCGACCCGCGCCACGAGCGCGAAGGTGCGATATTTGAGAAACTCGGCTATATCGACGTGCAATACCTCTGTCCACGTATCCGTAGCGAGGTCTTTATGGGCGTGGGGCTGATGGACACCGTCTGTCCGCCTTCGACGCAATTTGCGGCTTATAACAAGATTACGGCGGACAAGTCGTTAGCGGTCTATCCCGACTTTGCGCACGAAGATCTACCGGGTCTCGGAGACCAGATCTTTCAGTATATGAGCGAGCTCTAATCCCTATTCCCCCAGCTTGGGTTGTCAACCGATGAACACACAGACCTTCCGATTCCCCCTGTGGGCGCTGTTTTTCTGCCTTATCTCCGTCACTGGATACGCCGATGAGGGCAATTTTTTTGCGCGATTGGATCAGGATATATTCGATGCGATCTACGATGAACCGCCCCAAAGTGAGCCGCTCGGGGCCATCATGGAGGTCGGCACCTACTTTGGCGATGGTAGGACAATGCTGGGGGTTTCTCTGCTCCTGATGGCTTATGGCGGCGATGAAAACCGCGAGACGGGCAGGCTGATGACTTCCACTTTCATTAGCACGGGTGTGATCGTTTGGGGGATGAAGGAGATCATCGGGCGTAAGCGACCCTTAGACGAGGTAGTCGGTAATCCGGCGTTTCCATCGGGCCACACCGCCTACGCTTTCGCCGGCGCAACGCTCCTTGGGAACCGGTATCCCAAACTCCGTATTCCGCTCTACATCGGCGCGGGGTTGGTTGGCTTCACCCGGATCTACTTGGGCAGGCATTACCTGTCTGATGTGATTGCCGGTGCAGCGGTTGGCACAATAACCGGCGCGCTTGTTTCGCGCCACCGTGGGACGTTGTTGGAATGGCGGTTTTGATATGGGTCGGATGTGCGGTGGATTTGGCAATCCACCAAGAGCGGTGATTGGCTCCCATTCCCCGGTTCGTAATGTTTCCTATTAGGGGCAGCTTGGGTTATCTCAATTCTCTGGTGGTGTTGCGGCGACCGATTGATTCAGACGTGAATGGTGCATGATCCAGTAGAGAGTTGTTATAAATATCCCGCCAAGAAGTATTGCTAAAAACCAAATGGTTGGACTTACGGAAATCGGTTTGCGGGAAGCAGGTAAGCTAGTTGCGTCCCGAAACACTGCCACCGCAAAGCTGATATGCACAACGATAATAATAACAACTGAACAGATAGCAACCCCACCTATAAACAGGGCCGATAACATCCCCATCGGTTCTATTGCAACGCTCATTTTCATAGTATCCATTTCTATCTTCCTTTTTCTACTCCGTCCGCAGGCGTGGATCTAACGCATCACGAACGGCATCCCCAAATAGATTTGCCGGTAGCACCAGCCCAAACATAAAGGTAAACGCGGCGATGAGATTCCACCAGACCACCGGATCCCGTGCTAACTCTAACCGGGCGGTGTTGATCATGTTGCCCCAACTGCCCGTCGTCGGATCCACACCGATCTGGAGATAGGTCAGCAATGCCTCAAAGAAAACAAGCCCACTAAAACGCAGGACAGCGGAGATAAGCACGATGTGCATGACGTTGGGAACAATGTGTTTTACGAGAATCTTCCACCGACTCACGCCGAAGGCTTCTGCGGCTTGGATATACTCTAACTCCCGCAGCTTGAGGGTCTCGCCGCGCAGCAGCCGACACAGCCCCGTCCAACTGCTGATCCCCAAGATGAGACAGAGGTTAAACAGGCCGTGTCCAAACAGGAGCATAAATGCGACGATCAAGAGAATGCTTGGAATTGAGGCGAGGGTGGAGTAGATATACTGAACGATGTCATCAACCCGACCGCCGAAATAGCCAGCGACCACGCCGAAACAGAGCGCGAACGGAATCGCGGTCAGCGTTGTGAACCCACCGATGATTAACGCTGTCCGAATCCCTTTAAGCGCGCGGTAGAAGACATCGGTGCCAACCTTGTCCGTCCCAAAGAGATGTGAACGTGGGTGTTGCAGCACCGGATATTCGCGGGTGACTCGCCCATCCGGCTGTTGGATTGTGCTTTTGGTGTAGAGGTGGGTTGCGAGGGGTGCGGAGTAGGTTTTTTCGGCCTTCTCCCGTAACGGCGTGCAGACCCGATCGAGGAGGCTCAACCTACGTGGGGAATAGATGAGTCCCCCCACTTCGTTGCGAACCAGTTTCCCATCGGGGTTCAACACCGGATCACCCCAACGGATGCTATCGAGCAATCCAGCCAATACATAGACCGATAGGATAGCAAAGGAGACCATCGCCAACCGACGCCCGCGGACCTGACGTGCAGCATTTCGCCAATACTCCTGACGCGCAGCGTACCGAATCAGGATGATTGCCGCTGCAATCATCGCAATAACCAGTAGATTACGGTAAGCACCGGAACGCCAGATCCATGCAATTCGATCGCTGAAATGGATTGCTCCTACCGCCTGATCTATTCCGATGAGAAAGATGGGCATTGCTATATGTCCTCTAGGCTACAGGACCTCGCTTTGTCGTATATCAGAGATTTTCTGATTCAATTCGCAAGCCTGACTGAATATATCGCAACGCCAAGGTTATTGGTTGTTCGCCCTTCTTGTTAGCAATCCGATTCAATAATTCCTGTTCTGCCGGACTCAATTGCACGATTAACTTTCCGTTTGGTCGAACAAATTGACGTGCTTCAGGAATATCGACCTCCTCATGCTCAAAATCGAGGGGACTATGTGTTTGCCAAAATTCGTCTTCCTCCTCCGGCGTATCAAAGTTCGGAAGGGACGGTAATTTTTTATTCATGTGTTTTCCGCCTCCTTTTATCCTTTTTTGCGTTCACGGATGGAACGGATTTCTGCACGGGTTAAGTTCTTACGAGCCGAGAGAATTTTATACAAATGAGGTTGTTCGCAAACATAAATGACTAATGCGTTCATACCATCATAGGTTTGACCATAAGCAGCGTACTTTGGATTACCATAAGAATCTGTCCCGCTACGAATTTCGTAGGGTGAATTTTCCAGCACATCTATGCAATCGTCCAATGTAATGCCGCGTGTTTCAATCTTGTCGGCAACTCGCTCAGTCGCGAATATAACTTCTATGAGGCTCATTCCATACTTCCCTATTGTCTATCTTACTAACAAAATGACACCAATAGTGTAAGTTCTCACAGACGTGGCAGCGGTCGTGGGAGCGTGTCGTGCGGGTGAACTAGCGCGTGACGCTCATGCAACTGAGCCAAATGACGAAGTCGTTCCGGGCTAGCGGTCTCTAGCATCAGGTCGGTGTACATGCCGCCGATTTTGAACCCGTGCGCGACAGGGCAATGATGGCGGAGGTATTGATCCACGCGCGCGATCCCTTCCTCCGTTACCCCCTGCTTAATCAGATTCATGGTAAACATACGTCGGCGTTGGCTGCCGCCGAAGGAGGCGTGGAGGGTATCGTGATAGAAGATTGCCAAATCGCCGGGGTTCGTTTCTAGGGCGACATTCCCCGGCACCTCGGAGGGCGGAACTCCCCATAATTCTTCAGAATCTCTCGGCGCCACATTCCCTGTCCGCCAAAAGGAGTCGGGCCGATGGCTGCCCGGCATAACGCGCAAACAGCCGGTATCGCGGCGCAGCGGATCGAGATAGTATGCTATTTTGATCGCGAAAAGTTCAGGGTATCCGCCATCGGCGTGCCAGCCGGTATCCCCGCTGTAGTAGTTGCCGTCGCCCGAAGCGTAGTTAAAATCATCCCCCAAAATATCGGAGGCGATACCGACAACACGTGGGTCGTCGAGCAGTGTGCAGAGCTTTTCGCTGTGATCGATCGTTGGCACAATCATGGTCCGCTGTGAGCCGTCGTGTGCATCACCTTTCCCGTAAGTATCAAGGACGTGCTGAAACTCTTCAATAATCCAAGCGACCTCGTCCGGCTGGAAAAGTTGTGGGATATGGATGAAGCCGAAGGTGTGGAAAAAGCTGAGTTGCTGTTCAGTAAGGTGCATGGAAATACCCCTCTCTATGGGTGCAAATTAGTGAAGACTCAAGGCTAAGAGAAACCGAGTTTTTGACATGAGTGTTATCTGTTTAATGCCGCTTGTCGCCTCGCCGCCTCACCTCGCTCCCCGATATGTAGGGTGTCGTACGCCTGCTGGGAGGTTTTGAAAGGTCCTACCCCCTCATGCCCGTGCCAGTCACCCTGTGTCATAATCGGATTTTTGAAGCCCGTTTCGGCCTCACGTTTCGCAATCCATCTCTGCATTCGCATTTCGAGGGACGCGACGATGTCGGGATATACTTCAGCGAGATTGTTGTTTTCGTCAGGATCCTCGATGAGGTTATACAGTTCGACCGGCGGTTTGAAATGGAAATCCGGCTCTAGGGCAATAATCAACTTCCATTCCGGCGTGCGCCAGCCGTGCTTCCGCATCCAAGTGCATTCCGTGAGGTAAAATTCACTTTCGTAGGAAGCGACTTCCCCTCTGACTAGCGGCATCAAGCTCCTGCCATCGAACCTGATCATCGTCTTGATTTCCGCCAATTCAAGGATGGTTGGTACAAGTGATTTATGCTGATTGTAGCCGCCGACCCGTTTTCCAGCGGGAACTTTGCCGGGATAACGGATAATCAACGGCACATGCAGCGTAACATCATAAATCCCGTGGTGGTCAAACCAGCATTC
This sequence comes from Candidatus Poribacteria bacterium, assembly GCA_965222435.1. Lineage (GTDB taxonomy): Bacteria > Poribacteria > WGA-4E > WGA-4E > PCPOR2b > PCPOR2b. Next base: position 2,301,205 of record OZ244950.1, on the reverse strand, counting down.
ATGGTCGTAGAGCGTCTCCCCGTGATCTCCGTTGACGATGACGATAGTTTCATCGAATACCCCGTGTGCTTCTAGGGCGTTAAAGATAGTCTGGATACAAGCGTCCATATAGGCAATCGCACCATCATATTGGGCGATAATGTAGTCCTTGTCTGTGACGCCGGGGGGCATCCATCTCGCAAAATAGTCACAGAACGGCTTAAAACCCATCACCGGCTCCATCGATCTGTTCTCTGGATCATATTCGTCGCCGTGATAGAACATCCGTTCATACGGAGGCGGTGGGAGGTACGGGGAATGCGGGTCCATGTGCCGCAAGAACAGGAAGAAAGGCTTTTCCCCCTCGACAAGACGATTAAGTTCAGGGATTGTGACCTCGTTGAGGTTCTGTGCTTTCGGGCTGGGCCGTTCTTCCCAACTTCCCCAACCCGAATAGGTCAGGTAGTTATCAAACCCACGCGAACTGGGGTTACCACTGAAACCGACACAGGTCGTCTCGTAACCGACCTCCCGAAGGATTTCGGGGAGGGTTCTGATTTCGGGTCTGAGGGGACCCTTGTGTCTTAGCGCGACAACCTGCGTACCAAAAACATCCATGCCGGTGAGCATTGACGCATAGGCACTAGTGGTCGGGACGTGCGGACTGTAGGTGCGTTCAAAGAGCGTCCCGCCTTGAGCGAACCGATCGATGTGCGGCGTTGTGAGACGACCATAGCCGTAACAACTCATGTGGGTCGCAAGGAGAGAATCGATTCCCATCAGCACGATATTTGGATGTCTTGCCATAGGCGTCCGTGGTGCCCCAAATCACCATCGCTCCTTAGTCGTAAGAGTTGAGAAACGGTCCCATAGAATTTCGGGGGTAACCCCTCTTTATATCTTACCCCTCGACCGCCTCATCCAAGGCACGAATGTAGCCAATCGTCCACGCGAGCCCGGCGGCGGAATCTCCGGCGATGGATGGATAATGTTCGGGATAGATCTGTCCCTGATAGTTAATCTGTTTGAGGGCACGGATCGAGCCGACCATATCAACCTCACCTGTGCCGAACGCAACTTCGAGGTAACCGATGTCTGCCAGACGCTTCTCAACCTCCGGCGAGATGTCGCCCTCAACTTGCGTCACAACATCACGGATATGGAACATGAAGATCTGATCGCCGTAGTTCAAGATGTCTCTCACCAAATCGTCGCCAGCCATCTGGGATTTCCCTTGGCAGAACGTTACACCGTTGGCGGGGCTATTCACCTCGCTCAGGAGTCGCGACATCGTTTCATAGTTCCAAAGCAGGCGATCCGGCACATGGAAGTGGTGGGTGGAGATTCGGACGCCAGCAGTTTCGGCAATACCGGTGAGTTGGTTATAGACCTCAACTAAGCCATTCCAGAGCCCATCCCTTTCGGTATCGGAACTTAATGGATCAACGTTGAGATAAAGATGAACGTATGGGATGCCAGCCCCACCCATATTTTGGATCAGTCGTCCAAAGGTCGCCATCTCTTCTTTCTGGATCTCAGGGTCAGAGAAAGCGGCCTGACGGATGCGGTCTGGCGTGAGTGCGGCGAGCGTGATCCCGGCATCGGCGTATTTGCCCACAAGTTCTTTCAGAGCATCGGTTGAGGGGACACCGTCGGCGTTTTTACCGGCGATTCCAGCGGCACCCAAGACGATGTGGTGGACATCGGTATCGTGACAAAAGGCGATGTTGCGGTCGTGATCTGTTCCGTAAGGCGCGAAAATACCGATAGCTAACATTAGATAACCTCCGTAACGTGAAACGTGAAAACAGTTGGCTCATTATCGCTCGCGGCGGATTGGCAAATCCACCGCACAGTAACAAAGACAGCTTGGATATGTCTATCCAATCCGAGCGGTCTTCCACCAATCTGTATTTTGGGCAGGCACAAGACCTGCCCCTACATCTATCACCCCTCCGTAGGAGCAACCCTTGTGGTTGCCCTGCCATAGTATGAGGTAATTTCGGATAACTGCTCCAGCTTTGCGCTATTCTATCATCAAAAGGGCTTCGTGCCAAGAAAAATTTAGATGATTGCGTTCTCTCGCGGAAGGTGATATAATTTGGCGACCAATTCAATACGGTAAGGAGGGATTTTAATTATGAGTCAGGAAAAGGTTTTCCAAGTCGGTGGGGTTGAACTTCACGTTGATAACCGGAGCATAACCGATGACGGCGGTCCCGCCGTCCGCGTCTACGGCGATGTCGATGGTGAAGCGGTACAACTGCTGCGGTTCGATTGCTTCCGAAAAGACCCGCACTACCATTACGATCCATCCGGTAGAAACGACCAACACCACCTCGATAAAGCAACCGTCCCCGATTCAATTGGCTGGACGATGGAACAACTCGGAAACAACCTCGCGGAGATGATCCGCACGGCTAGCTATGATGAGGTCGCTGCAGGCCTCAATCAGGCAGCGGTCAAAGCTGTGCTGCCAGAGGTTGAATCGATTATGCGAGGTTAAGGGGTTTGCTCAATAAAGGCAGCTTACATCCACTCGGCCTAAATGGCCGTATGACGTTCAACCTTGTAGTGACGACTAACATCATTTCTGAACGAAAGTCGTCACTACGAATTTATCAACCCAATCGAGCAATTACGTTTCTTGAATGATACACCACCCTCATTGAATGATACACCACCCTCATTTCTTTCAGGTCGTCCCGTATTCTTTCACCAGCCACTCAATTTCCCGAGCAATCTCCTCACGAACACCGGGTGGTCAAGCCGCCTCCGCATAACTACCCCACTGCAAAAATTGTTCACCTTGTAAGATCTCATTTTCTGCACCAAAGCGTACAACCCAGACTGACGGTTTTGCCTTTTTTGGGACATTCAGAAGGTTAACCAGATGCGGAAGCCCCCCTTCTTGGCAAGTATTGTCGGTGATAGAACCGATGGCATACGAATTGCTTGAGATGCAAGTGTCGCCGGTTCAGGTCAAACTCGCACGCTTCGTATGAGTCCCCTGCCAACCATTATACAAGTTTGAATAAAGAATGTTAGAGGATTCAAGAGCGTAGGGGCGAGGGCCCTTCAGCCTTTTTATGGTGAATTAGAGAAATAAGTAGACATTACCAATAACCCCGACCTTCGCGAAGTTTCCAAAGTCCCCCTGATAAGGGGGATTTAGGGGGTTGGCTGTGCACTGGGAGTGTCCAAGTAATTCTAAAATCTACCATAAGTCGTGGGGAGGGGCTACCGCGCCCCTGCTTTCAGCCCAATCAACCCCGCAATCGGCACGGGTTATTAAAATTCAAAATTGCTTGAGGAGGATCATCATGAAAAAGCTCACCCTGATTTCACTCGCTCTCCTAATCATTGCCCATGTAAGTGTCGCACAAGATTCCACCGACCAGCCCTTAATCAATCGTGTCCAATTCGCTTTACAGTCAAAGCAGTTCACAGATGCCATCGCACAGATCGACGTTGCCCTCGCTACGGGAGATGAGCAACGTGATTATCTGCTCTATCTCAAGGGACTCGCGCTATTCTACAATGAAGATCATACCAATGCCATTCAGGCGTGCGACCAACTTCTAACGGCGCACCCAAATTCGGCGTGGTTGCGAAAAGCAACATTCCTCCGAGCCAAGTGCCATTTCAATCTTAAAGCGTTTGAGCAGGCTGAAGCCATTTACAGCACCGAGGTCGACCGACTGCTTTCGTCAGAACGCAAGTCGGAAATCGCCCAAGTCTATATCGAGCTTGCCGAAGCTCTCTCACGGAAACCGGAAAAGCGAGATATAGACGCCCCTCCACCCAACTATCAGAAGGCTTATAAACTCTATCAGAAGGTATTGACGCTGGAGATTGATCGCGACCTGCGCGAGGTAGTGACCTTTCGTCTTGGTCGTATGATGCAGTTACAGGACAAATATCAACAGGCAGCGAACGACTATCAAACTTACCTTGTTGAATTTGACTCCGGTTTTCGACGCTCATCCGGTTCGGTAAAGCGCACGGAAACGCACAAACCACCGGGAAGTCACCACTATCAGGCGCGATACCACCTCGCTGAGTGCCAGCTTGCCATGGACCAGCACCTACCGGCGCAATTCACGCTTGAAGATCTGGTGAAATTGATTAATGATGAAAAGGCAGCAGTCCAACCCCTACTCAAGGACGCACGATTCCTATTGACCCGCACCTACCAGTTCCCCGCTCCCGGTTCAGACGAGGCGTTGGAACTTGGCGTGCAATGCGCTAGACGTTTTCAGGGCGATTTCCCCGATGATCGGCGGTCAATGACGCTAGTGCACGAAATTGCGGAGGCGTATCAGCAGCGTGGGCGGAGCGAAGAAGCCCTCGCCGCCTATCAAGATTTTCTAGACAATAAAGGGTTCAAAGTCACCCCCGAAACACGGGGTGCTGCAGATTCAAGCGAATCGTTCGCCGAACATCACCATCGACTGCGAATATCCGCCACTTTTCAGATTGGAGCGATACGGTTCGGTCAGCGAAAGTACACCGATGCGATTGAAGCGTGGAATCGGTACATTCGAGAGTTCCCCAACGGGCCACAGTGGACAGATGCACAGCAACAGATCATCAACGCCGAATTTCAGATTGGGGTGACACTCCTTGCCGAAGAGAAGTATGACGAAGTCGTGCGTGCGCTCGATCAATTTCAGGCGAAACACCCGCTGGATGGGCGCGTCCGGCAGATCATGTTAATCTATGGTCAGATTCACCTGCACAACGCCGAGCCGTTGGCTGCGATTGCGGCGTGGGAAAAACTGGTCAGCAAATATCCGAACAGTGACGAATCCTCGCTCGCGCTCTTTCGGATTGGGCAGACCTACGAGGAGGAGATGGGGGACCTTGAGAACGCACTTGAATCCTACCGAAAATTGACATGGGGGCGGTGGCACGCGCAGGCGCAAGAGCGCATTCGTCGGTTGACGGAGAAGCAGTTGAAACTGGTGACAGAACGGACGACTCGCACGAATGAGCCAGCGGAGGTTCACGTTTCGCTGCGGAATATTGAAACCCTTACCATAAATCTTTACAAACTCAACCTCGAAGCCTACTGGCGCGAACTGTACGATGTGAAAGGGGTTGAAGACCTTGACCTCGCGCTGATTACACCGGACAAAACGTGGGAATACCGCGTGCCAGACTATCAGAAATATAAACCGTTTGAACTCGATATCGACATCCCGATTGAGGGAGCGGGCGTCTACGCCGTACAACTCGGAGAGGCAGATCTGGAATCGACGACGCTCCTCATCCGCAGCGACATCGAAGCCATCACCAAAACGTCACGCCGGGAAGTGCTTGTCTTCGTACAAGATATGTTGAAAGGTAAGGTGGTCGCCGATGCCAAAGTGCTTGTGAGCGACGGTTCACAGGTCATCTTTGAGGGATTCACCGGAACAGATGGCGTGCTTCATGTGACCGAAAACGCCATCTCGGATGACACGCTGGGGGAGAACCACCTCAAGGATGCGAGTCGGGTGGCAGCGTTTGTCGTTACGGGTGGGCATGTCGCCGCAGATGGATTAGACCTCGCAGGGCTTGGATTCAGCACAGGACTGACGCCGCGCTGCTATATTTACACCGACCGCCCAGCATACCGTCCGGGGGACCACGTTTCGATCCGCGGCATCATCCGCGATGTCAGGGAAGGGACCTACATCGTGCCTGATGGTGTGCGATATAAGCTCTCGGTGATTGATGCACAAGGCCGCCCCATCCGTGAGGAAGCGATCAAACTCTCACAATTCGGTGGATTCGATACCCAGATGCAACTTGATGCGGACACCCCCGTCGGCGAATATCGCATTCAGGTCTCGCCATACGACGCGAAGGGTACAGAACACACATTTATCGGGAAGTTTCAGGTTGCACGATTTCAACTCGAAAAGGTGCAGTTGACGCTCGATTTTCCACGCGATGTTTATTTCCGCGGCGAACAGGTTGAAGCCACCTTTTCGGCACAATACTACTACGGTCAACCCGTGAAGAACGCGAGGATTCAATACGATCTGCCAGATGGTCGAAGTTATACGGAAGAGGCAGATGACCAAGGGAAACTGAAGGTCATTTTCGATACGACGTTGATGCAGCCCGGACATCAGCTGCATTTTCGCGGAACGATTCAGGGTGAGAACGCCAGCGTTAGGGCTCATGTCATGTTGGCACATCTCGAATTTTCGATCGTCGTCAAACCTGACGCCGATCTGGTCCTTTCCGGCGAGCCTTTCGGCGTGACTGTTCGGACGACCGGCGCTGATGGGAAACCGATCGGGGTGAAATTGGCGGTCAAGGTGGTCCAACAGCAGGGCACCTCGCCCGAACACCCTGTATTATCGCAGATTCCTTGGCTTGAGGGTGAAGACACGGCCGAACCTGCGGAAGTGACCATTCAGGAACATCACCTCCAGACAGATAACGCATCGGGGGTCGGCACAATTCAGTTGACACTCACCAAAGGGGGCACATATATCGTCCGTGCGAGTGGGGTGGATCGGTTTGGTCAGGCTGTTATCGGTTCCAATCGTGTCACAATCTCCGACGAGAGCGACGAGACCAAGTTGCGTATCTTCGCCGAGCGCACGAAAACGGAAGTGGGTGCTGCCGAAACGCTTCGCATCCACTCGCGCCTGACGCAAGCCCACGCACTAGTCACGTTTGAAGGCGAAGGGGTCATCGGTTACGAAGTGCTCGCACTGAAATCGGGCATGAACCCGCTTCAGTTCACGGTCGGACACGCACACTTTCCAAACTTCTATCTTGGGGTGGCGGCGATAGATGGTCAGCAACTCCGCACGACACAGAAGCACTTCATTGTCGAAAGGAAATTGAACCTGAAGGTGAGTTGGAAGGGAGAGCAATCCCGACCCGACTACAACTTTGAGCCATTCCCGATTTATGAACCGGGAGCGACAGCCGAAGTCGAGGTTCGCGCCACCGACCAACTTGGGAAGCCTGTTAAAGCGGAATTTTCGCTGGCACTCGTGGACGAAGCCCTGTTCGCCATCTACTCGGACACACTCACGCCGATTAACAATTTTTTCCAAAAAGGTATCCAACGTGAATCGGCGATGCGGACCGCTTCAAGCTGCACCTTCCGCTACGATCCACCGACGCGGCAGGTCATTCAGGAGATATTGCAGGTGAAGGTCGCCTTTGAGCGTCCGGCTGGGCTTGCTATGGTTGAGCATATTGGTGCAACTCGTGACGCCTTGGGTGATATTGTGGTGGGATGGACTGGAGAATTGCAGACAAGCTATTATTCAGCACCAGGCAAAGCCTCGTCGAAGCCGCAGGTTCGCAAGCCTGTTATCAAACCTATTCTCAAACCTACTGTCAGACAATCTAGAACAGATTGGGCGGTGGTTGAGCGTGTGGAGGCGGCTCGTATAGGTCCAGTTAATGGTTCGCTTGAACCCGGTCCGCTGCATGTACGCGAAGAATTTACAGCCGCTGGACATTGGATTGGCGCGGTCATCACGGACGATGTGGGTGTGGCAACCGTGACCATCCCAATGCCGGAGAAGACCACGAAGTGGCGGCTGACAGGACGTGGTGTTACCGTCGATACACTAGTAGGGGAGGTTCGCGTGCAGGCGGTGGCCCGGCAGGACTTTTTCCTCGATATCCAAGCTCCATCAATTGTCACCGAAGGGGATAAGATTCGAGCACATGTCCGTCTTCACAATCTGACCGATTTTGAAGGGAATGCCGAAGTTCAACTCACTCTCACTGTTGATGGGGCGCGTCATTCCCTGCGTGACCATGAACAACTCACGATAAAGGGACAGGACACAACTGAGCTTATCTTTGACGCAACCACTGTCCCCGCCGGAGACCGGCTCATCATCGAAGTGACCGCGACCGCGGGAACAATGCGCGATGGGATACAGCGTGAAGTCCCCATCCGTCCATGGGGGATAGAATACGCCGATACGCAGAGCGGCACGGCGAGTGGGGACAGAACCGTTTACGTTGAACTCCCAGCCGACCAACGCTGCACGCGGAAGGGACTCATAGTTAGCATTGGACCAAACGTCTCGCGGTTGATTTTTGACCTTGCCATGAGCCACCATTCTCGATGGTTCCAAAACATCGCTATCAGATCGACGGTGCAGATGCCCGGTGACGGCGGAAGCGACCTGCTCGCGCTTGCCCATGTGCTCGGCTATGTGAAAAAGGTGGGCGGGCAAACCACCGATAATCGTGAGTTGCTTGCGCGGGCGCGGACGCATGTTGGACAGCTTGTGACAACCCAAAATAGGGACGGCGGATGGAGTTGGATCGGTAGGGGATTAGAGAGCCATCCCCGTGTGACTTCGCGCAATCTCTGGGCGATGGCGGCCGCCCGTCAGGCGGGTGTCGCTGTGGACGACCAAACGGTTGTAAGCACCATAGCCTATCTCAAAACGGCGTTCGCTCAAATCGATCAGAAGGACAATGCCACAAAGGCAGTCATCCTCCACGCCCTCTCGACACTCGGTGAAGCGGATTTCGCATACGCGAACCGGCTGTATCGGCAGCGGAATCAGATGACCGACGCTGCGTTGGCGTACACCGCACTGGTCTTTGTGAATCTAGAGCGGTTGGAAATTGCAGGGGAGATGCTCAGTGTGTTGGAGCGTCGAGACCCGTTGTCCGCACCTTCGCCGCTTCAGAGAGGAGAGAAAATTTTCCCGTCGTTCACAGGGTCAGGTCGGGTGGAGACCATCGCATTGACGTTGCTGGGATTGGAAGCGGTCCGCCCAAATTCGCCGTGGGTCAAGCAGGCGGTCGAATACCTGATTGGACAGCGCCGTTACTACGGTTATTCGCCATACACCGCCAAAGGTCCTGTTGTCGCCGCGCTAGCAACCTACTATCAGGAGACGCAATACACCGCAGATGACTACAAACTGAGCGTACTCGTGAATGGTGAGGTGCTCGAAAGGATTGTGGTGCGGCAGGACTCAGCGAATCGCTTGATCGATGTGCCGATCGCTCACATTATCGACGGGCAAAACAGCGTCGAGATGCGAATTGACGGGCGTGGGACGTATACCTACCTTGTCACGCTCAATGGGTTTTCGCCACTGATTCCAAGTTGGGTCGGAACTGAACTGAAGACAGCAGAGAACTGGAAAAAAACGCAGATAACGCGCCGTTACCATCACGCGCCGCTAGAGTATGGGGGACGACCGATTGAGGCGCGGAGTACGACACAAATTACGCAGTTAGAAACTGGGATGAGAACGGATGTCGCCGTCGATATTAGTCCTGGAAAAGGCGGCATTCTGTTCCATCGTCAGGATAAAGACCGACACCTCGTCGTTGATGAGTATTTCCCCGCTGGGACGACGGTTGTCGACGGGAGTGTTAAAGGCGATTTTCGCCATTACGAACTGGGAGACGGAGTGATCCATTTCTACTATAAGCCCGGAGGGCGCGTGCGCCGTTACACCTATCAGTTAATTAGCTACGCCCCCGGCGAGTACCGTGTCCTCCCGACGGTTATCCGCGACGCACAACACCCCGGCGACATGCGACTCGGAACGGTGGCTTCACTGACCGTGTTAGGGCCCGGTGAAAAATCCCCTGACCAATACCACATGAACGATAACGAGGCGTACACGCTTGGAAAAGCCTACTTTGACGATGGCAGGTATAGCGACGCGCTCCCGCTGCTTGAAAGACTTGACGCGGGCAGCTCCTATTACAATAAGAAAGAGACTGTGCAGATGTTGCTGTGGATGTACACCACGAAAGCACACTACAACGCCAGAAAAGTGGTCGAGGCGTTCGAGTTGTCACGCGAGCGTTATCCCGAACTGTATATCCCGTTTGACAAGATTCGGGCGGTTGGCGCGGCATATCGGGATATTGGGGAGTTTGAGCGGGCGACGTTTGTCCACCGTTCGACGATTGAATCCAGCTTTGTGAATGATGCCAATGTCAGTGCCACACTTCAGGACGAGGGGAAATTCCTGCGTTCGCTTGGATTCATGGAGGAGTTATGGCACGAGTACCCCGACACCGCCGCAACCATCCCCGCTTACTTCGCGCTCTCTCAAGCCCTTTACGCAAGGAAAGATGAGAAAATACAGGAAAACAGGGATGGAAAATCACAAACGGTAACGAAACAGGAAATACTAGCGCGAACGGCGGAGACGCTCTCCCAATTCTTGACCTTGTATCCGACGAATCCGCTCGCTGATGATGCAGGATTTTCGCTGGCGAACGTTTTAATGGATGTGGAAGATTTCGAGACTGCGATACAACTGTGTCAATTGAATCAGGCGCGTTACCCGGAGAGCCAGCTACTGAGCAGTTTTCAGTACATGGAGGCACTCGGATTCTTCTCGCTACACGCACACGAGAAAGCCATCGGAGCAGCGACCACCGTCGCATCAAGCGAGAGCGAAGACCGCGATTTTGCGCGATACATCCTCGGACAGATTTATCACGTCCAAGAGAAACCGGAACAGGCAATAACATGGTACAATAAGGTCAGGAAAATCTACCCCGACGCCGACGAGTCCATCGCCCACTTTGAAGCGCAGCGGATCGCCCTTCCCGAAGTCACTATCAAGCGGCCGGATACGGATGTGGTGTTGACACTCAAATATCGCAATATCAAAACAGCTGTGATTCAGGTGTACCGGGTTGACCTGATGAAACTCTATCTGAGGGAGAAAAACCTAAGTCAGGTGACCCAAGCACGGCTCGCGGGAATCGAGCCGGCGGTCAGCCAAATCGTTCCACTCGGTGACGGGAAAGATTACATTGACAAAAGCCACGAAATCGCTCTGCCACTCACGGAGGAGGGGGCTTATCTCGTCATCTGTCGAGGGGACAACCTGCTCGCAAGCGGTTTAATTCTGATTACGCCGCTGGAGATTGAGGTGCAGGAGGGCACGGTAAGCGGGCGGGTACGTGTCAATGTACGAGACGTAGTCGCGGGGAAGTACCAATCGAAAGTCCACGTCAAAGCGGTTGGCTCTGCGGCTGGGCGTTTCATCACCGGTGAAACCGATCTCCGCGGCATTTTCATCGCCGATGGCTTACGTGGCACAGCGACGGTCATCGCCCGCGATGCTGAGAACCGTTATGCGTTTTATCGCGGGACAGCGTCGCTTGGCTTGCCACACGGAAAAGCACAACCGGCAGGACAGGAGGCCAGTCAACGCGAAGCCACGGATTATCGTCGGCACCTCGAACGTAAGAACCAAGCGATTCAATCCAAAAACGTTAAGATGTTTGACCAGCTGCGTCGGAGCGCTCGGGGTGGGGTCCAGGTGCAGAGTACCTATTGACCTTTAGTGCTAGTCAGTGAGGAGGTAGTTTCTATGAGGGTTGTAGAATTTACCAAAAAAACCTTTAGGTCTAAAGCCCAAGCATTTATGCTTGGGATACAGATTGCTTTAGCAGTTTTTTGCTTGTAATCATACGTCAAAATTGGTATAATTCTTGTGGCTTTCGCGGGGCAATGACAGCCCTATCGCATGATGGGGTACCTCGCAATTCACTGTCATGGATATAAAAGTCTAGAGCCACGCCTCTATAAAACATAAATAAAAACGGATTTTCAGAACGGCGGAGCCGGATAACCGATTGAGTCCAAAGAGACGAATGTGAGACTGTGATCGTCCACGCGGTTAGTCCCCTTTCGGGGACCGGTCCCGGACGCTATTTCTGGCAAGGAGTTTAGCCGTTGGCATAGGGAGATTCCCGAATCTCTATCGCGTACTATACCAACGCAAACAGTTGTCCCGCGGGGGACAAAAGGGCAGGGCATTGTCCTTTGGAGTAGCGGACGTAAGCCGTTGTTGTTTGACGCTATCCGCGTTGATACCACAATTCGATTCCTTAAAGGAACGGGTGAGAATCCAAATCCTTTAGGTTTGGGAGTATGTCAAACATTCGACCTAACGCTGACCTCCACTCATCCCCAATGGACAGGTGGCTTTCAGCTTTGGCTCATGTAAAAAGAAAGTGCAAAACGCGAAGCGAAATCGTAGGGGCGGGGAAACCCCGCCCGCAGTCCGTAAGGGTTGGGGGACCCAACCCCTACGAAGATTCGGTTGCTGTTGCACGCTTTCTTAACATGAACCTCAGCTTTTTGGGCGATACACCACCCTCATTTCTTTCAGTGCTGTTGGGGCGCGTCCCTATTTACTAAGGATGCCGCCCTTTCGGCATCCATATCGCGGCTAGGAAGCCCCTCCCACAAGGGGAATATCGCCCTAGCAACTTGGATTAGTGCTAGTTGCCCGTTTTGCCGTTCTGTAGATGCAATTTTCCCCGCTGCTCAGCTGTCACCCGATCTGCGTCCGCATCGGTATAGACCACATGCGGCGTGATGAACACCATCAACTCTGTTTTTTCAATCCGCGTATCTGCCCGCCGAAACAGCCTACCCAACAGTGGAATATCGCCCAGAATCGGTGTCTTGTGGACGGTCTCCGTCTTGTCGTCCTTGATCATTCCGCCGATGACCATCGTCTGTTTGTCCTTAATCGTGACAAACGCCGATGCCTCACGTGTAGAGATGATCGGGGCATCGAACAGCGTAAATTCCACAAGGCTGTTAATCTGTTGATTGACATCGAGGGAAACCGTTCCGGACCGATTGATGCGCGGCGTAACGGTTAGGATGACACCGACATCCCGAAAATCTGTGCTGGTCAGGATGCCCCCTGTCGCTGTCTCCTGCGTGCTGACAAGGAAGGGCACCGCCTGACCAACGTTGATAATCGCTTCCTGATTGTTTTTGGTCATGATGCGCGGCGTCGAGAGGATATTGACCTTCGTGTCCTTCGTCAGGGCGTGGAGCATTGCGTTTAGCTTGCTGGAGAGGATTCCGTATTTCAAGCCGAAAATTTCATCGGCCAGCCCGAAATCGGTTGTTCCCTCCTGCTGATAGGTTTTATCGTTGAGAGTTGTGCCCTGCTCCCACATCCACTCGACTCCAAACACGCTATCATCATCGAGCGTTACCTCAATGATCTGCGCCTCAATGAGCACTTGGGGGAGCAGAATGTCGAGCTGTTTGACCAACTCTTCAACGGCGGGGAAATTTCGGACAAACGTGGTAATCAGCAAGGCGTTTGTCTCCTCATCGGCAACGATTTTCACATTACCTGTGAGTCCGCGTGCAGCATCGGCGGTTTGTGCACCTGAACCTAGCGCACCGGTGGCTGACGATCTGCCGCCAAACCCGCCACCAAACCCACCGCCAAATCCACCGCCACCGAAGCCGGTGCGAGTTGCTGCTTGGCGTTCAAAGAGTTCTGTGGAGAGGAGTTCGTTGAGCACAGCGGAGACGTTTGATGCATCCGCGTGTTCAAGGGTGAAAATTCGGGTATTCTCAGCGAAATCCGCTATGTCTCTATCAAGTTGTTCAATCAGATCGCCAACGGCATCCATCTGCTGCGCGGTTGTTGTTACCATCACAGAATTGGTTCGCGCATCTGGCACGGCAACCAACTCCGGTAAGCCTAGGACACCTTCACCGCTTTGCCTATTGAGCTGCTGCTGCTGTTCCTCAAAAAAGCGTCTGCCTCTGCCGCCCCCAAATCCACCGCCCCCGGTCCCAGAAAAGATATTTCGCGCAGCACTGGAAAAGGCTTGGTTCAGTTCATTGGCAACCTCCGTCGCATCGCCGTGTTGCAAGGAAAACACGCGCGTCTCCGGCTCAGAAAAGCGTTGGGTGTCTAGCTGTGAAACGAGATTACGAATCGCTACGAGGTTTGGTTGACTAGCAGATACGATTAGTGAATTGGTGTTTTCATCGGCGACCGCTTTGACTTCGCCAAGCATTTGTAAGGCACCGCCCTCTGTGGGGCTACTTTCAGCCGTTGCGGCTTCACCGCCCCCGCCATCTCCACCAAATTGACCTCGACCGCCGAACCCGCCACGGCGTCCTCTCTGTTGGCGTTCCTGTTCCGCTGCGACTTCGGCATCCTTCGGCTTCTCATACAGTTTGGTGATGACTTCAGCTAACTTGGTAGCGTCCGCATACCGCAACGAAAACACCTCAATCTTGATTCGGTCCGCCATTGAAATGTCGAGTTCCCGGACAATTTCAGCTAACCTTTTGATGTTCGCCGAAGATGCAGTAATGATTAATGTGTTGCTTCGACCATAAGCGGTCATCACACCGTATTGTGGCACAAAATCCTTGAGATCCTTGACAAGTTGCGTCGCATCCGCCGAAGAGAGCGGCATCACCTGCGTGGTAATCGTATCCTCGGATTTCATCTCCTCAGGATCGCTTCCAACCTGTATCGGCGTGGCTTCAAGCTTCGCGTCCGCTAGCGGAACGATTTTCAGACTCCGGCCATTAAGGATGCTCGTATATCCTTTGATTGCAAGAGTAGTGTTCAACACCGAAAACGCCTCGTCCACCGGCATGTCGTCGGGACTGATGATAGTCACGCGCATATTCAGATCTGCCGATTTGACGATGGTGTAGCCCGTTACCTCGGCGACAAACTCCAAGATATGCTCGAGCGAAGCATCTTTGAATCGCATAGAGATGCGTTTCGATTCGGTATCTCCTTCGGGGACACCGTCTTGACCGAACACCAAAATAGACATCGTTAGGAGAAAAAGCAGTGAACAACCGAGGCTAAATACCCATTGCAGAGATTTTGTCATTGATCCAGTTCCTTTCTTCTCCGTTCCCGCATCCGTTCGAGAAAACTTTGTCCACCGTCGTCACCGCTATTCGCCCCTGTTTCCGAGGGTGCCCTAGTTTTATCGGCCGGTTCTAGCATTTTCGCCGTGCCGGTGGTGTCGAATCGCACCCGTCCATCTATCCCGTACTCGATACTTCCTCCCAGCGCAAGTTGAACGGTCGTCCCGTCGCGAACCAGCGTGATATATTCAGACATAATGTCCTGCACCTGTGCGTCCTTCAGGGTTTCACCGCGCCGGAAGAACACGCCTTCATCCTGCTCTCGGTCTTCGACAACGGCAATCCAATCCGCGCCGTTTTTCACAATCCCGGTTAAAACTAGCGCGTAGGTCGGCGGGGGAGCAGGCGGTATTTCGGCAATCGGTTCAGGGATGACTGTCGGGATGTCCGGGAGCGGATCCTCCCTCTTCCAACCGAGTGGGCGAAATAGGTTGTTTTCGGCGATGACCCCGTAATCTTTTAGTTCTCGATGAAGCGGAAAGGTCCACTCCCCTTGGGCAAAAGTGGGCTTAGATGAAGACACGCTTCGCGGAGACTGCAAGGATTCTAGAGCCGCATCGCTCTGCACCATCTTAACGATAGCAGAATATGCGATGAATCCCAAAATGGTGAGACACAGGATTGATAAGGAGGCGATCTGCCGCCAGTTTGCGCTGCGCCATTGATTTCTCATAAGAGATAACCTATTTATAGTAAACCCAAGAAATAAAGGGACAATTTTTCAGATGTATGTTATCCTGTTGAAATTATGGCACATTCATCAGATTTACGCATACGCGTCCTTCAATTCATAGAAAATGGTGGCAGTAAAACAGAAGCGACAAAACGCTTCAGCGTCGGTCGGACTGCGATTTACCGATGGCTCAATGCCCCAGACCCACTGAAGTGTGGAAAACCGGGTCCCCGAAAACCCAGACTGCTTGACCCAACAGCCCTCGCTGAACATGTCAAGGTACACCCCGACCAAACCCATAAAGAACGCGCTAAACACTTTGGGGTTTCACCTGCCTGTGTTGCCTATGGTCTAAAAAGACTCGGTTACACGCGAAAAAAAAAACGATTGGATATAAGGAGCAATGTCCAGAAAAACGTAAAGCCTATCAGAAGCAACTCGCAACGGAAAAAGCATCAGGCAAAACGTTAGTTTACCTCGACGAGACCGGTTTTGCAGATGAAACCTTCAGAAGTTATGGCTATGCCCCCCGGGGACAATGTGTCCAGGGATTGATACCGAGCCAAAAAAACCGCACGATGACTTTGATAGTGGCGCAATTGAATAATAAGTTGATTGCCCCAAAGTTATTATCGGGCAGTTGTAATGCACAAAGTTTTAATACATGGCTTGATGAACAATTATGTCCACATTTAGACGCCAAGAGTGTCGTGATAATGGATAATGCACGGATTCACAAAACCGAGCAAACCCAAGCACTGATACAAGGCTGTGGCGCGTCGTTGTTATACTTGCCACCTTATTCGCCGGATTATAATCCTGTTGAACATCAGTTTGCAAATATAAAGCGGCTCCGTTCATACAATGCGGATAAGCCGATTGAGGATATTGTCAATATGTATCGTTAATTGTTAAATCCACTATATTTAGGATTAAGATAAAATACCGTCAGCATACGACGGGCTCAATATATCCATGGTCTCGCTTGTTTAATCGAGAGCTCGCCATTATCAGTAATTTTGAACTCAGTTTCCATGGCAAACTCCCTGCTGCCACCACCAGATTGGTATAAGCCACGGAATCTGCTGTGTATTACGCCAAGGTAGTTACGCAGTTGCCTCAAGTACTCGTCCGTCAGAATCCGTTTCCCATCTGCCACGCGGTTTGATGTGGTTACAACCCTATACTCACGGCTATCCGACCGATCTAAGAGAATCTCTTCTGGCACCGACTGCGTCTCAGGGTTGGTCACGAGGTCTTCACCGACCTGTGTGTTGAGATAGTAAGTTCCCTCAGTTTGGTAGAGAATGTCGTCGGTGACAGCCACACCGTTAGCCAACTCGCCTGCGAAATTGGGATGGAGCAGGACACCCATCGCGGTTGCAAAGTGATCGATACGATAGAACTCACGCGCCTCGAAGGCTCGGAAGTTCCAGAGACTTGCGAACACCTGCTTAATCGACTTCGACAGGTGCCCCTCGCCCGGATGGTGCGTGAACGAATCGTATAAACCCGCGCCGCTGAAGTTGGGAAGGTCTTCGTTGTTAGTGCTGGAACGGCATCGGATAGGAGTGCCTTCTGGGAAGGATTTTTGTAGGTCGGAAAGGGCATCCATCATCCACGCAGGCATCTCACCGTCCTTGATATGCGCCCTGAACTTTTTCAACTCAGCAGTCTTTGTGTCGTAGTCGTTCCGAAACGCGGAATCTTTGAGCAACGTCTCAACATACGCGTAGAAGTTGTTGTGTTTCATAAATTCGTCATAGAAGTAGAACGGTATCCCGAAGCCATCGGGGACGGTCCCTTCCGGGAATCCGAACCCGCGCATAGTCGCCACGTTAGCCGTTTTCACTCCAAAACCCGATGCGTCGGAAAACTTGATGTCGTCGAGCAGTCGAACCTCTCGGACAGAAAGGTCGCGCTCCGGCACCTGAGTATCCGCTGGTCGCAAGTCGGCGAAATGGGCTTCAACCTCTTTGGGCATCGCTTCTCTGAGTTCAAAACCGTCTACATCCACCCTGTAATAAACATACTTTCCAATAAGCGGCGCAATTTTACGGTTTTTCCACGCCTCCGCGATGAAGGCATTGGGGACTTGGTCTTGAATAGCACGCAGATTGACATGTGAAAGCGGAGTTTGGCGCACGCCGGTGATGATCCCCGCCACCCGTGGCATTTCGTTTGGCACTGTTTTGTATAGGACAATATCGCGAGGTGTGGGACGTTCCTCTACAGTCATCGATCGCAGGCGACCAAATGATGCCGCCGGGTTCAGTGGCAGGTAGCCGATGTCGGCGTAAAGATCGTCTTCAAAATAGACCGGAAATTCCGCCGCATTATACAGATTTTTCTCTCGTTGGTAAATATCAATTGCCCCCCATAATGGGCAATACCCAATCCGATTTTTTAGAATAGGCATCTTAGCGACGAGTTGATCATGGGCGATTTTTATCATCTCAAACGGGTATGAATCCGACGGTTCAAACTCAAAGGTATAGACACCGAGTTCACGGTTGGGCGCCTTCGACAGTGGACGATAGATAAGCACCCCCCGCATTTGACCGCCGCCTCGCGCTAATCCGGCAGCCGCCATGAACCGCATGTGGGCGCGATGGGTTTTGGTATTGATGAAGTAGATCTGCGGGTGTGCGGTGTTGACGTTTTCAACATTAAACTTCACGTATTCAAGCCCAACGAGATGGGTGTCCCTAAGCACCTCCAACCCTTGGTAGGACAGTTTCTTGAAGGTTTCGCGGTCGGGAATCGTGGCAGCGCCATCGTGAAACTCAACTTCCTCAGGATTTAGGCGTCTGCTCGATCCATCGCCGAATCCTCTAAAGCCGCCCCTTCTACGCGATCCCCCACCCCTTCTATCAAACCCATCGGGCTGCGTGCTATACATCTGGCGAATCTCGCGTTCGCTGAGCCGGGTATCCGAGAAAGCTTCAAGTGCGATGACTTCGATGCCAATCGCACCCTCATCGGGACTTAACTGACCGTCGTTATTAAGGTCAAACCGTTTCATCTCCTGAGATAAGACCTGCGGCCTGTTCGGTCTGCCTTGCGACTGCACGTTTGTGGTGATAAAAACCCCGAACACTATCAGTAATCCAACGACGAGAGTGATCGTATTCCTCATCAACTATTCTCCTTGGCCCCTTAGATCTAGGCAGACTATCTCTTGGTGGCTTCGCAGGAAAAGTTTGCCGTTAGATAGCGTCGGAGCAGTCCAGCACCGTCCGGAAAGGACTTGCACCTGTGCAACTTCGCGGTAGGCTTCCGGGGTCGCTTCAACGAGTGCAAGGTTCCCACTTTCACCGAGGACAATAAGGTGGTGATCAGCATAGATAACCGAGCCTTGACCAAATCCGCGAGTTTTCCATTTTTCCTCGCCTGTATCAGCATTGACACACTTGAAGATGGTGTTCGAGAAACCGTAGATATAACCGTCATGAAGCACGGTTGTGGAAAAACCATTAATCATCGTATGGCTTTGCCACACCTCTTCGACGCGCATATCGTCACCTGTCCCGACAATCCGTAGGACAATCCCAGCGTCACGGGTACTAGTGGAGATGAAAACCTTATCCGGTGAGATGAACACCGGCGTCACACGATTTTCGCTATTTCGCCCACCATCCCACGGGTAACGCCAGTACACACTGCCATCTTTGGGCGAAACACCGAGAAGTTCATCCCGCGCGAAAAAGAGTGCCTGCCGGACGCCGTTGACGGTCACAAGAATTGGGGAAGAGTAGCCGGAGGGAGAAGTCGCCACCCCCCAAATACGCTCGCCGGTTTCTTTATTAAAGGCGACAATGGCATTGTCGTTCGCACCACCGACCTCAATGAGCAAACGGTCATTCTCAACGACCGGCGATGTCGAAAAACCCCAGCGCGGCATCGGACTCGAAAACGCTTTTGTGAAATCGAGGTCCCAGCGTTCTTTCCCCGTATCTGCGTTGAGTGCGACTAACCGACCAAAAGCACTCAGGACATAAACTGTATCGCCATCAACCGTCGGTGTTGAGCGCGGTCCGTTTCCGCCCTGACGTTCTGCATAAAACCAGTCATCAAGATACCGCCAAAGCTCTTTTCCGGTTTCGGCATCAAGGCACACAACAACCTCGTCCTCCCCTTTGGCGAACATGGTATAAGCGCGTCCATTCGCAACTGAGATCCCCGAAAAACCCTCGCCAAGTGGGAGCCGCCACAACTCTTTTGGTCCAGCCTCTGGCCACACTTTGAGGATACCCGTTTCGGGAGATATCCCATCCCGATTCGCGCCTCGCCATTGGTGCCATTCCGCCTGAGTATCTTCCGCTCCGACGATGCTGCTATTCATAAGTACAATCGTGATATACAAAAGTATATTTACTGAACAGTTGAACCTTCGTATCATGTTATCTCCTCAATGTGAGTTTAGGGTATTTAAGTGGTATAACTCTGAATGCAAATTGTAGATTTCAAACGTTTGGTGCATAGCATAGGTTTGCCGGTTATCCGCCCAGGCCACCAAACCCTCCTTGACCTCCACCCCGTCTGCGACCACCCCCAAATCCGCCCCGTCGTCCCATTTCGGGCAATTTAAGTTCGGGCAGTTTGATGTTCAAGAATTCCTCTTTCTGTTCTTCGTTGAGGATTTCGTGAATTTCTGCGACTAAGGTGTCAATCTGTTTTAGGAAAATCTCGCGCTGTTTATAGAACGTCCGCATCTTATTCTGAGCACCGCTACGTATCCCGTCGCTCCCGCGACCACCGAAGCCACCACCGCTACGCATCTGATTCCGCCTCTCCGCGAACCCAGCCTCCAATGTCTCCTTCTCTAATTCATAATCCTGAACAATCCCCTCAATCTGTTGTACTTTGGATCGCACCACATTGCGCTGCGTTTCCGAGAGGTTTAAGGCGTTTGAAGTTTTCTCAATATCCAGCAACTTTGTGCCACCACACGCAGATATGGTAAATATCATGATGGTACAGATAAACCCGTTGAGCAATGTTTGGAGGTTCATTCGCAATCCCTTCAACTTTAGGTGTGTTGTGTTCAGAAAGGAGCAGCTAAAGGGAAGGTGCATCTCCACCATCCCCTTAGCCGCTCCCTCAAACCACTATGCTACTGATTGCCCTGTGGCCTATCCGGTCTATTACCGCGCCGTCCCTCTCCGCCGCCGACCCGTCCCCGGCGACCGCCAAATCCGCCGAATCCGCCATCACTATTGACGATGCCAGCGATGGTCAACTGTGCTTCTTGACGCAAGGTTAACAGTTCAACGAGATCCTTCTCCAAAGCTTCGGCTTTTTCCTTCTGTGCAGCCTGCTGCGCTTTGAAAGTTTTGAGTGCGGCTTTGATTTGTGCCTTATCTTCGCCATCAACCGATGTGCGCAGCGCTTGTGCAAATGGGCGCAACTCTTGGCGTTGTTGCAGGCGGTGCTGTGCAATGGCTTTGACTTTCGGCACGAGAATAGTAGCTTCTTCATCAGAAAGGTTCAAATTCTCAATAGCGCGTTCAGTTTGTCGTCCTGCCATCTGCGCGGGATCAAATTGCCCCCTGCGACCCTCGCCTCGTTCTCCACGCTCCTGTTGTTGGCGACTAGAACGATCGGGACGTGTATCCTCTTGTGCTGAAATAAAGTATGCACTCGACAATACAAAACCGATGACAAATATAGCTACGAGTAGACGATTCAATTTTGGGTTTGATAGGTTGGGTTTCCGCAAAGTTAAAAACATGACATTTTCCTCCGTAAGAAAAGTAGAATGAGTTTACTGCTGGTTTATGAAAATCGATTTTCGTCATGGTTAGGCAAACGATAGGATAAAAAGTTCGACTTTTTTCTGAAAATGTCTGAATCCGATACAGTCGGACTACTTGCGGAGAGGGTTTCTGTGGAGAGCAACAACGGAACAGAAGTGAGCGGAAGCGGTAGGTAAATTCACGAATCGCAGAAAGTTCTTTAGATGTAGAAAGGTGGTTAATGTCTAGGTTCTGTTGACATTTCATCGCAATCAGATAATCGAGAGGTGTGCACAGACGCATGGCCCTTTGTAGGGGTTGGGTTCCCCAACCCTTTGGTCACACATCATAGTCCGTTCCGAGACCAGGGACGATTTTGAACTGCTGTAGGTCGATTTTCCAAAATCGACGGTTCGGTGTCGAGATATGAATCTCGACCTACAATCAACTCAACCCGTATGGTTTGGGGGTTCCAACCCACGTTGGTCAATGGGCGAGGGGACCTCGCCCCCCGATAAATCGGGATGCAGCACCTACGATTACGGACAGTTTTACATAAATGTCAACACGCCCTAAGCAGCTTGGGTTATTGACCCATAAAATGAAAAAGCCGTAGAGACACGATATACTGTGCCCCTACGGCTTTCTTGTTTATGGTTTCCGATCCTATCCTTCATAGCGCAGGTGGACAATCTTGTTGATGGCATCAATGTAGGCTTTCGCACTCGCCTCAATAATGTCCGTGCTTGCACCATGCCCGATGATTACATTCCCGTTGTCCTGCACCTTGATCGTGACCTCACCGATGGCATCCTTCCCCTCGGTCACAGCGCTGATGTTGTAGTCTGTGAGTAGGAGGGGAATCTTAGCGACCCGGTCAATTGCTTTGTAGGCTGCATCAACGGGACCATCGCCGGTGGATGCTTCTTCAACGACGCCTGCTTCGGTACGGACACCCACCGTCGTTGTTGGAGAGATTTTTGTCCCACTGACTACCTGAATATACTCCAATTGGAAGGTATCAGGAATAGAACGGACTTCGTCTCTCATGATTGCCTCAAGGTCGGCGTCGTGGACCTCTTTTTTCTTATCGGCAACTTCGAGGAATCGTGCATAGATTTTTTCAATCTGTTCCGGTGTTACCTCATAACCGAGTGCACCCAGACGGTGCCTGAGCGCGTTGCGCCCGGATCTCGGGCTGAGGATAATCTGACTCTCCTGCCAGCCGACATCTGCCGGATCGATAATCTCGAAGGTATTTCGCTGTTTGATAATACCATCTTGATGAATGCCAGAACTGTGTGCGAAGGCATTAGCACCAACAATCGCTTTGTTCGGTTGAACAGGTATTCCCATCGTCCGACTGACGCGACGGCTAATCGGAACGATTTCTTTCGCATTGATGTCGGTATAGTAGTCGCTGAAATAGTCTCGACGGGTTCGGATTGCCATCACAACCTCTTCAAGCGATGTATTGCCAGCGCGTTCACCGAGTCCGTTCATTGTGCATTCGACCTGCCTTGCCCCATTTTCGATCGCTACGAGACTGTTGGCAACAGCGAGTCCGAGGTCATTATGGCAGTGGACACTGATGATTGCTTGATCAATGTTCGGGACATTCGCTTTGATGTCTACGATAAGTTTCCCGAATTCAGACGGCACAGTCCAACCCACCGTTTCGGGGATGTTCACAATCGTTGCTCCCGCCGCAATCGTCGCCTCGACTACTTCATAAAGATAGCTTAACTCCGTGCGTCCGGCGTCCATCGGCGAAAATTCGATAACTGCACCGGGGTGTCCGGCAGATAGGCTCTTCGCGTAGGTGACAGCGTCGACCGCCATTTGCAGCGTCTCTTCGGGAGAGGTGCGTGTGATCCGTTCTCGGTGAATGGGTGATGTGCCGACAAATGTGTGAATACGAGGTTTCCGTGCGTCTTTAATCGCTCCCCATGCAGCGGTGATGTCCTTCTCAATCACGCGTGAAAGCGCGCAAATTTCCGGACCCTCGACCTCATTGGAGATGCGCGTCACTGCATCAAAATCGCCGGGTGATGAGATGGGGAAACCGGCTTCAATAATATCGACGTTCAGCTTTGCGAGGTGTTTCGCTATTTCCAGTTTTCCCTCAAGATTCAGCGCGGCACCGGGTGTTTGCTCGGCATCTCGCAGGGTTGTATCAAAAATATAAACTTTCTCAGGCACTGTGTGATTCTCCTTTTTTATGATTGCGCTATGTTCAGTCTGTTGTTCTAACGATGTCAAATTGTCTTCAGTATCACGTAAATCCGGTTCTTCGGTAGCCGTCAACCCCACCTTCATCACCTCCTTTCGTGATGCGTGAAACGTGATAGGTAATTTCCTTTTCACTCCTTGATTTACTTCATTTAGGCATATTCATGCTTCACGCCGTTTTTCAGCCAAAACAATCATCCGCTTTGAATCCCATGTGTACTCGCTGCTATCATAATCGCCGAGGACTTGAATCGGCGTAAGGTCTGCGTGGTTAAGCATCTTTGCAAACTCAGGATAGAAATACATCCGGCAAGTCAGACGGACTTCGCGCACCCTCCCGTCAGGAGCAATGTAGGCGCGAAGTTCTTCATTATTCCCTGTCAAGAGATTATAATCTCGTTGAGTGAGGACAACTGTACCATCTGGAAGTTCTTCCCAGCTTTGAGCGAGAAAATCGCGAACAATCCGCGGGGCGTTGATGAGATCGATGAGGAACTTACCCCCCGATTTTAACGCTCTCGCAACGGCGTTTAGGACTTTCTGATCCTCCGTATCGTCGTCAAAGTAGCCGAAAGCTGTAAACATATTGATAATCGCATTGAACTCACCTTCAAACGGAATCTCTCTCATATCGGCATGGATGAACTGAATTTGGAGATTGCGCGCTGCAGCGGCGCCTTTCGCAAGATCGAGGAAGGTGGCTGAGAGGTCCTGCCCGACCATCGAATAGCCTGCTGCTGCGAGTTCAACCGTGTGTCTACCGTGCCCGCAGCAGAGATCCAAGATCCGCGTCCCCCCGGTTGCATTGGGAGCAACTTGCGGAAGATTCAGCGTACCTTTGATGAAGTCAGCCTCTTTCTGGGTTCGCTCAAGCGTAAGCCCCTTCTCATACTCCTTGAGGTAGTGTTCATCGAAGAAGGTTTCATACCATGCCATGGGAGGATTCTCCTTACCCTTTCCGAATGATCTTTCAAGTACATAGGGCAACCACAAGGGTTGTCCCTACGCGAGGCTTTTATGTGCAGCCTTAAGCAATGAAGCGGTTGTTTCCAAATCAATACAGCTATCGGTGATGGAGACTCCGTATTCAAGCGTGGATCGATCAAACCCCGTTAAATCCGAAGGTATTTTCTGGCTCCCAGCGTTAATATTTGATTCTAACATGATTCCCACAATCCTATCATTTCCATCATGAATCTGCTTTAATCCTTCCTCAAAAACAATGGGCTGCTTGCTGTAATCTTTCTCTGAATTTCCATGGCTGCAATCGATCACAACATTTGGAGGCAGGTCCGCTTCCATCAGCATCGCTTGAACATCCTGAACACTTTGTGCGTCATAATTTACACCCGTATTGCTCCCTCTTATTACAATATGGGTATATGGATTACCCGTTGTTTTCACAACAGAGGGAGCACCGTATCCATCGATTCCGAGAAAAGAGTGTTCGCCATTTGCAGATAGAATTGCATTAACCGCGACGGAGATATCGCCCTGAGTGCTGTTTTTGAAGCCAACGGGCATCGAAAGACCCGAAGCGAGTTGTCTGTGTTGTGGTGACTCAGTTGTTCGCGCCCCAATTGCTGCCCAAGAAACCAGATCGGAATTATATTGAGGCGTGAAGGTTTCAAGATATTCAGTGGCGCATGGTAACCCGATTTCAAGGTTATCCATTAATATCCTTCGTGAGATATATAGGCCATCCTTGATATCTCCTGCTCCATTTAGATGTGGGTCGTAGATTAAGCCTTTCCAACCTAAGTTGGTTCGGGGTTTTTCAAAATAAGACCTGACTATAACAACTAAGCGATCTGAGACAGCGTCTGAAACTTCTTTCAATCTTGCCGCGTAGTCATGAGCGAGTTCTGCATCATGAATGGAACAAGGTCCAACAATGATAAATTTTCGTGAATCGGTGCCATCCATGATGTTTCTGATGCTTGTTCTGCCATATTGGACTGCCTGGGTCATCGCATCTGTTCTTGGGAGATCCGTTAGCAACTGTCTTGGACTCATCAAGGTTTGATAGTCTTTGACATTTCTATCAATTGTACCGTTGGTCTGCATTATTTCGCTGCCTCCTATAGACAAAAAAAACGCCCACCATCGAACCTATTTTCGATGATGGGCGTGAATGAACAACCGAATGTGGGATAATCTCTACGTCTTCGACGCGAGGTCTACCCGCCCACCATCGCAGCACAAATACAACAAAAAGAGATAGAGATAAGGGAAGTACAGTGTTGTTTGGTGTGCGATGTGGGTATGTGGGTAGAAGTTCTTCATAATCCTCTTATGGTTCCTATTCTGACATACTGTACGCCTAAATAAAGGCATTTCGATTAATTTTAACAAACCCGTTGACAAGATGTCAAGACAATTTTCTGTTGACAACCCTTTTTCTGGGTGTTATAGTTAAATTTGGAGCGTGGGTAACACAGATTAAG
The DNA here is from genome assembly GCA_965222435.1 of Candidatus Poribacteria bacterium. Lineage (GTDB taxonomy): Bacteria > Poribacteria > WGA-4E > WGA-4E > PCPOR2b > PCPOR2b. The sequence continues at coordinate 2,275,438 of OZ244950.1, read as the reverse complement.
CAAGATTTTAAGGATTAAAGCATCAGAAGAATCCAACAATTCTGACAAAGGAGCAGTCGTTTGAACGCTGAAGAAAAGTGTCTATTTATTAACAGTCAGATTCCCAAAGGGGGACTCTTCACTGGTGAACAGAAGACCGTTCACCCCGATAGCAATGTAACGTGGCGGATTTCACCGGAGCCATTTTGGATTCTTCAAGAACACTTGGATTGGCTTGAGGAACTTGGACCTCATCTATTGCGGTTCTACAAAGCCTGCAGCCTGCTCTATTCGCAGAGTGTACGCGGCATTCAGCCGGATTGGGTTGCAGCGTACCTTGATCAGGGGAAACCTGAGTCTGTGATAGAGCTCGGGCGGATGAACCGGTTCAAGAGTCAACTGCCGCAAGTTATTCGTCCTGACATCTTGCCGACTCCCGACGGCTTTACCATCACCGAGTTGGATTCTGTCCCCGGCGGTATGGGATTCACGGGTAGCCTATCAGCCCAGTACGCCAAACTGGATTACGACATCATTGGCGGTAGCAATGGGATGCAACTCGCTTTCGCGGAGATGGTCAGGTCTTTGGCTAAGGTTGAACACCCAACGGTAGCAATCGTCGTTTCAGATGAATCGGCGGATTATTGGGACGAGATGAAGTGGTTAGAATCGGCACTACGAGAGGTAGGCTTGGCTGCCTACACCATCAAACCCCGCGACGTGATTTTTACGGAGGACGCGCTGTTCCTTGAATCAGATGAAGGAAATGTCCAAATTGACGTTCTCTACCGCTTTTTTGAACTGTTTGATCTGAAAAACATCCCCAAAGTAGAGTTGATGCTCTACGGTGCCAAAAGACGAACAGTGGTCATGACCCCACCACCAAAGACATACCTTGAGGAAAAGCTGCTGTTCGCCCTGTTTCACCACCCATCCCTCCAACCCTTCTGGCAAAGAGAACTTGGGAAGAAAACCTACCAATTTCTACCAAGCATCATCCCACAGACATGGCTGCTCGATCCGCGTGAACTACCACCACACGCTGTCATTCCAGGCCTTGAGGTTGATGGACAGCCTGTAACAAACTGGCGGCAAATCATCCCTGTCTCGCAACGTCAACGTGAACTCGTCCTCAAACCATCAGGATTCTCCGAACTAGCATGGGGAAGTCGTGGGGTTTCAATTGGGCATGACATGCCTACCGAAGATTGGGAACACGCGGTGGAAAATGCGCTGACCGGCTTCGATCAAACCCCCTACGTCCTGCAAAAATTCCACAGAGCAGAACGTCTCACCATAACCTATTACGACTTCGAGCAGGGTGAAGTTCAAAGAATGCCGGGGCGAGCGATAATCCGTCCCTACTACTTCACAACGGGCGACAAGGTACGCCTCGCCGGAATTCAAGCGACCGTCTGTCCCGAAGACAAAAAAATCCTGCACGGGATGGTCGATTCGATTATCGTGCCGTGCGCGGTCAAACCGGATATATACTAGTTCAGCGCAGACTCTAAAGGATTGAAATTTACGGTTTTATTCTTTAGGAAAAGGACATCACCATGAAAATTGCAACCACCCCAACCAACGGAGAAATCCTCGATAAGAAAGACCCCTATCCCTACGGGTGGCGTGAAGCAATGCGTACCTTGCCGGACGGAAAGGAGGTGCCGGAACGGAAGCCCCTGACACTTGAGGACATCCTTCACCCGCAGGTGGGAGATTACCGAATGCATTCCGATGAACATGAGCGATTTTGTAACTACCTCTACAATGTGCTATCCGCCCGACTCGCAGATCAGCCCAATGCCGTGGTCTTACACGATGTGCGTGTGGCGTGGGCGCAGACCGATTTGAAAGCGCATGGTCCCGACATTTCGATGGTTTTCAACCTCCGGCGGCGCATTAATTGGAGTACCTTTTCGGAGGAAGAGGAGGGAACCAAGCCAAGCCTGATTATTGAGATTGTTTCGCCTTCGACCCGTTCAGTTGATGTTGTTACGAAGGTTGACCACTATGCAAGGGTGGGTGTACCGAACTACATCATCGTAGATCGATTTGAGCGGCAGGGGGTAATGGTGCGAGAGTTGATGGGATACCGGCTCACACCGGACGGTTACGATGAATTGAGTCCCAATGCGGATGGCTGGCTATGGCTTGAGCCTGTCAATCTTTGGCTCGGCTTGGAGGGCGAGGATTTAGTCTGCTATGATGAGAGCGGCGAAGCTATCCTCAATTATGTGGGAGTGACAGAGGCCCGTGCGGAAGCGGAAGCGCGTGCCGTTGAGGCAGAGGAACGGATTCGTCAACTTGAAGCTGAATTACAACGTCGTACACCGTAGGCCTCCTCGTCCGGAACCAGTCACATCACTCTCTACGATAAGGTAGGGCAAGCGCGGCGGGGGGCCTGGCTTGTCCGACAAATCCAGCTAGCACAAGAAGCGTCAAAACATAAGGCAACATCAGGAAGAATTGATAGGGGACAAATCCGAGGTCTGCGATTGCTTGCAAACGATCGGGCAGGGCGTTGGCAAGCCCAAACAGTAGTGCTGCACCACACGCCTTGACCGGATGCCATTTCCCAAAGATGACAATAGAGAGCGCGATAAAGCCGCGTCCGGCAGTCATCTCTGGACTGAAGAACGGTACGTCCACCAATGAAAGATACCCACCGGCTAGTCCCGCCATGAACCCACCAAAAAGGACGCATCTCGCCTGCAACCGGAGTACGCTGACACCGACCGTATCCGCCGCTTTTGGATGTTCACCACAAGCTTGGATGGCGAGACCGTGATGGGTATGGAACAGATAAAAATAGACAGCGGGAACGGCGAGAAATGTTATGTAGACCAAGAGATTTTGTTGAAATAGGATGGGACCGATAAAGGGAATGCTAGACAGCAGCGGAATATGAAGGGGTTGGAAGATTGCTACCTTTAGCGCGTCCCCGGTTGCACCAAAGATGCGGCGGTACAACACCTCGACAAGTCCGAACGCCAAGAGGTTGATACCGGTGCCGGTCACAACCTGATCGGTCTTCAGCCGCAGTACCAAAGTTGCAAAGATGCTGGCTAAGATCACGCCACTCAATCCACCTAACAGAAGGCCGACTCCCGGTGCTATACCGGGGTTTATACCTTGGATGTAAAAGGAACCGAGCCAGCCGGTAAACGCCCCCAAAATCATCATGCCTTCCAACCCGATATTGATGACCCCGGCACGTTCAGCGATAATTTCTCCGAGGGCGACAAGCAAAAGCGGCGTTGCGTAGCGAACTGTTGCTTCGAGAATGTGTTCAATCATACCGCGTAAGATCCCCTTTAATGTCGGAGAAAACTACAATTGCAGAGAAAGTGCTTCGTCTATTTCCGCCTGATACTCGTAAACCTCACAGTTTTCCACCTCGCTTATTCGTAAAGCCCGTCCAGCTCTGGAGGACTCAAATATCGCGTAGAGTGCTGCCACATCCTTCAATCCGCAGATGCCATCGACCTCAATCTCTCGTCCGTTGAGAATCGACTCTGCCAGTTCGTGATATTCGAGCGCGATGAGTTTCCAGTCCACTGCGGGATCGCCTGCGGAAACGCCCGATGGAAAGAGATGTGCCGCCAGCGGTTCTAGGGAGAATCCATCTATGGATGCAAGAATCTCCTCTTGGTTCATCGCTTCTTGCCCCCTCCCCTGCATGCTGATCTTGCCGCCGCGCGTCCCAAAGCTGTTGATACTCCCCTTATCGCCAAAGATGATTTCGCCGCCGCAACCCCCGTGCCCGCTAAGGCCGACCAACCAGTTGACAGTTGTCCCGTTCTCCATTTTGAACATCCCCACCGATGTGTCCTCTGCCGTCGCCGGAACTTCCGCGTCCATCGCCCGAAACCTGTTCTGGTAGAAGGTATAGGTGTCGCCAATGCTGTCAGGCTTTCTTCTCACCGGTTCGACCAACCGCACGTCCCCGTAGACTTCCGCTATATCGCCGAGTTGATACCGGATCATGTGAGTGAAGTGAACCGCCATGTCAAGGATTGCTCCACCGCGTTCCTTAAGATGTCGCCAAGGCGTGATGAAGATTCCGTTCCCCGGACTGAGCGCGTGGAACAACGCCATGTAAGGCGTCCCTATCGCGCCTGTCTCCAACAGATAGCGGACTAGCCGAGCGGAGGGATCCCGCCGGAAGTTCTCCGCCACCGACAGATGACGGTTATTTCGCTCTGCGGCTTCGATCATCTGCCGGCACGCCTTTACCGTGATTGCCATCGGTTTTTCCACCATCACATGGAGTCCTAGATCTAGTGCTTGGCACACGACATTGTGGTGTACCGACGGATCTGTGACCACGTCTACGGCTCTGAGGTCAGGCACAGTGCGAACCATCTCCTCCAAGTCGGTGAAAATCTCTGGGCGAACGCCCATCAGTTTCTCCGCTTCTAGAGCGGCAAGTTCGGCATTTTCTCGGCGAATATCGCACACGGCACAGAGTTCCACGTTAGAGAAAGGACTCTGCACTAACTCCCGCAAACCGTACAGATGTCGCGTCCCCATCCCACCGCAGCCGACCAGTCCAAGTCTGATTTTGTCCATGTCGCCTCCGCTAGCTACGGGGTATAATTTTCTAAATCCGGTTCTATAGCCAGCCCCTGCTCCAGATCGAAATCGACTTCAACCGAATGGGCGTGATAGTCCTGATCGCCACGAACCGTTTGGTAGACATCGGTGCCCTCAACGCAGATAGGCATGGTATGCCACACCTTGAGACCCAAACAGACCCCCGTGCTCCCATCCGAATAGAAGGCACGCACATCTTCAGCCTCTAGGGTGTCCTTCACAGGACCGACCAGAAACACTGTTGGCTGGTGCAGGCTTGGATAGAACGCCTGACCTGCGTCGGTGTGAAAGGCGAAGTGCGCCCGTTGCAGCCCTTCGGAGAGCGGCGTTTTTTCGGGTTCGGAGTCCGCAGATGCCTCAGAAAGGTCCGCGGTCACGGGATATGCAGCTGAACGGAGTCCCCCTTTTGCTATCTCCGGTTTGGCTTCCTCGAACGTTTCAATGACCTCCCCGAATGGCGCGAAGGCTTCGGAGATCAATGGTTCAACTTTGACTTTGAAGCTTTTCCACATGGTTCTAACCCTCCTCAAATCATTGGCCGTTGATTATTGAAAATGGTAGGTAAGGAACAACGATCGTTGTTCCCTACCGCCCTTGCTATAATCGCATTGTCGGTGGCAAGCCAAATTCCTCGGCGGTGTGGTTAAGTCGCTCGATATCTGTGGAACTGATAGGCGCACCATCGCGTCTGTATTCCTGTTCCCTGCGAGACTCAGGAGTTCCGGGGAGCGTCGCCTCATCGTACCCCCGCAACGGTGCCATAGTCTCCCGCACCCCACGCACCAAGTTATCAACTCCGGTACGGAATTCTTCCGGATCGACGAACAACCCTATATCCATAACCACAATCACTCCCCCAGCTTGTCCACGGGGCCATTTCTCTTTTACCGCTTTTGCCCGCGCACTGTCCGTGCCGACAAAGGGTCCGCCGAGCCCCCTAGCCACGCCGGTATAGCCCATAGACTTGAAGAACGCAGCTGGAATCATCTCCTGTAAGGCATCGAATTCTTCACCGCGCTGGTAGTCGGCGAGGATGCAGGTCGCCATATCAGGGATAAGCGGCGGTTCGTCCCCACCGGGCAAGCCGAAGCAGAGTGGGGGATTGCCCCAATAGGCGGAAGGGGGGCGGTTGTTTGGGTCTGGGGGACCAAATTCACTTGAACCGCCCTGAACGGAAAAGGCGGTACACCCATCCTGCATCGCTCTACGGACGTAGTGCCCCGCCGATCCGTAGTGACCGATGTGACAGGTGGCACCAACAGCCACGCCGCTCGCCTTCGCCTTGGTGATAGCGCTTTGGGTTGCCATCATCATAGGCGCGTAGCCCAAGCCTCCATCGCCGTCAATCAGGACAGCGGTGGCAGTTTCTTTGAGGACTTGACAGTTGGGGTTGGGGTTAATCAGTTTGTCTCGCAGACTCTCACAATAACCGGGGACTTGTCGGAGACCGTGGGAATGTATCCCTCGCAGGTCGGAGTTGGTCAATAACTGGGCGAGTTGCTCCGCGTGATCCCCGCGTAAACCTGCAGCTTTGAAACAGGCTCCAGCGAAGTCACGGAGCTGCGCTTCTGAAATACGTTTGGATTCTTGGGGTGGACGGTTCATTACATATCCTCCTATCCCTCTTGCTCTTTCTCGTTTAGTATTTTCATAACTTGATGGTGCCCCATGCCCTGACTTTTCAGTTCGGCATAGGCTTTCTCGTCAATGGCGTCACGCTTGAGGAAGCCGCGGATATCGTAGCGACCTGGCTTTTCCACCGGCAGCTTGCCCTCATCTACCATCAACTCCAACGGATGGCCCTCTTCCTGCAGGGGAAGGTTGATAACACAGTGCTGTCGCGCGGATTCGTAAAGTGCCATCATGATCTCCACAGTCGCGCGCGCTTTTTTGCCGGTGCCACGGTGTTCGGGACCACCTTCGATCCAAGCGATAAGTTCACGTACCTGTGCGGCGTTGGTCTGCCCACCGATTGCTTGAATCTCTTCGGCTTCTACGCAGAGGGGAACCTGTTCCCACCCATCGGAATTGGCGTTAAATAATTTAACTTGGGCTTCGCTGACATCCAGCATACCCTCCGTGCCTCGGATGAGAAAGCCTCCCGCTGCTGCGCCCTCCGTGTACAGGTCCGACTGTATAAAGAGCTGCAGTCCACCTTCCATCTGCACCAGCGCCATGCAGCTGTCTTCGATCGGCGTATCCCTCTCATACCGATCTGTTCCTCGCTCTACCGCGCCCATCACCCAGAGTGATTGCGGATCTCCCAAAACGAAGCGCGAGCCGTCGATTGCATGCGTGCCACAATTGAGCAATCCCTGCACGATCTTGCAGTTCACCCAGAGCGGATCGCCGATAGCCTTCTGTTGAATCAACTCACGCGCCTTCTCCCAACCGGGCGTAAAGCGCCGCTGATGGCTGATTATCAACTTAGTGCCACTCGCGTCGCAGGCATCGACCATGCTGTTTGCCGCACCTAAGCTGGTCGCCATCGGTTTTTCGCAGATTACGGCTTTGACACCGGCTTGCGCCGCTGCGATGGTCGGTGCTGGGTGCAGCGGATGCCAAGTGCACACACTGACGATGTCCGGCTGCGCTTTTTCTAGCATCTCTTCAACAGTAGGGTAGCCCTGCGGAATGTCATACTTCTCCATATATTCCTCGCGGGCAACTAACAGTGGATCGGCGACTGCCACCACCTCCACATTGTCATTCAAACTATAGCCAGCCATGTGAGCATTGCCGATAGATCCACAGCCGACAATTGCTGCGGTATATTTTTTAGACATCTATTGTTTCCTTTCTTTTTAAGGTGAGCACATCCGCTAATCTACGCTAATTATGATTCGCGGGAACATCTCGGTAGTTTCCGCATTAACCGTTTCTCTCGTTCCGAAAGCCCTGCCCAGACATACTCCGGAATTGGGTTCCGTTCCCGGTGTTCTCGTTGCATCCAGCCACGGAGGCAGGCAAATACTGCAACGGGACGTGGCGTGTTCGTGCGATTGGGGGTCCCTCGATGCAGACAGCGGGGGTCTCGGATGAGAACATCGCCGGCATTCATCAGCAGCGGTTCAAGCGGGATTTCACCATCTTCAATCCGACGCAACGCCTCCGTTTTTGGAATCAAATGTGTTCCGCGTGCGACTTCAAACGGTCCGTGTGCTGGTGTGACATCGATAAAAGGGAAGTTTACCGCAAGAATGGCAGGAGGGTGTTGTAAATTAGGGTTTTCGGGGAAGAGGAGACCCACATCGCCATGGATTTCCTGATACACCGAACCATTGAGCGGCGTGTCGCTGGCGTATTGGTCAATCGCGAAATCCTTCCCCAGCACTTGGCTCGCAATGGCGATAATCGTATCGTCGTAGAAGAAGCAGGGGTTATACAACGGCGGCTCGAAAGGCAGCGGGATATAATGCCTCGCTGGTCCGCGGTTCGGGTTATCCCCATGTTCGGTGACATAATCAAGCAGGATCGGTGCAAAGGCTTGGTTGCCAGCTTCAATAGCAGGTTTGGAAAACTGGTCTCTCAGAATACAGAAACCCTCCACCAGAATTTGCTCCACCCTGTCCTGAACCTCCACTGACATTGTGTGGTTCTCCTTGTTCTTTTTGTGGCTTCAGATCTGTGTCCGCCCCTGATAGATGAGGGGATGAACGATCCCAATCTCCTCTATCGCAGCGTTGAGGTCGTCCGGGAGTGTCCCACGGAGTACAGCGGACAGATTCAATTCAACCTCCCGGAGATTGCTGAAACCAACGACGATGGACTGTTGCCGCGTTTCTGAAAGCATCCAACGGATGCAGAGATCTGCCATGGGAATCCCAGCGTCCGCATGGATATCGAGGAACCTGAAATAGGACGCCTTGAAGGTTTCGTCCATCCAATCGGGAGGGCTCTCCCGCCACCCGTTTTGGGGAACGGCAAGCCAACCTTTCATCAGCGGTGCACCAATCACAACGCCCACCCGTAGGTCTTGAGCAGTCGGAAATAGGAATTCAACAGCATTCCTAAAAACCGGGTTGAATTGATGTGCTGCCATAACAGAATCAACCTCAACCTCTTTTAGTACCCGCGCCAACACGCGTGCATTTTTGGCTGTCAATCCTACAAAACGTGCTTTACCGCTACGCTTCGCGTTTGCGAGAAATTCAATCGCTGGCGCATTAGAGAAGTCGTAGTCTTTATCATCCTCAATGAGTGCACTCCAAATCTCTGCATTTTCACCATCGGGAATATCGTCAGTCCACCACTTCAGGTAATCCGCCTCGTGAATCTGGATGATGTCCACGTAGTCGGTCTGAAGCCGCTTGAGGGAACTCTCGAATTGCTCCATGAGCTGGTCGGCACTGCGGTGTCCCTCCAAGCGGTATCGCTCAGGGTTTATAAATCCTACCTTGGTGGCAAGGATGACCTTGTCCCGTTTTCCCTTTAAGGCAGCACCCAGCATCGTTTCATCCGTGCCGTCCCCATAGTTTGCGGCTGTGTCGAAATAGTTTACACCGTGGTCAATCGCATAATCTACGCAACGATCTACACCATCCTGCCCTTGACCCGCCATAAAAGCAGAGCCGAGCCCAAGTTCACTGACGTTGAGTCCTGTCTTACCAAGTATGCGTATTTTCATTTCCATTGTTTGTACTCGTATTGATTCGTCCATGCCCTTTGGGTGTGGGAACACAAAAAGGATAGTTTCCGAGAGAGGCTTCACCTAGTCAAGAAATCACGAAAATTTAGGGTAGCATCCGCTATCTGCGGGGTGAATGCGGCCGTACCCGGATTAGCGGTATACATGGAGTGAAATAGATTCGCCAGATGGGTTAAGTGTCGAATCACAGAAACGCCTTCCGCGTAGGGCATATCGGGGATCGAAAATTTTTGATACCACTGTTGAATCGGCAGATCGCCCGGCGTAACGTAAAGCGTTAGCCACGCCCATCCTTGATTCAGGTTCCAAGCTAGTTCAATCCACGGATCTGGCCCATAGGCATTAGCAGGAATACGTCGTATCCCTTCGGGCGGGATGTCGTCGGGACTCCGAAATCCTGCCCTTGGTTCTGCAGCGGGCGCGGCAGCGAATGGTCGATTAATATTCATGGATGCACCGCTTTCAGCTATTGGTCACTAGGAGGTGCTTGCATTTTGTGGAGAACCACCTTACCGGGGCTCTTGATTTTCAGCGTCTCTGCCAGATAGCCTTCGTTAATGGCAATTTTGAGTACACTCTCCTCTACGTCGAAACGTACCAAATAATCTCCAACCGGCACATCGCCATAGTTTTCAACGTAGATACAGTCGATCTTTTGCCCATCTTCAAATTGGACAGTGATAGCATCTTTCAGATTCCATCCGAGCCCAGTAAATGCGGCGGGTTTAATATCGGTTACGACATTGGAATGGTTGTCAATCGCCGTGATTTGCCCCATAATTTCTTCGTGGGTTGCCTTTTCGGCTGTTGCCATTTCTTTCTCTGTAGCTGTCTTGCCACTGCAACCTAGCCATAACATTGTCCCGACCATCAAGATCAGTGCATAAAACAAAACATTGTATTTCATAGAAAGTCTCCTTATTGTTTAGTATTGTTTAGTCAACATCGTTGATATTTTTCGGGTAGGGTCGTTGCCAACCTTCCTTACCGAACGTTGGGTCACCAGCGAGGTCCCGAGAATATACCCGTCTGCTCTCATGAGAAAGGCTGACTGAATTCATAATCTCTCGCGTCAGTTGGGCGTCCAATCGGGTATACTCTTCCTGATATCGCCCCTCTTTCATCAGATTATGTTGTTCATTCGGATCTTTCGATAGATCAAAGAGCAATACCTCGCCGGTCGAGTATTTACACAGTTTCCACTGACCATCATAAATCATCCAGCCACCCCTGACCATCCCGACGACACATTCTCGCTGGTTTTTGCGTGGGATGTCGAGTTCGGGCAACGGTATGGAGTCCATGTAGTCGGGGATTTCACACCCACCGAAATGTAGCATTGTTGCGGTCACATCGCCCAATTCGACTATATCTGTGCATGTCTTCGATTGGTCAGTCCAAGGCAGACGCACCAAGAGCGGGACATGGATACTAGATTCAAAGAACGTGCCCTTACCGATGAAATTGTGATCGCCGAGGTAATCGCCATGATCGCTGGAGAAAATGATAATTGTGTTGTCCAGTAGTTCTTTTTCACGCAAGGCATCGAGGATTTGTCCCATCTCGTAATCGATCTGTTTGACCAATCCTGCATAGTGTGCGCGAATCTTCTTCTTGTGCGCTTCCGTAAACTCGGTGTAATCGACACCGTTCCACGCTTGACGGTTGCCCTCAATATTTCCCCGACGTAGTCCCGGGGTATCGCCCTCTACTTCTGGGATGGAATCGGGCATGTCGGCAGGGTCGAAGCCCTCTAAAAATTCGGCGTTGGGGTCGTAGGGGCAGTGGGGACCTGGGAAACCGACCATCATCGCAAAGGGTGTCTCATCACCGTAGTTGCGGATAAAGCGGCACGCCTCCTGCCCCACGAAGCGATCGACCGAATAGCCCCAAGGAATCTTGTTGATGATTGCGCCCTTGTTTTCATGATAGCCGGAGTGCTCGTTTCCGTGGAGTTTTCGGTAGCCACCCTCTTTCAAGAAATGATAGTAGTCATCGCGGATCTCCAGCCACCGCTTATCTTCGGCGGCAACTCGGTACTGGAAACCCAGATTAATGTCCCACGGATAGAAGTGCATTTTGCCGATGGCGGCGGTGTAATAACCCTGCTCAGACAGGGTTTGGGGCCAGGTTTCTATGCCGCACGCAGCGAGGTCGGGATTTAGCCACTGACCGTTATCCGTCACACCATTTTTGATTGCGTTCAGACCTGTTAGAAGCGACGCTCTTGCTGGCACACATATTGGCGAGGCAGAGTAGGCACGCTCGTAGCGCACACCCTCCTCCGCGATACTGTCGATATGAGGCGTATCAATGAAGGTAGCACCGTAACAACTCAGGAAATCTGCCCGCAGTTGATCGGGCATGATAAATAGAAGATTCGGTTTCTTCGCCGTTTGGGGTTCGGACATTTAATTTCTCCTCAAAAGTTACATTATAGGACATTTGTCGTCTCTGTGCGGTGTTTGTCGTCGACATTTTTATATGCCCGGCTGGTGTTGGGCGGCATGTTCGACACATACCAATCTCGGTCATCATCCGGGTCTTGCCCATCACCGCGTTATCTGATGTGTAGTGGACAGCGTAGACACGCCTGACCACACACTCGCGGTATTCACCGTTGCGAAGCGGATACCTCACGCGCTGGTTCTGCATCACCGGGATATTGACAGTCTCATCCACGTGGTTCGGATCATGCGCCGGTTCCCACTGGAACAGACGGCGTAAAAAGGATAGCACCGCTATCATCTCCTTTCTGTCCCCGATCTCTCGGTGTCCGTATCAGCCAACGATGAAGTGGGACGCACAATAAGCGAGAATCGTTAATGCAACAATCCAGACGAACAAACGCCAAGCGAGCGTGTCTGTGAATCGCAGGAAGTGCAGCTCTTTATGCCACCAAGACGGAAGTTTTGGAATCCACATTTGTCCCTCCTTAATAAGTTGTCGTTTGCTGTGCTGGGCTTTGTTTATCGAACTGAGATTAGCGACAAACGTGGCGAATTAGCAAAAGGACTCCAAGATCGATCAACACGACAACTAACAAAACGATTCCGAGCCCGATAAACAGAGGAGAACGCAACTCTTTCAGTTGCTCCCTAAAAGGTCTCAAGCCTTCCTTGCCTCTCCGGTCTCTCCAGTCATAGAAAAGTGCCATGTTTATGCCTCATCTTTATTCCATTAGAATGTGAAGCCTCCCACCACCCGGGCAGGAGGCTTCGGTTGGACTACAGTTATGGGGCTTGCCAGATGAGTTCGCCGTGATGATCGTCGATTTCTATCTTTGGATCGGTGTCATTGCCGTTGAGAAGGCGAACGGATGATGTATCGTCCCAGCCCGGTGTTTGGACTGTTATTAAGTTGCCGTGCATCGCAGATGCCAATAGATGCACTCCTGGGTCCCCTTTGACATTTTGAATATCCAATCTGTTAGCCCACCCTACTCTACTATACAGGTCAATCAGATTGGTACTACCCGGCGTGGGGCTATCCGATAGGGTGATCCTGGCGTAATCCTTCGAAGCTGTCAGTTCAATAGACCGCTCTGCGTTAAGGTCGCCCAGCTTAATACCAACTTCCGCTTTGTCTTCATCGTGGTATATAAACAAGGCGGACTCGCCTCTGTCGTCGAGCAAACTAATACCGTATTCACTAATCGAAACTTCCGGGCGACCGGCATCGTCAACGACGACGAGCCTATCGCACTCTATCGTCCCGAAGCGATTGCCGGCAACTACAGGGCGTGAAATCAGCGTGTCCACGCTCATTCCAACGAGCATGATCACTGCCCCTAACGCCGTATATCCGAGTTTCTGTCTGTAATTCATCATCTGTCTCCATGCCCGCCGGAAGCGAACGCTGAGACGCTGGAGGGCAGAGCGCGGACAGCGTTTATGTCTGATAACACTAATTATCTGTACTACAAAACAGGTCGACGCTTCCCTATTCCCTCACGTCTCGCTATCTCGGAGATAAGATGCGTTGGTCGACGACGGTTGGGATTGGCGATTGCCCGCGGCGTGTCCCCGCTCAGCGTTTCTGCTGAACGGATATACAGGCTACGGTCGGCAAGCGGGAGGTCTACACGCACATTGCCCCGGCGGTGCGATTCACGAATGGCGATGGCAAGTTCCAACAGATGTCGACCCATATCGCCGGAACAGTTGGGCGTTTTGCCTGTTTCAATACAGGTAATGGCATCTCTGACCTGCCCCGCACCAGCACTCCAGATGCGTTGGGGACGTGGAAAGATGTGCCGCACCGGCGTGGCTGGCGCGTCGTCAGTGACGTGTCCCATTTTCCACAGCTCGAACTCATAGCCGTCGTTGGCGTTGCGGAGATGAATCGTCCCGTGCTCACCGATTGCGTCGAGCGTCCATGTTGATGCACCGCTCGGCAGCATGCGGCAGAAGCCACGGGCACCGTTTTCAAATGCCAGATAGGCGTTGCCGGTAAGGTCTGTATCGCCTGCGGCTTTTTCGTCGCTCTCCACCTCTCCCACGACCCAAGAGACACGTTCATTCCCACCCGCCAGAACACACATCGCGCCGAGCCAGTGGACACCCATGTGCGACAGATTTCCCGCACCGTGTGCTGTTATTTGCAGCATCTTGCCCAGCACTCCTTCGTCGATAAGTGCCCGTGCCCTGCGGTAGTATACATCGGAGGCGCGCATTGCGTTCATCATGAGGATGATACCCGCTTCGCGGCAGCCCTCGACCATCGCATCAGCTTCTTCCAGAGAAGTCGCCATTGGCTTCTCCACCCAAATGCACTTCACACCTGTCCGCCCCTCACGTACCATACGCACGATGTCCAGCGTAATCTTTGCGCGTGGCGCGGCGGACGTGCAAATGCTCACGATGTCAGGCTTCTCACGCTCAAGCATTTCCTCGTAGTTCTCATAAAGATGTGTGTCTTCGATGGTCCAGCGTTCACCAAATGCTTCTCGTTGTTCGGCGTATAGGTCAGCGGCACCGACCACCTGCACCTCTGGTACGTCCATGTAGCTTCCCATGTGGCTGAACGGCACGAGCCAGCCGTCGCCTATTACCTCGTCGTCGATGGTATCCGCAATACGTCCTAAACCGATAAGTGCTGCGCGATAACGTTTGTCGTTCATATCGTTCTCCTGTGTGGTGTGTTGTCTATTGAAGGATGGTTGGTGTAAGCCGAGGAATCTCCGTGTCGAGTGGAAAGTAGGGACGCTTGAGATATTTGTAGGGAAGGTGTCGGCATGTCGCCGGTGTCGCGCCGGGCGTGTCAAGGATAAAAGCTGCCTTGGCAATCTCACCGTAAGCGAGGCGGTAGTTCATCGGGTTTTTGACGACGATAAACTTGGCATCGGGTGGATGCATCTCCATAGAACGAAACTGTTCATCCGCCCAATCATAGGTGCCGTGGGTGGCGATGAGCACCTGAATTGCGCCGATTGTCAACACTGCTGATGGCCCCATGTTACCCTCAACGTTGTCCCAAATCCCGCCGATATAGCGGAAACGACCGTCACTCAGCCGGGTGACGGTGCCCGTCACGGTCACCGGTTTGCCCCAGCGCGGGTCGAGTTGATGCCCCAGCGCAACGGTTATCTCCTGACCAACACAGGCGCGATGACAGGCGGCAGCAGCTTCTGGATCTGCCACAGGTACGAGCGAAGACACTGTTACCTTTGCGTCGAGCAAAGCCGTCAATGTAGCGACGCTATCACCCGCCGCACCACCACCACAACAATCCGCTGCTTCTACCAAGAGCACCGGACCGCCATCCGTCTTCAAGCCTTTTGCAATAGTCTCGTCTGGGGTGTGGATTTCGGGTTCAAGGTCAAATCGCCGCGTCCAGTATTGCTCGGCAAGCTGATTTGCAAGCGATACTGCCGTCCCCATATCGTTATCTGTGATCACCAACGCACCGCTGCCCATGTCTGGCTGATCTAAGTAGGGATGAACCAAGAAAGCACTAGTGGATAGGACACCATCACGCCCTTCGAGTGCCTTGGCGGCGCGCATAATTTGGGCAAAAGGGTCATCACCTTCGGTCGAGCCGTGAATCGCGCTGGTAATCACCGGCACCTTTGCCATCGCCATGGTCGGACGGCAGCGTCCCTGTAGAATATCCCAGAGCAATCGGGCACCGCGTACGCCGGTGGTGAAGGTATCACGGTGGGGATAGGTCTCCCACGCAATCAATCCATCGGCGAAACGAACCATGTTGGCGGTGACATGTGCGTGTAGGTCAAGCGTGACGATAATCGGTATCGCATTTCCGACGATTGCACGCACGGCTTTGATTAGATCGCCCTCTGGATCACCGAGATCTTCGACCGCTGCAGCACCGTGCAGCGGCAATAGCACCCCATCAACAGGCAAAGATAAACGTAAGCGGTCTAGAAGTTCCGTCTTGAGTTGCGTGTAACACTCGGCAGTCAGGGGACCACCGGGGCAGGTGCTCGCGTAAATCAGGGGAACAACCTCCGCTCCGCATTCGCGCATCACCTGCATCATCCCGCCTACTACACCGGCGTCAACCAGTAAGACTTCTTCCCCTCGACACAGCTCATAACGCTCAAACCAGCCTATATCAATGGGCACTCCGCCAAATTCGTTACACTCGGTGAGAATGGATCCGAGTGCAATGCGTGATCTACTTTTCATAGCTATTTTTCCGTTATATCTTTCACTGGTTCCTAACGCTTACAACTATGCGAGGGCACCGACAGGTTCACCGTCTCGGCAGACGGTAGGGAAGTGTTCACCGGCTTCAGCCATCGGTTCGCCATCTTCCAAAGTTACAAACTGCTTCATTAAATGCTGACCGCTTGCCACAAAGCGGGATTCCCCGGTCATGTAGTGAATGGCGATAGCTCGCCGTGGTCGATCGGAATGGTTGAAAGGCGAACCGTGCCAAGTAAGGGAATGGTGGAATGATACCTCACCACTCTTGACGGGCCGGGGTTGTGGTGCCACAGCTTTGACTTCCGAATCATCGGGCGGGGAAAACCCTTGAATGTTCATAAATTCTTCGCGCCGTTCAAGGTGTTGTTGGGTACGCAGAAAGTCCATCTGGTCGCCCCATTCATAGCTGCCGGGCACCATCCACATACAACCATTTTCCTCATCCGCATCATCCAAGGCAATCCACGCCGATACAGGAGTCATCGGAAGGATGATGGGCCACAGCGGGGCATCTTGATGCCACCGTGTCGCCCCACCGTGGTTGGGGGGTTTGTACTGGATTTGGTCGTGCCAGACCATCAGATTGGGTGCGTTCGTCAACTGGCTTATCCCCTTAACGATGGACGGATGGTAAATCAGCCGCCCAAAGGCTAAGGATGCTTCCCAGATATTGACAATCTGCCAAACGGCGAGCGCAGCGGTTTCGTCACCCCGCCGGGACATGTTGCGGAACGATACCGGCTGCGGCTCCTCGCTGGCAAAGCCGTCGGGACCTTTCTCCAAGATGCCGTCTAAATCCGCTCTCAGTCCCTCCAATTCGTCATCAGTAAGGATGCGGCCTCCGTTGAGGAAACCGTTGCGATGAAATTCGTCAATTTGCGATGGTGTTAGCATAACGATACATCTCCATATTTATGGTTTGTACTGGACAGCATGATAATCGTACCTACATAGCTCCCGCCTACACGGTGTTGCCTAGGCCTACCAAGGAAGGGCAGCGGATGGCTGATTAACAAAACACGCGGTTCCCAAGTCAAGTGTAATTTCGGTTGCAGGAGGCAGAATGACCCGGATGTGGTTCGCCCCTATGGACGCGGTCCGGGTTTCTTGGGCTACAGGCGGCGCAGCGTAGGCTTCAGTTGTTCCCGGATACTCACTTGTGCGATGGGTATACCGAATCTCCGTAAATCGGTGTTCACCAAATGCCCCTCCCTGAACCACCATATCTCTTGTCTTGAAGGGACTGAGGTTGACCAACCGCACCACCGTCCGATCCGCTTCGAGTGTTTCGACGAGTGCCGCGACATCTTTGGGCAGACCGGGGCGTTTTCTGTTGAAGTCGAAGTAGCGGAGGCGAGACATCAGTAGACCCCCGTTGTAAATCAGTTGCGGCGCACCTAGCGTCAGTTGAATCAAAGCCTCGGTAGTCACCGGGTTGGTTTGCTGCCAGCGGTGGGGATCGTGATGGGTGGTTGCCTCCTCATCTCCGCGAACGAGATCCAATCGTCGGCAGACCTGACGGTAACTGGCGCGTAGGATCTCTTCAGGATAGGTCGGGTTATCCCCTTCTAGGAAGCGGACCCAAGGTTGTTCATGTCCCGCGTCTTCTTTGGTGTGGAAGGAAAACACCTTATTCCAGTCATATCCACTGGCTTGGCGGATTTCCTCAATCCGTTCCCAATCCTCTGATGCCATCGAAAGATTCCAGAGCGACACCGGGTAAATGGGTGACATCGGCTGGTAGTCGAACCAGCCGGCATCCCCGTAACGGTATGGAACGAGGAAGGTCTCGTTCTGTTCTTCCAACGCTGAAAATTGACCAATCCAGTGCTCGCCGAGACTCATGTGCTCCTCGCGGACATCACGAATCTCGCCGCGCTCCACAATGCGATCCATCTGAATACGCGGCAGGTCCAAGTAGCTAGCGTCTTGAGTCAACAGGTAAGCGTTAGACGCCGCAACCAGTGCTGCCATCTGGACATTGTAAAACCCGTGGGGCCAGGTCCAGCCGTAAAGTCCGCCATACCAATTCCCCTCAATATATTCACCTACCTGACCGGACAGACCAACATTGTCTGGAAGTAATCCGTCATTCTGGCGAGCGCGTTCTATCCAAGCGTCTGTGTACTCCAGCACCCAATTCCGATATTTTTGTTCGCCGGTCAGCAAGTAGGCGTTGGTAACCAAACTGGTAACGGCAAGGTTGGCAACCACATCTCCGCGACTCATGCGTCGATTCATCGCTTCGCCCATGCGCCGCGCCAACGTCGGATCTTTCAGGTCTTCAATTTGGGTGATGCCGGGAATGTCGTAGTGGGGCAAGCCGTATCGCGCCATTCCGGGGGAATAGCTATAGGAACGGTCTTCAGCCTCCGACATATCAGGACCGTCGCTGCCGTTATTGGGGGAGCGGATGATTTTATGCCCCGGATCGTAGTTGAGGACTTCGGGATCTTCGTTCATGTAAAGCCCGGCAAATCGTCGCGCCCGTTCCAGATGTTCCGGGCGGTTTGGGTCAGCGGCGCAGAGCAGGTAGAAATAGATGTCGCTCTCAGCTTGATGGAACTGATCATCGCGCCGGGCGTATTCCTTGTGAACCCGTCCCATTTGGGTCAATTGTCGGGTGACAGCATTCCACTGCCGTACCCCCAATTCTAATAGATCGTCCCCACCGCCCAAAAGATAAAGCAGGGGCCAATTGTAGAAGCTCTCGTAGAAGTCGTCCTCGCTGCCGCCGATATTCTCGCCACCGATCAGGCTGCCGTCCGGACGAGTGTACCGCTCCAAGAATGGATACACCGATTGGTCCATGAGGTCAAACAGCTGCCGCTCCAGCACCGCCCATGCGGGCGGTCCGGTAAGCGGTGTTGTTGCTGTGATTGCGATCATATATGCTCCATACAGTGTCGGGTAAAATTACGTTTTTGGACGCTTCTGTTATCTCTTCGGCAACCTCAGTACAGGCTCGAATCTTTAATTTCATTGCCCAAGAAAATTACATCTTTGAAAAAGTCTATAAGATCATCGAACTCATCATACAAAAACAGTTTCTGTGAAATTCCCTGTAACGTTGCCGAAATGTCTGAACCCTTCTTCGCGATTACTGCAATGGGAGTTCCCTTGGCGTATGCATAACCCGCTTCGATACCCAATCCTACCCCTTTTTCTGTCAAGTCAATCACAATTAAGTGACTCGAATCAATTTCGGCAAACGTTCTTTGCATCAATTCTTTGGGACTCAATTCAATCTGTCCCCACTTCTCAATGTCACGAGTGATACATACTGTTTCAAAGCCGTTTTGCTCAAGTGCAGATGAAATTTTCTCAATACAGTCTTTATTACCGTTGTCTTCACGATATTTAATAGAGATATAAGCTCTCATAGCTTACTTCGGTTTCTGACAAAAGGGAATGAATCTTTTCCACATCTGGGAAAGTAAGCAAAAACGTATCCGCAAATCACGCCAATCTGCGCTAAAAAATTCGTGTCGACTCGTGGATAGATCTAACAGGAATGCTACCTTGTAACAGAAGTTACCTCTATCCCGGATTCGACATCCCACCCGCTTCCCAACGTTCGGACAATGCCGTGCACTCGGCAGCGACCTGTTCCGCTGTAGCCTCTGTACGCCCCGCCAAAGCCTCTATCGTCCAGGCACCATCAAAGCCGATGGCTGTAAGTGCCGCGCCTAGAGCTGACCAGTCAATTACACCGTGTCCCGGAACCCAGTGGCAGTCGTCCTTTCCATCGACATCCTGTATGTGCAGCGCGTAAAGCCTTTCCGAGGCGATCCGTGCCTGCTCCGCCGCATCGAGACCACTGATGCAGGCGTGACCTGTGTCTAAACAGAGTCCTACATGTTCAGGCGGAAAGCCAGCGATGAATGCACGTAGTTCCTCCATCGACTTCAGTGGACGATACGGCATGCTTGTATTCGGTAAGTTCTCTAGCGCAATACGGACTCCGGTTTCCGCCGCAACCGTGACCAATTCGCTCACAGAGCGGTGAATACGTTCCGCCGCTACGCCGATGTTTTCCAGCTCGTAAGGCGATTCTTCAGGACCGGGGCTGCCCGTTGGATGCACAATCGCAGTCCGCCCACCAAGCTCTCCGAGAAATCGCATCGCATCCCCAATACGCGTGACGCTATCACGCCGGATTTCCTCGATTGAACTTGCCAAGTTCACGCCCGACATGGGTGTGTGTATTGTGTGCGGAAAAATCTTAAATCGCTCCAGTGCCTCGCGACACCGTCCCGCGTCGTGTGAACCCGGTTTTTGCCATTCATCGCCTTCCGCCATCAACTCGGTTTCACTAAAACCAGCGGCAGCAATCGACTCAAGTGCTGCTACGACGTTATGTCTTGCTTTATCCTCTGCGTCAAGAAAGAAAAGTCCCGAAGCTAAACTGTATGTAGCCACTATAACCTCCTTGTGCGGAACGCAGATCTGCGTTCCCTACGATTTATCGGTGATCTATGCTTCATCAAGCATCTGCTGAATCCGCTCGGTAACGCCTGCGACAACAGCGTCGAGAATCTGTCCACCCTTGGGGATGGTTGCCAATTTTGCGTTGTCGTAATTGACCTCGCCCGTGCGAATGCGCTCAGGAAAAACGACCATCGCAAATGAAGTCTCAAACTCGCCGGCGTGGCCCGCACTCCGCTCCAATTCCAGATTCGCCTCATAAAAGGATTGCGGGGCAGTCTCCCAATAGGTCACATACGTGACATCCATATCATCTAGCCGCTTCATCAGGTCAGGAGCGACGGGCTCAAGATTCTCTCGCTTGTTGCCGCCGTGCCCGTTGAGCACCATGACTTTCGGGACGCCCAACCGTTTCAGGCTATTACACACATCATGGACATATTCAAGATGGATTTCCGGACGTATCGTCAACGCACCGCCCCGATTCATGTGGTGTTCTGATACCGACATAGGAACGGTGGGTGTGACCAACACGTGGGGATAAAAGTTCGTTGCAGCCCGCTTGGCAATTTCTGTGACACTGGCAGTATCGTGAATCATCGCCAGATGGTCCTGATGCTGTTCGGTGGCACCCGTTGGGACGATCGCCCCTTTTATCGTGCCGCTGGAGATAGCTTCCCCAAGTTCTTTCCGTGTGAGTTCACCTAAAAATACGTTATTGTCTAGCATTGATAGCTCCTCTGATTTGTTTAAGCAACGGTTATGTAAGGATAAAAAAATAGTGCATATTGAGGATAGGAATTGGTTAGGCGGGCAGGAGGGGTGGAAGGTCGGTAGATACCGCCTTCCACCTATAAATAACCTACATTGCAAAGCTTCCAACGAAAACGTTGTTTGTGTCTTCACCATCATTCCAAGTAACGGATAGAATTTTGTCTTGATAGCTATAAGATGTCGATTTGCCAACGATAGGGGTATCAAGCTGCTCCAGCGGTTTGTACCAGATCTGGTGTGGCTGTGTGCAGCTTTGGCAAGGATAGCGGGAAACAGATAGTGTTAGCACTTGCCCAACCTGCAGATCGTATTTCACACCTTCCTTAGTGAAAGTGATTGGCGCAATCTCTGTGCTAACAACCTCGCCGAGGAGCTCTCCGCGTTTCTCGGTCATTAGGTCTACGAAGGCGGTACGCTGTTCTGACGTCGTCTTTGCGTCGAGGTACAAGACGCTGTGGCGTGTCTTGGTATCAATCGCAAGGTTGTTCTTCGCCGTCACCACCGCGACAACAGTCAATCCTTCCAACGAGACACCGTTCCAGGTCCCTTGGCGGATATTCCAAACGAGGGTTGCCTCCCTGCCCCCTTCAACGTACTCCGCGCCGTAGTGACATGCCCCAACATAGACACTAACGGAACGGGCCTCCAAATATTCGCCCTGCACGGTTTCAGGTTGCGTAGCGAATGCACCGGGGACGGTCAGTAAAAGCGCGATTGCCGTTAAGGTGAAAATCTTGGTCTTCATCTCTGGACTCCTTTCTAAAGATCGAAAGTGAAAGTTACTATTTGCAACAAGTGTGTGCAAGTTGCAAGGCAGTTTATCACACCCAAGCTATGGCGTCAAGTGAAAAGAAAACCTCTGAAGTTTAAGAAAGTTCAGAGGAAGTATACACCCAAATCCCAAGATAGAATTTTCGCTTGACGGAACCCATGAAATATGATAGATTGTGTTCAGGATTTGCAATATCATTGAGTGATAACAGCGGAAAATTTCTAGAGCGCCTCGTCGGTCATCAGTCGCTAGCAACCAGTTCTTAGATTTGTCCGACTCTTGATCGCTAAGATAGGAGGACAGCATGTCAAAAGAGAAAGAGCAAACTCAGGGGACACCTATATCACGGCGGAGTTTCCTGAAAGGCGTGGGCACCGGCGCGGTTGCTGCAAGCGTTGCACCAAATGTTTTGGTTCGTGCGGAAACCGCGGCGGAAGCCCAGATGGGTGACGAAATCACCCGTGCTAAAATCAAACTCAATATCAATGCCAAAACGTATGAAGTTGAGGTTGAATCACGCACGACATTGTTGAGTGTCCTGCGAGACGGTCTCGAGACCAACGGCAACCGTATAGATCTGACCGGCGCAAAGCCCATCTGCGAGCGTGGCGAGTGTGGTGGGTGTACGGTACAGGCTGACGGAAAGGCAGTTTACTCTTGTATGATGCTCGCCCTCGACGCACAGGGGAAACAGATTACCACCGTCGAAGGGCTTGCTAACGGCGATCAATTACACCCGGTCCAAGAGGCATTTGTCCAGCACGATGCCCTGATGTGTGGTTTCTGCACACCCGGTTTTGTCGTGGCTGCGAAATCGTTTTTAGATCAGAATCCGAGTCCAAGCCACGAGGAGATTAAGGAAGGGTTGGCGGGCAACATCTGCCGCTGTGGGACTTATCCCTTTATCTTTGAGGCGGTCAAAACGGCTTCGCGTAAGATGGGAGGCTAAAAATGGCATCATGGGGAAAAGCAAAGGATTCGCGCTTGATAGGCAAACGCGTCACGCGTTTGTCAGGCGCTGAGAAAGCTACTGGAAGGGCAAAGTATACGTTTGACATCCATCGTCCCGGCATGCTTTACGGTCGTATTCTGCGGTCACCGGTTGCACATGCGACTATCACGAGCATAGACCTCAGTGAGGCAGAAGCACTGCCCGGCGTCAAAGCTGCCATCCCGCTGATTGAGCCGGGCAAACGGGTGCGCTTTGAGGGGCAGGAGATCGCTGCGATCGCCGCTACCACCGACGACATCGCAAAGGATGCGATTCGATTAATCCAATTCGACTACGATGAATTGGACTATGTCGTTGATGTCGAGAGCGCGAGAGCGGAAGGGGCACCCCAAATTCGTGACGACTGGATGGGCAATCAGAGTGAACCACGAGTTGACGAACGTGGGGATATCGAGGCAGGTTTCGCTGAAGCGGCTGTCGAGGTTGAAGCGACCTACCACGCGCAGGTTCAAACGCATGTCTGCTTGGAGACGCATGGGAATATCGCCGAATGGGACGGGGATAACCTGACCGTTTGGGCTTCGACACAAGCGGTTTTTGGCACACGCCAAAATCTCGCACAACATTTTGAGTTGCCCGAAAATCAGGTGCGCGTCATCACTGAACACATGGGTGGTGGCTTTGGCAGTAAGTTTGGACCCGGCGTGGAAGGTGTCGCTGTCGTGGAACTCGCCCGAAAAGCGGGGGCACCTGTTAAGTTGATGTTGACCCGTAAAGCTGAACACCTTGTTGCCGGCAATCGTCCGTCAATGACACAGATGGTTCGTGCGGGCGCGACGAAAGATGGTCGCTTCATCGCTTACGATATGAGTGGCTACGGCACAGGGGGTATCGGTAGTGGAGCGGGTTTCACTGGTCCCTATGTCTATCATGTCCCAAATTACCGGACTGAAAAATCTGCCGTTGCGATCAACGCGGGTAGTGCCCGTGCCATGCGTGCGCCCGGTCACCCACAAGGTGCTTTCGCCATGGATTCATTAATGGACGAACTTGCTGAAAAGCTGAACATGGATCCATTAGAGTTCCGACGCTTGAACGGCGACAGCAATGCACGACGAAACAGGATTCGTCAAGCCGAATATACGCTCGGCGCACAGGAGATTGGCTGGCACCGACGCAACAGAGTCGCCGGATCCGGTAAAGGCATTATGAAACGTGGCATCGGTGTGGGTTGCGGATTGTGGGGCGGCGGCGGTGGTGCAGGCACACAAGCCCGTGTGACCATCCACTCAAGTGGTGCTGTCGAAGCGGTTACCGGTACGCAGGATATCGGTACAGGTATCCGGACGGTCATCGCCATGATCGTTGCAGAAGAACTTGGACTGCGTCCCGAAGACATCACGGTCAAAGTTGGCGATACAGAACCGGGGTTGCCCTCTCGCGGAAGTGGAGGTAGCCAGACAATCGGCTCTGTGGCACCGGTGATAAAGACTGCAGCGATGGCAGCCAAGCGTAAGCTCTTTGGGCACATCGCACCGCTGGTGGAAGCGGAACCTATGGATTTACGCGCCGCCGGTGGTCGGATTTACGCCGAATCAGATCTAAGGTTGAGCGTTCCGTGGAAAGAGGCAACGGGGTATCTCGGCATGGAGACTATCTCCGAAGGTGGCGAATGGGACGAAAACCTCCGCGTTGGCGATACCGCTGGCGTGCAGTTTGCCGAGGTCGAAGTTGACACGGAGACAGGAATTGTCAAGGTCATCAAGGTTGTCGCAATCCAAGACTGTGGTTTGGTGGTCAACCGTCTGACGACCGAAAGCCAGATCAACGGTGCTGTCATCATGGGATTGGGCTATGCGCTGCTTGAGGAGCGTATCATGGATGGTCAGACCGGCAAGATGATTAACGCGAACCTTGAGGATTACAAAGTCCCCGGCACGATGGAGATTCCTGAGATTAAATCCATCGCATACGATACCGACCGAAAAATAACGGGAATCGGTGAACCACCGGCAATCCCGACAGCAGGGGCAATCGCTAACGCTGTTTACAACGCAATCGGTGTCCGTATCCGGGAACTCCCGATTACGCCGGACAAAGTCCTCAACGCCCTCAGTTAGAAGAGTAGGAGGAGATAAGAAGATGGAAAATTTTGCTTACGTCAACGCGGCAGATGTCGAGCAGGTCCCTTCGCTATTGAGCGATGATTGGAGCGAAGCGAAAATGATCGCGGGAGGGACAGACCTTCTCGGCGAGCTCAAGGAGTATATTGAAACGCCGAAGAAGGTGGTCAATCTCAAATCTATCCCCGGTCTGGATGAGATTAAAGCGGACTCATCGGGCTTAACCATCGGCGCGCTCGTGACACTCGCTGACATCGCTGCACATACAACCATTCAGCACCACTACACCGTTCTGGCAGAGGCTGCTGCCTCCGTCGCATCGCCACAGATTCGGAACGTTGGTACGCTTGGCGGCAACCTGTGTCAGCGTCCCCGCTGCTGGTACTATCGTAATCCTGACATTATCTGTCTGAAAAAGGGCGGCGATACCTGCTACGCAATCGAGGGGTTGAACAAGTATCACGCAATCTTTGGCGGAGGTCCTGTCTACATCGTCCATCCGTCTGATACAGCACCGGCACTCATCGCCCTCGGTGCTACAGTAAAGATTGTTGGCCCCAACGGAGATAGGACGATGCCGTTAGAGGATTTCTTCGTCCTGCCTGAAGTCAACCCGCAACGTGAAAATGTGCTTGAACCGAACGAGATTGTCACAGAGGTGCATATCCCTCAACCGAAAGCGCACACAAAGAGTACCTACGTTAAAGTCCGTGAACGCGGTTCCTTCGACTTTGCGTTGGTCAGCGTTGCCGCTAATTTCGAGATGAACGGTGGAACTTGCAGCAAGGCAAGCGTTGTCCTCGGTGGGGTCGCGCCTATCCCTTGGCGCTCTAAGGAAGCCGAAGCGGCGTTGAATGGCAAACATATCACAGCAGCGGTTGCAAAGCAGGCGGGTGAAGCAGCGGTCGCGAACGCAGAACCCATGACTGACAACGGCTATAAGGTCCCATTAACTCGGAACATTATTAGCCGCACCGCAATGACCCTCGTCTAAGCATAGCTGCGTCAATTTTGGAAGATCTGCCTACATACCATATAAGGAGAACGAACATGTTAGCAGAAAAAGGATCGTCCCTCTTGAATAAACCGATATGTCAAAACTTATGTACCAAGGCACTCTATACCCCCGGTGGAAATCTGCAAAACCTTGTCGAGACCAATCCGTTCTCAAACTACTGGTGCAACTGCACGATGACAGTGGTTGGACCGGATGATCGATTTGTTTCCCCAGAGAACTGTAATCGGTCTCGCGTCTGCTTTAAGCCGATTGGGGGCACCCCCCTTGCGTAGTTGGATCAGAATCCCTGCCTACGAAGGGAACCGACTGAGGTGAAGTGAGCGGAGACTAGACAAAGTGGGGGCACCCACCCGATAAATCGGGATTAAGAAACTTGTGGGTGCCCTCTTTTTGTAGAGATAAAGCCCAGCTAATAGACATTACTGGAGGCACAGCTTGAGCACAATTGACGCTATGATTCAGGAAGCGTTAGCAGGCAGCGTCGGAAAAGCACAAAAGCTGCCGAACATGGGGACACCGCACGTTGTGTACAAAACGGTGGCAGTGGACGATTTTGTCCTTACCCTGCAGCCGTCTTGCCGGTCAAAGCGAACGGGTAAGCCGATACCGGGTATCAATAAAGGTTACACCCAAGGCGAGCCGAGCCCGTTGCGCTTACTGATAAACCCTACCGATTTAGAAGTGGAGCCGGTCAAGGCAGAACAAGGTATAGCAGCGTTGAAGGTGTGCATTCCAGAAACTGCCACGTTGACGGAAATTAAGCGGATTCTGCATACACGGACGCAGGGTAAGGAATGGGTGGTCCGTACCGCAGATTTTGCCGGTTGGGATTTACGGGTGAAACACCGGCGCCTTGTGTATCAGCGCGCAAAGTGTGACCATTGCCGCGGCTATTACGTTCACGGGTACAAAGGATATTGTCTATTTTGCGACGTGAGAGACAATTGGCACCCGTGCGAATATTGCGACACCATGATTGAAGGTGAATACCGCTTTTGTTATTCCCACAGCAAGGAGGCGTACAGCGAAGGGCTCCCCACCAAGCATTCAGGCAGGTACGAGACGGTCGGCACACGGCGTGTGTGGCACTACACAGTCGTCTCCCCAGAAATTCTACAGTGGTTTGAATGGCGTCGCATGTTGAGGGAAGGCGGTAACACAGCCTCAGTCGAGAATCCGAAGTTACCGCGGAAACCAAAGGGGGCGAACACGGCTGAGGTGGATGCACTGATAGCTGAAATGGAAAAAATATTGAAGGAATAGCGCGTGGCACAAAAGGTGCCGAGTGACTTCTACTCAACTGTAGAGGTAGTTCTAACAGTAAGCATATCACACAAATCAACCTGAGTTGATTAGACCAGCTGAGGGTGGCTGCCTCCGCATGAACACCTATTAGTAACCGGAGCGGCATGATTGATAATGTTTGATTTGTACATTTAAACTCTGCTTAGGTGAAAAAGCAAACAGACCAATTCTAAGAAAGGCGAGTTTGTGCATACACATTAATATCTGAGAGAATCTTTTGTTGGGCCAAATAGTTTACTGTAAATCTATTGCGAATCTGATCTGCAAGTGCGATCAACATGGCCCTAGTTTCCTGCCTAGATGTAAGCTCATCCAATAAGCTAAATGTCAAATTTTTACGCTGGTTAGGCAGAATCGGTTCTAGCCATAGCTGAAAGAGAAAATCTACAACTACGCTTAATCTCCACAATACGTTCGTTCTCTGATCTCCAAATATTTGTATTACAAGATTGTAAGGCTCAGAAGGATTCCAATCTGACTGTTTTGCCGCTTCAATTAACACGTCCGCGTCAATAGCCGTGTGATAGTAGTGAGAACAGATCAATTTGATCGTCATCTTATTGTACTCAGCCCTATCGAGAATATTTTTATTAACACAATATTCTAATACCACCTGTGTCCAGACGCCATCAATGCGATAATTTGTTTTTGCATCAACACCGAAATTTGTTTTTGCATAGGATCGGAGGAGCTCATCGTCCGAAAGGAGCAAATATCCCGGCTGACTTGCGATAAGGAGAGTATCAATAAAAAATCGTTGAAACAAATCATCAAATTCTCGCTTATGTAATTGGTTCATCTGCAACATGGCGTTACATGTAAGGATCTCACAATTTCCCCCGATCCATTTGATAATGCTTTTCAGATGTTCTATGTTTCGTCTAATGTCTTCAGGGTTGATGAAAGCCCTTACATATTGGTCTCCCTGTTTTCCAACACTCATACCCTCCCGTTTCGACCACATTTCTTCTTCCCTAATGATAGCCTGAAGCTCATCAATGGTCGATTGTGCAATACCGAGTTTTCCAAATGCTTTGATAATAGTATCGGCGACTCCAAGACCATGCATGGTCATGAGCGAGATAAGATCCACAATAAGTTTGGGCTGATCCCTAAGCAAAACAAGGGCTTGACTTCTCTCTTCAGGATTCCCTGTATTACACCTAACACCCAATTCAGGTTCATTCATGAGGAAGCTCCATGTGTCTAAAACATTACGCCCCGTCAAGTTTGTAAAGGCACCAATCGGGAGTGGGTTTTCCTTATACGCTTCTTCAATCTGAAGAGAGGCTTCGTGTTGCTGGGTAATAAAGTTTAATAGCGGTTGAAATTTCGCAGAATCATCCGTTTCGTGAGAATCATCTAGTTTTATCGACGATATCCCCGGAGTATCTGGAAACAGTTCGGAAAACGTACGAAGGCTCTTTTGAAATGCATAAACGTACTTGCTTTTGATATCAGTAATTTTTCCAATCTCCGAGCCAATTGAATCTTGCCGAAGACATATTTCGTCATTTACAGTTTTACCAAGTAACCGTCGAGCTAGAGGGTGATCAACATCAAGTTCTTGTTGTTTGCTGTCCGCATCTTCATGTTTTTCGGTGATATACCAAACTGTCTGACCGGAATTGTCGAGGTATACTACTGTTCCGGGCTGAACTTGAGTTCGGTGTAACGACTCGCCTATCTGCTGTGAAACTTGAAAGAATAAGCCAATATATTTCAGGTGGGCATCAGGATTATCATAATGCCTTTTCCGGGCCTCGTACATGATGTCCAACGCTTTTTCTGGCTTAGACCTGATCCGATACAAATAGGCAAGATCGAAGCAGGATCGCAGAGAAAGATTTTTCAAATCGAAAGGTCTGTCTAAAAAGCCATCAACTTCCTCAAGCTTATTGGATCGGGAGTAAACGACAGCAAGACGTATTTGCATATCAATATCATCTGGAAATGCGTTTATATACATCTCACACACTGCTCGAGCTTGATTCATATCACCAATTTCGTTGTAAATCTCGAACTCCATCTCGGATATGTTTTTAAGGAGACCATACTCCTCGCGAAGAGATTGACAAATCTCTAATGCCCTTCCTGTTTTGCCTGTGCGATAGTAACTGTAAAGCAGATGCTGCGTTAATTGAGAATTCAAGTTTGTATCAACAAATTTTTCATAAAGTGTTGCTGCTTCTTCAAATTGTTCATAAATATAGAGTTCATTTGCCAACTCCATAATTTCTTGGAAGGCATCGCTATTTTGGGCATAGCCGTATGCTTCTTTGAGCAGAGAGAGTGCTTCATTCTTTTCACCAGTTGCTTTAGAAATCCGAGCTGCATCAACAAGGTTCAATATGCTCGTTGGCGATAATTCCCGCATGGTTGTAGAAATTTGTTGTGCTTCCTCATAACGTTCGCCAGCAATGTAAATGTTAATGAGCAAATGATTTGCGCTTTCTCTGAATTCCACAGGTGAGGCTGTCATTAAAAAATCATTAAGCGTTTTGATAGCTTCGTCAAAGCATCTTTCAGTCCGTAGAATATTGGCAAGCAAGATTGGAGCACCGGGGGTTTCTGGGGCAGATTGAACTTTTTCCAAAAATCCAATAGCACTTTTGTTTTCTCCCACCTCAAAGGCTAGCATTGCCCGCCTCCCTAGCAGGCTGGGGTTCGACGCCTCGATCTCTAAGGCTATGTCGAGATCCCTTATTGCTTCTTTAAGTTCGCCCAGATGGACGTATGCCGTGCTTCTGTCGATAATCCATTCTGTCCGAACAGTACGTAATTCAGTGTTGGTGACGGAATCCCACGCTTCCGTGAAAAGTCCAATTGCTCTCCTTAATTGTTCTTGCTGAGAGTCGTTAAGTTGATTGGTGAAAACAGCAAGGTGATCATCCAATACCTCCTCAAGCAAGATCGCTGCCAGAGCAGCTTTGCAACTTGGAACATCTTCTTGTTCACGCACCACCATGATTTCGCCCCATTTTCTCGCTTCTCCAAAATTCCGACGTTGCCTAGCGATTTCACCGATTGCATAAGCTATTCGCGAGGTTTCTCGCAAATATTCGGGAACTTTATCAATTATCTCTCCAAGCGTTTCTTCATCAATAGACATCTCAACGAGGATAGCGTAGGCATTTGCATTAGCTGGATTCTGTTCTAATGTCTTTTGTACATAGACCTCAGCCTCTTCAGTTTCTCCTATTAAGAAATGAGCGAAAGCACGATTAGAAAGGGCAATTTCGTCTTTAGGATTATATTGAAATGCTTCAAGCACCAACATAGCCGCTTCTTGTTCCTTATTGAGAAGGATCTGAGCTTTTGCCATATTTGTCAAAAGGCGAAACCTGACAATCGACGAAGTGTTTGTCCAGATTCGTTGCTTCAGTTTTTCTAATAATTCGAGAGCAGATTGAGGTCTACCGTTCTTGAGTAAATTCCGCACATCGTCAATTTCGGATTGGTGCTCTATTGCAACTACATCGGCAATACTTACACTGGAATGTCTATTTTCACTGATTTTTTCCTTCAATCCTAGCAATGCCTCATGGGTTGCTTGGGCCGTTTTCTTAATCTCACCGGTATCATCTTTAATGGCTTCGGTGTGTTCCATTAAATGCTGTTGAACTTCTAATTGCACTTTCTCGATTTTATTCGATATATCCCCCAGTAGAGTACGTAATTCCTCTTGATTAGCGTTTTCTAATTCAAACAGGATTTGATTGAATGCTTCTTGCTTAAATGGTAACTGTTCATAAAAATCAGTAATGGCCTTTTCAAGAATAGGTCGGATTCTCAGCACAAGTTCTTCAAATGTCAATTGGTGCCCGGGCAGAATGATACACTTGTGAAAGAGCTTGGTGATTTCTATAAGTTTTTCATTTTTCCCTAGCGACGTTAGCGTGGATATGTCACTGTTCTTGAGTGAAGTGATTATATCGGCAAGCGCATCTTCGTTTACATCGACTGTCTTTGGATCCTGGGTTTCAGTGAGATGGGCAAGGTTGGGCGCGCTTTGCTTAACTGCAGTAATAAAAGACTCCTTAAAAAGATTTTCTGCTGTACTTTTGCTGAAGCGTTTCAGTGCAACATCAATTGCACCAATGATCGAGGCGGTCGTGCTAACAATATTATAAGCGGCGAATGCTAATTCAAGTATTGTCATGGATTTTCCGCTCCTATTGAATACGCTGTTTGATATGAGCTGCTTTTATGATATTCCTGCTAATCTGTTAACAGGTCGAGACCCTTATATAGCCTATTATTTTACCATTGTCACACCACGAATGCAAAATTAAAATCCGTTAAACGCATCACTGATTTGATGCTTAAAAAGGCTTGCGGTCAAGAGGGGAATATACTATAATCATAAAGCGCGGATCCTAAAATACAAGCGAGGAAATAGTTGTGCCACTACATTACGAAAATTTAGATGAACGCACACGTTCGTTTATGTTAAGGGAAGTTGATTCAGACTTATCTCATGAAAAATTTCATATTAGTCCACGACTTAATGAACTTGGCGAGGAAAATTATGTATATCTTCTTAAAGAAGCTATAGAATACCATGATGATGCTTGGCTTGCACAGCAATTACGCAGTCGTGGTTATATGAAAGGTAACGAGCAGCGTAAACAGCCGGGAGGTGAACTCACGACAGTTAGAATTCCTAGGACAGCTCCTGACACTCTTAGTGAGGGAGAGTTCAATCGGTATTATATGAGAGGTTTATGTGTTCGTGTGATAGAGGAGGGTTTGGATCAAGTTAAGGTATATCGGGGTAAACCAGTAAGTCCATCTCGACCAGAAGCCGAAGCTATGTTAGGAAAAAGGTTATCTGCTAAAACGCTGCTGGAAGACTTGAGGGAATCCATTAGTGTTGATTCTGCTTTCGGTTTGCCAGCCGGACCAGCTTCAGGGCTAACCGTTGGTATGGAAAAGATTGAAGGCATCACCAAGATAGCTGTGTACGGTTTCAAATCAATAGCGGAAGAACGTGTAATTGATATCCATCCGCTGACTATTCTCGCCGGAGCGAATAGTTCCGGAAAATCGAGCATCATGCAACCGCTATTGTTGCTAAAGCAGACATTGGAGGCACCTTATGATCCGGGACCATTGCTGCTTAATGGCCCGAACATTCAGTTTACTTCCGCAGAGCAATTTTTATCTACGTTAATTGGGGAAAAAAAAGCAGAGGATTTTCAGATTCGGATTGAGACGCGTGGGTTTGATTTTTCTTACTCTGTGAGGACAACCTTCAAGAAGGGGGAGAGCGGGATTGAATTAGTGGAAATGGCAGCTGAAAGACAATCAGAGGCAGACCAATCATTGCCTCCCGACCGCTTTACGTTGCATCCTGAGATGTCCCCTGAAGAAATCAAGTCGCTGGTTGACCAAGATCCATTTCTGGGAATCCTGGGTGCTGAAGGCGTGATGCGTTCACGATGTTTTTTGGGCTTTGAGTCTCCAAATGATTATCGATCCTTCGATCTTACCTCTAATCTCGAGTCCAATATTTTGGGTAGCATTCACCTTCCCGGATTACGAGGCAATCCAGAGCGCGTCTACGAACTGACCAGTACCGGCCCACAGTATCCTGGCATATTTGAACATTACGTTGTGCATATCATTCACGAATGGCGGGAAACGGCAGATGAACGTCTGGAAACGTTATCTGGAGATCTTCAGACTCTTGGACTGACAAGACAGGTTGGCACAGAAAAAATTGACGATACTCGCATTGCACTTCGAGTTGGTCAACTCACTCATGGGGAAACTAGCGAAACTAACATGGTCAACATCGCCGATGTGGGTTTCGGCGTGTCTCAAGTCTTGCCCGTTTTAGTCGCTCTGATTGTTGCGGAGCCGGGACGGTTAGTCTATCTGGAACAGCCGGAGATGCATCTTCACCCCCGTGCACAAGTTGTGTTGGCGCGAGTGCTAGCAAATGCGGCGAAACGTGGTGTCCGTGTCGTTGCGGAAACGCATAGTTCGCTGCTGCTTCTAGCGGTTCAAACGCTTGTCGCTGAAGGAGACCTCTCGCCGGAGTTGGTGCGATTGCATTGGTTCACACGGGATGAAAATGGTGCCACCAAAATTACCCCTGCCGAATTAGACAAGGCAGGTGCTTACGGGGATTGGCCCGAAGACTTTGATGATGTTGATCTGAAGACACAAAGTCGCTATATAAAAGCAGCCCAATCGCGTCTGGCTGAAAGAGCATAATATGCGGTCAAGGGATTCCAAGCGGCTCGTTGTGAATGCCTCGGTTGCACGGGCTGCCGGTGGCGCGGAGGCAACGGCTTCAGTATCAATAAGCTGCACCGAATTTCTCGAAACCTTTCGGGACGAATGTTCACATCGCGTCGTAATGACACCAGAGCTTTCCGAGGAATGGGAGACGAATCAATCGAAATTTGCAGCCACATGGCTGAGATCGATGATTGCCAGAAAGAGATTCGATTATGTCGAACCTCCCGTGAACCAAGCGTTGCGCGACGAAATTGAAAGGACAGCAACCCGCGAAACTGAGATTGAAGTTATGTGGAAAGATTTTCGCCTACTCGAAGCGGCAAGGGAAACCGACCAGACCATCATCTCGCTTGATGAAACTATCCGGCGGCTTTTCGCCCGTGCCGCCGAACGTGTTGGCGAAATCCGAGACATCGTTTGGGTGAATCCTGAGCGTATGGAGGAAGAGGAACCGATCGAATGGCTCAAAAATGGTGCACCGCCGAACGATCATCGTAAACTTCGCACTTGGGAAATTGTTTAATTCGGCACAGCATCTGCATGAGACTCGGAAGTGACACATCTAATTGAGCGTATCACACAAAGGGATCCCAACTACCCAGCGCACTTGCGGACAAGACATGTATCGCCCACGCCTCGGAGGGTAGTAAGACGCTGCAATTCGCACAGCAGATATCGGAGTGGGGCAAACCCCTTTTCACCTTTGACACACCGGCAAACAGATCGCTTTTTCAGTGCGGGGCGCAGCGGATAGAGGATTTTTGTACCTGAAACATATAGGAGTTACGCACGTGGTCAGAAAATAGGTTATAATAGGGGCTATGAATCCACCCAAATGCACTGAATATGATTCAATCAACTTTCTGATTGCGGCTCCCAGATACACAGTTGGACTAAGGCTGCCAGAGTCCAACCAAAAAAATAACGCAACCATT
This sequence comes from Candidatus Poribacteria bacterium, assembly GCA_965222435.1. Taxonomy (GTDB): domain Bacteria; phylum Poribacteria; class WGA-4E; order WGA-4E; family PCPOR2b; genus PCPOR2b. The sequence continues at coordinate 2,240,982 of OZ244950.1, read as the reverse complement.
ACAACGCCGCAAAGTGAGATAAGCAATTCTAGGCTAATGTGGGCTAATTGCCCGTGAGAGTTGGAAAAGCATCACCGACAACTGGGCTTTAAGGCAGTGAGCGCATTGAACGCCGTATATGACAATCTGAAATCTACAATTTCCTCCTTTAGCCCAAAAGGGTGAATCTCACTTGTTCCGAAAGCATTTTTCCGAAAAAAAACAACTTTTCCTATTTAATTTTTGCGTGTAAAACGTTACTTTTTAATCTCGCTGATGCTACTTTTATCTGTGAACAACTGCGAAATCTGCGTCCGTATCTACTCTTAAAACGGCATACGGAGTATGCCTACTACTAGCAAACCAAAGAGGTTTTAGATGAAAGCGTGGCGTTTTTATGGATTTAACGATATGCGGTTGGACGAGATCCCTGACCCCGTTCGTCGTGAGGGGCATGTGATCGCAGAAATACTCTGTGTGCAGCCCTCTGTCACCGAAGCACAACTGGCTTACGGGGTTCCGACCCTCGCTTACGAGCAGATTAAGCATCGACTGGCAACCGAGGCACCGATACGGTTATTCGGGCACGAGTTCTGCGCTCGAATCGTGGAATCCGATGGAGATTCACAATTTCGCCCCGGAGATCGTGTGGCAGCCCGTGCTAAACTGCCCTGTGGCGAATGCTCGCTCTGCCTATCGGAGCGCGGAAACGACTGCCGACGGGGTCCGATTATCGGTTTTCAGTTGCCCGGCTGCTTCTCCGAGTTCGCTGTCTTACCCGAAATCGCTTTGACGAAGGTGGACGACCGAATTTCTGACAGCGAGGCGGCGTGTTTGCAGTCGCTCTCCGACAGCCTCGCAGCGGTGGACACGGCGGAGATAAATATTGGGGATACCATCGCTATCTTCGGTCAGGGCAGCATGGGGCTTGAGTGTATGCAGGTCGCTCGTGCGAGTGGGGCGGGACAGTTGATCACCGTAGATGTCCGAGAGGAAGCGTGCCAAGTCTCTAGGGAGTTGGGTGCTGACCACAGCATTGACGCGAGTCAAGACAATCCCGTTGAGGTGATTCAGGAGTTGACGGACGGAAACGGGGCAGATGTTGTTTTTGAATGCGCGGGTGGCAGCCCGAAGCAGGGTTTGTCGGGGACGAAAACGCTTAAACAAGCCATCGCAGCTGTCCGATCGGGTGGGAAATTGGCTATCGTCTCATGGTTCGGTCACTCAATGGAGCTCGATGTCGATTCGCTACGGGAACGGAGTCTCAGATGCTTGTTCCCAGACATCAGCACCTTAGCGCACTTGGAACACACGGTTCGGTTAGTCGCTTCCGGACGGATTCGGCTGAAACCGACCATCAAGCACATTTTATCTGGCATTGAGTCCGTCCCCAAAGCCTTCGAGATCACCGCAAACAAGGGTAAATACGGTGCTATCAACCCGGCGCAGGTGATGATGCACGAGTGATTTGATTCGCAACAAACAGCTCCTCGCACACCATTTCAGAGAGGAAGAACGAATGATCGACCCCCAAACGACAGACACTTTCCAAGCACTCCTTCCACATTTCCGGGAGCACGGTTATGTCATTCTCAAAGACACCCTCACCCCCGATGAGGTGACGTACCTCCGCGAAATCTACGACCGTGACCGTAAGCAGTTCGGCAGCCCAAACTGTTGGCATCCCTTCTCCAACCAGATGCGAAACTGTAATGCGCTAGTCACCTCGCCGGAGTTTGACCAACTGCTCCGCCATCCCAAGATCCTGCCGGCGATTGAATTTCTGATGGGAGGACCCGTCTGTTTCGCCGAAATCTGCTTGCGCCACATGTCACCTTACGATGGTGAACCCCATCAACGGTTCCATCGTGATCGTCCGCATTGGGAGGCGCATCCGCTTCGCATGGACTACTTACAACTGATGGTCTACCTCACCGATGTCGATGAGGGGACACACTGCTTCTCCATTTCGCCTGAGTCTGTCGATGAGCCGATTTTGGAGATAGCAGCGAACGTCGAGCGCAACGGAAGTGTAGATATTCACGGACCGGCAGGCACCGTCGCGCTGTTCAACATTGCCGTTCCGCATACGGCAACGATCCGCGTCACGCAACGAGAGCGGAAAACGGTTCAAGCGTATTATGGCCACCGTTCTCGCCCATACCTAAGCGATTGCTCTGTGATACCGCCGCGATTCTCGCGTCACGATCCAGATCCAGAGGTACGTGCGTTTTACGGCAACCTTAATAATACGACCCGAGCTTACTTGGCAGCCTTTGATCCCCCATCTGCGTGAATCTTGAATCTTACTACCGGAAAGGCAAACCGCTATGAAGCGTAGACACTCCTTGGACGAGCCCCGTGTTTTCATGTTCGATGACGGACGGCACGCTGCGAGCCTTTATCAATTTGAACCGCCCCTCGAACCTTCGGACTTCACCTTCAACGTAGATCAACTGGCGGACAGTGGCGTAGATACCCTCATATACTTCGCGGTGCTTGAGGGAGGCATAGTAATGTATGACAGCCGCGTCGCGCAGAAGTGGGGCGATAACGTCGTCAAATGGACGCATACGGTCTGGTATCGTGCAGGGCGAAACATCCATCAACTGATCGCCGATGGCTACGACCCGCTGAAGCTGCTCTGTGATCGCTGCCATGAAAAAGGGATCTGGTTCATCCCCAGCAACCCGGTCACCCTCTCCGGCGGCGATAGAGCGACTGACGGCGGGTTGGGTCGCAAGTCCGACTTTGTGTACGAGCATCCAGAATTTCAGGTAGGCGAGGAAGATGATTCGCGGGCATCGGACGCATCGGCGACGCGGTTCAGCTTTTTGCATCCGGAGGTTCGTAAGGAACGCTTTCAGGTTTCCGAGGAACTACTCACCCGCTACGAAACCGATGGCATCGAACTGAACATGACCGATTTCGTTCCGTTCTGTAGGTTCGACGAGGTCGAGGAACTCGCGCCGATTATGACCCAATGGATACGCGACCTGCGCGCAGTTGCTCGGAACGCTGAAGCAGATCAGGGGCGTCGTAAACGCATCTATGTCCGTATCCCTGCACATCCAGATGCGTGGAGTGCCCTTGGGTACGACGTTCCGCGTTGGGTTTCAGAGGGATTGGTAGATGGTCTCATCTGTCAGCCCGGACTTACGCAGGGACCCGTCGATCAGGATCCTGATCTCTCAGGGCCTGTGGCTCTGGTTAGTGGGACTCAATGCAGGGTGCTTGCGTCCTTCCAAAATGTACTCGGCAGGCAACTGAAACAGTACGCCACCCCACCGATGATCTGGGCTGCTGCTGCGAATGCCTACGCCCAAGACGCTGACGGTTTCGGGATAGGGGACGCCCATTGGACACCCAACGGTTGGCCCTGGACGCACGACGAGTATCAAACCCTGCGACTGCTGGGGCACCCCGAAATGTTGGCAACGGCTGATAAGCTCTACCGCGTCCGCTCCGAGACACAGGGTGTGACCAAAGGTGTGGGCTGGGCACCCGGTGTAGCACCTTCCCTCCCACAGACGTTGCTTGAGGGAGAACCGGTCAAGGTACGTCTGCGGATAAGCGACGAACTCGAAAAATGGGGCGCGCTAGGAAGGGTTGAAGCCGTTCAACTACGAATACGCATGATAGGGATTGAACCTTTGCTAAACGAGGTCCGAATTGAACTTAACGGTCAACCGTTACCGGATACCATTCTGGATATAGAGGATCTGAACTATCGCCTGATAAGCACTGGGGCTGTAGGGCCCTATGGACAGGTGTATAAATACCAACTGTCCCCTGCATATTATCCGAAGCCGGGGCATAACACGGTGCGAATCACGCTGGTGAAGCGAGATCCGAATATTGAGAATCCGTTTGAGGTTTACGATGTCGATTGCGACATCCGATACCGTCTCCACCGTCACTTTGGACGAGAACCAATTGACTATTAGCATCTTAAACAACTCTTGGAGGCAACCTGATGGAATCAACGACAGTTGCTGGATTGCGTGTGGGCGCAGGAAGTGTGAATCTTCCCGCCGATGATTCAATGGTCGTTGCCGGCAGCATTCTGCCGAAGCATGTCAAGGGTCAAGAAGGCGAACTGAGGGCGGTTGCCATTGTGATTGAAAAGCCGCCGAACCCCAAACTTGCTATTGTCGTTTGCGATGTTATTGTCGTGACCCGCGATGACGTTGATGCTGCGGTCTCCGAGATCGAAAGGACGACCGGCATTCTCCCCGCCAACATCCTGATTAGTGCCACGCACACGCATCATGCACCAAGTACCATCGTCGTGCACGGCTACGACCGCGACGAGGTGTTTTGCGAACGTCTACGCGAAGGGATTATCCGGGCTGTCCAACAAGCAGATGCGAACTTAGGGGACGACGAATCCCATTTCTACTTCCATCAAGGCGAAGAAAATACCATTGGTGGTAACAGTCGTCTGTTGCTTGCTGACGGCACAATCTGGTGGGTGGGCCCCCGTACGGATGCGGTAGGTCCCACCGGTCCCTTCGACCCACAGCTGCCGGTTTTCGCTTTCCGCGGTGCGGACAACCAACTTCAAGCACTGATGTACAACCATTCCACCCATACGATTGGAACTTGCAGCGGGGATGTCCGCTCTCCTAGTTTCTACGGCTTGATGGCACAGGAGTTGGAAGCCGAGTTGGGCGGCAGCGTGTGCTTTCTGCCGGGCGCGTTTGGCTCGACGCACAATGTCACCGAGGTGCCACCTCCAGAAGCGGTTAGGCGGCTCAAAGGAGCGATCACCGACGCTATGGGGCTCGCGAAACTGATGCCCGTTGATAAATTGGCGTCTATCCAACGTTCCTTTACGTTCAAGGTTCGGACGTTTGACGACGAGGTAGAGGACGAAAAAGTATCTTCGTACTGCCGTAAGCGCGTGCCGGACGGCGCAGATAGCACTATTAATGTCTTCCGAGACATGCGTCAAGTGCTTGCTCCCCAACAGGGGCAAACACGTCAAACCACACTCCAAGCGATGGTTATCGGTGAAGTCGCCATTGTCGGTGTACCGGGCGAACTATTTACAGGTTTAGGCGTTGACCTCAAGGAACGTTCTCCTTTTCAGCATACTTACATCGTCTCGCTTGCCAATGACTGGATGGGCTACCTGCCCGACCGAGAAGCTCACGAACTCGGCGGCTATCAAACTTGGATGGGACTACACAGTTACGCAGAGGAAGGCACCGGCGAGCGGATGGTTGATGAATTCATCCGTATGCTCCGGCAACTGGCAGAGTAACAGCGGAAGTAGATTAAGAAACAGTCAGAGAGGTATCAATATGGTGAACTATTCTTTTGATAGACAGATTGAACCAGAACAGTTGCAGGGTTTGCTTCGGCAGACAGGCTGGGCAAACCAAAGGAGTATTGAGGGCATTCAAAAAACGCTCGAAAGAACGCCCCTCACCTTGGGAGCGTGGGAAGGCGACTGTCTTATCGGCTTTGCCCGAGTGATAACCGATGGCATCTATCGGGCATTGATCGACGATGTAGTTGTGGAGGAGTCGAAACGTGGAACAGGCATCGGTTCAGAGTTAATGCGGCGGTTGATTGAGGAGCTAGCGGAAGTAGAGGAGGTCTTTCTGCATTGCGGGGAACAGGTCGTTTCCTTCTACGAGCGGCACCGTTTTGAGCGTTCCTATGGTGTAGTGATGGATCTGAAAAAGGATTGAACCGTAACGAAAGGAATAGATTAATGGAAGAAAAGTCAAACGAACAGCGTCCTTCGCATCTGGTGCGTTTCGGACAGACCGATTTGTACGTCTCTCGCCTCTGTCAAGGGACCGCATTTCGGAATATGCCGCGGGCGGCGGATAACCCAATGGGGTTGCGTGTGCTTCAACACTGTATTGACGTGGGCGTGAACTTCTTCGATTCATCAAACGCTTACGGTTGGGGCGGGGCGGAAGAGACCTTGGGAAAAGCTATTGCAAGCAGACGCGATCAGGTGGTCATTTGCACTAAAGTTGCGGCATCATACGCGCCAGAAGAAGAGAGTAGTCCGGGGAAACCAGCGCGTTTTACCCGTGATTTTCTTTTTCAACAGGCAGAAGGCAGCCTCAAACGCTTGCAGACCGACTACATCGATCTCTACCTGCTCCATCAGCCGGACAAGGTCACCCCAGCAGCGGAGGTTGTCGATTCGATGGACGCGCTGGTGCAGTCAGGGCTGATTCGATACTGGGGCGTTTCCAACCATAGCGTCGCACAGGTAAGCGAGTATGTCGAACTCGCTAAAAGCACGGACAAAGCCCCCATTGCGGGCACCGAGGACTACTATAACATTGCAGGAGAATCTTTAACTGATACGGGTGATTCCCGCGTACGCCAACTAGAGCAGGAGATGTTTCCCGTGTTGCGGAAATCAGGATTGGGACTCCTCGCTTTTAGTCCCTTGGACACGGGACACCTAGTGCCGGGGCGCAACATTGATTCAAATACACCCTTGGGAATACTGATAGGCGTATTGGATCGAGTGGCTCAAGATATAGGCGTGAGCCGTGCCACGGTTTGCGTCGCTTGGGTGCTGATCCATCCAGAGGTGACGAGCGTGCTGGCTGGCACTGAACGCCCTGAACATGTTGATGACAATGTCGCCGGCACAGAGATAGTATTGCCCGACGAAGCTATTGAGATTTTGAACGCTGCTAGTGCAGCCTACAGAGAACAGCAGGCGCGAAATTTGTCTTGACGTATAACGTAGCAAAAGGATTCACTGTTTTTGAAAGAACAATTGTTAGAAATACCTACCCAAAAGTAACGGAGGAAAAAATGAGACTTTTTCTGATCGGTTGCGAATACAGTGGCACAACGACATTAGCCCACGCAATCAACGAATGGACCAAAGAGACGATGGATAAGGAGTTCACCCTTATTCATGACCACTTCAAGCTGCCGGATACCAAGCCACATGGACCAGAGCTAACTGAGGAAGAAATCGCTCAGTTCGACGCACTTAGTCCGCGACTGACAGAGGTTATAATGCGACATAACCTTTACTATCACACACCTGCCCAGCCTTCGTCGGGAGAGGACTTTCTCGGAATCGGTATCCATATCGAAGAGGGGATATACGGCCCCCTGTACTACGGTTACGGGGGACCGGGTGAGCTGGGCGATCGGCAAACGATAGCAAAAAGTCTTGAGCAGCGTATCCTCAACTATGCGCCCGAAACCGTGCTTATCCTAGTGAAAGCTTCCCCCGAAGTTATTGCCAAACGGATGAAAGAAAATCCCCATAAATACCCCGTTGTGCCTGAACAGGACATCCCAGATGTGTTGCAACAATTCGAGGATGCGCACCAAAATTCGTCGATTAAAAACAAGATAACGCTAGACACCTCCACTGCAACGATCGATGAAACTGTCGCTGAATTTGTAGAAAAAATCCGACCGCACTTAACCGAGTCTGAACTCATGAAACTTTAGCTTTCACAAGGAAAGTAGGAGTACCCACACCGAAAGGAAAAAAGGAAATGGTGGACAAAGCTTATCTCCTCAACCCCGAAGAAATCCGGGATTTTATTGTCAACGGGTATATCCAAATTCAAGCTGATTTTCCGACTAACCTTCACGAAGGTATCTATCAACAGATTGAAGAGGTACTTGCGAAGGAAGGTAACCCGGGAAATAACCTGCTGCCCCGGATTCCTGAGATTCAGCGGGTTTTTGAGCATCCAAAGGTTTGTGGTGCGTTGACCAGTCTGCTGGGTCCAGAATACCTTATGCACCCCCATCGTTACTGCCATCTCAACTCGTCAGGGAGTGACGGGCAGACTTGGCATAAGGATGATTATGTATTTGACCAGAAGGTGCGCCATCATCGCTTCCGATGGGTGATGGCTTTCTACTACCCGCAAGATGTCACCGAAGACATGGGACCGACGGGGATACTACCCGGAAAGCAGTATTACAATACGGTTTCTGATACGAATCCGGCGCAAAGCACTGAGCGGGCGGAGGCACTTTGTGGCAAGGCGGGTACGGTGACAATTGTCAATTTCGATTCGTGGCATCGAGCGACAGCGAATCGTAGCGACAAAAAGCGTTACATGCTGAAATTTCAGTTCACACGGATGGGTGAACCTTCTCAACCTTTACAGGGTGACGGGCATACGAACTGCCAATCCGCGGACGATGATAGGCATCAAGGGTTATCAAGACATGTCTGGAATTGGCTCTCTCAAAGCAATGGTGCAGACTCGATGCACGTCCCATCCGACAAAAACGGCTCTGTGTCACAACTGATAGCGGGGCTACGAGATACCGATGAGAGCGTTCGCCTGAATTCGGCTTATGCGTTGGGAGGGATGGGAGAATCCGTTGTGCCGGTGCTAATGCAAGCGTTACAAGAAGAAGCTGAGGCTTTGGCGGAAACAAATGTCGCAAAAACTGCAGCGAATCCACAAGGTGGTAACCCCGCCGATCTCTATTCCGCTCAAGCACTGACAGAGGTTGGGCAGTCCAGTGTACCGTCATTGATTTCGGCGTTAGGGGGTGCGTCTTGGCCTACCCGTGCGGCAGCTGCAGATACGTTAGGCAATCTAGGCAAGATTGCGAAAGAGGCTGTACCCGCATTGATTCGGGGGCTACATGATGAGAGTTCGTGGGTTCGTCGAAATGCAGCGGAGGCGTTGGGAACAATCGCGGGACCTACCGAGGACATTGTGCCGGCATTGATGCAGGTTTCAACTGACTCGGAAATGCTGGTTCGACTCAACGCGGTGATGGCACTGGCAAAGATTGGTCAATCCACGGACGGTATCGTACCGGTATTGGCGGGAAGGTTAAGCGATGAGGACCGATATGTTCGTTACTATGCAGCTACGGTGTTACGGCAGATTGGAACGCCCGAAGCACAAAACGCTTTATGGGACGATCTGTTGGCCTCGCGCTGGTGCCCCATAACAACAGCAGAAAATCCTTACTGACAATTACGCGTCTACTTCTCCCTGCCACAGCCGTTGCATCTCTTCACAGGAAGCTAGGAGGGTGTTTAGCGTGCCTACTCCCTCAACTCGTCCATCCTTCAGGACAATAATCTTATCCGCACGACGGAGTGCGGGCCGGCGATGGGAGACAACAAGACAGGTGGAATGCTGTGTTTCAAAGACGCGATCCCACAGCACTCGTTCTGTTTCTACGTCGAGCGCGGAGGATAGATCATCGAAAACATAAAGCTCGGTAGGACGGATAAACATCCGTGTCGCAGCGGCGCGTTGTATTTGTCCTCCCGATAGCTTGACGCCTCGTGGTCCCACCACTGTATCCAATCCGTTTTCGAGCGTCGGGAGATCCTCCTCCATCACACCCAATCGAATCGCACGGTTAAGTGCTTCCGGATCATCTGGCAATCCCATGAGAATATTGTCCTTCAGTGGTTCACTGAAAAGTCGTGGGATTTGTGGGGTATAGGCACAACGGGGCGGCACGAAGAACGATTTTGGATCGTTCACCACCTCACCATTCCAGTAAATCTCTCCGGATTCCTTTGGCAGTACCCCTAGGAGGGTTCGCAGCAGGGTTGATTTGCCAGACCCAATTCGCCCGGTGATGACGATGAATGCCCCAAGGGGTATTTGTAGATCGATTTCGTGAATCCCATTCTCCGACCCTTCGTAGCGGTAGGTCAGTCCTTTGACCGTTAGTTCATGGAGTTGGTCTGCCTCTGTTTTGGCGGGGACCGGAATAGTGGGGGAATCGTCCCGGAGGTAAACCGGACTATGTTGCACGAGTACGCTTGGTGACGTCTCATCAATGACTCGCTCCATTCGACCAAAAGAGATTTGTGCGCGTGCATGGTATGTCATCACCGTCCCCAGTAGCGAACCGCTTCTAGCAACTTCACCCACACAAGTCATGAAGAGGGCAATATCCCCAACAGTGAAGCCACCTGATTTAATCTTCTCCGCAGCAAGTATGAGCATCACGCCTGTCGCCACATTCCCAAGATTTTGATTAATAGAGCGCAGAAGTTGTTCAAGGAGATTATTTATCAGGGTGGACTTCCGCCGCGCATCGTTAAGCCGGCGAAAGTGCGAGATGACATTTGACTCCATCGTTGCAACCTTGATTGCCAATACCGCTTGGAACATTTCGTTAATAAAGTTTGTCGCCTGCCCCGTGGCGACCCGCTGTGCTGATTGATATTTATGGATATATTTCCTTGCTGCATCAATAATTATTACAACGAAGATAGACGGAATGACCGTAACGAGTGTAATCATCACGTCTATCCGCACCATCACGGCGAGGGCGAGCACGGCAAAGATGAGGTTACCCCCCAAATGAATGTATCGTTCCAAGTATCTAACAACCGCTCCCACATCATCGCGGAAACGATTGGTTACTTCGCCGGAGGCACTCGAAATACGGCGTGGCGTCCGCACGTTAAGCAGGGCAGCCATCAGGTTTTTGCGAAGAAGCGATTCTATTGCGTACCACCAGCGGGGCCAAACGACCGCAGATCCAAACAACATGATACGGTCGCCAATCTCAACAGCAATAAACAGTGCCACAAAGGTCCATGGATTAGATCCCGCTGGCGCGTCGCCTGTGAGGGCATCAAAGAACGCTTTCATGACCAGTCCGGTCAGAAGTGGAACAAGGTCATCTGCACCCCGAAACAGTATTGTGAGCAGAAAAAGTCCCGGACGATAACGAAGAAGCTTTATGGCAGCTTGCCCTGTTCTCATACGGTCTCCCTGTATACTGCGCGGCACAAGTCCGGGATATGCCTAGCAGCTTCAAGATTTTCGTGCATCATATTGTTGTCTCCCGGGGGCCCAATACTGACATCAATAAACCCTAAAGTAACACATCTAGCACAAAAAAAGCAAGATTTTTCCCATCGTAATAGGTTCTGAACTAGAGCCAGAATTGGGTTCTCTTCAACATCGGCTATGTCAATGGATCAGGAATTGGGAGCTGATATTTCCGCATGACCTCTTGAATCTGTTCCCATGTACTGCCTTCGACAAAGATCCCCTCCCGCCTCCGTCTTTCTTGTTCATCCCTGCCTCGCTCACCTGGGATGCGGATTGCCTCGACACCGGGTGAACATTTGGCAGACTTGATGTAGTCAATGAAACGATTAACCTCCACATTGAAATCTAACAGGTCCACAAAACTGGCAATATTGATAACTGTGATGAACACGCCATTGCCCACCCTTGAACCCTCTTGGCTGGTACATCCCGCCCCACTCAACGCTCCTGAGAGAATATCGACAACGACACTGAGTCCAAACCCTTTTTGCGAGGCAATCCCTCCAAAAGGAAGCAGCGCGCCGGGCGGAGGTCCATAAAAATCCTCGACGTTGGTTGTCGGATTTCCCGCCGCATCAATAAGCCACCCTTCCGGTGTGGGCTCATTCCGATGCCGTTGTACCCGGACTTTCCCTGCTGCGACAACGCTTGTAGACATATCCAACACAATAGGCTCGCGTCCTTCAACCGGAATGGCACAAGCAAGCGGATTGGTTGAAAGCCGTCCCTCGATTCCCCCATAAGGCGCGACATTTTGACCACCGCCATGGTCGTTCACCGTCAAGATCCCGATCATATTCTCCGCCGCCGCAATCAGTACATATCCCCCTAACCTGCCGGTCTCATTAGAACGGGAGATAGTAACCGTACTGACATCGGTTGCCTTCGCTTTTTCAATTGCTAATTTCATCCCATGTGTCGCAATCACGGGCCCAAATCCCCAATTTCCATCGAGTGCTGCCATCGAAGGGGATTCGCGTTTCACTTCGATCGCTGCCCCCGGTTGAATCAGGGATTCCTCGATTTCGTGAACGTATTTTGGCAAGTGGATGATGCCGTGTGAATCATGTCCGACCAGATTGGCGTCAACCATGGAGCGTGTCACGACTTCGGACTCTGCATCAGAAATGCCCATCGCACGGAAAACCTTCAGGCATGTTTGTGCCAAGATCTCCGCTGTGAAAACTGGCATTATCGACCTCCTCTAGTTATTATCGATTGTGGATCAACGATTTTCAAATGATTCCATGTGTCTATTTCGTCAGGTAGGTGTTCATTATAAGGGTACTGGGAAAGTTTGTCAATACCATCAGCGGATGGACACCACTTTGGGATTGACCGTGTCTAGGAATTTTGATAAGATATGCTTCAGAAAGGAATCATAATATGCCGGAGCAGAAAGTTAGGATTGGATTCGTCGGCGTCGGCAACATGGGGCAATGCGCCCACCTGAAGAACTATGCGAATTTAGATATTTGTCAGGTAGTTGCGATTGCTGAGATACGTGAGTCTTTGCGTCGAAAGGTTGCTGCCCGCTACGGCATCCCAAATACTTATCCTACACACGAAGAGATGTTGCAAAATGAAGCGTTGGATGGTATTGTGGCTGCCCAACCGTTTGGGCGATATGGAATACTTGTGCCTGAACTTCTCAAAGCGGGGGTCCCCGTCTTTACCGAGAAACCGCTTGCTGCTTCCATCGAAGCCGGCGAAAAAATTGTGGATGCCATGAGAACGAGTGGGACTTGGCATATGGTTGGTTACCACAAACGCAGTGACTTAGCAACGATGTACGCAAAGACGGAAATCGGGTGTCTCAAAGCATCGGGTGAACTTGGAAAAATGACGTATGTTCGCATTCTAATGCCCTCCGGGGACTGGGTGGCGGGTGGTTTTAATGACCTAATTCGTGATAATTCCCCAGCCCCTCCACTGGAGTGGGACGCACCTGCCTCCGACATGAATGACGAGGTTCGGAACCAGTATAACGGTTTTGTCAACTATTACATTCATCAGATCAATCTGATGCGCTACCTGCTTGGAGAACCCTATACGGTTACCTATGCCGACCCTTCTGGCGTACTATTGGCAGGACAGAGCGAGAACGGCATCGCTTGCACTATTGAAATGTCCCCCTACAGCACGACGATTGATTGGCAGGAATCTGCGCTTGTGTGTTTTGACCGGGGTTATATAAAAATTGAATTGCCAGCACCGCTAGCGAGTAACCGTCCGGGTCGCGTTGAGATACTGCGGGACCCCGGTGAAGGTATTACCCCGGAGGCCGTCGTACCACAACTCCCTTCAGTACACGCCATGCGACAACAAGCGATCAACTTCGTAACTGCCATCAAGGGAGAGATTGATCCACCTTGCACTTCCAAGGAAGCGTTGGAAGACTTGAAAGTCGCTCGCACCTACATTAGACTACTTACAGGCATTTAATCCCAGCGTGTGATCCATGCCAGATCCAGACAGAAAGGCTTGTTTCTTTTCGTCCCAACAAAATCACTAAATCTCCTCGCAAGAACATGTAGTTAATTTTGACATACTCCCCGCCCTGAAGGAGGGGGATTGTTGTGTCCTTCGGTAACGGTAATTGCGCTATCAACAAGAACAGCCACCCGAAGATGGTCTGACGTCCTCTCCTTCGAGGGTTGATGCCCCAACCCTGTAGATGTTAATTGCAGCATTTCTATCACGGTCATGGATAGCACCGCAACTGTTACACTGCCACGTTCTATCACGCAGATTCAACGTTTCCTTAACAGCACCACAAGCGGAGCAAGTCTTAGATGAGGGATACCATTTATCAATGAACTTGAGTTTGGCACCCTTTCGGGAAGCAATGTATTTCAACTTTACAACGAAATCGGCAAAACCCAAATCACTGACTTTGCGTCCCCAAAGGGCTTTCATGCCTTTGAGGTTGAGATCCTCCAGTCTAATTTCGTCATATTCGTCAGTCAGTTGGTATGCCAATTTATAGTGGAAGTCCGCTGAGAAAATCGAGGCAATTGTTTGAGTTTAGATATGTGATTTATCAATCTAAACTTGCTGACATACTTGCCATAGATTGCATAGCACCGACGCTGGAGGGCAACGCTATGATTCCAGACAGAAGCGTGTCCGTCTATCGTCTTGTGCAACTCACGATTGCCGTGATTAGAATACAGTTTGAACTTGTAGGTCTTCATTAGGGTCAGCTTTCTAACTTTCATATCCGCTTCAATGGACTGTGAGGGTCCCTACCGTGCGGTAGGGTTGAAGCACCCTCACGAAAGCCAAAACAGGTATACCATTTTTCACCTGCAATTTCAACCTTAATGAGGAAAGGATTGACCGAACATTGGCATCAGAAAGGAGCATTAACAATGAGCAGCTTAATTGCCGTCCATCCCAAGTTTGATGGTGTTTGGCCCTTTGCAGCCGATCACTTCCGTACACTGTGGCAGTCACAGGGGACAGTCGAATTCATACGCCTCGACCCTAGTGACCAGCGAAACCTCGGCGAGATTGCCTCACATCCCACCGAAATCAAACGGCTCGCGTGTCTTAGTGTACCCGTGACGTTGGAATGTCTACAGCGTTTCACGGGACTAGAGGAGGCAACCTTCCAAGGTAGCTACGGCAGTAGTATATCAGAGGGACCGATTCAGGAACATATCCAGCAGGCAGGGATCACGGTTTATAACCATCCGACCGAAGGATTTTGGGGACAAACTGTGGCGGAGTACGGTCTTGCGTTGACGCTGTGTGGATTGCGTCGCATCCCACAACTACATCGCGCGATCCTTAGCAGCCTAGTACCTTGGGACTACGAAGCTCCCAACGGCATGGGTCGCCCCGGGGGGCGTGGACATCAATTTGGTGATGACTCAAACTTTACCAGCGGCACAATTGCGGGGAAACGGGTGCGTATCGTCGGTGCCGGGAACATTAGCAGTCGCTACGCCAGTTTTGTGAATATGCTGGGTGCGGATGTAGCGGTTTGGGATCCGTATGCTAGTGAACCCTGTTTTCATCGCGCAGGTTCTCGGAAGGAATGGCACCTTTCTGAATTGGTTAAAGACGCTGAAATCTTCGCACCAATGGTGCCTTTGTTAGAATCAACGCGGGGCATTGTTACTGCAGAGCATATCAACGCGCTGCCGAAAGGCTGTCTAGTGGTTCTGGCAACGCGTGCAGGGATTTGCGATATGGAGGCAGTGCGAAGGCGGGTTCTTGCTGACGAATTGAGCCTTGCCGCTGATGTCTGGGATGTGGAACCGCTTCCGTTAGACGATCCACTTCTGGGACGGCATAACGTCGTCCATACGCCACATAACGCAGGACGGACCATTGATGCCAACCGGGCATGGGCGGAGAAATTAGTGGTACAGTTTAAGCCACAGTAGTGCAATTCACGAACAACACGGTATGCCAAAATACCCAATCGATAAACTTATCACCGATTTTGACGAAACAATATCGGAACGAGATACTATCAGCACCCTTGTGCATACAGCGGCTGACAACCGTGCACATGAGAAAGAAGAGTTTCTCGCAGCTTGGCAGGAGATGGTGCAATGGTTTTTGACACGGTATCATCGGGTATGCGATGCGTGGCAGAACCATCGGCATTCACTTGTCGATTTCCTAAAATCCTTTGAGGAACTGGAAACAGCCTCCATACAACGGGTGATGGCGAAAGGCTTTCTAGAGGGATTAACAAAGGAGGGATTAAGAACAGTTGGGCGGAATGTCACTAAGAAAGCGGGGGTTGATCGGGTGTTGTCGGCTATGCGAGCGGATGGCGTTGCGGTTGAGATTTTATCAGCCAATTGGTCGGAGGCTTTGATCCAAGGGGCAACAGAGGATCTATGCGATCAGATAATTACTAACAGTTTGACGTATGATGCGGCAGGACGTTCGACTGGGAACATCCACCTGCATGTCGTTTCGGCACGGGATAAGTTGAGAAAGTTCAGGTTACGAAAAAAAAATCCCCCGAACCCCGATGAAATCGGGGACGGAGGAGTAACACGGACGCTGTATATTGGGGATTCGATTTCAGACTTTCTGGCTATCCTCGACGCAGATTTAGGGGTACTAATTGGGCAGAACCCCACGGCGATGCAAACGATTGAACGGTTTCGTCTCCCAACCCAGCGGCTCCAAGAGGAAACGCGATTTGATTCCTCACAGCGTTATCAGGGAACCATTTTGCTCGTCGACTCATGGAAGGTATTGGACGACTTTCTCTCAACTGCGGAGTAGGTATTGCGTATGTTGCTAGAGGAAGACGAAACACTTAACGTTTCATCTTCCTTGCAAAAATGAACTATGCAAAGCCGTAACACCGCTCAAGTTTAATCTGCTGCTGGTTCATCAACCTGAGACGATAGAGAATCAGTAAACTCAGGTTGCTGTGAATCCCCATCGGATTCAAGTTGTGCTTCCCCTGCGGGGAAAGCGCGAATCTTCCGGAACTTAGACACTCCTGTTCCTGCAGGGATAAGATGTCCCATGATGACATTTTCCTTCAGACCAACGAGCCGATCTCGTTTACCGACGACCGAAGCTCTCGTTAGTACATTGGTTGTCTGCTGGAACGAAGCGGCAGAGATGAAACTTTCCGTGGACAGGGATGCCTTCGTGATTCCTTGTAAAATCGACTCAGCTGTCGCAGGCTGTCCGCCGTTTTCAACAACCTGGCGATTCGCTCGATTGAAAGCCGTACGTTCTATTTCCTCTTCTTCGAGAAATTCTGTATCGCCCGGATTCTCGATTTTTACCTTACCCAGCATCTGTCGTACAATGACCTCAATGTGCTTATCGTTGATGCGCTCGCCCTGTGTTCTGTACACATCTTGGACTTCATTGACCAAGTAATTCTGGACCGCCTCTTCCCCTTTCACTTCAAGGATATCGTGCGGGTTGATTGGTCCATCTGTCAACCGCTCCCCGGCATCGACCCTGTCGTTGCTCTGCACAATTAGGTGTTTGCCCTGTGGAATGCGATGGCTCTCTTGAAAGTCTCCCTCCACTACACGCAGGATGCGTACACCACGGCTAGCACTTTCCAACTCAACCACCCCTTCAATCTTGGAGATGACAGCGGTGTCCTTCGGTCGTCGCGCCTCAAAGAGCTCAGTGACCCGTGGCAACCCTGTCACAATGTCTCGACTTTGCCCTTTTTCGCGCGGCAGCCGTGCCAAGACCGCTCCCTGTTCCACCTGCTCTTTAGCCGGCTCCAAGACAGTCTCATTTTCTTCCAGTTCTTTAACCGGAACCGAAACGTATGCCCCCGTTGGCATCTGATAGCTAATCAGGACTTCTCCGGCATCATTCTGGATCTCAATTTGTGGCTGATCTTCGCCTCTGTGTTCAATAATGACCCACTCTGCCGAACCGGAGGTTCTTTCCTCACGCACCGTTTTGCCTTTATCAATGTTCCTGAACACAACGCGTCCAGCATGTTCTGTCAGAATCGGTACTTGATATGGATCCCATTCAAGCAGCAGCGTCGCTTGTTCGTCGTTTTGGGAATTCCCTCTAGTCACTGTTTGCCCATCTTCGACGTATAATCGTGCGCCAACATCAGCGGTATGCCGCTCCACCGTATATCCATTGGCATCAATAATATGGATTCGCGCATTTCTGGAAAGAACAACCCTTTCCGTTTCTGTATCGGGTTGTTGATCCTCTGACGCCAAATTAGCTTCAACAGGGCGTTCAATAAATCTGACATTGTAATATTGAACCGTCCCATCATGCCGGGCTTCAATCCTCGATTGGGACCCACCACCACTGACGGTGCCGCCCGTGTGGAACGTCCGCATCGTCAACTGCGTTCCCGGCTCCCCGATTGATTGCGCTGCGATGATACCAATCGCTTCACCAACATCTACTAGATGATTGCTCGTTAAATCGGTGCCGTAACATTTTGCACAAGCACCGTACCGGGCTTCGCATGTCAACACAGACCGTACACGGACTTCAGGGATACCAACTGCCTCGATTTGCTTTGCTGCTTGTTGGGTAATCAACTCATCCTTTGACACCAGCACCTCACCTGTGCTCAAGTCAATGATGTCATCGGCAGCTGTGCGTCCGAAAATCCGTTCTGAGAGCGGAGCCTGTTCCTCTTCGTCTGTCGTCTTGGTAATACCACCAAGCGTCCCACAGTCGATAGTTGTTATCATCACATCTTGTGCGACATCAACCAACTTCCGCGTCAGGTAACCGCTGCTAGCTGTCTTAATAGCGGTGTCGGCAAGTCCCTTGCGCGCACCGTGCGTCGAGATGAAATATTCAAGCACTGACAATCCTTCGTGGAAGCAAGATTCAATTGGCTGTTCGATAATCTCTCCAGAAGGCTTTGCCATCAACCCACGCAAGCCCGCCAATTGGCGAATTGAATCCCGTTTGCTTCGAGAAATCGCGCCTGAGTCCACCATGATATGAACGGGATTAAATCCTTCGACCTCATCATCACGTCCTCGTTCTAGTCCATCAAACAGGGCGGTTTCGATTTGTCCGATCAGTTGATGCCAGATATCAATCACTTTGTTGTACCGTTCGCCTTCACTCATGCCCATGTCGCCTCTTTGGTAATCGGCTTCAATCTGTTCTACCCGCTTCCGTGCTTCCCTTATCAATTCGGACTTCTGGTGCGGGATGATCATGTCCTGCATAGCAATAGAGAGTCCGCCTAGCGTTGCGTAATGAAAGCCAAGCCGCTTCAAGTCATCTATAAACGCCACAGTTTGGCGATTACCCAACTCCTCAAAAGCACGAGACACTAAGTCTGAAAGATCACGGGAACCCATCTCTTGGTTGACAAATGGTAGCATTTGTTGCGTCTTGGCATCGGTGAACGATAGTGTATCCGGGATAGCTTGGTTAAAGATTACTCGTCCCACCGTTGTCTCAATTGGCTGCTCTGCTCCATCAAAGTAGAGTTTTACCGGATCATGCAGCCCAAGGGCACCGCAATCGTGTGCAAGAATAATCTCTTCCATATCTTGATAGGTTCGTGGGGTTGACACTTTGCACACTTTCCCCCATTCCTTTTCAGGAACCGCCTTTGTGAGAAAGCTACAACCCATTGCGACATCTCGATTCGGCACCGCAATAGCTCCACCGTGCGCTGGCTTGAGAAGGTTTCGCGTAGCCATCATCAGTAGTTTTGCTTCAACCTGTGCCTCAACGCTCAATGGAACGTGCACTGCCATCTGGTCCCCATCAAAGTCAGCATTGAATGCCTCACACACAAGTGGATTGACTCGAATTGCTTTTCCTTCTACGAGCACAGGTTGAAACGCTTGAATTCCGAGTCGATGTAGCGTCGGAGCACGGTTAAGTAATACCGGATGCTCGTCAATTACCTCTTCCAACACCTCCCACACTTCTGGCGAGACCTGCTCTGCCATATTTTTCGCCCGTTTGATAGTGTGAGCATAACCTTTCGCCTGCAGCTTATGAATGATAAAAGGCTTAAACAGTTCCAATGCCATCTTCTTCGGCAAACCACACTGGTGCAACTGAAGTTCGGGACCAACCACGATGACGGTTCGTCCTGAATAGTCCACACGTTTGCCGAGCAAGTTTTGACGAAAACGTCCCGGCTTCCCCTTGAGCATATCGGAGAGGGATTTGAGGGGACGATTGCCCGGGCCACGCACCATGCGACCATGACGACCATTGTCCAGCAGCGCATCTACCGCTTCTTGGAGCATTCGTTTCTCATTGCGGATAATCACTTCCGGTGCACGGAGTTCCATCAGGCGTTTCAAACGGTTGTTCCGATTAATCACGCGCCGATACAGATCATTCAAATCGCTAGTGGCAAACCGTCCGCCATCAAGAGCAACCAATGGGCGTAGGTCCGGCGGAATTACCGGAATTACCGTAAGAATCATCCAATGTGGCAGATTCCCTGACTTTTTGAAGCCCATGACCAATTTTAACCGCTTGGACAACTTCCGAGATTTTTGTTTACTTGCGGTCGCTTCGAGTTCTGCGCGCAGAGTTCCGATTTCCTGATCTAAATCAATCTGCTCCAGTAATTCTCGAATCGCATCTGCCCCCATACCTGCACGGAAACTATCGGGAAATTTATCTTGGTATTCCGTGTACTCTTCCTCTGTCAAGAGCTGTCTTACCTCTAAACCACAATCTGGGTCATTAACTTCTAATACAATGAACGACTCAAAATAGATGACGCGTTCGATGTCACGGAATGGGAGGTCTAAAAACAACCCTATCCGGGAAGGCAGCCCCTTGAAAAACCAGATGTGTGATACCGGTGCCGCTAATTCGATATACCCCATCCGTTCACGGCGTACCTTCTGTTGGGTAACTTCAACACCGCATCGGTCACATATTACCCCTTTATGTTTAATCCGCTTGTACTTACCGCATCCACATTCCCAGTCTTTTTGCGGTCCGAAAATCGCCTCACAGAACAAGCCATCTCGTTCGGGACGAAATGTACGATAGTTAATCGTTTCTGGTTTCCGCACTTCGCCGCATGCACAGTTATTTGTTGCACATCCACTGGTTCGCTCATGGCAGGCTGTCTTTTTTGACCATTCCTTAATGTGTTCTGGCGAAGCAATCCGAATTGAAATCGCATCAAAACTGTTTAGAGTTCCCGACTGTGTTGTCTGTTCTTGGATTTGATTTGACATGGCTGTTCTCCCTTAGTATTAACAGTTGGCAATCGGCAATTGAAAATGAAGTACTAACTCGGTAGCGTGGTCTTTTCGTCTTGGTGTGAGCAGCTGTAAACCCCATTTACCAAACGAATTCCAAATCCATGATGTTGGAAGGATCGGCACGAGCCAACAACATCGGGATATCGGAGCAACGGAATGAAAATTAGATTAAGATTCGCGTCATCTTTTAGGCATGGGACAATTTTCTTGTAGGTTGGACATACCTTACGCAAGTCCCTGAGTGCCTGAATCATATCTCATGTTCCGATTCCCAATCCTCAGGGGCTGGGTCAGAAGTATCTAGGTCGTCAGATGTCTGCTCTAAGTCCACATCCAAACAGAGGCTTTGTAATTCCTTCACAAGGACGTTGAATGATTCTGGAGTGCCCGGCGCAGGGGCATTCTCTCCTTTGACAATCGCTTCGTAGATCTTGCTTCTTCCAATGACATCATCGGACTTAATTGTGAGTAATTCTTGCAGGGTGTACGCCGCACCGTATGCTTCCAGAGCCCATA
This sequence comes from Candidatus Poribacteria bacterium, assembly GCA_965222435.1. Taxonomy (GTDB): domain Bacteria; phylum Poribacteria; class WGA-4E; order WGA-4E; family PCPOR2b; genus PCPOR2b. The sequence goes on along the minus strand of OZ244950.1, from coordinate 2,219,987 downwards.
CCTCCATTTCGCCGAGGCGTTGACCACCTTGCTGTGCTTTACCACCGAGTGGCTGTTGAGTCACCAACGAATAGGGTCCCGTGCTGCGGGCGTGAATTTTATCATCCACCAAGTGATTGAGCTTGAGAATATAAGTATATCCGACGGTAACTTCTTGGGCAAAGGGTTCCCCGGTGCGACCATCGTACAACTTGGCTTTCCCATGTTCTGGCAAACCAGCTTCTTTTAAGAGTTTACGGATCTCCGGCTCCTCTGCACCATCGAAGACCGGTGTAGCAATGTATAAGCCAAGCTCCCTAGCTGCTCTGCCCAAATGTGTCTCTAAAATCTGTCCCGCATTCATACGGCCGGGAACTCCCAATGGATTCATGATAATCTGGATTGGCGTACCGTCTTCCAGATAGGGCATATCCTCTTGTGGGAGAATCTTTGAAACGACCCCCTTGTTGCCGTGTCTGCCGGACATTTTGTCGCCGACAGAGATCTTTCGGCGGGTCGCCACATAAACTTTCACCAGTTTGAGAACGCCTGGCTTCAACTCATCGCCCTTGCGAATTTTCTCAATCTGCGCGTCCCTTTCTTCCTCCAGATCCCTAAGACGCCCTTGCGCCAACCGTTGAATACGTTCGATGAGCTCCATTGCATCAGTATCCGTAACATGGAAGTGCTCCAACGGAACCCCCGCATCAAGCAGCTCTTCTGTGACAATCTTTCCTCTCCTAGCAATGAGGTCTGTGCCATCAGAGACACTGCTAGCGAGTTTTTTGCCGAGCAGTGCGTTGCGAATTTCGGCGTTCTTGCGTTGGTTAATCAATCCACGTTTCGCTTCCCATTCCTTCTCCACCTCTTTTTCTTTGGCAATCTCCCGTAGTCCCGTTTGACGGTCGGGTTCTCGTTCTTTCCGAGAGAAAACCTTAACATCAACGACAACGCCTTCTGTGCCGGGTTTGACATATTTAGAAGCGTCCCGTACCTCGCCGACCTTCTCACCAAAGATGGCACGCAGCAGTTTTTCTTCGGGTCCGAGGTCGCTTTCCCCCTTCGGTGTTACCTTGCCGACCAGAATGCTCCCGGGACGGACAACCGAACCGATGCGAATAATCCCCTCCTCATCCAATTGCGCCAAAGCTTCTTCAGAGACATTCGGAATATCTCGCGTAATTTCCTCACGTCCCATCTTTGTATCACGCGCCTCTACCTCAAACTCTTCAATGTGGATGGAGGTGTAGGTATCATCTGTGATGAGCGACTCGCTGAGGAGGATGGCATCCTCATAATTATATCCTTCCCAAGACATGAATGCGATTAGGATATTGCTTCCGAGGGCAAGTTCTCCATTTTCGGTGGAAGTTCCATCGGCAATCACTTGACCCGCTTTTATCTCTTCTCCGACATTTACACATGGGCGTTGGTGGAGACTGGTGCCGCTGTTCGATCGCTTGAAAGTTGTCAAGCGGTATACATCGTAGCCCATTTCACTGAACGACTGCTCCCCACCAGCAGTCCGGAAGGCGTCATCGGTGCGAATAATGATTTCAGCGGCGGAAACGCTTTCTACAATGCCATCCCGCTTTGCTAGCACAACCGCTCCAGAATCGCGAGCGGCTTTATGTTCCATGCCAGTTCCAATCAGCGGAGCCTCCGGGCGGATAAGCGGTACGGCTTGTCGCTGCATGTTACTCCCCATCAATGCGCGGTTCGCATCATTGTGCTCAAGGAAAGGGATGAGTGCAGCAGAAACACCAACGATTTGCTTGGGGGAAACATCAATATAGTCGATTTCTGGCGCTGACTTCCGCGGAAAATCGTCCTTTTGTCGTGTCACCATCAAATCGTCTTCCATCGTTCCGGCTTCATCAAGGACAGCATGCGCTTGCGCGATGATGAACGTATCTTCCTTATCTGCAGCCAAGTAATCAATCTGATCGGTTGCTTTGCCCTTCGACACTTTGCGATAGGGTGTTTCCATAAAACCGTAGGCGTTTACCCGCGCGTAGGTACTTAAGGAAACAATTAGCCCGACCGATGGACCTTCAGGTGTCTCAATTGGACAGACGCGTCCGTAGTGAGTTCGATGAACATCTCGCACCTCAAAGGTCGCACGTTCCCGATGTAGTCCGCCAGGTCCCAACGCACTCAAGCGGCGTTTATGGGTTAATTCGTCTAGCGGATTGGCTTGCTGCATGAATTGGGACAGTTGGCTTGAACCGAAGAAGTCTTTAATTGCAGCGGTCAACGGTTTAGGGTTAATCAGGTCGGCAGGGGTTACATTCTCCAAGTCTTGAACCGTCAATCGCTCTCGAGTTGCGCGAGTCACTCGCAACATCCCCATCCGCACCTGATTCTGCAACAGTTCGCCGACAGCTCGAACTCGACGATTACCGAGATGATCGATATCGTCCATCTCCCCTTCTCCGTTCTGTACTTGTAGCAGGTATTGGAGAACTGCGGCGATGTCCTCTTTGCGCAGCACACGAATCTGTTCATCTACTACCTCGTCGTCGTTCCGGTACAGGGAGAGATTACCCAACTTTTCATTGAGTTTGTACCGTCCTACCTCTGCGAGATCGTAACGCACTGGATCGAAAAATAGCTTCTCAAATCGGTTATATGCACTCTCGATTGTAGGCGGATCGCCCGGCTGCATCTTACGGAAAATCTCAACCACTGCCAAGTCCTGGATGCTGCCGCGATAGACGTTGAGGGTATCCCCTGCTTTCTCAATGGTGAAGTTTTCTCTATTGTTTTTGTTCAATATACGCCAGCGGCGGCCTTCTATTTTTACCTGCACCATTGCTGAAGAGGACAGAGTAACACCTTTTTTCTTAAACTTCAGGTGCCATATCTCTGACACTAGAGCGTCATCCGTCAAATCTTGGAGGTGTAATGAGGCCTTGATCGGAGGATGTGTTTTGGCTGCTTCGATCGCCTCAACAATCTTTTCGAGTTCACTGTCTCGGGTTTTAGACCAATCTGTACTACGAATACGGTGGATGCGCCATCCCAAATCTTCAAGTTCCTGTTGCCGATTCCGGTCTCGATGGTCGGTCTTGCCATCGCACTCAATACCCAACAGATACTGCCCTGGGTGCGCCGGGTCTTTGATGCCAAGATCGACGAAATAGCAATCAGCAGAGATTTGATGATCAACTTCATAGCCACGTTCGCGCAGTGCATCTGCTACCTCTTGCTCAAACGGGGAATCTGCCTTGTTTTCTAGGAGTGGTAGGCTATAATCCGATTGGACATCGCGCTTGAGTGTATTCCGCAGGAAACGGATCTCTTCTGCATCATCTGCGTCTAAAACTTCAACTTCATTGACATCAGCCTCACGCAATTCATCTATTTGCTTTACTATCAATTCGGTGTTTGCTTCAAGCAAGACAAATTTATCAATAGAGCGCTTGTATTCAAGAGGGATAGCAGTCACCCGGCCAACAAGGGAGTAGTCAATACGGATATCTTCTGTTACATCATCGTCTAGAACCTCAATTTCAAGATCTTGATAGACATTGAAGGTATCTCCTGCTTTCTCAATGGTGAAGTTGTCTCTATCGTTTTTGTTTAATACACGCCAACGGAGGTCTTCTATTTTTACCTGCACGGTTGCGGAAGAGGACAAAGAGGTATCATTATCCTTAAACTGTTGGTGCCATGCCTCTGACACTAGCACACCCTCCGTCAAGTCTCTTTGAAGGACAGTAGATTTCCATTGGAGGACAGCAGACCTCCATCTATCACCGTATACCTCCATAAACTTTTGATACTCACATTCACTTTTGATCTTTTCATGTCCTTCACTCCCTTGTTCCGCATGGCAACCAATACAGAGAGCCATAAGGTCTTCGGGATTGTTATATTGGGGACCTCTTACGTGGTGGACATGGAGATACCCATGGTCATTGTTAAGATCGATATCACATCGCTCGCATTTCCAACCAGCTTCTTTTCGATACTGCTGCGACAGCGATTCCCACTCTTGTGGATACTCACCTTGCTCAAACTCTGTCGGTTCCGGCCTTGCAACAGAATTTAAATCAACTTGAAACAGCGGATCTAGCTTACGCAAATCATCAATTTGCTTTTTAGTCAATTTCGTATTCGCTTCAAGCAAAACATCTCCAGTGACACGGTGTTTGACAGAAGCAACTGTCACCCGGCCAATAGGTGAGTCATCCAGACTAACCCGCTCCATCCTCAAGACTTCAACTCCATCGACACCTGCCTCACGCAAATCATCAATTTGCTCTTTTGTCAATTTCGTACCCACTTTAAGCGAGACATCTTCAGTGGCAGAATATTTGGCAGGAGCAGCTGTCACCCGACCAATTAGGGAGTCGTCGAGCTTAACCTGTTCTGTCTTGGCATACAACTTGAGGATGGTTTCATCGGTTTCCCAACCCAGAGCCCGTAGCAGAACGGTTATGAACATCTTTTTCCGTCGATCGAGCCGGACGTAAACCAGGTCTTTGATGTCGTACTCGAACTCAATCCACGCGCCACGATACGGAATAATTCTGGCAGTGTTGAGCATCTGTCCGCTGGTATGGGTATCTTCCCCAAACGTTGCGCCGGGCGATCGTTGTAACTGACTGACAATCACGCGTTCAGAGCCATTGATAATGAAAGTACCGTTTTCCGTCATGAGCGGAATTTCGCCCATATAGACTTCGTTTTCTTTTATGTCAATAAGCTGATTTTCACCGGTGTCCTCATCTTTTTCTCTGAGAACCAATCGGACACAAACCTTCACTGGCAGCGCATAACTGAATCCGCGGGATTGGCATTCATTAATGTCGTATTTCGGGGCACCGAGTGAATAACTAACGAACTGGAGTTCGGAAGTTTCGCTGAAGTCGGGAATCGGAAAGATTTCGTCGAAAACAGCTTGTAGACCTTTATCTTTGCGATCTTCTGGGGGGACATTTCGTTGAAGGAATTCTTCGTAGGAAGATTTTTGAACCTCAATGAGATCCGGAAGATCCATAATCTCCGGGATTTTTCCATAAGTCAATCGTTCGCGTTTACCATAATATTTGACGGGGTGGGGCATGCTTTCACCTGACCTTGGGATTAGGGGATAAGGGCATTTCTGAATTTTGTCACCTGAAACGGGCGTAACGCAGTATTATATAACAATTACTATTCCGTGTCAAGTAAATTTTTGGGGCGCATATCATTTTTTATCGAAAAATTCCTTTGACTTCAGAAAAAATGGCTGCTACGATAACAAACAGTGAGCTTTTCATGAGCCCGTCCTTCATTTTCTGGCAAGTGGTGCTGTTTCGCCGATAGATGCTTGCTACACATTCGACACAACAAACGTATGAATCTGACAGAACAGATTAAGGTTCAGGCACAAAAACTTGGATTTGAATTGGTTGGTATCCTCCCCGTTGAACCGAGCCAGATGATTGGTCGTTACGAACAGTGGTTGAAAGACGGTTACGCGGGAGAGATGGATTATCTAGAAAAACATCTACCACTGAAGCGAGATCCGCGCCAGATCCTCCCCGAAGCCCAATCAATCATCGCCTTGGCGATTAATTACTACACACTTGACCCGCCTAAATCACTTGCGGAAGACCCATCCCGTGGACAGATTTCTCGATATGCGTGGGGAACGGATTATCACCGTCTTATCCGATCGAAATTAGATCGGTTGGCGACCTTTATCCAAAAGAGTGCTGAAGAACAAGTTAAAACCAGAGTTTATGTAGATACCGCTCCGGTCCTTGAGCGGGAGTACGCTGAACGTGCGGGAATCGGGTGGATCGCTAAAAACACAAATGTAATTCACTGGCGGGCAGGTTCTTGGTTTTTTCTCGGAGGCATCCTAGTCAGCATCAAGTTGGACACGGACGTACTACCGCTCCGTGGAAGTTGCGGCACTTGCACCCGCTGCATTGAGGCGTGCCCCACAGATGCGATCCTAGCACCCAACATTCTTGATTCCCGGCTGTGCATCTCCTACCTTACTATTGAGTTGAAAGGGAGCATCCCACACAAACTCCGCCCGCAAATGGATAACCTAATCTTCGGTTGCGACATCTGTCAGGAAGTCTGCCCCTGGAACAGCAAGGCCGTACCGACAAAGGAAGGCGGCTTTTATCCGCGCAAGGGGAACCTCGCCCCCACACTGCTATCACTCATCAACATGACACAGGAACAGTTTAGTAGACGCTTTAGGAACAGTCCAATCAAGCGAGCGAAGCGACGTGGTTTTCTCCGAAATGTTGCGGTCGCGCTTGGTAATTGGAAGGATCGCGCTGCGGTGCCTGCCCTTAAACAGGCGTTGAGCGATGACGAACCCTTAGTTCGTGGTCATACTGCATGGGCATTGGGGCAGATTGGCGGTAAAGCGGCAAGAAAAGCACTACAAACGCGTTTGGACACGGAAGTTGATACAGAAGTTATTACAGAGATTAAAGACGCACTGGACCAGAGTTTTTCCAAGGATTGAAGGAAATAGTTGACATGGGTACATTCCATTGACCTGTAACGGACTTTTCTAGCGTAACACCGAAACCTTATCGGTTAACTTACGTTAATGAAAATGTAACTTGCGAATTGTCTATCGGAGGAGGAATATCCGTTGCATATCAATCAAATTAAAATCAGTGGTTTTAAGAGTTTCGCCGAAAATGTGGAGTTAATATTGGAGCCGGGGGTCACAACCATTGTAGGTCCCAACGGCTGTGGCAAGAGCAATGTGTCAGACGCAATTCGTTGGGTCCTGGGCCAACAGAGCCCTCGCGCCCTGCGTTGTGCTAATATGCAAGATCTCCTTTTCAACGGTGGATCGAACTTTAAACCAGCACAGCGGGCACAGGCTTCCCTCCATTTCACCAACGTTGAGGGAAAACTTGCGCTCGAATCTCCGGAAATCGCAGTTCGCCGTCAATTGACACGTAGCGGTGAAAGTGAATATTTCATTAATGACGCTCCATGTCTGTTACGAGATATTACTGAACTCTTTATGGATACAGGAATTGGCGTCGATGCCTATTCTGTCATGGAGCAGAGCAAAATCGATCTCATCCTCAATACTCGTCCCGAAGAGCGTCGCTTCCTGTTTGACGAGGTTGCAGGCATCACCAAATACAAGCATCGTAAAAAAACCGCGATTAAAAAGCTAGAAGCAACTGAGCAGAACCTTGTGCGGATTAATGATGTTATCCACACCGTGCAGCGTGAAACTGAATCGCTCAAGCGGCAGGCTGAACAAGCCAAACGTTATCAACAACTCCACGGTCAACTGAGAAATCTCGAATTAGACCTCAGCCGCCGGGAGCATGGGCGGTTCGCCAAAGACTTGACTCAAACACAACTCAACTTAGATGAACTGATGCTTGCTGTGACAGAAGCCAACGAGCAGATCGATTCCACTGAGCAGCAAATCGAGGACGCGACAGCGCGCCGAGCCGAGTTAGATAACTTAATTCGCGATGGGCAAGGGGTTGTGAGCCGATTCGCAAGTGAAATCGAACAAACGGAGCGGCAAATTGCACTTTATAAGGAACGACAGCTAAATATCCAGCAGCAACGTCAACGGGCACTTCAGGCAATCGAATCACTGGAAAAACAGTCGGCGGAATTTGAGGCACAAAAGGAAGAACGCGAGCAGGAGCACAGACAGGTTGACGTTTCGCTTCAGTTGGAGGAAAGCCGGCTGACCGCGCGGCGGCGGGTTTTGACCGAACTCGATACGCGGGTGACGGAAGCCGAGAGCTCCGTGGAGGCAACGCAGAAAAATTTGCTCGAAACCACGAATCAGGTTTCACAACTAGAAACGCAACTTGCGTCGCTCAACAACAAGCTAGAGTATTCAGCTGCCAATCTGGATCGAATTACAGAACGTTCAAACGCCTTAGGCACTGAACTGGAGACGGAAAAAGCGAGCTATACAAAGGCGCGACGACGTGAACAGCAGCTTAATGCTGACCTGATTCGCCTTGAAACCGACCAACAAAAGGCTGAAGAAGATATCCAACGCTATCAGACGGAACTCCGCAAGCTAGAGTCCGAGATGCGAGGGATGCAGGATTCACTCGGTACTAGTGCTTCACGGTTTAAGTCATTACGGGATTTGCAAGCCGCCCATGAAGGTTACTACACAGGTGTACGCGCGATCCTGAAAGTCCGCGAAACAGAACCAGAACGCTTCGGCGGAATTTGTGGCGTTATTGCCGAACTCATCCGAACCGAACCGGACTACGAGTTAGCGATCGAAGTGGCATTGGGGAGCGCGATTCAAAACATTGTTACAAAAACCGCTGAAGATGCTCAGTCCGGCATTGAGTTCCTCAAGCGGACGAAAGCTGGCAGGGTGACATTCTTGCCCTTGGATATTCTGCGGACTCGCCCATTCCATGGCGATAGCTTACTGGAGGAGGCTGGTGTAATCGGTCTGGCAGCTGAACTCCTAGACTACGATCCAAAATATGAGGTTGCGGTTCAGCAACTGTTGGGAAATACGGTCGTGGTCGAGGACCTTGACACAGCGATAAAATTGACACGGCGTTCCCGTCATAATGCACGCCTCGTCACGCTAGAGGGGGAGTTAATCAATACTTCTGGCGCAGTTACGGGCGGGCATAACACCAGTTCAACCAGTGGACTCTTGAGTCGCTCAAGGGAGCTAGAAAGCCTACAGGAACGTATTAATCAACTGACAAACCAGCTTAACGAAAAGGACACCAGAAGCAAAAAACTTGCCGGCAAGTTAGCGGAACTCCAACAGATCCGGCAAACCCTCATCACACAAGAGCAAACGCACCAGATTGAGCATGCGAGTTTGTCAAAAGTTTTGGAACAGGGACAGCGGCAAATCAGTCAGCTTGAGGAGCAGTTGAACGATGTAGAGAAGGAAGAGATAAGCTTGCATCAGGAAACAGAAAAAGCGAAAGCCGATCAGGACGCATTTCAGTCTGAATTGGAGGAAGCAGCCAAGACGCGCCGCACGTTACAACGACGCATCGAGCGGTTGTCAGAGCAGATACGGAGCGAAAAAAGTAAACGGGAGGAAATTGCCAATTCCTGTCAAGAACTTGAAATCGCCTTGGCAGGGAAACGGGAAAAATTGCAGAGCCTGAGCTCCGAACTCCTGAACCTTCAAAGAAATCAGGCACAGATTCGCGCCAGTATCGGTGAGCATCAGGCGGTTATCGATTCTGACGACCAGACCCGTCAGGAACTCTCTTCACAGATTGATGAAGCGCAACGCAAATTCCTCCAGATAGAGCAGGAAAAATTCGAGGCTGAAGAAAATGTTAGACGGCTAGAGGAGGAACATGTAGGCTTAATTGAACAGATTGCGGAAGCGCAGAAGTTGATGCGCAAAACGAGGAGAGAATTTGATAAGCATAACCGCCTGCGTCATCACCTAGAGGTCACGACAACCCAGTTACAGATGCAATTGAAGGCAATCGCCGCACGAATCCTAGATAAGTATCAAATCACAATCGATCAGATTGAGACTGAGGAAAATCCGGTTGACGACCTTGAACTGATGGGGCAAATTGACACGCTGAAAACTGAGATTGAAGGAATGGGAGCTGTTAATCTTGTAGCGATTGAAGAGTATGAGGAGCACAAGCAGCGCGAAGATTTCCTTGTCACTCAACGTGAAGACCTAGAGAGGTCGCTCGAATCGGTCAATCAAGCAATTCAGAAGATTAACCGGACTTCGCGTGAGACGTTCCTCCAAGCATTTGAGCAGATACGCGCTAACTTTCAAGAGGTGTTTGAGGAACTTTTCGGCGGCGGAGAAACGGAGTTGCGTTTGATAGACGAATCTGATGTATTAGAATCGGGGATTGATATCATCGCCTGCCCACCGGGTAAGAGACCGCAGAGTATCACGCAACTCTCCGGCGGCGAGCGGTCGCTTGTTGCCATTGCCCTGCTCTTTGCCGTGTTCAAGATTAAGCCGAGCCCGTTCTGCGTTCTGGATGAAGTTGATGCCGCGCTCGACGAATCGAACGTGCTCCGCTTCACAAATCTCATTCAGAAATACGCTCAACAGACACAGTTTATTATCATTACCCACAATAAGCGGACGATGGAGATCTCCGATGTCATGTACGGTGTGACGATGGAGCAAGCAGGCTTGTCAAAGGTTGTTTCGGCAAAGTTTGGCAATGAGGGTACCATGTGAATCAGATAAATTCCGACAAACCAATCACTTAAACCGTGTTTTAATCCTTCCCCATATTGTTGTTAAACATCCGTCGGAAACGGTTAGGAGATCGCTATTTCGATTATCCTCTGGTTGGAGATCCCCGGACGATCGAGACCAGACGTCTCCTTGGCTCAGCCGCTGGAACCAACATTCCAGGGTGCTTCCTTCGGTCAATTGGAGTTCATCGGAGTTTTTCGTCTCAATGCCCTCAAACAGCGGATATCCTCCACATGTCGCAGGCCAGACAGGCGACAGCCCTCCACATGTCACTATCTCCTCAATTTCAGGCAAACACAAAGACCAGACAGAATCTACTTGATCCCCAAACGACGGATATCCTCTACATGTCGCAGGCCAGATAGGCGACAGTCCTCCACATGTCACTGTCTCCTCAATTTCAGACCAGGGATATCCTCCACATGTCGTCGAGACAGAGGGAGCAGCCATCAAAATAGCGATAAACATGACTGTTTTCATAACTATTCCTCCTTGCAGGCAGCCTGGTTAAATTTTTGATTCGACCCTACTGAATCATGGACGCTCGGTTCTGGTAGGGTTGATTAGTCATGTGCATTATTCCAATCCCTAAATATCTCCGTGGCGCAGGTTTCTAACCTGCGCCACGACGGGATTGCAATTGCTAATGACGCAGTCATACTCAGTAAGACATAGGACACGATTTTTTTGCAACCGAAGTGCGTAAGTCCTGGTGGAATTCCTACTCCGAGAATACTGCTTCTGCCAGTAGTGCAACAGGAAAAATAACAACTATAACCATCTGCGGAAGCCCGCGTCAATATTTTTCCAGTAGTTGTTTTGCTTCTCCTCTTCACTCAGCGGTACTTCGCTCACAGGGCGTGATGAGAGACCCTGCTCCGCACGAATTTTTTCGGCACCTGCCGCCATACCTACATCAAGAAGTGCTTTTCCGGCTTTGAGAGCCGCCGCGATGAGCAATATTTCTACAATCATCTACTTTGTCCTCTTTTTTCAAACGTGAAGCGTGAAAACAATTTGTTCATGGGTTCATGTCGGTTTCGATCCTGATCTTATCAGGGAATGAACTTCTGAACCTATGAGCTCTTGAACGATAATGAATTGCGCTACTACGCGCTTCAGTAGGGAAAAACGATCGTTTTTCCCTACCGAAGCGCGTAACTCCTAAGCTTTATCTGAATAGTCCCCAGACAGATTTTACGACAAAGCAAGCTCCGACGCCAACCACCACTACCCCGCCTAGAGTTAGCGCACCGGCGGCGGTGGACGCTAAGACGGCAGCCCCGCAGCCGCCCCCTCACCGGCGGCTGATGCAAATCCGATGGCACCACCGAGCAGAGCACCAGCACCAATTTTTTCTTTGGGGCCAGCCGACTTTCCATTTGGTATATAAGGCGAGCTACCTCCCTCTACCATGTTAATCACCTCCTTTAATCGTTGTCCGTTAGAGGTAAGAACGATGCCAATAATGGACACCCATGAAATTTCCACCCCAAATGAGGTGTTTATACAGTAGGGCGAAGTGTTTCGTCCCTACAAAATGCTTCGTTTTGAGGCAACCCTTGCGGTTGTCCTGCTAGGGCTTTGAGGGTCGGGCTAGAAAGCCCTACCTTAAAACGGGCAGCCTATCGTCAGCAACTCGCAGCAGCCAAGGTCTCTGGCAAAACCTTCGTTTACATTGACGAAAGCGGTTTCCAAGATGAAACCTTCAGAAGTTATGGCTATGCCCCCCGGGGCGAATGTGTGCGCGGCTTAATATCAAGCCAGAAAACGCGCACGATGACTTTGATAGCGGCGCGGCTGAACAATAAGTTGACTGCCCCAAAGTTAGTATCGGGCAGTTGTAATGCCGAAAGCTTCAACACATGGCTTGACCAGGAGTTATGTCCACTTTTGGAACCCAACAGTGTGGTGATAATGGATAATGCACGTATTCACAAGACGGTCAAGACCCAAGCATTGATAGAAGGGTGTGGCGTGTCGTTGTTAGGTAGCTCCCCAGTTAAGTGTGGTCATAAAAGATAGCGTCGAATAAGTGTCTTGATTTTGGCACAAGTCCTTCCGGGTCGTCAAGATGGCTGCCAAGGTGGAAGGGGGACTTTATAAGAGAGTAACTGTTCCACCGTCCAGACATGTACAGTAATCCCAGCAGCCATCGGTGGTGTTCTTTCTACCCATTGACGACGATTGTTGGTCAGATAGCGTATGAGTCGGAGACTTTGATGGAGTGTGCAGAAGTTATAGACACACCCCATCAGATACATCGCTCGCTCAAGCGTTTGGAGTTGCCGTGCCAAACCCCGTCCCCGACGAATGAGCCCACTGATGCGAGCGCGAAATGTCCCATTAAGCCGTTCGATGTAGCTCATATATGCAGTCGTGGTGTGTTGTGTTTGTTTTATCAAGGTCTGTACCTGCTTCGATGTACCACAGACAATGCGTCTGACGACACCCATCACTCGCCTGGGTTGCTTTTGGGCGTACTGCTTGATGACCTGCACAATGCACAGATGTTGCCAGCGGCGAAGTTGTGAGCGTCCTCGCTTGCCAGTGAAGATGGGGTTGCGAAAGACCTGCTTAATAGTCGAAACATACACAGCCAAGCCATCAACGCGCAGCAACAACGGACGATACAACGCACACTGACGTACCTGTTGGAGGAGCCGCCGAATCAATGCACCGTCATGGCAACCCCTGCCGACGCCAGCGAGCCACAAGCGAGTGGGGACAGCCAGTGCCAGCCAAGCAATGCCCCCCTGGTATTTGACCCGTATCTCATCAGCCTATACCTGACCTAAGTCACGCGGTTACTGTACTAAATGCTGATGAACCTGCTGGCAGTGTGCACCTGCCCGCTGCTGCCAACTGGCTACGGGGGGTGTACCAAGGGGTGTCAACTGCCCAACTTGCGCGTGAACTGGGTCTCAGTTACCCGACGGTGCTTTCCCTCCGACACGCACTTCAAGCGAATGCCAACGCCCTGCACAATGGCAAGGCTATTGTGGACTCAATCGCTCCCATCCCACTGTTTGCCATAGTAAGCGACAATGGGCAACAGATGCTGATGGAGATGGGATTCGAGAGGTTCACACCAACACCATTGAAGGTGTTTGGACCACCGTTCGCAACTTCATACGCCCGTTTCGGGGGGTTCACAAGAAGTGGGTACATTGCCTTATGTGAGTTTCGCATTAACTCCAAAGTCATCACGGTGGAGTTTATCTCAAAACTCGTCGCTTGCACTAAATCTTAACATGAGCCAGTCATTTTTATTATACTCCGGTGTCTGGCGAGATACAAGGCAGTTATGGTGAAATTAAGGCGATTTCGTGTCGGGATTCGGAGATTCCTCCTACAGGAGAACTATGGTAAATTTTAGAATTACTTATACAGTGCCAATGCCCATGTACAGATTAGGCAATCTGTACCTACAAACAACCGCCTAAATCCGTAACCCCCTAGCACCCTTATCAGGGGGAAAGAGGGGGACTTTGGCAAATGTCCGCTTATTTGTCTCATTCACCATAAATGCCCCTAGTGAGGAATCTACCTATGCTTACAATGTTTGAATAAATATGCTAAACTCTTAGGTATGGATTTCCCAATACTGAATCGAATTGATGATGAACTGGCCACTGACTGGCTGCTCAACTGATGCACCGAACTTCACTGGCACCATGAAACTCGCAAGAGGTCGGCGGCAGAAAGCTGATGATACGCCACCGTGGGGATTCTCAAAATCATCGTCGGCACCGTTTCTTCCAAGTTGTTTGGAACCAGGGTAACGACAATCGTGACGAAATTCAGCCAAAAGCCTGTCACTGGTACTAGGAGCCAGAACACCCCGATTCCACCGAGTGTACCAGCAACGCGCGGATGCTGCACCCAAAAACGCAGCGGAAGACTCTCATCGTTAACACCCGTATCCGGTTCATGGCCAAAATCGCCAATCCAGAAGCTAATCAGAACGCTCGCACAGACGAGCATTAAGAGGTACGGCAGGCGTTGCCAATTCACAACATTCACGGCGCGCCGAGGCCTGCCAATCTGGAAAATTTTGGCGACCTCCTTTTCTTCATAGACGTGAAGGGGCTTCTCTGTCGTTTTCATCACCAGGTGTGCTGTCGCCGTCGGCACCATCTCGATCTCAACAGAATGGCCGCCTTTCTTCAGGGGCGGTACCCCCTGGCTGCTATCAATCACGCGTACAGGATATACTTGCATCTGTACTTCCTCCTCGGAAAATGTGAGTCTTGGGCGTTTCCCGTTACAGATTTGGGCTTTAGCCCGTAAAGTTCACGATTCGGTAATGTTGGTTCCGAACAAACCGAATCGGAACATTTAGGCTTGGGAGTACGTCAAGTAGACGCGACAGCGTCCGCGACTGATACCCCGTCCTCCGGGCGGGAGTGGTGGACGCTGCGCGAATGCTCGTCGCATAGCACTGAGTCCAGGATAAAATACACGACTTGGGGCATATCTACCAAAAACCATCTGTTCGATGAAGAATCCCCAAACAGGACACGGGCGCGGCGTTCTACGATGTAGGACACTGCGATACCGAGGACAGCGGCAATTTCTGCAACGCCAGGCGGCACAGGCATCGTACCCGACTTCACGGCTTTCCAGCCTACTTTCAAGCCTACCAACAGCGTTAACGAGACCGGGGATTTCACTCGCTTCCATGTACAATTCCCAGCGGTGGTCTCCCCGAGCCACACCATTTTGTTAAAAGGGGGTTCTTCCTCGAAAACATGGTTTTTGGTAGATATGTCCCTCGAAAAGTATCGGCGAACGACCTTACAATTCCCGTCTTTTTCTTTGGGACCGGGGAGCTCAATCCAAGACTGCAGCACTTCACCGCGGCCTATATCAAAACAGATATAGTCCACAGGCTTATCGGAAAAGTACGCGGAAAAACCCTTCGGATTATGGGAATCCTCCGCATCAATCTCGAGGACGCGCACTCCAAAGCGCAAGTCGGTCGGTTCCTTATGTGACTTTTGACATTTCAGATGGAGGCTCAGTCTGCTTGCAATGGATGCCGGCCATGGGGAGCCGTCTGTGAAGATATCTCGTTTACGCATTAAATTGCCCTCCGGACTTGTTTCAATTTCTTGTGGAGCCGCTTTAAGAGGTGCTTTGCCAGCCTTTTTGCGATGGAGATCGGGGATGCCGGTGTTGGAATAAGGCTCATCATGCATTTTTCTCCTTTTTTTCGCAGAACGGTTTGATCGTTTGTTAGGGCGGGTTTCAAGCCCGCCCCTAGTTGTGAGCTACAAGTGAATCGAATGCTTCTCGCTTGTTGGTGGAAATAGATTAGGACTTACGCAAGATCCATTTGTGTTACTTCTTTACCGAATACTATCTGGCCGTCATATCCTCGCAGCTGCTTACAAAGACACTCATAGTGTGCCTTTTTCACGGTTCCAATGAATTCTGCACGAGCGACGGTCTCTTTGTGCGGCGGGGGATTGGCGATGCACTGACCTTTGAAACGCACATATCGCTTTCGCCCTTTCACCGACTCCGCATTCGCATGTACGATGGCCGATCCGACGAGGGTGCCCCCTGAGATCAGAAGCGCTTTTCCTAATGTAATAGCGAGGGGTACAGCAACGGGTGCCGCTGGAGGGAACAAAGATACCAAGAACGCTCCGCCGCAGCCAAAGGCTGAAATGATAGTACTCGCCGCCGAGGCTTCGCCCAGTGTATTAGCTGTCTTATAGATTAATCTCCGGATGGGTGCCATTTCGCCACTATGAAGCACCGTCCCTCGGGGGACATACTCCAGAAACTCAATGCCACCGAGGAGATCGGGTCCTACGTTGATAAAACAGGTTAGATTGTCTTTCCCATGCATCTTTTCTAGGTGCCGGACGATTTCCGGAGGCACATCGCTGATCCAAACTTCCTCATCTTGCCGGAGGATCAGCGTGATGCGACCCGATCTAAATTCATACGTCTCATAATGGATGCCATTTGTGTTGTTCATAAAAATCCTCTTATCGTTAACCTCTTTAGCGTATTGGTATAGGTCTTGTTTAGAGCAATGCAAGTGACAGACAACCCCCGCCGGGGTTGTCTGTCAACCAAGTTTCGGGTTATGCCGGTGCCGGTGACTGAGATACCGGGGTCAGGGCGTCTGCTGCGTTGGTTTCGGATTCATCGCTCTGAACGGGTTTCTCACCGACGATGCCAGCAGCGACAGCTTTGTAAGCACCCGTCAGAAATGTGCCGATATACTCCGGACATTCGACATACCAAACTGCGCCAGAATGCATTATGATTCTGACGCGGATCTCGCGTTTCGAGAATGCGTATCCTGCATATGCGGCAGGTGCTGCGATGGCTCCTAGTCCGACCAGGATCGCCGCGAACTCTCTGCCAGGCCCTACTTTCATAGACAACTGCGCCATATACTGTATCAACGCTTTATTTGTAAGCTCGACAGAACCCGTTGCAATGGCTTGACGAAGAGTCTCTGCCGCGGCCTCCAGAGCCGCTGTGGGGTTTAATACCTCAACGATTACGCTACCGAGAGCCAGCGATCCGAATGTTATCCCCACGGTTCTTAGGATCGTAGCGGGGTCCTCAAAACCCATCCGCGATTGGATGTGATCTATGGATCCAATTTCTTCTGGCTTTAAGGCGGTCCCATCGGGAAATTGTAACTCCAGGACTGCTGGTTCAGATCCATCGTTCAATCTCATCGTCCAAGTAGCGCGCCCCCCGCCCTCAGATTTCTTGCCCTCGAAATGCACTTTGGCCGTTTTCTTATACATTAGGTTTCTCCTCACTCGTTGAATTTGCTGTGTGCTGCCCCCTGCGAGCAACCGATCGATACAAGACCCGACTCGTTGCAAGTCCTGTGCCAAATAAAATGTTGACAACGTCTTTATCACGCTGGAACCTTGTAGCATTGCACGATCCCACCGTACAATGTAATTATCGGCGATCAATGAATTTAGGTGCCTACTAATCTAAACGGCGACCAATTTCATTTTGAAATTTATTGCACTAGACAGAAGCGAATATTACGCTCTATCAAAATTATTCAAAAATTCTTGACTTTTTCTGTTGGATAGAGTAGACTAGAAGTAGTGCGTGTCCAAACAGGCGATAAATCACCCAACTATAAATCTAATTCATCGGACATTGAGGGACATGTTCAGATAGTTGGCAAAGCTGGATTTTATTTACTCTTCTTCCTTCTGTTAGTAGAATTATCCCGTAAATCTATCTACGAGTTTACCCTCTCAAATGTTCTATTATAAGGAAACTTTGTATGAGCATGACTATGAATGATAAACGCCCAGACATAGAGAAATTGCTAGAAAATATAGAAAGCGCACTATCATCCAAGCTCCTCCTGCTTAGATCGGAGCCCATGATTGAGGTCTATAAGCTAGTGACAACGCACGCGAGGTCACAAAACAAAAATGGCGTACTTAGCGGGGAGAGCGGGGTGGGGAAAGCAGGAATCACAGAACTCATTCATAACCTTAGTCCTCGAAAAGGGAAGCTCTTTAGGCACGTCAACTGTGCAGAGTTTAAGGAAAATGAAGAATTGGCTCATAGCCGAATTTTTGGTCACGTGAAAGGGGCATATACGGGTAGTAATATGCCGCGCGCAGGACTGATTATCGAAACGACTAGCCGTAATCTGGTTCTTAACAAAAATAAAACCTGGTATAAGCAGCCGGAGGATTCTAATGGTGGCACCCTGTTTATGGATGAGATTCAAGCACTTCCTTCCGGGACTCGGGAAAAATTACTAGTGTTCCTTGATGACAAAATAGTTCAACCATTAGGTGGATCGAGAGAAGATAATCGATTCGCGAATATCCGAATTATTGTAGCAACAAGTAACCCACCCATGAAAGCATTAGCGGAACTCCCTTTCCGTGAGAGGATTCAGGGGTTCCATCTCGCTATTCCGTCCTTGCGCAAGCGACCAGAAGACATTCCGCCCTTGGTGGAATACTTCCTCAACCAACTCAAGAGTGCGGAGGAGGACGTAGAGATTAAGGAGGAGGTTTTATTGGAGCTCCAGGCACGGAAGTGGGAGGGTAATACTCGCTCCCTGAAAACAGTCATTCAAAATGCTTACGATTTCCTCCACAATGCTGACATCCTATTCGGCGACACAAAATCGCATATTGATATGGAAATTTTAAACGCCGCTATTTACGCACATGATCACGGAGCGCTACCGCTGCAGCACCACGAACCTCAAGCAGGACAAAAGCAAGAATGGTGGAACCTCTCTCTAGAAAATCTCTGGAGGAGGTTGAATCAGGCTTCAATAGATGACTTTGAGAAGTTGTCCACGGAGGACCAGGAATTTGCCATCTATACAGCAGCAGATTGGGCTTTAAGGCTCTTAGAGAAGGATCCTAAGCCCCCAGAAATGAAAAGAAAAATGCCAGACCCGACTCCACTGCCGGATAAATTACGGGTGCAGTTGACAAACTTGGTGCCGGATTTAGAGAATAGTGAGAGTGAGGGGGGCCCCCAGGACCGCGGACGTCCTCCCACAAAAGCGGAACATATACTAGGTGCGTTCTACTATCTCAAAAAGCACCACTACGATTGGGCTGATCTACAATCGCTGCCGGAGAACAAACGCCTTTCCTCCGAAAGTACCTATAATCGCTTTTTTAAAGGACACGCGTCATTGACGACAGATGTCAAGAAGGAAATCAAGAAATTCATAGAATACGACAATATGGTGAAAATCCCGGCAGGCAAGGGATGGATAGGAGATGATAGCGATGATCCTAACGTTGAAGAGGATGCCAAACCGTGTCGTGAGTTCGATATAGATGAGTTTTGGATCGACAAATGTGTAGTGACCAACGCAGAATTCCGTGAGTTTGTATTTGCAAATCCCGAGTGGCGAAAAGTCCCGGAGTCACAACGAAAAGACGACCATTATGATCGGCACTATCTGCATCTATGGGATGATAAGAACAACTTCCCAGAAGGTCGGGATCAGTTTCCGGTGACGTATGTTTCTTGGTACGCAGCACTTGCATACGCACGATGGGTGGGAAAACGGCTGCCGACGGAAGCCGAGTGGGAGAAGGCAGCTAGACATGCCTATCAGGGGAACTCCATTACTGGCGATGAGGCGAATTATCGCTCGTTTGACAAGCATTATGAGGCATCTCTGGCAGCGGTGAACAGCTATGAAGCCAACGGTCTCTGCAGTATGCTAGGCAATGTCTGGGAATGGACATTGGACGATTATGAGAGAGATTTTTACTGTAACGCGCCGCAGAAGAATCCGTTGTCCCTGAAGGAAGGTCCGGATTTGGAATGGCTAATCGAAAACTTCAAGAATCTAAATAAAGACGATCGGGTTTCCACGCGTGGGGGAGGGTTCGCCGATTGGAAAGTTTTTCTGAAATGTTATTTCCGCAATGCCAACACGCGAAAGTTGACTAATCCAACCCTCGGCTTCAGATGCGTTCGTGAACCGTACAGCACGTAACCGTCCAGTAGATATTACAGGAAATGAGAAAATCCCTTTACTCATAAACAGCCCACGCGGATTGGGACGAGGGTGGGCTAGGAAACCCACCCTACCAACTATCAAGGTGAGATAAGAAACTTGACCGATTAGGATGGGTAGTAACTTGCGTTATTTTACTCGTTATCTTCCGATTTCGCTTCAGCAATCACCTTTTGGGCGAGTTCATCAGGCATTTCCTCGTAACGAGCGAACTCCATCGTAAAGCTGCCCCGCGCGCTCGTAATCGATTTAAGATCTATCGAATATCGGAACATCTCTGCTAACGGCACAGTCGCTTGAATCACCTGACGCCTGCCCGCCTGCTCGACCCCCATAATTCTGCCGCGTTTGCTATTGAGGTCGCCGATAATGTCTCCCATGAACTGTTCAGGAACGGAGATTGTGACATCCATAATCGGCTCAAGCAGTACGGGCCTAGATTCGCCTGCCGCCTCTCGAAACGCAAAAGAACCAGCAATCTGAAAAGCCATATCTGAGGAATCAACGGGGTGGTGCTTACCATCGTAAAGCTCAACTTGAGCGTCAACGAAGGGATAGCCGGCAATTAAACCCTGAGCCATTGACTCACGAATACCTTTCTCAACCGCGGGGATGTAATTACGCGGAATCGAGCCACCCGTAACCTTGTTGACAAACTCAAAGCCAGCACCGCGTTCGCGCGGGGAAAGATTGATCCAAACCTCACCAAACTGGCCGCGTCCACCAGATTGACGTTTATACCGGCCTTGAACACTGCTCGCCCTGCCACGGATTGTCTCCTGATAGGAGACTTTTGGCATTTCGACCTCAGTTTCAATACCAAACTTGTCTCGCATTCGGTTGCGTATGACAGTGAGATGTATCTCGCCAAGGCCGGAGACCAGCAGCTGTTTCGTTGTGCTATTCCGTTCAACTTGGAATGATGGATCTTCTTCCATCATCCGGGAGAGGGTCGAACTCAGTTTCTCATCATCCCCTTCTCGTGCAGGCTTGATAGCGAATGAGATAACAGGCTTGGGGAATTCGCATCCGGGAAGTTGGAACGAACTTCCTACATCGCAAAATGTGTCGTCCGTTTGTGCAAGCGTCAGTTTAGAAACAACTCCGATATCGCCTGCGGAGACTTGGGGTGTGTCAATAGAGGTTTTCCCATTCATGAATGTGAGTTTGCCGATCCGTTCATTCTCATCTTTCGTCGAGTTGTAAACCTGAGAGTCGCTATTTAAGACGCCGGAATAAACACGGAAGAAACTCAGTCGCCCTGCGAATGGATCAGCCAATGTCTTAAAGACTAGCGCCGACAGCGGCGAATCCGGGGAGGCATCATAGGTTGTTTCGCCATCGGTTCCTGTAATCGGTCTGGCATCTACGGGGGATGGGCAGCAGTTCGTGATCATGTCCATCAGCGGTTGAACACCGATATTCTGGAGGGCATTGCCACAAAGAACAGGCACGAATTGATTAGCAGCTAATCCTGTGCGGAGTCCGGCACTAATCTCCTCATCGGTGAGCTCACCTTCAAAGAATTTTTCAATCAACTCATCATCGCTTTCTGCTGCAACCTCGACAAGTTGCTCCCTCACCTCTTCGGCCTGTGCTTCAAGTTCGGAAGGGATCTCTGATTTCGGTGAAGGCTTATTATCCTGCGGTTCCGTGAACGCTCCCATCTGGATGAGGTCGACAACCCCTTTAAAGTCATCTTCTTTACCAATTGGCACCTGCGTCACGGACGTTCGGATTTCAAGAATCTCATCGACGCTTGCAAGCGCGTTTTCAAAACTAGCGTTCTCTTTATCCATTTTGTTGATAAAGATCATCCGTGGGAGTTCATATTTATCAGCGGCTTCCCATACCTTCTCCGTACCCCCTTCGACGCCGGTCGTTGCATCGACTACCACAATAACGGCATCTACCACCCGCAGTACGCTCTCAAGATCTCCATGAAAATCCTCAACACCGGGCGTATCAATAATATTTAACTTGAACCCTTTCCACTCGGCGACACACACAGAACAGTTAATTGTCATCTTGCGTTCAATTTCATCTGGGGCATAATCTGAAACTGAACTCCCACTATCAATTTGTCCGATTCGCTCAATTGCGCCCCCATTATAGAGTATCGCTTCGATGAGTGAAGTCTTCCCTGTGCTTGAATGCCCAATAATACCGATATTCCGAATCTGTTCCGTCTGATATTCCTTCATCAAAAAAACTCCTTACGGTGTCAGTTTAACCAAAAACATCGCAGAAATATGCAATTAAGCAGGTTCCGATTTATCAAGAATCCTCGTTGTTGTTTGGATCGTTCCCCGATATGATCGGGACAGGCAGATCCAACAACATCGGGATCTGTAAAGTTTTTTGTTTGTATGAGCTGGCTCTGATGTCATTTTTACCTGGTTCCTCTGTAGGTCCCCTTCGTGTCGTTTATCCTTGAAGCCTTCCTAGGAGGTAAGCATCGGCATCCAAACCGACGAACATTTTACACACCCGAATCAAGCAGAAAGATTAGCAGCCACTTTCAAACTTTTCAGAACCTCTTCGATTACGAAAAAGAGGACTCCATTGAGGTGCTATTTACCGAATCTGGACCTGCTTTGGAAATTGCTAAAACGTTGGTGATTGTAGCACACCCCTATGGGAAATGCAAGCAAAAAGAATTCGATCAATTTTTCCCTTTACAATAGCGCAGCTTTCCTCTATACTTGTGATGTGCGAGTATACGACGGCATAAATCCCCAATACCTTTACTGATAGAGGTCTGGAGCTCTTAAGATGTTGGAGGAATCGGACGGATATGGAGGGAACTTGGGAGGGGTTACAAACTTTTGCCGTGCGGTACGAGCAGATTCTGATGTTCCATCGAATTGGAGTCGTGCGTCAGTTACCCCACCCTGAAGGACTGGGGCTTGTTGCCCGTTCCCCGGGATTTATTGGGTTCCGCGCTTCTGTCCCCGTCTGAGCAGGGGTTTCGGGGGTGTTCGTTACCACCACACCTCCACGCAAGACTACAGCAGCCTTTTTGATGTTGATTGCAGCGTTATGGTCACGGTCAATTACCAGTCCGCAATAGGGGCAACCGTGAGTCCGAACCGACAACTTCTTTGGTACAACTTCATTACAACCGGAGCATTTCTGACTGGTATGGTGAGGCTTTACCTTGGTAAACTGCTTGCCAGCGTTTGCAGCTTTGCTTTGCAGTTTCAACCGAAAACTGCTCCACCCCGCGTCGGATATGCTCTTGGCGAGGTAATGGTTCTTGAGCATGTTCTTGATTTTCAAGTCTTCTACAGCTACTTCGTCGCAACGTTCAACAATGCGATGCGCCGCCTTAAACTGGAAATCCTTGCGCTGATTCGCTATCCGTTCATGGGTACGGGCGACAATCTCGCACTGTTTCGCTCGACGTTTGCTCCCTTTTTTGCGTCGAGACAATACGCGCTGATGTTTGCCGAGTTGCTTTTCAGACTGGCGATAGTGGCATGGGTTAGGAATGCGTTCGCCATCAGAATCAACGACAAACGAGTTCAATCCAACATCCACACCCAGCGTGGTATTAACAACGACTTCCACCGGGGCTGGTACCTCAACGACGATTGTGGCATACCAACCGGACGCCTTCTTGGAGAGGGTCAACGTCTTAATTTTGCCATCGGGTAACGGTCGGTGGTATCGAATCTTCAGGTGTCCGACTTTCGGGACAACCACACAGGCGTATTTCATATCGACATTGTGAATCAGTCGCTTTGCCAAGTGGCTGAAAGTCATCGACCGATACCGTCCTTCGCCTTTGAAGCGTGGGAAGCCCGGTTTATCACCCGTTTTGATACGACGGAAGAATGCTTTGTATGCTTTATCCAAACGGCGCATGGCATCTTGGAGAACGTCACTGTGAAGACCGGCAAATGCCTCAGATTCTTGCTTAAGGTCTGGCAAAGCGTTGGCTTGTGTTGTCCATTTAACTGTTAGCCCGGCGGCTTCGTATGCTTCGATACGCCACGCAAGGGCTTGGTTGTAAACAGAGCGCAGTAATGCTAACCAGACGGTAAAGAGCTTTCGTTGTTTCGTTGTAGGATAGGCGCGATATTCATAAGTCTTTTTCATAGTATTGTCCTTGCCCTTAATATCCGTTTCAATGGATGTGTGGGAGATCCTAACGGGTGTTAGGATTGAAACTTTCCCACGAAGGACAAGACAATTTTAACATACTCACAATATGTTTCAAGCAAAAAGGAAGGCGGGATTTCCTCCCACACACTAAAGTCCCGAAGAATTCTGATGAAAGGCATTTTCAACGTTCTAATCTGTTTACTCTTTCCCATAGCTTGGGGAGCACTCATTAACTGGATCTTTACCCTTCTCGAACGTCGTACCGGTCGTTCAACTCCCCACAACCCTAAAATTGATTATCACATTTGAAATTATAACGCTAGATGAACGTCGATATCAGTGGCATACCTGTTAATATCTTGGGGTTGATTGCTTTAGGGTGCATCAGCGGTTTCCTATCAGGTTTCTTCGGGATCGGCGGCGGACCACTAATCACCCCGATCCTCAATATCCTATTCGGCATTCCCTTCCCAATTTGCATCGGGAGTACGCTTTCTCGGACAGCTGGGACCACCTTCTCTGCCGTATTGCGGTATTGGAAGTTCGGCAATATAGATGCGAAACTGGCATTGATGATTGTGGGAGGTAATTTTGTCGGTATTGAGATTGGAGTATATCTGCTCGACTGGCTGGATAAATTGGGAGAGATCAGTGTCGGCAGTCAATCAATGCCAGCCCTTCAGTTTCACCTGCAATGGCTCTTCTTTGGAGTGCTTATCACGGTTTCAGGATTGATTCTCATAGAATCACTGATTCACAGAGGAAAAAGCAATTACAAACAGCCACCCGGCTTACTTCGATATCTCCCCATCCCACCTTACGTTTCCTTTCCCGTCACCGGTGTTCGCCGAATCTCACTCCCGGCGATTGTTTACTCAGCACTCGTCATCGGTATTTTCACAGGATTGCTCGGGATTGGCGGCGGTATCCTCTTCGTGCCACTACTAATCTACGGATATGGCGTTGAGACGCACGCAGCAGTTGGCACGACTTCGCTTATCGTATTTTTTTCTGCCGCTTATGGAACTGCGACCCATGCAATGCGGGGCAATGTCGATCTGTGGCTGGTTGTGTTTTTGCTGATTGGATCCACAATCTGTGCACAGGTGGGGGTAATCGCGAATCAGAGGATACAGGGCGATTCAATCCGCTTCTGTTTTGCGTTTATTGTTTTGATTGTGGCGGGGATGATTGGCTTTAATCTACTGCGCGTAATCTACGGGTAGTTATCAACAATTGCCTCGCGTTTCAGCTCTACGAACACCCACTCGTCGCACCACAATTCAGACAACGATAACATGTGCCGTTCCGCACCATGATTGTCCCGCAATCATGACAAGGGGGCGCATCCGACTGCATCGCTGCGACCCGTTTTTCACGTGCTTCTAACCTTTGGGCATTCTCCTCCTGATTGAGGTCATCACCATAAGGTTGCAGCTGCTGTGGTTGGGTGAGTTGATCGCCGAGGTTTCCGTCTCCCTCGGCAAGCACTTCGCTTTGAGGCAGGAATTTAAGTCCAATCCAACGGAATACATAGTCGATGATTGACTTCGCTATCGGGATATCCTTATTGTTGGTAAATCCCGCAGGCTCAAATCCGACATGACTGAACTTGCTGACCAGTGACTCTAGCGGAACACCGTATTGTAGCGAGATAGAGGTCATTGTCGCGATGGTATCCATCAATCCAGAGATAACGGAACCTTCCTTCGACATCTTGAGGAACACCTCGCCGGGGCTGCCATCTTCGTAAAACCCGACCGTGATATAGCCTTCGTGACCGGCAACGCTGAATTTATGGGTGATTGAAGCGCGTTCGTTGGGCAGACGACGGCGGATTGGTCGTGCTTCCTGTTCCTCTTCCTCCGCTTCCGCTCTCGTTGAGCTGAGAGGTTGGGACAGTTTCGATCCGTCCCGATAGAGTGCCACTGCCTTCAACCCCAGTTTCCACGCCTCAACATAAAGGTTCTCGACCTCTTCGACTGTTGTTTCGTGCGGCATGTTGATGGTTTTGGATATCGACCCACTCAGAAATGGCTGTGTTGCGGCAACCATGCGAACATGTGCCATCGGCTCAATGTAACGCTGACCATACTCCCCACACTTGTTGGCACAATCAAAGATGGGCAGGTGTTCAGCTTTCAGATGCGGTGCACCTTCAATGGTCATCATACCACAAATTACCTTGCTTGCTTCTTCAATTTGCTGCTGCGTAAATCCCAATTCACTTAAGAAATCAAAATTGGGCGCGTTATATTGCTCCGGACCAAATCCGAGACGCGCCATCCCTTCCTCTCCAATGGTGTAGGCGTTAAACCCATGCGTCAACTCAAAGACGGAGGGTAACGTCGCTTCAATCTGCCCGATTTCCTCGTCAGTCAACCCCTTCTGTTTAAGTGAGACATTATTGATATGCGACGAACCGATTAGCGAGGAAGTACCTTGCACATAAGTCACAATATCGTCAATATCTTCATCTGTATAACCGAGCTTTTTCAATGCGCGCGGCACTGATTGGTTGATAATCTTAAAGTAGCCGCCCCCTGCCAGCTTCTTGAATTTCACGAGCGCGAATTCAGGTTCAACACCAGTTGTGTCGCACTCCATCAGCAGCCCTATGGTACCGGTAGGCGCTAGCACAGTCGCTTGTGCATTCCGATAGCCATACTGCCTCCCCATCTCAACCGCGTCATCCCACGTTTGTTGTGCCGCCTTCAAAAGGTGAGGCGGGCAGACATCCGGGCTAATGCGATAGGCTGCGTCACGATGTTTACTCATCACATGCAGCATCGACTCACGGTTCTTCTCGAAACTGGGGAATGGACCTTTGACCGCAGCCATCTCAGCGGATGTTCTATAAGCCTCACCACAGAGAATTGCGGTGAGTGCACCGGCGATGGCATATCCTTCTTCGCTATCATAGGGGATACTGTTGACCATCAACAGGGTTCCCAGATTGGCATATCCCAATCCGAGTGGTCGATAGTCGTGGCTATTTCGAGCAATTGAGTGGGTCGGATAGGAGGAGAAATCCACAAGGATTTCCTGACTGATGAAGAAGATTCGGCAAGCATGTTTGAACCCTTCGACATCAAAGTTTCCATCTTCCTCAACAAATTTGAGTAGATTGATAGAAGCGAGATTACATGCGGAGTCGTCAAGGAACATATATTCTGAACATGGATTACTACTATAAATTCGACCGGTATTCGCACAGGTGTGCCAGTCGTTGATTGTCGTGTCAAACTGCACCCCCGGATCCGCACAAGCCCAAGCGGCTTCGGAGATTTGACGCATGAGATCTTTGGCTTCAAAAGTTTCGCAGATTTCGCCCGTTGTACGCAACGTCGTATGCCATTTTTCACCACGCAGATAGGCATTCATGAATTCGTCCGTGATTCGGACAGAGTTATTCGAGTTTTGCCCTGAAACGGTCTTATATGCCTCCCCATTGAAATCAGAGGGATAACCAGCGGAGACGAGTGCCGCCACCTTCTTTTCCTCATTAACCTTCCAATTGATGAAATCAACGATTTCCGGGTGATTCATATCAAGGCATACCATCTTTGCAGCGCGTCTGGTAGTCCCTCCAGATTTGGTCGCCCCTGCCCCACGGTCAAAAACCTCAAGAAAAGACATCAACCCACTGCTCGTACCACCACCGGAGAGTTTTTCTTGCCGTCCTCGAATTTTGAAAAAGTTCGTACCAGTTCCCGAACCGTACTTAAAGACACGCGCCTCATTTTTGACCAACTCGAAAATCGACATTAGGTCATCGTCAACAGATTGTATGAAGCACGCGCTGCATTGTGGATGGTCGTAGTTATTTTCAGTCTGGGCCGCATTGTTTTTTTCAAAATCCCAATACCAGTTGCCGGTTCCCCCTATAATTCCATACTGATGATATAGTCCACAGTTAAACCAGACAGGCGAATTAAACGCACCGCGTTGCATGACGAGCAGATCTGTCAACTCCATCTCAAAGGCATCAGCATCCTCCGGTGTGGCAAAGTAACCGCCAAAGGCTTCGCCGGCATCGCGGATGGTATGAGCGACACGTTGGATGAGTTGACGAACACTTGTTTCGCTCTCCATTTCAGGCACGCCCGCTTTACGGAAATATTTGGACACCGCAATATCCGCTGCCAATTGGGACCAGTTCGATGGGACCTCAACCTCGTTTTTCTCGAAGATAGCCTCGCCTTTTTCATTATAGATTACCGAACTTCGAGGTTCCCACTCAATGGTATCGAATGGATGCACACCGGGCAAGGTATACCGTCGATCGATTTTTAAGCCCTGTGGTTGTGCAGTTTCTTCAAAAGAAGAGGGTTTGATGTCAGCAGTTTCATCTGATGGCGCGACGGCCATCGGATCCTGATTAACACCAAAATTGTTGGTTTGGGACATTTTTCTTGCAATTCCTTTCTATGATTGCTACAAAAAAATTCGGCAGATTCAGCGATCTACCTACCTATAATTCGTTTAGAATACCCCTTAATACAACGCCCTTCCTGAACTATCGGTTTCGTTAATTCAATCGTCAGGTGCTAATTGACGGAGCTCGTTTTTGAAATCTGCCGCATCCTTGAAGTCTCGGTAAACAGAAGCGAACCGAATATATGCGACACTATCCAAACTCTTGAGCGCATCCATAACAATTTCACCAATAATATGACTTTCGACCTCGGACCTGTGTATACTAATAAGTTGTTGTTCGATATCCCCGATTAAGCGATCAATGGTTTCCTGACTAATCGAACGTTTTTCACATGCCTTCATGATATTGCGCTTTAGCTTTTGCCGATCGAAGGCTTCGCGGCGCTGGTCCTTCTTAATAATGAAAAGATCTAATACTTCAGCCCGTTCATACGTTGTAAACCGCTTTGAGCAATGGAGACACGCTCGGCGTCTGCGGATGGCAGTTCCTCCGTCAGTATCTCGTTTGTCGATGACTCTTATGCTTGAACCGTTGCAGTATGGGCATTTCATAGAACACCAATATATTGTGTATAATTTCTTTTATCATACAATATGTTCGGATAGGGGCTAATATAATAAATGATTATTAATGATCTGTCAATAGTTTTTTAATAGAATTTCGCTAGTTTTTTCTAAAAATTAACAGCCGAGATCCAAATAGACAATTCTTGCCGCATTTTGCGAAAATATGGCACAACGGAAAAATTGATAAAATTCCCAATGAATTGGTAAATCCATTGGTTTTGGGTTGGACCGGCCAATCTAAGTCGTACGGCTGCGATCGGCACAGAAATTAGACAAATGAGAGAAAAATATCTTTGTGTTTCAGGCGTTCTTCGATGAAAATTGCTAAACAAAGAGAGGTTTGAATCGTCGAATCCACATCAATACACATCGGAGAGAAAGCTATCTATGAAGAAATCGACGCACGACCTGACCCAAGGGAGCATTTTCAAGAACCTGATACACCTTGCTTGGCCAATTGCTCTCAGTAACATTTTGCAGGATTCTTTCAGTGTGGTCGATATGATCTTCGTCGGAAAACTGGGAGCGGAAGCGATTTCCGCCGTTGACATGAGCTCAAATCTTCAACGGCTGATTAGTGTACTTTCACTTGGTATCTCAATGGGAACGGTTGTTCTGGTTTCTCAATCAATCGGTGCACAACAGAGAGAACAAGGGGAAAACATTGCAATGCAGGCACTCATTTTGAGCGTTGTATGCCCCCTTGGAATTGCGTGTATAGGCTTTCCACTCGCTGAAATTGGATTGAGGCTACTCGGAGCAGAGGAAGAAGTAGTGCGACTGGGCGTACCTTACTTGCGTATCACACTGCTTGGTGGTATCATGATGTTCGTATCAATGACGTTAGGTTCCATTTTCAGAGCGGGTGGCGATTCAATGACACCGATGGTCGTCATGATTATTTCAACGGTCTTAAACATTGTTCTGGATCCCTTTTTGATATTTGGGCTTTGGAAATTTCCGCGTCTGGGTGTTGCAGGATCCGCTTATGCAAGCGTGATTGGCAGGAGTGCTGGAGTTGTGATTTTCCTTTATCTCTGTTTCATCGGACGCAGCGCCATCTCGCTGAAGCACGTTAAGCGCCGGGTAGATCTGTCAGCAATGGGCCAAATCCTGCGCCTCGGAATTTTTAGCTCAATGCAAGGATTTCTGAGACACGCCTCCCGGTTGGGGTTTATTCGAGTTGTGGCGATTTATGGAACGAATGCTGTGGCTGCCTACGCCATCTGTATGCGTCTCCGCATCCTCGTGATGCACTTGGGTTTCGGATTCGCAAACGCCGTCGCGCCAATGGTGGGGCAGAATATCGGAGCGGGGCAGATTGACAGGGCAGAGAAATCTGCCAATCTTGCCGGTGGATTGGCAACAGTGCTCATGGCTGTGCTTGGAAGCCTATTATTTTTCTTTCCCCATTTTTGCATTAGGATATTCACCGGACAAGCAGAAGTTATCGCTATCGGAGGTGTTTATATCCGTTACCTATCAGTTACTTTTGCATTTATTGCGATTTCGATCGTATTTGGTCGTGCTCTCAACGGTGCTGGGGACACCGTTTCCCCGATGATAATGACATTCATCTGTCAGATCGGTATTGGGCTGACGCTGGTGCTATTGCTTTCCCATTTAGTGGGACTCAAGGGAGTCTGGATTGGCATCGCCCTATCAAACGTTGTACAAGGCTTATTGATGTGGTTGTGGTTTAGACGAGGAACATGGAAGACCAAAGCATTAGTGGGTAAAAAATGACGTTAGTGCCACCCTGATGGACTAGTAAAATAAGCACCTACGGATTGGCAGCATACTAACCCTGCCAGATCTCAAATATTTGTATAACGTCGTTCGCGAGCAGCTGCTGTGCAATCATTTCAAGTTTGGGTTGATCTAAGTCCCCGTGTATCCGGTACTTCTGTCCTGTCTGTGTGGTTTGGACATCTGGAACTCCCATATCGCGTAGCCCCTTGAGAACACTGTCACCCACAGCATCCGTTACCCCCGGTTTCAATCGCACCTCGACGGTCCATACGGAACCATCACTTTGTCTTGGGGTATGATTGTCGGAACGGCTATAGACGTAATTCTGTGTCACCGGATCAGCAAGCAGTTCGGCACAGATGCGCTCAATTGTACGAGAATTAATGTCTCCTTCGATCCAGTAGATTTGAACGGTGCACACGGATTCCACACCGGCAAGCCCGAGATCAGTGATATCCTGAAGGATACCTTGTCCGATAGCATCCGGTGTTTCAGGTTTGTAACTAACTTCAATTTTCCATTTCAATTTTCGATTTTCCTATCTTGATCTCGATAAACTAGAAGGACTAAAACGTGCCAACGGAAGAAGCCAGTGCCCGAACGCTGTTGATTATTGTCAGCGTCATCGGAGCTATTTTTACAATTGTAATGATCGTCCTTTTCTTCAATGCAGCCCCTGCCCGTTCCGACATTCCAGACCATCAGACTTACACAGATCCAGCCGCTTGTCTGAAGTGTCATCTTCGTGGGACCGAGCAATCGCCAACTATGCCGCATCTCAACGTCGGCAGCTGCCATATCTGCCATCAGTTGGAAAAGGAAAAGAAGCCGAAATAACAAAACGTTCCTATCGTCCGACCTCCCATGCTAGATGCTGCAATTCCGGTCCAATCAGTTTTTCCCACGCTAACTGTACCGCAGCCGTCGAGCCGGGTGTCGAAATAACCACTTTTCCCCGGTACACGCCGGCGGTAGCACGCGATAGCATGGCTGCCGCTCCGACTTGATCATAGCTGAACATCCGAAAGAGCTCGCCAAAACCGGGTAGGGTTTTCTCTAGGGCTTGATTTAACACATCAAAGGTTGTATCGCGCGGGGCGATACCTGTGCCGCCATTGAAAAGAATCATGCGTGCGTCGCTTGCTGCGAATTCGTTCAGTACCGCCTTGACCTGATCCGGCTCATCTTTGATGATGCGATATCCCACGACCTCATTTCCGCCAGCCGCTAATTGTTCGCGAAGGTATGCTGCGTTCTTATCTGTTTCCGGTGTACGTGTATCACTGACGGTGACGATTGCCACCAGCACGGGACCGTGTTCCGCAGCCATCTCCCGATGCTGCGCGGTGCTCGCTGAAGTTTTTTCTGCCATCTCTGTTCTCCTCAGAATTGGACACTGCCAAATTTATTTGAAAAATCCGATTGATATAGAATATGCCAAACGCCCTGCGTTGTCAAGGTTAAATAGAAACCCAATCTGGGGTTGATGCAGTCGGCACAATCGTGATACAATGGTCAAGACAACGGTTGAAGTCGAAAAGAATTAAGGGCAAATTTACTAACGTCAAATAAAGACTAAGGAGCACGATATGGTTCCCCTTATTAGCAACATCGGCTATGGTCCGTTAGGCGCATGCCAACTCCCACGTTTCTGGTGGAAAGTTATCCTCAGAAAAGCGGGGCTGCTTGACGCAGAATATCCCGATTGTAGCGGTGGGCTTGACACATCGGTCCTCGAAGTTTTAGATTTGGACAAAGAGACGACGCTCTCCTACCTGCGAGATAACATGCCAAACTATCTCGAATTTGAGGCATGGATTCTCCAGCAAAAGGGTGGGAAGATTGACCAACAAGCGGTGGCAGATTGGAACGAACAGCTCCGATCCCGAGATCACCGTCCAGCGAAAATTGAAGAGACGTATAACGACATCGGGCTTCCGGATGATGCCGGCATCACGTCCGCCGTAGTTCTGAACAACTTACAGGACTGGCAGCTCTTCTATGAGAGTGACTTGAACGACGATTTCGCGGGAGTTGGTGGTCGTGTTGTACCGCTGATTGCAAATATCGATTACGGTGCTTTGGAGGTCTGTCAGTTGCCCCGGACTTGGCTTAAGATTCTGCTGAAAGCGAAAGGGCGACTCCATCCGGACTATCCGGACATGACCGAAAACGGACTGGACCCACGAGTTTTACGCGTACTCCAAATTGAACCCGCCGATGCCGTCGCCTACGTCCGCGAAAACCTCCCTAGCTACACTCAGTTTGAGGCGTGGGTGTTAGAACAGAATGGCGGTGAAATTGACCGGGAAAAAGCC
The DNA here is from genome assembly GCA_965222435.1 of Candidatus Poribacteria bacterium. GTDB lineage: Bacteria > Poribacteria > WGA-4E > WGA-4E > PCPOR2b > PCPOR2b. The sequence continues at coordinate 2,187,100 of OZ244950.1, read as the reverse complement.
GATGAATGGAACAGCTTTATCCGCAACCGCAGCCATCGAGACGAGAAACGGATAGAGATTCACGCTACAGTGGGGCACGAAGATGATGGCACGCTCACTTCTGCGGTGCTCCTCAACCATATCGAGGATTGGCACCTTGCTCACGCGGATCTCATGAAGGCATCCGCAGCGTGATTAAACAGTTCGCATCTGACTGTGACCTAGGTTTTAGGTCTTTGGGAGTATTTATCTTACACGTGACTTGATCAGTGCACGTACGCGGTCAGGGTCAACTTCGTTTACCGTTACACTGTCACGCTTTATTGAGGTGCCGACAATAACGCCATCCGCATACTGCAAAACCTCGGCGAGGTTATCAATTGTCACACCGCTGCCAGCGAAGACGCTAGCTTGGGGAACAGTTGATTTCACAGTTTTTAATTGACCGAGATCGGTGCTTTTGCCCGTTGCTGTTCCTGTAACGATCAGTGCGTCCGCAAGCCCACGATAATAGGTATCCTCGGCACTAGCGAGGATATCGATTGGCGCAAGTGGCACGGCATGTTTTACAGCAATATCGGCGAAAATTTTAACATCGCTTTTGAGGGTAGATCGGTAGCGCAAGGTTTCGTGCGCTTTCCCTTGGATGATACCTTGGTCGGTGAGCATTGCGCCGGTATGCACGTTTACACGGATAAAGTTTGCGTCCGTAACCGTCGCGATTGCCATCGCCGATTTTGCGTCGTTGCGCAGGACGTTGAGTCCGATTGGCATCTGCGGATGACGTTCTCGAATTTCGTTTGCAACGAGCGTTAGTGCGGCAACGGTATGGGGCTCGACGCTATCCGGATAGAAGGGCACGTCCCCATAATTCTCGACGATAACCCCGTCAATTCCATTATCAATCAGCGTCCCTGCGTCTGAAAGCGCACGGGCACGAATTTCACGAAGAGGCTGGGTTGATTGGGGGCTGCCGATCAGTGGGGGCAGATGGATCACACCGACAATCGGTTTGGGATGATCGAAAAGTTGATTGATTTCTTGCATATCACGAAAGTCTTTCGCTCGCAGAAGAATCCCATATCAGCCTTGCGGTTTTCTGCTGGCAAAGGGAGACCATCACTGCAAATGGGACAACATTGCCAGCGGCGTTGCCGCAAGCAAGCCCGCATCAATGGGAAGCAGTACACCAGAAATCCAACGTGACTCATCGCTGGCAAGGAACAGTCCTGCCCACGCAATATCCCAAGCGGTGCCTTCTGTCCCCAAAGGACCTGACCGACGGCGGAGATCGCGCAATTCATCGGAAATGGTGGTCGTCATGGGGGCGTAAATGTGTCCCGGGGCGATGCAGTTGACCCGAATGTTATCCCGACCGTGATGTACCGCCATATTGTGCGTCAAGGAGACTGCCCCGCCTTTCGATACAGCATAGGGGATGTTCTGCCAAATATTCGCTCGCAGTCCATCAATCGAGGCGATATTGATAATCGAGCCACCGCCTGCTTCAATCATCTTGGGGATGGCGTGCTTAGATACCAGCATCATACCCTTAAGATTAACCGCCATCACGTCATCCCAGACATCTGGATCTACATCAACGACTGTTCCTGCACCACCAATGGCAGCACTATTAAATAGGACATGCAACTCACCATATCGTTCAACGGCTGCTTCAGCCATCGCTTGACAGTCATCGTTTTGGGAAACATCGCCGACGAAGATTGACGCCTCCCCGCCTTCCTCCTCAATAACAGCAAGGGTTTTCTCCGCATTTGAGAGATTTCGGTCTACCAACAAAACCTTGGCACCCTGCCTAGTAAAGAGAATTGATGTCGCTCGTCCAACGCCATCCACTGGGGTGCGGCTTCCCGCCCCGGTGACAATGGCGACTTTGCCTGCTAACCGTGTCCCGCTGTTTTCCATTATTGCCTGGCTTCCTTTGATTTTATTTTCAATAGAATCAACTCATTGGATTTCATTTCGTATATATAGGGTAAGCACACTACATACTTCCTCCACCCCATCAAATAGCAAGATTTTCCCCTCAAGGTGTCTATAATACGGATGATTTGATGTCCCGTCAACGGAAAATTATGTCTTTCCACAATCTCGTCAGTGAACCTCTTGACAAGTTAAAGAGTTCTGAACAATAATGTGTTAGACAAGCCTGAAACATGCAGCGTGCAAAGAGACACTACATCTGTGCATGAATAATCTAGTATAGCGTAAGTTGATAGAGGGTTCGTAAGTCGAGTTTCTATACTCAACAAATACTAGAAGGGTTGCTTGGGGAGGGACATTGTTTTTCTGGATTTATCGTGCATCACCTCCACTGCAACATACATGTCGCCGCGCTGGGGCTTTAGGGTTGGTTTTGCCATGTTTTCTATACACATATCGCCCCGCTGGGGCTTTGTAGGTCGGACAAGATGCCCAACCTAGGGCTATCGGGGCGTCACTTTTATCGCGCTGCACATAACCAGCAACTTGGATTAGTATACAAAACCGAGGAAATTACAACTATGAAAATACTGTTGACAGGCGCAGCCGGCTTTGTGGGACGTGCTGCGGTCGATATCTTGAGCCAAGATCATGAAGTGACCGCTTTTGACATTCGTCCGGTGGTTGACTACGACAACGCCGTTCAAGGGGATGTACTGGACTATACAACTCTTGAAACCGTAATGGCTGGTCATGATGCGGTTGTGAATACGATTATGGCACCCAATAGTAGTTACGGTATGGACGGCCCGGGCTTTGATATTAATGTACGGGGTATGTTCAACCTTCTTGAAGCTGCGCGTGTATGCCAGATCCAGCGATTCGTCCATACATCCAGTGGGGCAGTCCATGGAGGATATCCGGAGGACACTTTCCTCACATACGATTTATACCCGCTCAAAGCCTCCAGCTCCTATGATCTTTCTAAGGTGCTGCAGGAAGAACTCGCCCGAAATTATCATGAACAACACGGTATTTCCATCGCATGTATCCGGCCGTGGGGCATCATTGATTCAGATAAGATGGTGACGACTGATGGTCATCCGGTCAACGGCTACTATTATGGCTCGATTGATAGACGTGATGTTGCGTCCGCGCTAAAATGCGCTCTAGAGATACCGGATATTAGCTACGATTGTTTTTATATATTTGCCACACCGGGGGGCTATAAAAAAGGAGATGTAGCACGGACAGAGAGGCTGCTGGGTTGGGAACCAACTTATCGCTTTGACGCAGATCTTTAATCTCAGTCCCGCAAAGGGTCGCTTGAATTAAAAAATGCTTGAAATCTGGTAGGAGTTGTGAGAAAATCGTTGGTATCTAAGACACGAATTTACCATCATTTCACTGACAACAAATACCAATTTAGTTTGGAGGAACGTTAATGGGTACCATAGGAACGAGCAACTTGGGAAGTACAGGGGTTGCCTTAACCAACTTGGGTTTCGGTGGGGCACCACTCGGAGATCTCTTTGAGATCCTCAGCGAAACACAAGCGCAGGCAACACTGCAAGGGGCATGGGATGCCGGCTTGCGCTACTTCGATACAGCACCGTTTTACGGCTACGGAAAAAGCGAGCATCGTTTCGGACATTTTCTTCGCCAACAACCGCGTAATGAATTTGTGCTTTCTACAAAAATTGGGCGTGTGCTGCGGGCGACGCGTGACCCCGATAATTTCGACAAAGGAATGTGGGCTGGAGGACTGCCTTTCGATCTTTATTTTGACTATAGCTACGACGGTATCATGCGCTCCTATGAAGATAGTCTCCAGCGACTCAGCTTGAACTCTATCGATCTCCTGCTCATCCACGATCTTGATCACATGTTTCACGTGAACGATACACGGATCAACGCTCACATGGTGCAGCTCGGCACCAGCGGTTGGCGCGCACTTGAGGAGCTTCGTTCCAGCGGACAGATAAAAGGGATAGGGGCTGGTGTGAATCAGATGGGCACTATCCCGCGCTTTTTGGAGATGGTGGATCTAGATTTCTTTATCGTTGCGATGCCGTATACACTGTTAGATCAGGATGTCTTGGACGCTGAATTTCCGCAGTGCGAGGAGCGCGGTGTCGGGGTGGTGATTGGCGCGGTGTTCGCTTCTGGTATTCTAGCGACAGGTCCGACGGAGAACGCGTATTACGCCTATGCCCCGGCACCCCCTGAAGTATTGGAAAAAACGCGGCGCATTCAAGCGGTCTGTGATCGACATAATGTGCCACTACGGGCAGCCGCATTACAGTTCCCGTTAGCGCATCCAATCGTCGCCGCAGCCATCCCGGGAGGCCTCATGCCAGAGCATGTTCAATCGAATGTTGAAATATTTGAACACCCTATCCCTGCGGATCTTTGGAGCGAACTGAAGGCAGAGGGACTGCTGCGTGAAGACGCGCCCACCCCTTAGTTCAATGTAAATTAATCCGAGTTACTACTTCGGCAAGCATAAGCATAGAGACCGAGTTTTGTCAAAAACTCGGTCTCTTTATTTTTATACCTATAGGACTTACGCAGTTGAACGTTCAACCCCTGTGGTTCGGTGCCTCATTACCGGACAATACGACTCACGACGCCCGATGAATCGGGCAACTACAATTAATCCTACACAGTAGTAGGTAGGCTCCGCTGTACCGTAGTTTGTACAATGGTTACGGCATACGGCGTATGCCTACTACCTTAAAGACGCGCAATGAATTGCGCTACTACAAACTGAAGTGCGTAACTCCTAACCTACTACGAAATGCAAGGCATCAATTGAACCGAATTGAATAGAGGTCCGCGTCCTTTAACAGAAATCGCAGACGGACAGGTTGCCCTGAAAGCCGACTCACATCTGTGCCGTTCTTCCACGTCACTATCCGCTCAAGGTCATCACCAAAGGCCTCTGGGCAGTCGTCCAACCCGAAGCCGGGGATGGCGTTTCCTGATGCATTTTGAACTTCGACCTGAATACTGCCCGCCCCAGAGGTTGAGAAGTTAATGACGAGTTGATCTCCTTTGAAGGTCAGCGGCTTTGTCACAAATTCCCCACCGCTCAACGGCCCCTGCATTGAGACAAATCCATCAATTCGGAGCGTATAACGCCGCCAGCGACAGTCATCCCCCTGATGTGAATCTTCACTGGCATAGATAGAAATCTCATCGGGTGCACCATCAATGTGCGATTCTGTCTCGACCAATCCCCAATTCTGATAGTTGTCACCGTAGAACCAGTTACCTCTCAACCGCAAGCCGGGACGGATAAAGGATTCGGGCCAAATGTTGAAATGACCTCCATCCCGACTGCTCATGAACATTCCGTCGGTCACGGCTGTCCCCTCGCGCTCAGACACATAACCTCGAAGGCGGCGATACTCAAGCTCTGGCAAGGCTTTCGTCGATTCCGTCCACCCCCGATCGGTGTATCGGGTTGGAAAGCCGAGGAAGATATGCGGGGCACGGTAGTATGGGATAATCTGATTTGTGTACAGTTCGCTCACGCGACTAGGCGAATAGTCTAGCCATTCAGGCTCAGACCAATTAAGGAAATCTTTCGATGTCCCTGTACGGATGTCGCGTCCCTCACGGAAATCGCGATGGTATTCACGGTATTCGCCGCGTACCGTATCCCAGAAGGCGAGGTTCTGTGAATCAAACGCTCCTTTGGTGATTACAGGCTCATCGTTCATGAGTGACCAGTGGATGCCATCAGGGGATTTGAATGCATATAGTGCCCTATCACCTGAGCCGAGTGCTTTGTACTTTTCGTCCGGCTTGCAATCGGGATTCTCGTCCTTAAAGGGCGCGAAGTTGTGTGATCCAATCCCTTCCCAGATGATGTTGTTCTGTTTCCCACCATCAAACTCAATCAAGCCGAGTTCCGGTTTGGTCCAATGTATTCCATCGTGGCTTTCAGCGTAGCAGACCACCTGTGGGTGGTGGTCATTGTCAAAGCCCTCAGTTGTATAAATGACATGGCTGCCCCGGTAATACATCCGGTAAAGATCGCCGTCCTGAAACACGGTTTTATAGCCGCATGTGCTCCCCTCCCACGGATTATCATACACACAGGCCACGTCTTGTGGTTGTGGTTGATGTAACCGCTGCGTTGCACCAGCTATTTCATCAATTAGATAATCGTCAACAAACAGTTCCAATCGATTGCCGATGTCAATGGGTGAAACGGCTTGTGTAATTGCCTCCCTTGATAGCGCAAACATTGCGGAAGCGACAGATACCATTGGCAAGTACCCTCCTCGTTGATTTTTGATGGTTCCGTAAGCCTTTCGATTGATATTCCGATTCCCTATCAGTCCCGCGAACATTGTAACAGGAATGCATCGAAAAAGAGATCCAAAAGCAAAATAATTATCACCATTTAGAGGAATCACACGCTTCAGATTGTAGTTGCCCGATTCATCGGGCGTTGGGAAAGATGTGCTGTAGGCGGGGCATCTTGCCCCGCCTTGTCCTGCTGCGACGAATCCCCTAAATACAGGACCTTGACTGTTCAACTGTGTAAGTTCTATTCTTTTATCCTGCGAATCCTTTAATCTGATAAATTCTGATAGTTTTTGCTGTTGACCCACGTATAACAAAGGGTTAAAATGGCTGTCGTACATCACCAAAGTAGGCGAGAAAAATCCAACCGCGGATTTAACAGATGGCACAGATTCCTCCGATCCTCCTTACTACCCCCATCCCTTCTGTGAAATCCGCCAACCCGCGAGCAGATTTATAGGAGTGTAAAATATGTCCACTATTAAACGACCCGCACCTGAGATTATTGAGGCGTTGTCTGAGTTGGGAACCGATGCCGTAACCTCTACCATGGAAGCGTTGGGGGTGCGCCGGACCTTTATGGAGGGTCCCATCGCTCGTGTGCCCGGAAGTAAAATTGCCGGACCCGCACTGACGCTCCGATTCACACCGCAGCGCGAAGACCAGATGCGGGGCTATCAGATACCGGGTGCATCCGCCGAAGAATCGGAGCCGGAAGGCGAGGAAGCTGGTGAGAAAACCTCCGCTCTGTGGGAGGTGATGTTTGAAGTGCAGGCTGGCGATGTCATTGTGGTCGATGGCAGGGGCGATCTCGCCACGGGCTGCTTCGGAGAGATGTTGATGACCTATTTTCAAGCACAGGGTGGGGCTGGTGTAGTCATAGACGCTGGCATTCGGGATTCGGTGCCGATCTTCCAAGAGCTGAAGGTGCCGGTCTGGTCGACCGCTGTGACTACCGGCGGGGCGGGCCACCTGAACCTTTTTCCCGCTGACTTCAACCTCCCCATCGGCTGTGGCAAGGTTTTGGTCAATCCCGGTGACATCATCATGGCGGACGATGGTGGTGCTATCGTTGTGCCGCCTCGGCTGATACCGCGCATCCTCGACATCGCCGGTGAGCGCGAGGAACATGAGGTCTTTGTCCGAATGAGGCTACGGGAGGGCGGAGATCTGCGGAAATATTATCCGTTCAACGACGAAGGTAGGAAAGAGTATGAGGAGTGGTTGGCTGCTCAGAAGGGGTAAGTTGGCAGGAGGTCAAATTGAGGGTGGACTTTGTGTTCGTCGTTTTTAATGAGAGAAAAACTATGAATACCTTTATGTCTTGCTGTTTGTGCACTTTTATCACACTCTGTAGCTGGGGTAGTGTCACCTTTGCTCAAATTGTAGAGATACCCGACTCAAACTTAAAACAGGCAGTCAGAGAAGTCCTTGGCCTGCCCGATGAGATACCCCTCACCCAGCCGGAGATGCTACGCTTAAAAAAACTCGACGCTAGAGATAAGCAGATAGCAGACCTAACCGGCTTAGAATTTGCTACGAATATAGTAAATTTACGCCTCGGTAATAATAAAATTACCAGTCTAACTCCACTTGCAAACTTAACCTCACTGACAAATATAAATTTAGGGGGGAATCAAATTGTAGATATATCCCCCCTTGCCAACCTTGTCAACTTAACAGGAATAAGTTTTTGGAACAATCCAATTGAGGACATAACGCCACTAACTAACCTTGTCAACTTGACATCTCTAAACCTAGCAAATAATCAAATAACAGATATAAGTCCAGTTACCCATCTGGTTAACCTAAAAACATTAGATTTTTATGATAATGATATTGTAGATCTCCACCCACTCGCAAATCTAATACAACTTACCAAGTTACGACTGACCTACAATCGCATTGTGGATATCAGCCCACTTGCCAATTTAACCCTGTTAGAAGAACTGTGGATTGATGGTAACTCTATCACAGATGTTTCTCCACTTGCCAGTTTGAAAAATCTGATGGACTTGCGTCTTGCCGGCAATTCGATAACAGACTTTAGCCCCCTCTTTGAGTTAAATCTGAAAGATATTGATATCGATATCCACAAGTTGCAGGAATCGGCCTCCGTTGACGTAAAGATAGCCGATCCGAATTTGGAACGCGCCATCCGAGAGGAATTGAGTCTGCCGGTTGAGACATCCCTTACACAGTTAGTGATGAATCAATTAACGCGCCTAGATGCTAGGGATAAACAGATAACAGACCTCACTGGTTTAGAACATGCAACCAATTTGACATCGCTGGTACTCTCCGAAAATGAAATTCGGGACCTCAACCCCCTTGCCGGGCTTATCAATCTTGAAGCACTTTATATCTGGGACAGTCTAATCTCAGAGATGACTCCGCTAGAAAATTTGGACCAATTGAAAGTTCTCAATCTAGCCGGAGGTCAAATTTCAGACCTCACACCCCTTGCTAACTTGACACAGTTGAAGACACTTCATCTTCAACACAATCAGATTTCGGACATCACACCCCTGTCAAATCTGACGCAGCTTACCCATTTGACGCTGACCGGTAATAAAATTGTCAATGTCAGACCGCTTGCCAATTTGACTAGGTTAGAAGAACTGAAAATCCTTCACAATCTGATTATAGATTACAGCCCGCTTGACCATCTCTCTCTAACCCTCCTAGAACGCGATGAGTTTTGTGAATTACCACGTCCTGCGATTGAAACACGAATCAAAAATCGGAACTTTCCCTCTATCCTCGGCTTTGGCAAATTGACCAACCGTCCCACATTATCGCGTGAGGATCAACTGGCATACCATGATCTCGTTTGGGATATAACTTTTCTTCATCATAGCCTACGTTGGAAGAAAACAGCTCAAGGGTATCAACTCGCAGGCAATATCAAAAAAGCAAAAGCCACACGGGAGGTACTGCTTGCTAGAAACCCCAATATGCTTCTGATTGTTGAAGACCGACATAGAGATGCGATTCTGCATCATCATTATCCCGAAGATTGGGAAGGCTGGGTAAGAGATGAAAATGGAGATCTTGTTCCAGCAAGTCTTCATGACGGACAAAATGTGTTCAATCATTTCCTCGTGGATTTTACCCGCCCAGATGTTCAAGATATAATTGTTCAGAAGGCTGTTGCTGTCGCAAAATGTGGTCTGTTTGATGGCATTATCTCCGAGTGGTGGACTGAACAAGGCGTCAACCTCGCACAGTGGGATGATTGGTCAAAGCAATACAGCACACCAGAAGCAGAACTACAAGCCAGACTCGCAATTATCCAACGCATCCGCGCCGAAGTTCCCGATGATTTCCTTATCGTCGTCAATGTCAACCGGCGCAAAATCCCTCTCACCGCGCCTTACATCAATGGTGGGTTTATGGAAATAGGACAGGATTATGAAGGGGGCTACACGCACGACGGTCTTATCGAAATCGAAAATACCCTACGCTGGCTAGAAACCAATCTCAGAGGACCTCGGATTAATTGTGTGCGGGGTGCTGGTATAAAGGAGCAACCGCCTGATAGCCTAACAAATAAGCGATGGATGCGCGTGTTCACCACGATGACCCTAACGCTGTCCGATGGCTATGCCCTCTACACGACGGGGGCATGGTTTCACGATCATATCTGGTATGACTTCTGGGAGGCAGACCTCGGTCATCCTATCGGTCCGAAAGCCCGACAGTATCAGAATGTTCCGGGATTGTTTATCCGTGAATTCACTAATGGATGGGCGGTTTACAATCGCAGTGGTAACACACAGGAGATTTCCCTTCTAGAGAATGCTATAGGCGTGGCAAGCGATCAGACGGGCAGAACGCATCAGCTGGCAGATTGGACGGTGAAATCTACCTTAAGACTAAAAATCTCGCTGATGCTAACGGAGATGGAATTGTGAATATTTTAGACTTGATTCAAGTTGTCAACAGTTTCGGCAAATCCTCCCCAGATGTCAATGGCGATGGGGTGGTCAACATTCTTGATCTGATGCAAGTCGCTAACGCCTTCAACCAATAAAATGTCCGTCACCAACAACATAACTTCCCAACCCAAATAACAAATAGATAAAGGAGACATCATGCTCTCAACACACAACATGGGTGGAATATCCGTTCAGCCTGATGAACTGCGAGCGATGCAGGCGAACGACTATATCCTCCACGCTCGCGACAATAGATTAGAGAAAGTTTCTGTGAAGAAGATCCGGCTGCCGCGCGATCCGGAAGGACATACCCAGCGGCTGTGCCTAGCACAGGCACCAAATGGGGTAATCTATGCCGCCCAACACACGCTGCTGCACAGGTCTACCGACGGTGGCAAAACGTGGGAACACCTTCGGCGTGACCCCAATATATGCAGCGGCTGGCGGGTGGCGTTCAACGATGAGGATGCAATGTTAAACGTCAAACCCCCGGTCAACGGCACACCGCCGACTGTGTGGGAATCTTACGATGAAGGTGAGACATGGCGGCAAATCGGGGGGATTGACCCCGGTACGCCGGTCAAAGACTCTCGGCTTGTCGGAGATGTACTGTCGTTGGGCTTCAGTATGACCCGTCTGGACGATGGCACGCTGCTGGTGCCGGTGCTGGTGGGGGCGGACAGGATTGGTAATCGTGAAGCGGCTGAGATAACGCCGGCTGTATGCCGCATCTACCGCTCAAGGGACGGTGGATGTACATGGTCTCAATACTCTGTCCTTGGCGAGTGGTGCTGTGAAGTCAATGTTGCCCAGCTGCCCACAGGTAGACTGTTGGCGGCGATCCGCTGTCAGCGTCCGAGTCTGCCCGACGACCCTCCAGATCTGTTGGAGCGGACCGGTGCCCTCGCAGCCGGTCATACATTCCCATATAAGCATGTGTTCGTCGCCCATTCGGACGACGCAGGTGATACATGGACACCGCCGCGGCAACTCGCCACGGTACTGGGGCAGTGCTACGGATACGGCGTTGGCTTGTCGGGCAATCGTGCGGTGGTGGTGACCGATCACCGCTACCCCCGCGAGATGAGCAGCGGCAGGGCGATGGTAAGCCATGACAACGGTGAGACGTGGCAAGACGAGGTGTACTACCTCAGTCATGGTCAGGCGGCTGGCTACGCAGCGACAATCACTTTAGACGGGGAAGAGATGCTGACGCTGACTGGCTCCTGTTATGGCGACGTGAGTGCTTGGGACAACTGCATTGGTAGCACCGACTATGTGATTATCCGTTGGCGTCTAGTTTAGGCAAGCACGGGCGGGGTCACCCCACCCCTACGATTTCTTCTCGCGCTTTGCACTTTCTTTTTACATGAACCATCCGAAGAATGTAGGAGGGAGAGATGTCCAAAACCGATTGGGCCGACGCCAAACGCGCCCGAGTAGAGGCGGCACAACGTCCTCGGCGCGTTATCTTCAACGACGATACACACGAGTTGGCACTGGAGGACGCAAATACCCCTGAAGGTTTCCTCTCGCATCGGATTGCGCCGCATTCCGAAACACAGGTTGACACCATCTCTTGGTCGGTGCTGTGTGGACAGTTCGATGCGCCGGCTTACGACAGCAAGGTGCAGCCGATTTACGGCGACGCCCAAGGTGCGCCGGTCAAATATTGGCACAGGGTGACAGAGAACGTTAAGACGCTGACGCGGGAGTACCGTTGTCCGCTGCACTTGGTTTGTGACTTCGCGCATGGGCACGACATGGAGGCATTCGCATCGGTACGCATGAACGACGTGCACGACAGTTTCATGGACGGCAACGCCATGACCGTTTGGAAACGCACGCACCCGGAGTTTATGGTTGACACCCGCGGGACACTTCCAGAATTTGAATTGTACACGACAGCACAGGATTTTTCGCACGAAGCGGTGCGTCAACGCAAATTGGAAATCATCGAGGAGATCTGCCAACGTTATGACGTGGATGGGTTTGAGTTAGACTATATCCGCCACCCGGTGCTATTCAGTCGTCGGATGCATGGCGAGCCGTGCACGGCAGATGAGATTGACATCATCACATCAATGATGGGGGAGATTCGCAGCTTGACGGACGCTGCAGCGAAGCGACGTGGTAGACCGTTGCTCATCGCTGTGCGTGTACCCGATACCTTCACCACATCCCTTGACAACGGCATGGATGTGGCAGCGTGGCTCGAAGAAGATCTAATTGACATCCTCATTATCGGCGGCGGGTATGCGCCGTGGTCGCTGCCGGTTGAGACATGGGTTGAAGCAGCGCGACCGTACGGTGTGCCCGTCTACCCGTGTGTGAATTTGGGTAAGGAGTCGCTGCCGTTGGTGCGTGGATTGGCATCGAACTGGCATCGCGCTGGTGCACGCGGACTCTACTTCTGGAACCTTGGGACGCCGTTTGAGTTCATGACCGGCGATGAGTTTGTTGAGACTCGCCGCCGCTGCTACGCCTGTGTGGGTGAAGTGGGGGATGCGAACATGTTGGTCGGCAAAGATAAACTGTTCAGCGTCGATAGTGATACAGGTGGCATCCTGCCTTACTATGCACACTTATCCGCACCTCGTCTCCTTCCGATCGAGTCAAAGCACGGTGCTCTGCGTACCGGCGTGATTGGTCGCCTACCGCTGATAGTCGGTGACGATTTGGTATCGCACCCGCCAACATGGGCGACCTTGACTGCTAGGTTCGACAATGTCTCTTGGAAGGAGGCGTTGTTAATTCGGCTAAACGGGATTGAACTGACCAACGGTCAATTCGATCTCGCCTCAGACGGTCAAATGGATTGCCAACTTGCCTACGATGTGCAGGTGCCGTCGCTGCAGACGGACAAAAACGTCGTGGAGCTAGCGGCTCGGAACGATGTCCCACTCCCTGAAGACATTGTCACAATTCTCGGACTGGATTTGACACTTGAATACGCGTGAGTAAGGGCTAGTGCACTACAATGGAGGATTAAGATGATGCAAGTAATCGTTGAACCGAAACTACGCACGAATCGACTCGGTGGGGTTGATGTGCCATCGGTAGAGACCCTCAAGCAGATGCACGATAGTCAATATATCTTGCACGCTGTCGGTGGGAAACTCGCCCGCGTTCCGGCAGAAAAAACTCTGCTGCCACACAGCGATGACATGAGTCCGCAAGGTACACATGTGGATGTGGGACCGGACGGTACAGTATACGTTAAGCAGTCTCAGATTTTCTGCAAATCCACGGACGGGGGACGTACATGGACATCGCGATCTTTGACAGGCATGGAGGATACGCCGGGAGGGCACTGGCGGGTCCTGCGGGATGGGACATTCATCGGTGTCAACTGCTCGACGGGACCGGATGCACGTGACCCAGCGGTTGTGTGGGTCTCCCAAGATGAGGGCATGACATGGACGAAGCGGGCAGAGATTCCGGTCGAGATGAATCTGCCCGACGGTAGACCCTACACCGAACGTTATACGCATCGTGGTCTGAACCGACTTAAGGATGACACGCTGCTATGGACGGTGGATATTCGAGATACACCAACCACCATGAACGGTTGTTACACCTTCCGTTCAACGGATGGGGGCAATACTTGGCAAGGTCCCAATCTGATGATTGATTGGGGGTCAGAAGGAGCAGCCGTGTTGACCCCGTCGGGGCGCGTGTTCGCGACAATGCGTTATCAACGGTACCCTTTGCCATCCGACACCGAGGAAATGATGCGCCCGATGGATGGCACTGACACAGGCAGAGGCTTCAAGAATGTATTTGTAATGGAGTCAGCGGATGGGGGTCAAACGTGGAGTTCGCCGCGTATGCTTTGCACGGCGTACGGTCAAACCTTTGGCTATCCCGCAGTCCAGAGCAATGGGACTGTGATTGTGATTCACGACACGCGCTATGGTCCCGGACCGCCTGGGTCGCGAGCGATGATCAGCCGGGATGAAGGTAGAACTTGGTTGGATGAAGTCTACTATCTCGATTCCACCACCTTCACCGGCAGCTACAGTGCCAGTGTGGTATTTGCAGATGATACGATTCTATCAATCTGTGGCTCCAGCCAAGCGCCCGGATCGTGGGATGAGGTCAGAGACAACACCGATATATATGCTATTCGCTGGCAGCCAGTAAGGAAATAAGTCACCCCAGTTTCTATCGACGAGTATATGTCATTAATCTACCTCCGTTAGATATAAAATGCGACATAATCGCCGACTTCCGAACAACTGGGGTGGTTCAAAGACCTGCACCGTCTTGTGCAACTTTGTAAAGTGTTTGGCGTTTTATTGGCAGCTGTTCAAAATCTGAACACTGCCGTCAAACATTCGCACACCATTCAATATTTCACACTAAATCCAACTGTTATTGTTACCATGATTGCTTCTTAGTAATCAACGAGACTGTTCCTTCCCGGGTACTGTAACCACAGTGCCCCAGATCTGATATTAACAAAGGGCACCTCCCAACTATTTTTGAGGTTTCAGCGATATTTTTATATTGGCACAAAGATTGCGCAAAGTGTAGTCACATCTACCTCAAAAGCCTACAACCAAATCGGTTTGTGGTTCCTCTGAACATTTCATCAAGGTAGAAGGGGAGGTAGTCCGCTTAACCGTGTCCCCTGTTAAAAGATAGAGTCATTTATGTAGATTTTAGAATTAATTAGATGCTGTGAATGAGCGAGGTCAGAACCTTGTTCGCGGAGTTACGGCACACGGCGTGTGCCTACTACTTTTAATGTCTGTTTGTTTTGTAGAGTAGAGACCGAGTGTTCCGCATAACACGGAATCCGTATCCCCCTCTCCGAACCGTGCGTGATGCTTTCACATCACACGGCTCTCCAGTTAGGAGACTTTAATCTATGAAACCTTAAAACGAGATATGTTCATATCCCTAATTTCACACTTCAAGTTACCTAACCTGTCGCCCTTCCCCCTTCTCCCTGTTGAGTTTCGTTATCATTACTGATAACTTATCTCTTGAGGATAGGTGTTAAACACTGCATAAAGCCTTTTTTGACTCCATACTTAGGGTAATATGGCGACTCCGTTGACCTATTGGGCGTCTGTTAGGATGAACCTACCAAGCGTCCAACTTAGCCAATCCCGTGTTTCCAATGATTCAAACAATAGATGTGTTTAGAGTCCCTTTTATCCCTTTAATCCCTCGTTAGAGGGCATGTCGAGGAGGTCGGATATAGTAACGAATTCTAAAATCGGTCTATATTCCCCGATATAACGTGCTTTCAATCAGTTGTGAGCCACTACCTCACTGCTGTCGCTGTTTCCAGCGAATCCATACGTTATCGCCAAGTGTAAAGCCATGAGGACTTGGGCTTCAAGCAATACAGCTTTGCTCATGCACATCTTACGCTGATGACCATCTAACTTAGGATATTTCAGTATCAATCACCTTTTCCTATCATGCTAAGTTCGGCATCGGGTTTCCCCGTTTCAGCACTTTTGACGTGCCTACCTAAGATAGGTGCGTATGGGATATTCCGACAATCCCAGTCCCGATTATCGGGACACTCTTAATCACTATTTACACGGCGCACTAGAATTCACTATAGTTCTTGTTTTTCTATTGATTAAGCGTAACGTCGCCAGTGCGGTACTCCGCAAAGTATTCATCACTTGCGGAATGACACTCCACCGCACTTGAGACGCATCTTCTTCCAAAACCACATCCCGTGTCCAATGGGACTAATTCTCTATAACCTCGACATCCGGTGAGATTTCACGGGCGAACTTGATAGCGTCTATCATCGCCCTGACTACTGCAGAATTAATCCAGATTCGACGAAAAAACTTGAGAACTCCCAGTAGGAATTTGTGTCTATACTATTAATACAGCTGCATTAGAGTCTGTTGGCGAATTGAGCTGCGTAAAATAACTCTTGTTTTTAGCCTGGAGCAAATCTCCGATGTGAAAGGTTTTGGCGCGTTTTTTCAAGATACGGTGTTGTTTGGCTATCGGGGTGTTATTGGTTCAAGTGGCTATGATTGCCAATGCCATATGGAAGTTACCGGCTCGCAATGTCTCCAATATGGCTGCTATTTTCCAATCAACCACTATGCACACCCTTCAGTTAAAAAATTGTATTTCTAACAAAGATATGCTATAATTTTTTTGGATGACAGTATATGAGTGACGAATGACTAAGTAATGGGAGGTGCTCCTTGCTGTAACCCGCTGACCAATCAATGAGCTACCATCCTGCCCAATCATTAGGGTTAGGTAGAAATGACCTGTTGCAAAAGCCTTTCATTCTGAACCGCCTAAAGCAGTATAAATACAGAAAATGGACGAAGCATCGTCCATTGAGCGAGACACCGTAAGACTACCTTGGAGTTAGCAGATGTAAATTGATGTCACTAAATCCTCTTCGGGCAGTCATTGTTGTTGATAGCGGAATCTCACATGCGCTTGGGACTTTACAACCCCGATGCCGCGCTTCTGTTGTGTTGTTCCAGCACTCACAGAATCGTGGATTCACGGTTCGGTAATGCCCCTTTCGGGCAAACCGGAACTGGCACGCTCACACGTGGAAGTATGTCAAAAGCCAATCATTCGCTTTAAGGAGGTTACCCCCATGAAATCCCACCACAAATACCGCTTCTGGCTTGTCTCTCTAGTGGTACATCTATGCCTCGCGATGGTCTTCAGTTTCATGATCATCAACCAAACAACTCTGAGTGATGTTGATGCTTTAGAAGTGAGTATTCTCAGAGTTAAACCGGTGCCGCCTGTGAAGAAAACACCACGCATAGAGGCACCTCCCATCGCGCCAACGCCCACGCCTAATTTTCAAATCGAGAGTCAGTCAGTATTGGCGCAGACCCGGGCTTTTACAACCCATCCGGTGAAATCAACTTCTGTATCTGTGCCGGTGGATGTCCCAGTTTCTCAGCCTCGGGCACAGTCTGCACGCACCGAAATTTCTGTCCAAGGAGCATCTCGCGCCAATGACCGCCCCGCCCAATCACTTACCACCGCTGTTGATCTCCCCCCTCAGTCAGATGCCCCGTTAGCCTCAGGACTGAGCGGAGGTAGTTCACTCTCTGGCTCTGGCAGTATTGGCGAAGGTAGCGGCGTTGGACGGGGTGCCTTCGGTTTAGGGGGCGGCGTGAATCAAACACGGACAAGAGGCCACGCTGGTCTGGGTTCGCTAGTCGGCGCCGAAGGAGCATCTAACATTGACGACACTCTAGCCAATGTGACTGAAAAGGTAACACTGGGGGGTGGCGTGCCTGAACTCCCCTCTGGCAGCCCCGGCGCTATAGTTGTGGGCCGTGGGCGAGATATTATGGGTCGCTTAAACCTAGCCCGTTTTGAAGATCCGCTTCACCCCAGTGCCGATATATGAGGCAGCGGTGTCGGAAATTTCCGATTTGGGGCAGGTCTGTCCTATTTAGTGCAATCACTGAATCAAAAGACTCAGATCAAAACACAACTTGTTGAAGCCGTCAACATGAAGGATGCTGCGTTCTTTCAGACACCAATCCTTTTTATGGAACCGGTCCCCGGAGGCTCAAAAGTAAGTCCAGAACACAGGACGAGGGTGCCCAATTCCAGCAGCAACCCAATTTGGAATACTGCGCGTCCGGGCGGATTGAGTAAGTACACCGATGCTGAAGTCCAAAGATTGCGAGAGTATGTAATCAATCAGGGAGGATTCGTCTATATAGCAACACATGGAAATGCAGATAACGCCATGAAAGGCACAAGAAAGGTGCTGCGGGACCTCCTTCCAGAGCATCACCTCGGTTTTATTCCTAACGATCACCCGATTTACAACGCCTATTACTCGCTAAACGGTCCTTTGCGGTTTCCCCTGCGCCATGTGGTGTATGGTGGAATAACCATCCCTCTTCACTTTGGTCCCTATTCCAAACTGCAAGGTATCACTATCGATGGACGGCTCGCTGTCTTAGTTGATACCGAACAGATGATGCATGTGATCGATGGTAAAGTTCAGAAACCGTTCTACGGCCACTTGTACAATCAGAATCAGATTTTAGAGGAATTAGCACCCCACGCGGCGCGGCACCTGATTAACATCGTCGTTTACGCCATCACACATGGGAATATTTCGGATTATAGTAACTACGTACCCGCAACAGTTTTGAAAGATTCTGGTGATAAAGGTCTTCGGAAGAAAGCCCCAACTGTCACACAGAAATTGTAAATTTCTGATCAAACAAGGGTGGGGAAAGATTAAAGGAATTGCACGATTAATTCCTTTGTTTTTTGAACTGTCTTCCGCTACCATCTCATGAAGATTTAACCTCACATTTTGTCAGCAGGCAAATATTGAAAGGAGGAAGTGGTATGTTTATCTATTAGTGCTGGATAAACATACCACGAATTGTTATGGTGAACATAATCCGTTACTCCTATCTCGGTCTTTTTGGTTTATTTCTATTCGCATTTTTTATAGGCTGTGGTGATGACGAGGAGGTTATTGATAATATAGGTCCCACGGTAGTAGCAACCCCGGAGGGTGTGGTCAAAGGAACGATTGTAGATCTGGTCACAGAGGAGGGAATTGCAGGTATCCAAGTGACATTGGTCACGACGAAAAAACTCCCGGGCGGTGAGTTTGAACAGGAAAATATCGCGTCCATAACCACCGACTCTAGTGGTAACTTCATATTTGGCGAGCTCAAAAGCGGCGACTATATTCTAAAGATTAATGCGCCTGGTTACCTAGACCAACAAGCGACGGTACAAGTGACTCGGAAAGAGTCTCCAACCGTTAATTTTCGTCTTGAACCCGGTGTTAGGTTTAGAGGTACAGTGACTTCTGACGCTGGCCATCCTGTGAAGGATGTGCTAATCTCTTTGGGAGGACGTGCGGCAGTGACGAAGGGTGGTGGACATTATGAGATTTCGCCGGTCTCTAAGGGACAGTACCAATTGACAGCAGAAAAGCCGGGGTATCACACAACACACATACCGGGTATAACTATCGGTGATAGTGACATCTCGCAAAAGGTTTCTATTCGACGCAAAGTAACGGGTCAGATTGTTTTCGTACGTGGAAATGTTGTTGGCAAGGATTTTTTTGGGATTTCGGTTATCAACGCTGATCGTACAGGTGAAAAACCATTGACACATCTCTTCGATGTCCACCCCTCCTGGTCCCCTAATGGTAATGAAATAGCCTTCAGTCGCTCAGAAAACAACCGTCCGCTACAAATCTATATTATGGACAGCCGTGGTGGCAACGCCAGACCTATCAGCGAGGATAACTTCAACGATCGGCATCCGGCTTGGTCGCCTGACGGCCGTCGCATCGCCTTTGTTCACGCGCGAGCGTTGGGTCAACCAGCAGTTTACAGCATGAATGCGAACGGAGAAGATCGAGTTCGCCTTTCCGACTGCCACGCGGATTCTAGACCTGCATGGTCGCCTGACGGTACTCAGATAGTCTACAACCATGCACTGAAGCAAGGGATTCGGAATCTTTTTGTGGTGGACATTGAGACATTTCTCGCCGCCAAAGAGGCACCTCCAACGCAAGTAATACCGGAACCAGAGCCAGAACAGGAACCGGAACAGGAGCCAGATCCAGAGCCGGAACCAGAGATAGAACAAAAGCCAGAACCGGAGAAAGACCCACATCAAACCCCAGATGAGGAGGAAGAGAAAAAGAAGGGGGAGGACGATCCACCTCAAGCACCGAGTGCCGATCCACCAGCAGTAGAAGAGGGCATTCAACGTTTGACAATTAGTGCAAACTACGATATCCACCCGGATTGGAGTCCGGATGGCTCGAAATTGATATTTACCAAGGAAAGTTCCCCACACGATGCTGCTGTGTATGTCCTGGATCTGTTTTCGCTGGTTCAAACCCGATTGACTGCCGAGGGCGGTTACAACGGCTATCCGTGTTGGTCTGCTGATGGAACGAAGATTATCTTCAGTAGTAATCGCAACGGTAGTTTGGGTATCTGGATGATGGATGCAGATGGTAGCAATACGGCTCTTATTTTTGATGAATTGGGACAGGATGATATTCTCGGCCAGCAAGCATGGCGTGAGTAAAATGCAGATCCCATATTAAAAAAATAATATTAGAATTCAAACCAAAGCGCCGCTAAACAGCGGCGCTTTTTAGGTTTTATGGTAATCTAATCCACAGACTCATAGCACCTGTTCAAAGAATCATTTAATCGAAGGGTGGATGCAATTCAAGGTGCATCATCGCTCGCTTCAGGCGAGGGATCTTGGAAAATCGTTGGGCCACGCTCCCTTGCCCAACACGTTGGTAAAATCAACTTTTACCCATTGAGGAACGTTCAGGAAAATACGAGAATCTACTTTATCCTTCATTTAGTAGATCTTAGAATTAATGAGACACTCCAAACCGGTGCGGTTAGGAAACCGCACCTACCGGGGGGCGCAAGTGTCTATTTATTTTTAGAATTCACCATAGTAGATTACTATATAGCACTTGCAATATTGTTCATTGTGAATTGACAAATCTACCGCATTTTGGGATAATCTCTTATCTTTTAAGACCGGTTCCTGACAATCGGTTGACTAGGAGGAGGATAGCGCGATGCAAACACCCGATTTTGCTAGGACAGATCTCAGCCAGTTGGTGGACAAGGATCTGCAATTCCTGATTGAGAATTTCCCGAAGCCGGGGCGGAGCTATGAGGAGATTGCTCAATTGATTCATCATCTACCGACAACGCTTGAATCTATGCTAAACAGTGAATCCTTGTTCGACAAGATCCGGGATCGGAGTCTGTTGATATTAGAGATTTCACCGTTTCTATTCTTCAGCGTACTCTTGCGCCGCAGTTTAATGGATCGGAGGATCTTGGGAGATAAAAAGGTAATCAACTATATCGCCAATCTCCTCAGCCTGTTCGTCAGGACAGATCGATTGCATCGCATTGATCGAAACGATAAACAAACTCATCACTATCTGACGGACATGATTCAAGAGGCAGCCAATGCAGACACCCGCCGCCAATTCCTCATCTACTCCCATATTGGTAATTACTCACTTTATCTCACAGGCATCTTTCCACAGTGGATCGAATATCGTCGTCGTTATAAAAACCGTCCGGTAAGTACACAATTTTATATCGATTTTGGGCGTGAATACTATGAACGAGCGTCATCGCATACGATGGCACGGGAATACGATCTCGGCGAAGTCTTTTTCCGTCTGTCAATTATGTTTGAAGTTTACAAAGAAGCACTCAACCACCTCGCAAAAGAGTATTTAGTTTTGTCGTAAATGAGGAAGACGAACAAATTGCGAGACGGGAGAAAGTGGAACGAAAGGCAGGAGGTATAGCAGATATGGATAAGGTAGATGTACACGTGCATATATTTGCCAAGTTGAGCGACGAATACCCGCGCGAAGTCAGCGGTTTGGCACCGGCGGACAAAGAAGCCACCGCCGAGCAATTGCTGCGGGAAATGGACGCGGCGGATATCGACAAGACGGTGTTGATCGATATGGGGGGCACTCGGATCGAGGAGCATAGGTATGTAACCCACTGTGTCCAGAGGTGGCCCGACCGCTTCACCGCTACCGGGCTGATAGATGGAAACGATCCAGATCTGCCAGCGCGCCTTAAGGAGTTAGTTGATGCTACCGGCATTGAGGGCATCCGCATCGGTGATTTGGGCGATCCGAACGCCACACGCGCCGAAGACCTGAAGGTTTACCCCCTGTTTCAGTGTGCAGACGAGTTGGGTGTCAACATCAATATCTATACAGGTAGTGCTAACATCGACTGTGTCGAGATGTTGGCGGCAGCCTTCCCCAACCTCAACATCTCTCTAGATCACCTCGGTGTCATGCCAAGTACCCCTAGCATGGTAGACCGCTGGGGACGTCCCCGCTTTGACGACGAGCCGTTGCCGCCTGCTACCTATCCACGGATTATCGACATGGCACGATTCCCCAATATGTATATTAAGGTTTCGGGAGAGTATGCTTTTTCCAAGAAGTCCTGGCCCTACGAAGACATGAAACCGATGGTCGAGCAGATCTACCAAGCCTACGGATCCGAGCGTATGATGTGGTGCACAGATTCTCCATGGATCCTCGAAGAACCGGGCTACCAGAAACTGGTGGATCTAATCGATTTTCACCTGCCTTCTCTCAGCAAAGACGAAAAAGATAAAATCATGGGGGGCACTGCGCTGAAGATCTGGTTCAAAAAGGAGAACTGAGGAGGAGGAACGATAAGATCGGGAGAGGGACTCTCGCGTAGCGGAGCCGGTTCGTCGGAGGGTACGGAACTTCCTCGACGAACCGGAGAAACTGTGTATCAAGTGTATTGGTCCTATTTAAGCAATTCTCTAGGGATGCGAGAGCCGGAGTATTCCTGATTCAAATCGCGGTTGGCAATAATCTCAGGAATATCGTCATCCCAATTGTCGGGAACTGTCATGGGACGCTTATGCCACGCCAAGATCAGGGTTCGTCGCTCGTCCGTCAGGTTCCTGTGTGCTGAATGCAAGACGCGAGCATCCGCCAAGACGAGTGCTCCCGCCGAGACGAAGACATTTTCCTGATCCGGATGATCGCTGAACATAATTGGGTGGTCCTCTTCAATAAACCGAGCCCCTTGTTCGTGGGCTGGAACCAGTTGATCGTGCAGCGGAATGCGATTGAGATGGGTGCCTGGGATAACTTTGAGACATCCGTTTTCAACCGTTGTATCAGTCAGGTAGTAGGACAGAAACATGGTCTGTGGCCAGGGCGAAATGCTCATTGGATCGTTCCATAGCATCCAATCCTGATGCCAATAGAGCGCGGGTTCCTCAGGATCTTTAGTAAGGATGATAATCCCGCCGGTGCTCTCGAAATCTCCAAAGCCCATCTGTTCAAGCGCTTCACGTGACGGTTGCCAATCCAACAGTTTCTGGATGATTGGGTTGTCCACACCCCGTACGCCCACATGTTGCCCTTGATACCTCACGTCAGGCGGCGGCTCATGCCCAACGATCAAGCGTTCTGATTCTTCTCGGAGCTCCTCTAGGAAGTCTTCAGTCAAGATGTCGTCTACTACACAGTAGCCATCGCGCATCATTTGTTCCCGCTTTTGCAGCGCTACTTCTGGTGTCATACCGTTCTCCTTCATATTACCTTTACTTTAATCAAAAAAAATCCCTATCCACTGCAAAACATCAGATTCAAGCCCGCCCATGATGCGACTCAGCCGGTGCCTGATACTCCACTCGCAAATGTGGGGTCTCCAGACGTTGATGGTCTTGTATCCGCGAAGTCAGGCAACTCTCCAGCATCCCGCTGACAATCTGGGTGCGCTCTGCCGGGTAAGGGGCAGTCCCGGTCATAATCATCTCCACAATTTTGGCAACTAAACAGGCGGAGTAGGTCACATTGGGTGTTGGAGGCAGGAAAAACTGTGTGGACACCGGATCAGGTACGCCTTTGAGCCGCGCGGCGAAGCAGTAGTCTCTGATTGCACCGTTGAGCATTAGTAGCGTGGTTTGGAGTCCATCGTTGCGTTCGATCAGATAGGCTGCTGGATTTTCAACCAACTTTTGGAGTTCGCCGCTGCCGAGCAGATCCTGAGTCCGACCATCTTCCTCGGTCAGTCCACACGGGCTGTCACACCGAGAAAGTGCCGATTCTAAAAGTTCCTTTGACCAACGCCCTGCCTCGCCAGCCTCCCACACCGCATCCCCTTCGATTAATTGAACCGCCTTGACCCCTGTCTCACCGCCTTTGCGGCGTTCAACCATGCACTGCATAGCTTCGAGGGCGTGATAATCCATCGGGTCAGAACCGCCAACTCCTATCATCAAGGCACTCTCGATTTCGCAATCAAACGGCAATTCCACATCTGGCAGACGCCAAGTTACCGGCAGAGACGAGCCAGCGAGGATCGGAAATCCCAAGCGATGTCCGTCAGCCACCATTTCCTGTGCCTTCTCAAAACTGTAGGAGAGATGTTTGTCATTGTAGATCGGAACAGCACGTCCGTCCTCCTTGAAGACTTTAACACACTCCTTGAAAAATTCGTAGCGTGGGTAGAGAACCTGACCTTTTTCATTTCTTGGATATTCACCATGCTCGCCAATCAGCAACACGGCATCGACAGCGAGTTTGTCTCCACCACAGCGTAACGCTTCAGAGATAGTCGAGTACACGGAAAAACCGAACTCGCGGGCGCGGTCAGTGGATTGATCACCTTCGGGTCTCTGGTCAACATAGAGGGAAACGACTTGGGCATCGGGACGATGCCAG
Source organism: Candidatus Poribacteria bacterium (assembly GCA_965222435.1). Taxonomy (GTDB): domain Bacteria; phylum Poribacteria; class WGA-4E; order WGA-4E; family PCPOR2b; genus PCPOR2b. Next base: position 2,162,647 of record OZ244950.1, on the reverse strand, counting down.
CCTCCCTCGTAGGGGTAGCCAACTATGAAGCGGTCAGCGAAGTGTTGGGCATGTGACAGGTAGCGATAGATAGTAGCAATCACGGCAATGCGTTTCGGTGCCATTTACGTTTTTCTCCTTCGGAATCAGGTTCTCCAGAAAGTCGATTCTTTCGTCGGTTGATAAGAGATATTCAGGTGTGGCGTCTCCTGCCGCGTCTGATCCTGAAAGAGACTCTCAACCCCGGCAGCAACCAACCCCGTAGTGAGCAGCGTGCGTTCAACCGGATAGGTCGCTACTCCGCTTAAGAACATCTGTTCAGCATTGTTGACCAACGGCGAGAAAAAGTTGGCAAGGGTCGTGCGGGCTGGAGGCATCGGCAGGTACATCTGTGTGGATAGTGGAGCGTCCCGACCTTCGAGGTGAGCGGCGAAGTTGAAGTCCTGTACCAGTCCGTTCATAAGAATCATAGTCGCTTTGAGGCCGTCCAAATACTCGTACTGGTAGGCGATTGGATCTTCAACCAGTTGCTTCATTTCGTCCAAGGTTGGGAAGATGTTGTTGAACCCCTGCCGTGAGGGAGTGAGGGTGTGACTGCGGGAGAGTGCGGCTTCAAACAGTTCACGCGACCATAGCTCTTCGTGATGCGCCTCCCAGAATTTATCGCCACGGTAGGCTTGCAGCCACTTGACACCTTTTTCGCCACCCGCGCGGCGCTCCACCATGCACTGAATGGTCTCTAAGGCGTGGAAGTCATAGCTGTCAACGCCCCCGATTGCGATACATAGTGCCTCACGCACGCGGGCACCCAAGGGCATGTCGATAGACGGGGTGCGCCAAGTCACCGGCAGAGACGATCCCGACATGAACGCAAAGTCCATCTCTTGAGAAATGTCATACATCTCTCGTGCCCAGTCCCAATTCCAAGAGAGATGCTTGTCGTTGAAGATGGACGCAGTTTTGCCGGTAGTTTTGTAGACTGAGACGATCTGCTTGAATAACTCGTAGCGTGGGTAGAGATGCTGCCCTTTCTCGTTGGTGGGATAGCTGCCATGCTCGCCGATCAGCAGGACCCCATCAACGGCAAGGTCATCTCCTCCCAAGGTCAGGGCATCAGCGACGGTCGGATAGATTTTCATTTGAGGGAAGCGTTCCGCACGGTCATCGCTCAGGTCACCTTCAGGTCGTTGGTCAACATAGAGTGAGACCAGATCCATTGCCGGGTGGTGGTGCCGACTGTTCCAGCCGTATCCCTCTAGGAAACGGTCAACGATGTGCTGGCCATGGGAATATTTGCGGTACTCTGTAACGATTGCGGCAATTTTGGGGCGTTTGGTCATAGTCTGAATATCCTTTTATGAAATGCCGATGTTCGTCGAACATCAGCCAACGTGATTCCAAAATAACACCAGATCGGTTGTCAGGCGGCTGACTAAGTATGAAAGATAATCAATGTTCGGTCTAGCTCAATAAAATCGTATGTTGCAAATGCTTCTACAATCTGCTCAATATTTTGCAAAAACAGCGGCTCTAACTCGCTATTTTTGATGTTACCCGTTGAAACTAGAAGCAACTTGTATGGTATCCGGGCAATCATAAAGGAATTGACAAAATCAGCATCCTTGGTGATCACTATCCGCTTTTCATCCACTGAGATCTGGTTGATAGTACTATCAGGCGTTCGATTTTCAAGTGGTAAATCGCGTGTGTGAATGGTATCATAACCAGCTTCTTGCAATCGATAAGCAAGATGCAGCGGTAGGTGGGCATCCACTAAAAACTTCATACCATAGTAGCCTGCATTCGTTGAACCTGAGTCAGTCGCGCTGCAAACGCCAAAGCCGCCAAGATGTCGTTACGTTCTAAGTCGTCATAGTCTGCCAAAATTTCGTCGATAGTCATTTCTGCACTCAACAACTCTAGTATCAATTCAACAGGATAGCGCAATCCACGTATGCACGGCTTGCCATGACAGATTTCAGGGTCTATTGTTATACGGTCCGCAAACATTTCAGACGAACCTATTTTGTATGTACTCATCGGGATTTCTCGATTCACTTTGATTTGAACTGTTAGTTCATCTCAACTTATGAGATAATGCTGGGAGGTTTTATGATGCGGAGATACGACACCAATCCGACAATCATGGACACGGCAAGTGCCGCTCTAGCCGGTCCTTCGTCAGGATATGCACGATTATACCGTTCTCCGATTTCTTCTTGAGAAGTTACCGTACTTAAATCACCGAGTTCATGCCAGCCAATGGCGATCAATCCACGGGCAACAAATTCTTCAATGAGGTAGCTGCTCTCTCCAGCACGAACCATCCACATTATTTCCGCCATAATCGTTTACCTTTGTGTATGTTTATATCTTATCGCTTCATGGATATTCTCCACAACTCAGTTTCTATGTGTGGAGATATTACACCAATCTCCAAACCAAATCAAGCAAAAAGAGAGTGTCATTCATCATCAAAGCTGATAACATCTCTTAGAATTTTTCTGTCAAATTCCGACTCAATATGTTATTATTTGCTTTACTAGTCTTTTCACCCATGTGCTTGCGATAGACTATGATCTGGAAGAATTTGCGAAAGGAGGATCAAATGATGAAAGTCTTCATTAGCTACGCTCACAGCGACGAAGCACTTGTACAAAAGATTGTGGCGATTCTGAAGGAAGCCGGGCTGGAGGTTTGGGATGACACACGCGAGATTCTGCCCGGAGATAATTGGGCAGAACAGGTCGCTCAGGCGTTAAAAGAATCTGAGGCAATGGCTGTTCTATTGACACCGGAAGCAACTCGCTCAAGGTGGGTACGCCATGAAATTGAGTATGCCCTTGGTGAAGAACGCTACAGCAAACGCTTAATTCCTGTCCTCGTTGGTGATCCAGCAGATTTTTCACAAGAAGACATTCCATGGATTCTTTGGCATTTTCAGATGATAAAGCTCGCCGAATATGATAAGGAAGAGGAAGGTATCCGACAGATTGCTCAAGTTCTGCTGGAAGCTGCCTAAACACCTCTTCTATCATAAATTTGTATTCCCATCAAACTATGTTGCCCACAGAAGTTTTCTTATCTCATTCAGATCAAGACCGGGAGTTCGCGACAGATTTAGCAGAAATGATGCGTTACCATGGAATTCCGGTCTGGTACAGTCGGACAAACATCCTTGCAGCACAACAGTGGCATGATGAAATCGGTGCCGCGCTGGGTCGATGCGATTGGTTCGTTCTGGCACTGTCCCCGCGGTCAGTGGAATCCATCTGGGTGAAGAGAGAATTCTTGTTTGCACTCCAGCAGAATCGTTTTGTAAACAAAATTGTACCCATCCTCTACGAACCGTGTAACTAGGAACAATTTTCTTGGACACTGTCTAGTTTTCAAATGGTAGATTTTACAGGAATATTTGAACAGGGGTGCCGTACTCTTCTCCGAGTCTGGGGGTTGGGCTACAAATCTGAGTCGCATCCACGTTGAAAACCCTCGCCGCAGAGAAATCAAAAATAACACCCTCATCACCGATACTGCTCCAAATCTCCTCTGTATTCCAATCCTAGCACGCTACGTGAACGCTCGACGTTACAGGTCTTATCGGCTTCGGGGGTGCCCACGATATGAAAGATATCGAAGTCGATTGTCTCTGATTCTATCCCCAGGCGACACGCCTCCGCCAGATCGTGCCGGCACACGCATCCATTTCGCACAGGCGTGCCCTCGGAACCTAGTTTTTCCCGATGCCTTCCAACGCCCAATCGACTATCCACAATATAATCCGGACGCAGGACAATAATACGCGACCCGTGCGCATCATAAAACTGCCGGCACATCTCTTCCTGCAAACGCTTACAAACCGCGTACTGACTCCCATCGGGTCTTCTGACATCCGACGTGAAAAATATCCCGTTGGGGTGTACCGTCTGGCATGAACCGATGTGCACCACCCGCTTGATACCGCGTTGCTGTGCGGCTTCCAGCACATTCCACAAACCCTTCAAATTGACCAAGAACGGCTGCGGATCGTCTACGCCGTATCCCCCGAAATAGACCGCGAGATGAATAACCGCGTCCATTCCTTCCGTGGCGTTGTGAACGGCGGAGAAGTCCGCAATATCCCCGTGGATAATTTCTCCGTCCTGCCATTCACCATCAATATCCTTCCACTCACCCCATCCCTCGGGTCCCCGATCAAAGGCGCGAACCTGATGTTTGCCTTCCAAATTGGCAAGTACAGCTCTGCCTGTCCAGCCGGCTGCACCAAATACCACAACCTTCATTGGTTCTATCCCTTTCGTAATCCTACTGGATTACCCTTGATTTTAGTTGGCCCCAAGTGGTTGCCAACTTGCCTTGCACGTCCACGGCGAAAGGATTCTGTCCAGGTTCAGTAACAAACACATCGTCTACTTCGATTGTCGCCTCTTGAGTTCCAAAACCGATGCGTCCCCTCCCACTTATGTTGACATCCTTTACGTCAGCGAGGGCCGGGCCGTAATTCCCTAAAACTGCTGCTGCACCATTATCTGTGAGAAATAAACGATAGCCTTTCGGATGATTTTCGATCTTGATCCAGTAGGTTGTACCTTTATCGAGCTTCGTTTTCGTTTCAGTTTTGGCAAATTCTTGTGAAACATGCTTTATAACTCGATGCACGACAGATCTCTTTCCTTCCCTGTTCAGTGCCCAATAAATAACATGACGGCTCAAGCTCTTTTGCATCCGAGGTGGCAAAGCATTTTTATCACCAAAACCAGCACCTTCATCACTGTGAAATCGCCAGATGATGAGCGGACTCTCGCCGGCTGCGAACTTGACCGTTGAATAGAACCAATAGTCATTCCATTCTTCATCCCAATGACCATCGGATGCCAAGATGAGGTTCTTGCCATTTCGTTGGTTCTGTACTAACCGGCCCTTTTCAATTACCCATGAGCCGGAGACTGTGTGCCATTTCCCCTTACCATCTAACTTGTCTTTCTTCTCAAAAGTATCTTCAAACAATATTTTCTGTGCTTGAGTCAAACTTGGTAGGATAAGGAGACTCGCTACAATAAACATTACGGCGAGAATCCATTGCTTTCGAGAATCTTTCTTGTAACACATAGTAAATCCTCCCTTTAGTTTTAGTAGCCAAACAGGTAAAAGCAACATACAGACACTTCAGCGATGTGTTCATCAAACTGCATATAAAAGTATACCCTATTATCCCCCTAGTTTCCAACATGATCTGAACGGTACATTAATTTTTGATGAAACTTACCTATACACACAGTGTGTTATCGTTCAAACCATAAGGGAGGTTAAAAACATGAAAGTTAATGTACCCCAAACACGCAGCATCGTTCTTATCTGCGTACTCGCCTTTGGCATACTCCAACATGCTGCATCGGCGGCAGATGAGCGACAGACATTACAAGCACTCAGCAAAAGTTTTGCCGTGCTCGCACAGGAAGTTGGAGAAGTAGTCGTTGGAATTGAAATTGAGCGGTCAGGCGGAGACAGAGAGAGGTCCTTCCGCTTTGAAGGTCGAGGCGGATCTGAAGGGTGGGAACGGTTCGGTCCGGAGGAATTTCGTCGTTGGTTTCACCAAAACCCGAATCAAGATGAAAAGTCGGAAGATTATTTTTTCTCTCCTGACCCGTATCGGGAAAGACGAGAGCGGGGGCGTAATGTGATACCTGAAGATATACTCCCGAACGAGATTCGATCTGAAATCAATTTCGGATCTGGCATCTTGCTTGATGAACAGGGACATATTGCCACCGTTATCGAATTGGCCAATGATAGTGAGAAGATTACTATCACGCTTCAGGACAGCACACACCTTGACGCTGAAGTGGTCGCGTCTGACAAAGGCACGGGGATTGCCGTGCTTAAAATCGATACCGGCGAGTTTCCAACGGTGAAATTCGGTGACTCGACCGACATCGCCATCGGTGAATTGATGGTTGCCCTCGGGCATACTGCTGATCAGGAACCGGCGATTTCCTTGGGAATGATTAGCGGTGTTGGACGCAACCCGAGTATCGTCGATTATGAAAACTGGCTCGCGATTGACGCGAATCTGCGTCCCGGTTCAGGCGGCAGTGCAATTGTCAACGTAAAAGGCGAGATCATCGGCATGAGTGTTGGCAGCCCATCAAATAGCGCGTTTGCCATTCCGATCGACACAGTCAGACAGGTTGCTACGGAGTTAATCGAACACGGAAAAGTTGCACGCGGTTGGCTTGGTGTTTCAATTCAGGAGGTTGATCCAGATCTGGCTGAGAAACTGGGTTTGGACAGACCGATGGGTGCATTAATCAACGATGTCCTCAATGACACACCTGCCGAAGAATTTGGCTTACAAAAAGGTGATGTAATCGTTGCTATTAACGACGAAGTGATTAAGAATGTGAATCACCTCCGCGCTACAGTTGCCATGTATAAGCCGACAACCACTGTCTCGATTTCCGTTCTGCGGGATGGTCAAACGCAAGACATCTCCGTGGCACTTAGCCAACGTTCCGCACGGATTGTTCAACATGGCAAAGATTCTGAGGGATATGTGGATCTTTGGAAAGGGCTCTCTGTTCAGAACCTGACAGCCGATCTGGCTGAAAAACTCGGACACCCTTCCGACGAAGGGGTGTTAATTGCCGGTGTTGCGCCGGGCAGTGTGGCTGCCAAAGCAGGACTCCGCAAAGGAGACTTGATCCTTGAGGTCGAGAACCAGCCTATTCACAACACAGCAGAGTTCAAATCGGCGGTGGAAAAGGTAGAGGGTGAAGCCAAAATCTTGCTACTCGTAAAACATGAGGGGCAAGCACGGTATGTCACCGTCAAGTAAAAGCGGGTTAAAGTTGTTCAAAATCTGAACACCTCTGTTTAATATTTGCACAACACTTGACATTTTAATGAAGCTGTGTTCTAATTATTTCAGGCTCTAGCGAGATGTCAGTGTTGGCACAAAGATTGCGAATTACGTAATCACATTTGCCTCCAAAAATCAATAGCCGGGTCAGTTTTGAGAATTGTGGTTTTCCTGAGTATTTTTAATTCGTTTCGAGGTTCGACTGGCACTCGCCTCGCCTACCAACTGGAATGCTTCCGTTGAAACTACATTTCCATCATCTGACCTGGCCTTCTTATTACTTTCCCCGCTATGAATCCATTCATTCAGATCGCTCAAGGTGTTGTTGGGGCGATTCTTATATCTATCTTCTTCATCCTCAGATCGAGTTTCGGTGAAGCACGGCATACGCTCAGTATCATCGGTGCTATCATCATTTTCATCGCAAGTGGCTACATTCTGCGGACACGGTTAATCCGATGGGGAAGCCGGCAGATCTGGCTTAAATATCATCAAAGGCTCGCATCGTTAGGGTTGTCTCTTGTTCTCATCCACTCAGCAGCTCAACCGCTAGCTTGGCATTCATGGATGGCATTTACGCTGGCACTGCTCAACCTTGGCACCGGCGTTGCCGTCAGCTTCACTGCACAGCGCACACGACGCATCCTCCTCCGCTGCCACCTTGCCCTCGCACCAATTTTGCTGCTTACCGTTGTTCTGCACGGCAGAGAAAAATTGGATCACGAGGAGTTCTTCCCTTTGACAGAGGTTCACGACGTCCCATGTGTGAAATGCCATACGTCGGAGGCACTGTTGTTTACCACCGATTCACGCTTCCAGATTGATTTAGATACCGGAGGGGTTGTCTCAGAGGACTTGCAGTGGGAGTTTAATCTGCACGGAACGTCCCTCTCTCAACAGACAACGATTTCGACGGAAAAGGGAAATAATCATTGGCTTGTTACCGATGAAAAAAACGGGGAGGAATATACGGTCAAGAAAGTGGGTGATCGCCTAAGTGTCCATGCAGATGCTGCGTACGAGGCTTACACCTGCCTCACCTGCCATGTTCACAATAATCCTGAGATCAAGTTTGCCCACGAGAGTCATGGTGTCAAATCCTACAATGCCTGCCTCAAATGCCATCAGACTGTCATTAATGGAACAAAATACGGAACTCGAAAAGCGAATTGGGAGTATAATCCGTGATAAGTTGCGAGACAACCGTGCTTGATTGGCGGTAAGGAGTTGTGCATGCCCCAAAACTTCAAACCAGTGACAGTTGGAATATCGGGCGGTTCAGCATCAGGGAAAACAACATTAGCGATAGCGCTGGCAGAGAGGCTCAAAGAATTCTCACCGGTGATTCTTCACCAAGATTATTACTTCAGGAATTGGTCAGAATACCCGCCGGAGGAGCGGGAGAAGGTCATCACCGCGAACCACCCGGATGCGGTTCAGTGGGACGCCTTGCTTGGACATATCCGTCAGCTCATCGCACGTCAATCAATTGAAACACCGCCTGAAGGGACGCGGGCGTTTGCACGCGGTGATACGCCCGCCACGATTCAATCGAGCGATCTAATCATCGTCGAAGGACATCTCATCTTGTGGGATGCAGCACTCAGAGATCTGATGGATGTCAAACTCTTCGTTGATGTTGAACCCCATGAGCGGGTGCTGCGTCGTCTGTTGCGGGATGTCGCACAACGCGGCGGTGACCTTGAGGGAGCGGTTGCGTGGTATCGTCGGGATGTCATCCCCAATTTTCCGGCCTACACTGAGTCGTGTAAAAAGTATGCCGATCTCGTTGTTCCCTTCCTAGATGAGAATCCTGTGGCATTGCAGACCCTCGTTGCGGGTCTACGGGACCGAATTGTGAATCAACGTGTTTCGGTGAAACTTGAGATGTGATGGGCAATAGAAATGCAGGCGTGCACGATTGATCAACAGATGCTATTCAACCGCTCCAATTGTTGCGGCTTGCGGTGCACGGGTTGGAATTCTTTGCTGCTCTCGCTTATCTTCTGGCACATAACCGGAGTAATCAGAAATTTTACCGTGTGTTAGTGCATAGATAGCAACGTTGGTCATAAAACGATAAACGCCGGGCGAATAGTGCACAGCACGGCTTGGCAGACTGATTGACTCCATCGCACACATATAGTCTCGACGAATGACCAGCACAGAAAGTTTGTCACGAATAAAAATGCCTTCAAGAAAATTCCGTGATAGATTATAAGCAGGGCGTCCACCCGTTAAAAAAAAGCCAATTGTCCTCCCGGGATGGTAAATATCAAAGCCAGTGGGTGGTCCACCCATTTGATAGAAGTTGTGATAAATTTCATGGCTGTTGGGAATGCGTCCCACATGGTATTCTGGCATGATGTGCCGCATATTAGTCAGAAACAGACGGGTCATTGATTGAGCAGCAGCATGGGAACCACAGTCATCAAAAATGAGGAACCCTTCTTTTTCGACCAGATATCGCCGCAATGAGACCGCTTCTGATTGAGAGAATTGACTACTCTTAATACTGCGAAGCATTCGCCCGGTGTCCAATGCTCTTACAGCTTTTGCTTTAATAAGGGCGGGATTGTGTCCAGTCATGACGAGAATCGGCGATTTCATCACATTGGCGTCAGTCAACTTCAGTACGGCCTCCCGGCTCACCGCGAGGTAGGGGTGGCACTTCAAGATTACCAAGTACAATGCTACCAACCACCCCGTCCGAGGCATCCCGAACGGCTCCAACCTCCTCGACCATCGCAAGCTCCAACGGCAACTTGAACACATCAGCGATCCTGACCTGCACAGTCCTCCCAGAAACCCCACGACCACTACCTCCAATCCCACGCCCCATGCGCTCATCGTTTTTACCTGTGCCTGTGACAACGGGTGAAGACAATGCCAGAGCATCAGGCGCATCAGAAACGGGGGCATCTGCATGTGTTACGACTTGAGGCATAGGGGCATGGGGGTTGACCACTTTCGGCACATTGGGGTTGACAGGGGCATTAAGTTTCAAGGTTTGATTTGAGAACGCGGAGACGGTCCGCGGTGGGACAGTGGCTGTACGAACAACAGCCGCATTTGTCGTTCTCGATTGGGTTTTAACTGGTTCAACCATGACTGCGTTTTCGATTGGTGCCTCCGGCTTGGGAACGGGTTTGATGACGGGTTTCCGAACTTGCGGTCTCGGCGGCTTATTCGCTGGTTGAAAGATTTCAACGCCCATCAAATCCTTAAATGATTGGCTTCGTGTTACCAGATACCCTCCAATGATACCAGCAAGACACAGATGGACTGCGAAAGAGATAAACCAAGAACGCGAAACTGTTGACATAACCTTCATCCCCCTTAGTATGGGTATCTCCCAACGCTTCCAGAAAACACTAAATGTGCTGAGAGAAAGCTTGGACTTCTCGGCGATGCGTTGTTTCGCGCGATGCAGTCGGCTAGCGATGGCACGATGCGACAACCCGTGTTTCTCTGAGATTTCATCATAGCTGAGGTGGTCAATGTAGAAATCGTAAGCAACAGACCCATCCACAGCACCTCGTTGCAGGATTACGAGATCGGATTGTGAATCAACGTGCTTCGGTGAAACTTGAGATGTGATAGATAATAGAGATGCAGACGGGCGTGCCTGATTAACAGGGGTATGTCTATAGAATGTTGTCGCTGGCTCAAAACAATCTTGTCAGAAACCGACGCAATAGTCAGGGATCGGAAGTCCCTCCTACACAAAACATACAGTAGGAGAGCGTACCTTCCAAATCGCGATTCCAATTCTCTGATCGTTTACTCATAACGCTTCACGTATTCTATACACCTGTCGCCCCGCTAGGGCTTTGGGATACGGTGATTCGGTATTGCTATACACATACCGCCCCGTCCCGATAAGATCGGGATTCAAAGCAATATGTTTATTACTGGCAACTTGCGTTACACTATCATCTTGGTTCAATATATCAAGCACTGTAGGGCAACACAGTTGAATGACGCTTTAGCCAAGTACTATGAGTCTGTTGATCGGATTGTCATAAAACCCAAAAAGCACCACTGTTTAGCGACGCTTGGGTTTGAAATCTAATGTTGTTTTTTGAGATATGGGAGGGTACATTACTCGCGCCATGCTTGCTGGCTGATAATATCATCCTGTCCCAATTCATCGAAAATAAGAACTGTATTGCTACCGTCCGCATCCATCATCCAGATACCCAAACTACCGTTGCGGTTACTACTGAAGATAATCTTCGTTCCATCAGCAGACCAACACGGATAGCCGTTGTAACCGCCCTCGGCAGCCAATCGGGTTTGAACCCGCGAAAACAGATCCAGGACATACACACTAGCATTAAGGGGAGCACTTTCCCTAGTAAAGACCAATTTCGAGCCATCCGGACTCCAATCCGGGTGGATATCGAAGTGTTCATTAATTGTCAAACGTTGAATACCTTCTTCGATTGATGGTGGATCGGCACTCGGTGCTTGAGGTGGATCGTCCTTCCTCTCCTTTTTCTCTTCCTCCTCATCTGGTGTTTGATGTGGGTCTTTCTCCGGTTCCGGCTTTTGTGCTATCTCTGGTTCAGGGTCTGGTTCCGGTTCCGGCTCCTGTTCCGGTTCAGGGTCTGGTTCCGGTATCACCTCTGCTTTGATAGGGGGTGCCTCTTGGGCCGCGAGAAATGTCTCAATGTCTACCACAAAAAGATTCCGAATCCCTTGCTTCAGTGCATGGTTATAGACTATCTGAGTACCGTCAGGCGACCATGCAGGTCTAGAATCCGCGTGGCAGTCGGAAAGGCGAACTCGATCTTCTCCGTTCGCATTCATGCTGTAAACTGCTGGTTGACCCAACGCTCGCGCGTGAACAAAAGCGATGCGACGACCGTCAGGCGACCAAGCCGGATGCCGATCGTTGAAGTTATCCCCGCTGATAGGTCTGGCGTTGCCACCACGGCTGTCCATAATATAGATTTGCAGGGGACGGTTGTTTTCTGAGCGACTGAAAGCTATTTCATTACCATTAGGGGACCAGGAGGGGTGGACATCGAAGAGATGTGTCAATGGTTTTTCGCCTGTACGGTCCGCGTTGATAACTGAAATCCCAAAAAAGTCCTTGCCAACAACATTTCCACGCACGAAAACAATCTGACCCGTTACTTTGCGTCGAATAGAAACCTTTTGCGAGATGTCACTATCACCGATAGTTATACCCGGTATGTGTGTTGTGTGATACCCCGGCTTTTCTGCTGTCAATTGGTACTGTCCTTTAGAGACCGGCGAAATCTCATATTGACCACCACCCTTCGTCACTGCCGCACGTCCTCCCAAAGAGATTAGAACATCCTTCACAGGATTGCCAGCGTCAGAAATCACCTTACCTCTAAACCTAACACCGGGTTCAAGACGAAAATTAACGGTTGGAGACTCTTTCCGAGTCACTTGTACCGTCACTTGTTGGTCTAGGTAACCAGGCGCATTAATCTTTAGAATATAGTCGCCGCTTTTGAGCTCGTCAAATATGAAGTTACCACTAGAGTCAGTGGTTATGGACGCGATATTTTCCTGTTCAAAGTCGCCGCCTAGGAGTTTTTTCGTCGTGACCAATGTCACTTGGATACCTGCAATTCCCTCCTCTGTGACCAGATCTACAATCGTTCCTTTGACCACACCCTCCGGGGTTGCCACAACCGTGGGACCTATATTATCAACAACCTCCTCGTCATCACCACAGCCTATAAAAAATGCGAACAGACCTAGAGCAAAAAGACCGAGATAGGAGTAACGGATTATATTCACCATAACAATTCGTGGTATGTTTATCCAGCACTAATAGATAAACATACCACTTCCTCCTTTCAATATTTGCCTGCTGACAAATCGTGTAATTCTTCCAATTTTCCCTGCTCTTATTTGATGTTTCATCAGAAATTTACAATTTCTGTGTGACAATTGGGGCTTTCTTCCGAGGACCTTTATCACCAGAATCTTCCAAAACTGTTTCGGGAACGTAGTTACTATAATCCGAAATATTCCCATGTGTGATAGCGTAGACGACGATGTTAATCAGGTGTCGCGCCGCGTGAGGGGCAAACTCCTCTAAAATCTGATTCTGATTTTGAAACTTGCCGTAGAAGGGTTTCTGAACTTTGCCATCGATCACATGCATCATCTGCTCGGTATCAACTAAGACAGCGAGCCGTCCATCAATCGTGATACCTTGTAATTCGGAGTAAGGACCAAAGTGGAGTGGAATAGTTTGTCCGAAAGCCCCAACCTTGCGCAAGGGAAAACGCAAGGGACCATTTAGCGAGTAATAGGTGTTGTAAATTGGGTGATCATTGGGAACAAAGCCGAGGTGATGCTCCGGTAGGAGATCCCGCAACACCTTTCTTGTCCCGTTCATTGCGTTATCTGTATTGCCATGCGTTGCTATATAGAGGAAGCCGCCCTGATTGATCACATACTCTCGCAATCTTTGGACTTCAGCATCGGTGTATTTACTCAATCCACCCGGCCGCGCAGTATTCCAAATCGGATTGGTATGGGAATTGAACACCCTCGTCCTGTGTTCCGGACTTAGCTTTGAGCCCCCAGGTACCGGTTCCATAAAAAGAATCGGTGTCTGAAAGAACGCAGCATCCTTCATGTGGACTGCTTCGACAAGTTGGGTCTTAATTTTAGTATTTTGGTTCAGTGATTGCACTAAATAGGACAGACCTGCCCCAAATCGGAAATTTCCGATACCGTTGCCTCATATATCTGCGCTTGGGTGAACCGGATCTTCAAAACGGGCTAGGTTTAAGCGGCCCATAATATCTCGCCCACGGCCCACAACTATAGCACCGGGACTGCCAGAGGGGAGTTCTGCCACACCACCCCCTAGCGTGATCTTGTTGGTGACGTTAGCAAGTGTGTCCTCAATGTTGGATGCCCCTTCGGCACCGACCAGTGAACCTATCCCAACACGACCTCTTGTACGGGTTTGGTTAACCCCGTCGCCCAAACCGAAGGCACCCCGTCCAACGCCGCTACCTTCGCTAATACTGCCAGAGCCAGAGAGTGAGCTACCTCCGCTCAACCCTGAGGCTAACGGGGCATCTGACTGGACAGGAAGATCGACAGCTGTCGCAAGTTGGGCAGGACGGTCATTGACGCGAGATGCTCCTTGGACAGAAATTTCGGTACGTGCAGATTGTGCCGAAGATTGAGAAACTGGGGCTGCCACTGCTGCGGCTTTCGGTACAGATACGGTGGTAGATCTCACCTGACGGGTTGTGAGCATTCGGGTCTGCGCTGACGTTGACTGAGGTTCAATTTGAAACTTAGGCGTCGGTGGCGGCGTGACGATAGGTGCCTCTATACGTGGTGTTTTCTTCACAGGCGGCACCGGTTTAACTTCGAGAATGCTCACTTCTAAAGCATCAACATCGCTCAGAGTTGTTTGATTGATGATCATAAAGCTGAAGACCATCGCGAGGCATAGATGTACTACTAGAGAGACGAGCCAGAAGCGGTACTTGTGATGAGACTTCATGGGGGTAACCTCCTTAAGCGAAAAATTGGCTTTTGACATACTTCCACATGCTAAGCCCGATTCGGTTTGTCTAGGGAGACATTACTCGTAAATCCACAGTTCTGTGAATGCTGGAACAACACATGAGAGCTAAATTGAATCAATCACCGTTCACACCCGAAAAAAGGGACCTGAACATGGTCGAGATTGAACTGTCTGTGCTTTCAAAACAGTGTTTGTCTCGCCGTATCGGGGAACTTTCGGAGCTGGACCAAGAAATCAAGGCTTGGGCTGAAGCACGGAATCGAAAAAAAGCGAGCGTCAACTGGCAGTTTACTCTCAATCAGGCACGGTAGAAGTTCCACCGATTTTATCCTAATACATCAGCATAATTTATCTGACACAGCACTAGGTTACCATCTACACATCTTTCAGGGATGTTACTCAACCGCTCCAATTGTTGCGACTTGTGGCGCACGGGTTGGAATTCTTTGCTGCTCTCGCTTATCTTCTGGTACATAACCGGAGTAATCTGAAATATTCCCATGTGTGATGGCATAAATGACAACATTGATTAGGTGCCGCGCTGCGTGGGGCGCAAACTCATCTAAAATATGATTCTGATTATGAAACTGGCCGCTAAACGGTTTCTGAACTTTGCCATCGATCACATGCATCATCTGCTCGGTATCTACTAAGACAGCGAGCCGTCCATCAATAGTGATACCTTGTAGCTCGGAATAGGGACCAAAGTGAAGAGGGCCGATAACTCCGAATCCGACTTTGCGCAAGGGAAAACGCAAAGGACCGTTTAGCGAGTAATAGCTGTTGTGAATCGGGTGATCATTCGGAACAAAGCCGAGATGATGCTCTGGCAGCAGGTCCCGTAACACCTTTCTTGTCCCTTTCATCGCATTATCTGTATTTCCATGCGTCGCTATATAGACGAATCCACCACGATTAATGACATACTCCCGCAGCCTTTGGACTTCAGCATCCGTGTACTTACTACGCGCCGGATTCCAGATTGGATTGCTGTAGGAGTAGAACTCGCTCTTCCCATGTTCTGAATTTATCTTTGAACCGCCAGGCATGGGTTCCATAAAAAGAATAGGTGTCTGGAAAAGTGCGGCATCCTTGAGTTGGACTGCCTCAACCAGTTGTGTCTTGATTTTAGTTTTTTGATTCAGTGATTGCACTAAATAGGACAAACCTGCCCCAAATCGAAAATATCCGACTCCACTGCCACATACAACTCCAAGAGGGTGAAGCGGATTTTCAAAGCGGGCAAGATTTAAGCGACCCATCATATCTCGACCACGACCCACAACAATAGCACCGGGGCTTCCAGACGGAAGTTCAGGCACCCCGCCCCCTAATATCATATTCTCGGTGACATCGGAAAGCGTGTCATCAATGTTAGTCGCCCCTTCGGTGCCGACCAGTGAACCTATACCAACATGACCTCTTGTACGGACCTGATTTACACCGCTTCCCAAACCGAAATCACCGCGCTCAACACCGCGACCATTTTCTGTGCCAATACTGCCAGAACCAGTACCACGTCTCATGCGCTCACCATTTTTACCTGTGCTTGTGACGACAGGCAAAGACAATGCTAGCACATCGGGTGCATTAGAAGCGGGAGCGTCTGTATGTGTTACGCCCTGAGGCATAGAGGCATTGAGGTTGACCACGTTCGGTACATTTGGGGTGATGGGGGCATTAAGTTTCAAGGCTTGATTTGAGAACGCAGAGACGGTCTGCGGTTGGACAGCGCCTGTCCCAACAATACCCATATTCATCACTCTTTGTTGGACTTTAACCGGTGCAACGATGATCGTGTTTTCGATGGGTGCCTCTGGCTTTTGAACGGGTTTGATGACGGGTTTCCGAACTTGCGGTTTGGACAACGTACTCGCTGTTTGAGAGATTTCAACGCCTGTCAAATCCTTGAATGCTTGGTTTTGCGTTACCAGATACCCTCCAATGATACTAGCAAGACCGAGGTGGATTGCGAAAGAGATAGACCAAGCACGCGAAAGGGTTGACATAATTTTCATCCCCTTTAGTATGGATGTTCCCCAATCCTTCCAGAATACACCAAACGCGCTGAAAGAACGCTTGACTTTCTTGGCAATACGTTGTTTGGCGCGATGCAGTCGGCTAGCGATGGCACGATGCGACAGACCGCGTTCCTCTGAGATTTCATCATAGCTGAGGTGGTCAATGTAGAAATCGTGCGCGACCGCTCCATCCACAGCAGACAGTGAATTAATTGCCTTCAAGATTGTCTGGTTTAGTTCTTTTTTCATCAGGAATTGTTCTGGCGTCGCCTCAGCAGAAGGTAGACTTAAAATTGGAGCCCCGTCCATCGGGCAAGATTTTGATATTTCCTTTTGCTGGTGGATCCATGTCACGCAGACATTCTTCACAATTCGCGACAGCCAACCGGCAAACCGACTAGCATCGCGCAGTTTTGGGAGATTTTGATACGCTTTGATAAAGACTTCTTGCGTTAAATCTTCGGCATCCTGCGGATTCCGTACGATAAGCCGTGCCCGGGCATAGACCACCGACTGGTATTTCTGGACTAGGGCGTCGAAAGACCGCGGATTGCCTTTGAGCGTTTGATGAATAAGATTTCGATCCGTTGGCATAATCAATCTCCTAGGGCGTGTTGACGAATTAAAACGTTGAGCTGTATGCGACAACAAAGCTATGATTTATGTTGTATCAAGGCAAATCTTGGCAAGGCGAGATAGCGAGTAAACACAGATGCTTTTATGGACTTAAATTACATCTGATAGTAACTGAGTCTGGCGTACCGGTCAAGTTTTTTTTAATACTGGGCAGTTTTAGTGATAGCGACTGTTATCGGTCAATCTGTTTGAACCAGCCCCACATCGTGAATTTTTTGCCTGCGGGAGAAACTGCAAAAACAGGGACAAAAGCAGGGTCAAACCATGCAGGATCTGTGTCATCACGGCCATCTTTAGTGCGTCTTCGTACCTGTCGTGCGCCATCGGCGTTCATCACGTAGATTTCATAGTTCCCATCCCTATGAGAAACAAAGACAATGCGTTGACCGTCTGGAGACCATGAAGGGTACGAGCCACCCTGCTCATGTTGGCCGAGTCTTCGCAGGTTCTTACCATTCGCGTCCATCAAGTAGACATGCTGGTGCCAATCCACATCAGAAGTAAAGGCAATGCGTTTACCGTCTGGAGACCATGAAGGATGCCATTCAGCAAAGGGATTGTTAGTGAGTCTTCGCCGATTCTTACCATCGGCGTCCATCACATAGATATGCGGACGCTCCTCCACAGCTTTCCTAGCCTCACTAGCAGTAAAGGCAATGCGTTTACCGTCAGGAGACCATGAGGGATCCCAGTCATCATGGCGATTATTGGTGAGTCTTCGTTGATTCTTACCATCGGCGTCCATCACGTAGATTTCAAAGTCCCCATCTCTCTCAGACGAGAAGGCAATCTGTGCTTGTGGGTCAGCGTCTACCATCAACGGTGTCAGACCCAAGACTATAACATTCGCTAAAATCAAATGGGCTAGAGTGTATCTCCGTTTCATCTGTCTTTCCTCCTCTGTTTTCAAAGCGGTTGTTTATCCTTTGGGGTGATAGAGGTCAACTTGGGTTGGCAATCCCTTGCCAATCAAGGTGGCAACCCGGGTTATTATCGCATGAAGGCTTCGCCTCTTCCTTGGCGTTTATGATCTTCCCCCGTACGCCCCGGCATCTCAACAAACGCTGTTTTCTCAATAATGGCAGTTATCGGGCGACCTGTTTGATCCAACCCCACATCGTGAGTTTCTTTTCTGCGGGAGCTACTGCAAAGGGAACAACCTCAACTGCAAAAGCAGGGTCAAACCATGCAGGATCTGTGTCACCACTGCCATCCCTAGTGCGTCTTCGTGCCTGCCGCGCGCCATCGGCGTTCATCACGTAGATTTCCTTGTTCCCATCCCTATGAGAAACAAAGACAATGCGTTTACCATCCGGCGACCATGAGGGATCCGTATCAGGAGCGGCATTCCTAGTAAGTCTTCGCTGATTCTTACCATCGGCGTCCATCACGTAGATATCTTTGTTCTCATCCCTATCAGACACGAAGGCAATCCGTTCACCGTCTGGAGACCATGAGGGATACAAGTCATGCGCAGGATTTTCAGTGAGCCTTTGCTGATTACCCCCATCGGCATCCATCACGTAGATATCATACCCTTTCTCATCCCTCCAAGAAATAAAGGCAATGCGTTTGCCGTCAGGAGACCATGAGGGATACCAGCCATCCTGCTCATGTTGACCGAGTCTTCGCAGATTCTTACCATCCGCGTCCATCACGTAGATGTACCAGTTCCCCCAACCCACCCTAGAAGTAAAGGCAATACGTTTGCCGTCAGGGGACCATGAAGGCTCCCATTCACCAAAGTGATTGTTAGAGAGTCTTCGCAGATTCTTACCATCGGCATCCATCACATAGATTTGCGGGGGCCCGCCCGCAACGTCTTGCGGGTGCCCGTCCCAAACGTTCCTAGCCTCACTAGAAGTAAAGGCAATGCGTTTACCGTCCGGCGACCATGAAGGCTCCCAGTCATCATGGCGATTAGTAGTGAGTCTTCGCAGATTCTTACCATCGGTGTCCATCACGTAGATTTCCCAGTTCCCATCCCTCTCAGACGCGAAGGCAATCTGCGCCTGTGGGGCAGCGCATACCATCAGCGGTGTTAGACCCAAGACTACAGCACCAGCCAAAATGAAATGTGCGAGATTGCATCTCCGTTGCATCTGTTATTCCTCCTCTGTTTTCAAATCGGTTGTTTATCCGTTGGGGGTGATAGAGGTCAGCTTGGGTTGGCAACCCCTTTCTAATTAAAGTGGCAACTTGGTTTATTATCGCATGAAGGCTTCGCCCCTTCATTGCTGTTTATTACCCATCCTCGCACACTCCGGCATCTCAACAAACGCTATTTTCTCAATAATGGCAGTTATCGGGCAACCTGTTTGAGCCAGCCCCACATCGTAAGTTTTTTATCTGTGGGTGCAACTGCAAAAGGAGCAACTTCAACTGCAAAAGCAGGGTCAAACCATGTAGGCCTAAAGTCATCTTGGCGATTATTGGTGAGTCTTCGTCGATTCCCCCCATCGGCATCCATTACATAGATTTCATAGTTCCCATGCCTATCAGACGTGAAGGCAATCCGGTCACCGTCAGGAGACCATGAGGGAGCATCGTCATTCTGGCGATTATTGGTGAGGTTTCGCGGATTCTTACCATCCGCGTCCATCACGTAGATTTCACCGTTTCCATCCCTATCAGACGTGAAGGCAATCCGGTCACCGTCAGGAGACCATGAGGGAGCCCGGTCATTCTGGCCATCTTCAGTTTCAGTAAGGTTCTGTTGATTCTTACCATCCGCGTCCATCACGTAGATTTCCCATTTCCCCCAACCCGCCTTAGAAGCAAAGACAATCCGGTCACCGTCAGGGGACCATGAGGGATACCAGTCATCCGCGAGATTTTCAGTGAGTCTTTGTTGATTACTCCCATCGGCGTCCATCACGTAGATTTCGTCGGGCCCATGCCTACGGGAACTGAAGACAATGCGTTCGCCGTCGGGAGACCATGACGGAAACAAGTCAGTCGCCAGATTTTCAGTAAGGTTCTGTTGATTCTTACCATCCGCATCCATCACGTAGATTTCAAAGTTCCCATTCCTATTGGAACTGAAGACAATGCGGTCACCGTCAGGGGACCATGAGGGATGCCAGTCAATCCCGATATTAATCGTAAGTTTTCGCTGATTCTTACCATCAGCTTCCATCACATAGATTTCATAGTTCCCATCCCTCTCAGACACGAAGGCAATCTGTGCCTGTGCGTCAACGTCTACCATCAGCGGCACTATAACCAAGGCTATAACGTTCACTAAAATTAAATGTGCGAGATTGTATTTCCGGTGCATCTGTCTTTCCTCCTCTGGTCTCAAATCGGTTGTTTATCCGTTGGGGGTGATAGAGGTCAGCTTGGGTTGGCAACCCCTTTCTAATTAAAGTGGCAACTTGGTCTATTATCGCATGAAGGCTTCGCCCCTACCTTGGCGTTTATGACCCACCTCCATACGCTCCGGCATCTCTGCAAACGCTGTTTTCTCAATAATGGCAGTTATCGGTCTACCTGTTTGAGCCAGCCCCACATCGTGAACTTTTTGCCTGCGGGAGAAACTGCAAATGCAAAAGCAGGGTCAAACCATGCAGGATCTGTGTCACCATGGACATTTTTGGTGCGTCTGCGTACCTGCCGTGCGCCATCGGCGTTTATCACGTAGATTTCATAGTTTCCATCCCTCTCAGACACAAAGACAATGCGTTTACCGTCCGGTGACCATGAGGGATACAAGTCATGCGCGGGATTCCTAGTGAGTCTTCGCTGATTCTTACCATCGGCGTCCATCACGTAGATATCCCTGTTTCCATCCCTACGGGAAACAAAGGCAATGCGTTCACCGTCGGGTGACCATGAGGGAGACCATTCATGAGAGAGGTTGTCAGTGAGTCTTTGTTCATTTTGCCCATCGGCGCCCACCACGTAGATGCCCTCCCCAAACCCATCCCTAAAGGAAACAAAGGCAATGCGTTGACCATCTGGCGACCATGAGGGTTCCCGGCCACCAACGACATCGTCAGAGAGTCTTTGCCTATTACCCCCATCGGCATCCATCACGCAGATTCGCCAGTGTCCATCCGCAGCGTCCATAGTCCCACTAGAAGTAAAGGCAATACGTTTACCGTCGGGCGACCATGAGGGAGACCTGTCATCACGGCGATTAGTGGTGAGTCTACGTTGATTCTTCCCGTCGGTGTCCATCACGTAGATTTCAAAGTTCCCATCCCTCTCAGACGAGAAGGTAATCTGTGCCTGTGCATCAACGTCTACCATCAGCGGTGTTAGACCCAAAACTACAACGCCAGCTAAAATCAAATGTGCGAGATTGTATCTCCGGTGCATCTGCTATGCCTCCTCCGTTCTCAAATCGGTTTGTTTATCCGTTGGGGGTGATAGAGGTCAGATTGTGTTAGCAACCCCTTTCCAATTAAAGGGGCAACTCGGTTTATTATCACATGAAGTCTTCTACCCTTTCCTTGGCGTTGATGACCCAACCTCAACAAGCACTGTTCTCTCAATAATGGCAGTTATTGACCGACCTGTTTGAGCCAGCCCCACATCGTGAACTTTTTGCCTGCGGGAGAAACTGCAAATGCAAAAGCAGGGTCAAACCATGCAGGATCTGTGTCATCACTGCCATCTTTAGTGAGTCTTCGCACCTGCCGCACGCCATCGGCGTTTATCTCGTAGATTTCATAGTTCCCATCCCTATGAGAAACAAAGACAATGCTTTTACTGTCAGGAGACCATGAGGGATACCAGTCATGCGCGGGAGTTCTAGTGAGTCTTCGCTGATTACTCCCATCGGCGTTCATCACGTAGATTTCAGGGTTCCCATCTCTAGTGGAAACAAAGACAATACGTTTGCCGTCGGGTGACCATGAGGGATACCTGTCACCATTGGGACCGTCAGTGAGTCTTTGTTGATTACTCCCATCGGCGTCCATCACGTAGATATTACTGTTCCCCCACCCATCCCTAGTGGAAACAAAGGCGATGCGTTTACCGTCAGGAGACCATGAGGGATACCAGCCACCCTTGTTATTTGGGTCGAGTTTTCGCAGATTCTTCCCATCGGCGTCCACCACGTAGATGTGCCATCCCCAAGTGTCCATAGCCCCACTAGAAGTAAAAGCAATGCGTTTACCGTCAGGAGACCATGAAGGTTCCCATTCAGCAAAGTCAGTGTTAGTGAGTTTTTGTTGATTCTTCCCATCGGCGTCCATCACATAGATTTGCGGGGGCTCGTCCACAACGGGTGGCGGGTGCACGCCCACAACGTGAACGCCTATAACCTTACTAGAAGAAGTAAAGGCAATGCGTTTACCGTCAGGGGACCATGAGGGAGACCTGTCATCACGGCGATTATTGGTAAGTCTTCGTTGATTACTCCCATCGGCGTCCATCACGTAGATTTCCCAGTTCCCATCCCTATCAGACGAGAAGGCAATCTGTGCCTGTGGGGCAGCACTTACCACCAGTGGCGTTAGACCTAAGACTACAACGCTAGCTAAAATGAAATATGCGAGATTGTATCTCCGTTGCATCTGTCTTTCCTCCTCCGTTCTCAAATCGGTTTGTTTATCCTTTGGGGATGATAGAGGTCAGCTGGTGTTGGCAGCCCCTTTACAATTAAAGGGGTAACTCGGGTTATTATCGCATGAAGGCTTCTGTTCCTTCCTTGCCGTTTATGACACACCCTTATACACGCCCATATCTCAGCGAACACTGTTTTCTCAATAATGGCAGTTATCGGTCAACCTGTTTGAGCCAGCCCCACATCGTGAACTTTTTGCCTGCGGGAGAAACTGCAAATGCAAAAGCAGGGTCAAACCATGCAGGATCTGTGTCCTCACCGCCATTTTTAGTGCGTCTTCGTACCTGCCGCGCGCCATCGGCGTTCATCACGTAGATTTCCCTGTTCCCATCTTTTTTAGACGAGAAGGCAATACGTTTACCATCGGGTGACCATGAGGGATACCACTCCCAATGGTGACTATTGGTGAGTCTTCGTTGATTACCCCCATCGGCGTCCATCACGTAGATTTCATAGTTTTTCAAGTGCCCCTCCCTCTCAGACATGAAGGCAATCCGTTCACCGTCAGGGGACCATGAGGAAGACCAATCATCATGGGGATTTTCAGTGAGTCTTTGTTGATTCTTCCCATCGGCGTCCATCACATAGATACCCAACCCAAACCCATCCCTACGAGAAGTAAAGGCAATGCGTTTACCGTCAGGAGACCATGAGGGAGACCAATCATCAACGGCACCGTTAGAGAGTCTTCGCAAATTCTTCCCATCGGTGTCCATCACGTAGATTCGCCAGTGCCCATCCGCGGTGCTCCTACCCGCAGTAGAAGTAAAGGCAATATATTTACCGTCAGGAGACCATGAGGGTTCCCATTCAGCAAAGGGATTTTTAGAGAGTCTTTGTTGATTCTTCCCATCGGCCTCCATCACATAGATTTGCGGGCGCCCACCCACAACGTTCCTAGCTTCACTAGAAGTAAAGGCAATGCGTTTACCGTCAGGAGACCATGAGGGATCCCAGTCATCATGGCCATTAGTGGTGAGTCTACGCAGATTCTTACCATCGGCGTCCATCACGTAGATTTCAAAGTTCCCATCCCTCTCAGACGCGAAGGCAATCTGTACCTGTGCGTCAACGTCTACCATCAGCGGTGATAGACCCATGACTACAACGCTAGCTAAAATCAAACGGACGACACTGTATCTCCGTTGCATCTGCTATTCCTCCTCTGTTCTCAAATCGGTTTCTTATCCTTTGGGGGTGATAGAGGTCAACTTGTGTTGGCAGCCCCTTTACAATTAAAGGGGTAACTCGGGTTATTATCGCATGAAGGCTTCTGTTCCTTCCTTGCCGTTTATGACACACCCTTATACACGCCCATATCTCAGCGAACACTGTTTTCTCAATAATGGCAGTTATCGGTCAACCTGTTTGAGCCAACCCCACATCGTGAACTTTTTGCCTGTAGGAGAAACTGCAAAGGGAGCAACTTCAACTGCAAAAGCAGGGTCAAACCATGCAGGATCTGTGTCATCGCTGCCATCTTTAGTGCGTCTTCGCACCTGCCGCGCGCCATCGGCGTTCATCACATAGATTTCCTTGTTCCCATCCCTAGTGGAAACAAAGACAATGCGTTTACCGTCCGGCGACCATGAGGGGTCCGTATCATCAAGGGGATGTCTAGTGAGTCTTCGCGGATTCTTCCCATCGGCGTCTATCACGTAGATATCCCATCTCTCACCCCTACCAGAAGTAAAGGTAATGCGTTCACCGTCCGGCGACCATGAGGGCTGCCAGTCATGCCCGGGATTTTCAGTGAGTCTTCGTTGATTACTCCCATCGGCATCCATCACGTAGATATCATATCCCCCTCTCCCAGCCCTAACGGAAACAAAGGCAATGCGTTTACCATCGGGTGACCATGAGGGGTACGAATCATCAACGGCATCGTTAGAGAGTCTTTGTCTATTACCCCCATCGGCGTCTATCACGTAGATTCGCCAGTGTCCACCCGCAACGTCCATAGCCCCACTAGAAGTATAGGCAATGCGTTTGCCGTCCAGTGACCATGAAGGATGCCATTCAGCATCTTTAATGAATTTGTTAGAGAGTCTTCGCCGATTCTTCCCATCCGCGTCCATCACGTAGATTTGCGGCCGCTTACGCTCAATGTCCTTAGCCTCACTAGAAGTAAAGGCAATGCGTTTGCCGTCAGGGGACCATGAGGGATCCCATTCAGCAAAGGCAGTGTTAGTGAGTCTGCGCTGATTTTTCCCATCGGCATCCATCACGTAGATTTCCTTGTTCCAATCCCTCTCAGACACAAAGGCAATCTGTGCCTGTGCGTCAACGTCTACCATCAGCGGTGATAGACCCATGACTACAACGCTAGCTAAAATCAAATGTGCGAGATTGTATCTCCGGTGCATCTGTCTTTCCTCCTCTGTTTTCAAAGCGGTTTTTAGTCTTTGGGGTTGATGCAGGTCAGCTTGGGTTGGCAACTCCTTTCCAATCAAGGTGGCAACTCGGGTTATTATCGCATGAAGTTTTAATGATGTCAAACTTGGATAACCTAAGTTGCTAGATTGCCCGTAGGTCGAGTTTCCGTATTTGACACCTAAGATAACCTATCAAAGTTTCTGAGCTACGAGCAGTGTTTTCTCAATTTGTCGTGTATAATCCAATATTCGGAGATCCCTCTCCGTTCCGAGAGTTTTCAACCTACAGGAGAATTAAATGCTCCTACCAAAACAAAGTATCAAACAAAATCACTAATATATTCCACCGCGAAACATTATGCACACCCCTTCTATTATATCAAATAAATCAATCAATAACCTCAAAATGCCAGCCAAATTTACGGAGTATGGACATAATATGTCCTAACTCCTTAAAAAAATGGTTGAGACTAAATGTAAGAATATTTATATGAGGGACGAGCGTAGGGACATTTAATTCTCCCATATTATTAATCACAGATAAATACGAATTAATGGATTACACGGATAAAAGATGTCCACGACAACTGGCATAAAAACGCACAATGAACGCGCTACTACAAACAGCGGGGCAAGATGCCCCGCCTACCGGGTGGGGATAGAACGTGCAATGAAGGCACACCGATCGGTGTGCCCTACGGGCAGCAATACAGCTATACTATAATATAGACACAAATTCCCTCTAGGAGTTCTCAAGTTTTTTCGTCGAATCTATATTAATCCTGTCATAGTCGGGGTGACGGCAGACCTTATCAGGTTCGGAGGCAAAAGCTCACCGGAGGCTGAGGCTTTAGCCGGTGTCGGGTAGGACAGGCTCCAAGTGTATACTACCGTGTGGACCACCACAAATCTGGGCAACCTCCCTAAAGATCCGCTGCACCCCATTTTTCTTTTGATGGACTCTGCCCTCTCCTCTGTGGTACAATACGAAATGCCATCTTTTAATCCAATCTTCAATCTGGAGCAGTGAGTAGGTGGGCAGTGAGTTCACAGATTTATGGGGGTTGAACCCCCAATCGCTTTTGACACATTACTTACCATATTTCTGTCAGAGAGGGAAGCGATGGATGAAAAAAGACAATACCGACATCAAGGGTTAACAATCTGCACACTCGGCGGGGTAGGACACGGCAAAACGATGCTGGCTGCCGGAATAATCAAGGTGGTTTCACGGATTGGCTCCACACAGATGGATGCGGATGCTTTTGAAGGGCAGCAACCAACGCATCACTCAATAGGACTACAGACTTACGTCAGTTATAAAACGGTTGATTATGAAACAAGTGGTAGGCATTACACACATATTGACGGACTGAGTCATGGGGATAACGTCAAGATGTTAATCGGTGGTTCGCCGGAGATTCGTGGGGCGATTTTGGTGGTGAGTGCAGTTGATGGCGTAACGACAGAAGCCGAAGCTGAAATCCGGCTTGCGAGTCAAGCTCGCGTACCCACGGTTGTCACTTTCCTGAACAAGGCAGAGAAGGTTAAGGATCCAGAATTAATCGAAATCTGTGAGATGGAGATTCGTGAGATACTCACGGATTGCGGCTATGCGGATGAGGAGTCACCCATCATCGTTGGGGATGCAGAGAAGGCATGTAACTATAAGGGACAAAACCTCAATTCGGATCACTGGAAACCGATTGTTGATCTCATCTTCGCGATGAATCGTTGCATGCCTCAGCCGCTGAATCCACTTGAACTTCCGTTGTTGATGCCGATCCGCAAGGTCATTGACGACCCCAAAGGCACCTCAACATTATACGGTGAGGTAGCGCAGGGCGGTCTTGCGGTCGGGCATCCGGTTGACGTTGTTGGCAAAGGAGATCGTATCAAGACCCGTTGCGTCGGTCTGCGACACGCTGACGCTGCCCCCTCGGCTGGGGAGAACCGTGACGAAGCGGGTAAAAGTACGGAAGATGAGGTCCGAGTTGATGCGGAAATGGGGTGGATTACGCCGGGGCAGGTCGTTTCACAACCGAAGAGCATCAAGTCTCATACCGAGTTTGAGGCAGCGGTTTACGTGATGACCCAAGAAGAATGCGGAACACATATCCCCCTTGTTGGGAACGATAAACCGGAGATTCATCTCTGGACAGTTGACGTTACAGGTCATCTCCACCTTTCTTCGGAGGTTGCGATTGTCAATCCGGGTGAACATGCAACTGTGCAAATTTCGCTTGATGTACCGATGGCACTAGCAGTCGGCACACGGTTCGAGATTAAAAAGATGGAAGCGAAGATTGGCATGGGTGTTGTAACGGAAATTATAGAGTAGTGAAGTATCTGATTCATCAGCTGCGGCACTACAAAGGAAGTGATTATGGAGAAAATATACAACTACATTGAACAAGGCAAGACACGGCTTTGCGATTCACTGAAAGAATTGGTCAGGATTCCTACTGTGAACCCGCCCGGCACAAACTATGCAGAAATCGTACAGCTGCTTCAGGAACGGTGCGAGGCACTCGGCATGAGTACAAAGATTGTGCTGGTCCCCCAAGCCGAAGCGCAGGCGGTTGTACCACACGCAGACAGTTATCCGCGCATGAACCTGATCGCGAGGTGGGATGTTGGGGCAGAAAAAACCGTCCACTTCAATGCCCACTACGATGTTGTCCCGGTCTCCGGTGATTGGCGCATCGATCCGTTTAAGCCTGAGATCGTCGGGGATTGGCTCTACGGTAGGGGAGCGGACGATATGAAGGATTCCATCGCCGCACTGCTGTTTGCGATAACAGCACTGCAGGAGAGCGGTGTTCAACCTGCTTTCAATATCGAGTGTTCGCTCACTTGCGACGAAGAGATTGGTGGCGAGTTAGGGGCAGGGCATGTCGTACGCAACGGGTTGGTTCATGCGGATTATGTCGTCAATTGTGAAGGCGGATCTGTTCTCAACGTGGGTTTGGGACACAACGGCGTATTGTGGCTGGAAGTGAAAGTGCACGGCAAAGCAGCACATGCTGCCAATCCAGGCAAGGGATTAAACGCTTTTGAAAAGTCAGCCGCTCTCGTCACGGGGATCCAACCCCTGAAGCAGCAGTTGAAAGCGTCAGACCGTGTTTTCAAAACCTTTTCGGGCAGTGACCGATATCCCACACTCAACATCGGTGGCATCTTCCACGGCACAGAGGGGGATAAGGTCAACACCGTTCCTGCACAGACAACCTTCTCCATAGATCGGAGAATCCTCCCGAACGAGCGTCTGGCAACAGCGGAAGCGGAGCTACGTGGGGCGATCCAGGAGGTTTGTCAATCCGATGCGGAATTGAAGGTAGATGTGGCTTCGACATTGAGGATTGAACCGTGTGTTGTGGAACCAGAACATCATTTTCCCCAAGCATTTGCACGCGCAGTGCGTAGCATCCGTCGCCAGCCGATTAAGTTTGGCACGACAAGTGGCTTTACCGATTTGCATTTCTTCGTCGAAGAGGGTGGGCTGCCCGGCGTTGGTTATGGGCCCAATGGACAGGGGGCCCACGGTATGAACGAGCGGGTCAGTGTCTCGGATCTAGTCAAGACCACAAAGGTGTATGCAACGTTCATGGCAAGAGGCATCTCCTGAAAAACAGAAGAAATAAGGGAAGCAAGGAGGATATCCAATGATAGCCAATATTCCACTTATCGCATCTGGAGCAAGTGGAGTTACTAATAATAACGCGCTGCAATTAACAACGCTGCGACAGATTCCTAAAACGACCGGTCGCAATGGTTGGCGGGTTGTCGAAGAGGAGGTTCTCTGGCAGCCCTCTGAAACAGCAATTATCATCGTGGATATGTGGAACAAACATTGGTCGTGGGGTGCAACAGAGCGTGTGAATATCATGGCACCACGAATGAATACAGTAATTGATACCGCCAGAGACCGAGGGATACAGATTATTCACGCACCGTCAGATACGATGGATTTTTACGACGGGCACCCCGCGAGGGCTTGGATCCTTGATGTCCCGCATGTAGAAATGCCCGACCCGATTGAACATCCAGATCCGCCGCAGCCAGTTGACTCATCGGATGGTGGTTCGGATACCGGCGAGGAAAACAGCTTCAAAGCATGGCACCGTCAACACCCGGCAATCGAAATTAAAGATGGGGACGCCATCAGCGATAACGGTCAAGAAGTGTATAATCTCCTCAAGCAAAAGGGGATCAAGAATCTACTCTACATGGGCGTCCACACCAATATGTGCGTACTAGGCAGATCTTTTGCAATCAAAGCGATGGTTCAGTCGGGGCAGTTCAACGTTGCATTGGTTCGGGATCTCACTGACGCAATGTACAATCCGTTCAAGCCCCCTTACGTCAGCCACGAAGAGGGAACACAACTGATCGTCGCGTACATAGAAAAATTCTGGTGCCCGACGATAACGAGTGACGATCTGACCGCAAGTTCGCCTCCGTAACTCGCGTATGATACAACAATTCTTCACATCCTCTATATCGTTATCGATCCAGCTTGACACGATATAGCTTTGAGCAGAACATGAAACAGACACGTTTCTGGTTGATGTTATTCAGCGCGCTTCTTGTGTTTGGCTGTATGCTAGCCGGTGCTTCAGAGAACATCCCCATTGCGATTGCCCATCAAGGTCAGTTTGCACCGCGGGGGATCAGTGATGGCGTTGGCGGAACGGTTGTAATCTGGGAGGACTTCCGCACTGGGAAGGATTGGGATGTTTATGCTCAACGACTCAACCCCGATGGTATCCCACTATGGGCTAAGGACGGTGTGCCGATTTGCGAGAAAAGACGGGATCAGCGATGGTTGCGGATGGTGCGTAATGACGCGCGGATAATTATTGCTTGGACGGATCAACGTGCACCGGGGAATTGGGATGTCTATGCCCAAGTAATCGATCTGTCAGGAAATAAACTGATGCCTGACGGGGATGCTCCCGTATGTACAGACCTAGCAGACCAATCTGATATAGAAATTCTGAGCGATGGATCAGGCGGTGCAATTATCGTTTGGAAAGACCGACGTCAACACCCTGACTTTCATGATCTTTATGTTCAACGAATTGACGGGAACGGTCAACCGATGTGGGAGCTCAATGGTATACCAGTTTTCTTGTCCGAAGCACTTCAGAGCACTCCCCGGTTGGTTCCCAGCGATGCAGATAGCTTCTACGTCGTCTGGTGGGAAGTAATCGGTTACGAGCAGTGGAATATCGTGGCGCACCGAATAGGCATGGATGGCAAACATCTTTGGCAGGCACCAACGGTTGTTTCACCGATGGAAGGGTTGCAGGGTGAGCCGCATGCTGTGAGCGATGGACAGGGTGGTCTTATCGTCGTCTGGCAGATCTACGAGAATTTTATCAACGATGATTTTTACGCGCAGCGGATAGACCCAGCGGGAAACAAGGTTTGGGAGGCGAATGGTGTACCGATTTGCAATGCGGAGGGTATTCAAAAAAATCGCACAATTACGAGCGATGGGCGTGGGGGAGTGGTAGCTATCTGGCGGGATGAACGGGATGTCTTTTCGGATCTTTACGCCCAGCGAATTGATGCTGATGGACGCCCTCAATGGAAACCCAATGGAATCCCGCTGTGTGTCGCTGGTGGCTATCAAGACAAACCGTTCCTGACCCGGTGTGGTGAAAACGAGTTTTTTGTTGCGTGGCTGGATTTTCGAGAAGATTACGGCGAAGAGAGCAATGATGCTATCTACGGACAAAAAATCAATTTAGAGGGCAAGACACTTTGGACTGAAAACGGGATTCCTCTATGCACAGCAGAAGGTGTGCAGCAACCACCTTATGTCGTCGTATCCGAGTCGGAGGCATTGAGCGTTGTGTGGAGCGATGCCCGCAGCGATATCGGTGATATTTATATGTACCACGTCAAATGAATCAGATTCGTGTAATTGCTTATGTGTTTATGGTATATTATTTCAGATATCCACGGCAACTACCAAGCTTTTCGTAACTTGCTTCTGCATGCACAGCTAATTGATGAAAGCAATCAATGGGTTGGTGGGGAGGCACGTCTGTTTCTCCTTGGAGATTACGTCACAAGCGGTCCCGATTCCAAACAGGTTATCGATCTGATCCGAGCGCTAGAACGTCAGGTTCCCGATCAGGTGATTGCGCTTCTTGGAAACCACGAACTTTTCTTACTCCGTGCCGTTCACGAAAAGGGTCATCGCCAAAGGTGGTTGACAAATCCTGAGCACTGGCAGACGATTGCTTCATGGGCGGCGGCAAACCAAGAATTGGACAATTCGTTGCAACGTCTGCAAATTGAGCCGCTCTCGACGCAGTCGATTGCAGAGATTTATCAGGCGATAGCGAAATCTGATCCCGATTCAGATTCGCTGATTCAGTACGCAACACAGCAGTGGCGGTTTAACCACCCCCACTTCACCTCAGATCTCTGGGATGCGTGGGATCTGTTTCTCCGTATTATTGAGGCGGATGGCACGTTAGAATGGATTGAGGGACTGCCGGTTGCTTATCGGACAGAGGGGTGGGGCTTTTTCCACGCCGGACCGCCGATCGGGTTTGATGGTGGTATCAATGACCTGAACAATCAGTTTGATGCTCTCCGGCGGGCAGGCAGATTTGAGCACTCGTTGTTAGCGTCTGATAGCTCGCTGACCAGTCCGGTTGGCACACGCCGCTGGTGGGAGGACGCATCACAGGTGGAACTTCTATTCGATCAGTTTGAGATTGAGCGGTGTGCTTTCGGACATGATCCGAAGGCAATTGAGCCGCGTGGAATACTTGGAAGTGTATGGAACAAAGCGGTGAGCACCGATCCGCATATGCGTGGGAACATTGAAGGCATGATTCGGATCCGTAACTCTTGTGTCGATGTCATCTATACCGATTCAACGATTTCGATTCTTCAGGATATCTACCCACAACGAACGTTTTTCACAGTGAACAGACTGATCGGCTGATTATTCAATCTACCTTAAATTCAGCGATTGGAAGCGAATCCTAATAATCCTCGGTGCGACTATATAATGATCGAAGTTGAAGCAAAATTTCAGGCAAAATCACCACAAGTATTTGATCAGATTCGGTTACGGAAACAGGTAGGGGGGCATACACTTTCAGATCAGAAGAACAGTCCACAACAGGATACCTATCTCGATACAAGGGCCGGACTGCTCACACGAAACGGTGCTGCTTTGCGAATCAGGCGGAAGATCTCCGGATCCGGAGTCATTGAGGAGAGGACACAACTCGTTACGTTCAAAGCCCAAACCGAAGATATTTATACGTATACAGAACTCGAAATGCCGATTACTGACCAACAGGTGCAAGCACTCTTAAGTGGAAACCTTGAGAAGGTTCAAATTGAGGCGGTCGAAGCGGCTGTGAGGCATCTAAAGGAAGAGAAGGTGTTTCCCATCCTGCACGTCGAAAACCTCCGTGAAACGTGGTGCTTATAGTGGATTTAACAATTAACGATACATATTGACAATATCCTCAATCGGCTTATCCGCATTGTATGAACGGAGCCGCTTTATATTTGCAAACTGATGTTCAACAGGATTATAATCCGGCGAATAAGGTGGCAAGTATAACAACGACGCGCCACAGCCTTGTATCAGTGCTTGGGTTTGCTCGGTTTTGTGAATCCGTGCATTATCCATTATCACGACACTCTTGGCGTCTAAATGTGGACATAATTGTTCATCAAGCCATGTATTAAAACTTTGTGCATTACAACTGCCCGATAATAACTTTGGGGCAATCAACTTATTATTCAATTGCGCCACTATCAAAGTCATCGTGCGGTTTTTTTGGCTCGGTATCAATCCCTGGACACATTGTCCCCGGGGGGCATAGCCATAACTTCTGAAGGTTTCATCTGCAAAACCGGTCTCGTCGAGGTAAACTAACGTTTTGCCTGATGCTTTTTCCGTTGCGAGTTGCTTCTGATAGGCTTTACGTTTTTCTGGACATTGCTCCTTATATCCAATCGTTTTTTTTTTCGCGTGTAACCGAGTCTTTTTAGACCATAGGCAACACAGGCAGGTGAAACCCCAAAGTGTTTAGCGCGTTCTTTATGGGTTTGGTCGGGGTGTACCTTGACATGTTCAGCGAGGGCTGTTGGGTCAAGCAGTCTGGGTTTTCGGGGACCCGGTTTTCCACACTTCAGTGGGTCTGGGGCATTGAGCCATCGGTAAATCGCAGTCCGACCGACGCTGAAGCGTTTTGTCGCTTCTGTTTTACTGCCACCATTTTCTATGAATTGAAGGACGCGTATGCGTAAATCTGATGAATGTGCCATAATTTCAACAGGATAACATACATCTGAAAAATTGTCCCTTTATTTCTTGGGTTTACTATAAATGCAGATGCGGGGGGTATCGAGGTTTGTCTTGATGAGGTGCGGTATGTGGATATGGATAGAACGCACTCCGTTCAGGAGTATGGCGTCGAGTTGGAACTCAAAACTGGCGAACCTGTGTTCCTAGAACAGATTGCGAACGCATTATCTCAACAATACGATCTGATCCCGACCTTCCAATCGAAATATGAGCGAGGCATAACGCTCCTGAATGTGTTCGGCGTCAAGGCGAAGAATTAGAAGAAGGAGATCATCAATAAAATGGCGAAGGCATTGACTGTCAAAGGTATTGCGCCGGAGAAAAGCCTTGAAGAGTGTGCCCGAAGGATTATCACAACCCGGCTCCATGAGATGATGTCTTTCAAAGCGGGATCGATCGATGGGAAGGATATCGAGTATGTACACGACATGCGAGTCGCCTCCCGACGGCTGCGCGCTGCGATGCGAAACTTTGCGGATTGCTTTGCCCCAAAAAAGAAATTCCGCCGGCACCTCAAACGGGTCGATCGAATTACAAGTACGCTGGGAGGCGTGCGTGATTTAGATGTGTTGATTGATCGTTTTCAAAAAGACCTAAAAACGGTGCCAGAAGATGCACAGATTGGTGTTCAAAGCCTGATAAGACATCTCCAGCGAGAACGGGAAGAGCGGCGGTTGCCGATGCTTAGGCTGTTTAAAAAACACGATAAGAATAATTTCGAGCAGAAGTTTTTGAAGTTCTTTAAGGTGTAGATATGGCAAAAGCATGGAAAGTGAAGGAGATTCACCCACAATCGAGCTATCGTTGGAATGCACAGGTTATCCTTGCCGTAAAGGTTGAGGAAGTATACTCGTGGGTGGAATCCATTCGCGACCCGGATAAGGTCAAGGAGCTCCATAACCTGCGAATATCAATTAAGCGGCTGCGCTATTCGATGGAGTTCTTCACCATCAACTACGATGAGGACTTTCAGGATTTCCTGAAGGTACTGGCAGATTTGCAGGAACAATTGGGCGATATTCACGATTGCGATGTCGTCGAGATGGTTCTGACAGATTATCTGCAAGCACTTCCGGACCAAGGGAATACAGAAACCGACGCAATTGGTATCAATGCCCTTCTGCTCCGCTATCGTGAAACGCGGAAGGTAAAATATCAAGCGTTTTTGCAGCGATGGGACGCGCTTGAGGAGGCAGGTTTCAAGGACCAACTCCTTAGAGTCGTTACAGGTGAATCGGGAGAACTGCCGAACCAAATGGATTCGGCAGACAACTCACCCACTCAATCACAGCCGAATTTAAGAAGTGAATCACCTAGTTCAGCAGATAAAGGAGATCCAGAAAATGGCGGTGAATGACGATTATGTTGTCGGGGTAGATATGGGAGGCACGAAGATCCTAGCTGCCGTTATTAACGCTAAGGGAGAAATTGTTCAGCAAGCCAAAACAGCGACAAAGCCAAAGAAGGGACCAGATGCAGTAATTGAACGGATTGCGCGATGCATCCGAGAAGCGATTGACGGTGCTGAACTTAACCCCTCTCAGACTCGTGCAATCGGCATCGGGTCACCGGGTCCCCTCGATCCGGACACAGGTATTATTATCTTCGCTCCTAACCTCGGCTGGTCAAACGTGCCGCTCAAAGCAAAGCTAGAAGCAAACCTTAGCATCCCCACCTTCGTTGATAATGATGTCAATGTGGGAACACTCGGCGAGTATGCCTTCGGTGCCGGACAAGGGGTAAAAAGCCTCGTTGGGATTTTTGTTGGCACAGGAATCGGCGGCGGCATTATCTTAGATGGGAAACTCTACCACGGTGTCAACAAAACCGCTGGAGAGGTTGGTCACATGATTGTGAAGGCGAACGGTCCCCGGTGTGGTTGTGGCAACTTCGGCTGTCTGGAAGCGGTTGCCAGTCGTACTGCAATTACTAGAGAACTCCAAAAAGCTATCCTGAAAAAAGGGAAGAAAAGCATACTCACCAAGCTGAATGGCGGAAAACTCGACCTGATTCGGAGTCAAACCATCGCTAAAGCAGTCAAGCGCGACGACAAAACAACGATTAAGGTGATGCAACGGGCTGGGAAATATCTGGGAATCAGCGTGGCTTCGATCGTCCATTTCTTGAATCCTGAGATGATTGTGCTAGGTGGGGGTGTTATAGAGGCGATGGGAGAGAGTTTGTTAGATTCGATCCGCCAAGCGGCAGCGAAATATGCTTTACCCACAACGATGGACGGTGTTCAGATTGTCGAAGCAACCCTTGGCGATAACGCGGGTGTGATTGGGGCCTCCGTTTTAGCGCGCCAAAGGTTGTCGTGAAACGCAAACGGACGAAATTATCAATAGAACAAGGAGGCGCAAATGCCGTATAAAATCTACCCCACTGCTGCTGCCGATGCCTCAACGGCATTTCAGATTGAACTCGACCCGCGCGCAATTGAGGCGATGGAGGAGATTGAAAACAGTGGGGCACAAGGGGCAGCACGTGAGGAGATCTTGCGAAAGCATCTTAGCACAGACTATGACAAAGGCTACCGAGGGACAGCTTACGGACTTCACGGAATTTCCGAAGGCTTGACCCCAGCGAGGCTTGCCGAAATGCTTGAAGAACATGGCGAGTCTTTTGATCCCTGTGCAGAACGAGATACATTCGATCACAGCATGATGGTCAATGTCGAATCGGAGTTAGATTCGCAGCTGGAATTTATTCCTGACCATATTTTCGATGCTATTGTGGACGCTTACAAGCAGGAACTGATTGCTAGCTGAGACTGCCACAAGCTAAATATGTTACGCAATAAGTAACACTATCGAACTAGGAGCGTGTATCATGATTTTAGAAAATTGGGTGGTATCAGCATCAAAATTCAAAAAGGCTGTTCTCGCAGTCACCGACCATCTAGTGACACGGGTGAACCTCGAACCGCTTGAGGATCACGAAGGAACAGCAGGGGTCAAAGCCGTGTGGGAGGGTGAGTGCGGCGAAAGCACCTTAAACGTAAACGCACCCTCTATGAAGGGTAACATCAAAACAGAGGGGGATACAGCAACAAGGGTTGAATACTGGCAGCAGGGGGACAAGCGCGGCTTTGCGTTGCGAAATCCGAGAAACATCTCCTGTGAATTCGACGAAGAAACGTTCAAGAAAATTGAGACAGGCAAAGCAGTGGGGATTGCAGTCGCTGCCGGTGCCGCTGTTGGACTGGTTGGCTGGTGTGCCCTAGTGCTTTTGGGGCGGGCAGCACTCGTCAAACAGGAAGCAGAACCTTCCTCACCGCGCCAGCTTGAATCGGACCCTGCTAGCGGAGATTCGCACAACGGGTAGGAACCGTAAACGTGAAACGTGATGTGTGACGAGCGAATAGGTAGTCAACTGGGGCTCACTGATATGGTTGTAGACCGTCGTTAAAAATCGTTGCGTACTTTCACAGTTTGCCCAGTCGAAAGGGATTCTTGGGCTGCCAAGGCAACCGCGACAACCCGCGCACCATCCCGGACGGAAGGCGTGGGTTCTTTGTCTTCTACAATCCAGTGTGCTATTTTGTGAAAGTACAGCAGCAGCTCATTTGCATGCCCTTCGATGAGACGTTCCTTGTTAGCCGGCGGGTCGGCATTCAAGGTCTCACGTTCAGACACACCGTCCATACCGAGATCTAAACCGGTTAGGGTGCCTTTTGTGCCGTAGATCACCAGTCGTTGATGTGCATCCGGCGGTGAGTTGACCGCGCTGCATATTACAGAGACGCGTCCGAGCGCGCCGCTGGCGAACTTAAGATTGAGAATCCACGTATCTTCTATAGGATAGTCCGGGATAACACCGCTGTTCAGGGCGAACGCATGCACGGTGTCAATATCTCCAGCAAACCACCGTACGCAATCTATGGCGTGAGCACCTCCGCCAAAGAGGAAATCCTGCGGTGCTGTAACCCGCCACGGCGTGATTTGACAGACCCTGCGGATATCATGGACATAACCGGTATCAATCAGCGTTATTTTCCCTAGATTGCCTTCATCAAGGGCGCGACGTGCCGCAACAATCTTCGGAAGGTGACGCCAAGTCATCGCTGCAACGAATTTAAGTCCCGTTCTATCCACTAGATGGACCAATCGCTCACAATCCACCATGGTAGTCACCATCGGTTTGGTGCATACGACATGTTTTCCAGCCTTCAGCGCGTCCGCCGCATGTTCAGCGTGCAAGTGGTCGGGTGTGAAAACGCCGACAACATCAACCTCAGATCGTGACAGCAGCTCGTGATAGTCCTCGGTGACAAATCCGATCCCATAATCCTCATGCGCAAGTTTTAGAAGTGCTGGATCTTTGTCCGCCACCGCGCACACCTTTATTGGACTATCAGATTTCTGATTCAAAGGTAGGGCACCCTTGCCGACTCCTAACCCGATGAGACCCAATCCGAGCGTTGACATTTTAATATCCTTTTCATGTGCCTTGAGGGAAGCGATGTATCGGGATTCGGAAATCTCTCCTACTGGAGAGCTAAATGCCCCTAATCACCGCTCACAGTGCATTGACAAATCCACTGCATACATCCAAAGATGGCTTGGATATGTCTATCCAAACCGAGCGGGATTGATAAACAGAACATAATGCAAAACACGGAACTGGAGAACTATGGTAGATTATAGAATTACTTAGACACTGCCGATGCACATGTACAGATTAGGAAATCTGTACCCACAAACAACCCCCTAAATCCCCCTTATCAGGGGGACTTTGGGAAATGTCCACTTATTTGTCTAATTCACCATAAATACCCCTACGGACAGGCTATGCCTCTTTGACTTTTTCCTTGAACGTATGGATTGCCTTTTCCAGTTCGTCGTCTTCGACGCTGTGGTGGACAAAAAAGCTCCACGCGCCTCGGGTCGATTTCTCAGCATTTGGACACGAACCGGGAACATATTGCACGTAGTCCGGAAGTGGCACGCCGACGGAAGTCTGCCGCATCGCTTGCATGCGCTGGTACTCTACTTCGATGTAGTTAATCTCACCTCTACACCCCAATGATTCGGGACCCCATACCGGATACACCCAATAGTTGGGCTGGGTCTCTGGATAGACATACGCCAACCGCACACCCGGAACGTTAGATAGCTCGCTCTCAATCTTTTCGACAAGCTCCCGCCGTCGGGCGTTGAACCGGTCAATCTTTTCTAATTGGGCAAACGCCACCGCACCCTGAAGCTCGCTGAAGCGGAAATCGTGACCAAACGAGAAATGCCCCCGCGTCGGTAAATCGTTGACAGGTTTTGCTTCGGGGCGATCCAAGTCGTACAGATACCACGGCATCCCGGAGTTTGAGAACTCCGTGGCTCGTTTATAGAGCTCGGTATCGTCCGTAGCAATCATTCCCCCCTCGCCCGATGTGATATGCTTCGATTGCTGCATGGAGAAGCAAGCGACATCACCAAAGGTGCCGACCTTGCGCCCCTTGTAGTAGGCATCGTAGGACTGCGAGCAATCCTCCACAACCTTCAGGTTGTGCTTCTTGGCGACAGCCATAATCTCGCTCATCATCGCCGGTTGACCGTTCAGATGGACGACAATAATAGCGCGTGTCCGCGGCGTGATGCGCGCTTCAATCCCTTCGGCTGAAATAATCTGTGTCCTCGGATCTACGTCGGCAAATACAGGCACGCAGCCGATCGCAACGACTGGGAAGGATACGAAAATCGGTGCGACAGCCGGACAGATGATTTCATCGCCCACGTCTAAGCCCAAACTGGCGTAAGCTGTTGTATTGGCACTGGTGCCGGAGTTTACAGCGTGAACATATTTCCGACCGAGATGTTCCCCGAATGCTTCCTCAAATCTCGGAACGAAGTTGCTT
The DNA here is from genome assembly GCA_965222435.1 of Candidatus Poribacteria bacterium. Lineage (GTDB taxonomy): Bacteria > Poribacteria > WGA-4E > WGA-4E > PCPOR2b > PCPOR2b. Next base: position 2,123,443 of record OZ244950.1, on the reverse strand, counting down.
CGTCCCCACCGCCATGCGTCTTGACTTTCGATGACCTCTCGTAGATAGGTTAGTTCCTCTTCTCCAAAGCTATTTCTTGGCATGTCGATCCCTCCCCTTTCATGCAGTTGTTATTGTAGGAGATGATGCAATGTTCTTTCACCTACTTTATCAGAACGCCTCCTTCTCGTCAACCCAAAATTACCAACCTTCCCTGTTGATCTTACCTCCAAATCGTGATAGAATGAAGTCTATACTATCCATTTAGTGAAACCCGATTAAGCAAGGAGCTTGTTATGGCTAAAATCGCTTTCCTCGGTGCAGGGAGTTTCGGCTTCGGTAGACGACTGATTGGAGACCTCCTTTCATTTCCAGAACTGTTAGATTCAACTATCCATCTTGTAGACCCTGACAGCGAACGGCTTGAGTTGACGCATACCTATGCACAACGTATAGTGCGTGAGTTGAACCTACCCACACAGATTGCTGCGTCAACAGAGCGCGAGTCAGCGTTGGACGGTGCCGATTATGTCATTGTCTCTATTCGGGTGGGAGCCAACATGGGCCCAGAAGCGTTGGATGTGCAAATTCCACTTGAGGTCGGTGGACTTCGGCAGACTGTCTCCGACACCGTCGGCATCGGTGGACTGATGAAGGGGCTGCGCACGATCCCTGCTATGCTCGATATCGCTCGCGATATGGAGAGACTCTGTCCGGACGCGCCAATGCTCAATTACACCAATCCGATGGCGATGATTATGTGGGCGGTGTTGGAGGCAACGAGTATCTCCGGTGTGGGGCTTTGCCATAGCGTGCAGGGCACCAGCAAGCAGCTAGCAAACTATATGGGCGTGGATTACGACAACCTCCGTTATCTTGTCGCGGGGATTAATCACATGGCGTGGTTTTTGGAACTTTCGCAAGAGGGCGAAACGCTCTATCCGCGACTGAACGCCTGCCTTGAAGATCCTGAGATTGTCGCCCGTGATCCGGTGCGCTTTGAAATCCTGAAGCATTTCGGTCGGTTTGTGACCGAGTCCTCACACCACATGGCAGAGTACGTCCCTTACTTCATGCAACACTCCGACGAAATGGCACGAATGAAGGTCGAACATCGTACCGCCGAAAGCTTTGTCAATCAACATGCAGATCGGGAAGAACGAATCGCACAAGCAAAGCGTGAAGCGGAATCGGCACCGATCGAATTGAGCCGTTCCCACGAATATGCAGCGGTCATTATTCACGCAATGGAGACCGATACCCCCGCCTACATTTACGGAAACGTGCTCAATACTAATCTCATCACCAATCTCCCCGCTGGTTGTTGCGTCGAAGTACCGACACTCGTTAATCGTGCCGGGTTGCAGCCGTGCTATGTCGGTGCGTTGCCACCTCAGTGTGCGGCACTCTGCCAGACCAATATCAATATGCAAGGATTGACGGTGCGAGCTATCTTAGAGGAGAATCGAGAATATGCCTATCACGCGGGATTGGTTGACCCAAACACCGTCTCACAACTAACGTTGTCAGAGATTCGCACGACGATTGATCGACTGTTGGACGCACAGGAAGAATTTATGCCGCCGCTCACTGGATAGAAGCTAGGGGTGAACTTTGCAACTCTATTTTTCCGTTGACGTAACGGCAGATTTCAGCCAAAATAGGACCATAATTCGGGTTGCTACTTATAGAAGACATTGCAAACTAGGGAAAATGGGAGCTCAATCGAGTTAATCACCGCTCGCAGTGGATTGACAAATCCACTGCTGCACCCAAAGATGGCTTGGATATGTCTATCCAAGTCTTGGACTCTCGGCGAAGTCGGAGCCGAGCAGGACTGGGGTGGATTTCAGCCAAAATAGAGCGATATTATTTTTCATAAGAAAGGTAGCTTGGCACAATGATCGAGGAACTTTTTATTAGTCATGTTTTCACAGAGCGGGATGGTTTTACCTCTGGCATTGAGGGTCCCGCTTGCGACGCCGATGGTAACCTCTACGCCGTCAACTACGCACGTCAGCACACGATCGGGAAAGTTACCCCGGTGGGAAAATGTAGCGTATTTGTCGAGCTGCCCAACAGTAGCATCGGAAACGGCATCCGTTTCAACAGCGCAGGTGCCATGCTTATCGCTGACTACACCAACCACAACATCCTCAAGGCTGATATGGAAACGCGGGAGGTCAGCGTCTATGCCCATGAGCCAACCATGAATCAGCCAAATGACATCGCTATCGGTTCCAACGATATCGTCTACGCCAGTGATCCGAATTGGGCGGAATCCACGGGGCAGATCTGGCGTATAGACACAGACGGCACGGTCACACTGCTTGAGGCGGATATGGGAACGACCAACGGCATTGAAGTCAGCCCCGATGAGAACACCCTTTACGTCAATGAAAGTGCCCAGCGCAACATCTGGGCGTACGATCTATCCGCCACTGGAGAGGTTAGGGATAAGCGGTTACTGATTCAGTTCCCCGATTTTGGGTTTGATGGTATGCGCTGCGATATTGAAGGCAATATCTACGTGACGCGCCACGGTAAGGGCACAATCGCTAAAATTTCTCCGCAAGGTGAGGTACTGATAGAGGTTGAACTTGCCGGAAAGGACTGCACCAACCTCGCCTTCGGCGGTCCCGATGGGCGTACCTGTTATGTAACACTCGCAGACCGGGGAAATATCGAGTATTTCCGCACAGATTTGCCGGGGCGAAGTTGGCAGCTTTTTCAGAGGGGTTAAATGCGTAATCTACGGATAGGCGGCATCATCCTATTGATGCTGCTGAGTATCAATCAAGGGCTTATCGCGAAGGAAGGCGACGAGTTGATTGGGAAATCGGCTCCAGAATGGGGAACACTAAAGTGGATGAATTCGCAGCCGCTCAAGCTCAACGAGTTAGCGGACAAGGTGGTTCTCATTCGCTGGTGGACGGAGACATGCCCATTTTGTGCTGCTAGCGCACCCGCGTTGAACGAATTCCATGACACCTTCAAGGAGAAGGGTTTGGTGGTGATTGGGATGTACCATCCGAAACCGCTCGGTCCGCGTCGTCAGGGGGCACTTGAGAAAGCGGTGAAGCGGCTCGGCTTTGAATTCCCGATTGCCTTAGATATGGATTGGAAAACGTTGAGGCGTTATTGGTTGGCTAAGGGTAGGAACCGATGGACTTCGGTTAGTTTCCTCATTGATAAGCGGGGAAAGATTCGCTATATCCACCCGGGCGGTGAGTATTACAAAGAAGAGGACGAGACACAGACGGAAGCCCAACGGGATTATGACGAATTGAAAGCGATGATTGAAAAACTGATTGCGGAACCGTCTCAATCCAAAGTTAAGTCGTCGGATTAGTGTGCACCGTAAGACGGAGTCTGATTTTTCGCTGACGGTTTACTCCTCCAGCGAAAGTCGGAATACCCCCTCTGCCTCAGTACCGATGTAGAACGTTGTGCCATCAAATGCCAACGATCCGATAGGGTGCTGTATCGGCTGCATCGGAGCGACTAACTCCCATGAATCAGATCCGTGCGCCAAGCGAAAGATCCCATGAGAACTTGTACCGTAGATCGTTGTACCATCGACAATCTGTATCTCAATGTAGCCACCGGGCAATCCGGCGTCGATTGACCTCCACGTTTCGCCGTCATCTGTCGAGCGGCCTCCACCACTGCCGGCCTTTGCATAAATTATCTCACCGGCAAATGCCAAATCATAGGCACCGATTTCTTGGCCCCAATTTGGTAAATTTTGACTCACCTCCGTCCATGTATCGCCCTCGTCAACCGAACGGAACAGTTTCCCACGCACCGCACTGATGTAGACTGTTCTACCTGACACAGCTAACGCTCCCCAGCCAAAAAGATCCTGCTGTGGCATGAGTTGTGTCCATAGGTCCTCCCCCACTCTCCAGCGGTAGAGCCACTCTTTACCTCCCATCTGTCCAACGATGTAGAATATTTCCCTACTAATCGCCAATTGATTGACGACATAGACCCTGTTATTGGCAGACTCCATGTTTGTCTGAATTGGTATCCATGAGTTTCCATCGTCTGCCAAGCAATAAATTCCAGAAGTTGATGGGTTCAACCCATAGTTAGTTTCGTTCGTCGCTGCGTAGAGCTTCCCTCCCGCAACCGTCAGTGTCGCTCCATCGCTAGCAGCCAATCCTTCATTCATTGGCACCCATGAATTCCCACCATCCGCTGATTTGACGATACCATCACCCGTTATAGCATAGAGCGCGTTCTTGAAGAACACAAGATCCTCAATACCTGTATTGATGATGCCGGTGTTGATTTTCGTCCACGATTCTCCGCCATTCATCGAGCGAAAAACCCCATCAACGGTCCCGACGTAAAGCACCTTCTCAGATAAAGCCACTATGGAAAGGATGGTTTGATCGGTTAAACTAGTAGTAGACATTGTCCATGAATTACCGGCATCAATTGAGCGAAAAACCCGACCATCGGCAAAGCCTGAGCCGATATAGAAGACCGTGTTTCCTACCGCTGCTAATTCGCCATAGAAATGCTGCATCGCTTCGGGCTTAATTGACCTCCATAAATTGCCTGTATCCGTTGAACGGAAAAGTCCCCCATCGGCTGCTGCGTAGACAACTTCATCAGAGACAACAAACTTCGTAATATCTGAGACAGCATCTCTTTTCGACGGATCCTTGATGATGAGTTTTGTCCATGATTTCTCGCCGGCTTTGAGCCGGAAAAGTTGACGCTGTGTTTTTGCGAAAAGTATTGTTTCACTTGCAGTCAGGCTAGGTCCCAAGCGGTCAGTCAAGCCACTATCAATTTGCGTCCACGACTTGCCGTTATCATTAGAAAAGAAAACACCCTCCCCTGTATGCCGCCCAATGTAAATCGTGTCACCAATAAATGCGATCCCCGAAATACCTATCTCGCCCTGAAAGTGAGCTAAGTGCTGCCACGAATCGCCGCCGTTGATCGAATAGAAAAGGTCACCGTTTGTGCCGGCATAGAGGGTGTTCCCTTTCTGCGCCAACGCGAAGACGACAGGAAGCATGTTGTTCTCATAGACGCGCAGGCCTTCGCTGGCGGGGGCCCACGTTTCACCGCCATCCGTTGAGCGGAAGATGCCACCGCCATTTGTTCCAGCAAAGAGTATTCCTTCCGGCGTCGCGTGAAGGGATATAATTGTTCCACCGTAAGGTCCCCCAGTCTGCGTCCAACCACTTTTATCCGATGCTATATCGTTCTGTGCATCCGCAGCAGCCCCCTGCCCCGAATCATTTTCCTGATTTCCATTTCTCGTCTTTCCCCCATCCACTCCCCCTGCTCGATTGACCTGTGAGAGCTTCGATGGCGGTATTTCAACTATCGGGGCATCAACGATTTCAACCATCGCTGCCGATTCTGGCGCGTCAAAACTGTAAGGTAACTGAAATGTCCCAGTTTGTCTAATCCCTAAGCCAATAAGCAGCGTGACCACAGCCAATGAAGTGGCGACAATCCACGGCGCAAGTGGTTTACTTGTTGTTGGTGCGGAATTCAGCGAACCGTTGGGGATTCGACGCATAATCTCTTGCGTCAAAGTCGGTGGAAGTTGGAAGCCTCCCAAGGTTTCTTCAATCATCGTCAATTCCTCCTTTAGGCGGATGCGGGCGCGATAGAGCCGGTCCCTAATGGCACCACACGACGTACCGATGAACCGTCCGATCTCCTCACAGGTCATCCCCGCCATGTAGTAGAGTGTCAAGACGGTTCGCTCACTTTCGGGGAGACTTTCGAGCGCGTTGTGAACCTCCTCATGGAGGCGTGCATCGGCATATTTTGCCCATGACTGCGTGTTCATCTCCCTTTTGAGACTATCGAATGATTCGGTTTGTAGGCGATTTTGCCGGAGCCAAGAGATACAGCACCGTGCGGCTATCACGTAGAGCCAACCGGGGAAGCACGCCGGATCTTTGAGTGTTGATAGCTTCTGGTACGCCTTGAGGAAGGTATCCTGCGTGATTTCTTCGGCGGTGTGGAAGTCGCCGAGCTTACGGTAAGCCAAGGCGTGGACAGATCCCTTGTACTTGTCCACCAGAAAACCAAATGCGGATTCGTCTCCCGCTAGTGTGCGTTGAATCAACTCGGCATCATGAAGTGCCATTCTCCATCTCCCGGTACGATCATCAAGACTTAGGATTTCGCTGCGCGAAAGCCTTGAACCGTGTTTTTCTATTTATAATGACGCATATTTGCAACCGATCATCAGACCGCAGGTCTATTTTTTTGATCTTGATCTCCATTGGACTTAGTGCTAAACTGAGCACCAAACCTTTCGCACAAATATCTCTATCGGCGTAAATTTTTGGTTCTCGTGACGAAAAGACGCAGCAAGGAGGAGCCCATGAGCAAATTAGCGATTCAAGGCGGCGACAAAGCCATCACCCTAGACCAAAGCGAGGCTTCGCAGTGGCCCATTATTGATGACGAGGTCACCGAAGCCGTCGTCAACCAGTTGCAGAGCGGAGAGATTTCGTTTTCGGATACCATCTACAAGTTCGAGGAGGAATTTGCCGCTTATCACGGTGTCGAGTATGCCTTGGCGCACAACAACGGAACCGCTTCGATTCATGGGGCGTTGTTCGGGATTGGAGTGGGACCCGGCGATGAAGTCATCACCCCTGCTGCAACGTTTTGGGGGACGTATATGCCCATCCTCTCCTGTCAGGCGATTCCGGTCTTCTGCGATATTGATCCGTTCACAGGTTGCACTGACCCAGAAGATATTGAGCGGCGAATCTCCCCTCACACGAAAGCGATTATTGTCGTTCACCTCGGTGGAATGCCGGCAGAGATGGACGCTATCATGGATATCGCAAAACGTCACAATATCTTCGTGGTTGAAGACTGCTCTCACGCTCACGGCGCAACCTATAAAGGCAAAAAGGTCGGGACAATCGGAGATGTGGGGTGTTTCAGTATGCAGGGAGGAAAACTCTTACCGAGCGGCGAGGGTGGGGTGATGATTACGAACAATCTGGAGTATTACGAGCGAGCAATCTGCCTCGGACACTATGAGCGCATTCGCGATCTTCCCGAAGAGAAGTATCGCAAGTATGCCAAGACCTGCTTTGGATACAAATACCGCATCGCCCCAATCTCCGCCGCTATTGCGCGTGTCCAACTCCGACACCTTGATGAACGTAACAGATGCCGTGACGACAACGTGATGTATCTGATGGACGGTATTGCAGAGTGTCCGGGAATCTATCCGATCAAGCCTTCAACTGACGATTTCCGTGGGTATTACAGCCGTCCTTATGTCCGCTATGCCCCTGAAGAACTCGGCGGATTGTCAAAAGAGAAATTCATCGAAGCGTTACGGGCAGAGGGCGCGAGCGTGAGTAGCGGTGCACCGGGAGGCAGTGACCACCTGTCAGCGGTATTCCAAGAGCGAAATCACCCGGCTTTCACTCGCCCTGAAAACAGACGGGCAGTAACATATCAGGAAGGAGACCTGCCCGTTTCTGAGAACCCGCGCGAAGACTTGTTCACCATTCCGGTCTTCTCCAGACCCAACAAGGCACTGCTAGACCAGTATATCGAAGCCTTTCGGAAGGTTGCGACTCAGGTTGCAGAATTGGTCTAAAAATGAACAAGCATTAAAACGTAATCTCCCGACTACCCGCAATTTGCAATTAGCAGTGCATCATCGATCGTAAAGGTGTGCAACATATTCGGCGTAGCCGTTATAGAGCAGCGTATCGCGTCTTTTCCACATGAAGGCTGGACCGGAACCAATCATCCGCTCGGAGGCTTGCGACCACCGTGGGTGCGGTACGTCGGGTTCCACATTCGCCTCAAAACCGTATTCGCGCGACTGAAGGGTATTCCAGAACGTCTTCGGCTGATAGTTGAGAAATTCAATTTTTACGATGGATTTGGCACCCTTGAACCCATATTTCCACGGCACTACTTCGCGGATGGGGGCACCGTGCTGCTTTGGCAGTTCGTGACCGTAGATACCGATGGCAAAAAACGCTAGCTCGTTTGCCATTTCGTCGGTGCGGAGTCCTTCTGTATAGGGCCAAGGATGCCGAGACAAACTAAGTCCCGGTCCTTTGGTAATCTGTCGATTGTAATACGAGATGAAGCGAACATATTTCGCCTCCGAAGTCGGCTCAACATCATCAATAATCCGCTTCATCGGAAAGCCGAGCCATGGCACTACCATCGCCCACGCCTCAACACAACGGAAACGATAGACCCGCTCCTCAAGCGGAAATTTCTTCTTGATGTCGTCCAAGTCATAGGTGCGGGGATTCCTTACTAAGCCGGTGACCTCTACTTTCCAATTTTCGGTCGGCAACGCCTGCGCCGCTTCCCATATCGATTTTGAACTACCGAATTCATAGTAATTGTTATACTTGGCGGCAACAGCTTCGTCGGTGATGGGTCGGTCAACCTTTGCAAAGGCTGGATTCCGTTCGGCCGATTCAAATTTCATAAGGTTCGGGTCTATTTGGGGAGGCGTCTTTGCCTCCGATTCGGTTGGATAACCGAGAATAGATCCGCCGGCGATGCTCAAACCGGCACCGGCAAGTGTCGTCAGGAACCGCCGCCGATTTATATAAGCTGCTTCCGGCGTAACCTCCCGCTCTGGGATCTCCCAAGTTTTTGGAATGTGGATGTTTGCCATGAGTTTATCCTTTCTTCCTACTTTAATCTGTCCTACACTCTCTTACACACGCTCCCACCGACTTGGATTCATTCCCGGCGCTTCTTTTTTCATGTTTCGCGGCTTGTTGCCACCGTGATAATCCCAGTCGCGGGTGTTACGGTCACCGAATAATGGTCTGACAGAATCCGGTAATTTCGTTAGGTCTGCAGCCTCCCAAGTTGACACTTCATCTTGGGGTCCTGCCCAGCCCGGCCGATAAGCGATAGCAAGCATCTCACGAGGATAGTCACCAACATTAGGATAGTTCCCGTGAAAGACTTTGTGGTTAATCAGTACCGCTGAACCCGCTCTCGCAGGTACCATCACCTCTTCGGGATGCGATTCAAAACGTTTGTAAGGATTCGCATCTGCGTGCATCGAGAGATGGGATCGGGGGATGACGCGGAACGGTGAAACCTCCGGGGTGAGATCATCGAGATAGTACAGCACCCGGACCATAAAAGGAACGCTGCCATCGTAACCGAAAATTTGAGAGCCGTAGGGTTGTCCGTCCGTGTGCAGACTGATGCCCGGATGCCCCGGTTCGGAACGGGCGTAGCCGTAGCTCATCATGATAATTTCGTCGCCAAAAAGTTCTCGCAAGAAGGACAGCGTCGGGGGATGGACAAGTAGTTCCGTGATAGTACCCCCTCTAAATTGGAGATTTGGACATCCCCGCTGATGTACGCTGTAATCCACCGGTGTGGTTTCCAACTTCGCGGTCTCCGACTTGAGTCGAGCGACGTGGTCAGGAGATAGTAGGTCAGGTAATAAGAGATAGCCTTCAACTTCGATCTGGCGAATCTGCTCGCCAAGCGTCAAGGCTGACCAGTCACGGTCATCAATACGTGGTGTGTTCATTATGCTTCCTCCAAATGTCGTCGAGCTCCAAAATAAAAGATGGACAACATTTAGGTTATCCTACTTGTAGACTGATGTCAATAAGGAAATATCGAATTTTTGTTGCAGCACACCCGTTTGTCTGTTAAGATGATAAGTTAAACGCACCCCTTAGGATCAGAGTTTACCGATACCTCTAAACATGCCTTTTCTGAGGAGAAAATCCATGCCCGAATCATATCAAGGTTCACATCAGCAGTACGACGCGATTTGCCAATCCAACGTGATGATTCCGATGCGCGATGGTGTACTCTTAGCGACCGACATCTATTTGCCTGCAATCGCTGATCAGCCGGCGTCAGGAAAATTTCCGGTAATCTTGGAACGTACCCCCTATGACAAAGCAGGATCGGGAAATGTGACGAACGGAACCTACTACGCCCGGCGAGGGTATGTCTGCGCGATTCAGGATGTGCGAGGCAGATTCGTGAGCGAGGGCGAGTGGTATCCGTTTGCCAAAGAAGCTCCTGATGGCTACGATACAGTGGAATGGCTCGCTGCCCAAGAGTGGAGCGATGGGCAGGTCGGCACGATGGGCGCGTCGTATGGCGGCAGCGACCAATCCGCACTAGCAACGCTCAACCCGCCGCACCTTTCGACGATGATTGTCGCTGTTGGTGCGTCGAATTACTACCACTGTTCAATGCGACAAAATGGTGCGCTCGAACAGCGTTTCATGATCTACGCCTTCCGAATGGCGACCACTAGCAAGGAAGCGTTTGCCGACGCTAACATCAAAGCCGCGATTGACAGGGCATTTGCAAATGTAGGTGAATGGGTGTCCCGTGCACCGCTCAAGAAAGGCACATCGCCGTTGCGGATGCTGCCAAATTACGAACAGTGGGTGCTAGATCTATTCACGCACGGAGAATATGATGACTATTGGAAGCAGCGCGGGTACGCCATCTCCCAGTATTATGAAGAGCACGCGGATGTACCAACCCTCTACCTCGGTGGGTGGTATGACTCGTATGCACGGGCAACATGCGAGAATTATACCGCGCTCAGTAAAATGAAAAAGTCGCGGCAGATGCTGTTAATGGGACCGTGGACGCATGGTGGCTGGGGCGTATCGAATGCAGGCGATGTTGATTTCGGGAATCACTCCTTCATTAACTACAATGACCTGCGGCTGGCGTGGTTCGACCACTTCCTCAAAGGGATGCATACGGAGGTTTCTGACTGGTCACCGGTAAAGATTTTTGTGATGGGCACCGGCGAGGGAACACCCAACTATCAGGGACGCCTCCATCATAGCGGCTATTGGCGCGACGAGCGGGACTTCCCCCTGCCCGACACCCAGTTCACGCCTTACTATCTCCACGCTGACGGCGAACTATCTACCGTGCTACCAACGGCTGACGGCTCATCAAGTCGCTTTAGCTTTGATCCGCGAGATCCTGTTCCGACCATCGGCGGCGGAATTTCCGCAGCTGACCCGATCATGGGCGCTGGCGCGTTTGATCAGCGTGGGAACTCCAGATTCTTTGGTTGTCAAGACACCCTTCCCCTCAACGCCCGCAGCGATGTACTAACATTCCAGACCCCTCCGTTGGAGAAAGATGTGGAAGTCACAGGACCAATTACGGTCAAACTCCACGCCGCATCATCTGCCCGCGATACCGATTTTACAGCCAAGCTGATTGACGTCTGTCCATTGACCGATGATTACCCCGATGGGCTTGCTATCAACCTGACAGACTCCATCATCCGCGCGCGCTACCGAAACGGTTGGGATACCCCAGAGTTACTGGAGCCGGGGAACGTCTATGAGTTTGTCTTTGAACTTTATCCAACCTCTAACGTTTTCAAAAAGGGGCACCGGATTCGCTTGGACATTTCCAGCAGCAATTGGCCCCGCTTTGATGCGAATCCGAACACGGGCGGCGATTTGGGGGTCGAGCGGCGGCTTGAGATTGCAGAGCAGACGATTCATCATGAGCCCGAACACGCATCGCATGTGGTTTTACCCATTATTGAACGATAGAGGAAAAATGAAACGTAAGAGAGTACGGAAATTTCCGCAACAGGTAGTATAACCGTTGGTAACAGGAGGGAAATATTGTGAAGATCAGATGGTGTGGACACGCTACATTTTTGCTGGAAGGGAACGGGACTCGGATCGTAACTGATCCGTATACACCCGAAGTCGCTGGCTATGACCCGATCACCGAACCGGTGGATATTGTGATTATGAGTTCAGCGACTGACCGGTTTCACAGCTGTGCGGATATGGTGCCGGGCGATCCGGTCGTGATTAATGCGCTCAATATTACTGAGACTGGGGCAGAGGTCAAAGGGATTCAATTCTCATCTGTGCCAGCGATGGAGAGCATCATACATAAAAGCGATCCGGATCAGAACGCAATGTACCGATTCGGTGTTGAAGGGGTCGAAATTGGGCACATGGGCGATGTAGGAAATCCTTTGGGCGAGACGCAACTCGAATTTTTCAAGGGCGTTGATGTCTTGCTTGTGCTAACAGGGGGTCCCCCAACCATTGAACTGAATGATCTCGATGAAGTAATTGATGCGGTTCAGCCGAAGGTAACAATTCCGATGCACTACCTAACCGACAAGGTTAAGCTGACTCACATCTTGCCGGTGGATGATTTCACCGCACGATATCCAGCGGAACTTGTCCATCATCAGGGTCAATCACAGATTGAGGTGAGTCGGTCGAATCTACCCCAGACAAATCAGATTTATGTGTTAGATTATGCCAATTAAAATCTTTGGATTCACGACTTAGCTAGGCAGTTTTATCCGTTTGTTTCCCAACTTCTCCACGAGTGGCGTTGGTCAGTGCAATGTTTCCGCTGATGCTGTTAAGCCGTAAATCCGCTTTTGGCGCATTAAGTATTCCACTCAGCCAATTGCTCCGAACCTCCGCGTCAATCAAATCTGAATCACACTTCAGCACCCCGGTGACACTATTTGCATTGATTGTGCAAGCGGCGGGATCAGCTAATTCCATCTGAATGTCCCCGCTGACGGTGTTGATATCGTACTCCGCACTTTCGCCAATTTCCCCCCTGATGGTAACGACACCTGCCATGCTGCTGATCTTGAGTCGAGCGGGTTTGACATCAATTATGGTCGCTGTGCCGTTCACGAAATTCAATTCAAGCGTACGTAACCGATGCTGCGGAACACGGAGGTACTGGTTGGCTGTAATTTTTTGTTGGGCTTCACCTCTGGCGCGAATCATTAGGCGTTCCCCGCGTTGGATGACTTCTGGACGTACATCTTCGATTTGTCGTTTTGCCTCCTCCGCTGTTTCCGCTTGGGCTTGTAGGATGGTCTCCAATGCAATGACATCTTCCTCCCACCCCTCTACCAAAATCGTCCCATTTACATTAGAGAGTCGGATGTCAGTAATCTGTGGGCGATCAAAACGTCGCCGTTCACGCAGTATCTTCGGGGTGTCGGGTCCCTCTGTCTGGCTATCAGGTTCAAAATCTTCGGTTGCAGCCGGTGGTGCTTGAATATTTGGATCGGCAACTTCGGGATGTGTTGCTCCGGGCTGGGTTGAGCTCCCTTCCAGTTTATCAAGCGGAAGCGTTACCTGTGGTCCCCATTGCGCCTCCTTTATCATCCGTTCTGGAAACGCATCAATGGGCCCGTAGTTCATCGTCAGTTCATCGATCTTCGATGCGTATAGATCTCGAACCGTGTCCACATCTCCCTCACCAAAGTAGAACATACTTACAAAACTTGCCCGCCGATTTGGCGACAGCCCCACACCGTAAATCATCGGTTGAATGACAAAGTGCGTACCAATACGCGGGTAGTAGATTTCAACGCTATCTATCACACCGGGCGGGAAAAGCATCCCGAATGCCATTCCATCGCAAGTAACGGCTCCCCAACCCGCACCGGGGGTGACAAACTTCTTGAATCCGAGTTCAGTAAATTCGCCTGACAAGAGATGGTCGTCGAGGGGCAGGTAATAGGTGTTGTTTTTCAAGGCATTACCTAGACAAAGTTCAGGATGAATGCCAAACGTAAACTTGTTGAATTGCTGATCGAAATTGGTAAAACTGTACTCAACCTTCAAGATTGGCGCATTGGGTTCGAGAGATAGTGTTTTGGAAAGCAGCACCCTACCAAATCGCGTCGGTGAAATGACAGATAGCGTGACATCCCCTGTCCCCTTCTCTATTCTCCAGGGTGTTTTCCAAAGTTGGTTCCTCAACGGACTACCGATATACTCCTCGATTCCACCATATTCGGTGTAGGAACCGAATTGCACGGATTTTGGATAGGTTCTATGTAGAAAAGGGAAGTCCTTCGTTTCGACATCAAGGATTCTGCCTCCAATTTCTGGCTGTAATAGCACTGAGATGTGTTTATTTTCAAGAACAAGTTGGGGGCTTCCTGTGTTAAGTTTATCAGTTTCGTATATTTTAGTCATTCGCCTTGTCCTCCTTTCTTAGTTTTTGTTGTTTGGGTGTGTTTTCCAGTTTCGAGCCCCTCTAACATGGACATATTCAACCACTTTTCTTTTGAAAGTGATACACGGACATATTGTAGGATAACTCCGTGCCTTCAATCTGGTCTAAAAACTCGGCGTATTTGTGTGGGTAATCCATTCGTAGGTACACTTCGAGGACTTGGCGGTTCGGCGCTCGAAAAACCGTTTGAAGGTCGAAATGCGAAAATCCGTGTTGTTGATAGAACGCGGTGTGTTCTGCTCGATATCCGTCGTGAAAAATGTGGGGGTAAACCTGCCGTGCTATCATGCCAAACTGCCCCTGATCAGGATTGGCATCAATGATGAAAAAATGACCGCCCGGACTCAAGATTCGCTTGACCTCGCGCAGACCGCGCAGACAATCTTTCGTACCGAAGAAATATGCAAATCGGGCATACGCAACATCTATACTGTGGTCTAACAGTGGTATTGATTCAGCCGAAGCCGCAAGGACGCTAATATTTCCCAGTGGATTGTCGCACAAACGCGTGTAAATCTGTTGAAGCATTCTGGCGTCTGGTTCAATGGCAAAAACCTGATCCGCTTTTTGAGCGTAGCGCACAGCGTGAAAACCGGAGCCTGTCCCGATGTCTAACACCTGTTTTCCTTTAATTGGTGCTTTTTCCCACATGAACGCCTCTAACCGCTGATCCGGATCTGTGCAGTTATTGTGATGTTCATAGGCTGTGGGATTCGTTGCACCAGCGTAAGGATAAAATCTTCCTGTCATTTTTCCTCTATTTTCTGATGACTAAGATTGGCTGCTGCGTTTTCTGGTAACTATTGACAGCCTAATCTTTAACACCTGAAACACTCCTCACGCTTTACGTTTCAGGTACGGAGGCAGTTGTTGTACGGGTTCTTTGGATTACGCAAGTCCGAGCCGCCAAGTTTTAATTTTGATGCCATGGCCAATTAATTTGATGCCAAGTTCCTTGACTTGCAGCAGGCACTCCCCCGTAGGCAAACCAAGTTAATCCTAGACTTGGGCATGCGATATTGGCATAAACTGTCCAAAAATTCTCCGCTTCCCTCCGTTGCTCAACATCCTCATCAGCAAGAACCCGAATCAAATCATCAGGCAAGTGTGAGGGCGGTTCTTGTCCAAGAAGCATCTCTATTCTGTTAAAGCGGTGTTCTGATCTCGAAGGGGCTTTGCCTCTGATACGTTCATTTGTCGAACAACTATGATTTGTTGCGACAATTTTTCCGTGCGACGGATCCCTTCTTGCGTAACTTGAACAAGCACATTCAAAAACGACAAACTCATTGGTTTTGCCGTCAACAACGAATAAGTTCATCCCGCCAATGCGGTCAACAGTATTCAACAGATTCTCTACATCTGAAATCGTGCTACACGTTTCAAGCGCTTCTGAAATGAAGACATAAAAGTCCAAGTGAGGTTTTTCTGGGGTCGGTACATCAGAAGTAGGGAGAGCGTTAGCATGAAGCCAGAGCCTTTCTTTGTTGATGCCTGTTGCCGTAAAGACATCTCCTTGCAGACCAAAAGTCATCGTGGGAAGGCGTCCCTCAACCTCCCGAATGATGGTATATCCCCACAGGTCTGGGAGCCAAGCATCGTTGTTTCGACCGACCCATGCCTTTCCATCAATCTCGCATACAAAGGCACTACAATTTTTCAAAAAACAGCTTTCTGAAAACCACCATTGTGCAAGCCTTTCTAGGGGGATTCCAGATCCGTCTGACATTCCCTCTATCTCTTCCTGAAATCGTAACGGCAATTTACGGAGCCACGGCAGCGCACCACATCGTAACTTTTCCACATCAATGAGGTTGAGTGCTTGTAATCCCTCCTCGACATAAAGATGGATGTATTCTTCAAAAACATTTTTCAACGCACAGCCGTGATTAAAACCAACCTCTCTCGGTGTACCTTTTAAGCGGCAAATACGATTGTTATCGGCGGTTGCAATTCCCATTTTTCTTGGTCCATGTTTGTTTTAGTGCTCCAACTGATCAACTCGATCCAGCCAGCTCGTTGAAAACTCCCAATCAAATAGGTCTCCGCGGTTCCCACTTTCTTTCATACGAATCCACTCGTCAACGCTGGATTTTTTGAACCGTAGTTCAGCACCCACCTCAAAGTGCGGAATCTCGTTGAGCAGTTTCCATACCACATCTGGCTCGATTTGCAGGTAAGCGGCGACCTCCTCCAGTGTCATAATCTCTTTCACCGGCACTGACTGAACCAAACCGCCATCCACACGGCTTTCCAGACCCGCAATTGATTCTCGTAACGCATGAATGGCGGACACAAGATCAGAATCAGGCGCGTACAGACGTTCCTGTAATGTTTCCCACCAATTCTGTGCAGGCTGGAGGGGCTCCACCTTATGTGTTGATTCGATTGTTGTTGTCAGTTTGTCGCGTTCGGCGGTGCATTCCTTACAATCTGCAAGATGCGCCTCAATTGTATGCTTACCCATCGAAGAAAGCTCGCCGTCGATATAGGCGACAAGTTCCTCACGGACATCATTACATTCCATTTTTGAATCCTCCTTTTGATTTCATAATGCGTAGTGCGTAAAACATTATACGGTAAAGCTCGCTGCTCTTCATGTTCGCTGTGTTAGCGGAAAGCCGGATAGTACGGCATTTCCTCCAAATCCGCCCAACGCCCACGCAATTTGGCAGCTATATCGCGGACGGTTGCGCCGAGGGCTTCTAGGTGCCCAAACTCCTCCGACACTCGTCCAAATATGTCAAAACATAGCAGGAGAATCTGACGCTGCGTTGAGATTCCCCATTTGTGGTCCTTTTCCCATACCTTCTCTATGAAACCGAGTCTGGAATGAATTGCCCAGTAGGCACACGCTTCGACAACGGATCGAAAAAAAAGCGTATCGTCCGCTGCTTCGGGGCACCCCTTTGCAAGTTCGGCACGATACGCTATTTCCATTTTTTCAACTACATCATTTGGCACACGGTTAATATGATACCACGTCGGGAAGCAGACACGACCATAGATTCCATCTCTAAGCGCGTGTCGAAACTCACCAAACTCAAAGTCGAAGAGTTTCCTATCATCGCCGACAGGCAGCGCATTCATCGGAATCGGATCGCCGTGTGTATAAACTAAGAACGATCCTGGGGCAGCAATGAATGCCGCAACCGTTTTCATCTCCGTCTTTGTCCCACGCCGGGGTTTCACTCCAACCCTCCCACAAGCGGCATCTAATTTCCCCATGAGTTGCTGCCATTCGCCGGTCATGGAAGGAGACTTCTTCCTGGGACCGAGTCGGTCACGGATGTTATCGTACACTGCCTTCTTGCGAATCGTCAGGCTGTGCATCTTTCCTAGTACCCTCGCCAATTTGATTAATTCTGCCGTTGCAGCTGTAGCAGATTCTCCGCGGAGACTCCCGTAAAAATTCCTGCCATCTCCTAAATCCTCGATAACCATAAGTCCTTTTTCCCGATTACCTCCATAAAACTGTGCTGCTGGCGAGTCTCCATTTGAAATCTTGCTCAAAAATTCAAGTCCCGCCCAATCGTTAAAGAATCTCGGAACCATTTCATCCGGTGAATTCGGATAAAATTCCGTTCCATCAGCGGTCAGTATCTTTTTGACGACAACGCTTTGGGGAACACCGGAGGGGCTTTTTACCACACAGCAGCGAAGGACTGTCGCTCGGTCTGTATCAAATTCGGTTTCCATTTTAAGCCGCACGTCGCCTGCAAATACTTCACAGAGCACATTCTCTGCGATTGCTACGGTTTCGGAATGGGCTTTCTCGTCTGATTCAGGCATTTTGATGAGTTACCCTCATTGAGATTGACGGAAATCTGGGAGACTATATTCAAAAAGATAGGCGAGTTTCGTAAACACAGCCCGTTCACCCGGCAGGCTATCAACAAACACGAAGAAGAAGTGGCTCTCTGGGGTGAACTCGTAGTCAAAGATTGCGTTGAAATTGTAGCTAATCTCATTTTGCAGCCGTTCATCAACACGTTCAACAAAAACGAGCCAACCGATTTTTCGGGTCAATTGATAGTTACTGCGGAGCCGGAAGATCAGTGTATTTCGATACCTGCGCCAAAAGAAATTATCAAGATCTATATCAGCGGTCAGTTTGCCGAAGAGGTTGACACCCGCAGAGAAGCTAGTAAATCGGTTGAACTCATCTCGACGGGCCCCAAAACGATTTCCAACCGCCAAGTGCCACCATGGTGCTTCATAATTAACCTCTGAACCGATAAACTTGGTATCAAAAAGTTGACCGACCTCACGGAGCACACCAAACCCACCAGAAGTGAAGAGGTCAAACCGACCAATATCAATATTGAAACTGAACTCACTTTGCCGTTCCCGTAGCAATCTTTGTGCATTGGTTTGATGAAAATGGCGTGTATCAACCTGAAACAGCTGCATCAAATTCCCCTCTGGAAACTCATAGTTGTATCTTATACGGGCGCTGCTCTGACGAAACGCCTCATCTTCAAGCCCCATCTCATTTGGACGAAAACCGTCCTGAATCTCTTCAAGCCGAATGTTGGCGATCCACCCTTTATGAAGCCATTCCATTCCGGTATGATATGCCCAATGCGTTTCGCCATCAATGAAATCAACCGCATACTGCGATGTTGCAGTCCAGTTTCGATGAAGTCCAAATCGACCATTGAACGATAGAAGCCCAACATCTCGGTCAGCTTGGTGTTTATGTGTGCCCATCGCGCCGATGACAGTCCGCTCACCGATATTGTAATTCACTCGCCCAGCTAAAAGGTTCGCCTGCTTTTTCTGATCGGCGTCGTACCGATCAATCATTTTGCCATACGTATTGATAACTGAAAAGTTAGCACCGCCGATTGTGCCCGCCGTTTTTGCACCGAAATCAATTTCTTGAACGCGACGGGTATAAAATAGATTGAGCGGCAGATCAAACAACTCGGCACCCTCCCGGAAGAATGGACGGCGTTCAGGAAGAGACAATTCCCGGTCACTTGAGATGTTAATTTGCGTCGGATCGCTTTCCAATTGTGAAAAATCGGGATTAAAAGTCACATTCGAGGTGAGATGCGTCGAAATTGGGAGGATTAGGTCTAACCCGCCATCAAGGTCATTGGGCAGATTTTCTATCGCACGATAGCTGCCGTAGGGAAGAATGCCGAGCTTCTGCTCCGTTTTGATCTTTCCCAAATTCAAGCCAGTCAAATTCCCAAACTCCGACACGCGTGAAAAAAAAGCGGTACGTGCCCAAGAATAGGATTGACTGTTTACCGGACGGACCCGCCAAAAGTTGATCCCCCACGTGGTATCACGCCGATTAAAATGGAGCGCACGAAATGGAATCGCAAATTCTGCGGTCCAACCATCTTGGTGTTTGTTTATTTTTACCTCCCATTTTGCATCCCAACTCATGTCGAAAACACTTTCATTGCTGACCCGCTGATCCGTCTGTGTGCCGAGTGTATTGACGGCAAAAATGTAGCAGTTACGACGGTCATGATAGGTATCAAGCATCACTTCAATACAGTCATTCTGCCAAACAGGGGAATCCCGGCGTGTTTTCGTTTCACGTAGACTGTTCATGTCCGGCTCCTCGCAATGCACACCGATATAAAGGGTGTTCTCATCGTACAAAACTCTTGCTTCAGTGTTTAGTTGTGCAAGCTGAATGTTTCCCTCTTTTGCACGGAAGAAATTGGTCGCAACTTGAGCGTGTTGCCATACACTGTCGGTGAGGTCGCCATCAATAATAGGAGGATTATCCACCCACGTGGCATTGATGGTGTGCCTCGAATTTTGCGCTTCTGCGAAAAGCGGTATAGCCAGCAGCACAATCGGCACCCAAATTATTGAACGTAACCACCGCAGCCATCCAGTTTTCTCCACCGTCTTTGTCTCCTTCTCATTTGTGTCCAAATTTGCAATACTCAGACTCGTCATTGATTAGATCTTTCCATTCAGGTGTGTCTTCACTTGCGCCAACATCTCCTCTTCGGAGATTGCCTCTTCTCGGTCTCCAGCGTATTGCACCTCCACCCACCGATGAATTTCTTCGATTGCCGGGTGGTCTTCGTCCACAGGCATTTGACCTTTCTGTTCCAGATAGGCATTCGCCCACAGCAGCACACCATATTTGCCAGAGGTTCTGGTAATGATAATATCGACCAGTTCCGCTTCGTCTACTTTTTTTTGTGGACGCTTGCCATCGCCCTCCACTTCCAAACCGGATACATTGGAGACAACCGCCTTGTCAATATAGGAATGTCTGAACGCGTAATGGTGAGGGCGCGGCTTATCAAATTCGGTATATTTGCCGATATTAATGCAGCAGCAAAAAACCACCGGTGCCTTTCCACGAGATTGTGCTAGCTGACCCGCCCTTCTACGGGCTTCGCTCGATTTTTGGGTAAACCAAATTTTCTTACCTGCCCTCCCCCGCGCCTTGAATCCTTCCGGTGAACGGCGGGAATAGACAGTCGAGCAGCACACCGGCTTCGTCCCGTCCGCCGCAGTCGACAAAATTGGCTTTCAATTCGTTGAACCGGCGACGACCACATAGAAGTTGCAAAAAGGTCAAATCTGGAAACTGTGCATCGCCATCCTCGACCGAATCCGGTGACCAGTTGGAGATGTCCGTCATTTTTCCGCCGTTAAACTTCAGTTGTACGCCGCTCCGGTAGTAGTTCAGTTTCAATTCCCCGTTATAGCTTTCTGCAACAGTCCCCACGAGATTATTTTCTAATGCAGGTTGAATATGCCGTAAAAAGGCGACTAGATCCGGTATACGGATGTATAACCCATACGGGTCATGCCCGTGGATTTTATCTCCCAACAAGGCGTGGTAAGCTGGATGTGTGCGTCCAAGTTCAAACATGAGAGTTTTCAACTCTTGGTTTCCCCACGCAGGCGTTGTTTCTGCGATCTTCCACAGTCCGCGCAACACACTCGGCATCAGGTTCAGATAGCCCACGCCCGATTTGAGTTCCATCTGAACAATGTACAGCGCGTTGTCCTCTATCCATGGGTAGTATTGCACGTAGCCCAACCGTTCACGCGCCGCTGTCTCAATTATTAGCCATTTAAGGTGGGCAAAATCCTTTTCTGAGCGTCCGCTGAACTCATAATTCCATTCCGCCTCCGATCGTAGAGCCGCGAAGGGCTGACGACTACTGGTGTGGTCATACAGCTCCCGAATGAAAGCGCGATCGTCATCCACAGCTGGACGCAGATGATAGGCTTCGGAATCGCCATCTTTCAGCTTCGGTAGATGGACTCCAGCTATGCCTCTCCCGCCACCCGAATTCATTGCCATCTCATACCCGAATTGGCGATAATACCACGGGATGCCGGTGATACCTTGCATCAGCTCGTCCCTTGTTGCGCTCAAGGCGTGTATCACCTCAAACTGTTTTCGCACTAATCCGCGTCGGCGATATTCTGGTTCCGTAACGACTACTTCGGGACGCCCAAACTTAAACGGAATTCCGCGGTATGCCCACGTCTGAGAAATCAGGGCCATAGACGAGACGATTTTGTTCGTGCTAGTATCTTCCACTACCGTAAAATCGCTCGCTTTCACCGTTGGGTGATGACCTGAGATCAAACCTCGTATGAGGTGACCAACACGCTCATCTTCGAAGACGCGGCCGTTAAATTCGGCGAGAGCATCCACGTCTTCGGGACACGCAAACCGTAAGATTAGATTGTTGCCCAAGTTAATGGGCATTTGAGAAAGAATTGAATTTGTGGACATTTAAGTTTCCGTATGATTTCCTTCCCATAGTTGCTGCATTTCTTCGCACGTTTCTAAGAGTACCTCCAATTTCCCCTGAGCTTCAATCCTTCCGGCTTTGAGGACAATAATGTGATCAGCACGATCCAATGCAGCGCGCCGATGGGAAACGACGAGACATGTCGCATCTTTTCGCTCAAAGATTCGTTCCCACAGGGCACGCTCGGTCTCTACATCAAGGGCACTAGAAAGATCATCAAACACCAGGAGTTCCGGTTCGCGGACAAACATTCGCGCGGCTGCCGTGCGCTGCGCCTGACCGCCAGAGAGTCTGACGCCCCGGGGACCTACAACCGTGTTAAGGCCGCGTTCCAATTGCGTTAAATCTTGCTCCATGACTGCCGCGTGTATTGAAGCAGTGAGATCAACTTTGTCCTTCGGGAGTCCCATCAGGATGTTGTCTTCAAGCGTGTCGCTAAATAGGCGTGGTACTTGAGGCGTGTAAGCGCATCTTGGTGGTACAAAGAACGATGCCGGATCGTCAATGATTGTCCCGTTCCAGCAAACTTCACCGCTATCAGCGGGCACCAAACCGAGCAAGGCCTCCAAAAACGTTGTTTTTCCAGCACCAATCCGCCCGGTGATGACCACAAAATTCCCTCTTTCCAGCTTGAAGTTTACACCTTCAATACCACGTCCTGTGTCGGGATAACGGTAGCTCAACCCCTCTGCTTGAAGGGATTGAAGACGATGCTCACCGGTTTTAACGATATAAGGCACGCTGGGAAAGGTGCCACTCAGATACACCGGTCTACGCTCGACCAAACACTCGCGGGGCGCATCTGGGATGAGTTCAAAAAGTCGTAAAAGAGAGATACTAGCTTGCTTCATGCCTGCTAGCAGTTGACCTATCCATTGAGCACACCCGGACACCGAAACCTCACTTGAGGCAATATAACTGACGAAGAGCGCAAAATCACCAACGGTAAAGGTTCCCGTCCTCATGGATCGTCCGGCTAAAATGAGAATGATACCTGTCGCTAGGTTGATCGTTGTTGCGTTCATCGAAGTCAACAACTGGTTGAAAAGGTTATCTTTGAGAACCGCCGTCCGCCGTGCCTCGCTGAGTGCGTCGAAACGAGCCACCGTAGGGGTTTCAGTGGCAGCAACTTTGATTGCTTGTACCGCTCCTAGAAGCTCGCCGAGAAAGCCTGTGACCTGACCCGTTGTTTCACGATTCGCCCGACGATAAGCCTCAATCCGCCTTCCCATCCAGTTGGTGATTAGGATGATGGCTATCATTGGCAGAAAGGCAAAGAGAGTGATGAATGGATTGATACGCAACAGCACGTATAACGCAATGAGGGCAGAGATGGCGTGTCCGCCTAACTCAATGATGGTCGTCAGTGGTGTAACAATTCCGTCGGTGTCATCATCAAAACGGTTTATCATTTCACCAGAGCTCTGATCGGTGCGGACACCTGGGCGTTTGAGGATATTTTGCAATAGGTTCACCTGCAGCAAGACTTTGAGTTTTTTCTCAAAGTACGCGTAGATAGCGGCGTATCCCTGATCGGATATCACGCTACCCAATTGGGTAACAAAAAAGAAAATAACCAATGTCCACACGTCAAAACCGGCTGATGCTTCTCCGGTTAAGGCATTGAAGAACTCACGCATAATCAGACCAACCAACAGAGGAAGATTATAACAAACTAAGGAAAGAATCAAACTACCGACATACAACCATGGGTTGTAGCATAAGAGGCGCCAAAGATAGTGCAGTGTTTTCATGCCAACACCTCCTCCAGTCCGGTTCGCAGCAGACCCGAAAAAATAGAATTGGGGTCAGACGCCAATTGATCGTATTCCCCGTGTTCTCTGATTCGTCCTTCCTCTAAAATCAGAATTTCATCCACTCGCTGTACAGTAGAGAGACGATGTGCAATGATGACCGCCGTCCGATTTTTGAGCAACTGGGTAATTGCTTGTTCAAGAAGTACTTCTGTTGCTGGATCTAATCGTGATGAGGCTTCATCTAGAATCACTAAACCTGGATCCTTGAGAAAGATGCGTGTCAACGCCAAAAGCTGCGCCTCACCTGCAGAAAACCCACCACCCGCCCCGATTCCGGTATCAAGTCCGTTAGGCAACGCACTATACCATGCTTCCAGTCCTAGTGTCCGAAGCGCTGTGATGATCTTCTCGTCATCAATCGTTTTTTCAAACAAGGTAAGGTTGTCTCGAAGAGATCCCTGAAAAAGTTGTACTTCCTGAGTCACCACCCCCACACGCCCCCGAAGATCAGAAAGCCGTGCTGAACGAATATCCGCGCCAGAAAGATAGAGCTCGCCAGAACTTGGATCGTAGAAACGGCACAACAAGCGCGAGAGCGTAGTTTTCCCACTACCGGTACGTCCGAGCAAGCCGAGCACACCCCCCGGTTGCAGATGAAACGATACATCGTGTAACACAGGTGTCCCCACATGATAGGCAAAGGAGACGTTTTGAAACGCGACCGACAACGCACCTAACGGCAGGGGCTCACCGACACCATCCTGAATCGTCGATTGTGTGTCAGTAAGTTCTTTTACTCGCTCGATGCTGACCCTTACCCTTTGCAGGTCTTCAATTTCACTCCGGATCGTGTTCAGCGGGGTCCGAAGCATCTGAAGATAGTGGAGAATCAGATAAACGGTTCCAATGGTGATGACATCTCTCAAAAACAGGTGAGCACCCAGCACCATGGCGACGGTGTAGCCAGCGGCGAATACGAGGTTCGATATGGTCCATCCAACGTCGGTGATGATGTTCGCCTTGAAGTTTGTCCAAAACGCCCGGCGCATCACTTCATGAAAACGGCGCATTACATACGCAATAGCACCGAGGCTTCGAATGTCTTTCAGTCCGGAAAGCCGTTCTTCGAGAAAGCCGAACAGATCGGCACTTGCCCCTCGCTCGGCACGCCAATGAGGAACAGCAATCTGTTGAGCGCGAATGTGAACTAACAAATAGACACCTACGAAAGCTGCCAGCACCAGACCGATTCTTATGTCTTCGTACATTAGGAGAATTAAAACGCCCAGCGACAACAGAATAC
Organism: Candidatus Poribacteria bacterium; assembly: GCA_965222435.1. Lineage (GTDB taxonomy): Bacteria > Poribacteria > WGA-4E > WGA-4E > PCPOR2b > PCPOR2b. The sequence continues at coordinate 2,098,598 of OZ244950.1, read as the reverse complement.
TCCCTAGTAGGCGGATAATAAACTGGGACAGAAAGTTGGCAAGTCGTGTTACATCGCCGTCAATGCGTTCAATCAGTTCACCGGGGGTATGGGTATTGTGAAAGGGCATGTCCAGCCGCAGAATGTGCAGAACCAGATCAGATCGCAGGCGGTTGGTTGCCCGCCAACCCACATCGTTGCTGACATAACCGGCGAAAGCGGACACCACTGAACTGATGAGTGAAACGCTTATGAAAAGTATCGCGGCAAAGGTTAACTTCTGGAGCGTCCCGCCCGACTTGGCGGTATCGATGAAATAACGCATAATCTGCGGGTTGACCAGTTGCAGCCCAATGCCAGCTATAAATAAAATAGCGAGTAACAATACTTTGAGCCATAATGGCTTGAGATAGTTAATCAATAAATCGCAATATTGTTTAAGAACCTGTTTGAAAAAGAAAACTGCTACTCAAAAGTTAATGTTTATGTTAAACCATTGGAGCAGTAAAATACTGACCTAATGAAAGGCATAAACATGACTATACCAAAGTATCCTACTGATCTGACCGATGCCCAGTGGGACAAACTGTTCCCCTATTTGCCAGAACCTTCACCCATAGGTAGACCTCTCAAATGGGAGATGCGCTCAATTATCAACGCTATTTTTTACGTAGTCAAATCAGGGTGTCAGTGGCGAATGTTGCCGCATCAGATGCCACCGTGGCAAACGGTCTATTCCCACTTCAGAAAGTGGAAAACTTTAGGCACATGGGTTATGATTCATCAAGCACTTCACGAGCAAACCCGTAGTGATATTGGCAAATCCCCGTCACCTACAGTGGCTATCATTGACAGCCAATCGGTCAAGACGACCGAACTGGCAGATAGTAGAGGGTTTAATGCGCATAAGAAAATCAAAGGTCGTAAACGCCATATAGTCACTGATACAATTGGCATTCCATTGGGAGTCAAGGTCACTGATGCCAATGTCAGTGATAATCGAGTCGCAATAGAGTTACTAAACGAGGTCTTTAGTTGGCAGATAACGATTCAGTTAGTCTGTGCCGATGCTGGCTATCGCGGAGAATTAGGCGAATGGTTATATTTGACGCATCAGTGTCAATTGGACATCGCTCCATCTCTTAGGCAATCGGGATTTGTGGTCGTCCCATTGCGTTGGATTGTGGAGCGCACCTTTTCTTGGTTCGGTTGGTTTCGCCGATTGACTTTGGACTATGAACGCTCCGCTGAAACCGCTGAGGCTATGGTCTATATTGCTTCCATTTACTTGATGCGAAACCGTATCAAATGACTTTTAAAACAGGTTCTAATAGGGATTCTCATATAACCTTCCTTTAGTCTAAAAACGAAGCTACCAATGTCATAGATTCCGTGTTGCAGTTATCATATTTGCCTTCCCAGACTGTTGCACCTCGTTTGCTTATTAGACGCTTTGTCTCTGACTCTTGATTTCATCCGTTATATCGGGGCTGAGACAAAATGGATCATCGCTGTCTCTTTGTAGGGCAGCAATCACCTGATGCTGAATTTGCGGTATAAGTGGGACGTCAGGAAATTCATCCAGCGGAATCCAGTGAACGGCGACTTCATTTGTGTCCGGATTATCGGGCAGGCGTGGTTCACTTCCCTCGCAAAGTGCACAATGGAAGATGAAATCAACGTTATGTGGCTTCTCATTTAGCGCAAAACCGTAGTCAGGTGGGAAACACTCGTAGACAAACAACAGTTCCTTCACTTCCACTTCAGCAGCAGTCTCCTCACGGGCTTCACGTCGTGCGGTATCGTACAGTGTTTCGCCCGGCTCAACGCCGCCGCCGGGTAGATTATAATGGAAGCCGCTCTCGCCGTCAAACGCAACAAGCAGAATTGCGTCATCGCGGACAATCGCCGCCCGGACTCCAAGTCGGATCCCTTGTCTATTGATTCGGCGTTGAATTTGATACCTTCTAACAAGCCGCTCTCCACTATGGATTGAGTTTTCTTTAAGTCCACTCTCTCTAAGGGAAAATCCTAGATTTTCTAAAACCTTAATCGAAGCTATATTATTTTCAGTGGTACTCGCCTGCATTGTTGACAATTCTAAATATTCAAACCCAAAAGTAACGATTCTCTTGACGGCTTCGGTTGCAAATCCCAGGTTCCAGAATTCAGGGAGAATCGAGTAACCGAGTATTCCCAATCCTCCGTCTTTTCTCAAGGTGATAATCCCGATAGTTCGATGGTCATCCTTTTTCTTAATTAGTAAAGTCATAGTATCTTCTGTACTTTCCTTCGAGACACAACGAGAAGTCGTCTGCATCGCGTCCTCATATCCGAAAGGAAATGGCACTTTCCCCAGATGTTGTGAAACCTTCCAGTCGGAATACAGTTGATGAATGAAATCTACATCACTCATTTCAATGATCTTAAAACAGAGGCGATCTGTCTCCACATTCGGCAATTGCTTGGCGATATTATAGGTTCTTAAAGTTTTCATCGAGTTCACCTTTCGGTCCTTTGCTTGCCCTTTCTTCTCCCATTATTGGGCTGTCTATCGCCCTTAGGCAGCCCCTTCCGTTTTACGAGCAATCGCCATAATATGTGCACTTACACCAATTACTGATGGCTCACTTTCGAGGGAACGCGCAATATTCAGTAACCGCTCACGGTAGTTTGGATTATCCCACTGTTCTTCGAGGTTTTGTAACAGCCAACCGGGTCCCTGAATACCAAATAGACCTTCGAGATCGAATCCCACAGCTTCTATCTCTGATTTGAATTCCTCCGGACGGTGAAGGTACGCTGTTGTAAAGTATGCCGGATGTTCGTTTGGATTCCGGTGCTGCCCCTCCCGTAGATCGCGGGATGCAATTTTGATAAAATCCGGGGCCATGTTACCATCTATCATACCGTGTAAAATCGAGGCATATCGAGAAATAGCAACAGCAAATATGATTCCACCTCTCCGAAGGATTCGACGTGATTCTTGTAATGCTGCGATTCGCTCGTTGCGTTCGGTCAAATGGTACAATGGTCCCAGCATGAGAACGACATCTACGGAGTTATCCGCTCGGTCTAAATGACGGGCATCTCCAACGCGGAGTTCTGCAACCGGATGGTCGGGTTGGGCTTGTGATGCCGCGGCTGCTTGTTCCACGTGAAGCGGAACAGCATCCACAAGATGAACCTCGTATCCTCGCCTCGCAAGCCAGCACGCATAGCTTCCGGGGCCACCGCCCACGTCGTATACTACGGCTGGCGTCTCTGGCAAATGGTGCGTAATCAACTCTCGCATACGAGTTCCCTCAAGTTGGCCTAGGCTTGAGGAAAGCCGCTGAATTTCATCCCCCTGTTCGTAATGAGCCACGACTTCGTTGGGGAGTTTTTTATCGTAAGCCGGGGAGCGATCTTCTTGCCGACTATTTTGCTTGCACATGTGAGGAAGCCTCTTGATAGTTGTAGAGTTGCACATTAAAACTGTAAAAGTGCGCATTTGTTCTTAGAAAAAATTGAAATCAGCACCGAAGGGAATCAGACCTAACTTCTGGGCGACGCGCTGAGATGCCCCATTGTCCCAAGATGTACTGTAGAGAGGAATGCGTCCTTTCTCCTTAACGGCTTGTGCCCAACCGGCGACTGCATGAGCAGCATAGCCTTTCCCGCGGTAAGATACTAATGTTTCAACACCCGCTTCTTCTGCCTTCAACGATTTGCGTGCACTACAACAGATTGAGACTGCTCTTCCTGCTTCCAATACTACCACACAAGGTTGGATATGATCTAGTTCGTCAATCGTGTCTGAAAAGCCAAATTCCAGAAGTTCTGCGTTATGTTTATCCACGCCTACTGCCTCTGCTGTCCGATCGAGGGCATCCGGAAATCGAAACGCGGGACCCGAATACATTCTTTGGATTGAAGCATGTGAACTGAGAATCTTCTTAACTGTTCCAAGGTAATCTGGTTGTTGAGCAATGCCTCTTGGAAGAGATTCCAACAAAATCAATTCTTCTAACTGATTGCGAATTATCGTCGGCAGATCATATCGAAAACGATACACAGAACCAACTTCTGTACGTCCGATGTAAAGGCGAGGTGCTGGATATTTTTCTGGCGCAATAGGCTTATTGATAAACTGAAGTCGTCCTTTTGCATCGTGGATGAAGAGCGTATCGGCTTGAATAACCATCAGTTCAAAGTCGGAAATCAAATTTTCTTCTCCTTTTTTCCGGTAATAGCTGCGATGTCTAATTTTCACAAGTACCACGATGACTAGTACTCTGTCATATAAATCATGCTTGTGTGTTAGGATAAAATCGTTTGAATTTATGTCGTGCGTGATTGAGAGTAAACTGCCAGTTGACACGGACTTTTTTTCGATTTCGTGGTTCCGCCCAAGCGTTGACTTGTCGTTGTAACTCCGACACCTGACCAATCCGCCGAGACAGGCACTGTTTTGAAAGTACAGACAACTCAATCTCGACCATATTCAACCAGGACGCGCTTTTTGGGGTATAACACATCTCAAACCTTTGGGTCAATTCAAAGGCTTGATTGCCGTCAAATGTTTGATAGAATGCCGACGGATTATGGGTGTTGAGATTATCCTGAACTAACCGAATCTTGGTGGCGTTAGGGTAATGTTGAGCGGTCTTGTTCAAAAAGTGTGCATAATCAACTTTGGTTCGCTGGGCGCGCACCTCCACGATACGTTGACCGGTTAGGGGTTCAAAGGCGATGAACAGGCTCGCTACCCCGTTGCGTTTGTAATGATAATCTTCTCGCTTGGGTTTATCCGATTTCATCGGTATCGGTGCAATGACGTCATCAATTAACTGGCAAGGTCTTTCATCAATACAGACCACCGGATACATCGGGTCATAAGGGAGTTGATATAGATGCAAGAGAGTTTCCATCCGCCACAAGAACTCAGGCGTCATCTCCCCGATACACCACTGCTTTTTCAGGTGAGGCTTCAATTGGTTTTTTTTAAGATGACTCCCACTGTTTCATAGGAGATAGCCTCAACGACATCTAACTCCACTAATTGGTCCGCTAATAACCGCAGCGACCACTGGCTGTGTCCTTCTGGCGGGGCGCTGCAAGCTAAGGCGGTGATTTGAGCGCGTTGGTAGCCATCGAACTTCAGCGGTCTACCACAACGAGATAGCTCCTCAAGAGCCGTCTCTAATCCACCGGTCACAAACTTTTTTCGTACCCGGATAATCGTCGTTTGACTGACATCGAGCACTTCATGGATCTGATGGTCAGTCATCGCGCCTTGGGGGCGGTTTTGGTCTGCCAAAATCAGGATACGGGCGCGAGCTAACTTTCTCGCAGAGATTGCTCCCCGTCCGCAGAGGGCTTTCAGCTCCTTCTGTTGAACGGGGGATAAGGCGACTTGATATTTGTAAGCTGGCATCGTATACTCCATTCGTTGATAGTGAGTTGAATCAGAAACAATAGGGGTCAATACCATGATACCATACAAATATCAAAATCCCCAAACTTATCTGATTGAGTACTAGGTTAAACATTGCACAACCTATAGCAGTAGAATATTTCACGGTTTTAATTTATTAACGCACACCCCGCAATATTCTTCAGTTTATTTTTGATTCGGCACGGTTTTTTGCCTTCTAAGTGAGTAGATGGTAGCTTAGGAATTGAGTATTCGTTGGCAGCGGAAGGAAGTATTTGATATAATACTTGGCGATTATGTTGCCTCACCCAAAGTTAAGTGAATAGAGGAGAAAAATCGATATGGCAGATGGATTTAACGCACCGGGTGTCGTCAAACCCTTTGGGATTTTTTCGGGTGCTGCTTGGCAGCCGGAGGGCAAAGTCCTGCATATCTCTGGGCATGTTGCACAGGACCCGGACGGCAACACGGTCGGGGTAGGTGATATTCGTGCACAGACCCGGCAGACGCTGATAAACATTCAGACCGTTCTATCAAGCGTCGGAGGAGAGATGTCGGATATTGCCAAAGTCACAGTCTTTGTAACCGATATGACTACGCTCGCCGAGATCCACGCGGTACGCGCTGAGTTTTTCGATCCACCGTATCCCGCTAGCACGTTGGTTGAAGTGAGCCGGTTGGTCAACCCTGAATGGATGATTGAGATTGAGGCGGTAGCAGTGATCCCGTTTGAGCGGGTCAAAAATCCCGTATAAGGCAAGTGCCGGGACAATGTTTTCCCGTCCCGGCGAAAGCTGGGGTGATTTAATTTCCGTTCCTGTCAGGCAGCAGCATGAATATTCGCGCGTGTGCCGTCCACGTCAAAGCAAGCGAACTGATTGTCTCGCATCAGGTGTGTCGCGATCTGCATCGCCTGTTTTTCGGTCATATAGCCGTCCGCAATCTCTCCCTTGAGGGCACGACGAATCTCGTTACGCGCTTGAATAGCGTAAGCCATTGAACTGGTGGGCCACCCTGTATCTCCACCAAAAGCGAAGATCTTATTCGATGGAACCGCGTGTAGGAACCGACGCAGAAAGTCGCGGGAGCTATATGGATCTATACTCCACGCCCAACACAGATCGACCCAAATGTTGCGATAATGCTTTGCTAGGGCGACGAGCTCATCGTTATAAGGGTAGGCGATGTGCATCAGGACAAACTTGGCATCCAAGTAACGGGCAAAGAGATCGCACATATTTCCAGCGGGAATCCGATGTACTGGCATTCGGTCATTTCCTGCGTAGTAGCCTGTGTGAATTTTGAATGGAAGGTTGTGTTCGATTGACAACTCAACCCCACGCGCCCAACACCAATCACCCAAGCAGAGATAGGTTTCTACACCGATCTCCTCCGCAGGTTGGTTTAATACTTGGGAGAGTGCAGCCGATGCCTCAACATCGTTCCGTTCAGTCCAATTGAGGGTTCGGTTGTAAGCGTGCTGCACCTTCACTGCAATCGCACATGGCGCATGCTTCGCGAAAATTGCCTCCATTCCCTGTTTCAGTGTCCGGAGATCCTTTACCTCAACCCCTGTCTCGGCATGGATCTGTTCGATGTCAATCTGCCCATTACAAAATCCTGCCCATGAGAGGTCATAGAGGAAGAAGTCCAGTCCGGAATGATCAGGTAAGCAGGGCCAACTGAAATCGTCGGTCTGCACGTGGTCGAGGTTCGCTACGTCGTGCAGCAGGCGATAACGTTCACCGGGCTTGCGCAGGGCTTTAATTTTCTCTTGCGCCGCCTCTAGGGCTTCTCCAGTGAGTTCGTCAATTCCGTAGATATTTTCCGCAATGAGTCGCACCGCTTCGCCGTATCCGGTGAACTGTGTCGCTTCCCACGCCTCCTGAATTCCCTTGAAACGTCCGGCAATATCTGGGTCTGACACATCCATCAAGCGTTGCATCGCGCCGGGCGATGCGCCCGCCGTGTTGAGATCTGCGGGAACATAATTCCCAAACAAGTCTTGTAAGATGTCGGGACCGTCTTCTAACCAATCTGGTTCCTTTCGTAGATGTTCATGCGTATCAACCAGAGGGGTCGCTTGGATGTGGTGTGCAAGATCTGTCGGCATATTTCTTGTCCTTTCTGAATCTGAATCGTGATATAATCCTCTCGGAGTTTAGCATTAACCATTAGTTTAACAGAGCGTAGGGTTTTACTCAAGAGATTTATAGAAGGGGGTGTGAGTTATGGACAATGAAACAATGCAGACACAGGCTGCCGCGATGGAGATTGGACTGCTTATCGGCAGCCTAGACCAACTGGAGGATGTCGCAGCGTACGGCTATGACTACGCCGAAATCTCTCCCAGTCTTCTTGGAATTGACGAGGAAAGTGGGACTATCGAACAAAAGGCACTTGAGCAAGTTCAAGTATCGCCGGCGCCTGTTACAGCGATGTGCGGTTTTTTGGCTCGGTTAAAAGTGGTTGGACCGGAGGTTGACAACGCACGAGTGCGAGATTATGTGGTACGCCTTTTCGATGGGATGCAGCAGGCTGGAGTCCCAGTTATCGGCTACGGTAGCGGTGGATCTCGCTTCGTCCCCGATGGATTTTCTCGCGATCGGGCATTGGAACAGGTGAATGACTTCCTCCAGATGTGCGCCGACTTGGGTGAACCTCGCGGGGTACAGGTCGCCCTTGAGCCGTATAATTACGACGACGCGAACCTCATTAATACGGTTCCAGAGGGGGTTGAGATGGTTCGGGAAGTCAACCGCCCCGCCATTCAGTTGATGGCGGATTTCTTCCACATGCGACTGAATGGCGAGTCATTTGATACACTTGCGGCGGCGGGACCATACCTGATCCACGCACATATTGCCGAGCCGGGACGGGGGCGTCCGCAGACAACCCCGGCAGAGCACGCAGCATACTTACAAGCGTTGTGCGAGGCTGGATATTATGGGCGCGTGACGCAGACCGGTGAATTACCTGCTTACGGTTCGCCCACAGAAGCCGCTGCAACACTCAAGCGATTTGCTCGTGAAGGAGGGGAGAATCAATGACAGCACCGACTTTCCATTACAGCCGCATCGTTGACCTTTCACGTCCATTGGTTCCGAGTGAGGGGCAACATCCGTGGGTTCGGTTCGAGACACGGATTGACAGCATCGTCAGCGATCCCGAAACCGCTCCAGCGTCAGGTCGCTGGTATGTCGTGACACAGATTGGGATGAGCGGTCATGCGGGCACCCACGTCGAAGCACCATTGCACGCGGTTGAGAACGGTGCTGCGGTCGGTGAATTGCCGGTTGAGCAGTTTTTTGGCGAGGCGGCTATCTTGGACCTCAGCGACGTACCTTGGTCAATGCCTGTTGAACGTCCACGTCTTGAGGAAGCAGCAGCGCAAGCTGGGGGTGTCCAGCCAGGAGACATCGTTTTTATCTATTTCGGTTGGGATTATCGCGCTGCGGCTGAAGGCGGGGGACCGCCCTATCCTACACCTGATGCACTTCAATGGCTAGTCGATCCGGGGATAAAACTACTCGGCATCGACAGCCCTGGGCTGGAGGTGCCGGGCAGCCGCGAACTGATTAACCACCATATTTTGTTTGACCGAGGTATTCCGTTAATCGAAAGCCTCGCCCACTTGGAAGATCTCCGCGAGAGCCGTGTGTACGTCTTTGCACAACCGCTCCCTGCTCTTGGAACGGATGCCATTCCGCTGCGTGTGCTGGCATTCGAGGGGGCGTCTGGTTGATGATAGAAGCGTATCTCAACTGATTTGTATCCCAATCAGAAAATTTGCATAATTGGTTGTCCTTCCCAATCCTCCGACAATGGCAAATCGAGAACATGAGCGAGCGTCGGTGCAGTGTCAAAGATACGCACTGGTCCTTTGATCTCGCCGGGCTGCTTGATTTTCGCACCGGCTGCGATCCACGGAATGGTCAAATCTTCCGGCAGATCTGTCCCATGACTCTTTCCGTGCCCGCCGTGATCGCTCTGGACGAGGATAAAGTACCGCTCTAAAAGGTTTGCCTTTTCGAGTTGCTCCAATAGAATTCCAATTGCTTGGTCTGCAATACCGATCTGCTCAATATATTCCTCAGACATCCACGCATGCCGATGTCCCACAATATCCACCACCCCTAGATAGACAAAGCAGAAATCCGGTTGTTCGGCAATCAGGTGTTCTGCTGCGATCTGTGCAATCGTTAGGTCGCCCTCTGGGTCGTCAAGGTTCTCCCGGAAATAGGAAAAATCGAGTGAACCCGGTGCTGCCAAATCTCGGAGTTGCTCCCAGTTATAGATGAACGCTGTCTTCTTCTTCATTGCGTGCGCAGATTCAGCGATACTCGGCACCGGGCGCACCATCGGGACCCATGTGTTGGTTGTGATACCGTGCCGTGATGGTGTTACACCGCGAAACATCGAAGTGTGGCACGGTAACGTAGAGGATGGAACAACGCTCTGTGCGTTGAAAGTATAAGCCCCGCGTGCAATCAGGCTATCAATGTTTGGTGTATCTGCCTGTTGGATACCGTCAGGACGGCAACCATCAATGACAATGAGGATTGTGCCGTAGCTTGAAGAGTTCTGCATGAAGTTTCCTCCCAATCGCATAAAATAAGTTTGACCGGTGCATAGCGGAATATAGATGAATCTTGATCGACAGCGTCTATGATACCCTATCATGGCACCGTGCACAAGCGGGAATTCCTATCGTCAATCCAATCAATTCAAAGTGCTTGACACAGCACGGATTTCTGAGTATAGTTAGAACGCATTAACCCATGAGGTAAGAAATTATAAATCCCGATCTGGTCGGGACGAACCGGTAACGAAAATTTTGGAGAGAAGAATGGCAAAAATACGAATGGCTCAGTATGGAACCAAACATGGACACGCCTCCGGCAAATTACAGGCGATGCAGGTAAACAATGACGTCGAAATAGCGGGGGTTTTTGAACCTGACCCGCAACAACGCGCCGCACTTGAAGGATCGGGTGGTGCTTTTGAGGATGTTCACTGGTTCGACGACAAAAGCGAGATGTTGGATGATGAGAGCATTGTAGCGATTGCCTCTGAGGGTCTCAACGCGGAAAGCCTGGATCAGACCGAGGAGATTGTCGCTGCCGGCAAGCACGTTTGGTACGACAAACCCGCCGGTGATAACTGGACGCAATGGCAACGGGTTGTCGCGAATGCGGAAGACAAAGAGCTGCTCATTCAGATGGGTTATATGCTGCGCTATCACTCCGCTTTCAAGCAGGTTGCTAACTGGGCGAGGTCAGGCTTTTTGGGCGATGTGTTCGCCGTGCGCGCCCACATGTCCACGCATATAACCGAAGATGCCCGCACTCGAATTAGTGGCACGCATCACGGCGGCATCTTTTTTGATTTGGGCGGTCACATGCTTGACCAAGTCGTCTGGATTTTGGGACGTCCGGTGAAGGTAACTTCATTTTTACGAAACGACACAGGCTCAGTGTCGGCGTTTCAGGATAATACCTTGGGAGTCTTCGAGTATGAAAACGCCCTTGCCTTTATCGACATCGCCGCGATGGAGATCCAACCAACGGCGCGCCGCTTTGAAGTGTACGGCAGTCAGGGGAGTGCCATCATTGTCGAACCCTTTGAACCCGGTCTGCAAATCCGCCTCTGTCTGGCAGAATCGAAAGATGGCTACCAAGAAGGCGGGCAGTTTGTGAAGATAGACGGGGAAGGTCGAGGTAGAACCTATGAGCTAGAGTTGGACGCCTTTGTAGCAACCATTGAGGGGAAGCAGCCACCGGATCGACCGATGTCACATGAGCTGCTCGTGCAGGAAACCCTACTGCGCGCAACAGGGGGGATTTCAGGCTAAATCGAAGATGTATCTCCGCCCAACGAGAGAGGATATTATGGGCGACAACACAACAAACTTAACCGTCCGCTTCCTCGCTGACGCCGATGTTCCGAAGATTTCCGCTTTCTTTGAGGGGCTTTCCGAAGCAAGCCGCTATTTTTATCATCCATATCCCTTTGATCAAGGCGCAGTTGCTAAGATAGCGGACGAACTCCACAACCCAAGCTGCGTCCATATCGGTGCGTTTAGCGACGAAAAGTTAGTCGGGCATGTCTGGTACCGTGGTGGGAGCGGAGACGGTTATCCGGGTTTGGGTATTGGAGTTGTTGATGCCTTCCATAACAAGGGCATCGGTCAAAGACTGATGGGGCAGATCGAAGGGATTGCCCGCGAGCGTGGGGAGCAGGGACTTGCGTTGACCTGTTACCGGGAGAATTATCAGGCAATCCGCGTTTATGCCAAACAGGGCTATCGCCTCGTCGGAAGGACCGGGGACGATGTCCAGTTTCGTATGGTTCGCAACTTCGCTGACGATGACACACCGTACACAATACGAGGTGTCTACACTTCAAGTATCCCGTGGAATATCGCGCCACTGACAACGGATACTTGGAGCCTCAACGATTGGAAATGGTACATTGAACTGCTCAATGCGGCGGGCTGTAATTTGTTGAAGCTCTATATTTGGCCCACGCAGTATTACCACCCGGACGAGCCAGAGTTAGCTTCCAATGCGTGGCGTTATCAGGTCTGGCACGACGCGCTGGCGTATGCCCGCGTGATGGGAATGGAAACCCATGTCGGCTTTTCAAGCGGAACCGTGCCGCCCTCAACATGGTTGCGCTACCCCCAATTGCGAGCAGAAGATGTCAATTACACCGGCATCACCCTTTGCTGGCAGCGCGGGAAAGAACGAATCCTACCTTATCAGGAATATCTGATCGATACCTTTGCGGACGTGGCGGATAGCTTTGTTCTCTGGTTCGCAGATCCGGGTGCCTGCATCTGTTCGGAGTGCCGGGATTACCTGCGGGTCATGTTGGACGCCCTACACACCCTGTCCAAGGTTATTGACGGCAGAGCAGCGATCACAGCTTGCCCTTGGTGGATCGAAAACATTGAAGCCGGACGAAATGGTTTTGCGCCGCACCCAAACCTGCGCCGTCGAATCGCAACAGAGCTCCCCGAAGGGAGCGCGGTAATCATCAGAAGTGTCGAATATGAAACGATTGACGTCATGCGAGAACATGGGTTGGTCCCTTTGCCACTTGCATTCTTCCTTGACCCGGAGGGCGGATTTGAGTCGAATAACATCTTGCCTGAACCCAAGTTGCAGCAGATTGATGCGTGGCTTGAAAAGGGGCTTGAGGAAAAGCACACCGCTTCACTTGCCTATCGATTGACACCTTATACGCAGTATCCGGGGGATTACTATTTTTTTCGTAGGCAATTGAACCCCACGCAGTCGAGAGAATCTATCCTCACAGGACTTGGTGAGTATATTTGTAATCCATACCGGCGAGAAGAGTTACAAGATGAAGGGACCCGCTTTGCATCAGCGGTGGAATCGCTTGACCGATGGTGGAGCGATCGGGGGGAACAAGATTTGGTTGAAGCAGTAACAGAACTCAGTACCCTCGCGGAAACACACGACTCTGTCAGAAACCTTGCCGATGCAGCAACCCTGCTGCGGCGATTGTCACATGGGTTAGGCGATCAATCGTTTGAAGCGTTTACCGAAGACCTGCGTCTTCAGATGAGTCCCATGCCAATTTTTCGAGGTTTGACACTCGATTATCTCTGGTCAGGTCGGGCGCAAGCATTTCTTCAGCTCCGCGTTCAAAATTGGTTGAAACGGCTAGGGCATTAAAAATCTATTGAAGGAGAATGAGCAGCTAGCTCGTTCAACTGACAAAGAGGAAGATATGACATTATTACGATGGGGAATACTTGGTTGTGGAGATGTAGCGGAGTATAAAGGTGGCCCCCCGCTCTATACCGTTGACAGTTCTGAACTAGTTGCGGTAATGCGCCGCGATAGAGAGAAGGTGGAGGATTTTGCAGCGAGACATGGCGCGAAACGCGCTTATCACACGGTTGAAGAGCTGCTAGCCGATGACGAGATTAACGCAGTCTATATCGCAACACCACCGTACCTGCATTGTGAACAGACGATTCTCGCCGCGGAGGCAGGGAAGCATGTTCTCTGTGAAAAGCCGATGGGAATGAACGTCGCCGAGTGCCAGCAGATGGTCGATGCCTGCCGTGAGAATAACGTCACGCTCACAATCGCTTACTACAGACCCTTTTTTCCGAATATCATAAAAATGAAGGAATTGATGCAGGCGGGAGCAATCGGGGAAGTTGTGCTAGGACGAATCAATCACACCGCTTCTTATGATCCAAGCAGCCATGAGTGGGGTGCATGGCGCACTGATCCGAAAATTAGTGGCGGGGGTGTTTTGATGGATTTGGGAAGTCACCGGATTGATCTGCTGATGTATCTGTTGGGGGAGGTGACGTCTGTATCTGGGTACGCAGAAAACGTCTATTTGCCCCATCCAGTTGATGATTCTGCCGTCTTCACTTTACGCTTTGAAAACGGGACACATGCCGTCGCGAATATCAACTGGAATGTTGGCGTTTCGATTGACGAAGTCGAAGTCTACGGTACGGAAGGGAGTTTGCGCTGCAGCCCGCTCAACAACGGAAACCTGACGCTTCAGACGAAGGACAAAAGCGAGTCACTCGACCAACCACCCACCCCGTATATGCACACCGGATTAGTTGAAGCCCTTGTTGATCAGATGCGTACCGGTGTGCCGATTCGATGTACGGGGGAGATGGGGTTAAAAACAAATGCGATTATTGCTGACATCTACGCGAACAGTGTGAAACGTGACTAGACTGAATCACTCTGGAGCACTCCACATATAAATAAGTTCTCCATTTTGACTTTCTTCCGTGGAGATCCAAGGAAAATTGCACTGCTCCATCTTCTCAATCAAACGGTTCATCACACGAATCGGATTGGAAACATGGCACACGTCTCTCAGCTGCGATTCGGTGACTACCTGCTGGTTGATCATGTATTCGATTGCACACTGCTCATCTAAATTGAGGAGTATTTCCTTTCGTTGATCGTCTGCTGCCACCGGTAGACCCGAATCAACTTCTCCTATTTCCTCAATTTCCGGGGTTTCCTCCGTAGCTTGCTCTGAACCCGTTACTACCTGCTGTCCCAAACTCTGGCAAGCTGGAACCACTGCTTCCGCAATCCTATCTTTGATCCGGTCCAAATCGCCTTGTAGTTCCTGGATCTCTTCGTGCAACTGCGTGATGAGCTCGAGTGGATCTGTGTCGTTGTTGATCGGCGAGTTTAACTGTTCATTGTCAGGAAGGTCACTGGATTCTCCCCAATCCGAGCCTATCTCCTCCATGAAAGGAGGGTAGAGGTTATCTATGCTCGGTGCAGCAGAAGGTAGTCCCACATTTCCAGAATCTGCCGGGTCTGAGCAGTTATGGTGCGATTCACAAGGTGGGGTATCAATAAGCTCAATGCTGTACTTATAGGGACTGATACCCCCTCTACTATCAATGTATGAAACCTTGACGTAGCAGCAACTGCCGACTTCCAATTGATCCATCTGACCCTGAATCAGCCTGAGAGTCCGTGCATGATAGTCTCGAAGCATCTCCGGCATACCTTTGACCAGCTGCTTGAAATAAGCTATCGGATCGCAGTTGGACTGAAAATATGGTGCTTTGGTAAGCGGTTGCGCCAAATTTGGAAACCGCACAATTTTGGATGGTACTGGATTCTCTAACGCCTCAAGTTCAATTCCCCACTGGAGCGGTGCTTCTTTTATGCAGGTTGCGACGTAAGTATGATGTTTGGGCATTTAAAAGTTCTCCTTAGTAGCACATCAATATAATAATACAATAGATGTCTCGGTAAGTTCGTCATACGAAACGTGAACAGCTGCATAAAAGTTACAAAAAATTGTGTTTTCTACAATATATAGTGCTTTATTTTTTGAAAACCAACTATATGTAGTATACGAAACTTATGTTAAGCAAATATTCATAACGCAAATTGCACCTAAGATTGAGTGCAATCAGTCTATGGTGGTGTGGATTGGAGACTTACAAACTTACGGGTATATTTCTGGCACAAAGGTTTGGTCTGTGATGGGGGTCCGGACATATCCGGTATCTTCTTGGAGTGGCGGTAATTTTAACTTAGTATAGGGTAGAGCTTCGTAAGGAATCAGACTCAACAGGTGGTGAATGCAGTTAAGTCGCGCACGCTTTTTGTCATGGGCATCAATCACATACCAAGGTGCTTGTTTGATATCTGTATACTTAAACATCTCATCTTTGGCTCGGGAGTAATCAATCCATCTTCTACGAGATTCCAGATCCATTTCGCTGAGCTTCCAGCGTCTAGTCGGATTTTCGATCCGCCTGTTGAAACGACGTGCCTGCTCATCCGCATCTACAGATAGCCAATATTTGATCAAAATAATCCCGGAGTGCACCAACATTCGCTCAAATTCCGGGCAGGAACCCAAAAACTCATGGTATTCTTCCTCAGTACAAAAGCCCATTACCCGCTCAACACCGGCGCGATTGTACCAACTGCGGTCAAAAATCACTATCTCACCGGCAGCAGGCAGATGAGGAATATATCGTTGAAAATACCATTGTGTTTTCTCCCGCTCAGTCGGGGTGCCCAACGCGATGACCCGGTAGATCCGTGGATTTAGCGGTTCCGTAATTCGCTGGATGGTTCCTCCCTTGCCTGCAGAGTCACGTCCTTCAAAAATTACGACCACTTTTAAGCCTTTGTTTTGGATATGTTCTTGAAGTTTGACTAACTCTCTCTGCAACCGGGCGAGCTCTTTTTCATAAAACTTCCCCTTCAATTTCTTTCGTTCTTCTACAGGTTTGTCTATCGGTTGACTCTTGATGAAATCACTCTCAATCTGTGGATCTTTCTTCTTGTTAGCTGCTTTATTCTTGTCTTTCTTTGACATAGTTACCTCCTTGTCAATACCGGTTTATCAACTTTCACCGCTTCTTCTCTGACAATTCCACTCTACCTAACAATCTACTGAATTATACTTATCACGGGATTCTATGTCAATAGGAATTCTGACTCATGAAATTTGCTATTGACAGATTGCTATAATTCAGTGATAATTATGCTGAGATCTCGCTCAACGGCAGAACCATTTCCACAATGAAGGAGACAGAAATGAAGCATTTTGGTTTGGCAATCAATTTGAAAGATGATCCGGAGATTATCGAAAAATACAAAGAATATCACAGCAATGTTTGGCCCGAAGTCCTAGATAGCCTACACACAATCGGTATCACGAAGATGAATATCTACCTATTAGGTCGCAGGATGTTCATGGCAATGGAAACAGTCGATGCGTTCGACGTTGACAAGGATTTCCCACGATATCTGGAACAGCATCCACGATGCCGTGAATGGGATGAACTGATGCGGACCTATCAAGAGCCGGTGCCTGAAAGAAAGCCGGAGGAATGGTGGGCGTCGATGGAGTGTGTCTTTGAATTCTAATCATAAGATAACAACATTGATAGCGCACGGATCAAGACCATAAGAAATTTCGCTTAGAAGCGATGCCGTTTTGCACAGCGTTCAAGGGGATCGAGGGGCAGTTTGGGAGGTGTCATTTGGCACTCGTCTCGCAATCAGAATCGAACCAATAACAGACAAACGTGAAATAATGATGAAAAAAACAATCGATCTCATTCAGTCAATGAAACAAAACGGACAAAAAATTGCGATGCTGACCGCGTATGACTACCCGACAGCTCGTATCCTCAACGATGCTGACATCGACATCATCCTTGTCGGCGACTCGCTTGGCATGGTAGTTTTGGGCTATGAAGATACGCGATCGGTTACGATGGCGGACATGCTCCATCATACCCGAATCGTGGCACGAGCCAATACAACGTGTTTACTTGTCGCAGATCTTCCACATCAGGCTTACGAAACTCCAGAGCAGGCGGTCGAAAATGCGCGCGCCCTTTGTGATGTCGGTGCCGATACGGTCAAATTTGAGGGTAACAAACCGGAGATTGTAGAAGCTATTGTCGGTGATGGCATCCCGGTGATGGGGCACGTTGGGCTATTGCCGCAGACAAGTGAGAAATTTCGGGTACATGGACGCAAGCGGTCCGAAGCCTTGCTGATTGCTGATGACGCAAAGGCACTCGAAGCTGCCGGCTGCTTTGCAATCGTCCTTGAATCTATCCCAGAGAAACTGGGCAGAAAAATCACGCAATCGTTGGATATACCGACAATCGGCATTGGAGCGGGAGCGGACTGTGATGGGCAGGTGTTGGTTCTGCATGATATACTTGGACTCTTTGATCGCTCGCCGACATTCGTCAAGCAGTATGCAAATATGCGGAAAGAAATCCACCGGGCTGTGACGCACTATAAGCTAGAAGTTCAGCAGGGAACCTTCCCCGATGGAGGGCATTCTTATCATTGAGTGAAGCGTAAAGGAGTAAACAATGTTCAAAATAGGTGTCATTGGTGATGAGATTTCACAAGATTTTCAAACGGTTGTCAATGTTGCAAAGGAGTTGAATCTTGACTCAATCGAGATCCGATCTGTGTGGGATAAGCCGCCACAGGAGCTAACAGAAGGCGATATCAATGAGATGAAACGAATCCTTGATGGAACGGGAATTCAAATTGTCGGAATCGCCTCGCCATTTTTCAAGTGCGATATTGACAACGCAGAGGAGCGGCAGGAACATCTTGGGATTCTGAAACGGTGCATCGAGGTGGCGAATGCGTTTGATATCAACCTTATTCGCACTTTCGTCTTTTGGAAAACGGATAACGTTGAGGAACGGTGGAGCGAAATTATCGCTGCCTATGACGAACCGTTACGGATGGCGAATGGAGAAGGAATGATTTTGGGGATGGAAAACGAAGCCTCGACATCCCTATCAACTGCGATATTGACAGAGCGATTTATCCGCGAAATTGATTCTCCTAACATCCGCGCCATCTGGGATCCGGCGAACGAAGCCCATTCGGAAGGCGAGCTGCCCTATCCCAACGCGTATGAAAGGCTCAAGCCGCTGATGGTGCATGCCCACCTAAAGGATGCTGGCAAAAATCCTGAAACGGGGGAGATGGAATCGGTCCCGGTCGGTGAAGGCGTGATCGATTGGCAGGGGCAGCTTCAGGCGTTCGTTGACGACGGCTACGAGGGACACCTCTGCTTGGAAACGCATTGGCGTCCAACCTTAAAGATCGAGGACGACCTCCTCAACCGTCCGGGCGGGACTGCATTCTCCGAAGCAGGGGAGGAAGCCTCTCGGATTTGTCTCCAAAATCTGTTTGGGATGATTGAGAAGCTGCAGTAAAATGTGATGCGTAAAACGCAAAGGGTAAATGATGATGCAGATTGTAGACATAAAAACCCAAACATTCAAATACAGGACTAACCAAGTCAGTGACTCCGAGGGCCACGGACATCCTGGACCTGAACACGATGCAACTCAAGTGCTGCTTACGATTGTCACCAACGAAGGCTTGGAGGGGTACGCCTTTGGTGGCAGCCCCGCCATCGCGGAGCAGATCTTCAAGCCCGCGCTGGTTGGAGAAGACCCATTCTATCGTGAAAAACTATGGCAACGGCTCAAGCACTGGCAGCGAATCCATCGAAACCTCACAGACAATGTGATCGGTGTAGCGGACATGGCGCTGTGGGATCTTGCGGGTCGCTGCTTTGATCAGCCGGTCTATAAGCTGCTGGGGGGCTATCGAGACAAAGTCCTCGCCTACGCCAGCACCATGTGCGGTGACGAAGAGCCAAGGGGGCTGAGCAGCCCAGATGACTACGCTCGATTCGCCGAGTGGTGCATGCAGCGTGGTTATAAGGCGATCAAGCTGCACACCTGGATGCCACCCATTCCATGGGCTCCCGACCCCAAGATGGATGTCAAAGCGTGCGCCGCCGTTCGCGAGGCAGTCGGTGACGATGTTCCTCTGATGCTGGACTGCTACCATTACTACAGTCGAGAGCAGGCACTCTATATCGGCAGGGAACTTGAGAAACTCAACTACTACTGGTTTGAGGAGCCGATGGATGAACACAGCACCTCTTCTTATGTGTGGCTGGCAGAGCAGTTGGATATCCCGGTTGTGGGACCCGAAACCGCCGAGGGAAAGATGTATACCAGAGCAGAGTGGATTCTGCGCGGTGCTGCGGACATCCTGCGAGGCGGTGTGGGAGATGTGGGAGGGATTACGCCATTGATGAAAGTCGTGCATCTGGCAGAGTCGTTTGGCATGGCGATGGAGGTACACGGCGGCGGAGCTGGAAATCTCCATGTGTTAGGCGCGATGGGTATCCCCGGCGAATTCTACGAGCGGGGGCTCCTCCACCCATTTATCGACTACGATGAGGTCGAACCTTGGCTGAATTCAAAGATTGACTTTATGGACGACGAGGGATACGTCCATCTGCCGCAGGGACCGGGACTAGGCTACGACATCAATTTCGATTACATCGAAGGAAACGCTGTCGAAACCGGAAAATAAATGAGCCAAGCCGAGGCATATTTTCACTAATTGAAGGGAAAGTCGCACCCATGAAACTCGAGAACCAAGTTGCAATTATTACCGGTGGCGGACGCGGAATTGGTAGATCAACTGCGCTCGCCTTTGCGCAGGAAGGCGCAGATCTGGTGCTTACGGCGCGAACGCTCTCAGAGATTGAAACCGTCGCAGGCGAGGTATGTGCACTCGGTCGCCAAGCCCTCGCAATACCAACCGATGTAACGCAAAAATCGCAGGTGGACGCGATGGTAAAACGGACGCTCGACAGATTCGGCAGGATCGATATTCTTGTCAGCAACGCGGGCGTTGCCATCCACAACCCGATTCCTAAGATTCGTGAGGAGGATTGGGATCTCAATATCGCCGTTAACCTCAAAGGTGTCTTCCTCTGCACACAAGTAGTGTTCAGTCACATGTGCGATCGGAAGTCCGGACATATCGTCAACGTCTCGTCAGTCTCCGGCAAAAATGGGCACCCCAACGGCGGGGCGTACTGCGCCGCCAAATTTGGCGTTGTCGGTTTTACCGAGACCACGAATAACGAAGGACGTCCGCACGGTGTCAAAGCGAGTGTGGTGTGTCCGGGTCCCGTCGACACCAAGATGCGCCGAGACAATCATCCGGACGATGTCATCGAGCATCTAACCTTGCCAGAAGAAGTCGCGGATTTAATCCTGTTTCTCGTATCGCAGTCCCCACGTGCTCACATTCTTGAAACAGTCATCCGAACGCCGCTGATGTAAATATCGTGAAACGTGACAGTGACGGAAAATTCCGGGAGCCAGATAAGCGACGCCCAATTAAACCCCAAACTGCCCATCGAATTCGAAAACCCAAGATTCCCAAAGACCTAAAAATCAAGGAGGTCAAATGATAACTCGTCTATTCGGCATCCGGATCATTCTGGTGCTGTGTGCTTCATCGTGGGGATGGGCTTCCGTACCTGAAGAGGCTGCTGACCTCACCTTCATCTTGCGTGCGAATCCAATCCAAATTTCACACCAAAATCAGGAATCAATTCCGTTCAATCCTAGAGAATCAACGCCGATCCGCCTATTTTCGACCGGGATTATTCGTCTTTACCAGAAATACATTTCGACACAAGACCTATCTGTCTGCAACTTCTCGCCGAGTTGCTCCCGATTCGGGATGGGGGCAATCCAAAGATACGGCTTCTTTCGCGGTATAGTGTTGACCGCCGACCGTCTGCTGCGCGATAACGGAATCATGCTGCACACACACTACCTCTTTGACGAAGCGAGCGGCAAGTACATTGATCCGGTTGAGGCGTACTCGCAGGAGGCGTTGACACAATGATTTGCCGTCACGCCGTTTTTCTTATCGCGTTCTGCTCTGTTTTCCCCGCATTAATGGCAACTGCGGACAACCCACCAATCAATTATTATCAACCCGCTAACATCCGCAAGTTTGCGGATTACCTTTACGCTCAAGGCGACTATCTCCGCGCAGCGGGTGAGTATCAACGTTTCCTCTTTTCCCAACCGACCGCTTTGGGGAACGACATTTTACGCCGAATCGCCGAAAGCTATCGCTTGGGCGGTCAACCCGACCACGCCGTTCAATTCCTCGAAACGCTCCTCCAAACACAACCCAACTCCAATTTGGTGCGATATGAGCTAGGCGCGACCTACTTTTTGATAGGACAGCATGACGCATCTATCCACTTTCTCAAGGAATCACAAGATCTGTTTCAGGTTGGGGAATATCGTTGGAAATCGCAGATACTTATTGGCATGAACAAACTGATGCAGAAGCATTGGGAAAGTGCCATTCAACACTTCAACCAATTTGACTTGAGTGGGTTGCCGGAGGCTGTAGGTTCCCGTGCGTCAACCTACAAAGGATACGCTGAAGATGGGAGAACCCTTCCGTCTAAAAGTCCACTGTTGGCGGGATTCCTGTCTACTGCCTTGCCGGGCAGCGGCAGGGTCTATGTTGGGCGTCCGAACGACGCGCTGCTCACCGTGTTCCTTCTAGGGGTCTTGGGGTGGGGGGCTTACGACGGATTTTCCGAAAATGGTGTTTCGTCTCGCAAAGGTTGGACGCTTGGAACGATTGGGGGTATCTTCTATCTCGGCAATATCTATGGCTCTGTCGTCGCAGCACAGACGCATAATCGGCGAACGGAAGCGACGTTTTTGGCGACAATCCCGTTTGAAATTCCGTAGACAGATCCCGGTTATTTTACTACTTGGACTCAAGTAAAGTTACCCCCGTAGCTTTGTCAAACAGATGTACCTTGGTTGGTCTAAAACGAATTGGCACACAGTCGCCGCGGTCCATACGTGCGTCCGGGTGAGTTCGCGCCTTGAAAGTCACGCCCTCCAATTCCAATGTAAGAAACAGATCACTGCCCAACGGTTCCCGTACCACAACAGTGGCTTGGGCGGTGGGTGATTCGCTCGGCAGCACCTCAATATCTTCCGGACGTACCCCGATCTGTACATTTGCCGAAGCATTTTCAGTCAGGCGTTGTGTCGGTGCCGGTGTAAATTCACAGGTATATCCCTCTCCCTTTATCAGCCACTGGTCTCCACCATTTTGCAACTGACCGTCGAAGAAATTCATCGGCGGACTTCCAACAAAGCCAGCGATGAACTCGTTGGCAGGCTGATTGTAGATCTCTTCAGGTGTCCCCAGTTGTTGGAGTTTGCCCTCATTGAGTACCACAATCCGATCCGACATGATGAGCGATTCCGCTTGGTCGTGCGTGACGTAGACAAAGGTTTTTTCCAATTCAGCGTGCAGCCGTTTGAGCTCGGTGCGCATCGTCACACGCAATTTAGCGTCGAGATTTGAGAGCGGTTCGTCAAGTAGGAACACATGGGCATTCCGGACGATGGCACGCGCTAATGCCACGCGTTGTCGCTGCCCGCCACTGAGTTCACGTGGCTTCCTCTTGAGTAGATGGTCAATCTCCATCGCCTTCGCCGCCTCCTGCACGAGCCGTTCAATCTCATCCGTCGGTGTATGGCGCATCCGTAAACCAAATGCGATGTTATCATAAACCCGCATGTGTGGGTATAGGGCGTAGGTTTGGAAAACCATTGCTATATCACGTCGTTCCGGTGGAACATTAGTCACATCGTCGTCGTCGAAAAACACTTGTCCGCTTGTCGGGTCTTCCAACCCCGCGATAATGTTTAACGTCGTGGTCTTGCCACAACCCGACGGTCCCAACAACGTCAAAAATTCGCGATCGACAATTTCGAGGCTCAGGTCGTCTACCGCAACAACGTCTCCGAAGTGTTTCGTAAGATGCTCAATAACAACTTTTGCCAAAAAATCCCTCCTGTCCCCTGAGTTGAGCTACATATCCACAGTTTGTCCGAATTACTTCAATTTTTCAGATCTCAACTTATTGGGATCTTCTTTTTATTTCGCTCCACATTGTTGCCAGTTTCCGCCGTGGTTGTACAGCAGCAGGGGCATCGTACTCTATCTCAAAATCGTCGAAGCGAATAAGGTTGCCAAATCCCGACGACAGATAGATTGCTCCGTCAGGATAGCGAACGTCCTTCAACCCCAGTACCTGTTCTTCGCTGACAAAAATCCGGAACAAATCTCCCTGTGCAATGACTTTTAAGCGATACCACTCACCCAGTTTGACATCAAACGGTGAAAATCTCAGCAACTCATTCTCTATGAATACGCCCCTAATAAAACCTTCTGCATCTACCGCCACTCGTTCTATATGCCAAATTGATGCCCCAACACCCCATTGTCCCTCGGTGTTTTGTCCGATAAAAAAATAATAACCTAAGTCACTCAGAGATCATGGATCTTGCAACTTATCGTTGTCTACAAGCCCGAAGAACTTTTCAGTTGAATGCCCACGGAGTCCAATTCCTGCGCCATTAGCAATAGGCGGCTGAAACACGAAGAGATCGAGTCTCACAGACACCGTCACATCATAATCGCTAGCGGGCATTCCTTCAAAGGGTAACAAAATGAGAGTGGTCCTATCTAGTTCGGGAGGCGGGATACCTGCAATCAATTCACCATCTTCAATAGCTACTGTCTGGTGGTCTTCGCTAATCGCCCAACCTTCCAAATCCAAATTGTTGAAATCATGACGGAGTACCCCTGCGGATGCCGATGATACCAGCAATGTTAACATTAACAAAGCCGTTCCTCGTTTCACGGAAAATCACCTATCCTCTCTTCGGTAGGTTTCACTTCAGATGGGATTTATTACTAGCATCAATTGTCATCCTCTTTTACTTTTGCAAGGCTATCCCGTTACCGCACCGCCGATGCCATGAATGATGAATCGTTGGAAGATAAACGCAAGGATAATGGGGAGCAGCACCACCAAAACCCCACCGGCGGCGATGATTGTGAAGTCGATCTGTATCTCCTGTGCGAAGTCCGACGCCACCACGGTTACAGGCTTTGAAAATATGGTAGAGGTGAACAGCAGGGCAAAGAAAAATTCTCCCCACGACGAGATAAAAGAAAAAATGCCCACCGCAATCATACCGGGCGTTGTCACCGGCAGGAATACGCGGAATAACGCACCGAGACGGGAGCAGCCATCGACCCTCGCCGCACGCTCCAAATCGAGTGGCACCGTCTGAAAATAGCCCTTGAGGATCCAGATAGTGAACGGTAACGTAAAGGTCACATGGGCAAGGATGACCGCAATGTGGGTATCTAGTAAGCCATAACTACGCATGACGAGGTACATCGGTATCATAATGGCTACGCCCGGTACGCTGCGCGAGCCAAGATAGAATAACAGCAGCGCAAGGTTGCCACCAAAATTCATCCGTGCGAGTGCGTATGCTGCGAGCGATCCGAAGAAAAGATTGATGAACATCACCGTTCCCCCGATAATGAAGCTGTTGAGGATGGCGCGAGGAAACTGTCGTGCGGTCGCCGCCCCGATTTCCGCACTGTCGCCATATACACGGAAGTACATTGTGTAGTTTTCCAACGTCGGTTCGCGTGGAATCCAATGCAACTGTGTCGCCTCGCGCTCCTGCATGAAACTGATCATCACCACCCACATATACGGCGTTACAATGTACAGTGCTGCAAGAATCACGAGAGCGTATAAAATAATCCGTTTGGCAACTTCTCTATTCACAATTCTCCTTTTTTGTGCATAAAACGTACTGGCTCAAAAATACGGGACGGGTCTCCCCATTTCCCCTCCAAAAGGTCTTGCCATTTATCCCTGTACAGTCCCCCGACGATACAACACTCGAATATAAACCACCGCCAGTCCCATCGTGATGAGCGTAATCAGATAAGAGTAGGCATTTGATCCGCCGAAGTTGAGGCGTCCGAATGCTTCCTTGTAAGTCTGCCATGCGATGACGTAGGTGGCATCGCCGGGACCACCTGCCGTCAATGCGTAGATGATGTCGAAGCCGCCACGGAAAGCGTTCATCGTTTCAATGATAGCGACAATCATAATTGGGTGCAGCAGCCACGGCAGTGTGATATGTTGGAAACGACGCCACGCGCTCGCACCATCCACTTGTGCTGCACGGTATTGCTCGCCGGGAATTGCCTGCAACGCGGCTAAAAAGATAATACATGCGAACGGCACACTCCGCCAGACATGTGCGGCGATGGCGGCGTTGAGCGCAATAATCGGCGAAGCCATCCCTAGATACTCGATATCAGCACCTGTCAGGCGATTGAACAACCCGAAGGAATCGCCTATCATCTGGTTGAATGCGCCGTGCTCACCGAATAGTCCCGCCCACATCAAGCCGTTGACGATACCCGGCACCGCCCACGGAATCAACAGCAGCGCGCGCGCAAGACCCCGCCCTCTGAATTGCTCGTTGAACAACACCGCAATGCTTATTGCAACAATGATAACCAACGCTACCGACATTCCCCCAAAATAGAGGGTAACGCGAAGCGAATGCCAAAAATCGTAACTGGTCAACACATCAATATAATTGCCGAGCCCAACGAAGGCATAATCTTGGGGACGCCGCAGATTGTAACGGTGCAAGCTGGTCCACAACGACACAATAACTGGATAGGCAATCAGCGCAAGGATGAGAATTACACTTGGAACGTTGAGTAGATAAGCGAAAATGCGATCGCCCCGTTCTTTTGTCGATAGGCGCGAAACGGTTTCGCTTTCAGCAGCGGTTTGATCTTCCAAGGTGTTTTCACTCACAGTTAAATTTCCTCATCAATTTTATGTCCATTCCCGCTTCAATTCCTGACATCGTTTCGCAATTCGCGCTAGCCCATCGCGTGGAGACAGTTGACGGATAAGAATCTTCTGGATTTCGGGCTGGGAATAGAAGTTGAAATCGGGATACCATGGGGCTCTGATATTTTCGCGAATGCGTGCCACCGCCGACAATGCCCTGACCATCTCAATGTCGCCCCATAGCTCGGTCTGGTCAATAATTTCAGGGTCGTTGAGCAGGGACTTGAATGGGAAGCCCAAGCCACACAAGCGATACCAGCGCCGTGCCGTGTAATAGTCGCCTACCGCGTCTTTGCCACCTAGAAACTGCATTAACTGCCAAGCGTCTAATAGGCTCTCTTCACGACAGTGCGTCGTTAAGCAGTACATCCGCGTCCAGCCGAGCGTGCCATTTTGCCCCGGTTCAAGGGAGGGGATGTATGTCATTTTAAGGGGTTTAGCATAGAGGGTTTCAGATTCGGGGATACCCCGCGCCTGAAGATCCGCTTCGACAACGGCACTGTTCTCGCGATTATTGACCCATTCCATATTGTGCCGGATGATCATCGCAAACACTTGACGCCCCGCTGCGAAATTCTCCAAAATCAGTGGCGAAGTCAGAGAATTGATGTCGATAATACGGTGCTTGTGGATACCGTCGACAATCCACTGAAGGATCTTCTCTGCGCGTCGTCCTTCATCATCAGGAAAAATTGGGTTAAGGTCATCATCGAAGAGATCAATCTCAGAGGCGTAGTTCAATGTCCACCAATCGAAGAAGCCAGTAACGACCTGCCGAAAACCGAGCATAATCGGATACTCGACCAAATCGCCAGCAGGGCTGCGGACCTTCGCCTCCTTTATTTTTATAGCCTGTTCCGTCAATTCGTCCAACGTTCGCGCTGCTTTCTCATACCCCGCCGCCTGCAACATCGACTCATTGTATGCCCATACCATAAAATCCGTGTAATAGGGTAACCCGTAGCGTTCCCCTTTGTAACTCATTGCCTCTAGGTTATAGTCGAAGATGTCGTCGCCGTATTCATCCGCTCCGGGCATACCTTCGTACGGACGGATCCACCCCGCCTCAATCCATTCAACAAAATCATCATCACGAACGTAGCAGCAATCCATCGGTGTTTTGCCGACGAACAGCGCGACCATTTTATCGTGGTAGTTGCCCGACACTGCCTCGTAGGCGACGTCGATGCTTGATTGCTGCTCAAAATATTCGATGTTCTTACGCACGAGATCCGGCTCGTAGGGCCAGCCTTTGAAAATGACACCTTGGGGCGCATTCCGCCAGCAGCCTGCCATCAAGCCGGCACCTGCCAACGCCGATGTTTTGAGAAAATGACGCCGCGTTATTCCTGCCACTTCTCCCTTTCCTGCTCGTACCTTGTCATACGCAAATTGACGGCTTCGCGAAGCAATCCGTTCCGTAATTGTCGACGTACTAGGTCCACTCCCGCTTGAATTCCTGACACCGTTTTGCCATCCGTCCTAGTCCATCGCGAGGAGATTGCTGACGCAGCAGGATCTTCTGGATCTCCGGCTGATAGTAAACGTTGAAGTCAGGGAACCATGGGGCTTTGATGTTTTCTCGGATGCGGGCGACCTGCGATAGTTCCTTAACCAGTTTGATGTTCCCCCACTTCTCCGTTAGCGCAATGATTTCGGGATCGTCCATCAGGGAAATGAACGCGAATCCTAGGCCCCGGAGCTGAAACCAGCGTCGCGCCGTATAATAGTCACCCGTCGCGTCCTTACCACCGAGAAATTGCATCAACTCCCATGCCTCCAATAGATAGTCCTCTCGACAGTGAGCCGTCAGACTGTACATCCGTGTCCACCCTAGCGTACCGTGCTGTTCGGGTTCGAGAGAAGGGAGGCGTGCCATCTTAATGACTTTTGCATGGAGGGCTTCCGTTTCAGGGATGCCGCGTTGGCTCAGATACGTTTCAGAGACAGCGGAGTTTTCGCGGTTGTTTATCCATTCTACATCGTATTTACTCATCAGGCAAAACGCCTGTCTCCCCGCTGCAATATTCTCCCGAATATCTGGCATCGTCAATGAATTGATGTCAATAATACGGTGCTTGTGGATGCCATCAACAAGCCATTGAAGAATCTTCTCCGCCTGTCGCCCTTCATCGTCAGGAAAAATTGGGTTGAAATCGTCGTCAAACAGGTCAACCTCGCTCGCGTAATTCAGTGCCCACCAGTCGCCGAAGCCGGTGACGTTCTGACGAAAACCGAGCACAATCGGATGTTCGATAACATCCCCATCGGGGGATTTCACCCGTGCCTCTTTGACTTTGATCGCTTGTTCGGTCAATTCGTCCAACGTCTGCGCTGGCGCGCCAAATCCCGCTGCCTCAAGCATCTGCTCGTTATAGAGCCACACAGTAAAATCAGTATAGTAGGGGAGACCGTAGCGCTTACCTCCGTAGGTCATAGCATCGGAGTTGTAATCGAAGATATCGTCCAGATACTGATCGACACCGGGCAGGTCATCGCAGGGCCTCAGCCATCCTGCCTCGACCCATTCCGCTAAGTCATCGTCGCGAACATAGCAGCAATCAAACGGCGTTTTTCCAACGAATAACGCAACCATCTTATCGTGGTAGTTGCCCGATATTGCCCCGTAGGCGACTTCGATGTTGGATTGACGCTCGAAATATTCGATATTTTCGCGCACGAGGTCCGGCTCATAGGGCCAACCTTTGAAAATTACCCCTTCGGGCGTTTTCCGCAGGCAGCCTGTCATCAAGCCGGCACCTGCCAACGCCGATGTTTTGAGAAAATCGCGCCGCGTTATTCCTTTCACCTCTGTCCTCCAACTGTTGATTCGTTTTCCAAATGCAATTTTAGCCTATCTCTTGTTTCTTGTCAAGAATTGTCTCCGATACCCTAGAGCTATTTAGTGTCGGGATTCGGAATCTTTCCTACAGAAAAACTATAGTAGATTTTATAATTACTTAGACACTTCCAATGCACAGCCAACCCCCTAAATCCCCCTTATCAGGGGGACTTTGGAAACTTCGCTAGGGTCGGAGTTATTGATAAATGTCTACTTATTTCTTGCGTTTACTATAAACGCCCCTAGGTTCAAAGAAATATGCCTACTACTAGCAACCTACGCTACAAGTACAGGTTGGGAAACCTGTACCTACGAGGGGAGGGGCATTGAAACTGTTACGACATATGGAGACTCGATAAAATCCGAATTCAAAGTTTTCGATTCTCTACCTGTCTGTGCGATGTATCGGGATTCGGAGATCCCTCCTACAACGATGTATCGGGATTCAGAAATTCCTCCTATAGGAGAACTAAATCCTTCTACTGATACTCCACTTAATTGTGAAGTAGAAATTCCTTGACAAGCCAACTACGTCTGATGTAGACTGTAGCGGTTGTTAAACTAGCGGTAAAGAGATTACGCCGGGATGTTGGAATTGGTAGACAAGCTAGATTCAGGATCTAGTGGGCTCTTTCGCCCGTAGGGGTTCAAATCCCCTTCCCGGCATTTATCATCAAAAGCGACGCACATATCATGTAGCGTCGCTTTTTTTGTGTAACGTCTTCTATTTTACCGGATCACCGCGAACTTTCCACTTACCGAATTCTTTCCCCTTTGCTCCTCCCTCAAGGCTTCAATGTGATAAACGTAGATACCGGGGGCGATCTGTTCCCCAACCTCGTTCCGTCCATCCCAACCTTGAATTGAAGTGTTGTTGCGATGGTCAATCTGTTTGATGAGATCGCCGGTACTGTTGTAGATTCGGATTGTTGCACGGCGGGGCAGATTGCGGAACTCCATTGGACGCACGCTCTCGTTCAGACGATATGGATTCGGTACAAAGATCACCTTGTCTAGGTTCAATTCGGGGGAGGCGATGGTTTCCTCAGGAATAGTGACATCCACGATCTGGGAGAGTTGACTTTCTCCACCGGCTGGATTCGTCGCGGTGATTGCGTAGAAATACCGCAAACCCGGATAGACATTGCGATCAACAAAAGTAGAAGTTTCCGGTGGAACTGATGCGATTTGCGTCCACGGATCGCGTCCGGTGTGGTTACGATAGATAAGATATCGATTGATATCGCGTGTAGATTTTGTCCAATTAAGGATAATTTGATCTCCGTTGCGTGTGGCTGCTAAACCTACCGGCGCATCCTGAAAATGATCCGGGATGATACTGACTTCTGAGGAATCAAATTCAAGCGGTTGCCCACTGGAATGAACAGGAAGAATCTTGTAGGTGTATTCTACGCCGCCCTGAATCTCTGCGTCGTCAAAGGTGGTTCCTTTGATAATCCGCCCAACCTGCCGGAATCCACTCTCATTCCTCGCCCGTCTCAAGACACCATAGCCAGTCACGCTTGGATTGATTGCTGCCTCCCATTTCAACCGGACGGTTCCTCTTACAACTTCGGCGGTCAACTGTTGCGGCGTAAAGGTAACGGTTCTTGCTGCATTGATATTTTTTTGTAGATCTGCCAAGTTTTCGCCAGCGACAAGAGCAAAAGTAACAACGATAAACTGCTGGACTGGAATGTCATAAGGTCCCGCTGAAATAATGGATACATAATCCCAAGGTGGAAGGTTAAGTGCCTCTAAATGGTCCTTTCTGGCAGTAAAAACATCCGGATTAGCCATGAAAAGGGATCGACCTTCATCTAAAAACAGGTCCAGGATTTGTCGCTTCTCAAGATCGAAAAACGGGATAATCGGATGGGTATTTAACTTTCCGTCCAGCAAGGTGAGACCCGTATGCACCTGATTAAGCCCATCGGTATCATCTCCATCATAGGTAAATAGCGTTTGATGTGCCTCATCCCAATCCACCCAGTCCTGGCTTAATTCCCCAGCTGCTAAATCTGTCCCATCGACATCCCAGTTTGCCATCGTTGCGACATAGATACCCTCAAGTCTTTCATTGCCATTGTTTTTGACAGTCAGCCTTATCACAACGAAATCGTCTGCATCGGGATGATTATTGGTGCTCCAAGAAAAACTTTGCTGGTCAACTGAGATATTGAGTGGGAAACCAGCGATTCCAGATGAATCGTATCGTGCTATAATTTCCTGTCGTTCATCTGGATCTATTTTTGCGATATTCGTTGGTACGGCTTTCCACTCCCCAATTTCGAGGGGACCAGGTTCAGCGAGATCTAAATCCCATGCACTCGCCACATTTCCATTTGCATCACCGACCCAAATCTCTGATAGTTCGTGGAGATAATAGGACTCTCCAGATTTAGTAAATCTAAAGTTGTTAGTAAGTCCATCTGCCCCAATTCCGGCAAGCGAGCCCTCGCCGACTATGTGGAATTCGACATTTCCTGATGTGTGTACTTGAGTAAAACCGATAATTGGTGCAATTAGGCTGATGAAAAGCCAAATTGCACCTAGAAAGATTTTCTGAATTTTCATCTCTACCCTACTCTGATGGGATACGTAAATAGATTTTTGAAAGCAATTGGAATAGCATAGCAGAAGTGGAAGAGGGTGTCAAGATCAGAAAACACTTGCGGAATGTTTTGAAATAAATTACAATCTAAAATATTGAAGTGAATACCTATACCCAACTTGGAAAGAACTATGACTTCTCAGAAAAAGACAGGTTTTGTATATCACACCGATTATCTCAATCACGATACCGGAATGCAGAATCCCGAACGTCCGGAACGTCTACAGGCGAGCATCAAGGCACTGCAAGCCTCTGATTTTTGGGGGGATTTGCATCAAATCGAAGCCACTCCTGTATCGATTGAGCAGATCTGTTATGCACACGTCCAAGAGCATATTGATCGGATCAAGTGGCACTGCGAAGATAGCATCCCCCTCGATTATGACACACCGACCTCACCCGCATCTTATGACATTGCGCGCCTTTCCACCGGAGGTGTGTTGAGGATAGCAGATGCTGTCATGGCGAGCAGTGTGAGTAACGCCTTCGCGCTTGTCCGTCCGCCCGGACATCACGCAACCCCGAATCGCTCAATGGGCTTCTGCCTGTTCAACAACGTTGCAATCGCGGCACGATACCTACAGCGTGAACATGGGGTGGGGCGTGTCGCAATTATTGATTGGGATGTCCATCACGGCAACGGGACGCAGGATATCTTTTATGATGACCCCTCCGTTTTCTTTTTCTCAACCCATCAGGTGCCTCTCTACCCCGGCACCGGCATGGCAAACGAGACCGGTACGGGTGACGCCGTTGGCACAACTTTGAACATACCGATGCGTCCGGGCAGCGAACCCAGCGACTA
Organism: Candidatus Poribacteria bacterium; assembly: GCA_965222435.1. GTDB lineage: Bacteria > Poribacteria > WGA-4E > WGA-4E > PCPOR2b > PCPOR2b. Next base: position 2,066,269 of record OZ244950.1, on the reverse strand, counting down.
TATTATAGCCTTCCAAAAAACCCTTAAACCGGCACTACTCGATTTTTCTCCCGATTTTCTAATAATCTCGGCTGGGTTTGACGCACACCGTTTAGACCCTCTATCAGCAATCAATATGACCGCAGACGGTTTTGCTAGTTTGACCGACATCCTTTGCGAAATTGCGGCGGAAACTTGTGAAGGGCGGTTAATCTCGGCACTGGAAGGCGGATATGACCTCAAAGGACTGTCCGAATCGGTCGTTGCTCATATTGGGCGGTTGATGGCGCATACGTGAGTCGAATCTTCGATCCTCCAATTGCATTGAAACTCAAAGCGACCCCGATGAATCGGGCTGCAAGCACTCACACGCTGCGACAAAATCCGATGAGGTCGAGGTATACCCGATAATATGTTCAAAGTTGCGCAGCATCACCTTCCGCAGCCATCCTCCCTCTGGTAAGCTTGGATCCACCGTATCGGGATACTCACCGGAGTGCGTACAATCCCGCAGCATGATGACCCGGTAATTGTGCTCAACTGCGCCGGCGAGTGTCTGGTATAAACAGGCACGCTGGCTGAACCCAACTGCGACTAGATTCTTGATGTCGTAACACCGCAAATGGTAATCAACATGTGTCTCATGGAATCCCGACCATTCGCGCTTGGGAAAGTCTGGCTCATGCGGCAGCGGTTCAATTGATGGGGAATAATTCGGTTTATAGGGTGTCCTTGATGCAGGCGATGGTCTCGTTTCAGCGAGTGCATCGCCCCAGCGTGTGCCGTGGATCTCTCGTTTGATACTACCCGGCTCATCGACGAGAGAGAAGTCGTTGTGAATAAAAACCACTCTCATCCCCGCTGTCCGTGCCGCAGCCAATGCCGGAGCAATCCCATCTTCTACATACCGATTTCCGGTGCCACAATCGCTATCCACAATCATGAAAGCGGTTCGCTCCAATTCAAGTTCCAATTCGTCATGCTGAGTTCCATTGCTGTACCAACGCACAGGAAGTGTTAAGCTAGCCATAATAAACCTCCTCTCCAATCCATTAGTAACTTGATGGTTTCGGGGTTGCGGGGGGCCAATACCCGTTCGGATCTTCATCCCAAGGGTGTCCGCACAACCGAGAGATCACACACCACTCCGCCGAGGTGAGATGTGCGTGGTTATGAAAAAGGAAACGCTTCAGACCCGCTTCCTCTGAGGCTGTGAGGATACGATGCAGATCTCCAGCAGTCATTGGATCTCCGCCGTGCGGTATCCGCCCCGTATCTACCCACGGGACAATCTTCTCCGGCTGGCTGACCGCCGCAAGGGCGCGCTCGGTTTCAGTTTGCACAACTTGGTCGAAAAAGGCTTGGGGAAATCCTAAATCCATGTCCGATAGAGAGTTTACCTCCGGCAAATCTACCCCTAGCCACGCTTTTACCACCGTAAAACAATCCCGTTCGGTCAAGCGAGGATTCCATTCTTGAATCTGTTGTACCCAACGGACGACGGTGCCGTACATGCCGTCGAAGCCCCGATGCCAGAAGTAGTGCTTGACGAGCAGTACATCCACGATCTTATCCCAAGCGTGGAAATCGAGTGCCGTCATTCCAGAGAATACCGCCGAACGGGGACCATTTCCCAATAACAGCTTACGCGGGGATTTGTCCAGTTCACGCCGAAATGCCTCTCCTATTTTAATTCCATCCTCCCGTCGCCAGCGCAGCCAGTAAATCGCATCCTCATTGATATCGAAGAGGTTCATCTCCGACAGCACGCCGTAGGGACCGTAGTAACGGACTTCGGCGGGGGTAAGACTGCGGAAACGCCCATGGAGATGGGATCTGCCGCGTTCAAGTCTGTCTGGATCGTATCCTCTGACAGCAGCTTGGGCTTTGGTTGATTCAGGTATATCTGCAAACACGGCGTTGCCGTGATGCCATTCCAACTCATAAGCGGACTCGGTCCAGCCATCCATGATGCCGCCATCGACCTGTGGAAAGCTGCCGAATGTCTCATCCCAAACCGCCGCCATGGCGACCGCGCCGTAGGGATCTTCTTCCAGTGGAAGCGATTTCGCACCCGTTGCCCCGCTGCCGGGAGCAAAAATGAAAATCTCCCAGCCGCGCGCTTTGGCGTTATCAAGCATCGCATGGAGCAATTTCTCTTTGGAGGAGTCGGTTTCTGTGTTTCGGACATTCGGCTCTAACCCGCGATTGCGATAGGCTTGCGGGTTGGAAGGAAAAGCAGGAGTGGTAAATTGACCCTGTGCATCCGCAAAAAGTGTGCGACCAAAAACAAAGCCTTTGATGCCACCAACTTCCCAAGCATCAAAGATTCGTTCATAATCGTTCATCACCGGTTCAAGGGGTTGACCGATGCGTATCCAAGGTTGCAGCGCCATGTTGTGAACTCCCTTTAAGTAGAAACGAAATCCCAGTCTATATAAAGAACTTAAAACGAATGGAATTTCGTCTCATTGAAAAAGCTCGGTTGTTTTATTCAACTTTCATTTTACTCTGACTCGTGTCGTTCGCGCTATCCTCGATTTGTAGAGCAAGTAACCGTTTTTGTGCACCTTCTGATACTTCCTCAAGGATGCCCTCCTCGGCGAGAAAATCATCAAAGTTGCTACCGCTATACTTGTTCATGTATTGACCTCCCACTTTGCCATAACTTTCTTCGATTTCGCGCCAAATTTAAATCTCTCCGCGGTGTTGCTTGTTACCCTACCCATGAGGCATGATGTAGCGTCGTCGATGATAGGCAATCCGGAACCCCTGCCGTTGGTATACCCGCTCGGCGTTGCTGTCTGTCGTCGTCTCTAACGTTGTCCAGCGGTTGCCCATCGCTTGTGAATCTGCGACCGCTCGTGCAATCATGGCGGAGGCGCCCCCTTTGCGGCGGTGTTCTGGCAGTGTTGCGACATGATCGACGTAACCCATGCCGAACTGCGAGTAGACCAGCGTCGTGCCCGCCGGTGCACCGTCCACACGCGCTAGATAGCGGCGCACTTCGGGCACGACTAGCACGGAACGTCCGACCTCTCCCATCGTCTGGTCATGACCGAACCCACGGCACATGACATCCGCCCAAAGGTCGTATTCCCCATCAGGCGAGACATTGATTTCTGCGGCAGTTTGGGGAACTGACGGCGCGGTGGGCGGGTCATAAACCATTGCGGACGCTAGCTCACCTTCCTTGAAACCGCGCTTCTCCAACCGCTCACCAAGATCAACGGGGCGATCTAGCGGCGAAAGAGTGAACATGCAATCGTATTGTTTCTCTTGAAACAGGCGAATCGCATCGTCAATCAACCTGTCTACTTGGGTGTCATCCACGTTTATCTGTACAATACGATGAAAGAAGTCCATCGCTGCACGGTCGTGACTGAACGCCAGTGCGCCATCGAGGTCGTGATTGTCACACCACGAAGCGCGAAGGGCAACCCAGAGTTTTTCAAAGGCGTTCATCATTTCGTCGGGCATAATTATCTCCTATTCACACTATAGCCATTCTAAATCTTTATATCCCCAAGGAACACAAGGGGAACCCCAACCTTGCCGGATACAATTTGGGATGGGCGCATCGTAGGGAACGCAAATCTGCGTTCCCTACAAAAACCTTTATAGAGGCACAGCCCCAGCGTACTTAACCCCTGTCAAATACGCAATCTCCCGCTTCCAAGTCGTTAGATCATCAATGCAAAATTGACTCAGGTGGGTATGTCCACAGGCACGCGCCATTACCTGCATCAACTCAACGGATGCTCCGAGGAACCGGTCAAGCCGGCGGGCGGCTTGGTGAACAATTAGTCGGGCGCGAAGATGCTCCTTTTGCGTGGCAACCCCTACCGGACAGTTGTTCGTGTGGCACGCACGCATACCCACGCAGCCGATTGCCTGCAGCGCTGAGTTCGCAATAGCAACCCCATCTGCGCCAAGCGCGAGTGCTTTGGCAAAGTCCGCTGGAGATCTCAATCCCCCCGTCGCAATCAGCGTTATATCCTCATTCCCTGTTTCATCAAGATATTTCCTCGCTCGCGCAATTGCTGGCATCGTTGGGACTGAAATGTTGTCACGAAAAATGAGCGGTGCTGCGCCGGTGCCGCCGCCACGACCGTCAAGAATGATATAATCAACCCCAATTTGGATTGCGGCTTCGATATCCGCCTCAATATGTTGCGCAGATAACTTAAAGCCAATCGGGATGCCGTCGGTTTCCTTGCGGACCTCTTCAGCAAAGTTTTTGAAGTCATCCAAGCTATCCCAATCCGGGAAACGTGCAGGAGAGACCGCCGGCTGTCCTGCGATGAGTCCGCGAACCTCGGCAATCCTTCCCTGTACCTTTTCGCCGGGAAGATGTCCGCCTGTACCTGTTTTCGCGCCCTGCCCACCCTTGAAGTGGAACGCCTGAACTAGATCCAACTTATCCCACGAAAAGCCGAAACGTGCAGAGGCGAGTTCATAGAAGTAGCGGCGGTTCTCCGCCTGTTCTTCGGGTAACATGCCCCCTTCGCCGGAGCAGATGCCAGTCCCAGCCATCTCAGTCCCTCTCGCCAGTGCAATCTTTGCTTCAGCGGACAGGGCACCGAAACTCATGTCCGACACAATAATCGGAATTTTCAGTTTGAGCGGTTTTTTCGCCCGCGCTCCAATAACCAATTCAGTGTCTACAGGCACATCATCGAGTTGGGGGAACTTGCGAAGTTGTGCAACGATAAACTGTAAATCATCCCAGCCCGGAAGCTCCTGTCTCGGCACCCCCATCGCAGCGACACGACCGTGATGACCAACGTTGCTTAACCCATGGCTCGCCAATTCTCGGATGTACGCAACATACGGCTCCTCCTCAACGCCATGTATATCTTGGTACGCTCCCTGATATTCATCCTGTTTGTATGGTTGAGGACGCTCTTGTGCCCAAGCAGCGATCTCATCCTCATCGACCCAAATAGTGTCATTCTCGATCCAAGCGGTGAATTTCGCAAGCACTTCTTCGTTGTGATATTCACTTACACCTGTATCGTACCGGTAGTCCCAGTTATGAACGCCGCAAATGAGGTTCTGTCCTTCAATGTGACCGTCTGCGAGCAGTGCACCCCGGTGTAAACATCTGCCATATAACACCGAAACGTTGCCATCGTATGGGATTATAACAAGGTCAACCCCGGCGACAAGCGTGTGGACGGGTTGCCTATCCTCAAGTTCGCTAAACGTTGCAATTTTCACTTTTTTCATGGCTGCACCTCAGATTTCATGGAAGATTCTTGTCGTTGTTAATGATACATAATTGGCATAATCGCATCAGGGTGATTCTACCTGTTCCAATTAAACGGAATGGCTAAGTCGAGGCTCGATCAGCCGGAAGGTCAGGAAGACGCTGCAGAAGACCAGAACCGAGGACGTAACAAATACAGATTCAAAGGAGAATCGATCAATTAACAAGCCAACCACCGGCGACCCTAGTAACGGTACTGTCTGAAGGACACTCAGCATCCCTAAATATTGTGGGTGTTTTTCTTGTGGAGAAATCTCAAGGGTGTAATTCGTAAGAATACGACCGGATACCGGCGTAAATCCCAAGCAGGCATACACAAGCCAGTACCAGTGCGCTCCCATCGGCAAGCGACTCAAACCAACCGCCAGCAGCGGCACACAAGCGGCAACAAAGATCAGTACACGCATAACAATCCGATTGCCGTGCCGATCTGCGATATTCCCCATTACCAAGGCACCAAGTCCACTGACTGTATTTTGTGCAATTAACAGCGTTACAAAGTTTCTCGACACTAGTCCTAACGTTCGTTTCCCAAAAACGGTATAGTGCGGAAAAATGGGCCAACCTGTGTAGAACAACATTAGGACTATCGCGAGTATGCGAAAATTCCGGTCATATCGTAACAGCATCAATCCAGAACTGAGATATTTGAGAAAAGGCACGGTTTGCGGTGAATGGTCATCAGGAGGTTCACGGAAAAACACGCTGGCGCACGCAGCCAGGCCAAAGAACATCCCCGTCATCCCAAATATCCAAGCATAGTTGGCACTGTCGCCGCGAACCCAGCGTGGCATCACAAGCCAGACGATGATAATTGCAAGCGTGCAACCGATGAGACTAGCATAAGCCAATAGCCGCCCTCGTCTTCTAGGGCGGATCAATTTTCCCTGTAATGTGCCGTTTGCTAGGACATTGCTGCCGTAAGTCAACCAGTGCAAGCCATACAGCGTCAGGAAAATCGCTACGATTGTGTTGTTCGACCAACGTCCGAACTCAAGGGCCAACGCCAATATCAGCCACGGGAAGGTAATACCAAAAGCGGAAAGTATAAACACAATCCGCTTTCTCGGCATTTTTGCCACGCGGTGTGCGATAAGAATCTGAGGTATACTTTGCCCAATTCGAGAAATGAGGGGCAGGAGTCCCCTGATAACCCCCGATGCGGTGTAGACATCCAAAAAACCCGGCATCATCACCGATTCGGTCTTGAAAACCCAGCCGAGCCGCATAAAAATCTGGTTTGCCGCAAATACGACGAGATTGCGTTTTTCGTGCTGCTCGACCTCTTTCTCAATTGCATCCATAAAGGAAAATGACCTCTCCAAGACCGAAACAAAAAGTCGTCACTCCGGCAGTATAGTTGCAACCGGAGTGACGACTTTTATAAGAATGCACTATTTCTTCTAAGGTATACCTACTACTCCTCAAGCCAACTCATCATGCTTCGTAGGTCTTTCCCTACCTTTTCGATCTGCAGCTCCGACTCTCGACGACGGAGGGCTTGTAGCACGGGTTGGTTCGCCTGATTTTCCAGTACCCACTCCCTTGCAAATTCCCCATTTTGCACCTCTTTAAGAATTGTCCTCATACGCTCTCGGACGCCTTCATCAATGACACGAGGACCGCGGGTGAGATCGCCGAATTCTGCTGTGTTGCTAACATCATTGCGCATCTTGCTGAGGCCGCCTGTATAGATCAGATCTACAATCAACTTCAACTCATGCAGACATTCAAAAAACGCCATCTCTGGTTGGTAGCCGGCCTCGACGAGGGTATCAAAAGCAGCCTTAATCAGGGCGGTAGTCCCGCCACAAAGCACCGCTTGTTCGCCGAAGAGATCGGTTTCCGTCTCCTCACGGAAGGTGGTCTCAATGATACCAGCCCGCGCACCGCCGATTCCCTTCGCATACGCGAGTGCGATGTCTCTGGCATGTCCCGTTACATCCTGCTGAATAGCAATAAGGCACGGCACACCGCCGCCTTCTTCAAAGACTTGTCGCACGAGTAGCCCCGGTCCCTTAGGAGCAATCATCGCCACGTCAATGTCGCTGGCTGGAACAATCTGACCGAAATGGATACTGAAACCGTGCGAAACCATCACCATGTTGCCTGCCTGTAGATTCGGCTCGATCTGATTTCGATACACCGCCCCATGCTGTTCATCCGGGATGAGAATCTGAACGACATCCGCTTCAGCAGCGGCTTCCTCAATACTTTTTACCGTCAATCCTTCCGACTCTGCTGCCGGTTGGGAACGGCTGCCGGGGCGCAGCCCGAGGACAACGTTTGCGCCGCTGTCCTTGAGATTCAACGCCTGTGCACGTCCTTGGCTGCCATAGCCGATGACAGCAACAGTTCGTTCTTTGAGTAAATCAAAATCCGCATCGCTATCGTAATAAATTGTTGCCATGGATACTCCTTATATGTGAAACGTGAAAATGCAATATCGGCTTATCACTTTGGGGCACCGCGCATGATTGCAATTTTACCGGTGCGGGCAAGTTCTTGAATGCCGTAGGGACGTAGCAGATCAACCACCGCCTTCAACTTCCCTTCGTCGCCGGTCACTTCGATGATTAGGGAGTCAGGACCGACATCAACCGTGTGGGCACGAAAGATCTCCACAATTTGAAGAATTTCCCCGCGGCGCTGCGGCTCGGCGTAGACTTTAATCAGTACAATCTCCCGCTCGACGTGGTTTTCAACGGTAAGATCTGTCACCTTGATTACATCAATCAGCTTGTTCAGGTGCTTGTAAATCTGCTCAATGATCTGCGCGTCCCCATGTGTAACAATTGTCATGTGTGAAACGTCCGGATCATCAGTTTCAGCGACATTGAGACTATCAATGTTAAATCCGCGCCCACTGAACAACCCCGCAATTCGCGCGAGGACTCCAAAGCGATTTTCAACAAGCACGGAAAATATGTGTCGTTCTTCAGTCATCATGCTAAACCTCGTATAACGTCGCCAAGTCCCGCACCCGCTGGAACCATTGGGAACACATTTTCCTCTTCATCAACGATAAAGTCAATGACAACGGGCCCATCGTCAATGCCCTTTGCTTTCTCCAATGCTGGACGGACATCCTCGATTCGCTCAACACGGATGCCTGTTGCCCCAAACGCATCAGCAAGCTGTGCGAAATCGGGGTTATCGTGATAGTCAACACCGGCGTAGCGTTTCTGGTGGAAGAGTTCCTGCCACTGTCGAACCATGCCCAGATACATATTGTTGATGATAAAGATCTTGAGCGGGAGTTTCATGGTAATAGCGGGAACAAGTTCCTGTATGGTCATGATGTATGAACCATCGCCATTGATGTTAACAACCGTTTTATCGGGACAGCCGAGTTGTGCGCCAATCGCTGCAGGCAAGCTGAATCCCATGGTGCCGAGTCCACCGGAGTTTAACCATTGACGCGGTTCGGTAAATTTGAAATATTGTGCCGCCCACATCTGATGCTGTCCGACATCTCCAACAACTATCGCATCAGAGTAAAGGTCGTAGATCTGCTCGATTACATACTGCGGCATAATATTGTCGCCCTTTTGGTTGTACTCAAAGGGATACTGTTCTTTCCATTCATTAATTTGGCGCATCCAAGGTTCAATGTCCACCCGATGCACCAGTTTGTTCATTTCCGCCAATACGCGCTTGGCATCGCCCACAATCGGCACATCAACCGGAACGTTCTTGCCAATGCAGGAGGCATCAATGTCAATATGGATCTTCTTTGCGTTCGGCGCAAATTTTGTCAGGTCTCCCGTCACACGGTCATCGAACCGGGCACCGATCGCAACGACCAGATCGGAATCGGTAAACGCATAGTTCGCGCAGCAGGAACCGTGCATACCGGGCATCTCCATTGCTAGCGGATGGGTTTCGGGAAATGCACCCAAGCCCATCAGTGTCACGGTAATCGGAATGTCTGTTTTTATTGCTAACTCACGCAATTCTTCAGAGGCGTTGGCAAGCGTTACGCCTCCGCCCGCGTAGAGTATCGGGCGCTCGGCGTTGTGAATCAATTCAACCGCTTTCGCGATCTGGCGTGGGTGTCCCTCTACCTTCGGCTTGTAGCTGCGAATATTGACCTTCTCTGGATAACGGAATAACGATTCGTGGATCTGAGCATCTTTGGCGAAATCGACAACGACGGGTCCAGGTCTGCCTGTGCTAGCGATATGGAACGCTTCTGCTATAACATCGGCGACTTCATCACCACTTTTGATTAAGTAACTGTGCTTACAGACCGGGCGCGTCACGCCGATTACGTCACATTCCTGAAAGGCGTCGTTCCCCATCAGGTGGGTATAAACCTGTCCTGTGATTGCCACCATCGGAATGGAATCCATATATGCGGTTGCGATACCGGTTACTAGATTTGTGGCACCGGGCCCTGAAGTGGCAAGCGTAACACCGACTTCACCCGTTGCCCGTGCATAGCCATCGGCGGCGTGTGACGCACCTTGTTCATGCCGCATCATGATGAGTTTAACATCAGGGTGATCGTAGAGGGCATCAAAGATAGGCATCGCTGCACCGCCGTTGACACCAAAAACATATTCTACGCCTTCTTGTTTGAGACTTTCAATCAGTATTTTTGCTCCTGATAGTTCCATAGCATTCTCCCTTTACGTTTAATTAGAATTCAAGGATTGGTGGGTTCGGGATAAAAAAAGAAGAGATTCCATTCAAATCCATGAATTCAATTTGAACAGCTACAGGTTTCTTTGGTCATACACAGGCGGGTTTGAAACCCGTCCCTAATTAACCAAGGAAGTCCACCGTAAATCCTAACGGTTTTTATTACGAATGCGTCCAATAAAAAAGCCCTCCCGTTCCAACCCTCAGTAGAAGTTGCCCGATTGAAAATTTCAAGGGACAACTTTCGAGGACATGCTTGGAGACGAGAAGGGCTTTCTAAATCCTTACCGTGGTACCACTCCAATTCCCTTTTGTTGATTAAATACTGTGTGTAAAAGGGCACTCATTGGTATGCGTAACGTGCATCAAATCGGCTGACCCTACTTGGTGTTTTCAGGTTAGCAGCTCCAGGACGACCTTCAGTCGGGGTTACTTGGGGAAATCTCTCAGCCAGTGGATTTCCCGCTCTGTCAAGACCGCTCGACTTACTCCTCCCCTTCATCGCTTTTGTATATTCAATTTTAGACAGGCTTGATTATATATTTGAAGATGTAGCGTACCTTCAGTGAAGCAGCTGAAGGCACGCTATCTCACTTGCAATCGTCGCCTTAGCCTTTTGCAGCGGCGTAACGTCTGGCGACCTCTTCCCAATTGATAACGTTCGTCCAAGCTTCAATATATGCGGGACGCAGATTTTGATAATTCAGATAATACGCATGTTCCCAGACATCAAGACCTAGTATCGGTGTATGACCCTGCATGATGGGGCTATCTTGGTTAGCAGTCGAGTAGATTTGTATACCGCCAGTTTCATCAACAACAACCCATGCCCAACCGGATCCGAAACGCGTTGTCGCAGCAGTCACGAACTGTTCTTTGGCAGCTTCAAGAGATCCGCAAGCGGATTCGATTGCAGCCGCAACTTCTGGTGTGGGGTCGCCGCCACCATTGGGGCCCATTATGGTCCAGAAGAGTGAGTGGTTAGCATGTCCGCCACCATTATTGATAACAGCTTGCCGCTTGGCTTCCGGCACTTGGTCAATGTTACGCAGCAAGTCTTCGACCGACAGTGCTGCCAGATCATCAAGTCCTTCAAGGGCAGTGTTAACATTGGTGATGTAAGCCTGATGGTGTTTTCCGTGATGAATCTGCATTGTTTGCTCGTCAATATGCGGTTCTAAAGCGTTGTGAGCATACGGCAGGTCGGGTAATGTGTATGCCATTAGGATTTGCCTCCTTAGGAATTCCTTTAATTTTGAAAGTAATAAGCTAACACCAACAAAGCACATAAGTGCTAAACATATAGTCCTTAGATCACTTTATTATAACACATAGAATAATTAAAGCCAAGCGATTTTTGCAAATGCTTAATTGACTGGCTTGCTAATCTATGATAGAATAAATCTACGACTTAATAGATCAGAAGGTCAAGCACTATGAAACGTGAAACTATAGTTGTTTTAGATTTCGGTTCCCAGTATACACAGTTAATCGCACGGCGTGTCCGCGAACATAAGGTGTACTGTGAGATCCATCCCTACAACATTCCGCTTAATCAGCTGGCATCCATCCAACCGAAAGGTATCATCTTATCTGGTGGTCCTGCTAGCGTTTACGCAACAGATGCGCCCCTGCTCGATCCGAAAATTTTAACGCTCGGTGTGCCGATTCTTGGTATCTGTTACGGTATGCAGCTCATTGCACACCTCTCCGCCGGCGGAAAAGTGCACCCTGCCGCTGAACGCGAATTTGGTTCAGCAGAATTGATCGTAGATCTGCCGATCCCGTTGTTCGCAGATTTGCCGAAGACGATAGATGTCTGGATGAGTCACGGCGACCGAATCGATATTTTACCTGATGGATTTCACCCTGTTGCCCACACCCACAATTCCCCGATTGCGGCGATTGCAGATCTGGATCGGGACGTCTATGGTCTGCAATTCCATCCGGAGGTTATCCACACACAAGACGATAACCGGCTGCTCGCCAATTTTGTCTATGAAGTCTGCGAATGTAGCGATGAATGGACGATGCAGTCCTTCATCGCCGAGGCAACAGAGAAGATTCGCGCTGAAACAGGTGGTGCTCGTGTGTTATGCGCTGTGAGCGGGGGCGTTGATTCGACAGTCCTCGCAACACTACTTAAACGTGCGGTGGGGGACGCACTTGCCTGCGTTTTTGTCAATAACGGCTTGTTGCGGAAAAATGAAGCAGATCAGGTGTTGTCAACTTTTCGGGAACTCGGTATTGATGTTTATTACGTTGATGCTACTGATCGATTCCTCGAATATCTTTCGGGCGTTGAAAGCCCGGAGCAGAAACGCAAGATTATTGGGAATCAATTTATTGAAGTTTTTAAAGAAGGGTTGGGGCAAATTGGACAAATCGACTTTCTCGCGCAAGGTACGCTTTACCCTGACGTAATCGAGAGTGTGTCTGTCAAGGGACCATCGGCGACGATTAAGACGCACCATAATGTCGGTGGACTTCCTGAGAATCTGCCGTTCAAACTGATTGAACCGCTTCGTGAACTGTTCAAAGATGAAGTGCGAGCGGTCGGATCAGAACTGGACATCCCGAAACCGGTTCTAGGACGGCACCCGTTCCCCGGTCCCGGTTTAGCTGTTCGTATATTGGGACCAATTACGCAAGAGCGTCTCGACATGCTGCGGGAAGCCGATGAAATCTTCATTGCAGAGCTGCGGCAGGCAGGACTATATGACGAAATCTGGCAGGCATTGACGGTGTTTCTGCCTGTTAAGAGTGTCGGCGTGATGGGCGATGAGCGCACCTACGAAAACGTTGTAGCGTTGCGCGCTGTGACAAGCACCGATGGTATGACAGCGGATTGGGCAAAGATTCCTCACAACGTATTGGGCGTCATTTCCAACCGCATCATCAACGAGGTGCGTGGCATCAATCGCGTCGTTTATGATATTAGCTCTAAACCGCCGAGCACGATCGAGTGGGAGTGACAAAGTGAAACATGGTGGGAAGGGACGTGGAAGCGACCCAGTTCCCGGAGTGCTTGAAGTTAGTCCCAATGTAAAATCTATAGCTGCATTCCGTAATTATAATCCTTCAAGCGAGCTAGTAGAGTTTGTGTATGATGTAAAAAACGACACTTTCGCTGTTGGTAAGCCAAAGCCTTATGTGAATCTAACCGGATCGCCACATCAAAAATTAGCCGCATCAATCGGTGCAGATCCTACAAATATTGTGGCGGGGATGTTTAGACGTGATGCCAACGGAGAAATTATGCTCAATGAACATAGCGGTCATTTTTGGCAAAACTGGGATAAAATTCCTGGTGTGCGTGAAAAATTAAAGCAATTCTTGGAAAAAACAACAGGGCAACAAGTAATAATGGAGAGGAGTTCAGCCGAATGAAAGATTCAGAACTTCAACAGATTTTGAGAAGTATTGTCTCTCCTCGATGGAGACATAGTATACTACGGGGGCACAACGAGGGTTTGCTTCGCTGGTTACCTGTGACAAAGATCGATGGGGATACTTGGTATGGGCTGTCGGAAGATGGCAGATGGGTCGCTGGATCAGAAGACGAAAATGTTCGACTCGTTGAAATTTCAGGGCATGAACCTGCTGTGCCCTTGCTGTCTTGCTTGGAGCGTTCTCGCTCTGAAGTTGAGTCTTTAGTCGCTGCGGGATGCCGGTTTGTGGGACTTCCAGAAACTGTGGTAGATACTTTCCCCTTTGACGCGGGGGTGACCTGTGGGTTGACGAGTTCATCAGATTACTGGATAGAATTAGCTATTGAATGGCTCCAAGATATGCCTATTAACGATCAAATTGCCAAGGTCTTATCTAGCATTGTTAAGTCAAAGGGAGTCTCACAAAAAAATCGTCATCGTGCGGCTCGGCTTTTTAAGCAATTGATTTAGTGTGACTCGCCAAAACACCGAGAGGAAAACGAACATGCCTACCCCTCCTGAATATCAGATTATCTACAACTGGGATGGTGCTCCCCACGGCTATTCTGAGCCGCCGCAGTCTGTAAATGCTTTTCTGGAAAAAGCTTACGCCCCTCTAGAAGATACGCAGGTGGACGCCCATTTCTGGTGCATTGGCGAACATGCCGCCCGTTGGCAGAGCGATATCCTCGAACAACTTGGCGATATTCATAGTCGGCGTTACGAAAGTGCTCAGGCGTACGCTCACACCGAAAATATCCGTCAGATGGTGGAGCGTGGCGAAGATCCACAGCAAGCCATAATCGAGCGTGGGCACCAACTTGGGATGCACGTCTATGCCTCAGTGCGCATGAACGATAATCACTTCAGCGGGGCACAGGTCGCTGACTTGGAAACATTGCACCACACGGAACTGACACAGATGCGAATCGAACATCCGGAGTGGGTGCTCGGCGATCAGACATCGGAATGGTTCGCGCTCTCATGGAATTTTGCTGTCCCCGAAATACGGGAGCACCGTTACGCACACATCAAGGAAATCTGCGAACGATATGACTGGGATGGCGTCGAATTGGACTGGCAACGGCACGCCTTTCACCTGCCCGCAGATGACGGTTATCGGCTCCGATACGTCCTGACCGACCTCCAGCGAGCGGTGCGGCAGATGACCGATGCACTCGCACAGAAACGCGGCAAACCGTTCTACTTAGCGGCGCGTGTATCTGGCACGTTGGAGATGTGCCGCAACGTCGGATACGATATTCCGACGTGGGTAGATGAGGAGTTGGTGGACATCCTGATTCCTGCCGGCGGTGCAGCGACGGATCCCTCCTTAGATGTCGCAGCTTTTGTTGAACTGTGCCAAGATAAGCCGATTGCAGTCTATCCCGGATTTGATGGTGGCTTGCCCGGAGCCTTCGTTGGTCCCGAAGATACAGAAACCAAAGACCGAATGCGTACCCGCGCTATCGCTAGCCGTTACCACGATGCGGGAGCCGATGGTATCTATGTCTTCAACTGGCATGCAAACCGTGATTCAAGGCGGGAATTGCTTTCACAGATCGGTTCGCCGGATACGTTGCGAGGCACGGACAAAATTTATGCGGCAACCCATCGCTTCCTACAAGAGACAGGAGAATGGCGGGGCGCTTACCGGAATGACCGCCTTTGGGGCGAGGTCCCGGTTGCTCTGAAACGGACGATCACTGGCGAAGGTCCAACAATCACGCTAAATGTGGTGGACGACCTATCGGCTAACATCCCCAAACAGGTTGAGTTAAGGGTGCGACTAGATCAGTGGGTGCGTGGAGATGTGGTGCGGGTCTCGTGGGATGGGACGGTTCTTGATGCCCCAACAATCCGCTATTGCGCCATCAATGACCCGCATCGCATTTCGGATGTGAGTGGGGCAGCGTGGTTGTGTTTCGATGTGGACGTGCCTCCGAGGGCAAGTTCGCACGAAGTCAAGGTTGTACTTGAGGAACGTCATCCGAAAGTTGCCCCTGACATCGTGTTGACGGATGTAGAATTGGTTGTTCGCTTTTAACATAGTTATCATGTGAGGGAGATGCTGGTTGACCCTCTTGAGCTGAGGAGAATTATCAATGACCCCAGCTAGGTTCTGTTGACATTTCATCGCAATCAGATAATTGAGAGGTGTGCACAGACGCATGGCCCTTTGTAGGGGTTGGGTTCCCCAACCCTTTGGTCGCACATCAGAAACGATTTTGAACCACTGTAAGTCGATTTTGGAAAATCGACGGTTCGATGTCGAGATATGAATCTCGACCTACAATCAACTCAAGCATGGTTTGGGAGGTCCAACCCACGCTGGTCAATGGGCGAGGGGACCTCGCCCCTACGATTACGGACAGTTTTACATAAATGTCAACACGCCCTAGTCAATATCAATCCGAAAAAACGGCAGTGGCTGCGTCAGTTGAGAGCAAATTGGTAATTGTCTGCCGAGCAGTTGCTTTCACGCTGCTGATGCTATACGTCGTATTTGGTCCCTTTTATAAGCAAGTTCTGAACGGTAAGTCAGATGCCTTTCGGGCATGGCAGATGTACCATACTCGTGGAATCGGCATC
Organism: Candidatus Poribacteria bacterium; assembly: GCA_965222435.1. Taxonomy (GTDB): domain Bacteria; phylum Poribacteria; class WGA-4E; order WGA-4E; family PCPOR2b; genus PCPOR2b. The sequence goes on along the minus strand of OZ244950.1, from coordinate 2,050,348 downwards.
TGTGATGTGGAATTTTACATTCGACATCCGGATGGACACATCGAGCACATTGACCGTTTCCAGACATTAGGTCGTGACAAATTGCTGGGATCGCACCACCATTCGCGGCGCATTATGGGCGCGGAAGGTGTGTTGAAAGTGGGGCAACGCATACGACAGAAAGCAGGGGGCACTGCTGATTTGCGGGTAAACGCACGTATCGGCACACGCGACGGATGGAAAACCCTATATGTGGATAAACGTATCGAGTAAATGGAATATATCCATCTGGAGAGCCATAAGCGATGAAAACCTTGTTACGGCTCCGACAACGTTTTTATAATTGGGGGTTGTGTTATCGTGATTCTACCCGTTCGGTGGGTTTAATCCGAATCGGATTGGTTCTGCTCATCTGGTCTCGGTGGGCGGGTGAACTGATACTCTGTCGGGATATACGGCTGAGTGCGATTCTACTCAATTCTGCGTTTTTCCTCCTCACCGGGCTTATGTGCGTCGGGCTATGGACGCGAGCGTCATCAATGGGGACAGCCATTATTATTTCGGTGATGTTTGTTATGCGTGAGTCATGGCATCATCATCACACCTTCCTTCTGATCATATCTACCCTCTTTATTGCGTTGACACCGTGCGGTCGCTCATACTCGTTAGATCGCTGGTTGGCACTCCGCCGTGCTCGAAAATCAGGGTTATCACCACCACCTGAAATCGGCAATTTGTGGGGTCTGCGCCTAATTGCCATTCAATTGTCAATGGTCTATTTTTGGACCGCTTACGAGAAACTTTACTGGGGATTTTTGAGTGGTGCCCGCATGGAACTCCTCGTTTACAACTATTATGCGGGGTATGACTACGCAAGCATCCCCGGCTTTTCTGTGCTCTGTTTTATCGCCGCTATTACTACCGTGATACTGGAATTCTCGCTGGCTTTCGGGCTGTATATCCCCAAACTTCGCAAATATTTGATGCCTGCTGGAATCGTCTTGCATGTCCTTTTCTACATCTTATTGCCCATCCATACCTTCACCTTGACCATGATTCTTTTATACCTTGCTTTCATTCCAGCGGCTTCCGTTCATCGCTTCATTGACAGCATGCACGAGGGTTATCAACCTGCTTAAAGAAGGAGACGCCAAAATCATGAAAATCACCGATATCGAAACACACGTTATTTGTCCACCGTTTCAGGCGTGGAATAGTGAGGCGTTGACGCGCTATCAGGGTCCCGACTTCCGTTGCCGCACGGTCTTTGTTATTCGGACCGATAATGGGTTGGAAGGCTTAGGTGAGCACGTTGGCAAATCGTGGAATGGGATGGACGAATGGATTGCACAGCTGCGCGGTACGAATCCGTGTGATTGGTTAGCGCACCCGTCTCTCCCCATCGCCCTCGCTCCGGCTATCTACGATTTGGTCGGCAAGTACAATGACGTCCCCGCCTATAAATTGTTCGGACCACAAGTCCGTTCGCGTGTGCCGATGGCCGCATGGACAGTCTCGCAGACGCCTGAGAAGATGGCGGAGGAGGTCGAGCACGCAGCCGCTGCGGGTTACACATGGCTCAAATTCCACACCTTCCACTGCCACAACGTTGTAGCACAGACGGAGGCGATGCAGGTTAGGCTTGAGGAGCGCGCACCACCGGGATTCAAGATCCATTACGATATCAATTTTGACAATACAGTGGAGCATGTCTTAGACTTGGCGCGAGAATTGATACAGTTCCCGGTCGCAGGAGCGATTGAAGACCCGCTGCGTACGCACGATTTTGAAGGATATCGCGCACTACGAGACAAGTGTCCGCTGCCAATCTACTTTCACCATCTGCCGTTGGGTGGACGGGAGGCGTTAATGGGACTTGCGGACGGTTACATGTTGGGTCACGCCCCCCCTGGCCAGGTTATTCAACGAGCGGGGTTGTTTGAGGCAGCGAATGTACCGTTCATGATGCAGAACACAGGCGGCAACATCGCGCGAGCGTTTATCGCGCACATGGCGGCGGTCTTCCCAATGGCGACACTCCACCACGTCACCTGCACTCACCTGTGGGCAGAAGATATCGTAACGCCGGCACTTGAGGCAGCTGGCGGGACAGTGCGCGTGCCGGAGGAACCGGGGTTGGGCGTGACGCTTGACCGGGACGCGCTTGCTCACTGGTCTACGGTTGAACCTGATCCGTTACCACGCGCCTTGATACAGATCCAATATGCGGGACTCGCGCCGATTTACGCACGGCTGCCAATCCGTTCTGTGGGCGACGGTCTGGGCACCGGACCAAGTTTTATAGATGGATATGGCCCCGGTTACAATCGACCGGTTGATACGTACTTCTGGGATGACGACGGGTCCACGGCATTCGCTGAAGCATGGGAACGCACGGCAGGATGACCTGACATTGCAGTTGGCTCACCTATTCTAAGTATCGGTTCAAAAATCTATCTCCCCCATTGTGATTATGAGGATACTAACCAATCACACAAAAAGTCCAATCACTTTTTTGGAAGTATGGATACAATATGTCCATACTTCCAAAAAGCTGGTTGCAGCTTGAATGCAAGGAGGTTTATACTGTAGATCGTTTTGAGCCAGCGACAACATTCTATAGCATACCCCGCTGAAGGATTTTTAGATGGCAATTTGGCTTACCTTAATTGTGTGCAGTCAGTGAGCCAAGCGAATCTCGTTTGGCAACGATTGGCGTCAAATCTTATCTGACTTTGTCGAAATGTCAACAGAACCTATTTGAGAGGGAAGGAGGCACAGCAGATGCAACGGAAATGCAATCGTCCACATTTCATTCTATCTAGCGTTGCCCTCTTGATTCTGACAACGCTGATGATAGGCGTCAATGCACAGGCGCAGATTGCCTTTGTGTCTGATAGGGATGGGGACTGGGAAATCTACGTGATGGACGACGATGGGAAGAAACTCCGGAAACTCACTAAAAATCGCTGGGTTGATGACGAACCCTCATGGTCGCCAGACGGTGAACGCATTATGTTCACGTCTGAGAGGGATGGGAACTGGGAAATCTACGTGATGGACGCCAATGGGAAGAATCAGCGAAACATAACCAAAAATCCCGCAGATGACATAGATCACTCATGGTCGCCAGACGGTAGACACATTGTTTTTGCGTCCGGTCGAGGTAGGAACTGGGGAATCTATGTGATGGACGCCGATGGGAGTAACCAGCAAAGACTCACCAACACGCCTGACAGACTGCCCTCATGGTCACCGGACGGTGAACGCATTGCCTTCATGTCCGAGAGGGATGGGGGGAACTCTGAAATCTATATGATGGATGCTGATGGGAAGAATCAGCGAAGACTCACTAAAAATCCCGGGTTTAACTGGATGCCCTCATGGTCACCGGACAGTGAACACATTGCCTTTGTGTCTCATAGGGATGAGAACTGGGAAATCTACGTGATGGACGACGATGGCGGGAATCAGCGAAGACTCACTAAAAATCTCTTTCCTGACTATTCACCCTTCTGGTCTCCTGACGGTGAACGCATTGTCTTCTCGTCTGATAGGGATGGGAATCTTGAAATCTATGTGATGGACGCGAACGGGAAGAATCAGCGAAACATAACCAAAAATCCCTATGATGACGCTGCTCCTGAGTGGTTTGGTCCTGCTTTTGTAGTTGCTCCCGCAGGTAAGAAACCCACAATGTGGGGGTGGCTCAAACAGGTTGTCCGATAAACGCTTTTCGCTGTCGAGCACTAGAGTATTTACCGGGGAATCAACGTCCACAACTCTCGAATACTTGATAGAATGTAATCCGGTGCTGCTGTCATTAGTTGCGCCTCTGTCTGAGATCCTGTCAACACAGCGACCGTCCAAACGCCGGCGTTCTTCCCCTCCTGAACATCAACCACAGTATCCCCAATTTTGACAACCGCTAGTCCATCTGTGATACCGAACCGTTGCATAACGTCATGGATCATCTTCGGATTGGGACGCCCTACACCGACCTGCTCCGCACTCCCTACATAGTCGAGCAGCCCCTTGTCCAACCAACCCAATTGAGAAGCAATTGCTTGAACGACCTGCATCGGAAAGCCACTTCCCACCCCAATATAGATATTCTTGGATCTGAGGTGTCGGAAAAGGTCGGTTGCGCCGTCAATTTCCGAGATACTCGAAAGGTTGCTTTCCAGTTCATAAAGAAAATCGCGATACACACCATCTCCGACGCGCTCGGCATCAGCGGGAGATAGCTCTGCAACTTCGCGCAGAAGGGTTTGGATAGCCTCAAACTTCTGCTTTCCCCGATGGTTGTTAATTTGGTTTGGCGTGAGTTCAAGCCCGTGCTTCGCAAAGGTACGCATCATACTGACGACCATCAGCGGGCGTCCGTCAACAGTATCGTTGACAGTGGTCCCAGCCATGTCGAACATTGCTAGCTGAATTGGTTGGGGGAGCATAGTATCAGATAATCTCAAAGTATCGTTTGAGTTCCCAATCCGTTATGGCGCGACGAAATTCCATAATTTCATGCTCGCGTGTGATTACAAAGTGATCCACGAACGCATCACCGAGGCAGGCCCGGCTGATTTTGCTGCCTTTCAACCGATCCGTTGCTTCTGCCAGCGATCCTGGCAAAGGTTCAAATCGTCCTTGGGGGGCTTCATAGGCATTACCGTTGAAAGGTTCGCCGGGATCGAGTTGATGTTCAATACCGTATAATCCAGCAGCGAGGCTTGCCGCCATAGCGATATGCGGATTGGCGTCAGCACCGGCTAGCCGATATTCAGTCCGCGTGGATTTAGGGGAGGTGCCGGGAATCGCACGGAGGGAAGCCGTTCTATTTTCAACTCCCCAAGAGGCGTTGGTTGGAGCCCATGCGCCGGGGACTGTCCGCTTGTAGGAGTTGATTGTCGGACAGATGAGAGCCATCATTTCAGGCATTGCAGCGAGTTGTCCCGCGATATAGTGCTTCATCGTTTGAGACATACCGGCTGCATCTGATTCATCGGCAAACAGATTTGTGTTCCCTTCTAAATCCCATAAGCTCTGGTGCAGATGACCGCTGCAACCCGGGTAGTCTGGACTCCACCTCGCCATGAAAGTCGCCACAAGTCCATGTCGGGCTAAAATCTCTTTCACGCCCGTTTTGAACAGTGCGGCTTTGTCAGCGGCGTTACACGCCGTGTCGTACCGAATCGCGGTTTCATACACGCCGGGTCCCGTTTCTGTGTGTATCCCTTCTAGCTCAACGTCATATTCTTCCATCCCATCGATAATTGCATGAACGTACTCCGCAGCCGCAGATGCCCGTAATACGCTATAGCCGAACCAGCCGGGCGAGAGCGGCGTCATGTTCTCAAATCCTTTGTCCTCTAGAGAATGGGGTGTCTCTCGGAAGATGAAGTATTCGTACTCCGCTGACATGAACGGCTGGAATCCCATATCATTCGCTTTACGGACGACTGTTTGGAGCAGTTGGCGCGGGGAAACGGTAAGTGGCTGATCTTCATTCACGTAAAAGTCAAGCAAAAACAGTGCTGTATTTGGCTCCCAAGGCATCACGCGATATGTACTCGGGTCAATCTTGGCAAGGAGATCCGGATACCCGGTATGCCATCCCGTGACGGTCGGTTGCTCGTAGAGTTGATCAATCATATCCCAACCGAATGTCACATCACAGAAACCTAGACCCTTGTCGATGGCGGAAAAAAATTTGTCGAGCGAAATGTATTTGCCACGCATAACCCCATCAATATCGAAGCCAGCGAGTTTAATCTTCTGAATTTTGTCGCTTTCAAGGTGCGCTTTGATCTGATTTATTTCCATAAAAGCCCTTCTTCCAGACTAAAACAGGATGCCCAAGCGTTAACCGGTGATGTCCAAAATCAACTAACACCGCAGCTTACCCCCGCGCATCTCGCGATCTCTGACGCTCTACGAGTCCGGTAAAGTTCCCTCGATTTGATCAACAAGGTGAATCGAATGAATCGCGTCACGAAGATCGCTAATCGGGACTCTCTTGTTACGGACGCAGTCTACGAAGTGCTCGTGCATTGTCAGGACGCCTTCATAGCGAGGTGTATCCCGCTCGTCAACCCCGTCAACCTCCCAGCCGCCCATCGTGTGGCTCTGGCTGTCCTCATAAATCTCGATCTCCGCTGGGATCTTCATGTAGCACCCGATCCCCACACCGTGAAGTTCTGAGCGAAGCACCCGCCCCCCTGACGCGCGATTCCCAAGCAGCACGCCTGTTACATCGTTATCAAAGCGAACAAGCGCGGTGTAACAGTTTCGGCTTTCGCTGCCGAACTTGTCTTGATACGCTGTCACCTCAATAGGTTCGCCGCCTGCCATATATCTCAGAAGATCGACAACGTGACATACATCGTTCCAGAGTGTTGTCGTAAACTCCTTGCCATCGCCACCGAGAATCTGCTTGTTGAAGGTGGTTAGTGCTGTAGAGACAGGTCCTTTCTCCGACACGCGACGCATCGCCTCACGGGTCACCGCAGCGTAACGGCGTTGAAAACCGACCATCGCATAGACATCATTCGCAATTGCCGTGTCAAGCAGCTGCTGCGTCTCATCGCTGTTAGCGCCGGGTGGCTTTTCGATGAAGATATGCTTCCCCGCGTTGAGGCAATCGAGTGCAGGCTGCAATATCCACTCCTCACGCATCACGCAGTAGATAATATCCAAGTCAACGCTATCGAGCATCTCGCGGTGATCTGTGAAAGTGTGCGAGAATTCATATTTCTTGGCGACCTGGTTCAATCGTTCTTCGTCAAGTTCACATACCGCAACCATCTCTACATTATCTTCGAGGCGATTTACATTCGGGTAGTGCGCACCTTGACTTCGACCGCCAGCACCGATAAATCCTGCCTTTAACATGTTGATTCCTTTCTGATGTTTTGATCTAAGGAGTTGAACGGGACCGTTGTTATATACCCCATCCTCTGTTCATAAAATCACGACTTATGTAGTTTTCGTGAATGCCAGCACGGTATAGAAATTTACAAAAGAAATCCAGACACCCCGATTTGGCGTTCAAACTCAGAAGCCGGTGGATCGCCAAGCGTATAAAGGGATTTTTTCATGCTATCACGTTTTCTATTGGCAAGGCAACTAAATTCGTGTATAATGCGGCAGAGAGATAATTGGAACTTTTGCCAGTAAAATCATAACTTTGAACGAGGGAAAAGCTCGATGACTGAAACGCAGAAAGAAACCATGAAGGCACTAGTGACGGAACTCCAACAGGGAACACTAACGGAAGCCAATCTGCGCAAGGGAATTGCGGACATTGTGGGGACAGACAGCCCGAAACGGCAGGATGTCCTCTATCTGCAAGCGGTAACCACTTCCCCCGGAGCGGCGGTGGTCGGTATGCTGCTGGTTGAGGATGGAGAACTTCGTGAGGGACCGCCTAACCCTGAGGATTGGCCCTATCAGACAGTCATAGAAGCTGTCCGGGATGGCTGGCGGATCATTTCTTTCCCGAATATGGCACTGCTTGCTGTAGATGAAAAAGAGTTCTACGGCTTGGGTGCTGAATTCATTCTTGAACGCTGGAGGTAAACCATGCGAATATCAGAACGGAAAACCTACGACTGTGAACCGACGATGACAGATGCTCAGGTGCTAGAGTTCTGTAAGAATGGGTATCTGATGCTTGAGGGTGTTGTTCCTGATGATGTCAATCGCAGGACGATGGAATACTGCGACCAACACTCCAATATGGAGCCAAGCGGCATCCTGATGGAAGACTGGTTTGTTGAGAATGTGATAGTTCATCCGGCAGCCGCTGGTGCTGTACGTTCCCTTCTGGGCGCTAACTTTCATCTGCCAATACTGATGAGCAACCATCGTGTGCAGGGCCCCATTCAGACTGTGGGTGGGTGGCATGTGGATGGTAACTATCACTACACGCACGAACTCAACTTTTTGCAGGTTTTCTACTACCCACAGGATACGTCCATTGAAATGGGTCCGACACAGATTGTGCCTGGCACTCATCTTGTGCGAAACAAGGCAAGGTTCATGGGACATTTGGCTAGCATCAAGGGTGCTATCCCCACTACCGCGCCCGCCGGTTCCATCTTCCTGACCGTATACCACATCTGGCATCGCCGAGGACCGTCAACCGCTTCGGGCATCCGCAACCTACTCAAATACTTCTACTGGCGTACAACTCCCCCACAACGGGACTGGGTGACCGAACCAAGCTTCGATTTTGCGACCGCTCAATACACTGGTCCTGGCGGGGCGTATGTGGAGCAGTTCCGCGACACAATCAAGGTGTCGGAGATGTTCTTATGGCTCTGTGGTCGCCACAAATCGTTCCAGAATCTAGGTGGGCAAAGCTGGCCCCTGCCCGCAGATCGGAATGACCTTCCCTACGGCTTCCCTGCAGGATTGCCTCAGAATACCCATAACGAGGTATCATAAGTATCCGGCGAATTGCGCCTTAAAGGATCGCGCAACGTTGCGGGTATCCTGTAAATAGGAGTTGTGCACTTGAAGTTGATAAATCAATTCTGGATAAGGAGGAAAATACGAAAATGCCAGCAATCCGAATCAAAACCGATGACAAGGAATTGGCAGAGGAAACCTTTCATACCATTATGAGAAACTGTCGGTCTTCCTATATTCCTGAACGAATCTATGTCATTGGAGATAGAGATCACGAATGGCTCATGAGTAAAGGTTTGCCTATCGAAGTGTTAAGTGAGGAAGAAATCCAAAAAAGCGTCTCTGGGTACAAGAGAAAGAAGGGGATAAGGTAATGGCACTTGGGAAACGATACGAGATGTACCTGCCCCTAACATACAATCCCAATGCAGAAGGAAATCGTCTTAGAATTGAAGAAGAACGATTTGACCAAACGTATAAAGAACTGTGGGAGGAATTTGGTGGAATGACCCTTTCTCCAGAGTCAGAAAACCAAGCATTGCGCGGATTCTGGCGCAGCGAGTCCACGCAATTGTTCGAGGACAAACTCCTAACAGTAATGGTTTATGCGACGAATATCAACCGAGCGGATAGCTTCTTCCGGCAAGCCATCGAAAAGTATAAAGAGCGGTTTCTGCAGGAAGAAATTTTCATATTGTCTTGGATCGTGGAACGCATCGAGTCCTGAACCGCAGATTTTTAGGTGGCAAGCAGATTGATAGCGTCTGTGGATAAATTTGACTGGATCAAAATCAACTACGTAACTCCCCACAAACAGAATGAGGTGAACGATGAGCAACGAAAAATTACGGGCAGGCGTTATCGGATGCGGCTTGGGATCATATCATGGATATGCCTATGCCAATGCCTCCGAATTTGAACTCGTCGCAGTCTGCGACCTGAAACCCGATGTCCTTGACAACTTCTTCGAGCGTTCAAAGATTACACGCGGCTCAGTCCGTGAGTACAACGACTATCACGCCATGCTCGAAAAGGAGAATCTGGATGTCGTCAGCGTGGCAACGCCGGACGATTACCACACTAACCCGGTCTGTGACGCATCGGACGCTGGGGTCAAAGGGATTCTCTGCGAGAAGCCGCTGACAATTAACCTTCAAGACGCGGATCGAATTATTGAGACGGTTGAGCGGAACGGGACCAAGATGTCGGTGGATCATACGCGGAGTTGGCTGCCGCTGTACCAAGCGGTACGAACCTCGGTTCGGGACGGTGAAATCGGTGGATTGACCCGTATTATCGCACACATGGGAGGACGTCGGTCAATGCTTTTCCGTAACGGCACGCATCTCATTGACGCGGTCTGCTATTTCGCCGATGCAGATCCGGTCTGGCTCATCGCCGCGCACGAGCAAGGCTTTGAGGACTACGGCATTGAGTACAAGGGGGAAGGCGGTCACGATCCTGGACTTGATCCAGCATCGTCGATTTTGATTGAGTTCTCCAACGGGGTGCGCGGCATCGTGAACAGTGCCAAGATGACGCCCGCCGGTTGCGAATTCGATCTCCAAGGACCGAATGGTCGCTATGTTTTGAACGACAACCATTGCAAGGCTTGGAAAACAGATCAACCTGAAGGAACAGCGACGGAAGCACCGGCGCCCCAAGGTGAGACCTACGGGGATTTCTTTGGCGATAGTTTGATCCATCCTGTAAGGGAACTTGCCCAGATGGTTTGGAACGATGTGCCGAGTAGCTCACCGCCGCGCCGCGCCCGGCACACACTGGAAATTATGCTAGGCGCGTTACGATCACAATCACATGACAGTGCGAAAGTTCGCTTACCTTTGCCGCGGGATTGAGAAGAGGAGAAAGTGAGTATGTGAGGAGGCGAGGCGGCGAGTATGTGGGAAGGCGAGGGTTTTACACGCTGTCTCGCCCCCACGCTTCCCCGCTCTCACGTTCCCACTTGGGAGGTGCTTCTTAATGTTTAGAAAAAAAACGCACCATCATCACGGCGAACATGATCGCCATCATGGTCATGACCACCATGACCACCACGACCATGAGGAACATGATCATCACGGTCACAGCCACGACCATGGCGAACACGACCATACACACGGCGTCATTGACCCGTCCATTATAACCACAGAGCGCGGCATCTGGGCGATAAAGTGGTCCTTCTTAGGACTGATGGTAACCGCGGTGTTACAGGTCGGCGTGGTTGTGATTTCCGGTAGTGTCGCACTGCTTGCTGACACGATCCACAACTTTGGCGACGCAGCAACTGCGATTCCGCTGTGGATTGCTTTCTCCTTCGCCCGCTTAAAACCGAGCAAACGGTTCACCTACGGTTATGGGCGCGTCGAGGACTTGGCGGGTATCGCAATCGTGCTTATGATACTGTTTAGCGCGATTGTTGCAGGATACGAATCGGTTAATCGCTTCTTTAACCCTCAAACCGTTGGACACCTTTGGATCGTTGCCGCTGCATCAGTGATTGGTTTTATAGGCAATGAAGGGGTTGCGATATTTCGGATTAAGGTCGGTAAAGAGATTGGGAGTGCTGCCCTTGTCGCGGATGGCTACCACGCACGCGTTGATGGCTGGACAAGTCTCGCGGTGCTGGCGGGGGCGATTGGGATATGGCTCGGTTATCCGCTTGCAGATCCCATCGTCGGAGGGCTTATCACCATCGCGATTTTTGGGATTGTGTTGCAGTCAGGAAAAGCGGTATTTACTCGCCTGTTGGACGGTGTGGAGGATGACGTAATTGATGAAATAAACCACGCCGCTTACCATGTTGAGGGGGTTGAGGAGGTAACAGATGTTCGCAGCCGTTGGATCGGGCACCGGCTACATGCGGAAGTCAATATCGCTGTGACACCACACCTCTCCGTCGCTGAAGGACATACAATAGCGAAGGAGGTTCAACACCAGCTTTTCCATCACCTGAGCTACCTTTCTAGGGCAGTCATCCATATTGACCCAGTCGAAGAAGCTGGCGAACATCACCACAGCATTATGGAACATAGCCATGACGGTTTGCCAACCCACTCACACGTCGTGTAGGGTGCAGATTGGGAATCAATCCAAAGGAGAGAATGATAAATGCAGCATTTAGAACCGGTAGATATGCTGAATCATATTCGACTGGGGTTGAATTCGCTTGTAGGCGGGCTTGATCCAACGAATAAGCACATGCCGTACTGGTCTATCGGCTTTGCTGAAGGACAGTTGAAGCCGTTTAATCATTCTGGCGCATGGGACTGGTGTCACGATGTTGCCAGAGCCATTCACGCTATCGGTATGGCGGAGCGCGCTACGGGGGAATGCGTTGACGAAGTGATTTGGACGGATCTCGCGGATCTTCAGATTGCCCTGTTCGATGAGGCGGATAATCTGCCCGGTACGGCGGATAACGATACCGGTGAGCGTTTCGTCCATCTCCATAACATACGCGAATCCACCCACGCCCTGAACGGTCTCATCATTCGCGGTGATGAGCGGGCGCGAGAATGGAGCCGGCGGATGATTCGGACCGTCCGCGCTGCACTAAATGACAACGGTGCCATCCAACTTGACCGTCTTCCCTCTTACGTCTTAGAATATAACCACCAGCCATCCCAAGAAGGTCGCGCTGTTGATGCGCTGGTCCGGAACTATCGCATCACAGGCGATCCTGCTGCATTAGAATTGGCAGGACTTATGACTTCCTATGCGCTGGAACACTGTTTTACACCCGAAGGAACACTGAAGGAGGAAGCGGGGACGCATGGTCACTCCCTCAACGCCATGGTTGCCGGAATGCTTGACTTCGCGCGCCTCACCAACGATACCAGTCTGTTGAACAGAATCAAAGCCATTTACGACGTCGGATGTCCGCGTTTCAACAGCAGTTTCGGCTGGTCGATGGAATCGCTGCACAAATTTCATCCTCGCGGCGAATCTAATAACACCGGCGACCTGCTGCGTGCTGCACTCCTTTTGGGCAACGCCGGCTGGGCGAACTACTTCGAGGATGCAGAGCGCATACTTCGCGGACATCTCCTGCCTTCGCAGGTTATTGATGTAGATGACCTGTCCGATGACCCTGATGAAACAGATGATAGCCGTCATCGCCGCGCCTCGCGTTTGCGCGGCGGTTTTAGCTTTCCAACGCCCAATGATTATCTTCTGCATCTAGATGCAACTATCGCAACGTATGATATTACATCTGGTGCCGTAGACGGGATGTGCGAATCCCTCTCGTCCATCATCACTTCAGACGCTGCCGGCGTCCGCATTAATCTGTTATTCAGCCACGAAGCGGAAGGGGTACGCCTTACTAGTCATCTTTCCCGAACAGGACATCTTGAGATTGAAAACCGAAGCGGTCGACCACTGCTGGTGCGTATCCCGTCTTGGGCGGATAAGAAAGAGGTTTGTCTGAAAGTAAATGGTGTGGAATCTCAGAAGATATTCATCCAGTCATACTTGCTTAATACTGGCAATGAGATCCCTTCATCAAGCATTATTACTTTCCCAATGCGTGAAGCACGGACGGTGGAGAGTATATGCTTTGAAAACTACACCATTGATTGGCGGGGCGACCAGATCATCGCGATGTCACCACCCGCGAAATATCGACCGATTTTTCCACCGTGTGAATAACACGCCAAGAGTCCATTGCCTATAGCAGAAAGTGCGGCTGCCCCGATGGGATCGGGATTCAAAACAACTTTTACGACGGACTGGGTGAGGCTATGATGAAATTGCTCGAACAGATGCCGGATACAGTCAGCCAGAAAATTCAGAATGTGCTGACTCACGAGGAAGAAGAGCTCATTCGTGTGTCCACTGATCTGAATCCTGATGGCACCTTTGGAGAGCAGTGGCTCATCGCCACAGATAGGCGAGTGATTGTGGTGCCTGCGGAAGGAATCAACGGGGTTGTTGACGTACCCATCAGGGAATTAGCAGCTGTCCAGACCGAACCCTTAGTCGGTGGGGGGCGCTTGGAAATCGAGCGAAAGAAAGAGGCGACCCTCTTTGTTCCTTACTCTAGCTCGCTTGCGGAAAAATTCTCTGAGGTGGCACGTGGACTTGAGCAGCTTCGTCAGCAAGACAAATTTTTAATTAACACAGAACTTAATCAGATACGGTGCTCCAAATGTGGTAGGCTGTTACCTGAGAAGAACGGAATCTGCACAGCTTGCATTCGTCGGTTGGCAACGTTGGGACGAATTGCTAGTTATTTGAAACCCTATAAGTGGCGTGCTATCCTCTTAGCACTCATCTCACTAGTAACTATCGGTTCAGAACTTGTTCCACCGCTGGTGACGCGACACATCGTTGATAATGTCATCCTGCCACCGGAGGAAACGGCGGGCAGCGTTGACCAAAGGGCGGTACTTCTGGGATGGTGCATGCTTGCTTTGATTAGCCTTCGTATACTGAGTTTGGGCATGGATCTGGCACACGGATGGATAGTCAGTTGGTTGAGCGCACGGATGACAGCGGATATCCGAAGCCATCTTTATCGGCGGTTGGAGATGCTTACAATGCAATTCTACTCAGACCGTAGGGTGGGGGCACTGATGTCGCGTGTGACGCGGGACAGCGACATGCTGCGGGAATTTCTGGTTGATGGACTGCCTTACTTGGTAATCAACACCCTGAAGATTTTCGGCATACTCGGCTTCCTGTTCTGGATGCATTGGCAGGTTACCCTTTGCATGCTAATTCCCATCCCTTTCATCATAATCTGGGGAAGACTTTTCTGGCAACGGATGCGACGAATCTTCAACAAGCATGGTCAGGGCTGGGCGCATCTGAGCGCACGATTAAACGAGGCACTCGCCGGTATCCACGTCGTAAAGGCTTTCGCTCAAGAGGTCCGGGAGATACGAGAATTTGAGAAGAAGAACACCGATTTGATGCGAATCTCTAGGAGAACCGCTCGTCACTGGTTCGTGTTCTTCGCAGTGACAAGCTTTCTGACAGGATGTGGGGGAGTAATCATCTGGCTGGTTGGGGGATTGGAAATTCTTAGAAACAACTTAACCCTAGGCACCCTCACGGCGTTTTCCAGTTATATGTGGCTTATCTACGGGCCTTTAGAGTGGTTTAGCCGCGTCAACAGTTGGATGACACGGGCTTTTGCCGGTGCGGAGCGTATTTTCGAGGTCATTGACGCGTCACCCGAAGCTTACGATGATCCCAAGGCAACCTCACTCGCAGAAATAAAAGGACAGGTCACCTTCAAAGATGTGACCTTCGGCTATGACAAGAGTAAACCGGTTCTTCACGAAGTGGACCTTGACGTTGCCCCCGGAGAGATGATTGGGCTCGTCGGAAAATCCGGAGTGGGCAAGACAACCACCGTGAACCTAATCGCCCGGTTCTACGATGTAGACCGTGGTGCCATTGAAATTGACGGTGTGGATGTACGCAACCTCCGTCTAGAAGACCTACGCAGTCAGATTGGTATCGTGCTGCAAGAACCGTTCCTCTTTAGTGGAACAATTGCCGAGAACATCGGATATGGCAATCCGGGTGCCGCTTTCGAGGAGATCACGCAGGCAGCACAAGCGGCGAATGCACACAATTTTATCGTGGCAAAGGCAGATGGTTATGATACAAACGTTGGAGAACGGGGGAACAATCTGTCGGGTGGAGAAAAGCAGCGCGTTTCTATCGCTCGCGCCATCCTCCACGACCCAAAGATCCTTATTTTGGATGAAGCGACCTCGTCGGTGGATGTGGAGACCGAGAAGGAGATTCAGGAGGCAGTTGTCCGGCTGATCAAAAATCGGACGACCTTTGCCATTGCTCATCGGCTGTCGACCCTCCGGAACGCTAACCGGCTGGTCGTCCTTGATGCCGGACGTATTGTAGAGGTCGGCACACACAGTGAACTGATAGACAAGAAGGGCGCATTTTATGACCTTGTAGCATTACAACAACAGACCTCTGAAATTATTGGGATCAGAGAATAGCGACAGCTAATTCAACAAGTTAGACTAAGCAACATTTTTCACTTATCAACTCATGAAAGGAATGCCAATTATGGCAACAACACATAGACTTCAAGCAAGTCACCTGCATTCTATCACGCGGCGGATATTTGTTGCAGCAGGCGCAACCCGCCACATCGCTGACGATGTGGCAGAAATTCTGGTCAACGCGAACCTTGCCGGACACGACTCACACGGAGTCCTTCGCATCCCCGCATATCTGCGCAGCATTGAAGACGGTGGGCTTGTTCCCAATGTGGAACCAGAAGTCGCTAGGGAAACGGCAAATACCATGTTTTTCGATGGGAAAAACTGCTTTGGTCATTACATCGCTAGACAGGCGATGAACCGTGCAATTGAGAAAGCAAAAGCAGCAGATATTTGTAGCGTAAGTATCATCAATACCGGTCACATTGGTCGGCTGGGTGAGTATGCAGAAGCGGCAGCGGAGGCAGGCTGTATCGGCATTATTACCACCGGTGGGGGTGGGCGAATGCAGGGAATTACGGTGCCCTTTGGCGGTGCCGGCGGTGCAACAAGCACCAACCCGATTGCTGTGGGTGTCCCAACCGGCGACGATGCCCCTTTTGTCATTGATATTGCCACAAGCATGATTGCCGAGGGCAAAATCCAAGTCGCACGGAGCAAGGGCGAAGATTTGCCGGAAGGTCACATAGTGGATAAGAGCGGAAATCCGAGCATCAAACCTGCGGACTTTTATGATGGTGGATTCCTCCTGCCGTTTGGCTTGCACAAAGGCTATTCAATTGGCTTGCTGGTCTGTTTGCTTGGGGGGTTATCTGGCAGCTTCGATGTTGAAAAGGGCGCGATGGGCGGCTGTTTTATGCAGGTGATAAACATTAACACATTGACGCCATTAGAGGAATATCAACAGGGCGTGCGTGCTTTTCTAGATGGCATCAAATCAATTCCTCCCGCACCGGGCTTTAACGAAGTGCTAGTCCCCGGTGACTTTGAACATCGGAATCGCGTTCAGCGTCTGACTGACGGCATTGAAATTCCCGATACTATCAATCAGCAAATTTCGGAGTGTGCAGAGAAACTGGGTGTTTCAATGAGCGAAGACGCTGTTGAACCTGCCGACGCAGAACGGTACGAATGAGACGTGAAACGTGAAAGGCAAATTCTGCAAAAATGTTATCTTTTTCTTCGTTGGATTTTCACATTTCATCTGGGCAGGTTAACTCATTATGCTATTTTTCATCATCTGGATTATTTGTATACCGCTGGTTGTCTGGGTTATTCTACAAATCGTTTCCAAACGCAAAGCGGACACAACAGCAGATACTGACGCCCAACTTGAGGAATGCGCAATCTGCCAGGAAGAGTTTTCGATAGATGCGCTGCTAGAGAAAGAGGTCGGTGGCTATAGCCGAATCTACTGTTTTTGCGGCGGCTGCATTGAACAGCTGCGCCTCGATTATCAAGCAAAAGTAGGACAAAAAGATGGGGAGAGTCAGTTACCCCACCCTAAAGGGTGAGGCTTGTTGCCTTGTCCCTTGGGATTTATTGGGTTGCGCGCTTCCGTCCCTTTCGGGTGCTTTGGGGGTGTTAGTAACCACCGCACCTCCACGCAAGGCTACAGCAGCCTTTTTGATGTTTATTGCAGCGTTATGGTCTCTGTCCAAAATCAGACCACAATCTGGACAATCATGGACTCTTACAGAGAGCACTTTCTTGACAATCGAACCGCACCCGGCGCATTTCTGGCTTGTATAGTGGGGGTTGACTTTCGTAAACTGCTTGCCGGCACTTTCAGCCTTGCTTTGCAGCTTCAATCGAAAGCGACCCCACCCTGCGTCCGAGATGCTCTTAGCGAGGTAATGATTCTTGAGCATGTTCTTAATTTGGAGGTTCTCAACAGCTACTTCGTCGCACCGCTCAAGGATAGAATGTGCCGCCTTAAACTGAAAGTCTTTCCGTTGGTTCGCAACGTGTTCGTGGCAACGGGCAACAGTATCACGTTGTTTCGATCTACGTTTGCTTCCTTTATTACGTCGTGCGAGTATCTGTTGATGTCTAGCAAGTTTCTTTTCTGCTTTACGGAAATGGCGAGGGTTCGGGATTTGTTCGCCGTCCGAATCAACGACAAAGGCGTTAAGCCCCACATCAATGCCGAGTGTCGTTTGAACGGGGACTTCAATCGGGGCCGGAACCTCAACGACGATTGTGGCGTGCCAACCGGACGCCTTCTTGGAAAGGGTCAACGTCTTAATTTTACCATCGGGCAACGGTCGATGGTATCGAACCTTCAGGTGGCCGACTTTCGGGACAACTATACGGGCAAACTTCCTATGGACATTGCGAATCAAATTGTTAGACAGGTGACTAAAGGTCATCGACCTATACCGCCCTTCGCCTTTGAAGCGTGGGAAACCCGGTTCACCACCTGTTTTGATACGGCGAAAGAATGCTTTGTATCCTTTATCCAAACGGCGAATCGTATCTTGGAGAACGTCGCTATGGAGACCGGCAAACGATGTCGATTCTTGTTTCAGGTCAGGCAAAGCGTTCGCTTGTGTCGTCCACTTTACCGACTCGCCGGTGTTTTTGTACGTCTCTATACGCCATGCAAGGGCTTGGTTGTAAAGTTGTCTCAACAATGCCAACCAAACGGTAAAGGTGGTCCGTTGCTTGGTTGTAGGATACGCACGATATTCATAAGTCTTTTTCATTAGGGATTATCTTCCCGTCTTTCATGCCTTTTCAACGAGGTGTAGGGGACGCCAGCAAGGGTGCTGACGGTTGAAATCCCCTACGAAAGACAAAAGAAGTATACCATATTTTACCTGCAAAATCAACCAAAAAAGGAACGCAGTGGAAACCCCACGCTAAAGCATGGGGTTTCCACTGCGAAGATTTTGATGAGCAGGTCCAAATCTGATCGGGACCACAATGCTGTGAGCGTCGTTTCGAGACAACGGCATCGGAATCAGTGAAGCCACAAATTTGTAATTTGCGGTTCATCCTGATTTCATCGGGATGAATCTCTCGAAGGAGGTCGATATGTACGATTTAGTTACATTTGGCGAAGCGATGGTACGACTCACTTCGCCTGAATTTAGACGGCTTGAACAATCATCAACGCTGCAGATGGACGCCGGCGGGGCGGAGTTGAATGTCGCAGTCAATGGGGCTCAGTTAGGACTACGCACCACATGGGTCTCTCGCTTGGTTGATAATTGGTCGGGAAAATTCATCACTAACAAAGGACGTGAGTTAGGCGTCGATATGTCTCATATTGCGTGGGCAGCGTTTGACGGTGTCGGGCTAGAACGGAACGGTTTCTATCATGTTGAATTGGGCGCGGGTCCTCGTGCTAGTAGCGTAACCTATGATCGTGGCTATTCAGCAATCTCAAACATCCAACCCGGCGAAATTAATTGGCCGCAGATTTTTGACGGTGCCCGTTGGTTTCACCTGAGCGGCATTACTCCTGCACTATCTGACTCCGCAGCGACAGTGGCAAAAGAAGCCCTTCAGGCAGCACGCGCGGCAGACGTAAAGACAAGTTACGACCTAAACTTCCGATCAAAGTTGTGGAGCGCAGAGGAAGCACAAGCTGCGAATCGCGAGATGATGGACCACGTCTGTGTGCTCATCGGCAACGAAGAGGATTTCGAGATGGCACTCGGCTTCAAAGCGGAAGGCACAACTGAAAGCTTCAGCCAACTTGATCCAGAGAGTTATAAAGAGGTCGCACAACGGGTTTGCGAGGCATTCCCCAATATCGAAATGATTGGCACCACCCTGCGCGACGCAAAAACCGGTTGGCTGAACGATTGGCGCACACTTCTGTTCGATAGATCAGACTTCTACCTATCGCGCATCTACGAAAACCTCGAACTTGTTGATCGCGTCGGCGGCGGTGATAGTTTCTCCGCAGGGCTAATCTATAGCCTACTCAACGGCAAGTCCCTGCAAGAGGCGGTTGATTTCGGTGGTGGCTACTCCGCGCTTGCGCATACCTTCCCCGGCGATTTCAACTGGGCAACTGCCGAAGAAGCTGAAAAGGCAATGGAGGCAGGCAGCGTCAGGATTCGGCGGTAGGTTTTTGGGATAATCCCGAATTGTCGGAGCGGGTGAGCTTCATCTCACTGGAGGTTAGCTCATCAGCACTTTAATTTGTCCATCGGACTTGCTCACTCAAGGGTTTTCGCTCAAGTGAGGGCACTTCAGCCGGATAGCCCATATAATAAAATCCGATGATATACTCCTGATCGGTATCAATACCGAGCAGATCGTAGGTATTCTGCTCCATCGTGATCGCGCCGGTGCTCCATTGCATTCCGACCCCTCGCTCCCACCCGGCAAGTTGAATGTTTAGCATAGCGCAGCAGGTTGCCGCGTAGTCTTCGCGCTTCCGTTGCTCGTCACCATCTTGAATGCACGAAACTGCCACAATTGTGGGTTTGGAAGTAAACTTCTTGAACCCTTGCTCCCCAACCTTGGCGAGGGTTTCCTCATCTGCAGCTGCTGCCGCTTTTGGGTTGGACGTAATTTTTTCAATTTGGATTTCACGATACCGTTCAGCGAGAATTAACTTCGTTTCTTCGCCAATGACAGTGAATCGCCACGGTTCGGTCAGATGGTGATTGGGACTCCAGATACCTGCCTCAAGAATATCTTCGAGAACATCTTGGGGCACTGGGCCCGGCTTAAACTGAAAAATCGTTCGGCGAGATCGGATCACCTCTGTAACAGGGAAACTCTGATCGGTCGGAACAGAGCGTATCTCAGACGTCAAAGTATCTTGACTCATCGTTTTCTCCTTTTTTTGAAACTGAGACTCATTTTCAATCACAAGCTTGAAAAAATTATAAACCTATGGAGAACATTTGTCAAGAGGTTTCTCGCAGAAAAAATGTGGGTAACTAAAAAGTTGTGTTATGCATTTTTCAAAAATAAAGGTTAGCAATTCCGGCTCGATTTGGTCTCAATAACATTATCCCTCTAGTGAGGGCGTTGTGGGCTGTGAATAGGGTTGACCTCACCAATGTCGTGTGATATACTGTCCACAACGGTAAATGAATTAATCACAAGATAGTATAAAACCATCTTTAACCCAAAGGAGTCATTCAATGCAAGTTGTCGATCTTGGCAGAACAGGGCTGCGAGTTTCGCAGCTTTCGATTGGAACAGGTACGCATGGTTGGGGTGGAAAATCGGATCAGACCGCACTAGGGTTGAAAGGATTGGTGGATTTGCTCCACTTTGCTCACGACCAAGGTGTGACGTTTTGGGATGCCGCAGATCAATACGGCAGCCACTCCTATATCAAGGAAACCCTCAAGGGATTGGATCGGTCTTCAGTCGTTATCACATCAAAAACCGTTTCGCGCACTAGGGAATCGGTTGAAAACGATGTTAAACGATTCTTGAAGGAGATCGGATCGGACTACGTCGATATTGTGTTGCTGCATTGCCTCACCGACCTCGATTGGCCCACGCGTTATCCCGACGCGATGGAAGCCTTAACGCGGTGCAAAGAACAGGGGCTCATACGTGTGCATGGCGTTTCGTGCCACGATTATGGCGCATTCCAAACGGCTGCCATGACCAAATGGGTCGAAGTTGTATTAGCCCGGATTAACTATGCCGGATCCCACATGGACGCATCACCCGCTGACGTTATCCGGACTATGGAACAGATGGCAGCATTTGGCAAAGGCATCTACGGCATGAAGGTGCTCGGACAAAGCAAGTTAGCCGAAGAAGATGGTCCGAGGAAAGGCATCGAATTTGTCATGGGGCTGCCTTGTGTTCACGCAATGACAATCGGCATGACCAGCCAGCACGAAGTCGAAGAAAACGTTGCAATTGTCAATGAGCTTGCTGATTAACTCAGATCGCCATTTATCGCCTACACAAATCCTACTGCTGCAAATAGTGTGCTGCAATCCCGATAGAGGACGGATCTCGATCTTGCATCGGAGTATCCAACAGAACGAAACCAGCCTTCTGAAATTTTGGAAATCTTTCCCCTAATTAAAGGAGTTATGTCTTGAAACTATTTGGTTTGAAGATTTTAAGTCCCCTTGTCTACGTTATCGCTGCGATTCTCCTTCAGGCTCCCGCACTGCTCTTGGCGCAAACTCCGGAGCAGACGGAGCAGTTGCAGCAGGAACACGAACGGAAAAAGGAGGAAAAACGTAGTCTGGAAGAACAAAGAAACACGATTATCCAAAAGGAACAAGGGGTCTTACAGAAACTACAGGAGATTGAATCCAAGCTAGCCGTCAACGAAAAAGAACTTGCCCGGTATCAGCAAGAGATTGAAAATCATACACTTGAGGCTGCGGAACTTCAGAGAGAATTGGGGGAGCTGCTTTCCAAAGACAAGAAACAAAAGAAACTGGCTATAAAGCGGATTCGTGCAATTTATAAGCTAGGCTACAATAAGGAAGATGAGCACTTTTTGAAGATATTGCTTGGTGCTCAGGATATGCAAGATCTCGTGGAAAAGTATAAGTATATGGGTGTTATCGCCGAAGCAGATCAAGATCTGCTAAAGGACATACAACTTCGGCAGAAAGACATTGCACAAAAATCTACTGAAATTGTTCGCCAAATCCAATTAGCAAAGGAGGCATCGAAAGCTAAAGAAGCCGAACGTTCACTCCTGCTCGTCCAGGAACGGAAACGTCAACAACTCCTGCATGAGTACCGGACAGAGAAAGGAACTCATAACCAAGCGTTAAGGGAGTTAAACGCTGCCGTTGCACTGTTAGGGGAGCACCTCGGAATCGTCAGCGATGCCCGTCTTGCAGAGCAAGCGGAGGCAATTAAAAGCATTCGACCCGCGCTGTTTGGTAAACTCCCTTGGCCCGTTGTCGGAGTGGTTATCCCAAACCAGACACCCACTGGCCGTGGCATCACTATTCAAGCAAAGAAGGGGACCCCCGTGCGGTGTGTTGCGGATGGCCTTGTCTCAAACATGGAATATATTTTTGGCCATGGCAACACGGTTATTGTTCAGCACGGGAACGGATGCACCTCTGTTTACGCGCATCTGTCAAGTATCTCTGTGGAACGGGGTGATACTATTCAAGCGAAACAAGTCCTTGGGACCCTCGGAGAAACCGGATCGTTGATTGGCCCAGTGCTTTACTTTGAACTCTGGAAGGACCGAAAACCTTTGAATACACGAAGGTGGTTAACAAGAAAGATTGGTTAATATCAATTGGGGTTCAATCGACATTCCGATTGAGGAGAAAATATGGCATACAAATACGAAACCGTTATCGGTTTGGAGGTTCACGCTGAATTATCGACAAACAGCAAACTCTTTTGCAACTGTGAGGTTAAGTTTGGATCCGCGGCGAATACGCAGACTTGCCCTATCTGTTTGGGGATGCCCGGTGTGCTGCCTGTGATGAATCAGCGGGCAGTCGAGTTTTCAATCCGTGCCGCTTTAGGACTGAATTGCAAAATTGCGTCTTACAGCAAATTCGATCGGAAAAATTACTTCTATCCAGATTTGCCCAAAGGCTACCAAATCTCACAGTATGACCTACCCCTTGCCTACGACGGTCATGTCGATTATGAACTGGACGGCGAAACGAAGCGTGTCCGCATTAATCGTATCCACTTAGAGGAGGATGCGGGAAAGCTAGTCCATGCGGACGTGACAGGAAATCCAAATCAGAGCTATGTAGACTTCAATCGTTCATGTGTGCCGCTGTTAGAGATTGTTAGTGAACCTGATCTGCGCTCCCCTGCAGAAGCAATCGCCTACTGGCGCGCGGTCAAAGAAATCCTCGAATATGTCGAAATTAGCGATTGCAACATGGAGGAGGGGAGTTTCCGTTGTGATGCGAATATCTCCCTGCGTCCCGTTGGCAGCAAAGAATTGGGGACACGAACAGAATTGAAAAATAAAAATTCATTTCAGCATGTGATGACCGCCTTGGAATACGAGGAGAAGCGTCAAGCACGGATTCTCGATCAGGGGGGTAAAGTTATCCAAGAAACCGTACTGTTTGACATCAACACCGGTAGGACAGCCTCCATGCGTAGCAAAGAGGAGGCTCACGATTATCGCTACTTTCCTGAACCCGACCTTGTTCCTTTTGAAGTAGATGCAGCAGAGGTTGAACGTATCCGAGCGGCGCTGCCGGAACTACCTGCTGAACGCCGCAAGCGTTTTGTTGAAGAATACGGTATTCCTACCTACGATGCAGAGTTTCTCACCGCCACGCGACCGATGGCGGACTTTTTCGATGAAACAGCGCGTCTCAGCAGCGATCCAAAGGGGAGCAGTAACTGGATCATGGGGGATCTGTCGGGACTGTTGAACAATGCAGGGATAGAGATTCAGGATACTAAAGTAACACCCGCTCATCTCAGCGAACTGATTGAGCTGATTAAAAATCAGACAATCAGCGGCAAAATTGCTAAATCCGTCCTGCCCGATGTCTTTGAAACCGGCAAAACTCCAAAGCAAATCATCGAGGAGAAAGGACTTTCACAGATTTCCGACGCGTCTGCAATCGAATCAATCGTCGATCAGGTCATCGAAGAAAATCCGGGACCCGCACAGGATTATCGCAACGGGACGCAGAAGGCAATCGGTTTCCTTGTCGGTCAAGTGATGAAAGCCACTAGGGGCAAAGCCAACCCGCAGATGGTCAACCAACTTTTGCAGCAGAAACTTACCGGCTAAGGGACCAACAAACAATGGCTGAGATTGCCAACATTTTGCAGGCAGACACACCGTCAGGCAGTTCTCAAGTCATTCTTTTTATTCCGAGTAAAGATCGAGAAGGGCATGAAGTTGGTACCGTTATAGATGGGATTTATTACGGTTTTACCCAATTTTAGGAGGGACAGCTGCCATGTCGAAAGCTAAACAGACTGATCGTTTGAAGGAACTCTTAAAGCCCGACATTGTCATTGATTTGGACAAGCGAGTTACCAATCCATTCGATCTCCTCCAGCTTCAGGCGCAACTTAATCAGATTTCCAACGCGTCTGCAATCGAATCAATCGTCGATCAGGTCATCGAAGAAAATCCGGGACCCGCACAGAATTATCGCAACGGGACGCAGAAGGCAATCGGTTTCCTTGTCGGTCAAGTGATGAAAGCCACTAGAGGCAAAGCCAACCCCCAGATGGTCAACCAACTTTTGCAGCAGAGACTTAGTAGCTAAAGGACCAGCAACCAATTTGCCGAAGGAAGTCCGGTTCAAAGCAGTTATGACAATCCAAGACGCCTTTCATCAAGGTGCTGTGGTTTGTGCAACCCTTAGCGTACAACATTACTAGGTTTCATCATAACACGCAATCGGGTTAGCAGCCGCAAGTCAATAATGCCATGACAATGCAACATCTAAGGACAGACAAAATCAACTTGAAAGGGTTGACACTACTTGAGCTAGAAGAACTGGTGACACAGTGGGACGAACCGAAATATCGTGCGAAGCAACTGATGTCATGGATGTATCGCGGACGGGTGGAGACATTCGAGGCAATGACGAACCTACCCCATAAGCTAAGGCAGAGGTTGGCAGATCTAGCTTGCATCGGTGGACCACATGTCCTCACGCGCACGGCTTCCAACGCCGACACGGCAATCAAATACCTGTTTGAACTTACTGATGGCAGCCGGGTCGAAAGCGTCCTGATGTATGATCAAGATCGCATCACGGTCTGTGTTTCGTCACAGGTGGGGTGTGCGATGGCGTGCGATTTCTGTGCGACCGCGAAGATGGGATTTTTCCGTAATTTGACGGTGGCGGAGATTTTGGACCAATTGATAACAATCGAACGTGAATTGGACGACGAAAAAGGTGTGACGCACGTTGTGTTTATGGGGATGGGGGAGCCACTGGCAAACTATGACCAGACTGTGAAGGCAATCCGCTTGATGACGGATGCGAATGGGTTAGGGATATCTGAAGGGAAGATCACCGTTTCCACCTCCGGTTTAGCCCGGCGGATGCGGCAATTCACCCACGAGCAGCTCAAGTGCAATCTTGCCCTTTCGTTAAACGCCACAACGGACGAAACTCGAACACGCCTGATGCCTATCAACGCCAAATATCCAATGGATGAAGTCCTCAACGCCACACGGGAATGGGCACTTGCGACACAACGACCCGCCACACTTGAATATGTTCTTATCCAAGGTGTGAATGACAGTGTTGCAGACGCTAGACGGCTCCGTAAACTGATGGGATGGCTGCCGTGCAAGCTAAACCTTATCCCCTTCAACGAGATCGAAGGTGCCGATTTTCAACGCCCCAAACTCGATCAGATCGAACGATTCCGCCGCATTGTCGCAGATGGGCACCATGTCGCACCGATTCGATTCAGCAAGGGCAGAGACATCGCTGCCGCCTGTGGTCAACTCCGAACAATTTACGAAAAGCAGGGCGCGATGCTGCCGCAAGTGTCATAGCGAATTCCCATTATGCTTTCTGAGCTTCCCATCGCTATTCAGGCATCCATCCGTAAGAACTACAACCTTACCATCGAGTCAGCAACACCGATCGGCACCGGCGCAATGAGCACAACCATGCGGCTTGCGACCAATCAGGGAACATTGTTCCTGAAAATCTATAAGTCGGCGCGAAATCAGAAGACTCCTGCACAACTCGACCTTCAACGAATCGCCTTCACGCACACTGTCCAAGACTTTTTATATGAGGAAGGTTTTCCTGTTCCTCGCTTACTGCCGAATAATAGCGGAGAAACGTTCAGCGCATGTAACAGCCCTTTGGAAACAGGGGAAGTATATGCCCTCTCTGAATTCATTGAGGGATCTGACTACGATGTTGCGAATTTGGAGCAGCTACGTGCATCGGGGGAAATGCTTGGACGTTTACACCAGCAACTTCGCCTATTTCAACCTCAAATCCAGCCTGCCGGACCTTCCCTAGAAACCGAACTCTTTATACAACTGGAAGCGCGTTTATCCCGCCTCCAACCCGTTGCGGAGAAAGATCCGTCGGCACCGCCCCAAATTGATTCATGGATTGATGAGGTTGGGATTCTCAAAAGTGCAATCAGTACAGTACACGATGCGGAATCCGAACAGGGTTGGCTCATACATGGCGATTACCGCGCCCAAAATCTCAAGTTTGATGGTAGTGGTATTCGTGCAATCCTAGATCTGGATACCGCTTGTCCTGGGTCCCGCTTGTATGACTTGGGATATGCACTGGTCTTTTTCCCTGCCGTTTATCAAGATATTCCCCTAACTTTAAATCAGCAATCCGTATTTCTGCGTGCATACGAAAACATCTGCCCTCTATCTGAAGCCGAACGAGAGAGGCTCCCCTCCCACCTACGGCTCGCCTTTCTACGCGGGCTGACACTCTGGCTAGATTTGTACTACTTTGCCGGGATGAGCGAGCGAATACGCCCATGGATTCAAGGGTATCTGCAACACGCACAATTTCTGTTTTAACCCCAATTTCATTGAGATTCAAAAGCAACCCCGATGAACCGTAGGTTCAGGGCAACCCGCACGAATTTCTGGGATTAACAGAGAATTCTATTTACATCCGCTCTGCTTTTAGTCTATAATAATCTCCGTATCAGGTCGAGATATAGTCTTCGACCAAGACAAAATTTCATTCTTTAGGAGGAAGACAATAATGGGATACACATTTCATCACGTTCATCTGCGTTGTGCAGATGTTGAAGCGGCCGTTGCTTACTACGAAAAGATGCTTGATGGCAAAGTTACGGAGCGGGTAGAGGTCCGCGGCTTACCAATTGTTCGGATGGATATTGGTGGAGAGAAAATCTTCCTTTCGCCGAAATTTGGCGATATGGAAGTGGAACCGACCAGCGGAAATCCACGCTGGGGCGTTTATCAACTAGCGTTTGGGGTAGAAGACCTTGACGCTACCCTTGCAGAGATGGAAGCAAAAGGGGCTGAGATTGAAGACGCTAAACCGTCTGGCTTACCGATCGCTTTCGTCAAGGGTCCAGATAACGTACAGATTGAACTCATTGAGGGGACAGTCTAGCTTTTGCGGACTGAGACCCCGTAGGGGAAATATCACACAGAAGGCAAACTTCTTCACACGAAGGATTAAAAAGTTTGCCTTCCTCTACTTCCCACTTGAGATATACCAATGAGCAAATCGCCTTGAGAAATCTGACGGAAAACGACCAATTTTCTTGAAAAAAGGAGAGTAACGGATGAAATTGGAGTTGTACACCACCGGCGTTTCTCAAGCGAGTTTCTTGGATTGGCGGACGCGACTCTCGGAAGACGCACAAGCAGCGGGGTTGGCGATGGTACACTCCCCAATCCAAGAGACACCGCAAGTTCTTCGAGAAAGGCTGCCTGTCGTTTTGGATGAACTTTGTTCAATTCCTGAGCAGCGGGTCCAATTTCATTCCGCGGATGCAGAGCAGTTGTGCACCTTCGCTTATACAAATTACCAATCCCGTATGGATAGAAACTGGAACGCCTCCCTCTATTTCCCTGCAAAGGCGGCAATTTTCCTTCCCTTCAATGAAAAATTGCTTTCAAGACGGGTTGCGCACCTCTACTATCAGGAGGGAACATCGGACAAGATTTATCATCTTTATCTTGCCCAATCGTTGACGGACGATCGTTACTCTGTCATCAGCCGCTATGGTCGTCGTGACGGAGGCATTCAACAAGCGAAAAAAGTGTTTGACTCCCACCTTGAGGCAGCTGAGAAAGAGTGGGACCGGCTTCACCACGACAAACTCCAGAAGGGGTATCAGGTTGGACACCCAGCCCCACCCCAACAACTTACATTGGCATTGTCTTTCTAACTATGAAGTACAGCGAATTTTTCCATACAATTCAGGGCGAAGGCAAACTAGTTGGCGTCCCCTCTGTTTTCTTTCGGACTAGCTACTGTAATCTAAGATGCGTGTGGTGCTCTGCGATAGGAACGCGCGTTTTACGTTCAGATCTTAGATGGACACCCATTGAGGATCTCAACCCCGGCGATTGGGTGGTTGGCGCATTACGTCAAGACAAAGGAGGGCACCTGCAATTGCAGCCAACCCAGGTTATTGAAACCGCAGTCCGCCGAAGCCCCATGGTCCGTTTCTTAACGGAAGCTGGGATACAGTTCGCCTGCTCGGCAGACCATCTGTTATATCAGGTGACAACTCGAACTCAGGATAGCTCTAAGATTCACGTTGGCTGGAGAGAGGCGAAAAGACTCAGTGCGGGTGGAGCGGTTCGCTGTATACTCCCACCCGAAGATCTGCAAATGGATGTAGAGGCGTATGAAAGAGGCTGGCTATGTGGTATGGCGGAGGGTGATGGCTGCTTTTGGAGTTTACGAAAAGGAGATAAAAGTTATCGTCGATTTCGACTTGCTTTATCGAATTTTTCGCTATTGGAACAATTCCAGCAGTTTGCCAAACGGGCGGGCTATCGACTACATTTTGCTCCACATCAGCACACTGGTTTCAAAGGCTACAGTGTAATGGAGGCGTTATGGCTTACAGAATCCCAACGTGCGGAATCTTTTGAGCGGTGGTTGAAAGCGCATCCACAAGATCAAAGTTACTATCGTGGCTGGTTAGCAGGCTTTTTTGATGCGGAAGGGAGTTATACTGGTACAATTCGCTTTGCTCAGAAGGAGGGAATATTCAAACAAAAGGCGATTGACTTTGCAGCTAAACTCGGATTTCGTCCAACTAGCGAATCCCGAGGAGTTAGATTGGGTGGAACGACCCCTGAGATTCTAAGGTTCTATTCATTATGTCAACCGCAATCTCTCAACAAGTGGAATTTCTGGGGAATTTCTAGCCAAGCACGTCAGCATATTGTCAACATTGAACATGCTGACCCTGAAGAAGTGATTTCGCTCAAGACTGCGTCCGGCACTTATGTTAGCGAAGGAATACTCTCTCACAATTGCGACACGCCTTTTACATCTTGGAATCCAGAGAACAAAGACATCACCCTTACGGAAGCGGTCGAAGCGATTGCGAAATACGACTGCAAGCATGTCGTCATCACAGGCGGCGAACCGTTCATCCAAGTCAAGGAGTTGGCGGAACTCTGCCAAGAACTGGAGCAACGTGGTCATCACATCACTATCGAAACGAATGCGACCATTTTCGCGCCTGTGGCAGCACATCTCATCTCCATGAGTCCCAAACTGCGAAACTCCAATCCGCCCGGTGACAACCGTTACTTTCAGAGACATGAGCGCGGACGCATCTGCCCCGATGTTATCCGGCAGTTCCTTGATCGGTACGAGTGTCAAGTCAAGTTTGTTGTTGATCAACCGGCAGATCTCGAAGAGATTCAGACACTACAGACGGAAATTTCCATCCCCGCAGAAACAATTGTGCTGATGCCCCAAGGCATAACCCCCGAAGAGTTAGCACCCAAACAGGAGTGGCTTGTGGACATCTGTAAGGAACACGGCTATCGCTATTCACCGCGGGTTCACGTTGATATTTGGGGAGATAAACGGGGGGTATAGGAGGAATAATCTGAATGAAATACGATATACTGCTCAAAGGTGGGACTGTTATTGATCCCACGCAGAAATTGCATGACCAGCGGGATGTCGCAATTATTGACGGAAAAATTGCAGCAATTGAGGATGATATTTCTGCAAGAGAGGCGACGCAAACGATTTTTGTTGAGGGAAAGTATGTAACTCCCGGCTTAGTGGACATCCACGCCCATGTCTACGCGGGCGTTACGACATGGGGGGTTAAAGCGGATCCGGTCTGCACAACGACCGGCGTCACGACAATCGTTGATGCCGGTAGCCCAAGTTGGGCGACATTCCCCGGTTTTCGAGAGTATATTGCGCAGCCGGCGCAAACGCACATCTTAACCTATATCCATATCTCTGGCATCGGTCTCGTTTATGGCCCCGTGGGTGAAATGCACGAACTTGAATACGCCCATCCAGAGAAGGTCGCCGACACGCTCATGGAGAATCGGGACATCACTGTCGGCGTTAAAGTGCGTCAGGGCAAATCCCAAGTCGGTGATAATGGCGTTGAACCGTTGAAGCTGGCAATCAAAGCTGCCGAAGTTGCCGATACATCCGTCATGGTGCATATCGGGACTGGCGTGCCGCTTCCCAATGTTCTAAAACTGATGCGCCCCGGCGATGTCGTCACCCACTGCTTCCAAGGGAACGGTGACTGTATCGTTGATGATAAAGGACGGGTTATCCCGGATGCGTGGGCAGCCCGCGAAGATGGGATTATCTTCGATGTCGGGCATGGCGGCGGGAGTTTTAACTACGAGGTTGCTCAACGCGCAATGGAGCAGGGATTCATCTCGGATGTTATCAGTACAGACCTGCACTCCGGCAATATCAACGGTCCTGTCTACGATCTTCCGACAACGTTATCAAAATTCTTAAATCTTGGACTCTCGCTTGAAGAGGTCATTGAGAAATCGACGATTGCTGCGGCAAAGGCAATTGGGCGTGAGGCTGAACTCGGCCATCTCAAAATCGGGACGGTTGCCGACCTTGCTGTTTTTGATGTCATTGAGGGTGAGTTTGAGCTTTTCGACACACACGGCACAATGGCTATTGCCAACCAGAAGTTGCAAGCAGATTTAACCATCCGTGAGGGGAAGTTGTAATACATGGCGCAGAGGAAGGGCTGTTATCGACGTGTGGCAACGACCGGGCTAGTTGTTGCGATAATCATTGCTGTGGTCGGGGTTTTGCTTTATCAAAGGTTGGGCGGGCTTGAAGGAGCGCGATATTGGATGGCGGAACGTGCCTTAAACGCTGTCGAAGCGCACCTGTTGATGAAAGCCTCGGATGGCAATTGGCTACGGAAACCGGATGGTGTATCCGCCGAAGAAATCGGTTCTCAGTTTGAGCGCGTCCGAAAAGCTACTGCCGATCGTCTGACGGATCTGATACAGCTAAATCAGATTCTCAGAGAATACCAATCCAAATTTCAGAAGACACAGCCAGCGACAAGTGAAGTCATCCAGTTTCTGAACGCTATTGAGGGAACGATTGTATCAAAAGCGAGCGGGGGAGGCTAACCGGATAGTACGAGTAGAGCCTAGGACTGCATTGGGTTGAATACACGCTATGAATGCAAAGAAGGGACAACCAAAAGTGAATCGAGTCGGGTCTACTGCCCAAAGGCTTGCAGAAAAGCCTTACGAAAAGCGCGTGTGCCGTATAGAGTGCTATCCAAGTTGCGTACGACCAGAAGAGTCGTATGTCGGACCATCCGTCGAAGAATGGGTGGACTTCATCGATGAAGTCGGTGTCGAAGTGCAGGTGGTCGATGGGGAGATTAACAGAGGTACACCCCGCTTTCGCTCAAAGATGATTCCGCCGTACGCCAATGTTGACAACGACCGCCTGCCGAGATTTTTGGAGCTAGCACACCAACGGGGCATCCTTATCCTCAGCTACTATCCCATCATATACACTAAGCCCCTCAAACCGCTTCATCCGGAGTGGTTGATGCAATTTCTGGACAATGGCAGACCGGAGATTGAGAATTTGGGGTGGTTCTGTTTTAACTCACCCTACCGGGACTGGTTGCCGGAATATCTCATTGAGTGGTTGGACAATCTTGATATTGATGGTTTCTACTTCGACGACACCAACTACGGGTCCCATGAGGAGCGTCCCTTTTCCCCCTCCTGCTGTTGTGAATACTGTGAAAAACTATTTCGGAAAGAGACAGGGTTGGAAATTCCTCGGAAGGTTGACTTTGACTCTCTAGATTTCCGACACTTTGTCAACTGGCGCTACGAGAAGATGAAGGATTTTATGCACCATCTCTTCCGGCGGATTAAGGCAAAGTATCCAGATGTGATTCTCGACATGAATTCATACATTCGACCGACTGCTGATTGGTCAGACGGTCACCCACTCAACTCATTCCATCTGGAAGACGTTGGTGGCTATTTTTTCGTGGAGACATTTCGCTCCCTACGAGAACCCAACTTTACAGCAAAGGTGCTGCGGTCAACCGGTACGCCCTTCGGCCTCTTCCGAAATGTCACCCAATCGCTACAGGGATTTGGTGGTGCGCCTTATCCTGAAATGTTTTCGCCCGCCCTCGCCGGATTTGCTGCCATCGCGAACGGTGGTGCCCCGTGTGGAAATCCTTTCGATGGACCAACAACTCTTCATAAGGACACGGTCAAGTCCGTCTTCAGCGAATTTAAGAAACGGGTTGATTACATCAAAGGTGATACAGTCAAATACGTTGCACTCCACTACTCACAGCAGAACCGGGACTTTCGTCCGTCGGAGATTCCCAAGAACATAGGGCAGACCTATTTCCACGAAATTGGACAGAAGGACGCTTACGGTGCCTACGAGATGTTGAATCGATCGCACCTGCTGTTCGACTTCGTTTTGGACGATCGGTTGAACTACGAAACGCTATCCCAATATCATTTGCTCTTTCTCTCAAACAGCGTGTGTCTGTCCGACGAACAGTGTGAGACCATTAGAAGATTT
Source organism: Candidatus Poribacteria bacterium (assembly GCA_965222435.1). Classification (GTDB taxonomy): domain Bacteria; phylum Poribacteria; class WGA-4E; order WGA-4E; family PCPOR2b; genus PCPOR2b. The sequence goes on along the minus strand of OZ244950.1, from coordinate 2,017,503 downwards.
GTCTATGAAGGCGGTACGCTCATCGCTACCCATGAGACCTCGCTGCTCGACGAACTTGGGCGTGAGCGGGGCAAATTTGCTCTCTCCGATGTATTAGGCGTGGAGTACCGAGGACTGCGTGGGGGCACAAATGACCACGGTATCATATATGTCCCTCAGGATGCAGAGTTGTCCCACAAATTCGGCTATGTCATCTGCTTTTACGGTCAAGAATCTGCGGTGTCCGTTCTGCCGAACGCCGACATCCATGTGCTTTGTACGCGGAGTTGTCTGGAAGGGGAGCGGTTACTGAACGATTTCGACCCAAGGATGGACTACGATTCGCCCGAACCCGCTATCACGATGCACCGTTTCGGGAAGGGGGTGGCGATTTATATCTGCGGTGATGTCGGCGGCGCGTACATGAACAACCCTTATCCGCCACTGAAACGGCTCATCGCCGACTTGGTGAAGCGGACACCTCCACCTATCGAGTTTGAGATGCCAGAGGCTATTGAGGTTAACGCTGCCCACCGAGGTGCGAATGAGTTGATGATTCATCTGCTGAACAACCCCACTCCACTGCTGCCGTGGCGCATTGCCAATCGTGAAAAGCACGATGCGGAGATGACTACTTTTTTAGCACTCCGTGAGGTGAACCCCATCCACAACAGCCGGGGTCGGTTTAATGATTTTGCGGTGAAGTCCGCACGTTTGCCGCTACAGGGGGCGAATCTAGAGGTGTCAGGAAACCCTGCGACGGTTGTGGTGCCAACGGTAAGCCTCCACGAGGTGCTCGTCGTGGAATATTGAGATTGAATCGGAGGTCTCGCGATGCAGTTCACACAAGATGTGTACTATCCTGAACAAGGTGAAAATTGGGAACGCAGAAAGCCTGAGGATGTGGGTATTGACCCTGACTCTCTCAACGAGGCGATTCACTATGCCCGGACAATCGAAACCGCATGGCCCCGTAAAATGCGGTTGCACTACACCGAGATGGAAAAGGAAGAATCCCACCCCGAGGTCATCGGATCGATAAAAGATCGGGGCGCGACCAACGGGCTCATTTTGCGGCACGGCTACCTCATCGCAGAGTGGGGCGAGACACAGCGCGTCGATATGACGTTCAGCATCAGCAAGAGCTATCTATCCACGATGGCAGGGCTAGCACTAGATCGCGGACTGATTCGAGATGTACATCACCCCGTCCGGGACTACGTAAACGATGGTGGGTTCGATTCACCACATAACGCCCAAATTACTTGGCACCATTTGCTCCAACAGACGAGTGAGTGGGAGGGAACACTTTGGGACAAACCCCACTATGCCGACGGTCAAGGAGATCAGGGTCCTGATACCCCGCTTCAAGCGCCCGGTAGTGTCTTTGTTTACAATGATGTTCGTGTCAACCGACTGGCACTCTCCCTGCTGCGTATCTGGCGCAAGCCGCTACCACAGCTGCTAAAAAACAACGTGATGGATCCCATTGGTGCTTCCAACAGTTGGCGATGGCATGGCTACCGGAATTCGTGGCTGACAATTGATGGACTGAAGATGCAGTCGGTTAGTGGCGGTGGTCATTGGGGTGGTGGAGTGTGGATTAGTACCAGAGATCATGCACGGTTCGGCTATCTGTTCCTACGCCGTGGCCGTTGGGGGGAACGACAGATACTTTCTGAGCGATGGATAGATTTAGCGACCACCCCGTGTCCTGTTGAACCGGATTATGGCTATATGTGGTGGCTCAATACCGACAGACAACATTTCCCAAGTGCGCCGGAGACTAGTTTCTATGCCCTGGGTGCTGGGCGGAACATGATCTGGATCGAACCGGAAAACGATTTGGTGGTCGTGGTGCGATGGATAGATACAGATTATGCTGACGAATTGATGAAGCGTGTGTTAGCGGCGGTTCGCTAGGTCAACAGGTTCCGGTTTTGTTTTATAGGACGCGTACCAAGGGGCAAACTGTTAATATAGCAATTCCTGATTAATTGAGAGGAGAAATACAATGCCACACGAATGGGATTCACCCGAATATGTTCGTCAATGGGTAGAAGATGGTGACAAAGCAGACTCGCAACGGGCGGAACAGATTACAGCACTCGTGGGCCTGATTCGACGCAGCTCTGAAGAACCTATTGAGGTATTAGATCTCGGTGCGGGATACGGAATTGTAACACGCGAGATTCTGACTGCTTATCCGAATGCACAGGTGGTGTGCCTCGATGGTTCAGCGGAGATGCTGAAGCATGGAAAAGCACGGCTGGCAGATTGGCAGGATCAACTCTCTTTTGTTGTAGCTAACTTTGAGTCTCCGGATTGGTTGGAAGCCCTGCCAGCGAATCGACAGTTTGATGCGGTGCTCTCGTCGCGAGCCATCCACCACACAGTTGATGATCGTAAACAGGCACTATACGAAGAAATCTTTCAGCTGCTCAAACCGGGCGGTTGCTTTGCCAACCACGATTTGGTTCGCAAGCCCGGTGACTCCGTGCACGACAGCGACAATCCATTTGGAACGGTTGAAGATCAGGTTGCTTGGCTCGGAAACATTGGGTTCGTTGATGGGGGGTGCTTTTGGCAGACGGAGGGTCGTGCCTTGTTTGGGGGATATAGGTCAGGATAGATTGTTCCACGATTCGCTACATCTCTCACGTAATAGATGGGATACGCTTTCGCGAGATCATATGAGTCTTTAATCGGAGGTATATTTTGGCGCAAAAGGTTCAGCTAAACCGTTTTAAGAATTATATGCTAATGGTTCACCGCAGCATTGGTTCGGATCTATTCCGAAATCTATACGCTTCTGTTGACGGGGAAGAGATAGATATCCTACGAGATGGAATACTTTCTTGTGCCTATTTCGTTTCATCGGTACTTTTCCATTGTAAACTGATAGATGACCTACACACGACCGTAAGAGGGTTAGAGGCGAATCTCCAACGGTCGGGTTGGACCAAGGTAGAAGAACCGAAAGTTGGCAGTGTCCTAGTCTGGGAACCGACGGAATTTCCTGACGGTGGTATTCGTAGACACGCAGGGTTTTACATCGGCGATGCGGAAGCAATCAGCAATCGGACAGATCAGCGTGTCCCCAAGATTCACAGCATGAATTTTGAAACAGAGGGAAAGGATCGTGCAATTGAAGCCATTTATTGGCACGAGAATTTCGATGAAACGGACAGCTAACCACGCAACGGAGCGAAGCGATTGGAAAACTACAAGAACAAGGTCGTCATCATCACTGGGGCGTGTGGAGGCGTTGGAGAGGCAATTGCCGAAAGATTTGCGGATGCCGGGGCGACGCTAGCCCTTTGTGACATCCGTCAAGATGAACTTTCACAGACCGCTGAAAAGTGCCGACAGGCAGGGGCAACCGTCCACAGCAATGCCATTAATGTTGCGGATGAAGCCCCGGTGCGTGGTTTCTGCGAAACAGTTGCCCAAACTTTCGGGACTATTGACTGCCTGATCAATACTGTCGGCATTGTCGATTGTCCGGGGGATGTCGAAGAACTTTCGCTGTCAGTGTGGGACAGGACAATCGCCGTCAATCTTACCTCCGCTTTTCTGATGGCAAAGTATTCGGTACCGCATATCAAACAACGGGGCGGCGCCATCCTCAATATCGCTTCGGTGTCGGGCTTGGCAAACCAAGAGGATGCGATGGTCTATTCAGTGACCAAGGCTGGGCTTCTGTCGCTCACCCGAAGCGAAGCCATAGATTTGGCAAAATACGGCATCCGCGTCAACGCTATCTCGCCCGGATCGGTGGAGACACCACTATTGGAGGCAGCGGTTGACCAAGCGGCGCAGCTGTTTAACCGTACCAGAGACGAGCAGTGGCAGGTCTGGCGTTCACAATACCCGACCCAACGTTTTACATCACCGCAAGAAATTGCAGAACTGGCTCTGTTTTTATGCAGCGAGAGAGCGACCAATATCACCGGCGCCAATTTCGTCATTGATGGCGGATTGACGGCACTGCTCCCGGAGCGATAAAAATTGTCACCGGATAAAGCGAAAACAAACAGATTTATGCAGTAGTCTGTCATCTCACGTTCTTGACGAACTTTCTTCAACGCCGGAAAGAGTCCGTCTACCCTGTTCGTTGAAAAGGTGTTAGTAATGAACATTCACGACAGCGGATATAAGAAACTATTCTCAAATCAAACCATATTTCGGCAACTGCTTGAGACATTCGTCAACCAAGAGTGGGTCGATAATCTGGATTTCGCCAGTTGTGAACCCTTGGATAAATCGTTTATCTCCGAACACTACAAAGAAACCGAGAGTGACTTAATCTACAAAATCCAATTTCATGACCACGAGATCTATATTTACATCCTCATCGAGTTTCAATCTACTGTTGAACCGTTCATGGCGTTGCGTGTTCTCAACTACATCACCAACTTTTACATGGATTTTCTCGTCAATAACAGAGACGTCAAAAAACTGCCAGCGGTTTTCCCAATTGTGCTGTACAATGGAGAAGCACCTTGGACGGCACCGGTTAATCTTTCGGCGTTGATTGAGCAAAACCCACCACTTGGTGCATTCGCGTTAGATTTCCAGTATTTCCTGATTGCTGAGAACCAATACAGCAAGGAAGCCCTGTTGAAAATCCGAAACATCGTATCTACGCTGTTTTTGGCAGAGTCACATTATGATTTAGATTTGCTGGAGGTAGAACTGCTGAATCTGTTCTCTTCGGAGGTGGACAAACAGGCGGTCAGTTTGTTCTTAAATTGGTTCAGGCAGTTGGCACTCCACGGACGGATTGAATCTGGAGATTATCAATCACTGGAGTTCATTTACCGAAACGAACAGGAGGTGAAGACCATGTTAATCACCGCATTAGAAAGAGAAAAGCAGCGGATCTTTCAAGACGGTTTGCTTGAGGGCAAGCAGGAAGGCAAACAGGAAGGCAGAATTGAAGGAAAGATTGAAGGAAAGATTGAAGCTGCAAAGGAGATGCTTGCCAAAGGAATGGAGATTACGCTCGTCTCTGAAATCACAAATCTGCCAGAAGAACAACTCTCGCAGTTGAAAGATGAACTTTCCTCAGTAGCGGACTTTTCGGATAATCGCTAGATAAGTTCAAAGGAGTAGATAAACAACATGGCTCAAGAACGTGTGGTATACATCAATGGAGAGATAGTTCCAGAGAGCGAGGCGAAGGTATCCTTCCGTGACCAAGGATTTGTAACTGGGGACGCAGTCTTCGATGCAACCCGCACTTTCAGCGGGGTGATATTCAAACTAAAGGAACATCTGGGGCGGTTGTACGATTCGCTAAAATATATGCGCCTAGATCCAGGGATTCCGCAGCATCAGATGGCAGAGCTGACCATGCAGGTACTAGCGGCGAATCAACCCCTGTTGGGAGCAGACGATGACTACTGGGTGATACAACGGATCAGCAGAGGTGTTCCCATAGGAGGGGGCAAATATAAGCCAACGGTAATCATCGAGTGCAATCCTTTACCGTTCGATGCGCGAGCACGGTATTACCGTGACGGTTTGAGTGTCGTCATCCCTTCGATAAGGCGGACGCCGCCTGAGTGTATGAGTCCTAGGGTCAAGGTGCACAATTACATCAACCTTTTGCTCGCCGATCAGGAGGTAAAGGCACAGAACCCAGACGCCTTCTCTATCTTGTTGGACATCAACGGTAATATCGCCGAGGGTCTCGGAAGCAATTTCTTCATTGTCAAAGACGGGGTGGTCGTTACACCAAAAGAACAGTATGTCTTAGCAGGTATAAGCCGTGAGACTGTCATTGAACTCGCCCAAGGATTGAACATTGAGGTGCAAGAGGCAGACATCGATCTCTACGATGTCTACACAGCCGATGAGGCTTTCGTGACCTCTACCAGTTTTTGCCTCTGCTCTGTGTCCTCTGTCAACGGTTCAACCATCGGTGATGGCAGTGTGCCGGGACCGGTTACCGATCGTCTCCAGATCACGTATAGTGATCTTGTGGGAATAGACATAGTGAAACAGTATCTGAAGCGACTTGATTGATCTGAGGGATCGGCCTTGTCCCGATCCGTAACCGGAGTAATCTATGACGTTCCAACAGATTTGTCGTACCTATCAACAAAGCATCCAACATACCCATACACAAAGCGATGCGACCGCTGAACTCTCCTTGCATCCACATCTCAGGACGTTGTTGGAAAAAACGGCAGAACTTTTAGAACACGAAATCACGATTACGTCCGAACCGCGAAGGCTAGAGATTGGTAGGCCGGATTTCGTTGTGAAAAATGGCTTACTTCCAATCGGTTATATTGAGGCAGAAGCATACGACAGGGATCTTGATGCCCTCACAGGTCATGCACAGACACAAAACGAACGGTTCATCGAAAACCTTGATAACTTCATCCTCACCAATTTTGTCGAATTTCAGTTGTATGCGGAGGGCCAACTGCGTGGGTCGGCACGAGTTACGGACGAAAGTACGGTTTCCTTAGAAAATTTACTCGATCGGTTTCTGAGCGCGAGTCTGACGCAAATTGAGAGTCCAGAATTACTCGCCAAACACCTCGCACGCCGCACCCGCGAACTGCAAACGCAAATTGCAACAACCCTCACCGATGAAGACAGCGATATCTACCGGATGTTCTTGGCATTTAAGGAACTACTCCTGACTACGCTGACCCCCGACGATTTCGCAGATATGTACGCACAAACCCTCGCGTATGGACTCTTTGCAGCACGATGCACGCTTCCCAATGGAACAAACTTCTCACGATTCACTGCCTACGCCGCACTTCCCCCATCAAACCCGTTTTTGCAGCAACTCTTTCACCAAGTCGCCTCCCCAAACCTTGAGGGGAACGTCACCTATATTTTGGACGATATTGCAAACCTGTTGGCAAACGTTCCCACAGAGATGCTCCGCACCGCTTTTGTCGCTCAAACCCACTTTGAAGATCCGGTCATCCACTTCTACGAAACCTTTCTCGCTGAATATGACCCACAACGCCGTATTGATCGTGGAGTCTACTATACACCGCCGCAGGTTATCTCCTACATCGTCCGCTCTGTTGATGCGCTGCTTAAAACAGAACTGGATAAACCCGATGGACTCGCCGATGACAGTGCGCTGATTCTTGACCCCGCTACAGGCACCGGTAGTTTCCTCTTGGCGGTGTTGAACTACATCAGCGAATATATCACAACCACTTACGGCACCGGGGAGTGGCATCAGTACATTAACGATCCGCAACTGGTGCAGCGACTCTTCGGCTTTGAGATTTTGGTTGCGCCGTATACGATCGCCCATCTGAAACTGAGCGTGTTTCTTCGAACACAGGGGGGGCACGAGGCGAAACATCTCCGCATTTATCTCACCAATACACTGGAGGAACCGATAGAGAAGGAGTTGTCCGCCTTTGCAGAATTTATCTCCGATGAGGCGAATGCGGCGGTTTCAGTGAAACGGGACGAGCCACTCCTCGTCATCCTCGGCAATCCGCCATATCCCCATGATTCCAAGAATCCAAGTCGTGATAGCGATGGGGAGTTCACTTTTATTGGAGGACTGATTGAGGATTACAAATGGGTAGACGGAGAATTGATTGACGGAAAGAGCCAAAAGAAGTCACTTCAGGCAGATTATGTTAAGTTTATTCGATGGGCACAGTGGCGAATTGATAAAAACGGAGAAGGGATCGTCGGTTATATTGTCAATAACGGTTTCCTTGATGGGCCAGTTTTTAGAGGCATGCGGCAACAGTTGCTTAACAGTTTCAACACCATCTACCTGCTCAATTTGCACGGTAGTAACAGAAGAACGGAAGCTACTCCAACAATTCAGAGGGATGAAAACGTGTTTGACATCGTGCAAGGTGTCTCTATCCTGCTGTGCGTCAAGCAGCGCAATAACCCTGCCACTGCTGAGGTCTATTACGCGGATATGTGGGGGAGCCGGGAGGAGAAATATAGAATGCTGTCAGAAACCAATCTCCGAACCACGGCATGGGGTGAACTTCAGCCAACATCACCTCTCTATCTTTTTGTCCCTCAAACAACGGAACGTATAACCGAGTACAAGCGGGGCTGGAAGATTACCGACATTTTTCGAACCAGCTCAATTGGGATTGTCACCGCACGGGATAAATTGACGATCCACTGGAACGCTGAAGAACTACAAGAGACTGTAGCCGATTTTGCTTCACTTTCTGAAGTTGAGGCACGTGAGAAGTACCAATTACGAGCAGACACCCAAGATTGGAAAATTCACCTAGCTCAATCAGATCTCCGTGATCATCCCAATGTAGAGCAGCACATCACACCAATTCGCTACCGTCCCTTTGACACACGCTGGACCTACTACACCGGGCAATCGCGCGGATTTCATTGTGCTCCTCGTCCTAGGGTTATGCCCCACTTGCTTGCAGAAAATCTGGCTCTATGTGTCTGTCACATCGTTAAAGGTCCTGTGTGGCAACACGCTTTAATAACTGACAAGATCACTGAAAGTAGTTATATCTCAAATAGAACAAGTGAATCCGGACACGTTTTTCCGCTCTATCTGTATCCGGATTCGGATGAATTGGGGCTTGCTACAGAAAGTTCGCTCAACCTAAATCCAGTCTTTCTTAGGATACTCTCGGAGCGACTTGCGTTGCCACAAACTACGCCATCAGGACTCCCTCAAGGCGTTTCGCCGGAGGAGATTCTCGCCTATATCTATGCGATCTTATACAGTCCCACCTATCGTGAATGGTATTATGACTTCCTGAAATATGATTCCCCGCGCATCCCTTTGCCGCCGGATGTTGAACACTTCCACAAGCTGAGTGCGTTGGGGGGTGAGTTGATTGACTGGCATCTGCTGAAAGGGACGCAATCACAAATCATTCCTACCGGAAGCGGGCCTCCGCCGCACCATCGGTTTGAAGGGGAGGGAGAAGGGGTTGTCTCAAGGATCCGCTATGTGGACGGCAGCGTTTGGATCAATCCGACCCAGCATTTTACGGATGTGCCGATAGAGGTATGGGATTATGAGATAGGCGCGTACCAAGTCTGTGAAAAGTGGCTGAAGGATCGGCGGGGTTCGGCGTTAAGCCGTGATGAAGTTCGGCAGTATCGGAGTATTCTGGTTGCAGTGGCCGAAACCCTTCGGCTCATGGAAACAATTGACGAGATAATCGAAGAGTTTCTTATCTAATAGGACTTACGCAGCCAACTGTGCTGACATGCGTAAGTCCTACTAAAGTTAGGACTTACACAAGTTGCATCTGAATAGTGGGGGATTTCAATTGTTGGGTCAAGTATTGGGAGAATAAGCTGTACTTGAGTTGATAGATGGTTTGGTCATTCTGATATGCCACTTGCTTGAGTCGAACCCAAACCAACATTGCACAACCGATGTGATTGCGAACAATCCGTGCTAAACGACATTGACACCCCTCAAGACCGGTCAACTGTTTAGCCTCACGGTGAAACTGCTCAATCTTCCACCGCCAGTTACACGCTTGTTGTGCAACCGAAGTGTCATTTTGAGCCAAGTCGTTGGTCACAACATAATCCGTGCGTCTGTTACAAGACGCGACCCGGAAAAGTTTCACCTTGTGATGTTTGGGAAATCCTTTGATTTTAACCCGTTTCCCATGTCGGCGTTCGTTCTTGGTCCACTGCAAACTATCAACACGCTGGTAAGGCTTTTGTGCATTGGAATCGTCTACCTGACGATTCGACTTCAACGGGCAATAGTAATGTTTGTCGAGACTTTCGATGTGCATCATCAAGTCTTTGGTCGCATACCAGCTATCCATCAACACCGTTGAAAACGAAAGGGACTTGTGATAGACCAAAAGAGATAACATCTCTTTAACGTGGTCTAATTTGGTTTTGCCATCTGTCTGTGGGTCGTAAATGCGGTAGTCTATTAACCAGAAACGGTCTAAGGTGGGATTGACATACACACAAGTCACCACACCTATACCGTTAATGACACCTTTGGCGTTTCCGCTATACTGACGACGGACTAACCCGATGTGCTGAGCATAGTGCTTATCTAAAACAGTGTCATCAAAGATGACATATCCCTGTTCTGTTTGCACAAGGTGGGGATTGACATGTTCCCATACCAAGCGAGGCGGGATACGCTCACCGGCAAGGTAACGGTTTATCATATCATGACTGAACTGCTGGCTATGTTCAGCGAAATGGGTTAAGGTATAGTTGATTGAACTACTAAGTAAATACTGACAGTAATCGAGCCGAGTGGGGCGGGTCATCTTTTGCCTCCATGCCACTCATTTTACTGTGTGTCAACTCTTATGTCTACGGATTTTGCGTAAGTCCTATGAAGATAAAGTCTACAGATTTTGGGAAGGTCGGGCATCCTGTCGGACAGAAGGTAAAGAACTTGATAGAGTTGAAACGATAAGCGTCTCAATGCCGAAAGTGAAACCATTTGGTTGCGAATTCGCAACCCTCCCCCTAAAAAAGGAAGGTAAACTCTAATGAAACTTGACATCGATCTGACATCAGACGATTTTGAACGACTTGAAGCGAACATAGTTGCTAAATATGCAGGCATTAGCCAAAAGGCAAATCCGAAAAAGGTTGCCAACATTGATAAGCAGATTCAGGATTTTGCAAGCAAATTTAGTTCCACGTATAGGAAATTTAAGGAACTATTTCTCATAGCGCATTATCAGCGAGGGCTATACTTAGCATTTGCGAACGTACGCCCTGCTGAAATTACTTATTATGCTGCTGAAGAAGATTTAATCAAGTCTCATAAAGAACTTTTTGATCTGAATTACCCTCTGTGGATACATCTAACATCATCAATTTTCGATGCTTTATTAGTGAACTTACGGAAATTAACAACAGATACATCTTCAGGGACTGGAAAAGCCATTTCTATGAAAAGGATAAAAACCCAAATATGTAACTTGCATACGAGCATCAAAGCAGACTCCGAAGAGTTTACACTCTTTTTAGAACGTCTTGAGTCTCATATAGAGGTGGCAGAGTCATCGCAAATGCAAAATCTATGGAATTACGTCGATTCTAATGTTGCCCATCTTGACAGCAAATACGAATATGACGACTCTAACTCTTTTATCATTTATGACTTAAAAACTTTGACAGACACCGCCAACGATTTTTTGGATGCTATCTGTGAGTTTTATGACTACCGTGAATCTGGACATCTCATAAACACAAGTTATAATGACGCAGTCGGCTTGATTCTGAAACTTGGATCTTTTATAGAGAATTCATTGGGGAATGTGAAAGATAGTATTAATGCTATTGCTTCTGCTTATTATAAGCACCCTGATTATATCAATCAAAAACCAGAAGACGCGAGTTCTGAAATACTCAAAAGAGTGGTTAATAATCCCGATGAGTTTCTGTGGTTACAAACAAGCATAGAATCAGAGCTTGAACAGCGTATCGCAGAATTGAGAGATGAACCGTTAAGAGAAAATGCTGGGAACAGAGCACCTAAATCTTGAAACAGACTCATTTTATAGAATCTGTCAGAATCTTAAAAACTTTTTCTATCCTATGAAGCATTTACGACCTTACGCGAATCCTAGCGCTGCTGGAAGCCTGCTGTCGAGATGACACCGTTTTCGCGTATCACACGCTCCATCTCAATCGCCTCGTTTAGGTACAGGCTCATCGGTTTCTCAGCGAAAATATGGACGCCTGCGTTCGCTGCTTGGATGATTTCGCTGTTGTGTACCCCCGGCGGCAGAGCGAAATAGATAGCGTCCAACGACACTTCCGTGAGGGTCTCACCGAAATCTGTGGAGGTATGGATACCATCGATTTGAAATCCGTTCACATATCCCTGGATCTTCGTCTCTGCGAGGTTATCCTCAAAAGCGTCGATAAGCGCTGCGATTTCCACAAGTCCTTCGCTTTGAAGCTTCCACAGTGCACCCAAATGCTGTAGTCCACGTTGTCCGAGACCGATAATCCCAACGCGAATTGGTTGACTCATATACGATTCCTTTCCTGAACGATAGGTTTCTTGGACAGAACTTACGCACTTCGATTGTAGTTGCCCGATTCATCGGGCGTTGGGACCGGTGTCCAGCGGCGATGAATCGCCGAACTACAGGGCTTTAACCGTTTAGCTGCGTAAGTCCTATCTAAATAAAGTTGCTTCCTACGGGGCCTTGGGGTATGGTGCTTCGATCTGGCTATACACATTGCGCTCCTCTGGAGCGCGGCGGTTGGATCTATCGCGGTTCTATAGACATATCGCTTCTCCCGATAAATCCGGATTCAGAATTGGAGCGAAAGACAGGGCAGCTGCTGGGCAGAGAAACCTACCCCGATACGAAAAATAATCAATTTTCAATAACTAGGTTCTGTTGACATTTCACCGCAGCCAAACAATCAAGGGAGACGCACAGACGCATGACTCTTCGTAGGGGTTGGGTTTCCCAACCCACGTTGGGCGTGGGCGAGGAGACCTCGCCCCTACGATTAGGAATGCCTTTACATAAATGTCAACACGCCCTAGCAACTTGCGTTATATTAAGGAAAAAATAGGTATAAAGAGATAGTCGTTGGAATGTCTAGAATACTCCAGAGGCTACCCAAGATATAGTCCCCTAACGCGAGTCCGAGAAAGAAAGGGATTGCGCGTCGATACGCGTTGAATCCGCCATAACGCAGGATGATAGCCTTGCACACCCAAGCGACAAAGAGACAGCACCAAAGGTTCCCCATCCCCCAACTCTGTGCTGTGGCATAGCCGAGTGGATGGAGCGGCCACCACAGGAAGCGCGCCCGCAAAAACATCAACAAGACAGTAAACACAAGCCCACCGCCCATAAAGGCGAGCGCTGGACGATCTGGCTCTTTGGGAGAGTTCAGCCAATTTTCAAGCTGCACATAGACATCACGCCCAAATCCCAATGTGGCGGGATCAAAGTATCCAGATTCCGCGCCATGTCGATAGTAGATATCCAACAGGAGCCAAAAGGTCACCCCCGATCCAATCACTGTCGCCAGCAGAATAGCAACAGCTGTATGACGCGGGTTAATATGCCGCCTTTCCGAGATTTTCAAGGCTTCCAGTTGCTCTGGCATTGGATTTGCCCAATTGGCGCGATTAAAAAACATGTACAGCGAAAAGACCGTCAGTGTGTTGGTATTAAGACGCCATGTTCCAACACCGACAACAATCATATTATGTGGACTGATGTATTTCAAACCGTGCACTAGGAACCCCAACTCCGCCCTTAGTCGCGTAACCATTACCGATAGCAAGAAATAGATCGCGAAGAAAATTGGAATCACCCACAGCGACATACCGGCTTTGTAAGAAAATGCCATTAGAAAAATCAGACCGATTAGGATGCCCCCGAAAGCAAGGCGATATGGCATCGGTTCCCCGGAATCATCTAGTTGCGACGGGGAGGCACGGGCACTGAACAGATGGCGCCCTAGCCCTTTGATATGCGATCTGCCGGTCCAGAGGACGAACCCTAGCAGCCCCATATATACACCGAAGCCCTGTTCGGCGGGATAAGGGAAGCGCGGTAGACCTCGCCAGCCCATGACGCTACCAACCATCAGTTCGATCTTGTAGATCCAGAAAAACGCCCAGCATGAAAATAGGAGATCCAGCGGTATAAGAAAGCCGATCCCAATCGCAAAAGGATAGAAAGCAACTTGCACACCGCCCATCCCGCTCCAAGGGCGGGTGGTAAAATAGTGACCGATGCTCTGGCGCTTGACGGGAATATAGGGAACAACAGGGTTGATTGAGTGGAGCAGGTTCACAATACTAATCAAGGCAGCGATGCCGAAACCAAGCCACATCAACCTGTTTCTGAAGAACCCTAACCTCGGATTGGTCATCTCTAACGGGAGTTGGGTCAGGGGATAGGTCAACCGCTCGCGCTCGATCCACTGGATTCGCAACAGCGCGTTGATACACAGCATCACAACCATCCACGCAAAGACAAACGCCATCCACGCCACCGCCGGACCAAGCCACGCCTTTAGATACCTCTCGATGTAAAGGCTTGTCCCCCCTTCATAAAGAGCCGTCACTGCTTTTTCGTCGTGAACAGTGAGCCACTCCGGCAGTTGTCGCCAAAACAGTTGACGCCATTCGTTTTCGGGACTGGCAAACCGAAACGCATGCGCCATGATCGGTATAAAGATCTCCATACAGTCATACGAACAAAGGGTGGAGACAATACATAGCATGAAGTAGATCGTGAGGAGTTCCTGTTGGGAAAGACCGAGCTTGGGGGAGATTTTGCCGAATATCCATCCGATCAAAACGAGCCAGAAGAGTGTAAAAATGACATGTGAGAGCGGATGAACAAGCGTTGGAAAGGTATGGCGAACTACTTCAAGCTGAATGATCCAAGCAACAGTGATCGGAATTAGCAGGAAAGCGATAACGAATGATTTAAGCGTTAAACCACTCTGGAAGGGCACAGGGGTATTTTCTACTAGGGTAAAACGGGGATTTTGAGGTTCTGTCGATATATTTTTCATCTCACCAACTATGGTAGATTTTAGAATTACTTAGACACTTCCAATGCACAGCCAACCCCCTAAATCCCCCTTATCAGGGGGACTTTGGAAACTTCGCTAGGGTCGGAGTTATTGGTAAATGTCTACTTATTTCTTGCGTTTACTATATATGTGTTGATATCTATGATGAGCAGGTCAATATTATCTCTGCCCACTAGGGAAAAAATTGATACAGAGTGCTGTTGGCTACAATACTAATAATACTCCACAGACTGCCGAAAATATAGTCTCCTAGGGCAAGTCCCAAAAAGAAGGGGATCGCCTGTCGATACGCTTTAAGTCCACCGTGGCGTAGGATAATCGCTTTTAGCACCCATGCAACAAAGAGACAAGCCCACAGATTGAACATCCCCCAGCTATTTGCCATGGCATAGCCGAGTGGATGGAGCGGCCACCACAGAAAGCGCGTTCTTAGGAACATGAGTAGTGCTGCGAAACCGAGTCCGCCTCCCATGAAAGCGATAGCTGGAACATCTGTCTCTTGGGGATAGTTCAGCCACATTTCGAGTTGATTATAGACGGCTCGTCCGTACCCTAATGCCCATGGTCCATAGTACCCTGTTTCTGCGCCGTGTCGGTAGTAGCTATCTAACAACACCCAAAAAACACTCACGGATCCAATTAAGGTGGCAAGTAGAATCGCTGCAGCTATATGACGCGGATTGATATTTCGCCTTTCAGCGATTTTCAGACCCTCTAGTTGTGGTGGCATCGGATGAGCCCGATAGGCGCGGTTGAAAAACTGATATAACGAAAAGACGGTCAATGTGCTCGATCCTAGGCGGCGTGTTCCAAATACGGTGACGAGCGTATTGTGAGGGTCAATGTAATGTAAATCGTGTACCAAAAAACCCAATTCCGCACGGAGTCTCGCAATCATTATCGCTACTAGAAAGTAAATCCCGAAAAAGATCGGAGTAACCCACAAGGACATCCCCGCTCTGTAGGAAAATGCCATCAAAAATATCAATCCAATTAATATACCGGCGACTGCCAAGCGGTATGGCATCGGTTCACGGGAATCATCGAGTGAAGATGAGCCTAGCAGATGGCGCACTAATCCTTTGAAATGGACTTTGCCGATCCACAACACAAATACGAGCAGTGTAACGTAGACACCCAATGCCTGTTCATTGAAATAAGGAAAGCGCGGTAAATTGCGCCACCCCATTATGTTACCGACCATTAGTTCGATCTTATAGACTCCGTAAAACATCCAGCATGAAAAGAGGAGATCTAGTGGTATGAGGAAGCCAATGCCGATGACAAAGGGATAGAATGAAACCCGGAAGGAGCCCATCGCATTCCAAGGGCGGACGGTGAAAAATTGGTGTAAATTCTGACGCTTGACGGGAATATAGGGAACGGCGGGGTAAATCGAATTGAGCAGATTCATTATACTAATCAACGCAGCGATGCTGAAGCCAAGCCACATCAGTTTATTTTTAAAGAATCTGTTGCCGGTGTCCGTCATTTCCAGTGGAAGTTGAATAATTGGGTAGGTCAACCGTTCCCGTTCCGTCCACTGAATCCGTAACAACGTATTAATGCACAACATCACAAACATCATCACAAAGATAAATGGGACGTATGCCAGAGCGGGACGGAGCCAGGCATACAGGTGCCGTTTGATATAGAAACTGGATCCTCCTTCGTAATAGGGGGTTAGTGCCTTTTCATCTTGGACAGTGAGCCAAGCGGGAAGTTCCTTCCAGAACAGTTCACGCCATTGGTTTTCAGGTGTTGCAAAACGGAAGGGATGCCCCAAAATGGGGATTAAGATTTGCATCGAGTCACCCGAGCAAAGGGACGATACGATACCCAACATGACATAGATCGTCAGAAGTTCCGGCGGACTAATTCCAAGCTTGGGAGAGATTTTCTTGAGGAGGGACCCAATCAGAAGCAGCCAAAATAGAATGAAAATGACATTTGATAGAGGATGGACGAGCGTGGGAAATGTATAACGGACGACTTCGAGTTGAATAAGGAAGTAAATATTGATCGGAATGAGGCACAGTGTGATAAAAAAGGATTTGAGCGTCAGACCGTTTTGGAAGGTCGTTTCGGGCACTGTATTAAGCCTCCAATGGAGGTGATAAGAACAACGTTAAACTTACTATGGGCTTTATGAAAGTGACACGCAGCTCTGCTCTCATTATAAATTATAATAAGTAAAAGTCAAGCGGCACTGTCAGTTGGACATCCTATTGGAAATGATATCGGATGAGAATAGAGTTAATGGAGATTTTAGCCCTCACCAAATAAACCGATACATCGGTCTCTGTACAATCACACCAATCAGCGCCCACACACCTCCGAGTAGAAACTCGCCGAACAGCATTCCTAGAAAGAACGGTGCTAGGCGACGAAACGTCCTTATGCCTCCAAAGCGGAGGATGCACAACTTAATCACCCAAGCAACAAGCACCGAAGACCAGAAAAAGTTGACCGCCCATGTGCCTGTGATGCCGTATCCAACGGGATAGAGGGGCCACCAAACAAAACGATGACGCAAAGCAGTCAGACCGAAAGTGAAGAGCGTGCCGAAGAGCATTGCCAAGATTCCCAAGATGTCCACAGGCGTCGGATTGGTGAGCCAGCCCTGAGTCCGTCGAAAGACACCGCCGCCCCAAAACGCCACTGCACCGGATTCGTAGCCGAGCTGTAATCCACCCAAGAACAGGGGCAGTGGGCTGATGACGACAGCGATTAGTATCGCAAATCCGACGCGACGCGTTGAGATACCTGTCCGCTCGGCGAGCTTCAGTCCTTCCAATTGCGGTGGCATAGCATTACCCCGATAAGCACGATTAAAAGGAAATACGAGCGCGAACAGGCTGAGATTTCTAGGACCTACTCGCCGCATGCCAAACATCTGTGGAATTAGCACGTCAGGTCCCATCCTGCGGAGATCATGGAGGGGAGGTCCGAGCTCGGCACGGATGCGGGCTGTAACGGTCACGGTTATAAAATGGATGATGAAAACCAGGACAGCAACCCAGAGCGACATCCCCGCTACTACCCAGAAACCAATTAACAGCAGGAAACCGATAATTACTCCGAGGGCCGCCGTACGATAAGAAATTGGTTCGTTAGATTCAGACGCTTTTTCGCCGCGCCATGCGCCCACCAGGACATCTCGTAAATGATGCCGCGCGCTCCAAAACACCAGAATCAGTACGCCGACACAGACGCCAAACGACTGCTCAAAGATAAAGGGAAAGTTAGGGATTTGCTGAAACCCAAGAATACTCCCCATGATCAATTCAAATTTCCAGAAGATATAGAAAAACCAGAACGTGAAGGAGAGATCAAGGGGCATAAAATATGCCATCCCAACAGCAAAAGGGAAGAGCGTGACAGGTGTCCATCCGATAGCGTTCCACGGTTTCGTGGTAAAATAAGGTCGCAGATCGAAGAAATCGCCACCGAGCCCGGGGATGGATGGATACAAGAAATGCAGCGCGTTGATGATATCCATACCGCCCGCGAGGATCGCCCCAGCCCACATCAATCGCTTCCGAAAGAAGCCTTTGGTAGCCATCTGCTGCGGAAGTTCAATAATTGGGTAACTGAGTCGTTCTATCTCAATCCACTGTTTTCGCATAATGACGTTGATGCAAAATGCGGTGCAAACAAGGACGACAATAAACCCAGACCACGAAAGGACGGGCTTCCACCATAACCGAAGATGTTCGTCAAGGTAAAGGGTCGATTCACCGACAAAATAGGTCGCGAGGCTGTTTTTATCGGTCAATGCCAGCCAATCGGGGAAGTAACGGTGAAACAATGTTGCCCATTCGTTCTCCTCAGTTGCCAACCAGCCGCCGCCGGCGATATGTGTGATGATTACGGCGAAGAAATCTGCACCGGCGATTGCAGTGGCGACGGAGAGCATGGTGTAGAACGTCAGCAATTCGCCCTGTGTCAATGCCAAGCGCGGCGAATAGAGGGAAATTCCATAATTCAACGTGAGCAGAATTGCAAAGATGAAAATCACATTAAAGAAGAGCGACATGGTCGTCGGGAGACCTTGTGCCCACCGCAACATCGCGTAGACCCAGTAGTTGTTAAAGGGGATGATAGCTGCTGCCAGCCAGATTACGCGCCAACGGATTTCTGGCTGTGGGGTGTGGGGTGAAGCGAGAAGACGATTGTCTTTTGGACTCAATGTGATTCTTTCTTGGGTCAGTTACTCATAAGTTTGATATGGCAATTGATACGAAGTCTCAATTATTACTGACGATAGTATTCACGAAGAGCTAATCCACTCCAGATCGCGCAGACATTCAATCCAGCGCTCGCGCACAGGGTTTCCTCGAGCACCTTCAATCCAGTGTGGGTGACAAAAGGGGGCGTCCATGGGATAGTTAAACATGCGGTAGTGGTTGCTGTGTATGGTACGAGCCTCTTTACGGCGGGCATCTGCCTGCTCCGGGGTTTTTGACGGTGCCCAATATACAGTGGCACCGAAGCGCCGATTGGGAGCACCTCCAAAACTGGCGTGCAATAAAGGCATAGCGAATACGATTACATCACCAGGTTCAGACTCCACGGCTACGCTAGGAAGCATGCGTTCCCCCGGCTGGATTTCTAGCGCTCTTATCTTTTGCATGTAATCCTCATCCTTCGGGGTGAGGCGTAGCGGTTCAACTTCGGGAACGTTAGTGTGGTGCGGCTCTATATGTGAGCCCGGAACGACGCGTAAAGTTCCATTCTCCGCTTGGAGTGCATCCAAGTAATAGATGAATTTCAGTCCGGTGTTACCCGGCACATCCAGATCGCGGTGCCATCCTGTATTGGCTTGCCACCAGAGCATATCGGTATTTAGACCAATTATGTTCTCATCAAAGAGTTGGGTGGCAATATCGTAGAAGCGTTCGTCCTCAAGCAGGGAGGCATTGAAAGGAGTGGAGGGACCAAGGAGTGACACCCAACTGCCTTGGGGACCGCCTTCGCGACCTTGGTAAATTTCGGCCAAGGCAACCTCCGCCTCGCTGCCGATGGTCTCCATTTCTTCTGGACTAAACAACTGGCGAAAGACAACAAATCCAAATTCATCAAAGAAGCCGATTTGTTCGTCGGTGAGCATAGTCGGGACTCCATATCAGCGCACCCAAAACAGTTCTCCAGTGTAACAGCCTTGAACCGAATTGCCGCCTAGTTGTGATTCATTATTCCCTACAGTGTTTACCGAGGGTTATAGTTGTTCCAATGTGTTGTTCTTACGTCTTCCACATGTCGCCGCGGAAATGGTAAACTTGGTTACCATTAGCCTCTATATTGTTCCACGCCTTTTAATTCCAGTTCTTTGGAGAAGTGACAGGTAGTAAAATGGGCAGGCTCTATTTCTTGACGAGCAGGAGGTTTAGTTTTGCAGATATCTTCGGTGGTGAATGGATGACCATCCGACCATTTGATTCCCTTGCGGATATGGTAAGTATATACACGACCTTCATTGGAGATTTGTGCATCTGTGACAACACAAGGAATAATTCTACTGCCATCTTCGGACCACTCCACCAACGACTCTCCGGTCAATTTTTCAACACCCCATTTATCTGAAAAACCGAGCCACACACGGTTCAAAGTCCCCCCATACTTACCAATTTCGGGTGGATTCAGAACCAGCGGGTTTTCCGGAAGCCGTTCTTCGATCGGTGGAAGTTTCCCCTGTTTGACAAGTTTTGCCAGCATTGGGGCTTCGTTGTATTTTTGTGCACGCGATACTACTGTGAATGTGAGTGATATACCTATTATTACGATGAATGATAGGCATTTGGCAATCGGTACTCCACAAATACTCCCATTGGATTGGCATCTCCGACCCTTCACGCCGTTAACCCTCAAACCTTTCATTGCGTTCGAGGGTAGGCTTAAGAATCGGGAAATCCCGGTTGAGCGTGTTTGAGGATTACTAGCAGTTCGTTTTAGGATCATATTCTCCTAAAAAGCCGATTTTTGTAATAGTCAAAATGGATGTCCTTATCCGACAATCCCAAAAACATTGGGCTTGGTGCCGGAGATATTTATGCGGAGGCGATCGTCAGCTCTCTCATTTTATCCTCGTCCAGCTCGACACCCAACCCAGGTCCCTCTGGCGGATACAGGTGGCTCTCCTCTGCTCGGATGCGCACTTTGGCAGGCGAAACCGTATAGAGTAGAGGACCAGCAGGATCAGCCGGAATATCAAGGTTGGGTACAGAAACTCCTAGATGCACTGCCCCGGCTGTGCCTAGGGTTGAATCCTGATCGGTTGAAAGCAAGGTCTTGAACCCTGCAGCTTCCGCCAGCGCGAACATCCGGCGGACGTAGGTCGGTCCCCACCAGACCCACGCCAGGTTAAGAACGGTGCACGCCCCGCGCTCAATTGCCTCGTAACCCTCCTCTAGGCTGCTGATGTGCAGACTTACCTGCGTATCCATCCGCTTGACAAACTCGGCGCACACTCGCAAATTGTTTGATGGTTGCTCAAAGTTATACGGATTATGGTGGCGTAACACGTCTGCGTAGCGCAGGGCAGTCTCCCAATCCGCAAAACGCCCGGAAAAATCGAAGGCTTTGAGTTTGATTTTCTCTCCAAAACGGGCTTTCATCTCGGTGATGAACCGGTTGTCCAGATCACTGTCTCCTGAAACGTAGTAGCGAAACAGATGATGCCCCAAGTCCACTAGCCGCTGTAGGTAGCTAGCGTTCCGCTCAAAGCCATCCTCTAGGTGCGCTCCTATAATTGGATAGCAGAAATACACACTTTCTCGCACCTTGCCGCCCATTAAATTGTGGGCTGGCACACCCTGCGCCTTGCCGTTGAGGTCGTACAGTGCAATGTCAATAGCAGCTGTCAGGTGCGAGTTACTGACTGTGCTACCAAAGTCTTGTGCCCGCACCAATTCATTAATCTCTGTAATCCGGGTGGCATCGCGTCCAACCAGCAAATCGTTGTAGCGTTTTGTCAGTGCCCCCAGATCACCAGCTTTGCTGTCCGATGCCTCTCCTAGCCCTACAAGTCCATCAGCCACATGGAGTTTCACGATAACATGACCTGATGGCGCTTCGCCTGTGTCAACCGGGTGTTTTTGGTAATAGCGCGGGGTTTCAATCTGGAATGTTTCGATTTTCGTAATTTTCATTTATTTGTCCTTTCAGTAGCTAACAATAGTGCAAAGTGACGGTAGTAACATCATGACCAGACAAAAATCTCCTCATCGTCCGGGGACATGCCAAAGAAGGCAGCGAGCACAATGCGCGGCTTCTCACCTATCACCGGCGGCACTTCATGGATGTTTTCAGAGAAGAAGAAGTAAAGGTCGCCGGGCTCAAGCTGAATTTGAACACGGGGGATACCTTGATCAGCGACATATTGGCTAAACGTGCCTGCGGTGATATATTCCTGCACGGCGGGTGTCCAAGGACAGTTATAGAGGAAGGGCTCTCCGCTTTCACCTTTCTTTTCGGAGTTCTGGAAGCACATCACCCCAGCCAACTGATGCTGGAACCGCGAAACTTGATAATGGAACAACTTCTGCCGCTTTGCTACGGAGTCAAAGTGCGGTCCGTGTCCTCTATCGGCATAGTAGGCACGAAAAACGGCGGGACCATAGAGGCGTCC
The DNA here is from genome assembly GCA_965222435.1 of Candidatus Poribacteria bacterium. Lineage (GTDB taxonomy): Bacteria > Poribacteria > WGA-4E > WGA-4E > PCPOR2b > PCPOR2b. The sequence goes on along the minus strand of OZ244950.1, from coordinate 1,995,359 downwards.
GTCCGGCTCGCGTGCGGTCATCACCTGCTTGCCCGGTGCCAGACATGACAACATCTCGTAGAAGGTCTTCACTGGATTGTCGTACCCGTTAAACAGGGTTTGGAAAAGTTCGTGGGCGTCGGCGGCGTAGGCGAAAAGCTTGTCGGGATCGCCGTTGTACCTAACGAAAGCGGGACCAATGTACACGGGTCTATTACTTTCTTCGTTGTCTTCAGTTGGGCGAGGGTCGTATACCAAGCCACGTTCATAGAGCCTTTCTACGAGTCCCGCGCAGTGATCCGGATTGAAAGCTTGGCGTAGGACAATCGCCGGCACTTCACCCGATACCAACGCATTGAGAGGTTCGGGATATTTTTTTAATATTTCTTGTGGACTGCCTTCAGCAGGTGTCCATACATGGGGTACTGTCATCAAAACCTTCCTTCAAATCATGGCATGAGAGCGTCACAACGCGGATTTTTCAAAAGTCAAAATAGGACTAAGGATCAACAGGGACTACGCAACGAAAGCCAACGTAACTGAGCGTGACCGCCGGCTCGTTGCTGTTGCGGTACGCCGCGCGAAGGATCTCTGGAGTGCTGTGCCACGAACCCCCGCGAAGTATGCGACGTTCTGTAATACTATTGAAATTATCAGGCATCAATAGTGTAACTCCGCCTGATACCGGGTTCTCTTTTGGACTGTTTTCGTAAAACTCTACATCCAATTCATCTACGCACCACTCCCATACGTTTCCAGCGATGTCGTATAACTCGTAGCCGTTTGGAGGATATAGCCCCACAGGAGCGGTTGTTTGGTAGCCGTCATCAACGTTCTGATCTGACCAAGAATAGCTCGTGTGCTTATCCGCAAAGTTGCACTGACTCCCATCAGGCTCATCATCTCCCCACGGATAGCGCTCTCCAACCTGCCCACCGCGGGCGGCTTTCTCCCATTCCGCTTCGGTCGGTAAGCGTTTGCCTGCCCACTGGGCATACGCCGATGCACCGTACCAACTCACTTCGACCACGGCATACTCTTCAAACCCTGCTTTCGGTCGGTATTGCCCTCCAACCCATTCTATCATCTCATCACCGTCACCGATATCCAACCAGATATGACCGGTATCCCCCACATGCTTTCCCATCGCATTGAGGAACTTAGCGTACATCGCGTTGGTCACTTCGTAGACATCAATATAAAAATCGTCAAGGAAGACGGTGTGGACGGGGCGTTCGTAGGTAGTACCTTCGTTGAAGGGGTCACCCATCTCAAACTCTCCCGCAGGAATCAATACCATTTCCGCCATGTCTTTACCGACAATACTGTCGGGAGTGTCTCCATTCTCTTGCTCATCACTTCCACAGCCCAGCCATAGTAAAGCGAGCAAGATGATAAGTAACCCCATACTATACGCAGATTTTCCACCAGAATCTTCGCGCATTAAACTATTCCCCCGTAAAATTGGTTTTGACTGGCATATTGAGGTGTGAAAACTACCCTTGAGTGAAACAAAAAGCGAGCGATTCTTTAGGGTGAGCACATGTTGTAATGTTAGAGAGGAATTGCACTCCCTAGCCGTTTATTGATAACACGGCTTTGAGGATTAGCAATAGAGTCGGATTTCATCGGACGGGCACTGTCATCAACTTTGACAAGTCCCGATTCTGCGAAATCGTTCCGATCTTTACGGAATGGTGGCGTCACGATGGCGTAGGTTTTCAGTTTCGGGAAACTTACGCCATCGGAATTGAAAATTTGCTCGGCTAGTTGAATTGTGGGTGCAAGGCACCTTCACCGAAAATAGTGGGGAGAGGCTGACCATCGTTGGTCCTAGCCGCAGCATCTACATAAGCGACGCTGAATGCCCGCCGCGGCAAACCGGTATCATTCACCGCAGAAGTGTGAATCAGGTTGACGTGCAGCAATACCCCCTCGCCCGGCTGTAATTCAAGGCTGACGGGATTTGCCACCGCGAAGAGGGCTTCCAACTGTTCTTCCGTGGGGAAGTTTCCTTCATAGATGCGGTGATGAGATTTGGGAATTACTCTGAGACAGCCACTATCAAGGGTCGCAGGATCGAGTGCCGCCCAGATGATAATGTCTGAAAGTGCGTCAAGGTTCCGAAATACATCCTGATGCCAAGGAAGGTGAGTTCCTGTGTCCGCCGGCTTATTCATAAACATTGCACGCGGGGTAGCAATCGAAGTAGAGGGACCGTAGGCTTTGGTACAAATGTCCCGGAAGGCAGATTTTTGCATATACGACAGAAAGAATGGGTCAAGTTCAAGTTCCGTGATCTTACGATAGTTTAACGTCGGACCTTTGTGTCCCTTGCTCATTGTTTCCATCTTACTGTAGTCGCTGGTCTTACCATCGAGTTGCATCATTAGCTGGTCGTAGGGGAGTTTGGCTTTGCCCATCATGATGTCATCAATGCGCTTCTGTAAAGTAGCGAGTTCTTCATCGTCCATCACTCTACCGAGAATGAGATAGCCTTCCTCCTTGAATTGCTGCCATTGACTGTCACTGATTGATTGCATCGTTTGTGAATCCTCCTAATTTTAACATTGTTAAGTCGTACATCGCAACATAAGCCTTGATAGTCTGGCTTGCTGTGCATTGCTCAATCCACAGCACATTGTTGAGAGTTGGCTTGGAATTGACACTCCAAGCCAAGCAGGGATGGTTGTCATCACTCATCTAACTCTTCTGGAATTCGGTCGGGATATATTTTGACCTTCGCTTTATCACGAAGCTGAAGGTGCAAGTTGTTCGTAAGCACCACACGCTGTTCACCTCTAGCCCTCGGTCCCACTTGCCGCTGGACATCTTCTTCGTCGAACGCTTTGTGGCGTGATGCTTTGTGTTCTTCTTTGCGGAAGATTATATAGCGTTTCTGGCCTCGAACTGTGACGGTGATGATTTCCTCAACGGTTTGTCCCACTTCCATCACAAAGGCGGCGTCAACGAAGGCTTGGTCCTCTCGCGGATCGCTGTGTTGGGCGAAGTAACCAGTATCGCCGGGATTGGCGACGCCTGCCCCGGGACCAATCAATTCTCCAGAGTCTGCTAACTCTTTCGCCGCTTCGGCGATGTCTTTCCCAGACTGAATCGACTCAAAGATCTCCTCCGCACGGTTGCGGTCGTTAAGTGTGATACAGGTTAGCCGTACCTGCTCCTCCTCGGCGAATTCGTTTTTATGCGATTCATAGTATGCTTGCATGTCTTCCGGCGTCACTTTGAGTTTCTGCTCAACTTCGAGTTCCGTAATCTTATTGACCAGCAACATGTGGAGATGGTTTTGCACTTTTTTCTGGATTTCCGGATCTTCATCGAGTTTCCGATCCTTGGCGAGACAGAGTATTAAGCGACCTTCCGCCATCAGGGTCATGTATTCTTCAAGGCGCGCTTTGTCTTTATAGCGCTCCGGTGCATACTCCGAGAGTTCGCTAATGTCCTGTATCATTTCAGCAAGCGTAATCTGCTGCTTTCCGTTGCAATCAAATTCTGCAAGGACAATACTTCCCGTATTTGTCACCGATTGGTCTTCATCCAGCAGTGCTTCAGGAATCCGTTCCGGGTAGGTTTTCAGTCCACTTGTCGAAGTGACTTCTGCCACCCACTCGATAATTCGCCTCCGTTTGAGGTCACGCTTAACAGGCGACTCAATATAGTCTCTCGCCTCCTTGAAGTCCGCGATGCGTTCCGGTTTGTGCTCCTCCTTGCGGAAAATGAGGTAGTACGTTTGATGATCAACCTCAAGTTCAAAGATATCTTCCGTCATCTCGCCGACTTCCATATTAAAAACGACGTCGACAAAGTCCTGCCAGTCTTTGGATTCGTCCCTGGTAAAGAGCCCGGTGTTCCCCGGATTCACTTTGTTGCTGCCAGGACCAAACAATTTTTCTTTTTCCGACAGTTCTTTTGCCAGTTCGCTGATGTCTACTCCAGCTTTGATTTGCGTCAATGCCTCTTGTGCGAGTGCTTTCTCCACAACACTGATGCAGGTTGCCTGTGCTGCTGCCTCTTCAACGTATTCCGATTTGTGTTCCTCGTAATACCGCCGCAGGTCCTCTTCCGTGGGAGAGACCTTTTCATCGACTTCAATTAGTGTCAGACGTTCGACTAAGCGCGTATGTTTGTAATCCTGCACCTTTTTGAGTAACGCTTCATCTTTATCCAACCTCTTATCTATAGCTGCAAGGACTTTCAGTCTTTCGTCAATGAACTCCGGCAGATATTTTGCCTTTTCCGCTCTGCTTGCGTAGTTTTCCTGATAGTAGATTGGTAACTCTCCAATCGCCGCCTTGAAATCCGCAAGCGAAATCTCGAATTTTCTGCCATTCCATTGATATTCAGCTAAGATGACCTGACTTTCATCGACAGATTCGGTGACAGAATCCGTTTGCTGCGACTGAGCAATCTGCCAACCCGTTACGTCAATTGCTGCAAGCGCAATCAAGATAATCAACGTTTTCTTCATCCGCAGATTTCTCCCCAACACATAAAAAATTGCGGCGAGGAATCTGCACGAATGAATTCGGCAGGTTCCTCGCCGCAATTTGTTGTAAAAACGAACCCCAAATTCAGCCCGTCTTCCTACTATTTTCACATCTTCTAAGTGTAATTGGACAATGGAAAAATCTCTAACACTGTCACGTTACTGCCTGGCAGCTTTGAGACTCCCCCAGGTGAGGGGAAGTTTTCCCTTCGATTCAACGGCTAAAAGATCTCCCTCGATCATCGATTGAATTTCGTCTAGCGATAGAAGCCTCTTAATCAGGAAAAGCTCGTCGAATTCTCCGTCCCAGAAACGCTCTTCCTTAAATCGACCAATTTCCAAATTGGCAGGGGTCTGAACGGATCCTAATGCCGAACCTGCTTTGTCCTCCGCATCAATTTTACCATCAATAATCACGTTAACCTCTACTTGATTTATACGCTGCGTGCAGCAATGGTGCCATTGGTCGTCGGCAAGGTCCGAAACAGATGGAATCTGGCCGCCTCCGACGCCGGGTACGTTAAATCGGGTGGTTAGCTTGTTATCCCACATCTTGAGATACCAGCCACCGCCATCCCACTTAATATAGATAAATCCCTGGCCTGGATTTTTACCAGTCTTAAACCAGGCACAAAGGGTGACATCATTGACGCCGAGATCGAAAGACGGATGATCTGGCACGAATCCCGACATCTCTTTCCCGTCAATAAATGAAAGGGCTTTTCCAAACTTGGGGTCTACGCTGTCTACCCATGCTGGGCCACCTTCAAGTTCCCCTTCCTGGGCGTTGGGACCGAGATCTGTTATTAGATCCCCCTTGCCTTCATCCAAGGGAAAGTAAAATACTATGTCTGGGTCATCCAATAAAATTTGGCTATATCCCAAGGATGGCAACACGGCCATCAAAAAGATAATGGCCAGAGTGCTGATTGGGAATCTCTTCAACCTTTGCATTTGAATATCCTCCTGTTTGCTGTTATTACAGAAATTTGCACCGGCCGACACACTGTCCGCACGAATGATGATTCGTTTGCGAATCTAACCAACCGAAGTTATGCTGATTGACCAGAACCGCTGCGAATCTGCTCATTCTATTGCAAATTTCTGAAGATTATTACATCAAGAATTAATTATAATACTAAAAATAAAATATGTCGATCTAAAATTTACTTTTTTCTTGACATATATTTCATAGATGTGATACGATGGGCTTAATTTTTTTTAGGGTGTTTCAATTGAAAGGTATTGTCAGATTTTGAAAGGGAGGGATTGAGAATGAGAATGTTTATTGGAGCGAGCTTCATCACCACGTTTCTGTTTATAATGATTCTCTCTGCGTCGGCGGCTATAGATCCGAATATGATTTTGTATTACTCGTTTGATGAGCAGCTAGATGGTAGGCAGGTCGAAGACCTGACCGGCGGTGGTAACAACGGTAAGCTCAAACTGGGCGCAAAACTCACCAACGAGCCCGCGGAGGTTTACAAAGGGGCGGGGGCGGTTAAATTCACTAACATCAGTGCTCAGGTCCGCGTGGACCCCTTTAAGAGAATGAATGAGTATAACGATAACACCTACACCTTTTGGATCTATATATTCGATAACACCGTTAAACCTTGGAATTGGGAACATTGCGGTGGAGACTGTGGAGAAGGAAGGGCAAGCGTTCTGGAAAAGGGCAGACTTTTAGAGGGTAATGTAAAAGGTTGGGCACCAGGCATCTTTCTTCAAGAGGAGCCGCTAGCGCTTATATATCAATTTGAAGATAAAGCGGGTGGCGCGCTCCAAGGGGCTATAGGCGCGAAGGGAATAGTCGGTCCCGGTGGCAACGGTACAGTGTTTGACCTGAAGACGTGGTATCACATCGCGGGTGTCAAACAGGGAGGTGCGCTGATAATCTACGTTGACGGCAAAGAGCAAAGCAGACATGCTGTCTCGAGAGATTTCGTCCAAGGTGAGGCGCAACTTCGTATCGGTGGAACGCGGGAACGATCCGCCCATTTTGCCATGGATGAGTTTGGGCTTTACGATCGGGCCTTAACCGAAAAAGAAGTAGCATTGGATGCAAGAGGTGTATTCCTGTCGGTCGAGCCACAGACCAAATTGACAACCACTTGGGGCGATATCAAAATCGGTCGTTAATCCATGGGACTTCTGATACGGTAATCGGCTCTCTCCGTCTCATTTTAGCCCCGACGGGTTTTGACCCGTTGGGGCTATATCATTTCGGGATGGGAAATGACACACCAAAATCGGTAGAAGTCACTTCCAATTCGTAATTTTGAAAGGAGAATTTGAGAATGAGAACGCTTATTTGGTTGAGTTTCATCACAACATTTCTGGTTATTACCATTTTCTCTGCCCCGGCGGCTATAGATCCGAATATGATTTTGTATTACTCGTTTGATGAGCAGATAGATGGCAGGCAGGTCGAAGACCTGACCGGCGGGGGTAACCATGGGAAACTCAAGTTGGGTGCAAAACTCACCAACGAACCAGCGGAAGTTTACAAAGGAACGGGAGCGGTTAAATTCACTAACATCAGTGCTCAGGTCCGCGTGGACCCCTTTAAGAAAATGGATGCCTATAACGATCACACCTACACCTTTCAACTCTATATATTCGGTCCCACCCGGAAGCCTTGGAATCCGGAACAAATTCCGCCTCGAGCAAGTCTTTTGGAAAAGGGCAACATTTTAGAGGGTAATGTAAAAGGTTACGCGCCAGCCATATTTCTTCGCGAGGACCCTCTCGGATCGCTTATATGGCAATATGAAGGGGGCGCCGGCATCGAAGGTGCTATCGGCGAGGAGTCAGCCGGGCCCGGTGGCGAAGGTACAGGGTTTGAACCGAAGAAATGGTATCACATCGCGGGTGTCAAAAAGGCCTCCGAGCTGATAATCTACGTTGATGGCAAAGAGCGAGTCAGATATGATGTCCCAAGAGATTTCAAACAGGGTGAGGCGCAACTTCGTATCGGCGGTACGCGAGAACGAGCCGCCTCTTTTGCCATGGATGAGTTTGGGCTTTACGATCGGGCCTTAACTGCAAAAGAAGTGTCGTTGGATGCAAAAGGCACATTCCTGTCAGTCGAACCACAAGCCAAATTGACAACCATTTGGGGTCGTCTCAAAACCGGACGTTAATCCATGGGACTTCTGATACGGTGTTCGACTCTCTCCGTCCCATTTTAGCCCTGACAGGTTTTGACCCGTCGGGGCTATATCATTTGAGGACTTATTGGGTATGCGTTAGCTTTGCTAACGCTTATCCATACTGCCTGGCCGGGGTCGCCCAGATCACTTCAGCTACCAGGCAGATTTTGAGATCAGCCCTGATGAATCGGGATTTTATTCCGTTTAACCTGTCCCGATCTATAGGGGGTGGAAAATGTTACAATAATTTGCTTCAGTTGAGTACCATTTGACCGAAATCGGGATAAAGGGAGGATTTGAAAATGAAAACTTTTATTGGGGCGAGTTTCACCATAACGTTTATGGTCATTACGGTTCTTTCTGCCCAGGCCGCTCTGGATCCGAATTTGATTCTGTATTTCACGTTTGAAGAGCAGTTAGATGGAAAGATGGTCGAAGATATGAGTGGCGGCGGTAACAACGGTAAACTCAAACTGGGTGCAAAACTTACCAATGAGCCAGCAGAGGTTCACACTGGGACGGGGGCGTTAAAAATCTTCAATAATGTCAGTGCACAGTTTCGTGTGGACGCCTTTAAGAAAATGGATACCTATGGAGATAACACCTGCGCCTTTTGGCTCTATATATATGGTCTCAGAAACGCCCCGGAGCGTCCAAATGAAAGTGTTGTGGAAAAGGGCAACGTTATAGGGCAGGGTCACAAAGGTCACGCGCCAGTCATCTGGATTAACAATCCCACTCAATCGCTTATATATAGATTCGGCGACGAGGGGGCTGTCGCCGGGGTCGGGCCCGGTGCTAAGGGTGGTGAAAAGTTTAAACTGAAGAAGTGGTATCACATCGCCGGTGTGAAACAGGCAAACAAACTGACAATCTACATCGACGGTGAAGAAGTAGACAAATTTGATGTCAAACGAGATTTCGTCCAGGGTGCGGGGCACCTTCGTATCGGCGCAACGAACATACGAGCTGCTTCTTTTGCCATGGATGAGTTTCAGCTTTACGATCGTGCCTTAACCGAAAAGGAAATTGCGTTGGTTTTTAAGGGGATATTCTTGTCGGTCGAGCGACAAGACAAATTGACAACCACTTGGGGCCGTCTCAAAACTGGTCGTTAACCGATGGGACTTCTAATAGTATGTTCAGCTAGATATTTCCCTTAGCCCTGACAGGTTTTGACCCGTCGGGGCTATATCATTTGAGGATTTATTGGGTATGTGTTAGCTTTGCTAACGCTTATCCATACTGCCTGGCCGGGGTCGCCCAGACCACTTCAGCTACCAGGCAGATTTTGAGATCAGCCCTGATGAATCGGGATTTCATTCCGTTTAACCTGTTCCGATCTATAGAGGGTGGAAAATGTTACAATAATTTGCTTCAGTTGAGTGCCATTTAACCTAAATCGGTATAAAAGGAGGAATTGAAAATGAGAATGCTTATTTGGTTGAGTTTCATCACAACGTTTCTGGTCATTACCGTTCTCTCTGCTCCGGCGGCTCTAGATCCGGCGTTGATTTTGTATTTCTCGTTTGATGAGCAGATAGATGGCAGGCAGGTCGAAGATCTGACCGGCGGTGGTAACCATGGGAAACTGCGGTTTGGTGCCAAAATCACCAACGAGCCCGCGGAGGTTCACACAGGAGCGGGGGCATTAAAAATTTTCAACAACATCAGTGCGCAGGTCCGCGTGGACCCCTTTAAGAGAATGAATGAGTATAAAGATAACACCTTCACCTTTTGGATCTATATCTTCAATCGCATGGGTGCACTATCAAGTATTGTTGAAAAGGGCCACGTTTTAGTTGGTGCGGAGAAAGGGTTCGCGCCAGCCATTTTTCTTACTGATCCCGGACTACAGCTAGTATATAAATTTGGCGAAGACGGCATTCGGGCTGGAGCCGGCCCCGTGTTTGACCTGAAGACGTGGTATCACATCGCAGGCGTCAAAAAGGGGGCAGATCTGACAATCTACATCAACGGTGAAGAAAAAGACAAGGCTCGTATTCAGAAGTTCCAGCAGGGTGAGGGGCAACTTCGTATTGGCGGCACGCGGATACGAGGCGCCTCTTTTCTCATGGATGAGTTTCAACTTTACGATCGTGCCTTAACCGAAAAGGAAATTGCGTTGGTTTTTAAGGGGATATTCCTGTCAGTTGAGCCACAAGGTAAATTGGCAACCACTTGGGGCCGTCTCAAAACCGATCGTTAAGGGAAGATTCAAAAATGAGAACGCTTATTCGGTTGAGTTTCATCACAACATTTCTGGTTCTTACCGTTCTCTCTGCCCAGGCCGCTCTAGATCCGGCGTTGATGTTGTATTTCAAGTTTGATGAGCAGATAGATGGCAGGCAGGTCGAAGACATGACCGGCGGTGGTAACAACGGGAAGTTGCGGTTTGGCGCAAAAATCACCAACGAGCCCGCGGAGGTTTACAAAGGGGCGGGGGCATTAAAAATTTTCAACAACATAAGCGCACAGTTTCGTGTGGATTCCTTTAAGAGAATGGATACCTATGGAGATAACACCTACACCTTTCGACTCTATATATTCGGTCCTACCCAGAAGCCTTGGGGTAATGGGTTGGTAAAAATTCCGCATCGAGCAAGTCTTTTGGAAAAGGGCAGAGATCTGAATTTAGTTGGTGCTTTCAAAGGCCACGCGCCAGCCATGTTTATTCGCGAGGACCCTCTCGCGCTTATATATTTTTATGAAGGAGGTCAAGGCAACCAAGGGGTTCTAGGACCGGATTCAGTCGGACCCGGTGGCAAGGGGACAGGGTTTGAACCGAAGACGTGGTATCACATCGCGGGTGTCAAACAGGGATCCGACCTGACAATCTACATCAACGGTAAAGAGATAGGCATATATGCTGTCCCAATAGCTTTCGTCCAAGGTGAGGGGCACCTTCGTGTCGGCGCAACGGACATACGAGCTGCCTCTTTTGCCATGGATGAGTTTCAGCTTTTCGATCGCCCCTTGACCAAAGAAGAAGTGGCGTTGGATGTCAAAGGCATATTGCACTCAGTCGAGCCACAAGACAAATTGGCAACCAGTTGGGGCCGTATCAAAACCGGTCGTTAACCAATGAGACTTCTGATACGGTGTTCGGCTCTCTCCATCCCGTTTTAGTTCCAAAGGGTTTTGACCTGTCGGGGCTATACCATTTCAGGATGGAAAATTACCTTGACTTTGGTAGGCTTCCGGTGGATCTGTTGATGCGCGCTGTTTAATTTACTAAAATCAAGTTATAAAAGGAGGATTCGCAAATGAAAACGCTTATTGCGGTGAGTTTTATCACCACGTTTCTGTCCATTACGGTTCTCTCTACCCCGGCGGCTCTAGATCCGAATTTGATTCTGTATTTCACGTTTGAAGAGCAGTTGGATGGCAGGCAGGTCGAAGACATGACCGGCGGTGGTAACAACGGGAAGTTGCGGTTTGGTGCCAAAATCACCAACGAGCCCGCGGAGGTCCACAAAGGGGTAGGCGCTTTAAAGCTCTTCAACAACATCAGTGCGCAGCTCCGCGTGGAGCCCTTTGACCGAATGGATGAGTATGAAGATAATACCTACGCCTTTTGGCTCTATATCTTCAATCCCATGGGTGCACGGTCAAGTATTTTGAAAAAGGCCAACGTTTTAGTTGGTGAGGAGAAAGGGAGCGCGCCAGGCATCTTTCTGACCGATCCCGGTCTAGCGCTTGAATATAGATTTGACGACCAAGGGGCTGCTGCAGTCGGCCCCGCCGGCAAGGGTCAAGGTTTTGAACTAAAGACATGGTATCATATCGCCGGCGTCAAAAAGGCATCCAACCTGATAATCTACATCAACGGCGAACAAAAAGGCAATTTTAATGTCAAACGAGATTTCGGCCAGGGTAAGGGGCAACTTCGTATCGGCGGTACAACGAGCCGATCCGCCTCTTTTGCCATGGACGAGTTTCAGATGTATGATCGTGCCTTAACCGAAAAGGAAATTGCGTTGGTTTTTAAGGGGATATTCTTGTCGGTCGAGCCACAAGCCAAATTGACAACCACCTGGGGCCGTCTCAAAACCGGTCGTTAACCGATGCGACTGCTGATACGGTGTTCGGCCCTTCCCTTGACCAAATCTTAGTCGCATTGGGCTTCAGTAGCTAACATTTTTGTCTTGGCGACCCCGTCGAATTGACGGATTTCCGGACAGGGCAAATGTTGGAAAACTTATGTTCACCCAAACCTAAATCGGTATAAAAGGAGGATTTGAAAATGAGAACGCTTATTACGGTGAGTTTCATCACGATGTTTCTGGTCATTACGGTTTTTTCTGCCCAAGCGGCTCTAGATCCGGCGTTGATTTTGTATTTCACGTTTGATGAGCAGCTGGATGGAAAGGTGATCGAAGACATGAGCGGCGGTGGTCACAACGGTAAACTCAAACTGGGTGCAAAACTCACCAACGAGCCAGCGGAGGTTTACAAAGGGGCCGGTGCTTTAAAAATTGCGGAGAACATCAGTCAGCAATTCCGCGTCGAACCCTTTGACCGTATGAATCGGTATCAAGATCACACCGTCGTCTTTTGGATCTATTTCTTCGAGGGGTTTCATCAAGGTCGCGCGCGATCGATCCTCAAGAAAAACGCTGATGAAGCGCAAGCACTCAACGCAGGCTTTTCAAAATCGCCATCCATCCAGATTAGCGGAAATAGTTTTGCCCTCTTCTATGAGGTTGGTGAGCAGGGCGGAATTGATGGACTCGGTCCAGACGGTGAAGGATCGCAGTTTGAGTTGAAGAAATGGTATCACATCGCCGGCGTCAAAAAGGGGGCAGACCTGATTATTTACATTGACGGCGAGGAGGAAGGGAGATTTGACGTGCAAAAAAAAATCCCTCAGGGTGAAGGGCGGCTCCGTATCGGCGGCACACGGACCCGAGCCGCCTATTTTGCGATGGATGAGTTTGCACTTTTCGATCGTCCCTTAACTGAAAAGGAAGTAAAGTTGCTTGAACAAGATGTATTCCTGTCGGTCGAGCCACAAGACAAATTGACAACCACCTGGGGTGATATCAAAACAGGTCATTAAACGATGAGACTTCTGAGGTAGATTATCGGGGAAAGCAAACGAAAGGTAGTTAGTGACCCAGCGTAAAAACCACGTTGTAGGATATAGTATTCTCATTATTCTCATTAGCATGGGAACACGGCAGACGTTTGGTATTTATCTGCAACCGGTTACCGATGAGCTTGGTATTGGGCGAGAACTATTCAGTTTAGCCATAGCCATCCAAAGCATCATTGGCGGTCTGCCGTTTGCGGGCATGCTGTCAGATCGTTACGGTTCGCGCTGGGTGGCGATAGGCGGTGGATTGCTATTCGCTGTATCAATGTATCTGATGTCAATTACAACACATTGGACCGGTTTGATGCTCGGTTTCGGTTTGTTATCCGGGGTGTCTTTGAGTTGTGTGTCGTATGTCGTTGTATTGGGTGCGGTTGTGCAGGTAGTTCCACCTGAACGGCGCAGCAGAACATTTGGCTTTATCACAGCCGCCGGCTCGGTTGGGATGTTTGTTGTCGTGCCAGTAGCACAGCGCATATTGAATGCCCATGGTTGGCGAACCACTTTTGTAGTTTTTGCGGGGTTTGTGGGCTTAATTGCCTTACTGGCAGTGGGATACCCAACTCGAAAGCAACAGATTGCAGGGAGCGAGCTCACAGCGGAGCCTTCCGATTCGCTCACTCAGGTGCTGGCTAAGGCAAGCCAGCATTCGGGATATTGGCTGCTGACTATCGGCTTTTTTGTCTGCGGCTTCCACGTTTCATTTGTTGCTTCCCACTTACCCGCCTACCTCACTGATAACGGATTATCAGGTACAGCCGGGGCAACTGCGCTCTCGCTGGTGGGGTTGTTTAATCTGTTTGGTTCTATGCTATTTGGCTACCTAGGTGATCATTATCGTAAGAAATACCTGCTGAGTGGTCTTTACCTTGGTCGCTCGATCATTATCAGCCTGTTTCTCCTCTTTCCGGTAACGGAAACCACGGCGATGGTTTTTGGTGCTGCAATCGGTTTTTTATGGCTGGCTACCGTACCGTTGACGAGTGGCACGGTGGCGCAAATTTTCGGTCCTCGTTACTTATCCACGCTGTACGGCATTGTATTTTTCAGCCACCAAATAGGAAGTTTTCTTGGGGTTTGGCTCGGCGGCAGAATTTATGACGCAACAGGGGGGTACACGCCCGTATGGATAATTGCGATTATCCTAGGTGTGATGGCTTGCATCGTTCACCTACCCATTGCGGATCGACCTGTATATCCACTTAGGGCAACGGGCGCGGCGATTCGCTGATATGACATCAACTCAGTTGTAAACTCCGGAGGAAATGCGAGGATAAAATTATGGAATACAAAATCCCAATGCGCATCATTGTTGTGAGTCCTCCAGTCGGGGTCAATTTCGCTTTAGAAAATAACGGGAACTTGGTTTCGGTTACCCAATCTACGGGGGAAGATATTACGTTTGATTTTGGCGCAGTTGTGAAACCGCAGCGCAACACGGGTGTTCCCAACTTTACGGGAGCGTTTGCACAAGGAACTCCCTCGAAACGGTTCTTCTATGTCAATATCGGCGAGTTGGCGGGTCAACCGGATTGTGAATTGAGCAGAAGGGCGAAAATCTGGATTTCAACGGGCTATCCCAAATCTCTCCGCCAAGAAGAGGTGACTTGGGATATGGTAAAAGAGGTATCTGAAGATCCGAGTAAGGTGCTTATGGCGAGATATATGGGAACAGATAAAGATGGTGGACCTAGTTGTGCAACTACTGAACTTATAGATGGTGGGTGGATTATTGCTGACAGATGATTGTTGTCAAATCAAGCTGCAAAAAATCCGGGGTCCTGGTTCAAACATTATGAAGTCAAGCCCACTGTGACACATTTTTACCTGCCTCAATTACTTCAGATGAATCGATAGGTTGCTTGCCCCAAAATTGTCCCAATCACACCCCAGAAACTTGCAGTTACAAACTCGCCCAAAACGAGACCGATAAAAAACGCGCTCGCCTGTCGATACAGCTTGAGCCCACCGAACCGAAGGATGATTAATTTTGCCAACCAGCTAAGGAAAATTGAAAACCATAAGAGGCTGAGCGACCATGTCCCACCAATCACGTATCCCGCCGGATGAAAGGGCCACCAGATAAAAAGCCGACGCATAATCAGAAACCCCAACCCGATACCGAATCCCCCACCCATAAAGACGAGCGATTTGACATCCGTCCCCCGTGGATAGCTTAACCAGTTTTGTAAACGGTTAAAGATGGGCCAACCGGGCCACGTACTCCCTTGGTATTGATAGGCGGTATGTAGGTAAGCCCAACAAGCGGCAATAGATCCAACTACTGTGGCAATCAGGATACCTGCGATCAGCATCCCGTTTATGGAGAGATTCATCCGATCCGCCAGCCGAAATGCTTCCAATTGATGTGGCTGTGGATTGCTACGATGGGCGTAAGTGAAAAAGTGGAGATAGGAAAATAGTGTGAGGCTCGTGGGCCCAACCGCTTGTGTGCCGAATCCTGTCACAACAATGTCTTCAGGACGGAACGCAAAATCGTGCATCGGGTAGCCTGCTTCGACGCGGATGCGTGTCACAACCGTTGAAAGCCCAAAGAAGATTAGGAAAAAGACCCCTGAAACCCACACGGACATCCCCGCAACGTAGCAGAACCCGATGAGATAGCTCACGCTCGCGAAAATGCTAAAAACTGCCCAGCGATAGCGTCGCATCTCCGCCCGATTGTCCAGAATCTCGCGTAGTTGATCTCCGGTGCTTTGGGCAGTGGAGGGCATTCTAAAAAAACTCCGTAGAATTTCCCGTCCGGTAGATCGCAGCCCCCACAATGTCATAAGTAAAATTGCTGCGCAAGTGCCGATGGATTGCTCCCATGTAAAGGGAAATCCGGCCAGCATGCTGCCGCCGGAGAAGACTGTTCCCACCACTCGCTCTAGCCGCCAAAACCAGTAGAAAAACCAGCAGGAGAAAGAGAGATCCAGTGGCATAAAGAACGCCAGCCCGATTGCAAATGGGTGAAACTCGATTGGGATCCAACCGAGTGCGTTCCATGGCTTCGTGGTGAAATACTGGCTCAACAGATAGCGTCCGTAGAAGATACTTGGCGCGACGGGGAATAGGGTGTGAATGCCATTGATAACGTTGAATGCCACGGAAATAGCAAACCCAGTCCAGATTAGGCGTGTTTTGAATAGGCGAGGACCGTTGTTGATAATATCTAACGGTATTTGGGCGAGGGGATAGGTAAGGCGTTCATGGACTGTCCAGTGTTTGCGCACTAGGAGGTTAATGCCCAACATACAAATCAACAGCGCGATAATAACGGTACACCATGCGAGGCACGGTACTAGCCACGCATTGAAGTATTCGGCAACGTAAAAGGTGTTATCATAAAATGTGCCGCGGTCTTTGTAATAGCCAGCCAATACCGATTTGTCTGTGACGACGAGCCAATGTGGTACATAGCGATGGAAAAGCTCCTGCCACTCATTCTCAGGTGCAGCGAAATAGAATGCGTGTCCGATGAGCGGGAACAGTCGCTGGATCATGTCGTGACCCGCGATGGCAGAGGAGACGCACAGCATCACGTAGATCAGCACCATGTCGCTCGAATCCAGCGCGAACCTCGGAACATAACGTTTGAGCCACGGATTGATTAGACTCAAAACGAAGATGAGGAAGATCGCGTTCATGAATAGCGACACCCGCGTGAAGTTCACGCCATGTCCTGTGATGCCAGTGTCAACAACCCAGAGGCTGTTGATCGGCAGAACTACGAGACCGATGAAAAGCAGCTTGCAAATCTGTGCGGTTAGATTCGGTTTGGTTGGATGACTTGGTGTGTGGTGCACGGATGATGGGGTGCCTCCTGTTGTTGTTATGCTATCACTAAATATTTGGGGTATACTGTGATAGCAGCTACATCAAACGTGCCTTGTCAGTTACCCCGCCCTAAAGGACGGGGCTTCCACTGCTAAGAATTTGGTGAGAGGTGAGGAGTGACGGGCGACTCACTTATCACCCGTCACTCCTTCACGTCGGCTGGAGATTTACTTGGTTTTCTGACCGTAGAGTGGTTTTTTCAGAACGGTCTGAGTTTCGTAGATTGAACCGCCGCGCTCTGCACGGGGAAGTGACATGCGAACCGGAGCCTCGACCATACGTACCTGATTTGTGAGTTCGCCACGCAGGATATTGGCATTTAAGGCATCCCAGTCTCCGCTCAGGGGCCAGGCATCAGCCGCGGTATAGGCGGCGAGCAGTAACCGGCGTGGCTGGCTGGAGGAGTTGGGCGCAGAGCCATGCAAGGTGCGGACATGATGAATCGAAATGCCTCCGGCTTTGACTGTGATCGGAACGGCACCATCCGACGTGAAATTAGGGTCAGTGACTGCACCGGCGAAACGGCCGTTCTGATGATGGTCGTAGATTGGTCCTTTGTGAGAGCCGGGGATGACCATTAGTCCGCCATTCTCCATTGACATATCGTCAATAGCAACACCGACTGCCAACACATCATCGTTCGTATGGGGATAGAACGCCCAATCTTGGTGCCATTCAACAGGGCTTCCAAAATCGGGGTATTTCATATTCAGTTTGCTGCCCATAGAGCGGACGCCGGGACCAACTAACTGCTCAACGATGTCAATAATGGGTTCGTAAGTTCGCACCTGATCATAGACAATGTGTTGGGCTGCTGGATTTTTGATTCGGCGTACGCGGGGAGATTCTGAGGAATGACCGGGTTCAAGATCAAAAACGTCAGTATGTTCGGTGACTTCACGGGATTTTTCGACAAATTCATCTGTCACACGACGAAGGTCGATGATATCTTGCTCCGAAAGCACACTTTCAACACCGATGTAACCACTCTCATGGTAGAAGTCGATCTGTTGCTGAGTTAGCATAATGTAATTCCTTTCGCATAAAGCGATTGAAAAAGCCTGCGAATCCATTCGCAAGCTAAGAATCTATCTAATCAACGCTCAATCAGGTAGCTGAAAATATACACTCTTAGGGGGTAGAATCTAGTGGCTCAAGTCGTTTCAGGACGACTCAAATCCGCTTCCATCCCAATATTGTACATCCAACTGGATCGTAAGTTCAAGTTTTTTCTGATTCGATATGTTTCGACACTAGCCAACCGGGGTTCCGTGATCTACCGTTTGGCGGTAAACAAGGTGCCGAGACGCAGGGTTATTGATCGGGCAAACGCCGTGAGATCATTGTACTGTCCAGAACCACACAACATACATCGGTGTCTCTAAAATTACGCCTAAGATAGCCCAATAGCTGCCACTTACTACATCACCCAAAACTAGCCCTAGGAAGAAGGGCAATACACGTCGGTACAGACGCGCTCCGCCATATTTGAGTATCACAAACTTGGCGATTGAAGAGAGGATTAACACAAGCCAGAATTGATCCAGCGTCCCACCGTTGATGCCTATTACATAGCCAACTGGATGGAAGGGCCACCAGATAAACTGGAGTCGCATGATACCGAGAAACATCGTAAATAGAAATGACAGACCGATGACCGCCGATCCGAAAACATCTGTCGGTCGTGGAAACTGTAGCCAACCAGCCAGTCGGTTGTAGGTTCCCCAGCCAGGTCCCAAAATCATTCCCGCCTTGCTGCCTCCATGCGTATACAAAACATAAAGGTACATCAGAAACGCCGAGAAAACACCTATCACAATCGAAAAGAGCATCACCCACAACAGTTTGCGATGATCCATTCCGGTGCGTTGCGCCAGCTTAAAGCCTTCAAGTTGATGCGGCATAGGTTGGCTGCGGTTCTGGCTGTTAAACCACGAAAAAAGTGAGAATATAACCAAATTACCACGCCCGAATGGACGTATCCCAAACACCGTCGTCAAGGCGGTCTGTGGATTGACGCCAGCCATGTCGTGGGCGGGTGGTCCAAGTTCAGCGCGGACGCGAGTCACAGCCGCTGTAATCATTAGGTACAACCCAAAAAATAGCACGAATACCCACATCGACATCCCTGCTTGATTGCAGATTAGATAGAGCAAGACGAGACAGATTACAACCCCTAAGGCTGCCGACCGATAGCGCATCGGTTCTGTCGAATCGTTGATAGATGTGCTCATACCGATGATCCGTTTACCAACCTCTCGAAAATGTTGCCTGCCTGCCCACATTGCCATCACAACAACCGCAAGTGCTGCGCCCATTGCTTGGTTCGGTTGGAAAGGATAGTAAGGGATTGTATACCATCCAGCCGCCCTTCCCCCAATGTATTGCGCTTTGCGAACCCAGTAGAAAAACGCTGTCGAAAAACTCACATCCAGTGGCAAAAGAAAGCACAAGCCGATAAAAAACAGGCGCAGGTGAAAGAAGGTCCCTCCAATCGCATTCCACGGTTCCTCGTTAAGCCACCGCGAGATATCCGCACTCTCCTCGCGAATCGGTATCATCGGGAAAGACGGATAAAGGAAATTGATTCCGTTGATAATTTCGATACCCGCTGCGATAGAGAACCCCAACCACATACCGCGGTTTCGGAAGAGCTCCATGCCGGGTGCAGTCATATCAAGCGGCAATTGGGTAATTGGATATGGTAGTTTTTCATGCTCAATCCATTGGCGTCGGAGCAGGACATTTACAAAAGCGACGAGAGCAAAGATCAGGGAGGAGATGACTGTCCAACTCACGATAGGAACGATCCAGTAGCGCAGATAGCCTTCGGTGAAGAAGTTAGCCCCTCCCTCATAAAAAGGACGGGCAACGGTTATGTTACTCATGACGAGCCAATTCGGAAGGTAAGGCTGGAGAATCTGTTTCCATTCGTTTTCGGGAGTAGCAAACCAGAAAGCGTGGCAGAGGGGTCCCATGAGACCGACCATGTTATCGTGGGCAACCACCGCGGTAACACATGCCAGCATGATATAGATGACGAGGAGTTCAGCTTGGCTCAACGCATATGCCGGAAAGAATCGTTGGGCAATGTAGTTCAAGAGTGCCAACACGAAAATGATGAAAATGACATTCATCGGGATAGAGGTTGCCGAGAAATGAAATCCGTGCCAGAGCATCTCTTCCATTCCGATCCAGTAGGCATTAATCGGCATAAGAATGCAACCCAATATCACAGCGCGTAGGGTAATTCGCGACTGAGAAGGTTGGAGTGTAGAAGGAGAGGCTGGCATCGTTTCTTTCATAAAATCACTTCTCCGATCCGTTGAAGAATTCGCTGTGGTCAATTTTCTTCTATTCCGCGTTCATTTCGGCTTTGCCGCGCGGTCTGTGAGGTTCCGGCTCTTGACTAGGTTGTACTAGCGTAGCCCCGTCGTTCTCAATAAGGGGCCGGTTGTAGATATAAGGTGGTTCAAGTGCCGCCTGCTGCGCTTCTGTCAACTCGTCAACCCATGTCGGCATGCTGGTTTGATAGATGCCGCCGCTTGTGTGCATAGACTTTGGGCAATAGCGGTAGAGTAGGGAACGCCTCTCATGATTACCTTGCCAAGGCAGGGCACCGTGGATGGTGGCTTCCATGAAGATTACGAGATCTCCCGCTTTGCTTTCCACATTATACACCGCTTCTTGGTTGACGTCGTAAAGCATGATATCTTCGGGGCAGAGGAAGTTAGCTTTATGGCTGCCCGGAATAACAGCGATTCCGCCATCTCCGGGATTGATATCAGCCAACTGGAGCTGGCAGACAATTAGACCGACGCGCATCTCGCCATTCGCATAGGTATAATACTGCGTACCGTCGAAATGTCTACTGGTCGCACCGTGTAATCCGTGTCCACCGGTACCTTTCCTAGAGACTAGCAAAAAAGGCTCATGGTCCATCCTCCATCCGCGACCAAAAAGGGCATTGAGGTAGGGAATGAGTTTTCGGTGGGCTATCAGATCTCGGAACGGTTGGCACCAAGGTTGTTCCCAAGTCAGCATACCTGTCATAGATCGGCGATTGTACTCACCATCCATGCCAAGACCGTACATTTTGCTGTCCTCTATGTATTTGTCATGGTTGGCGTCAACCGCTTCGTTGAGCACCTGGACCTCTTCGGGAGTCAGGAAGTTTTCGACCCGGAGGTAACCCCGCAGATCGAAGAGGAATTTTTCACGTTCGTTCATATTATACTCCATGTTTTGTGTTATACCGATGTCTAACTATTCTCTGTCCGATGGGGGAACAATCTCTCCGTCAATAATTTGCTTTTTGAGTGCTTCAACACGCTTCAGGATTTCCGGTGATAATACCCCTTGATTGTTGGCATCAACGATATATTCGATTCCCCCTTCCTTGAGACCGTATAATTTTATTCCACCGGTGAAATTGTCCTCAACGATGGCTTGAATTGTTTGGTAGACTGCGAGTTCGACTCCTTTGATCATGCTCGTCAGGACAAGTCCCGGTGCGAGGTGGTTACCGTTCGCATCCACCCAGATGAGCTGCTTCTGCTTTTCTTTCGCGGCTTCGAGTATTCCTAAGCCCGTTGCCCCCGCCGCCGCGAGGATTACGTCAGCACCTTTGTTATACTGCGCCAGTGCAAGCTCCTTTCCCTTGGCGGGGTCACTGAAGGCTTTCGGTGTGACACCGGCATAGTCAATGAGAACTTCAATCGTCGGATTGATAGCTTTTGCCCCGGCGTAATAGCCTGCTTCAAAAACGTGCAAAAGTGGGACGTTCATCCCACCTATGAACCCAATCCGATTTGTCTCCGTTTTTAGTGCAGCGATTGCCCCCACAAGGTAGGTTCCTTCATGCGCCTTGAAAATTAGCGAGGCGACATTTTCTCGTTTGGCTTCCGCATCAATAATTGCAAACTTGACGGTTGGGAATTCGGATGCTACGCGCTCTATCGGTTCTTGGAAGAGAAAACCGACCCCAATGATGAGGTCATATTTCAATCGAGCTAACTGCCTCAACGCAAACTCAATGTCGGTGCTCTGTCCGGGCGTAATCTCTTTGAGGTCAAGTTTCCACTGATCTGTCGCTTTTTTGGCACCGGCGTAGGAAGCATCACAGAACGAAAGATCTCCACGACCACCTGTATCGTAAATGAGTCCAATCCTTTTTGTTTTCGCAACACTTGGTGCGACGGACAGAAAGATGAGTGTGACGCTACAGATGAAAGTTTTAATCAATTTTTTTTGCATAATGTTGATTCCTTGCAAGGTAGCTCTGTATATCGACTTTGCTACGTTTAGGCTACGCCCCTAGCCAAATTGACACCGCTGCAACTATCCCCAACGCAAAGCAATAGTAAGAAAAAATAGAAAATTTTCCGCGATTGAGCATCGCGAGCAGAAAACGTAACGCGATGTAACCGACAATGAATGAAGTCAATATTCCAGCGACGATAACGGTTGGGGCAATTGTAATTTCCCCCACATCTTTGAGCTTGAGGATAACAGCACCCAAGATTGCAGGAATGGAAAGCAGAAAAGAGTATTGCGCTGCAACCTGCGGAGACAGACCCAACAACAGTGAAATAGAAATCGTTGACCCAGATCTGGAAATTCCGGGGATGATGGCAAGCCCTTGGACAATCCCAACGAGTGGCGTATGCCACGCCCGTAAAGGAGTTTCAGTTTGTCGTCGCCTCTGTCCGAGACGTGACAGTTGCAAGATTAGACCCGTGATAATTAACATACCGGCAACAACCATCGGTTTGCCAAAGATCGCCTCAAATGAATCTTTGAACAACAGCGCGATTAGCCCGGTAGGAATCGAGCCAAGCAAAAGAAACCAGATCAACCTGAGATTAGGACTATTGCTGATTGTAAGCCGAGGGTGTCGGTAGAAATCTGCCTGAAAAAGCGTGGCAAAACCGGTCCGCACCAAAGACCCGATTAACTGATAATAAACGATGATGACAGCTCCCAAGGTCCCAAAATGGAGCATGACATCGAAAAAGACCTGTGATTCCTTTATCCCTAAGAAATGCTGCACCAAGACTAAATGCCCAGAACTGCTCACTGGTAAGAACTCTGTTACGCCTTGTAAAACACCAAGGACAATCGCTTCAAGAATGGTCATCCGTACTTCCTAAATCGCCGACAAGTCGTTTGAACTCTCTACTTATTTCGAGGATGTAAGGCGTGACAGGTGCCTTTGTTCGCTTGACTCGCTATGGTCTAGCGATTGAATCAATTAATGATGGTTTTGTAGTGCAAAAGCCCAGTACACACCGCCATAAGTGCTGCGCTGCACAAAGCTATAAACTGAAGTAAATCTAATAGGAATCAGAAAAAAGTCTATTAACTGGGACGGGGCGGGAAAACAGAGAATGGTTCCTTGAATACTAGGATATTCTCGAAGAGATTGGGCAAAATTGGAAATGGGATTCATCGCGGAGGAGGCAGGCATTTAATCCGAGGGGATTGACCCATTGTAGGTTTATTTGGGGAATTATTCGTATAGAACCTTGCGAAGGTTCTATACCTTCGCAAGGTTGATTAACTTAGGCTATCAACGCCACAAGACAGCGATATTTTCTATTCAAGGGCTTCTTCTACTGCCTCTGGCAGAGTAACGGTACTTGGATCCACATCAATTGGATATTCGGTGCCATAGGCTTCAACGAGATCATCAAATGTTGCATTATCTACGTTTTCTAGTTCACTACCGGGACGATTGAGAAAAACACCTTGGCAGCCATCACAACTCATCAGATCCATGTCCGATCGTTCGATCGGGAATTGTGTAAGTGGATTATTACAACCTGGGCAAGGAAGCATAAATTAGATCCTTTCAGATAAAGGGTTTGCAAAGCGTAAAACGTAACACCCAAGACGCTTTACGTTTTACTATCGAGTTTTTTAGTCGGCAGCAGCCGCAAGCGGTTCGGAATGATCCATTTCACAAAACTCAACGTAATCACTGATTAACTCAGTAATCGTCGGTTCTTCGCCGCAGATCGGGCAGTTCTCATCCCGATTCACCTTCAACTCACGGAACTTCATGCTGAGTGCGTCATACATCACTAAGCGACCGATGAGTGGTTCGCCAAGGTCGAGCAATAGTTTGACGGCTTCAGTCGCCATCACAAGACCAATTGTGCCTGGGAGCACGCCCAGGACGCCAGCCTCGTTTCAGCCAGGCACCGTGCCGGGCGGCGGCGGAGTTGGATACATGCACCGATAGCACGGTCCATCGTGTGGCTTGAGGACAGTTGCTTGCCCTTCAAATTGGAAAATACTGCCGTGTACAATGGGTGTGTTTGTCAACACTGCGGCATCATTGACTAGATAGCGCGTTGCGAAATTATCGGAGCCGTCAACGACCAAGTCGTACTCATTAAAGAGATCGATGATGTTATCTTCTGACAGTCGCATATTGTAGGGAACAACATTGACATCAGGGTTCAGGAAACTCATCGTTTCAGCTGCAGATTCTGCCTTGGACTTGCCAACAGTTTCCGTGCGGTGGAGAATTTGTCGCTGCAAGTTGCTTAACTCGACGACATCTGAATCAACCACACCGAGCGTACCAACGCCTGTCGCTGCAAGGTATAGTCCTGCCGGTGAACCCAAGCCACCCGCTCCGACGAGTAGCACCTTAGCGTCAAGTAGCTTTGACTGTCCTCTTTCGCCGACTTCGGTCAACATGAAGTGGCGGCTGTAACGCTCCAACTGATCCGGTGTCATCTGCTTATCTCTGGCTGTTGGGAGTCCTGCCGCTGACCAGTCTCGATATCCACCCGCCATGGATACGGAATCTATGTATCCTAGCTCTCTTAGAGACTTGGCGGCTAGCAAAGATCTCATTCCCGCAGCGCAATAGACAATCACTCTCTTGTCCCGATCTGGCACTTCATCTTCAATCGAGAATTCAAGCATTCCCCGCGTTACATGAACCGCATCAGGGATATATCCCGCTCGATATTCATCTTCATCTCGGACATCGAGCAGCACAACATCATCTCCGCTTTCCGTTTTCTCTTTCTGAGCTTCTTCAACAGAAACCTCTGGAATCTCTTTTTTAACTTCTTCGATAATTTGACTTGTGGATTTCAATGCAATTCACCTCATTTGTTCAATCGAATATAGCAATCTCAGATTGTATTGGTGATGGGAATTCGCTTTCTTTACAACTTTCATTATATCACAAGCGGATGGTGCTGTCAAAACTAAATTGAGATGTGATATACTTGTTTATATTTCGTGTTCGACGAGCATATCTGAGAATCTATGGAGGAGAAAGTAGAACGTGTCGGAGGTTCTACAGAGACCGTGCAGACCCCACTTTCCATCGTTTTTGTTTTATTGTCCGCCTTCTTCCACGCATTGTGGAACTACTACGGCAAAGCAAGCCGCTCGCCGCAACTGTTCTTCTTCTGGATCGGGGTCTTTACAATGGGTGTGGCGGCACTTGCCTTTGCGCTGCAACTGCCAATCGCCCCAAAATCGGTTTGGGGCTATATCGCTGGGTCGGGTGTCATCCATTTTTTCTACTGGGTATGCTTGAGCCGCGCCTACATGTCTGGTGAAATCTCTTATGTCTATCCGATTGCTCGATCCGCCCCCGGATTCATCCCCTTTTTTGCCTTCCTATTCTTAGATGAGCGGCTTTCGGTACAGGGATTGATTGGTATTTTTTTAATTGTATTCTCGATCTATCTACTTCAACAGCGGGCGGGTGGACTGACATTCAAGGAGCTGCTCCGGTATCTCAGACGACCGGATTCCGTTTGGGCGTTTTCGACGCTCGGCACGGTGGTCGCATACTCGCTGATTGACAAGGCTGGAATGGCGGAATTTTATGCACATTCAACCCAACAACACCCTTGGCAACCCGTAAGCTATTTTTTGGCGGAAAGCATGATTACGATGATATTGTATGGCGGCTATATCCTGCTTTTCTCTTCACTACAAGAAGTTGCGGATATTGGGCGTCGAGAATGGAAGCAGATTATCGCGACCGGAGTGCTTTCAATGCTGTCTTATATGCTCATTCTTTATGTCTATATGACTGAAAGTGTCAGTTACGTCGTCGCGCTCCGTCAGAGTTCTGTGATTTTTGCTGTATTGCTAGGTGCATATCTGCTGAAGGAGTCACAAACGAAATTGCGATTTGCGGCAGCAGCGGTGATGGTTATTGGGGTACTTCTAATTGCGACAGCATGAAGCAGGACAATTTATGCGCCATGTTTCGCCTATCCCTTCCGGATTTGCCGCTTCATCTGCCATCTCGGATCTGGTTGCGTTTTCCACCGATTGTGCGTCCAGAGCCATTGATCCGGATGTTGCCGGATATATGCCTCAAGGATTTTCAGGATACGCGCAGTATTAGTTTGTACGTCCTGTTCAAGATCGTCGGATATCTCTAGGTCAATCTCCGGTGTGATAATTACATGATGCCGGTCATCAGGCTGACGGATATCCATAGACAAGAGCAGCGGTGCACCCGTCTTGAGAGCGAACGTCGCAGGCCCGCGGACAGCGGAAGCCGGTTTCCCAAAAAAATCGACAAAAACCCCCTCCCGCCCTGCATTCTGATCTGCAAAAAACCCGATAGCGAAATTCTCCCTAAGCGCGCGAAGGGTTTCCCTAACTGCTTGCCTCCGAGTGATTAACTTTAAACTCAGACGCTCTCGATATTGAGAGACAAGCGCGTTGAGGTATCTGTTTTTGAGCGGAAACGCAATTGCCTTCGCTCGGTCCGGGATGAGTGCCCCATAGACCAACGCAAGAAGTTCCCAATTCCCAAAATGGGGCAGAAACACAATGGCACCTTTACCCTGACTCAATGCCTGTATCAAGTGTTCTTTCCCCTCAACGGTTACTTCGTCCCAGATATTGTCGAAAGTTAGTGTGGGAAAACGGAGAAATTCGATTGCGGTTTTCCCTATCTGTTGGAAGTTGCTGCGGCAAATCTTTGCTCGCTCATCGGCGGACATCTCATCACCGAACGCAACTTGCAGATTTTCTAAGGCAATTCGACGACGCTTCCTTAGGGCAATATAGAGGAGATGTCCAAGACCACTCCCCAGCACCATGGCATACCGCTTGGGAAGCCAACGGATAATTACGCCCAATATTCGAAATATAAATGTAATCAGCCAGTCAACAATCAAAATCCTTACGCATTGGGTTTTACGAAAGGGCATCGATTTTCTTCGCCAATTCAAAATCCAGCGCGCTAATTCCTCCGGCGTCGTGTGTTGCGAGATCAACTGTTACGCGATTATAGACGTTAAACCATTCGGGGTGATGATTCATTGATTCTGCAATCAGGGCAACGCTCGCCATAAAACCGAAGGCTTCTACAAACGAGTCGAACTGAAACTCCTTGTGCAGCTTTTCATTTTCGACTGTCCAACTCGATATTCCCTCAAGTTGAGCACTGATTTCTGCATCGGTTAGTTTTGTGCTTGCCATTTTATAATCTCCCTAAAAACTGAGTTGTTTTAATGCCTGTTAGGACTTACGCAGTTGAACGCTCAGAGTCTCCGTTCCGACCCCCTCTAACTCCTCCGCCCCGGTCACGGGATCCTCTCGGACAAGCGGGGGAGAATCAGTTGCAGTTCGGCGATTCATCTCAATGCCCGATGAATCGGGCAACTACAAACTGAAGTGCGTAACTCCTAGCCTATATCCCGATGGCATTGTATTGAGATTGCCGAGCAAAGTCAAGTTAAAATTCCAAGATTTCTGTTGTTGACAGCAGATCGCAGTTGATGTATTATATGTTGATGCACCATATATCGAAGTTTTGGACGATTAAAGTTGGATGTACAGTTGGCTGATACCGTGTTATAATTTGTTGGGAAATTGTCCGACAACTGGGTGAAAAAATGGTTGAATTGCATTTTGATTTTCGAGATATTTTCGGAGCGGGGCGTTACGGTTTCGATGTAAAGAAGATTTTAGTTCATCTTTTCGGGCTTGTCCTCGCTTATCTCATCTATGAAATATTGGTATATGCGAGCTTGTTCATCGCAGGCGGCAATGGAGTCAAGCAATTTTGGGATACCTATGCACTCCTGCCCGTTTGCCCCCTTGTCGATTATGCTTTTGAAGACATTACAATTGGTGCGATGTGGTTCGGCACATTCATCCTGTTCGTGTTCTTTTTCTTAACAAGCACAATGGTCTCGAAAATTACAATCGAGCAACTGCGGGGCGACCATTTCTTTTCTATGAAAGCGTCTTGGAGCTTCGTCCGGAAACATTGGAAATCGGTTTTCGGGACGCTTGTGGGCTTAGTTGTCATTCTCGTAATTTTGGCTTTAATACCGATTTTTGTCGGTTTGCTGGGCAAGATTCCAACGGTGGGTCGGGTTATCCTGATGTTTGCATCGGTCTTGACCCCTTTTGCTTTCTTTATCGGATTGCTGATGAGTTATCTCCTCGTTGGCTTGGGGATAAGTCTGTTTTTCGCGCCCTCCGTGGTTGCGGCTGCGGATTCAGATGCTTTTGAAACGGCGTATCAGCACCTCACGATGGTTTGGAATCAACCGTGGCGGGTTTTTATCTACGAAGCCCTTCTGTTTAGCGTGAAGGTAATTTGCACCCCGATTTGGGCGATTTTTTGCTTGATTGGGTTTGCGTTAGCGATGCTGCCAATCCACTTTCTGATCCCTACGGATATGCAGCACATTATGTGGCAGACCGATCGGTGGCTTGGTGGCTCAATTGATAAACTTGCTGCGTTACCATACATGGAGCATTTCAAAGTATTTGATATTGGTCCCGAACCCACCAATTTGCCAATTACGCTTAATATCGCCGCGATTTTTATGACGTTGTCTCTGTTATTTATCGCGGGTTTGGTTATTGCTTACCTCTATTCGATTGCTTCGGCAGGTAATACCCTCATCTATACGATGCTGAGAAGACGGGTTGACGGGGAGAATTTATTAGAAGTTGAGGATGAAGCAGAGGTTTCAGACCCGATTGCTCCGGTAGCATCACCTTCTGAGGCTGCTTTGAACCCTGATACAACTGAGACTGAAGAAAAAACTGAGTGAAATGTAACTAAATCGTGTGTTAAACGTCAAACGATAAGTAGAGTTAGATAATAGTTGAAAATTTGTAAACTGTAAAGGGTGATGATGTTTCATGCTTCAAAAAGTTTTGACCAAGGTTTTCGGCAGTAAACAGGACCGGGATATGAAGTTGCTCCAACCGATTGTGGACAGAATCAATCAATTGGAGCCGGAGATGCAACGTTTATCCGATGCTGCCCTCCAATCAAAGACACCGCAATTTCGAGAAAGGTTGGACGCCGGTGAATCCCTCGACGCGCTCTTGCCCGAAGCGTTCGCCGCTGTGCGTGAAGTAGGGGTGCGTACCTTGAACCAACGCCATTACGACGTTCAACTCATGGGCGGGGTTGTGTTCCATCAAGGTAAGATCGCCGAAATGAAAACGGGCGAGGGTAAGACGCTGACCTCGACGCTCGCCGTTTATCTGAACGCTTTGGCGGGCAAGGGTGCCCACGTTGTAACTGTCAATGATTATCTCGCCAAGCGTGATGCGGAATGGATGGGAAAGATCTACACCTTCCTCGGATTGAGTGTGGGTTTAACATACAGTGGATTGCCCCATAATTTGAAAGCACTCGGATATAAATCGGACATTACTTACGGCGTGCACAGTGAATTCGGCTTCGATTATCTATGGGACAATAAAGGGCAGATGCTCGAGGAAAAGGTGCAGCGTGGTCATCATTACGCTATCGTTGATGAAGTCGATAGTATCCTGATCGATGAAGCGCGGACCCCGTTAATTATCGCTGAACCCCAAGGGGAGCCGGTCGAACTGTATAAAAAAATTGACACTGCGGTACGACGATTACAAAATGAAAGACATTATGAACGCGACGAAAAAAGCAGCAAACGCGGCACTGTCGCCCTCACTGAGGAGGGTGTGGAAGAGATTGAACGCCTCCTAGGGGTGGAAGATCTCTACGGTCACGAAAGCATGAACTTGGTGCACCACGTCAATCAGGCACTGATTGCACATATCCTTTACAAACGTGACGTGGATTATGTCGTGCAGGGCGGGGAGGTCATCATTGTCGATGAATTTACCGGACGGATGCAGGAGGGCAGGCGGTTTAACGAAGGTCTCCATCAAGCCCTTGAAGCCAAAGAGCGTGTGCGAATTAAGCAGGAAAACCAAACCGGTGCGTCGATCACTTATCAGAACTATTTCCGGATGTACGAGAAATTAGCGGGTATGACCGGTACGGCTGAGACAGAATCTGCCGAATTTGCACATGTCTATGGCTTGGATGTCGTCGTTGTTCCCACGAACGAGCCGATGATTCGGCTAGATCACCCGGACGTAATTTATAAGACAGAGGATGCAAAATACCGGGCGGTTATCGAGGATATCATAGAGCAGCATGAGCAGGGACGACCCGTGCTTGTTGGCACCATTTCAATCGAAAATTCTGAAAAATTGAGTCAGCTGCTCCGCAAAAAACAGCGTGATATCAAACACCAAGTGCTAAACGCCAAAGAACACGCCCGTGAAGCGACAATCATCGCCCAAGCGGGTGTCCCCGGCAACGTAACGATTGCAACGAATATGGCGGGGCGCGGCGTAGACATCCTGCTCGGTGGAAATCCGGAGGGGCTAGCGAAAGAGACCCTTCTGAAGAAGAAAGTAGACCCAGCCACTGTTGACGAAGGCTCCGCAGAATGGAAGGAGGCTCTTGCTGAAGCTGAAGCAATTTGCGTCACAACTCGGGAACAGGTACTAAAAGCGGGTGGCTTGCATATCGTTGCGACAGAACGGCATGAAGCACGACGGATCGATAACCAATTGCGTGGGCGCGCCGGGCGTCAAGGGGACCCGGGATCCTCCCGCTTTTACCTCTCACTCGAAGATGACTTGATGCGTAAGTTTGGATCTGAACGCTTATCAAGTATCATGGATCGGTTGGGCATGGAAGAAGATATACCGATTGAACACAAAGCGGTGACCAACGCGATTGAAAAAGCACAAAAGCGGGTTGAACAAGTTTTCTTCGAGATGCGGAAGAATCGGCTCAAGTTTGACGACGTGATGAATTCGCAACGTCAAAGCATCTATAGTTTGCGCGATAGTATTTTGGAAGGGAACGACCTCAAAGAAACAATTTGGGAAATGATTGAGAATGTGCTGGATGATTACCTTGAGGAACATTTGCCCGAACATATCAATGATGAAAGATTATCCAGTATTCGCCCAGAATTCCAAAATCAGTTAGACAGCAGCGAACCAATCCCGGCGGATTCGTTGCAGGAACTTAGAACCAATGGCCTTGCTCTGTCCGAAAACATCACCGTTTCAACTTCCAAAAAGGGCAGCGAATGGTTGGTCTCCGATGACTCCGATGATGAGGATCAGAGTACATACATTATCAGGAAGGAAGGGGACCAGCTAAACGTTTACGACGGTGACATTGAAGGCTTCAAGGCTTGGGCACCGAATACCTTCACGATTGATGCGACAGATTTGCAGCAACCGTTGAACATGAGTAGATCCGAACTGCGGGAATATCTCCTCAAATTGCTGCACCATCTTTACGAACAGCGTGAAGTCGAGATGGGTTCAGAGTTGATACGCACCCTTGAACGGTTGATTCTGCTTGATCGAATTGACCACCACTGGAAAGACCATCTGTACAATATCGATTATATCGAAGAGGGAATTTATCTGCGTGGCTACGCTGGCAAAGATCCAATTGTTGTCTTCAAAAATGAAGCCTTCAGCGTCTTTGAAGCGATGCACCGACGAATTGAAGAGGAGGTCAGTGAATACATCTTCAAAGCACGTATTGAAACCACACCCCTCCAAAGCGATCGACCTCGGCGGGCTTCCCGTCGTGGAGAGGCTATGAACACGCACGGTGCCATTGCAGGAACGCTCGATGGGCAATCGGCGAGTGACACTGCTGAATTTGCTTCCCGTCAGGCGGCTGGTGGACTCCCAAAGGTAGGACGCAACGCTCCATGTCCCTGCGGGAGTGGTAAAAAATATAAAAGGTGTCACGGTAAATAGCAGGTAAAGTGCAAAACGCAAGAGATCTGTAAGCACTCCAATGAAGGGTCACACAATTATGGGGGATTCCCTTGAGTTCACAGGCACAAGAAATTAGCAGCGAATTACTTGAAATCCTCGCATGTCCGGCTTGCAAGGGGGATATTGAATATAATCAGGAAAATCAACAGTTGATTTGTATCGGTCAATGCAACCGGCGTTACCCAATCCGAGATGGCATACCAGTCATGCTAATTGGTGAGGCGGAGACGCCAGCGGATGAAGTGTAATGTTTGGTCAATTACATAACAAAAAACACACGGTGGAAAGTTTATCAGATAGCCTATGACTCGTCGAAAGAAACTGATCATCATTGTAATCATTGGTATTGGAGCGTTGTTCTTCTTGTTGGTTGGTCGGACCTTGGTGCAAAGTGCGCCAATTGGGGATAAAGTTGCAATCATTGATATCACTGGGGTTATTTCGCGCACAGAGACAATTATTGACCAGATCCATCAGTATCGTGACGATCAGGCTATTAAGGCAATCGTCCTGCGTATTAACTCGCCCGGCGGGAGTGTCGCCCCCGTTCAAGAAATCTATAGCGAATTGAAAAAATTGGAAAAACCGATTGTCGCTTCGATGGGCAGCACCGCTGCATCCGGCGGGTATTATATCGCCGCTATTGCTGATGAAATTCTTGCAAATCCCGGCACTTTGACAGGCAGCATCGGGGTCATCATGCAATTTACAAAACTGAAAGGTCTCTACGAAAAGATCGGATTAGAGCAACAGGTTGTTAAAAGTGGTAAGTTTAAGGATACAGGTTCACCGGTGCGCGATATGACGGACGAAGAACGTGAACTCCTGCAAGCAACACTTGATGATGTTCACAATCAGTTCATTGATGCCGTCTTTGAAGGACGGCAGGCACATTTGACGCGAGAGGAAATTGTTGCACTCGCCGACGGGCGAATCTTTTCGGGCCAGCAAGCACTAGGACATAAGCTGGTAGATCAACTTGGTAACCTGCCCGATGCGATTGATCGTGCGGGAGAGCTTGGTGGTATTTCAGGAAAACCGAAAGTGGTTCGCACAAAGCGCAAAACCTCTATGCTTGAAAGGGTGTTAGGTTCCACAGGGAAAGAGAATTTAGATAGATTGCTTGACAACGCCGGTGTCACTTTCCGGTATGAGCTTCATATCCAGTAAAGTTGTTGTGGGATTAATACTCAATAACCGTATAAAGTAAATGGCAGATCTCTACCAACCGAATCGTGATTGGGAAAACCTTGCCCGAAAAGTAGTACAACCTCAACAGATTGTACTGGTTATTGGTGCAACGGATGTCGGTAAATCAACATTCTGCCGTTTTCTCATTGAACGGGGTGTGACGAGTGGACTAAGGGTTGGCTTCGTTGATGCGGATGTAGGGCAATCACAGATTGGACCGCCAACAACAATTGGGTTGAAAGTCTTTGTGCCAAACGATTCGATGGAACGCCTTGAAGAGATTGACGGCGAACCTGATGCACTTTACTTTGTAGGCTGGAACTCACCAGAACGGCACCTGCTGCAATGTGTGGCAGGGACACGTTTGATGGTTGATGCTGCCTTGAAAACGGGGGCAGATTTCATTGTGGTCGATACCACAGGCTATATAGAAGGGGACACTGCGGTTGTTCTCAAGCAGCATAAAATCGAGTTGGTTAAGCCGACGCACCTGATTTGTCTCCATCGGTCACGCGAGTTGGAGGCAATTGTCGCTCCTTTTGAGGGTAACGACACGATACAGACACATCGCCTCTTGCCGCATAGGAGCGTTACTTCTAAAAGCGACGACTTTCGCAGGAAGTACCGTGAGTCGAGGTTCGCGCACTATTTTTCAGATTGCGTTCAGGAGATGTTGCCCTTCGATCAGATTCGTGGGCAAAGAACCCCATTCTTCAACGGGCGGCAGGCGAACCCCAAAGAACAGGAAATGCTCTCCAATTTTGTCGATGACCGTGTTTTTTACGCGGAATGGGGGCACCGATCTTTGGCACTGGTCACGCTAGATGCACTGCCGAGTTTAATCCAAGCACGACTGAAAAATCATTTGAGTTTGAAGAATTTGGTCGTCAAAACTCCCCAATACTTTGAACATTGCTTGGTCGGGTTACTCGACGCATCGGGCGCAACGATGTCAATTGGAGTAATCAATGCTGTAGATTTCAATACCAAGCAGTTGAAAATACGATGCAAGGTGGGAACGGCAGCCAAGACAAAAACCATCCAGTTTGGACAGTATAGGATGTGATGCACAATGTGGGATCAGACCTATCTCCTTTCCGAACTCCCTCCGGCAGCAGAAACAGCAGAAGAGGTCGAATTCATTTGTGAAACACTTGAGCTTACGCAAGGGGCGACTGTCTTAGATCTTTGCTGCGGTCAGGGACGGCATGGACAACTCTTGGCGGACAGAGGCATGAAGGTTGTCGGCTTGGATAGCTCCCGTTTCCTTTTAACGGAAGCACAGAAGAACGGATCTTCAAGCCAGAGCCGCGTGCATCTCGTTGAAGGTGATATACGCCATATCCCTTTAAAGCCAGTCTGTGACGCCGTCATTAACCTCTTTACCAGTTTCGGTTTTTTTGAAGATAACGATAATAAAAGGGTTATTACAGCGGTTGCGGCAGCTCTCAAGCCGGGCGGGAAATTTTTGTTGGAGTATTGGAATCCCTATGCAGTACTTCAATTGGATCGAACACGCAACTGGTGGTGGATGTCTGAGTCATTGCTAGCACTTGCGGCAGTCGAATACGATTCGACATCTGGACGGCTCTCCGACTATCGAACGGTGATAGACCTCTCCACCAGCGCAGTTCAGGAGTCGGTCAATCGCATTCGGTTCTACTTCCCAACGGAATTGGAAGGGCTGTTAGCGTCGGCGGGCTTGAAGGTGCGTGCGATGTACGGCGACTTTGACCATAGCCCGTTTCTGACGGAGTCGAGGCGGCTCATAACGATTGCGGAAAAGTGCTAACAATGTCCACATTCTCACGTTTCGCAAAGTATCTATCGCCGCACCTCAGTTCAATTGTATTGGCGGTAGTTTGTGCGCTCGTAATTTCCCTCTGCGACGCAGGCTATGGTTACATTTTCGGATACACAGTCGAGGCACTCACGCTAATTGCAACCCAGCGTTTTGAAGATGGTCCCATTCAGGTCCGATATTTCCATCTTGAAAAGGTCCTTGATGGCCTCGAAATTACTATCACAGATGCGAGCGATGCCTTCAAACTTATCGGTTGGGTGTTGGTGGTCATCCTTACACTTGTCGTGGTTAAAGGAGGGTTTACTTACTGTAACGATTACTTGATGGCGCGCGTTGGGTATCAGCTGATTACCCGAGTGCGAAACGAGTTATACGAAAGAATTCTTTTCGCTCCTTTGGGATTACTGAAAGCGCATCGGACAGGGGATTTGATGGCACGTGTTACGGATGATGTCCGGACATGGCAGTATGCCATTGGATCGATGGCAAACACCATTCGCGCAGCTGTTTCCATCCCTGTCTTTGTCTCAGTCATGTTGTTCCAAAGTGTGCAGATGACGACACTTGCGCTGCTCGTTTTTCCACTGCTTGCCCACCTGATTAATCGATTTGGACGGCGTATCCGCAGCACTAGCTCCGAAATCCAACAACAGACTGCGGACATCTCCTCGCAACTGAAAGAAACACTCTTCGGGCTCAAGATTATCAAGAGTTTTACTGCGGAGGAGGTAGAACGCAATCGCTTTGTTGCTACAAACAGGGGGCAGTATCGTGCCGCTATGCGCCGGGTGCGACTCACGGCGATGTTGCCTCCACTCGTGGAGTTGATTAGTGCAATCGGTGTCGCAACTGTGTTTGGATTTGGCTGCTGGCAGGTTGTTCAAGGTGAACTTAAAATTGGCGGGTTTATCTGGTATATTGCGGTGGCAAGCCTGATGTTCAAGCCGATTAAAACCATTGGACTCTTCAACAATGTCCTGCAACAAAGCCTCGCTTCTGCTAAAAGAATTTTCTATGTTCTTGACTTTGAAAAAGAGGCATACAAGTCCGAAAAACAACTGAAGTTACCGTCGGTTCGTGGTGAGGTTGAGTTTCGGGATGTCTCCTTTGGCTACGAACACGAGCCGGTCGTCAAGCACATCAGTTTTCATGCGAAACCGGGCGAAGTTATTGCGTTAGTGGGTCGGAGTGGAAGTGGAAAAACAACATTACTCAATCTGCTGTCGCGGTTCTACGAGGTGGATTCTGGCGAGATTCTGATTGACGAAATACCTACCTCCGAAGTAGCGTTGGCAGACCTCAGACGCCATATCGCTATCGTGCCACAGGATACCATCCTATTTGATGGAACGGTAATGGAGAACATCATCTATGGCGCGCCGGCAGCGGCACGGGAGGGGGCAATTGAAGCTGCAAAACAAGCAAACGCACACGACTTCATTATCCAAATGTCCAAAGGATATGAAACACAGATTGGCGAATCCGGAGCCAAGCTGTCCACCGGGCAGCAGCAACGCCTCTCGATTGCGCGAGCACTTTTGAAGGGACCGCCCATCCTTGTGCTTGATGAAGCCACTTCAGCACTTGACAGCCAGTCGGAGGTGCTTGTTCAAGCCTCCCTCGAAAATCTAATGAAAGGCAGAACAACCTTCGTTATCGCCCATCGGCTTTCGACTGTTGTTCATGCGGACAAAATTCTTGTCCTGAATGGTGGGGAAATTGTTGAAAGCGGTACACACCAAGAGTTATTAAAAAATGGAGGGCTATATCAGAAACTGTGCCAGATGCAGTTTCGAGGCTGAACCGGGTCTTTGGCCGAATTAAGATAATCCTGATGCAGCAGCTCAAAAGATTCTTGTAAATTATTTATAAACTGAATCGGGAAAAAAAACGTCTCAATGTTGGTCAAATAAATCTTGTGTTAATATTTAGGGGTTGACATTAGTGTTGGAAGTTGTGATAGTATATACCCCTTTGAAAGAATTTTCGGCGTTCAGTCCCAAATTGATTCTTGAAATGCTTTTTTGGTAACTGCCTCCTCAAGGTCTGAAGATTTATACACGGCTTCCGAAAGATCTACTTCGTATAAATAGGCACCCTTGAGGTTAGCTCCAAACAGAATAACGCCTTTCATCACAGTTTCGCCGAAAGTTGCATCTTCGAGGTCGGCGTTTTCAAAGCTCGTTAGGCTGCCAAATGCATCCGAAACGACCCAATCTGGCGCACCAACTGCAGCCTTGCGTAAATTCGCGCCTCGAAAATTTGTACCAGAAAGTACCGCACCACTGAGAAACGCGCCTTCAAGGTCTGCGCCTTCAAAGTTAGCGTTGGTTAAATTTGCCCCAACAAGGAAAACGCCTTTCATTATTGCGCCTTTAAAGTTAGCATTGGAAAGATTAGCGGCGTTGAAGTTTGCTTCCGTTAAATCAGTGGAAGCCCCCGACAGATCGATATCCGTC
The DNA here is from genome assembly GCA_965222435.1 of Candidatus Poribacteria bacterium. Classification (GTDB taxonomy): domain Bacteria; phylum Poribacteria; class WGA-4E; order WGA-4E; family PCPOR2b; genus PCPOR2b. Next base: position 1,958,209 of record OZ244950.1, on the reverse strand, counting down.
AAGTCTTCTCCAATAAATGATTCACCCTGTTGAAGGCGCCTGAGAACATCGGTTTTGGTAAGTTGATTCATAGTGACCTCCGAGTTAATGAATTGATTATGTAAGTCGTTGAATAAAATTATGTTAATATACCATACCCATGGCATCGGCAGCTTGAGTGGCGAGCTAAGAGGATCTCTTATGTTGCGCGGTTGAACACGATAGGCTAGTACGATCCTCGGCGATTAACTTAATTTTTTCTGATACTTATTATAACATATCACGTTTCATACATCATGTGCATTGTATAAATGTGACTAATAAATAGTAGGAGATTTATGGATTTTTTGTATATTTTGGATCTTTTTAAGATTCGACAGAGTTTAGTAGAATGGAGATGAACAAGAAATGAGTAAAGAACGTAAATTCACACATAACGGAACTGACAATAGGCAAGCGGATGAGTTGGAATTTGAAGAAAACGATGAGTTCCTGTCAGTACCCACCGATAGAACGAATGAAGTTGATGATGAAGAAAACCGTATTACGAACGATACAACAGAGAATAGCCTGATTTCTTCTTTTCGACGACGCAGCGATGTTGCTGATGGCAACCGAGATGAAGCTTTTTCTTATCTGCAGGAGATTGCTCGCACTCCCCTGCTTACCCCTGAAGAAGAGGTTAAACTGTTTCAAAAGTTTGAAGAGGGAAAGCAGAAGGTAACGGCGTTATTGGATCAGCTGCCATCTTGTATCTTAGAGAAGGTACGCCCCAAAACCGGTCGACGACGCGGTGCCAAACAGAAGGACACGAACGGAATTTGGTGGAGTCCAATGCACGTTGCTACGCTTTTGGAACAAATTCAAAAGGAAATTAAGGTTTACCAAAAGCACGTTGAGACGGATGTTACAATGGCATCAGGCGATCCGGTTGAAGAGTGTGAACGTCTTGAAACACTGAAGAAAGACTTACGCGACGCTGTTGAAATCATCCAAAAAGCGAAACGGAAGATTGTTGAGGCGAACCTACTGCTTGTTGCAAGTATTGCCAAACAGCATAATTTCAACAAATCATCACTTTCCTTCCTCGACCTGATGCAGGAGGGAAGTGTTGGCTTGATGAAGGCTGTGGAGAAATTCGATCTCGCAAGAGGGTATCGCTTCAGCACTTACGCAACATGGTGGATTATGCAAGCGATTAAGCGTGCATTGGATCAGCAGAGTCAAACAATTCGTATCCCCTGTTACGTTGGGGAAACCCGGCGGTCTATCAAGCAGGCACAGAGCAAGCTCGCCAGAGATCTCGAACGTGAGCCGGGCATCAAAGATATCGCTGAAGCGGTAGGGATGCCTGAAAGCCGTGTCATCGAAATTCTCCAAAGCACGAAGGGGACAATTTCGCTGGATTCGCCATTGAGTGAATCTTCACCCGATGCAACGATTTCTGACTTACTGGCTGATGATTCGCAGGTGACCCCTGAGGAAGAATTGCTCTCTAATTCAGAGAAAGAGTCGCTTGAAACGGTCCTCGGTACATTAGCGGGTCGTGAAACGCTTGTAATCAAGCTGCGTTACGGTTTGACCGATGGCACGGAGTACACCCTTGCCGAGATTGGACGGCGACTTGGCATTAGCCGAGAAAGGGTACGTCAAATTGAAGACGAGGCGCTTCGGAAATTGCGTCATCATACGCGTGTGCAGTACCTGCAAGAGCTTCTCTAACCTTCCGAAGGTCCTCCCTGAAACACAACATTTGCATATCTGAAATAGAAGGAAAATCTTTCACTCTTTTCCTTCTATTCCATTCCTCCAATTTTCAATCGAAAATTCAACACTTCTCAATTTTAATCGGGAAATTCAAACATAGACCGGTTTGCCTGAGTAACGATTGATTATCTGTTTTACAAGAGTTGGGTTGCCAGCGAACAGACCCGTAGGCTGCCTAACTCTTTTTTTATTATACCTTATGGTCTGACCTGCCTTATCCCACAAGACACCGCCGGCTTCACGCAAGATGAGATCGCCGGCGCAGAAATCCCACTCGTTTTTAGGCCGCACGGTAACATAAAGATCGCCTGCACCTGTCGCAAGCCTTGCTAGCTTGTAGGTGACGCTGCCGATATATTGGATTTTTCCGACCAGTGGAACTAGCCCCGCTAACACCCCTTTTCGATGTTCCGTTTGGCTAACAAGCATTGATGCCTGCTTGAGGGTTCGGTCTGATGAACAGCGAATCGGCGTTCCGTTACAGAATGCGCCACCGCCCGTATAAGCATAAAAGAGTTCTGCTGTAGCGGGATTGTGCAACACACCGATGACCGGGGTTCCCTCAACCACGAGGGCAATCGAAATCGCAAATTCGGGAATACCTGCGATGAATTCCTCCGTTCCGTCAATAGGATCGACAACCCACACACGGGATTTTGCCAATCGATCTGGAGAATCCTCTGTCTCCTCCGAGAGCCATCCATCGTCAGGGAAAGTATCGTAGATGATCTCTCGAATCCGATGATTTGCCATTAGATCAGCGGTTGTAACGGGGTTATTGGGGCTTTTTTCATGGATGTTGTAGCTGCCCCGATAATACTCCATCACGATTTTGCCCGCTTCTTTGGCTGCCTGTACGGCAATTTCGAGTTCTTTCTGCAACGCACTCTCCTCTATACTTATCAATTTGCGTGATTACAGATTGGGGCTTTAGCCCGTAAAGCCCAAGTCTTTAGGCTTGGGATATAAGCTGTGCTTTAGCCGTTTTTTTATTAACACTGGCACTAAAACATGATATAGTTATGGTGGCTTTCGTGGGGGGAATTCCGCACCACCGCTAGGTGGTGCCTCCCACAGCCTGCGGAATAGGATATAAAAGCCAGAAAGCCGACTCCATGACAACCTACAAGTTCAAGTTGTATTCCAATCACGGCAACCGCGAATTGCATAAGACGATAGACGGACATGCTTCTGTCTGGAATCACTGTATCGCCCTCCAGCGTCGCTACTATGCTCTGTGCGGCAAATATATCAGTAAGTTTCGGTTGATGAGGCACATCACCACCCTGAAGCGTGTGCCTCGGTTCGCCCATTGGAATCACCTGCCGAGCCAAGCGATTCAAGACGTGACAACGCGGATAGATAAAGGGTACAAGGCAATGTTTGAAGCGAGAGCCGAAGGTAAAAAGTGGGGCAGACCTCGGTTCAAGGCGCGCCGTAAATACAAGTCGTTCACCTTGACACAGGCAGGCTGGTCGCTTCTATCTGGCAATCAAATCAAAATCGGCAGTCGTGTCTACCGGTATTTCCAATCCCGCGACATAGATGGCAATCCCAAACGTTGCACGATTAAGCGGGATGCCGTCGATGATGTCTACATTTGTGTTCTGACCGACCATGAGGATACCGACCTGAATCGAGTCATGACGGGTAAAATCGCAGGTTTCGATTTCGGTCTGAAACGCTATCTCACCGGGTCAAACGGGCACGACATAGAATCGCCTCAGTTTTTCAAACGGAGTCTCAACGCTATCAAACGCGCAAGCCGCAAACAGAGTACCAAGCGGAAAGGGTCAACCAATCGGCAACGCGCACGGCTCAATCTGGCGCGTAAGCACCGCACGATTGAACGGCAACGGACCAACTTCCACTATGAGTTAGCCCACCAACTGACAGACGAATATGACGAGATTCGACTCGAGGACTTGAACCTGCAAGGCATGAAAGCCCTATGGGGACGCAAAGTGAGCGATCTGGGGTTCGCCGACTTCGTCCTGAAGCTGGTGTATATCGCCCAAAAGAAGGGCGTCACAATCACTTTCATAGACAAGTGGTATCCGTCGAGTAAGACCTGTTCGGTCTGTGGTGCTGTGAATGAAGCGTTGAACCTCCGTGATAGAACGTGGCAGTGTCCGAGCTGCCATACACAGTTAGATAGAGATCGCAACGCAGCGGTCAATATCTATAGGGTTGGGGCATCAACCCTTGCTGGAGAGGACGTAAGTCCCGGTTCGCCGGGCTATCCTTGTTGATAGCACAATTCGACTCCTGAAGGAACGGGTGAGAAGCCCAATCCTTTAGGTTTGGGAGTATGTCACCTTGATTGCATCCAGCTAGCGGCGAAGTCCTCGACGCTGAAATCGGTGGGCATCTCATTGAAGTGATACCGCGACGGACGGTTCTCGTATCCGGGAGCGGCACTTTCAACATCCGACTGGATATGGGCATCAACCGGTTTGAACCGGTCCCACAAGGTTCGCGCTTCCTCGAAAGAGAATCGATCTGCAAGAGGTAGTCCCCATTGGAGCGTTATAGGATGCGATCGAATCATCGAGGCACGGGTTTCCTGTGATAGATTTTCAAAATCGGGGTGTTTACAGTCATACACGCGTTTGGCAATCTTGCTCAGGTATACTGTTGAGAGCATTTTGCCCTTTTCACCCCTGCCCGGATGGAGTTTTTCAAGCCCAGCATGGTAGGCAGCAGCATCCTTTTTGATGGCGGCTCGAAGTATTGACTCGGTGTGCGTTATCATCTGATCGCTGTGCTGTATCCAGCGGTCAAATGTCGCTTGGGCAGAGGTTGACAGATGCTTCATGTAGCCCTGATTTTCGTACTGAGTGAAAGTTGAAAAACCGCCGTGAATTGTGCGCCGCATTTTGGTGCTATAGTTGCTGCCCCAGTGCAAAATTGGCAGAATGTAAGCCACGCCATCACCTGCATTGAGGTGCGTCTGAACGCTACCAGGAAAAGGGATATGGCGGTTTGTCCGCAACAGTTCGTTTTCTCGCGCTGTGTTGAGGCGTGCGTGGCTGCCGGGTATCACCCATAACACATCATCGTCGTAGAGACAGAGATTCCACTGCACGTATCTGGGACCCGACTCGATGATATCGTCCACATAACCTTGCAACGGAGCACCGTAAGGGGGATACAAATCACGGTGCCAATGAGCGGGACCTCGATCTCGTACCGGGTTACACATCAACATCATCTCTGTCACCGCTGCATCTGACACCCCCAACAACTCGCTGCTGGCACCTTGCGTGTTTTCATGGAGCCAGATCTCCACAGCACTAGCGGTATCCTCGTCTATCTGGTCTACGATCGGATTTTGGTGCAGGAGCAACCTCGGTTGGGCAGAGGCTTCCCACACACCGCCGGGCGGATCGTCTGGCTTGCGTTCCTGCGCCCAAATTATTTTTTGCCGCTCAACAAGGATCTCATAGCTCTTGCGCAGTGCCTCCAGTTCATCCGCCGGAATAACGTTGCGTAGGACGACATATCCTTCCTCAAGAAATTGATTACGATCTATTTTCATGACAAGGTTTCCTTTCGCTGCGGCTTGTGTGGTGTAATTTGTTGTAGCTTTCAAACAAACCATGAATAATTGATATACTTGCACAGGTTGTCAATTGGATTATTTATGCGGTCAACGGGATTTACCTGTGCACCCACGGTTCGATCCATTCCTCTTTGATCTCCATGCCGAATCCCGGCGCGTCCGAAGGAATCAAGCAGCCTTCATTTGGCATCGCCATGCCGGGGATGGGGCATACTTCGGAGAGCGGAATACCGGGGTCTGTACCGAGCCAATACTCCGCCATTGGCGACTCCGGCAGTGCCATAGCGAAATGCTGACCGAACGGTGTATTTCCACCGCCGTGCGGAATTGTTACAATGCCTGCTGCTTCAGCGATGGTATATATCTTGATCGCCTCGGAAAGCCCACCACACCACTTCAGGTCGGGCTGTACTACGTCCACGCACCGGTGCTCGACGAGTTGCCGAAACGCATGCCTTCCGTGGTGGTCTTCGCCGGTAGCAATTGGCATCCAAGGCACCGATTTCTTCAACTCGATGTGCCCCTCAAGATCTGTTGGAATCAAAGGTTCTTCCAGCCAACGCATCCGGAAGGGACGCAGACGTTCAGCGATCTGTACGGCAAACTCGACGTTGTATGACATGACCGCGTTGAGCATCAATTCGGCGTTGGAACCGATTGTTTCCCTAGCTGCTGCAAGCTTCTCCTCAACCAGATTCAACCCCTCAATGCCCATAGCGTAATGCGCGGGGTTTGTGACTTTGAACGCCTTAAAGCCGAGTTCCATGCTCCAGTCTAGATCATCACCTGTAGCATAGAGTTCAATCTTATCTCGGCACGGTCCGCCGAGCAATCGATACACCGGCAAATTCAGTAATTTCCCCTTGAGGTCCCATAACGCTAGATCTATGCCGCTCTGCGCCACCGCAGCATGACCCGCTGCACCAAGTCGTTGCATCGAGCGCCACATCAGGTCGTTGAGAAATTCGGTGGCAAGGCAATCCCGGCCTTCCAACAATGGCGCAAAGACACGGTCAATCAAGACCGCTACGGAATCACCAAAACTGCACGACCCCAGTCCCCACGTTCCATCCTCAGCGGTGACCTGCACCCACACCTGCCCGCCACCCATGCCGGGCATTTGGCTAGGCAATCGGGAGAACTCTGGATATTTGTTGATGGGCAAGGCACGCGGTGCACTCTTATTCCACGTTGGACGGCGTGGCTCGGTTTTTGGCGGGGTATGCGGGATATTTACGTTGACAGCGCGAATTTCTTTAATCCTCATGGAAAACCTCCAAATGACATATCAATGGGGCAGTAAGGACCAACGATTATTGTCTCCTACTGACACATCTCAGCAGCGACGTTAAGTGAGCTTGTCATTCTGCGTTGCGGGTCGGACAGGCTTGCCGGTCCGTGCCGATTCATGTAGAGCGACTATCGTTGAGACATTCTTCCAACTATCTGCCAGCGAGATTACCGGTTCGGTGCCATTCAAAACGCTCTCCACCATCGAATCTATTTCGCATTGATAGGCGTTCATATTCTCATACGTCTTTGTATCGGTCATGTAACCTTCCATGCTGTCACTGAAGGTTGATGTCTCTTCGGCATTACCGCTTCGGGTAACTTGCACGTTGGCTGAAGCACCGATGTGATTAGCCCACGGTATATCCGCATAGATTCTCCCTTCGGTGCCAAGAAAGTCTGCCTCAATATGAGGGAATGACTGAAAGCTGGAAAAGAACTGAACGAGTGTGCCGGTTGGGAATTGCATCTGTGCTGAGAAGCTCATATCAACGCCGGTGTCACCACTGACCTGATAGGCACTGACCTCAATCGGCTCCGTTTGTAATACCGTCCGCGCAAAACTCACGCAATAGCTACCTAGGTCCCACAGCGACCCGCCGCCCATATTTGCATCCAATCGGATATCCCCCGGATTTTCAAGAGTAAAGGCGAAAACGCCGCGGATTAGACGGACATCGCCGATGACCCTTTTGGCGACCAACTCACGCAGATACCGGGTCTGCGGATGGAAGCGCGTCATCGCGGCTTCCTGTATGATGACACCGTTTTTCTCAGCTGCCTGTGCCATTCGAGCCACCTCTTCGGTCGTTATGGCAATCGGTTTTTCGCACAGGACATGCTTTCCTGCTTCTGCACACTTGATAGCCCACTCAGTGTGCAGATGGTTGGGCAAAGAGAGATAAATCATGTTGATTGCTGGATCGGCGAGCATCTGCCCATACGTGCCGTAGGTGTGGGGGATGTTCCACTGTTTGGCATAAGCCTGCGCTCTTTCTTTACTACGGCTCGCCACCGCCAAGAGTTCGCTCCGCCCCGAAGCACGGATGGCGGGTATCAATCGCTCATTGATTCGGGCGGTGCTTAACAATCCCCAACATGCCTTCTTCTCCGCCATGACTCATTCCTTGTTGATTCATCTCGTAATTCAGTTATTGAAGCAAATTGGTTTAGTCCTCGGCCACATGCCGATTCATCGCTTGAATTTCTGGGGGCATCCGGTCGCGCACACTTCTCTTCATCAGATACCATCCCCCGGCTGCCGGGTCCATCCACGAAGCGTGAAATCCGCTTGACACGCCCATGCGGTGCTTGTCTGTCGTGACGTTGGACCCTCCGCGATGCCAGAGGGCTCCGTGAAAGATAACGATAGAACCTGCGGGACCTTCGGCGGTTACTAGATGGTTGTAGTCTACCCCGGATCGCGGGGTTCGACGCGAATGGTGGCTGAACGGCATTACCTGTGTGGCACCATTTTCGAGCGTGAAATCGGTTAGCATCCAGATACAGTTGATGAGAAAGCAGGCGTCTGGTATCGTCAAGCCGGATTGGGGAAACCAACCAATTGGTACGTCTGCATGGAGACCTTGAGCTTCTGCCTCTGGCTTAATCCATCGCGCGCCGACCTCTGCCATCTGGAAGCCGGGCCCCAGCATGTGCGCTGCCAACTCCAAGTACACCGGGTGGGTGACGAGTGGGATGAACGTATCTTGGTCGTCGTAATTAAACACGCCACGCAAGTTCTGATTCGGCATGCCTTTATCCGGCTGCTGACCCATGATTTCTATTAATCGATTCGTCATGTGCTCTGCTTGATCGGTCGGAATCAGGTTATGTATAATGACGAAGCCGTATTCCTCTAGCTCGATTTTCAATTTCTCAATGTCCATGCGTTTCTCCCTCCCGTTTTGGTTCAACTCCTGAGATCTCTTTCATACAATGCTCTAAACGAGTGTATCATATCGCGACAATCGGGGTCAATTCTTTTCTCTTGACGCCGCTTATGCGTCTTCGCTACAATGTCTCATGAATTTATGATGAGGAATTTAATCCCCTGTGATCAGGTGCATCCCAATAGCAAAGTAGCCTTTAGAGAAAGAAGATAACAGTGTATAGGTCGAGGAGGACAAACTCATCGACCCAAAAAGGAGAATTTAGCCATGAATCAATCACAACAAGGGAAAGCGAAAATGCACGTGGGCGTCCAAGGTATAGGAACGTCAAAACCAGAATTGGAATTTCTCGTCCGGCACGGCGTGACACATATGGATGCCTCTGTCGAAAACACAGAGGTCGAAACGCTGCTCCGACACAAGGAAGAAGCCGCAGCCGAAGGCGTTAGCTTTGATATGATTCATATCGGACTACCGCAGAGTATCACCCTCGCTCAAGACCCACAGCGTGACCGAGATCTTGATACGGTTTGCGAAACTATTGAAAATGCAGGTAAAGCTGGACTCCGTGGATTGAACTATAACTTCTGCATTGTTCAGCATCAGCGGACGGAGAGCACACCCGGACGGGGCGGAACGACATATAGCACCTTCGATATGTCAAAATTTGACAATGAAGCGTTGACCGAAGCGGGTCGGGTGAGCCGGGACGAAGCGTTTGAACGGGCTGCCTACTTTCTGGAACGGGTCATTCCGGTGGCAGAGGAGAACAATGTACAGATGGCTAGTCACCTCAATGATCCACCGGCACCGGTTTTAAGGGGGGTTGAACGGTGGAATTACCCGGTCTTTGAGGGGTTGAAGCGTTTTGTTGAGTTGGTAGATAGCCCTTACCATGGATTCAACTTCTGCTGCGGCACCGCTTCGGAAGGGTTAGAAAATCCCGGCGAAGAACTGTACGAGATTGTACGATATTTTGGGGAGAGAGGGAAGTTGTTCAACATCCATTTCCGTAATATTCGCGGTGGACTGCACAACTTTCAGGAGGTTTGGCCCGATGAAGGGGATGTGGACATGTACAAGGTGGCACAAGTGCTTGCGGACGTAGGATATCCTTACATGCTGATGCCTGACCATGCGCCGCATCATCCGGATGATGTCCCCCCGCCGGGGGTTTCGGGTCGGGTACGGCAGGCGTGGGCGTTCCAGTTCGGCTATATCATTGCGTTCATCCAAGCGGTGAATGCTGCAGCATCATAGATAGCCATCGCAGGTGTGCTGCTTTTTTGCTCCCTAATTAGAGCTGGGGCGAAAGCGACTTCCATCCACGAATCACATGAACTAGCGCGATTTTTTGGATTTCAATCCGCAAATATTTGGTGGATAAAAATACGAAATGAACCGATGCAGAAACGAAAAATCTATGCGCTCAGATTCCGACTCAATAGGAGCGTGAGAGTAGTCAGCCGCTCCATAGGTCGAGGAGGACAAACCCATCGTCCCCAAAAAGGAGAATTTAGCTATGAATCAATCACAACAAGGGAAAGCGAAAATGCACGTGGGCGTCCAAGGTATAGGAACGTCAAAACCAGAATTGCAATTCCTCGTCCGACACGGTGTGACACATATGGATGCCTCTGTCGAGAACACAGAGGTCGAAACGCTGCTCCGACACAAGGAAGCAGCCGCAGCCGAAGGCGTTAGCCTTGATATGATTCATATCGGACTACCGCAGAGTATCACCCTCGCTCAAGACCCACAGCGTGACCGAGATCTTGATACGGTTTGTCAAAATATTGAAAACGCAGGCAAGGCCGGGCTCCGTGGGTTGAACTATAACTTCCATACGGCTCACTACCCAATCTATCGGACGGAGAGAACCCCCGGACGCGGTGGAACTACATACAGTTCTTTCGATATGTCAAGGTTTGACAATGAAGCGTTGACCGAACTTGGACGGGTGAGCCGGGACGAAGTGTTTGAGCGGATGGCTTATTTTCTGGAGCGGGTGATTCCGGTGGCAGAGGCGAACAATGTGCAGATGGCTTGTCATTTCAATGACCCGCCGGCACCGGTTTTGAAGGGCGTCGAAGGGTGGAATTACCCGGTCTTTGAAGGATTGAAGCGTTTTGTCGAGTTGGCAGATAGTCCCTACCACGGATTCAACTTCTGCTGCGGAACTGCTTCAGAAGGATTGGAAAATCCCGGCGAAGAGCTGTACGAGATTGTGCGGCACTTCGGGGCGCGGGGGAAATTGTTTAATATCCATTTCCGTAACATTCGCGGTCGATTGCACAACTTTCAGGAGGTTTGGCCCGATGAAGGGGATGTGGATATGTACAAGGTGGCACAAGCACTTGCGGACGTAGGATATCCTTACATGCTGATGCCTGACCATGCACCACACCATCCGGATGATGTCTCGCCGCCGGGGGTTTCGGGTCGGGTGCGGCAGGCGTGGGCGTTTCAGTTCGGCTATATCATTGCGTTCATCCAAGCGGTGAATGCTACAGCATAACAGATGGAGGCCGCAATCGGGAGCGTAGGAATTCGGAGATCCCTCCTACAGGAGAACCAAATACCCCTAAAGTTGAATTGATTTTCATTGACGATCAATACGCAGCCTGATACCATTATGGAAGTTCTTATTCAACACAATTTACGACACACGAAAGGAGATTTTGGATGTACAGAATTGTTGTTTTTGGCTTAACGGCACTCTTAACGCTTTCGTTGGCAATTATAGCAAACGCAGAGATGTCTGAAAAAGCTAAGATGGGGCGGACACTCTTCAGTGATCCGTCTTTTGGTGGAACACTCAACCCTGCCAAAGTCAGTGGAATGTCATGCTCGGACTGCCACGCAGATTTTGATGAAGCAACAAATCCCGATGGTCGGATACGAGCGGGACACAGCATCGTCGGCGTACCGCACCGTGGCACAGCAAAAGGTGGTATGATTACAGCGGATATGTTCGCACGGGCTGCGGGCGGCGGTGGCTTCTGCTATCAGCATTTTTTGCAGAAGGTTCCTTCCGATAAAGTCGATCCGATTGCAATTCCAGAGGAACAAGCTGAAGCTTTGATGGCTTACTTCGAGCATGTCTCTGGAGATAACAAAGGACCGCAGTTCCAGATCGCAATGCTAGATAAAGACGCTGCGAGTGCAGCCGCCGATAAGATTATGGAGATGGAAGGTGATCCACAGAGAGGCTGGAAATTGTATGGTCAGGCATGCAATGTCTGCCATCCAACAGCTAAAAAACCGGGGATCGGATCGCAGCTTGTCAAAAGGAGACCGCCACGAGACTTAGAGAAACGGAAACACCACATCGCTGCGTACGTCCGCAAGGGTGGTTTTACCATGCCCTTCTTTACCGAAGATCGGTTGTCAGATCAGGACATCGCTGATATCGTGGCATTTATCGCTAAATTGATTGAAGAAAAGAAATAGGCGTGTGCTATCACACGACGTGCGAGGGATCCGTCTGATGGCGTGAGTGATGAAACGCTAGCTTCCTTTACCGCGACCTTTTGGGGGATAATTAGCAGGTGGCCTATTCTGAGGTTTCGATAACTTTGAGGATTTGATAAATTGCTGAAACAGACTCTGGGCTTCGGTATCCGTGTGGTCTTCATCTGCTTCCTCAACCGATGGGGACGGTTGTGATGAAGCCGGTTCCTGTGAGTGTGGGTCACTTGATTGGGAAGAGGTTGTTTGTGAAGCCCGACTTTCCCTCAGTTGGTTATTTTCGGCTGATAACTGTTGGATCTGTCTTTCTTGCGCTTCTAATTGCGTCCCGTATTCGCGTAAGATTCTTTGTGCCGCAAGAAGTTCCCGTTGCAAGGTGTCAACATGATTTTCTAGGCTAGTAATTGCATCAACGAGCACTCGGGGAACCCGTGCCTTCTGCTCCTGTGAAAGCGTTGCTACTAGAGGTCGGCCACGGTTAATCGGAGGAAAAACGCCAAGCGAATTAATCTCGTATAATCCTGACCTTAATCCCTTATGCTCAAAGCAAGAGATTTTTACGGTAATCTGCTGTCCAAGTTGTAGCTGCGAAAGACGCTGATTAATGTTCCGGATCACCGAGTCGTTGTGTCCGACGGTCCCCCTGCCACTATGACGGTTTAATTGACGAAGGTAGCGTGTCATAATTTTCACCTCCGCAATTGTTCGCGTAATTGGATCCGTTGTTAGAACCTCATCTGTCTCCGAGTCCGGATGAACGACCGACATAGGAACCTCGCTGCTGTCCGCTTGCATTTCCATCGTCCATTCCGTATCTGTTATTTTCTTACAAGCAACGAGAAAGTGATAGTGTGTTGCCATCTTTCCCTTTCCAATCGTTATTTTGATTTCGGAAAGAATTTAGTTATTCTGGCAAAGATTGTGTAAAATTATACAACCCAACACCGGGTGCCAGCCAACCTCAGTAATAGGGCGTAGTGTGCAAAACGTAAACTCACGTAGACCATAATTCACTTTTGCTCTTCCACTCCCGATTGTGCATTGAGACGCCAATCATATTGTAAATATTGGATCTGTACCTCTGCCCTTGCGAGAAAAGCGGTATCTGCTTCCGGAAGATATTCTGAAATGAAATTGATGACGCTATGGTGGGTGTCCTCAAAGTCTTCTGCGTACCACTCAAAAATCTGTGAAAGGTGCAGCACACCGTTTTCACGGTCTAAACGTACTTTTTCTGGATTATTGATAAAATTCGCTGTGGCATTGTCGAGCCGCTCTTCAAGCGTTTCTGGGACAAACACCCGATTCTCCAAAATTGGGCATCCTAGCGACGCACAAACCAACGCGAAATGGATACGTGGGTCGCCAAATTCAGATCGGATAATGTCATGTTCGATGTTATCCAAGGTGTAGCTGCGCCCACCAACCTGGAACTTGATACGAGAAAAGAAACCACCGAATAGCTTGATTTTACGAACACTTGTTGTTGGGTAGTGGTCAAGGACACCCTTGATTGTCAGCGCATTGTAGGCGTTAATCCAAAAGGCAAGTCCGGTCTGAAAAGTCGCTCTATCGCTGGGCGCGTTCACGGCAAGTAAATCCAAATAGGATTCCAACGTTCCCGAATCGTTTTTGAGCCCAGCGTAGTTGACTCGCCCCTGTGAATCGACATATTTTTGCAAAACTTGGTCAAATAGTTCGTGGCTTAATTCATCATCAGCTGTGGTCACCTGAATTTCTTTTCCGCCCCGCGTTTCGCCTTCAACCCGATACGGATACAAAAACCACGTGCCTAAAACACATAAAACAGTAACCCCACCAATTAACCAACGTGTCGTTGATTTCATCGTATCTCATCCCAATTTATTTATGACGCGTACTTCTCCAGCACGGCACGATCAATCTCAATTCCTAAGCCCGGTTCCTGCGGGACAGGGACATATCCCTCGACCGCATGAATCGGAACTTTGGCGAGATCGGTGCGCAGACCATTTTCCGTCATATCGAACTCAAACAGCGAAGGGATAGGATTTAGCGCCTGTGGGGAATCCGGAATCGTTGCTTGCCAATGCAACGTAGCAGCGAGACGGATGCTACTGCCCCACATGTGCGGCAGTACACGGAGATGGTTGGCACTCGCCATCGCCGCGATTTTGCGGCATTCAGTGAATCCTCCCGCAATACTAACATCGGGTTGCACGATGTCATATCCACGCCTTTGGATAAGATCTCGGAACGCCCAGCGTCCCTGTAAGCCTTCGCCACCAGCGATTCGCATATTGAGTGAGCGGCGAATCTCTACATAGCCCTCCACATCGTCTGTCGTGATTGGTTCCTCATACCAAAAGAGATCATTCTCAGCAATCTTCTGTCCAACATCAATTGCTGTCCCAACATCATAACCGCAATTCGCATCAACTGCAAGGATAATTGTATCCCCGATCGCTTTCCGCACGGCGGCGACGTTTTTGACATCGTAGGCTTCCCCGAATCCGATCTTCATTTTCATAGCGGAAAATCCTTGATCGACGTAACCTTTTGCCTCGTCCATCAACGCTTGGGTGATGTCAGGCACCGCTTTTTTGAAGAGCCCGGTCGCATAGGCAGGGATCCGGTGCCTGAACGCGCCGCCGAGGAGGCGGTAAATGGGCTGATTCAACGCTTTCCCCACAATGTCCCACAGAGCGATGTCTACCCCGCTTATGGCGGCGGTATTACTCCTGCCTTGGTGCATCGTATTCCAGATGACCTCTATATCAAACGGATCCTTTCCAATCAAGCAGGTATCAATTGCTGCCTGCGATGGCGTACTTGTACCTTCTCCCCAGCCTATAATACCAGCATCGGTGCGAATCTCCACGATACCGGCATGTCTCGCCTTTGACCACGATAGTGCGTTTGCAAACGGCTCAACCAAGGGATAACTGAGATTGTAGGTTTTGACTTCGGTGATTTTCATGCTTTCGTTGATACGCGATGTATGACGGATAGAAGTTCAGGCCGAATCCAAATGTGCTGAGATTGCTTTGTCATGGTAGCTTCAGTCAGCCTGTCTTAGAAAATTGTGGCATTATAACACAAGTTCGCACCGAAAGCGACTACTAAATACGCCCTGAATATGGAGCGATGCGTGAAAATTACCCAAACCATCGCTAAAGTTAAGTAGAACAGCGACTTTATCACCTCATCTCTTCTAGAAAAGGATTGTCCTCATCGTAGTAATAGGCAGCCTCTTCAACAGAGATTTGACTTTCTTTGGTGAGCCGCAGCGGGGAAGAAAACTGCTCAATAACCCCCTTTTGAGCCAGCCATTCGCAGACAAGCCCGACCCAAGCCTGTCGTACTCCGAAATGGTCTCTCAACTCGGTGGCAGTGCGCGTACCGCCTGCGCCCGCCAAGAAATCGAAAAGTGGTTGAAAAAGGGTGAAGGTCCGATCTTCCAGATAGCGATCAATTGTCTCAAGTGCACGACGAACCGTCTCCTCATCTTTCTCCTTATCCATTAGGTCTGTAAAAACTGCATCAAAGAAATTGGGGTTATGTACTCTCGCTTGATAAATGGCTTTCCGCTTCGGCACTTCCCCGTGCATAATGGTCTCAACTCGTGCCAACTGTTGAACCACAAGCATGATGTATAAAAAGCTATAGTTCAAATCCTTTTTTACATAGAACCACTTTTCTGCCTTTGTCAATAGCGCGAAGATGCTATTCCCGGTGTTTATGAATTGTGTTTCCCGGTCTCTTTCGCCAAAGCGTTCAAGGTTGTTATGCCATTCCTCGACGACTGCATCCCTCGTAAAAAGCACCTGACTTCTGGAGAGAACCGAATGCAACTCACTCCCCTGCAATCCACCTTCTAGGGTCTGTTGGTATCGTTTCCGTGAGTACATCGTCACATTAATATCCACACCATCTTCTACTAGACTGTAGCGTTCATCGAATTTCGCGTCATCGCGCCCAATAAGGAGGAGGTTGATATCGGTATGTTCCCAAACATTATCTTCTGCGAGATTACTGGTGAGAATCGCAGCGATGATGTATCGATCGTCCTTGACCTTATCCACGAAAGCATCCAGCGCATCCATAATCTGTGGGTGTGCATCCGATTTCAGTTGTAGGGGATGCAATGCGCCCATTGTGGCAGCTGCCTCCCGGTCATAATAGTAGGCGGCTTCTTCCATCTCGAACTGACTTTTCAACGTGAACTTCACAGGGGTAGATACTTGCTGAATGATATCCTTTCGCGCTAACCATTCATAGGCAGCGTCAAGACGATTTTCGCCGATCTTCTTTTGGAAGTAGCTGTTCAATTCTGTCGTGGATCGGGGACCGTCCGCTTCGGCTAAGAAATCCAAGATAGGTTGGAAGATAAATAGCTTCTCGTCAAGGTAAGCATTGATGGTATCTAGGGCGTTTTGGATGACCGCCTCATCTTTCTCACGGTTAATCAAATCTGAATAGGTGACACGAAAAAAGTCGGGATTATATTCAAGCGCGGGTTGGATGACCTCTCGCGACGGCACCTCATCGTTCAGGATCACTTCAATTCTCGCCAAGCTTTCTACCGTACGCAGGATGGACAGGAAACTATAGTCGAGGTCTCTGTTGACATAAAATTGCTTTTCGGCATATCTTAATGTGGGGAGCAATCCGGTTGCGACAATGAGGAGTTGGAGCCCCCTATCCCTCGCACCGATGTTATGTAGATTAGCGTTTTGATACCATGTCTTGACGGATTCATCGCTACAGAAAAGGAGGGTGCTACGGGAGAAGAAGGAGTGATCAAATGAGCCTTGCAGCGCTGCCTCCTGCCATCGCCTTAATTGACTCCTTGGAATGACTTCCGCATGGATGTTGACATCGTTTTCTGCCAAGGTATAACCTCCGGGGTCACCCTTTCCTTCCCTTTGGACGAGCAAGAGATCAATGTCGGACTTGTCCCAGACTTGGTCGTAGGACATACTACCACACAGAATGGCAGCGATGATATTTCGATCTTTCTGGACTTTTGTGACTAGGGAATCTAACGCATCGCGATAGCGTTTTTCAACAGCGGCTTGTGATTCTATCATTTGACGGACTCCTTTCTAGATACCATTCCAATATAGCACATATATGTGAAGCAATCAAAAGAAATCTAAGGACAATCACTGAGCATAGTAAGTGTAGTATTTTTACGACGATGGTGTGGCACAGTTTCGACAGTCTCTTTGTTAGCACGACGCTTCCCTTGAGATAATAGTTTATGTCAGGAGTAGATGCGAAGTCGCCCGGAGAAGGCGGTTGCTGAAGAACTCGGTTCTTTGCACAATCTCTTCAGGTAATTGGAGATAACTGTGGCATCTAAATTGCGTGTGGTTGATGAACAAGTGAATTTCGTTCTGAGATTGAATTCGGTTCCACTTCAAAAGGAGAATTACCCCATGAAAAAGGGACTGTTTTTCAAGTTTAGCTTGTTGTTTGCTTCTGTTCTGTTTCTACAGCACAACTTTGCCCAAGATTCCCCACAATGGCGTTTACCCGAGAATGTCAAGGCGAGGCTCGGTAGGGGCAGGATAGTTGAAATGCGGTATTCTCCGGACGGAGCGCGCCTTGCCGTCGCTAGCTCCATCGGTATTTGGTTCTATGATACGGCGACCCTCCAAGAGGTTGACCTGTTTACTGGGCATACATCTTGGGTTACTAGCATCGCGTTTAGCCCAGATGGAGGGACGCTCGCTAGCGGTGGAGGTCGGGAGGACAACACCATCCGTCTATGGGATGTCGCCACGGGTGAACACAAGCGAACCCTCACCGGGCATGGTTGGACTGTCGGTAGTGTCGAGTTCAGTCCGGATGGGAAAACGCTGGCAAGTGGGAGCGGAGATCAGACCGTCCGTCTGTGGGAGGTCGCCACGGGTGAAGAAAAGTGGAGTTTCAGCGATTCCAGATCTTCGGTACAGAGCGTTGCGTTTGGCCCAGATGGAGAAACGCTGGCAAGTGGACATTCGACCGGTACGTTGCGAGTGGGGGATGTTATGACGGGTGAACAAAAGTGGACAGACGGGCATCCACCTACGATTAGTAGCGTTGTGTTCAGTCCGGATGGCAGGTTGTTGGCGAGTGCGGGTGTGGATCAGACCATCCGTCTATGGGATGCCGTAACAGGTGAAAGCAAACTGACTCTCACCGGGCATACGGATACAGTCAGGAGTATCGCGTTCAGTCCGGATGGAGAGACGATGGCAAGTGGAGGTCGGGACGATACGGTACGGCTGTGGAATATTGCGACGGGTAAACACAAACTGACAATCAGAGGCCTGGGTTGGGTCGAAAATGTTGTGTTCAGTCCGGACGGGGAGACCCTGGCAAGTAGGAGTTATGACGGAACCATTCGTCTGTGGGATGTCACAGCGGGTGAACAGAAGGGGGCGATCACCGGGTATACGTCTGAGGTGAGGAGTGTAGCGTTCAGTCCAAATGGGGAGATACTGGCAAATGGGAAGGGAAATGGTGAGGTGCAGCTGTGGGATGGTCTAACGGGAAGGTATAAGCAAACCCTCACCGGGCATACAGATTGGGTCAATAGCGTAGCGTTCAGCCCGGATGGACGCACATTAGCAAGTGGGAGTAATGACGAGACTATCCGTCTGTGGGATATTGCAACGGGTGAACACAAGAAAACTATCAAAGAGGTGTCTTTTGTTGGTAGTGTAGCGTTCAGCCCGGATGGACGGACGCTCGCCAGTGGGGTTGGGAACGAGAGCCTCCATCTTTGGGATGTCGCGACGGGTGAACACAAGCGAACTCTCACCGGACATACGTCTTATGTCACTAGCGTCGCGTTTAGCTCGGATGGACGTATACTGGCGAGTGGGAGTTGGGACGATACCATTCGTCTATGGGACACTGTGACTGGTGAACAGAAGCATGCTCTCATCGGACATACAGGAACTGTACGGAGTATCGCGTTCAGTCCAGATGGGAGAACGCTCGCAAGCGGGAGTAGACCAGAGATTCGTCTATGGGATGTTGTGACCGGTGAACAGAAGGGGACCCTGACCGGGCATGAGCATGATATCTTGAGTCTTGCGTTCAGCCCGGACGGACGGACGCTCGCAAGTGGCGGCGGACGATGGGACTATACCCTCCGTCTGTGGGATGTCGTGACAGGTATCTCCAAGGGAATTCTCACCGGGCATACGTGGACGGTCACTAGCCTCGCGTTCCACCCGGACGGGGAGACATTAGCGAGCGGAAGTGGGGATGGCACGGTGCTCCTGTGGGAACTCCCGCCTACACAGGAACATAAGCACAGATTCACCAAGCATACAGAGGCAGTTAGGAGCGTAGTGTTCAGTCCGGATGGAAAGACTTTGGCAACTGGGGGTAGAGACAAGATCGTCCGTTTGTGGGACACCGCCACGGGCGTGCACATGCACACCTTCATGCGACATTGGGGGGATGTTAATAGCGTGGCGTTCAGTCCGGATGGACGTATCCTAGCAAGTGGGAGCTATAAGCAGATCCGTCTGTGGGATGCTGTAACAAGGGAACGTAAGCGCATCCTCACCGGACATACGAGTATAGTCTATAGCGTCGTATTCAGTCCGGATGGGCGGACGCTGGCGAGTGGAAGTTTGGACGATACTATCCGTTTGTGGGATGTTGTCACGGGTGAACACCGGCGCATTCTCACCGAACATACGGGTGGAGTTGATAGTGTCGCATTCAGTCCGGATGGGCGCACGTTGGCGAGTGGTGGGGGTTGGCAAGATGAGACTATCCGTCTGTGGGACGTTGTGACAGGTGAACAGACGGGGACTTTCACCGGGCATACGGGTGGAGTTAGCGGCGTCGCATTCAGCCCGGATGGAGGCACACTAGCGAGTGGGGGTTATGACTATACCCTCCGTCTGTGGGATGTCGTCACAAGTGAACACATCCGTACCCTTACCGGGCATAGGCATCAGGTCTTGAGTCTTGCATTCAGTCCGGATGGGCGTACACTAGCAAGTGGGAGTGTAGACGAGACCACCCGTCTGTGGGAGGTCGCCACGGGTGAACAGAAGGAGACTCTTGCCGGACATACGAGTTGGATCAGTACCGTAGCATTCAGCTCGGATGGACGCACTTTGGCAACGGGAAGTGGGGATGGCACGGTGCTCCTATGGGAACTCCTGCCCCCAACGGTGTTCGGAGATGTCAACCGTGATGGCGTGGTGAATCTCCAAGATTTGATGCACATTCGCTCAAACTTTGGGAGGATAGGACGGAACTATGCCGACCTCAACGGGGATGGCATGGTCAATATTCTGGATCTCGTCACGGTTGCGGGAGTGCTGGGGAACGCTGCGGCGGCACCCTCCGCACATCCCGTGGTACTTGAGGCTCTCACCGAAACGGAGGTCCGGGGCTGGCTTACTCAGGCACAGGGGTTAGATCTCATGGATCTAAGATTGCAAAGGGGAGTTCTCTTTCTTGAGCGGCTCCTCGCCGCGTTGATGCCAAAAGAGACTGCCCTGTTGCTTAACTATCCGAATCCGTTCAATCCAGAGACATGGATACCGTATCGCCTCGCCCACGCCTCCGATGTGATGCTTACCATTTATGACACAAAAGGGGCGGTGGTGCGTCAATTGGATCTGGGGCATCAGTCGGCAGGATTCTACACCGCTCGGAGTCGTGCGGCGTATTGGGATGGACACAATCAATTAGGTGAGCCTATCGCCAGTGGCATCTATTTTTACACGCTCACAGCGGGAGATTTCACAGCGACGCGGAAGATGTCGATCCGCAAATAAGGCCTTCCAAAACTCAAAATTTGCCATCTCGCACTTCAAATTTCGTTGGTTTTCCAAGGCTCATCCCTCCGATTTCTACCCAATGCGCCACCCATTGCACCATCTGTTCAAGTGAAATTCGCGGATAACCGAAAAACTGATGGCAGCGAGCGGCATTACTTAGGAGTGCAGTATCTGCCTCTACCCCTTCAAAGGTGGGAGCTTTCCCAAAAATTTCGCCGAACCGTGTGGCAAGCCAGCGAATCGAAACGATTTCTGGACCTGTGAGATTAAGAAGCATCGGTGGACTTTGGCAGTGCATGAGGGCCCGCAGCACGACTGCATTTGCGTCTCCTTGCCAGATGACGTTGGCAGCACCCATTGTTAGATCTACAGGCTTCTCACCGTAAACCTTTTCCGCGATGTCTAGCAGGATGCCGTACCGCAAATCAATGGCATAGTTCAAACGGAGGATTGCGAGGGGGGTCCCGAATTGATTTGAAACGTACTCGAACACCCGCTCGCGACCAAGACAGGATTGTGCATATTCGCCGGTCGGATCCACAGGATGCCTCTCTGTTGCGCCGCCGTGCGAAATGGGTGTCAGTGGATAAACATTTCCTGTCGAAAAGACGACGATACGGGATTTCTGATATTTTTCGGCAACCCGTCCGGGCAGATAGGTATTCATCGTCCATGTCAGGGATTCATTCCCTGTAGCACCAAACTTCCTGCCCGCCATGAAAATCACATTGGGAACATCCGGCAATCCTCGCAATTCAGTTTCGTTGAGTAGATCACACGAAATAGTCTCAACGCCCGCTTGATTCAGATCTGCTTGTAAGCCCGGTGATGAGAAACGGGACACGCCGATTACCCTTTTTTCTACACCTGATTCGTTGATAGCGCGTTTTGCCAGTTTTGCCAGCGTCGGACCCATCTTCCCACCCACGCCGAGTATAAGCAGGTCGCC
Source organism: Candidatus Poribacteria bacterium (assembly GCA_965222435.1). Lineage (GTDB taxonomy): Bacteria > Poribacteria > WGA-4E > WGA-4E > PCPOR2b > PCPOR2b. The sequence goes on along the minus strand of OZ244950.1, from coordinate 1,936,510 downwards.
CGCCATTTCCTCCATCGCTTTAACGACCTCCGGCGTAGGTCGGGACATTACTTCCTCAAGTTGTTCTGAATCTTCGATGTATCGAGGCTGTGATACTGTTTTCATTGTATCCATATTCTTACTTTCGGCGTGATAAATAGGATGATAGCGCGTAATCAAACGGCGTTGATGTGTCAATTTGTACGTAGTCAATCAAACTGGCACCGCACCCTCGGCGGTAGGCTTGAATGAACCCATTCAATTGTTCCAGATAGCCAGCTTTGAGCGCTTCTGCCTGCGTTGAGAGGGTGTTATCCGTTTCCATATCGCGAAAAACAACCGGTCCCTCAAACGGAAATGTCATTTCGGCTTTGTCGAGCAGATGAAACACGATGACTTCGTGCTTGCGATGGCGAAAATGTTTGAGAGCTGAAAGAACTTCTGACGGCTGATCCAAGAGGTCGGAAATTACGATGACCAATCCGCGACGAATAATCCGCTTGGCAAGTTCGTTAAAAGTGGCACTGATGCTCGTTTCCTCTCCCGGCTGAATACTTTCTAAGGTGGACATGATAGCATGTAGATGGGTTGCGGCACCGCGCGGCGGGATGTACTCTCTGATATGCGTGTCAAACACCGCCAACCCCGCAGAGTCCCGCTGCTTAAGCATCAAGTACGTCAACGACGCAGCGAGATAACAGGCGTATTCAAACTTGGTGATGCCGTTGTCATCATATTTGTAGTTCATCGATCCGCTGGCATCGAGCAGGATATAGGCACGAAGGTTAGTTTCCTCCTCAAACTTCTTGATGTAGTAACGATCAGATTTGCCGTACACCTTCCAATCAATATCACGGATTGCATCGCCGGGCATGTATTGCCGGTGCTCTGCAAATTCAACGCTGAAGCCCTGATATGGGCTTTTGTGCCGTCCTGTGATAAAACCCTCCACAACAAGGCGGGCGACTAGTTCCATACCGCCGAGCCGGGAGAGCGCTGTGGGATCTAAGTATCTGTGAGATGTTCTCATGGTTTCTCCATTCGTTTAAGGACGGGCTTTGAGGTCAAGATGACTGTACGTTGAATATTCTCGCCTCCGGGTGAGGCACAATAATCGCAGCGACCGAACCCTCCGGCGTCAGTTGAAATTCTTCCGAAAGTTCAACACCAATCCGTCCTGGCTCAAGCAGCCGCCATAGCTTGGCAAGCCCTGCTAAATCTGGGCAGGCGGCATCTCCAAACCGAAAACGCGCCCCCTGATAGCTCCCGTGGAATAGATCGAGGACGTACGGGCTATCTTCTGCTGCGATGTCAAGCTCAAGACGGATCTGTCTGTGGGCATACTCTTCCAACGCTTCAGCCGTCTCGATAGCCATCCCACGTAGATGCAGGTGTCTCCCTTCATTGCCTTCCGCCATCGCCTGTTGCATAACCTCTGTAATTGTGAAGCCAATTGTGACAAGCTGAAACGCCACGACATCCATTTGAATAGAATCAACGCTGGCAAAATAATCGGTGATGCAGCGTCGTTCTTCGGTGTGCGTCTGACGGGGAAAGGTGAAACGGACCCATTCGGTTTGGGCATCGGCGTGGTAGACGATCAGGTCGTCGCCATCTGACTGGGCATGGAAATAGCCGTACACCACCAATGGACGCAACCAACTGTTATCCATGCAGAGCTGCTTGTAATGTTGGTATATCGGCACAACTTCCCGCTCGATGAAACGATCATACTCATGCTGCAACATACCTTGCTGACGGCGATACCTCCACTGAACCCGGAACAGTACCACAGGATTGATATAGTTGTAGACCTGTTCCAACGAGATGTCGGTGATGACCCTTGCACCGTAAAATGGCGGCGTCGGAATGTAGGAGTGAGACACGAACTGCAAGGTTTGAATCCTTCCTTATCCTCTAGGAATTGAGAGCTATTTTCTATTCCACTCGCCCGGAAGCCAATTCGTACTTGCCCTGAATCCCTTTGACAACTGTCGCACTCCCGTGTCGCCAGAAATAATTTCCGAACTGTGATGCCAAACGGATAGCCTCATTCGGCTGCTGATCGATGAGATTATTTCGCTCACGCGGGTCTTCAAGCAGGTTGTAGAGTTCGTCAGGCTCGCCTTCAGGACGCTGGATATAGCTCCATGTCGCATCCCGAATACACCGATCCGCACCCTCGTGGTATCCTGTAATAATCGTGTCACGGTGTGAGTCGCTGTTCCCCTTGAGCACGCTGAGGAAACTGTCACCGTGCATCGATGAGATGTTATTCCCAAATCCGAGTGCTTCAAGGACCGTCGGAAGGAAATCTTGGAATTGCACGATTGCACCCGTTCGGCGTGCCCCTTCGCCCTTCGGTAAACGCACCATAAAGGGAATCTTGAGCAGTTCATTGTACATCCGATCTGCACCCTTGAGAAACTTCCCGTGATCGCCAAGGGGGTGTCCGTGGTCCGCGAGCAGGAAGATTAACGAATCATCGTAATACCCAAGCTGTTTCAATTGGTCAAAGAGTCTACCAAGACAGTGGTCCACAAAAGCGGCCTCGCCGGCGTAAAGCCCTTGAATATGCTTGATCTCGGCATCGCTCGCCCAATCGCTTGCCATGCCTCCCATCGGCATAACGATACGGGGTCCATTATAGTCCGAATCGGTATAGGTGTCCCACGGATCCGGTGGGTCCCACGGCTCGTGGGGATCGAAGGAATCGACCCAGAGAAAGAGCTTTTCATGTGGACGATTATCCTCAAGCCACTCAACTGCTTCATCCACCACCGTATGGGCAAACCAATCTTCGGGACCTGCGAACTGGTCGGTGTTTGCCAGAAACTGACTGATTCGATTACGCCACTGTTCAGGGAAATTCTCGTTGAGATAGTCGTTGAGATTTCGTTTTAGAGGGGCGGAGACATAGGGGTCATACTCCTGCCCGCGAATCCAACGGTAAGCGTGGAAGTCGCGGTGAAAGTTCATTCTCGGAGCGCGGTAGTGGTAGGTATCCGAAATGAGTCCAGAAACGTATCCCTCTTGGCTCAAGATCTGTGCGATTGCCACATCTTCCGGGGTCAACGGCTGCCAAGGACGATACGGAAGCGTCCGCTGCCCCGTCATCAGTTGGGTACGGATTGGGATTGTGGGTAAGGCTTCCGGGTAGGCGTTCTCGAAAACGACACATTCCTCCGCAAACTGATCGATGCTGGGGGTTTGACACGGGGCAATGCCCTCAAATGTGGGGGTGTCTTTGTGATAGGTGCTGACGTGGTCTTGACGGAAACTATCCAGTACAATAACAATGAGATTCATTATGATGCCCTCCGAGTGCCAGATCTGTAATGTTTGACTGTGGTTTCATTCTATCACAATCAGGTGTGTGCGACAAGCGTTTTTTCGTGGTGTATATCACAAGGATGTAATGTGTTGCGTCCGCAGGTCTTGACGGAGACCGGCTAAGGTTGTTGACAAACGGAATCCGTTAGACTATAATCTACTCAACTTCGTCATTGCATAGGTATAGGCATGCCGTCAGTGGGAGAGAGTAGAAATGAACGAACGGAATCCGAAAGTTGTAGTTGTGGGAAGTTTTAACATGGACATCGTGGTTAAGGCAGAACGCCGTCCACAAACAGGCGAGACGCTCATGGGGGAAGAATTCGGCATGTTTATCGGGGGGAAGGGGAGCAATCAGGCGATCGCCGCCGCGCGCTTGGGGGCGGACGTGACAATGATTGGCAGGCTTGGAACGGATCTTTTTGGAGACACGCTAATGGCTGCCCATGCCGAGGAGGGCATCTGCACGGATTATGTCATCCGAGATACGGAAGTCGGGACAGGGATCGCGTCGATATCGATTGATGCGGACGGGGACAATAGCATCGTCCTTGTTCCACAGGCGAATATGTGCCTGACCGTTGCAGATATAGAACGGGCTTCAGAGTCTATTGCTGCTGCGGATGTACTTCTTCTACAATTGGAAGTACCAATTGCCGCTTCCCAACGTGCCGCAGAGATCGCGAAATCAAACGGTGCAACGGTGGTGCTTAACCCCGCTCCGGCACAGGAATTGCCGGATGACTTTTTGGCGCAGGTCGACATTCTTACCCCCAACGAGGTGGAGACCGAATCGCTGTCGGGTGTCCAGGTCTCCACCGCGGTGGACGCAGAACGTGCCGCCAAGATGTTGTTGGACAAGGGGCTTTCTGCTGTGATTTTGACGCTTGGCGAGCGAGGCGCGCTGTTGCTGACACCGGATCTGACGCGACAGGTTCCGGCGTACACCGTCGAGGTAGTGGATACGACCGCAGCAGGGGATGCCTTTTGCGGTGCGCTCGCAACGGGGCTCGCACGAGGTGAAAACCTTGTAGATGCGGTTGCTTTTGCCAATGCCGCGGGTGCCTTAGCCGTTACTGTGCTCGGCGCAGCCCCATCTATGCCAACTGCGGCGCAGGTGGAGGCGTTTCGTGGAGGTCACAATAAAGTGCAGTGCTGAAACGCTCGAACTCTAACTATTCTGAATAATCATCAGGAGGCATTATATGAATAGCGCACACTGGTTGGTTAAAACACTTCAACGGCGCGGCGTGGAATATGTCTTCGCACTCTGCGGTAACGGACTCAAACCGTTCCTCGACGCATGTGTGGATTTACAGATGCCGGTGATTGACGTGCGGAACGAACAATCCGCCGCGTATATGGCAGATACGTGGGGACGAATGACCAAACGGATTGGGGTGGTCGCTGTGAGTGCGGGACCAGGACACACAAACACTCTTACCGGACTCGCCAACGCCTTCTGGGATGGCGGACCGATGCTCCTGATCAGTGGATGTGCCACCACAGATACACGCGGTATGGGGCATTTCCAAGAATTGGATCAGGTGGGTATGGCGGCGCCAGTTTGTAAATATGCCCGGTTTGTCGATCGTGTTGATGTTCTAGAGCATGAATTTACCAATGCGCTGGGGGCATCATTCGCGGGACGTCCGGGTCCCGTGCACCTAACTATACCTAGTGATGTATTCGGTGCACAGATGCCAGATTCAGCCGTTTCCCGTTTGCAGGGATCTCTGCCCACCATCACCCACGTTAACCCGCAGGCTGCCGGCGATCCGGATCTGATTCGTGATGCCGTTGAACAGTTGTGCGATGCAGAACGTCCTGTTATTATTGTCGGCAACGGAGCGTTCTACGCTGACGCTGGTGATGCCCTTGCCCAATTCGCTGGTTTGACACATATCCCGATTTTCTCAAATATGTGGTCACGGGGGTGTATCGAGACAGCGTTGGCTGAGTATGTCGGTACAACCTTCGGTGGTGAGACTAACGGCGCATTCGCCAACCTCGCGGAGGTTGATATCGCACTAGTATTGGGCGCGGGGGTTGACTACCGTCTGGGATATGGTCGTCCTCCTGTTTTCTCTGAATCGGTCCGTTTTATCCGTGTTGATGTTGATCCGAATGAGTTATCAAAGACGATTGAGCCGGAGATTGGGATTGTTGGCGATCCGCGGTCTGTCCTTGAGGGGATGAGCGATGCAGGAAAAAGCCGTCAGTGGAACCATCAGGCGTGGCTGGCAAAGGTGCGTCACAGCCACGAAGCACTGTTAGCGAAGTGGGCAACACGAGGGCATGAGGACGTAACCCCGCTCGCTTCAATACGAATCTGCCGGGAGATTCAACCGTTTCTGGATCAGGACGTGACCTTCCTGCTCGATGGCGGAAACATCGGACGCTGGGCGCACATGACCCTCTGGAATCGTCACCCAGCGCACTGGTTCACCTGCGGTGCAAGTGGCATTGTTGGTTGGGGTGTGCCGGGCGCAGTCGCTGCAAAGTTAGCACGACCGGATAAACCGGTGCTGCTTTTGAGTGGGGATGGTTCAGCGGGCTTTACGATTACGGAGATCGAAACGGCGTTGCGCTTTAATACGCCTTATGTCGCTGTCGTCGCACATGACAGCGCGTGGGGGATAGAAGCGGATTCTCGCTCGCCGGAGCGTCGCATGGGGACGGTGTTCGGCGAAATCCGTTTCGATCGTGTCGCCAAGGCACTTGGTGGGGAGGGGGTATATATTGAGCATCCCGATCAGCTTAGACCGGCGATTGAACGTGGTCTAGCTGCGGATACGGTCACCTTTATTCATGTCCCGACGGAACTTGGGGGGATTGGGTACCTTGATAGGCAATATACAGAGGGGGATTGACATACTCCCACACCCTAAAGGGTGGGGATTCTTCTCCGTTCCCGATAGGGAGTCGAATTGCTCTATCAACGAAGTTAGCCCGGTGAACTGGGACTTACGACCTCTTCTGAGAGGGTAGATGCCCCTACCCTATGGATATTGATCGCAGCGTTACGGTCTCTATCCAACTGTGTGTGGCAATTTGGACATTGCCATGTTCTATCACGAAGGTTCAGGTCTTGATTAACTATGCCACAGACGTGACAGGTTCGGCTTGATGGATACCACTTATCAATGAATCGGACTTCACGATTCTGTTTCTTAGAGTGAATATACTTCAGTTTCTGCACGAAGTCATAGAACCCCAAATCAGAGACCTTACGTCCCCAAAGGCTTTTCATGCCCTTAATGTTGAGGGTCTCCAGTGAAATCCAATCATACCTGTTCGTTAGCTCATGCGCTAGCTGCCAATGGAAGTTAGCTCTTTGATTTGCAATACGCCGGTGTTTCCGTGCAACATTGAGTCTCGCACGTTCACGGTTGTTTGAACCTTTAACCTTTCGTGAGTGTTTGCGGTTTGCACGTTTGATAGCGTTGAGACTCCGTTTGAAAAATTGTGGAGAGTCGTAGTCGTTGGAGTCAGACCCGGTGAGATACCGCTTGAGTCCAAAATCGAACCCCGCGCTGTTACCCGTCGTGGGTTGATTCAAGGGCATCTCTACATAATCTGTCAAAATGATTATCCATACGTCTCCTACGCTGTCCCGCTTAACCGTACAACGTTTGAGGTTGCCAAGTATGTCTCGACTCTTGAAATAGCGGTATATCCGCTTGCCGATACGAATATAGTTGTTTTGTAGCAGTTTCCAACCCGCTTGTTTGAGTGTGTAGGATTTGTATCTGAAGCGTTTCTTAAAGCGTGGGAGCCCGCAACGCTTACCGCTTTTGCGGTCAGCGAACATTTGGGTATACGCTTTATCAAGCCTTTGTATTATGTCTTGCAACGATTGACTTGGTAGCAAGTTCCAGTGAGCAAAGCGGGATAGCCTTTTCAACTTTGTCAGGTGCCGCATAAGGGCTTTTTTGCCCGGATATTTACCGTAGATAGCGTAGTACCGGCGACACAACGCCACAAAGTGATTCCACACTTGAGCATGGCTATCAATCGTTTTGTGCAATTCACGATTTTCGTGATTGCTATACATTTTGAACTTGTAGGTTTTCATTGTGGCTAGCTTTCTAGCTCTCATGTCCTATAGCGTAGGATGTGGGAGACACCGCCAAGCGACGGTGCGCTATTCTCCCACGAAAGCCAAGACAAGTATACCATATTTTACTCGCAATTTTACAACCCTTTTTTGATTGATAACAGGATTTGCCGATCTGTATCACCACCCTAAAGGGAGGGTGCCTTAGATCGGAAGATTTCGGTAAGACAATGGGCAAACACTTCATGAAAGACAGAACGTCGACGGGTTTCGGAGGTAAAGTGAAGGGTTTTACGCCCTTCGATTTTGCCATTATTGCCGATCCGCATTTGGATAGCCCAGAACAGCGTGGGGTTGAGAAAATGAGGCATGTCATTAAGAAGATTAATAATCAACCCAACATTGAGTTTGTACTGATCGTTGGCGACCTCATCTGGCATCAATCGATCGACCAACTCAAAGCTCTGCTTTCTGAGCTGCGAGTTCCTTGCCACCTCATACTAGGGAACAACGATGCCCAGCGAGTACAGGAGTATGAACAGGAGTTTGGCTCATTGTATTACACCTTTGAGCACGCCTCCTGTTTTTTCGTCGGACTATGGAATTCCGTTCCAGCGATTGCAGAACCGGGAAACCACGACGGAGATATGGACGAAGTGCAGATTGCATGGACAGAAAGTACACTCAAAGCAGCCGCCGAGAATCAACCCCCCTACCAACACATCTTTATCTTCGCGCATATCCCTCCCAACAGGGAAGCGCAGGTGAAACAATCGCTACGAATGCGTCCCCCGGTAGCCAAGCGTTTTTTTCGATGGTGTCGGGAATTTTCCGTGACGGCGTGTTTCTTCGGACATATCCATGAGGAAGAGTGCTTTGTGCTTGCAGGTACGAAGTTCATCACGACTGCCTCCCTGAACTGGAACTTTCCCAACGAAAGCAAATCCGAAGCGGATAGAGATTTTGGCGGCTACAGGGTTGTTCGGGTGCTTGAAACATCCATAGCACATAAGTTCCGATTGACTCATGGGCTTGACAGAATTTACTAATTTCCTGCAAGGATGGATAATTATCAGAATATTCCGTTCTAAAACCCCGTCATTTATGGCGGGGATATAGAACGGCAAAACCTGTTAGTTAGTCAAAACAGGTTGATTTTGCAGGTAAAATATGGTATAGTTGCCTTGTCTTTCGTGGGAGTTTCTCACCCCTATCGCACGATAGGGGCTCCCACATCTCGTGAGAAGGGCCTGAAAGACGGAAAGACAATCCCATGAAGACCTACAAGTTCAAGTTGTATAGCAATCACGGCAATCGTGAATTGCACAAGACCATAGACGGACACGCTCATGTCTGGAATCATTGCGTTGCGCTTGAGCGTCGGTACTATTCCATCTATGGCAAGTATATCAGCAAGTTTCGGTTGATAAATCATATATCTAAGTTGAAACGACTTCCCCAGTTTGCTCATTGGAATCAACTACCCAGCCAATCAATTCAAGACGTGGTCTCCCGTATTGACAAAGGCTATAAGGCGATGTTTGAAGCCCGTGCTAAAGGCAAGCCGTGGGGTAGACCACGTTTTAAACCTCGACGCAAATACAAGTCCTTCACACTGCTTCAAGCGGGTTGGGAATTGCTTAACAGTAACAATATTCGTATTGGCAAGTGTGTCTACCACTACTTTAAGTCCCGTGATATATTTGGCAATCCGAAACGTTGCACAATCAAACGGGACGCTATCGGCGATATATATATCTGTGTGCTGACCGACTATGAAGATGGAGACCTCAATCGACTCACGACGGGTAAAATCGCGGGGTTTGATTTCGGTCTCAAAAGGTATCTTACAGGTCATAATGGACATGATATAGAATCGCCACAGTTTTTCAAACGCAGTATCAACGCTGTCAAACGTGCCAATCGGAACCATTGTCGAAAGCAGAAACGGAGCCGTAATAGAGAACGGGCTCGATTGGACTTAGCACGGAAGCACCGCAAAATAGCGAACCAACGAGAGGATTTCCACTATGAGCTGGCACACCAACTGACTGATGAATATGACGAGATACGCCTTGAGGACTTAAACCTACAGGGCATGAAAGCCCTCTGGGGGCGTAAGGTCAGTGATTTAGGGTTTGCCGATTTTGTCAAAAAGTTGGTGTATGTTGCACAAAAGAAGGGGGTTAAAATCACGTTCATTGATAAGTGGTATCCTTCGAGTAAAACCTGCTCAGTTTGCGGTGCTGTCAATGAAGTGTTGAACTTGCGTGATAGAAACTGGCGTTGTAACGATTGTGGTACGGTGCATGACCGAGACCGCAACGCTGCAATTAACATCTTTCGGGTTGGGGCATCAACCCATGAAGGAGAGGTTGTAAGCCCATCTTCGGATGGCTAACCTTGTTGATAGTACAATTCACGCGCCTGAAGGACAAAAGAATCCACGGCCTTTAGGGCGGGGAGTATGTCAATGACACGATGGCTGAGATGGGCTAAAATAAGCCGAATCTAAACACCGAGTTGTTTGAAGACCAATACTGAAAAACCTGAGAGATAGGTAAGATTCACTCACCAAAACACCACCCTGACTGTAAGGAGGCAAAAAATGTTTGAAGGATCCTTTGTCGCACTTGTGACACCATTCAAAGATGACGAATCCCTTGATGAAACCAAACTCAAAGAACTGATCGAATTCCAGATCGATGGAGGCATACACGGCATCGTTCCCTGTGGCACCACCGGTGAGTCTCCCTCCCTTTCAGAAGAGGAGCATGATCGTGTGATAGAACTCACCGTTGAGACAGTCAATGGCCGTGTACCAATCATCGCAGGAACAGGCTCCAATTCGACAATGCGGACGCTGCGAGCAACGGAGCACGCAAAAGCCGCCGGTGCCGATGCTGCGCTTATTGTGACGCCGTACTATAACAAACCGAATCAACAGGGATTGTACGCGCATTACATGAAAGTCGCCGATAGCGTTGACATCCCGATTATCATCTACAACGTTCCCGGCCGTTGTGGGACGGACATTCTTTCGGACACCGTTGCTCGACTCGCTGAGCACCCGAATATCGTGGGACTCAAGGAGGCAACCGGCGAACTTAAACGCGCCAGCGAAGTGGTATCAATGTGCCCTGACGATTTTGTTGTACTTTCGGGTGATGACATCAATACCTTGCCGATCCTTTCCGTGGGTGGCAAAGGCGTGATCTCGGTCGTTGCGAATGTGAATCCCGCTGATATTGCTGAGACGTGCAACGCCTTCAGAGCGGGTAATATTGAACTCGCTCGAAAACTCCACTACAAAACCATGCAGTTAGCGGTGGACCTCTTTATCGAGACCAATCCCATTCCTGCGAAGACAGCCCTCATGCTGATGGGGAAACTCAACGGCAAGCTGCGGCTGCCACTCGCTCCACTCACACCCGCCAATCAAGAGACGCTGCGTCAAACGCTGAAAGACGCAGGTTTGGTTGGCTAGTAATGAGGCAATTTTGGCTTGATGGATAACCCGAAAGATAGCTGCCGTGCTTATGAATTTCCTTATGGACTCGGCAGCTATCTTTCGGTCGATGTTGGAAAATCGGCTGACAGGTTATCTGACGACCTGTCAATCGGAGGAGCAGTAATGCAATATCATGGGTTGGGAACCACAGGCTTGACCGTTTCCGAGATCGGCATGGGAACGTGGGAGCTCGGCGGACGAGAATGGGGCGATATAGACGAAGCAGTAGCAATCCGTCTGCTTCAGTATGCGTATGAACAGGGGGTTACTCTGTACGATACCGCCGATCAGTACGGCGGTGGTCGCTCCGAACGGCTGCTCGGACAGGCTTTCGCTAACATGCAAGACGCAGTGGTTATCGCCACGAAAGTCGGCTATGAAATAGACTCCGATGGCTGGGTGAGCCAGGAGTGGGAACAACGACCGTCGTATAACGCTTCCCGTGACTACATTCGCACCGCTGTGGAGGGGAGTTTACAGCGATTGGGACGCGAAACGATAGACACCTACCAATTCCACGCGCCGCCGGCTCCTGAACAGTGGGATGAAGCCTTTGAGACAATGGAACAACTCAAAGCTGAGGGGAAGATACGTTTCTACGGCATGGCTCTCGGTAGCGAGGCGCAAGCACTGAAAGCAATCGAGGAGACCGGCATCTCCACAATGATGCTGACCTACAACATCCTGAATCAATCAATGGCTGAAACGGTGCTGCCGGCAGCACAATCCAAAGGTGTGGGCATCATCGTCCGACAACCGCTCGCATCAGGGCTGCTGTCTGGACAACTGACGCCGGACACGAAGTTTGCCGACAATGACTATCGCAAAACCTGGTCATCTAAACAGCTTCACAGCGACTTGCAAAAAGTGGAAACCGTCAAAGAAATTGTCGGTGACGCAACCGAAACTTTGCCGCAAGCCGCCCTCAAATTTATCCTTGCCCATCCAGCTGTTAGCGCGGTTGTCCCCGGCATGATGACGACTGCACAGGTGGACGACGGCGTTGCTACGGCGGATCTCCCGGCGCTGCCACCGCATATTTTGCAGCGATTACAGAACGACTTCTGATACCAAGATGTGTGCAAATTGTCCTCACGTCCTATGGTCATGAATCGCCTGAAGTTTCAACGCAAGCTAATGATTCTTTTTGTGGGAATGGCACTGCTACCCACTGTTGTCCTCGTTTTTGTCTCCTACCGCCTCATTAGTCGAAGCGTGGAACGTTGGGCAAACCACCAGATTGCGTTGACGCTTACGAATTCCGCGGCAATTATCGAAGGTGCCAGTGAAATCGCGCATACGCTTGAACGCTATGAAAACCTACCCTTGACGGACACCGCTGAACTTTTGGCGGTTGATGAGGACTTGGTTGCCGTATTGGATGATTTTGACTCCAAGGCTGTCGAGATACGAACCACCAAACTCGCGGACACCTACGGTGATTACCTCATCGCCGTCTACGACTGGGACGGACATCTCGTCTTTAGCACCAACCCGAATCACCCCTCCGAAACGCTCGCCACCTTTTTAGGACCGTTGGATGCGTTACCTGATGCTCCAACCATCTCGCACGAATTGGCAGACCAAGGTTTTTTGATTTGCGGTGTACCGATCTTCTCAGAGGATGGAATGAGACGCTTGGGGGCAATGGTCGTCGGGAAATCAATGGCATTGACACCCGCCCAGATGCAAGCCCAGATGTCAGCCATCGAAAACAAACTGGACCGTCTGGAAACGGATATCGATGCGGAAGGGACCGCATATCGCCGAACGGAAAGCCGCACAACTGTTATTGCCCTGCTAATCACGGCAGCCCTGATTGTCGTCGTTGCCTTTTTTATCAGCAAGGTTCTCGCAAAAGGGATTAACACGCCGATTCGGTCACTTGTCGCTGGCACAGAGCAGATCTCCAATGGGAACCTCGACTATCAGGTAGCGGTGCAGACTGATGATGAGTTTGCCCTCTTAGCCGGTGCCTTTAACCGGATGGTCTCCGACCTGAAAGCACGTACTGAGGAGTTAAGGCGTGCTGAAAAAATTGCGGCATGGCAGGATATCGCACAGAAATTGGCGCATGAGATAAAAAATCCTCTGACCCCGATCCAGTTGTCCGCACAACGTCTGCAACGTCGTTACCGCAATAACCCTGACGATCTCTCCGAACTTCTGGAACGCTGCACCCAAACCATCATCACCGAGGTTGAAGGATTGCGACGTTTACTCGATGAGTTTTCCGTGCTCGCCCAGATGCCTGCGCCACAACTTTCTTCCGTCAATTTGCGTGAGACACTCGATGCGACGTTAGCACTCTACGACGAATTTCCTGACCATATCGATTGTCAAATCGACTTTCCCGCTGATCTCCCCCCCGTCAGTGCGGATGCAGACCACCTCAAGCGAGCATTCCTGAACCTTATCAATAATGCCCTTGAAGCGATGTCGGAGGAAGGAGAGAAGAGAGGGTACTTGACAATTCGTGCTTTTGTGTCAGCGGACCAATCCAAAGTCTTCGTGCAATTCACTGACACCGGACCGGGCATCTCCCCGGAAGTCCGACCGAAGTTGTTCACCCCGCATGTTTCCACCAAGCGGGACGGCATGGGACTTGGGCTGGCGATCGTTAAAAAAGTGATGACCGATCTCGGCGGGGATATTCGGCTTGAGGACACTCAACCCGATCAGGACGGCGCAACTTTCACCTTATGGCTGAGAGCGACTGTGAAGGACTGAACTTACATAATGAAAACGAAAAATGCTTGAAGTATCAGAGAAGTAAGCAACCGATTTTAACAGAAAGGAAAAAAACATGATTAATAAGCAGTATCTCTTGAGCGATGATGTGATGCGGGACTTCATCGTTAACGGATATGTGGTGGTGAAACCAGCACTCCCTCCTGACTTCCACAAATCCGTTTTCCAGCAAACGCTAGGAATAATTGAAAAAGAGGGGAATTTGGGGAATAATAATCTGCTCCCTAAAGTTCCCATGCTCCAGCAGGTGTTCGACGATCCGGCAGTCCAAGGCGCGCTCACCAGTATTCTGGGACAAAACTATGTCATGAACCAACACCGTGCCTGCCACTACCATCCACCGGGGGGCAAGGCACAAGACTGGCACAAAGACTATCCGTTAGGCGGGAACGTGCGATATCACCGAACACGCTTGGCGATGGCTTTTTATTATCCGCAAGATGTTACCGAGGATATGGGAGCCACAGCGATTCAGCCTGCCACGCAATACTATGTAATGCCATCGGAGGATGCCGGGTTGGCACTTTGCGGCGAGGCAGGCACAGTGACAATCGTCCATTATGAACTCTGGCATCGGGCAACAGAAAATATAAGCGACAAGATCCGGTTCATGCTGAAGTTTCTCTTTTGTCGTACAGAGGAACCGCAACAGCCTTCATGGAATGCGGAAGATTGGAACTGGGAGCCTAATCGGACCGCGCCCGTCGGACATCAAGCGATGTGGGAGCACCTTTGGAAATGGCATCACGGAGAACAGAATGGGAAGATGAATCCGACCACAGCGTCAGGTTCCAATGATTTTTCAAAGTTGATGCAGGAATTGCAGGACGAACTCAACGATGAAGATGAGGCTACGCGTCTCAATGCGGCGTATGCGTTGGGAAACATTGAGGAACCTGCAATACCGACGTTGATAGAAGCACTACGCCAAGAGTCGAAATCCGCTTGGAATCGGAATCTGGACCGCGGGGACTTCACCAATCCGAGTCAGCTCGATTCCATCTATGGACTGGCTGCCGTAGGTGAACCTGCCGTGCCCGCACTGACTGAAGTGCTAGGTGGTACGGATTGGTGGACGCGTGCAGGGGCTGCTGCTGCATTAGGGTGTATGGGTGAACCTGCGCACGGTGCCGTGCCCGCATTAATCGAGGCTTTGAAGGATGATTCTGAGTGGGTTCGTCGAAATGCAGCGGATACACTGGGGAATATCGGGCCATCAGCTTGGTCTGCTGTGCCAGCACTGATCGCGGCATTACGGGATGACAGACCGGTATCGCGCTGGTCTCTCTCGGATTCGCCGTTGCGGGAAAATGCTATAATTGCATTAGCGAAGATGGGTCAACTCCCTCAGACTGCTATTCCTGTACTGAAAGACGCGTTGCAAGATGAGAATCAGTACATTCGCTCATGGGCTGCCATCGCCTTGGAGTGAGGTTGCTAACCGGACTGATGGCGTTCAACGATAACTTGGTTCATATTTTGAAGCAAATCAAGGAGGCTGGTGAGGTTATCGTCGAACTGAATTTCTAACGGCGAGACTGTGTATTCAAAACAGGGCGCCAGCAGAATCACCGCAAAATCTTCCTGAAGCAGGGACAGCACCCGTCTCCCAATCCTCCTTCTTGCTGCCATGTTCGCCGTTTGGTCAAGTTGAGAGAGCAGCGCATCAACTTGGGGGTTGGTGTATCCAAAAAAGTTGTACCTCCCATCGGAATGGAAAAATCGTGACAGGCGGTTGTACTCCAAACCCAAAAAGAGTTGAGTTAAAAGGGCATCCACCTCTTCCCGCATCTCTCCTTTGGCAGAGATAGGATTCACCACAGTGGAGCCCGCTGATTGTCCAATGAGACGAGCCAAGTAGTGTAACGTTCCTCCCGCCGGGTACTCCACCCTCGAACAGGCTACCCGAATATCAAGGGGTTGAGAAGGCTGTACAATCTCCGGTTCCTCAGCACCTTGACCCACACGCAGATAAAAGTTGATCGCTCGATAATCGATGGATTGTTTCAGCAAGCTACAGTTCTGTTTATCCGAGAAGATACCGTGGTGATGATTAAGAAGTAGGGCGTAATAGTTATCCTGAAAAAAGGGCCACTGTTGACAAGGTGCTGTCGTTGAAAATTGGTAGAGAGGCTGTAGCGCATGGATATAGAGATAGAGTAGATCAATTGTCCCATCCTCGATTGCCTTAACGGCATTGGCGGGTCGTGTGAAACGTTTCACGGTCAACCAATCGATACAGGTATCCGCGCCGCGATAATAATCCGGATTGTGCTCGAAGTAAAGGGTCATGATATCTGGACGGAAACGCTTTAATTGATAGGCACCAGAAGTCACACAGTAAGGTTGGGTCGAGTGGGAAGGGAGTGGGCAGATATAGCGCAGCCAAAAGGGAAAGAGTGCCTCTGCTTGAGACAGTCGAATGCGGAGTTGTGTCTTGCCGTCAGGTTTAATCTCTGTGATAATCGGTGCGATGCGGCTTACAGAAAACGCCTCAATGACCTCTTCGAGGGTAATCGGCTTTCCATCGCTCCACCGAAGGTCCTTTCTCAAGGTCAGCTGCCACTGCGAATTTCCTTTTACCGCCTCGCAACCGATTGCAAGCCGTTCTTCGATCTCCCCGTTTTGGTAAGACATCAGGAGGGGATCATAGCATAGGAACTGAAGCCAGGAAAACAGTATCGGATCCGGGCGGTCTAAAGACCCTAGTTCGATGTCCGTCAATTCCCCGATCTCGAGCCAGCCCCGAGGTGTGTGCTCATCAGGATGCTTGATACGAAGGCTTCCGGTGTAAGATAGGTCGATTTGCCTTTGAAGGTGTTGGGCAATCTCCTGCTGATCGGGTTCCCGTCGATTCAGCAGTGACAGCAGAAATTGAATCTGTCCTGATTGCAAGGTGGGCCCAGTCAACTGATGTCTGAGCAGGTTCACCTCTTTTTTACAGCGTCTGACATGTCGGGACGAGATTCCAATCCCCTCGGCAATCTCTGCATCGCTGGCTTGGGGGTGTTGCTGTTGATAGGCAATGAGCTTGAGAAGCGTATCGACTTTGGACATTTGTGCACCTGCCAATTCAGCCCCATCTTTGGAAGCAGAACCCTCAAAAATAAGGCAACCTACCCGATGCTAGCGACCAAATTTTCAGACACTTTTGGTTTCCGTCAAGGGTAATCTGTATAGGAGTAGTTCTTCGACAACCCTCTGTGCCAAGAGGACACCGACTGTCCCCGTCTAAAACAGTTTACAGTATAAACTTCCTTGCCTTCAATTTGCAACCAGTTTTTTGGAAGTATGGACATGTTATGTCCATACTTCCAAAAGGGACTGGAATTCTTGTGTTATTGGCTGCTATCCTTATAATTATAATAGAGTAGATAGGTCTTTGAACCGATTTCACGGCTCACGTCCGTCTGATTTTGAAAGTATGATAAAGGAGGGAAACGATGAAAGTCTCATTGCTCAAACGGAAGATACAAGCCTGCTATCTTCATATCGGGCTTTTGGTTCTCGCTGTGTGCCTCCTCTTTGCATCGACAAGTCTGGTGCAAGCCGCTGACACAAGGATAGCCTTTATGTCCAACCGGCACGACGAGAGGAATTGGGAAATTTACCTGATGAATTCCGATGGGAAACGAGTTCGTCGACTCACTGAACACCCTCAAGCTGACGGAATACCTGCCTGGTCTCCTGATGGGCAGAAGATAACCTTCGTGTCATTCCGGAATGAGCCCCGAGATATTTATGTGATGAACCCCGATGGCACCAATCTCATTAACCTGACTCAATCGCCAGAAAGATCGGATAGTTATCCCTCTTGGTCGCCGGACGGAAAACAGATTATCTTTTCAGCAGGGGATATCTGGGTGATGGATGCAGATGGGGAGAACCAACGTAACCTAACCAACCATCACGCTGGAGACATTAATCCCGAGTGGTCACCAGACGGGAGGCAGATTGCGTTCTCCTCTGATCGCAACAGTGACTGGGAATTCGATATCTGGGGAGGAAATTGGGAAGTCTATGTCATGACCCCTGACGGAGTAAACCTTATCAACCTCACCAAGCATCCAGCGAAAGACGGTAGCCCCGATTGGTCGCCGGACGGAAATCAGATTGCATTCTCCTCCAATCGTGACGGCAATAGGGAAGTCTATGTGATGAATGCTGACGGGACTAACCCTATCAACCTGACCAATCACCCGGCACGGGACGGTGGCGCCGATTGGTCACCGGACGGGATGCGGATTGCATTCTCCACTAACCGCGATGGAAATTGGGAAAAGAAACCTAACGACAATTGGGAAGTCTATGTCATGAACGCTGACGGAACAAATCCCATTAACCTGACCAATCACCCCGCATGGGATAGTAGTCCTGCATGGGAACCTGCCCCTACTTTAAACGTTGCCCCAAAAGAGAGATTGGCAACTTTATGGGGAAAAGTCAAGCGCACTAATACCTTCAATGGGAAGTAGAATCTGTGACAGATTCAGCCGACAGATAAAGGAGGAAAACGATGACACTCGCACTGTTCAATCGGAAGACACAAGCCTGCTATCTTCGCGCTGGGCTTTTGGCACTTGCTGTGTGCCTTCTCTTGGCATCGACAAGTCTCGCGCAACTTGCTGACACAAGGATTGCCTTTATGTCCAACCGCATCGCCTGGAGGAATGGCGACATTTACTTGATGAACCCCGATGGAAAACAGATCCGCCAACTCACCGAACGGGCCGGATTTGATGAGGAGCCCACTTGGTCTCCGGATGGACAACAGATCACCTTTGTGTCATATCGAGATCTGGAACCAATCCCTAAAGATGGAATCTGGCGCGGAGAAATCTATCTGATGAATGCCGATGGTTCGAATCCTATCAACCTGACTCGATCGGTAGAAAGAGCGGATGGTGTTTCCTCTTGGTCTCCGGATGGAAAACAGATTGCCTTTACATCTGCTGAACTCTTCAACGAGGATATTCTTGCCAACTCGGATATTTTCGTGATGGATGCAGATGGTGCCAATCCCATTAACCTTACCAACCATGATGCCCTGGACCAAACACCGGATTGGTCTCCGAACGGGATGCGGATTGCATTCTCCTCTAACCGTGACCGAAACTGGGAAATCTACGTGATGAATGCTGACGGTGCAAACCCCATTAACCTCACCAATCACCCGGCGAGAGACGGTAGACCCGATTGGTCTCCGGACGGGAATCAGATTGCCTTCTCTTCTGACCGTGATGGAAACTTAGAAATCTACGTGATGAATGCTGACGGTGCAAACCCCATTAACCTCACCAATCACCCGGCGAGAGACGGTAGACCCGATTGGTCTCCGGACGGGAATCAGATTGCCTTCTCTTCTGACCGTGATGGAAACTTAGAAATCTACGTGATGAATGCTGACGGTGCAAACCCCATTAACCTCACCCAACATCCTGACTGGGACCGCGATCCTTCGTGGGGCCCTGTCCCGACTTTAAGCGTTCCCTCAAACGAGAAATTGGCGACCTTATGGGGCAAAGTCAAGCGCATCAATACCTACGGGGTGAAGTAAAATCTGTGAGGTACTTAGTGGATAGATAAAGGAAGAAAACGATGAAGCTCGCATTGCTGAAACCGCGGAGACGAACATACTATTTTCATAGCGAATTTTTGGTGCTCGCTGTATGCCTTTTCTTAGCATCAGCAAATATAGCACAAACCGCTGATACAAGGATTGTCTTTATGTCTAACCGCAGTGGGAACGGCGAAGTTTACCTGATGGATTCCGATGGGAAACGACTCCGCCGACTCACCAAACATCCTCAATATGACGCGGTGCCTACTTGGTCTCCTGATGGGCAGAAAATTACCTTTATGTCATTTCGAGATGAGCACCGATTGCCAAGAGGAAGAATGATCCACGGTGAGATCTATGTGATGAACCCCGATGGGACCAATCTTATCAACCTAACTCAATCGATAGAAAGAGCGGATGGTGTTTCCTCTTGGTCTCCGGACGGAAAACAGATTGCCTTTGCATCAGGCAAGCGCTTCAAGCATCGCGGTGGATACCGCTGGACTATTTGGGTGATGGATGCAGATGGAGGCAATCCCCGTGACCTAACCAACCATGATGCCGGCGACGGGAGTCCTGATTGGTCTCCGGACGGGATGCAGATTGCCTTCCACTCTGAACGCAACAGAGACTGGGAATTCGAGTTCCCGGCGAATTTGGAAATCTATGTCATGAAGGCTGACGGCACCAACCTCATCAACCTCACCAATCACCCAGCTTTAAACCGTAGTCCTGATTGGTCACCAGACGGGAAACAGATTGCATTTGAGTCTAACCGTGACGGAAACGCAGAAGTCTATGTGATGAACACTGACGGAACTAACCCCATCAACCTCACCAATCACCCAGCTGCAGACCGTGGACCCGCTTGGTCGCCGGATGGTCTACAGATTGTATTCTCCACTAACCGTGACGGAAATTGGGAAAAGAAACCTAACGACAATTGGGAAGTCTATGTGATGAACGCTGACGGAACAAATCCCATTAACCTCACCAATCACCCTGCATGGGACAGTAGTCCCGCATGGGAACCTGCCCCTACTTTAAGCGTTGCCCCAAAAGAGAGATTGGCGACTTTATGGGGAAAAGTCAAGCGCGCTAATACCTTCAATGGGAAGTAGAATCTGTGACAGATTCAGCCGACAGATAAAGGAGGAAAACGATGACACTCGCACTGTTCAATCGGAAGACACAAACCTGTTATCTTCGCGGTGGACTTTTGATGCTCACTGTGTACCTTCTTTTGGTATCGACAAGCCTCGCACAACTCAATAATACAACGATTGCCTTTGCATCCACCCGTGACTGGGATTGGCCGGCCGAAGAAGATTGGAATTCCGAAATTTACCTGATGGACCCCAACGGGAAACAGATCCGTCGACTCACCGAACAACCGAAATCCGACTTCGAGCCCACTTGGTCGCCGGACGGGAAGCAGATTACCTTTGTGTCATTTCGAGATCTGGAACAACTTCCTAAAGGTGAAATCCATCGCGGTGAAATCTATGTGATGAACCCCGATGGCACCAATCCCATCAACCTGACTCAAGCACCGGAAAGGGCGGACGGGGTTTCCTCATGGTCACCGGACGGAAAACAGATTGCCTTTACATCTGCTGAACTTTTCAACGCGGATCTTCTTGCTAACTCGGATATTTGGGTGATGGATGCAGATGGAGCCAACCGCCGTAACTTGACCAACCATGAAGCCCTAGACGAAACTCCGGATTGGTCCCCCGACGGGAATCGGATTGCATTCACCTCTGATCGTGACGGAAATTGGGAAATTTACCTGATGAACACTGACGGTACTAATCTTATCAATCTCACCAATCACCCAGCGAAAGACGGTAGACCGGATTGGTCGCCGGACGGAAAACAGATTGCGTTCACATCTGACCAAGATGGAAACTTAGAAATCTATGTAATGAATGCTGACGGGACTAACCCCATTAACCTCACCAACCACCCAGCTGAAGACAATCATTCCTCTTGGTCACCAGATGGAACGCGGATTGCTTTTGACTCTGACCGTGATCGTGACCGTGACAATAACTGGGAAATTTATGTGATGAACGCTGACGGAACCAATCCTATCCGCCTTACCCAAGACCGTGACTGGGACGGTAGCCCTTCGTGGGGACCTGCACTTACTCTAAGCGTTTCCCCGAAAGGGAGATTGGCGACCTTATGGGGAAAAGTCAAGCGCAGCAACGCCTATGAGGGGAAGTAGAGTTTGTGAGGAACTCAGCATATAGATAAAGGAGGAAAACGATGGAATGCGTATTGCTCAAACGGAAGATACAAGCCTACTATCTTCGAGGCGGGCTTTTGGCTCTCGCTGCGAATCTCCTCTTGGCATCGGTAAGTCTCGCACAAAACGCTGACACAAGAATTGCCTTTATGTCCACTCGCAGCGAAAGGAATGGCGAAATTTTCGTGATGAATGCTGACGGGAAACGAGTGCGCCGACTCACCAGACATCCTGAATATGACGCATCACCCGCTTGGTCCCCTGATGGACAAAAGATTGCCTTTTTGTCATTTCGAGATCTGCATCGAATTGAGGCGGGAGGGATCATCCTCAGTGAAATTTACGTGATGAATGCTGATGGGACCAATCCTATCAACCTGACCCAAGTGCCAGAAAGGCCCGATGGTTCTCCCTCTTGGTCCCCAGGCGGAACACAGATTGCATTTAGATCAGCCAAGGCTTTCAAGTGGGACATTCTCTTTCACTCGGATATCTGGGTGATGGATGCAGATGGGGGCAATCCCATTAACCTGACCAACCATCATGCCCAAGACTCATCTCCGGATTGGTCCCCGGATGGGAGGCAGATTGCATTCCACTCTGACCGCAACAGGGATTGGGAATTCGATGTCCAAGAGAAGAATTGGGAAGTCTTTGTGATGAACGCTGACGGCACCAACCTTATCAACCGCACCAATCACCCAGCTGGAGACGGTAGTCCCGCTTGGTCACCGGATGGGAGGCAGATTGCATTCACCTCTAACCGTGATAGAAAAGATGCCAACGACGAAAACGTAGAAATCTATGTGATGAATGCTGATGGAACTAATCCTATTAACATCACCAATCACCCAGCTGAAGACAGTAGACCGGATTGGTCACCGGACGGGCAACAGATTGCCTTCTCCACTGACCGTGACAGAAAAGATGACGGGACCAAAAACGTAGAAATCTATGTGATGAATGCTGATGGAACTAATCCCATTAACATCACCAATCACCCAGCTAGAGACGGTAGTCCTTCATGGGGATCTGTCCGCCCCTTAGGAGTTTCTCCAAACGGGAGATTGGTCACCTTATGGGGAGACATCAAGCGGGTCAATACCTATGGGGTGAAGTAGATTTGTGAGGAAACTGAACAAATGGATACAGGAGGAAGACAATGAAACTCGCATGGCTCAAACGAAGGATACAAGCCCGCTATTTTTACGGAGGTCTTTTTGCTCTCGCTGTGAATCTTCTCTTGGCATCAACCAGTTTGGCACAGCTCGCTAACACAAGGATTGCCTTTATGTCTACCCGCAACGTGGATTGGGATGCCGAAATTTACCTGATGACCCCTGACGGAGAACAAATCCGTCAGCTCACCAAACAGCCTAAAACTGATGACGAACCTGCCTGGTCTCCTGATGGGCAGAAGATTACCTTTATGTCATATCGGGATCTGAAACAAATTCCTGAACGCGGGGTTATTCGTGGTGAAATCTATGTGATGAACGCTGATGGAACCAATCCCATCAACCTGACTCGATCTGCAGAAAAAGCGGAGGGGGTTTCCACCTGGTCCCCGGACGGAAAACAGATTGCTTTTACATCGGCTGAACTATTCAATGGACATACTCTCGTCAACTCGGATATTTTCGTGATGGATGCGGATGGAGGAGATTCCATTAACCTCACCAACCATGACGCCCTAGACCAGACTCCGGATTGGTCGCCAAACGGGAATTGGATTGCCTTCTCCTCTAATCGTGATGGAAACTGGGAAATCTACGTGATGAACGCTGATGGGACTAATCCCATTAACATCACCAATCACCCAGCGAGAGATGGCAGACCGGATTGGTCGCCAAACGGGAATCAGATTGCTTTCACCTCTGACCGTGACGGTAATATAGAAATCTATGTGATGAACGCTGATGGAACTAACCCTATCAACCTTACCAATCACCCGGCAGAAGACAATCACTCTTCTTGGTCGCCGGATGGGACGCGGATTGCTTTCGACTCTAACCGGGACGACCCATACGGGGAAATCTATGTGATGAATGCTGATGGGACGAATCCCATTAACATCACCCAAAATCCTGATGATTGGGACCTTTTTCCCTCATGGGGACCTGCTCCTGCCTTAAGTGTTGCCTCAAACGGGAAATTGGCAACCGTATGGGGAAGAGTCAAGCGGACCCGGTAAAACAGTATCGAGCATGATGCGGGGGTCAGCGAACTATCGAATAATATGCACTCGATTCCCGCCTCGGACTGTTTCATCGGGCATTGTGATTGGTGTTTCGATGAGGGCGATGAATCGTCCGTCCGCGCTGATGCTGATGGTATCGTAGGGGAGCTGTCCTTCCGTGCGATAGGTATAGAGATACTTAGAGAGACCGCCTCCCTCCGCGGTAAGATCAAAGACAGAGACGCCGTGAAACTGGTCCGCAACGTTTCGTCCCCGCTTGGACACGCTGATGACGGCATATCGTCCGGTCCCATCAACCTGCAGCCCTTGCGGCATATTTTCCAACGTCCACTGCCAAACCTTCTCTCCTGACCATGCGTGAGCGAACAGGGTCATCCCATTCGGGTGGGCGGAGGGTGGTCGTTGCACACCTTGCTGCAAATGATACGGGATAAAAGTATCACCCGTCACAAAGAGCGCGAAGTCGTTGGTGGCACCGATTGTTCCGTTGGTAGCGATGATTGGTATGCCGCTGACTTCAAGGGGTGTCGTGAGGTTCGTTTCCCACAGCGGCTTGATTCCTTCCGGTGTCGATGCTGTATTGAAAATGAATGCCCGCCCGTCATCAGCTGTGACATTGATGAACTTTCCATCGGGTGAGGCACTCACCCCACGCCAGAACGTCACCTCCTCAAAGTATGGCTTGAGTGGATCGAAGGTATATTCCCACGCTGTTTCGCCTGTCTCGCCGTCAATGACGTACAACGTCCCGGATTTGAAACCCGCGGTGTCTCCACTACCTCTTTTGTAAGCGAGTAGTGTGACCGTTTTCACATCGCGGCTATAATCAAACCAACTGATAGTCATCGGAAGTGTCTGATCGGGGGGCCATTTCCATTTGAGCGTTCCTGTCTCTCCATCGAAACGGTAGAGTTGTGCTTTTTTTAATCCTGCGCCATCTTTCGTCCACGAATGGTTTCCCACCACAAGCAGATCGTTCCCTTCCGTTGTCGAGATCCGATAGGGTCCCGGATACTGCACCCATGCGTACACATCGTCCGGATTCTGTGGGGCAGATGTATCAATATCATCTGCCATGCGATATTTCCATAACAGCGTGGGTTTTGTCGTTGACAGATCGTAGGCATAGATGAAACCATCAGCGGATTGCTCACCGATGTAGAAACGCTTTCCATCTGGGCTGAAGGCTGCGTGTTTGGCATAACCTTCGGAGATGCGTGTTTTCCAGATTCGATCCCCTGTGAGCGGATTGATAATTGCCACATGTCCAGCGTTTGTCCCAACCGCGAGTTGCTCACCATTGGTGGAAAAAGCAATTGTCGTCGGTTTCGCCGGACGTTGCAGGTTTGCCAGTAGTGACAATGAGTCTTCTAATTCGACAGTACGGATACGATAAGGGAGGGGTTTGAGCGGCGCAGCGGTGTCTATCTCAAATAGCCTACCATCAGTCCATCGGAGTGCGATGTGGTAGCCCGTTTGAGGTTTCCAATCATAAGTTGCAAGGGCGCGTCGATCGTCGATCCAAGCAGGGAAGATTTCTTCCGCAGGCTCGGCTGCTTCGTGTATAACTAAACTTGGTAACAGTTCCGGCTGATTGGTCCCCTTGAGGCGTTCTTCTAGCTCAATAACAATACCACCCCGTATGAAAATAACACTACCCTTGAGGGACTTTGCCACAACATAGGTTGGAACGAAAATGTAAATCAATACACCAAGAAATATGCTCAATCGTAAATTTTGAATTTTCATAAAAAACCTCCAGTAGAGTGCATCATTAAAATTTTCAACCTGTTCAGAGAATCTTGATACTATTCCGCAACCCGCCACAGCCCCGAACCCAATCGCTTTCCTAGAAGGACGCCGATAAATGTATAGGAAAAACCGTCAACCAAGATCCGTGTCAGGATATACCAATCCGCGTAGAAGAGACGGTAGAGTGTCATGCTCAGTTGGAAGTCAACGTAGACAGTGAACGCATCGCATAAGCCGAAGATCAACGCCAAGGCCAGCAGGTTCGCACCTCCAATTGCACCGGAATCCAAAGTAATTTTTCGCGCCATTTGAAAACCGATCTCAAGCAGCAGCACAGCGGTGACAGCGTGAAGCAGTATAGTGGGCGTGAGTAGCCCCAGCGTAACGCCTCCCAACAGGAGCCGAACTGCGGTAACGAGAGTAATCACCCCAAATTTTGGGATGAGGATCAGCAGCGATGTCAGCAAAGCGTAGTATAGCATCTCGTTGATGAGACCCGTAACCAGAGATGAAATGGGACCGAGTAGCGCAGAGACTAGGTTGGTCAGCAGGGTTGATGGGACGTTGACGGCAATAAATATCGTTGTGCCAAACAGAGAGATGAGGATTAACTGCTTAGTTGAAAAACGGGTGAATAGTTGTTGGTTAAAACAGAGTAGCAATCCAATTCCTAGTCCTGTCACAATGGTTACAAGGCTGGTAACAAGCAGTGCGTGGAGATTGGGTGTCACAATCAACAGAGGTCGCGTGGCGCGGAGAGCTGTTGCGTCGCTTCCCCAAATTTTCACTTCGATTGCACGCTCATATTGCCCTGCTCCAGTGAAATCTTGATGCTGTTGCGACAGTGGATTGAGATAAATGGGCAGGGGGACAGGGGTGGTACTTTCTCCTGTCAAACTGACAAACGCAAGGCTGCGATTCGTGCCGGCGTTGACCGCGTCTGGAGGAGATAGGAAAGGGACCGGTTCCCCGTCCTGTGCATCGCGATTCATTGACGTGACAATCGCGTGAACCGTCTCCCGCCCTCGATTGTGGATGCGCACCGTTTGATAAGCGATGGGTTGGTACTCATCGATCGGGCTGGCTTTTGCGCCGAGCCATTTGCTGAGTCCTCCCAAGAGTGGACGTGGATAGGAAATGGTGTCCCGTCGTTGGCGCGGATCGGACATACCGCTTGGGCCTGTCGGCATGGTAATATCCTCAATCCGAAGTTGCCCTGCGATCTCATCAAGGGAGGCAGAACGCAATCGCGTCGTCACACTCCGTTCCCACCGATCTCCCGACGCATTTTCAAAGAACACGTGTCCGCGGATCTGTGCGTTCTTAGGGAGCGGTTCATCTGGGATCTTTAAGGTCAGTTGGCTGTACCAAACCTCCGATTCAACTGTGAATCTTCCTGATGAGTGGTAGGATAAGACTCCCTCTCCGATAGCACTAGGATTCGGAGCAGCCTCCTTCACCTCGCTATTCCATACCGGGCTATGTGGTAACACTTGGAATGATGCCGGAACCTGAAGCACCACTTGAAAGGTAACAGGTGCCTCCAAGCCATTTCGGATCAGCACGGTTGAAGTCATTTCGATACCCTGTAAAACCAGTGATGCCTTCTGAGTGGATGCTGCAGGTGAAACGTTTAAGCCTGTACCAACACTCGTATTAGCGGCACTGTCCTCTTCTATCGTACCGTAAGGGATGGCAATCTCAATTGCCCCGCGCGAATCTGTTTGGGGTGCCTGCACCGTTTGAGCAGCAGATTCACCGTTCTGATATATCACTTCAAACTGATACGTTCGCCCCTTTTCCCACCGAAAATAAAGCGACTCGGTGCCACGCGCATATCCCCGAAGGTCAAGTTGAGCGACTAACCTGCCTTCTGAATCGAGGACGGTGACTTTTTGGACGCTCTCTCGAATCGCAGCGTCAAATTCAACTTTTGCACCAAGTGGAAAAAAGGCGACAGCCCACGAAATCGGGGCGTGTTCACCGCTTTTCGGTGCACAAGCGAGATAAAAGAGACAGAAGGACAGGGATAGCAGACGTGAGATGTAATAGATATGAGGGTTCAAGGATTTTAGAGTGACCGCGCAAAGGATAATCGGACCGGATTAAAGGTTAAGTGATACGGGAAGCAAACTTTCGTAGGGAACGGAGATCTCCGTTCCCTACGAATTACATCTTCATCAGTTGATATCTTGTCCGAAATACTTCGCAATACGGACGAGATCGAAGACGTCGATAATCCCATCCCGATTGACATCGCCTTGGAGGTTTCTACCTGTTTGTCCGAAGTTGCTTGCAACGAGAACCAGATCAAGGATATTAACTACTCCATCGTGATTCACATTAGCAGCCGCAACTCCTATCGATTGGACCTGTGCAACGGTAACGAGAGATGCTCCCGGGCCAACGCCGTAGGTATTAAGCAGCACTCCATCGGGGGCAACGACATATAACTCGTCCATTCTGCCACCTGTCCAATCTGCCCTTGTGATATACAGGTTATCGTTCTGGTCTATCGCTCCCACTCCGCCCAAATCTGTGAGTGGGTTGCCAGCATCGTGTATCCACGCATCGCTGACCAGATCATACACGAGCAATCCACCGGAGCTAATAAAGACGCGCTTCATGCTGTCAATGGTAGGTTCCCCCGCTCTTCCGTCGAGTTCAATCGTTTTTTCAATTTCATCGGTAACTGCGTCGATAAACACGACCGTCCCTGGGACGGGCCCCTGAGGATTCCATCCACCGATACCTGCCGACACTGCAATCACCCTAGATACACCATCACTCGTGATACCGCTTGTGTTTATCGGCATCGGGATGGTTTTTATAACTGTGTCGGTCTCTATATCAATGACTGTGACGTTGCTGTTATCATCATAGCTGACGTTCCAGGTGCCCGGCTCTTTAGCATACGCTGAATTAGCGACGTAAGCCTTTCCGTTAAGGATCGTTATTCCATCCGGCATTGGACCGCAAGGAATCCGCTTAACAACGCTTTTTTGGTTCAGATCTACCACTTTGATCTCATTGCTATATAGACCTGTAACGTACGCTTTGGAGGGGGGGATAAGGGCAATCTGCTTGGGGGTGGTGTCAGAATCGATTGAGATACTTCCAACATTTGAACGGGTCAACAGATTGATAATTTCAATAGACCCGCCGCGCGGGTCGAAAAATGGGTCTGGGTATTGGAGGAGAATATACAGGAGATTCCCTTGAACCTCCAAATCACTTGGTATGACCTCCCCAAGTGGAACAATCTCATTCTCAACTGCCTTTTTCAGATTAGGTTCATCAAGATCGACAATTGAGAGCGATGGCAAAATGCCGGCTTCTGGTTTCCGTAAACCGTTCGCAACGATTGCTAGGTTTTGCACACTTTCTTGGGCGTAAACGCTCAAGGCGGCAAAAATTAAAATTACGAGTACAGGTGTGACTGCGAGTCTGCGTATAGGCATAACTGAATCTCCCTTTCATCAGTGATATAGCGGTGTCAGCTGTAGGTTTTGCAACCTAAAAACAAAAAACCCCAGCTTTCACGCTGAAAGCTGGGGTGTGGTCCGCCATTTACACCTATAATATGCAAGTATACGCAAGCACGATGCGTCGGCAAAGAACCCCGTTTCACAGCCTTCCCGCGAAAGCTACCATGTGAAATCAGATTCAGGTAGGTCTCCTGACTTACGACAAACGCATTGTCCGCCTTCCCATCCTGAACTGGGACAGTGGCTTTCTGGACACGGTTTAACGTCGTTTACAGTGGCGGGGCCGTGGCGGATTTTCACCGCGCTTCCCTATTTTCCGGCAATCTGCATCGATTGCCAGCACCCGAATCGACAAATATGCAGTTTTAAGATGCTTCTTCGATTCTGCTTGAAACGTTACTATGGTGAATTAGACAAATAAGTGGACATTTCCCAAAGTCCCCCTGATAAGGGGGATTTAGGGGGTTATTTGTGGGTACAGATTGCCTAATCTGTACATGTGCATCGGCAGTGTCTAAGTAATT
Source organism: Candidatus Poribacteria bacterium (assembly GCA_965222435.1). Lineage (GTDB taxonomy): Bacteria > Poribacteria > WGA-4E > WGA-4E > PCPOR2b > PCPOR2b. Next base: position 1,907,098 of record OZ244950.1, on the reverse strand, counting down.
CTAAAATCTACCATAATTATAACAGATCGTCGAAACATTGTCAAAGAGATTTTCAAAAATCGAGAAAAGGAGGGAGGTCGAAAAGTTATGGGTAGACCGGCGCAATACACGAGAAAAGGCTGAGAAATGCGTACTACTCTCTGTTCCCAAGTACAACTTCTCGCAGAAGGAATTGGCCATCTCGGTAAATTTTAACCGTAACGCGGGTATCGGGTGGTAAAGTTGCGACCAGTTTTTTGAGTTCAAGGAATGTATGGACAGGCTTTCCTTTGAATTCAACGATAACATCTTGGTATTTGATGCCGGACTTGTGAGCGGGGCTACCTTTTGAAACTTCTGTGACGCGGACGCCAATAGCGGTGGTTCGCTCGCGTTCTTGCTCGAGCCGAACCCCAAGCCAACCGCGAGGGACTTTACCGTACTGAACCAGTTGTTCGGCGATATGTTTCACTGTATTAATCGGAATGGCAAAACCAACCTCGCTCTTCGCCCAAGTCTGTCCGAAGGGTGTGCCAGTTTTCATCATGGTGGCTTGTTCCTTAGGCAATTCTGGCAGCGTTAAATTGAGTAGATGCGATATCGGATCTTCCAGTTTCGCTGCGATGACGCCAACAATTTCCCCCGACGTATTAATAACAGCACCTCCACTATTACCCGGATCCACAGAAGCATTGATCTTGATTGCATCGTAAAATGGTCGGTCAGGTAAAATCTGTAAGCCGCTGACCGTTCCAAAGGAGAGTGTTAGAGAATGCCCATAAGAACTGCCGACCGTGATGACCCATGATCCCATATCGATCTGATCAGAATCGCCAATCCTCGTCTGAGGCAAGTTATCGTTCTCAACAGAGAGAACAGCAATATCTGTTAGAGCATCGACACCAAGTAGTGTTCCCGATGTACGCTTTCCATTTGTAAACACGACTTCAATCTCCTCCGCGTTTTCAACGACTCCTGCGGTTGTTACGATGTGTCCAGCGGCATCGATGATAATGCCGGACCCAATGTTTTCGTAAGAGAGTCCAGTCTCCGAATCATCAGATAGCAAGGTCCCCCGCCTCCCCGAAATGTTTTGCGGGGTGACTGTACATGTCGCCACAACCTCAACGACAGATGGTTGTACAGATTTTACTATCGTTTGAAATTCACGTTCCATGGATTGCAGCACACTTTCTTCGGCAACCACAGAACAAAGACAGGCTGAAAACAGCACAATAGCAAGGATGACTGATTTATGATACGGCTGAATTGAGAAACGGTTAATAGACGTGTTGCGTCTCCCACTCTGTATCTGAATTGCTTTGTACATTTTACAAGCCTCCCCCTGTAGGAGCTTCTGTGCGTTTAATGGTCCGCAAAATATAGTTCTGTTCTAAGCGTTGCGGTTGTTGGTTTTCGCGCACTGGCTGCATGTCAGACGCCGGGGATTGCGGCTGTTGGGTTCCACGCAGCTGTTGTAGGTCGAACGTCGCGGATTGTAGTTGTTGGTTTCCGCGTACCGGTTGTAGATCCAACTCCGAGGATTCTGGAAATTTGACTAGAGATTGCAATTCTTGACTAGGTTCTTGACTAGGGACGGCTAAAGGCAATTGCTGCTCAACCTCACGCTCTTTAGCAACTGGTACAGACCTTGAAGTCTCTGGGGCTACAGCAGTGTCGACCGACGGGGATTTAGTCAGCGTCTTTTGATAAAAATAAAAACCTGCGAGTATTACAAGCAGCACCGCAATGCCACTCAATGCCAAACGAGCTTGACCGTGCAAGGGCTGCAATACGCGTTGCCAGAACGGAATTGATTCGACTTGGGTATCCGCAAGGCGGGCTTGCAAGGCAACATCGAATTCGGTCGATGGCTCGATCTGCGGCAACTGATGTAGCAAATCTAACGATTCGCGGAATAGCGCAAACTCTCGACGACACGACTCGCAGGTGCTCAGATGGGTTTCAAACGCCCTAACCGCCTGATAGTTTAATTCATCTTCGAGATACGCAGAAAACTGTTCTTCAATTTTTAAGCAGTTCATGATGACTCCACAAAACTTCTCAATTTATCTTTTAACATAAGCCGCGCCCGGTTGATGCGCGATTTTGTCGTTCCGAGCGGGAGGGTTAATGTTTCGCTGATTTCCTCATAGCTCAATTCTTGCAGGTCCCGGAGAACCAATGGCAGCCGATACCGTTCGGGGAGTTCTGAAATTGCACTTTGCACAGCGTGTTCGCGTTCTTTCTGTTCAAGTTGGTTCCCGGGTTGTAGGGAGACATGCGCGGGGGCAGTTGCGATCAGATCCTCTTCAGCTGCCCCTGACCCCGAGGAGGATTCGGTGGCCACACTATCAACGAAGAACCGACCCCGCCGCCCCCGATTTCGTAGCTCATTTTTGCAAAGATTGGAGGCAATATGATACATCCAAGTGCTAAACTTTGCCGCTCCGGATTTGTATCGTTGGATTGCTTTGAACATACGAACAAATGTCTCCTGTGCCAAGTCCTCAGCGGAGTCCGAATCGCCTAGGAACCGAGCGATAAAATTCACCAGAGGGACCTGATTTCGGCGCACGATCAGATCAAACGCCTCCATATTCCCTTGTTGACACTGTTTCATCAATTCATCGTCCAGATCTGGCATGACCGTTCCTCCGCGGATGCTTGACTAGTAACACACCAATCCATCCAAGAAGTTGCAACCTTCGTCTAAAAATTTGAAGCATCTTCAGTATCTTGTTACATTTTATGCACTACACAGTTCGATAAGGTTTGGATTCACAGATAGAAATGTCTAAAAGGAGATTTTTGTTGACGTAACCTAAAAAAAACTGTAAAATGAATTTTGTTGATAGGAGTTGTAGCGACATAGATAAGCCAGTACGAATCCGTATCTACATCAAAGTAAGCCACGAACAGATTCACCTCAAATAATTATAGCAAGGAGCGTACAATGAAATCAACAAGAATTTGGAGCCTAATGCTGCTTTTAACAATCTTAGGGTTGTTGATACTCTCCCACGCTTATGGAGATGGGAAATGGGCAGTTCTACGGAATGACGATTTTATGCGTGACGATGGTGTGTGGGGACATCTTCAGGATGTGGAGTTTATCAATGGGATGAATGGTTGGGCTGTGGGGTCTGACGGATTGATTCTACAGACAACTGATGGCGGAAAAACATGGACATCAACAATAATCGAGATGGAACGCCAAGTTTATTTCTGGAACGTTTATTTCCGTGACGAAAATGTCGGTTTTATCACGGGGACGAGGGGTACTATCCTTAAGACAGCCGATGGCGGCCAAACTTGGGAATTTAAAGAAGCAATTAATGAAGGCCGGCTGGATCGGGAGGGAAATCCCGCAGTCCTTCGTCGCCGTCTGATAGATGCGTGGATGCTGGATGAACAGACTGGATTTATGGTTGGAGAAAACGACACCTTCATTAAAACCACCGATGGCGGTGAAAGCTGGGTTGGCACAGGCAAGCGTGTGGCTGTCGGGAATACACGCAACAATTTTGAAAGGATCCATTTTGCCTCGCCAACACTCGGTTGGATAGTTGGTTCGTTCGGAACGATTCTGAGGACCACCGATGGCGGTGAAACATGGGAAAACCAAGACGCTGGTGTTGACAATAATCTGAAAGGGGTCGATTTTCTCGATGAAAACACAGGCTGGATTGCGGGACAGGAAGGTGTGATTCTCCACACCCAAGATGGAGGTGTCACATGGACAAAGCAGGAGACACAGTCTTACGATAGCTTGTATGATATCGCCTTCGTCGATTCGCAAACCGGCTGGGCTGTCGGCGATTTTGGAACCATCTTGTACACTGTTGATGGTGGACAAACATGGACACGCGAAAAAGCCGGAAACCTTCCAGCACTATACTCCATCTACGCAATAGATAAAGCGCACCGATGGGGAGTCGGCGAAGGGGGGATAATCATAGGAGTTGGGCATTGACATACTCCCACACCCTAAAGGGTGGGTATTCTCCTCCGTTCCCGATAGGGAGTCGAATTGCTCTATCAACGAAGTTAGCCCGGTGAACTGGGACTTACGACCTCTTCTGAGAGGGTAGATGCCCCTACCCTATGAATATTGACCGCAGCGTTACGGTCTCTATCCAACTGTGTGTGGCAATTTGGACATTGCCATGTTCTGTCACGAAGGTTCAGGTCTTGATTAACTATGCCACAGACATGGCAGGTTCGGCTTGATGGATACCACTTATCAATGAATCGGACTTCACGATTCTGTTTCTTAGAGTGAATATACTTCAGTTTCTGCACGAAGTCATAGAACCCCAAATCAGAGACCTTACGTCCCCAAAGGCTTTTCATGCCCTTAATGTTGAGGGTCTCCAGTGAAATCCAATCATACCGGTCTGTTAACTCATGTGCTAGCTTCCAATGGAAGTTAGCTCTTTGATTGGCAATACGTCGGTGTTTCCTTGCAACATTGAGTCTCGCACGTTCACGGTTGTTTGAACCTTTGACCTTTCGTGAGTGGTTGCGGTTTGCACGTTTGATAGCGTTGAGACTCCGTTTGAAAAATTGTGGAGAGTCGTAGTCGTTGGCGTCAGACCCGGTGAGATACCGCTTGAGTCCAAAATCGAACCCCGCGCTGTTACCCGTCGTGGGTTGATTCAAGGGCATCTCTACATAATCTGTCAAAATGATTATCCATACGTCTCCTACGCTGTCCCGCTTAACCGTACAACGTTTGGGGTTGCCAAGTATTTGTTGACTCTTGAAATAGCGGTATATCCGCTTGCCGATACGAATATAGTTACTCTGTAGTAGTTTCCAACCCGCTTGTTTGAGGGTATAAGACTTGTATCTGAAGCGTTTCTTAAAGCGTGGGAGCCCTGAACGCTTACCACTTTTGCGGTCAGCGAACATTTGGGTATACGCTTTATCAAGCCTTTGTATTATGTCTTGCAACGATTGACTCGGTAGCAAGTTCCAGTGAGCAAATCGGGATAGCATTTTCAACTTTGTCAGGTGCCGCATAAGGGCTTTTTTGCCCGGATATTTACCGTAGATAGCGTAGTACCGGCGGCATAATGCCACAAAGTGATTCCACACTTGAGCATGGCTATCAATCGTTTTATGCAATTCACGATTTTCGTGATTGCTATACATTTTGAACTTGTAGGTTTTCATTGTGGCTAGCTTTCTAACTCTCATATCCTATAGCGTAGGATGTGGGAGACACCGCCAAGCGACGGTGCGCTATTCTCCCACGAAAGCCAAGGCAAGTATACCACATTTTACTCGCAATTTCACAACCCTTTTTTGATTGATAACAGGATTTGCCGATCTGTATCACCACCCTAAAGGGAGGGTGCCTTAGATCGGAAGATTGCGGTAACGTCCTTTTTGGAAGCCAATGTTACCATTTTCAGATTGAGGTGCTGAATGGCGGACCTCAAGAATATTGACGAGCATTTTGTTCAAACCGTGTGGAACGAGCAGCGGTTCTTCGATTTCGATCTCAAGTCCACAGACGGGCGTCCGATTCAGGTACTCAAGCCGGGATTGTGGAATAGCGATGAAGGACCCGATTTTGTGCATGCGGAACTCTTGATTGATGGGGACCTGCATGCCGGAGATGTAGAGATCCATATCAATTCGTCCGGCTGGTATAATCACAAGCACCATCTCGATCCGAGGTACAATCGTGTCATCTTGCATGTGGTCTACTTGAACGATGACATCAATCTCCGAACACGTCTCCAGAACGGGAAGCGGATTCCAACACTTGAAATCCTGAACCGACTTGATGCGCCGATCGGCGATCTTTTCGACGAAAGGAGGGAAAGTCAGGAGACACCTATCAACGACTGTCGGGTGACGGGCAAGACTCTCCAAATTGAGCCTGTCCGATCGGTCCTTGACGATCTGGGGCAGGAACGACTACTGGAAAAAGCTGATGTGATGCGAGGCATGTTGGCTCGAGTTGACTTTGAACAGCTGCTGTATGAAGGCATCATGGAGGCGTTGGGCTACACAAAGAACAGCAAGTCTTTCCGGGAATTGGCGCAACGGGTGCCTCTTTCAGAAATCCGGGGCAAATCCGATGAATCAATTCAGGCAATTCTGTTTGGCGTGGCAGGGTTGCTGCCTTCACAATCTCAGCAAAAAATTGAATGGGACGGAGAGGACAAGAGGTTTATCGAACGGTTGGAGTCGATTTGGGAATCTACTGAACAGTACAAAAAACCTACACGTATGACAGCAGAGCAGTGGCATTTCGCCAAGATGCGTCCAGCCAATTACCCCTCCCGTCGCATCCCAGCCATCGCCCAAATTATCAGCCGTTGTCAGGATACCCTGATGATGGACTTTCTTTCACTAATTGAGGAAGCATCAACGGCTAATCAGAGCGCTTTGGTGCGTATTCGGCGCCGATTACAGGAGAGGTTGAGCCCTGCTCCCTCCGGTTACTGGGAAAATCATTCCCATTTCGGAAAAGGCATTCCACAACGCGGTGCTGCACTCATTGGTGCTGGGCGTGCCGCTGACATTATTGTTAACAAGTTATTGCCGATTACGTTATTATGGGTTGAACATTCCCAAAGTTCAACGCTAACAGAAGCGGTGCAGCGACTGTATAATAGCTACCCAAAACTGCAAGAGAATCGTATCACCCAACAGATCAAGGCACAAATTTTTAGTCAAGAACAACCGATTAAACTCATCTCTCCTTCTGCAAAGAAACAGCAGGGCGCGATCTACCTTTACAACAACTTTTGTAGCAGCCAACTTTGCGATCTCTGCCCTATCATTGAAGGAGGCGGAATCATTAAAAACTAATATATCAGTGTTCAAATGGAGGTTATTATGAAATTGGGGTTTCTCTCAAAGATTTTTGAAGGTGCTCTCAGTATTGAAAGGACCTACAACGATTGCGATAAGGCACTAAGTAAATTAGGGACGTACAATGAGCGGATTGAGGAAATGCAAAAGAACGGCGAGGATGTTAGTCGTTTCCCTGCCGAAGAGAAAGCAGAACTCGATGAAATTGTGAATAACGCTATCCAAGGAGCAACACGCCTAATCAACATGAAGTCGACGCGCAACTGGCCTGGCGTTTTCAGGGAGATGCACAAAAACCTAGCAAATATCTACTACGAACTGCATAATTATGACAGGGTTCATGAAGAGTGTGAGAAGCTAAAGGCCGACTACGGCGAAACCGGGCGCCAGGACGCAGAGGAGGTCCTGGAGAAATTTGCGGATAAAGAGAACGGCAAAACCGATTCCCCTGAGGAGGATGCTGCGACAATGTAACAATGCATTTCCTGAAACCTTCCGCCTTTTACCTCTTAGCATTCATTCCAATTGTGGTGCTGCTGCATTTCCTCAAACTGCGTCGCCAACGCCATGTCGTTCCCAGTGTAATGCTTTGGCTTGAAGCTATTGAGGACATGAAAGCCAACGTTCCCTTTCAACGCCTGCGAAACTCACTTTTGCTCCCGCTTCAGATCCTGTTTTTACTAATTGTGGTGGGCGGCGTTGCCCGTCCAGTGCTGCGTCAACTCGGCGGCTTGAGTGAGCAATCAATTGTCATTATTGATACGTCGGCAAGCATGGGTGCGACCGATTTGGGGAAAGGCCGTCTTGATGTGGCAAAGGCGGAGGCACTAAAACTGATTAATCAACTTGGGGTAAATGGGCAGATGATGATTATGGACACATCTCGTCCACCGCATAATATCCGTCAGGCATTTACATCGGATACAGAAAAATTGCGTCAAGCTATTGAAAGTCTGTCCGTGGTACATACTCCCCCAACGCTCAAAGCGGTATTCGATTCTGTAGCTATTTACGCGAGCGTGCAGGGGGCGGAGGTTGTGCAGAATCCCGATGCAGTCGGAGTTGTCTTTATCAGCGACAATTTTGGGGCACTCCCCAATTCTGTAAGTCCAGTTCAACTTCAAAAGATCGGTTTGGGGAACCGAAGTGAAAACATTGCAATCGTCCAGTTTAGTGTCACCCGCGCATTAACCCTACCGAATCGCTACCAAGTGCTCGTTGGCGTACAAAGTTTTGCAGACACCCCTAAGGAATTTCAGGTGCAGTTGGGAATTGAAGGGAAGTCGTTTTTTGAAGACGAAAGCGTAGTCCTACCACCGAAAGAGACAACATCAATCCTATTCTCTCTCGACGACGACGAAAGGTTTTATGGACAAGTCGTCACCACCCGCCTTGATATTGATGATGACCTCTCTGTTGATAACGTCGCTGCGGCGATTTTGCATCCACCGCCGAAATGGAAGGTTTTACTCGTCAGCGATCGAAATCAGCCACCGCTGATTGCAATTCTCAAAACGGATCCGCATGTTACCCTAGATCAGATTCAGACAGCCGATTATCATGGAACGGGAGGGAACGATATCCTTATCTTCGATCAATTTGTCCCGGATCCGCTCCCCGAAGGGAATATCGTTTTCCTGAATCCGATTGGTGGGCTCCCTTTTATGCCCACCCAAGAAAACAGTCAGCCGACCCAGATCATCGGCCAGCACCCTACGCATGAGGTGATACGCGATGTCTCACTGATCGATTTGGAGGTCAAAGCATCGCTGCAAATCCAATTGCCACTATGGGGGGTTCCGCTTATTGAAACAAACCAAACGCCGCTCATTTGGCTCGGAGAACAGGACAATCAAAAAGTGGTTGTTTTTGCGTTTGATCCGTTCGATCTGGACGTTTCAAACTTTGCCACATCTATACCTTCCGCACCTATTCTGATGTCTCAGTGTTTGGAATGGCTAGGGGCAGCGACATCCCCAATCCAACCCGATCTTGTTAAAACGGGCGAGCCTGTAAAGATCTACCTTGAGCATATCAGTGAGATTGAGCAGATAACTGTTCAAACGCCCGATGACGACGTGCAAGAACTACAGGGACGGGATTCCCGACTCGTTTTTACAAATACAACGAAGGTTGGCGTTTACACCGTATTTGTTGATGGCGAGCCGTTTGGCAGATTTGCAGCCAATCTACTTAACCCACAGGAATCTGACCTTTCGCCACCCCAATTAGCGACCGACCCCAATGTGGCATTGGACACTAGACCGGTGCGATCCGATTTACCAGAGGTGAATCGGGAGATATGGGCATACGCAGCCTTTCTCGCACTATTGCTGCTTATTGTGGAATGGTGGGTCTACCATCAGAATCGCCATTTTAGGCAATGAACAGCGGCATCGGTAATATCAGTTTATAGGCTCCACGTCGGCGTAGATGTACGTCGGGGACGGGTTCCTCGTATGAATAGTGTCACTGCTGTCGTCATCATCGGCGGAAGCGATGTCTCTCTGAACTATGCGGCCGGGGCGCGCTTCTATGGACGATGTGAACATTGGACCGTCAGTTACACATGTGTGGAACTCGCCATTTTCGCCTAGCGGGTCTACCTCCGCGGGGAGGTCGGCGAGGAATTTGCGATCGAACCATCTACCTGCGAATTCAACGGGCAACTTGGTAGGATTAAGGGCAGTTACGATGGCACGCACTCCGGAGGCAATCATCTCTTGAGCGAGCGTGGGTGTGTCTTGTCCCCATACCGGGAAGAGCGGTGTAAAGCCGGTGCCGCTGAGTTTGTCTTCACGGTAACGACGGATGTCCTCTAGGAATAGGTCTCCGAATGCGAAGTGTGATACCGTCAGATGTTCAGGCAATGCTCGCACACAATCCAGAAACTGCAGCATGGCGGCTTCGTATTGTGCGTTGGAACAGGGGTACGGTATCGGTATCTCGTATAGTGGCACACCCAACCTTTCGGATTGCAGTTTCAAAATCCAAGAGGGTGTCGAGTGGATGGAGACCCGATCAAAGGTTTTGGTTAAAGTTGTGAAGATGCCACGCACATCGTAGCGTTCACTCTGTTGGCGCAAGGTGTGAAATGTCCAAGCAGAATCCTTGCCCGAAGACCAAGAGACTAGAACAGGAGTGCGGGGGATAGAGTCAGTGTGTGTCGTTTGTTTTGTCATGATGGGCAAATTGTAACGCAAGCGGTGACAGGTTAGCAAGGTAAAATTTTAGATCTGATGAAATCAATAGCTTCTGATCGCGGCATCATCGTCGGTGTCACGGGGGGCATCGCCTGTGGCAAATCGACTGTATCCAAACTGCTCTCAAAAAAGGGCGCGATTCCAATCAACTCGGATGAGATTGGGCATCAGCTTCTCAAGCGTGGAAGTCCCGTCATGGGAGGGTTGCTTGAGGCATTTGGGGCTGATATCCTTGACGAGTTCGGTGATGTCAGCCGTCAAAAACTCGCTGCAATTGTCTTCAATGACAAGGCTGCCCGCGAGCGTTTGAACGCAATAATGCACCCGCCGATTGTCGAGAAGTCCCGTTCCGAAGCGAATAGACTTGTCACTGAGGATGCAAATTGCATTGTCCTAATTGATGCGCCGTTGCTTATTGAAGCGAACTCACAAGATACAGTGGATATCATTGTCGTCGTCACAGCTTCAACGCAAACTCAACTTCAGCGTTTGTTGGAGCGAGCCATCGCACAAAATCGTCCCCCAAACCAAGCAGAAGCGCAGGCGCGGATAGATTCGCAGATGCCGCTATCCGAAAAGGTGAAATACGCAGACTTCGTGCTTGAAAATGATGGGACGCTGGAGGCGTTGCAGCGAAAGGTGGATGGGCTGTGGCATGAAATTCGCTGCCTGATAGCCAACTGATTCTACTTATCCTATATCTGTGTGACACAAGGAGGCCATAATGTTCAGTGCATTATTAGCGAAACGTGCAGCAGAGAATAACCCCATCCGCGTGGGTATCATCGGTACTGGTAAATTCGGTGCGGGGCTAGTGGCACAACTTTCCCAGATGGAGGGCGCCGAAGTCAGTGCCATCGCCGATATCAACTTAGCTCACGCGAAGCACGCCTACACCGCGAGTTGTGTGCCAACGGACGCCATAAAAGTTGTAAACAACGTTGAGCAATTGAACGGAGCCATCCACAGCGGCAAACGGGCGATAACCGAAGATGGGCTGCTCCTGCCCCAATCGGATCTGATAGATGTGGTGGTGGAAGCCACTGGGATTCCAGAAGTCGGTGCTCGCATGGCATATCATACGTTGACCCATAACAAACATCTGGTGATGGTCAATGTGGAAGCCGATGTGACCATAGGACCCTATCTAAGCCGTCTAGCGGATACCGCTGGCGTCGTCTACACCCTTGTGGACGGTGATCAGCCCGGTGTGACCATGAACATCGTGGACTGGGCAAAGACGCTCGGATTTGAAATTGTCGCCGCTGGTCGTGGCACAGTCTTCTACGGCGATGACAGAGCGGGAACGCCGGATACGGTGCCAGAGCGTTTTGGCTTCAGCGAAGAGATGATTGAGCGTCGAACAATTAACTTAAAAATGTTTAACTCGTTCCGGGATGGCACCAAGGCACAGGTTGAGATGACTGCGCTAGCGAATATGACCGGGTTACCGCCGGACGTGCGGGGTATGCACGAACCTTCACTCAATATCTCCGAGATTGCTCAGGCTTTTAGCCTGCAAGAAGAGGGAGGGCTTCTGAGTCGGCATGGGGTGGTTGAATTAGCCAATAGTGTAGCGGACGATGGGGTTACCCCATTGGATTCACCGCTTCGGATGGGGGTTTTTGTGGTTATCCGAACCGACCATCCCTTCATTCAGGAGGATTTGACCGGCTACCATCTCCATCCGGGCGGCAACGGCAAAAACTTTCTGCTCTATCGACCCTATCACCTTGTAGCGGTGGCAGCTCCCATCTCCATCGTAAAGGCAGCACTCTACGGGCAGCCCACCGGCACACCCTTGACCAAGCCGACCGCAGAGGTGATTACTGTCGCAAAACGAGACCTGAAGCAAGGAGAAATTTTAGATGGGGGTGGCGGGTATACAGTCAACGGATTGATTGAAAAAGCAGAGACCGCCCGTTTGGAAAATCTGCTGCCTTTAGGCTTGGCACCCGGGGCTAAATTGAAGAGGGATTTAACGAAAGGAGCAGCGATTACCTATGACATGGTAACGCTCGACGAAGATTCCTTTATACTCAAGCTCCGCCGGCTCCAAGATGCAACCCTCAGTGATGAATCGTGAAGAGCCTTGTCCATCACGATTAAACTATAGGGCTATTTATAGTAGATTTTAGAATTACTTAGACACTTCCAATGCACAACCAACCCCCTAAATCCCCAACCCCTCTGATAAGAGGGGAAAGACAAGGGAGAAGATCCCCTCTTATCTTCTCCCCTTGTCAGGGGAGTTGCAGGGGGACTTTGGAAACTTCGCTAGGGTCGGAGTTATTGGTAAATGTCTACTTATTTCTCTAGTTCACCATAGTTTTCGGTTTTCTTCCTGTTTGAGCGATGTGTCGGGATTCGGAGATCTCTTCTACAAGAGAATTAAATGACCCTAAAATTTGACATTATAGTGCTTGTGCAATATAATATAGATTAGTATTTTCGACTCAACATGAAGTTGGGAGCCGGACATGCACACTCCACAAGTTATGGAGCATTACGAAAATCCACGGAATGTTGGTACAATCAGAGATGCGGATGGAGTGGGGGTTGTAGGCACACCTGCCAGCGGCGAAATGATGAAACTCACAATTAAGGTTTCTCAAGAGCGGGTTGTCGATGCAAAGTTTAAGGCATTTGGGTGCCCAACTGCAATCGCAGCCAGTTCCCTCATCACAGAACTGATCAAGGAACGCACAATTCAAGAAGCACTAGACATAACGAATCGGCAAGTTGATGAAGCACTTGGAGGTTTACCGCCGGATAAAGCGCGCTATGCGGTACTTGCCGAGAAGGTACTAAAAGCTGCTATCCATAATTATCATTCACATCTGAATGAAAAAGGGGAATCAAAATGATTACAATCACTGAATCTGCAGCAAAAAAAGCCCACCTGTTAATGCAGGGCACGACGGGAGAAGAGGCTGTAGAGACTAGCGCGGAGCATGGTTTGCGGATGCAGGTTATCGGTGGAGGGTGCTCCGGTTTTCAGTATAATCTTGGGTTTGACGAACAACGGAATGGCGATAAGGTCTTTGAACAGCACGGATTGAAAGTCTTCATTGATTCGCGTAGTACACTCTATCTTGCCGGTTCAACGCTAGACTATAAAGATGGTTTGATGGAATCAGGCTTCAAAATTACCAACCCCAATGCAAGGTCCGAATGTGGTTGTGGCGAATCTTTCAGCGTGTAAACTGGATTCGTGTTTCATAGGTACAGGCAGGAGATTCAGACTGAGTTTCCTGCCTTTTTTGTGCTCATACAGGCAGGTTTTCTTTCTACTATTCGGCTTACTCCTTCTCTTTCATAAGCGCATCAAGCTGCTGCCGGGCGTATGCAACAATCACACTCTCAGGATAATCTTGAATGAGTGTGGAGTAGGTCTCTTGTGCTCTGTCGGGCGCATCGAGTTCCGAACGGTAGATGTCCGCGATTTTTGCCGTTGCCTCCGCTGCGATTGGACTCTCCTCCAAAACGGTGACCTCCTGATATGCCGCGATAGCATCGGTATATCGCGCCTCGCGCTCATGAATTCCACCGATCAGCATCCAGAAATCATCAACGATGAGTGCTGTCGGATACTCCTTCATCGTTTCTTGGCATAGCTGTAATGCCTCCTCGGTGTCTCCACTCAAATCGCTTTGCATTGCTTCAAGGTAGCGTTTGAGAGGTTCATTGCTATAGTCTGAGTTGGACTGAATCAAGACAATTCTGTCTAGTGAATCGTTGCTCAACGGATTGGACATCGCAATATCAAGCACACGCTTGTATGCCGCAACCGCCGCTTCAATATCCCCCCGGAGCAGGTATGCGTCACCGATTAGTTTTTGAGCATCCACCTTGAAATTGCTATTCCCATCAGCAATCGGGCGAAGCGCGATCTCTGCTTCGTTGGACTTACCCTGCAAGATGTAACACGTTGCTACGCCGAGTTGAATCTGTATTTTTTGGTCGGTCGACAATGGTTGATTGGCTAACGCTTGGTAAACTTGCAGTGCAGCCCCCGGATCTCGTATTCCGTGTAGCCAAACCTGTCCCAAGAGCAGTTGCGCAGATGGCTGGTTGTTCCGCCGTGTCATACTTATTAAAACTGTCAAAGCATCATCCCACCGTCCCCACCGCTCATAGAATCGTACCAACTTCATCTGTGCAATCCAAGCCAGATGCGTATTCGGAAAGAGTTCAGCAATTGCCTGATAAAAATCTGCCGCTTTAGGGTTTTTGTTCCGCTCCAGAATTTGTGCGTACTTTTCAAGGATGCGCCCACGGTCGGCGGCGTAAAGTTGATGCAGCCGCTTAAAAGTTCTGAGCGCCAAATCTAAAGTCCCACGATAGAAATAGACCTCTGCCAAAGACAGAACGAGACTCGGATTTTGTGAATCCGCTCTCAGCGTCACTTGGAGTCGATCAATTATCTCCTCAAACAGACGTTCCTGTTGAGCACCTTCGTAGATCTCCGCCATGCTTTGGATCAGCGTATCGCGCCCACTGTAGCCAATATCCACAACACTCAACGCGCGTAGACAGGTATTGACTGCCATATCAACCTGCCCTTGAATTTTGTAGACGTCCGCAAGCCGGTTGTAGAGTTGAGCATTTTTAGGACTGAGGTTAAGGGCTGTTTCATAGGCTTCGACAGCCTTTTCATACATCTGGTGAGATGTGTATATTGACCCCAGCTGCTGGTATCGATAGGCCTGATCCGGATCATCTTGGACAATCTTTGCCCACTGCTCTGCTGCGAGGTCTTGCTGGCCTCGCTCCGCGTATAGCTCCCCAAGTTTCTTCAGAATATCTGTGTTGTTCGGGTCCTGGCCAAGGGCAGTACGGTATAGGGATAACGCCTCATCGTATTTCTCCTGCACTTTATAGAGACCCGCCAACTGATCCATCAGACTGATATCGTTCGGTTTGTGGCTAAGTTCAGCCCGTATCAATTTCTCTGCATCAGTGTACCTGTGACGAATCCGATATAGCCGAATAAGGCTATTGAGCGCACTATTACGGTACGGAGAGGTCGGGAAATCATTTAGGAAACCCCGGTAATTTTCAATCGCCTCGTCATATCCGCCGTCTGCAAAAGTATATTGGGCAACCAGATAACGTGCGATTGCTGCGGTTTGCGTTTTCGGATACTTGTTGGCGAGTTGTCGGCATCGGGTAATCGCCTCTTTGTACTGATACCGATCTCGAAAAAGTGCCCCAATTCGATGCACCGCTTGGCTTGCATACGAACCATCTGGATTGTCATCGATCACCGCTTGGAAACTTTGAAGTGCCATAGCATCATCGCCGAGTTTCTCGTAGGAGCGCCCTAAATTCATACGAATCTCATCTTTTGAGCGTTGGTGTAACGGTGTTTTTAATAGCACTTGATACGCTTCAATCGCCTCTGAATATTTCTGTGAATAGTAGAAATCGTGGGCGTTTTGAATCGCGGTTCGGTCTTCTTTAATCGGTGGGGCTTGGGCGAAAGTCGCCAGAGGAATAAAGAAATAGGTGGGTATCAAGAAAAGCAGGCATAGAAGTACCCTCAACCGTATGCCAACTCTTGTGGGTTGCGGCGGACTTTGTAGGGGTAACTTCAATTGCTGGCGATCTAAAAATAAAGTGGGTATCATCATGTTTCGCTGATTGCTACTGTGATGCTGCTTTCCCGTCATATTGCCCTGTCTCCTTTACATTATAGACGAACAGAGTAGAACAGGGTTGATTTTTTTAAGATTCAACCTCATTAATCCAATCCAAGCAGGGAGAGGGAATCACGATGGATGAGAGCCTCAATGTCCCCCTCTGGAACCTGTGGCATACCGGTGCCTTCGGCGAACCGGTTGGCGGTGCGGAGTGCGTTGATAGTTTCCTCAATGGTGGCGATTGGGAAATCGCTGCCAAAAAGAAGTTTATCCATCACACGATTCTCATGACAGAATGCGAGTGCCTGATATCCCCACCAAGGTCGCAGGGGAACGCCGCCGGAGACATCGGCAAACACATTTGGATGCTTGCGTATCATTACCATCGCATCGGTGTACCAAGGCAGTCCGATGTGAGCAAGGATAATCTTCAGGTTTGGGAATTCACGAGCAACAGGATCATAGAGCAGCGGATTTGCCCACTCCATCGGCGTATTGGCAATGACATGGTACGCTGCATGTGTGAGGATGGGGAGTCTCAATTCTTCCGCACGGCGGTGCACCCGTCGCGCCCTATCGCCGTTTGGATCATAGTGTTGGTATACCGGGCTCATCTTGATGCCTTTGAGTCCCAAATCGTTGACGCATCGATCAATCTCATCCAATGCATCCGGATCGTTTGGGTCAACCGACATAAAGCCGATGATTTTTTCCGGGTGCGCCTTAGCGTACGCGGCGATGGCGTCATTCGGTGTGTGCATACCTAGCGCGATGGAATTAATGCCGAAAACAATTGCACGCGAAACCGCTGCCACAGCTTCCCAATGTATTTCGGGTGTTACTTCTAAGTCAATCCCGGTGTAACCGGTGTATCCCCGGTCAAACGCTTCGACAAAGACTTTGCCCCACTGCTCGCGGGTAGAAAGGTGTGTGTGTACGTCAATAATCATAAGAGACCTCCGACTTGAGCAACCCCTGCTCTGGCTTTTTTCGGCGCGATAGCCCCATAATCCAAAAGTTGTGTTATGAGAGTTTATCAGATTGATGCCGTACCCGTCAACATAGAAATATCCGAAAGCCCAAAGTGGTCCGCAACGAACACTTTTCGATTGACATGCAGGGAGGAATGGATATAATAGCGTAGCCGGAGACAAGTGGATTCCGGGGTTTAGCTCTCGCTGGATTTCGGACTGTTCACAGGATTGAGGAAAGCATGGCGCATCCGACGAAAAATGATAGCAAAGGCGACGTTACCTTCCGAGCGGTACTCATCGGCTTAGCGCTTGTACCAATCAACGTCTATATCGTCGTGCAGTGGGAAACGGTCTGGAATACTCAGTACCCGACCACAATGACGATTTTTTATAACGCGATTTTCACCTTCCTGTCCTTGATTCTAGTGAACATGCTGCTGAAACGGTGGATACCGCGGATGGCATTGAGCCAACAGGAGCTGCTGACAGTTTATACGATGCTCCTCTTAGCAGTCTGTGTCAGTGGTCACGATTTTAGCCAATCCATATTTTGTACGCTAGGTACCGCCCGCTGGTCTGCGACGCCGGAGAACGATTGGGGCAATCTCTTTTGGAAGTATTTACCACAACGACTTACCGTAAATGACGATCAGGTACTTTACGGGTTTTACAAGGGAGAATCGACATTTTACACTGCGGCTCACATCAGAGGTTGGCTTGAACCGATGGTGTGGTGGACGCTTTTTCTCTCGGTGGTTGCGTTTACCATGTTTTGCCTGAACGTTATCATCAGGAAACAGTGGATTGAGAAGGAGAAATTAACTTATCCACTCGTTCACCTGCCTTATGAGATGAGCCGTGAGGGCAACGGACATCACCCGTTTTTCAGAAACAAACTGCTGTGGTTGGGTTTTGGGTTAGCCGCTAGCATCAACTTGATTAATGGGACAACCTACCTGTTCCCCGTGCTTCCCCAGATTCCCCTTGGATACAATCTCAACGTGTATTTTACAGAGCGTCCCTTCAATGCGATGGGTAATCTTCCTGCCCAGTTTAATCCCTTCGCTATTGGTCTTGCTTTCGCCATTCCGCTCGATCTCCTCTTTTCGTGCTGGTTCTTTTTTTTGCTTTGGAAAGCACAGCGAGTCATAGGCAGTATGGCAGGGATTAGCATGCCCGGATATCCATTTGTTGCGCAGCAGGTCCTTGGCGGGTATCTGGGAATCGCTATCGTCTCCTTCTGGCTGGGGCGGAAACCGATTTGGCAGGTTATAAAGAGGGCTATCGGGGCAATGTCAGATGCGGACGATTCCGGGGAACCAATAAAGTATAGAACGGCAGTAATCGGGATAATTTTGGGATTCAGCTTTCTGGTGTTCTTTTCATATCAAGCGGGAACGACGGTTCAGTTTGGATTAGCGTTCTTCAGTGTTTACTTCGTTATTGCGTTTGCACACACACGAACACGAGCGGAACTTGGTCCCCCGATACACGGAATTTTCCACTACGGTCCGCTCCAACTTTTCATAGCGATGGTGGGCAGCCGCAAACTCGAAAGTCAGACATTGACGGCAGCAGCCCCATTTTGGACGTTCACGAAACAGTTCAGGAATCATCCGATGCCGTATATGCTCGAAAGTTTCAAACTGGCGGATCGGTCCGGCATGGATACCCGCAAACTGGGGAAAGTCATTATGTTCTCCGTCGTCGTGGGTATTATCGTAACTTTCTGGACATTTTTGCAATTCAGCTACAAATGGGGCGGCATCAGTGAAGGGCGCGGTATAGGTGCCTATACGGTAGTTGAACGGTGGCTCGTGCGTCCCATAGAACCAGATGCACAGTCGCTTAGTGCTGTCGGCATTGGTGCTTCGGTTGTGTTTATCAACACGGTAATGCGGCTACGGTTCTTATGGTGGCCCCTGCATCCGTTAGCTTATCCGATAACGGGGTATATACCCTTTGAACACCTGTGGTTCCCGTTTCTTATCAGTTGGGTGGTAAAGGGATCAATTCTCAGGCACGGCGGGATACAGATGTATCGTCGAACATTCCCATTCTTTCTGGGGTTGGTCTTGGGCGCGTTCACAATAGGTAGCCTCTGGGGAATCGTTGGGTTGGTGACTGGCATCCCTACCTATGCATTCAAGCGATGGTGAAAATACAGACGTCCAGCGGATCCGACCCCATCAGACAACAGCATATTAAGCAAATGAATACTGGTATTAGGAGAAGAAAAAAATGCATAAACGTCATCGGCTTGCCCTAGCGGGATGCGGTGGTATGGGCCGCCGGCACCTGCGTGGATATCGTGTCTTAGAGGATTTCGAGCCCGGACGAATTGAAGTAGTCGCCCTGATTGATCCAGAGTCGGAACGCGCTGAATTTGTCGCTGGTGAAGCAGAGGAGTTTTTTGGTAATCGGCCACAGGTGTACCGTTCACTCGAAGACGCCGTTGCAGGTTCAAGCGAAATAGAGGTATTGGACATCGTCGCTGCGGCATCCGCACACCACTCAATTGCCAGAGTTGCAGCGGAAAATGATGTGCACGTCCTGTGCGAGAAACCGATGGCACCGACCGTGGCAGCCTGCCGGGCAATGCAAGCCGCCGCCCAACAATACGGCACTGTGCTCTCCATAGCAGAGAACTACCGACGCGACCCGATAAGCCGCCTAGCAAAGGCACTGCTTGAGGCAGGTGCTATCGGCGATATCCGCACTGTCCTAGATTTTTCTGCCGGTGGCGGACGCAACGCCTCCGCTGGCGGCTGGCAATATCTCCGTAAACAGGGTGGATCCATTCTGGAGTCTGGCGTCCACAACGCTGACATGCAGATGTACTTGGCTGGTCCCGTCGAGCAGGTAACGGGCAAGGTTCGCCTTCAAGAACATGAGCGAATCTTCAAGGGAAGACGCGTAAAAGGGTTTCACGATCACTACGCCCACACCTATCCCGATGTTCAGGCAGCAGATGCCCCTGACCTGATGATGGCAACCCTTGAATTTGAAAGCGATGCGTTGGGGCAGTGGCTATATGACAAGGCAGCGCATGGTCCTGGATTTCGTCGTTTCACGATTTTCGGCAGCGATGGGCAGATCGACTTGCCGTCGGTGCGCACCGGTCAGCCGCTACACCTCTTTCGGGATGATCATGATGGCCCGTTTGATGACGATGATGTGCTGACACTCGTCCCAGACTTCTCGCTTGACGATCGCACCGCTCGGTTTTTCGGTGGTGAACAGCTCGTGCGTTATGATCAGTCCGAATCGGGCGTGGGCGGTGGCGGTGACTTAAATATCCTCGCCATGGAACTCGCGGAACTTTTGGATGCCATCGACAATGGGACGTCAGTCGAGGTTGGGGCAGAAGAGGGGTTGGTCGCTGTCGCTCTTGTGATGGCATGCCATGAATCCTCTGAGGCGGGTAGAGCTGTCCGCATGGATGAGGTGGTGGGTGGAAGACTCAACACTTATCAGGACGTTGCGAACCGAGGGTTGGGAATTGAGATCTGAAACACTTGATTGAATCAGCAAATCGTTCAGTATGTGAGTTTTACAGCTTTCGATAATCCCGGAAGCGGTGGATAGCGTCTTACAAATACTTTTTAACCTAACCAAGCGTTTCGCTAAAATCTAACGCCTCGTTCTGAGGGAAAAAGCCTAACGCCCAAACATGGAGGTACTCACATGAATTCATCTAATGAACAAATCATCTTTGAAGATAACTTCGACGGTCAACTCGATGCAGGTTGGTCATGGCTGCGGGAAGATTCGGACGATTGGCGTTTCCGGGACGGCGGACTGGAGATTCGTGTCCAACCCGGCGTCGCGGATACGGTTAGGAATGCACTGTTGAGAGTCGCGCCAGACCGCAGTAATGGCACTTATGCTATCGAGGTAACTATCACCAACCATACCCTTCCCATCCAACAGTACGAGCAGGCGGGGATTACGTGGTATAACAACGGTAAGCCGGTGTTTAAGGAGGTTAAGGAACTTATTGACGGTGATCTCTACATTATCCCCGGCAGAGCAGCGATGGCAGCGAAAAGTGTCCGACTGCGTCTGTTAGTTACCGCTGATTCGTGGGAAGCGCAATATTGCCCCTCAGGCGACACAGAATTCCAAACAGCAGCGACGGGAGAACTGCCTCCACCGGGTGAGGATCAAGTGAGCATCCAGTGCTACAACGGTCCGCCGGAGGCAGAACATTGGATTCGCTTCGAGAGCTTCTGCATTAAACTTTTGAGTTCCGACTCGTCAGGCTGATCCTCGTAGGCGTCAGGACACTTTTTCGGTTGAAGCCGCCGATGATTGTGATATAATTTGTTGGAACCTATGAAAAGGTGATGACACGCAATCTGGTTTTTTTACATTGAGAAGGAGGGAATCGAAAATGGTAAAAATCGCTTTAGCCCTTGGACCAGAACCGACCCCCGTCTGGACGTTAGCCAAGCAAGCGGGTGTTGAGTATGTAGTTGGCAGCATGAGCTTGAATCCGATACCGAACGCAAGCGACGAGCAGCAGCCTTGGAGTTACATGTCGCTGGCGCGGGTGAAGGCTGCATACGAAGATGGCGGATTTGACCTACAGGTGATTGAGAGCCGTCCCCCCATGGAGCAAATTAAACTCGGTTTGCCGGGACGCGATGAAGAAATTGATGTCATCTGTGAATTTATCTGTAACATGGGTGCATTGGGAATTCCGGTGTGGTGCCCTGCGTGGATGCCGATTCTTTTTGTCCTCCGAACATCCGTCACAATCCCTTCACGCGGTGGTTCTCAGGTCAGCGGCTATGACCATGATTACATGAAGAACGCGCCTCTGACCGAGCATGGTGTCATCACCGAAGAGCAGCAATGGGCGAATCTGAAGTATTTTCTGGAGCGTGTGGTGCCGGTTGCAGAGAAAGCCGACGTCAAATTGGCGATGCATCCGGATGATCCGCCGTTGTCACCCATCCGAGGGGTCGCCCGGATTATGAGCAGTGTAGAGAATTATCAGAAACTCGTTGATCTGGTGCCAAGTCCTGTCAACGGGATTGGTCTCTGCCAAGGCAACTTTTCTTTGATGACCGATAACCTGCCCGAAGTGATTCGGCATTTCGGAGCACAGGAGAAGATTTTCTTTGTTCATTTCCGGGATGTACAAGGAACGCCTGATAAGTTCGTTGAAGCGTTCCATGACGATGGACAGGCTGATATGGCAGAGTGCGTACGCGCCTATCGTGATGTTGGCTATGGGGGAGTCGCACGTCCAGACCATTTCCCGAAAATGGGCGATGCTAGCATTCCAGATGAACATAGTATGGAACGGCTCTTTGCCATCGGTTATATGAAGGGGTTGATCGAAGCGGTCTATACCGAGTAGGATTGGCAGTGCATAATAAATCATGTGTCTCATAGACGCGAATGTTATGAAGACAGTAAAAAAAGAAATAGATGAGGGAGGCATGTATGGACACTGTATGTTTGGATTACTGTCTGACTGAAGATGAGCGCCTTGATTTTGAGCGTAACGGTTTCCTGATCATCCCTGATGCCCTAACACCACAGATGACATCTGACATCGAGGCACTTGTAGACCGTATCGACGCCCAACACCGGTCGAAAACGGAGATGGATGCTCACGAGTGGCTACACAAGTTGGACTTTGTGGGGCAGGATGAAGTCTTCCTAGATTTGCTCGATTGGCACAAGACATTCCCCAAAGTGTGGGGGATACTTGGCTGGAACATCCAGCTCTATCTCACCCACATGGATGTCACACCTCCACCGCCACCCGATGCAGAGCAGGAGAAGAAGCGACTGGGGTGGCATCAGGACAGTGGACGTTTGAACTCTGAGTTGGAAACTGATCCCCGACCACGAGTTTCGATCAAGATTGGCTACTTCCTTACCGATACGACTGAAACAGGCCGGGGGAATTTCTACGTCATTCCGGGAAGTCATCTCCAGAACAAATTAGAGTTTCCTCCCGATGACGTTTCAGACCCGGAAGGGGCTATCCCGGTTTGTGTTTCACCCGGCACGGCTGTCATTTTCGATCGGCGTATCTGGCATTCTCGAAGCCCGAATGAATCGGATATTACGCGCAAGGTGCTATTCTATGGCTATAGCTACCGATGGCTACGCCCAAGGGACGACATGACCGTTGGGAACCTTATAGACCGCTGTGATCCGATTCAACGGCAATTATTGGGATTTAGTACCAGTTGGCACGGCTATACCTCCCCGACCGACGAGGATGTCCCGCTGAGGTTGTGGCTGGCAGAACACATAGGAGAGGAGGCAGTCGCATCTTGACCCTTATCTGGTGTCAATAGTGTAAGTTCTTGAAGGTACGCAAATATGGCGCAAATCAGATCTCATCCACCTGTTAAACTGATTGTTGGAATTATTACGGCGATTCCAGATTTACTCTCGATCGTACACCAACGATTGTCAGAGCAGTTTGGACGGGTTGATTTTGTCAGCGATTTGTTACCCTTTGATTATACCAATTACTATGAAACGGAGATGGGAAAGGATTTGAAACGTCAGTTCGTGAGTTTTGAGCAACTTATCCCCGCCGAGGAACTTGCGTTTGCCAAATGCTTTTCTAATACGGTCGAATGTGAGTTTGCAAAGGGAGATACAGCCCCCCGTCCGGTCAATCTTGATCCGGGCTATATTTCGGCGGCAAAGTTGGTCCTCGCTTCGACGAAAGACCATGCGCACCGCATCTATCTCCAAGATGGCATTTATGCTGAAATTACGCTCAAATTTTACCGTAAGACTTTCCAGCCTTGGGAATGGACTTACCCCGATTACCGTACACCCACTTATATTGACATCTTCAACCATATCCGCCGTATCTACATGGATCAATTGAAAGGAATAGGGTTAAACCCTCACCCGTTTTAGATGATGAAATCGAAAATCTGGTCAACCTCTATTTGGTCATTTGTGTATGTGATTCTGATTGCTTGTTACGCACCTCAAGCTTTTTCTTGGGGAAGCTATGCGCACGAGCGAATCACTGATGCCGCCTGTGATTCCCTGCCTTCAGAAATTTCTCCGTTCTTCGTTAAACACCACCGAGATCTTGCCTATCACTCGAACGATCCGGACCGATGGAGAAGGGTGCTGCTGTTTCGGATTGGATTGAAGTACGAAGAAGATCTGAACAGTGGACAAGTTACCGAGGACTTACGCCAAGTGTTTGAGACACACGGAGTTGACTTCCCACAAAACGCCCCGGTTTCGCTTCGCGGAAAAAATGGCAGATGGTTCATAAAGATCGATGAACAGGAGTACCCAATTCGGAAGGAGGCGGATAAGTTATATCTGTTGGGGGATAAAACGAACATTTTTGAAAACCGAAGTGCGGAGTCCGTGCTGCTTGGGTCTGAAGAGGGCACCCGTTTTGCCCTTGATACAAAGGAAAAATTGCTGTCCTTGACCAGTCTCAATGTCTACAAATCGGGTGATTCCGCCGAAGGTCCTCGGCATTTTCTCGATATTGATATCTACGGTCCCTATCCGTTTGTAGAACTTCCCCATAACTATGATGATGCCGTCGCGAAATTTGGTGTGGAAACCGTTACAAAACGCGGCTTGGCGACATGGCGTATCGCTGACTACACACGACTACTATCTGAGGCAATGAAATCGGGAGATACCCAAAAAATTGTGCAGACCGCCGGTGCACTCGCCCACTACGTTGAGGATATCCACATGCCGCTGCATGTTGTCAAAAACTACAACGGGCAATTGACCAACCAACATGGCGTCCATCAACGCTTTGAGGACGATATGGTGGAGGCCTATGCAGAGCAAATCCACCTCTCACCGAAGATGGGGGCAGAGATTGAAGACCCGCTGGAAGCTGCTTTTGACATTGTACTCGACAGCTATGTATACGCCGACAACCTCCTCCATGCTGACCGCAGGGCAAAGTTAGGCGAAGACACGTATGGTACACCGTATCTGGAAAAGTTCTTCCAATTTAGCGGTTGGATAGCGGTGCAGCGGATGAATGATGCGGCAACAGCGACCGCAAGCTATTGGTATACTGCGTGGCTTCGCGCCGGGAAGCCTGAGTTAAAGTGAAGTATAATAGTGAGGAAGCAAAGTGATGAAAAAACAAAAAATGAGATTATGGTTCTGCTTGTGCTTATGTTTAATGTCCGGCTGGATACCCGCCAATTCCGACCAAAGTGTCGGCGTTCCCGAAGGCAGAGCAAGGGCACGGGATCTCGGTATCAAAATCGGTATTTACGAACCCGGTAAACACAATGCAATCACGGATGTCGCAGGGGTGAAGGTGGGGCATGTCACGTTGAAAAGTGGTGATAATGTTCGGACAGGTGTTACTGCGGTTATTCCACGTGACGATATTTGGACAAATAAACTGTTTGGTGCGGGTTATGCAATCAACGGTAACGGCGAGGCAACGGGGCTGGCATGGGCTAATGAAGCGGGGTGGATCGAGTCCCCAATTATGCTGACGAATACACTCAGCATTGGACCCGTTCACGATGGTGTTGTGCGATACATGATCAAACGCTATCCGGATAATCACATCATTCTGCCAATCGTTGCAGAGTGCTATGACGGTGGACTGAATGACATCAGCGGGCTGCATGTCACCGCAGAACACGCAATTCAAGCGATAGAAAATGCCGTAGATGGTCCTGTCGCAGAAGGATGTGTCGGCGCAGGCACAGGAATGCGGTGTTACAGTTTTAAGGCAGGTATCGGTACATCCTCACGGGTGTTGCCCGCAGATCGAGGGGGATACACGGTCGGAGTGTTAGTCAATTCCAACGGCGGGCGGCGCCATCAACTACAGATTAATGGCGTTCCTGTCGGCAGAGAAATTACAGAACTCACACCGAAGCGAGGTCGAGATGGTTCGTTCATCATCGTTGTCGCAACGGATGCTCCCTTGGTACATCGTCAACTGATGCAACTTGCCAAGCGGGTGACACATGGGCTTGCCCGCACCGGTACACCAAGTACCGTTAGCAGCGGCGAATTTGTAATTGCTTTTTCAACCGCTAACACGATTCCGCGTCGGACGGACAATGGGACATTTCCTATCACGATGCTTGCTAATCGTCGGATGGATGCGCTGTATCAAGCTGTTATTGAAGCGACAGAGGAGGCAATCCTGAACTCCATGACCACAGCAGTGACGACCATCGGCAGAAATGGGAACACGATCTATGCCCTCCCTTTGGATCGGTTGCAAGCTGTGATGAAACAATACGGACAGCTTAAGTCCGAAGGCAATTGAAGCATCAAAGTGTGTCGCCTGTCAGCTTGTTTAGGTTTTGTCGCTGCTCGTTATCTGCGATGACGATCAACGCGTCGCCAGCCTCCAACCTCAACCCGCCGGAGGGATTGTAGATAAAATCTCCTCGTCGCTTATGCACTGCAACAACCATCAGGTTCGTTCGATCTGGAATGCGGGCTTGACCCAGAGTGAGTCCTACTAGCGATGTCCCTGACTGGATGACAGATGCAGCGAAGCGTGTAGTCTCTTGACTCCGGAGCATAATGTCTAGAAAGTTGACCACGATGGGACGTGTAACTGTCGAAGCCAGCCGCATACCGCCGATATGGTCTGCTAGGACAACCTCATCTGCTCCCGCCTGCTTCAGCTTGGATAGCGAATTGGCTTCAATTCCTTTAGAGGCAATCTTCAACCCCGGATTCAGTTGTTTCGCAGATAGAACAACGAATAGGTTATCTTGATCGCGTGAAAGTGAGGTGATCAGTCCGCGTGCACGTTCAATACCCCCACGAATCAAAACCTCGTCTTCCGTTGCATCCCCATGAACATACAGGAAATCTTTTGTCTCCAGTAAGTGATCAATCCGTTCCTGATCTTGCTCAATAGCAACGAAATCCATGTTCATTTGGAGCATTTCTTCGAGCGCGTGAACTCCCGTATCCCCTATGCCGCAGACAATATAATGGTTTGAAAGTTTGTTGATTAATTTTTCCATCTTCCTTCGTCGAAACACCTCTCGGAATTGACCTTCAATAATAAAGGCGGTTGCAACACCGACACTATACACAAAGATACCAAGCCCACCAATCAATAGAAAAACGGTGAAAGTTCTTCCCACCTTGGACATATTGTCATCGGAGTATCCGACTGTCGTCAATGTAATGACAGTCATGAAAATCGCGTCAAACACTGTCCATTCATGGTGTGGATTATCCCCTTCGATCATCCAATATCCGATAACTCCAATGGCAAAAAGGATAACCAGCGAAATCATCGCGATGATAAAGTTTCGTTGATACCTCAAGAAATATTCCTCTCAATCATGAACAGTTCCGTGCAGTAGGGTAGGCAAACCGCACCCATGCGCCCCTACTCCTTTAGAATCATATTGCAAAACGGTTTATAGTTTGCTCCGTTATCTAGCTTTAGTGATAACGGTCCAATCAGGTTACACTTCACCAGATCTTCGATCCTCAATCCCATGATACAGCAATCAACACATTGTTTGAGTCAACGCCAAGGAGGGCAGCAGGGTTTCCGAAACCCCAGCATCAAGCATGTTTATATCAGTTCCTGTTTTTAATAATCAGACAAGTTAAGAACTTTTGTCAGTTACCCCACCCTAAAGGGTGAGGGTTGTTGCCTTGTCCCTTGGGATTTATTGGGTTGCGCGCTTCCGTCCCTTTCGGATGCTTCGGGGGTGTTAGTAACCACCGCACCTCCACGCAAGGCTACAGCAGCCTTTTTGATGTTTATAGCAGCGTTATGGTCTCTGTCTAAAATCAGACCACAATCGGTACAATCATGGCCCCTTACAGAGAGCGATTTCTTGACAATCGAACCGCACCCGGCGCATTTCTGGCTTGTATAGTGGGGTTTGACTTTCGTAAACTGCTTGCCGGCACTTTCAGCCTTGCTTTGCAGTTTCAATCGAAAGAGACCCCACCCTGCGTCCGAGATGCTCTTAGCGAGGTAATGGTTCTTGACCATGTTCTTAATTTGGAGGTTCTCAACGGCTACTTCGTCGCACCGTTCAAGGATAGAATGTGCCGCCTTAAACTGAAAGTCTTTCCGTTGGTTCGCAACATGTTCGTGGCAACGGGCAACAGTATCACGTTGTTTGGATCTACGTCTGCTTCCTTTCTTACGTCGTGCGAGTATCTGTTGATGTCTAGCAAGTTTCTTTTCTGCTTTACGGAAATGGCGGGGGTTCGGGATTTGCTCGCCGTCCGAATCAACGACAAAGGCGTTAAGCCCCACATCAATGCCGAGTGTCGTTTGAACGGGGACTTCAATCGGGTCCGGAACCTCAACGACGATTGTGGCGTGCCAACCGGACGCCTTCTTGGAGAGGGTCAACGTCTTAATTTTACCATCGGGCAACGGTCGATGGTATCGAATCTTCAGGTGGCCGACTTTCGGGACAACTATACGGGCAAACTTCCTATGGACATTGCGAATCAAATTGTTAGACAGGTGACTAAAGGTCATCGACCTATACCGTCCTTCGCCTTTGAAGCGTGGGAAGCCCGGTTCACCACCTGTTTTGATACGGCGAAAGAATGCTTTGTATGCTTTATCCAAACGGCGAATCGTATCTTGGAGAACGTCGCTATGGAGACCGGCAAACGATGTCGATTCTTGCTTCAGGTCAGGCAAAGCGTTCGCTTGTGTCGTCCACTTTACCGACTCGCCGGTGTTTTTGTAGGTCTCTATACGCCATGCAAGGGCTTGATTGTAAAGTTGTCTCAACAATGCCAACCAAACGGTAAAGGTGTTCCGTTGCTTGGTTGTAGGATACGCACGATATTCATAAGTCTTTTTCATTATTTTACTTGCAAAATCAACCAAAAAAGGAACGCAGTTTCCTCCCCACGCTAAAGCATGGGGTTTCCACTGCGAAGATTTTGATGAATTAAACTAACAAGTAGGTAGAATCTGTTGAATCGGTCATTGGACTTTGCTCGTCTTTTGGAGTAAACTTCATCATACATCACAACGTCAATTAGTAATGGTGTTTAATTGTGTCCCACTAGCGACTGTGTTATAAAAATGATACAGCGTAAAGTGTGAGGCACTAATTGGTGTTGTTCGACCAATCGCGTTTTTGCCAGTTGTTTTCAAGGATGCACTTCTTTGTTTCTATTATGGTATAAAATTTGCTAAAATATCGCTGTAATCTTCGGGCATCAATCAAGGAATCGTGCAAATCTATATTGAATTCTCTGATTTTTTTCAAATATCCTGACGAAAAAATTGTCAGGACTAGGCGATATTAATTAAAGGAGTGAACAAAAATGCTATCGCGTAAGTTCTACTTCAGCCTCCTCATCCTTTCCATGTTTCTGTTTGCTAGTTTCACCAATTCAAGTCATGCGGAAGTGGAAAGCGTTCAAGTCCACCTTTTTGGGGTCGTCAATAATGATGATGCCCGACAGATTCGACGTTTATTAAAACCTTGGGCTAATCCGGAAGATGTGAGTTTCTACGC
This sequence comes from Candidatus Poribacteria bacterium, assembly GCA_965222435.1. Classification (GTDB taxonomy): domain Bacteria; phylum Poribacteria; class WGA-4E; order WGA-4E; family PCPOR2b; genus PCPOR2b. Next base: position 1,877,966 of record OZ244950.1, on the reverse strand, counting down.
ACCTGTCGATAAAAATGGGCTCAAACGCCATTTTACAACCATCGTTGAAGTCACCCCACGACGGGGTAAGAATCCGTACAACGAGGGTCGTACTTTTGACATTTATGACATTATCCGTCAACTGAACGATCAACGCTTTCGAGGCAGTCAAATCGGGGGTCAAGCTTGGGTTACCAAATCTGAAGCGACAGTCACCGGCAATATTTACGCACACCCGGGCTTTTCACGGAGTTACATACGCAACGTTCCTTTTTGGCGACGTTGGCGTGCTGACACATCAGAAATCAATCATGCAATGGTTGTTGGTCCGGACCAGAAGGTCGTTTTTAGTGGTGATGATAAATTTGATGAATTAATACAAGAGGCAAACCAAGGTGTTAACGGGGTCGAAGTCAAAGGACAGATTGTTGGTTTTGATGGGGTCTACCCCGTTATATCCGTCCGAGATTTTCGGGTTGAGTACCTAGTTGAACCGAATATGAAAGAGGAAGCCGACGAGGCAGAGGAGACCCCAAAACGAGAGCCCGAATATCTCAAAAAGACTGAAGACACTGATAAATAGATATGACACCGACTACATAGTGATGAGTTACGATATATGAGGGGTTGGGAATAATACGATGAGTACGGATTCGTGCTTCCCAACCCTTCAGTTTATTAATTGACTATATACGTGCGATTTAGTAATTAATTGACCGGATGCGTGCAATTTAACCTTGGAAAGATTGGGTTGTTCGCTAATCTGTTAGTTTAGGAGAATGATATGCACATTTCTGAATTGGATACACCTGCACTCACTATAGACCTTGATGTTCTTGAACGTAATATCTATAATATGGCATCTCTCTGTCGAGAAATTGACATCGATTTGCGCGTTCACACAAAAACTCACAAGGTCCCGGAGATTGCCGAAATGCAGGTCGCTGCTGGCTCAAAAGGGATTACCTCCCAAAAACTTGGCGAAGCAGAGGCTATGGTTGATGGCGGACTTAATGACATCCTGATTCCCTACAATATCGTCGGCAAGCCGAAACTGCAGCGGCTGACACAGTTGGTTAAACGGGCAAAGATTACCGTCGCTCTCGACTCGGAGATAACCGCCGAAGGAATCTCTGAACAGGCAGTAGCAGATGATTGTACCGTGCGCGTGGTCATTGAGCAGGACACAGGGGGACGCCGGGTCGGCGTGCAATCCCCACAAGCCACGCTTGAACTCGCCCAGAAGGTGACGAAGATGTCCGGACTTGATTTTCAGGGCATCATAACCTATGGGAGCAATATTCGCGCAAAACCCTTCATTGATGAAACGGTCAACCTCCTAAATGGTGCAGGTATTCCTATCAATATCATCGGCGGAGGTGGGACAGGTGCTGAACAGGCGTCAAAAGATATTGGCTGCACGGAAACGCGCAGCGGCTCGTATGTCTACGAAGGCATGACGCGCATTTCTGGTTCGGAAGCACTCAATCCGGACCGATGTGCCTTGCGGATGATTGTGACGGTCGTGAGCACCCCAACCGCAGACCGAATCATCGTTGACGGTGGTGCCAAGACGTTCACCAGCTATCCGCCCACGCCCTATGGCCACATCATTGGACATCCAGATGTCAAAATATATGGGATGTCTGTCGAACACGGACATCTTGATGTGAGTGAATCGCAGCATAAATTCCGCGTTGGCGACCAATTAGCTGTTATTCCACTGCATCAAGGGATGACAAGCAATTTGCACGATGAGTTGGTTGCAGTGAGAAATGAGCAGGTGGAAACCGTTTGGAAAATCGCCGGGCGCGGCAAAGTCAAATAGCTCCGGCAAACCAAACCGAATTTCAGAGACCGTAAATTGCTTTCAGATTTCCACCAAGGATGCTCGCGGCTTCCTCGTCGGTAAATCCGATATTTCGGATACCGTTGACGCCATTTACAGCATCTCCGCTAGGCGAGTTAGATCCGAAAACGATGCGATCTGCACCAATCTGTCCGCCACGTGCAATGCCCTTGATGGTAATCGGTTCAGCTGCAGCGATAAGGGTTGTGCCGAGATAAATATTGGAACTCTCAACTGCGGCTTGTACAGCTAGTTGCGTCCACTCACGATAGCCCATGTGGTCCATAATGATTGTTACATCTGGGTGGCATTTCGCAAGTGTTCCAATAAACTCCGGTGAGCATCCGCTCATCGGAGAACCGGAGTGGATGGTAGCCGGAACGCCAAGTGATTTGGCGAGTTCCATGACGGGATCAACACAGGGTGCGTCAAGACGATAACGATGTGCTGCTGCCATCAGTTTGACTGTCCGGGCACCAGCATCGACGCATCGTTTTAAGTCATCGCAAGCATCGGAACCCATTGTGGGATTAATCAAGCAGCCCGGAACGATGCGTGGTTCGCCTTTCGTTTCTTCGAGCAAATGGGCGTTAATTTCTGCCGGATCGGGTGGCAATCCGCCGGGAAATACAACACATACATCAATGCCTGCCTTATCGGCAACGGCTATCAGACCTGCCTTGCCGTAAGATTCGTCGTTAAATTCAGCGGGCATATAGGCTTCAAAATCCGCAACAAATTGTGCAGCCATAAAGTTCTCCTTATTGTCTATTCGGCAACCCTCTCTCACTGCCAAGGAGGAGTTATTTGTCTCCATCCTATCAGGGACTGAGAGGCTGAGTGTTTGGATAAATACTTAGTTTGAAAAGCGGATAGAAAGAAAAGATTGATAGAGCGGAAAAACGCTTCTCATATCCAAAGTATCATCTCTGTACAAGCTCAATAAGAATGCCATCGGGGTCTCTTGCACAGACTACACCGCCAGCATCCGGAGCGCCGACCGGCTCGGATAAAAATTCGACACCCTTCTGCTTCAATTCTTCGACGGTCCCCCACACGTCCTCGACAAAAAAGGTGAGCCAGCGTACGCCAGCCGAGAAATCGTAGGAGGGTGTTGGTGGGGGCGATTCGATGCCCATCAACTTAATGAGCGTCTGCCCGGCTTGCAGACGGACTTGGCGAAATCCACGCGGTGCCAGTCCTGCCCCTCTCGCTACGTCCTCAGGAATCTGGATATCAAGAACAATCTCCAAGCCTAAATATTCGTGGTAGAAGCGCAGCGACTCCTCGAAGTTACTGCACGTAATGGCGACGTCAACGATGGGGTGAGTTAATTGTAACATAGCAATCAATCTCTCCTTTTTGGTGGCATTCTCTTTTTTTTTGAACAGTAGTGAGATTATATCACGATCGCTTGATACCGTTGAGAGAAAAGCATGTGATTAGTGAGAACCGAAATGCCCCCTCGCAGGAATGTCTTGTGTGAGGTCACCCGATGAATTTTAGCGATCGCGGTACATATGTTCCATCAACATTACTGCTTGACGATGCCTCTCACATGGTGTTATCATTCCTGCAATAGAAGACTCAAGGGAGGTTTTTTTATTTATGCATCATCAATCTTATGATGGACTACAAAGCGACATCCGCGAAATGAAAACGCCGAGCATCGAAACTTGGAAAAATGAGTATAGCGACAAAGATTACACCATTGAAGTAACGACCCCAGAATTTACAGCGATTTGTCCCAAAACCGGGTTGCCAGACTTTGGAACGATTCAGATTGCCTATATCCCCGACGAGCGATGTGTCGAACTCAAATCGTTGAAAGAGTATTTTCTATTTTACCGAGATGTAGGAATATTTCACGAACATGTTGTCAATAAAATTCTGGCAGATTTTGTTACGGCGTGCAATCCGCGGAGGGTCGAGATTGTTGGAGACTTTCACGTCCGTGGGGGCATTAAAACTGTTATCCGTGCTAACTATGAACGGGAGGCCGTATGATAAAAACGAGCTAAAGCAGGTGTTTAATAAAGTTGTCCACCCAGACCCAACTTGCCACAACTCCACAAACTGTCATGAAGCCACAACTCCCACCTTTACGCCCATCGTGGGCTTATTTCAAAACTATGTAATCCGTGCCGGAATACGATAACGTTACCTCCATGAGCTAAAAGCATCTTCATATCATACTGGCTGAACCACCTGATCACCCCTGTGATAATCTCCCCGCCTCTGAGAGTTAAGCGCACCGGAATTTTTTCTTTGCAGCAACGCACAAGCATACGATCGTCAACTTGGAATCGTTCAGATTTGTGAACAATCGAGATTAAGTTTCGCGCTTTCAAATCCGTATCTACTTCAATATCCTGCACAACTTGAGCCATTTCATCCCGCTTATACATATACTTGATGTTAAGCTTTTCAAGATGGTGGACTTCTCCATTGACTGATACGAGAGCAAGGGTGTAAGTCAATCGGCGGCTGATGATGCCTTCAACATGTTCCCCGTAAAGTTCAAAAACCATCGGTGTTTTCTTCCGAATCTGCTTTTGAACGTAAGCACGTCCGTGGCTCTCGGCGCGAATCTGAGTCAGCAACTCTGGAGGTAAGTGACGACGGGTTTCTTGTTTATGATGTGAGGACTTACGGTGTCTATCACGATGTCTATACTGCCAAGGGCTCTGTGAGGAATTCTTTTGTGGCTGAGAGATTAAATCACTCCGCCAAACTGAAGTTTTTGACCGAGCCTCCAATGGATTACTCTCCTTCTTAGACGTTCTATTTTAATCCAAATCATAGCCTGTCCTAAAGCGATAATTAAGGATATTATAACATTTCCTAGAGCGCAATCCAACTGCAAAAAATAGGCAATTCGGCAACGCAGCTGTGCAAGTGAGCGAAAAACCTGTCCCCAAGGGCTGTAATCGAGGAATAAAAGGAGTGTCTTGCTCAACTGCATACCTGTGAAAGATTTTCCAAAAATAAAAAAGGCGTCTGGGAAAGATATCCCAAACGCCTCTGTTGAAATGGAGTTAATGAATCTAAAACATGAGCGGTGCCTTATTCGCCACCGCCACCACCGCCGGTACGACGTGGGATGTTTCGATCTTTCATATACTCCGTGATTTCGGTAATCTTAGTTTGTGCGTATCTCAACGCTTTGTTGACCTGTGTGTCGCTGGGCGGAACGGTCGCGTATTTACTCCACAACGCATCAAAGGAGTCAAGCGCGTCGTTATAATACTCATCATTTTCACCCGCTAACAGCATATACGCTTCACCAATTTGTACCAAAGAAAGGTCAGCGTATTTAGTAGTCGGATATACTTTGATGATATCTTGGAACCCGGCGATTGCCTGCTCAACAGCTTCCCTCAGTTCACCTTCAGGTGCCACTCTCGCCCGATCGAAATTGGTGGTTGCCTGAATATATACATCCGCCGAGAGAGCTCTTTTCGTATCACGCAGGAAAAGGTCAGCATTTTCTTTGGAATCTGCATTGATACCGGGAACTGCCAATGCCTGCTCATACTGTTCGATAGCCATCGTATAGAGGCGAATACGGTCTTCTTCTGTCGTATTGTCGAGAACCCCTTGGTTATAGTATGTGTTACCGATGTTGAGAAACGCTTCGGCTGCAAAGGGACTGGTCGGATAGTTCTTTGCGAGAATCTCGTTTATCTCAAAGACTTTGTCCAGCCACTGCTCTTTCTCTGCCTCGTCCTCGGTACTTTTTTCCAGCAACGCATAGCAGGTCGAAATCGCGGCAAGAGATTCCGCTGCCTGTGCATGTTGCGGATTGATGCGGCGAACCTTCTTGTACTCTTCAACAGCTTTCAGGTGCTGTTGACCTGCAAAGTACGCCTCACCTGCCTGATACTGCCAGAACGGAGCTTCTTTCGCATTAGGGAATCGTTTGGCGAGATCCATGAACACACTCGCTGACCGCTCAAAGAAGCTAACAGTCTTTTCAGAAAACCCTTCGTCGAAACCAAGCTGCATTCGCCCCAGTTCATAGTAGGTGGGTGCGAGATAGCCCAATACGGTCTGGATGTTTTTCGACACATCCGCTTGTGATGAGCTGGAGAAAATGCCCTTGTCCGCATATTCAACGAATTGCTTCAGCACCGGAATCGCGTTATTGAGATCATCGGGAAGTTTGATCCCTGTACCGAGCGAGTAGTAAATCTGCCCGGCTGTAAAGAGCGCGTTCTGAACAAATGGACTAATGGTATCATTGACCTTATCGGCTGGTGCTATATTAGCCGCTTCAACATAGGAGGCTGCGGCTCGCCGACTCGCATCAATATACGGCTGTAAGTCGGTACCAGGCTTATCCGAGAAGAGTTTCCGCGCTTCACCGAAGTACAGAAGACCGAGATTGTATTGTGCGGAAACTTTCTGTGGAACCGTTTGCGCCGCCTCGCGTGCAGCGACTGCTTGAGTGATTGCATCGTTCACACGTCCCAATTTTAGGTAGAGGTCGGACCGACGAATGCCACCGTCTGCCGCCATGGATTGGATGCTAGTATTAGATTCAGCCCCGAATTGACTAATCAAGGTTTCGTATGCTTTCAGTGCATTCTCAGCGTCATTCAGTTTTTCTTGGTAAATCAGGCCCATTCGATAGTACGCTTGTGCCTTGATGAGCGAATCTTTAGAAAGCTGAATCGCATTCTGATAGTTGAGGAGCGAATCATCATACTGATTGAGATGTTCGTCTTGGGCATATGCTATGGAGAAGTAGGAGCGTCCCTTCTGATCATCATCGTCTGTATACTGAATCACATACTGATATTCCCGCACGGCTGCCGCATGGTCGCCGACAGCGGTATTCAAATCTGCAAGACGAGTATGTGCTTGACGAATTAGATCTTGCCGGGGTTTGTCCTCCGTCTGTCCCTCATACGAAGTGGTCTGACGAAACGCTGCAATTGCCCCGTTGCTATCATTCAGTGCATGCTTTGCTAGCCCTATCGTGTAATAGGCACTGATTGCCGCCTCCACATCGGGGTTTCTTTCAGTAACTTGTGTTGCGGTATTTACAGCATTCTGGAATGAAAGCTGTTGGGCTCCTTCATCTGTGCTGTTTTGACCGATCTGATAATAGCAAACAGATGCCTGATATAGCGCATTCGACACGAGCTCGCTATTGGGGAACATCTGAACAAATACTTGGTATTCAGCGAGCGCTTTTTCATGCTCACCGTCTCCATAATGCAGGTGCCCGATTTTCAACTGTGCTCGTGACCGAGAATCTTCTGGAGCACCGGTATTCTGAGCAATTCGCCTCAGACTCGCAATGAGTTCGGCCTTCTCTTCTTCAGAATTGATACCCTGTTTTTCAATGGCGGTTGCTTTGACCAAGTCTATATGACCCAACGTCTTTTGGACTGTGGTGTTATCGCTACTACCATGCTGCGCGTAAGCAGTATCGGCAACTTCTAGCACTTTTGGCCATACACCTATATTTCCAGCCAATGCCATGTCACGATACGCGAGTGCTAAACCGTAATATGACTCAACTGCATTCGGGCTGTCTGGATAATCCCCAATCGATTTCTGGAAGGCAGCAACAGATTTGTCCAAGAGAGCTGCGTCATCGGATGCCGCTTTCGCCGCCTTATAGTAACAAAGCCCGACAAGATACTGTGCATCGTCGGCGTATTCACCAGTTGGATTACCTGTAACGACATTTTCATACTCAGCCGCTGCTTCAGCATATCGTTCCCCAGAACGCAGCAGGTCTGCCAGCTTAATTTCTGCGAGCGAGCGGTTGTCCGTATCCAAAGCATCCATTATCGACTGATAATGCGCCACGGCTTCGCTATTCTTACCTTCTTTGACAAGGTTCTGTGCAATTAGCAGCTGTGCCCGTTGATAATTATCGCTTTCCGGGAGAACCGCTGTGTAGAGCTCGCGAGCTTTACCCCACGCATTCAGTTTTTCGTGGGAAAGGGCTTGATTCATAACACATGCCTCGACCTGCATTGGGCGCTGTGGGAAATCGTCGTAGCGTCCCTGCTCAACACCGGCGAGGAAGGTGCCACTTTCTCCTCCCCTAATTTCTGGTCCTTTGAACTTTTCTATCGCTTGCTGATAAGCATTCACAGCATTTTGGAGCAGTGCTTCATTAAAGACTGCATCTGGATCGCCTTCACGATAACCTTCCGGTTTAGCTGCTTCGTAGTATGAGCGCGCTTCCTGAAATTTCCCAATCAATTTAATTAGGTGAAACTTCGGAAAGTCACGATACTCCCAAAGTTTAGCGTATTCCCCGGCTGCATCTTCATACTGCTTGAAATCATTAAATTTTAGATCTGCAAACTTCAACTGAACTTCAGCAGCAAGCAGGTCAAGCTCATTATCCATGCGGTTTTTATCAATAAATTCCCGCGCAACAGCCTCAAGTTCATCCTTTCGCTCAAGCGCGTTCAACGCCCAGATAGCACCATAGAGTGCATGAGATGCGACAGGATCCGCTGGGAAGTCATCAACAGCTTTTTGATACCATATAAGTGCTGTTTCATAAGACGCATTTGCCGCATCTGTTTGACCGTCATCTTTCAGGTCAGAAGCTAGCTTATAGTTTGATTCTCCCATCTGGTACGTGACATAAGGGATAAAATCGGTCTCCTCGGGATGCTCGTCCAGAACACGTTGGTATGCGACAGCGGCTTCGGCCCAAGCTGACGACTTGAAGTAGCTATCGGAAATACCCAACTTCGCCTCACTAATGAAATCACATTCCGGATACTCTTCAAGCAGAGTATTGTATGATTCCACTGCGTTAGGGTAATCTTGCTGCTCATAATAGGTACGGCCAATGGTTACCTGAATTTCTGCTTGCAGGTCTCGATCGTCCGTATTCTGCAAAGCAAGCTCATAGTTGACTCGCGCATTGTCATAGTCTTTCTGTTTTGAGTAAATTGCGCCGATGTCAAAATAGGCAGCGGTTACATAACCACTTGTTGGGTGTTCCGTGATAAATTGGGTGTATCTACCAATTGCCTCTTCATCACGGGCGAGTTGATTCAAACAGAAAGCGGCTTTGTAACTCGCCTCCGCTTGCAGGTCTACGAAGGTTTTAAATTCTTCGGTGGCAAGCTTATCAAATTCTGGGTACGCCTGCTCGTAATTCTTTTCGTTGAGGAAAGACTGTGCAATTAGGTGTTGCGCATCATCCTTGAACTCTGAGTTGGGGAATCCGTCTAGCACTTCTTTATACGCTCGGCGTGCTGAGTCATACTTTTGCAGTTTATAATTGAGCTGCCCAATTGCATACCAAGCATTTTCGACAAACAGGCTATTGGGGAAGTTTTCGATCAAGGTGTGAAACTTCGGTTCAGCAAGTTCAAATTTCTCTTGTTTGTAGAGGACGTGTCCCCATAGGTAGGTTAACCCTTCCTGATGTTTGGGCACAGTGGCATTCGGTGCAACTTTTTCAATCTGCTCAATTGCATTGTCATAGTGGGTAATATCACCACTCTGTTCCGCCCATTTAGAATAGTTAACGGCAATTTTGTAATTTGCAAGGGTTGGAAAATCCTTATCAATAACCTCGGTCTTGACCCCCCATTTGACAGATTCTTCAAGGGCTTGATCGTACTTTTCAATTGACCCTTCATAATCATTTTGACTATAGAGTTGTTCTGCTTCGTTATAGAGTCGCTCGACCTTTTTGGAACTGCCTGCCGGCCAAAACAGAACGACAGCTAAAGCTACTCCGGCGAGGACGCCTAACAGTTGCGGATTCATTAGATCTCCTTTCGGATCATAGTTAGAGGGGGTTGTTAAATTAAAATAGTCCCCTCACCCCAGTGGGGTTTCAAGTTAGGGAACGCAGATCTGCGTTCTGCATGAGAAATCGTAGCATATTTTCGTAAGCAACACAAGTTTTTTTATTAAAATTTAGATGGAAGTTGGCGTTCTATCTAGCTAGAGTTTCACAGAATCATAAACTTCCGTAATTGAGAAACTCGGTAACGGTACATTCATCAACATCTCAACAACACCATTCAGCGAGCGATTGTCACTCCAACCAATTTTCGCTGAAGTAGGAATAGCCACAACGCCCAAGGGCTGCGAAAAATCTTCTTTCGCGGCAATCGGTTCAGGACTTGATAACTGGGCAACCGTCATTAGGTCGGGGGAAGCATCATCGATCGCCATTGCTTTGAACGTATCACTATCGTTAATGAAATTACTGTCACTAACGGGATCTGGTTGGTAGCCCTCCCATCTTGACAACTCTGCAAGTGATTCAATAACCTCAATCTCCTTATCTATATCTTGTCTGCTCTGAACAACGTTTTCAGGAAGTGTCTGCGTCGTTGCAACAAGCCGTTCCCGGTTACTGATTACCTCTCGATTTCCACCCTCCTTCGGGGGAGCGGTTGGCTGGACTTTCACAACCTGCAACAAGTTTGCAGTGTCAGAACGATCTTGTTCTTGGGTTTGGAAGGATTGATATGCAGACAAACTGATAAGAACGATGAGCAGCATCCACGCATAAGCAGGAGACTGTTTAACCCAACCTATAGGAAAACTAATTAGCTTGCTGAAAGAGCTGATAGATTGATGCAGCAACTCTTGAAATCCCCAAGCAATTGCTTGGGAAAACGCGGTAACACCCCACCATATAGGACGAGGTTGCTTTTCAATTAGCCGCTGCAACTGCTCCCCAAATTGGCCGTAATAACCCTCTGGGGGCTGTGGAGGGACATGAATACGAAGCAGTGCCTCTGTCCGTCGCAAAGATTTCAATTCGAGTTGGCAATCCCGACAAAATCGCAGATGTTGAGCCACGATGATGGTTTGCCGAGCTGAAAGTGTGTAGTCTATATAATCAGACAAGCACCGTTGAATTGAACGACATTGAGGTTTCATGTTTTCCTCGCTATGTTTCTATTATTGCCAGGGTAAATCGCGTAACAACTTGGGTACATTTGCGGGTTCAGTCGTTTTTTGTTGTTAGGGGAAAGTCTGTTGCGTCCACATAAGGCTTCAACAAATCTTTCAATTTATGTCTAGCGTAATGCAACCGGGAACGTACTGTTCCCTCGGAACAGTTGAGAATCGAAGCAATTTCTGGATGTGTTAAGCCTTCAAACTCGTGGAGAATAACAACAGTTCTTTGTTTGAGTGGCAAACTATTCACCGCTTGGGTGACCCATCTTTGCCGCTCTTTTCTTTCAAGGTTCATGTGAGGATTATTTGCCAAATCTGTGGCTCGCCTCAAATCCGGATGAACCTCCATCTCACTAGTGCTTGAAAGTGGGGATTCACGACGGCGTTCCCGGCGTTTGACAAGATTCGTAGCATGGTTGACGACAATACGATAAAGCCATGTTTCAAAAGCAGCATCCTTGCGAAAGCTGTGAATGGATTCATACACTTTCAGAAACGTATCTTGCATGACATCATTTGCGTCTTCATGGTTTTTTGTAATCTGCACCGCAACCCGATAAACGAGCCGCTTGTACTTTTCAACCAGAATCGCTAGTGCTGCCATATCTCCTTCACGGAGTTCATCAATAAGCAACGTTTCGATTCGTTCCACAGAACTTTCTCCCCAATTTTGCTGCTCTCAACCGTTTAGACAACTCAGCCTCAAGAACCGTTCAAAAATTTTGGCAGATTTTGATGTTTTATTAAAAATCCAGATTAAATTAATACTATTTTATCAGATTTTATGTTCCTTGTAAAGCCCTTTGATGGCAATCTGAGGGCAATCGCATCTGTTTAGGAATTAGACGATTGATCAATTAGAAACTTGGAGAATCCCTCTCGTAGCGTAGATTTCCTAATCTGCGGTCGATCACAGGTTAGGAAACCTGTGACTACGATACGAAATAAGAGATGATTTTGGCAATTCAAGGGTGTAAGCCCTACACAATATTTACATGCGATTGCCCTGTGGCAATTTTGCAAACAAACTTGTATGGTTCATTGGAAATCTCTAAGCGTAAAAAAAGGGCAACATGCCTATGACACGTTGCCCTTTTTTCAAATATTCAAACCGAAAACAAAACGGTTTATTTACTCTTTCGGTTTGGTGACGAAGGTAATCGTTGCTGTATACGGATTATTGGAACCATCTGCAACATCAAGCTCAACTTTGTAAGTTGTCTCGTTGGCGAGTTCCTGCCCTGCAACTGCAGTCAACGTTGCAGTTTGACCGCCTACGGTTGCAATCCAGTTGAGGTCAGCACCCGCTTCATCAGTCAGCTTAATGGTTCCTGTGACGACTTCGTCGAAATCAAACCGGAAACCACCCGCATTGATCGGCGCGGGATCAACATCTGAGTCCCCATCAGCTACCGTGCCAGTCGTAATGGCAGGAGGAATTATATCCGGGTCGTCAATAGTGTAAGGACCGACCGCTTGAGTACCGGTGGAACCGTCTCGGTTTGTCCACTCGACATTCAGACTTTGACCAGGTCCCTGCGTTAACGCCGGTGATGCGGCCCAGTTGAGACCAGCTCCGGTGGCTGCAGTACCATTGACCGTCGCCGCGGTAACACCCTCATCAAACGTCAGCGTGAACGCCTGGGTTGACGGAACAGTGGAAGGACCAGGATCTACCATGACCGTAGTCGCTATAGGTAGAACTTCCGTTGTATCGTTGTCATCGTCATCATCGTTCGTTACATCTGTATCATCATCATCATCATTGCCACAACCGTTGACCATGAAGGCAACAAACATGATGGATATTATAAGGGCTAGTACGCCCCAGAATTTGTGCTGCGTGAATTGGTACATTTGTTTCGTATCTCCTAATTGTTTGCCGCAACTCATTTTTTTGTATTTGTATGCTAAGGTTTATGAATCTTATGTCGTATGAACTTTTTGTGCTTCTCGTTTATGTGAGAGCCCCTCAAGTTCAATTGACTTCATTTTGGCAAGAGCGAGTTGCGACTAAAAATTGTAACTTGCTTCCAACGAAGCCAGAAGACATCATAAAGCATTCACAAAATGGTCATTTTGACCTTTGCGTTTCTACTCGCGGTGACCTTCTCATCCTTTTGGAAAGCTCCCCGCGTGTGGCCACAACGCAGGTTAAACGTTGTTATCCATTTAGCCTATCAAAGTTTGTGATTTTTGTAAAGAAAAATCTTCACATTTTTTTACAAACTTTTGTATTGCCAAATGATTTAATGGGCGATATTTTACCAAACTTTACAAAAAAAGTAAAGTAAAAAAAACGAAAAAAGGCAATATTGTCCACAACAACATTTAAATTAACATATTCCACTGCCTAAATTCGGGGTAATTCGCTTGGTATATCCCATATACGGAGTCAATACCTATTACCCCGGCGGGGTGGTAGATTAGGGAACGCAAATTTGCGTTTCGTATAGAAATCGTAGCATATTTTCGTAAGAAACACAAGTCTTTTGTTGAAAGACAGGAGGTAGCAGTCTACATCCCCAAGTTAGAGAAACGGGACTTAATTCCAAAATTAAAGTAGTTTGTTTATTCATTGGGTGTGAGCCCTCATCATCTTATTGCTAAAACAGATCCATCTGTTCCCCTGTGAGGTGAGCCGCTTGAATTTTTTCTAGATGATCGGGATTCGATAAAACATCAACGATTTTATCCAATTGATCTGGCGAGATAGGGTAAGCACCCTGCTGAATGAGTTTGCGCGGTCCCTCACTTAATCGAGAACGGTCATTCCAATTATAAGCACACACGAAACGTCCCTGTTCTAAAGCGAAGCGTGCTGTGCTAACCGCCCCACCGTTCTCCTCCGCTTCAACAACAATTGTTGCTATTGCAAGCCCACTGATAAGCCGATTCCGACGGATAAGATTGGCGGGTGTCGATTGCGTCGTAAATGGATGTTCGGAAAAAAGTACGCCGTTCTCACAGATCCGATCGGCAAGCTCCCGCTTTTCGTTCGGATAGATCGAAAGCAAATCGCTCCCCACGACACCAACGGTTGTACCATTGGCGCATAATACGCCTAAGTGTGCAGAGGTGTCAATCCCTTCGGCAAGTCCACTAACGACCGTCACTCCCGCTTGAGTAAGGCGTGTTGAAAGCTCAAGCGTTGCCAAAATTCCCAAATCTGTAGGGGTTGTTGTACCGACAATAGCGACAGCTTTTTCACTAACTTGAGATAGATTCCCTTTTTTACAAAGGATTGCCGGAGCATCTGAGATTTCCTTGAGTTGCGAGGGGTAGTCATCTTCTTCAACGCAGAGAATATCAATACCGCGACTTTTGAACCACTTGATGTGGCGGCGGAATTCAGCAACCCGTATCCTTGCTTTTAGGATCCGGGCCGCTAGTAGCGGATTGAAGAGTGGCACCCGCGCAATTTCGGAAAGTTCCGCATCAAAGATAGCTTCAATTGTCCCAAAGCGATTGAGTAGACGCTTAATTCGCATTGGTCCCACACCGTCAACCGACGCGAGCGCGAACCAAAATTCTTGTCCTGACATAATCCATTGCCAGCCTTAAGGTCCTTTCTTCAGTTGCATAACAGAAGTTGAAGAGAAACACCACTGATAATATTAAAATGTAAGGAAACTCATAATATTTTGGAATGGAAAAATTCACTTGTACACATAACGGCGCGCCAGAATGACTGCGTGCATCTGGTGCTGCGCCACATCAACTCGTAAGGGAGACTCACGGCGATGGTTTTGTACCCCGCCTATCGCGAGCGGATCATCTGTCGGTTGGCTGCGTATAAACTCGTTCATCAATGGGCTGCCGACCTGCCACGAGGTCAATTTTGTCAAGCCAGCCTCAATAACGCGGGCAAATTTCTCGATATGCTGAGTATCGTTGCGCTGCACAGCAAGTTGATAGGCATGGATAATACCTTCATACGCATAGGCAGTGTTACGCCTTCGTTTTAGAGTCTTATGAACGTCGATCATCCAGTTGGCAAGGTCAATGACGTAACCGCCGTACTTCTCCGTATTGGGCCAGCCGGAGGTTGCGATTTCAAAGAAAACCATGGAACTCCACTGATAGTATCCCTTCGTTATAGACGAATCGGGATCTTCCTGAAGGGCTTCTTGAATATTGTGATGATAGCCGGCATCGGCGGAAGCGATAATAATGGACTGTAAATCTTCACGCCCCATATAATTCGCTGCTTTAATTAGTGCAAGAAGGGATTCACCATCAAAGTAAGGAGAGGACTTTCCGTATGGGTGCCCACTGGTAACGCTGTAACTTCGGTGCCACAGGCCCGCTGTTGGTTCTGTCTGTATACGTGCCTTGATGAGAAATTCAAGGTATTCATCGAGCAGTTGCTGATAATTTTGGAATTTTTCTTCGGTAATCTGAGATTTGGCAGCACGCAGGTAATCAATATGGGCGAGTGCACAAAGTGCCACAGTTCCTAGGCTTCCGACCTTATCCCCCGGATAAGTTACATAGCGGTGACCATCAGGAGTAAGCTTTGAGTTTTGAGCAAAGAAATCCATCGCCTTCTCGACCGCTGCTCCGACCTCTGGATCCGGCGTATCGTTATATATCGTCGCTAATCCCCACATCGCTCCAGCCTGCCGTACCTGACTATCGCCGGGATCATAAGTCTTTTTAACCCAATCGTAGATGTAGGTAAAATTGCCCTCTGGGTTTTGGTGGTTAAGCATAAACTGCGTACCTAGTTCAAGCGAACGGTCAAGAATCGCACGGTTTAGCGGTTCCGATCGATCGAAGTCGCAGGAGAGCAATAGTAGAGCAAACATTATGAAGCCTGCTGTTCCCGCCACCAAAGCGATGTGGCGTGACAGTTTTCTCATTTTCGTGGTCAGATCTGTGTTGTTTGTGTTCATAATATCCTTTTTGTTCATAGCAGCCTACTGAAAGCGATTGACACCTTGCACAGCAGGCGGTATTTTTTGACATACTCTCCGCCCTAAAGGACGGAGATTGTTGTGTCCTTCAGGAACGGTAATTGCGCTATCAACAAGGATTGGACGGCGAACCGCCTCTTATATCCTCTCCTTCGAGGGTTGATGCCCCAACCCTGTAAATGTTAATTGCAGCATTTCTATCACGGTCATGGATAGCACCGCAACTGTTACACTGCCAGTTTCTATCGCCCAGATTCAACGTTTCATTAACAGCACCACAAGCCGAGCACGTCTTAGATGAGGGATACCATTTATCAATGAACTTGAGTTTGACACCCTTTTTCGCCGCAATGTATTTCAGTTTTACAACGAAGTCTGCAAAGGCTAAATCACTGACTTTGCGTCCCCAAAGGACTTTCATCCCTTGCAGATTCAAATCCTCAAGGCGTATCTCATCGTATGCGTCGGTCAATTGGTGTGCCAACTTCCAGTGGAAATCCTCTCGGTGCCGTTCAATCTTACGGTGCTTCCGTGCCAAGTTCAGCCGTGCCCGTTCTCGGTTCTTTGACCCTTTGTGTTTCCGT
The DNA here is from genome assembly GCA_965222435.1 of Candidatus Poribacteria bacterium. Taxonomy (GTDB): domain Bacteria; phylum Poribacteria; class WGA-4E; order WGA-4E; family PCPOR2b; genus PCPOR2b. The sequence continues at coordinate 1,861,719 of OZ244950.1, read as the reverse complement.
GAATGGTTACCATTGGCACGTTTAATAGCATTGAGACTGCGTTTGAAAAACTCAGGCGAATCTATATCATCTCCGTTATGACCTGTCAGATACCGTTTCAGACCGAAATCGAAGCCTGCGATTTTACCCGTCATGACTCGATTCAGGTCAGGTTCTACATAGTCTGTTAGGATGGTGATATAGACATCACCAACGGAATCCCGTTTGATAGTACAACGTTTCGGATTGCCAAACACATCACGGGACTTGAAGTACTGGTAGATATACTTACCAATACGAATCTTGTTACCGGGTAGGAGTTGCCAACCCGCTTGTAAGAGGGTGAACGACTTGTATTTACGACGTGGCTTGAAACGGGGTCTGCCCCATTTCTTACCCTTGGCTCTCGCTTCAAACATTGCCTTGTAGCCTTTGTCTATTCGGGCTACCACGTCTTGAATCGCTTGGCTTGGCAACTGAGTCCAATGGGAAAAACGAGGCAATCGCTTGAGTTTAGATATGTGGTTAATTAGCCTAAACTTGCTGATATACTTGCCGTAGATTGAATAGTAACGACGCTGAAGCGCGACACAATGATTCCAGACAGAACCGTGTCCCTCTATCGTCTTGTGCAACTCACCATTGCCGTGATTAGAATACAGTTTGAACTTGTACGTTTTCATGGGGCTGTCTTTCTGTCTTTCATATCCTGTTTCAAAGGATGTGGGAGACACCACCGTGCGGTGGCGTGAAACTCTCCCACGAAAGACGAAAGAATTGTACCATTTTTTACCTACAAAATCAACCTTTTTTGACTCACTAACGGGGTGTGCCGTGCTGTATCTCCACCCTAAAGGACGGGGTTTTAGAACGGAAGATTTTTATAAATAAAGCGTAACCCCTTTGCAAAACTACTGATTGCATGTTGTGTGTTATCAATCCGTAATTGAGAGTCGGTAAGGGTCTTGCGAAAGCCGCCTTGCGCCATCTTGGGGTGCTTCAAAGCGGCGGCATCGGATTCCCCGTATTGCAGCAGAAATAGCCAACGATACCCCATTTTCGCGCGTTCTTGATAGAGCTGCAACCGTCGTTCATCTTCCATCAGTCGTGCAATATGGATGGCGTCCCCCAGTCCCTCCATGTAACTTCCCGTATTTGCGGAAGGCAATCCATGAAAGCTACCATAAACCTCATCATCACCGTCTAAATTTTGTTGCGTCAGCAGTTGATCGCTCAAGAAAAAAACATAGTCGGCATATTTCTGTTCACCGGTCTGCTCATAGAGCGATGCGAAAGCGGAGATAGTCCACGGGAGAAACGCATGCGACTTCCATTTTTCTCCATAATAGAACTCTAACGCCCAATCCATACTCTGTTTATAACGGATATCCCCGAAAGCCTGATACATACCCGCTAACGCATAAAGTGCTTCACCGGGGTAAATCCTCGATTCCCAACCGGAGTTTTTCTCATACTCGTAGTCACCGAGATATACGTAGGTGCTTTTATATTGGCCCGTGTTATATTTTTCCTGTAGAAACAAGATCATGTTTGCCAGTTTCGTCAAGATGGTATCGAATTCAGTCGTTCCTGTTAGCTGCCGAATTTTGAGCATGGTCAGCATGGGAAGGCTAATTCCACCGAGTTTCACTTTCCTACCGAAAAAGAAGTAGGCTTTGTCGGCATCGAGTAATTCTATGGAAGCCAACAGATACTGGAGGCTTTTCCGCGCTGTCTTGAGATAACGGGGATCTCCCGTCATTTCATAGACCAACGCCAGTGAGAATGAGGTACCTGCTTGGCGCAGAAAGTTATCATCGGTTTTACTGCTAAATTTATCATTAACGGGATCATACCAGTATTGAAATCGCCCATGGTGTTCTTGCATAGCGACGATCCAATCGGCACCGATACGCATTGAATGCTCCAGTGTTTCCGCGGTCACATGCGCGTAGCGTTCAGGCTGCGGCGATGGAGGGAAAATATTATGCCAGAATCGTTTTGTTTCTAAGCTAATTGCTTGGTGTTTCTCAGATCCGGAAAGATTTTTCCAGTATTGCCACTCCTTAGGATACTGACGCGTCAGATAGTAGCCTGTCCCAATCCCGGTGACCAATAAGACCAAAAGCACTATACCTAGCACTCGGAACTTACGGAGAAATTGATAGATTTTCATTGGTTTTCCTGTTGAGTATTTTCGCTTATTTTATCACGCACTAGAAAAAATTGAAAGCGAAAAAGGTCACCTATGTCTGACACCTGTATTGCTCAAGCAGCTGTGCACTATTATATCCGGTTTCAGGCGAACTTGAATGCTACCGAGAGGTCAGCTTTTTATCATGCTATGGAACGCTCAACAGACCAATGCCGGTCTGAACTTTGGACAACAATAGCATCGGTAAGGCTTGTTTGAGCGAGCATCGCTTCAATTTCGGGAATGGTAAGGGCGGCAAGAAAGGAATCGTAGAAGAGTTTCTTTTGGTAGGGGGTATCGTCAGCAGCGTAACGGTCAACGAGGGCTTGGGCGGCTTCGGGCGTATCAGGACGCATCAGATCACGGATGAGAATCAAGCCGCCGGGGCGAATGACACGGCTAATTTCCCGAAAGGCAGCCATCGGATCGGGGAGGTGATGGATAATGCTGTTGGAAATCACGCCATCAAACGATTGATCTGGATAGGGTAGGGCTTTCGCATCAACACATTCCAATGCGATCCGATTCGCTAACCCGGCTTCCGCGACGTGCTGCTCGCCGAGTATGAGCATGTTGACTGAGAGGTCAATCCCAGTGATTCGGATCTCAGGACAGCGTTGGGCTAAAAAGATAGGAATTTGGGCAGGACCTGTCCCCAGATCGAGAAACTGCCCTTCACTCGCACCAAGTTCAACCACGCGTTCCACGAATACCGTGTTGACAGCAGAGTGATCCATAGCGTCATACGCTTCCGCCTCTTCACGGGTATCCATAACCTCGGGTTCTAGAATGCGTTTCATCGACTCTCCCTTCGGATTGTGTACTGTCTAATCTATTAAAAAATATAAACGCTAACTAATCCGATTGTTCCTTCATCTGCTTTCCGTAAAGTTCAATCTCAAATTATGGTGTGACTTCCATGACTCCACATCAAGCACGCCCAGAGCAAGAACAACAATCCTATTTTTGGTGCACTGAAACAGGTTGTCATGATAGACTTCCTCCTTCCTTGATGAGACGGTCAACCAGTGTCACGTTATCATAAATCTGATCGGGATGGTCTTTTGTATACATCCCAACCGCTATCGCGTCAATCGGCTTGATATGCTCAAGTGCGAACCGAAACGCTGGCAGCGGCTCACTTCTACCTGCGGCAAGGACTTTAATCGAGATCACCGGAAGATGCACAGCTTGAATTGCTGCAATCGCTGCATCCCGATCCGCATCGAGATACATCTCACGGTGGCGGGTATGATTGTAGAGCGCACAGACGTAGAAGTCAACATCGTATCCTTCGTGATAGCACTGTTTCAGAATGTGCGGTTCATGTGTTCCCAAACCGGGGGCACATCCCAAATCTCGAATCAGTTTCAACGCATCGTGCAATGTATCTAGTTTTCCCGCATCGTAAAGTTGATCTGTCGTTCCCCCGTGATGGTAGATGGCAATGGGTTGATAGCGGGCAATCAGTCGAATATGCGCCGCCAGATCGGCGTACTCACTCCCTTTTGCTGTCTGTGCAATCCACTGAATCCTTCCGCCACTGTTTCGGTATTCATTCAGGACCCGCATAATGTGGCGATCCGCCCGTGCCAACACGGTATTGATTCCGCACCGTTCTGCTTCACGCAGGTCTGCCATAATCCGATCAGCGGTATAGTAATCCTCCATCTCCTTCGACTTTGCAGGGGAATGATGGGAAATACCGCTATATGGGTTGCCGCCAATAATCAGACAGCTCACCCGGTGCGGCCCAATGGCAATCGTTGGTAATTTCATGACAAACTCATACCTTTACTTTGAATTATTGAGTCTTGTCATGTAGTGCAGATTGTGTGCCAGTCCAAAAGCCCTGTTTTCAGAGTTTAGCACGCCTCTATTGCACGGAATTGGGCAAATTCGCCCTACCAACTAGTGACGGTTTGGTGCGAGTATGTTCGTGGACTTGCTAATGTGCCAACTGATTTTTAGTGCCGCATAAATTTTACTCGTTTTCCCCACGAATTTACACATTTTACACGCCGAGACATACTAATATTTCACACGTAGGAGCAACAAACCGTGTGGCGGCACGGAAGCCCCAGCCACCGACCTATCCCGTGCATCGAGAATCTTGTGTAATTGATTGACGCCATCTTCTCTGCCGTGCAGTTTCAAGATGGTGCCGACGATGGCACGAACCATACCCCGTAAAAAGGCATCCGCTTCAATCTCAAAATAGATCAGATCTTGTTCCTGCCAACATCGACATTCGTAAATCTCACAGATTGGGTTGATTCGCTCACTGCCGGAGCGTTGAAAAGAGGAAAAATCCCGCACCCCGACAAGTGATCGGCAGGTTGTATCTGCACCGTGCACATCAATTGGATTGGGGAAAAAGTAGGCACTGCTCCGCAGGAATGCGGAAGGGTGTGTACGGTTGAGAATCGTGTACCGATAGCACCGACTCACTGCACTGAACCGAGCGTGGAAATCTGGCGAGATCTCCTCTACATCAATAATGACGATGTCCCGTGGCAAGATAGCGTTGAGCGCTTTCTGGAACGAGATCAGCGGCATCTGGGAACGGGTGTGGAAATTGGCAATCTGACCGGCGGCATGTACCCCTGTGTCCGTCCTCCCCGCGCCAATGATTGACGTCTGTGTCTTAGTAATTTTTGTAAGTGCATCTTGGATGGCTGCTTGAATCGTTATCGCGTTGGGCTGAATCTGCCAACCGTGATAGTTTGTGCCGTCGTATTCGATTGTAAGCTTGATGTTTCGCATCGTTATTTATAGCCCAAAGCATCATGTTTTCCGCTTGATTCTTTTTTTTCGTAATGCTAAACTATCGTGAAATTAGTCTCTACATTCACAGAGGGAAAGTATGCGGATCAGCAAAGCACAGAAAGAACAGTTTACAGAAAAGGGATTTTTCATCCTTGAAGATATCTTCAGCGAAGCGGAGATCGACAACCTCACCGCCGAGATCGAAGGGTATGTTGATGAAGCGAATCAGCAGCTTAAGGCGGCTGGCGGAAAGGGAATTAGCCGTCCGGACGAGATTGTGTTTACTTCCTTCATTGCGGAAAAAAACGAGAAGATTCTATCCTTCGTCAAACATGCCAAATTTGTCCAACTGACGACAGATCTCATTGGTCCAGATGTACGTCTCTACTGGAATCAGGCGGTCTTCAAATATCCTGAAACACCGCAGGAGTTTCCATGGCACCAAGACAACGGATATACACCACTCGATCCGGAGCAGTATTACACCTGCTGGTTGGCACTCAGTGATTCAACATTGGAAAACGGGTGTATCTGGGTGCTGCCCGAAAGTCATAAACTCGGCACGCAACCACATGAGCGAACAGTGTTGGGACAGGTCGGATACTCTGGCGATGATTCAGGGGTTTCTGTGCCGCTCAAAAAAGGAAATATGGCGGTTTTCTCATCGTTGCTTTTTCATCGAAGTGGTCCCAACCTAACGGAGGATGTCCGCAAAGCGTACATTGTTCAGTATATACCGGCTCACGCGAGAAACGCAAGAAATAACGAACCTTTTACGGATAGGCTCTGGGTTGCAAAAGGCGGGAAACGATATGATGGCGGGGAGTGAAGACAATCAACATGGACGACATTACGCTTGCGTATTCAACGGATTCTGTTAATTGGACAGAACTGGCTGAAGTGTACCGCTTGGCACCGTTGGGCACATACGATCCGGAACGGTTACAGCGCGCTTACGAAAAGAGTCAGATCTGCTGCTTTGTATATTACGGGGCTCAGTTGATTGCTGCCGGGCGGGCATTGTCCGATGGGGAATACTTCGCCTTCATTTGTGATATCGTTGTGCTACCAGAATTTCAACGACAAGGGATAGGGACACGCATCATGAACGCGATGTCCGAGAGGTTAGCCGCTGAAAAAGTGCTTCTCGCTTGTGTGATTGGGCAGGAAGACTTCTATAGAAAACTGGGGTTCTTGAGACATAAATCCGTTATGGCTCTGTATCCGAATGCCGAATGGTATAAGGAGAACGGGCTTTTGGAGTGAAGGAGGACAACATGGAACGTCTTGAATACGGGAACACAGGACTTGAAATCTCGCGCCTCTGCTTTGGGGCGGGACATCTTAATAACGTCTGTGCGAGTTACGCAGAGGGCGGCGACCTGTTACGTGAGGCATTTGATCAGGGAATCACCTTCTGGGATACGGCTGAAGGGTATGGCAGCCAGCCACATCTGGGTGCGGCATTGAAGGGACTTGAGCGCGACCGAGTGGTTATCCAAACGAAAACTGGAGCTAAGGATTATGACGGTGCCCGTGAGAGCATTCAACGCTCACTCCGAGAAATGGGGACCGATTACATTGACGCGCTCTTGTTGCATGGTATTTCCTCGCCTGAAGATTTGAAATCGCGGGAAGGAGCCATGTCAGCATTTCTGGATGCCAAAAGCGAGGGGACTGTCCGTGTCATCGGTTGCTCAACGCACCTCTTCACTGGACCTGTGATGGATGCCGTCATCGATCACCCTGAGATTCAGGTCATCTTGGCAACGGCAAACAAGGAGGGCAGAATGTTGGAGGGCGGTCCGTTAGATCAGCATCTTGAGTACCTCCAGCGAGCTTATGACCTCGGCAAAGGGTTGAGTATTATGAAGGTCATCGCAGCAGGAGACATTCCTGAGTCAGAACTTGAAGATTGGATCCGCTGGGGATTTGAACTGGAGATCGCACACGGCATCAATCTCGGCATGTCTAACCGGTCAGAGATTGATTTCGATGTACGGATCGCGCGTGAACATGCGAGGCAACGCCTGCGTAAGGTTGCGTGAGAAGCGAAAAGGATAGTTAACACCTCAAAGGAGATTTCAATATGACAGAGCATACGCATAACACTTCACCTACATCTACAGTGATCCCTGCTTCCGAGACAGCTGAGCGGATGGCAGTCGCCTGCGCGAATTTTTTGGAAACTTTGACGCCGGATTTGCGGCGGAAGACGGAATTTCCGTTCAAAGACGGCGAACGTCAACGCTGGCACTACATCCCACGCGAGATGTTTGATCGTAAAGGGGTATATATCCAAGAGATGAATCAGAAGCAACGGGATGCGGCTTTCAGTCTGCTTGCCACCGGATTAAGCAGGACAGGCTATCAAAAGGCAACAGCGATTATCGATTTGGAAGCCACGCTCGGTGAGCAGGAACGGATGGAAGGGGTGGCGCAGCTCGTCCGAGATCCCGAACTCTACACATTCAGCGTTTTTGGAGATCCGACGAACCACGGTCCTTGGGGGTGGCGGGCGGAGGGGCACCATGTCTCACTCCATTTTACCGTTGTGAACAGGGAGTTGATTACGCCGAATCCGTTCTTCTTTGGATCCAATCCCGCAGAGGTTCGGCATGGTCCCGACAAGGGACTGCGGATATTGTCCGCGGAAGAAGATCTCGCTAGACAACTTTTGGGGTCTCTCAATCCGGATCAGAAAAGCAAAACAGTTATCAACGAAACGGCACCCGCGGACATCCTGACACGAGATGTTCCAAAAGTCCAACTTGACGCCGCCGAAGGGCTGGCAGTTGAGTCGATGACGACCGGACAACGTGAGGTTCTAGCGCAGCTCATCGACACTTACATCGATCGGCTCCCGGAACAGTTAGCGAAAATTGAGGAGCAGAAATTGCGCGATGCGGATATAAACGATATTCACTTCGCTTGGGCAGGACCGGCGAATCGCGGACAACCGCATTACTACCGGCTTCACGGTACCTTCTTCTTCGTGGAATATGACAACACGCAAAACGACGCGAACCATATTCACACCGTTTGGCGACATATCGAAGATGATTTCGGTATAGACCTGCTCCGTTCCCACTATCAGAACGGACACCATCACGCATAAAACGGGGTTCGGCACCGATGAACCGTGCGAGGGTGCATGTCCTTCGCACGGTTTTACGATTCGAGCCGGTTCGCCCGAAACCATTCATATATCAACACACTGCCCGCCACTGCCACATTGAGTGATTCTACCTTGCCTGTCATCGGCAGCCGCGCCCACCCTTCGATCTGTGCACGTACCGCATCGGATATGCCCCGCACATCATGGCCCAGAACTATGGCGACCCGACCTTTCCAATTTTCCTGATTCCAAAACTTTCCGAGATGTGGATCTGCCCCCATTGTTCTGAACTCCTTTTCACGCAGCCACCTAAAAAGCCCCGGAATGTCTGTTGTCTCTACGAGAGGGACGCTGAACAGTGAGCCGTGACTCCCTCTTACAGACTTAGGGTGGAAGATATCCACGCAGGGTGGAATCAGAAAAACGGCTGCAGCCCCAACGGCATCCGCAGTGCGGAGAATCATCCCTAGATTGCTCGGTGTTTGTGTTCCATCAAGAACAAGGACTAGTTCATCGCCGGTCAAAGTGATGTCCTGAAATGACACCTCAAATCGGGCGAAAGTTGCCACAATATGCGTCTGTATGACATTGGGTGGTGCCTTATGGGGAGAGGCGTATACGTTGCCTGCAGCAGCCGATAGCGTATGTAACACTTGAGTCGATACTGGGGCAAGGGTTGCACCGGCTTCTCGCAAACGATTGAGAAGCTGCTGCACTGCCTTTTCACCACATTGTTCCTCACAGTAGAAGACTTCGATCGGTTGTATCCCTGCATCCAGCGCCAGATCCAAGATTTCAAAGCCTTCGACTAGGAAGCGTTCTTGACGATGACGGTGCTTGCGTGTCTGGAGTTTGCGGGCATCAACAACTCGCTGGTTGCTGATGCTGGTAATAACAGAATGGTGTTGGGGGGATATGGATTTGTGTTTCTGCAAGACACTGTTCTCCTGCACCGCATGGAAGTGGAAGAAGAAGGAATCTGAATGGCTAATAACTAAACGCTGGCGAGAACCACACGCTCAATACCAGCATAATCTTTGATTACTTCACAGTGCCTATATGCTGGTTGTGATTTAATCAGATCTTGAACAGAGTGGCTTTGGGTGCAACCGATCTCCAAGATAAGTTTTCCTTCCGAATTCAAAAACTGTGGTGCGTCTGTTACGATGCGCCGAATGATATTAAGACCATCAACGCCAGCGAAGAGTGCTATTTCCGGCTCATGCTCCCGCACATCCAGCGGAAGGGTTGAAGCCTCGTTTGTACCCACGTAAGGTGGATTGGAAGCAATCCAGTCAAAACGAGAGTTGGGTAGTTCTTGCAGAGGTTCAAACAGATCGCCTTGTAGGAATGTGAGTCGATCTGCACAATTGTGGGTGAGTGCATTCTGTTGGGCAACTTCTAGGGCTTCCGTTGAGAAATCTGTGGCAATCAGCTCCCAATCGGGGCGGTGATGACCAAAACTAACCGCGATGGCACCACAACCAGTCCCGATGTCAACAAATCGGCATGGTTCTGTCTGATGTTGTAGTACCGTCTCAACGAGGATCTCCGTCTCGGGTCGCGGAATTAGCACACGCGAATCTACATAGAAGTCCAGTGACATGAACTCCTTGTGGTTGGTGAGATAACTCACAGGAGTGTGCGCTATCCGCTTTTTGATTAGCTCCCGAAATTTCGAGAGCGCACCTTGGAAGACAGGCATCTCAAAGGAAAGATAGAGTTGTAAACGACTCTTTTGCAGGAGGTATCCAAGCAACAATTCCGCGTCTAATCGCGGGGTGGGGATTTCGTGACGTTCAAAATATTCCGTCGTCCACTCGATAAGATCAATCACGCGCCAAGTTTTCACGACGATAAGTTCTTTAATTGCTCCGCTTGGTCGGCGTCTATCAAGGCATCAATGAAAGCGTCAATGCCTCCATCTAAGACCACATCCAACTGATAAACGCTGAAACCGATACGATGGTCTGTCACCCGACTTTGGGGGAAGTTATATGTGCGAATTTTTTCACTTCGATCGCCGCTGCCAATCATCGATCTCCGCGTTTGCGCGCGTTCGGCATCCTGTTCAGCTTGCATCTGTTCAAGCAGACGGGAACGCAGGATCTTCATCGCCTTGGCTCTATTTTTATGTTGGGATTTTTCGTCTTGGCAGGATACCGTGAGCCCGGTAGGAATGTATGTGATCCGGACTGCCGAATCGGTTGTGTTGACACTCTGACCGCCCGGCCCCGATGAACGGAACGATTCAATCCGCAAATCTTCTGCGTCAATCTTGAGGTCAACCTCTTGCGCCTCCGGCAATACGGCGACAGTTACCGCCGATGTGTGGATGCGGCCACTAGCTTCCGTTGTGGGGACACGCTGCACACGGTGTGTACCACCTTCAAACTTCAGCCAACTATATGTCCGGTTCCCGTTAATCGAAAAAATAATTTCTTTGAAGCCCTTCAAACCGGTTGCGTTGGAGTTGAGCAGTTCTATTTTCCAGCCCTTCCGATCAGCGTATCTTGAATACATCCGGAAAAGCTCTCCGGCAAATAAGCTCGCTTCTTCGCCCCCTGTACCTGCGCGGATCTCCACAATCACATTCTTCTCATCATTCGCATCCTTGGGAATTAGCAAGATTTTCAGCTGCGCTTCTAAGTCATCTTTCTGCTCAGTGAGCGCGTCAAGTTCTTGCTTGGCAAAGGCAACAAACTCAGCATCGGTCTCTTGTTCAAGCAGGGCAGAGGTTTCCTCGATCTCTTTGGCTGTTTTTTGATAAGCCATGTACTTTGAAACAATCGGCGCAAGTTCCGCGTGCGACTTTGCGAGGTTTTGCAGGTTTTGCTGATTCGCGATTTGTGCGGGATCGGCTAAACTTTTTTCTATTTCTAAATATCTTGTTTCTATCTCTTTTAACTTCTCAAGCATAGTTAGGTTATCACTTTAGTATTAAACGGGTGTTGATACCGCTTTATTGGTAGCGTTGAGATTTGGATTTTCCATACCGAAGCCAGCTTCACGCCGTTTGCTCGATTCGGTTCGCGCTTTCTTGTACCATGCCTCAAACTCAGGCGTCCAAGCACTGTCGTGTAACGTTGCCCGTTTGCGATAGGGAACATAGTTGCCCAAATGCCAGAGTGTATTTCGGTAGAGCGCGAAATCTCCCGCTTCTAGATGCAACTGTACCGCCCCGGGCATACTACGACAGTATTCGAGGCAGAATGGTTCCCGCTCTTCAGCGGATTTGCCATCAAGGTCCACGCTCGGTATCGGTCGATCCGGGAAGCGTTCAATTTCTGCTGGTAAATCTCGCCTCAGATGGCTACCCAGAACAAACCATGTCGAACTATCTTCATACAAGGCGCAGTTAATCTGATTGAAATGGTTAATGTCGCTGAACACTTCATCCCACACTGAGAGCGGTAAGCCTGCGGCATTGTCACGCCAGTCGCGGTGCCACGGCGTGCAGTATGGCATATCCGCAGGTTCAAACAGAATACCGAAGTGGTCTCGATCGCCATGACGATGACGCGGCGTTAGTACCTTGGCAATAGCATCAACCAGTGGTGGTAGATTGGCGTAGTCAATGAAAGGCTGCTGGTCAAGGTCGCAGTTTGCAACAGGTTGGAGGCGCTGCACTTGAGGACCGCTTTGCTCACGGGCAATTGCTTTCGCCCTGTCACTGACTTGCCGCAGATCCCGAATCAATGACGGTGGAAGAATCTTTTGGAAAACTGTGTAACCCAGCATATGGTATTCTTCAATATGTTTATCAGATACTCGAAATCCCATGCGTTACCTTCTCCTCCACCTGTTTTTTCTCAGAACCTCAGAAGGGCAGATGGTCGCTCGTACAATTTATCAGTTGACCTCTGCCCTCTCATGTTTCATAGCCGACAAGCATTCAGTGCCTCATAGTATACAAAGTTTAATTTGAGGGGTTTAGCTGCAGGCATTTGTGACCAAGTCGCATTTAGTTTTCATCGGCAAGACCGTATCTACGGCGGAAGTTTTCCACACGTCCCGCCGTATCGACAATTGTCTGCTGTCCAGAGTAAAATGGGTGACACTTTGAACAAATTTCTACGCGGATTTGGGGTTTTGTAGAATAGGTCGTATATGTTGCACCACACACACAATTGATGACACATTCCATTGTTTCTGGATGGAGATCTGATTTCATGAGGATGCTCACCTCCTTATAATTTATTTAACGGTCAACTCAGCCCTACCACTGATACCGTCCACCGCGGGTGGGACCGTTGGCTTTGGTATTGTTTATCATCATATCAACAAACTGCTCGTTTGTCTCTGTTTTTCCTAAGTGTTCAACAAGGAGTTCCATTGATTCAGCGGTGTTCATCTGCCCCATGAATTTGCGCAAAATCCACGCTTTGCTGAGTATCTCTGGCTTTAGAAGCAGCTCCTCGCGTCTGGTCTTCGATTTGCCGATGTCGATGGAGGGGAAAATACGCCGTTCTAGCAGAGAACGCTCTAAGTGAATCTCCATGTTTGCAGTACCTTTTAACTCCTCATAAATATGCTCATCGCCTCGGCTTTCGGTATCAACCAATACGGTAGCTATGATTGTTAAGCTGCCGCCATCCTCAAACTTTCGTGCCGCCCCGAAAAACTGACGTGGCTTCATAAACGCAAGTGCGTCAATACCACCTGATAATGTTTTACCACTATGGGGTGCCACAATGTTACAGGCTCGCACGAGACGTGTCATGCTATCCAGCATAATCACCACGTCTTTGCCATATTCGACCCAGCGTTTCGCCTTTTCAATGACCATATCCGCAACTTGTACATGCCGTTCCGGAGGCTCATCAAAGGTGGAACTGATAACCTCCCCTTTTATGGACCGGGAAACATCCGTCACTTCTTCTGGACGCTCATCAATTAATAAGAAGATGAGCATAACTTCTGGATGATTCTCCTCGATACCGTGGGCGATATTTTTTAAGATTGTGGTTTTGCCGCTGTAAGGTGGAGCGACAATCAACCCACGCTGACCCTTACCGATCGGGGACATCAAATCGGTAATACGTGTCGAAAATTCCTTCGGATTATGTTCAAGTATTAGCCGCTCGTAAGGGTAGACAGGGGTCAAGTTATCGAAAAGGATTTTATCCTTTGCACCTGTCGGAGCTTCGTCATTGACTTTTTCGATTTTCAATAATGCGAAGTAAAATTCATCTTTGTCGCCGCCCTTTTTAGGAGGACGGATTTGTCCCTGAACCTCGTGACCTGTACGGAGGTCAAATTTGCGTATTTGCGAGGGAGAGACATAAATATCATCGGTACTTTGCAAATAGTTATAGCTCGATGACCGAAGAAAGCCGTATTTTTCTGGTAAAATTTCAAGGATACCCTCTCCGAACAACAAGCCACTGCTCTCCGCTTTGGCTTCAAGAATTTGGGCAATAAGCTCCTGCTTGCGGAGGCTACTGTATCCCGTCAGCCCCAGCTTCCGAGCCATGCCATTCAATTCGGAGATCGTCATCTCTTGGAGTTTGACAATGTCCACATTTTCCATAATTTTGTTGCTCCTCATTGCGAGATTCTAACCGCTTGCAGATTGCCTAACACTCATATCTTTTACACTAACCCAAAATTGCACAAAGTATCTGCAGCAGACAATCCACGGTTGACGCTACGTTTCGGGAAAAGATGGTATACTCCAGACGGTCATGTAACAGGTAAGCAACAGCATCATAGACAGAAGATGTGTAATAACTCACCGGTTGACCTATAATTTGTGACCGTTGACAGCATAGTGGAGGGAAATTATCGAAAAGAAAGTTGGATCAAATTAAGATAAAAGACAAGGGTACGCGGAATAGGGGTTGGTTAAGTCTTAAATTATAAGGAATTCCCAAACGGGTAACATAGAAGAGGCATCAAATCAGTGTTTGAAGGCATTCAAGATAATATGAAATATAGCAGCGGACGGCTGTTGGTGGGAATTATTCCTATTAGCGGTAAAATTATACATTAATGGATCGCTCAACGTCAAGTATTTTATTAAAGAACTGTAAAAATATCCAAATGAGCCAATGGATGAAGGCTTCAAATTTAGCGAATTTGCTCAATTTTTCCCGATGAGAATGAACGGGAACGGTTACGAATCTTGTACCTCTAAACCTGCTTCATCGTCCGCCTGTGTCTCACTTTCTACGCCGGCTGTCAGTTGCAAGAAAAGTTCCTCAAGCGTCATTTCAATGGAACGCATTTCAAGTAAATTCCAATCATGCTGAATGATGCTTGATGAAACCGCTGCGCGAATATCTGTATTTAGTTCATAATTGATGTGGAATGTTGGATTGACGTTACCGTTCAGGTCTCGGCTTTCGACACGACTGACACCGGGGAGATTTTCGAGGACAGTCTTGACCTCCGTCTCTGGACCTGAGACTTCCAGATAAAGGGTTTTCGTATCGCCCAACTCCGTGCGCCCATCATCACCTGCGTCAATAGAAATGGCGCGCCCTTCCGAGAGTTTTACACCGCCGGCGATTTCACCATCATTAATCACAATCAACCGTTCACAGGTCATACTCGCTTCAGGGAGGATGTGTGTGCTGAGAATGATTGTGTGTTCCTTGCCGAGTGCCTTAATTAGTTCACGGATTTCAATAATCTGCCGTGGATCGAGTCCGGCTGTAGGTTCGTCTAGAACAATGACATCTGGATCATGAATCAGTGCCTGCGCCAAACCGACCCGTTGACGATAGCCCTTGGACAGCTGCCCGATAATCTGACCTCGCCGCTCGGTCAAACTACAGGATTCAATGGCTACATCCAATCGCTCGGCACGCTTACTTCGTGGTACACCTTTAATCTTTGATACAAACTTGAGGTAGCCGGTAACGGTCATTTCCGGATAGAGCGGCACACTTTCGGGCAGATAACCGATGTGCTTACGAACTTCCAAGGATTGCTTGAAAACATCGTATCCCGCGACCATCGCATTTCCACTACTAGCGGGCATAAAGCAGGTCAAAATTCGCATGGTGGTAGTTTTGCCAGCACCATTTGGCCCCAAAAAACCGATGACCTCGCCTTTGTCGATACGAAAGGAAATCCCTTTCAATGCCTGAAACGGTCCGTAATTTTTTGTGAGATTTTCAACTTCGATCATCCACCGATCTCCTATAATAAATCTGTTTGCCATCAAGGAGTTGCCACCCACCGAGCTGCGGTGCTGCTACGAAGTATTGCATGAAAATCCCGATGCCCTCCATATCGTTACTCTCCCTAACGCCGGTGCAGCCGCTTTGGTTACGAATCATGAAGAAAACTTAAGCAAGTGACAGAGTCATGAATACATAGGGCTTTGACCCCTTCTGCATTCATTTTATCTGCTGTGAACACTTTGACGGAATTCCGGGTATAAGGTTGATTAGACGTATCGCTTCGACCAGACGATGTAGCAGAAATTCCTTGAGGCTCATAAAACGCTTGATATTACAATTGCTCTCGGCAATCCTTGAAATTCCATTGACGCTCTCCGCAATCTTTGATATACTGACACAGTTTAAGACACAGTTCCATTTACTTAAATCAATCCATCAAGGAGCGCAGCATGAAAATTGACAAAATCGAATCCTTCTTCATCGGTGGCGGTTATGTGGTCCGTATCCACACCGATAACGGCATCAGCGGTATCGGTCAAACCGCCTGCTGGGGCTATCCCGAAGCGGTTGAGAGAATCGTCGCAACCTTTGAAAAACACCTAATCGGTCAGAATCCCCTGCGCATCGAACACCACTGGCAGTATCTCTACCGCATGGGTCCGTTTCGCGGCACCGCTCTCTGCGGCGCAATTAGTGCAGTGGATATCGCGTTGTGGGACATCAAGGGAAAACATCTCGGTGTGCCGGTATGGGAATTATTGGGTGGGAATTGTCGTGACAAAATTCGTCTGCATCTTATGGCTGGTGGGTCAACTCCAGAGACGATGTTTCAGACTGCGAAAGATACGGTGGAGGAAGGGTTCACTGCGCTGAAGTTCGATCCGGTGGTCGGCGGCTATCAGGACATGGCGTTGGATCGCTTGGTCAAGACTGCCCGTGATCTGGTTGCAGCGGCGCGAGAAGGAGGAGGTCCCGATCTCGACCTCATCGTCGAAGTCCATCGCAAACTCACGCCGATGAACGGGATCGTCTTGGCAGAAGCGTTGATACCATTTAATATCTATTTCCTTGAGGACCCCATCCAGATCGACAGCATCGTGTCGCAGGCGGAACTCGCCAAGCGGATGACCGTCCCCTTGGCGAACGGTGAACGTCTGACCACCATCTGGGAATTCCGTGAGTTGCTCGCCGCCGGTGGACCTCAGTACGTCCGACCGGATGTAGCATTAGCAGGCGGGTTGACCCAATGTAAAAAAATCGCTGCAATCGCTGAGTCCTACCACAGCGCGGTTGTCACCCACAATTTCTTGGGACCGTTGACCACAACCGCCTCGTTACATCTCGACGCGAGCATCCCGAACTTCATCACCCAAGAGTACACCAAGGGCGACGAATCACCTAACAACGCTGTTTACAAAACGTGCTATCAGCGTGAGGGCGGTTATATTCCGATTCCCGAGGCACCGGGACTCGGCGTGGAGTTGGACGATAGTCTGATAGAGCAGAACCCCTACCAACCGATGAACACCGGTCAGACCCTGTTGCGCGAAGATGGATCGGTCGCTTACGCTGTGTGATGGATAACAGGCAGAAGGGAGAGCAACTCATATTCAAGCACGTTTCACGCTGAACAGATCCGGCAACGCATGTAAGGTTCGGATGGTTTCTCCCCACCGTTCAGTCTGCGTTCCGTCCCGGTCTAACAAAATTGCACGGATGCCGGCGGAGTGCGCTCCCACGATGTCTGCCTCGAAGGAGTCTCCGACATGAACAGCTTCTTCCGCGGACACACCAACAGCATTTAAGGCATATTCAAAAATGGCTGCGTCCGGCTTCGCACTCCGTACCCGCTGATCATGGGAGGCGACGACTACCTCAAAATAGGGGGCAAGCCCAAGTTCTTCAACCATCGCATGTAAGGGCGTATCCCAGTTGGAAATGATTCCCATCTTTAGGTCCATTTGCTGCAATCGGTCTAGAGTTGGCAAGACATCTTTGTAAAGCGTGGCGTTGTTACGCGAAAATAGAGCGTGTTCGTATTGCAAGACTTCCCATGCAATCTGCTCTACATGCTCACACACTCCCAGTTTTTTTAGAATAGCGCAGCAGCCGTCAAGCTGCCTGAATATCGTATCCCGTATACTGTTTGTCGGTTTTGAGGCTTCATACGCTTCGGTCAGAATTGCTCGCGCTTCGTCGTAAACAGACCAATCCAGACGCAGTTGATACCGATCGGCAATTTTCCGAATGGTTATATGGAGCGGTTGCGTCCAAAAGATGAGTGTGTCAAAGAAATCGAAGAAAACAGTTTTTGTCATTGAGGTTCCTTACTATACCGGCGAAACTTGGTTTGTGCCTCATTTATTTTTGGACAGCTAAACTTTGAAAAGGTTTACAGTCTTTTCAAGGGTCAGCGGTCAAGTGATGTAAACTACTCAGCCGAGGAGGTTTCCTATGATACCGTGGATCTTTACCCATAGCCCACTCGAACATTGGCTGCCTGACTACCGGCGGACATTCGACGCATGGGAGGACGGGGGTGTACGTGGCATCGTATTTGGTTACTTGCAGTTCATGCAGGATGATGGTACGACGATTCGGACCTTTGCTCCTGACCCGGAGGTATACAAATCATTTGGGGTGAGTCCACCGCCGGAAGCCCCACGCGATTTGGAGAAGGAGAAACAGCTGCACGCTATGTTAGACGATGCCGCCTCGCGCGATTGGCATATTATGACCTTCAGCGTTCCCGGCGGCGGTGGGACGCGATCGTTGGAGGAAGATCCTTACGGCGCGGTGGGATTTGCCGCCAGCGTTCAGGACACGATGAATGCCTACCCGCAAGCACACGGTGTTATCATAGATGGTCCGGGGGAACAGCACTACGAGCTAGCCTTCCATCACGGCGGGGAGCTGCTCGAAATCCGTGAGCATGAACGGCATCGTTTCGCGGCTTTAGGAAAGGATCTTCCCCGCTTGGAGCGAGGTATCGCACACTTAGGGGAACGGCTTCACAACCTAACACCATCTCTGGTACGGTATCACGCCCCCGGTGGGATGCTGGCAGCGTTGACATTGTTTGATATCAACGAGGATGTGCTCTACTGGTTGCGGGCCCGCCAAGAAACCGCCTTGGGTTACATGCAGGCTGTACGCACCCAACTCGACCAGTTGAACCGCAAGGTGGAATTGGGCGGTATCCCGCGCACGGCGACGTTTTCTTCGCTCACCGGACAGAACTATCAACAGATGGCATCGCTTTTCGATTACATCTTCCCCAAGCACTATTTCTGGCACCGGGGCTTCGATGGGATGTACGGAACGATTGCGCGTTGGGTCCAGATACTTTCTGAGTGGAATCCTACACTGACAGAAGAAGATTGCTTTGCGGCAGTGAAGTCTCTGTTTGGCATTGACCTACCGGGCGTTCGCTCACTGATGGATATGGAGTTGGGGTTCCCAGACGAGTTCTTCTCAGAGGTTGTGTGGAGCGAAACCCAACGTGCGCTGGAAGCCATCGGAGATGATGATAAAGTCGTCGCTTGGGTGTCAACTGGACGTAGTCCACATGCAGGCGACGCGATGACCGCAAGAGATCTTCATAACATCCTGACAACCTCGGAACGTGCAGGATTGAAACGATTTCTCTTTCACCCAGATCCAGACCTAGGTGCAGCGGAATGGCGGGTGATTTCGGGGCTGTGCGGAAATCTGTGGCAGGAGGATCCCAGCGGGTATTGGCCCTCTGACACCCAGAAGCCAGATGCGTTCAGCGGTAGCAGAAAACCTCCCCGCTCATGAGGTTTCAAACCGTGATCTCATCGGCAGAAAGTACAAAAGGCAACCGGTTTGTAGCGTTTTCTAAAAACTCTCAAACCGAAGGAGTCGTATTTTGCGGATAAAAAAATACAGAGTTGCGGTTGTCGGAGGGGCAGGAACTTGGGGCAGCAGATATCTACACGCCTATGCCAACCATCCAGCCTGCGAAATTGTCGCACTGGTTGACCGCACCAAAGACCGTCGACGTGCCTTTGCTGACCGATACGGCGTTGAAAATGTCTTTGATACGCTGGAGGAGCTGTTAGCCAGAGAAGTTCCTGACATCGTTTCGGCGATTCTTCCGACATCGCACAATCCCGACACGGTAATCGCCTGCGCAGAGGCTGGCGTCAAGGTGGTCTCATGCGAAAAACCGATAGCGGTTGAACTGTCTCAGGCGGATGCGATGGTGCGTACTTGCCGTGAGCGGGGCACCGTTTTCGGATGTGGTAGTGTCTATTCAGGAGTTCCGTACCTACTGGAAACCGTTGATTGGATCGGTGCCGGTAATATCGACAAACTTACCGCTGCTGCTATTCCGAGTGGGCTGCCGCGTGAGGTATCGGGTGGGGGCTGCGTTCAATTGACGCTGCTGCGAACCCTCACCGGTATGGAGGTAGAGTGGGTCGAAGGCTGGACATTACCACCGGACTCCGACTGGATGCCGTCGGTTGATATTTCGGCATCGGAGATTGACTGTCCCGCCTACGGTCGTCTTGGATTATCAGGGGGCGTTGTCTGTGAGATTCCTGCGCCATCGGAGCAGGGCGGATCTTGCCCGATCGCAGTCACGGGGGAGAATGGGCAGGTATGGATGACCAGTCCCAGACCTGTATTTATCCAAGGAACTGGTGCGGATTCGACTCCGGTTTATCCTGATTTTCTTGAAATCCCTCCACCTGACGATTTCTTTACACGGCGGATTGAGTGGCTCATGCACGCGTTTGATACGGGTCAGGATGTGCTGGATAGCGGGCATGGATACCGCCAAGCGTTGGAAATTGCTATCGCGCTAAAGCAATCTGCCCAACGTGGACATCAACGGATTTCTCTGCCGTTGGAGGACCGCTCGTTGCGGATAGTCCCGCACCCTTACCGGCTATTGGGGGGCGATGTGGCTGGTTGGGAGAGCATCGGCTATACGGGTCCGCCAAACACTGAGCAGATTTATGGAATGGGTGTTAGGTTTCACGGTGCCCGTTCAACCCAACCTACGGACTTATATATAGGATTGAAGGAGTTACAGGAGAAGAAATTACTATGAAATTCTTGTTCTCTCGCTTTCTCGTTTTCCCGTCTTCCCGTTTTCTCGTCGTCTTGGTCGCGGCAATCCTTCTCACACCCCACGTCTCTGCTCAAGTTGTGGAAATCCCCGACCCCAATCTCAAGCGTGCTGTCCGGGAAGCACTCACGCTGCCCGATGAAACCCCTATCACACAGTTAGTGATGAGCCAATTAATAGAGTTAGAAGCAGGTAATAAACAGATAGAAACCTTAACGGGCTTAGAATATGCCACCAACCTGAAGGGACTTCAACTCTCCTTCAATCAGATTCAAGACATCACCCCACTGGCAGGACTGGTAAACTTGGAACTGCTAGGACTTATACATAATCCAATCCCCGATATTTCGCCCGTCGCCACCCTCACTCAACTCGAATCCCTCTATCTCGCCTCCGTCCGCATAACAGACCTCACACCGCTGTCAAACCTTACGCAGTTGAGGGTGCTTGACCTTCAGCACTGTCGTCAGATTCGGGACATAACACCGCTGTCAAACCTTACACAACTTAACAGGTTAGAGATTTCTCATAATCAAATTATGGATATCAATCCACTTGCCAATTTAACTGCATTAGAAAAACTTTGGATTGAAAACAATCAGATTGTCGATATAAGCCCCCTTGCAAATTTAGCCGCTTTGAAAGAACTACGGATTGAAAACAATCAGATTATTGATGTTAGTTCACTCGCCAATTTAACGCAGCTGACCGATCTGACAATTGCTAACAATGCGATAACAGACTTTCGTCCGCTCTTTGGATTAAACTTTCAGAGTATCGATATTGATATCCACAGTTTGCAGGAACTCGCTTCCGGCGAGGTGAAAATATCTGATCCAAACTTGGAACGCGCTATCCGTGAGGAAATGGGGCTGCCATCAGGAACACCCATCACACAGTTGCTGATCAACCAATTAACATCACTAACCGCGAGGACGAATCAGATAGCAGGCTTAACTGGATTGGAACATGCAACTAATTTGAAATCGTTGAACCTCGCCGAAAATGAGATTCAAGACATTACCCCATTAGCCGAGTTAATAAAACTGGAATCTCTGATACTTAGAGACAATCCAATCACGGATCTCGCACCCCTTGAAAACTTGACCAATCTCACCTATATCAATCTTGCAGGTGTTAGACTGTCAGATATAACCGCCCTTGCGACTTTAACAAAACTACAAACAGCGTGGCTGTCGCACATGCGATTACGCGACATCACCCCGCTTGCACACCTAACCCAACTCGTTCGTTTAAGCCTCGTGTCTAACCATATTGTCGATGTCAGCCCACTTGCCAATTTAACCGCATTGGAAGAACTCCATATAGAAAGAAATAACATCATAGATATTGGTCCAGTTCTAAATCTATCCTTGACCACCTTTACATACGATCAGGTCTGTTCCTTACCAGATCCCCCAATCCAAGATCGAATCGAAAACCGGAATCTCCCATCTATTATTCAAAGCTGGGGCGATAATGCAGTGAATCTGTCTCACTTATCGTTTGAAGACCGCGTCGCGTATCACGACATATATTGGCATCATATCCCTTTTGGACTCCATTTTCTCCAGACCCCACCGTGGTCGACACTAGCCGGCGATATAGGGAGTGCAATAGCCAGACGTGAGGAACTACTCGCCAAAAACCCCACTATGATCTTCCTCGTTGAAATCCGAATAAGAAATGCCCATTCCCCTGGTCAGTATCCCGAAGATTGGTTCGGCTGGCTAAGAGACGAAAATGGTAACCCTGTCAAAGGTTCACGCACCTTTACTGATAGTTACCTTATTGATTTCAGAATTCCAGAAGTGCAAGACATCATTGTGGAACAAGCAATTTCTGTTTCAGAATGTGGATTGTTTGACGGCATCCAATTCGACGCGTGGACTGAAGGAGGGTGGCGTTTCCTTGTAGATCGTTTCGGGGACGGATCGCAACGATACTATAGCACCTTAGAGGAAGAGCAAGAAGCACGAACCTCAATCCTACGACGTATCCGTGCCAACGTCCCCGACGATTTTCTCATCATCTGCAATAGCAACCAAAGCAAACTTCCAGCCTCAGCTCCCTACATCAACGGCAGTTTCATGGAAACCTTCTATGATCCAGGTGGTTACACACGCCGCAGGATTGCTGAGGTTGAAGAGACCCTCCGCTGGTTTGAAGCAAACGCCAGAGAACCCCAAATCACCTGCTTAAGGGGACAGGGGATTCCCACTGAAGCCCCAGATAGCCCAACGAATAAGCGTTGGATGCGTTTCTTCACCACAATGAGTCTCACCCTTTCCGACGGATACGCGCTATATACTACAGGACACTTTTACCAAGAGCACTTCTGGCACTCCTTCTGGGACGCCAACCTCGGACAGCCCACCGGTCCCAAAGCCCAACCGTATCAAGACATTGATGGAATGTTTCTTCGCGAGTTCACAAACGGCTGGACGGTCTATAACCGCAGTGGGGAACCCCAAACCATCACACTGCCAGCGTCTGCTACCCCCGTCTCCCATAGGGGAAATAACGCTCCCTCCCTGACCCACCTCCTCCCCGACCTCGACGGCGAAATCTACCTCAAAGCCAAAAATCCCGCCGATGTCAACAGCGATGGCAACATCAACATCTTGGATCTGGTGCACCTCGCCAACAACTTCGGTAAATCGGACCCCGACCTCAATGGCGATGGTGTAGTCAACATTCTCGATTTAGTCTTTGTCACCCAGCAGTTCAGTCAGTAAATATCACCCCTCTCTGCCCTCCTTCCATCGACAAAACGGATTCGTAACGGTATCCGCAAAACAATTTCTTCCATCTCCCACCTGAAATCTGATATAATGGACGACTAAAACGTGAAACGTGAGAAGAAGACTCTCGCCGTGTTCCGTACCTGAATCTGGATTTACAGAATTGCTATACACTTGTTGTCCCGCTAGGGCTATGTTGGTTCATTTCGTAGTTTAGGCAACCCGATTTCACCTAGGGCAGGCTTTACACCACGATCACAGATTAGGAAATCTGTGGCTACGAGAGGGTGGTTACGGTATAGGGAGTTCTGGATTGGAATTCAAAGTAATATGCTTACTACAAAATTCCCCATTTTCCCCGTGGAATTGGGGGTTACGGCATACGGAGTATGCCTACTATCAATTTGCTTTAATTATAACTGATATTTCTGAAGGAGATACAAACGATGGAAGCATTCAAAGAACATGTTGGACTTGCAGCACCGTTAAATCGGCTGAATGTAGACACCGATCAGATTATTCCCAAGCAGTTTCTCAAACGGATTGAACGCACCGGTTTTGGACAGTTCCTGTTTTACGACTGGCGTCTTCTGGACAATGGTGATCCCAATCCGGACTTTGTCCTG
Source organism: Candidatus Poribacteria bacterium (assembly GCA_965222435.1). GTDB lineage: Bacteria > Poribacteria > WGA-4E > WGA-4E > PCPOR2b > PCPOR2b. The sequence continues at coordinate 1,838,055 of OZ244950.1, read as the reverse complement.
AATGATCCCCGCTATCAGGAGGCGAGTATTTTGGTTGCTGGGGCAAACTTTGGGTGCGGTAGTTCGCGGGAACATGCACCGTGGGCACTGCAACAGTATGGGTTCAAGGCGGTGATCGCGCCTTCATTCGCGGACATCTTCCGTAACAACTGCCACAAAAATGGCCTCCTACCTATCACTCTGCCGGACAATGTAACTGCGGATCTGATGGAACAGATCGAAGCACAAGAAGGCTACAGGTTGATGATTGATTTGGAGGCGCAGCAGGTGATTCAGCCTGACGGGACCGCGCACCCCTTTGAGATTGGTGACTTTGAGAAACACTGTTTATTGAATGGCTTAGATGAGATTGGCTGGACGCTGCGGTTTGATGAGCAAATTTCAGCGTATGAAGGACGAATCGGAACTTAGCGTAACTGGACTGATGGGATAATTAACGCTGGCACTATGTCAATCCCCCGCTGAAACGTGGGAGGAGAGCCCTATGACTGAAAAACAGGTCACACTGCCCATAACAGGGATGCACTGTACGAACTGCTCGGAAACCATCGCACGCGATCTGAGGAAACTGGACGGCGTGGGAACGGCAAACGTCAACTACTCTACCGAGAAAGCGACGGTCACTTTCAACCCGTCTGTACTGGATGAGAGCACCATCATTGAGAGAATTAAAGACATCGGTTATGGGGTAGCGACAGGCGAGATTGAATTACCTATCACAGGGATGAATTGCGTCAACTGTGCGACGAGCGTCGAAAGAGCACTTAACGAAATGCGACCAAGCGTCGTCTCTGCGACTGTAAACTTTGCCACAGAAAAGGCGAAGATAGCGTACATCCCCGGTCAAGTGAACCCCACGGATCTTATTGCTGCTATTAAAGGGGCAGGCTACGGTGTTGTTGAAGCAGATCCCGACCAACAATTAGCAGATGTTGAGCAGGCTGCCCGCGAAACCGAAATCCACGAACAGACGCGCAAGTTTTGGATTGGCGTCGCTTTCTCCCTCCCGCTCTTCCTTTTCAGCATGGCTCGTGATTTTGCGCTGTTGGGGACTTGGTCCGACGCCCTTTGGGGTAACTGGCTGATGTTCGCCTTGGCTACCCCTGTGCAATTTTATGTCGGCTGGGATTATTATACGGGCAGCTTCAAAGCACTACGCAACGGTGCCGCCAACATGGACGTGCTAGTTGCGATGGGTTCATCCGCTGCCTTCTTTTACAGCTTGCCTGTCACCGTCGCATTGACGTTGGGCAGCACAGCCCTAGGCAGCCACGTCTATTTTGAAACCTCGGCGGTCATCATTACCCTTATCAAACTCGGTAAATTGCTGGAAGTCCGTGCGAAAGATCAGACCGGTGCTGCGATCAAAAAGTTGATGGGTCTGCAAGCGAAAACAGCCCGTGTGGTGCGTAACGGTGAAGAGATTGACATCCCCATTGAGCAGGTGGTCGTCGGCGACGTGGTGATTGTGCGACCAGGGGAGAGGATTCCTGTTGACGGAATTATTATTGAGGGCAATTCCGCTATCGACGAAAGTATGATCACTGGAGAGAGCATACCGGTGGATAAGGGGAAGGGTGATCCGGTAATTGGTGCAACCATCAATAAACAGGGAAGACTCAAGTTTGAAGCGCGCAAGGTCGGTGCAGAGACCGCGCTCGCACAGATTATTCAACTTGTCCAACAAGCACAAGGGAGCAAAGCACCAATTCAGCGTCTCGCCGATCGGGTGGCGAGTGTTTTTGTGCCCGCTGTCATTGCGGTTGCGACTTTGACCCTGCTGGTCTGGTGGTTTGTCGTGGATGTTGGTTTTACGCCATCGATGATCCGGATGGTAGCAGTGTTGGTTATCGCTTGCCCTTGCACACTTGGGCTTGCCACACCGACCGCCATTATGGTCGGCACAAGCAGAGGGGCGGAACAGGGCATCCTTTTCAAAGATAGCAAGGCACTTGAACTCGCTCATTCGCTCAAGGTGATTATTCTCGATAAAACCGGCACAATTACGACAGGTGAGCCATCGGTGACAGATGTAGTGATCGCAGAAGGCGACACCCTAAGCGTTATCATCAAGACGTTAGGGAATGGGGTGGAGATGGGAGAGGGGCAGCAGGAAGAAGCCGCACTCCTATGGCTAGCTGCCTCGGCGGAGCGGGGGAGCGAACACCCGATTGGTGAAGCCATCGTCCAGTCAGCACAGGCGCGTAGATTATCACCGGTAGAACCTTCCCGGTTTGAAGCCTTAGCTGGACATGGTGTTCTTGCTCAGGTCGAAGGGCATCAGATCGTCTTGGGCAATCTCAAAATGATGAATGAGCAGAATATTAATCTCAACGATTTGGGAGCCGAAGCGGCGAAGTTACAGGCAGGTGCGAAAAGCGTAATCTGGGTTGCTGTCGATGGCAAAGCCGCCGGACTAATTGCTGTGGCGGATACCATCAAACCCGGTTCCAAGGAAGCCATCGATCAGATGCACCGTCTGGGTTTGCAGGTGGTGATGGTCACCGGCGATAACCGAGCCACAGCGGAAAGTATCGGCAACGCTCTCGGAATTGACCGGATCCTCGCCGAAATCCTGCCGGGGGCTAAGGCGGCGGAAGTGGAGAACCTACAACGAGAAATGAAGGGGGAATCTCAAGCTATCGGAGGTGTGGCGATGGTCGGCGACGGTATCAACGACGCACCGGCATTAGCCCAAGCGGATGTGGGCATCGCCATCGGCACAGGCACCGATGTGGCGATGGAAGCGGCTGATGTCACCCTGATAAGCGGTGACCTTCGGTCTGTACCACAAGCGATTGCCCTCAGCAAAGCAACAATGCGCGTTATCCGGCAAAATTTGTTCTGGGCTTTTTTCTACAACGTCCTCCTCATCCCGGTGGCAGCGGGTGTGCTGCACCCGTTCACCTTCCTACCGATGATGCTACGCGCCTTGCACCCAGCGTTGGCTGCCCTCGCCATGGCTTTTAGCAGTGTGACCGTCGTTGTTAACAGTCTGCGAATGAGGCGGTAATTGATTTAGGACCCACCGTAAACGTTTGATTCCACAAGGAAACAGCCATGAAGACTCATGACTCACTTAGAAGCGTCGTTTTCTCTGTGATGTTCCTGATCTCCACCGTTTCGGCTTTGGCTGAACGTCCGATCGGTCATCGTCCGGTGATGACCGATCGGACGCTCGACTATTTCGATCAAATCACAGTCTTCTGTCACGGCAGGATCACTCGCTTTGTCGAAATGCCAATCACCGTTTACGTTACACCGACGTTACAAGCAGCATACCTTCCCGCGCTACGATATGCGATGCGGCAGTGGGAAGCGGTCTCCGATGGAAAAATTCAGTTTCAAGAATCGCAAACGAGTAAGGACGCTGATATTTGGGTCCGTTGGGGATATAGCGAACCGGCAAACATGGATATGACCTATGGAAAGGCAGAACTCACACGCCACCGCACTGGGGATTTCTCCGTCGAAATTGTCCTCTCATTACCTAAGCCTTCAATATCGGCAAAACTGTCGCAGGAAGAAACCCGAACGGTTTGCCTTCATGAATTTGGACACGCCATCGGGCTGTGGGGACATAGTCCTAATCCACTTGACGTGAGTTTTCGGGCATCAATTGCACAACGTCCAACCGCTCGGGATCAAGCAACATTACTGAAAGTCTATGCCACGCCGCAAAACACGCCTCAACACGATGCTGCCATTAACACCTTGAAAAAGCAGCTCGAAACCAATCCAACGAACGCACGTACACATTACCTGTTAGGGACAATCTACGACGACAAGGGAGATACCGTGCTGGCTGTTGCCAGTTTCAAAGCCTGTCTTGAAATAGACCCAGACTTCCACCCGGCACGGGAAACCCTTCTACAGGTGTACCAGAGAGCTGGTCTCTCCCAACACGCTGTGGAACTACTTGAAGAAACACTCAAACAGATGCCTTCGCCCAATGATTACAACACGATCGGCGTGATGTATTATCGGACCGGAGAAATCGACCAGTCCATAGCTGCCTTCCGAAAATCGCTCGAAATGAACCCCTACGATCCGACGCCTCGGAATAATCTCTATCAGATATTTCGAGAGCGAGGAATCGAGGCACTGAACGTTAAAGCGTATCAAAAAGCGGCGTTGTATTTCGGCGAAGCCCTCCAATTCAAGCCGGAGGACGCGCTTTTGTATCGCCTTATGGGCGATGCTTATGCGAGGGACAGCGACCTCAAAAACGCCATCACCCAATACCGTAAGGCATTTGAATTCGATCCCGCCGACTTAGAAATCAAACAGAATCTCGCGGGGTATCTGAGCAACTACGGTGTAGAGTTGATGGGCACCCAGCGTTGGGAGGAGGCAATCGCTGCATATCAGGAAGCACTACAATTGACCCCAACGTTGAATATCGCGTATGCAAACCTAGTGGATGTCTTGTGGAAACGCGCTAACACCCACCGCAAATCAGGGCATATCGACAAGGCGATTGATGCCTATCTTCAACTTATTCAGGTAGATGCTGATGCCGATGCACACAGTCTACTCGGTGAACTATATCTCAAAAAGGGGGCATATCCACAGGCGATTGACGCATTTCAGTCAGCGTTTTCCGCAAAGCCTAATGATCGGCAATCTCGTAAGAACCTCGTTGCGGCCTACCACCATTATGCACAACACCTTGACAGCAAAGAGCAGTACAATGAAGCAGTTGCTCAGTTACGGCTTGCACTTGCGCTGTCCCCTAAACAGGCGAACCTCCGCTTGAGCCTCATCAACACTTATCAACTTGCCGGCAACTTCTCAAGTGCCGAAAAAGAGTTGGGGTGGTTTTTGGAAGATGCACCTCAGAGTTTACAGGCAGAAAGTGTCTCAAAAAATCTACACGTTGCACGCGGAAATACGCTCATGAATCAAAGAAGATATGCTGCCGCGCTTGCTGAGTTTGAAAAGATCAACACATCGGCAAAAACCACAGAAATTTACAACATAATCGGCTATCTTTATCTGTTGCGAAAGCAGCCGATTTTAGCGATATCGGCTTTTGAGTCCGCCTTAGCTCTCGCACCGACAAACAACCTTGCCTTTCAAAATCTGCTGTCAATTGAATCCCAATTTGAGCGGCAGTTTGTCGATGACCGGCATTCACCGCGCATTAAAAACCACCTCGCCCGTGCGAGAAATAGCCTCGCCGTGTGCTATATCGGTCGCGATGAAGTTTTGGACGCTGTAAAAGAATATCGTGCAGCATTAGAGGTTGAACCAACGTCAAAGGAAGTGAAAGTCGCACTGAGAGATGCCGGTAGACAGCTAATATTAGCGTTACAAGAAAAGAATGCACGTCAGCAGATAAGAGAGGTCATGGATTGGATTCAGGAATTGGACGCTGACAGTTTGAGCGCTGAACAGTTACTTGATGGTGAAAATTAGGAAGCGTGTGAAAAGGTGCGGATCAACGCAACGGCATCAAATCAACTGGAGGAGGATAAATGGAGGGACTACGGAATATCAATTCAAGGTTGGAGTTGTTCGTAGATGATTGGCTTATCGAGGAAATGAAAGGCGTTAGTCTTCAAATGCACAGTCCCATCCCTCAAGAGGTAGTCTTTGAGTTCAATCAACCGTGGGAGGGATCGATAAGTTATGATCCGGTGGTGATGACGGACGGTGACCGCTATCGGCTGTGGTATCGGGGGTGCGGTTCGGAATCGACATGGGAAGACCAATGTACGGCCTATGCAGAGAGCGCAGATGGCGTATATTGGAAACGTCCGACGTTGGGAATCTTTGAGTTCAACGGGAACAGGGAAAACAACATCGTCCTCCAAGGGAGCGAGGCAAAGGCGTTGTGTGTTTTCAAAGACAGCAATCCGAATACGCCAGACTCAGAACGCTACAAGGCTATTGGGGTAGGTCCTCCTATAGGCAAACGTGCCACATTGCGGGGTTTCACCTCCCCAGATGGAGTGCGTTGGCAAACACTGGACCAAGATCCGATCTTGATAGCACCAGACGATCCGTGGCCCATGTTCGATTCCCACAACGTTGCGTTCTGGGATACGCTGCAAAACCGGTACGTGGCATATACGCGGGGTTGGATACCGCTCCCGATTCATCGGGATTCTCGGCAAGCCGGAACGGGCATCCGGACAATTCGGCGAAGCATTTCAGAAGACTTCCGTCATTGGTCCGATCTAGAATTCATTGACTTAGGAAAATCACCAACAGAGCATCTTTACAAAAACGCCTGCACACAGTATTTTCGCGCACCTCACATCTACCTGATGTTCCCCAAACGTTTTGTTCCTGACCGTAAGTTCGATAAGGATTGGACAGCCAACGGTCTCTCCGAAAGCGTGTTTATGACCAGTCGTGATGGTGTACACTGGGATCGACGTTTTATGGAGCCATTCCTGGGGCTTGGATCTGACCCCGACAACTGGACAGACCGAAATCAGTACATCGGCGTGGGTGTTGTTCCAACGGGTTCAGCGGAAATGTCGGTCTATTTTATGGAACATTACCGGCGTCCGTCTATCCGTCTCCGGCGCGGCACACTCCGAACCGACGGATTTGTCTCAGTTAATGCACCTTATGTCGGCGGCGAGTTTCTGACGAAACCGTTGATTTTTGAGGGAGATAAGTTGGTCGTTAATTACGCAACATCTGTAGCGGGGGGCCTGCGCGTTGAAATCCAAGACGCAGAGGGGCAGCCAATTGATGGGTATCGGTTATCTCAGTGTGTTGAGATTTTTGGAGATGAAATTGAGCGGGTTATCAGATGGGAGAACGGCAGCGATGTCAACTCGTTGGCTGGCAGGCCGGTTCGTCTCCGCTTTGTTATGGCAGCGGCAGACCTGTACGCCATACAGTTTCAAGCATAGTTCTGCTAATGTTGACAGCGTACTGGCCCGCCAAATTCAAACCGATGAATAACCGCTTACTAGCCTATATCCAAGTAACGCGCTGCTTCGGCTTCCTGCCATTGGAATTGAAGGGGTGTGGTTTCATGCGGCTTGAAGGGTTTTATAACCTCATCAACAGGTGTGCCTAACACATCAATCCGCTCAAGATCTGCGACCCCATAGCCCATCCCATTGGCATAGTGGAACAGACCGATCTCCAGCGGCTCAAATCCCATCGCCTTTGTGGTTACAGCGTCCGCAGCAAACACATCGGCACTGGCAACAGCAATTCCGAGCGGGATTGAATCCGTGCCCCCGGGACCGTTCCCCTGCAAGCCAAGGGTGCCATCGATCACAGCGATATCAGGGGACAGATGACGGGATAAGCGAATCAGATTGATGTTCAATGTTTGGGCTTCGCGCGGCAATTCCCGATCGGCATGGCTATGGTAGCCGTGCATTTTGATGCGATCTGAGAGATGGAGCGTTCCCATAATCATGTTTTTGAGGGCAAGCGTCACCACATCAACATCGTGCGTTTTCGCAACTGCAACAGAAATTGTGCATGGACAATCGATCACGGTTTTGGGCATCCGCACGGGCACTTCGCTGCGATCAGCAAGAACGACGGGGGTCTCTTCCCACCCTTCATCTTGATGAAGGTCTACTAATCGAATCGGAATGGCATATTCGTCGAGCAAAGCCTTGTAACCGAAATTATCGAAAGCCTCGCCCGAAAACGCTTGGTTGGCACCTTCTGCGATGATAATCTCTTTTGGTGGCTCCGGCACAGTCAATAAGAAGTCCATTGCGCCACGGATTGCGTCAACGTGTGTCGAGGCAAGCTGATTTGTGCTGGAAAGGAAATTCGGCTTCAACATCACCTGCTCGCGCAACTTTGGTGTGACATCGTCGCGCACAAGGTCCAGAGCGGTGAAGACATTTTGGCGTCGCTCGCCGGTTCGGGCGAGTCCGACTCTCGTTTGATTGGTAGCCATCGGCATCCTCCTTGTTTTTTTCACATTTCCACATTTCCCCCACAATATAACATCTGGGGGACAAAGCAATTCAGGAAAAATCGTTGAGTGGTAGAGGGCGAGGTGAGATCGCCCGGATTGTCTAAACCAGGGAGTTCAACATCTGGGCAAAACGAGGAACGGCGGTCATTGCATCCTCAGCGGCTTCATATTCAATTGACAGATAACCTTTGTATCCCTGCGCTTTGAGCATCCTGACGATTTCGGAAAAATCTGCCTCCTTTTTGCCATCGCTTCCCTTTGGAATCTCTGTCTTTGCGTGGGCAGTTACGGCGTAAGGGGCGACACGTGCGAGCGAGCCGTAGGGGTCTTGACGGAAGTTGCCTGTATCCAAATTTACACCGACCCACTCGGAATCAACCGACGTAATCAGATCGATAACCTGATCTGCTGTAGACGTTATCCCTCCGTGATTTTCCAATGCCAACAAGACGCCACGCGGTGCAGCGTATTCCGCACACTCCTTCAAACCGTCAATTGTCCATTGCCGCGCTTCCGCCTCACTATGCCCTTCAGGCGTTCCTCCAGCGAACAGACGCAGGCAGGGTGCCCCAAGTTTAACGGAGACATCAACCCAATCCTTGACATACTCGATCTGTGCAGCGCGTTCACCGGGATCAGGCTCTGTAAAGCGATTCCCAACGGCTGCTGCCGAAACCTGTAACCCAAGCAGGTAGCATTGACGTTTCAGGGTGTACAAATAAGCATCGTCCGTTGATGGAAAATAGTAAGCGGTCAATTCGACGCCGTCCACGTCCATTTCGACTGCTTTTTCGAGAAAACCCTCAAGACTCATTTCACCGCTCGTCAAATATTGGCGAAATGAATAGGCGGCACATCCAATTTTCATGGTTGCTCTATGCCTCCTTACGTTCCAGCAGCTCAATTTCGTAGCCGTCCGGATCATCAATGAACGCCATCTTCATGCCGCCGGAGGTGAACTGTTCGCGCCAACCGCCGGGCCAAATCTCAATGCCATCTTTCTCCAACGTGTCACAGCAGGCAACAAGATCCGGCACACCGATGGCGAAGTGCATCAAGTCCTCCGGGACATTGAGCTCATAATCGGGTGAATAGGTTAATTCGACGGTATGCAGGTTACCGGGTAGTTCCAGATGAGCAATCTGATTGCCCGCAGGTGATTTGTCGCTTCGACTTTTAACGACAAAGCCTAAATGGTCGCAATACCAATTAATTGATTTATCGAGGTCACTTACTCGAACGCGGGTGTGTAAAAAAACAGCCATTTGGTTTCCTTTCTTTTGCCGATTTCGGATGAATCAATTGATGCAGAAGTGCTGTAAATAATGATAACACACCCTCCACTATCAAGCAAGTTCTTTTACAACCGAATGCGATCAGAGGGGATCTTCGGAAGATTCGCATTGAAAAATGGTGTTAGATGTGAGATAGTTAAATGGGTTCATTAGTTCATCCGTTCATTGGTTCATTGAACTGCTGAACCCTATACATAGCACTCCTCCCGATAAAATCGGGATTTAGAGCAACCGGAGCGAAAGATTGAGTGTCTCAACTTTAACGGAAAACCGGTAAGTTTTCAATAGGTAAGCAACTTAGGTTATAATACTACTATGAAGACAATCAAATATTTTCTCATTCTTGCAACGATGACAGTCGTTACGACTTCCACCGGCTTGGCTCAAGAGCCAATGGAAAGCTCTGAATTGGATTCCAAATTGTATGAGCTGCACTTTCAAAAGGGCAAGACACACAATGAGAACGGGAAAAGAGCCCTCGCTCGGAATAATTTCCTGATGACAATTTACCTTCATCCCGACCACGCCGGCGCAAACTATCAACTCGGACTGATCGCATATAGCGACAATAATTATTCGGCTGCCATCTCTTTCTTGGAAAGAGCGAGTGTGGAAATGTCCGACAATATCGAACTTTATTATTGGCTTGGGGGGGCATATTGGAAAAAGAGTCGGGCAGCAGGGGCGATAGAGAGCTATCGAAAAGCGGTTGCACTCGATCCGCAGCACGAGAATCCTTTTTCGCTCTATGCGTTAGAGAACCTCGCTGAAGTTTATACCCGGACGGAACGTCTCCAAGAGTCAATGGAGGCTTATCAGGCAGCACTGACGCGCGAAACACGCAGCGGGTGGATCTCTAAAATCAAAGATCAGATTGCTGAACTCCATTTGACAATGGGCACCTATCAAGACGATGGCAACACGCGATACAATAAGAAAGGTGAAGCTATCAGTGGTATTGGCAATGGAGATATGCGCACCAATCGCTACTTCGAGATAGCTAGACACACCACCGATCCGGTCAAAGAGGCAATCTATTATCAGAAATCAATAGAAGCGGATCCGGGGATGTATCAGTCCTATTTTAATTTGGGTTGGGCGTTGACTCGGCAACGAAAATACGCTGAAGCGGTTCCTGCTTTTATCCGCTCAGACGAAGTTTGGCGACAAGATCGGAACTGGAATCCAGAAGCGACCCCCAAAATTGACGCGCACGCATTTTTAGCACTCTGCTATGTTGAATTGGGGGAACCAGAAAAGGCACTTGATTACGCCGAAATAGCACTGGGTTCTGCTCCAAACTACTATTACGGCTTGTTGTATAAAGCGAGAGTGTTGACCAAACTGGATCGTCCTCAAGAGGCAATACCGATTCTGGAGGGCTTGGTTGATGCAAAGCCGGACGAAGCAGAAATATTGTACGCGCTTTACGAGGGTTACCGCGCGGCCTTGAAGCCGAAATTGGCACTTGCTGCGCTACACCAAGCTGTCCGCGCTCAGGTGGACAGTCAACAGAAAACACGTTGGGAAAGAGAAATCAACGTGCTGAAAGGGAAATGATTATCAATTCCCTTTCGTAAATTTAATCTAAAACTAAGGAGAAGTATCATGACAAGATTCAACCGTTATACTCTGATTGTGGGCATGATAGCTGCGATGATTTTATCAACAGGGGCTTTCGCTGTCGAGAATCCATGCAACCCCTGCGGCGGGGAAACGACGAACCCCTGTAATCCATGCAACCCCTGTTCGGGGATGAAACACTTTGGAATCAATGACCCCGGAGGCAGAGATGTACTCACTTTCGATTCCAAGGCACCGCTAGAAAAGATCGTTGGAACAACCAATAAAATTACGGGTCACATTCAGGCCAATGCAAAGGACATCACCAAGGGGTTGAAAGCATCCTTTGCATTGGATCTCGCCAGCCTGAAGACAGGAATCGACAAACGCGATGAGCATATGCGGGATAACTTCTTGGAGACAGCCAAGTATCCCAAAGCGATGCTTACCATAGACAAAGTAACCAAAGCTTCTGATAACATGCTCATGGATGGGAAGACGCTCACGGTGGACGCTGAAGGCACTTTATCACTACACGGGGTCAAGAACGCCGTCCATCTAAAAGATATTACGATCACCTATTTTGACGAGAGCGAAGCCACCAAGGGCAAGATGCCGGGCGATCTCCTGATAATTAACGGCGGCTTTTCGCTGAATCTTCCCGATTACAATATTGAAGTACCCCAATTCATCTTTCTCAAATTGGCAGAGACAATAAAGGTGAGTGTGGATTTGACCGGTTCGACAGCGACAACAGGGGTTGCCAATCCTTGCAATCCGTGTAATCCGTGTGCAGGTGTCAATCCCTGTAATCCGTGTGCGGGAGTGAATCCTTGTAACCCGTGCAACCCATGTGCAGGTGTCAATCCCTGTAATCCGTGTGCGGGAGAAAATCCCTGCAATCCATGCAACCCCTGTGGAAAGTAGGGTTAGGAGAAATGTATCTGTAGGGGAGGGCTTCAAACCCCTCCCACTCTCAGATATTTGAAAGTGCCTGAAATGAGCGTATCTGTTATTATCCCCGCCTTCAATGAAGAGGAGTCAATCGGCAAAGTCATCGTCGATATTCCCAAGGCGTGCGTTCAAGAGATTATTGTTGTTGATAACGGCTGCCTTGACCGAACGGCTGAAGTCGCTCATGCTGCGGGGGCACGGGTGGTAAGAGAAGAACGCAGAGGTTACGGTTCTGCGTGTCTCGCTGGGATCGCCACGCTAAACGCCCCAGAAATTGTGGTCTTCCTCGATGGCGACTATAGCGACTTCCCGTCAGAGATGCCGTTGCTCCTTCAACCGATTCTTGCCGGGGACGCAGAGATGGTGATTGGTTCACGGATTCGTGGCGTGCGTGAGAAAGGGGCTTTGCTTCCGCAGGCTCGTTTTGGAAATGCGCTTGCCACCTTTTTGATTCGGCTGCTATTTCACGTCCACTACACTGACTTGGGTCCCTTTCGCGCGATTCGCTATGAACGATTGTTAGCGATGGATATGCGGGACAAGACCTTTGGGTGGACGGTTGAGATGCAAGTCAAAGCAGCTAAGATGGGGTTACGTGTGTGCGAAGTGCCGGTCAGCTACCGGAAGCGGATTGGACAGTCGAAAATTACGGGAACAGTTAAAGGAACAATTTTAGCCGGATATAAGATCATCACAACAATCCTTCGTTACGGTTTAGTACAATGAAAAAACTAGAACAAATTTGGTATTTGAAACATTTCGATATTTTTAAGGATCTGACCGACAGAGAAATCAATGCCATTGATCGCATTTCATACATGAAGCATTACAAGCGACGTGAACGGATCTACGGTCAAGGCGATCCGGGGGATCTGGTCTACCTGCTCAAAGAAGGACGGGTTAAGATTTACAAACTTTCCCCTGATAATAAGGAGTTGACGTTGGCAGTTCTTGAAAATGGAGAAATCTTTGGTGAGATGGCGTTAATCGACGAGGGTCCCCGTGGCACAATCGCGGAGACGCTGGACGATTCCGATATCTGTGTGATACGTCGCCGGGATTTTGAGATGTTGTTGAAGAAGAAGCCAGACTTGGCGATGCACGTCACCAAACTAATCGGGCTGCGACGGCGGGAGATTGAAAACCAACTTGAAAACTTAGTGTTCCGAAATGCACCATCTCGGCTTGCCGCCCTGCTGATGTCATTAGCAGAAAAGCACGGTGTGCGTGATAGCCAAGGTATTATCCTGAACGTGAAGCTTTCGCAGCAGGAATTAGCAAATTTGATTGGAACGGCACGGGAAACGACAAGTGCACTCCTTAATGAGTTCAAGCGGCTCGGTTTTATAGATATCCGCCACCGGCGAATCAAGATTCTGGAGCAGTGGCAGCTAAAAAAAATCGCGGACGCAAAGATGAAGGAGTTTTCAATCAAGGTTGACAGCGAAGAGGAAGGCGAAGCTGTTGCCCAATAATCATACCCCCTCCCCTTGTTGATGCGCTTCGTTCAATTCAAGTTAGGAGTTACGCACTTCAGCTTGTAGTATCGCAATTTAGTGAACGGATGTAGGGAACGCAGATCTGCGTTCCCTACGAAATCGTGGATTCACGGTTTGGTAATGTTCGAGGACAACCACAAGTTTCCTAATCCCGATCTATCGGGGGGTTGCCCCTACGAGGCTTTGAACGTTCAACTGCGTAAGTCCTAAATATTCTTGCATTTAATCTCAACCATTTTTTTAGGGAGTTATGACATATTATGTCAATACGCCTTAAATTTGGCTGACATTTTGAGGTTATTGGTTGATATACTTTACAACAGAGGGGTTGCTAACACAATCTGACCTCTATCAACCCCAAAGGATAAAAAACCGATTTGAGAACAGAAGAGGAATAACAAATGCAACGAAGATACAGTCTCGCACATTTCCTTTTAGCTGGCGTTATAGTCTTGGTGCTGACACTGCTGATGGTATGCGTTGATGCACAGGCACACATTGCCTTCGCGTCTAATAGGGATGGGAACTGGGAAATTTACGTGATGGATACCGATGGGAAGAATCAGCGTAGACTCACCAATAATCGCCATGATGACAGGTATCCCTCATGGTCTCCCGACGGCAAGCGCATTGTCTTTAGTTCCAAACGAGATGGTAACTTTGAAATCTACGTGATGGACGCCGATGGGGGCAAACCTAAAAACCTCACTAAAAATCCCAATGATGACAGGTATCCCTCATGGTCTCCCGACGGTGAATCCATTGCCTTCGCATCTTGGGATGGGATTGTTAAAAACTTTGTAAGCACTTTTGACATCTACGTGATGGGCACCGATGGGGGCAATCCTCAAAACCTCACCAATAATCGCCATGATGACAGGTATCCCTCATGGTCTCCCGACGGTGAACGCATTGTCTTCTCGTCTGCAAGGGATGGGCACTTTACAAACGACTTGGGAATCACTCATGAAATCTACGTGATGGACGCCGATGGGGGGAATCAACAAAGACTCATTGAAAATCGCCAGAATGACTGGTCTCCCGTATGGTCACCCGACGGTGAACGGATTGCCTTCGCGTCTGATAGGAGGGGGGACTTTGAAAACTTTGACATTTATGTGATGGATGCCGATGGAGGTAATCCGCGAAACCTCACTAATAATCACCGTGATGACTGGTCTCCCGTATGGTCACCCGACGGTGAACGGATTGCTTTCTCGTCTAATAGGGATGGGGACTTTGACATCTACGTGATGGATGCCGATGGGGGTAATCCGCGAAACCTCACCAATAATAATCGCCAGGATGACGTTGGTCCTGCATGGTTTAACCTTGCTTTTGCAGTTGCTCCCGCAGACAAAAAGTTTACAATGTGGGGACGGCTCAAACAGGTTGACCGATGACTACCATTATTGGGCAAAATATTTGACAATTTGCGCTCGTTAGAAATCAATTTTCTAGGATATTTTAGTGCTCTTAAGACTTACGTACCTCAGTTCGTAGTAGCGCAATTCATTGCGCGTCAGATACCAACGACATCGCGCTAAAGTATCTGGCTCAATTCACCAAACACTACCACGCAACACAACAGGTATTCGATAAATCGCCCTACTACAAACCTAAGCTGTCCCATTCATCGGGCAGCAAGAATTGTATTATACGGCGATGAATCGTCGAATTACAAGTTTTTGAGCTTTCAACTGCGTAAGCCCTATCCCTTGGAACATCTAGGTATTGTCGATTTTGGAAAATCGACCTACAGCAGTCCGAAATCGTTTCTAATGTGTTACCAAAGGGTTGGGAAACCCAACCCCTACGAAGAATCAGGCGTCTGCGTCTGTGCATCTCCTCGATTGTCTGGTTGTGATGAAATGTCAACACGCCCTAGCAACTTAGGCGATTTTCACTCCCTATTCAGCCTATCGTGGTATCCTATAAATCCAGACATAGTCAATGCCGTTGAGGGTTATCACGTGTTCTAGCTCTCCGTTGAGCGTTCCCGTTTGCGGGACTCGTCCCACTTGTGAATCGCGGATATGGACCACTTCATAATCTGGGACGACCTCTCCACTTGCGTCAGCCCAGTGCGTCTGTCCGATAAAGTAGGGAAGAAAGAATTGGCCACTTAGCTGAGAAACTTGAACATATAGCTCTTGTGCATTTGGTTTTCTATTTAGGTGTTTTGCCGCGAGATCTAACCCCGCGGCTGCGGGAACTGTAATAATTTTTCTGATATCAGTGAGTTTGAAGTAGAGGTTGTAGTAGGTGCTGTAGTAGGGGTGAAGCCGTAGGACTGGCAGGATTTGGATCAGGAGGACACACAGGATAGACACGATAGAAAAGGTGAGTTTTTGGGAGTTTGTTTCGCTCCCAAAGCGGGAGTCGATATAGGAGTAACTCCATTTAAGAAACTCAAAAAAGCCGATAGCGGCAAGAATCTCCAGAATTGGGAAAGCGGGTAGCAGATACCGACTAAACTTCTTGCTTGTCAGCGAGAGACAGAGGGTGAACAGTAAGACAACCGCTACCAACGCGAGTGCTATCCGAAACTGTCGTGCATACCCTTCATGTCCGTTCCGTGACCAGGGATGGCGTTTCCTCCACAGAAAGAGACACCCGGCGAATGCTAAGGGAAGTGTTAACGGTGCTGTCTCTACACAGAGTGCCAACGGGTAGAAGAGCCAGCCGGGGTCATATAGTACCTGTCCGAGAAAGAAGTGTTCGACGTTATGTGGCGTGGTAATCGCCCACGCAACGCCATCGAACACCCTCCATACGGTTCGGACCATATAGCCGGATATCATACCTACCACCACAACCGATGCCAAATATAGGGTGAGCCGTTGATGTGCCCCTTTCTGTAACTCCCGATACGTAAACAGCGTGGCACCTAAAAGACCCATCCCAAATATCAAAAAGGTGGGATTCCAAAAGAGGGGCCACAGCGCGAAAACGGTGAGTAACGTGCAACTCAGGAAACAGAGGCCCGCTCCAAGCCCGTGAAGAAAGAACTGCCGCCACGTTTCCTCTCGGTTCCGAAACAGGACGAAGCAGATGGGCAGCCACAAGAGAAGAATAAGCGAGTTGCTTTTGGCAAGGCAGGCTAGACCAAAGGCAATGCCAGAACCGACGAGGTAACGGCGTTTTTGAGGTATCTGACAATAAAGTAGGAGGGACAAGACTGTTAACAGGACGAAAGTTGCCGCCAACGCATCGGTGTGGACGCGACGGGATTGCGCTAAAAAGAGGGGAGAGAAGGATAGAAACGCCGCACCGATGAGTGCGACCCAATGCCCAAACAACCGATATAATAGCATCGCTGCTACACCAATCCCGATTAACAGGGCGACGCCGATGAACCACCGGGCTAACGCTAAACCTTGAACACTTATATGTGGTTCGGTAAAAAAGGTGCGGAGGGCAGCAAGCCATATAGTTATGACACCGGGATGGAAAGTGACGAGGGTTTCTGAAAAAGCACCCATCTCGACTGCTGCCATAAACACTGTACTATGGTCCAACCACCCACCTTCATCAGAGGTCCAGTGGTCGCCCAAAGAGAACAGCCGAGACACACTTGCAGCTACAAATAAGCACACACCTAAAAAGAGTGAGGAAGTTTTCTGGGAGAACGGTTTCATTGGGAGGAAGATTGTGCAACGGCAAGGGCTAGATTGGGTTGTTTTTCTTGTTCAAGGATCTGCTGTATCTGCTTTGCCAGCCCGGGGTCTTTGGCAGCTATCCGTTTCATGCCTTCTTCATATCCATAGCAAACATCTCCCGAGCCCATGCTTTGCGCGCCTGTATTCTCTGCATCCTCTGTTTTGCCACTTTTCTTGACTGTACCAACTTTTCACGAAAGCAGGCACACTTTTTCTTATTAGAGGTTGTCTTAGAGGTTGGCAACTTCTGTTCCGCAGCTGAGGTGCGCGGTGAACTTTGCTCGGAGACACGACTCGGTTCGGCCATCGGAAATCCTACTGTGTTTACTACAGGCACACGCTGCAGCACGAAGTAAAACGCAAGTCCAGAAACTACAACGGAAACCAGACAAAAACCGTAAAAGATGCTTTTCACTTTCTTCTGTTCCTTCTTTGGGATTTTAGTCGATCTGTACAGTGTACTTTGTCTCTTCTCCACTTTGCAAAGACTCTTCCTGCTTAACTCGGAGCCGTAAAAGCGCAGCCGTAAGCGGATCACGACTTTCATTCACCATCGATTGCCCATATGGGGTATCGGATTGGATTCTTATCCACGCTTCCAGCATAGTAATTAGATCATCAATTGCTATTGGACCCTCTGCCGAGCGTTTGAGTATTTCAACAACAGTAGCAACGTCTTCTGGATCACCTGCGCCTATGTCAACGTTGCCTGACTCAAGAGCTGAAACAAAATCTGCGACACCACTCCTACCTATATCTGCCTGAAACTCGTCAGCTTGTGTGTCCTTATCTTCCTCAAGATTCTCTTCAGCAATCATTTCTTCCAAGGTTTCCACTTCAGAAAGGGAAAGTTCGGCCATGAGAGCATCGAGGATCTCAAGTGAAGGCACTTGCATCCCGGGCTCTTTGAAGGATTCCGGTTCAATATGGTGCTGTGTCAAGGGTTTTGGTACCACTATTTCGACAAAGGTTGCTTCTTTGGTGTGTGTGTTTGCCTCTTTCTCTGTCTGTGAGGCAGTCATAGGTGAAACTTCGGGCAGTTCCCCGAGTAATTCCTTAAAACGTTTCAAATCCCACCGGGCGTAAAGAAACATCCCCGCACACATTAAAATTATTAGCACGAGAACTCCACCAATCGTTTGAAAGATGTTTTTCGTTAGTCTTGTATTCATTGTATTCTCCCTTCAAATGTTGCCCTCCTTTGGGGTGGTAGGAGGGTAACGCAATCACTTCCTCCGGAGAGGAGCACTCATCTATAGTCATTTGTAAATGGAACGGCACATACTTCTCCTCAGAACCAACCAGACAGCGAAGCAGGTAGGTCGTTATGCTAAAAGTCCCTGAAGGACTTTTAGCATAACGAAGGAGCCTGATTTTACCACTGAAGTCTATCCAGTATGGTGATGCTGTATGGGGGTACAGTCAAGATCTATTATTATTTCACCGTTCTCAACTCTCACGTCAACCACCCTGCAACGCAACCGAACATGCGCCTCTGCATCATAGGTAAAACATGTAATCATTGAAGCAGCCAACAGGCTTAGTGCTAAAATGAAAACCATTCCAAGGGTCAATGCTTTCCGTAACATTTGATTAACTCCTTTCAGATTTGCAGAAGCCTTTGACTTCTGCTCTTAAAGATAGAAGCTTCTAAATCTTCCAATTTTGGGACAGGCATGAACAAATTTTACAGTTCATGACTTCATCTGCCCCGTTACAATAACAGGATACCAGCCAACGAATAAAAATTCCAGTCGCTTTGGGGGAGTTATGACATAATACGTCATAACTCCTTGAAATTGGTGGCAAATTGAATAGGAATAGCTTGTCAACCTTGAATTAATAGACTCAAGCCCAGATTTTTGATTGGAATGAAGGTAACTTCTTTATCCATTAGGAGTTACGCATTCCCGTAGGGAACGCAGATCTGCGTTCCCTACGAAATCATGGATTCACGGTTTGGTAATGTTTGAGGACAACCACAAGTTTCCTAATCCCGATCTATCGGGGGGTTGCCCCTACGAGGCTTTGAACGTTCAACTGCGTAAGTCCTATCAAATATTAAAAAATCCCCTCCTTTGTTACCATCAATTCCACTGATCTGAAATTTAGAGAAATAGTGTTAATCAGAGGTGTGAAAAGCGGAATAGTGATAGAATTTAATTGTCACGTGCCCCTTTATGTTTTATACTGATAGCGTTTCAAAACAAAGACCTTCAGCGAAAATTAGTGTGCTTATGCAGCATATAGAGATGAGATAAAGGTAGGAAAGATGTCAATATTTGAAAAACTCGGTATTGTAACCAATATTTGGGCGAAACGCATTGATGATGGCGACCGGTTTGAAGACCTCGCCCGCCAGTTTGGCGACCACGGCTTCAAAGACATGGAGGTGCGCGAAGGGGATTACCTCCGTAACTCCGAATTTGGCGGCTTGATCGGTGAGGTTGAAACGGCGATGGGACGTTATACAGACGAGCAGTGGAAGGCGATTTGTGATGCGATCTGGGAAGGGGGACAGGATTCGGCGGTTACGGCGGAGGATGGTGACCTCTTTGCGCGCGTCAGCGCGTTTGTTGAGTTGGCGAGGGATTTGAAACTGAGTTACGCCATGTCGCACTCGTGGCTCGCCGCGCCTGAAGACCTTGAAGCGGACACTCAACAGATTATTCAAGCGAAAAAGCTGGCGTATCTACTGTGTCCAGCGAACGCACGGTTGCGGATTGTTGGGCTTGCACCTACGGGGGGGAAAACAGATCCACAGGCTGCGGTTGCCAATGTAGAACGGTATAGATCGCTACTGCCAAACTGTCCGATGGTTTTTGCGGTTGAAAATTCGCGACAACCAGCGACTTTCATCCTCGATTTGGCGGTGCAGGGCAGGGCTTTGTTGACCTATGACGAGGCAAACACCTACCGCGACGATGGCACAACGGTCAACCCACCGGAGGAATTCTGGAGCACTGTGAAAATGGAAGACCTTACATCGGTACATTTCAAGCAGAAAACGGCAGACGGTGTTTTGACACAGGTTGGTGACGGATATGTCGATTTTGCAGCGATCGGCAAGCGTTTGGTGGCAGGGGGTTATAAGGGTGATCTGTTGCTCGAAAACACCCCAACAGACCAGCCTTTGGAAGATGCGGTTTCGAGTCGTGTATATCTTTCAAGCCTTTTATAATACGTGGATCGGGAGTTGCGTTGAGTTGGGAAATTAGTGGTTGTTGACCGTACCCCGGAAGAACGGACAAGACGGAAGCACGCAATTTCTGGGGTTGTCATAAATCGGATCGGAACGCCTATGACTCCGAGTCCGCGACAAACGTAAAGCCTTGACGCACCGACATAGAAAAGACCAGCGAGATACTTGTTCCCTACCTTGGGAGGAACAAACGGTAACGAAATTTGTCCACCATGTGTGTGCCCCGACAAAACCAGATCAAATCCGTGGTGGGCGATTGATTCGATCGGTTGCGGATTGTGCATTAAGAGGAAACGTGGTTCATCACTCGAAGGCAAAGACCCTAACGCATACTCTAAATCGAAATCCCCAGCAAGAAGATCGTTGCAGCCAACAAGCCATAGGCGGTCGCTACCGCGCTGCAACAGGGCGGATTCGTTCATCAAGACTCTGATTCCCTCCGCTGTCAACGCGTTGAGTACCTCAAGTCCATCGCCCTTCCAACGATTTCGCAAGGGAAACACATCGGCATCTGAATCGTCATTCCAGTCATCGTTCCAGCCGCTGTTCCAATGGTCGTGGTTACCGAGGACAGCATAGGTGGGAATCCCCGCCTTAATGATAGTTTCACCGATAGCCTGTGCCACTGGCTGCGCATATTTTTCTTGGTAGGTGATATAGTCCCCGGTCATTACGACCAGATCTGGCTGTAAATCCACCACTTGCTGAAAGCAGGCTTGAAGATAATCCAGCGTTACAATCGAACTGTGATGCAGGTCTGTGAGTTGAACAATCGAAAATCCCTCAAAAGCGGGTGGAAGATTAGCAATCGAAATTTCGTGCTGTGTAATTTCAACCCATTGTGGTTCGATTAAACTTCCAGAATTGGTCAATGTAATTCCGCTAATCCCCACGTTAAACAGTGACCGATGTAAGGATCTACGTCGTGCTACTCTGAGTGACATGGATAGTACAAGTCCTTATTTGACAGGTACGACATAAGAAATAATTTCCGATAGCATAACATAACCCCGCCATTTTTGCAAGCGGGGTCTCTAAAATATCGAGGTTTCAACGATTACGGAGGAGAAAATGGCATTTAGAGTCGGCGTTATCGGGTGTGGCCGCATGGCAAACACCATTGAAGACGAACAGATAAATAGAAGAAAACAACGTCCTTATCGCGGTGGTTTGGCACTCCCCTACTCTCACGCGGCGGGCTACGCTGCTGTCGATGAGACGGAAATTGTCGCTGCGTGTGACATCCATAAGGAACGACTGGCGAATTTCGTGGAGCGATGGAATGTTCCCGCCGCCTATACTGACTACCGTGAAATGATTGAGAAGGAAAATCTCAATATCGTCAGTGTCACCACGCGCCCCGAACAACATGCGGAGGAGATGGTATTCGCCGCAGAACATGGCGTCAAGGGTGTTTACGCGGAGAAACCGCTCTGTATGTCACTCGTGGAAACGGATGCTATCCGAGACGCATTTGAGCGCAATGGGGTGCATTTGGAGTATGGACCCATCTATCGCCACTGGGCTGCCTACGAGCAAGCGCGGACCATCGCCGAAAGCGGAGAATTGGGAGAAGTCCAATCGGTGCTAGGCTTTGAAGGCAAAGCACTTGAAGGTCATTTCATTGATCTGCTGCTGTATATGCTTGGTGACCCGGAGCCGGTGTCAATTCAGGGAATCATCTCGCAACTCAACCCACCAGAGGGGGATACCTCCGGCATGAAATTTGTCCAAGATACGTCAATCCTGTCCGCACTAATCAAGTTTGATAACGGGACAACCGCCCATGTAGCAGGCACCGGCGTTGGCAGGGAGATTGAATTGGTCTGCACTAACGGTGTTATCCGTGTCGTGAACGATGGCGAGGCGGTGCAGATGCGGCGTCGAGACGCGGTGTCGGATGCGTGGGATACGGTCCCGGTTGAGCAGATACCACCGCGGAGCGGCACAGTGTATCTCATCCGTGACCTCATCCACTCAATTAAAACTGGAGAACCCGGTAAAAGCAACCTCCGCGTGACGCTGCTCAGTCAAGACATCGGATTCGGTATTTACGAGTCCCATCTGCGCGGTGGGGTGCCCGTCAGTCCGCCCATCCCGAATCGGGAGCGGTGGGTCTTCAGTTGGTGATCCCCCTAACCCACCGAATTGACCTCATTATCCTGTTTACACCGTCGAGTGCTGACGTAATCGCAGCAGATCCGCGTTGGTGTGGAACGGTTCGTATTTCTCCACGAACTCCGCCAGTGTCTCTTCGACAGTCGCAGTCGTGGTATCAAGGACGATGCGCTTCTGTATTAAGGACGCTTCAAACTCCTCCTCGAACCGTTGCAGGACGTATTCTATGTCCTTCTCCTGCACAACCTGGTAGGTGTGCGGACTTTTTTGCATCCGTTTCGCAATCACCTCTGGGGAGGCTTTGAAAAGGACCAGCACCGCCCCCGGTGCGCGCTCAAGGATTTTCTCTTCTAGACGTCGTGCCATCTCTGTCCGCTGTCCTTCCGGGCTTCGGAAGGGTGCCTTGCTATCTTTCCCACCATAGCCATAATATAACGGGGCATAGACCGCTTCTTCGATGACCAAGCCCATCAGGTTGTGATCGGGGTTGCTATAAAACGCCTCTGATATATGATACTCAATCATATAGCGTTGGAGCATCTCCACGGCTTGGGGATGAAGGGTCAACAAAGATTCTTGAGCCTCCGCTATCAACTCGCTTGAAGGAACGCTCATATGGTCATGGAAATGACTTGTCCCTCCCAAAGTGCGTTTCGCCCATTCCATGACCTCTGCCGCTAACGTCGATTTGCCCGCGTATTCGCATCCGACAAAAATGAGATTCATGAGGATTTTCCTCCCATAATTTCTTGTAAAAATTTTAGTATCAAATCTGCCCTGAAATAGTCACTATCCTTTTGTCATTCGACATTATAGCAGAAAGCGAAACGGCAATCGATCTCAAAATAAGCGGGGGTTTGACAGTGCGGATTTGAAGCGTGACCCTCCAAATAGGGCTATTTTATGGTGAATTCTATAATAACTTATACACTGCCAATCGGCGAGGTTAGGAAACCTCGCCTACCGGAGATGGAAAAATCCGGGCTATGACCCCGGTAGGTGCGGTTTCTAACCGCACCGCATAGGCGCAGTTGGAAACAGCGCCTACCAAATACGGGGAGCGAAAGTGTCTATTTATTTTTATCATCCACTATAGTTTCCGGTTTTCTTCCTGTCTGAGTAGGAAGTTGCAATCAGGAGTGTCGGGATTCAGAGATCCCTCCTACAGGAGAACCAAATGACCCTAACCGCTAAAAAATAGATCTTGACAAATTGATTGTGGTCGCCTATAATCCGAAAATATAATGAACAAGATTGGGCAACTTTTGGCGTTATTTCTCAAGTTAGGCGTTACCGCTTTTGGCGGTCCTGCCGCACATATCGCAATGATGGAGGAGGAGGTTGTTACACGCCGTCGTTGGCTGACACGCGAGCGGTTCCTTGATCTAATCGGTGCAACGAATCTGATTCCCGGTCCCAACTCCACCGAGATGGCGATCCACATCGGTTTTGTGCGTGCAGGGATTGTGGGACTAATTGTCGCAGGTATCAGCTTTATACTCCCCGCGGCATTGATTACATTGGGCTGTGCGTGGGCTTACGATCGGTTTCAGACGGTGCCACAAGCGGAGGCACTGCTATACGGCATCAAACCAGCGGTCATCGCTGTTATTCTCAGTGCTGTGTGGCGGTTAGGCAAAACAGCGGCGAAGGGACCCTTCCTGATCGGCGTCGGGCTCTTGGTGATGCTGCTTGTCCTGTTTGGAATCAATGAAATTATAGCGTTACTTGGCGGTGGGATTGTAGGTATCCTGTGGCAGTTCGGAAGTCGGCTGGGAAAAGGGAAAGCGCTGCTCGGTTTCGCATGGCTTCCCTCTAGTAATCTGGCACTCGCGGTCACGGCTGCTCCTTCGTCGTCAGTTACTCTCACTTCTCTTGGGCTTTTCTTCCTCAAAATCGGCTGCGTCCTGTTCGGCAGCGGTTATGTCCTCGTCGCCTTCCTGCAAGGTGGTCTGGTTGAGCAGTATCAATGGTTGACGCAGCAACAACTCCTCGACGCAGTCGCGATTGGGCAGTTTACGCCGGGGCCCGTCCTCACGACCGCCACGTTCATCGGCTATGTTTTAGCAGGACCCACCGGCGCGCTTGTAGCGACTCTTGGCATCTTTGTCCCATCGTTTCTATTTGTGTTAGCGACCAATCCACTCATTCCACGCCTGCGCCAATCAGCGGTTGCCGGTGCGTTTCTGGATGCGGTCAACGCAAGCGCGATTGGGCTGATGGCGGCAGTCACAGTTGAATTGGCACGTCACACGCTAATCGATTGGGGAACTTGGCTGATTGCTCTCTTATCGGCGGCGGTGCTGTTTCGCTATAAAGTCAATTCAGCGTGGCTGGTGCTGGGCGGTGCAGCGATAGGCTGGCTGTTGAAGACAGTGGCGTGAAACGCAAGATAGAAAAAGCCGTGGTAGGATTACAATCTATTAGGGACAGTTCCTACTTAGTGTGAAATTAACGAAAGACCTCAACACAGAGAAGAATAATGTATCCAACACTTATTGATTTTGGTCCCATAGCGATTCATAGTTTCGGTCTTATGATGGCGTTGGGCTTTCTTGCCGTTTTATTGATTTCACAGCGCGATCTGGCAAGAAAAGGACTGGACCCGCGCCCGACA
This sequence comes from Candidatus Poribacteria bacterium, assembly GCA_965222435.1. Lineage (GTDB taxonomy): Bacteria > Poribacteria > WGA-4E > WGA-4E > PCPOR2b > PCPOR2b. Next base: position 1,813,230 of record OZ244950.1, on the reverse strand, counting down.
TCATCAATAATCTTTGCAGCTGCAGTCGGCGGAATTATTGGTGCCAAACTGTACTCAGCGCTGCAAGATGGCAGAATCGAGCTAGCTGAACTGATTTCAAATAGCGGGTTGGTTTGGTATGGCGGCGTTATTGGCGCGCTTGCCGCCGTTCTGTTTGTTATCCATCGGTCCCCCAATCCGATTCTCCCAACAATTGATACGATTGGTATGGCGACTTTGCTCGGATATGGGATTGGGCGAATCGGGTGCCTCCTCTCTGGAGATGGGGACTACGGCCCCCCTTCAGACCTGCCGTGGGCGATGGCATTTCCTAACGGCACGGTGCCGACGGATGTTCCCGTCCATCCAACGCCGCTTTATGAAACAGGGATGTCGCTGATCGGTTTTGGATTGCTGTGGTCTATTCGCAAACAGAAGGAAGGTACGCCGGGGTGGCTGTTGGGTGGAGCGTGTATCTTGGCGGGAATTGAGCGTTTTATTGCAGAATTCTTTCGACTGAATCAGCCAGCTCTCATCGGGTTGACAGAGGCGCAACTCACAAGTATTTTGATGGTCATTATTGGGAGTTGTCTTATCTATTGGGTCACGCGTCGTCCCGTTGTAACGGAGGAAGTGACCGTTCCAACACCACCTCCATCCTCCAAACGCAAAAGGCGACGGCGGTCATAAGAAGCTGAGGCGAATTAGCAGATTGCGCCCGGATTATTGTCTTAGCAGCTATCGCTGGATTACCTTCCTGTTTTTCGCATGCCCATCGTGATTTTCACAACACCCCTAATCATAACCATTGTTCCCGCAACTAAGAAGACGATAAGTCCCAATTGCTTGATTTGAGGGGAAGGTAGCAGATATCCGATAAACCCAACAACCATTATGAAGATCAGTGTGTTCAAAAGGATTTTGTTCGTATACCATTTTTGCATCGGTTTTTCCTTGCGGGTTCGGGCACTGTCTGATTATTGATGTATTCCCTAGGCTTTCAAGTGTTAGCGTCGGCTTCGATGATTTCTAATAACGTGGTACGCCAGTTTTGGAGGTCTGACAGATTTTCTGTTAGGATGTTGTAGATATCTTCCGGATCGACGCGATAATAGTGATGGACGACCAGATTCCGAAACCGCACCATTTTGTCATAAATGCCTGTGGACGTTTGGTCAAGGTATCCCGCATCGGCAAGCACGGTTGGAACCTCCCGATAGGAATCGGCAGATGGCAATCCGAGTGAACGGATTACATAGCGGGAAATGTCCACCAATGCCTCAATGGAGGTTTGGAGTCTTCGGACTGTTGCATCCAGATACACAAAATCAGCCATGAACTCATCGCGGCTCAGACTGCTCAGGGTGTTAAGTTTCTCCAAATTGTCGTCAATCGTATCAAAGTTAATTTTTACATCCTGTTTGTTCATGTTTCCTGTGTCCGTATACTCGGGCAATCCTGCTTCAAGGCACTTGTGCATGAGGTTGCTTTCATATTCCCTCCGTGCAACCTTGTCCGTCTCGTAAATCACCTTTCCTGTCTGCACCACCACCTGTTGAAACCAGAGTGGTTGATTCGTCAGATCTACTACATCTGCATTGTCCTGCCCCACCACCGTAAACGCCTTATCAAGCAACTCTCCAACTAGAGTCCACCGCTCATCTTTGGACCAGTCCGCCGGTAGCAGCACAGCAAAATCGTAATCGCTGAAAGCATCGGTCTGTCCGCTGACCTGTGACCCGAAAAAGTAGGTTGCTATGATGCCATCGGTCCCAGAAAAAATCTGTGCTAGCTGCTCCGTATTGACCATAAGGCTGCCTCAATATCCGTGTCCGATTGGTACGCAGCTTGAAAACGTGCGTTACTTAAACAACGCTCGCCGCATTTGTCTCACAGCTTGGCGGATGCGGTCTTCGTTTTCGACAAGTGCAATCCGAATATAGCCCTCTCCGTTGTGACCGAACCCTGCGCCGGGGGAAACACAAACTTCCGCTTCATCAAGCAGCTTCATTGCAAAATCCATCGAACTCATATGGCGATACGATTCAGGGATTGGTGCCCACACAAACATCGTTGCATGCGGTTTTTGTACCTTCCAGCCGATTCGATTCAGTCCCTCTACTAGCACATCGCGACGGATTCGATAGGTCTCCGCATTTGCTTCCACAATATCAGTATCAGTTCGCAGTGCCATGATAGCAGCGATCTGAATGGGCGCGAAGATGCCGTAGTCGTAATAGCCTTTGATTCGTGCCAACGCGTCAACTAGCTCGCGGTTACCGACAGCGAACCCGCACCGCCAACCTGCCATGTTGTAGGATTTTGACAAAGAGATAAATTCAATCCCAACATCTTTAGCGCCCTTCGCCTGTAAGAAACTTGGTGCCTGATAACCATCGAAAACAATGTCAGCATACGCGAGGTCATGGATAACAATAATGTCGTTTCGCTTGGCGAAGTCAACAATTTCTTCAAAGAAGCCGAGTTCGATAACTGCCCCCGTTGGGTTGTGCGGGAAGCTCAAGATTAAAACCTTAGGTCTGGGCCAGATATCCCTCGAAATCTCGTCGAGGCTCGGCACAAACTGATTTTCTTCGCGTAACGGAAGGCTGACAACGCTGCCACCCGCGATGACAGTTGCGTAGATATGAATCGGAAACGTTGGGTTTGGAACAAGTACCAGATCGCCTTCATCTATCAATGCGAGTGCGAGATGGGAAAGCCCTTCTTTGGTGCCAATCACTGAGATTGCTTCATGGTTGGGATCGATCTGGACACCGAAGCGTCGTTCATAATACCAACTGACCTCACGGCGCAGGTTGAAAATCCCCCGTGATGCAGAATAGCGATGGTGGCGGGCTTCTTGGGCAGCTTCGGTCAGTTTATCTACAATATGCTGCGGGGTCGGTCTGTCAGGGTTGCCCATCCCCAGATCGATGACATCAATTCCCTGCTGTCGCCTTTCATGGGTCAACTGCTTGAGTTTGCCAAACATGTAGGGCGGTAATCGGTTGAGTCGTTTTGAAAGTGTGTTCATAGTTCTGATCTAAAAAGTTTTGCGGATTTGGTAGCTATGCGTTGGTGGTGGAGCACATAATTTGTTACACAGCGAGACAACACAGATTATAGTGCTGTAAAGAGTAAAACGTGAAACGTCAGAAAAAGTTTCCCGTCGATGTGCTTGTGGACAGGCGTATTACCCATTACGCCTCGACGCAAATTATTGTACATAGCAAATGTTAAAACGCCTCTTACACCCCTGCAAAACCCCGAATCTTTGGGACATCATCCGTCCACAACCCGCCAATCTCATGCCGCAACAGCCACTCAACATCGCGCCGGGTCCGCACAAATCCGCCTTCGACAGCGATGCCTTTCGCTTTGAGGCGTCTAACCTTCCGAATTAACGAATGTGCGATGGCGTTGTGCAGACGAAAGTGATTGATTCGGTTCCAGCCGATCGCAATCCGGTTCGCGTCAATAGCTTCTGCCTCCTTGAGGAAGTTCGCCATTGGGTTGATGATAATCGCGCCCGTCTGAATTTCAGGCTCAATCTGTTTTACTTGGACCAGCAATTCTTTACGCGAATAGAAGGTCAGAATACCGACCTTATCGACGAGATCAAATTGCCGGACGCGCTCAACTAAAAGTGGGATGAGATTTTTCGCGTCCTCTTTCGGTTCAATGGAGCACGGCAATCCGGTCTCCTTGACAAAGGAAAGCACCTCATCGAGGTGCGCCACCGGCTCAGGAGAATCAAGAACCTTCAGTTTTTGGACATCCACCCAATTTAACTCACTCAACGGGGACGTGCAGCCCGTTACCTCCTGAATACTGTCCTCATTAAAACCGGTATGGATGATAATCGGTTCCTGATCTTTGGTCAGGCGGACATCACATTCAAAGGCATCTGCGCCATCTTCAAACGCTTGTCTGAAAGAAGCGATTGTATTTTCGGGGGCACGGTCTAGTCCACCACGATGGGCGAGTATTTTGATTTCGGTTTTCATGCGGACGTTTTGAACTTACCGGTTCAATCTCCCTGCGCTGGACATTTTTCACGCTTCGCGCTTCTTGTGCCACATCTTTTCAAACCGGTCCTGTGGACTGAAGCCGAGAATCCGTTTTGCCTTGTCATTGGTGAACCGCTGATGGGGCAGGTCTGTGAAGATACTAAACACTTCACACCGCGATGGGAGTGTGTTGAGATCGATTTCTAAGCCGAGACGGAAAGATTCCCCCGCATCCCGCCAAGACACTGAAAACGGGGTAAGGTCTGTGCCTTCAGCCGGATCATCGTCAGGACGAAAGTTATAAAAGAGATAGCAGAGGACGTAGATATCGTAGTTTTCGGTGAAGGTTTTGCAAATTGCCTGTCCAAGCCCTTTCGTGATTGGGTACAAACCTGTCCCCGGTTGCGGAGGAACGTCCGGATCTATCTCATAATCGTAGTGTTCGTAAGTTGGTCCTGTGATTGTAAAATGCGGTCCCGTGTTGATAACCCGTCGGATACCGTGTTCGACTGCCGCCCGCATTGTGTTGTAGCAACCGCGTGTACTGACATCGAAAGCAATCTGCCGGTCGTGACGAAGGACGGAGCAGTTAATGATCGCATCCATCCCTTCTGCTGCTCGCATGACATCGTCCAAGGATGAAACATCAATCTGCATCGACTCATGTTTCGTGTCAATCGGTTTGATATCCGTAATGCGGAGTTGGTAGTATGGCTCCAACGCTTTTTCAACATGGGGACCCAGATAACCGTGTCCACCCAAAATCAATACCTTCATGCTTCACCTCCTAAACCGAAAATTGTGGGTTAAATTCGAGCGATGTTTTTGCCTTGTTGATGAAAAAGCGCGAATTGGGGAATTCTGATTGAATGTGATAGATTTCCCACCTTCTTTCACCGGAAGTTTTGAGGGCGCATTCAAAGGCGTGGATCGCATCGTTCATTTCAAGCCACGTTGAGTCAAACGGTTGATTCGTCGCTGCCTCTGCTGTGACTAGTGTACCGAGTCGGAGACAGGTGATTTTCATGTGTCCTTCGCGGGCAAATTCTCGACAGGTAAACTCACCGAGATATCTTGATAAAATTGGTACGTCCGTTGATGGACGGGGACGCCACACTTCGGTGACTGTCCAATCTTCGTCGTGCGAATTGAAGAGGTGAAGGGTGCTTGCGTAGATTGCGCGGGGAACGCTTTCTTCAGAGGCTGCCATCAGGAGGTTGTAGGTGCAGCGTGTCTGGAAGTCAATCTCTAGGTTCTCCGGTTGGTTTGATTCTGCGAGAAGGGCAGGCGGCAGCTGCGCCAGATGCACAATGGCGTCTATCCCCTGAACAAGTTTGTTTGTTGCCTCATCATGCCCAAGGTCGCAACGTACAAATTCAAAGTCGGTTTCGACGTCAATTAAATCTGTCAAACGGATCTGATGCTCGCTGGACAACGCACTAGCTAATCCTTGTGCTAAGTCAGAGGCGGCTGAGGTGATAAGAATATTCATAATGAGGTCTCCAACAGGTAGTATGACCGGTGCTCCACAAATGCTCCCATTGGATTGAACGGGTTTGAGGAGCACTGACAACGATAAAAGCAGGGTCAATATATCACAAGGTTAAATTTGGGGGCAAACACAATCTCATCGAATCTTCGCAGTTTCCTCCCCGTTCTTTAGAGCGGGGAGGAAACTGCGCCTCTTTTTTTGTTGAACAAACAGTGTGAATCGGGTACAATCGTACTGGCTTTCGTGGGAGAGTGCTTGCGGAACCAGAAAGTTGAATCGCAATGCTTATAACATACCAATACCGTATCTATCCGACGACCAAACAACGCAAGACGCTTGAGACTATTCTTGAAGGTTGTCAAACGCTTTACAACCAAGCTCTCGCTATGCGGAAACAAGCCTACGAAAAGTTCCGTTCCGAGAATTCTCGCTACGCGGGACATGGTGAATCCTTGAGTTACAAGATACAAGCGAATTACCTAACACCCTTGCGTCAAGAGTCCTGTTTCTGGTCTTCTATTCATATTGATGTGCTTCAAGACACCTTACGTCGTCTGGATAAAGCGTATCAAGCGTTTTTTCGGCGTGTCAAGACAGGCCAAGCCCCCGGTTTCCCACGTTTCAAGGGTAAGGGACGTTACCGCTCAATGACCTTTAGCCATTTGTCTAAACAACTGATTCGTAATATCCGAAATCGTATGGCTCGGATAGTGGTGCCGAAAATCGGACATATTGCTATCCGTTATCACCGTCCACTTCCCACTGGAACAATCAAGAACTTAACTATCCAACGCAAAGCAAGTGGTTGGCATGCAAATGTCGCTGTTAAGGTTGCCGACGTACCCGAAGTTAAAGTTCAAACAACTACCGGTGTTGATGTTGGTCTTGAATCGTTTCTGACCACTTCTGACGGTGATAAGGTTCATAACCCTCGCCACTTCCGTGAATCAGAAAAACAACTCAGTAAAGCCCAACGGGTACTGTCTCGTCGTGACAAGGGAAGTACTCGTTATCAACAACAAAGAGCAATTGTTGCTAAAATACATGAACATATTGCCAACCAACGCCGTGATTTCCACTATAAAACGGCGCATCAGCTTTTTTCACAATGTGAGGAGGTTGCCGTTGAGGACTTGAAAATCCGTAACATGGTGCAGCACCCTCACCTTGCTAAGAGTATTTCTGATGCTGGTTGGGGAAACTTTCAATTGATACTGCAAAGCAAAGCTGCAAACGCTGGTAAACAGTTGACGAAAGTGAATCCCAAGTATACTTCTCAGAAATGCTCAGGTTGTGATAAGATTGTCAAGAAGTCGCTATCTGTTAGAATACACGATTGTCCAGATTGTGGTCTCGAGTTAGACCGTGACCACAACGCTGCGATAAACATCAAAAAGGCGGCTGTCGCCTTGCGTGGAGGTGCGGTGGTAGCAAACACCCCGAAAAACCGGTAACGGATAGAAGCGCGAAACCCGTAAGCCCCCGTGGACGGTATCACAAGACCCGTCCTTCAGGGCGGGGTAGTTGACTGCGGCTCTGTTTCTTAAACTGTCACTTCGACGGTAAATCCGCCGACCAGCGAATAGTTCGCCGCATAATGGTGGAGTTTGGCGTTAATGTCCAATATCTCGTCCGGCGTGTGATGGGCACCTTCTTTCGACCAGACTGCGTTATTTGCCTCCACGCTTTCCCAGAGCGTCATCCAGCCATAGTCGTATTCGGATTGTGCGACGCCGGCGAGGTCTCCCTTGTAACCCTTGAGTAACTCGACGTTAAGACAGTTGGGGAGCGCGCGAATTGTAGGTAGAAATTGACCCAGCATGAAATCCTCAAACTGTTCGCGTTCGACATACGGCTTTAGCTCAATCGTGTGAATGGCGCGAAAATGTGACATTTCGTACTCCTTTACCAAAAAAAATAAAAAAGGGAAAGCAAAATATGGCTATGCTTCCCCACGGGTTTGACTACAAGTACCTGCCTCAACTTCTTATCTGCCGCCGATAAAATCTTCTACCATCGTCAAGGCTTCCGCGTCAGCATACTGATGTGGTGGCGACTTCATGAAGTAGGCACTTGGACCATAGAGTGCACCACTGACGCCGCGATCCCGTGCAATTTTACAGCAGCGGATCGCGTCAATTGCCACACCCGCCGAATTGGGCGAATCCCAGACCTCCAGCTTAACTTCAGCCCGGACAGGAATATCACCGAATTCGGTTCCTTCGATATAAAGATAGCACCACTTCCGATCTTCGAGGAAAGGCACGTAATCGCTGGGACCGATGTAGACGTTTTTCGGTGCGATCTCATGGTTGAGTTGGGAAACGACTGCATCAGTCTTGGAGATGCGTTTGGATTCCAACCGCTCTTTTTCCAGCATGTTTTTGAAGTCCATATTCCCGCCAACGTTCAGTTGAGAGGTGCGCTCAAGTTTAACGCCGCGGTCACTCATCAGTTTTGCCAGCGCGCGGTGAACGATGGTCGCCCCGAATTGCGCCTTAATATCGTCCCCTACGATGGGCAAGCCTGCCGCTTCAAACTTTGCACGCCATTCGTCGTTTTTCGCGATGAATACAGGCATGCAATTCACGACCGCACAGCCGGCGTCCAACGCCTGCGCCATATACCATTTCGTTGCTGCCTCACTGCCAACAGGTAGATAGTTAATGAGAATATCGGCTTGACTTTCACGCAGAACCTCAACCACATCAACAACTTCAGCCGGCGATTCATCAACCACCTCATGGTAGTATTTGGCAAACCCATCCATCGTGGCTCCACGCTGGACAGTTACGCCGGTCTTCGGCACATCCGAGAATTTTATAGTATTATTAATTTCGACAAAAATTGCATCGGCGACATCAAGCCCGACTTTGTTCTTATCCACATCAAAAGCTGCAACAACTTTAACATCACTCACATGGTAGGGACCGAACTTAACGTGCATCAGACCGGGAACAAACTCATCTTCTTTGGCATCTCGATAGTATTCAATACCTTGAACCAAAGAAGATGCACAGTTTCCGACACCCACAACGGCAATGCGAATTTCAGGCATTTTGGTTATCCTCCTTATATATGTTCAAATCAACACATCATTGGTTTTGTTCATTATAACATTAGTAGATATAAATTTCCATCTGTATTTAGTAGATTCAAGTTGAGCAGTCAAATTGAATCCAACGGAAAGATTGGTCGCCGCACATTCTGATACGTAAAATGCAGCGGATTCACCGCCGTCAGTCCGGGGGTGTCAACCTCAATAATCTTTCCTGCGATAGGCTCATAGGCTGCACGATAAGCAATGGCAGCCTTGACAACGATGTGCTTCATCTGCCGCGGATCAATCCCCAAACTGAAGAGTTGATGTAGGCTGAATGGCACCTGACGTTTGCTCGTTAGAGCAATCAGGTTCTTCCGCTCAAGCTCCACAACTGCTGTGATACCTTGATTTTGGTATCGCTGCCCACCGTGCCGAGGCTCTGTCTCCTCGTAATAACCGTCGTGGATAAGGCGGACACGCCCACGGATTGGGACCGGGGAGCCGTGTAGGTCGTCCGATTTCCCACCGACGGTCAGATCAATCTCCCCGCGAACCCCCGCCCGAATACACGCTTCCACCTCCTGGGGTGCGTAGAGGATACAGACGAACCCGTCCGCTTTCTGCCTTACCAGTTCACTCAAAATGAATGTACTATCCCCCGGCGAACCGCCCCCGATGTTATCTCCCATCTCGACTAGTATGACAGGATGTGTCTCGCTTTCTATTGCTTGCGTGACCGCCGCTGCTGCATCTGGCAGGTTGATATCTAACTGATCGTGTACATTCCACAGCATTTTTGATAACCGCTCGGCTTCTGTTTGAGCGAGTTGTGGATCGTTATCGGTCACAACAACGGAGGCGGGACCGATTTCATGAACATCGGCGTACGGGTATCCTGCCGCAACGTTTGCCGCAAGGACATTAGGTCTGGTTTCTAGTTGTACCGCTTCTCCAAGAATCGAGCACATCGGCTCGACACTAGTGTATTGATGCCGGATATTAAAAATCATCGGTGGCTTGGCGAGGGCTTGCGTTGGCTTAATTGCTCCACGAACCGCACGCATCAGGATCTCGGCGGCTTGGAGTCCTCGTTGACGTTGATCGACGTGTGGATTCGTTTTGTAGATGACCAATGCCGTTGATTCTGCGACCATCTGCTCGGACACATTGGTGTGGTGATCTAGCGTGGAGACTATGGGAAAATTGGCTCCCAATGCACGGCGCATCCGGCGCAGAACCTCGCCATCGCCATCGGGGTAGCTTTCAACAACCATCGCACCGTGCAGAGCAAGTAATACGCCATCAAGATTTGGTACTGACTGAATACGCTGGATGAGTTCAGTAACGATTTCGTTAAAAAATGCATCCGTCACTCTGCCCGCAGGGGTTGCGGCAGCCATCAGGGTTGGGTGTAAGTCCCAGTCGTATGTTGATGCGCCTTCGATAAAACCGCCAATCTCATGATGCGCTTCTCCCCAGATATCAAGAATATCATCATCAAAGATTATACCCCCGGACTCAAATGCAGCACGGTCTGTCGGCACGTTACTGAACGTGTTAGACTCGTGCATAATACCCCCAATTGCGATGGTTGCCATAATTGTTTCTTTCTCCCTAAAATAAATTGCGATTGAATTTCCCCATCATCTATGCTATTATTGGTACGCTCATCAGTTGGTTTAGTTCAAACAGATATTATATCAGTTTTTGGTTAAGGATGCAAAGGGGCAAATAGATGACAGCTTGCTCCGGTGCAAATTTTCTTACGAGGTGATTCCATGAAAGTCGCTTATGCGTTTCGTCGAGGGGTATTGTACCCACATCAAGACGCAGGTATAGGATCAAAAGAACATCGCAGCGCGTTTTTGAAAAAAGCGAAAGAGATTGGCTTTGAGGGCATTGAATTGGGTCCCAGCGTACTGGACCAACCGGACGTCGCATCCCTCCGATCGGAACTTGAAGATGCCGGCATGCCGTGTGTCGCCATACGCGGCGGAGGCGGCTTTATAGCTCCGCGTACCGCTGCGACAGCAGGTAAGCAGTGGGAGCAAATCATCGGCTTTGCTGCACAGATTGGTGCCGGGGTGGTCAATTCAACAATTGGCGGTAGCCCGGCACCGGATCCACGAGGAATCGGCACATATCGAGGGGAGCGAATATCCCAAGGGTCTAGCCGAACTGCAAGAGAAGAGGACTATGAACGCACCGCACGTGGGCTTTCTGAGGCTGCGAAAGTCGCCGCCGATCAGGGGTTGGAGCTTTCGATCGAGATTCACCAGAACACGATAGTTGATAATAGTTGGACTGCCTTACACCTGCTGGAACTGATCGATCAACCCAACGTCGGTATCAACCCTGACCTCGGTAATATCTATTGGACCTATGACATCCCAGAAGAATCGTGTGAAGATGCCATCGCTGCGCTCGCGCCCCATTGCAACTATTGGCACTGCAAGAATCTGAATCGCGTCCATATCCCCGACCTTGAAAAGTCGATTCTCTTGCAAGCCCCGATTCCCGATGGAGAAATCGACTACCGATTCGCAATCTCGGCGATGTTGGATGCAGGCTACAGCGGTTATCTTGCCATTGAAGGTATGCGTCTCGGCGATCAATTCCACGGTGATGGAAAAAGCGTCGCTTATGTGAAATCGGTGGCGGCAGAGTTGGGTGGTTAAATCAGGTCATGAGTAAATGGGTTGCAGGTTTGCCCATTTACTCGTTCACTTTCCTACTTGGGAAGTCATTTATGCCCAGTAAAGGAACCTTATGGACAAAAGAGATCTTGCCAAGCAGATTAAAGCCGCTTCGTATTTGACCGGACAATTCAAGCTGCGGTCTGGACAAACCAGCTCGTTCTACTGGGACAAGTACCGCTTTGAAAGCGATCCGGTCATATTGGATGCAATTGTGGATGAGTTGCAAAAACTTTTACCACTCTCTTTCGACAAGCTCGCCGGTTTAGAATTGGGCGGTGTTCCGCTTGCAACCGGACTGTCCTTCAAAACAGGGAAACCGTGTCTATATGTCCGTAAAGAACCTAAAACCTACGGCACCTGCAATTTGGTGGAGGGCGGATTTCAGACAGGTGAAACAGCGTTGGTGATCGAGGATGTGGTCACAACTGCTGGACAGATACGGACATCGGTATCCCAAATGCGGGAACTTGGGCTAAAAGTTGAGCATGCTTTTTGCGTCATCGATCGGGAGAGCGGTGGACGTGAGAATTTGGCAGAGATTGGATGTTCACTTACGTCGATTTTTACGTTGACAGAGTTGGATCAATTGGCACAGGATTAGCAACGAATAAGTGAAAGGCATTAAGATTGAGGAGAATTTAGAGAGAAATCAGCGTCGGGTATGGCTCGGTAATTGCGCGTCATCTAGACCCCGAAGACTTACTATCTAGGCTGACCGCCCTAGAATATACTTGTTATAATTCAAGCACCCTTGAATTCGCTGATGGGTGTCCACAAATGCATATACGATTCATTGATCAGTTTGATGTCGTTCTTCTTGATGTGTCAAATACTTTTATGTTCGATGTCGACCGGTTCTCCGATGCTGAGGATTACGGTGCAACCTATTGTCAAATCGGCGGCAGCCTGTTAAGCACCGGAGAAGTGCAGCGGGCGATCTCCGTGCTATTCTATAACATGCTGGCTGACTATGAAGATCCAAACTTTTATGATTCGTTCTCTCCGGTTTCCAGTTATCTGAAGGTCTTGCCTGAATCGAAAGATCTTCCGGTGGGTGAAATTCGATTGTTAGCGCAGGTTTTTGCGATACATGAAGTTGGAACAATTCCAGTTACACATGCAAAGGCGTTGCACCGGCTTCACGAGACGCATAGACTGGGAATTGTGTCGAACATTTGGTCCTCAAGTGATCTTTATTTGCGTGAATTGGAAAGGGTTGACATTCGTAACCTGTTCGATGTTATCATTTTTTCTTCAGATCACGGCTGTGTGAAGCCATCCCCAGACCTCTTTGCGAAAGCAGTAGAGACACTTGATGCCGATCGTTCAAAAATCGCCTTTGTCGGGGATAGCTTGAAGCATGACATCGCAGGCGCGAAAGCGGCGGGTTTATCATCGGTATGGATTAACACAGGCATAAACCGGATTGATCAGGGCACTCCGGTGCCGGAACTTATCATTAAGGATTTACAAGATTTGATTGAGAGGTAATATTGAAAATTCTATTCATTGGAGACATCGTTGGGTCCCCCGGACGGAAAGCTCTTGCGAACCTCCTTCCGTATCTGACTGAAAAAGCAGGTGGGTTTGATGCAGTCATCGTCAACGGGGAAAACGCCGCCGGTGGCAAAGGGTTGACCCAATCGGTGCTCGACGAAATCCTAGATATAGGGGCTGATGTCATAACGACCGGAAACCATGTCTGGGATAATCGTGACATCTTTAGATTCATTGATACAGAGCCGAATCTGGTTCGTCCAGCGAATTTTCCGAAAGGTACGCCGGGACGCGGCTGGATCGTCGTCACAGCAGCTTCAGGGACGCGGATCGGTGTAATGAATATCGCAGGACAGCTTTACATGGACAGCTACGAGAATCCGTTTCACACCTTCGATGCCATCTTCCCACAAATCCAAGCGCGGACCCGCTTTATTCTGCTCGACCTCCACGCAGAAGCGACAGCGGAGAAGATTGCGATGGGTTGGTATGCGGACGGAAAAGTGAGTGCCGTTGTGGGCACACATACCCATGTCCAGACAGCCGACGAACAGATTCTCCCGCAAGGCACCGCTTATATCACGGATGTCGGCATGACAGGTCCCCACGACTCGGTGATTGGCATGAAAAAGGAAGAGGTGATCGAGCGTTTTCGGACAATGCTGCCCCGCCGCTACCAAGTTGCGAGCAGCAATATCATCCTTTGTGGGGTTATTCTGGAGCTGGATGATGAGAGCGGTAAGGCACTCTCCATCCAGCGTATTCGTCTTCCTATGAGCGACGTGGTCAAAGCACGGTAGTTCGGTCATTATATTTTTAGATTATATACTTAACTTATGATGTTTCCAACAGGTCAGATTTACAAAGTCCACGAAATTACACAGATTCTGCAAGGCATTTTGCAATCGGAGCCGATACTACAAGATTTATGGCTTGAGGGCGAGATCTCGAACTTAGGGCGTCCCTCTTCCGGGCACGTCTACTTTACGCTCAAGGATAACAATAGCCAGATTCAGTGTGCGATCTTTCGTCCTGCCGCCTCGCGTCTGCGATTTCCGCTGCAAAACGGGGATGCTGTGCTTGTAAACGGGCGGCTTACCATCTACGATGCACGAAGTCAGTATCAAATTATTGGCGAGCGTGTCGTGCCTGCCGGTGTGGGAGAGTTGCAATTGGCTTTTGAGCGACTCAAGGAACAACTCGCTGAAGAAGGATTGTTTGATCCAATTCATAAAAAGCCGCTGCCAAAATTTCCACAGAAGATTGGTCTGATTACCTCTGCAACAGGGGCAGCTATCCGTGATATTCTCCGGATGTTGCAAGAACGCTATCCCGTAGTGGAAGTGTTGCTATTTCCGACCCTTGTACAAGGGGAGGACGCAGCGTTAGAGATCGCCCACGCCATTGCATGCATGAACCGTTTATCGGGGATAGATCTCCTCATTGTCGGTCGCGGAGGCGGATCCATAGAGGATTTGTGGGCATTCAACGAAGAGGTTGTCGCCCGCGCGCTCTTTAAGTCTCATATCCCGACCGTGTCTGCTGTGGGGCATGAAACTGATATTACCATTGCCGATCTTGTTGCCGATCATCGCGCTCCGACTCCCTCTGCAGCGGTTGAAAACATCGTCCCAGATCAGGAGGAACTTCGTCAGCAGCTTGCCTCCATCAGATATAATTTAGTGCGAACCATCGCTGGGCAAATTGGTGTTCTCCGAACAAAACTGGAAAATATGCAGAGCCGTATTCCAGCAACTCATCAGATCGATGCCATTAACCGCCTTCGACAGACAGTTGATCAGCTTGACAGCCGAGGGCAGCGAGGGGTCGTACAACAGTTGAACGGAAAACGGCGAGCGTGGCAAATCGCTGCTGCTCAGCTAGATACATTAAGCCCTCTGGCGACGTTGGCTCGTGGATACAGCATCTGCAAAGATTCAAGTGGCAAAACAGTTACAGATGCTGCACAGGTTCACGTTGGCGAAGAGGTTCATCTCCGACTCTCGCGGGGGCAGTTAGCATGTCATGTGTTGAAAGGAGAAATAGATGTCTGAAGAAACGAGTTTTGAGGAGGCCTTAACTAAACTTGAAGAGGCGGTTGCCCAGCTTGAGCAGGGGGATGCTTTGACTCTGGATGAATCATTGCAAGCATTTGAGGAAGGCGTCCGTCTGACGCGGCTCTGCCGAGAGAGACTTGATGCGGCAGAATTGCGTGTGCAACAATTGGTTGAAGTCAATGAAGATGTATTTGAAATGGCACCGTTTGAAGTGGAAGATGACGGAGAAATCTAATCGTTCGTCGTAGGGGACAAAGCACTTTGTCCTTATTTGTTGATTGTTACAAGGAGCTTTGGAATGTTTTTAGAAAAAATCGATTCACCCACGGATCTCAAATCGCTAAATACCAATGAACTGAAAGAACTCGCTGAAGAGATGCGTGGGTATCTTCTTTCGGTGATATCAGAACATCCCGGACACTTTGCACCTAACTTAGGAACGGTTGAGCTAGCTATCGCCCTCCATTATGTGTTCGATACCCCACGTGACCAAGTGATCTGGGACATCGGACATCAGGCTTATCCACACAAACTCCTCACAGGTCGCCGCGATGCGTTCCCGACGCTTCGCCAGTATGGTGGCATCAGTGGGTTTCTCAGTCGGGCAGAAAGCAAGTACGATGTGTTTGGTGCCGGTCATTCGAGCACATCGCTTGCAGCGGCGTTGGGGGTTGCCACCGCTCGTGACCTCAACAACGAAGATTATAAGGTGGTCGCTGTCATCGGGGATGGCGGATTGACAGGAGGAATGGCGTTTGAGGGACTGAACACAGCCGGCGATTTCAAAAAAGATATGCTCGTCATCCTCAATGACAATCAGATGTCCATTTCCCAGACAGTTGGTGCGTTTTCAAAATATCTGCACCGTCTCTTAACTAATCCGACCTACAATGCTCTCCGCTCTAGCGCGAAAGAAATTGTGAAGCGAATCGCCCCGGAGGTGAAGCCTGTTGCCAAGCGGATTGAAGCCGCTCTCAAGCCCGGCACACTGTTTGAGGAATTTGGATTTCGTTATTTCGGTCCCCTCGACGGCAATGACTTGGAGGCGTTGTTGCCGGTGCTTGAAGGTGTGCGACCTCTACAGCAACCGATTCTGCTTCACGTTGTCACCCAGAAAGGGAGAGGATATCCTCCCGCCGAAACAGATTCAGAGACGTTTTACAGTGTCAGTGGCAAATTTGACCTCGAAACCGGTAAGTCACTCGTCCCCAAGTCGCCCATTCCGACATATACCAGTGTTTTCAGCGGCACATTGATCGAACTTGCCAAACGAGACTCCCAAATTACCGCCATAACCGCAGCAATGCCAAACGGCACGGGGCTAGACAAGTTCCAAGAGGTGTTTCCTGACCGCTTCTTCGACGTTGGTTTGGCAGAGCAGTGTGCTGTGACCTTCGCAGCAGGGCTAGCGACTCAAGGTGTCAAGCCGGTCGTGGCAATTTATTCTACCTTCCTGCAACGCGGTTACGATCAGTTGGTTCACGATGTCTGCATTCAGAATCTGCCTGTTATCTTCGTATTGGACCGCGCCGGACTTGTCGGAGCAGACGGACCGACCCATCACGGTGTCTTCGATTTTGCATTCCTGCGTTCTCTGCCAAACATGGTGGTAATGGCACCAAAAGATGAAGACGAGCTCCAGCACATGGTGAAGACCGCCGTTGAGTACGAAAAGGGACCAATTGCCCTCCGATATCCTCGTGGCAACGGTCTGGGTGTTCCTATGGCGAACCAACCTCAGTCGCTGCCAATTGGGAAAGGTGAAATCTTACACAACGGTAACGATCTGTTGGTTCTAGCGATTGGAAATCGCGTCCAACCGGCACTTGACGCAGCAAAGACATTAGCAGATTCAGGAATATCAGCAACGGTAGTAAATGCACGATTTGTCAAGCCGCTTGATGACCAGCTCATCCTTCCACTCGCTTCACGAATTGGAAAAGTGATTACGGTTGAGGATGGTGTGCTGATGGGCGGATTCGGCAGCGCAGTCTCGGAGATGTTCACCGATAGCGGATTGACAGATGTGCAGGTCAAACGTCTTGGTATTCCCGATCAGTTTATTGAACATGGGGATGTCAAAACCTTGTATGAACAGTGTGGTTTAGATAAAGAGACGATTGTCCGTGAAGGGTTAAAACTTGCAAAGGAGTAGATCAGCGGATAGACGCGGAGAGCTGAGCGATGTGGCACTGGAGGCAAACGTGGAGATTAGAATGGAAGGCTGGAAGAATATCAATGGCAGATCTAATATCTCACGTTTCACATTTCACGCATCACGGGGGCAGAGCAAGCAGCGACTTGATACACTCGTTGTCCAGCGCGGACTCGTCGAAAGCCGTGAACGAGCAAAGCAATTAATTCTCGCCGGCGAAGTGATCGTTTCGGGTAGCACGCGAGCGAAACCGGGGCATCTGATTTCACCGGAGGCGGAAATTGTAGTGAAACAGCCGCCACGGTATGTCAGCCGGGGTGGACTGAAGCTAGAGAAGGCGTTACAGGTTTTCCAAGTTGATGTGCGTGGTAGGGTCGCCATTGACGTTGGCGCATCAACCGGTGGATTCACGGATTGCTTGCTGCAACACGGTGCAAAGTTTGTGTATGCGGTGGATGTGGGGCATGGACAGCTTGCATGGAAAATCCGTCAAGACCCACGTGTGTGTGTCATTGAGGGGACCAATATCCGCACGATTGACGTGAATCGCTTTGAACCGCCGGTCAAAATCGGCGTGGTTGATGTCTCGTTTATCTCTCTCGAAAAAGTCTTACCGGTCATCACCCAAATCGTTGATCCTATGGGGGATGTACTCGCCTTGGTCAAGCCACAATTTGAGGCGGGACGGGAACACGTTGGCAAAGGTGGCGTCGTGAGGGATGCGAGGGTGCACGTTCAGGTTCTATGTGATCTCATCCAGTTTATTCATGGACGAGATCAATCTGTCATGGAGATCTCTTACTCTCCGATTCGCGGACCGGCGGGAAACATCGAGTACCTGATCTGGTTTAAGGTAGGGACTGAAGGTGCTTCGGTGGACTGGGCAAAGCGCGCAGCACAAGTGGTTCAAGAAGCTAAAACCGCTTTGCAATAACTTGATGGGGGAACATTATGGCAATCGGTATTGGTATCATCGGCGCAGGCGGGATTTCTCGCGCACATGCGCGCGGATACCTCCAGATTCCTGATGAAGCACGGATTGTGGGGGTCGCAGATATCCTTGAGGAACGGGCGCAAGCCGCAGCGCAGGAATGGGGCGCGGAATACGCATTTGGAGACTATCGGGAGCTGCTCGCGCTTGCGGAGGTGGATGCTATCAGTATTTGTACGTACACCAAGGCGCACTGCGAACCAACGGTCGCCGCACTTCAGGCGGGGAAACATGTCATTGTGGAAAAGCCGATGGCCGCCACGGCTACTGAAGCCCATCAAATGGTGGAAGCCCAAAAAGGTAGTGGAAAAATCCTGATGGTGGGCATGAAATGGCGGTTTATGCCTGAAATCCAAGCGGCGAAAGCGTTTATTGAAGCGGGAAATCTCGGACAAATCTATTACGCTGAAGCCATCGGTTGGCAGCATCGCGGTATCCCCGGCGGGACATTCATCAAAAAAGAGACCGCCGGCGGTGGAGGTTTCATGGACAATGGTGTCTATACGCTTGACGCTGTGCTTCACATGATGGGACACCCCAAACCGCTTACGGTTTCTGGCACCGATGCCAACATTTTTGGGCACTCCCCGGACGGTACTTGGAATATCGACGACTTTTCGGTGGAGGATTTCGGAACAGCTTACATCCGACTGGAGGGAGGAATTACCTTGTTCTTCGCGCATAGCTGGGCGATTAACTTTCCGGAACAGTGGCAGATGCGTATCGCCGGCAGTCGTGGATCTGTTGAGATCTTTCCTTTTGGCTCAGAACCAAAACTGCGGTTATCGCACGGGGGTTATAGCGATTTGCAGGATGTCACACCTGATCGGCTGCCGGAAGGAAGTATAGATGTTACCTACGAAATCAAGCAGTTTGTGCGAGCCATCCGGGACGCGCAACCCTCTCCCATTCCTGGGGACACCTTCTTGCACACCAACGCGATTTTCGATGGAATCTATCAATCCTCGCAACTGGGACGTGAAGTTACGATCAATCTACCCTAGTAGGCTTCTATCTTCGCATCCATCTTGCTTGTCTGAACATCTCTATCGTACTATGGTAGATAATATAAATAAGTGAACGTTATTTAGAAATGTGTTACGATATAAGCATTATGAGATATTCACCCGATTTACGCAAACGCGTCCTTGATTTCATACAAGCCGGCGGCAGCAAAACAGAAGCCGCTAAACGGTTTAACGTCGGACGAACCACTATCTATAAGTGGCTAAACGCCCCAGATCCATTCGCTTATCAAAGACCCGGTCCCCGAGGGCCCCGATCTATTGATTATGATGCGCTGAAACAACATATTGCTGATTTTCCAGACCAGACCCTCAAAGAACGTGCTGTTCATTTTGGGGTGTCGACCTTCTGTATAGGATATAGCCTGAAACGGCTAGGATACACGCGAAAAAAAAGACGCTCGGTTATAAGGAGCGGTGTGATGAAAAACGACAAGTGTATCGTCAACAACTTGAACAAGTCAAAGTCGCTGGTAAATCCGTAGTTTATGCCGACGAGAGTGGCTTTCGAGACGACGGTTATAGACGGTATGGCTATGCGCCTATAGGCACACCCGTGTTTGACCTTATATCCAGCCAACGCACTCGGACCACCACACTTATTGCCGCACGTTTTGAAGATACCTTCACTGCGGCACGGTTATTTGAAGGGAGTTGCAAAGCCTACGATTTCAATGATTGGTTAGCCGAGCAGTTATGTCCACGCTTGACTTCAAAACACGTGGTAATCCTTGATAATGCACGACTTCACAAAACGCCAAAGACCCGACAGTTAATAGAGGCTTCAGGGGCGAGTCTGATGTTTTTACCCCCTTATTCCCCGGATTATAATCCGATTGAACACGATTTTGCTAATATAAAGCGAATCCAACAATATCAAACAGAAATGTCTATTGAGGATATTATTCAAATGTATCAGTAATTCTATCATCTACCATAAATAAAAAAAGCACCGGACAAATAATATCACCCGATGCTTTCTGTGAAATTATCAAGCAAAGATAGTGTTTACCATCTACCGCGGTCATCATCGTCGCGTCTGCCGCCGCCGCCGCCACGCCTCTCGCCACGTGGGGGACGAGGCCGAGCCTCGTTTACTTTCACAGGACGTCCAGCAATCTCCTGTCCATCCAGTCCGGCGATCGCCGCTCCCGCCTCAGTTTGATCTGGCATTTCGACGAATCCAAACCCTCTTGACCTGCCACTATACTGGTCTCGAATGACGTTGGCAGTGTCGACCGTTCCGTAGCCTTCAAAAGCCTCTCGCAAGTGATCATCCGTGGCATCATACGACAGATTACCGACATAAATATTCATCTAAATTTCCTCTCTCAAAACATGTTGTTCAAAATTTGCAAACGTTTCTGGACTTCGCACACGGAGGTTGGCTTCCCCCTCACCGACTATACATTCAAGTGATTCGCAGTTCATCGATGAATCGACACCGTGCCATCTTATAGCTTACCCCTTGATAGTATCACCACATTCCGCGTGTGCCATTACTGCTCTCCGCATCGTGGGGCTTGAGAAGCCGGGCATCTGTCAGATAACATCGTCGTCTCTGAGTTGTTATTGACGCCATTTCATTAAAAGTGACGTGATACTTAAACGCTGTGAGATGCTACGTTATGGTCTCACAAAGAAACACCATCGAGAATGATTTTCGTTGGAGAAAAATGAGAACAGGAATTCAAAGGTTCTCATGTCCTCCTATCGACTTTAACCGTTACACTTAGCAATTCGTAAAACAGTAATGCATCGGCAGATGTCACCCCAATGGCTGTCAAGCGTATTGGTTGAGGAAATTCGTGCCAATTTCGACCTTGCCCCAATCCTTTGCTCATCTGCATAGTTGCATATTTCTAGATGCACTAAGCCTGCTTGACGTCATTTCTCTAATATTATAAGCCAAGATAGCATAAAGATCCAGAAGAAACTTCTGCTATACACGATTTTCCGAGATGTGAGTCTGTTTTGCTTTGCCCACAGAGTCAGTGTTGCCTAACATTTTCAACATTGAAAAGTTCGTCATAATGTGGGATAATCATAAAATGGTAAGATTCTGTAGATGGTAATTATTGTAATGGAAGGAGAGGCAGATGGATCAAACAGCAGATGTAGTTGTGGTCGGCGGTGGGGTTATTGGGTGCTTCATTGCTTATGAGCTTTCAAAGGCGGGGCTTGAAGTGGTGGTGGTAGAAAAGGGGCAGGTGGGTGCAGAAGCCTCCAGTGCAGCTGCGGGGTTGTTGGTGCCCTTGCACATGGCGGAGGAGGAACGTGCACTTTTTGAACTTCACTTGGCTTCGACGAAGATGTTCCCTGCGTTTGTGCCGGAACTTGAAGAGGAGACGGGTATTAGTGTTGAGTATATCCCGTCTGGGATTCTGAGGGTTGCCCTGAACGAGGAAGAGGAAACTGCTCGGCTGTCGCAGTTTCAAAAATTCGGGGAAGCCTTTGGGATGGCGATAACACGGCTGGACGCAGCGGAGATACATTCTCTTGAACCTGAACTGGCACCGGCGGTTTGTGGTGGTATCTTTTCCCATGATGAGGCGTACATCAACAATGGTCGCTTAGTCCTCGCACTCGCCAGAGGTGCTACCGTCCAAAATGCCCGATTCCTTGAAGGATGTCTTGCGACCGGTGTGCGGCGAACAAACGGACGCTTTTCGGCACTTCAGACAAATGAAGGGGAGATTTCCGCCGAACATCTCGTGATCGCAACCGGTGCGTGGAGCCGTGTTTTCTGTGAGGCGTTGGACATGACCATCCCTATCACCCCGGCGCGTGGACAGATGTTAGCGATTGCAACTATTCCGCGTCTGCTTCAACGTCCCATCAACTCCAGCAAAGGGGCACTTGTTCCCCGCGCGGATGGCTCGGTTCATGTCGGAGCGACCGTTGAACATGTCGGCTTCGATAAGCGCAACACCCCTGAAGCGATTGCAGATCTGTTAGAAAGGGGGACGGCGGTCGTTCCCGCCTTGAGTGAGGGGCGTGTCGAAAGGATGTGGTCCGGTTTTCGTCCTTTCTGCGAGGATGGGCTTCCTGCGATTGGGGCACTTCCCAAATGGGAAAATGTCTCGGTTGCGGCGGGGCACTTTACGATGGGCATCACAGGTAGTCCGATAACGGCAAAGATTATCAAAGAGCTGATAGTAGATGGGCATTGGGACAGGTCAATGGAGATTTTTTCACCCGCGCGCTTTGCGGAGGGTTAGGCGATTGACTATTTTCGGTTTGCATTGCAAATCTACACCGATATAGCTTTGCGGTGCTTCGCCTTTCTAGGGAGCGGTGTAAGGTTGAATCGCCTCTAGATTAGCAGTCTCTTTCTGACTAGCATGATACAAATCCCACCGGAGTTGGAGGTTCATCCAAAAACTTGGCGAAACCCCAAAGAATTTCGCTAAACGAAGTGCGATACGGGGTGTTACTCCCCGGTGTTTATTCACAAGTTTATTAACACTCCGGTATGACACATGAATTGCCATTGCGAGTTTCCGCTGACTGATATCCATTGGACGCAAAAATTCCTCTAAAAGCATTTCACCCGGATGGGTCGGAGGACGGTTAGTTGGTATACGAATCATTTTGTTTCTCCCTGATACAGGTTTAGTGATAATCTACAATTTCAACTTCAACTGGTCCGGTATCTGTCCACACAAAGCAAATACGGTATCAGACGTTTTTCATGATACTGAGTTTATCAACCACTGGTGCTAGTATAATTTATGGGTCATGAGTCGTTTTCCTCACTAGTATCGTTAATCGGGGTAACAAACCATCTCAATTAACGGGAGGAAAGCGAAACTCATGACCACGATAGATTTTATCACAGACTTGTTCTGTTGTGTAGATGATAAACTGACACAAGACAATATAAATCACAAGCATACTCAAGCCAAACTGTATCCGTCTGAAGTTATTACGCTTGCGTTGCTTTTTTCGCTCAAAGGGGTAGGCAATCGTGCCTTTTATCGGTGGATAGAAAGCAATTACACCGGGTTGTTCCCGCATTTACCAAAACGGACTCGCTTGTTCCGGCTTTTCAACAGCCATAGGCATCTGACCGATATTTTCATGGCAACCCCGTCACTGATTGGCGTGATTGACACTTATGGTATTGAGTTGATTCACCCCCGTCGAGAAGGTCGGTCTGAGCGACAAATCGGCAAAAAAGGTATATCCAACCAACGATGGATTGTCGGAGGCAAACTGTGCATATTGGTCAACCATCTGGGGGAGATTGTCGATTGGGAGTGTGACACTGCCAATGTCTATGATGGTAGTCAGTTCCAACACATAGTTGAAGGCGTCAGTGACCAGATGGTTGTCTTTGCTGATGAAGGGTTTACCAAAGTGGACTGGTTCCCTGACAACTTGCGTATCTGCAAACGCGGACAGTGGAACGACAGGATGGTGATAGAGACTATTTTATCTATGTTGACCCGCGTCTGCCATTTGAAGAAAGTCGGGCATCGGTGTTGGGACTATTTCAAGACACGACTTGCTTTCACAATGGCGATGTTTAATTTGCTAGTGCAATGGGACGGATTACCCGTTGATGACGATGGATTTGTCCCTTTATCTATTGCACAATTTGCTCTCTAAACTAGCACCAAAGGTTTATATGCCATGTTCACCTTGCGCCGTTCCCGAATCGCTTCGTATAGCCTCTCTTTATGCGATTCTGCTTCATCAATTTGGCTGACCTGTTGATGCGGGACTTCAATCTGGGGAGCAATTTGGTTTAAGGTTTCGTTTGTTCGTTTCGGTAAATCAGAAGTAATTTTATGGATAGCACCATTGAGAACCTCTATCGCCTGCTTTCCCTCCGCTGCCTGATAAAAACGGGCTGCTGTAACGAGTGCAAGTGCCTCCTCAAAGTTAAGGTTAAGAGCAGGGAGGAAAAAGTCGGATACCATTTCATATCCCTGTTTGCCACGCGGAACAATCTCGATTCCCATATCACGCAACAAATCAATATAACGCTGGATGGTCCCTTTATCAACTCTAAGGTGTGCTGCCAACCGAGGCCGTGTCCACCGACGCGGTTCTTTGTGGATTAGGGATGCGACTTCGATGATCCGTGCCATCTGATATTTTCGGTACATGATATCTTTTCGGTGCCTTTATCAATCTAAATGTTGGCATTAGGCGGCGTCCTTTTTAACATTCAGTTCAATGCCATCAATCTGTGGGATGGGGTGTCCCATCTTTAAGCCTATTAAGATCCATTCTTCTAGGGCTTCTCGTAATTCCTCTCTACAAGCCTCCAGCGTATCCGCATTCGCCCAAATTCCCTGAAGGTCAGTGATACTCCCAAAGTAGCCTTCTCCATCAGGTAATATTTCATAATGTGCTTTATGCATCGCTGCTTGGATATAATTCGTCAGCATAACTCGCCCTTCCTTTCCATACTCATTGGTGTTATTTGTTGCTTTCTTTGGTTGCCTTCTTCGATTGACTTGCAAGCCGTGCCGCTTGTTTTGCTAATTCTTTAACTTCCTTGACCCGTTTCATCAATGCACGGTTCGTCCAAGAAACGCCAGCCAAATATCGAATTTCCTTTCCGTCGGTCGCCGGTGCGTTCAACCCCTCTGCAGCGACGTAGACCTGCAAACCGCTATCTGCGATGTGGCGGATGCCCATATTAACACCCCTGCCATCCACCTCAACGCTGAGAGTCAGACTGCCTCTGGCGAAGGCGGGGTGAAAATCTTTACTGATACCTAAGAACACCCCATGCAATACTTGGCTCATACCAATTTCTTCGACAAAGCGGCGATTCCCGATACCGATATGTCCGGTGATATGATGAATACGTGGTAAAGCGAACTGCTTGCTAACCGCAAGAAACGCCGATCCGCGCTCGTAACGCTCAATATCGTTCAATCCGCTCTCAATACTGTCGCCAATATTTTCCAGCCCGACTGCGATGTTGGGGGCAATTCCAGCCTCGCGAAGTAGAAGCACTTTGAGATTTCCCAATAAAAAACTCTGTTGATTATGCCGAACACTTGTCAAACCGATCTCAATGCGATCGAAAAGCCCAAAATCGAGTTGGAGTGCAACTTCGTCGCGTGGCAGTTCGCCTTCGTTACGGAAGCCAAAATAGGTTCCAAGGTTAAATATCCCGTGTTCGATAACCTTTCCCGTTGGTATGTCTACCAAGCCACTATCCCGGCAATAGGGGGCAGCCCAAAGGCGAGGTGAACAAAGTACGGTGATGCAAAACAGAGAAATGAGTAGTCGTTGCAGCGTAATCGGAGGAGCGTTATAAATGAATTTCATCAGTTTATTCGAGGGTTTGAAACCTTTTCAAGGAGGGGGTACACAAAAGCTGGGATGATGCCGTTTCTGAATGAAGATATCTCATTATGATGGAGGGAAGTTAACGCGAAGTTGCTATTTCGCGTTGGTGTGCTAGCAGCTGAGGGTAACAAGAAGGGACCGCACACGAGGGTGACAGTCCCTTCCGTCGTGAATTTTGTGGTTTATCCGAGATCAAGCTGATGCATAAATGCAAGCATCTTTGCTTCAGCCTGTTCGGCAACCTGTTCTAGCTTTTCGGGATCGATTGTTGTCTGCTGGATCCTTTCATCGGTGTTTGTCGCAAGACAGAAACCGAGATTGTACTTAAGATCGTGCATCGCTTGTTCGACATGGGTGCTGACAGGCCCGGCGGGGTACATCCACTGCCGTGCTCTATTCTGTTTCAGATTGATGTGGCAGTGTCCCGTTCCGCCTTGTTTTTTTGCCTCGCCAAAGCAGTCAAGCCGCAAGATCTCTTGGTCATAGGCGAAGACAGATGCTGCGGGGCCATACCCTGCACGGTCATCCCGCCAGTAGACTTCCAATCGAACATTGTCTTCTAGCGGATATTCGATCAGATCTCTTCTTCCTTGTTGTTCTGGCGCCATCGTTCTCCCTTTCGATTGTGGAGGGTTTGATTTGTAAATGTCTTTGCAATTCTAAAACCGAACGAATCAGCGAGATACAGACCGCATCGTCTTTTAGCCGAATCGGTGCGCCTGTCTCAGATCCGTGTTATTAGCATTCTACTACAAAGAATTTATTTGTTGACATGCTTCCAAAGCTAAAAGCATTGGGATTCCCAGACTTACTTCCGATAAGATCGGAATGCTGACTTCCTGCTTCGACGAGACGTACCACAAATGCTGTGGGCTTACCGCCTCTCCACAGGCGTTTAGACTCTCCGAGTGTCCCCCGGCGAGTATTGTTTTTATGGGCTTGGTTATCGCCCGAAACGCCCCGTTGTTCTCCATGCGACTGGAGTGTGGAAGACCTCCAAAGGCTCGGAGGGTCGTATTCTCCCACTAAGGCGATTAACAATTATCATAACACAGTGTATGGCAAAAATCAATCCTTTTTTTTGCCAAATGTACGAGATAACGGGAGTTGGAACCAAAGCTAAAGCATTGGGCTTGTTTCTAGTTAGATGTCAAGTCCTATTTTTGTTGTCTCTCTTGGATTTGATTAAACTCGCTCTTCCTTTTGAATCGTCTTGACAGTCCTTCTACAACCAAGTAAAATATGCGAAGTGTATCTTGGCTTTTACACAACTCCCACCGAGGCGTATCGAAATCATGTCCACTAACAGATCAGAAGATTGGATTGACAGTTCTTGGATTGAGAATTATTTGACAGATTCCGTCCCTGCCACGGAGTCTTGGCTCTTTGTCCATGATACGTCGTGTATCTTCCCCAACCTCCATTTTTTCAAACTCTTTGATCGAAAATACGAAGTCATCTTTTTCGAGGGCGATCTGCAGATACGGCAAAGGTTGGAGTGTTACAAAGATAACACGGAAGCATTTGCTGCGTGTATTGTTTCTCGTCAATCGCATGAGACAAATCTCCAGATTCTTGACTACATTGTGCGGAGTCAATCCGTCGAGATGACGCCGCAATCTATTCTGGAATTTGCCCAGCCGGGATACGGTTGGACCCACTCAGTCAACCAATTATGCGGTGAGGATTTCTGGACGCTTTTTGAACGGCTTCAGGCATACCGCCTAAACTATCCCCGTTCCATGACACCCGCTGAAGCGACGAATCTCCTGCTTTCTACGCAATTGGATATCGATTTGCGAGCCAACCTATCGGTCCGGGAAGCGATAGAGATATGGCAACGGATGGAGAGAGATACAGATTTAATTGCGTGGGGCGAGAAATACCCTCGATTGTTTCAGTCGTTAAGTCTCAAGGTTCGGGCGGCGCTGCCTCTGATGGACAAGTTGGAGGGGGATGCAGATTTTGTCCATTTTCTCTGGACTTCGTATTCATTGGCACAGCATAATGAGGATTATGATCTTTTCCTTCCAGAACTCTTTGGGGATACGATTTGGAAAAAGTACGGGAATACCCCGCCGGAGGAGGTATGGAGAGCTTGCCCTCAACTCATCCGGAGCGATCCTGAACGAGTCATGGACCAGATTAGACAGACAGAAACCTGGTTGACTCAAGATCAACAGCGGCTGGAACTCTTCCAGCAGTGGGTCGGGCTTGATGCTTCTAATTTGAGCAAGACGATAGAATATGTAAAAAAAGAGATCCTCTTTTGCGTTCCGGTGCGTGAGGCACTGCGTTTGCTTGCCACGCAGCTCTGTCGTTTTCCTGAATCGTTGGATGCAAATGAGATTCACAAAATTATTGAAAACATTCAGCGACGACATCTGTTTCAGGCGAGTACCGCAAACTACTTACGGATTAAAGATGCGTTCCGGGCATTTACCGATCTGGTTGCGTTGAATCAGTTAATTGCAAAGGTAGAACGCAAGAGTTGGCTGGCTGAAGGGGATCGGAGTCAGGCACAAAGTCAGGTGGTCTTGAATCCCGATAAAATCGGGGATGCGACGGGCTGGGGATATCAAGTGTACCTCTCAAAGCTAGAGTTGATGGCGGCTGAATTGGAGCAGCTTAACTTCCAATGTGATTTTTTGCCTGTCACTCTGATTGAGGAGGTCTTGGGGCATGTCAAGAGATTGATAGATGAATATAACATAGAATTTGCCCGACGGATTGGGAGTTCCTTCCCTGCGTGGATAGCCTCGAATAGAGATAAGCCACTACTAACAGTCGATTTCTTGGAGATGCTTTTTTTACCCCGCTATCAGCAATACCTCCGAGAAAAGTCCCAATCGGCTTACATTTTCATGTTTGATGGGATGCGGTGGGATACTTGGGAAGCGATCAAACCGAAGGTGTTGAGTACGTTTCAAGGGCGGCTTGCCCTCGACGGTGTTTTTCCGTTGGTTTCGATTCTACCTTCGACGACGGTGTATAATAAATACGCCATTTTTACAGGTGAATTTCCGAACGGGGATGCGGACAACGATTGGGAGGATGCGCTGATATCCGCTTTTCAGAAACGTGGAGTCCATGGCGTCCGATGGATAAGCGATGGTGGAAACAATCAGGCGGAGATGCTTGCCCTCATTGAGGCGGAAGATGTTCCTGTCAAGGTTTTCAATTTTACGTTCATTGACCAGAAACTTCAACAGGCGACACAAAACCTGTCCACGGTTTATGAGGAGATTAAGGTCAGCTTTGAACTCTTGGTCCAGCCGTATCTTGAGCGGGTTCCGAGTGACTCTCTCATCTTTCTGATTTCGGATCGTGGTTTCATTGAGTCCACAGATTCTCAGAACTTTTCGAAGGAGGTTCTTCAAATGCCCTCCGGTGCGTCGCGCCATCAACGCTACATCGGTTTATCAAACCTGTCTACGCACACAGATTTGGGGCACTTTGTCTTTTTCAGTGCGGACCAAATCGGCTTGCAACCTGCCGGGGATACGTCGCATTATGGGTTTGCGACGGGGCGTACACAGGTTCTTTCTGCAAAACGTTATGTGCATGGTGGTGTCTCCATGCAAGAGATGCTTATACCGTGTGTGGTCTTTGTACCGACCGCGAAAGGGCAGTTGGAAATATTTCCATCACAATGAACAGGATATGCTTATGGAGGATAGGAAAGGGAAATGAATATGGATATTTTGAGTATCTGGGCATACGTTTGGGATGTCGTTGATGAGGGTGCTGATTCGATAATTCCGACCCTCAAGAACGAGATTGGCTTGGACACGCTCAGTGTTGCGACATGTTACCATAGCGTTGATCACTTGCGCGTTCATCGTTTGGATAACAACTTTTATAGCTCGCAGGCGGCGATCTATTTTCAGCCGGATCGATCGCTGTATAGGAATACCCGAATTGAACCGCCTGTGTCGCCGCTCGCGGAAGAAACGAATCCTCTACGGAGCATTTCCGACAGCTGCGAGCAGCACGGCATGAAACTCTCATCATGGACGGTGTGCCTCCATAACTCAACGATTGGGCGAAATCAGCCAGAGGTGGCGCAGCGAGATGTATTTGGCAACCCGTGCTGGCACGCGCTCTGTCCCGCAAATGAAGATGTACGTGAGTATATGCGGGCACTTGTGACGGACTTGACGACGAACTACAATTTCGCTACCGTCGAGTTGGAATCGTGTGATTATCAAGGAGGACGTCACTACCACGGACACGAGAAGATTGGCATCCCGCTCGGAGAAACGGACCGACTCCTGCTTGGGTTGTGTTTCTGCGAAAGTTGTCGCAAGCGTGGGATAGCAGAAGGAATTGATGTTGCTGCTGTTGCAGATGGCGTGAGATTGGAGTTGGCAGCCAGTTTTGAGTCCGGGAATCCGATTCAAATCGGGTTTGACGAGTTTTGCGATAAAGTCCCCGAAACCCGTGCGTATCTCGAAATGCGCGAATCGGTTGTCAGTTCGCTCATTGCAGACATTAAATCCGTTTCCAAAGCCTCAATCTCATCAATGGCGATGGGAGATCGACGGTACTCAGGTCTCAACACGGAGGGGGTCCGGGAAATTGCGGATTGGTTCGAGATTCTGTGCTACGCACCATCGAGGGAATCCGTTGAAACATCTGTAAAAAACGCTGCGGCACTGATGAACGGAGAAGTGGATCGGGTCTGGGTTGGTCTTTGTGCTTATCCGCCAGCCAGCCCAAACGCTGAGACACTCGCTGCGAATGCCGAAGCGGTAGCAGCGCTCGGCGTCCGTGCTGTATCTTTCTACAACTACGGGATCATGCCCAAGCGTAACCTGCAATGGGTCAAAGCTGCGATTAAAGGGATTAAATAGTCCCGCTTGTTCAAGATCGTATACACAAAGGAGATAAATAATGACAGTTCACGAAGCTACTATCGCTAAGATTCAACAACTCCCGGAATCCCTCGTCCATGAAGTTAGTGATTTTGTAGACTTCCTGTTGACGAAGCATGATAGCACGCGCTGGCAGTTATGGATACACTTTGCTGAAGTCTTAGAAACTGCCGAATTGGACTTTGCTGACTACTTGTCTAACCTAGAAGACTACGAGAATCGTTTGGCACGTGGGGAAGTCCAATGGTAACAATCAGTCGTGGAGATGTGGTCTTGTGTGACTTGAATCCGGTCATTGGCACAGAACAAGCCGGCGTAAGGCCTGCGGTCATACTGCAAACAGATCGCGCGAATACAGTGAGCCCTCATACGATTATCGCACCCTTTACGGCAAAAATTCGACAGGTACTCTTGCCCTCTCATGCCTTCGTGCCCGCAGGGGCAGGCGGCTTGAGTTAAGATTCTGTACTTCTCTGTGAACAGATTCGAGTGGTAGATAAACGTCGAATCGTCAGAATACTCGGGCACTTGGACACCCGCTATCTTGCAGAAATAGAGAGGGCTCTTTGTACGATTTTGGAGTTGTAGCTCTAATTTGCGGGATGAACACTTTATCTTTAACCTTTGGTGCTAGTTTAGAGAGCAAATTGTGCAATAGATAAAGGGACAAATCCATCGTCATCAACGGGTAATCCGTCCCATTGCACTAGCAAATTAAACATCGCCATTGTGAAAGCAAGTCGTGTCTTGAAATAGTCCCAACACCGATGCCCGACTTTCTTCAAATGGCAGACGCGGGTCAACATAGATAAAATAGTCTCTATCACCATCCTGTCGTTCCACTGTCCGCGTTTGCAGATACGCAAGTTGTCAGGGAACCAGTCCACTTTGGTAAACCCTTCATCAGCAAAGACAACCATCTGGTCACTGACGCCTTCAACTATGTGTTGGAACTGACTACCATCATAGACATTGGCAGTGTCACACTCCCAATCGACAATCTCCCCCAGATGGTTGACCAATATGCACAGTTTGCCTCCGACAATCCATCGTTGGTTGGATATACCTTTTTTGCCGATTTGTCGCTCAGACCGACCTTCTCGACGGGGGTGAATCAACTCAATACCATAAGTGTCAATCACGCCAATCAGTGACGGGGTTGCCATGAAAATATCGGTCAGATGCCTATGGCTGTTGAAAAGCCGGAACAAGCGAGTCCGTTTTGGTAAATGCGGGAACAACCCGGTGTAATTGCTTTCTATCCACCGATAAAAGGCACGATTGCCTACCCCTTTGAGCGAAAAAAGCAACGCAAGCGTAATAACTTCAGACGGATACAGTTTGGCTTGAGTATGCTTGTGATTTATATTGTCTTGTGTCAGTTTATCATCTACACAACAGAACAAGTCTGTGATAAAATCTATCGTGGTCATGAGTTTCGCTTTCCTCCCGTTAATTGAGATGGTTTGTCACCCCGATTAACGATACTAGTGAGGAAAACGACTCATGACCCATAAATTATACTAGCACCAGTGGTTCTTTAGTTGTTGTGACCTTAGTAAGGAACGAGATGTGGTTAGTACATTTGGGAATTTTCAGAAGGAGGTTACCGTATGAGATTTGAGGGAAGAGTTGCGCTGGTGACGGGTGCGAGTCGTGGCATCGGCAGGGCAACGGCGATAAAGCTAGCCGGCGAGGGTGCTGATGTTGCGGTGCATTATGTGAGATCGGCGAAGCCGGCAGAGGCGGTTTGCGAGGAGATTCGTGCGCTTGGACGACGGGCAGTTGCCCTTCAGGCTGACATTGCAGACCGTGCCGCGGTGGACGAAATGGTGGCGCAGGCTGTGGCGGCACTCGGTCCCATTGAGCTGCTTGTGAATAACGCCGGCGATGTCGGCAATATGGATTTTGATCAACTTACGCCCGAACACTGGGATCGGATTATTGCGATTAATCTGACGGGTCCCTTCAACGTCATCTGGGCGGTCAAAGGCGGGATGGTAGAGCGAAAGTTTGGACGAATTGTTAATGTTTCATCAATCGCAGCGTTGGCTCCACGTCCTAGTCAGTTCGCCTATGCAGCGGCAAAGGCGGGTGTAATTTCTTTCACGAAGTCTGCTTGCGACCCGTTAGCCTTGCATAACATCCGGATTAACTCACTCGCTCCCGGTGCCATTGAGACGGATATGATCCACGAGATCTCGCCGGAAATGCTGGAACATCTGCGCTCAACCACGCCGTTGCAACGTTTGGGTACGCCCGAAGAGATGGCAAATGTTATAGCGTTCCTGCTCAGTGAAGATGCCAGCTACATGACCGGCACGACCGTCATCGCTAGCGGAGGACGGGTGCTGTTTCCGTGAGATATGGATCGATTCCACTAGTTTTCACACGATTCATGACCAAAAGGCGTGTCGATCGTTATCAGTGTGTCTGAGCGTTTGCGGAACCCAACATAGATATAGCGGTCTATCGCCATACTCACCACACAGCCCCCGTATTTCCGTGAGAACTCTGGCAAATCGGTGCCGCCGCCAAACAGAAACGATCCGTAATGGTGTCCGTGTGATAATCATCGCCTCCTTATTCCTCCGCTGAAAGGTGTTTAGCGACAAACACCAAATCCAGAATATTAACCACCCCATCACCATTGAGGTCCGGAGAGGATTTACCAAAACTGTTGGCAACCTGAACCAAATCTAATATGTTGACGACCCAATCGCCGTTGACATCGGCGGGGTTTTTGGCTTTGAGATAGATTTCACCGTCAAGGTCGGGTAGCAAGTGGGTGATGGATGCAGCGGTGCTTCCCCTATCGGATACAGAGGTCGCAGATGACGGCAATGTGATGCTTTGGGCTTGCCCACTCCGGTTATAAACCGCCCAGCCGTTGGTGAACTCCCTGATATACAAGCTCTCAATATCTTCTTGATAGCGCTGCGCTGTGGGTCCAACAGGTCGCCCGAGATCCGCATCCCAGAAGGGATGCCAGATATGATCTTGATAATAGGTTCCTGTCGTATACAACGTGTATCCATCGGAAAGCGTAAGGCTCATGGTCGTGAACAAGCGCATGAAACGACGATTCGTTGGGCCATTTGCCGGCTCAGTGGGAATCCCCTCGCTCTCTAAGCAATTAATTTTCGGTTCTCTGGCGTTTTCTTCAAACCAGATGAGGCTATCCTCAATCTCGGCAAGACGGTCGTTGCTATAACCGCTGTCGAGGTCACGACTCGTTTCCATCATACCGCCGTTGATGTGAGGAATTGAAAGTGGAATTTTATCCCAATTACTATTGACCAGTATCAGAAAATCTTCAGGGACTCCCTCACGAATTCGTTCGAGCATTGAGAGACTCTCACTTCCGGAAATGGAGTCATAGACGAGTCTAGTTCCATTCTGATCCACACCGATAATACTCCTTCCACCGTCGCCCCATCCATCAAACATGATGCCGTCGTATAATCCACATCTTGAAACAGAGATCGCCCGTGCAACAATGAGATCTTGGACTTCTTCAAGCCTTAAATCAATAGCGTACACATTACTTGTAGGACTGCGCGGTTTCTCCCGCAGAAGATTCCCATCTGCGTCTCTTAACCATCCGAACCAATGTTCGGGATAGTGAACATCTAAATGAGCATTTCTTACACGGATCTCAGCGAGGAAAAGCATACTGGGATTTCTGGCAAGCAGTTCGTTCCGCTTGGCTATTGCACGGTCTACCTCACCTACCAGTCGATCCCACGGCGGCTGCAGGTCGAAACGGAGGTCAAAAGGTCCGTGACCCCAAAAAAGATCGTGATAGGATACAAGCTCTTCATAAGATAATTCAGGCAGACCGGAGACTGAGTGATGCCAGCCTGTCATAACAGACGGAAAGGTCTGCTGCTCGATGCGGTCTTGAATCGGAGGATCGGGGAGTAGACACTCCTGATCGTATCGAAGCACGTTAAACGATATCCCTTGAATTGGACTAAAATCGACAATCAGATTCTTGTGGATTCTCAGTTCTCCTAGTGCAGTTATGGTAGATTTTAGAATTACTTAGACACTGCCGATGCACATGTACAGATTAGGCAATCTGTACCCACAAATAACCCCCTAAATCCCCCTTATCAGGGGGACTTTGGGAAATGTCCACTTATTTGTCTAATTCACCATAAATTGGCAAGGGGACCTATATCCACAATCTGATTCTCAGCTAAATCAAGAAATCTCAGCTTTGTCAGGTTCGCAAGTGGCGTAATATCTATTATCCCACACAGCATAAGCCCTAACGCTTCTAACTGTGTGAGGTTTGAAAGGATTGAAAGGTCTTCTATCGGTATGCGGGCAAGGTCGAGGCGTTGGAGTGAAGTGATCTCGGACAAGGGGGACAAATCGGAAATTGGATTGCCTGAAAGGTATAGAACCTGCAAGTTTGTCAGCCCCCTCAATGGAGTGATGTCTCGGATTTGATTGTGTTCGAGGAATAGCTCTCTCACATGAATCGCATATTCCAACCCGGTAAGATCCTCTATTTCGGCATGCCTGTCAGCAAGCCCTATTAATTGTAACATCTCCTGCTGGGTAATCGGCACTCCAGATGACAACCCCAAGTCCTCACGGATAGCACGCTCCAAATTAGGATCAGGGATCTCCACAACTTGGGCGGTGGCACGCTGCCAAAAACCACAGAGCACAGTGCTTATAATCAAAATCCCTAGACTGTATCTGAACGTCTTAAATCGAATCGTGGTTAATCCTCCTTGCCGTTAATTACCAGCTAGCGATGAAGTCTTCGACTTCAAAATTACTGGGTTCCTCTTCAAAAAAGTACCGCATCGGGCCCGACTGGAAACCGGGCACGAAAAGCTCCTCTTCCGCTTGAAGTTTGGCATCGAGCATCTCGAACCGTTGCCAGAGGAGATCTGCCTCCTCCTTTGAAAAACGATCGGCGAATTGTGGACCCCAGTTGATGCTTATCGAATGTGGACTGGAAGCACGTCTGCGAACCTCCGGGGGTAGCTTGTCAAGGTCGGGACTTTTCAAGATGTGGATATGATAGGCTGCCTTGGAGAGGTATATCGCTAGCACCATCTTCCCCTTCTCACCTGCGCCGGGCTGGAGTGCTTCAACCGCCTCACAGTATGCTTCGGCATCTTTTTTCAGAACCGCGCGCAACGCTGCTTCCGTGAGGTCCTGCATCCGGTTGCTTTCCCGCGTCCAGTCCTCGAAGATCTGTCGCGCCGCCGGGGAAAGGAACTGCGTGAAGCTTAAGTCTGGATAATACGGGAAAATCGTGTGGCCCCCGTGGATTGCTCGGCGCAGCTTGGTGCTGTAGTTGCTGCCCCAATGCAAGATGTAGTTAGAATACACGACCCCATCGCCGCCTTTCAGTTCAACAGGGATGCCGCCCGGCAAAGGGACGCGAGGATTTTTGAGCAGTTGGCGGTTTTCCGCTTCGGTGTTGAGACGACGGTGGCTACCGGGCACCACCCAAAGCACATCATCGTCGTAGAGCGAAATGTTCCACTGGAGATACTTGGGCCCGTTCTCCAAGAAGTCCGCTTGCAGGCTTGCCATAGGTGCCATGTCGATGGGATGAACGTCACGATGCCAGTGGGCTGGACCGTGGTCACGCTGTGGGCTGCACATCAACATCATTCCGGCAATTCCTGTGTGCTCGGGGACGCTCAACAGTTGACGACCTACACCCAAGGCGTTTTCGTGCATCCAAGTCTCAACAGTGTTGGCGGTTTCCTCGTCAATGAGGTTCTCGAAATGCGCCAGCCGTGGTTGCGCGCTGGTTTCCCACACACTCGGATTGCTTTGCTGTGCCCATATCTCCTTTTGACGTTCAACAAGCACTTCAAAGCTGGCGCGTACATCGTCCAACTGTTCCGGAGGGATAACCTCCCGCAGGATGATATAACCGTCATCTCGCAGTTGTTGTGGATTGACCTTCATTGTTTTTCTCCTGTCAAATAGGTCTGGAAGAGCAAAGTAGAGTAGTGCCGCTATGCCCTGCAACCAGTCCTTGATGCTCTCAAGAGCTGTTTATCGGCGATCGCTAAAAAAAGAACCGGCTAGCCACGGGCTCCACTATTCTGTGCACAAGGGACAATTTTATTAAGAAATGGTGACGTTGGTCAACTCAAGTTCAGCGACACATTTCCTCAACGCTGTCAGTTGGTCAACGGTCAAAGGAGATCCGGGGGGTCTGGGATGACCGCAATCAATCCCGAGTCGTTCACTGAGGGTTGCCTTGAGGAGACCATGGAATCCACCGCCACACCCAAGGACTCTGTCCGCTGCCTCACAAGCCCTATCTTGGGCAGCCTCCGCCCGCTTCAAATCTCCAGCTTGGTAGGCGTTCCAAATCTCCACCCAAAGTTCGGGAGCCATATTTGGGGGACCGTCCACGCAGCCTGTGGCACCGATTGTCAGGGCAGGCAGCATTAATCGGCTGTTTCCAATTAGGCAGAAGAGTCCCATCTTGGCAAAGGCGCGGACATTACCGAATGTTACCGCAGAATGCTTTAGTCCAGCCAACTGGGGCACACCGTCCTGAATTTTCCGCATCAAGGCAGGGGTAATTTCAACACCGGTGGCACCCGGTAAATTGTAGACAAACAGGGGTAGGTCAGCCGCAGCCCCAACGATTCGGTAGTGCTCTACAATCTCCGCGTCGTCACGCCCATAGAAGAAGGGTGGTACACAGCAGATTGACTCAACACCAGCCTTGGCGGCATGTTCTGCCATCTTGGCAGCCCGCGCGGTTGTTGGCGCACCGACGTGCATGATGTTTTTTATTCTGCCGTTGGATTGGTCTGCAATAACCTCCGCGATCCGGTTGTTCTCTTCGTCGTCCAGCAGAACACTTTCTCCAGTACCTCCAGCTACCCAGAAGCCGTGGACACCCGCTTGGATGTTGAATTCGATGACTTTACGAAAAGCGACCTCATTTAACTTCCCTTCAGGCGTCATTGGCGTAATGATCGCAGGAAATATACCGTGAAATTCAGTTTTCATGACTACTCCTCCTAAATGGTGGTGATATGATAAATGGACTTTCGCCCTAACTGGGCGTATCTCCAATTATCTGAGGTAAGTTTCGTTATATTTTATTAACAGAGATTTTGGATGTTATTCTATCTTCGCAGAAATTGGTGAGTGCGTCAAGTGGAAAATATGCTGATTTGTGCTCAAAGGTCGGTTTTTTGATGTTGATCCAAATTGGGCAATCGGCTACACTATTCGGACACCTTACTTTGTTTTGACCATTTTTTGTAGGGAAATACCCGTGAAATGATTTGATGGAGAAACCGTATGAAAATCACAGCTGTAAAACTCTACATCCTTGAGCATCCAGACCGCAAGGGTGGTGGACATAAGTTGGTGCAAGTTCCGAATTTGCGCCGCACTCAGTACACTCACAAAGGGCTACCGAGCGATCAGCCGGCACAACAGGGTTTTATTGAAGTAGAAACCGATGCCGGCATCACAGGCAGGTGTACCACTGGGATGTCCCCTGCACAAGCGGCAATTTTGCGGGCACAGGTGCTGGGCGAGGGCCCGCTGGATCGGGAAAAACTATACCAGATGCTGCACAAGGGAACGCGCTGGGTTTACCAACCTCCCGGTTGGTTTGGCGATTTTGACAACTGTCTCTGGGACATTGCCGGCAAAGCCGCAGGACTTCCTGTCTACGCCTTGGTAGGTCGGGTGCGCGAGCAATTTCCGGTCTACCTGACGGGCGGGGATGGGACGGTAGCGGATTATCTGCAAGCGATTGAGGCAGGACGAGAAATAGGGATCAACGCCTACAAATTCCACTCCTACAAGGGCGGCAAAGCGGATATCCCGATTTTACGTGAGGTGCGTGGTGCTGTCGGACCTGACTATGTATTGCTCCATGATCCGGTGTGCTCTTATACCTTGCGTGAAGCAATTGAGGTGGGGCATGTCATGGAGGAGTTGGATTTTGTCTGGTTAGAGGAGCCTTTCCACGAACAGAAGATGAATCTCTACCAAGAGCTGTGCCGGGAGCTAACGATTCCTGTTATGGCGACGGAGATGTTGATGCACGATATTGGACTGTCCTCACAGTGGCTCATCCACGGGGCGACAGATCGGCTCCGTGTCAATGCCCGGCACGGTACTACTCAGGTACTGAAGTTGGCTCACTTTGCTGAACTGTATGGGACGAATGTGGAGCTCAACGGGCAGGGTGGATTATTTGGACTTCTCCATGCACACTTGGGCTGCTGTATTGATAACACGGATTTCTACGAATCCTTTTCCGCTGCTTCCGATGGCAACCGCCAACAGGGGCAGGAGTGGGGTCTGCTGAATGCGCCGTTGGTCTCGGATGGGCACCTATCTCCTCCAGATGCGCCAGGGTGGGGTGCTGAATGGGATGAAGCGCGCTTTAGCTCTTTAGTATCGGCGGAATACTAGCGACGCGGGAAGAAGGTATCAATGCCAGCTTCGACATCATCAATCGGATGCCCGTGCTGTTGCTCATAGCTGTTGTGCATGTCGCGCTCGGTTTCGGTGAGATCGGTCAGCGGGAAGGTCAGGGTGGTTCGACTCTGTTTGGCGGATTCGCTCATGGCGATGTTCATTTCCTGATCTTGCCGTCCAAGCTGTGCGCCGTACTCCGGCTCGATATCGTGGAGTACCGCATTCGCAAGGCTTAACAGTTCATCAGCGACTGGGATCTGTCCTTCCGTGAGTGAGTAGTTCCTTAGCGGGTTTTCCCATGTAATCAGTTGGTCCGGAAGTTCCAGTTCGATCTTCTCAATCACCTCAGTCCCGTCCACGTCAATTGTCGTGCGTTTCGGCTGATAACCGATACTTTTCGCACCGTTCTCCAGATCTTCGGGCGGGACGACGTGAACCTCCTCGCCGACAATTGTTCCCTTGCTGCCATCAATCTGCGAGATACCACCTTGCCCGCGTCCCAGTGAGCGAGCATGAATGACGTTAGAATAGACCATCAGGGCGGTTGCGTTGTTGTCAAACTCTAGGAATCCGAACGTCCAGTTGTCGCTTGTGTGGTGCCGTTTCATGCGATCGATGATTGGGATGACGGGGGTGGATTGGGTGATGCCGAGGATTGACTGCGGTTCTCCGTTCGCGCGTAGCCGAAGCATACTCATGCCGTGATAGCCACCTTCGTAGAAGATGCGGTAGATTCGCCCCACTCCGCCTATTGCGCCTGAGTCAATCACAGCGGATAGAAAGCGTTCTCGCGGCGCACGATAGTAGTTTTCTGCCACTTCCAGTTTGATGTTGTTTTTCTTTGCCGCTTCGATCATAAGATCCGTTGTCGGTAATGTCACAGCGATTGGTGTCTCGACGATGATGTTCACGCCGGCATCTGCCATGAAGCAGGCGATGGCGTGATGGGCGATTCCGGGCACGGTGATGTCCACGACATCCAGTTTTTCATGTGCCACCAAATCCCGGACGTTAGTATAAGGGTTCGCACCGTACTGTTCAGCGTACTGTCTAGCGACCGCTTGGTCTATATCACAGATTGCGACGAGGTTGTAGGTATCTTTCAATTTGGCAATCACCGGAAGGTGCGCACCCCCACCGCGTCTGCCTGCGCCGACCAGTGCGATATTTAGTTTTGACATGTATGGGTTCCTTGTTGTTCTTTTGTTGCCTTTGTCAATCACAACGGAGAGTTAAAACCTTAAAGCAAATTGGATTTTTTTACTCATCAAATAGTGTTAACTGGTTTGAGCCAATTACTCGTGGGATAGTCCCACCTTCGTCTACTCCACCCAGTTGGTTGATATTTTCCTCAATGGTAGGTAGACAATATTCTTGCATTTGCTCTCGAATTTGTACCCCATTGAAGCGCAGGACTTTCCAGCCAGCTGTCTTTATGTTGTTATCACGCACATTGTCTTCAGCAGCACGTTCACGACTAGCGTGCCAACTATCACCATCAGTTTCTATGTCAATATTCCCCTTGGCACAATAGATCGCAAAGTCTAAGAAGTAATTTTGTTCCTTAGCTTCAATTAACTCTTGGCGTTCAGCTAAGAGTTGTAATCGCTTAAATTCTGCCCATAGTCGATCTTCCAAGGGACTTTCATCGTACAGGTCATTGATTTCAACGGCGTTGATAAACTTATGCCAAGTAGTAGGAATGAAGATAATATTCCGAAAGCGCCGACTCAAGATCGGTTTGGGAAGTCGCCGTAACGGTTGCAGAAAAAGTTGGTAATACCGGCGATTACGTTTTTCAGGGGGATTGTCCTGAAACAGTTCCCAACGGTAAACTTTACGGATATCAACCACCCGGGCATAGTAATTGACAGCATGACGTTCATGACCGAAAACCTTGGTAAGATAGAATGCCAACCATCTCAGTTACCGTATTATCAAGCTTCAATTGTCCTTTTTGCCGATATAGAAAATCGCTCTCACTATCGAATATAGTTTCGAGATCTATGAACTGTTTGTATTCGGAAAGCAAGGAAACCAAGCGGTTAATAACAACTGATTGCCCTCCTTCGGTGTCAGTCATGGCCTGTATCCATTCGTGATATTTTTTTATTGCATGACCTATCCTTTCCTTGTCGTTGATAGGGAGTTTGTTGTTATTAAGCAGTGCGTTAAGCTTATCTATGGTAGATGATAGAATTACTGATACATTTGAATAATATCCTCAATAGACATTTCTGTTTGATATTGTTGGATTCGCTTTATATTAGCAAAATCGTGTTCAATCGGATTATAATCCGGGGAATAAGGGGGTAAAAACATCAGACTCGCCCCTGAAGCCTCTATTAACTGTCGGGTCTTTGGCGTTTTGTGAAGTCGTGCATTATCAAGGATTACCACGTGTTTTGAAGTCAAGCGTGGACATAACTGCTCGGCTAACCAATCATTGAAATCGTAGGCTTTGC
The DNA here is from genome assembly GCA_965222435.1 of Candidatus Poribacteria bacterium. Lineage (GTDB taxonomy): Bacteria > Poribacteria > WGA-4E > WGA-4E > PCPOR2b > PCPOR2b. Next base: position 1,772,168 of record OZ244950.1, on the reverse strand, counting down.
AACTCCCTTCAAATAACCGTGCCGCAGTGAAGGTATCTTCAAAACGTGCGGCAATGAGTGTGGTGGTCCGAGTGCGTTGGCTGGATATAAGGTCAAACACGGGTGTGCCTATAGGCGCATAGCCATACCGTCTATAACCGTCGTCTCGAAAGCCACTCTCGTCGGCATAAACTACGGATTTACCAGCGACTTTGACTTGTTCAAGTTGTTGACGATACACCTGTCGTTTTTCATCACACCGCTCCTTATAACCGAGCGTCTTTTTTTTCGCGTGTATCCTAGCCGTTTCAGGCTATACCCTATACAGAAGGTCGACACCCCAAAATGAACAGCGCGTTCTTTGAGGGTCTGGTCTGGAAAATCAGCAATATGTTGTTTCAGCGCATCATAATCAATAGATCGGGGCCCTCGGGGACCGGGTCTTTGATAAGCGAATGGATCTGGGGCGTTTAGCCACTTATAGATAGTGGTTCGTCCGACGTTAAACCGTTTAGCGGCTTCTGTTTTGCTGCCGCCGGCTTGTATGAAATCAAGGACGCGTTTGCGTAAATCGGGTGAATATCTCATAATGCTTATATCGTAACACATTTCTAAATAACGTTCACTTATTTATATTATCTACCATAAATGCGGTGTTGGTAATGCCATGATTCTTTTGCCTGTGACGGTACAAATTGCGGCGAAGGGTCTATATCCTGTACGCGTGAGATTGCATCTTCGAGATACTTTCGCCTATCTGTTGGTACTGTTTGCCGTGCAATCGAGAGCACTTCTTCCCCAATTTTCCGGGCACGACTAATAATAAGAGCGGAGCTAGGGACGGGTACGCCTCTAGGAATGAAGTGTAGTATATCCTCTTTGATAGTATTACCGAATTTGTTCTGGAATTTGCGTTCTTGTTGTAGAGTCGTTCGGATACCAACAACATCTTCGGCAAGTTGACGTAAAATAGCACCGTTGAAAAAGGCGGTTTTGTGAACGTTTGACTCTCTACCTACAACAAATACCACTCTTGCGGTATCGCGACAAACCCTTACCAGTTCAGATAGTGATAAACTCATATCAATGCAGTATTGTATAATCGTTAGAAACCGATTCTGCCGGAACTTGCGGTTTGCTCCAATTTCAGATTTTGCTGATACGAGCGGCTTCCACCCCAGCATCTCAACCGAAGCGCGGTAATTGTGATGGTAATTGAACACATTAATGTAAGGTGGAGAAGTAAGAACGAAATCGATAACGTTATCATCTAGCGGTAGATATCTTGCATCTCCCAATGATATGGAAATCTTTTTTTTAGCTTGTGGCAAGGTTTCAATGAGGAAACGGAGTTCGTTCCATTTTGACCAAAAGAATTCTGTTGAAATGCTGTGTTCCCTCAAATCTAATTTTACGATTAAGGCTTCAACCAAGGCTTTAACGTCGCGATTTTTTAGTTGAGTCAAATTAGAAACAAGTGGCGTGATAGATATGCCATCGTTAGAACTTACGCCACCTTGTTCAAAGAGCGGAAGTCCCAAAGGAATGAACTTTGATAAGTAACGATCCGTGCTTGAAATCAAGGAATTCCGTTCTCTTCTGCTGTAACTAGCAAACGTGTAAACCTTGGCCAATAATTCAGCAGCAGGATTTACTTCATAGCCAAATGCCTCGTGACCTAGATGAGCAGACTCCACTAGCACTGTTCCGCTACCCACAAATGGATCAAGAACTACATCATCCTTGTCAGTATAGTTTTCAAGAATAGCTTGAACGAACTGAGGCGAGAATTGCCCACGCCAAGCGAGGAGATTTGCCCGCTTCTTGTCATCAATATCCAGATGGGCTTGATCCAAGGGTTGGTCAAACGGCACAGAGCTCTTTAACTCTGATGTAGGTTTGGTCAATTCCATTAAACTGCTACCCCAACTTCTCCTAACTCCCGTGCATAATCGAGGCATGCGAGAATTTGCATTTTCTGAAGATCTGGAAACTCGGCAATAATCTGCTCTGCGGTCTGGTCTGCTGCCAAATATCCAAGGATAAGACTTACGGGGATTCTCGTGCCCTTAATACGCGGCTTGCCCCGTAGTATTTCGGGTGTACTAACGATACAATCTCGCCAGTTGATTTTCATATTATTTTCCAATTCCTTTAGGTGTGTATCGGTCTAACGAGTTTGCCCCAAAACCTACCGGCAACGGACACAGCGGTTAATTGTTAACGTTTGTTGGCGTTTTTTATAGCATCTCGTGTGACGATGCCTATACCAAGGAAAAACACTATAACCACAAAGACCGCAAACCATTCCATCACAATTCCTCCAATTCATTAATCTTTCGGTATGCAACTCTGTTAATCCAAATGATCACAAGTGTAAATAGAAGCACCCCTATCGTACCAACTATAAGCAAAAGGAGGCTGGTTTTTCCGTAGTTTTGAACCACCCAAGCAACCAGTGAAATGTCAGTGGCAATCAGGATGGCGAATATAATTTTTAACCAGCCAATTTCTTCCTTTAGTTTATCAATCTTTGCCATTCTGGCTTATCTCTTTTTGATTGGGTAATGCTTTATTCAGAGTCTCTTTTGGGGTCATATAGACGATAAATTCCAGGTCTTACCCACCAATAATATTTACGGTTGCCAGAATAATGATGATATGACGAGTGATTGGGACTTCCTGCAGTAAGTTCGGGCCCCACATTGCTTAACTTGAAGTCGGGATACTTCTTTGAAATGAGTTTGGAGACATCTTTGGGTGCAAATTCAATGTTTGTATTCTTTCCTGTTAATTCCTGCACTGCTTCCAATACTACATCCCTTACCGGTTTGTCGCCCAACCAACGCGGAGTCTGCAAAGGAGCCTGCCTTGCCACTTTGGGGGCAACGGCATCTTCTTCTCCAACCTTTGCTTCCGTATTGATCAGTACTTCACCCGATTCCGTTTGAAATGTTGAAACAGTTAGACAACTGATATCCATGCCATGGGAGGTTCGGAGAAATCTGCAGACGCGCGATACCGAGATTGGTATCTCTTCTGCTACAATAAATAAACGTAGCCTACGATTCAGGACTGGCATTTCGTTTTCAAACATCTCGCTGAAGGAGTCTTGAAACGTCGTCTCTTTTTTCGCAGTCTGGAAGTAAGCTTCTGCTATTTCACGAATCTGCTCATCTGAAAGTTTTTCTGCCCATTCCGCGTATTCGAGCAGTTGTGCGACGCCGTCCCTTGGAGCCTTGCCCCTTTTCAGTTCGACGATGACAAGATTTCCTTCAGAATCAATACCCAGTAGGTCAGAGAAGATGGTGCTTTCTTCGACATTGACACTTGTTTGTCTACCAATCCACAGAGTAGGTTCTCCTTCGACAAGTGCCCATGGGCTATTTTCAAGCCAACTCTCAAGATGCTTTTCAAGTTCGATGTCAGTTTTTTTTGCGATGACGAGTTCGGCATTGTGCAGATTATCGTCTTCTACTTTTAATCGAAAAATAGCCATCGTGTTCTAAAGGGGGTGTAACAGATCTGCTTCGGGGAGTCGCTGATATTTTAAGTGCGAATGTCTGAACTCACGTCCGCTATTCGGGCAATTCAATGATCACATACTGCTGATCGACAGATACAGAGTAGGTCTCGGCGGTGTACGGTCCCTTTTGCAGTCCTGATGCCACCGTCGTTCCGTCCTCTACCTCCACCGGATACTTTCTAACACGCTTCTGCGCTGGGTTCCACCACGACTGCCCCGTTTTGATATCGAACTCCCAACCGTGCCAGACACAGCGCAAGATTTCGCCTTTGCGGGTGTATGTGTATTCGCCGGGCACATTGGACTCAAGGAGACCTGTCAGACGCCCCTTGCATAGGGGTGCTCCCTGATGGGGACAAATGTTCCGCACGGCATAAAACTCACCGTCAATATTAAAAACGCCGAGCGACCGTCCTTCAAGTTCGACGATTTTACGTTCACCCGGCGGAATTTCGTCTACCGTTGCAACTACATGTTTTGCCATAGGATTCTATCGTATTGCGTGGAATGTAGTATGAGGGTTCAGGGGTTCAGGTTTCACAAAGCTCCTACGCACTTTTACTCATGAACCCCTGAACGATTTGTTAATTTGCTAACTCCTACAGTTTATACAGTTCACGTGCATTATCTGCCATAATCCGCCGCCTTACGTCCGGCGCAAGATTCGTTGGAAAGGCGCGGTCGGGCGCATCGAAGTCCCAATGCGGATAATCGGTTGCGAACATCAGTTTCTCGCGTGCGTTGAGCTGCTCTAGCAATAGGTCGAAATACTCCCGTTTGGGAGGTTCTTCCACCGGCTGCGAGCTGAGCCAGAAATGTTCCTTCATATACTCTGATGGCAGCCGTTTCAGATCCGGGACCTCCTCTTTCAGCTTTTTCCAACTCTGATCGAGCCGCCACATCAACGGCGGGAACCAAGCAAAGCCCCCTTCAATCAAGACAAACTTGAGTGTGGGGAAGCGTTCAAAGACGCCCTCACAAACGAGGCTAATCACCTGTGTTTGGAACGCTTGAGGCATACCGCCGTGGTCCTCGATGTAGTAGGAAGGGGAACCCGCACCGGTGATTGGACCGGCACCGACACCACCGAAGTGGATGCCGATCGGCAGATCATGACGCGTTGCGGCTTCGTACATCTTCCAATACTTCCGCCGTCCCAGGGGTTCGTCCGTGCGTGCAATTAACAGTACCTGCGCAAAGTTCAGATCTTCACCCCGCCGATCAATCTCCTCCGCTGCCAACTCTCCATCTTCATAAGGAACGACAATTGATGCCCGCAGACGTGGCTCGGGCTTAGTCCACTCTTCGACCTGCCAATCGTTGATTGCCCGTGCAAGTGCCGCGGCGTACTCCAAATTGAGTCCGCTGCCGCCCATGAGCGGATTCAGAATCCCGTATTCCATGTCCCAGGCGTCAAGTAACTGCTCCTGCATAAAAGCAAGGTCCGCACCCGGTGCAAGCCCGGATGGGGGCAAGGCGTCGTGCCGTGCGGCATGAGGCATCGCTCGCGGATAAGCAGATCCGGCGTGCCCACGCCCACCTATCATCTCCTGATGCTTACGCCAGCGTTCAGAGAGGTATGGATGCAGTGATTCTGACGATGGGAGGTTGTTGTGAATATCGGTGTCAATGACGGGTACTTTTTCCCGTGTACTTTTCATCTGTAGTTCCTCCTTTTTGAACGTAACTTTCTGGATTTTCAGGATTAAATTGATGAGTCGAAACAGGATTTACAGAGTAACCCTGATACATTTTACAGTTGATAAAACTCTCGTGCATTTTCCGCCAGAATCTTCTTCATCAGTGATTCCGGCAATCCCATCGGCAAAGCCTCCTCCGGGGAATCAAATTGCCAGTGCGGGTAGTCGGTTGAGAACATCAGCATATTGTCTGAATCAAGCTGGCCAATCATCCGAAGGAACTGCTTGGGATCTGGCGGTGCGTCCATTGGTTGAAGCGTGAAACGGAGATGTTCGCGCATATATTCCGATGGTAAACGTTTGATCCACGGCGTATTGTGGCGCAGTCCTCGCCATTCCTTATCAATCCGCCACATGACTGACGCGAGCCACGTAAAGCCGCCTTCGATTAAGGCAACCCGCAGATCAGGAAATCGGTCGAACGCGCCTTCCGTAACTAAACTAATAACTTGGGCTTGAAAGACCTGTCCCATACCGGCGTATTCCTCCAAGTAGGTCGAAAACCAACCGCTTGGGCTTGGCGGGATGCCCGCAGCTCCACCGTAATGGATACCGATTACGAGGTTATGGCGGACAGCAGCCTCGAAAATTGGGTCATAGTGTCGTTTTCCATAGGGCATCAGTGAGCGCACCGGCAACAGTACCTGCACAAATCCGGGGTGGTCACCCATGCGTTCAATTTCTTGCGCCGCTGATAGTGGATTTTGGCTTGAGACAACCAGTGAGGCGCGTAGGCGTGGTTCGGGGTCAAGCCAATGTTCGACTTGCCAGTCGTTGGTCGCGGAAGCGAGCGACGCTGCCAGATATTCATTATGGACGGTTTGCACCCAATACGCGCAGTTCAGGATGCCGTAATCCGCTTCCCAAAAATCGAGCGTCTGCTCCCGCAGCAGCTCCAAATCTGACCCCGGCGGTCCATCTGAGGGCTTCGTATCTGGGAGTGCTGATGTCGGTGCGCCCCCTGGGTAGTCCCCCATTTCGGGTCCCCCGAATCCGGAGGTGCTGCAATACTCAACCCAAAAGTCCGGTAGGTATGGGTAAAGGGTTCCCAGCGACGGTACGCGATTATGAATGTCACAGTCAATCAATGGAAGGTCTGACCGAATAAAACTCGGTTTTGTATCCCATGTCTCCATGGTTTTCTCCTAATACAATTGTAGGGTCTTTTATAGGATACACATCTGGAGCCTTTTTGTCAATAGGAAGTTTTGCCGGATTGGTGGTTTGAGTTATTTTCCGACGGAAGTAAATTTCCATACACAACCGCATCCGGGGATAGAAATTGACAACCTTTAATCCCCTGTGTTATCATTCGCCCTATATTCATCAAAATCTTCGCAGTGGAAACCCCATGCTTTAGCGTGGGGAGGAAACTGCGTTCCTTTTTTGGTTGATTTTGCAGGTAAAATAATGAAAAAGACTTATGAATATCGTGCGTATCCTACAACCAAGCAACGGACCACCTTTACCGTTTGGTTGGCATTGTTGAGACACCTTTACAATCAAGCCCTTGCATGGCGTATAGAGACGTACAAAAACACCGGCGAGTCGGTAAAGTGGACGACACAAGCGAACGCTTTGCCTGACCTGAAACAAGAATCGACATCGTTTGCCGGTCTCCATAGCGACGTTCTCCAAGATACGATTCGCCGTTTGGATAAAGGATACAAAGCATTCTTTCGCCGCATCAAAACAGGTGGTGAACCGGGGTTCCCACGCTTCAAAGGCGAAGGACGGTATAGGTCGATGACCTTTAGTCACCTGTCTAACAATTTGATTCGCAATGTCCATAGGAAGTTTGCCCGTATAGTTGTCCCGAAAGTCGGCCACCTGAAGATTCGACACCATCGCCCGTTGCCCGATGGTAAAATTAAGACGTTGACCCTCTCCAAAAAGGCGTCCGGTTGGCACGCCACAATCGTCGTTGAGGTTCCGGCCCCGATTGAAGTCCCCGTTCAAACGACACTCGGCATTGATGTGGGGCTTAACGCCTTTGTCGTTGATTCGGACGGCGAGCAAATCCCGAACCCCCGCCATTTCCGTAAAGCGGAAAAGAAACTTGCTAGACATCAACAGATACTCGCACGACGTAATAAAGGAAGCAAACGTAGATCGAAACAACGTGATACTGTTGCCCGTTGCCACGAACACGTTGCGAACCAACGGAAAGACTTTCAGTTTAAGGCGGCACATTCTATCCTTGAACGGTGCGACGAAGTAGCTGTTGAGACCCTCCAAATTAAGAACATGGTCAAGAACCATTACCTCGCTAAGAGCATCTCGGACGCAGGGTGGGGTCGCTTTCGATTGAAGCTGCAAAGCAAGGCTGAAAGTGCCGGCAAGCAGTTTACGAAAGTCAACCCCCACTATACAAGCCAGAAATGTGCCGGGTGCGGTTCGATTGTCAAGAAAGCGCTCTCTGTAAGAGTCCATGATTGTACCGATTGTGGTCTGATTTTAGACAGAGACCATAACGCTGCTATAAACATCAAAAAGGCTGCTGTAGCCTTGCGTGGAGGTGCGGTGGTTACTAACACCCCCGAAGCACCCGAAAGGGACGGAAGCGCGCAACCCAATAAATCCCAAGGGACAAGGCAACAACCCTCACCCTTTAGGGTGGGGTAACTGACTTGAGGAGGGATGGAAATGACCGAAGTTTTTGAGAAAATGGAAGCACTCAAAGCACAAGCGATCGTCTGCACCGACTGCGGCTTGGCGGAAACCCGGTTGAACGTCGCTTTTGGTAACGGCGATCCCACCTCCAAACTCGTTATTGTCGCTGAAGGACCCTCGGCGACGGATGAACACACGTTGATTCCATTTTCGGGTCCGTCGGGAGTGCTGCTCGACGAAGTACTTCATGCGAACGACTTAGACCGTGATGAAATCTGGATAACGAACGTTATCAGATGTCGTGCCGCTGTCCGAGTGGGACGCGTGGTCAAAAACCGCCCGCCGAAAGCCGGGGAGATTAGGGCGTGCTCAAAATGGCTCGACGGGGAACTCACGTTGATTAGCCCCTCGGTCATTGTCTGTATGGGAAGCCCTGCCGCCAATACGCTCATCCACAAAAGTTTTCGCATGACCGAGGAGCGAGGTCAATGGTTCACAGATACGCTTTACGCCCCATTTGTTTTGGCGACCTATAACCCGGCATTCGTATTGAGACAGGAAGGCGAAGCGTATGCGCGTGCCCGGCAAGCCGTAATTGATGATGTCGCCGAGGCAAAGCGTAAACTATCAGAAGCCCCCGATTCCCCGAAGTTGACCCTATTCTAGATTTGACTAATATTCAACAATCCCATTTAATGAATAGAGATAGATTATGTTGACTTATAAAGCGATGTACAAATTATTAGATGAAGGCGTTCATGCGGAAGTGCTTGATTTTCCGGGTGTCATCACCTGTGGTAAAGATATAGAAGAAGCACGACGACTGTTAGCAAGTGCCTTGGTTGATATGGCAGAGACGAACTTACTACATGGCGAGTCCCTTCCACAACCTAATCCAACCTGTACAGATCCAGAGGCGGATTTAGAAGAACCAATTTACCTCTTGCTTCAGTCTACATCTCGTGTGACCTTGATTCCGCAGGATGCTGTTCCATGAAACGAAGAGACCTTCTCAACCATCTGCGTCGGCATGACTGCCAGTTTGTACGTGAAGGTGGCGACCATTCAATTTGGGGAAACCCGACTACAAATCGTCGAACCTCTGTACCGCGTCATAGAGAGATTCCTGATTACACAGCAAGGCAAATCTGTCGGCAACTGGGTATTCCCGTACCGTAAAAGAAATTGTAACTCCGTTTCACAACTTCTGTTTTCAGATTAGTGGATTCAGCGTTAAACCAATATCCCGCAAGATACTCTTTTTCACCTTGCAGACCATCGTATACGCCGGATCATACACATTGCCCATATCGTACTCCACACACTGACCGAGCAGGATGTGGGGGGCGTTCCCGTCCAAGCCGAGTTCGTTAAGCCAACGAACCATTTCCGTTGTCGCGTGCTGCACACACTGATCCAAGGGACGTGCATTTCCAGCCGTTAGGATATAGTCGTCGTTTTCCGCTCGGGGCCAACCGATCTCTTTGCCTTTGATTACGTTGACCGTAAACTGCACGTCAAACGAGATCTCAATCCCGGTTCCGACAATCTCACCGTCGCCTTGTACAGCGTGTCCATCCCCGATATGAAACAGGGCACCGTCCACAAAAACGGGAAGATAAACAGTAGCTCCTTCACAAAAACCGCGGTAGTCCATGTTCCCGCCGTGCGTTGAGGAGGTCGCCGTGGAGATTGCCTGCCCACGTGGTGGGGCAACACCAAAACATCCCGCCATCGGTTCCAGCGGCAGTGTGAGCCTACCGAGGCTCGTTTCCGGCGAAACGAGGGTCGCTGTCCACTTGTCCAGATCGATTTCCCAGTCTCCGCGACCGTTCTCCGGCAGATTGGATGCTACATATTCTGCGTCTAGGACGTGTGGAGCGATTACCGTTGAGGTTCTACCCATCTTGCGATTAGGGACTAGGCGATCAAAGTGAACGACAAGTGTATCGCCCGGCACTGCATTGTTGATATAAAACGGTCCGGTCTGCGGGTTTCCCCCTTCAGTGACTGCCTCTCCGGCAGCATCAACGCCACCGGCATCAACGGTTGTTGTCACGACGGTATCACCGCTGTCGATGTGGAGCACCGGTTCGTGTGTCCCGATTGCGGTGTAATAAATATTAGGTTCAAAGTGATGTGTTGCCATAAATCCCTCCTCTGTTATCCGTATTTTAACCAATTATCGAAAAGCGGTTTGATTCGCGGGTTGAGACTTTCAAGGAATGATGAATCGTTCAGCCACTCCTGACCGGTGGGGCTATCCGGGTTTGGCGGTTCCCCTTCGGGGGGTGCAACCACAAGCGCGTAATGTAGTGTTTGGCGGATCACGCTAGACCGGTTATACCCTTTGTGGAGCAGGCTGGAATTGTAGAAAACAATATCGCCCGCCTTTAGTTGGACAGCCATCTGGTTGGGCATGTCGGCTTTGGGCGAATTTTGTAGGATGTGCCGCTCGGTGTCGGTGATCTCCCGTCGGTGACTGCCGGGGACGATGAAGAGGGTTTCATCGTCGTATAACGCGCCGTTCAGTTGAGCGCTGCTCCTGAGTTTTGCTATCAGTTGTTCGCGTGGCACCTCGCCATCTCTTGTTGAATCGCGATGCCAGTTGATGTGATACGGCTTGCGTTCTGGGCTGACCAACAGTGTGCACAGATGATAGCGCAACCGCGTCCCGATTAGGCTTTCGATGACATCCAAAATCTGGGGATGCCCAAGCGATTCGACGAGGGCTGCTTCTCTGATGCTTGGATGAAAGACGTTATTTACGCCCCAGATGTCATCTTGTTCGCCATCAACGTAGCGCAAATATTGATGCACCTTTTCGATGCGGCATTTGTGTAGGATGGAATCGACAGCGGCGCGATATGTCTCAATGTCCGTTTGGGATAATACACCTCTACGGATGACATAGCCGTCTTGAAGGAATGATTCTATTTCAGAGTGACTGAGCATATTGTCCTCTTTTGGTATGTTAATCCCCCCGAACAATGTGCCGATCCTCGTAACCGTCACGTGGGAACCGTTCTAGGGACAGATCGCCGGGGATATAGTGCCAAGCAGTGCTGTAGCGAGGGCGATTACTACGATTTTCATACGTTCCGTGAAGGAGGTTCGATGAGAAAAAAACTACCGTGCCACCGGGCACCTCCACATCGACGGCTTTCGATTCGTCTACCTCTGTCCAACTCCCGTGTGCCCCCTGCCTCCGATGATGTTCTACAATCGCTTGGGACAGGTGACTTTTCGGAACAATTCTCAGGCAGCCGTTATCACGATCAGCGTCTTGAAGGTAAATACCGCAACTGACAATTCGGTTTGTGTTTGTGCCGAAGTAGAAGTTGTCCTGATGCCAGTCTACCGAGGTGCCGCCATTCGGCAGCTTGGGAAAGAACTTGGTGCCGAATACGTCAATGTCGGGACCGACGAGTGCTTGGACTCGGTCAAGGATTTCCGCCTCTTGGGCGAGATCCAATACCTTCGGCTCAACGACGCACACGCCTTGAATTTTGTGTAAAAACCCCGGAATTGGTTCGTGGTCTTCACTAAATTCAAATGTCCAGTGTGGAAGGTTAACTGGGAGGGTGCGGCTGCGCTCAACCAGTTCATCAAAGAAATCCTGATAGGCTTTGAGTTTTTCGCCGTGGATTAGATTTTCAAAAATCAAGTAGCCTTCTTCGTGAAACTGTTGCACCTGTTTGTCTGTTAATTGCATTGATAGATTCCCCCTATTCTTTTGTGGGATGAAGATTTTTGTCCTCTGCTAGTTTCCCCAAAAAGTCAGATACGGTTGACCTTCCAATTCCCGTAGCAAGAGCAGTCCAAGTTCTCGTGCGTGGTAGTCGCCCCACATTGACGATTCACCACAAGGGATCGCGCTGCCTTCGGGGATATAATCCCAACCGTTTGGACGATGGTAGATTGAATGCAGGATTAAGCCCTGATGTTCGTCAGATTCTGAAAGATACGATTCGGAAAAGAGCGTGGCAGCGACCGTTAATCCCGCCTGATAGTAGCGTTTCCCAGTTGCCTGCTCCCCCTGTTTTTTAAGATGATTTCCCAATCGGATTAACCCTTGCGCGGCGATGGCGGCTGCGGAGCTATCAACAGGTTCAACCTCGTTGAATGGGTCTGCGGGTTGTTGGAGATACGATCCAAGCCGAGGCAGCCCCGGTGCCCCGGTGTCCCAATACGGGATACCGTCTGTGGCTGTGTTCTCAACATAAAAATCGCAGGTTGCTTCGGCGGCTTTTAGTATATGCGCGGTTGCCCCTGCCTTCCCGCCATAAGGGGTGAGATCGTCGTCTGCCAGTGTCTCAAAAAACTCAAGCTGCTCGGCATAGCCGGTGATAAGCCATGCGAGTCCCCGCGTCCATGTCGTAAGCGGTGAGTACCCCTGCTGTGTGCTTGGACAGCGGTAATTGCCATCATTCATGTTAAAGATCGATTCGTGTGCAACGCGCCCACGTACGTCGAACGCATCACGTCCTTCGCCGTAGTAGACATTATAAGCTGCGGTCGTCTCGGAGTGGTGTAACAACCGCTCCAGTAAAGCGATTGGCTGGTCATTTTCGCCCATCAGCACATGCCCTAAGCTATGTCCCAACGCCAACGCCCGGAGTGAGCGGATGGTATCGGCGAAAAGCGAGTGAGGTCCATTGAAAGAGGGGATGTAGCCTTTTCCATCTTTGATCTTTGACCAGCGACTCGCCTGCACCGCCGCCGACACCTTCAACGCAAGTTCGTAGAAATGGAGTTCCCAATCGTTGTGTGAGATGCGCCCTTCAAGGATCATGCGCCGTAAATTGCCATAGGTTGAGACATTGTTGAATCCGTGGTCGTGTACGCCGATATGTGTCAGATGGGGTGCCATCTTTTGGACCGTGTTCTTCCGTCCGATTTCGAGGAACTGCTCGTCATCTGTTGCATCGAATTGCAGCAGTGCGGAGCCGAATTGGAATCCCTGCGTCCATTCTGTCCAACCTCGCGTGGTATACTGACCGGCGACAGTGAACACCGGCGTTCCTTTTGAGGGGAGCCATGTGTCTTCGATTGCCAGAATTTTCTTTCCCGAAAGCTCAAACAGATGGTCAAGTTTCGGTCTGAGTTGTTCAACGGTAATTGAGTCGTTGATCTGCATAATGATTTTGTGTCCTATAGGAACGTGTGGGCAGTCCGATGAAAAGTTTAACCCGTTTTCGTACCCTCTGATACTGAATCGGTATTCCCTCTCTGACGGATGACTTCGTACAGCAGAATGCCCGCGGCGACTGAAACATTAAGCGATGGAACATGACCGAACATCGGAAGATGGATCAGCAGATCACATTTTTCCTTAACGAGACGACGGAGTCCCTCCGCTTCATTACCGAGGACAAGACAAATCTGCCCCGTCAAATCCGCCTGCGTGTAGGGGGTTGGTGCTGTCTGATCCGCACCGATTACCCAGATGCCAGCGTCCTTGAGGGTCTCGATTGTTCGGGAAAGGTTGGTCACTTGAGCGATTGGTACATATTCGGAGCTGCCCGCCGAGGCTTTGTGCGCAGCGGTTGTGATACCGGCGGCTCTATCCTTAGGCAGGATTAGTCCATCAGCATTGACGGCATCCACTGTGCGGATAATTGCGCCGAGATTCCGGGGATCCTGGACCTGATCGAGCATGATGAATAAGGGCGGTTGGTTCGAGTTTGGTATGTTTGTGATGAGGCTTGGAAGGTCGATATAACTGGCAGGACTGACAAGGGCGATAACCCCTTGATGTGGAACATCCGCTTCCATGGGATCCAATTCCCGACGTGGTGTGGAATCACAGCGGATACCGTTTTTCTCAGCGATAGCACGAATTTGCCGGAGACGCGGGTGGTTGTTGCCTTGTGCGATTAGAATCCGTTCAATTTCACGGTTGCCGCGGCGTAGGAGTTCCAGCACTGAATTTCGACCGACAATTTTATCTTGCATATCTTTTCACGCGAAAATTCCCTATGCAAACTTGGCTACCGGCACCGGACGTTCAACAGCAAAACTCTTTTGGTGGAGTTTAATCCGCTCGATTTCATGAAGTGTATCCGCTGTAAAGTAGCTCTCTCCACAATGAGAGCAACTCATCATAGGGATATTTTCAATGACTATCAAATTTTCTCCCTTGCCGTAAGTTTCTGTAACCCTGCGGGTTCGTGCTCCTTCTCTACCGCAAATATCACACAGCATCTGCTTGTCTCCTATTCTCAGGGTTGCTGTACGAGGATCAGTATTTTTCTCGATTTATCGTGCATCAATCCAATGAATAGGCGTTACCTCTGCATTAAAACTCAATAAACTCCATCGGATAATGACTCATATCTAATTGCTCTTCTTCCATATTGAGTCGAATTCCCCATTCCTGCATCGTCAATGCACCTATTAAAACTTCAATTCTATTTCTAGCCTCGTTTGTCCCTATTTCATCAAGTACCCTTGCATGGGTTAAGATGTTGAATTCTTCTATGACGCACTCAAGTCTGCAATCATTCAGGACATTATGGGACCTACCGCCTAAATTGACCAACTGAGGATTTCTTAACTCAAACATCGGTAGATTAACGGCTATATCTCTGACAATGTAAGTATTTCTCGCGCCACTATCAAATAAAGCCCAACAATGACGACCTTCTACGTCTATATCTTTTCTAATCCTGCCCATGATAACCCCTATCCAGTGACGGCTCCTTCAGACGCTGAGGATACAAGGCGTGCATATTTCGCCATTACGCCGCGGGTGTAGCGTGGTGCTGGAGGCGTCCATTCGTCGAGTCGTGCTTGAATCTCTTCGTCCGAAAGTTCAACGTCGATCCGAAGTGTTTCGGCGTCAATCACAACGGTATCACCATCACGTAATATTGCAATTGGTCCACCGTGTGCCGCTTCCGGCGCAATGTGGCAAACCATGAAGCCGTGCGTCGCGCCAGAGAACCTGCCATCTGTCATGAGGGCAACATCTTCACCCAATCCAGCCCCAACAATTGCGGCGGTAACACCGAGCATTTCTCGCATCCCCGGACCACCGGCGGGACCTTCGTAGCGGATGACGACCACATCACCCGGCTGAATAGTTCCGTCCTTAATCGCTGCAAAGGTATCTTCCTCGCGTTCAAAGATGCGCGCCGGACCTCTATGGAGGGTTCTATCGTGACCGGCTAGCTTAATGACACAGCCGTCGGGAGCGAGGTTACCTTTGAGTATTGCGAACCCACCGGTCGGTTTGATCGGCTTCGACGCAGGGAGGACCACTTCCTGGCCTTCTGCTTCGACAGCGTTAGCAGCTGCCTCGCCGATGGTCTGTCCCGTTACGGTGAGTTCGTCGGCATGAAGGCGTCCGGCTTCCATGAGGCGTTTGGCGACAAGCTGAATGCCGCCCGCTTCATGCAGATCTGCGGCGACAAAACGTCCACCGGGTCTGAGGTCCACAAAGATTGGTGTCTTTGATCGAATCTCTTCAAAGTCGTCGATTGTCAGTGGGATGTTGGCTTCGTGTGCGATTGCAAGCAGATGAAGGACACCATTCGTTGAACCGCCGGTTGTTGCCACCGAGGATATCGCATTTTCGAGTGAACGTTGGGTGATGATTTGGCTGGGGCGCCGGTCGGCGGCTAGCATCTCCATAACCAACTGACCTGCTTCAAATGCGACATCATCTTTATTTTTATCCACTGCTGGGACGCTGCCACTACCCATCGGTGCCATCCCAAGAATCTCGACAGCGGTTGCCATTGTGTTGGCGGTGTATTGCCCGCCGCAAGCCCCCGGACCGGGGCAGCCTTTGCTAATAAGGTCATCAAGTTCTTCGATAGTGATTTTGCCTGCAGCGTGCACCCCCACCGCCTCGAAAACCTCCATGATTGTTACATCTTCCTCCTGAAAACGGCCGGGCATAATTGATCCGCCGTAAAGCGTCAGTGAGGGTATGTCTAGACGGGCAAGTGCCATCACTGTTCCGGGCACAGTTTTGTCGCAGCCACAAAGCGTGATAACTGCATCAAACATATTGCCGCGACAAACGAGTTCAATGGAATCCGCAATTACTTCCCGACTGATGAGCGATGCCTTCATTCCCTCGGTGCCCATTGTGATTCCATCTGAAATACTGACTGTATTAAATTCGAGAGGTGTACCGCCTGCTGCCCGGATACCTTCCTTCACTTTTGCAGCAAGGCTGCGGAGGTGGTAGTTGCAGGGACCAATCTCGATCCATGTATTGGCAACCCCTACGATTGGCTTATCCAGATCTTCAGGTTTAAGTCCATCGTCGCCGAACATCAACATCGCGCGTGCTGCTGCTCGATCCGGACCATCAGTAATCGCGTAGCTTTGACGTTTGAGTGCGTTTCTCATGCTTCCTGAGTCTCCCGTTATGTTAGGGGACAACATCGTTGTCCTGTATTTGGTCTCCTGTTATAACCGCACCGGTGATTGTAGAGATCTAATCAGGATCCAATGATTGACAGGGGAAAGGGATTTTAAGATATTGTTTTATTCTTCAATCCAGTAAATCCTGAAATCCAGTTTGGCTTAGGCGGCAACAATCCCCGGTGGTTTGGACAAAACGCTATTCTAGCAGATGACCAATGATAAAAGTGCACAAGATATCTCTTAGTAAGAACAAAAAACTTGCCTTAAAATTCCTGTTTATATCCGCCTCACGCGAAACAGGGGCTGATCAAACTCAACGGTCGTTGTATCTTCAACGAGGATTTCAAGAATCTCGCAGGGGAAATCCGGTTTGACGTCGTTGAAAATTTTCATTGCTTCAATTAAGCACAAAGTATCGTCTTCTGATACAACGCTTCCGACTTCCACATAAGGCGCAGCCTCCGGCGATTGTGACGCATAAAGCAGTCCCACCATCGGTGACCGTATGAGTTCTCCCACCTCTGGTGACAATTGTGCCGCGGGAGACTCTACTTGTTCTGCACTTGGTAGGGGCACCATGTCGCTTGGCTGCGAAAACGCAACAGGTACAGGTTCACTGCCTCGCCGTACCTTCAAAGTAATACCATCCTCACGCAGAAGCACCTCTGTCAAATCTCGCTCTTCCATGATATCGCAGACTTGTTGCAGGAGCTCTGTTGCGGATGGCGATTTTTCTCTCGGCATCGCTTAGACCCTCTCTACGTATGTTCCTGTACGGGTATCAACCTTGATTGTCGTACCATTTTCAACAAATAGGGGCACTTGGACCACCCCGCCTGTTTCCAGCGTTGCTGGCTTTGAGCCTCCACTGGCAGTATCGCCACGTAAGCCGGGATCCGTCTCAACGATTTTAAGTTCTACAAATGTCGGTAATTCGATTGTCACTGGGATATTCTGGTCAACTGTTACCCGGATTGTTTCTCCTTCCTTGAGAAACTTCATTCCATCGTTCAAGAGAGTTTCCGGTAAGCCGTGTTGCTCAAAGGTTTCGTTATCCATGAAATATAATAGTGTTCCATCATTATACATATATTGCATATCACGTCCTTCAAGGCGAACGGTTTCAATTGTGTCTTTTGAGCGGAATGTCCGATCGATAACTGCTCCGTCGGGCACCCGCTTGAGTTTCGTGCGAGCAAACGCGCCCCCTTTGCCGGGCTTAACGTGTTGACAATCGGCGATAGTATACATAACGTTATCGAGTCGGATAACTAAACCCTGTCGTAATTCATTGAGTGCTGCCATAAAATTCTCCTTTGATACTTTTCAAAAAAATCAGTTGCTAAACTTTCCTCTCATTTGCTTTTCCCTGACCCCATCAATCTGATTGTTGCAAAATCTGAATCATTGCGTCCAACGCCAGATCGTAGCCATGTGCCCCAAATCCACAAATCACGCCGACAGCGATAGGAGAAATGTAAGAATGCTGGCGAAAAGACTCACGGGTGTGCACATTGGAGAGGTGAATCTCAATAACAGGGACATTAACGGCGGATAGGGCATCCCGGATCGCGACACTCGTATGCGTGTAAGCCGCAGGATTGATGATAACACCATCCGCCCAGTCGAAATTGTCTCCAATGAAAGAGACAATTTCGCCTTCGGAATTAGCCTGAAAAACCTTGAGATTAACGCTCCGTCCCGCAGCGATTTCGCGTAGATGTGAATTGATGTCCTCCAACGTCTGACTACCGTAAATTTCGGGCTGTCTTCTTCCCAAGAGTTGGAGGTTGGGTCCGTGAATCAGTGAGATGTTCATATTGTCAATTTTTCTGTGTAAAGCCTTTCAGTTTCATTTTTTGGTTCGCTCATGTAAAGAATTAGTGTAATAGAAGCCACAGGTACTCCGTTCCGAGAGTTTTCAACTTGCCTCCCAATTTATCAGGTTGCTTTGAATCCCGATTTATCGGGGGGGTTACTCTCCCCCTGCTTGCGGGGGGATTAAGGGGGGTATGAAGGGGCACTTCACTTTGTGCTTTGCACTTTCTTTTGACATGAGCCTTTTGGTTTTATCAACGCATGTTGGCAATACAGATTGATGGACTAAACAGTTACGATTTTTTTACGCATCCGGCGAACGAAACGAGTGCTCCGCACCTACCGCGCCCGTTTCAGGGCACCCCAAGTCGTTGTCAAAGTCCACGCGCGTTCAACAGTCCAAGGTGGCAGCTTGGCGGTCGGATGCTTCTCGATCAGCTTGGCGAGATGGAAGTGCCTGAGCTGCTTTGCCAGCTGTGCGGGGGTGCGGCCATCCTTGTTGGGGATGTTGACCTTGATGTCCGCTTGTGCCAACAATGCCTTCACCATCTCGCCGTCGGCGCGCTGCACCGCATAGTGCAGGGCGGTCATGCCCGCGCCGTCGCGGGCGTTGAGGTCGAGTGTCGGGTCATCGAGCAGTATCAGCTTCACAGTTTTGGGTAAACCGTGCTTGGCCTCAAAAATTAACGGATACTTGGGGCGACAACTGCCCTCCCACCCGTCAGGTACCTCGTCAGGGACATAGTCGGCAAAAAAGCAATCACCGGGGGGATGATTCTCGTAAAGATACTTGTAGAGCCAGATAATGCCGTTCTTGTCATCCTCGCCCAGCTGGAACAGTGAGGGCAGAACGAAACCACCAGACATGACCGCAGCGGGCTGCTTGCCCATCGTGTGGGCGAGGCCGCCGCTGCTCACCAGCTGGCGGCGGACATAGGTATCTCCCAGCCCGAAGGCATGCCCCAGTTCGTGGACGAGGGAGTAAGTGAAAGACCGATCGATGCCCTGGCCTCTTTCTGTCATGCACACCTCAGGAGCCTTGCCCAGTCCTGATATCAGTGCGAAGTGAACCCCCTTCCCCTGGCAGTCGGAGGTGATGCGTGCGTCCAGTTCATCTAAAGCCAGCCGATCATCACGACACTTCTCAACATCAGGCTGCCGCACCAAGAGAAAGTCGTCGGTAAAGCGTCTGTGCGGGTAACGCGCGCGCAGCGGCTGCAACCACGTCTGCAAGGCCTTGACGATCAAGGCCTTCAGTTCCTCTTCCTGTTGTCGAAATGCCGCGGGGCAATCCACGGTGAAATTGTAGCCGATCCGCCACTGCGGTTTATCGATGCTGTGCAGCAATATGCCTTGTTCTTTTATGAACTTACTCAGGGGGATGAATCCCTGCGCGGGGGAGGTGACGCTGAAAAACAGACCGCACATCACCGTCAGTGTCAAGATTCCGTTGATTGTTTTTAAGTGTTTGTGTACCCATCGCATGTCTAAAATCTCCTCCTCCATGTAGACTGATGCTTTTTCAGTTTCTTCTAACATCTTTTGGTTTTATTGACCCATATTGGCAGTACAGATTGATGGACTAAACAGTTACGATTTTTTTACGCATCTGGCGAACGAAACGAGTGCTCCGCACCTACCGCGCCCGTTTCAGGGCACCCCAAGTCGTTGTCAAAGTCCACGCGCGTTCAACAGTCCAAGGTAAAGGTCGCCGCTTGGCGGTCGGATGTTCCTCGATCATTACGGCGAGACGGGCGAGCCTGAGCTGCTTGGCCAGTTGTGTGGGGGTGCGGCCTTCCTTGTTGAGGATGTTGACCTTGATGTTCGCTTGGGCCAACAATGTCTTCACCATCTCAGTGTCACCGCGCTGCACCGCATAGTGCAGGGCGGTCATGCCCGTGTGGTCGCGTGCGTTGAGTTCGAGCGTCGGGTCATCACTCAGTATCTGTTTCACAGTCTCGAGGGTACCGTGTTTGGCCTCAAAAATTAACGGATACTTGGGGCGACAAATGCCCTCCCACTCGTCAGGGACCTCGTCAGGGACATAGTCGGCAAAAAAGCAATCGCCGAGGGGATGATTCTCGTAAATACCCTTGTAGAGCCAGATGATGCCATTCTTGTCATCCTCGCCGAGCTGGAAGAGTGAGCGTAGCTGGACAGACATGACCGAAGCTGGCTGCTTGCCCATCGTCCAGGCCAGGCCGCCGCTGCTCACCAGCTTGGCGTTGGCATAGGTATCGCCCAGCCCCATGGCATGGCCCAGTTCGTGGACGATTGAAAAAGTGAAAAACCAATCGATGCCTTTTCCTCCTTCTTTTAGGCACAGAAAAGGAGGCCGGCCCCATAGAGCCCGCTGTGCGTAGGAAGGTCCATCCCCCTTGCAGTCGAAGGTGATGTGTGTGTCCAATTCATGCCGTACATTTAAAGTCCCTTGATCATCACGACACTTCTCAACATCAGGCTGCCGCACCAAGAGAAAGTCGTCGGTAAAGCGTCTGTTCGGGTAGTGCTCGCGCAGCGGCTGCAACCACGTCTGCAAGGCCTTGACGATCAAGGCCTTCAGTTCCTCTTCCTGTTGTCGAAATGCCGCAGGGCAGTCCGCGGTGAAATTGTAGCCGATCCGCCACTGCGGTTTATCTATACTGTGCAGCAATATACTACCTTGTTCTTTTATGAATGTAGTAGCGACGGCGAATCCCTGCGCGGGGGAAGTGACGCTGAAAAACAGACCACACATCACCGTCAGCACCAAGATTCCGCTGATTGTTTTTAAGTGTTTGTGTACCCATCGCATGTCTAAAATCTCCTCCTCCATGTAGACTGATGCTTTTTCAGCTTCTTCTAACCTCTTTTGGTTTTATCAAGTACAGATTGATGGACTAAACAGTTACTGTACATTAAAGCGATCTTGACCTCGCCGCTAACGCCTTGTCCGTTTTCTCCATTTACATCCGCTCACTCCGAATGGTGGCTCTGCTGGAATATCTCTACAATTTTATCTGTGATAGCTTTAATCGATAACCCTGTGGTTGGGATCTGGTGATCGGCGCGAGCGTAAAAAGGGCGACGTTCTATAAGCATTTGCTCAATCTTGCCCAATGGATTGGGTGCTTGCAGCAACGGACGATGGGTTCCACTCCCAACGCGCCGCCAAATCTCCCTTGTTGTTGCTGTCAAACAGAAGACAACGCTGTTACGCTTGAGCATATCCAAATTTGATTCTCGAAGGACAACCCCACCGCCTGTTGAAATCACATAATTCTCTAAATTCGCTGCTTTACAAACAGCAGCACTCTCTAAATCCCTAAAGTGCGCTTCGCCATACCGAGCAAAGATATCGGGGATATCCATTCCGCTGTCTTCTGCGATTATATCGTCTGTATCGATCATCGGCATCTTTAGACGTTCGGCAAGTCTTTTCCCCACTGAGGTCTTGCCTGTTCCCATGAAACCAACCAAGACAATATTTCTCACGGATTTTCCCCACCCCGTAAGGGTATTAGTATACACATATTGTAGCTAGTTGTAAAGCAATTCTTTACCCGGTATGTAAAGCTATACCACAGTCAATTATGGTGAATTCTAAAAATAAATAGACACTTTCTCCGCCCCCGGTAGGTGCGGTTTCCAACCGCACCGCATAGGCACAGTTGGAAACAGTGCCTACCAAACGGTAGAACGGTACGTGCAGTTTCCTAACCGCACCGGTTTGGAGTGTCTCATTAATTCTAAGGTCCACCATAGATTGGCGATTCGGCTTTAGGAGAGCCGTCTTTCACGCAGATTACATCGACTGAAAGAAATCGGCTAGGTCCTTGCCGTGCGTCCTCGCGTTGACCTGTTTATCGAGTTTGATAATCTGTCCGTCTTTGTCGATGACAACCGTTATGCGACTGCTCAAGCCCTCCGGTTTGTCCGTTGCACCGAAGAGCAAACTAATGTGGCGTCCTGTGTCCACAAGCAATGGAAAGTTAAGATTGTTCTCTTCAGCAAACTTTTTGTGAGACGCTGCATCTTGTACGCTAATTGCAAAGACCTGCGTATCATGTTCGGCGAATATACTCGACTCATCCCGGAGCGAGCAGACTTCTGCCGTTCAGCCGTCTGTGAAATCTTTGGGATAGAACGCTAGCACAACGTTCTTTTTCCCTTCAAAGCTGCTGAGTTGATACGTTTTGCCGTCCTGATCAGAAGCGATAAGATCTGGTGCGGGCTGCCCGACCTGAATTGGTCCGGGAATGCTTTCATTGATCAGTTTGACGAGATCCTCGCCGTGCGTTTGTGTGTTTACGTTTCGATCTATTGCGCGAATATATCCCGCTTGATCAATAATGAAGGTCGATCGATTAGAAGCCTGAAACCTTTCCATGATGCCGCTATAGACCTTGCTGGCTGCGAATTCTGTATCAGCGAGTAGAGGGAATCCAAAATTTTCTTCCTCTTGAAACTTCTTATGAGAGGTTTCATCATCGACGCTAACTCCCAAAAGGACCGTATCTGTCCCCTGAATCTGGCTCAACTCATCCCGGAGTGAGCGGAGTTCTGTCGTTCAGCCGCCGGTGAAGTCTTTGGGATAAAACGCCAAGACGACATTCTTTTCCCCTAGATAATCGCGCAGGCTATGGGCGGCTCCATTTCCATCATTGAGCGTGAAATCTGGTGCTGCCATGCCAACTTTCAGGTCTTTGAATGTTTCCATCTGGTTCTCCTCCGCGCTTATTGCGCTGACAGTTATGAATGTAAAAACAATCGTGATGCAAAAAATTAAAGTGCGTGGCATTGTGTCCCTCCAAGTCAATACTGTTTCCAAATGAGATTACTGTTATTTCCGTAGTGTCTCCAAAATCTTGAAGAAAGTCGGAAAGGTTTTACTCACACAACCGGGGTCTTTGATTTGAATCCCCGGTGCTTTTAAGCCGATTAGTGAAAAGCTCATAGCAACCCGGTGGTCTTTATATGTTTCAATCTCCGCGGGTGTAATTTGGGCGGGTGAAATCTCAACGCCATTTTGGTGCTCAACCACCGGGACACCAAGTTTTCGGAGTTCTGTAACCATGGCATGGATACGATCTGTTTCTTGATGGCGCGTATGTTCGATATTCCGAATTGCCACCGGACCCTCTGCGAAGGGTGCAATTGCGGCGAGGGTCAACGATGTGTCGGAGATCGCCTTCATATCTATATCAATTCCCTTGAGCCGATCTGGTCCGATAACTTCGATAGCATCGGCGCAGCGTTTCACTTGGCAGCCCATCTGTTCTAGCACATTGACGAATTGAACATCGCCCTGTGCGGAATCCGTGCTAAGGTTGGTCACTCGGACGTGACCGCCAGTGATCGCAGCGGCAGCGAAGAAATAGGAGGCATTGGAAGCATCTGGCTCAACGGCGTATTCGCGGGGTTGGTAGCGTTGTCCGTCCCCAATATAAAAGGATTTGTAGCTGTCGTGAGTTACGTCTACACCAAACGCTTTCATCACTGAGGTGGTGATATTGATGTAGGGTGTCTTCATCTCCCCTACGACCTCAATCGCTATCCCTTTTTCAGCATAGGGAGCAACGAGCATCAGCGAAGTCAGGAACTGACTGCTTTTGCTGGCGTCGAGGCGGGTTTTCCCACCCTTGAGTCCGTTTGCCCGAACAATTAACGGCAGAAAACCGTTGTCGAATTTTGAACGAACATCAACGTTGAGTTGCTTGAGCGCGTCAAGCAGGTCCGAAATGGGACGACTCCGGCGCATCGGTGCGTCTCCGTCGATGATGAATTCGCCGTTGCCGAGTGCAAGGTAGCTGACAAGCGGGCGTGCTGCTGTGCCTGCATTGCCGATATAAAGTTCAGCGCGATCAACGGGGATCCTTCCGCCGTTTCCGACCACTTCAAATCTACATCCTTCCTCATCTGCCTCAATCTCAACGCCAAGTTCCCGCAACGCCCCACACATGTAGTGGGTATCGTCACTGAAAAGGGCTCCTGTCAGCCGGGAACGTCCTTCAGCGAGCGCAGCAACAAGCAATGCCCGATTCGTGTAGCTCTTTGAACCGGGCACTGTGATTGTGGCGTTGATTGGTTTCTGGATAGGTTGGATTTCGATCATCGAGGGACTCTCTATTTTTCGGCTTAGATTAGCCCTTGCTCAGTCAGCAGATCCCGTAGCTCGCCTCTCGCCGCATCGTCCACCGGTAGGAGAGGACTGGTGGTATAATGGCTGCAAACATCAAGCAGCTCCATACAGGTTTTCAGGCAACTGATTGCTGCGCCGTAACCGTAAAGTTTGCTCAGTTCAAGGATCTGCTTTTGCAAGCGATGAGTTTCATCAATCTGTCGAGCTTTCGCTGCATTATACAACTGAACAGAGGTTTTCGGATCGACGTTGGAGATTGAAATAACGGCACCCGCTGCCCCAAACAAGATTGCCGCACCCGCCAGCGTATAAGAGCCGAGCATAATCGAGAAATCCTCGTTGTCACCGAGATAGGCGAGCATTTTGAGGCAGTTTGTCCAATCCCCTGAGCTATCCTTGATTCCGACGATGTTTTCCACACCCTCCGCTAAATCACGGACAACTTCCGGCGGGATTGCGGTCTTCACCATCACCGGGATATTGTAGATAACCACGGGCAGATCGGTGCTTTGGGCGATGGTCGTGTAGAAATCAACGATGTCAGCGTTGCTGATTGATGGGTAGTAGTAGGGCGGGGTTGCCGCAACGGCGTCAATCTTAAATTCCTGTGCCATTTCAATATTCTGGACGACCCGTTGGGTGCTTGAATCCATCACGCCACAGATAATTGGGACGCGCCCACCGACCATGTTAGCAGCAATTTCAATTGCGCGTTGCCGTTCTGCGTTTGTCAACGTCGTGAACTCACCTGAAGTGCCAAGCAGGTAGATACCGTGCACACCGTTATCGATTAAACGGTTGAGATGTTTCACAAACCCCAATTCATCAATCCGTTCTTTTTCGTCCAAAGGCGTTATCGTTGGTGTCAGAATGCCTTCAAATCGTCCCTTCATAGTTTTTTCTCCTTAATGACCTGCCGTATCAATGGTACTTCTTGAGCGGTTGAATCGCTTCCTGTACCTGTGCTGAAATTTCTGATGGAACACGCGGGTTAAAGGGACCTCCCGTACCGCCTACAATATCGCTGAAGCTGCTGAGGTTCATTGCTTCTATCACGGCGGAATAGTTATAGAGACGCTCATTCATGAAACGAATTTCTTCAAGGGCGAAAATGTCTGCTTCGATTTGGTGAGAGGTTTCGTAATCACCGTGACGTTGGGCGTTGTTAATTTCGTCGGAGGCGCGGGCGCATAAGACAGCGATTCCTGACGTATGCCCTTTCGTGCCGAGCTCCGCCGGGCGTGTGCATCGATCTCCGATACCCCAGACCACAAGTCCACTGTCCCCCACACCATCAATGACTGACTCTACATCTTCTACACCTGTGCCAATCTTCACGCCGATAAAGTGTGGTGAATCATTGACTAGGCGGATCATCGCATCAAGTTCGCGCTTTTGGCGGAAGTAGTAGAGGAATCGCGCACCGCAGGATTCGCCGTACTGTTCGCCAAATTTCATGTATTGTTCATATACACCTTCAGGATTTGAGATTCCTGTTAAAGGCATTATCAGATATACATCGGGTGGACGCTGCAAATTGGACTGCGCTTCGATGAGTTTCCCTGCGTCCCCGATTGGGTTCGGCACAATACCTGACATCAGAACCCCATCTCCCGCCATCTCGCGACCCGTGGCATCCATTATACACGTTTGGTCTTCCAAGCTGACGTGATGGATGAGGCTGGTTCCGGCGATTGCGATCACGCGCTTCCGATCGCCTTCAAGATAGTTATTCTGCATCAGGTAGTTAATATTTTTTGCGTGTCCTGCGTAGTCAATTTCGCCATCGTTAAAGGGGATGATTGGAATGGCTGTCACAGAATCTAAAGCGTCTAAAAGGGTTGGTGTATCAATAGGCATAGATGTTCTCCCGTCAATCTAAATAAATTTGGAATGGTACTTTCTGGCTGACTAACAATTTTAGGGGTTACACACTTCGGTAGGGAACAACGATCGTTGTTCCCTACGGGCGAGGTGACCTCGCCCCTACACGCTGCGTAAGTCCTGATTTTAATGATGGGATTAAGTTTAGCAGAATTTTCGCACGATGTCAATGGTCAACATTTCTCTTGCAAAAATAGATCAATTGTGCTACACTTAAAACGGTTTTAATGGCAGCGGCGTACATGGAAGAATTTTCCCTTTTAATCTGATCCCGCGAGGTTAGGAAAGGGTATCACACATGATTTACGGTTACTCCCATATCTCAAAAACTATTGAATGGTTAAGTGCCTCCCTCTTTCTGTAGGGGAGGCTTTTTTTATGCCCTGATTTGGTGACTGATGAATGCACAAGCTGTATTAGATTTCATTGAAGAAATTGGCGTTCTCAAGAACCTGCCGCGCACCGGCTGGCGTTTTCGCGGTATCAAAGATGCTGAGAGTATCGCAGATCATTGCTATCGAGTGTCACTTTTGTCGATGATTCTGGCGGATGTGTTGACGGAGCAGGGCGTTCCGCTGGACGTGGAAAAAGTGATGCGCCTCGCATTGTTGCACGAGGTCGCTGAAGCACGGATTGGAGATCTGCCCTTTCCAACCCTCAAATATATCCCCGAAGAAGTCAAGGCAGCGGGGGAACAGGCTGCTGTTGAATCAATGTTTGAACGCTTTGGACCACTCCAACAAAAATATATCCAACTTTGGGCTGAGTTTGAGGAAGGTACATCTGTTGAAGGGAAATTGGTACGGGCTGCCGATAAACTTGAACTGATGATTCAGGTCTTGGAATACGAAAAGATTGGCTATCGATCGCTGGACGAATTTTGGACAAATCCTTGGAATTATCGAAGTTTTGACGATTCTCCCCTGTTACAGGAGATTATGGACCTTTTGTATCAGAGGCGGGAAGATTTAACTTGAGGAGTGTTGGTGCGAGGAAAGATTATGCAAATGCGTGAAAAGACACAAGTGATGACAGCGGAGGACATTCGGCGGGCGGTGGTCCGAATATCACATGAGATTTTGGAGCGAAGCCACCAAGAAATTGCGGATCTGGCAATCATTGGGGTTAAAAGCCGGGGGGATCACTTGGCACGTCGAATCGCTGAAAATCTGGAGCGGACTGAGGGGATTAAAGTTCCCGTCGGCGTCGTTGATGTGCGGCTCTATCGAGATGACGTGAACCTGTATGATGAGACGATTAAAGTGAATCGCACAGAGATCCCGTTTGATCCAACAGGAAAGCGTGTCATCTTGGTTGATGAGGTGCTTTACACCGGACGCACTGTTCGTGCTGCCATGGACGCAGTCATGGATTTTGGACGACCTGCAGCAATTCAATTGGCGGTTCTCATTGATCGAGGTCATCGTGAACTCCCGATTGCGGCGGATTACATCGGAAAGAATATTCCGACTTCGCGTAAGGAGATTGTTCGCGTTCAGTTGGTCGAGGAGGATGGGGTTGACCGGGCGGTGATTTACGAGGAGGACAATCCATGAGTCGGATACTCATCCGAAACGGTCGGATTATTGACCCTGCCAACGAGACTGACACCACCGGAGATCTCCTGATTCGTGATGGGAAAATCGATCGAATTGATGACCGAATTGAAATTGAGGCGTCTCAAACCGTTGATGCGACAGGGCTAATCGTTACGCCGGGCTTGATTGATATGCACGTTCATCTCCGCGAACCCGGATTTGAGCACAAGGAGACAATCGCATCAGGCACCCGGGCGGCAGCGGCTGGCGGATTTACTTCTGTTGTGTGCATGGCGAATACCAATCCGGTGGCAGATTCACCCGATGTTATCGAATTGATACAGTCACAAGCGCGGAAAAATGGTGCAACAAATGTGTTTCCAATCGGCAGCATCACGAAAAATCTTGATGGCGAAGTATTGACGGATGTGCCAGCGTTGATAGCAGCCGGTGCTGTCGGACTATCAGACGATGGCAAAACGGTCATGGATGCGGGGTTGATGCGCGATGTGCTGGCGTTGAGTGCGAAACACGCTTTTCCCGTTATGGTTCATTGCCAAGAACATAACCTTGACGTGGGAGCGGTCATGAACCTCGGCG
This sequence comes from Candidatus Poribacteria bacterium, assembly GCA_965222435.1. Lineage (GTDB taxonomy): Bacteria > Poribacteria > WGA-4E > WGA-4E > PCPOR2b > PCPOR2b. The sequence goes on along the minus strand of OZ244950.1, from coordinate 1,744,004 downwards.
AAACATCGCGGCGGTTGAACCTGATAGGAAGCCCCAACGCTGCGGAAGATATTATCGTTGCCCGCGACATCATGCTCGCTGAACTGACCGGCGGGCACCTCCATGTCCTCCATGTTAGTACCGCGGGATCCGTTGATCTTGTCCGTTGGGGCAAACGCAGGGGTGTCAATGTGACCGCCGAAGCGATGCCACACCACTTTACGCTCACCGATAAAGCGGTCGAAGAACAGGGTACGAATGCCAAGATGCATCCGCCCTTGCGTACACAGGCTGACGTTGATGCCGTCATCGAAGGGATCAAAGACGGTACGCTCGATGCGATTGCGACAGACCACGCGCCACATGCCCCGTTTGAAAAGGCGCAGGGTCTGCTTGACGCCCCGCCGGGCATCATCGGATCAGAGACCTGCGTACCGCTTGTATTTGATCGACTTATCCACACGGGTCAGTTCACGTTATCGGAGGCGATAGCGAAAATGACTTGTGTCCCTGCTAAGATTCTGCAAATTGATCGCGGAACACTCTCAATCGGTGCAGCTGCTGACGTGACGTTGATAGATCCGGAGAAGGTTGCGACGGTGGATGTGACGCAGTCTCCCTCCAAAAGCCGTAATACCCCCTTTGACGGTTGGGAATTGAAGGGATGGTCTGTGATGACTATCCGGGACGGTGTTGTTACCCGAACGTGAAGCGTGAAACGTGATAAATAAAACAGGACTTACGCACCTCATATCGTAGTTCCCCGATTCATCGGCTTGTAGTTGCCCGATTCATCGGGCGTTTCGGGGTATGGTCAGAATCCATACCCATCGTAGGCGGGGCCTCCCCGGTCACGGGCCTGCTCTCGATTCTTCGGAAATCCTCTCGGACTTGCCCCGCGTTGGCACTGAAGCATCGAACTACAAAACCTCAGTGTTCAACTGTGTAAGTCCTATAAAAAAATAAAATCACGACCTACTAATTTTGCAAATGGGGTAGGGGATGGCTAAGGACGAACGCTTCAGCGATTTGCCTGTGATAGAGACTGAAAAGCTGCTTTTAAGACCATTAGAGATGGCGGATGCAGAAGATATATTTGAGTGGGTTTCAGACCCACAGGTGACAATGTACCTGTTTTGGCGGGCACACCAATCGATAGAGGACAGCAGAGACTTTATTTCATGGGTAACAACCGATGATTTCGCGTGTTGGGGAGTTGTCCTGACCGAGAACGGTAAGGTCATCGGAAACTGCTTCTTGCACAATGTGAACTTTGAACACAAAAGGGCGGAGATCGCTTTCAATATTGGTCGGAAGTATTGGGGGAGAGGATATGCGACTGAGACCGCTCAAGCAATCATCCAATTCGGCTTTGAACGTTGGCGGCTTAATCGAATTGAGGGAACCTGCATGGTTGAGAACTGTGCCTCCGCCCGCGTGATGGAGAAAGCTGGCATGAGTCTTGAGGGTGTCTTGCGGAAGTATGTCTACGTTAGAGGGCAGTTTCACGATATGAAGTTGTACTCGGTTCTGAAGTCCGAATCGCAACAGATAAAGAGATAGCCGATGGATATGAATCAACTCTACTATGGTGACAATCTAGACATTTTGCGGGCCCACATCCCCGACGAAAGCGTCGATCTCATTTACATCGATCCGCCATTTAACTCGAATCAAGCGTACAACGTGATTTTCAGCGAAAGGGATGGCTCATCGTCGCAGGCACAGATCCAAGCCTTTGAGGATACATGGCATTGGGTCGAAACCACTGAGCAGGCATATTATGAGCTGGTCGAGACCGCGCCACCCCTTCTGGTTGAGACAATCAAGAGTTTTCGCGGAATCCTCGGTGAAAACAATCTGATGGCGTACCTCGTGATGATGGGGTTGCGATTGGTGGAACTCCACCGTGTCCTGAAACCGACAGGGAGCTTTTATCTCCATTGTGATCCGACGGCGTCGCATTATCTGAAGATTATCTTGGATCAGATTTTTGGCGTTAAAAATTTCAGGAATGAGATTACTTGGAGACGAACCGCAGCCCATAATGATTCTGCCGTATATGGGAACGTACATGACATTATACTTTACTATTCAATAAGTAATTCTTTCACTCATAATGAACAGTATCTACCATATTCTGATGGGTACATTGAGAAGTATTATAAACATACTGATGAAAATGGCAGAAGATTTTTAGACAGGGATTTAACGGCAGGCTCTTTGAGTGGAGGAGGATATGAGTATGAGTGGAATGGAATAACTAAGATTTGGCGCTGTCCGTATAGCACTATGCAGGAATACCATGAATCCGGCAAACTATACTATACTCGCTATGGTACACCTAGATTGAAACAATTTTTAGATGAGATGCCCGGTGTTCCTATGCAGGATGTTTGGGTTGATATACCACCTATAAACTCTCAAGCGAAAGAGCGTCTCAGATATCCCACCCAAAAGCCTGAAGCATTGCTTGAGCGGATTATCAAAGCGAGTAGTAACGAAGGCGATGTTGTATTGGACGCGTTTTGTGGTTGTGGGACGGCTGTCGCTGTTGCTCAACAGTTTAACCGCCGGTGGATTGGGGTTGACATCACACATCTTGCCATCGCTTTATTGAAGTACCGCCTTGCCGATGCCTTTGGTGACGGTGTGAAATACGAAGTTATCGGTGAGCCGAAAGATGCAGAGAGCGCGAAGGCTTTAGCGGTTCAAGATCGGTATCAATTCCAGTGGTGGGCGTTAAGCCTGATTCGGGCGAGACCGTATCAGGGGAAAAAGAAGGGGGCAGACGAGGGTGTGGACGGGATGATCTATTATCAGGATGTTGATCCAGATAAGCCGAAAAAGACGCTGACCCGGAAGATTGTCGTTCAGGTTAAAAGTGGGAAGGTTTCTGTTAGGGACATACGGGAACTGAAATCGGTTGTTGAAACCCAAGACGCTGTGATTGGTGTCTTTATCACGCTGAATCCGCCGACCCAACCGATGCTCAAGGAAGCAGCGACAGCAGGGCGTTTTCAATGGCTTCACGTCACTCACACGACATATCCAAAGATTCAGATTCGGACGATTGAGGAACTGCTTGCGGGACACGGTATTGAATATCCACAGACGCCTATTGATGTCACATTCCGCAGGGCAGAACGGGCAGCCCCCCAAAGCCAGCAACTTGAAATAGAGGCATGATGACCTAGTTGCTATCTATAAAAGAAACCGAGTTTTTTCTTGAAAACTCGGTTTCTGTTGCACGATTTCTTAACATTAGCCAACTTGATTAAGGGCGAGAGATATATCCCATATAGCAAAACCGTTTATTCCTTGAGAGGGTGATGCGACACATGAAAAAACGGCAAACACAACAATGGCTCCAAAAAATCTATAAGCGTCCCAAGCGGTATGAGGGCAAGGTAGTTATCATTTTGAACGATACCCAGATTGTAGGCGTAGCAGAAGACTTTACAGCGGCGAAGCGTAAACGAGAAGAGCTAGCTGCTTCCTCTCCATCAACTCATGACGGAAAGATGACGCTTTTTCTTGTTCCTCGGCAGGTCAAGCAGGTGCGTATTCGCACGTTACGTCTACGAAGCCTCAGAGAAGATCTGTGGGAACCTGTATAATCTTTGGTGCGAGTTGGTGAGGATATTGAGTTCATAAGTTCATTAATGTACTAGTGAGCCAATGCACCAATGAACCCCTGACCATTTACCCATCACGTTTGACTTCGAGTTCAGGCAGAGCGAGAGACGAATAATATTCAAACCTGTTGAGAATAAGGACAACTAGCCCAATGAAAGCAATTCTCGCATTAGCGGATGGAACAATCTTTGAAGGCGAACATTTCGGCGCGACCGGGGAAACCTCCGGTGAGGTGGTTTTCAACACCAGTATGACCGGCTACCAAGAGATTCTCACCGATCCATCCTACAAGGGGCAGATCGTCACGATGACCTACCCGCTAATCGGAAACTACGGCTGCAACGAAATCGATGTCGAATCAATTCGACCGCAAGCCGAAGGATTTGTTGTGCGTGAATATAGTGCATACGAGAGCAACTGGCGTTCACAGTCCAATCTCAGCCGCTACCTCGAAGAAAATGGGATGATCGGCATCCACGGTATTGACACACGCGCATTGACCAAACGGCTCAGAGTACATGGCGTCATGAATGGAATACTTTCGACGGAAGATCTTGACCCCCAAAGCTTGGTTGCCAAAGCGCAGGCGTGGCACGGGTTGGTTGGTGTAGATATGGTTCAGTACGTGACATGCCCGAATCCGTACTTATGGGAGACACGCGACCCCGAATCAGACGCTCTCTCTGAGTTGAGCCCCACCGCCGATGCTAAAGATTCCCAACTCACGATCGACTTTGACACAACAGGGATTGAGGCACCGTCAACTCCCCAGTTCCGAGTTATTGCAGTGGATTTCGGGGTTAAATATAATATCTTACGCCAGCTTACCCAACACGGTTGTCAGGTTCAAGTGGTGCCAGCACACACTTCTGCAGAAGATATTCTTGCCGCGAACCCAGATGGTATCTTCTTATCCAACGGTCCCGGCGATCCGGAACCGATTGAATACGGCATCAAGACGATTCAGCAGTTGATTGGGGTGAAGCCAATCTTTGGTATCTGTTTGGGGCATCAACTGTTGGGACTTGCATTTGGCGGAAAGACTTTCAAACTCAAATTCGGGCATCGCGGCGCAAATCAGCCTGTTAAACGATTCGACACAGATCAGGTCGAAATTACCTCACAAAATCACGGTTTCTGCGTGGACATTGACTCACTGCCAAACAATGTAAAGGTGACGCATATCAACTTGAACGATCAAACCCTTGAAGGGATGGAGCACAGAGAATATCCGATCTTTGCTGTGCAGTATCATCCGGAGGCGTCTCCCGGTCCCCATGACGCAAGGTATCTTTTTAAGAGGTTCACGGATCTGATGAGTAAGACGTGATGCGTGAAACGTGAGAAAGAAAACAACGCAATGCCGTAATGAGGTGCAGGGAAAAGAAGAGAAAAATCCTTGTACCTTCGCGCCTTTGCGTTAAATTCTGTCCCGATAACAATACGATAAGGTTATTTACCATGCCAAAGCGAACTGACATCAAAAAGATCCTAATTATCGGCTCCGGCCCGATTATTATCGGTCAAGCCTGCGAGTTTGACTATTCGGGCACTCAGGCGTGTAAATCCTTGAAGGAGGAGGGGTATGAGGTTGTCCTTGTCAACAGCAATCCGGCAACAATTATGACGGACACGGAGCTTGCAGACCGCACCTATGTTGAACCGATTAATGCGGATATCGCCGAACGAATTATTGCTCAGGAACGTCCCCAAGCCCTACTCCCAACTTTGGGTGGACAGACAGGGTTGAATGTCTCTGTTGAGCTTGCTGAATCGGGTGTGTTGGATAAGTACGAGGTTGAGTTGATTGGCGCGAAACTTCCCGCTATCCAAAAAGCGGAGGATCGAGGCCTATTCAAGAAGGCGATGGAGCGGATTGGCTTGGCGGTGCCAAAAAGCGGCATTGCCCATTCGTATGACGATGCGATTGCTATCGTTGAGGAGATCGGTTATCCAGCGATTATTCGGCCCGCGTTCACACTCGGTGGCACCGGCGGAGGCATTGCTTACAATATCGAAGAATTCCGGGAGATGGTCGAGTACGGATTGGGGTTGAGTCCGGTCAACGAGGTGCTAATTGAGGAGTCGGTGATTGGCTGGAAAGAATTTGAGCTTGAGGTAATGCGGGATAGAACAGATAACGTCGTGATTATCTGTTCCATTGAGAATTTCGATCCGATGGGGGTTCACACCGGCGACAGTATTACGGTTGCGCCCGCCCAGACCTTGACGGACAAAGAGTATCAACAGATGCGGGATGCAGCGATTAAGATTATTCGTGAAATTGGTGTGGACACCGGCGGTTCAAATATCCAGTTTGCGGTCGATCCCGATACAGGGAAACAGGTTGTGATTGAAATGAACCCGCGGGTCTCTCGGAGTTCTGCACTCGCCTCGAAAGCGACAGGATTTCCGATAGCAAAGATCGCAGCGAAGCTAGCTGTCGGATACACCCTCGACGAGCTTCCCAATGATATTACGCGCAAAACCCCTGCGTCGTTTGAACCGACCATTGATTACGTTGTGACAAAGATTCCGCGTTGGGCATTTGAGAAATTCGCCGGCACCGATGAGACGCTAACGACGATGATGAAGTCCGTGGGTGAGGCGATGGCAATCGGACGGACGTTCAAGGAATCCTTGCAGAAGGGGTTGAGATCCTTAGAAAACGGTTGGATGGGACTCGACAGCCGTTCCATCCAGAAATTGCCTGTCTCGGAACTTCCACAGAAGTTGACCATTCCCAATATGGAGCGCGTCCTTTATATAAAACAAGCTTTCCAAAGCGGAATGAATATAGATCAGATTCACGGATATACACACATCGATCCATTTTTCCTGTATAATATAAAGGAGATTGTCGATTTTGAGGAAGAAATTCGGAAAGTCGGAAACGAAAGTAAACTAGACACGCTGGATATTTCTCAGCTGCCTGATTCGTCTGTTTCCCTGCTCCGTAAAGCAAAGCAGTATGGCTTCTCAGACCCTCAGATAGGGGAACTTTGGAACGCTTCTGAGGCAAGTATCCGAGCGCTGCGGAAGGAGCACGGAATTGAAGCCACGTTTAAGACGGTGGATACCTGTGCTGCGGAGTTTGAAGCGGAGACGCCTTACTACTATTCTACCTACGGCATGGAGGATGAGGTCAGACCTAGCGAGAAGAGGAAAATCTTGATTTTAGGTAGCGGTCCGAATCGGATAGGTCAAGGCATTGAGTTCGATTACTGTTGTGTTCACGCGGCACTCGCACTTAAAGAGGATAACTATGAGACCATTATGGTCAATAGCAATCCCGAAACTGTGAGCACGGATTACGATACCTCAGATCGGCTCTACTTTGAACCGCTCACGCACGAAAATGTGTTGAACATCGTTGATCGGGAGAAACCGAACGGGGTTATCGTGCAGCTTGGTGGACAGACACCCTTGAATCTCGCGCTTGGACTCCAGAAGGCGGGTGTTCCAATTATAGGGACAAGCCCAGAGGACATTGCAAGATCGGAGGATCGGAAGCAGTTTACAGAGTTGCTCGACGGACTTGGCTTAATGCAGCCCCCAAATGGCACGGCAACTTCGCTCAAGGAAGCCACGCCGATTGCCGCGGCACTTGGATACCCGGTTATGGTGCGTCCTTCGTACGTTTTGGGGGGACGGGCAATGCGGATTGTCTATGACCAAGATGATCTGGAAGCATATATGGATTCGGCGGTCGCAGCCTCACCCGAACATCCCGTGTTAATCGACAAGTATTTGGAGGATGCCATCGAAGTTGATGTTGATGCGATTTCCGACGGGCACCTCACCGTCGTCGGCGGGATCATGGAACATATCGAGGAGGCAGGTATCCACTCTGGAGATAGCGATTGTGTGCTGCCGCCTTACACGCTTGTTGAGGAGCAGATCGATACGCTCAAGGAGTATACTGACGCGCTGGCAAAGGCACTCAACGTGCGCGGGTTGATGAATATACAGTATGCGATAAAGAACGATGAGATTTATGTGTTGGAGGTCAACCCGCGTGCGTCGCGCACCGTGCCGTTTGTGAGCAAGACGATAGGAGTGCCGTTGGCAAAACTCGCCGCCCGCATCATGACGGGAAGGACTCTTGAAGAACTTGGATTTACGAGGCAGATTGAGCCGGATTATTTTTCGGTGAAAGCACCGGTGTTTCCGTTCAATCGCTTCCCGGGGGCAAATTCCCAACTCGGTCCTGAGATGAAATCAACAGGCGAGGTGATGGGGATTGATGCTGACCTGAGTATCGCTTTTGCCAAGGCGCAACAGGCGGTCGGTTATGGACTACCTCTCGGTGGTCATGCGTTCATCAGCGTAAAAAATAAGGATAAGCGCGCAATTATCTTTATCGCCAAAAAGCTAGTTGATCTGGGATTTCAACTGATCGCCACGCACGGTACAGCGAAGGTCCTTCGTCGTAACGGCATGGAGGTGACGCTGGTTCATAGTATCGGCAAAGGGCGCCCGACCATCCACGATTACGTCAAAAACAATGCCGTCGATCTGATTATCAATACACCTACCGGGTATGCGCATCGTCCAAATGAGGAATTAATTCGGCAGATGGCAATTGATTACGGAATTACCCTATTTTCTACGATCGCCGGTGCATCAGCGGCAATCAATGGCATTGATGCGCTCCGCCGTGGCGAGATTACTGTGACCCCGTTACAAGATTATTACGTGAAATATAAAACGTGAAACGTGAAGAAATGGGAGGAGATGATTCTTAGGAAATTTTTCAACACATCTTTGAATTAACCGAAATAATTTTGAATTAACCGAAATAATACAGTGCGTCCTATATTTATGGAAAGGAGATAAAAATGGCAACTAATCAGGTCGAAAGAAACACGCGTCTGGTGCGTGCACTTGATGAGATTTTGGACAGTTTATCGTTTGATGTTGCTCACCCAATAAAGGTCTTGAAGTTAGCCGAAGGCAAAGAAGTTGTTGTTGTGCAATCAAATGAGTTCACGATTTCACGTATCTATACGTCCGGGCGTCCCGATGGCAAAAGACCTCATGGGCGAGAGTCTTATCATGAGTACTTCTGCGAACAACTTGAGGATTATAAACAGCAGCATGGTAGCGATGAAGGGTTTGGTTTAACACCGGAGGATTGGCATGTCTTATTCCGAGAGTCTTACGATAGATATACCCGTTATCTGCTGTTCGCGGGGATTAAACGGTGGGCGGATGTCAAGCGAGACACCGACATGAACCTTGCTACTACGGATATGGCAAAGAAATATGCCCCTCCCGACATTGCGTGGGAGAGTTACCAATATAAAGGCTATATGCTCATGATGAACAGCATGGCGAATGCTGAACTTTGCCTGATGGAGGACGACCACCCAGGCGCATTGGGTCAGGTCAATTTAGGAATTCAGCGCATTGGGAAATTTTGTGGTGAGTGTTTGCGCGAGAACTATGGCGATGCGGAAAACGTTACCCGTGAACGTTATTTGAGTAACCTGATTGAGTTTCGATCAGATCTGGAGTCGGTGGAAGAGGGGCTAGAAGGAGAACAAGGGAGCCACGAAGATGAGGACGATGCGGTGGATTTCCTAGAGGAGTTGGAAGAACTTTTGGATGAGGAGAACAGGAGTTAAGTTTTTGCTTGTATCGGTTGGCTTACTAATTAAGATGGCAGATTGGTGGTATCTGTGATTTCATTTTTTTACTCAGTTCTATTGACATTTGACAGATTGAATCAATCTCCGTTCCGAGAGTCTTTGACCTAATACACCCCCGATAAGATCGGGATTTAAAGCAACTTGAGGTAATTTCGGATAACCGCCTCGGTTTTTGACAGATAGAGGGATGATTCTAGCATCTCCCGAATTAGCGACAGTAAAATGTCAACATACCCTGTGGAATACCACGTTTTTCTTGTGATAGGCTTGACAAATGTTGCATCATTATAGTTGATGAAAAATGAAGGGGGACAAAAGTGAATAGGATCAGAAAATTTCAAATGAGAATCATTATAATAGCAATATCAATAGTCTGTTCCGTTACAATAATAGGAGTGGACTTGGTATCTGCCCAAATCGTTGATATACCCGACCCCAACCTCCGCGCTTTGGTGGAGGAAGAACTTGGCAAGGCATCCGGTGCTACAATTACTGTGGCGGAGATGGAGAGTTTGACCTATATCTTCGGGTTTAACTCTCAAATCCGCAATTTGACCGGACTTGAGTCCGCAACCAACCTAGACACGCTGTTTCTTTCTGATAATGCGATATCGGACATCGCGCCTTTGGCAACCTTAACGAGCCTGACAGATCTACATCTTGGTTCCAACACCATTACAGATATATCGCCTTTGGCGGGCTTGACCAATCTAACAGACCTATGGCTTGGCTCCAACCCTATCGCAGACATATCAGCGTTGATGGGCTTGACAAACCTAACATACTTATATCTTATTGACAATGCGCTCACTGACATATCGGTATTGGCAGGCTTGACAAACCTGACAAATCTGAGTCTCGGCTTCAACGCCATCACGGATATATCACCTTTAGCGGACTTGACCAATCTGAAAGACCTATATCTTGGCTATAATGCGATCACAGATATATCGCCTTTAGCAGCTTTAACGAACTTGACAGATTTGAATCTTAATCACAATGGTCTCGCGGATATATCGACTTTGGTGGGCTTGACCAATCTGAAAGAGCTATGGCTTGAAAACAACGGAATATCGGATCTGTCACCCTTGGTAGCAAACATGGGGCTTGATCGTGGAGATAAGGTTGTTGTAGATGATAACCCGCTAAGCGACATCTCCATCAACACACATATTCCAGCCCTTTCGGATCGAGGGGTTCGGGTGGGAAGTACACACCTTTTCTTTCCCTTGATCGATCAAGTTCGTGTTGGGGAGATATTTAAACTCAATCTCCATCTGGATGGTTTTCTGCTTTTAGAGGGTTGGGAACTTGATATTGCGTTCACACCCGGCGTACTTGTCGCGCTTCAAGTCGATGAAGGCACCTATATTTCTCTCGATAATGGATGCAGCCAATCTGTCTTTCAAGAGGGCATTATTGACAACGCGGCAGGCAGAATCACCGGCGTTAATATGGAGTTGGGTGCGGACTGCTTCCAGATCAGTGATGTACTGCTGTCAGTAACCTTTCAAGCAAGGGCGGCTGGAAAAGGGGAGTTAAGCCTCCACAACGTCGACTTCCGTACACTTTTCGATCAGGAGATTGATATCGGGATTCACGCCCTTGAGATTGTCGTTGAATCGGATTATGATCTCAATGGGGATGGGCTGGTAAATATCTTGGATCTGGTTCTGGTGGGCCAAAACTTTGGTCAAGCCCACCCCCAAGCGGATGTCAACAACGATGGAATAGTTAATATTTTTGACCTCATCACCGTTGCTCAACACTTGGGGGGCGCAACGACCCCCTTGGCTCCCGGCGGGCTTGCATGGCAAACGTTCGGGATTGACCCCGCAACGATTCAAAAGTGGATTGATATGGCGCACGCCGCAGATGATGGTTCGTTCGCTTTCCGGCAAGGTATTGCCAATCTCAACCAACTGCGCGCTGCCTTACAGGACGTTTCTCTGCCCTTTATACCCCACAAAACTGTACTGCTTGCAAACTATCCCAATCCATTCAACCCAGAGACATGGATTCCCTATCACCTTGCCCACGCTGCCGATGTGACGCTGACCATTTACGACCCTCAAGGCGTAGTGGTGCGTCAGTTAGATTTTGGGTATCAGCAGCCGGGCTACTACACAGATAGGACAAGCGCAGCGTATTGGGATGGGCACAACGAAAGCGGGGAATCAGTCGCAAGTGGCGTTTATTTTTACCAGTTACAAGCAGACCATTTTTATGCAATGCGCAAGATGGTCATTCTAAAATAGTATCAGATGACCTCGAAGATGTGAAACCCACTTGGCACGGTTTTGGTGGCGGGGGTTAAAATAGATTTACCATGCAAATTAGCTAGGTGGTGCACAAGATTAAAGGGGGTCAACAATGCAAAGAAATTGGGTTGTACTCTTTTGTCTTTTAACCGTTGTGTTCCTATCAGGATGCACGGCAATATTGTATCCTAAAGGCGCGAAGAAAACTACAAGTTGGGATATAAAGATGGCCTACGGGCTTCATCCAATTCTACTCAAGGGATTTTTGCTGGGATGATTGGTTACAGTTATTACATGCCATCAAAGCTGCCTGACAAGGAGCAGAAGAAAATTCAGGCTGAACCCCTTGAGTACCAACGTGGTTTTACTGACGGTTGGATGGCTGATATTGGCGCTGACGCCTTTTTGTACTACTGGGTATATAATTGTCCTGAAGATAATTAACCTCCTCTGTGGATTTGTCAATCCAAGTCGAGCCATCATGTCAAATGATTTCCACCACGACCTGCTGAGGTTGAGTTTCCATGCTCAACAACTGCTAGAAATGACTAAACACATGTTGCCTCGGCCCGATGCTGCGATCGAGTTTCAAACCAACTGAAGTTTTAGGTATGCAGCGTCTGATTTTCTATACACTTGCTGCCCCGCCCCAATAAGATCGGGATTCAAAGCAACTGGGGTTTTAAGTCGGACAAGCTGCTCGACCTACGGTTATGGTGTTGGGTTTCAGATTCCCGTTCAACTCAACCCCGTTCCGAGAATCTTCGACTTACACTCCTGTTAAATGTCAATAGAGTCTAGCAGCTCACGTTAAAGTATTAGTCCTCCTCCTGCTAAGGCACTTCGACCCCTTCAAAAACCTGTTTGATAATCTGTTCGGAAGAGATCTCTTCCGCCTCCGCTTCGTAGCTGACGATAACGCGGTGTCTGAGGACATCCATACCGACTGCGTAGACATCTTCTGGCGTGACATACCCGCGATGGCGGAGGAAGGCGTGGGCTTTGGCAGCCATGGCGAGAAAGATCGTCGCCCGCGGCGATGCGCCGTATTCGATGAGGTCTGTAAGTTGGTCTAATTGGTACTTCGCTGGCTCACGTGTGGCGTAGACGAGATCGACAATATAGTTTTCGATCTTCTCGTCCATGTAGATTTCACGGACTGTTGTGCGGAGTTGGAGAATTTCTTGAGGGGATATGACCTGTTGAATCGGTTGAGGTTCTTCGCGTGTGAGTTGCCGTAAAATCGAAAGTTCTTCTGTCCGCGAGGGATAGGTTACATGCAATTTGAGCATGAACCGGTCTACTTGTGCTTCTGGCAGGGGGTAAGTTCCCTCTTGCTCGATTGGGTTTTGGGTTGCTAGGACGAGGAATGGTGGGTCAAGGGGATAGGTTTCATCACCGATTGTGACCTGACGTTCTTGCATTGCTTCAAGGAGCGCGCTTTGAACTTTGGCGGGTGCACGGTTAATCTCGTCGGCGAGAACAAGGTTCGCGAAAATAGGACCCTTTTTAACATAAAAATCGCCCGAACGTTGGTTATAAATCTGGGTGCCGATTAGATCGGCAGGCAGAAGGTCAGGGGTAAATTGCAGGCGTTTGAAAGAGACGGCAATTGTGCCGGAAAGTGCTTGGACAGCGGTTGTCTTGGCGAGACCGGGAACGCCCTCTAACAGGACATGACCGTTGCAGAGCAATCCGATAATCATCCGCTCAATCATATACTTCTGCCCGATGATAACCTTCCGAATCTCTTCAAAGATTTCTTCAACGAAGGCACTTGCCTCCTGAATCTTTTCGTTCAACGCCGTCAGATCAGATTCTTTCATGTCCCTATTCCATCGTGGATTCACGATTGTGCAAGTCCCCATCAGATCGGGACAACGCAATCGGAACTGACTCCTCGATTAGGGCGAACACCGAGGTTCAGCCTTAACTCCCCCTCCTGTAATGTTTGTCGATCCCGTCGTTTTCATCCGCTTCGTCATCCGCTTCAAATTCATCCGTTTCAATGGGTGCCGCAACAATTTGGCTTTCAAGAAACTCCCGTGCTGTCTGATAGATTCGATCTTGGTCCGAACGGGAGGGGCGATGCTTAGAAAATTGAATCATGTCGCAGGATCGGAGAATCTCGCCAACATGATCTGTAACGCTATCGGTCAAACTGTTGGGTAGTGCGGATAGGATTTGTCCCGTGGTAGCATCTAGGCTCTTGATTTGGTATTTTTCTCCCACATACTGCTTGATAATTATTGCAATTGCTTCGTAGTATTCGTGGATACGGTTTGATTCGCGCAAAGATAGCACTTCGTCTAGCTCTGTAAGTGTCATAGACTCAAGGGTATACGCATCGCGTTCTAATTGCCTGTCCGGTTCTGTCAATGGATCAGATCTGTCGGGGTGAACGGTGCCACGAGGAGACATCGGAGATGGCGGAGATGATGTATATGTCGGTGGTGATATATCCCAGTTTTTTAATGTCCGTCGCCGTGGAAATAAGTCAGTCAACGAGGGTTTGTTCCGGCGCAACCAGACATAGATACCGCCTCCGATGGCAATGACGAGCAGTACCGGGACCACAACGCCAAGAATCGCGCCAAAAATGCCCGGATTTCCACTATTGCTATTGGGATCGTTACTCGCTGCAAAGAGGTGGGTAGCACCCAGAGCAAATTGGACACAAATTAAAATAGAGGTTGAATTAATTATTCGTCGCACAAATCATGTTCCTTGATTTTCCTGAAGATTGTTCGTTTTGAGACTCCTAAGATTTTTGCAGCTTTCGCTCTGTTATTGCCAGCATATTGGAGTGTTGATTGAATAGCTTCCTTCTCAATTTCTGCCATTGACATCCCCACTTCAACGTGTAGTCCCGATGAAGGCAAGGCTGCTGCACCGGTATCTATAACGGTGGGAGCGGAGAGGATAACGGGAGAACTGACTCCGGCGGATTTGAGAATATGCTCCGGAATATCATCAATGTCGAGATCTGGCTGATTCGACATGATAACCATACCTTCAATACAGTTTCTCAGTTCTCGCACATTTCCCTGCCAATCATACTGCATCAACACTCGCATTGCGCGGGAAGTCATGCCTTTGGTCATCATCCGGTTTTCCCGGCAAAATTCTTCTGTAAAGGCTTTGACTAGGAGTGGGATATCCTCCCTTCGCTCACGAAGCGGTGGTAGGGAGATCCGGATCACGTTCAGGCGATCGTAGAGATCCGGTAGAAACTTTTCCTGCTCTACCGCCTTTTCAAGATTGCGATTCGTTGCACAAATAACGCGAACATCCACCGGTATTGATTCATTCCCACCGACGCGCTCAAACTCCCTCTCGGCAACCACTCGCAAGAGCCTTGCTTGGTTTGACAAACTTAATTGTCCCACTTCATCGAGAAATAACGTTCCCCCATGCGCCGCTTCAAATCGCCCTTTCCGCGTCTGATACGCGCCTGTAAACGCACCTCGTTCATGTCCGAAGAGTTCGGATTCTGCAAGGCCTTCGTTCAGGGCTGCACAGTTGAATATAACGAGCGGACCTCGCCGTAAGCTTCGGTGGTGCATAGCGCGGGCGACCAGTTCTTTTCCGGTGCCGCGTTCCCCACGGATCATGACAGTGGCTTTTGTCGGGGCAATCTGTGCAATGAGATCTCGAATCTCTTGAATTTTCGGTGAATGTCCTGTTAATTGGATGAGTCCGACCCGCTCATCAATTTGGGACTGTAATTGCCGATTTTCTAGGGTGAGCCGTTGATTTTCGAGTATCTTGTGAAGGAGGGCTTTCAGTTGGGCTGGTTTGAGGGGTTTAGGCAGAAAATAGCTTGCCCCCGTATGAATTGTGGCTTTGATACCAACATCGGTTTCTAGAACGTTTGGTGCTGTGATGAAGATCACGCCGACATTGGGGTTCCGATCGTAGGATGCTTCAAGGAGTTTGAGTCCATCAACGCGCTCCCCTATAAGTGGGGCTATCAACACATCAATATCCAAGCGTTCGATGCGGTCTAACGCCTCATACATCGTGCGAGTCGCAAGCACACGCAGCCCTTCGCGCTCAAGTGTGAGACAAATCGTTTCACGCTGTCGTTGGTCCGGATCAACAACGAGGATAGTGGTTTGGTCGTTCATCGCGCTAGCCCAGTTTCTGCCTGACAATTTGGCTAACAACCGAATTGTCTGCTTTGCCTCTCAACTGTGGAACGAGTTTACCCATAACTTTGCCCATATCTCGCATTGATGTCGCGCCTAATTCCTCAATCGCACCCGCGATGGCGGCTTCGATTTCTACCATCGAAAGTTGGGCAGGAAGAAATTCTTGCAATATATTAATCTGTTCCATTTCGGCTTCAACGAGGTCATCGCGATTGGATTTACGCAACTGCTCCAGTGCATCCTTCCGTTTCTTAATCTGGCTGGCGATTACCTCTAAAACGCCGTCATCATCTAACTCAATCCGACTATTGATTTCCTTATCCCGAACGGCACCACGCACCATGCGAATCGCAGACAGACGATTTTTGTCTTTTGCCCTCATCGCCTGCTTCATATCTTCATTTAACTGTTCTTTGAGTCCCATAAAAAATCCTTTATTTTGCTACATAATCCGTTGTAGGTAGGATGAAATGATACCCGATCTCTCAACCTTCGTCAAGCCGAAAAATGGTGCGATAAACCTTGCAAGGCAAGATGTATTCGGCATAAATTAAGCCCACATAAGCGACCAATTCTAATCGCTGCAGTCCGCACCACCAAAATGCTAATCGTAGTATGTAGAACGATAGTTAGGGTATAAAGTTACTATCAAAACTTCTTTGTTTCAATGATTCAGAACCACTCTGTCAGCTTGTTATATGTTTGAGGTGCAAGGCTGCTTTCCCCCGCAAGATCCATCCCAAACAGGTGATCCCGTAATAGCTGCAATCCTGCGGGGGTATCCACATCGTACCATGGCGGCAGCAATCCCAATCGCGCGTTAATCGCCTGAATTTTTCCAAGTGTCTGGCGGAAGACAACGTCGGTGCTCCATGTGATTTCCTCAAAGACGGTGGGAATCGACAAAGATGCCCCGTGTTTTGAAAAGCCGATCAGGTAGTAGCCGCCGTCCACACTGGGACCGATGACGACATCACGTGATTCTAGTAAATCGGACGCGCGTTCGACATACTGAGTTGGTAGTGTTGGGCTATCTGATCCCACGAATAGGAATTTGGTATACCCCTGATCGTGCGCCCACCGCGCAGCAGCAATTAAGCGTTCCCCAAGCGATGCACCCACTTGAGGGATATAAACCGGATCTTCACCGATTAGGGTTTGCAAGGCGTTTAAGCCTTCGGGCGGTGTATAGGCAATTATGCGGTGAACTGTAGAGATTGTGGAAAGGGCATTGCACCAATCGACGAGGAACGCCTGATATAGTGACGCAGCCTGCTCTGGCGAAAGATAAGGTATGAGGCGGGTTTTAACTTGACCGGGAACAGGATTTTTGACAAAGACTATGACACAAGCATCCATATTTTGACCCCCAGTTGCGTATGGTAACGGGTGTCTGCTTGATGGGGAAGGAAGGCGGATTGCAAATCCGATGATTCTGGTAGACTCGGCTGGCGTTGTGTCCAAGCTATGGCAATCACAATGCAAGCGATAATAATTGCTAGAAAAGCGATTAGATTTCCTTTGAGTGTTCCATTGCTGCGATCAATCTGATATTTTGCAATGCAGCCGGTGACGGCAGCAAGTAGGGCGAGAATCAGACAGGCATACCAGGGTAGTTGGACAATCACGCCTAGGAGAGAAACCAACGATACCCACAGACCGAACTTGGCAAGACGGTTGACTTGAACCTCCGCTGCGCCGGCATTATCAGACGCAGATTCGGTTTGTTGCCGGTTGTCCGGACGGGTGGGCGGCACATCACGGTAGGTGGCTTCGACTAAATGGGTAAATTCTGCGAATAACTTCTCTTGTCTAAGCCATTGGGACAGGTTCGGATACTCGTGCCTGATGAGAATTGAGAACTCTTGGCGTTGGGCACTAAAATCGGTAAACTCTTCCCATCGGGCTTCTTCAACCATATAATAGGGTGCTGGTCCAACTTGCAATTCATATCCCCGTCCGACGTGATGGGCGATTTTGCCGATCCCCTCACGTGCCGCGATTATGGTTGCCGGTCCCGCTGTCGGCGTTGGTTGTGGAAGATCGCTTTCCGAAGTCCTTGAATCGCGTTCCAGATCGGGGTCGCTTTCACCATCCGTATGCTGATTTTCA
The DNA here is from genome assembly GCA_965222435.1 of Candidatus Poribacteria bacterium. GTDB lineage: Bacteria > Poribacteria > WGA-4E > WGA-4E > PCPOR2b > PCPOR2b. The sequence continues at coordinate 1,726,205 of OZ244950.1, read as the reverse complement.
TATTCCTCATTCGTTATTGCTAGACCGGTTTGACTAACAACTTCTAAAGCATCAACTAGGTCCTCGGGGTCAACGAAAAGGATAATCTGACGTTGCCTATCAGCGTTTCGTATGTATTCAGGGCGGCAACGAATCTGTTTATTGCCGAGCATCGTCTGAATTAGGTTTGATTCCCACTCATCTGTTGTGCGGCAGATTTCAACCCAATCGTCAGTACTGAAAAGTAGGTCGTTGTTTTGAGCCACGATTTTCCCTCTGCGATGCTGCTTCGTTACACTTGACGCAACTTGTTGTACGGTGGACTACAGTTCCGGGCTATAGAGAATCACATCATCAATTCGTGGATAGTCAACAAGTTCGCTTGGATCAAATAGAATGTTTAACTCACGTTCCGCGTTCTCAGGAGAATCTGAAGCGTGGACAACGTTGTGAGTGATGTCAATCGAGAAATCTCCACGAATACTGCCGGGTTGGGATTCGTTGGGCCTTGTTGCCCCGTTTACTAGACGTACCAGTTCAATGGCATTTTGACCCTCAAGGGCGATCGCTACGATCGGCGTTGAGGTCATAAATTGGATGAGGTAGTCGTAAAAAAACTTCCCCTGATGTGGCACGTAAAGTTGATCTGCTCGATCTTTTGGGAGGTTGAGTAATTTCAGTCCTACTATTTTGAGTCCTTTTCGCTCAAAGCGGGCGATGATTTCGCCAATTAGTCCGCGTTGAACGCCGTCCGGTTTAATCAAAACTAAGGTTTTCTCTGGGTTCATTTAACCGCCTATTTGTCGTAATGTGTAATAAGTGGCACAGACACACCTTGCACGGTGCTACCGCTCATCAGTTACTGGATTATAAGGTTTTTTCCAGCTCTTTTAGTAATTCCTTCTGTTTTCTTGTCAAGGAACGTGGAATTTCAATCTTGATCTGGACGCGCAAATCGCCTTTGCGCTTCGACGAATCGACAACACCACCCCCACGAACCCTCAACTGTTGCTCCGGCTGCGTCCCCGCAGGAATCTTCAGATCAATATGTCCCTTCAGGGTTGGCACACGCACTTTCCCGCCTAAAGCTGCGGTCGTGAAAGGCACCGTAGTTTGGGTCACGAGATCTATATTCTCCCGCTTAAAATTTGGGTGCGGTTGAACAGCGATTTTCACAATCAGTGAACCGCGCTGTCCACTCGCATTCAGGTCTCCTTGACCGGCAAGCCGTAATGATTGACCGTCTTTAATGCCCGGCGGAATCTTAATGGTAAGGGTTCTGTCGTTCACCTGAATCCGCTTTTCGGCACCCAATATAGATTCCCCAAATGGGATTGTCAGTCTTGTTCGCAAATTGCCGCGGCGTTGTGGTCCGAAGCCGGTGGGATTTTCCCTACTGAATACATCTCCGAATACATCACCGAAATTCCCAAAGACCTCACGCCCAAAGATGTCTCCAAAATTGGTGAAAATATCCTCAAAGTTTGTGTATCCCTGAAATCCAGCGTTATGGACTCCCGCATGTCCGCGTATGTCGTAGATCTTCCGCTTCTCGGGATCCGATAGCACGTCGTAAGCATTTGAGGCTTCTTTGAATTTCTCTTCCGCCGTCTTATCTCCCGGATTTTTATCGGGATGATGCTTCAGCGCGACCTTGCGGTAAGCGCGTTTAATCTCCTCTGGAGATGCGTTTCGATTGACTCCAAGGACTTCGTAGTAATCTCTTTCTGCCATTTAATTTTCCCTGTGTGTCAAACGGTATTATGTGTCATCGCCGCGAGCCGAGTTTAATTTTTCATCAAGGCTGTACTTACCGGGTCCAATCAGAATCAAGCTCAGAAAAACGATGCCAACTTCGATCGCATGCGAGGCACCCCCCAACCCATCCCCGCGACTTAGATGGGAAACGGTAGCGACCAACATCGTTATTGTCATAAGGATACAGGCGGGTCTAAGAAAGAGACCGAGGATGAGACAGATACCTCCTAAAGACTCCGAAATCGCAGCCATGAATCCCCAAAACGCCGGTATGAACGTAATACCGAAGGCTGCCATCGCTCCACCGACCTTTTCCCATTTCTCGGGACCGCCAAACAGTTTCGGGAACCCGTGAAAGAGGAACATACACCCAAGTCCGATCCGAAGGATTAATAAACCGATGTGTCGATGTTTATCCAAAAATGTCAAGATCATTTGCTTGTGTCTCCTTTTGTGTTTGGTTGTTGGATCTTCAGGTCTGCCCGAGTTTGCCCTCGTAAAAACAGGGGTAAAACAAGGAAATGATAGGCGATTCTGAGAAAATAATCAAGAAAAAAATGCGGGATGGTTTTGTAAGCATAAGAGCAATTTCTTGTTGACAACGCACTCCAAGTGGGTTATGTTAGAGAAAATTGTGATGGTTTATGTATCGGTCAACAATCAAAATAAGTAGATGAGAACTTATAGATTAGAATCAACCGCGGACTTCTTAGTCCCGATGCTTCATCGGGGGACGTGGAGAGCGCAGCACTTTTTCAAGAGAATTATGGGTACGACAAAAAGAGAAACTTTCTATGGCAAAAATCAAAGAAATTCGATGTATTCGTACACGGGTAAATGGAACTTGGGTTATTGTGAAAATCACCACCGACCAGCCGGGGCTCTACGGCATCGGTTCTGCCAGCGACCATTACCATGCACAAACCGTCGTCACAGCGATTGAGGAGTGCATCGCCCCCCGCCTGATTGGTCGGGAGGTTGGGCATATTGAAGATATCTGGCAGTCCACCCTTACCAGTGGTTACTGGCGGAATGGGGCAATCTCGAACACTGCATTGGGCGGCATTGACATGGCACTTTGGGACATCAAGGGGAAAGAGGCGGGGATGCCGGTCTATCAACTTCTCGGTGGTCCCTGTCGTTCTGCCGTGCCGTGCTATGCCCATGCCGGTGGCGGCGATTTCGTCGAACTTGAGGACGATATCCGTCGCTACATGGAAGAGGGGTACTCGGTCATTCGATGTCAGCTTGGTGGGTATGGGGGCGGTGGATTCATTGAAGCTGATAAAGCCGGGCAGCCGAGGAATGCTTGGTCCAATGCGCCTGCCTTCGATGATGAAGCATACCTTGAAAGCATCCCGAAAATGTTTGAATATCTGCGATCGAAGTTGGGGTTCGGACCGAAACTCACGCACGATGTCCACGAGCACCTCCGCCCTCAATGCGCGGTGACGTTGTCGAAGCTCCTAGAGCCTTACCGGCTCTACTTTCTTGAGGATGTCCTCTCACCTGAGCAGATTGATTGGTTTCGTCTCATTCGGCAGCAGTGCACCACTCCGCAGGCGATGGGCGAACTATTTATCAATCCTCATGAATGGACAGCCCTCATCACCGAGCGGCTGATTGACTTCGTCCGGGTCCGGGTATCAAAGGCCGGCGGCATCACCCCGTGTCGTAAGATTGCCACCCTCTGTGAATGGTTCGGGGTCAATACCGCATGGCAGGAGGGGGGAGACAATGACCCCGTAAATCAAGTGGCGGCGATGCACTTAGATCTGGCGAGTTGGAGTTTCGGTATTCAGGAGGAGAATCACTTCGGTCAAGAGGAACTCGACATCTTCCCCGGTCACGCGATTCTTGAAGGCGGATACCTTTACGCCAATGACCAACCGGGACTGGGGATTGACATTGACGAGGCGAAGGCGGCGCAAATGCTGAACGCGGAACAAGCCAAAAGACCCAATTACGCCGCCGAAGATCGGAAGGCAGATGGATCGGTGGTACGACCGTAATCAACAACTATGGTGAATTAGAGAAATAAGTAGGCATCTACAATAACTCCGACCTTCAGGAAGTTTCCAAAGTCCCCCTGATAAGGGGGATTTAGGGGGTTGGCTGTGCATTGGGAGAATCTAAGTAATTCTAAAATCTACCATAAATCAGGACTGAGGGTAAAATTTAGTCCCTCAATCATGGGAAGGAGATTAACAATGTTAAAAGCATCAATCGCAACTAGCTTTAACTGTCCGGGACCTGGCACCAACGGGCTGGCTTGGCAAGGCGGAGCCATTTGGAGTGTCGAAGGTGGCGGGACGTTACATAAAATTAATCCGCAGACCGGTGAGGTTATCCTTACCGTAAACCCGCCTACAGCCGGGTCCAGCGGGCTCGAATGTGACGGCACCTATTTCTGGTATACTGATATCAGGGAAAAGATCCTATACAAATTAACTGTGTCGGATTTGAAAGTTGTCACCTCATTTCCACCACCGGGACCAAGTCCGCACGGTCTCGCTTGGGATGGCGAATCTCTGTGGAGCGCTGATGTGCAGTCAGATCGGCACTATAAGGTGTCTCCTGAAACAGGGGAGATACTAGCAGAATTTCCTTCACCCGGCACACGGCCTCACGGGATTGCTTGGGATGGAGCGACGCTGTGGAGCGCAGACACCGACACGCACATTATCTCCCAAATTGACCCGAATTCCGGGGAGGTGCTCGATTCCTTTGAGTGTCCCGGCGAACCACATGGGTTGACGTGGGATGGCACCCATCTCTGGTACGGCGATGACGCAGAAAAGACGATATGCAAGATCGCATTAGAACGCACTTAGCGGAAGCCCCTAAACTTTGAGGTCAGCTATGGCACGAACGATAGGCATCGGTGTTATCGGTATGGGGTGGATGGGAACTGTGCACAGCCGCTCCTACCGACAGATTCCGATCCGCTTTCAGGACTGTGACATTCAGCCGCGCTTGGTCATCTGCGCCGATGAGGTGGAAGCCCGTGCCCGTGAAGCACAGACGTTTTTAGGCTTTGAAAGATACGCTACGGATTGGAGACAGGTTATTGCTGATCCGGAGGTGGAGCTCGTCAACATCACCGCGCCAAACAATATGCACCTCGAAATTGCGAGAGCGGCTGCCGAAGCGGGGAAGCATATCTTCTGTGAGAAACCTGTTGGTCGAAATCCACAAGAGACCGCTGCGATCGAAGATGCCGCTCGACGGGCTGGCGTTTTGACCTGTGTGGGCTATAATTACCGATGGACACCGCTTGTGCAGTACGCCCGGCAGCTGATTGAGGAAGGGTGTCTCGGCAGGCTCACACACTATCGAGGGCGTTTCTTTGCGGGTTACGCTAGCAATCCGCACGCTGTGCTGTCGTGGCGTTTTCAGCGTGAGGTGGCGGGTCTAGGTACTTTGGGCGATCTGATGTCGCATGTCGTTGATATGGCGCAGATGATAGCCGGTCCGATCAACCGTTTGGTGGGCAACCGCGAGACTTTCTTCTCAGAACGTCCGCTTGCTACCCCCGGCGAAGGTACGCATTTTTCTGTCCGCACAGATGGTCCAATAGGCGAAGTCACCAACGAAGATTATGTCGGTGCATTGGTGCAATTTTCTAATGGGGCGCATGGCACACTGGAAGGGTGCCGTGTCATAAATGGTCCCGAGTGTCAGATGGCGTTTGAGGTGCACGGTACGCGCGGCGCGGTACACTGGGACTTTGAGCGTATGAATGAACTCCATCTGTTTCTTTCTGACAACGATGGTGCGCCTAATGGTTACACTCGCATCGTGAGTGGTCCCGAACACCCGTTTCATGCACATTTCAATCCCGGCCCCGGTGTCGGTTTAGGCTACGAAGATTTGAAGATGATCGAAGCCTATCAATTCTTGAAGTCGATCCGAGATGGACACCAAGGTGAGCCTGCTTTTCGTGAGGCGTTGGCTGTGGCTAAGGTGTTGGGCGCGATTGAACGCTCATGGGAGACGGAGCGATGGGAAGAGGTACAAGCCTCGTAAAACGTGATACGTAATGCGTGAGAAGTTCATTATGAGTTCATTGGTTGGGTGAACTGATAAGTCCTATACATGTGGTTTCGTAAGGCAGGAGGTTACAATGAAGATCCGTGAAGATTTGATACCGGGCAACATATTCCCGAACTTTGAACGTCCCGATCAAGATGGCATGGTCAGAACGCTGGAGGATTTGATGCGTGGTTGGCCCACGGTCTTGGTCTTCTGGCGTGGGGCATATTGACCGAAGGATGTTCTCCAGTTGGAGAATTACGCAAAAGATTTGCAGCCCGAACTAGAAGTCAACTACTGTAGGCTAATTGCTGTCTCAGTTGATGATCAGGAAACAACGAGGGCGCTTCGTGAACGTATCGGCGCGACGTGGCCCTTCCTGATTGACCTTGACCGGGCATTGATCAATGAATTGGACATTGTAGACAACACGGACGCCCGCCACTCGCCGATTCCTATCCCCTATACTTTCGTCCTTAACGCGGACCGGGAGATCTACAAGATTTACAACGGTTGGTGGTTTGTTGGAAGACCCACCGTGGAGGAACTGCGACACGATCTGCGGGCACTGTTAGCGCGTCGGGACGACTATGAATATGACCGTGCGTGGGATGTCTCGGAGGAATCGAGAGAGAAAGCGTTTCTCTAAGAACCTGTTTGAAAAGCCATTTTGGGTAAAGTTATTTGCCCTGAAACCGAGTTTTTTCTTCAAAACTCGGTTTCTTCCGCACAGTGTTGGCTGTAGGTTGGGTTGAACTGTTCAAAGCGCATCGCTATCAATGACGATCGTGGTTTAGTCTTTCGATAACACTGTTTTATAAATAGATACAGTGAAACCCAACATCTAATCCATGTATCAAGAGTTGGGTTTCACTAGAATTTGTGAGATTTCAAGTTGAATAGATTTCCGCAATCCAAGAGGAGCGATTTAAGTATGTTTTATGAATGTCGTTCAACCCAACCTACGTGCTGTCAGATTCAACGGAACTAGCAACTTATTTCACTACTTTCGTGCCGGCGTAGATTCCATCGACGATTGCCTGATCCGTCCACATCTCTTGCGGCGTTATAAGCGGTGTCGCTCTGCCGAGAACGCAGTCGATGAAATGAAAGACCTCGCGGCATAGCCGGTTGCTCGAGTGGTCATGGAAGGAATTGGCAACGCCCGGAGCAACCTGCTCGGTCACATCGGCGTAATCGCCATCCTGCCAAGTCAGCAATTGTAACGGTGTCACCGAAACGTAGCCTTGCGTTCCCCACACCTCGACACCGTTATCGCCGATCTGCGGCGGTGCCATCCACATACTCTCGACGGACAGCGTGACGCCATCGGCGAAGTGGACATAGCCGCTGACCAGATCTGGATCGTCGTAGTCACCTCGGAGGGGTTCCAATTCGGAGGGCAGTGCAGGAAGGGTGGCAAAGCGTGAGACCGCCCGGCCATGCACGGAGATGAGCGGTGGATTGCCAAGGAACCAGATTGCCAAGTCCATCGCGTGAACCCCAGTTCTGGCGAGTGAGCCGCCCCCTGACCTTGCTTTGTAGTGGGATCCGCGGATTGGTACGCTAGGGGCAAATGACCAAGCACGGGCAAAGCGGGGTGTCCCGATGCCACCGTCACGGATAAAGCGGTGCACGACCTGTGCATCATCGCGGAATCGGAAGTTATAGCCGACCATCAGAATCCTGTCCGCTTCCTTTGCCTTCTGGAGCATCTCCTCCGCCTCTGCCAAGGACGGTGCCATCGGCTTGGCAGCGAGGACGTGCGCACCGGCATTCAACGCATAGATTGCCACACGCGGACGGACACCTGCCATCGTTCCAACCATGACGACATCAAGAGATTCTTGGTCGATCATCGCTTGATAGTCTGCGTAAAGTGCCGGACGCGGTTCTCTGCCACCCTCATCAAAGACTTCACGTGCGGCGGCTTCCGCCTGTGCCAGATCGACGTCGCAGAGTGCGACCAAGCTGGCGTCAGGGTTTTCAACGACATTGTTCACATAGGCATTGCGTCCAAAACCACCACAACCAACAACGCCGACGCGCAGCGGATGAGATCTATCCGTCATCGTCTTTTTCCTTCTTTCGCATGTTTCCGTGGGTTTTCTTGCCGGAGAGTTATGTTTCTCTCACCTTTTCCACGCCCAATTCCTCTAGCCGTACCGCCATCTTCTCGCGCCTAGGACAACCCTTTTCCATCATCTCCTTGCTATAGACGAACGGCTGCTGCTCAGTTGATTGAGTTTCAATCGTCGTACGAAGGTCTTTGATCGCGAGCAGGTCATCTTGGGGGTCCGGTATATAGCCGATAAACATCGTCCGCCGGGGACGACCGTCCTTGCGTTTGAAGGCGGAGTGCCACAGGCGATTGTCCCACAACACAACATCTCCGGGACAGGTCTGGACGGAGAGAACTCCCGGAATTGCATGGGGATCGAGGCGCAGGCGGGGTCTTCCCCTATCCCAGTAACCGCAGGATCGGAAGAGTGCTGCAGAGTATTCAGGATGGTGGCTGCCGGGAATCAGGTTCAACGATCCCAGATCTTTGGACTGCTCATCGAGGTATATGGCGGTCTTGAGCGTGACGTTCTGTCGCCCCGGCTGACCGTCGGTGTGCCAAGGGGTGTCATCTCGGTTCGCCCACATATCGCTGCCGGCAATATAGAGACACTCTGTCCCCCAGATATCGCGCATGGCTTCCATCACACCGGGATGCTCGATTAACTCTGCGAATTCATCGTCCGCTTGGACGAAAGGGCTCAGCATCCGGGTGCCGTTCTCGGCGAAATAGTTGTAGACCGGTGCGTCTGCAATGACGCGATTGTGTGTTTCCTGTAGACGGTCTACCTCTTTTTCGCTCAGGCAGCCTCTCAAGACAGTGAACCCGAATGTCCAAAATTGTCCAACTTCCAAATCGGATAGCATTGAATATACCCTCCTTCTCACAAGGGATTCAGATTTTGGGTTCGTAGGGTTCTACTCACTCAGGTCCGTACTGTCCCATATATCCCGTGCGTCCTCCGAGGATTTCCTTGAGTTCCCCTTCGCTGGCGTCAATGACTTCCTGTGTCGGGCTACATCCGGGCCAACACTGCATCCACGGCGGAGTGAAACCGTAGAACATCGTATAGCGAGTTTGCTCGGAGAGGATCGGGACACCGGTATGAACCAACGCCTCCGTGAAGTGCATCACCGATCCCGCCTTTGCTTCAATCTGAACGACCATCGCGGGATCGAAAATTTCTTTCCAATCCTTCGCCTCGATTCGGTGTGAGCCGTCTAGGATCATTGTGCCGCCATGTTCAGGATCAACGTCCGTCAGGTAGGTGGCGTTGTTGAGGAAGGTTGTGTTGATGTAGGGATGGTTGTTCGCCGGCACGATACCATATTTTGGTCGAATGCCGCGATGCCACCCCATCTTTTCCGTATCCCGAAGTTCATCGCGCCGTTTCGTCCGGTCGGGGTGTGGGGATTTTATCATCGCGTGACAGCACTCAAAACGGGGTGGTGTTCCCAAGAGCTGCTTCAGAACGGGGAGGATTTTCGGCGACATCATCCAATCCCGATAGATTGGGTCGTAGTTCACCATGTTGTTGATGTTCTTGATGTCTTCGGAGTCCTTCATTGTCGAGACTTTTCTTTCATAGAGTTGATCAAGTCCGCACTTGAAGGCATCGACCTCTTCAGGACTGAATACGTCCTCTTGGAGTACCCAACCGTGAACAGCGAAATGGTAGAGTTGTGCATCGGTCAGCATCGCTCACTCCTATTAATGGTCGCTCGTGTTAAGAAATCGTGCAACAGAAACCGAGTTTTTGTAGGGGTTGGGTCCCCCAACCCGTACTACGGGCGGGGAGACCCCGCCCCTACAATTTCGCTTCGCATTTTGCACTTTCTTTTTATATGAGCCTTTCTGTTTTTCCCCGATGAGATCGGGGTTCAAAGCAATCTGCGAAAATCAGCGAAGTCTGCGTCCGACCTCACTTTTGGAACTGAAATGCACAAGCCCTAACCTCTAAAGTTTCCCCTCTTTTTCCCATAGTTCCATTAGCTCTTTCTTGTACGCCGCCTGACGTTCTGCATCCGCCTTAGCACGTTGAGCATAATAGACAAGCCCCAGTGCCCGGCGCGGGTTCGTGGTGGGGTTGGAACCTGCGCGATGAATCGTCATGCAGTGATGCACGATCATATCGCCCGGCGCGGCATGGATGGCTGCTTCCTCTTGATAATCCGCTTCGTCGTAGTCCGTAACTCCTAGGGAGAACCCGAACACGGCTGTCTGTCGGTGGGGTCTCATGCCTCGGCGGTGAGAACCCCGTGCATAGTGGATACAGCCGTTCTCATCATTCACCGTATCCAATGCCAGCCACAACGTCAGTGCCTCGTTTGGTTCGAGCATGAAGTAGAACCCATCTTGATGGGGTGGCGTCTCTGCACCGCTGCGGGCGGGTTTCGTGAACCACTCCATATTTTTACTTATAACCCCATCGTCTAGCAGCAATTCCGCCAGCTTGGCAAACCGATCGCTCTCGGTAAGTTCCTTGAAATGGCTGTCGTAAGACGCCATGCCCTGTAACCGCATAATGCTTTCGGTCTGCCCCTTGGCTTCGTAAAAGGCTGCGTCCGACGGCAATCCGGGCAACGTCTCCGCAATGAACCGATCAATATGAGCGTTTAACGCCGCTGTCTCTTCCGGGGTGTAGAAACCGGGAATGACCACAAATCCATCTCGGTCAAAGGCATCTTTGAGTTGTTGTGAATCCTTTTGCCAATCCATCTGAACTGTTCCTTTCTATCATTGCTAGCTCGTGTTAAGAAAGCATACAACAAAAACCGATAGCGGAAGAAAGAAACCGAGTTTTCAAGTCCGAGAGGATCCCGTGACCGGGGAAAAAACTCGGTTTCCCTTTTATTAGCCTTCCAATCGCAATTTCACCCAGCGCGTATGGGTGACTCCCGCCACAGTACACCAGAAATAGGTCATCACATCCCCGTCCGGCAGGGTTGTCCCACCGGGCTTGCCAAAAGCGATCTGCATGTGTTCAGCGAGGAAGTTCTCGTTCTCAGGTTCGCCGAGGGTTGCCTCTTTTCCTGCATCAAAGACCACGACCTCGTTCTCTACGTCGAAATTCTCAAGGTCTTCGGTCAGTGCCACATGGATGCCTTGGGGTTCGTGTCGGAAATTGTAGATTGCCGCCACGCGACCGTCGGGCAGCGGGATGGGGGTGCAGACCTGACCGCGCAGATTTGTCGGTCGGGGTTCGGACCAAGTACGTCCACCGTCTTCAGAGATCACCCAGTGGTTCGTCAAGTCCTCGGAGGTTCCGTACTGGTGCGTCCAGATTAGGGTATAGATGCGTCCATCCGGTAACAAGGCGCACATCTGATCCCACCAGAGCAACGCGCCTGTGAGGTCATCTGCGACGACGGTGAACTCTCCCCACGTTTCTCCCTGATCTGCGGAGAATACAGCCGCTGCCTTCTGATCGGGAGGACCTTCATAGCCTTCGGGCTTCCACGTTTCGAGGGGGTACATCCACCGATCCGGCACGAGTTGCAAGAGAGGTCCAGCCCCGTTCCATGTGTATTTTTCGGGCGGTAGGTCTACCGGCACGACCTGCGGTTCTGACCACGTTTTGCCTTGATCTTCTGACCAGAACAGCAGAATCTCCGGACGCTGCAAGGCTTCCGATTCCGTGTCAAAGAGCGTGCCGCCCTCGTTCTCGAAACGGGTAGCGTTCATCACCAAGCGACCGTCTGGAACCTCGCTAATCTTTGGACCCCGATAAGACCATCCGTCCGCCCCGATTTCATCGGGATTCAAAGCAATAGGCGTGCCGCCGGGATGGATGCTCCCTTCATTGACCCATGTTGCGCCCCCATCCATTGAACGAAGTATCTCGATATGATTGTCCGGTGTGCCTAGCCCCTGCCCGACATGCTGACAGGCGATGAAACTACCGTCTGTGAGGGGGGTGATCACGGGCATGTACGCTCCCCGCTCTTTCTGGTGGGAAATGATGCCGTTGTCAATAATTTTTAACATCTTTTTTTTCCTTGTCTGGTATGCTTGAAAAAGATTGGATCTTCATCCTCAGACTGAGCGATGCGAAGGATTGGAACCATATAATCTATCATCGTTTTGATCTCCTTCTATCGTGATAAAGTATTAAAGCAGGGAGGTGCAAGGGCAGGTTAGGTTTTTATTTCCTCTATCCCTAGCCGGTAACGCCTTGTAGATGCACGTGCTTGTAGGATTTGCAAGTGCCCAAACTCCGGATCATCGCGTCGTAAGGCAACGATGTTATTTTCTAATTCTTTAGATCTGCGACACCCAAGGATTACACCCCTTATGCACTTGAGGGGCAACCTGAAGAGCTCCACAGGATAAGTATTGGGTTCCTCGCGTCGCTCGTCCGCACCGTTGAGGTACTTCAAATACCGCCACTCTTTCTCATATTTCCAATCGAAACCTTTAGTCAGGAAGATCTCTGGCACGGTTACCTCTTCAATTGTTGTACTCGGACGCTCCGATTTGTATTCAACACGTTCAGGTTTTGCAAACCCAAGTAAAGAATTATCTCCTTTGAAGAAATCATGGGAACCGTCAAGCATAAGAACAAAACCGGTGTGTTCTTCGGCATAGTGTGCCCACATGAGCAGATTATCCCATGTTTCGGAAAGGGATAGGATGCCTACAACCTTAAACCATTTCCTCACTTTTTTCCGTTCCTTAGGAAGGGGGTCCGGCAAACCAACATTCTTATATAGCCAATCAGCATAATCGGGATCTCCCTCAAGTTTATCAGCGAACGCTCGTCGATCTAAGTTGGTTTGTGTTACTCTCCGGAAGTCTTCCCATACAACAGTAGGAGCCTGCCTAATCATATCTGCAAAGGCACTTGCAAGCCCCGCCTTTGTTGCGAATGCGTGGAAATGCGGTTTAGCTTCAAAGGGATCATTCAACGCGTCAGGTTGCGTGAACCGGATTAGGCGATTTTGAAGAATATCAATTCGTTCTGCGGTAACGTATTTATAGAAAATCACAATCAACGCGCTCCCTTCATCAAACACTGTTCCATCGTTGTTTCACTTTCCAATGGCTTGTTAGACAACATCATTCCACTATCTCAAAGTCAAGAATTCCAAGTTCCCCTTTTGTGTGGTATTACTGCCTCGCTAGTGGAGGTCTCGAATCGCCGACTCAATTTGGGTTTTGAGAAGCGCATCGCCAGCCTGATCCGCATGTTTCAATGCCGTTTGAAAATCTTGCTTTGCCTCCATGGACCGACTCAAGCCGTACTTTGCCAATCCCCGATTATAATAGGCTTTGGCAAAATCGGATTTGAGTCGGATGACGGTATCGTAGTCAGTGATAGCATCGGAATATTGTCCTAATTCTGCCTTCGCATTTCCTCGATTAAGGTAGTTAATGACATTATCAGGTTTAAGCCGGATGGCAATATCATAGTCGGTGATAGCGGCGAAGTGTTGTCCTAATTCTGCCTTGACAATCCCCCGATTACCGTAGGCAGCGGCATAATCGGATTTGAGTCGGATGGCAGTATCATAGTCGGCGATGGCGGCGAAGTGTTGTCCTAATTCTGCCTTGGTAGTTCCCCGATTAAAGTAGGCAATGACACCATCGGGTTTGAGTCGGATAGCAGTATCATAGTCGGTGATAGCGGCGAAATGTTGTCCTAATGCTGCCTTGGCAGTCCCCCGACTATCGTAGGCTTTGGCATAATCGGGTTTAAGTCGGATAGCAGTATCATAGTCGGCGATAGCGGCGAAGTGTTGTCCTAATTTTACTTTGATAGTTCCCCGATTAAAGTAGGCAGCGGCATAATCGGGTTTGAGTCGGATAGCGGTATCAAAATCAACGATGGCACCCTTATAATCACCCAACTCACCCTTGGCAACTCCCCGGTTAAAGTAAGCAAAGAAATTATCAGGGTCAAGTCGGATAGCAGTGTCCAAGTCAGCGATAGCACCCTTATAATCGCTAAAAATCCCCTTCAAATTGCCTATAGCGGAAGACATAAGTTGTTGCCATTTCGACAACGGTATCGCGGGGCCAACTGTAGCGGCGAGTGCTGTGAGATCGTTTGAAGGAATGGCAAAACTAAGATTCTGCCCTCTGCGGAAGGTTGCCACCGAAACACCTATCACTTCACCCATTCCGTTTAGCACGGGACCTCCACTACTCGCTGGATAAATCAGAACCGTCATCTGGAGTTGTTTGTTGGTTGAATCCCCTTGAAGTCCACTAATAAGGCCCTTCGAGAATGTGCCTTCCAAATCTCCTTTTGGATTGCTCGCGACATAAACGGTCTCACCAATCCCAACCTTGTTACTATCGCCTAGGGGAAGCGGCTGAACATCAGAGCCCGACACCTTTAGTATAACCAGAGTCCCTTGCTCGTCAAATCCGGTGACACCTTCAATGTCGCGTTTCGTTTTTTCACCCACGCGTTTTGCGTAGCCCTTAACGGCACCTTCGATAACGTCAAAGTTGGTTACAATCTGGTTGGGTTGCACGAAGAATCCACTACCGATTGAAAGCGGCCGGCTATTAGCGTCTTCCATGACTAAGAGCACCGTCGCTGCTAGTGCTTTTTTGGCGATTTGCTGGGACGTTTGTGCATTTGCCACCGGTATTCCGCAGAGTAGGAGAATCAACGACGCCATAAGGAGAGTGCACAAGACACGCCCCAACCGTAACGATTTTTTCTTTCCCTTCATAATCTTTTCCTTAACTAAAGTACGCCTTTTTGGCGATTTGTGTTAAAATGCCTACTATCCCGGATAGGCGCGGTTCTCCAATTCAGCGATGAACTTCTCCGATGAGATAGCCGCCGCGGCACCGGCACCCGCCGCTGTGATCGCTTGACGGAAGATATGGTCATGTACATCACCTGCTGCAAAAACACCGTCGATATTGGTGCGTTGGAGTTTGTCCACCACGATGTACTCCTGTTCATCCATGTCGATCACACCTTTGAATAGATCGGTGTTCGGGATATGTCCGATAAAGATAAATACACCATCAATCGGAAACACCTGCTTTTCGTCGGTCTTCACGTTTCTGAGCAGCGCACCGGTAACCTTTTCGTCGTCCCCTTGGATCTCTTCGACAACCGTATCCCAGATGAACTTGATTTTATCGTTCTTGAAGGCACGTTCCTGCATAATTTGGCTGGCGCGAAGCTGATCTCGGCGGTGAACGACATAGACCTCCGACGCATACTTTGTCAGAAATATCCCCTCCTCAAGGGCGGCGTCGCCGCCACCGACAACGATGAGGCGTTGGTTCTGGAAAAAGAATCCATCGCAGGTAGCGCAGTAGGAGACGCCACGTCCGCCGTACCCTTCCTCGCCGGGGATATTGAGTGTCCGTGGGGAGGCACCGGTACAAATAATAACCGATTTGGCGAGGTACTCTTGGTCATAGGTCTTCAGGTAGAACGGGTGGCGATTGAAGTCCACTTCCGTTACCATGTCAAACTTTACCTCTGTCCCAAAACGCTCGGCTTGTTTCTGCATCCCTGTGATAAATTCTGCGGCCTCGGTCCCGAAGAAGCCCGGATAATTCTCAAGATCAAGCGTCAGTGAGAGTTGCCCACCGAGTGCGTCTCCGGTGATGAGCAGCGGCTCCAGCATTGCCCGTGAGGTGTAGACCCCTGCGGCGAAACCCGCCGTGCCGCCACCGATAATGACGATATTACGCTCTTCCAAACCATCGCTTCCGTTTTTTATCTCTGCCATCTGTTTCTCCTTCTATGTTGAAAATTTCATTCAGTTTCCCCGATTCTGCGAGTTCGGCTAAATCATCATCATCGCCGATGTGTTGGTCGTCAATAAAGATTTGCGGTACATCGCGGCGCCCCGTTAGCTTTTCGATTTCATCGCGCATCCCGGGCTTTCCCTGAATGTTGATTTCTTCAAATTCGATTCCCTTACTGTCAAGGATATCTTTTGCCTTGTAACAGTATGGGCAAAAACCAGTTGTATACATTTTAACGTTTGGCATTTATTCAGTCCTCTCTTGTATCATTTCGGATTAAGTGATTATCAATACCGTCTTTCCCAACGCCAGCTATCGCTTCCGGAGATAAGCGGCTTAATATCTTCGGGTAGGGTTTCGACGAACTCAGGGCTGATCTCGTTTCCGGGCCATTCGCGCACCATCGGCGGCGTATAGCCAGCGACTAGGATTGTGCGTTCCTTGTCGCTGCGGATGGCGGTCGTGCTGTGGATGAGTGACTCCGGAAAGAGCAAGGTCGAGCCAGCGGTTGCCTCTACCTGATAGATCAGGTTGTCATCAGAGAGGGCGGCTTCGATCATCTCTTCCCTATCCCAAGTGAGCCGGTGGCTGCCGGGGATAAAGCAGGTGCCCCCGTCGTCGGGTCCCACATCAGTGAGATAGGTCAGCGTCTTAACGAAGATACAGTGAAATTTGCTCTGTTCGATGTAAGTTCCCCAGCCGTGCTGTGTCCCACGATGCAATCCGGTGGGGTTATAGCGTCGTTTGTGAAGTTCCTCGATATCCGCTTCCGGATCTCTGCGGTTGATAATCGCCTCAGTCTCCTCAAGGCGCACCTTGCCACCGACTACCTCCTCAACGAGCGGCACCAGTTTGGGATGGGCGGCATATTCCAGCAGGGCAGGGTCATACTCCACCAGATTGCCCAGCAGGACATGGTGTTCACCACGCTGATGGGTGTAGACCCGCTTGGACTCGAGGTCCGGATCGGCTTTCATTCGATGGAGCGCGTCCTTCATGCGAGCCACTTCATCGGGGGTCAAGACGTTTTCCAATAGTACAAAACCGTAGATGTCGAAATGCAGCCGTTGTGCGGGGGTAAGGGTAACGGCTTCGGTATCTTTCATATATAGATCCTTTTCTTGTAGGAGTTACGCACTTCAGTTTGCAGTAGCGCAATTCATTGCGCATTACCACAGGCGATAAATCGCCCCATTACAAACCTACGGATTTACTGTAGTTGTCCGATTCATCGGGTGTTACGAGCCGTGCTGTGTGTTGATGTATCATCGAACAACAAGGCTTTGGGCATTCAACTGCGTAAATCCTATCTTGTATAAAATCATCGTAGAGTTGGGAAATCTTATTACTGGAATTCTCGTCAGCAGCTAGCCGCAACATCAGTCTCTCGCTTAGTGCGCCGAGCTAAAAGACGGTCACGCACACCGTTCGAGTCAAATCGAGACTCGTTCTGCTTTCGTATGCTGTCCGCACTCTTTTGCCCGTGTTGCAAATAAGATTCGACCGCCTCACGTCGCCGTAGATAATATCCAATCACAGCGTACACATCCGCTAGATGGAGAGAGGGATACTGATGGGTAATCTCTTCAGCGGTTGCACCTTGGCTAAACGCAGCTACAATTGTATCGAGCGTTATACGGGTCCCGCCAACAAGAACAACACCGTTAGCATCTACCTCTAGTGGGGTTGGTTCAGACTCAATTAAAAGTGACATAACATTACCTCCACAAATGCGTTCGTTTTGACTTTTGAATTCGGGCATCATATTTCACTTTGCGAGAGACTCATAGTACCGGTCGACTAGGCTCCGGTACTCAGGTGGCACATCTTCTTTAAGCACCTGTGCGAGTTGCTTCTTTTCCTGAATTGTGGTGAGGCGTTCCTCAATGGCTCGTTCAAGTTTCCTGAGTTCGCGCAGGGAGAGGTCGTAGACAGGAAACGGTGCCCTCCGTGTCCCGGGACGATTGTTCATTGCACGGATTGCGTCAAGCCAGAGTTCTCTGATTTCGCGATCCGATTCTGCGCCTCCCACTTGTGCCCCTTCATCCCCCTGAGCATCTCCCTGTGCCTGCGCTTCCATTGCTTCTTGGGCGCGTTGCTGTATCTCCTCCTGCTGCTCAGATAACTGTTGCTGCCGTGCCTCCTGTTCAGGGGTTAGCGGCGTTTCCTGATTGTCCATTGCCTCAAGTTCACGCTGGATGTCCTGCATCTGGGATTCCCAACTTTCGATCTGATCCAACGCCGCGTCGAGTCGTTCCTCCTCTGTCTCCGCTAGATTTGTCCGTGCTTGTTGTAGATCATCTCGTGCCTCCAAGAGGGTGTCGAGTACCTCCTGTTGCTCCCGCTCTGAGGATTGGAAGTTCCGCCACTGCAATGCCCGTTGTGCATCCTCCATATTTTCAGATGCCTGCTCCTCAATGAGGCGACGGTTTGCGTCGGCAACATTTCGCGCCGCTTGGGGTTCGTTTTCGTTAAGTGTCTCCCTCAGATTCGAGAGGCTGCGTTGCAGCTGTTCAAGGTCTCGGCGTAGGGTTCGCTGCTCGTTTGCCAACTGAGAGGCATTTCGCAGATCCTCAACACCTACCCCGTCCTGTCGGGTTTCTTCCTCAAGGGTTTCTGTCTGTTCTCGTATCTCTGACTGTTCAGCCATAAGTTGGTCAATTGCTTCGGTTGCTTCTTCGAGGGCTTGATCGGTATACTGTGCGGCGACCTTCTCAAGTTCCTCGATCGCCTGCTGAAGGTTTTCTTCGGCTTTTTGCCCTTTCGCAGCTCCCATCTGCGGCTGTCTAGCTCCCATGTTCTCTGATGCTGCCTGCATATTCTCAGATGCCTGTTCCAACGCTTCGCCCGCTTGAGCCATGCGTTGTCCTGTATTGTCTTGTCCGGCACCCTGCCCGGACGACTGTCCCATCTGTTGGGCTTGCTCTGCCATCTGCTGGGCTTGTCCTGCCAACTGTCCCTCTTGTTGGCTATTTTGCTGCATCTCTCGCTGTGAAGGCTGACCCTCCCGTGCCATCTGCTGGCTTTGTTCCGTGAGTTGTTCCTGTTGGGCGAGCATGTCTCTTGCTTGATCCAGTAGTTCTTGCGTTTGCTCTTGCATCTGCTCGTCCAGCTCGTTTTCATCCTGCTCAATGGCATCTTGGAGATCTTCCATGTCCATCTCCATATTATCGGCGGCTGCTTGGTTGCCACCCGCTCGCATTTGCGTCAAGACCTTGTCTAGCTCCATCATGGCTTTGGTGAGGAGTTCGAGAGCGTCCTGTTCATGTGGAAGTGCCTCTTTCGGCTTGATGGCAAAGAGTTCATCACTCGCTTCACCCATCTTGGCGACGGATCCCTCTATATTCATCAGCATTTCAGGGTCTACATTTGCATCGCGCATTGACATACTTAACTCATCGGCAACCCGCTGCATTTTATCTTTGAGCTGATCTTGCTCTGTCCCTATCTGTTTGACAGCAGATTGGTAGTCCTCCGTCATGGGGGACGGCCGGGAGTGGATATGCTTCCACGTTTTCTTGATAATCGCCCGTTGATCTGCGATTAGATTGGGGAAAGGTTGTCCTTCTAGAGTTTGCTGCCCTTCTGCATCCATCTGCATATACCGTTCATTGAACGGACGTACCTCGATGAAATAGAGTTCAGAGGTACTTGTCCCTGGACCTGTCCGCGTGTTGTTGTCGGTGGCTTGTGCGTAGTAGGAGATGAGTTCCCCCGGCTCCACATTGAGTTCTTCGAGATAGAAAACGTAGGCACCGGAGATTATTTTTTTCTCTTTAACCTCGACGGTTTCCGCCTCCAATTCTTGCGGTTCACCGGATCCGATGCTGTACATCAACGTCATATTCTCAACGCCGTAGTCATCCGTCGCCTCTGCGAGGACTTTGACCTCCTCTAGTTTTGTGGCTTTGGTATCCCTGCCCGGCTCCTTGATGACAATCTCAGGTAGTTCATCGAGGATCGCTGTAATAGTGTATTCAATTGGGGTTTGGTTATTGAAGCCATCGACGCAGAGTAGTTTAACAGTATATTTTCCATCGTTCAGCATATCGAGGGTCGTGGTGAGCGTGCGCCCATCGGAGATAAGCATGGGGGTCGAATCTTGTGCGTCCACCGTGAGCGTTGCTGATTGGATGGCTTTGTTCGTCGTGATGCGGACTTCTGCTTGAGATCCGGCGACAGCGCGGATGTTCCCCTCTCCCTGTTGTATAATCGGTTTCAGTTGCGTATATTCGGGATAGGTGTAGGCAATTTCGATGGCAGTGAGTTTGGGCATGTCAAACACTTCAACGGTGTAACGCTCCGATTCTGTTTCGTTCGCTGCCACATGATATTCCATATTTTCATTGATGTTGAAGATTTCGTAGCCAAACCTTCGTTTCTCACCCTCAATCCGCATCATATCAATTTCTTGACGCTGCGGTTCCGCTTCAACGGTTGGATCTCCCTTTGTATAAACGAGCCGTGCTTTATCAGCAGCTTTGCCGGTCACTTCAAGATTAATCGCAAGGCTTCGACCCCGCAAAATACGAGCATTTCCCGGTTCGACGATCAGCTTTGTCGTGAACACCGGTTCGGTCTTTTCCCAAGGACTCAATAAGCGATTCAGAGAAATGTCAAGTTCTGCCGGAAAAATCAGGGCTAGGAGCGCGCATCCGGCGAGCACAGCAACCGCAATACCGATGTGCTTGCGTTTCTTGCCTTTATCGACCGTTGCTTTGAAATCAATTCCGTTAGTCCGTTCCACAGCATCCGTAACCAGTCGCTGCAACAGATGCGATTCGATCGGATCTTCGGTTTCCGTCTCGCCGAATTGGAGGGCACTGACGAGGCGATCTTCGAGATCTCGGTGTTTCCGCTCGACGTTGAGTGCAACATCGTGCGGCGTCAGTTTCACCCGAAGCGGTTGAATGAGGTATCTATAGAGCAGATAGCCCGCAGCACCTATGACACCGACGAGTAGTGCAATACGAACGCTAGTCGGTAACGGCATCAACAGGTCTATAATCGCCGCACCGGCGAGAATCGCAATCAATCCGACGGTAGCAATCGCACAACCGGTCCAAAATAGTGTCCGTTTCCAGACGCGGCGGGCTGCCAAAACTCTTGCTTGTAACTCTGTGTAACCTTCCCTTACTGCCATTGTTTGCCTCCAGTTTACTTTTTTATTTCGTAATACTACAGCAGTTGATAGATATATCCCTCGTCAACGTGATGATCATTTCCTCCAACATGATAAACATGTTGCGGAAATTCTTTATTCGCGAGACTATTTCCGTTTCGCAACGCGGTAATCAACCCATGATTGGTTTCGGATACCTTGATATCGGATAGATTCAGACGAGGCTGGGTGTCTGGAATCTGGGAGAGGATGCGCCGTATTTTCGTATAACTTTTCAGCGGTCCCTCTTTTTCTACTTCGGGAAAGGCAAGAACAAGACGCCAAGAATTTGATTCCAACCGGTAGATCCACAACGCCGCCTGAACGTCAACATTCGCTTTATTGAGATGACGCAAGACATTAGCACCTGCATCAATCATTTCCTTTGTAAGCGGTTCTTTCGCTATGACTTTCTCTATTACCACCACTTCTTCAGCCATGATAGAACTCCATTTTTTTATGCTGTGCAGGCCTTATACAGATCTCATGTCTTTAGGCATTGACATTTGATCCATTAGACGGGGTTCTTTGCTATAAGGTTATCCACAATCCCGTCTATTGATGAAAACTGAGAGGTGTCCAGCCATTCAATTCGTGGGTCGTTGCGGAACCATGTCAACTGCCGTTTGGCGAACCGACGGGTGTTCTGTTTTAAGAGCGCGATTGCCTCATCAAACGTTCGCTTCCCGTCGAGATAGTCGATGAGCTCTTTGTATCCGAAACTCTGCATGGCAACACAATTCCGTGGATAGCCTTGATCTAATAGCCCTTTGACCTCTTCAATTAAACCCGCCTCTACCATCCGATCCACGCGCTCTTCAATCCGTTGATAAAGTGTTTCACGGGGTATGTTAAGCCCGAATGCCCGGAATGGGTAACGCGGTTCATTCATCTTCCACTGCTGCTGGAGGGAAGAAATGGGTTTCCCTGTCAGTTCATAAATCTCTAAAGCGCGAATGACTCGGACGAGGTTATTTGGGTGGACCCGATTTGCAGTCTCCGGATCGCATCGGCGCAGCCGCTCGTGCAGGGCGACGTTGCCGTGTTCATCCGCTTCCCGTTGGAGTTTCGATCGAGTCTCCGCATCTGCACCGGGACCGTCGAAAAGTCCATCAATGATGCCGCGAAAATATAGCCCCGCCCCACCGACAGCCATCGTCCGTTTGCCACGTCCCCGAATCTCTTCAATCGCGGTATCTGCCAATCGCTGATATTCTGCGACGGAGAAGGTTTGGTCTACGTCCACACAATCAATGAGGTGATGGGGCACCGCACCCCGTTGATCTGGCGTTGGCTTTGCCGTACCAATGTCCATCCCCCGGTAGATCTGCCGCGAGTCAAGTGACACAATCTCGGCGTCGAGGTGCTGCGCGAGTTGAATCGCTATTTCAGTCTTACCGACAGCGGTTGGACCAACAATGCAAATCAGTGGAGATTTCATAGCGTGAAGTGTGATGTGTTATAGGCTTGGGGATTTAATCAACTCGTTTTTAATCAATCGTCATTGCGCATCGGAATCCGAAGTCGCTGAATTGCTTCTCAGGACCGAGACTGCTCCGCGCCGCACAACGCGCAAAGCGGATACTGTGACGCCATGAACCGCCGCGTGCCACCCGGCGATTGCTGTGTCTTGGACCGGTCGGATTGCGACTCGGCGAGATTTCGTAGTAGGCTAGATCGTAATTATCAGCGCACCATTCGTGGACGCCCTCCGACATATTGTAAAGCCCATAACCGTTGGGGCCCTCAGTCCCAATTGGAAAATGTGGGGCATCTCGTCCCCCCACATGGTCCTCTTGCAGTTCGTCGCCCCATGGGTACTCCCTGCCTTCCAACCCGCCCCGCGCTGCTTTTTCACGCTCCGCTTCTGTCGGGAGACAATAAGCTTTGCCCGTTAACCCCTTTAACCACTCGCAATAGATAACGGCATCATACCAACTGGGTCCGACAACCGGTTGATCTGGGTGTTGGAACTTGGACTCGCCCCAAAACCGTGGCGGCGACTGGCCTGTCATCTCCATAAAACACTTATACTCTCGGTTGGTCACGGGGTATCGGGCAATGCCGAAGGCATCCACCCATACACGGTGGACCGGTCGTTCGTTCGCCGCACCGTTTTCGCTTCCCATAAGGAAATCTCCTTCGAGAATGACGACTATATCGGGTTCAATGGGTTCCGGTGCTTGCATGGGTGCGTTTTTCCTCCGTCGATATTTACCAACCCTTCGCGCTTTTGCGTATTTCCATGTCCCCTGATTTCACCTTGACAGGTGTGCAAAATCGTGCCATTATAGCACCTCAACTTTTTGGATGTCAACTTTAACCTTAAAGGAGCAGAAAATGGCATGGATCCGAACCGTCCCCGAATCAGAGGCAACAGGCAGCGTCAAAGAAGAATATAAGGCAGGAATTGAGCGCACCGGGCGCGTCTTCAACATTGTCAAACTATTCAGCATCAAGCCGGAAAGCCTCAAAACGTTCATCAATCAGTATGAAGTCGCCATGTTCGGTCCCTCCAAATTGAGTCGGGCACAACGGGAGATGATAGCGACAGTGGTTTCGCAGATTAACTCCTGCCGTTACTGAGTGCAAGCACACGGCGAGGACCTGCGGGAACAGGTCGATGAAGATCAACTCGTGCGTCAGATCAAAACGGATTTCCGGTCCGCGAATTTGGACGCAGCCACGAGAGTCATCTTGGAATTTGCAGAGAAGGTTACCCTTGCCGCGTATACGGTTCAACCATCAGACCTAGATCTGCTCAGATCGCACGGCTTGGATCACGAAACGATCTTTGATGTCGTTGAGATTGTCGGGTTCTTCAATTCTATCAATCGGATTGCCGATGCACTCGGCGTTGGGTTGGAGGACTTTCTTGATACCGCGGATCTGCCATCAGCACCAGTAGCTGGAGACTAGTGAAGGTTAAAATGCCAACCGAGCCAAACCTTGAGGATTACCTCTCCGCTGTCATCAAAGAAGGGTTATATCCAAATAGAGGAAATCTTCAATTCCACTTGAAGACTTTATTCAAGGACATCGTTCTCGAAAACAGACGGGTGCTTGATGTCGGTGGCGGGAGTGGCTTACACAGTTTCTATGCGGCTTATATGGGTGCTGAGGAGGTTGTATGTCTAGAACCAGAAACGGAGGGGAGTCGCTCTGGGATGGGAGCAAAGTTTAGGAGGTTAGGTGGGATACTCGGACAGGATCATGTGTGGTTTGAGCCCGTTACATTTCAAGCCTTTGATCCCGCAGGAAAGCAATTCGATATTATCTTACTCCACAACTCAATAAACCACTTAGATGAAACCGCCTGCATCAACCTGCTCAACAGTGAAGCGTCCAAAGCGATTTATCTAGATATGTTCTCAAAACTCAGTTCACTCGCAAGCAGCGGGGCAAAGCTAATCGTTTGCGACTGCTCAAGATATAATTTCTTTGCCTTGCTCAGAATTAGGAATCCTTTTGCTCCTACAATAGAGTGGCATAAACATCAGGCACCGGGGGTCTGGGTGGATCTGTTAAGTCAGGTTGGATTCGTTAATCCGAGAGTTAGATGGACATCTTTCAATACACTGCGCTCGCCGGGGAGAACCCTGTCGGGCAACAGGCTGCTATCCTATTTTCTCAGAAGTGACTTCCGCTTCACAATGGAGAAGCCTTGACATCCCTCTGTATCCGAAGAATTCAAGGGCTATTCCGTCGCCATCTTGGGCTGGATCCTGGGCTTCGCGCCTCCTTAATCACCGCATCCAGAGTCACCATCGGCTCGTTCCCTTCTTGTTGCAGGAATGCAGGGATGCCCGCCGGCACACAGAAATGTTCGTGGGGACCCACCGCCTTCTTGGCACCAGCCATCTGCACAACTCCCCGCCCGCGGACAACGGAGACGATGCAAAAGCGGTCAGTCCGTAGGTTCAACCCATACGGATTGACACGCGCTACAGACAACTCCAACCCACCAATCCCATCTCCGTCAGTGGCTGAAGCCGGGATGATTGGGTAACGCACAGGGGAAAACCTCCCCGCAGCTTTCTCGATTTCGCGTTCGAGATAAATCGTCTGGTTCATTTGACGGCTGTAGACGGGTGTCTTTTCAAGTTTTTCTAGTTCAATCGGTTGCGCTTCCACATCCAGAAACACACCCCACCCACCGCGTGTCAATGATCCGAAGATGAATGGAACATGATGCTGCATGGTGCTATCGTTGACATACCCGTGTCGCACCTTCGGGGGAATGGGCATGGCATAGCCTTCGTCTACTTCTGCATAGCATTCACCGATAACTGTATTACCGTGCAGTGGTCCGTAGCCTAGATGAATCTCAACGCCATCTTGATGGAGATGAAATGGCACATCTGACCGGGCCCCGTCGAGGTACGCTAGATTCCACGAGTGGTAATCCCCATAAACGAGCGGTACGATCGTGATGCCGAGATTTGGCACGATGAAACTGGCTTGCTCCGGGGCGTGCGTATCCAGTGTCGTATGAATGCCGTTGCCGTTGGCGATCTCTTCCATCAACTCAGTGAATCGATCTCGAACCTTCCGCATGGATTCTAGCTTGCACGTCTCGACTCCTTCGCTCAATGAGTCGATGACCCTTGGGATATTCGTAGCGTAGCGGTAGAACGTGGAGATCAGGGCACGAAAATCGGGTTCCACGGCATCCATCGTTTGATTCGCTAGGTCTATCAGGAGTTCTACCGCCCGCTTGCGATGTGCCTCCGTGAGTGGGTCGCACATCTCAATTTCATCAATTGCCAGCCGCGTGGCGTGAAAGGCACCAATCGTATGACCGCGAAATGCGTAGCTGTACAATCGTGCTAGCGCGACATCTTCGGGCGTAATTTCGGCTGGTGTGCGCCCTTTCTCATGGCTCTCACGCGCCAAGTCAACAAGTCGTGCATAGTTGGGATGGACCTGCATGGTCATTTTTTCCGTCTCCGTTGGCAAGTCGGGCTTGGAGTCTATACCCTAACCCGCTGTAAATCCACCGTCAATTGGTAGCGCAACTCCTGTCACGAAAGCAGATTCGTCCGACGCTAAAAACAGTGCACCGTAGGCAATCTCCTGCGGCGTAGCGAGACGTTTCATCGGGTGTTGCTCGGCGAGTGCCCGATATTCCGCAGGAGTTTTCAGAACACCTGCTAGGAGCGGGGTTTCGGTGAAACCGGGACAGAGGCAATTGACACGGACGTTGTCGGTGGCATAGTCGAGTGCCATGCCGCGCGTCAGATTGGCGACCCCGCCTTTGGTAGCGACGTAAGCCGCACGGGTTGGCGCACCGACGATACCGTAAATCGATGCCATATTGATAACCGAGCCGCCGCCATTCTTAATCATTTCGGGGATAGCGTATTTTGAGCCGAGAAAAACCCCTTTCAGGTTGATGTCAACGCAGCGGTCCCAGTCTTCCTCTGGCAGCTCCACAACGGGTAGACGCATCGCAATGCCTGCGTTGTTGAACATCACGTCTAACTTGCCGTAAGCGTCAACCGTTGATTTAATCATCGCCTGTGTATCTGCTGCCGACGTTACATCGGTGCGGACGAACATCGCCTCGCCGCTGTCAGCGTTAATCTGCTCAACCACTTCGTTTCCTCCGGCTTCATCCAGATCCGCCACGACAACCGTCGCTCCTTCTTTGGCAAATAGGAGTGCCGTTGCTCGTCCGATTCCGGAGGCAGCACCGGTGATGATTGCAACTTTACCTGTGAGTCTCATAGTACGTTTTTCTCCTCCGTTCCGAGAGTCTTCGACCTTTACTGTTTTTCCTGCCACGCCGCCGGATTCTCTGCTTTCTCTTCAATCTGATTGCGGAGCATCCCAATCCCTCCGACCTCTAGTTCAATGACATCGCCGGGCTGAATCCACCGATCTAACTCCCAACCACAGCCTTTGCCAACTGTGCCGGATCCAAGAAAATCGCCCACGCAAAGGGTTTCAGACTGAGACACAAAGGAGATCATCTCCGCGAAAGTGTAGTACATATCCGACGTATTTCCGTCCGCCCAAACTTCGCCGTTGACCCGCGCAATCATCCGTAAGTTATACGGATCGCCGATTTCGTCAGGTGTTACGAGGCAGGGCCCCATAATATTGCTGTTGTCGAAATCCTTCCCTTTGGCGGGACCAAGTGCCAACGTCATGTGACGAAACTGGATGTCGCGTGCACTGATGTCGTTATAGATTGTGTAGCCGCCGATATAGTTTGGTGCGTCTTCAATAGAGATATTCTTCCCTTCCTTACCGATATAAACGCCCCATTCCAGTTCAAAGTCGAGTTTGTCGGTGTAGTTGGGCCAAGTTACAGGTGCCTCGTGTCCAGCGATGGAAGCGGGACTCGTGCTGCCACGATAGTAGTTCGGCAGCTTAAACCATTCGGGGGAAATCTCTTTGCCAGTGATCAGTGCGGCGGCATCCATGTGCGTCTTAAACACGCCGAAATCCCGCAGGCTGGCAGGACGCGGAAATGGTGCGAGCAGCTTCACCTGATCTGCCGAGTAAACAATCTGCTCGCCTCGGATGCCGGTGGGGTTGGTGCCGTCAAGATGCTCAAGGCTCGCCTGCGCCGCCTTTCTCGATCTTGCTCCCCGTTCAAAGTATTGGATCATGTCGGGCGGTAGGATGGCATCCGCACTCTGATAGGCAGCGGATTGCCCCTGTGTCTCTGAAAGATGAAGGGCATAGGCAGAATTGAGATCGACAATTTGATCGCCGTCAATCATCGCCCCGAGTCGTTGCTGTTTTCCGAGTTGTGTTGTGAGTTCAAAGGTAGCCAGTTTCATTGATATTCCCCAGTCTTTTCTGTTTGTTGTTTCAAGCTCTATTTCGCGATTATTATAGTAACGGATTCCTGTCCGAATACCGCACACATCTCTCAATTAAGTAGAATAACACATCGTCAGGGCACTGTCAACGCAGATCCCGGATAATTAAGTCCGGTGGATAATCGGCATCTCTCTCCGCTGGTTGGCCGTCGCCATCTTCCAACCCGTTACGTCTGCTTTGATGTCCCCACCTATGAAAAATCGTCTATTTATTTCTTACGTTTACTATGAACGCTCGTATGAAAGTGGTGCTGCCAACAAAAAAGGAGAAGCGAAAATCTGCTTCCCCTTCTTGAATCTTTGGTTTGCAGCTCCTAACGCACATATTCCTCTCCACGATGCGTCATTAGCCACTGTTTCAACGGCACATCTTCGTCGGTTGGCTGCCACCATCCCTTGATATCTACCCCGTCACCAAGTAGCTGCCGACGAATTGGATCACATTTAGCGAGGAGTTCGGACGGCATCACATTGTAGTCGAGCCCACGCAGCCAGCGATAACTGTAGCCAATAAACAGCACCTTCCGCGTCACATCTGAATAATTCCAACCGCGAGAATGCCATAACCGACGATCAAATAGCACCGCTGTTCCCGGTTCAATCTGCAACTCAATCGCGCCTTCCGGATCTCCCTCTGGATCACTCTGCGGTGGGCGTTCGTCGAGTTTGTGGCTGCCTGGAACGATTCGCATCGCGCCTCGATCCGGTCCCCTCACATCACTGAACCAATAACTCACTTTGAGAGAGAGCCGCGGATGCGGACGCTCCATCTCTTGCACAGGTCTACCGCCATCTTGATGCCACCCCGCCCCCTTTTGAGTTTGCGGTACATCGGGCCCTTCCGGCGGATAGACGATCAGGTGAGAGATGTAAAGTTGGATGTTCCAACCGAGGATATCCCACAACAACGGAAATACCTTCGGGCTATCAAGCAACTCAAGGAATAGATCATCTGCGGCAATGGTACGAAACTTTTTCATCAGGTCATGTGGTCCAAGTCCCTGCCTCTTTCGCTCCTCCGCATCAATTCGATCGATAGCGATAGCCATTTTGTCAATCATCTCTGGCGATAGGGCATCTTCAACGATTAGGTAGCCCTCATCGTTAAACGTTTGAAGTTGTTCATCAGTAGCGCAGTATTTTAGCCAACTTTTGTCCATGTCTCGCTCCTTTCAACTGGATTTTCTCGGACGGTTCTTTGTGTAACCGTAGATTCCCAAAGGCTTCACGCCTTTGCACAATGGTTTTAGCAATAATATCAGTCAGAGGATAAAAATTCAACCTTTTTCGTTTGATTGTATGGCACCATCTTGATAAAATGAGAGATAGCACAACGCACGGAGCGTGAGAAGGTACTGATGAACACAAAAGAAATCCTGAAAAAGATCCGCCGAATCGAGATCTCCACCAACCGGCTCGTCAACAACATCTTCGCGGGGGAGTACGAAAGTGTATTCAAGGGACGAGGTATGGAATTTGAGGAGGTGCGTGAATATCAGCCCGGCGACGAAATTCGCACGATTGACTGGAACGTGACCGCCCGGATGGGGCAGCCGTATATCAAAAAATATGTCGAGGAACGCGAGTTGGTGATGATGCTGCTCGTTGATACCAGTGGTTCTGCGGACTTTGGGACATATCAGCAGACAAAAGCGGAGATTGCAGCAGAAATCTCCGCGCTACTCGCTTTTTCTGCTATCAAAAATAGTGATAAAGTCGGGCTGATCTGCTTCACGGACGATGTGGAGTTATTTGTTCCACCTCGCAAGGGAGTAAAGCACGTCCTGCGCGTTGTCCGAGAAATCTTATACTTTGCGCCACAGCGGCGGGGAACGAACATCAGTGCGGCGTTGGAGTACGTTGATCGCGTCATCCGACGAAAAAGCGTCGTATTCCTAATCTCCGACTTCAGGGATCGGGGGTACGAAAAGCGGTTACAAGTGACGAGCAAACGGCATGACCTCATTGCGATTACGCTCCAAGATATGCGGGAAGAAACTTTGCCGAATGTAGGGTTGATTGAACTTGAGGACGCAGAAACTGGTGAGGTGGTTGTCCTAGACACGCGGGATGCCAAGGCACGAGGGATGTATCGACAACTCAATCTCAGTGCCGTTGAAGCGCGTCGAAAGTTCTTCCAATCGAACAAAATCGACAACATCGAAATTCGGACGGAGGAGTCTTACGTTGAGCCGTTGATCCGTTTCTTTCGACAACGTGCTGTGCGGGGGTCGTTTTGAAAAATTTCAAATTTTACCGAAAAGTTAGATTTGACGACGACTGAAAATATATCAATAGATGGAGGAGCAACGATTATGTCTAACAAACAGCAATCTTCTGTAGATACTGGGAATGAAACAAACATTGCAGTCGAACCACCGGACTACGCTACCGAAGCACAGGCTCGTGCGGCAGAATGGAAAGATCGAGCGAAAACCCGTCACAAAATTGTGGGGATTCGGACTTGGCACATTAACCTGAATCCTGCCACGATGTCATCAATGGCATATTCGCAGGCTGGCAAGCAGGTCCAGATGCCACCCCGACAAGATCGGGATTCCAAGCAACCTGAGCCGAAGAACGTCCATGTTGACTGGCGCGGACCCTTTGCCACGCAGGCAGGTGCACTGATGGTGGAGATTACCACTGACAAAGGGTTGAAGGGCTATGGACTCGGCGGAGGCGGTCTTGCCGGGGCACTCATCATTGACCGCCATATTAAGTATTTTACGCTAGAGCGCGATCCCCTTGACGTGGAGGAGATCTGGGATACCCTCTATCACATCACGTCGATTTACGGACGACGGGGGGTTGTCATTTACGCGCTCAGTGGTATTGAACTCGCCTTGTGGGATCTCTGTGGCAAAATCTTGGACGCGCCGGTCTATAGCTTAATCACAGATGAGCCACAACTCAATATACCGGCGTATGCTACCGGCGTGGATGTCGGCTATTACGTGGCGCAGGGGTTTACCGCCTGTAAGCCGGGACTCCGAAACGGGCTTGCGGAGGGGGAGGAGGGTTTTGCAAAGAACCTTGAGATTATCCGTGAGGCGCGTCAGGCGATTGGACCCGATATCGAACTGATGGCGGACATCTATCTTCGGTGGGACGTGGATTATACGCTTCATTTTGCTGAGGCTGCTGCCGATGTCAATCTCAAATGGATTGAGGAAGCCATCCCCTTGGACGATTATGCGGGCATGGCGCGGTTGGTTCGAGAGATCGACTCCACTTGGATTGTTTCCGGTGAACACGAATTCACCCGATACGGGTTTCGCGAGCTGCTGCGTTGGAAAGCCGCTCACATGATTCAACCCGATATAAGTTGGGCGGGTGGCTTTGGTGAATGTCTCAAGATTGCCAATGAGGCAGCAGCACAGGGTATTCCAACATGGCCCCATCAGGGGGGAACTCCTTGGGGGTTACACTTGATTGCCTGCCTACCGATGCCGTGCCGGGCGGAAACCTTCGGTCCTTCACGCAAATCTCCAGAGAATGAGCTCTACCGCTGCTTGCGTCCTACCCCCCGCGATGGCTTCTTTACGCTGAAAGACAGCCCTGGATTTGGTGTGGAGATTGACGAAAAACTACTAGATGCCTACACTATAGATCATATTTGAGATTTGCTGCTAATTTGACGTGAGTTGCCATCTATTGTTTGGATGCCTGTCTGAATGCGGAACGTAATCCGTGATGCGTAATACGTAAGAAGTTCATTGTGGGTTCATTAGTTCAAAAGTTCATTAATTGCACCGATGAACTAACATAGCCCCAGCGGGGCGACATGTGTATAGAATTCAGTTTGTAGTAGCGCAATTCATTGCGCGTCCGGACGAGCGATAAATCGCCCTACTACTGTATTTGTCCGACTCATCGGGTGTTGGAAATTGTGTCTTGCGGCGATGAATCACCGAACTACAAGGCTCTGAGCGTTCAACTGTGTAAGTCCTAAATAGTAAAGATGATGGAAGATTCGGTGGGAATATAGTTACGGAGAGAAGGAAAAAAATGAGTGTAAGATCATCCCAATCCACCATTCGTCCTGTGTACTACATACTCCTAATTTTACCTTTCTTTCTGATTGGGTGGATAGGAGATTGGTCTCAGGCGATTAAGCGCGGAAATGCACACTATGAAGCTGAAGCGTATGACGCCGCGCTTGAGGCATATCAATCGGCAGCAGAAAATCGACCTGAGGATGCGATTGCCCGCTACAATCTAGGGACAACCTTGTATCAAAAAGAGCAGTTTGAGAAAGCAGCCGATGAATTCAGGCGGTCGCTTGACGCATCGGATCTAGTCCGTCGGGCACAGGGATACTACAATTTGGGGAACGCTCAGATCCAACTCAATGATATAGAGGGGGCAATCCGATCCTACAAAAGTGCGTTGCGCCTGAACCCAGCAGATTTGGACGCCAAACATAACTTAGAACTCGCGCTTGAGAGGTTGGAACAGGAATCGCAGCAAAACCAATCAGAATCGGGGGATGAGGACAAAGACCGGCAGGACCAGCAACAGCAGAACCAGGACCAACAGGACAAAGACGGACAGGAACCGAATCAGCAAGATCAGGAGAATCCGTCAGAATCAGAGCAGCAGCAACAGAATCAGGGATCCTCTAAGCAGGAAGCCACATCCGAAGAATCGTCTCCGCAACCAGAACAGCAGTCAACACAGCATCCGGTTGAAATGTCTAAGGAAGATGCCATTCGACTACTGGAGGCTGTCAAAGATAATGAAAAAGAGATTCAGAAGAAGATATTACAAAAGCGATTCTCAAGACGCCAACGATCTGAGAAGGATTGGTAGGAGGTAAGGCAGAACATGGGGACAAAGGAGACGCTAGACAAGGCGTTCAAACGCTCAAGTGTTTGGGGATTCAGGCGTTCAGCCACGCTTCACGTTTCAGGTTTTACGTTTCAGGTTTTACGTTTCGCGCTTTTTGGGCTTTTGGTTTCCGTTCTCTCTGGCAACTTTGCTTACAGCCAAGACATCACCGTATCAGCGGATGTTACCCCAAAAATTATTAGCCTCAATGAAACAGCGACTTTGCGTGTAACGATTTCCGCCAATCAGCAGCTGGGGAATATTGCACCGCCACAGCTAAAAGCATTGCCGGAGTTCAATGTTTCTTACGGCGGGTCATCCAGCCAATATAATCTTACTGGTAATCAGATCTCTGTGTCGGTAACTTGGACTTACTTGTTGAGACCTAAGAAGGTGGGACAATTTATGGTGCCCTCAATTCAGATCTCCCACGGCAACAAAACCTACACAACGGATCCAATCTCCATCAAGGTGTTACCGCAATCTAAGAAACCTCCCCAAAACGAATCGGCGCAGGATGCTTTTACGGACGCATTTTCCAGCAGCACGCACAAAGTTGAAGCCTCTGTCGATAATTCACGCCCTTATGTGAATGAGCAGATCATATATACTTTTCGGTATCTCTATACCGCCCGCATCCCAAGTTTCAATAGTCCCCAATACACACCACCTTCCTTGAGGCAGTTTTGGACAACAGAGCTAGAGAGGAAACGATCTCAGCGGCAAGTAATTGATGGAACCCTCTACTGGATTGAGGAAATTCGGGTTGGGTTGTTTCCGATTACTGCTGGCAGAGTCACAATTGAGCCTGCGAAGCTATCACTCCCGCTTTCTACGGGACGGGGTCGCCCCCAATCATCCAACGTGCTTATCACAAATCCAGTGGAAGTGGATGTTCGTCCGCTCCCCCAGGAGGGAAAACCTACAAACTTCGCAGGCAACGTTGGTCAGTATCGTATCCATGCACAAACCGACCGGCAGACAATTGAGGCGGGAGATGGATTCACCTTGCGTGTGCAGGTCTCTGGAACGGGGAATATTAAGACGGTGCCCGCTCCAACTGTTCCGACACTCCCAAATATGGCGATATATGACCCCCAGATTACAGATGCCATTGGCATAGTGGACTCAAAGGTTCGGGGAAGTCGCACTTATGAATATGTTACTATTCCATCAAAGGAGGGGGATTGGACAATTCCTGCGATTGACTACCCTTATTTCGATCCACAAACGGAGACCTACCAAGTTGCACATACTGTGCCTATCATTATTAATGTACTTCCTAACCCGAATGGGGCAGTTGGAACAACGCCTTCCCACACGACACAATCCGACATACACCTTCTCAAGCAGGACATTCGATATATCAAGCCGGATTCGCTCAAATTATCGGATCAGCACCTTCAGCCCCATAAGCGCGTATCATTTTGGGTTGCCCAGACCTTACCTGTCGCCGTTGTTCTGTCTGTATGGTTCTATCGCCAGCGACGAGCCAAGCGTGACCCCAAACAACTTCGAGAGCAGTATGCCGCTAAGAACGCCCTGCAAATCATTGAGGACGCTAAAAAGCACACCACGGATGAACCGACAACGTTCTATGGAACACTCGCTAACGGATTGTACCAGTACATTGGAGACATCTTCGGTATTTCAACCGGCGGACTCAATCCCGAACTGGTGCGTCAGCGATGTGAGGCGGCGGGTTTCCCTGAATCTGCGACAGCACAAATTGTTGATACGCTGACACAGTGTGACTATGTGCGGTTCGCCCCAGTTGCTGCAAATCCAACAGACATAGAAGATGTGCTCAACCGTGCTAGCGCATCAATTAACGAGATAGAGAAAGAACGTCAGTTGAAGATATAATCGGTATCGTGTATAATGAAGTAAGGAGATTAGGAGAATGGAAGAATGGAAGAATAGAAGGATTGAAGATAAGAAGATACTCGTTTCACGTTTCACGTTTCTTATCTGTCTCCTCTGTTTTCCTTTTTGGGTAAAGTATGCCTATTCCCAAACCCAATCAACTTTGGACGCGAGTTATCGGAGTGCTGATGCTTTATATCAGAAGGGACAGTATCAGCAGGCGGCTGAAAAGTACGAACAGATTGCAAGTTTGATCCAAAATGGTGCCGTTTATTATAATCTCGGTAATGCCTACTTTCGTCTTGGAAATAGAGGGAAAGCCATCCTGAACTACGAGCGTGCGAAGCGATTGATGCCAAGGGATAAAGATACAAATTTCAACCTCAAAGTCGCTAAAGCGCGGAATGTTGATTCATTCGACCTCGTTAAGCCCCTCTCTGGTTTTTCGCTCCTATACGGTGCGTTACACTCCAACGAGATCGTTTGGGCAGGACTCGTTCCGTATTGGATCGCAGCCATTAGCCTCATTGCGATTCAATTCGCCCAGAACCATCGCTTTCAACG
Organism: Candidatus Poribacteria bacterium; assembly: GCA_965222435.1. GTDB lineage: Bacteria > Poribacteria > WGA-4E > WGA-4E > PCPOR2b > PCPOR2b. The sequence goes on along the minus strand of OZ244950.1, from coordinate 1,691,383 downwards.
GGCGTTGCGTTATATCCTCCTGATTGGGGGTATTACATGGCTTGTTTCTTTATCGGTTTTGGGTTTGAAGATTCGAGAGATTAACCTGCCGTATGCGATCGTCGTTGCAAACGAGGTTACCGTGCGGAGCGAGCCCGATTTGGGATCCGAAACAATTGCCCTTCCGCTACATGAGGGCACCAAGATTCAAGTTCAGGAAGAACGTAACGATTGGGTGAAAATCTATCTGCCCGATGAAAATTCAGGATGGCTAACTGTGGATGCAATTGAAAAGATTTAGGAACGCTACAGTTCCAAAAGAAAGGAGATTTCATGGAAATACTTAGTGTATTGGTTTTATGGTTACACGTTACTGCTGCTGCGATTTGGATCGGTGGTAATTTTATGATAGCGATGGTGATTGTGCCTTACTTCAAACGCTCGATGCCCCCTGTGGAACGAATCAAAATCATGACACAGATTGGCAGGAGTTTTGAGCCGATTGGGTGGGCGTGTGTGGTCATTCTCATCTTCTCCGGTCTGGTTAACATTTTTACTGCTGGCGTGTTAGCGAGTCCGGATTTGATTGGTCCCTTCATGCGAATGCTTGGCATCAAACTCCTCCTTGTCCTTATCTTGATTATTCTGACCGGAATTCACGGTTTTATCATGGCGCCGCGGTTGACGCACGCTGTTGAAGAACTTGAACCGGGGACCGAGGAACTTCCCGAACATATCAACAAGATGCGCGGTCAGATGGCGGTGGTATCTAGCCTTATCGGTGTGTTTTCCCTGCTTACTCTGCTTGCTGCGGTTGCGTTGCGGCTGGGAATATAAGCACTGAAAATAGCGCGACAGATGAAGGCGAAAAATGAGTAAAAACACAAAATTCGAGCAAAGTTCTGGAAATGTGTTTAAGGATTTGGGATTCTCTGATGCGGAAGCCGAACAAGAACTGTTGAAGGCAGACCTAGCTTTTGAGATTCACAGCATCCTTGATGGGCGACAACTCACACCAGCCAAAGCGGGGAAAATCCTCGGTGTTGCCCCCTCTGATGTTTCAAGACTGAAGCAGGGGGATTTTGACCGTTTTAGCGTGGAGCAATTGTTTACACTTCTCAACCGTCTTAACCGCAACATTGAGATTCGCATTACGTCGGCGGAAGATACTGTAGGACATCAGCGAGTCGTCGCGGTTTAGGATGAAGCGCGGGGTGAACGGACATATTCCTAGTGGATAAGAAGCTTGGAGAGAGGCTAGCACTATGGCTCGTAAGAGAAAACGAATCCTAAAAACCACTCTCTATCTGTTATTAATCCTTTTGTTAGTGCTGACAGGTACGGTAATTTTCAGCATTATCAAACTTCGGGGGTCTCTGCCGATCCGCGATGGTAAGCTACAAATTAAAGGGTTAGACCTGCCGGTCACAGTGACTACAGATCGCTTTGGGATTCCAACGATTATCGCCTCAACACGAAGGGATGCCGCCTTAGCGTTGGGATACGTGACCGCTCAAGATCGGCTCTTCCAAATGGATTTACTCCGCCGCCGTGCCTCCGGACGGCTCTCCGAAATCGTTGGAGACATTGCGATCGAAACTGATAAGCGACAGAGGGTTATCGGGTTCGAGCGTGTGACCCAAGCGATCGTCGCCAATCTCTCCGATGAACAGCGGGAGATCCTCGTTGCCCACGCCGATGGGGTGAATACCTTCATTCAGCAGATGGACACCGCCCCTTTTGAATTTCTGCTCTTGGGTTATCAGCCAGAACCTTGGACGGTGGAGGACAGCATCCTTGTCGTCATGAATATTTTTCAGGTGCTATCTCTCAGGGAAAATGACGAGAGGATGATGACTATCATGGAAAAGTCGCTTCCGCCGGAGGTTGTTGATTTTCTGACACCTGATACAGACAGCTACACTGAGGTTCTCTTGGGAGGACCCGATGCCCACCGACCCATTCAGCTTATACCTGTTGATGCACTCGCTTCTGTTCGCCGTGCACCAAAGCAAAACGGAGAACGACTGGTCCGTACAACGTCTCGCGTCGCGGGGTCGAACGGTTGGGCGGTAGATCGGTCAAAGACAGCGGATGGTCGGGCGATTGTGGCGAATGATATGCACCTCGGTCTGTCTGTGCCGAATACGTGGTATCGGGTATCTCTCCGCTACGGAAATGTTGAGATTTCAGGTGTTATCCTGCCGGGGGCTCCCGCTGTGGTTGTCGGATCTAACGGTCATGTGGCTTGGGGGTTCACCTATATCTGCGGGGATTTCCTCGACCTTGTCCGGTTGGAAATTAACCCTGAAAATCCAGATGAATACAAGACGCCAAATGGTTGGAAACGATTTGAGGTCGTCAATGAGCGGATAGAGATCAGAGGAGAGGAACACATCCTTCAGTCTATCAAGCTCACAATATGGGGCCCTGTCAGTCCAAACCCGCTGATGGGTCAACCGGTCGCTATCCATTGGACAGCGCTACAACCCGAAGCCGTTGGCATGGAACTACTTGATATGGATCAGGCGACGACGCTTGACGATGCGCTGCAGGTCATGAATCGTTTTCGTGGTCCACCGCTGAATGTGGCTCTGGCTGATGATGCCGGACAAATTGCTTGGACATATTGTGGGAAGATTCCTATCCGAAAAGGATTTGATGGATCTTCTACCAAGTCTTGGGCTGACGGCGACATCGGCTGGGAAGGTTATATTCCATCGTCTGAATTGCCACGTGTGATTTCGCCGCCGGAGGGGTTTATAGCGACTGCGAATAATCGGACGCTTGGTAAAGGCTATCCCTACATTATCGGCTATAATTTTGCCAATAGCCATCGGGCTTATCGTATCAACAAGCGATTGCGGGAAATGGATCAGGTTACGGAAGGGGATATGTTCCAACTCCAGTTAGACACAACGAACCATTTCTATGAATTTTACCAACAGTTGGCACTGTCCGTTTTGACGGAGGATGCCGTTGCAAATGAGCCGCTTTTATCAGAGGCACGGAGACAGATAGCAGGTTGGGATAGTAAAGTGGAGGTGGACAGCGTTGCTTTCGGGCTTTTGGTTCGGTTCCGTAAAATTCTGGCTGAGGATGTATTTGAGCCATTTTTAGCCATCTGTCACAAGAGTGATAAAAGGTTCTCATACAGTTGGAGGAATATGGACCCTCCTCTCCGTGCCCTGCTAAAAGAGAGAATTGCAGCAACCCTGCCAGACCCAACGAATTATCCAGACTGGGAGCAGTTCATCCTCTCGAAATTGAAAGAATCCATCGAACAGCTGCTTGAGGAACATGATCTTAAATCGTTAGATCAATTGACGTGGGGTACTATTCATACAACGGAAATCTCACATCCGCTCGGATTCATTCCTATGCTTGGTAAGATATTGAACATGCCCCAGAAACCCCTTCCGGGGGGCAATCATTGCGTTCGTTCTCCAAGTGCATCTGAACGCATGGTTATCTCTCCGGGACACCACGCGGATGGGATCCTACATATACCTTCCGGTCAATCGGGGCATCCTTTATCCGAAAACTACAAGGACCAGTACAGCTATTGGTTGAAAGGAAAATCGCTACCCTTCCTCCCCGGGCCGGTTACCCACACACTGACGCTCACCCCCGCTCCCTAACCTTGGGAGACTATCTAGTGATAGGGTCATTTAGTTTTCCAGTTTCATGTTTTGCATGGTGTTCTGTTTATCAATCCCGCTCGGCTTGGATAGCCATATCCAAGCCATCGGTGCAGGTTTGCAGTGGATTTGTCAATCCACTGCGAGCGGTGCTTAGGGGCATTTCGCTCTCCTATGGGAGAGATCTCCACATCCCGATACATCGCTGTAGGAGGGATTTCCGAATCCCGACTCAGACAAGCAGAAAACCGAAAACTAAATTCCCCTAAATCCAATAAAGTATAGGCTTGACTGAATTTCTGTTATTGTACTATAATGGATGATTAGCAGATTTCTGAAAACTGGCTGGAAAAAGGAGCAAACCAATATGGCACTGACAGATGAACAGAAGCAGCGTTTTTGGGAAAACGGCTACCTCGTTGTCCGGAACCTCCTCACCCAAGAAGAAATGGAAGTCCTTAAAAAACGAGCGAATCTCATAGCCTCCGGCGAAGCATCGCATGTGCCGGAGGAGTGGATTCAGGTCGAACCCGCTATCAAAAGGGGTGAAATTCAGACCGAATCGAAAATTGAATCCGTCCGCAAGTTGTGGAACCTCGTTCCCCATGATGAGGTGATGCGGGCGCACGCTGTCAATCCGAAAATTGTGGACGTCATCGTTGATTTGCTCGGTCCTGACATCAAGTTGTACGGCGATCAGTTATTCATGAAGCCGCCGAAGCACGGTTCGCGTAAGGAGTATCACCAGGACTCAAATTCGTGGAAACATCTCATCCCATATAACCTCGTGAGTTGTTGGGCAGCGATGGACGATGCGACGCTTGAAAATGGGTGCCTGTGGGTGATTCCGGGCAGCCACAAATGGGGACTAATCAGCAAGGAACGGGAACAGGAAATCGAAAGCCGCGCGCTTGAAGGTGAGTGGGAGAATGAAGCCTCCGTCGAGTTGCAGTCGGGAGATTGCAGCTTCCACCACAGCCTGCTTCTGCACGGCAGCCATGCCAACCAATCCTCGAAGCAGCGCCGGGGATATGCTACGCATTACATGTGTTCAAAGACGAAATATCTGGGGGATGCGCCTAAGCCCGATTATCCGCTGATCTGTGGTCAAGAATTTCCGAATTATGTTTAATACCATCTTTTCGACTTAACGTCTTAATGGCGGGGTGATCCCGCGGTTACCCCATTCGTAGATTCACCAATTCTGTAAGGGAGATCGATAATGCAATCAGTTCAGGTTTTGACAGCCGCTTGGTATGGCGACCGAGAGGTGGACTTGACGTTTCCTGACGATTGGGACCTTAACCTCATCGCTTTTGAAGAACGCCCAGTGCTGACGCAAGATCAGCTGCGACAGGCGTTTCATCAGCCGATTGGGTCACCGAGAATCGCAGAACTCGCACAGGGAAAGAAAAGTGCTGTCCTCATCGCTGATGATCTCACGCGGCCCACTCCGACCTCAGAGGTGATGCCCTTCATCTTAGATGAACTGCAAGAGGGAGGCATCGCTGAGGAAGATATTTTAATCTTCATGGGCTTTGGCTGCCACAGACAGATGCGGCACGATGACATCACAAAGAAACTCGGTGCGGATACCGTTAATCGTATCCGTGTCAAGCAGAATGAGTTGGACGACCCATTCGTCTATTTAGGGGACACATCGCGGGGAATTCCGCTGCATATCAACCAGTGGGTGATGGACTGCGAACTCAAAATTGGCATCGGTGGAACATGGCCACACGGCACCGCAGGTTTCAGCGGCGGTGGAAAACTGGCTATCCCCGGTATGGCAAGCTACGAAACTATCAGCCGCGCGCATGGCACATTAAAGGGCGGGGGCAGGGCTGGAAATGTCGAGAATGAATTTCGGCTCAACTCCGAAGAAGCCGCCCGGATGGCAGGATTAAATACCACGGTGCTGACCATCTTGGACTACAAACGCGAGATTACCGGGCTTTTTGTCGGCGATGTGGTTGAAGCGCACCGCACCGCCGTTGACGTTGCCAGAGATGCCTACGCTATCCAAGTCATGCCCGACGCCGATATTGTGATTACCACCGGCTATCCGCGTGACCATGATCTTCCATACGGGGGTCAGGGCGGTTGGCCCATGAGACATTCTCAGCCGGAGGCAACGCGTATTTTGATTAACACCGGCACCGAGGGAGTTGGTTATCATCGGGCAAGCTTCCTCGGGAGCAAACGACTTCGCGAGGAGGAGAATCGTGAACGCGAAGAACGGAAGCCGCTGGTTAGATCGGAAGATTGGGATCATATCCTTTTCTCTGACGCCGTGGGTCCGATGGAGGTATTGGAGACCCACCCCAAAGCCAAGTTAATGGAATCGTGGGATGAAATCCTCGACTTCCTGAAGCAGAAATACCGTGACCAGAAGCCGAAGGTGGCGGTATATCGCTCGTCAGCGATCGCTTATCCGCGAGATTAAAGTTAGCAGAAGGAGACAAATATGCAATCTGTTCAAGTTTTAACAGGTGCCTGGTATGGCGATAGAGAAGTCGACTTGACGTTTCCCGACGATTGGGACGTCAACGTCATCGCGTATGAAAAGCATCCGGTGCTGACTCAAGACCAGCTGCGGCAGGCGTTCCATGAACCGATTGGGTCGCCACGAATCGCAGAGATAGCACAGGGCCAAAACAGTGCCGTCATCGTTTGCGACGATTTAACCCGTCCAACCCCCTCCTCAGAGGTGATCCCCTTTATCCTAGAGGAACTTCAGGAAGGTGGTATCTCCGAAGAAAACATCATTTTCTTCATGGGTTTCGGATGTCACAGAAGCATGAAGCATGCCGACCTCGTGAAGAAGTTGGGCGAGGACACAGTGCGCCGTTTTCGCGTTAAGCAGAACGAGTTGGATGATGCCTACATCTACATAGGCGAGACCTCGCGAGGGGTTCCGCTTCACTGCAACCAATGGGTCGTAGACTGCGATGTAAAGATAGGCGTCGGAGGTGCTTGGCCCCACGGCACCGCGGCATTTAGCGGTGGTGGAAAGATTGTCATCCCCGGTGTGTCGAACTATAAGACTATCAGCACCGCCCACGGTACGATGGAAGCCGGCGGAAATGCGGGGAATGTAGAGAATGAATTTCGGCTCAACTCTGAGGAAGCCGCCCGAATGTTAGGGGTGAACACAACAGTGATAACCACCCTCAACGACAGGCGAGAGATTACCGCCCTTTTCGTCGGGGACTTGGTTGATGCCCATCGCGCTGCTGTTGAGACCTCAAGGGTCGCTTATGCGGTCACGCCGATGAAGGACGCCGATGTTGTGATCACTACCGGCTATCCACGTGACCATGATCTCAGCTATGGACAAATCGGTGGGTGGCCCATGCGGCACGTATCGCAGGAAGCGACGCGCATCTTAGTTTCGTCCGGGGACGAGGGTGTGTGCTATCACCGAGCGGGTATCCTTGGGGCGAGACTTCACCGTGAGGCGGAGAACCAGGAACGCGAAGAACGGAAGCCGCTGGTTAGATCGGAGGATTGGGACTATATCCTCTTCTCTGACGCTGTGGGTCCGATGGAGGTACTAGAAGCGCAACCCAGAGCCAAACTAATGGATTCGTGGGATGAGATCTTGGATATGTTAAAGCAGATATATCGAGATCAGAAACCCAAGGTAGCGGTATACCCATCTGCGGCGATTGCTTATCCAGCAGAAGAAGGGACAGAGGAACTCTATCAGTCAGTCTGGTCCCGCTAAGGCAAAATCTAGCACCCTTGCGAAAACTTGATTCTCTCGCAGGGGGGCACACAGACGCATAGCCTTTCGTAGGGGTTGGGTCTCCCAACCCTTTGTTCACACATCAGAGACAGTTTCGGACTTCTGTCAATCTACTCAACCTGTATGGTTGGAGGTTCCCCGCCTGCGTTGGGCGCCCCTACGATTATGGACAGCTTCACATGTCAACACGCCCTAGCCGTCTATCAGCCCTTTCAGATAAGCGACAGCATCGGGTATGCTTTGGGGACCGAGATGTTCCGGAATAATTAACCCATCGTATTCCGCCTTCATCAATGCCCGCACACATCGGGGAATATCTACATCGCCGCTGTCCAGTGGCACCTCATCATGGTCCATCATGACCTGACCGTGTCTAGCTTGGTTACGGGCATGACAGAAAAAGATTCGATCCATGCCCCATGTGTCAACGGGCGAATGCGGATCCTCACCAAAGAGAGACATCCCTTGGCAGTAGGTCACACCATTGTTGGGACTTGGCACCGTATCCCAAACCGAGTGCAGCACATCGACCGCCCACAGATGATTTGCCAACTTCAGATTCACCTCGTCAGCTACGCCCACCACCCGCCTGAAGAACTGAATAACCGTATCCCACCCATCCTCACCCGGCATTACCATCAGCGGTCTGCCGGGGTGATATTCGTTAAAATAGATGAGCCGATCCAGCGGATAGAAAAGCACGACATCAATACCGGATTCACCTATCCCTCGCAGCGTCTGACAAAGGGCGTCCAATTCTGACTCATTTTCGCCGAGCACTGCCTCTTTGGAAGGCGGTGGTGCAATCATCCCGGATACCTGTACGTCGCGCTCCTGAAGCAGATCTCTGAAAGGCTTGAAGTCATCCGACGTCATAAACCCTCGATCTGAGGCACCCGGAACCGAGCCAGTGCCGAGGAAGATCTCGTTTACCCCTGCGTCTCGACAACTCGCTGCAATTTCGTCCGCACTACTGGAACCTGCGTGTATACCGACTCTCATGGTTTACCCTCCTGTATTAACCTAAGTTGCTAGTTGTCCTTTTGGTAGACGTCAATTTGTGTCGGGAACGCAGATCCGCGTTCCCTACGAAACTGATGGGTTTTGGTGATTCGCCCTGCCATGCACATCGCGCTCCTCTGGAGCGCAGGGATTGACCGCATCGCCGTTCTATAGACATATCGCTCCTCTGGAGCGAAAGATAGAATCTCTCAATCTTAACGACAAACCGATGGATTTTCAACACTAGCAATTTGCGTTATATTACGATAACATACGCTCAACGGCATCTAACTCCGCTTCGGTGTACGGTTGTTGGAACGCGCTATCCGTCGGTTCGCCATCTTGCATCAATACCGGTGATGGATTCGGAACCTCCCAATCGCCCAATTCCTCCCGGCGGACAAAGTTTCCGCCGCGTTCCAGAATCGAATAGAATGGTAGGAGAAACATCGTCAACTTTTCCATTAAGTCGTCGCCGGTCTCCGGTGACTCGCCTGTTTCAAACATCTCTTGAATAACCAGCTGCAAGGCATTCCATGTGTTGTAGCGAAAATATCCCGGACGCCCCGGTATCTTGCCCTCCGCATCGCCCTGATGATTACCAAAAATACGCATATACCCCTGTGCATCCGCACCACTCACTAATTGCAACGAACCGTAGTACGGATGCGTCGGATGGTCATGCTCATAGATGACAAGACCGTTAGGCTTTCGCCAATTGGGGGTGTGATACGCCGCACCCGTCATCCTCCCCCGCCCTTTCTTAATTTCGTCCCGCAATATGGCATGGATATACCATACACCGTGCAGTCCATGCGAATAGTAATCGCTCATCGAATTGTGTGCGACATAGCCCTTGATGTCAGGCATATCAGCGGCTTTGGCTCGCAGGTCGCCTACGCTTTCGGTATATTCCCACGTTGATCCGGTCAAGAGTGGGGTGCCGTGTTTCGCCGCCAGATCTACCATCGCCTGCCCCTTCGCTAGGGAGGTCGCAAACGGTCGATTGACAAACGTCGGGATGCCTGCCTCAAGGAAAGGCTTTACGAACAGCGGATACAACGAAATCGCGGTGACATCGTCGATGTACACGCCATCAACCTTGCCGATCATATCAGCGGGATGTTGGACAATTTCAACGCCTTGGAATAATGAATTTAATCGTTCCCCCATATCGGGTCTAATGGTCCAAGCGTGTGTCAGTAGCATACCCGTCGTGCGAATCTCGCCCGCGGGCGGGTTCATCGTATTGCCCCAAATACCGTGCATGTGCCCGCCGGGACCGGCTATCACACCAACGCGGACAAGGTCTTGTGGAGTAGATCGAGTAAAAGATGGCGTGGTCATAAACTGCTCCTTTTGAAGTGGTCATGCGTCAACTCCCCTGACAAGGGGAGAAGATAAGAGGGCCCCTTGTCTTTCCCCTCTTATCAGAGGGGTTACGAACAGATTCAATTTTGCTGATTGTAATGGAATCAGATTTCAAAGTCAAGCAATTTCACGATCGTCCCCAGGGCAATCGTATGTAAATAGTGCGTCGGACTTTGGCATATTAAGATCGAAATCTAATCGTAGCCACAGGTTTCCAATCCGATGCCTCGTGATTGTTCACGAGGCATCGGAACACCTGTGATCGGATCGGAATTAGAAACCCCGATTTCATTGAGGTCAGTCTCTGCGGCACGACAGCGGTTCACCCCAGGTGCTGATTGCTCAACTGCCTAATCACTATAACAGATGCAATACCCTTACGCTTGTCCTTCATATAAATTTCCTACATTTAATCTCAACCATTTTTTTAGGGCGTACAGACATAATATGTCTATACGCCTCAAATTTGGCTGACATTTTGAGGTTATTGGTTGATATACTATATAGAAAGGTGATAATGTTTCGCGGTGGAATATGTTAGTGATCTTGTTTGTTTGATACCTTAGTTTCGGTAGGGTCATTTAATTCTCCTGTAGGTTGAAAACTCTTCCCGATCTATCGGGATCCTCGACTCGTCGGGACGGAACGGAGAGGGATTTCCGCCTGGTCTCGATGAATCGGACAATCCCGGCACTTCACTGTAAGTGCTTGCATAAATTGCTCATATAGTTGTATAATAGGACTTACGCAGCGCGTTCATAAGTCCCCCTGATAAGGGGGATTTAGGGGGTTAAAAATTAAAAATCTATCCCCGTGTGCCAAATTTGCGTAAGTCCTGTATAATAGGAGATATATTTATCCACCGCCCTCACTTTAATTGGAAAGGAGTTGCCAACCCAATCTGACCTCTATTAAATCCAAAGGATAGACAACCAATTTGAGAACAGAGGAGGAAAGACAGATGCAACGGAGATACAATTTCGCCCGGTTGATTTTAGCTAGCATTTTAGTCTTGGTGCTGACATCGCTGATGGCAGTCGTTGAGGCACAGGCACGGATTGCCTTCGTGTCTGAGAGGGATGGGAACATGGAAATCTATGTGATGGACGCCGATGGAGGGAATCTGCGAAAACTCACTAACAGTGCTTTTGATGAATGGGATCCCTCATGGTCACCGGACGGTAAACACATTGCCTTTGTTTCCACTAGGGATGAGAACAGGGATAGGAATAAGGACCGGCAAATCTACGTGATGGACGCCGATGGGCGGGATCTGCGCAGACTCACTAACAATGCCTTTGATGAATGGGATCCCTCATGGTCCCCTGACAGTAAACACATTGCCTTTACTTCTAGTGGGGGTAACAACGTTGCGGATGGAGTCTGGGAAATCTATGTGATGGACGCCGATGGGGGGAATCCGCAAAAACTCTCCAACGATCCCTTTGTTGATGATTCGAATCCCTCATGGTCACCGGATGGTGAACGGATTGCTTTCGAGTCCTTTAGGGCTGGGAACATGGAAATCCTCGTGGTGGATGCCGATGGGGATAATCTGCTAAACCTCACCAATAATGTCCATCATGACTATAATCCCTCATGGTCACCGGACGGTAGGCGCATTGCCTTTGATTCCTTTAGGGGTGAGAACAAGGACATCTATGTGATGGACGCCGATGGGGGGAATCAGCGAAGACTCACCAAAAATCCCTTTAAGGATTGGTATCCCTCATGGTCTCCGGACGGTAGACGTATTGCCTTCGTGTCTGATAGGGAGGCGGATGGGAACCATGAAATCTACGTGATAAACGCCGATGGGAGTAATTCTCGAAACCTCACCAATAATCCCCATGATGACACTGAACCTGCATGGTTTAACGGTGCTCTTGCAGTAGCTCCCGCCGGTAAGGTACTCACGATGTGGGGTTGGCTCAAACAGGTTGACCGATAACTACCATTGTTGAGAGGACAGTGTTTGCTGAGACGCGGGAGTGTCCAGGCATGGGGTATAAACACCAAGGGAAGGGCGATGAGTTCATACGATAATGAACTGTGTTGCCCTTTCCGACTTGGTGTTTCCCGATCTAATCGGGACATTACTAAGCCGTGAATCCACGATTCCGTAAATTCCGGAACGGGACAACGGAATCGGGATTTATAGTAGATTCTACAATTAAGTTGACATTTTTGAGTTGTAGGAGGGAACTCCGATTCCCGACTATCAAAGCATTTATGGTAGACTTTAGAATTACTTAGACCCTCCCAATGCACAGCCGACCCCCTAAATCCCCCTTATCAGGGGACTCTGGAAACTTCGCGAAGGTCGGAGTTATTGGTAATGTCTACTTATTTCTCTAATTCACCATAATTGTAAAGGTGTTGCCTAAACAAGTTGACCTCAATCCACTCCAAAGAATAATAAACCGATTTGAGAACAGAGGAGGAATAACAGATGCAACGGAGATACAGTCTCGCACATTTCCTTTTAGCTATTGTTGTAGTCTTGGGTCTAACGCTGCCGATGATAGTCGTTGATGCACAGGCACGGATTGCCTTTGAATCTGATAGGGATGGGCACATAATAAACAACTTATTCGCTTATGAAATCTACGTGATGGACGCCAATGGGGGCAATCAGCGGAATCTCACTAATAATCCTACTGATGATAGGAACCCCTCATGGTCTCCTGACGGCAAACGGATTGCCTTCACGTCTGATAGGGATGGTAACAGTGAAATCTACGTGATGGACGCCGATGGGGGTAATCAGCGAAACCTCACCAATAATGACCGTAGTGACGAGGATCCCTCATGGTCTCCGGACGGTAAACGGATTACCTTCGGGCGGCACGGGGTAATCAACGAAGACTTACTGAGGATCGCACGGCTGGCCGGGATCCCTCATGGTCTCCGGACAGCAAACACATTGTATTCATGTCTAATAGGGCGGGGAACCTTGAAATCTACGTGATGGACGATGATGGGGACAATCAGCGAAACCTCACCAATAGTGACCGTAGTGACGAGGATCCCTCATGGTCTCCGGACGGTAAGCGCATTGCTTTTACTTCTGGGAGAAATGGGATAGGCGGAAACAGGGACATCTATGTGATGGATGCCGATGGGGGCAATCAGCGAAACCTCACCAAGCATCCCGATGCGGACTGGCATCCTGTATGGTCTCCGGACGGCAAACGGATTGCCTTCGTGTCGAATAGGAGTAGGGATTTGAATCGGGACATCTACGTGATGGACGCTGATGGGAGTAATCCTCGAAACCTCACCAATCATCCCAATGACGACGAAGATCCTGCATGGCTTAACGTTGTTCTTTCAGTTGCTCCTGCAGATAAGGCCCTCACGATATGGGGACGGGTCAAGCAGGTTAATCGATAACTTCTATTATTGAGGGACCGATGTTTAAGGGTAAAAAAACGATTTGAGAACAGAAAAGGAATAACGAATGCAACGAAGATATAGTCTTGCCGATTTGATTTTGGCGATTGTTGTAGTCTTGGTGTTGACACCGCTGATGGCAGTCGTTGACGCACAGGGACAGATTGCCTTCCAGTCTGATAGAGATGGGAACCCTGAAATCTACGTGATGGATGCCGATGGGGGTAATCAGCGTAGACTTACCAATAATCCCGATAATGACTGGTCTCCCTCATGGTCACCCGACGGCAAGCGCATTGTCTTTTTCTCTAATAGGGATGGTCATGTTGACATTATACGGGGTGTGCCCGCTTATGAAATCTACGTGATGGACGCCGATGGGGGGAATCCTCAAAACCTCACCAATAATCGCCATGATGACGCTAGTCCTGCATGGTTTAACTCTCCTTTTTCGGTTTTTGCCGCAAGTAAAAAGTTTACAATGTGGGGACGACTCAAACAGGGCGGCCGATAACGTCAATTATCGGCTGTTTCTCCCCTGCATCGGGGCGGTTTTTGAAAATAAACGCCGTGTAGATCCACTTTTTTTAATTCTATCCCTTGAATCTGATGTTCTTTGAGATAATCTGTTACAGCCTCCCGGCATCCGGGCCATCTCCAGTAATCATCCAAAACAACAAACCCGCCTTCAACCACTTTATCATTTAAGGTCTCTAAAACTATCTTGACCGACGCATACCAATCGGCGTCAATATGCAAGAGAGCGATAGTTTGAAGGTCTGCTGTCTGCAATGTTTCATCAAACCACCCGGCAACAGTGTTGACATGCTGTAATGAGAGCTGAAATCGCCGGAAAATTCGCTTAACCTTCTCCGTCTCGCCGTGACACCACCCTTGAAAATAGGTCTCCGTTGCCTGTTTTCCGTCTTTGGTGCTTGGCGGTGGCAGCCCACAAAACGAATCAAAGAGCCATAACTTCCTGACTTTGCCGGATGTTTCATCGTCTCGGTCCGCTACCCCCATAATGGCAGCAGATCCGCCATTCCACACCCCACACTCAACTATATCACCGGGTAGATTTAGCCTGTTTACCTTTGTCCGTTTCCGAGACCAGGTGTGTCAAGTGATGGAGGTTTATCAGTCGCTTCACCGATACCTTTGTATATCTGGGGATCAGCTGCAGGATAAGCGCAGCGAGTCTGAGAGACTTTCTTTGGGGGTTGCGGATGAGAAACCATAGGATATCGAGCAACCCCTTCCCTGAGAACAAGATTTGACCGGTGAAAAAATCGGTAGATAGGAGTTTAATCAGATTCATTGTATGTTTTTAGCTATTTGAGGTTTGAAACCGAGTTTTTTCTTGAAAACTCGGTTTCTGTTTCTCAATTTCTTAACATGAGCCTCAACTTTTTTAAGATATTTTCACTTCCGATTCAGCCTATCGTGGTATCCTATAAATCCAAACATAGTCAATGCCGTTGAGGGTTATTACGTGTTCTAGCTCGCCGTTGAGCGTTCCCGTTTGCGGCACCCATCCCGCTTGGGATTCGCGGATATGGACCACCTCATAATCTGGGATGACCGCTTCACCTGCATCATCCCAATGTATCTGCCCGGTAAAGTAGGGAAGAAAGAATTGGGCACTTGGCGGAAAGGTTTGAACCCGTAGCTCTCGTGCATTTGGCTTCCCATTTAGGTATTTTGCCGCGAGATCATACCCCGCGCCTGCGCCAACTGTAATAATTTTTCTGATATCAGTGAGTTTGAAGCAGAGGTTGTAGTAGGTGCCGTAGTAGGGGTGAAGGCGTAGGACTGGCACGATCTGGATCAGGCAAAGACAGAGGATAGTCACGATAGAAAAGGTGAGTTTTTG
The DNA here is from genome assembly GCA_965222435.1 of Candidatus Poribacteria bacterium. Lineage (GTDB taxonomy): Bacteria > Poribacteria > WGA-4E > WGA-4E > PCPOR2b > PCPOR2b. Next base: position 1,676,370 of record OZ244950.1, on the reverse strand, counting down.
GGGAGTTGCCTTGGTCCCAAAGCGGGAGTCGATATAGGAGTAGCCCCATTTAAGAAACTCAACGAAACCGAGGATGGCAAGTATCTCCAGAATTGGGAAAGCGAGTAGCAGATACCGACTAAACTTTTTGCTCGTCAGTGAGAGACAAAGCGTGAAGAGTAGGACAACTGCCACCAACGCGAGTGCTATCCGAAACTGTCGCCCATACCCTTCCTCATGGCGTTTCCTCCACAGAAAGAGACACCCGGCGAATGCTAAGGGAAGCGTTAGCGGTGTGGTCTCTGTACAGAGCACCAGTGGGTAGAAGAGCCAGCCGGGGTCATATAACACCTGCCCTAAGAAGAAGTGTTCGACATTATGCGGCGTGGTAATCGCCCACGCAACACCATCGAACACCTTCCATAGGGTTCGGACCATATAGCCGGATACCACACCTACCACCACAACCGATGCCAAATATAGGGTGAGTCGTTGACGCTCCCCTTTTTGCAACTCCCGATACGCAAATAGCGTGACGCCCAGTAGACACACCCCAAATATCAGAAAGGTAGGGTTCCAAAAGAGGGGCCACAGCACGAAAACGGTGAGTAACGTGCAACTCAGGAAACAGAGCCCCGCTCCAAGCCCCCGGAGAAAAAACTGCCGCCACGTTTCCCCCCGATTCCGAAACAGAGCAAAGCAGATAGGCAGCCACAAGAGAAGAATGAGCGAGTTGCTTTTGGCAAGGCAGGCTAGACCAAAGGCAATTCCAGAACCGACGAGGTAACGGCGTTTTTGAGGTATCTGACAATAGAGCAGAAGGGACAGGACCGTTAACAGGACAAAAATCGCCGCCAACGCATCGGTATGGACGCGACGGGATTGGGCTAATAAGAGTGGAGAGAAGGATAGAAACGCCGCACCGATGAGTGCAACCCAACGCCCAAACGACCGATAGAGCAGCATCGCTGCTACACCAATCCCGATTAACAGGGCGACGCCGATGAACCACCGGGCTAACGCCAAGCCTTGAACACTTATATGTGGTTCGGTAAAAAAGGTGCGGAGGGCAGCAAGCCACATCGTTATGACACCGGGATGGAAAGTGACGAGGGTTTCTGGAAAGGCACCCATCTCGACTGCGGCCATAAACACTGTACTGTGATCCAGCCACCCCGCTTCATCAGAGGTCCAGTGGGCACCCAAAGAGAACAACCGAGGCACACTCGCAGCCACAAATAAGCACACACCAAAACAGAGTGAGGAAGTTTTCAGGGAGAATAGTTTCTTCATTGGAAGGAGGATTGTGCGCCGGCAGGGGCTAGATTGGGTTGTTTTTCTCGTTAGGTCATGTTAAGAAATGGTGCAACAGAAACCGAGTTTTTCCGAAAAAACTCGGTTTCTATTAGCGCGAGAACACCACCAATCGTTTGGGAGATGTTTTTCGCTAACCTTTTGTTCATTCTATTTTCTTTAGGACTTACGCAGTTGAACGCTCAAGGCTTTGTAGTTCGGCGATTTATCGCCGCCCCGATAAATCGGGATTCAAAGCAACTGGGTGCCGTTCCCAATCCTGGTCTCGGAACGGACGCCCGATGAATCCCCGATAAATCGGGATTAAGAAACGGGCAACTACAGTAAACCGGTAGGTTTGTAGTCGGGTGATTTATCGAATAAAATACCAGGGCTATTGTGCTATTACTTTAGCGCGGTGTCGTTGGTATCTGACGTGCAATGAACGCGCTACTACAAATTGCTCCCGATTTTATCGAGGATTCAAAGCAATTTGAATCCCGATAAAATCGGGACTGAAGTGCGCAACTCCTATCTTGCATTTAATCTCAACCATTTTTTTAGGGCGTACAGACATAATATGTCTATACGCCTCAAATTTGGCTGACATTTTGAGGTTATTGGTTGATATACTATAATAGAAAGGTGATAATGTTTCGCGGTGGAATATGTTAGTGATTTTGTTTGTTTGATATCCTGCTTCGGTAGGGGCATTTAATTCTCCTGTAGGTTGAAAACTCTCGGAACGGAGAGGGATCCCCGCCTGGTCTCGATGAATCGGACAATCCCGACACTTCACTGTAGGTGCTTGCATAAATTGCTCATATAGTTGTATAATAAGAGTTATATTTATCCACCGCCCTCACTTTAATTGGAAACGGGTTCAACACCAGCTGACCTCAATCACCCCGAAGGATAAAAAAACCGATTTGAGAACAGAGGAGGCATAGCAAATGCAACGGAGATGCACTCGCGCACATTTGATTTTAGGTAGCGTTGTAGCCTTGAGTCTGACGCCACTGATGGTATGCGTTGACTCACAGGCACAGATTGCCTTCGTGTCTCAGAGGGATGGGAACTCTGAAATCTACGTGATGGACATCAATGGGGGTAATCAGCGTAGACTCACCAATAATAGCCATGCTGACAGTTCACCCTCATGGTCTCCGGATGGCAAGCGCATTGTCTTTCGCTCTAATAGAGATGGGCACCTTATAGACGGTAGACCCACTAATGAAATCTACGTGATGGATGCCGATGGGAGCAATCCTCAAAACCTCACTAATGATCGCAAGGATGACAGGGAGCCCTCATGGTCCCCCGACGGCAAACGGATTGCCTTCGCGTCTGATAGGGAGGAGCCCCTTCGACACTTTGACATCTACGTGATGGCTGCTGATGGAAGCGATCCTCAAAGACTCACTAACAATCCCCGTGATGACAGGTATCCCTCATGGTCTCCCGACGGTGAACGCATTGTCTTCAGTTCCCGTAGGGAGGGGCACTTTAAAAACGACTTGGGAATCACTTATGAAATCTACGTGATGGACGCCGATGGGGGTAATCAACAAAGACTCACTGAAAATCGCAAGAATGACTGGCTTCCCTCATGGTCCCCGGACGGTCAACGGATTGCCTTCATGTCTGATAGGAAGGGGGACGTTGCAAACTTTGAAATCTACGTGATGGATGCCGATGGGGGTAATCAACAAAAACTCACCAATAATCGCGGTTGGGACGGGTCTCCCTCATGGTCCCCGGACGGTAAACGCATTGCCTTTGTTACCACTAGGGATGGGAACAGTGAAATCTACGTGATGGATGCCGATGGGAAGAATCAGCAAAACCTCACCAATAATCGCCATAGTGACGCTAGGCCTGCATGGTTTAACTCACCTTTTTCGGTTTCTCCCGGAGGCAAAAAGTTTACAATGTGGGGATGGCTCAAACAGCTTGACCGATAACTGCTATTATTGAGAAAACAGTATTTGCTGAGACGCGGAAGCATACGGGAGTGGGTCATAACCGCCAACGAAGGGGCGATGAGTTCATACGATAATAATACGAATTGCCCTTTTAATCGTAAAGGGGTTGCCAACCCAATCTGACCTCTATCAATTCCAAAGAGTAATAAACCGATTTGAAAATAGAGGAGGAATAACAGATGCAACGAAGATACAATCTGACACATTTTCTTTTGGCTAGCGTTGTAGTCTTGGGTCTAACGCCGCTGATGGCGGTCGTTGATGCACAGGCACGAATTGCCTTCGCGTCTAATAGGGATGGGCACGTTATAAACGGTTTTCCCTCTTATGAAATCTACGTAATGGATGCCGATGGGGGTAATCCGCAAAACCTCACTAACAATCTCGGTGATGACTATTCGCCCTCATGGTCCCCGGACGGTAAACGCATTGCTTTCACGTCTTATAGGGATAAGGATGGGCTTAACTCTGACATCTACGTGATGGACGCCGATGGGGGGAATCCTCAAAGACTCACCAATAATCGCAAGAATGACTGGTCGCCCTCATGGTCACCCGACGGTGAACGGATTGCCTTCGCGTCTGATAGAAAGGGGGATCTTCAAAACTTTGAAATCTACGTGATGGACAACAATGGGGGTAATCTGCAGAACCTCACCAATAATCGCCATAGTGACACTAATCCTGCATGGTTTAACTCTCCTTTTTCGGTTTCTTCCGCAGGCAAAAAGTTTACAATGTGGGGGCGGCTCAAACAGATTGACCGATAACATCAATTATTGGTTGTTTCCCCCTTGCATCGGAACGGTTTTTGAAAATAAACGCCGTGTAGATCTGCCTGTTTCAATACTACCCCTTGAATCTGATGTTCTTTGAGATAATCTGTTACCGCCTCGCGGCAGCCGGGCCATCTCCAATAATCATCCAAAACAACAAACCCGCCTTCAACCACTTTATCATATAAAATCTCTAAAACTATCTTGACCGATGTGTACCAATCGGCGTCAATATGCAAAATAGCGATGGTTTGAAGGTCTGCTGTCTGCAATGTTTCATCAAACCACCCGGCAACAGTGTTGACATGCTGTAACGAGAGCTGAAATCGCTGGAAAATTCGCTTAACCTTCTCCATCTCGCCGTGACACCACCCTTGGAAATAGGTCTCCCTTGCCTGTTTTCCGTCTTTATTGCTTGGTGAGGGCAGCTCACGAAACGAATCAAATAGCCATAGCTTTCTGACTTTGCCGGAGGTTTCATCCTCTCGGTCTGCTACCCCCATAATGGCGGCAGATCCGCCATTCCACACCCTGCACTCGACTATATCTCCGGGTAAATTCAGCCTGTTTACCTTTGTCCGTTTCCGAGACCAGGTGTGTCAAGCGATGGAGGTTTATCAGCCGCTTCACCGATACCTTTGTATATTTGGGGATTAGCTGCAGGATGAGCCCAGCGAGCCTGAGAGACTTTTTTTCGGGGTTGCGGATGAGAAACCATAGGATATCGAGCAACCCCTTTCCTGAGAACAAGATTTGACCGGTGAAAAAATCGGTAGATAGGAGTTTAATCAGATTCATAGTGGGTTTTTAGGTTCTGTTGACATTTATGTGAGGCGTGACCGTAATTTGCCGATAAATACCTAATCGTAGGGGCGAGGTTCCCTCGCCCATTGACCAGCGCGGGTTGGGACCCCCTAACCATACAGGTTGAGTTGATTGTAGGTCGAGATTCACATCTCGACAAAATACCCGGCGTGTCGCTCCACAATCTTGGCTGGAACATCTAGGTATTGTCGATTTTGGAAAATCGACCTACAGCGGTCCGAAGGGTTGGGGGACCCAACCCCTACGAAGAATCTGGCGTCTGTGCACCCTCTTGATTGTCTGGTTGCGATGAAATGTCAACTTTCACTCCCTGTTCAGCCTATCGTGGTATCCTATAAATCCAGACATAGTCAATGCCGTTGAGGGTTATTACGTGTTCTAATTCACCGTTGAGCGTTCCCGTTTGGGGCACCCATCCCGCTTGGGATTCGCGGATATGGACCAACTCATAATCTGGGACGACCTCTTCGCCTGCGTCAGTCCAGCGTGTCTGCCCGGTAAAGTAAGGAAAAAAGAATTGGGCACTTGCCGGAAAGGTTTGGACACGTAGCTCTCGTACATTTGGTTTCTTATTTAGGTGTTTTGCCGCGAGATCGTATCCCGTGCCTCCGCCTTCACCGACTGTAGTAATTTTTCTGATATCAGTGAGTTTGAAGCAGAGGTTGTAGTAGGTGCCGTAGTAGGGGTGAAGCCGTAGGACTGGCACGATTTGGATCAGGAAGAGACAGAGGAAGGTCACGATAGAAAAGGTAAGTTTTTGGGGAGTTGCTCCGGTTCCAAAGCGGGAGTCAATATAGGAGTAACCCCATTTAAGAAACTCAACGAAACCGACGGCGGCAAGTATCTCCAGCATTGGGAAAGCGGGTAGCAGATACCGACTAAACTTCTTGCTCGTCAGCGAGAGACAGAGGGTGAACAGCAGGACGACTGCCACCAGCCCAAGTGCTATCCGAAACTGTCGCGCATATCCTTCCTGTCCGTTCCGCCTGTCCCGATTCTGTCGGGGAGACCAGGAATGGTGCTTCCTCCACAGAAAGAGACACGCACCGAATGCTAAGGGAAGCGTTAACGGCGTGGTATTTATACAGAGCACTAACGGGTAGAAGAGCCAGCCGGGGTCATATAACACCTGTCCTAGGAAGAAGTGTTCGACGTTATGCGGCGTGGTAATCGCCCACGCAACGCCATCGAACACCCTTGATATGGTTCGGACGACATAGCCTGACACCACACCTACCACTACAACCGATGCCAAATATAGGGTGAGTCGTTGATGTGCCCCTTTCTGTAACTCCCGGTACGCAAACAGTGTGATGCCTAAAAGACACAACCCAAACATCAAAAAGACGGGGTTCCAAAAGATGGGCAACAGCGCGAAAACGGCGAGTAGCGCGCAACTCAGGAAACAGAGGCCCGCTCCAAGTCCCCGGAGAAAGAACTGACTCCACGTTTCCTCTCGATTCCGAAACAGGACGAGGCAGATAGGCAGCCACAAGAGAAGAATAAGGGAATTGCTTTTGGCAAGGCAGGCTAGACCAAAGGCGATTCCAGAACCAATGAGGTAACGGCGTTTTTGAGGTGCCCCACAATAAAGCAGGAGGGACAGGACTGTTAACAGGACAAAAATCGCCGCCAACGCATCGGTGTGGACACGACGGGATTGGGCTAAAAAGAGTGGAGAGAAGGATAGAAACGCCGCACCGATGAGTGCAACCCAACGTCCAAACAACCGATATAGCAGCATCGCTGCCGTACCAATCCCGATTAACAGCACGACCCCGATGAACCACCGGGCTAACGCTAAGCCTTGAACGCTTATATGTGGTTCGGTAAAAAAGGTGCGCAGGGCAGCAATCCACATAGTTATAACACCGGGATGGAAAGTGACGAGGGTTTCTGGAAAGGCACCCATATTGACTGCGGCCATAAACACTGTACTATGGGTCAGCCACCCAACTTCATCAGAGGTCCAGTGGGCACCCAAAGAGAACAATCGAGACATACTTGCAACTACAAATAAGCACACACCAAAAAAGAGTGAGGAAGTTTTCTGGGAGAATAGTTTCATTGGGAGGAGGATTGTGCAATGGCACGGGCTAGATTGGGTTGTCTTTCTCGTTCAAGGATTTGCTGTATCTGATTTGCCAATATCCGTTTCATGCCTTCTTCATATCCGTAATTGGCAAACATTTCCCGAAAGGCTAATAGCGCGAGAGTTCCACCAATCGTTTGAGGGATGTTTTTCGTTAGCCTTTTGTTCATTCTATTCTCACTGTGGTATAGGACAACGCAATCACTTCCTCGCAGAGAGGAGTGCTCATCTATGAGGTATTATGTAAATAGACTAGCGCATATTCTACTTATGACCAAACAGCCAGCGAAGCAAATAGGTCGTTACACTAAAAGCCTCTGAAGAGACTTTTAGTGTAACGAAGATGCCTGATTTTATTGTGTAAACCAATCGCAGTCCCAGGGATCGCCTGGATGATTGTCGAAAGTAGCACTTACTTCGGTCTCGGGGTTATAGCAATCCCAGGCCGCCTCTGCTTCATAGGTAAAACATGTAATCATTGAAACAACCAACAGGCTTAGTGCTAGAATAAAAACCATTCCGAGGGTCAATGCTTTCCGTAACATTATGGTTAACTCCTTTTGGATTTGCAGAAGCCTTTGACTTCTGCTGTTAGAGATAGAACCTTCCAAATCTTCCAATTTCGGGGCAGGCATGAACAAATTTTACAGTTCACGGTTTCATCTGCCCCGTCACGATTATAAAATACCAGCTAATAAATAGAAATTCCAGTCGATTTTGGGGCGTACCGACATAATATGTCTATACGCCTTGAAATTGATTGCAGATTGAATGGAAATAGCTTGTCAACCTTGAATTGATAGGTTTAAACCCAGATTTTCGATCGGGGTTAAAGTGACTTCTTTATCCATAAATGGCGGATCAATGACGTTCAACGGTAAGTTGGCTCATGTTTTGAACCAGATCGATCGTGTCGGTGAGGTGATCATCGAATTGGATTTCTAACGGCGAGAATGTATATTGAAAGTGAGGTGCCAAGGGGATTATCGCAAAATCTTCCTGTAGGAGAGACAGCACCCGTCGCCCAATCCTCCTCCTTGTCGCTAGGCTCCCCGTTTGGTTGAGTTGAGAGAGCATCTCATTAACTTGGGGGTTGGCATAGCCAAAAAAGTTGTATATTCCGTCGGAATGAAAGAATTGCGACAGACGACTGTGCCCAACCCCAAAAAAGATGTTAGTTAAAAAGGCGTCCGCTTCTGCCCGTATCTCGCCTGTGATAGAGATAGAATTTACCACGGAAACACCTGTTGACTTCCCAATCAGCTCCGTCAAATAGCGAAACACGCCATCTGCGCAAGCGATTTGAAGGTCAAAGGGCAGGCGAGGAGATTGTGAACTCTCCCCTTCTTCATCAACCTGTCCCATCCGAAGATAGAGATTAATTGCCCGATAATCAATTGCTTCTTTAAGCAGATTACAGTTCCTTTCATCTGATAGGGGGCCGTGATGACGGTTGAGAAATAGAAGGTAGTAGTTGTCCTGAAAAAAGGGCCACTGTTGACAGGGCACTGTTGTTGGGAATTGGTAGAAGGACCGCAGTGCATGAGGGGAGAGAAAAAGCAGATCCAATGAGCCATTCTCTAACGCCTTAACCGCGTTGATGGGTCGTGTGAAACGTCTTAGGGTCAACCAATCAATATGGGGATCTCCTCCGCGATAGTAATCCGGGTTTTGCTGGAAACGGAAGGTCATGGCGTCGGGATGGAAACGCTTCAATTGATAGGGGCCAGAGGTCACGCGGTAAGGCTGGGGTGAGTGGGAGGGGTGGACGAAGATCCCGCTCAGATGAAGGGGAAAGAGTGCCTCTTCCTGAGAAAGTTGAACCCGAAGTTGGGTCTTGCCATCCGGTTTTATCTCTGTTATCATCGGTGCGATACGGCTCTCAGAAAACGCCGCGATGACCTCTTCAAGCGTAATCGGCTTTCCATCGCTCCAACGAAGGTCCTCTCTCAAGGTCAGCTGCCACTGTGAATTCCCTTTCACCGCCTCGCAAGCGATTGCAAGCCGTCCTTCGATTTCGCCGTTTCGGTGGTATACGAGGAGAGGATCATAGCATAGGTTCTGCAGCCAAAAATTCAATACTGGGTGCAGCCGGTCTGAAGGGTCGGTTTCTACTGGAATCAACTCTCCGATATCGAACCGGCCAACAGGTGCCCCCTCGTTGGGGGGCGTGGTGCGAAGGCAACCGATGTAAGAGACCCCTATCTGGTTTTGAAGTTGTTGGGTGATCTCCTTCTGTTCGGGTTCTCGTTGATCGAGCAGTGACAGCATAAGTTGGATCTGCTCCGGTTGCAAGTAAGGCTCAGCCAACTGGTATTTGAGAAGATTCACCTCTTTTCTGCAGCGGAGAACATGTCGTGGTGAAATTCCAATCCCCTCGGCAATCTCTTCGTCCGTGGCTTGGGGGTGTTGCTCTTGATAGGCAATCAGTTTGAGAAGGGTATTGACTTTGGACATTGTGGATTAAAGAGGAATCAGGACATCGTAGGGAACAACTCTCGGACTCTCGGTCCCAGATCGGAGGATCGTTGTTCCCTACAACTCGTTAGGCGGAGTAACATCGCCGGGGCGATAGATCGGGATTGTAGGTCGAGATTCATATCTCGACGGCAAAATGTTGATTGTGGAAAATCAACCAAATGTAGGAGCAGGTTGAGTGTAGCGAAATCCCGATTTATCGGGGCTTCTTAATCCTGATCCATCGAGGGGTTGCACCTACCGCAGCCCAACCTGTAGGTCGAGATTCACATCTCGACATAAGCCTGTCGATTTTGGAAAATCGACCTACAAAGATCCGCAATCATCTCAAGTGGATCAAGAGTGGTTTAATTTGTTAAATGTCAACACGCCCTAGCAACTTGAATTATTACCCATGGGGAAACCGGGACATGCCATTTATGACAGCTTACTCATCATCCTCAGTTTCCCAAATAATGTCGATCGCAGCAGCATAAGACCCGTAACTACAGCAGCTGAGGGGAAGCCAATTGAAATCGCTGGGTTCTGTCGTGTCATCCGTATCTTCCTCGATCGTAAAGAGATTCGTTGGTAGGTTGGTTTCTGCGGCATGAATCGTTTTACACGCCATGGTTTTCCTCCTTGTGGAAAGCTATATTGTGAAGATTATAATAAAAACGTGGCTCATGTAAAAAGAAGTGGCTCATGTAAAAAGAAAGTGCAAAACGCAAAAACCGTAAAACGTGAAAACCATTCGTTCATTCATACATTGGTACATGGGTTCATTAATAAACTAGTGAACTAATGAACTCAATCGGTTTCTGTTGCACAATTTCTTAACATGAACGACATATTTTATACAGTTTAACAATAGGACTTACGCATTTCAGTAGGGAACAACGATCCTCCGTTCCGAGAGTTGTTCCCTATGGGCTCTTTATGGAGTCTCTGCTGTAGTTGCCCGTATCTTAATCCCGATTTATCGGGCGTTGGAATCCCGACTTGTCGGGATGGCGATAAATCATCGAACTACAAGTTGTTCTGAATCCCGATGTCCGCAGCGCGGACTTTGAGCGTTCAACTGCGTAAGTCCTAATAATATAAACATTCTTGCATTTAATCTCAACCATTTTTTTAGGGCGTACCGACATATTATGTCTGTACGCCCTAAATTTGACTGGTATTTTGAGGTTATTAGTTGATATTATCTATAATTCGAGTTGCTAGTGGTAGGCATACCCTGTCCAGACGGATTGGGATTCCAAGCAATTGGGGTTTTAGAGGTCGGGCAAGTCGCTCCCGATGAAACATCGAGGATTCAAAGCAATTTGGATCCCGATTTATGCCGTTCCGTGCATCTCCCGACTTGTCCCCGACACATCGGGGCAAAGCGGGATCGGGGATGCCCGACCTACGGGGATTGGATTTGGGGGCGGGGAAACCCCGCCCCTACGAGAAAATTGATAGATTTTCAACGCTAGCAACTTGGATTGATGTAAGTTATTATCCATTCCGGTCAGTCAAGTTCCTTATTTTCCTCCGCTAGTTAGTAGGTTGGACTTCCTCGCTCGGCCGGTGCCGATTGTTACGAGGGGGCAAGGGAGGAGGCTCAACCTACACTGTTACACTATCGTCAAATGTCAGGAGAACCTATCTATTGAGAAACAGAGTTTTAGAGTTACGGTGCTCTATTGGAATATTGTAGCTGCCTGATTTATCGGGCAAAGGTAACCTGCGTAATTACAATTGAGCTCTCGAGGAACTGTGTACGATTCATTGCGCTTAAATCCGTGTTGGCTTACAGGAGAAAAGGAAGGGGCTATCTCATGAAGCAAATGATGGCTATGTTGATACTTACGTTGTTGGTATCATCGGTATGGGCAGAGATATTTCGTGATAATTTTAACGATGGTGATTTACAGGGATGGACGCTTGTGCAAGGTACCAAAGATAGCGGCATTCAAAAGGGTGAATTGGTTCTCAGTTCTCCTAAAGCGGAGCAAGAGGCGGAGGTTATCATTGCTGTTGATGGTATAATCGCAAGCGACTACGAGGCGGCGGTATCTGTAAAAATCAGCAGGCTAGTGTTTGGGGATATTAACGGTGGTCCACTCATTGGGCTGCGCGCTCATACAGATCCGCTCCTTGAGCCATCCATTGAGCGTGCTCATGCACAAGGGGACGAGATCCTCCTAATAGTTCTGTACGGGCGATCTTACAAATTCTTCTTAGGTTATATAGGTCGTCAAGATAGAAGAGGTCTTGGAGCGACCGTTCAGCATATGGCTGTGAGGCGTAATGAAAGAAACGAATGGGTTATCAATAGGTTTCGCGAGGATAAGCTGCGTGCATCTCGACTATTTGATTTCAGACTACATAAGTGGTATCGCTTGAAGGTCATTGCCAAGGGGAATCGGTTTCAATGCTTTGTTAATGAAATAGAAGTGCTAAACTTTCTGGACGACACCTATACGGAAGGGAGAATTTATCTGTCGTCAGGATGGGGGAACCGCGTCCACTTCGACGATTTTGAGGTTCAATATGATGCGCGTCCGGTGCAGCCGCGGAGGAAACTCACGGCCACTTGGGGAGAGATAAAGAGCGATTTCCATTGAAGTCCGGTCACGCATGAGTGCCAAACAAATTCAAGGAGGATTATACATGTTGAAGCAACTCGCAGTGTCTCAGAAGATCCTTGGTGTCATGATATTTCTATTTGCATGGAGCCTGTTTACTGAACAGGCTTCTACCGACGAGCGGACCGGCACCATTGCATTTCTATCCGACCGACATCGAGATGACCTCGCCCCTTTTAAGGCTGATATAACATTTTATGTGATTGATGCCGATGGATTCAACGAAAAACGTTGGATGTCTAGCAATTTGAGATCTGGCCCAATTGCCTGGTCCCCCGATGGGACATCTATCGCCTACCACATACAGGGTCCATTTACCGTTCATATATATCTGCAAACTCCTGTTATTCTTCCTGAAGTTTGGGAGCATCTTCCTAACCGGAAAGCCCCAAAAGGGACATTTGTTCTGGTAGGTGGTCCTAAGATTGAAACCAAAAACATGACCGAACAATTTGGTGGTCACAAATATCTATCGCCAAAATGGTCTCCGGATGGGAAGTGGTTAGCCCTCACCAGCACTGACGGGTCACCAGATGGCATGACTGATGTTTGCGTCATGGATATTCAAGGCAACCAGTTGAAGAATTTAACACAGTCGCCCGGAGTAGATGAGGTGGGTTCTTGGTCTCCTGATGGCTCAAAAATTGTGTTCTTTTCCAATCGGGATGGGAACGGGGAAATCTATGTGATGGACTCAAATGGGAAGAACCAAGTCAATTTGACCAACCACCCTGCCCTCGACGCTGCGCCCACATGGTCTCCCGATGGGCCAAAGATAGCATTTCATTCCAATCGGGAAGGCGATCAGGACGATATCTATGCGATGAACTCTGACGGAACGAACGTCGTGAACCTGACTCGCCACCCATGGGAAGACCAGGCCCCTGCGTGGTCTCCCGATGGGAGATGGATTGCGTACTACGCATTTCGGGTTGGAAGGCGTCCAGATATTCATGTCATGGATGCCAATGGGGATAATCAGAAGCAGCTCACCGGGGATCCGGGTTCGGATACTGACCCGACGTGGGTAATCCCCGACCGTTCTTTGTCGGTGGAGGTGTCAAACAATCAAGCCACCCTCTGGGGACGTATGAAATTGGAGAGGCAGTGACAATTTGAAACACCAACCATTCAGATTGACAACGGCTTGAGGCTTATACGGTATTGATGACTGACGTGCGGTTTCAATCATTCCTTCAAAAACATGGGTTAAATCGTCTTATTTCTCCACTGCTAGGGCTTGGGGTCTCTATAATTTTAATCATCTATCTGGCACGACAGATTGACTATCCTCATTTCCTCCGCCTTGCTAAAAACGTTCCGCTTTGGTTTTTCTTTCTACTATTTTCCTTATTCCTCCTGTTAAATATCTTCCGTGCTTTGCGTTTCCGTATACTTTTAGGCCGGAAAGAGCTGCCCTTGGGAGTCCTGTTCCCAATTACGTTGTGTCACAACTTTTTTGTGCGCACACTTCCATTGATGGTCGGTGAGTTTTCCTATATTGTACTGCTGCGCCGGCACTTGAAAATCCCCGTAAGCGAAGGAGTCCGCAGTCTGTTTGAGGCACGTTTATTTGACCTGCAATTTGTTATCGTGGGGGGCACCTTTGGTCTATTGGGGATGGGACGCCAATCTACGGGTTATGTGTTGATCATTTTAGCCCTCGTGGGGGGCTTGATTATAGTGAATCGTGTTCTTTTCAGTGTGCTCCCCAAAGGCATAGGAAAAATCTGGACATGTATCGTCCGGATATATCCTTGGCGTCATACGGCTTTACTGAAATCCGCCGGTCATAAATTAAGGGAAGTCTCGCTTCAACTTGACCGGTTTCGCTGTCTGCGACTGTTGTTGAAAGCCCTCACCTTTTCTCTCTGTACTTATGGGATTAACATGAGTTGCCATCTGCTGCTTTTATCAACGCTAAACGTCAATCAAAGACTAAGCGTATTGTTGGTTGTAATTTCAATCGTGATGATTGCTGCATGGTTCCCGTTTTCATTGAGCGGTTTTGGGGTCATAGAGGGAAGTTGGGCGGCGAGTTTGGTCATGTTCGCTGATATGGAGGTAGGGAGTGCGCTCTCAGTTGGGTTGTTCATACATTGTTGTCAGGTGTTTATGACCGCTCTGTTGGGATTATTGGGTTTTGTCCTATTGATGCCTCAAGTCAGCGTAAAGCTGAAGGCTGCCACGTTAAAAACTTACCCTCCAGACTCATTGTAGGGAACAACGATCGTTGTTCCTTAGTGCTTTCATGGACAGCGGAGAAAGCTATTGGCTATCAATCTCAAACCCGGCTCGGCGAAATACCAGAAAAAGATTTCGGTTGTGATAACTGTCTATAATGAACAAGACAACATCATGCCACTTGCCGATGCGCTTTATACGGTGCTTGATGCCCAAGCCTACGATTACGAAATCATCTTTGTTGATGATGGAAGCGTTGATGGCACTTACAAAATCCTACGACGTGCTCAGACAAAGGTTCGCAACTTAACGATTATCCGGTTGAAAAAAAACTTTGGTCAGACACCCGCTTTTTCTGCCGGCTTCTCCTATGCCACAGGCGATTACATCATCAGTATGGACGGTGACTTACAAAACGATCCCCAAGATATTCCCAAACTGCTCGAAGCAATCGAGGGGAAATATGATGCTATCTGTGGCTGGCGCAAACACCGCCAAGATTCTGCAACCAAACGGTTCGTTTCGAGAGCGTTCAACCTCATCCGCTATCTCATCTTCGGGGACCCAGTCCATGACACGAGTTGCTCACTCAAGATATTCCAATCAGCGGCAATCAAATCACTGTTGCCGTTACGGTCAAAGATGCACGGTTGCCTCACTTCGATGCTCTATTTGCGGGGTTACAAAGTTGGAGAAATCGTAGTCACTCACCACCCTCGAATTCACGGCGAAACAAAGTACCGAAATCCCTTTCGGATTTTCCGTATTTTTTGGATGTTACTTTATGTTCGATTCTGGTGGTATTACACCCATCGTCCACAAAAGGGCGATACTCTTGATTGTTCGCAAATTCGTGAGATTGTGGAACCGTAACCTTGCACGAGGGATCTGGGGTAGGCACCCTAGATTTCTTTTATAGACGGTTTGGAACAAACCGTTCCGTATTGCCGTTCGCTGACGGCAGCCTTTCCTACACCGGTATAGGGAGAACTTATGATTATTTCGCGCACACCGATACGAATCAGTTTTGTTGGGGGCGGAACCGACATCTCCAACTTTTATCGGCAATATGGGGGAGAGGTCATCAGTACCGCTATCGATAAATATATCTCTGTCTGCATCACAAAGCAAACGAACTCTCAAATTGCTATCAACACCCCAGACCACCATGAAACGGTTTCTGACCCTGACCAAATTCAACATTCTTTGATTCGAGAAGCGGTGCGAAAAACCTTCCCCCCCGCTAGCGGGGGGGTTAGGGGGGGTGACAGCGAGGGAGTAGCGGAGTGGTTAGGGGGCGTTAGGGGCGGTGGACTATCCATCACAGTTACCTCCGATGTTCCCTCACGCGGCTGTGGATTGGGATCATCAAGCGCATTAACCGTCGGATTACTCAATGCGCTGTACGCTTATCAGGGAATCGAAATGCCCACAGAAACCCTCGCACATCAAGCGTGCGAGATTGAGATAGACCGCTTGAAACAGCCTATCGGAAAACAAGATCAGTATATCGCCGCTTACGGTGGGTTGAGACGGATTCAGTTCAACAGAGACGAGAGTGTCCATGCCCAAGCCATTCCAGTAACCTCCGAAACGGTAGCACGTTTGGAAGAGAACTTCACCCTATTCTACACAGGGATTCAACGCCGCGCCGAGACCATCCTGCACGAACAGAAACGTTCTGCGAGTCCCCAAACGCTACTGCAAATGAGGGAGCTCGTACCTGCGTTTTACGATGTCCTTGTAAAGGGCAACCATGGGAATTGCCTCAATGAGGTTGGACATCTGTTACATCGCGCTTGGCAGCTGAAGCGTTCCCTCTGCGATAGTATTTCAAGCCCGATGCTCGATACCATCTATGAGCGTGCTGTCGCTGCGGATGCGCTGGGCGGCAAGATTCTGGGCGCAGGGGGTGGCGGGTACTTTCTGTTTTTTGTTCCCAAAGAGGAACAGGGGGATGTAACAACTACCCTTTCTGATTTGGGGTTTTTGCGGTTGGCGTTCCACTTTGAGCCCAAGGGCAGCCGGATCATTGAAGGAAGGAATCTTGATGAAAGTCATTATGCCTACCGTAGGGAACAGCACACGACTCAGGGCGCACACTTTCGCTCCTTCTAAGATGCTGATACATATTGCAGGACGTTCCATCCTCAACTACCTCCCGAACCACTTATTGAAATCCCTGACCTCTCTGAACTAGTTTTCAGCGTTAGCAATCAGCAGTCAACAGAACCGATAGGTCGAAATTCATATCTCGACAATTTTCTGTCAATTTTTCAGGAATTGCCCTATAATACAAGGTATGAACCCCTATCGTCTTATATATCAGATGGACTCAAGCGGTGTGCTACCCGCTGCGACGGATGTCAATGACTATCTCAAGGGTATCGTTGGTTTTCTTGAGGACAGCCACATCGACTGTCTTTTTTGGCATGATGGGGCGGGCGGTAACACCGCCAACTACGACAGCGATGTGTTGGAGTTGACCGGAGAGCGCGTTGGCGAGGTGGATCCGTCGCTGCTCCGTCTTATCGAAGAAGGCAACGACCCACCGAAGATTGTCGTGCCGGCAGCAAAGGAGCGGGGTGTAGATATTTTCTACTCCTTCCGCCTCAACGACTGTCACGATTCCTTTGGTCATGAGCGGCTGCTCGCTACCTTCAAAGTGGAGCATCCGGAGTGGACAATCGGAGTGGGACATCCGGAGGTGCATCCTTCTGTCCACCGCAATCTCAATTTTGCGGTGCCCGAAGTGCGCGATCTGAAGTTCGCTGTCATTGAGGAAATTTTCAGAAAGTACGACTTTGATGGATTAGAGATCGATTTCCTCCGCAGTCCCCCCTATTTCGTCCCAAGTGAAGCCCCCAAAAACGCCCATCTGCTCACGCAATTCCTCAGTCAAGTGCGGGAGCATCTGAATCAGCGAGGCAGAGCGCGGGGCAGGCAGATCCCGTTGGCGGTGCGTGTGAATCCTACGATAGAAGCGTGCCGATTGGATGGGTTTGACGTTTCAACTTGGGTTGAGGAGAGGTTGGTGGACAGTCTCAGCCTCGGCAGTGGCAACATAGACTGTGACGTGGAGGCGTTTAAGAGCCTAACCGACGGTACGGGGATATTGGTGTATCCCTGCGTGTACGGTTGGCCCAGTGGGTATAATATCATCTTCGGCTTTGAGGATTCCGAACCGCTGCTCCGTGCATTAGCAGCCAACTACTGGAGTCAGGGTGCCGATGGCATCTACACCTTCAACTGGAACGCGCATTCCTATGTGCACCGTCCCGACAAAAACCCACAATTCGCACCGCAAAGGCAGTTACTGCGAGAGATGGATACGCTTCAAGCGATGCGGGGTAAAGATAAACTCTATGTCGCTGACCGCCTCTTGGGACCGAAACCCATGCTGCCACATAACTGGCTGCAGGCAACGCTCCCGCAAACCCTAGAACGTGGGGAGCAAGTGGCGGTCCCCGTTCTGGTGGAGGAAGATTTCACTGAATCTCCGCCCCCTCGGACAATACGGTTATCCCTCACTTACACTGATCTCACCGAGACGAGCCAAATAGAGGTTACGCTCAACCAACAACCGTTGTCAGCACTTGAGCCGACCGACCCTTGGCTCCCGCCCGACAATACGGGCAGCACCTCCCAACAAGGGCAAGTCTATGCTCTACGTCAGGAGATAAGTCCCGATCTGCTCATACAGGGCAGGAATCACGTTGGTATCTTGGTTGTCGCTGGTGAGGTCACCGTGCAGGGGGTGGAAATCCATGTGCTCTACTAACCCGTAACAGTTGGAAATGCAGTCTTCTATTTATTTTAACCCAAGTCGCCAGTTATATGTGGCGTGATAAAATCGATCCCTATACCTATACCCGTAGGTTGGGTGTTTTGCCCAACCCATAGCCCCAGCGGGGCGGCATGTTTATAGAACATCGGCAAACCAATTCCCCCAAGCCCCAGCGGGGCGACATGTGTCCCATAAGATTGATGAACGATATATCGAGAAAGTTACTGCTTATCGTTCAGCACCTCTAATTGTAGGTGAATTTGGTTATTTCTGGTAGGCGTCGAGTATGGAAACTCGACCTACAGGATATATAGCAACTTGCGTTAATCTGTATGAAACTGTTCAATCTGCCAATCGTTGGCAATGGCGATTTCTCGTAGTTTTCTGTCAGGATTGACAGCAACGGGGTGTCCAACTCGTTTGAGTTTGTGTGCGTCCGAATGGTGGTTTCCGTAGGCATAAGATTCGCTCAGGTCGAAATTGTGTGTCTCGGCAAGTTCCTGAACCAATCGGGCTTTATTCTCGCCGTAAGGATTTAAGCCTACACCGTGTCCTGTGATTTCTTCTTCAATGACCTCTAGGGCGTACCCGACCATGAGATCCGCCTTCAGGTGTTCGTAGAAAAACCGGACCAAAAGTTCTAGGGATCCGGATAAAATAACAATAGCCCGCCCTTCGGCACGGTGAGATTTGATGAGGTCAAAAACTTTAGGCGAGATTCGCTCTACTAGACGCTCCGTAAAGCAGATCTGTGCTAAGTTGTGGGTATACTGGTAATCTAAGCCTTTCAGATAGACCTTGTTTGCTTTAGCTTGACGAAGATCTTGAATCCGGATAAAATCGAGAAGCCATTGGGACAGGTTACGGAATGGGAGTTCACCACTCTCAAGCAGATATTTGAGGAATACCTGCTCAGAAGAGTTGTCGATGATTGTTCCATCCAAATCAAAAATAGCGCATCTTTCAGTCCCCTTTTCATCGGGGCAATGGGTCTTGTAGACTTGATGGAACAATGTCGTATCCCCCTCTATCAATGCTTAAAGTATAGCATATTTTTTTGGAAATTGAATTAGATTT
This sequence comes from Candidatus Poribacteria bacterium, assembly GCA_965222435.1. Lineage (GTDB taxonomy): Bacteria > Poribacteria > WGA-4E > WGA-4E > PCPOR2b > PCPOR2b. The sequence continues at coordinate 1,657,279 of OZ244950.1, read as the reverse complement.
TTCTGATTTCTCGCAAATTTTTTGTTTGCATGTTTTTATGGTTTACTCCGTAGCTCGAAATTCACACCGCCACCTACGGGGAGTGTCGATTTTAGAAATTGAATTGACATTTCATTAAGACTTTAGAACACCATTTCAATCGTAGCACAGGTTACACAAGGAGGAAAAATATGTCAACCGATTTAGCACACCATATTCAAAGCACACCTTTAGTTGATACACATGAACATTTGGATCGAGAGCATGTGTGGTTAGACGACGGTCCAGACATCTTACAAGACCTGTTTGGGAATTATGTTCCCGCAGACCTCAACACAGCGGGTGCATCGCCCGACGCAATGAAACGCCTGATGGATAGTTCAGACCCAGACATCGCTGGACGCTTTGAGGGCATTCGAGAGGCTTGGGACGCGACACAGTTCACTGGATATGGCGAAGCGGTGCGGCTCATCGCCGAACACGCCTACGGGATTGACGAACTCACCGGAGCAAATATAGCATCGGCGCAAGAGAAGATTAAAATGCTGCGACGGCCCGGTGAGCGTTTCAGGTTGCTGCATGATGTCGCCAATCTCGACCATACCCAAACGGATGATAAACTGTGGGAGTGTGCCCCGGATAGTTCTGGACTCGACTTCTTCCTCTATGACCTGTCGTGGCGTAGCTTCTGCAACGGAGAAATTGAACTGGAACAGATCCATGCTGAGACGGGGATTGAGGTGGTAGATCTCAGAACGCTGAAGCGAGGGATGGAAGCGATTTTTGAGAAACATGCTCCTACCGCCATAGCGGTGAAAGCGCAACACGCCTACAGTCGAACCCTCAATTGGGTGGAACGGAACGATGTTGAGGCGTCCGCCGCACTCCGAAAGGTGCTGACTCAACCTGCGGAGGAGATCAGCGTCGAAACGCAGCTCTGTTTGGGAGATTGGTGCTGGGCGCGAGGCGTTGAATTGTCAATCGAACACAACCTACCGTTCAAGATTCACACCGGCTACTATGCAGGAAACGATCGGATGCCTATAAGCCGAATCCCCGCTGGGAACATGTGTGATCTCTTTGCGCGTTACCTCGACGCCAAGTTTGTCCTGATGCACATTTCCTATCCCTACACCGATGAATTGGTCGCACTCGCAAAGCACTATCGTAACATCTGGGTGGATCTCTGTTGGGCGTGGAGCATTGACCCGTACAGCTCCCGCGACTTTTTGCGGCGGTTCCTGCACGCTGTCCCATCAAACAAGTTGTTTGCGTTCGGCGGAGACACCCATTGGCCCACAAGCGCGATGGCGTATGCGATACAGGCGCGTAACGAGATTCGCCGCGCGCTTGAAGGGGAGATAGCGGACGGTTACATGACCGAAGCGCAGGCGATGCAAATCGCAACACGCATCATGCGGGATAATCAGTACGCCTGTTTTGACGTTGAGGGAACACGAGCGAACATTCATGCCGTTACTTAATATTAGCGCAAGTTGCCGCTAGTAGTAGGCATACGCCGTATGCCGTAACCTCAAGAGTTCATTAATGAACTAGTTCTGTTGACATTCCATCGTAATCAGATAATCGAGAGGTGTGCACAGACGCATGGTACTTTGTAGGGGTTGGGTTTCCCAACCCTTTGGTCACACATCATAGACGATTTTGAATCTGTGTAGGTCGATTTTCCAAAATCGACGGTTGGGTGTCAAGATATGAATCTCTATCTACAATCAACTCAAGTATGGTGTGGGGGTCCAATACGGACAGTTTTACATAAACGTCAACACGCCCTAGTGAACCAATGAACTAACTTACGCATCACGCATTACGTTTCACGATTCAGACAGGTACCGGAACAACGGATAGCAACCTGCGTAATATTAGTACCCCACAGCACACCCATCGCGGCGTGGTTCAGAACCCGCAATCAGTGTATTGTATTCCGGATGAATAAAGATCGCTTGTCCACCGCCGAAGAAGGTATACGGCGGTAGCAACTGATGTCCCTTGCGCGCTAATCCCGATAGGACGTTTATCCTTCTTTCTTTTTAGTCCCCTTTTCATCGGGGTAATGGGATTCTGACCATTGCCGAAGCGGAGGCATTGAGAGCGGATTGCAGGTCCATATTAAAATTGACGAGTTTGCATACTAATTGTAGCTGTCCTTGTGGCTACATCTGTCCGCTCATCACGCCAAAGGTTACGAGCTTTCAGTCCCCTTTTCATCGAGGCAATAGGATTTCCGCCATCACGCAGGTAGCGCAACTACAAGAGTTGTGCGACTTGCGCGGCGAGGGGTTGACTTGTGGCAACTGCGCCGTGTTTACACATGACAGCGGAGTGCCCTGGCCCAAATCGATTGGGACGATAATCATCAAACATTTTTATTTAGTCTTCTTTCTAGCATTAGGAGTTACGCGGTTGAACGCCCCAAGCAGGGACACCATCAAGGAGCCCGTAGGGAACAACGATCGTTGTTCCCTACTGAAGTGCGTAACTCCTAGTAAGGATAGGTAGGACTCTCACGAGTCTTTCCCCCCTTCCAAACCGTGCGTGCGACTTTCACCGCACACGGCTTTCACCGTCAGTTACTGATTATCTTATAAAGGATAATAACACCTTATGGAATTACGAGTTTTAGGCTGGCTGACTCTATTATTTATCCCAAAAAATAATCTCAACCCTACTTACTCATGGAATATCAGAACGTTGGGGAGGAGTCGCCGTATGTAAACATGATTTGCGCTCATTTTCCCTGAATCTGTTATATTTCATTTTTAGTATTCTGACTTGGACAGGCTTACTGTCCTCCTCTCCCTTATCTCCCCGATGAATCGGGGGGACTTAGGGACTATTCTAATCTCACAATGTATACATCACCAACAACTTAGACCCTGACTTTACCCCGATGTCAACGACTTACATAAGGTAAATGCTAGAGTTACCTTACACGACACACGCTTTTTAGCCACAGGCTGTTAATATAGCGTGCATGGGTAGACACGCTCACGCAGATTCACCTATTTCCCAATAACGAGGCTTCCATCAGTTCAATTTTCATTTAGCCATATCATTGTAACCGGACGCAACGTCTTAGCGTGCCTGCATTCACGCCGAGTTGTTCGCCTTTTCCCTTTGCTTCCCACATTGCCGTTTCCAGCAATGCAGTTAAGGTAAGGTTTGCAGTGGTAAGTTCACTAAGTCGGAATCTAACCGACATTATACATTGTTACTTAGAATCGCACCTAGCATATTGGGTGCTATGCTACTCTGACGCAATGCAGTAGAGAGATCTGTTCCCACGTAGGAATATCTCCTTACCTACGATTGCAGGTGAGGCATTGAAGCCGTCATCAAGGGCATTTTCAGCGAGGACTTCAAGCGTTGAACCGTGTTTGATTACCAGCGTGACACCATCTCTGCTTGCAATGTAGATGCGCCCACTCGCACCGACCGGCGACGCATAAACCTCCGCGATACCTTCCAGACGCTCTGGTCCGTAGTGCGCCTCGCCTGTACTGGCGTTGAAAGCGGAGAGGACTCCTTTGTTGTGTTTCAGGAAATAGAGTGTATCGCCATAGAGCAGCGGGGAGGGAACATAAGGGGTATCTCTACCATACTCCCAGAGAACCGCCGCTCCATTGGTGATGTCTCCTGCCGCATCGGCGAGACGGATCGCTTGCAGGGCGTTGCCGCGAAACCCGCTGGTAATGTAGACAATACCGTCTGCTGTCACGGGCGATGGGATTGTATTGGCTGTCATGCCACTGCATTCCCAGAGCACTTTCCCCGTCGCCAGATCATAGCTACGTGTGCGGTGCGTTGCATTGATAATGACTTGAGGATTCCCATTGTGCTCAACGACGATTGGCGTAGCCCACGACGTGCCTTCATCTCGGTCAACTTTCCAGAGTTCTTCACCCGTCCGTTTATCCAACGTAATAATGAACGAATCCCCCTCATGGTCCCAGTTAAGGATGATAGCATCGCCATAGAGCACCGGCGAACTGCCTTCACCGAAACTCATCTTGGTTGCCATATCTCCTAAGTCTTTCTCCCACTGGAGATTTCCCTGCATGTCATAGCAGTAGAGCCCACGAGAGCCGAAGTAAGCGTAAACATGTTCCCCATCGGTGACCGGGGAATTTGCCGCCCAACTGCCGGTCTGATGTGTTCCCTCGTGCGGTGCCTCTTCGCGAGCGATCTGCTGCCAGCGGATGCTACCGTCAGAACGGTTGATAGCGAAAATTACAAACTGGTGGATAGATGATGGGGCTGCGGATCTGCCTCGGCGCCCTCTTCGCTGTTGCGGTGCCTCGGCCGGCTCTTGTTCTACCTGCTTGTCGGTTTTAATAGCACTTGTGACAAAAACGGTGTCATTCCACACGATTGGGGTCGCATGTCCCTGTCCCGGGATTTCGGTTTTCCATCGGATGTTTTTGTTTTCGTTCCACTCAGTAGGTGGGTCTCCGTGTGGCGCAACACCGGAAGCCTCAGGTCCCCGCCACTGGTGCCAATATTTCTCCGACTCTGAAAGTGAATCCGTCCCCCACAAGAAAATTGTAATTACACAAAAAAAGATAACGAAGGTCAATGCCCTTTTCATTTGAAAATTTCTCCTATGTTAAGTTTGTATCGTTTAGTGTTTATTCAGTAAATTCGCCCATCGTTCCCAAGCCTCACGGGTTGCGGTTTTCTGAACTTCACTCGCCTCCGCAGCCATTCCCCGTCTCAAGAAGCCGTGACCCACACCGGAATAAATCACCGGTTCATAGGTGATGCCGGCGGAGGCTGCAGCTGCTTTTGTTGATTCAATGGTCGAGTTGATTCGGTTGTCACTCTCACCGTAAAAACCGTAGACAGGACAGGTAATCTTCCCCAATGCCGCTGCATCCGGGGGGCTGCCATAGAAAACGAAAGCAGCTTTCAGTGAATTGTCATTGGTGGCAAAGCTAAACGATTGCCTGCCGCCCCAACAAAATCCACTCACGGCGACCGCATCTGTTGTCGAAGGTAGATCTCGGACATATTTCGTCACTGCTTTGAGGTCGGTTGTGATTTGGTCTGGGTCTAGGTCACGAATCGCCCGTCGGACATTATTACCCCCGAAGCTGTCGGTGCCGCCTCCGTTTGGTCCCATCCCGGAAAGGAAATCGGGACAGATCGCGACAAAGCCCGCTTTCGCAAGTTCATCACCAACCTGTCTTATCCAATCTGTTAGACCAAAAATCTCATGGATGACAATCACCGAAGTCGCATTTTCCTTAACCTCCGGGAAAACGATGAAGGCACTGACTTCGCGTCCGCTCTCTGTGGAGATTTTCACCCACTCCCCGTGCCGTGGTGAATTCTCCAGTTGTTCTTTCGCGCTGTTTGCATGGCTGTCTGCATGTGCATAAATGCCACCCATCATCAAACCACCAATCAGCACGAGACCAATGATTGACATAGTTAATTGGGTTAAATTGCTAAGCGTTCTCATTGTGTTTCCTCCTTGAAAGTTATGGGGTTTCTACAGGTTCCCCGTCCAACACTGATGTGGGACTGTTATCCAATTACCTCGCACCGAGAGAGCATCTCCCTGCCCCGTTCAGAAAGTTTGTCAAATTCCGCCTGATTCATCTCAATAGGTTTACGCATCGCGAACCATGGGAGAGAATAGCAGATCACCAACTCTGGTCTGACGTGATCGGCACGGTTGGGGGTCCCACGATGGAGCGTCCGCGGGTCCTGAATCCATAGCGTTCCCTTCTTCAGGTTGAGACGGCGTGCTGTGGGGAAATCGCCTTTTGTCAATACTTCGTCGTAGCGGTTCTCTAACTCCGGGTCAGCGAGGTATTGGGTGGCGGGCAAGATTTCAAAACTCCCGTTTTCCTCATAGGTATCCACCAGTGGAAATTTGATACCAAAATGGGGACACACCTCTAAGCCGACGTGGGGAACCATTCTGGAAATCCCCGCATCTCGATGCCACCGCTGGTACTCGCTGCCGGGGTACGGGTTGTTTGAATGGTAGCAGGTAATATGATAATCACTGGTGCCCCAATACCGGTCGAGGAAGGCGAGCAGCACCGGGTTCTCGAAAATCTGAGGGTCGGCGAAGGGCTGCTCCCAAGGAACATACATCGTGTAACGGTTGACCACCTGTAGACTACCCTCCACGACAAGCCGATCATCGGTGTGTCCACGCACCTTGACATCTTCGCCCGGTGTACTGTGAGCCTTCACCTCATCCAACAGTGGCAGAAATGCCTCACGTATCCGATCTACCGTCTCAACGGGTATCAAGTCTTCAAAGGTAACATAACCGTTAATTTTCAATTCGGCAAGTTTCAAATCGAGGTCATAGTCAGGTTGCGCGGTCATTGGTTTCTCCTTATTGGTCTGCAATCCGTCTTTCAAACGCCTGACGTATCAGGAACATAATATAATCAACTTCATTTACAGAAGATATACCGACCTCTACATCTCCTGTGCCGAGATGTCCAATGTTTTTTACATCTCTACATAAACCTTGCGGGTCATTCAGGTCAGCAAAGGGGAGTTTTAAGTATACCACCAAACGACTTGCCCATGGCACAATACACACAAAGTACGTGTTTAACCCGTAACCAATATAGTCTTTAGTAATCTGTTCACTGATAGACGGATCTAAGTTTTGAATGTGCTGCCGCAATTGCTGGAATATATCCATCTTCTCACCAGCGAGGTGACGGTGATCGTCGATCCCCCACCTTCCTCTGCGCTCCCCTTGCATGGATGGATCAATGCCGTGATCCGTCCAGATTTCCAATGTCTTGTCCAAGAGCATCTCTGCCCGATCTCTGATCGCAGCCTCATCCCATCGCTCGACCTGAGCAAGTCTTCGGTTCAAACGCAACGGACTATCCCGAAAACCACCGGGTATCTGCTGTTTCTGCTTAAAGGAACGATTGCCTAACTCTGAATTGTAGCCAGTAAGGGTGAGGTTACCAATCGTATCAATATACTTTTCATGCACATATAGCCAATCCTCACCTAACTCCGCTTGCCATTCTTCAGACAGGGTTTGTGGCATTACGTGCTCAATGGTGTAGTCTTGCACAAGGATCGGTTCTTTGCGTTCATGATTCTCCAGCCTACGGAGCAGATAATTGCGTCGGTTGACGGCGTTATAAAAATCTTTCTCAATAAACGCCTCCTTGAATTCCTGATTGGAAGGGAAGCGGTGGGACCGAGACAACCGCGAAAAATGATCTTTCAGTTCTTGGGGCGAGTTTACTTTGTCAGTTCCCTTTGCCATTAATGCAAAGATCTTATTCAAGCCGACTGTTGGGAGATCGCAAACGGTGCGCCGGAAGCTGTAACTTTCTATCAACCGAAGGATTTCAATCACATCTACCTTTTCAATCCGCCCGCGTGTATAGGCTTCGTAGATGCCAAGCAGGACTGGGAAAACGACTTCATTCAACTTTAAGTTCATGAATATCTTCAAGGCAGGCGAGCAGGTCTTTGTCTGGTTCGTCAAGTAGTGCAACGCGGACATAATGTCTTGAGTAGTCAACAATCTCCTGGATGATCGCCTCTAAGGTTGACTGCTGTTTTTCTCTCTCTACAAAACTTTTGAAATGGTCATAGACCTTTTGTTTATTTGGAATCTGCTGTGTCTTGAACGTGAGATAATCCCTGATAAACAGGTCAAATCGCTTGGCATAATCGTTGCCAAAACTTTCCTCCATCGGATACCAGTAAGTCTCATGTATCCTGTCTTGGAACTGTGGCTCCAGTCCCATCAGCACATAATTACGGATGAGATCGGCTTGTGAAAGCCGCTGTCCCGTGGAATTGAGGCTTTCAAAGATTAGCTGCGGATTATCGGAATTGGGCTCCAGCGCGATGTCCACAATCATCAGTTTCTTAATCCCTTCATAAACCGTATGAAGGTCAGCACTTTTTAGTTTGTCTTCAAAAAACTCGTAGGTTGCCACCAACAGGGAATGGGCATCCGAAGCCTTGCCTGTCTTCAACAGTTGAATCAAGATTTCCCTGTCATGCGGTGTCAGTAGCTGTTTATAACGCAGTTCGCCTTCTTCTCTGTCGTTAAAAAGATAGTATCCTTCTAACCGGCTCTTATCTATGCCGATTTCAACACCTTGGGCTTCGACCGCTCTGCCGAGTGCTGAGATCAATAGAGAAATTGTTGTCAATCGTTGTTGACCATCAATGACGCGAAATTTCGGAAAGGTCGGACTCCCATCGCCTATAGATACAACCGATCCGAGGAAATGAGAAGGGATTGCTTCATGTGCTCCAACACGATATATGTCCTCCCATAGTTGCTCGCAATCACTCTTTTCCCAACTATATCGACGTTGATAAATCGGCAGGGTGAACTGTTTCGTGCTGTCTAAAAATCTGAGTAAATATGTTTCAGATGCTTTCATGGATTTATACCTCTTAAGACTTACGCATTTCAGTAGGGAAAAACGATTGTTGTTCCCTACGGACATCGGCAGTACAGTCACCTGGTCATTTGATACTATTTGAGAATTACCATCTGCTTTGTAGCTTTATAATCTCCTGTTGACAAGTGATAGAAGTACACACCACTCGCCACGCTCTCACCTAAGTTATTTCTGCCATCCCAATAGATTGCCTTGTCTCTACTTTCGTAGACGCCTGCCTTGCTGTGCCCAATATCAAGTGTTCGGGCTATACGACCTCCCACGTCATAGATAATCAACGTAACATCTGCATCCTCTGCCAACCTGAACGGGATCCATGTTTCGGGGTTAAATGGGTTTGGATAGTTAGGTAACAGAGTTGTTGTCAGTATAGATTTTTGATGATTACCAGTTGGAGCTGATGGTGGGAAATGACTTTTTAATGCTTCTGTATCTCCCATAAAAATTGTGCCATCAAATCTTTTTACCGCAAAAGTTTTATCATCATGAGAAAATCCACTAATAGTAATAATTAGTTGTTGTGTTTGTGCGTGCCATAAACTCTTTGTGCCATAAAAAGACATTAACATCATATTACCATTGGGTACTACTGAAATTGGATCACGATCTATTTCAAAAGTGGTGAGTTCTATTTGTGCTGGTACATACCATAGTTTTAATTCAGCCTTACCCGACCAATTGTTATATCCAGATGAAGCGAAGATAGTCTCCGATAGAAACACTGCATGGTAAAAAGATGCATATTGTTGATCATGGTGAAATGTAGCGATATTTTGCATTGTTTCTATGTCCCACAATCTGATCGTATCATCATCTGATGTAGATACAATCATCTTTCCATCAGGTGAAAATCCCACAGAATTAATTTGTTCCGTATGCCCATCAAGTATAGCGATATTTTGCCTTGTTACCATATCCCAAAGTTTTATACGATAACTTGCGCCTACTGCAAGCATTTCTCCATTAGGTGAAAACTTTAGGACATTAACTCGCTTATGTTCTTCAAGTGTAGCGAATACTGTTTGTGTTTCTACATCCCATAACCGTATTATCGTTTCGCTCCCACGTGAAGCGATTGTTCTGCTGTCTGGTGAAAATGCTACACATCTAACCCAAGACCTAGGCTTGCCAATTATAGTAAACCCAAGAAATAAAGGGACAATTTTTCAGATGTATGTTATCCTGTTGAAATTATGGCACATTCATCAGATTTACGCATACGCGTCCTTCAATTCATAGAAAATGGTGGCAGTAAAACAGAAGCGACAAAACGCTTCAGCGTCGGTCGGACTGCGATTTACCGATGGCTCAATGCCCCAGACCCACTGAAGTGTGGAAAACCGGGTCCCCGAAAACCCAGACTGCTTGACCCAACAGCCCTCGCTGAACATGTCAAGGTACACCCCGACCAAACCCATAAAGAACGCGCTAAACACTTTGGGGTTTCACCTGCCTGTGTTGCCTATGGTCTAAAAAGACTCGGTTACACGCGAAAAAAAAAACGATTGGATATAAGGAGCAATGTCCAGAAAAACGTAAAGCCTATCAGAAGCAACTCGCAACGGAAAAAGCATCAGGCAAAACGTTAGTTTACCTCGACGAGACCGGTTTTGCAGATGAAACCTTCAGAAGTTATGGCTATGCCCCCCGGGGACAATGTGTCCAGGGATTGATACCGAGCCAAAAAAACCGCACGATGACTTTGATAGTGGCGCAATTGAATAATAAGTTGATTGCCCCAAAGTTATTATCGGGCAGTTGTAATGCACAAAGTTTTAATACATGGCTTGATGAACAATTATGTCCACATTTAGACGCCAAGAGTGTCGTGATAATGGATAATGCACGGATTCACAAAACCGAGCAAACCCAAGCACTGATACAAGGCTGTGGCGCGTCGTTGTTATACTTGCCACCTTATTCGCCGGATTATAATCCTGTTGAACATCAGTTTGCAAATATAAAGCGGCTCCGTTCATACAATGCGGATAAGCCGATTGAGGATATTGTCAATATGTATCGTTAATTGTTAAATCCACTATAAATTCCCTACATTGCGCCCTATTGCTACGTCCCATAGTTTTATCGTGCCCTCATAAGTTCCTGTGGCGAGAATTGCACTATCAGGTGAAAATGATATAGCAGTATTTCCGTATTGCCAAAACATTGTATGTCCTAAATCAACAGCATTAGCTGTTTCAACATCCAGTACTCTAACAATACCATCGGCTTGTGAGGCATAAACAAGAGATTTGCCATCAGGTGAAAATGCTATGGAATTTATAGAAAAAAGTGCAGGATCATGAAATTGAGTAATATCAGTTTGTGTTACTATGTCCCATAATTTAATATATTGACCAGATGCCCAAGCAAGAGTCTTTCCATCAGGAGAAAACCTTATAACACTTGCTATGCTTCGTGCGTAAATTGTGGTAATTTCTGTTCGGTTTACTACGTCCCACAGTTTTATGGTGAAGTCTGCGGAGCTTGAAACAAGAGTGTTTCCATCAGGTGAAAACGCTATGGAGGTGATGGCAGCCTTAGAACCTGTTTTAAAAGTCATTTGATACGGTTTCGCATCAAGTAAATGGAAGCAATATAGACCATAGCCTCAGCGGTTTCAGCGGAGCGTTCATAGTCCAAAGTCAATCGGCGAAACCAACCGAACCAAGAAAAGGTGCGCTCCACAATCCAACGCAATGGGACGACCACAAATCCCGATTGCCTAAGAGATGGAGCGATGTCCAATTGACACTGATGCGTCAAATATAACCATTCGCCTAATTCTCCGCGATAGCCAGCATCGGCACAGACTAACTGAATCGTTATCTGCCAACTAAAGACCTCGTTTAGTAACTCTATTGCGACTCGATTATCACTGACATTGGCATCAGTGACCTTGACTCCCAATGGAATGCCAATTGTATCAGTGACTATATGGCGTTTACGACCTTTGATTTTCTTATGCGCATTAAACCCTCTACTATCTGCCAGTTCGGTCGTCTTGACCGATTGGCTGTCAATGATAGCCACTGTAGGTGACGGGGATTTGCCAATATCACTACGGGTTTGCTCGTGAAGTGCTTGATGAATCATAACCCATGTGCCTAAAGTTTTCCACTTTCTGAAGTGGGAATAGACCGTTTGCCACGGTGGCATCTGATGCGGCAACATTCGCCACTGACACCCTGATTTGACTACGTAAAAAATAGCGTTGATAATTGAGCGCATCTCCCATTTGAGAGGTCTACCTATGGGTGAAGGTTCTGGCAAATAGGGGAACAGTTTGTCCCACTGGGCATCGGTCAGATCAGTAGGATACTTTGGTATAGTCATGTTTATGCCTTTCATTAGGTCAGTATTTTACTGCTCCAATGGTTTAACATAAACATTAACTTTTGAGTAGCAGTTTTCTTTTTCAAACAGGTTCTTATGGTTGAATATAGCAATAGTCTGTTGAGTTGCTATATGCCACAATCTGACTGTATTATTTTCACTTGAAGCCAGCAGTGTGCCATCAGGTGAAAATAACATAACCTTATTGAAAGGGTCATTATGATTTTCCTGAAAGGTTACAAGGCGTTCACCTGTTGTAACATCCCATAGTATGGAGGAATAAGGTCTGGAAGCGTTGGCTGAAGCAATGGTTCTTCCATCAGATGAAAATGCTACAGGCCCATCACCTATTCCAAAAGTAGCAATCTTTTCTCTTGTTGTCACATCCCATAGGTTGAGTTCTCTACTGCGTACATTCGTATCATCACCACCTAGTCCTGAGATGAGGATCTTTCCATTGGGTGAAAACGCTAAAGTAGAAACCTTCTCTTCATTAGGTAACAATGCAAGTTCTCGATATGTTGTTGCATCATAAAACCATATCCCAATTTTACTTGATACAGCGAGGTATTGTCCATCAGGTGAATACGCAACTGCATTATCCATTTCTCCAACCCCTCCTTTCCCCAAACGCATTCTTACACTATTCGGCAAGCCCCACGTTTGGTAATCACTATTTATTTTTTGCTGATAACTGATCGATATTTCTTTAGTTGTAGATGGAGGGTGTTGCATTTCTGAAAGAGTAAAATATTCATAGCTCACATCTCCGTTTATATCAACGGCTGCAATCGTAATAGGATGCCGATTAGGTATGGTAAGATTCCTGAACATAGTAGAGGGAATATCGCCATCATATTCAAATTCAACGATAGCTTCTTTTTCACCTGACATTTTATGACATGCTTTCACTTCGGGGTATCCAGATGGGCCAAGAAGAGATTTCTCTAATATGAGATATAGAATAACTTGATGGAGACCATCTGAATCACTGACTTCAAGTTGTATATTAACACTCTCTGAATTCAATGGATAGGTAGTCGGTGATGTGAGTTTAATACTTGGCCTTTTCCCATCTTGAATTGGGATGTTAAAGTTAAAATAAGGATGCATTGCCAAAAAATCAGCATTGCATTTAGATAATCGAGTATCTCCAATTTGACCTGCATTTCGGTTGCGTCGTGGCCCATAGGACATAATATAAGTTCCATGCCGAAAATCATGTTGTAATCCAAACGCATGTCCTAATTCATGAGCTCCTGTGCGATATTGCAATTCACCGGGAAGTAATACTCTATCTTCAAATTTACTCTGAACTAATACGACACCTCCATTCTTGCCACGATTACCTCCAACACCATTGGCACGTATTCTTCCTTCTATACGAATAGCATTTATACTATTGTCAACGGCAATATAGTAAATGTTATTCTGAAGGTCAAATACTTGTTCAATCTCATTAAGTACTCTGTTTTTTGTGTCATCAATATAATGAATATCAGCGTATTGTCCATCGACTTGATGCACGATTGGCTCACCTTGAACATTGGTCTCAATCCTGAAAGTCATGTTCTGATATCCATGTGCTTGCATGGATCTGGCATAAAAAGCCTGAATGTTGAGTATATCGTCTTTCATTTGCTTTACTACCTCAGCACGATATGGGTGGTCATTTGGCAAGAAGTAAATCAGTCTTACCGTGCGAGGTTCACCGACATTTAGATTTGCTGCCATGCTTCTGGCATAATGCCGGTTATCACGTTTGTGATCGATAAATCCGCAAAAATCTTCTGCTGAAGGCAGCGGAGCTGCAACCGTCTGGTTGCTGGTGATATAGGAAAGGCAACTCACTATAAGACATAAGACGAAGTGGAAAAATGACGTTTTCATGCGAAATCTCGCTTGTTTTTACGATTTGAGTTGGTAAAAATCGATCAATAGTACGATTAAGACACAACAGAGCAATGCGGTTGGTTGATTGTACTTCAATAGTTTCATGGGATTGACCGGACTGCCTTGAAGAAAAGAAGGTGATTAGTCTCCTTCGGCGCAAACACCAACCCTTTTTTACACGAGCCTCTGTCTTTCAAACATCTGACGTATCAGGGGCATCAATACCAGTCCAGATTTTGCATGCCTGTTCCGAGAAAATTTCTGCCCGGTTAATGATAGCATCTTTATCCCATCGTCCCGCTTGGGCAAGACTCCGATCTAAGTGTAGCGAACTATTACGATAACCACCGGGCATATCCCGTTTCTCTCTGAAGGGACGATTGCTTAACCTTGAATTGTGCTTGGTAAGGGTGAGGTTGCCAATTGTGTGAAGGTAGTCTTTATGGACATTTTCCCAGTTTTCGCCTAACTCCTCTTTCCATTTTTCAGTCAACTCTCCCTGTGTCCCTCCCTGCGGCATTACATGCTCAATCGTGTAGTCCGGTTCTATTTGGTCGTGGTTCTCTAGTTTATGCAGCAGATAATTGCACAGATTATGACGACTATCTAAATTATAAATATCTTTAGTGAGAAATCCTCGCTTGAAATCGCGATCCGAAGGAAAATGATAGGGATCGTTCTCCCGTGAAAAAGCCACTTTCAGACTTTGGAGAAAATTACTTTTATCAACTACAATCATCAGAGCTGCAAAAAGCAGGCGCAAGGGTCTGGGATCCACACTACAGATTGCACGACGAAAGATGTAGCTCTCTATCAGCCGGAGGCTTTCAATTATCTCTGTTTTTTCGATTCGTTCTTGTGTATAGTCTTCGTAGACTTCAAGTAGGAACGGAAAGATAATTTCAACCCTAAAACCCCGGATATTCCCAAGAGCATGAACATCTTCAAGACAAGCACGAATTTCTGGATCTTTCTCCTTGCCTAGTGCGATACGGACATAGTGTTCTGAATAATGATTGATTTCCGCGATAGTCGCCTCTAACGCTTCGGGCTGTTTTTTGTTATCCACATATTTTTTGAAACTCTCATAAATAGGTTCTTTAAAGAATCTGTTCACCCGACTCATTGAGAATACGTCCGGCCCTCTCAATTTTAATGTGAGATAGTCTCTTATAAAATGGTGAAATCGTTTGGTATATTCTTCCCCAAAACGCTGTTGCATCGGAGACCAGTAGGTTTCATACAGTTTGTTTTGGAACTTACGTTCCTGTCCCATCAGCACATAGTTGCGCATAAGGTCGGCTGGCGAAAGTTTAACCCCCTTGGAATTGAGACTCTCAAAAATCAGTTGCGGATTATCGTAGTTGCGTTTCAGAGCGACGTTTACGATTTCTAGCTTTTGAATTCCTTCGTACACCGCTTGAAGGTCGGCGTATTCGAGTTGATCTGCAAAAAAACGGTAGTTTGCCGCCAGCAGTGTGGTATTATCAGAAGCCTTTCCTTCTTCCAACAACTGAATTAAAGTCTGCTTGTCAGGCTTTGTGAGCAGCTGTTTGTAACGTAATTCTCCCTCTCCTCTGTCATTGAACAAATAGTCCCTCTCCAGTCGGCTTCGACCTATACAGATATCAGGGTTCTTTGTTTCAATGGCTCTGCCGAGTGCGGAGAGCAACAGGGAAAGCGTCGTCAACCGCTGTTGACCGTCAATGAGGACCAATTGTGTTATCTCCGAAGTATGATTGATATCGTTCTGCATAGAGACAATCGAACCGAGGAAATGAGAGGGGATATCTTCATTTTCCCCAACACGCAACACATCATCCCATAACTGCTTACAGTTCTCTTTCTTCCAACTGTACTGGCGTTGAAAAATTGGCACTTGAAACTGTTTCGTGCCCTCTAAGAATTTAAGCAGATTCGCTTCACTAGCTTTCATGGATTTATATTTCTGTATTGATAAGTTTAACGCAAGTTGCTAGATAATCTGTAGGTCGAGTTTCCATACTCGACGCCTACTATAAATAACCAAATTCACCCCGATTTATTGAGGGTTTCTGAACGACGTTGCAGTTTTTCTCAATATATCGTGTATCAACCCAAAGCGACACCTGTCGCCCCGCTGGGGCTTTAGGGAATTGGTTTGCCGATGTTCTATACACCTATCGCCCCGCTGGGGCTTTGTAAATTAGGCAAGTTGAAACCCCTAATTTATCGGGGATGCCCGACCTACAGGTACAGAGGTTGATTTTATCGCGCCGCACATAACTAGCAACTCGCGTTATTAATCATTGAAATCTAATCCCCCATAAACGGCTGAGCCGTTAAGATGCCGCCATCAACCGGATAGGTGACACCGGTCACCGCTGAGGCTCTTGAACTGGCGAGGAACAAAATCACTTCCGCAACTTCGGCGGGTTGTTGTAACCGTCGAATCGGTATACGACTGCACCATTGCTGAATAGCACCCTCCATATCACCAGTCGCCTCTGCAAATCCACGTAGCAGGGGTGTATCAATATAACCGGGTGCGACCGCGTTGATGCGGATGTTCTGGGGGGCAAAGTCCAAAGCCATGCTTCGTGTTAATGAAACAATTCCCCCCTTCGCGGCAGCATACGCCGATGATCCGGGCATGTTGAAAAAACTCTGCATTGACGCTATATTGACGATGGAGCCGCCGCTCTGTTCGAGCATATAAGGGATGCAATACTTTGAACAGAGGTAAACGCTTGTGAGATTTACGTTGAGAACATGATACCATTCATCTTCGGGCAACTCAACGATATCGGCGACCATCCCCTGAACGCCGGCGACATTGACAAGGACATTTATCTTTCCAAATGCTGCTACCGCTTGTTCCACCATGTTGCGCACATCGCTGGGGTCTGACACATCAGCCTTGACAAAACACGCTTTGCCGCCTTGATGCTGAATCTTTTGGACTGTCCCGTTGCCGCTCGCTTCTTGGATGTCCACCACAACCACAGATGCCCCGTCCCTTGAGAAACGCAGGGCGGTTGCTTCGCCGATGCCCTGACCACTGCCGGTGACAATAACAACCTGATCCTTCATAATTAGCGGCTCCCTCCTCCTTGCAATTCGCTGAGGTACGCGCGGGCCGTGTTGACCCACATCCCTTGGACTTCAGTTGAAATGAGCAGAATCCCATCGGCTATCATTTGCTGCGCAGAGTCTGCACCGGACGGTTCCCCGCTCCTATCTTCAGCCATATCTTCTCAATCGGCGATTCTAATCTACTGCGCGGTATACCCGCCGTCAACAATAAGCGGAGCACCTGTCACAAAAGAGGATTCATCCGATGCCAGAAAAAGTGCCGCGTAGGCAATCTCTTCGGGATGACCGATCCGACCCATCGGGTAACGCTGCTCCAGCCATTCGCGGTGCTCTTGGACAAACTCCCGGATAAGATTGGTGTCTATGTGACCGGGGCAGATGCAATTCACACGGATGTTCTTCTTGCCGTAGTCGATAGCCAAGTTTTTGGTGAACTGAACCACGCCTCCCTTCGAGGGCACATACGCATCGAAGCCGCCGCCGAGACCAATCGGATAGCCCACCAGCCCATTGATAGAGGCGATGTTGATTATCGAACCGCCGCCGGACTGTTCCATCGCCTGCACCGCATACCACGTTACCAAGTAGGTCCCCTTCAGGTTGACATCCATTACACGGTCCCACACCTCTTCAGGAGACGCGCCTGTCGGGAGAGCTTTACCTGCGACAACCCCGGCGCAGTTGACCACAATGTCCAACGTGCCATAGGTCTCCACCGTGCCCTTCACCATTGCTTCGGCGTCGGTGTTCTTCGATACATCTCCGGCGAGAGCGGTGGCATCGCCTCCATCAGCCTTTATCTCCGCAACGGTTTCAAGGGCGTTTGCCTCGTTCAAATCGGAGACGACCACCTTTGCCCCCTGCGCAGCAAATAGCACCGCTGTCGCGTGCCCAATGCCGGAGCCGCCACCTGTAACCAGTGCGACTTTGTCCTTCAAACGCATATCCCACCTCCTGAACGCACAGAGCGTGTTGATACCGACTGCCTAGGTCAGGTCTGCCAATTTGGGCATCACCTCATTCATAAGCAACGTCATGGAATTGAGCCACTTCTCCTTGGGATCCCATTCGTGTCCCATCGCCAAGAGTACGCCAAAACCGCCCACATCCTCGTATAATTGACGTAACTGATCAGCGACATCGTCGGGGCTTCCTACAATCCAGAGGTTGTCCAGTAGCCATTCGACTGTCACTTCAGCATCGGGCATGTTGGGGTCTCTCTTGAATCGTGCCTTTGGTAGGAGTTTGAACCAGTACTCATTGAAGTCGCGTCCGAGGACTCCCTCTAGTGCCTCCTTGCGTGCCTGCTCGGTGGTGTCTGCGATATAAATCTCCCGTGCGATGCGCCACATTGACCGATCCGGGGTACGTCCCGTCTTTTGTGCCCCTTCTTCCACCGCTTCCCAGTGTGTCTGGATGACCTCTACAGGTATCAGATTGAGGCTCATAGGAATCCAACCCCGTTCGCCCGCCAATACCAGCGTGTCCGATCTGGGTGAGACGCCTCCCATCGCGATGGGTGGGTGAGGCTTCTGATACGGCTTGATATGAACCTTTAAGCCGATATCCTCCACCGGTTCAGGAATCTTATAGTGCCAGTATTCAGTTTCATATAGCCCCGGTTTCGGGTCCTCCCAAATTTGGAGTACCGCCTCGATACCCTCTCGTGTTGCCTTTCGCCTGTCGCCATCTGCGGCGAATCCAAACATCTCGCAGTCCCCCGGTATCGCACTAGAACCGACGCCCCAATAGAAACGTCCGTGCGCCAGGTGGTCGAGTTGGGCGATGCGATGGGCAACAGCAGCCGGGTTGTGGATGGGCATACATGTAACGCCCGTACCGAAAACGATGTTTTTGGTCAACCCCAGCGCATTCGCGATGAAGAGTTCAGGGGATGGAATATTCTCCCATTCAAAAGTGAAGTGTTCACCGATCCACGCCTCCGTGTAGCCCAACTTGTCCAGCGTCACCACTTGATCTAGGTCGTCATCCAAGGTCTTCGTGAAATCCGCTCCCGGCGGATGGAGTGGCATTGTGAAGAAACCGAGTTTCATAAGAAAGCCTCCTTGCGTTTAGGCGCGATCCTGACTATGTTGGTTCTGTCGCCGGTAGGATAGCCCATTAGTCTTTTGGGTTGTAGGAAATTATCGCCCCTATTCTTATATCACGGCTGTCCCGTAGCGTCAACAGAAAACTTTGGCGCCCTCGGTTTTCGCTTGACCCGATTGATGAGCGGTGATATAGTAATCGTCCTATAATAGAAGCACTGATCGGTGCTCCCGACCCCGTACTTGAAAATCACTAACGCACACGCCAAACGGGAGGCGACAATTATGTACGAAGCAGAACAGTTTCCCACAATGAGCGAGCGAGAAAAGTATCTGTTCGATCTGCAGGGCTTTATCGTCGTCAAAGGCTTGCTCTTGACCGACGAGGTAAAACGCCTAAACGAGGCTGTTGATGCCAACCTAGACAAGCATAGCGAACACGCTCTCCGCGCAGTTGGCCCACAGTTGGAAGGAAAGCACCTCCGAAGTCACATCAGCGGTATGCTCACTTGGGAACACCCTTGGTGTCAGCCCTTTCGCGATCTGTTAGCCCATCCCAAGCTCATCCCCTACCTCAATACCTTGCTGGGGCGAGGTTGGAAGTTGGATCATGAACCCGATATACTGACTGCCACAGCCGGTACGGAGGGACTAGCCCTTCACGGCGATGGTAACGTTACTTTCAACGGATCTCGCTTCTACGCCTACCAAAACGGCAGACTGCGTTGCGGTCTAATTAATTGCCAGTTTTACATGACAGATGTGAATCCCGGCGATGGCGGTCTGTGCGTCATACCGGGCAGCCACAAAGCGAATTTACCGTGTCCCGAAGACATCCTGTTATGGGAAGCCAACCGGGAGATTGTCTATCATATCCCCCTTTCGGCTGGCGATCTGGTAATCTTCAACGAAGCCACCACGCACGGCACCCTTCCGTGGAAGGGAAAGGGTGAAAGACGCACAGCGCTTTATCGCTACACCCCCAAGTACCTCCACTATCACGGTGGGTATTACGAGGCAGACATGCCGGAATGGGTCTCCGAACTCACAGAAGCCCAGCAAGCGGTGTTGGAACCGCCATACATTTATCACCGACCGCTGATTGAGGCGGATGGCACCACGCTAGTGAGGCCCCGGCGAGAGGGAGAGTAAGCCCCTCGGTTGATCGAGAATTCAAAGGGGGAGGTGCGCTATTGACCGACGCTTCAGGAGGAGTTTATGTACAATCTTAACGGAAAAGTTGCCCTAGTGACAGGTGCAGGCGGTGAACACGGCATTGGTCGTGCTATCGCCACACGCCTTGCCAAGGAGGGTGCCAATGTCATTGTCAGTGATGTTGTCAGTAATCCTTATGCCTACGATTCAAACGATTGGGAGGGAGCCCCTTCCGTCGTCCGTGAAATTGAGGCACTGGGGCGACAAGCGGTGACCATCTTGGCAGATGTATCTGACGCCGATCAGGTGGACGCATTGGTGGATCAGGGTGTTGAGCGGTTCGGACAAATAGACATATTCGTGAGCAATGCCGGCTCGCGTCCCGGTCCTGACCGTGTGCCGGTGGTTGAACTGGAGGAAGCGGCGTGGGATACCGTGCACAGGATTAACCTCAAAGGGACTTTTCTTTGTTGTAGAGCGGTCGCTCGACACATGATAGACCGCGGTGGTGGCGGAAAAATCATTACTATGTCCTCAGTGTCGGGCAAAAGCGGTTCAGCGCGTTTTGCAGCGTACGCCGCATCCAAATTCGGAGTAATCGGCTTTACACAAGCCTTGGCACAAGAACTTGCGCCTCACCAGATTAACGTGAACGCCGTCTGTCCCGGTGTTGTCGATACAGAGCGGTGGAGTTACATAGGAGCCGCCCTATCGCCGGAGGATATATCCGGCGAAGAGTGGCGAGCGAGCGGACGACACACTGAGGCAATGAGGCAACGTGATGTGAAGGTTCCCTTGGGACGGGTTGCTACAGGAGAGGATGTAGCAAGAACCGCAGCTTTTCTCGCCTCGCCCGAATCCGATTATCTCACCGGTCTTGCTATCAACGTCGCCGGTGGTTCAGCGATGAATTGACAACACAAATTCAGTTGCTTTTCCCGCGCGAGGACTCCGCTGCGCGGAGGAATCCCGGTGAAATCGGAGGGAAAATTAGTATGCACAATCTTAACGGAAAAGTTGCCCTCGTGACAGGTGCAGGCGGCGAACACGGCATCGGTCGTGCGATCGCGACACGTCTCGCCAAGGAGGGTGCCGATGTCATTGTTAATGACGTTGTCAGGAATCCTTATGCTTACGGCTCAAGTGATTGGGAGGGAGCTCCTTCCGTTGTCCGTGAAATTGAGGGGTTGGGGCGACGAGCCGCAACTATCTTAGCAGATGTATCTGACGCCGATCAGGTGGATGCATTGGTGGATGAGGGTGTTGAACGGTTCGGGCAAATTGACATTTTCGTGAGTAATGCCGGCGCACGTCCTGGGGTTGACCGTGTGCCAGTGGTTAAAATGGAGGAAGAGGCGTGGGATACTGTGCAGAATGTCAACCTTAAAGGCACCTTCCTCTGCTGTAGAGCGGTTGCTCGGCACATGATAAACCGTAGCGGGGGAGGAAAAATCATTACTATATCCTCCGTGATGGGCAAAGACGGTAGGGTATGTTTCGCAGCGTATGCCGCCTCCAAATTCGGTGTAATCGGTTTCACGCAAGCTTTAGCACAAGAACTTGCACCTCACCATATTAACGTGAATTCCGTCTGTCCTGGCATTACAGATACGGAACGGGCGAGTCACCAGATGGCTGTCCTATCGTCGGAGGATATATCCGCCGAAGAATGGTGGACGAGTGGACGGCACGCTGAAACGATGAGATATCGCGCTTCAGAGATTCCCTTGGGACGGGTTGCCACAGGGGAAGATGTGGCACACACGGCGGCTTTTCTCGCCTCGCCCGGATCCGATTATCTCACCGGTCTCGCTATCAACGTCGCCGGTGGTTCAGTGATGGGCTGACAACACAAATCAGGTTGCTTTTCCCGCGCGCGAGGACTCCGCTGCGCGGAGGAATCCCGATGAAATCGGGGGACAATTATATGTGCAATTTTAACGGGAAAGTTGCCCTCGTGACAGGTGCGGGCGGTGAACACGGCATCGGTCGTGCGATCGCGACACGCCTCGCCATGGGGGGGGCCGATGTCATTGTCAATGACGTTGTCAGCGATCCTTACGCCTACGACTCGAACGATTGGGAGGGAACCCCTTCCGTCGTCCGTGAAATTGAGGGGTTGGGCCGACAGGGAGTGTCTATCTTGGCAGATGTATCCGATGCCGAACAGGTGGACGCGTTGGTGAACGAGGGCGTTGAGCGGTTCGGGCATATCGACATCTTTGTAAGCAATGCCGGCTCACGTCCTGGGGCTGACCGTGTGCCGGTGGTTGAACTAGAGGAAGCGGCGTGGGATACCGTGCACAAGATCAACCTCAAAGGGACTTTTCTCTGCTGTAGAGCGGTTGCCCGGCACATGATAAACCGTGGCAAAGGCGGAAAGATCATTACTATGTCCTCCATGTTGGGTAAAGAGGGATCCGCACGTTCCGCAGCGTATGCCGCATCCAAATTCGGAGTGATTGGCTTTACGCAAGCCTTGGCACAAGAATTAGCACCCCATCATATTAACGTGAACGCCATCTGCCCCGGCATTGTCGATACGGAGCGGGTGAGTTACATAGCAGCTGCCCTATCGTCGGAGGATATATCCGGTGAAGAGTGGCGGTCGACTGGACGGCACGCTGAAGCGATGAAGCAGCGCGATTCGAGTGTTCCCTTGGGACGGGTTGCTATAGGAGAAGATGTGGCAAACACGGTGGCTTTCCTCGCTTCGTCCGAATCCGATTATCTTACCGGTCTCGCTGTCAATGTTGCTGGTGGTTTAGCGATGAATTGACAATACAAATTAAGTTGCCTTGAATCCCGATGAAATCGGGGGGAGAATCTTATGGACATTCCGAGAGATAAACTACTTGAGATCTACGAGCGGATGGTCACCATCCGCAAGTTTGAGGATCGAGTGCATGACGAATACGCCGCCGGGCGAATTCCAGGCTTCGTCCACCTTTACGCAGGGGAGGAAGCGGTGGCGGTCGGTGTCTGCGCCCACCTGTCCAATGCGGACAGTATCACCAGCACCCACCGCGGTCACGGTCACTGTATCGCCAAGGGTGTCGGTGTCAACGAGATGATGGCTGAATTGTATGGACGCGCTACCGGTGCTTGCAAAGGTAAGGGTGGCTCCATGCACATTGCTGATATAGACCGGGGCATGCTCGGTGCTAACGGTATTGTCGGCGGTGGCGTTCCGCTGGCTTGTGGGGCGGCGCTCACGGCACAGGTACAGGGCAGCGGAGCGGTTGCAGTCAGTTTCTTCGGCGATGGCGGTGCTAACGAAGGCACCTTCCACGAAGGCTTGAACTTGGCAGCTATCTGGAAACTCCCTGCGATATTTGTTGTGGAAAACAATCGTTACGCCCAATCGACCAGTGTTAAGTACGCTTCGGCTGGCGGTGACATCGCCGCACGTGCCCAAGCCTACGGCATCCCGGGCGTTGCTGTTGACGGCCTAGATCTCTTCGACGTTTACGAAACAACCGGTGCAGCGATTGACAGAGCGCGGGCGGGGGACGGTCCTACACTGTTGGAGTGCCAGACCTACCGCTTTTATGGTCACTATGAAGGCGATACACAGGGGTATCGGTCGAGGGAGGAGATTGAGGAATATCGGACCAAACATTGCGCCATCCAACGGTTCCGTAACCGTGTTATCGAACAAGGGTTGTTGGGCGATGACGAATTGAATGCGATTGATGGACAGGTCGCCGATGCTATTGAGGCGGCTGTCGACTTTGCGGCAAACAGTCCCTTCCCCGATGCAAGCGAAGTGACAACCGACGTTTACGTTAATTACGAGGAGGTGGTATAATGGGCGAAGAACGTACAATGACCCTAGGATTGGCTATCCGTGAGGCACTCTATCAGGAGATGGAGCGCGATCCCACAGTCATGATTATGGGCGAGGATATCGTTGGCGGTGCTGGATCTGACGAGCCGGGTGCCGAGGATTCTTGGGGCGGACCGATGGGAATCACCCGAGGATTGGCAGGCAAGTTTGGACGCAATCGGGTGCGCGACACGCCGATCAGTGAGGCTGGCTTCATCGGGGCAGCCGTTGGTGCAGCAGCAACGGGGTTACGCCCCATCGCTGCGTTGATGTTCATTGATTTCTTTGGTATCCCGATGGATCAGATTTACAATCAGGGAGCGAAACTGCGTTACATGTTCGGTGGCAAGGCGAAGGTGCCCATGGTCATCCGTGCACTGATTGGGGCAGGGGTGAACGCGGCGGCGCAGCACTCTCAGAGCCTCTACTCCATTTTCACCCACATCCCCGGCTTGAAAGTGGTAATTCCCACCACGCCCTACGATGCCAAGGGGCTAATGATCGCCGCCATTCGGGACGACGATCCGGTGTTTTTCCTTGAACACAAGACGCTGTTGGGCGAAAAGGGACATGTGCCCGAAGAACCGTACACCGTTCCTTTGGGCAAGGCGGAAATTAGACGCGAGGGCAGCGATGTGACCGTCGTCGCTATTGCGAAGATGGTGAACGTAGCACTGTCTGCAGCGGAGGTTCTTGAAACCGAGGGAGTCAGTGTGGAAGTAATTGATCCACGGACGCTCAGTCCGCTGGATGGCGGAACCATTCTGGATTCGGTGGAGAAAACAGGTCGTCTCGTTATTGTCGATGAAGACACCCCGCGATGCAGCCTCGCCACAGATATCGCGGCTTTGGCAGCAGATGAGGCATTCTATAGCCTTGAGGCACCGATTAAGCGCGTCACCGCACCGCACACCCCTGTGCCGTTCAGCCCGACGTTGGAGAACGCCTACATCCCCTCGCAAGAGCGAGTTGTGGCAACAATTCAGGAGGTAATGTCTGTATGACACCCATTGTGCTCCGTTGTTTAGAACCTATACAAATCTATACAAATCTGCCGTCTAATTCCTAGTTCCACGATTCGTGCCTTTCGTTTGGACAAGGGCTTACAGAATCTCCGTAGGCGTTTTAGCTCTCCGTGCAACTCACGGCGAGGGCTCTAAGGTTTATTGCAGCGTTGAGGTCTCTGTCTTGCGTGTGACCACATTCGCTACAATGATATGTCCGATCCGATAGGGATAGGTCGCTGTCTATTACGCCACAGTTGCTACAAGTTTTGCTTGACGGGTAGAATCTGTCGGCTTCCACAATCTTTACACCTAACCGTTCTGCCTTGTTCTTTAGTAAGGTCAGGAATGTTGATAATGAAGCGTCAGACAATGCTTTTGCAAGACTGTGGTTCTTGACCATGCCAGAAACGTTGAGCGATTCAATCCCGATACGGCCTGCACCTTTGACAATCGCGGTGGTCGCCTTCTGCTGTGCGTCCTGTCGAATGCAAGTGATTCGGTAGTGCAATTTGGCTATCTTGTTCTTGAGTTTATAGTAGTTGCGACTGCCTTTGACCTTACGGCTCAACCGATGTTGCAACCGCTTGAGTTTCCGCTCATATCGCGCAAGGGCTTTGGGGTTCTCAAAATACTGACCTTCGCTGGTGATTGCAAGATGCTTGATGCCTACATCCACGCCAACTACAGGCTTGTCCGCATTATCGGGTACAGGATCATCAACAAAGGTGTCTACAAGGATTGAAGCGAACCACCGGTGTCCATGCTTGGAAATCACGACTTTGCAGATAGTGCCGAGGTAGCGAAGGGGTTCACATAAGCGGACCCAACCAATTTTGGGGAGTTTTATACGCTTGCCTTCGACAAGAATTGTGCCTCGACCGTTATCTGCTTGATAATTTTGACGATGAGAACGTTTCTTTCGCTTTGGAAACTTGTTTTGACCTGACTGCCACCGCGCTACAGCGTTTTGCATGTTATAGTAAATCGCATTCTTTGAAGCGTTCTGCGACAAATCGCCACACCAATCATATTGTTCTCGCTTGACGGTGTTGAACCTGCGGCGCAGGTCGAAGTTAGAACGCCAATCGCCTTCATCAAGCCCTGCCTTAAAATCGGCAAGGGCATGATTATAGGCAACACGGGCATACCCACAATGCTGTGCGAATTGTGCCGATTGGACGTTGTTTGAATCTAAAGCGATTTTGTGTGTTTTTAGCATTGGATTGTCTTTCCGCCTTTCGATTCCCATGCAGTGGGTTGCGGGGGATCCCAACAAGCGTTGGGTCTGCATTCTCCCGCCGAAAGACAAGTCAATTATATCATATTCCACTTATAATGATAACTAAAATATGAATAGGTTTCAGTAGATATGATTAAAATCGTGCTCCCCAAATCAGGTTTCAGCAGTGAGGCGTCAACCGTTATCGGATGGAGTGTTGCGGAGGGAGACCGCGTTGAGGAGGGTCAGCTGCTGTGCGAGGTCGAGACTGAAAAAACAACCATTGAGATTACCGCGCCCGCGTCGGGACTCCTGCGTAAGATACTCATTCGCGAGGGAGAGAAGCGGCCCGTGGGCGTGACAATGGGCTTTATCGGTGAAGCGGATGAGCCCATTCCCGAAGTTGAGGAGGAAGCCCCACCCTCAACCCCCGAAACGACGCAGACCCGCGCGGCCCCAAGTCCATCTGCGCGTCCACGTCGTGCAGCGACGGGTCGGGTACGGGCGTCTCCTGCTGCCCGCAAACTCGCAACGGAGCACGGAATTGACATAGCAGAACTGTCGGGCAGCGGTCCCGGCGGTGCGATAACGACCGGGGATGTGGAACGTGCTATCGAAGCTAGCCGGGCGGGAGCTGATGCCGAGTTGGTGCCAATGAGTTCGATGCGTCGTGCCATCGCTCGGATGACGCAAGAGAGTTTCCAGACTGCCCCGCACTTCTATCTGACATTGGAGGCAGATGCAGCGTCGCTTTTGAATGACCGCCCAGAGGGTATCTCAGTCACCCACTGTTTCGTCAAGGCAGCCGGACTTGGACTCCGCGAGTTCCCCCAAATGCGAGCGCAAGTTGAGGGCGATGCGTTTGCTATCCCTCATGCGGTGAACGTCGGGTTAATCACTGCGGTGGAGGACGGTCTGGTTGTGCCTGTTATACGCGATGCTGATCAAAGTTCGCTCGCCGAGATAGCTGAAACCGTGCGTTCGCTCGTCGATGGGGCGCGGTCCGGGAAACTTTCGGCAGATGATGCATCCGGCGCAGGGTTCAGCATTACAAATCTGGGCATGTACGACATTGAGACCTTTCATGCCATCATCCATGCACCGGAAGCAGCGATTCTCGCTGTCGGGGCAATCGTGGAGAAGCCTGTGGTCAAAGACGGACAGGTGGTGCCCGGGGTGCGGATGGCACTGACATTGTCGTGCGACCATCGGGTCGTTGACGGTGTAATCGCCGCACAATTTCTGGGGCGGTTGAAGAAACTGGTGGAGGATATCTCGGCGTTGGAGTAATACGCATTCGAGTCTTAAGAAGGTGTAAGGGCATTTATGGTAGATTATAGAATTACTTAGACACTGCCGATGCACATGTACAGATTAGGCAATCTGTACCCACAAACAACCCCCTAAATCCCCCTTATCAGGGGGACTTTGGCAAATGTCCACTTATTTGTCTCATTCACCATAGTTCGCTTGTAGGAGGGATTTCCGAGTCCCGACCCAGACAGAGAGAAAACCAAAAACTAAACAGCCCTAAAGAAGGTGGGAAACGCATTGGCAGAATTAATAAGTCTGAAAACACTGAGTGAGAGTAGCGGGACAGATCGGCGGAAAGCGCGGATTGCACTCGCACAGAGCGATGATCCGGAGACGTTGCAGCAACTGCTCAATCAGTACTGGACATGGCACTTTGAGGAATCCTTAACAGAAGCCGCTCGGCTGCTGTTAGCGACAAATCTGGGATGGGAGCAGATGCGTCCACTCACAACGCCTCCAATCGGAGAGGTCATCTCGCCGCTCGGTCATGCCCTTAACCACGCAGATCGAAGTGTCCATGATGCCGCTTTTCAGGTATTGGATAACATGGTTGACATCCCCGCCGGGGAGGTGCTAATCGGTGAGGAATTGACCTCGGTCTGGGTGGACGGATTCCAGATGGCTCGCTACCCGGTAACGAATGCCCAGTATCAGCGGTTCATTCAGGCGACAGGACATCGGCATCCGAAATCTTGGGAGGACGGAACATACCCAGAGAAGAAGGGCGATCACCCGGCCGTGGAGGTGAGTTGTGAGGATGCGGAAGCGTATGCAGGGTGGGCAGGTTGCCGGTTGCCCGCCTTTGAGGAGTGGGAGCGGGCTGTCCGCGATAACGATGAGCGTCTATTTCCGTGGGGATATGAAATCGACAAACCGCGCTGCAACACCGTAGAGCTTGGTGCGGGCGGCACAACCCCTGTGGGCGCCTTCCCGGACGGGATTAGTCCCTTCGGTTGCTACGATATGCTCGGTAACGTGTGGGAGTGGACAAGTACATGGTACGATGAAGAGGTCCCGCACTTTCGCGTGGTTAGGGGCGGGGCGTGGTACTACAACCACGATTACAGCACCTGCATAAGTTACGATTTCTTCAGTAAGGAGTACACGGAATTTGTGATTGGTTTTCGCATCGCTCGATAACAGGTTGCTTTTATCAGTGCCAACAAGCTGACGAGTTGACGTTCTACCCCTTCTCCACCCCAACCGGTATCTTTGAGACAGGAATCTGACGCACATAGTTGACAAGTGGTGCGCCCATTCCATTGAATCGGATTTCGATCTCATCCCCCGTTTGATAGGTCGGTCGATCTGGGAAAGAGAGTTTCATCGTCCCGAAGTAATGCAGATGCACATCGCCGGGTATCCGAAAGTGGGGATATTTGAAGTGATGGTCTTCGAGATTGGCGAGGGTGTGGCTCATGTTTGCTTCGCCCGTGAGGAGATCGCCCGAATGATAGATTTCCGTCGATTCCCGCACGATGCGGCAACTGCCTCGAACATCCGTAAACGACTCATCGGTTACTAGCTCGGGCCCCACAGCGCAAACACGCATTTTCGAGAGGGCAAGCCACAGATAATTCACACGCTCCATAGGGTGGTCTGCCCATTCGTTGCCGATTGTAAAACCGAGCCGACACGGAATCCCATCGTCGTCAATGACGTAACAACCCACAATTTCCGGCTCCTCGCCGCCATCTTCTGAGAAGTCGGGGATATCCAGAAAGTCGTTGTGGCCCCGCAGAACGGTTCCGTTCCCTTTGTAGAACCATTCGGGCTGAATCCCACGCTCGCCGGGTGCTGGTTTGCCACCTCTTAATCCCATTTCAAACATCTTCTGCGAATCTGTCTTTGTCCCCTCATCGGTGTCAGTGATTGTGTGCATCTGGTCACGCGCCTCCATGCTGCCGAGGTGCGTTAGCCCTGTCCCGGAAACTGTGCAGTGGGCTGGGTCCGGATGGTCAAGTGGGGGCAAGATCCAGCCGCTCGCATCTCCCTGTCGTCCGGTGAGCAGTTGATTATACAACACCCGATCTGCGGTCTCAGTGGAAGTCGCTGCAAGGGACGCACCGATAGTCTTCCCGCTTCTGCGAGCCTCAAGGAAGATATTATAGATCTGCGTCCACTCCGTATTGATGCTGGTCAGGTCGACAACATGCTCGTCATCAATATATCCGATTCGCCTTCCCTTTTCTGGTAATTGAAATTGAATCAATCTCATCTGCTTATCTCCTTCTAAGGAACCCCCTTGTTTGTTCTTTATCTTTTGATTTTAAGCTGTCCCCATGATGTTATCTGTTTCTCTTTTTGATGGACAGACAAATTTTTGTCAGTAACCGTGACTATTAAAATAGCTTGATCTGTCAGCGGGGGAACCCCATCGTCGGTAACCGTGAGCGTGACGGTATAATTGCCGGGTTGCTTATAAACATGCGTGACCGCTTCTGTCCGCTCGGCACTAGAACCATCGCCAAAACGCCAAACGTAAGTTCTAATTCCGCTATCATCTTGCGAACCTGCGCCGCTTAACGAAACCGTTTGACCCGTAAAAACTTTTGATGGGGTTGCTTCAATGATGGCGACGGGAGTTTCATTCAAATCTACCGGACCGGTTATTTGACCGTTCGTCGTGATTACATCTAACAGGTTAGCCTCCGGGTCCGAAAGGAGAACGGCTGTAAATTTGATTGTGGACAGATTAACCTCGATTACGGCAAAAGTAATGGTTGCGAGAGTACCGTTTCCGTTGGATGCACCAGCCAGAGAGGTCGCTGCCAGTGTTACGTTATTATCAGTAATAATTGGTGGTACCACAAAGGCATCCGCCGGCAAGTAATCAGCGTTCTTTGTGTCCACAAGTGCAAGCGTGTTTGGATTGAACTCCACAGTGACTTGATACGCGGAAACATTTTCCCCATCGGTGATGGCCACATCCATGGAAAATTCCTTTCCAACAGCTGGGGACTCCATCTCTAACGGTTGGATAGATACGGTGGCTCGTGCGAAAACTAACGACGGAATCGCTAGAAAGATAGCAATCACACAAATTGATTTGAATCTCAATGTAATGGGAGTTGCAAGTTGCTTTGAATTCTGATCCCATTGGGGTTGTAAGCAGTTTCTCATACGGTTCTTCCTTCTTCGGATACGCAGCCCAAACCTTCGTGTAGGGAACTGCCAGATCCTGATTCGATCGGGATAGTTGAGAATTCGATTATAGCATAGCCACTAGTCCAGTCGCAATGCTAAAATTAGGTTGAGTCTCGTACCCCGTCATACCCATTGTCACGTATTTCATCTCTTCTTGAACAATACTCTTATACAAATTACCATTGATAAGTTACAGGTTTTTTTGATACAATTCCATTAATCCGAACAGGTACACTGGAATTGAATATAACAATGTCAAACAAAACCCTAGACCAACTCCTTACTGTTTTCACCCTTCTTCTTGATGTTTGTTTCATCAGCGCATCGGTTTTCGTCGCTTACTGGCTCCGATTTGAATCGGGATGGCTAGACGGAGTCGCCATCCATAAGGGAGTGCCCCCGCCACTCGATTACTATTTCCAACTCATCCCGCTGATGGGGTTCGTCTGGATCCTCGTACTTCGAGGCGTTGGGCTTTACCGGATCGAAGGGCACATTACACTCGAAACAGTAGTGTCCATATCAAAAGCGGGGTTGATCGCATCAATCGCCACACTCAGCGCAGTTTTCTTTATCTATCACAACCATCAATATTCGCGTTGGGTGATGATTTTATCATGTGTGCTGAGTGTCGTTCTCCTGTGTTGCAATCGGCTGGCGGTTCAGCGTTTCAAAGAGGCAATCCAACAGTTAGGCGTTGGCATCAGTCGTGTTGCGGTTGTCGGTTTTAATAGGACGACACAGCAACTGATTCACACGCTCCAAGAGAAAACAGGCAACGGCTACCAATTTGTCGGTGTCTTACTCAGCGAACGACCACCATCACAGCCGATTCCTCACAGCATTCTTGGTGAGTCTACAGAGGTTCGGAGCCTCGTCCAGAAATATCGGATTGACGAACTTTTCATCACCTCACCGGCGATTTCCCACGCGGAGATTTTGCAGATTGTAGATGTGTGCGAAGGGCTATCCGTGCGGATGCATCTGCTCCCAGACCTCTATGAGGTGATGATCGGCCATACGCGAGTAGCGGATTTTGATGGCATTCCAGTGGTCAAGTTGAAGGAATTGTCACTTCAGGGTTGGCGTGGGATGATTAAACGCGGAATGGACCTCCTGTTAAGTGGCATCGCGCTGGTTGTTTGCAGTCCATTGATGCTCGTCATCGCCATTTCTGTGAAACTCTCGTCGCCGGGGAGGGTTATTTTTCGACAGGAACGGGTGGGACGGGATGGTAAACCTTTTTATATCTATAAGTTTAGATCGATGCGGCAAGATGCAGAGACGGGCATTGGACATGTCTGGGCTTCAAAAGATGACCCACGGCAGACACGGTTCGGCAGGTTTCTAAGGCGTTGGTGTTTAGATGAGCTCCCCCAATTCTTCAATGTCCTCAAGGGAGATATGAGCCTCGTGGGGCCCCGCCCGGAAATGTCAGGGTTGATTGATGACTTCAGCAAATCGATCCCACATTACTTGGATCGGCATCGCGTCAAATGTGGACTTACCGGCTGGGCACAGGTCAATGGACTCCGTGGGAATACCTCATTGGAGGAGCGTATCCGCTATGATCTGTACTACATCGAAAACTGGTCAATCGGTTTTGACATCAAGATTCTTCTCAAGACGCTCTGGTCAATTAAACGTGTTTCACAGCGGGATACAGAAGAGTAACGTATCTGCGGCATGTAGTGAATAGGACGATTAAAGGTAGGAGGAAAACGCACATTGGGACATAACTCTATACACATCAACTATGTGAAAGAATTTACCAAACTTAGCCTCTGGTTTGTCCGTAAACGTCTTTGCGAAGGGGAGAGCGACTTTGAAGCGTTGGTGAACGGCAGAGTAAATATTTACCGGAACACCTCGCTTTACGACGGCAAGCACCACCCAGCCAACGGGGAGGCCGCCCCGGAGTGGACGGAGATTCTAAAGGAGCTGCGGACAGTTTTTGACCGTTACATGGACGCACCATCTACCGAACAGCTTGAGACGGCAGGGCTAGAACTGTTGTTGCCACACTTAAAAAAACATCGGGATGCGCTGCCACCGCCGGAGACCCGGCCCTACGAATCCTGGAGTTACGACTACGGGGGAGATCAACTCAACATCCACATCCTCAACGTCTATCAACCCCGATCTCCTCTGAGCGATATGTGGGTTCCGTTTGCTGCCGCCCTGATTCGGTTGCTGCAGGATTCTCAGGTCAGGCGTCCCGATGTCGAAGTTGTTCGTTGCGGGAGTTGGCTCAATTCTGTGCCGCCATTTCAGAAGCTGTTTCCAGAACGTTGGAAACAGAGCGCGGAGCCGAGACCGGAGGTTCGGTATACCATGGGGCATTGGGGGCAGTTTACAGACCGGCTGGGAGATTTCCACGCTCGGAACGGTGCGCTATTTCGGGAAACGGGGGAATTTCCGTTTGCTAACTTGCAGTGCGGTTGTCCTATTGAGGAGGTTCTCGCCTATCTGAAGGGGAACTTCCCTGCCGCGGTAGAGTATAATAGGCAGCGGATGGGTGTGTCACAGGAAGTAGACGATATAAAGACTGGCACCTAGCGCGTATATTAAACGAGGACTGTAATGGCAAAGATAGAAGGCTTCAGAGTAAGAAACTTCAAGGTACTCAAGGATGTGACATTGGGCTGCCTGTGGGACCAACGGAAAAAACAACCACTTACCCCTATAACAGCAGTTATCGGTAAAAACGGGGTCGGGAAAAGTGCCTTATTCGACGCGTTCGGGTTCCTTGCTGATGCCCTCAAATCCGGCGTTGAGGAAGCCTGCGATACGCGAGAGCGCGGCGGCTTTGAGAAGATACGAACGCAAGGGGAAAAAGGTCCCATTGCGTTTGAGGTGTACTACAGGGAGCATGGGAATGCCCGTCCCATTACATACCAGATTGATATAGCGATAGACGAGTCTGGGCGTCCCTACGTCCTGCGGGAACGCCTCAGACAGAGACGAAAAGGTCAAAAGCGCGGGCAACCGCTCTCTTTTTTATTTCTTAATGATGGCAAAGGTCTGGCATGGAAAGGGGAACAGGCAGGACGTGAGATTAACGAAGAAGATGCAGAAATGGAGCAACTAGACCTCTTCATAGAGTCAGTAAAAGCAGAGGAACCTAACGAGACCGAGATCATCGAGTTGGAAGACTGGCGTAAACTTGGCTTTGCTACGCTCGGTGCCTTAAAACAACACCCACGAATTTCTGCTTTTCGCCGTTTCATTGAGGGCTGGCATCTGAGTTACTTCACTCCAGACGCTGCACGCGGTCTGCCGCTAGCGGGCCCCCAGCAGCATCTCAATACCCGTGGCGATAACCTCGGCAATGTTGTGCAATTCATGGAGCGTGAACATCCACGGCGTTTTCAAGCAATTCTAAAAGAAATTGCTGCTAAAATTCCGGGGATAAACCGAATCGACACGGAAAGAACCAGCGACGGACGTTTATTACTCAGGTTTAATGACAAAGGCTTTGAGGATCCCTTTTACGCCCAACAGGTGTCTGACGGAACGCTCAAGGTCTTCGCCTACCTCTTGCTGCTCAAAGATCCATCACCGCCGCCGTTCCTCTGTATCGAAGAACCGGAAAACGGCTTGTATCACAAACTCTTGGAGTCCCTCGCCGGCGAGTTCCGTGAACATGCTAGTCAGCACAAAGATGGTTCTCAGATTTTCATTACGACACATCAGCCATATTTTGTTGATTCGTTAGATCCGAAAGAGGTTTGGATTCTTGAAAAGGGTGAGGACGGCTTTTCGACCATCCGTCGGGCGAGCGATGATCCTATCGTGAGCAACATGGTTGCAGAAGGGCTGCCGTTGGGTGGACTCTGGTACAGCGATTATCTTGATGCGAGGTGATTGGATGCATTTTGAGATACTCGTTGAAGACCAATCAGGCAAGAGGATGCTCGACATTCTCATTCCGAAAATTATCGGTGACCAACATACTTTCAGGGTGATTGATTATCAGGGAATCGGCCACATTCCTGGGAACCTCACAAGTAGTACCGATGCCAGAAACCGTCTTTTGCTCGACCAACTACCTAGGCTACTCAGAGGGTATGGAAACACATTTGCTAACTACCCTGCTGACTATCCAGCAGCGGTGATTCTGGTTTGCGACCTTGATGACAAGTGTCTAAAGATATTCCGCGAAGAACTTTTTACCGTCTTGGATACGTGTAACCCCAAACCGGAGACACGGTTTTGCATCGCCATAGAAGAAGGAGAAGCATGGCTACTCGGCGACATCCCTGCGATCAAGGACGCTTACCCAAATGCCAGAGACAGTGTACTGAATCGCTATGAAAACGACTCAATTTGCGGTACATGGGAACTTCTTGCCGATGCAGTATTTCAAGGTGGTTCAAGTGCCCTAAGAAGAAGGGGAGGACAAGCAGTAGGCATCGAAAAATCAGCGTGGGCGGAGCACATCACCCCACACATGGATGTAGAGATCAACAAGTCGCCCAGTTTCCGCTACTTTCGGCAAAAGATTCGAGAATTGAGCTGATGCCCATCTGGGGGAGCAAGGAAAGGCCTGGATATGGCTACCTAAGCGATACAGGGATAAAAAAGGATACGTCCTCAAATCCTGAGAATCCTAAAATCCTGTAAATCCAGATTCAGACAAGTGCGGCGATCCGCTAGCCAATGCGTGAGTTCCAAAAGAAGAACGTTTGTTTAATAATTAACCGCCAAACAGGCGTTTCCAGAAAGATGGCTTTCGATTATCTTCTATCAAGAGGTGATACTGATCCGTAATCTGTTGGAGCGATCTGTGAGAGATAGCTAACAGTTGAGAAAGACGCTCTATATGCTGATTCATGGATTCAATTTGGCTGTCGCGGTTATCTAATAATGCTCGCAAGTGTCTCGTTTCATCCTGCAATTGCTCAAGAGCTAACTGAATATCCATCTGGGTATTAGGGTTTAGGTAGTGTTCAAATGTGCTATCAGCTTGAACGTACCATTTCCCATCTACCTTTTCGCCGTTTAGCTTGCCACCCTTGAGCCAGTGTTTGACGCTTTTAGATGAGAGATTCAGTTGTTGAGCGGCTTGATTGACCGTTAGTTTGGCTTCCATGTAGATACCAACGCAGATAACTCTAGAGCCGTTTCAGCAGGGAGAACCTGTCAATAAACAAAGAAAGATAAGGAACCGCTAAAATGAATTCAACCCAAAAGACACACCGCCTCGGCATTGACATCGGCGGCACCTTCACCGATATTGTCCTGATAGGGAATGATGGCACGGTGTTGACGCAAAAAGTGCCATCCACACCAGACAATTACGCGGAAGGTATAGTTACCGGCTTGGAACCGCTGCTGCCGCGTCAAATCACCGAAGTGGTACACGGTACAACAGTCGCGACCAACACAATTTTGGAGCGTAAAGGTGCTTTGACCGGTCTTATCACAACGAAGGGCTTCCGGGACGTGCTTGAGATTGGACGCCTACGCTACCCTCGCTTGTACGATTTGACATGGGAGAAACCGCTCCCATTGGTGTCGAGACGTTTACGGCGCGAGGTTGAGGAGCGCATCGGTGCGAACGGTGAAATTGTGCATCCGTTGAATATCGAAGAGGCACGGGAGGTAATTCGATGGATGCTAGCGCAAAATATTGAATCTCTCGCAGTTTGCCTCATTAGTGCCTACATCAATCCGATCCATGAGCGGCAATTGGGTGAACTCATCCACGAGTTAGCACCGGATCT
The DNA here is from genome assembly GCA_965222435.1 of Candidatus Poribacteria bacterium. Taxonomy (GTDB): domain Bacteria; phylum Poribacteria; class WGA-4E; order WGA-4E; family PCPOR2b; genus PCPOR2b. Next base: position 1,621,101 of record OZ244950.1, on the reverse strand, counting down.
ACCCGTTTCCCTGTCCTGCGATGTCCTGCCCGAAATCAAAGAGTATGAGCGGACCAGCACGACCGTCATCAACGCTTACCTACAACCGGTCGTCGGTCGCTACCTACACTCGCTATCCAATCGACTGAACCAACAACTGACCCACACAGATGATGCTCTCCCACTCTATGTCATGCAATCCAACGGTGGGGTTATGTCCGCGGAATCCGCTGCCGAGATACCTATTCATATCATCGAATCAGGACCGGCGGCGGGGGTTATCGCCTCGCTCACGCTTGCAGAGCGTATCGGTTTAACGAATGTTTTGACGCTCGACATGGGTGGTACTACGGCAAAGGCATCGTTGATCGAAGATGGGCAGATCATGCACTCGCCGGAGTACCAAGTCGGCGGGCCGGTCTCGGTCGGCACCCGTTTGAGCAGAGGGGGAGGCTATCCGTTGCGTGTACCCGCCATTGACATCGCAGAGGTCGGTGCCGGCGGTGGAAGTATCGTATATCTGGACACAGGCGGGGCGTTACGGGTCGGTCCACAAAGCGCGGGTGCAGTCCCCGGTCCTGCCTGTTACGCGTTGGGTGGAGACGAACCGACGCTCACCGACGCCAATGTAGTGCTCGGCTATCTCAATCCAGAGCATCTCGCAGGCGGTGCGCTGCCACTGAACGCAGAAAAAGCGCATCAAACCCTACACGACAAAATTGCTGCCCCACTCAATTTGGACGCCCCCGACGCGGCTCATGGAGCCTATCGTATTGCCGCAGCGAACATGGCGCGGGCGGCACGAGCGGTGTCATTGGAGCGTGGACGCGACCCACGCGAATTCGTGCTGTGTGCTTTCGGTGGCAACGGTCCCCTACACGCGACAGAGTTGGCAGAATCGCTCGGCATGAAGCGAATCCTCATTCCCCCCTCCCCCGGACTTTTCAGTGCGTTCGGGCTGCTCTACGCGGACATCGCCTATCACCTCGTCCAAACCTACAAGCGTTTACTTACTGAGTTGGATATAGATAATTTCAAGGAAACATTGGGGCGATTGGAAGTCTCGGTGCGGGAAGGATTGATGGCAGAAGGGGAGAACGCCACACAAGTGACTTTGCAGCGTGCCGTAGACCTGCGCTATGCGGGACAATCGTCCGAACTGACACTGCCCATCATTGACACAGATATTGAGCATCCGCAGTTTTTCCACACATTGGGTGAGCGGTTTGCTGCCGACCACGAGCGCACCTACGGACACCGCGCCCCCGATGACCCGATAGAGGTTGTCAACCTGCGCTTAACCGCCACCATCCCAACTGCCAAATCCCAATTCTCATATCTCCAACCCCGAAACTCTCAAACTTTACCCCCGAACCGTCGTTGTTACTTTGGTAGGGAGACCGGCTGGCTTGAGGTGCCGGTGTTATCTCGTGATGGGCTGGGAAGCGAGTCTGAAAGTGGACCGTTCATCGTCGAAGAGTATGATACGACGATTCTGGTCCCACCACGTTGTACGGCACTGCGGGATGAATGGGGGAATATAGTCATTGAGATGGGAGCATAAACGCGGAAAAAATAGGGGCTTGCTTTCTCCGCTTCCCTCCAAGAAAAGGTAAAGGAATGAATGACTTAACCGTCGAAAAACTAGACACAAAAAATCGAAATGCAGCGCTGTCCTTGATAAACAATGCTTACGACAATGTGCACGGATTTGAGTCGCTCACCATAGCTGATTTGAGCGCGCTAGAACAATCGGGTTTCTTCGCATTTGGCTCTATAGATGGCAAGTTAGTCAGTTTCGCATACAGTTCTATGGTAGAGGAGGGAGAGGGACAGATCCGTTGGGTGGGTGTACCCGACCAGTTTCGAGGCGAATGCCGAAGCCTTCCCTCGATGCGGGCATGTATCAACTACCTCAAAGATAAGGGCGCAACACGGATTGGCGTGAAAAACTGGCTGGATGCCCCTTATCGTCAGATGTTGAACCATTTTGAACGAGAGGGGATCGAAGTTGAACATGACCAGCTTATCCTGCGGCTCGACATGCGAGACTATACGCCGCATCCGCCCCCGATCAAAGCGGGGTATAGCCTGCGAACATTTCAAGAGGGGGATGAGCAAACTTGGGCGGATGTCAAAAATACAGTGTTTGGCAGTTCATCGACATCGGAGGAGTTCTGGAACCAGACCTTCTTGGGTGTCAACAAGCGATTGGACTTTGCCCCGGAGGGATTCTTCTTTGCTGAAAAAGACGGAGAACCTGTCGGCATCTGTGCGGGCATCGTTCTGCATGACCGGAAAAAGATTGGCGAAACGTTCCCCGGCGGCATCGGTTGGACAGGCGTTCGTGAAGATCACAGAGGCACCGGACTCGGCAGAGTGCTGATGGTTAGTTCTCTGAACTACCTGCACGACCGGGGCGTTGCTGTGACAGAAGTTGGCACCCAATTTTATCGTACCGCAGCGGTGAATCTATACGAGAGTCTTGGCTTTCACATTTACACCGCTTGGTTTACCATTTAATCCGTTCAAACACATCCGGGGTATTCCCTACCGCGCAAGAGTGGAAAGTCTCGTTTTTGATCCGGGTTCCCAACCCATTTGGAATCCGATCGCATGTAACTGGTCGCAAGCCCCCGACGACGATGCGGCGTCCGATTTTCGCCGCTGCCGTGAACGGTCAAACTGTGGTGAAAACTGCATCCGCCAGCCTTCAACACCACCGGCACCGCTGTTGATTCGTCTATGCCTTGGGCGTGTAGGAAATCTCGTCGTTCATGCTGCCAGAGCCCTTTCTTGTAACTGCCGGGAAGCAATCGCAGGCAACCGTTCTCTTCTGTCGCATCGTCCAAAGCCGTCCAACAACTCACAAGCGTGGGCGGATCCACAGAAGTCCAGTAAGCCGAATCCTGATGCCAAGAGACAATTGAACCGTGGAAAGCAGGTTTCATCAAAGTCTGGGTGTGGAATAGTTTGATATCTTCCGTACCAAGCAGCTCCGCAACGATGTCTAGGATTTTCGGGCTGCTGGCATGTTCAAAAATCGCTTCGTCGTAACGATGGGGGTCTAAGAGTTGCCAGACCTTGTCACGACGGGACACGTTTTCGAGTTCCCCTTTCTGAGCAGCGGCTTCCAACCGCACCCCCGCCTTCTCCGCATTGGGATGCGATCCATCTGCTAGGGCATCAATCCGTTCACGCAATGCTTCTAATGTTTCCTCCGACAACATGGGCCCGTAAATCACAAACCCATCGCGTTCGTAATTCGCTTTTTGTTTATCCGTTAAACTCATCTGAGCCTCCTTGTATCGTTAGGTTTCCGTTCCCTTTGATTCAATAAGTTGCCCGGACGCTTTATTGCTGCCACTCCTCATTGTACCACTGACGTTTGATAAGATCAACGCTGTGAATTGTCATCACAGGTATCTCGATTACTCTCACCCAACGCGATGTCGCTCAAGGAGAGCCATGTTCGGCTCAAAACCGATGCCCGGTCTCTCCGGCACCGTCACATACCCATCCTTTTCCAATGACATTTGCGGGAGAAAGATTTCACCCCTGAGCGGATCCACGGCAGGTGGATAGTATTCAAGCATCAAGCCGTTTTGACGCGCCGCTGCAATATGCACCTGAAGTTCCTGCGCCCCGTGGGGAGCAATTAGCTTTTGATGGGCTGAAGATTCTTCTACCACCGCTAAGGCGGGTTCGTAGCCGGCCAGGATCGCTACATCGATATTGAAAACATCCGCTCCCTGATAATCGATTAACGTTTGAAAATGATGAATTCCGTACCCGTTTTCACCTGTTGCGATCAGGACGTTGTAATCTTTAGCGATTGCAGCCAATTCCTTATGTCCCCGGTAATCGTGGCTGGGAATTGGCTCTTCAAGCCAGAAGATATCGTTTGCTTTCAGCACAGGGAGATATGCTATCGCTCCCTCAAGGGTCAGCGCGCAATTGGCGTCTACCATCAAGGTAATATCACCCCCAACCTGCTGCCGTACAGCCTCTATCCGTTTGATGTCATTGTCGAATCCTGCGTCTCTGTCCCCGATCTTCATCTTGACAGCGGTTGCAAAAAACTCGTTGACATTGCGATCCATCTCTTCTCTCAACTCATCAAGCCCTTTATCTCTACCGTAATATCCACCGGCGATATAAGCGCGAATCCGTCGCTGTTGACCGTCGAGCAACCGGTGAACTGACTTTCCCGCAACCTTCCCCTTGATATCCCAACATGCTTGGTTGATTGCAGCCAGTACCTGTGTGTGATAGCCACCGGGACCATAGATCTTAAAATTGTCCGCCAATTGAGACACATACGCAGTATCTATGGGGGACCTCCCTATCAACTGCGGCCTAAACTCGTCAACATACATTGGAAACAACTGAAGCGGTCGCGTCGCTGCTGTGCCTCCATTGAAGCCATAGCCGACAATCTCCTCTCTCCCGCTTGTTGCTGCCCGCACACGCACCAGATGAAGTTTCCCTTTGTCATAGACATGCAGACCGTTCCATATTGGCGGTTTATCCCATTGGTAGAGTTCGCTTTCGACATGTGTAATTTTGATTTCCTGATTTTCCATAGTAATTCCTGAATGGTTCTTTTACTTTTCTTCCAAGATAATCTGAATTTCGGCATCAACAAAATTATCGTTGACATTCATGCCGGTGGTGATTAATCCGAGTGCTTCCAATGGGGACAGGTTAGCCATTATACGCTGAATCAGTTTTGCGTCGATCTCCCGTGGAAGCATCAAAGCGGCGATTGGAAGCAGACGTTTCAATTCCGGAATCAGAAGGCTTGGCTGAATCCGGATATGGCTGTGATTTGCGTGATTTAGGTGGTCAGACATTTTTGTGTTAGCCAACGCAACTTCCCCTCCGGTGGAGGCGTTGATAGTGGATTTCACCCCTCTGAGCGTTGTGCCGACGACCCAGTAATTATCAAGAAGCGCGTATCCTCCCTTTAGGGCGAAGATGAGTCCGAGTTGGAGTTGTATCGGCTGTAATTCGATACCTCGGTGCTTTATCGGAGGCGGAAATCGGAGCGGTTTACCGTTGAGGGCAATCTTAGTCCGTTTAAGTTTTGTTAAAGCGGCTTCTAAGTTCGCTCGGTCCTGAATCGGGCAAATCAGGAGTATTGAGGGCACCAACGCGGGGGCACCCGCCGGGGGCGGGAACAGTGCTAGCGCAGTTCTATCTTCAAGGTGGCGCGATAAATCAATCCCATTTCGCTGATATTTCAAGGATAAATTTGCCTTCACCTGCTGCCACAACCCTGTGAGGTTTGCATCATTATTTGCTATCAGAAATGCGGTTGTTGTGGGAAGGATCGAAAACAGCTTTTCGTCTACCGGTCGTGGGGATTGTCGGAGTTGCAAATTGGCATTCCTAATCATTCGATGCTGCGAGTAGATTACGCCATCCGCGTAACGGTTGCTGAACGCCCACACGTCGATTCCGTTTAATAATGACTTGAAGGGTTCGCCAAACTTAAACACTTCAGCCAGCTTGGCGAAATTAATATAAATGGTGTTACGAGCGGTGTCATACTGGTTGTGCAGATAGTCCCCTGTCGCCTCTAATGTGGTAAAGCCTTTCTTCTGTTCGGCGTAGATGTCAACCGTATCTTGAATCAAAGATTTATCCGTTGCCAGCAGACCAACCTTGCCAATAAAGGCATAGCTGAAATCTTCCGGATAACCTGTAATAGTATTGATGTCCAGTGTTCTATAATTCTCTTTCAACCGTTTGTATTTAGGATTGACGGGGGCTGTCGCGGTGAGTGTCGCAATTTCCAATTTCTGCTTTGCTCCGAAGGCACTGATGAGCAGAAATGAAATTTTATCGCCCCGCTTATAAACACTGAAAATCGCTTCTTCACCCAAGTATTCCTGCAGCCGCTTGAGGTCCAATTTACCCCCCATTTCCAACTCCCACCGCTGCTTCTGATACATGAGCCGTCGCCACCAGAATTCTCTTTGAATCTCCGCAAGGATAGGCATCTGTGCTGCCTGCGTCCCCAATTCGCTTCGCTGAAAGGTCTCAACGAAACTCCCAAGGTCCTTCACACTGACATAGCAGATCGGGGCATTGGGGAGGAGGGCAAGGAGGCTCTGATCCGGTTCCCAGAGAGAGGTCTGGCGATAAATCAGCGCAATCAGAATAAGGAGGATGACAATTGCGCCGAAGATAATAAGCTGCTTTTTAGAGGGACGGAATCTTATTCGTGGCACGGAGAATTAGAAACGTGGAGAAAATCGGATGGCAATATCCGGTTGAATTAATGTTGAAAACCGTATACAATAAACACACAGTTTAATATACCATTACCCACAGACAACGTCAAGCCCGAAAGCGTAGAGAGAATGACTCAGCAACGAAGGTCCTCAACGGATTTAGGAGGTTGTATGAAAACCTATCGTGTCGCAATTTTAGGATGTCGCGGACGAGGCACCGCCGCGGGACGTGCCCATCACGCCCATCCGCGCACCGAAGTGGTCGCACTATGTGATCTGGTTCAGGAACGGCTGGACACCCTCGGCGACGAATTCGGTGTCGCTGCCCGGTTTACTGACTTGGACGAGATGATTGTCCAGACCCAACCCGACATCGTGGCTATCCCGACAGGGACGGAGTTCCATTATCCTCTCTGCATGCGGGTGTTGGAACACGGCGTCCATATTGAAGTTGAAAAGCCGATGTGCGTTGACCTTGAAGGCACCACTGCGGTGATGGCAAAGGCAAAGGAAAAAGGGGTTCGGGTGGCGGTACATCACCAAGGGCGTGTTGGTGCACTGATGCGGGCGATGCACAAGGCGTTCACGGAAGGAGCGATTGGCGAACTCCGTTACATCAACAGCCGCGGCAAAGCCTACTACGGTGGTTTGGGATTGATGAACATCGGTACGCATCAACTGAACAATATGATCAAGTTTGCGGGGCATTGTCGCACTGTTTCCGCCGTTGCGCTGACCGACGGTCATCCCATCACACCCGAAGATGTCGTTCCGTCCCCCCTCGGTATGGGTACGATTGCGGGAGAATCGATCACCGCAACACTGCACTTTGACAATGGTGTCACTGCGAATCTCCTACAACACCGTTTTCCGGCTGGCACAAATCCGGTGGTGGAAATCGTCGGTACTGAAGGCAAACTATTCGGTTCGGCATGTCTGCTCATCAAAGGCGGCGCGTGGCATCTGTCGCAACCTGTCTACATTCCGGAGGGAAAACCCGATCAATGGGAACCGTTGGAGCCAATCTATCCGGAACACTATGACCGTTCAAGTCCAGCCAAGTTGGATGATTACTGGTTCGTTGAAGAGTACGTTTCCGCCTTGGACCAAGACCGAGATCATGAATGCAGCGGCGCAGAGGGACACCATATTGTGGATATTATGATGGGGATTTTCGAGTCGGCGGCGTATGGGAAACGGGTTGACCTACCCCAAAAATGCCTTGAGCATCCACTGCTCCGATGGCGGCGTGAACAGGGTTTAGCTCCGCCTGAACCGATGCCCCGTGACTATAACGAGTGGCTGGCAGCAGAAGATCAGCGACTCGGACGGGGATAAGTAATTTCTACTCTTTTTTAGCTAGGGCGCGTTGGCATTTGGCAGCACGTAGGTTGGGTTGAACAGGAACCGTGAAACCCAACAATATCTCCTCTCCGTAGATCGGGCATCTTGCCCGACCCACAGCTAGCGGAACGATATATGTAAAAAAACACAATGATTAGTAGGGAACAACGATCGTTGTTCCCTACGAAGCGGAAGGTAGAAGCGTGTATATTTCGTAGGGAACGGAGATCTCCGTTCCATTCGTCAAATGTCAACAGAACCTAGCAGATTTCTCCGCAACAGAAGGAAATTGGTCAGTTACCCCACCCTAAAGGGTGAGGGTTGTTGCCTTGTCCCTTGGGATTTATTGGGTTGCGCGCTTCCGTCCCTTTCGGGTGCTTCGGGGGTGTTAGTAACCACCGCACCTCCACGCAAGGCTACAGCAGCCTTTTTGATGTTTATAGCAGCGTTATGGTCTCTGTCTAAAATCAGACCACAATCGGTACAATCATGGACTCTTACAGAGAGCACTTTCTTGACAATCGAACCGCACCCGGCGCATTTCTGGCTTGTATAGTGGGGTTTGACTTTCGTAAACTGCTTGCCGGCACTTTCAGCCTTGTTTTGATGCGGCGAAAGAATGCTTTGTATGCTTTATCCAAACGGCGAATCGTATCTTGGAGAACGTCGCTATGGAGACCGGCAAACGATGTCGATTCTTGTTTCAGGTCAGGCAAAACGTTCGCTTGTGTCGTCCACTTTACCGACTCGCCGGTGTTTTTGTAGGTCTCTATACGCCATGCAAGGGCTTGGTTGTAAAGTTGTCTCAACAATGCCAACCAAACGGTAAAGGTGGTCCGTTGCTTGGTTGTAGGATATGCACGATATTCATAAGTCTTTTTCATTAGGGATTATCTTCCCGTCTTTCATGCCTTTTCAACGAGGTGTAGGGGACGCCAGCAAGGGTGCTGACGGTTGAAATCCCCTACGAAAGACAAAAAAAGTATACCATATTTTACCTGCAAAATCAACTAAAAAAGGAACGCAGTTTCCTCCCCACGCTAAAGCATGGGGTTTCCACTGCGAAGATTTTGATGAAAATAGAACAGATCGAGATATATCTGCTTCAAGCAAAATTATCGAAACCGTTCGGATGGTCTCAGCGATGGACAGACTCACGGATGACAACCGCGGTAAAGATTACAGCTGATGACGGGACGTACGGCTGGGGCGAAAGTGGCGACGCTCGAACGATGGAGTTTCTCGCTCCACTGCTTATCGGCAAAGACCCTCGACGCACAGAGGCAATTTGGCAGATGCTATATATGCTTGGGTATCAAGGCCACGGTTTTGCCGGATCGCAGATGCTCGCTATCAGTGCGTTTGACATGGCATTGTGGGACATCGCCGGAAAAGCCGCCGGATTGCCGGTCTGTGAGTTGCTAGGCGGAAGTGTGCGTGACCGTATCCCTGTATACGCCACCGGACTCTACTACACGGAGGATGATTTTCCAGATGCCTTGACCGAAGAAGCCCTTGGATACGCCCAGGCGGGTTTCACGGGGATGAAAATGAAGATCGGTGGCAAGCCAGTTAACGAGGATATCGAACGGGTGTATCACCTGCGTGAGGTGCTCGGTCCGCAAACGCATCTTATGGTAGATGCAAATGAGGCTTACAGTCCAACAACGGCTGTCATGGTGGCTCAAAAACTTGCCGACGCAGACCTGATGTGGTTTGAAGAACCGTGTGGATCTTATGATGATGGGGGCAATCTGCTTGTTCAACAATTGGGTTTAATGCCAATCGCCGGTGGCGAAAGCCTGAAGTCACGGTATGAATTCGCCGAACGCCTCGCTGGTCGCATGTTCGACATTATCCAGCCGGACATCGTCAACGCCGGTGGGGTGTCAGAGATGTTCAAGCTCGGTCACATGGCAAACGCCTTTGGGGTCCACTTCAATCCGCATTTTTGGGGGACTGGTATCAGCCTATCAGCGACACTGCATGTGGTGGCTTGCCTTCCGTCGAACCCACCCTCCGACTGTCCCGAACCGTACATCAATCAATCCGTTATGGAGTTTGATCGGACGCCCCATCCGATTCGAGAGAGCCTCACAGATCCGATTTTTGATCAGGCAAATAGCCACATCGCAGTCCCAACAACTCCGGGGCTAGGGATCGAGGTGATTGAAGCGGAAGCACGCCGGTTCTTGACAGGGGGATTGAGTGCTCCGATTCGGATTGGAGCATGATTCACTAGCCCTTTTTATGGTGAATTCTAAAAATAAATAGACACTTTCACCCCCCGGTAGGGGCGGTTTCCTAACCGCACTGGTTTGGAGTGTCTCATTAATTCTAAGATCCACTATAATTTTCCAATGAACCATGTAACCATCTATGGTGAATTAGAGAAATAAGTAGACATCTACAATAACCCCGACCTTCACGAAGTTTCCAAAGTCCCCCTGAACCCCTCTGATAAGAGGGGAAAGACAAGGGAGAAGATCCCCTCTCATCTTCTCTCCTTGTCAGGGGAGTTGGGGGATTTAGGGGGTTGGCTGTGCATTGGGAGGGTCTAAGTAATTCTAAAATCTACCATAAATAAAGTAATACAAATTGTTACACCATAATTCCCTACTAGTCTATAGCGTAATTGAATTAGCCTGCACAGCTCCAGAGGGGCGGCATGTGTATAGAATACCAGCGGACCAAATCTCCTAAAGCCCCAGCGGGGCGACATGTGTGTAGCATTTCGTTAAAGTTTACATTGCCACAAAGGAGGCAAGGGTGACAAGAAAGAAAATTCTGTTTACAGATTGGCGGGATATACAGTGTGGAGCGGTTGCTTGGTTGACGGCGGAAGGGGAGCATTACCGAGTGGGCACGCCTCCCGAACCACAGGTCCCCATGCGAGCCGAGCCACGTTTGGTGCCACGCGGCATCCGGTTACAGGCACAACCGGCGCGTAAAGCGGGGAAAATGGAGGGTTACGGAGGTTGGGGCAGAGTCATCTTCGACGGAGAGCAGTATCGCACGTGGTATATTGAGGTCAATGGGGTTTCAATGCTGGGCTCAGGGTCGGTGGCACATACCGATACCATCACCTCCGTTGCTATCTGTGGGATTGAATCACGGGATGGCTTCCATTGGAGCGAACCGACACACAGCGAAATCAATGTGCCGGGACAACGCGGCTTCGACGGGATGAGCTTTTTTATCGATCCGCACGCCCCCGAATCTCAGCGTTATAAGTTCATCTATTGCGCCCAATTCGAGGAAGGAATGTTTCAGCCGCAGCTTACCGAATATTTCAACCGTCAGCCGCGCCATCGGGATGACCGAATATCAGGGGAGCGGCGGTTTGGAATGTTTGCCGCTGTTTCGCCCGATGGGATCGACTGGACAGCGTTACCCGAACCCTTTATGCTGCATCCAAGCGATACCGACACCACCGTATTGTGGAACGAGACGTTGGAACGGTACGTGATGTATACCCGTATGATGCGCAACGGACGACGCTGGATCGGACGGGCAGAAGCGGAGGACTTTATGCACTGGACGCCCGTGATACCTATTATTTCGCCCCGCCTTGACGATCCGCCGGACTATGATTTCTACCTTAACGGTTATAGCCCCTATCCTGAACTTCCAGAGTATCAGTTGATGCTGCCAATGCTCTATCACCGCTACACCGAGCGTAGTGAAGTTCGGCTCTATTCAAGCGAGGATGGTATTGCGTGGAGTCAGATTCCCGGTGGTCCCATTCTGACGCCCGGCGAGTTAGGGGAGTGGGATTGCGAATTTATCGGTACAGGGAAAGACCTCCAATCCTTTGGTACAGACAAGATTGCCATCCCCTATTCCGGCACGATTTACCCGCACAAGTTTCCACGTTGGTCCCCGGTTTTTGCTGCAGCGAGCATGGGGTGGGCATGGTGGCAGAAAGACCGGCTCTGTGCGGTGACCACAGACAACGAAGGCGAATTCTGGACTGTTCCTATTCTTCCTTCGGGGCGACAGATTCGACTGAATTTCCGTGCACCGATGGCGGGTACGGTTGAAATTGGGATTGAAGGGGTTGCGGGACGTTCTGCCTCCGACTGCGATCCGCTCACCGGTGATTGGTCGGACAAGATTGTGACATGGAACGGCGAATCCGACATCAATGCCCCAGAGGGGAAACCGATTGTCCTGCACCTGAAACTACGCGCTGCGGAACTCTTTTCCGTTGCCTTTGAATGATTTTTTGTGCGGAATTTATGAAATTAACAATTGACACACTGGATTATCATGAGTAGGGATAGTGTGCTATCATATAACCCATGAGATGCCCCATTGCCAGCGGCTGACAATTGAATTCCTTGGACTATATGAAAAGGTATTATGAGCATGAAAGATTTTAACACATATCAAACTGAATCCAGAAAAACTTGGGGGAGATAGCGATAATAGATAGAACGAACCGATTCTGATGACTATAACAAAGACTCAGACAAAGGAGACTTAGAATGACCGACAAACGCCCAAATATCCTATTCGCTTTCGCCGACGACTGGGGAAGATACGCCAGCGCGTATCGACAGATCGAAGGGGATAACACGCCCAACGCCCTACTGGACACACCCAACTTTGACCGCGTAGCACGCGAGGGGGCCCTATTCACCAACGCTTTCGTGCCCGCGCCTTCCTGCACGCCGTGCCGAAGTTCTCTGCTCACGGGTCGCTACTTCTGGCAGACAGGGCGTGGCGCAATCCTCCAAGGAGCGGCCTGGGATTCGTCCACCCCCTCATATCCCTTACTGCTGGAAGAAGCGGGCTACCATATCGGTTATACCTACAAGGTGTGGTCGCCGGGAACGCCACGCGATGCGCCCTACGGTGGAGACCGGACACGCTACGCACCGGCAGGAACAAAGTTCTGTGAGTTTTCGTTCGTTGCCACGGAAAATGTTCCTGAACACGGTGTCGAGGGCGCGAAACAGATTCTCTATGACGAATCACGTCAAAACTTCGATGCCTTTCTGGAGGCACGTCCACCGGATACACCGTTCTGTTACTGGTGGGGCCCCACAAACACACATCGCAAGTGGCAGCGTGGGTCTGGCAAGGCACTCTGGGGATTGGATCCGGACGACCTGAAGGGACGTCTGCCCGGTTTTCTACCGGACGTGCACGACGTGCGCGAGGATGTCTGCGATTACTTGGGTGAGTGTCTCGCTGTGGATGCCGGACTCGGTTTGCTTTTGAACCGCCTAGAAGAATTGGGGGAGTTAGATAATACGTTGGTTGTTGTGAGCGGCGACCACGGCATTCCGGGCTTCCCACGCGGCAAATGCAACCTATACAATCTTGGCTGCGAAGTCGCACTGGCGGCACGTTGGCCCGGACATATCCCCGCAGGCAGGACGCTAAATGACTTTGTAAACCTCATGGATTTAGCCCCGACCTTCGTGGAAGCTGCTGGACTTGAACCCCACAGCGACATGACGGCCCGGAGCCTGCTAAATGTACTGACCTCATCACAAGACGAGCAGGTGGACCCAGAACGGACGTTCGTTGTCACCGGTCGAGAGCGGCACGTTGGCACGGCACGAGAGGACAATCTGCCTTACCCACAACGTGCCATCCGCACGAAAGATTTCCTGTACATCCGCAATTTCGCTCCTGACCGTTGGCCCATGGGTGATCCGAAAGGTTTGGACGACCCCACCACGGAGCCGCCATCGTTCGACGACCTGTGCGACGACACAAGAATCGTCTACCCGGACATGGATGCCAGTCCAACGAAGGCGTGGATGATTCACCACCGTGCAGAGACACAGGTGAGCAGGTTATTCGAGATGGGATTTGGGAAATTCCCGGCGGAGGAACTCTATGATCTGCGGGTAGATCCGCACTACCTAAACAACATAGCGGAGGATGCTAATTACAGCGCGGTCCGACAACAACTCTCTGATCAACTCATGAATGTGCTGACTGCACAGCAAGATCCGCGGGTTGTCGAGCCGGATTGCCGTTTCGAGCGTTCCCCATTCACAGACATCTAGAGTGTATTGATTAACTGATTTAAGAAAGGAAAAGGTAGATGATTCAGATTGCAGAAATGCTCGGACCACGACCCTCACCGCTATGGAAAATGGTCAAGCAGTGCGGCGTCGATTATGCAGTCGGTGCAATGGACTCCCAGAGCGACGCAGAAAACCTGCCGCTGGAGGAACGACCATGGGGATATAATTCACTCTCACGGGTGAAGAAGGCTTACGAGGACGGAGGATTTGAACTCGCTGTCATTGAGAGCCGTCCACCGTTGAACAACGCCAAACTCGGATTGCCCGGACGCGACGAGGAAATCGAGACAGCCTGCGAACTTATCCGTAACATGGGAAAGTTGGGTATTCCGGTCTGGTGTTATGAGTGGATGGCGGTGTTCAACTGGATGCGTACCTCTACGGAAATACCTACTCGCGGCGGCGCACTAGTGACAGGCTACGACAACGAACGGATGCGTGACACCCCAAACACCGAATACGGTGTTGTGACCGAGGAACAGTTGTGGGATAACCTGAAATACTTCCTTGAGCGTATCGTGCCAGTCGCTGAAGAAGCGAACGTCAAGTTGGCAATGCATCCCGATGACCCGCCGCTCTCTCCCATCCGGGGGATTGGTCGGATTATGCGGAGCGTTGAGAACTATCAGCGTCTGATTGATCTGGTGCCGAGTCCTGTGAATGGAATCACGCTCTGTCAGGGCAACTTTACGCTGATGACGGACGATCTGCCGTCAGTTATCCGCCATTTTGGGGAGCAGGACAAAATCTTTTTCGTGCACCTACGCGATGTGAGGGGGACGCCGGAGCGATTCGAGGAGACCTTTCACGACGACGGCAAAACCGATATGTTAGCGTGTCTGGAGGCATATCGGGATATTGGATTCAGCGGCGTACTGCGTCCCGACCATGTGCCGACAATGGAGGGCGATAGCAACGAACACGCTGGATATTCATCGCTTGGACGGTTGTTCGCTATCGGTTACATCAAGGGGTTGCGTGAATCGGTGTATAAAGACTGATTGGGAGACTTATCGCGGCAAAATGTGTCTCGGTAATAGCGGGATTAAATTTTTTGCTGCGAACAGCTAGGGCGTGTTGACATTTGATAGTACGTAGGTTGGATCTCAGTCCCGATAGATTGGGATTTCGTTGCGCCCAACCTGTAGGTCGAGATTCACATCTCGACACAAGCCTGTCGATTTTGGAAAATCGACCTACAAAAGTCTCAAGTTGCTTTGAATCTCCCGACAAATCGGGGTGCATCATAATCGGTTCAATTTATTAAATGTCAACAGAATCTAGATATTCTTTGACAAACCGATTAATACAGGTTATAATTATAATGGCGTTATTGAAACTGAATCTCAATATCAATAACGCGGGCATAAAATAACTGTACAATTTTCGGAGGGTACAATGCTAAGATATCTGGCTGGTATTCTAGGTCTATTCCTAACTGCATGGACGGTCAGTGCAACCGATACCGGAGAATTGGTCGTCTATTCAGGGCGCAGCAAGGGTTTGGTTCACCCCATCATCAAGCAGTTTGAGAAGGAGACCGGCATCACGGTCAAAGTACGTTACGGCAACACCGCTCAACTTGCAGTGGCTTTGTTGGAAGAGGGGGAAAAAAGCCCCGCCGATCTTTTCTGGGCGCAAGATGCCGGGGCACTCGGTGCAGTTAGCAAACAGGGGTTATTTCAGACATTACCTGAATCCACGGCCTCGAAAGTTCCTGACAAGTTTCGCAACTCCGAGGGAATGTGGATCGCGACGAGCGGTCGTGCACGTGTCCTCGCGTATGCGCCTGAACGTGTCAAGGCGGAGGAATTGCCCAAAAGTGTCTTCGATTTGACCGATGCGAAATGGAAGGGACGCGTCGGTTGGGCACCGCAGAACGCATCATTTCAAGCCTTCGTAACGGCGATGCGCGTCCTTGAGGGAGAAGAAAAAGCGGAGGAGTGGCTGCGCGGTATGAAGGCAAACGGTGCGAAAAGCTACCCGAAGAACACACCTATTATTCGGGCACTTGCCGCTGGGGAAATTGATCTTGGTTTGCCCAACCACTATTACCTGATGCGCTTCAAAAAGAGCGACTCCGGTTTCCCTGTTGAACAAGCTTTCTTTACGTCCGGTGATGCAGGGAATCTTGTCAACGTCGCTGGAATCGGTGTCCTGAAAAGCAGCAGTCACTCTGAAGAGGTCAGCAGCTTCGTCCAATATCTGCTATCCCCAAAAGTGCAGCAGTTCTTCATCAGCGAGGTCTTTGAGTACCCGGTTACAGATGCGGTTATTCCCAGCGGAAAGTTGCTGCCTCTGGACGAACTCTTGAAACTAACGCCCGAACTCAACCTAGAAAAGTTAGATGACCTAGAGGGGACCTTGAAACTTCTACGCGAGACGGACATTCTGTGATCTATTCTGAGACACGCCCTTTTCCACCATGGTATTTCTTTGTCCCCGGAGTTGCCGTCGGGACTGGAATATTGCTGCCACTGATTTACCTCCTCGTCCGAGCATTCGAGGCAGAAGCGGGAGAGTTGATCCAAATCGTCTTCCGTACCCGGACCGTGTACCTTTTGGGTAATACCCTTCTCCTCGTCATCGGAGTTGTCGGGACCGGCATACTTCTGGCAGCACCACTCGCGTGGGTAACAACACGGACGGATCTCAAAGGCAAACGGATTTTTACATTACTTGGGGTGTTGCCACTGGCAATCCCCGGCTATGTGATGGCTTACGCTTTATTGGGGCTAAGCGGTCCCTACGGAACCTTTGCAAACCTGTTTGGACCAAGTTTTCCGAATCTCCGGGGATATTGGGGCGCGCTTATCGCTCTCAGTTTTTACACCTTCCCTTATCTCTTTCTAAATCTCCGGACAGCACTATTGGGGTTGGATCCTGCGATTGAAGAATCCGCCCATAGCCTCGGCAGCAGGTCGCGAGAGGTCTTCTTTCACGCAATTTTGCCACAACTTCGACCCGCCCTCTATGCCGGTGGGCTTCTTGTAGGATTGCATGTGCTAGGGGACTTCGGTGTGGTATCTCTGATGCGATACGAGACCTTTAGCCATGCCCTCTACACCCAATATACTGCCGCTTTTGATCGAACCTATGCTGCGTGGCTTGCGCTGATGCTTCTTGCCCTCACCGGCAGCCTGCTCTATCTCGAAGGGTGGTTGTTGCGCGGAAGCAGGTTTCACCGCACGGGCAGCGGAACATCACATCAAGCGATCCCAATCTCTCTGGGGGGGTGGAGGATGCCCACCTATGCTTATCTCGGTATTTTAACACTCGCTAGTGTGGTAGCCCCCATTGTAACGATCGGCTTCTGGACGCTGCAGGAAGTCAATGACTCATATACTCAAGATTTCTTCCGAGCCCTCTCTGGTTCTTTTCTGGTATCAACACCGGCCGCTTTCCTCACCGCTGTTTTTGCAGTTCCCTTGGCTTACTTGGGTGTGCGATATTCATCTTCAATTTGCCGTACATTGGAACGTGGCGCGTATATCGGTTATGCGACACCGCCGCTGGCATTCGCACTCGCGCTCATCTTCTTTTTTCGGGGGATTCCGGCGATTTATCAGACTATTTGGATCTTAATCTACGCCTATACCGTGCATTTTCTCGCGGAAGCGATTGGTCCCGTCCGCAGCGCGCTCTATCAAGCCTCACCCCGTTTGGAGGAAGCCGCCAGATCGCTCGGTTATCGACCCCTCAAGGCATTTTTCAAATCCACGTTCCCACTGCTGCGCAGCGGGGTCATTGTCAGTATCGCTTTCGTCTTTCTTTCGGCAATGAAGGAGCTTCCGCTGACGTTTCTGCTTTCGCCTGCGGGATATGAGACCTTAGCGGTGAACGTTTGGAGCTATACAACGGAAGCAATGTTCGCTGAAGGAGCGCGGTATGCACTTGCAATTGTGCTCTGTTCGGGGCTATTTGTGGGGCTGTTGTTAATGAAAAGAGCATCGTATGAACGTGCGGAAGTACAAACATAATTGGCGGGTAGACGGAATGAGAGAAGGAAGTTCAGGACTTCAATGAGTCATTCACATTTTACGTTTCACGTCTTGCGTTGAGTGGTTGGACACTTTTCCGCGTAGCACGGTATTGAAGGAGTTATGATGCAGCCTCTACTTAGTATCCGCAACATCACCAAACGGTTCGCTCGTAACCTATCTCCGGTGGTTGAGGACCTCTCCTTCGAGGTCTATCCCGGCGAAATTTTCGCCCTTTTGGGACCGAGCGGCTGCGGAAAGACAACTACCCTACGCCTGATTGCAGGGCTTGAGCGTGCCGATACGGGAGAGATTTGTGTGGACGGACGATGCTTTGAGGGAGCTAAAACCCACCTGCCACCCGAAGCACGGGACGTTGGGATTGTTTTCCAAGAGTACGCGCTCTTCCCTCACCTTAACGTGTCGCAGAATGTTGCTTTTGGGCTCAAGAAGCTGCCCGCAAAATTACGCGATGAGCGCGTCATGACCGTGTTGGAAATGGTAGGTATGACCCCCTTAAAAGGTCGGAAGCCACACGAACTTTCCGGTGGGCAGCAGCAACGGGTGGCACTAGCTCGCTCAATAGCCCCGAGCCCTAAGCTCATCCTGCTGGACGAGCCATTTTCCAACCTTGATGCCGGTATGCGGCATTCTACGCGCGAGGAGATCCGAGCCCTCTTGAAGGAGGCGGGGATGAGTGCGGTCTTCGTCACGCATGATCAGGAAGAAGCTCTCTGCTTTGCAGACCGGTTGGCGGTCATGCAGGACGGATGTATTGAACAAATCGGTACGCCTGAGACAGTTTATCACCGCCCGCAAACACCATTTGTAGCAGACTTTCTGGGTATGACTAACCTAATCACCGGTGAAGCCGAAGGGAACTGTGCCGAGACCCCCTTGGGCAAATTTCGGATCGCACCATCAGCGCGTGGTAAGGTGCTCCTCTCGATCCGCCCGGAGCATCTGGTCATGGCCCAACCGGAGACAGCAGGCCACAGTAACGGCGTCGGTGAAATCGTCATGCGTGAGTTCAAAGGGCATGATCTGACCTATCGGGTGAAGATTGGAACTGAAAATTATGTCGTGCAGACCGATTACTGTTGCCCACTTCAAGTAGGTGCCCAGGTGACGCTTCAAGCCGTTGAGCCTGCGGTAGTTGTAAAAAAAGATTAAACCCTTCGGGGTGAGCGCGTGTCCCAATGTTGTTAGATTTAGGAAAAGCTAACAGCATGGGAAATTAAAAGATACAATCTTTCTCCTAATCCTGTGAATCCTTGAATCCTGATTAAATCTTGGAAGAGAGGATCTAAAGTGTCAAAAAAGACAGTGCACCGCCGAACAGCGGGAGCTGCTACAAATCCTCCGCCCACCCATCCACTCCGTTTCAGGCTTTACGCTATCACCGATCGAAAACTCTGTGCACCACGGACTCTGTACGATACCATCCATGACCTCTTGGATGTAGGGGTGTCCGCCATCCAACTCAGGGAAAAAGATCTGAGCGACGCTGAGTATATCAAATTAGCTGAACCCCTCTGTAAACTCTGCCACACCTATTCTGCTCAACTATTCATTAACTCACGTATTGAGATAGCTATGGAGGTCGGCGCAGATGGTCTCCATCTGCCGGGGGATTCAGTATCCGTGGGAAAGGTGGTAGAGGATACGAATGGCTGTTTCATCATCGGCAGCTCCGTCCACACATTGACTGAAGCGCAGCAGCGGGAAACCGAGGGCGCGGATTTTATCACCTATAGCTCTATCTACCCGACGCTCAGTAAGCCGGGCTACGGTCCCGTTGTCGGCTTGGCTGGGCTGCGGAAGGTCACAGAGGGAGTCAACATACCTGTCTTTGCGTTGGGCGGAATAACGCCTGAGCGGGTTTCGGAATGCCTCGATACCGGTGCTTATGGGGTTGCGGTGATGTCCGGGGTGATGTCACCGGAGAACGGTGCACAGCAGGCGAAGGTGTATCTGCAGCAGCTATTAGAGTAACCCAAGTTACTAGTAGTAGGCATGCTTCGTATGCCAAAACCCCCTTTCGTAGCCACAGATTTCCTAATCTGTGATCGTGGTGTAGAACCTGTCCCCAATGTAACCGGGGATTGGTTCGTAGTAGCGCAATTCATTGCGCGTTATTTTTTGTCCAATTCCGGTTGGAAAATGGGAAATTTTCCCATTTCCACTGACATATGACCTAGCTACTTAGGTTAGAGTAACAGCAGGAGGCCCCTCATGAAACAGATCTTGACAATTGCTGGCTCAGATTCAGGGGGCGGCGCAGGGATTCAAGCTGACCTCAAATCCATCCACGCCAACGGCGGTTATGGGCTCTCCGTCATCACCTCAGTTACAGCGCAGAATACACGCGAAGTGACCCACGCCTTCGACCTACCAACAGATCTCATTGACGCGCAAATCAACGCAATCTTCTCAGACTTTGATGTCGCAGCAGTCAAGACAGGGATGCTATCTTCAGTCGAGATCGTGGGGGCTGTTGCAGAGAAACTGCGCGAATATTCGCCAAGTAATATCGTGATCGATCCCGTGACGCTTTCCAAAAGTAAGTATCCTTTGCTCAAACCAGATGCCGTTGAGTGTTTGAAAATGGAGTTACTGCCGCTTGCAACGGTTGTCATGCCCAATGTTGATGAAGCCGAACTGCTTGCCGAATGTGAGATTCAAACAATTGATGATGCGAAGGCAGCAGGAAAAGTTATTCAGGGATATGGATGCCAAAGCGTGTTGGTCAAAGGAGGACATCTATCGGGGAAAAAATCGACCGACGTTCTGTACGCGGATGGGGCTTTTACCCTCTTTGAAGCGGAGCGGATTGAAACGAAAAACACGCATGGCACGGGTTGTACTTATTCGGCGGCAATTGCCACACACCTTGGGTTTGGAAAAGACCTCGTAAGTGCCATTCAATCCGCCAAAGACTACATCACAAACGCTATCCGCTATTCCCTCGACATCGGGAGTGGACACGGACCTACCAATCATTTCTACTTTTTGGATAG
Source organism: Candidatus Poribacteria bacterium (assembly GCA_965222435.1). Lineage (GTDB taxonomy): Bacteria > Poribacteria > WGA-4E > WGA-4E > PCPOR2b > PCPOR2b. The sequence goes on along the minus strand of OZ244950.1, from coordinate 1,600,486 downwards.
GTAACCCAACTTACCACCTAAAGCCCCAGCGGGGCGATAGGTGTATAGCAAGCACGATGAAACTATCCCTAAAAGCCCCAGCGGGGCGACAGGTGCATAGCATTGGATTAATGCGTACCAAATCGAGGAAACTGCTCAACCTCCTTGATAAATAGAACACAATGCAGGACACCAATCCATGCACTCAGCAGACGAGGAGATGACAAAATTGAATCAACTCAAACTTTTCGAGACACTGAAGCCCAATACCATCGTCATTGTTGCAGGAGTCGGCTACCGCGATGGCATACCCGCTAAGGACGCAGATGTCGGTTGGACCATGGGCGTGGTGCGCCGCCCCGACGGCGATCTGATTGTTGCGGACATCCGAGCCCACCGTATCTGGCGCATTGACCAAGACGGTATCTTGCATACCTTTGCCGGGGACGGTGTGCCGGGAGTTTCTGGAGATGGAGGTCCCGCCACCGATGCCCGTGTGTACACGCCACACGACTTTTGCCTCGACAAAGAAGGTAACCTTTTCTTTTCTGAACTAGGCGCGAGAGGTCCCGACGAAGGTGCCAATACAGTCCGTCGTATTGACTATAAGACCGGCATCATTACCCGCGTAGTCGGTTCGGGAGCGATGGGACGGGGCGGAGATGGGGGACCCGCGCTGGGTGCTGAGTTTGACACGACAACCGGCGTGGCGGTTGACACCGAAGGAAATATCTTCGTGTGTGGCAAATGGGATAGCAATGTGCGACGAGTCGATGCAAAGACTGGTATCATCCAGACCTTCGCAGGTCAGAATACTCGTCACTATCCGTCAGAAAAGGGAATGAGTCGACCTTACACCGGTGCCAACTACACCTTCGCCGGATTTCATGGTGACGGTGGACCGGCATCGGCGGCAGCGTTCGGATTCCCTGAACACTTGGCATTCGACTCCAAGGGAGATCTCTACATCTGCGATAATGGCAACAACCGGATTCGCAAGATTAATATGCGGACGGGAACAATTACAACCGTTCTCGGCACAGGTCAAGCGGCGTCCAACGGCGATGGCGGTCCCGCAGTTGAAGCAAGCACACATACACCGGACGCCATTTTCATTGATTGCCACGACAACCTGTATGTCGGCGAAGTAGGTGGCTTCAGGGTGCGTAAAGTGGACGCGCAAACCGGTATTGTGACGACGCTCGCTGGTACGGGCATCCCCGGCTGGGGGAAGGAGGGTGTGCCCGGGCCCGAAACGAAATGCAATCCCATCGAATCCGGTATCTGGGCTGATCCCGACGGTGCCGTTTTCTACAGCGATTCTTCGGGGCGTTTACGCCGGATTGATCCGCAGACCGGGGTCGTAACGACTGTTTTGGGTGGCGACAGCATCCGCGATGGTGATTCATCTACCGAGGCATTTCTCTCCTGTCCAAGGGGGATCTGTGTGGGACCGGACGGACATATCTACTTTGCCGATATGCAGAGCGATCGGATACGAGCGATTGATCCGGCTACCGGAATTATCCGAACCGTTGCCGGTAGCGGTGGCAGAGCCTACGGCGGTGACAACTGTCCTGCGACTGAGGCATATTTTTTAAATCCCTACGACGTATCGGTGGATAGAAGCGGCCGTGTTGTAATAGCCGATACACTGAATGGGCGGGTACGGCGGGTGGATAAGAATGGCATAATTCATACCGTAGCGGGAACAGGCGAAAGCGCGGATCGGGGAGATGGTGGACCCGCTGCAGGGGCTGGACTGACGGTCGTTTGGTCAGTCACGCATGGACCCGATGGAGACATCTATCTGGGGGATGCTGCCGGTCGGATTCGCAGGGTTGACAATGATACAGGGCGCATCAGCACGGTAGCGGGGGTTGGCATCCAAGGCCACACCGGGGACGGAGGTCCCGCGACAGAGGCGCGAATCGGCAGCCCATCGGCACTTAGGTTTGATGCAAAGGGAAATCTCTATTTCTCCGACTTCACTCACCACGTCGTGCGCCGGGTGGGGGTCGAAGGTATTATCACAACCGTCGCAGGTTGTGGTACGGCAGGGTTTTCGCCTGATGGCACGCCTGCCCTAGAGGCACGGCTTCATAAACCGTTGGGATTGGCGGTTACCGGTGACGGGAACGTGTACTTCTCCGACTCGCGCAACAACCGGGTGCGCCGGGTCGCCCCCGATGGAACGCTTCAAACTGTTGCCGGCAGCGATACGCCGGGCGACGCAGGGGATGGAGGCGCCGCCACCGAAGCCAGTCTGAACGAGCCGCACGGGCTCTGTTTCTACGGGGAAGACATACTGTTGATTTGTGATCACTACAACAGTCGCATTAAGGCGGTGAAACTCCCCAAGCCGTGAGCCTTGTGCTTCTAGTCCATGACATCTCTCCTAAAGAGAGACTAGCCCCAACGCTGATAGTTTTTCAAAACCTTTGCGACAGAAGTAAGATGGGGATAAAATTACGTTCCTTCCGCAACGCACGTGCAATTTCAAACCCAAGGACACGGGAGGGATCGCCGAGGAAGAGAAACAATCCAACTCCAACCGATGTATTGAAACGGTTGAACTCGAAGGTTTCATCGTAGAACCAAGCGTATCCTGTATCCGAGAAAGCCGTCACCACACCTAGAGGTCCCTCACTTTCATCTATATATCTGATTTTCCCAAAATGAACCCGGTATTCGACATTGAAAAGGAGCGTATTATCCCCGACGAACTCTTTGAAATCATAACCGTGCAAGGTGCCGACACCACCTAGATAGAGTAGGCGTTGTCTGGGAAGTGGTCCATCAGAGAATGCGCCTTCCAGACGAAAATCCAGATTGTGGTTACTTAGCAATCGGTTATAGCGCGCAATCGTAAAGTGATAGAGGCTAAAGTCGAAGTCGCTGTTGAGTCTTTTATTCGCATATTCAAGAGAGAAATTGCCTCCCCAACCGTGCTTGGTACGGTAGCCGTTCTGCATTTGACGAGTCCCGCGAAGCGCGGATCCCGATCGGATCGGGGCTGGAGCCTTCAAGCTACTAAGATTATAACCCACAGTCACGCTACGCAAATGTCCCTCGTCAATTCGCAGGTTACTCCGCTTTGGGACGTTTTGACTAAACAAACTCCAGTCGGTTGACTTAAATAAGATTTCGTGATCCTCATCAGTAAATTCCAGCGTGATGTTCATCGATCGCGTTAACTCACCCCTTACTTGAGTACGATACCCCTTGCGCTGATAGTAATCCAAGGAGGTGGACCCAAGGAAGAAGGCACCAAGGAATTCGCCACCTTCGGACCATCCAGCATAGCGATTGGCATCTGTCTGCTGGTACACGCGTCCGCCGATAGTCAGAGCGTGGCGGTCGAACCAAGTCTTTTCAGCCTCCAACTGATAATTCCAAATTTTGCTTGACAGTCCGTTACTGACCTCTCCGAAGATTTGCGCGTCTGCCTCTCGTGTGGAAACCCCCGTACCTCCACCCAAAATTAAGCCGTGTACACGGTTAAAGTCGAAGATTGGTCGCCAATTCACCTTGATTCGTGATCGCTCCTCAACCTCAATGGCAAGCACGTTCCGATCTCCTTCCTGTTTTACCCCCCAGCTTTTGATCTTCTTGAAGTAGAGATTATTTTTATCGAGTTTTGTGCGCATCTGATTGAGGCGTGCCCTGCCAATCTGTTTGCTATAAGCGTCCCCCTGCTTGAAGCCGAGCGCATCGGTCAACTCCGTAAGCTTAATTCGACGATTTCCAGAAAAACGGATGTCGTCCAAGTGCCCTTCGTCGATGTCAATCAACAGATGCGTACCGGAAAATTGGTGGGTGATTTGCACAAGGTCGTAACCGTGATGCCTATAAAGGTTTTCAATCAGTTGACATTTGGTGTTCATCTCCTCGATTGAAGTACGTCCTTGCTTCAACCCGAATGCTGCGCGCAGGAATGGAGATATGAAGTATCTGTTTCCGTGTATATTAATCCCGATGAATCGGGACGTTGGGGCTTCGGTCACATGGATACGCAGATTCACTTTAAAGATGGGGCTTGGCGGTGGCTCGTCGCCTTCCTCGACCACCTCCTCTTCGATGACGTCGCTTGTCTCTACGCGCACATTGCTAAACCAATCGAGTGCTTCAAATTCACGGTTGAGCCACGACAGTTCGTCAACAGAAATGATGTCCCCCGGCTGGAAGGGGATTTTCTCAAGGAGTTCCGATGTCGGGATGTCGCTGTTACCCTCAACCTCGATGGCAGCGAGCGAAAACTGTTCTACAAATTCAAAACCCTGTGCGGACTCGGAAATTTCCTTCTCTGCCAAACGTATGACACCCATCCGATCAGACCAATGGGGCCACCAAGGTTGAATTTCGTCATAAGTAGACGACCAATAGCTGTACTCGGCCGGTCTCGACGAGGATTCGGTGGGATATCCCTGTATTTTACGATGTAGGTTAAACCGCCAGTTTTTGAGTAAAGAAGGTTCAAGTGCATCACGGGGCAGCGCAATTTCTACGCTCCAAAAAGTCGGAGTAATCTGCGTTTTAACTTGAGCGCGAGAATCCCAATCAGGTTTTGCTATTCTTTTATAAGCGGTTTCAAAGTTGGAATCCAGCGGATAATTCGCCTCGATGTGCTGATCGAAAACCGTACCAATTGGGTTGATAACGAGGTGGTGATAAGTCGGGGTTGCCGGATTCGGATCTACTAGAATCTCTAATGTGTCATCAAGCCAAACCGCTGAATCTGGGTTGGTTTGTGTAATTTGAACCCGCTTCATCTGCGAATCATATATTCTGGCACCGATATAGAGATATTGCTCATCCCACAGGAGAAATCCCTGTGTCGGTTCGTTTGGTGGCGTAATCGCATCTACCTGATAGAGGGGGGAAAGTGGCACCGACTTTGCCCAAGCTTTCTCGAATAGGTTGCCATCGATTACCGGCTGTACGGAGGCGCGGGGGACGTTAACCGTCGGTGGTGGGGTCAGATCGTCCTCGGCGTAAGGATCGTCGACTTCTACTGCACTATCGTCCGTTTCGGATTCAGTGGAAACAGATCGAGCAGGTAGAATGGTGATTCCTTGGTTTGCGGTCATTTGAATCAAGGGACCGCCGCCGTTAATCCAGCCTTGGATAATATCCCCTACATAGGCGGTCTCAAGTTCCACTGGCAGGTCAATGGTAATCGCGCGTGGGTCTTCGCTTTCGATCTGTATCTCAAGATCCGCCGGGTAACTTTCTGGCAAGCGCAACGAAATTGCTCCGTCGTACGTCTTGAGGATCATCTTCGCTGCAATCTCATCCAAAACCACAAAATCTATTGAACCAGATTGTGCCTCAAATGTGTTAGCACCACCGGTCAGGAGAATCTTCCCGTAGATTCGCCCTTCTTGAGTGCTGACCTGATAAGCTCCCATCACTTCGTCAAGATGGACATTGCCGACAGTCGTTGTCAAAACCATATTGCCACGGATGCCGTGTATCCGAATATCTCCAGATTCCGTCTTGATTTTGAGGGTTAGATCGGGCGGCGTTTCGATAAAGCAGTCTAGACGAGTCAGTTGGGCACCTGAATCGGGAGATTCTGGAATGCGTGGGGTCAGCAGCAGGATATCGTCCTTCGTGGAAATTTCCAGTTGCACTGTGTCGAGGTAGGTTTGGACAACTCCTTCATTGGCACCTATCCCATGTTTTTCAAGCTTGACGATGATTTCGTCCTTCGCTGTCGCGCTCAGTTCCACATTCCCCGCGAAGGGCAACGTCAGTTCAAGCCCATAAACATCGTTATAACTAATCTGTTGTTCGGAGGTCGAATGATACTGTGGGGGATCCCCCACAGAGGCAACCGGCGTAACTGCTTCTTCGGCATCGGTTTTGTTACCTCCATGCTCTGATAGGGAATCTTCAACTTTTGGTGGATTAGTACGCACAGTTCCGTTTTGGGGATCCGCAAAGTTGACGGCGATAAATCGGGACAGACGCTGCACGTCCTTCGTCCCCGCATGAATAACGCTACAGGGTAGGCAGATATAAAAGATGAGAACAAGTTTTGTAATGGTACGCATCCCCGGAGCCACCTCAAGTTGAAAAGCGATATTTATAGCTATTATGGTATTGGACTGGAAGGTTTGCCAAAGCGTTGAAATTGCTGGAGCTTTCAAGTTGTTTTGAATCCCGATTTTATCGGGGCTCCGTATGCCATAACCCCCAATTCCACGGGGAAAATGGGGAAGTTTAAGGTAGTAGGCATACGCCGTATGCCGTAACCGTTGTGCAAATTACGGCATGTTTCTTAATTCCGATGTATCGGGGGCGGAGCGACATGTGTATCGCATTTGGGTAAAGCACAATAAATTCAGAGAAGACCACTCTCACACAGTAATCCCTCTAGTAGTTGTTGAGTATAGAAACTTGACCTACAATCTCTCTAGCAACTTGCGTTATTTTAGTTGACGGGGTTTCAGTGCACTGGATTCCAACATATATTTCCGAGGAACTGGAAGACTTTAAGAAAAGTATCCGATAACGAAAAGTTTAGCAGATCTTAGGTTACGCGTCAAACAGATCTTTTCCCTAATATTTTTCGTTTGTGTTTTTGGGTTGGTTATAGTAACCTTTCTCCGACTGATAAGGATTACCCAATTGAGATGAAAGGAGCCAAATCCAATGCCTCAAATTGAAGAAGTCTGCGACATCGGTTCACAACGCGAATTGTTCGTTGACCGCTATCTCATTGACAAACTTGATAGGACAAGTCTCAAGCTGCATCATCCACAGCCGGCGGGGGTTGCTATCCAGTACAATCAACCGTGGGAGGATCGTCTAGCTTTTTACACAACGGTTCTCAAGGACGAAGATATATATCGCATGTACTACCGGGGAAGCCTCATGGGCAAGAGACCCCACCCGACCTGCTATGCGGAAAGCGGGGATGGCATCCACTGGACAAAACCGGATCTTGGGCTCGTTGAGCTTAACGGGTCAACAAAGAACAACGCGATTCTGCGACACAACGGTCAGTTCTGCACGTTTGTCGACACACGGCCGGGCGTTCCCGAAGCCGAGCGATATAAAGCGAATGCCCGCGATCAACAGCAACCGAGCAATCTAGTGGGTTATACGTCCGCCGACGGTATCCGCTGGACGAAGTTGCGCGAGGAGCCCATTGTCCCGATGGCTTTGGAAAACAACTTCGATTCTCAGAACGCAATGTTCTGGTCGGAGGTTGAGGGCTGCTATGTCCTCTACGCCCGTCACATGATCAGCGATGCTCGTATTCGGTCAACAGCACGGGCGACATCAACAGATTTTCTCAACTGGATGGAACAGATCCCAATGACCTTCAGCGACACCGGCAGTGCAATCCCCTCGCAGCATTTATACACCAATCAGACGCACCCCTATTTTCGCGCCCCTCACATCTACATTTCACTCCCCGGTCGCATCCACTTCAATAGATCCGCATTGACAGAAGCACAGTCAGCAGCGGTCTGCCCGGATCCAGTCAGTGGCGGCGGAATAGATATCTCGGATGGAGTCCTGCTGACCACGCGAGCGGGCACAACGCACTACGATTTCACGTTCAAGGAGAGTTTCATCCGTCCGGGAATCGGTTACAACAACTGGACATCGCGGACAAACTATCCCGCGCTTGGGGTTGTACAGACCGGGGCGAGCGAGATGTCCCTATATGTCCAGAGAGATTACGACCAACAAACGGCACACCTTGATCGCATGACCCTCCGAATTGACGGTTTTGCTTCGGTGAACGCGCCTTACACAGCCGGCGAAATGGTGACCAAGCCGTTTACGTTTTCTGGGAAGGAATTGGAGATTAATTATTCCACTAGCGCAGCTGGTAGTCTCCGCATTGAAGTTCAGGAGGCGAGTGGAGTGCCCGTTACGGGTTATACCCTTGACGAATGTCCAGAGATTATTGGTGACGAATTGGAGCGAATCGTTTGTTGGGAGGGAGGCGGCGATGTCAGTAAATTGGCTGGGACACCAATTCGTCTGCGTTTTGTAATGAAGGATGCAGACCTGTTTTCGTTGCGCTTCCGTTAGTGGGGCTCTTTGCTAGAATGCAACCCGTCTTTCAAAAACATGACTAACGGCAGCGCAAATAGCATCACTGCACCGTTTGCATAAAAGATGGCTTTCAGATCATAAATGTCGCCGACAAAGCCCGCAAGGTATGGTGCAGCCGCAGAAGCGATAAAACTTAGGGTATAGTGCAGCGCATAACCTCGGCTACGGAATTCCGAATTGAGCGTTGGCGCAGTTCCCACATAGATTACAGAAGAGGTGCCATTTAACATAAACCCAAACAACGGCAGGAACAGCACAAGAATCCATCCTGACGGTACTGAAGGCAGCGCAAAACAGCCAAGTATCATCAGTAACTCCGTCAGCAGAATGATCTTTTTGACGCCCAATTTCTGAATTGGCATCCCACACAGTAGTTTCCCCAACGCACCGCCGAAAAACGTCAAGGACATCAACCCGCCCACAGCACCCGATTCGACGCGGATTTTGATCAAAAATGCCAGAAACGTCGTAACAGCAGCTCGAATACCGTTATCCAAAAGTCCGAGGATGGAGTAGACCGTAAACTGGGTCGGCTGTGCTATGCCCCAACCTTGAAATGTCCGCCACCTTGCACGACTATCTTTCTGTACTTCCACCTTCGGTGTAGTCTGTTTCCTTTTTGTACCGATGTCCGCTCGAAAGAAAAAGAGATATAAAACAGAGGCTGCAAGCCCAATCGTTCCTAACACCGTGCAGCTTGCCCCCCAACCAATCCTTATGACCATAATTCCCGCCAAAGCTGGGAAAATCACCTTTCCAACATCGCCAAAAAAGTTCAACGTGCTGATTGCCGGTCCCGTCTTTTCAGCCGGATAAACATTTGAAACGAGAGCAGTCCCCACCGGATGATATACCCCACCACCTACCCCGGACGAAAAGATCAGGATCAGTGCTAAGGGATAGCTGAACGCCAAAATCAGTCCCATGTAACTCAGACTGAACCACGTCGTGCCTATACCTAGTATCAATATATCTCCGAGTCGTTCAGCCAAAATCCCGGCAGGTATCTGAGTTACGCTGATTGCCCCGTGGCTCGCGGTTTTAAGGAGACCAGACTGGGTGTAGGTGAGATTCAGATCTACTGCGATGAACGGAAGTAGGATGGATAGACTGGAGATGTAACCGTCGTTGATGATGTGAAGAATACTGCACCACCATAGATATTTCTTCGGTTTTGTTGGGTTCAGTTTTGACATGCTTACGGAGTTGGGGCTGAAATGATCACATTCTTTTTAATTTGGGATGTGCGTCGAAAAATGGTAGGTATTCTCATGGGGTTTATGCTAGCATACGATTGCTATTAACCACTGGTGCTAGTATAATTTATGGGTCATGAGTCGTTTTCCTCACTAGTATCGTTAATCGGGGTGACAAACCATCTCAATTAACGGGAGGAAAGCGAAACTCATGACCACGATAGATTTTATCACAGACTTGTTCTGTTGTGTAGATGATAAACTGACACAAGACAATATAAATCACAAGCATACTCAAGCCAAACTGTATCCGTCTGAAGTTATTACGCTTGCGTTGCTTTTTTCGCTCAAAGGGGTAGGCAATCGTGCCTTTTATCGGTGGATAGAAAGCAATTACACCGGGTTGTTCCCGCATTTACCAAAACGGACTCGCTTGTTCCGGCTTTTCAACAGCCATAGGCATCTGACCGATATTTTCATGGCAACCCCGTCACTGATTGGCGTGATTGACACTTATGGTATTGAGTTGATTCACCCCCGTCGAGAAGGTCGGTCTGAGCGACAAATCGGCAAAAAAGGTATATCCAACCAACGATGGATTGTCGGAGGCAAACTGTGCATATTGGTCAACCATCTGGGGGAGATTGTCGATTGGGAGTGTGACACTGCCAATGTCTATGATGGTAGTCAGTTCCAACACATAGTTGAAGGCGTCAGTGACCAGATGGTTGTCTTTGCTGATGAAGGGTTTACCAAAGTGGACTGGTTCCCTGACAACTTGCGTATCTGCAAACGCGGACAGTGGAACGACAGGATGGTGATAGAGACTATTTTATCTATGTTGACCCGCGTCTGCCATTTGAAGAAAGTCGGGCATCGGTGTTGGGACTATTTCAAGACACGACTTGCTTTCACAATGGCGATGTTTAATTTGCTAGTGCAATGGGACGGATTACCCGTTGATGACGATGGATTTGTCCCTTTATCTATTGCACAATTTGCTCTCTAAACTAGCACCAAAGGTTATTAAGGTCGTCCGCTACGCAGCGGATTATCCGACGCAAAATGGGTCACCCCAATCTGCTCTACCGGCAGCCATGAGCGATATGGAGATCCACCTTCACCTGCACTGCCAAAGTCACAGAGCCTTAACTTGCCTCCGTCTGAAGCGGTATACTCCACACGCACAACAGTTGGTAAACTATCTGTATTGCTTATCAACCGCCCTTTCATCGCCGTGGCATTGAGTGCGGGAATCTCATCGGGGTCCATCGTGTTGAGGCGTCGATCGTAGGTCAACAGAATAGGTCCCCGGTAGATGGAAACCTTTCCCTCACACTCTCTCTCACCGACCCAGTAATGAAGCGACATGTCCAGTTCAAGCTCGATCTTATCCCCAACCTGCCATTCCCTATCCAGTACGAGGTAGGTCGCCGCCGGCACCGATTTCACATGCTCACCGTTCAGTTTGACTTCTGTGTTGGAAGACCAGTAGGGGATGCGCAATTTCAAAACAAACTGTGCAGGGCGTGAGGGCGAGACGTTGATCACAATCTTCCCTGTACGGGGATACTCCGTTTCCTGCGCCAATTCGACAGTTACGCCCGATGACAGCCGAGCCTTCATGGTAGAGGCACCATACCAGTTAAGTATCAACCCACCCCTACAGCGCATCAACGCCCAGTCGCTAACTATGCCCAACCCACGAGGACCGTTGACACTACAGCAGTTCAGTTCAGGGCTACCCTCCCGTGCTTGGAACACAATGTCATGAGCACTAGCGCGGCGCACACCGTCCATCGGCGTGTTGTAGGTCACCCACCGTCCGGTGTGGGAATGCAATCCTGTAACCGAGTTAAGGGTCGATAACTCGATCTCATCCGCGACGACAGAGCTTTCCGTCAGGCGCAACATCTCCACACTGGCGACAATCCAAGCAATTGTGCAACAGGTTTCGATTGCCCCTTGGTGATACGGATTTCCTTGCGCCTTTTCGCCGGATGAGAAACCGCCGTTATTGTGCCGGTCCAACCTGACGATACTCCACCAGATCTGCTCAAAGGCAGTTCGATACCGGTCTTCCCCTGTGATCCAGTAGAGCTCTGCCATGCCCATAATCGGATGCAAACTCTCCCATCTGGGCTTCGGTGTTTCGTGAAATTCTCGTCCGGCAAGTCCGCTCCGAAGGTAATCACCAGCGAGGGGTCCATCGGGTCCCTCTGCGGCGAATTGATCGACAATCTCAAGTGCCATATCCAGATACCGTTCAGTTTTCGTTTTCCGGTAGAGGAGGCAAAGGGTGTGGACGACTGCCAAGTTCATCTCTGTGCTGCCGGTGTCTACCAAGCGGTTGCGCGTATTCCCCAAAAACTTCTCACAGATTAGGTCTGCGATTTTAACCGCGCTATCAAGTGCCTTTTTATCACCGCTTTCTTCATGCCAGAGGATTAGCCCCAGCATAATATGGTAATGTCCCCAAGCATCCCAAGTATCTCCCGCTTTGCCTCCGACGTTGGGTGCCTCGCCTGTCAGCCGACTGCCTTGGGGCCAAGGTCCCAGATAACCGTCCGCGTCTTGGAGTTGGACAAGCTGATTCACAAAGCCCCGGATAAAGGTCTTCAAAGTTACGTCTTGGGTGAGGCGTAGGATCTGCACGGCACTGGTCAGGTACTTGCCAGCGAACTCCCCTGCCCAAGGCACCATGTCGCGCAGGGGTTGACGATCCCGATCTCGGAAGATTTCCAGCATCCCCGGGTTTGCCAAAGGTGCTGCCTTTAGCCACTGTTCCGTAACGCCAGCGAGATAATCAGCGAGATGCCCCCTAAACCTATATGTGGTTTGAGGGATTCGACTGCATTTTGGACGTTTCATCCTGTTTCTCCTTGGGGCTATACACTTATGCTACTGCCAGTGTGCGGGAATGATGATGTCCTCAAAGCCAAATTGATCAGCGATCCACCGCTCCTGAAACATCCCGTCTTTATACGAGGAACGCTCAGTCTGTCGGACATCGGTTTCACCGGCTAACGCTTCCACCAGTGGCGCGACAGTTTCTGGGTTTCCCGAAAGCAGCGTCCGCGCATGCACGTTAGGAGCAAAGAAAAATGGATCGAAATAGGAGAGTGTCCGCTTGACCTGTGCTTCCTTCTCTGGATATAAACGGAGGTAGTCTTCAACCTCACCCGGTGCTTGGTTGCCGGTGTTGTAAAAATTACCCGGCGAAGCGACAACATGGGTCACCTCAGGTCGAAGTGCTGCTGTCAATAGTGGCATACCTTCCTGCTTAACCGCTGCAAGGCGGGAGCGATCCACTTCTGGGCGTGTTAGCAGATAGTCAACAGCTCGCAACCAATCCGCAACGAACCCACGAAAAATAGTGGTCTCAGGTGCGTCAATTCCCTCGGTCATCATGCCGGGAAATAAACCTGCATACGGTTTATCGGCATTGCGTTGTCCACGTCCAGCGGTTGAAAAAACGAGGAAACGCCCCCGTTTTTCGTTGGCGTCCCCCTGTGGCAGCGGATCCACGACACTACGATATGCTGGACCAAGCAGCAGAGTCGGGAACGGTCCGTCCCCGTGCGGAATACTTAAGTAGCCGAATAATCGATAGGGCCCGATGCCGGTGAAACGCACCGTGTAGCACTCGCAGAACTCCGTTGATCTGATCGGCAGATGTTCCTCTTCGGGGGCGATAGGTGTGGCTTCCAGTTCACGACAGACCTGCTGCCAGTAAGCGTCAAAATCTTCTGGTCGAGATGTATTAGACATAATTAACTCCTTTGGGATGGAACTGATGAATAATGAAAATGAGAAAGTGTGCAAAAACAGAGCTCACTTTCAGCTTGTCAGCCATCTTGTAGATGGGTTTTGAAGAAATCATTTAGGATTGGACTATGATGAACACTGCCGGCATCGTGACCATGTCCGTCGTAGGGATAGATCTGCTTATCTTCGGAGGCGATAGTGTCAAAAGCAGCATAGCCTGTTTCTGGCGGGCAAACGTTGTCCTGCAAACCGATATAGACCATGATGGGACAGGTAATCCGAGGCCCGAAATTGATACCGTCGAAGTACGCTAGTGTGTCACGCACCGCCTCTCTTCGCTCAGGATAAAGCCGCAGATAGTCACTGATTTCTTGGTATGGGTAGGTGTGTGTCAACTCAATCGAATCCATATATCCGCAAAGATACGGGCAACCAGCCGCTGCGGCACGGATTTCGGGGCGCAGCCCTGCTGTGGAAATTGCCAATCCGCCACCCTGACTGCTGCCGGTGACACCGATTCGCTCAGCATTCACCTCATCACGCGAAAGCAAGAAATCAATCGTCCGGGCTGCATCAATATAAAAGCCACGATAGGTATAGGTGTTGCGGTCAACCATGTTGTGCGTCAGCAAGCCCGGATAACCGGGGTTAAACTGTTGGTTGCTACGAATCTTCCCGCGTGGGGCAGCAGCAAAGGCAGCGTAACCCTGCTCCGCCCATGCCCGCGGAATGGGTGGGTCTTGAAGGTAGCCCGGCAGCTGTACGATGCCGGGTAGTTTACCGGATCTTTCACGCGGCAGGGCATACCAGCCAGCGATGCGCACACCGTCGAGACTGTCGTAATGTACATCATAAACTTCGATCTCTGGCGTACTTCGTAGCGGCACCAACTCCACCGTTGCGTTCAGCGGAATCTCCGCAGACTGTGCCGATAGGTCATCCCAAAACGCATCGAAGTCATCAGGTCGCGTGACTATCGTGCGATATTGGTCGGCGGGTACTCTCTCGTTTTGACTCATTCTATTCTCCTCGTATAAGATGCCGTCGGTTGTTTCTCCAAAATAAAGATGTGAATCTCGACCGACAGGGTTTCGTGTTATATTTCCTTTGGTGTTGACGTATGGAAACTTGTTTACTTAACGCACCTCTACCAAAGCAAGAATCAGTAAATATGGCTAATATTCACCATTGGCATTCCAACCGGGATATTGTTCCTCCAAAGCCGCCAAAGTTTGCGGTGTGTAGTATGGATGCCCTGCCGATGGAAAGCGGAAAACTTCACGCTCTTTCGCTGTAAGTGTTCCGATGAACTGACTAAACACGGGGTGCTTTCCCTTGTCCGTATAGTGTTTAAACCCTTCCCAATAATTATCGGCTCTGCCAATCCCAAATCCCCACGTGAAACGTTGACCATCCTCACGGAGATAATTGCTCGCAGAGTGCAGGGTGTAATTGGTGAACATACACAGCGTTCCACCCTTGCAGATTAACGGTTCGTACTTGGTCGTGTCGCGCCCGTGCTCCTTGGCAAGCAGCCGCAGTGGGGCTTGGTCTTCATGGACATCTTCGAGATGCACCCAAAAGCCAAGTTGACCAAACTCGCGCAATGCATCGGAGGGCGGCAGCAAGGAGTTATTTCCGTTGTCGATATGTAAACCAGCAGCGTCGCTTCCCACACCGCCCCCTTTGAAACCGGGATAGCGGGCGATCATGCAGCCGGCACGAAAATGAATATGTTCTGTCTTGAGCCACTTTCGTGCGAACTCCCACGCCCGCCGGTCAACAATACCTCGCAGCAGTGCTATCTCCGGCGGTGGGAAATCGGTAAGGATTGCTCGGTTCGACGGTGGATCATCCTTCACCTCGTCCCATGTGGGGAGTGCCCTTCGTTGTGCGGCTTGCATTTCGCACAACGCTTCGCCTGTATAATAGCCCGGAACGATAACGTAGCCTTTTGCTTCCAGTTCTTCAAGGTGTGCATCGGTCAGTTTTGCGGACATATTTTCACCTCTCAGTTGTTAGCACTTCGATGTCAGACCTCCATTACCCACGGAGTAGGCTCTGGGAAACCATCATGCTGTTTTGCCCAATCAATTAAACCATCGTTTGTCCCTCCCAACAACTGTTTGGTAACGTCATCAACTTGGGCTAAGACAGTCTCGTCGGGTTGGACAAGGCTCATTGCTTTGTGTGACCCGCCCATCCAGCGGTAAGCGTAGCCAAAGATTATCACCTTTGAGACACGATCGGTCAGGTTCGGGGCAGAAGTGTGGAAAAGACGATTTTCAAAAAGGAAAGCATCTCCGGCATTGAGGCGGAGCTCAATCGTTCCGACGGGGTCCACTTCTCCCTTTGGGATAGGCAACGGGGTATCTATCAGATGGGAACCCGACGCGAAGAGCGTAAAGCCAGAACGTGATTGCTTAAAGTCGGTCAAGCAGTATCCCACTTTGATGCTGACACGCGGCACGTTTTTGTGGTGCAGATCTACGGCAAGGCCGCTGTCACGATGCCAGCCTCGTTGGTTAACAACTTCTTCGTCCGCCAGCTCTGGAGACTTATAGATAATCGCTGTTGTATGCAGTTGAATGTTAGGGGACAGCAGTTGAGCAACTAAGGGAACCGTCGGCGATTGGGTCATCAGGGGATGAAAATCCGGTTCCTGGACGATACCGGGACGTCTTTGAACATAAGCCCCATTTGCATCAAACGATTCGATTAGTCGATCGCTGACCTGAGTGAGTTTGTCAATCATCTCCGTCGATAGCACATCTGGAACAACCAGATAGCCGTTGTCATCAAAAAATTGGCGTTGTGCCCCTGTGAGTTTCACAAAATCCATGTCAATGTTCCTTTTGTCCTGCTATAAATTTACAAAGCAACAAGAAAAGCGAAAAAAGAGAAATGAACGTCTTTTTTTAGCTCACTTTCATTCTTTACCCCAGCGGGATGACAGGTGGCAACTTAGGTTATTTTAGCTGCCTAGGTGCCGAGCAAAGAAATCCAACGTCCGGGGCCAGGCAGCTATCGCTGCTGCCTCATGGTGACGCCCACCGGTGAAGTCCATAAAGGCGTGTCCGGCGTTGGGATATGTATAGAACTCGTGTGCCTTGTTATGGTGTGTTAATTCGGCGTCGAGCGTCTGCATATCTGCGGGGGATGGATTACCATCTGCCTCACCAAAGTGGAACAGCAGTGGACAATTAATTTCGCTAGTGCGCTCAAACGGGGACGTTCCGCCTTCTCCCAAAGCCACCATGGTGTTGCCGCCGTAGTAAGCCTCAGCAGCTTTGAACTGCGGGAGGGCTGCCGCCATCAAGTATGCCACTCTGCCTCCCATGCAGAAGCCGGTGATACCTAGTGCCTCGCTATTGACAGCACTGTGGTTCTGTAAAAACGCTACGGTGGCTTGAACATCTGCGATCATCTCCGCATCTATGAGTTCCCGTGGGCCCCGTGGGTCATCGGGTCCCAATCGATGATACAGATCTGGGGCAGCGGCAGCGTAGCCAGCTTCCGCTAGCCTATCAGCCATCGTGCAGATAAACGTATCAACGCCGCCGGCGTGCTGGGCAACCACCACGGCGGGAAAGGGTCCCGTACCATCGGGCATAGAGACGTAAAGTTCCATATCTTGATTATCAACTTTGATGGTTTCTGTGAACGATGACATGTCTTGCTCCTCCTCTTCTGTTTTTGCCTACAGCGCATATTGGTTTGGCGTTTATCTCACCGTTTGAAATTCCTTGTAGGCGAGGTTTGCCAACATATTGATAAATTCGGGGTGCTCGCCAACAGTACCAGCGCGAATGAAATTCATATCACACGCCTCGGCGGTCGCTCTAGCTTCCAAATCGAGATCGTAAAGCACTTCGACATGATCGCAGAGGAAGCCAATCGGCGAGACGATGACATCCTGAACGCCTGCCTCCCTTTTCTCTCGGATTAGGTCGTTAATGTCGGGACCCGTCCACGGCACGGTTGGGTTATCGGGCGCACTCTGGTAAGCAATATCGAAATTTGTTCCAAGAACCGCTGCGACAGTTGAAGCGGTTTGACGAAACTGTTCGGGGTACGGGGAGGTCTTTGCAGCAACTTGGGGGATTGCGTGAGCAGTAAAAATCAATGCCGCCTTAGTAAAATCCGATTCTGAAAGACCGCTACATACGCTACGGATGCGTTCAGCAATGGCGTTGATGAAGCCGGGGTGCAGATGCCACAGACCTTCTAAATAGCAGATACTTGGCTTTGTATCACTAACCGTTTCGACCGCAGTGATAACATCGTTCTGATAACGCTCCCAACTGGCTTTAGATCGATAGGCAGACATGATAATAGCAAGGACGTTGCGGTGTTCCTGCTCAATCATCCTCGCAATCGTTTCATGGAGATATGGCGTCCAATTACGCATCCCCACATAGATAGGGGAATCAACACCTTGTTTTCTGAGCGCGTTCCCAAGCGCGTCTGCCTGCTTAAATGTCAGCTCATTAAAGGGTGAAAATCCACCGAGTTTGACATAGTGGTTTGCGACTTCCTTCACACGCGCAGCATTCGATGGCGCATCCCCGACGATTCCCTCGACAAAGCAGTGCGCCTCCCCAGGGCATGAGTCGTACTGCCGACAGCAACCGGGAGTTGGTCCGCCGAATCCGACGAGCAGAATGCTGTCGTACGCGCTGTTCCCTGAGTCCCATTCAGGATTAGTGTTCTTCGTCAACAGTTTTGACCTCTTGGTTTTATGCTTCTTTTGCAACCTTCACAAAGTGCTTTACATTTTCAAACGGTGTGTCCCGGTGGAGTCCGTGACTGAGGTTGAGGATATGCCCGACCTTTCCACCCGCTTGTAAACAGTTGTTCACAGCGGCGGTAATATCATCACATGTTCCATCTCGCAGGATAGCATTGTCCACATTTCCTTGAAAGGCGACTTTGCCCTTCGCTTCTTTCCGCGCTTCCGCTAGATCAACACACTTTCCGACGCTCAAAACGTCAGCACCACTTGCTAGCATCAGTGAGAGGTAGGGGCACTCTTTGGCAAATAGGATGGAAGGTGCGCTTGGATCTAACGCCGCAAAGATCTGTTCGTGATACGGTTGGACAAAGGTTTGATATCTTGGCAGATCAATCTGATCAGCGATGGATTCAAACAGCTGCACAACCTGTGCACCCACCGAAATTTGGTAGTTGAGATAATTAATCGTCATCTGCGTCAAACGTTGCAGCAGTTCGTGAAATAGCCCCGGCTCCTCGTCCATCATCTGAAAAACAGTACGCGCCGCGTTTGAAATTCCCCCACTAGCTGCCATTGGGCTGGTTCCTGCGACCATAAAGAAAGCGAGGGTCAGCGGCGATCCCGCAAAACCGATTAGCGGCAATTCCCCCTCCAATACCTGACGCAGCCCGCTGATAATCTTTCCGGTAAACGCCATCTGTGAAGCGGAGTCGTCAAGGGGTTGTAACGCCCCGATCTGGGCTTGAGTCCGAATAGGGACGTCTAAGACGGGGCCGGGGTCAAATCGGAAGTGCACTCCCATCGGGCAGAGCGGCGTGAGAATATCCTTGTACACAATGATTGCATCAACCCCAATGCGCTTGGGTAAAAGAGAAATTTCAATCGCCCATTCAATCTCTTGATCGCTGAATGAGCACGGTATCGTCCGAAATAACCGTTCTAATGGGAGATTGATTTTTTCTCTGAGTGCACGATACGCCGGATCTGAACGACCGGCTTGGCGCATCATCCATACCGGAACCCGCTCTACCGGCACCCGCCGAGCGGCACGGAGGAGGAGATCATTTTTAAGCATAGTGTCCTCTACTCTTTCGGGCGTCCCCTCAATTCAAGATATTCCCTGAGTTTTACGAAACTTTTGATATTTTTCATAATCCGCCCACTTTCCCGTTCTTCGAGATAGAGAAAAAAGCCCATCAGATATAAGCTGATTAGAAACAGCAAAAAGCTAACAACGCATTGAAAGATGGCGAAGTAGTTTGCTGTAAAATCTAATTTAAGCATCCCGTCCCCCCACGAAACCGAAACAAAGCCTTGCCACCCTGTAACGCCCATTGATAAAAAAGCAATTGAAAGTATAAAAACAACGAAAAACTGTATACCCATAGCTAACCTTTCTGATGGGGATTTCGGGACTCATAGCTGATTTCAGTATTATAGCATATTGGGCATCCGTGGTAAAGGCTTCTCTGTCCTGAAATTTCTAATGTTTTTCATTGCACAAATAGCCAACCTGTGATAAAGTTTTATCAAGTTAGAGATGAACCTGTAGCGGTAGACCCTGAAGCACGTAAACGCCAAGGAGAATTCAGAATCGTGAGAATCGTTGGAGTTATTCCTGCTCGCTATGCGTCAAGTCGATTTCAGGGCAAGGCGTTGGTAGATATCCTCGGTAAACCGATGGTGCAGCACGTCTATGAGCGAGCAGCTCGTGCCAAAACGTTGGATGCCGTTATCGTTGCGACTGATGACCAGCGAATCTACGATGTGGTTGTCGGCTTCGGTGGACAGGTGGTCATGACATCGCCGGATTGTCCCACAGGCACTGAAAGGGTTGCAATTGTTGCCGAAACACTCGATTGCGATGTTGTGGCAAATATTCAGGGTGATGAGCCGTTGCTGGAACCGGTGGTCATCGATCAGATGATTCAACCGTTTCTCGACGACCCTAGTGTGGAAGTCAGCACATTGAAACAGCGGGTCGAAAACGAAGCGGATTACCGAGATCCCAATATCGTTAAAGTTGTGACTGACCTCCAAGGCTTTGCGTTGTATTTTTCCAGAGCTTCAATCCCGGGCAATCTCTCGAATCGCTGGCTACAACCTCACCCGAACTATCGGCATGTAGGACTGTACACTTATCGCCGGGAGCGACTCCTTGAGTTTACCCAATGGGAGAGAACTCCTTACGAGAGTGCTGAGGGACTTGAGCAGTTGCGCTTCCTTGAACACGGCATCCGCATCCGTGTTGTTGAAACAGAACATTTGTTGATTGGGGTTGATGTGCCCGCTGATTTGGAGCGGGTGCTTGAAATTTTGAAATCACGCAAGTAACATAAATAAGTGGATAAAACTCTTATCAATGCGTGTATCCAATTAAGATGCAAATCAAGCGGTTCAAGATGCTGAGGAGGTGCTCAGGTTTGCGAGAACTATTATCCAACCGACCGCACGTTGAGAAGTTGTGGGAATTCGTAGATCGAGCCCTCAAACAGAAGGGCAAGACAGAAAGACAATCCCAATGATTAAAACCTATCAATATCGGATATATCCGACTATCAAGCAAACGAAAAAACTGTTTGCATGGCTTGAAATACTACGCAACCTATACAATCAAGCCCTCGCATGGCGGAAGACTGTATATAGCACAACGGGTGAATCTGTTTCTTGGGTGACTCAAGCAGATGCGTTGCCAGATTTGAAACAAGAATCCGCTCCGTTTGCTTCGCTACACAGTGATGTCTTGCAAGATGCCCTTCGCCGTTTGGACAAAGCGTACCAAGTTTTCTTTGGTCGGGTAAAAAGAGGCGAGGCACCGGGTTTTCCACGCTTCAAAGGTGAACGCCGGTATAGGTCAATGACTTTTAGTCACCTGTCGAAGCGATTGATACGCAATATCCGAAAGCGGGTGGCACGTGTTGTTGTGCCTAAGTTAGGTCATATCAAAATTCGGTATCACCGTCCTCTACCTGATGGGAAGATTAAGAATCTAACGATACAACGTAAAGCGAGTGGTTGGTATGCAAATATCGCTGTTGAAGTCCCTGATACCCCTGAAGTTGGTGTTGAGACAACCGTTGGTATAGACGTTGGACTTGAATCGTTTGTGACCACTTCAGATGGCGATAAGATTCGGAACCCACGCTATTTTCGCACCTCCGAACAAAAACTTGGCAAATCCCAACGGGTATTATCTCGTCGTGAAAAAGGTAGCAAGCGATATAATAAACAGTGTGAACACGTTGCTAATGTCCATGAACATATTGCGAATCAACGTAGAGATTTTCACTATAAAACGGCACATCGGCTTTTCTCACAATGTGAGGAAGTTGCCGTTGAGGATTTGAAAATCTGTAACATGGTGCAGCACCCTCACCTTTCAAAGAGCATATCAGACGCGGGTTGGGGTAACTTTCGATTGATACTACAAAGCAAAGCTGAAAACGCTGGCAAACAGTTGACGAAAGTTAATCCCAAGTATACTTCTCAAAAATGTTCAGGTTGTGATTCTATTGTTAAGAAATCTCTATCAGTCCGCGTCCATTGTTGCAATGATTGTGGATTGGTGTTGGACCGAGACCATAATGCCGCGATAAATATCAAAAAGGCTGCTGTAGCCTTGCGTGGAGGTGTGGTGGTAACAAACACCCCTGAAACACCTCAAAAGAGGAAAGAAGCGCAGAACCTTGTAAATCCCGGGGAAACGGGCAACAAGCCCCAACCCTTCAGGGTGGGGTAACTGACCGTGCTGTATGGCTCCATGGCGAAAGGCAACTGGTCAGTCGGTAGCGATTATGATATTCTAATCGGGCTGTGTATTGATGATGGAAAACGCTTCATAGATCGCCTTTATGACTATTCCCTGCTCACCTCTGCTCCAATCGATATTTTTGCCTACAGCCAATCCGAACTCGATTTGATGTTCGAGAACTTTCATCTGACCTTATTGGAATCCCTGAACCACGGGATTGTCCTGTTTGACCGAGGACGATGGGCAGAAATGCAAGGGCAGTTTAAGGGTTGGAAAAAATCGGGCGTGATTGAACAGATGTCGTTAGGTTGGTGGATTAAGAAGGGGAACGGAAATTCAGAGACAACAGATAGATAAAGGATCTGTAAAGTTTTTGTCGGTATGAACCGTATTTGATATGATTTTTCACTTTGTGTTTTACACGATACGAGGCACGCAAGGCATAACTCGCATATTTAACCGATAGAAGGAGTTGCTATCGAGATGACAAAGTACATCTTTGTAACTGGCGGTGTAATCTCTGGCATCGGAAAGGGAATAACAACTGCATCGCTCGGTCGCTTGCTGGTCGATCGAGGATTCCGTGTGATCGTTGTCAAAATTGACCCTTACCTCAACGTAGATGCCGGTACGATGAATCCGTTTGAACACGGTGAGGTATTTGTGACGCAGGATGGCACCGAAACCGATCTCGATCTCGGCAATTACGAGCGATTTCTGGGCCTCAATCTCAATCGAAACTCTTATATTACCTCGGGTTCGGTCTATAGCGAAGTGATTGCAAAGGAACGACGTGGAGATTATCTGGGTGGGACCGTGCAACTGATTCCGCATCTCACCGATGAGATCAAAGAGCGCATCTACCAACTGGGGCGCGATAGCGATGCCGAAGTGGTGATTACGGAGATCGGCGGGACCATTGGGGATTTTGAGACCCCTCCGTTTGTGGAGGCGATCCGACAGATGGCAGTGGAGATTGGTCGCGAGAATACGCTGTTCATTCATGTCTCGCTGATTTATACCCTTCCCAACGGAGAAAGCAAGAGCAAACCGACCCAACATAGCATCCGTACACTACAAGAGTATGGTATCCAACCCGATCTCCTGATTTGCCGCACAAGTCAACCGATGGGAGAGGGAATACGGCAGAAAATCTCACTTCTCTGTGGGCTTCAGCAGGAGTACATCGTTGAAGGACTTGACACCGATTTGGTTGATGAAATTCCACTGAACTTTGAGCGGCAAGGCATGGCACATCTAGTGATAAAGAGACTTGGGTTGGAAGAGCGTCCGTCCAATGGTGTTGAGTGGGCAAAGATGGTTGATAAACTGAAACAGCCCAAACACCGGACTCAGATAGCAATTGTCGGCAAATATGTTCAGGGATCTGATACCTATCTCAGTGTGAAGGAAGCACTCAAGCACGGTGGAATTGCCAACGATTCAGCTGTAGATGTCAAATGGATTGAAAGTGAAAATCAAAACTTGGATGAGCAGTTCGAGGGAGTTGACGGAATCCTCGTTCCCGGTGGATTTGGCTACCGTGGCATTGAAGGGATGATTGTCGCATCACGCTATGCACGGGAGCAGAAGATTCCATATTTTGGGCTATGTCTCGGTATGCAGTGCATGGTGATTGACGTTGCACGACACATCGCAAAACTGAAAGGCGCAAACAGCTCCGAGTTTGACGAGAAAACACCCCATCCAGTAATTGATTTGATGTTAGATCAACGAGAAAAGACCGAACTCGGCGGCACAATGCGGCTTGGGCTCTATCCGTGCGTTCTCAAGGAAAACACAAAAAGCTATGAAGCGTATCAGCAACCGATCATCTTAGAACGACACCGCCATCGCTATGAGTTGAACAACGGTTATCGGGAAGCCCTCGAATCCCAAGGATTGTGTTTTAGTGGGGTATCGCCTGACGAGAATCTGGTTGAAATCACTGAAGTTGTTGATCACCCGTGGATGGTCGGTTCGCAATTCCACCCCGAATTTCAATCCAAGCCGCTTGAGCCGCATCCACTGTTCCGTAACTTTATCCGCGCTGCCTTGCACTATCAAGGACAACGAGGAGATTCTGCGGACTAACTCAATACAATCGAAAAAAATAAGGAATAATACGTAACGAGTAAGGGGTCAAAAACCGACCACCGAGTCGCAGAGGACGCAGAGCGACTAAGAAAATAATTTACCTTTCTCTGTGTTCTTTGTATCTCTGCGGTTTCTTTTACGCATCACGTATTAGGTGGAGGTCTGTATGTCAAAAAACTATGCTAAAATGTACTCTCGCGCTTGGTATGGTGACGAAGATATTACACTGGCGTTTCCTGAGAATTGGGAAGTCACAATGGTTGCTCCCAAGGACGCACCCAAGCTGTCGGACGCAGCGATCGAGGCTGCATTCGGTCAACCCATCGGCACACCACGTATCGCAGAAATGGCGCGTGGCAAAAGCAGTGCTGCCATCATCGTTGACGATCTAAGCCGACCCACGCCGGCAGCAACGGTTATCCCTTTCCTACTCCGCGAACTTACCCAAGCGGGCATCCCCCAAAGCGAAATCCGCTTTGTTGTTGGTGGCGGTTCACATCGTCCCCTCACGGATGATGAGGTTGCGAAGAAAGTCGGTGCCGATATCGCTGCAGCTTACGAAGTAACGAACCACGACTTTATGAGCGGAGATCTCCGGGCATTGGGAAGCCTTGACAGCGGCTTGCCGATTTATACCAACCGAGTCGTGGCAGATGCTGACTTCAAGATCTGCTTGGGCGGTATTTACCCGCATAGCTCGGTCGGATTCGGCGGTGGAGCAAAGTTGATTGTTCCCGGCGTATCGGGTTTTGCGACGATGTTTTACTTTCACAACTTCCATCCCGGACGAGGTCATGCGGTCATTGAAAGGCAGGGCGATGAGCCCGACCACCGGGACGCTGCGGAAGCGGTTGCCAGAGTGCTCGGATTGGATGTCATTGTGAACGTTGTTATCAACAGTAGGCGCGAAGTAGCGGGGCTATTTGTCGGAGGTTTTGTGAAGGCGCACCGAGCCGGTGCCCATTTTGCGCTAGAAACCTACGGGACACAGATTCCAGATGCAGTTCGCCAAAAAACAGATGTGATTGTGTTAAACTGTTACCCACTCGACTCGGATCCGATCCAAACAGGCAAAACATTCTGGGCACGGCAGTATTTTAATGACGCTTACACGATTGCCCTTAATCCCGCAAGCGACGGCATCTGCTATCACGGACTTTTTGATCAGATAGACTATGCCCGTTTCCTCAAGCAGAGAGCGGAGATACCCCCGATGGCGTTACCCACACCGAAAATCGGAACGCCGGATCAGAACCTTGTTTGGTCGAAGCATTTCCCCGTTGATGAGTTTTACAAGAAGCACTCCAACGACATCTTATTCCGTGAATGGAATATGCTTGTTAATATGCTTGCGGAGAAGGTGCCTCAGAACGCGCAAGTCGCTGTCTTTCCGTGTGCAAGCATCCAAGTGCTGGAAGAGTAGTTGGGACAGAGTCTTCAGCGTGCTTGATACCTCACAACTCCCTCCCAAGATTTGTGGAGTCGAATATTGGATGGATTATTATGAGCCAAGAATCAATCAAAGCGACAGAAAACCGCATCGAAACAGGGGACCCACTGCGCATGATTGTTGTGGGCAGTGGTAGAGGAAAGTCCCATGCCCGCAGCTTTCTGGCACGCCCCGACAAGTTTGAATTGGTCGGCTTGGTCGATATTGATGAACAACGACTCAAAGCTGCCATTCACGATCTCGAACTACCAGACCATCTTGCCTACACTTCATACCCCGAAGCACTGAAACAATCGGGTTGTGACGGTGTTGTTGTCGCCACTTGGGCGCGTACGCACGATGAACTGGTTGAGACTGCAATCGAAGCCGATAAGCACGTCATGGTGGAGAAGCCGTTTACGCTGGAACTAGCACCCGCCCAGCGACTGACCGAGATGGCGGAGGCTCGCGGGCTAAAAATCGTTGTAACACAACAGTGGCGATACCTGCCCGGACAGCGCACGGTACGACGTTTGATGACCGAAGGGGCTTATGGCGAGCCGCAGGCCGGACACATGTTCACCTACAAAGCCCGTGGTGGGGAGTATCCTGATTCCGAGCACTCGCAACTCTGGCAGATGACCGTCCACGAAATTGATTCGCTAATTGCGATGGTGAACCGACGCGTGGTGGAGGTGTTTGGTCATTCTTATCGACCGCCGGAAACGACTTGGAATCGCGAATCCACCGCCACCGCCGAAATTACCTTCGATAATGGTGCCCGTTTCGTGACCGTATCTACCTCTGATGCCCGTGTGAACACCGGTGAATTCCGTGCCGAATGTGAGCATGGCGCAGTTGTCTTACACAGTCCACGAGGTTTCGGTGGTCCGGAAACTTTGCTTATTGGGACAGACCGGGGGGCAGGATTGAGTGAGGTAGAAATTGATCCGGACTTCACTGGCTCACGTCAACTTGACCAGCACGTTGCTATCACGTTTGTCGACTGGGTAAACGGCGGACCCGAACCGGAAACTAGTGGTCGTAACAACCTGCCGGTCCTCGCTACTTTGAACGCTGTCATTGAGTCGGGGGAATCTGGTCGGGCGGTGAGGGTGGAGGTTTAGCACCTTTTCAAAGTCAGGTCGTACAAGGAGAAATTTATGAAGGTAACAGGTTCGCACCTTATCGTCCAAGCATTGCAGGCGGAAGGAATAGATCAGATCTTTACCCTAGCAGGAGATCACACGCTGCATCTGATGGACGTTATGGCGGAGGAGGGCTTCAAGTTCCTTGATACCCGTCACGAACAGGCTGCGGTGGACATGGCAAATGCTTGGGCACGGATCACCGGCTCCCCCGGAATATCAATGTTTACTTCGCCGGGACATGTAAACGCCATTCCGGGTCTGGCATTGGCATATCACATGGAATCGCCGGTCATCAACATCACAGGTTGCGCAGCTCAAAACCAACTGGGACAGGGAATCGCGCAACAAGAGATTGATCAGGTTGGGATGGCAAAACCGATTACGAAAGGGTCATGGTTTATCTCCGATCCGTACCGGATCCCAGAGTATTTCGCACGCGCTTTCCGCACCGCCTTAGCGGGCAGACGCGGTCCCATTCACCTGACCATCCCCGTAGATGTCCAAAGTGCTGAAGTGGACACGAGCCGGGTACATTTCAGCCCACCCGAAGTATACCGTCGCTCCGGTCAAGTTATGGGTGATCCAGCCCTTGTAAGGGAAGCGATAGAATTGCTTCAAGGCGCGCAAAGACCTATGGTGCTAGCGGGAAATGCAACTGACTCCGTAAATCGAGAGGATTTGCAGCAGTTCCTAGAAACGACGCAGCTTCCGCTGTTTACCGAGGAGATTGCCCGTGGACTTGTTTCCGATACCCATCCCTACTGTTTCGGATTTGCGGACGGACGGGTCAACCTTGTTTCACGCCGCTTGGATGAAGCAGACGTTGTGCTGCTTCTTGGTAAGAAATTAGACTTTACGATCTCCTTCGGGGGACCATCAACGCTCGCCGCTGACGTACGCATTATCCAAGTGGATCCGTCAGCCGACCAGATTGGCATCTCACGCGGCGTGGATGTCGGTATTTTAGGAGATGTCGGTGCGGTGGTGCAGCAGTTGGCGCAGGAAGCCGAGGGGTATCGGTGGAACGAGCAGCCAATCGTTGAAGAACTCAGATCCACCCGCGATGCCCAAGAGCAAGATTTGGACAGCCTGGCAGCGACCTCCACCCCGTTACACGCAATGTCCATTCACAAGCATCTGCGCTCCCTTCTAGATGAGA
Organism: Candidatus Poribacteria bacterium; assembly: GCA_965222435.1. Lineage (GTDB taxonomy): Bacteria > Poribacteria > WGA-4E > WGA-4E > PCPOR2b > PCPOR2b. Next base: position 1,573,139 of record OZ244950.1, on the reverse strand, counting down.
ATGACTGTTTAATCTTTGAGGGCAGCGACTTCTCCTTCTATGGAACCCCCTACTATCCCAGTCCCCGTCCTAGACGTTGGTTTACCAATAGCACGCTCGGAATGATAGGATGGGGCGTATCCTACGGCGTAGGTGCTCAGGTCGCACTCCCTCAATCCAAAGTGGTTGTTCTCACCGGAGATGGTGCCTTTGGGTTCAGTGCCATGGAGTTGGACACCGCCGTGCGGCACAACTTGCCTGTAGTCATCGTGATTGGAAATGATAGCGTTTGGGGGATAGACTATCATCAGCAGGTACAACTCTTCGGAAAAAGTGTGGCAACTGAGCTGCTGCCCTCACGCTACGACAAGATGGCAGAGGCACTCGGTGCCCACGGCGAATATGTCGAGGAGGCACATCAACTGCGCGGGGCACTCGAACGTGCTCTTGCCTCGGACGGACCGGCGGTAGTCAACGTGCGGATTCAGGCGAACCCCAGTCCACTGACGGAATACATTATTGAACGGAAAAGTGCCTTCACCGGAAGTTAGGTTCAGGAGTCAAGTCTGCGTCAGGGGTTGCTAGGTAAACAAGTTTACCTAGCAACTCCCATCACTACCTATCAACAGTCGATTTTTTAGCGAGAGAGTTACTTGATACACCTACGCCGTTGCATAATACTCCTGCCAATCCATACCAGCGCGTCCGTTCAGATCCCACTCGACCTGTCCATCAATCAACGTCAACTCACACTCTAGCTTCTGATTCCCCACGAAGAGTGCCCTTCTAACATCTAGAAACCCAAATTCGCCCTCATTTAATTTGAGCGCGGCGACATCCGCTACCGCTCCAACACTTAAGTGACCATACTGTGGACGGTTAATCATCTGTGCCGGGGTAATCGTTGACATTTTGATGACATCAGACAGAGAAATACCTAGATTCAGAATCTTTGACATCGTCGTTGCCATATCTTTCATCCCGGCGTTCATGCTGCTGACGTGAAGGTCTGTCGAAATCGAATCCGGTATCCACCCCTGTTCGATGGCAGGTATTGCATGGTTCCACACGAAACTTCCAGCACCGTGTCCCACATCAAACTTGACTCCGCGCTCACGAGCTTCCGCGAAGTACGGCTGCAACTTCCCCTTCTTATCGAACATCGGTATCGCGGCTTGGTACATGTGAGTGCTGATGTCGCCGGGACGGATATGCTCAAGTATCATTTCTGGATAAGGACGCTCCGGACGAAATGAGCCGAAATCAATCATGGCTGGCAAGTTCACCAATCGCCCGGCTTCCACAGCGCGGTCAACTCCGAGCCACTCAGGCCCTCCGTAGTGCGCGGTCTTAATTCCCACAACAGTATCGGGATAGCGTTCAGCGACTTTCGCCGTTGCTTCGGGTTCCATATCCGGTATATTCTGCTCGATGGCACCACCACCCATGCCGTGTCCCACGATGTTGAGCAGTGCAAATACGCGGGTCTTCGACCGGTCAATGACGCGGTCTTTGAAATCGGGAAAGTTTCGCCAGCCTGAACTCCCAACATCGAGAACCGTGGTCACACCTGTGCGAAAATTGTATCCATCGGGGTATAGGGAATTGTCCCCACAGTAGGCGTTTCGCTGACCGGTGCCAGCGTAGGCATGGACATGTATATCTAGTAAGCCGGGCGTGACATAAAGTCCATCAACATGGACAACCTTTTCTCCTTCGGCTTCCGGAATGTTCTCCGCCACGCGGGCGATCTTCCCATCCGCAATCCCAACATCCATCGCCTGATCGATGTTGTTCTTAGGGTCAATGACGTGACCACCTTTGAGTAACAGATCAAAACTATTTTGTGTGCTTTCACTCATTAGATTTCTCCATTTCTGAGTGTAGAGTTTTTAGGATTCTCTCCTAATATTTCAACCCAAACCGCTGGGTATTGAAAATCCATTAAGTATTGCAATATAAATCTATAACTATCCCTCACCGGCAGCAGGAGCATCTTCTGACGGACTAAAGATCTGTTTTTCCACCAAGCATTGAAGTAAATCCGGGAGATCCGTTTTGGGTACGTCCTTTATGGTTATATCCCCAATTTTCGTCGGCAGCACAAATCGTAAAGTGTCCCCCCGCCGTTTTTTGTCATGTAACATCGGTTGGAGCAGTGGATCTATCGAAACGCCTAACGCATCGGTCGGCAAGCCAATCCTAGATAATAATTTCGATTGTCTCTCAGCATCTGCGGGAGGTAGAATCTCTGTTTTGACAGCAAGGTGTGAGGCAGCAACCATGCCCACGGAAACCGCTTCGCCGTGTAAATATCTGTGATAAAGCGATTCCAAGGCATGTCCAATGGTGTGCCCATAGTTTAGGATAGCCCGGCGATCCGTCCGTTCTTCCGGATCCGCCTCCACAACCGCAATTTTATGTTCACAACATCTTCTAACCAGCTTTTCTAACACATCAGGATCTTTCGCGATTATGTTTTCTACGTTAGCCTCTAGATAGTTAAATAGCTCACCGTCCATAATCACAGCGTACTTAACCACCTCTGCTAGACCCGCCCGTAACTCTCGCAAGTTGAGCGTTTGCAGAAAGCTGACATCGATGAAGATCGTTTTTGGATGATAAAATCCGCCGACTATATTTTTAACTCTAGCCAGATTAATGGCAACCTTCCCGCCAAGGCTACTATCGGCCTGAGCGATGAGCGTGGTGGGTATATGAACCAATGGAAGCCCACGCAAAAACGTACTCGCAGCAAACCCAGTCAGATCGCCGATAACGCCGCCGCCCATTGCGATAATCACGGATTGTCTATCCAACTGATGCTCCGCGAAAAAATCGTACAGCATCCCAAGCCCCCAATAGGATTTTGTTCTTTCTCCTTCTGGGATCGCTTCGACGATCAGGTCTACTCCCAGATTTGCGAGGCTCTCAGAAATCTGAGAGATTTTAGCGGCATGAACTTCTTCAATGGTTTGATTGGTCACCAATAACGCTTGGGAGCAATGCGGCAGATGTTCCTTAAAAATGTCCCCAAATTCAGGAATAATATCGGTTCCGATATAGATGGGATATCTGGTTTTTTCGTCTATCGTTGTCCAGATAGGTTCAATTTTACTTTTCGTTGAGTCCATAATTTCCGATCACACACTATTGAGAGTTTATCAGGACTTACGCACTCTAGATTGTAGTTGCCCGATTCATCGGGCGTTGGGGACGGTGTCTAGCGGCGATGAATCGCCGAACTACAGGGCTTTGACCGTTCAGCTGCGTAAGTCCTATTTATGACAAATGGAAGTTTTCAAGAATCTTCTCCTTGAATGTCGCCACAAAAATCCTACCCGGCTGTGAACCTGAACGGATCTGAAACAGCGTCGAGTGTTTCTCGCACCGAGTCGTCGAGTGTCCGGCCAACCGCACCGATGTTATCGTTCAGGTGCTCGATTGTGTCCCCACCGGTGATTGCAACTGTGATTTCTGGGTGAGATAGTACCCAAGCAAGTGCTAATTGTGCAGGCGTCATCCCCAATTCTCCCGCAAGTTTAATCACGGTCGATATAACCTGACTCGCAGCCCCTTGTACTGCTGCTGGAAATTGATCCCGCAGCCGCGTTGCCCAGAGAGTTCCTTCCGGTGCAGGGCGATCTGGTGAATATATGCCGCTTAAAAGCCCCACCGCTAACGGACTGTATACCATGACCCCCAATCCTTGATCCCGCACAAGCGCGAACATTTCGCCCTCAAGCTGCCGGGTCAGCAGATTGTACTGATTCTGGACGCACATATACGGCGTTGCATTGTACCGATCCGCGACCCACAAGCCTTTACAGACCTGCCATGCCGCATAGTTGCAACATCCGACGTAGCGCACTTTACCTGAGCGAACCAAGTCATCCAATGCACGAATAGTCTCCTCAAGCGGAGTGGATTCATCGAACATATGGACAAGGTAGACATCAATGTGGTCTGTGTCCAAGCGAGTCAGCGATTTTTCGACCTCGCGCATGATGTGGTATCTAGATAGCCCTATGTCGTTTGGGCCATCGCCTATTTGGCTAGCAACCTTTGAGGTAATCACAACATCATCGCGTTTGCCCTTCAGTGCTTTCCCCAGAATAACTTCTGAACGACCGATGTTGGCACGATCGTCCATTGTTCCGTATACGTTGGCGCAGTCAATCAGGTTAATCCCCTGATCAATTGTGTGTTCGATAACCCTCTGTGCTTCGGCTTCATCACCCTGTCCTCTGAACCCTAAACCAAGTGCCAATTGACTCACTTGAACGCCAGCGTTTCCAAAGTTCACATATTCCATAACTTTTTTGCCTTTCTAGCCGAGTTACTGTGCGCTTCGCAATACCTCTAACTTCTGTTGGACAGCTTCAAACAGCAGCGGTGCTGCGTTACCGCAAGACAGTACGCGGAACCCACGCTTTACTGCTTGGACTCCGTCTTCTAGGCTGCGGGTCGGATAGCCGACAGCGATGCCCTTTCGCGCTGCAGCAGCGAGCACCTTCTCAGAGGCTTCGGCAACTTTCGGGTGCAAAGGCTGTCCCGGTACACCCAACGAAGCCGCCAAGTCACTTGTTCCTACATTCAGAACATCAATGCCTTCGACCTCCACAATTTCGTCGATATTGTCAATTGCTTCGGCATCTTCGATCATCAATGACACCGAAACCTCGTTGTTGATGTTCGCATAATAGTCTGCCGACGACACCGCTCCAAACTTGATACCTCGACTTGGTCCCACACCGCGTTTGCCCTGCGGCGGGTAGAACGCACCGTCCACCACATGCTGCGCTTCCTCTGCGCTGCGGATATGCGGGACAAGCACCCCCATTGCGCCAAGATCGAGCGCGCGCATAATCCTCGCTTCATCGTTCTCGTGGACGCGAACAATCGGTGTGGTATCCGCAGCGTAGGCAGCAAGAACCATCCGCTCTATCTCCGTCCAACCCATAGAGCCGTGCTCTGCGTCAATCAGAACATAATCAACGCCGGCATATCCCATGACTTCAACAAGCCCCGGTTCTGGGAGGCGCACACCGCCACTTAACACTAATCCACCGGCTGCTAATTTTTGCTTCAACTTATTCGTTCTAATATTCATGATTAAATTCCCTTTGCGTAAAACATGATAAATTGCTTAACATGAACTCATGATGTAGACTGTGGAAGGCGTTCCTCCCGCAGCCGTTGAACTTCAGCCTCCGTCTCCTCGCTGCGTACCGACGTTGGTCCCCAATGGTCGATGGTGCTTTGACCCGGTTCGTCGCTCACGGTCACAACGGCGTCCGATCGCTCTCGAACTTCAGGCTTCAACCGTGTGCCGATCCCCGGTCGTTGCGGGGCGTGGAGGAAGCCATCACGGATGTCTAGGTTCGGGTCAACGAAGTCGTTGTACCAACCCTTGTAGAAATCGGGCACATGCTCCTGTATCATAGCGTTTGCAGAGCTCATGCAGATGTGGGAACAGGCAAAGATGTTCACGGGTCCCGTGGCGTCGTGCGGTGCAAATGGCACCTGATGCGCCGAGGCAAGGATGGCAACCTTGTGTGTCTCCGAAACACCGCCGGTCCAGATTAAATCCGGCATAACGATACGCGCGGAACCGTTCTCAATGAACAGTCGAAGCTGCCACCGGCTGAGGAGACGTTCGGAAATGCAGACTGGTGCTTTCGTGGCTTCTTGGAGTCGCAAGAGGGCTTCCGGGTTGAGCAGCGGCATCAGATCTTCCTGCCACATCATGTCGTACGGCTCCATCGCCTGTGCAATCCGAATCGCTACGGGCAGCGTCCACTTGCCGTGAGCGTCATTGGCAATCTGCATTTCCATGCCAACCGTATCCCGGATCTCGCGGATTGGCTTGAGTGCCCGGTCGAGGTCCTTTGGAGAGAGAAACTGACCGTCGCTCGCAATCGCTAGTGCGATGGTAGGTCCGCCCTTAATTGCGGTGATGCCTTCATCAAGCAGCTGCTTTGCTGCCTCGCCCGCACCTTCATAGGGCATCCCGGTGGCGTAGACACGGATGCGCTTACGAACTGCACCGCCGAGGAGCTCGTAGACTGGCAAGCCAACCGCTTGACCCTTGATGTCCCAGAGAGCGATATCGAGTGCCGAAATCGCCCGCATCTCTGCGCCGCCGTACCCGGCATGATCGGACAGGCGGAACATCGCCTCCCAGTGACGCTCAATCTCGAATGGATCACGGCCAATGAGAAGTGGACCGAAAAAGTCGTGAATCGCCGCTTGAACTACCGATGGGGCATAGAAGGTCTCCCCCAAACCGACGATACCGGAATCGGTGTGAACATGGACCCAGATGTTATGTGGCTGGTCTTCGACACGGATGGTTTCGATCTGTGTGATCTTCACGGTTTCTCCTTGATGATTTTTTCCCTTTAGGGTGGAAAATGCGTCAACCTTTGGCCGCGCGATATTTTCTGGTGAAAGGCACATACTTCAGATCTAAATCTTTCCAGTAGTATTGGTACTTCTCTGATTTCCAATCCTTATAGATTTCTTCCCACGACATGCGATTGAAGTGCGGCAGGAGCGAGCCTTCCGTAATCGGTTGAGATTGACCTTGATAGCGATAATCGACGGAAAGACGAAGACGGTCTTTTGTCTGATTGGGGAGTGCCTTATGGACGGTGAGACTTTGGAAAAGCAAAAAGTCGCCAATTCGATAGTCCGCCGAGACCCATGTAAGGTTCAAGTGGTCAGTTTCCACGCCCAAGCCACCTGCACCATCAGCCCGTTTTGTCGGTAGAACGTTAAACCTATGGGACCCCGCGAGCACCGCTAAGCCGCCGAAATATTGTGGACAATCGCCCAAAGGAGTCCAAGCGGTATAGGTCTCCTCCGTGCCTTGAATGTGGATATAGTCTTGGTGGGCGGGTGTTGTATACCTTATATTTTCGGGAAATATAATTCGCCCGATATTTCGTGGATGGGGGAGTGTCGGTTCACCAAACAGTTTGTCGCAAGCATCAAGGATTGATGGATAGTGGGCGAAGGCGTGGAAAGATTCCAAGCTTTGAAAATCGTTGAGGATGGGCCAGTATTCTTCCTGCCCTTCCATGTATGGTCCTCCGTTTCGGATGCCGTCCATCAAATCCGTTCCTTCCTTAATCCAACCGTGCTTATCGCAAATTTCGAGAAAATCTCGGCGGAGTTGGAGAATCGTATCGGGATCAATCAGATTCCGAAAGAAAAGATACCCGTCTCGTTTCGCACGGTCCCGTAGCATATTGGGTTGATCGAGCACGTCATTCGATTCGACAAAGGGTTTGATCTCAGTTGGCATAGGCGGCCTCGTCAATTGGAATTGTTACAAGTTGAGCGCAGCGAAATCCCGATCCATCGGGGTTAGGTAAAACGCACATATTATACAGCCTAGCCAAAAGCGTGTCAATCGGTAAGTCGCAGGAATAGAAATCTGCAAATGAGGGGGTCATTGATGAGTGCTTTCAAATTTTGGAGCGTTGACATTTTCCGCCAAATATGATACATTTGACACATATCAACAGTCGAAACAACCGCCTTTCTTTGCAAGAGAGGATGTTAACATGTACGTTGCGCTGACAGGAGCCACAGGGTTTGTCGGATCGTATACGGTCAGGTCGCTTGTCGGAGCAGGGCACCGTATCCGTGTGCTTGTGCGACCCGCAAGAAATACTTCTTGGCTTGAGGAGTTGGGGGTCGAGATCTGCAGAGGAGAAATGACCGATGAGGAGGCACTATACGCATTCGTTGAGGGAGCAGATGCCGTCATCCACACCGCCTATGATTCCACGGGGGGGAACCAACAACTTGAATACCTCCGTTCCAATATCTTCGGATCACTGACACTGCTTGAGTTTTCTCGCCTTGCCGGCGTTAGTCAGTTCATCTGCACGACGAGCACCTACCTCCTCCGCTCCGATGTTTATACACCGGCGGATGTGTGCCAGACGCCGATTGCAGAGGATTCACCGCTGGTTTCGCCTCAGAATACCTACGTCATGCACAACACCGTCTTAGAATCAGCATGTCAGATGTACCATGCGCAGTTCGGACTGAACACGACTACTTTCCGTTGTGCATGGATATATGGTCTCCATCCCAATCTGGAAAAGACTGTTTGGCGTGACATCTTTGAGGCAGTCCAAAGGGATACAAAATACGAAAGCACATTCGGATGCGATGTTGTTGCCGTCGATGATGTTGCAAGGGCACTGACGATGGCAGTGGATAACCCCAAGGCATTTGGTCAGGTTTTTAACTTGTGTGATATGTTTGTGTATAATCAAGAACTGGCGCAATTGGCACGCGACGTGACTGATGGCAAAGCCGAAATCGTTCAATACAAACTCCCAAGGTCCACCGCGATAGGCTCTGAGCAAGTGAAAAGGTTGGGTGTGGATGTACGTCGGGGGATGGCTGGCATCCGTGCTTATTTTGAAGAGCTGCGCAGGTTGCTTTGAATCCCGATCGACCTGTCCCGATCTATCGGGGAGCATCGGGGTTGATTTCGCACCTATCCAACACGGCATCGGATTAAAATGGCTACTCCATTAAAAAACGATACGATCACCGTTATCAATGGCATCAAAGTTGGCAATGCGACAGATGAAAAGGCACGCACAGGCTGTACGGTGATTCTTTGTGAGTCCGGAGCCGTCGCCGGTGTTGATGTCCGAGGGTCTGCCCCCGGCACCAGAGAGACCGATGCAATCCGTCCGGGGGGATTGGTGGAGAAAATCCACGCGGTTTTGCTGACAGGCGGCAGCGCGTTTGGATTGGACGCAGCGGGTGGGGTGATGCAATTTCTTGAGGAATGTGGTGTTGGATTCCCGGCAGGATCAGTGCGTGTGCCAATTGTACCGAGTGCTGTCATCTTCGATCTAGGTGTCGGAGACCCAAAGGTGCGTCCAGATCGAGAGATGGGCTATCGCGCCTGCGTAAACGCCATTAGTGCTCAAGTCCCGATGGGACAGGTCGGTGCTGGAACAGGCGCGACAGTTGGGAAGGGATCAGGGCTTCAGCCATCAAACGGGGGCGTCGGATCGGCGTGTCGTGTGTTGAAATCGGGGCTGATTGTCGGGGCAATTGTCGTCGTCAACGCGGTCGGAAACATCGTCGATCCAACTACAGGAAAGATTGTGGCAGGTGCAAAGCACCCGGAGACAGGCGAATTTGTGGATATTGTGGAGAGATTATCTGAACAGGGAGATAAGAATCTATTTCAAACGCCTAATACGAATACAACCATCGGTGTCGTTGGGACAAACGCTGCCCTCTCCCCAACAGAAGTCACGAAAGTTGCACAGATGGCGCACGATGGCTTGGCGCGGACGATTCGCCCGGTGCATACCATGTCCGATGGCGATACAATTTTTGCACTTTCGATCGGAACGCACAACACACCGGTCAATACCGTTGGCATTATCGCAGTGGAGGTTATAGCGAAGGCGGTCTGTCGTGCTGTGAGGCATGGGAGGGTATGAACTCGTTAAGCCTCATATCCATATTTCGACCCCGCAGGGAGTGGTTTGCGCAGAATGCTTGATTTCAGCTGTCTGACGGTTTGGCGAATTGCGCCACTAAAGCCCTGCGATTCCTGCAAAAATTCAATCTGTTCCGCTTGCCGCTCAACCTGCTGGCTCAAGTGCATAATAATCGCCTGAGCGCGTTTGCTTGATTCTTCAGCGGCGGCTTGCATCTGCTCAATCATGGCATCTGATCGCTTGATTTCCGATTCCATGCGTTCCTCTAGCCGTTCAGCTTGGGTTTGGAGATACCGGTTTTCTTCCGTCAATTTTTTGATTAGCGAAGCTTTTTCGCGGACTAGCACCTGTAGATGAGGAAGTTGGGTATCCCCTGACGGAGGTTGATATGCCGAATCATTCGGTCTTGGTGTTGGTAGAGTTTGCAGCGTTTCCGCTGATTTAATTGATGTTTCGGCGATTGCCATCTTTTACTCCTTTTCCACAGTTCGTATTTTAATTTTCAATTTTGTATCACCGGATATTTATCAAAATCTTCCGTTCTAAAACCCGGTCTTTTAAGTCGGGGATACAGAACGGCAAGCCTCTTGGTTAGTCAAAAAAGGGTGATTTTGTAGGTAAAATATAGTATACTTTTCTTGGCTTTCGCGGGAGAGTTTCACCCCTATCGCATGATAGGGTCTCCCGCTTCCTCGTGAAACAGGATATGAAAGCTAGAAAGCTGACCATAATGAAAACGTACAAGTTCAAAATATATTGTAATCACGGTAATCGTGAATTGCATAAGACCATAGACGGACACGCTTCTGTCTGGAATCATTGCGTTGCCCTCCATCGACGTTATTATGCAATTTATGGCAAATATATCAGCAAGTTTAGATTGATAAATCACATATCTAAACTCAAACAATTGCCTCGGTTTGCTCATTGGAATCAACTTCCGAGCCAGGCGATTCAAGACGTGGCAGCCCGTATCGACAAAGGCTACAAGGCAATGTTTGAAGCGAGAGCGCGAGGTAAAGCGTGGGGTAGACCGCGTTTCAAGCCTCGTCGCAAGTACAAGTCATTCACATTACTTCAAGCCGGTTGGAAACTTCTACCGGGCAATCGTATCAAAATCGGTAAACATATCTATCAGTATTTCAAGTCCCGTGATATTTTGGGCACCCCAAACCGTTGCACGATTAAGCGGGATGCCGTAGGTGACATCTATATCTGTGTGCTAACAGACCATGTAGAACCAGATCTGAATCGGGTCATGACGGGTAAAATCGCAGGCTTTGATTTCGGTCTAAAACGGTTTCTCACCGGGTCTAACGGACACGATATAGAATCGCCTCTGTTTTTCAAACGGAGTATCAATGCTATCAAACGTGCCAATCGTAACAACTCCCGAAAGCGCGAGCGGTCAAACAACCGGGAACGGACACGGATTAACCTAGCTCGCAAGCACCGCCAAATAGCGAACCAACGAGAGGACTTCCACTGGAAACTTGCACACCAGCTGACTGACGAATATGACGAAATCAGACTGGAGGATCTCAACCTCAAAGGCATGAAAGCACTATGGGGACGCAAAGTTAGTGACTTAGGCTTTGCCGATTTCGTCAAGAAATTGGTGTATATCGCAGAGAAAAAAGGTGTAAAAATCGTGTTGATAGACAAGTGGTATCCTTCGAGTAAGACCTGTTCGGCTTGCGGCACCGTGAATGAAGCGTTGAACCTACATGATAGAACTTGGCAGTGTGCTGATTGTGGTGCTATCCATGACCGTGATAGAAACGCTGCAATTAACATCTACAGGGTTGGGGCATCAACCCTTGAAGGAGAGGACGTAAGACCATCTTCGGCTGGCTGTCCTTGTTGATAGCACAATTACCGTTCCTGAAGGACACAAGAATACCCGTCCTTCAGGGCGGGGAGTATGTCAACGTAACTATGATGATAACGTGCTTGCCGAAGAATCTGTTTCAATTCCTGACAAGCAAAGGGAAACAATATGGCTTCAAACCTCATTCCGAAAGACCTCATTCTTTCCCCCGATGACCTCTCGGCGGAAGTGGCTGATCAAATCCTCGGGATCTATGGATTCCAAGATGTTAGCGACGTAAATCGTCGGCTACACAATTTGGCAGGCGTCCCCCCATATCGCGAGGCATTTGCCGAAATTGTCAGCCATCTCTTGAGCGCATCTGCGGATTCACCAGATCCGGACGCAGCACTGAACAATTTTGAGCGTTTTGTCAGTGCGAGCTTTGATCGGCTGTGGCTCTATCGTTTGCTGCATGATGCACCCTTTCTGCTGAGAATATTGTCAATCTGCTTTGGATCTAGCACCTATTTCTCAGATATTTTGGTGCGGCATCCTGAGTATTTTTACGAACTCATTGATGCCGAGGTAATGAACGACCCGAAAGATCGTGAGACGATGTACCATGAACTGTCCCAAGCGGTACGTCCGTTTGATATGGCTGAACAGAAGTTGAATGCAATCCGCGGCTATAAGCGGAAGGAGAGCTTGCGATTGGGGCTGCGTGATCTGCTAGGCGACGCCGATCTTGAAACAACAACACGGGAATTGACAAACCTCGCGGAGGTAACTCTACAGATTTGTTCTGAAATCGGTACAGCTGAATTGACCGAAAAAATGGGAACGCCTTGGGGAGAACTCCCGAACGGCGAAAAAATTCCAAGCACGCTCGTTGTGATAGCGATGGGCAAGTTCGGGGGATATGAGCTCAACTTTAGTTCAGATATTGATGTGATGTTCGTTTACTCACACGATGGAGTAACTGATCAAGGTATTGAGAATCGAGAATACTTCGTCAAACTTAGCGAGTTCATCATCAACGGGATGAGCAAGGTAACCAAAGCGGGCTATGTCTTTCGCGTTGATGTCCGTCTGCGTCCTGAGAGCAGGGTGGGGGTTATCGCCCGGTCAATTGACAATTACGAGGCTTATTACGAGGGATGGGGTGAGATTTGGGAACGTCAAGCGTTGATCAAAGCCCGTCCCGTTGCCGGTGACCTAAAGTTAGGTGAACAGTTTATTCAGACTATCCGGCCGTTTGTCTATCAGCGGTATCTTGATGCGTTTTTCATCACGGAGATAAAACTGGATATTCGCCAGACGAAGGCACGGATTGAAAGCCGTCTCCGAGAGCAGGGCGATGACTTGACGACGCATGTTAAACTTGGTATCGGCGGTATTCGCGATGTCGAGTTTACTATACAATGCCTCCAACTGATTCACGGTGGACCCACTCCGGCATTGCGGAATTACAACTCGCTAGAAACCATTGAACTGCTCTGCCAGTATGGGGTATTAGATCAAGCGGATCGAGATACCTTTACCGATGCCTATCGTTTCCTCCGGACAGTTGAGCACCGTATCCAGATGAAATCCGACTTGCAACGTTACTCCCTTCCTCCAAAGGAATCGGAACAGATTCAGCTCGCTAAACGCGTTGGCTATCAAGATAGCGGGATTGGCTCCGCTCTTGAAGCCTTCCAAGCGGACTATGCGCGACATACGGGCGCAGTTCGCCAAATCTTTGAGAAGGTCTTGGCAGCACCAATTTCAGATCGTGAAATAGATATAGCAACCCTACTCACAACCAACGATTTGGCGGTGATACGCAATCTCTTGGAACCTATTGGATTTACTGACGTGCGCGAAACCCATCGGCGATTGAAGTTGATGACGGACGGTCCCGATGGTGTGCGATTTTCGCCGAATGTCCGCCGATTGTTTGTTGATCTCGCACCGACGCTCCTGCGTTTGTTGAGTGAATCCCCGGACCCTGATATGGCAATTCGTTACATTGAGGTATTTGCTAGCAGGGTTGGGGCGCGTAGTTCGCACTACGCACTGTTTAATGAACAACCTGCCACTCTTGAGCTATTGACCAAGTTATGTGGAACCAGCCGTTTCTTAGCTGAGCTACTCACTGGGCAGCCGGAATCCTTTGATGTATTGACCGCTCCAGCAGTGATGGACCGTCCCAAGACAGCGTCCGAGATCTATGTGGAGGCACTCCAAGAAACCGCGGATGGAACGCCTAGTCAAGTGTTTGAGGCACTAAGGCGGTACAAAAACAGCGAAGTCCTGCGAATCGGTATGCGGAACATTTTGGGACAGGCAAACCTGTGGGCAACGACGACTGAACTCTCCGATCTTGCGGAGGGGATCTTGCAGGCGATGTATTCCCGCATCAACACAGAATTCCAGATTGAATATGGGAAGCCGATAGAGATGAATGGAAACCAAAGACAGACTCCTTCGACAGACGGCAATACAGACGTCGATTTGCCTTTGGCAAGATTCGCTGTAATCGGCATGGGAAAATTCGGAGGACGAGAACTCAATTTCAGCGCAGATCTCGATCTGATGCTTGTCTATTCTGCCGAAGGCGAAACGACACAAGGCACCCCTAACGCGGATTACTTCAGTAGGCTCGGATTAGAGTTGGTCAATCGGTTGAAAGGGAATACAGGAGGCGGCGAAATCTATGATCTCGACCTGCGGCTCCGTCCGTTCGGCTCAGGTGGAGCGATTGCGTTGTCTCTGGCGGGCTACCAGAGTTACTACGAAAAAGACGCAGAAACATGGGAGCGTCAGGCATTGATTCGTGCCCGACCGGTTGCTGGAGATAGCGAATTGGGTCAAGAGTTTGTTAAACAGGCACACACTTTTGCTTACAGTCAACCGTTAACCTCCGAAGGGACAGCATATATTGTGCATAATCGGCAGCGCAAAGAAGCGCAAGCGACGCGCCCTCCTTCTACCTCACGCCGTCGAAGAGGCAGAAGAAGACAGCGGATCGATGTGAAATCTGGATACGGAGGACTCATCGATATCGAATTTGTCGCCCAGACACTCCAATTAATCCACGGTACGACACACCCGCAAGTCCGGGTGCAGAACACCGTTGAGGCGATTCACCGGTTGCACGAAGTTGATGTGTTGACTGTGGAGCAGCGAGATCAGCTCTGCTTCGCGTATGAATTTCTGCGAAATGTGGAAAATAGTTTGCGAATCGTTCATGACCGACCGTTAGACGCTTTGCCGGATACAGAGGCAGCACTGGAGCAGCTTGCTAAACGACTCGGCTACGAAGGCGAGGTGCGACGGGCATCAGACTCATTTTTGAGGGATTATCAATGGTGCACGGAAACCACACGAACATTGTTTAATCAATTGCTGAACGCGCAGTAGTTTGACTCAATACCAATCTCTCAGAATAATCCGCGCGCCGTTCCCCCATCCACTGACATAACCTGTCCTGTGATGTCCCCAGCCTGTTCGCTGCATAGAAAGGCGACAAGCGCAGCCAACTCTTCCGCCTCACCCATCCGACCGATAACGGAGGCTTGAGCCGTCTCTGATTCAACTTCTGCATAGGTTCTATTCTGTGCTGCTGCTGCCCGTTGTATTAGTTCTTCACCGAGGGGTGTCCGAAATGGTCCAGGACAAACGGTATTGACCAAAATCCCTGTATGCCCTAGTTCATTGGCAAGCGACTTGCTCAACGCTGCCACGCCTGCCCGAAAAACGCTGGAGATGAGGTAAGGTGTACCGGGTTCTCTGACAGCAATACTGGTGATGTGCACGATGCGTCCCCAATGCACCTGCTGCATGTGAGGAAGGACCAAGCGGCAGAGCCGAATAACCGGGAGCAAGACACCTTCGTAGCCACGCTGCCAATCTACATCCGTTAGGTCTGAGAAGGTGCCCATCTGCGGGTGTCCAACGTTGGTAACAAGAATATCAACGGTTCCAAATTCTTCCACGCCCTTTTCTACCAGTCGTTCAATGTCTCCTTCTCTTGTGAGATCGCAAACGACGGGCAATACTCGTGAACCACTTTCGGCGCGTATTGTTGACGCTGCTTCATTAAGTGCCTGCTCATTGCGTGCACAGACAACCACGTTCACGCCTTCGCGAGCCAACGCCATTGCGCTCGCCCTCCCTAAACCCTTGCTCGCTGCACAGACGATGGCAACCTTTTGATTCAATCCTAAGTCCATTGATGTACCCTCCTTTTATATCCTTTCACGTTTGAGTATAGCCCAAAATGCCGCATGAATCAAGATCCAAAAACATTAAGAACCTGTTTGAAAAAGAAAACTGCTACTCAAAAGTTAATGTTTATGTTAAACCATTGGAGCAGTAAAATACTGACCTAATGAAAGGCATAAACATGACTATACCAAAGTATCCTACTGATCTGACCGATGCCCAGTGGGACAAACTGTTCCCCTATTTGCCAGAACCTTCACCCATAGGTAGACCTCTCAAATGGGAGATGCGCTCAATTATCAACGCTATTTTTTACGTAGTCAAATCAGGGTGTCAGTGGCGAATGTTGCCGCATCAGATGCCACCGTGGCAAACGGTCTATTCCCACTTCAGAAAGTGGAAAACTTTAGGCACATGGGTTATGATTCATCAAGCACTTCACGAGCAAACCCGTAGTGATATTGGCAAATCCCCGTCACCTACAGTGGCTATCATTGACAGCCAATCGGTCAAGACGACCGAACTGGCAGATAGTAGAGGGTTTAATGCGCATAAGAAAATCAAAGGTCGTAAACGCCATATAGTCACTGATACAATTGGCATTCCATTGGGAGTCAAGGTCACTGATGCCAATGTCAGTGATAATCGAGTCGCAATAGAGTTACTAAACGAGGTCTTTAGTTGGCAGATAACGATTCAGTTAGTCTGTGCCGATGCTGGCTATCGCGGAGAATTAGGCGAATGGTTATATTTGACGCATCAGTGTCAATTGGACATCGCTCCATCTCTTAGGCAATCGGGATTTGTGGTCGTCCCATTGCGTTGGATTGTGGAGCGCACCTTTTCTTGGTTCGGTTGGTTTCGCCGATTGACTTTGGACTATGAACGCTCCGCTGAAACCGCTGAGGCTATGGTCTATATTGCTTCCATTTACTTGATGCGAAACCGTATCAAATGACTTTTAAAACAGGTTCTAAGAGGTGATTGATCAATTCCTAAAAAAATGGTACGATTGACGAATTGAGAGAACTTTCATATCAATTGGGGAGGTGCTGAAATGGCAGGACAGGTAGAAGATAAAATAGCTTTGGTGACAGGCGGAAGTTCGGGGATCGGTCGGGCAACTGCGCTGACTTTGGCAAGCGAAGGAGCAAAGGTCGTCGTCGCCGATCTCAATGTTTCGGGTGGTGAACAGACCGTGCACCTGATTCAGGATGCCGGTGGAGAGGGTATCTTTGTGGAGGCAGATGTGTCAAAAGCTGACTCAGCGGAAGCTATGGTCAATAGGACGATCGAAACCTACGGCCGCTTGGATTGTGCCTTCAATAACGCTGGCGTCGGTAGAGGTGGCAGCACAGTGGATTGTACAGAGGAGGACTGGGAATTTACCATCAAAGTCAATCTCACAGGTGTCTGGCTGTGCATGAAGTACGAAATCGCCCAGATGCTCAAACAATCCAGCGGTGCCATCGTCAATACGTCGTCTGCATACGGGCTCGCCGCCGCCGGAGGGTCGCCGGCGTATGTTGCAAGCAAGCACGGTGTCGTCGGGTTGACCAAGGCTAGTGCAATGGAATATGCTGCTGAGGGAATTCGAGTCAATGCGGTATGTCCGGGTCACATTGACACGCCAATGCTAGCGAGAGGGATGAACGACCCTCAACGTAAGGCGCAGATGCTTGCAAGGCATCCAATCGGACGAATCGGAGATCCAGAGGACGTCGCCCAAGCTGTGATGTGGCTGTTATCGGATGCAGCTTCATTTGTCACCGGGCACGCTATGTCTGTGGATGGCGGCTGGGTTGCGCGATAAGCATGCGTAGTACCGCACCCAATTGCGCTCTAACCTTGCGAATGTTTGAAACCTCCGTAAGGGTTTGCCCTGCTAACGGCGGAGTAGTACATTCTATCCACAACTAAGTCCCTAGAAGATTCCAAGTAATGGAGAACCTTACCTGCATCTCCGTATCGTTCGCACAAAAATTGGCAACACTGGGGACAAGAGTGCTCCAGCGGCGACCATAGCTGCGCGGAGAGATACGATACGACCAACCGCCCCTAAGATGGGACCACCCACCGCCTGACCGCAGGCGTCCGCTTGGCCCATTATTGAAAAGATTGTTGCGCGAACTCTGGAATCAACGTGCTGATTAATCCAAATCGTGCTAATGGTTCGATCGAGCGAACGAAATAGTCGAGTGGTCCAGTAGATCACGATAACAAGGGCGAAATTACCAACTAAGCCGAAAGCAACAAGACTCGCAACCAGCAGCGCATTGATAAAAAATAAGGCGCGTGGAACAGCGAGTCGGCTGCTTGTATCAAGCCATCGGCGAGCGATTTCGGTGCCGACGATTTGGATAATACTTGAGCCGATGTTGATCGCGCCAAACCAGATAACGGGTTCTAACGTTCCGATTTTAGGAAAGGTAAAGTTCTTCAGCAGGTATGCCTCCCAAAGCCGATCGAACCCTTCGGTGTGCATCCCGAAGAAGATACCGATGCTGAGGATGGCGATTAACACTGACCGTTCCCGTACGAGCCGCATCCCTTCGTGAAAGGTATCCCCCATTGCTTCCCAAGAAGTGCGTTCCTGTTGAGGTATCGGTTGGAAACCCACTTCCGGCATCGTGAAGGCAGTAAAAATTGCCAAACCAATGAACAATGCACCGCCCACGATTGTCGGAAGGTTGAGTTGAAGGTGTGCTAGCCCCGTGCTGGCAACGATGCCAATCAGGGAGCAGACCTGACTCACTTGTGCACCACGCATATAAGCCTTGGACGCCAACGCTTCACTGGTTTCGTCAGCGATCCACGCCTGCGCTGCGCCGCTGAGAAAGGTGTAGCCTGCCCCGCCAATGACCTGCGATAGTAGAATCGCTACAAAAAAAGGAATCGAACCTGCCAGCATCCAACTGAAACCGAGTAATGCTGTCCCGGTAATGACCGACAATCGGCGGCTATACACATCGGCGACCACGCCTGTGGGTATCTCAAGCAGAAATATGGAAACTTCCAGTGCCGTACCAATGAGCACCAGCTGTAGCGGATTAAGACCAACCACCTCAACATAGTAGATGGCAATAATTGTGTACGCCATCGTTGAGAAAAGTGAGTATCCGCCGCTGTGAATGAGGTATACGGCGTATGCGCTAAGTTTTCTCATGTAAATCTCCCTCAAAGTATTTAGAAACGATCCTTGAAATAAATCCTAACTCGATCTCTCTGAATATATACAACATATTTCCTTGCCTAGTATCTGGTTATTTATCTGATTGCATTTTCTACATTAAATCACTTCATCTTGGAAAACTTCATGTTTCATGTTTTGCATGGTGTTCTGTTTATCAATCCCGCTCGGCTTGGATAGCCATATCCAAGTCGCTTTGGACTCTCGGAACGGAGCCATCGGTGCAGGTTTGCAGTGGATTTGCCAATCCACTGCGAGCGGTGCTTAGGGGCATTTGGTTCTCCTATGGGAGCAATCTCCGCCTCCCGACTCAGACATGAAGAACCCCAAAAACTAGATAGCCCTAAACTGTTCACTTTGGTGGTTGTCCGAACCATGAGGAAGGTGATATAATGGAAAAGTGCATTAATCACAAATTCCAAGGAGTTATGTATGGCAGAGAAAAATCGTATTACCGTTACAGTCAATGCAGGTGAACACAATCGGGACGGTTGTCCCGTCAGTGTTGGTGTGGATAACCGTGAAGCCGAAGTGCTCGCGGGCGGATCCGTCACCCTTACGGATCAGGCGAGCGGCGCAGCCATCCCCGCTGATTTCAACAGCGACGGCAAGACCGCGACACTTTCATGGATCCTGGATGGGCTTAAAGCCCATCAGGAACGATCATATATCCTCTCATCAGGGGAGGTTGGAAGTGGTGGTGTTGCGTTCAGCGAACGCGCCAACGCTATTGATGTAACGATCGGCGGCAGGGCATTTACAACCTTCCGCTACGGAACGGATGGGTTTCGCCCTTACTTCTTCCCGGTCCTAGGGCCCGGAGGGAATCCGATAACCCGTGGCGAAACCAGTGAAGGCTCCAGCGACCACGTCCATCACCGGTCCCTATACGTCGCCTACGGTGAGGTCAACGATGTGGATGTGTGGGCAGAGGGCGAAAATTCTGGCAGGGTGGTACATCAATCTTTCGCGGATAAAAGTGGAGGAGCGACGGTCGGCAAAATCTATACCGAAAACGATTGGGTGAACAAGGCGGGCGAAAAGTTGATGTCAGATCGACAGCACTTCCGCATCTATAACACCCCTGAGACGGGAACCATTATCGATCTGGATTTGACCCTCATCGCTTCTGCGGGAGATGTCCACTTCGGAGATACCAAAGAGGGCGGGATCATATCAGTTCGTGTCAATCCATCGATGAACGCATCCGATGGCGGAAAGATTGAGAACGCTTACGGCGGGATTAACGAAGGCGAAACGTGGGGTAAGCGCGCGCAGTGGTGCGACTACTCAGGAATCGTCGAAGAAACGCCCGTGGGGATCGCTGTATTTGATCACGTTTCCAACCCACGCTATCCGACATATTGGCATGTCCGCAACTACGGCTTAATGACGACAAACATTTTCGGGACCGGCACATTTGAAGGCGACCCTAGCAAAAATGGCTCTTACACGATGAAAAGTGGTGAGGAGATGAATTTCCGTTACCGTGTACTCATCCACGCCGGCGATGCTGCAACGGGACAGGTTGGACAAAAATATCACGATTTCATCAATCCGCCAACGGTATCCATTTCATAACCGCATCGTGCAAACGTAACCCAAGTTGATAGTTGTTAAACCTGCTCGGCTTGAATAGACATATCCAAGCCATCTTCGTACGGGTGCAGTGGATTTGTCAATCCACTGCACCCGTGATTAACTCAATTTAGCTCACATTCCCCCGGTTTGTAACGTACCCTATAACTAGGGCGTGTTGACATTTATGTAAAACTGTCCGTAATCGTAGGGGCGAGGTCCCCTCGCCCATTGACCAGCGTGGGTTGGACCTCCCAAACCATGCTTGAGTTGATTGTAGGTCGAGATTCATATCTCGACATCGAACCGTCGATTTTCCAAAATCGACTTACAGTGGTTCAAAATCGTTTCTGATGTGCGACCAAAGGGTTGGGGAACCCAACCCCTACAAAGGGCCATGCGTCTGTGCACACCTCTCAATTATCTGATTGCGATGAAATGTCAACAGAACCTAGCAACTTGTGCAAACGTAACTCAAGGTGGTCCGCATTAGGTTTCACGTTTCACTAGGCAGCCCATGAGTTATGCCAAATCAGTTCGTTTTGTTGTGGGTCGTCCAGTAAATCACCGGTTGTCAGCGAATTAAAATAGTCGTCCGGCAGGATATTCTGCTTGCCATTAAATCTTGAACCGTCAGGCATAAAAGCACACGTCATTGCACGGCGCGGTCGAATCGTCATGTTTGCGCCGGCGGCGTGGGCAGTGAGACCATTATGCCAAACAATCGATCCAGCGGGACATGGGCACGCCTGTGGTTCAATCTCTCGCCATTCGGGATAGACTTTGAATAATCCGCCCAAGTGCTCTCCAATTCCGACATTCTCGAACCGTGCAGCCCGATGCACGCCGGGCAGATACCAGAGGCATCCGTTGGCAAGCGTTATATCGTCTAGTGCCATCCACAAAGATAGCGCATCACGGGAGTCAAACGACCAATAGGGTACATCCAGATGCCAAGCCGTTGGATTCCCGTGAGGAGGCTTGATCAACGCCTGGTCATGCCAGATTCGGATGCCCTCTACACCTGCTAATGCCGTAGCCATCCGCCCGATCCGCGGATCGCAGATCAGTTTGTTCATACCTTCGTGCGTATCCGCAAGCCGCAAGCACTGTGTAAAAACCCTCGCGTAAAAAGCATCTGGATCCATCTGATTGGTCATAAAATTTACGGCACCTCCCAGACGCTCCGCAACGGATTCCTCGGTACATCGGCGCCACTCTTCCAACTCGTCCGCATCGAGAAAATCCTCGATGACCAGAAAACCGTTGGTTTGGTAGAATTCGACCTGTTCTTTTGTGAGCTGATCACGCATTGCCGCTTGTTCCTCCTGATATTAGTGATTCTCAATCCCACCGATCAATTACTATCCTGTTCCACCCTTTACACTCCAGACAGCACCAGTAGTATAGGTATTGCGCTCTGAGCAGAGAAACTCAATGACTTCCGCCAACTCCTCCGCGTCTGAGTACCGTCCGATCGGCGTTCCCGGATTGGCGAGAAATTCAGCGGAGAAGCGTGGAACTACCATCTCCGTAAGCGCGCGTCCCGGCTCCACACCATTCACGAGCACTCCCTGTTTGGGATACGCGTTGCCAAGTGCACCGATAAACGAGTAAACCGCTCCCTTAGAAACACCATACGGTACTACATTGGTCGCGCCGTGACGTGCTCCTGAGGAGATTGTCACACACCGTCCCCAGCCTTGCTCCAACATGTGAGGGATAGCTGCCTGATGGGCGTGATAAACGCCGTAGATATTAATCCGCATGACTTTATCGAACTGTTCGACAGATTGTTGGTGGAACGGTGCTTCCAACCCCAGAATCCCAGCGCAGCAGACGAGAATATCCAAGCGTCCGAAGGTTTCGACCGTTTGATCGACCATTGATTGAACGGCAGCAAAATCGGTCACATCTGTTTTGATAAATAGCGCACGCTGTCCGATCCGTTCAATCTCTTTGATCACATCGGCGGCCTCCTCTTCAAGGATATCCACGATGACAATATCCCGCCCCTCTTCGGCGATGCGAATGGCAGACGCTCCACCGATTCCTCGAGCCCCGCCAGTGATTACTGCCACCCGTTGTTCCTTGGGCGCTGCAAAACGCAGATTCGGCATAGATTAATCCTCCTAAATTGACACTCACCTTCCAAAGGATGAGATAGCTATAGGATATTCTATGCCACAAAAAATGTCAAGTTCGCTTTCAGCGAGGGGTATTTATGGTGAATTAGAGAAATAAGTAGACATTTACCGGATAACTCCGACCTTCGCGAAGTTTCCAAAGTCCCCCTGAACCCCTCTGATAAGAGGGGAAAGACAAGGGAGAAGATCCCCTCTTATCTTCTCCCCTTGTCAGGGGAGTTGGGGGATTTAGGGGGTTGGCTGTGCATTGGAAATGTCCAAGTAATTCTAAAATCTACCATAATCCTCCTGTAGGAGGGACTTCCGAATCCCGATACATCGCTTTCAGCGACACGGTTGAGCTCGAAAAACAACCGTTGACAGAGATCACACGCTGTGATATAGTTTTCACACCCTAGTCGAGGGGACAACATATATCAAAAAAACAAAGGCTTTGGAGGAAAAAAATGGCAGATCGATTGGCAATTGATGGTGGGACTCCTGTTATTGCGGAGCCTATTCCCAGCGGTGTGCACGGTCCAAGTGCTATCGATGAACGGGAGATTAACGCGGTCACCGAAGTGCTGCGGAGTGGGAGACTGTTCCGGTTTGTTGAGGATTCTCACGTGGCTGCGTTTGAAACGGAGGCTGCCGCACTGCTCGGCGTAAATCACGCACTGATGGTCAATTCTGGTACGAGTGCGATAATCTGTGCGCTGACAGGGATTGGCGTCGGTCCCGGCGACGAAGTGATCATTCCGGGCTATACTTTTATTGCGACAGCGGCGGCGGTTGTTGGCGTGGGTGCTATCCCCGTAATTGCCGAAATCGACGAATCGCTCGGCATGGACCCCGCCGATGTTGAACGGAAGATTACCCCACACACAAAGGCAATCCTTCCCGTCCACATGCAAGGGGTGCCGTGTCGCCTTGATGACCTCATGGCAATCGCCCAGCGACATGACCTCAAAGTGGTCGAAGATTGTTGTCAGTGTGTTGGTGGGCGGTATAAAGGCGCGTATACCGGTACTTGGGGCGAAGCCGGTGCGTGGAGTCTGAACTACTTCAAGGTGATTAGCTGCGGCGAGGGAGGCATGGTATTTACGGATGACTACGACATCTACGAACGTACTGCCTTCGCTAGCGATGCCGCGATGCCGATGTGGATGAGCGATAAAGAATGGCAAAATCCGCCATTTTCGCGTCAGGGCTATCGTCCGAGCGAAATTATGGGGTCAATTGCGCGGGTACAACTTTCCAAACTTGAGGACATCTTGAGTCATACCCGTCGGCTGAAAAAAGCCTTCCTTGCGGAGTTGGATGCACCGAAGGGGTATATCCCACAGCATGTCGACGATCCGGAAGGCGAATGCGGCATCAGCGGAGCAATCATCATCAAAGATCCGGAACTTGCCCCGAAATACGTCGAAGCACTCAAGGCAGAAGGACTGGGAGCAGGCACGGCGTACAACGATGGATTTCCAGATCGTCACATCTACTATTACTGGGATTCAATCCTGTTTAAGCACTCCCACCACCCATCGGGCTATCCGTGGAAAGATCCAGCCTACAAGGGGAACGTTGAGTATTCACGGGATATGTGCCCGCAGACCCTTTCAATCTTGGGTAGAGCCTTACGGTTTGGGTTCAATGTCAATATGCAGGAAGACCACGCCCGATTGATGGCTGCGGCGATTAATAAAGTGGATGCAGCGCTAGGATAGACAGTGAAACAGGAACAGATCGCCGAAGCACTACAAACGCTGGGCGTGGGGGCCGGTCATATTGTTTTTGTGCACAGTTCGTTGAGCAGCATTGGCTACGTTGAAGGTGGCGCGGACGCTGTGGTTGATGCGTTTTTGGATGTGCTCGGTTCAACGGGCACACTTGTGGTGCCGGCCTTTACCTTCTCCCACGGTGGAAAGCTCAATCCGGTGTTTGACCCTATTCGGGATGCGTCGGAGATGGGACATATCACGGAGGTCGCTAGGACGCGCCCCGGTGCGCGGCGAAGCCGTCACCTGCTGCACTCTGTTGCTGCCTTGGGTCCCCACGCGGAAGATATCACCGCTGTCCACGGACCCTCCGCTTGGGCAGCCGATGGTCCTTTCTGGAAACTCTACGAATTGGACGCACACATCTTAATGCTCGGTGTTCCCTATCTCCGCTGTACCTTCTTTCATGTTGTTGAGCAGCTCGTACAGGTGCGTTACCGGCGGTGGCGCGAGGTTGAGGCGAGGGTTCGAGAGCCGGATGGACGAAAACGATCGCTCCCCATGTTCGGCTACAGTCCCAAGCCGGGGTTTGTGGGCAATGACTTTAACAAACTTGGAGTCATACTGGAGGAACGCGGACTCGTTCAGGTCGGTGCGGTGGGCAACGCCGTGGCTCGACGGTTTCGGGCACGGGACGCGCTTGAGGTTGGTCTCGCTGAGTACCGGAAAGATCCGCTCCTATTTGTCATAACCGATGACAGCTTAACACAACTTCGGGACGGTGTCCTGACTGAAGAGCTGCACAGTGAGAAATCGGTGATCGATCCGACACAAATCTATGAGAGGAAGCGGTAGCTCAAATAAGATTATACAAGTTGCTAGGTATTGCGAATCCATAGGTTTCCCTGTAGGGGCGGGGTTCCCCCGCCCGTCAAGTGCTTGACCTTTCGCTCCAGCGGAGTGCAATGTGTATAGCAGAGCCTATTTAATCCGAATACTAAAGCCCCAGTTACTTTGAATCCCGATCTTATCGGGGCGGGCCGACAGGTGTATAGAGTAGCAATTTAGGTTAATACATCCAAGAAAGAAAAGACGATGGCACAGAAAGATACAGTAGCAGCAGTCTGGGAACAGCATAAAAAAGTGATACCCGGCGGCGTCGTTTCATTGAATCGGGTGATCGATCCGATGCGCGTTTTTGTGAAAGCAGAGGGTGCCTATCTCTGGGATAGCGATGGGACGCAGTACATCGATTATCACGCCGCTTTCTCGCCCTATCTACTCGGTCACAGCGATCCAGATGTTGATGGGGCAGTGATCCAAGCCATAAAAGAGGGCAAATCCCTGATGGGTGCGGGGACAACCCCTTGGGAGGGGGAGTTGGCGAATCTGCTGGTGGAATGTATTCCTACCCTAGACCAAGTGCAGATCACCAATACAGGGTCGGAGGCGACCTTTTTCGCCGTGCGGGCTGCTAGGGCAATAACCGGGCGTGACGAAGTGATCATTATGCAGGGCGGGTACAACGGTTGGCATAACGATGTGGCTTTTAATTTGATGGATCCCCATGAAAGAATCGCAGGCTATCAGCCGG
The DNA here is from genome assembly GCA_965222435.1 of Candidatus Poribacteria bacterium. Classification (GTDB taxonomy): domain Bacteria; phylum Poribacteria; class WGA-4E; order WGA-4E; family PCPOR2b; genus PCPOR2b. The sequence continues at coordinate 1,547,441 of OZ244950.1, read as the reverse complement.
GTGAGGAATTGCCCCTCTATCCGATTACAGCCGGTATGCCAGCATCCGCTTCTCAGCATGTCCACGCAGTGCAGTTCAACGACTTGGACGCCGTAGAAAACCTGATAAAAACAGAGAATATCGCGTGTATTATCCTTGAGCCGATTCTACAAAATATCGGTGTAGTCAAACCCAACCCCGGATACCTAGAGGGGCTGCGACGTTTGTGCAATCAATACGGTTCCCTGCTAATTTTTGACGAGGTGAAAACGGGATTCCGCCATGCCCTAGGCGGTTATCAGTCGATATGCGGGGTGCAGCCGGATCTGTCGGTATTCGGAAAGGCGGTCGCCAACGGCTACCCACTAGGCGTCGTCGGGGGAAAGCGGGAGTATATGGAGTATTTTAATCACCCGCAGCCGGAGAAAAAGGTATTGATTGCAGGCACCTATAGTGCCCACCCCGTCCCAACAGCAGCGGCAATCGCAACCTTGAAGAAATTGAAGACGCAAGAAAACGAGATTTATGGTCATCTAGAACATCTCGGTCAGATGATGGAGGACAGTTTAAACGCTCTGCTGTCTAAGAAAGATTTCCCCTCATTAATCGCTCGACAGGGATCCGCCTTTGTCGTCTATTTTATGGATAAGACACCGACCAATTGGCTACAAATTGCACAGTCTCACGATATGGATCTCGATAAAAAGTACAGAACGCTCTTAATTGAGCAGGGCGTTTTTCATTTCCCACTTCCCACCAAGCAGGGGAGCATCTCCTTTGCCCACACAGAAGCGGACATCGAACGCACCATAGAAATTACAGAACGGGTTTTGGAGAAACTATAAGGGTTAGGAGTTACGTCCTTGAGTTTGTAGTAGCGCAATTCATTGCGCGTCTTTAAGGTAGTAGGCATACGCCGTATGCCGTAACCATTGTGCAAATTACGGTACAGCGGAGCCTACCTACTACTGTGGGACTAATTGTAGTTGCCCGCCTGTCCCGATAAATCGGGGATTCATCGGGCGTCGTGAGTCGTATTGTCCGGTAATGAGTCACCGAACTACGAGGGTTTGAACTTCAACTGAGTAAGTCCTATAAGAGTAACCAACGGATTAATGATCATGACAACGAAATCCAAATCTATCGGATGGTCAACCAAAGCCATCCACGCCGGCGAAGAATCCCTCCCCAAAACGGGCCCCCTCATTCCACCCATCTACCAGAACAGCACCTTTCAGTTTGAGACAGCGGAAGAGTGTGTCACTGCCTTCACGGACGAAGATTCGGGCTATGTTTATACGCGGTGGGGAAATCCGACCCAATCTGTCCTCGAAAGCAAGATTGCCGTGTTGGAAGGCGGTGAAGCCGCGCTCGCAACAGCGTCGGGAATGGCAGCCGTGAGCACGGCATTGTTGACACTGCTTGCTCACGGGGACCACGTCGTGGCGATGGACTCTCTCTATTCCGGCTCATACAATATCCTGAACGAGGATCTCCGTCGCATGGGTATTGAAACCACATTTGTAGATGCAACCGATGCCAATGCAGTCGAGCGGGCAATCCAACCGAACACGAAAGCCATCTATCTTGAAAGTCCTGTCAATCCAACGCTGAAACTAGTTGACATCGCTGCCTGTGCGGAAATTGCGAGGGCGCACGGGGTTACGTCAGTTTTCGATAACACTTTTGCTACGCCGTGTGGGCAGCAGCCAATCTCCTTCGGTATTGATGTCGTCGTCCACAGTATGACCAAGTATCTCAGCGGAAATGGTACGGTGATCGCCGGCATAATCGTTGGATCGAAGGAGTTTATCGATTATGCGAAGAAAGGTGCGCTACGAAACTTCGGGGGCGTAATCAGTCCATTCAACGCTTGGCTGACATTACACGGGGTTGCTACGCTGCCACTACGTTTCGAGCGTCACTGCGCCAACGCCCGCGTACTCGCGGAATTTCTGGAAAATCATTCGGCGATTGAGAGGGTGCACTACCCCGGTCTGCCAAGCCACCCACAACACGCGCTTGCCAAACGGCAGATGAGTGGCTTCGGTGGGATGATCTCTTTTGAACTCAAGGGTGGTGTGTCGGCGGGAGAGAAACTAGTGAATCAGGTTGAACTCTGCGCACTTGCAGTCAGCTTGGGTGATGTACGGACGCTGATCTGTCATCCCGCTTCGACGACACACCTACATGTTTCGCCGGAAGCGCGGAGGCGCGCTGGGATCACCGATGGTTTGGTAAGGGTTTCGGTCGGTTTGGAGGAAGTGGAAGATATTATCGCAGACCTTGATCAGGCATTAGCGTAAGGAAAAAATAAAGATGGGAATGATGGAAGGAGGATCTCGAACTCTCGGTGCCTAACCGGAGGAAAAAGGGAAGGATGGAAGGTCCTACCCGATTTTTCCCCAATCTTCCAGTTGTTTCCCGTATGGCTCATGTTAAGAAATCGCGCAACAGAAACCGAGTTTTTTCTTGAAAACTCGGTTTCTTTTTGCGTTTTGCTTTTTTTATCCCCGTAGGTCGGACTTCCTAGCTCAACCGCACCAATGAACCAATGGTTTTTCACGTTGACCCGTCCTATATTAGATTGACATGAATTACTCCTGATTACGATACAACTCAACTATGGTGAATTAGAGAAATAAGTAGACATCTACAATAACTCCGACCTTCACGAAGTTTCCAAAGTCCCCCTGCAACTCCCCTGACAAGGGGAGAAGATAAGAGGGGATCTTCTCCTTTGTCTTTCCCCTCTTATCAGAGGGGTTGGGGATTTAGGGGGTTGGCTGTGCATTGGGAGAATCTAAGTAATTCTAAAATCTACCATAAGTAGAAAGGAGGATTCTCATATCAAATCAATTAGGCAGTAGTATCTTCAAAAGGTATAGTGAACCGTTCAAACAGAAGGTGGTCAGCGAAATTGGATCCGGTGCTTTGACGATTCACCAAGCCCAGAAACGGTATCGGATTGGGAGTCACGGCACCGTAAGCAACTGGATAAACCAGTTGGGCAAGAATCATCTATTAGCCCAACTGGTGCAAGTAGAAACCTCTGATGAGGTGAATCCACTCAAGCAACTTGCTTTCGACAAACATCGCCTTGAGTCTGCATTAGCCTAAGCGCATCTGAAGATTGCCACCCTTGAATCGCATCTTTGTCAAGCGGAGCAACTGTATGGAGTGAATAGTAAAAAAAAGTGAAACATTCAAGTATTGAAGTGCTGTGGCACTCAAAGGTTCACCCCTATTCACTTGCAACGGTTTGTGCCGCTCATGGTGTGTCTCGACAAGCGTTTTACCAATATCAGAAACACCAGGCAACCGAGCGATTGAAACAAGAAATGGTGATACAGTTGGTTTGTCAAATCCGTGCACGCCAACCCACCATCGGGGTGCGGAAACTGTATCACCTGCTCACATCTGAGTTTGAGAAACTCGACTTTCAGTTAGGCAGGGATGCGCTGTTCCGCTTGCTTAGAGACTATGGACTGCTTATTGCGTCCTCAAAGCGTGGACACAGAACCACCTGTGCGAATCACCGATTTCATTGGTATCCCAACCGGATAACTCATCTAAGCGTTGACTTCCCGGAACTCGGCGCGCCGTTGATGAGGATGATTTTTTCTAGTTCGCGAGGGGTATCCATGAGGTTTCTATTGACCTGACCGGCAGCCTTTTTAAGGAGAGAACGCCGTGTATACTCAGTTTTATTCTGCTGTCTCTGCAAGAGATCAGTGCTTGGTAATTCTCTTTCAATTATTTTATGTTTCTCTTTCGTAACCTAGCCTTTCCCTGATCCGTTTTAGGAGCGAGAAGGCAAAGGGCGGACTCGCACCAAGCGTGTCCCAGGAATCCACTGCTCGGAGATCAAACCAGCCAATATCCTTTATTGGAGATTCTGCATCACCTAATTCGGGTTCAATCCCAGGTCGTGCCACACCTCCAACAATCTGGCATAGGTACGTCTTGTGTCGCTCGTAGAAGGGGTCTTGCGAGACCTTCTCGTCCAGAATGAGTCGCTCTACTTTTATTTGGAGATGCGTCTCTTCCCACACTTCTCGTATCACGCATTCTTCTTCGGACTCCGAACCCTCTCGCCCGCCACCGGGGATCACCCAGAACGCCTGACCCTCCTCTTCGATTCTCAGTAAGAGGACGTGGTGGTCCTTGAAGATGACTGCCTGATATCGAATGTCTCGCCGGGCATTAGATAACCGGATTCGCTTCACAATCTCATCTATACTGGGTGAGTATTGTCCTTCTGTTGAGACATGAACTGTGGGCACGTTGAAATCCGGTGCCATATAGTTGCTAGGGGGCGACATTACACCAGTTTTCCTGTAGACACCAACGCGCTTATCGCCGTGGTAGAATTCCCGGTTTGGATCATCCAGGCCGCGCTGAAGATGGCGCTTTGCTGCCACCATCCCGTCGACGGAGCATACAACAATGAAAGGAGTACCCAATTCAAGGATTTTGGGCATCCTTGGTTCCCAAACAGTGTGCTGAAAGGCCGCCTCTATGACGACAGAGATCTTACCGGCGAGGTACTGGCTCACTATCTCGAAGAAGAAATTGGTGACCACACCATTGGTGTCCGGTGGAAGCTGATCGTGCTTGACGCCATGGGTGTTGACATAGCCCTCTTTGATCTCGTCGCGACTGATGACCGGCATCCACAGTCGCTCAGCGAGTCTCTTGGATAGAGCTGTTTTCCCTGACCCCGGGCGGCCTGTGACGATAATGCATTTGGGTTTACTGCTCATGTTTTTGGATACCCAACTAAGTTTGAACGCGAATAGGCGGTATACCTCAATCTATTCTGGAGATATACTGAGATAGATTGCGATTCTTCTATTTTCCGTTTCATATATCGGGTTGCCCGTCCACGCCAAGAAGGTCCAATCAGATTTTACAATTTTGCCTAACGCTCGTTTTCAATGCGACCAAAATCTCTTAACGTTTTCAAGGTATCAACTGTGAACCTAGATTGCCATTCCTTCTTGGCTGTTTGCCACGCCTCTGGATATTGATCTCCCCAAGAGAAATTCGGAGACCAGGAGCCGTCCTCGCCCTGCTGTTCGATCTCAAAGTCCAAGTTCATCGCCACTTCGTCCTTAAGCCCAGCGGCGAGAGGCGATTCCGGAGAGGAAACCAACCACAGGGGTTTGAGAACATAGCCAGTAAGCTGCTCTGCATTCCGGGCGACACGAGGTGCCGCCGCCCGGGCAAGTTTTTCCCAAACCTTGCCCCTATTCGGTAGAACCTCCGTCTCCGCGAGTCTTACGAAACAGAGGATGTCGTGCATCTCCATTTCGTCGGACAGGGAATCCAGATGCTCTAGAACGGTCACGGCTAACGGTTTTAGCAATTTCGTCGGCACTCCATCGCTAAATTCGTGTAAATATCCGACAATCTCAGCACGCGGGTTGACCAGAAACTGACCGAAACTTTCGGCACTGTTCTCGTAATTCCACCAAGGTGCGTGAGGTGCCTCATTCACTTCAGGTGGAATGATTGGCCATATCTGCCGGGACTCGTCGTAGGTTGCGGCAAAATACTCGATTCCTTTCCGCACCAGCGCGTGACCCACAGGTGCCCGAATTTCCCTGAGAACTTGGAAGCCTACCGTGGTCGCAATCGCAGACGAAGCCGATGTCCTGATGTCAGGTTCCAGACTGTTGCCAAAGCCCCCGTCGTCGTTTTGATAAGATGCCAGCTCGGCAAGGACGGCATTGGCGGATCCGGCTTCAAAGTGAAATTCAAAACGCCTTTGGTCCAACGCCCTCCCCTGATTCATTATGAAGTCCTTCGCGCTCTGAAATGCAGCTTGTGAGAGTCTTTTCATTTTTTCCCCTCGTCTTAGGCAGTGGCCAGAGATAACCGCTTTTATGGGTTGAATTTTCTGGTAACGTTTCATCCGTACACAAACAGCGATTAACCGTAATCGTTGCAAAAAGTGAGATAATGGAGGCAATTGTAACATAACATATGTTAAGTATCAAGGGAAAATTTTAGAAAAGATTCACTTGCTCTCATTTTTTTAAGTGTTTAGCGTTGACATGGCTTTAGATGTGAAATGTGTGAGACACCTTTCCAAGAAGGGAGACAAAGCCTAGCCTGTCCGAAGAAGCTTCTTGGCTGACTCAGACCAATGTTTCTTGATCTCTTGAGGCACTCGCACACGTCCACTCGCATGAGGGAATATACGCGTATAGCCGATATCAAGCATTGGACGGTTCGTGTCGGTTCTGTTCGGTATCCCCGCATGCCACAATCGCATATCACGAAGAATCAGGGAGCCCATCGGCATTGTCGCTTGTAGGGAGGGCAAGTATTTGCCGCGCTCTCCTAGATTTTGAACATCTGATGGTGGGAAGTCCATAATTAGATGCGAGCCGGGCCAAATCTTTGTGGCTCCATTTTCCTCTAAAAAATCGACTAATGGAATGTCTACATAAATACCTGAGACAGGGAGCACGCAGGGCAGTTCAGGAAAGAGATGGTTCCCATCACGGTGGGGAGTGCTTTCCATTTGATTCCCGTCTACCTCTGGGGTGCTATCATGAATCCAGCAGTGGAACAAAGCTATCTTCTTGCCCATAGCAGCTTCAATGACTTGGAGCGCGAACGGATTGGTGATAAGCTGATGATGAAGAAACGGCATTTCCATTGCATGACGAATCTTACGCCTCCTGCCGCTTTGAATTGCATCGAAATAGGCACTTTGTGCTTCTTTGACAATCTCAAGTGGCACAGCATTTTCAAGGATCACAGCCCCTACCTCTCGCAATAGACGAACTGCCAAATCCAAATTAGCCTCGCTCATTCTTCCGTCCGTCTGCTCTGCATCAATAATTTGTATCCGCATTTTTCTTCCTTATATATTCGGGCGTATAGGATTCAGTCGTCATAGATATTGGTAAGACACCGAGATCTGCCTGCGCTGCTCAAGACATCCGTACTGTCCGCAAACTGATCGACGCTGCCTACAAGCGGTTGCTTTTTCAACCACTCGTCTTGGATGGCTGCCAAGCACGTCTCTACAAATCGATCTCCTCCGAGCACCCGAAAGGGACGTTTATAGAACAAACGGACTTCAGGATCGACGGGAGGGGTGAGGTTCAGCCGATTGTAGCAACGTGCGATATATTCGTAGGCAGAACAGAGCCCCGTTTCTCTGGCAGGGTAGTCCGTAGCCTTGAGAGCTGCATCCAGATGTGGGGCGAGCCTAGGGGCAATGCGGAGGTTACGGAATGCACTGCCTAGCCACTTGCTATACGGGACATATCGCCGCTCTATAAGGAAGCAGAGTCTCATGAGATCGCGTACAATTCGGGCTGTCAGGATTCGTGAACCGAGTTCATCGCCGACTTCAGCTGTACGGCCAACAAACGCCTCTTCTTGAGCGATTCGACGCCACTGACAAGCCAAGAGCCATAGCCAAATATCGTTTGGATACCACTCCAGTTTACTCCGAACCCGTCTCAAATCTCCGTCTGGATCATGAAAGACCGCGCCTGCTGTCGCCTCTAGCAGTAGTTGTTGTGGCGTCGTAAGCCAGTTTTGGGTTGTAATATCCACCTGCGGGTCAAATCCCAAATGCGATTCAAGCCATTCCTCTAGGGGCACAACGTTCACATGGTGCTGAATGGCGACCTCATCCCAACCGAAGTACACAGGCAACCCGTGAAACTCCTCTGGCAGTCCGGAATCGATAATCGTGCGGACAACATCTACCTCAGAGGCTGCCACAAAAAGGTGTAATTGTGGCCCCCAGCCATGGTCTGTTGATCGAGGGGTATCAAAACCGAGGACATCCGATCCTGAACCCAGCCTCGCTGCACTGTGGATTCGCCCCTCTAGGAGTGGACGAACAACTTCAATGTAGAACATCCGGGCTAAATCAATGCCGCTTACGAAGTCGGTTCCACCGTTGGGTGTATTGCTAGTTTTAGTGCTCGAGGTCATTTTTGATCTTGCCGTTTTGTATAAGTTTTCACGGATTATCCTGTGGTTGGATTTCTCAGCAACCACACTCCTTGAATTCTGGCGAATACCGCACGGTGCCGCTGACTTTTTCAAGAACACCATTCTTCAGTTCTATAGCCATGAAATGTTCGGCAGCCTCATATTCGTTGTCCAAGCCGTAAAGGCTGGCACGGGAGAAACCGAATCGTGGGTAGTAATAGGGACTTCCCAACACGACTACCATTTCAAATCCGGCCGCCACACATTTTTTTAACCCCTCATGTGCCAACATAGAGCCAATGCCCTGCCGTTGGAGCTCTGGCAAAACGGATAGGGGGGCTAGTCCAACAGCACGGAACGCTTTGGGTGCGACTGTTATTGTAACCGGTGAAAACATAATATGACCGACAATCTTATCGTCACTGGCTGCCACGAGCGCAACCGGTGCCTTGTTTCTGTCTCGCAGCAATTCAACGAGGTTGGCTTCGGTATCGCCATCGAATGCAGCGACGATAACCTGACGGATTTCCTTACGCTCCCCATCCTGTTCTTCCCGTATCTCTATCATTGCGTAGATTCCTTTTGCAAAGTAACCAGAGTAACTTGCTATTGTGTGCTAACTGTACCTCAATCAATTCTAGATGCAGCGACTGTTAGCCAGACCGGCAATCCAGCACGGGGATTCCTTTTCCAATCAAGTAACGATTCGTTGACGTCAGACGGATCATCACCGCCCCGCCAAAACCCGGGATCTTGTGCTGAACTTTCGACAACTTTTTTCAATGTCAACCCTGCTTGTGCTAGTGGATTAAGTAAGTCCGCTAAGGTCCAGTTGAACTCATACGATTCGTCCGCTGACTCTCGAAATGGTCCGGTGTCCCAATAAGGCTTCTCCATTTCAATAGGCGTCACCTGCTCTTTCCATGGGCGCATGAATGGATGAATGTCGTAGAAAACGTATGTGCCTCCCGGCTTCAGGATTCTCGAAACCTCACGAAAAACTGCACCGAGATCAGCAATCCACACGAAGAAGCCATTTGTGGAGCAGACAAGATCGAAAGTCGAATCGGCTGCGAATCCGAGATCGGCGGCATCGGAACGAACAAATTCAATTGACACGCCGAGCCCTTCTGCACGACCTGCTGCTAGGTTCAATTGTTCCTCTGAAATATCTGTGGAGGTTACAACTGCCCCTAATCCTGAAAGTGCATAAGCTGCCATGTTATCTCCGCTACCAATGACACACACTTGCTTGTTACGAAGATCGCCTGCCATCTCTCGGATTGTAGCAAGTGCTCCGCCCTCAAATGCCAATTCAGGCTCTTTATGACACCTGCGCCAACGTCCATCACGATTTAAGCGTTCCTCCCATGTCGTCGCCTGATTGTTCCAGAGCCGACGATTGGCTTCATGAATTTTAGTCATAGATGATTTGACCTCCCAAGTCTCAAAATATCGATTAAGATTTTCAAGTCACTGAACCCGCGAGGCGGATTGCCCAAGGGGCGTGAGCATCGCAGCAGCAACTAGGTATTATATAAAGGCGAAAGTTCAGACTTCTTGTTGGAGGGGCAGGTCCGGAAGGTGATTACGAACCCCTTCCCAAGTGTCGTAGCCCCTCAAAACAGCAACCACCGACGGCAGTGGATCCGCCCACACGTCTCGGAGATTCCCTTCCCCCTCAACGGCTATCGGCCATGCTAATTTCTCGTTGGGCGGATCAAATTGAGCGTCCACTCCGCTTCTGTTGCCTCTTGGATCGATTCTGTACCATCCAAATTCAGGCAGCAGAACTGCATTCAAACCGTGTAGTGTGAAAGGGGCAGTCTTCCCGTTTCGTGTAAGCCGTTGGTAGCACAATCCAGCGGGTATACGGTTTGCCCTTAAGAGCGCAGCCAGCAGATGACTCTTGGCAAAACACCAGCCTGTCTTATGACGCAGTACCTCGGACGCAGTGCAGGTGGTCGGATTCATCTTGAAGTCACCGCTATGCTTGATTTCATCCCGTACCCACTCAAAGCAGAGTTTTGCTATTATCGTTTGCTCTGAGATTCCGTCCCCTAAAGTACGCGCTAAATCTTGAACTTCGGGGTGGTTATAATCGATTACATCCGTGGGACGCAAGTATTTATCCATGTCAATCCTCCAATCCGTTGGTGCAGGCACCCGTTTCGTTTATGATTGTAGCGTTTGGACTTGTCAGTTTTATTGATTAAGCGATTGAAATTATCCGCGCTTGCTGCAGACTGAGATGATGCTAGGGCTATCAGCGGTCAGCGGCTCTATACTCCAATCGCCATACTGCCGTACGATGCTGAAGCCGTTGTAGTATAGTAAGGCTGCGAGCTCCTGCGGAAAGGTGTAACGCAACGCAGTACGCGTAATCTTGGTGTGTTCCTCCCCACCTTCGTGCCAGCGTTTGTAGGTCGTCCAGTGGTGGATCTGAGCCACATGGTCATATACGTAGGTTCTCGACACGCGCACCTCGCACTCACTTGTATCAATAAAGGAAGACCAATCTTGTTCCTCCTCATTCGTTTCAAGGGGCACAAATAGTCCTTCTAGGATATGGGAGTGAGGGAAAATCGGGTTGCGCGTTTCAAAGGCAAACAATCCCTCGTCATGTAAATGTGCATACACACGTTGCAACAATGCCTCTTGGTCGACGTTTGTCAGAAAAGCTTGGAAGGCGTTACCGGTCAAGAAGATGAGTCGAAACTGTTCGCCGAAGTCAAATGTCCGGGCGTCACCCACAATCCAGCGCGTAGATAAGCCAACAGATTTGCTACGCGCCCGCTCTATCATTCCCGGAACGATATCTAAACCCGTTACAGAAAAACCCAATCGTGCAATCGGGATGCTAACACGACCCGTACCACAGGCTATGTCGAGCACCGGATCGCCAGTTTCTTGTGCTAGGGCAGTGTAGAACGCAATACCCGCATCGCTGGCATCCTCCATATCATAGTTAGTTGGATCGGAGAACTCCTCAAGATTGTCGTGATCAATCAATATATCACTCCAAAATGTTACAAATGACTACCTAGCATTATTATGATCCAAGTTGCTAGGCATTGAAAATTCATCGGTTTTCTGTTAAAACTGAAAAATTCTATCTTTCGCTCCAAAGGAGCGATATGTCTATAGAACGGTGATGAAGTCAATCTCTGCACTCCAGAGGAGTGCAATATGTTATAGCAAGAGCAATCACCACAACCCAAAATCCGGTGAGGTGATAGGTAGCAACCTGCGTGATTCTATGTACTTACACTCTCTATCCAAGCTTCATCAATTTCAAGACCGAAACCGGGGGCATCCGATGGTACGAGGTAGCCATCTTTGATGACTGAAGTGCCGGGCAACTTGACCATCTCTTCAAGCGGTACACCGGGTGCAGAAACGCCCTCGGAACGTTCGCCCCATGTGATAGCGGGCATGGCAAACGACAGATGTTGACCATAGGGATAATTCATTCCGCCATGTGTAATCACGGAGATGCCATTTGCTTCAGCGATATGACAGATTTTGGCTGCAGCAGTAATACCACCGCACCACAAAACATCTGGCTGGAAGATGTCGACTAACCGACGACCCGCAGCAGCGGCAAAAACAGTTGGCAGATACCAGTGTTCTCCCGTAGCGAGCGTTTGCCAAGGAATTCGTTGGCGCACCGTTTCGTACCCCACAAAATCATCAGGGGGAATAGTAGAGTAGAAACCGAGTTTTCCATTTTATCGAGTAAGGTTTGACCCACATTTAGGACACTTGATTGCATCTTCATGTATCCTTGCTTTGCAATAGTGGCAGTCCTTTTTAGAGAGTGCGCTATTAACCATAGATAACAAACCTATTATCAGTAGAATGATAAGACCTTCTCCAATACAACCACTAATTGTAAGAAGCCCTATGATTATACCAATACATGAATATAGTTGTTTCATTTTGTTGACTCCTTTCGTAACAAAGGTTACGATCGTAAATTAACAAAGTTTCAACTATATTCTCAACAAAAATGGAATCCGTATTCCCCTCTCCGAACCGTGCGTGAACCTTTCAATTCACACGGCTCTCCAGTTAAGTAATTGATTTGAACCTCTTATCAGACAGTTTTCCTTGATGAAGTAAGTTATGGCAGTCTCTACAGATAACAAGTGTCTTTCTGTGTCGTGCTATCATAACTTTCTCCCAATGTTCAAGGTGTGGTTTATGTTTAAGGTCTTTTAATTTACGAACATGATGCACTTCAACCTTATCCATTGCCCCACAATACTCACACTCATCAGCGTTAAGACGACGAATTAACTCCGTTCCTGTGATGTAGAGATGAGCAGTTAAAGGCAAAGTATCTTCGCATTCAATAGGTCGCTTCCAATGTTTAAGTTGGAATACTTGATACTTTCTCAATTCCCCTTTAACCTTGACATTAAGGGAGTAATCTCCGCCAGTATTTAGCCGTTCAAAGATTTTTGATATACTACACTTCGACTTATTAGCAAGGGTTTTAGTCAAACTAAATAAGCCTAAATAATCCAGTTTATGTAGTTTGTGTTTCATGTCCTTAGCCAATGCGTAGTAATTTGCCAACCCTCTTTTTTCGGCGTTATAGACTTCGATTATCTCCGCCTCTGATGAAGTAAGAAGTTTTACCCTATGAGTGGCTTGAGTAGCATGATAATCGCCATACTCATGGGCATTGCAGAAGTCTAAAGTTTTATCTTTAGGGACTTTAAGCCTGATAGTTCCAACTCCTGTTCGTAGTGTCTTATGAACACCCTTTTTAGTTGTAATCTTCCGTCTCCTTCCCTTCATTGTTGTGATATTGTATCCAAGAAACTCTATATCCTTTGTTGCTTTTACAATACCAGTCTTATTCGGGGAAGTTTCAAGAAAAAGTTTTTCACTAATAAAGGTTTGAATAGTCTCTAAAACCATTTTAGCATCTCTATAACTGCCATATATTCCACAGATAAAATCATCGGCGTAACGGCAGTATAATGATTTACGAAACTTAGTAGAGTCCTCAATAGTAGGCTTGGCTTGCAATAATTCCTTCTTGAGTGCTTTTAACTCAACTATTTCTGCGGGGGTTAGTCCGTGTTTAGGCAATACTTCGTAGACTAACCTTTTAATCCGTCTTGCAATCCTATTATATTCAGGATTGGCAGGACGCTTTTTCCCGATGTTGAAGTTACTCATAAACTCTTCAACAAAAATATCAAGTTCATGTAGATAGATGTTTGATAAGATGGGGCTAATAATGCCACCCTGTGGTGTTCCACTGTAGGTGTGATGATAAACCCAATCCTCAAGATAACCTGCTTTTAAGAAGCGTGTAACCAACTTGATAAACTCCTTATCGTCAATCTTATTCTCAAGGAATCTGATTAAGACATCGTGTTTGATGTTATCAAAACACCCTTTTATATCAAACTCAATAAACCAGTCCACACCTGTCCACCCTTTCTGTATACTTTTCAGAGCAGTATGGCATGACCTTTCAGGTCTGAATCCATGCGAATCATCACTGAAAATCGGTTCATAAATCTGCTGAAGTAAAATCTTTATGACCGCTTGCACCAGTTTATCGTCTCCACTTGGCACTCCTAAAGGTCTTTTCTTACTATCACGTTTAGGAATGTATGCCCGACGGACAGGCTTGGGTCTATATGTATCTGCTTTAATCGAGTTGATGATTCCTTTTATCCTCTCTATGGACATACCATCAAGAGTGTCATCATCAACCCCCTTAGTCATCGCCCCTTTATTGCTATAGATATTGGCATACGCTAACTGCCATATCTCTGGGCATCTCATAATAGCAGATAAATCTTTCACCATCTGTCCGTTTGATGAGGCTTTCGTCAACCCGTCCAATTTCCTATTCAGTTTTTGAAAATCGAGTTCCATTCGGTACTCCTTTCATAGGTTAATTGAACGATACTTAACCTGTTGCCCTTCCCCCTATATGACATCGGCTTTCGCTGTCATTGCTGACTACTTATACCAATGATATAGATGAGTAAAAACTCATTGCACAAAGCCTTTTTTGACATCCGCACGTAGGGTAATACGGCAACTCCGTTGGCGTATTGCTAAGAGTTTGTACTGCCATTTAGTTTGCAAAACGGGGTTTTATATGATAGTATTTGGTGGGCTATGAAAATAAATATAACCCACAAAAAAACTTTTCGCTGAACTAAGCAAAATTAAACAGTGTAGAGGCTGTTATCGTTTCAGCGAAGAAAGGAGTATCGTTATGCGATTCTCAACAATAGTGTTGATTATCCTGATAATAATTTTGATGTTATTATAGGGATAGTCGATGCCCCAATCATTTCTCTATGGGTTATATGAAAACATTATAACCCATATCTATCATAATGTCCATAAATAATGTATAAACATTAACAGTTTATATACTATGAACAATCCCCTACTCCCAACAACTTAGCCAATCCCGTGTTTTCAGTGATTCAAAGATACGATGTGTTTAGCGTCCCTTTTGCCTTTTTAATCCTCTTAATTAGAGGCAGGTAGAGGAAATCGGTTACACTTCAAGGATTATATTTATGGAGTACAAACGACTCCAGTGTATCCCTCTATACAACGCTCTTTTAATCAATCTATAGACATTACCCTATAGATTGTCAATCCTACAGGATTGAACCCATGCGTTGTCATGGACGGTAACATCCTGAAGGCTTGGGTTTCAAGCAATTCAGCCTTACGCTTGCACATCTCACGCTGACAAACATCTTGCATAGGGTATTTCTGCTTATTTGCCTTTTCCTGATATGCTAAGTTCGGCATTGGATTTCTCCATCTCAACCCTTATGGGTATACCTAAATCAGGTGCGTGTGGGATATACCGATAATCCCAGTCGATAAATCGACACTCCTAATCATTGCTTACACGGCGCACTAATCCTCCATCCATTTCAAGCCGTAAGGTTTCATGATCTCGCAGACGCGCACGGTATGTTCAACGTCAAAACCGGTCCAAGCATCCAGCATTAACTCAACTTTATCGCCAATCGCTTCTCGCGTGCTCGCCACCAATTCTTCGAGCTTTATTAAGCCTTCTTTCCCCTGCTCTGGACCGTAAGGTGTGAATAGTTTTGTCGCTTTGAATCCAAGCTCCATATACCATTCCTGATCAAAGCCGGAGGCGTAGCAGAAAATTTTCTCCTTCTGTGGTCCACCCAACAGTTCGTAGACAGGTCGCTTCAGAATTTTGCCTTTGAGATCCCACAGGGCGCAATCGACTGCGCTGATCGCGTAGCTGATCAATCCGGTCGCGCCAAAGGCGGTTGATGATCGCACCATCATATCCCACAGTTTCTCTGTCGCCATGCAATTTTCGCCAACGAGACGCGGGGCAAAGTGATCCGTGATGATTTGGGTCACTGGACCGCCATGAAGCGATATACCGAACCCCCAAGTGCCATCTTCCGCTGTCACAATACATGCGGGCCTTTTCCACTCTAAGGAGACATCCCCCTCTTTTTTGTCGAACGTCGGGTAACGGGAAATGGGTCGATTCATTTGATATGTTCCAGATCGACTCGGTGTCCGTGGGGGTGTTGTCGGTTTCGGATTTAACTCAATTTCTACAACGCGAATTTCTTTAATCTTCATAAGATCTCCTTTCTACTATGCTCTGACTGTTTAATCGAAATGTTTCTCTAATTCGTAAGTCCAATCCACGACGCGATAGCCGCAGTTGCTGTAAAAGAGGAATGCACGGTAGTTCTCCCAGTCGGTGCTAATTGTTGCGTGGCGATACCCGACTTTGCGCATCTCTTGAAGCGAGTATTGGAGCAGATAACGCCCAATACCTTGCCCTTGATACGGGTCTTCAATATCGAGCCCAATAGTATGAAGCCAGTCTTGTGCATCGGGGTGGCTTGAAAACTCACCGCCGGAGACAGACTCACATTCTCCAACTTCTTCACCATCTAGGTGGGCACGCACGGTGCAATTGGGACGTTGCCCCCTCCCCTGTTTCCAGTCGATAGAAAACGTTACCGGCGCACTTGAAGGTATTGGTGTGACGGAATAGTTCTCCCAATCTAAAAAAACCTCCCCTGAACAGCATTGATAACCGTTGAATCCAAGGAGTGCTTGAACATGGTCAAGCCCGTCCGATAAGCCAGCGTTTTCAAAATGATAGAAGCGATATCGAGAGTCTTGTGAAAAGGCATCAATATGAGCGGCGTTACACGCTTCCAGATAGGCTTCCGCTTTTTCAAGCACGGCTTGCCCGGCACGCCGGGCACCGCGCTCGTATCCCAAAAACCGAATAACGCCCCTGTTATCTCCAACCTGACCGATACCGACGTGAATAAACCCCTGCACAGCACGGTTCTCTATCGCAACGAAGGCTGTCTCAAGATCGAGTCCAGTCTCCTGTATATCCGCTTTACCATTAACTCCGCACAGCGCAAGGGCGAACTCCTCTTCCTTGACCGGGTAGCAATGCGGAACATTGACGGTCTGACGGTTATAGAATGCCGTCAAAACGCTTTGCAGCTTGGGTGTATACTGGACAATTTCCATCTCTACTCCTGTTAGATTTTTATCTATCCGATCCCATAGAGGGCTATTGCTCGTGAATAGCACCTCAACCGGTGTTTTCATCAACTCTCTATCACATCAACTCTCTATCAGAGGTGTTTCAAGTTCTTGACAGGCTTTCAGTAAAGCCTCTTGAATGTTTAGGAACTCAAGGTATCCGGGTGGCAGTGGATACTTTGTAATGTCGAACGGTTCCAATGGATTTTCGATCTTCTGTCTTGCAAAGGAATAGAGTGCCTTCTGGCTCTCTGTTGCCTCCGGCACTTGGTCAAACGGCATCCGGCAATCGTTTCGCCACAGTCGGGGATCAACTGTATCTACCATCGCCCGAATTGGCGAGACTCGGTTCTCAAACTTTGAATTCAGGAACCCAGCTAGCCTCTCAGCCTGCACACGGGGTTTACGCATAATATCTTCGTAGCCAAGGAAGAGTCGGTGCTGTGCGTCTTCCGTGTGCTGTAGTATCAGCGTCATCATGTGCTGCCAACGCAGCAAATTCATTGCGACAAACGAAATACAGACTTTCACATTGGATGGCATAATGAACTTCTGCCACGACACTGCGGTGTCGAGGGGGTTGCGAACTGTAATTATATAAATTGCATCGCCCCATATCTGTTTCCAAAACGGCAAAAAATGGCTGAGTGCCGGATCCTTCCAAAACCAAGGACCACCTTTGTGCATTTGAGACATCAGTTCAGTGGCTTTAGTTCTATACACGGAGTCAGCGGCTTTGTCTTCGATTCGCTGTTGGAAGTCACGATCCCACCAAGTCGCCCCGGAAGCGAAATCGCCTAACTCTGCCAGCAAATCCCATAACGGCAGAAATTCCCAATATCCTCTGGGCGCATGTGCATCCGCTTCGTGCAATGTTTCGGACGCTCCGGCATACGCGCCCCATCTGTGCACCATCTCAGCGACGACAGAGGTTCCGCTGCGCTCTACACCAAGCACAATAATAGGGTGGTTTTCGGCGTTGATCATTCAATGATTAACCTTTAGGTATGGAATCCCAAGCATTTATGCTTGAGCGAAAACACAACCGATTTGTTCAATATCTGCAAAAATTGGTTCCTCTGGAATAGGTGGGCAGCTTAGGTCAAACACACTCCGCGAAAGTCTGCTCGCCCCTTTCCTCCTGTTTCCGTTTTATCTCTGCGATCTCTTGGTCTGTCAGACGTTCCTTGTCCGCCACGATAGTCTGTTCGATTAACTTCAGCTTCAATTCTCGATTGGTCAACCACTCCCAGCGAGTGGTATTCACTGGATGGGGATGTGGATCCACATCATCAGGCCCAATCTCATCGGTAACGGTATAGAGATAGCCGGATGTCACGCCGTCGTGCTTCACCGGACCGTCGTCAGGCATAGTGAGCAGTGAAGGTCTGTGAGAAAACGCTTTCGCCACATTTCTGTCCTGTGTAATCGAACTTCCGATCCTAAGTGTGGTCAGCTTTTGCTGTGAGCCGTGATACCATGTCAGTGTATAGTCGAAATCTTGCATCGGTTACCTCAAGTTCTTAACAGAAGGGTGAAAAGGGTTACGCACTTTGCCAAGGTTTCGGTTGGTAAAAATGGAAGATCTGCCTGCAAGTGCCACTGTCATCTACTTTGGATATGCTTGAGTACAAATTCTCTCAAACAGTTTCGCAACAATTCCTCATGCCCAAGCCAAATCTGGTGATCCGCACTCTCGAAGATTTCCATTTCTGCATTGGGTATCAATTGAGCAACTTGTTCCACGGGCCAACTCGGTCTGATATCTTGTGCGCCATATATGAAAATACCCGGTATCTTCAATTTTGACAATTCCGCAAGTAGGGGTGGACGCTTGATAAACTGTTTCCATGATTTATTGACTTGCCTGTTGACTTCCATGTTTGCTGGATAGTCCTGCTCTGGCGGTGTCTCAAGCCCCTGATCACGTCGCTGACTATAGACCCGGTGCCAGTCACGGTCATTGTGAATCCTACCTCCCGATAGGCAAACAAATCCCTGTACATGCTTACCATAACGCAGAGAATAAGCTAGTGCTAAGTCTGCTCCGAATGAGTGTCCAAAGACAAGCCAACGCTCAATGCCGTAGTGTTGGCGAATCGCCTCCAAATCCTCAATACACGTTTCCACCGTATAGAATTCAGTTTCGTCGGAGCGGCCGCATCCGCGGTGATCGAATCGCACCACTTGGCACAGATCATCGAGCATTCCGGCAATCGGACTAAGATAGTCGCAGCAGCCAGGACCGCCACTGCACAGAACTACTGGAACACCTCTCCCTTGCACGATTGTCCATAGCCGGAGTCCACCAACTTTTATGAACGTTTCAGTCATTTTGGGGTTGATAATAGTCATAGTTCTACTTCCTAACTCATCTAAAAAGAAGGCATAGATTAAATATGGTATAATGTAACCCCCTCTTGATGCAAATAATTCTGTTTTTTTTCAAATCAACCTCCTGATAACCTGACGCTAAAAAAAATGCCAATTATCACAGTCGAACATCTGAGCAAACATTTCAAAGTCCATAAACGCCGCACCGGGTTTTGGGGAAATCTTAGTGGCACGGTTTCACGCCAGCACGATATTATCAAAGCAGTTGATGATGTGAACTTCACCCTTGAGCGTGGTGAATTGGTCGGATACATCGGAGCCAACGGAGCGGGAAAATCGACAACCATCAAGATGCTGACAGGGATCCTTGTGCCAACTTCGGGACATATTGATGTGATGGGGTTGACGCCATATCGCCACCGGAAAGAAAATACACGCCGGATCGGGGTGGTGTTTGGACAACGAACCCAACTCTGGTGGGATCTACCTGTTATCGACTCCTTTGAGCTGCTCAAGCATATCTACGAGATCCCGCAGAATCTGTACAAACAGAACCTCGAATTTTTCAGCGAACTGTTGCAGTTGCAGCCATTTCTGTCCACGCCGGTGCGAAGATTAAGTCTCGGACAACGGATGCGGTGCGATCTGACCGCAGCACTGCTACATAATCCGGAGATCTTATACTTAGATGAGCCGACGATCGGCTTAGACGTGGTTGCCAAAGAGCAGGTGCGTCAGTTTCTGAGACAAGTCAACGCGGAACGCCAAGTCACGGTTGTTCTGACGACGCATGACCTCAACGATGTCGAGAAGGTTTGCCAGCGATTGGTTATCATTGACAGCGGCAAAATCATCTATGACGGCGGGATTGATGCCTTGAAAAAGCGTTACGGCAAAACCCGGATGCTCATCGTTGACCTCGCACAAGCGTATTCCGATATTCAACTTGAGGAGGTAGATCTGACCCGGCGCGACGGAAATCGTATCTGGCTCGCATTTGACCGCGATACCATTTCAGCCTCCGAAGTCATCGCGCAGTTGACGGCGCGCTATGAGATTCAGGATTTAACGATATCGGAACCGGAGATTGAGGAGATTGTCCGACGCATCTATGAGTTAGGCATGCACTAATACCCGCCGATCGTATCATATGAAAAAATATCTCACTTTTACGACGAAAGCCTTTCAACGGACGCTGACATATCGGTTCGAGTTGTGGATGGAACTGTTTATCAATGTGCTGTTCATGCTGATCTATGTCTATCTGTGGAAGGCGTTATACACAGGGCGGACATCGGTAGAAGGATACGACCTGAACAGGATTCTGACGTACATCGTCGTCTCACAAACCTTGTTGACCTTCACATTCACACTCCGGGTGGCGCGTATTATCGAAGAGAAGGTACGCACGGGCGAGGTAGTCACCGATTTAATGAAACCAATTGATTTTCAGTTGATGACGCTTGCAACGGCTGCAGGGACTTCCAGCCATACAGCACTATTCAACATGCTCCCAAAATTCTTGCTGTTTTACGGTGTGTTTGGGCTATCACTACCATCATCGCTTTTGATGGTAGTCCTCTTTATTATTAGCGTGGTCTTAGGGTATGTCATTTTGTTCAGTATAGAATTTATAATCGGTATTTTTGCCTTCTGGGTTGTCGAGATTCGTGGCCTCTACGCCTTTGTTATATGGGGGCTGGCTATGTTGTTTTCCGGCTACTTTTTGCCTCTGGAATTTTATCCCGCTTTCCTAGCTAAGGTTGCAGTGGTCTTGCCCTTTCGTGCGATTATCTATTTTCCAACTGCCATTTATACCGGTCAATTAATAGGGGAGCGGCTCGTGACAGCACTGTTGATACAATTGACTTGGGTGGCTGCGTTGGTGGGGCTTGGACGGTTGGCATACCGGGCAGCCTTCCGTAAATTGGTGATTCAGGGCGGATAGAATGAGCACATCTGGGATCGTAGGGAACGCAGATCTGCGTTCCCTACATCTTAAGGAAGTATGGAAGGATCGATTATGCGACGCTACTTCAAACTCTACTTTCTTCTCGCTGGCGCGTATGTGCGTTCCCGGCTTCAATACCGGCTCTCGTTTGGTCTTATGTGCTTCGGCATTGTTATCAGCGAAGTCTGCTTGCTCGGTTTATTGGGCGCGCTGCTCGCCAAGTTTCGCACCGTTAATGGCTGGACATGGGCAGAGGTGGTATTCCTGTACGGCTTAGGGAACTTGGCATATTCGTTCATGCGGATATTGGGCAGCCAATTGGACGATTTTGACCGGTACATCGTTCGCGGTGAGTTGGACAGTGTGTTGATTAGACCTGTGCCACCACTATTCTACATTCTTGCAAGCCGTATAGAATTAATTCATGTTTCGCGGGCATTGACAAGTGTTGTTATCTTCGTTGTTGCGTTCCACTTGACCGATATTCGTTGGACGTTGAACGTCGCGCTGTTCACCCTCACAACGGTTCTGAGTGGCACACTGATTATGTTCACACTCATGCTCATCAGTGCGACCATCGCGCTATGGACGACAAAATCGGGTAAATTGACGGATCTGCTCATTACCGCCACCAAAGAAGCGACAATGTTTCCCATTTCCATCTATCCACTCGCCGTGCGGCTGCTTTTGACGTTTATTCTCCCCGTCGCTTTTGTGACATATTATCCCGCCCAGCAGCTTCTTCAGAAAGACGAGTTTCTCGGTATGCCTGAGCTCTTTCAATTCGGAGCGCCGGTCGTTGCACTAGTGATGCTCTGTGTTAGCTATCTGCTCTGGTGTAGTGGGCTGCGACGCTATCACAGTACAGGTTCATGAAGGTTTTCAGACAAAGCTGATTTTTCCTTGCGCTTCGCCGGTCGATATGGTAAAATAAAAATATTCAAGTGGGGCATTAGCTCAGTTGGGAGAGCGCTTGCATGGCATGCAAGAAGTCATCGGTTCAAGTCCGATATGCTCCACCTTTTTTGTGCCCACAGATCTCTCCTACCTGTCGCTCGGTTTTGGTATGTTGTCTTCTCTCTTCGGAGCAGTGCTGAAGCGCCGGGGAGCTAAACCGTTGTCTAACACACCTAAGATGGTCAGATGCAGCTGTGCACGTGGCGGCAGAGATTTGATGAGATCTTCTTCAGCGATCTTAACCTTCTGTTCTCGCGCTAAGTGTTGCTGACGAAATTTTTTCAAAACCTCTCGGACTTGGTCATCTGATGCTATCTTATCTTTAGCAAGCCGATTCAAGGGGCGCAGATTTTCGATTGCTTGGCGATGCCTTTGGCGTTTGAGTTCCCACAAAGCTTTGATTTGTACCTTTTGTTCCGCTGTCACCCCAAGTGCTTCTAGCGTCACCCCTTCCTTCTTAGTTCCACCCTCCGTCTTTTGTGCCGATGTCACAAAGCCGAAAAATATAGCGGATACCAACAGGGCAAGTACAAGGCCAATATAGAATTTAAGCATGTTTCACCTCTTAGCAGACGTTTCCTGTTTTTGGCGAATTGTAGCCAATCATCTTCAATGCCACAAAAGAATATCATAATGCCGTTAGACTGTCAAACGATGGATCCCTGTTGGTAGGGACATTTAGTTTTCCTGTAGGAGGGATCTCCGAATCCCGACACCTCACTAAATAACCCTAACCTGTTGAGAGGTCGGTTTTTCGCATTTTCAACTTCGATGGAGGTACGATGCTGCTTCTCGAAGATTTATTAATAATTGATCTGCCCAATTTTGTGAAAAGATGTTATTATGTTACAATTCCATTTATAATATTGCGTTATAAGGAAACCACCAGATCTTATACCGATTCTCTTTGCCATATTCTATGGGATAATATTTTTGCGAACAACTCTATTATAGTAAACGCAAGAAATAAGTAGACATTTACCAATAACTCCGACCCTAGTGAAGTTTCCAAAGTCCCCCTGATAAGGGGGATTTAGGGGGTTGGCTGTACATTGGAAGTGTCTAAGTAATTCTAAAATCTACCATAAATGAAAGGAAAGAAAAAAATGAAAGTGTTGCTGCTAAGCCCAGGAAATGCTCATTTTGAAGGACATCTCGGCACATTACAGGAATTGCCGGAGGTCGATGGCATTTTTATTTGGGGAGAAGACCAAGCTGCTCTAGAGTCCATCCAACAATCGGAGGAACATAAGGTGGAGGGCATCACCACCGATTTGAATGAAATTCTAGCGCGGGACGATGTCTTCTTTGCCATTGCCACCATGAGAACGGACTTGAAGCCAGATATTTTTATACGGATATTGGAGTCCGGCAAGCACCTAATGGCAGAAAAGCCGGTCGGCAGAACCGCCCCAGATGTACAACGAGTTGTCGAGGCGGCGGAGCGCGCAGGTATGCAATTGGGCGTCTGCTATCAAAATCGGTACAATCCGATGATTCGTGAAGCACGGGATCTTATAGGACAGGGCTTGTTGGGACCGCTGATGTCGATTGAGATGCGTATGCTGACGACACAGGTACAATACCGCAACCCCCAAGGATGGCTATTTCGCCACGAATACGCGGGGAGTGGAATCTTGGCGTGGTTGGGCTGTCACTATATCGACATGTTACGCTACATCACCCACGACGAAATTGTGTCGGTGTCTGCCGAAGTCGCAACACGCAGCGGTGAGGATATCGATGTGGAGGATATTGCTACGCTCTCTTTTCGTTTGCGTTCGGGAGCAGTTGGTTCTCTACATGCAGGCTATACCCTTGCGTTGAGTGGATCAAAATACCCCAACCAACCCAGTTACGATACCTATGTTGGCGTCAATGGTCAGAACGGTCGGATTCACTGGGCTTCCCCAGGCGTTGCGGAACATATGAGCGTTGAAACAGCTCAAGGTTCTTGGGCTTCTGCGCCTCAGCGCGAATTTGACTATACCTTGGGTCAATCTCCGGCGTATGGTGGCATTGCCGGCGAGGCGTTCATCCGTGACTTTATTCGTGCGGGACAAGGTGAAGGCGTTCCGCCTGCATCAGGTCGTGATGCACTCCAAGTCGCCCGCATAATTGATGCAGCTTTGGAATCCAGTCAGACGGGTCGCCGGGTAGAGGTTGAACTCCCTTAAGGAACCTGTGAAAAATGGGAAAAGGATTTTAGACATTCCTGAAAATGGATGAATGAAATCTTAATCTTGACATTATTTTCCGTTAATGCTAGACTGTTAAGGCAGAGTCTTGGGGAAATCCGATTGAAGGCTGAGGGGTCGGGGATTTCCCGGATAGGTCTGGGCGTTAAGCCCATGTCCACTAGTAAGAAGCCGACTTCTGTTTGAAAGGCTTTGAACTTGCTTATAACTGGAGGAACAGATGGCGACTAAGGTAGTGAATAATCAGGAAAGGTTTGATTGGGGTGAATATCCGGTACAGGATAATGTTAGATTGGAAGTGTACTGGAGGTCTGACCGAGGGGGCCATGGACCGGCAGCCTCTTTATATTTCTATGATGACGAGGTTTTACGGTTCGACTGTTTTGGTGGTGACGAGGGTCATTGTCATGTGAACCTGAAACAGACCCGAGGACAACGGTGGTATTACCCGGAAGGCACTGTGAAGGAAAACATCAAACAATCGGGTTTTGATTTGCGGAAAAACTCCCTGTTTTGCATTCTGTCACACCAAGATGATAGGATTCGACAGTTGAAAATTGACGGGGAAAAACTTGAAGTGGCTGCAAGTCAAATGGAAAGCAGGTTGACCGAGATTGCTGCTCAACTCGACATGCTTTAGATTTGTAGTGACGAGGTACTAGGAGCAGCGGCGATCGCTGCCCCTAGCACCTGTCATCTGAACGTTCAGATTTACCCTTCCCCTTCGATCACTTCCATCCGAACACCACGAACAAATCCCGGATATTCCCCTTCACTAAAGGCGGGATAATAGACACCCTCACCTGTAAAATCGTGGACAACCTCACCGCCTCTGCTGTCGGGAATATGCACACGGCAAGTTCGGTCCCTCTGCTTATAGAGTGCCGTAGGCGAAGGTGTTCCCGGCTCAACACGGTAGCGTTCCAGCGCGTACTCGTCAACCTCAATGCCCAGTCCCGGTGCTTCCGGTGGAGCAATTGTTCCGTCCACTACCTCCAACCCTTGCGTTAAGAGATTATGTTCCCACAACTCGAAGCAGGTAATTGCGGGCAGTTGTGCATGGGACAGAACCGCGCCGATGTGCATGGCATACGCGGTCGTAATGCCGGTTCCGACCATCTGCAGCCAAAACGGTTTGTCAAACGAAGCGCACAGCGCATTGATTCTCCGCGTCCCCGTTGCCCCACCCCCGACAACAAATCCACCGCAGCAGCGGGCGTGCAGGCACGATTCATTAAAGTGTTCGACGATCCGTTTTTCTACCGCTTCCTGTAGACGACCGGCACCTTCGATATCCGTGCCAAGATAGTACGGGCTTTCGTAGTATGCGACGTTGGGATGCTTATCCAACTCTTGCAAAACAGGTTGTGCACCCTCCGCTGTTCGGAGAAAACCGTTGAAATCAATGTCCAATTTGTAACCTTCTGGGACAACCTTTCCGACAGCCTCCACCTGCGCGAAGATGTCCCGCCACGGACGGGCTTTCAGCTTAATCGATGTGTAGCCGCGTTTAACCGACTCCTCCGCCTCTTTCACCCAATCCTCCGGCGGCATATCAATATCCCACCACGAAATCGGGCAGCGGTCCCGAACCTTTGCACCTAACAATTGGTAAACAGGGACGCCAACCGATTTGCCGACGGCATCAAACAGGGACATCTGAATACCGAAACCGATGCTGTCGTCCTGCATGATTGCAAACGGGTTTTGTCCGATGACCCGATCGAAGTTGCCGGACTCGTCCCCCATATTTTCGCCATAGCCGATAACGCCGTTATCTAACTCAACGCGATATATTTCTATCTGCTCCGAGTGCGTCAAAGCGCGTTGCATGTGCCGGGTGACATAATCGGTGTAAAAAGGGATGTGTAGCGTAAGCATTTCAAGGGTTTTAATCTTCATTACTGAAATCCTCCCAAAGGTTAAAAATCCAGTGTGTATTGTAACCTAAGTTGCTAGTGTTAGTGTTAGCCCAAACTGCCACTTACATCTCCAGCGAGGCAATATGTGTATTAAAACTGACCACACCCGTAGGTCGGGCATCTTGCCCGACCCATAGCCCCAATCGTCTTAGATGTCGAGTATGGAAACTCGACCTACGGGCTATCTAGCAACTTGCGTCATTGTAGCATAGTTTTCGTTTACGGGGCAAAAATTGTGGTTAGCATAGACCTTTTGCTCTTTTTTTGCTATCATATATCCAACACACTTATTGAGAGGAGACGCAATGAATTACGGAACAATCCCAGGAATAGAGAAAGAGATTTCCCAGCTTGTGCTTGGGTGCATGCTCTTTACGCCCGATACGATGGAACACAGTTATTCGATGCTAGACGAATTTTTTACAGCCGGTGGCAATGCACTTGATACCGCGCATAGCTACGGCGGCGGTGATAGCGAACGGCTGCTCGGTATGTGGATGAAAAATCGGAAAAATCGGTCTAAAGTGTTTTTGGTTGACAAGGGCGGACATCCACATGCTGCAGTGCCACGTCCGCGCCTGAGTCCAGAGGAACTGGCGCATGACATCCATGAAAGCCTCCTCCGTCTACAGACCGATTATATCGACCTATTTCTGCTGCATCGAGATGACCCAAGCATCCCCGCCGGTACAATCATCGAGCACCTAAATCAAGAGATTCGTGCGGGCAACCTTCGAGCGATCGGCGCATCGAATTGGGAGCTTGAACGCCTCCAAGAAGCGAATGAATACGCTGCAGAACATGGGTTGCACGGATTTGTGGTCAGTAGCAATAATATCAGCTTGGCTATTCCCATGGAACCGATGTGGAAGGGTGTTGTGTCTGTGTCGGAAGCTGCGTGGAAGTGGCATCACGAAACACAATTTCCGCTGCTGCCCTGGTCCTCACAGGCGCGAGGGTTCTTCAGCGGGCGTTTTGCCCCTGAAAAACGGGAAAATCAGGACATGGTGCGGGTGTACTATACCGATGACAACTTTGAGCGACTCGGACGGGCACAAACACTTGGGGAGAAGAAAGGGTGTACGGCGATACAGATTTCGTTGGCGTTTGTTTTGCAGCAGCCGTTTCCAACTTTTCCGCTCGTTGGTCCCCTGACTCAAGAGGAGCTCGCTTCATGTCTTGCAGCGTTGGCGATTCAACTGTTCCCCGATGAGATGCGATGGTTGAATCTGGAAGCTGATGACATTGATCTGTGAACGAGATAGTTCACGAACAGATTGATATCCTGCATCCAATTCCGTCGGGGGCCCCAACGTTCTCGCACTCTTATTTTCATGCGACCTTAGTTGCAAGACTTCCAATCAAAGGAGATCTCAAATGAGAGGGTTGACTTTGCTGTTCTGGGCACTGATTCTTACTGCCCCGAGTGCTGAATTGATGAAGATACAAGCGGCTGAAGATAAGTTTGCCTATGACTTTTTGCCCCCGAATAGAAATTGGGACCTTTATGTCGTTGACGGAAAAGGCGGCGAACCAATACAGTTGACCGACGATTTGGTATGGGACCGATGGCCCGCCTGGTCCCCAGATGGGAGTCTTCTCGCCTTTCTATCAGGCTCAAGACTCGTTGTAATGGATGCTAATGGGAAAAATCGAAGAAATATTGCCGCCAATGCCGACTGGCGACCGGCCTGGTCTCCAGATGGAGGTCAACTTGCTACAATGAAGGGGCTATCTCTCTGGGTCTTTGATGTAGAAACGCTCGAGGGGAGGGAAATCCCGAAAACACGGGTTGGGATGCTACCTGCTTGGTCTCCAGACGGTCTTCAGATTGCCTTCCGCTCTGACATCCTTCATGAAGGAAATTGGGATATCTACCGCATTGATATAGATGGACAGAATCTGAAGCGACTCACCACTAATCGGGGGGATGACCGCTATCCCGCATGGTCTCCAGATGGCACTGAATTAGCGTTTAGTTCCGATCGGAGTGGACGGTCACAGATTTACATCATGAATATGATAGGACGTAAAAAGATTCGGCAATTAACAGACTTACCTTTTTCGGGCCAAGGTCCCGTTTGGTCGCCGGCGGGAGATCAAATTGCCTTTGGGGGGCTGGAAGGTAACGACCTCGAATCTGTTGGGATTTATGTTGTTGATGCCGAAGGTGGCAAACCGACCCTGCGTATTCCGGGACCAGGGGGGTCCCCCGCTTGGGGGAAGGGACCAGTGCGCTTTGCCGTTGACCCGCGAGAAAAACTGGCAACCACTTGGGGTGCGATTAAAAAAGGTAATTGAGTCAATACACAAATTGTCGGTTCACGTAAACGGACAGAAAGCAACATTATGGCATTTCAAGAGGCACTTTATGCCCTCGGCGTCCGGGAAAACACCCTTTCCGACGAGGAAAAGTTCAGGTTGGATCAAGACGGTTTTCTCCCCTTTCCGAACCTCATCCCTGCCGAGTCGGTCGCTCGGATGCGGTCGGAAATGGAGGCGTTGTTCACCCTCGAAAGCACCGGCGAACAGGATATGCCGAAGGAGTGCACAAACATGCAAAATAAATCCTCTGCCTTTGATGCCTGCTTTACGCACCCACGTTTACTTGCGGCGGTTGCTCACGTGTTGAGGGAAGATTTTAGATCTCTAGGAATCCATTCGCGCCCCAATCTGCCAGGGGGTGGTCACCAACCGCTTCATGTTGACTACGGCGGACCGCCAGCCAAGCCCGGCACCTATTATGTCTGCAACTCAATGTGGATGCTGACCGACTTCACCAAGGAGAATGGTCCCACTCGTGCCGTTCCCGGGTCCCATCGTAGCGGCAAACACCCACAGGATGTGATGGAAGCACCGCAGGAAGCACACCCGGATGAGATAAATTTAATCGGCACTGCTGGCACGGTTGTGGTCTTCAATAGCCATCTGTGGCACGGGGCTACGTTGAATCGCAGCCAAAACGACCGCCCAAACGTTACCAGTTTTTGGTGTCGTCGCCACGATCCGCATGTGGACAGATCGGCGTCGGATTGGGGTGTTCTCAATACAAAAACCTTTTTCCGTCTCAGTGAAGCGACGCGATGCCTATTTGATTACGGTTGTTGAACCTTTTCTGGCGAACGAGCGGTCCGGGAGGAAACATAGTAAATCTATCGCTGTGATAGAAAACTTGCACCGAAAAAAAGGAATAGTTTATGTCTACCCAACCGAATGTGCTTTTAATAAGTACCGACCATTGGCCCGCTGCCCTATTCGGAGCTGCAGGACATCCAACCATCCAAACCCCGACCCTTGATGAGCTCTGCCGCAGCGGGGTTCGTTTCAGTAACACCTATGCCGAATGTCCGGTCTGCATTCCCGCCCGTCGGACCCTTATGACAGGGGTTACGCCCCGCACCCATGGGGACCGAGTTTTCAAAGATAAACTGACCATGCCCGCAATCCCGACTATGGCACAAACCTTTCGGGACGCAGGCTATCAAGCCTATGCTGTTGGAAAGCTGCACGTCTACCCGCAGCGTGACCGCATCGGCTTCGACGATGTAATTCTGGATGAGGAAGGGCGCGTCCAGTACGGGGTTTTAGACGATTACGAACTTTTTCTCGGCGATCAGGGGTATGCCGGACGACACTTCGATCACGGCATGGGTAACAACGAATACATCAACCGTCCATGGCACCTTCCAGAGGAGACCCATGCGACCAACTGGGCGACGAATCAGATGGCACGGTTCGTTAAACGCCGTGATCCGAATCGGCCCGCTTTCTGGTTTATCTCCTACCGTCACCCCCACCCTCCGATCGTCCCCCTACAAACATATCTCGATCTTTACAGCGATATTCCGATTGATGGGCCGTATTGCGGCGCGTGGTCAGTTGCCCCAGAAAACCTGTCTTTCAGCCTGAAAGCCAACATTGCGCGAGGAGCCAAGTTCACATCACACCAGATCATCGCCGCCCGTCGTGCCTTCTATGCCCTCTGCACCCATATTGACCATCAGCTGCGCGTCCTTATCGGCACATTGCGTGAAGAAGGTGAGCTCGATAACACGATTATATGCTTCACGTCCGATCACGGCGATATGCTCGGCAACCATAGTATGTGGGCGAAGCGGCTTTTCTACGAATACTCCGCCAACATCCCGATGATCCTGCTCGGCGTCGCTGGGGATAAGCGGGTGGGTTACAATCGCGTTGATGACCGACTGGTCGGTTGGGCGGATGTGATGCCAACGCTGCTCGACTTGGCGGGCATTGATATCCCTGAGACGGTTGAGGGAATTTCGATGGTCGGTGAGCAGAGACGGGATTGGTTCTACGGCGAGGTTGGCGAGGATAACCATGCCACGCGTATGATCCGCGATGGACGCTACAAACTGATCTACTATCCGGTTGGCAACTGTCGGCAGCTTTTCGATTTACAAAACGATCCAGATGAATTGATAGACCTGTCCGCTTCCACTGAACATGCCGACATCCTCACCAATCTGACTGACCTGCTCATCAGTCAACTCTATGGCGGCGACGAAGCTTGGGCTGAAAACGGGCAACTCATCGGCGTGCCTGACCGAGACTTTATCCCCGGTCCCAACAGAGGGCTCACCAGCCAACGCGGTTCGCATTGGCCCCCGCCGCCACGCACGAATATGTCGCAAATACAATGGCACTCTGAGGGAAAAGACAAATAAAGCGTGCTAAAGCTAGAGACTCATGTTAAGAAATCGTGCGACAGGAACCGATTTATGGTGAATTAGAGAAATAAGTGAGGGGTGTGCATAAGTAGATAATGGGTTCGCTCATACCAAAAGAAAGTGCAGAACGGCTCAGAAAAACCGAGTTTTTTCGGCAAAACTCGGTTTCTTTGCACGGGTTCTTTCACATATGGTTCTGAGTCATCTGTTTAATCGGTGATTTAGACAACAATTATGCCCTCTCCGTGGATACTCATAGGTGTCAACTTGAGTCATAGCCTCCTGTAAATCCTTAAATCCTGAGAATCCTGATTCAGACAATAATGATGCACACCCCTCAAATAAGTAGACATCTACAATAACTCCGACCTTCACGAAGTTTCCTAAGCCCCCCTACAACTCCCCTGACAAGGAGACTCCCCCTGATAAGGGGGCGGGGGGTTAGGGGATCTTCTCCTTTGTCTTTCTCCTCTTATCAGAGGGATTGGGGATTTAGGGGGTTGGCTGTGCATTGGGAGGATCTAAGTAATTCTAAAATCTACCATAGTTCACTAGTTCATTAATGAACCAATGGTTTTTCACGTTTCACGCATCACATTTCACGCTTCCGGTATTTCGATCGGCAGATCCAGCCGATCTCCCCACTCTTTCCACGAGCCGATGTAGTTGCTGACTTTCTGATAGCCCAAAAGCCGCAACGCCAAATAGCTGTGGGAAGAGCGGTATCCGCCCTGTCAGTAGGACATGACGCGCTTCTCCGGCGTGATGCCTGCGGATTCATAGAGTTCACGGAGTTCTGCGGCAGATCTGAACATGCCGTTCTCGTCCAGATTGTTAAGCCATTCGATATGGACGGAACCAGGGATAGCACCGCCCCGCGCAGAGCGAGCGACATCTCCGTAATGTTCGGCAGCGGCGCGCGTGTCGAGAACAGCAAAATCGCCGACATCAAGTAACCTGCGGATGGTCTCCGCATCTATATGGGCATCTAATTTTGAGTCGGTGGAAAATTGTGATACCTCTTCAGGTACTACGGTTTCAGTGCTCACCTCTCCACCTGCGGCGGACCAAGCACTGAGTCCACCGTCCAACACCCGGACATCTTCATGCCCCAGATACTCACAGAACCAGAATCCGCGTGCTGCCTTAACGCCAGATTCGTTTTCGTACCATACAATTGTCTTGGTCGGGTCGATCCCACGGTCCTTAAAGAGATAAGCAATTGTCCACATAAACGCGTCGAACACCTGTTCGCTTGTGTCGCTGAGACTGATTGCGAATAGATCGAGATGGATAGCACCGGGGATATGTCCCTCGACATATTCATGCGTCGGTCGGACATCCACAAGGCAGATTGAACCGTCATCGAGTCTACTCATCAACTCTTCAGCGGAAATCAGCAGTTGTGGATTGGTATATCCTTTGTCATTCATTATGTTCTCCTTATTCTTGGGGCTTTGCTCATTGAAAGCGACTTCTATCAATTCTTTTTTTGCTTCTGAAGTCAATCCATGTAATTGAATCGGTTATCGGACATTTTTTTGCTTATTGAGACTGGCAAAACCCGCGTGTTTACTGGATCAAGATTTTCGATTTTTCCCTGAAAACCGCTTAAAATGTCTGATAATGAATTTTATCGGACGTTTCTGGTAGGGTTACGCCCACGAAAACTAAAAAGAAGGTATATGATTGCTTTCACCATTCAAAACCCCTTGTTTTTGCAAACCACGAATGAGTTAATAGAAAAAGAATAAGACATCTTCTTTTCGCCACGCTTTTTCTTTTGCATATCTCACTCCTTTCTAATCACCGACTCACATAAATCCGTAGACGGACCCCACTGCCAATCGCACTATTTGAGCGCCCTAGTGTGCCACTCGAATCCATCACACCAATCCTGCTGTAATACCGTTCGCCTTTGACAGCAGGGAACGGAACTTCAGCAGGCCAATCAAGATGCGTTATGTGAATCTTAACACCCAACCCAATCCCTTCATCCCCAAACAGATCAGGATGGGTTGCATACCACCCTTTAGACAGAAACGTATAATAGTGTGTATGATACTTGGTCCCCTCATCCTCCTCCCACTTTACCTGATAGGGATCTTTATGCTGATCTTGAAAGGGAACCTCTGGTTGTATGATGTAATGACGAATTGTCGTACTCCCTCCCTCGTTAAGCTCACCTCCAATTTCAAAAATAAAATGCTTGCCTTCCTCATACGCTTTGCTAATCGCTTCATTTTCTTCTGGAAAGATGTAAAACATTCCAGGGTCAAGAGGATTGCGTTGAAGTGTGGCAATCAGTTCCCAATCCACATCAGTAGGAATTGCCACAACAGGTGTTGAATCTATCACCGGAGGATCTACGTCTTCCGTCTCCGGTTCTGTGGGAGAGGCTGAAAGCAAGACTGAATCCATACAGTTCTTATCGAGAACTATTGCGTAATAATCATCCACGACGATAGTTTGTTCGTAGCAGTCTGCTACATCGTCAATCGTGTCTTTCGTGACAGTGTTGAGATCAAAGCAACCCACAAACACAACAAAAAACAGTGTCATAATCATACAAAAAAGGAATCTCATAATATCCTCCAATTATAGTTATCGAAAACTCCTCTAATAAGGCGGAATTAAATCCTGTCTCCGTAACGACCTCCTAACATCCTCATCGAAATCATATTGTTCTCGTCTTATCCGCCGCCTCTCCTCATTCATAAAAGCATCTGGATTTCCCGGAGAAAAAAAACAAGCCGTACACGGTTCATATTTTTTTTCCTTCGCCACCGACAACTTCATCGGATAATAGGAGGCGATTTCCTTAGATTCCAACTCAGCAACAAAGTTTGTGCAAGTAGTCCTCTGGTGATACTGCACAAATCCACCTGTTGCGACATAAACAGTCGGATTAGATGCCATGGAGGAGTTCGCATGAGAACTAACTTGCTTTTTCAAATCCGAAATTTCATTCGCCTGCCAGGCATTAAAAAACACAAGCAGACCAACAGCCACCAACCACTTATTACGCAATATACGACCACGAAAACTAAACAACAAGCGTCCAATTTCCTTTATCCTTTTCACGGTGTGATCTCCAGTCACAGAATGTCCGATAACCGGATTTATCGGATATTTAGTATATTCCAAAGCCGTCATGATAGATATTCTTGTGGGAGGGCTTTGTAAGCACGATTTACAACAATTCGGAAGACCCGATATTAATGTGGTCAAAAGTTGGCTTGTTTTGTTGTTCCCTGTATGCGTTGATACCTTTAATCATATATTCAACATCTTTTTTGAATTTAGGATAACTAAATGGACTAATTCTAATTTCTTCAATTAAGTTTACAATAGCATTCCCAACATTCAGATGAATAGCATATGCACCTCTCTCCATCTCCTTGGCAAAAAGCGTGCTAGCTGCGCCATCATAATATGCCATAAATTTTTTTAAGTGTTTATCAGTCAGTACTGAATGGCCGATTCTAACCTCATTCTCATTTTCATATGCTACAGTTTTATAGTAATGCGAATACGGTATAATTTGTTCAACCACATCTTGGGACAATGACTTGATATAATCGATATGAGATGGATTAACATATTTTACATGTTTTATACTAACAGGTAGATAAAAAGGCTGGTTTGCTTTATCAATAAACTTAATACTTTTTTTAGGTATTGCGTCATACAATCTTTTTGCATTCGTTTTTATTACAACGCCTGTTATCGGATTTGTATATCTTTCCCACATATCAATCATTTCATGGGAGTTTTGCGACCATGAAGACCCAAACGTGCCACCTCTATAGACATCATACACGATCTCAGAGCCAATAGTATTATTGCCATTTATATTTTTTATGAGTTCCTTTAATAAAGGCAATTCTTTTTTGTCATCAAAACATCTAAGGCAAGTTAATGGATATGTTTGTCCCTGTAATAAATGATATACTAGGCTGATATCCATATAGCGAAAAAGCGTTATGTTTTCGTCATACTCCAAATCTTTAGGTTCCTGAAAAAGATCGCTACTCATGCAACACCTCCGTTTATTATTTCGCAATGTCCGATAAGGCTGGTTAGCGGACATGTTTAGGGAGGGCAAACCGACTCTATATCTTGTGCGCTCATCGTTTAACGTCACTGCTCACATATTCTCGCTGTAATTTGCCATATTCCCCAGTGTTTACAACTTTGAGAAGTCGCCCGTTATATCTATCAATGTTGTTTGAGTTACGTGCAGGTGGATGCTTGTTGATGGTAAGTGCCTCGGTATCCTTGATAAGTTGCTTTCGATCATACTCATCATAATCACTTACAATTCGACCGACATGGATAAAAACCCCTCCATCATCCTGCAACCATTCGCTCTTGTGATCGGCAAATCGTTGCGCGAAAGTTTTGTCTGTCTCTCCAATGTAGAGCAGGGAACCCGGACCATAGACGGTATGATTTCCATATATTTGGTATAACTCATAATCATCAGCCTTCGTCATCTGCAAGACTTCATCAATTGTAAAAGAACCTTTCCAATCAACGGTCACACAATGCAGTTGCTCATTATTATTTTTTTCAGCTTAGATAGGAATTGAGGCAATTTTGTTTCTATCCAAGAAATAGTATTCGATATATCCTCACCCGCTTCGATTCTACCCATTAGGCTAGACAAGGAAGCTACGAATTCTTCTATCTCTTTCTCTATCTCGTCTAGAAATACTTCTGGAAAAAGCGGTGTTTTTTTGCTATCCATAGTGGGACGTTGACCTCGCTCTCAAAATTAATTTTATCAGACCTCCATTTTGTTGATTTCATAAAATTCTAAAACTTGTTCAGGATTAGTAGAGAACCATTCTTGTCCAAGCACATCTTCTATCCTGCGATTGGCAGCATCTAATGCCCTATGAATCATTTTTTCCATGCCAACAGGATTATCCGTTTTAATGGTAAGTCCAATTTCATATTTTTCTGGTAATGCCGTGCCTACTTGACTGTCAATACGAACATCGACACTTCCCTCGGTCCTACCGATTTTACAAGGGTAAGAGCCTTTCCCCGTTTCTTCTGCGTAGAGGCGGTACGTTGGAAAATAGTACAGATAAACCACACTTCCTCCTTCTCCAACCGTCGAAATGTCCTCTTTTTTTTCGCCCACCACCGGAGAGCCTTCTTCCAATCCATCGCTGTTAATGCTCCAATAACCCGTATTCGGATTGTCCGCCTTCTTAAGTTTTGCCGTTTTTAGATGCCCCAAAGCATTCGTAACAGGCAAGGCTGTCTCGGTGGTTTGAGGCAAACCTCCTTGGTTGAGGTGATGTTCTGTTACTGTATCTCTGATCTTTCCAGTAGGGACATCCGTCTGTTTATCAAAAAGTTCTAAGATCAATTCACGCGCAACTTTCGGTGTTAAAGATTTTCCCTTATAGGGGTAGTCTTCCATAGTATTCCCTCCTCTTTCAAATCCCCATTTCTTGAAGTTTCGCCCCAAGGTAGGCATGGGGAGGTGCGCCTGCCTTGGGGCTTTTATCCCTAGTGTAGCCTTCAAGATTTCCCTGCTATGTTTCGGAACAACTCTGCTTTCTTAAAGTCCGCTTCGGCATTTTCGTGATCGCCCTTTGCAAGGTAGGTCTCGCCGCGCAGGTCAAGTCCAATAGCCTGTAAGTCAGGAGAGGCCCTCAGTTCTATTGCTTTGGTAAAGTCTGAAATAGCGTGGTCATAATTGCCGCTTGCATGGTAAGCCTTCCCGCGTTCCTCATAGTAGATGGCTTGCCCAGGCTTTAATTCCATTGCTTTAGTAAAGTCTAAAATAGCACGACCGTAATCGCCTTTACCTGCGTAAGATTCTCCGCGATGGAAATAGGCTATCTCATCATCACGTATTTCCAACTCTATCGCAAGGGTGTAGTCTGCGATAGCATTGTCATAATCGCGCTTTTTACGGTAAGCGTTGCCACGATGCTGATAGGCGTCGCTAAGTTCCCGACTCAACAGTTCTACTGCGTTGCCACAATGCTGATAGGCATCACTAAGTTCACGCCGCCGCAATTCTACTGCTTTGGTTAAGTCAGTGATAGCGAGATTGTATTTGTGTTGATTATGATATTCCCGTCCGCGTTGGTAATAGTTTTTGGACTCCTTTGGGTTGTCTTTTATTGCTTGGGTCAACTTTTTAACGTAAGGATCTTCTTGAATGATCATAGGAAATCTCCTTTCACATCAATTCAATCACCTCAACCCCACCCATGTAAGGCACGATAGCCTCTGGAATCCGGATGCTCCCATCCGCCTGCTGATATGTTTCGAGGATTGCGATGACCAATCGCGGCAGCGCCGTCCCGGAGGCGTTAAGGGTATGCACCAACTCAGGCTTCGCGCCCGGCTCACGACGGAAACGGATATTCGCACGACGCGCCTGAAAATCTTCAAAATTACTGCACGAAGAAATTTCTAAGTTAAACTTTTCGTCGACCGGTGCCCATAATTCAACATCGTAACATTTTGATGCACTAAATCCGAGGTCCGCTGTACAAAGAGAGATGACACGATAGGGCAAATCGAGGGTTTGCAAGACCTTTTCAGCATTAAGCAGCAACGATTCATGTTCATCGTAAGATGTCTCTGGAAAGGTGAATTTCACCATTTCGAC
The DNA here is from genome assembly GCA_965222435.1 of Candidatus Poribacteria bacterium. Classification (GTDB taxonomy): domain Bacteria; phylum Poribacteria; class WGA-4E; order WGA-4E; family PCPOR2b; genus PCPOR2b. The sequence continues at coordinate 1,510,215 of OZ244950.1, read as the reverse complement.
CTTATCAAATTGGTGGAGACGTTGCAATCCGCGTGTCTCTCGACCGTAAGAACCCGCCTCGCGCCGGAAACAGGGCGTGTAGGCTGTATAATAAATCGGTAGGTCCTCGCCGTTCAAAATCTCCCCAGCGAAAATATTGGTGACCGGCACCTCTGCGGTCGGGATGAGAAAGAGATCCATCTCCTCGTTCTCTTCATCGCGATCGCACCGATACATATCTGACTCAAATTTCGGCAACTGCCCGGTGCCCGTCATCGTTGGACGGTTGGCGACGAAAGGTGGGGAGACCTCTATATACCCGTGTTGAGAGACATGCAGATCGAGCATAAAGTTGATCAGGGCGCGCTCCAATTTCGCCCCTAACCCTTTGAATAACACAAAATTGCTGCCGGCGACCTTCGCCCCCCGCTGAAAATCAACGATGTCCAACGCCTCCGCAAGCTCCCAATGCGGCTTCGGCTCAAAATCGAAGTTTCGGATCTCTCCCCAACGTTTAATCTCAACGTTATCCGCTTCACTATTCCCGATTGGTGTGCTGGCCTCCGGCATGTTTGGGATGAGTGCTAAAATCTTATCGACTTCACTTTTATAGCCCTGAGACTGTTCGTTCAACGTCTTAATTTTCTGAGACACCGTTCTCATCTCGGCGATCTGCTCGGAGGCGTCCTGCTTGTCTCGCTTGAGTTGTGCTATCTCTTTCGAGACGGTGTTCTGATGACTTCTGAGTGATTCTGCCTCTCCCAATAGTTCACGCCATTTACGGTCTGCTTCAATCAGTTCCTCCAACGGTGCTGTCATCCGGCGAGCGGCTAGCATCGATCGCACCGCATCGGGGTTCTCTCGGATGAATTTGAGATCTAACACAAGAATGTCCTCCTTCGATCTATAGATATGAAAAAGCCACAGACTGTTGATAACAATCTGTGGCTTTAACAACTGGCGGACCCGACGAGATTTGAACTCGCGATCTTCTGCGTGACAGGCAGATGTGTTAAGCCAGGCTACACTACGGGTCCGACAAGGGGCACTTTTTGTTCTGGTCCCGACGTTTCATCCCGATCAATCGGGATAGAAACGCCGAGGATGCACGATAAATCGGCATAGGCGGAACAGGACTTGAACCTGTGACCTACGGCTTGTAAGGCCGTCGCTCTAGCCAACTGAGCTACCCGCCCAAAATCCAACCTTGATTCACAGGGGTTAATCTTGGTTGCTTCTCATTGCGGTATGAACATCTGTTTACGCTCATTCCGAAAGATATTGATGCGAAACAGATAAATGGTTGGCGGACCCGACGAGATTTGAACTCGCGATCTTCTGCGTGACAGGCAGATGTGTTAAGCCAGGCTACACTACGGGTCCGACAAGGTTTATATTTTAGACGATTATCCTCAGTTTGTCAAGAGTATAATTAACAACATTCTAAAACACTTGAAATTTCCGCACTATTTGAAGCACGCTTGCACAATATCGCGGTAAGTATCAATTACAGGTGTCTCTAAACCCCTCACCTTGGCAAGGTCATCCCACCGCCGCAGCTGGAGCGCGTCCTGATAATGTGGGATTTGCTCAAACGCTGTCCGTTCTTCGTCCGACATAACCCCACCCTGAACCCGGAAACTCCTTTTTGACGCCTCGGATAAGTCTTCGTAGTATGATGCGTCGGTGGTGCACAGATACCGTTTCGCTGGCACATGCAATCGGATCGGGGTCGTAACTGCTTCCGGGAAAAACGGCTCCAGATAATCTGCGCCAACCTCCTCGTGATTCTGATCTTCCTCCAAAAAGTCGTTCTCGGCATTGTGTTCGTCTAACAGGAAGTGTCCGAGGTCATGTAACAGGGCACTCGCAACCTGCGTTGTGCTTCCGCCGTGCAACCGTGCCTGATTCGCACATTGACACGCGTGTTGCAGTTGCGTTACCGATTCATCGTAAAACGACTGTCCCCTGCGTTCCATATAATCAAATAGCGTGACAACCTTCTCCGCTGCTGCCATGCCTGTCATCTGTTCCGCGAGCGTTTGATCAATCCGATTGCTCATGGTCTAGCACCGTCCTCCCCTGAAAATGTCCAATTTTACTGATTTGACCTGCTTGTGTTGTACTGTTTTTTGTGTATTCCAAAAAGGCCTGCCGTTTGTCTTCATAGTACCGTTCACGCCAATCGCCTTCGGAAAGGGCGTTATAAGTTACATAAATGATACGTCGCGGCTGATTGGAACTGTTTTCCCCGCTTTTGTGTGGGATATAAGATCCGAAAAGTAAAATGTCCCCCGGCTCCGTTGGCACCTCGACCCATTCCATCTCCGAAGCGACCTCTTCAGCAATGCAACCCTTTTCATCGAGTGCGATGAAACCTTTCTCGTATTGCCCGGGCGAGAAAGAGAGGCAGCCGCTTTCCGGTGTCGCTGCATCAACGGAAATTAAGCAGGTAATATGGAATTTAACAAACTCGTAGGCGGGCGCGTCCTGATGTGCGGCGTAACCACCACCGCCGGGATACTTGTAATTGATTTTCTCTTTATAGAGGACTGCCGGCTCGCCCATCAATTCCGAGACAACGTCTAACACTTTTCCGCCCGTCAACAGCTTTTCCAGCCCTGCGTGGTACGGCACGAAATTTTCCGAGCGGGACAGCCGCGTCCCGTCTGGCGTGGCTTCAAAATGGTGCATCCACTTGTCATGGGTCGGTTTCCGACCCTCAACGTCGTTGACCCACCCTTGCAATGCCGTCACCTCTTCATCTGAGAACAAACCGGAAATCTTTAGATAGTTGTTATTTTTCCAGTCTCTATGATGTGTCGGTTCTAGGTAGCTAGACATAATTGATATCCTCACTGTTTAACTATTTTAGGACTCACGCAGTTGAACGTTCAAAGCCTCGTAGGGGCAACCCTTGTGGTTGCCCTCAAACATTACAAACCGTAAATCCACGATTTCGCAGGGAACGCAGATCTGCGTTCCCTACATCCGCTTAGTAGTAGGGGCGGGGGTGTCTCGCCCAAACGCTGCGGAACGGCTCAATTGGCACCCTCGCACCCCTACGAAAATCCCGAAACGGCACACTAGTGTGGCATCTGATGGGAAAAAACAAGCGAGCCCATCTGGTTTTCAACCCACATCCGGTAGTGCCAACCGCCCGTATAATCTGCGGATTTGACCATCACGGTATTCCAACCCGTCCTCAACGGCAATTCAATATAAGCCCAACTGAAGAACAGATCTGCTTCCGGCACCGATGCTTCCCGAATCTCGACACCGTTGACAGAGAGCCGTCCCAACTCACTCCCCCATCGAATTTGAGCGAAAACTGTCCGGTCATCAGGGCTTTTGATATGAGTCACTGCGTAAGCGAATGCCCAATCCGGGTCCCCCAACGTCTCGTTTAAGTTGATCACTTCGCTATCAGCACGGTGTTCCTGCCAGTGGATTTGTCCATTTTTGCCCGAATAGATTTTATCACTCGAACCCTCTATCGGCAGTTGTTCAGCGATAAACTGCGGTGGAGCAGTTTGTGGGTCGGTCGGTCGCTCTGTCATGCCAAGGTCAAAGGGACCGAGAATCATCCAGTCTTTGAGTGCGTGCAGATCTGCTTCATCGACAAACTTAACCTTCTCGCTCCGGTTATACAATTGCTCCCCGCCGTACAGGATAGAGTAGTGGTACGTCGGTAAGGGAAGCAACGCATCGGACGCACCTAAAAACGTCACCACACTCTGTGTGTTTTGATCCGGTTTCACTTCAAAAGTGAGCTGATTGGGGGTAATCTGCCAGTTATCACTAGGGTCAAACGCAATTTCAACCTTTACCAGTTTTTCAAACATGTTTTTTAACTCGATTTCGAGTTTTCCGCTGGCAACTGGCTGGGCTCTATCAACCTCAAAGTCAGGCTGAAAGGTGAGTAAATCTCCAAACTCCTCTTTGAACACAACAGTCGAGATGTCTGCCGGATGAATGCTGCCCGGTTCAACAATCGCAACGGTAACATCATCGCCGTCCACCGTTACGATGCTGTAATGGTCAAACGCGCCGAACTCTTTTACCTCGCGGGGAGTTAGCCCACCGCCGGTCGCGCCGAGAACGAAATATCGACGGTCATTGCGCGTGTGCAGTGTCAGGTTATGATAGTGCCCGGCGAAAACGGTGTATGCCCGGTCGCCAAGCATCTCCTCAACCTGATCCCAACCTGACCCTTCGTGTAGCCATGCGGGTTTGTGTAATAGCACAAAAGTGTGCCGCACGTCCGGGTGCCGTTCCAACGTTTCCGCTGCATAGCGAATCTGTGCCTCTCCAAACCAGTTTTCCACGCCTTGAGGCAACCCGTGTCTCTCCTCCGTGTTGAGTATGATAAACAGGCAATCCTTATAGGTAAAAGCCGAATAGGTCCGTCCGAGATGTTCAACCCAATAGTCATACATCACCCGATTGGTGATGTCATGATTCCCCGGCAACGGGAGAAACGGAACGACTAAAGGGGATTCATGTTGCCAAAACTCCTCCCATTCTGCCTTAAGTTGTGTTTGGTCGGTCGTGTTTCCTTGTATCAGGTCGCCAACCATGATAGCAAAGTCAGGTTGCAGCGAATTAATTTCGCTGATTGCGCGGTCAAACACGGGCCACTTATCCCGCCCCCCACCCGTTTTATCGCCAATAATTGCGAAAGTGAATTTGTCCGGATCCTCCGAGAACGCCCGTTCGACAATTGGCATCCGAGCCGGAAATTCCGGGGCTTGTGCCGTGGCACTACCGATAATTGCGATGCCTAAAACCAGCGCAGCAAAAACTCTCAAGATCTGTTTGCAATCCATCAATTCTTCTCCTTCTGCATCAATTGTATTGAAAATCAGCTAGCCGTGAAAAACAAAAAAGTATACTGGAGAAATGTTACATAATCGTGGCAACCGCATGAAATTTCTATCACAAGATTTCAGTGCAGGCACTACCAGTGATGAAAATAACAAAACCAAGAGACATGGATTGCTTTAGCCAGCCCTCGCCTGACGCCTTTGTGCCTTGCGAGACTGTAATAGAATCCCGTCTAAATGCAAATGCGTTGCATACCCGATTAAGCTGGCGGTATAGAAAGGCAGACCCTCTTTAAGCAAAACCAGATTCTGTGCTGCTAACAACTCATTTTGGTCCAACTGATCGCGCTGGAAATAGATCGGCAAAATCAGGAAAACCGCGGGTAATAACAGCATCGTCAGCTTGGAATGCGTCCACCCCCGATGATTACCGATGAGCGGAAACATAGCAAATAAACCGAGAAATGCCGACATAGAATAATACCCTTTATAAATCAGCACGACGTTGGAGATGAGGAAGATTCGATAGAAAATCTGTTGGCTTTTGCTTTTGGTATCCACATCGGGCCACAACCCTGAGAGAACACCGATGGCGAAACAAGCAGCGATGTTCAGGGGCTCAAGGGGAACTGTTGGATTCCAGTCGGTTGGCAGTCGAAAAGCGAAGATACCGATTAGGGTTACCGCAAGCGAAATCGCGAAAAACGAAGCGTAGACGACCAATCCACCGATCCAATGTTCACGAAACATGCTCATAATGTCCCCCCATTGTCCCCCCGCTTGCGGGGGGAATGCAAGGGGGGTTCTGGTTCGTCGGTCGGGAGACTGACAGTCATTGGCTCCAACTGCACCTCCTTCCCGATAGGATCCGGCTCTAAAGTAGCGGGCAGCCTACCGCCTATCAACGGCACCGCGTACTTCTCAAACGCCTCGGTGACAAAGTTACCCGCTTCGTTAATGAAAGCCTCTGGCACCATTTTCTCAGACCTCGCTCCAAGTCCGAGTCGCACCATACCGATTAAAGAGCTATAAGGCTTGTTGGGGTCCAAATGCCGAGCAATGGTAATCATGAAGCCGTTCATTCCATCAACAGCACGGCGGACAGCCGCTTGTCCCGCCATCAACGCCTCCCCCGAATCAACGACTGAAGCGGACTGTATTGCAAATCGGGAGAGGTCTTCCAGTTTATCCCAACCTGCCTTGAGTTGGAGTTGATCGGTGAGAAGTTCGCACAGATGTTTCCCAATACTCTTGCCCGGTGAAGAGTCATGCGGAAGTATGCGTCCATCCACTCCTTTCAACCCCTCACTGACGACGATCAGACAGTAACCTAACCGCCGGTATACCGCCTCTACATCAGCGAGGAATTGCGCTGAGTCCAATCCGCTTTCCGGGAGATAGATTAGGTGTGGCGCGCTATCATCAGAATCTTTCGCCAAGGCGGTTGCTGCGGCGAGCCAACCCGAATTATGCCCCATCGTCTCAACGATTTTCACGCCTGCCGTGGCACCCATTGCCTCGACATCACGCCCAACATTCCGCACCACGATAGCGTTTGCTCGTGCGGCGGTGCCATAGCCGAAACAGTGATCTGTGAAGCCAAGCGTATTCTCCACGGAGTGCGGAACCCCTATGCAACAGAGCGGGTAGCCTTCCCGTTCAGCAAATTCAGCCAGCTGATCCGCTGTAGACATTGCTCCCCTATCGCCCATATAAATGACAAAACGGATTTTATATTTTTTGCAGATTTCCAGAGCACGATCATAATCCTCGTCCACAAGGGCATTTTCGTTGAAAGGGAGCGCGGCAGATGGAGCGTTTTTTAGTCCTTCGAGAACCGCAGGCTGCTGCCGCCCCAGATCGATGAAGTCACCTTTTAGCAACCCCTCCATGCCGTTAACCATACCATAGATGTTTTGGATTTCGGGAGATTGCTTCGCCTCCTGGATCGCGCCGTAGAGACAGGCGTTGAATACTGCCGATGGATTTCCGGATTGTCCGACAACCAAATTACCTCTGACTTTTAGGGTTGGCTTTATTTGTTGGAGCATGACAGAAACATGCAGTCGAGCAAATGGCTGACTGTGTAGTAGAAACCTAGGTGTTTAGATGCCTATCAATCCTAAACGGGATAGCGATTTAAGCCAACTTCCTCTCCGTCTATGTGCTGCAAGATATTGTTGACGGAGTATATTATGAATAGAAAAACACAGAGGTTTGTGATATTATACTACCTACAGTTTAAGATGAGATAATCCGTCGGAGTGGTTATTGGGATTAGATTACCATTGTTTGCCGTTTTGCAACAGTAAGTGTTCCATGCCTAACTGTTGACAAATCTTTTTTGCACCCGCCATGCCCGGGTAGAGTTCAAATGCCATATTCAACATCTCTTTCGCTTGGTTAATCTGGTTTATATCAATGTAGCACTCCGATAATCTTTTATAAATCCATGCCGTTTCACGTTTCGATAGATTCAAAGCGCGAATCTTTTCTAAATCGGTTGGGATATCTTCAAGGTTTTGAGGGTTCGTGAGGACACGGAAATAGGCCCGTTTCAATCGTTCCTTGATTTCATCAATGAAGTGGTGAAAGCAGGGACGCCGCTTTTCGGACTCAACTAACGATTCATAAATTGCCATAGCCGTTCGATAATCTCCAAGCGTCTGGTAGGCTTCTGCGATGAGGAATTCGCAGTCGCGGCTGTCTGCATAGCCCAAAAAGTCGTCCATGCAGCCCTTTCTTTTCTCACGTTGCAGCTGCTCATAAATTTCAATACCGGCTTCAATGTTTTCGTTCAGCAATTCCTGAAACATGAGTTGATATTTGTGCCGAGTTTGATTCGACTGTCGCAAACCTTCAAAAGGGTGCGGCTGCCACGCGTGTTCTATGTCTGCCGACTTGAGCGCAAGATCATATTTCAACTTCCGTTGGGGATCGCTAAGAATTTCATAGGCGATACAGATTCGGCGAAACATACGCTCGGCATACTTCTCCCGTCCCGGATTTTTATCCGGGTGGTGCCGCTTCACCTGCTTGCGGTAAGCCTGTTTAATATCCGCTGCTGTTGCGCGGCGATCTATTTCTAATGTGCGGTAGTAATCTGGAATTTGCATCTGTTTGGTAGTGTACGATTGACAGTCGATATGACAACACTCTATAATTCCACACGCACCTTTGTTTTGTCAAGATAAACTTTAACTGAAACGTGATGCGTAAAGCACTAGGAGTAACGAATGACGCAAAATACTATAAAGATTCAGATTTTTTTTAAGACCAAAGTTTGCCTTGCTTTTACCGTTTTTATCCTCTTTTGGTACTGTATGACTACAGTTTTTGCTGCACCAGAGCGGGATCTGAATCCCGCCATGCGGGATATTGTAGGTGAGATTATTGCGGAATTACCGAAGGATTCCGGCGAGGCTGGAATCGCGTTGATTCCCCTAAACGCAACAGAACCGGATCTAAAAACGGTTAGCCGTGTTTTGACAAGCCTGCTTGCATCCCAGTTGGCAGGGGCAATCGGCGAGGCTCTTATTGGCTCAGAACGTTTAGATTGGCGTCAATACCCCACAGATGGCAGTCTACTGACTCCTGAGCAGGTGAAGGGTTATGGCAAATCCTTGGCATGTCAATGGCTAATCACGGGGCGTATTACAAAACTTGATCTGGTGGTCAACCTCAATCTTTTTTTGTGGGATGTGAAAACAGGGTATCTCCGATATGTTGCCAATCGTCAGTTATCCCCTGTTGCTGCGTTGGTGGGACTCTATACGACAGCACCTGACGCGAACTTTCAACCCTACTTCCTCAAATGGCAAAGCTTGCCGGAGGTGGACTATTTTGCGCTAGCAATCGAGGTTTCAGATCCAGACGGAGATGGTTTTAACGAAGTGATAGTTGCGGACGAAAAGCACGTGAAAGTATTGAAATGGAGTGGGGTGGATCTTTGGAAACACCTAGACCTCTCAGATATCCAATATGGCACCGATGAGACGCCAGTTTTGGCACGACCCCGACGGGTAATGCTTGCCGCAGATCGGAATGGGGATGACAGAGATGAGATTTATATCGGCATCCCGCCGAATCTAACGCAGCAGGTCGAATGGGGAGTGGACAAGGAGGTAACAACTTTCGCAGAGGATGCGGTATTCCTTGCCCAAGGTGGAGAGCGGCTAATCTTTGGAAAGACTGATGCCAATCAACTGACGTATCGCGGACAAGTGACAAGCTGTTGGGTGTGGCGACTGGGAAAAATTCACCTGAAACACCCATGCCCGTTGCCAGTCAATTACCATTCAATTGCCGCGCGCGCGGTAGCAATGGATCGCTCCACAAGCGAAGTTGCCGTTATCGATTTGGAGGGACATCTGCAAATCTATCACATTGATAACAACACGACGCTGCTCTCATGGCAGACGCCCCCGATCTTTGGCGAAGGAATTGCAATCGGAGATCTGAACGGGGATGGGACGCCGGAGATTGTTGGGACGGTGAAAAACCTCCCCAGTACCCTTGAGTTTTCGGATCAGTTTATCATCCTTGAGCAAAAGGGAGATTTGTATGTCGAGGGTTGGAGAAGCCCCTTACTCGACGGACGGATAGTAGATATGAAAATTGCCGACGCTGACAACGATGATTTGCCCGAACTAATCATTTGCCTACGCAATCAAAAGGGCAGCCAAATTCAATTTTATGCGGTAACCAAGTAGTAGAAAATATACAATCAAGCCGATGAACAATCGACAATCGGAAGAAGATACTAGGAAACTCCGAATCGTACTCAGCACATGGGGAACGACCGGTGATGTCCACCCTTTTCTCGCGCTCTCCGAACGGTTATTAAAAGTGGGCAATGAGGTTCGCGTTTGCACATCAGAAATCTATCGAGATCGATTCGTCAAACGCGGGGTTGACTTTTACCCTGTCGGTGTTCCTGTCGATTTAGATCGTTTCAATCAAGCGATGGATGCGATCGTTCAGATTAAGAATCCACTGAAATCAACAATCTCCATTGCGAAGGAAGGGCTTCTTTACAAAGCGGACAAATGGTACGACGACTGCCTCAGGGGAATGGACGGGTATGACCTTGCGATCTGCCATTCGGCGGATGTACCGGGTCAGGAAGCGGCAATCCGAAATAATCTGCCTTGGATCACGGTCAGCTATTGGCCCGGCTTTATTAAGACACGCTATGAACCTCCATTCCCGATACCGAGCCTTGGTGCGCCATCAAATACGCTACTTTGGAAAATAGTCGAGCAACTGATACGAAAGCAGGTCGATCCACTGTTCAATAACTTTATCACCTCCATCGGTGGCGAGAAACGGGAGTGCATCGGTTTGGACGGCATGTATTCTCCAGAATTGAATCTCATTGCAGCATCTCCAAGTGTCAGCAAACCCGCACCCGATCTGCCCAGCAAGCACAAATTCACAGGAGCGTGGTTTCTTGAGGAGCAGGATTATGAGGTTCCCCCGGTGCTTCAGAAATTTTTAGATCAAGAATCGCCACCAATTATCATCACCTTCGGTTCGGTAGGCGGAAGCAGAAACGTCGAAACCACAAGCATCCTCGTCGAAGCAGTACAACGCACCGGTCAACGCGCAGTTATTCAAACAGGTTGGGAAAATCTTGGAATGGATACCCCACCTGAAAATATCTGCTTTGTCGGATATGTCCCCCACAATTTTCTCTTTCGCCAAGGGTGTTGTGTTATCCATCATGGCGGGGCAGGTGTGACTGCCGCAGCGTGCAGGGCTGGCGTGCCCTCCATCACTATTCCCCACTGGGGAGATCAACCGTATTGGGGACGTACCTTACACAAAATCGGCGTTGCACCCAAGCCTCTCCATCGCCAGGACATGACTCCTAAACGGTTGGCGAAGCGTATCAACCAAGTTATCTCTTCCCAGCCGGTGACAGAAAGAGCAAAAGCATTGATGGAGAAAATTAAAATGGAAGATGGGTTGACAACCGCTGTCAGGCTAATCGAAGAGTTCGCTACAAAAGTTTGTCCGACCCACCATTACACATCATGATCGAAAAGATTCTGGTATTCAGCTTCAGTTTCATCGGCGATGCTGCCCTTTCGACAGCCGTCATCAGTCCGCTACGCCGGCGATTTCCCGATACGAAGATTACCTTCCTCGTTGGTGTCCGTGCTTTAGATCTGTTGGCTGCCGATCCGCAGGTTGATCAGGTCCTTGTGTACGACAATCGCGGTGAACACGCCGGCTGGCGTGGGAAAATCCGCCTAATTAAATTGCTGCGTCGCGAAGGGTTCGATCTAGTCATAGATCTCCGGGATAGCTTATGGTCACGGTTCATTGGTGGGAAACATTGGAGCATGCGGCTAAGGAGAGGGGATATCCATGCCGTAACCCGATACCTTGATGTGCTCCAGCGACGCGGTGTTGATGTCAATGGCGCACGACCACAACTTCAATTCACTACTTCAAGACTTGCAAAGCGCGATGCGTTTTTGACGGAAAATGGAATCGATCGTCGTCAGGTGCTGGTTGGGATACACCCCGGCGGAAATTGGGTTTACAAGCTATGGGGACCAGAAAACTTTGCACGAATTGCGGACCGGTTGTGTGAAAAATGGAACGCACAGATTCTGTTATTTGCTGGACCCAACGAGCGGCAGCTGCAAGCGAAAGTTGCCAAACTGATGCGCCGGCAACCGGTCTGCGTGAAAGAAGACGATTTGTGTCAGGTCGCTGGACTTATCGCAGCCTGCGATTTCTATATCGGCAATGACACGGGACCAATGCACATCGCAGTTGCCGTTGGAACCCCTATCGTTGCTCTCTTCGGATCGACAAATCATCATCGCAGTGGTCCCTATGGCGAAGAACACATCGTCGTTCACAGTGGCGTTGAACTCGGTTGCAACCCGTGCCACCCCGGCAAGCGTCCCGGCGGATGTGGAAAGGGGAGTTGTGCGGTCATAGAAGCGGTAACAGTTGAGCAGGCGTTCAACGCCGCCGAAAAACTGAAGCAGATGAAACATGATTAACCAAACGGTGAAGACAAATCTCGCTAGTCGTCCCGCAAAAACCTTGATTCGGAAACCCAGATGATATTATATCTGGAAACCCTTCCACAAACCCGTCAGTTTTCGTGCGATAAGTTTCTACACAGATAAGATTGGGTCATTTTCACTTGAGGATTTTCTGATGTTTGGCTATAATCAAATGCCTGAATCAACGCTAATAGTTACCATCGGTGGATCAGATCTCATATTTCATCAATAACAAAGGAGGACTTCAGATTGGCAAAAAAAGCCGTAGTGCTTTTAAGCGGGGGTGTTGATTCCACGACGATACTCGCAATCGCACAATCCCAAGGGTACGATGTATACACCATGAGTTTCCGATACGGTCAACGACACGCCTTGGAACTCGACAGCGCAAAGCAAATCTCGGAGAAAATGGGGGCAAAAAAGCACGTCATCGTCGATATAGATCTGCGTGCATTCGGTGGCTCTGCGCTGACGGACGATATTGATGTTCCCAAAGAGCGGTCGGATCAGGAAATCGGAACGGGTATCCCGATCACCTACGTCCCTGCACGAAATACGATATTCCTATCTTTCGCGCTTGCTTGGGCGGAGACGTTAGAAATCGACACGATTTTCATCGGTGTCAACGCACTTGATTATAGTGGATACCCCGACTGTAGACCAGAATATATTGAAGCGTATCAGCAGATGGGAAATCTAGCAACGAAGGCTGGGGTTGAAGGTACAGCGAAGCTAAAGATCGAAACCCCCCTAATCTCAATGACTAAAGCACAGATCATACAAAAAGGTGCGGAACTCGGCGTTGACTACGGACTCACCCTCAGTTGTTACGACCCCGATTCACAAGGCAGGGCGTGCGGTGCGTGTGATAGCTGTTTATTACGGATAAAGGGATTTGAGGAAGCGGGTGTCGCAGATCCAACGGTCTATAAAAATTGAATTACTTTGGCAAAAAATGTTGGAAATGCTACTTTACCCAATTCCCTGCGAATCTTTGTATGTTCCGCATTAAGCGTTCTTGACATATTTTCTAGCATGTCGCATACAACCTATGAAAGGGATCATAATGCCTAATCCCAAAATTCTCATTGCAAGCCGTCAAGCACCGGAAGTTGAAGCCATGCTCAACGATGCCCCGCCGGAGGTCGAAATACGCCTCCTGCCACCGGGGGAACAACTTGCCGATTACCTCTCCGAAATCGAGATTATCTATGGAGGAGTGAGTGAAGCGGATTTCTCAAAAGCAGAATCATTGCGATGGGTGCATCAGCCACACGCAGGTGTTGAAGGCTTCATGTTCCCTGCCTTCAAAGCAAGCGATGTAGTGTTAACAAATTGTCGAAGACTGTACGGGCAACAGATTTCTGAACACGCCTTTGCCCTCTTGCTTTCCCTCACGCGCAGCATCCCGACGCAACTGGAATTTATGAAACGCAAGCACTGGGAACGTGTGCCGTGTATCGAATTGGCAGGGATGACAATGGGAATCTTAGGACTTGGCGGCATTGGTCGTGCAGTCGCCGCGCGGGCAAAAGCGTTTGAGTTTAATGTGATTGCCGTTGATCCAGAATCTATTGAAAAGCCAGATACGGTGACTCAACTTGGGAAATTGGATTGGCTGCCGGAGTTGATGGCACAATCCAACGTGGTGATGGTTTGCTGTCCAAGCACCCCCGAAACACATAAGCTCCTATCGCACGAACAGTTTAATCTATTGCCCGATGGCAGCTACCTTGTCAACGTGAGTCGAGGGAGGATCGTTGATGAAGATGCCTTAATCGCTGCACTTCGCAGTGGCAAATTAGCAGCAGCAGGGTTGGATGTGACTTACATGGAGCCGTGTCCTCCGGATAGCCCGCTATGGACTGAACCTAACGTAATCTTAACTGGTCATAGTGCAGGGGCATCGCAGCATATCCGTGCGCGTGCTATGCGTTTGTTCGTTGATAATTTACATCGCTATGTCAGGGGTGAACCGTTAGAAAACGTTGTGGACAAGCAAAAAGGATACTAAGGGCTAGGGCGTGTTGGCGTTTATGCGAGGTGTGTCCATAATGCGTCGATAAGTCCCTATCGTAGGGACGAGGGTTCCCTCGCTCGCCCAACGGGTTGGGAAACTCAACCCCTACGGGAATTGACCCAATGTAGGGGCAACCCTTGTGGTTGCCCAAAATACTTACTGCAAAGTACGGATTAAAATAAAAGTATGAAAACATCCAAGATCACCCTTGGAATGGTTGGATTAGGGTATTGGGGACCAAATCTGCTTCGGAACTTTGATCAACTGTCCGATTGTTGCGTCAAAGTGTGCTGTGACCTAGATGCGGGTCGTCTCGCTAGTGCTAAACAGCAATATCCGTATCTCATAATCACTGATAACTATGACGTCCTGTTGGACGACCCCAATCTTGACGCAATTGTCATCGCAACGCCAGCGCGCACACATTACACCTTTGCCCTGAAAGCCCTTCAGCACGGCAAACATCTCTTCATCGAAAAACCGCTGACACTGGAGGTGCAACACGCTGTCGAATTGGTTCAACTCTCTGAAGATACGGATCGAATCTTGATGGTCGGGCACCTGATGGAATACCATCCGGCGATCGAAAAATTGAAGGACCTCATCCAATCGGGGGAACTTGGACAGATCCACTATCTCTATGCACAGCGGGTCAACTTGGGGCGAATCCGCCACGACGAAAACGCAATGTGGAGCCTTGCCCCTCACGATTTCTCCGTCGCCATGTACCTGCTTGATGCCGAACCGGAGAACGTATCTGCTCGCGGAGCAGCCTACCTGCAAGAGGGAATTGATGATGTGGTCTTCGTCAACCTTCAATTTCCCGGTGGAATCATGGCGCATATCCAGCTGAGTTGGTTAGACCCCCATAAACTGCGTTTAACAACAATTGTTGGCAGTGAAAAAATGGTCGTGTTCGACGATATGGAAACCACAGAAATGGTTAAAATCTATAACAAAGGGGTCAACCACAACAGGGGCTATACCTCCTACGGTGAAGCCTTGAGTCCGCGATTTGGTGATGTCACAATACCATATATCAAAATGACGGAACCGCTCAAGTTGGAATGTCAACATTTTCTCGATTGTATCACAAATCATCGCAGACCGAGAAGTGACGGGAGAGATGGACTTCGCGTTGTACGAGTCCTACAAGCAGCACAGCAATCGCGCAACCAGAACGGCGAACCGGTAGACATTAAAACGTGATGTACAGTAGTAGCGTCTACGTCGTCGGAGTAGGGGAACTGTATGAAAAAATCCTATTTTGTTCATGAATCCTCCTATATTGACGAGCCGGTTTCGATTGGCGATGGCACCAAGATTTGGCATTTCTGCCATGTTATGCAGGACAGCCAAATCGGACGAAATTGCACACTTGGGCAGAACGTCAATATTGATAGCGGCGTGTGCGTTGGAAACAACGTCAAAATCCAAAACAATGTCTCTGTCTACAAGAAGGTCACCATCGAAGACGACGTTTTCTGTGGGCCCTCAGTGGTGTTCACAAACGTCATCAATCCGAGAAGTGCTGTCCCCAGAACAATTGATGAATACGATTCCACATTGGTAAAACGCGGTGCCACAATTGGTGCCAATGCAACGATTGTCTGTGGCATCACCATTGGTGAACATGCTTTCATCGGTGCAGGGTCTGTGGTAACGCGGGATGTATCCGACTACGCCTTAGTCTATGGCAACCCTGCGCGGCAACACGGTTGGATGTGTCAATGTGGAACCCGTTTGAAACTGACGGACAATTTCGCACAGTGTCATTACTGTCATCGAGAATATCGGTGCTGCAATAATCGACTTACATCTGCCGATTAGGGACGAAATGGACTTAAAAGATAAGCGTATCTTGGTTATTGGTGGAGCCGGCTTTATTGGAAGCCATGTCGTTGATCGATTGATCGAGACAGACGTTGCTGAGATTGTTGTGTATGATAATTTCACGCGAGGACTTCAAGAAAATTTGCGGGAGGCGTTGAAAGATCCTAGGATCTCAATATATCCCCACGGTGGAGACATACTACACCGCGACATATTGGAATCAGCAATGGAGGGAGTCCACGGTGTATTCCATTTGGCAGCACTTTGGCTGTTACATTGCCATGAATACCCTCGTTCCGCCTTTGAAGTCAACATTGGAGGCACTTTCAACGTGCTGGAAACAGCGATTAAACAGGGGGTACAGCGCGTGGTCTATTCCTCCTCCGCCTCAGTATATGGAGATGCTGTCGAATTGCCTATGACGGAGGAGCACCCCTATAATAACTACACTTTCTATGGAGCAACCAAGATTGCCGGTGAGCAGATGTTTAAGGCTCTGGGGCATCGCTACAATCTGGATTGGGTGGGGCTGCGTTACATGAATGCCTACGGTCCCCGCCAAGATTATAAGGGGGCTTATACCGCTGTCATGATGAAGATTCTGGACCGCATCGATCAGGGGTTGCCTCCGATTGTTTACGGAGATGGCAGCCAACAGTACGACTTTATCTACGCGAGCGATATCGCCCAAGCGAACGTTTGTGCCATGCAGGCTGACGTGACTGACAAAAACTATAATGTTGGACGGGGCATCGGCACATCAATCAAAGCGTTGACGGAGTTGCTGCTGCGGTTGACGGGCAGCGATCTTGAGATCCAATATCAACCCGCCGGTCAAACCTTTGTGACAAACCGAATCGGCTCTACCCAAGCCGCTGAACGGGATTTAGGTTTCCGGTGGCAAGTCGATCTGGAAGATGGGATGCGCCGATTAATAGATTGGCGGAACGCTGATAAAAAAGGCGGTGTTACTGTTGAAGGATGAGGCAACACCCCAACAGATACCAATAACCAAACCGTTTTTCGGAGCGGAGGAGGAGGCTGCGGTTCTTGCTCCTTTACACAGCGGTTGGGTCGTTCAGGGACCGTTTGTCAGAGAATTTGAGGAAAAGTTTTCAACCTTCACAGAATCACATTTTTCGATTGCAACCAGTTCCTGCACAACGGCACTGCACATCGCCGTCGCTGCGTTAGGGTTGAACCCCGGTGACGAAGTCATTGTGCCTGCCTTCACATGGATTTCCACCGCTAACGTGGTGGAATATATGGGCGCAAAGCCGGTTTTTTGCGATATTGACCTGCCCACGTTCAATATAGATGTAGGACAGATTGAAGGGTTGATTACGCCACGAACGGTGGGGATTATTCCGGTACACCTGTTTGGACTATGCGCGGAGATGCAGCCAATTCAGGAGATCGCTCAAAAGCATAACCTGTGGGTGGTGGAAGATGCTGCGTGTGGGTTCGGTGCCCGGTATCACGGAAAACATGCAGGCACGTTTGGCGAAATGGGCTGCTTCAGTTTCCACCCGCGCAAGTCGATTACCACCGGCGAGGGTGGCATGATCACGACGCAGCAGGAAGAGTTCGACCAACTGGGGCGTATCTTACGAGATCACGGTGCCTCACGTTCCGATCTCTCACGCCACACAGGCAAAGCTGGGTTTCTGTTATCAGAGTATAACCACCTCGGCTATAACTACCGCATGACAGACATCCAAGGCGCGCTCGGTTGTGCACAGATGGATCGGGCAGCGTGGATCTTGGAGACACGTTCGCAACGCGCCCAGCACTACAACCAGCTGCTAACTGAGGTAGAATGGCTGGAAACGCCGAGCGTCCCCGACGGTTTCGTCCACGGCTATCAGTCTTATGTCTGCCTGTTTCGCCCTGAAGAACCCACCCTAATCAACGTAGATCGACTCCACCAACAACGCAACGGACTGATGATGCAACTGGAAACGGAAGGGATTGCAACCCGCCAAGGCACACACGCCCCGGTCATTCAGGGCTATTATACGGAAAAATACGCGCTACGCCCCGAACAATTTCCCAATGCCTACTTGGCAGATCGATTGGGACTGACGCTGCCACTCTATGCACAGATGACAGAAGTTGAGCAGGCATTGGTATGTCAAAGTCTTCAGCAGGTCATAGGTTAGATTATGTGTGGTATAGCCGGAGCAATATCTCTCAATCATGAACCCCTCCGAGTAGAACGTCTGAAACCGATGGTAGATGTTATCGCCCACAGGGGACCGGACGATGCGGGTTATCTCGTCTATCAGACAGGGACGCATCACCCACTCGGTCAGGATTTTACAGATAGCCAATTTCAAGACGTTTGCCCGCTGCTGCTCGTAATTGACTCACCTGCTGGGCAAAACAGATTGCATTCAGAAAAATGGGATCTGTTTTTCGGACACCGAAGATTGTCGATTATCGATCTCTCCCCACGTGGGCATCAACCGATGTGCGATAAATCACGTAAGATTTGGCTCATTTACAATGGGGAAATCTACAATTTTAGAGAAATACGTCAGGAGTTGAAGGGGCTCGGTCACCACTTTTTCAGCACTTCTGACACCGAGGTCATCATCCACGCCTACCATCAGTGGGGAACGGACTGTATTCACCGATTCAACGGGATGTTCGCCCTCGCGCTATATGACAGTCGCAATCAAAAAATCTGGCTCGCTCGCGATCGCTACGGCATCAAGCCGCTCTACTATACCCTCACCAATGAAGGCACTTTTCTGTTCGGGTCCGAGATTAAATCCATTCTGGAATACCTGCCTGAAACACCGAACGTAGATCTCGCGGCATTAAACGAATACTTCTCATTCCAAAATATTTTTAGTGACCGAACCCTCTTCTCAGGAATTAAGCTACTCCCGCCCGGACATTACTTGGAACTCGATTTGTCATGTGGGGAGATTGCCAAGACCAAATACTGGGATTTTGACTTCGGGCAGGAGACGGGTGTTGCTGGAAATGAACTCGAAGACCGACTCTATGATCGATTAACACAGGCTATTAAGCGACAGTGTGTCAGCGATGTTCCGGTTGGCAGTTATTTGAGCGGCGGCATGGACTCAGGAACTGTGACCGCTATCACCGCTTCTGTCTTCGGACGAATCTCCACGTTCACGATAGGTTTTGATCTCTCGGAGGCCGCAGCCCATGAACTGAACTTTGACGAACGTGAGTTAGCCAAATATATGGCAAACCTATTTCAGACAGAGCATCACGAGCGTGTGCTGCATTCTGGCGATATGGAGGCTGTCATGGGGGACCTCATCTGGCACTTGGAGGATTTACGGGTCGGACAGTGCTATCCTAACTACTATGCGGCTTGGTTGGCGAGTAAGCAGGTTAAAGTAGTCATGTCCGGAACGGGAGGCGATGAATTATTTGGCGGTTATCCGTGGCGATATGCTGCGGGGCTTGGAAACAGTGTCGAGAGTTATACGGACAATTATTATCGCTACTGGCAGAGATTGGTATATAATAAAGAGAAACCCCTGCTCTTCAACCAAGAGGTTGCAAATCAACTTCGCAAAATGGATATTGACGGGGCAATTCCTTTCAAAAACCACACTCTGATGGCATTTCGGAATGTCTATCCGAAAGATATTCAGTGCGATAGCCGGGAGGAACAGGTCAACCACTCACTCTACTTTGAATGCAAAACCTTTCTACACGGGTTGCTGGTGGTTGAAGACAAAATTTCGATGGCACATTCGTTGGAAACGAGAGTGCCGCTTCTGGATAATGATTTGGTCGATCTGGCTTGCCGGACACCCATCCGCCACAAAATTGCCAATCTGCACAGCTGGAAAGCGTTCGATGCGAATATTCCACGCACAGGGAAGGTTGGTTTAGAACGGACGGATGTCGGTAAAGACATCCTGCGAAAAACGATGGAACGGATTATCCCCAAATCAATCACACAAGCCAAGAAACAGGGATTCAGCGCACCCGATGAATCGTGGTTCCGCGGCAGCAGCGAAAAGTATGTACGAGACCTTTTGCTGGATGATAAGGCTCGAATTAATGAATATCTCAACCCTGAATATGTGCGACAGATCATTGAAACCCACAGCTCTGGTATAGAGAACAAGCGACTCCTGATCTGGTCGTTGTTGAGTTTTGAGTGGTGGTTGAAGCGGTTTATAGATTAGGGCTTTAGCCGGTAAAGCCCAATCCTTCAGGTTTGGGAGTATGTCACCAAATGAACATCAAACGTATTGAGAAACTCATTGGCGATGCAATAGATACATACGATCTGGACTTATCGGGACTCACTGTCTTCACAGAAGCGGCAAGTGGAAACTATGTCGTAACCCCCTTGATTGCAGCGTTGGCTGGTTCGGATCGCGTTTTTGCAATCACACGGGACTCTAGGTACGGCAAAGCAGTTGATGTGCGAAATTTCACACTTGAATTGGCACAAAGGTGGGGAGTAGGCGATCAGGTTGAGGTGGTCTCTGATAAAATTCCATCAATCCTGTCACAAGTTGATATTGTGACAAATCTCGGATTTGTGCGCCCGATCGATAAGAACATGATCGCTCACCTAAAACCAACCGCCGTCCTCCCACTGATGTGGGAGACGTGGGAATTTCGCGAAGCGGATCTCGATCTCGTAGAATGTCGGCGGGTGGGAATTATGGTTCTGGGTACAAACGAGCGGGAGATGGGGCTAGACCTTTTCACCTATGTCGGATATTTGGCAGTCAAACTGGCATTTGAGTTGGAGATTGAAATTTACAGATCGAAAGTTGTAGTTGTCGGAAGTGGTGCTTTTAGTGAAAGCAGCGTCGAGGCATTTGATAAGTTAGAGGCTGATATAGAATACATTGATCTGTCTGCGGACAATTCCCTAGGAACCGAATCTGCTAAATCAACGCTTCAGGATGCCGATCTCGTTGTTCTGGTAGAACATCACAGCCCGGTTTGCTTAATCGGCAGTGAAGGACAGATAACCGTTGATGAACTATTAGCGTTGAGTCCACATGTGTCGATTGTCCACATCGCTGGACATATAAATCGACAAGAAATTGATAACGCAGCCATTCCGTGTGTCCCTCAAAAATCGGCAGCACCGGGTTACATGAGCGTTACAACCGACTATTTGGGTCCTAAGCCGGTTATCGCCTTACATACCGCCGGATTGAAGGTCGGTGAGGCAATGGCGCGGGCTCGTCTCACAGGGCTTGACCCAATAGAGGCAGAAAAAAAAGTTTTGCGTGATCTCCCGCTTGCTATGGGATTTGATCTCTCACACAAATCTACACAAACATCTTAGAGGCTCGGTTTCCAATGTCTAAGACGAACAAAATAGAAATTCCAGATCGGTTGCTGCATCGTTTAAGCGCAAATGACACTGGGTTTTTGCAGCGGGTCTACTCTGGTGGATTGGATAAATATAAAGAACAGTTGGCTCGTATCGGTTTCGTTGGGGTGGAAAAGATCCTAGATGCAGGCTGTGGGTTTGGGCAATGGACATTTGCAATGGCACAAACCTCAAAGCACGTTATTGGTGTGGACATTGATTCAGAACGTTTATCTGTTAGCACTCAACTCGCCTCAATAAATGGTTTCAAAAATGTAGAATTCCGTCGGGCAAGTCTGGAAGAGATTCCTGATTTTGAAAACATATTTGATGCTGTTTTCTGTTATAGCGTTGTGTATCTAACGGACTACCACAAAGTCTTTAGAAACTTCTTTCGCAGCCTGAAAAAGGGTGGATACCTTTATATCTGTACCAATGGACCTGGCTGGTATCTCTATAATATTATCGCACAACCTAATCATTCTATCGACTTTCACCCAAGGCGGTACGGGGTTCAAACCTTCTGGAACACACTGATCCGCAAACAAAGTGGATTTTCACCAAGCACCGGTGCCCGTATAATGACCCCCAGTGGCACCAAACGTGCCTTGCACAAATCTGGATTTGAGGTTGTTGCGCTCGGGGCAGAAGGAACTTTAGCGGTTGGCGATGAACACTCCATCCCACCCACACCAAATTACAATGCAACCTATATGGGACTCGTTAATGTGTTTGAAGTGATTGCCCGTAAGTCTTAGAAAAACATAAAAGCGTGTTAAATCTTTTATCCCTATTCAGAACTTTCATGTAATAAATTTAGCTCTCCATTAGGAAATGGCTATGGCTGATATTTTCTTCATCGTTGGTTGTGCGCGAAGTGGGACAACGGCACTGGTGAAAATGCTAAATACATGTCAGAACGCAACTGTCTTTGTGGAGCAGAAGCCGAATCTGTGCATCGAAGCACGGAATTTATATCGGGGCATATTAAGTGGTCCGAAGCAGGTCATTCAGACAGCAAAGTCAGAGCCAATTCAAAAGGTGTTGTCTAGTGGTCTAAAGTATGGAGATAAAAATCCAAACTATCTGCCGTTTATTCCATATATCGCTGAACTATGGGATTGCAAATTTCTTTTTCCGGTGCGAGATGGACGGGAGGTTGTACGTTCTTTGATGGACTGGCACGATTTTTATAGTCAAAAATTCTCGCATAGTGGAGTTTTTGCGATGAAAGAGGACGATCCAAATTCACCAATCGACTCGCCTGAACAGGACTGGTGGGATTACAGTCGTTTGCGCCCCAATCCCGGCACTCCATATTTTGAGGAATGGCAACGGCTCTCGCGTTTTGAAAAGTGTGCATGGTACTGGACTAATTTTAATGAGAAGGCGTTGGAATCGTTTTCTGAACTAGATGATCAACATTGGCTCCAGGTGAATATGAAATCGCTGGACGGGTTCAGGATGAAACAGATTTTTGATTTTTTAGGTTTAGACGGATTTAACGCGAATCAGATAGAAGAGATGATAAACGCACGTATTAACTCATTGCAGGAGCGGGCAGGCTTGCCTGATAAGTTTCCGCGTTGGACTGACTGGACGCAAGGGCAGCGAAACGCGTTTGATCGGATTGCAGGCGATACGATCAAATGTATGGTATACTAAGGGAAGTTTAGACCCGGCACGGCAGTTAAATTCCGGTTGAGTAGCAAGAAAGGAAAACCGCGAAAATGCTCTACATTGAAGTTGTAGGCATCTGTTTCTTGGGTCTTGTAACACGTCTGATTTTTCTGCTCCATGCAGGCAGCGACCTTGATGCACATCTTTGGCTCACGAAGCTGCGGCGCGACCTAGGGGGACTGAAGGGTATCGGCAGGCACCACGTCAAGGATTCGCTCGTACCCGGAATTAGAGGCTATCCCCCGCTACCACACGCGGTTATCGCACAGATTAATCCAAAACACTGGGTGCTAGTTGGCAGAATAACCAACCTCGCGTTCGATTTAGCAAGTATTCTACTAGTTTATTTTTTAAGCCACCTCCTGTTTGAGCGTGTTTGGCAGATATCTTCTGAACAATTTATTTCCGCTGCGGGTGCGGTGACGCTGCTCTATGCAACCAGTCCAAAGCTGCATCCGGTAACCGCTCGATTGCAAGCGATAGGAGGAAGAACGCTAGGGAATCTCTTAGTTCTGCTCTATTTCACTTTTTTCGGTATCGGTTATCTGTTTGGAGCTTCCTACTTCTACGCACCTTGTCTGCTCTTAGGAACGCTAACGGTGCTTTCGTCTCAGTTTGGGATGCAAGTGTTAGTGGTGAATTCGATTGTGTTATCCTGTTTTTACCGAGACTTCGTTCCGTTACTCCCACTGTTGGGGACCTTTGGACTTTGTATCCTCATTCCACAACTTGGCGGTAGGCAGTTACTTGCACGTAAATGGGCACACTATAAATGGTATTTCACCGCTATAATAGAAGGTACAACCCCAATAGCAGAAAGGAATAGTTTCAGGGATCTTGTTGCATTACCGGTTTACCTGTTTTCTCGACCGAGGGAGTTTGGCAGGATAGTTTTTACCAAAGCAACACCAATCATTCTCGTTTATTCGATACCAACTGTCCCACTTCTCCTATACTGGTGGTTCTCTTCACCGGATACTTTCACGGAACTCTTTTCCAACAACGTAATTTGGTATGTAACTGGACTCATCCTCGCAAGCTTCATCGCATTTGTTATTACATCTATCAAGTTCGCCCTATTCCTAGGTGAGGCAGAAAGATATCTTGAGTATTCGCTAGCTTTTCTCCATCTGATTTTTGTTAGGTATTGCATCGTCTCCAAACATTCATACGAAATAATCTACATAATCACGCTGATTCACATTGGGTTCGTTTTGGTGAATTTTCTGTATCTAAGTTCGATTAGAATTAAAAACAATCTGTTGCCCACCAGAGAAACGGCTCTTGACGATGTTATCAAATTCTTGAATGGGAGAAGTGGACAGAATATAATTACCCTCCCGACGAAACTCAGTTATACTCTGGCTGGCAGTATGGAGGAAACCGATTCTCGTTTTTACTATCCTTCGATGTCCGAACCGGGACGAGGGATGAAGTATATGGGTGAAGATCATGTGTATCTCTATCTGATGAAGCCAGACTTTGACCATTTTCGCGTCCGATATGGGGTCAATACACTGGTCGCTCAGAAGCGAGAGGTAGAGCTGGCGGCGAAACGAGGCATTGAATACCCCTTGAGTTTGCTGAAACTGCTGTACGACAATGAGCAATATGCGGTTTATAATGTATGATAATAGATCATATAAAAAGAACGATACAACTGGGAAGTATCTATAGCATCGGCAGCATATCTCAAGGTGCGTTATTCGTTTTACTTTTCCCAATCTATACCTCGTTCTTGTCTCCCCACGATTTTGGCATTATTGGGTTGATGTCTATTACGGTTAGCCTGTTGACTCGGTTCGTGTCATCACCTCTAAATAGTGCCTTTACTCGGTTCTACTATGCGCCGGAATATAGAGGAAAAAGTGGCATCTTACTGTTCAACCTGTTTTTATGGGCGTTGCTGATAATTACCTGTTTTGCAGTTATATTTTGGAGAATCAGTGAATACCTCGCTGGGGTTCTCTTACAAGATAGGAACCTCGCTCACCTCCTCAAGATATATGCGTTGATACTGTTTTTACAACCACTTTCGTCCCTGTTTCTGTGTTTGCTCCGCATGTTGGAGAGGGCGAAATACTTTGTTCTCACATCTATATCAAGCTTGTTGCTGTCCGCGAGTTTAACACTGTATCTGCTCACTGTTTTGAAGAAGGGGGTTCTCTCACTTATCGTCGGAAACTTGCTCAGTCTGATAGTCACGGTAATCATAGTACTCCCCGTTTTTATCAAACAATCGACATTTAAGCTGTCTCGTTCGACCCTTATTCCACCGCTGAAATACGCTTATCCGCTGTTGTTATCGGAATATTCAAATCTTCTTATCCAATCTGGCGATCGGTATGTTTTAAGAATCTTCAACTCCGTTAGTATGGTGGGGCTCTACTCTTTCGGATATCAAATTGCTGGTATCCTTCAGGCTGCCTTGGTAACTCCGTTGAAACAAGCACTTCAACCCGTTGTTCTCAAACAGGAAGAGGATCCCGAAGCTATCAGGAATTTGCTAAGGACGGGTGCCACCTATTTCTATCTAATAGGCTGTGCCGCGTGTCTTCTGATTTCGCTTTTCAGTCGGGAAATTCTAATGCTTTTTGCCCGGAAAGAGGTGTTCTGGGCAGCGTGGGTTATCGTCCCAATCATCACTTACTCCTATGTTCAGCATGGGCTTGGTAATTTCGTCGGTTGGGGTATGGGATTGATGAAAAAATCGTTTCATGTTTCGGGAATCGTTTTAGTGGCGGCATTGGTGAATATCGGGTTGAACTTTCTTTTTGTCCCCCAATGGGGCATGTTAGGGGCTGCGTTCGCCACTATGGTCTCCTACATTGTCTGGAATTTTCTGAAAGCATACTATTCGGCAAAATTTTATAATCTCCACTTTGAGGTCGGACGACTTTTACATATAACAGGGATCGGATTCGGGCTCTACGGGGTGTCTCTGTTGGTTGCCAATAGCGGAACTATCGGAACTGATGTCGCCCTGAAACTCTTGTTCTTTTTCGGGTATCCGCTAATCCTCTGGGGTACAGGTTTCTTCTCAGAGGGGGAAAAGGAATACCTGCTAAAGCCGGTAAACAGACTCAAAAAAGTCTATTGAAAGTCCTTTTTATTCTCAGAGCACATTCAGAACGCAAAAGGTAACTATATCTGAATCACCGGCGTTGATGACAGTAGAGGACAAAAATGAAAATCGCCATTATGGGTGGCACCTTCAACCCTATCCACTATGCCCATCTGTTGAGCGCGGAGGAGGTGCGTGATGGCTTGGGCTATGATAAAATTCTCTTTATCCCGTCCGCCCGTCCACCCCATAAAGATGCGCGGGACATCATCGCCCCGGAACACCGCTATCAAATGACTCTCCTCGCAACCTCGGATAACTCTGATTTCGAGGTGTCGCGAATCGAGTTGGATCGCGTGGGCCCGTCTTTTGCGATTCAGACCATCAAAGAGTTACAAGCCTTCCACGGCGAGGAATGTGATCTCGCGTTTATTATCGGTGCCGATTCATTAATTGACTTCAAGATCTGGAAGGATTATGATGAGATTCTCAACATCTGTCGTTTTATCGCTACTACGCGCCCCAACTACTGCTTGGACAAAGTTCCCTCGGATCTCCGAGAACGTGTCCAATACTTTTCAATAACGGGAGTTGACATCTCCGCAACTCAGATTCGTGAACGGATCCGATCCGGACGTTCCATCCGATACCTCGTCCCGGTGCCCGTCTACGAGTATATTGAACGTCATCAGCTATATAGATAGGTAAACTGAAGAGGCAAATTTTTGGTTCCTATAAAAACTATCGTGTAAAAAATCAGGTTTTCCGAAGAGGCAGCCGGATAGGTTGCTTCTTCATGTACAAGGCAGGTGATCTCACAGTGAAACACAAATGTAGTGTCTGCGGAACAGTTAGCGAATTTGATTACAAACCCGGCGGGAAACTGCCGCCAAACTTCCCCTTCTGTAGTGCACGCTGTAAGGCGATAGATCTCGGTAAGTGGTTCAGCGAGGATTATCGAATCAGTGCGCCGCTGCCGAACGCTGACCTGATGGCAGATGAAGAAAAAGAAGCACTTGCACAGTTTCTACTTGATGCGGGAGAAGTGGACGAAATTACAAATGAAGAGGAATAACGACGACAGCGAAAAAGCAGCGCTGCTTGCAGAGCCAAAAGCCGTTGAAATTGAAAAATATCTCAAATCCAAATTAACGCCGGAGCGGTATACACACGTCCTATCTGTGCGAGAGTTGGCGCTTAACTTGGCGAAGAAATATGGCGCGAATTTGCGGAAAGTGAACCTCGCTGCCCTTTTACACGACTGTGCGAAGTGGATGCGGACTTCAGAACAGTATGAAGCGGCGGCGAACCATGGGATTCAACTTGATGAAATTGAGCTCCACAACCCGTCGCTTCTGCACGCGCTCATTGGGGTAGAGTTTGCTGTTTCGCACTTCGACGTTGACAATCCTGAAATCCTCAACGCCATCCGAATCCACACAACCGGATCTGGCAAAATGACACTTATTGATAAGATCCTGTATGTCGCGGACTTTGCTGAACCGAAGCGCAACCACGCGGAGGCACATTCTGTGCGTGAGCTTGCCTATCAAGATCTGAACAAAACCGTTTTTGAAGTCAGTCGTTACAAAATTGAACACCTCCTCGCCAAAGGTGTCCTCATTCATCCGTATACAATAGATGCCTATAACAGCGCCCTCCAAGAAATCAGTAAACCAGCGCGCAAACAGTGAGCTAGAGTGGTCTATGGTATCCAACCGTTCGTGTAATTCACAGTTTTAACTCTAGGCACTTCTTCAAGGAGGAACAACATGCAAGGAAACACGATAGAAATGGTACAAGCTGCCGCTGCTACCGCCTTGAGTCGACGGGCTCGCAATGCAGTTATCCTCGATTTAAGACAGTTACCCTCGTTTACTAACTTTTTCGTCATCTGTAGTGGCGTCTCGGATACGCAGGTCGAAGGTATATCTGATGCCGTGCGAAAGGAACTAGCAGACGATTGGAATGAACGTCCTTGGCATCGAGAAGGGGGGCGCGATGCAGACTGGGTCTTGCTAGACTACGTTGATTTTGTGGTACATATTTTTCTCGAAGATAAACGAGAATTCTATAATCTCGAACGCCTTTGGGCTGACGCCCCACAGATTGAAGTTCCTGATGTGGAAGCTATCACTGAATATGAGGAAGATGAAGAAGCATATGATGAACTTGAAGACTACGAATTTGATGACGAAATTTTTCCCCCTTCCCAGCCTAGCGAAGAAAAATAGGAGGGAAGGATGTTGATCAGCGGTATTAAAACTGAGATTTTAACCGTAGTAGAGGCTGCCTGCCAAAACCGATTTGGACAAAAGCCGGAAGCACTCAAATTGGGGTATCCACCACAGGTCGAATTGGGAGACTTTACGGTGGAATGCTTCCCGTTGGCAAAACAGTTTCGGCAAAACCCAGCCCAAATTGCCCAGGCAATCGCAGCCGAAATTGAGCCGAGCGAATCAATCCAATTAGTGAAAGCGGTTGGACCCTATTTGAACGTCAAGGTTTACAATCACGCCCTGTTCGGCGGTGTATGTGATGAAATCGTGCGACAGGGGGAGAGTCTTGGAGACACCAACATGGGGCAGGGACAACGGGTGATGGTCGAGTATCTCTCCCCCAACACCAATAAACCCTTGCACTTAGGACATATTCGCAACGGTGTCCTCGGAATGGGGGTGTCAAAGCTACTTGAAGCGACAGGGCATACGGTGATTAAGGCAAACCTTGTAAATGATCGCGGCGTCCATATATGCAAATCAATGCTTGCTTGGCTGAAGTGGGGAGATAGTGGAACGCCGGAGACGACCGGCACAAAGGGCGACCACTTTGTTGGAGATTGGTATGTCCGTTACGCACAAGAGGAAGAGAAGCAGCCAGATCTGGAACAAGAGACACAGGCAATGCTTCGGAAATGGGAGTCCGGCGATTCAGAAACACTCAAACTCTGGGAGATGATGAACGGGTGGGTCTACAATGGATTCGCCGAAACCTATCAAAAACTTGGTTTAGAATTTGATGCCTTCTATTACGAGTCCCATACCTACAATCTCGGCAAAGATCTCGTCCAAACCGGTTTGGAGAAGGGTGCCTTCGTCGAGGCAGAAGACGGTGCTGTGATCGCCAAATTGCCTGTCGATGAATTCGGCACACAAAGGGATGGGAGTCAGAAGGTGGAGACACTGCTTCGCGGGGACGGCACCAGTGTTTACGTCACGCAGGATCTGGGGACAGCAAAGATGAAGTTTGACGAACATCAACTCGATCGTTCCATTTATGTCGTCGGTTCAGAACAGAACTACCATTTCCAGTGCTTATTCAAACTACTCGGTATGCTCGGCTTTGAATGGGCATCTGAGTGCTACCACCTATCGTACGGCATGGTGAATCTGCCAGAAGGAAGAATGAAATCGCGTGAAGGAACAGTGATTGACGCCGATGACCTCATTGAGGAGATGTTCCAACTTGCTGCAGATGAAATTCGGCAACGCGATTCGGAGGGTGAGTTGTCAGACAAGGAGGTTCAGAAACGCGCCTTCGCCATCGGGATGGCGGCAATTAAATTCTATCTGCTCCGTGTCCGCCCCGAACTCACTATCAACTTTGATCCGAAAGAGTCTATCTCTTTCGATGGCTTTACCGGACCCTACTGCCAATACGCTTATGCACGTTGTGCTAGCATCCTGCGAAGGGCACAAACGCAAGACCTTGCTTCGGTTGAGCCAGATTTTTCGCTGCTCGGAAACGAGGAAGAGTTGCAGCTAATTCGCGCGCTGATTCAGTTCCCTGAAGTTGTGGAAGAAGCCGCTCGGGATCTCTCCCCCGCTCGTGTCTGTAATCATCTGTTCATCGTCGCGCAAAACGTCAATCAATTCTATCACAAACACCCCGTGCTTTCTGCGGAAAGTCCTCCGTTGATAAAAGCGCGCTTGGCACTGATAAACGCTTCAGCAGCTGTTATCAAGAAAGCCTTGGCTTTATTAGGGATTGAAACGCTTGAGGAGATGTAGGACGTGAAACAAGGAGACGGACAAAGATGATCCGACGTATTGAAGTCTTGAACTACCGTTGCCTGCGCTACGTTAGTCAACCATTGGAACATTTCCACATACTTGTCGGTCCAAACGCATCGGGGAAAAGCACTTTTCTTGATGTTTTAGGTCTGGTGCGCGATCTCCTCGCATGGGGGCTTGATGATGCCATCCTTGCGCGTGAAGACCTCAGAGGATCAATCGGCAGAGCGAGGCGTGTAGAGGAGCTCATCTTCAATCAGATAGCAGACAGATTTGAATTGGCAATTGAGTTGGAGATTCCCAACGAATTGCAAAACCCTAAAGCGGACACTTATTATCAAGTTGCACGCTACGAGATTGCAATCGGAAAAGATTCGGAGCACGGAGAATTAACAATCGTCAACGAGACACTATGGCTCTGTCCGGAGCCCTCGCCACGTACCATCCCTCACTCCTCACTTTTTCCTAACGAACCTGTTCCACCAACAAGCGTGTTGACAAAGCGTGCCCGAAAAGGGTGGCATAAGGTCATCAATAAGAAGAGTGGTAGAGATTTTTTTACTTCGGAAACTGGAGGAATGCAGGGTAAGAATCTCCGAATTGATCCCCGCAAACCTGCACTAGCTAACTTGTTTCAAGTTGAAGAGTTTTTTCCTGCTACCTTGTGGGTGCGGAATATACTTATGGAAGGGATTCATGTATTGGCACTTAACAGTGCTGCTATGCGTCGTCCTTCGAGTCCTTCCGTCCAGCGCGCATTTCGCACCGATGGTTCAAATCTCCCACTTGTTGTTAGAGATCTCCGTAACGATCATGAGAAGGATTTCAAAGACTGGTTAGAGCATCTCCGCACCGTGTTGCCGGACCTACAAATGATTGACGTTGTTGAACGCCCAGAAGATCGCCATCTCTATCTCAATGTGCATTATTCAACCTTAGAACATCCTGTTCCTTCATGGTTGCTGTCTGACGGTACGCTCCGTTTATTCACCCTCACCTTGTTGGCATACTTGTCACACCATCAGGAGGTATATTTAATCGAAGAAGTGGAAAACGGGATACATCCCCGCGCTATTGAGGCGGTTTTTGACTCACTTTCATCGGTATACGACGGTCAGGTTTTTTTGACAACGCATTCCCCATTAACTGTTGGCCTCACCAAACCGGAACAAGTTCTCTGTTTCGCTAAAAATCCCTCCGGCGCGACTTCAATCGTGTGTGGAAGTGAGCATCCAAAGTTAAAAGATTGGCGCGGACAGGTTGATTTGGGAACACTATACGCAGCGGGAGTTTTGGGATGAGGATGGCAGAACAGGGGCGGAAGGATCTGGTTGTCTTAGTTGCCGATAGCCAGCAGAAACACACCGTTGCAACATTATTGACTAGACGGCAGCCATCTCTGGGCATCCGGCAGGTGACCATTGATATTGATTCGGACATTTTCCCGCATCCTGAGCGCGATCCGGGAGTATTCAAGAAAGCCGGGCGTTTTCTGTCAGTCTTTGCTCAACAGTATCAACATGCCTTAGTGTTAATTGATGCTGAATGGGGAGGTTTAAGTGTAGAGCAGATTGAGGAAAAAATTCAAGGCGATTTGAACAAAAAGGGCTGGGAGGGGCGGAGTGCTGTTATTGTGATTAATCCAGAACTCGAAAGCTGGGTATGGGCTCAGTCACCCCATGTGCCTAGATTACTCGGAATGGATTGGGAGGGAATAAAAAATCTGGGACATCAAATGGGTTACTGGCAAGAGGATGAAATCAAACCCTCTCGTCCGAAAGAACTTTTAGAAGTGGTACTTCATCGCACCAGAAAACCGCGTTCCAGTGCACTGTATCGACAATTAGCTGGGACAGTAGGCTTGAGCAGGTGCCAAGACAGTTCTTTTCGCCGCTTCCGTGAAATTCTACAAGAGTGGTTTCCCGCATAAAAATCGCCTCAAAAGGAGGATCTAACTCATGAAAAGGGACAACGCAACAAAACCAACCAAACCCGTTATCATCTACGATGGCGAGTGCAATTTTTGCTTGAACGGTATTCGCCGGATTCAGAACAAGGATCAGGCGAATCAATTTACCTATACCCCCAAGCAAACCCCCGATCTCTACGGACACTATCCACAACTTGAAGCCATCGAATCGAAAGAAGGGATGCGGTTTATTGACGCAAACGGGAAGATCTATTGCGGAGCAGATACCATCTACCAGATTTATAGACGACTCGGCAAGTATCGCTATATCACATGGATCTACCTTGTGCCTATCATCCGGACGCTGCTAAAGGGAGCATACTTAATCATAGCGAAGAATCGGTCCCGTTTGAGCAAATTGGACTGTGAATCTGAAACCTGTTCTGTTGAATGAGGATCAAATGAAAATTAAAGCAATCGAAACCCATACTGTGGATATCAACCATCGTGGAGATTGGGTTTTTGTGAAAATTCATGCTGAAGATGGTTCGGCAGGCATTGGTGAAGCCTCTCATGGTCACGATGGACGCGTGGTACAAATTATTGAGGGGCTCAACTCTGCCCTCATCGGTCGGGATGTGTTCCGAATTGAGGACTTCCACCGTCGGTTTTATAATGAGGGTGAAGGACGACCCTATCACACGGCAATAAGCGGACTCGAACACGCGCTCTGGGATCTCGCCGGCAAGGCGTTGAACGTACCCATCTATCAACTCTTGGGTGGCAGATGTCGGGAGAAAATTCGTCTATATGCCAACATTAACCGTGCGACTGTGAACCGCACTCCCGAAGGCTTTGCGCAAAATGCTCGAAAAGCGGTCGAGGAAGGGTTTACAGCGGTGAAGTGCGCCCCCTTTGACGATGTTTCTACGCGAGATATATCGCGCGGCACCTTAACACCAGCAATTCGGACGGGGATTGAACGTATCCGCCGCATCCGTGAAACCATCGGACCCGACATCGATTTGATGGTCGATTGTCATAGCCGTTTCAATCCGGGCTTAATTGTCCAAACAGCAAAAGCCCTTGATGACGTGCATCTCTTCTGGCTCGAAGATCCGATTCCTATGACAAATCTGGATGCCCTTTCGCACGTCAGCCAATCCACCTCAATGCCAATCGCAACCGGAGAACAGTTGCGAACCAAATCCGCATTTCAACGGCTTTTGGAGAAACGTGCTGCCGACTATATTCTGCCAGACGTGAAGCATGTCGGCGGCATTTTGGAATTGAAAAAGATTGCGGCGATGGCAGAAGCAGCGGACGTGATGATGACTCCACATAACCCAAGCGGTCCGGTCGCAACCGCAGCAAGTGTGCAGTGCATGGCGACTGTGCCGAACTTTGCGATTCTGGAGTTCGCATGGGGTGAGGTGGAGTGGCGGGCGGAACTCCTTAACCCGCCGGAGCAGGTAGTTGCTGGATATGTCGAACTTTCCGATCGCCCCGGTCTGGGGATTGATCTCGTGATGCGTGATACGTAAAACGCAGGACATCATTCAACGAAGGAGAAACCGATGATAGAATTGCCGCAATACGATTGTGTTCGGATTGATGGCGAAATAACAGTTGATGGCACGCTCACAAATGCTGCGTGGGGATCTGCCGATGTTATTGAACTGTTGACGACAGATACAGGTGAAAAACCACGCCAACCAACGGAGGTTCGCCTGCTGTGGAATAGCGAGTACCTCTACGTCGGCTTTCTGTGTTATGACCAAGATATCTGGGGAACAATCCGTGAGCGTGATGGAAACATCTATGACGAAGAGGTCGTCGAAGTCTTTCTCGATCCGGACTGCGATCTCCGGGCATACATCGAGCTTGAGGTGAGCCCTCTCAATACGTTGTTTGATGCTTTCGTCGTTAACGGCAAATCGCACGGGCAGGGAATGCACGTGCTGCGCGATTGGGATAGTGAAACCTTACAACACGCTGTTTCCGTTGATGGCACGGCAAAAACGACCTCCCCCGCCGACAGAGGGTCTATCAGTCCACCGGATATATCTTGGTCCTGCGAAATCGCTGTCCCGTTCAAGGACTTACTGACTGCCCCAAATATCCCACCGAAAGCAGGAGATGTCTGGCGTATGAACCTGTATCGGATTGATCGGGGGAAAACGGAAGCCGAGGACGAATACACCGCATGGTCACCAACCCAGAAGATTGATTATCATCGCCCACAACATTTTGGCTCTTTACGGTTCGTTGAAAAACAGTAAGGCTTACACACTCTAGATTGTAGTTGCCCGATTCATCGGGCGTCCGTTCTCCAGATTGTAGTTGCCCGATTCATCGGGCGTTGGCGATGGTGTCTAGCGGCGATGAATCGCCGAACTACAGGGCTTTGACTGTTCAACTGAAGTCCTATGAATTTAAAAAAAAGGAGGAAGCAAATGTCGAATTACGATGTAGAAATGCGTTTGAACATAAAAACACCGATGTGCGATGGGGTCAATCTCTCATCAGATATCTATCTCCCAAAAGTGCCGGGAAAGTTTCCGACGGTGCTGATGCGCACGCCCTATAGTAACAACATGGACGGGATGATCGAAAAAGCGCGTCAACTGGCAAACAACGGCTATGCCTGCGTGATCCAGGATGTACGAGGTCGATGGGATTCAGATGGCGAGCATTATCCTTTTGCGAATCACGGTCCGGATGGTTACGATACTCAGGAGTGGATTGGTCAGCAGGAGTGGTGTAACGGAAAAATCGGTATGGCGGGCGGGTCGTATGTGGGACTGGTGCAGTGGCAGAGTGCACCCCACCGTAGCGAGTTTCTGACCTGCATGGCGCCTCGCGTCATCTGTAATGACTTTTACACCGGATTGGTCTACCCCGGTGGAGCATTCCAACTCAATGTGCTGATGACTTGGGGGATGCGCACCAACGGGCGGACTGCCCAGAGCATTGAGTACCACCACTGGACGGAGGCGTTCCGAAAACTGCCACTTATCGAGATGGACGAACTCGCCGGACGCAAACTCCAATTCTGGAAAGACTGGATTGAGCACGCAGCCTACGATGACTATTGGGATGCAATCAACGTTGAGACAAAATGGGGTGAGATTGCTGCCCCCGCGTTCAACATGGGCGGTTGGTATGACCTTTACGCACAGCACACCTTTATCAATTTCAACGGCTTGCGCCAGGGTGGAAGAACCCCTGAATCCCGGCAAAGCAAAATTATCGTTGGACCGTGGCCCCACTCCCTAAGCGCGTCCACCCATACGGGTGATATCGACTTCGGCGCGTCTTCGATGGTTGACCTAGATGGTGAAGAACTTCGCTGGTTCGACTATTGGCTCAAAGGAATTGATAACGGGATTGTTGATGAACCGCCGTTGCGGTTATTTATCATGGGAGTCAACGAGTGGCATGATGAGCATGAGTGGCCCCTTGCACGGACGCAGTGGCAGAAATGGTATCTCCACTCAAATGGCAAAGCTAATTCCGTGCTCGGTGATGGGGAACTATCCACCGAGGCTCCAGCGCATGAACCAACGGATCACTTCGTTTACGATCCGCACTATCCGGTCCAAACGATAGGGGGCAACAACTGCTGTTCACCTCACATCGTCCCGTGGGGACCATACGATCAACGCCCGGCTGAGATGCGTGGCGACGTTCTCTGCTATACCAGTGAACCGATGGCGGAGGATATGGAGGTGACGGGACCAATCAAGGTGATTCTCTACGCCGCTACCGATGGGTTGGACACCGACTGGACAGCGAAACTTGTGGATGTATCGCCAACAGGTTACGCGATGAATTTGTGCGATGGGATTATTCGCGCCCGATACCGTGAGAGTTTCACTGACCCAACGCTCCTTGAACCGAACACGGTTTATGAATACGAAATTGACGTTGCGGTCACTGGGAATGTTTTCCGAAAGGGACATTGCATCCGCGTAGAAATCTCGTCCTCTAACTTCCCACGTTTTGATCGCAACCCCAACACCGGAAACACGTTAGGAGTTGATGCGGAGATACGATCGGCACAGCAGACGGCTTATCATACGAGTCAATATCCGTCGCATATTTTGCTTCCGGTTATTCCAGCAAAGTGACGAGCGATGGATCACCATTTTTTATAGTGCTTGGGAGAAATAGAGGAGGACTTCAAACATGGCGACTTTTGAACAACATGTTCGAGCAAGAACCTGTACCAGAGAAGAGATCGATCACTTCCTCGATCCGGAAAAGCTCTCATGGGCCCAATTCGATCCGGAGGTCGGGTATATCCTCGGCAACTATCTGCCCCAAGACGGCATCGACAACAGCTCTACCATCAACACCGTGCAAAAAAACGGAACTCGCAGCGCAGCCCTGTACGCCGATCGGTCCCGTCGCATCAACACCTATGGCAACAGTTTCACCCAAGGTGCCCAGGTGAGCGACGAAGAGACTTGGCAGGAATACTTAGCCGCACACCTAGGCGAACCCATCGGCAATTATGGCGTGGGCGGCTTCGGGGTATATCAAGCCTATCGCAGACTGATACGTGCCGAAGAAACCGATGAGGGTGCCGAGTACGTCATCCTCTATATCTGGGGCGACGACCACCACAGAAGCTTTTTTCGTTGTCGCCGCGTCAGCTACCCTATCCAGAGATCCCCAGGCCCTGCAATGTTTGAAGGCAACTTCTGGGCGCACCTAGAAATGGACATGGAGAAAGGGCAACTCGTCGAAAAGGAGGCTCTGTTGCAAACCCCGGAATCCCTCTACAATATGACAGACCCCGATTTCATGTACGAGGCTCTGAAGGATGATCTCATGCTGCAGATGAGCCTATTCTGCCGCGACTACATCCAAGAAATCGACATCAAACCCCTCAACGTTCTGGCGGAGATCCTTGGCTTTTCTCCCGACGTTCCGGACCAGCCTGAACAACAACGACGGTGGATCGAGAATCTACGCCACATCTACGCCTTTGCCGGCACCCGCTACATCATCGAGCAAGCGTTGGCATTTACTCAGCACAAGGACAAAAAGCTGATGATCGCGCTCTACTGCCCGCGGGTCACCCGACAACTTATCTCCACCGGCAAGCGTTACGATCAGCCCATCGTAGATTATCTCCGGGACAACCAGATCCTTTATTTCGACATGAACCTCGTCCACGCCGAAGATTACAAATGCTTCAATCTGTCCCTAGAGGATTACATGGCGCGTTACCACATCGGTCACTACAGCCCTACCGGCAACCACTTCTTTGCCTACTCGATCAAAAATCCTATAATTGAATGGCTTTCTCCCAAACCGATTACCTACCGCGACGACGAGAACGCAATGATCCATTTCCGGGATTATCTGCCGGCACTTGATAAATCTTGACGGAATTACGGCGAATTCATATGGCGGCTACTGCAAGAAGGAGACAAGAAAATTGACGATAGCTACCAAACAGATAAAGATTAGTAATAACTACTGGTGCTAGTTTAATTTATCGGTCATGAGCCGATTTCCTCAATTCTACCGTTAATTAGATTGTGGCTCATGTAAAAAGAAAGTGCAAAATGTGAAGCGAAATTGTAGGGGCGGGGTCTCCCCGCCCGTAGACGGGTTGGGTCACCCAACCCCTACAAAAACTCGGTTTCTGTTGCACGCTTTCTTAACATGAGCCTAGATTGTTAAATAATTCTCAATTAACGGGAGGAAAACCAAACTCATGACCACGATAGATTTTATCACACACTTGTTCTGTTGGGTAGATGATAAACTCAAAAAAACAACACCAAAACCAAAAGCATAGCCAAGCG
This sequence comes from Candidatus Poribacteria bacterium, assembly GCA_965222435.1. Lineage (GTDB taxonomy): Bacteria > Poribacteria > WGA-4E > WGA-4E > PCPOR2b > PCPOR2b. The sequence goes on along the minus strand of OZ244950.1, from coordinate 1,472,697 downwards.
AATCTCTATCCCTCTGAGGTTTAGGGCTTCTAGCTCTATCTTCGCGATCTCTATCTCTCGCTTGTGGCGCACGATTTTTGTGGCGTATTCCTGGCACTCTATGCATGTGCATTTAAAGTACGCATCGTCTTCAATCTTGCTGGTGAGTCCATCTAGCGCGTAAAACACTGATTGGACAGTGCTTTGTTGATTTAGCTTTGAACTCTCAAGCGGCAAAGCACCTATGCCAAGATCAATGATGCTATTCACAGTAAATGTCGTAAATTCGCCCCCATCTTTATAGGTCTTATAGGCAATAGAGCCGATTGCTATGAAGTTATTGGTAACGCAATCATAGTAAGCATTTCTTCCCGACTCTTCAATGTATGGTTCATCATCTTCTGTAATGTTTTCTTTACCGATATGCATGATGTAGCCTCGCTTCCCTTGCTTTTTTGCTTCAGCACAGTCAGGAGCGGCAGCAATAGAACCAGGTGGGGCGGAAGCTAATATGGAAAGCTAGTTCATTGACTGGAGTTCAGCCTGTTCGCAACTTGGTGTCTTATTAACTTTTTCAGTATATTCTTTTTCAAGTTCTTTTGCTTTAATGATTTTTTTTAAACCGCGTTGAGCGTTGATAACTATCCCTTCTTCTAATTTTTTTATTTTTTTCAGAAGTTCCGCCATCTGCTCAAACAGCTCAATAGGCAAGTCCTCTTCTCCCAAATGGAAATCAATTTTCGCAGGGGGGCTGGCGCGAGAGCACACGAGCGCTTTATTGCTATTACAAACCCTTTGCACGACCCCTGTTCCTTTGCTTGTTGTTTTTTGCGTAAGTGCCTTTATCTGCTGTGCCCCGCATGTTTGCGGTGGTGCGTTCTTGCCGTGTGCAACCAGCAGGTAGTTGTCGTAGCACGGTTTGACGTGATAATGGTATTCGGCCTTGTTCCTTGCTTCCTTATCTATTAGCCTTGTGTCATCAATGACCTCGCCCTTTACTAACCTACAATTGAGATATCCGCACTTGTTTGCTTCTTCTTCTTGCGTTAGCTTGGCAAAATCAAGGTTAGCAATATCTTGGCATACCTTATTAATCTTACTTTTCCCCCCCTCTTCTAAATCTTCTTTCATGCAGCGCAGCACTTGGACGGAGTCGGCTTGCACGCGTTGCCATCTTACTTGAATGTATTTCTTTTCCCCATAAGCACTAACCAACACGGCTGATGGCTTGAGATCGCCATGATCGTGAGCAGGGTCTATCACATGCTCTATGCGTGCCTTGCGGTGGCGTTCAAGGTAGCGAAGCATCATACGGTCAGCAATCGTCAGCATCGCCAACCTAAGTTCTTCCGATGTTAGTTCAGATTCTGCGTCCAGACTCTTGAGACAGCCAGCCAGCAGAAGCATAGTAACAAGCAAGAATGTCGTAGCTGTGGTAGACATTTCAGCTTTTCCAACAATACTACCCGCTGCTGTATCGGTTTTTTTCTGCGATTCATAAATTTTTCTAAAAATTTGTTTGAAATAAGCCGAGTAAGGGGTGAGATGATGAGTAAAACGGCATTGTTGGTGTTAGTGGCGGTGAGCGCGAGCGTGGCGTTAGCCGATGATTTAGATGATCTTATTGAGTTGGAAAATCAGGTCAAGGCGCAGTTTGACCACAAGCTGAATTTACGCAAGATAAAATATATTTTGGATGGGGTGAGCAGTGCCTGTTTGGAGAGTAGGTGCTTTTCTGATGGTAAGCTAAAGATAAAAGTAGAGACTAACTGTCAGGACTGTAGTGTGGATGTTGATCTCGGTGGTGTAGAGTATATTGTCCCCGCCAACGGCGAATGGAAACTATTGGAGGGTTGTATCAAGATAGGCAAGCCAGGAAATTGCCCTTGCCAAAGCATAACGCGTCTACATATTGATAAACAACTATACGCGGAGAGCATCATCATAAATTCGGTAGAGCTATCCTTGGTAACAGCAGATGGCAGTAAGCCTATTTTCACAGGTAAGAGAAGAAGATTAAATAGTGTGGCGTATGGATTAGAAGACATAAAAAACAGCGATACATTTATGCGAGCAAAGGTTGGCTCATGTCAAAACTAATCATAGTCTTGCTATTGGCTGGCTTTATCGTCAGCAACGACGATGCGTCCAAGTATGCGGATAAGAGTTATGAGGAGCTACTACTTGAATACGATGCACCGCAGCGCAAAGAAAATCAGCAGAAGCCTGGCGGTGTAGAGGTTGAGTCAATGAGGTGGATTCACCTAAATAAGAGTGTGGGGGGAAGAACCTACTACAACCCAGACAAGGTTAGTGTGACAAAACGTCTTAGAGAAGAGATTATAGATAGGTCAAATGCTTACATTGAATGTGATCAGAAAATAGCTAACCTTGAAATACATCCATTTGACTTCCCCATGCCTAACGACTGGTTATATGACACCTTCCAAGATAAAGGTAGGATGCCTTGGTTTTTTGATACCGAGGTAAAAGAGCATTGGGTGCTGCCTAACGTCTATTGTAATAGCAAGAACATACTGTCGGCGCTATCGTGGATGCGTTCACACGAAGACGGTGGTATGCACGCAAAGTTCAAGGGAAAAGACCCACCTTTTTATGGCAATGAGAGTCTTGAAGATCACCATAGAGGGGGAGTGTTTTGCAACTGGAATGGGTGGCTTTACGGCCCTTCTAAAGGAAAATACACACACTGGTTTGATTCAGCCAAGGATGATGAGTTATTTACCTTCATCGACGTATACTGTCACGAAAACAAGGTACGTTTTTTTGCTAAACATGTTGCCTCCCACAATCAACGAAAATCCGATCAGCGCTATCCTTTTGAACCCCAGGATATGAAAACGGATTTAGTCTCTACCCAAACTATGGAGCTCCCAGTTGTTGGGTGCGATTGGACCGGCTGGCTGTTTGCGGACATGACTGATGCAAGGTGGAAACACAAGGGCAGTAACAGGTATAGCTACGAGAAATACTATGCTATCGATACGCATGCGGCTGGAAGGAGCAAGAAGGCTTGGATGAATGGGCGGATCATGAACCCCTTCTGTTCGAGGTTAGAAGATAAGCAAACTGGCGTTGTGACTGCGCTGCGCGTCTACTGCTTTTACAGCAAAGAAAACAGGTGTAGCGATTTAACGCCAACACCCTCTCAATAAAAGACCTGCTGCTACGCTGGCAACAACTACCGCCGCGCACTTGCGTGGACGCGGCGGCTTCGTAGTCTATTCATACCGGAGTACTTCATTAGCGCGGATAAGCAAGTCAACGGAACCACCTGTTTCTCTGTGAAGGTCTATTTCCTCGCCTGAGGCGGTGTCTCCGTAGTTCATTCTTACGAACAAAACGGTGGGTTCGCCATTGAGATAGTAAGAGCTTGATATCCCACCAATCAGATATTCGACCTCAGCAAACCGGTCGCCGTAGGCATCGAGATAGTTGCCCTTGTTTATGACGATGGTTTCAAATGTGTGCGCGGCCCTCGCGATGCCTAATACTTCGCTTTGATGCAGCTCCGTATCCACCGGATCATTAGTTGTTAGGATATCCCCGTGGTCGGCGATTACTTTACTAGTGCGCAGCACGCCACTTGCATCCTCATAAGCTACCCCCCAACCTGTAAGATCTTGATTTTGTGCACTTACGCTCATTGGGTTATCCGTGCCGCAGCCAGTTATGCCGCCGCAGATGAGTGTGGCTGAGATGAGTGCCGCGGCTGTTCGCTGTTGCCATCTTTGTGTAGCTTTAGTCATAAACGAATCGACTGTTCTTCCCACTGGCGTTTGTTTTATCCTGTTTACCGCGCCTCTGAACACGCCAGGCTTATTGCCCTGCGCAACGCCTCCAGCCATCAGCAAGGTCAAAACCAGCCCTAGCATAGTGTCCACATCTTTGAGTCGATCTCTCTCTTTGAAGGACTCAAGGATATTGAATTCAAAATCCATCGCACCCTCAGGATACAACGCAATAGAGTGATTGAGTAAACAACCTAGTGATAGCATGAGTATTAGGGTTAGTGTTACAAATTTGGTGTTCATGGTGACTCTCCTTTGCTAAAGCAACCCAACCTTTATTGATGGGAGCAAAAAGATAAACTGTCATAACCGTAGGGTTTGAACTGAGGATCTAAACCCGCGCTTAGTATTATAATCTAAGTTACTAGTAGCCAGCATACGGGTTGTAGGGAACAACGATCGTTGTTCCCTACGATGCAGTAAATAGATGTCCTTTCGCTCCAGAGGAGCGATATGTCTATAGTATGCCAATGTGTCCAATTCCTGCGCTCCAGCGGAGCGCAATGTGCATAGGGTTCAGCAGTCCAATGAACTAATGAACCAGTACAGTCCCAGTTGCTTCGGATCTCCCCTGTCTCGGAACGGAACCGATCCTATCAGGGCGGGACGACAGGTGTGTAGGATTATAAAGCAACTAGCAACTTGTGTTATTATAACAGATACGACACCCTAGTGTTAATTATTTTTTGAAATCAGAAGTTGATTGCTCCGCATGGGGCACAGGAACTTCAGCTACATATTGCAGCAGCGCGTCAAAACGTCTTGATGCTTGATTATTAACCTTTGGTGTGAGTTGGTGGAATTTCTCAAAGACGAAAATCAGCACAATCGCGACTAGCGCCATTGGTTAATAAGGTGCTAATTACACAACCCAACGCAATAGGATAGTAAACAATCTGCCACAAAATCTTTATCAAACGGGATTGCTCTCTTACCCATGGGTAAATCTTGTCGTATACTACCCATGAGAGTAACCAGAGGAAGATGTCGCTACAATGAGGAAGCGGAAGATTTTTATAATAGGACTTACGCAGTTGGTTCATAAGTCCCCCTGCAACTCCCCTGACAAGGGGAGAAGATAAGAGGGGATCTTCTCCCTTTGTCTTTCCCCTCTTATCAGAGGGGTTGGGGATTTAGGGGGTTAAAAATAAAAAAATATCGCGCCGCGTGCTAAATTTGCGTAAGTCCTGTATAAGTGACATCACCTGTCTCTTCCATTGCATTGGCGACAAGTCTTGCAGTGAGGGCTAAGGCATCAGCTGATCTGGCTTCTCGATACGTGCGCGCAACTCTCCGAGGAAGCGGGCACAAGGAGCACCGTCGATCGCTCGATGGTCGAAGGTAAGAACAAGCGTCGCCACATCTCGGAACTGGATCGATCGATCAGCCACCACCGCAGCCTGACGTACCCGACCCACTCCCAGTATTGCACACTGTGGTGGGTTGAGCACCGGCGTGAACCAATCCACGCCAAGACCACCAAGATTCGTCACTGTGAACGTCCCGCCGGTAAAGTCATCAAGCCCCAGCTTTCCGTTTCGGGCACGCTCCGCGAGTTCCCTAACTTGACCTGCAAGTGCTATCACCCCCAGCGTGTCAACTTTGCGAACCACCGGCACGACCAACCCCGACTCAATGTCAATGGCAACCCCTAAATTGATGTCGCTATACTGGTGTATTGAGTCGTCAATCAGTGCTGAGTTGAGTTGAGGGTGCGCTTTTAACGCTTCGGCGGTCGCTTTCAGCACAAAGTCGTTGAGTGTCGGTGCAACCCCATAGGCATTACGCCACGCCTCCGCATTTTCTGTACGGGCAGCTTGGAGCTCGGTGAAATCGACCTCGATCCCTTCCGTAACATGCGGTGCTTGAGACCAGATTGCCCCCAGACGCTCGGCAGTGGTACGACGGATACCGGCAAGCGGAATAACCTCAACGCCCGCAGCTGGCTCCTTAGGCTGGGCTGCAGGGCTAGGTGCTGGAGCCTCGCTAGCCGCTTTTTGTGGGGTGGCAGTGGCATCATCAATAGCACGCTGCACATCTTCCTTAGTAACTCGTCCGCCCGGACCCGTCCCCTGCAACGTCTCAGCATCTATACCGTGCCGTTGGGCGAGCCGTAGGGCAACAGGGGTCACCCGCGATCCCGCAGGACGATCTGCAGCCGGAGCTTTAGGCTGGGCTGCAGGGCTAGGTGCTGGAGCCTCGCTGGGTGCTTTTTGCGGAGTGGCAGTGCCATCATCAATAGCACGCTGCACATCTTCCTTAGTGACCCGTCCGCCCGGACCCGTCCCCTGCAACGCCTCAGCATCTATGCCGTGCCGTTGGGCAAGCCGTAGGGCAACAGGGGTCGCCCGTGATTCTGCAGCTTGTCCCGACTTCGTCGGGATTCTCGGAACGGAACTTGCAGCGGGAGTTTGGGCTTGTTCTGCGGGTGCGTCTGGCACCTCTTCCCCTTCCTCTCCAATCCAAGCGAGGGTTGCGCCAACGTCGTACACACCATCAACCTGACCCACGATGCGCAACAGCACACCACTGACCGGTGACTCAATGTCAGCGACAGCCTTGTCTGTTTCAATCGATATCAGCAGCTGCCCCTCCTCGATTTTGCCACCTTCGGCTATGTGCCACTCAACAACGCGACCCGTTTCCATGGTGTGACCGAGCGCCGCTAAACGGAATTGTATTGCCATGAATTCTTCCTTTCTCCTTGTATTACATCATTACGCGGCTAACTGCCTCAGTGATATTAGCAACTTCAGGCACAACATGCTTGACGAGCTCAGAACTGAATGGCATCGGCACATGTGGACTGCCAACCCGAACGACTGGTCCATTGAGGTCTCTGAAACAGTTTTCACCGATCATCGCTGCTATCTCAGAGGCCGCGCCAGCAAAACTAGAGTCCTCCCCGCAGACTACGGCATGACCCGTCCGGCTCACCGATTCACAAATCGTCTCGGTATCCAACGGTGATAGGCTTCTTACGTCGACAACCTCAACGTCGTAGCCATCGTCCTCTAATAGCACCGCCGCTTCCAGTGACTTCTGCACCATCGGACCGATGGCAACAACGGTCGCATCCTCCCCCTCACGACAGATCTTGGCTTGACCAAAGGGTATGGTATACTCTCCATCCGGCACTTCACCTCTGGAGGTGTAGATCCGCTTGTACTCAAAAAATAGCACCGGGTCAGAACTGCGTATTGCAGATTTGAGCAGTCCCTTGGCGTCGCCGGGTGTCGAAGGAACGACGACCTGCAAGCCCGGAACGTGCATGAACCACGATTCCATAATCTGCGAATGCTGCGCCGCTAGCAACCGACCGACGCCACACGGTAGACGAATAACCATCGGCACATTGGCTTGGCCTCCGGTCATATAACGCATCTTTGCCGCTTGGTTGACCACTTCGTCCATGGCGCAAGTGACGAAATCCATATACATAATTTCGACTACGGGGTTCATCCCCGCCATAGCGGCACCGACCCCCACGCCCATAATTCCTGCCTCTGCAATCGGCGTCTCGAAAATCCGACCCGGGAAACGTTCCGCAATGCCATCCGTCACCTTATAAGGTCCGCCGTGCGTAATGACATCTTCGCCGATGACGAATATCGTCTCGTCACGCTCCATCTCCTCGTGCAGTGCCTCTCGTAATGCCTCACTGAAAGTTAACGTTCTCATCATGCCACCTCCTGCTCAGGGGCGAGGACATCCGTGGTGACGTTATCAGGCGTCGGGAACGGACTCTCCTCAGCGAATCTTACTGCCTCAGCGATCTCATCTTTGATCTCGTTTTGGATCTGTGTGTCCTCCTCTTCAGTCAACCACCCCTGCTGCATCATCGTCGATCGGAAGGTGGGGATCGGGTCATGGTTAGTCCGCATCTCTTCAACCTCCTCGGAGGAACGGTACTGCTCTTCGTCGCCCAAGCTGTGTCCATAGAAGCGATAGGTTCGTGCCTCAATCAACGTGGGTCCCTCGCCTCTGCGGGCACGCTCGACTGCTTCACCGGCGACCTCGTAGACCTCCACGAGATCCTGACCGTTGACGGACACACCGGGGATCGCATAGGAACCCGCCATGTCAGCGACCGAATCAAGCACCGCCACGTTCATGCGCGGCACCCACTGCTGGTACTGGTTGTTCTCGCAGACATAAACGACGGGGAGTTTCCACAAAGCCCCAAGCCCGATGCCTTCGTGGAAAGTGCCACGCGCAGCAGCACCATCACCGAAGAAACACACCGATACCTGATCCGTTCCACGTAGCTTGCTGGCGAGCGCAGCACCGGTGGCGGGTGCGATGCCAGCACCAACAATGCCGTTAGCACCGAGCATGTTGAGCGAGAAATCGGCGATGTGCATCGAACCACCTTTTCCAGCGCACGTCCCCGTGGCTTTGCCGAAAAGTTCTGCCATCATACGGTGTGATTCAGCGCCTTTGGCTAAACAGTGACCATGGCTGCGGTGTGTACCGAGGACATAATCGTCATCTCGTAGGTTGGAGCACACACCGACAGCGACCGCTTCCTCCCCACAGTACATGTGAAGGGCACCGACCACGCTGCCGAGACTTGTTTGGCGATTCGCCTCTTCCTCGAAGAGCCGGATACGCCACATATTTCTGTACATCTCCTTACACAATTCAGGTGACAGGGCCATAAGTAAATCTCCTAAAGTTAATAAGTTGTAATGTGTATTACGACACGCTATTACTGTAAATGTTCTACCCTACAAATCATGCGGCTTGGCATCATCTAAGCTTCTATTATACCGAACCGTACCAAAATAAGCAAATCGTTGGGGGAAAAACCGGTACGATCACTATGTTCGGAAGTTATCACTCGTGCTGTTTTCAAAAAGACTCCGAGATTGGTTTCTGTGTCAGTATCATATTACTTGCTCTGTGCACTTCATAGCTACGGTCGCTCTATCACCCCATCCGCGGGCACCGCGTTGCTTTGCAATAATCTCCCAACTTCAGCGGTAATCTCCTGCTGCACCCTCGCAACGAACTCATCGGTTGTATGTCCTTTCACACGGGTTTCCAATCCATACTCCCCAAACCCGAATTCCACTTCCTCCTTCACATACTTCTCCGGACCATCGAAGTAGTATGGGTGCGTACCCCGAAGTGTCTCGTAGATGTCATCGCCCTCGGTCTTGTAGATATCGGCATTCGATATAACGACCTGTGGCTTATCATTTGTCGGGTCGGGGTATTCTGCTCGCATAGCGAAATCCCCAAGCATCACGTACTCTTTCAGCTCCGGTGCCCAGTGGGTAATCTTGTACGTCGAGCCTGACTTCACCCACGGCTTTATCAATCGCCTCACAATATCGAATTCGTACCACTTCCTTAGTTCCGATAGGTGAGGCACCGCACCGTCATTCTCATACATGGAGATGTCGCCCTCCGCCCGGATATCGTTGAAGACCATGAACCAGTTCACATAATCTCGTGCGCCTCGCGACATCTTCATCATGCCGGGTCCCCTAACTGGATTACGAGCGTCAACGATGACCACGTGCGGTATCTCCTCGCTTAGTTCTCTGACAAAATCTTGGGGAAAGCCTGCCCGCGCTTTACTCTCAACTTCGTGGGGAACTCTGAGCCTGAACGATGCGTGAGATCTAACGCGGTCGGATCGGAGCGTAAAATCATCTTTCAGATACTCCTGAAGTGGCTCGACAACCCACTGCCTGCCATAGCGGTCGTTTCCAACCACCACGATTGACCGTGAGCTATTGTCTTTGAAATGTCTGAGAAATTGCAGGAAGCACGCAGCTTGGTATCCGTAACGCCTCGCTTGGGCGAGATGCTGTTCGCTCAGTTCGACCGTCTCTTGGCAAGGAAGCGGCAGCACCGGCAGTGCCTTGAAGGCGGCGTACTGCTCATCGCCGCCCCTTTGTTCCCCATTGAGGTTTGCGTTCAAGTGAGCGAACCGGAGGAATTCCAGATCTCTCTGAAGTTCGTTGTCCAGCCGGAACCGCCCCTTCAAAGTTTCCGCTCGGAGCCGGTCAAACTCTGCCAAGGCTGCCTCGAAGTCTGAGTGTTCTGCCAAGTGACGGGTCACCACTGGAGTGAATATCACACCCTCGTAGTTCCGACCTTCAAACTGAGTCATCCACTGTCCAAGTCTATCCAAACGGCGCATAATCTCGTCGGTCAAGTTGTGATGGAGGAAGGGGGTCAGGAACGCCTCGATCTGATCTATGTCGATCCTGAGTCCAAGCTGGTACACTCGAATAACGAGTTGAGCAACCCCCGCAATGTCGCTCGATTTGAAGACGAAGGCAAGTAGGTCGTAAATATTGTCCTTGTTAACCTCCGGTCCCCGCTCTATCGCTGCGAGTTCGGATAGCATCAAATCTCTGGCAGCCACCAACTGCCCCGGAATCGCTCGTGCCTGTTCCTCAGTGAGTCGCCCCGCCACGAGTTCATCGAACCAGTGGCTAAACAACTCATCAGTGTCATCATCAAGTTTGCCCGCCGATCGAAAACGCTCTATCTCCGATGCTAGCGCAGCCGCCCGTCGTGGAATATGGTGTTCTCCCACCTTTACCATCTGATCGAGTTGCTGCCGTGCCCGAGCCGGAATTCGCGCCCTCTGGCGCAGATATTCAATTTCTGATTCAATGGAGACCATTATTCATCTCTGCATTCGTTTGCTGATAGATTATGTGGTATATAGAATCGTTATCCGTTTCAGCATCTCTTTGTGGCGAGATATAGGATAGCAAAATCCGAAAGAACCGTCAACACTTTTCCGCTGCAAATAGGGTTCAATGATACCGCAGATTAATTGTTGATTACTTCACTCCGAACCTGCCATATCAACTGTGGATTCAGCCCGGTTTCGTATTGACAAACAAGTGGCAAACTGGTATCCTAAAAATGTTTGAACATCTGCGGAATGATTTGATAATTTACAACGAAAAGAGCAAAAGAAATGGGAATGGAGAATGGAAAACCGAGTTTCGTGGCAGCGGGGTTGCCCATAATTGATTGCGACCTTCATAACCGAACCCCGTCGCTCGAAATGCTTTACCCGTACCTACCAGACCATTGGTGCGATCATTGCGAAGAATCGGGATTTTTCGGGCCCGATGCGAACGACTATCCAGAAGGTGCACCGACTTCAACACGACCGGAGATTACGGAACCGTCAGCAGATCGACCCCAATCGGATCTGGCACTGCTGCGCGAACACGCGCTCGACCCTTGGGGTGTTCAGTACGGTATACTGACCTGCGCCTATCGCGTACAGAGCGTACACAACGAAGATCTGGCGGCGGCACTCGCCTCTGCGGTCAATGATTGGCAGATCGAACATTGGCTTGACCCTGAACCGCGCCTGCGAGGGTCGTTGATTGTACCAAGCCAAAACCCCGAACTCGCAGCGAGAGAGATTGAACGTTTGGGGGACCATCCGGGATTTGTGCAAGCGATGCTGCCGGTACGTTCACAGGCACCTTATGGCAATCGACGTTATCATCCGATCTACACCGCTGCGGTGCGCCATGATCTGGTAGTTGGTATCCATTACGGCGGGGCACCGGGGCTTCCACCGACATCGGTCGGTTGGCCCTCAACCTATCTGGAGGAATACGTCGGTATGTCGCAGGTGTTTCAGGCACAGGTGCTCAGTCTGGTGTCGGAAGGGGTTTTTGACCAGTTCCCCTCCCTGCGAGTAGCACTCATCGAAGCGGGGGTCACGTGGATGCCGTCGCTCATGTGGCGGTTTGACAAGGAGTGGCGTGGGCTGCGACATCTTACGCCGTGGGTCAAACGGTTGCCGTCAGCCTATATCCGCGAACACATGCGCATGACGCTTCAACCAATTGATGGACCACCAACCGCAGCGCAACTGCTACAGATTATCGGTCAACTCGACTCGGATGATTTTCTGATGTTTTCAACAGACTATCCCCACTGGCACTTCGATTCCCCTGAAGAGGCTTTCCCCGCGAAGCTACCCACATCACTGGCACGCAAGATTTTGTCCGAAAATGCGAGGGAATTTTATCGGCTCTAAGCATGCGTTCATATAATCTATGGTGGATTTTACAATTCACTTGACATTTTTGAGTTGTAGGAGGGAACTCCGATTCCCGACTATCAGAGCATTCAGTTGCGATTCGGAGATCGCTCCTACAGAAGAGGTGTCAATATATTTTTATAATTCACTGCAAATAGGAATTCTGATATTGGAAACAGTAAAGTTGTAGACCACAATATAGTATAAGGAGCGTGATTAATGCCCAAATGGATCTTCGTTAATGTTGTTGTACTTCTCACTTTTTTTGCTGGGACCTTGTGTGCACACGAATCCGGGTCAGCAAAGTACGTTGTAGAAGCCTATCCCGTGAATCGCGACGTTCCCGCTCCGAAGATCGATGGAAAACTCGACGATCCCGTGTGGCAAAAGGCAAAGCCTGTAAGCGGTTTCATTCAACTCGTGCCAGACCGAGCCAAGCCCGCCACCGATGATACTGCGTTTTATATCGCTTATGACCCGCACCACCTCTACGTCGCCTTTCGGTGCTATGATGCCTCACCTGATAAAGTTGTCAATCGCATTGTACGGCGAGATGGGAACATCTACGACTCAGACGTAATATCCTTTTTCATGGACCCGCACCATGACCACCGCACCGGCTATAAGTTTGCGACCACCCCCGGCGGCGTCCAGAGCGATTCGTACCGTTTCGACGACATCCGGTCCGACTCCAGTTGGAGAGGTATCTGGTGGCTAGAAACAGGCATTGATGAGCAGGGTTGGGTCGCTGAGTTCAAGATTCCGTTCGCAAATTTCCGCTTCCCCAATAAGTCGGAACAGGTATGGGGATTCGACGTTGAACGGGTGCATCGCCGAAAAAATGAGGTCACCGTTTGGAAGCAGATGACCCAAGCCGGCGCGACCACGCGGATGTCCGATCTCGGGCTTATGGTCGGGCTAAAGGACATTGGCGGTGGCAAACCGTTTGAAATCTCACCCTATCTTTTGAGCGGCGTATCCGACGCGGAATCGCTTGATGGGCAGTTGGGGACAGGACTCGATGTCCAGTATAATCTGACGAGTACACTCAAGACAAACGTCACCGTGAATCCAGACTTTGCACAAGTAGAGGCGGATCAGTTGGAGATTAATCTGACCCGCTTTCCGACCCGTTTCCCGGAGCGCCGTCCTTTCTTCGTCGAAGGAAACAGCTTTTTTGAGACACCGTTGGAGCTCTTTTATAGTCGGCGGATCGGCAGAGAGGGGGACATCCTCTGGGGTGGCAAAATGACAGGCAAGATCGGCAGTTATTCCCTCGGTATCCTCGGAAGTCAAACGGGCAGTTTCGGCGCACTGGAAATTGGTCAAGAGTCCGCATCCAAGGAGGAGGCGTTGTATTCGACGGTCCGGTTGAAGAAAGATATCTTAGAACGCTCCAGCGTTGGACTTATTTTCGCGGACAAAGAGCATCTTGATGAGGAAGATGGCTATGGTCGAGTGGGCGGATTCGACACAGACCTGTTTTTTCTTAAAACCTATCGGCTATCGGGACAATATGCGATGAGTTTTAATCCCAGCGAAGATCCAGAGAATCTCGGCGAAAACACAAAGAACAAAGCATACCTCGTCGAACTCGCTCAAAGCAATTATCTCTGGAACGCCAGAGTGAGGTTAGAACGGATCGATCCGCTATTTGAGGCAAATAGGACAGGATTCCTTCGCAAAGAGAGATACCGCGGTTGGCAGCAGATGAATTTCATGACAACCTATATTCCTCGGTTCGGACCGCATCGTGCTTCCTTCGGTGTCAGTGGCACGGTTTCCCAAGATCTGTTTACCGATACATATGTTGACGAGTGGAAATGGGACAATCCGGCTCTGATCCTTTCACCAGAATTTGATGAGGATGCAATCAGTTGGAACTTTAGAACTTTCGCGGACTGGAGACCCACCGAGTCCTTCTGGCAATCAATTGGTGTATTTTATGGACGCAGTCGAGAGGTTGAACTGACGGAGGTATTCACGACAGATGGATATGAATTTTCCCTCCTAACAAACACTTCGCGGCCCGTTTCGGTCGGCTTGGATGGGGGAATAGGAAATTACTTTAATTTCTCGCGGCAGGCGGTAGGGAAGCAACGGCAGCTTTTCCTCTCAACCACTATCCGTCCACAGAGCAATTTCGCCATTGACCTTGAAAGTGGGTATGCCCTGAGTTTGACGCAAGAAGATGTCATTGATGGACGCTATTTCACGAGCTCTCTGCGCGTTACCTATCTGTTTACACGCGATCTATTTCTCAGGGTGTTTACGCAAGCTGGTCGTGAACGCACGGCTTTCGATCAAATCCAGACCAATGAAAACTATCTAGTCAGCACCCTCTTCGGTTGGGAATATAGCCCCAAAAGCCATATTTTCCTTGCGTATAATGAGGATTGGCGCACCGATGAAGGGGAGTTACAGTTGGGCGATAGGGTTGTTGTGTTCAAAGTCTCTTATCTCTGGAACCTCTAATAGAAGGAGAGCTAAGGTATGCCTCCATCATCTGAAATACAATTTTCATCGGCAGAGCTCCTCGATCATAATTTCGCAGACCACAAGCCCCGTTTATCATTCGTCCCGACTTATCGGGATGATGCGTGGCGGGATTGGCGAATCCAACTGCTTCCTGAATTGCGAGAACAACTTGGACCTTTCCCGGACGAAGCGTTTCCCCTGAATCCGCGAATTGTCTCTACTGAATCGTATGACAAGATTACGATCCACAAAGTGATTTACCACTCACGAGAGGACGCTCCGATTCCCGCTTATCTGTCAATTCCGAAAGGCGTAACGGCGAAAACGCCAGCCGTTCTCTGCATCCACGGACATGTGCCGGGCGGTAAAGAGAGCGTCATCTCCGGCGATGGGGAATTCGGTTCTCCTTATGGTCGTGATCTCGCGGAGCAAGGTGTCATCACGCTGTGCCCCGATAACGCAGGGATGGGAGAACGCGCCCACCCGTCAGGCGGTTGTGATTTCCTCTGGCGACGCTTGAACTATCTCGGATACGATCTGACAGGCTATCGGGTCTATGACCTGATGCGAGGCGTAGATTACCTCCAAAGCCTGCCGGAGGTGGACGAAAGGCGGATCGGGATTGCAGGGTTATCCGGCGGTTGCTGGCTTGGCATCGTCCACGCTGCACTGGATGAACGGGTTCAAGCAGCGGTGTTAAGCGGCTATTTTACCACCTTCGCGCAAACCTCATGGTTTGGACACTGTATCTGCCATCATCCGAAGGGCATCGGCGAACTCTGTGAGATGCCTGACATCGCGGGACTCATCGCACCGCGCTCAATCTTTGTGGAGTGGGGGACAGAAGACGTGAGCCGCCCGGTACACCCCGCCTTTGAGATGGCGCAGCGAATCTATCGCGCTGCGAATGCCGGTGATCAAATCGCCCTACAAGAATTTGGTGCCGGACACCTCTTTTCAGGCGAACAGTCACTGCCGTGGTTGGTTCAAACGCTGTCTCAGAAGTAGAACACGGTTAATATAACCCAAGCTGCTCGGTATTGAAAATCCATCGTTTTTCCGTCAAAATTATAGTGCTCTATTTTTCGCTCCAGAGGAGCGATATGTCTGTAGAAGGCGACGCATCCATTTCCTGCGCTCCAGAGGAGCGCAATGTATTGGGGTCATCAATCAATGGACTGTTGAACTAATGAACCAATACAGTTCCAGCGAGGCGACAAATGGTAATTTGCGTTAGCTCATAATTTCGTGCATTCAGAGGAGATACCAATGAACCCTTTACGAATCGCTGTAATCGGTGCCGGGGCTTACGAAACCTCCCGCTCGCGCACCTATCAGGCGGTCATTAAGAAACTGACAAACCTCTATACATTCTGCGCCATCTGTGACAGAAACGCCGAGGCATGTCGTGCCGCAGCCGAGACCTACGACATCCCAGCACAATACACAGATGTCGAAGATATGCTTCAATCCGAAAAGCCGGACGTGGTCTTCTGTCTGACGCCAACCGATTCGCTCAACGTCATGGCGATGACGGTCGCCAAGCACCGGATTAACGTTATCACGGAAATTCCTATCGCCGTCTCGTTGCTGATAGCAGATGCCATCACGGAGACGTGCCGACAGAACGGTGTTAAGTACGAAATTGCCGAAAACGTCTGGCATTGGCCCCATGAGCAGCTGAAACAGAAAATTGTTCGGGCGGGAACCCTTGGAAAGATTCGACATGCGCGACTCTGGTACTCATCGGGCAGCTATCACGGCATCAACGCGATTCGCATGATCCTCGGTTGCGAGCCGATACGTGCTTTGGGATATGCGGGCGAGGTGCCGACGCAGCCCTACACCGGCTACGGCGACGAGGCGATGAGGACACGGTGGTGGGAGTCAGGTATCATTGAGTTTCCGGGAGGGATCACCTGCCTTTACGAGATGCCGCCGCCGGGAGCGCGTGGCAATCACTGGGAGATTGAAGGCACAGAGGGACATCTCTCCGGCGACCAGTTGACCCTTTACAACGATGGTGGGAGTTACCAAATTGAGGATGTCTATACAGAAGTTGACGGCGAACAGGTGTTAGACCATGTTCGGATAGAGACCTCTCCGCCGATTGTGTGGTCGAATCCGTTTACGAAGTACAAGATCTCTGGGTCGGATGACGTTGCCAAAGCGAGCATCCTCCACAGCATGTATCGCGCCGTGACAGAGGATGTTGAACCTGCGTACGGACCGGTTAACGCCCGACGGGATCTGGAATTGTGGATCGCAATTCGGGAGAGTGCCCGACGCGGGAGCGCGTGGATAACTTTGCCGATTCAGGAAATGACAGGGCTCGAACGCCAGATCCATGAAGCGTATGAGCGTAAATATGGGGGGCATCCGATTTCAGGAGTCGAAGCACTCAAGGATGCACCCTTCGGTCGATCGAGTGTGATTTGGACGGTTGCAGGATGGCTGTAAAAAATCAACACCTCTCCGAATAAGAGGAACTTCCCTTGGCGCAAGGCGCGAGGAGGAGACATGCTGAAAATTGGAATTGTCGGTGCCGGAGTGATGGGAAACCGCCATCAAGGTATAATTGCTGCCTACGGCGCACAAGTTGTCGCAGTTCACGACCTTCATCTACCAGCAGCACAGGAACTTGGGACGAAAGCAGGCGCGAAAATCGCCACAGATGACCATGAGCGGTTCTTTGAGGCTGAAATGGATGGGGTGGTCATCACCACTCCGCCCCCTGTGCGACTTGAGCCGATACGGGGAGCTTGTGAACGCAGTATCCACCTGATGATTGAAAAACCGCCCGCCTTAAACATGGCTGAGGGACGTGCCTGCCTTGCACATATTGAGGATGCTGCGGTGATTGCTGCGGTCAGCTTTCAACTGCGCTATGCCTCAATCTATGAACGACTCAAAGAATTACTGGAAGGTGAAACGGTGCATCTCGTTCACACAGCTTGTATGGTTAACTATTATCTCAACTTTCGGATGTCACCGTGGTTCTTGCAGCGCCAAATCAGCGGAGGTCCCATCGCCGAGCAGGCGATTCATATCCTCGATTGTGCCCGCTTTATCATGGGGAACGTCAAGCCGGTTCAGGCACACGCACTCGGTGCCAAGAATATGGCACTGGATCGAACCGAGTTTGACGCTGAAAACGCCATCCAGATGATGTACGAACTCGATAACGGCGTCTTCGGTACGCACATGAACCACTGCGGTACAGAAAGAGGCGGTTTCGAGCTAGAAGTTATTGGTCCTCATTTACGCCTTCGGGCAGACGCCCAGGGAGGTGCCAACGGCGACCGAATCGTCGGCTATTTGCATGGAAACGATTTTAATGAACCCGTGCCCCCTGAAAATAGCCTCGGTCTTGATAAGATTTGTGCATGGCTTCGCGCCATCGAAACGGGGGATCGCTCATTGATCAGATCGGACTTTGGAGACGCAATGCACACCCTCGCATTAGTAGAGGCGGCTATCAAAAGTCAGGACACCGGCAGCTTTGTAAAGATTGATTAAAACTCCGATTCTGTCGGGGAGGAGAAAATTAACGCATGACTATCAAGAAAATCCTCATCACCGGTGCAGCGGGGTATCTCGCCGGTTTTATTATTGAACGTCTCCGATCCAAATATGAACTCACACTCACCGACCGGATTGAGCCAAAAGCGGATTTCAAAGATCTACCGTTCGTGCAAGCGGATCTAACGAACTATGAGGAGATTGAAAAGGCTTGTGGAGGGCATGATGCCGTTGTCCATCTCGTGGCATTGGTGCGCGAACGTTTCGACAAGCCTGCATGGTTGTTCGCCGATGTAATGGTCAAGGGAACGTGGAATGTCGCCGAAGCTTGTGCGGTAGGTGGGGTGCAAAGACTTGTCAACATTTCAAGTATCTCCGCCTGTAGTCCACTTCCGGGTGATGAGCTGCCCTACCGTGTCGGTGCGCCGTTTGGGTTCAGTTCGGGCGGACTGTACTACGCCCTCGCAAAATATTTGGGCGAACAGGTTGGAGAGGCTTACTATCAAGCGCATGGATTGAGCGTTATCCACCTGCGTCCCGGTGTCATCGCCGGCGATGGACATAATCCCGGTCCCACAGCACCCGCCAGTTTAGACCAAGCCAGGCCAACCGAGCCGTGGTTTGTGTATGTTGACCCACGCGATGTCGCGCAGGCAGTCGAGTTGGCAATCGAAACCCAAGACGTGATGTACGGTTCTTACCACGTGGTCGCGGGTCGCGAGGATTCCCGATTCGATTGGAAACAGACCGCTCAAGAACTCGGCTACCGTCCAGAACACAATTGGTCCGAAATCCCAGAGAACAGCGGTTAGAAAGGGGCATTCAAAATATGAAAGTATTGATTATCGGTGGCACCGGAAATATCAGCCGTGGGATTGTCGCAGCACTGCTCAAGCGGAATCACGAAGTGGTGATGTTCAATCGTGGGCAGCACCCAGATGCACCTTCGCCGGATATACAGATCATCCACGGAGATCGGCGTGACCGTGACGCTTTCGAGAACAGGATGCGCGCCGAAAAGTTCGACGCCGTCATCGACATGATCTCCTATAACGCCGACGATGCCGCGTCTGCCCTGCGAGCGTTTCGCGGACGGGTGGACGGATTCATCCACTGTTCGACGGTGATGACCTATGGACCACCGTTCCCGTTTAGTGGTGTCAACATCCCTGAAACCGCGCCGCTGAATGGGACATCTGAGTACGGACGTGGCAAGATTGATGCAGACAAATTACTCTTAGACGCATACGCCGAAGACGGTTTTCCCGTGACAATCTTCAAGCCTTCCTACACGCACGGGCCCGGAATGCAGGTGCATCGACAGGTCGGGGGGGACGGGAGTTGGATTGATCGCCTGCGCAAAGGCAAGCCGATCCTCTCAGCGGGAGACGGGTTGAACTACTTCCAATTTCTCGCATCGCGTGACGCGGGGGTTGGGTTTGCAGCGGCACTCGGACGGTCGGAATGCTCCGGTCAGGTTTATAACATCGTCCATCCGGAGGCACGGACATGGGACGAATGGCACCGTACCATCGCCCAAGCGTTGGGTGTGGAAGCCGAAATTGTGCATGTCCCCCAAGAGACACTCATCGCCATTTCGCCGGAACGGTTCCGAGGGTTAAGCGGAAACTTCGGTCACACGCAGATCTATACCGGCGCAAAACTCGCGGGAGACATCCCCGAATTTCAGCCGGAGACACCGCCTGTGGAGAGTGTCGCAGAGAACATCGCTTGGATGGATAGACGTAACCGTGTACCGGACAGCGATGCCGATGATCTGGAGGATCGAATCATCGCAGCCATCCGCAACCTGCCAACCCGCTTTCATTGAAGATCGAACATCCGGCGATTTTGCCGTTGATTCAGTATCCGTGATTATGGTAGAATATAAACAATAGCTTATGTTTATAGTTATACAGTCTTGATAGTAAAAACAGTATACTTCAACATCTTCTTCTGTCAACCGTTTGTATTTTTCTCTCTTTCACTATTTAATGTAGTTGCCCGCCGATATGTCCCTTCAAAAACTCAACCTACAATGTGAATACCGTTCGGACCAAACGAATACTGTTACTGATTTTTATCTTCCCTGTCTTAGTGTATCAAGAGAATATTGGCGGGTTGTTGGTTACTTTACCAGTCATGGACTCGCTTTAGCGGCAAAGGGACTGTCGTCATTTATTCAAAACGAAGGCAAAATGCGTTTGGTCGCAAGTCCCATACTAACGGAAGAGGACATCTCGGCAATACAGGAGGGTTACAGGGCAAGGGAAGATGTCGTCGAAAAAGCAATCATTCGCGAATTAGATGGAGACTTCACTGAAATTGTCGATCGCCGATTAAAATGTCTCGCATGGCTCATTGCAGAAAATCGATTGGATATTAAGATTGCTAGCCCATCTGAGTTCAACTTGAACAACCCTAGCGCAATCTACCATGAAAAAATTGGAATCTTTATTGATAGCAATGAAAATACTGTTGCATTCACTGGATCTCAGAATGAAACGGTTGGCGGTTTGCTCACTAATTTTGAATCCATTGATGTGTACTGGTCGTGGTTTGATCCCCATCAACGTGTCCAACGAAAAATTGATAACTTCAAACGCTTGTGGAACAATTTGACCCCCAAGTTAAATGTGTTGGATTTTCCAGTTGCCGCGAAGCAAAGGCTCTTGGAATATAAACCAACTTCTCCACCCAGTGTTGACCTCGAAACCTTCGTGGATAGGCTTTCTACAAGAGAATCTGGTACATCGTATTCATATCGTCCGAAAGCAATTGACTTGCTATCCAACCTCAAGTTGAGGGGGTATCAGCAGGCAGCAATTGAAGCGTGGTTTCGTAACGATTGCCGCGGCTTTTTGGAAATGGCAACGGGCTCTGGTAAGACGATTACTGCATTGTCCGCACTGGTACGGTTGGTCAAAGAGAAAAAGCGATTGTTTATCCTCATTGCTTGTCCGTTTCAACATCTCGTTGAACAGTGGGATAAAGAAGCCAGTCAGTTTGGGTTCCAACCAATTCTTGCTTATCAAAGCCAGCGAACTTGGGTGGATCGACTCAACGAGGCGTTAATCGATTTTAACTTCGGTAGCCTGAAGATTGTTTGCACAATTACGACGCATGACACATTCATCAGCGATGCCATGCAACGGATGCTTACACGCCTACAAGGTGATGCTGTTTTGGTTGCTGATGAAGTCCATCATCTAGGGGCAACTAAAAGCCGACAGAACCTACCCAATCTTTTCACTCACCGGCTTGGATTGTCAGCAACACCGAACCGCTGGTTTGACCCGGAAGGGACAGCAGTGTTGAGGGCATATTTCCGCGAAACTGTTTATGAATTTCCGCTGGCTCAAGCAATCGAAGCGGGTTATCTCTGCTCGTACTCCTATCTTCCTCACCTTGTAGAGTTAACAGAGGGTGAACTATATGAATACGAAGCATTGACGGCGAAAATTGCGAAACTCTACGCTCGCAAAAATGATGATGAAGTGACAGAACAATTACTTGAGGCACTTCTGCGTCAACGTACTGACCTGCTCAACAATGCCGAAAACAAGTTGCCGATGTTGAAGCAACTGGTAGTCAATCAATCAGAACCTCTCCACCACGCCTTATTCTACTGTGCTCCGGGACAGATTGATGAGGTGATATCAATGCTTGGACATGAACTTGGGCTTCATGTTCATCGCTTTACTGCGGAGGAATCCACTGAGGAACGTCGATCTTTACTAGAGCGTTTTGCTTCTAGGAATCTACAGGGTCTCGTCGCTATGAAATGCCTTGACGAGGGCGTTGATGTGCCGGGCACACAATCTGCGTACATTCTTGCTAGCAGTAGCAACCCCCGTGAATTTATCCAACGGCGTGGGCGCATTCTCCGCAATGCGCCGGGCAAAGCAGAGGCTAAAATTTATGACTTAATTGCCGTTCCATCGTTAAACACCGAGGTGATAAAAGCTTCGCCCCTATTTGAAACGGAACGAAAAATTCTTCGTCGTGAATTAAGGCGATTTCATGAATTTTCAAGAACGGCGAAAAATCGGCACCGAGCCGTTGGTGAAATCTGGCAACTGGCGAAAACCTACAATCTTATGAGCGTTCTAGGAGATAGCAATGATTAGAGAAAAAATTTCACAACTCTTACAAAATTTTGATCCGGATGTGCGAAAAGTGATTGAAAGCGTCATACAGGCCGAATACATTCGATTAGAGACAAAAAAACCGAGAGGCATTTACGACGACATCCGCAAAATCATCGAACAAGAGGTCAAACGGAATGAAACTGGAGTATCTTAAACTAAACAACTTTCGGCAATACTACGGCGAACAAACGATTCATTTTGCTTGCGAAAGTCCACGCCACGTAACAGTGATTCGCGGTATCAACGGCGCAGGTAAGACATCCCTGTTTACTGCCCTCAACTGGTGTTTGTACGGTGAAGGCAGTGACGAAATGGGTGAATTTGTGAGTAAACGAGCAGTAACCGAGAATACTGGCATTGTTGAAACCAGCATTGAGTTGGGTTTTAGACATGAGGGGGGCCAGTATGTTGCTAGACGACGGCGTGAGGGATTCTTATTTGAACAAGCAGTAAAAGCTGAATCTGAGGAAATGTTTTCATTATCGCAAATCGGAACAGACGGACAGTTTAAATCCATTGAGAATCCGAATTGGAAGATTGGATCTATATTGCCCGCGGATGTTCGCGCATATTTTTTCTTTGATGGAGAAAAAATTGACAACTTCGCCCGGCCCGGTCATGAGGAGGAAGTACGGAAGGCAGTACGGACTGTGTTGAAAATTGAGGCAATTGAACGTGCGAAGACTCACTTGGAAAAGATTGCTAGAGATTATCGGTCTGAATTGAAAAAACACACTAAAGAAGGAAAATTACAGGAGTTAATTGACCAAAGAGAGAAAAAACAAGCTGACTATGACAAGTTATCAAAAACATTGGAGGAGCAACGACAGGAAATTGCAGCAGCAAGAAATCATAAAAAGGATATGGACATCAAGCTGAACGAAATTGAATCTTCGCGACAGTTGAGTGAAGAACGAAAGCGAATTGAGGTAGAGGTTGACGAACTTCAACGGCAAGAAAATCAACATTGGTTGGACATCCGGGATATTGCCAATCGCGGATTTATTTCGTTGACAAGGCCCCTCCTTGACAGTGCAAAGGAAATTCTCGAGGAAAAACGTCATCGTGGTGAGATCCCGAGTGGGATTCGCGAGACATTTTTAAATGACCTACTCGCCGATATGCAGTGTATTTGTGGCCGTCCCATCCAAGATAGTAGCGAGGAACATCAGAACATCTTAAAACGACTTAACCAATCCATATCCTCCATGTTGGAAGATATTGTGCTGAATACCGCGAGTGACTTGAATCATCTAACACAGCAAGTTGTAAACATTCCAAGGAACTTAAAAGTCCTCATGAATAAAAGACGAGAACTGAATGACGAAATCGAATCACGGGAGGGTCGTTTAGCGGAAATCAGCGAACTACTCAAGGATTTTGATTTAGAAGAGGTTAGCAATCTTGAAAAAAGCCGTCAGCAACAGCAGGACAAAATTACCGATTTAGAAGCGAAGATTAATCAGATGAAGGGACGAATTGAGCAGATGGAGAAAGAAATTGCGAGGTCTGATGAGGAAATCAAAAAAGAACAAGCTTCTGAGGAGAAAGCAAGGTACTTACAAAATTGCGTAACACTCGCTGCTGATTCGGCAAAAACAGCAGGTGAGATTTACGAACGTTTTGCCAACGATATGCGGAAAACCATTCAAGATGAAGCCCAAAGCATCTTTCAACAACTCATCTGGAAAGAGAGTCATTTCCAGCGCATCCATCTCAATCCCGACTATCAGCTTGATGTCATCGATCGCTACGATATGGCGGCACGTTCTGAGATGTCCGCCGGTGAGCGTCAGGTGTTGAGCCTCGCCTTCATCGCTGGTATGGCAAAGGTGGCAAGGGAAGGGGAGACGGTTCCATTGGTGATGGACACGCCCTTCGGTAGACTCTCTAGTGCTCACCGCGAAAAGATCACAGAACATCTGCCCGAGATTGCAGACCAGTTGATTCTATTCGTTACCGATGAGGAATTGCGCGACCACGATCAAGCACGAGTGAATCTCGAACCGAAAATTGGGGCGGAATATCAATTGATTTTTAATCAGCATAACAGTAGCACAAAAATCGAACCTGTAGAACAATAAGGAGGGAATTTTGGCGCAACAGAACTCAACCCAACGCGATCGTATCTACATTAATGGTTCCCACCACGAAATCTACAAAGACCTAATAACAGAGAAGAAAGATTCGCCTCAACCTTTCAAAACCATGAAAGACCTTTTTCTGTTCGCGACTCTCGTCGGCTATCAGCGCGGCGAGCGAATAATTTTGGAAAAGGAGATTGGGATTTTTACTTGGGCGCAATTTTCCGCCCAAGAGGATGTCCCTGTACTTCGGGCACTAGCGATCGCCGAAACGGGAGATGTAAACGTGTTGGCAAATCAAGATGAACTGCTCACAATTGCTGAAGAATACGCCAACGGTGGAATCGTGGAGATCCAGGAGCAGGTTGCAGAAATGCCCGGCAACCGGATTGCAAATTTGGTAGGGTTATTGCAGAAGTGGATGCTGATCAGTAGCTGATGGGACGGCTTACTTCGTCGGGCTGGACCTCACTTGAAGTTAACAGTATCCTAGATTAAACTGTTGAAGCCATTATGATTTCTGACGCTGATCTCTCGATTCAACAATCTTTTTCAAATCTTCCTTTAATTGCCTTTTCATATTAGATTCAATAATATCATCAACCCATTCAACTCCATCATTGAGAAGTTGGGTTACTGATTGATTATATTGTTCCTGACTTCGATCATCAAGGCGCTCTCGAAAACCAGGAATACGTTCATAAACCGACACTGTATGCATCATTTGATACTGCTTATTCTCCTCCCATATGTCATCGCGGTTAAATAAATATGTTGGGCCACAAGTGACTCGCCACCCGTAATCGTATAAGGCTCTATGAATCATAAATTTGGGCAGAGCGAGGCAGAAAAATTCGGCAAACTTCTCATGTGCGAGTCTATCAGCTTGATTATGTCCATATCGATTAAAAAAAGCAGATCCAAAATCCACATTCGTATTGATATTCTCAACGACCCGGTTTTTCAGTTGTTCGATCGCATCTTGGTTGGTCTTATTTGGGTCAATGTGAGAAGTAATAAATAATGTGAATTGTTCACATTCGAGATCGTTGATTGGAAATCTTGATTCCGTCTGCCACTCTAAAATCTGAACAATTGATCTCAGAAGTGGCGTTATGACTGTCTGTTCGGAGGAAAACATCGGACCACCGCACACGTCAAGGTTGATAATATCGAATGGAAAAGCTTTACGTAAGCGACAATGTGCATCTTTATACCTCAGCTTTTCACGTATCTCAGATGTGTAAGGTTGATCATCTTCTAATGTTTTTCCCTCTGTTTCTTCATCGTCCTCAAAAAGGACAATCCTCTCAAATTTGCCTTGAAACCCTTGTTCAGGGGAACCTATTAAATCAGCTATTGTTCCAAACTCATTAAGATCTCGTTCACAAAAGTAAACGCCCTCTAGGCGCCCTGTTTGTGCTGATCTCTCAATAATACCTTCGCGTTCTAACATAAAGACATCGATTGCTTCTGCAGCACAGAAAGTAAAATAGCGCAAAGGAATCCTTTTTGACCGTCTGCTAATCGCACTTTTTTGATTCTTGGCCGCTATCAGCCACCCGCATCTTCTGACGTAATGCTTGAGAGTATCTGTTGCAAAATCAATTTGACTCATTTATGCTGGCTCCTATAGCAGTTTACAACAAATCAAATTCTACAAACTCTGATAGCAGTTGATAGAATTTTTCTCTACGTTTTTCCTCTGGAGCTTCCATAGAAATTTCAAAGGCATGTGCGATAAGCTGTATGAGTTCGAGCTTACGTTTAGATTTAGGTAGGAATTCGCTTTGATCGTTTTCGAATATCATGTTTCTAGCCGTATCAATGGTCAGAGGAAAGGACTTTTCATCTGTTGAGGTTAGCAAATAATTGTCACCCAACTCTTGGCGAATCAAAAGTTTGAGAGTTTCTTGTTTTTTATTTTCTCTATCCTTGCGCATTCCCTGAGATCGTTCTCTTTGACTTCGGCCCGCTTCGGGAAAAACTTGGTCTCTAAGCAAATTGTGGATAATTTCTTTAAGTTTCACAAAGTGGGGATGTATCTCATTAAAACTGTCCCGGTCTATATTTAACGCAAATTCCAAACCCCCTTCAACATAAATTTCACCGGATAACCAGTTGAATCGCGGTGCCGGAATTTGCGGGAATGTAAAAAGAGTAGGGTCGTAAGTCCCAATAGCGATGTTTCGTATTCTCACTAGCAAACCCCGTAGTTCCATCGGTTCTACTGCTCGACTATCTTGCAAGTAAACGTAGCCAGATAATTTGAAAGAACGTCCATATACTTCTACCTCTTTATTGACAGAGAATAACTTTCCTGTTGTTTGCTCAAGAGTTGGTCTGTTCGGAGAGGCAAGTGGGTACTGATTCGGCTTGCGTAGCGATAAACCATCAACAACCACCTCAAATTGATATGTTGTTAACGATTGCTGCAAGTCAATTAGTCGTTTTTTGAGTTCAGGTTCTGCCTCGATTTTATCCCAATCAAAGGGCCCTGCGTCGTGGTAGGGAATTGGACATGCCACGGCTAACTCCCAAACCATCTGCCAATAGTCGCTGAGGGTTTTCACAGATCTGGCACGATGAATCTCCTTCAAGAATGCTGAGAATTTTGATGGCAGGGCGTCTTTGTCCGAAGTTTCTCGAAATTTCCTGATAAAAGCTGAACGCATATCTGAGGCAATCACATAAGTGCCTGCCTTGTCCGGCTCATATTCAATCTCTTCAATCATGAATTGTCCGACATCAATTGGTTCCTCGGGGGTCTGACCTGGAGAAACATCGCTTACTTTTTCGCGAAGAAAATCTATTAGACGTATTCTTGCGCTAAAAGCTTCTTGACTCTCCTTATGATGCGATATAACATTGAACTCATGACAAATCTGAGCAACTCCCAACATACCGATCCCTAACCAGCCAATTATTGGTCGACCTAGACTTGTCATATCATCAGTGTTCTCATCTGTTCCGCCCCGTTTATCGCTATCGCCAATTTCCTGAGTCATTATCTTTTGAAATTTTCCCTGTGTCATACCACTACCATTGTCACGGCATGTAATGATATCAAAACTCGGCCAATTCGTAGTAATTGCAACACGAGTTGCATCGGCGTCAAACGCATTACTGACCAATTCTTTTATCGCGCCGCTGGGGCTGCGATATATGCCAGCACTAATGTGCCCCAATATCTTTGAACTGACTTCAACATTCTGCCATTCACTCATAGAGCACCTCATCTGTTCCTAGGGTTCAGATCTTAAGTCAGATCTCCTTTAGCGCGGTCGTTTCCGTAACTCCATTCGATATTAGAAGTTAATCTTATTGACACGGAGGAGTTTCCTCCATGCTGTGAACCTTGACAAACCAAAGCTTGTGTAATGTTTCAAAAATAAATTACTCAAACGCAACGCGATTGTGTTTCTGTTGGTAACAAATCCACCAAATCACTTAGGCCCCTCACCCGTGCGTGAAGCAACTCGACGCCACGATTCAGATGAGCGCGAAATTGCTTGACCAGACTCTCGTTGTCTAACGGCAATCCATCTGCTGCACACCTCTCTTTGAGCAGGGCAACAATTAACGGATCCCACTCCCCCATCAGGGTGTAGCGATTAAATTCTGAGCCATCTGTAGGATAGTCTTCCGGCTTAGGTATACCGCGTTCCATCAGTGAAAGTGACAATCCTAATCGACAAAGGACGTTGGGCAACAAGCCCGTCCGCCCTTTCAGTATGCTCAGTTTGTTTCTCGAATCTGCGGACACATTTATTCGATTCAGTTTCATTGCATATCACGGTTTCATCGCTGTTTAATCTGCAATCACTCCTCTAAATTTTTTATTCGCCAAAAGTAGCTCTCTTCTGCCTTGGTGCTTCCTTGAATCTGATCATACGCCAAATGATACGCATGTGAAACGTGTGGACTCAACATCTCAAAGTTCTGTTTATCGAGTTCCGTGTCCGTTGACAATACAACCACCTGATGACTGGCGTGCGGAAAGTAACCTTCAATCAAGTGGCGTCGATGATCGCTGTCCAAGCGACCAAGCGGTGTATCAATAATCATCGGCAGCGGACGACCAGAAGTTTTCGCCAATCCCCACAGTATTGAGATGGCATAAATTTGCTTTTCACCTGCGGATAGCTCTTTCTTAGGAATAGATCGACCTTGCCTGTCATAGAGGGTGACAGCAAAGGTTTGCGAATCAATCTCAATTCGCTTCACTAGACCGTGTTTGCGGCACAGTTGGTTAAAGCAATTCACAACTGCATCCTGTAACGATTCCACTTTCGCATGCGTTAATTGATCCGAATACCCCTCTAACACCGATTGGACATTCGCTACCAACTGGGCGCGTTGCAGATCGGTTTGTCTATCCTGCTGTGATTCGTTCAACTGGCTCAACCGCCGTTCAATCTCATCGCGACGATACATCAGCGACTGAATTTTCACCTCTTCGGCTTTTACTTGATTCTGCAGTCTGCCAAGCTGTAGGTGTAGATTCGATAACTTCTGCATCAACGGTTTTAATACCTCATCGGATGGTATCCGTCCCAAAGCGGTTTCAACCCGTTGTAGCTGGCGGTTGCTCTCCTCAAACTGCTGATGCAACTTATGAAACCTCTCTGGGACCTTGGAGAGGCACGAATGAATCCAATTCAGCAACTGTTGAGATTCGGGGGGCGAAAGAGAGTGAATACAGTATACATCTTTGAGTACTTCAGGTTGTTGAAGCTGCTCTGTAAGCAGGTTAGCAATCTTGTCGTGGAGGGAATCACGAACGGAGGGTTTCGACGAAAACTCCGGCACCAATTTCCAAAATGCCTCCCCTTCCAATTGCTCAAGCAGTTCCCGGTTTCTCTCCTTCAGTGCTTTATATGCCGAATCCCATGTTGCAATTTCTGCTTCCTTAATCAATTGGGTTCGCAATTGCTCACATAGTGAAGCTGCTAATGCAAACGGAAGTAGCTCGCCGCAAGCTTCCTGAATCTGTTTTTCCAAATCGGATATGCTCTGATTTAATTTTGCTTGCTCTGTTCTCAGGTTTTCACGCTGGTGAGCATAACCACCACCCTCTTTTGCGATTTGATCCTCTTGATAGATAATCTGTGTTTCAATCTTGTCAATTTGCACATCAAGTGCTGCTTTTTTTTCAACGGCACAACTCAATTTTGTTTCGAGGTCTCGCAGCTCTATCTCAGCGGAATTAATAGTTTGAGAAAGTTGGTCGGGGTCAGTATCCTTTTTCGATCGATTCAGGTAAATTTTGAGGTCAGAATGTAGCCGTTCAACAAGATCAACACCAAGCAGAGATTTAATGGAATCGGCGAGGAAGATGTGGCTAGAGGCATCCTCTGCCAACCCTTGAATCTTTTCACCATCAAAGAAGAAGAGCTGAGAGAGTCCAATGGGAATTAACTCATTGAGAAAATCCTGCCAATGTTCGGCTTCAAAGTCAGAAAGCGGTTCACTGTTCTTATGGATAATCAGCGATTCCCTAATCGGTTCTTTGTTGCTTTGACGAGTTTCCCATTGTCGCTTAACGTGATAGTGGTCTTTCTCCCCGCTATGGACATGTTCAAATTCAAGTGAAACAGAGGCCTGTTCCGGTTGAAGTAAAGTCGCTTGATTGTGATGAATCATTGAAACGAGGTATTCATGATATGCCCTCCGACTGACACGGTTACCCAACGAACGGGCGCCATACAGACAAAGACGCACGGCTTCAAGTATCGTTGTTTTGCCCGTTCCATTCTTACCGCCTATTAGGATAACAGGACAGCGTTTTTTGTATCTGATGCGTGGTGTCAGAGAAAATGTCTGCTCGCCACCAAAGAGTCCAAAATCGTTAAGTGTGAGTCGGTGGAAGATCATGGGTTCGTATTCTCCACGCTGTACAGAACTTCACTTTTCTCCCGTATGGTTTCAAGTTCAGCAATAACAGTTTCTTCTGACCGCCAATCTTCGTGAAAAATCGCGTTAATTCGGTCGTAGATCGACGCTCGTCTATTCATTCCGTAGAACTGACGTTCGGTATCCAGTAACTTCGCCACAAGCTCAACAGGGATTCCCGCATCATTACATAGCGATTCCAAAATCGCTTTATCGGACGCTGTAAATGTCCCAAGGTCATCCGCTGTCCAGTTGAACTCTTCGCCGACAACTTCCCGATAGATTTGCGGTACGGAATCTTCCCAATTTTGGCGCTCGGTTCGCCAGATTTTACGAATCTCCTCAAGCTCTGCCGGGGTGATTAACTCAATGTCTGGCTCGGGACCCTCTTGACGAACCTGCTGTTGGGTTTCAAGAAGTTTTCGTAAGAGTTCCTTACAAAATTCCAATTTATACGGACCACGAATTAACTTCCCATCTTTCTCTTGGATAAAACCGCCGCGCCTTCGATGCTCGCGATAACGCTTTTTGGTTTCTATCTCCTGTGTGGATGCCAAAAAATCCCGAAACTCCAGCATAGGCATCATCCAATCTTCACCGTTGTCAATCATTGCTTCCATCGATCTGTCTTTAGCGATAACGGTGCACGTCCAACACCCAAATCGGCTATTCCCGCAAGAGGGTGTCGTCTCATCAACGACTAACGGACATTCTCCAGCATTTGCGTTGCGATACATTGCAAATAACTGCTTGTTGTCATTCCCCCACGGTGAAGGGACTTGAAACAGATAAATCCACACATCATTGAGGCTAAAGTCAACGATTGGTGTATATACAAAAGCGTTGGCTAGTGAGGTATGGCGTGAAAGCAGAGAATCCTTAATTTGGTGCAAGTTCAACACCTGATCACGTGTTGTGCTCTCTCCCTTACGCACTCCGAGAATTAGAATGACTTCGCCATGCTCCGCCACTCTCTCAAGGATGAATCGATTGGCTGGCTTAATCTTCATCCGGTCGGTACACCAACGAAATTTTGTGTACGGTGCAGGATACCCCTTGCCGATGAGGTTCACCCAAAATGTCTGGTCAATTTCCGGTGTTACGATTTGGGTGCGAAACGGCATTCCAGTTTCCTTTGCCCTCTGCTCAATGCGCTCTAACGTGCTGGTGATGTAATTGACGATAACGGGTGTCTCGACCAGCGTGTCAGACGTAATGACATAAACCGGCTTTTGGCGTTGCTCTGGGGGAAGTTCTTCGAGCGCGTACCATACCAACTGAAGGGCAGTCGTTGAATCCTTACCGCCGCTGTAACCTACAACCCAGGGCCGATTATCAGCTTGATAAACCTGCTGAATTTCAGTGTAAATCGCTTCCATTGATCGATTCGTAAAGATGGAGTACTCGGAAGTTATTGATGTCATCAATCCGCCTCCTGTGGATAGTAACCGGTTTCGTCTAAAAATGTCTTCAAACAGATTACTGGAATTTCGTCAGCAACATCACTATGATTCAATTTATGAGTTACACCGTCGAAAACCCTTCCCTTTTTGTCCATTCTAATAAGTTCATCCCCCCGAGTCTGAATTTTTTCTTCGTTGGCATCCCAGCATACGATTAGGTCAATCTCCCTCAAATCCTTTCTATTGTGACGAACATCGTTATAGATAGACTCAAGATCCAGTTTGAATTCCACCAGCATCTTCTTATAGATTCTCCCCTCGTCTTGAAATTTTTCGTCTGGCACACCAAATGCTCTATGCTTGGGGTGGTATATAGGATCCTCGGTGCGTTTCAGACTGTACTCCAGAAGACCATCGTATTGATCGTAACCAGACAACATCATCAAATAATAACCACATATTTTTTTTATTCCTACCAATTCTATAAATAACGCAATAACTTCCTGTTCTTCTTGAGGGGGAAACCACTGTTGAGATAAAATCGTACCTTTCCTTGTCTTATTTATGTCTACTTTCTCACCCATCAAATCTTTAGCGTTACGTATGTTATGGTCATCGGGATCCCTAGTGGCGTCAACGACGTGTCGGCGATATTGATTAAGTTTCTTCTCTTTGATGAGGCGTTCAGCCTCCGACAGCAATTGCTTTGCACGATAATGTGTAATACCTTTTCTGCCTGCGTCCAAGTCCTTATGAAGGTATTGAGCATCTACTATGACTGTAAATGGAAGGTAAGAAGAATGAGACCAACTATCTAAGCGAATTGAGGTAGGCATACCATCCAATGAAAGAAAAACTCCGTTAGAAAGTTCTTCTACTGCTTCGCTTTCCAAAGTCAAGACCTTGGTGTTGTAATCATTGAGGCGAAATTTACTTGTTGCAAAAATATAAAAATTAGCCTTGATTTTGTCCCCAACTTTTCCAAGTTCCATTGGTTCCTCAGTTGTATACCAAATTGCATCAACTTTTCGTTTTCGCTCTCTTGCTGCTGCTTGCTCCCGACTTGTTACCTCCATCAGTTGTTCAAAATTGGAAAGTTTATAGATTGAAGTTATATTAAATTCTTTGAGCACTTCTAATAGATCTAGATACCTGAATGGAACTTTCACTTCCTTCCCATTAAGATGGGCTATGATCTCAATATCGCAAGGTGGTTTTTTGCCAAATAAGCATTCGGTGTTCCCAACGGCTGTCCTAGTTCGTAGAATACACTCAAAGAGCTTGGAATTTTCAGCATAAGAGCTAAAAACTCTATCAAGATCGTCCTGCATAGCTTGGGGTAACCTGGGATAAGCACTATCAAAATCTATATATATCGTTGTTCCATGCGAGTCTGTTACATTTTCAGGTGTAGCATTTTCTTCAGCGTCTGGCAGTTCTCCGTTTTTAAAAACGTAGGTGTATAAATCCCTATAACTGCGTGATGATTTCTGTCCTTGATAAACGGATTCGATTTTGATATAGGAACTCTGAAATGCAACAAAGGTCAAGCCAAATCCCATAAAACCGTATCGGCTGCCTTGGCGATTTTCACGCTTGAGTGAACGACCGAGTACAATGACTGCGCCAATCCTGTTGAATGGAATGCCGATCCCATTGTCCGAAATCTTCAGTGAACGTCTTTCAGAGTCAACAACGATTTTAATTTTTCCCTTCCATTCTGGTTGATTGGAGTATAGTGTTTGCTTGGCTTCAAAGATTGCATCAATAGAATTCTGTAGCAGCTCAGCATAAATATCCCATGGATGGCGGTAACTGGTTACGATTCTTTCGATATTAGATCGCCGTTCATTGTCTTCTACCTGTGTAAAGTGAGAACGAAGTTCATGTTCCATATCAGTGTATTTCCTTACAATAATTAAACTATAAGTAACGTACTATATTGGCTGAAGTGCTGCAGCCGAACCTTTATCGCCACTGTAACCTACGCCCCACGATTAGGAATCGTCGAGATACACTTGGTAAATTTCTGCTGTTGTTCGGGAATCAAAAATCGAATACGCTTTTTCGTCGGTTACTTTGGCCATTGCGATAGATCTCCTTGAGGTTGATTCTTCTTGAGGTTGTTCAGTATAGCAAGATCTGGGAAAGAGTTCAAGAAAATTCATACATCCTTTTCAACGATGGTTTTCTAAAACTGACTTGAAAATCTTCATAAGATGGGTTACTATGGACACAAGATCCATTCATTTTGAGTAAAGTGATTTGCTCTGAAACCGAGTTTTTTTTCTTCAAAACTCGGTTTCTTCCACAATCCAGAAGGGCGGACACGATTCAACGGCATATTATCACTATATGATTTACGCACTTGGTCAGAAAATAGGTTATAATAGGGGCTATGAATCTACCCAAATGCACTGAATATAACTCTATCAACTTTCTGATAGCGACTCCCAGCTACACAGTTGTACTGAGGCTGCCAGAGCCCAACCCAAAAAATAAGGACAACCGTTGCAACGCCGCAAAATGGGATAAGCAATTCTAGGCTAACGCAGGCTAACTACCTCCGGGAACTGGAGAAGCGTCACCACCAACTGGCATCTAAGGCAGGGTGTGCATTGAACGCCGCGAATGACAGTCTATAATCTACAATTTTCTCCCTTAGCCCAAAAGAGTGAATCTCACGTGTTCCTGTTGATTTGAACGTTCAACTGCGTAAGTCCTAAAAATCATATATATAAAGCAATCGTCATGCGGAGGAAGTTTAGAACCAAGTAACACTATCCAGTGCAATCCAATATAATCGAAATTGCCGAAGGAACGCACGTCCGTATCACCGTTGATGATGAAACAGAACCGGAATCCCTGAAACTCGCGACCCGCGTCTACGACGGTCTTTCTGACGAAGATATTGACGAAATTGAACAGATCGCACTTAATCGGAATAATTTCTTTGGCACAAGGAGTGTGGATTGATGTCACCTAAGACGATTTTGGATACGGATATTCTTTCGGCACTTGATAATGCAGATCTGCTATCTTTTGAAGGTTTGTAAGGAATAGGGAAAACGGAGGTAAGCAGCGATGCCACAACCAATCTACATGGATAGCCACGCCACCACACCCATTGACCCGTGGGTACTGGAGGCGATGATGCCGTATCTGACAACCCACTTCGGGAACGCTGCCAGTAGCACGCACCTATTCGGGGAGCGCGCAAAGAATGCGGTGGACACCGCACGGAGTCAGGTCGCAGATCTGATCGGCTGCTCAGAGGCGGGAATCATCTTTACCAGTGGTGCAACAGAATCAGATAATCTCGCGGTCAAGGGGGTTGCTTACCAGTACAGAGATCGCGGGAATCATATCATCACCAGTGCCGTCGAACACCACGCAGTTTTGGATTCATGCAAGGCATTGGAGGAGGCAGGGTTCGATGTAACCTATCTCCCTGTAGACAAATATGGGATGGTTCATCCGCAGCAAGTCAAAGATGCTATCACAGACCAAACTGTACTGATCAGTCTTATTTACGTCAACGGCGAAGTCGGGACAATCAACCCCATCACAGAAGTGGGCGAAATCGCGGAGAAATATGGTATACTTTTCCATTCTGATGCGACGCAAGGGATCGGCAAAGTTGAATCGGATGTCAACGAGCTGAAAGTGGATCTGATGTCGTTTACTGCTCACAAGATGTACGGTCCCAAAGGAATCGGTGCTCTCTACCTCCGAAAGAAAGACCCACCGATCCAACTGTATCCACTGCTACACGGCGGCGGTCAGGAGAATAACATCAGGTCGGGAACGCTCAATGTCCCCGGCATTGTCGGGTTCGGAGCGGCTTGTGAGCTATGCAAGCAGGAGATGGCGGAAGAGGCGAAACGGATCACTGCGTTACGCGAGCGGCTCCATCACGGATTATCCAAACAGATCGATCTAGTCTACCTCAACGGGCATCCGACAAACCGTATTCCCAGCAACCTCAACCTTAGCTTTGAGTTTGTCGAAAGCCAGTCGATACTATCGGGTTTGAAAGAAATCGCGCTTTCATCGGGATCCGCTTGTAACTCAGACTCCATTGAGCCATCCTATGTCTTACGTGCGATGGGCGTTAAAGATGAGCTTGCTCTTGGTGCCATCCGGTTTGGATTGGGACGCCACAACACAGCAGCAGAGGTTGATACAGTTGTAGAGTGTGTCGCAGCGCAGATCGCCCGGCTGCGTGAACTGTCCCCGCTCTACGAGATGGCGCAGGGTGGAAACTACGAAGCAGCAATACCACAAGATGGAGGAACATCATGAATCTGTTCAAAAAAAACAAGAAAACAGAAACAAAAAATCCAGAATCAGCCAAACCACGCGTGGAGAGCCATCCAGAACTCAAAATGGCAGATACAGCACCGGCTAGCAAACCCGCCGCCCCGCAAATGGGAATGCCCCACCAAGGGCAGCCGCAAAATATCCTCATCCCAAACGTTAAGTTCAAGATTGCTGTGGCGAGTGGAAAGGGCGGCGTTGGGAAATCAACAGTTGCGACCAATCTGGCAATCGCTTTGGCACAAGATGGAGCGCAGGTCGGACTGATGGACGCGGATGCCTATGGACCCAGCATCCCCACCATGATGGGAGCGAAAGAGCAGCCGCAGACCAGTCCAGAAAAGAAACTTATCCCGATCGTCCGGCACGGTATCAAGCTGATGTCCATCGGCTTCCTTGTCCCCGATGAGCAGGCGTTGATTTGGCGGGGCCCCATGCTACACAGTGCGGTTCGTCAATTTCTGGGCGATGTGATTTGGGGTGAACTCGATTACCTCATCATTGATCTGCCACCCGGCACAGGGGATGTCGCACTCTCTTTAACACAGTCGGTTCCACTGACAGGTGGTGTGATCGTGACGACACCGCAGGATGTCGCACTCGCCGATGTCCGGCGCGGTGCCGCTATGTTTGACAAATTGGGGGTGCCAATTCTGGGCGTCGTTGAGAACATGAGCTATTTTGCGTGCCCCCACTGTGGGGAAAGAACAGACATCTTCCGAAGGGATGGCGGGATCAAAACCAGTGAAAAACTAGGAACCCGATTTTTGGGAGAGATTCCCCTTGATGCCGAAGTCTGTACCGCCGGCGACCTCGGCGTACCGATTGTTGCATCTCATCCGGATTCACCACAATCCCAAGCATTCCGTAATGTCTCGCATCAGCTTGTCGAAGTGCTCAGCGACCAAGATTCTGATGACGAGTTGAAGATTATTTAGGGTATTTTTCCCTCAATTTACTAGATCCGCTCGGCTTGGATAGACATATCCAAGCCATTTTCGTGCGTGTGCAGTGGATTTGTCAATCCACTGTGAGCAGCATTGACTCGATTTAGCTTCCATTCTTCCGGGTTCGCAATTTTATTTGATGTTTTAGATAGGAGGTATTTCCGATGGAAGAAAACCATCCGCTCATTTCCGAACTTGCAAATATCGTTGGATCGGAGCATGTAATCACCGATCCCACCTCACTTTCCGTTTACGAATGCGATGGGGCAACCGTGTTCAAAGCACTCCCCGATGTTGTCGTTTTTCCGACAACTACGCAAGAGATTTCAACGATAGTCAAGGTAGCAAACAAGCACAGCGTGCCCTTCGTTGCGCGGGGGGCGGGGACCGGCTTGAGTGGCGGCATGTTGACTGTCAACGGTGGCATCATTATTGCTCTAAACCGAATGAATCGTATCCTTGAGATTGATTTGGCGAATCAGCAGGCAGTTGTAGAGCCGGGAGTTGTAAACCTTTGGCTGACACAAGCCGTTCAAGATGATGGATACTACTATGCACCGGACCCCTCTAGCCAGCAGGCTTGTAGCATCGGTGGAAACATCGCTGAAAACTCCGGCGGTCCCCACACACTCAAATATGGTGTCACCTCAAACCACGTCCTAGGCTTAGAGGTAGTGCTGACCGATGGAGAGATTGTTGAGTTCGGCGGTGCTGTCGAAGAAACTCCCGGCTACGACATTCGGGGGGTCATGATTGGATCGGAAGGGACCTTCGGTATCGTGACAAAAGCGGTCGTCCGGCTCTTACGCAAGCCGGAAGGCTACCAAACCCTACTCGGCATATTTGAAACGATCGACGATGCGTCTAATGTGGTGTCTAGTATCATCGCAAAGGGTATCATTCCCGCTGCGTTGGAGATGATGGATCACTTTGTTATCAGAGCGGTTGAAGAGGCATTTCACTGGGGATTCCCGCTTGATGCCGGTGCTGTCCTCATCGTTGAACTGGACGGCATAAAAGCTGGGATGCAGCGTCAGGCAGAGCAGATAACGGAAATCTTCAATGAGAACAACTGCCGCGAGATCCTCTATGCCAAAGATGAGGCGGATCGGCAGCAGATCTGGAAATCACGTAAAAGTGCCTTCGGATCGTTTGGACGGCTCGCACCCAACTATATCACACAAGATGGAGTAGTGCCTCGCACGCAGCTGCCCAAAGTCCTCAGACGGGTCGCAGAAATTTCTGAGAAGTACGACATTCCGATCGCGAATGTGTTTCACGCCGGCGACGGAAATATCCACCCGATCGTCCTGTTTGATGAACGCGACGCGGACCAATGTGAGCGAGTTGAGGCAGTGAATATGGAAATCCTCAGCGCGTGTGCGGAAGCAGGTGGGACAATCACAGGCGAACACGGTATCGGGGTGGAAAAGATGGATTATATGCCGTTGATTTTCAGTCCTGAAGATTTGGCGGTGATGGTAACCGTTAAAGAGATCTTCAACCCATCAGGGTTGTGCAACCCCGGAAAAATATTTCCAACCGCCGAATCGTACGCCAAACTTGGGTTATAACCGTCTGAAACAGAGAGGAGCCCCTTTCCACGAGCGATCGCTAAGACCGGGGGTGGTGGGCTTGTACGGAAAATCTCAACACGGAGACAACAGCCCTGCAATTGTCAAATTTGATAGCTTCGGGGTTGAGTAACTTATCAATATGTCTAACTCAAATCAGTTACACGAGGATCTGGTTCAAATTGTCGGTGAAGCAGGGTTGCTTCCTGATGACCAACGGAGTCGTTATACAATCGACGGCATCGGTCCCCAAGCCGTTGTTTTACCTAGATCAACCCACGAGATTCAAGAGGTGTTGGGCTATGCTGCGGATAGGGAGTTGTCGGTTATCCCCGTGGGGAGTGGGACCAAGTTAGGAGTCGGCAATCCGCCGGAGCAGGTTGATCTGGTCCTGTCAGCGTCAAGGTTGGACCAAGTGTTAGAATATGAGCCCGCCGACCTGACGGTGACGGTAGAGGCTGGCATTCGGCTCGCCACACTCCAAGCGAAGTTGGCTGAACATGGGCAATACTTGCCACTCGATCCGCCTTACGCCGACCGATGCACAATTGGTGGAGTAACTGCAACAAATGCCAGCGGTCCGTCGCGGCTTCGGTATGGTAGTGCCCGGGATCGTGTGCTTGGAA
The DNA here is from genome assembly GCA_965222435.1 of Candidatus Poribacteria bacterium. Classification (GTDB taxonomy): domain Bacteria; phylum Poribacteria; class WGA-4E; order WGA-4E; family PCPOR2b; genus PCPOR2b. Next base: position 1,433,865 of record OZ244950.1, on the reverse strand, counting down.
TGTGCGTTGTTCAATCGAGTGGAACCGTTGTTAAAAGCGGCGGCAAGGTTGTCAAAAATGTAGCCGGATATGATCTCAACAAACTGTACCTCGGTTCGTTCGGTACACTGGGAGTCATCACGGAAGTCTCACTCAAGCTGCAACCGTTGCCAGAAATTGAACGTACTGTCTTATTGACTTTTACCGAAACTGGGGAGGCGATAAATGTTGGGTCGGAAATAGCGGGTTCTCAACTTCTGCCCACCTTCCTTAATCTGTTCGTCAATGGTGCACCGTTCACCGCGGGTTCTGAATCGTGCCTCTTGATTGGACTGGACGGACACCCCGAAACCGTTGAATGGCAAGTTGATTCTGTCAAAACAGTAGCGAAACAAAATGGGGCTATCAGTGTGGAAGTGCATGAAGGGCAGCGGCAACAGGAACTCCAAGGGTCAATGTGTGCTTTCCCAGAAGGTGGCTCGGCTGCTTCTACCGTCATCAGCCGAGCCAACCTCCGTATAACCGACGTTGGGGACTTCGTTAATACTACCTTAGAGGTAAATGAATCAGTTTCTTGGCAGGTGCGAGCAATGGGATTAATGGGAAGTGGTGTTGTCTATGTCATCTTCTCAGACTTTCCCGACGGTGGGGTTCCGGTGCAGCATGTGGCGGACACAGTCCTAAATCTGCGTGACGCTGCCGCGAATGTTGGCGGAAATCTGATCGTTGAGTCCGCACCAACCGCGCTCAAACGGCAAATTGATGTCTGGGGATCGGTTGGTCGTAGCCTTGAACTGATGAAAGCAATCAAAACCAAGCTGGATCCAATCGGTTTATTGAATGTGGGGCGTTTCGTCGGCGGGATTTAGTATCGGGCTCATGTTAAGAAATCGTGCAACAGAAACTGTAGGGAACAACGATCGTTGTCCCTTACTGCCCAAACCCAGCTTCTCTTCGTATTTTGGTGCTTTCTTTTTCTATGAACCCTGTAAGTTGGGCTTCCTAGCCCGACCACACCAATGAACTAATGGTTTTCATGTTTCACGCATCACGTTTCACGCAATGTATATCACCCAAGAAATGCTGAATCAACTTGAAGAGAAGTACGGTGTGCCACGTATCCTTCGCACTGCCTACACGATGAATCAACAGGGGTTTGACCTGCTCAAGTGGAGTATGCGACACGGACGGGCACACGACGCAACTTTGTTCATTTCCAAGGGCGATAAGATTGCAGTTATCCGAAAACCGAGCTACCCTCTTGATGTCTACCGTCCGCCCAGCGGTGGCGTTGAACGAGGAGAAGATTTTGAAACAGGTGCACGGCGGGAAGCTTATGAGGAAACAGGCTTAGAGATTCGACTCCAGAAATACCTCCTCAAGGTGTATGTTGACTTTTCTTTTGGGGACGAAACGGTGTTCTGGACATCTCATGTGTTCGCTGCTCAAGCAATGGGCGGACGCCTACAACCTGTTGATACGAAAGAAATTGCGGAGGCGCGTTGGGCTACTTTTAATGAGTTAAACACTAATCTTTTGAAGGCTCTACAGGAGTCAGAGTCCGCCGGTTTAAGATACCGCGCGGAGCTGCAAGCCGCAACCTTGCAGCAATATAGGGTGGATGAGGTGATATGCGATGCAAACACAAACAAGGAGGATTTTGTGGATTGATGATGAGATTAACAGTTTAGAAAAGCATATCCTATTCTTGGAACAAAAGGGTTATCAGATTACGACTGCGATGAAGGGGGCTGACGGGTTATCTCTGTTACAGGAAAAAACTTACGATGCTGTCCTTATTAACCATATGATGCCCGATATGGATGGGGTTCGTCTGCTTCCGGCAATCAAGAAGATATACCCCCATTTACCGGTTGTCATGGTAACCGAAAATGAGCAACGGGAGACTATGAATGAGGCAATTATCCATCAAGCTGATGGCTTTCTAATGAAGCCGTTGAATCCACAACAGATTGCCTCACAATTGGCGTTCCTCCTAGAATACGATGCCGTTAAAGAAGACTATACTGCTCAAGAGTATGTTATTGACTTTAATAAGCGGAGCGCATTAAAAGAGGAGGAAGTCGATTGGAAAACATGGATTGACATTTACACCCAGCTCGCCGAGTGGGATCTGCGCCTAGATGAACTTGATATCGCTGACAACTTACGTGAAACACACAGGTTGGAGAAACAGGAATGTAACGTCCTATTTGCCCGCTATATCGAAGAAAACTATTCTAATTGGTTGGTTGGTGAGGATTCTCCCGTTTTATCGGTAGATCTGCTTTATAAACATGTCATTCCAGAGATACAGGTTGGCAAGCAGGTCTTCTTTATGGTGATGGACTGCATGCGGTTGGATCACTGGTTCAAAATTAAACCCCTCCTAGACCCATATTTTCAGATTACAACACACTATCACTACTCAATCTTGCCGACGGCGACGAATTACTCACGGAACTCGATTTTCAGCGGCTTGTTTCCGCTAGAGTTTGCGCAACGCTATCCCGATTTATGGATGGAAAACGATGATGAGAACACCAGTGTCAACCGTTATGAAAAAGATTTGATGCGATTGCAACTAGAAAGGCACGGCATCCATCTCAAACCCACTTCGCACTACTTTAAAATCTTTGATGTGCGAGGGGAAATGGAGTACCTGCAATGGATTAGCAATGTCAAGCGCATCAGTTTAGCAGCAGTGGTTGTTGGTTTTATTGACCACCTGACCCATAAACGTTCTGAGATCGCCCTGCTCAAGCAACTCATTCCCGATGAGACCGCATTTCGCACATTTGTGCAAGGTTGGTTTCAGCATTCAAGGGTGTATAAGATCCTCAAATTGTTGGCAGATCGAGGCGTTACAGTCATTTTAACGGCGGACCACGGTTCAATCTTATGTCAGCATGCAGCGAAGGTTTCGGGCGACAGACCTGCAACGAATGGGCTTCGATTCAAGGTCGGCGGTGAGCTTATATGTAACGCAGAAGCCGGGTTGAGAATTACCCAACCGGAACAGTACATGCTGCCCGATATGCCCTACGAAAAAAATTACGTCCTTGCTAAAGAGGATTATTACTTTGTTTATCCGAATCAGTTTAACGACTGTAAGCACCAATTTAACGGAGGATTCCAGCACGGAGGTATCTCAATGGAGGAGATGATCTTACCTTGCGCTATCCTTGAACCGAAGTAGATGTGAAACCTGATGCGATGTAATACATGTGCGGATTGTGGAAGGCTCCTCTAGCAAATAGAGTATCCACAATCCGCAATTGATTTTCTTTCACCTCTCCTGCCCCTTTGTCCTCTCCTAGCAAATATTGAAAGGAAAAACATTATGGAATACCCCGTTCAACTTCGATGGATTTTGGTTGCCTTGTCCATTATGGTAATGACCACTTTAATTGTAACGACCATCGGCTTGTCTGGCGAGGAGTCAGCCAAAGAGCCTGCCGCCCCACAGATAATCGCCGTAAAGTTTCACGCAGATTGGTGAGGTTCCTGCAAAAAGATGGGGACCATCTTCACCGATTTGCAAAACAAGTTCGATGGAAAGCCTGTACTCTTTGTCACTCTGGATTTTACGAACCGAACCACTCACTACCAGTCGGAATTGCTCGCTTCAGCACTTGGAATGGGTGAAGCCTATAAAGCAAATCAGGGAACGGGCTTCATTTTATTACTAGATAGCCAGACACGAGATATATCGGCTCGCCTAACGAGCAAGCAAACCTTAAAGGCAATGGGCGTAGCAATTGATCAGCAGTTGCAAAAATAAGCCTCATCTTTCAGGGGTCTTTTACAGCCGGGGAAAGTTAGACATGAAAAGAAAAGCAGTTTTTCGCCCTCACTTTTTGTTATACCTTATCTGTGCACTATACATCGGAACACCTGCCGCCGTATGGGGACAGTTAGCAAATTTCGGGCTTCCTAAGCAGCAAACTGAGTCAGTTGAGATTGTTACGGCGCATGGGGTCTTGTCGGTAAATCAGGCGCAGCCCGGTAGCACATTCCAGATGGCTATCGTGATGAAGTTCGCGCCTAACTGGCACGCAAACGCAAATCCCGCCGGGGAAGGCTTAATCCCCACGGAAGTTATCCTGCCCGATCACGCCGATCTGATATTTGGCGAAGTGGTGTATCCAAAGGCAGATATCCTCGAAATTGCCTCGCTGGGAGGAAAGGTCCCGGTGTATCACGACGAAGCTGTGCTCGGGTTCCAGACGACATTACTGGACTCAGCACCGTTCGGACAGATTACGCTTCCCTTCCAATTGACATACCAAGCGTGCAGTGACGAACAGTGTTTGTTGCCAAAAACAATTGATGTTGATGTTACTATTGAGGTTGTCGGGATGGACCAACCGATTCAACCCATTAACGACGCTATCTTTGCAAACCTGCAACTCGGCTCCCCCCCTGATACCTCCTCCGAAACTGCTACGAGTGAAAGCGGAAAGTTCTCCCAAGCGTTATCCAAAGGTTACTTTTGGGCATTCCTCTTCGTTTTTGTGGGCGGAATCTTGACCAGTTTCACGCCGTGCGTCTACCCGCTAATCCCGATAACTGTTTCCGTCTTTGGCGCAGGTGAATCTGTGAGTCGTCTGCGATCTTTTCTCTTATCCGTCACCTATGTTATGGGCATCGCGCTAACATACTCAATTTTAGGCGTTGCTGTTGCGTCAACAGGAGCGGTCTTTGGACAGATAATGGCAGACCCACGCGTGATGGTCCCGGTGTGTGGGATTCTAATCGCGCTCGGACTATCTATGCTCGGTGTCTTCGAGCTCCGTGTGCCTTATGCCGTGCAGAATAGACTCAATACCGTCGGTGGTGCCGGATTTGCCGGTGCCTTTGCGATGGGAACCGTTGCAGGTATCATCGCTGCACCCTGCACAGGTCCAGCGTTAGGCGCGGTGCTTTCTTACGTCGCTACAACAGAGAGCGTTTTCCTCGGATTTTGGCTGCTGCTGACCTATGCCATCGGTATGGGATTGCTGTTTATCGTGATCGGTACGTTTTCAGGTGCCATCGCCGCCCTGCCGAGATCTGGGGGTTGGATGTATATTTTGGAGAATATATTCGGTGTCGCTATTATCACGGTGGCTTTGTACTTCCTTAAGGACGTTTTCCTACCGTTACGCACCTTACTCCAGAATTCTATGGGCTTTTTCACCGTTGCAGGGGTATTGGTGCTAGCTGGTGTCGCTCTTGGTAAATTTTCTCAGCGGTTCAAAGACCTGCCCCGTCTGGTGCAACTCCGCAAAGCGATTGGCGTTCTATTGGCAGTTGTTGGACTTTATATGTTCGTCGGGGGACTCACAACGGCGGAAAGTGATCTCGTCTGGATAGCCGACGAAGCCCAAGGGTTGGAGGCTGGACGAAGGGAAGGTAAACCTGTTATGCTCGATTTCTACGCTACATGGTGCGCTGCTTGCAACGAACTGGAGCATACCTATTCTGATCCGGCGGTGAAACCAAAGTTATCAAAATTTGTAAACGTCAAGTTGGACTTCACTCGAAACTCGGAGGAAGTCGAACGGTTGAAGCAAAAATATGGTATTGTTGGGTTGCCGGTGGTGATTTTCTTTGATTCTGAAGGGAATCAGTTGACGGACAAAAGACTTGAAAAGTTTGTTGAACCGGAGGAATTTTTGACGCTCTTGGCGGGAATTAATTGAGGAGAGATCTAATATGCGTAAATGGTTACCCTACTTTGAAGCGGTGGTTCTGATTGTACTCATCGTCCTAATAATCCTGAACACGAAAAGAGGTGGTGCAGAAATCAATCCACCTCCCGCGTCACAAGCAGGTGCATTCATTGAACAGGGAGATGAATACTTTGCAAAGCAGGACCTACCAAAAGCCCTATTTGCGTATTGGGAAGGGATTCAAGCGATTGAAGCAGATACCAACAACACCAACCGTGTGTCACGACTGCACGCCCATCTCCGGGTTTCGGAGATCTACTTCCACAGCAATTGGGTGGCAGATGCGGAGATCCATCTGAATCGCGCTGCGGTGATTGATCCTGACTACCCGGGTGTCCACCTCCTCCGCGGAAAGCTGCTGCGTGACACCGGCGAACAGGCGCAAGCTGTCCAAGAATTCCTTGCTGTAATTGCCAAAGACCCGACGTATGCGGAAGCGCACCACTTGTTGGGTGTGATGTATCAGGGGGCAAAACAGTTTAAGGAAGCAATTGCTCACTATGAGAAGGCAATTGAAAATGATCCTGATTTAATTGATGTTCCCTTTGAGTCGGTGCCAATCGGCCTGCAAGCCCGATTACAACTTTCGCGAACCTACCGCAATATCCTCCAAACGTACCAGTTCATTGACCGAGAGCTTACCGCCGAGGAACAAGCACAGCTTGTCGGCTTGGAAGATGAAGGTCTCGAAATTCTTGAGGAGGTTGTGGTACATGCGCCGGATTTCACAGAAGCGAAAGAGGAACTCATCGGATTGCTCTATGGTCGCGCGGGTACACTCCGGCGCGGGGGAGAGGAACGCGCTTATGACGATGCGTTAGATGTATACGAGAAAATCGTTACGCTAGACCCGACTGAGGTTGACGCATATCTGTGGATGGGACAGATTTACAACTCGTTCTTACAGGATCCGGAATCCGCACTCGAAGTATATAGAAAAGCGTATGCTCTTGAACCGGACTCAATGACCCTGACGGAAATCAAGACTCTCGAAAGGGATTTGGAGGAAATGGAAATTGAATAGGCCTCGTTGATCGTTTTTACCAATCTGCTACACTACCGTCTGACTCATAATGGAACTCGCCGCCCAATTCTTCGTTGTATCCCTCAAGATTCTGCATTGCTTCTTTCTCATCTATCTCGAAACCGAGCCCGGGCTTCATTGGCAACTCTATATGCCCGTCCGTGACCTCCCAGTCTGTTTGAAGCAACCCTCCACCAAGTGCTGCATCAACCTGCTCTTGGATGAGGAAATTCGGAACGACCGCGTCAACCTGCATACAAGCGGAAAACGCTACGGGACCAATCGCACAGTGCGGCATGATGTGGATGTAGTAAACTTCTGCCATATTCGCAATCTTCTTCAATTCTGTGATCCCACCTGCGTGCGACCCGTCAGGTTGGATATACGCCACCGCCTGCTTCTCGAACACATGGCGGAATTCCCATCGCGAGAGCAGACGCTCCCCGGTTGCGATCGGAAACGGAACGTGGTCTGAAACCAGCTTCAGGGCGTCAACATTCTCCTGCGGCACCGGCTCCTCCACGAACATGGGACGCATCCCCTTCAGTTCGTGGCAGACTTCGATGGCGAGTGCCGGTGTCATTTTGCCGTGAAAGTCGAAGCACAATTCCGCATCAGGTCCAACCCACTCTCGCATCAGATAGGCGCGCTCAACAAAGGCATCAATGACAGCAGGAGGCTCGTGCGCCCGCCATGTACCGCCGGGCCCCGACTTAAACGCCTTGTAGCCTCCCTTCTTCTGCAACATTTCGAGACGATCTTTCGCAGCGGCTTTCCCTTCGTCTGTCATGCTGCCGATACCCCAATGTGCATAAACGCGGATGCGGTCACGAACCGCACCCCCTAGCAGTTGATGTGTCGGTACGCCGTAATGTTTGCCGGCGATGTCCCACAGTGCTTGATCGATGCCGGATAAAGCACTCATCAACACATTACCGCCCCGAAAAAAGGCGGACCGGTAAATGTGCTGCCAGTGGTGTTCTATGCGTAACGGATCTTTGCCAATCAGGTAGTCGGTGAGTTCCTCAACGGCAGCGATGGTGCTTTTGGGTTTGCCTTCAAGCGTTGTCTCTCCCCAACCGACAAGACCGTTGTCAGTTGTAATTCTTACCAACCGCATCCGGTGACGCGGAAAAAACTGCTCAATTTTTGCGATCTTCACTGCGTTTGCTCCTTTTTTTAAAATCTGCTTGGTATAACGTAAATTGCTAGTGGTAGGCATATTGCCCTGAATTCCAATACGAGGCTCCCTATGCCGTAACCACCCTCTCGTAGCCACAGATTTCCTAATCTGTGATCGGCGCATACAGCCTGTCCCCAATGTAACTAGGGAGTGTTAATCTGCGATCACTTTGCAGCATATAATTGGACGCATGGGTTCGTAGTAGCGCAATTCATTGCGCGTTACTTTTCGCTCAATTCCAAGTGGAAAATGGTGAGTGTTCCCATTTCCATTGACCTGTGACGGTTAAATCTGTAGGGATTGATGTTTTCCCTATAAGTAGCAACTTGCGTTAGTATAAGGATATCTCCTAACCCTTGACCACACCGATCGGGCGTAACCGCGCCACCCGCTGAGAGAGCCCCGCTGCATCAACAACCTTGACAACCTCATCCACATCTTTGTAGGCTTCAGGGACCTCCTCATTGAGTGTGCGTCGCCCCTCGGCACGAACAAAGATCCCCTGCTTCTCAAGGTCTCGTTGAATGCTGCGTCCTTTCGTGATCTGCATCGCTTTCCGACGCGAGAGCATTCTACCAGCCCCATGGCACGTTGTTCCCCACGTCTGCTCCATCGCCGATGGGCTGCCGACCAAGACATAAGAGGCGGTGCCCATATCGCCGGGAATCAGAACCGGCTGCCCGACCTTCTGGTACTTGTCGGGAATCTCAGGGTGTCCCGCTGGAAACGCGCGTGTCGCACCTTTGCGGTGCACGAACAGCTCACGCTCAATCCCGTCAACGAGGTGCTTCTCAAACTTGCCAATATTGTGTGCGACATCATAGACCAGCTCTAAGCCTAGTTCGTCGACCCCAGTCTCGAAGAAATCCATGAACGTTTGACGCACCCAGTGCATGATACACTGGCGGTTATTCCATGCGTAGTTCGCACCACACGCCATCGCCGTGATATAGTCCTGCCCCTCCTTTGAATTAATCGGGGCAGAGGCGAGTTGGCGGTCAGGCAGATCGATGCCATATTTCTTCGCAACTTGGACCCACGTTTTGACATGCTCATCGCACACCTGATAGCCGAAGCCGCGCGAGCCGCTATGAATCATCACACAGATCTGTCCCTCCGTCAGCCCCATCACTTCGGCGGCTTCCCGATACAAAATTCGATCTACTACTTGGACCTCTAGGAAGTGATTGCCAGAACCGAGCGTGCCGAGCTGATTTTTTCCACGTTCCAAGGCACGTTCACTGACAGCGTCCGCATTGGCGAGAGACAGAAAGCCGTTTGCCTCCGTAAATTGAAGGTCTTCGAGAAAACCGTATTCGCGTTCAACCGCCCAGCGTGCCCCCTGCTCGACCATCTGCTTCTCTTCTTGTTGGTTCAGCCGAATCTTTCCACTCGATCCGACACCACAGGGAATGTTTTCAAATAGCTTCGCAACAAGTCCTTTGGTTCTGCCCGCCAACTGCGTAACGTCCAAATTAGTCCGAATTAGACGTACACCGCAGTTAGACACAACAAAACCGTTTGCAATGAAGTTATGGTCTGAATGTTCAACCGTAAAGTCGTAAACATAATCATCAAACTCAAGGGGGATAATTGATTCAATACGATCCCAGACCATACCATTGTTGCTCAAATCTTGGGTTACTTCTTCAATATACTCCTCGAAAGTTGGAAAGGCTTGGCTGACTCGCGGTTTCGTCTGTCGTCCTTCATAGACCGACCTTTCAACAAAACGCTCGTTAATGTATTCAGACTCGATCTTCTCGGTAATTTCAGAGATAGGCATCCCATCTGCGTGCATTGCAACAGCAATCCTTGCAGCATTCTCTCGATCTTCAATCAATTGTTGTTTGAGTTTGAGATACTGTAGCGCGATATTTGCAAGTGTCTTACGCCCTGTATTGTATTCAAACCCGATCTGCCCCCACAGTTTAATCAAGTTCTCATTCGTTCCTGAAATGACCAATCGCAGGCGATGGGAAGCAGATCCATCAGCGTTTGTTTGCTCTTTTCGCTGTCCAATCTTCTTAATCTGTACACCAAAATCTGATAAGAGATCGCCGATATCTCGCAGGAAAGAGACACCACTATCGACATAACCTTCCCTTTTGCTCATTGACATCTTAGGAGCAGAGATGGTGTAGGGATGTCCTGTCACTGTATTGGGGGATTCTAGTTCAGCCCCGAATAGCGCAGCGAGAAACAGGCGTTTCTGCCACAACGGTGCACCCTTAATCCACTGTGGTACGCGATAGTCCTGAGAGGCTTTCTTACCGTGAGGTGCGCCAAGTGCAATAAGTAGCGTCGCGAATGCGGTGCTACTCACATTGAAGCTGACCTCTTCACGGGAGAACTGATATGTATCATACGCTGTTGTAATCTGATGTACTCGCTCACGGCGGTGCAATTTTGAGGGCGTAAACCCAAGGTGCGAAATATCTGTTCTGATCTCCTCAAGATCCTCCGCTTTGCCGTAGAAGGAAATTCGACCTTTTCCATCACCGTTGACATAGTAGATATTGCCATCTCCCATCACATATCCCAAGACTTTTAGCAAGTATGGCAAAGCAGGTGAGTCGTATCTCAGCGGCAACAGATCGCGCTGCTTGAGATGCTTGATGACCTGTCCTCGTCGATTGCCGGATTGGCTATCACCGAGTTGACCGAGTAAGCCTTCAATCCGTGCTTGATCGACTATAATCTCATCCGATGGCTCTTCATAAGGCACACCTTGAAATGGTGATAACGCGACCTTATCGCCAATCTTGAGCGATTGCAGTTCGGTCATTCCCTTTGGTGTCCAGAAGGGGTGATCGGCTGTCGCCTTGATAGTATCACCCCCTTCGGTTTTCAGGCAATATACCGGCTGGGTCGGACGGAGTTTCAGATAATGCCGCACAGAGGTTTGGGTTTCGACGCTATTTTGAAAATCCTGACAACGTAACATAGCGGTTTCCCAATTTGAACCCATCTCTCCGATTGGTATCGTATAACCGTGTTGATGCAGTATCTCCGCGTCAGCTGTCAGGCAGTTGAGATCATACCCAATCCCGCCGGGGGATACAACGCCATCTGCCGCCGGATCGGTTGCCGCGACACCGCCAATCACAAAGCCGTAGCCCCAATGTAGGTCAGGCATCGCAAGCGAATGCTTGACAATCCCCGGCAGGTGTGCCACGTTGGCGACTTGCTGCAACGCCTCCTCGCTCTTGGCTTGCTCAAGTAATTTCTCATTTGCGTAAATAATCCCATCAACGCGCATCCCACGCATATAACTCTTGGGGATACGCCACCGGTATTCATCAATTTTTTGTAAAGGTATCTCTGCTGCCATTATGTTCTCATCTCCTAAAAAAAAGATATTTAGCGGTGCTCCGGTAAATATAAAATCACAAGCGTTTCATCGACAGCGTTCACAGGTTGAAAGGTTTCGGAACGGAGGTGATTCATCGACATCGGTAATGGAGAGGTTTGCGTCCAACCTACCAGCTTTGGTACTGCCTCCTGCGCCAAGTAACGCAGGACGACCTCACCAATCAACACTCCCACAAACGCCTTTCGGGGACCAACTAGTGCTTGAGATAGTGGAGACCTGTTATATTTTTTTTGATTTTCCTTTATATTGACAGCCGTTGCGGGCGGAATCGTGCCGATTTGAGGATATTCTCCTTGATTGATGAGCCATGCGTTTTCCAGCGTATAAGGGAGTCTATGTTCAATCTGACCGGTTGTCACTCCTCGCTCCCATGTCAGATGTACCGGAAAATCGATAAAAGTTTCCGCAAAATAGGCTCGTGTGATCCATGGATCTAAAGATGCTCGACGCAGAGTCGAAAAATTTTTCGTCCCTTCAGGCTCAACTAGTTGCAACGGAGGTGTGGCAGTTGCTGTCAAGGGTCTGATGAAGGTTCTCTCTCGAAACTGGATTGATGTTTCAACGCTTGCTGAAGCGATGATTCCGATATAGGTTTGCAGGTGGGCACGGTTCGTTGAAGGATAAACGGATAAAATCGAAAAACGATTCACCGAGACCGGACTCGGTACAGAGTATCGCGGTAGAATAACACCGCATAAAAAAAGTACCGTGAGCGCGATACCTCCGCCCCAGTATAAACGGGGTTTGCCTTTTCCACCTTTCCATATCAAAACACCGAAGCCCAGTGTATACACAACCAAGAAAACGAACAGCAGCCAAATCAGTGGGGCTTTCGCCGAAGGAACGGTTGCCAAAATTGTCCGAATCTTTTCGTCATGTCTGCGATCGGCTTCGTAGCGTGCTTCGGCGTGGCGTGGTGTTTGAGCCTCCGTCCCAAGCATCCACTTCCAAAATGCCTCCGATCCCGGTGAATCAGAAAAAGGAGGTGCGTTGTAGTCAAACCCTAAGCTAATAATCTGCCCGCTTCCCAAAAACCTTTTGGCGATGTAGATCTGATCCCCGTCACTAGCGAGTGCAACCATTCCGGGCTTGGACTTAAAATCAATCAAGTCAAATGGCGAATCGGCTGCAAACCCCAAACGCCGCATTGATTCGGGAAGTTGGGTTGTCCTTCGTAAGCCACCTAACTCCACTGGCAGAAACGTTTCCAGAAAACTCCCACGCAGCTGGCGCAAATCCGCACCACCCGATACGAGCAAGGTGCCGCCCCGCTGAATCCAATCGAGTAACGCTTGTTGTTGCCGCTTAGAAATCCGACGCTCAACTAAGGGAACCCCACGAATCACAAAAAAATCAACTGAATCGTACCCTTTCCAATTGACAGGTAATCCCTTAAAGTCAGTGTAGGAAACAAAAGCGTGTCCTTTCTCTTTATCGCCGGTCTGTTTTCCATCCCAGCGGCTCAACAGATCGCGGCTCGGCGTCAATGCGAGGATCATAAGGTCAGCCAACGATTTGGGTAGTTCCGGCGTAAGTTCTTGAGAGACTCGGGCTTTCTCGGCGTGGCTGACAAGTTTGATGCTCAGTTGGGACGAAGCTCCCGGCAGGAAAATATGAATCGTACGCCGTTGACGGTCTGTTCGCGTGAGGGAAAGAGGGGTGACATACGTTTGGATCCGTTCGTCCGAAAAGATGTTGCGGACTTCAACCCTAACCTCGCCGTTGAAATCCTCGTTACGGCTAGTAACAACGACCTGTAACGGTGCCCATCGCTCCCGTTTGTAAACCTTGTCGAACCCAAGTTCGACAGATTCAAACTCAATGGCTGAAAAAGCGGAAGAGACAGATAAGATAAAAAACAGGGTAACAATTCGGCACATTGATACACTTCCGAACTCATAAGATTAACCCGATTTATGTCCGAGCAGCTCTCTCACTTTATCCCCAATGTTCGGGCTCCGCATCAACGACTCTCCTACCAGTATCGCGTTGATTCCCGCCTCTTTGAGCTTCATTACGTCATTGTGTGCGTTGATGCCACTTTCGCTGACGACAACTTTATCGGTTGGGATGGAGTCCCTCAAGTGGAAGGTGGTCGCGATGTCTGTGTGGAAGGTTTTCAGATCTCGATTATTGACGCCTACGACTTCCGCACCCCCTACCAACGCCAATTCCAACTCCGCTTCGGTATGGACTTCGACAAGGCTTGCGAGTCCCAAGCTTCGTGCCATTTCGGTAAATTCACGCAGTTGTGCCTGTGTCAAGATCGAGACAATGAGCAGAACAGCATCCGCACCTGCGAGTCGGGCTTGATAGATATGATACGGGTCGATAGTAAAATCTTTCCGTAATAGAGGGAGTGTCACCGCTTCACGGATGGCACTCAGATAGGCGAGTTCACCGGCGAAGAATTCTCGGTCGGTCAATACAGAGATTGCCGATGCACCATTTTCCGCATAGGTCCGAGCGATGCCAACCGGATCAAAATCCTCACGGATAATCCCTTTGCTCGGGGATTTTTTCTTAATTTCGGCGATGAGATGGATACTATTCGGGACTGACAGCGCAGCGCGAAAGTCTCGCGTCGGGGGTAGATCCTGAATCTTGCGTTTCAGTGTATCTAATGGCATCCGTTGTTTGTCGTCCTCCAACTCTATCCGTTTGTGGGCGACAATGGTATCTAAGATCAAAGGAGTCTCCTATTTGAGCCACGGGCGATATATTCGGCCGCTTTTGATTGTCCGCACATGGTTCAGCTTTTGACGCGCTTCGACAGACACACGCTCAGAATCGGTCAGCGTAAAGTTACCTTCATCTAATCTTAAAATAGTGACATCGCCCTCCGCCCCGACTTTTAACGTTCCCAAGCCGTCCTCCAATCCCATGATCCGGGCGGTGGTCTCGGTGCTACGCCGAATCACCTCATACAGGGGCATCCCTAACCAGAGAAACTTTGAGAGGGTTGTGACCTGATCAAAAACCGGACCCTCGACATTGCTGTTATACAGATCGCTGCTGATATTGTCGGGTAAGAATTCTTGGGCAAGTGCCTTTTCTGCAACACGAAACGAAAAGCTGCCAGAACCGTGTCCGATGTCGAAAATAACGCCGCGCTGTTGGTCTTCCCTAAAACGGTCAATAATCCCTCCGGTGTTGTCCAAGACACCCTCTGATTTACCATGAAAGGCGTGTGTGACCACATCGCCGGGGCGAAGCATCGCTGTGATTTCTTCCAATGGTGTTTTGGTATCCTTCACATGGATCATAACAAACCCATCAATGGCTTCTGCCGCCTCTATGGTGCGCTTCAGTGCTTCGACATCGTTCTCTCCGGCATAACCTCTTGACAGTCGGGCTTTGACCCCCAGCACGAAGTCACGGTTTTCTTGAGCCACACGGACAGTTTCTTGGACATCAGCCCAGCGTATATCCGTCAACTCCCCGATTCTGGGCCAAATCATACCCATCGCTGAGATGTTCAGCAGGGCGAATAGTCGAGTATCTGATCGTTCTAACACATACCTACGGAAAGCTAGGAAATTGCTTGCACCTGCCGAGCCAGTATCTAATGCGGTTGTCACCCCTTTGCTGATGTTGCCGATGTCCGGCTCCATTCCGTAGGCAGTAGCTCCCCAAAACGCATGTACATGGAGGTCAATCAGTCCGGGCGTGACGATTAAATCCGTTGCGTCCACGATCTCGCGTGCCGACGTTTCTGTTATGCTTTCCTCAACTGCCGCGATTTTCCCATCAGATAGTGCAACGTCCCGGAGCGCATTGAGTCCTTGGGCGGGATCGATAACCGTACCTCCTTTAACTAACAGATCGTAGGTCATTCCGTTTCTCCTAGCGATAGCTCAACCCTTTCTGAACGCTGACTTCGTCATCACACCGCCATTCACCACTCATCTTCTACGTTTCACGGATTGGATTATATCACGTTTTATTTTCGTGGTCAACGATGGATTTGATTCGTCTATATGGTATACTATTATGGATATCCGTGGAAACGGGCACACCCGACGTTGCAAACTCGCCGAAATCATAGATGATTCTGTATTATAGGAATAGATTCATGCCTCGGAATAGGAAAGAAACAATGGTGATAAGGAATACACTGTTGCGTCCCCAACCCGCTTTAGGGTTCGTGATACTGTTATCGCTCCTAGCAATCAACGCCTTTGCAGCGGACAGAACTTGGACGCTTGTACGTGAATCGCGATGGCAAGCGGGGTTTTCCGATATCCACTTTGTTTCTCAACAAGATGGGTGGATCGTCGGATCAGACGCAACCATTCTGCGTACCAACGATGGCGGAAAGACTTGGGAACAACCTAGCAAACCGCTTCCATTCAAAATAGATTTCCACAAAGTGTGGTTCCTCAATCCCCAAACCGGCTGGATCGCCGGCGAGGACGGTGCTGTATTGAAGACGACCGATAATGGAGAAACGTGGACAGTACTGGACACCGGCACGCGTCGAGCATTGTCAGCCGTTTTCTTTGTGGATGCCGAACACGGCTGGGCTGGCGGCGATGGTGGACTTATTATTCATACAACAGATGGTGGTGACACTTGGGTTCAACAGAATCCCCCGACGAATAATGCGATCCAAGACTTTCATTTTGCCAGTCAACAGGTCGGTTGGGCCGCAGGACATGGCGGAACAGTTGTCCATACGACGGACGGCGGACAGACTTGGAAGAGCCAAAAGATCAACTCCGCAGCCGGCATTAGTTCGATCTGTATGCTCGATCACCGAGAAGGGTGGGCAGCCGGCGGTAACGGTGCGCTGATTCATACCACTGACGGCGGCGCAACGTGGGAAACCCAGAAAAGCAATGTCCCCAATTCCAACGGTATGCCCGAACCTATCTGGGGGATTCACTTTATTGACGTCAATCACGGACTTGCAGCCGCAGAGTTCGGCGTGATTCTGAGGACAACCGACGGCGGCGCAAATTGGGCTTCGCTTGAACCGAGACCCGTTCCCAGCCGTCTGAACGCTATCCAACTGATCAGTCCACAAGAGGCGTGGGCTGTGGGCGAATTTGCCACCCTCCTGCACAGTCAAGATGGTGGGGCATCGTGGGATGTGGTCTCGATCAACAGCCACTTGACGACAATCCACTTCCTTGATGATAAAACGGGGTGGGCGGTTGGGCTATCTGGAATGGCGCTTGCCACCCGCGATGGCGGGGCAACATGGCAACAACAGCACACCGGGAATGTTTTTGAGCTGTTCGGCATCGGTTTTGTTGATGCGATGCAAGGCTACATCGTTGGCAGTAACGCAACCCTAATTGAGACAGGAGACGGCGGCAGAACGTGGGGTGGTATCAGGATAGAGGCAGAGGAGGGACAGATCCAACGCCTCCAATTTGACGAGGCTATCCGATGGAAACGTGCTGTCGGTTTTTATGACCTCCACTTTTCAACGCCGAAACACGGATGGGGTGTCGGCGAACTTGGCAAGATTTTGCGCACAAAAGATGGTGGACGCACATGGCAAAGCCAAGATTCCGGGGACTTGAACGCTAGCTACAGCAACCTGAACGGTGTCTATTTTGTCGATGCGAATGTGGGGTGGATAGTTGGTGACGCAGGGGTAATTATTAAAACTGATGACGGCGGGGAGACGTGGATTATGCAACAAGCGGAGCCCAACGAGTTACGGGCAGTTTTCGCCCTCAACTCCCAAATCGCGTGGATTTCTGGGGATGACGGTTCCATTTATGCGACGAAAGATGGAGGGGAAACGTGGATCCGACAGATTACACCGACGGCTGAAAAGTTGAATGGCGTCTACTTCGTCACGGATAACGAGGGCTGGGCTGTCGGAGAAGAGGGAATGCTCCTCAATACCAAGGATGGTGGTGTGACATGGCTTGTTCAGCAGACCCCGACCTCAAACGGCTTAATTGATATCACCCGATCCCCTGACGGCGTTCTCTGGGTCGTCGGTGAATGGGGAACCGTCCTGAAATATTAGCCGGTGGCTGAACCTTTTCCGATTATCATTGTGTTTGCACCGAGAAGTGTCCACCGATTCGATAGGCGGTTGGAGACCCAATTTGTAAGCCATAAATAACAGCATTGGGATGCTTGGTAAGGAGGCGTTTCGTAGCAATTAAATCGTCAGAGCTCATCTCGTATTCACCCGTTTCGATATCAATGACCAAGAACTTACCTTTGTGTTTGGGCTCAACTTTGTTGCGTATCTCTCGCTTATAAATTGCTTCGCCCCGTGATGCAACCTCTTTGGAGGTATAATTGGTATATGGCATAGTAGCTTTCTCCTCGTATCAAATAACACATAACGGCATTCATCTACCCTTTTTCCAAACATACACACATTTTCTCAACGCTTCTCGTCCATGCTTACCCATTTGTTGGGAGCTATTCCCCTTACCTTGAGGCAGAACAAGGATTTTTTCTATCTGAAATCCAATATCTTCAGCTATTTTTGAGAGGATTGTATCTACAGATATTGCAGCCCCAGCATACCTAACGTTGTCATTAACTATGAACATCATGCCGTCCGTATCCAATACCCGGTAACATTCTTGAATAACACAAGCCATCTCATAAAAATAACCCCTGACCATACGAGCAATTCCACTGTTATTGAGTTCTTTTTTATCTTTTTTGTAATCCAGATAGTTCAATATCCCCTGTAATAAAGATAAGCCATCGCAAATGCTTATCGCCGCCTGCCATTCGGAATTTAGGTCAATGAGTGCCTTCGCTCTGTTTTCTACCGTACAACTCAACATCGCTTGCCGCAACCCCGCTAACCCAATTTCATCGACTCCAAGCAGTGCGTGTTCTAAAGCATAAGTGCGTGTATAGTCGTAACGATTGCAGTACGGCGGTGACGTAATTATCCCAGAATAAGTCCTACTTTTCAGTTTTGGAAGCACCTCTAAACATGAACCTTTTAATAAATCTACATTGCCTGCCTGTATGTCCTCTCGCATAGATGAGAATAGATCGCCTTCGCCGTCCCCAACGTTCATATCATCTTTTATCTCGTTTAGCTTTTCTACGATGGCTTCATCGAATGACAAAATTTTTCCCTTATCGAAAGGGTTCTTACCGTTTCTGCGTCCCGATCTGTGATCCCATCGGAGGTACTGCCCATCTTTCCTTGTATAACTTATCGACTCCAAAACACATAGCAGGGCAAACAGTAATATCTCTCTTGTTTCTGGAGGTTCACCCTCCAACTCATTTAGATATCTTCCAATTTTGTGATGTGTTTTGTGAGAATACGCGCCATCGGTTATGCGAAGCACCTCAAAATGTCTAACTTCACCTTCGGTATTCCAAGGCTTTTGAAGTAACCAGTTTTCTAATCCAGAAACAATCCTTTGTTTATGCGCTCCTCTAGCGAGCACATTTGCCTGTATGATTTTTTGTCCAATCGGTAAGAGTTCAATGCCTTCGGAGTCATAACCCAAAGAGGAGCAGACGAATAAAGCGGTCCCCGCGCCCGCAAAGGGATCTAGTATTTTCCCCCTTACTACCCTGTACTTACGGAAAAGATATTCCACCAAATCCGCGGAAAATGCTTCTTTGTATTTGTACCACCTATAGTATCCACGCGCTTTATTCGCTTGGAAACTGACCAGTTTTCTGGTCAAAGCGTTATCAATAACGAGCGTATCGGGAAAATATTCGATTAAGGATTTGTCGAGTTCCTCTATCTGCCCTAAAAGTGTATCGTCTAGGGAAGTCATTGTATATTTATCTTCAGTCCCTTTTTCAATCTCATTTTTTGAATACATAATCACGATGATATTCCAAGTATAGTACAGTTTTCTGTGTGGGGGTTTTTGTCAGCGATTGCGAACCGAGACCAAAGATCTGTTGCTCTGATTCTGGTAATACAGATGAGACGATCAAATTCCCCGATGATTCAAAGGAAATCAGACCGGCGTCAAACAAGGCATCAAGGCTAGCAACTAGAGGGAGCCCATTATTGGGATCCAAGCGTTCCTCATCAGTTGAATGCCGCCATGGTTTAATATGCGATGCTCTGATAGCAGTACCAGTTGCCGAGCGTGTCACTGAGCAGCGATTATCCCAAAATTCAAGTACTTTTGTTCAAAATATTCCCTGACCAACTCGTGCACTGACGAAAGCCTCCTTTGTTGTGGACTCGATTTTCTTTCTGACAATTATTCGCACATCTTCGATGAGTGTGCTGCAATCTGTGCGCTGACCGGGTAGTTCTTCGGCCGGAACCCGCGCATCGATGTGTGCGTAGATTCGACCATTTTCCTCGGTTACGGCTCCCAATTGCAGCAGCATCGTTTCATCAAATGTGTCAATCTTCCGAGCTTTCGTAGTTTTAGGATCAGCAGCTGTGCAGAGAACGCCGAAACCCGCCGCACCACTCTGAATGAGCTCGAGATGCCTACGTCGTTCGTTAAAGCTAGCCTTATAGCTGACTGAAGGAAGTCGCGGTTGACTAGGTAAAACGAGGATACGTTTACCGTCTGATACGGATTCAATATTGTCTTCCCAAACACGCAGGAACACGTGATTGGTAATGTCATTAATTGCTCCCCAACGGTATGGAGTCTGGAGTTTCGCTCCCAAAATATCAGTGAAGAATCGAGTTATATTCATTGTCAGAAATTTCTGTGAGAATTAACCTGTAATTAGGGCAAAAATTTTTCTACACAATCTCGTCATCAAGAATTTTCCAAAAACCACTGCAAAACTCCAATTGTTGATTATACCTGCTGTTCTGACCATTCAACAAGCAAAAATTAGGACAGCTACCTACACCTCCTCCCGCCAACGTTGCAAGGGATGGGTACGCTCCTTGAGCGGAAATGGGACACGCCCACCCTGTCGGTGAGACTCCCATGAACCGTGAATCATCTCCAACGATGCACGTCCCTCCCGACCAGATGAAATCGAATCGGCGTCCGGGTCATTAGGTTCAAGCAACGAGCGGATGAGGCGGGACTGAAGCACCTGATTAATGTCTCGGGTTCCCAGATGCTGACCCGTAATACGGTCCTCATCGGGCAGCGACACCGGCTGCCATTGGTGTCCTTCGACGGGGGTCATAAATGTGCCGCGGTGGATGAACATCACCGTAGCGACGCTTCGGCGCAACGCAATCCGTCCTTTTGTACCGATGAGATCTAAGCCATACGCCCTATCATTTCCTTCAGATTCTGCCAAGAAGTCGCAATCGGCATGTATCCCGCTGGCGAACCCAAACGAGCAGAACGCCCGTTCACCGATGACTAGTCCCGCGTCCCGATCACGGGGGTTGACCTCCTGACTATGTTTGATGTCCTGAAGTCCCGCCTCGAGGGAATCCGCAGCGGTAATATGTGCAGCAGCCCAACTCACCTCACCTCCAAAATTGTGCACCCAATCAAAGAGGTGCGTCCCCATCTCCATTATCGCGTTCCCTGCTTTGCGTCCCCCTTTTTCGTAAGCCCGTATCAAGAAGACCTCACCAATCTCCCCTTCAGCAATTAGCCTTTTCGCATAGGCGTTGTACGCGCTGGCACGTTTCTGATGGTTGATGGACAATCGCACTCCTGCGTCGTCGCACGCTGCAACCATCTCATCCGCCTCCTGAAGCGTCACAGCCATCGGTTTCTCGCAGAGCACATTACAGCCGTGCGTCGCTGCAGCAAGTGTAGTCGCATGATGCTGCGGTGCCTGCGTAGAAATCACAACGAGGTCTAGGTTCTCCCGTTCAAACATCTCCTGATAATCTGTGTATAGGGCTGATACTCCGTACATCTCTTGGTACGCTTGCAATGCTTCCTCACGGATATCGCAAAAAGCGACCAAATCCACAAGTTCGTTCTTTATCAACGTATTGGTATGGTCCCTACCTTTTCCGCCGCATCCAATCAGTGCGGCTCGATGCTTCGCCATTGATCTTGCTCCTTCTCTTTTAGGACTTCCGCACTTCAGTTTGTAGTAGCGCAATTTATTGCGCGTCAGATACTAACAACGTCGCGCTAAAGTAGTTCGCTCAATTCACCACATACCACTGCGCGACACAACGGGTATTCGATAAACCATCCTACTATAAACCAAAAATATGGCACAACCGTTTCTGGGGTTGACGGTAAACGTTTAACTTATGTAACTTCTATCCTGAAAATCCTTGAATCCTGAAAATCTTGATTCAGACAATAAAAGGATGATAACCTTTGGTGCTAGTTTAGAGAGCAAATTGTGCAATAGATAAAGGGACAAATCCATCGTCATCAACGGGTAATCCGTCCCATTGCACTAGCAAATTAAACATCGCCATTGTGAAAGCAAGTCGTGTCTTGAAATAGTCCCAACACCGATGCCCGACTTTCTTCAAATGGCAGACGCGGGTCAACATAGATAAAATAGTCTCTATCACCATCCTGTCGTTCCACTGTCCGCGTTTGCAGATACGCAAGTTGTCAGGGAACCAGTCCACTTTGGTAAACCCTTCATCAGCAAAGACAACCATCTGGTCACTGACGCCTTCAACTATGTGTTGGAACTGACTACCATCATAGACATTGGCAGTGTCACACTCCCAATCGACAATCTCCCCCAGATGGTTGACCAATATGCACAGTTTGCCTCCGACAATCCATCGTTGGTTGGATATACCTTTTTTGCCGATTTGTCGCTCAGACCGACCTTCTCGACGGGGGTGAATCAACTCAATACCATAAGTGTCAATCACGCCAATCAGTGACGGGGTTGCCATGAAAATATCGGTCAGATGCCTATGGCTGTTGAAAAGCCGGAACAAGCGAGTCCGTTTTGGTAAATGCGGGAACAACCCGGTGTAATTGCTTTCTATCCACCGATAAAAGGCACGATTGCCTACCCCTTTGAGCGAAAAAAGCAACGCAAGCGTAATAACTTCAGACGGATACAGTTTGGCTTGAGTATGCTTGTGATTTATATTGTCTTGTGTCAGTTTATCATCTACACAACAGAACAAGTCTGTGATAAAATCTATCGTGGTCATGAGTTTCGCTTTCCTCCCGTTAATTGAGATGGTTTGTTACCCCGATTAACGATACTAGTGAGGAAAACGACTCATGACCCATAAATTATACTAGCACCAGTGGTTATAATGCTTTCAGCAGTGGAAAGCGGGAGCAGCATCGACTCTCACCGTATGCAGTCCTGTTTCGCAAACACGCTTGGTATGTGATTGGGCACACTGAAAGATCAAATCAGATTTTAACTTTTCGGATCAACCGCGTCCACTCTCTCTTCATCAGCCTTGCCTCCTACACGATTCCTGACGATTTTTCTGTGCAGAAGTATATGGAGAAAAGTTGGGATTTCAGGCTTGGGCCGGAAACAGATGTTGTGATTGAGTTCGTCCCACGCATCGCGCCTCTTATTCGAGAGGTGCAATGGCATTCGACGCAGAAGATACACGAACATCCTGATGGAGGTCTGCGCTTTGAGGCGAGAGTCGCGGGCTGGCAGGAAGTTGGCTGGTGGGTTTTGGGTTGGGGGGAGGAGGCAGAGGTGATCGAACCGAGGGAGCTACGAGAGTGGGTTGCAGACACAGCGGAGAAGATGGTAAGGGTGTACCAAAAAGATTAAGTTGGAAATTTCATAGTTTTCATAGTATTTTGAGAAAATGCCAGAATGTGAATAAGGGGGGAAAAGGTTGGGAACATACGCCAGGACTGGTTTCTGGGCGATCGGGGTAGGAAGCAGGCTCGATACTTACTATGAAATTTCGTATCTTGCTTGACCAAAAGGATGGGCTGTGCTACCATGAGGATAAGGATCTCGATTACGAGATTGAAAGATGATTTTGTTATGTTTCACACTATCATTATAGAAGAATCTCAATTTTGAGTTTGAAAATATAGGCTGGGGATCTTCCACAAAGTCTATATTTTTTTCTTGCAATTTTGATAAAGTTATGATATTGTTCTGAACTTTGATAAAGTTGAGGGAGGAAAATAAATGAATGACTTAAATCCATCTCAGGAAATTCAAGCATACTTAAACAAAATCGATCAAGAACAATCTGATATTGAAGATCGGTTTCATGAGATTGATCAGAATGTAAATTTTTTAGAACGTGAAAAGGTAAACTTACTTGATCGTTATGGTGATTTGGATTCGGCAAAGGAAATTTGTTACAGTGCACTCGCCGGTGAACCTGTCGCGATTTGGGCAGAACTTCAGCGATTTGGATTTTAGGATTGTCAAGAATATATTTGGAGCAACCTAATTTTTCGGAATAACTGGGAACAGAGCAATCGGGCGTACTCCTGAACAGACGAATAACAAAAAAGCAGGGCCTACATCCACCGCCAAGGATGGGTTCGGTCCTGCACATTGTTATTATAGCATTCCATTCAAAATAGGTCAAATCTTTCCAAAAAATTAAAAAACGAAATTTCGTTGAAATTTTTGCGATCAGGCGCAGGTTTGTGCGATTGTTGATGTGTTATAATCAGCACCAACTAACAAAATAGAAAGGAATCATCATGGCAAAACAGAAACCAGAAAACGGAGAGTTGTTGTTTTCGCTTGGCATTTATTCAGAAGCGGACAACCTTTTCCAAACCTATGTAGACGAAATCCTAAATAAAAAGTTACGCGGCTATCAGGAAATTATCCAATACGGCGCGAAGGCGGGTGAATCGCTCTATCTCCATATCATCAACGGGATTTTTGTTCTGGAGCGGTTACGACCAATCTTGAATCTGAGCGATCTTGAGGTCCAACTGCTGTTTAGCGCATTCAGTGTCCACGACTTGAACAAACTGCAGGAGTTCCAAGACCAGAAGCGTTCGTTCAATTATCTGGCAAATGCGAAAAATGTCAGTGCGGTGTTGACGAATCTTGAGATAGAACGATTTTTTTCAGAATGGCAAGATTACCTGAAAGACATCGAAGTTCTGGTCCGCGCCCATTCTCGGTATAATAACACCTACGATGAGACGCTCGATCTGGATTATGATCCGTATTTACATGATAGAGATCGGCTTCTGAAATTCCTAGTTCCGATTATCCGGGCGATGGATGTGATTGACCTCTCAAAAACGCTTGAGGAGCAAGCAAAAAAGGTAGATTTTCTCAGAGAACTTAACCGAATCCTTGATGTTCAATATCAGTTTGTCTACCACAAGGTGAGTGAGCAACGAGGTATCTTGACGAATCTCATTCACAATGAAATTGTGAAGTATCTGGAAACGGAAAAAGACCTGTTACCACTGCTTTACTATTCTGATGGTGTAGCGTATCTTGTTGATCGCAGTCAAGATATCCAGATCACAACCGACGAGATCGCGACACTTGGAAATCGTGTTGTCAAGCAGATCGAATCAAAAACTAGCAGAGAATTCAGCAAGTTTATTCAGGGCAGCCCCGCAGGCATCAAGGTAGATGAAAAATGTCTATCACTTGGTTTATCATTCCAGCAAATTTGGAATGAGGTACGGAACATTATCAGTGAGCGAAAGTACGCTTCTAAAGTGGATGACATGAATGACCGTTGTCGGAGGAGACTGCAAGCCGTTCGCGAAAAGTTAGAAGGTACAAAACCAAGTAAAAAGAATCCTAACCCTGCGGCACAGATTGCGTTGATTGATGAGATTCTATCTGAAGATTTTCATCTGCTGCCCCCCGATGATGGAGTTGTGAGGATTGGGGAATTAGTTCGGACGTATTACATCTTTCTGAATAAGCACTTCTCCCAAGTCATTTCCGACGCATGGAATCACATCTATGATTTGCTTGAGCTGCCATTGGAGATCGAGGATGAGGCTTGTCGTCCGCGATACACCACTTTCAACGCACTATCCGACCGAGGTTATATCATCGGGCGTAACCTTTACAATAGTGACAGAGACTTCGACGAAATCTACGAGTTGATTGTCGATGATGGCACAGCCATTATGGAAACTTCACTGCCCGAAAGCGAGTTTGGGATATTGGCGGATTATGTTCACAAGTACGTTGATTTCAGTTTCGCTGCTGATCGGGGTCGGAATTTTGCCACAAATATAGAACGTTACGTTGGAGATAATCATGCCCAATGTAGCACCTGCGGTGCGGAATTTGAAACAGATGAGTGGATGAAGCCGGACGTACCGGCGAATATCAAGGTACAGTATTTCTCCAATCGGCTCGAAGGCGGCACATCACGTGAGCCGAAACGCCGCGTCTGTAGCATTTGCCGAACGCAGTACATGCTCGACAAGATCTGCTACAACGTGGGCGGGAGCACAGCGACGTTTTTCATTCATCTGTATCCGATTTCGTATTTTACAGATGTATTCATCAAGGCTTTCCGGGCGGCGCAGGATAGATTTCAGAACCCTGATTTTCCATCAGTGTTTCTCAAAACAGACGATGCGCTGCGTCACTACCAAGAAACAACACAGTTAGAATTAATTCTGCCATTTAGTAGGACAAAAGTCAACGGCAACCCGCTACCGAAGTTCTCCGAAGCCCTTGGCAACATTCTGACTATTCCTGTTAATACCCCCGGTAAGAATCACACAGAGGAGGTTTTATATGCTATCGAAAACGCCCTGTTGTATCAACGCTTTTTGGGCTGCCGTGCGGTGTTGACCGATTCGTCAATTCCGCTCTTTTCTGGCGATGAGTTTAGCCATTTTTTCATTGACCATATCCCCCTTGCATTTCGCGGGTGGTTGCCGTATAACGATCTTGCTAGTGATATGACACAACAGGCGTTTGAACAATTACTCAAGTTGCACGGCATCCGATCGAAGATTGGAAGCATTGATGCAGGTGATCTGGTTCGATTAATTCGGAGTTTGAATTACGATCCACTTGAACTTTACTACATAACCCACCAAATGATTAAACGTGAACAGGCAGGAAATGAACCGCTACAGTTCACAACCGTCCGTAGCACGGCGCAACCGATCGCCGATGTTGTGGCACAGAAAGGAGGAAACCCAATTATGTCTCATATTAAGGAACTCGCTCGCATTGCGTGGGAGGGGCGATTGAAAGGCGACAGTCTCAAGGATAATTCGCTCGCGAAACCGCTTGATGTGGCATTTGACAGCCTTGAACGCTGGCAATTCGAGCGTGAAACCCCAGAGGAAGCACGAGCAATTATGTCAAAGGAAATTGCCCGCGCCATTGAACGCCTTGACCAGCGGTTTTTCGGTGCAACAAAATTGGAGAATATTTCGCACTTCGTCACAGTTCTGTTTGATCAGGTTTACAAAGATGTTTATCAAGGTAATCTATTTGATTTACTTGAAAATCGTAAGCGGATTCGTTCCGGATATCTCTATTTTATCACGGAGATGATTCCAAAGCGCGATAAAGAAAAGGAGGAACAACAGTCATGAGTATTCTGAATAGCTACACCGACTTTATGGTTGAGCAATACGAGAATTTCCCGCAAAGCCGTTATCTAACACTGATTGTGTTGCGGAAGGCGGAATCAGAGATGATTTTCCGCACTGAGGGCTCTGGTGAAGGGTTGGCGCGTGATTCTGTCTATGCTGGACTTGAAGACCGAAACGTGATTTCTCGCGTGACTATCAGCAAGCGGAAGCAGACAGCGGTTGAGCGCCGGACGGGCCGTGAGCTCTTGCGGCAACACAACCTATTGTTCTACACAGCAGGCTCAAAAGAAGAAGAGGAGAATATTTGTGCGTTGAACCGTAACAAGCCCTGCGCTCGATGCGCCGACTGTATGATTTACGGTTACGCTGTCGGTGGGGGTGGAGCACAGAAATCTCGCGTCATTACGGACGATGCTTTTAGCGTTCAGTCATACCAAGCAGTTACGGCAAAGCGGACCTTCAACGCGCTTTACGATAACAACACGATGCGCGATCCGGTTTCCGGGGCAGCATCGTCAAGCATTCAAGAGGACGAGTACGTCAAACCGGAGGCACTGTTTATTGACATGCAAACGCTCAAAGATCTGACAGCCGGCGAAATCCGCTACGTCCTATCGAACGTGTTAAGAAGCCGTCGCTACGGTGCTATTTCGTCACGGCTCGGTAAGATGCGAAACACCATCGTCGGCGCAATCTTCAGCGACTGCGAGCTTTTCAGCAACTTGGAATTAACACAGGGTGTCTACGATCGGCTCGGTTCAGAGGGCAGACAGTTCCCACTCGATGAAAACCGAGTTGAATCAGAAGTCGCCGGGGCAGTGGTAGATTTAACCAACGAAGTTATCGGTAATCTACAACCCGTCGCTGATGCAGAGTTGACTGAATTAATTGGTGAGATTCGGCAAACATTTGCATCGCCATCTGAGGTGAAAGGGTTATTGGAATCAATTACTGCGCTCTATCCGCAAGGGTGAAACGTTGGGTAGGCACTTCCTACCCAACGCCGGAGGTATCTTATGCATATCTATCGTTGCAAATTTGAATTGATGGAAAACCTCTTTTTCGCCAGTCGTGAGGTTAATAATTTTTTCCAAACTGAGCCGGTGATTGGGAATTACGCGCTTGCCTACGCACTCGGGCTGTGTCATTCAAGTTATCACAACGACGGTGAAATCAACTATGCCACGGATTTGGAACAACTCAATGAGGTGGGCATCTACATTACACCGGGGACGTTGACGGAAAAAGCCCGTTTCACGGTAGTTCAATTCAACGCGATTTCGGACTCGTATTGGTTTCAGATGGAGCAGAACGCGATTTCGGTCAATCGAGAACGGATCTTCAATCCACGATTGAAAGCGCGAGCAGCGAACTTCCCACAGATCGGCAGACTCAAACTCCTGTCAGTCGGCAACCGGGGCATTTTCTATGTAACCAACCGAGAGGAATTTCGGGTTCCGCGTTACATCCGGCTTGGAAAATTTATGAGCAAAGTGAAGATCTCCGCGAGGAAATACTCCTATCGTGAAGTTTACAGGGAAACCATGACCTATCCAAATTATCTCAACCCAAATGACCTATCATCGGAAATGCGGGTTGGGATGTTTGATTTGCTCAATATCCGGCCGACACCCTTGATTCGGAATGCTCAACTGTCGGGCAATTTCTGTCAACTGACAGACGATGCCCAAACTCTTCTGCCAGCAGGTATGCGGTTTTATACCGATTTTTAGACCAAGCTTAGTTTTCCATAGGGTGTGCATTATGTTTATAAAACGACTACAAGCACACCCTATAGATTCCCTAGAGGTGTCACTGTGCCAGAGATAACAATCACCCTGAACGCAGGGTATGAAAAGCTTAGCCCAACAAATCCGTTAGAACTGACACTTCCACCGCTCTACCATCAACAACGGACCTATGATGCACTCAAGACAAACGAACTTGTCATCAACACCTACAACACAGGTACAGGCAAAACTCACGCTTCTCTGCTCCGGCTGTTCGATCTGGAGGGTGAAAACGTTCTGTTTATCGCTCCGACAAATGAACTGATTCACCAGCACACAGATGACATTCAAGAGTTTGTTGATAAACATGGATTGAATTTCGCTGTCGCTGAAGTCACTGGTCAGAAACTCCGTGAATGGGATGTTGTTGATGATCCCGGTTATCGTGTTAGAAACCCAAGAAAATTGCATGAACTCATTCAAAATCCGCGTGACTATTTTCCCGAATTGACAGAGCAAAAATCTCTGATTCTGGTCACAAACCCCGATCTTTTTTATCTCTGCTTCTACAGTCACTATTCACTATTGGATAGCGCGAACCTTTTTCGTGATTTTCTGGTCGAATTCAACTACATCGTCATCGACGAATTTCACTACTACAACGCTAAACAACTCGCCAATTTTCTGATGTTTTTCATCTTGTCGAAGGAATACGGTTATTTCAACGCGGGCCGGAAAATCTGTCTGCTTTCGGCGACACCTGATGAGAAGGTGCTGACCTATCTTGAAAAGATTGGTCTCACTTACGATCTTATCAGCCCGGATAATGAACCAATAGAGAGCACCGGTTATGAGAAAATACAGACGCTTTCTAAACTTGAATTGACAATACACAGTAGTAAGATGTATGAGAATCTCAAGGAGCATCCTGAACGCATTTGCAACTTGCTTGATTCAGGAAAAGACGGTGCTATCATTAGCAGTTCCCTCCGCACCATCAATGATATTAAACAGGGACTTCAACAGGGCGGCATTCAGAACCGAATCGGATTGATCACGGGAGCCGTCAGTACGGAGGAGCGTCGTGATGCAACGAAGTCTTTTCCACTTGTCCTTGCCACCCCGACGGTAGACATCGGTTACAATTTCAAAAAAGCGGGGAAAATTAGGCAGAACATCGATTTCGTCTGTTCCGACGCGCTTTACGGATCGGAATTAATACAGCGAATTGGTCGGGCGGGCCGATTACTTGGTAAAACCGACACCAATCACCCAAGTATTGGACACGCGTTTGTGCAAGGCAAACTCTATTCACAATTGGAGTCAGGGAAAAGTTATGACCGTCGGGAGTTCGCCACACTCGTTAAAGATTTGCTTGGTGAGGATAACCGGTTTTATCACTATATTCAATCCTATGCTATCCTTGAAGCATTCTATCCGCTCTATGCTGTTTTCAAGCGGACAGCGGAAGAACGCCAAGATAGCGTCCGTGAAATTTTTGAGACGATTCGACAAGTCTTTGCGCCGGAGAGTGATGTCACATTTGACGAACTGATGAAAAAAATTCAGTGGCATACTACCTACGAAACAGTCATTGATGCATTCGAGAAAAATGCTTACGACCCCTTCATCCAACATCAACAGGAAAGAGCTGCATGGGGTTATTTAGAACATCAGAGTTGGCTTAATGGCACGTTGGAACAGTTCCGAAATGCACCAAGCGCAAAATTGAACATGGAAATCAAAGGTTTCATTAAACGTCGCTCTAACCGAGAAAAGGTAATTGAACACGCAAGACAGAAATACCAACCGATTCATTCATTATTCAACTTTCGCGGTTCGGATGTTGGCATCCGGTGCAGAATCTATGACCCAAACCATCTTTTCCAGAATACTTCTGAGTATACTGAATATGACCTTTTTCATGTCCTTTCACATTACAACTTTCAACCGATTCCTGACAGACAAACATACCATGGCCTCACAGGAGATTGGGGAAGTTATTGTGAATTTTTTGTCCGGGTTGACAGTTTGAAGACTCCACCAGATCGTGTTCAATTCAGCTATGACGCCAGTGGGGATGATCAGGAATTTTTTGAACGCCAACACTGCTGGGGTCCCACTGCGTTAAAAGGTTTACGGTTAGGACTGTCCAACGGATATGCCCCGCGTGAAATTCAAGATGCACTGAAAGATCAGCACATTACCTGTCTGTTATCAAAGATGGAAAACCGATACATCCTCAATAGCATTCTTGAAACGAAGCGACAGGTCGCCTATCCACTGAGTGTAACCTTTAGCGATGGACGACAACAAGAATACCAACTAATCCTTGGATCGCAGGCGTTTCTAATCCATGCAGAATTACAGGGAAAATGGAAAGAAAAGGAACAATCCGAATTGTAATTTTTAATAACACTCTATAGGAGATAACCCCATGCCCATCAGCACCGTCATCCACCTCATCCCCCCCGAAGACGTGACCCTACGTCCAACGATGGGACACCACGCGCACGCCGCGTTTCTGTCACTGCTGCGAATGAGTAACCCAGAAAAAGCGGAGGAAATTCACGCGGCATCAGGGCAGAAACCGTTCACCGTTTCACCGCTGATCGGGGACGGAGAACGACGTGGGAATTTTCTGCGAATCCGGGCAGGAACGGAATGCTGGCTCCGGTTCACATTCCTCGACGATGCACTTTTCGTCCACTTCGGCAGTGCGTTCTTGACACAGGACTTCCCGTCCATCCGTCTTGGAGGGGCGACCTTTCAACTGAGCCGCTTGGTTACATCTGGTACTGAAACGAAAGATTGGAGTGGTGCGAAGGTCTACGAGAACCTGATTGAATCTGCGGGGACAGACAGACGGCTGGAGGTACGATTCCATTCGCCGACCGCCTTTCGGGCACTGTCACCGCGCGGAGAAAAAACGCGGAATCAACCGCATATCGACTTGGTGCGTTGCTATCAGAGTTGGGTCAACAAATGGAACGCTTTCGCACCGATGCAGATTGATAAGCAGCCCCTTCTCGATTTCGTGGCACGTCACGCCGGATTGACCTCAGTAGAGAGTAAGAGCCGGATGCTCGATTTCGGCAAGCATAAAGCGATCGGATTTGTTGGGAGTTGTGCCTACCAATTTTTCGTGGAGCGTCAATCGGATGGTAAAGGGGACACTGAGATGTTACGTTTGGTGAACCTGCTCGCTGATTTTGCTTTCTATTGCGGCACGGGCTACAAAACAACGATGGGGATGGGACAGACACGACGCCAAGGATCTCGATCACAGAATTGACATCAGATCAACATCAAGTGCCTCAGCGATCGCCTTCAGCGTTTTGACGGAACCGGATTTTCGTCCTGTCTCAATCTCCGCCAAATATGCGCGTTGAACCCCGACTTTATCGGCAAGTTGCTTCTGTGTGAGTTCCCGGTACTCCCGATATACCTTGATTGGATTATCCTCATTGAGAATCAACCGATTAATCACCTCGGCGGGGAAGGTTTCTTCATCAACGGCTTTTGCGCTGCGAAAATCGCGAATATCCTTCAACGTCTCTATATCTGAGAGGAGCTGGTTATATTGCTCTATTGGGACAAGGACAAATTTCTGACTGTTTCTTTCGACTGTTTCAAAGTTCATCTATAGACACCGCCTCTCGGTCCAATTTTTATGATTTCAATGACGAGCGTGTCATCATGGATTTCATACAGCACTCGCCAGTCACCCACCCTGAGCCGGTATCCCGGCTCACCTGTTAGGCGTGTTACGTTATTGTTAGGCGCGTAGGGATTTTCAGCGAGTTGGTTAATTTTGCGAACAATAGTTTTCGCTATATTATTGGGTATCCGCTGGAGTACCTTTGCCGCGCTTGACCTATATTGAATCTGATACATGATTCCTTTTATTGTAGCCGAAAGCAACCTAAAAAATCAAGGCATTTCCATTACACCCTAGGGCTATTTATAGTGGATCTTAGAATTAATGAGACACTCCAAACCGGTGCGGTTGGAAACCGCACCTACCGGGTGGGCGCAAGTGAGATATCGGGATTTGGAAATCCCTCCCACAGTAAAACTATAGTGGATCTTAGAATTAATGAAACACTCCAAACCGGTGCGGTTAGGAAACCGCTCCTACCGGGGACCGAAAGTGTCTATTTCTTTTTAGAATTCACCATAAATAACCCTAATTACGCACCGATTCGACAGATCTGGAGTATTAAACCATGTCCGAAACCTACATACCGCTTTCGCAGATAAATACCTACGTTTTCTGTCCACGCCGATTTTATTATGAGTCTGTTGAGGGGCATCAAGTAATCAACGAGCACGTTGAGGAGGGGAAGATAAAACATACCCGCGTTGATACGGAGATGAAAGATCGCAACGAACGCGGAGTGAAAGTCTCCCGGCGGCAATATCTCGCCTCTGACACCCTTGGCGTTGCCGGTTATCTGGATCTGATTGAAGAGAAGAAAGGCGTACCGTGCCCGGTTGAATATAAGAAAGCTGGCACCGGCAACTGGCTCAACGATCAGGTCCAACTCTGTCTACAAGGGATGCTGATCGAAGAGAGCACTGGCACGGCGATTCCTCACGGCTATATCTACTACATCGGTTCTAAACGCCGCCGCAAGGTTGTCTTTGACGATGAATTGCGGCAGATCAGCCGTGACTTTGTCTCGGACGCTGAAACGCTGTTGCAGACCAGAAAGATCCCTGAGCCGGTCCATGACAACCGGTGCAATGGGTGTAGTGTCCGGGGTATCTGTCTGCCGGACGAAGTCGCTTATCTCAAGGAGCTAGACGACCGCCCCAAACGGATCAAGCCCGCCCTCGGCATTGATAACGTGCTATATGTTGATGAGCAGGGCTGCATTCTCAAAAAGACTGGGGAACGTCTGCTGGTAGTGAAAGAGGGGGAAACCATCCGTGATATCCCGCTCATCCATCTGGGGCAGGTTGTGCTCTGCGGAAACATCAGCGTAACGACCCCAGTGATGCAAACCCTGCTCAACGATGGAATTCCTGTTGTTTACCTGTCCGCTTACGGACGCTATCAGGGTACCCTGACACCGCAAATCTCCCGAAACTCACTCTTGCGCGTCGCGCAACATCGGATCGCGGATGACCCGGAGAAGTGCCTCGCGCTTGCGAAGGCATTTGTACATGGCAAAATCAGTAATATGCGACTGATGCTTCAGCGTCGGAAATGGCGAAGCAAGGCGGAAACGGACGCTGAAGAGACCGGTATCGAATCAAGTATCGAGGGAATGCGGAGAATGCGAGGACGCCTCCCTAAAGCTGAGAATCTCCCTGAATTGCTTGGGCTTGACCCCTACGTTGGATTCTTCCACCAACAGACCTACGGGCGTCCCTGCCTCGCGCTGGATCTGATGGAGGAATTTCGCCCGATTATTGCCGATTCAGTTGTGGTAACGCTGATCAATAATCGGCAAATCACGCCTAACGACTTCACCCAATCCCACGGCGGTTGGTTTCTCAAAGACGCTGCTCGCAAGAAGTTTTACGCCGCCTATGAGAAGCGCAAAAACGAGACGATTACACACCCTGTTTTCAAGTATAAGATTAGCTTTCGCCGCGCGCTTGAACTACAGGTGCGACTGCTTGCCAAGTGCTTAATGGGAGAGATTGAAACCTATACACCGCTGACAGTTCGATAGATTATAGGAGGAAAAACTGATGTTTTACGCAGTTGCCTATGATATTACCAATGACCGACGGCGAAACGCTGTCGCCAAAATTTTGCTGGATTTTGGCACACGTATCCAATATAGTCTATTTGAGTGCAACACTGACCGACGCGCCTACCTACGTTTGCAGTATCGACTTATGGAAGCTATCAATCTACAGGAAGATTCGGTAACTTTCTACCATTTCTGCCGATCTTGCGAGAAAGGGGTTGAACGGATTGGGGTCGAAAAAGAGGTTGACAGGCAATCGTACATTGTGTAACAATCGGGCACGCAATCACGAAGTTGAAACCTGTGAAGTGCAGGGCTAGCAAAAACCGGCTACCCTGACAGTAATTTCACAGAATCAGTCACAGTCAAGGATTGACAATGGACGGGTTCAGAAAGTGGCGTGTAGTGGAAAGCCAATACAGTAACGAAAACGTACCTGACAGAAGTAGGGAGGGCAAACCCTTACCAGCACGGATCTGAAACGGTAGGCTCTATGAATCAAAAGAATCTCAATTATGAGACGTTGGAGATAATCATGCCCAATGTAGCACCTGCGGCTATGAATCAAAAGAATCTCAATTATGAGATTGAAACGACTCAGAAATGGCATCGTAGATGTTGTCCATGCAAATCTATGAATCAAAAGAATCTCAATTATGAGATTGAAACTTACCTATCATAACACACACAAAACGCCCCAAAACCTATGAATCAAAAGAATCTCAATTATGAGATTGAAACATTGAGAAAGTGACTATTAACGGCTTGCGCGGTTTCTCTATGAATCAAAAGAATCTCAATTATGAGATTGAAACTTACTACGAGTTACTCGACTCGTTACTTCATTATTCCACTATGAATCAAAAGAATCTCAATTATGAGATTGAAACACTTTGGTCATCGTAGCAGACGTGGACCACTTTATATCCTATGAATCAAAAGAATCTCAATTATGAGATTGAAACTCTCGATGATAGTCTTATTAAGTGCCATGCCCTCTTTCCTATGAATCAAAAGAATCTCAATTATGAGATTGAAACAGAAATTGCAGACGATTGCAGACTCTGATTTTGAAAGCTATGAATCAAAAGAATCTCAATTATGAGATTGAAACCCTCGATGACAACAGTTTCGACACGGATGCGAGTGTTGCTATGAATCAAAAGAATCTCAATTATGAGATTGAAACAGGAAATATGCGTCCCGTTCGTTTTCGCCTTCGACGACTATGAATCAAAAGAATCTCAATTATGAGATTGAAACCGGTAGCACAAGGTCTGTCGGAAAGCCCAGAATCGCTGCTATGAATCAAAAGAATCTCAATTATGAGATTGAAACTCTTTTGGCTCACTCACAGCAGTTTGAGTTGAGGACTATGAATCAAAAGAATCTCAATTATGAGATTGAAACGTCGGATATGTCCAACAATCGCTTCTAACTGGTCAGCTATGAATCAAAAGAATCTCAATTATGAGATTGAAACTGAAGAAATACTGATGCCATCAATGAATTCTATCACCGCTATGAATCAAAAGAATCTCAATTATGAGATTGAAACCAGTATGGCGGACAACGCGCAAATCTCAAAGGTTGCTATGAATCAAAAGAATCTCAATTATGAGATTGAAACGCAGAGATATTGCTGGCAGGCACATTATAGATCGGTGTGCTATGAATCAAAAGAATCTCAATTATGAGATTGAAACCTCTAAGCAACTCATATATCATATCCAAAAACGTCCTATGAATCAAAAGAATCTCAATTATGAGATTGAAACGTTGTTGTCTGTCCATCCAGTCGATTTCTTGAAAGATGGTCTATCAATTAGAAGATTCTCAATTATGAGATTGAAACCTATATTCTGAAGTATCGGGGGGTTATCCCACTGTTTTACTATCAATTAGAAGATTCTCAATTATGAGATTGAAACTTTATTGGGTTGTGCCGTCCTTTCGTTTGGGGCGTGCCCTATCAATTAGAAGATTCTCAATTATGAGATTGAAACGTCAAAGCTGCACAGAAGGCAGCAAAGGAGAAAGCCTATCAATTAGAAGATTCTCAATTATGAGATTGAAACATGGCGAAGTCTCGATTGAAGATTCCCCTCTATAAAACTATCAATTAGAAGATTCTCAATTATGAGATTGAAACGTAAAGATACAGAAGATGAATTCGCCGTTCAGCAACGCTATCAATTAGAAGATTCTCAATTATGAGATTGAAACCGCACCGACGGCGGGCTAATCGTTTCAAATCTCACCTCTACTATCAATTAGAAGATTCTCAATTATGAGATTGAAACTCTACCGGAAATACCTTGAACAGAGATGTAATAACGCAGGCTATCAATTAGAAGATTCTCAATTATGAGATTGAAACTGGAACAGCAGCAATCGACGTTTCGAGTTCCATCGTCTATCAATTAGAAGATTCTCAATTATGAGATTGAAACCCTCCATTATCCGCTCAAAATCTGATTCCGTTTCCCCTGAGTCCCTATCAATTAGAAGATTCTCAATTCTGAGATTGAAACCCCTCCTCGCGCTCCCATGCCTTAACCCTATCCAGGCTATCAATTAGAAGATTCTCAATTCTGAGATTGAAATTAGGTATAATAGGCTTTCGTGCTGTCAAAATCCTCGATGCTATGAATCAAAAGAATCTCAATTCTGAGATTGAAACATAAAACTTTTTGCCTTTACGGATGTCCATTACTATTCTATGAAAGACAAGAATCTCAATTCTGAGATTGAAACGAAAAATCAGCGCGCCAGAGACGTTCATGCTACTGTCCTATGAAAGACAAGAATCTCAATTCTGAGATTGAAGCCAGATGGTGATTGTTGAGGAAGGAGCGGACGATGCCGCGACTGTCAATAACAAGATTTCAAGAGAAAATAAAAAAGGGCAAGCATAAGGCTTGCCCCTACATTCTAACTGCAATAAGTTCTCAAGGCTGAAACGGGATCAATGTACCGTTTTCGCGTGTAAAACGGGTAAAATGTTACCTTTTTCGATTCTCCGATTTACTTTGGTCTCTCTGCCTGTGTAACAGAGCGCATCTGTCCCTACCATTGCGGTATCCCGCCAAGGAGAAGCTGCTGCTCCGGTGTGCCATCTTCGCGCAGCTTTGTGACACGGGGACCATCAAATGGCTCGCGGGACTTCATCCACGCATTCTGGTAGCACATCAGACACACCCTTCGCCGCTGATCAGAGCTATTGGCAACACCACGATGATAAATCCATCCGTCAAACATAACCGCCTGCCCCGGTGTAGCAAGGACAAATTTTTCGTCGGGGAAATGTGGGTGCCCTTCAGGCGGACGGAAAGGAACTCGTTGGCTGCCGGGAACAATTGCAATCGGACCATTCTCCATCGTCAATTCGTCGAGGAAATAGCCGCAGTTAATCTGACCGGGGATACTGCCGTAAGGTGTGTTTTCCGGTGCCATGGGCCAAGGTCCATCACGGTGCCAATTCTGATTCGGCTCACCCGGCTGCGTCACGCGAGCGGTCGCGCTATGGAGTTGAACGCAGTTGCCGAGAATGGCTTTCATGCGTGTGAGCACCGGCGGGTTATCCAAGAGAAAAGTAAAGCGATCGTCCTCCTCCAGCAGTTGGTGGGTGAATTGCTCACCTTTCCTGTCAAAGGTCTCATCCAACGCTTCGCGCAGAGCCTCCACCTGTTCTTGGCTGATGGCTTCCTCTACAGCGAGATAACCCCACTTCAGGAAAAAAGCGACCTCCTGCGCCAACTCAGGACTAAGTTCAGGATTCAGATGTTGTGGGACAATTGAACGATCTACCATAGCTTATCTGCCTTTCAGCGGTGGGATATTTCAATCTGCAGCCATTTCGATGGATTGCTCAACACCTGACAACATCCCCCGAACCGTTCCTAACATCGTATCCACATTCTCTGCCATATATCGCGTCAGGAGTTGATTGGCGGTATTTTCGCAGCCTCGTTCAATGAGGAATTTCCCCTCTTTGGCTATCTCATAAGCGGTCGTGAAAAGTTGGGT
This sequence comes from Candidatus Poribacteria bacterium, assembly GCA_965222435.1. Lineage (GTDB taxonomy): Bacteria > Poribacteria > WGA-4E > WGA-4E > PCPOR2b > PCPOR2b. Next base: position 1,395,766 of record OZ244950.1, on the reverse strand, counting down.
TTGGAGCTCTCTCCATTTTGCCTGAACGACAGGAATCAGTTCGGGTTCCTCCAAACGCAGTTTGAGACTCAATTGACGGAAGAGCCACCACGGGCTGTCGTCTGAAAGGGTTTCATTGCCAATTGCCAAGACCTCCGGCAATTTCCCTTCAATAAACATCGGTAGGAAAACAGCTAAACAGGGTGAATAGAAGCTACACCAGTAGATAGGTAACCGCGAACCATCGTCGCAGAGGTGTGCAACTAGACTCGCAGCGGTGTTGCCTCCCTCTCCCTTATCATCGTGATGAATGCAGATGGAGGTGCCACTCGTAATTTCCGTTTGAAAAGGTTCGTCGGGCTGACTCCCATCGGAGTGATCGCTCAACAGTGCCATCATGGTTTGCGCCTCAATGTTACCACTGAGTCTACTAAGTACCGCGCAGGAACGCTTCCGACGCATGGCACCACTCCCCGTCGAGCGGTCTGCTGCACGGCTGTAAGCCTCCGAAAAATTGAACCGCGCCGACGCATCCGTGTACCAACCTTGTGCAATTGCTTTGTCCGCACTATTGGGTGATAGGCGATCCCAGTCCTCCTCAATAGAATAGACGTTGCTAATTCCTACCGTACCCTGAACCTGTTTAACCGCCCATTCGTGACCCGCAGTCTGGAGGATATACGCTTCTGTCGGATCAGCGATGATGTAGCCGTTGTCGTAGGTGCGAACCCCCTGATCGTTGCTGAATTTCCCCTGACCATATTTCGTAATCAACTCCGTCATGACGGTAACTGCTTCGGCGGCGGTTTCCGCGCGTTCCAAACCGAGCCGTATCAGCTCCATGCCAATCAGCTTCGGGGAATCAAACTCATATTTGGAAGCTAATCCCTCGTTCCCGATTACGACCTGATGTTCGTTAAATCCATGTTCGTATCCCCAGCACCAATACGGGCGCGAACCGATATGACGATAGGTTGTGGTCACTTCGGGGAGTTCGACAAATTGGCATTTTGTACTCGTACCAGCGGGATGGGTTTTTCTTGGGTGTTGAACAAGTGGCTGACATTCGATCGCCGGGCGATCACTATTTTTGGCAAAGATTGTTTGATTCTCTTTGGTCGCGCTTGGTAGCGCGACCATGGTGTCACAATTTTTAGGCATTGCAGCCCCCCTCACTTTGTTCAAGTTAGTAATAAAAGGTATACGTCGGTCGATTAATCATAATACTTAAGATATTCCAAAAACTTCCAACCACAAAATCTCCCAATATCAATCCCAAGAAAAACGGAGTCGCTCTCCGATAAAGGCGGATACCTCCATATTTCAGCACCACCCATTTAGCAACAGCGGCAACGACAAACGCCGCCCATAAGGTGTACATGTGGAAGGAAACACCGTAACCGAGAGGGTGGATGGGCCACCAGAAAAGGTGACCGCGCACCATCGCGAGCAGAATTGTAAACAGGAATCCGATGGTTATGGCGATGATGTGCGCGGTGTCTGCATCTCGCGGTGCCGTGAGCCAACCGTGTAGAAAGCCATACGAGCGTCCCCCAAAGCTGTTGATCTGCCCTCCCACCTTGCCGGTATCCACGCCGAGATTGAAAAAGACGTTGACCAACATCAAAATACACAGCGGCATCGCAATAATGATAAGCGTTAGCATCAGACGGGACAACCCCTTGACATCAAGGTTTCCTCGTTCTGCAAGTTTGAACGCCTCAAGTTGGTGTGGCATTGGATGGCTGCGATTGTCTCGATTGAACCAGAAGAATAGGGAAAACCAAGTGAGATTTTGCCCGCCAATCCTTCGTGTACCAAACAGACTGACTAGGCTATGGTGAGGTCCAATAAACGTCGTATTATGGATGGAGAGACCAATCTGTGCACGGATGCGTGTGACGGCAATGGCGATGGTCAGAAAATGTGCTACGAAAAAGAGGACGGCAATCCAAAGTGCCATTCCGCCCCGCATCGCAAACCAGATGAGGAATACTCCACCGAATAACAGCCCTAAAAACGCTGTCCGATATCGCATCGGTTCGCTCTCATCTTCACGTGGTCTCCGTCCAACAGCCTGCAGAAACGCTCGCCCTATCTGCCGTCGTGTTCCCCACAGCACAATGACTGAAACCCCTGTATACGCCCCAATGTTCTGCTCATAAGGGAAAGGAAAACCGGGCAGACTGTCCAGTCCAGATATAATCCCAACGAATGCTTGCATCTTGTATAAGAAGAAAAAGAGGATGCATGACATGAGCAGGTCAAGTGGCATCAAGAAGCTAAGTCCAACCGCAAACGGATAGACAAGAATCGCACTACCACCCGTCAAAAAGGCGGTCCACGGTTTTTCCGTGAAGAACAGATTTAGGGAGAAATGCTTCACCGGAATTTCAGGGAGAGCGGGGAAAAAGAGGTGCATCCCATTAAGGATACTGATAAACGCCGCGATTGAAACACCCCACCACATTGGGGCACTGCGAAAGAAATTCCGACTGTTGTAAGAAATTTGGTAAGGAAGTTCGACAATCGGGTAGACGAGCCGTTCCTGCTCCGCCCATTGCTTACGGATGATTGTATTGATGCACTGCATCACAAAAAGCAAAGCAAAACTGAAGGCACACCACCAGAGGGTAGGCTCTATCCAGCGGCGAAGATAACGCCACTGTAAAAAGTCCTCGTCACCACGATAAAAGGCGGTTAGAATCTCCGGATCGTTAATGGTCAACCACTCCGGCAGATATTTCCAGAATAGGTCGCGCCACTCATTCTCCACCGTGGCAAAATAGAATGCGTGAACCATAATCGAGACCAGCGGCAGGAACATGTCGTAGGACATGAACAGGAGCGTCATCGACATCAGAACATAGAGGGAGATTAATTCCCCACCCGTAAAGGCATACTTGGCTGCGAACTTTTTCAGGGGAACATTGATTATAACTAAAATTAGGATGGTAAAAACGACGCTGTAAAACGGAGCCATCAGCGTCGGGAAGGTGTATCGAAGTGCTTCACACTCGATGTGCCAAACATAGATGAACGGCAGGAAAAGCAGCGAAAGTATTATCGTTCGCCAAGTAATTTTTTCAGATGGTTGTTTGGAAGGCAAAGCAGGCATCGTCATAAAGGTTTTGTCGAATGGAATTGCGTTGCTCACTGCAGGTGGCAATCAGAATTGTATTATTAGGAAAGTAAGTATACCCGATTTCTAGTCTATTGACAACTCAAAAACCGATTTTTCCTGAGAGAACAAATTATCCAATATCAGTCAATAAAATTCGCATAAACAGATGGGTAATGTCCAAGCGCGAGCCTTTTTGCTGGACACGCTTCAGACGCTGTGGTAAACTGATTTAAGTTGCTATCAGACATTGTTTCCATACGGAAGTGATTGATCTGATAAAGGCTAACTAGAAACAATTCCAATGTTTTATCTTTGGGGCCAACCCTGATGGTATCGTGTCCCGATAAATCGGGAAGTTGATATTGTAAGCCAAAACTGGTATAATTGTCTTGTCTTTCATTAGGGGAATGTCGCTCTACCGCTTGGTAGAGTCCCGATAAATCGAGACTATTGGTCAGTCTATCATAAGAACCCCAAGCCTTTAGGCTTGGGAGTACGTCAGCATGCTCCCATTTACCATCAAAACAACAGATCAGGCGACGATGCATCTCTGTCGCATTACATCACCGGAGCAGCATGAGGAACTCGATGTTGAGGTCGGGTTTCTGCTCCGTTCATGGGAAATTCATCGCCTGCACACGCTTAGAGATAGCACACGCCGTAACCTCACGCAGCAAATTCTCAATGAAGTTCCCAACGATGCGTACAAGATGTTTATAAGGTTCTTGAGAGATGCCGCTGAGCCCGAAGTCTTTTTGCCAACAGCCCGCCTAAACCGCTATCTACATCGTCAATATTGCCTCCTTTTATCTTCCACACGGGCACGCGAACTGTTTGAGGTTTATAACAGGGGTAGTCGATACAGTCGACGCCTTATCAACTTCAGTGGATATGATCTCATTGTGGGTGCAGGGATTCAACTGTTAGACACGGAAGCGTACCTAATCGCGCCAAACAAGTATACAATCTTTCTTCGTCAGGTCAATGCAGCCAATGAGATTAACGTCTATCATAGCGATTTCATTGATCTCGCCGGCAGTACGCCTCCGCCGCTAGCACTCCGCCCCCAAGAGATCATTGATACTGTTCGGAATAACGTCGGCGCAGAGACCGAAGGCAAAGCCCCTCATCAGCAACGCGATCGGGAAGAATCACCCGCCACGATAGCAGAATGTCCAGAATGTGGCGAGGAGGTTCAGCGAATCGGTGGGGAGAGCTACTTCTGCCTTGAGTGCAATTGGGACAATTTGCCGGCACTGGGGCAAGAACCTACGGCTCAGATTAATTCCGCACTCAACGGGATTCAGAATTCGGTGGATTAGGCTTAGGGCACTGCCAAATCTGATGACTGGAACGCATCCGTTTTCCCTCCTCGCCTTGAAAGCCGGGTCCGCTAATTGTATCGAAACCTTCAACGCTCTCGTTTGATTATCAAAGCGAAAGGTGCCCGGGATATGACAACATCAACTGAGCATAGGGCCCCGTATTGTACTTTTGATTTGCTTAATCGCGAACATGCTGCTATACTTATGTTTAGTAGATTTCGTCAAATTTATGAGAAAGGATAAATCTCCCGTGACTTTAGCAGAAGCATTCAATTTATGTCAAGACATAGAACTAAGACATGCAAAACTATACGCAACGCTGTCCCTTCTGCTGGGGAATGTTGATGAGCGGGTCGCTCGGTTTTGGGAGCAGATGAGCACGGAGGAATGGCAACACTATATCCTTGTCGATTTTGGAAGGTCACTGTGCGCCCGAAGTTTTGGGCTGGACACACCAGCCACAGAAATGCCGCCTGTATCTATCCATCAAATTACGCAAGCCCTAGATCAATATGAGGGACAAGTTGTTTCAGAACAGGTTACGCTCCAAGAGGGATTTGAGATTGCCATTGAAATAGAAGGAAGCGAAGCGGACACGGTCTATATGTATCTCCTTTCAATGATTAGAAAGGCGATTTATCAGAGCGAAGAGACCTACCTACTAGACCGTATTTCCCAAATCGAGAAGGATATGCACACACATATTGACCATCTGATTGACGCAACAAAACGGTTTGCTAAGGATCCAGATCTCGTCCGAAAAGCGTATAGCTTGAAGGAACACCATCCCCACTAACAGAGGAAGCATTAACTCCCGATAACGCAGTGGAGACATTGACATACTCCCACACCCTAAAGGGTGGGGCATTGCACGCAAGATTGGTAAACTCGGGATAATTTAACGTATTACTTCACCCGAGTTTTGAATCACAAATATTTTCAGAGAAGGAAATAGAGATGACACACTACGTTTATATTCCGATTACAGGCGAGAACAAAATTTCGACCTTCATCCTGAATCCAGATACAGGGCAGCTCACGTTTGAGCGCGATATAGCAACTAGCGGTGCCCCCGGCCCGCTGGCAATCGATCCTGAGAGTAAATTTCTTTACGCAGGGATCCGTTCCACGCAGGAAATCGCAAGTTTTAGCATCGATCCAAGTACAGGCGATTTGTCGCCCATAGGATCGGTATCGCTTGACTCAGATCCCTGCTATATTTCCACAGATGGGAAAGGTAACTTCTTACTCTCCGCCTACTACGGCGCCGGAGCGGCATCGGTGCACCCCATCGGCGAGAACGGAGTTGTTGGGGGACCCGCCATCGAATGGCGCACGACAGCGAACAACGCGCATTGCATCATGACTGATGCGTCCAATAAGTTCGCCTTTCTCCCTCATGTCGCTGAATCCAACGCAATTTTTCAATTCCAGTTTGATGAAAACACCGGTGCGCTGACCCCCAATGCCTCCGTCCCTGTGCTTGCTGCTGGGGAAGGGGAGGGACCCCGCCACTATGTTTTTCATCCAAATATAGATGTTCTCTATGCCTCAAACGAGCAGGGGTGCAGCGTGACTGCTTACAATTTTGACTCTTCAGCAGGCACCTTGTCCGCTTTTCAGACAGTCTCGACGCTGCCGGATGATTTTGATGAGGAAAACTCCTGTGCACAGATCCATATCACGCCCAACGGAAAGTTTGTGTATGTTTCAAACCGGGGGCATGATAGCATTGCTGGATTCGCAACTGATGATGCAACAGGCGCACTCACCGCGATCGGGCAACAGCCAACGGAACCGACGCCGAGAGCGTTCAACGTTGATTTGACGGGAAACTTTCTGTTTGCTGGCGGTCAGGAGTCGGGGAAGCTCGCTGCCTATCGGATTGACCCACAGAGCGGTCAACTCCAACCTTTGGAAACATATACGGTTGGGAACAGCCCAATGTGGGTGCTTTTTGTGGAGTTATCTGGCTAGTAGTCCAACTGAAGAAGGCCAATAAGGATTTGGGATTCTCGTTTCTCAGTTCTACGAAACAGACTACGCATCTGTTTGTGTTCGGTTTTGACTTTCAGGGTTATCAAACAGATCGGCAACCTGCGCGATTTTCTCAGGGGTCCCGAGCAGATACACTTCATCATCACACCCAATCTGTGTCGCACCGTGCGGATTAGCGGAAATCTGTTCTTCCCGTCGAACTGCCAAGACTGTCACCTCGTACCTGCTTCGTAAAGCGATTTCCGTGAGCGATTTTCCAACAAAAGGGGATTTCGGATCGACCCATAGGACGGAAATCTCAAGGTCAGGGAGATGTATGTTCAGACCGGAAACGGCTGGAACGTCCTTGGGCAGAGCACGAAACATTTTATAACCGTCGGCACGCACCTCAGCGATGAACTTTTCAATCTGATCGTGCGGGATGAGGTATTCCATCAACACCCGTGTAAAAATTTCGACGGATGTCTCGAATTCCTCTGGAACCACTTGGTGTGCACCGACACGATACAGGGGCTCGACTTCAACAAGATGGCGCGTTCTGACGATGATGTGTGCGGTTGGATTCAAGGCATGGGCAGCGGCTACGATTCGCCGCGAGGCAGCGTCGTCGGAAATCGCAATTACAACCACTCGCGCCGATTTGATGTTCGCATGGAGAAGCACGGCATCGTGAACAGCGTCGCCGTAGAAAATGGGCTGACCATTTGTGCGTTCCATTCGGACGGTTTCAGGATTCATCTCAACAATGATATAGGGGATGTCCGCCGCCTGGGCTGCTTTTGCGACATTTCGACCGTTGACTCCGAAGCCAATAATGACGAGATGGTTTGTGAGCTCGGTATGTTGGGTTGAGCCAAGCGGCTTCAATCCGGAAACGAGTCGTTTTGGCAGCGGCAACCGTAATAATCCATCGGCGATACGGGGTGCCCCCGAGATGATAAACGGTGTTGCAGCCATCGTTACCACGGAAACAGCGAGGAATAGTTTGTAATTTGTGTCGTTGAGCAAGCCGTATTCGACCCCGGATTTCGACAAGATAAATGCAAATTCTCCCACCTGACTGAGTGTGAGTCCCGCCAGAATCGCCGTGCGTAGCGGGTATCCTAGCACTGATGTTACTCCACCTGCAATGACACTCTTTACAACGAGAACACCGATTGTCAATCCTGCAATCAACAACGGCTTTTGAAATAGTATATGAAAATCGAGTAACATACCAACGGACACAAAGAAGAAGCTGGTGAACACATCCCGAAACGGTGAGATGTGGCCGAGTGCGTCGTGGCTCGAGTCCGATTCAGAGACGATTAATCCCGCTAGGAATGCGCCGAGCGCCAACGACACGCCGAACCGCGACGTTAACCAGACGACAGCGAGACAGATAGCGAAAACGCTCAACAGGAAGACCTCTCGGCTGCGCGTTCGCAGTACTTGCGATAGAATAAGCGGCACGATGTATTTTGCACTAACAGACACTACAGCAATCATCACTACGCCCTTTGCCAACAGTAAAATGAGCGCTTTATTTATGTCACTCGCCTCTCCAGCGAGGATTGGAGTGATAAGTATCATCGGGACAATGGCAATATCCTGAAAAATCAGGATTGCTAATGCTGTGCGTCCGTGTGGTGTCCGTGTATCGTCGCGCTCTTGTAGCAGTTTCATCACAATCGCTGTGCTGCTGACGGCAGCGAGGCAACCGATAAAAAGCGATTCGTTGGTCGCTTGCCCGAGGTGCCGCGCTATTGCAAACGCCGCCAGCAGCGTTAATCCGACTTGTAACGATCCGCCCAGCAACACTGCTCGCTTAATCTGAAGCAGATTTTTCAGCGAGAATTCAATCCCGATGGTGAACAGCAGCAAGATGACACCGATTTCCGCTAGGATTTCGACTTCGTGGTCAGCCTGAATTAACGCTAATCCGTGAGGACCTGCAATCAATCCTGTCACGAGGAAGCCAACAATCGAGGGCACTCCCAATTTATGACAGATTAGTAAAACACCAATCGATAATCCGAATATGATGCAGACGTCATACAGCAAAGGAATTTCCATAGTTCATTCCAAGTTATGAAACGTTTTAAGTATTAAGCATCTGTTGATTTCATTTTGTCGAGGTCGTTGGTTTTCACCGTAACGATTGGAACGATATAACGGAATTGAGATTTCTTAGCCCTGAACCATCGGAACAAGTTTGTTCACCTCGTGAATCTCAGCGGGTAGCGATTGATCGAACGTAGGTTACTAGTCGCATAGAAAAACCGATGATTTACCAACTAGGGCGTGTTGACATTTATGTAAACCTGTCCATCATTATAGGGACGAGGGGACCTCGCCCATTGATCAACGCGGGTTGGAAAACCCAAGCCATACGGGTTGAGTAGGCCGAGATTCATATCTCGACACCGAAACGTCGATTTTGGAAAATCGACCTACAGAAGTTCAAAATCGTCCTTGGTCTCCCCGATAGAATCGGGACAAGGGGAACGGGCTGTGATGTGTGACCAAAGGGTTGGGAAACCCAACCCCTACGAAGGACCATGCGCCTGTGCACACCTGTCGATTATCTGATTGCGATAAAATGTCAACAGAACCTAGCAACTTAGGTTAGTTAGCAACGCCTTTTAGCAAGTGCAACTTAAGCAGGAGGCCTAGTGGTGTGATGTGCCAAACTCGCCAATTTTAGGCGGCGGTCAGTTCGTCCGCTATATCCTCCGCAGGGTAACTGAGTGCCTCCCCAAGGGTCGGATGCGGATAGGGGATATTCAGAACATCAAAAACAGTGTCGTTGTGATAGAGATGTGGCAGCGCAATCTGCATAATATCGGTCGCATGGGGTCCGAGGATATGTAGACCAACGATGCGTCCTGAAGGTCGCTCGGCAATCATTTTTACAAAGCCCTCTATCTCGCCGATTGCCACAGCTTTGCCAATATCCTCCATCGGCGTTTTCACGGTGATAACGTCCAACCCCTGTGCCTTCGCCTCCGCTTCGGTAAGACCCACCGTGCCAATCTCCGGGTGAGAGAAAATGATGTTCGAGACCAAGTCGTAGTTCATTTTGACGCCGCGCTTTCCGGATGCGTGTAGCCCTGCAACTTTCCCTTCCATCGTAGCGGCATAAACCAGTGCTGCTTTGCCGGTAACATCCCCGACCGCATAGATGTGTGGCACATTGGTCTGCATGTAGTCGTTGACCTTAATCGCACCTTTTTCACCGAAAAGTAAGCCTGTTTTTTCCAAGCCCAAACCATCTATCGCGGAGCGGCGGCCCGTATTTACCATAATCTCCTCTGCGCTGACGACCTTCTCCTCATCCCCTTGCACGAAGCGTACCTCCTTACCTGCCTCCGTGCGTGTGAACGATTTCAGGCTGGTCTCGGTCAGGATATTCATCCCTTCCCGCCGAAGCAGGTCCTGTAATTCAAAGCCGATATCTGGATCAAGGCGTCTGAGAACCCGTGGGCTGCGGACTAACATGGTCACTTCGACTCCTACCTTGTGAAAAAGGTATCCCAATTCCAGAGCGATATACCCGCTTCCGATAACAATCAAAGAACTGGGCAGGTGTTCCAGATAGAGTGCCTCATCGCTGGTGATATACCCCGTATCTTCTAACCCAGGCAAGGGGGGCACGTCTACCACAGATCCGGTGGCGATAACAATTTTCTCTCCTGCGTAACGGCTATCTCCAACCTGAATGGTATGCGGGTCAATGAAACTTGCGCTGCCCTCTACGATATCAACCGATGCGTTGAGAATTGCCTCCCTGCGTGCAGCGAAAAAATCATCTTCCACTAAGGTTCGGACGCGCTTCTGGACAGTTGACCAATTGACCTGTAGTTCGCTAGCCGTGATACCGAAATTGGGACTCTCCTCAAAGACGCGCTTTACACTCGCGGAGGCAAGCAGGGTTTTAGATGGCATGCAGCCTTCGTTCGTGCATAAGCTGTATCCGACGCGACGTTTCTCTATCAAGAGGATCTTCTTCAATCCTTCGGCTTTGGCGGCCATCGCCGCTGAAAATCCGCCGCTGCCGCTACCAATACAAATAAGGTCATAATGATGTATATCGGTATTGCTCATATCAATATTCTCTCCTAGGGTTCTAGTCCATTCCTAATTAGGCAAAAAAAGACCCCGATCTTCGACCGGGGTCTGAGAATCTACGCATTATCCTCTGAGTCATTGATTCGCCGGTAAAGAGTTGAGGAGCTCCCTCTCGGAACATTGCCAGAAGGGACTTCGAGCACTTCATACACGGCAGGCTCTTCTTCCCTAAAGTCAATGGATAATATATCGCCAACAGACAGTTCTTTGCCAGCCTTCGCTGGGTGCCCGTTGACCAGCACCCGTCCACGGCTACAAATCGAATTGGCAACGGTACGGCGCTTAATGAGGCGGCTCACCTGTAGGAATTTGTCGAGGCGCATCGGGGGTCCCCAGAGGTAAATCTAATACTTCAACTATATCATCACCCTCTTGAGTGACATCATTAGACGAATCGGATTTCTTCAGAGCGAGATCTAACACCTCACTCATATCACTGACCTTGTGAAAATGCAGGGCATCCCGAATTTCTTCAGGAATATCGGGGATATCTTTATCATTCTCATGGGGGATAATAACGTTCTTGATGCCATTGCGGTGCGCTGCGAGCACCTTCTCCTTCAACCCACCGATCGGAAGGACATGCCCACGTAAGGTGATCTCACCGGTCATCGCGATATCTTTACGGACCCTATGCCCCGTCATCGCAGAAATCATCGCAGTAGCGAGCGTAATGCCCGCCGATGGACCTTCAACGGGAATCGCGCCTTCGGGGACATGGATGTGGATATCGCGCTTATTGAACTCAAAATCAGGCGGCACCTCCAGGACTTTCACTTGGGAGCGGATGTAGCCGAGTGCTGTTTGAACAGATTCACGCATAATTTCCTGAAGTCTGCCTGTCATGTTTAGTTTGCCCTCCCCAATCATTGTGGCAACTTCAATTGGAACGACATCTCCACCAGCCTGTGAAACGACCAAGCCCGTTGCGACACCGACCTCATCCTGTTTTTCTGCTTTTCCCTGTGCAAATTTCGGAGGACCGAGATATTCTGTCAAATTCTCAACACTAACCTGAATTTCCACAGCCGTTTTGCCACTTTTTACAAGCTCCTTAGCGACTTTGCGACAGATACTCGTAATTTCGCGTTCTAGGTTTCGGACACCCGCTTCACGAGTATACCTGTGAATGATGTCAAAAGTTGCAGCGTCCGAGAATTTGAGGTTCTCCTCCTTAAGTCCATGGGCTTCAATCTGCTTGGGTATCAAGAATAGATTGGCGATTTTGTGTTTTTCGTATTCCGTGTAGCCGGGGAGTTCGATAATCTCCATACGGTCTTCCAGCGCGGGTGGGATTGGTTCCCGTGTGTTTGCGGTGGTTATAAACATAATCTCCGAGAGATCGAACGCTACATCCAAGTAGTGGTCACGAAAAGTTCCATTTTGCTCCGGATCAAGCACTTCAAGCAGCGCCGATGCCGGATCGCCCCGGAAGTCCATGCTCATCTTGTCGATTTCGTCTAGGAGGAAAAGTGGGTTTTTCGATTTTGCATCCCGAAGTCCCTGAATAATTCTGCCCGGCAAAGATCCGATGTAAGTCCGGCGATGCCCACGGATTTCGGCTTCGTCCCGAACGCCTCCCAAAGACATGCGGACGAAGTTCCGCCCGGTTGCTCTGGCAATTGACTGACCCAATGAGGTTTTTCCGACCCCGGGAGGACCGACAAAACAGAGAATGGGACCTTTGAGTTTCTTGACCAATTGGAGTACAGCAAGGTATTCAAGGATTCGTTCTTTCGGTTTTTCGAGACCATAATGGTCATCGTTCAGTATTTTCTCCGCTCCCTCTAAGTCGATTTCGCACTCCGTCTGTTTGTCCCACGGTAAGGTGAGGAGCCAGTCAATATAGGTGCGGATGACACCCGATTCTGCAGACATCGGCGGCATCTGCTGTAATCGGTCGAGCTCTTTCAAAGCTTTTTCTTGCGCTTCCTCGGTCATACCTGCTGCTTCAATTTGTTCCCGCAGCTCATCAACGTCCCCCTGTTCCTCCCCTCGACCGAGTTCTTTCTGGATAGCTTTCATCTTTTCCTGAAGATAGAACTCCCGATGCGTCCGCTCAACGGACTTACGCACCTGCGTATTGATTTTATCGTCCAATTTGAAAAGCTCCAAATCTTCCTGAAGCAATTCGACAACAATCTGAAGTCGCTTAATCGGGTTAATCTCGTCCAATACCCCTTGCAACCTCTCCGCCTCCATACTGGTGAAGCTAGCAATTGAATCCGCAAGATGACCCGGTTCATCCTCTTTTTGGACAACCATCATAGCTTCTTCAGGCGTTTGGCGATTTCCTTTGACATACTCCTCAAAGACTGAGATCGCTGTTTCCATCAATGATTTTGCTTGGTTGGATTGTCCCAATTCCTCGTGAACAATTTTCACCTCTGCTTGCAGAAAACCATCCGTTTCAAAGCAGCGTAGCACGATTGCGCGGCTATAGCCTTCAATCGCAATCCGAATGCTTCCATCGCGTGGATCATAAGAATCTGCAATGCTTGTGGCTGTACCAACACGATAAAAGCCATCGGGGCCCGGGTCTTCCTCGTCTTTGTCCTTTTGATTGAGCAACAGCACATCCTGATTTGCTTGCACGGCGTATTTTGTTGCCCGGACTCCCATCTTGCGAATCACATTTAAAGGGGTACTTATACGGGGAAAGAAAACTTTTCCGGGGGTAGGAATAACCGGAAGTATAACAACTTCATCAGTCTGATCATCTTTTTCATTAGTCTGACGATCTTTGGTCGAATCTTGGTTCATAATGAACTCCTTGAACGTAAAACATAATGCGTGATACGTAATTCGCCCATTTATTAATTTGCTAGGCAGTTAAAGCTTCTTGTTCGTCCTCATAAACTAGTACAGGCTGTTTATTTTCTAAAATAGCCTCCGCTGTGATAATACACTCTTTGACCAGTTTAGGAGAAGATGGTATTTCATACATGATATCTAGCATCAAGTTTTCCAAGATTGCCCTTAACCCTCTTGCGCCCGTTTCACGCCTTATTGCTTCTTGGGCAATAGCTCTGATAGCATCTTCCGCAACATGCAGAGACACCTTATCATAATGAAGCAGTTGGGTATATTGCTTTATAAGAGCATTTTGAGGCTCGGTCAAAATCTGGGTTAAAGCTGATTCGTCAAGGTCATGCAGCACCGCAGCGACAGGCAGGCGCCCGACAAACTCCGGGATGAAGCCGTACTGAATTAAATCCTTCGGAGCAACCTGTAAGAGGGTTTCGTGGATCTTTCTTTCGCTCTTCGCTTGAACCGAGGATCCAAAGCCTAACCCTTGGTGTCCAGTACGCTGTTCGATAATCTTATCAAGCCCCACAAATGTACCACCGCATATAAACAAAACCTTTGAAGTATCCACCTCAATCAATTCTTGATGCGGGTGTTTTCGACCTCCCTGCGGGGGAACATTCGCTGTTTTTCCTTCCAAGATTTTCAACAAAGCTTGCTGAACACCTTCTCCTGAAACATCTCTCGTAATCGAGGGATTTTCGGATTTACGGCTGATCTTGTCAATCTCGTCAATATAAATAATTCCTTGCTCTGCACGTGCGATATCACCTTCTGCAGCTTGTACTAACTTCAAGATAATATTTTCAACATCTTCACCCACATATCCGGCTTCTGTTAGTGTTGTTGCATCGGTGATAGCGAAAGGCACATTTAAAATCCGTGCTAAGGTTTGTGCCAAAAGAGTTTTGCCTGTGCCTGTCGGACCAATCAACAGGATATTACTTTTTTCTAGCTCGACATCTGAATCTGTATGAAATTGTAGTTTTTTGTAGTGATTGTATACAGCAACAGAAAGAATTTTCTTTGCATCATCCTGACCAATTACATATTTATCAAGCTGTGCCTTAATTTCAGAAGGATGCGGGAGAGATAAGGAATCTGAAATTTCAGTGTATTCTTCCTCCTCTTCTATCCCATACAAATCGGCTAAAATATCGTTGCATAGTTCAACACACTCATCACAAACGTAAACACCAGATCCAATAGGGCTTGCAATGAGTTTGCGCACTTCCTCTTGGCTCTTATCGCAAAAGGAACACCGCTGGGCATCAATAATGTCCTGCATAAAAATCTCCAAATCTGTTCAATAACGGCTACAATATCACTTTATGCATGTGTGAATCGTTTGACGTCAATACACATTAGGCATCACGCCCAACTTCTTCAGCAGACCGGCGGGAAGCAATTGAATCAATAATACCATACTCGAGTGCCTCTTGGGCTGTCATGTAAAAATCGCGGTCTGCATCCACCTCAATTTTATCCGTTGATTGTCCCGTGTGCTCTGCTAAGATGGCGTATAGCTCTTCGCGAGTCCGAAGAATCTCTTTCGCATGAATATCAATGTCAGACGCCTGACCACTAATACCTCTGGTCATAGGTTGATGAATGAGGGTGGTGGAGTGTGGCAAGGCATACCGTTTTCCACTTGTGCCACCGGCAAGCAAGACCGCGCCCATGCTGTAGGCTTGCCCGACGCACCAAGTTTGCACATCAGGCCTGATATACTGCATCGTGTCATAGATTGCTAACCCAGCCGGCACCGATCCACCCAACGTATTTAAGTAAAGCACAATATCCGCGTCGGGATTATCGCTCTCTAAAAAGAGCATCTGAGCCATGACACTGTTCGCAACGCTATCATCAATTACCGAACCAACCATAATGATTCGATCTTTCAACAACCGCGAGTAAATATCGTAAGAGCGCTCGCCGCGACTTGTTTGTTCCACAACAATTGGAACAAGGTTCATGCTAAAATCTCTCCTCAAATCCTGACGGAATAGTTTTTTTATTATCAAATAATCAGAGACTGTCTGGCAGAAGCACGTTGAATCAGAAGACGGTAAACCTTATCATTCCGCAGCGTGTCTCGAAACTCCTCCAAACGATTGCTCTCCCTCAACAAACTCGCATATTTTTGAGGGTCCTGATTTTGCTGTTCGGCGATGCGCCGAATCTCCATATCCAACTCATCGTCCGTGACTCTAATATTTTCACGTTCGGCAATGACATCAAACATCCACGCCTGCTTCGTTTGCTTGATTGCATCTTCACGCAATTCGGTCGGCAACTTTGTCATGTCTATGCCTGCTTGCTCAGGAGTTTGTCCTTCTTGCCTTAATCGTTGGAGAATGTTTTGGACCGTTTGCTGCACATGCTGATCAACAATAGATTCAGGAATTTCAACCGCCGTTTTTTCGATTAATTGTTGAAGGATATCTTCCCGCTGACGATTACTGTGGATTGCCTTCTGCTCCTCAACAAGATTATTCCAAATCGCCCCCTTCAATTGATCATAGTTTTCGTATTCCAGATCCTTTGCGAATTCATCATCAAGGGACGGCAGCTGTTTCTCTGTGATTGCTCGGAGCGTTACGTTAAATAGGGCATGTTTGCCAGCAAGCTCAGGATTTTCATGATCATCATCGAAATCCATTTCAACTTGCCGGGTCTCATCCACACGCATACCAATGACCTCAGATTCAACCACTGGCAGCAGCATCCCCTTGCCAATGTCGACATCCGCATCCTGTTTGCTTCCATCGGTGATTGGCACGCCGGCGACAAGGCACTCCCAGTCAATCCGGACGGAGTCGCTCTCCTCGACAGGGCGGTCTACTTCAATCGGAATGTAGGTCGCGAACTGTTCCTGCAACCGCTGAACATATTCATCCACTTCCTCACGAGGAACATTGGGCGGTGATTTATCAATGGTTAAATCTTCGTATGTTGGGAGGGCAAAATCAGGTTTGATATCAAGTGTTGCTTCAAAAACAAGTGGCTGACCATCCTTAAGTTCCATCTGGTGCATGGGTGGCGAAAGCTCAAGGTTGCCGAGGGGAATCAGCCGTTCAGAAATCAAAGCCTGTTCATAGGCAGGTGGGACGAGATTTTGGATGGCTTCAGCTTTGATGTGCTCTGCAAATCGTGATTTAAGAATACTAAGGGGAACTTTTCCTTTGCGAAAGCCGGGAACTGACACCTTGGTTCGCAAATCCTGGCAATTACGCTCAAGCTCTTGGCTCACTTCTTCAGCGGAAATTTCGATGCGTAAACGTACCTGACTGTTTCCCAGCTTTTCAACTTCAACCTTCAAGTAAACCTCCAGATTATATCAAAAAAGGCGTTTGGTGGGCGAGGAGGGACTCGAACCCTCACGGGGATAACCCCAATAGATCCTAAATCTATCTTGTCTACCGGTTCCAACACCCGCCCACATCAAAATGGTGCGCCGTGAAGGAATCGAACCTTCAACCGCCTGATTAAGAGTCAGATGCTCTGCCTGGTTGAGCTAACGGCGCAGAAGAAAAGCGCGCCCGGAGGGACTCGAACCCCCAACTTATAGATCCGAAGTCTATTGCTCTATCCAATTGAACTACGGACGCATTTTGCTAACTTTATTACAGCAGGATTAAAATCATAACCCTTATTATAGTAGGATTGTCAATCTACGAATCGAGCCGAGGGGATTCAAAACTACTACCTCTCCGATTCACCCATCGGAGCGGGCTAAACGGGCTACTCCCTCCATATCACAAAAGTTACTTCGCCTTTGTAATAAATCGGGGCGAGAGGATTCGAACCTCCGACCTTCTGCTCCCAAAGCAGACGCGCTAACCGGGCTGCGCTACGCCCCGAAAAAAAGGGTGGATGATGGGATTTGAACCCACGACCACTTGATCCACAGTCAAGCGCTCTACCGACTGAGCTACACCCACCGTAAAGGGTTTGGTACGCCCGGCAGGATTCGAACCTGCGACCACCTGATTAGAAGTCAGGTGCTCTATCCAACTGAGCTACGGGCGCATACAAAAGGCAAAGAAAGCAAAGCGGAAAGGATTTAAACTCCACCCTCCCGGATTTCTTCGGTCGGAATAAATTAACCGGGCCATGCTACGCCCGTCTTTTTTCGGACTTGCTGCAAAAAGGTTCGGAAAATATACCACATTTTATAGGTAGTTGCAAGTCAAAATTAAGGTTGATAAAGAGGAGAGATCTATTATCGCAGCAACTCTCAAACGACTTTGGTATGGTGGAAAGCGTGACAGGACAAGGGAAATCTTTCATGCTCAAGACATTTGTCTGGCAGTTTAAGCAACGGTCTGGTAAAATAGTACGGTGTTGCAACGACCAATGACAACCTCAGTCGTTCTTAATTCGTTTATATGGTAGATTTTAGAATTAATTAGATACTGTGAATGAGCGAGGTCAGGAACCTTGTTCGCGGAGTTACGGCACACGACGTGTGCCTACTACTTTTAATGTCTCTTTATTTTGTAGAGTAGAGACCGAGTGTTCCGCATAACACGGAATCCGTATCCCCCTCTCCGAACCGTGCGTGATGCTTTCACATCACACGGCTCTCCAGTTAGGAGACTTTAATCTATGAAACCTTAAAACGAGATATGTTCATATCCCTAATTTCACACTTCAAGTTACCTAACCTGTCGCCCTTCCCCCTTCTCCCTGTTGAGTTTCGTTATCATTACTGATAACTTATCTCTTGAGGATAGGTGTTAAACACTGCATAAAGCCTTTTTTGACTCCATACTTAGGGTAATATGGCGACTCCGTTGACCTATTGGGCGTCTGTTAGGATGAACCTACCAAGCGTCCAACTTAGCCAATCCCGTGTTTCCAATGATTCAAACAATAGATGTGTTTAGAGTCCCTTTTATCCCTTTAATCCCTCGTTAGAGGGCATGTCGAGGAGGTCGGATATAGTAACGAATTCTAAAATCGGTCTATATTCCCCGATATAACGTGCTTTCAATCAGTTGTGAGCCACTACCTCACTGCTGTCGCTGTTTCCAGCGAATCCATACGTTATCGCCAAGTGTAAAGCCATGAGGACTTGGGCTTCAAGCAATACAGCTTTGCTCATGCACATCTTACGCTGATGACCATCTAACTTAGGATATTTCAGTATCAATCACCTTTTCCTATCATGCTAAGTTCGGCATCGGGTTTCCCCGTTTCAGCACTTTTGACGTGCCTACCTAAGATAGGTGCGTATGGGATATTCCGACAATCCCAGTCCCGATTATCGGGACACTCTTAATCACTATTTACACGGCGCACTAGAATTCACTATATATAGAAAGCCAATGCCCCTTTTAGATGCCAAGTTTCTCAAACAGATTACTCGCCTCCAAATTCGTTCCGAAAACGTATTTCGGGGAAAGTTCAAAGGCGAACGACGCAGCCTCAACCGGGGCGCGAGCGTTGAATTTGCAGATTATCGCACCTACGAACTTGGTGATGATTTACGCCACATCGATTGGAACGTCTATGCCCGACTGGATCGGCTCTTCCTTAAATTGTTCAACGCAGAAGAGGACCTCCCAGTCTTCATCCTGATCGATAACAGTATGTCGATGGATTTCGGACAGCCTACGAAACTAGAGTGCGCCAAACGGATTGCTGCGGCACTGAGTTATATCGGTTTAATCAGTTTTGATCGCGTCTCCGTCTATACGTTCTCAGATCAACTGACCCCCATCGTATCCTCCATGTACGGAAAAGCGCAATTTCCAAAGCTATCACAAGCCATTGAAGGAATTGCCAAGGGTGGAGAAACACATCTGACAACGTGCTTGCAACGCTTCCTCACCAAAATAAAGGGGCCCGGCGTTGGAATTATCATCTCCGATTTTTGGGGTATGGACGGTTATGAGACAACCATTAAGCGACTCCTATCGCGAAGTTTCGACTTAACGCTCATTCATCTCCTCAGTGATGAAGAAATACACCCACGCCTTTCGGGTGAGTTGCAGTTAGCGGACGCAGAGACAGGACAGGCTAAAGAAATTACCGTTAATGAAGGGGCAATCGCGAGTTACACCAAGCGATTGAACGCTTTTTGTGAGAACTTGAAACGCTATTGCCTGAATCGTGGCGTGACTTATATTCGTATGAATCACCAAACATCCATTGAGCACTTTATTTTGCAAGACCTACGACGGAGCGGCTTTGTTCACTAAGGGAAGAGAGGATAACTCATGGCACAACCAATTGTAGCGATCGTCGGAAGACCCAACGTAGGGAAATCTTCCCTCTTCAATCTGATTGCGAAGGAGCGGATCGCTGTCGTCCACGATCAGCCGGGTGTGACGCGAGACCGGATTTATGCCGATATCGAGTCGGGTGATGGTCATTTTACCATTGTGGATACCGGCGGTTTAGACCTCGATCCAGAGGATCTCCTTATCAACAGCGTCCAGTGGCAGGTCGAAGTGGCTTTGAAGGAAGCGAGAGTTATCCTGTTTGTCGTTGACGCACAGACCGGAATTATGCCGCAAGATCTGTCGATCGCAGACATGCTGAGAAAAACAGATAAAGAGATTTTTGTCGTCGTCAATAAAGCGGATAACGCTCGGTTAGAGACCGAGGGGACGGAGTTTTACCAACTCGCGCTCGGTGAACCCTTCTTTATCTCGTGCGCGCAGAACATGGGAATTAATATTCTTCTTGACGAAGTTGTGTTCGCCATGCCGGAAGCAGAGACCGAAAATCCCGATGCTGTTACCGAACCGATTAAAATTTCCATCGTTGGTCGTCCGAATGCAGGCAAATCATCTCTCATCAACGCAATCCTCGGCGAGGATCGGATGATTGTCGATGAGCGTCCCGGTACAACGCGCGACGCCGTAAATATCAGCTTTACCCATGACGCGGTGCCGTTTGAGTTAATTGACACCGCAGGGATGCGTAGGAAATCTACCATCAATAGCCAGCTGGAACAATGGACCGTCCAACGTGCCATCCGTAGCATTCGCAAAAGCGATGTTTCATGGCTTGTCGTTGATGCTACCCGCGAAATTGCGCATCAAGATAAAACTATTGGCAGTTACATCGCCAGACAGGGCAAACCGTGCATCTTAGCAGTCAACAAATGGGACTTAATCGCGAAAGATAATTCCACCTTTAATAAGTTCGTCGACTCAATTCGACGCCAAATGCCACAGCTATTCTATGTCCCGTTGCTCTTTGTTTCAGCGGTTACGGATTTGCGTGTGATGAAGCTGCTCGACCTCACACTCGCCATCCATCGTGAGTATTCGACGAGTGTCCCCACGCATGAGTTAAACAACCTGCTTGCACATCTCAAAAATGCCCACCAACCCCCGCGCTCTGGAAATGTGCGTCCCTCTCTGAAATATATGACACAGATTAAGACCCAGCCACCGACCTTTTTACTTTTTGCTCGCCATGCAGATAAAATCCAGCCCCATTACGAAGCCTATCTGGTGAACGGTATCCGTGAGGCATTCGGATTTAGCGGGACGCCGCTACGAATTTACTATCGGTCTGCAGATGTGAAATCGGAGCTAAATTCCCGCGACAGACAGAAAAAACAAGAAGGAAAATTTGCCGCTGCGAGAAAACGTAAAGGGTAAAACAGGAGGATAGTATGTCATCAGAGCAAGATCTCGGATTTTTCGCAACAGACATTTCACTGGAGGGCAAAAGCGCGATTGTTACCGGTTCAAGTCGAGGGATTGGCAGGGCGATTGCCATTGAACTCGCACGGCAGGGGACGGATGTCCTTGTTAATTATAACCACAATCGTGAAGCGGCGGAGGAAGTCAAGGGCGCAATTGAAAAACTCGGGCGAAAGGCGGTCATTTTGCAAGCGGATGTCAGCGACCTTGCGCAGCATCAGCAATTGCTCGATACGGCGGTGGACGCCTTTGGCAGGGTCGATATTCTGGTCAACAATGCGGGCATTACCCGGATCGCCGACATCCTCGAAGAATCTGAAGAAGATTTCGATACCCTCATCAAGACCAATCTCAAAGCACCGCACTTTTTGACGCAACGGGTTGCGAATTACATGATTGCCGAGGGGATTCGTGGGTGTATTGTTTATACCCTATCCATTTCAGACTCGCTTGCGTCTGATAATCGTGCTGCTTACTGCATCTCCAAAGCGGGCTTGGAGATGGATATGAAGGTCTACGCAGGACGATTGGCTGAAGAGGGGATCAAGGTCAACGGCATAGAGGCGGGGGTTATTGACACAGATCTGTCGCGGGTTCGTATCCCAGACTACGAGGAAGCATCAAAGAAGGGGTACGTCTTTATGGTTAGACCGGGCAAGCCAGAAGATATCGCCTATGCCGCCATCGCTGCGATGAAGATATACGACACAGGACGATTAATTCCAGCGGCGGGAGGCACTATGACCCATCTGCTGAATCTGCGGATGATGACCGAGTTGGAGAGCAATCGATCGTAAGGACAACCTAACCTTTCAGCGGAAAATTTAAAATATGGTATTCCCTAGACTCTGTTGACATTTGATGTCACGTAGGTTGGGTTGAACGGGAACCGTGAAACCCAACACCCAACCCAACTGAAGCGGGAAGCAGGAATAGCTGAACAGCAACCTGTAGGGGTTGGGGTGCCCAATCCGTTGGGCGAGGCAACCTCGCCCCTACGATTGGGTACTTATCAATGAATTACGGACACGCCTCACACACATGTTAACACGCCCTAGCTACCTTACGGATTCACATAGGTTTCGTTCAGATACCGAGCGATGGTCTTGATATCCTCCTCTTCGATGAAAAGTCCGTTATCGATCATCCGAGCGATAAGCTCCGTGGTCTCCGCCTCCGATGTCGGTGGGACATTATCAACGTCGGAAAGGTCATGGCAGAGTGAGCAGGTAATTTCAAACAACTCCCTCGCAGCCTCCGGGTCATAGGCATCTTCAGCCGGCGTTTCACCGGTCTCCTCAACCTCATCGGGATTCACAATCACCTCATCGGGATTCACAATTACTTCATCGGGATTTACAATTGCCTCATCTGGATTCACAACTACTTCATCGGGATTTACAATCACCTCATCTGCTACCTCATCCGGATTTGTCAAAACGGCTAATGCGTTTTGTGCTCGGCTTGCCTGCATCTGCTGCTTCCGCTGCTCTTTCGCTGAAACTTGCAGTTCGGGCGTGATAGCGATCAGATATGCAGACACCGTCCACTGATCTTCTTGGGTAATCGGCTCCCCTATCATCGGCTTGATCGCCATCCGATCCACCGTCCGTACCCAATCCGGCGGAGTGCGTGGACGCGCTAGGATAGTTCGCAAATCGTGGCACTGAACGCACTTCCTCAACAGCACGTCCTGTCCTTCACGCAGTTTCCGCCTCGATGCCAGCTTATCAAGTGGCGCATCGGACGGCAATCCTGCCATCTCTAGTCGTGCGTGTGTCCGTTGGAGGCTAGCATCGCTGAATATATTGCCCTTGACCCGCAGGGCACTTTCCCGCAATGTGAAGGGTACGGAGAGACCAATTAGCAGATAGGTACATATCAAGAGCCCTGTCCCGATATAAGGCATCGCTTCCTCAAAGTGTCGGAAGAAGCGGAGAATCGAAATTTTAACCAGCAGTAAAACGCCGATTGTGATCCCAAGCATCAGGTGGGCAACAGTACGCGGCGGGAGTTCAACTTGATAATTCCACAGTCGGGGCACCATGTGCCACATCATGAAGATGTAAAGGATTAGATACGCATAGCCGATAGCGCGGTGGACAAACATCAGCGATTTCGGCGCGGCACTGGTACGGGTTTCATGGTCAAAGGGATACCCCCACAGTTTATACATCAAAAACACGGAAGCATTGCCCAAAACAAGAAAAACAATGCCAAATATGGTACTGGTTGCAGTAGACATCCTATCTCTCCCCTGTAGACAAAATAAAAAATACGCTAGAACCAAAAATGCGACATCAAGATGAGCTGATCTGTACCCTCAAGCTGCCGGTCAGTGCTCGTTGTGTCACGGCCATCATTTGCAATGTTGAGCCAATAGAGTAGCTCAAGGGAACCATTTTGCATAAAGATATATCGCGCAGTAAGCGTCACACGCTGGCTTCCATCCCCTTTGAGTGTGCGATCCGGATCAAACAGCCCGTAACGACCGGAGAGCACTAGTTCCGGCATCACGCGATACTTCGCACCGAAATAGTAACCTTTGGATGTGATGTCATCATCGCTGAAGCCGATATTCTCATCGTCGCCGTAACTACCTCCGAAATTGAACTCGCCTTCGAGGGTGAGATTTTTGAGGGCAGCAGTTAAAAACGCTCCAGCTGTCATTTCACGATCTAGATCTCGATCTCTATCAAGGAGAAAGGAGACACCTCCCCGGACGGGCCCTAGCGTACTGCCGGCAGTTGCAACCACCCCTTTATGTTGGTTGCTATCTGCGGCCTGTCCAGCACTCCGATTTCCGTTGACCACGGCAGCATTGTAGAACACCTTGCCGTACGCGCCCCCAACCTCAATGCCGACATCCCGTTTATGTGATCCGAGATTATACCCCTGACGTACCAAGATATTGTGGTCTCTCTGTTTAAGACCAAAGGGAACGCGGAATTGCCCCACTTTGACGTAAAGGTGTTTGGGGACAGCGTCAACCGTCGCAAACATATTGAGGGTCGCCCCCATATTGTTGGAGAGGGTCAGTCTGAGTTTGTCCGAGGCTTGTGCGTTGACAGTCAACTCGCCCTGCATCAGAAGGAAGCTATCAACGGATGAATGGCAAGAGGTACAGGTGGCTCTTGCGCGTCCTTCGAGATCGACATGGGCGGTTTTGATATAAGCGGTACGAATGTTGACCGCTGTTGTGAGTCTTTGGCGAACCTCTTCCGCCTTCTCCATAATTGCTTCCGGATCGAAATCTTCAGGAAACTCAAAGTAGTTATCTTCATAAACCTGCCCAATCGCGTTGCGCGGTCCGCCACCCGCCGGATCGAGGTGGCAGAAGATACACTCCTTGTCTTCCATCGCTGCAAATTCCGGGCGCGCTATGCTATCAGAGACGAAAGAAGCAACCAATAACGCGCTGAGTAAAAAGACCAAAAATCCGAAATGATACCTGTAGATCAATTGATAACCTCCTTAACGTATAACGTAAGTTGCCAGATAACTTGTAGGTCGAGTTTCCATACTCGACAACTGCTAGAAATGACCAAATTTACTAAGATTACCTATCAGATCGCCGTGTAAGGTTTTTCTCGATTTATAGTGCATCCCCCCACATGTCGCCCCGCTGGGGCTTTAGGGTTGGTTTTACCATGTCTGCTATACACATATCGCCCCGCTGGGGCTTTGGATTGTGGTGATTCGCTCTTGCTATACACATCGCGCTCCTCTGGAGCGCAGGGATTGCCCCTTATCACCGTTCTATAGACATATCGCTCCGCTGGAGCGAAAGAGAGCACTTGACAGGCGGAGAGCCCCCGCCCCTACAAGAAAATCAATGGTTTTCAATGACTAGCAACTTGCGTTATGTATAACTAAAGCATGAAAAACAGAGATCTTGATCTGCCTATCGCTTATCATTCGAGTGGTACGAACACAAAGTCCGTAGCAGCAACTCCTGAGTGGCAGCCTGTGCAGGCCCCTCCTTTAGCAAGCAAGCCGAACTCTGCGTCGGGAGCGTTTCGCGTAAATTCCTCAAATCTCCAGTCCCCAAAGGCGGGATTACCTCCTGCTTCCTTCCACATCACTGCGACCAGTCCAATAAAGTCTCTGCCCGGGCGGGTTGCTTCCTTCACCACAATCGTACCATCCGGATAAGGAAACTGCTGCTGACCATTCGGAGCAATCTTCTCACGCGTTTGGTTGACATAGACATTTTTGGTTCCATTATGTGGGTCGCCGCCCGGTGCGGGAGGGATCGGTTGGGCGTTCAACTTCAGCCATCCCTCATATCCTGCTATGTCATCAGGCAGTCCCGGAAGGGCAGCCGGTGGCTCTGGCTCCGGTTGTGGCTGCGGCATCTGTTCAATTCGCGGTGGTTCCGGTTGTGGTTGTGGCTGCTGTTCGACCGGTTGCGGTTGCTGTTCGGCAGATGGTTCAGGTATCTGTTCACCCGGTGACGGTTGTTGCGGGACGGGTGGCTCAGGTGTTACCACTTCTCCCTCATCCCCGCAGGAAACGAAAATTACACAGGTAACAATAAGGCTTAAAACCAAGGGACCTAGATACTTCTGGATTGTCTTCTTCTCCATTGTCTTCTTCTCCATTGCTAAATTAAGTCAAGTAAGTTCGCGCCGTGCAGGGTAACATCAGGGCTCGACCGGCTCAAAAACAATCTCGTTACCAACCTGAATCTGCACAGGAGCTAAATATGTACCCATCGTTTCCGTATCAACGCTCACACCTAGCCCCGGTTTACCCGTCAACGCCACTTTTCCATCAGATCCAACTTTTAGTCGCTCAATCGTCAACCGTTGAGATAGCTCCGAACCCGCAGCCGGATACTCCAACAGATCGAACGATTCATTGGTCGCAAACACATGCAGCGAAGCGGCGAGGCTCAAATGGCTTTTGAAGGTGTGATTCACATACTGAACCCCGTGCTGTTCGGCAAGTTGTCGCACACGGAAAGCCGCTGTGATGCCGCCGATACGTCCGACATCGATCTGCACAAACTGAATCCCGCCATGCAGGATAAGGTCTTCTGCCATACGATACGTTCCAGATCCTTCACCCGCAGCGATTGGCACCGGCGGATTCCGCTTTGATAACCCCATATATGCTTCGATCGCGTCGGGAGCGAGCGGCTCTTCCAGCCATGTGGGCGAAAACTGTGCAAACCGTTTCGTGCGGGCGTAAGCTGTTTCATAGTCATCGCCCCAGACGACACCGGCATCGATCATAATCTGGGCGTCTTCCCCCATACCTTCGCGTGCTGCACGAACCAGAACGACATCGTTCTCCTCACCAAACTGCCCCATCGGTCCCCACCCGAACTTTGCAGCACGATACCCCTGCTCGCGCAACTGTACTGCAATCTGATAGGTTTCTTCGGAGGTGTCGCCAAAGAGGACAGAGGCATACGGCAGCTTGGAATGGCTTTGGCTCTGAGGTTCAAGGAGGCGATAGATCGGCTCGCCTAACTTCTGCCCGACGACGTCCCATAAGGCGATGTCTGCACCACTATAGGCGTGATGGATCTGCTGAATGTCAAGTCCGTTACGCAACGCTTTTTGATGCAGTTGGACCACATCGCTGGGGCTATCAAGCGTTTCCCCAATTAAAGATTCACGAATATTGATGATGTTCCCATGTGACATTGGGCAGCAATACGCCGCTAACGACACAAGCGGCGAGGCATCGCATTCCCCCCACCCGGTGATTCCCTCGTCCGTCTGGATACGCACGACAAGTGTGTCCTGTGTACCGTCCGCTGCCTCGGTAATCTGCGGCATTTTGAGGTAAAAGGGATCAACGGCGATAATTTTCATAGATTAAATCCTTTGCCCGTCACCTGAGATTGGGACATCATACATGAGGGGTAAGTTAAAGTCAAGGGATTTTTGTCGCTGCCAGCGAGGGTAATAATGTGTGGGATTTCCCTACTCTTATAGCTGCTATTTGTGTCACAAGCACAAATGAAACATTCTGTCATGATGTCAATCACACAACGGTGCAATTTATGATCGTTGATAGCATAATTCGCTTTGATTTTTTATAGTCAGATATGATAAGATAATCCGATGGTTGTAATTTGATCGTGGACGTGCGTATCGATTCTCCAAGTCCGATGCACGTAATCCGTAAACTCATATTCGGAAACGTCATCAGTTTCCGATAAAATTCACAATTTGAAAGGTGATAATTAATGACAGAACACTTATGGAGAAATGTTAGTATAACTTCATTTCTCCTACTATTGATAGGCTCTACAGCCGTGTTTGCAGGGCAGACCCAGAAAGGATCAGACATTCAATTTTACGGTTTCCTGCGCATGGATATGGCTTATAATACTTCACGGATGAGCGATACGCAAATTCCGGCTTTCGTGCGCTCTGAAGATCCCAGTGCCCCCGGCGCTGCCCCAGAAAATCAGAGCGAATTCACGCTCTATACCCGTATGACCCGCTTCGGTTTGAACTTGGGCGGTGGCGAAGTAGAGGCGATCGGTTCCCCCAAACTCACCGGGCGTATTGAGGTCGATTTCTACGGTGGTCCTGCATCGGATTCGCGGAATATGTTCCGGATGCGGCACGCTTGGGCAAAACTCCAGTGGGGGAATTTCCTCCTGCTCGCAGGGCAGACCTCCGACCTGATTTCGCCGCTTTACCCATCCGTGAATGCTGATATGTTAATGTGGGGAACAGGAAATCTGGCGGACCGGCGTCCACAGACCCGCGCACAGTACACCCTACCGATTGGCGCGAGCCAACTGCTTATACAGGGTGCAGCCGGACTGACCAACGCTATTGACCGGAAAGACCTCGATAAAAATGGGGTGCCCGACGGCGAAGTTTCTGGATTGCCGACGTTGCAAGGACGCCTCGCCCTACGTCTACCTCTCTGGAAAACAGATGATGGCGCATCTCAGCCGCTTGAGATTGGGGCATGGGGGCATCAGGCGTGGGAGGAATTAGACGCTCCCCTCAGCGGCACTGAAGAAGATGCGTTTCAGAGTAGTGTGGTCGGTGTAGATGTTAAACTGCCACTTTACCAAGATCGCCTCACACTCACCGCTGAAGGGTGGACAGGGAAAAACCTGAGCGATGTCCGAGGAGGCATTCTTCAGGGTATCAATACCACAACCGGCGCGGAGATTCACGCAATGGGTGGGTTCGCACAGTTGAGTTGGACCACCACCAAGACTGAACGTTACAAAAATGTCCTACATGCCGGTATCGCAATGGATGACGCCGATGATGCCGATCTGAACGATGGCGGCAGAGATCTGAACTATGCCGTGTACGGCGCAGTGCAGTCGGTCTTCGGGCATTTTACGCTCGGTATAGAGTATCTCCATTGGGTAACAGAATACGTTGGCTTTGATAACGGTACAAGCGACCGGATTAATCTTTACACTATTTATAATTTTTAGGACTTACGCATCTCAGTAGGGAACAACGATCGTTGTTCCCTACAGTTTCCCTTGCACTATTACTTAACATGAGCCAAGTTATTGGAAAGGAAATTATTCAAATGAAATCTGTTTTGAAAGTATGTCATCAATTCGTTACATTATTGTTAGTTGCTACCCTATTCACTGTATCGGCACGGGGTGCCGATTTTACGTTCACCGCTATCCCGGATCAGGATACCACTCGACTGCAAGAGCGTTTCGGCAAGATAGCCGATTACCTTTCGGAGAAGTTGGGTATCACGGTGAAGTACATACCTGTGAAATCCTATAGTGCATCGGTTCAGGCGTTCAAGAACAACGAAGTCCAATTGGCTTGGTTTGGTGGGTTGTCAGGCGTCCAAGCCCGGATCGCAGTTCCGAACTCGGTCGCTATCGCGCAAGGTGCAGAAGATCCCGACTTTATCAGTTATTTCATCGCCAATACGAGTACGGGACTGTCATTTTCTGAAGAATTCCCGAAAGCCATCGCTGACAAGACATTCACTTTCGGTTCTAAGGGATCCACTTCAGGACGCCTAATGCCCGAACATTTCATCCGAGAGGCATTTGGGGGGAAGGCACCGCGTGAGGTTTTTAAGCGTGTCGGCTTCAGCGGGGACCACTCCAAAACCCTCGCTCTGGTTCAAGCCGGTAGCTATGAGGTCGGGGCGATGAATTTCAAGGTTTGGCTGAAGGAGGTCGAGGCTGGCAAGGTGGATCCAAAAAAGGTGCAGGTCATCTGGCGCACGCCCTCGTACCCAGACTATAACTGGACAATTCGCGGCAGTGTGGAAGAAACTTATGGTGAAGGATTCATCAAAAAGGTTCAGCAAGCCCTTCTCGACATCACGGAACCAGCCATACTTAACGCTTTTCCGAGGAATCGGTTCATCCCCGCCGATAACGCTATGTACAAACCTATCTTTGATACTGCTATTGAGGTTGGGATTATAAGGGATTGATAGATTCTCTAAGCGTAAGCTAAGGGAGTCTCTTATCAACAATCCAAACCTGTCTGCTGGAGTTTACCGAGTTACTTGAGGGATGTTCATAATTATTGTCTGAATCAGGTCCTTGCCTCCCAATCTTATCGGGGAGACTCTGGATTAAAGAATTTGCAGCGTCGTAAAGCGTGAAGCGTGCATTTAGCCCCAGAGGGGCGATATGTTTATAGCCGGGCGATAGGGGCCTTCTGCCAAGCCCCAGAGGGGCGACATGTACCCATTGTCTGAATCACGGATTAAATGGATTTAGCGGAGGGCGCGGATAAGCAAACCAAGCAACCTATAGGACTTAGGCAATTTATTGTCGCACCATAAATCCCTTCGTGCCCGGTGAATCCCCGATTTATTGGGATTAAGAAACGGGCAACTAAAGCAAGGCTTTAGGTTTGTAGCAGGGCGATTTATCGCTCGTCGTGACGCGCAATGAATTGCGCTACTACAAATTGCTTTGAATCCCGATAAAATCGGGGCTGAAGTGCACAGGTCCTAGGCCTATTGAGTGAGGTGTTGGTATTATGAGGCGTTATCCTGAGTATAAAGAGAGTGGTGTGGAGTGGATTGGGGAGATACCAGTACATTTTGAGGTGAAGCGATTGAAGTATGTTGTGGACTTAAACATGGGTCAATCACCACCTTCGAAGGAATACAACAGTGATTCCCTAGGCACCCCTTTTCTTCAAGGCAACGCTGATTTTGGTCCACACCATCCGACACCGAAAATCTATTGTCCAACAGCAAGAAAACACGCGAGCCCCGGTGATATTTTACTGTCAGTCCGTGCACCCGTAGGAGCCATCAACATCGCAAATCAAGAATACGGGATCGGTCGTGGTTTATGTGCAATACGCCCCCGAATAAATCAACTTGAATGCCGCTATGCTAAATATTTGCTTGAGGTCGTACGTACTGAATTATATGTCGTTGCGACCGGAACCACTTATGATGCTGTTACAGTAGATGATGTTTCTAACATTACTTGCGTTGTACCACCACTTGGTGAACAAACTCAAATCGCCAACTTCCTAGACCGTAAAACCAAACAGATACCACCTAAACAAGAACAAGTCCAAATCGCCAACTTCCTTGATCGCAAGACGGGACAGATTGACGAACTGATATTCGCGGAGCAGCGAAAAATTGAACTTCTCAAAGAATACCGTCAATCCCTCATCTTTGAAGTGGTGACTGGCAAGATAGATGTCCGATACGAGGTTTAGACCAATTACCTCTTCACTTTTGAGGTTGTTACGGTAAGCGATAATATCTACAATTGGCAGGAGACGCTCGCCGCCTCCCCTGTGACCAACATACTCACCCGTGATGTCAGTGTCAATTTTGATCTGCGCGTCATCTAAGTTTGTTTTTGTGAGACAAAATTCTGTATAATACCTATGATATTTTGTGATGCGGGAAAATCTGTTTAATCAAGAATTAGGTACAAGGAGAAAAGAACATGGCAATAGATTTTTACGACAAATCAGGTAGGCCTATTGCGTATATGGCAGATGGACAACACATCTATTTGTTCTCAGGTAAGCCTGTGGCTTTCCTATCTGGTAATGCTGTTTATTCATTTTCAGGCAGACACCTCGGCTGGTTTGAGGATGGCTGGGTAAGAGATAAGGCGGGAAAATGTGTCTTTTTCACTTCTGATGCTAATGGTGGTCCGGTTAAACCTGTTAAACGCGTGAAGCCTGTAAAAGGCGTGAAACAGGTAAAACCGGTAAAAGGTGTTAAACAAGTGAAAGCCGTAAAGGCAGTCAAATCCCTTTCATGGTCCAACCTTTCTGGAAAGCAATTCTTTGTGTAAACACCTAACACCCAACAGAGTGGAGAGGAGGCTTTTCTCGAATTGGCATAGCACGACAGAGTTGAAGACGTGACCTGCTCTGAAATCCTGGTAAATTAGTAGAGAAACCCACTACTAAACTCAGTTGTTTCATTTTCATTGCCCAAACCACAGACACGGTTACAGATTTCTTTGGTTTGAAAGCTATCAGGACCTGCTTATCCCACGCGGAGGTAATCTTGAGTTCCTCCCGAAATTATTGGGTGGAATTTCAGAAAGGAACCTATGTGTTATGAGAAATATGACAGATAGCGATGTCATTGATGAGTTTGTAACTCATCTAAGGAAGAATGGCTATCCAGACCTCAAGGTTGATTGCCGTCCAGATAACGAGAATCGAGATTCTCCCGACATAGATGCAATTGCTGGTCCCTTGGCAATTGAGCACACAAGTATTGACACACTCCCAAATCAACGTCGCAATGATGATTGGTTCATGAAAGTCATTGATGGCCTTGAGCAGAAGCTTTCCAACCAACTTCCGTTTCACCTATATGTCACGCTTAAGTATGGCGCCGTTACCACAAAGCAAGACTGGAAGACAATTCGTCAAGTACTCAAGAACTGGATTATCCAAGATGCACCACACTTAGCGGACGGGCACCATGTTCTTGACAACGTTCCTGGCATTCCCTTTGAACTTCATGTGGACAAGAAAATTAATTTCCCTTCGGGTCTTTTCTTTGCCCGTTTTCCAACCGAAGATAACACTCTTCCCAGCCGCATCAAGGCGCAGTGCGATAGAAAGACGAAGAAACTCGCGAAATATCAAGGTATTGGAAAGACGACGGTACTTCTTATTGAGAGCTCTGATTTTGCCCTTATGAGTACAAACATAATGCTCACCGAGATACGGAAGGCCTATCCGAATGGCCTTCCCCCCGGAGTTGATAAAATCTGGTACGCTGATACCTCCATTCCGGATTATATTAGATTCACGGATTTCACCTCCGATCTGTAGACATCCTCCAGCATCTGATGATGAAAGAAATTAAGGAGCACCCATATCAAATTCAAGGAGAATTTCACAATGAAAAAAGAACATATTGTTTCACGTAACCCAAAAGTGATGAATGGTGCCCTAGTTTTTGCTGGCACCCGCGTTCCGGTTGAGAGTTTGATTCAGCATCTAACAGCAGGAGACTCGCTTAACAAGTTCCTTGATGACTTTCCAACCGTATCCCGTGAGCAAGCGGTCGCGTATTTGAAGATGACGCTGGAGGTCGTTGATGGGCGTACTGCTTGATGAGGATCTGTCCCACAAAATCACAATAGCGTACACCATAAACCTTGCGATAATCTGGCATTTATGCTAACATTTCAAGGAAGTGCGAAAACGTTATTTTTGTTCGGTTTAATCTCATTTGCAGTTGTGGATTAATTCAGTTAGGATTTACGCACTTGGTCAGAAAATAGGTTATAATAGGGGCTATGAATCTACCCAAATGCACTGAATATAACTTTATCAACTTTCTGATTGCGACTCTCATATACACAGTTGTACTGAAGCTGCCAGAGTCCAACCCAAAAAATAACGACAACCGTTACAACACCGCAAAATGGGATAAGCAATTCTAGGCTAACGCAGGCTAACTACCTCCGGGAACTGGAGAAGCGTCACCACCAACTGGCATCTAAGGCAGGGGGCGCATTGAACGCCGCGTATGACAGTCTATAATCTACAATTTTCTCTCTTAGCCCAAAAAAGTGAATCTCACGTGTTCCTGTTGATTTGAGCGTTCAACTGCGTAAGTTCTATCAGTAATTCATCTTTTCTGAAATACCAAGTGAAACGGATGCCGATTCGCATAACCACAAAGGAGCAGATATGACAAGCTTTAGCATCTTGAGAAAATACCCCTTCTGGATGTTAGGAATACTTTTACTCTGTAGTTGTGACTTAGTTCAGGAACTCATCCAACCACCGAGCGAAGCGGAGACTGCACCGATCCGTGTCACCATGATATATCCCGACGATTGCATCGGGGACTCAGGGTACTGCGACACCCTCCATTTCGGCGTCAAACGCGCTGAGGCAAAACTACAAATCCACCTCAACGAGGTTATCGGACAGCGGAGCGACCCGGTATTGATAGAAATACTGTTCAGAGAGGCAGCTCAAAATTCGGATTTGATTATAACCGCAGGTGTCCAAATGGGAGAACCGCTGTCGCGCGTAGCCCCTGACTTCCCCGATGTCAAATTTGCAATTGTTGATGTCGCGCTTGATCTTCCCAATGTCGCGAGCCTCAACTATAAGGCAAATGAAGGCTCATTTCTGGTCGGGGCGATTGCCGGGTTAAAATCGAAGAGCGGTAAGGTTGGCTATATCGGCGGGGTGGACGTGCCCTTATTACGAGAATTTGAAGCCGGCTACGTCGCTGGAGTCCACGCCGTCAATCCAGATGCGGTTGTCTCCATAGAACATATCAGCTTGGATACAAGCGGTTTCAACCAGCCGGACAAGGCAAAAGAGATAGCGTTAGCCCAATACGAGAGCGGCGTCGATGTCATTTACAACGTTGCGGGTGGTTCCGGTCTGGGCATACTCGAAGCCGCCCAAGAACAGGGGAAATATGTCATTTGGGTTGACTCCAACGGCAATCACCTCGCACCGGGGACGGTCCTGACAAGCATGGTCAAACAGATTGAGAGCTCTGTCTACGGAGTCATCAGCGAAACCATCGACGGCACCTTTATGGGAGGCGTCCGATACCAAGGACTCGCAGATGGCGGCGTCGATTACGCGCTTGATGAACACAACCGATCCGAACTTTCGGACGAAATTATAGCAACCGTCGAATCACTGAGAGCGAAAATTATCTCCGGGGAAATTGTGGTTCCGAATGAGGTCTCGCTCCCACGCTAACATTACGTTTATCCGTACATCACACGAAAAACAGGGGGCACAAGTCCCCGCATTTGATAAGGACGAATTCTTCAAGTTTCATTTTCAATTTCTAGAATATGAAGTCATCTCCCAACACCAAACTGTTTAACTTGGCTGCAGAAAGTGTAGCCTACGAAGATAACATTGTTCTAAAAAATATCACCCTGCAAATTGACAGAGGAGAAAAGGTTGCATTGGTTGGTCCGAGTGGCGCCGGCAAAACGACCTTGCTGCGTAGACTCTACAATAGCGTTGCGAACCAGTCTGCATTCGTGGATCAGCACTATGCCTTAGTGCCGCAGCTCTCTGCTTTCCACAATATCTATACTGGACGGCTTGATCAGTATTCCACATTCCACAACCTCTTGAACCTAATTAAGCCGCAGAAGAAGGTGTT
Organism: Candidatus Poribacteria bacterium; assembly: GCA_965222435.1. GTDB lineage: Bacteria > Poribacteria > WGA-4E > WGA-4E > PCPOR2b > PCPOR2b. The sequence continues at coordinate 1,361,159 of OZ244950.1, read as the reverse complement.
GCAGGAAATCGCTCCCATCCTGTACGCACTGGGCATGGAGGAGAAACTCTTTGAAAAGGTTGGGGCAATGTCTGGCGGACAGCAGCAGCGGGTCGCTGTTGCGCGTGCGATTTACCGCGGAGAGGATATCTTGTTGGCAGACGAACCGATAGCCTCAGTGGACCCCCATCAAGCGGGCACGGTGATGGAAATCATTATTCAGAATACAGAAACCGTTGTGGTGTCACTACACGCGGTGGAATTTGCCCTAAAGTTTGCACAGCGGATAGTCGGACTGAGCGATGGGGAGATTCAATTCGATTTGCCAACCGGAGAGGTGACGCAAACGATGCTTAGGGAACTGTATCGGAACGGAAAACCCCTTTGAAGTCAAAACCTTCCAAGGGGTATACTATCACCATGTTAAAAACCAGTCTGTTCTTCGTTGCGATTGCCCTGATAGCCCTCCTGTTGGCGGACCTTGAAATCTCTACGCTACACCCTTGGACAGAACTGAGTCGAATGGCTTGGGGTATAATTACCCCGGATGTTACCTCCCTCTGGAATTTGAAACTTGCGCTGCTCAACACAGTGGTCTTCGCCTTCTGTGGTATTTTTTTTGCTGTAGTACTTGGCATCGGTTTGGCTTTCGCCTTCCGTTTTACCCCTGTCAGGTTGTTTTGCGCGTTTATCCGCGCCATTCATGAGATTTTCTGGGCTTTCATCTTCCTCCCCATTGTTGGACTCAACCCAACCTGCGGTGTGCTCGCCATCGCAATTCCCTACGCTGGCATCTTTGCGAAGGTATACGCAGAGATTATCCAAGAGTCGGATCGGCGTCCACTGGAGGGCGTTCCTAAAGCATCTGGAGGTTTGAGCCGCTTTGTCTACGGCATCCTTCCCATCATCTATGCCGACACCAAACACTATACCGGCTACCGTTTCGAGTGCGCCCTACGTTCCAGTGCCATTCTTGGGTTTATCGGACTGCCGACGCTCGGATTCCATCTTGAGACCGCGTTTCGCGAAGGCATATACTCGGAGGCTTGGGCGCTGCTCTATGTGTTCTATATCTTGATTGCCTCGCTCAGGTACTGGCTCAAGCCACGTCTTGTTCCACTCTATATTGTGGCATCGTTTGTGTTGCTATCAAGGACAATCACGGTATCGTGGGAAAATATCGTTCGCTTTTTCACCTATGACCTCCTCCCGTGGCCTATGCGCCGGGAGGGCGTCCTCGATGGCACGTACGAGATCTCATTTGCGTGGGAACCGATCGTGAACTGGGTAAGCGAGATTTTTGTCCAAGAGGCATGGGAAGGGATATGGAATACAGTGGTGCTGACGCAGGTTGTGTTGGTAGGGACGGGTATATTTGCGCTGCTCAGTTTTCCCTTCGCCTGCCGGCATTTTTCAGGGAAGATTGCGGGTCGGATTTCGCACTATGGACTGATTGTTATCCGCACCACGCCGGAGTACATCCTCGCGTATATCCTTGTACAACTCTGGGGACCGTCTATGCTCCCGGCAGTCTGTGCGATTCTCCTGCATAACGGAGCGATTCTTGGCTTCCTGTGCAGCAACAACGCCGATTTGGTGCCACTGCGGATAGATGCTCCTCAGAGGCGGATAGACCGATACCTGTTTGAAATCTTGCCACGCGTATACGGACAGTTCCTCGCGTTCCTGTTTTACCGCTGGGAGGTGATGATGCGAGAGTCGGCTATCCTCGGTATCCTCGGTATCTACACGCTGGGTTTCTATATCGACAGCGCGATTTCCGATGACCAGATCGATAAGGCAATTTTTCTGATTTTCATCACAGTGCTCCTCAATATGGGCATCGATTCCGTATCACAGTTTGTACGGCAACGCCTCAAGATCTCTACGAAATTAGTGACATCTTTATGACCAGATAGTGCTAGTTTGTAATTGTTGATATGCTCTCCGGTCAAAGATCGAGAGTGAAACGTGAAGCGTGAAATGTAATTATAGTAAATTCTAAAAATAAGTAGACGTTTCTCCAGTGGGCATTGTAGGAGAGCCGCCTTGTGGGAGGGAAACCTTCTAAGTCCACCTGCAAAATCAGAGGTATCCGTATAATCGGGGTTGAAAACCCCTCCCACAGTGTTCAAATAATTATGAAAGTCACTATAGTTCATTGGTGCCCGACCTGCGGGGCTCATAATAAAAAGAAACCGCAAAGCACGCAGAGAAACCAAGTTTTCAAGAAAAAACTCGGTTTCTGTTGCACGATCTCTTAACATGAGCCATGACGACGATCATTTTCAGAAAACCTAGCCGCTCACAACAACATGAAAGGAAAACCGATGGAAAATCAAGAATACCTCCTCAACGACGAAGAGATGCGTCGCTTCATCATTGATGGCTATATCAAGGTGCAGCCCGACTTCCCTGCCAACTTCCACCAAACGATTTTCCAGCAGGTCGAAGATATGTTCGAGAGTCAGGGGAATTTGGGGAATAACCTGCTGCCCCTCATCCCTGAGATCCAGCAGGTCTTTTCGGATCCTGCGGTTCACGGTGCTTTGACCAATGCGCTCGGTCCGAATTATGTCATGCACTCACATCGCTATTGCCACTTCAATTCGCCGGGGAGTACCGGACAAAATTTCCATAAAGACTCCTACGAAGGAGACGAGCAGATACGGCGGCACCGATGTCGTTGGATGATGGGATTTTACTATCCCCAAGATACCACCGAAGATATGGGACCGACAGCGGTGCTTCCCGCAACGCAATATTATGAGACGCACGAAAGCGCGCACGCTCAGCCGGAATTGGCTCTCTGTGGGGAGGCTGGCACAGTGACGCTGGTGCACTATGACCTCTGGCACCGGGCGATGGCGAATCAGAGCGACAAAAAGCGTCACATGCTGAAGTTCCTCTTTACCCGACTTGATGAGCCGAAGACACCTTCTTGGAACAGTGCGGACTCGGCGTGGGGTTCGCTCAATGGCGAGGTTTCAGGACCTGAAGCTATGTGGCAAAGCCTCTGGAATTGGTTTTATGGGAAGCAGAACGGTGCAACGGAAGAGACGGGGTTGGCTGAAAAGGATCTCCCCGCGTTGATTGCGGCTTTGGGGGATAAAGATGAAGTGGTTCGTCTTAATGCGGCATACGAATTGGGGATGGTGGGGGCAGCAGCAGTGCCAGCGTTGATTGAGATATGGCAGGAGGCATCGGAGGATACAGGCAGTTCCGGGTCAGAGACCGAGAGTTTCCGACACGCAACCTATGCATTGAGCGCGATCGGGAGACCGGCAGTGCCTGCATTGGTAGATGTGCTACAGCATGAAAATGAGTCAATTCGTGCGAGTGCGGCTTATGCTCTCGGCGATATTGGGGACTCCGCTCAAGAAGCAGTCAATTCGCTCACTCAGGCTTTGCGGGATGAATCTGCGTGGGTGCGCCGTCATGCGACGGAGGCATTGGGGCTTATCGGTCAACCCGCTCAGAACACGGTTCCTGCGCTGATCGACCTACTGCGCGACCCACATTATTGGATTCGCGATAACGCAGCACGGGCGTTAGCTCGGCTCGGACCCGCCGCTGAAGCTGCGGTGCCCGCGCTGATAGACACGTTAAACGATGAGAATCGGTATGTGCGTTTCCATGCGACGTTTGCGTTGAAACAGATTGGCACGTCTGAAGCGACAAACGTTTTGTTTGATCACCTCTTGACCTCTCGGTGGTGTCCGTTGACAACATCACACAGTGCATTTTAGTTCGATCCGTCACGCTCACCATGACAAGCAACCCGCACCCTGATCCATTCTGGACGTTTGAACACACCGCATGGGAGAGAAGCGCGTGGTCGTATCACAATTTTTGGACACGCCTCACCAGTCAAACTATTGAACCACTTCTATCCACTGTCCAGAGGGGCGACACAACGCGATTGCTAGATGTAGCAACCGGTGCGGGTAACGTCGCGCAGGCGGGTGTCAGAAAAGGGCTGCGGGTTGTTGGGATCGATTTCTCAACCGCGATGCTCGCCCAAGCGCGGAAAGAGTATCCAGATATCGACTTCTGTGAAGGGGATGCAGAGGCGTTGCCCTTTACCGATAACAGTTTTGATGCAGTTGCGATCAACTTCGGGTTATTACACTTCGGCAACCCTGAGCAAGCCTTGACAGAAGCGTATCGTGTCCTCCGCCCCGGTGGACGGATTGGCTTCACCGTCTGGGCAGTCCCCGAAACCGCGATCGGATTTCAGATTATGCTTCAGGCGATCGAAACCTACGGCGACCCTAACGTTTCACTGCCTAAAGGTCCGCCCTTTTTCCGTTTCAGCGATCCCGCCGAAAGTGAACGAACCTTACGGACAATCGGCTTTACCAATCCTTCGATTAAAGAGATTCAACAGATATGGCGGCTTTCTTCACCCGATGACCTCTTTGTTGCATTCTACAAAGGGACAGCACGCACCGGCGGACTGCTCCGCGCCCAATCCAAGGAGGCATTGGTCAACATTCACGCGGCAGTCATCAAGGCAGCTGCCGCTTATGAAAAGGACAGGATTGTGAAGATTCCGATGCCTGCGATCCTCACCTCAGCGCAAAAACCACGATGCTGAAATGCTTAATCAAACATCAATACACTGCGCGCGACCTCTCCTCTCGCCAACACTTCAAACGCCTCGTTGACTCTCTCTAACGGATACGTTCGCGTCACTAACTCGTCCAGATTTAACTTCCCTGCCTTGTAGAGACGAATCAGACGCGGAAAGTCTACATGGGGACGTGCGGAACCGTAGTAGGAACCGATAACCGTTTTCTCGTGCATCAACATCCGGGCGTCCAACGCTACGGGTGTGCCTTCGGGCGCATGACCGACGAAAACAGTGATGCCGCGTCTGCGGGTGCATTGGATAGCTTGAAGGAACGGCTCGCCCGTGATTCCAATCGCTTCAAAAGCATAGTGGACACCGGGACCGCCGCTGAGTTCCTGAATCCGAGCGACAGCGTCCTCCTGAGAGGCGTTGACCGTGTGGGTCGCGCCAAAACGCTTTGCCATCTCCAACTTATTATCTCGGACATCTACCGCAATGATCGGCTCGGCACCCGCAATCGCTGCGCCCTGAATGCAGTTGAGTCCTACGCCGCCACAACCAAAGACCGCCACTGAACTTCCACCCTGCACTTGAGCGGTATTGATGGCTGCACCCACCCCTGTCATGACACCACATCCAATCAGTGCCGCCTGCGCGAAGGGCATATCTTTATCTATGGAAACAACCGCATCTTGAGGCACCAGCGCATGTGTGCCAAAGGTCCCCAGACCTGCCATCTTTTCCATTGTTCTCTGATTGCCGGGGAATCGGGGGAGTGTGGAACTATCAGGTGGAAGTTCGCACAGGGTGGGAAACCCTTTCTGACACATCTCGCAATAGCCGCAACTTCGCTTCCACGACAAAATAACGTGATCCCCTTCACGAACCCCGGTAACTTGCGTTCCTACCTCTTCGACAACACCTGCTCCCTCGTGACCCAAGATGGTCGGTATCGGGATGTGGGGCCAATCGCCCTTGACGACGTGCCAATCGGAATGGCAGACGCCGCTGGCAACGATCCGCACCCGTACCTGATTGGGTCCTGTATCCGGCAGATCAAATTCCTCGATTTTCAGTGGTGTATTGATTTCATATAGCACAGCAGCTTTCATAATATTTGTCCTCCTTCGGGTTGCATCCAAGACGGATCCCTATCAATAAAATTTTGAAATTCAAATTTATATTAGGATGAAACCGAAACAAGGTCAAGAGAGAAAATTGAAGTTCCCGCGCGGAAACCTTTTTTCGTTGCGGAATTGCCCGAACTTTGCTATGATACCGAACAGTACAGAAATCCCACCTTGCGACCCCATAAAATCTCCGCAAGGTTCGCCCCATATCATTTGAATCCTTCCGCAAAGGAGGATACTCACTTGAATCAAACACCGATTCAAAACGGAACGCCTTTCAGTGAAGAACGGACCCGCGAAATCATCCGTGAGTTTAAGCGAGATGGGTTTGTATTGATTCCGGACGTACTCGAAAAAGATGAAACGAAAGCACTTCGTGAGAAGACCGACGAACTGTTCGATGACCCCGAAACAGTTGAGAACGGTTATCTGCGCGAAAACCACTTCATTGTTTGGAATCCCAATGAATTGGAACGGATCTTCTGCGATCTGCTGGTGCGCGAGCCAATTTTCAGTCTGATGGAGGTGATCTTTGGCAAGAACTTCCAGCAGTGCGGCAACCAAGTGTTGCGCAATGATCACACCCAAACGATCGACCGTTGGCATGTAGATAACGATCTGTTCCACGCGCTGCCCGATGACGTTCCTCGATACGATCCACGCATCGATATCCCAATCATGTGGTTGACGGTACAGATTGCGCTGGCAGACATCGATTCGATTGAATGTGGACCCACGCAGTATGTTCCCGTCAGCCATTATTCGGGCAGAAATCCGCCCAAAACAGACACGCCAACATTTGAAGGGCGCGGTCCCGTTTCGGTGCTTTGCAAGGCGGGTGACATCTATCTGCACAATCCACAATGCTGGCATCGTGGGACACCGAACCGGTCGGGTCGCTATCGCTATCTGCTTCAGCAGCAGTACGGTCCAGCATGGGCATTTCGGCGTTACAACGCTTACATCCAGTACAGAATGCCGGAACATCTCCTTGAAGATGCAGATCGACGCCTGCTTGAAGTGCACGGCGATCTGCGCTTCCACTCCGAAGTGCGATACACGGGAGTCGCCCGTAAATAAACGCTCCAGTTTGCAGTCTCCCTTCAACTTTCGGGATATATAGAGGAACGGTAGGAGGATAATCCCTTGAATCAAACACCGATCAACACAGGAGAGCCTTTCAGCGAAGAACGGACCGCTGAAATTATCCGCGATTTCAGGCAGAACGGATTTACGTTGATTCCGGGGGTACTTGAACCCCACGAAGTAACGGCACTACGTGAGAAAACGGATGCGCTGTTTGTCGATCCGGAAGCCATAAACGGCGGCTACGTTCAGAGGAACTTCATTCTTAGACACACCAACGAACTGGATCGAATCTTCTGCGATCTGCTGATTCGTGAGCCGATTTTTAGTCTGATGGAGGCAATTTTTGGCAAGGGCTTCCAGCAGTGCGGCATGAACGTCCTGCGGACTGACGACACCAACGCAATAGACCAGTGGCACGTAGATGACGCCCTATTTTTCCCACTTCCCGACGACGTACCCCGTCACGATCCACGCATAGATCTGCCGGTGCAGTGGCTCACCGTGCAGGTGCCGCTGACAGACATTGATTCAATTGAACATGGTCCGACACAATACGTTCCTGTCAGCCATTATTCGGGTAGAAATCCGCCGAAAACAGAGACGCCGATATTTGAAGGGCACGAACCGGTTTCGGTATTTTGCAAGGCCGGCGATATCTATCTCCACGACCCACAATGCTGGCACCGCGGGACTCCTAACCGGTCGGGCCGGGTTCGTTATTTGCTTCAACAGCAGTACGGTAGGAGATGGCCCTTTCCGCGTTACAATGCTTACGTCAACTACAAGATGCCGGAACACATCCTCGAAGGCGCAAGTGAGCGTCTGCTTCAGGTGCTCGGCGATCACCGGTTCCACCCCGAAGAACGCTACCAGTGAAATGAGCAGACGGGTATTTAATTTTGCACAGGTTTTAGATTTGAAAGGAGATCGATATGCAAAAAGCAGCCACCGTATCCCCACGGAGCCGATTTGAACAGATTGAAACCCTGCCACTGAATACCGACAAACCGAGCGAAGATCAGCTTTCTCAATGGGAAGCGCGACTGGTTGACGTAGGCTATATCATTATCCCCGATGCGCTGCCCGCTACAGCGGTTGAGCACTTTTGTGAGCGTATCGCCGGGTTTGAACCCTCCGTCGGTTATGGCTCAAATTCACTAGTACGCTTGTTTGAAAAAGGGATGGATTTTGTAGATCTGCTGCTGAACGAGCCTATCTATACCCTGATGGAACGTATCTTTGGCGAGCGGATGCACATCATTGGGTTACAGGGGCACCGGATGTTTACAGGGAATGAGGTATCAAGATTTCATTCTGACGAAATTTACCTGCAGCGACCGGCAGATGTCAGCGACGACGTGGAATATCCTCCCATCATCAATACAATCAATTGCCATTATTATGTTGTGGATGTCCCGATGGAATTGGGCCCCACGGAGGTCGTCCCCGGCAGTCATCGCGCCTGTCGGCAACCGACGCCGGAAGACGGCGATCCGCCGTATTGGCGGGGTCAAGGACCTGTATCCCTTACCTGCAACGCCGGGGATTGCATCTTGTATAGTAATCAGATGTGGCATCGTGGAGCACCGAACCGGACGGACCGCACCCGACTGTCGGTCGTTCCAAGTTATGCCCGCCGGTTTGTCGCACAGCGATTTTGGCCCTTTCTCAATTACAGCCTGTCCCGCGACATTCTCGACCGATGCAGCCCCCGGCAGCGAGAGCTGCTCGGCGAACACCCGCGTGGGGCGTATGGATAAGGAAACACTCTAAAAAATAGGGTGATGGCATGTAAGCGACCAACAGAAGGAACTACAATGAACTCTGCAACCAGCAGCCCAGGTTATTATCAGCTGCGGACGCATCACCGCGCCGACTCCGCTGTTTTCCTCAAAACCAAAGAAAAATACGGTGGCTTGTCCAACATGGCCGGCGGCTTTCCACTAGTTGTCAACGACATCAAGATTCGCACGTCCGAGGCGTTGTACCAGGCTTGCCGTTTTCCACATATTCCAGACGTTCAACGCCTGATTATAGAACAGAAAAGCCCAATGACGGCAAAGATGAAGGGCAAACCCTATCGGCAAAACTCCCGTCCCGATTGGGACGCAGTTCGAGTCAAAATTATGCGCTGGTGTTTACAAGTGAAACTTGCCCAGAATTGGGATTCGTTCAGCGAATTATTGCTGGAAACCGCAAATCTCCCGATAGTAGAACAATCGAGACGGGATGACTTTTGGGGTGCTAAGCCGGTGGATAAGAATACACTAATTGGGGTTAACGCTTTGGGCCGTTTGCTTATGGAACTGAGAAAACAGGTAAAAGATGACCCAAGTGAGCTCTTGCACGTGGATCCACTTCCTATCCCCAACTTCCTGCTATATGAACGCCAAATCGAAGTCATAGGTGATACGGAAGTAATAGGCGGTGTTGGTTCAGAACAACTTTCGATACCGGGCATCAGGGTTTCGTGAAGAATCGCCAGAAGTAAGAAAGGAGTGAACGCATAATGACTGACCAAATCGAAAAGACCGAACAACTCATCCGAGGTGCACAGAAGCTGAGAGAGAAGTTCCAGAAGGACCCCCATCGACCCGCGTATCATTTCACGCCGCCGTGGGCTTGGATGAACGACATCAATGGACCCCTCTTTTGGAACGGCAGATACCATATTTTCTACCAGCATAACCCCGACGGTGCCTACTGGAAATGGATTCAGTGGGGGCACGCATCGAGTCCAGACCTTGTGCATTGGACACACCATCCGATTGCGTTGACGCCGACGTTGGGCGGTCCCGACCGGGACGGTTGTTTCAGTGGCGGTGCGGTGATTAATGATGGCGTACCCACGCTGGTTTATCACGGTGTCCCTGAAGGGACATGTATCGCTACGAGCGAGGATCCGGATTTAATCCAGTGGACTAAGCACCCTGCGAACCCCGTTATACCGGTCCCAAAACCGGACGATCCGGACTACGGGAAATACCGTGTCTACGATCCGTGCGCTTGGAAGCACGGCGACTTTTGGTATGTGTTATGCGGCAGTCGCGATCCGGCGGGAGGTGATACCGCCTATCTGTTTAAGTCTCCTGATATGGTCGATTGGGAGTATCTGCACCCATTCTACAAATCGAATCGGCGTTGGACCGAGGCGGATGAGGATTGCGCTGTCCCAAATTTCTTCCCGCTAGGGGATAAACACATGTTGCTGTTTTGCAGTCATCTGCAGGGAACCCAATATTACCTCGGTCAATACGAAGATGATCGTCTTTACCCGGAGCGATACGCTCGCATGAGTTGGCCCGGCGGGCACCTCGGAGGCGGGATCACTCTGTTGGATAGGAATGGACGTCGTATCTTCTTTGACTGGATTCGCGAGACGAGAACGTCGGAAGCTGAGCGTTCCTCCGGTTGGTCTGGAGTGATGACCGTGCCACGGATCTTGTCGTTAGCCGAAGATAACAGTTTGGCAATTGAACCTGTTCCTGAACTGGAGGTGCTGCGGCAGAATCACCGTCATCACGAGAACATCCATCTGACCGCCGATTCGGAGCTGAAACTTGACGATGTAAGTGGGGATTGTCTGGAACTGGCTGTGGAGGTTGACCCAGTGGATGGCGTTGAGTTTGGCGTGAAGGTCCGTTGTTCACCGGAGGGGGAAGAACAGACCTCCGTCGTGTACAACCCAAGCGCGAAGACATTGAGCGTAGAGATTGGTAAGTCCAGTCTTGACAAAAGCATACGATACATCTACTATCGTAACGAAAGCGCGACGAAGCGGGTGCCTGAAAGTAAGAGGGTGGTGACTGCCCAAGAAGCACCGTTTGAGCTATCTCCCGGAGAATCGCTTAAGTTGCGTATCTTTCTAGACCGTTCGGTACTGGAAGTTTTCGCCAATGGACGTCAGTGTGTGACACAGCGCATCTATCCGACCCGAAGCGACAGTCTCGGTGTGACCCTATTTAGCCGCGGTGGGAGTGTGGATGTGAAGTCCCTGGATGCATGGGACATGGGGCAAACAAACGAATAGATCAACAATTAAACCTCTACGAGGCTTTGTAGAGAACGCAGATCTGCGTTCCGTACGAAAGGAACGAAATATGGAAAAACGAACGCTTGGTCGCACGGGACTTGAAGTCAGTGTGCTGGGGATGGGGGGACTGTATGTTTCCAGAGCGGGTGATCGTGGACGTGATGAAGGGTGCCGCGCTGTTCACCGTGCACTTGAACTCGGCGTAAACTATGTGGACACAGCACCTAGTTACCGTGACAGCGAAGAGGTTTTGGGTATCGCGCTCGAAGGTGTGACGCAGCCGTACTTTCTCGCAACGAAACTCGGCGGCCGTCCGCAGCCGTTTAATCCACAAGATAAGGATCTCTTGCGGCGGTCGGTTGATGAAAGCCTTCGGTTACTCAAACGCGATTATATTGATGTCCTATTAGTTCATGAGCCCGACCGTCCCGGTCAGTACGATTGGTGGACGGACTACGACAATTTCCACGGACCTGTCTGTGACCTGTTGGAAGAATTGAAAGCGGAGAAAATCATCGGATTCACCGGACTCGGCGGCACGACTGCTTATCAGCTTCCGCTTATTATGGCAACGGGAAACTACGATGTCGTTTTAACGGCGTTCAACTACAGCCTACTCTGGCGGGAAGCGACCATCGCGATCTTCCCTGAAGCCAAACGAGGGGATATGGGCGTTGTCATCGGTTCGCCGCTTCAACAGGGTGCCCTCTCACAACGCTATCCCGAAATAGAAACGGGAGCACCGTGGTTGAGCCCGCCGCGACAGAAACAGTATCAGCGGCTTTACGCATTTCTGGCTGAAATTGAGATGTCGCTGCCGGAGGCTGCACTCCGCATGATGGTGGCAACCCCTGAAATCTCCACAGTCTTGATGGGAGCACGGTCAGTGGAGGAGGTAGAACAGAACGTGCGTGCGGTTGAAGCGGGACAGCTGCCGTCGGATATCCTCGCTGAACTTCAGGAGATTGCGGATATGGTGCCGTTCCGACCCTATGAAGAGCCCTTTGGTTTACCGTTTGGACGACCATACAAGTGGCCTGGTCAAGCTGGCAGGTAGGAAGGAGAATTACATGAAAATTACTGACGTCAAAGTACATCTTGTGCGGTCAAACCGCAACACCGAGATCCCTTCACCGTGGATCTTCGTGCAGGTATTCACCGATGAGGGTGTGGTAGGGCTAGGAGACGCAACGAATTGGCCCGGCGGCACGATCATTAAGCAGTCAATTGAGGAGTTGAGCCGGTTCGTTATCGGAGAAGATCCATTTAACATCGAATATATCTACCATCTGTTGTATAACGCCTTGCAACAAATCGGGCAGACAGGGGCAGTGATTGCCGCAATCAGCGGTATTGAGATTGCGTTATGGGACATCGTGGGGCAGGCAGTGGGCCAGCCGATCTACAACCTACTGGGCGGATCCTGTCGGGATAGCGTGCGTTTTTATAGCCACGCGGGCGAGCCGGAGGAATGCGCTCGCTTGGCGGAGAAAGGGTGCACCGCTATTAAAGCTTATTTCCCCGGTGGCACACCCCGACCGGGGGAACGGATCAATATCCCTTGCTCTATCACTCTAAGCGAGGAACGGATTGCGCTAGCACACATGCAGCGGTGTCGGGAGGCTGTGGGGGACGAGGTAGACATTGCGACCGATGTGGGTGCGCGATATACCACGAGTGCAGCGATTCGCTTAGGCAACAGGTTGGAGGAGATCGGACTGTTATTCTACGAGGAGCCGGTGGGACCGGAAAACATTGATGCCTTAGCAAAGGTGACTGCTGCGGTGAACACACCTGTCTGCGTTGGAGAACGGCGTTACACACGCTTCGGATTCCGCGACCTAATCGCCGCGCAGGCGGTGGATATGATCATGCCTGATGTAGTCCGGGCGGGAGGTATCGCAGAAACGAAGAAGATCGCTGCTATGGCAGAGAGTTACTACATGCAGGTTTCGCCGCACAACCCGAACAGTGCCATCTCGACACTCGCCAGTGTTCACCTGATGGCGAATATCCCTAACGCGCTTGTCTTGGAATATGTCGATGATGAACAGGATTCACTGTGGCGTAACGACCTGTTGACCGATCCACCGCAGGTGGAAAACGGCTATCTGCGGCTCCCAACGAAACCAGGGCTGGGTTCCCAGCTTGTGATGAAGGAAGTAGAAAAACACCGGTTCGAGGGGTAGTTACATATCACCGATTTATGAGAGTTTATGTGACAACCAGAAAAGGGATAAGATGAAACGAGTAGAATCCGCACCTGATGATTACATCGCAAGCCAACCACCAGATATTCGGGCGGTTTTAGAGGAACTTCACACGCTGATTAAGACCGCGCTGCCAGATCGGGACTGCTGTATGTGGGAAGGTGTTTTCTGGGGTGGCAGCGAACAGCAGATTATCGGATACGGCAATTATTCCTACCAGCGTGCTGATAAGACGCAAGTCGAATGGTTCATTATTGGGTTGACCCGGCAAAAAAATTACTTTAGTGCGTATGTCAATGCGGTTGAAGGAAAAACCTATTTGGCTGAACTCTATGGTCCCCGACTCGGCAAAGTCAAGATTGGAAAAAGTAGCATTAGTTTTCGTAACCGGGCGGATATTAATCTGGATGTGTTAAGCGAGATGATCGAACACGCGGGAAGAATAATAACAACTGACGCTTAACACACCCAGTCTTGATATGAGCAAAAAAAAATGCCAGACCGTGAGGGAGACGGTCTGGCAATACCGACGTTCAGGAAGAAAACGCTAGTTGACGTCTATTTCAAAGATATTGAGAGCAAGACGAAAAACTGTGAGCAATTACCATATTGCTCACCAACAGGTTATAGTATACCCTATCGAGTAACGAAAGTCAAGCATATTTTAACAAATGTGAATTAAATAATGCACTCATGTTAATAAGAAATCGTGCAACAGAATAGGGCGGGGCAGGATGCCCCGTCTACCGCTAATTGGCGAAATTAACACCTTTCCTATTTCAAAATGACCATCTTCCGCATCTGCGAAAGCGAGTCCGTACGCAACTGGTAGAAATAGACACCACTCGCAATCCGCTCCCCCAATGCGTTGCGGCCGTCCCAATACGCGGCACAACTCCGATCCGTGTAATACCCCGCCCGCTGATAGCCCAGATCCAATTCGCGCACCAACGCACCGTTGATGTCGTAGATATAGAGTTGCACATCGGTGTCGTTTGCCAACCGATAGGGTATCCATGTCTCCGGGTTGAACGGATTCGGATAGTTCGCTAACAGTTGGGTCTCTGCGGGTATCTCGTAGGCAACCAGTTCTGGCAACTGAACTAGGCTGCGCCTTACATCTTCAGCCGTCACTGTATACTGCAACGGCTCCACACCGATAAACGGGTTGGGAGATTGCGCCGATATTTCAAGGGTGTCCCCAATCGTAGCGGCTCGCCCCGTTTCGATGTCAACAAAGGTGAGCCGATACCCCGCCCCTTCATCTTTAGTCTTACCGGTGAACGCCCTGCCGGTTGAAAGGTTCTTGACGGTCACAGGGAAGTCTGGCTCGTTTAAGCCTGCATGTTGGTCAACAATCGAACCCCTCAACGCTAAAACAGGAGTCGTATCCCAACCTCTGTCTGCCACCGATGGCGCGGCAGCTGTTGTGGAAGTGTTAGTCCATGCCTCACCAGAAATAGTAACTGTGGCTGGTTGTTGAGCGGTCATGATAAAGGCACTCCCACCAGTGAGAGGAATATCACCCGGATCACCTGCCCGTCCGACCGACTTGAACTCCCCACCATCGGCGAGGATAATCACGGGGACGTTGCCTAAAATCCCATCGAGCGCGAGCAGATCACTCACACGAGTGAGGTGTGGATCTCTCAACGGCAGCCCCACAACGTTCAGCCCCTGGCTTATGGTGATAGTGCCGCTTCCGTCGGTCCCCAGCGCGTCGCCAGTCAGTCGAACCTCCACCGGGACTTTCATAGTGGCTATAACCCCTGTGTCATCGGTCAACATCTTGTCAACGGGAGTGCCTCTGTCTCTCGCGTCGGCATAGCTGCGCCACTCCTGAGCTTGCGAGTCATACGTAATGAGGACGTTGACGGACGACGTACCACCGAGGGCGTCGTAGAGATCCGCAATTGATTCAATGGTCTGGGCTACGTCATTAACGGTCCGCACCTTCAGCGGGACGTGAATCAAGCTGATACCCGCTGGTACGGAGAGCTCAAATTCAAATAGTTCGGCGACGGCGTTAAAGGTGACGGTTTGGGCGATGCCTTCGACGCTTACCTCGACACTGTTTGTGCCGGCATTGCTGCCAAGGGTCAGGAGACTTTGCGCCAAGCCGTTGGAATCTGTCTCTACGCTTGTATCACCCAGCGAACCCCTCCCTGCCCTGACAGTAAAATGCACCGTGACTCCTTCCATTGGGTCCCCGTATTGATCGCGGACTCTGACGACAAAGGGGCGGGGCAACGGTTCATCGGTCAAGCCGGCCTGATTGTCGCCTGAGATGAGAGTGATTGTCGTCGGTTCTGGAGGAGGTTGCTCCACTGTGATACTCACTGCAGCGGTACAGTTATTATCAGAACGACTCTCATCGGCAACACTGTCTACACACGCGCCGTAATAATACGTCCCAGGAGTGGTCGGGGCTGTGAGACTAATACTTTCAGCACCACTCTCATTCGCATCAAGGCGGCTAACGCGGTCTGTCCCAACTTCCGTATCACTCGGCGAAATTCTGGAATCGGTCGAGCGGTAGTAGCGCAACGTCGTCGAATCCGCCCTATCTGAACCCTGATTTCTGACCGTGGCAGACAGCGTAAAAGTCTCGCTGGGAGCTAACGTGCTTTGACTGACTGTCGGTTGTTCAACCACTAAGTCCGGTGGCGGTGGAAACGTACCGTCGTCTTCCACTGCCTCTATCAACCACATACCATTGATTTGCTTCCTAGCGTAAAATTTGACCCGGACACCCTGGATAGTTTCATTGATCTTCACTTCATCGGTACCGAAGCTAGTGAAGGAGCTGCCGCGGAATTCTCCTCCTTCTAATGGTGCACCAAAGAAAGAGCGGTGGGAAATAGAAAATGTGTAATCGGTGCCGGGGTAAGTACAGCTCTCCCCAGGCGCGATAATATCCCCAACTTGACAGACCGACGATAGTTCTCCGCTTGTTGTTCCCTCGCCAATCTCGGACCACGGACCAGAGATGAGGGACTCAAAACCCGGACAAAACCGGCGTCCAGTATCTTTGTTGTAACGCACCTGATATGTGGTTCCGGGTTCGAGTCCAAAGATTGTAACAACGAGGGTAGAGTGCAAAATCTGATCAAAGGGGATGCTGGGAAGGTCTACTACATTGCACTTTGAACCCCAAGGACCTTGAGGCGTTTTTTTCCGCACTTGAACATAGTAGGCTTCAGAAAAATCCCCAAATTCCCACTCGTCCGGAAACTCAATCTTAAGTGATGTATCGTCATCACCGGGCAAAACCGTGGGGGCCGCCTGCCCGTAACTGAGGCCTTGCGTTCCACAAGTTAACAAAACGATTCCGAATAGGAACATGAGGGATTTAACGTTCAAAAATTGATTTCTCATTTCGTAAATTCCTTTCATTGGGGTTCGATTGGAGCGTATAATCAGGTTGTTGAGTAGAAGGGTGGAAGATTGGAAGATTCATGCTTCCACCCTTGTCGTAGATTCATAGCTCTGTAAGATTTTATGAGACTAAAATCAACAGTTTTGTGCAGGTGAGGTATAGGCAGAGCCTTGGCACTGCAATAGGATTGAGGGCGCGGGGATTTCCAGGGTCGCTTGCAAACTGGAGAATCGGGAATCCGCAAGCGGCATGTGACAGGAATTGTACGCGGGGTGAGCATGGATGTACCAGCAGAGACTGCCTGCAACGTGACGTTCTGTTTGAGACAGGGTACGGGGGCAAGCAGACGAGGGCACCGGTGCCTGTGGAGATTGTTTTGTTTGAAGTGCGTATTTAACGAGCGTGAATCGGGGGGGGGGGGGGGGTAAAGTAACAAACGTTAATATTTGTGTCAATATCAGAGGGTGTAGACACAACAAGGGTAACAAGCAGAATCGCTCGGGATAGCCTCGGTCAATTGAGCGAACCGTGAAGGACTTTTCTATTCTACTGCTCCGTTTGTTTTGCAATTGTGTGCCCTCGGAGGCGAAAGCGGGTTCGGATAAAACTGATTGCTGATGTTAGGAAACAATACAAAGAAACCGAGTTTTTTCGGAAAAACTCGGTTTCTCTAAGCCTGCACTGCACTTTCTTTTCACATGAACCAAACCGATTATGCTAGCCTGCTGCCGTATATTATACAGAAATTTTAATTTGTGCCAACATTTTTTTTAGGTTCATTTACCCCCAGTTTTTCAAGAGTAGAGAATAGACGGTTTTTGAGCAGTTAAGATTGTGAGAATGTTTGTGGTTAAGTGTGTTGAAGGGTATCTCCTTGACACAGGGGCAGGGTGAAAAAGGGATTTAGACACCACCCCACCCACGCATCAGCAACGACGCGCTTAATCACGTTAATCAGCGAATAGGTCTTTTTGTTTGTGTTGAATGCTTTAGCCCACCGGTCGCCGGATTTTTCATAGGAGATAAAAAGTAAGCCATAACTCAGACACGCCAACAGCCATAACAGATTGATTCGGGCTTTTGTGGGTTTCTTGAGAATAAGGGTTCCAAAGCCAAAGCCGGTTTTGATGTCCCGAAACCCATGTTCAATCTGCATTCTCCGCTTATAACAGTGGTGGATTTGACGCCCCGTCAGATGGCTTGAAATGAGATACATGGGTTCACGAAACCGCGCATCTCTCACGACATACAGGTTGATTTGAATCTGCTCGGTTTGGTGATAGAGAATCTGTGGATAAAATCCGACTGAATTGAGTTGGTCTACTGTTTTGACCTGACCCCAAACGGTGATGCAAACGTTGCGACACACGCGCATCACAAACGGAATGTCTTTTGCTTTGAGAAACTTTATCACATATCTACCCCGGGCGAACCCCCGGTCGAATATCAACGTGGGTTCACACGCTTGGAGTAGTGCCTTTCGTGCCTGACGATAGACCGTGAGGCAAAAACGTTGGATAATCTCATTATGGCTTTTATATCTCATCTGCTGAATCTCAGCGTCGGTATAGATGTGCCAATAGATAGGTATCGCACGCTGTCGAAACGGCACCGCGGCGACAATCGCTTTGAAATCGCCAAGCGCCTTTGTTTCATCAATTAAAATCAACGGACGCGCCGTGCCGGGTTGACAGACACGCCTCACCACGAAGACCAGCCAACACTGCATCACCGCACCTATTGGAAAGGCACGTGCCAAGAATCGAAGAAGCCGTTTCTGTTTCGTCTTTTGATGCGTGACTGACACGGGCAACCGGGACGCGATTTCGTTGACGCGAAAGGGCTTCGCCAGAGCTATGGCTATGATGGTGAGTATCAGGTTTTTTAACGCCGGCTTTTTCAAAACAGGCTTGAAAATCTCGGTGAGAGTGGTTATCATGGGTATGGGATTCACCCGTTTTTGGGACTGTTTTCCTTTCATAATACCTCCTTGCCTTAAACAGGGCATGTTTTAGGTAGGGAGGTATGTTATCATATCTGACCTGACTTTCTCACATCTATCGCTCACAAAACCAATGACCATAACCCCTCACTAAAAACTGGGGGCAAGTAAAGTTTTTTAGGGGATTGCATCTGTTTATTTGAGGGGACAGGAATCTGTAGTTCGGCGATTTATCGCCGCGCAACACAACCTACGACGCCCGATGAATCGGGCAACTACAATTTCAACTCCTCACAATTTTCTCAACGATTGCACCGCTCTCTTTATCTCTGAGGATCTGTTTCAGACGACCATCGGGCATTCGTTCTTCTTTAAGCAATGTATAACCCTCGTCAACTTCAACCGCCGAGACACCGATCTTCTCTACCTCAGTCGCCCCACGCCAATCCTCCAATTCTACCGGCTCCCACTGCTTCGATTTCGCTGATTGGTAACAGGCATCAATGATGGCGTTGACGACATATCCGTCATAAAAGGTTTCCATCGGCTCCGTACCGTTATCTAAAGCGTCAAGTATTTCAACGAACATATCACGGTATCCGAGTTCCCCAACTTCGTCGCCAACAGGGAAAAGCCAGCCTGTATCGGTTTCGGCTTTTTCAGCGACGTAACCGCCCTGTCCGCCCAATGTAAACATCTCCATACCTGTCCTCAACCAGTGGTTGAGCCAGATGGTGCCTTCCGTGCCCGAGACTTCATCGCGTATATCCATGCCGCCGCGAAATGCCCATCCCACCTCAAACTGCCCCATTGCCCCGTTTTCAAATTTGATGAGGGCAATCCCATGGTCCTCCGCCTCAACGGGATGCACGAGGGTATCCGCCCAACACATGACTTCAAGAGGTTTAATATCCTTGCCGATAAAGTTACGGATTATTTCGATACAGTGGCATCCCATGTCAACGATGGCACCACCACCTGCCTGCTCAATATCCCAGAACCAGTCACTGTGAGGTCCCGGATGGGTTTCGCGGGAACGAACCCACAAGACCTTCCCAATCGCGCCGTTCTTGACAGATTCCAGCGATTTGAGCGTCTTCGGCGGGTAGACCAGATCCTCAAGATAGCCGTGAAAGATACCCGCGCTTTCAACCACATCAAGCATCCTTTTGGCTTCAGCTGCGTTGCGTCCCAACGGTTTCGTACACAGGATGGCTTTGCCCGCTTCGGCAGCCATCGCAACGGCTTCCTCATGCAGGTTGTTGGGGAGACCGATGACGACAACATCGGTTTCGGGGTCGTTAATCGCTTCAGAGAGGTCGGTAGTCGATTTAGGGATGTCCCACTCCTCTGCAAAATCCTTCGCCCGCTCTTCAGTGCGTGAATATACCACATGAACGCGGTCCCGGCTCCGCTGCCCGTGGAGTGTCATTGTGTAGAACATACCGATGAGCCCTGTCCCTAACATTGTAATCTTATGTGTTTTGTCCATTGCTTTCCTCTTTTCTGTGCGCTGGGGATTCTAGTGAAGTTTTATCGCGTGGGTTTGACATTCTATGTAAAACCTACTAGGGACATCTTATCAGATTTTTCGTGTTGGGTCAATTCCAAAGTGGTAAATCAATGTAACCCCACAGTCGCGCACTGCCGATATACACTCGTTCCACTTTACCCTCTAGCCGTTTGAACACTTCTATCAGTACAATTTTCTCAGTGATGTCTTCTAATTTGTGAACCGTTTTTGAACCCGGAAAGAACTCCTCAAGTGCGTCACGCCCCCGATAGGTCTTTGACTGCATACCACCAGCCTGCCCCTAACGTGACGGTGCTACATTCGGATCATAATTCGCATAAGAAAAATCGGTCAAATAGTCGATCGTGCACTCACCGTTTTGTGATATAATTCAACTAAGAAAGGAGATACTATGAAAATCATACGCTTGTCACTTTACCTACTCATTATTCTTGTCGTTGTCTCAGCAAACGCTCAGGTAGTTCAAATACCCGACACCAACCTCAGAAATGCTATCAAAGAGGAACTGCAACTGCTGGATGGGACTCCCATCACTCAACAGGAGATGCAACGCTTGACAGAACTAAGTGCCTCGCAAAGCCAAATAACTGACCTCACCGGCTTACAATACGCTACCAACCTCCGCGAACTCTGGATGTGGGGAAATCCAATTGACGATCTAACGCCACTCTCCAATCTCACTGAATTACGAAAACTTGACCTAGCAGGTTGTCGGGTCTCTGACCTCGCACCCCTCGGCAATTTAACCCAATTACAATTGCTCAACATTGGTTGGAACAGGGTGACAGATATAAGTATTCTTGCTAATTTAATAAACCTTGAGCACCTACGACTTTATGGAAATCATATTTTTGATTATAGCCCACTATTCCAGTTGACTGGGATAGTAATTGAACGCGATCCACCTTGCGAACTCCCAGCACTTTCCATCCAAGAAAGAATGCAAAATCGAACCTTCCCCTCTGTTTTCTCTGCGTGGGGCAGTGTTGATACTAGATGGAATCCTGTTTTGAATCGTCCAGAACTTTCTGGTATAGAACGCATTGCTCTACATGATTTGTGGAGTGGTACAATGTTTCGCCAACGTTTTGCACAAACACAAGAAGAATGGGAAGTAACTGGTATTAACTTAGAAAATTCAATAGCACTTCGTAATGAATTACTTGCATTTAACCCCAACATGCTCTTTCTCGCTGAAGTCCGACTGAGGGACGCTTCTATCGGTCCCGACTATCCCGAAGATTTCCCTTACTGGTTGAGAGATATGCACGGCAATCGGATTGAAACCTCACCGGAATCTCAAGTATTTCTCTTTGACTTTACACAACCCGGAATGCAAGATGTGGTTGTCCAACAAGCGATTGCCGTGGCAAAATGTGGACTATATGATGGCATCTTCTTCGATTGGATGGCAGAAGATAGTGCTGTGCTTACAGGTCACAGTATCAATCACCCCTATCCATATCCTATCTACAGTTTAGAAGAAGAACAGGTTGTCAAAGATAGCATCATCGAACGGATTCGTGCATCAGTCCGTGATGATTTCTTAATAATAATCAACACCAATCGACATGAAATTCCTCGTAGAGCGTGGGCTATCAACGGCACTTTTATGGAAACACTCAGAGATAATGACCATGGGTATACGCACAAAGGTCTAAAACAGATTGAAAACACACTCCTTTGGGCTGAAGACAATCTCAGAGATCCTCAAATTAACTGCCTTGAGGGCTGGGGACTCCCCATCGAACCGCCAGACAGCTCCAACAACCGTCGTTGGATGCGTGTCTTTACCACCATGAGCCTCACTCATTCCGATGGATATGTGCTTTATATTGACAGAAGATCAAACAGATGGACCGGCGGTGGAGACCACGAGCATTTCTGGTATTCATTCTGGGACGCCGACCTCGGTCGCCCCATCGGGGTTAAAGCCCAGCAGTATCAAGACATCGAGGGACTATTTATCCGCAAGTTCACCAATGGATGGGCTGTCTACAACCGCAGCGGCAAAGAACAAGCCATAACCCTTCCCCGTGTTTCAACAGGTGTATCCAGCAACAAACAGGACATTACCCACCTGCTCCCCGACCTCGACGGTGAAATCTATCTACGCAAAGGCAAACCCTTTGACCTAAATCGTGACGGAACTATCAATATCCTTGATCTCATCCTTGTTTCCCAACACTTCGGCACAAACGAGGGCGACATCAATGGCGATGGAACAACGAATATCCTCGACCTCACCCTCGTCACCCAACAGTTTAGTCAATAGTAAGGAGACACCATGAAACGATATATCGCCATCACATTCTGCTTCTGGCTACTCGCCACCACCAACACCTTCGGCCAGATTGCTTTGAATCCCGATCCTATCGGGGTGGTCGACATTCCCGACCCTAACCTCAGAGAGGCTATTAGGGAGCAACTTCAACTGTCTGATGGGACTCTCATCACTCAACAGGAGATGCTTAAACTCATAGACCTAGCTGCCCCGCGAAGCCAAATTGCTGATCTGACCGGCTTAGAATATGCAACCAACTTGACAGGATTTTCACTATGGGGAAATCCAATATCAGACCTCACTCCACTATCAAACCTAACACAACTTAGAACCTTGCCGGCTGTGATGTCGCTGATATTACTCCGCTTGCCAACCTAACACAATTAGAGGTGCTTAATCTCGGGTGGAATGGCTTTATTCAAGACATAACCCCACTAGCAAACTTAACAAAACTTTACCATTTGAAATTGACTGGAAATAGAATTGTCGACATCAGCCCACTGGCTAATTTAACCCAGCTGAAAGAGCTGTTTATAGATGGCAATCAGATTTTCGATTTTAGTCCAATTGAAGGATTATCTTTAATCCTTTTTGAGTATGACAAACCCTGTGAATTGCCCGCCCTTCCTATTCAAGAACGCATCAAAAACAGAACCTTCCCCTCCGTCTTTGCCGCTTGGGGAGGTCTCGGCTGGAGTCCAGTGCTCAACCTGCCTGAACTCTCTGACACAGAGCATTTAGCCCTCCATGACCTCTACTGGACTGGAGGTGCCCCTTTGGGACTTGAATTTGCTTTTACGAAGCAAGGATGGGCTAAGTATGGTGATCTCGAAAAAGCACAATCACTCCGAGATTCCTTGCTTGCACTAAACCCGAACATGTTTTTTCTGGCTGAAGTCCGAATGCGCGATGCAACACTATCCCGTCATCCCGAAGATTTTCCTTACTGGTTAAGAGATGCAAACGGAAATCGAATTAACGTTGCACCGGAAGAACCAGAATCTGATTATTATCTGATAGACTTTACACAACCTGGTATGCAAGATATTATCGTTCAACAAGCTCTCGCAGTAGCAAAATGCGGACTGTTTGATGGTATATTCCTTGATTGGTGGAAAGAAAATCATGCAGTCATCGCAAACGACGATAGCGGTTGGAATGAAGGATATCGAGGTTTTGAAGCTGAACAAAATATTAGAGATAACATTATACAGCGCATTCGTTCACAGGTTCGTGAGGACTTTCTTATCTTGGGCAATACGAATCGAACTATGGTGAATTAGACAAATAAGTGGACATTTCCCAAAGTCCCCCTGATAAGGGGGATTTAGGGGGTTATTTGTGGGTACAGATTGCCTAATCTGTACATGTGCATCGGCAGTGTCTAAGTAATTCTAAAATCTACCATAAAATTCCACGTACGGCATGGGCAATTAATGGCACCTTTATGGAGACCGGACGCGATAATGAAAGTGGATATACCCACGAAGGACTCAAAGAAATTGAAGATACCCTCCTTTGGGCTGAGGCAAACCTTAGAGAACCGCAAATTAACTGCCCTGAGGGTTGGGGCATCCCCACAGAACCGCCAGACAGCCCTGCCAATCTTCGTTTTATGCGCGTCTTTACCTCCATGAGCCTCACCTGTTCTGACGGATATGTGCTATACAATATGGACAGTACCCATCAACATGTATGGTATTCCTTCTGGGACGCCGACCTCGGCCATTCGCTTGGGGCGAAAGCCCAGCAGTATCAAAACATCGACGGCTTGTATATCCGCGAGTTCACCAACGGTTGGGCGGTCTACAACCGGAGTGGCAAGACCCAAGCCATAAGCCTTCCACGTGTTTCAATAGGCGTTTCCAGCAACAAGAAGGATGTTACTCATCTGCTCTCCGATCTTGACGGCGAAATCTACCTCCGTGTGGGGAAGCCATTTGATCTAAATAGAGACGGAACTATCAACATCCTTGATCTCATCCTCGTCTCCCAACACTTCGGGACAACCGAGGGTGACATCAACGGCGACGGCACAACCAATATCCTTGACCTCACCCTCGTCGCCCAACAGTTTAGCCAATAACCAATTACGCGTCTAATATCCGATGTATCATAGATAAATGCCTTTGTAGACATGGTTTATATCATTCTGATGGAAACGTCTCAGTGAACAGCAGCTCACTAATGAATCGTGCAATTCTTGATAAAAGTCAGACGGTATGTTAGACTGAATCGGAGGTACGGTTTACAAACGGGTTGACCTAAAATATACTCTGCTCAGAAACTTCACTGACAATGAAAATACTGGAAACAATCCCAATGCTTTAGCGTTGGGTCAAAAGGCGTAGTTTTAGTTGATTTTCACGGTAAAATGTGTGATACTTGTTTCGTCTTTCGGTGGGAGAGTTGCACACCGTCGCATGGCGGTGTCTCCCACAGCCTCTGCAACAGGAATCGAAAGGCGGAAAGACAATCCCATGTTAAAAACTCACAAAATCGCTTTAGATCCCAACAACGTTCAGGCAACGCAATTTGCTCAACATTGTGGTTATGCCCGTGTAGCCTACAATCATGTCCTTTCTGATTTTAAGGAGGGATTAGATAACGGCGAGTGGCACAATCATATAGAGCTTGTCAAACGTTTTAATTCTGTCAAGCATGAGCAATACGAGTGGTGCAAAGCACTCAATCAACGTGCTGCCCATAATGCGATTTACTTCAACTTCCAAGATGCTATCAAGCGTTGGAAGTCAGGTCAGAGTCTATTTCCCAAGTTCAAGAAGCGTTCTAAAGGACAGAGTTTCCAAGCAGACGCAGGCAGAGGCACAACTATTATCGAAGGACAGCGTATAAAATTACCCAAAATCGGTTGGGTTCGCATGTTTCAAAAACTTCGACACCTCGGCACTATCGTCAAAGTGGTAATATGCAAGACAGCACACCGTTGGTTCGCTTCTATTACTGTTGATACATTCCATAACGATACTATACATGATATTCGACATCACCCCATCGTTGGTGTAGATGTAGGCATCAAGCACTTGGCAGTCACCTCCGAAGGCATTTACTACGAGAATCCTAAAGCCTTAAAGCGATACGAGCGCAAGTTAAAACGTCTGAGTCGCCAACTCAGCCGTCGTAAAAAAGGGAGCCGAAATTGGCGCAAGACACAAGTTAAACTTGCTAAGTTGCACTACCGAATTACGTGTGTCCGACAAGACGTTCAGCATAAAGCAACAACGACTATCGTCAACGGTGCGAGTCGTATCGGTATTGAGTCGCTTAACGTTGCTGGCATGTTAAAGAATCATCGACTAGCAAAGGCGTTATCGGACGCTTCATTGTCAAGTTTCTTGGCAATGCTAAAATACAAGGCAGAGCGGATAGGTGTTAAGATTGTAGAAGCTGATACCTTTTACCCAAGCAGTAAGACTTGTAGTAACTGTGGGGCTAAAGATAGTGACTTGTCATTGTCAGATAGAACATACCATTGCAGTCGTTGTAATCATACACAAGATAGAGACCTTAACGCTGCTATTAACCTAAGAAACGTCGCCATGGGACACACGGAGACGCAAAACGCTTGTGGAGATTCGGTAAGACTCTGACTTTCAGAGCACGTATCGTCGAAGCAGGAAGATAGCATGGAGATAATACAATGTCTACCAGTCAGTCTATTAAGAATCCCAATGTTTCAACATTGGGAGCAGTCAAAAGACAAAATATCTCAACAGGAACAAAATGGGAATCGATTGTAGGCTACTCACGGGCTGTCCGGATTGGGCAATACATCCACGTTTCGGGAACAACAGCGACGGATAAAAACGGCGAAATCGTCGGTGCGGGGGATGCCTATAGACAGACAGTGCAAATTATAAGCAACATAGAGACAGCCCTCAGATCCGCGGGTGCCGGTCTGAAAGATGTGGTCCGCACACGCATCTATGTGAAGGACATCAACGACTGGGAGCAGGTTGGACTGGCACATGGTGAGTTCTTTGGTGAAGTTCGTCCCGCTACCAGTATGGTCGAAGTCAGCCGCTTGATTGAACCAGAGATGCTAGTCGAAATTGAGGCGGACGCGGTTGTGGCGGAATAGACATCGAGAGAATCAGTTATGCGTAACCACTTATGTAGCCTGATGCCTCACGTCTCACGTTTCACGCTTCACGTTTTACTATTCGTTGGCGCAATCGGACACCCTCAAGGGTTCGCGTCGTCGGAGATGGTCCTCATCCCCGGCGGACCGTTTCAGATGGGGAGCGATAAAGGTAGACCCAATGAAACCCCTGTGCATCAGGTCTCGCTGGCGGCGTTCTATATCGACAAACACGAAACAACCAACGCCGACTATCGAGCATTTGTCTTAGCAAATCCCCGATGGCAAAAATCCGTCGTCAAGGTACGAGACTATCTCAGGCATTGGGTCGGAAATGACTTTCCCGTTGGTATGGCTCGGTATCCCGTGACGTATGTCACCCACGAAGCGGCGCAAGCGTATTGCAAATGGCGTGGGAAACGTCTGCCAACGGAAGCGGAATGGGAGAAAGCAGCACGGGGCGAGCAGCCGGGGCAACTCTATCCGTGGGGAAATCAGGTTGACCCAAACGCAGCAAACTACGATTCGAGGGATGTACGCAGCGGTGGGCTGCAAAACATGCAGCGATACCTGAAACCTGTTGACCACTTTCCACCGAATGGCTACATCCTCTACAACATGGGAGGTAATGTGGCAGAATGGTGCGCGGATAGATATTTACCGCGTTACCGTAGACAGGATATGAATCAACGGGCCCTTCCCGCAAAGGGACCGTTTGTTGTCCGTGGCGGAAGTTGGTTCGACCCGATATTCGACCTGCGTTGCGCCGCGCGCGCTTACGCCCTATCCGGTGCATATTACCACATCGGCTTCCGATGCGCCAAATCCGAAGATTAGCAGAGATTGTTGTTGCACCGTGATTTACGGCATACGGAGTATGCCTACTACCATCCCTTTTCGTTTGCGCTCAACCGCCCTGTGTGCTAAAATGCACAAAATATCGACTTATTGTCTTATAACCGGTGCTTAAAATTATCAAGAGGAGTATCAGTCAATGGAATACAGTGTTCTTGGCAATACTGGCGTCCAAGTTTCACGACTTTGTCTTGGCGCAATGATGTTTGGCAGCCCAACGGATGAGAGTGATTCAATCAAGATTATCGAACGTGCATTTGATGCCGGAATAAATTTTATCGATACGGCGAATGTCTACAACGCAGGGGAATCAGAACGAATTGTTGGCAAAGCAATCCAAGCCTTTCGTGATGATGTGCTTGTCGCAACAAAGGTGAGCGGAGCGATGGGGGAAGGGCTTAACCGATCCGGTACGAGCCGTCATCACATCATGATGGCGGTGGAGGACAGTCTCAGACGACTTGATACAGATCGTATCGATTTGTATTACCTTCATCGCTGGAACGCGCTGACACCGATTGAAGAATCGCTTCGCGCGTTGGATGATTGTGTCAGGCAGGGCAAAATCCGTTATATCGGTTGCTCCAACTTCGATGCGTGGCGACTCTGTGAAGCGTGGTGGAAAAGCGATCGTATGAATTTGGAAAAATTTGTCTGTCTGCAACCGCTCTACAACATCGTCAATCGGGATATCGAAGTTGAATTACTGCCGTTTTGCAAAGCTTATGACGTGGGAGTTGTGTCCTATAGTCCGCTGGCGCGCGGTGTGCTAACGGGCAAATATCTTCCCGGACAACCACCTCCTCCCGGCTCACGGGCAGCGCGTCAAGACCGTCGGATTCTGCAAACCGAATTACGCGAAGAAAGCTACGGAGTTGCGCAAAAACTCCAACCGCTGGCAGCGGTACACGGTAAAACGCTGGCACAATTCGCCTTGGCATGGACGCTCGCTAATCCACCTATTACCTCTGTAATCATTGGTCCGAAAAATTTAGAGCAACTCGAAGACAATCTCGGTTGTCTCGACTGCGCCATTAGCTCGGAGGACGAAGCAGCAGTAGACCAACTCGTACCGCCCGGCGAGCATACTGGGAAAGGTTATAACGATCCCATGTATCCCGTATTGGGACGCTCGAAGCAGTAGGAATGTTATCCCCAAAGAATAGTCTAAAAGGTGTGCCCGATTGCGTAGGTGAAAACCGGTTTGAGCGATGGCTTTCCCGGTCCATCCAACGGGTACGCCAAATCAGCACGATAGACTCGAGATTCGCTCAGTTTGGGCAGCCCCAACCGCAATCCAAATCCTACACTCCGCTTTGGGGTTCCTATATCAACAGCATCCCCCGTCCAGATATAACCGACATCAGCAAAAATTGCTGACCCAATCACAATCAGAGGGTGTTCCCAGAAAATCGTGCGGCTTTCGAGGTTGAGGTGGATTCTTTTGGTGCCACTGAATTGCCGGGGGTCATATCCGCGCAGCCCGTTGTTTCCACCGAGAAGCACTTGCTGTTGTCCCTCAAGTCCGAATTGCATCTCCGCAGAAATCCGTGCGGCAAGGGTTTGACGCAGAAAGAGATTCTTGCGTACTGCTTTGATGCTCGCCTGAAACACCGAATCCTCTTCTTCATGTGCAAGAAAACGGGTTGCAACCCCGGCGTGACCGTTGACGAAAAGTAGATCTTGATATGCTTGGGAGGCGTTGAAAAATAAATTCACCCTTGTTTCTCTGCGATCTGCGCCGTAAAACGGGTGAGCGCGACCGATTGACACGCCGTACCCATATCCGACACCAATATCTTCAACACGACCCATCTTGTTGAGAAAGCGTGTGCGGATAAAGTTGAATTTCCTGTGACTGAGCGAAAGCCCAATCAACCTTGTGTTTCTGTCCTGAAAGTTAGCGGTGGAAGATGGCGACCTCTCAATTTGATTGAAATGATCGCGCCCAGAGGTCGTCCAGAGCGCGATCTGCGTCTGGCGACGACGGTCACCAAAGGAACGGGTGATGCTTCCTGACTCCGATTGGCTGCTTCGCTCAAAGACATCTGTTTTCACACCGTGTTCATACCAACGTCGTTCATCCACAGATTCAGCGGCGGTAAACTCCGCGCTCCAACGGGTTTGGAGCGAGTACAAGGGGCGTTTTAGACTCGTCTCCCATGAGATGCCTTCCCGTTTCTGAGTATACTTGCCATCGAATTCCCAATGTGAATCAAACAGGCGAAAGACTCTATAGAGCCCACTGATAAGGTGACGCGGTTCCTCTCCTTCCTCTCGGATTTGGTCGTAACGGAGGCGAGCATTGTCCCCAGAGCCAAATACATTTGAATCAGACAGCGCGACTAAAAAACCGGTCTTATCTTTACTGAAGGCGGGGACATCTAAGGCGGGAAAAAAACTCCATAAATCTGTGACCTCAACCTCTATTAAAATAAGATTGGTTTCTAGGTCCCGCGTAGCAAGGATTTCCGCGCTGCCCAAATATGGTTTTCGGCGTAGGATACGTTCACTTTCCAACTCATCGTCCTGTATGTAGACATCGCCGCGTTTGAAAAGCAGCTCTTGCCTAATCACATCAGTTCTGGTACGGGTATTTCCTTTTATCCTAATTCGTCCAATCCTTCCCTCGTCGATGTAGATTCTGAGATAAACGCCATCAGAAAATTTTAGGAGTACAAGCTGCTCCTGATCAACTCGAGCAAACTGAAATCCGTGTTCTTGGTAAAGTTTGGCAATCTGATCGAAGTCCTGGCGAAGCAGCTCTGGATCGTAATTACCACCGGTCTGTGACTGCATCAAGCCGAGGATCTCCTCGCTAGAGAACGCTTCATTTCCGGTGACAATAATATTGCGGATTGGAACCGAATCGGCGGGTGATGTCCGGGGAATGAGAATTAAAATGAGAAGGACGAAGGGGCAAAGACATTTCATTGGTAGATTGGTAGATATTATTCATGTCTGAGTTGGCACAGAATCGTCAGCAATAGCACCTTCTCGATTGGATAGAATCCCCTCAATCAACATTAAAATGAGGGCGATGAGTAACAACTCGCTCCAGATTTCCACTCCAACCCGGTAGGTGTTGAGCGTCTGTTCTAAAGCCTCCGATTCTGAAATAACCTCTGTCTGCGCCCCAATTCGCTCCACAGCTTCCTGAATGGGGATGGGTTGTAGTTCCGATTCCGTTGCATCAACATTCACGGCGAAAAAATCTTGCAGGAGTGTATCTCCCCCCTGTCCCTCAACTTGATAGATGCCGGGGGCATCTGTCCCACTAAATGTGAGCGAACCATCCTCGGTAAGTGAAAGCGTCTCTGACGAATGGATTGTATCCCCTAAGCGCGTTATCTGTGCGGTTGTTGCTCCACTCCAGCGGTAGTTTGCCGTGTAAGGCTCGCCAACAATTAGGTTTCTTTGATGCGCAGATTGAGCCGCCTTTGTGTAAAGTACAGCTTGTTGCAACAAAGGGAGGAAGTTCTGATTGACCAATAGACTCGATGCGTCTAACTGAGCGGCAGACACATTAAAGAGCAGTACTAGCCCTCGGTCAATAGGGCGTTCGATAAGAAATGGTGTACCATCGCTCAATTGCGCAACAATCCTTGCATCTTCAGCCGGCTTCAACTCCAAACCACGATAAAATTGTGGGGCGTATTGTCCTGCAAAGTCTTCCCCCTTAAAGACCTCAAAAATCGGGGAATCCGCCTTGTAATTTGACAAGGTTACTGGCGGCTGCCACGTTATCGGTTGCCCTACATCTGCAGGCAACCAATCGGCAAACGCATTATAACTATCTATATCAACGTCATCCCTCACAAAGTAGATGACACTTTTGCCTGCCCGCGTGAACGCTTGCAATTGTTGCTGAACGCGGACTGAGAATGCCGGTACATCCCCTAAAATTAGAATGTCATACTCTGTTAGCGTTAGCTCCTCTAATGCCTCTAGGGAAGTGGTCGCAGGTAAAAAAGAAGAACCTGTGTTTGGTTGCCCCTGAACTGCTGGGTTTAATGCGAGTGCCAAGTACATCGTTTGAGCACCGACGCAAAGCACACGAATTTGGCCATAAGCATCAAGGACGAAGTAACGACGATTATCAATGGGCAGCCGATCCGCAGTCAACTCCAGATAACCGGTGTGCGTACCGGGCGATTCAAATTGGTGCGTAAAAGTCAATGTCACCGATTCACCTGCTCCTGCCTGAGGGCTGATGGATCGCCGTTTCTGCTCGTCGATAAACAGCGTCAGTGTCGTGTCAGCCACAGGTGCATCGGAATAATTCCCTATTGCTACTCCCAATTCAATGGGCAATCCCAAACCAATTAGTTGGCTAGAGGCTTGAACTTCTTCAATGCTTATATTGTCGGTAACTTCATCATCAAGAGGAAGCAGAAAAATCCTTGCTCCAGATCGGTTGGGCACACGATTCCAGCGCGCCCAACCGTTACGATTAAAATCGGAGATTAGGTAAATCTCCTTGTTCGGATCGTTGGACGCTTCAAGGATGTCGTGCGCCATTTCGAGGCTTGGTGGGACCAGCGTTGCGCGGTAAGAAATCTGGGAACGACGAACCGCCTCCCTTACCTGATTCAGGTCTTTCGTCAATTTGGGAAAGAGCGGATCAGGGATATCAGACATTAAAATCACAGAGGCACTGTCGCCGCGTTGAAGGGATTGAACAATCTCAAGTGCCATCCCTTTTGCGACTTCAAACCTTCCTCCCTGAATCCCCTGATACCCCATACTGTAAGAATTGTCCAGAATGATGACAGCACTGGTTTTTGTTCTTCCACCGGCGAAGGCGAATCGGTTTTTAAGCAGGGGACGTGCAAGTGCAAGAGCAATCAGTATGATGATTAGCACTCGCAAGAGCAAGATTAGCAGATGCTTGAGTTGAATGCGTCGAACATTTTGCCGATAAGCGGCCAAGAGAAACATTAGGCTGCTAAAATCCACCGTTTTCGCTTGATGCCGCCTCCAAAGGTGGATGATTAGCGGCACGGCGGCCGCAAGTATGCCCAACAGGAAAATCGGATTAAGGAATCCCAATAGTCTTCACGCCTTATTTAATCAAAGGATTTGGCGGGTATTCGTCAAAAATGCAACGGTGCGAAACCTAAGCGACCGCAACGACTTAATAACCCTTTCGCTTATCTATGACGCTCAATAGGGGTTTATCCGCCATAAGCCTTTCGAGGTTGTCACAGAACAATCCAATCGTCCGGTCAAGCCGAATCGGAGAGCCACCCGCCGCATGGGGCGTAATGATAACCCTAGGCATATCCCAAAGTGGGCTATCCAAGGGTAAAGGCTCCTCTGGTGTTACATCGAGCCCCGCTCCGCCTATCCGTCCTTCGTTCAGGGCGCGGAGGAGACTTGGTCCATCAACGATTTTGCCGCGTGTTACGTTAATGAGCAGCGCATGCGGTTTCATGTGCTTAAATGCTTCATCATTAAACATACCGTGTGTTTCCGGCGTCAAAGGGGCGCAGATTGACACAACGTCTGACTCCTCAAGGAGGTCATAGAACCGGTCCATTCTCCAAACTTCATGAACGAATGGCGGCGGGTCCACGTCCTCAGGATCGACGGCAATCACGCGCATATCGAAACCTTGTGCGCGTTTGGCGACATCAATCCCTGTGCCACCGAGTCCAACAATGCCAAGCGTACATCCTTCAAGCTCCCATGTCTCTCCACGAATGGACATCCGATTTTCCCAAGTCCGTTCGCGAACAGAACGACCAATACCTCTGAGTATGCCGAGGATTAGCGCCCACGTCTGATCCGCGAGATGGGGACCTACAAACCCTTTCGCGCTTGTCAGGATAACATCGCTTTCAACAAACTCAGGGAAAAGCACACCGTCAACGCCTGCGCCGAGTACCTGTACCCATTTGAGTTGTTGGGCATCTTCAAAGAGCGCGCGACTAGATCCACCGAGGATCACGTCGGTGTCTACCACCTCTTTGAGCTGCGCCTCATTGTCTTGGGGTTGGACGATCTGAATATCGTCGGAAACCAGTTGGATGCGTTGCAGGTGTTCCGGTTGAACTTCCGTATTAATCATGACTTTCATCAAATCTTCGGGATGGAAACCCCTTGCTTTAGCATGGGGAGGGAATCCCGCCTCCTTTTTTTCGTTTTTGTAATCTACCTTACACTTTTTTGGTAGATGTATGGTAGAATATAGTTTGTAACTCGACGACTTCAGTTGAACGCTCGTTTAACGCTGACCTCTCACTTCGATGTGAAAGGCAGTTTGTCTGAGGTTTCACCCGGGTGTTGAAGCGATGCTATCACCGATACGTCGTGAACATACCTAAACGGTTGCTTCGACCGTGCAGTGGTGGGTGTGTAAAGTTACGAGCCAGAGCCGCATAACCGCGTTATCTTTTATCCCGACAAGATCGGGAGAGATAGCGTCGCGGGCAAGATAATTGCCCAAGCGTAAGTCCCGTTGGACAGGCTACAAGTTTCTTAATCCCGATTTATCGGGGCCCCGTCCTTCAGGGCGGGGTAGTTGACTTGTCAATCTCCTCGTGGTTTTGGAAGCGTCCTCACAGATTTCAGATGATTTCCAGCCTAAAATTTTATATTCTCAACTTTGAAAGGAAAAACAACCGTGGATTGTTCACGTTTTAATTTGTTAGTTATCGTAATCAGTTGTTTAGCTGTTTTAGCATTGCCCATCTTCGTCACAGGATGTGGAAGCAGTGATGGTGAGGAAGATAGCATGAGTGGCGACGTTGTCACGCCCGATCCAGAACCTGTCTCAGAGCCGACGCCGCAACTGGAGGCACAACCCGAACCAGAACCACCGCCTCAGCAACAACCAGAAGTTCAGCCTGAACCGCAGCCGGAGCCACAGCCACAACCCGAGCTGCCACCTCCACCGGTGCTGGAACCGGTAGTTTCGTTCCAAGAAGACATTTTACCGATCCTTCAAGCGAGTTGTGCTGTCCAAGGCTGCCATGCTGATCCCAACCCACAAGTGGGACTTAATTTGGAGACATACGCAGGCTTTGAGCGAGGCAGTCTTCTTGGTCCCGTGTTTAACCCTGGGGATAGCAACGGCAGTAAGGTCGTTCAACGAATTGACGGTGGTGGTATGCCGCCGGGTGCACCGTTAGGTAACGACCAAATCCAGCTTTTCAAAGATTGGATCGATGAAGGCGCGAAAGATAATTAACAAACACCAACATGCATCCGTTCCAGGTCGGGGGAGCAATCTCTCGACCTCTTTCATATCGTAGCCGATCCTCCGCTTTCTGTCAATGGGATAATCGCATCTATCCCTTTGTTTCAAGCGTCCTCACCAGCGTCTCCCCAATCGTTGCAGGGCTTTCAGCGACAGCGATGCCAGCTGCTTCCAACGCCTCAACCTTCTCCGCCGCTGTGCCGTGCCCGCCGGAGATAATCGCCCCGGCATGTCCCATTCGTTTGCCCGGCGGTGCTGTCTGTCCCGCGATAAAACTGACGACGGGTTTGGTCATGTTTTCTTTGACGAACTGAGCCGCTGCTTCCTCCGCAGTCCCACCAATTTCGCCGATCATGAGCACCGCCTCTGTATCCGCATCCGCTTCAAACAACGCCAACACATCAACAAAATTTGTACCGATGACCGGATCACCGCCAATGCCAACACAAGTGGATTGCCCCATCCCCAGCTTGGTCACCTGATCTACGGCTTCATACGTCAACGTCCCGCTACGGGAGACAATGCCGATTTTGCCGGGACGATGGATATAGCCGGGCATAATCCCGATTTTGCACTCGCCGGGCGTAATCACACCGGGACAATTTGGACCAATCAGCCGTGTTGGCTTGTCCTCCAAATACCTTTTGGCTTTTACCATATCAAGGGCAGGGATGCCTTCCGTAATACAGATAACCAACCGGATGCCTGCATCGGCGGCTTCCATAATCGAATCAGCGGCGTCAAACCTTGCAGGCACAAAGATGACGGATACATCCGCCCCCGTCTCCACAACCGCTTCGGAAACGGTGTCGTAAACGGGTATACCATCAGCATCTGAACCGCCCCTGCCGGGGGTAACGCCCGCAACGATTTTTGTGCCGTACTCCGCACACTGCTGCGTATGGAATCGTCCCGATCGACCCGTAATCCCTTGGACGACCACTTTTGTATCTTTGTTCACAAGAATGCTCATTTTTATTCCTTCTAGAATAGTGTAAGCTGCTTTTCCGCTTCAATCTATTTTTGGGGGCAGGGAAATTTGTCCCGCTGCCGCTTTATGTGCGTATCTGGTGGTTTCGGGCAGCCTGTACCGCTGACAACAGGCGAGCGTCAGCCGAATTGCTGAATCTAGGGAGATCCGATGCCCAACTGAAATATAAACAACACTGACATTAGACCGTGTACGAACCGCCGCGCCAATAATTTCACTCTTGTCGTACAAATATTCAATCGAGCCTGCTTCACTTTTGGGTTGCTTGTGTTTGCCCCACAGGCGCGATTTCGCGCACCCCACCGTCGGTTTGTCTAAAATTAAGCCCAGATGCGACGCTATTCCAAAACGCCTAGGGTGGGCGATCCCTTGTCCATCAGCGATAATGAGATCCGGTTCGGCATTAAGTTGAGTAAAGGCTTTGAGGAGAGGAGGGGTTTCGCGGAAAGATAATAGACCGGGTATATAAGGAAAGGAGACAGGACTTTCAACGAGGGCACCATCGATCAGCTGCAGATCTGGAAAACTCAAGACAACAACTGACGCACGGGCGATGTCTTGCTTAAATCCAAGATCGACTCCGGCAACTGTTTTGATGTCACCAAATCGATCTTGGGATATCACCTGATTACGCAGTTCGTTTTGGATCTGGCGTGCTTCGGCAGGAGTCATCTCCCACGGATGGAGCTGCTGATAATTCATGGATGAACCACCGGGTTATGGATAGCTTTTTCTCTCGCATATCAATGAGAGAGGATCCTCGTCGTTGTAAGGATCGGAACGATCTCACAACATCGGGAACTCTGTAATATGCTACCCATAAGGGGGTTCAAGTGTCAAGTTTTTTCTCCATTTTTTGGTCTAACATGCGGTGCTTAGAGATTAACTGGATACCAGCAAAAACAGTCGAAAGCAGCAGGTATCCGCCCGCGATTCCCACGAGGGCGCAACCCGCTCCCAAAATGATTCCAATGCCATTAAACATTATCTATTCTCCAATATCGTATTTTGGATTTTGATTGCTAATTCACTATCTGAGTATAAAACGTTGTCTGACATCATATACGAAAAAAATTTAATTTGAGTTTCGGACTTGATCGGCAATTGCTGTGTATACGCCGATTTTATCGTTGCGAAACGCTGGGGATTCTGCTATGATGTTTTTGGCTATTCAGCAAAACCGGTAGAAAAAGGATTTTTATGAGCCAGAAACCTAACATCATCTTCATCATGCCCGATCAGCTGCGCGCTGATTTCCTTAGTTGCTACGGTGCTGACTTCATTGATACTCCTCACATCGATGCACTCGGAACGCAAGGGGTTCGCTATAGCCGCGCTTACTCGGAGCAGCCGGTATGCGTGCCGGCGCGTGTCTCGCTCATCACCGGCATGAATGGTCTCAAGACTGGCGTGCTTGATAACGGTCAGTTCCTACGCCCTGATTACCGCGCGTGTGGATTGGCGACGTGGCCCGAACTACTTAATGCGCACGATTACTACACCATCGCTGTCGGCAAGATGCACTTTTACCCTTGGGAGAAGCGTCTCGGCTTCCAGCGCAGAATCATCGCTGAAGACAAACTTTGGGGCTATATTCAGGACGACTATGACCAGCTTCTCAAAGCCCACGGCTACACCAAGACTGCTTTCTACGATGCGCCTGACTATCACAAGAATTTCGGTGCCCTGATTAGCCCCATCCCTTGGGAATACTCGGTTGATCACTTCGTTGGCAATGAGGCGGCACAATGGATTGAGGGATACAACGGCGACCAACCCTTCGCTATGATGGTTGGCTTCCCGGGACCGCACAACCCCTACGATCCTGCGCCGGAATACGCGACCTTTCGACCTGAAGATATGCCCGAACCGCTTCCCGCTGTCCCGGAAGACACGAAATTGATGCGACCAAGGCGACCCTCCCGCTCGGAATCATCTCAGAAATCGTGGTACGCTATTCAGAACGAAAATAGTCCAACACACGAACATTATATGCTACAGCGTGCCTACTATGCCGGATTGGTTAAACAGATCGACCACGAAGTCGGCTGCATTGTCGAAGCATTGCGCCAAAAAGGCATTCGAGACGACACTGTGATTATCTTCGCATCCGATCACGGAGATTACTTGGGGGACCACGGACTCAGCGGTAAAGCCTCCTATTACGAAGCTGCCTGCCACGTTCCGATGTTGGTGAACCATCCGGAGTTCCAAGATGCTAGTGTCTGCCAAGACCTTGTCACGCTCACCGACGTTACCGCTACCATACTGAGTATAGCTGGATGCAAGATTCCTGCCTACATGGATGCCGCTCCCCTGCCCGGACTAGGGATTGCGAATGAAGCCAGAAGAGACGCCATTATGGGGATGTTGCACAACGGCTGGATGTGGTTCGATGGCACATGGAAACTGTGTAAATATGCTCAGGGGGTGCACCTGTTTAACCTCACAAACGATCCACACGAGCAGCATAACTTGGCGTATGACTCCCAAGCCGCCGATGTCTTCCACCGTATAGATGCCGAACTGACGGCAGAAATAATGCGCTTGACGGATGAGGCATTCTTCCCACAACGCACCTATACCTATAGCTACTCTAGCAGCCCAGACTTTGGTCACGTCGGTTGGGAGCGGACTTACCCTATGCCTTGGGACCAGATCTATCCCGAACCAGAGGAGTGATTTCCGACTTCTATTCTGAGTCAATTTGGGCACGGTTCGATACGCTGCATCATCGCAAAAGGTAAAACGTAATGAGTCGAGCTCCTTTTCAGGTATTAGTTCTTCCATATAGAATCACGCTAGATAATGAGGTTCTTTACGCGCTTTTCAAGCGTGAACCCTCATCAGGTAGTTATTGGCAGGGAATTGCCGGTGGTGGAGAAAACAGCGAATCTCCATTGGAAACCGCAGAACGAGAAACCCTTGAAGAAGCTAGTATTGATCTAAATAATGAATATATTAAACTTGATTCATATGCGATGATTCCTGTTGTAAACGTATGTGGTTTTAAATGGGGCAAAGATGTTTTAGTTATTCCGGAATATTGCTTTGGAGTCAGAGTTGAAGCGGAACAATTGCAACTATCCCGTGAACATACTGAGTACAAATGGTTGAATTATAGCCATGCCATGGAAACTTTGTATTGGGATAGTAATAAATGTGCGTTGTGGGAATTAAACTATAGAGTTAGCAGGAAAATGCAGGAAGCCTCCAAGGAGGAAACGGCACGTGCCCAGTACAATCGGCATTGATACCGGTGGCACTTTTACAGACCTAGTCGCAATTTCGGGGGATGGTGCTGTGCGAGTTGCCAAGCATCCTTCCACGCCGGAAGCACCTATGCGCGCGTTCTTGGGTGTGCTGGAGAAATCAGAGATACCGTTTGAGGGAATCGAACGTATCGTGCACGGCACAACGGTCGCGACCAATGCTATTCTCCAGCGGACCGGGGCAAATGTCGTATTTGTCACCACGACTGGCTTCGAGGATGTCCCGTTCATTCAACGCCTCAATCGAAAAAAGGAATACGATCTGCATTGGCTCAAGCCGGAGCCGTTGGTGAGGCGGCGGAATTGTCTCGGCGTGAAGGAACGGATAAACGCCCAAGGAGAGGTTGTCGTACCTCTGACCGCTGACACCCTTGCAGCCCTAAAGACCGATATTGAGGCACGGCAGCAAAACCAAGGGGTTGAAGCGATTGCTCTCTGCCTGCTCTTTTCGTACATCAATCCCACCCACGAACTGGAGGTAGGCAGATTTCTGGAGGAAGCCTTTCCGCACATCCCCATCTCCCTATCGCATCAGGTAGCCCCAATCTGGCGGGAGTACGAACGATCCAGCACCCTCTTGGCTGACGCGTTTGTTAAGCCACTGATCCAAAGTTACTGCCACAACATTGGGACTGCCTTGGAAACAAATGGCGTCAAAGGTCCCTGTTCATTTCTCAAATCCGATGGCGGGACCACGCTGCTCACCAACGCGCCCGATCGACCTGTCGATATCTTACTATCAGGCTTGGCTGGTGGCATTGTTGGAGGGAAATACTTCGCAGAAACAGCGGGATTCCAAAACGCAATTACCCTTGATATGGGGGGCACTAGCTGCGATGTCGGTTTGGTGCTGGATGGGGAACAGCAGTTTACCACAACCTTCGAAATTGAGTGGGGGCTTCCCGTCGCAATCCCTATCATTGAAGTCCGCACGTTAGGGGCGGGGGGAGGCTCCATCGCTTGGATTGATAAAGGGGGTATGCTGAACGTCGGACCTGAGAGCGCCGGGGCGGTGCCGGGTCCCGCTTGCTACGGTACAGGTGGGACGCAAGCCACAGTGACCGACGCAAACTTGGTGCTGGGGCGTCTCAACCCTAGTTTCTTTCTCGGCGGAGAGTTACCGCTCTATCCTGCGCTGGCTAAAGAGGCAATCGAGAAACTGGCGAATCGTATGGGTGTCTCCGAACAGGAGGCAGCCACAGCTATCGTTGAAATCGCCGACGAAAATATGACTAACGCCATCCGCTTACTGACCATCGAACGGGGGATTGACCCCCGCGACTTCGCGCTTGTGGCGTTTGGCGGTGCGGGTCCCCTCCATG
This sequence comes from Candidatus Poribacteria bacterium, assembly GCA_965222435.1. GTDB lineage: Bacteria > Poribacteria > WGA-4E > WGA-4E > PCPOR2b > PCPOR2b. Next base: position 1,321,257 of record OZ244950.1, on the reverse strand, counting down.
CTGTCTCAATCGCCCAAAAGTTGGGTATCCAAACCGTTGTCGTTCCGCCCCATCCGGGGCTATGTTCCGCTTTCGGTGCTGCCATCTCCGAACTTCGCGTCGAAAAGGTTCATACCTTTGCTGGGCGGGACCCAGATGTCACCGACAGCGACCTCCAAACACGATTTGCCCCTATGCGACTGGAAGCGAGCGAAGAACTTGAGCGGGAAGGTGTGCGAGGTGAGCCACGGGAAACGTTGTTCATCAGTATGCGGTATTACCAGCAGAACTATGAACAGGATATCGAGTATCGTTCAGAAGAAGGCTTGCGGGGGGCGATTGGTCGTTTCCACGAACGGCATCATCAGTTTTACGGGTATCACTTTGAGGATGAGACGATTGAATTGGTACACCTGAAGGTCTCCATCTCTGAAGCTGCACACCGTCCGAACATTAACTTGGCAGCAACCTCCGAAAGCACCCAGCGCAATGTACCACGTCTCGTTTACGAATCAGCAACTCACACCGTGCAGATGCCCGTTTATCGGCGGGAGGGGATGCCGGTAGGTTCGCGGTTCTCGGGTCCGGCAATTATTGAAGAGATTGATTCAACAACGTTCATACCCTCCGGTACAGAACTGCGCCTTGACGAAAGCTACAATCTCATCCTTACTTTGATTCAGGAGGGTTAGTTGGCAGGGGGCTCGATTCAATAAAAAAACACCGGCAAGATTTCTGCCGGTGTTTTTTTTGGGGCATAGTTATTGAGTTTGTTTTAATCCGCCATCAGATTTCTGATGACATAATCCAGAATCCCACCGTGTTGGTAGTACTCCACCTCAATGGGTGCATCGATCCGGATTAGCAATTCTGTCGACCGCTTCGTTCCCGATTCGTCGATCCATTCCATCGTGGCGGTTTGACCCGGTTGCAGATTGTCTGCAAAGCCGGTGATACTGATGACCTCATTCCCTGTCAAACCAAGCGACGCTGCGCTCTCGCCCTCCTTGAATTGCAAAGGCAAAATGCCCATACCGATCAGGTTGCTCCGGTGGATGCGTTCGTAGCTTTCGGAGACAACGGCTTTGACCCCCAATAGTTTGGGACCCTTTGCCGCCCAATCCCTCGAACTGCCAGCACCGTATTCTTTGCCGGTGAAAACGACGAGCGGCGTATTTTGCTGTAGGTAATGTTGACCCGCCTCATACATCGTTGTCTGCTCCCCGGAAGGATAGGTGGCAGTATAACCACCTTCGATATCGGGCAGCATGGCGTTTTTGATGCGGTTGTTAGCAAATGTTCCACGGCTCATTATCCGGTCGTTACCACGCCTTGCACCGTAGGTGTTGAAGTCCCTTCTCTCAACGCCGTGCTCGATTAGATACCTTCCAGCCGGGCTGTCCGCACCAATTGCGCCGGCGGGGGAGATATGGTCTGTGGTGACAGAGTCCCCTAGGATAGCGAGCACCCTCGCGTCTTGAATGTCCGTGATTGGTTCAGGCTCTAACTCGAACCCTTCAAAGAACGGCGGTTTCTGGATATAGGTGCTCTCCTCGCTCCAGCGATACAGTTCGCCTGTGGGGACATCTAATTCGTCCCATTCCGGTGCTTGGTTGGCGATTTCGGCATAGAGGCGTTTGAACGTGCTAGCGTCCAGCGATTGGGCGATCAGATCAGCGATCTCCCCCCGTGTGGGCCACACATCGCTCAAATAGACCGGTTCGTTAGCATCGTTATAGGCTAACGGTTCGCTCGTTAGATCGACATCGATCCGTCCGGCGAGTGCGTAGGCAACAACGAGCGGCGGCGACATCAGGAAACTAGCTTTCACGTCGCGGTGTACCCGTGCTTCAAAGTTTCGGTTGCCGCTTAGCACACTGACGGCGACCAGATTTCCTGCCTCAATTGCACTCTGGATCTCTTCATCTAAGGGTCCACTATTCCCGATGCACGTCGTGCAGCCGTATCCAACAACGTTAAAGCCTAACTTCTCCAGATAGGGCAGCAGCCCTGTCCCTTGCAGGTACTCCGTGACAACGCGGGATCCGGGAGCTAAACTGGTCTTGACGGAATCGGGTACGCGGATGCCGTGTTCGACTGCTTTCTTTGCGACCAACCCGGCGGCGATCATCACCGACGGATTGCTGGTATTGGTGCAGCTCGTGATAGCGGCGATCGCGACATCGCCGTGTGCAATGCTGCCCGCGGCTTCCGCTTGCTGGCGGCGATCCGCAATCTCCGTCTGAGAAAGCCCGTATCCACCCTCTGTAAGCGGTGCCGTCAACAGGCGCGGGAACGTCTCCTTGACTTTTGAGAGTGCGATCCGATCTTGTGGTCGTTTCGGACCCGCAATGCTCGGTTCAATCGCATCAAGGTCAATCATCAACACCTCGGAATATTCCACCTCGCCCGCTTTTGGGATACCGAACATATCTTGGTTCTTCAGATACGTCGTAACCAACTCTAGATCCGCCTCATCGCGCCCCGTCGCCTGAAGATAGTTTATCGATTCTTCATCTGAAGGAAAGAAACCGACTGTCGCACCGTATTCGGGACACATGTTGGAAATGGTCGCCCGATCTGGGGTTGAGAGGGCTTCGACCCCCTCGCCAAAGAACTCCACGAATTTGCCGACGACATTTGCTGCCCGCAATCGCTGCACAACCGTTAGAACGAGATCTGTCGCTGTCACGCCCTCTTTGAGCGTCCCTTTCATGTGAACCCCCAGCACCTCCGGCGTCAGGATATAAACCGGCTGACCGAGCATGGCGGCTTCCGCTTCGATACCGCCGACACCCCAACCGACAATTCCGAGCCCGTTAATCATGGTGGTATGGGAATCGGTCCCGACCAATGTATCGGGATAAGCAACCGTTTCGCCGTTGATTGCATCGGGCACAACCAATTTGGCGAGATATTCCAGATTCACCTGATGGACAATGCCGATGGAGGGCGGAATCACTCTAAACTTATCAAATGCTTGCTGCCCCCATTTCAGAAACTCGTATCGCTCCTTATTCCGTTCAAATTCCCTTTGGGTGTTAATCTGTAGCGCATTTGCCGTTCCATAGGCATCCACCTGAACGGAGTGATCAATGACCAGATCAACAGGAACGAGCGGCTCAATAATCTGCGGATCACCACCGAGTTCCTCCACCGCCGAACGCATTGCTGCCAGATCAACGAGGAGGGGAACACCGGTGAAATCTTGGGCAAGCACACGGGCTGGCTTAAACGGGATTTCAACGGATTTGGGCTGTTTCGGATCCCAGTTTGCCAAGTCTACGATGTCCTGCTCCGTAATCTGCTGATTATCGTAGTTTCTCAGCAGCGATTCCAGCAAAATGCGTATGCTAACAGGCAAGTTAGAAACCGTCCCAATACCCTGTGCTTCTAAAGCAGGAAGTGAGTAGTAATGGATACGCTGTCCATCGGCTTCAAAGGTTTGCAATGTGTTAAAGAGATTGTGCATCAATTCAGGCATCTAATTTTACCTACCTACGTTCATTGATTAAAAAGTAAGTAGGGAACGCAGAACTACGTTCCCTACAATTTGAAGTGCGTAAGTGCTGCTCCTATGTATTTATTTCTGTATTTATTTCAACGGCTCCTCACCTGAACTCGAGCGACCTGTTCTTTAGGAAGGTACTTTTCCAAAGCGGCATGTATGCTCGCCTCGTTGAGTTTTTTCGGTGTAATCAATACGCATGTTCGTCTAGACCCAGTTGTCCACTCCTTCTCAAACTCCGAGTAAGTAAGTCTGCGTCCGCCTCGAGATTGTAGTCCTTTCCTCTGTGCGCTGAGTGGATTTCCAATCTGAATCTGCTGATCGGCATCATCATATTGCATAACCGTTGTTAGGTGCCCCTTGCCAGAGCGCCTTGATAGGATAACGGGAGCCCAACCTGTTGCCACAAACGCTTTCAACACCTCCAAATTGCAGTTAGACACAACACTGAGATTTTGAACTTGCCCTCTTGTCGTCGCATAGAGGTCTTCAAGTCGATTGAACCCAGGTTCATTTCTGAAGAACGTCTTCAGGAGCGGTTTCTTAGTAACATCAACCGCAGCAGCAGCAGGCAATCCTTGTGTCGCCGAAGCCATCGCTGAAGTGGTCCGAGTTTTCGTCGGTGCTGACGCTGAAGCAGCCTGTGAACGGTTTGCACTTGGGATAGGCGGCAGTTTTCCGGTTTGAGGCGGTGGTCCGCAACTCACTAGGAGTACACATAAAGCTAGGATAAACGCGGTGTAGAAGAAATGGGGGTGCATGATTTCCTCCTTAATACCTTTTCGGGATTGGAATCTGATTCAGTTTGAACACATAACAACTGCTTTGGGGTGTTTAGCCAACCGAGATATTGGCAGTAATGAGGATTGGCTATCAATAACTGTTGAATATGTGTGTGGACAGTATTATGGTAGATTTTAGAATTACTTAGACACTTCCAATGCACATGTACAGATTAGGCAATCTGTACCTACAAACAACCGCCTAAATCCCTAACCCCCTAGCCGCCCTTATTAGGGGGAAAGAGGGGGACTTTGGCAAATGTCCACTTATTTGTCTAATTCACCATAGTTAAGATTCTCATTGTTCTCTGTGCTCTCTGTGTAGCGGTCAACCCCCTCTTCATAATCCTTGACCCACTTCTGAACGGTGCGACGGGTGATATCAGGACAGAAACCTTGGTGTAGAGCGGTTACGATGCGGTGGTCAGGGACCCCCGTATCTTTGTGGTGGTGGTATATCTCTCGGAGTCTCTTATACAGCATCCTGTTCTTGTCGGAATTTCCCAACTTCGCAGGTATCTCAACTCTCCATTTCAGGTTAAGATATTGCTGGAAAACGGGCTGATTAAAAAGGCAACGGACTTGCCTCGTGGACAAGCCCATCGCATCGGCAAACTCTTGAGCAGTGCGTTTGCCCTTTACCCAGAGTTTTGCCATTTGTTGGATTCTATAGCCCTTGTGCCGTTGCTTGCTCACAGTTCACCTCTCAGCTCCATTCTTTCAGTCCGCTATACGTGCTATACCACACACTTGAAGATCTGGTGGTGCCGGCGTTCTTCGTGCCTTGCGAATGTCAACACGATGCGGGGTATGGACGAAAAATTTTGGATAATCCTCTTTCGGAATGAGAGCCTGAACTAGCTCAATCGTGATTGGTTTAACGGGTTTGTCCCGATCGAAGTCGTATATCCAGCGACGCAATTCGGGCGTCGCTTGGTAATAGTCTTTCCCGATGCAAATCCAACCCGATACGCTGATTTCGTAAGCAAATTCTTGGTTCAACCCTAAAGCAATTGGACAGCCGGCAACGTGATCCTTCCTGCCGTTGTCAATATCCTGCTGCGTGATCTGTATTTTTTCGCTCATGGTGGAAACTCCTTGCGGGTTATGCCAAAGCTGGGAGTGAGTGAATAATTTCAAAACAGATAGCAACACGCTTTAGTGTAGCACAGCGGAGGTACGCTGTCAAGGGAAGAAAGCCTATTCCGATTTCGCCACGATACAACGAAATTAATATTGATCTCCGTCGGCATTTCTGCTACACTTTCAAATTAGCAGTTGGCTTTATTATCCGAAAGAAAGTGGATATATGGAATCAAATACAACCCAAAAACTCAATGAAAATGAAATGGTCGCGCTTGCCCAGAAGTGTTTATCCGAACTTGGCATTGCAGAAGCATCAATTCATCCGCACAAGAAAATTGTACGGATACAGGTAGCAGAAGTCGATTTTGATAGAGCTATTCAGATGCGTGAAACAATTGTGGAGCGGATGAAAACCATCGGTTACCGATTTGTCGCCCTAGATTTCGACGAAAAAGCGGATTAGAATTTCTAAGCTAGGATAGCCTGCTTAATGACGGCTGAACGGCATAATCTCGGCAAGACCTGATACATAAGCTTGATAAAATCTCATATCCAACGATGAAGGAAGGCAAAGCATGAGCAATTCTCAATCAGATTCAAATTTGTTTCAATCGCTCAAATGGCGTTGTATTGGACCCCCAAGAGGCGGGCGGGTTGTTGCTGTAGCAGGGCATCCGACAGAACCGGCGGTCTTCTACTTTGGAGCGTGCGCCGGTGGTGTCTGGAAAACCAACGATGCCGGAACATATTGGGAAAATGTTTCAGACGGGTTCTTCAATAGTGCTGCGGTAGGAGCTATCGCAGTGGCAGACGCCGATCCAAACGTTATCTATGCCGGCACCGGCGAAACTACTATCCGCCTTGATGTCTCCTACGGCGATGGGGTGTACAAGTCTACCGATGGCGGTAAAACTTGGGAAAATGTTGGATTGAAGGAAACCCGTCATATCGGCAAAATTCGTATTCATCCGCAGAACCCCGATCTGGTCTATGTCGCAGCCTTAGGCCATGCCTTTGGACCAAACGAAGAACGTGGTGTCTTTCGTTCTAAAGATGGTGGGGCAACTTGGGAAAATATCCTGTTTCGCAGCGAGAAAGCGGGCGCGGTGGATCTAGCAATGGATCCGAATAACCCCCGTATTCTCTACGCGGCGATATGGGAAACCTACCGCAATTTCTGGGAACTGTCTAGCGGTGGGCCCGGTAGTAGCTTTTACAAATCGACCGACGGCGGCGATACTTGGGAGGAGATCACGAATAAACCCGGCCTCCCCAAGGGGCTCATCGGTAAGATTGGTGTCGCTGCCTCCCCCGCCCAATCTGATCGGGTCTGGGCAATCGTCGAAGCAGAGAAGGGTGGGTTGCACCGTTCAGACGATGGCGGTGAAACATGGGAACTGTTGACAGCTAACCGCGACCTATGGCATCGCCCCTTTTACTACTGCCACGTCTTTGCCGACCCGCAAGATCCCGACACTGTGTATGTCTTGAACCTCAAGATGTGGAAGTCAACGGATGGAGGGCATACCTTCACGGAGATTACCACGCCGCATGGGGATAATCACGACTTGTGGATCGATCCACACAGCCCACAGCGCATGATCGAAGGCAATGATGGTGGTGCATGTGTCTCATTCAATGGAGGCGAGAGCTGGACGACCATCTACAACCAACTTACCTCGCAATTCTATCGTATCGAAACTGACAACCGATTCCCCTATCGCGTTTACGCCACGCAGCAGGATAATTCCAGCATCAGTGTCCCAAGCGCCAGCGAATATGGCGGTATCCATTGGGTTGATTGCTATCCGGTTGGCACCGGTGAGAGTGGTGACATCGTGGTTCATCCCGACAATCCCGATATTGCCTACATCGGTGCCGTGGGGAGCTCACCGGGGGGCAGTGGGGTACTCCAGCGCTACGACCATCGCACCCGCCAGATCCGATTGGTCAATGTTTGGCCCGAAGAGTATATCGGCTTGGGACCGAAAGATCTCAAGTATCGCTTCTCATGGACATCTCCTATTGCGTTCTCGCCCCACAACCCCGATGTCCTCTATACGGCGGGCAATATAATTTTCCGCTCGACGGACGAAGGCAGTAGTTGGGAGCCAATCAGCCCGGATCTGACCCGTAACGATGTAACGAAACTTGGACCATCAGGGGGACCTATCACGAAAGATGCTAGTGGTGCGGAGCATTACGCAACGGTGTACGCTTTTGTCGAATCCTCACACGAGCCCGGCGTCTTCTGGGCTGGCAGCGATGACGGCTTAATTCACATCTCCAGAGATGGAGGGCAGCGTTGGGAAAATATCACCCCACCAGATCTGCTTGAATGGTCGCTGATCAGTAATATCGAAGCCTCCCCACACGATCCAGCGACGGCGTATGTAGCTGTCACCCGATACAAGTTAGATGATTACCAACCCTATCTGTACAAGACGGACGACTACGGTGAGACATGGTGTATAATCAGCGGAAGTTTCCCCGACGGTGAAATTACCCGTGTGATTCGAGAGGATCCGGTTCGGTCGGGCTTGCTTTATGTCGGCACGGAAACAGGGCTCTATGTCTCGTTGGACGATGGGGCAAATTGGCACCGCTTGCAGAACAATCTCCCGGTCGTTCCGGTCTACGACTTAAAAATCAAGGACAGCGATCTGGTTGCAGGCACTCACGGCAGATCTTTCTGGATTTTGGACGACGTGACACCACTACGCGAATTGGCAGCAGAAGCAGCACAGTCCTCCCTCCACCTATTCGGGCCTCGCTCCACCTATCGTCGTTGGCTACAATGGGGTGCGGGTATGTTCCGTAGCGAGACAGGGAAGAATTACCAGATGGGGTTGGGTGCTCCCGCGACCTTCTACGTGGAAAAATCGTCTGAGGGGGAACGCACGCGCAGATTCCTCGATGCCGGGGAGGGACCGCCGCAGGGTGTTATTGTTTACTACCTCTTGGAAGAGACACCCGCAGATTCCGTTGAACTCACGTTCCTCGACTCTGATGGAGCAAAAATCAAAACCTTCACCACTAAGCCTGAGGATGAGGCTGAAGATAACGAAACAAGCTCGGATAACAAGGACGACCGCTACATCCCAGCGGAACCGGGTATGAACCGCTTTGTGTGGGATATGTGTTATCCGGATTCGGAAGCGGTGACGGAACCGCCGAGTGGCAAACAGGAAATGTCACCGGATAAGCCGAAGAATGGACCGCTCGCCTCGCCGGGAACCTATCAGGCACAACTCAAGGTTGGCGAGCAGACGCATACGCAGACCTTTGAGATCTGCAAAGACCCACGCGTAACCGCTAGCCAAGCGGACTTCGACGCCCAGTTTGAGTTATGGAGCCAGATTCGTGATAAGCTGTCAGAGACACATGAAGCGATCAATTGCCTCCGCCGAATACAACGACAGGTGAATGAGTGGAAGAAACGCGCAGATGCGAAGGAGGACGCCAACACCGAAGCGATCTGCGAAGCCGCCGAAGCCTTACAGGAAAAGCTGAAAGCCATCGAAGGGGAGTTGATACAGACCGGAGCGGATACCATCGGTGATCGACTTCGGCTGCCCACAATGTTAATCGGTAAACTCGCTGGCTTGGTTAGTGTTGTGTCAGTCGCTGACTTCGCCCCGCCGAAACAGGCGTATGAGCTCTTTGAGGATCTGTCAAGCCAGATCGATGCTCAACTGGATCAACTCAGGTCGGTGATTGAGGAAGATGTCGCTGCTTTTAACAACCTCATCAGCGAAGCCAGTGTACCAGCGGTTGTGACGTAGGCAGGGTAGCAGCCCGATTGGCATAACGATTCTAAAAATTCCCGGATCGGTTAGGGAGTGTGGTCAGTTACCCCACCCTAAAGGGTGAGGCTTGTTGCCTTGTCCCTTGGGATTTATTGGGTTGCGCGCTTCCGTCCCTTTCGGGTGTTTCGGGGGTGTTAGTAACCACCGCACCTCCAAAATCAACTAGAAAAGGAGCGCAGTTTCCTCCCCACGCTAAAGCATGGGGTTTCCACTGCGAAGATTTTGATGAATTTCTAGCATGACGACTGCTACCCGAAATTGACAAATAGGCGTTTTCTCAGGAAGTCCATAGGGGAATGGAGATGATGAGGTCTTTCAGTCAGATCAGTCTGCTGCTTTGGGTTTTCGGTTGCAATGGGAATATCTCAGCGGAAGGCACATTGGGGATTACCCAGCCCGGCACCGACGCACCGGATGGGTTTTCACAGATTTTTCGCAAGCAGGTTGACGTTTTTGGAGTACGAGTGTACGCAACAGCTGCTACACCGGACAGGAAGGTCTTACATGCGGCAAACGTACTCGCCCAATATCTTGATAACGACGCCGATGGAGAACCGGACGACTTCGCTGTCGTTGATGCCATGCGGAAGAACAAGGCAGCGATGATTATGTTTGCCAGCGAGCAGGATTCTGCGGAAATAGATCTGGAAGCGTTCATTCCGATAGAGTTGCTAGATAGCATGGCGTTACAAGATCTCTATGGAGAGGAAACCCATCCCGGCGGGGCAACGGAAAGAAGATTCGATGCCACGTTGGAAGAGGTACTACACCTGATAACCAGTACCGGCTACGCCGACGCTTATCCCGACATCTTTGGCGAAAAACCGGGGACAGCAATCGGTCAGGCGATGGATATTGCGAGGGGCGGGCATTTTGAGCAAGTTCCTCGGAGGTATCCACAAAATGCCTGGTACACCTACTATGACGAGACGTGCGACTATGGGTGTCAGATTACGGAGTATATCTACTGGGCGTTAACTTCGATACTGGGCGGCCAAGATTTTCCTGGCCGGGCTGAACAGATTCGTGATGAGTGGCGGCTAAATACGGCGAGTACCGTGCGGCAGGGTGACAGAGCAATCTACAATTTGTTGACAGACCCTCAATATCGTTTTCCGACTCGACTCCCAGATGGACACTATCGAATTAGTAAAAAACAGTGATATGGACGCGGGTTCTGAACGGAGCGAAAAATGTCTGTTATTCAACCAACCCATCCAGGCGAAATCCTGAGAGAAGAATTTCTAAAACCTATGGGGATTACTCCGTACCGGCTAGCAAAAGATATTGGTGTTCCTGCGAATCGGATTACAGCGATTATCAAAGAGCAGCGGCGTATCTCGGCAGAGACAGCATTACTTCTTTCTCGCTACTTTGGGGTTTCTGATTCTCTGTGGTCCAACCTGCAAGCACATTATAATCTTGAATGTGCAAAGGATGCCCTAGAGGAAAAACTTAAAACTATTCCGACCTGCCAGCATTTGCCTCCTGTTTCTCGTCTGACTGATTAAATCGCGCAAAATTGTTATCTCCGCTGATGCAGCAGCTTAACTCGTATACCTCCACCTTAATATGGCAATGAAGCGGTCACTTAATTTCATCGGCATTACGGGCGCTGATTTCATCGTGCGCTCCGCCTATCAGATGGGAAAGACGCCGCTCCTGCCGATTTTCGCAATGACGCTAGGCGCAACCGATGCGTTTCTTGGGTTTATTGTCTCCGTTTCTACCCTGACTGGCATGGTTCTCAAACCAGCGATTGGGATACTTTCTGACCGCTGGGGACGGTACTGGTGGCTGATTGTTGGAACTGTTTTTTTTGCTGGTATGCCTTTCCTGTATCGCTTTATCCACACCCCGGCAGAACTGTTTGGTATACGCATTATCCACGGTTTAGCTACAGCTATCTACGGTCCCGTGACCCTCGCTTTCGTAGCAGAAGGTGCAAAAGACCGACTGGCGGAGAAGTTGGGTTGGTTCGGCATGGCTCGTAGCACCGGCTATATTGTCGGACCGGCGGCTGCAGGCTGGCTACTGGCGGTAGAGGTGAGTCCTGTCACTGTTTTTACCATCATCGGATTGTTCAGTTGCCTCGCTTTCGTCCCAATTCTATTACTCTCAGAACCCGCGCCACACATTAAAACCGTCCGCCTTCCGATTCGGCAACAGATTGTCCATGCCCTAAAGTCCGGCACACATACGCCCTCTGTCTGGCTATCGGGCGGACTAGAAGCAACCGTGTTTATTGCTCTCTATGCCCTCAAAGCATTTCTGCCGATCTATGCTCTTTCTACAGGGATTAGTGTTGCCTTGGTAGGGGCTTTCTTCTCGGTGCAGGAGGCGGCACACATGGTGTTAAAACCCGTTGGAGGCAGGATTGGCGATCGCTTGGGATATTTTGGGGCGATATGTGTGGGAATGGCTCTCGCGGGAATCGCGCTCCCCTTAATTACATTGACGCATGGTGTTTTGGGTTTGATGGCGTTGGCGGTGTTGATTGGTGCCGCACAAGCCCTCATCTTTCCATCCACAGTGGCACTCGTATCCACCCAAATTAGTGCACTGCACATCGGTGCGGGGATGGGCATCATTGGCACACTCAAAAATGTTGGCAAGGTTGTAGGTCCCATCTTGGGTGGATTCCTGATTCGCTGGCTCGATTTCTCACCGATGTTTTGGTCGATGGGACTAGTGTTACTTCTCGGCGCGGGCATAGTCGGGTGCTGGGGACAACGGAGACAAACGCAGATACAGTGATGATTTATTCACGGCACACTTGACGCAACCTATCAGATACCTATGACATTCCTACCTGCTTTGATACAATGGATTCACGTCGGATCAGTTGTGTTGTTGATTGGCGGCTTTTTCTTTTTTCGCGTCATTTTGCTGCCTTCTGCCAAAGTGCTTCCCGAAAACCAGCAATCCAAACTCCTAGAAGCGGCATTTCGTCGATTCAGGATTGTTATCTGGAGCGCGTTGCTGACAATTCTGTTTTCAGGCGTTTACAATTTTATTGCTTTCCTGAGGTCAACGGGGTCCCTGTCTCAAGATTCCCCCAAAGAGCCTGTTGAGGATCCTTCCACATATATCCTTGTCCTGGGGGTTAAACTCTTTATCGTCTTTATCATATTTACCTTTGGCGTGTTGCTGACGTTCCCTTATCCTGTTTTTGCACCGATTCAGAAACGTCCCGCACCGTGGCTGAACTTGACACTCATTTTGGGGTTAATCGTGATCTTCCTATCAGCACTCTTGCGACGGTTATGACCTACCCCGTACGCTCCCGCGTCTCAGCAAATCCTGTTTTCTCAATAATGGTAGTTATCGGACACCCTGTTTGAACCATCCCCACATCGTGAGTATCTTACCTGCGGGAGCAACCGCAAAGGCAGGACCAAACAACGCAGGATCAACGTCACTACGGGGATTTTTGGTGAGTCTTTGTTGATTCTTACCATCGGCGTCCATCACGTAGATTTCTGCGTTCCTATCCCTCATGGAAGTGAAGACAATGCGTTTGCCATCGGGTGACCATGAGGGTGACCAGTTATTACCGGTGTTGGTGAGTCTTTGTTGATGCTCCCCATTGGCGTCCATCACGTAGATTTCACGTTTCCCATCATCTTGATAGGACACAAAGATAATACGTTTACCGTCGGGTGACCATGAGGGCTCTTCGTCAGGAAAGAGATTGTTAGTGAGTCTTTGCGGCTTCTTCCCATCAGTGTCCATCACGTAGATTTCAAAGTTCCCATCCCTATCAGACGAGAAGACAATCTGTGCCTGTGCGTCAACGGCTACCATCGGCGGCGTTAGACCCACAATTACAACACCAACTAAAATCAAATGTGCGAGATTGTATCTCCGTTGCATCTGCTATTCCTCCTCTGTTTTCAAATCGGTTTCTTATCCTTTGGGGTTGATGGAAGTCATCTTGTGTAGGAAATCCCTTTTCAATTAAGGTGGCACCTACTTCTGTATAACCATGCGTCGCGTCTTTGAAAAGGCGTCTGCCTCCAACGTATAGAAATAGACACCGCTGGCAACCGATGCACCTAATTGGTCTCTGCCAGCCCAATATGCGGCGGTTTGCCTGTTGAGATATCTCCCTCCTTGCTGCCGACCGATGTCTAACCGACGGACCAGCATCCCTTGGACATCGTAGATGCAAACCTCTACATCCGCATCATCGGCGAGGGTATAAGGTATCCATGTCTCAGGATTAAACGGATTGGGGAAGTTGGGCAGCAGTACTGTCTCTTTTGGGGTCAACGTCGCGAGGAGTTGTTCAAGCACTGCAATGCCGCGCTGATAAGCAGGATCTGTCAGTCCCCTGTGCCGGGCTTGGATGAGCCACTGATGTACATCTGCTGCGGTTAGCATCTCCAATGCTTGGTGGTGTGCGGAAGGCGCAGCCGCCTCCGCGCTGAACGCCCCGGCAACCGTGACGAGATCTAGAATATCGACTATTCCATCCCCGTTGACATCGGCATCATGCTGTCCTGCCTGCCCCCAGCTTGATCCAACGAACGCCAAATCGAAAATATCTACCATGCCATCGTGGTTGACATCTCCGAACAGGGATGATTCCATTGTAGGAGTGAGTTGCCACAGGAACACTACCTCATCCTGACCCCAGCTTGCAAGCATTTGACCATCAGGACTGAATGATACTCTACCTCCCATATTCGTAAATATCTGTTTGTGTGTACCCGTGACAGCATCCCATAAACGGATGGTGCCGTCCGAACTGCCACTTGCCAGTGTCTGGCCATCGGGACTAAACGATACAAAGACAGTATCCGTATGTTCTGTGAGTGTAGCCTTGTGAGCGCCGGTGATAGCGTCCCACAGGCGGATGGTTGCATCTCTACTTCCACTCGCGAGTGTCCTTCCATCAGGACTAAACGACAGGCTAGTGATATAAGCTGTGTGCCCAGTGAGCGCATGTTTGTGTGTGCCGGTGATAGGATCCCATAGATGGATGGTCTCGTCCAGACTGCCACTTGCGAGGGTCGACCCATCGGGACTAAACGATACACTCACAACTCTGCCCGTATGCATAGTGAGCGGCGTATCCCCATCGAGTGTCCTTTTGTATGCGCTTGTAACAGTATCCCATAGGCGAATAACGTTCCAACCCGCACTTGCGAGCATCAATCCATCAGGACTGAAAGACATGCTACGGACAGGATAGGGAGGCATTATTGTGAGCGTTTGCTCGTGTTGACCGGTGACAGCGTTCCATAGGCGGATGGCGCCGTCCTCACTTCCACTCGTGAGCGTCTTCCCATCAGGACTGAACAATACACTCCTGACACCCTCTGTATGTCCAGCGAGTATCTGCGTAAGTTTGCCGGTGCCTGTATTCCACAACCGTACCATGCCCTCCCAACTTCCAGTTGCTAGCATTTTCCCATCAGGACTAAACGATACACTGTTGATACCATCTGTATATCCAGTAAGTGTATGCCTGTGCGTACCCGTAACGGCATCCCACAAGCGAATCTCGTCCCAGCTGCTACTCGCGAGCGTCTCGCCATCAGGACTGAACGATACGCTCCTGACCCAATTCGTATGCTCGGTAAGTGTCTGCTTGTGCACACCCGTGACAGCGTTCCATAGGCGGATGGTATCATCTAACCCTCCACTCGCGAGGGTGGACCCATCAGGACTGAACGATACCCTGAAGACACCATCCTGATGCCCGATGAGTGTGTGTTTGCGCGTACCCGTGCCGACATCCCACAGGCGGACGGTCTCATCCCAACCCCCACTTGCGAGTGTACTCCCATCAGGACTGAACGATACGCTCTCGATCCTATCCGTATGTCCGGTGAGCGTACCTCTGTGATCACCTGTGACGGCATCCCATAGACGGATGGTTTCGTCGTGACTCCCACTCGCGAGTGTACCCCCATCAGGACTGAAGGCGACGCTCAAGATAGCATCCGTATGCCCCGTGAGTGTGTGTTTGTGTGCGCCTGTGACAGCATCCCACAGACGGATGGTATCATCTCCACTCCCACTTGCAAGCGTCTCCCCATCAGGACTGAACGATACACTTAAGACGACACCTGTATGCTCTGTGAGCGTGCGTTTGTGCGTACCCGTGACAGCATCCCATAGACGGATGGTGCCATCCGAACTCCCACTTGCGAGTGGACCCCCATCAGGACTGAACGATACACTAACAACCAAGTCCGTATGTCCGGTGAGTAACGCCAGTTCGCGATAGGTCTGTGCATCGTAGAGCCAAATACCGATGGAGCTAGCAACTGCGAGACGAGTGCTATCCGGTGAATACTGAACGTCAGCTGCCCTGCCTTTACCAATACGCACTTTGGCACCTTCGGGTAAACCCCATCGTGTGTAGTTCTGGGCGAAGGCGTTTTGCAAAAATAGAGTAAAAAGAATCAATAACGTCAAGGTTGCTTTCATGATGGGGTTTTCCTTTTTCGGTGGGAAGTTTTGGGCGATGGAGCAGGTTCGTTGATACCTCCTTCAGCCTTTGGGAATCTTCGATTAGAGGAAAATTTATGTTGTGACCAACGACTTAACTTAAGATTCGACGATCGAAACTCAAAAACGCTGTTCCATTCAACGTTTAATCCTGTTTGTCAAGCGATGTTGTAAATCGTAAATTATCCGCTCGTCCGGTGAAATCCCAACCGCTTCCACGAAGGAGGATTCGTGTTATTACTTTTGGCCCTAGGTCCGGATCGTATCGGTGCATTGCAACACCAAACCAGTCGTCACGGACGTTTTCTTTGTAACCACATAAGGGTATAATTTCTTTGAGATTGGGTGAAGTGTAGGTGAACCACTCGTTTTGTTGAATCTTTGTAGAGGTGTCGTATCTATCTTGTCCTTTATGGTAAAAACCGTGAATCCATCGATGAGGCTCCCCTTTTTGGTCTAGGAAACCAAGTTCAATGCAGACAGGATTCTCCCCACCACCCGACCAACCACTCCCTTCAAGCGAATGCTCGATACTTTTGACATCGAGTTGTAGGTAAAGTGCCTCATGCTTGGACAGATCGATATAGACATCCTGATGTATTCCGACATGCGAACCGTCTGATTTGCCATCAGTTCTTTTGAATTCAACGACATGTGAACGCTTATCCTCATCGTAGATTACTTCGCAGGTCCGCTGGCTGTTCATTTTATCAACTGCAAACCATATGGTCCAATCTGTTAGACTGTTTTCAAAATCGCTATTAGCAGGAAACCTTTCGATGGTATTTTCAGGAAGTTTAATCTCTGTTCCGGTTTTGTCAAATTTCCAAGGAAATTGTCTTACCTCCAATATTTTGACTTCCTCCTTAGAAAATTTCCCACTTTCGATTAGCGCGGAGATTCTATCAATGAGTGTCAAATCAACCCCGTCAATCTGGGCGTATTCTTCGGTGCGGATCTGCTCGCTCTGAGCTATCCATCGCGGATACTTCATCTTGTCCCGATCTCGATATCGAACAGAAAATTCATAGACACCTAGCTGGTTTACGGAGAGTTCATAGTTCCCTTCAGTATCCGTCTGTATATTTTCGACCCTCCTCCCAATCCGACTACTATTAGAACTTACTTGATGCAGAGAAAACTCAAGATTAGTATCAGAAAGCGGTTTACCATCGGGAGACAGAATACGCCCTCGGATGCGAACCTCCGGCACGCTTTCGGCAAACGGCAGGGAAACCGTGCGCAGTGGCATAATTTGTGCCATGCTCAAGAGCGGTGTCAGCAGGAGTGCAAGCCCGCCTATAAGTATGCCGCCCCTTCGGCTTAGATGAAGGTTCAGAGGAAAACCGTTATCAAGGATAGTTTTCACACGATTTTTTAGTTGCGAGCGTTGATGTCCAAGTGCCAACGCCAGCTTTGTGCGATGAACAGATTGGTCCAGCATATCCACCAAACATTGTGCATAATCCGCTCGTTTACCTGTCGCTTGGATAACCCAACCGTCACAGATCTGCTCCTGAACATCTGCCAGACGTTTACGCACAAGATAGAACAGCGGATGGAAAAAGAAGGGAACACCGATGGCATGAACCAACAAGTTCACCAACCAATCTTTCCGCTGCAGGTGTGCTAGTTCATGGAGAAGAATGAACTCTAGGCGATCATTCGCAACATTTTCGTGAAGTAGAATACAAGGATGCCGCCACCCAAACGAGATTGGGGTGCTTATCTCTTTCGAGACTAACAAGCGAACCGGGCGTTTTATGGCAAGCTGATCACAAAGATTTTTGAGCAGTTGCTGCTGGTGCATACTAGCAGCAACTGCCAACCGATGGAGTAGTCTGAGTCGCCATGCGCTGTGGCAAAGTCGAAGGATAGACCAAGCCATACCAATTACCCAAGCAAGGAACACGATGTGATGCCAAGTTATACGCGAGGATTTCGTTTGAGGTTTTGACAAAGGATTTGTGACTTGCGGCGGAAGTTGGTCGCCGGTTATTACTTGTCCGCCGACTGGCGATTGATGGTTGGAGGTATCCGTCGGCTGTGATTGAGGTGCACTCACGACCTGAACGGTTTGCGTCTGATGAAACGCAATCCCGGGCAGGAGAGCGTTCAAACCCAGTAATATAGGGAGCATCACCAGTGCCGTCAACCAAAGCGCATAGCAGATCGCATGAGCACGCCGCAGCCGGTGTACAAACAGCCAAACAATTCCTACTATCAATCCCCACTGCCATGAGGTATTCAACAGAAAGATTAGCTTATCCATCTCCGTTCTCCTCTCGGTAGGTAACAATTGATTTGCGTAGACGTTCCAGTTCTTCTGGCGATATTTCTCGGGTCTCCAGAAGCGTGTTGACAAGCCGTTCTACCGAACCATCAAAAAGACGCTCAAGCAGATCGCCGAGCATCGACTGCGAAACCTCGTTTTCTTGAATCAGTGGACGATAGACGTATGTACGCCCATCTACATCGTGGGTCAGAAACCCTTTTTTTTCAAGGTGGTTCAGAGTCGTTGCCACGCTAGTATAAGCTAGCGGCTGCGTGAGGACATCGCGTACGTCGTTGACGGTAGCTTTACCGAGTCGCCAGACAACCTTCATCACCTCAAGCTCTAAACGGTGCAGTTTTTGTGATTGCATTCAAATTTCTCCGATATACTAAAGTTTTAATACTAATGCGATAGTATAATAATCTAAAATGATAATAGGTGTCAAGAAAAAATAAATATCACGATTGTCTTTCGATCAAAGATGTGCTATAGTCATAGCATCTACTTGGATAAAACGAGGTGTTTATGGACAATCAAGGTGCGCTTACACAACGTCCCAATCTGCTGTATATCCATTCCGATCAGCACAACCCCGCTGTGACCGGCTGTTACGGCGATCCGTTGGTGCAGACACCGAATCTGGATGGGCTGGCAGCGCGGGGGGTCGTATTTGATAACGTCTACTGTCCCTCTCCGATTTGCGTCCCTTCACGGATGTCGATGTTGAACGGACGCTACCCCTACGAAAACGAGGTCTGGGCGAACAGCCACATCCTTGACTCTGGGAGTCCGACCTTTGCACACGCAATGGGAGCAGCCGGTTACAGTCCGGTCCTGATTGGGCGGATGCATTCGCTAGGACCAGATCAGCTACACGGCTACGCCGAGCGGTTGGTCGGAGATCACGGCTCCAATTATCTCGGTGGGAAGGGGGTCAATCACGGGACACTTACGGGCACGGCGGGACCTGCGCGTGTTAGCCTCGAAAAGTCGGGACCCGGTCAGAGCGCGTATCAGGTTCATGATGAAGATGTGACCGTCGCAACAGTGGATTATTTGAACCGTCTCGGCGTCCGAAAGCGGGCGAGTGTAATGGACGAACCGTTCAGTATCTCTGTTGGGCTCATGCTGCCCCATCAACCTTTCGTAGCTAGGCGGGAGGATTATGACCTCTACGATGGGGGGATGACGATGCCGAAACATCCTGAACCTTTCTCCGACCAGTTGCATCCTTATTTCCGATGGTGGCGAGAGCGGTGCGGCATCGTTGAGGTGTCCGATGCAGAGATCCTCAGAGCGCGGATAGCGTATTGGGCGTTGGTCACGCGGATGGATAAGATGATCGGCGAGATCTTGATTGCGCTCCAAGAAAACGGCTTGGCAGAGAACACAATTATCCTCTATATGTCCGATCACGGTGAGCAGGTGGGAGAGCACGGGTTATGGTGGAAGCAGACCTTCTACGAGGATTCGGTGAGAGTCCCTACCATCCTTTCATGGCCTGGCGTGTTGCCCGAAGGTGCAAGATGCGACAGAGTGCTCAGTTCCTTAGACCTGAATGCGACGATGTTAGATGCACTCGACGCCCCCGCCCTACCAAATTCTCGCGGCAGAAGTGTACTTCCGCTTTTGGGGCAAGAAGAGACTGAGTGGGAGGACATCGCCTTCTCCGAATATTGCACCGACGAAGGTTGCTATCATCGGATGCTCCGAAGCGGGGATTGGAAACTGAACTACTATCATGGGCACCCACCGCAACTCTTCAACCTAAAAGAGGATCCCGCTGAACTGCATGACCGGGCGGGTGATTCAACATGTCGAGAGGTTCTAGAGACATTGACACAACAGGTCCTGGATGGTTGGGCTCCGGAATCCATCGCGGCGAAAATGAAGGCGAAACGCGCCGATGCGAAAATTCTGGCGAATTGGGGACGCCAAGCGCAACCCGCAGAGCAGTATAGATGGAACTTGTTGCCGGAGATGGATTATTTGGATTGATACGAGTCCAGAGTTGATCAACTAAAGACCTATTATTTTTTTCAAAAAACATGCTATAATAACCCAAGTTGCTAGGTTCTGTTGACATTTCATCGCAATCAGATAATCGAGAGGTGTGCACAGACGCATGGCCCTTTGTAGGGGTTGGGTTCCCCAACCCTTTGGTCACACATCATAGTCCGTTCCGAGACCAGGGACGATTTTGAACTGCTGTAGGTCGATTTTCCAAAATCGACGTTTCGGTGTCGAGATATGAATCTCGACCTACAATCAACTCAACCCGTATGGTTTGGGGGTTCCAATCCACGTTGGTCAATGGGCGAGGGGACCTCGCCCCTACGATTACGGACAGTTTTACATAAATGTCAACACGCCCTAGTGTTAATTCAAGTAGCTCCCTAAAGTTCCAACAGGGCAATATGTGTATCAAAATGCACTACACCCGTAGGTTGGGCATCTTGCCCGACCCAAAGCCCCGGAGGGGCGATATGTTTATAGAATATCAGCCACCTAACTCCCCTAAAGCCCCAGAGGGGCGGCATGTGTGTAGTAAATTTGGTTATTTCTAGTAGGGGTCGAGTATGGAAACTCGACCTACAGGCTATCTAGCAACTTGCGTTATAATAGCGGTATTGAAGCCGATCAAGGAAAACCACACAACGGCACTATTTCGCCACCCAAATAAAAGAGATAGGATTTACGCATCTCAGCGCGGGGCAAGATGCCCCGCCTACGGCTGGCTGCCTAAGTCGTAAGAGATTGAGTGATCGAATCCGTAGCACTACTACTTTGAGGAGACCTGTACCATGAATACCACCGAATCAACACAGAATATTGACCCATTTGAACTACGCAAACTGTACAAATACCTTCGTGTCGCTGATGTCTGTGATGGGATGGACGGGGTTGGGCACTTTGACACCGGGCTGATGTCTACTGAAGTTCGACCACTCTGGCACGGTATGAGATTCTGGGGCGTCGCCTTCACTCTTCGTTGCCTCCCTGCCAACCGCCCAATGTGGAAACTGGATACCACCGAAGAGGTTGTTCGAGCACACGGAGTCTGGTTTAACGAAGTTGGAAACGTCAGTTATCGCGATCAGATCCAGCCGGGGCACGTCATCGTAACAGCTACAGGCGGTGCACGGGAAGTTGGTTTTTGGGGATCTGCCAACAGCCTGAACATGATCGCGTCGGGCGCGGTCGGAATTATCACGGATGGGTACTGTCGTGACACAGACGAATTGATTCTCCAACAGACCCCAATATGTTCCCGTGCGCGTGGGCGCACGATTATTCCCGGCCGTATTGAGGCGGTGGAGGTCCAAACCCCTGTCGGCTGCGGCGAAGTACAGGTGCGTCCCGGCGACATCATCGGTTGCGATGGCGATGGTATAGTAGTTGTGCCAATTGAACTCGCCGAAGAGGTTGCTGTGCATGCGCGTGCGGTGTTGCTTGCGGACATGCGCGGACGAGCGGAGCTCTATAAACGCTTGGACATGACGCCGGACGAAACGGTTGACCATGAAACCGTAGCGGCTTATTACCGTCAGTTTGAATAGTTGGGTGTCGAGATGTGAATCTCGACCTACGGACTAGCTAAGACCTCTAGATCATCAATGAGGAAAAACCCATGAAGACAACGTATCGCGCAGGAGTCATTGGCAGAACCGGCAAGGGAGACTATGGCCATGGCCTCGATGTGGCGTTTCAGATTCCTCCCAATTCCATCGAAGGGCTTTCGGACGTGCAGATCGTTTCCATCGCCGATTCAGACCCGGATGGGCTGCGGGCGGCTGGAGAACGAATTGGGGCAGAGAAACTCTACCTAGACTACCACGAAATGCTGGAAAAGGAGAACCTAGACTTGGTGAGCGTCGGTCCCCGTTGGATCGACTGTCATGCGGAGATGGTCATTGCTTGCGCCAACGCCGGCGTGAAAGGGATTTTGTGCGAGAAGCCGTTCGCTCGAACCCTTGCAGAAGCCGACGCCATGATGGAAGCCTGCAATCGCAACGGGGTGAAGATTGCCGTCGCACATCGGCGAGCGTGTGCCCACGAACAACACGCCAAGAAACTGGTCAATGAAGGCGTAATCGGCGAAGTTCAGGTGCTGCGTGGTCACGGCAAAGCCGATCGCCGGGCAGGAGCGATGGACCTGATGGTGCTGGGAACGCACATGCTGGATAGTATGCGGTATTTTGCCGGCGCCGATGTCGCATGGGCACACGGGCATGTGACCCAAGATGGCAAAGAGGTCACGCCCGCAGACATCCGAGAGGGAGACGAGGGCGTCGGATTGCTGGCCGGCAACGGTGTGGAGGCGTATTACGTCTTTGAGAACGGTATCACCGCCCACTATGAATCATATCGGGGAAAACCCTCCGGCAACCACTCTAGCAGCCGCTGGTTCGGATTTGAAGTTCACGGCACCGAGGGAATTATCTCGCTGCGAAACTCCCCTAGTGGGGAGATGTACCTCTATCCTCACGGACTGTGGATTCCGGGGGAGTCAGAATGGGAGCGTATCCTTCTAGATGAGTGGGAGAAGCACCCAGACGGTACAAGCCGGTCAGGTCAGGAGCAGATGCACCTCAGCAACCGGATGATCGTGCAAGAACTTCTCCAAGCTATTGAGGAGGATCGTGATGTCGTTTCGGTTTCCAGTGGAGCGGATGCACGCGCAGCACTGGAGATGATTATGGCAGTCCATGAATCACAACGTTTGAAAACACGGGTATCCTTCCCGTTAAAGAACCGGGAAAATCCTTATCAAACTCTTCCGATCTAAAACCCTGTCTTTTAAGGCGGGGATACAGATCGGCTTCTTGTGTTAAAGTCAAGAAAACGTTGAAATTGTAGGTAAAATGTAGTATGCTTCTTTTGTCTTTCGTGGGAGAGTCTGACCCCTATCGCACGATAGGGGCTCCCACCTCCCGTCAGATGGATATGAAAGACAGAAAGACAATCCCATGAAGACCTACAAGTTCAAACTGTATTCTAATCACGGCAATCGTGAATTGCACAAGACGATAGACGGTCACGCTTCTGTCTGGAATCATTGCGTTGCGCTTCAGCGACGGTACTATGCCCTCTATGGCAAATATATCAGCAAGTTTAGACTGATAAACCATATCTCTAAACTCAAACGTTTGCCTCGGTTTACCCATTGGAATCAGTTGCCAAGTCAAGCGATACAAGACGTAGCCACTCGTATCGACAAAGGCTACAAGGCAATGTTTGAAGCGAGGGCGCAAGGCAAAGCATGGGGGCGTCCTCGCTTCAAGCCTCGTCGCAAGTACAAGTCGTTCACATTGCTACAGGCAGGTTGGAAACTACTACCGGGCAATCGGATTAGAACTGGTAAACGCATCTATTCATACTTCAAATCTCGTGACATTCAGGGCAATCCCAAGCGTTGCACTATCAAACGGGACGCCATAGGTGATATCTATATCACGATTCTAACGGACTACGAGGAGCCAGACCTCAATCGACTCACGACGGGTAAAATCGCGGGGTTCGATTTTGGTCTAAAGCGGTTTCTCACCGGTTCAAACGGACACGATATAGAATCGCCACAGTTTTTCAAACGCAGCCTCAACGCTATCAAACGTGCCAATGGCAAGCACAGTACCAAACGCAAAGGTTCAAAGAACCGGGAACGTACACGACTTGACTTGGCACGCAAGCACCGCAAAATAGCGAACCAGCGTGAGGATTTTCACTGGAAACTTGTACACTTGCTGACCGACCAATACGATGAGATTCGCCTTGAAGATTTGAACCTTAAAGGTATGAAAGCCCTTTGGGGGCGCAAAGTCAGTGATTTAGGTTTCGCTGACTTAGTTGCAAAGTTGAAATATATTGCAGCCAAAAAGGGTGTCAAACTCACTTTCATTGATAAGTGGTATCCTTCATCAAGGACCTGCTCGGCTTGCGGTGCTGTCAATGAAGCGCTGAATCTGCGTGATAGAGTATGGCACTGCCCTAGCTGTCACACACAGTTAGATAGAGACCGTAACGCAGCAGTTAATATCTACAGGGTTGGGGCATCAACCCTTGAAGGAGAGGATATAAGACCATCTTCGGATGGCAATCCTTGTTGATAGCACAATTCACGTTCCTGAAGGACAAAAGAATCCCCGTCCTTCAGGGCGGGGAGTATGTCAAGAAGTCTGGCGTAGCGAGACAGAAGATTTATCGTGATTCCAATCCCTTGTCCCGGTAGTGCTAATAGAATTCAACGAATCATACTCTAAGGATCATAACTCTTTTTTTGGAGGTGGACTATGCTGATTGGATATGTCAGCGATGAACGCTATGTAGCAATTCCTGACGTATTGTTAGAATTTGTAAATGAATCAGGTTCGTATGAAGCCCGTTCACGGGCGACGGGCGCGATCTACGCGGACCTGTCACCAGGATCTTACAAGGTAACGCTCCATAAACCCGGTTTCGGTGCTAAGAGCGTTAATATGACAGTCCGAGAAGATCAACAGTATCAGTTTCGCCTACTTTCGGACTGTTTGCTAGGGTATGCTTGGCCCAAGTGGGTGCGGTCCGGTGAGAAATCCGAGTTCCGTGTTCATGCCGTCGAGGCGTATCAGCTATCGTTATGGCGGTATGGGTTGGAGAAGGAGTTCATCCGAGATCTCGGTTGGCACGATGAGCATGGACCTCGCGCCACGATGCAGATCTCCCCTGATGGAGATTACACCCAAACCGGCATCGAGTGGAACAAGTTTGGGTATACGAATCCCCATCATCTCCAGTTTGTCGAAGCACCAGCTCGAAGCGGGCTTTACTATTTTCACGCCAAGGGGGAATCAGGCGCGTTCTTTTCCTTTCCGTGGATTGTTGCGCCGGCGAAACCGCAGGCACCCATCGCCGTATTGGCTTCCAACATCAACTGGAACGCGTATAATAATTTCGGTGGTCGGAGTAACTATATCCATCCCGACCAGTTTCCACCGACCCCCACCATCAACGCTCGACTCGATCTGAAACGATACACCAACCGCAACCATCAGAACTTCGATGCGGACGAATATGCTCCGCTGTCCTTTGATCGTCCTGAGTTGATTAATGTCGTCTCTGAAGACACAGAAATTACGGATCCAGTCGAGGGGCGTTCTGCCTGCCACGTTGCCCCCGCCGAATGGCGTCTCTTCGGTTGGCTAGAGCGCGAAGGGTTCGATTATGATCTCTACGCCGAGACACAGTTTCACCAAGGCGTTCTGAACTTGGAAGACTACAAAGTTCTCATGATCAGCACCCATCCCGAATACTGGTCTGCGGATATGTACTTTCGGCTCAAAGCGTGGGTCTTCGAGGGCGGTGGCAAGTTGATGTATCTCGGCGGCAACGGCTTGAACTGTGAGGTCGAATTCCTCGACGAATACACGATAGTCGCTCACAACGAAAATTGCGGTAGCGGCAGTTTCACCACGCTGCAGGATGTTGGGTTTGAAAGCCGGTTCCATCTGCGCCACGAATCCGAAGCCAACCTCTTGGGCGTTGTCTGTACCGATACCGGCATTATGACCGGCGCACCCTATCGGGTGATTGATGATTCCCATTGGATTTATGAGGGTACAGGACTGAAGAATGGGGATGTGTTCGGGGAAAAGAGCCTACACATGCGTTGTCCCGGTGGGGCTTCGGGCCACGAAATGGACAAGATCTCCGCAAGTTCTCCTAAGAACACCCAGCTACTCGCCAAGGGCCTCAACCCCGACGATGGCGGTGCCGAAATAGTCTATCACGAACCCAGTGGCGGTGGTGCCGTATTCTCCGTCGGCTCGATTACCTATCCCTGCTCTGTGATAGTAGACGATACAATCTCAAAAATTACCACCAATGTACTGAAACGGTTTCTGGACTAAGAGACCACGATGGTATCCTCACGCAGAGGGTATAATAATTTTCCGGAGGAGATACACATGCAGATCAGTCAAGACGCTTACAACCACTACTGGGAAAAGGGCTGGGTCGCTATCGAAGACGTTTACAGTCCTGACGAAGTTGAACGCATTGCCCAAATTGCCATTGAGGTCAGCGATCGTGAGATGGAGACCCCAGAAACTACGGATCAGGGAATCGGTTACGCCGTCGATCGAGCGGAAGATGGTACAATTGTACCGCGAAAAATTAATGCACCTTTCCTCAAAGAATCTGACTTCCAATCCTTCGTACTTGATGCCCGTCTCTCGCGCGTCATCGGAGATCTCATCGGTGTAGAGCCGGTGCTGGTTACCGATCAGATTTTTATGAAACCGCCACACTTCGGTAGCGCGAAACCGTACCATCAAGATAACTATTACTTCAAATGTGATCCGGCTGACCATGTCATTACCGCTTGGATCGCGATGGACGATGTAGACGAGTTGAACGGCTGCCTTCGCTACATCGAAGGTTCACACAAGGGACCAGTGTTGCCACATGAAATGCCAGATCCCGATGAGCCATATAACCTTGTGCCCCCACCTGAACTGATCGATCTATCGAAAGAGGCGTTGGCGGAGGTCAATAAGGGTGGCGTCGTCTTTCACCATTGTAAGACGTTGCATACCTCCCATCGTAACGAATCTGACCGCTGGCGGCGTGGTTACGCCACACATTGGGCGAGCGCGCAAACGACGTGTGAAATCGATACAATCAAGAACGGTTATTTTCAGCGAGACGATTTTCCAGGAGCCAAGTAATATCAATCAACATGAGAAAGGAATGGTAGTTATGACCCAACTTCTCGAAAAAGCACTCATCGCGGTTTATAAATTGCCACCTGAAAAGCAGGATGCGATTGCGGCTGTGATCCTTGAAGAACTTGAAGATGAACAGAGGTGGGATGAGGCTTTTGCTGCATCACAAGATAAACTCGCCCAACTCGCTCAAAAAGTCCGTGCTGATATTGAAGCGGGTCATGTCACAAAAATGGGGTTTGATGAACTGTGAACTCGTATCTGACAGAAGATTTTCTTGCCTGCTTTCGGCGGTTGCCTCAGAACGTCAAAGAGAAAGCTCGCAAGAACTATCGTCTATGGCGGCAAAATCGCAACCATCCGAGTTTGCAATTCAAGCGGGTACACCCTATCGAACCGATTTACTCGATACGAGTGGGAATCGGTTGGCGTGCTTTGGGCTTACGGGAGGGTGAGGCAATCTATTGGTTCTGGATCGGCTCTCATGCTGAATATGACGGATTGCTCAATGAACTTTGAGAGATAAGCAAGTCGTTGCAGCCCGAGGCGAAATGCTACAGTATTTCCCTTGACAATGCAAGCCAAATGGCTGAATCCCGCAGGAGTAGCACCATGAACTATCGGCGTTTGGGGCGGACCAACCTGCAAGTATCGGAGGTTTCACTGGGAACCGTAGAGCTAGGAATGGACTACGGGATCCCTGTGCAGGGAGAGCAGCGGCGACCAGCCGAGGCAGATGCTGCCCGTACACTCAACTGCGCGCTCGACTTGGGCATTAATTTAATTGACACCGCACAGGCTTATGAGGAAAGCGAAGCCATTATTGGACGGGCACTGAAATCGCGTCGGAACGAATATATCCTTGCGACGAAGATTTCCTCCTTGAGTTGGGCGGGATATACCGGGGTGGAATTGCAAAAGCAGATGGAAGCATCAATTACTGAATCGCTGCGAGTATTACAGACGGACATCATTGACCTGCTTTACATCCACAATGCCACCCCTGAACTCATTCAATGTGGGGAAATTGTAGAGATTATGCAGCGAGTGCGAGAAGCGGGGTACGCTCGCTTCATCGGTACGACCACCTATGGCGAAGCAGCACCGTTAGCTGTGTTAGAAGATGGTCGTTTTGACTGCGTACAAGTTGCCTACAACCTATTAGACCGTCAGTTTGAAGAACGGGTGTTGCCACTGGCTAAGGCAAACGATATAGGGGTCGTTATCCGGTCCGTTCTCCTGAAAGGGGCATTGACCTATCGCTACGCACATCTGCCCGAAGAGCTCCGCGAACTGCGGACAGTAGTTGATGAGGTAAATTCACTGTGCCGCGCACAAAGTAGTACTCTGTCATATAAATCATGCTTGTGTGTTAGGATAAAATCGTTTGAATTTATGTCGTGCGTGATTGAGAGTAAACTGCCAGTTGACACGGACTTTTTTTCGATTTCGTGGTTCCGCCCAAGCGTTGACTTGTCGTTGTAACTCCGACACCTGACCAATCCGCCGAGACAGGCACTGTTTTGAAAGTACAGACAACTCAATCTCGACCATATTCAACCAGGACGCGCTTTTTGGGGTATAACACATCTCAAACCTTTGGGTCAATTTAAAGGCTTGATTGCCGTCAAATGTTTGATAGAATGCCGACGGATTATGGGTGTTGAGATTATCCTGAACTAACCGAATCTTGGTGGCGTTAGGGTAATGTTGAGCGGTCTTGTTCAAAAAGTGTGCATAATCAACTTTGGTTCGCTGGGCGCGCACCTCCACGATACGTTGACCGGTTAGGGGTTCAAAGGCGATGAACAGGCTCGCTACCCCGTTGCGTTTGTAATGATAATCTTCTCGCTTGGGTTTATCCGATTTCATCGGTATCGGTGCAATGACGTCATCAATTAACTGGCAAGGTCTTTCATCAATACAGACCACCGGATACATCGGGTCATAAGGGAGTTGATATAGATGCAAGAGAGTTTCCATCCGCCACAAGAACTCAGGCGTCATCTCCCCGATACACCACTGCTTTTTCAGGTGAGGCTTCAATTGGTTTTTTTTAAGATGACTCCCACTGTTTCATAGGAGATAGCCTCAACGACATCTAACTCCACTAATTGGTCCGCTAATAACCGCAGCGACCACTGGCTGTGTCCTTCTGGCGGGGCGCTGCAAGCTAAGGCGGTGATTTGAGCGCGTTGGTAGCCATCGAACTTCAGCGGTCTACCACAACGAGAT
Source organism: Candidatus Poribacteria bacterium (assembly GCA_965222435.1). Taxonomy (GTDB): domain Bacteria; phylum Poribacteria; class WGA-4E; order WGA-4E; family PCPOR2b; genus PCPOR2b. The sequence goes on along the minus strand of OZ244950.1, from coordinate 1,292,416 downwards.
AGCTCCTCAAGAGCCGTCTCTAATCCACCGGTCACAAACTTTTTTCGTACCCGGATAATCGTCGTTTGACTGACATCGAGCACTTCATGGATCTGATGGTCAGTCATCGCGCCTTGGGGGCGGTTTTGGTCTGCCAAAATCAGGATACGGGCGCGAGCTAACTTTCTCGCAGAGATTGCTCCCCGTCCGCAGAGGGCTTTCAGCTCCTTCTGTTGAACGGGGGATAAGGCGACTTGATATTTGTAAGCTGGCATCGTATACTCCATTCGTTGATAGTGAGTTGAATCAGAAACAATAGGGGTCAATACCATGATACCATACAAATATCAAAATCCCCAAACTTATCTGATTGAGTAGTAGTAGTTTGCCAGAATTGGCATACCGTTTTGTGCTCGCCCACCCTGCTGTTTCCACCGCGCTGGTGGGGACCGGTCAAGTGCATGAGTTGGAGGAGATCGTTTCACTTGCAGGGCGAGCTCCGCTTCCGCTGGAGTTACTAAGCGAGATTCGAGAGATTAGCGTGAGTCCGGATCAACTTAACCCGGGCACATGGCCCTTTCGCTAAATAGGCACCCTTATTTCCAACCTTGTGGAAAGCGGGGCTTCGTTTACACATAAAGAGGTGAGACATGTATAACTCAGTCAAGGTCGCGGCGATTTCGATTAAACCAAAGAAGTGGGATAAAGCCGCAAACGCTGATAAGATGGAGGCATTTTTTGTTGAAGCTGCCAAGGAACAACCGCAGGTGATTTTGACGACAGAAGGGGTGCTTGAAGGCTATGCCGTCATGGAGGTCATCGAGAATCGAGAAACGGCGGAGAGGCTGCTTGACATAGCGGAACCGATTGATGGTCCCTACATTCAGCGCTTTCAGCAGCTTGCCAAAAAGTTGGGGATTTGTCTCTGCTTCGGTTTTGCTGAACGCATCGCCGATGAGGCTTATAACTGTGCCGTGTTTATCGATCATAACGGCGAAATTTGTGGCAGATATCACAAAACACAACTCGCTGAAGGTGCTCACTCCTCTTGGAACTTTAACCGTATCGGCAAGACGCTACGTGCTTTTGATACACCGATCGGTCGTGCGGGGGCTGTCATCTGCAACGATCGATGGAATCCGATGATCGCGCGCACGCTTGTCCTCGATGGGGCACGCCTAATCTTCATCCCATCCTATGGATCGAAGAGCAAGGGACAAAACGAAGCGGTGCTTGCACGAGCGCGGGAAAATGGTGTGCCAATCGTCGAGGCGAATGTCGGCATGAACCTCATCATCAGCAAAGGCGAGGTTGTCGCTTACAAGTGGGGCAACGACCAAATCTCAACGGCGGTTATCGACATCCCTGAACCCCCATCGCAAAAGGTAGCGCGTCGTGCCGAGCAAGAATATCTGCAGCTGCAGGGACCAGAGATGGAGAAACGTTATCAAAAAACGATGGGACGACTGACTGAATGAGTCTGTGAAACAGCTGAAAAGGTTGGTCCATATTTCTCAACGGTTTTTTGAAGAACCGAGTCAATTTTGTGTTTGAATTAAAAGTGGAGGTATGCTATACTAGCAAATTGACGAAGTGACCTCGACACTGTCGAGTGGTATAATAGCGAGTACCTGGACATAATTTAATGGATTTCTGGGTGCCGAGGTAAAAGTGCGGATATCGAAATAGCTATGTCTAATTAATAAAACACACCCATCATGATTGATGGACGAACAAGGAGGCAAGATTCACCATGAAAAAATTAAACGGAAGCTCATGGATAAGCAGTGCTGGACTGTTTTTATTAATCCTATTGGTTGCGGGATGTGCAGTGGGGAAGACAACACTAAAAAATCTTTCGCCCGTTTCACCGGCTGAGACCTTACCAGAAGATATCGTCCTTGAGGAGGTTAATTCAGAGATATTTAAGATTAGACCTCCCACGGGACAAATAATGTCAATAACTAAAGATAACATTATGGTTCAGATTGTCTACTGGCGCCGTGCAGATCTTGATCGTAAGTATAATCGTGGAAATGCCTACTCTCCGTTCTATGAAACAGAAGCATTGCACCAAGGTGACAAAACAGATGTCTTTTATCTGAAAGTCACAAACAATGCCGAGACCGCCGCTGTCTATCGGATCAGGGGTACCCGACAAGTTCCCTGCGAGATAGTAGATCAAGGGGAAAACCGTTACGGGACATTAGATTACGACGGCCTAAAAGAACGTCTGACCTACATGTCTCGCGCTTCGGGGATATATGTCACGAACGGACTCAAAAAGGCGAGACAGATTTTGATAGAAACACAGATTCCAGACACGGAAAAGGGGATAGCCCCCGGAGAGAGCGTTGAGGGTTTTCTCCCATTCTATCAGATAAAGCATAACGCCGAAACATTAACAGTTATTATTCCGATTGAGCTAAAACCGCCGGAAGGCACCGCGACCCGTTATAAAAGACTAGTGTACGAATTTCCCTTCACACACAATAAAGGGATTCGGCTTGCACAACCGGCACCGCATCGATACTAACGGCGAACGATAAGTAACAAGTGATGAGTGAAACCGGATCGGGTCATTCATCACTTGTTATATCCTATCGTCCAATGAATCGCTCTCTACGATTTTGCAGGGTGGCAATGAGTTCAAAAACTGCTTGCCGTAAAACTTGGTCTTAATCCGCGAATCTAGGGCAACGAAAATTCCGGTGTCCGTTTTTGTGCGAATTAAACGTCCAAACCCTTGCTTGAACCGAATAATCGCTTCCGGCAAGCTAAACTCCATAAACGGATTTCCCCCCCGCTCTTCAATTTGCTTGATCCGCGCCTCTATCACCGGATGTGTGGGAACTTCAAAGGGTAGTTTGGTAATAATCACGCTACTGAGCGCCTCACCCCGCACATCAACTCCCTCCCAAAAGCTGGAAGTTCCAAACAGAACAGAATTGATGTTCTCCCTAAACTCCGTTAACATCGCGCTGCGCGAAAGTCCCTCTCCCTGCTTGAGCACGTCAATCCTAAGCTGTTCAAGGTAAGGTAGCACCTCCTCATAAACCTCGTCCATCATCCGGTAGCTTGTAAATAGGACGAAGGCTTTGCCATGCGTCAGTTTGAGGTAATTCAAGATCTGCGTGCTAGCGGCCCGCGTGAAGGTACGATCTCGCGGATCCGGCATCCGCGAAGGGATATGAATCTCAACCTGCTCCTGATAGTTGAAGGGCGATCCGACAAGTAATTCACGGCAATGAGGTAGACCAATCCGTTTCCGAAAGTAGTCGAAATTCTGGTTAGTCGCCAGTGTAGCACTGGTCATGATGATGCTGTCCAGTTTTTCAAACAGGTGGGTGTTCAATTCTTCACTTACATTGATCGGGGTCGCATGCAACACAACTCGATCGAATCGCCCTCGTGTCGAGGTGTTGATCCAGTAAACGTAATCTGGCAATGTGTGACTAACCATGACATCTAAGTCGTTACGCAGTTCACGGCAGCGGCGCAGATGGGCTTCAATTTCCTGCTGATCGTCTTCAGTTGTCGCGGTATCTCTCAGCGACTGCAGCCGGCTCTGGAGTTCGCCTAAAGGATCATCCAGCATATTGTGCACGAAATCGGCTTGATCTACGGTTTTTGTGATCCCATGTCCCCGATCTCTCACCCCCTGCCGTTCCAACCAACTCATAATTGAAGTAAACTGTTGGTTTGCCTCCTCTCGCGCATCCTCAACAAGCCGAATAGAACCTGTTGATTCAAATCGGATAAAGAGTCCTGCCTTTCCCTGTGAGTTACACAGAGAATCCAAGAATCTCTTGACCCGTGTATTGCTAAACTCAACGCTTGTGTGTTCCGTCGCAGTCGCTTCAAGGTGGTGCGCTTCATCAATGATTAGGTGTCTATACTCTGGCAATATGGCGGCATGAGGATTGGCTTTACGGAGTGCCCAATCTGCAAAAAGCAGGTGGTGATTCACAATAATCAGGTCGGCTTCATTCACCTGAGCCCTCGCTTTGAAATAGAAGCATGTGTCGTAGGTCGGGCATCGCTGCCGCAGGCAATTATCCGTATCCGAAGCCACCTTATTCCAGATTTCAAACATCGGCTGTGGCTCAAGGTCCGCCTTACTTCCGTCTTCAGTAACGTTGACCCACTCTACAATACGGGCGAGATCATCCACCTCTGCCTTTGTATCAAATAGAGCCCGTTCATAGGTCAACAGACTGTCTAGCCGACGACGCGAAAGATAGTTCCCACGCCCTTTGGCGAGTGCAGCGGTGAAAGGTTGTGGGAGCACCTGTTGGAGAAACGGTATATCCTTGAAAATCAACTGTTCTTGCAGGTTGATAGTATTGGTCGAAATCACTACCGGCTCGTAGGTCTCAAGCGCGAGATCGATTGCGGGCAGGAGGTAGGCGAAACTTTTACCGACACCCGTGCCAGCTTCAACTACAAGGTGCTCATCGGACGACAGCGCGCTAGCGACCGCCTCCGCCATTTCAAGCTGCTGCGGTCGAAATTCATAGCCTGTTAGCTGTTTCGCAACCAATCCATCGGGGCCAAGGACTTCCCGTAGATTTGATAGATGTTTTTTCATCGCTACCTTTCGTACAAGCCAAAAGTGAGAGAACTGATACGTTCAGGAGTTGTTTAACTGCCGTTCCCAAAATATACGCTCGGCGCGGGGAGAAAAATTGGTATGAGGCTTCACTCTTGATCGATTTTAATCGTAACTGTTTCCGTTCCTTTTTCGGTATAGGCATTTTTAATTTCAAAAGAGATTTCCGATTTACCGAGTGCATTTTGCAGCACTTTTTCGTAATCTGTCATGTTTTTGATTTGCTGGTCGTTGATTCCCACAATTAATGTTCCGAGCGGGACCCCTGCACTAGGAACAGGACCGCCGAGACGCACTTCTTCAATAATGACCCCCTCATCCTCAAGACTCAGGTAGGTGTAGCGCTCAGAGTCGTGGTCACCTAGATCACGAACAACTATCCCCAACTTCCGCCAAGATTCCGAATCTGGCTCCATTTCCAGCCCTGTGTAACGCCGTGGCATTCTACCAATCGTTACGGAGAGTTTTTTACGCGCTCCATCGCGAATGACTGTAAATGCTACCTCCTCACCAACCATTGATTCGGCGATAAGGAATCTGAATTTACGCATTTCTCGCGTTTCTTGCCCATTGCATTCGACAATGATATCACCCACCTCCATCCCACCCTGTCTAGCAGGTGATGGACTGGAAAATCGAGTTACCCGAATACCGTCAGCATGTGATGCCATAACAATTCCTAGCCACCCGCGTATCACCTGTCCGTTCATAATGAGCTGGTCGCTGACCTTCCTCACAAGGTTGATGGGAATAGCAAAACCGGCACCAGCTCTGACTGCTGCTGTTGCTGGGGAATCGTCTGGGCGTCGGGAATCGTCTGGGCGTCGGGAATCGTCTGGGCGTCGAATCGCAGAGTTGATACCGATGACCTCCCCATGGATATTAAGCAAGGGTCCGCCGCTATTTCCTCGGTTTATCCACGCATCAGTCTGGATAAAATCTTGATACTGGATCAAATCTTGAAAGCGAATCATGAGCACTGGTAATAGTGATCGTCCCTTCCCACTGACAATTCCAGTGGTTACTGTATAATTCAACTGGAATGGGTTACCGATTGCGATTGTAAACTGTCCGACTTTAACCCTATCCGAATCACCAAAGGGAAGCACAGGAAGTTCTTCCTGCACATCAATTTTTAACACAGCGACATCCGTGTTTGGGTCAACCCCAATCAATTGAGTACCCTTGAATTCTCTACCGTCAAACAGGCGAACCGTAATCTGCTTCGCACCGTTTACAACATGGTTATTGGTTAAAATATAGCCATCTTTGCGAAAAATAAACCCCGTTCCCTCCTGTCGATTGGACCTTCTAAGGGGGATTGCCTGCCTTTCTACATTGAACGCAGTGACGCCAACAACGGCGGGATTACTTCTTTCAGCGATACTAACGAAGGCATTTTCAATTAATTCTAATAATTGGACACCAGTCGTGGTGCCGTGGGTCGAATCAACGGGATGGAGTTGCGCCTTGCTACAGGCGAAAAGTAGAAAAAACAGCGCAAAGGCTACAACGAGACTAAAAAAGCAACGGTTTTTCACGATATTTTCCTCTGTGAAGTTGTACATGCCGGCGGACGATGGTGGAAAATGCGAACTTATGTTATTATACCGATGCCTGTTTTAGTGTGTCAAGTGTCAAGTAGTTATGGTCGAACTTAAAAATTTACAAAACAACTAAGAATCTGGAGGGATGGTATGGCAATTTCAAGTCTTTTTTCATTGGAAGGACAGGTGGCACTGGTCACCGGGGCGAGTCGAGGGATCGGTAAAGGCATCGCGGTTGGTCTCGCGAGTGCCGGGGCGAATCTCGCACTTATTGCAAGATCCGAATCGACGCTCATCAAGGCACAGAAAGAGATACGGGCTATCGGCGTTCAAGCGGAGATTTTTCCTTGTGACCTGAATCAAACAGAGAACATTTCGGATTTGGTTACAGCGGTGAATGCGTCTTATGGACAAATTGATATTTTGGTCAACAACGCCGGCACAACGCACCGCGATGATGCCGTCGATTTTCCTGAGGAACGGTGGGATGATGTGATACGGGTCAACCTGAAGTCGGTGTGGATGCTCTCCCAACAGGTTGGACGGAGTCTGGTCGAGCGCGGCAGCGGAAAGATTATTAACATTGCATCACTGTTGAGTTTTTCCGGCGGTATCCGGGCATCAGCGTATGCTGCAAGCAAAGGCGGTGTGGCACAACTGACGAAAGCACTTGCCAATGAATGGGCTTCAAAGGGCGTTAATGTGAACGCAATTGCGCCGGGGTATATAAAAACCGACATGGCAGGTGCACTCCTGAACGATCCGGTGCGAGTCGCAGAACTGATGGCTCGAATCCCTGTCGGTCAGTTTGGTACGCCTGATGATATCGCAGGCGCGGCGGTCTTTCTTGCATCCGGGGCGGCTTCATACATTCACGGGCATATTCTGACAGTCGATGGGGGTTGGATGGCACGGTGAGGAATAATACGTAGTGCGTCTCCGTTCCGAGAGTGTTCCACATGCGTAAAAAAAATCGTCTGGACACCTGTTGAATGCGTAGGGGTTGGGCCCCCAACCCATTGGGTGAGGAAACCTCGTCCCTACGATTGAGTCATATCGGCATCCGGCGATGTTGTGCCTTGAACTACGGATATGCCTCACATAAACGTCAACACACCCTAGCAAACTGTGTTAATTGGCAGCGCATCACTCTTGACAGATTTCAGCGACCATCGCGGCGTTCTCGCCGATCTGATCTCCAAACTTCTGATACATACCGATGAGGAGGGCGTCGTTGGGTTTGATGTTTTTCAACGCAAACGTAAATTCCTCTCGAACCTGCTCTTTCGATCCAACCGCCCGACCGGCGGCCAGTACTTTGAAAACGATACACGGTTTCTCTGTTTGCAGGATCTGCTCACACATCTTGGGACGATGTTCCCGCAGATAGACCTCTCCCAACGGTGGATAACCAAACTTTTGCTCAAACTCCTCCCTTCCCCCACGAAGATTGTAGAGGGCTGCCATGTAGTAATCCACATCCCAATCCTCATCCTCTGCGATGCTGATGAGTTTGGGGTCGTGAGCGGACAATCCAACCAAAACGCCGGTATCCCGAATCCGCTTGAGGATATCTTTGAGTAGATCGAGCTTGTTTTCCCGGAGACAGCGATCACCGATTCCACCACCATGGGGTGCCATACCGATTGGATTATGGCGTGCGACTTCCGCGACACGGTGCGGTTCATCGTACCACTGCGATGTACTGAGGCATAGCCACTGAATCGTGCCACCTTCTTCCCGGTAGCGTAGCAGATCAGAGAGTGAACGCTCTGTGATTGTGTTCTGCCAAGCGTTGACTCCGACAGATTCGGCATGTCTTAGCGTTGCCATCACCGAATCCGATGCGTGTGCCTCTTGTTGGTGCTTAGAAAGCAGTTGGTTGAAATGTGAATAGCCGTAGATTGGGTTGTCACCAATGATGAGGCGACTCACTTGATAGGGACCGAGTGAAATAGTTGGCAAGGTGGGAACTGTTGTGTGCATCCTTAATGCCTCCTTCGGATTCTGAGTGCTTGGAATTATAAATAACCCGATGCCCCCTGTCAACAGCTTTCTGACGTTCAGGGTTTTGGTTTGACTTCGCAAACCCCGCTGTGATAGAATACCGGCGATTTGTTTCAATCAAATTCCAGTCAGGAATACAGCAATGGGCCAAATTAGTATCGTTTTAATCGCAGGGTTGATTTTTCTATTTTTCTTTGACCCCTCGCAGGGAGCAGGAGAGTTTAATCAATTACTTACCCTGATCTTCACGATTGCAATAATCATTTTACCGCCGGCACTTGTTTATTTTCTTGGATCTTATGCGACACGCGCATTGCCGACCAATCAGGACGCCCGGATGCGTCAATTCTACCTCATCAAACGGTCTGTGATTGTCTTTGAATGTCTTCTCTTGATCGGTTATATTTGCGATGTATACCTGTTGAATCTGCCGTTTTTAACCACCAAGGCGTTGGAGTGGGTCCCGTTAATTTATACAAAACACCTTGTGGGGATTGTCCCGCTGGTCACAGGACTGATGCTTATCCGTCTCTCGCTGTATGAAGTTGAGCAGCAGGTAACATCAAATAACTGGAAAAGAGGAGAGTATCTCAGTGTCCATCTGAAATTTCTGCTACTGCCAGTATTGCCGCTATTTGTTTACCTGTGTTTACTAGATTTGATTGCACACATCCCATTCCTCGCCGATCACACATATTTGCCCATCGCGCTTATGATGTCGCTGATTTTTTTAGCGTACATCTACGCACCTATGCTATTGGGCCTCATTTGGCGGACGACCCCGCTGACGAATGCTAATCTAAAGAACAGACTCCACCGATTGGCTGCCCAAGATAATATCAAATACAAAGACATTGTTGTTTGGCAGACTGAATCAGTTGCTAATGCGGCAGTGGCTGGAATCGCCCCTTGGTCCCGCCAGATTTTCCTGACAGAAGCCTTGTTGCAACACTTTTCAGACGATGAAATTGAAGCTATTGTGGCACATGAGTTTGGACATGTCCGTTACAAACATATTTTGACCTATCTCATGTTTTTGATCGTCTACTTTCTCAGCTATGCTATCTATTACATCTACATTGGGCAGCCACTTGAGTCGATACCCTCTACCTTTTCCTTGTTACCGGCAATCGGTTTGGTCTTCTTCATTTCTCTCTATTTTGTTATTATTTTCCGCGCCTTATCGAGACGTTTTGAGCACCAAGCAGATCTGTACGCCGTTGCACTGACGGGCAAGCCAGAGGCACTCGAACTCGCCTTGGTCCGACTCGCATACCTTAACTACACGCCTCGATCTATTCAACGTCTATTCGAGCTATTCCAGACGCATCCCTCGGTTGACCGGCGGATCAAATTTATTAAGCGGTTCAAGGAGGGCGATCCGTCTGCTTTACGCTACCAAAACTATCTGCTTGAGGTTAAACTGCTCCTGGTTTTGCTACCGGCACTTGCTTGTATTCTCCTCTTTAGCAATTTGTAGGGAACGCAGATCTGCGTTCCGTACTGGGTGATAATCGACCGAACCTTTTATAGATTGGCTTATGTCAAAAGAAAATGCAAAAAGCGTGAAACGTGATGCGTGAAACGTGAAAACTATTTGTTCATTGGTACAGTCGGGATGGGGAGCCCGACCTACGGGGCTCAAAAAAAGACAATGCAAAACGCAAAGAGAAACCGAGTTTTTGACCGTAAGGAACAAGGATCGTTGTTCCCTACGGTTTCTGCCACACTATTTCTTAGCATGAACTTATAGATTTTGACCGAGGAAGACAAATGCAACACAACCGTACACTTGTAGAAGAGCTTAAAGACTTTTGCGCCAAAGAGCGTGAGCGCATCTATACCCGCCACCGTTTCGGAATTGGGGGTAGAGAAGTTGTCGGAGAATATACCCGCCTTGCAGACAACGTGATTCAGCGCATCTATCAATCCGCGTTCAAAACGGACAATGGTCGTTCCAGATTGCCTGAAGATGCCCCCATAGCCATTCTCGCATTGGGTGGCTATGGACGGGAAACACTGAATCCCTATTCAGACATTGATATCATGTTAGTCTATAATCCTTCGGAATTGAACGTAGATCAAGTAGAGCCGTTTGCCAACCAGTTGATTACGACGCTCTGGGACATCGGTTTTGAGGTGGGGCATAGCTGCCGATCGCTCAAAGATTGCGTCCGTGCGACCTACGACGATATTTTCTCTAAAACCTCAATGCTTGAAGCGCGATACATTGTCGGCGCAAGACAGGTTTACCGCGAATTTCAGAGATTGACCTCCAAACACTTTTTCAAGAAACAGGTGGGAAAGTTCATCGCGAAAACGATTGAGGAATGGAGTGGCCGTCACGAATCTTACGGCGCAACGATTTACTTGCAAGAACCGAACATCAAGGAAAGTGCCGGTGGTTTGCGGGACTTTCATACGGGTATTTGGGTTGCAGCCGTTCGCTTTGGAGTTAAAGATCTTGGAGAGCTTGAGAGGCGAGGCGTCATCCCCCGAACAGTCGCGAGATCATGTGAGGAGTCACTCAATTTTCTGTGGCAGTTGCGCAACGAACTCCATTATGTGAATCAAAGAAGGAGCGATCAGCTAGTCCTAGATGTGCAAGAAACTATCGCTAAAAATCTTGGGTATAAGGACGATGGGCATTCTCTCGCAGAGGTAACGATGATGCGGGATTACTATCTACACGCAGAGCATCTCTATGAGTTCGCAAAGCTGATTATAGATCGGGTGAAGCATCAGGGATCCCCGCTAAATCACTGGCTTGAGCGATGGCAGACCAAAGCACTGCCCGATGGATTTACAGTTGTAAGGGACGAAATCGGCTTTCAGGAAGGACACTTCGATTTTAGGGCGGACCCAACGCGGATTATGAAGGTATTCACGTATCGCCAACAACTAGGGAATAGAATTAGCGCAGATGTACGACATCAAATCGCTGCAAATCTTCATCTCATTGATGAAAACTTCCGACGTTCACCTGAAGTCGCCGAATGTTTCCTATCAATCCTCCGTCATTCGGAGTCAGTTGCTGAAGTGCTGCGCCGGATGCATCGTTGGCAGGTTCTGGATTACTATCTACCTGAGTTTGGCAAAATCCGATCGCTGGTGCGATCTGACCGGCCGCATCAATACACCGTTGATGAACACACCCTGTATGCGATTGAAAATCTCGAAGAAGCAACGCTGGCACAGTTGCAGGGCGGGCAGGATTTTCTCGATATTCTCAAAGAGGTGGAGAAACCTGAATTGCTGCGACTAGCAATTTTATTACATGATGTCGGAAAAGGGATCGACGGACCGGGAGGACATGACGAGCGTGGCGTTGAAATGGCACAAGCCGCCTTGGCACGCATGGGATTGGACACCGTGGATAAAGAGGTGGTGCTATTTCTCATATTGAGACATTTGGATATGATCCATACCGCCCAGCGACGAGACCTTGATGACCCGAAAGTCATCGAACGTTTTGCGGAGTTGGTGCAAGACGAGCAGCATCTGAAGATGTTGTATCTCTTGACGTTCGCGGACATGCGAGCCGTAAGCACAGAGATCTGGAACCAATGGAACGCGATTTTGCTCTGGCAACTCTACACACGAACGCTTGAGTTCCTGCAAGGAAAGATGGAGTTCTTGAAAGCCGAAGAGCTGCAAGCACGCGTCACGCAACTCGTTGGCGAAGCGGTTGGAGAGGCTGCAATTGCCCGACACTTTGAGACAATACCTGATCAGGGACTGGTTTCACAAGCACCCGACCTAATCGGCAAGCAGATTCAACTCGTTGAGAAGCTGGGCAATCTTCCAATCGCTGTCTCCCATTTTTCGGAAAATCAGAGTTATACCCAAATCGGCATCTGTACCCGCAATGCACGGGGGATTTTTCGGCAGATTACGGCTGTGTTCACAGTCGAGAATATTAATATACTAAGGGCTATGATTAACACGCGTAGCGATGGAATGGTGATTGATGTCTTGAATGTGGCAGATGGACAGACAGGCAAGGGACCAATCTTAGATCGGTATCACCAAATCGAGAAAACGTTAACAGCGGTCTGGAATGGGGAAGTTGATGTAGAAACTGTTCTACAGGACCAACGCGAATCGGATCCGCTCCTTCGCCGTCAACGACGCTATATCCAACCGAGGATCCGAATTGACAATGAGGGATCAGACCGTGCAACGATTATTGACATCCGCTCTCAAGATCAGGTAGGTCTACTTTACACGATCACAGATGCCTTCTATAAACTGGGTTTGGATATCCGTCTCGCTAAGATTACGACCGAGGGATTTATCGCAGAGGATTCATTCTACGTGACGGACACAAATGGGGCAAAAATCACAGATTCGACGCGGTTGAGAAAGATTCAGGAGGCATTAGGACAGTTGGAAATCTTTAAGCCGCCTTCCGGCACTGCTACCTGAGCGGATCCGGGCTGATAAAGCAGCGCGGGAAAAAGTTACCCATTTTACACGCGAAAACGGTGGTATGCTCTGTTAGGAGTGCGGCGGTAGCTCCCCGTGTTCAAGCAGTTCTAGTTGCCATTTCGTGAAAATGCTTACGAATAAAGTGCCAAGCTCCCGCTTTGTAGTAGCGGTGTCCCCCTTCGCCGATATGGAGTTGGCAGTTTTCTGGCACGCCGGCGACTGCATAGACCTGCTGTAGATGTTCAAAGGCGGATTTGACGTGCTCAATCGGAAAGATGGGATCTTCCCTTCCAGCGATTGCGGAAAACGGTCGCGGGGCAATTAAGCCTGCGACATCGTACATCTCACCTAACCGCATTATGCCCGGCACATAGTTGCAGTCGCAGTGATGGATTGACCCGATGCTCCCCTGAAAAGTGCAGAAATAGCTGCTAGGGACAGCAACCGAAATGCGAGGTTCACAAGCAGCAGCAAACAGGGATACAGTGCCGCCGCCAGAATTCCCCGTAATCGCAATCTGCTGTGCTGCCACGTCCAGATGTGTCAACGCCCAATCAATCAGGCGGGAAATGTCCCAAACGCGCTCTCCGATGGGTGTGCGCCCCACCAATAGACCGTGCATCAACGCGATTCGGCACGAAGACGTTTTGTTACTTTCCCTGTCCCCCTCGGTGCGCGTCTCACCAAAGGCGCGGACGGTTGGCGCAATCGCCAGATACCCCTCCTCCACCGCTTGACGGGCGATGTCCCGCTCCCCTTCCAACATCGACTTCTCTTCGTCTTCGCTGTGGGCAATCCCGACATAGATATGTGGGTGATTGTGACCGTGCGGTGTGATCACTAACGGTAAGGGTCCACTTTGTGTTTTGGGACGCAGCAGGTAGAAAGGTAACGGCACGGTTGGCTCGACCCACAGATGCCACTGTTCTCGAATATGCGTCCCCATGTCTTCGGATTGAGACATCTCTGCGCTCGGTTGGTAGCCCTGCAAGTCCGACTCTATCTTGTCTAATCCAAGCGCGTGACACAGGCGGGGTTGGAACGCTTCACGCCAAGCAAGCCATTCCTCTTGTGATGATGCGTGAAACGCAAATTCCCTCGGTACGGACGCATACAGCTGCTCGAAATGTCGAACAGAATCGTACATGAAATATCTCCCTTCGTGAAGCGTGAGGTGTGGGGAACCTTCACGGCTCACTTCTGATGACGTTCTATTTCTTTAGAACTTATGCACTTCAGTTGCGAAAATCGTGTCCTATTTCCTACTGCGTATGGATATAACTTTGACACATGACCGTTGCAATCCAATGGTGGTGCAGGTCGAGCGTAGTGAGCCCCGATTCGATCGCAGGTTAGGAAACCTACGCTACGTTTTTTCACGTAAGTTTTATTTTTCCGCGGATTGATTGTGCATCACTACGTTAAAGAAATCGGTGTTATCCATCACACCAGAGATACACGCTGCATTGGGTCCCCAACCGTATACAGGGATATTTGTTGTTGTATGGCCACCGGTAGACCAAGAGACAGTTGGGAAAATGCCCATGCCGTTGTTTTCAAGAACTTTCAAGCCACCGGTTTCATGGTCGGCGGTGACAATGATGAGGGTATCCTTCCGTCCCTTTGCCCAGTCAAATACAATTTGCACCGTTCTAGAAAATTCAAGCGTCTCGTAAACATTGCGCTCAATATCGTTAGAGTGTCCAGCGTGATCGATCCTGCCCCCCTCAATCATTAGAAAGAAACCGGTTGGATTCTTCGTTAATATCTTCAGAGCGGACGCAGTCATTTCGGACAGATGCGGTAAATCCCCAAGTCCATCGAATTCATAGGGTAGATTTGTGTCGCCAAACTGACCGGAAACTCGCGTGACCTTTTCGGCGTTCAGAGAGAGGAGCTCGCCCCGATTTGTAACAACAGTGAAGCCTGCTGCTTCTGCTGCCTCCTCAGCCATCCCATTGCTACCGCCGCCGAGTAAGACGTTCGGACGGGTCTGGTTCAGATAATCCTCGGCGATCTCCGCCAAATTGCCGCGGCTCGGCTCGTGTGCACCGAATGCGGCTGGTGTGGCGTGGGTGATGAAGGTTGTGGAAACCAACCCTGTGCTCTTGCCCTGACCCTTGAAACACTCCAAGAGTGTACACAACTCTCTACTATCGCCCGGCAAAGCGGTGCTGATAACCCCGTTGTTGACCTTAAAACCTGTCGCCATCGCAGTTGCAGCCGCCGCTGAATCGGTCGTCGGAGAGTCGGCTGAGTGTGTAGTTACCTCGCCTTGATAAGGGAACGCTTCAAATGAGAGTGTTCCAGCCTTGCCGTGCGCGTACATGCTAGCTGCCTTGACTTTCTCGAATCCCATCCCATCGCCGATACAAAAGATAACATTTGTCGGCGAATTTACTGTTTTGTCCATCAATTTTCCTTTCAGGTCATTCATAGATTGTGTCGTTCCATCCTTCTTTTCCTTCACCCACACGCTTATCCGACCAACTGATCGGGATTGTCCATCACCTTCTCAAACGCTTCGACATACAACTTCATCAGGTCGAGGTCATTCGGCGGGTTCACGTCGAAAAGGTAGAAGTGGGAATCAATGAACGCGGTGGCGTTGGGATAATCCTCTGTCCGATATTCTACTGGTTGGGCATGACCGCAGGTCCATGGGCACCCTTTTCCGTAGCCGATCTGGGCTTGGAAGATTTCCTGCGCCGGTACGGGTCGCCTTTGCCACTGCCCAACGTGCAGCCCTTCAGCGACTAACGCTTCTTGAACCTTTTCGCGGAAGGCTCTTGGTGAGGCGGAAAGCCCTAACTCGTCCGGTTTAACACCAACCGCATAGTTGTAGAAGACAGATTCACACTGCGGTGGGACATACGGCGTTTCGATGCCTTTGATTTTGGAGAGGTGTTCCGTGAGGAAGTTGCAGTTTCGGATGCGTAAGGTGTTATTCGTATCTAGCCTTTTTAGTTGGCTGCGGATGAACGCTTGACCGAATACATCGCCACGATACATCCACCCTAACCCAAAAGCATTATATTCCTGCTCCTGCCGCTCTCTGCCCGGCACAACCAATTCACCGAAGTATTGAAGCAGTGCTGCTTGTTTGTGGTAATCCTCATCGTCGGTCACGAATAGACCGCCCTCACTCCCGGTCGTCAGCGTTTTTGACATCTGCGTACTAAACCCGGCGACATCCCCAATCGCACCGCACGGCACACCCTTATACCTTGAGCCGTGCGCCTGTGCGGCATCCTCAATAACTTTGAGACCGTGTTGTTGAGTAATGGCAAGGACTCCGTCCATATCCGCTGGCATTCCGTGGATGTGGACAGCGATAACCGCTTTCGTCCGCTCCGAGAGCTTGGCTTCAATCTGTGCGGGGTCAATGCAGAATGTTTTAGGATCGATGTCAACGAAGATTGGGATAGCGTTGTGGTGGAGAACTGCGGCTGCCGTTGCCCAGAACGTAAAGGCTGGAACAATGACCTCGTCGCCCGGCTCAATTCCTAAAGCGGCGATGCACATGTGGAGTGCGGCGGTGCCGCTATTAGCTGGGATGCAGTATTTTCGCCCCACGTATGCTGCCCACTCTTGGGACAACGCTTCGGACTGAATCTTACGCTGTTCGTTGATGCTGTCGCTGGACAGCACTTCCATCACCGCCCGCCGATCTGCATCGGTAATGTGGGGCCAGGGTTTAATCGTCCCTTCTGGAATTGTCGGTTGTCCGCCGTGGATTGCGAGTTGTTCTGACATGAGTTACCCTTTCTTTTGGTTCACTGGTTCATTGGTTCATTGAACTGATAAATCTTGCACATTGTGATCCTCCCCGATGGATCCCCGATAAATCGGGACAGGCGGGATTTCCGCTGCGCTGCAGCCTGCCCTTGATGGAATCGGGGTTCTAGTCCCGATCCGATCATGTGGCTACGATTAGATTACAACGGAAATCTCTGTTCCCTAAGAATTTTATTGATTCATCGAACTAAGCCGTATGACCCGGTAGCCACTCTATAGACATATCGCCCCGTTGGGACGGTGAATCTGCTGGATTTGGTAATTCAGCAGGAGCAGAAGCCATTCCTATGAGGGAAAACTAACATGCGAATTACGCTGCCACAATATCGCGCAGCCCTGCCCACTCCAACCAGATATCGGTCATCGCTTCGGGGCGGTAGTCGGGATGATCGACATGACGCAAGCGGAAAAAGATTGCGTATCGCGTGTGCGGTGAGACATTTGCTGCCGCAGTATGCGCGATCTGGTAGTGCGCTATAATCACATCGCCGGGCTCCCCGGTGATTTGATGTGGATCCGGCAATTCAACCGGCGGCATTCCTTCAAGGAGTGATTCGGGACCGTGTTCCTGAAAATACTTTTCGTAGACGTGGTGTGTTCCGGGCCATACGGTGAAATTGCCAGAGTAGGGCTGTGGCACATGGCTGAGGTACACGCCAACTAACATTGTGAAGTTTCGGATCACGCCTTTGGGTACACCGTTGTGTGGCGAGTGCATTCCATCAAGGTGACCGCCCGGTTTCGGTGGAGGGTCCTGTATACTCGGAAACCGGAGCGCGATTTGTCCTCCCTTTGGACGAATAATTTTTCCGACCCCGATTGCAGACTCTGCCAACTCCCACGCGGGTGTTCGGTTCAGCAGGTCTGTGATAATGGGTGACCCTTGAAGTTCTGGGGAGTATGATCTTGATCGGAAAGTCGTCATGTCGTCGGCGTTCATCCCTTCACCGACAGAGTTATTGATTGACCGGAGGGCTGCCTCCACCATCACTTGTGGCACAACGCCAGGAACCTTAACAAACCCGTTTTTGAAGATTTCCTGCTTTTGTGCGTAGGTAAGTTCCATAAGCTGTTGTTACTCCTTCTCATTGAAAAGTTGGATGGATCTATAGGTAAAAAGTATGCCACGCTGGCAGACGAAAGTCAACTCTAAAAAACGTGAAACGTGATGCGTGAAACGTGAAAACTATTTGTTCATCGGTGTCTAATAGTTCATTAGTTCATTGGTGCATCCGGGCTCGGAAGTCGGGATTCGGAGATCCCTCCTACAGGAGAACTGAATGTCCCTAGTAAATTCAGAAAAAAACCTTGACAAACCGGAGGGGATCTATTACAATAGGGGTTATTGAATTCGCTAGAATTCAATGCCTCCTTGCCACGGGCGAGTGGTGGAATGGCAGACACAATGGACTTAAAATCCATCGCCCGTAAATGGGTGTGAGGGTTCAAATCCCTCCTCGCCCACCATTTCCTCCCTAATCTTGGCGCAGGGTAGAGCAGTCTGGTAGCTCGTCGGGCTCATAACCCGGAGGACGGGGGTTCAAATCCCTCCCCTGCAACCATTTGATTCTATTAGAGGCGGAAAAGCTTACGGGAAATGTGCTTGTTCAGGCGCATTTCCCTTTTTTCTTATGCCGGTGTAGCTCAGTGGTAGAGCACACGACTCATAATCGTGCTGTCTGGAGTTCAACTCTCCACACCGGCACTCACAAGCCATCATTTAGCCGCCTTGCGCGGCTTTTTTATTTTTGCTCATGTTAAGAAACAGTGCAAAGAAACCGAGTTTTCAAGAAAAAACTCGGTTTCCCTGAGCTGCTCGGCACTTTCTTTTGATTCGAGATTCTGTCATGGTCGCTGGCTTTGTGCAACGCACCCACCGCTTTATCGCTCAACATCAGATGATTCAACCAAAGGAAACAGTGCTTGTCGGTGTTTCTGGCGGCGTTGATTCACTTGCCTTGCTTTACGCTTTGCACACACTACGCCATCAACTCGATTGTCAGCTCCATGTCGCTCACCTAGATCACGGTTTTCGCGAAGATTCGGCGGGGGATGCGGTGTATGTTGCGGAACAGGCAGATCAGTTGGGCATCCCGATTTCAAGGGATAGGATTGATGCGCCACAACTGATGCGGGACCAGAAACTTTCCGCTGAAGTGGCAGCACGACGCGCACGATACCATTTCTATGAGTGTGTCTCTGAGCGGATTGGGGCAACGAAGATTGCGTTGGGACATCACCGCGGCGATCAGGCAGAAACGGTCTTGATGAATCTGTTGCGCGGGGCGGGTGCATCTGGCTTAAAAGGGATACTCCCGGTGCGGGATGGAAAGTTCATTCGTCCTTTGCTCGCCTTTTCAAGAAAGGAGATTGAGGCTTTTGTGGCTCAGCTTGGATTACAACCCCGATGTGACGCTACAAATTATCAACTCAACTACCTCCGCAATCGGGTTCGCTTAAAACTTATCCCCACCTTAGAGCGCGCTTATAACTCCAATATCCAAAACACCTTGAACCAGACAGCCGAACTGTTACAGGCGGAATCGGATTATCTGGAGACGATTGCTCATGACGCTTTTCAAGTGTGCCGGATAGAATTATGCACACCTGACACCGTTGTTTTGGATCGCGGTTTACATCAAGAATATCATCTCGCTTTGCGCCGGCGAATCCTGCGGTTGGCTGTTGCAGAGGTTTTTGGAGAGGTCAGAGATCTTTACTTCAATCATTTTGAATCAATGTTGAATTTGATTGATGGGGAAGCACCGAATAGTGCTTTGGATCTGCCCAACGGCGGGGCGTTTCGACGGGCGTACAACCGCATTCTTATCCAGAAAGCGGCAGACAGCTATGCCCCCTTTGAATATGAGGTTGTAGTGCCGGGGCACACCCCACTTTTATTATTGGATGCGGAGATGATCGCCACCGTTGTGGAACAACCGATGAGCTGCGCGGTGGTAGATAAGTTTCCTGATGGTAAATTCCAAGCTGTGTTTGACTTAGATCGGCTGCAACTTCCGCTGACGCTTCGACAGCGGCGAGATGGCGACCGGTTTCAGCCGTTTGGGATGCGGGGCACAAAAAAGCTGAAGGATCTGTTAATCGATGCCAAGATTCCTCGACAGGAGCGAGAACGGGTCCCGGTGCTGGTGAATGGGGATGAGATTATTTGGGTCGTTGGCTATCGAACGAGTGAACCGTTCAAAGTCCGCGCTGAGACGAAGCGTCGGCTATATTTGAACTACTTAGAAAGCGTGATGCGTGATGCGTGAAAAGCATTTGCTCATTGGTGCCCGATCTACGGGGTTCATAGAAGAAGAGTGTGTTAAACGATAAGAGAAACTGAGTCTTTGCCGAGCACTGAAACCGATGAAAATCGAAATTGAATCCACTCTAATTTCCGAAGCAGAGATCCAAAGGCGTGTCCGCGAATTGGGTCAACAGATCTCCGAAGATTACTCCAATCGTGAGCCGGTGCTTGTGTGCGTTCTTAAAGGCGCAGCCCTATTCTTCGCGGATCTGTTCCGTACGCTCTCGATTCCTGTGCGCTGCGAGTTTATCCAACTTTCAAGCTATGACGATAGGACGGAGTCGTCGGGGCATGTTCGGACAGTTCAGGGATTAAACGGAAACCTTCGCAACGCGGATGTGGTCGTTGTCGAAGATATTGTTGACACGGGACATACCTTGAGTTTTCTCATGGAGGAGATCGAGGCGTTGGAACCTGCAAGCGTGAAGGTGTGTAGTTTGCTAAACAAACCGACACGAAGAATCGTGTCAACGACGATCGATTATGTCGGTTTTGAGATTCCAGACGCCTTTGTCGTCGGATACGGTTTGGATTACGCGCAGAAGTATCGGAACTTGCGTGAGATCTACCATATCAAGATGTAATAGCTTAAACGAATACAACACTGGACGGGGGAACCCCGCCCCTACGATTAGTACACATCGGAATGGTAGGGGTTGGGTCACCCAACCCGTTGGGAAGAGGGCGAGGGGACCTCGCCCCTACGATTGACACATGGATATGGTTGAACCCGTAGGGGTTAGGTATCTACACACACAATCTGATGGAATCCTAGCTGACCGGCAATCCCGGCACGTAGGGGCAAGGTTTTCTTAATCACGTTACCGAACCGTAGGGGCTGGGTTCCCAAGTCCTCTTGTTTCGCCTGACCGTACGAGGGAGAAAATGATGCTCCAATGGGGGTTTTCCTGATGAAGCCGAAACCTAATCAATCTCATCGCCGTGCGACGCGCTTGCACGGTTATGATTGCGGTCAAGCCGGTGGGTATTTTGTGACTATTTGCGTGCAATATCAGAAATGCTTATTTGGGAAGATAATAGACAGGCAGATGCAATTGAATGAAATAGGGAAAATTGTCGTCGAATGTTGGAATCGTATTCCGCAACATTTCTTTGCTGTCGAATTAGATGTATGTGTTGTTATGCCCAATCACATACACGGAATTATTGTACTGGGCACCGGAGGAGCAAAGTGTCCTCGCCCGCCTACCCCTTCACAACCGAACCGTATAGACGAAGTCCCCCCCGCCCTCACTGGGGCAAATCGTAGCATATTTCAAATATCAATCCACCAAATACATCAATCAACATCGTGATACGCCGGGGACGCGCATTTGGCAAAGAAATTATTACGATCATGTCATCCGAGACGACATAGATTTACAGCGTGTGCGCCAATACATTACGCATAATCCGGCGCAATGGGAATTAGATCAATTGTATCCTGACAATCTTTTCAATTGATAAACGCGGTCGAGAGTATAACATGGGCGGGGGAACCCCGCCCCTACGATTAGTGCACATCGGAATGGTAGGGGTTGGGTCACCCAACCCGTTGGGAAGAGGGCGAGGGGACCTCGCCCCTACGGTACGGGTACGCCTCACATAAATATCAACGCGTCCTAGCAACTTGAGTTATTCAGATCTCCCTCAATAGCCACCGAATGGCGTTTTGCTGAATCTTCACGTATGCCGGATTCCATAGCGCAGCGACGGTATGCCCCGGCGCAAGATAGCAGATCCGTCCCTTCCCGTAGTCGTATGCCCACCCCGCCTCACAGGTTGCGCCAAGCTCGTTGAACCCCAACCCATCTTCGTTGACGCTCCGCATGAAAACGTGCGCTGGATCGCCGTCATAGGTCATGTAGTGCTGCTCGTCGGTCACAATGAAATCGCCCGCACCCTGAGTGATCGGGTGGTCTGGGTTAGTGAGTGTGACCTTGAACGGTCGAACGGGTGGATGCCCTTCGGTCGCTGCCCCTAGGACTGCGCGAAAGGTCGCATTGCCTCTGGCGATGTAGGTCGAGTTGTGGTAAAACAGCGCGACGCCGCCGCCTTCGACAAAATCTTTGACCGCCTGCGCTTGTGGTTCGGTGATCCAGTCGATAGCGGTCGCTTCGACCTCTGGCACCGGTGGTTCGCTTATATTTGGTGGCAGTGATCCCCCCGCACCGTAGCCTTGGGGCCAGATCATGCCGTCCCGAAAGGTTATCAGCATTTTGTAGCCGTGTAACGTTTCTGCGTTGAGCGACTTTACGTCGTCGGTGAAGTCGATGGTGAGTCCAAGGTCACCCACTAGAGTTTTGCTTAACGCGGTCCGAATGTAGTCTGAATTGTGGTAGCGATCGCCAATCACGGCAAACGCTGTGCTTTTCTCTGTCATGTTGACCTCCTGTTGTGTGGTACGTGAGAAGAAACGGAACGGAGATCTCCGTTCCCTACGAATTGCGCTTGGTTCATTGAACGGATGAATACCTGTCTGAATCAGGACTTGCAGGATTCAAGGATTTACAGGATAAAAAAGATGAAGCACCGATGGCGCGATGAATCTGCTGGATTTGTCAATCCAGCAAGAGCAGATTGAGAAAACATTTTTATAGTCAAGAGGGCGCACCCACAAGGGGCGGGGCTGCATCAGGGGGAAATTGACTCGACGGGGTCTGCGATCGCTGATTCGCGTTCTGCCTCAACGCGCACAAGGAATTTCTGTGCCATCAGATAGGCGATAATCCCGACCACCGCATTCCCAACGGCGATGCCGATGAAGATTCCCTTCAATCCGTATACCTTTGACCCCAGATACGCCAACGGCAGGACGAAAACGAAGAGATGTAGTATGATGACCAACGATGCTTGTAACGGTTTTCCCAAGGCGTTAAACATCGAATTGACCAGCGCAGAGATCCCATACATCGCATAGCTGATTGGGATAATTTGTAAAAAGAGAACGACGGAGGCGATCACTGCTTTGTTATCGTTAAAAATTGGTGCGATGATGCCGGCACAGAGGTAAAGGACAGCGAACGCAGCCCCTCCCCAGATCAGCGAGAATTTCATGCCAAACCGTAACGCTGCTCGAATCCGGTCGTAATTGCCCGCACCGAAATTCTGTCCAACAAAGGGGGTCATCGCCATTGACAGCCCCCAGAGTCCAATTAGTGACAGTGCTTCTAACCGCCCTCCCACACCAAGCGCGGCGACAGCCTCCTCGCCATATTCGGAGATCATCCGGGTAATAACCGCTATTGTCAACGGCTCCATTATATTTGTCCCCGCCGCCGGAACACCGATGTAAAGGATCTGTTTCCACGAATCGAAGGTGCGTTTCGGATCGAATACCGGCAATCGAATCATCCCTTCACGCTTTCCCAAAATCCACAACGAGGCGGTGAATGTCACTCCCCAAGAAACTACCGTTGCCAACGCTGCGCCTCGTAACTCCAATCTCGGAAACGGACCGATGCCGAAAATCAGAAATGGATCCAAAACGATGTTCACTATCCCGGCGATAATCATAATGATCGCGGGCGTTTTGGTATCCCCTGTAGCACGGATGGCACCGTTGCCGACCATCGGAATCACGAGCAAACCTACACCCAAGCACCAAGGGATCATATAGTCGGAGATGAGTTCGAGTATCTCACCCTCCGCTCCTATCAGGGAGAAGATGGTATTTAAGTTTGTTAATCCGATAAGGGAAAAAAAGGTGACAATGAGGAAGGCTAGCCCCAATCCATCGGTCGCGAGCCGTTGCACTTTCAGTTGATGACCCTCTCCAATCGCTCTAGCGATGGTTGAGGAGGTGCCAACGCTCAGTCCCATTGCGATGCTCATCACAATATAACTGATGGGAAAGGTAAATCCCATCGCCGCCAACGGTTCTGCCCCCAATTGCCCGATGTAAAAGGTATCAACGACGGTAAATAGGATAATCGCCATGATTCCAAATGCCATCGGCATTGCTAGTGAGATGAGTGTCTTTCCCACTGGACCTTGTAGTAGTTTTGCTTTATTTACATCCGATTTTTGTTGGTTCATGGGTTCATTCGTTCATTAGAGCAAAAGTTGGGTTGGAAGCCGACCTACCGGAGTTGAGCGTAGGGTAAAACCGGATCCGATCACAGGTGTTCCGATGCCTCGTGAACAATCACGATTCATCGGATTGGAAACCCCGATGAATCGAGGACAGGCCTGTGGCTACGATTGAGAAAATTATGCCACTTGTAATCAAACGACCCCTTCTACGACGGCGATTTCCTGATCGGTTAAGCCGTAGAGCTGATAGACCACCTGATCAATCAGTGCGTCGGTTTGCTGGATGCGGGTGAGCAGGGGGCTGAGTATGGCGAGGCTATTTGTAAATTCGCGCTCCAGCGATTCTTGGAAACTTCGGCTTGATAAATCAACGGGGATAGATCGACGGTTTCTCTTGAGGATTTCAAGTAGTTCCTCAAATGGCAGATTGAAGTAAGACTGAATCGTGGTCTTGTTTTTGAGTGCGTCAACCTTGACCCCGATTTCCCGTTCCAGATAGCGCAGGAAGCCGTGAATCTCCTCCCCTTTCGCTTTGTTCATCTCAACCATCCCCTCCGCGAGGAAGGCGAGCAGGTCGTGGACGATGTCGGAACGCTCCGGATCGGCGGAGAGATGGTGCTTCACGAAACCGAGGACGCAGTCAATACTCCCTCTGTTGAGGCAGAGCTGGTAGAGGGTTTTGGCTTTTTCGAGTTGGCGGTTGCGTTCATCGGCGGGGGTGGTGAAGTTGATATGGCGGATGGGTAAATATTTTAAATACTCACGATATTCGATGTATCCTCCCCGAATCGCAATAGCTTCAAACAGTAGCTTGTAGTACCAATCAAGACATCTTGAGTTCAGCAGTGACGTTACATAGAGAAGCGTAAGACTGAAATGCTCGTTAGGAATGAGCGCATAAATTGTATTCAGGGGGTAAAAGTAGTCTTCATTCAGACCTAGATCCGGAACAGCTGTTAGTGATGGTGCAATCCGCTTGACGAGAATTTTATCGGTTTCTAAGACCTCAGGTGATTTGGCATTATACAACTCGTTAGGTAGGTAGTGAAGCCATTCACCTTCCCAAGCGATAGTGTATTGTTCAACATTTTCTCCATCTAGCATCTTTCGACAGGCCGCTTTAACGCTTTCAGGTGCCGAAGCATAACGTTCTTTATCCAGTACAAGTTCCCGCCTTTTTGCTTGGCTACCGATACGGATACACTGCTCAATACTAAACATATCACCTAAACTGAATGACAATTCATCAAATCTCTTAATCAAATGCCATAACTCATCTGAAAGGCGCAGGCAGATCACGTTTTCGGGTGTTAGTTTGAACCTCGACTGAGGTATTCTAGTAGTAATTACCAGTTCATTGCTGCTATCGCTGATTAGCTCTGGTGCCTCCGGTGGAACTCGCACAACAAGGATTTTGTGATCTGAGGATGGTGCTCCTTTTTTTCCTATTAGCAGACATGGGTAAGTTGTCGGATCTGGAAATACATCACTACATTGAGAAATATCCACAAACTGTTCAATCTGCGTTTGCTCTAACAAGAAATCTCGAAGCACTTTGCCATTAGCATAAATTGCAAATTTAATCGGTTGGATAAAGCCAAACAGACCACTCTTTTGCAGCAACCCGAGTGCCTGCTCGGCAAAAGTTATGTATAGATCGAAACGACCAGTTGCCGTGATGAATTGATTCAACAGGTAGCTACGGAAATCAGACTCAATATTGGTAACACTTACATACGGCGGATTCCCTATTACCGCGTCAAATCCCGGATTGTCCTTTTCCCGTCCGTATCTGTCCCGAAAGACTTCTGGGAACTCAATCTCCCAATGGAAGAACCGTTTCTCCGTCGCTATCGCCTGCGCTCGACGATAGGAGAGCAGGTTTTCAAGGGTGTCAGTATTTTCGGAGCGAAGGGCATTCAGTGCCTGATGATAGGTGGCGCGGGACACATCGTTGCCGAAGTAAAGGCTCGTCCAGAGGTTTGCCACCCCTTTGTGAAAACGGAGCATCTTTTGGACGGTGTCTAATTTGTCTTCCTTCGCGTGGATCTGGTCGGCGGTGCGGCTCTCCATCTCCTCAATCAGCAGATAGTGTCCGATGGCGGTGGCAACCCTATCGGTGAAAGGGAACTCCATCGGAATCTCTGTCTGAGTTTCGCCCGTTTTGCGACGGCTTTTCTTTAACTCTGGCAGGTTCGATAGGTTCTCAATTTTCGCGCCGATCAGGGAATTGCCGCAGCGGATGTGATGATCGAGGAATGAGAGCGGTTCGCCCTTTGCGACCGTGTGGAGCCAGAGTGAGAGTTTCGCCAACTCCACCGCCATCGGGTTGAGGTCAACGCCGTAAACACAGGACTCGACAACGCGCCGCCGCCAATAGGCGAGTTCTGTCTCCTCGCTCGCCGTTTCGGTCATGTGTGGTGCGTCTGGGTGGGTGATTAGCTCTTCGGCGAGATAATCAACAACGCCTACGAGAAAATGACCGCTCCCTGTGGCGGGGTCAAGGATTTTGAGCGATAGAATCTCATCGACGCTTTTGCCCTCACAGAGCGGCCCAAGCGTGTTTTCGACGATGTAGCGGACAATGTAATCGGGGGTGTAGTAGCTTCCTGTCGCCTTCCGTTCGCCCTTGTCGGTCAGTAGGTAGACTTCGCCCTCTGAATAGGCAACATCATGCTTGGGGGAGGATTTTTTTGGTGCGACCGTCTCGTTTCCTTTCTTTGAAACGATGACGAGATCTTCGGAGGCAATTCGGGGTTGGTATTCGAGCAAGCCTTCGTAGATATTTCCGAGATGGCGCACGTCGAGGTCACGGTAGGCGATGCGTTCGCCTTGCTCCGTGCGTGTCAGGAGTTCGATAACTTGTGCTAGTGCATCGTCGCCAATCGCATAATCTTCAAGGAATGGATGCTGTTGTGGATTGAAAAGTCCGCCGTTATATTGTGGGATGTGGTCTTCCCAACCGTCGTTGATAAGCGTAAATAACTGCTGCAGCCTCGTCCAATAGAGGCTTGCTCCTGGGGCGAAGTCAATACCACCATCCAGTTTTTCGTGGATGTCGGTTGCTAGATGGTCAAGGCTATACTGCATAGCGTAATCGCGATTGTCAAGGGGGAGCAGGTCACGGCTTTCGGCGTAGAGGATAAACAGGATACGGTACAGTAGAATCAGGCAGTTGGTCTGGATTTCGTCGAGCGTCGGGTTAGCTTGGTCGAAACCGTTGCGGGAAAAATCGAGGAAGCCGCCGATGAGCTGGCGTAGGGCATCGTAGACACGGTTCTTTAGGTCGTCGGAAACGCCAACTGTGTATTGCTGGCTCTCCCCCAATACGTGGTCGAGGAAGGCGGTCCCGCTCGGATCGGGTATGAAGGCGTCGCGCCGAAAAAGGCAGTAGAAATAGCGGAAGGCGTCTAGGTTTCTGTTTTCGGAGAGCAGTGCAGCGAGGTCTACCTCGTAGAAGCTATCGAGTCGATAACTGGTCTGGCGGTGGTAGAGTCGCCACTGCCCCCCATTGGTTAAGATGCCCCAGTCTTTATTCGTGTCCCGCAGATAGCAGTCGATTTGGTAGTTTGGATTCTGATTATTAAACGGGTCACCCTCATCCTGCGTCTTTCTAT
The DNA here is from genome assembly GCA_965222435.1 of Candidatus Poribacteria bacterium. GTDB lineage: Bacteria > Poribacteria > WGA-4E > WGA-4E > PCPOR2b > PCPOR2b. The sequence continues at coordinate 1,265,080 of OZ244950.1, read as the reverse complement.
CTAGATTGCGTGACCACTTCTTTGCGTCACCGACAGCGAGGGCGGTTTTGAAGAATTGGTTTGTGTTGATCTGAGATCGTGCTGCATCGTGAGCAGCCTGCGATGGAAAGAAGGCGTAATCGGGGACTCTGGTCCCCTGCGATGTTTGGAGTGATGGCTGCACCTCAAAGGTGTGTCCTAACTGTTCTAGTAGTGGTTGGATGAATTCGTGTTCGGTTTGTGCTTCGTTGAGGTGCACTGCGTTGGGTGCGACAGCGTCGAAGAGTGCTTTGATTGCGGCGTAGTCCGATTCGATATTGGGGGTATCCGTCCACTGCGATTGTCCAACGATAAGGGAATCGAGGTAGTAGTTTGAAAAGAGCGATTGATTTTTAACGGCATCGGGCAGATTTTGAGCGTTCATAGATGTTGGTTCATTAGTTCAGAGGTTCATTGGTTGATTGAACGGATGAGCTGTATACATTGCGCTCCTCTGGAGCGCGAGGATTGGACATATCGGCATTCTATAGACATATCGCCCCGCTGGGGCAAAAGGCAGAGTGATCGACGGGCGGGGAGACCCCGCCCCTACAGGAAAAGCGATGGATTTTCAATAAGTAGCAGCTTGGATTATTATTGGTAGATTTTAGAATTACTTAGACACTTCCAATGCACAGCCAACCCCCTAAATCCCCCTTATCAGGGGGACTTTGGAAACTTCGCTAGGGTCGGAGTTATTGGTAAATGTCTACTTATTTCTCTAGTTCACCAATAATGAAGGTTATGGCGTACGGAGTATACCTACTATTATTATACCAGAGGCGTAGGGGTGGGTGAAAGCAAATTTCTAGGGTCATTTAATTCTCCCATATCATTGCCCCGATAAATCGTTTGATAAATCGAGACTAGGGGGACAAGCGGGATTAAAAGCAATCTGAATCACGGATAAACACGGATTGACGGATTACACGGGTAAAAGACACCCTCGATAATTGGCATAAGAAGGCGCGATGAACGCGCTACTACAAATAGCGGGGCAAGTCCGGGAGGGCCCCGTGACCGGGGATGCCCCGCCTACAGGGGGGCACGGGAATGTCCCACCTACAGGGTTGGGTAGAAAACAGCGGGGCAAGTCCAAAGTTTTTTCTACTTTGCGGTTCTTGCCATAAAGCCTAGTTGTTTGGTATACTATAGTCAATTGCCAGTTCACTGATCAAGGACTTTTCTTGAACTTATTTTCCTGTTGACTATGCTTGTACCAAGATCAACAATGATGCGAAGATGCTCATTTTGCCGATGGGTAGAGAAACTATATCGGAAGGAGATTTAATATGGCTAAGAAGCAAAAAGATGAAGCAGCGCAAGATGATATAGAAGAAGTGGAAGAAACGGTAGAGGAAGCAGACGACAATTCTTCCTCAGATACAGTAGAGGAAGCAAAGGACGATTCTTCCTTAGATACAGCAGAGGAAGCGGAGGACAGTGCTCCCTCGGACGATGAAGAAACACAAGACATTGATGAAGAAGCACAAGATATTATAGAAGAGCAAGATATTATAGAAGAGGTGGAGGAGGATTCCTCTGCCTTATTAGCATCCTTTGAGGCGGATTTGGAGTTCCTACATGATAGTAACAATATGAGTTTTTACCAGGCTCACAAGGCATACTATGAAGATCGGAACTATGAGGGAGCCATCGCAGAATTTCAAGCTGCAATTGAATATGAAAAATCACACCCCTCGGATCCCCCAGATGTGGAGGAATCAGAGGATTCGGAGGAGCCAGCCGATCCGAAACCACCGAATGATGTCCTTGTCAAATCGATGTACTGGATGGCGGAGGCTTATCTCAAATTGAACCAAGTCGATCAAGCCGTTGAAACATTTGGGCAGTTATCAGACCACTATAGTCTACATTATCTTGCACCAGCGGCAGAACGACGACTTGCCTTGCTGAAACTCGATGAAGAAAGTGAGTCCGCATAATGGATAAAATTATTGATCTACGAAGTGATACGGTGACTAAACCGACCAATAGGATGCGTGAAGCGATGATGAATGCGGAGGTAGGTGACGATTGCTACGGGGAAGACCCGACTATTCATCGTTTGGAAGCGTTGGCGGCTGAAAAGATTGGCAAAGCAGCGGCAATGTACGTGCCAACAGGGACGATGGGGAATACCGCTGCTATCTTGGCACATACCCGCGCCGGCGATTATGCGATTATGGATGCCGAGTGCCATATCTACTACTATGAACACGGAAACCTATCCTCATTAGCGGGGATTATGCCGATCGTGATGAACAGCGCGGATGGGGTCCCTGATCTTGATGAGGTAGAGGCTTATCTGCAACGGGATCCTGCCAAATTCCCAAAAACCAGTTTAATCTGTTTGGAGAACACACACAATCGTCGCGGCGGGCGCGCGATTCCGTTGGATCGGATGAATGCAGTTCATGAACTAGCGCAGCGGTATGAGGTTCCGGTCCACTTGGATGGCGCACGCGTTTTCAATGCTGCCCATGCGTTGGGCGTTGATGTACGTGAGGTCACAAGCCATGTCGATTCCGTTATGTTCTGTCTCTCGAAGGGATTGTGCGCCCCTGTTGGATCGATGCTCGCCGGGGATGCGGACTTTATCCAAGAAACACGCCGCGCTCGGAAACGACTTGGTGGTGCGATGCGTCAGTCGGGGGTACTTGCTGCGGCTGGAATTGTCGCGCTGACAGAGATGCCGGATCGACTCGGCGAAGATCACGCCAATGCCAGACTCCTCGCCAAAGCACTGTCTCAATTCGACGAATTAGCCCTGCGCCCGGAAGATGTGCATACCAACATGGTTTTTGTCGATACAAAGCCGTTGGGAATCTCCGCAGCGGATTTTGCAGACCGCGCGCTGCAACATAATATTAAGGTCTCCATTTACGGGCCGATGACTGTCCGAATGGTGGCAAATCACGATGCGAGCCGTGAGGATGTGCTGTATGTCGCGGAAGCGTTAGTGGATTTGGTGAAATCCCTTTAGGGTGCCAAGACGCAAGGGGTATTCAGATTGGAAGGGTGGAAGGATGGGGGGACAATACCGGTCAGCGTTAATTGAACAGACGCCACCGCTCGGCAGGTTCGCGTTAGATTTTGAGTATTTCCTGATTGCTGAAAACGAATACAGTCAGGAGGCGTTGTTAAAAATCCGAAACATCGTATCGACGTTGTTTTTAGCAGAATCCCATTACGATTTAGATATGCTGGAGGTGGAGCTGCTGAATCTATTTTCGACTGAGAGGGACAGACAGGCGGTCAGTCTGTTCTTAAACTGGTTTAGGCAGTTGGCTTTTCACGGACGGCTTGAATCTGGCGATTATCAGTCATTGGAGTCCATTTATCGGACCGAAGAGGAGGTGAAGACGATGTTAGTCACAGCATTAGAGAAGGAGAGAGAGCGGTTTTTTCAAAACGGTCTGCGTGAAGGTAAGCAGGAAGGACTGCTTGAGGGTGAGCAGAAAGGCAGAATTGAAGGTGAGCAGAGAGGCAGAATTGAAACTGCAAAGGTAATGCTTGCCAAGGGAATGGAGATTACGCTCATCTCTGAAATCACCAACCTGCCAGAGGCACAACTCTTACAGTTGAAAGACGGACTTTCCTCAGTGAAGGAATAAAAACAATGTTAATCACCGCTTTCAACGTTGATTTTGGTCGTGAGGCAACCCACAACATTCTGTCCATCATATCAGGAAACAGTCTCTACCGGCCCCAAATAGGTAAGCTAATCGGCACGGCTTGGACACTTTTGTTTTGGCGATAAGTCTAAGCTGCTCTGCATTTTCTTTTAACATGAGCCTTCCTGTTTAATTTTCGCGTATAAAACGTCAATTTTTTAATCTGGTTCATGCTACTTTATAAAGGAATTACGAACAAAATGGGAACCCCCACAGATGTCTTGAAACAGCAAGCCAACAACCTACGCATCCACTCGATTGTATCGACATCCGAAGCGGGGTCCGGGCATCCGACAACGTGCTTGTCCGCTGCGGATATTATCTCCGCGCTCTTTTTCCGCGCGATGCGGTACGATCCCACAGATGCACGCAACCCAAACAATGATCGGTTCATCTTATCCAAAGGGCACGCTGCGCCGATACTTTACGCCGCATGGGCGGAAGTGGGAATCATCTCCGTCGAGGATCAACTAACACTCCGTCAAATTGACAGCGACCTTGAGGGACATCCCACGCCGCGTTTGGAATGGGTCGATGTCGCCACGGGATCGCTAGGACAGGGCCTGTCGATCGGTGTTGGAATAGCACTCAACGGCAAATATCTGGATCGCTCAGATTATCACGTTTACGTCCTGATGGGTGACGGAGAGACCGCAGAAGGCAGTGTTTGGGAGGCGGTCGCGCTTGCGGCACACTGCAACCTCAATAATCTGATTGGCATCGTTGATGTCAACGGTATGGGGCAGAGCGAACCGACGATGTACGAGTTTGACATTGACTCCTACTGTCGGCGTTTTGAGGCGTTTGGTTGGCAGGCAATCGGGATTGATGGACACAATTTTGACGAGATTCTATCCGCACTGGATAAAGCGAGGTCCACTGAGGATCGTCCAACGATGATTGTGGCGAAGACTTTCAAGGGCAAGGGGGTATCTTCTCTTGAAAACAAGGCTGGCTGGCACGGCAAAGCACTTCCCAAGGGTGAACCGTTGGATACCGCCCTGAAAGAACTCGGTGCCTTGAGCACAGACGGTAACTTTCAGATTGAGGCAGCTCCGGCGACTAATACCGCTGAACCGCAGATTAAGGAGATGGCACCTCCCGAATATGAACTCGGCGAAGAAGCGGCGACCCGAAGCGGCTACGGCTCTGGGCTTGCCAAATTGGGCGATGCGAACCCACTGGTTGTGGCAGTGGATGGCGATGTCAAAAATTCCACCTACGCCGAACAGTTCATGCAGAAACATAGTGATCGATATTTTGAAATGTTCATCGCCGAACAGAATCTTGTCGGGGCGGGGATTGGGCTGGCGAAGTGCGGTAAGATTCCTTTCGTCTCGACCTTTGCGGCGTTCTTTACTCGCGCTTGTGATCACATTCGTATGTCCGCAATTTCTCAGACGAACATCAAGTATGTGGGTTCACACTGCGGTGTTTCGGTCGGTGAAGATGGTCCCTCTCAGATGGGGCTGGAAGATCTCGCTATGTTTCGGGCACTCCCCGGATCGGTTGTGCTGTATCCAAGCGACGCCGTTGCGGCGGAACGTTTGGTTGCACAAGCTGCGGCGCATCAGGGCATTGTTTATATTCGGACTTCGCGTCCGGCGACACCAACCATCTATACGAATGCTGAGGAATTCCCAATTGGGGGCAGTAAGGTACTCCGATCCAGTGACGACGATCAGGTTACTGTTATCGCAGCGGGTATCACGCTTCACGAGGCGTTGAAGGCGTATGAAACGCTGAAAGCGGACGGTATCTCTATCCGTGTCATCGATCTCTATTCGGTCAAGCCGATAGACGCAAAGACGGTTCTCGACGCAGCCGCTGCGACCAATAACACGCTAGTAACCGTTGAAGATCACTACCCGGAGGGTGGGCTTAACGATGCGGTGATGGATGCGGTCGCTCCCAGAGGAGTCACGGTTCACAAGCTCGCTGTCAACGGGCTGCCGAGATCGGGCAAGGCGGACGAACTTTTGGAAGTGCACGGTATCAGTGCAGGGGCAATCGTCCGAAAAGTGAAGGGGATTATTTGAAAACGCACATTAAAACTCAAGTTGCCACTTATAGGACGCGTCGCAAACCGGGAGAATGAAAGCTAAATCGAGTCAACGCTGCTCGCAGTGGATTGACAAATCCACTGCACAAAATATCTAGGGGCATTTAATTCTTCGGGCGGGGCAAGATGCCCCGCCTACGGGGGCAGGGCAATTGCATGTAATTCTCCCGATACCTGATATCAATTGCGTAAGTCCTATTAAGTTATCCTAGCAGGACTTACGCAGTTGAACGCTCAAAAGCCCTGTAGTTCGGCGATTCATCGCCGCAGGACACAATTGCCAATGCCCGATGAATCGGGCAACTACAGTCAATTCGTAGGCTTGTAGTAGGGTGATTTATCGCCCGTCCGACGCGCAATGAATTGCGCTACTACAAACTGAATGCGTAAGTCCTACCTAGGCTACCGGTTATCTCGTCCGATTGATCTCCGCATCAGCAAAGGCACGCGATAACGTTTCATAGGAGAGGGTCGCTGCTGCAAGTGGGTCATAATCTTCGCGGGCTTGCACCATAAAGCTGACTTCCGCGGTGATGAACCCGTCGTAGCCGTGTTGCTGCATCAGTTTCAGGTAATCCACGTAATCAAAAGGGCCTTCGCCGGGGATGAGGAACTCGAAATCGGGGGCGAGTCCGCGCTGATCTTTGACGTGGGTATGGGCAGAATGCGGTGCTAGGGCGGCGACGCTCTCCTCGGTGGGTATACCGATGATATCAAAGTGGCTGATGTCGAAATTGACCTTGAGGTAGGGGGAACCGACGAGGTCGAGGAGTTCAAGGACTTTATCGGGCGTATCGATCAGACCGCCGATGTGGGGTTCCATTGCAATGGTCACTCCGAGCGTTTGGGTATATTCAACCAATTCACCGATCCGCTCGGCGAGGAATTGTTTTTGATTGTCCCATTCTTCCGGTTGACCGCCTGATGTTGTATTGATTGCCGGTGGGCTATCTCCCTGCGCGAGTTCAACGCCGAGATCCGCTGCACCTTTCAGCCTCCACATGTTTTGTGCGTGTGCTTCGGGGTCTGTTTCCATTAGACTTGAATGTGCGGCGATTGCCGGTAGTGCCAAGTTGTGCTGTTTCAACAATCCCGCAATTCGCTTGCGTTCGGCAGCATCAAGCGTGCTCAATTCGGTGATGAAACGGGGACCGACCGCCAGTTCCATCCCATCGAATCCGAGTTGTGCGATATGGGGAATTGCGACATCAATGGGGACGGTGGGCATTCCCCAAGTGCTATAACCGAGGTTCATGTAGATATTCCTTTTTTTTGTTGGTTCATTCATTCATTGGTTCATTAGTTCATTGAACGGATGAATTCTGTACATTGCGATCCGCCCCGATAAGATCGGGATTCAAAACTGGAGCGCGGGGATTGGATGTATCGGCTTTCTATAGACATATCGCTCCTCTAGAGCAAAAGCAGAGTCCACCAGTTTTACCAGAAAACTGATGGACTTTCGATAGGTAGCAACTTGGGCTATTATAAAACAGTTGGGATGTACATACAAGTTAAAAAGAGGCACGGTTTCCTCCTCATCTTGAAAGATGGGAGGCTTTACTGCAAAGGTTAAATAAGGACAAATTGACCGTAAAACGGAGGAATCACATGGCTGCGGAAAGTTGGATACCGGTTGAGCCGGATTTAGAAACGATTCGGGCAAGTTATGCGGACCCGCTTTATGCCTTGTCTCAGGCGGAGATGCCTGCTATTATGCTTCGAGGTGCTTACGATCCGGATCAATGTACCCCGCTGATTGAACGGTTCTATAACATGGGACTGGCGCGCAACCCCGAAGATAGTGCGTATGGTGGGGACGAACGGGTGAGAACCGACATCGGCACGAGTCTGGGGATTCGAGGGAAGGATCAAGAGCGTTTCTTCCAACATTCAGAAGCCACCCATCACCTATTCAAATTCCTATTTGATGGATTCGACAATCCGGTAGATCTGATCTATAATACGCTGTCGAATCTTGCCCCGGATAAACAGGTCAGGACAGCATACCAGCCAGATGGTCGGTGCTATGGACCTGCGATTTTTCGCATCCATTACCACACCCAGCTCTACCTGCCGCACATTGACAGTGTGCGGCTGCGAGAGGAGCGGACGGATTACGCCGTATACCGTTTCGATCACCAGTTTGCGGGTGTGCTATGTTTGCAAAACGCGGATGAATTCGATGCGGGCACACAGTCGATTCTGCACCGATGTTTGTGGACGGAGGGGGTCCAGCCACACATCGCTGAAGGCACTTTTCACGAGTACGCGGCTGAAAACGGTATTGAGAAGTGTCAGGTCGAACTTGAGCCGGGCGATCTGTACTTCTTCAACACCCGTTGTATCCACGAAGTTCCCCCGGTGCAGGGTAACAATCCTCGCATCGTTCTGGCGGTGTTCATCGGCTATTCTTCGGACGATGATGAGATTTTTGTGTGGTCGTGATCATAAAAAAAGCCATACAGCCCCAACGGGGCTATATGGCGGATTAATGCCGGAGGTCGGACTCGAACCGACACGAGCCTAAGCTCACTGGATTTTGAATCCAGCGCGTCTACCGATTTCACCACTCCGGCAGAAGCGTTCCTAATTTTAGCATATCTCTCTTGAAAGAATCAAGGGTAAAATCTGGAACTTGCGGGTTATTTAGTGAGGTGTCGGGATTCGGAGATCTCTCCTACAGTAAGTCAAGAAATGTGATATGTAATGCGTAATACGTATAGGAGTTACGCACTTCAGTTTGTAGTAGCGCGTTCATTGCGCGTCTTTAAGGTAGTAGGCATACGCCGTATGCCGTAACCATTGTACAAATTACGACACAGCGGAGCCTACCTACTACTGTGTAGGATTAATTGTAGTTGCCCGATTCATCGGGCGTCGTGAGGCGTATTGTCCGGTAATGAGACACCGAACTACAGGGGTCGAACGTTCAACTACGTAAGTCCTAACGTAAAGAAAAGTGATTTCTTGTGACGCATTTATCAAAGTCTTCCGTTCTAAAACCCCGTCCTTTAGGGTGGGGATACAGAACGGCAAACCCCGTTAGTGAGTCAAAAAAGTTGATTTTGTAGGTAAAAAATGGTACACTTCTTTTGGCTTTCGTGAGGGCGCTTCAACCCTACCGCACGGTAGGGGCCCTCACAGTCCATTGAAGCGGATATGAAAGTTGGAAAGCTGACCATAATGAAGATCTACAAGTTCAAACTGTATTCTAATCACGGCAATGGTGAGTTGCACAAGACGATAGAGGGACACGCTTCTGTCTGGAATCATTGTGTCGCGCTTCAGCGTCGGTACTATTCAATCTACGGCAAGTATATCAGCAAGTTTAGGCTAATTAATCACATATCTAAACTCAAGCGATTGCCTCGTTTTTCCCATTGGAATCAGTTGCCGAGCCAAGCGATACAGGACGTAGCAGCACGGATAGATAAAGGCTACAAGGCAATGTTTGAAGCGAGAGCCAAGGGTAAGAAATGGGGTAGACCCCGTTTCAAGGCTCGTCGTAAATACAAATCGTTCACCCTCTTACAAGCGGGTTGGCAACTCCTGCCCGGTAACAAGATTCGTATTGGTAAGTATATCTACCAATACTTCAAATCCCGTGATGTGTTTGGCAATCCAAAACGTTGCACAATCAAACGAGATACCATCGGCGATGTCTATATCACCATCCTAACAGACCATGTAGAACCTGACCTGAATCGAGTCATGACGGGTAAAATCGCAGGTCCCGATTTATCGGGATTCTCGCTATGCGGAACTTGATTTCGGTCTGAAACGGTATCTGACAGGTCATAACGGACACGATATAGAATCACCTTTGTTTTTCAAACGCAGTCTCAATGCTATCAAACGTACAAGCCGTGAACATTTCCGAACCAAGAAAAAGTCGAAGAACCGAGAACGGGCACGGCTGAACTTGGCACGGAAGCACCGTAAGATTGAACGGCAACGAGAGGATTTCCACTGGAAGTTGGCACACCAATTGACCGACGCATACGATGAGATACGCCTTGAGGATTTGAATCTGCAAGGGATGAAAGCCCTTTGGGGACGCAAAGTCAGTGATTTAGCCTTTGCCGATTTTGTTGTGAAGTTGAAATATATTGCTTCCCGAAAGGGTGTCAAACTCAAGTTCATTGATAAGTGGTATCCTTCAAGTAAAACGTGCTCGGCTTGTGGTGCTGTGAATGAAACATTAAATCTACGTGATAGAACATGGCAGTGTTGCAATTGCGGTGCTATCCATGACCGTGATAGAAACGCTGCAATTAACATCTATAGGGTTGGGGCATCAACCCTCGAAGGAGAGGACATAAGACCATCTTCGGATGGCTGTTCTTGTTGATAGCGCAATTACCGTTCCTAAAGGACACAAGAATCTCCGTCCTTTAGGGCGGAGAGTATGTCAAGGCGTGGTTAGTTTGCGGATAGAGTCCCCAACCTGAATCTTTCCGGCTTGAATTGTCCGTATAAACAGTCCGCGGAGTCGTTGAGATTTATAGGTCTCTTCGTTGACCACATCAAGTGCATCTTTGCCATACCGGCGTTGGAATTTTTGGCATCCGGTATGTGGGACCTCCGTGACTTCAAAAGTAGCGGTGCCGATCTGTAATTGAGTACCGGTGGGGAGATTCTCCTCGCTCAGATCCAAATCGACGAGTAGGTTATCGCCGGCGAGGGGCATTCGGTTATCGCCATCGGCGATTATCCTCAGAAAACGGGAATTCATCACAGATATTTGGGCACCCGGATTGGGACTATTTGGTCGTGCCCAGCGATCTCCTTCGAGGCCGCCATCGGGACTAACTTCGGCTGCTTGGGGGGTTGCCCGCTGTTCGTCGGGTAGGCGAAGGATGATATATTCGAGGACGCCGAGATCTTGGGGGCTCTGTGCTAATTGATCCATTTGAGCTTCAATTTGAGCTACTGATAAACGCTGGATTGCCATCTGTTCCTCCGTAGTATGAACTGATGCAGATTTTTGAGTGCCGGAACTCTCTACCGTTGTAAGGTGTGTCTCATAATTGTAGTATAGAATTGGAGAAATTGAAAGGAAAAAATTCCCGCTTACTTTCAGCGATTGTCTACTAAATATTTCCGATGCCACCCTTTTGGCTTGACTGAACCAACTGGAGTTATGTAGAATTTACTTTTTGAAAGGTGGACTTTAATTTGTCAGTTCGTATATGTTTACTCCTACTCGTTTTCCCTTTTGCAATAATTGCGTGTGGTGCCTTACAGGATCAGCCGACGATCGAGCAGTATAATCAATTTGCAATTAAATCGGCTGAGTTGCAGCTTTGGAATGAAGCGATTTTCCGCTGGCAGCATATTTTACAGATTGAGCCGCAAAATGCGAAGGTGCACAACAATTTGGGTGTCGCTTACGAAGCGGTAGGCAAGATCGACGAAGCGATCAAAGCGTATGAGCGTGCGACAGAATTAGAACCTGAGAATAAGTTTTATCGCTTCAACTACAGGAAATGCCGGATGCAAGTCCAGCGCAATCGTGTGAAGCCTCCAGCTGCGGAAAAAGAGGATGTACCAGATCAATCCGGACTAGATCAGGATTCACAGCAACCCGAATCTTAAAAGGAACTAATGAACTCAAATCAACCAATTAACCAATTAACCCAAATCCAGAGACTTCCACTCATCGTTACAATACTGCCGATGCTTTTATGCTTGGGAGTGTATTGGGGGTGTGCGTCCTCGGTAACGCGAGTCCCGATCAAAATTCAGGTTGAATCCACAATTGATGTTACCAAGCATTCAGGCTTTGCTGTGCTACCGTTTATTCAAGCGAAGAATTCAGGGAGGCAGCGGATAGCATCTTCCGACGAAACAGGGGAGGAGATTGCCTCCTTGATGCGAATTGGATTGGGGCGGAATCAAAACTTGGACATTGTTAGCACACAGGATACGCTGCGGCTATTTACTGATGAAACGGCTGATGAGGATCTGTTGGCGGACGTGTCAGAGTTGGTACGTATTGGTGAGTATTTTGAAGTAGATGCAGTCATCGTTGGCAGCTATGACTTCTTTGCGGTGAGCCAGCCGAGACGCCACTATGGGGAACGTTATTCCAGAACGCTTCAACGGTATGTCACCGACTACCAGGATTACCTTGAAAAGACCTACCTCCTTTCGTTGAGGGTTGTAATTGCTAGTGTGGATACAGAGGAAATTATACAGGATGACACGTATGAACGGCGTGCGTTCCAAGCACATAGTGTTAGTTCATTCTTGATCTCAGAAGTCATGCCGCATCAAGGTGTCCTAAAAAGTTTAGTACGACAAGCGATTTCGGAGTTCACCCAACAAGTTTCACCGCACTACGAACAAGAAGAAAGGTTTTTGATGAGATGATGAAAACCGATCACGGATTAAAAATGCAACGCAAGAGCGCGAAGATGCGAAGGCACGATGAAAACTCTGAAAACGGGAGATTTTTGCCTCGTTCTCTCGTCGTCTCGTTTCCTCGTCCGCTCGTTTTCTCCCTTTCTCTCCTACTTGTTTTTTCGCTGCCCCTTTTCCTTTCGGTTGGCAGCGGTTGGGCGCAAGGTTTTGGTAAGAATAAGGTCACGGACCAAGATTTTGATTGGCTGATTTACCGGACGGAACATTTTGATATCCACTACTATCCGGGTGAAGAACAGTTAGTCTCCATCATGGCGGACATCGTTGAAGAGGCTTACGAAAAACATAGCGAGGATTTTGAGCACGAGCTTAAGGATCGAACGCCGCTCATCTTATATCAATCACACAAAGATTTTCAAGAGACCAATATTACGTTGGCTGAACTGCACGAAGGCGTTGGCGGGTTTGCTGAACTCTTTAAGCGACGCATGGTTATCCCTTTTACCGGCTCAATGTCTGCATTTCGTGAGGTCATCTTTCACGAACTGGTTCACATCTTTCAGTATGACATCATCTATCAGAAACCCGCCGGGCGTTTTTATAGCGGTGAGTTTCTGTATAGCCCTCCAATCTGGTTTATGGAGGGGACAGCAGACTACTTCGGTAACGATAATAATGCCGTTGGCGAGATGGTATTGCGAGATGCAAGCATCGCTAATCAGGTGGTTCCGCTGACGCGGCTACAGGATTTTCGCATACTCGGATCGCAGGTATTTTTGGGATATAAGATAGGGCAGTCTGCTATCGAATATTTTGTTGAAACGTATGGACGGGATAAGGTTGGGCAGGTCATGCAGGAACTGCGCCATATTCGTACCAAGGATCTCAGCCAAGCTTTCCAAAACGTGATTGGCGTTGATCTTGAACAGTTCGATAAAGAGTGGCGTTTGACGGTGCAGAAAAAGTATTGGCCCATGATTGAGCACAAGGATATGCCTGATTCAATTGCCAAGAACCTGACAGAGAAATCGCGCTATTCGCATAACGTGAAACCGATCTGGTCTCCCAGTGGTGACCTTATTGCCTATATCACGGGTAACGATGGGTTTGGTGAAATTGTCCTTGCGTCTGCTAAGGACGGCAGCCGCTTAGAGCGGATCAGCAAAGATTTTTTCGGGAGCAAATATGAAGAGATTCGGAGCGACGGCAGTGGGCTAGCCTGGTCCCCGGATGGCGACCGTATCGCTTTCATCGCCAAGTACCGCGGATCGGAGTATCTGCTTGAGGTGAACGTTATCAGCAAGCGATTGGAACGCCGAATCAAGCTTGATTTAGACGCTGCCGGTTCACCGAGCTATGATGGCAGCGGTGAGCGGATTGCTTTTTCCGCGCTAAGCGGAGGACAGACCGATCTATTTATTATAAACCTAGCGACAGAGGAGTTGATACGCCTGACAAACGATTCCTTTGACGATGGCAATCCCTCATGGCATCCAACGCAGGAGGAGATTGCCTATGCCTCGGAGCGCGGGGGCAAGTACAAGCTGATTATCATTGATGTCAACAGTCGGACATCACGACAGTTGCCGTATGGTGAGTATAATGCGGTTGGTCCCCGCTGGGCGCCCGGCGGTGAGGAGCTGCTTTTTTGTGCGGATATAGGTGGCGTTTATGACCTGTGCACCGTGCGATCGGACGGCACAGACCTGACGCGTTTGACGAATATTATTACCGGTTGTTTTAATCCAAGTTTTTCACCCGACCGTAAGCACATCCTGTTTGGTGCTTACCAGTCGGGGAAGCAGGATGTGTATGTCATGGAGGTTGAGAAGGCACGTAATGAAAAGATTGAGATATCGTCTTCTGAGTTGGAGCCGGTTGTCGTACAGCCTGCGGAAAGGAAGCAGCGCCGAATTGGGCACCGGAAGTACGGCACGAAAATTGGCTTAGATGCTATCTTCACCAACTTTAGTCTCGGTGCTGACGGTTTGCTGCGCAATTCGACAGAGCTTGTCGCAAGTGATATGATGGGGAACCATCGCTTAGGATTGAGTGTTCAGAATCAGTCAGGCTTTCTTGCTCCGGACTTCATTGCCCAGTACGGTTCCCTTGCGCGTCGTGCGGATTTTGGTGTGTCTCTCTTTAACTTTCATGAGTATCACCTGTTGGGGACAACCCGGAATCGTCGTCGCGTCTCGCAACGTTTAACGGGAGTTGCTAGCTCTGTCATGTATCCGTTCAACCGGTATCGTCGCATGGAGTTACAGTTGTTGACGTATTCGACCCCTTACGCTTTCAGATTCGAGACAGAGCGCGAAGATAATCGTGGGCTTCTAATGCTCGGAACGCTCTCTCTCGTTAGCGACACGACGCGCTGGCAGATATTCGGTCCTCAAAGCGGTACCCGTTATAACCTCACCTTTGAGAAATCGTATCGCGCGACAGGCAGCGACCTTGAGTTAACCAATCTCGTTTTCGATCTCCGCCGCTACTTTAAGCTTGGCAGACGTTCTACCTTTGCAACCCGTTTGCTGCTTGGTGGAAGTTTCGCAAGAGACAAGTCGCTGTTCTATCTCGGCGGCATCGACACGCTACGTGGCTATAATTATGAAGAACTGATTGGGACGCGGATGGGGTTGCTGAATTTTGAGATTCGGATCCCATTTATTGACGAACTTCGTTTCGGTTGGCCCTTTTCATGGGCGATCGGCGGCATTCGCGGGATTATCTTCGCTGACTTCGGAACGACCTGGTTGGAGGAGGAGTTCAACTCTAAAAACCCCTACCGCCTGCTTCGGCGTGACGGCAATCGGCTTCGCCTTGATGATGCCAGAGGTTCAATTGGCCTTGGACTTCGATTGCAGCTTGGTTTTTTCTCCCTCGACTTTGACGTGGCACGCCGCACCGATCTGGCTAGTATCGATCCGGAAACGACGTTCCACTTCGGTTTGGGGCAGGCGTTTTAGTTTATTAGGACTTACGCCCTTCCGTTTATAGTGGGGACCAACGATCATTGATACCTGTGTCCCTTTCTATGGGTCAGGTAAGTAGGGAACGCAGATCTGCGTTCCCTACGATTTGAAGCATGTAAGTCCTGCATATAAAAATAGCAAGTAACGAGTAATGGATAAAAAAATTACGCATCACGCATTACGCATTAGAATGTTCATTAAACGCTAGGTACTCTAGCTCACAGTTATTAAGAAAGGAAAGTATGCAACCAAACTTGAATCGATTCATTATTGTTGCTGTTGTTTTGGCGGTAATTATTGGCGGAGGCGCGCTCTTCGTCAAAATCTATCCTGACCTGCTCTGGTTTGATATGGTCGGTTACCTCGCCATCTACAAGACAGTGCTACTGACAAAAATAGGGATGGGGATTGCCGTCGCTGGTTTCTTTCTTGGCGTGACCCTCATCAATCTCTATCTCCTGTATCGCTTTACCCCATCTCGGTTGAGTCCAACGCTCGTCGAATCGATCCCGCTCGAAGGTATGCCCGATTTTAACCTCCGGAAATCTGTCTATGTGGTACTTACACTCTTGGCAGTTGGAGGGAGTATTGTGGGCGGTTATGCCTCGACAGATTATTGGGAGCAATTTCTCCGCTATTCAAACGCCAGCAATCTTTCCTTCCAATCCGCGACATCGCTCGATGCACCGGCAAATCGAGATGCGACAGATGTCCTCATTTCTGAATTGGAGCATAGCGCGAAAGGGCTTAGAGTAGGAGATGAAGTTACAATCGAAGAAGGGGATAGCAATCATACAGCACAAATCCGCTCCATCAGTCCGGGCGGGGATGGGAACGTCAAGATTGCACTAAGCCAAGGGCTTAATTTCGACGCAACCGAAGACGCGGTTTTGGTCGCAGCCGCCCGGGATCCAATTTTCAATAAGGATGTTACCTACTATGTTTTTCGGATGCCCTTAGAACGGCTGATTTGCGGTTATCTCTTCGGTCTATTTATGCTGGTCACCCTTTTTACAGGGGTGATTTACTTCTTTCACGGGTTACTTATCAATGAGGATAACCGCTTTGCACCGCCGCAGCGTGTCAGGACCCATCTGTTCATACTGATTGGGTTGACGCTGCTGTTTCGTGCATGGAATTACCAGTTTGTGATGTATGACCTGCTCTACAAGACCAACGATGTTGTGCGGGGAGGGGGCGGTTATGCAGCGATACAGGCACGGCTGCCTGTGTTATGGATACTGCTCGCGCTTACCGTCATTTGCGCGTTGATTTTCTTCATCAGCATTTTTCTACGGCGTATCTCCATCGCTGTTGGAGGCATCATTGTACTTCTACTTGTTGCTTTTATGGGACAAGCCTATCCCCGTATCGTTCAAAACCTGAAAGTTGAACCGAGCAAGCAGGAACTTGAGGGAACGTATATCAACTACAACATCAGGGCGACACTGCACGCATATGATCTGGAAGATAGCACCGTGACCGAGACGGAGTACCCCCTGACAGGGGAGTTGACCCACGATACCATCAGGGGAGAGGAAAACGCGGCAGTGATTAACAGCATCCGGCTTTGGGATTGGCGACCACTGCGGCGGACCTTCCGCCAGCTGCAGGAGTTACGTTCACAATACGATTTTTTCGACGTAGATATTGACCGTTATCCGATGGGAAGTGGCGAACCTCGACAGGTGATGCTTTCCGGGCGAGAACTGAATATCAACGACCTACCGCGTGAAGTGAGCCGGGACTGGTTTAAGCGCACCTACGTCTACACCCACGGTTACGGAGCGGTGCTGAGTCCTGTGAACGAAATCCTGGACGGAAAGCCGAAGATGTACATTCGGGATATGGACCCGATTAATTACGAACCCGAATGGACACATCGGTTTAACGAGAATCCGGGACCTCGAATTTACTACGGGGAACGCACCGACCATTATGTCATCGTCCATCCAGACCGGTTAGAGGGACTTGAGTTTGATTACCCCGAAACGTTTGGACAAGATTTTGCCAAATACTCGTACCAAGGTGAAGGTGGTGTTGACCTTTCTTCGTTCATCCGAAAGTTTGCGTACATGTTGAAATTTAACAACGCGCTCAATTTCATCTTGCCCGGTGAAATCCGATCAACCAGTCGCGTTCTTTACAATCGAAACATAAAGGAGCGTGTCAGCCAAATCGCCCCGTTCCTGAAATATGATTTCGATCCTTACCTTGTCCTTCACAATGGTCGGTTGATCTGGATGATCGATGCGTATACAACGACCGCGCGTTATCCCTATTCCGCACCGATGCAGGACGCGATTCGTAGAACCATTGAGGAGCGGGGTGGTAGACGTGCCGCTGGACGTATCATGGGTGGCGAAAGACCGTGGGGGAACTATATCCGTAACGCCGCCAAAGTCACGATCGATGCCTACGACGGCAGCGTGAACTTCTATCTGATGGAACAGGAGCAAGATCCGGTTGCGGAGTGTTATCGCCGTATCTTCCCTGATCTATTCAAACCGTTTGATGAGATGCCCGAAGATCTTAAATCGCATATCCGATACCCGACCACGATGTTTCTGATTCAAGCGCAGATGTATCAGGATTATCACATGAAAGATCCAATTACTTTCTATGCAAGTGAGGACCAATGGCAAATCGGGGAGGAACTTTACGATAACACCGAGCGTCCTCGTCCCGCACAGGCACCGCAACCGCCAAGCCCGTTCACACGTACCCAGCAATTGCCGGAAACGGTTACGAATGTGCAAGAGGTTGCCCCCTACTATGTGGTTGTCAAGATACCGGGGGAGGAACGTGCGGAATTTGTCCTGATGCTGCCTTTCACGCCGAAAAACAAGCCGAACCTCACCGCCTGGATTGCTGCGAGATGCGATTTGCCACAGTATGGACAACTGCTTGTCTATCGCTTCCCGAAAGGAAAACTCGCTCCTGGACCGATGCAGGTTGAAAACTTCATCACACAAGATCCTGAAATTTCCCAGCAGATTAGCTTGTGGAATACGCAAGGTTCAAGCGTCCTACGTGGCAACTTGCTCATTATTCCGATGAATGAGTCAATTCTGTATGTTGAGCCGATTTACATCCAAGCGGAAAACGCAGAATCTGCGATTCCTGAATTGCGCCGCGTTGTTGTCGGCTATAAGGAAAATGTCGCATGGGGCGCGAGCCTTGATGAGGCATTGATTAACATGTTCGGTAGACGGTTGGAGGTCGCGTTGACACAAGACGCTCCTTCTGCTGAAGCTGCTGAAGGGGTGAGTGCATCCGTCCCGATATCTATTTCGACGTTGGCAAAACAGGCGAGAGAGCAGTTTGAGGAGGCACAGGAAGCGCGACGCACAGGGAATTGGGCGGAATATGGACGTTACCTTAATCTGCTCGAAGCGACTTTGCAACAACTTGAGGCGGACGCTCGGTAAGCATGAAAACGTGAAAACGAGCAGACGTGAAAACGAGACGGGGCATCGCCGGTCTCCCCGTTATCCTGTTTTTTTTAGCAGTTTGGCTTCTTATTTTGAGATTAACGTAAAGGAGGTGAATTACATGGGACTCGATTGGAAACCACGGCATCGGGATATGCTCGTTGGCGGGTACTGGTGGTTGGCACGGGTTAGTGACAAGGCGCGTGCCAAACTGAACGGTACTATCGGTGAGTATATCTATCCGTGACCGCAGGACAAAAAGTTCCTGGAGGAACACAAGATAGATGCTGATGAGTTCGTTGAGATGGTGAAAAGTAACCCGTCAGACGATGATATGATTGCCGCGATGCAAAAGCTCAATCAATAAGTATTGAAACGGCGAGCAGGGGTGCAGGCAGCGATCTCCCCCGATACATCGGGATTTCGCTGCGCCCAACCTGCTCCAACTCCTAAGAATATACCTCAGAATCGACAATATAAAACGGAGAGTAAATCTCAATGAAAAAGACGACGTTGTTTACTTTTATCTTATTGTTAGTCTCTGCTCTATTTCTATCAAATAGCTTTGCCCAAGATAACCCGCAGTGGCAGCTGCCCGATGGTGCTACTGCGCGATTCGGCAAAGGTTGGATATCTGGACTTGAGTATTCGCCCGATGGCACCCGGCTCGCGGTCGGCAGTGCTATCGGTATTTGGCTCTACGATGCGGAAACTCTTCAAGAGGTCGATCTGCTCACCGGACACACGGAAACAGTCTCTACCATCGCATATTCTCCGGATGGGAGCTTACTTGCTAGTGGGAGTTGGGACCAAACCATTCGCGTGTGGGATACTGCTACAGGCGAGAGCATCAATACCCTTACCGGTCATGAGGAAGGTATTCTGAGCGTTGCCTTCAGCCCGGACGGAAAAACCCTTGTTAGTGGAAGCTACGACGATACCGTTCGCCTGTGGGATGTTGACACCGGCGAAAATATCAAGACCCTTACTGAACATGAGGATTGGGTCTCTAGTGTTGCTTTCAGCCCAGATGGAGATATGGTTGCCAGCGGGAGCTGGGACCAAACCGTTCGCGTGTGGGATGTCGCTACAGGTGATAACCTCCATACCTTTACCGAACATACGTCTCTCATTAGGACAGTCGCTTTCGGTTGGGGCGGCACCCTCGCCAGCGGAGATTTTGATTCGATGATTCATCTGTGGAACGTCAAAACAGGCGAGAAAATCAGAACTCTCACTGGGCATACCTCGACTATCTACGAGGTTGTCTTTTCTGCGGATGGGGGCATACTGGCAAGTGCAAGCGAGGACGATACTATTCGCCTGTGGAATGCTGTTACGGGTGAAACAGTCAAAGCTTTTACCGAACACACGGCTGATGCCTACCGGGTTGCGTTTAGTCCGGACGGCAACACCCTTGCTAGTGGAAGTGGGGATGCGACCGTCCGTCTGTGGGATATTGACACCGGCGAAAATACTGGAACCCTTACTGGGCATGAGAGCACTGTCCTGAGCGTTGCTTTTGGTCCGGGGGACCGCACACTCGTTGGTCGGAGTTGGGACCAGACGATTCGTGTCTGGAATACCGAAACAGGAGAGCGCCAACACTTTCTCGTTGGGCATACAGACGATGTAGACATCGTTGTTTTCAGTCCGGATGGTCGCACAATCGCCAGCGGTAGTCAGGACAATACGGTCCGCCTGTGGGACGCTGAGACCGGAGCACATCTGAAAACTCTCGTCGCACATTGGGCTTATATTATAACCATCGCTTTCAGTCCCGATGGTACAACCCTCGCCAGTGGAAGTGAGGACGATACTATCCGTTTGTGGGATGTCGCCACCGGGGAACGTCTAGGAACCTTTTTCGGACACGATGCTGGTGTCGAGAGTATCGCTTTCAGTCCGGATGGCACAACCTTCGCAAGCGCGGCACGAGACTCTGCCATAGGTCTGTGGGATGTTGAGACCGGGGATGTTCTGCAGGCGTTTTTTGGCCATAGGGGACATGTCCTCACCGTTGCGTTCAATCCTGATGGCACAATCCTCGCAAGTGGGGGGTGGGACAATACCATCCGCTTGTGGGATGTCGTCACCGGTGAGGAAACCACAACCATCCAAGGAAGTGATTATGGTGTCGAAAGCGTTATTGAGAGCGTTGCTTTCAGTCGCGATGGAAAGACCCTCGCAGCCGGGGGCTGGGGTAATGCGATTGGTTTGTGGGATGTTGCAACAGGTGAGCATATCGAAACTTTTTCCGGACACGCCTCTAGGGTTGAGAGCGTTGCCTTTAACTCCGATGGCACAGTCCTCGCAAGTGGAAGTCGGGACGGCACAGTGTTGCTGTGGGATATTCCACAGCCACCACCAGAGCCCGAGGAACCCTCGCCCCCACTCGTCGAGGATGTCAACGGGAATGGAGTCGTCAACATCTTGGATTTAGCCCTAGTTGGCTTTCGCTTGGGGCAGATAGGAGAAAATGATGCCGATGTCAATGGGGATGGCGTTGTGGATATTGCGGACTTGGTTCAGGTCGCCGGTGCGATAGGAAACACGACTGCTGCACCTTCGGTGCATCCTACAGCATTAGCGAACCTTACCCCCGCGGATGTGGAGGAGTGGCTTATCCAAGCACAGACGTTAGATCTCACGGACGTCCGTTCACAAAGGGGGATCCTTTTCCTTGAATACCTTCTTGCAACACTGAATCCGAAAGAGACAGCACTCTTGGCTAACTTTCCCAACCCATTCAATCCGGAGACGTGGATCCCTTATCAACTTGCCAACGATGCCAATGTCGCCCTCACGGTCTACGACACAAACGGCGCACCGGTGCGACAATTTGATTTGGGACATCAGTCCGCGGGCTTCTATACCACTCGGACCAAAGCCGCTTATTGGGATGGACGCAATGACACCGGCGAATCGGTCGCAAGCGGAGTTTATTTCTATCAACTGCAAGCAGGAGATTATACTGACTTGCGGCGGATGGTGATTCTTAAGTAGGTGCACTAATTGGCGAAAGAATCCGGGTTTTTCTAAAAAACTCGGATTCTGGATCTAAGCCACCTTTCGCTCATTTGCTTTGTATTTGGGGTTCTGCAAATCTGATAATCAAAAAGGAGAATCAATTTCAATGAAAAGGACAGTGTTTTTTAGCCTTACTTTATTATTACTCTCTGCTCTATTTCTATCAAACAGCTTCGCCCAAGAAAATCCGCAGTGGCAGTTACCCGATGATGCGATTGCGCGATTCGGTAAAGGATGGATAGCTGGACTTCAGTATTCGCCCGACGGCAGCCGGCTCGCAGTCGCCACCGCCATCGGTATTTGGCTCTACGATACGGCAACTCTGAAAGAGGTTGATCTGCTCACGGGACAGACTGCAATATATTCTTCTGCGACGTATTCGCCATCTTCTCTGGCGTATTCGCCGGATGGAACCATACTTGCCAGTGGGGGTTGGGACAGGGCTATCCGTCTGTGGGATACCACTACAGGTGAGGACATCCAAACCTTGACCGGGCATAGGAGTGGTATTCGGAGCCTTGCTTTCAGCCCGGATGGAAAGATTCTCGCAAGTGGAAGTTACGACGATACAGTTCGCCTGTGGGATGTTGACACCGGTGAGACTATTCACACCCTTGAGGAACATACGGATCGGGTCAACAGCGTTGCTTTTAGTCCAAATGGGGATATAGTGGCTAGTGGGAGTTGGGATCAAACTGTCCGTTTGTGGGATGTGGCTACGGGTGAGCTCATCAGAACCATCACCGGGCATACATCTCTCGTCCGGGCGGTTGCCTTCAGTCCGGATGGGGATATGGTCGCAAGTGGAGATTACGACGCAATGATCCACCTGTGGGATGTTGATACCGGTGACCCCATCAAAACACTCACCGGACATACCTCAATAATTTACGATCTCACTTTTTCGGATGAGGGTATCCTAGCAAGTGCGAGTGAGGACGATACCCTCCGCTTGTGGGATGTTGACACCGGTGTAGCCGTGCACACGCTGACCGAACATACCGCTAATGTTATCAACGTTGCGTTTAGCCCGGATGGTCGGACCCTTGCAAGTGGAGCGTGGGATGCCTCTTTCCGGCTATGGGATGTTGGCACAGGTGAAAACACAGAAACCGTCACCGGGTTCGCGGATTTTGTTTTGAATGTTGCGTTTAGTCCGGAGGGGCGCGTACTTGTCGGTCGGAGTTGGGACAGTACCATCCGCCTGTGGAATACGGAAACAGGAGAGCGCGAACACTTCCTCTTCGGGCACACAGACGACGTGGACATCGTTGCGTTCAGCCCGGATGGGCGCACACTCGCTAGTGGCAGTCAAGACAATACCGTCCGCTTGTGGGACGTTGATACCGGAGCGCACCTGAAAACGCTTGTCGGACATAGTTCCTATATTATAAGCGTTGCTTTCAGTCCCGATGGTAGCATGGTAGCGAGCGGAAGCGAGGACGATGATGTCCGCTTATGGGATGTCGCTACCGGGAAACGTTTGAGAACCCTCCGTGGACATAGCACCGGCGTCGAGAGCCTCGCTTTCACTTCTGATGGGAAGATCCTTGCAAGTGGGAGTCGAGATAGTACCGCTCGTCTGTGGGATGTTGACACCGGGGAAACCCTACACGTGCTTGGGGGACATTACCTTCATGTCCTGACCGTTGCTTTCAGTCCCGATGACAAGATCCTCGCGAGTGCCGGAATAGATACTGTCATTCGTCTGTGGGATGTCGCCACCGGTGAGGAGATGGTAGTGATTGATCGAGAGACATATGGTGTCGAAAGTGTCGCTTTCAGTCCCGATGGAAAAATTCTCGCAAATGGGGCGTGGGATGATACGGTTAGCTTGTGGGATGCTAATACCGGTGAGGAATTGAAAACTCTTATCGGGCATGCAAGTAGCGTTGAAAGTGTTGTTTTCAGTTCTGATGGCACCATGCTGGCTAGTGGGAGTTGGGACGGCACGGTGCTGCTGTGGGATGTTACACCGCCACCGCCACCCGAGGAACCACCGCCACCTCCAGTCGTTGAGGAGGACCCGCCGGTTGAGGATGTCAATGGGAATGGGGTCGTCAACATCTTGGATTTAGCTCTGGTTGGATTACGCTTGGGACAGACAGGGGAAAACGATGCCGATGTCAACGGGGATGGCGTTGTAGACATCGCTGATTTGGTTCAGGTTGCCAGCGCGATAGGAAACACTGCTGCCGCACCTGCGGGGCATCAGCTCGCATTGACCAACCTAACCCCCGCCGATGTCAAGGGGTGGCTCACCCAAACACAAGGGTTAGACCCAACCGATGTAAGGACGCAAAGAGGAATTCTCTTCCTTGAACAACTCCTTGCAGCATTGGTTCCGCAAGAAACAGCACTCTTGCCTAACTATCCCAACCCGTTCAATCCAGAGACATGGATCCCATATCAGCTTGCCAACGATGCCGACGTGACGCTTACGGTTTATGACACGAAAGGTACGCCGGTACGCGAGTTCGATTTGGGGTACCAGTCCACAGGATTTTACACCAACCGGGCGAAAGCCGCCTATTGGGACGGACGCAACGAAATTGGGGAATCGGTCGCAAGTGGCGTCTATTTCTATCAACTCCAAGTGTCTCCATCCCGATCTATCGGGGCAGGTGATTATACCGACTTACGACGCATGGTAATTCTTAAATAAACGTGCGAAAGAGAAGCCGAGTTTTTAGAAAAACTCGGCTTCTGAACCCAAACCACCTTCACCTATCAAAAGCGTAGGAGATAGCGTTTGACGCACCCATTATGAAATTGAAAGACTACCGCAATCTGCTGGATCAGATTGATGACCAGATTTTAGCTCTTTTACAGGAACGGGCAATTATTGTCAAACGTGTCGGTGAACTCAAATCGCACACCGGCGTTGAACGGATCTACGCGCCGCATCGAGAGCGAGAAATTCTCTCCCGGTTGGAAACGCAAAACCGAGGGCAATTCCCGGCTGAAGCGCTGCAC
Organism: Candidatus Poribacteria bacterium; assembly: GCA_965222435.1. Taxonomy (GTDB): domain Bacteria; phylum Poribacteria; class WGA-4E; order WGA-4E; family PCPOR2b; genus PCPOR2b. Next base: position 1,240,542 of record OZ244950.1, on the reverse strand, counting down.
AAGATTTATACCGAGATTATCTCCGCCTGCCGTGCGCTTGAAAGACCGTTATCCATCGCCTTCCTCGGTCCTGCTGGTAGTTTTGGTCACACGGCGGGGTCACATTTCTTTGGTACATCAGTAGAGTTTATCGCGGTGACACCTCAACCTGATATTTTTACAACGGTCGAATCTGGTCGAGCAGATTACGGTGTTGTCGCAATCGAAAACTCTACACATGGAACAGTCCGTGATGTTTTAGAAATGTTTCAGTACACAAGCCTTCGAATTTGTGGGGAGTGCTTCTTGCCAATCAAACAGCATCTCCTCTCAAAATCTCCGCTAGCACAGATAAAAAAAATTTACTCCCACCCACAAGCGTTTGCCCAATGTCGTCGATGGCTTGGTCACAATATGTCAGGTGTCCATCAAATTGAGGTCTCTAGCACGTCAGAAGCAGCAGAATTGGCTGCCAGTGAACCAAATGCGGCAGCGATAGCGAGTCAACTCGCAGGTGAGCTTTATGGGCTGTCTGTGGTAGCCGAGTCAATCATGGACGGGCCAAACAATACGACGCGCTTCCTTGTTATTGGAAGCCACCCGGCAGCACAAACTGGAGATGACCGAACATCTATTATTTTCTCGGTTAAGGATAAAGTTGGCGCGTTGTGGGAGGTGCTGCAGGTGTTGAAGCACTATGAACTCAATATGAGCAAGATTGAGTCTCTGCCCACCCGTACCAAAGCGTGGGAGTATGTTTTCTTTGTAGACTTGGATGGGCATGCGGAAGATGAAAATGTCCGAAAAGCACTTACAGAAATTCAGGAGTTGTGCGTGATGATGAAAATTTTGGGGACTTATCCGATTGGAGAACAGGGCGAGGAGGTATCTGGTAAATTCTAATCAACTAAGCCCCCAAGACGGACTATCGAGGCAAGATGCGAATCTTGAATGGCTAGAGCGTGTTGACATTTATGCAAAACTGTCCATAATCGTAGGTGCTGCATCCCGATTTATCGGGGGGCGAGGTCCCCTCGCCCATTGACCAACGCGGGTTGGAAACCCCAAACCATACGGGTTGAGTTGATTGTAGGTCTATATTCATATCTCGACACCGAACCGTCGATTTTGGAAAATCGACCTACAGCAGTTCAAAATCGTCTATGATGTATGAGCAAAGGGTTGGGAAACCCAACCCCTACAAAGGACCATCTGTTTGTGCACACCTCTCGACTATCTGATTGCGATGAAATGTCAACAGAACCTAGCTAGAATAGTGGCAGCTTGCGTAATTCTATCAATTTAACCCTCACATCCAGTAAATCAGGATTAAAATTAAGTTTACCAAGCTATGCATGATTATGCACGGAATTAGCGATTTCGTGCGAATGTAGAGCCATGCAAGGGTCAGTCCCATGAGAAATATTGGAATCCCTCCCAAAACCGACGGGACGAAAGAACGGATGTATCCATGGAGTACCGCAAAAAGGAGCGCGCTAAGGACCATTCCCTTAGTCTGACCAAATCGACCGGCGAGGCCGATATACGCAATTCCCCGAAAAAGAATCTCTTCCCCCACCGGCAGTAGAATTAACATCACAAAACCGAGAAGAATTACTGTGCCATCTTGCAGGTTTTCTGGCATACTGTTCGACCATTGCTGCTGCTCCCATTGCGCCAAGTTCCTTAGTACTTCTATGGGTATTTCTTGGCTGAACCAACTTATCCCTTGCATGAAACCTACAGAAACAAAGGCTAAAACGGGGGCGAGTAGCAGCGGCAGTCCAAAGTCGGTAAGGTTGCCGCTGTATCCCAATCCGATAGACTTCACAGTTCTGCGGTAGCGGCCAGTGACGCAAAAAAAAGATAGCCAAATCAGCACATTTCCGACGAATAGCTTAACGCTCCAGAAGTGAGAAGCTGGGAGCGTATATACAGCGTCTGTTGCCGTCTGCACCTCAAGTCCTTCCGCCATCAAGATTGCGATATAATGCGCGACCATTTGAAATAGAGAGGTCACCAGAAGAATGACCACCGAGGTAGCCTTGCAACTGTTTCTTCCGCTGTGTAGAACTGATCGCAGCGTCCACATTTGCGCGACCATGCCCGGTTATCCCGTTGGCATTTGGGGCAGGTCCAAATAAGTTCGGGTATCTGATTCCAAAAGTAAAGCGGAAAGAACGCTTGCGGAAGAAAAAAAGTACCCAAAGCCCAAAACCCAGATCGCTCTTGCAGTCTACTATCGTTGTACACCCAAAGGGCAAGACCACCGCTGATAATCGTGCCCAAAAATATTACGTATATCTTCCCGATAGAATCGGGGTTCAAAGCAACTTGCATTGGCAGATTCCATGGCTCCACTGACGAAGATTTGGCGCGCATGGTAACATATCCAAACTCCCCTGTCAATGTTCATCAATTATTTTGATCTTCACATCGTTGCGACAGGTGTGTTATAATCAACCTAATTGGTTCATTGCTTCATTGAACTGGCGCAATCTATACATTGCGCTCCAAATGGAATTTCAATATATAGCGGCTTGGGTTTTCATACCATTGGAGGAAAAAATGGTTACTTTAGGTGCTGGAGATTTTACATATCAAGCGTCGGGCGAAGATTGGGGCAACATACCCGAAGATTGGACTTACAAAGAAGCCACTGCTGTCGCTGTTGATTCAGATGATAATGTCTACGTCTTTAATCGTGGTACACACCCGATGGTTGTTTTCAACTCGGACGGCGATGTGCTTCAGACATGGGGGGATGGCATATTCGCTAACCCACACGGTGTAACCATTGGTCCTGACGGTTCGGTCTACTGTGTTGATAACGGAGATCACACCGTTCGTCAGTTCACACCCGATGGAAAACTGTTGATGACCCTCGGTCAACCCCATCAACCTTCTTCCCCGATGAGCGGTGAACCCTTCAACCTCCCAACGCATTTGGCAATTGATCCGCGTAACGGTGATCTGTATGTAGCCGATGGATACGCCAACGCACGGGTTCATAGATTTACGCCCGACGGACGACACCTGTCTTCTTGGGGGGAGTCAGGCACGGGTGAGGGACAATTCAATATTGTCCATAACATCACAACCGATAAAGATGGGTGGGTATATATTGCTGACCGTGAGAACCATCGAGTACAGGTATTCTCTCCCGATGGCAAGTATGAAACGCAGTGGCTGAACTTATCTAGGGCTGCTTGTATCTGTCTCGACACCAGAGATGAACCGTTGGTGTATGTGGGTGAGTATTTTGGTGGTATCGCGTCGAATGCGATGGGCACCAACCTTGGTCCCCGGGTAAGTATCATGGACACCAAGGGGAATGTATTGGCGCAACTAAGTGATCAATCCTATGGAGATGAGCCCGGACGATTCTACTCACCACACGGAATCGCCGTTGATTCTAAGGGGAATATCTACGTCGCCGAAGTCTCTTGGAGCGACTATGGCAGCCAAATGGATCCGCCCAGAGAACTTCGTTCACTCCAGAAGTTGATTAAGCAGGACTGAGATTGATTCTAACCTAAGAGAGGGTTCAAGTGCTATACACATATCGCCCCGCTGGGGCTATATTGGCTTATTAGCGCGATTAATGAATTATTGGACGCATGAACTCTTGAGGTTACGGCATACGGAGCACCGATAAGGTCCCCGATAAATCGGGACTCCGACAAGCCGAGAGCAGGCAGGCGGGATTCAAAGCAATATGCCTACTACTTTCAACCTATGCCACAAGTACAGGTTGGGAAACCTGTACCCACGCGGGGAGGGGGGCATTGGTACAGTTACGGCATACGGAGCACCGATAAAATCCGGATTCAAAGTAGGACGTCGGGATTCGGAGATCCCTCTCCGTTCCGAGAGTCTTCGACCTACAGGAGAACTAAACGCCCCAACATCTTCCGTTTTTGCTTGACCATCCTCTCTCCGGGTGATATGATTATAAAATCTCAGAATCTTTGATTGAAACAGGAGGGAGCCGCTACTCGGAAATGGCAAGACGCAAGCGTAGAAAACGGACCGCATCATTACCAAAGGCCGCTAGGGCGGCAACTGTAGATATGCTTCCTCATGACTGCGCCGAGGCACCCTTCCGTATTCGGCTCTATAGCGATCCGGTACTTCGAGAAAAAGCATTCCCCGTTCAGGAAATCACAGATGTTGAACGGAAACTTGCAGAGGATATGCTATCCACGATGTATGACTCACCGATTGGCGTGGGGTTGGCGGCACCACAAGTTGGAATTTTGAAGCGATTGATTGTGATTGATTTGAACAGGAAGGAACCGGAAGGGTCTCCACTGGTGCTGTTTAACCCAGAAATTCAAAGCCTAGCGGGTGAGACCATTGAGGAGGAAGGGTGCTTGAGTTTCCCCGGTATTACCGCCGATGTCAAGCGGGCGGCGAAGGCAGTTGTGACAGCGCAAGGTATTGATGGTGAGCCAATTCGCGTCGAAGGGGAAGACTTACTCGCTCGCGCTCTACAGCATGAAATAGACCACCTCAATGGCATCTTGTTCATCGATTACGTTAGAGGTCTGAAGCGACAACTCCTCCGTGGGAAACTAAGAAAACTACAGCAATCGCAAGAATAAACATAAGAGAGGTCAAACAGATGTTGGAAACAGAAAAATATCTAGATATTGATCAGAAGCTAGATCAGCTCGATCGGCTATTAAAATCCTACGGAAAAGTTATCGTCGCATTCTCTGGTGGAGTAGATAGTACCTTTCTGGCTGAAGCCGCAAAACGGGCGTTGGGGGACAGTGCCCTTGCTGTGACAGCGGTTTCTGACTCCTACCCGGAGCGCGAAATGAAAGCAGCGCAGGACATCGCCAAGCAGATTCGCATCCGTTATGAAACGATAAATACCGACGAATTGGAAACCGAGGGTTATGCGAGTAACCCGACCAATCGCTGCTATTTCTGCAAAACCGAGCTCTTTGAACAGATTCGCCCGATTGCCGAGCAATATAAGATTGGCACAACGGTCTACGGCGCAATTCCCGACGATGTGGGGGATCATCGCCCCGGTATGGATGCCGCCAAGCAGATGGGTATTCAGGCACCGCTCATAGACGTAAATCTTACGAAGGCGGAGATCCGTGAAGTTTCAAAGCGTTGGGGGCTACCAACGTGGGACAAACCAGCCTTTGCGTGCCTTTCCTCCCGTTTTCCCTACGGCACACGGATTACCCGCGAAAACCTACGCCTCATTGATCGGGCGGAACAGTTTTTGTTCGATTTGGGGATTCGCCAATTCCGTGTACGCCATCATGATACGCTCGCACGCATTGAGGTCGATCCGCAAGAGATTGAATTCGTCGCTGCCAAATCTACCCGCAGCCAGATTAAGGAAAAATTCAAATCGCTTGGATATGAGCATGTTGCTCTTGATCTGCAAGGGTATAGATCTGGGAGTTTGAATGAAGGGTTGCTGAGTGTTTCAAAATTGACTGCCCATTAGAAGGTGTGGCAGTCCACAACCTCTCATTGCGAATCAACCGGAAATCAGTAATCCGCAAAAATATGTCCCGCCTCTCCACTTTCATCGCAATCAGCGCGAGCCGAAATACACTTTTCCAAATCCTCTAAGACATTGAAAATTGCCCGCAATATTTTTGGCGTGTTCGTGATTCAAGAACTGTATGCCCAAGCAGTAGGAACAACAAATGCAACAGCCACAAACTCAACTAGATCCACAGACTAAACCCCTCATCGGGTCGGAACTTTTTAGCTGGAAGAAATGGGACGCTTGTACCCATTGCGGTCTCTGCCTACCAACCTGTCCGACTTACCGTGAATTGGGGTTGGAGACCGATTCGCCGCGTGGAAGACTCTATTTGATGGGGGCGGCATTCAGGGATAAAAACCCGATGCCGATCAACGACGACTGGGCAAAATATATCTACCGTTGTCTGGATTGCCGCGCCTGTGAGACGGCATGTCCCTCCGGTGTACATTTTGGCGAGGTTATCGAAGAAGCCCGCGCAATCTATGAACTGAATGTCGATCGCCCAACCGAACAACGGTTTTGGCGGCGTTTGGCTTTTAAGGAACTCTTACCCAATAAGGATCGCTTAGACCTCATCTTTGAACTGATGTGGCTGTATCAACGCCTTGGGATTCGCTGGCTGGTGCAAAAGCTTGGGATTCTCAAACTGATGGGAAAATTAGGAGAGATGGAATCATTGCTGCCCGACATTCCCAATCCGTCCCTCAAGCATAGCCTACGGGAATTCACCCCCGCCAAAGGGAGGGCGAAACATCGGGTCGGATTTATCTCTGGTTGTGTGATGAATCAGGTGTTCACCGAGACCAATCTGGCGACGGTCCGCGTCTTGACAGAAAACGGATGCGATGTCATCACACCGGCGCAGCAGATATGCTGTGGAGCATTGCACGTCCATAACGGTGTCCGAGACACGGCATTAGAACTTGCTCGGCAAAATATCGATGTCTTTGAAGCCGCGGAGGTGGAGGCAATCATTATTAACTCCGCAGGCTGTGGGGCGACTCTGAAAGAGTATGAAGCCTTGATGGAACACGATTCAGATTATTCCGAAAAGGCAAAGGTATTTAGCAGCAAGATGCGGGATATTAGCGAGTTTCTCGCAGAAATTGAGATGATACCTCCCGAAGGAGAGATTAAGCGGCGCGTGACGTATGATGAGCCGTGCCACCTCGTCCACGGGCAGAAGGTTCAATCGCAACCCCGCACAGTCCTCCAATCAATTCCGGGGTTAGAACTTATCGAGTTGACCGAATCGGAATGGTGTTGTGGCAGTGCTGGCATTTATAATATCACGCAGCCGGAGATGTCACGCGAAATCCTGGAGCGCAAGATAAAGCACATCGCCGAGACAGATGCCGAAATCGTTGCGACAGGGAACCCGGGCTGTATTCTACAGATCCAACTCGGTGTTAAAGAGAATAGATTGCCCATGAAGGTGATGCACCCAATCGAACTCCTCGACCAGTCCTATCGGGGTATTGATCCGCTTGGGTAGACAGCGATATGAATCCTACCGATTGTTCAAATCAAACTCTTGCTCTATTTCGCAATGCACGCATTGCGGTAAAAACGCTCTATATCTAGGTTATTAGCTCATGAAAATCACAGACGTTCAAACCTTTATCGTTGGGAACCCTTGGAAAAACTGGGTGTTTATCAAACTCCACACCGATAACGGCGTTTATGGAGTTGGTGAGGCGACAAGCCATCGTAAAGCGAAAACGGCAGAGACCGCTGTCATCGAGATGCGCCGCTATTACTTCGGTCGAGATCCATTCAACACGGAAGAAATTTACGAAGAACTTACGAAGGCGAGTGCCCCTTTTTATGTAAAAGCAGCGGTGGACATGGCGTGTTGGGACATCATCGGTAAGACAGTTCAGCTACCGGTTTATCAACTGATCGGTGGGGAATATCGAAATCGCATCCGCGCCTACGCTAACGGCTGGTATCAGGTGGACCGCGTCCCTGAAGCGTTTGCCGAGAAAGCCAAAGTGGTTGTCGAGAAAGGCTATACCGCACTCAAATTCGATCCCTTTGGAAACGCCTACGGACGAATGGCTCATAGCGAGATTGATCTTCCGATCGATATTGTTGCGGCGGTGCGGGATGCAGTTGGGCCTAATGTAGATCTACTCATTGAAGGGCATGGACGTTTCGATCCACTGCTCAGCGTCAAGATTGGGCGCAGGCTGGAGGTATTCAATCCGGGCTGGTTTGAGGAACCGGTGCGCTCCGCACAAATCGACGACCTCGCTTTCATTGCCTCTAAGCTGCCTTTTCCCATTGCTGCCGGTGAAGGGTTATCCGGTAAAGAAGCGTTTATGGAACTGCTGGATCGGAAGGCAGCGCAGGTGATTCAGCCGGATCCCATCCCCGCCGGCGGCATCACAGAAATGAAGAAGATCTGCGCCATTGCACACGCCCATCATGTGTCCGTCGCACCCCACAACGCACAAGGTCCTGTCTGTACCGCTGCTTGCCTCCACATCGATGCCTCAACACCAAATGTTATGATCCAAGAGGTCTTTGAGGACTTTGCGACGCCATTCGCTGAAAAGATTGTTGATTATCCGATAGAGATCGAAGATGGCGATGTTATCATTCCCGATCGCCCCGGTTTGGGGATAGACCTCGACGAAGCAGAGATGGCAAAATACCCCTACGATGAATCGTATTTCTTGGATATGTACGGCGAAGGTGGCTGGGAGAAGCGGAATTTGGGTAACACATAAAACGTGAGAGAAATAGGAGAAAATCCCAATGATTCGCGTGATTAAGCCAGAGGGTTTCGGCAATATTCAACTAGAAGATGCACCTATTCCTGAGATCAACAGCCGTCAAGTTTTGGTGCGGACCGAGAGGACGTTGATTAGCCGTGGTTCTGAACTGTTTCGTCGTTATATCAGTGAGGAAGCACTTCCCCATTCGATTATGGGATATTCCCTTACAGGCACCATCGAGCAGGCCGGAGCGGACGTCACCGAGTATCAAATTGGACAACGGGTGATGGTCGCCGCGCCCCATGCACAATATGTAGTCGGCGATGCGGATTCGGCGCGAGGACATTTGGTCCCACTCCCCGATGATGTTTCCTTTGAGGCGGGAACGTTCCTCCTGCTTTCGACAGAGGCAACAGCATGGGCGGCATCGTCAGGGGCACAGGTGGGGGATACGATTGTCATTCTGGGGCAAGGTGTTGTGGGCAGCTTGATGCTGCAGATCTTGCGCGGATATGAACCCGCCAGAATCATCACAGTTGATGGGCTGCCTCTACGCTGTCAACTCTCAAGAGAATTGGGGGCGGATGCCACGATTAATGCTTCGGAAGAGGACCCCATTGAGGCGGTGCATCGCTTAACCGATGGGAAAGGTGCAGATCTCGTCGTTGACTGTGTTGGCGGACATGCTGGTGTCAAATCGTTTGATCAGGCGCAGGACATGGTGCGCAGGGGAGGCACGCTTCAGCTGATCGCACTGTATCAAGGTGAACCGCTGCCGTTGTATTCATCAAAAATTATGCACAAGCGGCTTGTGGCAGGTATTCTTGTCGACGAACCACTCTCAGAAACCGCGTTCCGAGCTTTGGAGAAGATTCGCACTGGAAAGATTCAAACCGATCGGATGATCACCCACCGCTTCCCATACGAGCAGGCAAAGGAGGCGTTTGATTTCTTGTGGAACACGCCGGGTGAAGCCCTTGCGGTCCTGCTGGTTTGGAGGTAATCGTTACGGGCTTAAATCACCGCAAAGTGCACAGAGTTTTTTTATTTTTTCTGCACCTGACACTTACTATAAACAACCAAAACTGAACTAGGAGCAGCCATACACATTGCGCTCCTCTGGAGCGCAGGGATTGATCTCATCGCTGTTCTATAGACATATCGCTCCTCTGGAGCGAAAGACAGCGGACTTCACCTTTAACAGAAAACCGATAGACTTTTTACGACTAGGGCGTGTTGACATCTATGTAAAACTGTCCGTAATCGTAGGTGCTCCCATCCCGATTTATCGGGGGGGGGGCCTCACCCATTGACCAACACGGGTTGGAACCCCCAAACCATACGGGTTGAGCCGATTGTAGGTCGAGATTCATATCTCGACACCGAATCGTCGATTTTGGAAAATCGACCTACAGAAGTTCAAAATCGTCTATGATGTGTGATCAAAGGGTTGGGAAACCTAACCCCTACAAAGGACCATCTGTTTGTGCACACATCTCGACTATCTGATTACGATGAAATGTCAACAGAACCTAGCAACTTGCGTTAATATAACGTAAGTTGTCACCTATCGTTCCATAAAAGCCCGCAATGACTCATTGCGTCCGATGCTCATCTGAGTTCATACATCACTGACGCCACGCCAACGATTGCAGCGGTTTCTGTGCGCAAGATGTTGTCGCCGAATGTTGCAGGTATGCAGCCGTTTTGAACCGCCAACTCCACCTCTTCATCTGTAAATCCCCCTTCAGGTCCCACAAAAAGCCCAACTGACTGTGCCTCTCCATGATTGCGTAATATTTCCTTGAGTCCTTGCCGTTTTTCGCCTTCCCACAAAAGAATTAACAGATCCAAGTGGTCTACCCTTCCAAGACACTCTTCCAGCCCTTGAGGGGCGAGCACGTGGACGAAATGGGGGCGTTTACACTGTTTGGCGGCTTCGTTTGCAATCCGTTGCCAGCGTATCGTCCGTTTCTCCCGAACGACCGACTTCGGTCTTGAACGCTGACAGATCATCGGCACTATCTCATTCACACCAATCTCGGTCGTCTTCTGCACGATCAGATCCATTTTGTCAAATTTGGGCAAGCCTTGAAACAGGGTAATATACGGCGGGGTGTGTGGGTGAAACTGATGCTGGAGGATTTTCGCCTGTAGCGGGGAAGTGCGGGTATCATAGAGCGAGGCGACATAGCGGTTACCTACCCCGTCAAAGACTTCAACTTGGTCATCAGTCTTCAGGCGCAGCACGTTGAGCAGGTGATGTCGCTCAGATTCACTGATATGGATGGTGTCTTCAGAGATTTGGGGGGGCGGAACATAACAACTGTGCATGGATCGGTTTTACCGGGGATTAGGGTGCGCTGAAGAATTGCTTTTTACATCGGTCCAAAATGCTCTTTAATTGCTTCCTCCCCAAAGTCGAAAACTTGCCTAGCGATTTCTAAGAGATCGGGTGCGAAACGAGAATTGGCAACGGCTTGTCTAGCTTCCTCTCCGCCGAGGCGATCCAACAACAAGAGAAAACACCCAATCAAAATAGCACTAGATACCACTCCAAAAGCTCCCCCGATGATGTGGTTGACCCACCCTAGGACGCCACGCTCTACGACCTTCTGAATGTGACTAAATACCATATCAATCACGATGCTCACAGCGGCGACGATGACGGTAATACTAATCCACTTGGCGAGCGGCTCTTGCTTTATGAAGCGGAGGAGGAAGGGTGTCACATCTTGCCAGACTTGGCTAGCGATGAATGCACCAGCAGACAGAGCAGCAATTCCCCAGACGCTACGTGTAAAACCCGCCCGCAGGCAGCTCAGACCACCTACACCAACAATGATTACGACGGCAATATCAAGAGTTTCCATGACTAATCCTCCTAGACGGTCATGCAATTCTCCGCGCTTGAAGCGACGATGATTTCTTTCGCTGTTTTCCCGAACACCTCTTGAAGTGCAGTATCAGTCGATCCTCCGTCGCCGAGGTGTTTGAGAACATCTCGGAGTGCAGCAAAGTTGAATTGCTGTATCAAGTATTTGGTGATTGCGTAAGACTGGAGGTACGCTAAACGGCGTTGCTTCTCCGGAAGGTGGTGAAACGGTTTTTGCAGAAGGTGGAGAGGTAAGAGATGTTTATCTCGACTTGCCTGTTGTAACTGTGTCTTCTCGGAGTTCATCAACGGGCGTGCTACAAATTGAGCGAGTCCTTCGTCAAGCCAGTTGGGACATCGTCCCTTCGCTAGAAGGTCAACGAGGAGATGCGTCCATTCGTGGCGGATGACTGCGTATAAAACGCCGATACTGGAATCGCCATAAGGACGGTAAGTCAGACGAATGCTCCCATTGTCATAGCAGGCGACCGCCCATTGTGGGAGAGAAGCCTCCGAAAACAGTGTGTGATTTGCAACTTCAATCGGAGATGTTGTGCTGTCCACCGGCGTTGCAACTTGTGACGTATCCATTTGATTGGCAGCTTCAATAAAAATAGGAACCTTGTATTGCGGATGGCACTGGAAAGCTTTGCCAACCTCATGATAGGTGTGTTCGATGATTTGGGATACGACTAATAATAGGCTCTGCGGGATTGTGCGCCTACCAGTGAGCGTAAAGAATTCGTGTTCGATTTTGGAGATGCCATCTCCGTTCCGAGAGTGTTCCACCTGAACGGCATCGGTTGGCTGATGTTGGTCGGTGGCATCAAGGGCTAGATTTAGTTCATCGGTTAAGCTATCATAAACACTTTTCTCTTCGAGAATGCGTTCCTTGCGGCGAAGGGCAGTTGGATAACCGGGACGTAGCTTTAGCGCAGTCTCCAGCGATTCAATCGCCTGATTCCAGCACCCTAATTTTTCATACGCCTTCGCCAAGTCTGCATACGCCTCCACACACATCGGATCGATTTCTAAGCCCGCCAAATAATATTGAACGGCTTGGGCATAGTGGACTTGCCGATAAAGATTTGCAGCACGGTTAAAATGGGTGAAAGCAGCTTGGTTCTGACTCATGGATGGCTGATGAGGATTAAACTCCTCCTCCTCACTTAACTGTCAGACTGTGGAACAGGGGATATGCAGGATTTAACAGTCATTTATAGTGGATCTTAGAATTAATGAGGCACTCCAAACCGGTGCGGTTAGGAAACCGCACCTACCGGGGGCGAAAGTGCCTATTTATTTTTAGAATTCACCATAAGTTGGACTATTATACCTTAGACGATTCAAAATTTAAATAGAAAAAAACCGCATCCCCCTTTCCGCTCAATAGCGGGAAGAAAAATGCGGTATATAATGATGGGCATTGCATTGTATATGCCCGAACCTATCTGTTTATTTCCATTGTGCTGCATCACGAAATCGCAGGCTGACTCATTGGCTAAATGTGCTGACCTACTCCCAAGCATAAATGCTTGGGGTTCTTTAATGGACTTACGGGTGTGCCCCGAAGGGCACCCCTGCCGTATTCCTGCTTCAGTGAGACATGCCACGTGCTACTGGTGTGGTCTTACTATCCCTCCACAGGCGTTTAATGTCTTGGCGTGTCCCGCCACGACAGGGATTGTTAGGTATCACCTAACAATCTTAGTAGTGGTGCTATGATAATAGCACAAAGGTATTCTACTTAATTATCGGATTTAACCCGATAACCCGTTCCATACGACTGGAGTGTGGGAGCCCTCTGAAGGCTCAGAGAGTCGTATGCTCCCACCGGGTTACAACAATTATACTAGTTTGGACTTACAATATCAACGTTTTTTAACGACCAAACAAGACTAACGGGGTTGGACCCAACGCTAAAGCATTGGGATTGATGCTAGTTAGCCTTCAATGTCTATGACTTCACAGACAATTCCACTGAATCCAATGTGCATGCCTTGCTCAATGACGGTTGACTCTTCTATACGAAATCCATCAACGTAAGTCCCGTTTTTGCTACCGAGGTCGGTAAGATATACCTCGCCGCTTTTCAGATAAAACCGAGCATGTAGGCGGGAGAGGGTTCCTGTTGAATCAGCAAATTTGATTCGCGCCGCTGCGCTGCGCCCGACTGTCATTTCCTTGAAATGGACCCAGTGAACCTGTCCGACATCTGGTCCTTCTACGACTTCAAAGGAGACACCAAGGACACTAGCATCCCGCCGAAACGCAACCACTTCAAGCACCTGTCCGCCAATCTGTATCCTAGAAGCAACATGAAGCGGTGTTGGTTCAGTAATCTTAGCACCATCAACGCACGTACCGCGATGGCTGTCAAGATTTGTGATCAGGAGTTCATCATCATCAACGGTAAGCAACGCATGACGCTGTGATACAGGGGTGTTGGCATCTAACTGGACAGCTACATCAGCCCCACATCCGATAATCATAGGTTGGAAAGAGATGTCATACTCACGTTCAGGCTCGCCACCTTGCACAACCTTCAATTTCAGGTGACACGCCTCTTCTACTGGAGACGTTACCGATTCGACCTTTTCATCGTCAAGGATGACGGTCTCATTAAGCGGATCCGCCGCTTCAGGAATTGGCGGCGGCAGATCACCGGAAACATGTGGTAAGGCAAGTTCACTATCACTTCCGACCAGATCAGGGCTGTAAGCTGGCTGCAAGCCGAGTTCATCTCCTGACAGCGCGCCATCTTCCGCAGCATCACGACCAATCAGCTCCATCAAATTGTGAGCGATACGTCGTTTCGCGCCAGGAGGCGGACTGACGTTTTCTCTTTCCTCGAAACGGTGATGTGCAAAATCGACGAGCTCTTTCAAAGAGTCCAGTTCTGGATATTGTTCGCTTGCCTTTAACAGTCGGGTTTGCTTGCGGGATAACCTCTCTCCCCGGATTCTGCGTGTATGAATCTCTAGCATCTCCGCTTTTCTTGCTTCATCTTTACTGAAATTTTGCACAGACTTTTTCCAAAATTTCATTTTATCCCCCCTAATAATTAAACCCATTTTAGACCCTTTCTGGTAAGAATTTGGCGCAACTCCTCTGTGCAACGGAAGATCCAAATTTTCACAGTCCCTTCCTTACGCTGAAGCGTTTGCGAAATCTCGGCAATACTACACCCTTCCAGATGGCGTAAAATCCAAGCAACTCGATGATTCGGCTTTTTCACCATCTGGAGTGCCCATTCAAGAATCTCTTGGGCTTCTTGGGATTCGACCTGTTTTTCAGGCGTTGGTCGCTGGTCTTGGTATTCAACAAGTGGCAATTCAGATTCATCCTCCATACTTAAAAGTGCCTCGCGAATCCTTTCTTTCTTGCGGATTGCATCGATTATTGTGTTTTTTGCAACAACGTTCAACCACGCTTGAAAACTGCCTTGAACAGTATCCCACTTCCCGATCTTCTGCCACACTTTCATAAAGATATCTAAGGATATTTCCTCCGTATCCTGATGATTGGATAGCATACGATATGTTTTACTATAAACCCAGTTGTAATGTTTATCAAACAACGATCGAAAGGCCTCTTCGTCCTCAGCCTTTGTCAATGTTGCCAATTGTGTGTCTTCTTGATCCGATAGGTCATCGATCATTTTATCTTTCACAGTAGGCGCCTCCTTGTCCCTATCGTTTCCAAGATCGTATTATCCTAAACGCTATCAGGGAAGAATCTGTTTCAGAAATTATCGAGTTTGACTAAAAGTTCCAAAAGTTCCAAGGCTTCGCAAGATTCAATGGGCGAAATTTGGCGTAACCTGAGACGTGAAAGCGGAATTTCACGCCGCCATTAATAACGTGACTGCCGTCTTCAAAGCGTCTTGCTCTATCCTCAGTTTCGCGAGTTCAGCCTCATGTTTCACATATAGAACCGTGTTCTCAAGATTCATCGGGCCCGCGATCTCTTGAATAATTTTATGCAAGCGTTTGATATCCGTTTTCTTGAGGCTTGTTTCCTTTTCCACCTCTGCATATAACTCATCGGCGTTCTTGGGTGATACCTGTCGTGACGGCGACTTTCTCTTTGCCGTTGGTACGTTTTTCCGTGCAGCTTGGGCGGATCGCTTTCGGGTCGTAGCTTTTTTAATCTTTCCGGCCTCGATCGCGTTTATCCCACAATCTTTGCACAGCTTTGCGGTCACCGGCTCGATCGTCATCGTCACAACCAGATCCGTGATTGACCCGCAAACTTCGCATTCAGTAAGCCCTTCAATATGCGTGAGGATTGCCCCTTGCAGCTTTAGCAGCCTCTCTTTGTCCGCTTTGCTAGTTCGTTCTTGCTCGCAGATCTGGATAATCTCTTGCGCTGCCTTTGCAATCTGTTGTAAATCAGTCATACCAAACCTCCTGTCGATTTAATTATCGAATTGTTACATATATTGTAACAAATAGCAGTGTTCCTGTCAAGCATTAAGACTGATTTGGAGTTGATTTTTCTCGTTCCATTTGCAAATTATCACGGATCATGTTTTACGTCTCACGACTGTCTTTGTAGAGCTTGTACTCCAAACTATCGGTGAGGGCTTCCCAGCTTGCCTGTATGATGTTTTCTGATACGCCAACCGTACCCCAATACTCTCGCCCATCACTTGCTTCAATCAGCACTCGAACTTTTGCGCCGGTGCCAGCTTGGGTGTCCAAAACGCGTACCTTATAGTCGGTCAGATGGACCTCCTGTAGCGAAGGATAGAAACGCTCAAGGGCTTTGCGCAGGGCGCTGTCGAGGGCATTGACGGGCCCATCGCCATCAGCGGCGGTGTGTTCGACTTCACCATCGGGTGCCATTACTTTAATCGTCGCTTCAGACCGGATGCCACGGTCTTTGACTTTTTCAATAATCACGCGAAATCCGAGCAGATCAAAAAATGGCTGATAGCCGTCCAAGAGTGTGCGGGTTAGCAGCTCAAATGACGCATCGGCTGCCTCATATTGGTAGCCTTCATTTTCCGCCTCTTTCAACCGATCAAAAAGAGCAATGACTTCTGGTGAATTCTTGTCGTAATTTGGATAGCGTCTTTCGATCTTTTTCAGGATAGCACTTTTGCCCGCCTGATCTGAGATTAGGATGCGTTGCTCATTGCCAACTAGCTCCGGATCTATATGTTCAAAGGTGCGTGAATTCTTGCGCACAGCATCAATGTGCATACCGCCTTTGTGGGCGAAAGCAGAACTCCCGACGTACGGCTGACGCTCGTCGTGCGGCAGGTTCGCCAGTTCACTGATGAGGCGTGATGTCTCTGTCAATTGGTTGAGTCCCTCCCCGCTGATGCAGTCAATCCCCAGCTTGAGTTTGAGCGTCGGGATGATAGAGGCGAGGTTCGCATTACCGCAGCGTTCACCGTAGCCGTTGAACGTTCCCTGTACATGCGCTGCCCCTGCTTGCACAGCAAGGATAGCGTTTGCGACCCCCATGCCAGCATCGTTATGGGCGTGGATGCCGACCGGCAGACCAATCTCCGCCATGACGGCTCGCACACCTTCCTGAATTTCTAGGGGCAAGCGTCCCCCGTTCGTGTCGCATAATACGACGCATCTTGCGCCGGCTTGGGCTGCCGCTTTGAGTGTTTGCAGGGCGTAATCCGGCTGGTCGTCATAGCCGTCAAAGAAGTGTTCTGCGTCGTATATGACCTCACGTCCGTTCTCGACCAGAAAACGGACTGAGCTTTCGATAAGTTCAATGTTTTCCTGTGCTGTAACACGGAGCACGTCTGTGGCGTGGAGCTCCCAACTTTTTCCGAAAATTGTGACAGTGCGGGCACCCGTATCCAGTAACGCTAAAAGATTGGGGTCTTCGCTAGGTTGATGGCGTGGGTGGCGCGTGCTGCCGAAAGGCACGACTACCGCCTGCTGGAGTTGAAGTGACTTCGCACCTTTGAAAAACTCCATATCTTTTGGATTTGAGCCGGGATATCCGCCTTCGATGTAATGGATGCCCAGACGGTCAAGGGCTTTGATGATAAGCAGCTTGTCCTCAACGGAGAAAGAGACCCCCTCCCCTTGGTTTCCGTCTCTGAGTGTTGTATCGTAAAGTTCAAGCATATTGCTTGTGTTTCCTCCTCGTTTGCAAATACTGTGTATTATGTTCCCGTCTGCAACTGGTGCGATTTTGCCATTGCGTCTTCCGCTTCCTGAATCATTCCTTTGCGCTGGTAACACATCGATAAACTGGTGTAATTAAGTGGATCATTCGGGTCCACCTCAATTGCTTTTTTGATTGCTTCAATCGCATCATCATATCTGCCCATCCGCTCGTATGCGTGTCCAAGCCCAATATGTCCGTCCACATCATTGGGGTATTGTTCGACGAGCATATTGAACGCAGTGACCGCTGTCTCAAGTTCGTTGTTCCCGAAATGCGTTAAAGCCTGATCGTAAAGTTCCTCTTTTGTTGCCATGTTTTTTCTCGCTTTCGCTTATCCCGACGAGTCGGGATCCCGCTCCCGTTCGATTCGTGCGAAGAAGCCATTTGATTAGTAGATAACCTAATCATTATACTTTTGACACGCGGGAATGTCAAGGTGGGAGCGACGAATATAGAAATGTGCAGATGCGCGTCGGATTCACTGTTTGACTCAAATCTGCAACTATGCTATAATTTTTTCTTGTATTGATGAATCTTTTGAGCGATTGAAATCGCTAAGACAAACTAGGTTCTGTTGACATTTCATCGTAATCAGATAATCGAGAGGTGTGCACAGACACTTGGTCCTTCGTAGGGGTTGGGTTTCCCAACCCTTTGGTCACACATCATAGTCCGTTCCGAGACCAGGGACGATTTTGAACTGCTGTAGGTCGATTTTCCAAAATCGACGGTTCGGTGTCGAGATATGAATCTCGACCTACAATCAACTCAACCCGTATGGTTTGGGGGTTCCAACTCGCGTTGGTCAATGGGCGAGGAAACCTCGCCCCTACGATTATGGACAGTTTTACATAAATGTCAACACGCCCTAGTTATTTTTTGTAAGAGAGGTTAATTATGCCGAAGCGAGTCAACAAAGCAATTGAGTTACTTGAGCAAGATCAGCCGGTCTATTACACAGGCAGTCACACAGGTGCCAATCTCACCTATGAGGCTGGCAAGGAGATGGCAAAAACATGGGCAGACTACATCAACCTCGGTATGGAGCATGGCCCCTTCGATTTGGTGGGTCTGGAGAATTTTATGCGCGGGCTTGTGGACGGTGGACCAACTAACAGTGGTCACCGGACGCCGGCGGTCGTCGTAGAGTTGCCGATGGATGGTTCCAGTCCTGATGTCATCCGAGCGAATGCGTGGCAGCTCAGGCAGCTACTGGCGATAGGTGTACATGGTCTGCTCCTGTGTCATGCGGAGTCTCCAGAAGCGGTGAAGGCATTTGTCGAATGCTGCCGGTATCCGTTTCAGACGATTGGCGTCGGTACGCAACTGAACGTCGGACGCAGGGGTTCAGCAGGACAGGGATCCGCAGCACCCATTTGGGGCATTTCTGTCGATGATTACCTAGGAAAAGCTGACCCTTGGCCCCTTAACCCCGACGGTGAACTGATGCTTGGGCTGAAAATCGAGAACGTGCGGGCAATCGCTAATACTGAAATGACGCTTCGGGTGCCCGGCATCGCCTTTGCCGAATGGGGACCTGGGGATCTCGGTATGTCGTTTGGTTACAAGAACACCCCAAGTCCGCATCCGCCCGAAATGCTTGAGGCGAGAAACCGGGTATATACCGCGTGTAAGGAGGTGGGGGTCGCATTCTTGGAAGGTGGTCCCGCAGAGACAATCGGCGAACGAATTGATGGGGGCGTGAGGGTTATGGGCGGGAGTCCTGAAAT
Source organism: Candidatus Poribacteria bacterium (assembly GCA_965222435.1). Classification (GTDB taxonomy): domain Bacteria; phylum Poribacteria; class WGA-4E; order WGA-4E; family PCPOR2b; genus PCPOR2b. The sequence goes on along the minus strand of OZ244950.1, from coordinate 1,221,561 downwards.
AGCCGCTGCTGGAAGGGCTCATAGCGGCAGGACCATGCCTGTCTAAGCCAGAGATGTGGATTGTCGGACAGGGCGCGTGTGTATTACCGCGCCTTGTCGTGAAACGCGCGCTACATGCAACACCTATTTCTTAACGGCAATCTGCAAAGGAGAAGCAGATGAACAGTGACGTCAAAGCCGCAATAGATTGCTTGGCAACTTACGGCTACTGCCTGCTTGAGGATCGTATCCCCAAAGACACAGCACGACGCATGGCGGAACGGTTCCTTGAATTGCACACTGACCCGAAGTGCCAAATTTACAACACGGGTGATCAGTACTATCAGACGTTATTTGGCATGATGAATCTGGACGATCGCGTATGGATGTGCGCTAGCCATCCGGATACGGTGGCGGTTGCACGGCATTTTTTGGGGCAGAATTGTCGGGTGGTTGAGGCGTGTTCCAAGCCGACTTGGCCCGGTGCGCCGGGGCAGCATCTGCACGTGGATTCCGCGCGTGAATTCCATGAAGTGCCGGATGTGCCGTGGATTATCAACAGCATCTGGATGCTGACGGACTTTACGGAGGAGAACGGTGCAACGGGTGTGGTACCAATGAGCCACCGATCGCGTCGGAAGACTCCGCCATCGGACATCAACCCAGATAGCCCGTTGATCAAGCCGATTACTGGCAGGGCAGGCTCAGTAATTATGTGGCATGGCGGCACCTATCACCAAGCTCGCGCAAATATAAGCGATCAGATCCGCGTCGGATTGAATATCGCCTATTACCCGCCGTGGTTCAACAACTGGATCGAAGGTGGTCATCAACCGATTTGGCCCGAGACATACGAGCGGATGCCGCCTGAAATGCAGCAGCTGTGTCCCGGTCTTTTGGGACACAACCGTGCGGACAGGTACGAAACCCGCTAGATTACGATTCACCCTCGCCTAATCGCTGCTACCCGTCAACCATTCCAAGCTAAATCGTGCCACGCTGACCTTTTCCCTGTCGCGAACCACCCCATTGGTATACAGACAGAGGATTGTCCCGTCGGCGGTCACTGCAAGGTCGGAATAGCGTGACAAACCCCGCTCAACCCTGCACGAAATATCCCAACTCTTGCCTTCGTCCCGGCTCATGCGGATTGTCATATCTTTCGTCGGTGATGGACTGGAAAATAGGAGGAGATCTTTACTTCCTTCCTCACCTCCACAGTGGCGGATTAAGCCGGCATGGAGATTGGAGTCTGTCACCTCCTCATGTTGACCACCTTCACAGAAGGTCTCGCCGTAATCGCTGCTGCGTGCGAAGTGGCGTTTGCCGGTGGCAAGTGTGTTCTTACGATAACTGACGTAGATGCCACCACCCGCGGTCTCTACGAGACTGACTTCGTCCGAGCCTTCGGGTAGGACAGCACCCGCTTTCCAACTCTGTCCGTGGTCGTCGCTGTACAATAACCCGCCACGAACCCCTGGCACCTGTCCCGGTTCGCCTTCCTTGTAAAGAAATGCCGGTATGACCAACCGTCCCTTACGGGGACCACAAGCGAGTTGGATACCGTGGACGCAGTTGTTGGGCCAGCCCACCCATCCATCAGCGTTCGGTTTCGGGCGTACATAGAATGGATCAGACCAACTCCGTCCTTCATCGGTGCTCTTGAGCAGATAGAAACCGCCTCCTTGTTTGGCGTATTCGCTGAAGTAACCGAGGTCGTCCAAGATGTCGGCGGGCATCTTCCAGAAAGCCACGAATACAGCACTCGTCGTGCAATCCTCGAAGATAGGACCGAGATAGGTGTATGCCCCCGCTTCCTCGAAGATGACCTCCTGCCGCTGCCAAGTGGTACCATCATCCTCGCTACGTGCCATTAAGATGTCAACTTGGTTGCCGCCGTCCCCCATCGAACCGTGTCGTTTTTGGCAGGCGGCGATAGCCGTCCCTTGCGTTGTGACGATCAGCCCCGGCAAATGGACACCGAACCCGTCGTAGTCGTGATATTTCAAGGCTGAAAGATCCACCTCAATCGGCATATCGGCGAGGGTTTTCCTCTCCTCTCTGGTCAGCCCTGTCAGATGGATGAGGACAGATTTCGGCTCGCGTGTGCTATAGTAGATTTGAGCACTGGCACGCTCCGCCCGCTCCCAATGATGGGCAGGGGCTTGCGCCAACTCCTCACCCTGTCCGGGCAGGAACACATCAATTTTCTCAAGGAATGCTTCGCTCATGTTCCACTCTCCTTCGCCGCCGATATGTCAGGCAGCACCAGTCTTAAATAGCCAAAACAGGTAGACACATACAAATACGATCCAAATCCATGCAATCGTTTTCATCACGCGGCTTAACCGACCTCTTTTTGTGAAATTCCACGCGATGTGATTAAATATTACCATCAACAGTGTTATGGGACCGAGGTAGTTATGATAACTATAATTTTGCGGAGGCAGCAGAATTATGTACCCAATGAGGACAAAAAGAAGAAATCCCAGCATAACATATTTATAGCTTAATGCTGTTGAAATTATACCTTTGCTCCTTTTTGACTCCTTTTCCTTTTCGATTTGGGCGACTTCTCTAAGCACCCGCTGCCGTTCCTGTTCGTCTTCAATTTTGGCTTGCAGTTGCTGCTTTTCAGCGTCGGTGAATACCTTCATCAGACACCACCTCCTGATGTCAATTGGTGAAGAAATCAAAGATGTTACTTAGGCGCGAGATATCTGCTCTGTAGACCTCGGTGTATTGGCATTGTGTGCATGAGACAGTCGTGAACTTCTTGTTTTGGACATCAAACAGTTTGGCAAATGTCCCACCTGTTGCTTGGAAAATATCGGTCTCGAACTCATCATTGTCGCATTTGGGGCAACTCCATTTTTCGTGTCGCATAATATCTTCCCCCTTCTCTTAGGTTAAACGCAAGTTGGTAGATAGCTTGTAGGTCGAGTTTCTATACTCGACAACTGCTAGAAGGATTACTGTGCGAGAGCGGTACTTCTCTGACTTTATTGTGCTTTACCCCAATGCGATACACATATCGCCCCGCTGAGGCTTTGATATGTGCGTATTCGGTATTTCTATACACATTGCGCTCCTCCCCGATAAGATCGGGACTCAAAGCAACTGGAGCGCAGGGATTGAACTTATCGCCGTTCTATAGACATACCGCTCCTCTGGAGCGAAAGTAGAGTCCTTCAGCTTTAACAGCAAACTGATGGATTTTCAACACTAGCGACTTGCGTTAGGTTACATTCTGGATTGGAATAGCCAATATGATAGCATAAATATAGAAAAGCGAGACAAAGAAACGCAAATCCGCTCCTCCCTATTTTTCTGGACGCGCCGGAATGTCCTATGATACAATCGGTTTTGTGAGTGTTGGGTTTGAATCTCGCTATCTGTGAGAATGTGGCGTTGAGAGGGAAAAACTCTACTCTCTGGTAGACAGGCACTTTCAACCGTTCAACCCAACCTACGATGCTGTCGTCTCGCTGGGAATTTAAGCAAACAGAGATTACGGCATACGGAGTATGCCTACTACTATCAACGGAGGATTCATGACTGCACGATGTGAGGACATAGATTTCGATCTAAAGATAGCCGAGTTTAGGATCAACGGCTACGCGGTAATTGAGGATGTGTTGTCTGTGGAGACCGTAGATCGCATCCGAGAGGCGTTCATACCGATGCTGGAACATGTTAGGACACGCGAAACCGGCTTCGCCGACAAAGAGTGGGGGGACTTGCGTGCGGGCTTTGGTCGCCAACAGATCATCAACCGCTACACGTTGACCATTCCGTGGGTGCCGCCGTTCGCCGATCCGGGGGTGTATGAAAATCCGGTCATTCTGGAGTTTCTCAGGCGTTATTGGGGCAAGGATGACTTCTACATCAAGTGTCTCCACTCCAACAACCCGTACCCGGGAAGCGAGTTTCAGCGTTGGCACCGAGACACCGGATTGGCACGGGAGATTCCGCATGTCGGGCTTGACACCTGCCCGATACTGGGGGTCAAATTTCCACTTGTGGATACTTCAGAGGAGAATGGTAGCATCGAGGTACTGCCATCAACACAGTATATCGCCAACCCCGAACTAGAGAGCCGTTACGACGATGTGCTGACGCAAGGGAATTTTCCGTCCGCCCGTCGGCTGAACATGAAAAAAGGCTCGATGTGGATACAGGATGTCCGCACATTGCATCGTGGCACACCCAACACCTCCAACGGACCGCGTCCCGAAATTGTGGTCTGCTACGGGTTGTCGTGGATTAGTATTGGTCATGCGACGAAAGTGCCACCGGAGACGTATGAGGGATTTTCGGAGCGGGCACGGCAGCTTTTTGAATTTTGCGAAGTTGCCGATTATTGAGTCGCAGCCATCTCATCAACATCAGATAAACACCAGTCGTAGGGACCAGGACCGGTATGGCAAACCATCTCAGCGATCTGACGGCGCATCAAACCCACCCGTTCGTGGTGTTCGGGTTGAGCAGCGAGGTTTCGCATCTCCCCCGCGTCTGTCTCTAGGTCATACAACTCATCAATATCAAAGCGGTTGCGGATATACTTCCAACGTCCATCGTAGATCATCACGTGAGCGGCTAGCTGTTCTGGATCCTGTGCGCCGCGATAAATTGCTTCATTGCTGGCAATCTCGGCGAAAACCGGCTGCGGGGTGGGCTCCTCGCCCGCGAGAATTGCTGTTGCGACGGAGCGTCCATCAATCGGCGATGGTGGTTCCTCGCCTGCCAACGCAAGCAGGGTTGGCATCAGGTCAACGCCGCCCAACGGTGTTTTCACTCGCGCCTCCGCAGGTAACGTCCCCTGCCAAGAGAGTAGACACGGCACACGAACCGATGCTTCGTACATGAGGCATTTCTCCGTGAAACCGTGGTCGCCAAGCATCTCGCCGTGGTCGCTGATAAAGGCTACAATCGTGTCCTGAATGATGCCACCCGTCTCAAGGGCGCGGAGTAGACGATCAACCTGTATGTCAATATGCGTAATTAGGGCGTAGTAGTATGCAATCACTCGACGAAATTGGTCGTCGGTCACGGTCGGGGGGATGCGAAATTTTGCACGCGCTTGAGATAGCGGTTTGCCGTCAAGGGAATCTCGAAACGAAGCGGGAAGCGGCATCTGGTCTTCTGGATACAGTTCAACCAGTTCGGGTGGCACCAAGACGCGCGGGTGCGGGTCTTTGATACTTATGAACAGGAAGAACGGGGCATCGTGCGGTTGTTGGATAAATTCGAGGGATCGATCTATCGTCCAAGTGGTGCGCTGCTGTCGAGGGTCAGTGATCACCCCAAATTCCAGTGTATTTCCGTATTGTGTCATCCCTTCAGCGTCTTTGAGGTAGAGATTGGGAATTCCCGCGCGATCAAAGGAATCGAAGAGTGGATCGGAGTAGTCTTTGCCGAGATAGCGATAGGTGCACCAAAAATCGTCGAACCCGTGCTGGGGGAGGTGATCGTTCCCAAGATGCCAAGGACCCACCATGCCGCAGCGATATCCGGCGGATTTGAGGACATCGCCGATAGTCACGCGGTTAGGGGGCAGGTAGCTTCCCCATTTTCCAACCGAGCCGGGCCCGTAATTTTTCAGTTGCAGGTGGGCGTGGGGGTAGAGTCCCGTCAGCCAACTGGCACGGGCGGGTGAACAGACAGGGGAGGCACAGTAGGTATTTTCAAAGCAGACCCCGCTTTGAGTCAAGCGATCCAGATGCGGCGTCTGGACAATGGAACTCCCCGCGAAGCCAGCGGTATCCCATCGCATCTGATCGCACATTATCAGTATAATATTGGGACGAGCTTGGGGCATGATATTCCTTAAGAACGTGAAACGTGATGCGTGAAACGTGAAAATATAGGACTTACACACTTCAGTTCTAAAAGTAGATACGGACGCAGATCTCGCAGATTTTCGCGGATTAAAAAGAAAAATGAAAGAAATTCGTGTTCCCCCGATAAGATTGGGATTCGGAGCACTTGAGGTGGTTTCAGAAAATTCGATTTCTGGCAAATCGTCCAAGGTAGTGGGCACGCTCCGTCGTACCGTCGTAGGCATAAGGGTTACGGCATACGGAGTATGCCTACTACCATAATTATAGCAGAAAGCAGCGTTGATAACCATCAATTTATAGAGGGTAAAATGGCACGACATGATAATGACAGCACACCTATCCACATCGGCACAGATCGTCAACTATTCGTGGACGATTTCTGGATTACTGAAGCGATTGATGTCACGCGGCCGTTGCATGAACCTGCGCGTCGTGAGATTGTAATTTCCGCCGAACATCCATGGGAACGGGGCGGCGTCTCCTACATGGTAACGTTTCGCGAGGGCGACCGTTTCCGTGCGTGGTATCGCTGTGATCAGGAGATGCCAATTCGTGGTGAGCGTCTGCCGCTCATCGCCTACGCTGAAAGCACGGACGGAGTTCACTGGGAAAAGCCGCGACTCGGTCTGATTGAATTTCAAGGCTCAAAGGACAACAACCTCGTTTGGACGGGACCGGGTAACAATATGTCGCCGTTCCTTGATCTCAATCCCGATGCGCCGGATGAAGAACGGTATAAAGCTATCGTGCGTACCGGCGATATACTCGCGTTGGTCTCGCCGGACGGTCTCCGCTGGCGATTGATGCAGGACGAACCAATCTTGACCGACCGACCATTTGATTCGCATAACATCGCTTTCTGGGACGCGGAACGGGAGGAATATGTCGCCTATACGCGGGGTGTGGCGGGTAGGGGCAACTTCAAAAATGGGGTGCGCTGGATTCGACGCACAACCTCCAAAGACTTTCGCCAGTGGACACCGCTTGAATCAATTGACGCCGATGAGACTCCTTTTGAACATCTCTACACCAACGCCTGCGTCCCTTACGAACGTGCGCCGGGGATGTACCTGATGTTTCCTGCGCGCTTTGTGCCAGAACGTGAGCCGGTTTCGGATTGGGAATACGGTCCGGGTGTGAATGACATTGTGTTTATGTCGAGCCGCGATGGAATCCACTTCGATCGCAGCTTTATGGAGGCTTTTGTCCGTCCCGGACTCGATGCGGGCAACTGGCATGAGCGCGGGATTTACATGGAACGGGGTATTCTCCAAACCTCGCCCGAAGAAATCTCGCTATACAGCATGGCAAACTGGCGGCTGCCGAGTGTTCATATTCGCCGATTCTCGCTCCGAACGGATGGGTTTGTGTCGGTCCGCGCAGGGTACGTCGGGGGTGAGTTTATCACCCGTCCGTTGATTTTCACGGGTGACAGCCTGAGATTGAACTTTTCGACATCAGCGGTGGGATTTGTTCGGGTTGAGATCCAGGATGCGGAAGGGCACCCGCAGCCGGGCTTCACGCTAGATGACTGTCTTGAAATATTCGGTGACGAGATTGATGGTACAGTCAAGTGGGAGGGTGGGGGAGATCTGCACTCGTTGGCGGGTCAGCCGGTGCGGTTACGCTTCGCCGTCAAGGATGCGGATCTGTTTGCGTTTCGGTTTCAGGAGAGCTAATCATTGTCTGAATCACGGATTAAGCAGATTGTGCGGATAACACGGATTGGGAAACGATTGAACCTGAAAGATCCACAGCAAATATACACCAATAATTGGAGGCGCGATTATGCGTTTCGTTTTATCAACCATCGGGACCAGCAGTCTGACTAATCAGATTAATAACGACGATCCCAGCGAATGGCGGCGTCTGCTGCGCGATTCGGCAAACCACAAAGTGGATGATCTGCCCCCAGAGGCGAAAGCGGTGATCGATACACTTGCTGACCGGGCATTGGATAAACTCCTAGAAGATGACACTCAAATAAACCGTCGAATCAGTGCCGAACTGAACGGCATCTACGGCATCTACAACGGTAGATTGCCGCAAAACAGTCCTGATCAGCACCATCTTATCTGCACGGATACCGCACAAGGACAAAAGACGGGCGAACTGATTCGAGACTTCCTTGTGGATCAGGGGCTTAACGCATATATCGTCACGCCTGAAGGACTTTCGACAAAGGATACCGCTGCTTTCACCGCAGGGATAAAGGAACTGATTCGGTGGTTGGAAGATAACGTGCCGGGGCAACGTGACAGCGGCTATCGTGTTATTTTCAATCTCGTTGGAGGCTTCAAAAGTTTGCAAGGTTACATGAATACTTTCGGTGCGTTTTACGCCGATGAGGTGATCTACATCTTTGAGGCGGAAACTGCGGACCTAATCACGATTCCGCGCCTGCCGATTCAGATTGATACGGCAGTGATTCAGAAACATCGGACGGAATTTGCGCTGATGGCTGCTGGGAAGTTGTATCCGCGTCGGGAACTCAGAGACATCCCGGAGACGCTGCTTGAATTTCTGGAGGAAGGGGATGACGAAACCGATACGGGGTTATCGGCGTGGGGGACCTTGATTTGGAATCGGACGAAAGCGGATGTATTGGTAGAAGGCCTATTGCCGTTCCCACGATTGGAGTACACCAGAGCTTTCCGCGATGATTTCAACCGTGAGAATGCCCCCAAGACACTTCTCAAACTGCAAGAGACCTTAGCAAAGGTCGCATATACCCTCGAAAAGAGCAACGGCAACCTAGCACCGCTTAGACAAGATGGGGGACTGCAATTTGAACGATTCATGAAGATTGACGGTATCTACAAGTTCCGTATTACCCAAGCTATCCGCGTCAGCTGCGAGGTTGTTGACGGTGGATTGACTCTTCGGCACTATGGAGGGCATGATTACGTGTACAACAATCCGTAGCGTCGCGGATCTAAAACTATTCTATAGCGGTCAATAAAAAGAGCCGGTGGAACTCTCTTGTTCCATCGGCTCTTTTTTTGTTTCAATTCCACAATGGTTCGATTAAAAGCCGATCTGGGGACTATGGGCACATTGCCTAAGGCGTGTTTCAATTCCACAATGGTTCGATTAAAAGCGTCATTTTCACAATCTTATCTTTTTGCTTGACAATGTTTCAATTCCACAATGGTTCGATTAAAAGTTTCAGAATAGCCAAAAACTCAATTTTTGCAGACTTCGTTTCAATTCCACAATGGTTCGATTAAAAGACGTAAACTCTGAATCGACATCTCGTTCACAGCGTTGTTTCAATTCCACAATGGTTCGATTAAAAGTTTCAGAATAGCCAAAAACTCAATTTTTGCAGATTTCGTTTCAATTCCACAATGGTTCGATTAAAAGACGTAAACTCTGAATCGACATCTCGTTCACAGCGTTGTTTCAATTCCACAATGGTTCGATTAAAAGTCACACGGAACGAGAAAACGAAACGATGATCTTCCAAGTTTCAATTCCACAATGGTTCGATTAAAAGCATGCTTCTTTGGAAATAACCAGCTAGGACGTAAAGCGTTTCAATTCCACAATGGTTCGATTAAAAGTTTACTGTTGGCAACCCCTTTTTAATTCGAGTATGAGTTTCAATTCCACAATGGTTCGATTAAAAGTCAACAAAAATATTGTAGCGCAGACCGGTACGATGATGTTTCAATTCCACAATGGTTCGATTAAAAGGCGGAGGTCTCTATCGCGTTGCCCGTCCATTCTGGCAAGTTTCAATTCCACAATGGTTCGATTAAAAGAAACAGTTTTAGACAGCAGGCAAGATGAGTAAACTAGTTTCAATTCCACAATGGTTCGATTAAAAGCCTCAATTGGAATCCAAAGCAGCGCCGGTGGGAAACCACGTTTCAATTCCACAATGGTTCGATTAAAAGGCGGAGGGAGGCGGGACAGATGATAAGGATTTTCTGTTTCAATTCCACAATGGTTCGATTAAAAGAAGGTTATACCATTGATTCAGAAAATAAACGCCGTTGTTTCAATTCCACAATGGTTCGATTAAAAGGTGCCTGCAATGTACGGCGGCGGCATTTTCAAGGACGCGTTTCAATTCCACAATGGTTCGATTAAAAGGGTTGCTGAACGCTTTGGAGTCGGTGGTGCCGGGGAGGTTTCAATTCCACAATGGTTCGATTAAAAGAGAAGCGGGATTCCCTGAGTTCGGCACCCGTGCTATGTTTCAATTCCACAATGGTTCGATTAAAAGGTGGATACGAGCAACCAACAAATCACACTTGCAGCAGGTTTCAATTCCACAATGGTTCGATTAAAAGAGAACTGGGCGATAAAAAGTTTGCCGACAACATAGCAAGTTTCAATTCCACAATGGTTCGATTAAAAGAGGTTTGGTGCGTGCCCACGCCCTACGCGCAAGTAATGTTTCAATTCCACAATGGTTCGATTAAAAGCTTAATCAGGCTATTGCGAAGCATAACGGGCAAGAGGTTTCAATTCCACAATGGTTCGATTAAAAGTTCGGGGCGTGGTAGGTTATAATAGTGAGCGAAAATGTTTCAATTCCACAATGGTTCGATTAAAAGCGGAATTGTCGGTAGTCATCGAAGATGCGGTAGGGGAGTTTCAATTCCACAATGGTTCGATTAAAAGATGACAACTGGGGGTCAAGGGTCGGCAGTGTGAGCTAGTTTCAATTCCACAATGGTTCGATTAAAAGGTGGCATGTGGTCATCGTAGATGACAGTGGCAAGCCTGGTTTCAATTCCACAATGGTTCGATTAAAAGTGATACGAGAGACAATCAAAATCGAAGGCATCACAGAGTTTCAATTCCACAATGGTTCGATTAAAAGTGTCATCATCGAAGATGCCGTAGGGGATGCTGGTATGTTTCAATTCCACAATGGTTCGATTAAAAGGTAGGGTTCAGATAGTTCTGTGGGCTTATCGTCCGTGTTTCAATTCCACAATGGTTCGATTAAAAGTCATGACTGCGAAGCAGGCAGTCAATGCGATTGGCATGTTTCAATTCCACAATGGTTCGATTAAAAGACCAGTCCACGTTGAAACCGAAACCGTCGAAATCGTGTTTCAATTCCACAATGGTTCGATTAAAAGACTTCTCTATCAAGGGCGCGAGATCGAACTGGTTGAGTTTCAATTCCACAATGGTTCGATTAAAAGCCGCAGACGGACGTCCATCACTTCTTGTAAATTCGTTGTTTCAATTCCACAATGGTTCGATTAAAAGCAGCGGGCTTTGCAATATGGCGCATCACTTTACACCAGTTTCAATTCCACAATGGTTCGATTAAAAGTTTATCCTGTCCGTTCAAATCCAAGTTTCTCATAGAAGTTTCAATTCCACAATGGTTCGATTAAAAGTTCTCAAGAGTTTGGACGTGAAAGTGGCGAAACCCAGTTTCAATTCCACAATGGTTCGATTAAAAGGGTTTCGCAACGGCGCGTATGTCGTCATAAGAAACATGTTTCAATTCCACAATGGTTCGATTAAAAGGCACCAAGTAGGAGAAGCAGGAAAGGTGATAGATGAGTGTTTCAATTCCACAATGGTTCGATTAAAAGTAGGATATGCAATTGGATCTGTTCGCAGAGAAGCAAGGTTTCAATTCCACAATGGTTCGATTAAAAGTCGGGATGGCTTAAAGGGATTTTTACGGCGTGCCATGTTTCAATTCCACAATGGTTCGATTAAAAGAGGATCGCAGTGGAAACGCTTGGAGAGTCAGATCATCGTTTCAATTCCACAATGGTTCGATTAAAAGGTGATTATCCGTTTCTGATATAACTATAAAGGATAAAGTTTCAATTCCACAATGGTTCGATTAAAAGTCAGAGCAGTTTCGGGCAATGAGTATGATATAGATTGTTTCAATTCCACAATGGTTCGATTAAAAGTCTAACGTAGTAGTCAAATAAGAATCACTTACTTCAGTTTCAATTCCACAATGGTTCGATTAAAAGTTACAAGCGGCGAACATGGTCAGACATTGGTTACTATGTTTCAATTCCACAATGGTTCGATTAAAAGTAGACGCTATAGCAGAGCGTATGTATATCATGGTAAAGTTTCAATTCCACAATGGTTCGATTAAAAGACGGCAAACAAAATCTTAATTATAGGGAGAGATAAAAGTTTCAATTCCACAATGGTTCGATTAAAAGCCAGACGGCACGTGGATTAGGAAAACAGATTACAATGTTTCAATTCCACAATGGTTCGATTAAAAGTAGTCGCATCATCCAAACTATCAATTGGCAGACTGTGTTTCAATTCCACAATGGTTCGATTAAAAGTAAAGTCCACTGGACTATAAACAGGGAGATATAATCAGTTTCAATTCCACAATGGTTCGATTAAAAGTGTAGAGGATGTTTCATGGCGTGATGACTTTTTAACGTTTCAATTCCACAATGGTTCGATTAAAAGAATAGCATGATAGCCAATTTACAAACGCTAGCCACTGTTTCAATTCCACAATGGTTCGATTAAAAGTCCCTATATGCGTATTAACATTGATAAATTGCATTGTGTTTCAATTCCACAATGGTTCGATTAAAAGCACGCGGGCTATAAACGCATATAGGGAGATACACAAGTTTCAATTCCACAATGGTTCGATTAAAAGGCAACACAATAGGGAGATATACCAATGTTATACCGTGTTTCAATTCCACAATGGTTCGATTAAAAGACGGCTAAATTGACATTTCCTATAGCCAAGAATTCAGGTTTCAATTCCACAATGGTTCGATTAAAAGACACCAACAAAGGACAACACATAAAACAACTTAAAACGTTTCAATTCCACAATGGTTCGATTAAAAGAATGAAGATGTTGATCTAGACGGTGAAACGGTACGCAGTTTCAATTCCACAATGGTTCGATTAAAAGTGCAAGTCTGGAGGCATCCGTCGCATCCTATGCCAGTGTTTCAATTCCACAATGGTTCGATTAAAAGTGTCGAGTTGTGCGGAAGCTGGATATGGATAAGCGGGTTTCAATTCCACAATGGTTCGATTAAAAGTTTAGCCGGTTTGATAGCACAAGACGGTAGAGGAAAGTTTCAATTCCACAATGGTTCGATTAAAAGTACTATCAAGGTTAAGACTATCTTGGCTTATTATCTCTGTTTCAATTCCACAATGGTTCGATTAAAAGCCGTGATTGTTTTGTTAGCCGCTGCTACGGGAGATTGTTTCAATTCCACAATGGTTCGATTAAAAGTGCACTAGTCTCAATGGGCGATCCACGATTAGATGAAGTTTCAATTCCACAATGGTTCGATTAAAAGTGTGTTGATTATGGTTTATCATACTTGTATGGAAAAGTTTCAATTCCACAATGGTTCGATTAAAAGTTCAAGGAAGCTTCACGGAAAGCCAATGGAGAAAAGTGTTTCAATTCCACAATGGTTCGATTAAAAGAAATCTATCAACTGAGGCGGAGCAGACGGCAAATCCGGTTTCAATTCCACAATGGTTCGATTAAAAGTTCTAGTCTTATCAACAATCTTTAGCACAAAACCGGGTTTCAATTCCACAATGGTTCGATTAAAAGTGGACGAGATTCGTAACGAATACGGCAGCCAGCAAGGTTTCAATTCCACAATGGTTCGATTAAAAGAAAAAGGAGGTGTTGGTCTTAACAACGGTAGGGTAGTGTTTCAATTCCACAATGGTTCGATTAAAAGCCGCTCTGCCATTCCGCTCGCTTGCTGCTTTTCTTCGGTTTCAATTCCACAATGGTTCGATTAAAAGTCCGAAAAATCGACGAAGAATATTATATCAAACCCGCACTATATCTACAAGGAGAAAACTGTTGTTAGGCTTAAAAATCGTCAACGTCCGGTTGTGCAAAATTGACGGGGGGTTGACGAGATAGCGTGGTTACGCTTCAAATCCATAATAGTGAGGCAAAAAGACCGCCCTATGGATTAAGAAAATGCCCCAGAAATCGAGGTTGACGACTCAGCATCTATGGGAAAACGCTTCAACTTCTTGTCGTGCCCTGTCATAAGAGGTTCGTCACCGGATTTTTTTCGATGCCCATGACCTGTTTGTCCATCCATTTCTCATGGCGCATTTGGTAAATGAGTACAGAATCCTCACCTTCGTCAATGATTGTCAAAAGCCCTGATTTGACTCGTGCCAATTGAGCCTTTGTCAACCCACCTTCAAAGACAGAGTTTTGGACCCAATTGAGGTGTTGACGTAGATATTTGCAGACTTTTGCGACCCGTTTCACATCAATATCGTAAACGATAATAACGTACATTATAATTTCCTCCTGTTTGACCATTAGATAAACACGGGTTTTAGGTCGGGCTAGAAGGCCCGACCTACGGTTTCATCGCCGTGGCCAATGGGCGGGGAAACCCCGCCCCTACGAAAGAATTACACCTTTCTCTGTTTTACCACCACGCCCGAAATGCTTGATAGGTTTCCATGCCTGTCAAATGCTTAATCAACTTGTAGCATTCAAGGCGGATCAAGCGTTGGTAGGACACTTTTCGCTTCAACTTTCGATGATCGATTGTCTGCTTGAGTTGCTCATCAAACGCTTGGAGAAACAGTTGTCTCCCACTCTCGTTCAGATAGCAGCCCTCCATCTCGGTTTCAAAGTGCTTCGACTCTTTGAGTTGTCCCCGATTGAACAGCCGGAAAATCACTCGATCAACAATAATCGGTTTGAAGATTTCCGCCAGATCGAGGCTCAGAGAGAATCGACGTTGCCCCGGTTCATGCAGGAAGCTGATTGTTGGGTTCAGTTGTGTTCGATAGATCTCCGTCAGGCAGGCGGTATACATCAGCGAATTGCCGAACGAAATTGCGGCGTTGATGGGGTTATCGGGCGGTTGGCGGACCCGCTTCTCAAAAGGGGTCTGTAGGTTGATAATGGCGTTGAAGGCGCGATAGTAGGTTTCGCGGATATTTCCCTCATACCCCATCAGTTCGTCAACGCTCTGCGCGCGCGAAATCTCGGCTTCAATTGACTCAATGATGCTCAGCTGCTCGGAACAATCGGTGTCACGATTCGCACGGTAACGCAGGTTTCGCAGGATATTCGCCACCGCCGCTGAAACAAATTCGCGGGCAATCGGCAGACGTCTCGATTTCCGTTCATAGTGCTGGACTTGCTTGACCGTGAGGAAGCCAGAATTGAGATATTCTCGCGGATAGTAGGTGCCAGAATAGTAACCGTAGTAGTTGAAAACGTGAATCGGTATATGCTTCTGCGCCATGAAGTTGAGAAGCCGTGTGTTCAGGTCCAGTTCACCATAGAGATAGAAGGCGTCTACATCCTCGATCGGAATCGGTACACGCGAACCGTCCTCTTTTTCGAGATAGATGGTGTTATCCTTTCGGCGCAATCTACCCGACTGGCTGATGTAGTAGTTGCGAGACATCGTTGTTTTCCTCCTTTATTTTCTATAAAACGTACCCAGTTGGACGCTCGAAGCCCCGGATGCAGAGATCGGAATTCAAAGCAACTTGTAGTTCGGCGATTCATCGCCGGAGAACACACTCCTCAACGCCCGATGAATAGGTTTGTAGTAGGGCGATTTATCGCCCGTCCGACGCGCAATGAATTGCGCTACTACAAACTGAAGATCGTAAGGATAGAGAAACCGAGTTTTCAAGTCCGTTCCGAGACCAGGGAAAAAACTCGGTTTCTGATAATCTTCCCTATCAGGGTAGTAATTTTTAGCTCCAACACAATTCCATATAGCTGCACGATTTACAGACTTTCATAAAGGCTACATCTGGAGGCGTTGGCAGGTTAGAAATTCTTTTGACCTCCTGAATCGCCTCTTCAACTTCGCGCTCCTTCTCCGGAGTCAATTCGACCTCGACGGTTCGCCGTTGGCGCGGGTAGTTGATAACCCCTTTCCGATTCGGCACACCCTTCTGTTTGAGCAGATAGAGATAGTAAAGCATTTGCATTTTGTGCGCCTTCTGCATTGACGGACTTGACTTCACATCGTGCAGGATGCCGTCTTTGTCAATGAAGTCGATGAGGCTGCGGTCATCGATCGGGCGTTCCTTCCGTTTTTCACGGCTGTAACTCTCCTCGTGTAGGAGTCTACCCATGGAAACGAGGTCTGAGGTGTGTTCCATTTCAATATGGTTCTGAAAGAACCAGAGCTCTCGTGGGCAGACGTAGAGGTAGTTGATTGTTGTGCCGGTAACACGGATTGTAGTGAGATCTTCGGTTTGCATAAATTCTCCTCTCATTCGGTTTAATTTGAATACAGTTAGGGCTTACGCATTCAGTTCGTGGGGGTTAGGTGACCCAACCCCTATTACAGTCGGAGGAAGATAATGTCTAATCACAACAGATTCCCCGCCAACTCATCAAGTGCCAGCCCATGCTCAGAATCGTAGCGAACACGCACGAACCATTGTCCCTCCTGCTTGTATAATTGTCCCTCCTTGTGGAGCCGCGCGAATTGTTGTTCAGAAATCGAGGTGACATAGGCCATTGCGTCGTAAAATTCTTTTGCTTCGATATGTCTCAGAAATTTGTCCTCATAATCCGAAGGGACAACCTCCACGCTTTTGAAGAGTCCGGTAAATTCCTCGCGCCCTGATGAATCTTCGATGAACGGCACGACGTTTCGTAGATATTGACTGAAGAGTCCTCTAGCATTATCGAATGTCTCCTGTTCCTTTGTGTTGTAACCGTCACCGTAGACTGTGTCAATGAGGTACTGAATCTTCGATTCGTACAAGATATCAATTTCAGCAAACGCATCAAGCGTCCGATTCACCCGATCAATAGAATAGATGTATTTATCGTTTTCCCCACCTTCGTGGCAGATACATACGTCACAGATACCTTTTTTTCCCGTGCGATTTACCCGTCCGAATCGCTGTATCAGCGCATCAATGGGGGCAGGTTCGGAAAATAGCACATCAAAGTCAATGTCGAGCGAGACCTCAACGGCTTGTGTTCCAACAAGTAAGTCAGCACCGGTCAACTCTTTTTCGATGCGTTCACGGTCTCGGAGGATAAAACGGCTGTGGATCAGTTGCGGATTGGTAGCAACCGGCTGTAATTGCTCAAAGACCGTCTGCGCTTGTTTGACTGTGTTACAGACTACCAATACCCGTTGCCCACCTTCCAACCGCTTGGTAATCTCTGGAATTGCGTTGAGGATTCCGCCGTCAAACAGTCGGACGCGGTGGCGAGTGAATTGATCCCGTTTCTCAGAAGACATCTCAACTTCAGTAATTTCGCCGATAGCAGTTACAAACATCTCTTTGAGGAATCTCGGCATCGTCGCGGTCATAATGCAGAATTGCGAACCGTAATCTCGACGGAGTCTCTCAACCATCGTCAAAATTAGTGCGGTTGTATGCGGGTCATAGGCGTGGATTTCGTCGAAGATAAACAAACCACCCGCCATCTCCGCAAATTGCATCTCGAAACCGCGCATACCGAAAAAGGCTTTGAGCAGTTGAAACGGTGTCAGCACTTTGTAGGGTCTATAAATTTTTCGCGTCAGATTTTGGGTTTCCCGGGCTTCGATTCTCGCTTTGCTCGGTGTGTACTCCCTATCCACCATTGAGCGATAGAGAAAGTAGTTCGCCTTGCCGTGCAACAATCCGATGCGGTCTTCGGAAACGAGATTGAGCAGACGGTCGTACATCGCGTTGATGCTGGCGGTGTAGGGCAAAACATAAAACACGCGCCGTCCATGGGATTCACTTTCATTTGCGTCTGACCAGAGCATAGCTGCTTCCGTCTTGCCAGAACCAGTTGGCGCGGAGAGCATTAGATGTCCAGACGTTTTCGCGGCAGCGTCTTGAAACGGATCCCAACCTCGAAACGTCCGTCCCCTTTGCTCAATTTGCCTGCGAAGATGTTCCCCTAAATCATCAAGAGCGCGGTAAATCTTGGTTTTCCCCGCCGATGCCAGATGGTCACAAGCAATCATACAACCGCGCAACAACATACCGTAACGCCCATGCAACACCGTCAATTCACCGTCCTCAAAATCGTTAAGATATGGCACAAGGAAATCCCGATCCCCATTAATGAACCCATCAACCGAGCACAGGGAAGTAAAGCGACAATTATCACCCGGATACCAGTGACTGATCTGTTCTTGAATCCGCATCAAGGCATCCCAATTCGGTTCTAATTCCGCCAGTCCCGCTTTCCATTTTTCATAACCCGGCTGCTGGGGCGGAAAGCAAGGATATTGCGCTCTCAGTGTCCGAATATCTTTATGATGAGTTAGAATCGCCAAGCCGATGGCTTGCTTGTCTGTGGGTGGTAGATCCAACCCAACCACAAATCCTGCCGATAAAATTTCGTGACGAAAGCCCCACCGTTCGGCAGCCGATCGGAGTTGTGCCTGAAATCCGGTTGCAGCCTTGCCGAAATCGTGAAGGGCAACCGTATAAAAAAGATGGTCAAAGAAATCCCGCTTACCGGAAATCTCTGCGAGAAACGGCATCGTTTCCCGCATACTAGAATAGACCGAGAGGCAGTTTTCGGTATGTTCAATCAACGTTTCAGGTGGATCGCTTTTAGCGAGTAGTTCTGTCATAATTTATCTCGAATTTCCGTGCAAATACACACCCCAGCCCATGTCCGTGTCTTGTAACGCAGGGCCATTATACGGAATTTGCTCCGTCAGCATGTAAAATGGACGGATGCCTTGCGGACGACGGGGACGTTCCGATGTAAAATACGTTGGCAACGCCTGTATCTGACCGTAAATCTGTTCATTCGGAAATGGCAGGAGGGTATCGCGATACGTGGTTTCGGACACATCTTCCAACTCAACCTCCGAAATTGACACAACCGTTGCTAATTCTGTTGAACGTCCCAATAATAGTGGATAATGAGGAAGCTCGAGATGAGGTTTCAACCATATCGCCGGCGTGTAGAGATAAAGCTCAGGTGAAACAAGGAATTCGCGTTTGCAGACGTTCGGTTTCGCCCTGAACCGTGTCTGATCAAACTCGTACACCGTTTCCAAGTCTACCGCTTTACCTTGGCTTTGAAAGATAAATCCAACCGCTGCATCGTCAGGTGTTACCCAATCGCCCCGCGCAGCGGATAGTAAGCCGTAGAGGGTTGAAAGTGGCGGCATGGCGAGCGTGGGTTGGAATCCACTAATGAATAACGGATTCCGAAAAGATGCCACCCAACCGTTGATATGAACGCGAAGGACTTGCATCACTCCCCTCCGAAGTAGTTCGAGAGCCCATCCACCAGTTGTGTAACGACCTGATTGGGCGAATCATATATCACGGATCCATCTTCTGCCAACTCGCGCAACGATTCATCTAATTCATCCATAAACCCTGCGCGACGACCAATATAAATTGAATCAAGGAAACGATTCTTATAATCGGCTATAACTTGTCGCAGGGCTGGAATGTTTAGTTCTCCTTGCCCGTCACGTTCAACCATCACGTTCATGAAGGGATGATTCCCACCGTTGAGAACAGATAGAATAATTAACTTCGGTGTTACGTCGGTCAGGTGTGAGGTCAATTTCGCACCGCCGCTGAGGAGTGGGAGTGCCTCAATCGTTTGGCGGCAACGCCGGCGGCGGGTGTCTGGTGGCAGAATCCACGGAGATTTTTCGTCCGCCTGTTCGCCTCCAGCAAGTTGAATGGTTGGGATGTGTGTATCGGTGATGTTTTTGTATCCCGTCTTATTGACGTTCCAGAAAGCACCCACAGCATCAAGGTCAAGAGAAAAGATACCCTTAAGGGCACATGAGTAAAACTGATGTTCGTAGGGGACGGGATCGCCTTCGTGTCGTGCCATCACACCAAAGTCGTCCGTGGGACGCTGCGGCTCAATCGAAATCAGTGGTGAGGTTTTTAACGGCGAGAGTCGAGTCAACGTCTCTTTCTTCACCGCTCGCATGTAGCCAAAAACGTCATCGTCATCATAGACGGCAGGGTCAGCAGCGGTAAAGGCGATTTTCTTCTCACGTTCAATTGGCGACAGCTCCCAATTAAATTCTTCGCCTAACGTCGTCCGCCACCAATTTCGCCACGCCTGCCCCGAAACGTATGGATAAATCTGATTCCCTTTGCGTAGTGTTTTGACGACCACGATGTTTTCCGTCGCTTGCGATGCTTCAGTGCCTGCATTATTGAGCGCAGAATGCGGTGCATCAATTAGGACCAAGCCTATAACATGTCTTGACATGATTAATTGTCCTCCTGTAATCCATTAGTAGATTGCTCGGTCTCGTCATCCATATCATCGGCGAAACCGTTTGTAACTAACCAATCGTGAAGTGTTTCGTAAATCCGAAAAACGAGCAGGTCACGGGTTTCCCGCCAAAATGTCGTCTGATTCGATGATTCTGGAAACAGATGTGCAACGTAATCATCCAGCGAAAAGAGCGGCGCATCTTCGCCCTGCTGAATCCGATCGCGAATCACGAATCGCAGAATGTTTCGGCATTCGCCGTAACTCCCAGCGGATTCCAGTTGTCGGAGCCGTCGGTCACGTTCAGATTTGCGAATGCTTTCGGCGATGAAGTCGCCAACTTGCTTTATGGCGTTAAGCCTTGATTCATCCATGTTGCGAACCTCCTTTAGGTAAAGGGAAAGGAATTCCCAGTTGCTGCGTGCCTTCCGAGCAGGTCTATTGATAAAAAATCCGAGGATAGATCGACCTTCCAACAAAAATTCGTAAACGAGATTAATTTTATTTTTGTAATCCTCCTCCGATTCAACTTTGTCCCATTTGACTCGCTGATATCCACTTCGGACAATCTGTTGCCATGCTCGGCGAAACTCGTTCTGATAAGCGTAGCGCAGGAAGCGGAAGACCGGCGCAGGCAGATGGAAGATTTCAAGTTCTGGACCTTGGTTGTAGTTGGAGAAATAGAAAATTTGCATTGTGATATCTTCGGTCGCTCGACGTTCTTCATAGTCAATCAGTTGGCTCGTCATGTAGAATAGACCGTTACGGGGGTTAATGTATCCCGGGCTAAAACAGCCGGTAACTTCATTCCGTGCGGCCCGGTTTTGAATATCAGACACGCAAATCTGTGCCCACTTCCTTTGAACCCGCCAAGTGTCAGCATGCAACATAAGGAATTTACCGCCACTGGAAACCAAGGAAAGCGGCACAAATTGGACCGCCAAGGCACAAGCGGCACAATATCCTTGCCCATCGCTAAACAACGGAAAGAAATTTCGTAGGCTGCCGGAACCAGTTAAGGGAACATCAGTTTTCGTAAGCAACTTCTCCATTGTCACTCGACGACCACATCCAAGGCAGTCGCCCACTTGACTCATCGGCACAATTTTCTCGCGCCAGTTCGACCATTTAGAGACAAGTTCTGCGACGATATCCCTGTTGCCACGTGTAGCATAGGTCACAGGACTGTTTGGAAAAATTGAGTAGAGGTTCTTACTCCACGCAGTTGTACAATAAATCGGAGCAAAATGATTTATCATTATTTCCAAACCTTCAGTTGTGATCTCCTCCGGCTGTGTCCCCTGTTCCAGCCACTCACAAATCGCACTGACACCCGCATCAACAAACGGGTTGCCCATCAGTTTTTCATAGATTGCCATCTTCATCCTCCTTCCGCGAAAACAGAATCAAAAGTATATCACCCTACAAATGTTAAGTCAACGTAGTTTTATATTTTCTTCCTTGCCACCTCCACCATCCCAAATCCCATGCTACTTTTATCCCCCAAGCCGCACTCATAGCCGATGTGGATTAACTCTGGTGCGCCAATGACGTGAAAGGGAGAGAAGACACCACGAATTTTGGTCCCTTTGAAATCAACCAAGCGCGTTACACGTCCCCCCTTTTTGTCAATGTACGCCTGATCGAAGGTCATCGCAAACGATTTTTCATCCGGCGGCTGTCGGTAGACCGCTTCGTATTTCCGAATCAGGTTCTGCCGAACCAACTCGGAGAACTGGGGGTCATCGGGGAGGCAGTAGTGTGTGCCGAGTTGGCCATCTCGCTCACGTTTAGTGGACATGGTAATCGGTGAGAGACACCGAAAGGTCATCTGCGGTCCAAAGCGGGGTTGACGTAACACCTCCACATCCTGCACCCGAAGCCTATGACGTTCAATCTGTAGGATTCCGGCCCCCATCAGCGCGGCGGCGAAATTTTCTAAAAACAGCCGCTGAGATGAGGAGACATACCATGTCAGCGGTGAACGGAAGTGAATCTGGTCGCCTCGGACCCGTCGTTTTGCCATTAGTTGAGAAAAGGTAAACAGTTTGAAACGCCGATTCTCCTGTTCATAGCCATCTTGGTGGAGGAAATGTGCATATTCGGGGTCGGATTCTTTGAGGAATTGATAGATAACCCCTGTGAGAAAGTAGTTGTAGTTAATCGGCAGGCGGATACCTTCGCCGATGTCGCACGTAATTTTGATTCGCATGGGTTTATCTCCATGTAGTGTAAATCAATTTTTCAGGAGGATAGAGTTTGCATGAACGCGCAATGAATTGCGCTACTACGAACCTGATTAACCTTTCAGGAGGGTGTGATTTGCACCCAACCGAGCGGGGATTTTGGTCTCTGCCGATCATATAGAACCCGACGGGTCTTCGGAAATTTAGGATGGCCCTTTTTGCCTAGATTGTAGTACTGCCGCACTTGCCTCATCAAATCATTGTCGTCTTGGGTCAACAGTTCGGTGACCGTTTTTGCGCGATATCCTGTTCCCCAACCGATTGGCAGAACGAATGCGCCCTCCGCCAGATTCTCAATACGTTGCACAAGCGTATCGTAAAAATCGGCAATTTCATCTAGGCGGTACGCATCGAAGAAACCCGCTTCAACCTCGGCAAGACCTATTGATGTCCAATTGCACGCGGCAGCAAGATCGTCACAGATTACCTTTTCCTGCTGCTCACTGAAACTGAGTTCGCGTTTTTCACGCGGCCGGAAGAGGGATTTGTCAATCTTAATTGAGAAGTCGGACGACTGCTTGGCACAAATCTGTTCGACAAAATTCTTGTACTCACGACCGCCTTCCCGTTTCTGGACGAGCCGATCATTTCGATTGAGTGTGACGGTCCACGCCACGCCCATTTCCAAGGCTTCGATTGGGATTGGTGCGGTGTCGCTGACCTGCACGGTTCGCATCAGGTCATGGTTCGGATTTTTTCCAAGCGCACGCTGCTCAATCCCTTGTCCTGCCCGACTTCGATTCGATCTTCGTCGTAGCTCGTTTTGGGCTTCTCGATTGTTATCACCAATAAGGTCCCATAGGAGAGCGGTGCGAATCGCGCCTTTGATGCTGCTGCCGGGAATCATCGGACGACTGAACGGGTTTTTAATCGCCTCGCGGATTTCGGTTTCCCGTGGATCTTCGGGGCACGGGAGGGTATAAGACGCTGATGGTTGATTCGTTGGAAGGTATCTACCCCATTGAAAGTTGCGCTGCCCCATGGCAATGGTGAGGCGATTTAGCTCAGATTCAGGGACCGCCGCTAGGACAGCATCCAGGTCAATACGATGCCATCGTCCGTTGTCGTAGAACCCGTCAATTTGGCTCAATGTTTCGCCCGTGCCGATATGGACGGGTGTGATGGTTTTAAGTTGGTATTTCACAATTTTCCCCCGATTGTAAAGTTGGCAGTGCCGGTGTCAAGAAACCGAGTTTTTCCGAAAAAACTCGGTTTCTGAATGGTAAAGCACATCTATATCTTTATGGGCCAAGCGTAGGCGTATCGCCAGACGGGGTGGGGACACGCCCCCGGTTTCAGGTCAACGAGACGACCAACCCGTGCGCCATCCCCGCTCAACACAGAGCCTTCCCCAAACATCCAGACCTGCTGACGACGCAGACCACTCCCCTCAGTAGAACCGATCCAACCGGAGCGTTCCTCTAGTGTATAACCGACATCACCTTGGATGAGCACGTCCAATTCATCGGTGTCTCGCGGGCAGATCGGTGAGAGCGTAACGAACCGATCCGTCTCTCGCTCTGATTCAATCTCGGCAGGTTCGCTATGGAGGCCAAAGATCCCGTATCCCGCGCTCCGCTCACCGCCGATACCTGTGTCACCGAGAACACGGAGGATCGTTTCGACGCGTGTTTGAGTCTCGTGGGTATCGAACTTTGCACCGAACCACAACCCACAGCCTTCCTGAAACTTAACACCCCCTAAATGCCAAATTTCCGACGAGGACGATTGGCGGTCAAGGGTCACGCGAGGTCTCCTGTCAGTTTTCCAAACGGTGCGTGGGCACTTGTCATCGTCGTGAATCCAGAGTTGTCCATCGTTGATTAAGTTTTTGTCCTTTATTAAGTCATCGGAATCAAAAACAACCGGTTCACCGTCCACGATTTGACGAAAACGTCTCTCGGAGAGAAAGCGAACCTTTTTGAGTTTTTTGCGCTCATCGTCGGCATTAACCTTGAGATCGATTAACGGCTTGGGGAAGAATCTGATATCGCCCGCAAAGGGGAAGGCAGAGGTCAACAGAAACGGTTCACCCTTTTCGTACTGAGCCAAAAAATCGGTGAGATCTTCCTCCCCGTAAAATGTCCGCCACGTCTGACAAATCGCTGAAAAGAGGGTGTCGGCGGGGATTGAGATTTCGGTTGCCTCCAACCCAACGCCGCGCCGACCAAGACGGAGGGGTGAGCGGAAGTTGAGATGGTAGGTAACATGTTTTGACATGAAGTTCCTCCCTACGCTTGGATTGCTTCTGAAATCTGGCTTTGATAGTCCGCATCCCGCAACGCCTCAATGCCATCCCCTTCGGCAAGCGTGATGAGCGATACTGATTGCGGGTCCTCGTAATACTTTCGGGATTTGAAAATTACCTGCAACTCACGGAAGGCAATTTTCCCGGAGCCGCGTGACCCGGAACCGCCGAGGTAGTCGTCTTCGAGCAGCTCCATGCCCGTCAACACCGCGTCAAAAAGTGCGATTTCACGGTCAATGCTTCCCTCGGAATCAGTATCGAGGGTATAGAGACTGTGGACCATCTCCATTGGACCGAAGGTGGCTTCTGCAGGCACACGCTCGTTTTGGCGTGGTGTTGCCGCCGAAGTGATGCGGTCAATTGCGACCTCGGTTTTGACCTCTGTATACGGCATATCGGTGTCAATCTGGTCAAAACGCTCCCTTGTCTCGACGGTCAAAAGTGCGTCGCGGACAATCAAGCGCGTGGGCATCGTGTCTCCCATGTCGCGGGTCGGCGCGACACCGAAGACCTGACAAACCGAACACTCCTTGTAGTCAGCCGACTTATCACACTCGTGGACACGAACCTGTGGGGGATTCCGACGGATGAATTTATTCAGGGGTCGGTCAAGGTGCCGATCGAGCAGAGACCGCATCTTGCCGCGCAGAGATGAGCCGGGGATGTACGGCTCACGAGTGAGCGGGTTTCGGAGGACGGGGTTATCTACACCACCGATGTCCAATTCACCCGCGCTTCCACCGATGTGTAGTCCCGTCGTCGCTTCGATTTCACCTATGATAAAAATCTTTCCTTGAAGTTGAATGCTTGCCATTTCGTTCCTCCTTAATTTCCACCGTAGAATTTGTGATACGCTAAAATTGCCTCAAAGAAATCGACAAACCGATTGAATTTCTTTGAATCATTTCCCACAAGATCAATTGCCTGTGTCAGAACATCCTTCAGCGTATCAACACCACCACCGTGTCGCTTTGCGGCGTATGCGAGTTTCGGCTTGAGCATCAAGAGTTTGTGTGTGTCAAGTTCGCCTTTCATCTGCATCTTCTTGACCGCTCCGTAGATATTGCGAATCTGAGATGTTGTTAGATTCCGGGCGAGTTGTTGACCACGCTGCTCTGCCTCTTTTACCAAAATTTCACCACCTTCAGTGATAACTCTGGCATCCAGATTGACTCTCGTAGAACCGCGATTATCTCTAGATTGGCTTCTCATTTTAATCCTCCCTTGTTAGTAAAGTTGTCCAACGTACAATGACGCGGAGAAATTGAAGGAGTTCACCTTCTTCGCTGTGATTGACGACCAACTCTCGACGCAGGTCGTCAATCAGGTCGGTATGATTTCTGTACATCTGCTTGGCACGGCTCAGATGATAAATGAGCCGCCAAGCCCATTTGCGTTGGCTCTCTTTGTCGCTCTCGTAGAGATGGAAAATCTCGCTCAAGCGTGTAAGAAAGCTACTTGACAACGGCTTTTCGCCACTGACTGCCGTAAACAATCGCTTATGCCACTCATCGACTCGGTTGAACTCCTCCCAAGTCATCGGCTTTTGCAGGAAACTAAGGGCGTCCTTCTCTTTTCGCAACGCTTTCGCGTTATCAAGCGCGTCACCAGCATCGTTAGCCAGTTGGTAAAGCGGGTATTTTTTATGCTCAACCGCGATGCCCCCCGAAAGTGTGACATGCTCGCCGCCAACAAATGCACGAAATTCATCCCGAATCTGCCGGGCGATTTGGGGTGCGGCACTCCACCCACCGACGAGAAAAAGGTCATCGCCGCCCGCGTAGATTAACTCCAGAATTTCAGGTGTGTGATCGGCATTGTAATCGCGGCAGAGTTGCGGGATGTAGCCTTCAAAGAAGATTCGCACCGATTCGCTCAACGTGGACATCCGCGAAATGGTCGCACTGTCACCTAGCCCATCCCTGAACAGCCCTCCGAGATTGTCCACATCCATCCGTAACACACTAAGCCACCTTGCCCCTTCCGATGCGTCGGCGAGTTGGTCGAAATCCGCCACCGCATCGCCATCCAACCTGCGTGGGATGACCTGCGGCAGGGGTCGGAAATCGTAACTCACGGGGAGGTCCCCCCATCGGAAGTTTTTAAGCGTTTCGTCGGCAAGAAAATCGGTGGAATTGAGTCGATACACCGTTGCACGGGTTGCATCAGCGGGGGAGGGTGGCTTGGCTTCCGATGTATCGGTGAGGTGAACATCTAATCCAAAGCTGCGGATGATTTCATTCCAATCCGGTCTATCGGAAATCGGCTGCTCAGGCATCTCAAAGGCAACGAGATGTTGGGCATCCCGTAATTGCCTCCCAAGTTCCGGGAATCCGTAGTCCTCCGTTTCCCACTCGTTGCGGGGTGTAAAAAAGAGGTCAAACATCTTTTCCTTCGGCAGCTCCCGCCCCTTCGTCCGTTTTTGCCGTTCAATCTCCTCTGAAACGAGTTTCCACCTCCCGGAAAATTGGTCGAAATTACTTGCTGTTACAGGGACGCCTGCTAGAACGACCGAGAGTTCTTCCCGATGTGCTCCCCACAGTTTTTCGGCAATTTCAGCACGGAGCGCGTCGATCCCCTCCCTAGCCTCTCTATAGGGTAAGAGTAGGTAGAAGTGTCCACCGCTTGCGAGTAACAGGTTCGTTATCGGTAGGTCGAACCGCCGCAAGATCCACAGTGCAATCGCTTCCGTCAACAGTTGCAGGTAGAATGACCGTCCACGCAACTCCCGCGATGCGCCTTCCGACTTAATTCGGTAGAGGAAATTCTGGAGTCCTGAAATGTCCCCCTTGACCAAGGCACACAGCGGTTGTTCGGCGGATTGGCGGAGATAGCCATCCAAATTATCGGGGGTAATTTCCCGATGGACACACGCCGCGATTGCCGCCGTCGTGCGGAGGTGGTCGTAGAGCGAAACATCAGGGATAGTCCGCTCGGCTCCCCCCTCCCAAGGGGTTGCGGCGGGCATACGGGCGGTGTACTTGTGCAAGAGTGCGACGAGTGTTTGATAGTCCGCTGACTGATAGCCACGCTCACCAACTAATAGCTGCAGCTCTCGTGTAAATTCTTCCCAGAGTTCCTCATACCTGTTCGGATCGACAGAGCCATCCTCCGTTGGAAAAATGGTCTCGCGGCGGATATCTAACGGATTGAGATCATATCGCAATTCCGGCGGCTGCGGTTTGTCAGGGATTTGCAAGCGCGACATAATTGAAACCAACGCGGCGTGGGAGGGTTTTTCCTGCTCGCGTTGTTCGGTTTCACGCTCTTTGGCGGAGAGCCGGTCAGCCAAAGTCACCTGCTTTTCGATCTCCTTTGTCTGTCTAGGGAAATTATGGTGGTTTAGAATTGCATCGCCCAGATCATCGCCGCACGGGTGAAAGAACCCTCCAAAGTCCTCTGTTACAAACTCCCAACCGTGTCTTTCGTGAGGGCGGAAGGGAGGTGTTGCAATCGTCCGCTGCCGAAATTTCCCAATGTCGTGGAGGAGTGCAGCAAGTTGTAGGCGTTCAATGTCTTGAAGCATGTGGTCACCTCTTGAGGTTCAAGATTTTGACACAAAATATACATCCTATTTTGAGAATGTTCAAGGATAACAACTCGGTTTTTATCGTAGCAACTCAATTTTTATTTTATGAGTAGAGTTAGAATTGGATAGAGTCTTTGGCAAGTGCTAGTCCGTAGCAGATATCGTCTTGATTTGATGAAGGATTCCAAGACTGAATTTGATAGTGAGTAGACTGGAGGTCATCCAACCTCTCTCTAATTTTTCTGTTGATATTGGATCGAGTTTGGGAAAAGCGGGCAATTGGATCATTTTCCCAACCTTTCAACCCCTCTAGGCGGAAATCACGTGCGGGAATTTGAGATACGATATCTCTAAGTGCAGCCGTCAGCAATCCCTCCCGAATATCAAAACGTGAAATGGAGTATCTATCCTCAACTTGCCCTTCTAGGTGCTGCCGCGCAAAAAACAGATAGAGTGCAAGTTCAAGGGGTGTGAGATTGATGGTGGCTTCCCCAATTTCCAAGCAACAGGAGAATGTATTAACAATGACAGGGGAGATCGCTTGCAACGCATTATACTCCCGTTGAGCAATCCCGATTAATTCCGTGTAGCCGGCGTCAGTATGTTCCTTGAGAAAGGGGATCTTCTCCCTAAGTAGCAGCAGTGGGATTTCCGCAAGCTCAAGCCGAATCTCAGCCGCAGGAATTGTACGTCCATTGTTCAAAATGACATCGACACCGTCTGGTGGTGGATAGAAAAACTCCTGATTTTCAAGTTCAGAATTCACAAGGACATGGGAAAGGGTATCGCCCGGTCTACCGTAAAATTGCATCGCCAAGCCGATATAAAGCCCCATAGTTTTGCGTCCCCCCGCGATAGAGGCATGTAGGCAAATATCGGTCGAGGTAGCCAACTTTCGGACGAACGCAAAGAGTTGATCTGCAAGGGATTCGTTGTCAATCACACTCGAAATGTCTTCCAGTGGCTGTCCGCTTGCACCCTTTAGGAGATACACATTCGCCAGATCCAAGTGGATTGGTGGCAGATTGTAGTCGTTGCGAAGGGACTTGAGTTTACCATTATCTCCGAGAAGCGTATCTTCTAAAGCTTGCTTGCCACGTAGCGTAGTCAAGGCAAAAACTTCGGTGATTGGGATAGGCGGTGAAGCAAGGCACCAGTAGCAGTAGAGGGTTTCTGTGATTACTTGGGGTGAAAGTCCAACAACGCTGATGAGAACGTGCTTGGGAGCGGTTTGTCGATTGGGTGTCACCTGCATTTTTTCGTTCTCCCTTGACCCTCGTCCGAAACCTACCGAATCACAGCGATTTTTGTACCTTCCGTCCGCGATTCGCCATCTGCATCGGTTGCGGTGATACGGCAGATGTAAATACCGGGCGTGACAAACTCAAAGAAGTTCCGCCTGCCTTCCCAAGTAAAAGCGTCATTTGCGCCCAATCGACCGCCGTTGTCTCCCGCCAGAAATACACTTTCAAGAACCTGCTCACCGACGGTGTCGTAGATGGAGACGATAACCTCCGCATCACGACTCAGTGCATAAGTCAGTTTGAGAGCAGCATTCAGCTGGTTGAGACGGAGTGGGTTCGGGTAGGCAACGATGTTTTCGATGGTCACGCGCGGATCCGCCACCGTCAATTCGGTTTCGATCCGATTGTTATTGAAATTGGACTCAAAGACACGCGTATCGTCGTTTACTAGGGCACGGAGGGTAAATACGCCCCAAGTGGCTGGTGTGAAGCGAGCGGTGACTGTTTGCGATTGGTTGACGCTCAGGTCTACGCTCTGTTCGGGTAGGGTTTCGGAGCTTCCGTCGGGATTGACAACGACAAACTGAACGGTGATGTTCTCAACAGGGCTGGGACCCGCGTTTGTCACATCTGCGGTGATGATGACCTCATCCCCTTTGGTAGGAGAGGGGTTGGAAACGGTGATGCCTTCGGATTCCCAGAAGATATCAGGGTTCAGTGGATCGCCTGACCCAACGATGGGACCAGCGAGTTCGGCGAGGGTCGCTACAGCTAACTTGATAGCCAGCTCCCCCAACAGCGGTATCGAGATTTTGGTCAAGTCATCTTCTTGGCTGTGGATATATTCGGTCGATTCGTCCGGCGCATCGAGGGATGATTCCTCCGCCACCATCACCGCCGGAATGCCGATGTCCCAAAATGGGGAGTGATCACTGAAGATAAAACTGGGATCGTTTTTCAGGCGTAGATCTATCGGCAATCTGTATTGTTCCGCAGCGGTGCCGAAAGCGTTGACGAGCCATTGTGACTGCTCATCGCCAAGGACATGGATATCTAAGTTCCCGTCTGGATCGTGTCCTAGAAGATCGAAGTTTATGACGCCGGCGATGTCATCTCCACGCTCCCGAACCAACTGTGTATAGTGTTTGCTTCCGAACAGAAACAACTCTTCCCCCGAAAAGGCGATAAATCGAACCGTGAAGTCAAAATCTTGCTGGCTCAGAATGCGCGCGGTCTCCAGCATTTCGGCGATGCCTGACGCATTATCGGAGGCACCCGGTGCAGCCATCCTTCTCCATCCCCCATCCCAACCGGGGGTTTTGGAGGCGATGCTGTCATAATGTCCCACCATCAGGTAGATTCGGTCTTTGTTTGGACCTTTCCCCGGCAGCGTGGCGACCACATTCCGCATCACGTATTCTCCCACCAACGACCCAAGTGCGGATCGACGCCGGTGGTCAAACGGATCAAATTCGACCTTCAGACCGTAGCTGCGAAACTGTTGGGCGATGTAGTCTGCGGAGTTATCGCAGGCGTGGTCGGGTTTCGGCTTGTCATCAAATTGAACGGCATCGCGGACTCGGAGCGCGTACCGGCTTCGGAAAAACTGTCCCGGCTTCCGGAGGTCTTCATTCTCGACGAGGGCGATAGTCTGCCAAAGCCATCTAGAGCCATCTGCTTGGTCGAGTAGTCCTTGAATGACCGATTGCTGCTGGGGCGACGCGGGTATACTCGGAGCGAACGAGGGAGGCTGAAATTCCGGCAAGACGACATTGGCGGGCAGCTTCGCACGGTGATGCACTGGCAGATCTAACAGGACGGATTCAAGATTGGCGTGCAACTTGAGCAGGGAAAAGCCACCGAACTGGTGTAAAATTTCCCCATACGCCTCAATTGCCGCACGCTCTTCCGCTGAAGGGAGCCAGAGGACGTAGTAGTTGAAACCGGGCGTAACTGTATCCAGAACTTGTGGGTCTGGTAGCTCGGTCAAGACACTCGGACTCGCCCCAATGGAACCGGAAGTTAAGGGGACTTGAATGATGGCAAAATCAGGTGTGCGATAGCGTAACTTGATCCCGTGATGCGCTTGCAGAAACTGGAGGTGTTGGTTGGAACTTTGAGGAATCTTGACGAGTAGATCCTCTTGAGCAAAGAGGAGTGTTGGAATGAAGATTAAAAAAATAAGAACAGAGGTAAATCTCTTGACCATTTTCAGTTTTTGATTGGATAACGGCATGATTCTGACTACGCTAAACCCGAAGGCAGCATCACTAATTCTGGGACATAAACCCGCGCTGGTAGCGAGGCAACCAATAGACACGCATCGGCGACATCCTGTGGTTGTAGAGATTTTGCCATCACTTCGCGTGGGGTTGGCACAGGACGTTGCAGGACGAGCGGCGTATCCGTCAAACCGGGGAAGAGCATTGAGGTGCGGATACCGTTCTCCTTTTCTTCTTGGAACGTGCCGTGAGCGAGACCGACCATCCCGTGCTTGGTTGCTTGATAGGAGACGCCAGATGTATCGGGACGCTGCACCGCTCCACTGGAGACATAGATAATTAAGCCGTCCTTTTGATGACGCATCGTTGGCAGGACTGCTTTCGTACAGTAAAACGCTCCGGTCAGGTTCGTCTGGATCATCATATCCCACGTTTCGTTGGATAAAACTTCAAGGCTTCGTTCGGGAATGTTTGTGCCGGTGACGTAGACGAGCACATCAATCCGTCCAAAGTGTTCTAATGTTGTGGCAATGAGCCTATCCACGGCTGCCGAATCTTGCACATCGGTCGGGCAGGCGATTGCATTCTCGCCAATCCCTTCCGCCAACGCTGCGAGCTTATCGGCACTCCGTGCAGCAAGCACAACCTTTGCCCCTGCTTCGGCAAAAGTGACCGCGGTTGCTCTCCCCATGCCACTGCTACTCCCCACGACAATGGCAACCTTATCTGCTAATGAAAAACCCATAAAATAATCTCCCTGTTCTCCTTAGAAACCTGAATTCGAGACATTCCCTACGGTCTCAGATACATCAATGCCATCTGAAAGTCACGACGTTCAGAGCAGTGCACACACCACCACTGTGATGTTCCATCGGCTTGGTTTACCTGTAAAACCCACAGGTGCCTGCAATCTGCCCGTTGCCCCGATTGAGGGATTTGGTCCAAGTTATCCCACTCGCAATCTAGGCAAAATGCAGATTCGTTTTTAAGCGTTTGTACTTTACCGCCGCATTTGGGACAGATCAATGTAGACACCTCCTCCCACGAACAACTCAGAATGGCTGCTAGCTTTTAGTGTAGAAGATTCA
Source organism: Candidatus Poribacteria bacterium (assembly GCA_965222435.1). Classification (GTDB taxonomy): domain Bacteria; phylum Poribacteria; class WGA-4E; order WGA-4E; family PCPOR2b; genus PCPOR2b. The sequence continues at coordinate 1,188,962 of OZ244950.1, read as the reverse complement.
CTATCCGTTGTCAAGTTTTATCTGTAGGGGAATTGCATCTGTTATAGAAATTAGACAATTGACCAACTAGCACCTGTGGCTACGATTAGATTGACATTGTCGTATGCCAAAGCCCTACATAATATTTACATGCGATTGCCCTAATTTTATCAAAATCTTCCGTTCTAAAACCCCGTCTTTTAAGTCGGGGATACAGAACGGCAAGCCCCGTTAGTTAGTCAAAAAAAGGGGGATTTTGTAGGTAAAATATGGTATACTTTTCTTGGCTTTCGCGGGAGAGTTTCACCCCTATCGCATGATAGGGTCTCCCGCTTCCTCGTGAAACAGGATATGAAAGCTAGAAAGCTGACCATAATGCAAACCTACAAGTTCAAAATGTATTCTAATCACGGTAATCGTGAATTGCATAAGACCATAGACGGACACGCTTCTGTCTGGAATCATTGCGTTGCCCTCCATCGACGTTATTATGCAATTTATGGCAAATATATCAGCAAGTTTAGATTGATAAATCACATATCTAAACTCAAACAATTGCCTCGATTTTCTCATTGGAATCAACTTCCGAGCCAGGCGATTCAAGACGTGGCAGCCCGTATCGACAAAGGCTACAAGGCAATGTTTGAAGCGAGAGCGCGAGGTAAAGCGTGGGGTAGACCGCGTTTCAAGCCTCGTCGCAAGTACAAGTCATTCACATTACTTCAAGCCGGTTGGAAGCTTCTACCGGGCAATCGTATCAAAATCGGTAAACATATCTATCAGTATTTCAAGTCCCGTGATATTTTGGGCAACCCAAACCGTTGCACAATTAAGCGGGATGCCGTAGGTGACATCTATATCTGTGTGCTAACAGACCATGTAGAACCAGACCTGAATCGGGTCATGACGGGTAAAATCGCAGGCTTTGATTTCGGTCTAAAACGGTATCTCACCGGGTCTAACGGACATGATATAGAATCGCCTCTGTTTTTCAAACGGAGTATCAATGCTATCAAACGTGCCAATCGCAACCATTTACGAACCAAGAAAAGGTCAAAGAACCGTGAACGGGCAAGACTTGATTTAGCACGCAAACATCGTAAGATAGGCAACCAACGAGAGGACTTCCACTGGAAACTTGCACACGAGCTCACGGACCTATACGACGAAATACGTCTTGAGGATTTGAACCTCACAGGCATGAAAGCCCTTTGGGGACGCAAAGTTAGTGACTTAGGCTTTGCCGATTTCGTCAAGAAATTGGTGTATATCGCTGACAAAAAAGGTGTAAAAATCATCTTCATAGACAAGTGGTATCCTTCGAGTAAGACCTGTTCGGCTTGCGGCACCGTGAATGAAGCGTTGAACCTACATGATAGAGCTTGGCAGTGTGCTGATTGTGGTGCTATCCATGACCGTGATAGAAACGCTGCAATTAACATCTACAGGGTTGGGGCATCAACCCTTGAAGGAGAGGACGTAAGACCATCTTCGGCTGGCTGTCCTTGTTGATAGCACAATCACCGTTACTGAAGGACACAAGAATACCCCTCCTTCAGGGCGGGGAGTATGTCAACTTTCGTTTGCCTTGACTCTGTAAATCCTCTCTGCTAAACTACAGAACAGATAGGGTTATTATCCTTGAATAGAATAACGTAAGTTGCTACCTACCCCACAACACATATCGTTCCGCTGGAGTGAAAACGGCAACTTGGGTTAGAATATATTAGGAGTATCGCATGAAAGTTGCAGTGATTGGATTAGCGGGTGTTGGTCGTGCCCATGTTGATCGATGGGCAGATAATCCCGACGCCGAGTTAGTCAGCGTATGTGACATCGTCCCACAAATTGCAGACGATTTCGCATCACAGTACGGTATCAAGGGCTATACCTCTACGGAGGAGATGCTGGATACAGAGGATCTGACGGCAATTAGTATCTGCACACCGCCGAAGATTCATTTGGCGTTAACACGCGCCGCGGCAGAGCGTGGTATTCATGTACTGTGTGAAAAGCCGATGGCGAGCACGGTTGCAGACTGTCAGGAGATGATCGACGTATGCAAATCGGCAGGCGTTGTCTTGCAGATTGGACACAAGAAACGGTTTATCCCCCCGCTCCTACGTTTGAAGGAACTGACGGAAGGCGAATTTGGACCGATTCAGTACATGGTTCACCGGTATCCGCATCCGGGGATGTCGAACAAAGATTGGTTCTGGGCAGAGGACGATGGGGGCGGACCTATCCTCGAAAACGCTGTGCATGCCGCAGATATTCTGGGCTTTCTGATGGGAGATGTCGAGCGGGTTTACGCCGAGGGCGGGACCTTCTTTGCGCCGCACCGGAAACCACAGATTGACTGTGCGATGTTTACCCTGCGCTTCAAAAGCGGCGCGATTGGGGTTGTCAACGCTGGCATGGTTTCGATGGGAGAGTTCAATTTTGAGGATTTCTACGCTGCCAACGAAAACGGTGTCGCTGAAGTGACAGGCGGGTTCGATCGCGTGGACACTTTGCACTATTCTTTCCGAAACGATCCAGAGACCTTGCACGAGGAAAACTACCTAGATTTTGATTCTTTTCGTGCAGAGATTGAGCACTTCACTAAGTGTATTCAAACGGGCAGCGAACCGCGGGCAAGTGGTGAAGCGGGTATGAAAGCGGTGGCGATTTGCCGAGCGGTGAAGCGGTCAGCGGAGACTGGGGAGCCTGTTGCGCTGGAATAATGTGCTTCTATGGATAGAATCTGTTATACCGATTGGAAGGAGAATTCTATGAAACTCACGCCACAACAGGTTGAACAGTTTCAGCAGAAAGGGTATCTTAACATTCCACATCGCCTCATTACAGAAGATCACCTCGCTTTGTTGCGGGAACATTACGACACGTTGTTTGCGAAAAAACGTGGTACAAGTGGCGAAGGGCTACGCAACCTCGCCGTCGTCGGTGAGTCGGAGCAGGACGAGACCGCAGACCGTTCGGAGGAGATGCTGCAGATTATGGAGATGTGGCACTATGATGAGGTGTACCGTCAACTGCTCTATCATGAGCCGTTGTTGGACATCGCCGAGAGCCTGATTGGTTCCAACATCCAGTTATTCCATGATCAAGCCCTGTATAAGCCTGCCCGTCATGGGGGGGAAGTGCCGTGGCATCAGGACAACGGATACTGGCGTTGTACGCCGGCGAACCTCGTGAGTATCTGGATGGCACTAGACGACGCCGATGAAGATAACGGGTGCATGAATGTCATCCCCGGTAGCCATTTGGAAAGTGCCCCAGATCACGACCACGCCGTATCAGAAAAGGGGGAACTTCCTGCGTTGCTGCAAGCCAATGTGGAGGAAAATCGTGCGGCACCTGTACCGGTCAAAGCGGGGTATGCAATGGTGCATCACTGTCTGATGCTGCATCAGACCAATCCGAATCGGTCACACCGCAGGCGTCGGGGGATGGTCATTCACTATATGCCGACCGGTACGCGCAACGGTAAGGGTGAGGTGATGGATGATCGCTTGGTGTTGCGTGGAGAGTTGTAGGGTATTGCACGGAAATCTTCCGACCAATCTGCGCCCATAAACGACATTTATCCCGGACATGCTTCCGCGAACACCCGCAGATGATTTTCGCCAAGGATTTTCCGGATCGACACAGGCGAATAGCCCCGTTCTAACAACGCCTCGGTAATTTTTGGGAACTCCGTCGCGTCCCTGAGTTGTTCACCACCGCCATCAAAATCGGATCCGATGCCAACGTGGTCATCCCCGACCAGATTGACGATGTGATCGATATGGTCTAGATAACGGGAAAACGAAGGGGCATCGTCGTCAATAAACCATGTCACGAAGGTCGAACCGATAACGCCGCCGTTTTCGGCGACGCGCTTAATCTGTTCGTCGGTCAGGTTGCGCGGATGACCGCAGAGTGCCTTGCAGTTACTGTGGGAAGCGATCACGGGGCGTTCGGCAATTTCCAGCACGTCCCAAAAGCCTCGCTCACTGATGTGGGAAACATCAACAAGCATCCCCAGTCTATTCATCTCTTTCACCAGTTGGACGCCAAATCGGGTAAGTCCGCCGCCGCTATCTGTTTCGCCGTTGCCAGCCGCCGCCCATGAGGTTGGATCGTGGGTCAACCCAATAGATCGGACCCCCAAGTGGTGGAGGCTTTTCAGGATGTTCAGACTTCGCTCCACACCGTCGCTGTTCTCAATGACCAAAATTGCAGCAAGTTTGCCCGCCGCTTTCGCCTCCCGAATATCTTCCGCTGTCCTTGCGATGATGATTTCATCGGCGTGCGTCTCGACTTCCGCCTTAAAAAAGCCGATGGCATCTAAGGCGTAGCTGAGATGGTTCTTCCATGCCCGCGTTACATCAATTGCAAAAAAAGCAGCGTCAACCCCGCCTTGACGCATCTTCGGCAGATTGATCTGGACATCCATCTGGCTGGCTGCGGAATCGAGGGGACCGCGCATATAGGCAATTGTTCCGTCATGCCGGACGCGGTTAGGGGTCTTCTGATCCGAAATGCTGATATTCCCTCGCCTGATATGCCCGACAATCGTATCGTTGTGAGAATCAATGACGATGGCTTCGTTATGAAGGTTTATGGACGACAATTCTGATGTCAAAGCTATGATCTCCTTATTCTAGAAGAGGTTCCGGTTGAATCTTGCTATTGACGATTCGTTCGTCAAAATGGTATAGCAGTAGCCGCTTTAATATATAATTGAAGGGGGAAAAGACTATGCCAATCGTTGAACCAATCAACTACAAGGCAGTCATCGAAATTGTTCGCGACTGGCCACCTGCTAGCCGCTTCTCACTCGTGCAAGATGTCCTAAAAACACTTGCACCAGAAGTGGAAAATTCCCGATCTAAACGTAATACTTTGGAAAAGGCCCTCGGCCTCCTAGCCACAAGCCAATCAGCACCGTCGGATGTAGAAGTTCAACAGTGGCTTGACGAACATCGTATAGAGAAGTACGGCTAATATGCTTCTCACACATCAGCCACGCGCTGTGCTTTCACCCGCCGCTTCTTTTTCGATTTCTTTGAAGTTGAAGCAACTCGCAATCTCTCCCTCTGCTGCTTTTCCTGCCGCTCTGCCTTTCTTGCCCTCTCTGTTTCCTCTTTCGCTTGCATTGCCCCTCGTTTCTGCTGTCGGACGTGGACTTCATATTCGGCGTAAGTTCCGAAAAAGAGCTTCGCTGTCCCATTCTCAAAGACCAACAGTTTGTTGACAAGCTTGTTCAGAAAATAACGGTCATGGGAGATCATGAAAATGGTCGCCGGGTATTCTGCCAATGCCTCTTCAAGGACTTCACGCGACGGTATGTCTAGGTGATTTGTCGGCTCATCAAGTAGGAGAACATTTGCATTTTCGAGGAGCAACTTAGCGAGCATGACGCGGCTCTGTTCGCCGCCGCTGAGGTCGCCAATCCATTTGAACACCTCATCCTCAGAAAATAGGAACCGTCCGAGAAAACTGCGAATCTCCCCTTGTTTCTGTGTTGGGCGCAACGCCCAAATCTCATCAATAATTGTGTTGTCTTGGTTTAGTCCTGCAAGCTCTTGGTCGTAATACCCAAAATGGAGGTTGTGCCCAATCTTCAACTCCCCTGAAGTTGGCGGTTCGTTTCCGAGGATCATGCGGAACAAGGTCGTTTTTCCAACGCCATTGGGACCGATGACACCGACAACATCCTGACGGTAGATCTCCAGATTCACGTCTTCAAAGATTTGCTTATCGCCGTACCGCTTCCCTAAGTCCTGACACTGCAAAATGTCGTTTCCACCTCGTACATCCGGCGTGAAGCGGAGTTTGATTGTTTTCTCAGCGGTCTCTGGCTTTTCTACGCGTTCAAGGCGGTTGAGCAACTTCTGCCGGCCTTGTGCCTCCCGCGTGCGTTGCCCAGCCATATTGCGACGGATAAAGTCCTCCTCGTGAACGATATACCGTTGCTGCTTTTTATATTCCCGTTCCTGCGCTATTTTTTCAGTTTGTCTGATTTCGAGATATCTTGTGTAGTTTCCGGGGTACTCCTTGAGCTTGTGGTTTCGTAACCCGACAATCTTGCGGGCAACGCGATCCAAAAAGTAGCGGTCGTGAGAAACGATGATGACCGCCCCTCGATATTCGGTATTTAGGAAGTTTTCCAACCACTCAATCGCATTGATGTCCAGATGGTTGGTAGGTTCGTCGAGCAGTAACAGATCCGGATCTTCAAGCAGCAATTTCGCGAGCGCTGCACGACTTTTCTGTCCACCGCTCAAGACACCAATTTTCAAGTTAAAATCACTGTCACGAAATCCTAGCCCGCCCAGCGTTCGATTTGTTTGAAATTCATAATCGTAACCGCCCATTCGTTCGTGTTGCTCTTGCAGCTGCGCATACTTACCAAGCAGATTTGGATCTTCTGCCATATCTTCACTGAGCAGCAGCATCTTATCTTCCAAGCCCCGCCGTTCCTGAAAGACTTTGAACATCTCTTGCCGGAGTGAGCAGTCGGTTTCCAAATTGGGCTCTTGGCTGAGATACCCGATTTGTAGTCGCTTCGCGTACCTAATGCTCCCTTTGAAATCCTCGATTATGCCGGCAATAATTTCTATCAGCGTAGTTTTACCAGTTCCGTTCTTCCCAATCAACCCAATCCGATCACCATGTTCAATTGACAAAGAGACTTCGTCCAGAATGAGGTAAGGGTCATACGATTTTGTGACTTGGTCTAATCTGACTAACGACATAGAGATCCTTTGTATCTTAGGAGAAGAATAGGGAATCTATTTGAGGCGGGGAGCGTAGCAGAACATTTTCGGGGTAGATTAATACTCTGTCAGGCAAATTATGGTTGTGTATATTGATTGAGAGCAAACAATAAGATTAGGCCTTACGCAGTTGCATGCCCAAAGCCTCGTTGTTCGATGATGCATTAACACACAACACGGCTCGTAACGCCCGATGAATCGGGCAATTACAGTAAATCGGTAGGTTTGTAGTGGGGCGATTAATCGCCCGTGGTAACGCGCAATGAATTGCGCTACTACAAACTGAAGTGCGTAACTCCTAACATATATAATAATTTCAAAACTTATCTGATTGAGTATTAATGTAGTCAATAAGCCTCCTCCTCGTCGTAAAAATCTTCCTCATCCATGTATTCCTCGTCGAGCTCTTCTTCCTCATAGTCAATGTATGCATCGGCGTCCATCAATACATCAAGCTCCCTAGGACTCTCAATGCTTATCCGACAGATCCAGCCATCCCCTTCAGGCGAATGATTAATAAGATCCGGATCCTCCTCCAGCGTGGTGTTGATTTGTTTAACCTCTCCGGTCGCTGGCGCATGGATAGGAAAAGTATTACCATCAGTCACTTCTACTCTGCCCAATGGCTCATCTTGTTCATATTCATCGCCAACCGTGGGCAGCTCAATAAAGATAATATGACCATACTCTAGTTGGATCCGCTCGGTGATTCCAACGACCCCATCGTTCTCTCCAACTTCAACCCATTCATGTGTAGTTGTGAATCTTTTGACCTCGTTCAAGATTATTCCTCCTGTATTACTTAATATCTACACACTCAAGATTTAATACCAATAGATTATACATTCACAGGATCAATCACGTCAATATCAGCGTTGATTCCTCGCAGATTCTCCTGAAAGTTTTCAACCTCCCGTTGGCGAATCTGTAGATGTGCGGTTGCACGTTGATCATATTCAACGTTTACCACCTTTCCTCTTAATCTGCTACACAGTTTAAGGACCGAACCGATCTGTTCATAAGGTGTCCGCACCTGTAATGTCTTGTAAAAAACCTGAGTTTCAATTTTTGCACTCGCTAAACATTCCCGCGCACATTGACCGTAAGCCCGAATAAGTCCACCGACACCAAGATTGATGCCGCCGTAGTAGCGGACGACAACGCAGATCACGTTTGAGAGTTGAGAGGCAGTCACAGCTGCTAAAATGGGGGGACCTGCGGAGTTTCTTGGCTCACCGGCATCGGTGGCATATTCGCGCTTTTCACGCCCCCAGCCGATACTGTATGCGTAGCAGTAGTGTGAGGCGTTGGGATATTTCTCTTGGGCGAGTGCCAAAAAGCTTTTCGACCCCTGTATTGTATCAACTGATGTGACAAGCCCAAAAAAACGGGATCTCTTGACAACCAGCTTTGATTCTGCTATCCCAACGATGGTTTTGTATTCGTCTGACATAGTGGATGTGATACGTGAAACGTGACGCGTAAGACAGAGAATCCGCGGTTGGTGGAGGTTAATCCATCATCCTAGTGCTGTCGTATCTCTCGTTTGTCACCGCTTAGATGCCTCCAGAACTGTTATCCCGACTAGACGATCATCGTTGTAATCAAGGATAATTCCGTCCTCGCGCATTTCACTGTGGTTGGAAGCAGGTAACCTCTCAAAGTGAAGATAGAGCACATCAACCTCTTCATCATAATCCAACCACATCTGATTTTTCGTGAGCTGCACAAGGTGGGAAGCCGCTTGTAGCAGGTGAACGATATTTTTTTCTTCTAATTTCTCGCTCGCCATATTATTGTGCCTCGATTCACTTTCCGGGCGAGAAAAGCCGTAATGACAAAACCGTCACTGCGATTAATCTCCCGATAGACAACATGTAAATGATTTAACCTCCTAATGGATTGAACTGCTACGAGTGTGTGACCGTGCCCACGTAAAATCCAAGTAGGATTCTCGATTGTATCCAGTATTTTATCATAATAGGATTGCATGTAAGGTTTGTTACTCACAATGTGTTGCCATCTTTCGTTAGTGAAACGAATTGGCACGCCATTGACTGAATTTGCGATCTCCACTTTCTTTACTTTTCCTCAATAGTGCTGCTCGATTGAAAATGAGTACACAGATTTACCACTTTCGATGCGAATCTGCTCACCGTCATTTTCCGTTGGTCGTATCTGCGGTGTATAGACTGCGTTTATATAAATTCCGCTGACCTGTAACCCAAGCCCCAGTGTCAGTCCTTCAGTTTTCCAGAGTCTATCCTCGGAGTCAGCTTGCCCTGTTTCGAGACTAAGGATTGAACCGAACCGCTTTTCGGTGTGACGCAGATAACCTATGCGCCCACCGATGAAATCACGATACCAGACAGTTCCACCAAAGTTGGTTCGGACGCCATCCTCAAAGGGTGGGTTCAGATCCAAGCCAACCTGAATATCTACATCTTTATAATGGAATTGGTAACTCCCACCCAGAAGGACATCTTGATGGATGCGATCGGGAATAGAGTTATTAGTGAATGATAATCCGTTGCTCAAGTTTCTAATCACGGCGCCGATGCGGAGGTGTTCGCCCAATTGCTGGATTAGTCCTAAATTATAAGCGTAACCGTGTCCGATATGCCGATTGCCTTCACCATCCTGTATCTTAGATCGCAGCCATCTAGCATCAGCACCGGCAGCGAATCCTCGAAACGGTTTAACCGCATAGCTGACTCCAATCGCAAAGTCGGTTTCAGGGAAACTGTTCGTCGCTTTTCCAAGGTGATTGACGCGGCTGAATCGTCCCTCATGTCCGATGGCTAAATCGAACCCCAAGCCGCCTGCTGTCCCCAAGGGCATACTATAGTTTATAAACTCAAGTCCTGATGCACGAAGCGCGTACTGACTGTGGTCTTCGTATCGTTCAACATCGTTCAGTTTTGCAATAACGGCAACAGTACGCGAAAATCGTGAAACGTTTGTGACGAAACGGTTGCTATTAATGAAACTGAGTCCGGCAGGATTGCTGTTAAGGGCATTCATCCCCGAAATTGAACTGACAAAGTTGTCCCCCATCCTCAGATGCTTTGCTGATGCAAGCCTTCTAAGGAACATATTCGTTGACGCACGAAAATCTTCGTTGATCGCTTGGGCTGAGGCGAGATTTTCCCCACCGAAGAGAAGTAACAGTGTGATGAGCGTGATTACAAAGCTGCGTATTGGGTATAACGTGAGACATGCAAAGCAGCACGACTGGATCTTATTCATATTTATTTTTATAGATGCTCATAAGGGAGGTATTCGTGCACACAGATTCCCGGTACATTGATCTCAACAATATCAATACCTATAATCAATTTTCGTATATTGTGCCTTTGATTCGTTGTGTATAGACAATCGAATCTTCAGTTTTTCAGGAGGGGTTTTAAGTTATGCCACGATAAATAGCGTCTGTCATTTGGGTAACTTGACACATCGCCTTTACATCGTGGACGCGAACGACGTCTGCACCGTGGGCAATCGCCCACGCGACCGTCGCAGCAGTGCCTTCTAACCGATCGTCCGGATTGGGTAGATTGAGAATCTTTCCAATGAACGCCTTTCTGGAAGTACCTATAAGGATGGGTTTATCTAGGCTCTGAAACGCATCAAGACAGCGTAAAATCTCTAGATTATGCTCGCCGGTTTTACCAAATCCGATACCGGGGTCAATCATAATCCGGTCGGGACAGACTCCCTCTGCTTGTGCTTTTTCGATCCGTTGCCGAAGAAAAGTCAGAATTTCAGGGATGAGATCACGATATACTGGCGAGCGCTGCATTGTACGGGGAACACCCTTCATGTGCATGAGAATCAGCCCGGCGTCCATCTCGGCAACAACTCCCGCCATATCTGCGTCACTTAGCGCTGTAATATCGTTGACAATATTCGCACCCGCTTGAAGCGCGCTACGTGCAACAGCAGGTTTATAAGTATCAATCGAAAGCAGTGCCTCCGTTCCGTTTGTAAGGACTTCAATCACTGGTAGGACACGGGCTAACTCTTCATCTGTGGAGACAGGTAAGGCTCCCGGGCGAGAAGATTCGCCACCGATGTCGATAATATCCGCACCGTCTTCGATCATCTGGTGGGCATAGGCAATCGCACGGTTAGTATCAAGATAACGTCCACCGTCAGAAAAGGAGTCGGGGGTAACATTTAGGATACCCATGATCCGTGTGTGTTTCCCGAAAGTAAGCGATTTTCCTCGGCAATTCATGATGCAATCGGAGCAAGTTGAGGACGGGGACCAAGTATCTCTTCAATATCTTCCGTAATGAGTGTTTCGCGTTCGAGCAATCCATCGGCGAGCTTCTTCAACCCATCAAGGTTCGTTTCAATGAGGCTTCTCGCTCTATTATAGCACTCCATAACAATGCCATGGACAGCTTCATCAATTTCAATCGCTGTTTTGTCACTATAATCCTGGTGATGTGCAATCTCTTTGCCCAAAAAGACCTGCTCTTCACGTCGTCCGAAGGAGAGCGGTCCAAGATCGCTCATGCCCCATTGCGTGACCATCTTACGGGCGATATCGGTTGCCTGTTCAAAATCGTTCTGTGCACCGGTGGTCAATTCACCAAAGATCAGTTCTTCAGCGACACGTCCACCGAGTGCCGTGGTAATACTGCCAAGGAGATATTTTTTGTTGAAGTTCCGACGTTCTTGGATGGGAAGTGCCACCGAAACACCGAGCGATCGTCCACGCGGAATAATGGTGGCTTTATAGTTCGGGTCATTTTCAGGAATAACATGTCGTAATAGGGCATGTCCTGCCTCATGATATGCGGTGACGCGCCTGTCATCGTCAGTGATAACGAGGCTACGACGTTCGGGTCCCATCAGTACGCGGTCTTTGGCTTCATCAAAGAAACTCATTTCAACGGAATCTTTATCCTCTTTGGCTGCCAGCAGCGCCGCTTCGTTCACCATATTTTCGATATCCGCTCCTGAAAAGTAGGGTGTCGCTTTTGCGAGTCTCTCCAAGTCTACATCTGGGTCCGTTTCAATGCCCGCCGTATGGACTTTGAAAATATCTTCACGCCCTTTGACATCAGGGAGGTCAACGACAATTTGGCGATCGAAGCGCCCCGGACGGAGGAGCGCGGGATCTAACACATCGGGACGGTTCGTCGCAGCGATGAGAATAACGCCCTCAGAGGTATCAAATCCGTCCATTTCTACGAGAAGTTGATTTAGGGTCTGTTCGCGCTCATCATGCCCACCACCAATGCCTGCACCACGATGTCGCCCAACTGCATCCAACTCGTCAATAAAGATGATGCACGGTGCATTTTTCTTTCCGGTCTCAAACAGATCGCGGACGCGGGAAGCACCGACTCCCACAAACATTTCAACAAAATCAGATCCACTGATACTGTAAAATGGAACATTGGCTTCCCCGGCGACGGCACGCGCAAGTAAAGTTTTTCCGGTGCCCGGCGGTCCCATTAACAGGACCCCTTTCGGGATACGTCCACCCAGTCTCTGAAATTTCTTCGGATCTTTCAGGAACTGAATCACTTCTTCTAGTCCTTCCTTTGCTTCATCACAGCCAGCGACATCGGCAAAGGTAATCTTCGATTCGCTTTCAGAATGGAGTCGAGCGCGACTTTTTCCGAACGATAACGCTCGATTGCCTGTGCCTTGCATCTGCCTTGAAATGAAGACCATGATCCCTAGGAAGAGCAGGATTGGCAAGATTGTCGAGCCGAAGATCACAATCCATTGGGGAACAGCCGATGAACGTTCATTATCAAATGGAATTTGAGACTCAATAAGTTTTTCTTGAAGTGGGTACTCAGAGTAAACATCACGACTGGTCCGAAATTCCTGAAACGTTTCGGGCTCTCCTTCACCTCTGAGCATTTCATCATCTAGTAGAATGTGTTGTGGCTCCCTGAATTTTCCTTTAATCCACTCTTTACCGATTTCGATTTTTCCTTCAAATAGGTCCTTGCCATTTGGTTGTCGAAGATAGGCATAAAAGTCTGATGCCGCAAGCTGATGTACCTTTTCCTTACCTGAACTTAAGAAGTGGTACATGGCATAAGCAACGAATGACGCCAAAAACAACCAAACCAAAATACTTTTTGCACTCTTATTCACAACACTCAACCTCTCTTCTATGTCTACAAATCTTCTATGTCTACAAAAAATTCCGGATGATACTTGGGTGGTTAATGCTCCTCGACAGCTAAAAGACTATCCATCTGGATTCCACCAATAGTTACTCTATCACTCGGCGCAGCTGAAGTATACCAAATCTACTTTCAAATATCAAGTGAGATCCGCAAGAGATTCTTTTAGAGATTGGGGCTTTAGCCCGTAAATCCCCAAGATTCATCTTTGGGATATAAGCTGTGCTTTAGCCATTTTTTTGATTGAATTTGCAGGTGAAATATAGTATATTTTTCTTGGCTTTCGTGGGAAGGTGCTACGTCCCCGCTCGGTGGTGCTTCCCACATCCGTCAGCACCGGGTATTAGAGCCAAAAAGCTGAATCCCATGAAAACCTACAAATTCAAGATGTATAGCGATCACGGTAATCGTGAATTGCACAAAACAATAGATAGCCATGCTCAAGTGTGAAATCACTTCGTTGCTTTGTGTCACAGATACTACGCTATCCATGGTAAGTATTCTGGCAAAAAGGCATTGAGGCGACACTTAACCAAGTTAAAGAAACTGCCTCGCCTGGCACACTGGAATCTACTGCCGAGTCAATCGTTGCAAGACGTAATAGACCGAAGCAGGCTGGAAACTGCTACAAAGCAACTATATCCGTATCGATAAGTTGTTCCCTACACTTTGGATTTAGGGCTAAAGGGAGTCTCGATAAGTTCGCTAACCTCTCATGGCACAATTGCTAGCGCACGGACTTCGCCAAATTCATGCGAAAGCTTGGACCACGACGCACCATCATCGGTGCTGCGGAAAAGCTGACCGTTGACGCTACAAGCGAACAACCAGCCGGGCACCTCCGGTTGACGCGCCAAACACCAGATTGTGCTGTTGGCTGTCAGTCCAAGATCTGCGCGTTCCCATGATCTGCCGAGGTTATCGGTGTAGAAAAGCCCGCCTTCATCTCCGGGGGGACCATTTCCCGCTCCAATATAGACTCGACCTGTACTGTTCGTGGGAACATACATCGCCGCCCGACAGTAGGGCCAGGGAAAGCCCTCCCCAACACTAAGTGGTGTCCATTCGTTCATGTCCGTCGTGACGCATACATCGTTATTTGTCGCGGCAACGAGTGCCTTGGGATCGCCGGGGACAACCGTCAGCCCATGAATGTCGAGACTGCTTAGTCCTTCGCTTCGCTCTATCCATGTCTCACCGCCATCGGTGGAGAGACGTAGTCCGTCAATCTCAATACCTGCATAGATGGTTTGATCATCCTCCGGATCAATTGAGATCGACGTTACGCGCGGTATGATTGGCACACCCTCACACTCTTCAGCAAGATCAACATCGAGCTGGTTCCACGTATCTCCGCCATCGCTTGATTTGAACAGGGCAGATGGACAGGTGCCTGCGTAGAGGACATCGGGGTTATTGGGATTAATTGCAATTGCCCAGATTTGCAGCCCATCCATAGGAGAATTGATTAGTTCCCAATTATCCCCGCCATTTTGTGTGCGGAAAATGCCGGTTTCTGTTCCCGCAAAGAGGATTGACGAATCGTTGGGATTTGCAGCGAGGGCACGAATATCCGCTTCCGGGAACATTCCGTTACTTGATCGAGCCCATGAATCACCACCATCATTGCTGCGCCATACACTTTGACCTACTGTTCCTGCGTAAAAAGTTGGTGTTGCCATGTGAACCTCCTTGAAGCGTAAAACGTGATGGGTAAAAGGAAAACGAAAGAATCTTTTTCGAGCACCGGCTCTGTTTGTTTCAACTTATCAACGTTACAGAACCGACTGTTTTCCCGTCTGCGTCCTAGCGTCTTTGCAACTTTGCATTTATAGTAAACCCAAGAAATAAAGGGACAATTTTTCAGATGTATGTTATCCTGTTGAAATTATGGCACATTCATCAGATTTACGCATACGCGTCCTTCAATTCATAGAAAATGGTGGCAGTAAAACAGAAGCGACAAAACGCTTCAGCGTCGGTCGGACTGCGATTTACCGATGGCTCAATGCCCCAGACCCACTGAAGTGTGGAAAACCGGGTCCCCGAAAACCCAGACTGCTTGACCCAACAGCCCTCGCTGAACATGTCAAGGTACACCCCGACCAAACCCATAAAGAACGCGCTAAACACTTTGGGGTTTCACCTGCCTGTGTTGCCTATGGTCTAAAAAGACTCGGTTACACGCGAAAAAAAAAACGATTGGATATAAGGAGCAATGTCCAGAAAAACGTAAAGCCTATCAGAAGCAACTCGCAACGGAAAAAGCATCAGGCAAAACGTTAGTTTACCTCGACGAGACCGGTTTTGCAGATGAAACCTTCAGAAGTTATGGCTATGCCCCCCGGGGACAATGTGTCCAGGGATTGATACCGAGCCAAAAAAACCGCACGATGACTTTGATAGTGGCGCAATTGAATAATAAGTTGATTGCCCCAAAGTTATTATCGGGCAGTTGTAATGCACAAAGTTTTAATACATGGCTTGATGAACAATTATGTCCACATTTAGACGCCAAGAGTGTCGTGATAATGGATAATGCACGGATTCACAAAACCGAGCAAACCCAAGCACTGATACAAGGCTGTGGCGCGTCGTTGTTATACTTGCCACCTTATTCGCCGGATTATAATCCTGTTGAACATCAGTTTGCAAATATAAAGCGGCTCCGTTCATACAATGCGGATAAGCCGATTGAGGATATTGTCAATATGTATCGTTAATTGTTAAATCCACTATAATTTAGAGAAAAGCCTCTATCTACTCGTTGTGTTTTTTTAGTTCACCGGATCCAACCGATTCCCCCAAGAAGAAAATCTCCCACCGAACGCTTTCAGGGGTGACCTCCGGAGACAGATGAAGCGAATATGTGTAAATGGCTCCATCTTGCACAGCTTTCATTGGGGTTGCTGATATGATGGGGTCTGCATTTTGCGCAACCGTGATTTGTGGCGGACTTCCACCAACTGAGTGGTTTGGAACAGCGATGATATCCCAATATCTTGGATGAACGGGATTGGGCAAAACTGTTGCGTTAAACTCTATCTTTTCAATAATCTGCTGCGCGCCATAAGCGTAAGATGATACGCTGCGTCCTGATAAATCGTGCTCGGGTTGGACACTTGGGATAAGAGTGACTTTCCCGACACCCTGCCCAAAATCTAGGATAAGTAGACTCCCTTTTCCTATCTCAGTCAACGACATATCGTGTACTGTCGTCGGCTGTTCACCTTGAAACTCAATTGCTTTGACATCGTAAGGGAGACGATTATCGCCTTCAAAGGAAAGACTCAGACTACCATTTCTGGCACTAGGGTAGAAGGGGATATAGTCTGATCCATAGCCAGCAAGTACGTTGTTTTCAACGGACACAGGATATGAACGATGCTCACGGCGGTGCCGGAGCCTTAGTTGCTCATTCTGATAACCGTACCGCCCATCGGCAAATTCGGTATCGTCCAGATAATTTGCGACCTTCCAATCAGCATAGATAACGGGGAAGGTTGCTTCTATACCACGCGAGTGTAAGGCACTATCGATACCGGAGATTCCGTTCGCTCGATCTTTCACGATTGCGGCGATCGTTTGTGAACCGCCGTAGTGTTCATGGAGATAAAGCATCCATAAGTAGGCCGCACCGTAATGGGCGAGTTGGCTGCGCGTTCCTTGGGGCCAATCTATTAGCGAGATATGCGGATTCTGTTGAAACGATGAGACATGCCCTCTTACTTGGTATCCACAAACGAACATAGCATATTCAGCGCAGCCTTCATTGATCCAGATTGCTTCATCTGCGTCATGCCGCCAGTGGATGAGATGCGCAAATTCGTGGGCAAGCACACCGAACGCTTTCTCGCTTCCTGCGTTTTGGGGATCGGTGTCCAGATAGAGCATATCGAGTTCATTGCTACGCACCGGAATACCTATCTCCGGGTGTCTCAGAACGCCTCGGTGCTGGTTCACTGGGCTGAAAAACCCTGCGACGAAACTGCTGCCTCGTGTTCCTCCGTCACGAATGTCTAATAAAAGCAGATAGATCCGCTTATCGCCATCAATATCTGGCGGTTCGCCAAAAAGCTCTGTTTCGATTTCATAGATTCCATGATTCAAATCAGCCGGTGTCGCATCATCAAATGCACGGCGCACTGAGCGAACTGTTTCTTCATTCACCGTCCGTAACCACTGCGAATCCTCAACGAAGATGTAACAGAACTCTCCAATCGCTCGCAATGTGGATTGAACAATATATTGTTCGTGGGTGTTAAAATTGACCGAGAAGAAGTCCTTGCGATCTCCGAGTGCCAATTGAGGTGCATTTGGTTGAGCAGGCGCAGAAGGAGCTTCAGAAGCATCCTTGAGGACAGGACCGAAGTGTTCATAAAAATAGGGAGTGCCATCGATCCAACCATAAGCGGTTGGCACTCCCAGCAGAACGTAAAGCGTAATACGTAAAACGTGATGCGTAAAACGTGAAACAGATTGTTCATTCCACACACCCTGTATGAACTCATGAAGCAATGAACTTAGGTTTGGGAGTATGTCAATCTTGTCCATACTTTTTCAGTTTCTCCAGAATCGCGGTATTACCTGGTGATAGTTGAATCGCTTTTTGCCACGCTGCGACCGCTTCCTTCTTAAGTCCTTTTTTTAGATAAACCTCCCCCAGATGATCTTGGACTTCTACGCTATCCGGCATGTAGATAACTGCTTTTTCGAGCTGCTTCAATGCGTCATTCAGTTTGCCCTGCTTGAAATATGCCCAACCGAGGCTATCCAAATAAGCACCATTTGCCGGAGATCTTTTCAAAGCTTTCTGGATTAGCCTCACAGCTTCGTCTAAGTTGGTTCCATGTTCGGCGAAAAAGTATCCGAGCGCGTTGTAAGCCTCTTCACGTTCGGGTGAGAGTGCAATTGTTGTTCTGAGGTAACGTTCTGCTTGTTCAAAGTTTCCAATCTCTTGATAAGCAATTCCAAGCCAGTAGTTTGTATCGGGGTTATCGGGTGTTGTTTCTAACGCTTTTTCTAAAACTTCAATTGCCTCGTTTTCCCGTTGGAGGACAACATAAAGACTCCCAAGACGTGCACGAAACTGTGCTAGTAAATCATTGTCGTGTTCGTGGTTAGCAGGTGGGGCAAGTCGTCGCAGCTCAGAATAAGAGTGAACTGCCTTCCGAAGATTTTCTGCTGCAGCCTCTAACTGGTCCTCTTGATATAACTGATGATAATACTCAACGCACAATTTCCACAGTGCATCATGCGCCCGCCATAGGTCGCGGTTGATTTTGATTGCACGCTCGTAAGCGGTGATTGCTTCCTGCTTATTGTCCAACTGGTCATAGAGGCTGCCTAGCCGTAAATAGAACGCTGGCTGATAGGGCATGATGCGAATCAGTTCTTTGAAAGCGTTGGCGGCAGATTGGTAGTCCCCCATCTGCTCTGAAATTTCCCCAAGGTAGTGGTACGCACTGAAAGGACGTCCATTTTTCTCAAATCCGTAATGGTCGGGATCCAGTTCGACGACTTTTTGGAAGGTCGCAACAATATCACCCCATTTATCTTTGTCTTTTGCGTTTCCGTATCGCGAGATCATAACCCGCCCCAGCAGGTAATAAGGCATTGGCTTTTCGGGATCAATTTCAATGGCTCTGCGGCAGTGTTGCTCCGCAGTTGGGAGGTCATACATCTCCATGCTAAGACTCGCCAATTGAGTATGGACAAAGGCTGAAGCCTCATATTCACGTAGAACCTGCTGATACCCTGTTTTTGCAGGGAACAGTTTAGCTATCACCCGGAGATAGGTGGCGGGAATCAAGTGGGCATAAACCCGCTTCGCGCGCTCATATTCGGGACGTAACGGGCTATCAACGATCGAAACGTTATCCACCGTTTCCTCTGATGCTGCCGTGTCAGAAGCGTTCAGTTGTGCATTTAAATTCACCACTATCAGGATAGCAAGCGATATCGCTGATAAACGTATCACATTAAGACCTTTCTATAGGTGAGCTATCAATTTTCGTCAACTTCGGGCTCGTCATCGTTTTGGACTTCGTCACCATTTTGGGAGATTTTTCCGACATCAACAACAATCTCTTCCTTACGTAAGGACATTAAACGCACACCTTGGGTATTTCTCCCGATCGTGCGGATATCGTTGACTGCCATGCGTGTCACCATGCCGTTTGAACTCACAATAATCAACTCGTCATCTTCTGCCACCATTTTCATTGCGACAACGGGCCCGTTGCGGGTGCTTGTTTTAATCGCAATCACGCCTTTTCCGGCACGTCCCTGCAAACGATAATTCGCCAATAGCGTACGTTTGCCGTAGCCGTTTTCCGTCACGATTAACACAGTCTCGTCCTCATCAACCGCAGCGACCATACCGACGACAAAATCGTCTTTCTCCAAACGGATTCCACGAACACCCATTGTGGCCCGCCCCAGTTTCCGAACTTCTTCTTCATTGAAACGGATGGATGCCCCAAATCGCGTGACCAAGAGAATATTGTGATCGCCTTCAGTCAATTGTGCCCCAATGAGTTTGTCTCCTTCGTCGAGCTTGATTGCAATAATTCCGGCAGAATTTGGTCTGCTAAAGACTGCGAGGCTGCACTTCTTGACAATACCTCTCTCTGTTGCCATAAAAACAAACCGTTCTTCATCAAACTCGCGCACCGGTACAAATGCGGTAATCTTCTCGTCGTTTTCTAACCGCAGGAGATTGACGATTGCCTGCCCTGCTGAGGTACGACCCCGCTCTGGAATCTCAAAGACTTTCAGCCAATAGCACTTGCCCCGATCCGTAAAGAAGAGGATATATTGGTGGGCTGATGCGACAAAGACCTGCTCGGGATAATCCCCCTCCTTGCTCTGCATCCCGATCACGCCAATCCCGCCTCGATGTTGGCGGCGATAGGTGGTTATTGGGACTCGCTTGATATAACCCTCGTGAGAAATAGCGACAACCATCTCTTCATCGGCGATGAGGTCTTCAATCTCAAACTCGGTCACTGCATCAACGATTTGGGTTCGTCGTTCGCCGGCGTATTTGGCTTTTAGCTCTAATAATTCCTCTTTGATAATATTAGTGATGAGAATTTCACTATCAAGGATTGTCCGCAACTCTTCAATCTGTTCGAGAAGGTTTACGTACTCGTCGTTAATTTTCTGTCGTTCAAGTCCTGTCAATTGGCGAAGCGTCATGGTTAAGATTTCACTCGCCTGCACCTCTGAAAGGTCATAATTCTCTATTAATAGGTTTCGGGCATCTCCGGGAGATTCCGCGGTTTGAACAATCTCGATCACGTCTTCAATGTTGTTTAAGGCGATGCGGTACCCTTCCAGAATATGTGCTCGTCGTTCACAGACATCAAGATCGTATTGCGTCCGACGGCGAACGACCTCTCGACGATGCACGAGGTAGTAACTCATGATCTCCTTCAGAGACAGTACCTTGGGCAACCCATCAACGAGGCATAGCATAATCGCACTGTAGTTGGTTTGCATCTGCGCATGCTTGTATAGCTGGTTCAAAATCACCTGTGCAATCTCGCCCCGTTTGAGTTCAACAATAATCCGCATGTTGTGATCGGACTCGTCGCGGATATCGGAGATTCCTGTGATTGTCTTACCGGCGACAAGATCATACATCTTCTGAAGTAAGTGATTTTTCTTAACTTGGTACGGAATCTCTGTGATGAGGATGCGTTCTCTGCCCTCTTTTGTTCGCTCAATAACCGCTTTTCCTCGGACGGTGACAGAGCCTCTGCCATTGGCGTATATGTCACGAATACCGGCGCGTCCGACAATCTCGGCTGCTGTCGGGAAGTCGGGACCAGGGATACGCACCATGAGGTCTTCAAGGGTTGCTTCTGGATTCTCCAGCAAATGCATTAACCCATCAACGATCTCTCCTAAGTTATGCGGCGGAATTCGTGTCAGGTATCCCACGCCAATACCGGTCGTGCCGTTGACTAGCAAGTTTGGCAATCGCGCCGGAAGCACGGTCGGTTCAGTAGTGGATTCCTTGTAATTCGGTTGGAAATCGACGGTGTTTTTGTGGATGTCTGCCAGCATCTCATCCGCGATTCGCATCAAACGGCATTCTGTGTAGCGCATTGCCCCCGGTGGATCGTCGTCAATTGACCCAAAATTTCCTTGTCCATCAACCAAAGGGTAACGCATGGCAAAGTCTTGAACCAGCCCAACCAATGTATCGTAGATTGGACCGTCGCCGTGCGGATGGAAGTTTTTCATGACCTCACCAACGACAGCCGCACACTTGTCATAGGAACGACCAGCCGTGAGGTTCATCTCTCCCATAGCATAGAGGATGCGTCGCGTACTGGGCTTTAATCCATCTCTCAGATCGGGAATCGCCCGGTTGGTGTTAACGCTCATCGCGTAGGTGAGGTAGGATTCCCTTAACTCGTCCTCAATATATCGTGTGACAATATTAGTATTTTCATCGTTTCGTGTTAGCACGTTCTGCTTTACTCCTTAAGTATAATTTACCGGCAAGTGTATGTTCTAGAACACTCCAATCTCTTGAACCGTCAGTTACCCCGCCCTAAAGGACGGGGCTTCCACTGCTAAGAATTTGGTGATTAATATATCTTCTTGCTGGAATTGAGACTTTAAAATCTCCTTGTAGTCCTCAAAAAATTGGGTTGTTGACTCGGAAGATTCAAAGTCAATAATTGTAGCGGAGAGGCAAGTAAATGTCGTATTTTTTCACTTGGACTAACAACGGCGTCTATCTCCTCAAATGGAAGTTGTTTTTCCTTTATGGTAGATTTTAGAATTACTTAGACACTTCCAATGCACATGTACAGATTAGGCAATCTGTACCTACAAACAACCGCCTAAATCCCTAACCCCCTAGCCGCCCTTATTAGGGGGAAAGAGGGGGACTTTGGCAAATGTCCACTTATTTGTCTAATTCACCATAGTATTTGTAGGTGCCGATCCGAAATCAGATAGACGTAATCTTTGGACACTCGCGTGATAGGTCCTTCTTGGAGCAATGACTTCCAAGTTTTGTGCCATGTTTCTCTAGGGATTTTTACTTTAATCATTTCTCTGTTCCCTTTACGGTTCAGGGTGGATCGGGTCAACCCAATAGACTTCCTCCGGTGGCTCTACCGGTTCAATGTCCAAGTTGATAACAATCGGCTCTTGATCGCTCCGCACTAAAACGCAGGAGAGGGGTTCGTCCGTGCTAGCGTTAATTTCTTGGTGTGGCACAAAGGGCGGCACATAAATAAAATCGCCAGGACCCGCCTCTGCGACAAATTCAAGCTGCTCTCCCCACCGCATACGTGCGCGTCCATTCACCACATAAATCACGCTCTCCAACTCTCCATGATGGTGTGCGCCAGTTTTCGCATTCGGTTGAATATTCACCGTGCCAGCCCAGAGCTTGTTAGCTCCGGTGGTCGCACGATTGATGGCAGCGGCACGGTTCATGCCGGGGGTCTGCGGCGTATTCATATCAAGTTGATCGCTGCGGACAATTCGGATTCCACTGTCACGCCAATTCACGACATCATTTGACATCATTACGCCCCATATAGGTCGAGATTCACCTGATTCCCATATTTTTCGATAAAGACACGCCGTGGATCAACATCATCGCCCATGAGTAGGGTAAACATCCGATCTGCCTCGACAGCATCCTCCATCTTGACCTGAAGCAGGATTCGTGATTCACGGTTCATGGTCGTGTCTTTCAACTGATCTGCGTTCATCTCCGCAAGCCCTTTGTAGCGGGTAATATTGACACCGCGTCGCCCGATGTCCTCAATGGCACCCATCATTTCCCATACGCTATTCGATTTTCGAGGCTCCCGGTCACCGTCTTGGATGGTAAAGGTCGAATTACCGTTACTATTCTCGATCCCATTCGAGCGATCGAAATCGTGAGGCACTATATCATATCTGTTTAGCCCTTCAATGAACTTATCCAACTCTCGGATTTCGGACATATCTGAGACATCTTCAATCACCACCTCGCTCGTCTCCCCGAGATCTGCAAGCTCCATCTGAGAGTTTGTATTCTGTTCAATCAGCTGATCGATCTCCTCATCCTCAAAACGGTAGAATTTTTCCCCATCTGTTTGAACTAGGAGTAAGGGAACGGTCTCTTCACCGCGAAAACGTTGACCAAAAATGCGATCTGTATTAATCCCTTTTCGCCCTAACTCGCTTAATGAACCCTCAATTTTTCGGATGGTCTCAAGAATTGTGCGAAACTGTTTTTCTGTGTACGGTTTATCACGCCGGCTGTTGGTCAGTTTCGCGATTTCCATCGAAGCTTCCAAGAGATAATCATTCATCTGTTCGTCGTTTTGGAGGTATTGGGAGCGACGTCCCTTCCGGATTTGATACAGTGGTGGTTGAGCGATATACAGATGTCCCTCCTGAATCAATAGGGGCATCTGACGGAAGAAGAAAGTCAAGAGTAAGGTGCGAATATGTGCGCCATCAACATCAGCATCAGCCATGATAATCACCTTGCTATAGCGCAACTTCTCCAGCGTAAAATCTTCCTGACCAATCCCCGTTCCCAACATAGTAACAATGTCGATGATCTGATCGTTCTTGAGAATCTTATCTAAGCGTGCCTTAGCAACATTGATGCCTTTTCCCTTCAATGGCAATATTGCTTGAAAACGCCGGTCACGTCCTTGTTTTGCTGTCCCACCGGCTGAATCGCCTTCAACGAGAAATGCTTCGCACAGTGCGGGGTCGCGTTCAGAACAATCGGCAAGTTTGCCGGGCATTGATGCGGAATCCAATATCCCCTTCCGGCGGATGACTTCCCGTGCCCTTCGAGCAGCGTCCCGTGCTTGCGCGGCTTGAATACTCTTTTGGATAACCTTTTTGGCAATGTTTGGGTTTTCCTCGAGATAGACCTTTAACTTCTCATTAACCAGTGCCTGCACAATCCCCTCGACTTCGGTATTCCCCAATTTTTGTTTTGTCTGTCCTTCAAACTGTGGGTCAGGGACTTTGACGCTAATAACGGCGGTCATTCCTTCACGAATATCCTCACCCGACAAAGTAATTTTTGCATTCTTTAGCAGATCATAAGATCTAGCATAAGCGTTGAAAGTCCGTGTAAATGCGCTTTTGAAACCGCTCTCATGAAACCCACCTTCGGGGGTGCGGACATTATTGGCGTAGGAAAAGAGATTTTCGGAATAACCGGTATTGAATTGCAGCGCAATCTCGATCGAAACATCATCTCTGAGTCCCTCTATGTAAATGGGATCTCTGTGGAGAACCTCTTTGTTTTGATTATGATATTGGACAAACGATGAAATGCCGCCCGCGTACTGAAACACACGAGTTTCCCTCTCCTTACCGTCTTCAGTGCGCCGCTCATCTTTGAAGACAATCTTGATACCACGATTGAGAAATGCAAATTCGCGGAGGCGCTCTGCTAAGACATCATGTGAGAAGTAAATGGTTTCAAAGATTTCTGAATCTGGCATGAAGGTTGTCGTTGTACCTGTTTTTTTGCTCACGCCGACAACTTCAACTTTTGTCAAAGGTATACCGCGTGCATACTTTTGCTGATGTACCTTCCCATTTTGCCTAACCTGGACATGGATCCATTCTGATAGGGCATTCACAATAGAGGCACCAACACCGTGCAAACCGCCAGCTGTTTTATATCCTGAACTTGCGCGTCCGTCGAATTTTCCGCCGGCATGCAGTGTCGTCATCACAACCTGTAACGCAGAAACACCGCTTGCATGTTTACCCACTGGAATCCCACGCCCTTGATCACTCACAGTTGCGCTGCCATCGGCGTGGAGGATAACTTCAACCACGGATCCGAAGCCGGCAGAAATCTCGTCAATTGAATTATCGACTAACTCTTTGATTAGGTGGTGTAGACCTGTGGGTCCGGTGCTGCCGATGTACATACTAGGACGTTTGCGAACAGCCTCTAATCCTTTAAGTACTTGGATACTTTTTGCTGTGTAAGAAGAAGCCTTCCCCATATATTTCTACCCCTTTCGTCAATTTCTATTATTCATCCTCAATTAAGGCACGTTGGCTCTGTTTAATAAAAAGTTGCTTTAAGTGCGCTTTCAACTCTGGATCTTCGACCGATGCGACGGTCTGATCAATGCGTTTTAATGTCTCCGTATCTAATTCAGCGTTCTCTAATTTTAGACGTTTGGGACGGTGAAAACGTTGACTTTTTGGAGATTTTGACGAGTTAATAGGCTTAATAGAAAATTCCAGCGTTTTCACCGCAGGAAAACTGACGGCTTTATTGATTTTGGGAATCACTTGCCCTCTCAACATCTGAAGTTCGTTGACCCAGACATGAGCGGATGCATAAACTGTTAATTTCCCATTCACCAGTGAAATCGGTTGGGTGTTGCGAGCAATCAGTGCACCAACCGCCTCTTTCCAAGCGGCAAAGACCTTTACTTCAAGAACTTTGTGATCCAATCCATAATCACGAATAAGTCCATCAAGAAGCAGATCTATGCGTTCTGTTTTCTCAGTTGACTTGTCCATCATGCACCGTAAACACGCGGCAATCACCTAGCTCTGGCACCCATGCCTCCTGCCGCGTTGAAGTGATAAAAGTTTGCGCATTCAATCGTCCTAGCAAGCTAAATAAAAAGGACGAACGCTCCTCATCCAACTCTGAGAAAACGTCATCCAATAGAACGATAGGAGTTTTGTCTGTGGTTTCACGTATTAATTCCAATTCCCCAAGTTTGAGGGCTAAAGCAATTGTTCGTTGTTGCCCCTGCGATCCAAAGGCTTTTGCTTCCTGAAAGTACATCGCTCCGGCGGACTGTGCTTCCAATATTAATTTGAAATCGTCCCGGTGTGGTCCCACCGAAGTCATACCACGCAGAATGTCGTAAGATCGGGAAGATTGTAGACCCCGGCGAAATAGTTCTGTCGCCTCTTGCTCCATCACACCATCAATCTTTTCAGGAGAAGGTTGGTATTTCAATTCGAGTATCTCACGATTTCCTGTCAATTCAGCGTGCTTGGCTTGAACGTAAGTCTTTAATTGGTTAAAAATTCTCACACGCGTTTGGATGATAGAGATTCCCTCAGCAATGAGTATATCATCCCACGGATCGAGGAAGTCAGGACTAGCCTGTTTCGACCGAATTTGTTTCAGCAACTCGTTGCGCTGCTTGAGCGCGAATTGGTAGTTCTGGAGAGAATTCAAGTATGCCGAATTGATCTGGGAAATCAAGAGATCGATAAAACGCCGACGGTCTGCGGGTGAACCTTTGACTAAAGTGAGTGATTCAGGGGAGAAAAAAACAACGTTGAACTGACCAATCCACTGAGAAAGTTTTTTCTGAAGAATCCCATTGAACTTGAAACGCTTCTTGCCACTCAACTCGTTTGAGGCTTCAACCGTCATCGAGTTTAATGGCTGCAGATCGTGGGGTTCTGGATTCGGATGCGTACTATCTATAGCGGCAATCTCCCCTTTGAGGTAAAACCAACTTTCGTTGTGCCGTATCAATTCATTATCAGGATAGGTACGGTGTGATTTCGCTGTGCTGAGGAAATAGATTGCTTCTAGTAGTGTTGTCTTCCCCTGCGCATTTTCCCCAACAATCAGGTTCACTCGATCGATGAATTCAATTTCACAATCAGCATAACTACGAAAATTACGCAACACAAGTTGGTTTAGTCGCATTGTCGTGAGACACTTTTGGCGTGCGCGGAGAGCCTGTTCAGGGAATAATCGGTTTTGATTTGCCACTTAGGCGGCAAGTAAACACAGGTCGTCTATAAGAGAACAAGAGAAGCCACTCCGAAAGAACTCTATTCTTTAGCTTTGGAAACTGTTATGAATCAAGCCGCATCGGCATGATTAAGCAGAGATGCCCATCATCACCAACAGGTTTTAAAACGGCCGCACTGAGGGAATCTTTGAGTTCCAAACGGAAATCCTCGGCTTGGATATGTCCCACGGCTTCCACAAGGAAACGCGCGTCAAAAGCGATCTGAATCTCCCCATCGCCGCTTGTGACATCTACCGTTTCATACGCCTCCCCAAGCTCGGGTGTCTTGGCAGAGATTCTCACTTCGCCGTCCTGAACATCCAAACGAATTGAGTAGGTCTTCGGATTGGATAACAGTGAAACTCGCTTCAGCCCTCCCAGCATTTTATCGACATTAAGTGTCAGGTGAACCTCGTTATCACTGGGGATAATCTGTTGGTACTTGGGATATTCTCCCTCAACCAATCGAGAGGTCAAAGTGGAATCATCATCAGCGAAAATAATCTGGGTTTCTAACAAGGAAACTTTAACCTCCGCTGATTCTGAAAAGGTTTTGGTAATCTCCCGGACCGCTTTGAGCGGAACGATAACCCCTATCGGTTCTTGAGGTGGCGGTATCAGTGCATCACTCGATGCAACAGCAAGGCGTCGTCCGTCAGTTGCAACAATCTGAGTTATTTCGGGTGTCAGATCAAAATAAAGTCCATTCAAGAAGTATCGCGTTTCCTCAGTGGAAGCAGAAAACTCGGTTTTATCAATCATCGAACAGAGCAATTCACCATCAACTGTAAAAAACGCTCCGCTAATTGAGGGCAGCTCGGGAAACTCATCATCAGGAAGTCCGATAATTTTATAAACGCCTTCTCCACAGGTAATTTCGATTCGATCGTTTGCCGTTGTTGAAAGCCTTATCTCTTGGTCTGGCAGCTCACGTACAATTTCAGACAGCTTTCTTGCCGATACGGTAATGGCACCTTCGTCAACTATAGTACCGGGGACAACGGTCTGAATGCTAACTTCAAGATCGGTTGCTGCAATTTCGATTTGTCCGTTCATTGCACGAATCAAGACATTCGATAATATTGGAAGGGTATTCCTACCAGCAGCTACGCCTTGTAATACTTGAATACATCTAAACAGATCTTCTTTTGTGAAAATCAATTGCATCTTCTTCCTCCTGAAGAATTATGTTTTCTAAGTTAAATCTTCATAAATACTTTTTGACAAATGATGGTTATATTCCTTATTTACTTCTTTTCTTATTAATTAATATATTAATTAGTAGTAGTAGTAGGCCCTGTGCATATGTGCATAACTCCGCTAAACCCGCACCACGACTGGACGAAACCCCGTTCATAACCTGTTCATAACTTTTTAGGGTTATACACAAGTTATAAACACGCCCAAGTTATGCACATTTCACAAACAGGTTATACACAAGTTATAAACCGAGTTATCCACAGGTTATCCACATTAACGATTTAACAAATATGTTTCTATTCTTTAATGTCTTTGATTAAAAAGTTAATTGTTTGGTACAGTTCCGCATCTGTTCGGATGCTCTCTTCAATTCGGTTATTAGCGTGCAATACCGTTGTATGGACTTCCCTACTAAATGCCTCTGCAATTTCCGTCAGGGAAAGGTTGGTTAGTTGACGGCAAAGATACATAGCAATTTGTCGGGGAACGACGACCGCTTTTGTACGTGTGGAGGATTTGAGGTCGCCGATTTTGAGGCGAAAATAGCTTGCTACCACTTTTTGAATATCTTCTGCCGTGATAGCTTGATGGTTAATTCGGACGGGGGGGGGAGTGACGGTGCCTAACACATTACGGGCAAAATCGACTGTCAACTCCTCATTGAAAAGACTTGCTTCTGCAGCGATCCTAATGAGTGATCCCTCTAGGTCCCGAATGTTTGTTTGAATCGCTTCGGCAATGTAGCTTAAAACGGGGTCGGGAACATTTTCCAAATTTTGGTCTTCACATTTCTGGCGAAGGATAGCGATCCTGGTTTCAAATTGTGGTGGACTAATGTCTGCAACCATTCCCCACTCAAAACGGGAGCGTAAGCGTTCCTCAACGGTTTCAAGGTTTTTCGGTGGGCGGTCGCTTGTCATCACAATATGGTTTGAATTTTGGTGAAGTTCATTAAAGGTATGGAAAAATTCTTCCTGAGTCCCCTCCTTACGTTGTAAAAATTGAATATCATCAATAAGAAGCACATCGACCGTCCGATATTTGCTTCGGAAATCGAAGGCAGTTGTGCGATTGATGATAGAGTCAATATATTCATTCATAAACGTCTCAGAGGAGATATAGAGCACTTTCTGCTTGGAATGAATCTCTTGGATCCGGTTGCCGATTGCGTGCAGAAGGTGAGTCTTACCCAATCCCACACCGCCATAGATGAAAAGCGGGTTGTAAATCTTCCCGGGATTTTCCGACACAGCAAGCGATGCCGCATGGCTCAAACGATTGCCTGTTCCTACAACGAACCGATCGAAAGTATATTCGGGGTTAAGGGTTGTATCGGACGAGGGGGCATCATCATCAGGTTCAGTAGCAGGGGTAGATGAGACCGAAGGTTCAGGGTGCCTTTTTTCATTGGGCTGTGCAGCAATGATTTTGAGCCGACAGTTTGCGCCAATCTGTTTCTCTAGGAGACCGTTGATATCAGGAAGAAAACGGCTTGCAATTTGCTCGTGTGTGTACAAACTCGGAACTGAAACTGTTAGTTCACTTTCTGTGAGAGCCATTGGTTTGGCTTGACGCAGGTAGACATCTTCTCGAATGGTGTCGCCTAACTCAGACAGAATTTTCAACCAGATTTGATCCGGGGTATACCGCATTATATTAATTCCTATAATTGGAGGGTTCCTTCAGGGAAATTCAAGCGATATAGCAATAAACTATTGATGTAGAAAGGTTGGGTTTCCTAACTGATTTACTCGCTAAACAACTGGAAACCGAAGTCAACTACCCCGCCCTGAAGGACGGGGCCCCCAACAAGTCGGGATTAAGAAACTTGTAGCCTGTCCAACGGGACTTACGCTTGGGCAATTATCTTGCCCGCGACGCTATCTCTCCCGATCTTGTCGGGATAAAAGATAGCGCGGTTATGCGGCTCTGGCTCGTAACTTTACACACCCGCCACCGCACGGCCATAGCAGCCGTTTAGGCATATTCACGATGTATCGGTGATAGCACCGCTTCAACACCCGGGCGAAACCTCAGACAAACTGCCTTTCACATCGAAGTGAGAGGGCAGTGTTAAACGAGCGTTCAACTGAAGTCCTCGAGTTACAAACTATATTCTACCATACATCTACCAAAAAAGTGTAAGGTAGATTACAAAAACAACAAAAAAAGGAGGCGGGATTTCCTCCCCATGCTAAAGCAAGGGGGTTCCATCCCGAAGATTTGATGAGGAAAAAGATCGTTACTACAAAATTGACAACACACTAAGGACGAAAATTATTTGCTCTAATCATAAGTTATCCACAGGTTATCCACAAATTCTTCACCTACAGAAAGGCAGGGATTACCGGGGGCTGTCAGCCATTGTTCGGCGGGGATTAGATTTAGTTTCTGTCCTCAAGTAAATTTGCTTTAGTATATCATGAAACATGGTCTGAAATCAAGCCAAAATCCTATCTATCGGTGGGAAAAAGGCTTGACAAATCCTAACCTGATAGACTATCATTCCTTCGCTTTAAGTTGATTGTTTAAAAAATTAAAATTAGTTAGGAGCTGGTGCTGATGAAGCGTACATATCAACCTCACCGTCGCAAACGAAAAAATAAGTTTGGCTTTCGTAAACGGATGTCTACACGGGATGGCCAGAAGATTCTCTCTCAGCGTCGTGCGAGAGGTCGAAAAGTCCTCACCGCTTAAGAGGATTCACACCAATGGTGTTGCCCCTCGGAAAACTCAAGATTGATCTGTTGGAGCAGCTTTTACCTCAACCGGATCGGGATCCTCGCGTCATTGTTGGGCCGAAAATTGGGGAGGACGCTGCTGTAATAGACTTTGGCGAATCGTATCTGGTTGCTAAAACGGATCCGATTACCTTTGCAACCGATGAGATTGGCTGGTATCTTATCTGCGTCAACAGCAACGATATTGCGACCATGGGAGCGGTTCCAAAGTGGTTGTTGACGACGATCCTTCTACCGGAAAACCGGACGACCGAAGCATCGGTGCGTCGCATCATGGAACAGATTAACACTGCGTGTAATCATTTTGGCATTACACTGTGCGGCGGACATACTGAAATTACTTACGGTTTAGACCGACCAATTGTCATTGGGCAGATGCTCGGTGAAGTTGGGAAGGACAAGCTAATCGTTTCATCGGGGGCGCAAGCGGGGGATGACCTAATATTGACGAAAGGGCTTGGCATTGAAGCCACGTCAATCATCGCCCGTGAGTGTGAAGCCGATCTATTGGCGAAGTTTTCTCCCACTTTTCTGAATCGAGCAAAAGGGTATTTGACCTCACCGGGAATTTCAGTTCTGGAAGAGGCACAGATTGCTGTTGGGACGGGTGGTGTCCATGCGATGCACGATCCAACGGAAGGCGGGGTCGCGACAGCCCTCCACGAGCTTGCACATGCTGCGAACTTGGGAGTGGTCGTCTGGCAAGATGCGCTGCTCATATCGGAGGAGACAGAGCAGCTTTGTGGTGAGTTGGATCTGAATCCGCTAGGAGTTATCTCCTCTGGTGCGTTGCTGATTGCGGCGGACCCCACGAAAAGCAACGAAATCGTGTCGGCGATTACGCAACGCAATATTCCTTGTGAAATTATCGGCCAGTTGCTACCGCCGGAGAGCGGTTGCTGGCTTGAGGTGGATAGCCAACGTTGTCCACTCCCTATTTTTGAGACAGACGAGATTACGAAGGTCTTTCGTGAATGACAAGGAGGCGACGAGATGAAAGCGTTGTTTATTGTTTTTTTCGTTGGAACTTGTTGTTTTCTGTCAGCCTGTAAAGGTCACAATAATATACAGCAGCATAAGGAAACAGTTGCCGTCAAAACGGATCGCATTTTTCGTCAACGTTCTCGCGGCGAAAAAACCGTCCCCTCAACCCTAGTGCGAGCCGATAGCGGAGAAGTCTACTTCATTGATGAAGAAATAGATCGGCTGATTCAGCAGAATACAAAATTTCAGTTGGAACTCGCAAATCTTGGGGCAACAAGTGAAGCTGTACTACATAAGAATCTTGGAGCTTCCTACTTAGAGCAGGGTAAACTCGACAAAGCCGTTGTAGCCTTCAGAAAGGCGGTCCAGATTGCCCCTCGCTTCATCGAGGCGCACTACCTGCTCGCCGATGTCTATTCCCTCAAAGGCGAAGGGATATTATCGCGTAAATCTCTTAATCAAGCGATGGTTTTGGAGGGCAGCTACATTATTGATATTAGGAGCGGGATAATGTATAGGACTCATACTATTATGGAATCTACCCCATCTGCTGTTATGGAGTCTGACGAGTCAATAAAACGTACCTTCCCTCCTGAATTTTTTGAAGATCCATCCAAAATAGATGTACCCCGCAGGTGGAAGTCTCTACCTAAGTAGCCGACCGTGGAAGTGGTGATCAATGCCAAGAGAGTTTAACGTTCCCCTTTTCTACCGAAGCCCCATCATTTCTGTGGTGAAGCAAGCCCGCCGGGTGACCGATCCTCGCAAACGTGACCTTACCCCTTCTGTCTTGGACTTTGGTCCGGTACGTTTCAAAATTGCGCGTCACTTCGGGTTCTGCTATGGAGTGGAGAACGCAATCGAAATTGCCTACCGGGCACTGGAGGAGAATCCGGATAAACGGATCTTCCTACTGTCTGAGATGATTCACAATCCTCACGTCAACACAGATCTCCGTGAGCGGGGTGTGCGGTTTCTCTGCGAAACGTCGGGCAAGCAATTAATCCCTTTCGATGAATTGACCCCCGCGGATGTGGTTATTGTGCCTGCCTTTGGAACGACGCTGGAAATACAGTCTAAACTGAATGAGCGTGGCATCAATCCTTACGCTTACAACACGACCTGTCCTTTTGTGGAAAAGGTGTGGAAGAAAAGTGAGGAGATTGGCAAGCAAAACTACACAATCGTAGTGCACGGCAAGCGATACCACGAAGAAACGCGAGCGACATTTTCCCATGCGAAATCGGGCGCGCCCGTAGTGGTTGTACTGAATCTGGTTGAAGCGAAGAACCTTGCTAAAGTGATATGCGGGGAAGCTGACCGAGAGTTTTTCTTTGAATATTTTGCGGATAGCTACTCCCCCGGCTTTGAGCCAGACCGTGACCTGAAACGTATCGGTGTTGTTAACCAAACGACGATGCTAGCGACCGAAACACAGGCGATTGCAGACCTACTTCGGCAGGCGATGGTAGACCGATACGGTGCGGAACGTGTTGACGAACATTTTGCCGATACTAAGGATACGCTGTGCTACGCGACCAAAGAGAATCAGGACGCGACGCTCGCTCTCATCGAAGACAGTGGCGCCTTAGCCTTGGTGGTGGGTGGATACAATTCCTCCAACACCAGCCACCTTGTCGAGTTATGTGAGGCTAAAGTGCCGACGTACTTCGTCCGCGACGCTGGGGAGATCGAATCGCCTTGGTCGATCCGTCACTGGGACATTCACGCAAAAACTGTGTGCGAAACGACCGATTGGCTGCCGATGCACTCTACTGATGACAGTCCCGTTGATATTATCCTGACCGCGGGGGCTTCTTGTCCTGATGCTTTGCTTGATGAGGTGCTGTGCAAAGTTGTCTCGTGGTTTCCTAGAACCCTGATGGTCGATGATGTTCTTGTGCCCTACCGGGACGATGAAGGCTCTAATCCTTGACGAATTGGGAAAGTTTCCGTACTGGCTAATTAGCGCGGATGATTTTCCACCCCTCCTCCGTGTCTACTAAGACCAACGAAAGGGCACCAGAAGTCTGTTCGGCTTTTCCATTGTTTTTCGGTGTATACTGGAGTGTGTAGATTCCATTGACAACGACAGTATCATCGATTACATTCCGGTGGATGTTGATCTCTGTCAATGTCATGTTGATCTGATGATGTCTTTGGAAAAAATCAGCAGCTTTGGCTTGAATATCATTGTATGTCCGCCCACTGGAATTGTAGTTTGCTGAGAAGCAAGACATGACCTTCTCAAGATTGGCGTTGTCGTATCCCTCCTCATATCGCTTTAACACCATCTTTATCAACTCCTCGTCGCTCGGTGGCACATCTGCCTGTGGGGCGAGCACTTGAGCCAACTTTTGCGCCGTTTGACCTGTTGTTATTGGGTATCCCCACACTTCCAATTCCATTACCCGCGCAAACCCTTCGACTTCATAAACAGGTTTTTCCCGCGACATATACTGTTGACATACTCTCCGCCCTAAAGGACGGAGATTCTTTTGTTCGTCCAGCGAACATTCTCTGCTCAGGCAGAGCAACATTGGGTTTCTAAGCGAATCCCAACGGGCGGTGCCATGGCCGCCTCTACAGGGGTGCCAAGGCATCCCTGATACTTTTTACGGATATTGATTGCACCGACACCATCTCGATGGTACTCGAATCCACACTTGCATTTGTAGTTACGGTTAGATGGCTTATGCTGTTTTCCACAAGATGGGCATGTTTGCGAGGTATATGACTCGTCCACTTTCTTGACCTTGATTCCAACGGCTTTGCATTTATCAACAATCATGTCTGTCAATTTTGCAAACGCCCATTGATGTAGTTTCTGGTTAGCACGTTTACCGTAGTCAATATCGTTTCGGATGCCAGTTAAATCACCGATAGCAACCACCCCAACGTTGTGGATTTGACACAACTGGACGAATGTATTGGTGTGTTTGTGGAGGGCATCTTTGGTTTGATTATCTATTCGATTCACACGTTTCCATTTCCGCTTAACTAAGTGCCACCATTGTTTAGAGCCTCGTTTACACCTGTCAATCTTAGATTGAAAATTAGCAATCACTTTGTTTCTCAAGCGGTATAGCGATCGGATATACCGTCCGTTGAGAATATAGGTATGAAGTCCATCATGGCAGACGATTGGATGAATCTCACCCATATCTACACCCATGACATTCTTACCCACTTCTGTAATTTCCAATTCAAAGTTGTAGGTGAAATGAAGTTCCCATTGACCATAGTTATAGCACAAGTCAATCGTAGCAATCGCACCTGTTTTTGACATATCAAAACTGTGTGGGAGTGGGACGTCTAATGCGGGTTGTCCACTTCCCATGGATAGCACAACATGCTTGCCAAAACGTGAGCCATCCTGAAAGCGGATGGCAGACTTTAACCAGCGTGTTGTCATGAAAGCCTTCTTTTTGTGTGGGGGTTTAGGATTCTCAATCACATTGCTCTTACGGAGTTGCCAATAGGACTGCCATGATTTGAAATACTGCTTTCGGACAGCCTGGATACTTTGGGAGTGTAGGGGGTGGGACTTTGATAGATTCTTGTCCATCCAACCTTCACAATCGAGTCCAATCCAAAAGTCATCACGAGCATGGGGATAGCCACGTTGCCATTGATACCATTCCATCAACTGGAGACATTCATTCCAAACAGAAGCACTTGCCGCGTTGATTTCAGAAAATAGTGGTTGTGATTGAATCTTTAATACGCCAGTTCGCACAACTTTCAACGTTAAACTCCTTTCTGACTTTCAACGTATTGCTTCAAGGCTGCTAAGGTTACATCTCCTGTAGAGGCAACAAACTTTGAGCGTGTCCATAGTTGGGGGAGACGCCTCTGAAGGGCAGGAAACTCTTCACGAAGTTTTTTGGATATGATACCTTTCGCGGCAATGAGCAAAAGCCCAATACCAAGGCAGAAACAGATTTTGGATAACATTGTGAGTACTCCTTTCGACTAAGGATGGTGTACTAATCCATGCCGTCATAGCCATACACAAATTATAGTCAACGCGTCCGATGTTGTCCACAGGAATCTGCTTTTACTCGGATTCATCCAGAATCAGCTACCATTTTCGCATTTGTCTCGGCTGAATCTTGCTCCACGAGAGACTTTGTTACATATTTCTATGTCCAACTAAAAACGGTTGATAAAGCAAGCGAATTATGATATAATGTAGCCAATCTCTGCTCCATAATTGACTGATTATGAATTTTGGTATTGTTATTATGAGGGAGATGCAGAAGATTTTTCTCTGCGAGTAAATATCAGTCAAAATTTAGATTGGAGCCATTCGTCCAAAGGGAGGTACGAAACCATTGAGTCAATACGAAACTATTTTTATTATTAATCCGGATCTAGATGAAAGCCAAACAAACGACGTTATTGAAGGCGTCAAGACAGCTATTGGATCTGGTGGAGGTAAGGTTCTAAAGGTAGATCCATGGGGGAAGAAAAGGCTCGCTTATGCAATTAAGCAGTACAATGATGGTTATTATGTGTTGATCGTGTTTGAAAGTAGCCCTGAGTTTGCAACTCAACTGAATGGTCACTATCGAATTACGGAACGGATCATCAAGCATATCGTTGTACAATTTGAAGGGGATCTAACCCCACCTGCTCCGAGCCATCCGTCGGCAGCACAGGAAGAAAGAAGCGACTCGACAGGTACTCGTTCTTTTAGAAATATTGGGAGAGAAGACGAAGACGATGATAAATATTTTTAATGCTATTGATATGGCTGATGGAGTATAGCATCAGCCAAAGCATAAGGAGACAATAATCATGGCAAGCTACAACAAGGTTATACTCATGGGAAACCTTACCCGCGATCCGGAGTTGAAATATCTTCCAAGTGGAACAGCAGTTGCTAATGCGGGACTGGCTGTGAATCGAACGTATACAGATCGTCAATCTGGAGAAAAAAAAGAGGAAGTTTGTTTCGTGGATCTTGAGACTTTTGGTAGAACGGCTGAAATCATCAACGAATACTTTCAAAAAGGTCGTCCCATATTGGTTGAAGGTCGCTTGAGATTGCAAACATGGGAAACTGATGATGGTCAAAGACGAAGTAAACATAGCGTTTTTGTCGATCGATTTGAGTTTGTAGGTGGTCGTCAAGATGGCGATGGTGATGGTGGTGGTGCTTACGATCAAGCGTCCCCCGCAGCTGCTCCCTCATCAACCCAATTTTCAGGAGAAGAGGCACCGTCTACGACTGACGATGATATTCCTTTCTAAGATTAACCGCTACATAAACTTAACGAACATTAGGAACGAAAAGCGGGCGCGGTGAATGCCCGCTTTTCTTCTGTATTACAAATTGGAGGACTAATCGTGGCAAGGGAACAACGTGGTGACACAAGATCAAGAGATACCCGATCAAGAGATACTCGTGACAACTTAAGAGATAGCCGTGAAACTCCCTATCGAAGGGGACGTCGCAAACGATGTCGATTTTGTACGGATAAGGTAGATTTCATTGATTATAAGAGTATTGAAATACTCAGAAATTTTATGACGGACCGCGGTAAAATTCTGCCGCGACGGGTTTCGGGAAACTGTGCGAAGCATCAAAGGGAGATAACACGAGCCATCAAACGTGCGCGCAACATTGCCTTAGTGCCTTTTACAACACAACTGTAGATTATTATGGGTGAAAGGCTACGCGTAATAGTTTTCCGACTCACATTGTAAATATGCTTAGTCATAAAAATTGAGAGGCATTTTATGGAAGTTATTCTCAAAAAAAGAGTTGAAACGCTTGGGGATGAGGGGGACATTTTAATAGTTGCCAATGGTTATGCACGTAACTATCTCATCCCCATGCAGCTTGCAGTTCGAGCAACAGAGAAAAACCGGCGGCTGCTTGAACATGAGCATAGATTGATAGCAGCCCAAGGTGAAAAAGCGAAGGTAAGGGCTGCAGAACTCGCAAGCCGTATCGCAGAAGTAACTTGTACAATCCAAAGGCGCGCCGGGGAAAACGATCGGCTTTTTGGATCTATTACCTCGATGGATATTGCAGATGCACTCGCGAGCCAGGATATTGAAGTGGATCGGCGGAATATTGAACTAGATGAACCGATTAGAGAGCTAGGTGTTTTCATGGTTCCCATCCGCTTTCACGCTGACGTTACCGCAGATATTCAGATTGTTGTTGTTCGTGAAGAGCCGGCTTGACGAACATACTCCACCAGTCATAAACTCTGGGGTTGAGCGATGAATACCAAAACTACGGAACCCCTTCACGACAGGGAAGCGGAGCAGGCTGTGCTTGGGGCAATGATGGTAGATAGCGCAGTGATTCCCCGCGTGATTGCTATCCTCGGTCATATTTCGGAGGTTTTTTTTACTGCGGATCATCAGCTCATTTATGCGGCGATTCTTGCGGTTTATGAGCGCCATAGCAAGGTGGATGCGCTCCTTGTGTCGGATGAGCTTGACAGAAAAAACGCACTCAATCGAGCGGGTGGGGATCTATATCTTTACGATTTACAAGCCCGGGTTGTCGAAACGGAAAGCACCGAACTGTATGCACAGATTGTTCGAGAGAAATCGACACGCCGGCAGTTGGTGCAGGCAAGCGAGCAGATCAGCAATCTGGCGCGTGACCAGGAACAAGAACTTCGGGATGTTCTAGATGGATCCCAGGAAACAATCTTTCGTCTTAGTCAAGCGGACAATGACCAAGGGTTTGTACCGATTGGTCCTATTGTCAAAAAGACCATAGGTGATATCGAAAACCTATTTAATAAGGACGTTCAGTATATCGGTACCCCGACGGGCTTTACCAACTTCGATTTGATGACCTCGGGGTTGCAGCGCGGTGATTTGATTATTATTGCGGCGCGACCTAGCATGGGAAAAAGTACGTTAGTACTGAATATGGCTCAGAATATTGCTATTGAGCAGGAACTACCGGTTGCGATATTCAGCCTTGAGATGCCCTCGCAGCAGGTGGCAATGCGGATGCTGGCTGCTGAAGCCCAGATCAACTTTAGTGACCTTCGTATAGGAGCCTTGGTGGAAGAAAGTTGGGCAGGCTTGACGCAGGCGGTCAGTAGCTTGATGTCCGTGCCAATTTTTATTAATGATGCAAGAGGAGTGACTGTACAGACGTTGCGTGCAGAGGGTCGCCGTTTGAAAGGTGAACACGATAACCTTGCGGTGATTATCATTGATTATTTGCAGCTGTTAAGGGGCTCGGGGCGGTATACTGGACGTGAACAAGAAGTTTCCGATATTACACGCTCGCTCAAAGCCCTCGCTGGGGAGTTGGATACGCCAATTATTGCGTGTTCCCAACTGAGTCGTGAGGTTGAGAAACGCCCGGATAAGCGCCCGGTGTTATCCGATTTACGGGAATCTGGAGCCATTGAGCAGGATGCAGATTTAGTTGCATTCTTATATAGAGAAGATTATTACGATGAAGTTGCGGATGACCAAGGAACTGCTGAACTGATTATCAGAAAGCAACGCAATGGCCGCACAGGTACAATCATTTTGGAATTCTATAAAACGCAGATGCGATTTGCCAACAGTTCCTATCAGTAGGGTAGTTGACCCTTACGTAGGCAGCCTTGGGTTTTTTGCGACCTTTATTTCGTATGTCCCTCTATGAATGACCAATCCTCTATCCAACGTCAGACCCTATACGATTCGCGTAGCTTGTTAGTCCGTATGGTCGATTTTTTGGGCGGTCGAGCCCTAAACTGGATATCTGGGATTGGGAGTGCAGCCATGCTGGTTTGGGAGACTTGGTCGTTAGCCTTTAGGCGTCCATTTCAACTTAGCCTGCTGGTTCACCAGTTGTTTTTAATTGGCGTCAATTCGATATCGGTTGTACTGATCTCCGGACTTTTTACCGGCATGGTATTGGCGACACAGGGATACCATCAGCTTATCCAGCTTTCAGCAGAAGGTACACTGGGTAGATTTGTCACTGTATCTGTCGTTAAAGAGCTTGGACCGATGGTCACCGCATTTGTACTTGCCGGGCGGATCGGTGCGTCGATTACGGCGGAACTTGGCACCATGAAGGTGACCGAACAGATAGATGCCCTTGAGGTCATGGCAACTAACCCGGTCAAATACCTCGTCGTTCCCCGTTTTCTCGCCTGTGCAATCATGCTGCCGATCCTGACCCTGTTTGCGATTGTTTTTGGTATTGCTGGTGGGTATCTCTCAGCCATTATTCTGTTTGATATGAATGGTCTCTTTTTTCTTAAACTAGCCCAAGCAAATTTGTTTATCAACAGTATTGTTATCAGTCTTGTCAAAGCGTCATCGTTTGGGATGGCGATTGCGTCGATAGGTTGCTATAAAGGGTTTACAATCTCTGCAGCGGGCGGTGCCGAAGGGGTTGGCAAATCCACAACAGGTTCAGCGGTAACTTCGTTGGTTACCATTTTGGCTCTGGATGCATTTTTGAACCATCTGCTTTACACGATTTGGGGGTTGCAATAGCCGGCGGAACGAAATAAAGGACGAGGTCTATCAGCGTCATGCTCGTCGCCTAATTGTGCCGTGACTCTGCCGTAAATGAAATGATTTGGATTGAAGATCTTTGGAAAAACTTTGAAAATAAAGAGGTGCTCACCGGACTTGAGCTTTACATCCCTCGTGGCGAGACATTGGTCATTATGGGACAGAGTGGGTGCGGGAAAAGTGTTCTGCTCAAAATGATTACCGGGTTAATGAAGCCGGATCAAGGGCAAATCTGGATTGATGGCGAAGATGTCACCACGCTCACACGAAAAGCCTTGAACCGTACCCGTCGAAAACTCGGCATGCTTTTCCAATCGGCTGCCCTTTTTGACTCGATGACTGTTGGGGAAAATGTTGGGTTTATGGTTTCCCAGCATATGAAACTCAGTAAACGTGAAATTGACGAAATTGTTGCCGAAAAGCTGCATTTAGTCCAGCTTGATGGCACCGAGCACCTGAGGCCGGCAGAGCTCAGTGGGGGTATGCGCAAGCGAGTAGGACTCGCCCGCGCTATTGCGTGCAATCCAGAAGTGATACTATACGATGAACCGACGACAGGATTGGATCCGATTACAGCCTTAGAAATCAATCGACTCATACGAGATCTGCATGAGAAGCTACAAGTAACTTCTGTTGTTGTTACGCACGATATGGCGAGTGCGTTCTCAGTCGGTACAAGGATGGCAATGATACACCAAGGTCAGGTAATTGCTCACGGAACCCCAGATGAAATTTGGAAGATTGATAACCCGGTTTTACAGCAATTTATTGCGAATGAAAACCATCATCAGAATTGACAATTACAGGCGAGGTGATTGATGGGGTCGTGGAGTGTGCAGCTCAAGGTAGGGCTTGTTGTCATCATTGGTATTGTTCTCCTTGTGGTTTTGATAGTGAATGCCGCTAACTCCCCTTGGAGCGTAAGTGGCGAGTTGTTACGAGTCAACCTTAATAATGCTGGCGATCTCCGCGTTGGTGCGAAGGTTCAACTCGCCGGTGTACAGGTCGGCAAAGTCACGGGTGTTGAACTCAACGAGGATGGAACTCGCGTTGAGATTCAGATGCGGATCAAGGACGCTTTTCAAAGACTCCGCCAAGGTTGTCTGGTAAAAGTAGGGGTCATCGGTTTTGTTGGCGAAGCGTATATTCATTTGACCAATGGTCCCATTGGGAGTCCGAATTTAAAGCCGACAGACCTGCCACTGACGGGGGAAGATCCGCTTGACCTTTCGGAGCTCGCTACACAAGCAGGACACATTGTTCGCGAAGGCACTCAATTTCTTGAATCTGCAAATCAGTTTATAAAATCGAATCAAGAGAACGTTAGCGCGGGCATTGTGGAAATGCGGGCACTCATTGAGCAAACCAGCCGCGCTTTAACGGAGGTAGTTGGAGTTACCGATGAAGCTGTAAAAAATCTGAATCGTATCGCACAGGAGAACGATTTTCGCTTGGGGCAAACCTACAAACGGTTCAATCGCCTGATGGATAGATTAGAGAACGATGCCTTACTAATCAGCAGTCAGATCGGCGATATTAATAGAGCGGTACTTAATTTGGTAGATCGCAACTCCTCCCCTGTGGAACAAGTAATTGCTGACTTACAGACGAGTGCTACGAATTTTCGCCAACTGTCTCAGCAGTTAGATCAAGATCTCGCTGAATTGACTGCTGGCGTTTCGGATCTGATTGCGCAAAGCCAAGCGGTTATTGCGACTGAAAAGCCCAAAGTTGATCAGCTGCTCGAAAGCCTCACCAATGCAACTCAAGGGGTGGATGGACTGCGCGATAATGTGGATCAACTGCTTCATACCGTGCAGCATGGGGATGGCAGCGTCGCTCAGTTGCTGAATAAACCGGACGCGCTCAATGAAGTGCGGAATACGATGAAAACCGCAGATGAGACAATGCTCGCACTTCAGGACCTATCTCGGAGGTTAGATCAGGGTTCGGAGCAATTCAAGATACCTGAATTCGGTTGGGATTACGAACTCAGGTATTTAAGCCTTGAAGAGAGTCTACACAACGAGTTAGGCGTTTTGCTAGTTGCCTCGGATAGGCAGCGATACCGACTTGGCTTAGGAACGCGTGAAGAGGAGATGAAGCTGGACTTCCAATACGGCTATGACTTCACAGACAATCTGCGAGGTCGTGTTGGGTTCATGCGGTCAAAGGTTGGCTTGGGATTTGATGTGTGGCTGCTCTCCCGGAGACTTGGTATTAGCTTAGAGGGCACACATCTGACCAGCAAAAATCCAGAACTTGGTGCAGAGGTGGCGTGGCGGTTTTTTCCGTACGGACAGATTATTATCGGTGCGGAAGATCTGACATCGGGTAATATCCGCTATACAGCAGGGCTTCGGTTCTTGTCGAAAAACTGGTAAAACTGGCTTAGACACTGGGACGAATACCTAAAATGGCAAAAGAGAGTCGACAGTTTGTTTGTCAGGAATGTGGTCACTCCTCTATCAGATGGCTTGGTCGTTGTCCGGAGTGTGATAAGTGGAACACCTTCGTTGAGGAGATCGAGGAAGCAGCTTCTGTGCATCCCCGACTTGCAGCGCAGCCTGCAAGTGATCCTGCGCCTATCACGCGGATTAGTTCAAGTGAATCAGACCGGCAACTCACAGGGATTGATGAATTTGACCGAGTCCTTGGTGGCGGGATTGTGCCGGGGTCTGTGGTGCTGATCGGTGGCGATCCGGGAATTGGTAAATCGACGATACTGTTACAGGTGAGCGATGCGTTGAGCCGTGCGTATGGGGGAGTGCTGTATGTGTCAGGCGAGGAGTCAGTTGCCCAAACAAAGCTGCGGGCAAACCGGCTCAGCATCACCTCTGATCTGCTGTACGTTCTGTGCGAAAATAACTTGGAGCAGATCGAATCACATATCACACAGCTCAATCCCCATATGGTTGTTATAGATTCGATTCAAGCAGTCTACCTCCCCGGATTACAATCTGCTCCGGGCAGCGTAGCACAGGTTCGTGAGAGCGCAGCGCAATTATCGGTTATCGCAAAAAGTAAAAATATCCCAATTCTCCTCGTTGGACACGTAACTAAAGAGGGTTCTCTGGCAGGTCCCCGTGTTTTAGAACACATGGTTGATACAGTTCTCTATTTTGAGGGTGAGAAGCAGCATATCTACCGCATTCTGCGTTCTGTGAAGAACCGATTTGGTTCGACCAACGAAATCGGGATCTTTGAGATGTTAGGTCGTGGTCTTGTCGAGGTTAAGAATCCGTCAGAGTTGTTTATCAGTGGGCGACAGGAGAATACCTCTGGATCAGTGGTGGTATCGAGCATTGAGGGCACCCGTCCGTTACTGCTGGAATTCCAAGCCTTGGTTTCTCCTGCAAACTTTGGTTTTCCCCGCAACACGGCAGCAGGGGTAGATCGCCAACGTATTGCGCTGTTGATAGCAGTCCTACAGAAACGGATTGGGCTTGACATTGGTGATTCGGATGTATTTGTCAATATTACAGGCGGGATGCGCGTTGATGAGCCGGGTATTGACTTAGGTGCCGCCATCGCGATAACGTCGAGTCACCGAGATATAGCAATTGATCCACGGACTGTTGTCATTGGCGAGGTCGGTCTAGGTGGAGAAGTTCGTGCCGTTGTGCATATTGAGAAACGGTTACTGGAAGCCGCAAAGTTAGGTTTTGATCGCGCGGTTTTCCCCGAGTCCAATCGTAAAGGCTTAGAATTGAAGGAAGATATTGAGTTGGTTGGTGTCAAAGATCTTTACGGTGCACTAAGTGCGCTGCTATAGGAAAGGGGGCTTGCGAAGTGTCAATGTGATTTTTGAGTTATCCACGTACTAGATGTACCATTATAAGAAAGGGGGTGGCTCGGGTGCAAATTTGGATTATCCGCATCGTTTTTACATTATTTGGTGCAGCGTTGGGATTTATCATCGGCGATGTCACAGGAGGCGCTA
Organism: Candidatus Poribacteria bacterium; assembly: GCA_965222435.1. Lineage (GTDB taxonomy): Bacteria > Poribacteria > WGA-4E > WGA-4E > PCPOR2b > PCPOR2b. Next base: position 1,144,889 of record OZ244950.1, on the reverse strand, counting down.
CAGGTTTTTTTGTTACTATCATTCTAGTGGGAATTGAATTGTCAATTCCGCGCCCACTGCTACGAGATCTTTTCGCCTGCTTCGCTGGCCTGACATTCGGTTTGATTGTAGCTAGTCTTATTATTTATATTATTCGAGCAACGACTGGCGCAATAAGCCCAGTATTGACGGGGGGCGTTGTTCTTTCATGTGCTTATGCAGGGACAATGATTGTCTATCGCAGGCGAGATGCCTTTGCACTGTTTTCCCTCACAACACACGGGATACAATCCAAGTCTCCGACAATTAAGGTCTTGGATACGAGTGTGATTATTGATGGACGGATTTTGGATATTTGTCAAACAGGATTTATTGATGGGGTGTTTGTGATTCCCCGATTTGTCTTAAATGAATTGCAACACATCGCGGATTCTTCCGATCTACTTCGTCGCAACAAAGGACGACGTGGCTTCGAGATTTTACGTTTGATGCAAAACAATCCTGACATCGATGTTGAGGTAACTGAAGAAGATTTTCCCGAAGTTCCAGAAGTGGATGCCAAGTTGATTCATCTCGCTCAAGAAATTGGGGCGAAAATCATTACCAATGATTTTAACTTGAATAAGGTGGCTGAACTTCAGGGTGTGACGGTGCTTAACATCAACGAGCTTGCAAACTCGGTTCGTCCAGTCGTCGTTGCTGGTGAGGTTATTCAGGTGCGCGTTCTTCGTGAAGGAAAAGAACCGAACCAAGGTGTTGGCTATCTTGATGACGGGACAATGGTTATTGTTGAGTATGGTAGGCAATATGTTGGACAGACAATTGATGCGATTGTTACCCAAACATTGCAGACAACCGCTGGTCGGATGATTTTTACGCGTACGAAGACTGATGAAATGGACACTGATGAACCAGAGGACGTGCGTTCTTATTCCCGCAGCTGGTCGCGGAAGCCGGATGGGCCGTCATCGTACTAAGAAGCCGTACCTGGAGCTTCTTGACAAACCGGTCCTTGCGCATACGATCGGCGTATTTGATCAAAGTGCCGTTGTTGATGCGATTTTTGTGATTGTCGGTGAAATGGATTTCGACGCTTGCCGATCTGCTGTAATTGAGCCGTACGATTTCCAAAAGGTTGCTGGGCTTGTTCCCGGTGGCGAAACACGCCAAGATTCTGTCTTTAACGGCTTGAAAGTGCTTCCGGATGATACGGATTTCGTTGTCATCCATGATGGGGTCCGCCCTTTTGTGACCGATGAAATGATTTTTACCTGTCTCGAAGCGGCAGCAGATTGGGGAGCAGCGGTCGCCGCAGTCCCTGTCAAGGATACCATCAAAATCACCGATAGGGACGGATTTGTCGTTGATACACCGGATCGGAGCCAACTTTGGGCGGTACAGACACCGCAGGTGTTTCGGAGGGATTTATTGATCGAAGCCCACCGACATGCCCAGCGAAAACAGATTCAGTTGACTGACGACGCAGCACTGGTCGAGCAGCTGGGGCTTAAGGTAAAGTGTGTCATGGGAAGCTATGGCAATCTGAAGATCACGACTCCGGAGGATCTGATCGTTGCTGAAGCGTTGATGAACAAGGGATAAAAAATCAGGTCTATAAACCACCATGCGTGTAGGAATTGGTTACGATGTTCACCGATTGGGGGAAAATCGTAAATTGATACTCGGGGGGGTAACGATCCCATACGAGTTAGGTTTGATTGGACACTCCGATGCAGATGTGCTGACCCATGCCATCTGCGATGCAATGCTAGGGGCAGCAGGTCTGGGTGACATCGGCCAACATTTTCCCGATACGGATGCGGCGTATGCCGGAATTGATAGCCTAATTTTGCTCGGTAGAGTGAAGGCATTAATTGCTGCAGATTACGCGATTCAGAACGTGGACAGCACGGTGATTATGCAACGTCCAAAACTGGCACCTTATATCCCTTCCATGCGCCAACGCCTTGCTGAGACACTAGATATTTCAAGCAATCGGGTGAATGTCAAAGCGACAACGTCGGAAGGACTCGGCTTCATTGGCGAAGGAAAAGCCGCTGCCGCTGAAGCTGTTGTTTGTCTCAGTGAATTAAGGTAGGTGTTAGCGAATAAGACCTCAGTTCCCGATTGGATCGGGAACTAAATTAGAAAGAAAACTGATGGCATTAAAGATTTATAACTCCCTCACAAGGCAGTTGGAGGAATTTGTGCCGTTGCATGAGGGAAAAGTTCTCATGTACAGTTGCGGGCCCACTGTCTACGATTACTTTCATATTGGTAACGCTCGCACGTTTCTAATTTCTGATATCGTCCGTCGCTATCTTGAATATAAAGATTACGCCGTCACGATGGCTCAAAATCTGACGGATATTGACGATAAAATTATCAATCGTGCAAATGAGCAAGGGATTGACACCTCCGAACTCGCTCAGAAATATGTGGATGCCTATTTTGAAGATTCCAGCAAGCTAGGCATTCGTGCGGCTGATGTTCATCCGAGAGCGACTGAGCATATTTCGGAGATAATTACCCTGATTCAGACGTTAATTGACAAGCAGGCAGCTTACGAGATCGATGGAGACGTGTATTACCGCGTTAACCACTTTGCGGAGTATGGAAAGCTGTCTCATCGCAAGCCGGAGGATTTGCTTGCCGGTGCTCGCGTTGAGGTTGATGAACGCAAGGAAGATCCGCGGGATTTCGATCTGTGGAAAAGGTCGAAAGCGGAGGAACCGTGGTGGGATAGCCCCTGGGGGAAGGGCAGACCGGGGTGGCATATCGAGTGTTCTGCCATGGCGATGAAGCACCTCGGTGAAACGATTGATATTCACACCGGTGGGCATGATCTCATATTCCCACATCATGAAAATGAGATTGCCCAGAGCGAGGTGGCGACCGGTAAAACCTTTGCTCGATACTGGATGCATGTGGCATTCTTGCAGATTGATGGACGACGGATGGGTAAGTCGGAGAGCAATTTCATCTTTGTCCACGATGCTGTGCAGCAATATGCACCTGAAGCGATTCGTCATTTTCTGATTTCCGCGCAATATCGCCATCCATTAGATTATAACCCAACCAGCTTGATTGAATCGAGCAGTGCTGTTCGACGGTTGAATAACTGTCTTGATGCCCTAAGACCGTATCGAGATGCGGATGGGGATGTCTCTGAGGCGTTGAACGATGCCGAAGCCACGACGCGCACCCTCGAATCTATCAATACGATGCATCGCAACTTTGAATCTGCAATGGACGAGGATTTTAATACCGCTGGGGCATTGGGGGCGATCTTTAAGTTTGTCGGCGAGGTAAATCAGTTTCTCACCGCAGCCGAAGGTATTTCTTCGGATGAGAGAAGACGCGTCCTAAGTCGAGCATACAAAAGTTTGGTTGAGGTTTGTAGTGTACTTGGCATATACGCAGAGGAGGAAGTTGCCAGCGATGCGCATGCAGCTCTGACAGAGCAACTGATGAGTCTCATTTTGGAGGTGCGTGAGGATGCTAGGCAACGCAAGGATTGGGAAACGGCGGATAAAATCCGCGATCAGTTAGAGCAATTCAACGTTGAACTTCAAGATAGTCGGGCTGGAACAACTTGGAAGATTATCAAAGGGGTTCGCTAGGTAAATCGCACGGTGATTTGTGTGCTGTTGCTTCAAGGGGAGGTATAACGATGGATCGTAATTTGTGGTTATTGCCCATCTGCCTTTATTTTCTTTTTGTGCTTGGTTGTGGAATTGTAGCGAAGCAGGAGTGGAGCGAGAATTATACTTCGATAACAGGGGTAAGGGCAACGAATGCAAAGATGATTGATGGCAACATCAGGACGTTTGGGGAAACGGCGTTTCGTGAAGGTTCACAGGACAATTTCGGTCCCGCTCCGACCTCACAGGCAATCGTGATGCTCCCCGAAAGAAAGGTGATTCGCCGGGTTGTTATTCATTCGGACAATTTGAAGAAATTCACCGTATATGCGGATAAGGGGAGCGAGGATTGGCACGTCGTTAAGGAGGTTAATAATGTCAAATCTAATCCAATTGACTTGTCGGTGAATGCACCGTTCCTCACTGACAAAATCCGTATCCGCGTGCTCGGCACAACCGACGATGCGTCGCTTCGTCGGGGTCAACGGAGACAGAACTTTTGGGCGAGCGGAAATCGCCGCGCACCAGCCAAGATTTACGAAATTGAGTTATACGGCTACCAATCAGCGACAGTAGCACGTGCAGAAGAAGCAGTGGGATCAGGGGATCAAAGCGAAGCGGAGCTTGATCAACTGTTGAAATAGGATTAATAGAGGTGGGGCGCGATCAGTAGATTATCACGCTTCACATTCTACTTTTTATTTACCAAAAACAAAGGAGGCAAGATATGCGTTTTGTAGGAATAGCTTTTCTAATACTGGGGTTGGTTTCCACACTGGGGTGTTTGGGTCCAAGTGGGCCTCCGGTGCAGTGGAGTCAGAACATCGCCCCGTTTGCGGAGTGTCAGGATTCAAAACTGAATGATGATAACGCATTTTCAGTTGGAGAGACCTCAAGGCTCATTATCGAGAAAACGAAGGCACTCACCAAGGCGGACCAAGATGAAGAGGAGAACTTTACGCAGGCAACGCTTACATGGGCAAAACCGCAGCCTGTTCAGCGCATCATTGTGGTAGCAGATAAAGGGAAACTTGAATTCTTTAAAGTCCAAGTTGTAGATGAATCCGGGGATTGGAAGACGATTAGAGATGTTAAGAATCACTATAAAGATCAGTTCAAGTTACAGTTACCGGAGCCAATTCACACCCATAGGTTGCGTCTGAAGGTCCCTAAAAAATGGGAATCCCGGCGTGTGGGAGGGCAGAAGCGCAGAACAAGAGGCGAAGGCGGTGGAGAGGTTGACATTTTTAAGCCGATCCGCGATATTCAAGTGTACTATGCCCTGCCGCCCGAAGAACAAGCAGCACAGCCGGCAACGGAACAGTAAAATTCGCAGATTATGTTATCCGCTGATACGAAAAGTCTTATTCATCTCAACCTTATTCCGGGTATCGGAAACCATACCATCCGACGCCTGTTAGCGGCTTTTGGATCTGCGGAGAAATCGCTCGCTGCGACATCGGAGGAGTTAGCCCAAATTGATGGGTTGACTCCCGATGTTCGGCAACAGCTGATTGACGGTAGATCGCACGCCCCTCTCGCGCAGGAACTCGCGCTAATCGAGCAGCATCAATGCCATATTGTCACTATCAATGACGATGCTTACCCACCCCTCCTCAAGCAGATTCATGACCCGCCCGTATTGCTTTATATCATAGGCGAATTTCCCCTACAGGACGCACCGAGCATCGCAATCGTTGGATCGCGTAGCCCGACCGAATACGGCAAAACGATAAGCCATCAACTGAGCCATCAACTTGCAGAACGCGGTATAACTGTCGTGAGTGGGTTTGCTCGCGGTATTGATACCTGTGTGCATCGTGGTGCCCTTGAAGCCGGTGGGTGCACGGTTGCTGTGTTCGGCTGTGGTTTGAGTATTATCTATCCGGAAACGAATCGAGCACTTGCAACGGAAATCATTGAGTCCGGTGCATTGATTTCTGAATTCCCAATGACGATGCCGCCCCGTGGAAACAACTTTCCCCGCCGCAATCGCGTGATTAGTGGTTTAACATTAGGCACGCTTGTTGTTGAGGCGTCTGAGCGGAGCGGTTCACTCATCACGGCACGCCACGCCGCTGATCAGGGACGTGAGGTGTTTGCTGTGCCGGGGCAAATCTTTTCCAATGTATCGCGAGGCACCCATTCCCTCATCAATCAGGGAGCGACATTGATTAATAGCGTTGATGACCTGCTTGATGCGTTGCCCCAAGACTACACGAAGGTCTTGGGAGGAGAATCGACCGAAACAACCCGCCAACCCCCTCCTTCAAAGCGGTCTGACAAGGTTGCTCCCCCTCAATCAACCCAAAAGGGATCGACCCCTACCTCTCAGCCGAAGGCAAAAGTAGACCCCAATCTAACTCCTGATGAACAGACTGTGCTGTCAGCAATTGATGCCGATAGCGTCCATATTGATGAGATTACGCGGGTTACGCAGCTGCCGATCGGGAAGGTTTCTTCGCTGCTAGTCATGCTTGAGTTGAAGGGGGTTGTTCAGCAGCTGCCGGGGAAGCAGTTTGTGAAAAAATAGATCGCGGGATTGGAATCGGAACAACATTCTATGAGCACAAGAAAGCGGTATCATACCCCTGAAAAAGGAGGTGATACCGCTAAGGAGTCTTACGCTTTAGGGTGCCCGGGGTTGTAGGGGTCAACGAATAGAACAGTGCTGGTATTTTCCACGATTCTGTGGTGCTGTTCCAACGCTTACGCAATTTGATACTATTTCAAAATCAATAATTTCTTCGTGGCGTGGTAGTCACCCATTTTCAAACGATAAAAGTATACGCCACTTGAAACCAATTCACCAGTATCGCTCCGCCCGTTCCAATATGCTGCTTTACTTCGGTTGGTATACTTCCCTGCCGGTTGTATCCCTAACGGAAGGGTGCGGATGATATTACCCGAAGTGTTGTAAATCGTGATAGTAACTTCCGCCTCCTCCCCAAGATCATAGGGCAGCCATGTTTCTGGATTAAACGGGTTGGGAAAGTTCTGATACGCTGCTGTTACCATTGGGGCAGCAACGGCTGCAGGGGGCGGGTTTACGGGGAACTTTACTAACGAAGGCGGTGCCGCTAAGCCGGTTGAGAACGGGTTAAAGTCAACAGTCCCGTAACTCGCATTATCGTTTCCGTGATAGATAACATCTTCAGGTGTACTCGTGCCCCAATAATTTCCTTCCGCTTTGAAATCATTCGACGAGGTGACGTACAAATCCCACACCGAATTATCATAGATGTTATTGTCTCCGTTGTTGCTATATCCAAGATTTGGCTGACTGTTTCCGATGACGCGGATCCCATAATTATTATCGTAAACATCAGTATCGTGAATCACGGTATCAGCGTTTGAAATTTGAATACCGTCGCCGCAGTTCTTAAATGTTGAATTAGCGATATTCGAAGCTCCTGCGGGACCATGAATTTTTAAGCCAGCGTAGGAAGCACCATCCACTTCGCACCAATCGAAATTATAAAGCACTCCCCCCTCTATAGAAATGCTATACCATGCTGAACTGGCTATTCGTCGCTTAAATTTGATTGGGTCGGACGAATTGCCTTCAACCTTGAAACCACCAGATACTTTTAATCGCTCGCTAGGCCCTAGCAGGATAATTGCACCGGGTTTTATATCGAGTGTTACGCCTGCCTTTACTGTAGCGACATTACTTGGATGCACACCGATTAATTTGACAGATTCGTCGGATTTAACTTCCACGGTCTGGGGCGAAGTCGCAAATTCTAATGCCTCCCTTACGTCTTGGAAAACATCTGGAACGTGCAATGTATCATTAGTGCCACCACCATAGAGATAGTCAATGCCCTCCTTATCGTCGGCACGGAGCGTAAACACATTATGATCTATATACATAACAGCACCCGAAGCATCACTATGGCCCAATCCAAGGAGATGACCAACTTCATGAATGACCATATCTTTAACCCGCCACTCTACTGGGTCTGCATTTAGGTCTGTTGTTGCTTCCCAATGCACTACGTCTTCATTATCATTTAACACAATATCCACGTCAATAAACCTGGCGGTGCTATTGTAATATGAAATTAGCGCAATCCCGATAACGTCATCATTAAAATCATCAGACCAGAAAACCACGTTCTGCCCGTCTGATGGATTATTCTCCGCACTCGTGGTTCCACCGTCAATAAAGTTTATCGCTGATACGTTTTCCCAAGCCTGAAAAGCACTATTAATATCAGTAAACTCATTGTTGACTTGATCAGTACCACTTGAATTCTTTTTGAAAGTAATTGAGGGGTGTGCATAAGTAGATAATGGGTTCGCTCATACCAAAAGAAAGTGCAGAACGGCTCAGAAAAACCGAGTTTTTTCGGCAAAACTCGGTTTCTTTGCACGGGTTCTTTCACATATGGTTCTGAGTCATCTGTTTAATCGGTGATTCAGACAACAATTATGCCCTCTCCGTGGATACTCATAGGTGTCAACTTGAGTCATAGCCTCCTGTAAATCCTTAAATCCTGAGAATCCTGATTCAGACAATAATGATGCACACCCCTCAAGTAATTGTCGGACTGCTCCAATGTATAAAGGGACCGCCATCGCTGAGGGCAACGGGATTAGGGTTAGGATAGTACCTTGTGCCAACAGGGTTCGTTATAGCAGACGAAGGCTTCAGTACCCTGTATGCAAACACAGGGGTGGATAACATCAACAGCCACAAGCTCATCATCGAAATATACAGATTAAATCTTCTATTCCCTAACATGATAATTCTCCTTTGATTTGATAATCTTCCAACTAGGGGTGGATACTAACAATGTGGAGATACAATGACGTTTACAAAACCGTTCCTTTATCGACAACCAAAGTCATAGCCGGCTCCGAGATACTCACCAGTGACCGCATCAAAGGTAGCTCGCCAAACCAATGGGTTATCGGGATTCTGAACAGTGAAACGGTAGTGTATACGAATCTTGATCAAATTTTGCGTGTCAGGGTTGTTCGGAACGTATAATTTGAGATCCTTGAACTTGATTGATGTGTCTGGGGTCACATACAACTCGCCACAGTGTTGGTTTTCCGTCAAAGTCCGTCCGATAAGTTGCTCTCTCACCTTCTTCAGTGTACTTGAGGAGGGCGACTCCTTGACGCGGGGCAAAGCAACATTCGGAAGAAACCGACAGCTAATATTCCAAAGTAAACCGTCATCGGTCACACCGAGTCCACTGGTACGGGCGATTAGATAGTTATCGATACGCTGCTCGAACCTGATGTAATAATAGCCCGCTCCCTTAAAGCTGCCACCTCCATAGGAAATTTCTGCATCTACGAGGGTTGCTGGGTCTAGACCGAGAAGTTCCTGCCACTCGATGAGAAACTGATAAGCACCTGCTATCAGCTCGGTTTCACTCCACCTTTGGCGTGTTGGTCTCAGGCGGATTGGATCGCCCGACTCATTGGGATGCGCGTCGTTGTCTTGTTTGAATCTTCTTAAAGTCCCCAAGAGTGGATCTCGCTCCACGTTCCGAAGAAAGCTGTAAGTCGCCATAAACTCGGCAAAGCGCTCATCCAAGCGATCTCTGTTCGTATCCTCTGCCGTAATAATAATCGGATACTCTTCAATTGCCTTCAACAGGTCAGGAGATGAATCACAGCCCGCACCTAAAAGTGCAATCATCAGCCACATCCGAATAGCAATTGCCTGAAAATTAGAGATAGCATCCATCAGGAAGCTCCTTTTATAGCTTGGTGCTAGAAAACCTACCTCTGGTCTTGATTTTGATCGTCCTGCCTCAGAACTTCTTGAGCTATATCTGCTCTCAGATCAGCTAGAGGTTGCTCTTCGAGCGTTTCGGGTCTATTTGGACCCACGAAAGCAATGTTTTGCAGATCGCGTTTGGCAACACCATTTTCCACTCGGTATTTTCCTTGCGCCATACCGACCAACCGTAAAAACCCGTTGAAATCTCCACGGCGTCCAGGACGAAGAAACAATAAGACGTTTTCGTTCATTGAGAATGATGGATTGCCGAGAACAATTGTTGTCTGGTCGCTCACTGTGCCTCCCCACAATTTGAGTGTAACAGTATTGTTTGCCGTTTCACCTTTGAAAACCGCATTTTCTGCAGCGGCTGGAGCCTTGCAGAACGATCCCATGATACAGGCTCAAGGCAAGTCAAGAAATGAATACGGGTCAACGCCTCCATCTTCATGAAGGACAACTTTCAGCCAGCTCGGTTGGGTGCCATTTTCTACTGATTCTTCATAATCTGCGAGAGAGCCATGGCACAAGTAACTTGATACATACCTATAAATACTTCCATCCTCATTTTCATCTTCTTTCCATCTAACATAAACAGTGTCTTTGAATAGTGGGTATACCCTGCCATTTTTCCCACTACGAACTCCTGCTCCAGTCTTTTCCCCTTGATTCTAATACTTGATAAGGACTCGGTTGATGAGTTCATGTCCTACAGTAGCCCGACTAGAACGCTCAAGAGTATCCCACACAGTCTGTCGTGGAAAGTCAGGTGGAATATCGGGGAGTGGACCTAGACCGAACACTGATTCGCGGGGGAGTTCGTCAGCTACTTCTTCCGTCAATGATTGTTTCTCCTCATCAGATAGTTCCGCTAAGAACTCCTCAATGGATATTTCCTCTTGTGGTGCCAAGTCTGATTCTAATTGAGTTTCTTTGGATTCCGATTGCTCTGTTGTAAGACCATCGAAGTCTAATTCCAATTGTGTCTCACTTCGTGGCTGACTTGGGGCAAGTGCCGAAGTGTCTGATATCTCAAGTATTTCAACACCACCACCATAATAATAATGGCTACCAAGATACGCACCTATCACTATCAGCACAGCTATTACAACTGACCCTATCATTATCGGTTCTCGGATAAAATCAACTAGGTTTTTCATGATATTGGCTCCTTTGGTATGGTGAGGATTTTGATGTTAATACACTCAAATGTCATCGTTCTCGGTTAAATCTAACACCCTATTCCACAAAACAAAAGTCCCACTCCCCACCTGGTTTCTTAGCATCTGTGCAAATCAGTAGAACTGTCAAAACGGTGAGAATCATTGCTTGCACAGGACGTAAACTTAACATGATGAAGCCTTCTCTAATTTGTTGGAAATGCTTTGGCACTCCATTGGGTGAGAATCATCAACCTTCTGAATTGATTCACATATCCGATGAACATGTGGTTCTCTTTTTCACCAAGTATTTATAGTGTTGCTAACTTGGCTTCACCCTATTTGACGCAAGCCCCATGCCAACAACCTAAATTATGCCAACTATTCAGTCATGGCGCGGGTTTACGAGGAGGTTCCCTATCTGCTCCCACTAGCCAAAGACATCATCAACATTATACCATTTTTTTATCGGAAACCGTATTTTTCCAGCCGGCGGTATAAAGAACGTCGGTTCAGTCCTAGCTGCCGGGCAGTATTGGCAATGTTGCCTCCATTAGCCACTAAAGCGTGTCGAATCTACGGATAATCGAAAGCAGGTGCGTTGTGAGCACAAAAAAAGCGGTATCATACCCGTGAAAAAGGGTGTGATACCGCAATTACTAATTACGCTTTCCTATCGGTTAAGGAACAGGCACTCTAGAACCCCTTCCAATCCCCCGGTAATGGTGCAAGTTAGACTTAATCTCCCCCCAACGCGTTGGAGCCAGTCCCTGCGGTGAGACTGGTAGCCGTGGATCCCATTCCCGCGGTCCCAAATCACTTTGAAACTCATCAGTTAATTGTATCAATTCGTGCGTATCCAGTCGGAAGCGGAAGATCTGCCATCTGCCCCAGACCCGACCACCAAAGAGAATTGACTTGCCATCCGCCCCGAAACTAACCGTTTGAACCGGCATGTTCGGGTTAGGAAGCGGCACTTCCTCCCATCTTTTCACCCTCTCCCGCCCGATGGGTTGCAGCGTAGCGATGATTACAAACGAATTCCGTACATCACCAATGGATCCCTTGTACAGAATCCGTTTCCCATCCGGTGACCATCCCCCCAGATACAAGGCTGCACCGGGGACGGATTCAGAGACCTGCCACAAATCCGTGCCGTCTGGGCGAATCGCATAAATCCCTCGCCCTTGGTCAATATCTCCCTCAAACAATATCCATTCCCCGTCTGGCGACCACCTCGGTTTTGATGCAAAGCCTAAGTCCGTTACCTGCGTGACATTACCCCCATCGGTGTCCATCACGTAAATTTCAGTTCTTGGTGGTTCCCCTTCCTTACTTAATCGATCGCTGTCGAACGCAATCTGTAAACCGTCCGGTGACCAGTCGGGATAGTTATCCCATTCCGGGTGATGCGTCAATTGACGGAGATTGTTCCCATCTGCGTCTATCACCCAAATATTAGAATCAGGCACGACTTGACTGCCTCGTCTACTATGGAAAGCAATCTGTCGTCCATTAGGGGACCAAGCAGGTGACAGAGCAGATGTCGGGTCATGTGTAACCCGTGTCGGGTTAGTTCCATCGGAGTTCACTGTGTAGATTTCGTTTCGGCCATCCCGTTTAGAACGAAATACAATTTTTGCGTTGAGGGTGTTGGTGGCAAGCCAAAGGCAAGCCACCAGCAGCGTAATTCGCATAAGTATCTCCTTTAGTCTATTCTCTAGTGCTACCCGCTTGTCGAGTGATGTAGTTCTCTTTTTTTATGATGTATACACAGTGTTAATCATTTAGCTTCACTCTGTTTGGGGCAACATCCATGCCAACACTTTGAATTAGGTCAAATCTTCAGATGTGACACGGGTTTGAGGGATGTCCGCAATCTGTTCTCGCGAACTGAATCGTCCAAAATCTGAACAGTTCATCAGACGGAAAGTACACTGACTTATCAACACTATTGTTTATGTTGTCACATCAAAACGTCGTAATCGTCTCAAGCAACAAAGAGGACTGCATGAATATCATTGATGTTAGGGCAACTTTTTGGTAAACTTATGGGTGGACTCATGTAAAACGTGATGCGTGAAACGTGAAAGAGGTATTACGGGCAAAGTTGGTGTGCTGATTATACGAGGAGAATAATTGTGGCAATTCGACATTTCAAAGCAAGCATTTCTCTGATTGCGATCCTGTTGTTGTTGAGCGGTTGTTCAATCTTCAGTCGAAGTCAATCCGGTGAAAAAGTGATTGTCGATCCGCTGATCGAACGAAATAGAGAATGGCGCGAACAGGTAGCGGCAGGAAATTTGGCACTCCAAGATGGAGACTTGACGGCTGCCCTTGAAGCCTATCAAGCGGCACTAGCGATTAAGCCAAATGCCAGTCAGGTCCAATTCCAAATCGCCAAGCTCTACTTTGAACAGGAGGAATACGAAAAAGCGAGGGACGCCTTCGCCGCTACAGTAACACTTGACCCCAAGAATATGGATGCGCGTAATTCTTTGGGTTACATCTATGAGCAACTGAACAACTATGAAGCTGCGGCACAGGTTTACGAGGATACTTTGGAGGTTAAGTCGCATAACCTGTACGCGCTCAACCATCTCGGTTTGGCTTACAAGCAGTTAGGCAGGCTCGACGACGCTGAACGGGTTTTACGAAAGGCGGTAGAGGTTGATCCAAAATCTGCACGACCTGACAGCAAAAATCTGCGTAACTATCTCGCCTTGATTTACTTGGAAAAAGGGGACATCGGCGAAGCCATCGCCGAATTTAGGGAGTCGATCCGGCTTTTCCCAAAAGATATCTGGTCCCGCCAAAATCTTGCTTCTCTTTATGAAGCGCGTGGACGTTACTACGAAGCGCAGCTCCAGTACCATAAAATTTTGGAGATAGATCCACAGAATCTCCTCGCTCCGACGCGCCTGCAAGCACTTGAACAGTTAGATCGATCTGCTCGAATGGTTGTTGACCTTGCACCTGTGGATCTAATTGACATTGACATTGAAGGGATCATCGCTGCTGCTCCTGATGCGGCAGATTATCCTGATGCTGATGCAATTATCCTGCTCAACCAGTTTAGTCACGAAGTCACGCCGTCGGGGAAATCCCGCTACACTTCCCATCAGGTGGTCAAGATTCTGACAGAGAGAGGGGTGCAGAACTACGATGACATCGCTATCCCGCACACTCCCACGGCACAATATATCACTGTCAACGTGGCACGGACTATCGCCCCCGATGGTTCTGTTGTTGAGCCGCCGGAGGAGGCGTTCAACGATGTTACACCGCCGGGGCTGCTCTCCTACAACCTCTATTCCGATTCGATGTGGCGGGTCATCTCAATGCCTGCCCTCAAACCGGGTGTGTGTATTGAGTATCAAGTTACGCTTGAAGATGCAGGAGCGGATTCGGTTGGGAGCACCTCGTGGTTTTGGGGTAGCTACAGTTTTCAATCCACAGATCCGATCCTGCAATCCTCCTATGCTTTGCGTGTACCCCAAGAGACGGACTTCAAGTGGAAGGCGATTCATTGCCAACTTAATCCCCAGATACTACACGAAGGGGAAACCAGCACGTATCTCTGGACCTACGGTGAGACACCCGCCCTCAAGACGGAGTACAATATGCCGGCGACCAACGATATTGTGCCACGCTTGAGTTATTCGTCTGTAGAATCTTGGGATGCCGTTTACAATTGGTACAGAGACATCGCAAAAGACCGGTACACCGTTGATCAAGCGATTGAGGAAACTGTCGAGGAACTCACCGCAGATCTTCTCACGGAGGCCGACAAAATTCGAGCGATATACCACTTCGTGGCATCGCAGATTCGCTATGTGGGGATTGAACTGGGGCAAGGTGCATATCAACCCACACCCGCCGATCAGGTGCTCAGTGTCCGATACGGCGATTGCAAGGACAAAACCACCTTGATGATTGCGATGCTTGATCTGGTTGGTATTGAGGCGTTTCCGGTGATGCTGAATCCCGCGCCGTATCAACGCGTTGATTTTGAACTCCCCTCGCTCGGACAGTTTAGCCACCTGATTGCTGCGATTCCTCGTGACGATGGCGGCTATATTTGGCTCGATCCGACTGCTAATACCTGCAGCTACGGCGATCTCCCTGCACGGAATAGGGGACGAAAGGGATTCGTGATCCGAAACGATCGGGGCGAATTTGTTGATATTCCCATCTCTACACCGGAATCCAATCAGTTAATCGTTGACACAGAAATCGCGCTGACAGAAGATGGGACGGTTCAGGGGACCATGCGGGTTGATACCCGTGGGCAATACAATGTCGAAGCGCGGTTGGAATACAAGCAGGTGTCGCCGAGTGCGTGGAAGGATACCCTCGCCGTTGGACTTAGCAAGCAATTTCCCGGTGTCCGAGTTGATTCGGTGCAGATTTCCGATTTGGAAGATCTCAACGTGCCGGTGCAGCTCAACGTTGCTTTTACCGTCGAGAATTACGCCGAGCCGATTGGTAATCGCCTGATGTTTCCGCTGCCAAGCGATGAGTTTTCAGACTATGCGGAGATTTTTGCAGCGGCTGAACGTCAACACCCGCTTGATCTGAGTTACCCGATGCAGATGAAGAAAACAATCTGGATTGTGCTGCCGGAGGGATGGACGGCGACGTTCCCGCAAGATGTTCGTCTGGAAAATCGCTTTGCCAGTATGAAGCGACAGTACAAACTAGAGGGGAATCAGATTCGTTACGAAATTAACTTCATTATCAAAGAGTCAATTATCCCACCCGAAGATTATCCCGCAGCGAAACGTTTTTTCGATATGTTGGTACGGGAGGACCGAACGCAACTCATCTTGGAGAAGCGCGCCAAACCTAAAACATAAACGACGGGCAGACAGAGGGAAGTCTACTCTTAGCGCAGCATTCAATCAACGGAGGTTTTATAATGAATACATCATTTGAGCGACCCTACAGACCTGTAGATCTGAACATATCGATGATTAAAGAGTTTCCGCTTATATCAATGGCTGAAAAGCTGATGGAAGAAGCAACAGCCGCCACGTCAGGGCGTAGCTCGTTGACACTGGCTCACGGGGGTGAAATGACCCTCGTGCTGGTTGCCCTCAAAGCGGGAACTACGCTTGAGGAGCATCAGGCACCTGCCGCCGCCACCGTTATCACGCTTAGTGGAAGTATCATATTTACAACAAGTGCTGAGAAGAGTACGTTGGAACAAGGTGAAGCGATTACCTTCACGGCTGACATCCTACACGCTGTCTATGCTAGCGAAGATAGTGCGTTCCTGATTGTCATTGGCGGGACAGGCAGTAAGTGAGGGACAGAACAACAGTGAATTGAGGGATAAAAATTATGCAATAAGTAGTTCTGGACTTGACAGCCCTGTGATTCTGTTGCGTTTTGATACCATTAGGGCTTACGCAGCTGAACGCTCAAAGTCTTACGCTGCGTTGAACCACCCCCCCTCTAACTCCCCCTTAAAAGGGGGAGAACCCGTATCTCGGCGATTCATCTCAATGCCTGATGAATCCCCGATTATCGGGACAGGCGGGCAACTACAATCTGAAGTGCGTAACTCCTAACCATATAAGCAAAAGGAGGTGATCGCTCAATGAAGAATAAATTGTTGTTTGGTATAGCCTTGTTTGTAGTTATTTTCATGTCTTATATGGGTTATAGTTCTGCACTTGATAGTAGTGATACGACTAGATTGGTTAGAGCTATAAACAATCTTTCTGATAGCGTGGACACATTGAATTCAAGTATTCGCACATTGAATTCAAGGGTGGATACATTGAGTTCAAAGATTGGTACTTGGTCAACGTCTGGGAGTTTAACTTCTGAGATAGATGATCTTGGTAAGGATTTAGAATCTTTGGAGTCTAAAATATCTTCATTGAGTTCAAAGATTGGTACTTGGTCAGAATCTGGGAGTTTAACTTCTGAGATAGATGATCTTGGTAAGAATTTAGAATCTTTGAAGTCTGAAATATCTTCATTAGAAAATACAATTCGTTATAAGTGATTAGGCTAAAATCATAGGAGTGGGCGTTGCTAGCACCCATTGCTGCCTGCTCGCGCCTCAACAGTATATTAAATAAAAGGATACTCTTTATGTCAACCAAAGATTGGAAATTATTAGCCGAGGGATTAGATAGAGAGCTTGGCTTGAAGCACGCTCCCATCGCCATCACATTTTCTGACGAAGCCCCTCAAGGGGTGACAGTGCATGAGGGTGAGATACCAGCCCCCACGCCCGATGGTCGCAGCGGCAAAGTTCCGGCGGGATGCGTCTTTTGGAAGGATGCGGTTGATCGGACGTTTACGACAGCACCCGAAGACCACTACAACTGTAGCGTTGGGAGTGTCACGCACGGATTGAAAACGCTGGAAGAGGTCATGAACAACGGAGATGTCGGTGCCATCGTGGAGGTGGGGTGGGTGTCGCCTGAAGAAGCGATGCAGCTTCCATTTGTGAATGATCGTCCGAACTACATCACCTATGGGCCCTTAACGGATACCCCCATTGACCCCGATGTGATACTTTTGCGGGTGAACGCTTTTCAGGCAATGGTTATCCATGACGGACTTAGTGATACGGTTTTCGTTGGCAAACCCCAATGCCACATCATCCCGATCTCGAAAGAGCAGGGCAAACTCGCGATTAGTACGGGGTGTATGTTAAGCCGGGTACGAACAGGGATGTCGCCGGACGAGATGACATGTACAATTCCGTCGGAGCGATTGGAAGAAGTTGTCGAAAAGTTGAAAGTTAGGCGGGAGGCGAATGCAGCGGTTGCCGCTTACGCCAACGAGGATCTACGTAGATTTGCCTAATTGCGCTAAGCGCGGGGCATTCGTTCTAGACAGAAACCCCAACACTTTGAGCGGTTTCGACGAGGCGTTCCCACGTTGTATCATCGAGTGGGATGCCCTCTGCCAACCGTTGTTGGCGGGTACGTGCGGAGCGTTCACCGGGAATCGAGACTTCATCGAAACCGGGGGCGGTTGGAGAGGCTTTGACGAAATCTATCATCTGTGCAACGTGGGCTTCAAAATCCGCAAGTGCTATGAATTTCTCAATGTCGATGACGATGATAAAGAAGGCGTTACCGACGCCGGGCGATGATGACCGGCTGCAGCCCGCTTCGCACATTGCACCGGCGAGAATATCTGTCAATAGGCTTAACCCGTAACCTTTGTGGCCCGCAATGTCGCCGAAGGGGAGTAATGGACCTTGCGGATCCTCGAGGTATGCGTTGGGATCGGTGCTTGGAACCCCATCGGCATCGAGGATCCAGCCTTCGGGCAACGGTTCGCCACGACTGCGATACGCCCGAATTTTCCCGCCAGCAACAATGCTCGTGGTGAGATCAATGACCATCGGACTGTCCTTCCCTGTAGGGAGGGCGCACGCAAAGGGGTTGGTGCTGAGTCGCCGATCGGTGCCGCCCCATGGTGCAACGCCGTGGTCTCCACCATGTCCGTTAAGAAACAGCATGCCAACCATCTTCGCCTCGGCTGCCATCATCACATAATCGGCAAGACGCCCAATGTGGTTGCAGTTGTAGACGTTTACTGTGCTGATGGTGTGTGCTTGCGCTTTTGCAATGGCGATTTCCATCGCTTGTGTGGCGATGAATTGTCCCAATCCTCTATGGCCATCAATGACCGCGCTGGAAGGGGTTTCGCTGACAATCTCAATTTCCACGTCTGGATCGATTGCCTTACTCTGGATGCTCAGAACGTACTGCGGCAGGCGCAAGACGCCGTGTGAATCGTGTCCGGCGAGATTGGACTCGATGAGCAAATTCGCGATCGTTTGGGCTTTGTCCGCTTTGAGACCGATGGCGGTGAAGATATTAGTGCTGATGGTTCTGAGTTGGGCGGCGGGAATCAGAGGCATTAGTTGATAGTCTCATAGAAAAAGTTTCGTCGCTTCGGAACGTACCCTAATTCAGCGATTGTGCGCTCGATTTCTTCGATGGGCATACAGTAGACCGTCCCCGCCTTGCTAACGACGTTCTCCTCGATCATCGTACCGCCCATGTCATTTGCCCCAAACTTAAGCGACATTTGACCGATCTTCGGTCCTTGGGTGACCCATGACGATTGGAAGTTGTCAAAGTTGTCGAGCATCAGTCGGGAGATTGCGAGGGTCTTGAGGTATTCAAAGCTGCCCGCGGGTGCGATATGTTCGAGGCGCGTGTGCTTGGGCTGAAGCGACCAACAGATGAAAGCCGTGAAGCCACCTGTTTCGTCCTGTAGCTCGCGCAAGCGGAGGAGATGCTCCACCCGTTCGCCGTAGCTTTCGACGTGTCCGTACATCATCGTCGCGCTTGAGCGCAAGCCCACGTAGTGACCTTGCCGCATCACCTCTAACCACTCATCTGATGTACATTTTTTCGGACTGATCTCGTCGCGGGCGTGGTCGGTCAGGATCTCCGCGCCGCCGCCGGGGATCGAATCTAAGCCTGCCTCCCGTAAACGGACCAAGGTCTCTTTGAGGGAGAGTCGATTGATTTTGGCGAACCAATCAAGCTCTGGTGGGGAGAAGCCGTGGATATGGATTTTGTAATTTGCCTTGATCCACTGGAGGAGGTCTTCGTACCAGTCAAGTTTCAGTTTAGGGTGTAATCCGCCTTGCATGAGAATGAGCACGCCGCCGAGATCGATTGTCTCTTGAATTTTATTTCCCAATTCTTCCTTAGACATCACATAGGCATCGGGGTCGGTTTTGTGGCGATAGAAGGCACAAAAGTCGCAATCGACATAGCACCAGTTTGTGTAGTTGATATTGCGATCAACGATATAGGTGATCTGTCCTTCTGGGTGCTTTTGTTGTCGAATTGTGTCGGCAGCTGCCCCGATTGATAGGAGGTCATGACTTTTGAAAAGGGTCAGCCCGTCATCAAAATCTAGGCGTTCACCGGCTAATACCTTCTCCAAAATCGGTTGAATGGTTGCATCCATATTTATTAATTTCCTCGTTTCATCGTGTAGATTTTTGTCATCTCTGAACAGGACATTTCAGTCATGTTCACCGCCTTCATCGTGTCCCTCACCGCCGCCGTGTTCACTTGAGCCAGTCTCTGGATGGGCAGACCATTTATTAAAGTCCTGCCCTGCCGCGCTGAGTTCAACGTCTATCTTTTGACCGGGAGCAAGGTCGGTCGGTGTCGTAGGTCCCAATTCAATTCCGTTAGATAGGTGAACCTCAACGCGCACTTTAGATAAGGTTTGGTTCGTCGTATTTTCCACTGTTCCGACGAAGGCATTCGTTGCCGTATCATAGGCGAGTATTAACCGCGCACCGTTTCGCACGTGGTCGTAAGTTTCGTCTTTAGCAAATTGTTGCCCAGACTCCTCTCCTTCGCCGTCTCCCTCTTCATGACTTGGCAGGTGCCCGGTCTCACCATTTGCTTCATGTTCTCCATCCTTATTAGACGATGTACAACCGATCCCATTAATAAGTGCCCAGATAATAAGCGAGATTATGGTTAGTATCCGCATATTGACTTTCATTTGATAGTCCTCCCAACTCTTTTTTATCGACTCCTCACCTGAATTCGAGCAACCTGCTCTTCGGGGAGATACTTCTTCAAAGCAGCATGTATGTCCATCTCGTTGAGTTTTTTCGGGGTAATCAATACGCATGTTCTGCCAGATCCAGTTGTCCACTCCTTCTCAAAATCTGGGTAAGCAAGGGTACGCCCAGCCCGAGTGTTTAGCCCTTTTCTCTGTGCACCAAGCGGATTTCCAAGTTGAATCTGCTGGTCGGTATCATCATATTGCATAACCACTGCTAGTCGCCCCTTACTAGAGCTTCTCGATAGGATAACGGGAGCCCAACCTGTTGCCACAAACGCTTTCAATACATCCACATTACAGTTGGATACAATGCTGAGGTTTTGAACTGTCCCTTTTGTCGTTCCATAGAGGTCCTCAAGCCGAGTGACATCAGGTTCATTTCTGAAGAACGCTTTCAGGAGCGGTTTCTTAGTAACATCAACCGCAGCAGAAGCGGGCAATGCTCCTGTCGTCGAAGCAGGTTGAGTCGCCGACATGGTTGAAGCAGGCTGTGAAGGGGTTGCACTTGGGATAGGTGGCATCTTTCCGGTTTGAGGTGGCGGCCCGCAACTCACCATAAGTATACATAAAGCGAAAATAAACACGATGTAGCAGAAATAGGTGTGCATGACTTTCTCCTTGATACTTTCGGGGTTGGAATTTAATTCAGTTTGACCATATGGCTGTTTCACGCAATAGTCTGGGTTCCGTTGGGATCTCAACGGGACTGGGTAAGAGCTAACACGAACCATTGTCAAGCGTAATTCATTTGGCACATCTACCACACACAATTTAGATACCACAGTTATCTCGAGTCATGCGAAGTATATTGTATGGGAACCTGAGTTTTTCGGAAAAGCTTTTCTCAAGCCGACTCTGCATCTGTTTTTGACATAGTCTGTAATTTCAAAGAGAGTGTCATACTTACAAAGCAGCTGTCAAAACTGTACTATACCATCGCTGCACGTCGCAAAAATGCCACATTGATACTCGGCAAGGTTTCGTTGACATAGCGTTATTATACCACAGATGTCAACACACCCTAGTGTAGCATAGGGGAAAGACACTGTCAAGGAAAGAAAGTGGATTCCCTAGGGCTATTTAGTTTTCGGTTGTTTGTCGGTTTGGTGAGATAAGTTACGGTCGGGAAGTCGCTCCTGTAGTGAAGTATCGGGATTGAGAAATCCCTCCCACAGGAGAATCAAATGACCTTAGTGGATTCCTAACAAGAATCCAAATGCTTCAGCTTTTGGAGTACGTCAATCCTAACTTAGAAACACTGGGGTGTCGTCTCAGCTCATGTAAAAGAGGGTCAAAATGGGAACAGAAACCGAATCTTTGGGAAAACTCGGTTTCTGCTGCACCATTTCTTAACATAAGTTGATGATTGAGCTATAAAGGTTACAGAGTCCTAGGCGCACTAGGCACAGATAGACAGTCAGCTGACTATTCGTGTTCGGCACCGCCTTCTCCTTGTCCTCCGTGTTCGCCGCTGCCTTCGCCTTGCTCACCGCTTTCACCGCCTCCACCTGAGCCAACCTCTGGATGGGCGCCCCATGTACTAAAGTTCTCTCCTGTTGCGTCAAGTGTAACATCCATCTTTTCGCCGGGGGCCAGGTCTTTGGGTGTGGTCGGTCCCAATTCTGTTCCGTTGGATAGATGCACTTCAACGCGCACTTGAGACAAGGTTTGGTTAGTGGTATTTTCTACTGTTCCAACGAAAGTACTCGTACTCGCATCATAATTGAGTATTAAGCGAGCACCGTTTCGGACGTTGTCGTAAGTTTCGTCTTTAGCAAACTGTTGCCCAGACTCCTCGTCCTCGCCGCCGCTTGGGTTAGATGATCCACAGTTGATGCTACTAATAGATGTCAGAAAAATAAGTATCGCTAGACCGGGTATCCACATGTTGATTTTCATTTGAGAATCCTTCCAATTGTCTGGATTGTTTTTCATTTTACTATAAACCTAAATGTTGTTTCTAACTTAGAAACATTGGGGTTTCGTCGTAGCTGATGTAAAAGGAGTATGCAGAATGGGAACAGAAACCGAATCTTTGGGAAAAACTCGGTTTCTGTTGCACCATTTCTTAACATAAGTTGACGGTTGAGCTATAGAGGTTATAAATTCCTAGGCACACCAAACACGGATGGACAGTCAGCTGACTATCCCTGTTCGCCGCCGCCTTCTCCTTGTCCTCCGTGTTCGCCTCCGCTTTCACCACCTTCTCCTTGTCCTCCGTGTTCGCCGCTGCCTTCGCCTTGCTCACCGCTTTCACTGCCTCCACCTGAGCCAACCTCTGGATGGGCGCCCCATGTACTAAAGTTCTCTCCTGTTGCATCGAGTATAATATCCATCTTTTCACCTGGGGCAAGGTCTCTGGGTATGGTAGGTCCCAGTTCTGTTCCGTTAGATAGATGCACTTCAACGCGTACTTGAGACAAGGTTTGGTTAGTGGTATTTTCTACTGTTCCAACGAAAGCACTGGTATTCGGGTCGTAGTTGAGTATTAAGCGTGCGCCGTTTCGTACGTTGTCGTAAGTTTCGTTTATGGTAAATTGTTGCCCAGACTCTTCGTCGCTGCCGCCGCTGCCCTCTTCGTCACTTGGCAGGAGCCCCGTTACGTCATCAGCACAGCCGATTGCACTGATAAGTGCCAGAATAATCAGCATGGTTATGCTTGGTGTCCACATGGTGCCTTTCATTTTTTATTATCCTTTCTAATTATTCTAAATTGTCTACTATAACTTAGCAACATTAGGCAAGGAACTATACCACAGTCGCAGAAAAAGTAAGAAAAAAGTTATTCCAGGACAATCGCATGTAAATGTCGAAATATATAGGGGCAATTTCCCTACCAACGGCTCCAGTTAATTCCCTTTCCTGAATATTCCGCGTACCGTTTGGATAAGTGTGCCTTCAGTAAACCACTTTCCAGCGACCCGCCAAACGATGCTCGAAAACGTTGGATAAACATGGATGATGCTCCCCAACTTTCGCAGCGGGATGCGGGCATTCATTGCCAAGACCAATTCGTGGATGACTTCTCCCGCATTTGGTCCCACTAGGTGGACGCCTAAGAGTTTACCCGTCCAGCGGGTTGCAACGACCTTGATAAACCCTTTCGTCTCTCCCTCGGCGACCGCGCGATCGACATCGTCTAGATCCACTCTAAAAACATCAACCGCCCCATGTTTTTCACGGGCCTCTGCTTCGGTGAGTCCGCAACGAGCGACCTCCGGATCACAGAAAGTGGTCCAGGGAACAACAGAATAATCAATCGCACTAGAACCAGGAAAGCAGATATTCCGAACAATCTGCGTTGCCTGAAACGCCGCAACGTGTGTAAAAAGGTAATGTCCAATTACATCCCCTGCAGCGTAAATGTTCCTAACGGAGGTCTGCAACTTGTTGTTTACTTCAATCCCTCTTTTTTTTATTTTGATGCCAATTTTCTCAAGTTCCAACCCTTCAATGTTTGGTTTCCGTCCTGCCGCAATCAAGATTCGATCAACGATGATTTCGCGCTCATCTCCTGTATCTGCTGCTTTGAGTTGGACCCGATACTCCTTCGATGGCGCGGTATTTTGCGGTTCCCAGACCGCTATATCCGGGTTGAATTCTTCGCTAAGTGAGGCATTGATCCTGCCGATCTGAACGGGATTGGTATTTAAGAGGATTTCAACCCCATCTTCTCGCAGGTAACTCAACATTTTCTCGGAGACTTCGGTGTCCTCTTTCGTTAAGATCCGATCGCTGCGTTGTGCAATCGTCACTTTTGCGCCCAGACGATGGAACGCCTGCCCTAGCTCAATCCCGATGGGACCTGCGCCTATCACCAATAGCCTTTCGGGCAATTGGTCTAATTCCCAAACATTTTCACTGTCCAGATAATCGCCCGAATCCATCCCAGGTATATCGGGTGCAGTTGGACGGGAGCCGGTTGTGATGACAAATTTTTTGCTCTTGAGCGTGAGGGTTTGGTCGTTCTCCGTATCTTGCACCACAAAAGTTGTCGGCGACTCGAAGTGCCCTTCCCCGAAGATGACGTTTACACCCATTTCACGGAATCGTTCGGGGTTATCATGTTCACGCTCGATAGTGTGTTGGGTGCTACGAACATACGCCATAACGCGCCCAAAGTCCACCTGATTGTCTTTCACGCGGATACCGTATTTTTCGGCTTCTTTAATGTAGTGGGCAATTTTCGCTGATTTGAGGATGGCTTTCGACGGGACACACCCTGTCCAGAGGCAATCGCCTCCCAGTCGGTGCTTCTCGACGAGTGCTGTCTTGACCCCTAACTTCGCACCCGCCACCGCTAGCACAAGGCCCGCGCTTCCTCCACCGATGATGGTTAGATCATATTCGTTCATTTGAGTTGCGCCTCACCTCCGGCTTTTTGATTTAATCTGTCCCCATAGAGTGAAGCGTTTTCCTTTCGGTTCAACTGCCACTGTCATTTCAATTGGGTAGCCCGCGTCTCGCCATCCGGGAAAACCCCCTAGGAGCACTTTTATCCGCTCAGGGGGAAAACCAAACTCGTCTATTAGCATTTGTGCCGCACCGGCACTTGTGGCTTCCGCCGGTCAGCTTCAGTATAAAACAATTAGCCCATCGGGAGGAAGCGTTTCGTGTCTCGTTTCAATCCCATCCGGAAACGGCATCGAAATGGCTCCGGGGATGTGTCCGAACCTGTAATGAATCTGGCCACGCACATCAACCAGAGTCACCTTCTCTTTGGCATCTAATAAACGTTTAAGTTCTTTCGCAGTAATCCGCTCCGGTTGAGCGGCAAATACCTGAACGAGTAATTGCTGCTGAAGGAACAACACAATTACCCAAACAATGATTCTGTTCAATCTTTGCATCGGTTTGCCTCCTTGGTTGCGAATCGTTTTCTTGCCTCCTGTATCTTCTTTGCATGGGCTAACTCCCATTCGTCTCTCTGTTTATTTGCTTCCTCTATACTTCGATATTTAAAAATCCCTTTTGGGTAAGTAATTGGACAGAGTTTGTTGGCAAAGTTCCAAAGTTCAGCCACTTGACTGAAATATGCTTCATCAGGATGGAAATTCCATAGAGCACTTTCAGCCTCTTCAAAAGTTTTATATTTATAGACCGGCATCTGATCGCCTTTCTGATTAAAATCATTCTTGATCAGAATGGTTGGATTGTTTTGCTTTGATTAGTTCTTCCAAGAATCTTGCTGCATCATCTCAACAGCGAACCACAATGCCAGACTACCTGTGCGGTCATCATAGCCACTTAACGCTTCTCGAACGATGTAATCGTGTTCCGTCTCTAACGCGCCTGTCCCTGTGCATCCATCAACTACATCGCCTGTTTCGGTAACCCTTGCTTTAACCCCATTCCATAGAGCCTCTAGGGTTGGGAGATACGATGAATCCAACAATCCCAATTTAATTCCTCTGGCAATTCCGTAACCAATCATACAGGTACTCGTGAGTTCTTGATAACTGCCCGGTAGCGTGATAACTTGATGGTAGCAACCTGATGAATCTTGATATTTTAGCAACCCGTTCAACAATTTCTGATACATCAAAAGTATATTGGCGTATAGGGGATGGGATTGTGGCAGATAGGTCAGTGTCTCTGCAAGCCCTAAAACAGCGAATCCGTTTCCCCTGCCCCAATAAAAAGGGGTTTCTCTATCGTGCCAATACAGCCCTGAGATCTGCTGTGTGCCCATTTCGACGAGGAAATTGGTCAGGAGGTCTAGGTATTGTCCCTCTTGGGTCAACGCATAACTCCTCCCCATCATTGACCCAAGCATGAACATATCCTCCGTTCTCCATTTCGGATCCGCCGGGGCAGGAGGATTTGAGCCACTGGAATCAAACCGATTTGTCAGATCTAAGAGATAGTTTTTGTATCTTGGGTCTTTGGTCACTCGGAACAGATCGTCCGCCCATACCGCCCCGGCAAGCGAGGCGGAACCGGGGGCATCGCCAAAACTGGTGGAAGGATTATCAACGTAGGGATCGACAAGTTGAAAAATGTCATCAGGCACTGCTTGATTCGTAGATTCCGCCAATCGAATCCTGCCGCTCACACCGACCCCTTGGATGTAGTTAATCGGGGAATCTAGCTTGTACCCAAATTGTGACGCTAATGCCTCACTCACCTCTTGCGCGGTTCGGTCCCTCCGTTTGCGGATTGCGGCTGCGCCACGACTCGATAAAGATTGATCTGTGCCTCTGAAATCCACCACTTTGTGCAATAATTCAACTGTTTTTGATACGACATGCTCCTTTGCTCCTGTGATCCTGACTCCGGGTATCGATTCCGGACTGGATTCATATTCCCGTCCCAATGCTCCAATCAGACTATCGTCGGAAATGGGGCTTACCATATCCATATCGGCGATGAAAACAGGAGCAGCCTCGTTGGGTTCAATCCTAGTTGATTCTCCAAGGGATAACTCAATCACTAAGTCGGGGGCTTGGTAGGATACCCACCGCCAGATATATCTGCTCTCCGGTATTTCCGAGTCAAAAAAGTAGTTTCCATCGGGGGGGAATCCGTGCGTCAGTTTCGATTGAGTTTCAGGGGCTTGTAGATTGCCTATATATGCGTCATAGTCCAAGCAAGGGATATAACTGATTGATAGTGCGTTGAAACCGTTGGAGTCGTTTGTAATTGTTTCAATTACATCGAGGGCTAACTGAACTTCACCATCAGTCCCGTTGACCCCTCCGATAACCAGTATTCGGGGACAATCCCCAGAAAAATCGTAAGCACCCTTATGAAGGAGGGTGGGGATTTGGTATCCATTTTTAGTTATCCCGCAATAACTGATGTCCGAAGCAACTACCCCTTGTCTTACCAAGTTGTGTAGTGCCGATTCCAATGATTTGCTCATACGGCTTGCTCACTTTCAAATCCCTCAAACAGAGATGGGAAGAAGCGATGCGGATCTCCGGGATCGCCAAAGAGAATCTCCTGACGGGGTGTCAATTCCACATTCGCCGGTGGTTGTACGCGCCGGGAGGTCCACACCATGTGTGACACGCTGTATTTGTATAGCAGGGACCGTCTTTCGTGCTTGCCGCGCCACGCTGCCGTTCCATGCGTCAGTGCTTCGGTGAATAGGATTACCGAACCGGCTGGCGCGTTTGGAATGACCACACACGGTGCGTCTTCGGGGGACTGATCTATCTGTGGTGGTAGCTTAAAATTGCTTTTATGGCTGCCGGGGATACAGCAAAACCCACCGTGGTCGGGACCTGTATCGGACAGCACCCATGTCACGACGACAAACCCGTTAGTGACTATGTTATCGCGGAAAGGGAAGTATTCCCCCGGTTGAGCGTCAGAGGTTGTGGAGGTGGCACCGTAGTCGGCGTGCAGTCGTCCTCTTGGCATCCCCTCACGCATATACATCCCGTAGATCCGATCCAGGCGAAAGCAGTCGCCCAACCGGAATCGAATAATGGGCATAATCGCTTGATGGGTCAGTAGATCGCAGAACGGTTTTCCCCAATCGAGAAATCCCGATCCGTCTGGCGCGCCACCAAATCTTTGAACCTTTCCCGGTGTGGGTAGTTCTTGCCTGTCAATTAGCTGGTTGAGTGTTGTGAGTTCTTCTGGATCCAAGACATTTTCAATCACCAAGTAGCCTTGTAAATCGAATAGATACTGCTGCAGTTCAATGTCATTCATGATGTTGTCCTCCTGTTATCCCTGAGTTTCAAACGGCTTCTCAAGGGGTTCGTCCCGATAAATCGAGAGTTGCACATTTGAATGCGTGAAGCGTTGTGATGCGGCGATGAATCGCCGACCGACAGAAATAATATTGAATATGGTCTGTAGTTGCCTGATTTATCAGGCGGTGTTTTCCGTATTTATCGAGGCATTATCGTCGATGACTCACCGAACTACAGAATAATTACGTTTTGGGGTCAGGCTTGTTGCTGTCATAAAAACCCCTAAATTCAATTTGCTCTGCGTGAGGGTTGTTAATAACATATTGCCGAATTCGTGACAGTGCCTGATCGTGTCGAATCACATGCTCGTAATAATTGGGTTGCCATAACTTCAATCCGGCTTTCTGACTCGTTTTAGCTTTCAGGCGGCGAACAATTTCACCCAATTCGAGCGGACAATCACTCAATATCAAGATAAGATGGATATGATTGGACATCACGACCGAGTAGTCTACTTTTACACCGTCTAATTTGTTCAATTCTTGAATCGCGGCGTTGACCAACTTATATAGATTTTTCGTTAAATATGGTTGCCGATAATTTGTGAGAACCGTAACGAAGTAATAGCCATTGGCTGAGTAATCGTGATTTCTTAGACGTATATTTTTGATGGCTTTCATTTGTTGAGAAATGACATAATCCTATTCGGAATGAAATATTCGCTCTGTCGCCGCCTTTCGAGAATCTCATCGGGTAACTACAGCCTGATGAATCAGGCAACTACAGTAAGCCATGAATTTTTGGCGGTTCATCTATCTTGTAGTTCGGCGATTTATCGCCGCGGGATACAGCTGCTACCGCCCGATAAATCGGGTAACTACAGCCTGATAAATCAGGTAACTACCGCCCGATAAATCAGGCAACTACAGCCTGATAAATCAGGCAACTACAGCCTGATAAATCGGGCAACTACAGTATAATGCACGTTATTGTCGAATTTAGCGCGGCAGATTCAGCATCGCTGCCTTCGAGGTGTTGTCACACTGCTGACTGTTGACCCCGATTAAGTGCCTGCGACCAAGCATCCACAACCGTCCCTTGTAGCGATAGTGCTTCAGCGTGGATGGAGTCTTCAGTGAGGGTGTAACGGACGTAACACTGTCGTTCGTCTAGGGCTTGACAGTACTGATTCGGCTTATACGGCATCAGATCCGGGTAAGCAACCCCGTAGGCACCAGCCATTACTTGGGTCAACTTGCCATACCGTGTCCGCTCATAGGTGTGTAGATGACCGCAAAGATAGAGATCGACCCCGGCTTCGAGCAGGATGGGAAGCAGAACTCCCGCTTGCCCGGTACGTTCATCATAATATAGGGACGAATCCGAAAACTTTCCGTAAAAATCAGGAGACAGAAAGATCGGATAATGACCGACCGTAATGAGACATCTGGCTTGAGGTAAACGGTTCAGTTCCTGCTTCAACCACGCCTCTTGTGCAGACCCCTTGGGAAAACCTCCCCGGTGCAGACCTGAAACGACGTCGAGACATACGACATGTACGCCTTGAATCGTCGCTGCGTAGTACGACGGCAGGTCCGCTCGCCCTGTTTCTAGGCAGTATCGTCCCATAGACCTATCCTCACGCGTCATGTCGTGATTGCCCGGGGCAGAAAAAATGGGCACCTTACCTTCGAGAGGTTTCACAGTTGTCTGATAGTCCGACCAATACTCCGCGATCGTTTCGAGTGTCTGATCCGCGTGTGCGCCATGAATAAGATCACCCGAATTGATGACGAAATCCACCTCTTCAGACGCGACCTGCTCAATGAGCCTCCGGGTGCTAGTATCATTGTCATTGTCAGCAGACTTGCCAAAGCCCAATTGTAGGTCAGTAACGTGAATCCAGCGAACCATCCGGTGTAAGGCTCGGTCATCGGTTGACATCACCAGTTCCTCCTCTCACGGACAATTGTTGTTGTCATCAGCCGCACCTACCAGTTGGTGTAAGACCCATCGCGGCGCCGCCAGTGCGGTGCCTCCCAGAATGTAAAAGCCTGATTCGCTCCCATCTCTTCATTGAACTCAACACCAAGCCCCGGCGTATCCGGCACCACGAAGCGATCCCCTTCAAGTTTCGGTTGCATCGGGAAAAAATCTTCATTGTAAAATCCGGTTTCCTCTGTTGGTGAAACGCGCACTTCCAACCAGGCAAAGTTGGGAACTGCTGCGGCTAGATGTACTGTGGCCGCCGTGCAAATCGGACCCAACGGATTGTGCGGCATTAGGTCAATATAGTGCATTTCCGCTAAACTCGCCACTTTCATTGCTTCCGTTAATCCCCCAACATTACAGACGTCAATGCGGGCAAAATTGGTAAGCCCCCGTTCCAGATAAGGCAAAAAGTCCCATTTGCTGGAGATTTCTTCCCCGATTGCAAACGGAACATCAACCATCTGGCGCAAAGATTCATACGCCGCCGGTGTCTGGTCGCGAATTGGCTCTTCGAGAAAGTCGAGGGTGCCGCTAGGCATACGTTGGCAAAAAGATGCCGCTTCCGCGACACTCAAACGATGGTGGTAATCAATACCTAGGACGGGCGCAGGACCGACCGCTTCCCGAAGCTGAGTTAATTGACTGGCGGTTATGGCAATTGACTCCCGTGGCTCAAAAATCGTTGGATCACCGTTTTGGACTGGTGCCGTGCGGATGACATTCCAACCTTTTTCGATCAGCAAATTGGTATCCTCAATCAACTTCTCAAGCGATTCAGCAAAGGTGCTGGCAAAACAGGGGACAAAATCCCGCTGTTTCCCGCCGAGCAATTGGTAGACCGGCACACCGAGTGCCTTGCCCGCGATATCGTAAAGTGCGATGTCAATAGCGGCGATAGCGGCGGTCAAGATACGCCCGCCCTCAAAATACTGGCTCCGATACATCTCCTGCCAGAGTCCGCCAATGTGCATGGGATCGCGGCCAATGAGGAATTCGCGATAATGCTGAATCGCACCAACGACGGCCAGTTCACGCCCCGATACCCCGGATTCTCCCCAACCGTAAATCCCTTCGTCTGTTTCGACTTTAACCACCAGTTGATTTCTGTGTCCGACCTGCACTGGGATCGGTTTAATGTCAGTAATTTTCATCAAATTCTACTCCATGAGATGCGATAAAACGAAAGACTGTCCGATAAACTCATTTCTTTAGCTCATTCGCTTTGAGCGCGGTAAATTCACTCTCGGCATCCTCAATGAAAACCCCGAAACGCCCTTCCTTATAGTCGTGAACAGCACGCGAGATGACTAGCCTGTCGTTTAGGTAGACGTCTAAAATGTGTCTGTGGAGCAGGACTTTTAACCCCAAGGGGCGATTATAGTCAACATCGATCGTAATCTTCATCGCCATTGGGCGGGAGACCACCCATGGTCTGGGGTATCGCCACAGCGAGATGACACCGTCTCTAGGCTCTAAACGCAAGAAGTAACCCGCTTCGCCGGTTTCGCTCCCGCGAAGAATCAAGCCCGCCGCCGCACCTCGTTTCATCGTTATCTCGCAGGAGAGAATAAAATCTTTTCCGCCTGCAGAAAGCATCCCTCGTGCCAGCCCCTGAGAAGAGGCGGCGGAGAGTCTCCCTGACCCCCCTTTCCACTCTCCCCGTTCCGAGCGTACCTGCTCTAATAAACTCGGATCTAGCAATGCCTGACCTGCCAAACGGTCAACGATGTTTGGATAAAACAGACCGATTCCTCCATCTGGCAGGGACCGAATGTGCTGAGGAGTTCCTAGCACTCCACCCCAAGCGTATCCCTCTCCACCCCATTCGGGTTGGTAATCATCGTTACCGCCGATGCGGTCAGCGGCCCATGGCACGAGGTAACGATCGCCACCCATCATAGCAGTTCGAGGTGCATACATATAGTTCGGCAAAAGGACGTCGTCCTCAGGACAGAGATAGGGACCTTCCAGCCTTTCTGCGACCCGGTAGCGCGTGGTGTTCGTCTCTCCATGACAGAAGATCAGATAGTAACGCCCTTCCATTTCAAAAATCTCTATGACTTCAAGGGCTGCCCCGATAAAAGGACTGTAAAGAGGCGGTTTCACCTCCCAGTTTTTCAGGTCTTTGCTAACAGTCCATGCCACACAGCCCCGTTCCAACAACGGTCCATGGTTGAGCCGGGCGGTGGTGACCATCACATACTGCTCGCCTACATCATCGTAGAACAGAAACGGATCTCGCCACGCCGTAAGCAGGTAGGGGTCTTCTACAGGGGCGTCGTGGGAAACGTACCAGCGCGGATCCGGAACGATTATCGGTCGCAGGGGAGAGTCTTTCTCCCACTTGATTAGGTCATCGCTGCGGGCATGATAGATCACTTGGGGGTTCGTGCCGGCGTAGAACATTTGGTACTGTCCCTCGGAATGCACTATCGTCGCACCGCCTATTCCGTCATCATCTGGCTCTCCCGGCTGCCCCGGCAGCAGCGCCGGCGGCAGAAGTTCCCAATGGAGAAGATCGGTGCTCACGGCGTGGTCAAGCTCACAACGAGGAAGTCTGGGCGGGTCGTCATTTCTTTTGCTCAAATAGAAGAGATGGCACTCGTCTTCCTGACAGAAGAAAGATGCGTCCCCGACGAGTGCACCTTCGGGACGAAAATGCAAGGTGTCACACGGCGCGAAATCTTGACGATTGAAATAGTGTGAATGTGATTCCATATTCTGCATTCCCTGCGTACCCCTGTGAAGATTGGAGGGGAAGCAATTGTACTTACTGATAGTTATGGCGTTCTTTTACAGCTCAGGTTGAAAGGCAATCACACGGGCAGGCGCACCGTCCGATTCCAGAATCTTCAACGGGAGTGCGTAGAGTTGGGTGTAGGGAGTCGTCAGTTGGCGTAGGTTACAGAGGTATTCAATCATAATCACGCCGTTGCGAAGTAACACATCGTGTGTTACAAATTCAGAAATCGGTGCGACCTCTTTGTTAAGCAGCTTGCGGATCGGATAATCCTGCGGAAAATCGTAGCCAACCGCTTTAATCTGACGGGATAAGAGCCACTCGCACGCCGGTCGGGTCATGCAAGGCGCAGTCGTCCAGAATTCCGGCGTCTTTGGCGAGGCGACCTCGTCCCAACAGGTCTTCAGCACGACGATGTCGCCCGGATTGATGTGCTCACCGGCATCACGGACTTGAATTTCAGTAATCGCTGAATTGGGTTCGATGCCGGTAAGATCGACAATTGCCGCTCTGCCTACAATCTGATTGAGTGATATATCGCTCGTTGTCTGACCGTTGGGGTCGATATGCCTCGGCGCGTCAATATGTGTAAATCCATGAACCGCCCAGCCCGCCCAAGTCACTTGGAAAGTGCTACCTGCGTTGAAGTCCTCTTTGAGTTGCCGATCGACCGGCCACCGAAAGTGGTTCTCGATCGGCATTGTCAGGTCAACAATCTGATTCATTTGGCATTTCACATAATTGATCGAAGATAGTTCACCGCTTTCCGCATTGATTCTACCCGATCGGACTCACCCTCGTAAACCACCGACAGGCAGCCGTTATAACCGATTCCGCGTAGAATATCAAGAATGCGAGGATAGTCAAGCCACTCCTCCACGCCACTGTCTATCTGATAAAACTTCGTGCGAGCGTACACCGCATAAGGGGCTGTTTGTGCGATGCTATCGTAGCAGTCGTAATTTGGATGAGCCGACCCCCGGTGGCCGCTCGCGCCGGGCGAACCCGCGTACTGTCCGGTATCGACGATGTGTGTGAAGTAGGGACGATCCGTTTCACGAAGGGCACGAAGTAGATCCGCACCGGTACGGGTGACATTGTTGTGATTGTGATTCTGTAAACCGACGAGAATTCCTTTTTCGTAGCCATATTCCGCAACTTCCTTGAACCCAGCAATCATCGGTGGCCAGAGTGCCTCCTCATCTTCGTGCTCTTCTCGGAGGTATGCGGCGAAGACGCGGACCAATGGACAACTCATGAAATCTGCGACATCGATCCACTTCTTGATTAACGCAATCTGCTCCGGATGTTCCTCAACCGGACATCCAAAATCGTTGCTGATTCCGATGTATCCAAGTGGCAACCCCTTCTTCATCAGATCTTTTTTAACCGTTCGCAGATAATCAATGTCGGTAGATTCAAACGCGCTCGAATGCAACTCAATCATGTCATATCCCAAGTCATAGACAATTTGTGCAAAGGCGGTAGCGGTTGTGTTCCTGACATTCAAAGACATGGCGCCGATTTTCATCATGGCAAGTGCTCCGTGGATTTTCGATAATAAATTTTCGCGTTTAGGAGGGGAGGAATGGCAGAAAGGAAGGAAGAGCCCCTCCAGACTATCAAAGGAAACTTCCGAAGTCTTCAGTTGAAAACGGTGTCGAGTTTAGCACAGAAGATTCACGCCGTCAAGTCCAAAAGCAAATTGGCAGACTTTTCGCTTGACAAAGGTCAAAGAAAATAGGTATAATTAACATAATTTTTCGGTATGCCTAAAAATATTATTAGTAATCTCTGAATAACTTATGAGTATATCCGAAACTAATTTTTTGGCAGATTCAAAATCGATAAGGAGAGCGATGACATGAAGGAAAAAGCAAGAAAATTCGCAGGATTTAAATTGTACAGATGTTTTGACTTCCTGAATCTGCGGCGATTTCCATTCTGGCTTCTTTTGATTGCACTCATGGGACTGGGCGGGTGTGATAACCTGTTTACGAAACCGCCGCCCGAAGGTGACGATTTCGTGACGCCTTTTGATGGGTTGCCTTTTGATTTGAACAGGACATTTGTTCTGGGGGATGAGGCCTTTGAGAAGGTCTTCACAGTGGAAGAAGGCCTAGGTCCAATTTTCAATAATACCGGTTGCGAAAGTTGCCACCCCGCAGATGGCCGAGGCACCCCTGCCCAGGCATTTTTCCGATTTAGCATAGGAGAGGACCTTGCCATCAATATGGGAGGGGCTCAGCACCAAGACCGATCTATTCCCGGTGTCCCGCTCGAAGTGATTCCTGATGGCGTGGATAAATCGAGGCGACTCCCCCCGCCCGTTTTTGGGATGGGGCTCATCGAAGCTATCCCCGTTGAGACGATTTTGGCCTACGCCGATGAGGCGGATGCCGATGGGGATGGAATTTCCGGCAGACCTAACTGGGTTACGGCACCCGATTACGTTCCGTCTACAGAGGTCGGTGGTGGACCGGGCCAACAACTTGGCAGATTTAGTCGAAAGGCGCAAGTCTCCTCACTCATTCAGCAGGTTTCAGAGGCGTACCACCAAGACATCGGTATCACAAGCGATTTCATTCCTGTTGAGAATTTTCATCCACAGGCGGGGGGATTTGCTGTCGGGGACACCGTTCCAGATCCGGAGATTCCCGCGTCAACTGTCTTGGAGGCTGTCGTTTATGTGCGGCTGCTCTCACCGCCTAAGCGTGGTGAGATTACCTCGGAAGTCAAGGAGGGAGAGGAAATCTTTGAGGAGATTGGGTGTGCCGCGTGCCACGTCCCGACGATGCGGACGGCACCTCATTCCATCGATTCGTTGAACCGGGTGGACGCTCATATTTATTCCGATCTTCTCCTCCATGATATGGGTGGTGAGTTGGCGGATAACCGTCCCGACGGTTCCGCGACGGGTGTCGAATGGCGGACTGCGCCGCTCTGGGGAACGCGCTTGGTCGCGGACTTCACGGGCGGCACGCCGTTTTTCCTCCACGATGGTCGTGCAATGACCCTCAAAGAGGCCATCCGACCGCACGGCGGCGAGGCTCAACAATCGAAGGAGGCATTTTTCAAACTATCTGAGGCGGATCAACAGGTGCTCATTGCTTTTCTCGAATCGCTGTAGCAATCAAATAGCACAGGGAGGCACCGACAGTGACAAACAAAGGGACACAAGTTTCTCGACGGGAATTTCTAACCTGCGCGGTGGTTGGTACCGCTGGGGCTACGCTTGGAGGGTTACTCGGCTGTGCAGCCGCACTCACTTACCCGGCGACAGTTGTGGACGGGCAAATATCCCTTTCTCGATCCGAACTCGAGCAACTGGCCGGCGTCAACAGACCTGTTGTTGTGAAGGCACCTGACCTACCCGATCCGGTTATCCTGATTCCGGTGGACGCGAAAACCTTCCGGGTGGTGTCGGCAAAATGTACCCACCTTGGGTGTCATGTCCGACCAGCTAAGAATTTCCTGGTGTGCCCCTGCCACGGATCCACTTTCAACCTGGGAGGCGAGGTTGTACGGGGGCCTGCCTCAAGTGCGCTCACGACCTATCCCGTCGAAATCAACGGGGATGAGATCAAAATCATCTTATTTTAGAAAGGACTGATTTTATGGTGTGTCGATTGTTGTTAGTCATGTTCTCAGGTATGTTAATCATCGGAGGCGTTGTATTGATGAGCATAGCGGAACTAGCGGGGGCCTCCGATGATACGGAGATTCGCCCGTTTGTCAAGGGGGGCATCTATGACAAACCCTACATCACGCAGCTGGGTAGAGGAACGAGCCTTGGCGGATACACTGAAGCGCACTTCCGCTTCGAGCGGGAGGAAGGTGTTACTGAGGAGGTTACCTTTGAGTCGAAACGATTCAATCTTTTCACTTATACCCCCGTAACAGACCGTGTCCGGGTCGCTTCCGAACTGGAATTTGAAGAAGGTGGCGAAGAAATCAAAATTGAAATCGCTGTCGTTGATTTTGAAATTCACGAAGTCCTGACCTTCCGTGGCGGGATTCTCCTTTCGCCCCTTGGACGGTTTAACATCGCCCACGACAGTCCCGCAAACGACTTAACCGACCGACCGCTCGTCAGTACGGAAATGATCGGGACAGCCCTATCTGAAGCAGGGATGGGATTCTTCGGGGCGTTCTACCCATCGGCGAATTCTCGGTTGACGTATGAGATCTACGGCGTCAACGGATTTAATGATGGTGTCCTCATCGGAAGCGAAGATGGAACACGCATCCCAGCCGGAAAGGGGAACTTTGAGGATAACAACCAGAATCCCGCGGTTGTGGGTCGCGTTGGTGTCAGTCCGCACCCTTCAGTGGAGGTGGGGGTATCGGGTCACGCAGGTCTCTATAACGTGCACACCCTTGATGGACTCGAAGTGGATGAAAAAAGAAGTCTCACAATTTTCGTCTTAGACGGAGAGTTTAGGTGGAAACGATTCGAGTTGCTGGGCGAGTACGCTCGCGCTTCAGTTGAGATACCGCATTCATTGATAGGCCTTCAAGCGGAGAACCAGCAGGGCTTATACCTCCAAGGCAACGTTCACTTCCTGAAAGGACTGATTAAGACGTTGCCGGAATCGGTTTTCACCGGTGTGGTACGTTATGGACTGGTAGACTTCGACAGCGATGTCGATGGAGACAGCCAAAACCGGCTTACCTTGGGGCTCAACTTCCGTCCAACCGAGGATACAGTTTTTAAGCTGGACTATCAATATAACTGGCTTCGAGACGGATTCAACTTAGAAGCACGGAGTGCAGGTCTGCTTTTCAGTGCCGCAACGTACTTCTGATGCTGAGTATGTCGGACCGGTTTGAGTTTCCTTACCTTGGGCGTAGCGAAAGCGATCCAACCCATCGTGGTTGAGATTTTTTGCTACGCCCATTGTACTTTTTAAAGTACAAATCCAGTTGAGTTGTAGTTGAAAACGTGTTAAGATACCCTTCGGTTGGCTTTGAGGGTTGCAGCAAGCGGCTGCCAAATTTTAATACGATACAAGAGAGGGAGAAATAGCCATGCGTATTGCTCATGTGGGTCGGGATGAATTGGGTGTGTCAGAAGGTGTCCATGGCGGGGCGGGTCATCTTTTGATTAAGAGTCTCTGGGGCGAGGGCGATTTTCAGACGCCATGGTTCTTTGTCCATTTTGCGATTCTGCCGCCCGGCGGGGGGATTGGTTATCACCGCCATGATGAGTGTGAGGAGATGTTCACGATTCTGGACAACGCCGCGCAGTTTACCCACAACGGTCGAACAGCAGAGGTGGTTGGGGGTGCGACGGTGCCTTGCCGAAAGGGGGAATCGCACGCAATCTACAATCATACGGACAAAGAGACACGATTTATGAATTTCTGTGTCGCAAATACGGGCGGCGGATATGATTGCACAGACTTTGGGGAGGACCGTGTCGGTGCGCCGTTGGAGGCGGTTGATAGACTTCCCGTTGGGCGGCTTGACCGCAATTTGTTGACGTTTCTCCCAAATGTCCACGAAGGCAAAGGGAAGGTAGGCGTGAGGCAGGTTTGGGGGCATCAGGATTTCCGAACAAATTGGGGATTCGTCGCTCACTGCGTGGTCCCGCCCGGCGCATCGGTCGGCTATCACCGCCACGATGTGATAGAGGAGACCTATATCATCATGGCGGGCAGTGGTCGAATGACGGTGGACGATGAAACGGAGGAGGTACATGTGGGCGATGCCATACCAAACAAGTTGGGGGGATCGCACGGTATCTACAACCACACGCAGGAGGACTTGGAAATGCTTGTGATGGCTGTCTGCATGGAGCCGGGGCAGTTCGACACCTATGACTTAGGGGACGATCTGACTGCGCGATAGTAGGTTTGAAAGGAGAGATTGATGGGACAACTTGAGAATAGGACTGCCATTGTCACCGGTGCGAGCCAAGGGATCGGGAGAGCGATTGCATTAGCATTCGGTCGGGAAGGTGCTAACGTCGTTGCTACCGCCCGGACGACAGCGGCAATTGAAGCGGTCGTCGCTCAAGTCGAGGAGGCTGGATCGGCGGGATTGGCAGTGATAGCGGATCTGGGCGTTGAGCGAGACATCCGACGCATCGCTGACGAAACGACCGCGAAATTTGGAGGGGCTGATATTTTGGTTAACAATGCTGCCATTATCCATCCGCCCATAGATCTGGTGGACTTGGACGCCGATCTGTGGCGGCAGGTCATGGATGTGAACCTAACCGCTGCTGCGTTGCTCACAAAGTTCGCCCTGCCGAGCATGATCGAGAACCGATACGGCAAGATCATCAATATCTCAAGCATTGGTGGACGCAAAGGGGGAAAGGGGCGTACTGCGTATCGAGTGACGAAAGCTGCGTTGATTAGCCTGACGGAGAGCGTTGCAGCCGAAGTCAAGCAGCACGGCATTGATGTCAACTGCATCTGCCCCGGCGGGGTTGACACGGAGGGTTTCCGTGAGGCATTCGGAAGCGGGGGCAGGGAAGAGAATTCGAAGCTGATGCTGCCTGAAGAGATTGCGGCGCTCGCCGTTTTCCTAGCCTCGGACATGAGTTCGGCGGTTACGGGGACAGCAGTGGACGCATTCGGCACGACCAACCCGCTATTTGGGTAAGAACACAGAGGAAATTTAACGCAAACAGGACTTACGCACTTTAGATTGTAGTTGCCCGATTCATCGGGCGTATCGGGGTAGGGATGCCCCTCCTACACCACCCTCAGTCCCCCTGCAAGTAGGGTGAAGGGCTTTGACCGTTCGGCTGCGTAAGTCCTAGCAAAGTCGCAGAGTCGCAAAGAAAAGACTTTTTAATATTTTCTTCCTTGCGTTTTTGCACCCTTGCGTCCTTGCGTTCTATTTTTCTTAGTCTGCGCCTTCGCGTTTTAGCTCGGCTTCCAATTGGCTTAAACCCTCATCGATGATAGCGATCACATCGTCAATTTGGCTGCGCGTGATGATGAGCGGAGGATAGAAACGCAGGTCGTCGCCGTTCACCCAATCTGCTGTACCGCCGCCACTTCCCACGGACAAGCCCTTGTCCAGTAAAATCTTGTTGAGACGTTTGTGGAAGCCAAGCGATGCGGGGAAAGGTTCCTTCGTATCTTTGTCGCGTACCAGTTCGATGCCGAGGATCAGTCCAAGCCCTCGAATCTCGCCGACGCTTGGGTGGGCATCTAACGCGCTTGCCTTTTCCAACAGATACGCGCCCATCTGCGCCGTGTGCTCAAGAATCCCTTCCTCTTCGATGATGTCTAACACCTCCAGTCCAACCCGCATTGCTATGGGATTATTGACGTAAGTGAAGACGTGGGCGAAGGGTGTGCCGCCCGCTGCAAAGGTATCACGAATGCTATCCCGAATAATCACACCGCTCAAAGGAGCGTAGCCGCTGCTGGCTGCCTTTCCAAAGACAATCATATCTGGGATAACGTCCCAGTGCTCAATGGCAAAATATCGTCCGCTGCGCCCGAAGCCGGTGATGATTTCATCTGCAATAAATAGGACGTCGTACTTATCGCAGATTTCACGGACGAGCGGATAGTAATCCTTGGGCGGTATCGCCGCAGCAACCCCTCCGAGCACCAACGGTTCCGCCACAAATGCCGCCACGTTATCCGGACCGGTCTGCAAGATCATCTGCTCCAGTTCATGAGCACAGGTCAGGTTGCATTTCCCTTCACAACCCGCAAACACGCAGCGATATGGATAGCAAGGCGCGATGTGCGGGAAATTGGGAAGCAAGGGCGCGAAAAGGTCACGCATCCCCGGTATACCTGTGACGCCCAATGCACCGAGTGTCGCACCGTGGTAGCCGCGCCAGCGGGCGATGACTTGGTGCTTCTGTCCGTTCCCGCGTTGCACATGATACTGCCGAGCAATCTTGATCGCGGTTTCAATCCCCTCCGAACCGCCCGAAACGAAGTAGGCGTGGTTCAGGTCGCCGGGGGCAATCGCAGCAACCCGATCGGCTAAGTCTAGTGCCGGCTGGGTCGTAAAATGGGTGGCGAAGCAGTAGGCGAGCGTCTTGCCCTGCTCTGCCATCGCGTCCGCGATGCGCTGACGGCCATGCCCCAAGGTGACATTACTTGCACCCGCGGCACCGTCTATGTAGCGTTTTCCTGTTTCATCGTAGAGATAGATCCCTTCCCCGCGCACTATTAGGGGATAATCGTAACTCAAATCGCGGTGGAACAGTGCTTTTTTTGCATCGACGTTTGACATTTTGCTGTCTCCCAAAGTCAAATCAGGATAATTGTCTGAATCAGGATTTACAGGTGCTTGCATCCCGATCTTATCGGGGATTCAAGGATTTTCAGAATTGCGAGAAGCAATTTAAAACTTTGAGACGAATTGACCAAATTGTTCCTTCCATCTTGCTGCCAACCTTAGCTCGTCTTCCCGATATTCGTAGCCCTCTGAATTATCGCCTTTGTATTGTTCTCGATACCAGTCTACAGTCGTCTGGATCCACTCTTCTACGGGTGTGGTGTTGAAACCGAAATCACGCTCGGCTTTGGACAGATTGTAGAGGTATGAAACAGATCGACACATCGGTGGGGCGTAGGCGTTCAGGTGGGGCTGCTTGTGGATAATTTCTCTCGGAACGTAGGTAATCTGGCATTCGTGACCCGCTGCCTTCCAAATCAGGTGTGCCCAACGCTCAATGGCCATTATCTCTTGCATGGCGATGTGATACGTTTGGTTGGCGGTCTCCGGTACACCAAGGACGCGGACGAAAGCCCCCGCAGCATCAGCGGAATATAGGGTGCGGAACAGTCCACGATCTTCCAACGGAATGACCACACCGCGTCCGTCCAATGCCCGTTGGACCCACCACCACATCCGTCCGGTCGGATCGTCCCAGCCCATGACCGCCGGGATACGGACGATTGTGTACGGAACCTTGCTGTTTTCTTGGAGCCATTTTTCGCAGTGTCGCTTGCCGACGCCGTAGGGATCTTCTCCTGCGGGATAGGTATAATCAATTGACGACCAATCCACGACCGACTCTTGGAATGTGCAGTGCTTGGAAAAGTCCACCGCCCCTTCCAAATATACCGACCCGGTGCTGACCATAACATAGCGACCCACGTTGCCATCGAATGCCCCCACCGCAGACTCGACATCTTCCTTACGGTAAGCCTGTGTATCAATGACCGCATCAAAAGATTTCCCCTTCAGCTTTGCTGCAAAATCTGCCCGATCTTCACGGTCTCCCTGAATATGTTCGATCTGCTCCCACCATTCGGGTTGGGTAGTCCCTCTGGAGAAGACGGTGACCCTATCCCCGCGTTCAAGCAGTCTCTGCACAACAATTCGACCCATGTATCGTGTGCCACCGATAATAAGAACGTCCATATTAACCAATTTTTCCTTTAGGATGAGGAGTACATACAATCTCTACGCATTAAAATATAGTATATCACATCATGGTGTGATTGCAATGTCGAAGGTGTCATTTTCCGTTATTTTTTTGTAAAGGGGGAGTGAATTGGGTATACTATACACGCCGAGTTACTGCTCAGGGGCAGAAGGGCGAAAATGCCACCGAACGGTTAGCAAAAACTCGGTTCTCCTATGAGTTGACACCGCATAATTTCAGTTATGAACCAGTGGTGCTGGAGTTAGTAATAGTTACTAATGTTAGTAACATTTGCTAGCAATAGTTACTAATAATCGGTCTAATTGCTGTGATGGCTTTTTGGCTCAAAGCCTTATGCTGATTGACTTCGAAGCACTATCGGCACTTTTGGCATAGTAATTGCCTATACTGAATGCCACAAGCAGCAATCTTATCAACTTTTGGTGCTAGTTGGTGAGGAGATTTTGCTTGTTTCTGAAGCGAATTGCCTAACGGAATGCTAAGGCATTCCTAACAACTCATAGGAGCTTTAATCATGATGAACAAACGGTGGAAAAAAGCAACACTTTTCTTTTTGACAATCGCGCTGATGCTTGGTTTTCAGTCTCACCATCTAAGCCATGCAGAGACTGATACCGATTCTTCGACGGATGGGACAAGCGTCAGTGCAACCGCGACCGGGTATAAGTCTGGTCCAGATTATTATGGGCATTATCACTGGACAGCATGGGCAGGGTTCTCGGCATCTTTGAGTAAAGCGGGAAGGTCAGCAGGTTACTCAGTGGGAGGCTCGTATAGCCTATACGCCTATATGCCGGGCGGTGGCGTAAAGCGGGATTCAAATCAGTTTACGCTTGAAATTAAGAGATTTCTTGGGTTTTTATGGTTACAGGATGATCTCATAATGGGGAATATCTCCTCACAATATGTCGGATCGGGGTCGAGTAACCCCGGCGGTAGTTCTACGGCGAGAGTAGATGCTGGAAGTTCTTCTACTAAAACGTGTCGGTGGCCATAGGATTCAGTCCTCCAAACACTTCTGTTGAGCAAGTAGGACTCGTTGGGGTAGAGTCCTACTTCTCCCGAATCTGAAAGGAGAGTGTCATGAAACTGAAAAGCAAACTGGTCATCGTTTCGGTGGTGTTAATCTTCTGTGTAGGTTTCGCCCTGTTTTTGCGATTCGGTGTAAAAGACCCGATAGAACAGATCGCGCAGACCGTGTTGGAGGATCCTAGCGGCGGCGGAAAGGCAATCCCTCCTAATCAGATGACACCCGATTTGGCAAACTTCCTCGGTTGGTACCAGCCAATGGTGGCGGAGGCAAGTCCAGAAGTCCGGGCCGTGATGAAAAGGTTTGACGCGACGTTCCGAGCTAGCCCGTTAGATAGAAACGAGGAGATAGAGCAGTTTTTCCCTACACATTTGTGGATACAGAAGCTATTGAACATGGGCATACAGTTTGATGACTTTTCTGATTATTCAGGATATCTCAATCATAGGTGGACATATTACCATGCTCAAAACGACCCGGAAAGGCTTTCTGATCTGAAATATCGCTATCAACTTGATGACGCTGCATCTTGGGATGAGGTGGTAGATGCAGGGATTCGTTTTGATGAAAAACTGAATACCTTTGCTAATCAGGCAATGGCGGCGGATCCACTAGTCTACGGCGGGAGCATGGGAAGAGAGGGCGTCTTTATCCCAACCCGTTTTAAGACCCTTTATGTGAAACCAAACGGGGGTATGTCGTTTGGAACAGGGGTTCCAGAATGGGTGGCGCGTGAACTAACCGATCGGGAAGCGGGGCGGCCTCCATCCAGAGAGATTCCAAAAGATATTGACATCATCTACCTTGACGAAAAGGGGCAACCGATTAAGGATAGGATGCCACCAAGTTTGGAGGATGGGGGTGAAACGCCTGCGTTCCGCAGCAGTGAGACTGTTGGGGAATCGGTTGAAACGGATTCACTGTCAGCTGGTGATTTTGATAACTCGTTCCCTGATGACTTGCTGCCATCCGATACAGAATCTTATGAGTTTGATAAGCCTAATCTTCCTCAAAGCGTGGCAGACCTCGAAAAGCAGTTGACGCCTGAGCTGCCAACAACCGAAAGCATTGAAACGCAACTCAAGGAGCAGTTGTCGCCCGAGCGTTTTTCAAAGGCACAACAGTTGATTGACGAGTACGGCACAGAGGAGGGGCTTCGTCGTCTGAGGGAGTCTGACCCAGACGCGGCTCGGCGATTTGAACGGGAACGCCGTCCGCCGCCCACCCGTGAGGCACCAGATGAGGTTGAGTCTTCGACACAGTAGAGGAGCAACACTGTTTCAATGAAAAAATCGGTCTCCCTATGTGATGCGGGGGACCGCTTTTTTGTGCTCACAATATGCTGCTTTGAATACGATGTAGGGAACAACGATCGTTGTTCCCTATGAAACCGTGAATTCACGATTCTGTAGAGCGTGGAGCAATCCGACAAAATTGGGACTCAATCTCTCAGACCTCCGGTTCTGCGTCCGACTTGTCCTGTGGGTGGTAGTCGATCACCTTTCGTCCGTGATCCAGATCGTAAAGTGCCCACGTGCTATCTGAAACACCGAA
The DNA here is from genome assembly GCA_965222435.1 of Candidatus Poribacteria bacterium. Classification (GTDB taxonomy): domain Bacteria; phylum Poribacteria; class WGA-4E; order WGA-4E; family PCPOR2b; genus PCPOR2b. The sequence continues at coordinate 1,100,428 of OZ244950.1, read as the reverse complement.
CACCACCTCGAACTTCACCCCCGGCTGTGTGACTGCCTGCTCAAACACGCGCGCTGCGTCGCCGTGGCTCAGTTGATGGGGGTGTGTGGGAAGGTCGCGGTCCCGCTTGAAATTACCGATCCGGACCGAGACAAATTCCATGTCAAACCGGGCTGAGTACATATACCCCAGACTCTCTCCGAACACCTTGCTGATTGAATAGTAGGTCTCCGGCCGAGGGGTCATATCAACCGTCCGCATGATGTCTTTTGGGTAAGGAGCGAGCAGCCCGGCACGACTGGCAAAGGCGATGCGACGGACACCGTTTTGCCGTGCGGCTTCAAAAACGTTGTAGGTGCCGATAATGTTATTCTGGAGTATATCCTCCCACGGTGCGCCGCCGGAGGGATTGCCTGCGAGGTGAATCACAGCTTCCATGTCCTGGGTGGCTTTTAGCACTGTGTCGAAGTTAGTGACATCCCCGACAATTGCATCTTCAATGTCCGGCATTGGCACGCGGTCAAACCCACGCAGCGAATATCGGTCTTTCATCCCTTTCACGACCGCTGTTCCAACAGCCCCAGCGGCACCGGTGACGAGGATTCTCATTTACCTCTCCTTTTCTAACGCCAATCTGCTAATCGCGCGAACATACACTTATTAGGACTTACGCAGTTGAACATGACGTGTTGTGTTCAATGCTTGATCACCAATGTAGGGCAAGTCCGAGAGGATCCCGTGACCGGGGATGCCCCGCCTACGATGGGGGTGGACTCTACCTATCATGCCCCGACACGCCCGATGAATCGGGCAACTACAATCTGAAGTGCGTAACTCCTAACTAATATAACGCAGGGTCAGAGTCGCGATTCGGAGATCGCTCCTACAGTATGTTGTCCCAACTGACGGAATCGTAGATTCTCGGCGTTATTTGTATCCAACAACACCGGAATTCACTTAGATTCATCGTTGCCAAATGTCTTTGAGTCTGGGTATGAGGATTTCCGTATTCCTGTCGTGGATTTCGCCACACCAGACGTTATTTACTTCAACACTGGATTTGTCGTACGATTCTTGGATCAGTGCTGGTAGCGGGAGTTGATGAAACCGCGTCTCAAAGTACCCATCGTCCCCGAGTTGAATCTCCCGAAATCCCATCGGGTAGCCGATTAGACATGCGGTGTCAACAGTGAGGAAATCACGGTACATCCGGATACGGTTAGTATGCCGATGCCCGGTAAAAAGCGCGACGATGGCGGGACTCTGTTTCACAGTTTCCAACAACCGATCTGCACCGTCGAGGGTTCCCTTTCCCTCTTCATGGCTTGGGAGCGCCCATGCATGGATAAACAACAGCATCGCGTGCCCTTCGTCATACGCTTTTCTCCCTTCCTCGCGGAGGGCATTGTCGAGGGTATCGGTCCAAACACCGCTGCCATCTTCGATTGGGTTGCATTGGTGATAGATGTTGGCGATCGCGAGACGAAGGCGTGGGACGGCATCAACGACCTTGAGCGTTTCGGGGATATCGAATCTTTCCGCGAACCCTTCAAAGGATCCGTGTTGTGCATCGGAGTCGTGATTGCCGGGGACGCAGTACAGCGGTACCTCAAAGTCGGCAAAGGCTGCCGCAACATCCTCAATTGATTGGAGATAGGTCGTCCACGGTAGATCAAACGAACTACCACCGCAGAGGAAGTCGCCGCCGTGAACGATGAATTCCGGTTTGATCGGATTGACCGCTGGCACGATTGCGTCTAGGACAGTCTTACTCTTTGTCAGCATTTTCGGTGCGCCGTAATCCTTCGGTGCACCGGGGTAATAGTGGCTGTCAGTCAAAAAGGCGAAACGAACAGGCATAATATCTCCAAACTAAATCGGAAGGTTCATGTAAAAAGAAAGTGCAAAGCACGAATAGAAACCGAGTTTTGAAGAAAAAACTCGGTTTCTGTTGCACGATTTCTTAACATGAATCAGAACTTAAATGTGTGGGCCGCGTTCTCGGATAATTCGGATTGCCAAATCTGGATCGATCTGGAAAATCATCTCAGGTTCGATCTTGCAGTGTCCCGGTAGATCAAAGCCTGCGACGGCACTCCGCGTGTGCCAACCCGATAGCGATGAGTCCATACCGTCCTCAGCCGATTCGGATAGCGGTCCGCCAAAGACATCGTGAAACGCCTTTGTGTAGCCATCCACAACTTGGGGCGATTTTGAGAAAGACCCTCCACCGTGTGAGTTAACCATCCCGATACACTTGACACAGTACCAGACATCGTTCAAGTTCCCAAAAGGTTCCAATCCCCAGTGCAGGGAAAGAATGTGGTTGACGCCAGCCTCTCGGCCCGCTTGGTAACCGTCTTCCACATCTTTATCGTCGTTGGTCACCGGTCCTGTGCCGGCACCTGTTCCCGAAGCGAAGACTAGACCGGACGGGGTAAAGGTGAGGTTACAGATACGCCGACCGCGGGGATCGGAAACTGCATCGGCTTTTGTTCCTAGGTCAATACTGAGTGCGTTGAGTCTGTCGTATACATCGAAATCGCGTTGCCAAGAACTATGTATCTCTGCCATTTTGTTTCCTCCATAGGAAGTTTAAGTTTTAATAAAATACTGCTTCCGATAAAGCATTGAGACAAAAAAACCGGAAGGTATAAAGAATCATTGAGGGATATTTTTGGGTGAAAAAACTTCCACCGCTAATCGACTGATTTGTGCAATCGCCTCATCCCCACGGACACCATCACCGCTGGCAAGTGCGAACGCGGAGACAACAAGGGGGCCCGTTGGGAGAAAGATAAGGCCAACATCCCCTTTGATGCGCCCACTCGATCCAATCTTATGTGCGATTGGGATGTCAGGTTTTAAGTCGCGGGGAATCATGCGGCGATCATTGCAAAGCTTGAGCATCTCAATCATTGCTGCGGATGCCTGCGGACTGACGATCCGACCGGCGTGGAGTTGTTTCAGGATGTTCCCCATGTCCCTTGGGGTGGCGACATTGTTTTCCAAAGAATCCTGAAAGGACACGCTGTTGAAATCAGTTCCGTGCGTCTCTGCCCGTTTATGCTGCAACACATCATTTTCTCGGTTGCACGGGACATCATCCATACCGAACATCCGATAGTGATAGCGACCTAAAGTCACACTGGTTCGGGTGTTGGGGAAGCCCATCGCGTCCAACGTGGCGTTGACGGATTCCAGCCCAACCACCCCTAAGAGAAAATCGGTCGCCATATTATCGCTGATGCTGATCATCAACCGACAGTAATCGCGTAGCGTCAACTCCGGTTCATCTTCCATTAGCTTGAGCATTCCTGAACCGTGGGTAGAAATATCCCCGTGTAGCCGATGGCGGTCATCAAGGGAGAGGTTACCTGTCTCAGCCTGATGGAACAACTCAATCATCACCGGAACTTTGCAGACGCTCGCGGTAGGAAAGCGTTGATCTGCGTTGTGTTCGTGCGTGATGCCGGTGGTCAGGTCTTCAATGTAGAAGCCGATACGTCCGCGAAAATCCGCCGCAATTTGATCACATGCTGCTGTTGGAAACTGTTTGTTCATTATTTGCCAATAGCCTGTTGGCGAGGAATGGGGGTTCGCCGGGTAAATCTTGGCGTAGGGAACGCAGATCTGCGTTCCCTACGAACCCCAAACCGGAACCGAGTCTAGCCGGCGAGTAGGGCTCTCAACCTCTGGGCGATGGTGTGTTCATCGCCTTCCTCTAGGTTGTCCACCCTGACGACCACGGTATCTTCGTCTTCGCCGCCAACTTTGATGCAGGGGTCACCGGCATCAAGTGCCTCAATGAGTTCGCGGGCACTCCGTGCTGCCTCCGCTGCATTAACGACGACGTGGAGTTCAACCCCCCAATATCTCGGCGTAGTGGCTTCTTTCGTCTCTTCCACGCCGGGAGCCCCCTCAATTGCTCGCTCAATGACGGCGAACTTTTTACGGTATTCGTCGAAGCGTTCCTCATGGTCCATAGTGAACCATTGATCGAGAGCGACCGTAAGTCCGATGATTTCCTGCCGGTCTATTTTCATCCCGCGTCCCAAGGGGCGGGGTCCAATAAAACCGTGGGCTGCTACTGCTTGGATTAGGTCCTTCTTTCCAGCCACAAACCCAGCCGAATGGGGACCGTGGACATATTTGCCACCGAAGCAGACCAAGTCAGCCGATATGGCGGTATCCTGAAAGTAGTCGATCGGGAAGATTTGCGAAGCGGCATCAGCGATGACAAGCACGTTATGTGCGTGCGCGATTCTGACCGTATCTTCGAGTGAGACAACGGTGACGTCCGGATCAGGACTGATAAAGTGGATAACCGCCGCGGTCTGCGGACCGATTGCGGCTTCCAACTGCTCTGTCGTACATCCGTTTTCATCGCCCGCCATCACTAGCTTGCTCCCCGGTATGGTGTAAGCCCGGTCAAAGCCGTATCGCTGCTTCGCTTGGATGATGACTTCGTCTTTCATGCCGGTGGTGTCTGGGAGCTGATCCATTTTCGCTTGGTCATTGCCGGTCATACACGCGGCGGTGGACAACACCATAGCAGCGTAACAACCAGCCGTGACATAAGCGGCTTCTGCACCCACCAGAGAAGCGATGTGGTCTCCGGACTTTTCGAGTAGTTCCTCCATGTCCACGAAGTACTCTTCCGCTTCTTCCATTGCCTGCTTGACTATCGGAGTAGGGGTTGAGCCGCCCATAGCGGTAGAGTTGCCCGCAGCGTTGATAATTGGGGTTGCCCCCATCCTTGAGTAAATATTTTCGCTCATTATAATCTCCTTGATTATGTATTGTGTTCTGATTCCGATGTGGGGAACAACGATCGTTGTTCCCTATAGAATCTCCAAAAGGACTATGCGGCAAGCAGTCCGCGCAGATACTTAGCCGCTCGCCTGAAGGTTTCCTTATCATCGCATTCGTTGGCGTCCTTGCCTTCAAATGTGATGGACATGCAGCCGTTAAAATTCGCTGCCTTCAGAATTTCAACGATGCGCTCATAATCTAGCCACTCCTCACGCCCGCTGTCCACTTTATAAACTTTAGCGCGGACATACCCGGCGTAGGGAGCGGTCTGCTCCATAAATTCGTAGGTATCTATGTCCGGATCGGGAACGCCTTGGGTCCGTGAAGGAGATCCCACCCACTGACCGGTATCCAGAATAAAGGTGAAGTTTTCACGGTCTGTCTCACGCAGGAGACTCAGGACGCCCTCACCGGTACACGGATGGTTCTGTACCCCGACGATGATGCCCTTTTCAGCGGCGGTATCACAAAGTTCTTGGAAACACGCGACTTCGCGCGCTTTCCCTTCGTCGGTCTCCGGCGTGGGCCCACAGAATGATCTGACCATCGGTGTGCCTAGGAAAACTGCTGTATCCAGATCCGCTTTGCACCGAGCCAATTTCTGCTGCAGTTCATCTTCCGTGCCTACAAAATGACCGCCGGTCGCTAGATAACCGATGGGGAGTCCGGCTTTGAGACACTTAATCTTGATGGCGCGCAGATAATCGGGGTCCTGCGAGCGAAAGCCCACATCGGCGCGGAAATCGACGACGTCTAGTTTCAACTCGTAGGCAAAATCGATCACATCTTCAATATAGGGAAGTGTTTTCGGATCATCCTTGCCGAAATACGAGCCGTACATACCGAGTTTAATCATAATGACTCCTTAACTGTGATGTAAAGAAGGAGGCTCATATAAAAAGAAAGTGCAAAATGCGAAGCGAAATTGTAGGGGCGGGGTCTCCCCGCCCGTAGTACGGGTTGGGGGACCCAACCCCTACAAAAACTCGGTTTCTGTTGCACGCTTTCTTAACATGAGCCAAGAAAGATTGCGTTGCCAAGCTACTGCTCAACGGGCGCGCTGATATTCAGGTACTCAATCTCATCTTCGCCATCGTTGATGACTCCATGCTTTGTCTTGGGCGGTAGATGCACGGCATCACCCGCTGTTACCGGGTATTCCTCACCATCGATCAACATTTTACCGCGCCCTTTGATGAAGTAGTAGACCTGTTCTTTGTCTTGGTGGTCGTGGTAATCCGTTGTGATACGCCCTTGAACGACATGGCGCGTGAAGTTGCTCAGTCCCAGCAGACACGCGACTTCGGGTGGATCAGCGTTTTCGTTCCCTGCGCGCGTCAGTACGGGCCAAATAATTTTGCTCTCGTGCCCGACGTAAGGAATTGAGTCACGCCAGTTTCGTATAATCATGATAATCTCCTGTTTGGTTTATAAAGTTGTTGACGGTTGTATATGGTAGCTCAGGTCGCCACTTATAGGATACGTTGCAGACAGGGGAATGTGAGCTAAACTGAGTCAATCACCGCTCGCAGTGGATTGCCAAATCCACTGCACATATATGGGATGGCTTGGATATGTCTATCCAAGCCGAGCGGAATTAATCCATAACTATAACGCTACAAAAAGCTTCAAGCAAACACCTCAACCGCATCGTGTCGTAAGTGCACCTCTAGTTGAGGATTCTTGACATCTAACATCAACTCCAAAACTTCGCGCATATTACGGATGGTTTCTTGGAGTGTTTCTCCTTGCGTGAAACAGGATTCTTCCTCAAGACACTGGGCGACAAAGAAATTCCCATCTCGTTGAATTTCTATTGTGAAATGCTCCATATTTCATGTGCCTTTGTAACTCATGGTTTTTCCAGTCGGACATCTCACTCCTCTTCCCGCACTGAATGGGCGATCGGATTTTCACCGATCCAACGCTCATCCACCGGCTCCGATGCCAATTGGTAGCGCGTATCGGAAGATAGCCGAATCCGATCCGAACGATTGTCAAGTGAGCAATGCATTGTATACATACTGAACACCAGCAGATCGCCGGCGCGGAAGTCTGTTGTGAGCCAGCGACATCCAAGCTCCTTCTGAATCGCTGCGGGATCTTTGCCGTAACTCCCTCCTGTTTTTTTCCAGTTGCTTTTTTTGTCTACGTCCATCTGCCCATAGGTTGCCCTGACCTGTTCCAGACGGTGGGAGTTTTCAAGTACCATCAGTGAAGCATCGCTCAAAGGAGCGTCCCCCAACGGTGCCCATGAGGTGTATAGGTTCGTGGTGCCTCGCCCCATGTACACGATGTCGTAATGCGGCGCACTCGATCTGCCGGGACCCATCACACGCATCCAGATAAAATCAAACGATCTGACCTCGCCGCCGAGGAATGCGGCGTAGAAATCGATCATCCGACCGGAATGCACCAACTTCCGCACAGCGGGTAACTTCCCCAACGCCGTATGGCTGCCGATTGCCGAGCGAAATTTGCCGTTATCGCTCCTTGCCGCCCGTGCCTCCATGAGGGAGTGGTTTTCGTCGATCATCTCATGCTCCGCCAATACCTCAAGCACGGATCGCCGGGCGTCCATGACCCACTCCTGATCCAAATAATCGCGGAGTAAAAGATAGCCGTCCTCCGCCATACGTTCCCTCAAGGCGGGCATATCATTGAGCATATCATTTGATTCACGAAGTTCACCGAATGCATCCGATGCTGTGTCTAGCGGTATGCCGTTTGAAGTCAGTTGTGCCATTGCGCTTATCCTTCCTGTTCCGGTGGGCTGATCCCGACTTGCCAATTCATACCCTTAAACCGCAGTCCATCCGCCATCGACGAGGAGTGTATGTCCGGTGACCATACCAGCTACATCGCTTGCGAGGTAGATAACCGCCGCCGCTATTTCTTCCGGCTCTGCGATTCTCCCCATCAGAACATTTTCGGTTACCATTTTGTGAAATTCAGGGTTTTGCATCGCTACTTCCGAAAGCGGTGTACGGGTGACAGTTGGTGCGACCGAGTTGACCGTGATGCCGTGCGGTGCCCATTCCGCGGCTAACGATTTGGTGAGTAAGCAAACGGCACCCTTCGCACCGCTGTAGGGTGCTCGAAGCGGTCCACCCACAACGCCAACCTGTGAGCTGATGTTGATGATGCGCCCTTGAATACCACCCTCAATCATCGACTTTGCCGCCATCTGGCTCATAAAGAACGTGCCCTTAAAGTTTACATCCACGATGTAATCGAAGTCTTCTTCAGTGACATCGAGTGCGGGTTGGACTTTGTTGACGCCGGCATTATTAACTAACACATCAATTCTGCCAAAGGTATCAAGTGTTTTCCGCATAAATTCCTTGATGCTTGAAACCTCCGCAACATCCAACTGCCACGCTTCCGCACGTTGACCTGTTTTGCGAACCTCCTCAGCCACCTGTTCAACCTCACTGACAGTACGACTCCCTGCAACGATATCCGCTCCGGCGGCTGCACAAGATAGTGCAATCCCTTTACCGATGCCTTTCCCCGCACCGGTGACGAGAATGACCTTGTCGGTCAATGAAAAATCGATTGATGCCATCTATTCACATCCTTTAAGATAGGAGTTACGCACTTGAGTTTGTAGTAGCGCAATTCATTGCGCGTTGCGCCGGGCGAAAAATCACCCTACCACAAACCTAAGACCCTACTGTAGTTGCCCGATTCATCGAGCGTTGGAAATTGTATGCTGCAGCGACAAATCGCCGAACTACAAGACTTTGAGCGTTCAACTGCGTAAGTTCTAAAGATTTAAGTTACGCGATTTATCGTGAATTCTTGATATATAAGGAGATTGTACGGGCATTCCGTTAAGTCCCTAGTGCGCCTTCAAGATAGCGGCGAAACGCATCGGTGTCATAAATCAGTGGTCTCTGAATTTCCATTGACGGCAGACGATAGGGGGGTGAATCCTTTGTGATATAACGCGCCGCCATTGGCGGTCCGCCATCTTCTTCGTCGGGACCATCAACGCCAACGAGATCGGCATATCTCATTGTCTCGCCATCAACCTGATATTCTGTCCCCACAATCCAGAGCCTGCCAAACCGGTATCTTTTTGAGACCTCGCGTTCTGCGATGCTGCTCCAACTCGTGCCTGTAAAAGCGAAATCTTGTGGCGTAATTCCGAGATGCTTTTTCAATGTTTCGTCACACTGCTCCAGTTCCGCACGTAATTTTTCGCCGGACGCATCCTCTAGAGAGAGTTCAGACAGGTTCGGATGTGTCACCGTGTGCGCCCCGATATGCCAGCCGTTTTCTATGAGCTGCCCTATCTCGTCCCAGTTCATAATCTCACGGAGGGGATCCGGTGGCATAGGCTTGGCGTAAAGTTCATCCACCGGTCCGGTATTGATAAACAGGTTTCCGGCATAGCCATATTTGCTCAGGACATCGTGTATCTCATAGCGCATTGATTTCACGGGGTGATCAAAGTCGAACATGATCGGTTGAGGCGGTAATTTCCCTCCTTCTCGAAACCATTGAAAAAGCTGATTGTAATTGATGGACTCGAAATTCAGTTCAGCGGCAATTTTCACTAGTCTGTCGAGATGGTCCGGGGTCAATGGATAGTTGCCATCATGCCTAATGCCGTGACACATGGTAATTGGGATTCGGACCATAGAGAAATTCCTTTGAACAAGTTTATTTCGTATTGGGCCAACGGTAACGTGGCCATTCGGGAAACTTGTTTGCGTGTTCCTCGACGCGCTCAACTTCGGTGATCCATGCCTTGCAGTTGGGAGTCTCCAATTCAGGATTTGATCGATTCCGGGCGACAAAGCCGGGGACATACCAACGTCCTGTGGGTTTCCCAAGTGCTTGGTAGCGCAGGTCCATACTCCAACGGATGGTATCTGTGTGATTGACCAGCGAACCGTGCGGGGTCATACTGCTGAACATCACCATGCTGCCTACCTTTGTGGGAACTGGCTGCCGCTCCGCCTCTGAGACCTCTTCGAGCGAGATATTCAGACCATCCTCTTCCCAGAGATGACGTAAAACGCCCTCTTTATGCCGGCGCGGAGCAACCCATAGGCACCCATTCTCAGGCGTGGTATTGACGAGGGGTATCAAGCATGCCAGAATCAGTGTCTCATCGCCATCGGGCAGGTAAAATCCCGCATCCTGATGCGGAGTGGTATATCCTCCCGGTAGGCGCGGATGGATGTTGTAGGAGGGATGGCACAGGATATCGGGACCCACCAGCGACTCAACCCGGTCAAGAATTTTGGGATGCTTCATAAACTGAAACAATCCCTCATCTTTATGGGCGCGGGTTTGTAGTGCTGAGGCTGCTTCGGGGGCTTCGGCAGTAATCTTTGCCAACCTCCGCTCAAATGACTCATTTTCGTACAAACCACTCACCTGCCCGGCTTGATAGAGTTGCTGCGCCTGCGCTTCGACAACAGCGTTGAACTCGTCCTTAACCGGGCATAGGTCATCTTCGGTGAAAAGGTCCTCGATAATCAGGTAGCCTTCTTCTTTGAATGTCGCAATTTGTGAATCGTTAAGCATATCGCAAATGATTCTCCGTTCATTTTTGCACCGCCCTTATTCCCCCTGCCAGCGGGGCGGATAAGAGCGGTATCGGGCAAACATTATAGCACGATTGAACAAAAAAGGGTAAAAAAATCAGATCAAATCAACAAACGGCTTGCGATCTATTCCCCAAAAGTGTAACATAGTGCACCATCACGCACAAAGTGTATAAATCGGAAGGCTCATATAAAAAGAAAGTGCAAAGCACGAAGATAAACCGAGTTTTTTCTTCAAAACTCGGTTTCTTTGCACTAAATCTTAACATGAGCGAATCGGAACAAGCGGAGGCGCGATTCAGTCGCGCAGAAAGGAGTCAGTATGGCAAACGTATTGGGGAATATAGGGGGCGGTGCAGAGCTTTTAGAACACGGCATCCGATATATTCAAGTAGGTGCCCCTGAACCCGACAAGGTTGAAGAACTTCAGGCAGATCTCAAAGCGAAGGGGCTGCAAGTCATCGGACTGACCGCGTTGTATCTCGAAGAGGATACCGTTGCCACTGAGGCGGCGAGCCAAGCGTGGATAAACGCCTTTGATGCGGCGGTCAAGATGGGCGTAGATCTCGCACTTAGTAGTATCAAAGCCGATGAGGACATGAGACCGAAGGTCTGCGACTGGCTGAAAACGATGGGCGATGCGGCGGCGCAGCGCGGCATCACGGTCGCGCTTGAAACGCATCCGTCGCTCGTTCATAATGCCGATGTTGCGTTGAAGACGATGGAGGCGACCAACCATCCGAACATTAGAATCAACTACGATACGGGGAATATCAGTTTTTATACGGATGGGGCGGATGCGGTCACGGAGTTAAAAAGGATTGCACAGTATGTTGTGAGCACCCATTTGAAAGACCACAGCGGTAATTTTGACGAATGGGATTTCCCCACACTCGGCACAGGGTCAGTGGATTTCGCTGGTGTCAAGCAGGTTCTTGAAGACGTGGGTTTTCAGGGACCATGGATTATGCAGGTGCCCGGGGATATGAAACAAGCTGTCGCTCATCTCCGCAGCCTTGGGTTCGGTGAGTGAAGCCTATCTCAACGCACAGGCGCAAAGAAACAGAAAACGGGATAACGGGAAGACGGGATAACGCGACAAAGACTTCAGCTCGTTTTCACGCTTTCTCGTTTTCTCCCGCTACGTTTCGCGTTCGGTTCTTCCGCCTAGCCATACCGCCCACAGAACCGCTGGAATCACCGTCAAACCCGCCATCCACCAGAAAATTGCAGGGATGCTCAGTGAAGCGTCGAGTGCTCCGCCGGCAGCCGCAGAACCGACCGCACTCATCAGCGTGAAAAGGGCAAAGTCGGTGGAGAAGACCCGTCCGCGCACGGAATTGGGAGCGAGATGCAATAACAGTTGTGTCGAGAACACCCAGACAATCCCCCCACCAATCCCACGGAGTGTTACACCCAAAAGCACCCAACCGAATTGGAGCATCGGAGCGACGATAGCTAGCCCTATAGCACCCATCAGATAGCCCAGAATGATGGCATACCGCAACGGGCGATCCCGATCCCCGGTGAAACGGCGAGCGACGATTGGACCCACTCCTGTCCCAACGCCACCCAGCCCAAGCATGAAACCGAGGCTAATCCCTCCACCTTCTCCAATTACAAAGATATCTTTGGCGATAGTGACCATTGCCACCTGAGATCCAGAACCCATCATCAGCGCGCTAGCACCCTTATGCAGTGCGATAACCAGTGTGTCGGGGTGCCTGCCGAGGTAACGTAAGCCGTCAAGGTACTCTTTGAAGGCACCGCCCATGGTTTTATCGGACGCAGCGAGAGTTGGCTCCACATCAAGTTTAATCCGAGCGATGAATACGGCTGATAGGAGAAAGGTCAAGCCGTCAATGACAAAGGCGGGGTAGATGCCCCATGCGCCGGACACAATTCCACCGATGGCGGCACCCAAAGCGAGCATAACCGACCAAGTGGCGGATCCCAAAGCGTTGGCAGCACCGAGTTCCTTTGATGAAACAACGTCAGGCAAAATCGCATTTCGTGTGGGAAAGAAAAAACCACCGATCCCAAGTTGGAGGGCGGTCAGGACGTAAAGCAGCCAGACATCGTCCGCGCTCCGAACCAAAAGGAAGCCGAATGCGACGACGACACGCGCCAAGTCAGTTATGATGAGGGTATATTTGCGGTTATAGCGGTCGGCAACCACACCAGCGATGGGACTGATGAAGAATGGTGCGAGCATACGGACGACAAAAAGGCTGCCGATAGCGAATCCGGATTGGGTGAGTATTGCAATGAGCGAAGCGGAAGCGACAAAATTGAACCAATCCCCTAGGAGGCTGATAATCTGTCCAAGCCAGAGCAGGCGAAAATTGCGGTTGCCACGAATCAGTTGGCGGTATCCAATTGGTTCGCTGCTATTGGCTGTTGTTGTGGTCAAGGAGAATCTCCGAGGCTACGTTGATGAATTCAGAAAGGTCAGAATTAAACGGTGTCCACCCCAATGTCCAGCCAGATGTCCAACCCACCGCTGCACAAATCTAACAGATACAGTCAGAAATCAAACGCCTCCGCGAGGTACTCCACCGCCGGGACAACGAAATTGAGCGGCGCGATAATGAGACTGAGCGACAGAGTACACTTCTCGCCATGATGACTAAAGAGAACAATACCTTCACCGACAAACCTGAAGCACCCCGCACCACAATCGGAGAGCGATTTCACCGGCTGCTTACTAAACTCACCGTCTAATTGCCTTGGTTATATGCTCCCGTAATACGCTCGATAGCTTATGGGATATTTCCTCAACAGAAGTCTACAGCGTTAGTTAAAGGTGCACCACACTTCAGTCGCTCAACAGAGATCCATTCGCCCCTAAAGTGGATTTTACTTTGCCTTAATATGAGGTTCTCCTGCTTGCCAAATTTATTACGGTGAGCCACAACCGGCTGGAATTGCACTTGCACTCTCTTATTTTTAGGAATGATACGGAGATCCGCAATGTCCGCTCCCGCTTGAAGTTGGTTCAGGATTTTTTTTGCATTGGGTGTGGGTTTCACTTCCAACGGCACAAGAAAAACATCCTTGCCCCCTCCGATGAAAATGTAGTCGCATCTTGTTTCGGTCTTCCTTACTAACGGTTCACATTTATCCATGTCTATTTTGATTGATGGAGCCGGCACCCCGTCCAGTTTAACTGTGCATCCACTCTTACGCAACTTGTTTGTCAGGCATCCGTTGGGGAGTTTTCTCTTTACCTGATCAATGAGATTCGTCATGCGCGCTGCTCCGTTCTATCCGATTGGATATTTTTGCATAGTCGTTATATGTGCCCATGGCAACTTCATCGAAGCCTGACCGGAAGCCGCCGAACTCCTCATCAAAGCGAATTTCTTTCACTACCGAACCTCTGGGGCGCTGCTTGGGTTCAAACAGCCACACGCCAACTTCGTTAGAATTGAGTGCAAAGTCCCCGCTCGCAATACCTTCTCTCCGCCTTTTCGGAAGGGCCGACAGACGCACCAAGTTGGTTAGTTCATCTAACACCCATTCGCTGTGGGTAGTGAGCATCACGCGGATCCCGGAGTTCACAACCACCGCTAGTTGACGGACGAATTCTACCTGCATCGCCGGGTGGAGATGAGATTCAGGTTCTTCAATAATCAACACATCGCCGGGTTGGACGATGTGGCGCAGATACAGGATAACCGGAGCAAGTTCCGATACCATAGATGATGAATTCATCAAAGGCAAATCTTCTGCTCTCCAACCCTCCGGCTGGTAGGAAAACATCGGATAGCCTGTCTCTGAGTTTTTGCTCTGAATTACCCCCTTGAGGATTTGTTGCTCAAAGTTTGTGGCAAGATTCGTTTTGCTACCGCCTCTGCGTCGCTCACCGAGTCTAATAAGTTGTTCAAGAAAGTCGGCGAGAACCCCCGAAAGTTCTGGCAATGGTCGGTCACGCCGGAGCCCTGCGCGCGGCGCACGTTCAATCAAGGAAGCGACGACCACACGGTGGGCATGCATCACACCGGTGCGATCGGCGGGAAGATAGTGGGCAGCATTGGCCAGTGGACTTATAATGTGGGAAATAACTGAGCTAAGCACCGAACTTATGAAACCTTCTTTAACAAATTGTCTTTCGTCTCCTTTCAGGATCGAAAAATCGCGCCTTCGAATCCTCTGAGCCCAATGCCCTGCCTCATTTATTTCTTCGGTATGTGGATTAATATACAATGGTGTTTCTTCGGAACTCAAAAGCACTGACCCTATAGGTTTATCTCTTTTCAATCTCAACGTATACTTAAAGGGTTTGAAGCCTAAGATAACCTTCGTATCATTGCGGCTACCGCGGCGAATCAGTCTTGAGTTGTCTTCAAATCCAAAACTCCGTTTTAGTTCCTCAGTGATAAATTGGCTAAAGTTGCTTACCTGGTTAAATAAGGGAAGAAACATTGGTATGACAGAATTAGGCAATTGAATAATGTCATCATTCAATTTGTTTTCATTTTTCATCTGCGCAAACCAATCAGCTAATTCTTTGACGCTATCATCATCAAGGTGCTGATGCCTCCCAATACTTTCACGCAGAATCATCTCTATTTGTCCAAATCTAAAATCCTGTAATCCAGCGTAATCACTGAAAAACTTGTGCAGTGTGTATATCAGGATTGCCAAGTAGGATTTCCCTGTGTTGCTGGGACCTACAAACACGGTTAGCGGGCGCAGGTCAATTTCTGCTTTGGCTATGGGGCCGAAGTTAGAAACTGAGAGTTGTAAAGATTCTTCTTGAGTTGGCGTAGCCATGTTGATCTCCTTTTTTATGGTAGATTTTAGAATTACTTGGACACTTCCAATGCACAGCCAACCCCCTCAATCCCCCTTATCAGGGGATTTTGGAAACTTCAAGAAGGTCGGAATTATTTCTCTAATTCAGTCGCGATTTGGAGATCGCTCCTACCGTGCTATAAACATGTCGCCCCGCTGGGGCTAAATGAAGCGACCCGATTTAATCATCGACCGCCGGCGCAGGAGTAGCTGGAAGTACCTCGCAGCACAATCGGGGAGCGATTGGACCGGGTGCTCGACAGACTTAGCGCGTGATCCTGGGATAAGAGCAGAATCAATCCGACTGGAAATAAAGGGACCAAGTAGGGGTTAGTTCGCATTGAATATCGGGTAATTCGGGGTATTGGACGTTTCCCCAATTCGTTATTTGCTAGGCGCAGGATATTCTGTCAGTTAGAGACGATTCACGAACTGGGTAAGTGCGTGTCGATAACGCTCTAATGGCTCAGGACTGAGTTGAATCTCGGTCTCACCAATCCGGTATGATCCAGGTTGAAGACGATTTAAGGGTATTCCTTCAACATTCATAACAATACATGCACTATGATAATCGGGGACCTCTATGAAACTTTGACTCGGCAACGCATCGGGGTTTGCATAGATTTGGGAGTAATCGTTATGAATCTTATCTACTGTGTTTTTAATAGATTCACTTACCACTTGAAAAGCCCTGCTTGCAGTGCCTCGATAGAGTGTAACCCGATTACTTATAAAAGTATGAAATTTCGGAATATCCAAACCATCTTCCTTTGCTCTGTCGGCAAAGTTGATTTTTGCATAATTCTCTATCTTATCGTCTCCCATGCCATAGCCGTATAGCAACGCTACAACATTTTCTAAAGCCCGGCGAGAGCTATCGTCAGGCGTAAAAGGAACTATCATATTGTTTGCCCCCGCGAGAGCCAATTGGGTGTAAATTGCAAAACTCGGATTACAGTCGGTAATAAAGAGAGCATCTCTGTGCCCACTGCGGTCACGCAATGCTATTGTTAAATCTTTAATCCAATTGAGCACCTGTTTCCACGCATTTGTTGGTATCGCTAGCTGGGAGGTTTGACGAATCGCTTCCGATAGAATCTCCAGCAAATAATCGCCGCAAATCAATAATAAATTGTCGGGAAGTTGTTTGTTAAACTGTTGAGGAAAACACACATAGGGGGATACATCATCAATAGGCTGAAAGGGCGAGTTTAATCGCGCTTCAAGATACCCCGCGATTGTAGCACGAGGTTCCCTTTCTATCAAATGGTGAATCACATCATAATTTTCGTAAATCAATTGCGAAATCATCTCAGGAGGCAAGAGCGGCATTTGGTCGGAGGTAGTTAACATCCCGGCATCCAAAAGCAACATCTCTGAGACATTTGCTTGTGGACAAAGGTCTATAACGTAGACATCGGTGTCTGGGTGAGTACGGGCATACTCGGTTGCTGCAACAAAACTTAAAAAGCTCTTGCCAACCCCGCCCTTGTTGTTCCAAAAAGCATAAGTATTCATAATGCACTCCTTATAAGTAGTAGAGTTTATTCATTAAACAGCCTCTTTCATCACAGACTTAGACATTACACAGAAATCAGTATGGCACATGCTGCACCGAAATTGCGATACCGCGTTAATTTGCGTTTCGTAGTCCGGGTCCAAAACGACTTGGGTAGCAATGGCCTATTTACTGCCGCGTATAGAAGGTTCTTGGCTTAACTTCATTCGGAGTAACTCAAGTGGACCACCAGATGCGAGGATCGACTCTGGCAATCTTAATACATTTCGTGCGAATGCTTCGTCTAATTTCTTCCTAACAGAATCGCTATCAATTTCATGTAGCGGCAAGAGTGGCTTTCCACTCATAGCATCAAACAGCTGCACAGCCTCAGCAAGCAACTCTGGTTCAAGGGCGGTTACGTCCAGAATAGGTAAAGTGTGTAACATTGATTTACCTATACTCCCCCTTCCCGCCTGTTGTTTATTAGCATGCCACCAGTGTAACAACAAACCCAGCGACGTGTTTGCCCATAAAACGAGTGCCTTTTCCTGATCAACGGATGAAAGTCTAATTGACAACCATGCACGACCACCGATGGTTTTCCGGGGTGTGAATTGCATCCCTGTTGATTGGCTGTTGAATTGAAAATCGCGGTTGAAATGACAATTTGATGCGGTGTTCCAAATACTTTTCACTTTTAGATCCACTATAGCTTGTTCCCCTGATCCCGATCCTTGTCGTGGAAAACCTTCATAATCTCCCTCAAACGACATGGTTCGCTCACGTTCTGCATCATGAGCCCAAAGCACGGGGTAAGTTGGCACACTATTGGGCTTAATTGGAGAAATATCGAATGGCCCTCTGATGCCTCCTGTCGATGTGTCACCGTTGATGTCTGCATGATAGGGACCAATTTCTCCGATTTTCGCCACCGTTGTCAGAAGTATATCAACAATCTCTGACTTATTCATGGTGGGCAACCAGATGCTTTTTTTATTTATAAGTTGATACGCCGTTTGAGCCAAAGAAAGATCCGCAATACGCGATAAATTCCAACCGCCAAAAACTGGTAAAGGAGCGTCCAACGCTTGACCAATCACCTCATCGCCAAAATGAAGAGGAGTACCGCTTACTGGTCCATCTTCAAGGCGACGGAGATTCTTACTCTCTATCATCCGCCGAATCTGTTCAGCTACAATCACTCCAAGCAACGGAAATTGTGGTCGTTTGTTCAGTATTATAAACGTTGCTCTTGTACTTCCTGTCTCAGATTTACGTCCGATAATCAGGCATTCCCCCATATGTGTATCGGCTGAAAATGATAGGTCTGCACTAGCGGCCCCCGCTATAGAAATTATTACAAGATTACTGTAATGTTCAGCCAAAAGCGCACGGGACTTCTCCCAAGCATCACCTGAAATGAGGCTGAGAGGCATGACCAAAGCCAATACACCACCTAACTTCAACTTACGGTTAGCAAGGACTAAAAAAATTGAAGCCTCCCCAGCATTACCATGAGCACTGCTCCCTTTCGTTAAATGTTTCGTAGCTTTGCTCATCAACCGTTGTTCCTCCTCACTCGAACTGAAGGCAGCAAACATCGGATTGGGAACACCAATCTTCTTTCCCTCATGTCCAGTGGGACGGGTAAAAGGCGGATTCATGATTGCTACGTCAAAAGACGCATGAGGAAGGGAACGCCAAGTATCCTGTTCAGCCTCTCCCATACCCTCTATAGTTTTCGCAGTAATAGAGAGGATTTCAAACCTTCCTTGAGGGTCCAGCAGGTCCAACGATCCAAGCGCAACCTCACCATTAGGTTGCTTACCATAAGCCACAGTTAGTATGGAGCTTTGCTTATACTTCACGCTTGGGTGTGCCCCTGCTAGCATTGATGCTGTTAGATGTGTTGCTGCTGGCAGAACATCACAGCCAACAAGAGCAGTCGCCATCATGTCAGGGTGAAGTGCTACAGCATCCCCACCGGCAAATTCGTGTAATTGACTTATACGCTGATAGGCAGTCGAGAGAAGTGTTCCTGTGCCACATGCAAAATCAGCGATGCGAAGCTTTTTTACATCAGCAGCGCTCGACCATGATCTACTTTTTAGTGGCGTATCTGGAGTAATAGCCAACCCAACCAGTAGTGCCGCTGCCCCCGGCGTAGTGTAGTAAGCCGCAAGGAATTTTCGATCGGCAATGAGGCGTTGGAAAACAGCACCAGTCAAATCATGAGAACGCATCAATCGCGCCTGCAAGAGTTTGTCAGCCGTTTCAGCTAGACCCTCGATAAGCAGCTGGCTCTCTGCTGTTGGAATCACTTCAAGTATACGACGAGCAATGTCAAAGATGGGCCAGTAATTAACTTTGAGTATTTTCCTCCACTCAGCCAGAACAGCAGACTTGGTTAGACCACTGTTTGAACCTCGTAGTTGTTCAAGCGAATTAACGCTTGCTAATTCATCTGGTCCACCCGCTAAATTCTCCTGAAATACGAAGGCGTTAGCTAAAATTGTTGCGGCCATACGGCGTGTTTGGTCACTGTCTGCCTGCCGCAACCCTTCACCTATCTTATGAATTGCTCCCGGATGTTCCTCAAGCATTTCCTTTAGTAAGCCAGCCGCCTCACTAACCCCGGTAACTAATTGATCTGCAGCTTTTTCAATAACTTCGGGTGGAACTGACGCATACTGCACAAGAATTGAAAGATTAGAGACACCCCCAAGAATCCAACCAGAACGTGGCCAACGAGAATATGCAGACAGATCGCTGCCAGTATAGAGCGCCATTTCTATATCACTCGCATTTTCTAATTCGCTTTGTAAAGATGATCCCTGCTTCGTTCTCAGTCTCTGGGGCAAGCGCACGGCAATAGATGATAAAATTGTCCTGCCCGTATCACGTATCTGTTTCCCAAGACGTGATGTTGCGTCCGATTCAACAGTAGGAGCTGGCAATACCTCAGTTTCAATCACTACAGGAGAAACATTGGATTCTGTAACTATGGTAGATTATAGAATTACTTAGACACTGCCGATGCACATGTACAGATTAGGCAATCTGTACCCACAAATAACCCCCTAAATCCCCCTTATCAGGGGGACTTTGGGAAATGTCCGCTTATTTCTCTAATTCACCATAAAATATCAGGTCGTTCATTACTGCCTTTCAACATGCGAGTGTTTTCTGAACGAACGACATCAGATTGCTGCCAAGCGCGACGTGTTTCTCTTAATACTTCGGCAAGAGCATCATTGATTGTAGGTTCGGTTGTTGCCATAAGTCTCCCTTTCGACTGTGTTTACCGCTAGCAGTAACGATCGCCCAGATCAATTTCACCTCCGACTATTACCGATTTTGGTTTCTTCTAAGACTAAAGTGGACCCATTGTCGAGGCCAAAATACTGTAAAAACAAGTAAGATAATTGAGAATCACCGACACAGTTTTAGCTGAAATAGACCTCAGCCGGCGTTGCATAATTCAGACAATAATGATGCACATCCCTCATTTATTTAGGGAGGGATTTAATCCGTGGGACGAATACACTATGAAAGGTTTCAAGTTGTTCAGAGAGCCACTTGTGTTGTCGGTCCCAATCATTGCGGTCTCGGAGATCGATGTCCCAACGGTTGAGGTAAATGTAATTCTCCTTCGGATTTTCTTCCCATTCCAATTTAGCACTAATCTCTTTTTCAATCTCTGTCTTGCTCCTTTTCAACCGGTCAAAGTGCGATTTTCCGTGATTGCCTGCTACCGTGAGACCGACACTGATATATCTTTTATTTCTGCTTGCGCTAGTATGGAGGTACAAACCTGAACGGCCTACTTTGAAACCCATCCAGCTCAGGGGTTGAGGTTTTCGGAACTTGATACCATTGTTGCGCGCTTCAAAGCTACTTTTCAGTGCTGTCCAGTATTCGAGATACAACTGTTTGACAGATAGGTTGTCATCTTTTTTGATCGGCGTGGCAGGTGCAGGTGGCACGGCGGGGTCAATTTTCGTTTTGTCGTCTGGAGAATCAAGGACTGGCGTCATCGCTTCCTTTGGACTACCTGAGGCGAGGTTTGACTTCCATATCCGCAACGCTTGTAACATACATTCATGAGCCAAATCCTTAGACAACTGGAATTCCATTATCTGCCGATCTTCCAATACACCCCTCCCGTAGGCTTGGAACATCTTCCACGTATCACCATCGGTGACAATCATGTAGTCAATGCCTGCTTGATTCGCGTAGATGTGAGCCTGAACTGTCTCATCGTCTTCTAGAGTGTTCCCCAGTCCCTTGGCTTCAATCACGGCAATCGGTTCGTCTCTCCGTTCCGGTATTAGCACATAGTCCGCGCGTTTTGCCTTCACCTGATATTCAATTTGAACGGCAGCCGGATTCGAGACTTCCCAGCCTAATGCCTGTAACAACGGATTAATCAGCACCAAACGAGTGCGTGCCTCTTTTTTGAACAGATGATCGTGGTGCGTATTGATTGTGCTTTGCAGGTTCTCGATAACTTCTTTCACATCGTCTAACGCCATAATTCACTCCTTTCTTGTCATGATATCGCTATCGGATCTATTTTTTGTTTGTTGAGGCTGGGGGAATCCGCGCTATGCTTAGATCTATATTTTCAGATTTTGCCTGAACCCCCCTAAAAATATCCGATAATATATTTTATTAGATATTACGTCCTTCTGCAAGTAACGATTGCCCCATTGCTTCTTGTAAGAATCAGCGTATCTCCATTGATTGACCGTGTGCGGCTAGCCCGTCCTTTCTACATTTTGAAGGATACCAGAACAGCCACACACAATGCAAATCTATTTTCGCTAGAGTTAAACTATTAGTTTAGCTCTAGCGAAAATAGATTAAATCAGAAATTTTTTGTTGAGATTTGACGGATTGAACTATGGTGAATTAGAGAAATAAGTAAACATCTACAATAACTCCGACCCTAGCGAAGTTTCCAAAGTCCCCCTGATAAGGGGGATTTAGGGGGTTGGCTGTGCATTGGGAGTGTCCAAGTAATTCTAAAATCTACCATAAATTAAATTCGGGTCAAGATCAGGTTGCCGAACCTGTCAACCTGTGCCCGGTAGCCGGGGTGGATAACGGTGGTAGAATCGATTTCCTCGACGATTGCCGGTCCTGTCAAGACGCAGCCGGGACCCAAGCGATAGCGGTCATAGATGGGGCATTCAACGTAGCCGTCATTTTCTGCAAAATAGACGGACCGGACCGCTTTCTGCGCTGCAGCGATGTCTGTGTTGTCCCCTTCCAACTCGCGCAGCCGCGGCTTGGCGATTCTGCCGATTGCAGTGAGCCGCAGATTCACAAATTCGACCGGCTCTGTGGGCGCACTATAGCCGTAGGCACGGTCGTGTTCGATATGAAACTGCTCAAGCACGCGGTCAATCTTTGAAACGTCTAACTGCTCCGCCGGTAACGGCACTGTCAACTCGTAACTTTGTCCGACATAGCGCGTATCCACCTGCCGGAGAAAACTGATGTCCTCCGGACGCACTTCCTCCCGTTCCAGACTTGTACCTCCCTGCGCTTCCAACTCTCGGTAGGTCTCCTCCACCGCCGCCGTATCCAGTTGATCGACATGTTGGATGAGGGTTGTGGAGTAGTCATGCTTGAGGTCAGTCACTAGCAAGCCCATGGCTGAAGTTGTACCGGGGCTCATGGGGATAATGGTGGTGGGAACGTCAATCTCTGCCGCCAAACGGTTGGCGTGTACTGGGCCCGCGCCGCCAAACGCCGTTAGGACAAAATCTCTAGGGTCGTAACCTCGCTGGACAGAGACAAGCCGTAGGGCATTGACCATTGCAGCGTTAGCAATCTCCACGATACCGTGAGCGGCCTCCACAAGGTCAAGGTTCAATGGATCGGCGCATTTCTCTTGGATCGCCCGACGGGCTGCCTCAACGTCCAATTCAATCTCACCGCCTAAGAAGAAGTTGGGGTTGAGCCGTCCCAACACCAGATTGGCATCGGTGATGGTCGGTTCGGTGCCGCCTGCTCCATAGCACACGGGTCCCGGATCCGCACCCGCGCTCTGGGGTCCCACTCGCAGCACCCCGCCGGAGTCCACCCATGCGATCGAGCCGCCACCGGCACCAATCTCCACAAGATCGATGACGGGGGTGCGGATGGGATAGCCTGCACCACGGGAGGCACCCACACCGGTTTGAGCCGCCGCTCCTACCTCATAGTCCTTGGTGATTCGTGGTGTCCCGTTCTGGATAAGTCCTGCCTTCGCTGTGGTCCCGCCCATGTCGAAGGAGATGACATCCGGGTATCTTAGTGTCGTGCCGAGATAGGTCGCGGCAATAACGCCTGCTGCGGGCCCCGACTCCACCATAAAGACCGGTTTCTCACTCGCTGCCGCAAATGTGAAAACCCCACCACTGCTTTGCATCACAAGCAGTTCTGCCTCTAACCCTTCCGCTCGCAGCCGTGCTTCAATGCTCTGGAGGTAACGCCCGACGACGGGCCTAATGGAAGCGTTGATGACCGTCGTACTTGCCCGGAAATACTCCCGAAACTCTGGTGCCACTTCTGACGAAAGGGAGATGATCGTGTCGGGAAGAGCTTCACGTAGAATCTCTCCTGTCCGTTTCTCATGGCTCGGATTGATATAGGCGTGAAGGAAGCAGACAGCAATGGATTCCACGTCCTCTTGACGCAGTCGTTCTGCCACCTCCCTGACTGTGGACTCATTGAGCGGCGTGAGCACATTCCCCTGCGCATCCAATCGCTCAGGTACACCGAAGCATAGGTAACGCGGCGTCAGGGGACGAGGCTTTTCAAATTGTAAATCGTAAAGTGATGGTCGTATCTGTCGCTGAATCTCCAGCAGATCTCGAAAGCCATCGGTTGTAACAAAGCCTGTTCGGGCGACCTTGCCTTCAATAATTGAATTAGTCGCCACCGTCGTGCCGTGAACGACATAGCCGACCTCGTCCGGTGACACATCTGCTTCGCGTAATATACGGTGGGTTGCCTCCATGAAACCGTGTGACGGATCTTGGGGTGTCGAAGGCACTTTGCCGACGTGGATCTCTCCTGTTTCCTCGTTGATTAGGGTCGCATCGGTGAATGTCCCCCCGATGTCTACTCCCAGACGATACCTGAAAGCCATGCGTACTCCCTCTTATTGCGCGTTAGTCATTGAAGTTAGGCTCTGTTTGAATTCATCAAGATTTGGAGCTTGCACGGCCGAGCGAAGTAACTGTTTGAGATGTTGCAAATCTTCAATCGTTTCAATGGTAGGCTTTAAGGTTTCAGCCTCACTTGAGTCGAATCGCATGCCCAAAATGTCAAGAATAGATTCAATGCCTTGTTGTCTTTGTCCTCTTTCAGTAAAGTGTTGGACAATAGATGATTCGTACATGGTTTCCTCCAAGGACTTGGCACTGTTGCACGGATACTCCCGTTTTAAGCGAAGGGACCCGGGCGATGTTCCCCCAACAACCGTCGCTGGCGCGGCGTTGCTTTCGATAGAATTTCCGGGTCAAACTGGAAACTGAGAAAAGGCGGAAATCGCTGGGCGATCCACCGATTCGCGTAATGGACTTGCAGCAGATAGCGAACCTGATCGGTACGATTGGCACCGCCTCTGTGCCACACATCGCTCCTGAAGACAATTACGTCACCCGCTTGGCAGAGGACCGATTGCTCCTCCGCGTCGTTCCACTTCTCCTGATCCCGTTCAGGTCTTATACCTGCCCGGTGGCTGCCGGGAACGACGCGCGTTGGTCCAAGGGCTTCGTATATGTCATCCAGATAAAAGTGAGCGGTCATAATCAGTGCTGGGATCTTGACCCGCGGATCAATCGCCACATCGTCGGGCAGCAGAATCGGCTTCCAGTCCGCGTGCATTTTCTGCTCCTCTCGTTTCCCTGTGTTCCACTGGGTCATCTGGATGATATGACATTCTTCGCCCAGAGTATCTTCGACCAGTTCGATAACGCCCGGTTTGTCTAGGAATTCAAGATAGAGCGGATCTCGATTAAACGCATTCTGGATGGTTTTAATCCCGCTGCCGTTGGGATCGATAAAATCCCATCTCGGTGTTGCAACAGTTTGGATGCGGTCAGAACATTCGCGCAATTCTTGAACCTGTTCGGGGCTAAGAACCGCGGGAAGAAAAACAAAGCCATCGCGCTCCATCGCCTCTGCTCGTTCTTCTCGACTATCGTAAGGGTTCAGCTCGGCGGCTAGCTTTGAGGGCAGCTCTGCTGTGGAGGTTTGATGTGTTGGTTGCATCGGTCAATGTTCCTTCCTATGATGATATATCAAGTCCCGATTTATCGAGGATTCTCGCTTTGCGGAACTAGTCCGGGCGGTAAGCCCTCGGTCGTGTTATAGCCGCTGCCAGCAGTAATGGGCCAGGATTGGCCCCCCTTGAACTCAAAATCATCGCCGAGGCCGCACAACCACTGGAACAACCGGGCGACGTGAATGGAGTCGTACCACTTTTCAAGCACTGAAACATCTGGCATGAACGGCGTCTGCATAAAGTCAGTAGAGGGATCTACTACCCAGTCCCGTTGCGGCGGAACTGTCCGCCAATAGTTGTATTTAAGCAGATTGCGGATGCCGCTACCGGTGGAGGAGGTGGCACGATGCCAAATACTGTAGTGCGTGATAAAAATTGAGCCCGCCGGTGCCACCGTTTTCACGCCCTTTCGGATGTTACCGTAGTGACTCATGAAACGGCGTTTGGCGCGGACTAAGTGTGAGCTTGGCACCAATTCGGTCGGTCCCATCTCTTTCGGTGTGTCTTGGGGGTAGTAAAACACCTGTAGGAAATCGAGCCGTGTTGCGTCAATAGCACCGCCGTCCCGGTGCCAGCCACAACTCAGAGTCCTGGGGCACTCGACACGGTGGTTGCTCATAATCATCGGCAGCTTGAAGTTCTTCCCTAGGAGCGACCGTACCGCACCCGCCGCCTGCGGATTTTTGAGGACAGCTTCGACGAACCAGTCTTCAGCGAGGATTTCGACCGGTTCTAAGTGGATGTGCTCATCCAGAAAATCCGAGACGCGGCGATTGACCTCATCTGGCACCACAGCTTCGAGGATGATAAACCCCTTCTGACAAAATTCGATAACCTGTTGATCCGTTAGCGTCGGTTCGCAATCGTATGTTTGATCAATCATCGGTAGAATCCTTTCGTGGAAGTGAGTTAAGGGTTCGTTCTACGGTTGTGGGTTCACTTTTCGAGGATAAATTCGCAGCCGAGTCCATAGGTTTCGTTTTCCCCTACCAGCATCAGTGTCATTTCGGGAAACTTGACGATACGCCAACCGTCGAGCATCGCCTCATGTACGGTCTGGTAGGGCCAATCTTCAGGTTCGTCGGGACCGTTGTGCACGCCGTCACTATCCACGATTGACATCCCCTCAACCGGCGAAGTAACTGACGTATTGGTGGCTTGAAGGTATAACAGGCGTTGGGGCTTTGCCGCTGCGCCTAGTTCACCGTTGATGTTTTCCAACGCCTGCTGCAAATCCTGCTCCGTCAGCGTACCCGCGCGAAATTTATCTAGGCATTGTTCTAGCTGTTCCTTCACTTGAATCATATTTAACCTCTTTCAATTTGGTGACTTCTTATGATTGGCAGAGAAAGCTGCCAGCAATGTAGCGGAGACTGCTGAAATCTTCTATTGTCCCCGATAAGAATTGGGATTCAAAGCAACTTGCTATTTACTTATGAACCGTTCCGGACGGTATGGAGCAAGCATTTCAACGCGAGCACCATCAACAATTTCTATTGTCCCCAATTCTCCCACCAAAGGTGCCAACGTGATCCCACTGTGCATCAAAGCGATATACAGATTCGGTGCCGCGTCACAAAGTCCTAGGACCGGCAACCCATCAATCGGCATCGGACGGTAGCCCACTGGCGTTGGGATCGCTCGTGCACCGGCGAGGGCTGGAAGGTAATGGATGGCGCGACTCAACAGGACATCCGCGTGTTCTTGGGAGTCGTCTCGGTCTACGCTTTCCTGCGAGCCTTGACCGATGGCAAGCGACCCGTCGTCGGATTGTCGCAGGTGAATTTCATGCCGATCTGCGTCGATGGGTGGTAGATGAAGCACTGAAACGTTGTGTAGTATCGGTGGCTGTGGATCGGTGCGAATCACCACACCGGGACTGTACTGCTGCGGGATGTGGACGCCGGCGGTGGCGGCAAGTTCTGTTACAGCAGTCCCGTTCGCCAATACCACCGCATCACAACTGATTTCTCCGCTGGGGGTACTGACCGCCTCTATCCTTCCTCCCCCGTCGAGGCGTAGTTCGGTGACCGGGGTCTGGGTATGCACCACAGTTCCGCTTTCACACGCACGTTGTAAACAGGCTTCAATCACCTTGAGCGGATCCACCCGTCCATCAATCTCCGAAAAAGAGGCTGTCATCACGGGACCAGGGGAAATACCAGGTTCAAGTTCGCGGATTTCGTCGCTCGAAATGATGCGGATAGGATACCCCCATGCCTGTAGCTGCTTGATGCGTTGCTGCAACGCCCCTGCTCGCTCCGGTGTACTTTCCCACCGAAGTTCACCGCCCCAGTGGAGGTCGAGATCCATCCCCAGCCTGCGAGCAAATCGATCCCAGATGTCCATTGACCGGCGATTGAAATGGTGGTAGCTCACGGGATCTTTGCCGAAGGAATTCAGCCATGCAAAGGAATGTCCCGACGCTCCTGCGCACAGTTCATCCCGCTCAAGGACGGTCACGGCAACATTTTTGCGACGCGACAGATGATAGGCTATTGATGCTCCAACAATCCCCGCGCCTACCACGATAATCCTTAACTTTTTCGCATCGGAATGATCTCGCTCGATTGTTGCCATTTCGATCCTTCACAATAACGGACAATCCGAACCTCTCCGGTCGTCTCAGAGTAAATTATCAACCCAACATCTCCAGATTCGCTACTAACTTCTCCTGCTCCGATTCAAGGACTGCGAGTCGGGTGCGTTTCTGCTCGACAACCGCTTCCGGGGCGCGGTCAACGAACTTCGGATTGTCTAACGTTTTCTGGGTGCCGGTGAGTTCTTTGAGCACTTTGTCCAACCGTTTCTGCAAGCGGTCTTTCTCTTTTTCAATGTCGATGATTCCCGCAAGCGGAATATAGATAACAGTGTCATTAATCACCGCTACGGCGGCGGCATCAGGCTTCTCCTGATGTTCAGCAATGGAGATTTGTGAGAAACGCCCAAACGCCGGCAGGTATTCCTCCAAATGTTTAGTGAGCAGTTCAGCCGTTTCCGGATTCGGAGCTTGAATCCGGATTTCAACCTCGCTGGAGGGTGGCACGTTCATTTCACCACGGACGCTGCGGATGCCATCAATAACGTCCATGATTGTCTGCATCGCCTCTTCCACCTTCGCATCCGTTTCAGCTGCCTGTGACTTGGGCCAAGGGGCGACCATGATGCTATCCCCTTCGTGGGGGAGTCGCTGCCAGATCTCTTCCGTGATGAACGGCATGATTGGGTGCAGCAGCCGCATCGTGCCTTCGAGAATCTCAGAGGAGACCGCTTGTGCGGTGTGCTTCGCCGTTGGATCATCGGTGTAGTAGAGACGCTGCTTGATAAGTTCAACATACCAATCACAAAACTCGTGCCAGAGAAACTCGTAGAGCGTGTGCGCTGCATCGCTAAAACGAAACTCCTCAAGGCATGTCGTCACCGTTTCCACGGTTGCGTTAAAGCGGCTGCGAATCCACTGATCACATAAGATAAGATCCGTCGGCTGTCCCGGCTGAAAATCATCGAGGTTCATCAGTAGCAAGCGCGAAGCGTTCCAGATCTTGTTGGCGAACCGTTTCCCCGATTCGATTTGGGATTCAGCTAAGGCGATATATGGATTCGGCGCAGCGGAAAATACCAGCGCGAAACGGAACGCATCGGCACCGTATTGGTGGATGGTTGGCACGGGATCGATGGCGTTACCCTTTGACTTGCTCTGTTTCTGTCCATGCTCGTCAGCAACTAGGGCGTGGAGATATACATACTGGAACGGCACCTCGTCCATACACTGGAGACCGAGCATAATCATTCGAGCTACCCAAAAGAAGAGGATATCCCAACCCGTTACTAGAACGGAGGTTGGGTAGAACGTCTTGAGTGCTTCTGTCTCATCGGGCCAACCCATCGTTGAGAAGGGCCAAAGTCCCGAACTGAACCATGTATCGAGCACCTCCTCGTCTTGCCGAATCTTCTCAGAATTGCAGTGAGCGCATTGAGAAGGAGGAGTTACCGCCACCGTGAGCCCTTCGCAGGCGTCGCAGTGCCAGATTGGGAGTTGATGTCCCCACCAGCGTTGACGGGAGATGGGCCACGGCTCGATATTTTCCATCCATTGATAAAACCGCTTGGTCTCACGCTCCGGGAGGAACACCACATCGCCACGTCTTGCAGCTTCGATTGAGCGTTCAGCGAGCGGTTTGACATTCAGATACCACTGTGGCGAGATGTACGGTTCAATAATCTGATTGCATCGATCATGATGTCCGACCGCATGGGGGTGTGGTACGATATTAATCAGATGCTCCTGTTCACGCAGATCTTCGACTAACGCTTTACGACATTCAAACCGATCCATGCCTTGATACTTCGTGCCCGCGTTCTCATTCAAGCTACCGTCCGGATTCAGTATATTGACCTGCTCAAGTTCGTGCCGTTGACCGATTTCGTAGTCGTTTGGATCATGAGCGGGTGTGACTTTCAGTGCGCCCGTGCCAAATTCCAAATCGACGTATTCGTCCGCGATGATCGGGAGTTCACGTCCAAGAATCGGTAGGACCGCCGTTTTGCCGATGAGGTGCTGATAGCGCGTATCTTCCGGGTGGATAGCAACTGCTGTGTCGCCGAGCATCGTTTCCGGGCGCGTTGTCGCAATTTCAACGGATTCCTCTGAATCTTTAATCGGATATTTGATATGGTAGAAGTTACCGTCAATTTCAACCGGCTCGACTTCGAGATCGGAAACCGCCGTTTGGCAGTTTGGACACCAGTTGACCATGTATTCCCCGCGATAGATCAGACCATCGTCATAGAGTTGAACAAATGCGGTGCGGACCGCTTTGGAGAGTCCTTCATCCATCGTGAATCGTTCGCGCTCCCAATCGCAGGAACAGCCGAGTTGCTCCAACTGATCAATGATTGTCCCGCGAGATTCATCTTTCCAATTCCACATCCGTGCGATAAATTTTTCGCGTCCGAGCTCTTCACGGCTTGTTCCCCAAGTGGCGAGCTGCTTCTCCATGATGATTTCCGTGACGATTCCTGCATGATCTGTCCCCGGCATCCAGAGCGTGTTGTAACCCTGCATCCGCCGCCAACGGATCAGCACATCCTGTAAGGCGTTATCGAGTGCGTGCCCGATATGTAGGCTCCCCGTGATATTCGGGGGCGGAATCACAATCGAGTAAGGGGGTTTGTCAGATGTGTCAGCGGCATGGAAATAATCCTTGTCCCGCCAGAATTTGTACCATTTTTCTTCGATGTCGTGCGGTGCATATATTTTTGGAATATCGGTCATAGGTTTTGATCCTCAACTTGTTTATGTTTGATAAAATTCCTCTTCGGTCAGATTAAACGCTCTCCTGATTCCTTCAAGGGCTTTGATGCTTAATTGTTGATTTAGATTATGGCACTTTACGGGATAGAAGCGGGACCTTCCACGAAAATTTGGATGAAAGAATACACGATGGCTTCCCTTACCGCGCTTCGGATTCTCCATTATTCCAAACCGGCGCAAATTTTTTCTAACTTGACGGTAATTAAGTCGTGGTTTCCGTGGCATTTGGTTCTACTTCGGTAAAATCAATCTCAGAAATTAGAGGAGGAGCAACTTCCGAATCTAAGGTCACTGTTTTTGTATGATTGCTATACAAAAGCTTCCGCCACTCTGCCGGGGCAGCCGGTTGAAAAAGATTATCCATTAAATTGTTTTCGATCGCAAAAGTGATTTGCTCAGAGATTGTATCAACAATCATCGCTTCCGCTTCTGCCTTTGTATCACCATCAGTGACCAAATCCAATTGCAAACAGTGGGCAGTATAACAGTCTGTCTGTTTTTCAATAAGCACATCAAGGTGAAATAATTTCCGCTTGAGTTTTGGGTTGTCAGTTTCCATTGGATCCTCCAGTATTGCTGGGTTTTACATGTCTATTGTCAATTCCGTCGAATACGATGTATAATGTATCATACTTCCCGTTTTGTCACTCCTAGCAAAGCCATCGTTACAAGCAGCAACGGTAAAATCACAAGTGCAGAACCCCACAGGGAGATCTGAACGCCGATGAGGCAGGGGAAAAACATGATGGCACCCACCATCGAGCCCTTCAGTGCGCGATAACCGTTTTTCTCAGTCGGATTTAGGTAAAGGGGCAGCCGGGTGATACTCGTTGCGAGCAACGCAAAGACGACCCATAGGGTGTAGTGCCAACTTACCCCCTCAAGCCAGTGTGGCAACACAGCGACAATAAAGGATAGTAGAGTCGATAGAGCAGCGCAGACGAGGGCTGGCTTGATTCCCAATTGCAAGGGAGTGGTAGTAATACCGAGTCTTTCATCCCGTTCAATATCTTTGAAGGTCGTCGTAATATGTGTTCCACAATCGTAGAGCGTCGTAGCGGCAAACGCATACCAGACTAAGCGTGGCACACCCCCGCTTACAGCGAGCGCACCAAACACATTGAGTAGACCGATGCCAAGGGGAAGGCTGATGCTTCCCAATATTCCGCGTTCCTTGAAGAAGGCGTTGTATGAATGGGAAATCATCACAAGGGCAACTACCAAAAGCCCCGCTTTAATGTGAAGCGTGAATCCCAAGATGACGCAGATGATGTAGGTGCTGCTTGCGGTAATCAGTACCTGCCGAGGCGTAAGCCGATGCGATGGGAGTGGACGATCCGGGTTCACAAGGGCATCCTGCTCGCGGTGGAAGTAGTCGTTCTTCATCATGCCTGCGAAGTAGCCGAGCAGGGCAATTAACAACGTCAGTCCAACCCGCCAATTCCACTCACCCTCTGAAGCGATCAGTGCGCCGGGTAGCGTCGCGGCGATCGGAATCGCAAAGAGGGGATAGCGGATTAATTCAAGATAGGCTTTTAATGTGTTCATGGTGATTCTTTTTCAAGTAGAAAGAGTTGCTTGGGTTTGGCAACAATCCCGTGTAGTAATGAATCATCGGGTAACGGCACTCGCGCAAGTTCTTTGGGTTCGATCTTGTTAAGTCCGCCTCCATAAGTTCGTCCTTCGTAAAGCAGATATTCGTCTTTGGTTTGCTTCAGCAGATTGAACAACTGAGCAAGGAGATCCGTGTTGTTTTTACAAGTTTGCTGCACCTCTTGATTCGGATAAAGCATCAGATAGACATTGGGGCTAGTGGCCTGCGAATAGTTTCGGAAGAATCGCAGTCCAGAATCCCCTGACTTGGTGCGAGACATATAACTGCACAAAATCGGAGCCGCCGGTCGATTTTCCTGTTTGAACCATGGCCGTCGATGACGGGTAATGTACCGATCCGCAAACCCTTGTGACTTGCCCCAATCGAGATAAACCTTTAATGGCGGATACGCTTCGATCTCACTTTCGTCCAAATCACAATCTAACAATACCAAAGATGGCTGAACGAGTGGGAAACCGTCATCGGCAGCAAATATTTTTTCATTATTCAGATATCTTGGACTTGGCAAGATTGGTCGTAGAAACTGCTCGGGTAGACCTTTATCACTAGCACTATCACGAGGTAAAATAAAAAACTGGTTTGCGCCGGTTGCTAATCCCCGACGGATTTCAAAAATGTCCCCAATCGTTGTTGTTTTATTAAGTTGATGGATATCGCGCACAGCATACCGCACTGATTTGCTTGGAAGCGAGGTCCACTTGCTTACCTGTGCTAACTGCCGTTGACGAATGTGTGCACAGATACGCGGAGCCTTCAGGGTGCCGCCTAGGGAAAAAGTCACCTCACCTTCTTGTTCGGGCTTACGTTTTTGAAAAATTAGCACGGTTGAGGAGACAAGGGCATCGTCAAATTGCAGTGCTTCTGCATCAAAACGATGTATATGCCGCAAGGAAACCTGTTCGATTAAATAGCGTTTGACAACTTCTCCATACTTGACATCCATAAACTCAGAGGGGATAAGCCAGACGCCAAACCCATCTTGAGCTAACCACCGATGGGCTATTAAAAGAAAATAGCAATACAGTCCTGCTAGTCCATTCAGGTTGAGCCCGACTGCGGCTTTGATTTTTTCTTGAAGGTTCTGCTTTGCCTCCGGATCGAGGTGATGATGTCGAACATAAGGGGGATTGACAAGGTGCAAATTGAACATGGGGGAGGTTGGAAAAGGTAATTTTGCGAAATCCGCTTCGACTACGTCCAGTCCCCGTGCTGTCCATAAATTTTTAGTGATTGAAGCAATTTGTGAGTCAAATTCGATGCCAACAGCGTTTTCAATCTGCATTTGCGGAAAAGCATGAAGCATTGCCGAGAAAAAAGCCCCTGTGCCCACAGCCGGATCTAGGAAACGAATCTTATCTGTTTCAGCAAAATATGTATCCCTGACAAATTCAACAATCTCGCGTGCAAGAGAGAAAGGGGTAGCGTATTGTCCCATTTTGTTGCGCTCAGAGGCACTTTTTAGACTATCTAGCTTTGTCTGTGCGTCCTGCCGGTCAGATTCGATCTGTTGGAGTGCTTTCATTTTTATATTCCAAGTAACTCTATATCCTCAATTCGGTGTTCCCAAATCCAGTCTATTCCCTCGGTCGCTTCGTAGCCTAGGTAGCCAGCATCAAAATATCCACAGAGAAACAGAATAAATTGGAGATCTTCCCCATAACGCGCACGTAACTGATTGACTTTGGTTGCCTCTTCTTTTCGCCGCTTGTTTGTATTGGTAAAATCGCCAGCGGATTTGGCTTCAATCAAGATTGGCAAATCACCTGAATGATGCCCATGTGGCTGAACGACAACATCAATAGGTACATTGACGGTAGCTGGTACATTCAAACGAAAAGCAAACGTGCCGGGCGGTAGATCTCTGAGGGAAAGTCCGAGTTTGTGGCGCTGCTCGGTGTAGTTGCGTTTCTTCAAATACGCCTCAATCAAGGCGAGTTGTCTTTGTTCTTGGGCGTTACGGATAATCGGATCGGAAACAGTTCCACACAATCGATCCGCCACAATAGTAGCCGCCCGATGTTGTTCCAAATCTGTAGGAGCAGTTTTCCTTTCGAGCCAAGGGAGGATGTCATAGTCGAGCAGCTTAGTCAAGATTTCGGTTATAGATAACAACCCCTCAATTAGTTTTTCTTCGTTCATGCGAGGTGGAATCTTCCCCCGTTCCATTGAGAGAACCAAGTGTTTATTCACATAAGCCAATCCGACTAACCGATCTCTTGCTATCGGTGGAGCAGTACACATCCGCAAGGTTGGAAGTATTGACGGATTCGCCTTTAAGGTTTCCGGATTCAGAAGGGTGAGATTCTCCGTCAATTGAATTGTTTCTTGTACGCGCTCGATTGTCTCTTTCCGTACCTCCCGATACGTTTTTGGTGCGAAACGCATGAACCAATCATTGTAAAGATCTACTGACGCTGTAACATCATTTTTTCATAGATGCGGTTTATTGGCATTGACGGGCATACTCTCACTCATTGATAAAAATGACCAGATTTCAGGTTTAACATAAGCTCAGTGTCAGTAACTTGACGTGTGTTCCTGCGTACTATACTTGAAAATGAACCAATTTGTCTAACACGCTTTTATACGTTACATGATTTCGTGCATTTACCCGCCGACCAGCACACTTTTCACACCACGTTGCTGCCGGGCATTTTCAAACCCTTCAACGACTCCCTCAATCGGAAACCGATCCGTCAGCAACAGCTTGAGGTTAATCCCGTCGTCGATAAGCATTTGACGAGATTCGCTCAAACTCCAGCGCGAGAATGCCCACGACGCCATCAGTTTGTGCCCCATGTAATGAAAATGTTCAAGGTTAATCCGCAGCTCCTGCCCGCCCGGTGCCAGCCCGAAGAAATTCACGCAGCCGCCTCGCCGCACAACCTTGAAGGCGAGATCAATCGCACGTTGATTGTTGACCGTCGCAGAGATGACAGTATCCACACCGCCGCCGGTCTGCTCAATGAGTGTCTCCACCTGCTCCACTGTAATATCAAATGTGGCATCTGCGCCAACTTCATCTGCTGCACTGCGCCGATGCGCGAGGGGCTCAAGAACGAATGTTTGCAATCCCACCTTTTTCGCTAGTTGCGCGAACATCAAGCCAATGGGACCTACGCCGAGGATAGCGACGCTTTTATCGAAGATTGTTTCGCGCATCGCATTGATACAACATCCCAACGGCTCCAGAAAAATCAGTTCTTCCGGTGAAATCGTGTCTGGTACGGAGATAAGTTTACCTGTGTCAATTCCGTGTTTCGGCATCTGGAGATATTCGGCATATCCGCCGTCAATGTCATGTCCAATCCCCTCAATGTTCGAGCAATACTTGTCGAGGTCTGCCCGGCAATAATCGCAGTTTCCGCAGGAGAGCATTGGATTCGCCGTCACCTTCTCGCCGACTTTCACATCAGGGTGTCGGCTTTCAACGACGATTCCAGCGAGTTCATGCCCCATCACGACAGGCGGCGAATAGTCGGTGATGTCCCCGTTGAGTGCTGCCAAGTCCGATGTGCAGATACCGCACAATTCGACTTTAATCAGGACATCGCCTGAATCGAGAGATGGGATCGGCTTATCCTGTACGCTCAATTTCCCAGTTCCTTCAAAGATGGCAGCTTTCATGATGTGCCTCCGTTGTTTCGTACGGAACGAAGTTGTTCAAGCAGTTGACTACCAACTCTCACAACAGAGGCAGCGATATTGTCAGGAACTTCCGTGCCATGAACCGCGTGATTACAAACGTGTGTAATTTCTTTCAAAGGTCCAAGCCAAGTAGGGGGTAAAATTTCTCGAGACACAAGTTCTCGAGCAATTCCTGTAACCCCTAACGGACGAGAACTAATATCTGTCTGATTGTTGTAAGCGATGCGTCTGAGTTCCTGCTCAAGCTCCATCCGCAGTTTTGCCAATGCCAATGAGTTGTCTGAACCAACTAGTTGCCCTAAACTTAAATCCCACGGTTCTTCGGCCTTTTCTCCATCAACAGTGGACAGATCAGGTGTTGTAAGTTCTCCGGAAAGACTCTGGCTCACACTAATTTCATTAAAGGAGATATGAAAAGAAGAAGGTGACGATCTATTCTCTACAGGTTGTTGAAATGCTGTCAACGCAGCAACTGTGGTCATCCCTGCAATAAGCATCAATACCTGATCGATTTCGGATACTATTCCATCTTGTGCGGCTAGGAAAAGCAAACCACCTGTAAGTAGGGCGAGAAAACCACCAACTACTAGACTATATACTGCTCTATTCTTCTGCATTTTCTCCTCCTTTATCTGTTTCTTTGGAACCCCTGAAAAACATCTTCACATAGTCCGGGACGAACCAAAAAAGGCCCGCCCCTGATATGAAAACTCCTAGCTTTAAGCCACCGATAAGCATGCCTATACCGGTAAAAAAAGCAATGGCAGAAAATACCATCTTACACCACAACTGCACTTTTTCCGAGGAACGTTGATGTTCTCGATCTTTCGCTTCCTCGTCCTGCCGTTTAACTTCCCCGCGCACTTGGGTCCAGAGAATAATATTGTCGGGATTATCTGCTTGGATAAGACGTTCCTCAATTGATGAAACAACGGAAGCCTCACCTGATTCTCCCTGAGTTAGAGACGTGGGTTCATTCGATGAAGTTGTACTATTTCTTTGTTCTTGTGACATTTTTAATCCCAAGGATAATTTATACACTATGAGCGATTTAGCGGCTCAGAAACTCGTCAAACTTCTTAAGCAACGCATCCGGGCTTTCATCAACTAGTATCAGTGAACGATGGGGCACCTTGATAAATCCCTCTGAGACCGCATAATCGAGGAAATCCGCTAACTTGCTGTAATACTGGCATACATTCAGTAGACCGCACGGTTTTCGGTGTAGACCGAGTTGCGTCCACGTTACCATCTCAAAGAGTTCGTCGATCGTGCCGAGTCCACCGGGGAGCGCGATAAAGCCATCCGAAAGTTCAGCCATCAGCCCTTTTCGCTCGTGCATTGCATCAACGACTCGCAGATCGGAGAGCGCAGCGTGGGAAATTCTCTTTTCGATGAATATTCTAGGTACAACGCCAATGACTTCGCCGCCGCTCTCAAGAGCAGCGTTGGCGAGTTCGCCCATCGTACCGACATTTGTGCCACCGTAGACAAGCCCCAAGTTTCTACTTGCCAATGCGTGACCTAACTGCCTTGCGGCTTTGGCATACGCCGGTTTACTTCCCATACTTGATCCACAGAATATACACACCCGTTTCATTACAACACACTTTCTTGATTGAGTCGGTTCAATTTAGTTTATAGATTTTATCAGAAACCTCAGTTGCAATGCAAGGCAATTGTCAATTCCAACGAGTATCTGTTTTTTGTTGACAGGAGCAGACCTTCGTTTTATCATATCAAAATATGTTTAGCGGTTGTTTTATAATGCCACAAACTTGTCGTTAGACGACCTAAAGGACAAAACTATGAAAATTAACGGGGCAAGATGCAGTAGAGTTTTTAGTGCTATTGGGACACTAGCTTTGGCAATCGCATTATTGTCAACGTTTACGGGTTGTGCCTTAAAGCCGGGTGGGCAAAGCACCCCACGAGTTGTCAAAAATGCTTTAGATGCTACGGTCCATTTGGTTATGACAGATGTTGAGGGCAAGGAACCTAAAATTATTGGAAGTGGATTTTTCGTCCGGCCTGGCCTGATTGCAACTAACCTTCATATTATGGAAGGTGTCCTCAATTGTCATGTAAAATTAGTTGGCAAGGAAACAACATACAACGTCAAAGACATCATCCGTAGTGAGAAACATAATGTGGTGCTACTAAAAGTCACAGATTTCAGTGTGGAACCGCTTTACCTCGGGACTGGGGACTTTGGTGCGTCTCGACGTGATGCCCATGTTTATGCCTTGGGGGAACCTCCAGAATCAGGAAACAAGTTTGTGCAATACCGCCGAGGCAACAACAGTTACGAGATTATGTATACAACATGCATGAACGTTCCCAATGCCCACGAATCAGGAGGTAAAAAGGTTCACTTCCAATGGGATGAGCTTACTCCCCAAATTCCTCCCGAAAGTAGTGGGGGACCTGTGCTAAATAGCAAAGGTCAGGTCATAGGAATTGCCACTCAACGTTTCAGTTTTGAATCATCGGAACTTAAGACCGTCATGGGGAATCCGCGTGATATAGCTATTTCGTCAGGTATGCTTCGGGCACTGCTTGACAAGGAGAAGAACAGTGAGTGAGAAGATTCGATTAGCCATTGTTGGCTGTGGGGGTATGGGGCACCGTCACCTGTACGGGCTTGCAGAGCTGCATCGTGTAGGGTGGGAACGGTTTGAACTGGTTGGGGCATGCGATCCGGTACGCGATAACGCCGAGTCCCTCGCTGATCAAGCAGCAACACATTTTGGGGAGCGACCAACTGTCGTTGAAGATCTGGATGGGCTGGCGGCACTGAATGTTGAAGCGGTTGATGTCACGACAACGCCGCGATACCACCACACGGTTGCTGTCGAGACGTTGGAACGGGGTTGGCATACGATGGTCGAGAAACCGATGGGGTTGACTGTCCGTGCGTGTAACCTCATCGCACGTGCAGCAGAAGGATCCAATGCAATTTTAAGCGTGGCAGAGAACTATCGGCGTGACCCTATCAACCGTTTGGCGAGAGCCCTGATAGACGCGGGGGTCATTGGTACTCCACGGTTTCTCATCCACCACGCCATTGGCGGCGGTGACCGGATGTTAATCTCCGTATGGCGTCACCAGAAGGACCAAAGTGGTGTGCTGCTTGATGTCGGTGTTCACCATTCGGATATGATGGAATATCTACTCGGTGATATTGAAACGGTGTACGCAAAGACAAGGCTCCATGAACCTATCCGCAAGAATCCCGCAGCAGGCGGTGGCGAAGCCGGGTCGAATCCCGGCGGTGTCTATGGTCGCTGGCAGGTAGAGATGCCCGCCGAATTTGAAGCCACCGCCGAGGATGCCGCTTACGCAACGTTGACTTTCAAAAATGGTGCGGTCGGTCAGTACATCGAAGACCACGCCGGACGTGGTCAGGGTGTGTGGTCACGACAGGTTTACGGTTCGCGTGGTTCAATGAGCTTGCCCGGAGATCGCAGCGGAGGGAATATCGTACTAAACATTGATGGCGAATCCCCTATTGACGATGAGAAGATACTAGAGTATGTCCCCGACTTTCGGCTTGATGCAGTGACATCAGATTTGTGGGGTGGAGATCGGTTGTGGCGTTACGAATTCCCGTTCCCCGAAACGGATCGAAAGATTATCGCTATCGAATATGGGGATTTTGCGCAAGCTATAGCAGGAGAGCATCAGGTTGAAGTGGACGCTGCACAGGGAACACGATCTGTGGCTGTTTCCTATGGGATATTGGAGTCCGGCGAAATTGGACGTATCGTCACTATTGACGACATGCTTGCCGAGCAGGTTGACGATTATCAGAGCGAAATTAACGATAGTCTGGGAATATAACGCGTATCCAAAGCGTGAGGATTGGGGGAAGTGGAGTATGGCAACTCGATCGGTGGCGGAGTACAAGGCAGGTCTAAACGACGGTCGGACACTATTTTTTAAGGGGAATCGCGTAGAGGATGTCACCCGTCATCCAGATTTGGGTGTTGGGGTGGAGCACGCCTCGCTCGATTTCGCGCTCGCCGAGGATGCGGCGTATCGGGATTTGATGACCGTCAAAATTCCTGAAACCGGCGAAACGATCAGCCGATATTTTGTAAGCCCCACCAACACAGACGATCTACTAAAACGGCGCGAGATGATCGAAACCAGTACTCGGCTTGGCAGCGGGGTGGTGTTGCTAATCAAAGAGATCGGGACGGACGCGCTCTTTGCCCTCTCCTTGGTCGCCAAACGGATTGATGAGGGGTATGGTACGGACTACCTCAAGCGGGTGGAGGCGTACCATCAGCACTGTCAGCGGGAAGACCTCAGCATGGCAGTTGCGCAGACCGATGTGAAAGGCGATCGAAGCCTTGCCCCCTCCGAGCAGACGCATCCGGGTTACTACGTGCGTGTCGTTGAAGAGCGAGACGATGGGATAGTTGTCCGGGGTGCGAAAGCGCATACCACCTGCGCTCCCTATGTGGACGAGATCATTGTACTGCCAACACGGAATCTGACGGAGCAGGATAAAGATTATGCTGTCGCCTTTGCTGTCCCCGCCAATACCCCCGGCTTGAAGATGATTGTCAGTCCTTTTGGTGCCTCGTCAGCCAGCGATTTTCATAACCCCGTCAGTTCGCATCACCGAATGATCGAAAGCCTTACAATCTTCGACGACGTTTTCGTTCCCAAGGAGCGGGTCTTCATGAATGGGGAATGGGATTTTGCGGGTGGGTTAGCCACCACCTTCGTCCAATTCCACCGATTTACTGCCGTCTCTTATAAGCCACCGCTGTGTGATCTTTTGACCGGTGCCGCCGCATTAATCGCCGAACACAACGGCATCAGCCGCGCAAGCCATGTTCGGGAGAAGTTGATGCACCTGATTAACTATGCCGAAACGGTTCGCGCCCTAAGTAAAGCCGCCGCTGTTGATTGCGTCCAGATCGATGGCGTGGCGATTCCCAATTCGATTATCACCAACGTGGCTAAGTTTTACTTTGCCAGTAACTACCATCAGATGATTAGTTACGTGCAGGATATCGCCGGCGGACTTGTGGTCACCGGACCTTCAGAGGAAGATGTCACAAACCCTGAAACCCGAGATTATATCGAAAAATACTTGGGCGGAGCCGCGGGGGTTCCAACGTTAGATCGCCTCAAGTTGGTGAACCTGATTCGGGACCTGACCGCTTCTGATTTTGGTGGTTATAACGAACTTCTTGCCCTCCATGCCGAAGGCTCCCTTGAAGCGCAAAAGATTACTATTTATAGGGAGTATGACTTAGAACGGTGTAAATCTTTGGCTAAACAAGCAGCGGGGATAGGGAATAACACATAGCGGAGCGGAACATTCCGTTTCGAGAGTTCACAGTTATGCCTGTCCGGAGAGAGAGAGGAACCGAACGATGGAAGTGGGGAAAAATCCGTCTGTGTTTGACCTCACCGGTCAGCGTGCAATCGTAACCGGCGCATCGCGGGGCCTGGGCCGTCATTTCGCCCTTACACTGGCGCTAGCAGGCGCCGAAGTGGTTCTGGCTGCCCGTGGGATTGACCGGTTGAAGGCGGCTGTCAAGGAAATCGAAGGGTTCGGCAGTTGTGCGGTTGCGATCCAAGTTGATGTGACCGACGGCAAGAGCGTAAGGGCGTGCGTCGAAACAGCGGAGAAGACGCTTGGACCGATTGATATTCTCGTCAATAACGCCGGTATTGCTGTAACTAAGCCACTGCTTGAACATGCCGAGGAGGACTGGGACTCGGTGCTTGACACGAATCTCAAGGGGGTTTGGCTGATAGGGCAGGAGGTCGCACGACGCATGGTTCACCGGGGGCGGGGTGGGAGCATCATCAATATCGCGTCGGTGCTCGGAGAACGTGGAATCTCACAATTGCCGGGATACTGTGCTTCCAAGGGTGGTATCATCAACCTGACGCGAGCGATGGCGGTCGAGTTAGCACCGCATGGGATACGGGTCAACGCGATTGCGCCCGGTTATATTGAAACCGATATGAACCGTCAATTCTTCACTACGCAGGCTGGTCAACGCCTGATTAAACGCATTCCCCAACGCCGATTGGGGCAGGTTGAAGACCTTGACGGGACATTGCTACTGTTCGCTTCTGACGCATCTCGATATATGACCGGAAGCGTTATTACCATTGACGGTGGTCAGTCAGCCTCCCTGTAATTGCCTGTAATCACGTAAGTTACTAGACAACCTGTGAGTCGAGTTTTTGTACCCGACATCTATTAGAAACAACCAGATAGACGACACACCTGTTGCCCCGCTGGAGCTTGGGGAATTGGTGTTCTAAACACCTATCGAAAATACCCAGAAATTTACCCAACCATTCTAGGCTCAATGAACCAAGAATTGACGGACAACTCACCGGGTATTCGGAGCTTTGTAGGGCATAGACATCAATCTTATCGTGCCGCACATAACTGAGGGGTGCTCATAATTGCTATAGAGTCAGGATAACGGTTATAATCTAATCTAACCTTGCAAGAAAGAGAGGATTATAACATGGGTTATCCTGACAGTGATTATTATATCACGTTTTTGTTTGAACAGTTCGAAACTTTCAACACCTCCGT
The DNA here is from genome assembly GCA_965222435.1 of Candidatus Poribacteria bacterium. Classification (GTDB taxonomy): domain Bacteria; phylum Poribacteria; class WGA-4E; order WGA-4E; family PCPOR2b; genus PCPOR2b. Next base: position 1,058,322 of record OZ244950.1, on the reverse strand, counting down.
TGCGTCGGAGTCCACACCGGCTCTCGGACGCCCTAAGTCGTATGCAGACGCGTGCCTAATTGTGCTTTTTGCCGTCCTGACACTCAAGGGTATCTATTCATTTAAGGCACAACACAGATGGCTGGAGATGCACCTGCCGGGGGTGTCACAGTTCAAGCTGCAAAGCGTCCCGTCTCGTGCAACGTTGTCACGACGGTACAAACAACTTGCTTGTCACCTTGAAGGGTTCATTGCGTTTTTAGGTGATGTTGGTATGACTTTGATTGCCGATGCGTCTTTGGTGGTGGTTTACCAAGATAAAAGTCTGTTTAAGGCAAAAGGTCCGGTCTGGCATCAGAAAGACCGAAATACCAATCGCATCCCAAAGGGACTGCGTGCCGTTGATACAGATGCCAGTTGGTCTGTCAGCAAGTACCATGGCTGGGTTTATGGCTATGGACTGCATCTAACCGTTTCTCCAGAGGGATTGCCTTTGATGAGTGTGGCTGACACCGCTTGTGTGAGTGAGAAAGCAATACTTGACCAACAAATCAACAAAATGCTTGCACAAAATGTCGGATATATCGTCGCCGATGCCGGTTACACTGACCTCAAGCGAACCGAGAAACTGGCAAACGAAGGATTGTTGCTTATCACCCCGGTGATAGGTGCCAAGCGCCCTCAAGCCCAGCGGTATGTCGAAGCTATTAACCAATCAACTCTGTTGCAGGCCTATCAACAGAAGCGCAACGTCGTCATTGAACCGATATTTGAATTGCTCAAGCAACTGCTATCAACACATACCAACCACAAACAGTTACCGGTCAGTAGCAAACCGAATGTGGTAACTTTCTTGATGCTCGGTGTGGTCTTGCTTCAGGTGGCTATGTTGGTCAATTCTATTTGGGGACGCCCTCTGAGAAATGTCACACATCTCATCACTGTATTTCGATAAGGGGATTTATGAGCACCCCTCACATAACTAGCAACTTGCGTGAGTGTAATGTCTATTACTATGTCAAGGAGATAAAAATGAGACGTTTCCAATGGTCCCTTGTTATTGTAGGATTCCTGTGTGCTGTTATTTGGTTAGGGTGTGGTAATGACGATGACGATGATGCTACCATCATTGATCAGATTGCTTTTGTATCCGAGCGTGGCGGAGAGGTGGAAATCTACGTAATGACCGCCGATGGCACAGCCCAAGCTAATATTACTAACAATAGGACGGAGGACTGGGGCCCTGCTTGGTCGCCGGATGGCACTCAGATTGCTTTTGCATCCGAACGTGACGGAGATTGGGAAATCTACGTGATGACCGCCGATGGCGGCGATGCCATCAACCTTACCAACAACGAGGTGCTTGACGGTTATCCTGCTTGGTCGCCGGATGGCGCAAAGATTGCTTTTGTATCCGAGCGTGACGGAGAGGTGGAAATCTACGTAATGACCGCCGATGGTGGCGATGCCATCAACCTTACCAACAATGAGGGGTTTGACGGTTATCCTGCTTGGTCGCCGGATGGCACTCAGATTACTTTTGTATCCAACCGTGACAGAGATTTAGAAATCTATGTCATGACCGCTGATGGTGGCGATGCCATCAATCTTACCAACAACAATGTAGCGAATGACGATTCTCCTGCTTGGTCGCCAGATGGCGCAAAGATTGCTTTTGTATCCGAACGTGACGAAGATTTAGCAATCTACGTAATGACCGCCGATGGCGGCAATGTTATCCGGCTTACCAACAGTGGGACGTCTGACATGGATCCTGCTTGGTCGCCGGATGGCACTCAGATTGCTTTTGTATCCACCCGTGACGGAGATGCGGAAATCTACGTGATGACCCCCGATGGCACGGCCCAGGTTAATATTACTAACAATGTGGGGGATGACTGGGATCCTGCTTGGCGTCCCGAGCGTTGAAAGGTTCGTCATTAACAAGATTAGTTAACAAATACGCTAACGGAAAGCCCATGGATTTTCAACTAGGGCGTGTTGACATTTGTGTCACGTAAGTTGCGAGTTGATGAATCAACCATTAGAAACCGGCCCAATAGTCGGGAATTGGAATTCCCGACTACTTGGATTTGTCTGACGATCTGCGTAATCTCGCAATGAAGATCACAAGAAGGGCAGCCACATTACCAATAAGAAGCGAACTCAAAATACCTGTCAACAGAACAAACACGCCGATGCGTATCACGCCCTGCCCAAATGGGCACGACCAGTACCCCTTACCAAAAGCAAAAGCGGGAATTAACGCTCCTAACAAAAATCCCACCACGGCAGCAATAATTGTGATAGTTTGATATTTTTTTACCGGTAATTGCACTTCTTGCATTTCAGTCTTCCTGCCTTCTTGCCTATCTATACTTTTTTATCCTGATGGTCTTGTGCGGGTTAGTGTCAGGACATCGACGCAGTCAGGGCTAGCAACCTGTAGAGTCTTGAGGGTTTCATTGATTGTTGTTCCCGTCGTGAAAATATCATCAATCAGTAGAATCTTCCGACTCTGAATAGAATCCGGCGCCCGAACTTCAAAAGCCCCAGCGATGTTTTTCATCCGTTCTTCGTGGGATTCCAGACTACTCAATGGGACTGTGTCCCTAATGCGAAAGAGGATATCAGTCCGGACTGGCACACCCCAAACTTGAGCGACGCCTTGAGCAATTTGTTCGGCTTGGTTAAATCCTCGCTGCCGAAAACGGTTTGCGTGGAGGGGGATTGGGAGCAGAAAATCGTAGTCTGTGGCGGCAAGATCTACCGGAAGATGCGCTTGCAGCAATTGAATCAGGTGTTTTGAGATGACCTGTTTCTTCTCATATTTCATCAGATGGATGGCTTCACGCAGGGTGGGTTCGTAAAAGGCAACCGTGCGAAGGCTCCTGAATAACGAGGGACGCTCGCGGCAATCTGCACAAACAGCACTCCACCCCGGCAGCCCGCAAATCCGACACCAAGGGGGTTTGAGAAGTTCAATCTGTTCCCAACAGGCATCGCAAAGGTAGTGCACCTTACCCACGCCCATTGGTGTCTCACAGCGTCGGCATTTTGCGGGGAATACAAATGTGATCAAAGGTGTCAGCCATCTGTTCATGTCTTTACTTCGATCCCAAATTTTTTAATCTTCTGCAATAACGTTGTACGGCTGATTCCTAGGAGTTTTGCTGATTTTGTCTGATTGTCTTCGACTTCCTCAAGGATGCGCTTGATTAACGTACGATCAACGGCATCAATGACTTCATCGTAGAGTGCTTCATGCGCTTGGGTTACAGCGTCTCTGACGGTTTCTTTCAATACCGATTCAAGTACTATTTCGAGACGAGATTGAGTTGATTCGTGCATCCCTTTGTAATTCAAAATTTCTGGCGGAAGGTGTTCTGGCAGGATAACGTCTGCCCGTGAAAGGACCGCCGCGCTTTTAACGGTGTTCTCTAGCTCCCGCACATTTCCGGGCCAATTGTACTGTTGTAAGAGTTCCATAGATTGTGGCGAAACCCCTCGGACGTTTTGCCCAAGTTCGACACCGGCTGTCTGTAGAAAGTGGTTGACCAGCAGCGGGATATCGGCAGCCCGCTCGCGCAAGGGCGGGAGGTTCATTGAAAGTAGGTTGAAGCGATAGTAGAGATCTTCACGGAACTTGCCCAGTCGAACCTCTTCAGCGAGGTCCTGATTTGTCGCAGCGATGATACGCACATCCACCTTCAGCGGACGGGTGCCGCCCAGTCTTTCGATTTCCTGATCCTGCAAAGCCCGTTGCAGTTTTACCTGTAGTGCCGGGCTCATATTACTGACCTCATCAAGAAACAGCGTACCACCATCTGCGAGTTCAAACCTGCCGGGTTTACCTTTGGCATTTGCCCCTGTAAATGCGCCCGCTTCATAGCCGAAGAGTTCGCTTTCAAGCAGATCGTCGGGGAGTGCGCCACAGTTGACAGGGACGAAGGTTTTATCCTTTCGTGAACTGTTCGAATGGATTGAGCGTGCGATTAACTCTTTTCCTGTTCCACTTTCACCCTCTATCAGCACCGTGACAGTGTTATTCGCTATCATCCCGATTAGTTTATAAATCTCCTGCATCTGTGGACTTCTACCGATTAAGCGATGCTCCTGTGGCTGCACCGGTAATTCAACCTCTTCCGAGGGAAACTCGGTAGGCGGCATTTTACTGCGCTCAACTTGCATCTGTGTGGCGCGATCGATAATGGATTTCACCTGATCCAGATCGATTGGCTTGGGGATGAAATCAAACGCATGCAGCTGCATAGCTTGGATGGTTGTCTCCACATTGTCATACGCGGTCATCACAATCACGACTGCATCCGGCTGCAGGACTTTGATCTGCTTCAGTGCTTCAAGCCCATTCATGCCGGGCAATCGTACATCGAGCAGAACGATATCAGGCGTTTCCGACTGAATCTTTCGCAAGCCTTCCTCTGCATTGTTAGCGATAATGGATCGGTGTCCCTCATCTGTCAAAAATTGCTCGAAAGCCCAACAAATTTTTTCATCATCATCAATGACTAAGACATTTTTCATGGCAAACCCCATCTCATCATGCTCCGGCGAACCCTGTAATCGGAAAAGAATGTTACAAACCGCGATTCCGTTTTGCCTTATTTGTTGCTTCGCCGATTCTTTTATTTCCTCATTTCTACCAATATCGAGCCTGAATTCGGAAAATCCGATTCAATTGTCTGACCAGCATACCCTGCTGCCTCAACCGCAATGCGATATCGGCGCGCATTAACCCCGTGAAAAGTGGCTTTTCCAGTTTGATTTGTTACTAACGGAAAGGTGTCGTCTAAGGCGACTCTTGCCCCAGCAACAGGCTCCCGTGAAGTCCCATTAACAACCTGAATTTTAAGTGCCTTTTTAGGTAAGACTTCACCTGTTGTGCGGGGGTTGAGTCCCTCGTCAGCCAATTGAGCATTTTTCAAAAATTTCCACGTTCCCAAAAAGATTGCGTACGCCTCCTGTGCGATTAGGGCAGGAGAGTCCACAGGTTCATGGAGATGTGGATGATTGATAGAACGAATTTCGAGCGCGAGTGCTATTTTGTTAGTTGACCGAATCTCCGGCGATTCTTCATCTCCAAATGTTTCAATTGGCGTCTGAAAAAGTGTCGTGTTAAATCCCTCAAGTATCGCTTTAAGATAATCCTCCGCAACCTGATTCCCCGGATAACCTGTAGCGATTACCGATGGTTCGCCTTTGACCCGAGCACCGTGATCAATCCGGAGATAGTATCCGTCATGTTTAACGGCATTGATTATCTTGACCCGTTTCGAGACAGGGATCTTCTCATCTTTTTCTCGAACAAGGTAAACGTTTGCCCCGGCAAGTTCCAGCATCTCCTTGAGTGCTTTAGCCACGGCGAGATTAAGATCTGCGGGAGCCCCTCCCTCTGAACCGCCGTAGCGTGCGTCTAGGACGAAAACTTTCCCAATAAGCGTACCATCTGCAATCGGATGTAATTGGGGATGGAGGACCTGTGCACTGTTTGAAGTCGCGTTGGTCTTCAGTCGGAGGTTGTAGTAGCCAGCTTTTGAGACGTTAAGGGTTACGTTCCCCGGCAAAACGTTATCGAAAAAAAAGTGTCCATCTGGATTGGTCGTTGTAGTTCTGTTCTGTTTCCTCACCAATTGCACGGTTGCATCCGCAATAATGCTTCCAAAAACATCGTGGACGCTGCCCTGAACAATCCCGCCGTGGGTTTTCTCAAAACGGATGGTAATGGTTGCTGATTTGTCTTTGTAAGCAACTTTCACCTGTGCGCGACCTGACTGCGGCTGCGTCGCGTCTGTGTGTAGGTAAAATCGTGCTTCTCCGTTCTGTGAAGTGCTTTCGGTCTCAGCGAGTCGCCCAATTGATGTCTGAGCATGAATTGGTTCGTCATCGGTGATTGGTAGACCGTTTTTGTCCAGAGCGGTGGCGGTGATGCCGACGTAGCTTGCACCATCGGGGGGAAGGGTTTTCGTCCATGCTCGGAGTTTCAGCTTTGCAGCAGGTGGGACAACTTTGAACCACTGCTTGTTCGGCAAGCTATGATTTCCGTAGTAGTTGACAAGATCGGTTTCGACAAGATGTACGCCGTTGGAGAGTGGCTTCGGTAGGGCAACCACAATAAGGTCTTCGGTGCGGAGATACTGGTGGGGAACGACAGTGCCATCAAGTTTGACGCGGATGGAATCGGAGAAAACCTGTTGCCGCTTGAGCATCCATGCGCCGCGCTCATGCAAGCCATCTGCTACACGAATCTGGATGCGCGGTGTTTTTGTTTCGACAGATGATTCTGGTGCTGGCGTTAGCAGGATACCCTTCGGCAATCCCGCCGCAATGTAACGCGCAATACCGAGAAAATAGCCGTAAGCCTCGCGCTTGTTGTATGACTTCTCTTTCAAACGTTGCTCTTCTTCAGGGTTGGAATAAAACGACGCTTCACACAAAATGGCGGGTCGCTTCGTCTGACGTAGTACACCGAACCCCGAAGGGACTACCAATCGATCTGAATAAAGCCCTGTTGGCGGAAATTGCGGCAGCTGCAACGTATCAGCAACACTCTGCTGCACATAGCGGGCGAGGTCCAAGCTTGTGCGGGAATCATCTGCATCTTGATGATACCATGTAGAGGTGTAATTGGTTTCGGGGTTACTGAAAAAGTTGTGGTGGAGGGAGATAAAAAAATCAACAACGTTCTTGTTGGCGAGCTTACTGCGTTCCGAGATACTGACGAAAGAATCATCGGTGCGCGTCATGAAGACAATCGTACCGACCTCCGTCAGAAATTCGCGCAGATACAGTGCCACGTGCAGGTTCACCTCTGCCTCGCGGAGCCCGGTTGGTCCGCGCTTGTAATTCGGCAGGTGAGCCTGTCCACCGTGTCCTGGATCGAGGCAGATTTTGATTCCTTCAAGGTAACGGGCGTAAGGCGGAATCGCGAAATCAGTTTGGGAGAGCCTGTGCCATTCATCAGGCTTCTCATGTTTTTCGATTGCTTCCTGTTTTTCGCGTTTTTCACCGCAGCCGGTTAGTACGATTAATACAATGCAGATGAAGGACAGGAGAGGTTTCAGACCGATCATTTTACAGCCCCGCAGGGAAAACGTGTCACCTCTTAAACCTTGCGAATCTATTTTTGTAGTGCTTTCTGGTAGAGTGCGGTTCCGTAAAACTCATAGGAAGCTGCTGTATCTGGAACATCAACTACATGGACTGTGAACCGAGCAGGCACACCGTTTTCCGGTAGGTAGTCACGGAAAAAACTACTATACGCTTGAGCATAAGCTTTGCGTAGCCGTTCCTGCTCTGCTGCGTAACCCGCCGGATCGACGAGCGGATTTGGAGCTTTGGGCTGACAACCGAAGGCGTGAACCTCAATGAAATCTACGTCCCTCAGAGAATCACAAATACCCGCTTCTTTCAACCAAGACTCCCAACTTTTGAATACCAGTGGGATCTCCTGCTCTGGATCCATCGAGACCAGTTCATCGAGGTTCAGGACTCCTTTTGCCGAATATCCTCCCGTTAGACCCGAAAAGTAGATTTTCAGATCCCCGTCTGGCAACGTCTCGGTGACCAAAGGAGACAACACCGGATGATCACCTTGATAGTAATAGGTCAATTTCCCACGTTTTTTGACATTAAACGCCATCTATATTCCTCCGCTAAATATGAACATCAAAAAAGCATCGAGGGGATGCACTCGATGCTTGAGTATGTGTATGTGTCGATTCAAACGGTTACATGCTAGCCAAATATACTGTGTAGGCATGATTAACGTTTCTCTATCGTTCTACCTATGAAGAAGATTAAGATTCCTACCACGAGGGAAGTTATCTCTACGCCCATAGCACCGCCTTCACTCAAGCCATAGGGGTTGATACATCCAACATATAACCCCGCTCCCAAAAGCGACATTCCTATCAATTCTAATACTTTACCGATGATAAACACTGTGAGCTCCGCGCGCTTGAGCCTTGAGGCATCGGTGTCAATCGCCTGACTGCATCGGGCTGTTGCACGATGATTAATAAAGTTGTTTGATGCGCCCCCATTGTATCGCTTTTTGGTTTGCGTTTAGCCTTATATTCGCTGTAAATACCAGATCCGCAAGGGCATCTTCCGGTTCACTTTGTCCGGCTGGACCCCAGCGAAGTTTGTGATTCAGGCGATCGTCATCTACGTCGTAATAGTAAATCCCAAAGCTGATGGTATCCTCTTTCCTCGGTGTCTGCATCAAGTCAAAACTCAACTCTACGGATTGCCCCCCATTCCCCCAATTAACCAACAGTCCCTGATTACCAGCCGCCATGACGTCTTTTCCAACGGGAAGTGTGTAGCGAGATAGGTCGCTCTGCTGGCCCGAATGTCCTATATCTAGATAGATCTCTAGGCGATCTTGCATGGTGAGTTTTTCGTGAGCGGTTTCGATTTGATCATCGGTCAATTCAATGGCTATGTAGAGAGAGGCGTTGCGCCATACAGCAGCAAAGGTCGCTTTGAAGTCACTAAGATCTTCCCAACGCCGATCCTCTTTGACATCATGGTCTAGGGCGGCAGATATAGCATCGTCCCATACTGGGTCGTCAAGAAAACCATCAACCACAGGAGCAACCTCTACCAGTCTTGCTTTATATCTGAACTCGGCACCTGTCTTTGGATCTATAATGCGTGCGGAGCTATAGCTGGCTGCAATCAATATGATTATTGTGCAAAAGAATAGCTTTTTCACCATTTGAATCGCCTGCCTTAGATAAGAAGTTAAACCTTTAAGTTCAGTGAGGTCAATTGGTAGTATACTAGCTAGTGTATTGAGTGTCAAGAAAAAATGACAGTCATTTAGGCAAGCCCAAGCATTTGTGCTTGGGTCCAAAGGGTTAATCTTTGTTGTGTTTTTGTGTGAAAAAATGGTATAACTGTCTTGTCTTTCAGTGGGAGAATGTCGCACCGTCGCTTGGCGGTGTCTCCCCCACCCTACGACATAGGAATCAACAGACAGAAAGACAATCCCATGTTAAAAGCCCATAAAATCGCTTTAGATCCAAACAATGTCCAAGCGACACAGTTCGCTCAACATTGTGGATATGCTCGTGTAGCATACAATCACGCCTTAGCCGATTTTAAGCAAGGATTGGCTGAAGGCAATTGGCGTTCTCATATAGACCTCAGCAGTTGGGGCACGAATCGTCGAATCAAGAAGATAGCACAGAGCAACCGCTACTGGTCAGTCTATCATAAGAATCCCAAGCCTTCAGGTTTGGGAGCTGTCAAATACTTGGTTAGTGTAGGGGGGTGGCGACAATCTTCTGTAGAACTGCTCTAGCAGAAGCGGCGGTGTCCCTCCAAGGATCGACCATTATTGGGATTTCCAATCATTCCCCCAAAATCCCCAGTCAAGAAGTTGTCCTCCGGAATAGACAATGTAATCGGGCAGGAGTTGCATATCGAGATGGCTGCCCCAGCATATTGCATCCGGTGTAGCCCCAGCGTGCACCGCGACATAGCGTTCTGGGTTTAAGGGATGAGGAAATACGGCGAAAACCGCCGTCCCCTCCGCCGTGTACGATTTATCGGATAGGTGGATTGTCTCGCCTTGAAAGCTAAGTGGCAGCTTACCTTCAAATCGCGATAGGATGGCGTTAGAATCATAGACGCCGTATAGGAGCAGGTTGTTCGTTTGCAGGAGATCTTCGGTGAGCTCAACGTCAGGGATGACAGGGAGTTGGACAGCGTTATCCCCCATGATGCCACCGCGATGTACTCCCCCGTTTCGACTGCGATAGTATCCGACCGCGTCCTCAGCAATCCATTTGTTAAAAAATGTCTCTTCCTCTGTCCCAACTGTGCCGGGCACAAGGATAAGACCATCGAAAAAAAGGTTGCTGATGGGGCCCGATGCCCGGTGACGCTTCTCAGTGGAGAGATCAAAATTGCCATGCGCCCAAACGCCTTTAGGGTCTCGTTGAAACTGTTTCTGGTGACTTAAGTTCATTAGTTCAAACTTTTGGCCATCAATTGTTACATCGACCGGTTCGTTCTTCTGAATTGGGCCAAGCGAGAAGGTGCGGATATTCTCAGTATCGACGACGAGGTGGTTGTCCTCGACGAAACGCGCATTAACCGCTCCTCGTTCACCGTAGTGTAACAACTGACCTACCACGACCCAGTACGATTTATTATGACGCAGATTATAGGTTACTAACGAAACATGATCCGGAGATCGCTGCTTCCGCTGCTTCAGCAGCCAAAGGATTACTTCTTCCCATATATCAGGGAGGCGGCATCCATGACCCGTTTTAGGGACCTCTGTATATTTGTGCGTATAGCCCCGCTCTCCCATAAGTTGTGCCATTTGACGGGAATGCTCAACCGGAACACCGCCGCCGATCCCCCGATCCCATTCACCGTGGATTATCCAAACAGGCGTATGAGAGAGATTTTCGATGAGAAATGCAGCAGACCTAGAACGCCAAGAGGGTGTTTCCCATTCGTGCATGTGGAATGTGAGTCCTCCCGGTTTCTCCCACAGTCGATAGTCGCAATAACCGCAAAACGGTGCAGCACCTGCGAAAAGATCAGGATAGTGCGAGATCAGATACCACGTCGCGGCACCACCCATCGAGCTGCCGGTGATTGTAATGCGATCTCGATCGATAGCGTAGTTTGAGGCGACATGTTCGATAGCTTCTAGGACATCGATTTCGCCGTAGTTTTGATAAACAGAGCCGGAACCCCGTCCTGTTGGTCTGAGGACGATACACGATTGATTGTGTTTAGCAGCAATCCCTGCAATCTGTTCAGTCAACTCGACTGCGCCGGATAGATTCCCAAGTGCGCCAGGGCTGACCTCTACAATTAAGGGCTTCGGTTCGTCTCTTGTATCAGTTGAACATACCGCACAGGGGTGTAACTTGCCGTCAATTCTGGATCGAAAGTACTCGAGCTGACCAGCTGGCATCATCTGTTCCTTTCCTAAAGCAAAAAAGGGGAAACAACAGATTTGTCTGCTGTTTCCCCTTTCATAAATCAAACATTGAATGATAAAAACTACTGCTGTCCCGCCACCCTTAATCGATTTGTAGCGCGAGCCAATGCCGCTTCTGCTCGTGTGTGATTAACATTTGGATCGCGTGAAGCAAGGAGTTCCTGTGCACGTTGGCGAGCGGCTTCTGCACGTTCGACATCAATTTCATACGCCCATTCAGCGGTATCTGCCAACACCGTGACGCCGGTGCGTAATACCTCAAAGATACCTCCACTGGTTGCGATGAATTGAGGCGTCTCAGATTCGCGGATGCGAATTTCGCCAATATCTAACACAGTCAGAAAGGGGAGGTGCCCAGCAAGGATCTCAAACGATCCCAGTTCGCCGGGGGCTCTCACACTAGTAATCTCGCCCTCATAAATCAACTGTTCGGGTGTTCGGATTTCGAAATGTAATCTTTTTTCAAGCATAGTTATCTGGCTGATTAATCCGCTGCCTCTTGTAATTCCTCAGATTTTGCCTGCTCAAATGCCTCGTCAATTGTACCGATGTAAGCCAGAGCCTGCTCCGGGATTTCGTCGCAATCCCCTCTGAGGATTGCCTGACACCCCTCAACGGTATCCTCAATCCTGACATATTTTCCCGGTTTGCCAGTAAAGCGTTGTGCAACAAACATCGGCTGCGTTAGATACTTCTCTAGCTTTCTTGCCCGTGAAACTGTCAGTCTTTGCTCGTCTGAGAGTTCGTCCACACCGAGAATTGCGATAATGTCCTTTAAACTCTCATAATCCTGAAGCACCGCCTTCACTTGACGGGTTGTGTCATAGTGTACCTGACTGATAACGTCCGGGTTCAAAATACGGGAGGTAGAGGTCAGTGGATCGACGGCGGGGAAGCGTCCCATCTGCTGGATTGATCGTTCAAGCCGTGTCACAGCGTCGAGATGCCCAAAAACGGCGACAACCGCTGGGTCTGTATAGTCGTCAGCCGGAACGTAGACTGCTTGGAATGAGGTAATTGAGCCTTGCTGTGTTGATGTAATCCGTTCTTGTAGTTCCCCCATCTCCGTCGCTAGCGTTGGCTGGTATCCAACCGCGGAAGGCATACGCCCTAAAAGTGCGGAGACCTCACCGCCTGCGAGGGTAAAACGGAAAACGTTGTCGATGAAGATCAATACATCCTGTCCACCTTCATCACGGAAGTATTCCGCCATAGAGAGTCCGGCAAGCCCAACACGCAATCGAGCGCCCGGTGGTTCGTTCATCTGTCCAAAAACCATGGCGGTTTTATCCATTACACCGTACTCGTCCATCTCCAACCAAAACTGATTCCCTTCGCGAGTCCGTTCCCCGATTCCGCAGAAAACGGAATAGCCGCCGTGTTGGGTGGCGATATTATAGATCAGTTCAGCGACCAATACCGTTTTTCCGACACCCGCACCACCGAGGAAGCCGACCTTTCCACCTCTTGCAACCGGTTGAATCAGATCAATCACCTTGATTCCGGTTTCCAACATCTCCGAGACGGTGCTCAATTCGTCCGGAGGTGGTGGATGGCGGTGGATGGGATACCGCTGTGTTGCTTCGACCTCGTCCCCTCCATCAATCGGTTGCCCGGTAACGTCAAAAACACGACCGAGCACGGCATCGCCCACAGGTACAGAGATCGGCTCATTGCGATCGATGGCACGTGTACCGCGTACCAACCCGTCGGTTGTATCCATCGCGATAGCACGAACTCGATTTTCACCCAAGTGCTGTTGGACTTCAAGCACTAATGTCGTTCCATCCGCGCGCTGAACTTCGATTGCGTTGAGAATATCGGGCAATTTTCCCTCTGAAAAATCGAGGTCAACTCGTGCGCCGACGATTTCTAAAACTTTGCCGTCATTCATAATTTATCTCTCTTTCCATCAATTATTTATATTACCAATTTCATTCGGTGGGGGTCCCTTTATAAGTCATTTTACGATGTACCCCTACATGATTAACTTCCATTATATAGTTAGTTGGCTACTAAGCCGCACGTGCTTGAGTTTTCGACATAGCATCCGCAAGCCGGAATTGCGCCGCGGCACGTCCGCCCTCTGGTAGTCCTAGCGGCAAGCGAATATTCAAAAGAAATGGGCGGTTTTGCCTTTCAACCACGTTCAACCCATGTTCAATTGCCGCAGCAAGGCGCGACTCCTCTTGGACATGCATCCCTTCCACACCGACCCCCTCTGCGAGTTTCACGGGGTCAATTCCGTCCAGAACGACACCGGCATATTCCCCGGTCTCTTTCATCATCCCATCCGCACGTCCAAAGGCGGAAGCGACGACACCATAGGATTGGTTGTTGGGAATAATGTAGAGGACCGGTATGCCATGATGCGCCGCTGTCCACAACCCTGATTCTGCGTACAACAACGAACCATCACCGACCAGCCCGACGACAGGCTTATCAGGGGCTGCGAGTTTCAAGCCGATCGCTCCACCAACCCCGTAGCCCTCAGACCCGCCGGCAGCCCGGATATATCTATTCCCGCCAACGTCCGTCCCGTCTACGGCGTCTGATGAAAGCATATATCCACCAATGGTGTCCCAAGGAACCGCATATTGTTCGAGCATGATTAGCCCACCGCCACGACGCTCTAGGGCACTGTCCAGCGTTTCTGCGACTATCCACGACCGGATCTGATTCGGTTGGACCTGTGTCTGCCACACCCGTTGAACCCGCTGCACGTGAAGCGCGGCGGCTTGTTCAAGTGCCCAAGTACGTCGTTCGGCAAAGTCGTTAGGGGTCGAATGGCTCAATGTCAATTCGAGAAGCCTCTCAAATGTCCTGCGCTCATCTGCCAGAACCGCCATAGATAGGTTCGGGATATTTTTGATATGCTCAATATCCGATCCAATGGCGATAACCTGCTTCGCTTTGGAAAATACATTGAAATCTGCCGACCTTCCACCTCCCGTATGACGCATACCGATAGAAACAATCAGGTCAGGTTGAAGGACATCTAACACCTGATCCAGCCGTCCACAATTAAGTTTATGTTTCGTTGCGATGCCTCTCCCCCAGATCCCGACGGGGACGTAGCTGCCGGCACAGAGAACGCCAAAGTGTTCGGCAATTGTGATGATTGGGTCTTCTGCGCCGCTTTTCCAAACACCATCTCCAATATAAAACAGGGGTGCCTTCGCGTCGTGCAATGCAGATTCAATCTTCTCGACATCGCTATCTGATGGGTAACCCGCGTGGAGATTTGGGAGGCTGTCTTCAATAATGTTTGTGGTTATCTGTTCGGGTCCAAGCATCCGATCATAGACCGCGAGATGTACCGGTCCCACCGGCGGTGTTTTGGCGACTAGTAAGGCGCGATGAAGTGCTTGTGAAGGCGCAGCGATAGAGGTTGGTCCGAAGTCGTGGCTGAGATCGAGTTCAATCCGATCCGCGAAACTACCGGTGTCGCCCGCAAAGGTGATGACGACAACGGGTAAGCCGCCGGCCCAGATGTTGATTAGCTGTCCCAAGCATTGGGCAAGCCCCGCGGCGAGATGGACAACCATCACCGCCGGATCGAGATTCGCCTGTGTGTAACCGCCTGCTTGCGCCGCAACGGTTCCCTCATGGAGTGCCAAAATACCGTGTATATCCGGATGAACATGCAGTGCATCAAAAAAGCGTGCCTCACGTGAGCCGGTGTTATAAAATAGATACTCCACATCCAATGCCGCGAGCTGCTCGACCATAATCTGAGGCGGATTGGCTGTGATAGACCGCATCTGCATAAAGTGTTATTTCGCTTTCTTTGTTCAATGGTAAAAAACTCGGTTTCTGTTCCTTATTTCATCAAGGGGATTACGTGAAAACCTCAAAACTGCCGTTTTTGACAATCAGTATGATCGGGTCGTAAACCGCATCCTCGGCAGCATCAAAAGAGAATTTATCCAAAATGGTGTCAAAATCCATGATGTTTGCCATTGCGTTCCGAATTAAAGTCCGGGACACTGCTTGTAAAAATAGGTGGTCGCTGCATCAAGGTTATGCAATGGATATTGTTTATCACGCAGTGGCATCATGAGGTTCCACTGCTGGATTTTCTGGTTGAGTTGTTGTAAGCTTGCGGTGTACGCTTCCAATGCCCGTGAGCGCTCTAGCTCAAAAACCGATCGAATCGCGTCGCGTTTTAGCGGTTGTGCTCGGAGTTTGGCTTTCAAACGCGCCCGTCGTCCTTTGATATTCGCTATTAATTTTTCCGTCTTCTCGGTTTCGGCTCGAATTTCCTTGTCTACCTCAATCCAGCGAGGTGCGAAGCCGTTATCCTTGAGCATCTGATTGACCGTGCGAACTGCCGGCGGGACGTAAGGATTATCATCGCGTTGCTGAGGCTTCCCCTTGCCGGGTAGGTCCTTGAAATCGCCCCGCTCCATCGCTTCTTGAATCTGTTTGCTGACGTTGTAGGGCATGTGTTCACCTCCAATTACGTCCGCCGCGAACGGTCTCTACTCATCGAAATGATAAACTATTTGATCAAAGCGGTCACATGCGAAGGTGAACACAAAGACCAATGACTCGGTGCCGGTAGAACGGACGGCATGTTTGGCGTTGGACGGGATATAGATCGCCGAACCAGCCCCGATTTCCGCTTCGTGATCGTCGATTTTCATGTGGCCATTGCCGCTGACGACGTAATATGTCTCCTCTGGCTCGTGGTGGTGAAGGGGGAGCCGTGTGCCGGGGGGGCACTCCGCTACGCCCATAACGAGCCCGCTGCTCGGTCCTCTTTCTCCGGTAACTAGAAGCTTCCAACGAATCTCACTCTTGGCGGCAAGGTCCGCGTCCTCCCAACCTTCCCAAGCGAGTTCTGCTTGATCGATGATGATGGGTTTCTGTACGCTCATGACTCTCTCCCTCTTCCTGCATTGAGCAGACTTCTTACTTTGGAGATTTTAACCCTCCAAAGCCGCTGCACCGCTCACAATCTCAGAAATCTCTGTTGTAATCTGGGTCTGGCGAGCGCGGTTGCGCTGAAGAATTAAATCATCAATAAGTTCATTGGCGTTGCGCGTTGCATTTTCCATCGCCGCCATCCGCGCCGCTTGCTCTGCGGCGTTGGAGTCCAGCAGAACCTTCCACATCTGCATATTCAGATGTTTTGCCAACACGGACTGAAAAATCGCCTCTTGTTCCGGCTCATATAGATAATCGAGGAAGAGTTCATCGCCGGTTGGTACTTCAGGGGTAAGTGGCAGCAGTTGCTCGACCAAAACTACTTGTAGAATCGCGGATTTGAAATCGTTATAAATCACTTCTACCCTGTCGATCTGCTTGTCCCTATATAGATGTTCAAACTCCTCCACAATTTCGACAGCGGTTTCAAATGCTAGTTGCCGAAAAATGTTCACATACTCAGCGATAACGTTATAGTCACGCCGTGCGAAATGGTCTCGGGTGCGCCTGCCGACACAGATGATCGTCACTTCCGCTCCCTGTTCTTGGTAATGTTGTGCCCGCTGCGTCGTTGTTCGGATTACGTTGCTATTAAAACTACCACATAGCCCGCGGTCTGCGGAGACTGAGATTAGGCAAACGCGCTTAAGTTCACGCGATTCCAACAAGGGATGGGACGGATTTTCGATCTGAGCGATAAGGTGCCCTAGGATTGTGTTGAATTTTTCGGCGAAGGGGCGGGTGGCTACAATGTTTTCCTGTGCCCGGCGCAACCTCGCCGCAGCGACGACTCGCATCGCGTCTGTTACCTGCGCGATATTTTCAATACTTGCGATACGCCGTCTGATTTCACGTAATGTTGCCATGGTAAACCTCTAATGAGTAATGCGTGATACGTAAAGAGTACGTGTGCTTCCTTTGCACGAGCGGATATCATTCCATATCTGCGTTATCTACTTTGTATACTTCGCCCTCTTCTCTCAGAGTTGGCTGCCTTTGATCTGGAACCATTACCAGTAATAGTCGGATGATCTCAGTCATCAAGTTTAGGCGATGAGAAGTGACAGACTTACTCAAAATATGGCGTCCTTTGTAATACCAATCCCGGCTTTCTCTGGCGGAGCCAAGCGCGTATTCATAGAACCGGGCCCGGTCTTTATTACTGGCTCGACTGTATCCTTCGGCGATGTTAGCACTGATTGAACCAAGTGCTCTATAGAGTTGATCTGATAAAGAAACGGTGCGTCTGTCTTGAGCCAACTTTGTTATATCATACCAGCCGAGATTCGCTACAAACAGAGCCAACCGATAGGCCTTCACTTTCCATAGTACATCGCCTGTGATTGTTTTAGGCACTTCCCGTTCCCAGTTCTCGTAATTCATCGTTTTTAGTATTACGTATTACGCTTTACGTATTATGTATCACGTTTGAACCCATCCTTAAAACTCTGCACAGCGGTGTGGAGTTGTTCAAGAAGTTCGTCGCTGAAATCCCCGGCATCAACAATCTCCTTGAGGACATCTGCGTGGTTTCTTTCCATATATGCCAAGAATTCAGATTCAAATTGCGCCACGTCAGTTGTTTCAAGATCGTCCAGATATCCGTTCGATCCGCAGAAAATTGATGCAATCTGTTTTTCAACGGGCATTGGCTCGTATTGGGGCTGTTTCAGTAATTCGACCAGCTGTTCTCCACGCCGAAGCTGGGCTTGCGTGGAAGCGTCCAGGTCAGATCCAAACTGTGCAAAAGCCGCAATCTCTCGGAAACTAGCTAAATCAAGTTTCAGTGTGCCTGCAACTTCATCTGACTTCATTGCTCGCGTTTGTGCATCGCCACCGACGCGGGACACCGATGTGCCGATATCGATTGCCGGACGAACGCCTTGGTTAAAGAGTTCCGATGTCAGGTAGATCTGTCCATCGGTAATCGAAATCACGTTAGTTGGGATGTAAGTCGTGAGGTCGCCTTCAAAAATTTCGATAATAGGCAGAGCGGTCAACGAACCGCCACCTAATTCATCACTCAGTTTTGCGGCGCGCTCCAACAAACGGGAGTGCAGATAAAAAACATCGCCCGGATACGCTTCACGCCCCGGTGGACGCCGTGAAAGCAGTGACATCTGACGGTACGCCCACGCATGTTTGGTAAGATCATCGTAAATTACCAGTGCGTGTTGTCCCTTATCGCGGAAGTATTCTCCCATCGAAGTTCCTGTGTAGGGTGCGAGGTATTGGAGCGGAGACGGTTCACTTGCCGGTGCAGAAACGATAACCGTGTAATCCATTGCGCCATACTGTTCTAGGGTATTCACAACCTGCGCAACCGTCGAACCTTTCTGTCCAACCGCCACATAGATGCAGAACACATCGGTATTTTTCTGGTTGATGATGGTATCGATCGGGATAGCCGTTTTGCCCGTTTGGCGGTCGCCGATGATTAGTTCCCGCTGCCCCCGTCCGATTGGCGTCATACTGTCGATTGCCTTCAAGCCGGTATAGAGCGGTTCACCCACCGGCTGACGTTGCACAATGCCCAACCCCTTCTGTTCAACGGGAAGGGTCTGGTCGGTATTGATTTCCCCTTTACCGTCAATAGGTTGTCCAAGAGCGTTTACAACGCGCCCAAGCAACGCCTCACCGACAGGCACTTCAAGCAATCTATTAGTCCGCTTGGCGAGATCGCCTTCATGGATTAATCTATCTTCGCCGAAGAGAACGCAGCCGACATTATCCTCTTCAAGGTTAAATGCCATACCGGAGACGCCGTTGGGAAATTCAATCATTTCACTTGCCATGACGTTGGCAAGTCCGTGGACACGGGCGATTCCGTCGCCAACTTCGAGCACGGTTCCTGAGTCGTATACGTCAACCTGCTGGCTATATTGTAGTAGTTGTTGTTTTAGAATGTTTGATACTTCGTCGGGTCTGACTTCTCTTGCCATGAATGATGTTCTCCCTTATCCCCTCGCAAGTAATGTTCTCATTCGTTGCAGCTGTGATGCGATGCTTCCATCAAACACAGTATCCCCTAATCGCACGATGACGCCTCCTTGAATCATAGCATCTTCGTTCAATTCAAGCCGGACTTCCGCTTCCGAATAGTTGTTCAATTGCTGAGAGAGGGTGGTTTTTTGCGCATCAGTGAGTGGGACCGCTGATGTCACCTGTGCGACTAGGCGACCCGCTTGCAAATCAACGATCTCCAAAAACATCTGTAAGATTGCAACTAAGGATCTCTCACGTTGTTTCAATGCTAGCAAGAGCAGAAAGTTGAGCGTGAGCGGCTGAACAGCTTCGGATAGAAGTTGTTGGAACATCTCGCTCTTGAACTGCGGCGATAGGATAGGGTTAATCAGAAACTGATCAAAATCTTCCGAGTCCTGTGTCAGTTGGAGTACCTGATTTACATCTTCAACAATGCGATCTAAAATATCCTCTTCCGTCGCTGCACTATACAACGCTTGTGCGTAGGGTTTAGCAATGCGAGTTTCTCTCATTGTATGTTCTTCAAATTATCTGTTAGACATTCTGTGTAGGAAGGCGACTGATAGATTCATCAATGATGTGCTGATGTTTCTCTGCATCAAGTGTCTGATCGATGATTTTGCTTGCAGCATCAATCGCAATCTCTGCGACAGTGCCTCGTAGTTCGAGAATGGCTTCGTCCTTTTCGCGTTGGATCTCTGCACGTGCCCGTTCAAGTTCAGCACTCGCCTCCTGACGTGCGTGATCGAGAATCCGCTGCCGTTCAGCGTTGCCCTCATCAATAGCCGCTTGAATCTTTGCCTGCCCTTCCGTTTCAATTTCGTTGAGCCGTTGACGGGTTTCGGCATTCAACCTGTCCAGTTCGCGTTGGTCTGCCTCTAGTTTCTCCATTCGCGATGTGATTTCCTGTTGCCGTTCTTCTAATAGTCCGCCAACTCGCCCAAAGACGAATTTCCAGAGCACGAGTAGCACGACAAGAAAGCCTAGGGCTTGGAGAATAATCGTCTGGAAATCGATGCCAATCTGTGCTAAAAGTCCCTTGTCCTCGGAACTCGCTTCTGCAGCAAATCCACTTGCCGGAACAATTAATGTTACGATAATAATCAGTAAGAAGAGCCACGATAATTTTTTCATTATAATTCTTTTCTGTAGGTCAGAGTATCGTATCTAGCGCAAAAAAAATGATGCGTGTATAACGTAAAACGTAAAACGTAAGAAGGGTAATAGATTCACGTTTCACGTTTCACGTTTCACGTCTTATTCATGACTGGTTTGCATCTGTTTCTGAGCATCAGCCTCAATCATACTTTGAAGCATCTGTCCCTCTGGAAGTTTCCCCATAAGTAGGAAAAAGATTAGCAGCGAGTAGATCACGAGTGATTCGATAAGAGCCAAACCGATGATCATTGCTGTCTGGATTCGAGGAGCTGCCTCAGGTTGACGCGCAATCCCTTCAAGGGCGGTGCTCGTCGCTTTTCCTTGCGCGGTAGATGCAAAAATCACTGCAATCGGCAGACCGAGTGCTGCACCGAAAGCTAAAACTGCGAGATAAATCATGAAAGTTCCTCCTTTAGTTTTGAACCCAAAACTAAGATTAAAAAAGTGAAAACAATTATGAATGAGCGATCGCGATCGCCCATCGATCAATGATGTGCTTCTGCACTATGCTCCTCATCATGATGTTCTAGGAATGTAACAATGTAGATTGATGTGAGCATTGAGAAGACGAGTGCTTGCAGAAACCCACCGAATAACCCAAAAAACAGCATCGGCACCTGAACTGGCATCCACGGGATGATCCCGGCGATCGCCGGGATTCCAAGTCCCATAATGGTTAGGTTAATAATAACGGATTCTTCGCCGAAGATATTTCCGAAAAGTCGAACCGCCAGAGAACCGGCACGTGCGATTTCACCAATGATGTGTAACGGAAACATCAAAGGTCCCAACCACGGTGGATCGCCGATAAAGTGTTTCAGGTAACCAACCAACCCATTCTCTTTAATCGCAATGATATGAACGCCGATTAACGCGCTAATTCCGAGCGCGAGCGTCGTGTTCAAATCCGCTGTTGGAGATTGAAAGCCGGGTATGAGGCCAAGATAGTTTAAGAATAAGATAAAGATGAAGTAAGATCCGACAAACGGAACATATTTCTTCCCATGTTCTCCCAAAATTCCGCCGAAGAAATTGATTAATCCGCCCACAAACAGTTCAAGAAGCGTTTGCCCTTTTCCTTCGGGGAGTTTCTTAATTTTGCGTGTCGCAAGGATGAAAAGTAGTGCGATAATTAGCACTACAAAGTAGGCGTTGGGGATTAGGTCTGGCTGATGCCAGCGGTCTGGCTCTGGAACTATGTTATCTGGGAGAATTTTTGATATTGGGCTTAACCACGAGCGATGCGCGTCTTCGGCTGCCAAACCGACACTACAGGCGAGCAGCGATAGCAGTAAAATAGAAAATAGTGTGTAAAATGTTTTTCTCATTTAGGTCCTGTTCAATTATTTTTTGATAAAATACCTATCATTAGCGCGATTGCTTTGAGGATGATCACAACTTGTACTAGTCCAACCCCCGCCGCAAGGGTGTAAACATTCAGCCAATTTGCTTTCGTCAGGAGATAAAATCCGACAAAAATGATTGTGTACTTTCCTAATGCGATGAATCCCAGCCAACGTTTTGTCCGTGGCGAGCCGCCGGGCTTAACCATGCGGCGGATGATAAACTCTAATGACAAAATCGCGCTCAAACTCAAAAGACTGCCGACAGCAAAACTTAAACTGGCTGGCAGACCGTACACCGCCCAAAGGATTGGAATTGCAATGAGCGCGAGAACGGTCGTTAGGCGATAAACCTGTCGTAGAAATTGGTCATCCACTTCAAAGGGGGCGCGGGCAACCACTTTACGAATCCTCCTCCGCTTGATCCGCTCCATTCTGAGAGTTTTCAGCTTGCTCTTGGCGTTCCATGCGTTTATTCCACCGAGAAACGGCGCGAAACATCTCAATAAATCCTGCCGCAGTTCCCATAATAAAGCCAATAATTAAGCCGATTGTTTGGTTGCCTAATTTACCGCCGATCCACCAGCCTAACCCGGATCCCATTCCAATTGCCAGCACAAGGGTGATGCCAATTGAAGCCAGATCCATACTATTCCAATCGCTACCCCGTGTCAACTTCGCCATTGTCAATTTACCATGTCCTTATAAGAACGTGCTAATTTGGGCTGGACTCAGGAAGTATGATGGCAGAATACCAATTAGGACGACACCTATCGCCGCGAGGGTCAGTGCAACGATGAGCAGACGTGGATAAGCGAGAAAGTCGAGTTCCACTTCCGGCTCTCTCATGTACATCGCTATAACAACACGGAGATAATAGAACGCAGAAATCGCAGTGTTAATCGCGCCAATAATCACAAGCCAGATCTGCCCAGATTCAACAGCAGATCGGAAAATGTAGAACTTACCGACAAATCCCGCTGTCGGTGGAAATCCAGCGAGGGATAACAACATTATTGTCATGAACAGAGCGAGCAGCGGTTTTTTGAATCCCAGTCCGGCGTAATCGGAAATCATGAGGCTTTCGCCATCTTCCGTCCTTGCGAGAATCACTGCTCCGAATGCCCCGATATTCATGACACAGTAAACGAACAGGTAAAACATCGCACTGGAGATTCCGTCTTTGTTTGCTGCTGCCAACCCGACCAAGACGTATCCAGCATGGGCAATACTTGAATAAGCGAGCATACGCTTAATATTTCGCTGGGCGATAGCAACCAAGTTGCCAACGGTCATCGTGAGTGCGGCAAGGATTGTAATAAGGATAATCCATTCGGATTGGAGGTTCTGTAGCGCGTCCATGAAGATTCTCAGGAGCGCAGCAAATCCCGCCGCTTTCGGTCCGGCGGAGATAAATGCGGCGATTGAAGTGGGTGCGCCTTCGTAGACATCGGGTGCCCACTGATGAAACGGCACAAGTGCCACCTTGAATCCGAATCCTACAACAAGCAGAAACATACCAGATAATAGTAGTGGTGACTTTGCATCTACGGTTAAAGCATCGGCAATTTGAGGAATACTGGTTGTCCCCGCGCCTCCATAGATCAACGCAATACCGTACAAGAAAAATCCACTCGCAAATGCGCCAAGTAGCAGATACTTCATTCCAGCTTCGCTTGACGCCATGCTTCTTTGGAAATAACCAGCTAGGACGTAAAGCGATAGCGACATCAGTTCTAAGCCGAGGAAGACAACAATTAACTCGTTGCCTGAAGCCATCAACATCATGCCCAACGTTGCCAAAAGGATTAACAGGTAATACTCCCCCTGTCGCTTATCTTGGCGTCCCAAGTAGTTCATTGAAATAAGAACGACCAGAATCGTTGAGACCAAGAATATAACATTAAAAAAGAGGGAATATTTATCCACCTGAATCATATTGCTAAATTCTGTGCCTTCCGTGCCAATTTGCAACATATCAATGGAAACATATAGGGCAATGGCACAGCCAACAATTGTGATCCAAGCGGTAAATGTCTTTTGAAGCGAATTGAACAGATCAAAAATTACGACGAGGATAAAGGTCAAAATAATGATCAATTCGGGCATTAGCAGTTGCCAGTTAATTGTCATTCAAATCCTCCAATCTTAGATGAACAGATAGGTTCATCCTTACACAAAGTACACAAACGTTACAATCACAAACACAGGAACCAAAATCGCCACTGACCAAATCATGTATCCGAAGAAACTTGGCATCCTGACACCATTTTCCTCAGCAATCGCTTTGACCATAAAGTTCGGTGCATTGCCGATATAAGTGTTAGCTCCCATAAACACTGCGCCACAACTGATTGCCAACAGTGTATGCGCCATTGGGCCCATGAGTGAGGTTGGATCTCCACCCGCTGTGTTAAAGAAAACCACGTAAGTTGGTGCGTTGTCTAGGAAACTTGAGAGCACGCCTGTCAACCAGAAATACATCGCGTTGACCGGGTCATTCGTTGTCGTTTGAACGGCGAGTACAACAGTGCTAAGGCTTCCATCAATACCCGCCTGCAAGATTTTCAAAGCTGGAATCATGCAGACAAAGATGCCGATAAAAAGTTTGGCAACCTCTAGGATTGGTTCCCATGTAAAACCGTTTGCCGCCCGGACATTTGTATCCAACTGACTCGGTTCAGGAAAATTATGTCCATGCTCGTCTTTCACGGTCTTATACATTGGTGTGTACAACAGGCTGATGATTGCAATCAAGAGCAGCAAACCATCTCGCATCAGATTAAAATACGGCACAGTTACGCCAAAGATTGAGATGCCACGGTTTTCATCGTGTGTCTTTTGTGCGCGCAGACTGTTGACTTCCGCAACGGCGTGGAGGTGGTTTCCCCGCAATTCATAGTATTCGTGATTGGATTTGTCAAATTTTATCGTTGTGTCATCTTCATGTCCCTTGACATACGTTTCGAGTTTCTCCTTCGTTGCATTCATCTTTTCTTCTGCGGTTTTGATTTGCGGTGCCATTTTCTCCGCAATTGAATGATCCTTAAAGGGACCATCAGCGAGTGATTTGGACCACAGGATCGCACCGATGATACCGACGATAAGCAAAAAATTCCAAATACCTTGGAGGCGGAGTGGCTCTTTTTCTCCATCATCCGGCGGCGTGCCTTCTTTCCTGAACATGACCGTGTCGAAGATGAAGAAGATGATCAGCAGCAAAATCGCCACCGGCAACATTACGGGGAATAGTGCCATTGTCCAGAAAAAGTCAATTCCTTTGAGGAATCCGAGAAACAGCGGGGGGTCACCCAATGGTGTCAATGAACCACCGATATTGGCTACCAGAAATATAAAAAAGACGACGACGTGAATACGATGCGTACGCCATTGGTTAGCCCGGAGAATCGGACGAATCAGCAACATTGCCGCCCCTGTCGTCCCCATCCAGCTTGCCAAGGCGGTGCCTATTGCGATCAGTACGGTATTTACAACGGGCGACCCTCGCAAGGAGCCTTTCAGGCAAATTCCGCCTGCGCATGTGAAAAGTGCAGTCAATAAGATAATGAAGGGAACGTAATCAAGCAAGACAATATGGACAATTTCATACCATCCATCGCCCTTGTAGCCGATAAGGAAGGGAACAGAGAAAATGGCAATCCAGGCTAACGAGACTTTTCCGTAGTGATGTTCCCAAAAATGGAAGTTAATCAGTGGGATTATTGCAATAGAGAGCAGCATACCGATAAACGGAATGATGCTCCAAAGGGGCAGCTTCGCTCCATCCACACCGTGATGTGTGGAGTGGTCATCATCTCCATGCTGTTCGGTGTGGTCATCGTGCCCATCACCACCTGCGGCTGCCGCTGCAAAACCAATTGTCGGGAAAAGGATAAGTCCAATGACACTCAGAAGTGCCAAGGGGAAAAATAGATGCTTATTCGTCAATCTTTTTTGCCTCTTTTGTCGTGGTGTCCAGTACAATTGCGGGAGCAGCTGCCTCGACCGCCGCCGTGGATCTGCTCTGTTGTAACACTTGACTGACTGATTTTTCCATTCGGCTCAGAAACGGTTTGGGGTAAACGCCAATCCAAATGATGAACACCACTATTGGAACCAGTACAACGATTTCGCGCAGACTCAAATCGGTCAAGGTTTGATTTTTTGGGTTATCGAGTTTGCCAAACATGACGCGCTGGAACATCCAGAGCATATACACCGCTGCCAAAATAACACCGGTTGCAGCGATAATAACATACACTTTAGAGAATGAATCAGACATAAAGCCGCCGAGCAAAATCATAAACTCCCCGACAAATCCGTTCAAACCGGGTAATCCAATTGATGAAAGCGTTACAATCATGAAAAATACGGCGAAAATCGGCATCTGTTTTGACAGTCCACCGAAGTCGGCAATCATGCGGGTATGCCTGCGTTCATAGATCATCCCGACGAGCAAGAAAAGTGCGCCGGTACTTAACCCATGATTAATCATTTGGAGAATACCGCCCTGCACACCCTGATGGTTGAGGGCGAAAAGTCCAAGCACAACAAATCCCAAATGACTCACACTTGAATAGGCAACCAGTTTCTTAAGGTCTGGCTGCACCATCGCTACCAATGCGCCGTAAATGATACCAATCACAGACAGCGTTGCGATAAGTGGCGTATACGCTGCAACACCCTCCGGGAAAAGTGGCATACAGAAGCGTACGATGCCGTATGTTCCCATTTTGAGTAATACGCTCGCGAGAATAACACTGCCAACCGTCGGTGCTTCAACGTGTGCATCGGGAAGCCAAGTGTGGAAGGGGAAAATCGGCACTTTGATGGCAAAGGCGATGAAAAACGCCAAGAATAGCAGGTTCTGATGTGATAATGATCTGCCGTATAAGGTCATCAGGTTGAAACTATTATCATTTTGGAAATAGAGGTACAAAATCCCAACAAGCATCAACGCGCTGCCCGCCATTGTGTACAGCACAAACTTAATCGTCGCGTAGATGCGCCGATGTCCACCCCAGATGCCGATCAGTAGATACATCGGGATGAGCATCGCCTCCCAAAACACAAAAAAGAGGAAGAGATCTAACGCACAAAACACACCGAGCATCGCCGTTTCGAGCATGAGGAGCGAACCCATGAATCCGCTGGTGCCTTTTTCTATCGAATTCCATGCTGCTAGCACACAAATCGGCGTCATAAAAGTGGTCAACAGAACCAACCAGAGTGAGATGCCATCAATGCCGAGGTGGTAGCTTATGCCAAGCCCCTCGATCCAAGTGCGTTCCTCCTTAAACTGCATCTCATGTGTGTCTGCGTCAAACCCGGTATAGAGGGATAGCGACACGGCAAAAGTGAGCAGCGTAACAATCAGAGCGATCCATTTAAGCCCTGACTCGCCTAAAATGTGCCTCGCAAGGGCGATTAAGATTGCACCAAGTAGTGGTAAAAAGATAACTGCGGAAAGTAACAAGTATAACCTCCGAAGTGTAATGCGTTAAACGTAAAGGTGTTTACGCTTCACGATTTATGAGTGACTCCCTAATAACCGTTCCAACCGACACCCTTCCCCGATCTCGGTGTACCGCTCGAAACCCTGGACGAACAAAATAAAAGAGTTTATCAGGATACTTTTGTTTCCCTTTGTCACCCGCCTCAATGACACTTTTACCGATAAAGTAATCGCCACTATAAGGCTCGATGGCAACGATAAGCCCGTAATATTTATCTTCCAATTCAGACTTCAATTTCTCATAGACCTGATCGCTTTTCTCATCAAACTCCCGTACATTGATTGGCACAATTTTTTCAAGTTCTCCGGTATGCTTGTCCACGGTACCCACTCCTCATCGAATAAACAGATAATACCCCAAGAAAATGATGATACCGATGACCATTGATACAACGTAGGATTGGACAACACCCGTCTGGAGTCGTCGGATCGAGCCACCAATTCCGCGGATGATAAATGCCGTTAGATTCACAAGCCCGTCAATGATGGCGACATCCATGATCTTCCAGAATAGATAGTGGGACACGCCCCGTATTGGCTGCACAATAACAGCGTTATAGATTTCGTCAATGTAGTATTTGTTAGCGAGGAGTTTGTGCAGCGGGTTTGTCGGTTCATTGAGGGGAGCCTTGCTGCGATATATGAACCAAGCCGCCAGAATGCCTGCAATGCCAATGATAGATGAAACGATCATAAAGGGAACTGGATTGCTGTGATCTGGTATGCCATGGTGTTTAAATCCCTTTACGCTTTCCAAGAAATGATGAATCGCACTATGTTCTCCGCCCCAACCAACGATTGCACCGATAATTAGAGAAGGAATTGCTAACAACACGAGCGGAATCCACATCACTGGTGGCGATTCGTGGAGATGCGACTCAACCTCTGAATCGACACGCGATTCACCGTGAAAGACTACAAAGATCAGACGGAACATATAGAACGCCGTTAGAAACGCTGTCAGCAGCCCAATCCCGAAAATTATTTGGTATCCACCATCCCAAGCGTTATGTAGAATCTCGTCTTTACTCCAGAAACCGCTCAAGAGCGGGAAACCCGCGATCGCAAGGGCACCGATGAGGAATGTCCAATAGGTAATCGGTAGCTTTGATTTCAGTCCACCCATCTTCCGCATATCCAGTTCATTCGACATGGCGTGCATCACACTGCCAGCTGTAAGGAACATCAATCCTTTGAAGAAGGCGTGTGTCATCAGGTGGAAGATCCCAGAAGTATACGCACCAACCCCCACACCCACGAACATATAACCGAGTTGGCTCACAGTCGAATATGCCAGCACCCGCTTGATGTCATTTGCAGCCAACGCCATCGTTGCAGCGAACAGGGCAGTGAGAACGCCAATCCAAGCGACGACAACACCTGTGTGTGCTAGGTTAAACAGAATTGATGAGCGTGCGACCATGTAAACGCCAGCCGTGACCATCGTGGCGGCATGGATCAACGCACTAACAGGCGTGGGACCCTCCATCGCATCGGGGAGCCAGACGTAGAGAGGGATTTGTGCGGACTTGCCCACTGCGCCGACGAAGAGCAGTAAAGTTGCGACGACGAGCGTACTTGCCCCGAAAATCTGCTCATAGGTGTTGGTTTCGGCGAGCCCAAAAAGTTGGTCAAAATTCAATGTGCCAAACGCCGCAAACAAGGTGAACATCCCAAGCAGGAATCCAAAATCGCCGATTCTATTAACAATGAAAGCTTTCTTGCCGGCATCGGTGGCAGATTTTCTATCGAACCAATAACCGATCAATAGATAAGAACAGAGTCCAACGCCTTCCCAACCGATGAACATCATCAGGTAATTGTTCGCCAAAACGAGGATTAACATGGCAAATACAAACAGGTTGAGATAAGCAAAATAGCGCGTTCTCCCCGAATCATGGCTCATATAGCCGATTGAATAGATATGAATAAGGAAGCCAACCCCTGTAATGACGAGGAGCATCACCGTGGTCAGTGCATCAACATGGAAGCCGATGTTAAGAGATTCGATCGGGATCCATTCGTAGAGCGTCTCCTTTAGTTCTCCACCGCTGCGGACCGTAGGAAATACGAAAAACACGCTGATAATGAACGGTATGAGCACCGCGAGAGATGCAATCCAACCACTCACATTTTTCAGCCATTTCCCGAACAACCCGTTGATTAGAAACCCAATCAGTGGGGAAATTAGAAGTATAGTTATTAGATCTTTCGACATTTCAGACTCCTCTGCCAGATGAACTTGATGCTTCTTGGAGATCTGTGTGTTTCCTGAGTGTAGCAGCCATTTGACGCCATATCTCTTCAAGTTCTTCCGGCGTTGCTCCGCTCACCGCTTCAATTTCATCAGGTGAGCAACTCTGTAAAACATATTCCAAACATTTCTCGCATACATCGAATTCATCTTCGGACATTTCAATATCTAGTATTTTAACGGAGGCTATTTCTCGAATCTTCAAGGTTTCCATTCTAATCATTCTTCGTCGGAGGGCAAAGGTCTTATGCAATTACCCCTTCATCGTGTTGATTTCATCAATATTAATCGTTTCGTGATGTCTGAAAACACCCACGATAATAGCAAGTCCAATGGCAACTTCAGCGGCAGCGACAGTCATGACGAAGAACACGAAAATCTGCCCCGAAGCATCTCCCAATTCTCGACCGATTGCGACAAAAGCGAGATTTGCCGCGTTGAGCATCAGTTCGATACACATAAAGATAATGATTGCGTTTCTCCGGATGAGCACGCCGATTACCCCGATAGTAAAGAGCAACGCGCTTAAAATAAGATAGTATTGCAGAGCCATATTTCAACCCCTAGTTTACAATTAAGCAGCCGTGTCTGGATTTTCACGTTTAACAAGCACGATGACTCCGATTAAAGCTGCAAGCAATATAAGCGATGTCACCTCAAAAGGCAATAAAAACTTTGTAAATAGTATCGTGCCAATCCGGTCAGGTTTACCCATCTCTCCCTGAAGTTTTTTGATGAGTTGATTCGCTTCACTTGCGGTGAGTGTTTCTACTGAGTTTTTTTGTTCAGCAATTTTTGGCACGTACGCGCTATTGATTTCTGCACGGTCAAGTTGGTAGGTGGATTCAATTGCCGCAATCTGGTTCAGTTGTTCTGAAGTAATCGCTGCGCCAACTGCTTGACTTCCGCTCTGAGAAGGCGAAACAGCGGTGCCATCATACGCTTTGATTCCGATGTAAATTATCTCTGCTGCCAGTAGAATCCCCATAATGACAGCGAACACCTTTGCCTTGTTGATTTGGCGTGTTGCTTGAAGCCTCCCCAAATTGAGCAACATAATCACAAACAGGAATAGCACCATAATTGCGCCGGCATAGACAATCACCTGCACAGCGGCAACAAAGTACGCTCCCAGCGAGATAAACAACCCCGCCAATGAGAAGAAGGTCAGGACCAATGCTAGCGCACTGTGGATGGGATTCCTAAATGCGATGACACATATCGCAGAACCAACGGCTAGTATGCCAAAAATAATAAACAGAATCTGTTCAGCCATGTGTACCCTTGTAAATCAGAGGCTTGTTATAGCCTAAGGTAGTTATTAAGATGAAGATTCGTCGGTAAAACTGAGTATACCTCTATCATCAACCGGCTCAGGTTCCCGCTTCATCACCAATGTAGTTGCTACGATTGCAACAACGATAGAGGCGGCGACAACATTTAGTATGCCCACAAGGAGCTTCGATTGCGTGAATGCCCAAACCGTTGCTGTCACAACAATTGTTGTAATTGCAATGGGCAGTAGAAATTTCCAGCCGAGATTCATGAGTTGATCATACCGGAATCGGGGCAGCGTCCATCTCACCCAGATAAAGACAAAGAGGAAAAATGCTGTTTTGGCGAAGAAGATTCCGAATGAAATCACGCCACTCCAGAAGGGACCGCCAACTGTTTCTAACCCGAAGAAATGCCAACCACCCAAAAATAGCGTAACAGCTACCGCCGAGCCGACAATCATGTGCAGGTACTCCGCCATGAAGTACATAGCGAATTTCATGCTGCTATATTCCGTATGGTATCCACCGACAAGTTCCTGTTCCGCTTCGGCGAGATCGAAGGGAAGACGATTGGTCTCTGCAAAGGCGGCGGTGGTAAAGGCTAAAAAGGCGGGAAAATGGATGAGGAAATTCCAAGTCCAAGGATAACCCCCTTGTTGGATTGCGATCTCCCGGAGGCTTAATGAGCTTGAAAGCATAAGAACGCCTATAAGCGAAAGCCCCAACGTCAACTCATAGCTAATCATTTGTGCGGAGGAGCGCAAGCCACCGAGCAGCGAATACTTGTTGTTTGATGCCCACGCACCAAGCACGACACCATAAACCCCCAAAGAGGTGATTGCCAGAATATACAGAACCCCGATATTAATATCGGCAATTTGCAGGGGGATTTCGTAACCTGAAATCGTTATTGAACTACCAAAGGGGACAACCCCGCAGGTAACTAGGGCTGGCACCAAAATAATTGCAGGTGCGAGTAGATAGATCGGTTTATCCACATGGTCTGGAATCAGGTCCTCTTTCAACAGGAATTTTACGCCATCGGCAATCGGCTGCAAAATGCCCCAAGGTCCAACGCGGTTGGGACCGTGTCGATCCTGAATCCATCCACTCACTTTCCGCTCGGCAAGAATCATCGCCATGACGCCGATAAGCAGCAGATGAACGACGACAACAATTTTGATGAGTGAGCTAATGATTAAGACATGAAATGGTAAGTCCATATGCCTCCCTATCAGGTTTTCAAATCGGTGTGACAAACGACAAAAAATAGTGTTCCTATGTCAGGCAATCCCCATTGTAAACAACACACAGTTTTCAATTGTTGAAAGTGTGTGTTGTCTCACGGTTCCTAGTTTACGTCGTAGTCGCATTTGATCTAATGCTCGCAATTGATGACAAAGTGCAACAGAATCGTTTGCCAATCCACCGTCGCCTTTGGAAATTTGTATACATGAAGGTAGAGACGCACGGCGTAAATTTGTCGTAAATGGGATGGCTAACACGGTTGTTGTAAATCTGCTTATTGTGTCATTTTGAAAGATAAGCACAGGACGAACACCCGCTTGTTCTGAACCTTGTATGGGATTCAGATCTGCAAGCCAGATTTCGCCGCGCTTAACAATCATAAAGTGTCCTCTTTTGTCAATTCTTTGTTATAATCTGACAACCCTTCATCAGCGAGTTTTCGGTCTTCATCAGCGAATTCAGCGTAAAGTGCAGCTAAACGTATTTCATCCTTCAGTTTTTCAAGTCTATCATCTATTACTTCTGAAACAACCTGTTTCACAATCTCGTAGAGCTTCTGTTCCGCAATTTCTATTCGCATTTTAATATCCTCAACATGCTCTCCAAATCTATTCCAAAATTTTTCAGAATAATCCTGCATCATGGAGATCGTCAACTGTTCTCGCTAGCGAGATTAACTCCACCATCCCCAATCTTCTGGTGCGTAGCATCTTGATAATCAGGCACATTTGCCGCAATGTCCAACGCAATCTCACCGGCAAAATGATAATCCATCTCCCCACCCAACCGCTTGACTAATTGCTGGATAATTTCCCAATCAACACGCGCCTCGCCGGGGGGATCGACAGCCCGATGTATCCGTTGCACCCAACCCTTTGCGTTGGTGAAACTGCCATCCTTCTCCGCAAAGGTGACCCCTGGGAGGACCACATCAGCCAATTGCGCTACATCGGATTCAAAGATATCCTGCACGACCAGAAAATCGACCGCTTCCAACGCCTGCTTCCCTGTCTCGTCAAGCGGGCGTTCAGGTGCTCCATTCACAAGGTACACGACCTTTGCGTTTGCTATTCCATTCCAAAGTGCGTCCCCTGTTAAAGAAGCATCGTCTCCCAGCTTGAGCATATCCAGCGCACCGTGAGTATTCGGGTTTTTGTCGGCGTCAATAGTAAATTGCGGGAATTTGTGTTCCTCACCCGGCTCGCGTCCAAACAGCCCGATTGACTCCGTTTTGAGGACTTCACGCGCTAGTTTGCCCAGCAGGTAGTTCTCCTCATTCGTGCCTTGTGCAGAGCCAACGACGACGGTGGATTCCGGATCGGTTTCGGAGAATTTCTCCACAATGATATTCAGCGCATCTGCCCATGAGGTTGGGACAAGTTCGCCATCTACCCGCTTCATCGGAATCTTGAGCCGATCTTCACTGTTGACGTAATGGTAACCGAGCCGTCCGTCATCGCACATCCAGTGTTGATTGATATCCTCGTGGAACCGTGGCTGAATTCGATAAAGACCATCCTCTTTATAGTCAACAGTGATGTTGCATCCAACGCTACACCCCGGACAGACGGTATTGACCTGCTTCATGAACCACGGACGCGACTTAAAGAGGAAATCTTTGCTAGTCAGTGCCCCAACGGGACAGATATCTACGACATTGCCAGCGAGTTTATTATCGAGCAGCCGGAGCGGGTTATCGTCGTGGTCGCGTGGAATATCAATTTCGTCGTGTGAACCTCGATGGATTAACCCAAGCTCTCCGGTTCCCGCAACTTCATCGCAGAAACGGATGCAACGAGTACAGACAATACATCGCGTTGAGTAAAGCAGTACATCGGGACCGAGATCTTTTTTCGGGGGAACGTTCTTAACCTCAAGGTATCGGCTCTTGCCGCTGCCATGATTATAGCTGAAATCCTGAAGGTCGCACTCGCCTGCTTGGTCACAGACGGGACAATCAAGCGGGTGGTGAACGAGCAGAAACTCAAGGATGTCCTCCCGCGCTTTCTTTACACGCGGCGAATCGGTCCGGACGATAAAATCATATTTCCCATCCAGTTTTCGATCCGGAGGGGCGGTACGCACTGTCGTCGTGCAACCGGTTGCGAGTTGACGGTCTGGAACAACCTTGCCCGCAGGCGGAAAGAAGACATGGGGTTCCACAAGGCACATGCGGCAGTTTGCCGGACGGGTCAACCCCGGATGGTAACAGTAGTGCGGCACTTCAATGCCGTGTTGTCTCGCAGCCTCAATGACATTGGTTCCGTCTTCAACTTCAATCTCAAGGTCGTTCAATTTAATGAATGCCATGATGTCCTCATTATGCAGCGCGTAAGGTGTGGTGGTACATGTCAGATTGAGTTTGGAGGATACGCTTCAACGCCAATCTGATTTTTTGAAATTTGCCCCTCTTTTTTGCCAAAAAAGTAGATAAAGAGTAAAATTCCAGCAATGATTGTAACACTATAACAAGCGATATAAAGTCCCAAATGGATTTTGTACATCACAAATTGGAGGGTTAAAACGGCTCCAAAAATGAGAAGACCACATAAGAACGGAATGAGTTCCGTATAACGTTTGCTTTGGCTATATTCTTGGGAGAGCGGTAATCCGGAACTTGGTTTTGGGTGAAAGACAACGTAACAGAGCAGACCTATTAAACCCGGTAGAACGTAAAAGCCTCCCCAAAAGCGGGGCCAAAGAAAGGTTGCAACGGTTGCGAATAACAATGTATAAGGGAAAATCATGTAAACCAATGCTGTTGCCTGTACGCCCCGCCATAAGGCATGGGGTGCTGCAAGCGACGTGCAGCGAAACAGCCACGCAGCTTTCCAATGATCCGAATACCGAATCTGTCCAAGGAAAGTACTGATGAAGCCTAAACCGATAAAGAAGAAAAACGCCGAGACGCCGAGTGCGAGCCAGATAGTGAAGGTTTTTCCAATGCTATTCAGAAACAAATCTTGGTCACGAAACACGAGGATGAGAACAATAACAGCAGTTCCAAATTCACGGAGAAACCGGAATTGTGTCGTCCTATCGCGTCTCAGGTAGGCGGAAACGAGATCAGCTGTAGCACGGGTTTCACGCCTCCTAAATAGACGTGCGACGACAGATGTCTTGATCTTAAGTTGCGAACTTCGTGTTCTCCTAGCCTCCGACAGAGAGGCAAGATATTTTGAGTAACTTTTGGCAATACTGCGGAGCGGTCCAACCACCAACAGTACAATTGAAGCGATCGCAAGGGCGGTTAAAATCAGAAATTGGCGGTGTGTATTTCCTAGAGCAAGCGGCACTACCCCGGCAAACCAACTGTTGGGTAACAGATAGAACGCCTTAAAGAGGGAGACCACCTTATCTGTTGCCAATTCTGTAAAGAAACGAGGACCGAGTAGATAGATAGCCGGAAAAAAAACGGTAAAAGCCAGCTGCGCGCATTGAGCAATATTTCGGAACCGCCCTTTCGTGTAAAGTTTTGTCAAATACCCTGCAAACGCCGTCATCAATCCAATCATGAAAAAACCAGCGATAAAGGAGATGGGAAGGTAAACGACGGGAAAAAACGGATTTTGTTCTTCTGTCCACAGCCCGAAGATGGCAGGTAGCAGATTTAAGCATCCCAACAACAGGACAGCGTAAGTCAGCAGCTGCGTTAGCTTCACAATAAAATAGGTACGCGACGACACCGGCGTATGTGATACGACAAGATAGTTTGTCGGACTAAGAATAATGTCAAAGTGTGGAAGAATCAAAAGTACAACCAGCCCCATTGTACCTGACAGGGTCAAAAGTGTATAGCTAAATATATCCAAGGGCAGGAAAAACACTGTCATGGCAATTACACCACTAAAAATAAAACAGATGAAACACGTTATACCGAAGGAAGCATTGGCAAAACCACGTTCACGTTCTACATCAATTGCACGAGTGGCGACAGTCTTTTCTACTTTCCGAAGCTGCCTATAGTGCGTTGGGTCTGCCCCGAACATCTCAGCGATTTTGTCAAACATCGGAGCCTCCCATCAGAATCCGAAGAGCTTCCTCGGTTTTCTGGTCTATTCCACTGCTGGTATCCGTGAGTTGTGTAAAAATCTGGTTCAGTGCTGTTTCGCTGGTCATCTTTCGCAGTTCATCAACCGTTGCATCGGCGATTAGTTTTCCTTGGTTGATAATCATAATTCGTGGACAGAGCGTCTCCGCGACTTCAAGAATATGGGTACAGTACAAAATGGTTTTCCCCGCGTCAGCGAGGCGTTGTAAAATCGTTTTCATGAGTGTGACTGTTGTCACATCCAAATTGGTGAAGGGTTCATCCAAAAACAGAACATCCGGATTGTGCAACAAAGCGGACATAATGAGCAGTTTCTGGCGCATCCCTTGCGAAAAACTACTTATCTTTTGCGTTCCCTGCGGCTCCATGTCAAAGAGTCGTGCGAGGTCCTGTATCTTCTGAGCGATAAGCGTTTCTTCAACGTGGTAGAGTCTACCCATCAATTGAAGGTGCTCAACTAAGGTTAAACTTTCGTATAAATGTGCTTCTTCGGGGACATATCCAACATGCTTTTTCAACGCCAGCAACTCTGTTGTGGCATCATAACCGGCGACCGATATTTTGCCTTCCGTCGGCTCAATCAAACCAACGAGCATCTTTAGCGTCGTGCTTTTTCCCGCACCGTTGGGTCCGAGATAACCCACAATTTGACCTTGCGGCACCTCAAAACTAATATCATCAACAGCGACGGTCATTCCATATCTCTTTGTGAGATGAGAGACGCGAATCATAGAGGCACTCCACGCGCTGAGTCGCCGTTTAGTGTTTATCGGTTTTCCACAAAAGCGGAGTAACCGATGGTGTTTCGTGTCAATTGATTCGCTTGCTGGTGAAATTCTACGCTTCAAACAGTCTTGGGACTATCCGCTGCTGATAAGCGTAGTTCTCTTCCGGCGGCACTGTCGCTTCTTCTATCGGCAATGTTACCAATTTCCCCTCACGGATTGCAGCCTCAAACTCTGGACGGAATTTCCGTAGATAACTCACAGCGGGCCATGAAACAGCGATCCCAAAGACGCAGATGGTGTTCCATGTCATGGTATCCACATTTGCGATGTTGTTTGCGACACTCTCTAGCAGGTCAAGGTCTTCGTAAACCTCTTCCATCTCACCGGTATCACCCCATCTGCCGCCCTCTGCAACCCCAAACTTAGGTCGTTGAATCGTTGTTTGCCGCCCCTCACCGTCGGCGATTCGTTGGACAATATCTCGCACCCAAGGCGTTCCCCAACGGCACGGCGTACACTGCCCACACGATTCATGCGCGTAGAACTTCATGATGTTGAGGAGACAATCGACAATGTTCCGCGTTTCGTTCATGACGATAATGCCTCCAGAACCGAGCATCGACTTCCAGAGCGTCAATGAAGTAAAGTCGAGGCGACATTCCAATTCATAGTGCGTCAAAATCGGTGCAGAACTGCCGCCGGGGATGACAGCTTTTACGCGCTCACCTCTGACGCCGCCCGCAACTTCGATTAACTCCTCGGCGGTCAAACCGAGATCGAGTTCATAGACGCCCGGCTCGTGCACGTCCCCGCTGATACAGTACAATTTTGTTCCTGTGTTTGGATCCGATTGTGGCGGATTAAACCGGGTATCCCCATAGGTGCGTCCCATACTGGTATACCATTCGATCCCATTCCCCATCAGGAAAGGTAGGTTACACAGCGTTTCCACGTTCTGTACAACTGTTGGCTTATGGAACAACCCTTCGACTGCGGGGAAGGGCGGTTTCACACGCGGTTGCCCGCGTTTTCCTTCAAGGGATTCAATCAGTCCTGTCTCTTCGCCGCAGATGTACGCTCCGGCTCCCGGATGGGAATAAATGTCCAAATCAAAGCCACTCCCTTGGATATTTTTCCCCAGATAGCCGTGCTGATATGCTTCTTCGAGAGCGGCATCTAACATACGCTTACCGAGTGTAAATTCCCCACGAATGTAGATGTACGCGGTGTTAATCCCCATGGCATAACAACAGATTAAGATGCCTTCGATTAACAGATGTGGGTTCTTCTCCAGAACGTAGCGATTGCTAAACGTTCCCGGCTCACTCTCATCGGCGTTGCAACACAGATAGCGGGGCTCAATATCTCTGGGCACAAAACTCCACTTCAGCCCGGTTGAAAATCCTGCGCCGCCACGTCCCTTCAGCCCGGATTTCATCACCATATCGCAAATATCTTCCGGCTGATGTTCCTTGATTGCCTTCTCGAAGTGTTTATAGCCGTCGTACTGACGAAATACATCAAATGTATTGATGTCTGGTACATCCAGATTTTCGTAGAGAACGCGTCTTTCTTGAACCATGAGTCGTTACCAACCTTTTGCCTCTACTCTAAGCCATCCAAAATCTCATCCATCTTTTCCGGAGTGAGGTTCTTATACAAGTCATCATTAACCATTACGACAGGTGCCACATCGCAAGATGCTAGGCACTCTGATTTCAGTAAGGTAAATTTCCCATCTGGCGTGGTTCCTTTTGCCAAGTCTGTTTCGGAAGCAACATCTATGTCGAATCTTTGTTTGATATGCTCCAGCACCAATTTACAATCTCTCAACGCACAGGGGAGTGTGTAGCAAACGCGGATAACATATTTACCGACAGGTTCCTCGAAGAACATTGGGTAAAATGTTACCACATCTTTAACCTTCATCACCGGCAATTCCAACAGTTCAGCGACATGCTCCATCACGGCAGGACTGATATAACCTGCCTGTTTCTGTGCTAGATGCAGTGCGGGCAGCATTGCAGCTTCCTTCACCGGATAGCGCTGAATCAGTTTATCAAACTCCCGCTGATTTTCCTCTGAAAACTGGAATGGCGTTTCTATTTGAATAAGTTCATTGGACATCTACTCATTCCTTCTGAGAAGAAGTGACTACGTTGTGTCAGCTAAGGTGTCTATAATCGCTATCATTCGTGGAGAGCGGACACCACAATCTTCGTTAGTCTAAGGGGCGATCGCGCAAACCCACAACAATCGCTATACCAACAATCAGGACCGCAGCGACCCCTAAACAGATAAGTAACAGCCAAGGAGGCTCTTTCGTGGACATTTTAATCGGCACGTAGTGTTCGCCGCCGGCAACGACCGTGACCGGTTGGCCGACACGGTCCCCGTATCTCTTTTTATAACAACTTAGTAGGTAACGACCGGGAGCCAAACCGACTATTTTGAATTCGCCGTTACTGACTGTTTCCCCTTCAGTTTCGAGTCCGCTAGCAGCGAGGAGAACAACTCGGACCTCTTTAATTGGGAGCTGCGCCGTTGAAGTGTCAACGACATTACCGCGAACTGCTCCCGTTTTTGTATGTTCAGCTGTTCTTAACGACACATTGTGATTACCACCGGCAATGACTGTAACCTGTTTGCCGACAACGTCCCAGTACCCGTCTTTATAACAACTTAGCAGGTAACGACCGGGGGCCAAACCAACCATCTCGAAGCCACCATTGTTGTCTGTCTCTATTACAGTTTCGGAGCCATCGGCAGCGAGGAGGACAACTCGGACCCCTTCGATTGGGAGATGCGTCGTTGAGGTATCAATGACATGACCACGGACTGTCCCGGTTATTAGATTTTGAGAAAAAACCACCCCGGAAATGAGCCATAGACAGCATAATAAAAGGAGGGTCAACCGTTTCATGCTTCATCCCAATCTATGATGTGTCTCTATTAAACGGTTTCCAATAGATACCGAATAATCGGTGGCGGAATGATTCCCTCCGTTTTGCCAGCAAGGTTGAAGTTTGGCAGCGCAGGGATCTCCCACGTGCCGTGAGAACTTAAACCTTTTGATTGATACTACCGATCTAATTCTCCGGCAATAATATTTAGGCTACCCAATACGGCGACGATATCTGATACCATACCGCCTTCAATCATGTGAGGCACTGCTTGGAAGTGCATAAAACTGGGTGGACGGATACGAATTCGGTACGCCTTACCGCTGCCGTCACTGACGATATAAAATCCCAGTTCACCGTTCGGAGACTCGGTGGCACAATAGACTTCACCCGCAGGGGGCTGGACCCCATGCCCATCCATAATAATCTTGAAGTGGTGGATCAAACCTTCGATATTCCCGTAGGCGTCCTCTTTTGTTGGAAGGCTAATTTTATAGTCATCCACATTGACAGGTCCATCGGGAAGGTTATCCAGTGCCTGCTGAACAATTCGACCGCTCTGAATCATCTCTTCCATTCGTACTAGGTAACGATCATAAACATCGCCGTTGGTACCAACGGGAACATCAAAATCGAACTTCTCATAGTAGGAATATGGCTCTGCTTTTCTTAAATCCCAATCCACTCCGGAGGCACGCAAACATGGACCTGTAAGCCCATAATCAATTGCATCTTCGGCTGATACAACTCCAACGTCTTTGGTACGATCCATCCAAATCCGGTTTCGGGTCAGCAGCGTGTGAACTTCCTTCAGGGTTTTCGGAAAGGTACTCAGGAACGTCCGGACATCTTCCTCAAAGCCGTCGTAGATATCTCTCAGCAGCCCCCCAACACGGGTATAGCTGGTGGTCAAGCGGGCACCGGTGGTTTTCTCGAAGATGCTGTATAATTTCTCCCGTTCTTCAAAGCCGTATAGCATCACTGTGAATGCCCCGAGATCTAATGCCCCCATACCGAGCCAAACCATGTGATCTGCGATGCGGGAGAGTTCGGCAAGAATCACGCGAACGTATTCACAACGCTCCGGGACTTGGATATCCATCAGCTTCTCCACAGCGAGTACATAACCGAAGTTGTTAGACAA
This sequence comes from Candidatus Poribacteria bacterium, assembly GCA_965222435.1. Lineage (GTDB taxonomy): Bacteria > Poribacteria > WGA-4E > WGA-4E > PCPOR2b > PCPOR2b. The sequence continues at coordinate 1,017,812 of OZ244950.1, read as the reverse complement.
CGGTGAGAGATAGTTCATCCGGTCAGTTACAACAATATATTGGTTGTAGTCTTGGTGCTCTCCTAGCTTCTCGAAACCAGTATGCAGGTAACCGAGATGGGGCGTTGCTTTCAGGACGGTTTCGCCATCAAGTTCTACGACAATTCTAAGTGTGCCGTGAGTTGCTGGATGCTGGGGACCGAAATTCAACGTCATCGATTCGCCGGGCACTCGATTTAAATCTTTTCGCATCTCTTTTTCTCCAGTGGAGAGTCGGGATTGTCTGCTGATAATTGACAGGCAAGCCTAAAGGGTATTACACATTCTGTTCTTCAAAGTTAAAAGTCTCGCGTTCCCCGCGACCACGCAGGGGATAATCCTTACGAAGTGGGTGCCCTTCATAATCATCGGGCATCAGGATTCGGCGGAGATCTGGATGCTCCTCAAAGGTGATCCCGAACATATCGTATGTTTCGCGCTCTAGCCAATTCGCCACCTTCCAGATTGATGTCATTGATGGGATGCTGAGTTCTTTTTCATGGACGGGCACCTTGACACGCAAACGTTCTTTCTTTTCTGTTGAAAGCAGATGGTAGACGACAGTGAACCGTGCGTAGTCGTATTTCATCAGAACATCTTCCATCAAAGAATAATCAACCGCTGTGACATCAGCAAGAAAGTTGTATGCGAGTTCTGAATCGTTTTTCAGGAACGCCATCAACTCATAGATGGCATCTTTACGCACCGTGATTGTCAGTTCGCCTCGTGCGTCGGAAACGTCAAGAATTGCATCGGGGTATTGTTCTTGAACTTTTTGAACCACAAGTGGTTGTTGTTCTTCAGCAGTTACTTCCCCGTCTGCATCGGGATTTGAAACCTGCTCTTCACTCATTGAATTTAATCCTCTATATCGAGTTAGCTAGCAATCGCTCCACTCTGCCTTTTAGGGGAGACACTTTCTTGTTCCACGATGTGTTGAATCTGTATCACAGCGTCAATTAGATCTTCAGGACGCGGTGGGCAGCCGGGGAGGTAGATGTCAACGGGGATAAATCCATCCACGCCTTGTACTAAAGTATAGGTATCAAAAACGCCGCCTGTCGAGGCACATGCTCCCATTGAGATGACCCATTTTGGGTCGGGCATCTGGTCGTAGATTTTTTTCAGAACCGGCATCATTTTAATGGAGATGCGTCCCGAAACAATCAACAAATCGGATTGGCGCGGCGAAAATCGAATCGCTTCTGCGCCGAAACGTGAGAGGTCGAATTTCGACGCTAGGGTTGCCATCATTTCAATGGCACAGCAGGCAGTGCCGAAGGGCATTGGCCAGAGGGAGTTTTTTCGCCCCCAGTTCACAAACTTATCAATAGTGGTGGTGAATATGTTATCTCCAAGTTGACTTTCTAATCCCACGATAGACCGCCTTTCTTCCAAGCATAGATGTAACCTAAAAAGAGAATACCGATGAAGACCAGCATTTCGACAAGGATAAAATAGCCGCTGTTCTCTGTGAATTTCCTAAAGACAATTGCCCATGGATAGAGGAAAACGACTTCAATATCAAAAATGATAAAGAGCATTGCAACGAGACCAAATCGGATGGAAATCCTTTGCCGAGTGTCTCCGACAGGTTGGACGCCAGATTCGTAAACGGAGAGTTTGGATTGCGTCGGTTTTTTTGGCCCAATCAAGTGGGTCAAGGCGAGGTTCACTCCCGCAAAGCCGATGGCAAAAACGAGTAGAAAAAGTATGGGTAAGTAATCAGTCAACATTTTTTAAGTTGTGCGGCATTTTCAGCCAAAAATTAGTTATTGAATGTAGGTTGTGAAATGTTTCACATACTCAAGCCAAAAAAGAATGGGCTCACTTTCAGCCCATAATTTCTCAACGAAGTATTATTTCACATTTTGAGAAAGGTGTCAAGTCTTTTTTCGGCAAAAAAGCATAAATTCTTGGCTAATCATCCAATATGAGCAGCGGACGGTTGTACCGTGCTCGAATCCGATTTATCATAGATAGCACACGTGGACGCGCAACGATCTTGCGTTCTACCCTTCGCTTACCGGGGAAATCGCAAAGGATGACGCCGACAAGCACACTCAGAATCCCCGGTCCCGGCGTAAATAGCATGATGAATCCAGCAATCAAAAAGACTGCACCGCACACATTTTGCACGAGGCGCAGCAATAGACGTAAAACGGGATTCTTTATACGACTCACCCGTTTCTTCCGAGAGAAATAGTCCGACGGTAGCGAAATAAGCAGCATCGAAATAGTCGTAAACGTCGCAAAAGTCGTGACAATGACGATTATAGGTAGAATTAGGAAAAACAGCAGCCAGTGGGCTTTAATAAATTCAATCACAGATAATACTTCTTCTCTCCTTCTGAGTTTTCGTCCGTCACCTAGCCGTCGCTCATCGACGGGCGACCGCACCGCCGTCAATTGTCATGATATCACCGCTTATATAAGCCGCCTCATCGGATGCGAGGAATAGTACCGCGCCGATATAGTCCCATACAGTTGCGCGTCGATCCAGCGGAGGTGCGTCGACTGAAGCGGGAAGCAGATCTGGCAAGGAGTCATCCTGTGGCAGATCCTGTGGGGAATTGATTCCTGTGGGTGCACCGCCGCCGGGGGCAATTGCATTGACAGTGATCCCATCGGGACGCAATTCAAGGGCGAGGCTGCGAGTCAATCGGTTCAACGCTGCTTTGCTGACACAGTAACTAAGGGCACCTTCGTGTGATTCTTCTGCATAGATTGACGAGTTATTGATAATGCGTCCACGAATCCCCTGCTCGCGCATTACCTTCGCTGCAGCTTGAGCGCACAACAGACACCCTGTAACGTTGACAGCCATGACGCGATTGAAATCTTCAGCCGTTACTTCAAATAACTTACTCCTGCCCAGAATTCCTGCATTATTGAACAGGATGTCCAATCGCCCGAATGTTTCAACGGTGGTGTCAACAGCCGCTTGTACCTGTTCAGGAACGGTCACATCTAGCGGTATGGCGATTGCCCGACCGCCTTCGTTCTGAACCTCTGTGGCAACCGCATCCGCCATCCGTCCACCTGCAACGACAACGGCTGCGCCTTCGCGTGCAAATGCCAGACACGCTGCCCTACCGATCCCAAGCGGACCGCCACCACCTGTTACAAAAGCAACCCGGTTTTCAAAGCGCATCGTTCCCCTCCATTTTATGTTAGCAAACCGTCAGTTATAATACCACAAGTTGCTAGTTGATAAACCAAGCCTCAGCACAAGCGGTAGGAGCGATCTCCGAATCGCGATTTGGACTATAATAATGCAAGTTGCTAGTAGTAGGTATAGGGGTTGTAGGGAACAACGATCGTTGTTCCCTACCATGCAGCAGCTAGATGTCCTTTCGCTCCAGAGGAGCGATATGTCTATAGTATGCCAATGTGTCCAATTTCCGCGCTCCAGCGGAGCGCAATGTGTATAGACTTCAGCAGTCCAATGAACCAATACAGTCCCAGTTGCTTTGAATCCCAATCCTATCGGGGCGGGGCGACATGCTATGTAGCATTATAACGCAACTAGCAACTTAGGTTATAATACCACGCATGACCGCTATCGTGCAATCAAAAATGAAGGGAATTCGTTGACGTTTCGGAAGCAGTATGATAAGATAGGAAAAAAGGATGAAGGGAAGGAGATTGACAGCGTTGAAGACATTTGCGGAAGCGTTCATTCAGCTGTTGGATGATTTCGGTATCCGATACATTTTTGGCATCCCAAGCGGTCCTTGGACACCGTTTATGGAGGCGATGCGTCGGAGCAATGTGGAGTTTGTGTTGGTTAGCAACGAGGCATCTGCGGGATTCATGGCTGATGTTTGTGCACGACTGACAGGTAAACCGGGGGTCTGTTACGGTACTTTCGGTCCCGGTGCGACGAATCTGAGTACAGGAATCGCAAACGCGCTACTGGATCGCTCTCCGGTGCTCGCTTTGACCTCGCAGGTTCCAACGGCGATGCGGACGCGGGTGACTCAAATGAAAATCGATCATCAGGCGCTGTTTGAACCGATCTCGAAGTGGACTGTGGAACTTTCCGTTGACAATCTGTCGGAAACGGTAGTCAAAGCCGTTGATATTGCTTGTCAGGAGGTCCCAGGTCCCGTCCATCTCGGTATCCCAGCGGAACTTGGAGAGATACCGGTCCCGGATTGCGAGAGCGTTGTCAGCGACGTCATTGGAGGTCAAGACCAAGTCGTTGCGCCTACCACTGAATCAATGCAGCAGGTAGAGCAGTTGATGAAATCCGCCAAAAAGCCGATTATTGCGTTGGGTTTGAGTGTGACACGCGCTGACGCCGAAGCAGTTGTGAACCAATTTGTGGAGAAGCAGGGCATTCCTGTCATCCTCACACCGATGGCGAAAGGGATAATCTCTGAGGATAGTCCTTACTACGCCGGTGTCCTGTTCCACGCCCTCTCCGATCAGGTTGCGAAAACACACGGCGAAGCTGATCTGGTTATCGCCATCGGCTACGATGTGGTGGAATTCAATTACGAGGAGTGGATCCCAAACGCCCCGGTCATCCATATTGATACCGTTGCTGCCGACATTGATCCCAGTTACGAGGTCTGTGAGGTCATCGGCGATATACGCCAAACGCTTGAGGCGATGCTGCGTTTCCCAAAATTCGACTACGATTGGTGCGTTGAGGAACTCCGGGATCGCAAAGAGAAGTTGTTCGCCAACCTCTCACCCGATATGCCAAATTTCTCGCCACACCATGCCTTGAACATCTTGCGAGAGGTGCTCCCTGACGACGGGATTATGACGTGCGATGTCGGAGCGCATACCCACCTCATTGGGCAACTCTGGAAGACATATCGTTGGGGCAATCAAATCATGACAAACGGGGGATCGTCAATGGGATTTGGGATTCCGTCGGCGATTGCTGCCAAGTTGTGCTGTCCAGATCGGCAGGTCGCCTGCGTGACCGGCGACGGCGGGTTTTTGATGATGGCAGGAGAGATGGCAACCGCCATCAATTTAGGCACCCCCGTCGTTTTTGTGATACTGACGGATCAGAATCTCCAGTTAATCAAGATTAAGCAGGAACGGAAAGGCTTTCCACAATACGGCACACACCTTTTCGGAGATGCTTATAGCTCCGCCCACACCTATTTTGGTGTCCCGGTCCTTGTCGCAAAGGATGAAGAAACGTATCGATCCGCACTGATCAAAGCGTTTGACATGAACGCACCTGTGATTGTCGAAGCGTTTGTCGATCCGACGGAATACGATGATTTAATCCTCAAACCACACCGAGTGGAAGATTAATGCGTAACGAGTAATGCGTAAGATTGTTGCCTCACGTATTACGCATTACCTAAAGATAATCCAAGTTGCTAGTTCAGTTGTTGAGGCACGGTCAGAGAGTCACGATTTGGGAGTACGCCCCCTATCGTATGCTGGCTGAATGTAGGAGCGATCTCCGAATCGCGACTCGCGCTATAATACCTTTCGCTCCAGAGGAGCGATATGTCTATAGAACGGTGATAGGGGTAATCCCTGCGCTCCAGAGGAGCGCAATGTGTATAGCAAGAGCGAATCACCACACCTCAACGACATGTGTGTAGTATTATCAGGCAACTAGCAACTTGCGTTAAAGATAATACGCATTACCTAAAGATAACTATACTTTGGACAATTTCTATCTGTTTCATGTTTTGTTAGGACTTACGCAGTTGAACGTTCAAAGCCTCGTAAGGGCAACCCCCCGATTTATCGGGATTAGGAAACTTACGGTTGCCCTCAAACATTACCAAACCGTGAATACACGATTTCGTAGGGAACGCAGATCTGCGTTCCCTGCATTCGCTCACTCAATCGCGCTACTGCAAGCTGAAGTGCGTAACTCCTATTTTGTTTTTAAGTATTTTCTGATTTTTCATTCAGTTTCTTAGGGGAAGGTAACTCGCAGAAAAAGAATTCCAGCTACAAGCAATAGCAGCCCCAGCGGGGCGGGACTATTGCTCAGGAACCCTAAAAATTGTACAAACTTTAGTAAAGATAAACTGTCTCAGTTATTCCCTATCTGGAAAGGGAGAGTTATGGTTGCGTTGGTCTTCGGTTTTATTGTGCTAGTGATGATCGGGGCGGGGGTACTCATTTCGAGGTTGGCGGAGATTGCCAAAACGGACAAAGGCAAGAAGACGTGGATCTGGGGGATTCTCATACTCATCGCGCTTATTGCGGTGCCGCTCGTTTTGTTGGGGGTCATCGTCAAGTTCGCGCAGTATTCATCGGTGGCGGGTGTATTTGAGAGTTTTGGTGGTTCTGATAATTAGGTTCTGTTGACATTTCATCGAAATTCCCTTCGGTTTATTGACTCAACCTCGCCTCCCACTCCGCGACCATGCCCTTCGTCGAGCTGCGCGATTAGGACTTACGCAAAATCCATAGACATAATTAGTGAAAAAATAGTAGAATGAGAGGCATGGAGGTGAATATGGCTAAACCGGCTCGACTCGATTACTGCCAGTATTTGCTCAGCAGCCCCATCAACTAGACCTTAACTCATTTCGCAGACCATAGCGACCAGTTCAGTCATGATATGATAAACCGGTATATAGCGGGTGAGCGTATCCCGCCTCGGTTGGTATGGGAACACGTCAAACCAGACCTTCAAAGATTTGATGATGCACATTGAACAGTTAGACAAACATTACTATTGCCCGCTGAAGGCGTTTCTTAGCTTTTAGGGGAACTACGGCGATTTTTGGGAAGTTCACTGGCACCGGGTGGTGGACGGTTGAAAATGCCCCGGTCTCCGCCTTTTACATTACTATGATAGATTTTAGAATTACTTAGACACTCCCAATGGACAGCCAACCCCCTAAATCCCCCAACTCCCCTGACAAGGGGAGAAGATAAGAGGGGATCTTCCCCCTTGTCTTTCCCCTCTTATCAGAGGGGTTCAGGGGGACATTGGAAACTTGGTGACGGTCGGAGTTATTGGTAAATGTCTACTTATCAAAATCTTCCGTTCTAAAACCCCGTCTTTTAAGGCGGGGATACAGAACGGCAAACCCTGTTAGTTAGTCTAAAAACGGTTGAAATTGCAGGTGAAATATGGTATGCTTCTTTTGTCTTTCGTGGGTAGGTCTTACGCCACCGCTCGGTGGTGCTACCCACACCCTTTAAGACAGGATATGAAAGACAGAAAGACAATCCATAATGAAAACCTATAAGTTCAAGTTGTATAGCAATCACGGCAATCGTGAATTGCACAAGGCAATAGACGGACACGCTCACGTCTGGAATCATTGCGTAGCTCTTCAGCGTCGATACTATGCTATCTATGGCAAGTATATCAGCAAGTTTAGGCTAATCAATCATACCTCTAAACTGAAACGGCTTGCCAAGTTTGTCCATTGGAATCAGCTGCCGAGCCAAGCGATACAAGACGTAGTTGCCCGAATCGACAAAGGCTACAAAGCGATGTTTGAAGCCCGTGCAAAAGGCAAGAAATGGGGTCGTCCCCGTTTCAAACCTCGTCGTAAATACAAATCGTTCACCCTCTTACAATCGGGTTGGAAACTGTTACCGGGCAATCGCATCAAAATCGGCAAACGCATTTATCCGTATTTCAAGTCCCGTGATGTGCAGGGTAATCTCAAACGTTGCACCATCAAGCGGGACGCCATCGGTGATGTCTATATCTGTGTGTTAACCGCCCATGTAGAACCTGACCTTAACCGAGCCATGACGGGTAAAATCGCAGGCTTCGATTTCGGTCTCAAACGGTATCTCACCGGGTCTAATGGACATGATATAGAATCACCTCTATTTTTCAAACGGAGTATCAACGCTATCAAACGGGCTAATCGTAACCACTCCCGAAAGCGTAAAGGGTCAAACAACCGGGAACGGGCAAGACTTGATTTAACACGCAAGCATCGTAAGATTGAACGACAACGAGGGGACTTCCACTGGAAACTTGCACACCAACTGACAGACACATACGATGAAATTCGCCTTGAGGACTTGAATCTTAGAGGCATGAAAAGCCTCTGGGGACGCAAGGTCAGCGATTTAGGCTTTGCTGATTTTGTCATCAAGTTAGTGTATATTGCCCAAAAGAAGGGCAAGAAAATCACCTTCATAGACAAGTGGTACCCTTCTACGAAGACCTGCTCGGTCTGTAATGCAGTAAACGAAGCATTGAATCTCCGTGATAGAATATGGCAGTGTGCTGATTGTGGCACTTTTCATGATAGAGACCGTAACGCTGCAATTAACATCTATAGGGTTGGGGCATCAACCCTCGAAGGAGAGGACGTAAGACCATCTTCGGATGGCTGCCCTTGTTGATAGCGCAATTACCGTTCCCGAAGGACACAAGAATCCCCGTCCTTTAGGGCGGGGAGTATGTCAATTCTCTGATTTACTATAAACGAAAGGATTCTCACTTTTATGGTAGAATATACAGACGCATCGAAATCGAGTGCCGAGCGTCATGTCAAAAATAGATCTAACACCAACCTTTTAACCCAAAGACAAACAGGAGGAAAATGCGTAATGGGTAATCAAGGTACGAAAGATTGGAAATTAACCGCGTTCTTTGCCATTGGTTTGATGCTGATTGCGGGGCTGTTCGGTAACGCGGCAATCGCAGCCGATGGCGACGGAGAGATAGCAGTAACATGGGGCCCAGACGTTTTATCTCTAAATGGCGCTATTCTCTTCGCTGGTTCTGAAGGCAATACAGTGCAATTTACCTACACTGCAGATGGCGTAAACATGAACGGTGGATCGGTTCGGATCATCCCGATCCCAAACGGTTGGAAGGTGCCTGCAGAGAAGGTACAAGTTAAAGATGGTGATAATCGTCTATTCCTGGTGGGCACGCCGCTTGCGGGGATTGGCGATACCCTGACGGTGACCGCCGGGACTACTGATGAGCCTGTCCAACTTGACGTTGGAGAGACTCTTGCCACAACTCTGAAAGACCAGAGAAGGGTCACGTTCACCAGAGATGGCGACTACATAACAGCTATCGAGGTCAAGCTCGACTCAGAAAACTGGGACACCGATGCGACAGCACTCCAAATCACTTTCATAGATACAACTGTTCCGATTCCTGATCGTTTGGTTTATCCTGACAACGACCCCGCCATGCAACCTTATGCTGAGTATACGTTCATCACTGAATCCAAAACCAAGCGTGGTAGCTTCACCCAACTGAACCCGACTAGTGATGTGCTGGATCCCCAGCCACGTGTCAGGGTTGGCAATATTGAGGCAAGCGTAGCGGGAACGGTGAAGATAACCCCAGAGATAGCGTATGAAGGGAAGGAATACACTTTCAAAATTGTTTTTGAAGCCTTAGGTCCGATCTACGATTGGGGCACTACCGATACCGATATAGTGGTCGGGGTTCAAAGCGGAGTTAGCCTTCCTTTTATGACAGATGATAACGTCTCTTTCTCTACGAAAGGTCCCGTTAGGTTTGAGACTATACCTATTGATGTTTCTAACGATGAGATAACGATCAACATCAGTCAGATAAACAAAGGCAATGAAGTCAGCATCTCCTATGGACCCGTCACGATTGGTGGCGATGTGGGCATTTCGGCGGGTGAGGACAGTCCCGACCAGAGTGCTTTCACGGTATCTCTTAACACGGTATCTCTTAGCAGCAGTGATATAACTGGCGGGCGGACGCAGGCGTTAGAGGGTTCTGGAACAATGAAGTTTACGACCCCGCGCAACGCTCGGGTGGAAGTGGGCGACGGCGACAATGACAAAACCTTGGTAATTACATATACAGCCGCCATCGCGCTCCCAAATCCGGTCACGTTAGAAATTACTGTAGCTGGAATTACGACTTCGTTGCAGCAAACTGGGACGCAGGACAGTGTGGCTGACGGTTATATCACCGGTTCCGGTTCCAGTACTAATCGGATTTTGGCTGTTAATGGTAGCACCATTACTTGGACTTGGGCCACTTCACCTTTTACTAGGGCGAATGCTACGTTCACGACGACCATACGAAACGTGGATATCCAACCCGCTAGTGAAGATGTTGAATGGACTACGACAATTAACAATGCTGGCCTAACCAATCAACCTGTCCTCTACATCACGAACTCTGTGGACAACGCTGTTGAATTTACAAGCAATGCTGACAGCAGCTACAGCGCCGCAGAAGAAGTAGATTCTATAACATTCACGTTTACAGCGAAGAGCACCATAATCAATGATGGGAGGGTCGAGCTCCGCGGAATTCCCTCCAGTTGGAGTCCTTTACCGAACTCTAAGGGTCCCGCAGGAAAGACAACGGTCACAATTGATGACCCAACTACAGGGGACCCTGTCCCAACTACAGAGGGTATTAGATATGGCAGCACAGTTTCCGTTGACGTCCCGGATTTGGCAACTGGTAGGGCAGTTACGATTACCTATGAAAACTTTACAATGCAGTCGCAAGCAACCCCCGCCGATAAACCTATAAAGATTACTGGATACTTCCGGCCATCACCGAGCGGAAGTCTCCCTAGTGCAGGGACGGTAGAGATAGACGTTACGCAGGTACAAGACGGTTACGGTGAAGCGACAATAAAGGCTACAGCGGCAAATGCTCCGACCGTCAAGGCAGGCAGTAATAACAACCAGATCATTGTGGAATTCACAGCCGTTGGGACGATGGATAGCGGTGCCGTCAGTCTGGAAAAACCCACGGGTTGGGGAGATTTTCAAGACGATGATGCCAAATAGGCGAATTATGTTGAGGTGAGGGTCGTAGGCGGCCGCGGTAAATTGGAGCAGCCCGTTAATGTCACCCCCGACATCGTCGTCGCGCGCTTAGAGACATTTGCTCCCAATGCCAAGCTCAGATTTACCTATGGCAATGCTGAAGTCCAAAGCGACATCGGTCACGCCGAATTCATGATTAAATCGAATGGCGGTGGTGATAGGAGTTTTGCTCCCGTCAGAGGTACAGAACGGACCGCTGCCGAGCAAGAGGAAACACCTGAGCCGTTCGGCGCGGTCTACAGGGACGATCGGGAGCCGGGTATCCTTCGCGTTGAGGTAACAGGTGCTGATGACGGTTCAGGGTCCGCTGAAGTTACCATTGAAGATACCCAACAAGGTGAAGCTGAATACCCGGATAATGTAGAGGAGCGGCGTATCCATGCCGGCGATACAGGCACGTATCTGTTATTCACCTACACACCGACCGAAACCATCGAAAACGGTCAACTGAAATTCCAGACAAACGGCGAATGGAGTAATCCGTCCAATAGTTCGGGAACCCCCGGTTATACTGAGATTGACGGGACGGGATCGGCAAACCTCGGCGACCGTGATTTTGATGAAAACGATAATTCTGTCACCGTGGATATCGACGAAATTGAGCCGGATGACACAATCGAAATCCACTACGGCGTCTATAGCGGTACCGACGACGGCAGCGGGGCGCACGCACCCACCTCAACCGCCACAAGCAGTCCATTCACTATCAGTATTAAGGGCGGCGATGCCAACACCAATCAGCTCAAAGCTATTAAGACGCCCGTTACAGTCCGAGTCTACTCGCAGGCAAGTGGCGGTGGAAATGCCAGTGCCAGTGTGTCAGACAACAAGGGCGATTTCGGTGCCGGTGATGCGGACCGTCAAGTCACAATCGTCTACACCGCTGCCGGTCAAATAAGCGGTGGTAGTCTGAAACTGACGATTCCCCCTGGTTGGTCCCACCCGACAGCGGATAACGTTGCAATCACCTCAAGGGCGGGCACTGTTAACCTCTCAAGTGCGCGGTATGGTGGCGACTATATCGGCGAAGATCCTGATGTTACGACGGATGATACGTTTCCTAAAGATACCGACGGGAATGCACTTCTCGGTGACATGGACGTGACCGTTGGTGGCGTCAGCTTGAGAGCTGGTGGAACGGTTACCTTCGTCTATAGTGCTGCGATGACGCAGCCGACGGCTGGTAGTGCTAAGTTCAATGTTGCGGTCGATGGCGGTTCAGGTCCCGGTGAAGGTCCTATGGCTGTCACTCCCGATCCAGCAAACGCTACGACAATCGCTGTTGGCGATGCGTCACCCGGTTCCGGTTCCGGTGAGGTGGTGCTACAGCAGGCTATCGTAGCTGGTGAGGGAGGACATACCTTAACCTTCATCTACACTGCGGCTGGCGCGATTACGGATCGGGCGCTCGATATCCGTGTGCAAGTTCCCACCGGTTGGTCAGAACCGACCGACAGAACCGATGCCGGGGCGAGGGGAAGTTTTACCGTTACGCACAAGAAGATCGCTGCTGACGGAACCCTTTCATTGCAAACAGCCGCTGCGGCAGCTGTTGAAAAGATCGGTCCGTTCGATAGGCAGATGGCTGCCCGTCTCAAACCTGGCAGCTCACTCGCTGCCGGTGACCAAGTTGTCTTCAACTACGAGGATGCAGCCGCTCCGGCAACGGCTGGAGCCTCCACTTTCACGATGTTTTATGGGCAAGCACAGGTCAGAAATGCCGACCTGACCGTTATCGTTGGATCCGGTAAACCTGCAACCGCAATTGCGCTTACTGCACCAGCGACGCATCTGATCGAGAGCACTACCCCAGCGGCTATCTCCGTCCAGCTTCAAGACGAGGATGGAAGTGAGGTTCCGGCGGGAGTAGATACGGTTGTGAACCTTAGCTCCAGTTCCGCGACCGGTAGGTTCACGGTTGATGGCACAGCTGCGACCTCGGTAACCATCACCGCTGGTAGCACTACAGCGACGGCGGCTTACACCGATTCGACCGAAGGTGATGCAGTTATCACCGCATCTTCTTCAGGTACCCTTACAGCGGATACGGCGACCATTACCGTTACCACTCAGAATGTGATGATTACCTCTGCTAGCTCTTCGATCGCTGACAGCGATGGTGTTGCAAAGACTGTCGCGCGGACGGGTGATACAGTAACCGTTACCGCTAGGGCGAACCCCAATAAAACAGTGACCGTCATGATAGAGACTATCTTCGCCACAGCCGTGAATATGAATGAGTCGCCGGCCGGAACTTACACCCGCAGCTATACACTTGCTGCAGGTACCCAAGATGGCACGTACGATATCACCGTAGCTCTCGGCGCCGTAAGTGAGTCGGCGGGTAGTGTAGCGATTGATAATACTGCGCCGACCATAAGTGCTACGTCGGCTTCACCAGCTACCGTTGCAAACGGCGATACGGTGACAATCTCTGCCACCATTGCAGGGGCTACCTCCGTGATGGCGAATGTCTCCTTACTGGATACAGCAGCCACCGCTTCGGTTGCGTTAACCGATGCCGATGCCGATGGTACATACACCGGTATGCATCCTATCAGTATTAATAATGAAGCGCGAAGTGGCGAGCAATCAATTACCATTATCGCTACAGACGCCGCTGGCAACAGCAGCGATGCTACCGCGACGGTCACGTTGCAGAATTCGATCTCCTTCACCTCGACACTGCCGGCGGGAATTAGCCTGTTCCACGTGCCGTTGGCTGAAGAAGGGCTTGACACCGTAGGCGATCTGAGGACAAAACTTGGAGCCAATGTGAACCTCCTGATTACCTACGATGGCTCAACGTGGAATAGCCGTAGCAGCGATGTGGCAATTACCGGTAGCCTCGGTATCCTCGTTTCGATGTCTGCAGAGACAACGGTTACCTTTGAGGGACAGCCGTGGGCAGATACCATCGTTACCTTGGCAGCTGGTTCCAATCTCATCGGTCTACCTGTCAACGATGCCAGAGTCACCAACGCTAGCGATATCAGTGGTCTCTTCGCTGCGGGGACTGTCTCAAGCGTCATCTTCGCATCTGGCGGTAGCTTCACAGTGGCAACAGCCACTGACGACGCTGCGGTTGCCGGTGATGCAGCATATCTCGTAATTGCATCCGCTGCTGGGTCCGCTACGCTGACTGGCGATGGTTGGAGCAATGGCACCGCGAGTGCAGCACCGATCGCACTTGTTGGCTACACGGTTGATAACCAGACACCGGCTCTGAATGTCCACGGTTCCGTCGTTGACGAAATCACTGGACTCGTAAAAGAAGGGTTCCGTGTCAAGGTGAAGAATCTGTCAACCAAATCGGCGCTCAGCCATATCACCGACGAAGCAGCAGACGGGTACGACATGACCTTTGTTGACCTGGCTGACAGCTATGCAGCACGCGTTGGCGATGTGCTTGAGATTACCGCTGATTCGCCGGATCCGCTCATCGGTGTCCAACCGGTACGTCATATCGTTACTGTGGATGATGTGAAGAACAGCACTATCCAGCTGGAAGAACTCATCGCGTATGAGATTCCTGCTGAGACAGAACTGCTTCGCAACTATCCGAACCCGTTCAATCCGGAAACTTGGATTCCGTATCATCTGGCAGAGGATGCTGATGTATCCTTGACCATCTATGATGTGAATGGTGCGCTGGTCCGTGACATTGATGTGGGACATCAGACCGCAGCGAAGTACGACACCAGAAGCAAAGCCATCTACTGGGATGGTCGGAACCAATTCGGAGAACAGGTTGCAAGCGGTATCTACTTCTACAGCCTGAGTGCAGGTGACTTCTCAGCGACCCGTAAAATGGTCATTCTGAAGTAACCTAATAATGGAGTCGAGGCAAGATGCCTCCTCTCCTACAAAATAATCTGTAGGTTGGGCATCACCCCCGACCTTGATATAGCTGCTTGGTGCCTCACACCGAAGGTATTAAGCAGCTATTTTTTTTGTAATAATACCAAGCCAGACGCGACCCGGAAAAGTTTCACCTTGTGATGTTTGGGAAAGCCTCTGATTTTAACGAAAACTCCTTTAGGTCTAAGTCCCAAACATTTATGTTTAGGATACAGATTGCTTTAGCATTTTTTTTAACTTGCGGTTAAAATATGGTATACTTATTTCGTCTTTCGGTGGGAAGGTGTCACGCCACCGCTCGGTGGTGCTTCCCACATCCTTTGACACAGGAATCGAAAGACCGACAGGACACTCCCAATGTATATCACGAAAAAAGTCAAAGTTGACAAGACACTTGAGTTGGATGTGCTTGCTCATGAGTCAGGTCGTTGCTATTCAAAAATAGTGTCACTCATGCGAAAGGTCAAAAAGAAGAAAGGGTTTTGGTTATCGCAAGGTGCTGTCCAAAAGTACATGAGATTGCGAGGTTACAACTTGCATTCTCAGACAGTCCAATCTATCATCCAATCCTACTTCGATTCGCTTAAGAGTTACTTTGGTGCTGTCAAGTCTAATCCTGATGCAAAACCACCCAATCGGACCCCACACTATTTCAAGGTTCGCTGGATTCAGAATGGCATCACGTTCAAAGCTGGGGTTGTCAGGTTGTCTAATGGCAAAGGCAACGCGCCTATCACACTCAAGTCTGACGCCTTGCCGGTCTATGTGGAACTGTATTTCCAACGGGGTTGCTACTATTTCTCATTGGTCTATGAAGTCCAAACACCACCAAAGCGTGAAACAGGCAAAGCGGTTGCGATAGACATGGGTGAGATTCACCCCATCGTATCACATGACGGTGAACACACGATAATCTACAGCGGACGTGCGGTGCGTGCGATTCGGCAATACCTCAACAAAGTTAAAGCACATTTCCAATCCAAAATGGATAGGTGTAAGCAACGAAGCAATCGCTGGTATCGGTTGAAACGTATCAAAACAAAGATACTGGCAAAGTTGAACGCTCAACTCAAGGATGCCGAGCATAAAATCACAAGTCGATTTATATCTGACTGCTTAAAGGCGGAGGCAGATACGATAGTGATAGGCAAACTCAAAGGCATCCGAGACCGGGCTAAGTTTTCTAAGAAGTCCAACCAGAAGGTTCACCAATGGGCGTTTGCCCGCCTCCAATCTATGATATGCTACAAAGCGGAACTCGTGGGGCTGACAGTCAAGTTTGTATCAGAGGCATACACAAGCCAAACCTGTCCAAAATGTGGGAATCGAAAGAAACCCACGAACCGCAACTATCGCTGCAATCACTGTGGATTTGAATATCATAGAGATGGCGTTGGTGCTATCAACCTTTGGAACAAAGTATCGGGATTCATCCTGAGTCCCGTAGTTGGGGTCATGGCGTCCCCCATAGGTGTAAGGTTTCACCCGCACCTATGTAAATCCGGCTAAAAACAGCGGATAAGAATCCCAATCCTTTAGGTTTGGGAGCACGTCAAGTGTATTATACATGAGGCAGGATGGATAGGAGGAGGAATAGTCCCGGATACTCTTGACTCAGGAGCTCCCTCATTCGCCAATCTGTCGGATTGCTTCTTCATAGACGTCCCTGAGCGGGACACCGTGCTGCTCGGCGAGCTGCTTGCAATCTTCGTATTCGGGGACCGTTTTAATTAACTGCCCCTCCAGATACCCGCACTTCGCTCGAACAGTTCCCCACCGTGTTTGGATGTCAACAAAATCACGGGTGAGTTTTAATCGGTCAACGGTGTAGCATCTGACACCAAACGTAGTTGTTTCTACAAGAAGCATCTCACTGAGGGTATTACGGAGGGGGAGTGTACAAAGGACACTCAGCTTTGTCGCCGGACGACCCTTCTTCATGAATATAGGTGTCATGAAGACATCAAGAGCACCTCGCTCGAAGAGTTGCTCCATCAGGTAGCCTGCAATCTCTGGCGACATATCGTCAAGGTTGGTTTCAATTACGCAGACCTGATCACCCTCGATAGTTTTTTTTTACCGACACATAACCGCAAAAGATTCGGTTGTTCCTCAAGGTTGCGTGTGCCGGCACCATAGCCGATTTGGTCGATGGTCATCTCTGGCATTGTGCCGAATCCATCCGCGAGCGTCGTGATAATGGCTGCGCCGGTGGGGGTCACTAGCTCTTTTCGGATTTCAGTCTGTCGGATAGGCACACCGCACAGCAACTCCATCGTTCCCGGTGCAGGGACAGGCATGAGTCCGTGGGCGCACCGAACGAAGCCGCCTCCGAGCGAAAGCGGAGAGGCGTGGATCTCATCGACCTCTAGAAGGTGTAGTCCAACGACGGCTCCGACTATGTCCACAATCGCATCAATACCGCTGACTTCGTGCAGGTGCACCTGATCTTTGGAGGTGTTGTGGACTTTCGCCTCCGCCGCTGCCAGTCGATCAAAGATCCGCTTTGCGCGATCAATGATTACTTCCTCAAGGTCGCTACTGTCCAGAATAGCGAAAATATCGGAGAGATGGCGGCTCGGTCCATGCGTGTGTGGGTGATCATGATGCTCGTGGTTGTGTTCGTGACCATGATCATGATCGTGGGTGTGGTGGTGATGTGCCGCCGAGGAATCGTCGTGCCCGTGTGAATCTCCAGTCGGATCATCTGTTTCCACGACTGCCCATGTGCCGCTGATGCTGTGTTTCGTGGCTTTCTCGAAACGCAGCGTAAATTCGTCCAACTTCAACTTTGCCAACTCTGTGCTTAGTGCGTCTGGATCGACACCTGCATCGACCAAGGCACCAAGTACCATATCTCCACTGATGCCTGAGAAACAATCGAAATAGGCAATTTTCAATGTACGCTCCTTCCGTTGGCAAACTTGAATGAGCTTTTTAAAGCACAAAGAGCAACCGACTAGATTAGAATATTAGAAGGATGGATGAGACCCCCATTCTTCCAATCTTCCAATCTTCCCCTCTTCCACCGTTAGTATCCCAGCAGCTCAATCCCTTCCCGATACGTCTGAGCCGATGTCTGCAACGCTTGGATCTCATCATCGGTCAATTCAACTTCGATAATTTCTTCAACGCCATCTGCCCCCAATTTAATTGGGACGCCGATATATAGGTCGTTGATACCGAACTGTCCGGTCAAATGCGCTGCACAGGGGATGAGCCGTTTTTTGTCACGGATAATTGCCTCCGCCATCTGAGCGAGTGAGGCACCCGCTGCGTAGTAACCACTCGTCTTCAGAAGATCAACCACTTCCGCGCCGCCATCTCGTGTGCGTTGTGCCATTTCCTCAATTCGTTCAGCAGATATAAGTTGCGGAATTGGGATTCCGCCGACCGTTGTGTAACGTGGCAGGGGCACCATCGTATCTCCATGTCCCCCCATCACGAGGGCACTGATGTCTTCAACGGACACACCCAATTCAAGGGAGATGAAATAACGGAAGCGTGCTGAATCAAGTACACCCGCCTGTCCAACCACTCGGTTAGACGGGAATCCCGAAACCTTCCACCCATGGTAGGTCATGATGTCCAACGGATTGGTCAACATCACAATGATGCAATCCGGCGAGTGTTTCACAACGTTTTCCGTGACGCTGCCAACGATATTCGCGTTTGTTTGCAATAGGTCTTCGCGGGTCATTCCCGGCTTGCGGGGCGATCCAGAAGTAATAATCACCACATCGGATCCCGCTGTATCTTCGTAACCTGTTGAACCTGTGACACTTGCATCGAACATTTCAACGGGTGATGCCTGTGCCATATCCAAACTTTTTCCTTGTGGGACACCATCAATGATATCCACCATCACGACATCACCGAGCTGCTTTTGTGCGATAAACAACGCGGCGGTCGCGCCGACGTTTCCAGCACCAATCACACTAATTTTTTTTCTAGCCATTCGTTTTCCCCATGATAGATTAAAAATGAAACATTGTAGCAATAAATTGCTACTATGGTGAATTAGACAAATAAGTGGACATTTGCCAAAGTCCCCTCTTTCCCCCTGATAAAGGCTCTAGGGGGTTACGGATTTAGGCGGTTGTTTGTAGGTACAGATTGCCTAATCTGTACATGTGCATTGGCAGTGTATAAGTAATTCTAAAATTTACCATAATTGCTCTGGGTTCTCTAAAAAGTAATACGTAATGCGTAAAAAACTACCTACACAGTGATATTAGCTGTGTAGACGATCTTCTACGTATTACTCGTTACGCATTACTACTCCAATCACACTTCTGCGTTCACATATTCTTCCCACCGCGCCTCGACGTTGGCAGCCTCGACTGTCTCCATGATGTAGTCGCCGAATGCCTCGCTGGTTGCACCAGTGCTGCGTCCGGTCATAACGACCTTGCGCTCGTACTGTCCGCAGATGTCGAGGGCTTTGTGCAGTTTTTGACCGAGTGCGTCGAATCCGATATGCTCAAGCATCATGGCACCCGCCCTGATGAGGGAGCTTGGGTCAGCGTACTGCGCCCTCCCTTCTTGCACCATCCGCGGAGCACTCCCGTGAATTGCCTCGAACATGGCAGACTGTTTGCCGATATTCGCGCTACCTGCGGTTCCAACGCCACCCTGGATCTGGGCTGCCTCGTCAGTCAAGATATCGCCGTAGAGGTTGGGGAGCACAAGCACCTGAAAATCCTGTTGACGCGCTGGATTTATCAGTGCCGCGGTCATAATGTCAATGTACCAACTATCCCATTCGATGTCCGGATACCGTTGCGCAACTTGGCGGCCAAAGTCGAGAAACTTGCCATCGGTTGTTTTAACAATATTTGCTTTTGTGACAACTGTTACCTTAGTTCTGCCGGTACGTTGCGCGTGAGCAAAGGCTGCCTCGATAATCCGCTCAGACCCTTGGCTTGTTATGACGCGAAAGTCTATCCCCAAGTCATCGGTAACATTGATGCCTTGGCTGCCAAGCGCGTACATATCTTCAGTATTTTCACGGAAGAAGATCCAGTCAATGTTCTCAGCAGGAACGCGCACAGGGCGGACATTGGCAAATAGGTCAAGTGCCTTACGCATGGAGACGTTCGCACTCTCTATATTGGGCCACCCATCCCCCTGTTCAGGCGTATGCGTCGGTCCTTTTAATGTTACGTGGCACGCCTTGATCTCTTCAAGCACATCGTCCGGTATTGACTGCATCTGTGCGGCACGGTTTTCAATGGTGAGCCCTTCTATGACTCGAAACTCAACCTTCCCGCTGCTGACCGGATCGCGCAGGAGGTATTCAAACACACGCTGGGTTTCGGCACTAATTGTTGGACCAATGCCGTCACCGCCAAGCATACCAACAACGATAGGCGAAATAGAACTGTAATCCGTCCAATCTGGTTCTTGTTTGAGTCTTTCTACTCTCTCAAGTTGTTGCTCCAAAATGTTTCCGAAATGTTCTTTTGCGGACTCAATTGCTTCTGAGTTGACCACTCGCGACTCCTTTCTAACTAAAAAAACAACGGCTCAGATCGCATGGTAAACTATACTATAGTAAACGCAAGAAGTAAGTAGACATTTACCAATAACTCCGACCCTAGCGAAGTTTCCAAAGTCCCCCTGATAAGGGGGATTTAGGGGGTTGGCTGTGCATTGGAAGTGTCTAAGTAATTCTAAAATCTACCATAATAAGGGACTCCACTGCGAAGATTAGATGAGCCTGATTACTAGTGAACTCTTGGGATCCGGTTTCAGGAAATCGAGCGTAAGTTCCCACATATCGTTGCTCAATGTGGGGAAAAAGCGTCTTCCTGAACCAGTCGATTGTGGGTTGAAACAACCAGATCCGGGATCGTTAAATCACTGCTATCTGTGGGAATAATCTGGGGGTCGGGGGGAATGACCGGGCGAATAACGTGACGGTCTTGCAACTGTTCCCGCACATCCATTATCCAACCAAATCCTCTAAAGATATAGGTAAGCAGCGTTCGATCCAATTCATGGATACCCAACGCTTCTTGAACCGCCCAGCCGCCAAAATCCGTGTTTGGCGTCAAACGAAGTGGCGGATCGTTTTCTCGCCCCGGCTTAATCACGCCTTCGACAAACGCAATCTGATAGATGCGTTGAATCATGCCGAGCCGCTGCTTTTGTTTGTCGTCAAGCGTGAGATCCCCGCTATCTATTGCTTGCAAAACAGGTTCAATGTAAATTGCAGGTCTTGGATCTTGCTGAATTTCGTCAACTCTACCAGCGGCAGCGATTTCGGGGTGACCAAACGTTGGAATCCCACCTCCGAGCACTTCGTTCCGAATGGCTTCTTCACGCTTTTCTGGAGGGAGTTGTTCAAGTGCATTAATAAAGTGGGTTATGTCGTGAATCGCACCGAAATGCCGATCGCCATCAAGATTCATGTGAGCAGCAATCAAGAAGTCGGAAACAGAAGGGGTATGTAGCGTTGCCATATATCGGGCAACCATGTTGGATCCTGCCGATCCGTGATGGGTTTGTATAATTCCCATGCGTTCCAAGGTTTTGCTCTGAACTTCATTGGCACGATGACCTAGGAGAAGACTATAGCAGGTCTGAAACGCTGTTTTTCCCGCGTCCTCTTCTTCGGTGATAAGTGTGTCCGTTTGGCGGACGAGCTGCGCTGTAGTTAAATTCGCGCTCGTTTCCAGTAGACCGCGCATGTAAGTTGACATCACACCCACAGCGACATTCTCTAGATGCGTTCCGATCATTTGAAGTAGAAGGCGGCCCTCACGCCTTTCGTCGTTCAACCCACGTTCTGGAATGCCGTTTTTCGCCCGGTTTGCTTTTCTCAGTGTCGAAAAGTGCTGAATTGCAAGTTCCGGGCCCGACTCTGGGAAGGTCTGAACAAAGTTAGCAACCTGCTCGATTAATGCCTTGCGCCCCGAAGCGTCTTCTCTGATAACTTTTCTGACTCGATAAAACTTGCGATTAATCAGCTCCCTGAGTACTGCCTCTTCATCGAAATTGTTCTCGACTTTTTCGGGCCTTCTGCCGAACAGACCAACAAAGATTACATACGCAGGCGCAGGTCCGCTGGCAACAATTTCACTTTCTTGAATCACACCGCGGATGCCAAAACTACGGATATGCAATGTTATATCTGCACCATCGCAATCAACTTTTGCGTGATGTAAAGCTGGATTTGCGAAGACGTTCGTTGACTGAGGCATGGTGCTAAACGCTTTGAGAGCATTTGCGATGTCCTGTTCATCCAATTGTCCCGCGCTTTGCAATGCATCCGTCACCGGGCTATAGGTTGAGGTTCCAGGGAGCTCTGAAAACATCTTTCGCATGGCTGCTATCTTCTGTGCCATTAAAATCTCCTTCGTTGCGGGCTGATCAGAACTGGGAGTGTGGGGCGCTGTGGCAGGAATGACTTTTTGCTCGAATTGCTTGCTTCAATGATATACGGTACTGTAGTTCTATTTTTGTATGTCTGCGGGTCGTTCATTTCTATTATGAAGGAAAGGTTTCCTCAATGCTTAATTAACAAATGCTATGTCTGATTATAGGTTGTTGCGATTACAACTCATGAAGAAAAGGGAACTTAGCCAAAAAATGAGGGAGACACCAAAAATTTGATTCATCAGAGATTCTCAAACCACTCGATTGGACGATGCCGATAGGTGTGTTTACGGCATACCCATTCTCTCAAGTGGCAAGGACAACCAATTGTTCGTTATGGTAGCAAAGGCGTCCCTGTGACATACTCCCAAAACTGAAGCATTGAGCTTCTTACGAGCCCAGGGTTTGGAATTGTGCAATCAAACGACGGCGCGGATTTTATCCCGTCTTAGTCCGTCTGCCGCAAGTCGACAATGCCCTGCCGCCCCAGTTCCTCTCAAAGGCTGCTTCCCGCTGAACTGGCAAAATAATTATACTATGAAACATTTTGAAAAACAAGGCTAAAGCGTTCTGTATCCCAAGCATAAATGTTTCTTAATCCCGATCTATCGGAGCTTGGGTTTTAGACCTAAAGGAGTTTTCGATAAAGTCAAAACAAAACGAGGGAACAGTGCATTAGTAAATCACGATGTAAATTGTTCTAGGATTGATCAGAAGAGAGGAAAAATACTGCTGTCAACGGTACACTGCTATACTGAAAAAAAACGGATCAAGGCGATGATAGCTTACATCTTGATCAAGGAGACTGGAAAAAAGGGACGAAAAACAGTATACTTTAATTACTTCTCTATTGGGCAGGTACACGTATGGTTACACACTATTTATTCGTTGACGAATTGGCTTTCATCTCAGACCAATTGCGGGCTGTTTTTAATAGATGTGCGGATGATGCAGCATCCCAAATTTCTTTTAAGGCGGTCCAACAATTTCGGAGGCAACTCTGCACATGGGACAGCAATTTCATAAAACCACCTATGCCATTGATTGCTACTTGTCATTTGGAGGTGTTAAGCGATTTCTACCGACGTAAGTTAGATTTCTCTGTCTTTCAAGGGTTTGATACAGCTGATCAGGAACTGATTCGGAACGAGATTGCTGCATACGCTGCACGCGAAGCACTCGATGCCCTCATCGGTTATCGGTTACGAAATTGGGCATCAATCGGTCTACAGTCCCCCAAGTGGGAACTTTACCAGAACCTAGCTCAAGGTTACTACGAACAGACAATTTCTCAAGAGAGACGTGATCAGATTGAAGAAGTTGAAGGTGCCCTTGCCCAAACGACTAGCTTAACGCCAGCGGCAATTCATGTCAGATGTGTTGGGGAACTGTTTTTTGAGGTGGATGAGATTCGATTGATGTCCAAGGTTCGACTGGATAAGTATTTGGAAGGGGTCTGTCGACAAGCCACTGGGCGGAGAGATTCGGGTGGAAGGAGACATCAACCATTAAATATGCCTGATGTACTACAGGACAGCCTTCAGTTCTTTGGTTTGACCTATCCGATTGATCTGAATGCGTTGAGGGAACGCTATCATCAACTTGCGTTAAATTATCATCCGGACAAAGGTGGAAGCCTTGAAATGATGCAGCGACTTAACACCGCATATCGGCGGATTTCGGATTATTTGCGTCAGGCGGAAACGGATCGGTTCTCATAGGTATCAGGCAAAGATTGCATCCACGGTCAATCGGAGATCTATAAGTGCCTCACTACGAACGGTCTCACCGAGTCCATAGAGACCCGCTCGCTCAGATTTCTCTGTTGATAAGCGCAAGACTTCAACCGAGCGAGTTTCCCGACTGACCAGCCAACACTCTTTGACACCAATCCGTTGATAATCTGCCAATTTTCCTGCCAGCACCTTTTTTCTATCCGAGGGTGAAAGCACTTCAACGACCAAATCCGGGGTAATCTCAAGCAGTTGCAATTCTTCAAGATCATCAAGACTGGTGCTGGGCAGTTTATCTTTGCGGATAAACAACACATCAGGTTGGCGCGTCCGTAACGGATCACGTTGGAGGATAATATCAACCGGCGCAAAGAGCACCACACCGAGTTCTTTCGATCTTACATACTGGCTTAGTGGGCTAAAGATGTTCGCACCTATTATTTGATGGGCGGGGATTGGAGTTGGGCAAGGCACCATTTCCCCATCAATGATTTCATACGGGTAATTCAGCTCGGACATCAGCAGATAGTCTGCAAGGGTAGTTTGCTTTTTCTTTAGTTCCTCTAAGGTGGTTGATATTGCAGACATTGGTGTACATCCAATCAAAAAAAGCCGGCAATCGGAGTAGGACTGCCGGCTTTTTTATCCAGTATATTTAGGTTTTGTATAGACATTGCGAGATCACTTCTCTATCTCACGGCAAATTCGTTGTTCCCATTAAATATCGATCCGCTTCACGGGCGGCACCACGTCCCTCTTTGAATGCCCAGACAACAAGACTCTGCCCACGCCGCATGTCGCCGGCAGCAAATACACCGGGGATGCTGGTCGCGTATTTATCCTCTTCCGCTTTGACGTTAGAACGTTCATCGCGCTCGACATCCAGTTCTTCCAAAACGGTATCTTCGGGACCGAGGAAACCCATTGCCAAAAGCACTAAATCGGCGGGCCAAACTTTCTCTGTCCCTTCAATCGGTTTGGGGAAAGGACGTCCACCGTCCCCCGGAACCCATTCAACCTCAGCGGTATGAAGTTCTTTTACGTGCCCCTTGTCGTCGCCGACAAATTTCAACGTGCTAATAAGGTAGGTGCGCGGATCCGCCCCAAATTTAGCGGCGGCTTCCTCCTGCCCATAGTCGAGCTCGTAAATCCGTGGATACTCGGGCCAAGGATTATTGGGAGCGCGTTCGTCGGGTGGGCGTTCTAGAATCTCAAACTGAGTGAGGCTTTTGCACCCGTGGCGCATGGAGGTTCCTACACAGTCGGTGCCTGTATCCCCGCCACCGATGACGATGACGTGCTTGTCTTTGGCAGAGGTATAATTCCCATCTTCGTGACTGGAGTCGAGGAGGCTTTTGGTGTTTGCGTGAAGGAATGGCACAGCAAAATGGACTCCTTCCAGATCCCGACCTTCGATGGGGAGGTCACGCGGTTTGGTGGCACCGCCACAGAGAACAACCGCATCAAATCCGTCAACTAACTCCTTTGCCGAGATATCCTTGCCGACTTCGGTGTTGGTAATAAAATTGACCCCTTCCGCTGCCATCAAATCAATGCGGCGTTGGACAACTCTTTTTTTATCCAATTTCATATTGGGGATACCGTACATCAATAGCCCCCCGACACGGTCTGCACGCTCGTAAACCGTGACGAGATGCCCCGCCCTGTTAAGTTGTGCAGCACAAGACAGACCCGCCGGGCCAGACCCCACGACCGCAACGCGCTTGCCCGTACGTTTGGCAGGCGGTTCAGGAACGACCCAACCTTCCTCCCAACCCTTATCGATGATTGACACCTCGATATTTTTGATTGTCACCGGTGGCTCAATCATGCCCAGAACGCAAGCCCCCTCACAAGGTGCCGGACACACTCGACCTGTGAATTCAGGAAAGTTATTGGTTTTATGAAGCCGTTCCAACGCTTCTTTCCACAGACCACGATAGACGAGGTCATTCCACTCCGGTATCAGGTTGTTGATCGGACAACCCGATGCAGCTGGGCTATTCTCCGGCAATCGTATCCCTGTATGACAGAACGGGATACCACAATCCATACAACGCGCCCCTTGCGTCTGAAGTTTTTCTACGGTAAAGTGTTCGTGAAATTCGTTCCAGTCTTTGATACGTTCCAATGGTGAACGATCGGGCGGAAGTTCTCTATCATACTCCATAAATCCCGTTGGTTTTGCCATGCTATCTCCTTCAATCGTAGCTCTCTAAGCTGCCGCTTCAGTAGCGACACCGCGCCGAAACGCTTCTAGCCAAGCGTCGTCTCCCTCAAATCCTTCTGTTTCTTCAAGTGTGTTAAGAATCCTTTTGCTGTTTTGCTTTTCGACGAGTAACCAAGTATCAAAACGAAGGCATCGGACGTTAGCGATGTGCCTTGACATAATCTCTTAGCACCGCATTGATGTGGGTGTGATAGTCAGTTCCCTGCATTTTGAACCATGCTGTAATATCTTCGTCTACAGGAATCGTTTCCTGATTAAGTCCAAGTGAGTGCGCCATGATACGGTCACGGTATTCTATGAATTCCTCTTTCTCTTGAGAGGTCAGTTCGCTAATCGGTTTTCCTTTGAAGGATAACGTTGCGTTTTCCCAGAAGTCAGCGTCTAGCTCGGGGAGGTCTTTAGTATCAATTTCCTCGTCAGGAATTGATGCAATTTCACGTAACCGTTCTTGCGAGCTAGTCATAATGTGTCCTTATGTTTTTATCATTTTAAGCCGCCGCTTCAGTAGCGACGCCGCGCCGAAACGCTTCTAGCCAAGCGTCATCTCCCTCAAATCCTTCTGTTTGTGCTTCTTCGAGTGCGTCAAGAATCCTTTTGTAGTCTTGCGGCATGACCTTGACAAATTGGGGGCACATGTTCTCCCAGTCCTCCAAAATTTCCAACGCAAGTGTGCTCCCAGTATACTCAGCGTGCTTCTGGATCATCCCCCTGACCTCCGAGATCTCTACCGGATCCTCTAAGCGTTCGAGGTCGCACTGTTCCCTATTACAGCGGATATGGAAATCACCATCGCGGTCAAGGACATAAGCGACTCCACCGGACATCCCACCAGCAAAGTTACGCCCCGTTTTGCCGAGAACAACGACTCTACCACCCGTCATATACTCACAACCGTGGTCGCCTACGGCTTCGACGACGGCGCGGACACCACTATTCCGCACACAGAATCGCTCACCAGCCATGCCACGGATATAGGCTTCACCGTTGGTTGCTCCATAGAAAGCAACGTTACCGATGATGATGTTTTCCTCAGGCTTGAATGTGGATTCTTTAGGAGGATAAACAATCAACTTGCTGCCGCAAAGCCCCTTGCCAAAATAGTCATTTGCATCGCCTTCAAGACGAAATGTGATGCCAGGAGGCGTAAAAGCACCAAAGGATTGACCCGCAGACCCTTGAAAATGAATATCAATGGTATCGTCAGGCAGCCCATCGGGCCCATGACGTCGGGTCAGTTCGCTTCCTAAAATTGTACCGACAACCCGATTGGTATTCTTAATTGGGAAGGATCCCGTAACTTTTGTCCCATCCCGTAAAGTAGGCTCACAAAAATCTAACAAGACTTCGTTATCCATAGCCTTGTCCAAACCGTGGTCTTGGTCAATTTGGCAGTAGCGACCGACTTCGGGACCGACTTGAGGTTGGTAGAGAATCGGCGAGAGATCGATTCCTTTCGCTTTCCAGTGATCAACCGCTTTTGCCGGCTCAAGTAGGTCAGTGCGACCGATCAGTTCGTTGACCGTGCGAATCCCCAACTGCGCCATAATTTCACGCATATCCTGTGCGATGAAACGCATGAAATTCACGACATGGGACGGGTCTCCCATGAATTTCTTACGCAGCTCTGGATTTTGCGTTGCTACACCCACCGGGCAGGTGTCTAGATGGCACACACGCATCATAATGCAGCCGAGCGTTACCAGTGCAGTAGTCGCAAAACCGAACTCTTCGGCACCCAACAGCGCAGCGACAATAACATCTCGACCAGTTTTGAGCTGCCCATCCGTTTCCACGATAATACGAGAACGCAGATTATTCAATACCAAGGTCTGATGGGTTTCTGCTACTCCAAGCTCCCAAGGCAAGCCAGCGTGTTTGATGCTGGTCTGTGGAGAAGCCCCAGTACCGCCATCAAGTCCGCTGATCAGCACGACATCCGCGTGTCCTTTTGCCACACCCGCGGCGATAGTACCAACACCGACTTCGGATACCAGTTTCACATTAATCCGTGCATGGTGATTCGAGTTTTTCAGATCGTGGATGAGTTGGGCGAGGTCTTCAATCGAATAGATGTCATGGTGTGGTGGTGGCGAAATCAGTTCAACCCCTGGCGTCGAGTGCCGCACCGTGGCGATCCACGGATAGACTTTTCTGGCGGGCAGCTCACCGCCTTCACCGGGCTTGGCGCCTTGCGCCATTTTAATCTGAAGCTCCTTCGCATTCACTAAATAGTTGCTAGTAACGCCGAATCTACCGGAGGCGACCTGTTTAATCGCGCTGTTTTTAGAGTCGCCATTGGGTTCAAGAAAATACCGCGCTGGATCCTCTCCCCCTTCACCGGTATTGCTCTTTCCGCCAATACGGTTCATCGCGATTGCTAGTGCTTCGTGTACCTCCTTGCTGATGGAACCGTAAGACATCGCGCCGCTCTTGAAACGCTTGCAAATTTCTTCAACGGGTTCTACTTCGTCGATTGGAATTGGGTCATTAGGGAACTTCAGGTCCAAGAGTCCACGTAGCGTTGCCATGTTCCGAGAGTAGTCATTGATCGACGCCGCGTAGTCTTTATAGACTTTGTAGTTATCGGTGCGGGCGGCCAATTGCAGCCTATGAACCGTGGCTGGATTGAACAGATGATATTCGCCATCCTGTCGCCACTGAAAATGTCCGCCAGCATCCAATGTGCGATTATCAACCGGAATTTCTGGGAAGGCTGCGCGATGACGCATCAGGGCTTCGCGAGCGATAATCTCAAGTCCAATTCCTTCTACGCGAGTATCCGTCCAGGTAAAGTAACGGTCAACAACCTCTTGCTTGATGCCGATAGCTTCAAAGATTTGCGCCCCTCGATATGACTTAATAGTAGAAATCCCCATCTTCGCCATGACCTTGACCACGCCTTTGGTCGCCGATTTGATGTACCCCTTGATAGCATCTTTATACTCGATATCTGTCAGTTGCCCTTCGGCGATCATGTCCGCTAGGCTCTCAAATGCCATGTAAGGATTAATCGCTTGGACGCCATACCCGATGAGCAGACAGAAGTGATGTACTTCGCGGGGTTCACCCGATTCAAGCGCGATACCGACTTTCGCGCGCGTGCCCTCCCGAATCAGATGGTGGTGGAGGCCCGCAACAGCCAGCAGCGCGGGGATAGGCACAGACTTTTCGTCAACGCCGCGGTCAGACAAGATGATAATGGTATAGCCCTCTTCTATCGCGCGATCGGCGGCTTCAAAGAGCCCATCCATCGCTGTTTCAAGACCGCCCTCTCCATCGGCGACGTTAAATAGGATTGGAAGGGTAGTAGATTGGAATCCCGGCTGATCTACTTGACGCAACTGCTCTAACTCCTCATCTGAGATAATTGGGGTGTCGAGGAGTATCTGATGGCAACTCTCCGGTTCTGGCACGAGCAGGTTACGCTCGGCACCTATTGTTGTTTCAGATGAAGTGATAATCTCTTCCTTGAGCGGATCCAATGGAGGATTAGTCACTTGTGCGAATAGCTGCTTGAAATAGTTGTAAAGTAGCTGCGGCCGGTTAGAGAGTACCGCCAAAGAGGCATCATTCCCCATTGAGCCAACGGGGTCACGACCGATTTTCGACATAGGTCCAAGGAAGATGCGCTGATCTTCAAATGTATATCCGAATGCTTGTTGGCGTTGTAAAATCTGGTGGTGATTTTTTTCAGGTTCTTTCGGTTCAACCGCTGGCAGGTCTTTTAATGCAACGAGGTGTTCATCTAGCCACTGACCATACGGATACTCGGAAGCGATTTTATCCTTTGCTTCGTCATCGCTGATAATGCGTCCCTCACTCGTATCAATTAGAAGAATCCGACCCGGTTGGAGACGCCCCTTGTAGGCAACCCGTTCGGGAGGTATGTCCAGCACCCCGGTTTCCGAAGCCAACACGAGCATGTCATCATTTGTGATGTAGTAGCGGGACGGACGGAAACCGTTACGGTCTAAAGACGCCCCAACAACCGTGCCATCGGTAAAGGCGATGGAGGCAGGACCATCCCACGGCTCCATCAAACAGCTATGGTATTCGTAAAATGCGCGTCTCTCCGCGCTCATGCTCTCATGTTTTTCCCACGGTTCAGGAATCATCATCATTACTGAATGAGGCAATGACCTGCCAGAGAGTGCGAGAAATTCCAGACAGTTATCGAAGATAGCGGTATCGCTTCCATCCTCGTCAAGGATGGGGAAAAGCTTCGGGAGATCATCACCAAACAACTCAGACGCTAACAGCGCCTGCCGCGTTTTCATCCAGTTCTGGTTCCCGCGCACCGTATTAATTTCGCCGTTATGAATCATGTATCGGTACGGGTGCGATCGCGCCCAACTTGGGAAAGTGTTCGTCGAAAATCGGGAATGTAGCAGGACAATTGATGCATCCATCCGAGGATCTTTCAGTTCGGGATAGAATTCGGGCACCTGCATCGGTGTGAGCATCCCCTTATAGACGATAGTTCGGCTAGACAGACTCGGAATGTAGAAATCTTCATCTATCCCGCCGTATCGGATGATATTGGAGGCACGCTTCCGAATCACATATAACTTGCGCTCAAAGGTGAGGTCATCTTCGATATTGGGGTTTCTGCCGATAAAGATCTGCCATACAGCAGGCTCGGAGGAGCGGGAAATCGGTCCTAAATGGAAATTGTCGGTGGGAACTTCTCGCCAACCCAAAACTGTCTGCCCTTCTTCGATAACAATTTCCTCAAGTTTTCGCTGACAGCGTTGAAGCAGCTCACCGTCCTCGGTCTTGGTGAAAAACACCATGCCAACGCCATAGTGTTTTGAACCGGGCAGATCAATTCCTACATCTTCGCAGGCGTGTTGAAGGAAGTTGTGCGGGACCTGCATTAGAATGCCTGCTCCGTCGCCGGTGTTTTCTTCGGCACCGCGGGCACCCCGATGGTCAAGACAAACCAGCGCATCTAGTGCCTGACGCACGAGCGCATTCGATTTTTCACCCTTGATGTTCACGATAAAACCGATACCACAGGCATCATGTTCGTAGGCGGGGTTATAAAGTCCTTGCTTCTGCGGGATACCTATCTTTCCTTTCATATCAGCCTTTCTTATGATACTTCAGTTCCGAGAATCCGTATCTCTTGGTTACTCTTACTGCGGTTTTTGTTTACTTTATCTTTGATTTTCTTGTACTCTGATAGTGTCCTGACCGTATTTCCCTGAATCAATGACAAACGCTTTTTCAGAATGGATCGGCAGACATAAGAGAATGTTCTCCCAATAGTCCGAAACCCAATGATTACTTGCTGAAACAGTTCTATAAGATGAAGGTTCAGGAAGGAAAATCATTTGGTGGGGATCTGTTACGCTCACTCCGAGGACACTACATTCAATGAAAAATTGTGGCAAATAGACTTGTTATAATACATTACATAAGTGTGCATGTCAAGAAAATTTCCTTGACACCCGTCCAAACAATTTTGATTGACAATCCCACCCCAAACTTGCATAATAAAAATCTTAAAACATGAAGTGGAGGGAGAAAGCAATGATTAATCTGAGTGTGAACGTTAATAAGGTAGCAACGCTAAGAAATTCCAGAGGCGAAGATGTCCCAAATGTCGTCCAAGCGGTACAAACCTGCATCAATACCGATGTGCAGGGGATTACAGTACACCCGCGAGAAGATCAACGACATATCAAACCCCATGATGTCTACGAAATCGCCGAGATGGTGACTGTCGAATATAACATTGAGGGTGATCCCCGCCCCGATCTGTTGGATATGGTGATAGAGGTACAGCCCGACCAGTGCACACTCGTTCCCGTCACGCCGGGCGAGGTGACGAGCGACCACGGCTGGAATCTAACGGCGGAAGGTGAGCGGCTCAAACCGGTCATTCAACGACTCAAAGATGCCGGCATTCGTGTCAGTCTATTCAGCGGCATAGACCTTCATCAAATTGAGTTGGCGAAGGAAGTGGGTGCGGATCGGGTTGAATTCTATACCGCTCCTTATGCGTGGGCGAAAACTGAGCAGGAGATTGCACACGAATTTGGATTATTGGTCAAAGCCGCTGAAAAGGCGGTCAGCTTGGGACTTGGCATCAATGCAGGGCATGATCTCAATCTGGAAAATCTGCCGCGCATGAGAAATCTCCCCGGTCTGCTTGAGGTCTCGATCGGTCATCACCTGATGGCGCACGCCCTTTATGTGGGGCTTGAGCAATCGGTGAAGGACTACCGAGCTGCATTAGGCCAGGCTGTGGCATGACCATTTTTTTATTGAATGGTAAATGCTGATGAGGGTTATTAAAGGGTTGGATAGAAGTATCCAAGCGATATAGGAATGAGAAGCAGCATGCCCAAAAATCCTGAGAATCCAGATTCAGACGGAGGAAAAAATGCATAAGCCCTTAAAGATATTCATTACCTATGCACATAAAGATAAAGCAGCAAAAGATAAATTGACCGCACACCTTGGTGTGATGGAAAGGAAAGGCGAGATAAAATTTTGGGACGATAACGAAATCGGTCCAGGCGACGAATGGCATAAAAAGATGTCCAAGAATCTTAACGCTTCGGATATTCTGTTCTATCTCGTTTCTGCTGCGAGTCTTGCGTCTGAAAACTGTAACAGAGAATTGGCTGAAGCATTGAGCGCAAAGATAAGGGTTAGCCCCATCATCCTTGAAAGTTGTGATTGGTTAAATCATCAACTTAGCGATTTCCAAGTTCTACCTGCTGAAGGGAAGCCCATTAACGAATGGTTTCCTGATAGCAGAGGTTGGCAAAATGTAGTAGAAAGCATTCAAGAGACCATTGACAAAATACAGGCTCAGATGGAAGCACCATCCGGGGGATCTGAAAAAGAACTACGCGCTGAATTGGCATTCCAACAAGGTAACGTTTTAATGATGCTTGGGCAAGTAGACAGAGCAATAGAAACTTACTCACATGCGATTAAACTCAATCCGAGCAATACTTCTACCTATAATAATCGAGGATCCGCTTATGAGAGCAAGAATAGCTTTGACCGTGCCATTGCAGACTACACCAAAGCGATAGAACTGAATTCTAATTATGCCAACGCCTATTTCAATCGCGGAGTGGCTTATGGGGAAAAAGGCGATTATGACTGTGCCATTGCAGACTATACCAAAGCAATACAACTCAAACCGGACTTTGCTGAAGCATACACCAATCGCGGTGCTGCTTATCTTAAAACAGGCAAGCTTGAGCGGGTTATTGAAGACTATACCAAAGCAATAAAGCTCAAACTGGATTATACTGACGCCTATTTCAATCGCGGAGTGGCTTATGGGGAAAAAGGCGATTATGACCGTGCCATTGCAGACTACACCAGAGCGATAGAACTGAATTCTAATTATGCCAACGCCTATTTCAATCGCGGAGTGGCTTATGGGGAAAAAGGCGATTATGACTGTGCCATTGCAGACTATACCAAAGCAATACAACTGAGTCCCGATCTTGCTAAAGCCTATATCCATCGTGGCATCGCTTATGACAAAAAAGGAAAGATTATTTATGCCATCCAAGACTATAGTATGGCGATAGGGCTGAATCCAGAGTTTGCTGAAGCATATATCCATCGTGGTAATGTCTACCTCAGTAAAATTGATATTCACCGTGCCATTGAAGACTATAACATGGCGATAAAACTCAATTCAGATGTGGGACTCGTCTATGGCAATTGCGGCGTGGCGTGGTTACATCTGCAACAGTGGGGAAATGCCAAAGTAGATTTGACCGTTGCCATAATCCTGCGTGTGAATATCAGCGCGCTGTTTCACCAGATCTACAGAAGCGTCGCAGATTTTGAGCAAAGAACAGGGATTCAGTTGCCGGAAGATATCGCTGCCATGCTGAACCCCAAAGCCGAACATATTGAACTTGAAAAAGAGACCCGTCTCGCATTAGCATTGAAAGGTTACGAAACCGGCGAACTCAGCACCGGGCTTGCTGCCCGACTAGCGGGTGTACCATACTCCGAGTTTCTCCTTCTTATGGGTCAGCACGAACTCTCTCCTGTTGGGGAAACGGCAGAGGAACTTGCATCGGATTTTGCCAATGCCCACAAAGCCAGTTATCATCAATAATAGTCCGCTCGTTTTTCTCTGGATACTCAACCTCCTTCCCCTGTTGCGGGAACTCTATACAGATGTGTGGATACCAGAAGAGGTCCAAGAGGAGTTTCTCAGCACCGAGACAACGCTTCGCCGCTCCTCACTCAATAACGCACCGTGGATTAGAACTGTGTCGTTAACTGATCCACAAAGCGTGTCAGTTTATGGCAGACTCGATCGGGGCGAAGCCTCAGTTTTAGCTCTTGCAAAAGAACACAATGCACATCTCGTAATTATTGATGAAAAGAAGGCGCGAGAGGAGGCCAAACAGATCGGATTGCCGGTCAAGGGCACGATTGGGGTTTTGCTGGAGGCAAAGAAAAAAGGGTTAATTGATGCCATCAAGCCGCTTTTAGAAGCGTTACGTGATAACGGTATGTATCTAGATCAATCGTTCATTGATGACGTGCTACAACTTGCAGGAGAAACGTGTTAATACCATCGCTAATCCTTGAATAGGCAAAAGCAGACTGGAGAGAACATAATTCAAGGGGGCTAGAGGATGAGTAACTACAGAAACTTCAAAGACTATCATATTGAGCAACTACGCGATCCAGAGGACGCAAAGACATATCTTTCTGTTGCACTTGAGGGTTATGAGAAAAACGAGGATATAGAAGCGTTTTTACTTGCGGTGAGAGATGTCGCAGAGGCGCAAGGTGGTATGTCTAAATTAGCCGAGCGCGTCAGCCTAACCCGTGAGGGGCTTTATAAGGTTTTTTCGGAGAATGGAAATCCGCAACTAAACACGATGGGCAAAATACTACATGGACTGGGGTTTAAATTTTCGATAGAAGCACGGGAAAACTGACGGCAATGGGAAGGCTAAAACAGAAGCGTCGAACTTATAGGCAATTTGCCCTGTATCCGCTGCCTTCTTGGACGATACGGAGCAGAAAAGAACGCCCGGCTCCGCTTGGATAGGCATATCCAAGCGGTATAGGAGTTAGGAGTTACGCACTTCAGTTTGTAGTAGCGCAATTCATTGCGCGTCCGGACGAGCGATAAATCAACCTACTACAAACCTTCGCCTCTACTGTAGTTGCCTGATTCACCGGGCTTTGGAAATTGTGTTCTGCGGCGATGAATCGCCGAACTACAGGACTTTAAGCGTTCAACTCCGTAAGTCTTAAGGAGCAAGAAACGATACGTCCCAAAATCCTGAGAATCCTGATTCCGATAATTAACAGAGTCTATCAATCCAGATCAAGGAGAGTTTGATGAGAATTTTAGTTGTTGGGAGCGGTGCTAGAGAGCACACATTTGTGTGGAAGATTGTGCAAAGTCCGCTTGTTGAAAAGGTGTACTGTGTGCCGGGGAATCCGGGTATCGCCCAAATCGCCGAATGTCGATCAATTCCCCTAGAAGACAACTTCTCAGCAATCGCGGACTTTGCAGAAACGGAAAAGATAGACCTGACCGTCGTTGGTCCCGAAGACCCACTTGCAAAGGGCATCGTTGATGTGCTTCAAGCGCGAGGGCTCCGAGCGTTTGGACCGGATCGGAAAGCAGCGATTCTTGAAGCGAGCAAAGATTTCGCAAAGCGATTGATGGCACAAAATGGTATCCCCACCTCGGCGTATCGCACGTTCGAGGATGCGGACGCAGCAATCGCTTACCTTGAAGAGATTAACGTGCCGGTCTTTGTTAAAGCAGACGGGTTGGCTGCGGGGAAAGGCGTAATTCCGGGTCTGACGCTTGACACAGCCGTTAAAGCGGTTCAGGAAATCATGGTCGATCGGAACTTCGGAAGTGCCGGGGATAAAGTGGTAATCGAAGAGGCATTATTCGGCGAAGAAGCCAGTTTCACCGTTTTAACAGATGGTGTGTCCTGTCTCCCCTTTGTGAGTTCGCAAGATCACAAAATGTCACTAGATGGCGATCAGGGTAAAAACACCGGGGGTATGGGCGCGTACTCACCGGCACCGGTCATGACGCCTGAACTCAGCGAGCAGGTTATGAATACGATTGTGATGCCAGCTATCAGCGCAATGGCGTCGGACGGACGTACCTTCAAGGGCATTTTGTATGTCGGGTTGATGATTACTGAGGCGGGCCCAAAAGTGATCGAGTTTAACTGCCGGCTTGGCGATCCTGAAGCGCAGGTGTTACTAACCCGCATGGAGAGCGATCTTGTGCCGATGCTGGATGCTTGCATTGATGGAACGCTGGACAAGGTTGAATGCAAATGGAAACCCGAAGTTGCAACGTGTGTAGTAATGGCATCAGGCGGGTATCCCGACCCTTACGAAACGGGCAAAGTGATTACCGGGCTAGACCGAGCCAACGCGCTAGAGGACGTGACGGTTTTTCATGCAGGGACTCAGATGCGAAACGGAGACATCGCTACAGGAGGCGGCAGGGTACTCGGTGTGACCGCGCTCGCCTGTGACATCAAATCTGCGATTGAAGGTGCGTATCGCGGCGTGAAGGAAATCCATTTTGATCAAGCCCACTTTCGGACTGACATCGGATACCGGGCGTTAGACCGCGTTTCGTAAGATGGACAAACGAGAGGTGAGCAGCTGTGCCAACCTCCGAATTTCAATTTCTTGGCGTTCCTCATATCGTTGCGCTATCCCTAACAATCGTGCTGCCTATTGCGCTATCGGTACTGGTGCGGAAAGTAGATTCCTCCGTAGTGGCGAATGTGGTCTGCTACCTTTTGGCTGCGACACTAATTGTCAATGAAATTGGGGTTTGGATTTACCGCGCGGCGACGGTGCAATCGTTCGGTGAATTTATACAGAGCCACCTACCCCTCCACATCTGCGGGGTTGCACTCTTTGTCGTAGTGCTTACGCTGTTGCGTCGAAACCAGATCCTTTATGAAATTGGTTATTTCTGGGGGATCGTCGGTACATTAAATGCTGCTCTCACGCCTCAATTGGAGGTCGGTTTTCCGCACTACCGTTTTTTTCAATATTTTATTGTACATGGTGGTATCGTCGTCAGTGTGCTGTTTGTGACGTGGGGATTGAGAATGCGCCCCACCTTCAAAGGTTTGTTGCGTTCATTCCTGCTCGTCAATCTTTATATGGTGGTCATCGCGGGCATCAACCTGTTGCTGAAATCTAACTACATGTTCATTTGCGAGCCACCGGATACAAAATCTCCCTTCTTCTTCGCGCCTTGGCCCTGGTATATACCTATCTTGGATGTGGTGGTCCTCGTCCTTTTCTTCGTAGTCTACTCCCCTTTCTTAATTGGTGATTGGCTGAAATCCCTTTCTCCAAAAAACGAGCACGTATAAAAGGAACTAACGGATGACACAGATGGATCAAAAAAATCGGCAGGATGTTTCAGGCAGTTCCCAGATCTTCGGTTGGTGCATGTATGACTGGGCAAATTCTGCCTATGTAACCACAGTGGTGGCAGGGGTTTTACCGATCTATTTCGCCACTGCAATTGTGGGCAAAGGGGGCGTCCAGATCGGGGACACCGTTGTCAGTGCGGATGCCCTCTGGGGCTATCTGATCAGTGCCTCGGCGATGTTCGTATTTCTGTTCGCCCCGGTTCTCGGTGCCATATCAGACTTTTCTTCATCCAAGAAAAAGTTCCTGATCACATTTGCTTATATGGGCAGCACCAGCGCAACGCTTCTCTACTTCTGTCAATCCGGAAATGTATGGCAGACCGTTATCCTATTTCTGATTGCGCAGATTGGGTATGTGGCGGCGAATGTTTTCTATGATGCCTTTTTACCTCAGATCGCCCCCGAGGATAAAATAGACTGGGTATCCAGCAAAGGGTTTTCCTACGGGTACATCGGTGGCGGGTTACAATTTGCCATCACGTTGGGACTGGTCGCCGGCGGCGAAATCATCGGTGTCGGTCAAGGGCTCGCAGCCCGTATTGGGTTGGGAATGGCAGGTTTATGGTGGGCGGGTTTTACAATCTTTACGCTCAAAAACCTGAAAGAAGCGGGAGCAATAGAAGCTATGCCGGAAAAGTACCAATCGCAACCGAAGATAATCGCTTATGCCGCCATTGGAATAACGCGAACCCTCGCAACGATTAAAAAGGTTCAGCGCTTCAAACATCTGCTGCTGTTCTTAATTGCGTTCATGATCTACAACGATGGCGTTCAGACAGTCATCAGTATGGCAACGATTTATGGGACTGAAGAATTGAAATTTCCCCCAACGGTCCTGATGGTTACGTTGCTGATGATTCAGATCATCGCTGCCGGCGGTGCCTTACTATTCGGTAGGATCGCCAGCAAGATCGGTGCGAAACGGGCTTTGATGCTGACGTTACTCCTCTGGAGTGGGGTTGTCACCTATGCCTATTTTCTACATACCGTTACGGAATTTTTCATCTTGGGTGTCGTTGTAGGGATCGTACTCGGCGGTTCGCAGGCGCTCAGCCGTTCTTTTTATGGGGCGATGATTCCCAAAGAAGCCTCGGCTGAGTTTTACGGGTTTTATTCCGTCTTTAGCAAGTTCTCAGCGATTTGGGGTCCCTTGGTATTTGCCATCATACGGCAAGTTACCGGAACGCCGAGATTAGCCATCATTTCACTGATGATCTTCTTTATTGTGGGTCTGATTCTGCTCGCCTTCGTGGATGAGGAAAAAGCCAAGGAAGCCAAACGTTCCGGGGCGTTCTAGGAACTTACTTGATCTTTTGTTGTTTTTTTTGACATGGCTTTTGGTGTCTTATGAGCTGCAGTTATCTCTCTAAAGGGACTGTGGGTCAGAATCGTTTCGATTCAGGTCCCTTAGCACCTGTTCGATGAGTTTACAAACGATTCTCTAATCAACGAAAGGATAATAAATATGGCAGGTTCGCATGGCTCACATTCCGGAGCGGGCAACAACGCGTTCAAATCTGTCTTTATTGCCGTTTTTTTAGGAAGCGCGCTGATCATCGCGGCACTGATTTTCAACGCCAAGCGACCGACTCAAGAAACGGAACAACCGAAAGCCGAGTTTGTCAGAAGTACAGGTAAGTGCGCGACGTGCCATCGGAAAGAAACATCAGCAGTTGTGCATCAATTCGAGCGCAGTCTTCACGCGGCAAAAGGGATTAACTGCCTTGACTGCCACGGTGCATTAGAAGGTCAAGAGAAGCAAGCACATCGTGGATTCACGATCGCTAAACATCTCACATCGAAAAACTGTAGTCAGTGTCATTCGACCGAATATGACCAGTTTATCAGGAGTCGTCACGCCGCGCCTGCTTGGGCGGCGGTTTTGGGTAAACAAGATTTCACGGAGGAGCAGGTTGCGTATGCCGAAACCTATCATAAGGGAGCAGTGAATCGCGCCGCGAATCAACTCGCCTCGAAAGAAGGGCAAAGCGCGACTGACGTCGGTTGTCTCGGTTGCCACGATATAGGTAAGCCGAACGCAGACGGCTCGATCGGAACATGTACTGCCTGTCACGCACGACACTCCACATCAATCGCACTTGCCCGTGAGCCAGAAACGTGCGGGCAGTGTCACATGGGTCCCGACCATTCACAAATTGAGATCTATCATGAATCAAAGCACGGTGTGCTTTACAACGCTCAGAAACACGATCTGAATCTCAATGCTGACCCAAAAAAACTCACCACGGCGGATATGTCCATACCGACCTGTGCTACCTGCCACATGAGCGGCTTGGAAGGCTTGAAGGTAACGCACGATACAACCGAGCGTCTTTCGTATTGGCTCTTTGCCGCTGTCTCCGATAAGCGTCCGACGTATCAGCGAGGACAAGACGCGATGAAAGAAACCTGTTTGAAGTGCCATACTCAGTCGCACGTAGACAGATACTATCAGGAAGCCGAAGGGGTTGTCCAAGCCACCAATGTCAAAATTGCCGAAGCCGAAACGCTGATGGCATCCCTCCGCAAAGAAAGGTTACTGACACCGGAACCCTTCGATGAAGCGATTGAGTTTCTCTATTTTGACCTGTGGCATTACTATGGACGAACAGCAAAACATGGGGCTTTCATGGGCGGTGCGGACTTTGTGCAGTGGCATGGAAATTACGAACTCCTGTTGAAGATGACCGAAATGAAAGAGATAGCTGCCCAACTCCGAGAAAACCGTGCGAAAAAGTAAGTGGTTTCACAAATACCCGCTCGCTCTTGAACTTTTTGTGACGGCGAATCTGGCGTTTCTTGCCTTTGATGTGTTCATTGCTCACTCTGCCAACGCCTTTGCCCATTGGGGTGAGTGGGTTCCGTTTTTATTTTCGATCATCGCTTCACTGTTCCTGTTTTTGGCACTGTTGATCGGGAGTAGCGACCTGTGGTATTTGGGCGGATTAGGCGTTGGCTGGAGCTCAGTCGGCATTGGCATCGGAGGGATGCTGTTCCATCTTGAGAGCCAATTTTTTGCTGATTTTACCATCAAGAGTCTTGTTTATACCGCACCCTTCGCCGCACCGCTCGCTTTTTGCGGATTAGGGCTGCTCTTGATTATGAACCGTATGGTTCATGGAGAATCAATCGAGTGGGGAAAATGGATTGTGTTCATGGCGTTGGGTGGATTTTTCGGTAATTTTGTGCTTTCACTTTGCGACCACGCACAAAATGGATTCTTCAAGCCAAGTGAGTGGATTCCGATATTTACCAGCGCAATCGCTGTCGGTTTTTTAATGACGGCTCTCCTACAGCTAATCAATTTGCCGTTTCTTAAAGTCTGTGGTGCCATTTTGATGGTAAACGGGCTCGTTGGTGTATTGGGGTTTTATCTGCACCTATTGGTTGATTTGCAAAGTGCTGAATTGAGCGTGAGGGATAAATTGATCTACGGACCTCCCTTATTCGCGCCCCTGCTATTCACGGACCTAGCACTGCTTGGGATGCTAGGAATCTGGCATCTTGCCCGTAAGTTGCAAGAAATTCGGTAGTCAGAAAATACGGCAGTACACTGGCAGGACAAACCGATCTTCATTGAGGATAACCTGCCCATAATTCAGCGGAAATAATCGATGAAAATCCTGTTTCGCATGTGCCGTATTCCCAAAGCGATTTTCATCTGTATTCATTGGGTAGAGATCGGAGGAGGATGGGTAAACTACTCCCCTTTCACCAGTTGGGCTCCCTCATAGACCGCAGGTCTTGCCTCATCAACGGTACAGCTAGCAGAAGCCCTAGCCTTATCCGCCACCTCTCTTTTGACCTCCGTGACAATCATCCCTTCGTCTGGGAGATATTCATCGATCAGTTGCCCGCTAGGATCTATCGCCAAGCATAGCCCCGGAAACCAAGCATTGCCACTGTGCCCCGACTGATTCGCGTAGAAGATATGGAGGGCATTATCAACCGCACGCCCCGGTAGCAGCTGCATCGCCAACTCCTTGTGAGACTCGGCTTGCTCATGCTGACCTCCATCGGTGGTAATCTTCTCGGTCGCCCCACTGCCGCCAACAGGGATAAAGAAAAGTTCCGCCCCTTTCTGCGCCGCGCCCCGAAAAAGTTCGGGGAAACGCAAATCGTAGCAGATCCCCACACCAAACGTCCACCCCTGCGAGGAGACCACCGGGAACGTATCGCCGGGCACAAACCACTCCCGCTCATTCGGATTGGGCAGATGGAGTTTTGAAAAAGTTGCCAGATAGCCCTCAGGTCCCACAATGAGTGCGCTGTTACGAAGTTGGTCTGCAAACGGCTCAATCGTACCAACCACCAGCGTCATCTGTAGTTTGTGAGAGAGGGATTCTAGAAATGGCACCGACTCCTCTGCTGCCGCTGCAGCAATCTTCCGCGCCTCCTCAAACGTCAGGTCGGACTTGTTCATTGACCCGGTGATGCACTCTTCCGGGAAAATCCCAAAGTCCGCTTCTTGCGCGTGTGCCTTGTGTGCCCATTCCGCCACACGTGTCAAGTTTGC
This sequence comes from Candidatus Poribacteria bacterium, assembly GCA_965222435.1. Lineage (GTDB taxonomy): Bacteria > Poribacteria > WGA-4E > WGA-4E > PCPOR2b > PCPOR2b. The sequence continues at coordinate 975,854 of OZ244950.1, read as the reverse complement.
TGACGGGTCGCCCATGACGCTGTGCATTGCGATCGATGCGACTCGGACTGTATCGTTATCCATACTGTTTCCTCATTTATAGTTATGTGAGGGGTGCTCATAAATAGGTTCGTTCATGTCAAAAGAAAGTGCAGAATAGTTCAGAGAAACCGAGTTTTTTCTTCAAAACTCGGTTTCTTTGCGCGATTTGTTATGAATGAGCGTCCGTGTTTTCTGTGTCATCTGTTTAATCGGTGATTCAGCTTGCTTTGCCTCGCGATGCAGCATCGTGTCAATAATGATGCCCTCGCCTCAAATGCTCATCCGTGTCAATTTGAGTCATCTAATCCTGAAAATCCTGATTCAGACAATAATTATGAGCACTCCTCAGTTATGTAAGCGTTCAACTGTGCAACCTTAATCCGGCGTTGTGAGGTACGGCTTGACAAATTCGGCAACTGCTTTGCCGAGTAATGCACAGCCTTCGGGAGTAAAATGAACGCCATCCGGTGTCAGATATCTGTCCCGTCCCGCGTCCGTGATGACGCCAAACAGGTCGTTAATCGGAATATCCAAGTCGTCTGCGACCTTGAGAGCGACGGCGTTATACGCGGCGACATCGGCTTCCAGTCGATCGAACCCCTTCCGCTCGTGATGCCAGATCTCGTTGACAGGCGTAGTCGTCGCCCAGATGACAGTGCAATTCGTTTCTGTCAAAATACGTCCGAGAAAGGCGCAGAGATTTGATTCATACTGATCAATCGGAATGGCTGGCTCGCCGGTGTCGAAATCCTTTCCCAAATCGTGCAGCCCACAATTGATATGAACGACATCGGGCGATAGGGAGATGATCCATTCGTCGAGATGTTGAAGGATATTCGCGCTATTCCCGCCGTTCTGCGTCGGTCCCCAAACGTCAGCAAGATCGGCGAGCTCACGAATAACATCGGCTTGATAGCCCATGCGGATTGAATCACCGATGAGGATAAGTTGTTGCATTGGAATGTTCTCCTTACGGATGCGTTTTCAAATATTTAGGATTTACTCACTGCACGTCCTAGCAATCATGAGTAACTCGTTTTGAGAGGAAGATGTCCGGCTTGCCACGTCCGTTGGCATCGGGCATCACACCCGCAATGACAAAACCGAGCTTCTTATAAAACTCGTATGGGTGGCGGCGCAGGTTTCGGATTTGTGCCAAGTGGTCAAGGACATTGGGGTAAAGATCAACCCCTGCAAGGGTTGTCATATTGTCCTCATCATCGGTAGCCACCCAAATTGTCAAACCCCCTCGTTTTCGGACGAGGTTCTCAAAGTCACGCACAAGCCGCCGCCCAGTTCCACCCCCTTGTCGGCTCGGTTTCACAACCAATGGATGGATTTCCCAGACGTTCCCATCATAGTGACTCAAGCTACCGATCCAGCCGACAATCTCGCCGCTGCGATCGACAGCAATACGGCTTATCCGATCTGCCCCAAAGGCTTCTCGTACCTCCTCCAAAGCGGTTACCATGTTGGGCCAAGCGTTTGGCGCGTGTGCTTTGAACCCCTCAATCAGCAACGCTGCGACCTGCTCGATAGCCCGTTCATCGTCGGAAGAGAGCGTGATAATTTGCACATCCAGATCGCTCATACGGCACCTTAAAGTCTATTTAATCCAGCTCATTGATTCACCGCGTACCAAGAAAGAGCGTTCATCCCATTGACCGGGGCGTTCAACCGGAATAGCACCCGTTTCCACCGCTACATCCAGTGGGTTAGCACGCGTCTCTAGTGGCAGGCGAACCCGCTCGTGCATACGGGCTGATTCGTAGACCGCCATCATAATTTCCAGAGCAGCCTTTCCGTACTTTGCCTGTCCGGGATAATCCTCAATCTTGCCATCGATCCAGTCGCAGATTGCATACGCCTGACTTGTGAAGGCACTGCCGTAACCAGTCCGATTCTTTTCGGTTGGCTCAAATACCTGCCAACCCGCCTTATCAGGGGTCATATATTTCAAGCTATTATCGTTGACATCCATCATGCCATCGCTGCCGTATACCGTGGCACCAACTTGATAGAGTCCACCACTGATGGGTACCTCATTCTCAATGACACCTTCCACATCGTTGGGATACCCGATCAGCCCACAGCAGCGGTCTTCGACCCGATGCCCGAACAGATAGTGGTCGGTTTTGCGTTCCACAGAACCCATGACCCACTCCACCTGTGGGTTCCCTAGCACAAAGAGTTGGAAATCGACACAGTGGGTCCCTGTATTCAGCATCCCTGCTCTCACCGAGGACCAAAGCCGGCGCGGTGCGCCGATGGCACCGTCCGCAAGGAGCCGCCTCGCTTCCTGCCACGAAGAATAGAAACGGCGTTGATGACCGATCGCAAATTTAACATCGTTGCGTTCACAAGCAATGATCATTGCTTCGGCTTCTCCGAGTGAGCAAGCCATCGGTTTCTCACAGAGTATCACTTGGGGTTTGTGAACCGCTGCCGCGATCGTCATCTCAGCGTGTTGCGGATTCCAAGAGCAGACGCTGACGATGTCCAGATCTTCTTTCTCCATCATCTCCCGATAGTCGAGATACTGGCTTTTAACGTTAAAATCCTGTGCATAACTTGCCAGTGCTTCGGGATGAGAATCAGCAATAGCAACAATTTCGGTGCGATTACATTCGGTCCAGCCTTGACCGTGTGAACGTGCAATACGGCCGCTTGCAATAATACCAACTCTGAATTTTTTAGCCAAGTTGAATTCCTCCTTGTTAGTCTGATGAAAAAAATAGAAGCTAACCACAATTATTATTTTGTGTATCCTAGCACGGCATAAGCCACTGCGTCAAGAGGTTTTACGCACTTTGAATACATCTCCGAATCTGATTGATTGCACCAAAAATACGTGCTATAGTTATGACCTGAATCAACAAGGAACTACAAGGATATCCCACACGAAAACTACGAAGTCTTACTTTGACCACTGATCTAAATCTAACACTGTAATTCCAACCTGATTTTGTTGATAATTGGCACTATTTTGAGGAGGATTTTAATAATGGTTACAAAGACAACCGCTGAACTTGACAAACTTATCCGCGAGGCACTGCTAGCCGCGGGAGCCGATGAACGTAACGCCAACCGTGTTGCAGAAGCGTTGGTTTTATCGACCTTGCGCGGCGTTGATACACACGGTATCCTGCATCTGCCGAGCTATGTCGAGAAGATTCAAGCCGGTGAAATTGTTCCCACCGCTTGGCCCCAGATCCGGCAAGAGGAAGCCACAAGCGCGCTCATCGCGGGTAACTGGACCTTTGGGCATGTGACTGCGAAGTATGCGATGGAGGTCGCAATAAAGAAAGCCGAAAGCCACAACGTGGCGGTCGTAAGTGCCGTTCAGATAAACCATATCGGACGTCTGGGCGAATACGCCGAAATCGCAGCCGCGAACGGTATGCTGTCGATAATCTGGGCTGGAGGGTTCGGCGCAGAAGAGCCGGTCGCTGTTCCCTTCGGTGGGCGACAACCGGTACTGAGCACGAACCCGATTGGCATGGGCTTCCCCGTCGGTGATGATCCCCCAATGATCATCGATTATGCCACGACAGTCGTTGCGGGGAGTAAAGTCCTCACAGCGCGGGACAGAAACGCACAACTACCACCGGGCAGCATCGTCGACAAAGATGGAAATCCTTCCACGGATCCGATAGATTATCAGGAGGGCGGTTCGTTGCTGCCGTTTGGTGGGCACAAAGGCTACGCCTTGATGCTAGCGGTCGAGTTCTTTGGACGGGTTCTGTCCGGAGCGGATGCCTTTTCTAATGAAGAAAAACGGGGCGGCGCCATTTTTCGCCACTCCGGCGTTACCATGATGGTCATGAAGGCGGATCTGTTTCAGCCGTTGACGGACTACTCGACGCGAATGGAGGATTTGGGGAATCAGATCAGATCCGTGCCACCGGCACCCGGTTTCGAGGAGGTAATACTCCCCGGCGATCTTGAGGCGCGTGCAGAAGCAGCCCGCGGGCGCGACGGCATCCCTATCGCCGATGCACTTTGGGAAAGGTTAGAAGCACTCGCTGAGTCATTGGGCGTAGATATAGATTAATCCGGGTTACCATCCTACCCGTTGGAATTGATGTAGGTCGGCTTGTGTAGGGAACGCAGGTCTGCGTTCCCTACACAAGCGGGAAAGATCGTTCAGACTAGGAGTTTCAGGATAGGGTAGAAGACGCGATTGGATTTATCTTGGGAAAGACGACTCGGATCGTCGCGGGAAACTGATTCGGATTACATACTTGACCGATCCGCACGTCACCGGTGGCACTCATGAGCAGATAGGCGTCCTCAAATGAAACGTCAAGTTTGCGTTGAAGAAGGCTCGCCATCTCCTCACAAGCGATTGTAATTGCATCGACCAACTTTGGGGCATCCCCTGTGGTTATCCATGTATCCGCTGTTTCAATCCACGGACGGGCGATTGACTCCCCCTTAATCAGTTCCACTCCCACGGTAACTTCCGCACAGATTTCTATCCCAAGCATAGAGATTTCCCCATCACCCATAGCGGCATGAACGTCGCCAAGCCCAAACAACGCACCTTCCACAAATACGGGCAGGTAAACACGCGATCCAATTGTCACATCTTGGTGATCCATGTTGCCGCCGTGGGGACCGGGGTAGAGCGTCGGCACAGTTTCTTCAGTAGGCGCGGTGCCGATGACGCCAACCATCGGACGAATCGGAAAACTGATTCGATCATCAAAGTGGGCGGTATCTCCTTCGATGCGAATAATTTTGGTCACATACCGTTCTGCGAGATGCCCCAAGTTTCCTGTGCCGGCTTTAATCCCGATAAAACCTTGCGAAGCGAGTTGGATATCCTGAATCTCAACACAGAGGGTATCCCCCGGCTCGGCACCGCGGACAAAGAGGGGTCCTGTCGCAGGGTTTAGCCCGCGTGGGTGGGGATGATCGAGGAGGTCGTTCTCACTCAGAATCGTACCAGTACGTGCATCATAAGTCTCAAACCGGATCTTATCCCCCGAATCGACTTCACTCACAGGACGATGGTCACGGCTAAAACTGTAAACGATACGGTCGCGTGTGATGATGTGCATTCTGATGAAGCCTCCTCGAAATGGTGGGACAATTCATCTACAAGTTCGTTATTCCGCGCCGAACGGGTAAGATTCAATGTCATTTTCCACTGCCTTCAGTAGGATAGAGATTTCCCGCTTATCCTCCGCATCCAACTCATGTGGCGCGGGTGCCCGTTCCACCATAGAGGTCAAGACACCTCGACGTTTAAGAATGTAACGGACAAACTGATGGTTTTCCAAGTTAATCAGAGGCAGCAGACGGGTATGTAACTCCCGCGCACCGGTTTCGTCGCCTGCCCACCAAAGCTCCATAATCTTTGCTAGCAGATCTCCAAATTCACACGCGGGCATACAACCGTCTGCACCACGTATCATCTCCGCCGGCAGCACCTTACCAGCAGCACCCCCGAAGATGGTCTTGATCCGATCTCCAGCCAACTGCTTGACTTCGCCAATGTGCTGTGGTCCCGGCTGCCTCTCCTCTTTGACATACTCAATCTGCGGGACATCTTCTACGAGTTGAACAATCTGCTCCCCGGTCAACGGTGCGTAACTATCGGCATTCTGCACCATAATCGGTCCATCGAAGGCCTCCCCAAGCCGCTTGAACATATCTATCGCCGTCGCTGCATTGGTTCGCGCCGGTGCCATTGCGATTATCGAATCCACCCCTGCCTGCTGTGCTGCCCTTGCATAGAGCATCACCTGCGGCACGGAGATGCCAGAGCAGCCAAAAACGACCGGCAACCTGCCATTGACTGTTTCGAGAACGGCATCCAAATTGCGAATGCGTTCCTCCTCGCCAAGGAAGTAGAACTCCCCTACCATGACGGGCCAAACAATCCCGTGCTGTCCCGACTCACAACAGAAATTGGCGGCAGCCTGTAGGTCTGCGGTATGGATGTCTAAGTCCTCTGTGTAGGGTGTGGGAAGCAGACCAAAAACTCCCTTCATCGGATCAAATTTTGTCATGTGCGAATTCCTCCGTTTGTTGTTTTTCTACTTTATGTAGGACTTACGCACTTGAGTTTGTAGTAGCGCAATTCATTGCGCGTCCGGACGGGCGATAAATCGCCCTACTACAAACCTACGGATTTACTGTAGTTGCCCGATTCATCGGGCGTTGGAAATTGTATGCTGCAGCGATGAATCGCCTAACTACAAGACTTTGAGCGTTCAACTACGTAACTCCTAATGATCCCAAAAATTAAGTATCTATTTCTGTTACTCTGATGTGAGTGCCTTTGGACGCCACAAATCCAACAACTCTCCTTGTACCTCATAATCCAATTCCATCCACTTTTCAATGGGAAGGGCGACATGGGCAAGTGCCGCCGTCGGCATCGTTTCCATTCGCCCTGTCAAGTGAGTGACCAGTGCCTCCATCCCAGGATTGTGCCCCACCACCATCACTCGCTGGTTATCGTCCGGCACGTTCTGCAAAATAGCGAGGTACGACCCTGGGCCCGCATGATAAAACTCCTGCGTCAATTCGACCTTATCCTCGCAATGACATACTTTAGCAACTGCCGTAGTAGTTTTTCGCGCCCGCTTGGCAGTTGAACTGATTATCCTGTCAGGCACCAAGCCCTGTTCCCGCAAAAACTTTCCCATTCGCAGCGCATCCTGTTTGCCACGCTTGTTGAGTGGACGATCATGATCCGCCAACGCCGTATCTTTCCAACTCGATTTTGCATGACGTAGAATCAGTAATGTCTTCATGGTCACCTTGCTTCTTGTAGGGAATTGTTCACTTGTCACCCTGCTGGGGTTTTGGGCAGCAACTTGCGTGAATATACTCAAAACTATCTTATCACAAACTCAAAGGAGCATCCATACAAAAACTTCTTGTCGAAAAATGAGAGTTTGGCTATAATGAGCGAACGGTACGCCATTTGGGCAACGCTTTTTCCAAAGCCCTTGTATAGGTTCGTGTGCATCCATGATAATTACTTGAGGGGTGTGCATAAATATAATTGACATAATCAGTCAACTAGGGTTTCCTATTGTCATCCCAAACAAAAAGGAGCCCCTCTATGGCAAAAGAGCCAACGTTGACCGATTATGTCTCTGTTATTATGCACCTATTTGAGCAATTTATGCAATACCGTATTGACAAAGAAGGTATCCACAAAACAAAATTACTAACCTATTGCCCCCGTTCCTTCATCATTTTCTTCATAATGATGCAGTTTCGTGGCATCTATGCTTTCAAAACGCAATGGCGATGGCTAATGAATCACACAGAAGTGTTACAAATGCTCGGTTGGCACCAGCCACCGCATCGGACTACCATTGCCCGTCGCTATAAAGCATTATATCAAACGATAGAGGCGTTTGTATTGTTTATCGGTCAGTATGCAGCCGATTTGTCTGAGCAGTTTAGTCCAACCGATTTGGTAGTAGACAAAAGTTTGTTTAAAGCACGCGGTCCTGTCTGGCATCAGGCAGACAGAAAAGCAGGCAAAGTGCCTAACCATCTACGCAACCTCGACACCGATGCGACCTGGAGTAAGAGTAGTTATCATGGCTGGGTCTATGGCTATGGACTTCACATCATATGCACACAAGCTGCTTTTCCGACACTGATAACCGTGCAAAGTGCATCGGTATCTGAAAGTTTTGTCATAGACAAAAAAGCACCTGAGATTTTGACACATCTTTCACCAAAGACACTCACTGCTGATGATGCCTATACCCAAGCGAGTCGGATTCGTCGTTGGGCTAAGTCACAAGTCGCTTTGATTACCCCGGCACTTAGATGGACAAAGGGGCGATTTGCTAAGGCGTATCATCGGTTTATTGACCAACCTGAGCAACGTTTCTGTTTGACCAAACGTCGCAGTTCGGTCGAACCGTTGTTTGACTTGATTGCCAAGACGATTGGCACTACTCTTCAACAGAAGCAGGTGCCGGTCAAGGGATTTTTCAATGTCCGGTCGTGCTTGGCTATCGGGGTGTTATCGGTGCAAATCGCTATGATTGTTAATGCCATATGGAACTTACCAACTCGCAATGTCTCTCATATGGCCGCTGTGTTCCAATGAAATATCATGCACACCCCTCAATTACTTGGACAACCCGAAAAGTATCAGCCAAACCCTGACGAACAAAGAATTGCCCCCAAAATTAGGAGATACGTGTATGTCTATACCCACGACAAACGCCGACGACAGACCGGCGATAGAATTCACCGAAGACCAAAAATTCATCTTCGACACACGGGGGTGGATAGCCTTCCCCGGCGTGTTGACCGACGACGAAGTCGCCGAGATGCGAGATTTTTGCTATCGTCTGAAAAAGTCCCCGGAATCCATTCCTGATCATCATCGCTCATCCATCGGTGGACCCCTCGAAAAATTGACCGACCACCCCATTGTTCTCGGCTTCATGAACGAATTTGTCGCGACAGGCTACTCAGGTGAGGATTGCTACGGCTTTCGCATGGAAGGTACATTCCTGACAATTCGGCCCAAAGGGCACGACAACTTCAGCCCTCACGGCGGACGGGGCATGTTGAATTTTCCGGGCAACTCACATACCTATCACATGCACCACGACAAGGCGCACAGTGGATTGACGCGGGTCGTATGGGAACTGAATCCCGTCAAGAAACGTAGCGGCGGCACCCTATTCTTAACGGGGAGCCACAAGGGTGCGTTCCCTCCACCGAAATCAACGCAGGATCGGGATTGTCCGCTCTGGGATGATTATTCCTGCCCGGCGGGATCGGTGCTGTTTTTCACGGAAGCAATCACCCACACCGGTGCACGGTGGGAGGACGATACGGTGGATCGGGTCGCTATTTTCAACTGTTACAATGTTGTTGGCAATAAATGGCATAAGTGGGATCCCCATCCGAAACACCTCGCTGAAATGCCGTTCAAACGTACCACACTCTTCCGTCCCGTCTACTGTCAGAATAACGTGCTTTCACCATCCGACGATGTGTAATACTCTTGATACTTAGGTAGGAGTTACGGACTTGAGTTTGTAGTAGCGCAATTCATTGCGCGTTGCGACGGACGATAAATCACTCTACCACAAACCTACCGATTTACTGTAGTTGCCCGATTCATCGGGCGTGCCTTCCGAAGACTAGGGTTGGCAACGGTGTCCAGTTGCTTTGAATCCCGATTTATCGGGGCGGCGATTCATCGCCGAACTACACTGCTTTGAGCGTTCAACTGCGTAAGTCCTAACTAGGTTGCAACCCTTGATACGCTCATTTGCCAGAGGCAGAGCGTGAAATGTGATGCGTGAAATCCCGCAAGGCGAGGATCCTTGATGTATCGGGACGTGAAAACCATATCGGTTTACCAACAATACCTAACTGGAGGTAGCACATGAAGATTACGGCTGTTAAACCGCTTATTGCATCAACCGGGAATTTTTTCGTGAAGGTCGAGACGGACGAAGGTATCTACGGCATTGGCGAAGGAGGCTTGAGACGGCGGGGACGAGCGATGGCAGAAGTCATCCATTCGTCTGAACCTACCCTGCTCGGTCAAGATCCGTTTCGGATTGAGTATTTGTGGCAGCGGATGTTTCGCGGCGGTTTTTTCCCCGGCGGCGTAATTCAGTCCGCGGCGGTGAGTGCGGTGGACATCGCGCTGTGGGATATTAAAGGCAAGGCGTTGGGGGTGCCGGTATACGAATTGTTGGGCGGAAGGACGCGCGATAAAGTGGTCTGTTATCCCCACAACGGCGACCCAAATAATATTGAATCGCTCGTCCAGAGTTGTCGGCAGACCTACGAAGCCGGGTGGAAGTTTGTTCGATGGGGGTTGTGCGATCCGGAAGGCGACGATCGGTTTGAGCCAACACGGGCAGTCCGATTTGGGATTGAGCAGGTGAAGGCGGTTAGAGAAGCACTCGGCGATGATGTCGAGATTCTCGTGGATGTCCATACGCGGTTGGATCCGCCTGCGAGCATCGAATTCTGTAAAGGGGTTGAGCAGTACCGTCCCTTCTTCATTGAAGACCCGCTCCGCAGCGAAAATCCTGCGAGTCTGAAGTTGGTTCGACAAAATACATCGGTCCCATTGGCGGTGGGCGAACAGTTTGACAGCAAATGGAGTTTTCGGGAAGCGATCGAAGATGACCTGATGGATTACTGCCGAGTAGACCTCTGCATCGCCGGGGGTTTAACTGAGGCTCGAAAGATCGCGGGTTGGTGCGAGACGCACTACATCCACATTGTGCCGCACAATCCGCTCGGTCCCGTTTCAACAGCAGCCTGCCTCCACCTCTGTTTGGCATCAGCCCTTGTCGGCGTACAAGAGCTACCGCGTCCACCGATGGCGAGCCTTACCGATGTCTTTCCCGTTCAGATGCCGTTTGCTGACGGCTACTTACTTCCACCTGAAGGTCCTGGACTTGGTCTTGAGTTCAATGAAGATGCGGTCATTAACGTCACACCACCGGCTCCCGGTCCCCCTTCCGGTTACCAAAGGGACGATGGAGCGTATACTAACTGGTAACGCAAGTTGATAGTTATGTGCGGCACGATAAAATTGATCCCTATACCCGTAGGTCGGGATTTTCAACTTGCCCGGCTTACAAAGCCCCAGCGGGGCGATAGGTGTATAGAACATCGGCAGACCTATTCCCCCAAGCCCCAGCGGGGCGACAGGTGCCCCATAGGGGTGATGCACGATATGTCAAGAAAATCATGTGCGCCGTTCATCAACCCCGATTGTAGGTGTAAATGGACATCAAACAACCAAAATTTTCGATCTGCATAGCAACTTGGGTGACCATAACAAAAAATTTACTTGGAAAGATGGTAAAATTCTGGTAAAATTACATGCGACGTTAGTTTCTGACAGAGACAACAGTGGCTACACCCACCCAAAAACAGGAATAATAGCGTATTGCAGAATCAAGAATCCTTAAAAATACCGATACAGAGCACCACAGAAGCCCAAGTGCTTTTTGGGCAATCTGATGCCTTTCTGAACATTGTCGAAGCGCGTTTTAACGTCAAAGTGCTATTAAAGAGCGAGGGTTTGGAGATCACCGGCAATAGCCTTGATGACGTTAATCGTGTAACTAAAACCTTTGAGTCGTTACTTCATCTCATCCGGAGTGGACAGCCCATCAATGCAAATGATGTCAAATATGCGATCCGCACCTCCAAAGGAAATACAACCGTCCAGTTGGAGAAGACAACCAATGAAGCTATCTCTGTCTTTTCCAAGCGCGGTGTTGTGCGGCCAAAGACCCCTGCCCAGAAACGCTATGTAACCGCAATCAAAGCGTATGACCTCGTATTTGGCATCGGTCCCGCCGGAACCGGAAAAACTTATCTCGCTATGGCGATGGCAGTCTCTGCCTTGAAAAGTGGTCAAGTCGGCCGGATCATCCTAACCCGACCCGCGGTGGAAGCGGGTGAAAGGCTCGGCTTTTTACCCGGCGATATTGAAGCGAAAATTAATCCCTATCTACGTCCTTTATACGACGCGCTCTACGATATGATGCCTCCCGAATCCCTTGAACGTTACGTTGAGCGCAATGTGATTGAGGTCGCCCCGATTGCCTTCATGCGCGGACGAACGCTGAATAACTCGTTTGTCGTTCTTGATGAAGCACAAAATGCAACCATTGAGCAGATGAAGATGTTTCTCACAAGACTCGGGTTTGATTCCAGAGCCGTTGTCACCGGAGATATAACGCAAACGGACTTGCCGATCGGTACAAAATCGGGACTTGTTGATGCACAATCGGTCCTGTCAGATGTCGACGGTATCTCATTCATCCACTTTTCAAAAGAGGATGTTGTACGACACGAACTGGTACAGCAAATCGTAGAAGCCTACGAGGATCGCGATGCCCAAAAATTGAGAGAAACCAATAGCATCTAATTTCCTTTAGGCGACTGCCGATGGTATTCATTAACAACAAGTGTCAAAATATTGACTTTAATGAAGCGATTGTTTATAATGCGACGTTGACCACGCTAAAGGCTCACGATTCTGCTGATTGCGAAGTGAGCATTCTTCTAACCGATGATGCCGAGATTCAGGTGCTTAACCACCAATATCGCCACATTGATGAGCCCACTGATGTACTCGCCTTTGCGATGCGAGAAGGCATCGGTGGGGATTTGAATCCTCAGCTGCTTGGCGATTTGGTCGTATCCGTTCCAACAGCCCAGCGCCAATCAATCGCGCAGGGGCATTCACTTGATATTGAACTTGCCATATTGAGTGTACACGGTACGCTCCATCTTCTCGGTTATGATCATCAAACCCCAGAGGAAGCGGAAATCATGTTTGAGAAACAAGAGATTCTGCTTCGTTTGATTAGCACTTAATTTTTTATGTCTACGTAGAACTGTAGCATAAATTAGGTCATAGATTTTTGCGGACTCTGGTTGACAAATTGCGCCTTGGGGGTGTAATCCCACGTTTGGATGATATAGACATAATTAAGCTGGTTAGCTTGTTTGTTTTGTCAGTCTTCGCGGTGTTGTTCTCTGTCGTGGAAGTGCTTATCAACAGGCTTAGCCGGAACGAAATACTGAGTATCGCGGAAACTGGGGGCCAGCAGCATGAGATTTTAACCTCTCTACTGCGCCACCCACAGAAATCTTCTGCAACGATTATTGTCGCTAAGAGCGTATTAATTGTTTGTATCGTTGTCTTGCTGCTCTCCTTGTTCGATTTCGATTCTCTGAGAGATCGAATCATTGGTGCTCTCCTTGCGATCCTCCTCATTGTTGTTGTGACGGAGCTCATCCCGACAAACTATGTACAGGGCAGCTCTGAAAACTCAACAATCTCCGCTCTCCGTTTTGTGCACGCTGTTTATTGGGTCCTGTATCCTCTCATTAAGCCACTGACTCTGCTGAGTTATCTTGGCGTTCGGATTCTCGGTGGAAAAGCCCGAACCGAACAGGATAGCAGCGTCTCGCCGGAAGATCTTGAAGCATTGGAAAATGTCGGAAATAGCCAAGAACTTTTGGAGGAAGAGGAGCGAGAGATGATCTCGCGCATCCTTGACCTACCCGATAAAGTTGCCCGCGAGATTATGGTGCCCCGAACGGATGTAACATGCCTTGATGTCGCTTCACCGAAGGAGGTTGTGCTTCAAACTGCAATCGAGTCTCGGCATTCGCGTATTCCTGTGTACGAGGAGCAGATTGACCGAATTATTGGTCTCCTGCATGTCAAAGATCTATTAGACGATTGGGAAAAAGATCAACCCCTCGATCTGAGATCTATTGCCACAGATCGACCGCCTTTGTTCACGCCAGAGAGTAAAAAAATATCCGACCTCTTCCAAGAACTACGAGCAAATAAGCAACACATGGCGATTGTTGTTGATGAGTACGGGGGTACAGCAGGAATCCTGACGCTCGAAGATATTATTGAGGAGATTGTCGGGGAAATCCAAGATGAATACGATTTTGATGAACAAGAGGAGCTCATCTCACTCGCTGAAAATACCTATTCGGTTGATGCACGGATGAGTCTTCTTGATTTTAATGAGCAGCTAGGGACACAGATCGAATCGGAGAATGCAGATACTATCGGCGGATTTATCTTCGACCATCTGGGAAGAGTGCCCGAACAGGGCAGCCAATTCTCTTACCAAGGACTAGCGTTCACAATATTAGAAGCGGATGAACGACGTATCCATCGAATCCGGATTCAACGACTGGAGGATGCGACGGAAAAATAGAAAAGCGGGCTTGACAGATACTAGCGTGTATGATAGAATCACACGCTGCTTTACCATAGACGGGGCGTAGCGCAGTTTGGTTAGCGTGTTCCGATGGATCGGAAAGTTCGGAGGTTCAAATCCTTTCACCTGCTGTATGAGAAGTAGGTGGTTAATTTATCGAAAGATGATTGAGTGATAATGACGGGGCGTAGCGCAGTCCGGTTAGCGTGCGTGCTTCGGGAGCACGAGGTCGGAGGTTCAAATCCTCTCGCCCCGATTATTTCCATGGGACAATGGAACGATGAAATAAGGCAACAATAAATTCATCGCACTATTGTCCCATTTTATTATGGAGACAGAATGCCAACTCAAAAAACACAGGCGATTGTCATTCGTTCACATCCACTCGGTGAAGTGCACAAGATCATCCGGTTCTACACCGTTGAGTTTGGCAAAGTCAGCGCAGTAGCACACGGTAGTAGGAGACTAAAGAGCCGGTTCGGCGGCAGCCTTGAACTCCTTAACTACGGTAACCTTGTGTTCTTTGAATACCCGAATAAAGACCTCCATAGGATCAGTGACTTTGATCTGATTGACGCCTTTGACCCAATCAAAGCGGACTTCGACCGGACCGCTTACGGCTGTTATTTGGCAGAGCTGATTGATGCCACGGAGCTAGCAGGACAATTAGCGGATCAAAGCGTCTTCCACCTACTGCAATACGCTTTTGAAACGTTGACACAGACCGAAGATGTTCCGTTGCTAGCGCGTGCCTTTGAACTCCAATTTCTGGGGCTGGCAGGCTACGCACCTCAACTCTCGCGGTGCGTAGCCTGTGCGGAGGTGTTCCACGGTGCCACGGTACATTTCAGTCCAAGCCATGGTGGTTTGCTCTGTACCAATTGTGAGGGGAAAGACACAACAGCGAGACCGATTTCACGCGGGAGTTGTGAACTGATGAAGCAGCTACAAAAATTCGACTTTTCTTATCTACACCGTTTTCGTGCCTCCGATCTTAACCACAGGGAGCTTAAGTTTGTCCTTTCAAACTTCATCTCCTATCACACCGAACGCACTCTGAAAAGCCGTGAATTTATTGATAATTTATGAAAGTGTGAGGCGTGGAAAAGGTATTCGCTCATGTTAAGAAATCGTGCAACAGAAACCGAGTTTTTTCTTGAAAACTCGGTTTCTTTTCGCGCTTGAAATCGGTGGAGATGCATGATGGCTGAAAAATTTTTGTCCGAAACACTTGATTCTATATAGGAGTTACGCGCTTCAGTTTGTAGTAGCGCGTTCATTGCGCGTCTTTAAGGTAGTAGGCATACTCCGCATGCCGTAACCATTGTACAAACTGCGGTACAGCGGAGCCTACCTACTACTGTGTAGGATTAATTGTAGTTGCCCGATTCATCGGGCGTTGTGAGTCGTATTTTCCGGTAATGAGACACCGAACCACAGGGGTTGAACGTTCAACTGCGTAAGTCCTATCTATATTCCAAATGGGATTTCTGAAAATAGACTGGAAAAACAGAAAAAGCTGCTGGCAGAGCTGCTGGATAAGAACCAGTTATATGTGAATCTTTCAGAGATAGAGGACGAGGATTTTGGTGTCAGTGAGGAAGATAAGGCGTTGAATCGGGCGTTTTATGGCGAATAGATTTTCAACCCGTTAGAAAGTTGCAACTTTGAATCATACAAGTGACGAAAGTGTAACCCTTTCGACAGAGCAGCAGACAGTTTTTAACTGGCTCAACGACGAACTGGAGCTGCCGGTATATGCAGAGGCGTACAAAGGCGCATTGGATCTCCTAGACAAAAAGCCCCCGGGCCACATTGCCTTCGTATCCCACGCAGGTAGAGATTTGATGAACTGCCTCGCTCGGTTGAGAATCGAACGCGAACAGGTTCAATATGCGAATCGCTTAGATGAACTACAGAACCATTGGGAAGATGAGTGGGGAACCTCAGGGGTTAATGAAATAGATAATGCTCAAGACGGGCACATAATCCCTTATAAAGTTTGTGAACAAATACAAGACCTGATTGATGAACACAGAGCAGGGCGTCTCCGATCCTCAGAGGCAGCAATTCTTTTCTTTAGTAACTTTTTGGATTATGCTTACGCAGAGGAAATCCCCCGGAATCTTTTGACGGAATGGCTGAACACGAGAGAGTGGTTTATGGGACATGCCCATCTACGCGATAGCGCGTTTGAGATAGAGGCGTCAACTGAAGTGGAAAGACATTTTCAGATACTTGATGATTTACTGTACAACGCTGCAAGCAGTGAACTTGAGCGGATAAGGAGTATCAATGAAATCTTGGAAGAAACCAACGAATGAAATGATAGATAGGACCCTAAAACTTGTCAAAAAGGGAAACGGCCGCCGATATTTCTTCTCTCGATTGAAAAACCCACTGTGGATACAACCACTTGATGAACGTGGGTATTTTCAATCGCCTCCAAGAACCAGATATTTTGATGATGGTTATGTTCAATTCCCTTCCTGGCCCGAGCTTCAATACCTCAAGAATGTGTCTCGTGATGTGCCCAATGAAGTTATTAATGTAGTATTGGATCTCCCCCCAGTCGATAACCCAAGCGTCTACAATGAGATTTTGGAAATTGCACTGCAGCTTGACGGGGAACAATCCATCAAGCTAAAACCGAAAGTACTTGAATCTTTAGATATAGATTACCAGGTCTTGCCTCATAGATATGGAGATTTATTAGCCCATTGGGGGGCGGAGAATCAAATATCGGCCGCATTGGAACTTACAAAAATACTTATTGAATTTGCACCCGATCCTCAATCAAAGGTTAAGAAAAAGCGTCGAAGAGAAAATCCGACAGACTTTGTTACGTTCTGTGAGACATCGCTTGAACCTTCACCTCAAATTATCCGATTGGAATACAAAGAGATAATGTCCACCGGAGTCCGTCCACTTGCTGAGAAGGAACCCTACCAAACTGCCTGTCTCCTTATTGATACCACAACGAATATGATTTATTTGCGAATGCATCAAGGGGAACTTGATCAAGAGATAGATCCTTCTGAAATATGGTATGAATGGTTCCATGAACTGGATATTAACTACGGAGATCCCGATAAAACGCTTGTGCATACCTTGGTCTTTGCTTGCAAGCAGGTTTACGAAAAATCACCCGACTCAATTGTGACTTTAGACAAAATTTTGCGGAATCAACCGTGGGGAGTTTTCAAACGCCTGCGTCAGCACCTATATGCCCAATACCCAAACGAGCAAACCAAACCGTGGATCCATGAATTGATTCTGGGGCATAAAGATTATAATCGGTGGGAACATCGTTACGAATTCCAGCGAATGATACGAAGTGCCTGCGAGCACTTCGGCGGGACATTGCTCTCTGAAGCAGAACGAACACAAATCTTCGATACCATCCGCATTGGTCCACCGAAAGAAGATTTTCAAAAGCGGCTGGGTGGAGAATTCACCGAGGAGAAGTTTCTGCAACACCAACGTTCTTTCCATCGGAAGCAATTCAAGCCTTTTGAACCCTTGTTATTTGGCAAATATGCAACCTACTTCCGAGAATTGGAAGATAAAGCTGCTGATCCAATTTCTGATGAGGACTATGCGTCGATTAAAGCAATGGGCGGAGCTGTGTCCAATCATAGTCCGCGCTCACCTAAAGACCTTGAAAATCTCACGGATGCGAAGTTACTGGCTTCTATGAACGAATGGGAAGGAAACGAACTCTTCTCAGAAGGAGATTCGGTTGTAGAAATCAATATAGAAGGACTCGCTGGAGCCTTTCGGTCCGTTTTCGAGAAATTGATCCTTCCTGATGCCAACAGACTCCGATTCTGGATTGAAAATCGCGAAAGAATTAAGCGACCAATTTACGTGCGTATGATGATTGACGGAATGCAGGCAGAAGTTAAGGGGAAGAACTTTAACCGGCTGGACGAGTGGTTGACATTTAACGAATGGGTACTTTTACACCCCAACCAAGAGCACAAGCGTGATTATAAACTGGGTAGACAAGGCGACGAATCCCGAGATAATCCTGACTGGTACAATTCACGGGAAACAGTCGAAACCTTTATCGAAACATGTTTAGGACAGGATGTAGACGTGCCGGCATCCGCTCGAATACAACTTGCCAAACTTTTGGAAATCCTTTGCACACAATACGATCGACATTTGGATCAGCAAGAAGTAGACTTTTTGAACCGAAATGACCTGATTGATGAAGCTATCAACAATACGCGAGGGCGGGCACTAGAGGCACTGCTCCAATTCGGTTTCTGGTTACAGCGGCACGATTCGGATTCCGAAGCCTCCGAGGTAACGATGATTCTTGAAAAACGCTTCGTCCCGGAAGTTGAGCGTCCTTTGACGTTGCCGGAGTATGCTATTCTAGGTAGAGACTATCGTGCGATTTTTAGTCTCAATAAGGTATGGGCAGTAAAGCATAAATCAGACCTTTTCCCACAGGACAAGTTGCCTGCATGGCTAGCGGCTTTTAGCAGTTTTTTACACTATAATCCCCCTTTCGAGCGCATCTGTGAAATCTTTCAAGACGACTTCGATTTTGCGCTGCAATATCTAGCTGACTCAAAAAAACGAGATACTTCCGATGAAAAACAGACGAATATTTTTGGTCGTCCCCTGAAGCAAAATAGTCCCGAGGAAAAACTTGCAGAGGGACTCGGTCGTCACCTGTTCACCTACTATTTGTGGGGAATGTATCCACTCGGAGAATCGTTAGAGAACAACAAGCAATGTTCTCTGCTTGAACAATATTACCAAGTGACCGACGACAACCGAGAGCATTGGGCGAATTTATTCGACTATGTTGGCCGTATCTTGCGAAGTACGAGCGAGCAACTAGCTAAAGATTTGAAAGATAGAACCATTGCCTTCTTTAATTGGCGTTTTGAAGAGAAAGAACCAAAGGAACTTCAACAGTTTACCTTTTGGCTGGAAGCCAAGTGCCTAGATGCTGAATGGCGATTGGATGCCTACTCCAAGATTCTGGAGGTGTGCGAGTTAGATGATGTGTCAATTGCTATTCAGGTGGAAGCGTTGTGCGAGCTGCTTCCGAATCACACCGCGAAGGTGCTTGAATGCTTCGCCAAGCTGACCGATAGAAGTGGCGATAACAACATCTACATTCGGACGGAGGAAGCAAAAACCATCCTGAAGGCAGGCCTTGAAAGTAGCGACGAGAATGTGCGTCAGAATGCAGCACAAGCCCATGAAAATCTACTCCGTGAAGGCAGATTCGATTTATTGGATCTGGAGGATTAACGGTGATTTACAAGGGGCAGGGGAGTGTCAAGAGAGGTCCAAAGTAGAAGCTGCTGGCAAAATTGCTGGATAACAGTCAATTCTGTGTCATCTGTTTAATCGGTGATTCAGACAATAAAGATGCAATTCCCCTAGTGAAATCCGAGGGAAATCGCAATGCAAGCAACCAATAATCAAGAATGGCAATCTTTAGCCAAACAGCGCGATGAAACAGAGACACTGCTATTTTCAAATCATAGTGCTAACCTGATTGAAGAATGGCTGGAGGAAACAGAGGATGAAGTATGCAAGCAAGGAGAAACACAATAGCACCTTCAAAAGTGGCAGATTTAACAATTGATGAGTTGAGAGATTTGATTCGGGCAGTTGTCATACGAACGCTATCAGAAATGCTGAACGACCCCGATGAAGGATTGATAGAGGAAGGGGAAGCTGCACAACTCCTCAATGATACCCTTGAGACCTCTTCCTCCCGGTCCCTTATTGAACGTCGTGCTTTCTTGGAACTACCAACAGATTCGAGACGCAGCCTGTTGAGGGAACAAGCGAAGCAGATGGCTGATTACTACCAAAACGATTCCGAATGGCGCGAACTTGAAGGGGGAGACCTTATTGAATACAAATCCACCTAATCCGCGTTGGAGAGAAGAACTCAATACATAGAAGGACAAAGCAATGAGGAAGTCATCGTGGAAAATTGCGAAAAGTTTAACACTGTCAATTCAGATGAAAATATTATAGGACTTACACACTTAGTCAGAAAATAGGTTATAATAGGGGCTATGAATCCACCCCAATGCACCAAATATAACAATATCAACTTTCTGATTACGACAACCGCTACAACGCGCAAAACCAGCTAAACCATTCCTGGCTAATGCAGGCTAATTGCCTCCGGGGTTTGTAGAAGCATTACCGATACCTGCCATCGCAGGCAGCCAGTGGGTTCAACGCCGTATATGACAATCTGAAATCTACAATTTTCTTCTTTAGCCCAAAAGGGAAAATCTCACTTGTTCCGAAAGCATTTTTCTGAAAAAAATAACTTCTCCTATTTAATTTTCGTGTGTAAAATGTTACTTTTTTAATCACGCTCATGCTACTTTTATCTGCGAGATCTACGTCCGTATCTACTTTTAACAATGAAGTGTGCAAGGTCTAGACTTAAAAAAACAATTCTATAAGGAATCATAAGGATGACTTTTCAAGAAATAATACTCGCTTTAGAGAGATTTTGGGCGGATTACGGCTGCACCATTCAGCAGCCGACCGATGTTGAAGTCGGCGCAGGAACGTTTAATCCCGCCACCTTCCTCCGCTGCCTCGGGCCAGAGCCGTGGCAGGTCGCTTATGTCGAACCTTCGCGTCGGCCCGCCGATGGTCGGTACGGCGAAAACCCATTTCGGCTTGGAGCATACTATCAATATCAGGTGATTCTTAAACCCGCACCAACAGATGTGCTACCGCTCTACCTTGAAAGTTTACGGCATCTGGGAATTGACTCCCGCCGAAATGACTTCCGTTTCGTTGAGGACGATTGGGAAGCACCGACGTTAGGGGGATCTGGACTCGGTTGGGAGGTCTGGTGGAACGGTGCCGAAGTGACGCAATTCACCTACTTCCAACAGATGGGAGGCATCGAGTTAGATCCGATCTGCGCTGAATTGACGTATGGACTGGAACGCATCGCGCTCTATCTGCAAGATGTCGGCAGTTTCTTCGACATCAAATGGAATGATCAACTTGTCTACGGGGATGTGCATCACCAGAGCGAAGTGGAGTATTCCAAATACCAATTTGAGAGTGCAGATGTCGAGACACTGTTTAGCCTCTTTGACGCCTACGAAAAAGAGGCACTATCCTGCTTGGAAGCCGGCTTAATACTGCCGGCGACGGATTACGTCCTGAAATGTTCGCATGCGTTCAATGTCCTCGACGCCCGCGGCGTCATCAGTGTGACGGAGCGCGTGGGTTACATTGAGCGCGTCCGACGCCTTGCACAACGGACCGCACGGGGTTATGTCGCACAACGTGAGGAGATGGGGCATCCACTGTTGAATCGCTGGAAACCCAAGGCGGAGGAAGGGGTGGATAAGAAAAAGGTTTTAGACGCTAGAGCAGAGGCAGAGGAACAGATCGAAACGCAAACCGGAAATGAAGCGTCTGCGGATTTCCTCCTAGAGATTGGAACAGAGGAGATTCCCGCGGGCTATATTCCACCGGTCTTGGATCAGCTTCGGGAGGTTGCCGCCCAATCGCTTACGAGTGCCCGACTTCCGTTTGAGGATATCCGTACATTGGCAACCCCGCGACGCTTAACCTTATGGGTCAAAGGACTAACAACCCTGCAACCGGATCAGGTCACTGAGGTGGTCGGTCCCCCGAAACGCGTCGCCTACGATGGGGGCGAGAACCCTACCAAAGCGGCGATCGGTTTCGCAAAGACACAAGGGGTCAACGTCGAAGATCTAAAAATCGTTGAGACACAGCGTGGAGAATATGTCGCTGCAAATAAACTCGAAAAGGGTCAATCCGCCCACGACTTTCTCAAAACAGAAATCCCTGAGTGGATTCAATCCCTGAGTTTCCCCAAGACGATGCGCTGGGATAATCTGAGGTTTGCGCGTCCCATACGGTGGCTGGTTGCTCTGCTGGGGGATGGGGTGGTTGATTTCCAACTAGACACTTTGCAATCGGCGGGGCAGACGCACGGTCATCGCTCGTTGAACCCAGAACCGGTTGAACTCTCCTCTGCTTCCCTTGAGGACTATATTGAAAGTTTACGTGCAGTCAATGTACTTGTCGATCAAGAGGCACGGCAAAAGGAGATCGAGAACCAAGTCACGGACATCCTGAAAACCGAAGGGTGTTTGACCACAATTGATCCAGAATTGCTGGATACTGTCAATTTCCTTGTCGAAAATCCCCAAGTAATTATGGGTAGTTTCAGCGAATCTCATCTCTCCCTGCCGACCGAAGTTTTGATCACCCCCATGAAGACACAACAACGCTATTTTCCGATGTGGCAGTCTGATGGGAAGCTAGCGGCAAAGTTCATAACAATCTCCAACGGGACGGATGGCAACTTTGACGGCGTCCGTCACGGCAACGAGCGGGTCCTACACGCCCGACTCAACGACGCAGCGTTCTTTTACAACGAAGATCAGAAAACCTCGCTCTCAGATAAAGTAGATCGATTGCACAACGTTGTTTTTCAGGTAAAACTCGGCTCACTGCACGACAAAATCACCCGATTGCAGAAACTTGCTACATTCATCGCAGAGGAGATTGGCGTTGATGAGAGCGTCAAGGATCACGTCATTCGAGCGGCGTCGCTGTGTAAAGCGGATCTGACAACGCAGATGGTGATTGAATTTCCGTCTCTGCAAGGGGTTATGGGGAAATATTACGCCGAAAATTCCGGTGAACCCGACGCAGTTGCGTCGGCGATTGAGGAACACTATCAACCCATTGCCGCAGACGCGCCTATCCCACGCACCGACGTCGGGACAATCGTTGCACTCGCGGATAAAATCGACACCATCGTTGGGTATTTCGGTATTAATGAGCGACCCACAGGCTCCCAAGATCCGTATTCGCTCCGACGACACGCGATCGGAACAATACGTATCCTCCACGAGCGCAACCACCGCCTCGCACTGACTTCCGTCATCGAGAAGGCCATTGAACTATACCGGGTGGATTTCGTCGAAGATACAAAAACTGCTGTACTTGATTTTATCAAAGGGCGAATGGAAGTGCTTCTGAGTGGACAGAGCTACATGCCCGATCTTATTTATACACCAGACCTTATTGATGCAGTTCTTGCAACGGACGCGGTGGATGTGATTGATATTCTAGAGCGAGCATCGGTCCTCAAAACTTTCCGTGAGGGACCAGACTTTGATAGGGTATATCCAGCACTGAACCGTGTGCTGAGAATTTTGCCAGACCGACCCCCGAGGGGAATTCAGCCCAACCTTTTTCAGGACGAGGCCGAAAAGCAGTTAGGAAAAGTTGTGGACGCCGCAGAAGCGGAGTTAAGCCAATCTGTTCAGAAACGTGATTATGAGGGACTTCTTACCCGGCTTGGTGAGTTTCAGCCCGCAATAGATCAGTTCTTCGATGATGTGATGGTTATGGCGGAAGACACTACCGTTCGATCTAACCGACTCGCGCTGTTGAACGCTATCGCACAAAAGGTATACCCGCTTGCTGACCTGACGAAATTAGTCATTGCTGGAAATTGAATCAACCAATACTAAAATTTACGCTTTATGCTTTACACATTAAAAAGGGAGAGAAAAAATGAAGCAAAAATTAGTTCTGTTTATCAGTTTTGCGCTAGCGATCGGTATCCTCACCGGCTGCGCCGAGAAGGAAGATAAAAACATCCTCGAAGCACGGACGGCAATTGCAAAAGCGGATTACGCTGCCGCCCGAAGTGCCATAGAAACCGCGCCCGATCTTCCAGAAACACGATCGCTGCGGGTGTTACTTCCGCTACACACCGTTTCAGGATGGAGTACTGATGTTGCTGCTTGGCACGGAACCATTCAAAAGGTTGTTGAATATTTAGAACCACTCAATAAGGATATAAAAACGTTGGAGATGCAAGAAGATCCGGACTCCGACGATCTCGATCGCTTGGAGCGGCTCATCCGGTCCAGAAATTCGATTGCCGGCCTCCTCGCGAATTCGCTTGCCACAGCCGCTGAAAAAAATGCCAATCTCCCTTCAGAATTGGTCAATCAGCCCGACTCTGTTGCCATCATAGGGCTCTTAGAGGCTGAGAAATGCTTCGACCCGACAGCTAGCGGTGCGGCAATGATGCTTATTCAAAAACTCGGCAATACACCGACAGTTTCTGACCTGTTGATCGGCGCGACGCAACACCCGGACGCCGATATTAGAAAGGGAGCCGTCAAGCATTTGGGAGATCTGGAAGACCCGAAGCTAATCCCCACATTTGAATCAATCCTGAAAAACAAGAACGAATCTCCTTATGTGCTTTACAACGTAATCGTTGCACTGGAGAGGCTTAAGGAGGAACCAATCGTTCCTGCCCTCAAACTGGCGACACAGACCAATGCCGGGCAGGTGCGGCTGCATGCAGCAAAATTAATTGGTCAACTCAAAGCAGAGGAGGCTCTTCCCTCGCTGATTCACCTGTTGGCAGACTTGGATGCTCATGTTAGAACTGCATCTATCAAAGCACTGACGGAGATTGGTAATGTGTCTATCGCGCCTCTAATTGAGGTGATTGACTCCGGTGCCCAGAATGTCCTTCCAGATGAGAATTCAGCTGAGTTCCTCCAACTGACATCGGAGTACCAATACCTTGCAAACGCGTATATTGATACAACTCGGCGTAAAAATCATCGCATTAACACACAGGCTGCCGCAGCGCAGGCACTCGGCGCATTAAAAGCCGAAGAAGCAATTCCCCGCCTGATTAGCTTACTTGATAATGATGACCTCCGTGCAAGTGCGGGTGCTGCATTGCAAGTAATGAAGGGAGTTGCCATTCCGGGGCTCACCAATGCGCTGAAAGATCCAAGAGATAATGTCAGGATTCGGAGCGCAGAGGTGCTAGCGGGTATCGTTGATTTACGGTCGGTGGACGGCCTTAGTGAGGCATTAATGACCGATGCTCGAAAGGATGTGAGAGCAGCGGCGGCTAAAACGCTTGGTGTTCTAAGGGGTCGTGGCACAAATAACATCGCACGCGATGCGCTGATTCAGGGGTTGAAGCTGGATGACACAACCGCTGCTAACGCTGCCACCGCGCTCGGTGAAATCCAGATTAGTACTGATGAAGCGATTCAAGAACTGATCGCAATGGCAATGGACAAACGGGGGCGTGAAACCGTGCGGAGTGCTGCACTGTCCGCATTGACAAAACTCGCCGCTGCGCAAGCGGTACAGCCGATGCTGCTCTTAATGTTAAGCGATGAAACTAGCCCTGCCCTCCGCAAAAGTGCTGTCGCTGCTTTGGGAGAAATTAAGGCACCAGAATCCATTCCCGCCCTTGTGTGGGTTTTGAGGACACGCTATGAGGATATCAAAGACTTCCAGAGACACCTGAAAAGGCAGTACAACACCCTCGCGCGATTGAAAGAAGCGATTACCGACTTGGGTGTCGAGTGGACGGGGGAATACGCACCGCCCGATTATCGAACATGGGGTGAACTCAAACCAATTCCGGGCCTTGTTCGTAGCGAAATCGCGCTCTCACTCGGCAAAATCAAAGGCGACGCAGTTGTGCAGCCGTTAATCGAGGCACTCAAGGAGGACGAGCGCGCTGCAGTGCGTAAGAGTGCTGCCTTTGCGCTAGGAGCTGTTGGAGGCGTGCTGGTCGTCGATCCCTTAATCGAAGCACTTAGGGACGATAAACAAGGGATTGTACGCCAAGAGGCTGCAGTTGCTTTGGGCAAAATCAAAGGCGATAAAGTGGTGAGTCCTTTGCTAACAACGCTCAAAAGAGATAAATTTGAGGGGGCGCGCAAACAAGCAGCCATCGCGCTACGTGAGTTGCCCGCTGAACTTGCCGATGATGGATTGGTTGATGTCCTGAAAAAGGGATGGGGCACATTTGAAGAAAAGCAGGAGGTCCTATCTGTTCAGACCGAGGTAATCACCTCCTTAACCGCACTCGGCAGAGCGGTCACGGCGAAAGCTCTTACGGACGCGCTCAAGTCCGCGGAGGACGAATGGACGCGATGGAAACTGGTGTTTGCGCTAGGGAGGCTTGCGGAAAACGACGATTCGCCTGTGGATGCGATGACTGCCGAGTCGAAACACCCAAACTATGTTGTTCGCAAAGAGGCAGTGCTCGGGCTTGGACTCAGCAAAGATCGGAAATCCCTTGAGGTATTGATCGAAATCCTTGAGGACAAAAATGAGTACAAGTCGATTCGCGCAAGTGCCGCAACGGCACTAGGTGCGCTGCTTGATGAACGCGCAGCCCCATCACTCCTTGCTGCTCTGGAGGATGAACATATTGAAATCCGAGCACAGGCGGTTACCGCGTTAGGTGCTATCAGAGAAGCAAGAGCGGTCGATAAACTCATCGAAATGTTTCATGCACCTCTCGAAGATAAAACGGTAAAGGCAGCGTGCGTAACCTCACTTGGATTAATCGGGAGCGAAAAAGCCGAAGCGGTGCTTCTTGACATTTTGGAGACAGATACGGAAAGAGGAGCTATCTTCACGAACGCGGTCACAGGACTCGGAAATCTGAAGAGCACGAAAGCCGTACCGGGCTTGATTGCAGTCCTCGAAGATCAAAACTTAGAACTGAATGCCGGTACAGATGCGCTTGCAAAGCTCTCCGCCCGCACAAAAGCCGCCATAGCACTCGCCAACATTAAAGATCAACGTGCTGCTGAAGCGTTTGGAAGACGGCTCATTGACGAATCGGAATATATCATCGCAATCGTAGACATACATGGCACCAAAATTCCAAAACACAACTGGGGTTGGGAAAACTTTGTTATAGCTACAAAACCGTTTCGGCTGCCTGCGTTTGTTGCACCCAAGATGGTTCAGCGAATTGAAGACCCGCTGGAAGAGTGGCCCGTAAAGGCATATGCTGCGAATGCTCTCGCAAAATCTGATGCACCTGATGTTATACCGAGAATCAGAGAACTGCTCGCCGATCCAATCGTGCAGATTCGCCAACTCACGGCACTTGGTGTCGGTGAAGGCAATCTCGCTGAATTCAAGGACGATCTTGTAAAGAAGATGCTGGGTGACGGCGAAGCCAACGCTGATGTGCGACGCTGGGCGACACAGGGACTGGGCGATCTTGGTGATCCCTCTGTTGTATCAGCCATTGCAGAGACACTCAACAATGATGCCAATGTTATAGCACTCCGTCAGGATGCAGCACTTGCCCTTGGGAGGATTGGAGACGATGCAGCCGTGGCTGAGTTGTCTGCAAAGCTGGAAGCCCTTCAAGCGAGTCAGTCGGATAAAAAGGTGCGGATCGACATCCTCAAAGCACTTGGCGAAGCGAAGAACCAAAAGGCTGTGCCGGTTCTCAAGGCAGCACTAGAGGATTCAGATGGTGACATCCACTTCTGGGCGGCGGATGCCTTGTATCAAATCACGGGTGATGGGCATGGATATCACCGTGTGGATGAAGATCTTGCTTTGCTTGAATAGGAAGTTCATGTAAAAAGAAAGCGCAAGGCACTAAGAGAAACCGAGTTTTTTCTTGAAAACTCGGTTTCTGGTGCATGATTTATAGTGGAGTCTAAAAATAGAGAGACACTAAAAGTAGTAGGCACACTCCGTGTGCCGTAACTCTGGGCAAAAGGTTGCTGGCCTCGCTCGTCCACAATGTCTAATTAATTCTGAAATCTACTATAGTTCACTAGTTCATTAATGACCCAATATACTTAGGAGTTACGCACTTGAGTTTGTAGTAGCGCAATTCATTGCGCGTCCGGACGGGCGATAAATCGCCCTACTACAAACCTAAGCATTTACTGTAGTTGCCCGATTCATCGGGCGTTGGAAATTGTATGCTGCAGCGATAAATCGCCGAACTACAAGACTTTGAGCGTTCAACTGCGTAACTCCTAATACTAATGAATCAATGAACAAATTGTTTTCACGTTTCACACATCGCGTTTCACGCTCGTTGCATGTTGCACTGTATTTTGACATGAGTCTGCTGTTGTAATCCACTCAAACCAATGAAAGGAGGATAAAAAGGTGAAGTCAAACCCGAACCGGCTCATTGACCATTTCTTTCAAATGCAGGAAGAGATTGACCGTCTTTTCGATGATTTTATGGAACCGTCCCAGGATTTAACAAGTGAGACGGCGCATTGGCGACCGCCGATGGACATTTATGAAACGGTCGATAGTTTTGTTGTCAAGATTGAAATCGCAGGCATAGAACCGAGCGAAGACCTCAAAATCCAACTGAATCGAAATGTCTTGACCCTCAAAGGATACCGACAAGAGCGGACTGCCCTAAAAAAAGAACACTACCATCAAGCTGAATTAAACTACGGTCCCTTTGAGCGATCCATTGTGCTACCGAATATCTTGGCGGACGATGTGGAACCGGTTGCGAATTATGCAAACGGTTTTCTTGAGGTCCATATCCCCAAGGCACGGGTAAATAAACCGAAGGAGATTGTTGTCCAAGCCAAGCAAGAGTTAGAGATTGGTGCCCCTGAAAACCCAGAACGAAAGGAGTTTGATGATGGCATCGAAAGATGAAAACAAACAAGAAGCGAACGTCGAAGAGCCGAAAGAACTACCAATTATTCCTGTTCCGGGCGATCTGGTTATCTTCCCGTATATGCCGCCGGTCCCCCCGTTTCCGCCGCATCACGTTGTGCTATCGGGGGAGAGCATTACAGCGGCTGTTGATGAAGCACTCATTGATGGTTCGCGGCTACTCTGTATCTTTAAACTCCAGTCGGAGGAAGACAAAGCGGCGTTAACGGTTGAAGACTTTAATCCTGTTGGAACGCAGGTTTATATTATTAAGTGTCGCAAAGAGGATGACAATGTCTTGTTCCTCGCACAGGGACGCGCAAGGGTTCAGATTGAAGAGATTACGCAGACCGATCCATTTATCAAAGGGCGTGTGCAGATCATTGAAGAAAAAGAGGAAGAAAAGACTGTTGAAGTCGAAGCCTTGATGCGCAGTGCTGCCTCTCTATTCCAAAAGATTGTTGAGCTTTCATCACGATATCAGGAAGAGTTCAGCATTATCGCAGACAATATTGAGGAACCGGGGCGACTCGCAGATTATATCGCCGCAACGCTAGATCTCAAACCTGAAGATAAGCAGGTACTTTTGGAAACCATCTCTCCCATAGATCGGTTAGCTCAATTAATCATCTCGCTCACTAAAGAACTAGACCTGCTAGAACTAGAAAGCAAGATTCAATCCGATGCCCAAGGCGTGATTAACCAAGGGCAGCGCGAATACTTCCTCCGCGAACAGATGAAAGCCATCCAAAAAGAACTTGGCGAGACTGATGATCTGTCGCTAGAAGTTGAGGAGATGCGTGAGCAAATTGAAAAAGCAAACATGCCCGAAAAAGTACACGCTGTCGCAGAAAAAGAACTCAATCGCCTTTCCAAAATGCACTCAGCCTCTCCAGAGTCAACCGTTTCTCGAAATTACCTTGATTGGCTCATCAACCTCCCTTGGGATGTCAGCACACAGGATCACCTCGATATCGCCCACGCAAAGCAGATCCTAGATGAAGATCACTATGATCTCGAAAAGGTCAAAGACCGGATTCTGGAATACCTTGCGGTGCGAATGCTCAAGGAAGATATGAAGGGGCCCATCCTCTGCTTTGTGGGACCACCGGGGGTCGGCAAAACCTCATTGGGGGCTTCAATCGCCAGAGCGATGGAGCGAAAATTTGTGCGGATCTCACTCGGTGGGGTTCACGACGAAGCGGAAATCCGAGGACACCGACGCACCTACATCGGTTCAATGCCGGGGCGTATTGTAAAGAGTCTGCGTCAGGTGGAATCCAATAACCCGATTTTTATGTTAGATGAAATCGATAAACTTGGATCAGATTTTCGTGGAGACCCTGCTGCTGCGCTGCTTGAGGTACTCGATCCGGAGCAGAACTTTGACTTCGTGGATAACTATCTTGAGGTCGCCTTCGATCTCTCGAAGGTTATGTTCATTACCACCGCTAATCAGCTTCACACAATTCCTCCGGCTCTGCTTGACCGTCTCGAAATCCTCGAACTCCCCGGCTATACCGCCAGCGAGAAACTGATGATTGCCAAGCAATATCTCATCCCCCGCCAACTTGAAGCGCACGGTATTGGGGAGGCTGCGCTTTCGATTGCGGATGACGCGATTCATCAGGTAATCGATAAATACACCCGTGAGGCGGGAGTCCGAAATCTTGAGCGTGTGATAGGAACAATCTGCCGAAAGGTTGCTCGCCAGATTGCTGAAGGGAAAGATATACCAACCCACGTGACGATCGACGATGTGCCGGATTATCTGGGACCAACCAAATTCTTCTCAGAAATTGCTGAACGGAAGGAAGAGATTGGCGTTGTCACCGGTATGTCCGCCACCGCTTATGGAGGTGAGATCCTGTTTATTGAAGCAACTAGCATGACTGGTGAGGGAAAGCTATTGCTTACGGGTCAGCTCGGCGATGTGATGCAGGAATCCGCCCAAGCCGCGTTGAGCTATGTCAAGTCTCAGTCGGAGGTGTTACATTTCGCACCCGATTTCTTCCAAAAGCACGACATCCACATTCATGTGCCAGCCGGGGCAAGTCCGAAAGATGGGCCCTCTGCCGGTATCACAATCGCCACGGCGCTCGCTTCTCTGGTGACGAGGCATAGCGTCCTCCCTGAAGTTGCGATGACCGGCGAAATTACGTTGCGGGGGCGTGTGCTGCCGATTGGTGGCTTGAAAGAGAAAACCCTCGCTGCCAAGCAGGCAGGGATTAAAACTGTTATCCTGCCTGAGCGCAATCAGAAAGATCTCGTTGAGGTGCCCGACGATGCTAAGGAGGGGCTTGAGTTCATATTTGTTGATCACGTGGATGAAGTCCTAAATCGCGCGCTTAAAACGGGAAACTAGCGACTCGCGTTGATTGCTTGTTTTCAGATATTTTCAAGAAATTTCTCAACCAAATGAAGGAGAAACTCTTATGGCAGTTAAAATAGAGAAGATGTTTGACTTTCCGGGCCCACAACCGAACGGTATGCAAGCCACAGAGGAAGGGATCTGGTTTCTGGATCAGGTCTCAAATCAAGCCCTCCTCGTCTCCTACGAAGGGGAAACTTTGAAGGCTATCGACACAGATTCCGAACACGGGAGCGGTGTTGCGGTAGACGGTACGAACCTTTGGCTCGCATCAACCTTCGTCCCGACACGCATAGAAGCCGATGGTCCGGTAATTCTAAAAGTCGACCCAGAAACTGGAAAGACCCTCGCCTCCTATCCGACAGCAGGTGCCCAGAAATCAGGGGCACACGGACTGGAGTGGCGCGACGGCAAGTTGTGGATGGCAGTGCCGCCGTCAGCGACCGTTTACCAGTTAGATCCAGAAAACGATCTCGCTGTTCTGCATTCTTTCCCTGCCCCCGGAGTCCGTCCACACGGTATCGCGTGGGAAGGGGACGATCTCTGGTGCGTTGAGACAAACTACCGTGCCTTCTATCGCATGAGTCTCAAAGACGGTTCGATCATTGATAAGATCGAAATTCCCGAACCGCACCCGGAACCGCACGGCATGACCCGATGGGATGGTTGCTTCTGGTACTGTGATGCCGGATCCGGAGCCGTTTGCCGAGTTTCTCAATAGTCCGACATCTCAGACATTTTTCTGAAATATGAGACGACCGGAGCGAATGAGAAAACAGGGCGAAGACATCAGTTTCTTACCGCCGATCAGAGAGTTCCCCGACAGAGGCACCAAATGGTTGCTGGAATTTGGCGAAAATGTGGAAGGGTTGCTACAAATCGTCGCGAGCGATTTGGCAGACCAACTTGATTTCGACCAACTCCAACAGGTGAATCAGAGTTTTATTCCCGATAACCTGCGGAAACAAGAATCCGATGTCATCTATCTGGTCCCATTTAGATTTGAAGAGTTGGGGGACGTGTGGGTTTATCTACTTATTGAGCATCAATCGGTGCCAAGTCCTGTGATGAGCTTTCGGATCTTGTTCTACATGGTCAATATTTGGGATGCCCAGCGACGAGGGTGGGAGGATGCAAAAGTTCCTGAAAGCGAGTGGCACTTTCGCCCAATCATTCCGATTGTGTTTTATACGGGGAACCAGACGTGGGAAATGCCGATAACAATGGAGGTGGTCACAGACCTACCACAAGCCTTAGGGCGGTTTATTCCCACGTTTGATGTCTTATTCCTGAATGTTAAGGGAGAAGATGTCCCTGACTTCCTCCATCAAGGTCATCCATTTCGCCTGCTGTTAGAGCTCATTCGCCAAGAAGATGCGACAAAAGTTGACTTTGAAGCTGTGTTAAGACAGGTAGTACAGGTTTTGAGGGAGTTACCGGAAGAATCGCCTCAGTGGTCGAGAGCAATGTATTATTTGGTCCTGTTAATTTATCATCAAAATCTTCGCAGTGGAAACCCCATGCTTTAGCGTAGGGAGGAAACTGCGCTCCTTTTTTAGTTGATTTTGCAGGTAAAATAATGAAAAAGACTTATGAATATCGTGCGTATCCTACAACCAAGCAACGGACCACCTTTACCGTTTGGTTGGCATTGTTGAGACAACTTTACAACCAAGCCCTTGCATGGCGTATAGAGACCTACAAAAACACCGGCGAGTCGGTAAAGTGGACGACACAAGCGAACGCTTTGCCTGACCTGAAACAAGAATCGACATCGTTTGCCGGTCTCCATAGCGACGTTCTCCAAGATACGATTCGCCGTTTGGATAAAGCATACAAAGCATTCTTTCACCGTATCAAAACAGGTGGTGAACCGGGGTTCCCACGCTTCAAAGGCGAAGGACGGTATAGGTCGATGCCCTTTAGTCACCTGTCTAACAATTTGATTCGCAATGTCCATAGGAAGTTTGCCCGTATAGTTGTCCCGAAAGTCGGACACCTGAAGATTCGATACCATCGACCGTTGCCCGATGGTAAAATTAAGACGTTGACCCTCTCCAAGAAGGCGTCCGGTTGGCACGCCACAATCGTCGTTGAGGTTCCGGACCCGATTGAAGTCCCCGTTCAAACAACACTCGGCATTGATGTGGGGCTTAACGCCTTTGTCGTTGATTCGGATGGCGAGCAAATCCCGAACCCCCGCCATTTCCGCAAGGCGGAAAAGAAACTTGCTAGACATCAACAGATACTTGCACGCCGTAAGAAAGGAAGCAGACGTAGATCGAAACAACGTGATACTGTTGCCCGTTGCCACGAACACATTGCGAACCAACGGAAAGACTTTCAGTTTAAGGCGGCACATTCTATTCTTGAGCGGTGCGACGAAGTAGCTGTTGAGAACCTCCAAATTAAGAACATGGTCAAGAACCATTACCTTGCTAAGAGCATCTCGGACGCAGGGTGGGGTCGCTTTCGATTGAAGCTGCAAAGCAAGGCTGAAAGTGCCGGCAAGCAGTTTACGAAAGTCAAACCCCACTATACAAGCCAGAAATGCGCCGGGTGCGGTTCGATTGTCAAGAAAGTGCTCTCTGTAAGAGTCCATGATTGTACCGATTGTGGTCTGATTTTAGACAGAGACCATAACGCTGCAATAAACATCAAAAAGGCTGCTGTAGCCTGGCGTGGAGGTGCGGTGGTTACTAACACCCCCGAAGCACCCGAAAGGGACGGAAGCGCGCAACCCAATAAATCCCAAGGGACAAGGCAACAAGCCTCACCCTTTAGGGTGGGGTAACTGACAGGCGACCTACAGATGAACGTGAAGCCCTGATGGATGTTGTTGCCCAAACCCTTGTAGAACGCAGGCAAATAGAGGAGGTACAAGACATGACACAAACAATTGCAGAATACTTCATTCAAGAGGGTGAAGAAAGAGGCGAGAAACGCGGCGAGAAACGCGGCGAGAAACGCGGCGAGAAACGCGGCGAACTAAGGGCAAAGCGCGAAGCCGTTCTCAAGCTCCTCCAGCTTCGATTTAACTCCATTCCACCTTCTTTGATAAAGAAAATCAAATCCGTCCGCCGCGTGGATCGACTCAATACCCTGTTCGATCAGGCTGCAACTGCCGAGAGCATTTCGGAAATTGAGATTAATTAAAAGTGTGTCAGAATGAGAGAACCTGAACCCCTATTGCGCGTTGACAACCTCAAGACCTACTTTCGTACTGCGGAAGGGCTTGCCCTTGCTGTCGATGGTGTGTCCTTTGAGATTCAGCATAACGAGATTTTCGCAATTGTTGGGGAATCCGGCTGCGGCAAGAGCGTAACAGCATTGTCGATAAGTCAGCTCGTGCCACAGCCAGCGGGATTTATCGCCGGGGGGGAGATCCATTATAAAGGCAGGGAAATTACACTATTGCCGGAGGTGGAGAAGCGGAAGATTCGCGGCAACGAGATTGCGATGATCTTTCAAGAACCGATGACCAGTCTCAATCCTGTATTTACCGTTGGGAATCAAATTTTGGAAGCGATCCAGCAGCATCAGGAGATAGCTGGGAAAGCCGCGAAGGACGCTACTATTGAGATGTTGGATCTGGTCGGCATCCCTGAGCCAGCGAGGCGTTTCGAGGAATACCCCCACCAGCTGTCGGGCGGTATGAGACAGCGTGTGATGATAGCGATTGCGCTGTCGTGCCGCCCCGGCTTGCTTATTGCTGACGAACCGACGACCGCGTTAGATGTTACGATTCAGGCGCAGATTCTCGAACTAATTAAGCAACTCCAACGCGAGTTTGGCATGGCGGTGCTGCTTATTACCCATGACCTTGGTGTTGTCTCCGAGATGGCAGACCGTGTCGCCGTCATGTACGCCGGGAAAATTGTCGAAACCAGCGATTGGGGGACACTCTACCACAATCCCCACCACCCCTACACGACCAAGCTGCTTGACTCCCTCCCCTCGCGTCAAAAGCGTGGCGATTCCTTGCAAACTATTCAAGGGCGTGTCCCGCAGGCAACGCAATACCCTGATGGGTGTCGCTTTGCGGATCGATGTCCCCAAGTCATGAACGGTTGTGATACCATCTTGCCGCCGTTGATTGAGATTGAAGCGGGACATCACGCCGCATGTCACCTTTACAACCCTGATTTTAATCGCACCGACGATGCAGCAAAGATTACTGCTGCCCTAACCTCAACCACTGTACCACCTTCCACCTCTTCCCAATCTAGCATCGCCGGCGAACCATTCATTCAGATGGACAACCTTCGCGTCCATTTTCCAATCGTAAAGGGCATACTCAAGCGGACAGTAGGCTATGTCTATGCGGTGGATGGGGTCAGTCTTACCATTCCCAAAGGGAAAACGCTCGCCCTCGTTGGGGAGTCCGGGTGTGGGAAAACGACGCTCGGCAAGGCGGTTCTTCGACTTGGCGTTCCGATTCAAGGAAAAATCCGTTACGATGACGTTGACCTTGCACAGTTGAGTCGATCTGAACTTCATCCCTATCGACGGAAACTTCAGATCATCTTCCAAGACCCCTATTCATCGCTGAATCCGCGTGCAATGGTTGGGCAGACGATTCAGGAGGGCATGATAGCTCATGGTATTGGAGCGAATCGGTCTGAGCGGGAAGACCATGTGCGCGAACTGATGCAGCGTGTCGGTCTGTCACCTGACATGGTCAGTCGCTATCCCCATGAATTCTCCGGTGGGCAACGCCAACGGATCGGTATTGCCCGGTGCTTGGCTGTTGAACCCGAATTTATCGTTTGCGATGAGGCGACAAGTGCGCTGGATGTCTCCGTCCAAGCGCAGATTTTGAACCTGCTCAAGGAACTTCAGGACGACTTGAACCTGACCTATCTGTTTATCACTCACAACCTTTCTGTCGTGGAGTATCTCGCGGACGAGGTGGCGGTGATGTATCTCGGCCGAATCGTTGAACGAGGAACTACCGAAGAGATCTTTGATCAGCCCAAGCATCCTTACACCCGTGCGTTGCTGTCGGCTGTGCCCAAAATCGATCCAGAGACAGGCATCGAAAAGATTCAGCTTGAAGGGGACGTACCCTCCCCGATTAACCCACCAAGCGGTTGTCATTTTCATCCGCGTTGCCCTGAAGCGATGCCGCATTGCAGTGAGGCGTACCCTGACGGAGTTGCGTTCACGGAAACCCATTCGTGCCGATGCTACCTCTATGACGCAAAGGTTAAAACTGAGATGGAATGAGCGAGCAATGCGCCGTTGAGAAGTACGTATCTCCGACAGATAAAGAAAAAAAGAGGAGACGGATCCTCACAAATCCATCTCCTCTTTTTTTCTTTCGTTTTATGCTTCAGGTTTTCTTTAGTTATCCCTTGGCTTGTTTCTCAGCGTAATGAATTGAGGTGCGCCGGTTGCACTCCGCCTTATGACTAACAGAATCAGATTTTCATCTTTAACTTCTCTGATTCGTTTTTGATACTCAGATACATTCGCAATCTCTGTATCTTCGATCTCTTGAATGAGATCGCCTCTTCTCATGCCGGCTTCAGCGGCAGCGCTTCTTGGCTCAACGCTGACAACGAGTACACCTTTTTCGTCCTCAAATCCATAACGTGCGGTCCATTCGTTGGTCAAATCTCGTACATGGAGTCCCGTAAACGCATGTGCATTTTCTTCATCAGATACGAAGGGAGTCGGTCTCTGCGTTAAAGCATCAACGACTGCTTGAGTTCGCTTTTCAAGTTCGATCTTTAACACTTGCTCTTTGCCCTTGCGGATGACCTTGACCTCGACTGTTCTTCCGATCTCTGTGCTAGCGACAACGTCACGAAGATGCTTCACATCGCGGATACGCACGTTATCAAATTCGAGAATCACATCACCACGGCGAACACCACCTTTGGCTGCTGGCATGTCTGCACCAACCGCGCCAACTAGGGCGCCTTGAGGTTCTCCAAGTTTTAACTTTTCTGCCAAGTCGTGGTTAATGGATTGAAGTGAAACACCCAACCAGCCGCGCTCAACTTCCCCTTTCTCAATCAGTTCATCCATAATTCGTTTGGCAAGCTGGCTCGGTATGGCAAATCCCACACCGACATTATTGCCTCCACCGCCGGTGGCGATTGCCGTATTAATGCCAATTAGCTCACCACGGATGTTAATGAGGGCACCACCGCTGTTGCCACGATTGATTGCGGCGTCAGTTTGGATGAAGTCCGCATATTCGACGATGTTAATGTCAGAAGACGTGCGTCCTTTCGCACTGACCATCCCGCGTGTCACTGTTTGGGCGAGTCTGAATGGGCTACCGATGGCGATCACCCATTCTCCAATCTGAAGTTCCTCTGAGTTTCCAATAGGCAAGGTAGGTAGATTTTCGCCATCAATCTTGAGGACAGCGAGATCCGTTCCTTGGCGTCCTGCATCTTTTCCAACAACATCCGCCTGATATTCGCGTCCATTGGGTAAGACTACCTTAATACCCTCTGCACCTTCAATGACATGGTTGTTCGTTAAGATGTAACCGTCTTCGCTGACAATGACACCGGATCCGATTCCCTCTACTTCTCGCTTGTCTTCGTTACGTTCACCTGAATCGCGCCGTTCCCGGGGACCGTACCAAAAATCGAATGAATCATCATCACCGAAAAAATCGAAAAAACTCTGTGGGCGACGCGTTGAAACTGTCCGGGTTGTTGTAACTTGAACAACAGCAGGTTTGGCATTATTGACCACTTCAATGAATGCACGATTTGCCCGTTCCAAGTATTCAAAATCCTGATTAAAACCATCGCTGGTTTGACCAATTGCAGTCTGAGGGGTAAACGTCGGATTCTCTGTGTTTACCGTTACACCGACAGCGATTATTAATGCTATAACTACGAGTGAAATTGTCCATTTGGTTGAATTTGACTTAAACATTTTAGACCCTCCTTTTCTGATTCAAAACACACCACTATCTAAATGAAAGTTTCAAAAAACACAGTTATTAGACACAAAAAAGCGTCCTACGTTTATACGCAGGACGCTTTTTTGCAAATCAGGTGACTACTCAACACTGATTTGAATCTCTTTGGGTTGAACCTCTTTTACTTTTGGAATAGATACGGTCAACACGCCATTCGTGAATTTGGCTTTGATATCTTCAGGATTCAAATTCGCCGGCAATGTGAAAGATCGTTGGAATCGACCGTAACTTCGTTCAACACGATGATACTTTTGGTCTTTCTCGTCGCTTTCCTGCGTTTTTTCACCTTTGAGTGTGAGGACATCATCCGTCACGGAAACTTGGACATCCTTCTCAGAGAGTCCCGGAATCTCGGTACGGATCTCAACGTGCTCATCCGCTTCTAGGATATCAACGACTGGCATCCAATCCAAACTCTCACCCTCTGCACGGTAGCGTACAGGCTTATACCAGTTGTCAAACAATCGACTCATCTCATTGTGAATGCTAAAAAGATCCTGTATCGGTCTCGTGGCTAAACTTCTCATTTTTTGTTCCTCCTACAATTCTAATTTGTGATTAGTTTTATGAGTGTTGTTACTCAGACGATCTGATATGGAGCAAGTGTCATGCCAAACTCTGTTTCTATTATAAATCAGAAAAGAGAAACATTGCTCAAACCCTATTAAGACGCGGATTTCAGCAGGTTTGAGCGATGGAATCTATTATAAATCTAAAGGATTCGCGGACAGTTTTACCGTTTGTCATCTAATCACTGTATGTCATTATGACATAGTTTGCCGTCGAACCATCACACAGCAATAATATGTCATTTTGACCTATATCTTGGCACAATTGTTGCCGCTTCGTCATACCAATCTTGTTTCCATGCGTTATTAATTTTACGAAGATCCGGAACTTTAATGAGAGAGGTTGGCATAGACAGGTTCGCAAAAGTATGCTAACCTACAGACTGCAAGAGGTAAGGAATGATGAATAGCCTGATGGGCTCCACTAAGATTAACAAAGATTAACAAATTTTGACCAAGACAGGAACTGTCAAATGAGACGAAATCTGTTTTGTACTGTATCAACCTATTTGTTATACTTGATGGTGGGTTATGGTGATGGCGAAAACGAACTATTAACAGATGTTGCGAAGGAACCAACGGACGATCCAATTCAAACCATTCTCCAAAGGAGGAACTCTCATGTTTGAACGTCAAAAACAACCGACAGCTTTTGTTATATTTCTCTGTTGTCTCGTCACTGTTCCCTTACCGATTGCCCATGCCCAAGATGAGGCGGTTGATGAAAAGATCGTGGAACGCTACAAGCAGATGCTGGG
Source organism: Candidatus Poribacteria bacterium (assembly GCA_965222435.1). Taxonomy (GTDB): domain Bacteria; phylum Poribacteria; class WGA-4E; order WGA-4E; family PCPOR2b; genus PCPOR2b. Next base: position 936,924 of record OZ244950.1, on the reverse strand, counting down.
ACGGAAACCGAAGGAAGGCAGCACGTTTGATCGTTTGTATCAGCTTTACCTTGAAGGGTCAGGCTTGGAACAGATGGTCGTTGATTATCAAACGGAGGCGGGGGCAAAACCGGACGATCCGAACCTGCAGCTGATTCTAGGACACATCTACAAGCGGCTCGGGGTGAATACGGAAGCAATCGTAGCGTATCGCCATGCTGTTGATTTGGCACCGGACAACTACTATCCACACTTCGCGCTCGGGCAGATGTATGCGACGTTGCGTCAACATGAGCAAGCCATTGCTGCACTCACGAAAGCAGCAGATCTTGCGAGAGCGTCACAGTCTGCCACGCCCGATGAGTTGACGGCAACCTATAAAGCGCTCGGACGCGCCTATTTCCGTCGAGATCTGATAGACGAGGCGATTGCCGCATGGGGTAAAATCGCTGAACTCGATCCAGAGAACATCTTCTCCCGCATCGAGTTGGCGGATCTGTTTCGTGAGCAGGAACTTTACACCCAAGCCATCGAACAGCACGAGGCGATTGTCCAATCGAAGCGGGATGATCCGTATCGGGTCTGCTTAAGTCTGCGGGAAATCGGGAAAATTCAGGAAGAGATGCGGGAGTACGACACTGCGGTCCAAAACTATGACAAAGCCCTCGCATTGACGGGGCAGGGGAATTGGCTGCGGAAAGACTTGCATCAACGCATCATCGGCATCTACGCCCACAACGGGGATTGGCCCGGCTTAATCACCTATTACGAGGGAAAACTTGCTGAAACCCCGAATGATGTGGAATTGATTGGCTTGTTTGCCAGTGCCTATATCGAGAATGAGGGGATAGACGAAGGTATCGCCAAGTATCGGCAAGGGTTGGAGCTTGCCCCGACAGACACCGGACTCCGCCTGAACCTCATCGCTGTTTTCCGTAACACCGAGAGATTTGAAGAAGCGGCGGCGGAATATGAAATCCTCAGTGAGGCTCAACCTGACGATTTTGGCATCTACCGTGAACTTGGTGAATTGTATCTGCAACTAGAGGACGAAAACAGAGCAAAGACGACCTACCAGCGGATGATTGCTCGCGATCCAGATAGCGCGGGAACGCACCTTATCCTCGCCGAAATTTACACAGGGCACGAATGGATGGAGGATGCCATTGCAAAATATGAGAAGGCAATTTCGCTCGCGCCTGAGAATCTCGATTACATCGAATATTTTGGCGAATTCTACTTCCGTCAGGGAAATCGTGAGAAGGCTGTCGAGACGTGGAATCGGATGGTCGCTGAAGACCATGCAATCGCCGAGAATTATGACCGCCTTGCACAGTTACTGGACACCAAGTATTTCCGAGAAGAAGCCATTATTGCCAGCCGAAAGGCGGTTGAGCTAGTGCCCAATGAATATCGCTACCGTGAGGCGTTGGCGCAGCGATTGATGGAGGGCAAGGATTACGAAGGAGCGTTGGCTGAGTATACGGAAGCCGCAAAGTTGGCACCGAACCCTTTCTTCGCAGAGCGGATGACCGACCAGCAGATTGAAATCTATCGGCGTCAAGGTGTCCTTGCGGAGAAAATTGACGAGTTGGAAGCATCGCCTGAGAGTTTTGAACAGCAGAAACAGCTTGCGAAGATGTTTCTCAAACTGGGGAACGTGACCAATGCACTCGAAATTCTGATTCAGGCGAAAGAATTTAAGCCAGATGATGTACAGATCAATCGTTGGCTCGTGGAACTCTACACGAAAAGTGGACGGCGTGATGAAGCGGTCGCTATTTACAATTATCTCATTCAGATTGACGCTGGCAATGCACGAGAATACTATTCAGACATTGCGCGTCTCCACCTACGTGCGATGGACTTCGATGTTGCCACTTTAGCCGCAAAGCAAGCGATTGCACACAGCCCCCGGAATCCGGAAGGGCATCAACTACTAGCGGGAATTGATAAGCAGCGAGGTCATTATGAAGGGGCAGTTGATAGCCTCAAGCAGGCGGTCCGTCTGCGCCCCGAGTCCACCGAAATTCGTGCCGAACTTGCAGATGTGTATCAGCAGGCGGGCGACTATCGGCAGGCAATCGAGCAGTATTGGCGGTGCTGGGATCTGAGCGACGATCTTAGTGATAAACTCTCGTTCATCAATCGGTTGGAGGGTGCATATTATGACTTTGGCCGAAGCGATGAGTTGGAGGAGAAATTCCGGCAGATGGCAAGGGTAAACCCAAATGACCAGGGACCCGTGTTGGGATTGGCAGAATTGTACCGGGGACAGGGAGACCTACCCGCTGCGAGAGAACAATTGGCGCGAGCGTTGGAGCAGGAGACGCAAAATCCCGACCTACTAACGCAGCTGGTCAAGATTAACCTTGAACTTGGTGAGGTGCAGGAAGCACTTTCGTATCAACAGCGGCTCGTCAAGGTGCAGCCCAACCCATATCACCAACAGAAGCTTGGCGAAATGCTCTTTGACATCGGTCGAGAGCAGGAGGCAGTTCAGACGTGGGCAAAACTGTTGCACGCTAGAAATAAGGATGTTGAAGCGGAGATAAAACTAGCTGGCTTACTCAGTCAACACGGACTGCGTGATGAAGCACTTTCTGCCTTAGACCGTGCCGGAGAGAAAGTGACGGATGCGAAAAAACTCTATCATATAGGCGCGTTGCTGGTCGGGATGAACGAATTGGAACGCGCTGCATCGAATTTTGAGCGCGTATTGGCGATGCCCGAACCGCCCTCAGAAGCTAAGAAAAATGTGGGACAGACTAGACGCCCCGCCTTTGGAGTGTCTCAGAAATCGTTCCTACCCAATACACGCCGATTCAATTTAGTGAGAAATCTTGTCCGTCAAATTCAGCAACCATCTTGGGGAACTACTGGCACGAGGTGGCTACCGACCAGTTTTGAGGATGCCCAAGCCGGTGCATTGACCCAGCTTGGACTCATTGCCCAGCGCGAGCAACGGCTTGATGATTTCACTGTAGGTTTTGAGGCGAGGGTAGAGGCACACCCCCAAGATCTCCAAATCCTCGAAACCTTGGTGAAGGTCAACATTCTGATGGAGAACCCCGATAAAACGCTGCAAACCATCGATCGCTTGATCGCGCTGTCGCCAAACGATCTGTCCTATAAAGCCGTCCAACTCGATCACGCGTTACAACGCGACTTGGATTATGAAACGGTAAAAAGCTATCTCGATGGACTCAGCCAACTCTCTCTCGAGGCGCGGTTGTGGTACACTAGTCTATTGGCAAGTGCTCTCTATCGGGATGGTAAACAGGTTGATGCGAAAAAGTTGGTGGATGAAATTGAAGATACAAGTGTAACAGATGTGCAGGTTCTGTCAGAGCTCGTTAGGGTCCTGACACAGATTGGAGAGACAGACACAGCAGAGCAAATCTTAGCACAGCTTCCCGCTACTTCGGGTATTACCCGAGTGGCAGGCACGACGCGTCAGGGGTCGCGGTCTCACCGGACCATGTATGCAAACCTTTCCTACGCCTACGTGCGCGATGGACAGATTGACAAAGCAATTGCCATCTTCTGGAATTTTTTTGAGCATACCAAGCCTACCGTTGCCAACTCCCATGCTATCTCAATTGCATACAGTTCGCACAGTTACAGTGGGTATAACCCGGTGCAAACCAATTTCCCAGCACCCAGCATCTACTATAATCAAGATCGGCTGCGCTTCCTGCAAGAATTTTTTCACTATCTCTGGACATGGAACCAACTGGAACCGTTATATACAAAGTTTCAAGCGGAATTTGAGGGGGCTGAAGGTGAAGATCGGATTTACCCCGGTTTGGCGTTGAGCTATTTTTACTGGTGGGAAGGAAAACGCAATAAGGCAGAAGAGATTCTAGCGAAATTACAAGCGGCGTTTCCTGACAATCTGACACTGACGCTTCAGACCGCTTTTGTCTCCGTCCATACTGGAAAACATCATGAGGCAATGGAGGCTTTCACCAAGGTTGCCGATAAAGATCGGCGGAATCGCCAACAGTATAACGACCTGATCCTGCAAGTTGCCATCTACACAGGGGATACGGTCAAAGTGCGCGAATTGCTGTCAAAAGTTCTCAGTTCACCCGTTAGTGCGGAAGCACTACGGCAATTTGCTGAAAAGCTGCAGCAGAGCGGGTTGACACAGTATGCGATTGTGGCATCGAAGGGCGCGATGAAGCTCGCCATGGGACAACGGGACCCGAACTTTCTGATGCGACTCAGCCAACAGTTAGAAGAACTCGGCAGAGGACAGGATGCGGCAATCGTTGCAGAAAGAGCCCTACGCTTTGCTAACCGGCGAGATCAGTACGGACAGGCGATGCACAATTGGTACTTCCAACAGGCATCAAATATGGCGCGCCGTCGAGCAACCAAGGAACGCGAGGACCTACTCATTCTGGCTGCCGAGAAAAACCCGACCTCTTTTCGCTCACAGATTAATCTCGCCACCTATTACGAAGCCGTTAATCAAACTGATAAAGCTGCAAAAGCCTTTGACGCCGCGCTAGCCTTACGCCCAAAGGACGGGACCACCCGCCAGCGGTACGCTCAAATGTTGATGCGGGGTGGGCACGCTGATGCAGCGGTCACACAATATACAATATTGCTCAGAGATGATCCCAACGCACTAGGCTACAATTTTTTCCAGGTAATGCACACCTTTTTCCAAGCGGGAAAGGCGGAAGAAATTGCTTCTCTGGCGAAAGAGACAATCCGCCCCTCGATTGGACGTGGCTTCGGTTCCAATTTTGCAGAAAGTGTGGCCCGGGAGTGTATTAGGTCCAATTATCCTGAAGGTGCGGTGGAGATTTATGAAAAGCTGCTGGAGGTCAATCCCAATAATACTCGTACCTACGATCAGCTTGCATCGGCGTACACTGCATCCGGCAATCGGGATAAAGCGATTCAGTTTCTTCGCACACAGTTGGAGGCTAATGAGTCGGCAATTCTGAAAAATAGGAGAACGCAGATTCAGATGGTCCAGAAATTGGTTGAATTATACAAAGTGTCAGGAGAGCTAGATAGGCTGCGTGAAGAATATGAGGGACGATTGGCAGAGAATCCCGATGATACGCTGCCGATCTACTTGGTTGCGTTAATAAGGGTTGAAAGCGGGGACATTGAAGGGGCTGAACCGCTTGTCAATCAACTGCTAGATGATGCGTCAGTAATAAATCAGGAATGGTTCAACAAACTCGCGGAAGCCTATCGCACCGCGGGTGACCGAGAACGCGAGGTGCGCCTACTTGACCGGGCAGTTCAAAAACTTAGTCCGAGGAATACGTATCAGAAGTCCGAGATGTACGGAAAACTCGGCGCAGCACTGGCACAACAAGGGGATAAGGAGAAGGCGGCGGACAGTTTTAGGAAAATGGGAAGTATGCGTCTGATGGCATCCGGTGGTGGCAGTAGCTTTTGGGAAAAACAGGAAATCGCCAATCGGTTTATGCAGCACGAAATGTGGGATGACGCCGAGGCGATGTACACGGAAGTCCTCAATGATCTATCGGTGGATCAGTACCATCGTGAGCAGGCACAGGAACGGTTGATGGAGATTAAGCGACGAAAGAGTGGGGTTAGAACAACGACCCGCCTGACCGAAAAGGCGCAAGAGATGAATATTGTCATGCAGCGGGCGTCGGCGGAGCAATACATGCAACGCCATCAATTCAGCAAAGCATCGGAGCTCTACAAGCAGATTGTCGCTGTGATGCCTGAAGACCTTGAGTCCCGCGCTGCACTTGCCGAGATCTATTCGCGTCAGGATAAACATGAGGCGGCAATCACCGAATGGAAGGCGTTACGAGAGGTTGATCCAGAGAACACGAAATATCAGGACGGACTCGTAGATGCCTATCAATCCGCCGGCAAAACTGACGAGGCTCTTGAACTCGCACAAGGGTTCATCGAAGCGGAGGAGAGCGGTGTCCACTACGCTCGCCTTGCCAAAGTTTATGCCTCCATTGATCGGGTTGATGAAGCGATTGCCACCTATCAAAAGGCAATCGAGATTAATCCCGGTGATAGAAGTGTCTATCAGGAGTTGGCACAGCTCTACATACGGAAAGGGGATTTTGAAGCGGCAGAGAAGATGTACCAGTACGCAATCCAATACACCGGGGAGGAGTGGGAACGCCAGAACCTTGAGCGGCAACTGATGGAACTCTACCGTCGTCAAGGAAAACTGGAAGATATGCTTCAGCAGGCAGAATCTGAAGGGATGCTTACTTTCCAGATGCAGCGGGAAAGGGCGAAGGGTTACGCCAATCAAGGCGAGTGGGAAAAAGCTGCGGTAGCCTACAAGAAGGCGATAGACATGACCACGCAAAGCTGGGAGAGGAATGAGGTTTCTACCGAGTTGGTAAAGATCTATGCGCAACTTGGACAGACCGAAACCGCTGTTGACCTCTATAAAACCCTGTCCCGGTCCGGTTTCGGCGGCGTATCTATGATGTCGTCAGGTCTAGGAAGCCTCCAAATCTACTTTAGTGGCGATCAAGCGCGCGAATCACTCATTAATGCCTATCGGAGTAAGGGTAAATTGGATGACCTTCTCTCCTACTTTGAGGCACAAGGCGAGGAAACAGTTGAAAATCCAGCAAGACTCCAAATAACCGCCGAAATCCATCGAACTCGTGGAGATTATGCAAAAGCTGCGAAAAGTTACCAAACACTTGCCAAAGTCCAACCCGGCAACGTTCGGAGTTATTACTACGCAGCTGCGGCTTTCAATAAAGATGGTGAACCGGAAATGGTACAAACACTGTTGAATGAAGGAGACGCTGCCCGGTCTAACGATATGCAGTGGACTCGGGATATGTGGCATTTGGCAGCGCTCGGAAATATCTGTCTTGAGGGAGAACTGTACGATCCGGCAATTAAGCTCATTGACGAAGCCATCATGATGGTTGGACCTTACGGTGGTTACCAACGTCAGTCGCTGTATAATATGCTCGCTCAGAGCTATCTCGGTGCCGAACGCTATCAAGATGCGATAAACGCCTATCAGCAGTTGGAGAATGTCGCTGAGGATGACGGAATGCGACAAATAGCGCGGGCTGGGATGCGTAAGGCATACGGAGCGGGAAATCTATATGGGAAGCTAGTTACCGAGAAGACTCAAGCGGTTGAGGATAAACCTGAAGATCCGGATGCCCACTTCGCCCTAGCGCAAAGTTACGAATGGACTGATATGCGCGACAAGGCAATCGCCGTCTACGAACGCGCCAACGAGTTGAACCCTGATAGCACCGTTATCTTGGCACCGTTGGCAAAATTGTATGCCGAGACTGCTCCCGAAAAGGCGAAGGTTCTCTACAAACGCCTCATTGAACTGATAGATGACCCTCGCGACCGCATCCAGAAACGGCGGCTGCTAGTTGGGGTGTACAAGAAATTGGGGGAAATTGACACTGCTGTCGCAGAGCTGCGTGACCTTGTCGGGGCATCTACGGAAAAAGTTGAGCGTAATTCGGTACTCCACCTGCTCTGGGAACTCCTTGAGGATGAAGAACGGAAAAGCGAAAGGGTTACCCTCTTTGAAGAACTTGCATCGCAAATTGAAGAGGAGGCAACTGTATATCAACTGCTTGGCGATGCCTACAAAGCGGTCGAGAACCAAGAAAAAGCCGGTATCGCTTACACTCAATGGATTGAATTCCGTCAAAAAGAGATAGATCGGAGTGGACAAAATTGGGACTACTACCAACTTGCGAGCCAACTGCTCGAAAAGGGGATTATGCCCGAAAAGGCACTTGAATTCATTGAACGGGTTACGGAGTTACACTCCGGCTCGTACCATGCCGCGATGTTGGGAGAGGCGTACCTTCTCAACGGAGAGTATGAGAAATCTACGGAGAATTTCAAACGAGCACTTTCGGGAGAAGACTCGCCTTTTGAAGCGTCAGCGGTATGGTCGAGTCTGGAACGAGCGGGTAAAATCGTGAAGGATGGGGAACGTTTTATACAGTTGATGGAGGTTCTGACAGAAACGATTCCCCTTGATGCAAATGAACGGATGCACGCAAATTTGGTGTTTTCTACCTTCTACCGTGAACGCAATCAGCCCGAAGAAGCGGAACAGTACATACGAGAATCAGGTGTTGTGCCTGAAAGAGCGTGGTGGGTTCTTGGTCCGTTTGACAATGCAGGTGGCATTGGCTATAATAAAGCGTATATATCAGAAGATGTCGTGGAAATCGACAAGACCATGACATACGCAGGCAAAGATGGGAAAATCAGTTGGAAACAGGGAGCGGATGAGACCTTTGACGGCTACGTTGATTTCGCTCCGATCTTCGGTTTCGAGGAGTTAGATCAGGTGCTAACAGGTGCCCTGCAGCCAAATCCTGAACTTGATACCGTCCTTGCCTACGCTTGGACAACAGTCAACTCTCCCGATGAACGGCAGGCGCGGATGTGGATCTCCACCTTCAACAACGCAAAGGTCTGGTTCAACGGGAAAGAGGTTTCCACAATCGATCGAGAACTGCAATTCACGTCTGATAGGGACCATACGGTTCCCGTGACGCTCCATGCCGGCAAAAATAGCATCCTCGTTAAACTCGCTGGACGGCAGTGGGGTTGGGGATTCCATTTATGGTTGACGGATGCGGATGGTTTCCCGCTTGAGGGTTTGGAATATATGAATTCACCGACGACTCACGAATCAGTAGAGGAATAAGGATACTATATGCGTGTAAACGCCTAATCGTAGGGGCGAGGTTGCCTCGCCCAACGGGTTAAGAACCCCAACCCCTACAGGTTGGTGTATAAGTAGGTGTCGAATATAGAACTCTACATCTACGGATTACATAGCAACTTGCGTTATTGTAAGTTGCTTAACACTCTTTTGGATTGAGCGGATGTAAAATTCCGGTTTAATCAGAACTAACCTCCGTAAGGAAAAACTATGACCTATCCAATCATTCTCATGACCGTTGGCTTATTTCTATTAAGCCCAATCGCCTCATCGCAAGGAGAAGGCGAATCTGATTCAACGAAAGCGCGCTGGGATGAACGTTATGATCGCGACATGTATATCTACGGCAAAGAACCTGCTGCCTTCCTCAAGCAGAAGATGGACGGGCTAAAGAAGGGGAAAGCACTCGTCTTGGCGATGGGGGAGGGACGGAATGCGGTCTATCTTGCCCAAAACGGCTTTGATGTCACAGGCGTAGATATTTCCGAGGTCGCTATTGAGAAATGCAACGAGCTGGCGAAAGAAAGAAATACAACAGTGAACGCTGTCGTTGCCGATCTGACTGACTATGATATGGGCGAAGAGCAGTTTGACCTGATTACAAAATTCTACTACTACGAACCGTCAATCTTCCCGCAGGTCATTGACGCGCTTAAACCGGGTGGTATGTTTATCCTTGAGCAGTTCTCGATAGACCACCTTAAATACAGGGAAACTAGCCGTTTTGGTCCGAGCAATCCCGACTATCTTGTGAAACCCAACGAACTCTTGGAACACTTCAAGTCGTTGCGGATACTCTACTATGAAGACACCGTCGTGGAACTTGATGAGGGGATGCACAAGGGAACGGCGGCGGTCATTCGACTCATCGCACAGAAAGCGGAATAGCTGTTGAACAGAATACACGGATAGCCCCTGCGTTTGGGTTGAATATTAGTCGTGGTTGATTCCTTACGTTTTGATGTCCCGTAAAGGTCGCGAGGAGCGCGTATGTTAACACCCGACGAAAGATGGTTCTTCGACCACCACGGATTCATTATCCTGCGCAAAGTTGTCCCTCCAGCCGATATTGAACAGATGATTGAACTGGGGGAACAATGGCACGAGATGATGCTGAAAGAACTACCGCCGCCACTGACTTCGACTTCGCGTACCGGTGCCCGTTCATCGACGATCGCGCACTGGATTAATCATGTGCAATACGGCGATGTGGTATTCCAGCGGTTGGTGCTTAATATCGATATTATGCGTGTGATTATTGCGCTGACACGAACAACCCCCTGCCTCGTTGATTGTGCTTTGACGAAGAACGACAAAACGTCTGACGACATTGCTTTTCATGCCTCCGGACAGGACTACGGTGTGGAAAAATGCCAACCCCGCGCAGGCTTCCTCAATGCGGGTATATCGTTGGTTGACGTGCCACCGGGTACAGGTTTCGTCTGCCTGCCCGGAAGCCATAAGCGTCACTTTGAACCTCCCGATAATCTAACCATTTACGACGGCCCCCCTACGGTAATCAATGTACCTGTTGATGCCGGCGACTGTATCATCTTTACGGAAGCACTCTACCACGGTGCAAGACGCTGGACAGAAGCGTATCCCCGTTTTACTGTCTTCAACCGATACATTGATTGTGGGTCTCATCGTGCACTACCGATCGAATCCCACAAACATCTGATTTCGCTGGAGGTCTACGAATTGGAGCAACCTGCGATTCGGGGACAACGGAAAAGGGTGGTAGAACGCATCTTAAAAGAATTAGAGGAAAGTAACACATAACTGTTGTCTAAAGATGGAATCTGATCTTTAATTGGTGTCCAAAATTAGAAAGGAGTCGAGCAGATGCCCGAAAAATTGATTCTCGAAAAGATTCGCAGCGTACGCCATCGTTTGAGCGTGCAAAGGACGTTCCAAACGTTAGCAAGATTTCTATGTTACGGCTTGCTAGTATGTGTGCTGTTGTTTGTCGTTGATAGTTTTATTACGGCGTTCGATATTTCGCCCCTCATCCTACTGTGGACCGCGCTTGGTCTTTCAGTCATCGCGCTAATCGTGAGTTTGCTGCGCCCAATTAATCTCCACGAAGCTGCCCGGACAATTGATGTCAAGGCATCCTTGAAGGATCGTGCTGTGAGTGGATTGGAGTTTATTCAGCGTCAGACCGATGAAATGTTGACAGCCCTACAACTCAAAGATACCTCTGACCGCCTGCAATCGGTGACCGCAAAGCAGGTTGTGCGCTATTCCGCTCCACGCGAAACCAAGTTCATTGCCTTGATTATGGTCGTGGGGTTGGCGTTCTCCTACATCGAGTTTTTCGATCCGCCCGAAGCACCGGCGACAGTCGACTTCTCCCCGCAGATAGCCGCAGAAACCGATCCCTTGCTAAAGCAGATCAAGGAATCCGAAAAGATAGCTGAGGAGGTTGGACTGGAGGATACTTTGCGGGAGATCGAGGAGAAGGCGCTTGAACTGAAGCGGGCAGGGATTATCCCGAAAGAAGCCCTCGCCAAACTGACCGAAATGACTGAGATGTTATCGGCAAAGATGGATAAGGCGGGAGTTGCGAAGATAGATGCGCTCATGAAGGAGTTGGGCGAACAATTCATCCCTAACCCCAATTTAAGCGATTTTGGCTATGCTTTGAAGGAAGGGAGATACGAAAGGGCAGCAGAACGTCTGTATCGGTTGTCCAACAAACTCGACAACTTCAACTCCGAGCAACGCCAAAACCTCGCTGACGCGTTTCAGCGTGGTGGTTCTAGCGTGCAGGGAACGGAAATAGGATCTTTCGGAAACAAATTGACCCAAGCCTCAACAGCGTTGGCACAAAATAATCTAAAGCAAGCTGGAGAGTGCCTCCAAGATGGAAGCAAAGATTTATTAAATTACACACTTGCGCAGCGGCGTAACGAGCTGCTAGCAGGACTACAGGCACAATGCCAATCTTCCAAGGACGGAATCTGCAGGGCATGTAACGGCAGCGGCAGTGGTCAAGGCGACAAGCCAGGAACCGGGACGGATCCCGATCCATTCGGTGTTCTGACCAATCTTGACTCCTTCCGTCACTTGGAACAGATTACGGGTGTGCAGGGTGCCGGGGAATCCACCGTCGAAACCACAGTAGTGCCTATTGATGACAATCCCGAAACCTCCGCCGATGGGCAAAGTACCGAAGACAGTTATAAGGAGATCTACACCAAATACCACAAGCTCTCTGAGGATGCACTTTCTCAAGAACAGATTCCGTTGGGTTACAGATTCTATGTGAAGCGGTATTTTGAGTCCATCAAACCGAATGAGAAGTAGGAGGCGTGAAACGCAAAACGTGGTGCGTGATTTCATTACGTCTTGTGCTTTACGAGTCACATGTCACCAGATCAATCCCAATTTCAGCCGGATTCAGAGCAACTTGAGGGTCAATACGAGGAATTTCGCGACACTTTCAATCGTATCCAACGCGAGGTCTCAAAGCAGATCGTTGGACAGCAGGAGATTATTGAAGGCGTCCTAATCTGCTTGATGACGGGCGGACACGCGCTTTTGGAGGGTGTCCCCGGTCTGGGGAAAACACTGCTGATTCGGACGCTCCAAGAAGTGCTCGATCTCGGATTTTCCCGAATACAGTTTACGCCGGATCTGATGCCCGCAGACATCATCGGCACCAACGTCGTCGCCGAAGACGAAAGCGGTCGCAAGTTCTTTGAATTCCAGCAGGGGCCTGTTTTTGCGAATCTGATTCTCGCCGACGAGATTAACCGTGCGACGCCAAAAACACAGTCGGCACTGCTCGAAGCCATGCAGGAAAAATCTGTGACGGTTGCAGGTACGCAACACAAATTACAGCGACCGTTCTTCGTCATGGCAACGCAAAATCCATTGGAGATGGAGGGCACCTATCCCCTCCCCGAAGCCCAACTGGACAGGTTCTTCTTCAAGCTCAAGGTCGAGTATCCGAGCCTTGACGAACTCGATCTCGTTATGGAGCGTACAACCAAGCGGGAGGTGCCCCTCGTCGAAAAGGTTTGTGATGGTGAGCAGCTCAACGGATTAGAGGAGATCGCGCGTGACATTCTCATTGCGGAAGATGTGCGTAGGTATGCCCTCCGTATCGTGTTAGGCACACATCCCGAATCGGAGGACGCGCCAGAGCTCACAAAAAAGTATGTCCGCTACGGTTCAAGTCCCCGCGGTGCCCAATCCTTAATCCTTGCAGGCAAGGTCAAAGCCATTTTGGATGGGCGTTACAACGTTGCGCGAGCGGATATTCAAGCGGTTGCGCTGCCCAGCCTACGCCATCGGCTCATCCTCAGTTTTGAAGGCGAAGCAGAGGGAATTGACCCTGATCAGATTATTAAGCATCTGTTGGAAGTTACTGAGTAGAAAATAGACACATTACTAGAGCAAAACCGAAGGAGGGAGAGCACGTGAAAATGGGTCGGCTATTAACAATCATCGTTCTGCTGCAGGATCAAAATGTGGATAAATGAGTGCTGCCTAGCCATAGGTGGTATGCTTCACTTAGCCGTCACCGTATGAATCTTTATGCACCTCACAAGAGAAGCGAATAACAATCATGACAGTAACCATAGACAAATTGCTATTGACGTACTCCCACACCCTCAAGGGTGGGGATTCCCCGATAATCGGGATTAAGAAACTTACAAGTCCCTATCCGAGAGGCTGCTTAATTGTGCGGTCAAACACGACTGCGAACCGAAGTCCGTCTTACATATCGCTAACGCAATGGACAACGCCCTGCCCACTGCCCTTACGGGCAACTTTGGCGAGGCTATAGGGTATTCCAATACCCGTCGGCATATCCTAACTATTGTGGATTTGACCCCTACTCATAGAAAGTGGAATACCCAACCTCTAAAGACGAATTGTAGCATATTTCACTTGTAATTTCAACATTTTTTGACTAACTAACGAGACTTGGCTGAATACAGCCCCAACCTAAAGGAAGGGGGCTTGTCAGCAAGATTGATAAAAACCGAACAGGTTGAGAAAGGAAACTGTAATGATAGAATCAACGATTGAGGAGATCTATCAGAAACTCAAACAGATTGAAAACGAAGTTGCACAGTTGCGAGCGCAGTTGAATCAATGGATCGCACAACCCATGGAGCGAGGTCAACTTGAACCGACAATACAGTTTGCTGATAAAGAAAAACTCCGACCCCTTACTGCCAAAACCTTTGAGGAAATGGGTATTCGCAGCGAGCCAATTGACGCCGAACAACTACAGGAGATGGTTGCAGCTTGTGGTGTGAGGGCGGAGGATAACATCTTCAGTCGAGGTATTATTGAGATGCGTGAGGAGTAGTATCATACATTCAATTTTCAAACTGAGTTCAGGAAGAGAACATGAAACAGGTCAGTCTTATTCTAGCTCTATGCGCTCTATCGGCCATTCCCATGGCTGCGTTTGCTCAAGCCCCAACAACAGGAACAATTCGTGGGAACATCGTTGATACAACTGAGGCGCAACTCCCAATCGAAGGGGTCCGGGTTGTTGTTGTCAGTAGTAGAGCTTCCGAATATGAAGCAACGACAGATAGCAATGGTGACTACACGATGATTGGATTAACTCCCGATCGTTATCTGCTTAGTATTTACAAGGTCGGATACGGCGATCGCACTGGCAAACCGGTCACAGTTGTTGCCGGTGGCGACCACTACGTACCGCTAAAAATGACCAAAAGAGCAGGGTTGATGAGTCTGTTGGAAAGACAATTTAACTCTGCGCTTTGGCCGTTCCTACTCTGTGTAGGAAGTGCTTTTGTGCTAGGCTATCTCATTGGTCGAGCCGGTCGCCGTTCAGACCACTAAAAACTGCGCAGCTAACTTGCCGCTGGAGCTTCCTGCCATGAACAACGCTCAATCTACCCAATCCGCCTTCGATAGCGAATTCCTGAAAAAGCTGGAATACCTTTATATCGTTTCCAAGAAAATATTTTCGGGACGAATCAAGGCAGAGCGACGCAGCACGCAACGCGGCGTCAGTGTCGAGTTCGCCGATTACCGTAACTACACCGCCGGGGACGACTTCCGCTATATCGACTGGAACGCCTTCGCCCGCTTGGACGAGCTTCTGCTGAAACTTTATGAGGAGCGGGAAGACCTGCACATCTACTTTCTTGTTGATGCGAGTCAGTCAATGACCTACGGTGAACCGCAGAAATTGCTCTACGCCAAGCGCGTGGCTGCGGCACTTGCCTATATCAGCCTGTCCAACTTAGACCGTGTTAGCATCACCGCTTTCACGGATCGAGATCTAAATCGGTTGCCGACTGAGCGTGGGAAGGGAAAAATCTTCACGGTGCTTGATTTTCTGGATCGGATTGATGGCACCGGCGAGACCCATCTGCAAAACGCCTTCCGCAATTTTGTGCATACGACGAAACGACGCGGGTTGATTGTCCTAATCTCCGATCTCTTTGATCCCCGCGGGTTTACAGACGGCCTTAACCTGTTACAGTTTCAGAAGCATGACCTGTTCGTGGTGCACATCATTGACGAAAAAGAAGCCAATCCCAATTTGCGAGGCGATTACCATCTTGTTGATGTCGAGACGGATCAGCTCCGTCCAGTGACCATCAATGAAAATCACCTCAGACGCTACAAGGCGTTGTTCCAGCAGTATTGCGATGATCTCAGGCGATACTGCGTTCAACGCGAAATCGGTTTCATTCGGACAAGTACCCAATTACCATTCGATGAACTGATCCTGCGTATCTTTCGGATGGGTGGGTTCGTGTCTTAACGGTGCACCATGAACTTCCTATCGCCAACTGCATTTCTGCTATTCGGTCTCGCGGCACCAATTGTGATGCTCTATATCCTCAAATTACGCCGTCGCCGCGAACCGGTGTCCACCTTACTGTTTTGGGAACAGATCTTCAGAGAGAAGCAGACAACCTCGCTGTTTCAAAAATTGAAGCATCTGTTGTCCCTTCTCCTGCAGCTGCTATTCCTCGCGCTTTTAGTCCTCGCGCTTGCCCGACCACAGTTTGCTTTCATGACCAAATCGGCGCGGCAGATTATTCTGATTATTGATCATTCGGCGAGCATGAATGCCCTCGATGGCATGCTCTCGCGTTTGGAATCAGCCAAGCAGGAGGCATTGCGGATGGTAGATAACCTGCGCTTTATCGACGAAATGATGGTGGTCAGCTGCCACACCCAACCCACAATTCATAGCCCGTTCACCAATCATCAGAAATCGCTACGTGGCGCGATTGAGTCGATTGTCCCCACAGATGTGAAAACAGACCTCCAGCCGGCATTGGCGGTCGCCCATTCTGTGGCGCAGACCAAACCCAATCCAGAGATTATCGTCCTCAGCGATTTTCATCAAATTCCCGACACACTTCTCGCACAGCGGGAGGGTCCTGATGCCCAACTTTCAGACGCGACGGTGCGCCTTTTGTCAGTCAATCTTGGCGAGGAAGGAAATGTCGGAATAACACAGTTTCGGGTGCGGAAGAGTCTGGTCAACGCCTTTGATTACCAGACCTTGTTGACGGTCGTCAATGCTTCAGCCGAGGAAAAGTCCTTCAACGTCGAACTTTACCTCAATGACGCGATTCTGGATGTCCGTCCTTACACCCTCGCGCCCGGCGAAAGCAAATCCGAACTCTTTACCAATTTCACGATGGAGGGCGGTAGGCTAAAAGCTGTGCTAGATGTGGAAGACGCACTATCTACCGATAACGTTGCTTACGCTGCGCTGCCAAAGCGTGAGCAAATCCCTGTCTTACTTGTCACCCCGGACAATCCATTCCTTGAAAATGCACTCGCTGTTGATGAAAAATTGGATTTAACCGTTGTTGCCCCCGACCAATACGAACCCGGTGCGGTAGAATATGAAGTTATCATTTTTGACCGTTATAATCCGCCGACGCTTGGTGATGGCAACTATATGTTCATCTATCCTCCAAAAGCAGGAGCGATTTGGCAGATCGGCGAATCGCTAGAGAGCCCAATCATTACAGAGTGGGAGCGTGACCACCCCATTCTACGCCACGTGCATCTCGATAATGTTCAGATAACCGAAGCGTATCAAGTCCAAGTCCCGGCTACGGCGAATGTGCTTGTCCGTTCATTTGAAGATCCGTTGCTGATTGTTGAGGAGAGTCAGAATCGAAGAATCGTTTTTGTTGCTACTGACACCCTAAAATCTGACCTGCCCTTGCGCATCGCTTTTCCGCTGATTATTGCGAATACGATTCAGTGGTTTCAGGGAAAATCGGAGATTGAAGAATATCACCTCCAGACGGGAGAGGTTCTGAAAAAGCAGATCGACGAAGCCGCAGCAATCGAAAGCGTGACGATCGTAGGACCGACAGGTGAGTTGTGGGAGATACCTGTTGAAAAGGGTGAACTGCTCTTTGATGAAACCTCAGTGGTGGGATTTTATGAACTAAAAATTGGTGAAGGTGAAGAGGTCTGGGCGGTCAATTTGACCGATGTGGCAGAATCACAAATCCATGCGGCTGAAGGAGTGGAGGATCTATTGGAGGAAGAAGAGGTGGTATTAGGAGGTGCTGCGCTCTTGCATTATCCGCCGTGGATTTATCTAGTTTTGCTCGCGGTTCTGTTAAGTGCTGTCGAATGGTTTCTATATCAACGGAGGCGAATCGACTAATATGGAAATTGCCCGTCCTCTCACACTTCTGCTACTTTTACTGATACCTTTCCTCTATTATGGCTATCGCCGAAGCCTCGTCGATCTGTCGCTGCCGCAACGCATCGCCAGCCTGATTCTACGAGTGCTCATTGTCGTTCTGCTCATCTGCAGCCTCGCCGGTGTTCAATATCTAACATCCGGTGGAAAATTGGCGGTCATTTTCCTTGCGGACATTTCAGATAGTATCTCAGGGGAGGGATTAAAGGAGGCACAGAGTTATATTGACGAAGCGATGGATAACCAAAGCGACCAGTCCCGATTCATCGAGGATTCTCGCTACGCGGAACAAATCGGTGTGATGGCTTTCACAGGGGAGACACAGGTGATTCAGGATTTTCAGTCGAAATCCGATGAGGCGTTAAATCTCACTGAAATCAAGGGGCGTTGGCTCGACGAAAATGAAAAAGCAGGGGCTGTCACAAACATCGCCCAAGCGATTGAGACGGCGTGGGGCATTTTTCCCGCAGATGCCAACAAACGCATTGTGCTTATCAGCGACGGCGTTGAGACGCGCGGTGATATACTGCGTGCCGGATTGCGTGGGAAAGCCTTTGGGGTACAGATCGACACCGTGCCCGTTTATCCGAGTGATACCCCCGAAGTTATGATTGAGCGCATTGACGCACCGATGCAGGTCAAACAGGGAGAGCCGTTTCATCTAGAGGTATTTGTCCACAGCAATCGCGAGGATTTCGCCGAGGTACGACTCCATAAAAACAAGTTTGAGGTGGCGAAACAGACGGTTCGGCTAGAGGTGGGTGAAAATCGAATCCGTTTCTCTCAGATTGCGACCGAGAGCGGCATGATGACCTACGACGCGATTTGTGCGGCAACTCAGGACACCCGTTATGACAACAACCACGCACTCGGCATTGTTGTCGCTTCTGGCAAGCCCAAGGTGCTCCTAATTGACGAAAACGAGTCACAAGCCCGCTATCTGGCGCGTGTCCTTGAGGACGCAGAGATTCAGGTGAATGTCCGAAACGGCTTGGGCGTCCCTAGCGAATTATCCGATCTGCAGAACTACGATTTGGTCATCTTCAGCGATGTCCCCGCCAATCGCCTGAATCAGAAGCAGATGGAACTGATTCGCACCTACGTCCAAGACCTCGGAGGCGGATTCATGATGCTGGGGAGCGAAAACAGTTTTGGTCTTGGCGGTTACTACAAAACCCCGATCGAGGAGATTTTGCCCGTCCGCACAGATACGGAGAAAAAGAAAGAAACGCCGAGCATTGCGATAGTGCTCGTAATCGACAAATCGGGGAGTATGGAAGGAATAAAGGTCGAACTGGCGAAAGAAGCGGCACGTGCAACAGTCGAACTACTTGGCAGACGCGATAAAATTGGCGTTATCGCCTTTGACGGTTCGCCACACTGGATTGCGGAAGTACAAACCACTGTTGACAACTTTTACATCTCCGATCAGATTGGGTCGATCAGCGCGGGTGGCGGGACAAATCTTTATCCTGCACTCCAGCAGGCATACCTCGCCCTAATTGAGACTACTGCGAAACTCAAACATGTCATTGTTCTGAGCGACGGTCATTCACAGCACGGTGACTGGTACGGCGTCGTCAATTCGATGCGTGCCGAGCGGATGACTGTTTCCGCCGTTGGCATCGGTAGCGGTGCTGACATGAAGCTACTATCTAACATCGCCAATTGGGGCGGGGGCAGAGAATACTTCACGCAGGATCCTTATAACATCCCACAGATCTTTGCTAAAGAAACTGTCACTGCCTCCAAATCCGCTATCATTGATGAGCCGTTCATCCCGCAAATCATTAAACTCACACAGATCTTGCAGGGAATAGATCTCGAGCTAGCACCTTTTCTGCTCGGCTATGTTTCGACGCAACCAAGGCAGACCGCTGAAGTCTTTCTTGTCTCTGATCGCGGCGACCCGTTGCTGGCAAGCTGGCGGTACGGCTTGGGTAAATCCGCTGCCTTTACTTCGGACGCCAAAGCACGATGGGCGGCAGATTGGTTGGAATGGGCGGGTTTCGGCAAGTTTTGGACGCAGCTGGTACGCGACACGATGCGCAAGTCAACAGTCAGCAACTTTCAGGCTCGAATCGAGCAGGAGAAGGGGACTGCACATCTCACCATTGATGCCCTAAACGAGGCTGGAGATTTTCTGAACAATCTCGAAAGCGACATCTCCCTGATCCCGCCGAATCTAAAAAAGAAGCAACTCGACATCACGCAGATGGCGCCGGGAAAATATGAAATCGATTTTCCCGTTGACGAGATGGGGGCGTATTTTGTCAACATCATGCAGAAACAACACGGCAAATCGGTCAACACACAAGTCACCGGCACCGTTGTTTCCTACCCTGATGAATATCTCGTTCATCGCGCCAACGAAGCCCTCCTGAAGCAGCTAGCGTCTGCCTCCGGTGGCAAGTTCGCGCCTTCGCCACAAGACGCACTCCGCGCACCGGAGCAACCGGTTGTCCGCCGCATCCATCTGTGGCGACCGCTGCTTATCATCGCTGCGTTTCTGCTGTTAGCTGACATTGCATTGCGCCGAATTGATCTGGTGAGAGAAAGACGGACGGATAGAACGGTTTGACGAGGAATTGTGCGTTTTGGGACTTATCACTGTGCCTGCTCTGGATCATTTTCATTTCTCCACCGAATGGCTGGAGGTTTTCGGGGCGCACCGCAAACTGTTCGTTTGCAGTGTTAGAAGTCTATTGGATCCATAAGTAATGATGTTAATATCTGGCGCACTAAAGATTTCGAGGAAAGGAGCGGGGCATGAAAAAAGTGCTTGTTGCAAGTATCTGCCTCTCGGTGGGCTTTGTCGTTGTTATGCTTTTCTTATCACATCGAGAGATGCGAGCAATAGAGAGTTTTAAAGTCAAGCCGATAACCGATGAAATCACAGATTTATCCGGGCAACGGCAACGTTTTGATCCAACCCAAGATTTACTTCGATCAGAGGTGCGTAGAAGTCAGGAAGACTTAGCTGTTTTCACACCGGATGAACTTGAGGGAAACACGCCGGATATTGTTCCTTCGATGCCAACTCCAAAAGAGGCAAGCAAGAAAGCCTTTAAGGGAATCTTTGAAGAAGGAAATGACGACGAATTTGAGGCGTTTTGGAAAGATATTGAAGGATTTGTAGAGAAATATCTGACAGACCTACGGGTGCGGGTTGATGAAAGCGTTGCTCAAATTGAACCGTTATTTGAAGATGCGGCGTACCACAAGGCTCGATTGGAACCGTTGAAACGCCAAGAAAATTGGCCCGAGTTTTCAATCGCATGGAATGGATTTCGCCAAGCTGAAGGGCGTCTTTATGGGTTATATGTGTTTTTGCGCGAAGGGCCTGCAAGAGAGCACTTTGGAGATCTTTATCTGTCAACCCCCGAATATGCCAAACTCAAGGCTTTTGGTGAGGAGTGGGCTGCCCAAAGAACGCACCGCACCGTATACCGATGAACCAATCTGAAAGTGAGATCTGCCATGTGGAAACATGATGCACCAACTTTGAAAAAATGTGGTCTGTTCCTATGCCAAATTTTGAGGACAACGATATTGAGCGTAAAAGTTGTCATAGGAAATACTGGATCATTTGCATGAAACTGGAATATCTATCCAAGCACATTTCAGCCAGTTGATTACGTGATCATTCAAGCAGTTTTAGTGGGAACACAAAGATCAGGTGAGAGAGATTTGTAATGGAAACAAGAGAAGTAAAACATAAAGGCAATATTACTGTTATTTTAGTTCTGAGCCTATTATTCTTAATATGCCAAAGCAGCGGGACAGGTGCACAAGGTAATAAACATGACAAAAACCAAGAACGTACAGATTTACGCAGCAATTGGGACAAAGAAGAAGATAGGGAGCGGGATTTCTATCGTGTCATTGTTGATAATAACCTATTCCGCCCATTAGGGTGGCAGGCACCGAACCGTGAGCCCAACTATGTTCTGGTTGCAACTTTGATTGAGTCACACGGCAAGATGGCTAAAGCACTTCTAATAGAAAGCAGATCTAACAAAACCTATTATGTAACAACAGGTGAAAAGATTCAGGATGCAACAGTTGAAACGATTGAATCAAGGCAAGTCCGCCTAGATATTTCAGGTGAGATTTTAACGTTGAAAGCCCCATTGATACGATTTCTTAATGTCCGCAACGCAAATGTATTGAGTTCGTCGTCACGTGAAATACCCAAGTCATCTACCTCCATGCCTGCATCGGCACGAAGTCGTGAGAATGACATAAGCCGTAATCCAAAAAATTGGTCAAGTAATGTGCAGAAAATGCTTGACCGTTATCGCCAAGCAACGCCAGAAGAACGTAGTGAAATAGACGAAAAGCTACGGAAAAAAATTCAACAGAAACTAACCAAATAACGGGGATCCCAAGGAGAACGTATGACTGTCTGCAAGGAGGGGTTCCTATGAAACTTAATTGGCGGGTTGTTTGGGGGGCAGTGATAATATCGGTGCTGATTGTTATTGGGAGCTACTTTGGGAGTCACTGGGTTTACCAGTTGGATGAAGAACTGCTTGTTCCTCCGCCTACCCTTAGTGCTCTGCCTACAACACCGATTAATACGCACACTACTGTTCCAGGAACCCATGCTGATTCGGAGCCAGAAATCGTCACGTCTGACGCGGATGAAAGCACTGATGATGGCGAAAGGATAGACAAACGAATTCCTTCAGGGTCAACCGATGAACGAGCCAATGAGGAGATGATATCTCAGTTGACTATTGAGTTGAATGAACTGAAAAAACAGCTGGACCAAGAGATGGCTTTGTTCAATAAAAGACGGGAACAGTATGCCGAACTCCGGGAAAAAATACACCGTTTGGAGATGGAAGATAGGTATCATAATTGACGGGATCGGCCTCGCCACAATGGATTTTAGCGTTTATAAGGCTGTTTCTCCTTCTATTGACCGAATCGGCTGGGCATTGACAACCGAACATGGAGTTCCCCATTTTTTTAGGTAGAGATGCTAACAATCCGGGATGGCTATTTTATCTGTTGATGTTGACTATCCGAAGTGCACCATTAATACTTTCCCTAGCTTTGATGGGCTTTGTGATTCTATGGTTCCGCAGGCGTTAACCCCAATATGCTAGGGTTTACCGGATCTATATAAGACTTTCTGTTTTTGTTCTTTTGTATGTTGTTTGTATGTCAATCGGTGCAAAAAAACTTAGCCATTTATGGCTGGTTTAAGAACCTCTTACAAACACCTGAAAGGAGACAGACAAATGTCAGATAATAATCATCAGCAAAATTTGGCAACACAGATTGAAAACTACCATCGCTCCGGTGAACTTGATAAGGCTTTAGAAATCAGTGCACGTGCACTGAAATCCAATCCGGTGGACTTGGAGGCTTATCGCTTGCGATGGGAGCTGATAACCGAAATGTTTCCAGCGGAGGAGGCGAGAAAAAGGGTTCGTCCTGAAATCGAATCTCTCCTAGAAACATACCCGGAAATCCCGGAGCTATTGGAAATTGCCTACAGGGGATATAGATGCCTTCCCGGCGGCGCGAAGAATGTTCCAATGAGTCTTTTTGATAAGATGCTGCAATATCCCAGCACCAAAGCTTATCAGAGTGCATTGTTCGGGTTAGCTGCACGGAGCCAAGATGCACGTCAAAAATGGCACTATCATCAGCGTCTCATTGATGAGTGTACCGCCTCAGACGTTCCAGAAGTATCATGGTATTTGTTGGCACATGAAAAAATGCTACGGTCAGCCGAAGAGGATCGCTCGCTGACGAGCGATGATTCGCTTGATGAACTTATTGACCGGTTCTTAAAAGCCCATCTTTCTTGGTGTCAAGAGACACAGCAGTGGTTCGGCTGGGCTTATACTGAAGCGGTTAAATGGCGGCTCAAGTTCAACAGCCGATTGGACAAAGCGTTGGAGATTTTAGAGCGTGCTGAAGCCAGATTGGAAGAAAAGGAGGAACAGGAGTGGCTTGTCGAAAACAACAAAGGATCTGTAGAGGAAGCGCACAAGGACATCGCGCGTTTGCGCGGTGAAATCTACCTCCGGCAGGAACGGTGGAGAGAAGCTCATGATGAACTTGTAGCAAACGCGCCGGACTTTTTGGAATCCCTATCGGAAAGGTTTGACGAAAGAACTATCAACTATTTCTATATGTTGGGACGGTCAGCAGAAGGAATAGAGGAATGGGAAAAGGCCAGGCGTTACTATGCCGATGCACACTTTGCGCCTACCCCTCACGTCGAAGCCCAGGCAGGCTTGGAGCGCGTCTATCATCAAATAGGGCAAGGGGAAACCACTGACGCGTTTGAAGCCTTTCTCAAGGACACCGAAGTTGAATACCGGATAAGAGAAAACGTGGATCGCGAAAAAATTCGTCAGAAATTTATCGCGAACAGACTCAATAAGAAAGCGACAGACTTTCGTTTAGAGACTTTAGAGGGAGAGACATATACGTTATCGGCGATGCGTGGAAAGGTTATTCTGCTTGATGTTGGTGCTTCGTGGTGTGGTCCATGCCACATGGCGATTCCGGAAGTCAAAATCGTCCACGAGCGATTCAGCAAAGCCGATGATATAGTTGTTTGGGGAGTCAATGATGGGGAAACCCCTCAACAAGTCCGGAAATTTTTGGACGAACATCAGCCACCATGGTCCATTTTGCTTGACCCGCATCGGGAAGTGCGAGAAGCCTATAAGATTAAAGCCATACCATTTTTTATTCTGATTGATAAAGCTGGGAATTGGCAATACAATTTTAGAGGTTCAGGTCTCATAAGTGGTCAGCCATTAATTTGGCTGATTGAAGCACTCCTAGCAGATTGAAGGCGCAAGACATAGAGAGGATAGATTCTATGCAAAATACCGTATGGGCAAGCGTGGACGAAAGCGACCGCGCGATCAAAATCGAAACCGACAAACTTGAGGCTGTCATCCCCAAGAAGAACCCTAAACAGTGGATGACCGGAATCGAAAAGGGATCGTTTCTCGACAAAGCCACCGGCTTCCGAGAAATCGGCGATGGGTTAATGGTCATCGACTGGCTCATGGAACCGGGCAGCGACGAAGGCTACGGCGATGAGATAATTGCCCCGGACGGGCACGGCGTCGGCAGATACTCTTGGCACGAAAACGAGACCGAATCGGACCGGCAATTCTACACACGCATGTCACACGGCAGCAGCCACCGTAAACGCATGGTCGAAGGTCCGCAGCTCTGCCACAGAATGAAACCCGTCCAACCAGACGTAATCCACGGTGCAGATTTTATCGCAGTCACGACCACGTATCAGTACGAATACGCCGCCCCCGGTCACAAAGCCGGATCGCGCTGGACACAGCGGATCGTGTTTCCCCAAGGCGAACGGTTCTTCGTGCTAATGGACAAAATCGACAGCGTCAACGATTCGCCGGAGATGTTCCTCCGCAACGACACGCCGGGCTGTATCCGCCATGAAAGGGGCGATACGTTCAGCGAGATTTATCTCAGCTACCTGAGCGGTCCCAACGGGGTGCGTATCCCGTCCAGTGAATTCTTCACCCCGTTCCCGCCGGACCTGAAGTTTGGCTATCGTCGCGACCTGAACAGAACCCCGGAACATTTTATTCGTGCCTACCACTTGCGCGACACGCAGGCGGATGAAGATGGCCCTTGGCTGGCGGGTCTAACGCTTGAACCGTCCGTAGTCTATGAGGCGTGGTGCAGCCAACGCCCCGGGGACATCATCGTTATGATCGAAGAGATTCACGGCAAGCCTGTGAAAGCGGGTGAGTCCTTCAGTGCTACCCACATCGTGGGTTACTTCGACACGGTTGAGGAGATGCACAGGGTATACGACCGCCATAAGGGGCACGCCGGACTGACCGCTGACTCGTCGGGTTGGCGGTTGATGAAGTAAGGGAATAGTTACAAACGGACTCCATCATTGGGCTTTTTCCGATTCTTCCTGGAGATAGTCTTGTGGATTCCGCGAAAAGCCGCCGGGCTCAAATGGGGCATCGGTACGGCTGCCCACCGGCTCACCAAGTTCACGGTATCTTTCCCCGGCGTGCTGTATAGGGGAAGGTGTGATAAGTGGTCGAATGTCTTCCGGCAGCGCAGCAGCGAACTCCGGTTGGACTTTGACTAAGTGTGTATTCTGGTTCCGAGAGATGTAACCACTGATAATCACTACACGCTCACGGTCTGTCAGTATGGGACCCGTCGCATGAAGAAGGGTTTCTGCAAACAGAAGGGTTGAACCTGCCGGTGCTTCGATATGATGAATGAGGGACGAATCTTCCTCTGCCGCTGCAACCATCTGCTCTGATGCGACACGCAGCTTGTGCGAACCAGCAATAGCAATTACGGCGGTGCCGCCGTCGCCAGGTCCAATATCCGTCAGGTTGGTGAGCGTTTTCACGAACCCAAAGTGATGCAAGCCATGTTCCGTGTAAGCCGCCCGGCGAAGCCATTGGTGGTGAAAGATATAAGCCGGTGGATTGTTTATGTCCAATTCTGGGTGACGGTTGTTGATGATTGCCTGCGATTCGGACAGACGTACCTCACACCCCACAGCTTCCTGAGCGATACCGACGACCCGGGGATGGATGGCGTATGCGAGGAACGCTGCATCCGCTTCAATCAGGTGATTGAAATGGAGACGTGGTCCCGCCCAAGCGTACTCCTTCCCCGACGCGCTGCACCCCTTGTAGCTGGTGTTATACGGATTGCCTGTTGCTTCAAACCTACGCTTCAGATTCTGCAGCGCATCGTGGATCCGAGCGGCCTCATTTGCGTCAAGCAGCTTTTCGATTACCACGTAGCCATAGATTTCAAAATGCAACCGCTGTGCAGCCGTTAGGGCGGGAAATGGCGGTTTTTTATTTTCCTGTTCCGTTTTACCCATTACATCTCCCCCACGCCGGGTTGATTGAGAAAGTCGATCTCCAGAAAGCGGTCAATCCATCGCTGTCTCACCGAGCTGCCGTGCGGATTCGCTAGCCAATTCTTGGGATAGAGAAATTGGTGCGCGTTGCGCGAGCCGGATTGGAGTCGCGCAATCTCCCGAAGCAGTTCGATACCCTCGGTCGTATCCGAATTTCGGAAGTATTCCGCATTGCAGACTCGCCGGCCGGGCATTCCACCTAACGAGGCGTGCCAAGTCCGAATATCAAAGAGGATAACGTCTCCCGGCTGCGTCGGAATGGCTTGGCAAGGAACACTTTCAAGGGGCACCTTGTCTAAAGCCTCCTGAAACATCTCCCGTTCAGCACCCCTCAATAGATGTGACCCCGGAATGAAACGTAAGGCACCGGTTCCCGCCGTCACAGGGTCGAGATGAAAATGGTACTTGACGGCGAGCTGCACCTCCTCTGAATTGCGTTGCCAATTGCTATCGCTATGCCAATCGGTGTTGCCCACACTAAAGTGAGCGTCGGTGCCGTTACCGAGGACATCTTTGCCGCATATCTGCTGTGCAGGAGTGAGGAAGCGAGGATCTTCAGTGAGCGACGCGAAAAAGGGCGTTTCCTCATTCATCATTCGCGTCCACTGTCCCAGCGTCCCATCGAAAGGTTCGTCTGGAAATGCGGCTGCCAACCCATCACGGTGTTCTTGCCTAATAATCTCCAGTTCGTCCGGTTTCAGGAGTTTCCGAAGAACGGCATAGCCGAAAGTTTTCAAGAAATGAAGTTGATTCTGGTCGAGTCCGGGTGTCTGATCTGCCATTCCTGAACATACCCTCCTCTCTGAGGTTAGCCTCCGCTGTCCCAAGTCAATTGGGCTTCTGTCCATCACGTTCAATCTCATTCAATCTGCGCTGACATCAGCCTCCGTGCGAGATCCTGCGATTTATGCCAATCTCCCCATGATGCTGACGCTAACCGAGCGAAGGTCCAAAGCCGAACGCGTTCGGAGTCCACACCGAGTAGGCCTGCAAATCTGCTGATTGTCGCAATCGGCTTTGAGTGTAACCGTTCTTTACAGTTGAGCAGATGCTGGGTCGCATCGTAAGCTGGATCGCCGTAAAACGGCTTGGGATCAATAACGAGCCACGGTTCACGTCGCGCTCGAAGTACATTCCCCGCGTGTAAGTCAGTCGCCAACAGTACATCACTAGGTGCATCATGTAGCAGCACTTCAAAAATGCGTAATCCCTCCTTGGCGAGTCCTGCGTCAGGCAAACGGTCTATTCTTTCTAACGTCTCCTTTGCCCACGCAGCAATCATTTCTGACAATGGTCGAAACGGATGTGCTTCAGGTAGCACCCGCCACAGTCTTCTCAACAGTTTTGCAATGACCTGATCCTGTTCGTTCTCAGGTTGTCCTCGTAGGGTGGTGCCGGGCTCACAACGTTCAAGCAGCATCGCGTTAAGTTCAAGATCTGCTTCTAAAACGAAGGCAGTTGGATCGCCGTTCCAAAAAAGCAAACCGTCGATTTCGTTTTCTGCCTCCATGTGAGGCAAGCCGAGTTTTAGCACGGCAGGTGTTCCGTCTTGTCGAACACAGGGGGCAACCCAAGAACAACTGGCTTCTTCTTCAAATGGTGGACTAAGAGTCAATGACCACCGCTGCTTGAGATCGGTGATAGCTCTGGGTAATTGATATAGCCAAGCAGCACCCTCAACCGTCTGGCGGCAGTTGGTCGCGATCCGTTCAGGGATGAGAATATCGTGCATTCAATAAGACTTATACTCTTGATTGGGTGGGATTTCTTCCACGTTTCAGGTGCTAGATTTTGTGGATACTTTTGGGCTGATAGACTGAGACGAATAGCTACTTTACAATTTTGATGGAACGGTTAGATAAGAACGAGCAAATCAACAGCGCACATAATATCATAAGCTCCCCTTCTAGTACCAGTTAAAACCAACACGGAGAATCGTTTCAGGGTTATCAAAAGAAAAGGTTAATGTACTCCACACACTGACCTCCGGCGCAATATCGAGTTGCAAGCCAGCGGTGCCCGAAAAATCACTGAACTCCGTCGTAATTGTTTCCTCTGACACCCTGTAATCTGTTGTTGTTCTCCAAGTATATGCATAGTAGACGCCGAAACTAGGTGTTATCACCAGTTCTGAAGAGCTTTTTAGGCGCTTGAAAATGCCCGCACCGCCCAAGGGGGTCAAATCCACAGTGCTAAGACTCGTGATATTAGTCTCACTTGAAACGTACTTTCTAGAACTAGCCATAAACCCACCTGATAAGAAGGCCTGAAGCCCTGTCGTTCCGAGTTCACTTGTCTTCTCAAGTGCAACTACACCGGAGGGTGACGGAGGGCTGGTTTCATTGAGGTCCTCGTTATCCAGCAATCTAATGCCAGCGCCAAAAATCGCTTGAGTGCTATTATCAACAGGGGAGACAAGATATCCATCGAGAATTTTTCCATTATCAAGAAAGCTGAGACTTATACCTAACGCACTTTTCGCCGGAGTTGATCTGTATAAACTGCTTTGAGAAAACGCAGTAAGGGGGAACAGTAGGAACATAACCATTATAACACGCAACATCATAAGAGAGCCTTCCTTTCATTGTGACGGTAGTTATGTCTTCTTGAGTCTTTTACAAATGAAATTATCCATTTGATTGAATGTGACTTAAACATTTGTAGCCCTTCCTTTTCTAGTTCAAAACACACCGCTATCCGAATGAAAGTTTCAAAAAAAGCATGGCACTCTTGACATAAAAAGATAACATCTTACACGCAAGACAGCGAAGCCAATAGTCGTGTTCAAAAAAAATCTGCACTCACATCACCCGAAAATAAAAGGGTCTTGACGTTGAGCGGCGTAATTGCTGGAGAGACGATTTCCATAGTTGTTCGATGGGGTGACGAACTTATCCGTCGCATTTGCCGAATTACAAATCTGTTGATCCACTAGTCGAACTGTGCTATTATACCTACAGATGAAAGAAAACTATTTTTCATGCTTTGGATAGATTGCGTCAATATAGCAGGCGAAGATATTTTCAGAAAGGATCGAAAAAGTGAGATTAGGTCGAACAACATTGAATATTGGATTGGTGACAGCACTCTGCTTTTGGGTTGGTGTAAACGGTCTGCTAGCGAAGGAACTGACCTCAGACGACATCTTCCCAACCGATCGGGTGCTGGATGTACAAATCACGGTTGCAGATAAGGATTGGGATACAATCCGCTATCAGTCGCGGGATTTTTTCTCGGCGCTGCATGAAAGCCGCAAAGTCGCACCACCTGAAGCACCTTACACCTACGTTGATGCGAGTGTGACCATTGATGGTGTGCTATTTCCCAACGTTGGACTTCGCAAGAAAGGGTTCCTCGGTTCCCAAAATACCACGCGCCCCTCACTCAAAATCAAGCTGAATCACACCGACAAAGACGCCGAGATCGAGGGCTTGACCAACCTAACGCTCAACAACAACCAGCAGGACATCAGTTTGGTGAGCCAATTTATGGGCTATGCTCTGTTTAATGCCGCCGGCTCACCTGCACCCCGATGCGCGTATGCGAAGGTAACAGTCAACGGGGTGAACCTCGGTGTCTATTCGCATGTAGAGACGGTTCGCAAATCATTTCTCAGGCGTGCCTTCGGCACTGACGACGGCACCCTGTATGAAGGTCCCTACGTCGATTTTTACGAGGGATGGCTGGGCAGTTTCGAGCGCAAAACTGGGGCTGACGCGCCGGGACGGGAGAAGATTCAGCAACTCATTGAGGTTCTCAACAGTGATAGCAAAAACATTGAGGAAGCAATCGGTGAGTTGGTTGACCTCGATACGTTCTACACATTTTGGGCGATAGAGGGGCTGCTCGGTTTTTGGGACGGGTACTCCGGCAACAACAACAACTTTTTCATCTATCTTAACCCGGATACCGACAAATTTCACTTCCTACCTTGGGGTGCCGACTCGCTCTTTAGCAAGCACAGCAAACTTCAACACCACAACAAAGCCGGTGCGCCTATCTCTGTGAAGACCCGAGGCTTGCTCGCTCATAAACTTTATCAACAAAAGTCCAGTCGAGAGCGTTACGCCAAGACGCTGATGGATATTCTTGAAAACCATTGGAATGAAGCGAAACTGTTAGCCGAATTTGACCGTATCGACGCGATGGTCAAACCGCACGTAGTTGATGTCCAACGCCTCTTTGGTGATAAAGGCGAACGAGGAACCTATTCTCGTACAACGGCACTGCAAGAGACACGAAGATTTATCCGCGAACGTCGTGCGGATATAGCGAAGGAGATTGCGAACGGAATGCCGGAATGGAGAGCGGTCCCAAGTGAGCCATTCGTTACGAGAGAAGATGATTGGTCCAAGCGACAAGCAAAACGTCCCGGAAACGACATTTGGAGTGCTGCCGCATTCGGAAACATCAAAGCGATCAAGGGACACTTGGCTAAAGGCGTGGATATCAATGCCAAGGATAGTACCTTCGGTTCGACAGCCCTATCATCGGCTGCGTTGTTCGGGCATACTGAGGTTGTCGCCCTGCTGCTTGAGGCGGGAGCGGAGGTCAACGCGAGGAATCGGGATGGTGGGACACCATTGCACAGCGCCGCTTTTCTCGGTCAATACGAAGCTGCTGAACTGCTGCTTGAAAACGGCGCGGATATCAATATCAAGAATTGGGAGGGCGGTACACCTCTAGATGCTACAGCGGTGGATTGGGAGACCACTCGCTTCATTGCTGGATTGCTGAAGATAAAAGTCGATGGAAAAAAGATAGAAACCGGTAGAGCCAAAGTTGTTGAGCTGCTCCATCAACACGGTGCAACGACAAACACAAGGAGTGAGAGCAGTGCACTATGTGATGCCGTCAGAAGTGGAGATCTTCGAGCCGTCAAGGAGCAGTTGGCAAACGGTGTGGATATTGATGCCGAGGATAGTGAATTTGGAGTAACTGCCTTGTCATGGGCGGCACTTCTGGGCGATACGGAAATCGCTAAATTTTTAATCGAAAAAGGTGCGGAGGTCAATGCGAAGAGTCGGGATGGTAGCACGCCGTTGCACAGCGCAGCGTTTCTCGGCAACGCCGAAATCGCCGAGCTGCTGATTCAGAAGGGCGCAGATGTCAACCCAAAGAACTACAAGAGCGAAACCCTGCTTGATGTCTCGGCGGTGAATTGGGAAGCCACTAAGTTTATCGCAGGGTTGTTAGAAATAAAAGTGGATCAAGAAAAGGTGAAAACCGGCAGAACCAAGATCATCGGTATCCTTCGCCAACACGGCTCAGAACAATAGTCTTTCTTGTTCAGAGGTCGGACTAGGTTCGACGGACTCATTTGCAATTATCGCTTGAGCGTATTGGCGATTTCCGCATTGCCTTTGCGCGACGCCATGTCGAGAGGCGTCTCTCCTTCATAGGGTTGAAACAATACTCTCTTAAATTCGCGTAGGGGCCAGACCAACGATGTAACTTCATCCGTCCATTCGATGAACTCCTTCGGCTCACTCCTTCGGCTGACCGTTTTGAGCGATGGATTGGCACCGTGGTCGAGCAGCATCCGAACCATCCGCAAATTGCCCAACCGGGCGGCGAAATGTAATGGTGTCTCCTTGCCGTATTGCACGAAATGCTCGTTATCCATGATGGGTTCGTCATCAAGCCCACTCAACGCTTGTGCATTGACATCTGCACCTGCTCTGATCAGAATGTAGGCTTGCGCGAGATGGGTGTCGTCATCGTGGCGGGACTGGACATGGAGCAAAGTTTCACCGTTGTGGGCCCATGCGAAATTCGGATCCAGTCCGTTTTCTACCATGAGCAGAAAAGAATCGAAGTTAGTGACGCCGACTGCATGAAACCCAAGATAGCACGGTTGATTGATGTCCGTTCCTTGACTGAGGAGATACCGGTTAATATCGTAATCATTGCTGGGCCAATGTGTTCCGAGTTGGCTGTTGTTTACGTCCGCACCTGCTTCTACAAGTGCCTTGACTTTACCGAGACTTTTGAGGTTGATACTTGCACTGAAGAGCGGTCCCCACTGCCTGATTCTCCCATTCGGTGATGTGTGATTCACTTTCACGTTTACTAATTCCGGTGCTTCAGCAAGCATCTGTCGAATCGTCTCTACATCTGCTGTTTCAAATTCTACCTGCCAGCGTTCAATGAGTTCTTGGTTCATTTCGTTTCCTTGCTGTGATTTAAGGTTATAGTTGCGCATCAATTAAGGAACAATCCCATGAAAGAGTTATTGGAATTTTATCAGGAAAACGATTACGTTGTTGTGCCTGACGCTTTATCCACCGACGAGGTTCGTACCATCAACGAAATCATAGATCGTGATCTCGTCGAAAACCCGGCGATGTGGTTTGAGCGGGAAGACGGACATTACCAACTCAATATCCATCTGCTAATTACACACCCGGAAATTGACTTCACCATGCGTCCACCTCGGTTGTTGCCGTTGCTCGAGGCGATTATGGGACCCGATTTATGTGCGGAAGAACATTCAGTACGCATCCGTCGTCCCAATCTCGATGGTCCCACCAATTGCCGTTGGCACCGCGATGTCGGTAGTGGAGCGAGTGAAATTCCCCACTCCACCCCGTATATATCCGTTGTCTTTTACCTGAACGATGTGGACGACACAACGCATACCTTTAGCGTACTGCCCGGTTCGGGACATACTAGGGAACAACCGCTCGACGCTTACGATCTCACGCAAGCGGATCACATCACCGGCACCGCCGGCACCGCTGTCTTGTTCAACGCGATAATGTTCCACGCCGGCAATGTCCGGCAAACCTCCGCAGAACGCCGAACCATTCATCTTTATTGTGGTCGTACAACAGACCGCTACTTGAGCAATTATACTATTTTCCCGCGCCGACTTTCGGAAAGTAAGGACGAAACCACGCGAAAATATTACAGTCGTCCCAATCCAATTACCAAATTGCTACAGGAGCGATTTTAGGCGCGGAACAACGCCCATCGTTCCCTACGAAGTGAATAAATGGAGGACTAAGATGGCTGAATCAGGTGTGATGTCTGCAATCGAAGATTTTACGGCTCAGACAGGTGGGATTGTCGGGGTTGCCGCAAAACATCTGGAGACAGACAAGCGCGTTTCCCATAACGCCGAGGCGGTATTCTTCACAGCTAGCACCTTGAAAGTACCACTATTGGTAGAATTGTACCGACAGGTTGATGCGGACATCATCGACATGAATCAACGCATTGACCTGACCGACGCTTTACGGGTGCCTGGGTCCGGCGTCCTCAAGGAGCTTTCATCTGGGCTTCAGCCGACGGTTCACGACTTGGCGATGCTTATGATTATCATCAGCGATAATACCGCCACCGATATACTCTACAACCGGGTTGGAGGGGATAACATCAATAACACGATGCGGCAACTCGGATTGACCCACACCCATATTCCGATGCCGTGCCGGGAACTGCTCTACAGCATCACTGGACTTGACGTGGAAAATCCCGCGCACACCTATCAGTTGGTGTCGGATCGTTTGAAAAAGGGGGAGTTTGTCTTAGAGGATGACGGTTTCTCCGAAGAGAAGTCCGATGTGTCGTCACCTAACGATATGTGTCGCTTGTTGGAGCTAATTTACGATGGCGATATCCTCTCGTCCCAATCCCGTGAGGCGGTCTTGGATATCCTCAAGCGTCAGCAGCTTAGCACGGTTATTCCGTACGCGCTTCCTCCGGGAACGGTGGTCGCCCACAAAACGGGCAGCTACCACAGCGTCCGGTGCGATGTCGGAGTCGTATTTTCATCTACGGGACCATACACCGTGGCGATTATGGCGAAACAGATAACGGCTGGCGATCGACTGAGCGTAGATGCCAGTCTTGCTGCCATCTCCAAAGCGATTTACGACGAGTTCGCCGAATAGCCGATCTGCTTCTTGAAGCGTGAGATATCCTCAACGATTTTGGTATTATCGTCAAGGGGCGTTCAGTGAGGAGGTAGCTACTCCTCCAGAACCGGACGGTCTAGCCGTGTGTGATAAGGTGGTTCCAATACTGCTCTCTGTTCCGGCGTCAATCCTTCGAGCATTGACTCGGGCCATGTAGGGAAATAACCTTTGGCATAAGCCAGATTTCCCGGCGAGTATCGGTAAAGCAGAGAACGACGTTGATGATCTGCTGTCCAAGGCAACGTTCCGTGTGTGGTGGCTTCCGTAAAAATGACAACGTCGCCGGCTTTGCCCGTAATCTGCCGAATATGCTCTTGATACATCTCATAGCGTTTCATTTCAGGAGGGCAAGCGAAGTTGCTCTTGTGACTCCCCGGAATCAGGCAGAGCCCGCCATCTCCCGGATTGACATCGGCAAGTTGCCACGCCGCCACGGTTAATCCGCAGTGCATCCCGCCGTCCTTGAAAATGTAATACTGATGTGGATCGAAGCCGGGACCAGAGGAGCCGTGGAAGACATGCCCTTCCGCTCCTTTGCGCATGGTGATCAGTCCGGGATTGTGATCCATACGGAATCCCTTTCCCAAGATGCCGTGAAGATACGGCACAATTTTCGGGTGGGCAAGCATATTCCGGAACGGCTCGCACCACGGCTGTTCCCAACTCAACATCCCGCCGAGGTCGCCGCGTCCGGTAATGCCTTCCAAGGTTTTGGAATCTCTTGACAACGAAAGTTCCCCGACTCGTTCGCGGATGTCAGCTGCATGGCGGTCAATTGCCTCATTGCACAACGCCACTTCATCAGGGGTTAAGACATTCTCGACAACCAGATAACCGTTGAGATCAAAAAGGTATTTTTCTTGCTCATTCATTATGCTATTCCTCTATGAACATTGAGGTGATAAATCGTGTACTATCACATTGCTCGTGGGGATCTCATCAAGGGGTTTAGTGACATCACTGATTCCAGCCTTGCCTCGGTTTGAAACCAAGCATCCGCTGCGCCTTTTCTGTACTGATAACACTCGCGTTGCCCTTGAGCTCTCCACGAATCTCGACGCTATCCCCGAAATTTTGCTTAATCAACTCGGTTGTCGGTTCACGAAATCGAGTGGTCGGTTGAGCGAGCAAAAATGGTTCGTGTCCCTTCAGATCTGCCTCAAGTGCTAACACGTGGGCGTCCGCTACGTCGCGGGGATCCGCATACGCCCACATCACCAGCGTGGTTGGACTGTCGGGTGTGGGCGCGGGCAAGGGAAACTCAGCCTGTCGCTCCGGCGGAACAACATTCGTGAAGCGGAGACTTGCCACAGAGGTTGTCGAACTTCGGGCAACCATTTCGCCGATGCACTCGCCGATTCGCTTCGACAATCCATAAGGTTCAAATGGCATCATCGGGTGTTCCTCGTCGAGGGGGAGATACAACGGCACAAAGGCGCGTGGATCGTGCGCCCAGCCCATGGCAAAGGCACTGGAGGAGAACACCACCCGACGGAGTTTCTTCTCCGCCGCCGCCCAGAAGATATTGAATGTACTCTGGACGTTGTTTTCGGAAACCTCATGTGGAGCATCACTCCTAGGTCCTGGAATCGCGCCCATGTGAATGACCGCCTCCGCATCCGTCAACAGTTCCGCTGTCTTCTCGGCGTTGCAGAGATCCGCTTCAACAAACGGCGATGGCGACTCGCTATACGGCACACGGTCTGTTCCTAATACATCATATCCCTTTCCGATGAGGCGTTGGACGACGCGTCTGCCAAGTCGTCCCGCAGCTCCTGTGACTACAATCATAATCTCCACTCCTCTTGCTTGAGGACATCAAAATATGAATCCCCTGCTCAGAACCGTTCAGATAGTATAAATTGTAGCAGACACTAGAGTTTCCATCAATCAAAAAAGGTATATTGATAGAGAGATGCAAATACATAGATAAGCGTAAGGACGGTATTGGGCACTTGAAATTTTAAGGTTTTCCTTCTATGATATAAAGGATCGCGCAGTTGAGACGATGCAGTGATATACTGATTCTATGGAGATATGATGAAAAATTCAGCGAATATATTCTACACAGTGCTTCTGATTCTCAGCATATTCCTGCCTGTTTGGGGGATGTTTGCCGGGGGGGTTTATGCAGATACAGAGATAGACAAAATCCATTTCCTCATCCCCGCGGGTGCCGGTGGCGGATGGGACGGAACCGCTCGCGGTGTCGGTGAAGCCTTAACGAAGTCGAAACTCATCAAGCGTGCGTCATATCAGAATATGTCCGGTGGTGGCGGCGGAAAGGGAATTGCATATCTTATCAAAACAGCGAAACGCCAGCAGGGGACATTGCTGGTTAATTCGACCCCAATCCTTATCCGTTCTTTGCAAAAGGTGTTTCCGCACACTTTTCGAGATTTGACCCCTGTTGCTGCTGTAATCGCGGACTACGGCGTGTTTGCTACCCGTCCCGATTCGGAGTTCCAGCGTTGGGAGGATGTTGTTACCGCTTTTCGCGCGAATCCGCGCCAACTCAGAGTTGGCGGTGGGTCGGGGCGACGCAGCATGGATGGCTTAGTCGTCGCACTGGCGCTTAAGGCGGCGGGCGGGGATCCCAAAGCAGTGCGATACATCCCTTACGATGGTGGTGGTAAGGCACTTGTTGGGTTGCTTTCCGGGGAGACAGAGATTTTATCGACCGGGTTGGGTGAGGCACTGGAGCAACACAAGGCAGGACAGGTTCGCATCCTCGCTATTACTGCGGAGAAACGCTCTGCCTCCGTTCCTAACGTTCCAACTTTGAAAGAGTTGGGATACGATGCCACTTTTGTCAATTGGCGCGGCTTCTTCGGCCCACCGGGGCTGTCTGAAACACAGGTTTCCGCCTACGCCGATGTGCTTAAAAAGATGTATGAAACGCCGGTGTGGGAAAAGGTGCGAGTGCGCAACGGTTGGGAGGACCTCTTCAAACCGGGGAAGGAATTCTCCACCTTTTTGGAAGGGCAGGAAAAGGTCATTGGTGAATTGATGGGTGAACTTGGCTTTCTGGAATAATGTCATTTGTTCAATTCTGATGGTAACGATAGGAATTATATGGAAGGGTATACAATACTCAAAGCGGAGAGTTGATGACAAAAGATAAAATGGGAGCACTTGTTATCCTCATTCTTTCAATAGTTTACGGTGCAATGGCACTCAATATTCCAGAGGCACCGGGAATCGAAGACTCTGGCGTGACTCCCTCTAGCCTACCGATAGCGTTGAGTGCAATGGGGATTGTTGCATCCCTGCTGATATTAATTCTTCCTGCCGCCCGGCGTATCGGTCGTGATGGGGATGAAGTTTCCCTCACAACTGCCTTTAAGGGATTGGACTGGAGGTGTGCAGCTTTTCTCTTTCTACTGATGGCCGGTTACGGATTAACCCTTAAACCCCTTGGATTCTTAATCTCGACTATGCTTTTTCTTTCAGGCGGATTTTGGGCGATGGGAGAGCGACGAATCAAGCTGATGCTGTTGGTTTCAATCGGTATGACCGTTGGTTTCTGGTTCATCTTGACACAACTGCTGAGGATCTACCTTGAGCCCGGTGTGCTGCACTTCTTGGGGGCAGATTAGCTTGTGACTAGGGCGTGTTGACATTTATGCGAGGCGTGTCCGTAATCGTAGGGGCGAGATCCCCTCACCCATTGACTAGCGCGGGTTGGCCCCCCCCCAACCATATAGGTGAGTCAATTAGCAGTCCGAAATCGTTTCTGATGTGTGACCAAAGGGTTGGGAGACCCAACCCCTACGAAGGATCATGCGTCTGTAGATCTCCCTTGATTGTCTAATTGCGATGAAATGTCAACAGAACCTAACAACTTGGAGTTAAGCTAATGGTATTAGAAGGGGTAATGACGGGACTCTCGACCGCATTTACCCTCACCAATGTTTTGATGGTGTTCTTGGGCGTTTTTGCCGGCACGTTTATCGGCATGTTGCCCGGATTGGGTCCAATCTCCGCAATCGCTCTGATGATTCCAATAACCTACGGTTTTGAGCCGTCATCGGGGTTGATTCTCATGGCGGGTGTCTATTACGGAGCTGTTTTTGGTGGATCAACATCTTCAATCCTGCTGAATGCGCCGGGC
Source organism: Candidatus Poribacteria bacterium (assembly GCA_965222435.1). Lineage (GTDB taxonomy): Bacteria > Poribacteria > WGA-4E > WGA-4E > PCPOR2b > PCPOR2b. The sequence goes on along the minus strand of OZ244950.1, from coordinate 898,572 downwards.
GTTGCCGGGACCGTTGCAACTGCCTTCGATGGCTATCCCCTCGCACAGGCGGGAAAGGCAGGAAAGGCACTCGCCACCGCCGCATATTCATCATTTGCCGGCGGAACGATTGGTGCCATGTTTCTGCTACTCGCGGCACCGGCACTTGCGGTCGTCTCGCTGAGTTTCCAGTCGGCTGATTACTTTGCGCTGATGGTTATGGGACTCACGGCTGTCTCCGCTTTTACGGGAAAGGGTCAATTCCTGAAGGCTGCCCTGATGACGATCTTGGGCGTGATGTTATCCACCGTCGGCACAGATAATTCGACGGGGATTCAGCGTTTCACGTTGGGACAGCTTGACCTGATCGATGGTATCAGTTTTCTGCTGCTCGCTATGGCGACCTTCGCGCTTTCTGAAGCCCTCATTTCGGTGCTGAAGCCGGGGGAAATATCTAACGCTGCCCAAACCGCTGTCACGGAAAAATTCGGCAGCCTTAAGGTTTCAAAACAGGAATTCAAAGAAATCGCGCCAAGCGTTGGCAGATCTTCTGTATTGGGTTTCTTTATCGGTGTGCTGCCCGGTGCCGGCGCGACAATCGCCTCGTTTCTGGCTTACGGGATGGAACAGGCGCTCGCAAAAGGGAAAGCAAAACTTCAATTTGGGAAAGGCAGCTTAAGAGGACTCGCGGCACCAGAGACAGCGAATAATGCGGCTTCGACGGGGTCGTTTGTGCCGTTGCTCACTTTGGGGATTCCAGGATCCGGGACAACCGCCGTAATGTTAGGCGCGCTAATTTCTTACGGTGTGCAACCGGGTCCCCGTCTGTTTGCGGAACGGCCCGATGTGTTCTGGTCAGTGATTGTATCGATGTATCTGGGGAACATTGTTTTGTTGATTCTGAACCTACCCTTGATCCCTTATATCGCCCGGCTACTCGCTGTGCCGAAACCGTTTCTCGTCCCGTTTGTCCTTTTCTTTTCGCTCATCGGCGTTTACTTGGTTTCTTTCAATGATTTTGATATTTATTTGATGGTGGGATTTGCCGCCTGCGCTCTCTTTTTTCGGCTCCTCGATTTTCCGATGGCGCCGATGCTGCTTGGGTTTGTGTTGGGCGGATTGCTTGAAGAAAATCTGAGGCGTGCGCTTCTCATCAACGATGGCAATCTCTCTTTTCTATGGACTCGCCCCATCACACTAGTCATTCTTATCATCACAGTGGTTGTGCTATTCTTGCCGTTGTGCCGATCCCTAGTAGAGAGATTTGGTGCCCGTCCCTAGTCGTCGACAATTAAACGTTTTCGGGTTGACGTTTGCTTAATGGCTTGCTACTCTATAGATGTTTGTTCATGTAAAGAAATCGTGCAACAGCAATCGTAGGTGCTTGCATTAAGAAACTTGTGGCTGCCCGTCTTTTGTCTTTCTTTTTTATTTGTGTAGATTTGCGTTAATTCGCGGATGCTTTATATCTTTTTTTACATGAACTTAGATGTCTATACATAAAGTGGTACTTAGAACCTGTTTTAAAAGTCATTTGATACGGTTTCGCATCAAGTAAATGGAAGCAATATAGACCATAGCCTCAGCGGTTTCAGCGGAGCGTTCATAGTCCAAAGTCAATCGGCGAAACCAACCGAACCAAGAAAAGGTGCGCTCCACAATCCAACGCAATGGGACGACCACAAATCCCGATTGCCTAAGAGATGGAGCGATGTCCAATTGACACTGATGCGTCAAATATAACCATTCGCCTAATTCTCCGCGATAGCCAGCATCGGCACAGACTAACTGAATCGTTATCTGCCAACTAAAGACCTCGTTTAGTAACTCTATTGCGACTCGATTATCACTGACATTGGCATCAGTGACCTTGACTCCCAATGGAATGCCAATTGTATCAGTGACTATATGGCGTTTACGACCTTTGATTTTCTTATGCGCATTAAACCCTCTACTATCTGCCAGTTCGGTCGTCTTGACCGATTGGCTGTCAATGATAGCCACTGTAGGTGACGGGGATTTGCCAATATCACTACGGGTTTGCTCGTGAAGTGCTTGATGAATCATAACCCATGTGCCTAAAGTTTTCCACTTTCTGAAGTGGGAATAGACCGTTTGCCACGGTGGCATCTGATGCGGCAACATTCGCCACTGACACCCTGATTTGACTACGTAAAAAATAGCGTTGATAATTGAGCGCATCTCCCATTTGAGAGGTCTACCTATGGGTGAAGGTTCTGGCAAATAGGGGAACAGTTTGTCCCACTGGGCATCGGTCAGATCAGTAGGATACTTTGGTATAGTCATGTTTATGCCTTTCATTAGGTCAGTATTTTACTGCTCCAATGGTTTAACATAAACATTAACTTTTGAGTAGCAGTTTTCTTTTTCAAACAGGTTCTAAGCGAGGGAGTGCGTATGCGTATTATCGGACCGAGACCGCAAATCTCAGTTGTGCCCACTATAAGGTCTGTGCGTCCCCCTGACGCGTATCTCGATCTGTTGACACAAGATGAGCAGGAGTTTCAGGAATATGTACGGCAGGTCGAATCGCAGCAAACCTTTCAGCGTTTGGTTGAGGAAGGGCACATCCGAAAAACCAGTTTTCAGGGACGGATTCCACGTCATCTGTATGAGGAGTTCCAAGACCGTCAGTTTGTGGAATTTATGCGGGAGTTCGAGATTGAGGAACGTAGCGATTGGCAGCGCGATTTTTTCCGCGAGGATGCACGGCGACACATCGTGGAATTGGCGGTTAAATATCGAGTGCCGCGCGGACGGCTTCTCCATGCGCTTGAATACTGCCGTCATCTCAAACGATCTTGGGCGGGGTACGAGGATGATCCTGGGTTTCATCTGCGCCTCGACGATCCGGAATTCCGAGAACCTCCAACGGCACAAACGCCGCTCGAATCGGCAGAGCCGTATGAAGAGCTCGCCAAGCTGACAGAGACATACGACATCACGCGGTCAGAGTTTGTCGAATATTTTATGAATGCAAGTGCTGAATCAGAGGATATCGCTGATGAGTTGGGGGTTCCACTAAGTGCAGTCCGTGACATTCGTGACCTTGTAGATCGAGTCCAGATTGCGAGCTCAGCGCAGGTCATAGTTGTCAATACACCCGCGTCGTCGAGTCAACCTCCCCAGACGGTGGCAACGGTGCGACAACTCAACGATCCGCCCCGCGCAGAAATTCACGTTTCATCGGAAATCGAGTATAATTCTCGTTACCAGATCCAAATCCCTAGCGATCAAGAAACTGACAAAGAAACAGCGCAGCTGCTCGACCAACTCCGCCTCATCAATCAGCGCAAAAGCCTTACCTTCCGTATCGTTATGTTTCTCTACGAGTACCAGTACCGTTACTTCGTCAGTGGAGATGAACTGCATCTCAAGCCTTTGAGCCAAGCCCAACTCTCTAGAGAGTCCGGCGAACACGAGTCCACCGTCAGCCGCATTCTGCAGGACAAACGTATTGATACGTCCACAGGTGTCCTACCTCTCAAGTTCTTTTGTCAGAGTAAAGGGGAGGTTGTTCGTCGCTTAATCGCGGTGCGAGAACACCAAGAATTGGCATCGGGCAAGCGTAAAAAACCGTACAGCGACGCTGAACTTGCAGACATCCTTGAACGGGAATACGATACAAAAATTGCCCGCCGAACCGTCACCTATTATCGCAATAAGTTTCAGGAGACCCCGAAGTTCTATACACGCCGAAAAGGGATCAACCAGAGTAATGAGAGTGAGTAGCGCAGCTTTCGGTGTGCAATTTCATCAAAATCTTCGCAGTGGAAACCCCATGCTTTAGCGTGGGGTTTCCACTGCGCTCCTTTTTTAGTTGATTTTGCAGGTAAAATAATGAAAAAGACTTATGAATATCGTGCGTATCCTACAACCAAGCAACGAAACACCTTTACCGTTTGGTTGGCATTGTTGAGACACCTTTACAACCAAGCCCTTGCATGGCGTATAGAGACCTACAAAAACACCGGCGAGTCGGTAAAGTGGACGACACAAGCGAACGCTTTGCCTGACCTGAAACAAGAATCGACATCGTTTGCCGGTCTCCATAGCGACGTTCTCCAAGATACGATTCGCCGTTTGGATAAAGGATACAAAGCATTCTTTCGCCGTATCAAAACAGGTGGTGAACCGGGGTTCCCACGCTTCAAAGGCGAAGGACGGTATAGGTCGATGACCTTTAGTCACCTGTCTAACAATTTGATTCGCAATGTCCATAGGAAGTTTGCCCGTATAGTTGTCCCGAAAGTCGGACACCTGAAGATTCGATACCATCGACCGTTGCCCGATGGTAAAATTAAGACGTTGACCCTCTCCAAGAAGGCGTCCGGTTGGCACGCCACAATCGTCGTTGAGGTTCCGGCCCCGATTGAAGTCCCCGTTCAAACGACACTCGGCATTGATGTGGGGCTTAACGCCTTTGTCGTTGATTCGGATGGCGAACAAATCCCGAACCCCCGCCATTTCCGTAAGGCGGAAAAGAAACTTGCTAGACATCAACAGATACTCGCACGCCGTAAGAAAGGAAGCAAACGTAGATCGAAACAACGTGATACTGTTGCCCGTTGCCACGAACACGTTGCGAACCAACGGAAAGACTTTCAGTTTAAGGCGGCACATTCTATCCTTGAGCGGTGCGACGAAGTAGCTGTTGAGACCCTCCAAATTAAGAACATGGTCAAGAACCATTACCTCGCTAAGAGCATCTCGGACGCAGGGTGGGGTCGCTTTCGATTGAAGCTGCAAAGCAAGGCTGAAAGTGCCGGCAAGCAGTTTACGAAAGTCAACCCCCACTATACAAGCCAGAAATGCGCCGGGTGCGGTTCGATTGTCAAGAAAGCACTATCTGTAAGAGTCCATGATTGTACCGATTGTGGTCTGATTTTAGACAGAGACCATAACGCTGCAATAAACATCAAAAAGGCTGCTGTAGCCTTGCGTGGAGGTGCGGTGGTTACTAACACCCCCGAAGCACCCGAAAGGGACGGAAGCGCGCAACCCAATAAATCCCAAGGGACAAGGCAACAACCCTCACCCTTTAGGGTGGGGTAACTGACCTCTCCGTTTTTCAGATGTAATGCAAGCGACTTGCCCATTTCTTTATTGACACTCATGGTATCGTGTGCTACACTTGAAATCAACAGGAACATGCAACTGTTATGTTTATCAATCAGATCGGGGGTTATCGCATGCAAACCGACTTAATCCAAGAACTCGCTGAAGATGAAATGCCCCTCTTCCCACTGGAGGTTGTCCTGTTTCCGGGGGGTGTCTTGCCGCTTCATATTTTTGAGGAAAGGTATCGATTGATGATCCAATATTGCTTGGATAATGATCGACTCTTCGGCATCGTCTTCATCAAAAAGGGCAGAGAAGTGGGTGAACATGCCGAACCCTATCTCGTTGGGACCGCTGTCAAAATCATAGAGGTTGATCGACTTGAAGATGGTCGAATAAACCTGATAGCATTGGGGCAGCACCGCTTCAAAATTACGAAAATTCGGCGAGATTTGCCTTATTTAGTGGGGCAAGTCAGGGTGTTGGAGACGGATGATACAGAACCGCCCGAAGACTCTGAGATGCATGGTATAAGAGCCATCCAGTTATACCGAACCTACGAATCGTTGTTAGCGGAATTGGTTCCCCAATGGAAGGTTGTAGAGGAGATTCCGACGGCACCCGACCACTTATCTTACCAGATTGCGACACGACTCCAGATCCCTTTGACAGACAAACAACAGTTGATAGAGACAGTGTCTATACATCAGCTTTTGGACCGGGAAATTGAACTTCTTGAACGAGAAAATCGAAGATTGAAAATAAGCCTGCTCGCTCGAAGAAGTTTTGAAAAGCACGACACTAACATATCACCGTGGAAAAACGCCTCTCTGAATTAAATGGCGATGCTTTTCATCGCCGCTCTCGGAATCGAGGACAACGATGCAACGCCAACTCGCTTCAGATCGCTCTCCTCAAACATCTGGTCCTCTAATTGCGGTGCGAAATTTTTTCTATGTCAGCAACCTATTGTCCATAATACGGCTTGGGCTGACCCCATTCCTCTTTCACACCATCATTCGCCGATCCCACATGGCAGCGTTGGTGATAGGGGGACTGGCAATTCTGACCGACATGCTTGATGGTTACTTCGCACGCCGCCTGAATCAGCGCACCAATTTGGGTAAGATCTTGGATCCAATTGCTGATAAGGCGATAATTAGCGCGGTGATTATTGCCCTCATTTTATCTAATTCAAGTTTTCCACGCTGGGCTTTTGTCGTCGTGATTATTCGAGATGTTTTGATTGTGATTGCCAACATTTTTCTATTCCATCGAACGCAGATCATTGCCCGATCTGACAAGTGGGGCAAATGCACAACCTTTTTCCTTGCAACTGCCTTGGTTCTCTACGCCTTGGCGGATAATGTCTTAGCAGGTAGCGGGCCAATCCCTCCGTTTGTTCCCTTTTATGTGTTGTGCATCGGTTTGATGTTTGCGTTAATTTCGGTTTCTAACTATGGTTGGCGGCTGTTGCGTTTGTTGCAACAGAACGGGACACAGCCCAAAAAAGCACAGTAACAACCAAGTCGAAGAACATAAAATATGGCAGCTCCGCTCACCGTACCCGAAATTGCGAATATGATTGGCGTTGAAGCGGCTATCATTCGACAGACCCTTGAACGCCATGATGAAGATCTCGTCCCTTATCTGCATGACCCCGATGCTTCGGGAGAAGAAGCAGATGTCAACATTTCCTCCTCCCAACCTCAAACGTTACTTTTAAAACGTGAAGGGCTGCCGTTGCTCATCACCAAACTGGCGTTTAATATCCCCACCTCTGACATTATTGAAAACCTCGCCAGTCAGGTGTTGCACCTCATGCTTGTTCAAGAGGAAAATGCGGACTTAACAAGCAAACATCAAGAGTTACAACAAAGGGTTGATGCCTTAGAAGGTGAGCTAGCAGAGCAAATCCAGCTACGAGAGAAGGCTGAAGCTGAGTCTCGCAAAGGATTTTGGAGCATCTTTGGACGACGAGAATCCAAAGATTCCTAAGAAGCCTTCCGGCAAACTACACCCGTTTTGGAGGGGTCAACCAGTGATAAAGCAACGTCGTAATCAGTTAATTGCTATTAGTGCGCTGATTGTCGGTTTGGCGTTTCTCTATCAACCGTATTCAGTTCTGCTCCGGGGAATTGCTTTGCCCCTGCTGATCATTTCCGCTATCTTATCCGCCCTCTTCTTTTCAGAAAAGCGAGTCATTGAAATTATCGCCGGGTTAGGGCTCATCGCCGGTTTTCTATTTTTGTATTTGCCCATTCCTCCAGTTTTACGGGGTTCTGCTTTCCACCTACTTTCCGCCAGCGCAATCGCTTTTGGCATGACGACAAACCTAATCAGATTCTCTGAAATTGCAGCGGGGATTATCGTAATAACTGGACTTGTTGCCCTTTACCAATCCGTTAGCTCACTCTTGCAAAGCAGTGGGCTTCATCTCATTTTGACGGGCATAATTGTGCTCGCGATTGTAACCCCACGAAAATTACTAATCGAGCGCATCTCAATCGGTGCAATTGTGTTTGGGTTGGTCTTCCTTTGTCAACCTTTTGCCATCCTGTTTTACCAAACAGGCTTTCAGGTCCTCCTTGGTGGCTTGACTGGATTTATTGTCGTCGCCCACAGGTCGGCGTAATGCTGCACCACATCCTAACGGAAGCTGCGTTTTATCTGCCCCAAGTGTTCGTAAGTTTCCTCCGAGGCTGCACGGAAAGAGCGTCACCCCACCTAACCTCAAAGTCGTCGAAATGGCCCCTGTAAATCCCCATCGTTAAAATCATCACGGAATACCTCTGCCCATGTTGATGATACGAATGACATAAGCATCAACATAACCATCATGCACTTCATGTCGCATCACCTTTCTTCAGATAGAGCTAATTCAGAGTTTTTGTCTGATAAGCTATATTTCGAGTTTGGACTTCCGAAGCCTTTGAAACTTCGGAAGTCCAAACCCGATATAATCGCCAATCTGTCCCCTAGGGTGCATACAAATTCCGTGACCGGTACTGGAAAAAAATCATCCGGCGATTCTGTTCCCCCGTCCAAGGATACGCCCCATGGGTTTGGGCGGACGCAAGGAAAAGGAGCACATCGCCTGCCTTCATCTCTATATGCCGCACCATGCCCATCTCGTTATCGCACGTCCGGATTCCGTCGGGCATGGGATAGCTTGTCTTGTGACTGCCCGGCACACAGACAAAGCCGCCGTCCGCCGAGGTGACATCGCGCAGTTGCCAAGCGACATTGAGGTACTCACTATAGACGCGGCCATTCTGCTGGCGATAATGGTTGCCCACCCGTGATGGGAAACCGTTAGCGTGCAGGGAGTGCCCAGATGACCCCTTCCCTGACAAGAACCCGCTGCACATCATACACTCGAAACCGCTACCCATAATCCAGTTCAGGCGTTGAATCAGGGCGGGAGGGGCAATCATCCTTTGGAACGGTTCGCCATACGGCGCGGGTAGCTCCCACGGATTGCCCATTGACGATCTGCCGACCCCTGTACCTGCTAACGGCTTTGAATCTCCAGCGGCAGAACCGCCTGTGCTGATCCGGTCTGCGTTGGCATCAATCGCTTCGTTAGCCGCCGCCAACCAATCCGCATCCATCACCCCCCGTAACACGAGGTGACCGCACAGATCCCAGTGGAAAAATTCCTTCTCATCAATTCCCGAATCCTGATCCCGTTTATAGATTGAAGGGTGAAGGATGCCGGGCTCCGCTGCCAAGGTAGCCGTCTTACCATCCGAATGCACCACAGGCGATGGATAGCCTCTATTCGGGTTGTGCAATACAGCGCGCTGCACCGGCGTTAGTTCCGCTGTCCATTCGGGCATCGTGTCGTCCTCACCCGTAATTTCAGACTCCGCAGACGGACGGACTTCGGCACTGATGTAACCGCATTCGAGTAGGCGTTGGGGACCCTTCCCTTGCCATGAACGTAACCCCCACATCAGAGACTCAGTGTGCAACAACAGATCGCCCGCCTGCAAAACCGGCTGCACGACCAATCCCATATCGTCGTTCCCACTCGCAAGTTCTTGGGGAGCATCTACCGAGCTGTTATGGCTGGCTGGAACGACCACCAATCCACCGTCGCCTTCGTTTACATCTGCCAACGCCCATATTGCCCGCAGCCCTTGACAAAAACGCGATCCATTGTGCTGACGATAGGCGCGGGACCAATCCTGCCATTCGCTACCTCCCGATAGAGGCACTTTGCCATTTTTAGAGCCATCACCGTTGACCTCAATTAGGTGCGGTGAACGGTCTATCCGGAAATTTTCGCCACAGATCTCCTCCAAATACTGCACTAGCACGGGATGGTCACGCAGGAAGTGCAGGGCAGAACAGGAAGACACACACGATGGGGCTGCCCCGTCAGCGGTCCCCAGCCGATCAAGTGCCTCGTTGCAGGTTTTCAACTGGTCGGGGGTCAGAACGCCGGGGACGATTAGATAACCTGTCACGTCGAAATGATAGTTTTCCTCGTTGGTCATTTCTTGTTTATCCATAACGGTCTCCTTTCTTATTTCTGGGCTCGTGTTAAGAAATCGTACGACAGAAACCGAGTTTTTTCTTGAAAACTCGGTTTCTCTTAGCGTGTTGCACTTTCTTTTTATATCAACTTGGTAGATCGGGCAACAATGAACTAATGAACCAATTAACAAATGGTTTTCACGTTTCACGCATCACGTTTTGCACTCTCTTTTTACATGAACCTCTTCATTTTATAGGTGGTCTGCGAGGTGTGATTGGTTGGACTATTGCTCGCCGCTCCGGTGTGAGTCGCGCCAGCAAATCCTCGGAAGGGACGTAGGCAAACCGATGTGCGTACATCGAAGGCAGGTAGCGAAAGATAATCATGCGCCGCTCGCCGGGATTCTTTCGCTCCGCGGAACCGTGGCACAAACAATCGTTAAACAACAGGGCATCGCCAGCGTTTAGATATACCTCCATCGTGCCTTCAATCGTTTCGCCCGGACTGTGGGTGATACCCGCGCTTGCCTTTTGCATCGGGTGTGGAAAATCTGACTTGTGGCTGCCGGGAACTATGACCGTCGGTCCATCGCCCACACCCACGTCGGTCAAAGGCACCATTAACGTCAGCAGGCAACAACACCACTCGCCTTGACTGCGGCCCGTGCGGTTGCGGCTGTCGGGCATATGACCTCCAGAATGGACGCCGATATACCCACTTTGCTCGCGTATGTTGATGAATCCCTCATTGATGAACGGTCGATCGTGGGGACCGATATAGTGACGGACCAGATCAATCCAAGCCGGGTGATCGATGAGTCGTTCAAAAAACTCTCCACCTTCGACGATATTTTGCAGGTTCATCCCATCGATCCCGCTATAGGTATGGACGTCGATATTGCCGTACCACTGATCGATTTGCAGGGGCGGCAGCGCATCAAGAAAATCGTTCATAGCGCGAAGGTGGTCGGGATCGAGTGCACCCTTGATAACCGTGTAACCATGCAGGTCAAACAGATATTCTTCCATCGGAGTTGGCATATTCTATCTCCTCAACTCAACATAAGCGGAAAGGGGTTGAACGTTTTGATGCCTGTCGATTGTTTGTCAAATTATTGTAAACGAACCTTTTAGAAAAAGCAACAACTGATTTCGCGGGCGGTTCTCCCATTTTACTCATTGCTTAAAATTTCAATGTGCTATATAATCGGTTTGATACCCTGCCGCCTGAGTTTCAGGGTTAGACAGATTGGCGGTGGGAACTGGCAATAATATCTAATACTACTTATGGAGCTATTGAAATGGATTTAACTGAACCTCCCCGGCTCATTTTTAACACCGATGGTCACTGGATCATCAATTACCAAGATCAATGGGAACCGGAGGACATTACCAAAATGATGCCCACGCTCGCCGATGCCGGCGTGGATGCACTCTCTGTCCTTGTCGGGATTGACGATGATCTATCTTGGCGGGGAAGTCCCCATGGCCAACTGTGGGGAGACAACATTGAGGACTGGAATCCCGATCCCCTACCCACTGACATTCATGGACATCCGTTGCGGGATACCCAACCTCTGCATATTCACGGCAGACCTGTGAAGGAGATAGACGGCAGGATGCCCGCGAACGCCCATGAGTGTTTGTACGGGCTTTTTGCGAAGGTCATCCAAGACGGTCACGACCTTATGGGGGTTTATATTGAGGGTGCCAGAAAGCAAGATATGGCGGTCTACGCCTCCTTCCGTATGAACGATGCCCACGCCTGCGATGAAGCCCGTGGATGGTACGGTCGCTCTCGGCAGAAAATAGAAAGACCCGATCTGCTCCTCGGAGCTCCCGTTCCCGCAGGCGTTCACGGTGCGGACTGGTCCTTTTCTTGGCGGTGGAACTACGCAAAAGCAGAGGTAAGAGAACGCTTTTTAGGGCTGTTCGACGAAACCCTAACCCGCTACGATTTTGATGGACTGGAACTGGATTTCAGCCGCGCATCGCCCTTCTTCCGGTCCGGTGAGATTATTGAGAATATTCCGACGTTGACACAGTTCATGCGAGATGCACAAGAGATTGTCAAATGCCACAGTACGTCAAAAGGCCGGAAGTTACGGCTTATCGTCCGGGTTTCCGTCGGTATTGGGGAGAATCTAGAAGCGGGGATGGACACGGAGACTTGGATACGCGAGGGGCTTGCCGATATTGTTGTCTTGGGTTCTCCGGGCTACTGTGTTCACGAGATTGATATCGGCAAAGCGGTTTCCTTTGCTGCGGAAAGCGGAACGTTGGTGTTCACAGGATTCGACGGGGCAACGTATACCGCTTCACCGCAGGAGGGCTATGAGCGCAGTCCTTCCAGTGTGTTGAGAGCTACCGCACTGAACGGTTATCGTGAAGGTGCTGCCGGTCTCCATCTTTTCAATTACGACTATCCGTCCCATCGCGCAGGTCCTACCGACAGTAACGACTTCAACATTTATGATGATTACCATCTCCAGACCATACGAGATCTGAGGGAGCCTTCATCTCTGGAGCGGCGGAACCGGTGTTACTATCTTCCGTCTCCTACTGGGTCTGGAGGCGCAGATCACCGCCTCCAAGTACCACGGAAACTGGCACTAATGGGCAGAGGGGGTGGCTCCGAGCACGCTATGCGCCTTACCGTTCACGACGATATTGACGCTGGGAAAGCTGAAGGGAGAATCGTGAAAACCGAGCTTCGACTTCGCATGGAAGCTCTTGAAGGTTCACTCAACCGCATCCACTTTGAGATCAATGGAATGACTCTCCCCTTCACGCCGAGTCGGACAGTGATAAACAGTCAGGGTCAACAGTGGTTCGTGTTCGATAATCCACCGTTGCGACAGGGACTGAATACTATCCTATTGGTCTTGGAAGGCATTGAAACGCCTGACCCTTGGCCCAGCGTACACCAATGTGAAATCTTGGTTTTAACAAGCGACTTGACGTAAACTCTTAAATCTCTAACTTTCCTTTCAGGAAGAGGTCCATCATGAAACTAAAAGTTGGTATCATCGGATGTGGACGCATGGCGAACACCATTGAGGACGAACAGATAGCCAAAAGGAAACAGGGTCCCTACCGCAGCGGTCTAGTGTTACCTTACTGCCATGCGGGCGGCTATGCGGTCGTTGAGGAGACAGAAATGGTCGCCGCGTGCGATATCGTGGAGGAGAAGCGGAAAGCGTTTCAACAACGCTGGAACGTGCCACGGGGGTACACGGACCATCGCGAGTTAATCGATGTGGAGAAACCCGATATCCTCAGTATTACAACCCGCCCAGAGCAGCACGCTGAAGCGATGATTTACGGGGCAGAACACGGTGTCAAGGGGATGTATGCCGAGAAACCGCTCTGCTGTACGCTCATCGAAGCGGATGCCATCAAGGAGGCATTCGAGCGAAATGGCGTTTCCCTTGAGTTCGGACCGATGCGTCGAAACTGGGCGGTCTATCGACAAGCACGCGAAATCGCCCAAAGCGGAGAGTTAGGGGCGGTTAGGTCGGTGATGGGGTTCGCTGGCAACAGCATCGGCGGACATTTTCTCGACACGCTCCTCTATCTATTGGGGGATCCCGAACCGGTCTCCATCCGTGGAACGCTGGGAGAGCTGCACCCCGACGAAGGGGATACCACCAATATGCGATTCGTGCGTGATACTTCTATCCTGTCGGCGTATGTCGAATTTGATAACGGGATAACCCTCCATGCAGCAGCGACCGGGGCAGACCGCGATTATGAACTGGTTTGCGAGGCGGGGATCATCCGGATCCAGAATGATGGCGAGTCCTTGTATGTGCGTAAAAAGGGGGAACAAGACCGCGCCTACGATCCGATTGAAGTCGAGCCGGTGACACCGTGGAGCGGCACCGAGCGCAAGGTGCGTGAGTTGGTGGAGTCGATAAAAACAGGAGTACCGGGAGTCAGCAATCTGCGGGCAACGATGCTGGGAACAGAGATCGGATTCGGTATTTATGAGTCGCATCTACAGGGCGGGGTTGCTGTCCATCCACCGGTTCCAAACCGAGAGCGTTGGGTGTCGAGTTGGTAGGGAATCCGGTGCTTCTACTAGTTCTTTTTAGCTAATATAAAAAGAAGCCGAGTTTTATCTAAAAACTCGGCTTCCGTTACACAATTCTTAATATGAGTTGTTTTTTTAATTACTCCGGGCGCAATTCCCCAAGAGAAGTCTCGTCGGGCGATATGAAATCAACGGCAGGACTTTCGACGCGACCATAGGCGTTCCACACCTTAAAGCCGAGCAACGCCAACAGTTCCGGAGGCGCATTCTCCAAGACCTCTTTTGATGTGCCGACTGTGAGGTTCTCTTGCGTCCGAAATTGGGGACCACAGAATGTTGACAGCGCACCCAACCGCGGACCATCGCTCACATTCGCGCCTGTCCCGTGCCACATACGACCGTCGAACACCATCGCTGTACCTGCGGGACCTTCCGCAGCAATAGGCTCAACATCCTTATCCAGTTCTTTGTCTGGGTGCCGTCCCGTCAAATGGCTTCGGGGTACAAGGCGAGTGCCGCCGTTTTCCGCAGTGAAGTCAACTAACATCCACATAACATTGACAACGACAGCTGGCGCAATCATCGACGGTGGACCGGCGTCATCAACATCGCGATGTTCCCGTGTAATTGATCCAACAGGGAGTGGGGAGCGGTCACGCCGGGTCGGCGGCGGCATCCACCACTGATCGGTGTGCAGATTCATCGCTACGCCGCCCGGCTTGGCGATATTAGCGGTATAGCACGACAACAGATATTGTTCGCCGAGGACATGCCCAATCAGTTCATGAACATCCTTGTGGAGCAACGGTTCATGAAAAATCTCTCCCTTGTTAATCAGCATCCAGACCCGCTGATTGATACCGCTGTTCTTATCGTTACCGCCATCTTCATAAGCAAGTCCTTGCTGCTTTTCCGCAGCTGCCTGCTCTACCAATCGAGTGCGTAACGCCTCAACCTGCTTTGGGGAGAGTGCATTGGCAAGCAGACAATAGCCGAACTCGTCCAAATACGCCTTCGCTAGGCTAAGATTGGTTGTCGGTTGGGGCAAATCATCTTTCCTTGTACCCGTCATGACATTATCTCCATTATAGTTGGTCGTTTAACGATCCTCCGTAATATACCTATCGGTGTGATGTAAGCCAAATTTCAAGAATCGATAAATTTCCACACCGACAGTGCGGTGCGACCGAAAATCCACTCCCGCTCTCCCTCGCTCAAATCGGAGAAGTAGTCGAGCGGGAATTGAAGTGAACGATGGTATCCTTCCCTTGAACTGACCGGCGGAAAGTCACTTCCCCACATCACCCGTTGCGGTCCAAACGCCTCCACAACCATACGCGCCAGCGGAGGGACGTCCTCAAATGGATAAGGCAGGCTGCAGAACTCTCCGAAGCCCGGCAGTTTTATCGTCAGGTTGGGGTGTTTTGCCAAGGCGAGAACCCGTTTGAATTCATCATACGGTGGCACCGCCCCTGTACCCACGCCCCCTAAGTGTTCGATGACGATCTGGAGGTCAGGAAAAGTCTGCACAACTTCAGCAAATCTATCGCTGAGGAGGGTTGATGGACTTGAAGGGGCACTGACAACAAGATTGAGTTCAGCAGCAGTACGCCACTGCGCGAGCGGATCAGACGCTTCCGCTCGTGAATCCGCGCCGAGACGAATCCCCACAAGCCCTTGGTCAGTCCAGTAACGCATCCGCTCTCCGTCGTCGGTGCTTTCCACAATCATTGCCGAGGCAAGTTGGTCTGGGTGGGATTGCAAACATTCAACGTGGTAACTATTGTCAGTGGTTCCCTGATGCTGTATTAAGACCGCCCGATCGACACCGGATTGCTCCATATGGTAAAGCAGGGTTTCAACGGGTTCGTATTTATTCAGCCCGGCATGACAGTGGGTGTCGACGATAATCATTCGACTGATCCTTTCTTTATTATTGGGCTCGTGAGGAGTTACGCGATTACAGCTGCACAACCTTTGCCCACTTTAAGCGTATCGGCTTAGAGCCGTCCACCGGGTGTGTAGCCAACCCCTACCTTGACTTGAGTCCCTTCCATCTGCTCCACAACATGCTGGAAGCATTCTTCAACCGTTTTGAACGGGGGATTTGGATATGTTTCGAGACTAAAGTTCAGGTCATTCGCGCCGAACATGAGCATATCAACGCCGGGTTTGGCGAGTTTTCGTGCGTTAATAATCGCATCAACAGATTCCAGCTGTAGGCTGAGGATACCGTTGTTGTTCCACCATTCGGCGTACTCCAGTCGATCCATATCTGGATTGAAACCGTAACCCGAACTAGGTCCCCAACTCCGTTTTCCAATTGGCGAATAGTAGAAGGCATCGATCGCTTCGTCAACCGTTGCTTCCGTTTCAACCTGCGGCACGACAATCGCCAATGGACCCAAATCGAGGATATTCCCAATAAGATAAGCGTTCCGTGTATGTTTGATGCGTAACTGAACGGGCATCCCTAACTCTGCCAAGTTGGCGCAAAATGTAACGAGTTTCTCTTCATTGAATGCCGAGTGTTGGGCATCCGCCCCGATTAAATCGTAGGAGTCCTGACTGAGAATCGCTTCAAGTTCACTTTTTGAAGCACTTGTGGGTGCTCCGCCGATATTGATAATTTCGCTGTTATGTATCCGTTGTTTCAACGTTAGTTGTTCTGACATATCTATCTATCTCCTTGAATTAATTTTAGTAAAGCCCAAGGTAGTTGTCGGTTTCCCACTGGCTAATGCTCTGATGATAACTTCGCCACTCTTCGCGCTTGACTTTGATGTAATACGGGGCATATTCAGGCCCAAGTGCGCTCTGAATCACCTCATCCTCTTCCAAACAGTCGAGTGCTTGGCTAAGTGTTCTTGGTAGCACGTCAATACCGCGTTCTTGGAGTTCGTTCAGTGGCACTTCGTAGAGGTTATCGTCGTTGCGCGTGCCGGGATCAATTTGGTTCTCAATACCATCGAGTCCGGCGGCGAGCGTTGCTGCCATAGCGAGGTACGGATTAGCGGCACCGTCCCCCGAACGATTTTCAATCCGTCCGGGACCGGGGATACGGATCATCTGCGTCCGGTTGCTTCCACCATACGTGATATAAACGGGCGCCCATGTTGCGCCAGAGCGGGGTGCACCAGAGATCAGGCGTTTATAGCTGTTGACGAGCGGGTTGGTGACGGCAACGAGTGCTTTGGCGTGGTGGAGAATACCGCCCATGAACCAGTAGGCGAGTTGTGAGAGACCATTTTCATCCGATTCGTCGAGGAAGTGATTGGTCTGGTTTTCCGGATCCCATAAGCTCAGGTGAAAATGTGCGCCATTGCCTGTTAAGTTCGCAAACGGCTTGGGCATGAAGGTTGCTGTCAACCCCAGTTCTTCCGCGACGGTCTTGACCATCCACTTGAAAAAGGTGTGCCGATCCGCGGTGGTCAGCGCATCGGAATAGAGCCAGTTGAGTTCAAACTGACAGTTAGCGTCCTCATGGTCGTTGGCGTATGGTTCCCAGCCTAACTCTTGTAGATACTTGATCAAGGTAGTCATTGTATCAAGGTTACGGTGGAGTGCCCGCAGGTCATAACACGGCTTACCGAGCGTGTCGAGCGGATCCCACGGCGCGTAACTACCGTCTTCACCCTGTTTTAACAGCATAAACTCTGCCTCGACACCGACATTGAAGAGGTAGCCCTTTTGCTTGGCTTTCGCCAACTCCCTGTGCAAAATGGTGCGTGGGCAGTAGGGCCATGCCTCATCACCCACATGCACATTCCCCGCCAACCACGCGACGTTTTTGCGCCACGGCACGATTGTGAGTGAGTCAAAGTCGGGGAGGCTTGCCATGTCCGGATCATGTGGTCCCTGTCCCATTTCGCCTGCCGCAAACCCGGCAAAGCCGGCACCCTCCTCCGCCATGTCATCGATATGCGTCGTTGGCACTACCTTCGCTTTTGGTGCCCCAGCCATTTCTACAAAGGAACAGAGGAAAAACTCGATTCCCTTCTCTGCGACTAACGCTTTAACCTCGTCTAAGGTCATTATCAAGACTCCTTTCTTATTGCCGTTGGAAAAAACTCAATCTTCTCGGTAACATAGCACTACTCCCGTTCCTTCCACCCTGGTCCGTCGCCAAACACACGGTTGGTCCCGACGAGCGGAATACCACAGATCATTGATGCCTCCAAATTCAACGCCCGGAGATCCTCAGGATCGAGGTCGTGTACGTCCGCCTTGCCGCAAGCGCGGGCGAGGATCTGGATCTCCGAAGTCATCGCTTGCAGCAAGTTGGCGACACGCTCCGCCGCTTCGTCGATGTCGAGGCGCTTCATCAGGTCGGGATCCTGCGTCGTGATCCCGACAGGACAGCGTCCCGTGTGGCAGTGGTGGCAGTGGTACGGCTCGGTGCCGAGTTCTTGATAATCCTCGACGTGGATAGGTTTGTTACAGTTGAGTGCCATCAGCGCCGCTGTGCCGATATATACCGCGTCCGCACCGAGTGCCATCGCTTTCGCTGCGTCCACACCGTGCCGGATGCCGCCCGCGATAATGAGTTGTACCTCACCGTACAATCCGAGATCTTCAAGTGCTGCGCGTGCCTCACATACGGCAGCAAGCGTCGGAACTCCTGTGTGCTCCTGACAAATTTCGGCGGATGCGCCGGTGCCGCCTTCCATCCCGTCCACGACAATCACATCGGCACCCGCTTTTGCTGCCAACTTCACATCGTCGAACACCCGCGTTGCCCCCATCTTCACGAAAATTGGCACCTGCCAGTCGGTCGCCTCTCGTAATTCTTCGATCTTGATGATCATGTCGTCGGGACCGAGGAAGTCGGGATGCCGCGCAGGGCTCCGCTGATCCACGCCGAGGGGCAGATCACGCTGTTCCGCAACCGTGTCTAACACCTTTGAACCGAGCAACAATCCCCCCGTTCCCGGCTTCGCGCCCTGTCCAATCGTCAACTCGATGCCATCCGCCATTTGTAGATGGTGGACGTTGATGCCGTAGCGGGACGGCAGCACCTCGTAGATCAGTGCCCGGCTATGCTCACGTTCCGCCATCAGCATCCCGCCGTCGCCGGTGGTGTTGGACGAACCGACAATATTCGCACCCTTTGCCAGCGCGACTTTAGCGTTGTAGGAGAGCGCGCCCCAACTCATGCCGGTGATCATGATAGGAACCTCAAGCTCAATCGGCTTCTCGGCGAAACGGGTGCCGAGCACAGTTTTGGGTGAACAGCGTTCCCGATAGCCTTCAAGCGGGATGCGGGTCAGGGTGCAGGGGATAAAGGTCAGGTCATCGAACGTCGCCCATTGCCGCTCGCGCAACGTCCCAAATCCGCGGATGCGGTATCGTCCTAACTCTGCTTTGACTTGGATATCTTCAATGATGTCAGGGGTGAAAGTTCCACTGGTTCGGAGGTAATCTGATTTGTCTGGCATGGTGAAAATTTCTCTCTCATGGTTGTGGACGAATGAAGGCTGCCAAGTGTCCCGTTGTCGCCCACGCTCGCTGAAAATTCGCCAACGGTGTCTGTTGTGAAGTTGAATTCCTGCCTAAAGTGGGGAACGTTGAGCCAGCCATTCGGCATTAGCGTCAATCCTTTCTACTGTGTCTGTATCCGCTAGCAGTTCGCCCGTATCCGCATCCATCAAAATTTCACCGACACGCCCAATGGTGCCCTTAGCAGGTGATGTAAGTACAACCGGCACTGACCAGCACAGGCGTTCACCGATGTTCAAATCAGGTTTTTCACCGCAAAGTTGATTACTGATTTCACTGATGACAAATTGCGTAACTTTTTGCTGTGCTACAAAGGCTGTGATGTTTACTTGTGCTGTTATCTCAATTTTGAGGTCCACCGTTGCCCCTTTGGGGACTTGGACACCTTGAACATTCGCGGACATTACATTATCTCCTTCTGTGGCGAATTACAACGCCTCCCGCCATATCGATCGCTCGTCTTGTCGAAGTTCCACAACTTGCGCCCAGAGACGACTTTCTTGAAATTGCAGATCTCAACTTACGTCTTGTATAGCGGGGACAACCTCAATCTGTTCGGGATGCACCGCCTCAATTAAACCTTTCGTTGTTTCTTCGTCGGTGACAATCTCAATGTCGTAGGCTTCATAAGGTGTCGTATAGACTTCCACCGCCGCCCCCTTCTCACCCTTCTGAAAACCGTTGATGGCTTCCAGCAGCACTACTGTATCATATCGTTTTGCCTTCGTCATCTTTCTTACCCACACTTAAAGGACGTAAATTTATAACGCCTCTCGCCACACCGCTCGCTCGTCCTTGTCGAAGGTCCACAGCTTGCGTCCGGAGACAACTTTCTTGAAGTTGCGAATGGCAGTTTGTGAATTGCCAATTTTGGAAGGGAGATGCTGAGATAGGGTAGATTCGAGAAAGGTGAGCTCTTCTGTGGTCGGTTCTTCAATCACGGCGTCGTTACCAAGTTCAGCGATGTCACCGCCGACGAAACAGACTGCTTCATACATCGAATCAGCGAAAGCTTCACCGGTATCTCCGCAGACAATGATTGTTCCCCGCTGCGCCATGAAACCCGCCATGTAGCCGCAGTTACCCCCGACGATTATCAGTCCACCTTTCATCGAAACGCCCAGCCGTGAAGCCGCATCGCTACGAACCACAACCGTCCCGCCTCGAATTGAAGCCGCCGCCCCGTTGCCCGCATTCCCTTCGACGGTAACGGTGCCGCCCATCATGGACTCCGCCAATCCCCAACCCGCGCTCCCTTTAATTTCCACGGTGGGACCGTCAACCATCCCCGCACAGTAGTAACCAACGCTTCCATCGAAGGTCAACTTCACCGACTGTAGAATCGCCACACCTAAGTTGTGCCGAGCGACGGGATTTTTCATCCAGATGTCAGTCTCACCAGCCGCGATGAGACGTTTGATTTCCGTGTTGATATCGCGGGTCGTTTTACCGTCGCAGATTATCTCTGCCATACACTCACATCCTTTGCTCGTGCTTCGCATACCTTATAGATACCCTTAGAAAGAAATTTCTAATTGCTCAGGAGAATCCTGCTTTTCAACGGGGGGTAATTCCGTTTTTGCAGCAGAAATACTTTTGACAATTGCCTCTGCACCACCATCCGGATCGAAGCACTCCCCACCCAGATCAATTAAGCCTGCGTTACCTTTTGGAGGATTGTCAAAGCCTTTTGGGTCTAGGACAAACAGCGGCAAGTTCATACTGAGAGCCGTTTGCGCGGTGTTGAAGGTGCCACTCATTTTGCCCTGTGAGTCTTTCTCAGGTCCTGATTCAATCACGACAACCGCCTTGGAAAGCGCGCAAACGAGTTTATTCCGAGCCATTGCGTTGCGAGCCAACCATTTGACAGCCGGGTCAAATTGGGAAACCGCCAACACATTCCGCTGCCAGTCAAACTCTCTGAACGCATTTTTTTGACGCAGTTCCTTGATACCGTAAGGCAGCACCATTGTCGTTGTTCCTTCTGCGGCTAACGCCCCCAAATGGGCTTCTGAATCCACACCTTTGGCGTATCCAGAGACGACATTTAACCCCGCGTTTGCGAGTTCAGCGGCAAGTTTCCGCGCAGCGCAAATCCCCGTATCTGACACATTCCGCGACCCTACGATTGCAACCCCATCCGAAGTGAGAAGCTTTCGTTGCCCCTTGATAAACAGCATCGGCGCGATTTCAAGGAGATGCGGTGGAAAGTCAGGATGCCTCGGGTAGATAAAATCAACACCTTGCGTTTTGAGTTGCTCGTATTCCGTATATGCCTTATCACTATCCTCTGCGCGAATTTTTCCGTTGAGGATTTTCGATAGTTCTGGAAATTGAGTTGAGAGATCACTTTGGCTCCGCGGCAACATTTCAGGATGGCGGTCTTCTTTTTCGAGTATTTTGGCAACTGAAATCAGAGACTTGGGACCAATTCCGCGCGCCTTAAAGAGTCGAAACCAAAAATAATCTCTTTCAATGCTCATCTGCTCGTCCTTGTTTGAGTAAGCGTTAGAACAAATACATGACGTACACGGCCCTGTTCATAGAGAGCCTTAGTTGCTTCCGTCAAGGTTGCTCCTGAGTCATAGAGATCATCAAATAGAAGTACCCAGCGTTTTTCCAAAAACTGAGATTGGGCAACAAACGCTCCTTGAATTTCTGACCGTTTGCTTTCTACATCTGGAAGATTCTTGAGCAATACCGTCCGTTTTACCTTAGTTAGATAGTCAGTGCGAACTGGTCGATTCAACAGATCTCCTATTTTCACTGCGATTTCAGTGACGGGTTGAAAAAGTCTATTTGTATCTGAAGGCGGAATAGGAATAATTGCGTTAAGATAACGGTAGACCGGGGTGCCATTAACTGTAAATTCTTCTCTGACAAATTGAGCCGCGATTTCTGCGATGGGTTGAATCTTACTCCGGTCAGGGGGATATTTTACTTGATTAACCATTTTGCCAATATCAGTGTATTGTGTGTCAAAGCTTCCATCTAGCAAACGACGACTTGATATCGTGTGAACATCCAAAGCGTATCCCGTCCGCCAATTTCCCTGAATTTCTCGCGGATTAATTCGTATATTCATTTTTATGGATTGGTCATCCTTTTACCGCCGCCATACACTTACATCCTTTGCTTGTGCTTCGCGCACCTCATAGCCGTCCCCGAAGGCAGTCTGGATCGCAATCTCTTCGGTCGCGACAGCGACAAAATCATCCGTTTCGGTAAAGAGTAGCGGTTTGAAGGCGAAGGGGTCTTTCGCAAATCCAATATAATCCTCTGTTGCTGCAAGATAGCTAAAGGAACCGTCCAAATCGGTAAGCGAGGCGTCTAACGCTTCTTTGAACCTCAGTCCTTGAGACAATTGGTCGGCAAGGTATACGCCGATGATTTCGGAGTCATTTTCGGTATAGAGTCTGACGCCGCGCTGTTCGTAGATACAGCGTAACTTGTGGTAGTTTGTGATGTGTCCGTTGTGGACGATGGCGAGGTCAGGATAGTTATGTGCCCAGAAAGGCTGCGAGTGGCTCAGATCCACACGGCTCTCTGTCGAAAGGCGTGTATGTCCCAAGCCGTGTGTCCCCAGAAATGTAGAGATGCCGTGGGTCGCGTCGAGATTCTGGGGTGTGCCGACCTGCTTGACAATTTCGAGTTCGCGTCCCATGCTGACAACTTCGATGTCCTCATCTAAAGATTCTATGAATTGCGTTAGCGGTGCTGCCTCCCCTTGCAGATCGATGACGAGCCGCAAATACTCAGCGGTTGTTTTCACTTCGTGCACGGAGCCGAATGCCTTGACCTGCTCTGCAATCGAAGTCCCCCTCTCGGCTGCACCATCAAGTTCTCCCAATTTTACCTGCAGCGTGAACGCGCCATTTTCCGGAGGACCATAAAGTGCCACGCCTGCCGAATCCGGTCCCCGCACTCCCAGTGCCGTGAGCATGGCGAGAATAGTTTTGCCCACGGGTGCATTGCTATTTTGCGTTTTATCTAAAAAGCCAACGATACCACACACCCTTAATTTCTCCTTAGTTGTGCCTCAGTTATCACGTTTAAATGTAAATGGTCGCAATTTATCTTAACCTGAGTTGCTAGGTTCTGTTGTCGTTTTCGGCGTCGAGTGGTGAGAGATAGAATGGTTAATGCCACTGACCACTGAACCCATCACAAAAGGGGTTAGCCGCTCCTAAATCATCAAAACTGCTCGTAGTCTGCCTCCTTATATCGAACCCACGTTAAGTAGGTCACTTTAAGCTTGTTAGGTTAGCTTTTTGGGTTGCAATTCATCAAGTTCCTGTCTTCTAATAGCACTGTCGATAGCCGCGAAGTACTCCTGTGCACTTGGGTCATGGTCTTGATAATACATAATTGCTGTTGGGAAATCCTGATTCAAGAGGCAGGCCACATTTACCTGGCGCACATTCAAATTGTACTTTGCTCCGAGCGCGGTTGCCTTTTCTCGAATCGCAAAATTTTCGTCGGTATACCAGCGGTTCAATCGGCGGTCTTTCGGCACGGAATCTCGGTTAATTTCTTTTGGAATGAAGAACGATTGGTTGAAATCGGAAGTCCACGCTAGGACTGGCAGCTGCTTCTGTGTAATAAGCCCCCTCATTGAGGCGTCAAAGGGGGTGTAACCCTCCCATACTGCCGACGTAGGAGTTGCGAGCGATAGCTCCGTCGTATTAACGAAAGAGAATCCAACCAACTCCTTGTTTTCTGCGTAATCCTGAGCTTCTTGAATCCTCGCAGGTGACCAATTGAATGGGCCGTAGGCAGAAATCCTGCCTCGCGCCTTCTCTGCCTCCAGCACATTGATGATTTCGGCTGCTGGAATATTCTCGTTATCTCCCCCCAGCACGACAAGGTCGAGATAGTCGATTTCCAGAAGGTTAAGATTCTCTTCGATGTCGTGGGAGACCGATTTGGGGGAAAAACGACTTTCTTCCAGCACCGATGTGACCTCATCGTGTCCGTGGCAGATTTGAAAAAAGAGAACGAGATCATCTCTGCTGCCAAGACGTCTTATCCAAGAGGCGACATTCTTGCGGGTCTGTGTCTCGTCTCCTTCCCCATGCATATAGAAGCAATTACCACCCAATTCCACAAAATCATCGAAATCTTTATCATCATGCGCTTTGCTCACACAATGCGGGCCGATAATCAGGGGAGAGATTAAGCGTCGACAGTCCTGAATTGAGATTGGTTTCATCACATTATTTCAAGCCAACTACGTTCCGAGAGTCTTTGACCGGCGTCCTGTCAAATGCCAGGACGCGCTAGCCATTGAAAATTGGGGAATTTTGCATTTTTTTGGTGACTGCATTGTACTCTTAGGTATAAAGCTATCCCTACGACTGTGCGGTGGATTTGTCAATCCACCGTGAGCGGTGATTGATTCCCCTCCCGGTTTGCAACATCTCCTCTAACTGTCAATTTGAATTATCTTATCACATTATCAACTTCCTGTCAAACGTCGTAAAGACATCTATTTGCCCCGCAAATCTCTGACCCCCATAGCTACCCCTGAAAACTCGTTCTTTTCAAGAAGGATATTGGCTGTTTTTTCGCCAATTTGCACACCGACGTGCTCACCGCCTTCCCGCATTTCGGTTATCTGATTTCTCCGAATCGTAATTGATTGGGTCTCGCCCTGAATGTCAACACCGATGCCGCTTGTGTCCGATCCGCTGTTCGCAATCCGGTTGTTTTCCACCAAATTCCGATGGGGGCTACGCCCTTCGTTTGGTTCGTTGCGGAAGGTGATTCCGACCTCTCCACTTCCCTCTATTTGATTGTTTCGGATGATATTGTCAGTATCCCGATGCCCAATGGAAATCCCATATTGACGGTTATTGAGAATCTGATTGTTCTCTGCGACTCCGTGTTTCACTCCCCAACAGAAGAAAAGCCCCAGCCGATTTCCTGCAAGGTAATTATCCTGCATGATCGGGCGTTGGGATCCGGAGCCAGGATGCAAACCCAAGTCGGCGTTGTTCAGGCTCCGACAATTCGTCACGGTCACGTCGTGGCAGATCTGCCATGAAATGCCATCGCCGTTATAGTTTCGCGCTTCGACGTTATTGATTTGAATCCGCTCACAGTCCTGCATGAAAATGCAGCCGGCATAGTTGCCATCAAGGTGTTGATTGTTAGATCGATTGCCATCGAGGACGAGATCTCGGATCTCAACGTCGCAAATATGTTCGCCGCTCAGGATCGGAAACAGGGTCGAGATCTGTGCTTCATGGTCTGCCCAGAAATTCTTTTCGAGCGATCTATCGAGCCAGAGATGGTTTCCCTCTTTCGCAATAATCGTGCGCTTGATGACGTTTGATCCACCGTGATGCGGGGTCTTGGCTCTCAGACAAACTCCGTATCCCACCTCAAAACCGTCGCTATTGGTCAGTGTCACGGCTGAATCGTACCAATCCGAATCGACAGCAAGTGGTGTACTCACAGAAGGGTTTTTAACCAGCACCGTTTCGTTGCCGCTGCCTTCAATCCGTATGTTACTTCGTAGATAGATCGCGTTGTTAAGATGATATGTGCCGGGCAAAAGTTTCAGCGTCCCCCCGCCGAGTGCAGCGAGGTAATCGATCCCTGCCTGAATGGCACGGTCATCGCTGCCGTTAATCTGTCCATCACCTCTACCTACCGTCATTGATAACGAATTCCGCATATAAAACTCCTTTCACCTCCACCGATTTGTACTAATCACACCTTTCCTTCATTCCAACACAATCCGTCGTTTCTCCCGCATTGATTGTTCAGCGGACAGGCTCACCCGTATCGCTTCAAGTGCGGTGGCTGCGTCCATATCTGCTGCACCTGTCTCCTGATGCTGAATTTCCTGTATCCACCGTTCCTGAAGTGAAACGCTTGGGGTATCAACCGGCGAAATTTCCTCCACTCCTGCCCCCGTTGAGCAATGCCACTTACCGCCACTATCGATAATTGTACCACCGGTCAGAACATAGCGGGCGTGCTGCTCGGAATCCTGAATCTCAACTCCTCCTGCCCAGACCCAACTCCCCACCCCGCCGTTTTTGAACTCGACATTGACGGTATTGACAAATCGGTTATAATTTCCCTGATCCGTTAAGCTTTTGTAGACCGCAGAGCCTTCGACCGACCTGACACCTCCGAAGAGATCAATGATCGGGTAGATGTGATAGACGAAAAAGTGTGCAGGCGGACCAGAAACGGGCAGATTGAACAAAATCTCCGGACGTGTACCTCGCCCCGGTGTGAGGCGCGAAAAGGTAGTCAACAACAAATCTCCGAGTCCCTGTACCTTCTGTTTAATCGCCCGATGCAAGTTAGACACCGTTTCGGAGTGGTTAATCCGCAGAACCCGCTGATTGCTTTGTGCGGCTTCGACTACAGTTTCACCTGCGTCAATCGACCGCGCCAGCGGATATTCCATAAAGATATGTTTGTCGCAACGGAGTGCCGTGAGCGCGATTTCGGCGTGAGTGTCATTATGGGTGCAGATAACAATACCCTCCAGATCATCGCGCTGGACAAGTGCCTGCCAATCGGGGATGAACTCTGTACCATGTTTTTCAGCGAGTACGTTACCTGTTTCAGCGTTTCTCGACGCGATTGCTACAACCTCAACGGTTTCCATTTCAGAGAATCTCTCTGCATGACGCGTCCCGGTGCCGCCAGATCCAATAATACCAATTCTTATTTTTGACATATTCTTGACCTAATGTATTGTGTGATGCGTAACATGTGCATCTTATCACATTTGTACCCATTCATGCCACTCAAAATCCGAAAACCTAATCTTGAAAATCCTACTATCTTGAGTATTCTAATGATGAGGCTGAACGTCCGCCAGATCCAGATTGGATGATTGATACTTTATCGCATGGTCCCGAAGTGATAGTGGAACAAGCCGAACGGTCCCAGCTGCTCTGGCAGCTTGTTGATGGGCTACCCCAAGAGAAACAAGAAGTGCTTCACCTCATATATCAGAAAGAAATGGCACTTCGGGAAGCCGCCATAGAACTTGGCATTCCAGAGGACACCGTGAAGTCGCGTTTGCGTTACGCCATCATTGATACTAAGAGGGGCACTGTGATTGTTTTACTCGCTTGGAAGATTCTCACTAAGGATAATGTAAATAGAGACGGGATTACGCGAAAGGTAAGATATATGCTATGTTTTGGGGACATTAGCAACGAATGCGAATGAGATCAAAGCAATAACGGCTGGCTTCACTGCACGCGAAAAAGGTGTTCCTTGTGCCTATGATCTGTGGTAAAATTGGACTTAAAGAACTTTGGGGTTTGTGAGTTATACTTGCCGATCGCTTGCCTGTTTTTGTTCGGTACAAAAAGGAGACCTCATCTGAAGGTACTAGGTTTCGGGCGAGTCATCGCGGAGATTGAGCATTTAATCCAGCCATCGTAACTCCAAAGGGCATGGCTTTCCTCTTTAATTCCTGTTCGGATCGAATGAACAACTTTTTGCTTTTCGGACTCTATTTGTGGACAAGGTGTTGCCTCACGCTTGGTAACGTGTTGGCTTTAGTAAGGAGCTTCAAATGCAGAATATTTCACTCCTAAACTCGACTGACAATCAGCGAGTTGACAACATTTTGCGCGGGGTCATTGGTATATTTGAAACTATATTTCCAGATCGAATTCGGGGATACTATCTGGTCGGCAGTTATGCCGATGGCACCGCTGTCTCCACCAGTGATATTGACATGAAAATTCTGTTCAAAAACCGTTTTCGAGATAGTACCGAACGGAAAAACTCGCAACAAATTTGCGAGTATTGTTTTGGGCTGATTAGTCCGATTGCAGGTGATGTTACCGCAAAGGACGAAGAGACCGCTTTTTCAACCAGCACGCTTCAACTTCGGATTAAAGCAGGAAGTCTCTTGATATACGGTGAAGATATTCGAGATCAAATCTCATTACCGCCTCTCGATCAAAATATACGGGATGTGATGTTTCGTGCGTATGTTTTTTGTTTTACAGATCGGTTACGCCCGAATCTGAAAGCACGGGTGTATCCTTTAGAATATCCTGATCTATCCGACGAGTTCTACGGATACACATACAGGGGCGGTACAACCGTATTTGCTTCCGTTCTAGGTGCAGTGGCAACAGCTATTGTTTCCTCAGAAGCGAAAAAATATGTCTTTACGAAGAATGACTGTCTGAAACTTTACAAGAAATATATCAATGATGAATGGACAGCACTTTTGGAAGCGGCATTTGAAAAAATCAGAAAACAGTGGGAATACCAAATTCCTGAGAATAGGGACGAGCGACAGCAACTCAGAGAAATCTGTAGACAGGCCTTGGCGTTTGAGAACCATTTTTTGATTATCTATAAGGATTTCCTCCTGACAGAATTGCGCGATGCAGAAGACAAGGATAAACTGCTTGCCGTCAAGCGGCTCGGAGAAATCATCTATCCAGATGAGGAAACCCTTGATGCCCTGAAAGCCCTTGAAAGTTGTGCTAACAGAGAAATGAGAGAGGTTGTGGACAACACGATAAATTGGATTCGGCAAATGAGGGAAAAGAACTGATTTTACCCGTCATTGTTATTTTATGGGGGATAACATGATAATGCACGTTTGAGGGTTGATTTCAGATGCCTAATCTGTCGGGACTGAATTATCGCAGGCTTAGCGAAGCAAAGTCAGAGAATTCACTAAACCCCTTCCAATCAATATGCCCACTCACAAACTGACTTAAAAAGTCCGGATGGGGCGTATCACCTTGCAGCCTTTCATCGAACGGTACAGTCCCCAGAACTGGCAAATGGGTGAGCCGTTCAAGCTCCTTCGGATTGGTTTCTTCAGCAGGTCCCTTGGATTCCTCTTGCGAGGCATTCAACACAATCCCACAAAGTTCGAGGCTATAAGATCTGGCGAATTCAACCGTCAACACGGTGTGGTTAATCGTCCCCAAGTTTGGGCGGGCAACGATAAGCAACGGCAGTTGGAAACGTTGCGCTAGATTCGCAACTAGCATCTCCTCACAGACCGGCACCGCAATTCCGCCGACTCCTTCTACAACGATAAATTCATGTCTCTGACAGAGTTCGGCGAAAGCCGCGTCTATTTGTCGGAGATCGATTGAAATCCCTTCAATCTCTGCAGCCACAGATGGCGCAAGTGGGTGGCGGAGACAGATTGGGTTAATCAGGTCCAGAGGGTCGTCCACCTGTGCGGCGTGCTTGAGGAAAATCGCGTCCTCCGAAACAATACATCCTTTGTGTTCAACGCCGCCACTTGCAATCGGCTTCATGACACCGACATTGACGCCAGCGGCTTTGAGCGCAGCCGCCAACCCTCCAGCGACGACGGTTTTGCCGATTTCGGTGTCCGTGCCTGTGATGAAGATGCCGTTTGGCGTAGAATGGGAAGTCATAGCCGCTGACCGATACAGTAGCAAAGTTTGTCCGGTGCTATTATGAAGAACACGCGGAAGGAGGTCTCGCCGTATGTATCGACCCGGTATTCGGCGTCATCTCTGTCCAGTCCATTCGCTTTCAACTCATCGAAAGTCGCCTCAACATCATTGACTTCAAAGAAACATCCGTCCTGTGTCGGATCCCCCCCGTTCTCCGCCAACCCGATCTGGATATCGTCTCTTGCGAGAACCGCCGACTTGCGGGGAGCGTCGCTTCTGGAGATCGTTTGAAATCCCATTACTGTTTCGTAAAAGGGAATTGCTTCCTCCAAATTCTCGATAGGCAGATCCATTTCGTCTTCTTGATAAGGTTTTGCGGTTTTGAAAACAGCTTTGGTTTCCATGTTTTCCTCCTCTATAGATTTTAGCACATAATTGTTCTAAGGTGTTAGCAACGAGCATTTTATCGCTACTTCGCCTCTCGCTTCAAAAACAGTGTCAAAACTGAAGTCGCCAACGGCAGCATCACCAATCCATCTAGCAGTTTCGGCAACCCAACCCGGTCACCAATCATACCGACCGGATAGTTCAATAGTCCTGCGGTCCCCCATGCTGCGCCCATTGCAAAGCTGGAAGCAAGACTTTCATGTTTCGGAAGCAGTTGTTGTGCCAAAACGATATTGACCGTGACCGAAGTGGAAAGCGTAAAATTTCCTAGGAGAAGCAGAATTAAAAAGAGAGTGCCTTTACTATGCAACGCCGCGTATAGAATCGGTGGCGCGACAAGCAACGAAAAGCGTAGCAAAGTGTAACGATTAATCCGATCCGAAAGGGAACCGCCAGTGATGATGCCTATTGAACCCGCTAATACAAAGAGGGAAAGCACCGCTGAACGCTCGATATTTGAAAAATCTTGTTGATCAAGGTGCAGTGATAGGAAGTTCAACACCCCAATTGTCGTGACGGTTCTCAAAGTGGTGATTAGATATAACACGATCAGCGGACGCAGTTCGGGACGGAGGGCACTCCAGAGTTCTGTTTTCTTTGATTCGGTATGCGAAAACGCTGTTGTTGTCACGCCCTCTTCCTTGGTTGGTTGAGGCGAGTTGGCTTTCGCGACGAGTAAAGCGACAAGAAGCCCTGGAATCATGCACCACACCAACTGCTCCAGTCCATAGCGGTTTAACAAGAGCATGATGCAAAACGGTCCAATTGCTTGCCCTACGTTGCCCCCGGTAATAAATAGTGATACACCGAATCCCCTCCCCCGCTGGGCTGATGCTGCGGCTTGAACGGCTGCCGGCGGATGGAATGCTGCCACGCCCATGCCCCCAATTATCAGCAACAACATCAGTGTTAAAAGGGACGGGACAACCCCCATTAAGCTGGTGCAAACTGAAGGTATCGCAACGCCGAGAATCAAGAAGTACGCTGTCCGCCCTCGGTCTGCAAGTTGTCCAAAGAGGATCTGACTAAAGGAATTGAAAACCCCAGAAACGGCGATTATTAGCCCTGCAAGGCTACTCCAAGAAGTGGTTTGCGACACCAGCTTTCTGAACAGGAGTGGCAGGAGATGGGGCAGTGTCGTAGCGTAGGTGTCAACAACAGCGTGGGCAAACGTCAACAAATAGAGCCGATTACGGAGGGTAGTGTTAGATTTATCTAGCATTATTTCTGTTTCAGCAGAGGAACTAGCACGATGCTTATCAATGGAAGCATCACCAATCCGTCCAACACCCTCGCTAGTCCAAAATGGTCACCGAGCAGCCCAACCGGAATACTCAACAGTCCGCCAATGCTCCATGCGGCACCCATCATGAAACTGGAAGCAATATTTTCGTGTTCAGGGAGCAATCGTTGGGCGAGAACGATATTAATCGTAGTTGAACTGGAGAGGACAAAATTCCCCAGAAAGAGAAGTATCAGAAAGGTGACCCCTGTACTATGCAGAGAGAGGTATAAAAGTGGGGGGGAGGCGATGAAAGAAAACAGTAGTAAACCGTAGTAGTTAATCCGATCGGAGAGCGATCCGCCTACCATGATACCCATTGAAGCAGCAAATATAAACAGTCCAATAACCCCTGACCGTGCAAGGTTGGAGTACTGCAAGTCATCAAGGTACAACGAGAGAAAATTTTCCAGTCCAATTCCTGTTATTGTTCGTAGGACGGAGAGCAGATATAGCACAAGGAGAGGGTGCCAGTGGGGACGAATTGCTCCCCAAAGATTCTTCCGCTCCTCAGGCGGGTTCGTGGGGGCTGCTACTACTTGAGATGACACATTCACCGCTACTTTCGGAAGCTTCAAGACTTTCGGAATAAGCAATGCAACGAGTACCCCAGCAGACATGCACCACGGCATTGATTCCAACCCGTAACGGTACACTACCAGATACATGATGAGTAAGGGACCAAGACCGCGCCCGATGTTTCCTCCCGTCAAGAATATTGATATAGCAAAACCTCTATCCTCTCCGGCGAGTGCCGCTGCTTGGCTGGTGGCTTTTGGGTGGAAGGCAGCAACGCCGCATCCACCAATTCCCAGCAGCACAAGCACCAAGAAAAGTGAAGGTGCAATCCCCAATAGGCTCAGAGCAATAGCGGTGAACGCAACGCCAAAAGTAACGAAATGGACCGTCTGAAACCGATCTGATGCCCAACCGAAGAAGATCTGTCCCAACGAACTAAAGGTGCTATAAACCGAAATGATGATCCCTGCAAGGCTGTTTCGTGCAGCGGTTTGGGATGCGAGTTTTTTGAGCAGCAGGGGGAGTAGGTGTGGTAAAACGGTCGCGTAGGAATCGATGACGGTGTGGACGACGGTGAGAAAATAGAGTTGTTTTCGCGGGGAAAATGGGGAATTTTTTGGCATTAATGTAAGCGTTCAAACATTTAGCTTGCGTAAGTCGTGGTCAGGGCATCTCAGCCGGACGACGTTTTACCTAATCGGGAACCGAAAGAAATATCGCTTGTCCGGGGTCAGAGCACAGAATAGCGCGAAATTGCGACGAGGTCAAGGTAATTTTTATTCCGCTGGCTCCAATGCCGGGTACAATGCTATATACTTCCCAGCACCGTCCATAGCAGTCACGATGTTCCCCGACCACTGAATCCGATAGGGGTTCTCGTATCCCACGGCACGCTCCTGCGCCAAAAACTGCGGTCGATCAAAGGTCATTTTAACCTGAGCACCCTCACGGACCTGATCCACCTTCAGGTAATATCGGGTTATCGGTATTGCAACCCCGTCAATGGTTGCTCTAAAGGATTCGCACCAAGGAGGAATGCGAATGGACAGCGTCTCAATAGGGCGTTTCGCTTCGACCACCAGATTGGTGTCACCACTGATGACGTTGACCGCCTCGTGCTCACGGGACAATAGCAGGTTGATGCGAACGTTGCCGTTATCTTCGCAGGTAATCATATGTTCCCAAGCCGCTGCGATGCCCTGTAAGGCGGCACCGGTCAAATCTGAGTTGTAGGAATGGAAACCGTTCGGTTCACCGAAGCAAAAGGCGCCACGCGCCCGTCGTCTCAGTCCTTCATGCGCTCGCTTTTCAGTATTTGCCATCCCTTCGTTTTCCACAACCCATGATAGATCGTCCATCTGGGATGCGAGTAAGTGATTGCGAAGCATCCGTTCCGCATCTTCAAAATAGGAGCTATAGCCCGATGCGCCAAGCAGACATGCTGCCTCGATCAGGTCTGCGGTACAGTTCGCCTCACCCCGACCGTATTTTGTGTTTACGCTCTCCTTAACCCAACCGGTTGAGGTGCGATAAGGCAGCATCCCCACATCGAAGATGAGTCGTGCCCGAGCGGTAAACTCTCGCTCCCCGGTAACCAGTCCGAGCTCCGCCAGCGAGGCGATCGTCCCGGTGATGGAGTGGATATGCGTTCCACAGGCTGGGGTCAACTCTCCATTCTCTCCGAAACTAACCGCGAGAGCATGGCGGGCGAAACGGAGTGCCAGATCTATTCCAAGCGAATCGTCAAAGGTATGGCTGTAGGCAATCAGTGCACCGATTGCCCGCTCTGAAGTTGCCGTTGCTACGTTATCATCTTGCCAACCCTCCGGTCCCAAGCATCTCCCCGGATACGTTCCAGTAGCGCGAGTCGTTTTCTCCATCGCTGCAACGAGTGCCTTGGCATATTGCTCGGCTTTCGAGTCGCCCCAGATCCGCCAGACAGCGATTAAAGCGAGCAACGCTTCACGCTGATGGTGCATATAAGCCAAGGGTGGGCTTGAATCGCTGCCCATATCGTCCCACGCGAAACCATCGCTATGGTCGCAACTAGCAAAAATCTGTTTGCGCAGCCCCTCCAGCAGCTCCGTATCGTCCGGTAATCCAACCATCCCATGACATACATTGATTGCATGTAGGAAGCGACCGACGGTGTGTGGCGTATCGGCGGCTTCGTGCTGAGACCAAACCGGCGGCGAAATTAGGTTGAAGCGGAAGTACGGGCGACAGTCCCGCTCGCGGTCTACGCTATTACAAATATGTTCGATGCCGAGCAGTACGCTTTCCCGGAGATCGATCGGCTCCATTGGATCTTTCATGTTTCACCCTTTTCTCAACTCGTAACTCATTTTGTAGGGAACGCAGATCTGCGTTTGCGATTTTCAATTCATTTCCAAGCAGGGCTATGGTAAAATAACGTGAGTTGCTAGTGGTATTCATATTGCCCTGAATTCCAATACGAGGCTCCCTATGCCATAACCACCCTCTCGTAGCCACAGATTTCCTAATCTGTGATCGGCGCATACAGCCTGTCCTCAATGTAATTGGAGAGTGCTAATCTGCGATCACTTTGCAGCATATAATAGGACACATGGGTTCGTAGTAGCGCAATTCATTGCGCGTTACCTTTCGCTCAATTCCAAGTGGAAAATGGTGATTGTACCCATTTCCATTGACCTGTGAGCACGGCTAAATCTGTAGGGATTGATGTTTTCCCTATAAGTAGCAACTTGCATTAAAATAGGTGTTTTCAGAGGCGTCTGGGAGATTATTTTAATCTCTGGGAATAATTTGGTGTGCAATTGTGGTGTATTGCCAAAAACAGTACGCCCCGGTGTCGATTTCCATGAATTTTAAAAAAATAATGGCGTAGCTTGTAGGTCGAGATTCACATCTCGACACAACACTGTCGAGTTTGGAAACTCGACCTACAAGATTGTTACTCAATTATGGTGAACTAGAGAAATAAGTAGACATTTACCAATAACTGCTACCTTCACGAAGTTTCCAAAGTCCCCCTGATAAGGGAGATTTAGGGGGTTGGCTGTGCATTGGAAGTGTCTAAGTAATTCTAAAATCTACCATAAATCATTAAATCGCCCTAGGCACAGTAAGGATAATCCATAAAATGACAACCACCTCAAGCTACCCGTCCCCCGATGTCCTTGTTGCAATTATGAACAACCAGCGGGACTTGGAGATTGCACGAACGTAGCGTTGGTATCGCATTCCTGTCAACAATGCCAATCGGTTTATCCCGGATTTAGAACAAATGCAACATTTGGCATTCTATCAAACCCAGATTTTTGGAAGAGACGCTTTTGCTGTAAACTACTACGCGGGGATCGAGCGGATAAGTACCGTCCCCCGAATCGAACTGTTACCTGATGAAGCGGGGCACGAGAATGCGGAGGTACTGTATTATAAGCTGGAGATCTCCCCATTGCAATGTTTGTCCCAGCCGATTCCAAGTAAACGCCTACGGCGCGTTACTTTCATTACAACGACACTAGCAAAATTCAGTGCAGCGCAGGAGATTAACGATCTCTTCCACACCAGTCCAATCGAAGATCTGATGTGGAACGCATTAAAAGCTGCCGAGGTCCAAGCGGAACGTCAGTATGAAATCCGTGAACGCGATGCCAGTTATGATCTGGATTTCTTTGTCGAGTGCATCGATGGAGCCAAGATTAACATTGAATGCAACGGCGATACCTACCATTCGACCAAAGCTGCGAGAGACCGTGATAGGAGGAGAAATACCTACCTAACAGCCAATGACTGGTTGGTTCTGCGTTTCGGCACGGGCGAGCTTCGCAACGACATACGCGGCTGCGTCAATAAAGTCCGAAAGCTCATCAACCAACATGGAGGACCCGTCGATCGCAGTTTGGCTTACGACCTCTATCGAACTGATGCGGATTCACAACTAGACCTTTTCAAGATTATAGACTAATCGGAATTTTCGGACCGATGACTAGTCGTTGATGGCGCACCTCTAATAAATTACCTGCTACCCCCAACGCTCCACAACCACCTTCTTCTGTGTGAAGAACTCAACCGCGTCTTTACCCTGCCCGTGCATATCCCCGAAGAAACTATCCTTCCACCCACTAAAGGGGAAGAACGCCATCGGTGCCGCAACGCCGAGGTTAATTCCGATGTTACCAATCTCCGCCTCGTAGCGGAACTTCCGCGCAGATGCTCCGCTACTGGTGAATAGACACGCCATATTCCCATAATTTCCACCGTTTACCAGCGAAATTGCGTCATCGATCGTGTCCACATGAATAGCACTCAAGACGGGCCCAAAAATCTCTGTCTTGGCGATTTCGCTCGATGGGTTCACATCCCCCAAAAGCGTCGGGCGGATAAAATTTCCATTCTCATATCCGGAGATTTGGGAATTGCGTCCGTCGACCAAAACCTTCGCGCCCTCATCCAGTCCTTTCTGAATGAGCCCCTCGATCCGGGATCTACTTTCAGGTGTTATCACGGGACCCATCTCAACGCCATCCTCTAATCCGTAGCCAACCACTCGCGTTGCCGCAGCGTCGGTCATCGCGTCCGTGAACCAGTCTCTCGCCTCACCGACGGTGACTGCCAGCGAAGCCGCCAAACACCGCTGTCCTGCGCATCCGAAGGCACTCTCAGCGGTTGCATGGCACGTCGTGTCTGGATCAGCATCCGGTAGGACGATAATTGGGTTTTTTGCCCCACCTTGGCATTGAGCGCGTTTTCCGTTAGCTGTCGCCCGGCTATAGACATACCTAGCGGTTGCTGTCGAACCGACAAAGCTGACCGCCTTAATGGTGGGGTTATCTAGAATAGCGTTCACTGTTGCCTCGGACCCGTTCACCAGATTGACAACACCTTTGGGTAGTCCTGCTTCCTCGATGAGTTGAAAGATCTTCTGCATCGTCAACGGTACCTTCTCAGAAGGCTTGACGATATACGTGTTACCGCAGGCGATTGCGTACGGCATAAACCAAGACGTAATCATTCCGGGGAAGTTAAACGGTGCGATTGCCGCACAAACACCCACCGGCTGCCGAATCATGATTTCATCAATGCCAGCGGCGATATCTTCGAGGTTGTAACCCTGCATCAGCGTCGAAATGCCGCAAGCGACCTCAACGTTTTCAACGGCGCGACGCATCTCCCCCTGCGATTCAACTAACGTTTTACCGCACTCCAGCGTGATGGTGCGGGCGATATCCTCGAAGTTTTCGTCAAGTAAGTTTTTCAGTTTGAATAGGTACTGGACGCGGTCTGGTGCCGGTGTGCGTCGCCATTCAACAAGCGCGTCCGCCGCAGCTTGTGCTGCCAAGTCCACTTCGGTACTTGGAGAGAGGGGGACCACTCCGAGAACTTCTGTCGTGGCTGGGTTCGTGACATCTATGTATTCGCTGGCACTAGAGCGACGCCATTCATTGTTAATATAATTATTGAGAACAGTTTCTGTACTCATGGCTATTTCTTTCCTTTCCTGTGACAATGAGAGGGACTATTCCTTTGGGAGGTCGGATATAGATCCCGATTTATCGGGACGAATCTCCTCGCAGTAGTTCGGAATTTAATCAGTGTCCGCTAATCGCACGAATCCACACTAATAAACCCTCACTATCAGAGACTATTTCGCGTAGATTCGTGGATTCAGTTTGTATTCAATTTATCCCGAAACGCCTTCCTAAATTTCCGTATTTTGGGGTCAATGACCACTTGACAATACGGTTGATAGGGATTCAGTCGGAAATAATTCTGGTGGTACGCCTCTGCGGGATAAAAAACGCCCATCGGATCAATTTCCGTAACGATCGGATCCTTCCATAATCCCGAAGCATCGGTCTCTTCCTTTGATTTTTGTGCGATCCGTTTCTGTTCCTCGCTATGATAAAAAATTGCAGAGCGGTATTGTGTGCCGACATCACCACCCTGCCGGTTCAAGGTGGTTGGGTCATGGGTACGCCAGAAGATGTGCAGTATGTCTTCGTAAGAGATAACTTCAGGCTCGAAAGCGATCTGCACAACTTCGGCGTGGCCGGTGGTTTCGCTGCAGACCTGTTGATAGGTTGGGTTTTCAACGACACCACCTGAATAGCCGGAAATCATCTCATGTACACCTTGAAGGTCTTGATAAATGGCTTCGACACACCAGAAACATCCACCAGCTAGCGTTGCTGTTTCTAAGTTCATGCAATTCCTCCATATATGTACCCAATAAATCGGGCGACTACAGTAGGATTTTTGGGGTTTGCTCTTGTAGGGAACAACGATCGTTGTTCCTACGTCCATGCCCGTTGAATCTTTGCGATCGCTTCAACGATGTTGTCCATATCCTTGCGTGAACTGAGCAGAAGATTCTGGAATAGCCAAACACTCTCTTGACATACCTGTTCCGCGACGGGAGAGGGAAGTGCACGAATCAAGTGCGGGTATTTCTGGGCAGCATGTGCGACACCAGCCTCCTGTGACAGTGGCGCGCCATATCCGCTTGAGCAAGGAATCCCCTCCGCGCTCAGTGCTTCGAGAAATTTGCTCCGCGGCACCCCGCCGAACCCTTCAGGATTGTACTTGGCGCAATACAGGTGATAACCGTGTTGGCTGACCCAAGGGCTCAGTTTCGGGGGTGTGAAGCCTTCAATCTGCTTCAGTTCTGTTGAAAGATACGCCGCGTTTGCGTTTCGGGCTACAGTCTGCTCCTCCAAGTTGCCCAGACGCGGGATGAGCAGTGCCGCAAGATATTCCGACGGACGATAGTTCCAACCAAGGCGTGGATACTCCCACCGTGCTCCGCCCGGTGCCCGTCCAACGTTCATAAAGGCGTAAACGCGGTCGCGGACATCTTTGTCATCCGTTGTTACCATTCCGCCTTCACCCGAAGTCAGGTTCTTGGACGATTGAAAGCTGAAAGCCCCCGCATCACCGAGTCCTCCCACCTTTTTTCCCTGATAGCCTGCACCGTGCGCCTGCGCAGAATCTTCGACGATTGCGAGTCCATGCCGGTCCGCAATTTGCTGCAGGACATCCATGTGTGCGGGGTGTCCTCCCAAGTGAACCGGCAAAATCGCCCGGGTCCGGTTCGGATCAATTGCGGCTTCCACAGCAGCGGGATCAATTGTGAAATTATCCGGGTCAATATCCACAAACGCAATGGTGCAATTCCGGTCGAGGGCAGCACTCGCCGTTGCGACAAAGGTGTAGTTGGGAATTATCACCTCGCCGCCATCGCCGAAGCCGTCCAGATCGAGTGCACCAGCCAACGCTGCACTGATCGCGTCAGTGCCGTGCGGCATGAACATGGCGTATTTCGTGCCGGTGTATTCAGCGTATTTCTCGTTGAGTTCTTCTATTTTTTGACCGCCCAATCCCTCTGTCGTGCTGAGATAGACTTCGCGCAACCTCGGCTCTATTTCCGACTCCCATTCTTCCACACCGGTTAGGGGCGAAATGGGCCACGGATCTTTTTGCGTGTCGCGGACAGGCGTTCCACCTGATATAGCGAGTTTACTTGCCATAAATTCCTCCTTAACTTCAAACAGTATTCAAAGACGATTTTTTTATCCTATGTAGGGAACGCGGATCTGAGTTCCTATTTTGTCTCTGGGGATTCGCAGATTAACCCAAGCAGGGTTCGTTTCTGAAACCCCTTAAATCCTGCCCCAATCTCTTTACTCGATTATTATATCACGAAAGCCAAATTTTTACCCAGAAATTTACCTCTCATTTTATCATGCGGATAGAGTCAAAACATAGTATAATACTTTATCCTCCCGTACCGATTGAGGATATTTGGTCTATTGAAACTGAAAAGAGAAAATAAAATTTTTATTTAGAGGAAACCAATCATTATGGAACTGTACCTGATTCGACATGGACAATCCACCAACAACGAAGGGATTTCCCCACGCTCTGCAGATCCGCCACTGACAGATATTGGAGTAGAGCAGGCACGTTGGACTGGCGAATCCCTCAAAGATGAGGGTATCACTCGACTCTACTGTAGCCCGATGTTAAGGACTTTGCAGACCGCCAAGATTATCAGTGATATTATTGACCTTCCCCCGCACGTTTTCGTTGGGCTGCATGAGTGGGGCGGTATCTGGGAAGCCCGTGGAGATGGAACCGCCGTACAACTGCCCGGATTGACCCGCTCTGGGATCTGCGAAATCTGCCCCGATGTCGTTTTACCCGAAGATGTAACCGATCAAGGTTGGTGGTTTAACGAAGGGTATGCGGGAGACATTGAAGGCATGGGTCAACTAGCCCATGAGAACGGTTTGGCTTTCATCGCCCATTTGACAGAATACCACGGCAATACAGAGCAACGGATTGCCGCAGTCTCTCACGGTGGCTCCGGTGGGAGTTTAATCAGTGCATTCTTTGGTTTGTCCCCCGATGTGGGCTATTCGCGTTTCACCCAAAACAATACAGGTGTCAGTAAAATGTTATTCACATCGGAACGAAGGCAGCTACACTATCTCAACAAAATCAGCCATCTGCCGCCGGAGGCAGTCACATCGTAGGACTTGGAATTTCAAAGGAGGGTATCAATGAAGATTAGACTTGCACAGTACGGTATATCCCATGACCATGCGTCAGGAAAAGCGCGGGTGATGCAGGAGAACGATGAAGTCGATTTTTGCGGTATCTTGGAGCCAACACTCGAAACCCGCAACACACTCGGAAGCAAACCGCCCTTCGCTGATGCGTACTGGTTTTCATCGAAAGAGGAGATGCTGGAAGATGAAACGATTGTTGGGGTTGCTATCCAAGGGAAAGTCTCGGAGAATCTCAGCTTTGCGCAAGAGGCACTTGAGCATGGCAAGCATGTCTGGCTCGATAAACCTGCCGGCGAGGACTTGGAGGCGTTCAGGGCGGTTTTAGACATCGCGCGGGAAAAAGGATTGCTGGTACAACTCGGCTATATGTTCCGTTACAACGCGGGCTTTCAGTTCATCCTCGATTGGGTGTGGTCAGGCAAACTCGGAGACATCTTCTCCGTCCGTGGACGGATAGCGTCTGGCGGTTCGACAGAAGATGCATGGAAGCTGTGGGACTCAAGCGGGGAACGTGAGGGAGGCATCATGTTTATACTTGCTTGCCATCTGATCGATATCTTTGTCGCCTTGTTGGGTCGTCCGGAACGCGTGACACCGTTTTTGAGGAATGAAGACAAGGCTTTCCCGTGGTATCGTGATAACACAGCGTCTATCTTTGAATATCCGAGTGCGATGGCGATTATTGAATCAACGGGATTGGAGGTTTCGTCAGGAGCATCAAGACGGTTGGAAGTCTACGGAACGCGTGGCAGCGCAATCCTTGAACCGCTTGAGCCGCCGGCATTACGCCTGTGCCTCGACGAAGAACGGGATGGCTATGCCGAAGGTTGGCAGACGGTGCCGGTGGAAAATCGCCCACGTTATGTCGAAAGCCTTCGCGCGTTCATTGCGGATATTCGGGGCGAGAAATCACCAGACCGTTCTCTCGATCACGAATTCACCGTTCAGGAGACCGTGCTTCGTGCCGCAGGCATGATTGAGAGGAATGGTTGACTGTCAAACCCATCCAAGCCCAACGGTATTGGGTGCGCCACATAATCGGAGGTCAAAACATGACGGACAGAGATACACCAATCGTTGCCAATTCAGAAAAGCAGCTGTTTATTGACGAGAAATTTATCGCTGAAAGCAGTGGAGTAACTCTCACGATGAATCCCCCGCAGCAGATGTCTGAACCGATGCTGATAGTGGATCGACCGTGGGAGGGGTTCATCGGTGCCTATAACACGGTGTTGAAGGAAGATGGTCGATTTCGACTCTGGTATGACGTGATTCTGCCGGAAGGGTCATCGGAAATCTTTCGAGGTATTGCTTATGCAGAATCAGACGATGGCATCCACTGGAGAAAACCGAACCAGAACCTCATCGAGTTTCAAGGTTCAAAGGAAAACAACCTCGTTGCACCACGTTTTCCGGACGCACCACGCGGCGAGATGGAAGGTGCGACCGTTTTCAGAGATACGAATCCCGCCTGTCCGCCCGAAGAACGTTACAAGCTCTGGACCAAGATGCAGCGCATTCCCCCGGAGGATATTCAGTCCGGAAAGACCGGCGGCTTGGTAGCGATGTACTCCGAAGATGGAATCTACTGGCAGGTGTATGACAAGCGCGTCGATACCGCCCGCTGCGATACGCAAAACGTTCCTTTCTGGGACGATCGGCTTCAAAAATATGTTGGATACGTCCGCTCGCGGACGGAGACGGAGGACTATCAAGGTCGTTCTGTCGGGCGCGTTGAATCGGATGATTTTCAGGATTGGTCAGAGACTGAGATCGTGTTCCAAGCGTCACCGGAAGATTTTCGCGCCCCAGTTCCACCCGCTTATCGTGAGCGTATCGGATCATACGTGGATGTTTATACCAACGGCTGCATGAAGTATCCCTTCGCGCAGGACGCCTACTTTATGATGCCAAGTTTTCTGTATCACTGGGACTGCAAGGAGATACCAAACGAGCGGCAGATCAATTTCCCGGACACCTGCGATGTACGGCTGCTGACCAGTCGGGATGGAATCAATTGGTGCTACGCCGGGGGTCGGAAACCGTTTCTGCGACTTGGGGCGTGGGGCAGCCTCTCATCGCGGATGATTTACGCAGCACCCGGCGTTGTAAGGGTGGGAGATGATCTATGGCACTACTACAAGGGGTCTAACTTCGACCACTCCAGCCAACCTGACCCGAAGGCAACAGAGAAAGGTAGCGGGCTATTTCGAGCCGTTTCACGGTTGGACGGCTTCATCTCAGCGGACACCCCTTATGAAGGTGGGGCACTAACCACCCCTCCGCTGATATTCAAGGGGAATCAGTTGGCACTGAATATAGACACAGGCGCAGGCGGTATCCTTCGCGCCGAAATCCAGTCCGCCGATGGGAAGCCGATTGAGGGTTACACCTTAGCGGATTCCGATGAACACAATGGGAATTCAGTTCACATGCCGGTTCGTTTCCAAGGGAGTTCGGATGTCGGCGGACTCGCGGGCGTTCCGGTCCGTTTGCATTTTCAGATGTACGATTGCAAACTCTATTCGTTTCAGTTCACCGTCTAGCATATTCCTCAGTTACCAGCGTCCCAGATACAACGACCGATTTTCCATCGGTATTTTGACCTGCGCGCCTTTTTGACGCTGTGAATCAACGATACCGATCGTGATTTCTGTGCTGATACGTGCTAGATGGATATTTCCCGTTGTTTCGCGACCGGTGTCGATCGCTTCGACGATGTCCTCAATGCAGCCGACAGTGCCGCTTTTTCGTTCAAAGGGTGGATACGCAGCGTCCACAATCTCGTTGAATTCTCCCCCCCGCTTGCGGAGTTGAAAACCTGTCCCGTTGTTCAACGAGCGCACTGTGCCGTCGCTGCAATCGGCTTCAAACTCGTAGGCACTTCCCGGGATACTGATCCCGTGAACGCCATTTTTGAATCGGACGTATCCCATAACGATGGATGGATCTGCGTCGGTGCGGTTATCGTCAAAGTCTGCGTCATCCACGGCGACGTTGCCTTGAACATATTCGACTTCGGAATCGCTTGCCAGAAAGAGGAGCATGTCTGCGGCGTGTGTATACCCCCAGAGCGCGGAGCCGCCGGAATAGGCGATGACCGAACGCGGCTCACCGATTTCGCCACTCTCCACAATTTCTCGCATCTTGAGATAGCCGGGGGAGTACCGACGTTGCGTCCCTAGATTGAACTTCAGCCCATACCGCTCGCAGACCTCAACCATCGCATCTGCTTCCTCCATTGAAGCACAAAGCGGCTTATCGCAATACACCCCCTTCACCCCATGTTCTGCTGCAAAGATGGTGATTTCCGCATGATTCCCCGGACGGGTTGCTACGCTGACGATATCCGGTTTCTCTTGCTCTATCATCTCCCGATAATCCGCATATTGTTTGGGGATATTCCACTTTGAGCAGACATATTTCGCCTTTTCTTCGACGACATCTGATGCAGCAACGATGGTTGTCCGCTCGCAAGCTGTGTATCCAGCGGCATGAGAGTAGGGCAAAGCCCCATTTGGACCCCCTTGTACCTCTTCGTCGATGGTCCCGCCCATCCTGCCACATCCGACGATGCAGACACGGTATTGATTTGCCATGTTTTTCCTCCCTTTTGGGATCGGTTATTAGCTGAATCTTTTCGCTCGGCGTTGTAGGGGCAGCCCTTGTGGTTGCCCTTCTACAGAAAACAGCCTCCGATAAAAGGCACCTTCGTCCTAACGTCCCTGATTCTCAGTGGTCGGTTTCATCTGTGAGATCCAATCGTATAACAGCTGCGCTGCTTGTTGGTCTTTTTGTGAGGTTACCAGAGGCGGCATTTGACCCTCACCGTGCCGGGCGACACGCTGATAAAGGATTGAACGTCCTGGATCACCCGGTGCAATGAGCATTGCATCGGGGATGCCATAGGTATCGTGCTGCGGACGAAAATCGACGCTGTAGGTTTTGTCCAGATCTGTTGTGAAGTCTAACACGATACGAGCGTTGCCACCGCCTGTGTGGACATGGCAGTTTGCACACGCAGCGTGTAAATAGGACCGCGCCCTTGCCTCAAGAGGTTCTTTGGAGTTGTATGGGTCAGCCAGCTTGGGGTACTCCTCCGGTGACTTCGACAGCGGTTTCTTGAAAACGCCGATATGGTTCAACGTCCGCAGTTGATTGTCCGAAACGGTGCCGTAATTGTGGACTTTGTTCATCTGAAGCGTAGTAACTCCCAAGACGTAGTTGACAGCGCGACTGTGGCATTCCATACACTCCTTCCGGCTGGGATAGTGCCAAGACTGTTCTCGGTTGCCATCAGGGGCACTTGAATCCTGAATCGTGAAGACACGATCTGTTCCAGCGGCATCCACAAGG
This sequence comes from Candidatus Poribacteria bacterium, assembly GCA_965222435.1. Taxonomy (GTDB): domain Bacteria; phylum Poribacteria; class WGA-4E; order WGA-4E; family PCPOR2b; genus PCPOR2b. The sequence continues at coordinate 853,941 of OZ244950.1, read as the reverse complement.
GTTGCGTCGGTTTGCTCGTCGTTCCAGATATAAGAATATCCCACCCACTCACCCTGTTGTCGGGTCAGCAGCCGTGTTTCAATCCGGTGTCTGGAGGTGGGGTTTCCCGTTTCCAGATCGAGCGCGAAGGTTTGAATCAGTGCCGCTTCATCGGGGAAACTCCAGCCAACCCCATCGGCAGCCGACATCTCAATCTGAGAATCACCCGGTAAGGCGATGAAGCGTTCTACGTGCGCCCCGTCCGTCCACAGCGGTGCGTTTACTGAATAGGGAATCAGTCCCGGGTCGGTCTGAAGGTCTTTAACTGATATAAATAAGCCCGTTTCGCTCAAGCGGGTCGGAAACTTTTCTGTGGATTCGGGCTCGCGCTCTAATTGATAGATACCACGTGCTAGATCTGCGATTAATATTTCGTCGTTATGGTCAACGCCGAAACTCACGATCTGTAGCGTTGTATCGGCAATTTCCCGATGCCAGATCAGTTTCTCTCCGTCGTGCCGCAGTGCCCACATCTTTCCAGTTGCGTAGTCGCCGTAGATGTAGGCACCCCGCAATTCGGGAAACTTCGAGCCATAATAGACGACGCCCCCGGTAATTGAACGGGCTTCGGAGTGGGAGTGTTCGACCGTTGGTTTGACAACCGGCGTGGGACCCGGTTTGCGGTTGAGAAAGAAGGGGTGGCTGCCTTCATAAAGGCTCCAACCGTAGTTGTCCCCACGACGCACCAGATGAATCATCTCCCACCGATCCTGCCCGACATTTCCCGCCCACAGATGCCCCGTCTCGCGATCGAAGGTGATACGCCAAGGGTTGCGAATTCCGTAGACCCAAATTTCGGGACGCGCACCCTCAAGATGGATGAAGGGGTTATCATTTGGAATCGAATAGGGGCGTTCCGCGTCAGGACGGTCAACGTCAATGCGCATGATTGTCGCGGGCAGGTTACTGAGGTCTTGTCCTTTCGGATCTCTATCGTAGCTTCCGGGAAGACCGGTGAGGTTGGTATCGGAATCCATGGCGCCGTCGCCGGCGGGGATGTAGAGGTATCCATCGGGACCGAACGCAAGATCGCCCCCGTTGTGGTTGTTCGACTGCCATTCTAGGATAATCAGTTCGGAGTTCGGATCACAGCGATACGGGGGCTGACGTTCCACCGTAAAGCGCGAAACGTAGTTTTTGGTTTCAGTAACTTTTCCTCCTATCGGTCCATTGCTAACAACGTAGAGGTAGCCGTTTTCTTCATAGTTTGGATGGAATGTTAAGCCGTAAGTCTCGCGCCCAGTATCAATCAGAAATTCGGCGTTTTCCGCCTCCGGGTCGTCTTTGAAACGGCGAATTTTACCCCCTAACTCAATCACAAGCAGTTGGTCTGTCCCCGGTTCGGGCTTGATATAAACGGGTTGATTTAATGGAAATTTGGTGAATGTCTGTTTGGGACGGAGTGATATGGTCGGTCCGGATTCTGACCCTGACGTTTTGCCGGTCAGCGTTGATAGGAATGCAAGCAGGTTGTAGTGGTCATCAACCGACAGGAGTTGCGCGTAGTTATCCGGCATCGCGGATTTCACATTGATTCGCTTCCCGAAAGCGCGGCTGTAGGTTGGACCTTCGTCAATATCGAATTTATCTATGGTTCGTTCCACATCGCTAACCTCTAAGACAACTTGATCCTCGTTTTCAGAGACTAACGTACCGAGGACCGACTCGCTGTCAAATAAGGTGACAGTTACGTAGGTCTTCAAATTTGATTTTGATACCGTTTGCATCCCTTCGGGGGAAGTTTCAACCTTGAGTGTAACCGTCTCTTCATCCTCTCCGACGAGATCCCCCTCAATCGTCTCCGCATTAGCGGGTGTTACCTGAATCCAAAAATACCCTTTCTCTGCCAGATCCGTCAACACTTCAATGGGTTCAGGATCAATCTCGCTCAAAAGGAGCGTCCTTTCCATTGGCTCCGTCGATCCTTCGATATGCAGGACGATTTTTTCATTATCCTGTGAGATCGGCGTCCCCTGAAGAACCGCGCCGCCGGTTGCAACGGATGCCACACCGTATCCGCGCACAATCTCGGCGTTGGGTTTCAGAATAGATTCTTCGATATAACCGATGCTATTTAATGCTGCAATGCCTGTTAGGCCAGGCCCCGGAAAGACCTCAACCCCATCGTCGAGGGTCTGACCCTCCGGCCTCTCAACTCCATCGACATCGTGACATGCGATACATTTGACAACGTTGACGAATACCTCTGCTCCTCGTTCGGCGTCTGCGGCATGGACAAGCGGACGTGCCTCCATCTCCCTTGCGACGGTTTGTATATCAACCGGTGGTTCAAACGGCGTCAGATCCACCTCTCCTCCCTGACCCTGAAGGAATGCGATCATGGCTTCAATCTCTAAATTCGACAGACTAATCGGGGGTTTCCACGCCGGCGTCATGGTCTTACCGTACCCGTGGACGAGGAATGCAGATGGGGCATAGAGGGATTCGATTAGATACGCCTTCGCTCTCATACCCGGCTTTCGGGTTGCAGCGTACTTTCCAATATCGGTGAGATCCGGTCCCCTTCCCGGCGGTGCTGAAGGATTTAGTGTGTGGCATGAATAGCAGGAACCCTTCCCGTTGAAGATTACTTTTCCTGCCTCCACAAACCGCCCCGGCTCGCGCCCTAAGATTGAGAGATCATCGGTGGCATCAGGTGCACCCACGACGCGGGAGGTCTCCCACGGAGTCCGCCGATCGATTCCGTAAGGTTTCACATCTGACGAGTCTTCGTCGGCTGATACCGCTCCACAAAGGACTAGCACCGGAATAACACCGATCCCGAATAGAAAAAAAGAGACAACGAGCGTGCAAAAACGGATAAGTGCCCCGATACAATCGAGGGCGGTCTCGGTGGATCGGACTGCTTGCATCCCGATCCATCGGGGGCGGAACAGATAACTGCTAATACGCACTGGTAAAAGCCTCCAAATTATTTTGCGAATTTCTACATCCAATTAACTCTTTTGACATTCTAGGGAATATGGGTTACACTTCTGTAAATCGTTATCGGTAAGCAGCATAAAAATTCATCATGGAATAAAGGTTGGGTGAACAATGCGACAAAAGAGATATTTTACTGTAGAAGAAGCGAACCGGCTGATCCCTACGCTAGAACAGAGATTGTCAGAACTGAGGGAATTTCGGGTGGAGTTAGAAGAACTTGGGGCAGAATTGACTCCGCTCTTTGAAGTCATTCGTCACAACGGTGGGCATCGAAAAACACCGCAGTTTCTCGAATTGACAGGAAAATTCCGGGACGCCATTGAAGAAATTCAGTCCTATGGGTGCACGATAAAAGATATAAATCCGGGGTTAATTGACTTCCCTCACCTTCACGAGGGTAGGGAAGTATACCTCTGCTGGAGGGCTGGGGAAGAAGCAGTCTTGTACTGGCACGAGATTGATGCCGGGTTTGCCGGAAGACAGTTGGTTGAAGAGTAAAGTTGAGCGCAGCGAAATCCCAATCTATCGGGACAGCGTCTATAGGGTTTGAGAAATTGAGGGATTGGGTTGCCCCAATCCCTCAGTTGTACAGAATATCATCGTTCCTATCAAAACATATCTTCTCGCTTGTCTACCTCAAATTTCTCCCTGATACTCCTGTTCAAGCGTATTAGTGAAATCAATCACCCGATCTAACGCCTCACTCGCACGATCCCGAGCCGCCCCCGTGGTTTCTTCTTCAGCGAGTTGTTTCTGCCGCGCCGGGATCCAATGCTCCTTGAGATACGCCAATTGGTTCATAAAGTGTGGATCTTCGGTGTCACTGACAAAGTATTCAATGACGCCGAGCAGCCCGTATTTTCGATTCGTCTCCATATCTCCTGCTTCCGCTGCGATCTGATCCGCCAACTCCCGGTTTCGATCCTGTCGTGCCTGCCCGATCTCCTTCGCCGATTCTGTCAATAAATGTTCGACGAAAGCCTGCTTGGAATTGACCCAGCGGGGTAGGCTCTGGACATACTCCTCAAGATCGAACCTGCCGTTGCGCCGGATAGCGGAATAGCTGTGGATGTGGACGTTGCGGAAGAATGCGGTATAACCGACATTGGGGTCCATCGTGTCAGCGTCATAGAGAATCTGATTTTCGACGTTCCCGTAGAGAAAACCGTACCGCTCCTCGGTGAGGTTCATCGGTTTCAGGTGTGCTAACACAATCGCACGGACGGCATCAACAAAATCCTGATCAAAATCATACATCGCCAGTATCTTCTCGGCGATAACTGCCCCGGACTCGTGGTGAACCGTGCCGCCAAGATTGTTTTCGTCATAAAGCCGGGTGACGAGATTCTCTCGACTCGGTGTGAGTTGTTCATTCAGCCAGAGTCCGTCATGATTAACGACCCGCTTGCCGTTTTCATCCGACAAAATTTCACCATCATACCGTTTGGTGATGTCGTGCAGGGTTCCCGCGACTTCGAGCTTGGTGACGTCGCCACCCTCGCGCCTGCCAAGTTCCATGCTCATGGCGCGGACCCGCATCGTATGGTTCCATGTGTAGTGCCGCCATTGGAATCCAACACGGTTATGATCCCATAAACCGTAGGTCTCATTGACGAGACCTTCCAGCTCCTTTAATACTTGAGAATAGTCCATAATCCCTCCTTTTGTATCGTGTTGAGCGCAGCGAAGTCTCCCGATTCTATCGGGGTGTACAGCGTCGTTTTACCCCGATGTCTTGGAAAATTGAACGCTGACCTGTACGAGTGCTGTGCTTGAATTGAATTTAAATTCATAGATCTGTCTGTCCCAACGAAAGCGATAGTCGGCACCGTAACACGCGATTGCGGCAGGGGCGTAACCTTCAGGTACATGAAGGAACAATGTTGCTTTGCTGCGCCTAGGGAGCTTGCAGACCGCTAAAAAACTCTGGCTTCGCTTATCCCAGCCGGCGGACAAGACCTCCACACCACCTTGCGTAAGGTGAATATCTGTAGCGAGTAGTTGGGGGACCTTCTGTTCAGCGCGTAGGCACAGTAGCTTGACAGAGCGGGGTGGAATATCGAACAGAGCTACCCGCTCTCGAACATTGCCGAGAAATTCACGGTTCCAGAAGTCGTGCACAAGATAATATTGAGAACGATTTAAGCCAAGCGAATCCAAAGCCAAATCGACATCTGCCTTTATATCCGTCCAGTTAAAAACCCCAACGACATTGTAGGATTCGTAGGGAGATGTCACCGGTAGATTCCAGATTTGCGGGAATTTGTTTTCATAAAGATCAACAGGTATTGCGGAATCACCAGTTAGCGGAAAAATCTTGGCGAGCAGTTCCGCTCGCTCCGGCTTGAGTGTTGTGAAATCATCACCGCAGGTGACAATCCCGCCACTCATACCTGCCATTGTCATTGCAATAAGTGCTTCGTTCAGAGGGAGTGGTTCGTTGATGCTTAGGGTGCCAAACTCATTTGTCCATGCGTTGCCATACATCGGAAGATGTGCCGCGTGGGTATTGACAATCGGTTTTAATCCTTGCGGACTTTCCCAAGACCCTTCGCCGATGTAGCCGCCATAACCTGAAGATGTTTCGTTCAGCACAAAGTCTCCGATACTTGGTCCCCGGCATGTATTACACGCTGCAAGCACAACCTCTTTTTCATTGTCATCAATAATCTGATTCAGTAACTGAACCCCGAGGCGGTACAGTTCAACAGCGGTGAGCGACGCGTTGTGTGCCACAAAGTTGTTCAGTTCTGTCAGTGGTCCTATTGCGTATGCAAGTAAGTCCGCTTTGACCAGATCGTATCCCCACTCATCAATCAATTTCCGGATATTTTCACGAATATGCGCTTGTGCCCCCGGTTGCGATACATCGAGTAACGCGATCTCCCTCCCATCTTCCGGCAAAACGATGGAGGCAGGCTTCTTTGTGCCACGCTCTTGGAGGAAATACCCTGAGCGCGTTCTCAAGAGTTCGGAGCTAACCTCCACGCAAAACGGCGTAAATCGGATGCCTGCTTTTAATCCTTTGGCATGAATCTGGTCAGCAACCGATTTCATCCCACTTGGAAACTTCTGCACGTCCGCTTGATAGCTGCCGATTGATGCTTCCCAACCCTTTCCAATCTGGATGTACTCAAATCCGCCGGGAACTGATGGGTCAGATAATCGGTCTTTGGTAATCTGTTCAATCTGTTCGGAAATTTGCGCGGCACTTATCGTCCCGTCCTCACTATCCTGAGCACACCAACCTGAGAAAACATGATTTAGCGATTTGGACTTCACACGGTGTCCGACCATCTCGGCGTAATCATGGTATGCCGCCCGCCCCTGATTCGCAAAATTCAAGTAAACAGACTCAGCGTATACCTCCTCCTCTTGATGACAGATATGGTTTTGACATTTGTGGTAGAGAGCCCAGTGATTTACGCCATGGTTTTCTTCCTTACCCCGTTGTGCGCCTCCATCATATCCCATTTGGACAGCAGACCACCATTTTTGAAAACTCAAAAAGCCGAAGACGAGAGATCGCTTGCTCTCCGTGTCATAGAGAACTCCGTTGTAACAGGAGGTGGTGGAAGCATCTTCGTTGATGCGAAACCCGTCGTGGATCTCTTTAAGTCCAGACGTCATCGGTGTATTCATGTCCAGAAAAGTACGATAGCCCGATGGTGCACCTCCTAAGTAGACACCGCCTTTGGCTTTACCGTTGTGAGGGGAGACGTCAATGGTGGAAATCTGTTCTAACGCGATTGGTGCCTCGTGCGTGTTTTTTACGCCGACGGTCAATACAACATAAGGCTTTCTGGGATAACATTTCAGATAGAGATGGGTCCGCAACCCATGTCCTTCGGGTTGGTGTGCAAATGTAATTGGTTGGTAAACGCCGGATTCATCTTCGGTGGCAGGACTTGTGCTAAACTCTGAACTTCCCGGATCCAGTGTTGTTAGGATTGTCCCATCTTGCAAAATAATCTTCGTATACGCGTCCCTGATGATGCTATAACCCGTTTTATCAGTGTAATTCCAGGTTCCTTCGGAAAGATCGAAATTGATTTGGAATAGATTGTTTTTCGCGATGACCTGACTGCCTTGTCGGCTAATCGCCAGATCACCAGCTGCTTCTTTCATGTGTAGTATGCCTCCATACGTGAAACGTGAAACATGAAAAGTAATTGGATAAGTTTGATAGACGTTGAGGCAAATTTATATCAAAATCATGAATCTGTTTCCCTGTTTCTATTCTTTGATTGCCTATTTTGCCAACGCCCAACAATGAAGCAGCGTGGTCAGTTCACTGCCAGTCTGTGATAACGAGAAGGTATCTTCAGGATTGAGAAAAATCACGTCTCTCAAGCCAAGCGTTGATGTCTCTCCATTCGCCTGTACCGTTGCGCCCCCGCCAATCAACACATAAATTGATTCTGCGCCAATGGGTTCATGTGTAAACGCTTCGCCGACATTGAGTTGGACGTAATCGAGTGATAGATGTTGACTCCCTTTCTCCGGCGAAACAACGCTACGCCAATCTCCCGATCTACCGAACACCGGTCCCGCTTTCGCCATCGGAATCACTTGCACGCCGCTCCGGTGGCCCAGTTCCGGTTTCGGTGAATCGTTGGGATGATCCCGTTCACCGCGGTACAGTGCCATATCCGGCGGGGACTGGAAACTGATGAGCCGTGCCGGTTGGTCTGTCGTATTGACGGTGCCGTGAACCTCACGCGCCGGCACAAAGATTCCATCGCCCGCAATGATTGGCGTGTAAACACCTCCCTGCCGGATATGACCACCGCCTTCAAGTACCACAATCATATCCTCCGATTCGTCGTGAAGATGTTGTGTGAACTCCTGACCGGGGGCATGTTGTCCGTGGTTAAGGGTTATCTGTGTCGCTCCCATATCGGGGTGTACGACCCGCCAATTTTTTCCCTTTCCCATCTGGAAAGACGTTCCTGATTCGAGATTAAGAATTTGCATGAGAACTCTCCTGTTCTAATTCTTCCTATACGTGGCGATGTCCTGAGACAGCCCGATTTCGAGCAGTGGGATTAGCAAGTTTACTTAATCCTACCAGACTTCATTCGCAATCTCATAATCCTGTGTGGTGTCGATCTCGTAATACCCGCCTGCAATATCTATCTTGTGAATTTCCACGCCCTGCTCAATCATCTCCTGAAAGAGTTGAATTAGATACGCTTTCTGCACAGAGGCTGCCCCTTGAAAAGGTGTGCCGTCATATTCATGACAAACCCGGTGGAAATGGTCCCGTAGGAGACTCGCCCCGCGCTCGCTAAATTTTGCAACGCCGATATACTCCCCGTGCGCGTCTTCGGGTGCTATATCACGGCTAATTTTTGTGACGCGTGCTCCTTCTACGAGGACTTTTTCACCATCATCTTCGGGATGGAGTGTACGCGCCGCGTAACGCTCTCGCCAAGCGGTATCGACGACAAGCGTGATGTCGTAAGGGGTATCCATCAACTGCTGCGTCACCCAAGGGCGATAGATAATATCCGCATAGGTGCAGGCAAACGGCTCGTTCATTTCGGCTTCTGCGCGAAAAAGCGAGACTAAGATGTTATTCTGCTGCCAATCTGTGTTATGGTAAAAGCGGAAAGCGGGGTAATCGTCCTGAATGCGTTGAATCTGATACCCACCGACGAAGACAATATCCCCGACATCTGCTGCCCGCCACGCTTCGAGTATCCAATCGAGGATCCGTTTCCCTTTAACCGCTGCGAAACACTTAGGCGTATCTTCTGTCAAAGGCATGAGTCGTCTGCCACGTCCGGCACCGATAATAATGGTCTTCATTTATGCCAATCTCCTTAACTATATTTTACACGAGTGCGTCCCGATCGTAAATCTTTTTTTTCGGCGGTTTTGAATCGTTTTTCCATTTTCGTTTTGAAAGCGGTGTGTTAAAATAACGCAAGCTGCCACTTTAATCAGCCAAGCGTCAGAGATCGGAAACGACGTGGATTTCATAGTATGTCCGAGTAGCCTTCCCGTCTAAATTGTACAGAAACGGGTCGTAGCGCGGGTTTCCCGCTTTTTTATCTTTATCAAATTCTTGAGAGAACTATGAAAACTATGAAAATTCCGATAATTTTTTAACGGTGTTTTTCAACTGGCAACTTGCGTTAAAATACAAGTACCCAACCGAAACTGTCGAAACCAACAAGGAGATTTTTTATGTCAAACGTTAACCCCTTCAAACAGTCCGGACAGTGGTATCGTGGCAATACTCATAGCCATAGCACCGAGTCGGACGGCAGGCTGCCGATGGCAGACCGCTTCGCGGCTTATCGTGAAGCAGGCTACGACTTCTTAGTGCTGACCGATCATCGAAAGGTCAACGATGTTTCCGCTCACAGCAGGGACGGCTTCTTGGCAATCCCTGGCAGTGAGGTCCACCCCAGCAATCCCTATGGCGGCGACACATATCATATCGTTGGTATAAACCTCCATGAGCGCGTCAACTGCGCCGAATTGCATCCCAACGCCGTCATCGAAGAGATAAACCGGCAAGGGGGCGCGGCGGTGCTCTGCCACCCCTACTGGTGTGGACACACACTGCTGGACTATCTACCGTTGAATGGATATTTCGCGGTTGAAGTTTACAACGACACCTGCATGGGCATCGGCAAGGGCTTTTCTGAGCAGGCTTGGGACGATTTATTGGACAAGGCAGGTCGTCCCGTCTTCGGCATCGCTTCCGATGACGCACACGGCACGGAACACGACTGTTTTCACGGATGGGTCATGGTGAGGGCACCTGAACTCACCACCGATGCTATTATGACAGGGTTTCGTACCGGGGCTTTCTATTCAACCCTCGGACCGGAGATAATCGATCTGGACGTGGTGGACGAAGGCGAAGAGAAGCAGAGCGTTTCCGTCAAGTGTTCACCTGCACAGTCCATCGTGTTCAAAGCCCAGCGTAGTCGTGGAAAACGCATTGTTGCCCCCGAAGGGGAAGCCCTGACTGAGGCAACGTATGAATTGCCGAGCGGCATCAAGTACGTCCGCGTCGAGATTACCGATGAGACCGGCAAGAAGGCGTGGTCAAATCCGTTTTTCTTTTAAGTTCAATCTATAAATCGCGGGTGATTGCCACTCACTCCCAAAACGGGTGTGGGTGGGCAGTCGTCCCATGCTTCTTAAGAGGTAGATTGATAATGGGGTTCTCTAAACTCTCAGCAGTCCCTACAGATGGACAGGTAAGTACAGAGGAATACCAAGTCCACAAAAACAGATCTGTCCAATAGAGTGAAGCATGTGCAAGTTCCTCTTCAAATATGGAAAGTATATCTTGATACTTGTTGTTTGAATCGTCCTTTTGACGATCAGACACAAGTGCGGATTCGCCGCGAAACTGAGGCCGTTCAGGCAATTCTCGCTCGGTTTTTCACAAGTGACTGGCAGTGGATTACTAGCACGGTTCTGGTGAATGAAATCAGCAAAACCCCTGATGCAACACTACGCGATGATATGGAAGTCTTACTCAGTCTTGCACATCAAAATGTCTCGGTTGATGCGCCGGAAAAAACACGATGTGCACAGCTTAAATCGTTAGGATTTAAATGGTTGGATGCTTTACATATTGCCTGCGCCGAAAGCGGTGGAACGGATGTCCTTCTAACTACAGACGATCGGATGCTTAGAAGGGCAAAACACTTCCACTCGCAACTTCGTGTTCGTGTTGAAAACCCTTATACATGGTTGGAGGAGATCGCTGAAAATGAACATACAAGATCTGCTAGAAGCTGAGATGAATAAACTTCGTCGCCTGAATCCGGAGGTTCACGCGTTTTTGGAGACAATTTTTCAGTACAAAGATGGCAAAGGCGATTATTCCGCGGATCGACATAGATGGATGGAGACGCTCGATGAGGAGACGTTTCTGAACGAGATTCGCCAAATTGAAACACGCGAGAAAGCTATAGCTATAGCACATGCTCAAATCACACAGCAGATTGCCAAAGAAACCTTAGCCTCTACGGTAATCCTTGAAATGAAAGATGCCACCGGTCGGCTGCTCGGAATTGGTGGTGGATTCTTCATACAAGGTAACCAGATTGTGACTAATTTTCACGTTATTGAAGGGGCTAAGCGTGGTGCTGTCAAGTTGTTGGGAAAGTCAACTACATATAGCATTGAGGGAATCACCGTGAAGGATGAAAAGCACGATTTGGTGATTTTACAAGTGCCAAATTTTGGGATTCCTCCTCTTCCCCTCGGTAATAGTGATACGATCGGGATTGGCGAAACTATGTATATCGCGGGTAATCCAAAAGAATCGACAGAAACTTTCTCCTACGGTATCATCAGTAATATCCGAGGAAGTTCCACTGACAAACGGCTCCAGATGACGGCAATGCCTCCTCCGTGGAGCAGTGGAATACCGGTACTAAACGAAAAGGGAGAAGTCATAGGTCTTTCAGTAATGACCGTTGCAGATGAGCAGAATCCCAATTTTATCATTCCAGCAAATTATCTCAAAACATTGCTCACTCGGTCGGAGCCAACGCTGCCTTTATCCCAAGGGAAACCATTGGTATCTGCTGAGGCTTACTTCAGGTGGGGTTATACAAAATCCGAGTTGGGTCAGTATGAATCCGCTATTGCGGATTATGATATGGCGATTCAACTTAGGCCCGATTATGCAATAGCTTATAACGATCGAGGGGTTGTCAAGGGTAAGCTGGGCGAATATAAGGCTGCGATTGAAGACTATGACAAGGCGATTGACCTCAAACCTGATTATGCCATGGCCTATAACAATCGGGGAAGTGCGAGGTTTGCTTTGAATCAATATGAGGCTGCGATAGTTGACTATGACGAGGCGATTTGTCTCAAGCCTGATTATGCCATGGCCTACTACAATCGGGGAAATGCGAGGACCAATCTAGGTCGTGTCTCGGAAGCGGCGCAGGATTTCCAAACTGCGTTGGCACTCGCGGAACAGACCGGCGATCAGGGGCTCAAAACTATGATTAGCAGCCCTATGGAAATTCACGTTGGATAAAATTTAGCAACAGAGGAGGGATTTGTACAATGGCAGATCTGAAAGTCGGTGTTATTGGCTGCGGTGGGCATGCGCAGGGGCACTTTGCGATGATTAAAGATGAACCCCGGATGGCTCTCATCTCAGTCGCGGAGCTTGATGACCAACGGCTGGAGCAGGCAAAGCTCACTCATGAACCCGAATCTGCGTTCAGCGATTACCGCGAGATGCTGGATCAGGTTGACCTAGATATTGTCTACATCGTTACCATGCCAGGCCATCTGCTGCCGATTGTGGTAGAATGTTTGGGACGTGACCTGCATACGTCGGTCGAAAAATCACCCGGAATGAACGTCGGAGAGACACAACAGATGCTTGACGCTGCTCGCAAGAGTAAGGGCAAAGCGATTCTGTCCGTCAATCGCCGTTACAAGCCAGAGGTGTTGGCGGTACGCAAATTACTGCAAGAGCGTGGCGGAGCGGTGCAGGTCGCTGCAAATTATCATAAACCACCATCGGGGTTACAGCGCCCCGGTTGGCGTAAGGTCGCACCACCGGAGATTATCTGCGATGCAATTCATCATGTCGATCTGCTGCGTTGGATGGCAGGACGCACACCAACTGAAGCAGCAACCGCTGTAGAGGTATACGGTCATTCGTGGCACGGCAAGCGAGAAGGCACACCCCGCTATAACGCTGTCATCGCCTTTGACAACGGCTGTCACGGAACAATGATGAGCCACTACGGGGTCGGATACCGAATTCAGTCAGCGGAGGTCCACACCGAAGATATGTCGGCGTACCTCGACTTAACACGCACACCGGAAATCACTCTTTACTTAGACGGGGTGCTATGTGAGGAACCGCTTGACCTTGATGCTGTCGGTGGACCCGACTTCAATGAAACTCGCCATTTCGCCGACTGCATCCTGAATGACACCACTCCTTGGAGTCCGCTGGAGGAGGCGGTGAAGACGATGGAACTGTGCGAAGCCGTTGAACGAGGGCATCGGGGGAGACTTTAATTCTGATTCGGTTTAACGGGACAACCGATCAAGCACATTTTGTGTGATGCGCTCCACAACCGGATCACCGCCTTGCAGTCCATGCGCCCAATCGGTTGTAGCGGCGGTGAAAACGGTTCCCCCACGGGTATAAATCCCCATCGTCGCGGCACCGGTGTGACCTCTATCCCAACGTTCGTACCACTCACAGTCGTCTGGATGCCAACGTACCGGGGCAGTGGAAAGAATGAGGAAGCTATCGGGAGTGCCATCCCGATGTGTTGGGACGGGAAGCCCATCCACAATTTTCAGCTCGCAGCCGTCGCACTCGTAGCCCACGATGGTGTGCTTACCCCCGAAGGCATCTCCCTGTTTGAGATCTGTCCCTTCAAAAATCCAATGATCCGGGCGATGCACTGTGTATTCGCCTGAACCATCCATGAACTGACCGTGGCTGAGGTGGTAGCCGCCGTGGAGAAAACCGACGCCAGTCAATTCGTTTTCAGGCCGATCGACGAGGTAATGACTCCACAGGGTACTCAAGGTTCGATAGTCGCCTGTCTTGTAAATAGGATCCGTATTGTACCACTGTTTCCAGCAGGTCAAGGCGCGTCCTTCGTTTTCGTTGCGGACTTGCCAACAGACCGAATTTCCGCTAAAGAACGCCGCATTTCCACCGTCAGCGATGAATGCCTCTAGGTTGTTTCGCATCCCTCCAGACCAGTATTCATCATGACCGACGCTCAACACCAACCGATATCCCTGCAAAATTTCCGGGTGAAACTCAAGGTCGCTGTTAGCAGCATAATCGAGTGTGTAGCCATTCTGTTCCGCCCATTCCACAAAGAACGACTCCCATCTGCTAAAAAGTCCCGCCATCGGTCGGTCGAAAGAAATACGATGTCCCTGTAAGTTGCTGTGACCATGATAACTGTAGACGCTATATCCGCCCCAATTGTTGTAGGCGTTATAGGTGTTCGTCGCCAGTTGAAGCAGAATCTTTGTGTCACGTCCCGGTTGTGCAGACCGCACGACGAAGTGCATCGTTCCTTCGGCAGTTCGGCGGTTCCTGTACGTGAAATCCCCACCGTTATCCTCCGCTCGCATTGATACTTCGTAGTATCCACTCCGCCATGTATCTGGCACACGCAGCTTGAAACTCGTGGGCCAGCGGCAGCCGTGCGACGATGCATCCTCTGGTATTGAATGTGCAGATCCGGGGAGTTCGTTCTCGCTCCAGACCAACTCGCGGGTTGCACCGACGCGCACAATCTCCAGTGAATACTCCGATGCACTGGTGGAAATATGAAACCCGATCTCTTCGCCCGGTGCGTAACTGAGTTGGTCGGTGTACCCTTCGATATAAAGTGGGCGCAACTGTACCTCTGAAAAGGCTAATTGTGCCTTATATGCTTCCATACAAATTTCCTTCTTGGCTGGAAAGGCAATAAAAAAAGCAGCCAAATGAATGGCTGCTTTTTTTATTGCTTGATTCGAGAGGTGTCCGAATCAAAAGATTCTATTCAAGTACCCCAATTTTTGCTGCCTCTGGTACTTCGGTTGGCAGCTTTCGCGCTGCCATTCTATCTTCTGGCACATAGCCAGAGTAGTCCGAAATTGAGCCATGCGTCAGGGCATAAATTGCGACGTTGGTCATGAAACGATAAACGCCGGGAGAGTATTTGACGGAGCGGGTTGGTAAGCTGACCGACTCCATCGCGCACATGTAGTCACGGCGAACTAAAATGACCGAAATCTTGTCGCCAACGGAAATGCCTTCAAGGAAGTTTCGCCTACCCGGGCGAGACCCCCACCAGAAAATGTCGAATCCGGTCGGTGGACCACCCATCTCATAGAAGTTATCGTAGATTTCGTGTTCGTTTGAAATGCGTTGAACCTGATATTCTGGCATCACATATCGCATCTGTGCCAAGAATAGGCGAGGCATCGCTTGCGTCGCCGCGTCAATACCGCAGTCGTCAAAGACGAGGAGACCGCCTCTTTCAACGAGATATCGCCGCAATGCAGCCATTTCTGACTCGGAAAGTCGGCTGTCCATCTTGCCACCGCCATATTGACGACCCATCAGGTTCTTGGAACGGACGTGCGCCGGATCATGTCCCGTCATGAAGACTAATGGACATTTCATCAGGTTAGCGTCGTTTAGCTTCAACGCGCCGCCTTCAACGTTCATGTCGGTCTTAATCTTGGTACGTTCATTGAGCCACTTGGTAAAAGCGTTCAGCGAGGAGGCATCTGCCCACCAGTCAGCGAGACTGTGACGGAGACGCGTAAAACGGAAGACACCGCGGATATCAGCACCACGACCAACAACCTGCCCACCGGGTTCGCCACGTGGTAATGGAGGCACCTCAACGTTACCGAGGTTAATGTTCTCAACGACATCGCTCAAAGCATCGCGAGCCGCACCGACATGTTCGACCATAGCGAGTCCCTTCGGACGCGCAAAGGCAACCTTCACCTGCACAATACCGCCAATCCCACGACCTATGTTGGAGGGTGCGGCACTTGGAGCCGTTGCGACGGGTGCGGAAAATGCCAACGCCCCTGGCGCATCAGAGACCGGGAGGTCAGCATGTGTCACGACTTGCGGCACAGGCTGATTCGCGCGTGTCACTTTCGGAATATTGGGATTAAGGGGAGCATCCAACTTCACTACTTTATTAGCAAATTCCAAAACGGTTTGTGGCTGCACGGAGGTCGGTCGCACAACTGCTGCTGTCGTCACTCTGGGTTGGACTTGAACTTGCTCAACTACCACTGTGTTTGTGGTTGGAACTGTTGGCTTAATTACCGGCTTAATGACCGGTTTGCGAACTTGTGGTTTAGGGGGTTCCTTTGCCTGTAAAACTTCGGCACCGACTAAATCTTTGAACTGCTGGGTTTGGGTAACGAGGTAGATACCCGTGACAAAGAAGGCGACTCCGTGAACAATCAACGAGGTCATCAAAGCCCCTGAGGTTTTTTTGGCACTCATTTGTTACCTCCAAAAATAGTTTGCGTCAACAGTTGGGTGACCCTTTGTATAATCTTACATGGGATGCTAAAGCGGGTTTGTTTTTTTTGTGGTAGACGATCTACCAGTCGATAGAGAGACACTCACGCGATAAGTCCCTGACTAGGAGGATGTACAGAGTCAGCGTCGAGCTGTCCTCCACCGGTTATTCACGCAGAAAACCTCGCGAAAAAGTGAAATTCCCGTACCCTAACCTTGCACTCACTGTTAAAACGCAGAAATCGCCCGAACAACTTAGAGATTTCTTGATATTATCAGTCACTTTATTAATTGTATGCTAAAATCACCATTCGGTCAAGAAAAAAATGAGCCTACCTCTATCACACATCATTAATCATTTTTCCCGTTTCCAATCTCAATCCATCTCTTCTGCTCTGCAGATTCGATGACAGCATCAATCGCCAACTGCGCCTTCCAGCCATCGAAGAAAGAGGGATCTCGATCCGAATTAAGTTGTCCATTCAGAATTCCATTAACGAAACACCCCATCATTCGCCCCAAGGCGTGCGGTTTGCCTTCGGCAGCTTCGGGGGGCAGATCAATCGTCTCCCAATCACCATCTCGGTGGCGAAACCGTAAGCCCTCCTCTTGGCCACGGCTTAAGTAAGCGAACAGTGCCCCCTCCTCACCGACGACCTCAATATATTTGTTTTCCGGACGCGACGGCGTAATGCTACTGACGAAAAATTGACCTTTCAAGCCGGATCCGGTCTCGAACCAAGCGGCAGCAAGATCATCGGTATCGATCTGGGTCGGTTCACCTGTGCTGTTATGCGGACGAACGCGCGGCACGTTATGCAACACGCCGCATACCTGTGTAATATCGCCGCATACCCACCGAATCGCATCAAAAAAGTGCGAACCCATATCGCCAAGAATGCCGGTGCCAGAAAGGCTTCTTTGGTTACGCCATGCTGCCGTTGCCGATGATTGCAGCGCACTCCAACCGTCAGCTTGAATACGAACATAGAGCGGTTCGCCAATCTTGCCGTTCTTAAGCATTTTGCGCAATTTATAGAGGCAATGCGTGTAACGGAACGTGAAGGCGACATGATGAATCTTACCCCTGGCTTCGGCAATGTCGTACATCTCACGCGCCTCGAAGGCATTCATTGCTAAGGGTTTCTCGCAGAAAACGTGCTTTCCCGCCTGAAGTGCCTGTACCGCAATGGGATGGTGGAAGGCGTTTGGTGTTACGATTGTCACCGCGTCGATTGTGTCATCAGCGATTGCGTCTGCGTAATCTGTATAGATTTTTGGAACACCAAATTTAAGTGCAGTTTGTTCGCACAGATCGCGGTTACGTCGGCACAGTGCGACAACCTCAGCGTTGGGGTGACGCTGCAAGCCGGGAATCTGACATACCTCTGCAAATCTACCGGCACCAATCACGGCAAAACGGAGTTTGCGGTCCATGCAGTTTCTCCTTGATTCTACCTTGCTTGTCTTTCGTGAGGGAGCGTAGGGGTTAAATCGCGCGAAGATTCAAACGGATAAGTTTAGCCGGGTTAATTCAGCTTAGCAATCTGTTGGGTCAGGACACGGATATTCCTAGAAATTTCCTCCCGATCTGGTGGATCATCCGATAAGCGGAGATAAGTATTGAAGGCAGCCAGAGACTTACCGTAGGCGTTGACTTGGTAGTATAGATAACCGAGATCTCGATAGTCCTGTGCGGATTGAGGGGCAAGCCATGTGATCTGCTCGCCGACATTGACCGCTTTCTGGTGCTCTTCTTTCCTGAAATGGATCTGTCTCAGATTCCGCAGCATCCGTGCGAGAATCTCTTTACTCGTAACCGCTTGCAAAAAACGCGGATGCATCGGCATGGACTCACGGAAAATCTGTGTCAACCTTTCGGAGAGATCCTCATCCGATAAAATTTGCCCTCTCTTAAAGGGATCGATCACTGCCTCTAAATCCCGATGCTTGACGATAAAATGTCCGGGGAAACCGACTCCCACCAACGGCAACCCAATCCGCTTGCCAATTTCCATATACACAATTGAAAGTGTAATCGGAATGCCAGTTTTGCGCTCAAGCACTTCGTTAAGATAGCTGTTCCGTGCATCGTAATAATGTTCTTGACTGCTGCCCGCGAACCCCTGTACCTCAAATAGGTAGCGATTTAGATGGTTAATCTGGTCACTCGTATCCGCTGCGTTACCAATCTGCGATTGAAGTTCTTCAGCCATCTGATTTAACCGCTGTAGATACACATCAATGTCCAAATCAGCATAAGCATCTTTGGCAATCAGGAGGGCACCCTTAGCCAGATCAATCTGGTCATTTTCTAGTTGTGCAAGCTCAAAAAGAGCGTCTCCAGTTGCGTTTTTCATAACTGTTGGCGGAGTTTGTGTCCTCCACCTTCCCCTTTTTTGATATTCTCAGATGAGATCTTTACCGGTGTGAGTCTCAGGCTTTTCGAAACAGGCTTGAAAATCTCTGGAAAATGGGGTATCATGGGCATCGGATTCACCCGTATTGGGCGATCTTTTCGTTTGATAATACCGCCCTGCTGAAACTCACATTACTGGGTCAGAAGATATTTTACCACAACTGACCCGGCTTGCCTACATCTATTCTCTAAAAGCCGCCGGCAGTAGGAGTAAAGAATATCATGACTGACAACACGCAAGAACGTCGAGAATTGAGGACACTTCAACCGGAGGATATTGTCGGGATGAAAGGACTCAGTGGATCAGTGATCTCGCCTGACGGTAAATGGGCGGCGTTTGTCCGCACTGTTCCCGTCCTTGAAACTGAAAAAAGCGAATACCGAGGTCATATCTGGCTGGTTTCAACCGATGGTGGTGAACCGTTCCAGTTGACGAACGGTCCCAATGGGGACAGCAATCCGCAATGGGCACCTGACAGCACGCAACTCGCCTTTGTCTCAAGGCGCGACGATAAAACACAGATCTGGATTATTCCGATCACGGGTGGCGAGGCAAAGCAACTCACCCATACAAAAAACGGCGCATCAAATCCGCAATGGTCATTTGATGGGAAGCAAATCGCATTTCTCAAGACAGAGCAGGATAGCGAGGTTGATGAGAAGCGGAAGAGAGCCAAGGACGATCGGATAGTCATGGGGGTAGATGACTTCAAGCAGCAGCACCTGTGGGTTATTGAGGTCGAAACGCTAGACGATGAACCTGAACTGCTTTTTAATTTGCCGGAGGAGGAGTCAGATGAGAATGTCAATGTGGACAAATTTCAGAGACTAACAGCGGGAAACTTTCACGTCAGCGAGCCGCGGTGGTCGCCGGCTGGGAAGCAGATTGCCTTTGTCTCCGCACCTTCCCCAAATGCAGATGATATGATGTTCAACGGGATTGTTCACCTCGTTGACATCGAAACCAAGAACGTCCGGAAATTGACAGCGCACACCGGCGGTGAGAGTTCACCGCGTTGGTCGCCGGATGGGGGGCAAATCGCATACTTACATAGCCCAGAACGGTATGGACAGAAAGATCTTCACATCATTTCAGCGGCAGGCGGTGCATCAACAAACCTGACCGCCATCCAGCTCGATCGTAGCGCCGACCTACCAGTCTGGTCCCCGGATGGAGAGGCTATCTACTTCATCGCAATGGATCGGGTGCGTTGGCAGCTTTATTCCGCTGCAAAAGCAGCGGGCGAAATTCGTCAAATTACCCGTGGCGATTATGTCATTGGCGGGATTTCCATCGCCGATGATAGCGATACATTCTTGTGTACTCGCAGTGAGCCTCATGCTCCAACGGATGTTTGGGTCGGGTCTATCCGCACAGGGGAAATGAAGCGGCTTACCAAACTCAATCCACAACTAGAAAACGTCGCGCTCGGCGAGGTGCAGGTGATTCAGTGGCGGAGCAGCGACGGACTTGAGATCGAAGGTTTGCTCTGTTTGCCTGTTGGCTATGAAGCGGGCAAAAACTATCCACTCATTGTTGAGCCACACGGTGGGCCCCGCAGTTCACGCGATTTGGGGTTCAAACCGACATGGCACTATTTCAGTGGCGAAGGCTTTGCTTACTTTGCACCGAACTTCCGCGGCGGGGATGGATACGGAAACGACTTCGCCACCGTGAACTATAATGACTGGGGCGGCGGCGACTATCAGGACATCATGACAGGCGTAGATTTTCTGATTGAAGGAGGAATTGCTGATTCCAATCGTCTAATCGTTGGCGGTTCAAGCTACGGTGGCTACATGACAGGTTGGATTATCACCCGCACGAATCGCTTCAAAGCCGCTTGCAATGTGTGTGGCGTCATCAATCTGGTCAGCTTTTATGCCCAAACCGATATTCCGAGTTTTATGTCGCTCTACTTTGCGGGTCCTCCGTCACAGAGTTTAGAATTGTACCGCGAGCGGTCACCGATTAACCATGTAGATCGCGCTCAAACCCCAACCCTCATCCTGCATGGTGAGGAAGATATCCGGGTTCCTCTGCCACAGTCGGAGGAATTCTACGCCGGACTCAAAGCTGCCGGTGTTGAGACGGCATTCGTCAAATATCCTCGTGAAGGTCATAGCATTGGGGAGCCACGCCATCAGTTAGATATGCTCAAGCGCCAGTTGGCGTGGTACAACAAATACGTGACCCATGATGCGAAAAGTGATGGGAGCGCGTGACAAACGCGTTCCAACATTCTCTCATTTTTTCATTTTCCGGTTGACCATTTTTTGTCAGTAGGGGTATAATGCGGATCAGCGCGAAAGGTGACGGACAAGTCCCGTGAGCGTTGGAATTCGTTTAGTGACCGAAACAGGCGAGGGGTAACTATGGAAACGTTTCCCATAATCCGAATACAAGGGGGTTGGTTATGGACAGAGTAACAATTAACCAAATGGTACAAAATACCATCCAGCAATATGGATCGAAGACTGCGTTATCTCACAAAGTTGATAAAAAGTATCAGGATATCTCTTATGCAACACTCGCAGAGCGGATCAAAGACTTCTGCTTAGGCCTGACCGAACTCGGCTTGCAGAAAGGAGATCGGGTCGCACTGCTATCAGAAAACCGTCCGGAATGGGCGATAACAGATCTAGCGACGCTTGCCGGCGGTGGAGTTACTGTGCCAATGTTTTCGACGCTGACGTCCGCACAGGTGGAGTACATCGTCAGGGATTCGGGGGCAAAGATCCTCTGCGTATCCAGCGAAAGACAGCTGCAGAAGATCAAGGATTGGGATGCAAATGTCCCAACAAATCTTCAGCACACTGTTATTTTTGACGATCTACAAGACGACTCAGTGCGCACATTCGATCAGGTGTGTGAACTTGGGCAGCAGGTTGAAAACGGGGATCAGGTCTACCAGCAAGCCAGTGAGGCTGTCGAACCGGACGACCTCGCCTCGATTATTTACACCTCCGGGACGACGGGTGATCCGAAGGGCGCAATGCTGACCCACAGCAATTTTATGTCGAATGCGCAGGCTGCAACGGAGATTGTATCAATCACCCCTGATGATGTTTTCCTTTCTTTCCTTCCGTTGTCACACGTGTTTGAACGGATGGGGGGACACTATCTGCCACTTAGCGGCGGTGCAACGATTGCGTATGCTGAAAGCCTGTTTACTATTCGCCAAGACATGCAGGAGGTTCGCCCGACAATTATGATGAGTGTGCCCCGTCTCTATGAGGGGATGCACGAAAGGATTATCCGCTCTGTCAAAGAAGGTTCTTCTACCAAACAGAAAATCTTCCACTGGAGTGTCGGCGTCGGCGCGAAAGTGAGTCAAGCTATTCAACGGAGAAGGAAGCCAAACCCCGTCTTATCGCTGAAGGCAAGTATTGCCAATAAACTGGTATTCCAAAAGCTTAAGGCGGTAACCGGTGGACGCCTACGCTTCTTTGTCTCCGGCGGTGCTCCTTTGTCAAAAGCGATTGCGGAGTTTTTCCATGCGGCGGGCATCCTCATCCTTGAAGGATATGGTTTGACGGAAACTTCACCTGTCATCAGCGTGAATCAGCCAGACCGATGGAAATTTGGCACTGTGGGGCCCATCGTTCCGGGCGTAGAGGTGAAAATTGCTGAGGATGGCGAGATTTTGTCGCGAGGACCGCACATCATGCAGGGCTATTTCAACAAACCGTCAGATACAGCGGAAGCTATTGACGCGGATGGATGGTTTCACACGGGCGACATCGGGGAGATTGATGCGGAAGGATTCCTGACAATAACAGACCGTAAGAAAAACATCCTCGTTCTCTCCAACGGGAAAAATGTTGCCCCGCAACCCATTGAGAATCAACTCAAGCAGAGCCCCTACATCAGCGAAATTATGCTTCTCGGCGATCAGCGTAGCACTGTTTCTGCACTTATCGTACCAAGTTTTGATGAGCTTAAGGAGTACACAGAGGCGCAGCAGCTTGAGGCGGAGGACATCCCCGCACTCCTCCAGACACAAGAGGTTCAGCGATTGATTCGAAGTGAAATCAACCAATATTCGGCTGATTTTGCTGACTTTGAGCGCGTTCGGAGGTTCACTTTAATGGCGGAGGAATTCTCAGAGAAATCGGGAGAGATGACGCCGACGCTCAAACTCAAACGATCGGTCGTTATGGAGAACCATAAAGCGGCGATTGACCAGATGTATGGCGATGATGGATAGAAATCTGCTGTAGTATATACCTCTCCTGTATGCGATATAATGCTGAACGTCTAATTGGGATAGCGAGTAAGAGCGTTCATTTTCGCGCAGCCATCCGCTCGAATACGCTAGGGGATTGGCGAAATTTCCAGGCATCGACTAGTGTGTTTACATTGGTCTGGTTCGGCTGCATCGAATCGATTTCCAGATCGTGTTCAGCGAAACTGTGTATTATTTGATAGTCCTGCCGAGCCTCCCCAACTCGCCGATTTCCCCTTTCGCGTTCTCTGCGCTCAAGTTCAGGAAGCGGACAGTGCACGCCGACAAAGAATACGTCCAAACCGGTGAGTAATGTCACCAGATCAAACATCCACGTCTCATTTTCAATGATGTGATCGACGATGAGATTGTTACCTGCTTCTGCCAAAACTGGTAAGCATTGGTGAAACCCATCGAATACGGCGGGTTTCATAGTTGACCAATCAAATTCGCCGCTGCGAATACGTGCCATCGGTAGAGCGTCGGAATCGCGGAGGTGGTCAAACGAAAAGTGCCAGAATGGCATTGGGAGTGTTTGCTGCAGTTGGCGTGCAAGCGTTGACTTCCCGGAACTTGACGCGCCGTTGATGAGGATGATTTTCCCTAGTTCGCGAGTGATGTCCATGAGGTTTCTATTCACCTAACCGGCAGCCTTTCAAGAATAGGTTACTCTGCCGTTTCTGCAAGAGACTAGTGCTGGGCCATTCTCTTTCAATTATTTCATATTTTTCTTTCGTAACCTAGTCTTTTCCTGATTCGACTTAGGAGCGAGAAGGCAAAGGACGAGCTTGCACCAAGCGCATCTCAGGAATCCACCACCAAGCTGTCAGGAGTGTCAAACAGAGGGTTTCTATATGCAACAACGAGAGACCTCATCTCAGTTTAGGGTATCAAACCCCGCAAGCCGTTTATCAGGAAAGTCGGCAACAACTTGCTATAAATTAACCGTAATACGGAAATTTTATGTAAACCTATTTTAGGACTTGACACCTTCGGAAACGGAAAGGCGATTTATATCCCGTGGGAGCCGGGGCAGCTGTTCCACCGGCAGGGCTATCCCAATACCTCCGATTTTGTCGCTGATCTACTAGAAGAAATTGCCGGGCTGACGCCAATCGGGGGCAATCTGTCGCCGATGGTTGAGATAACGTAGTTTGAAAAGGTGGACGCTAGTTCACAACTGGTGCATCTGGTGAACGGTTCGGGACATTTCGGGGTGAGTTTTTACCAGCCAGTCAAAATGGTGGACTTGAAAATCGAGTTGCCGTCAGCGAAGCCACCGAAGTCCGTGCGAAGCCTTGTCTCAGGGGAGACATGTGTGCATAGTTGGTTAGATGACCTGCTGACGATTCAGATCCCTGAACTGAGCTTGTTTGAGGCAATTGAGATTGTGTAGTAGATACTTGAGCAGCTGCTGCGCGAATACCTCTGCTATCAAAGCGATACTTTCAGCAGTTCTAAATTTCTGCGCAAGCAATGAGAAAATAGATGAAACTCAAATCTGTCATCAACTCCCTTTTGATGATACACCTGATAGCCCTATTTCTTCTACCGATCTATGATTATGCGTCCGCCGAGCCGACCGGAATCATCGCGTTTAACTCGGAGCGAGAGGGTCGAAAAAGGGAGGTTTACCTAATTAACGCCGATGGTACTAACGAGCGAAAGTGGCTTCATACCCCTAACGCTGCTGGCATGGCATGGTCTCCTGATGGCAAATGGGTCGCCTTTAGTCAGCGCAACGCCAAACAAGAAGGTAATCTCTTTATATTAGAACTTCGCACCGGAAAACAGAAAAACATCACCGCCCGGTTGCGAGGATTGGGGATGAATTTTTCTTTTCCTGCTTGGTCTGGGGATGGCAAGTGGTTGACATTGACATGTCGTCTACGGGACGAGATCCGTTCAAATATTTGTATTATAAAAGCAGCCGGAGATGGTTGGAAACAGCTAACAAACGCGGCCGATAAACACCAGTATGGCGGTCCCTCTTGGTCTCCCGATGGCGAAAAAATCGCATTTCATGGGGGCGGAATCTTTGTGATGGACCGAAATGGAAGAAATCGGATACAACTGAGTCCAAAGGGTCGACACCCCGATTGGTCACCCGATGGGAGAAAGATTGCTTTCTATTCCAACCTACACAATATCACCCAACAGGACATCTACGTGATGAACGCCGATGGTGCCAATATCGTCAAAGTGACCAATCACCCCAAATCAGACCGTTTACCCGCGTGGTCCCCTGATGGGCGGTGGATTGCCTTCATGTCGTTTCGAGGGCAAACGGGCTGGGATATTCACGTCGTTAACGCCAATGGGGGTGAGGCGAGGCAGGTTACCACTCACCCGGGCAATGATATGTATCCGACTTGGGTGATTCCCGACCGTTCGCTCCTTGTTGATACACGAGGTAACTATGTCACATTGTGGGGGCATCTCAAATCGGATAAGCAATGAATAGACAATCGCTGCTAAAGGGAATAGTGAAAACCATTGTTACTCCGAAGGGGTTTCTGTGCAGAATAGCTCCAAGTTTGATTACAAAGTTGGTCCCTTTGCACACTTGAGGTTATAGGCGACCTCCGGTTTGCACGGTGTCGGGCAATCTCTAACCCATACACAAACGAAATTTGTCCCATTGCAGGGCGGTTTTAAGGCTAAGTTGCTCAAGGCTCTTTGAATGGGATAGCGTGTCAATCCATAACAATACCCTCCGACAGCGTTTCTCCTTGAAATGTGCACGTGTTTGGTACAAAAGTTGCGCTTTGTCAATTCAATCTACAAATTCAGGGAGGGCCTCCCAATGAATCGCAAGTACATTTCAAGTGCAATTTCCCCCCTTCTTGGGCTACTGAGTACCTTAGTTTTATCGGTAAACATTGAAGCGCAAGTCCCCCGTAAAGCACAAATCGCTTTCGTCTCCGACCGAGATGGGAATTCCGAAGTTTACGTAATGGATACCGATGGAAACAATCTCCGGAACCTGACAAACCATCAGAGTGATGACCAAGAACCTGCATGGTTCGACCCCACGTTTTCTGTTGCCTCTGCTGGTAAGCGTCTCCTCACTTGGGGTTGGCTCAAACGGCTTGGACGGTAGATGAGCAGGTTTATCGATCGTAGCGGCTCAAGATTTTCGCAAAACACTTTAGGTAAGGTGGGGTGAAAAGATGAAACTCAAATTACTAATCCTTTTTGTATGGGGTGCATTTGGCTTTCAGTCGGTGACTGCTGAACCAACAGGCACGATTGCGTTCCTCTCTGATCGAGATAGTAAACCCCCTCACAGAGGTCGTTCAACGTCGGTTTATCTGATTAACGCCGATGGCACGAACGAGCGCAAATGGCTTGAAAATCCTAACGGACTTGGAAGGGTGGCGTGGTCCCCTGATGGAAAATTTGTTGCCTTGAGTCAGTTTGCCGACAAGGGAGAAAGCCATTTCTTTGTGATAGAACTTCGCACCGGGAAACAGGAGAATATCACCAAGCGGCAGCATGCAGCGTGGGGGATGAACTTTTATGACCCTACTTGGTCTGGGGTTGGCAGATGGTTGGCATTGGTATGTCGGCAACGCGACGAAATCCGTGCGGATATTTGTATTATAAAGGCAGGCGGAGATGGATTGAAACAAATAACAAACGCGGCCGATAAACACCAGTATGGCGGTCCCTCTTGGTCTCCCGATGGCGAAAAAATCGCATTTCATGGGGGCGGAATCTTTGTGATGGACCGAAATGGAAGAAATCGGATACAACTGAGTCCAAAGGGTCGACACCCCGATTGGTCACCTGATGGGACAAAGATTGCCTTCTATTCCAATCTACACAATATTGCCCAATCCGATATCTACGTGATGAACGCCGACGGTGCCAACATTGTCAGACTGACTGATGACCCAGCTCCAGACCGTCTTCCTGCGTGGTCTCCCGATGGACAGTGGGTCGCCTTCATGTCATCTGTAAATAGAACAGGGTGGGATATTTACATTGTAAGCGCTAATGGAGGGGATAAGATACGGGTTACGACACATCCAGACGCTGATACACGTCCGACCTGGATGATTCCCGACCGGTCGCTTCCTGTTGGTACACGAGGCAAGCGTGTTACATTTTGGGGGCGGTTGAAATCAAAGAAGTGATGAAGGACAATCGCTGCTGGGGGAGTTGTGAAAGCCATTGCTACTTAGAAGGAATTTTGAATAACCCCAAGCTTGATTACAAATCCGAGCAACATAGCACTCCCTTGATTGAGAGGGTCATGTGTTGGAAAGCAGTATGAACGCTAAGAAAAGAGGGAGCCAAGCATGAAAATCTCACTGTTGAAACGAACCTTGCAGCCTCTCTGCCTGATTGTAATGCTAGGCCTTGTGCTAATGTCGGCAGGTCCATCACAATCGCTTGATTCAATGATTGCTTTTTCTTCGGACCGTCAAGGTCATGATGATAATCATGACATTTTTATTATGATGACTGATGGGTCTCGACCCCGTAATCTCACGAAAAATCCCAAATCATGGGATTACCTACCTGCTTGGTCTCCAGATGGGAGAAAGATTGCTTTTACCTCAGCGCGCGATGGAAACTATGAGATTTATGTAATGAACGCCGACGGCGAAAATCCTGTCAGGCTTACCAGAAGCCCCGAAAGTGACGGTGCGCCCCGCTGGTCTCCAGATGGAACAGAAATTGCCTTTTATTCAAAGCGCGATGGGAACTTTGAGATTTATGTCATGGACGCTGACGGTGAAAACCCCGTCAGGTTGACCAGAGACCCCGCAAGGGACGTTGTTCCTTGCTGGTCTCCAGATGGGAGAAAAATTGTTTTTGCGTCAAACCGCGATGGAGACCTTGAGGATCTTGAGATTTATGTCATGAACGCTGATGGTGAGAATACCATCAGATTGACCAGAGACCCAGCATGGGATGGGGCACCTAGCTGGTCTCCGGGTGGGACGAAAATTGCCTTTGAGTCGGAGCGCGATGGGAATCTTGAGATTTATGTCATGGACGCTGACGGTGAAAACCCCGTCAGGTTGACCAGAGACCCCGCAAGGGACGGTGCACCTAGCTGGTCTCCGGGTGGGAAAAAATTGTCTTTAGGTCAAACCGCGATGGAAATCCTGAGATTTATGCCATGGACGCTAACGGTAAAAACCTAACCAATCTCACCCGACACCCGGCGGAAGATGAAGTGGCTTCGTGGTCCCCGGGTCAATTGGCAGTTTCTCCAAAGGCAAGCTGGCTGACGCCATGGGGGAAAATAAAAACCACCCAAGGAGATGGAAGATAAGCACTCCACAAGATCTCATGCAGATTTCCGCGAATTGAGTAGGTTAGTTATGTATCAGGGTTCTTCTGGTTTTTTCAATTCCCCCCACGTTGTGATCCGTTTTCCAACAGCCTCCACAGCATACACGAAACCGGGCCTGCCCCAATCCGCCTCTCTCGCATCTTCCATCCATAGCGTCATGGTTTCGTTGGCAAGATCGATCAGATAGAGCGAAGTTTGGCGATCTTCTCCCCCTGATAAGATGAGTTGCGATCCATCAGGTCCCCAAACCAATCGACCCCAAGCCCAATTCCTTTGGTAGAATCCTCCCGGTAATACGAATGCGTGTTTTTGTGCAGTATCAAGATTCATCAAATACATCGTATATTCTGTTCCGATATATATTGGTTCTATTGGTTCTCTCGCTTCCCGTGCACTGAAAAGGAGATTGTCCCCTTCCGGCGACCATACAGGAGTTGACCAATTCATAAGTTCGTCAGTTTTTAACTGGGTTGGTACCTTCTCATCAATCCGAATCTTCATTAAACCCGCCGAATTTTGTTCTTCGACAGCATAAATGAGGTGTTGACTATCGGGGGACCAAGCCGGACGGAACCAACCCAGACCATATAAATAGGTTAGCTTAAAACGGGTAATCAGATTTTCGTGGTGACCTTGTGGATCTGTGATATAAAGTCCCCAATCCTGATCGTCTCTAGACATAAAGGCAATCCATCTGCCATCTGGAGACCAAACTGGCGGTCCATCAAGTTCGCGCCCATGGTGCGTGATTTGCTGGACATTCTGCCCATTTATGTCCATCGTGTAGATTCTAAGTGCGCCATTTCGATATGAGAGAAAGGCAATTTTGTTCCCGTCTGGAGACCAAACAGGTGCGAGGTTTAGGCCGGGTTCAAAAGTCAGTCGCTGTGGATTTTGACCGTCTGCTTCCATCACAAAAATTGCAGATTCGAAGTCTCCAATTGCTTCCCCTTTTTTTATCAATCGGTCAAACACAATTTGTTCTCCGTCGGGCGACCAGCTAGCATGCGCTTCTTCCTCTGGTGTCTGTGTCAAATTTATTATATTTTCGCCATTGTTGTCCATGACGAAGATGTCACTCCAATCAGGTCCTGGACGACCGACGGGATTTAGCATAGCAAATAGGATTTTCTGCCCATCTGGATGCCAATCTAATGGGATTCTCTCCTCGGCACCCCCGGACGTTAAAGCGGTTACACTCTCTTTTGCCAAATTCATCATGTAGATTTGCAGTGGATTCGGCGGGGGCGGTTGTGTGATTGCAATGCCATCGAGGTATGCGATTTGGCTGCGTTTTGGTGACCAAGTGGGGAGGAATACTGGTGTGAATGGGTGTGATGTAATATTAACGATGTCATTTCCATCGTTGCTAATGATAGCTATTCCTGCCCTGCCTTCCCCGGTATCTTGATAATAATATATGATGTGCTCACTATCGGGGGACCAGTTGGGATGAACAATCCGCATTGGGGGGTCTGGTTGAAGGATATGTCGAATATGGCCTCGTTTAATATCCATCACACAAAGATCCCTTTGCGCACCCTCCAGTGCGTCTGTAATCATGAGAAACAAGATTTTTCGTCCATCAGGTGACCAGTCTAGGTGTTCGTATCGAATATTCTGTTCGGCATTGTGAGTCAATTGCTCGATTCGGCGTGTTGCGATGTTCAGTTTGAAGATGTTTGCTCTTTGTCCCGGGGGCTCAGCAACAAACGCAATCTCAGTGCCCTCCGGTGAAATTGAGGGCCAACTAGCAAACAGATTCCGGGTGAGTTGAAAGGGTCGTCCATCTAAGCCTTCAACCAAGAAGACTTCGGGAGTGCCTCGGCGTTCGGAAACGAAGACAATTTTATCTTCCAATTCTCTTGCGTGCACAGATACGTCAATTAAAATCAGAAGTGCTATACACGAAAAATCGAAAAGTTTCCTTTCCATATCAGCAGTTTTCCTTCCCATCATGCCGATAGGCTACCTTCCCGGATTAACCTATTTCAAACAACACTGCTTATACTTCTTACCGCTGCCACAAGGACAAGGCGAATTGCGGCCCACCTTCCGTGTGTCTGCTACCGGCTTGGGGCGCAGCAGAGGCATAATACTGTCAGCGGGGCGTCCAGCCTGTAATGCCTCAGCCATCATTTTCATCGGTCGGTCGATGTGGTTGAAGAACTGCTTATAGCCTGCACAGAGATAGTTCAGACCATCTTCGCCGCTCGGTGTCTTGATGAAACGGTTCTTTGGACAGCCACCGTTGCAGACGAAACGGACCTCGCAATCTAAGCAATACTGAGGTAGGGTATCCCGCTTGTCGGTTCCGAACTTCCGCTGGAACGTTGATTCGACCAACGCTTCCATCGGCGTTTCCGTGACGTTGCCGAGGAAGTATTCCGGATCAACGTAGTGATCGCAGGAGTAGAGGTCGCCGTTATGCTCGATCGCCATCGCGTTCCCACAGGTCTCGTTGAAGATACACAGGCTTGGGTTGTACCCCAACCATGCTTCTAATGCGACATCGAAAATTTGAACGAAGATCTTCCCAATATCGTTGACAACCCACTCATCAAAGATAGCGCATAGGAATTTACCGTACTGCGCTGCGCGGACCGTACGGTCGGTCACACCTTTCTCATCCACGTGCTCGACAGCAGGGATAAACTGCATAAATTGAGTGCCAAGTTCTTTGAAGTAGTGGTACACCTCAAGCGGATAATCAGCGTTGTGACTGTTTACGACACAGAGAATATTGTAGTCTACCTGATGCTTCTGTAGGAATCGCAATCCTCGAAGAACATCGTCGGAAGAGGGTCTGCCCCGTTTGTCGTAGCGGTACTTATCGTGCAATTCGGGCGGACCGTCAATGCTGATACCGATTAGAAAGTTGTTCTGCTTGAAGAACGTGCACCACTCATCATTCAGGAGTGTCGCATTGGTCTGGAATGTATTTTGGATGCGCGTCCCGACCCGTCGATATTTCTCCTGATATTCGACAGCACGTCGGAAAAAATCGACTCCCATCAGCGTGGGTTCGCCCCCTTGCCAAGCGAAGGTTATCTCATTGACCTGCTGCGATTCGATATATTGGCGCACATAATTTTCCAAAATCTCATCGGTCATCCGAAATGACCGTGTATTGGGATAAAGGTTCTCTTTATCTAGATAGAAGCAATATTCACAATCCAAATTACAAATTGCCCCTATCGGTTTTGTCATCACATGAAACGCACGCGGTGCCTTGGGTTCAATCATTTTTTCACCTTTCTCTGGGTCGTAATCATCGCTACATTGAAAACCGACCGTTCGTAGCCGCGCGATGGACGATTCACAATGCCGTCAAGTCCCCATAGCGCGGATGAACTCCCGCCATCAAAGTTTATTGCATGTTTTGCGCCGAGTGCCCGCAAAAAATCAGCCATCTCATAAAGCGTCATTCCGATGCTATATCCGTATTGACGGCCATCCACCGCAATCAGGAATAGCTTATCATCGTTAAACCCCAACGCGCTCCGCGGGTTCAGCCTCGCTCCATTGCGGTGACGATAATTGGATCTTCCACCTGACTGGTGAAATTCCACAAGTTCCGGTTCAATTTTTCCATTCCGTAAGAGACGGAGATTTCCCCCGATTCCATCAGGGACTCGCTGCCATTTGGTGGGTGAAAGTGCGATTTCGAGCGTACCTGTTCCACCCGCCCTGAATGTGGCATCCCATTTTACCGCTAATTGATAGTCGAGTGCCAACACAACTCCGTTGGAAGGAATTGTGCTGTTGCCCCGCCGATTGACCGCACCAATCTTGAAATGACTTCGATACCTACCTGTAAGTGGCAATTCGAGTCCCTTGAGGACAACCTCATAGCTCCTTTGTGCAAGGGTCTGCTCCCCAAATCGGGGTGTGTAGAGCACGGCAGCACAGTCGGACTCAGGAATCTGATTAATACAATCGACTTCGAGCGATTCTCCATTGATATGGATAGCCCCATTTAATTCAACGGCATCAAGTAAAAAATTGCCATCGGTTGTTACACCGAAACTGGTTTCACCCCAAGGGGACGGCGGTGGAAAGCCCCACCAATCGCGTCGAGGTGGAATGCTGACCAATTCCCAATCTTGGATATGAAGGTTAAAAATAATCCCTCCACGCCCGATCCGATCGCCACGGAGACCGAAACTCCCATTGACGCCGGCTAATAACGGAATATCTTGTTGTGCGAGCCGTCCCGCCATGCTGCTGATTGTCTCCCTACCCAAGAGACGGGTGTTGGCGAGTTCAACCCCAAACCGAAGATCTTTGGATTCGCGCCTCATTTCAGCGACATAAACCGCTGCGTCCCGCTCTTTCCACCAATCACGATAGATTCGCAATCCTTGGGGCCAATCCGATTTTTTAAGGTAGTCCCGCTTTTTGGACGCAGGATTTGGGCGGTCAAGGGGCGGCTTACTAATGAGTCTGGATATAACGGAAGCGGATGCGGAATCGGTGTTGGAGTTCAGAGTTGTCACTCGTAGCGCACCTATCCCCACAATCAGAAGGAGGGTTACTCCCCAAACGATGGCGATTTTGATAAAGTAAGTGCGTTGATTGCCCTTTTGCATCTGCAATTGTCCTTGCTATCCGATCGAAACTCGACCATCACATCATTTTTTACATAGACTATTGATACTATTTTCACAAATGGTGTGGCAATCTGTCAAGAATAAACGCAATCTAGTCCTCCATTGCTTCCACCAATAGTCCATGATGTCACGAAAGTCCTTTGACTCCAAGAGGATTCTAAAGTAAAATAGTATGTATCAATCAATAAATATCGGGCAAATGGAGGGACTCCAATGAAATATCGAACATTTGGGCAAACAGGTCTCGAAGTTTCAGAAGTCGGGATAGGTGCGTTTCCGATTTCTGGTGTACAACAACAGGCAGATGGCACGCGGACAGGGTGGACGGGGACCGATGAGCAGCAGTCAATCGCACTCATCCATCGCGCGGAAGAACTTGGCGTGAATCTGATTGATTCCGCAGAGAGTTACGGTGCTGGCCATAGCGAGGAAGTTGTGGGGCAGGCGTTGCAGAGGAGGCGGGATAAATGGGTTATCGCCACCAAAGTCAGCCCAAACGGCGGCTTGGATGCGAACGATCCGGATCTGCCGGCACAAGCGAAAAAGCGAATTGTTGAAGCGGTCGAAGGGAGCCTGAAACGGCTGAATACAGATTACATCGACATCTATCAACTCCATGCGATTCCGCTGGAAGGGGCGATGCCGGCTGTCATGGAGGCACTGGCACAGTTACGGGATGAGGGCAAAATCCGTTGGTACGGTGTTTCAACCAACGATCGGGAGGCGATTGATAAACTTCGAGGGCTGGGCGAGATTCACATGCTACAGATTGGCTACAATCTGCTTGAACGCGAAGCGGACGACCTGCTGCATTTCGCCAAGCAGGAGGGCATCGGCACGCTCATCCGCGTTCCGTTGGCGAAGGGGATGTTGACAGGCAAATATTTCCAGAGCAGCGAAATCCCGAAAGAGGATATACGTTATGAGCGTTTTAATCAACCGGGGTCAATTGATGCGTTCCAAAAACTACCAGCACTCGATTTCCTCGCAGAGAACACAGAACGCACAATGGTTCAGGCGGCGTTACGTTTTACACTTGACCATCCCGGCACCTCTTGCGTCATCGCCGGTGCGAAAACAATGCAACAGATTGAACAAAACGTGGCTTCCGTCAATGTGCCGCCGCTCACTGAATCTGAACTGCAAAGGGCATTTGCCATTGCTGATGCCATTGATACGCCCAATTGGAGCGCGAACTGATTCAGCGACAAAATGTGACAAGCGATTCGCCCGCTCACCTATTTCTCAAAACGTGCCAACCGAAACGGACTGATGTCGAAACCTGTTGTACCCTCAAGTGCCGTTTCCGAAAGTATGTGTCCAACAAGGCTGGCGAACTTGAAACCGTGCCCGGAAAACCCAGTTGCTAAAACAAGATTCGCGCAATCCGGGTGCGTGTCAATAATGAAATCCTCGTCGGGCGTTTCCGTGTAGAGACAGACCTGCGCAAAAAGTGCCTCGCCGGC
Source organism: Candidatus Poribacteria bacterium (assembly GCA_965222435.1). Taxonomy (GTDB): domain Bacteria; phylum Poribacteria; class WGA-4E; order WGA-4E; family PCPOR2b; genus PCPOR2b. The sequence continues at coordinate 819,885 of OZ244950.1, read as the reverse complement.
AGCATCGGGGATGCGTTCACGCATAAAAGAACGGAGGTGCTCGATGTACTCAGGATCGGGCGTACGATCACACGCATCGGGAGACACCGGCTGCCCCATACCGTGCCGCGCAACCTTTATGCCCTCACGTCCAAACACGGGAAATCCATACAAAACCTCATTCCACGTTACATCGAGAAAAATCGGGAATCTGCCCCGCTGAAACAGACTCGCATCGGTTGGTCGATAATAAACAACCTGCTGCCGTGTTACGGTCAACGGGAGATTTAGTTCACTGAGAATCTGTCCGCTCCACCCTCCCGCAGTCACAATCACTTTTTTCCCTTGAAAGCGTTCATCTTTTGTAATCACTTCGGGATGTGTTCCTTGCCAGTTAATCTCTATTACCGGCGTGTCCTCTCGTACCTTCGCTCCGTGTGCTTCGGCGAGCTGCAGGTAAGTCAAAACACAACCTGACGCATACAGGAAACCGGTGTCCTTCTGCCACAGAACGTCTACTCCGTCTCCGATCCTGAATTGTGGGAAGCGGTCTGCTAGTTGTCGCTGGTCCCACCATTCGGATTCGATGCCGGCAGCATCGAGGCTCACACGCATATCGCGGAGATAATCGTGTCCTCTCGGTCCAATCACCACGCTGCCAGTTGTGAACAGCAGATCCTTCCCCGATTCCTTTTCCACTTCTCGCCATTCTGCATAGGCGTGCTTCATCAGTTTCTGTGTAGAACTGCTTCTCGTAGATCAGACGGATGATACGGTTATCTCCGTGGGAGCTGCCGAAGGTATGCCCCCGGGAAAACTGTTCCAACACCAGCGTGCTTGCCCCCGCCTTGGCGAGATTATAGGCTGTCGCGCTGCCCATTATCCCTGCCCCGATAACAATGGCATCATACATTTTTTTGCCTCCCGACACAATGATACATGAAGCGGAAATTGGGAAATTCAGATTGTAAGTCGTTTCGTTGACCGATCTTCGATTCCTATGTTCCCAATCAGTTATTTCAGCGGAAATGGTTTGGGGAGTTCGTCAAAATTCTTCTCTCTGTTTTCGCCGCGCAACAAAATCGCCGACCAGTTATGCCCCAACGAGTTCCTCTCAACCTGCTTGACCCAAGGCGCAACGTAACGAACTGTCAACCCACAACGCCGCCGTGTGGATTGATTGGGCAAGCTTCCATGAATCAAAGTGCCGTGATGGATTGAGATTTCGCCCGCCTTCAAAACTAGATCTACGGCGTTTTGCTCTTCAGCCTCGCTGACCGGCACTTCCTGATCGATGCTCAAAAGATTGCCTTCCTGCCCAGATTTCCCATGGTCCCGAATACCGGGGCGGTGGGTGCCGGGAATCACACGCATACAACCGTTCCCGCAGTCACTGTCATCAATCGCATACCACGCGCTAATCGCTTCGGGTGGCTCAAGTCCCCAATAGGTTACATCCTGATGCCATGCCACAAACTTTTTTTGGTCGGGACCATATTTGCAAAAGAAGTGCGTTGATATCATCATAACATCGGGCCCTATCAGGGCTTCGATACAGTCGAGAATCTTCGGGTAGGTTGCAATCTCCCAGATGAACTCTTCCTCAAAATGCTGGTCGACTAACCCGATCCGGCACTCCTCTCGTCCCACTCTGGCTTCTAATTCGTCGAACAGCTCCCGATGTTGGAGGGCTTCGGTCTTGTCCGAAATTTGAACTTTTGGAACGAAGCCTTCTGTCTCATAAGCCTTGATTTGTCCTTCCGTTAGGGACATTTTTCGCTCCTTTCATCTATCTAACCGCGATCTGGTACACGCCATTGAGCGTACCAGCGGGAATCCTGCGACGGTCCTTCATCATCGCTCCAGCGATTTTGCATACTTTCAAACTCCTTCAGTTGTGGGCGAACATCGCGTTCCCATATTTCCTCAATCTGATCGAAGGTGAGTGGCAGACGCACCGGCGTTGGTTCAGCGTAGGCATCAAGAAGTTCTTTCGCTTTGGCACCAAGCCACTGGACTTCATCGGCGACCATTCGCTCGCCAACTTGACGATCCGATTCGTGTGCGGTCGGTCCCATAGCGAAATGGGGACCCGGCGCATCTTGCGCTGGTAGGCGTGAAACATCAACGCAATCCGGCTCCAATGCCCAGAGCAGCGAGGTCTCAACTTTACCGGCATGATCGCCTCCGCTTTTGCCATCGCCATCGAAACCGGGCTGATTCGCCTCAAAATCTGGCAAACCGTACAGCTGCATACCAAAATGTGGTTGGAGGATTTCAAGCAAGGTTTTAAGATCTTTCCAGTTGGGACCGTAGTGTCCCGTCAAAAGGATGGCGGCATGAAATCCCAAGGCATCCGCTGCCCGGACGTGGTAGCAAATGTTCTTGAAATGCATCCATGCAGGCATCGCGGTCAGCCACGGACGCACCTCTCCGACGGTTCGATTTGCCCAGAGTGCATAACCGCCATGTTCGTGGATGTGCCAGTAATCGGGTGGAGCAACAATGCCGCCATGTGCACGGGCTGTTCGACACGCAATCGCGTGTGCTTTCAAAGCGTCAAGCCCGACTGCGTTCTGGGGACCGTGGGGTTCACACAAGCCGTAGCAGAAATAGACGACGGGACATTCCTCTAACGCGGCTTCTAGTTCGTCGGGGAACATCCGTTCCCAGCGCACTTCTCTTTTCATCAAATCTTCGGGAGGGAAACCCCTTGCTTTAGCATGGGGTTTCCATCCCGCCTCCTTTTTTTCGTTTTTGTAATCTACCTTACACTTTTTTGGTAGATGTATGGTAAAATATAGTTTGTAACTCGACGACTTCAGTTGAACGCTCGTTTAACACTGCCCTCTCACTTTGATGTGAAAGGCAGTTTGTCTGAGGTTTCACCCGGGTGTTGAAGCGATGCAATCACCGATACATCGTGAATATGCCTAAACGGCTGCTATAGCCGTGCGGTGGCGGGTGTGTAAAGTTACGAGCCAGAGCCGCATAACCGCGCTATCTTTTAGGTACAACGCACCGAGATAGCGTCGCGGGCAAGATAATTGCCCAAGCGTAAGTCCCGTTGGACAGGCTACAAGTTTCTTAATCCCGATTTATCGGGGCCCCGTCCTTCAGGGCGGGGTAGTTGACCGTGGTTTCCTTTTGTATTGTGTGCTAATGTAAAAATATGATTCCCTGTGGTACTTGCGATATAACGTTGTATCATTGTTGCCACAATCTTTTCAGATTCAATTTCTGTTTACTATATTCAATTTAAGCGGTTTTATAAGGATTCTACTCTACTTCGACAGAACTGAATTATGGCATCTTAATTGCGTGTATCAGGCAGATCCTTGCCGAGCAAGATTTTAGGATAGCTTCATGCATCTGTCAATCACTAAATTCTTAGCAGTGGAAGCCCCGTCCTTTAGGGCGGTGTAACTGACAATCTATAGCAGGCGGATCACGGACTTGACAGATTTGGATTTTTCGCTTGGCAGTGGGTATGTCCTATGATATACTCGACATACTTTGCTGAGTCAACCTACAAACAATTTGCGAAAGGAAGGATGACCATGAACAGACTTGTTCTCTCGATCACGCTCCTGCTGGCAGTAATTGCTCTCGCAGGGTGTTACACGCAAGTTGGTTACTATGAGCCACGTCCTCTAACCACCCGACAAACCTCCTATCATCACCAAGACAAGCACCAACGCGACGATGGGGACGAAAAGATGGAATCCGAACAGGAGCTGCAAAAAGAAGTTGAGGCAGAAGGGGAACCGGCTGAAGCAGAAGATAAAGGGTACTATGGCCGTCGCAAACCGAGCTACGGTTATTCTGATCGTTCGTATCGGTCTTACTACTACGACGACTACTATCCCGCCTATCCATACTACTACGGTGGCTATCATCCCCTGTATCCCTATTACAGATATTCCTATCCATATTATTCATATTATGGACATTACCGCTATTATGGGGGTTATGGGTCTCGTCCTTATCAATCTCGCTACTCAACGCCGCGTTCCAAGATTCGTGATTTGAATTTTGGCAAACGACGCTCGCGGAGCTCTCGGGGGGTCAGATCCCGTCACCCGTCTTCGAGTCGTCCGGATAGGTCATTGAGGAAGAGTGAAGAGAGTAAGGCTCCTGCCCGCAGTTCATCTGGGTCACGGCGCGACAGATCCCGAAGATCCGGAAGGAGATAACAATCCAATGAAAAGATTGATGAGAACTACCATTGCCTTGGCGTTGATGCTCACCTGTTTTGTGTTAGGGAGTAGCATCGGAGTTGCACAGGAGGAGATTGCTATCGGTAATACCTTTGGTCTTGGTGCAAGAACGATGGGAATGGGGGGAGCATTTCTCGCTGTTGCGGATGATTTCACGACGCTCTATTGGAACCCAGCGGGGCTTGCCCAGATCAAAAAGTTTGAGTTATTTGGCAGCCTATCACACAGCGAACGGGGTGTAGAAACAGAGTTCACCCGCGGTCGTGCTACCGAAGCCGACAGTTCAAAAACCAGTCCTAATTCGATCGGCTTGGTCTACCCTTTATACGCAAATCGTGGTGGATTTGCGTTCGCGCTTGGATATAATCGGCCTCAGAATTTTGATTTAGAGACTACGATTCAAGGACTGGATCCGTCTTCCGGCTTCGATTCTAGTGGATTTGATGTGGACGAAACGGTCTCTAACAGCGGTGGGATTGGTATCTGGAGTTTTGGGGCAGGTGTTTTTATATCAAAAAATATCTTGCTCGGTGGCTCAATAGACTTTTGGCACGGCTCAAGTTTCAACGAGTTAGATAGCGCGGCGGAGGACATCAATAGGGTTGACCCAGAAATAGAAAGTTTCGCTTTTCACGACACTATAGATCGAGACTATTCGGGACTCAGTGGTCGGGTCGGCGTGCTCGCTTTCGCCGGGGAAAATGTAACAGTCGGCGGAACTGTTACACTACCAGTAGACCTTGAGGTCAACGAGGTATGGGAGCAACAAACGATAGTGCGATTCGACGATGGTGAGGAGATTGTCGATGGTGATGGTGGATCAATCCTGTTTGATATTGAACGCCCGTTTGAGTTTGGCGGTGGCGTTGCTATCAAACTCTTAGAGAAGCGTCTGACGCTTGCCAGCGATGTCCAGTTTACCGACTGGACACAGACCGAATATGACCCACTACCAGCAGATGATGTAAAGGATAACTTCAATCGATATTATGATAGCACTATACAGGTTCGCCTCGGTGCTGAGTATCGTATACCGGTCATTGAGACCAGTGTGCGCGTCGGTTACTTCCGTGATCCAATTCCGTTCCAAGGTAGAGATATAGACAACGATCGGGACTTTCTGACAATTGGGGTGGGCAAGGTTTTCGACCAGATTATCAAAATCGACATTGCCTACATGCGAGGTTCATGGGTGCAATCAAGCAATTTGCTGACAGAAAGTCAAACATCCAACCGGGTGTTTGTGTCTGCGGGATATCGATATTGAAGGTTGCTATGACGAAGGACAATTGAACCGCTTGATTGAGTTTTTGGTATAACTTGAGCCAAGCATAAGAGCATAAAAAAAGGCGTTGATTGAAAAATCAACGCCTTTCTTTATGCCTTCATAAGTATCTGCACTACTCTACCAACTGGATATACCCCATCTGAGCGGCATCGCTACGCCTCAACTCACCTCTGATTATACGGGTATACCCACCACTACGGTCTTGATAACGGGGTCCAAGATCATCGAATAATTTTTGCAAAACCTCGTGGTCGTGAATAACCTTGGCGGCTTGACGGCGGGCATGTAAATCCCCTCGTTTAGCGAGCGTAATCAATTTTTCAGCGATCCGCCTGAGTTCTTTGCACTTTGGCAAGGTTGTGCGAATCTGTTCGTGCTCGAATAATGCAGTGGCTTGGTTACTAAACAATGCTTTGCGGTGCGCGCTTGTTCTTCCAAGCTTCCTTCCCATTTTCCGGTGACGCATGACTATTCATCCTCTCAATTATCGTTGCCAAGGGTCATCCCTAAAGAAAGTCCCATCTCCGAAAGAATGTCCTTAATTTCGTTCAGGGATTTTCTGCCGAAATTACGAAATTTCAACATCTCTTGCTCAGTCTTGATCACGAGGTCTCGGATGGTTGTGATCTTCGCAGCTTCCAGACAATTGGCGGATCGCACCGAAAGTTCGAGTTCCGCAACAGGCTTCGATAGCCATTTCTCACGCTGGAGTTCTTCTTCGTCGACTTCCTCGACTGGTTCCACATAGGTTTCATCGAAATCGCTAAAGAGCCTAAATTGCTCTAGCAAAATGCCCGAGGCTTGTGTAACCGCTTCTTTCGCAGTGATACTCGCATCTGTCCACACTTCTAGGATAAGCCGGTCATAGTTCGTCATGTGTCCAACCCGTGTTTCTTCAACCACGAAATTGACTTTTCTAACTGGTGAAAACTTCGAGTCGACCGGGATAACTCCGATCTGTTGATTATAGTTCAGATGCTCTTCCCCGAACTCATATCCTCTGCTTCGACAAACTTGGATTTCCATATTCAAACCATCGCACTTGTCGAGTGCTGCAATATGTTGGTCTGGGTTGATGATTTCAACCTGTCCGTTCGGTTGAATATCTGCTGCTGTAATGTTACCGGAGCCTTCTGCGGATAAAACCAAGGTAATAACCTCCTCCGAATCAACTTGGAGTCGAATTTCTTTAAGGTTAAGAAGAACCTGAGTAACATCCTCTTTCATCCCGTCAAGCGTCGAGAACTCATGCTTCACTCCATCAATAGCAACAGCAATAACAGCCGCGCCTTGAATCGAAGAAAGCAGGACACGCCGAAGCGAGTTACCAATAGTCATTCCAAATCCTCGCTCAAGCGGTTCAGCGATAAATTTCCCATAATCAGGCCGCAGGTTATCAAGATCCGTAATGAGGTGTTTTGGCTTGGTGATTTCCCTCCCTGTCATCTATCTTACCCTCCTACAAGTGGCTGTGTTATTTGGAGTATAGCTCAACGATCAACTGTGTTTGGAGGTCTGTGGCAAGTTGCTCGACGTTTGGCAGCATCCTAACAACTCCCTCTTGTTTGTCGATATCCAACTCAAGCCAATCTGGTGTGCCCCGGTGTTGAGAACGTTCTAATGCTTCTTGAATAACTGCCGCGTTACGACTTTTCTCGTGCGTTTGAATAACATCGCCGGGTTGTATCAGGTAAGAGGGAATATTGACTCTTTTTCCGTTCACAAGGAAATGGTTATGCGCAACAAGTTGTCGAGCCTGCAAGCGTGAGTTGGCAAAACCGAGACGGTAAATCACGTTGTCCAACCGACGCTCCAATAATGTCAGCAAATTCTCTCTTACAACACCTTTCTGATGTGCGGCTTTTGTATAGTAGTTTTTAAACGGCTTTTCTAAAACGCTATAGATGCGCTTCGATTTCTGCTTGATGCGTAATTGGCGTCCGTAATCTTTGATTTTGAGCATTTTCTGACCATGTTGGCCGGGCGGATAACTACGACGCTCAAATGAACACTTCGGGGAATCGCAGCGTTGCCCCTTCAAAAAAAGTTTTTCACCTTCTCTTCGACATAATTTACATACAGAACCTAAATATTTGCTCATTACTTTTATGGTTAAATTAGGACCATTTCCCCTTTCTTAAAATCCCAATTTTCAAACGTTAAACGCGCCGCCGTTTGGGCGGTCGACAACCGTTATGAGGAATTGGGGTTACGTCTTTCATTGCGGTAATTTCTAGTCCAGCTGCTGAGAGGGATCGAATTGCAGATTCTCTGCCGGATCCTGGTCCTTTGACCCTTACCTCGATCCGCTTCATGCCATGCTCCATCGCTTTCCTAGCGCAAGTTTCCGCTGTTTGTTGGGCAGCAAATGGCGTGGATTTCCGAGAACCGCGAAAGCTGCTACCTGCACTTGCCCAAGCGATTGTATTCCCGTTGAGATCGGTGATCGTAATAATCGTATTATTAAAGGTTGCTTGGATATGCGCAACTCCTTCAGAAATATTCTTTTTTTCTCTCCTCCTTGGACGGTTGGAGGAATCTGAATCTTGCAAAACTGATCTCCTTTCTGAAACTCAATGCACAAGTGGTATTAACCACTCTTGCGCGCGGCTTCTTTTGCCTTTCTTCCGACCGAAATAGTCTTTGCTTTCCCTTTGCGCGTCCGCGCATTAGTGCTCGTCCGCTGTCCCCGTGACGGTAACTGCCGGCGGTGGCGCAGCCCACGATAACTATTGATGTCCATCAACCGTTTGACATTCAACTCGATTTCGCGTCGTAAGTCTCCTTCAACCTTGCAATCTTGGTTAATCGTTTCTCTTAACCGGCTGATCTCAGACTCATCAAGATCCTGGGACTTTTTAGCGGGGTCGATATGTAGATCCTCGACCATTTTTGAAGCGGTATGGTGCCCAATCCCATAAATATAGGTCAGGGCAATGTCGATCCTTTTCGTTCGGGGTAAATCAACACCAGCAATTCTTGCCATGTCTTTCTCCTCCTTGCGCGCTAGGCAAAGTGCTTAACCTTGTCTTTGCTTATGCTTTGGATCCGCAGAGCAGACAACGCGGATAACACCTTTTCTTTTGATAACCCTGCACTGATTACACATTTTTTTTACTGAGGCACGGACTTTCATCATCTCTCCTTCACTGAAAAATGAATCCTATCTTGAGCGACGTCCTCTTACACGCCTGTCCTTCAGAAATCCTTCGTAATGTCTCATTGTCAAATAGGATTCAATTTGCGATACTGTATCTAATACGACTCCCACAACGATTAGGACCGAGGCACCACTGATTAATGCCCCAGTGCCTAGCCATCCTTGCAGAAGTAAAGGGAAAACCGCAATCCCGGCGAGAAATGCCGCACCGGGTAAAGTGATTCTGGTTAAAGTATCGTTAATATAGTCTGCGGTCTTTTTTCCCGGACGAATGCCCGGAATAAATCCACCATACTTCCTCAAGTCATCCGCCATTTGCACGGGATTAATCTGAACGGCTGTGTAGAAGTATGTGAAACCGATAATTAAGAGGGCGTAGATCGTCCAATATAAGGGGCTAGTTGCACTGAAGGCTGCTATTAATCCCCCAATCCATGCCCATGAGGGAAATTGACTTTGCAAAAGGCTTAGAACCGTTGAAGGGAATTGCATCAGCGTAACAGCGAAAATAATCGGAATCATGCCGGCTGCATTGACACGCAGCGGAATATGGGTTGCTTGTCCTCCCATCACCTTACGTCCTACGACTCGTCGTGCATATTGAACAGGAATTTTGCGGACACAGAAAGTGATGTACACGGTTCCCATAATCGCCACAACTCCCAAGGCGAGAAAGATGACCAATTTCGGAAGGTCAATTTGACGATTAAGGAGTTGGTTGAATATTGTTTGGATTCCACCTGGCATACCCGAGAGGATGCCAATTGTAATAATTAGGGAAATGCCTTGACCAATTCCCCGTTCTGTAATTTGTTCGCCGAGCCACATGACGAACGATGTGCCAGCCATCAAGGTAATCATGGTTAGCAAAGTCCACCAGATACCTGGATTCGTCACAATTTCAAGGTTTTCACTTCTAATAATGCTTCCGGGTCTTTGCAACATCAGGCTAATCATGATGCCTTGGATCGCACTAAGAATAACAGTGGCATAGCGTGTATATTGGGTAATCTTTTTCCGTCCATCCGGCTCTTTGGAAAGTTTCTCAAGGAAGGGGATAACGACGGTAAGGAGCTGCATGACAATTGACGCGCTGATATACGGTTGAATACCAAGCGCAAAGATTGTCATCTGCTTGAATGCACCACCTGAGAAGATATCAACGAAATCAAGAACACTGCCACCGGTCCGACCTCTTAACTCATTGAAAAACTCCTCTAATGCGTTATCGTCAATGCCAGGAAGTGTGATATGGGCACCCAATCGATAAACAATTAACATTAGTGCTGTAAAGATAATCCGCTGCCGCAGTTCTGGAATTTTGAAAGCGTTTTGGAATGCCTTAATCACTTAAATCACCTCAATGCTACCGCCGGTTGATTCTATCTTTTCAATAGCAGACTTTGAGAACCGGTGTCCCTGTACCGTTAATTGCTTTTCGAGATTACCTTCTCCAAGAACTTTGATCTTTCCGTCTTTCTTTTTTGTAATGCCGTTTTCTCGCAAAACCTCAGGAGTAATTGTCGTTCCGTTGTCAAAATGATTTAGTGTTTGGATGTTTACGATCTCATACTCAATCCGTTTATGTGCAATTCTTCTGGGACCACGCTTAGGCAAGCGTCTTACCAATGGCATCTGTCCCCCTTCAAACCAAGCGGGAATGGAGACACCAGAACGGGATTTCTGTCCTTTGTGACCACGACCACAAGTTTTACCCCACCCCGAACTTTCGCCACGCCCAACTCGCTTCCGATTACGCGTAGATTTTTTTGCAGGTTTGAGTTCGTTTAGTTTCATTGATATTCACTCCATTTTATGGATTGATGGTTACGATTAAAAGCTCTTGTTTTGCTTTAGGGATGAATTTTCCGAACGAATTAAGCACACACCCAATCGGGATTACGGGAAAAGAAGATTAGTCGAGCAGTTCCTCAACTGTTTTTCCACGAAGGCGAGCCACGTCGTTGATATTCTTGAGACCTTTTAGGGCTTCTATGGTGGCTTCGGCTGTATTTTTTACGTTTCGAGAGCCGAGTCGTTTGGTCAGTACATCTTGCACCCCAGCAAACTCCAAAATGACTCTCGTTCCGGGGCCAGCGATAATCCCAGTACCGGGACTGGCTGGCTTGAGCAGAACCTTTGCACCGCCATATTTCCCAACGATTTCATGGGGGATGGTAGTTCCTGATAAAGGCACGCGAATCAGGTTTTTTTTCGCATCAGCGATACTTTTACCTATAGCTGATGGGATTTCATTTGCACTCCCAAAGCCAAGTCCGACCACGCCCGATTGATCGCCAACGACAGAAAGCGCATTAAAGCTAGGTGTTCGTCCGCCTTTGCGGACACGCATCACACGATTGATATCTATTGGGCGTTCCTCAAATTCAAATTCATCCGAGTTTATTCTTTCCCTCAAAAGCAATTCTCCTTCATTATCAAGCGTCAGTTCATCTTGCGAACATGCCTATGGCAGTTTCTCTTACAGTTTTCAGAATCGGAGTCCCTCTTCTCTGGCAGCCTCGGCAAGTGCTTTAATTCTTCCGTGATAGAGATTTCCACCACGGTCAAAGACTACTGATTCAATTTGATGCTCTTTTGCTCGGCGAGCGATTAATGTACCCACTTGTTGCGCTGCACTGATGTTGCCTTGTGTTGACAGGCTATCTTTCAACTCTGATGATAGGGTTGAGGCTGCAATAAGCGTATTGCCCGCTTCGTCATCAATAACTTGGGCGTAAATATGCTTCAAACTTCTAAAAACCGAAAGCCTCGGCCTTTGCCTATTCCCGATTATCTTTTTCCGTACCCGCCTCTGTCGCTTATGCCTCGCGATGTATTTTTCCTTAGACCGATTCAACGATTATTCCTCCAAATATTAATAAAAAAGATCGACAAATCCGGCTACGATAATTTTAGCTTACCGACTTGTAGATCCTTTAGTCTACAAAAGCAATTAAACCGCTATCCTACACCCCAGTTTTACCTTCCTTCATACGGACGCGTTCACCTTCGTAACGGAGCCCTTTGGAAGGTTCGTAGACTTCGGGTTTCTTGATTTGACGGATTGAAGCAGCAGCCTGGCCCACAACTGCCTTGTCAATGCCACTCACCGTTATTGGTGTGTGAGGTTGTCCTCCCACAGTCTCGGAATCACCGACACTTAGGGTTACCTTTTCAGGAGGTACATACGTTACTGGGTGAGAATACCCGACATTTAAGACCAGACGTTTCTGGCGGTCTATTTCCGCACGATATCCAACGCCAACGAGGATGAGTTTTTTTTCAAAACCTTCGGTCACACCTGTTACCATATTGGCAATGAGGGTCCGTGTCAATCCGTGTAACGATCTGTGTGATTTCTGGTTTGTTAATCTATCAATCGTGATGAAGTCGTCTTCTAAACTGACTACTATGCCTGCCGGAATTGTCCAATTGAGAGTGCCTTTAGGACCTTCAACAGTGATGTTGTTTTGGCCCAAAGCTATCTTAACTTTTGAATCCATCCTAATTGGCATTTGTCCTATTCGTGACATTGTATTCGTCTCCGAATTCAAACTGAAAAATTACCAAATATAACAGAGGACTTCACCACCAATGCCGGATTTCCCGCATTCGGAGGCTGTCTGAATACCTTGCGAGGTCGATAATATAGCAATCCCTAAATCGCCATACACACTAGGAAGCCGGTCTGCTTTCACGTACACACGCCGTCCTGGTTTGCTAATCCTCTTGAGTCCCGTTATAACCTTTTCTTTGCCTTCGCCATACTTCAAATAGATACGCAAAACACCTTGTTTGCCGTCATCAATCCAACGATAATTGCGGATATACCCTTCCTCATGTAGGGTGCGGGTGATCTCCATTTTTAGTTTTGATGCGGGTATTTCGACGCGCTCATGTCCGACCATATTCGCATTGCGAACACGGGTCAGCATATCCGCAACCGGATCTGTCATTGACATCAGTTTTCTCCTTTACTCGTGCCGATAAATAAGGCACTACCAACTTGCCTTTGTGACTCCCGGAATTTTACCCGATCTTGCGAAGAGGCGAAAACAGATTCGGCAAAGATCAAACTTTCGCAAATAGCCGCGGGCTCTGCCACAACTGCGACAACGATTATATTTTCGAACCTGAAACTTCGGGGTCCTTTTTTGCTTGGCAATGAGAGCTTTTGTTGCCAAATGAAGGCTCCTTTCCTGCACTGCTATCGAGGGGTAACATACACGTGCTAAGATTCTCTAAACGGCATTCCCATTAGGCGTAGTAACTCGTGCCCTTCTTCATCAGTTGGAGCAGTTGTTCCAATAGTGATATTTAATCCGCGAACTTCGCTTATGGTGTCGTATTCGATCTCTGGGAAAATGACTTGCTCTTGGAGACCCAAGGAATAGTTACCGCGCCCGTCAAAGGAATCCGGGGAGAGTCCACGAAAATCACGAATCTGGGGCAGGACAACATTGACAAGTTTATTAAAAAATTCATACATCTTATCCTGCCGCAAGGTTGTTTTACAGCCGATAGCCATACCTGCGCGGACCTTGAAGGCTGACACAGATTTCTTGGCGTGGGTAATAACTGCCCGCTGCCCACTGATTTGTGTCAGTTCTTCGACGGCATTATCCAAAAGTTTTGAATCTTGTATAGCAGCACCAACCCCTATATTGAGAGTTATCTTGTTAAGCTTTGGCACCTGCATAACATTTGGATAGTTGAAACGCTGTTGCAACGCGGGGAAGACTTCTTCTTGATAAAAAGATTTAAATACACTCATTAATTCTTACCTTATAGATTGCGGAACTCCGTTGAGATGGGTCTCAAGTCAACTAGTCGCGTTCAGCAGACTCACCACATTTTCTGCATGCACGTGCATGGTATCTTTTTGTCCGCTCTCCAATTTCCTTCTCAAAGGTGCTACGCTTTGTTCGAGTGGCCGTGTTACATTTTGGGCAAATTAACTTTAAGTTAGCGATGTTAATTGTCCCTTCTCTTTCGACGATACCACCTTGCGGTGCTTGCGGGCTCGGACGGGTATGCCTTTTAATCATGTGAACCCCCTCAACAGTGGCACGGCGTTTATGCGGAAGCATGTCTAGAATAACACCTGTTTTACCCTTATCCTTCCCACTCAATACTAACACGTGGTCGTTTTTTCTTATGTGAAATCTAGTCTGCAAGGGTACTACCTCCTAGGAGAATTTAAATGACCTCTGGTGCTAAAGAGACAATTCGTGCAAATGCTTTTTCTCTGAGTTCACGAGCAACGGGACCGAAAATGCGTGTTCCACGAGGCTGGTCCTGAGCATCAATCAAAACGGCAGCATTTCTATCGAATTTGATATAAGAACCATCAAGTCTGCGATGTTCCTTAGTTGCACGCACTACGACAGCTCGTACAACATCTCCCTTTTTAACTTGGCTATTTGGATTTGCTTCTTTCACACTTGCTACAATTACATCGCCAACTCGTGCGTAGCGCCTTCTACTACCGCCGAGCACGCGAATACACATAAGCCGCTTTGCTCCTGTATTATCCGCACAATTCAATAGAGTGTATGCTTGAACCATTGGTTACTACCTTCCTGAGTTTAACCCTATCTTTCGCTTCACGCATCAATTGATTCTGTCTTGGAGACGACCTGGCAAACTTTCCAACGTTTACGACGGCTGAGTGGGCGAACTTCGACAACTTGGACGAGATCGCCGACATTACACATATTCTGCTCGTCGTGAGCCAGAATCTTTGTGGACCTTCTTACAATTTTCTTATAAAGGGGATGCTGATAAGCCCGAACGATCTCAACAGCAACGGTTTTATCCATCCGATCACTTGTTACAGTACCTGTTCTGAACTTACGATTTCCTCGCTGATGCTTATCCACGCTTTTCCTCTCGTAACTGTAGTTATGATGACTCTTCGATCCCAAGCTCACGTAGACGAAGAATTGTATGAATACGTGCGATATCCTTCTTGACTTTTTGTAATTGGGAGGTATCTTCAAGCTGCCCTAGTACTCTTCGGAACTTGATGTTAAACGCAGTGTCCTTAAAATCTTGAAGGTCGTTTTTTAACTCCTCAGATGATTTACTGCGCAACTCATTAGCGGTCATTGTTTGATTATTCTCCCGTTCGACTGATAAACTTTGTCTTAATCGGCAATTTGTGAGCTGCTCTGGTCATGGCTATTTTTGCTTCTGCTTCTGGGACACCGCTCAATTCATATAAAATGCGTCCCGGTTTAACAACCGCCACCCAAAACTCTGGAGCACCTTTCCCGCTTCCCATTCTGGTTTCAGCGGGTTTCTTCGTTACGGGTTTGTGCGGAAAGATTTTTATCCAAACCTTGCCACCACGGCGCACATGACGTGTAATTGCGATTCGCGCAGATTCGATTTGGCGGCTCGTAAGCCAAGCCGGCTCCATTGCTTTCAAACCATACTCGCCGAAATCTATTCGTGAACCTCGGTAAGGTTTGCCACGGCGTTTTCCACGCTGCACTTTGCGGTGTAGAACCCGTTTGGGCATCAACATCTTGTGTACTCCTCCTGATTCATACTCGTGAACACGCGTTTACGACTCTGTATTCCCATGATTGGTTCTACGTGGTCCCCGTCGCCTATCCTGATCCCTTCTTCGTCTGGGTCTGCCCGCGGATCGCGCTCCTGAACCTTCTTCTTCTGAAAAGCGTGATGGCCGTCTTTGAGAAGAATCAGTCGGCATCTGCGTAGCACGGTTGGAAGGGGGACCGGTTACTGGAAGCTCCGGTCTACCAATAATCTCTCCCTTAAAAATCCACGTTTTAATGCCAATCTTACCGTAGGTTGTATCAGCTTCAGCGAAGCCATAATCGATATTCGCTCTGAGTGTATGCAGCGGCACCCTGCCTTCAATATTTGATTCTGAGCGTGCCATTTCGGCACCCCCAAGTCGACCACCGATACTGATTTTAACCCCTTGGGCACCAGCTTTCATTGAAGCGATAATACTTTTCTTCATTGCTTGCCTAAAATTGGATCGACGTAGGATTTGCTGTGCAACCGCTTCAGCAACAAGTTGAGCATCTAATTCAGGACGCTTGATTTCAGTGACATTAATCCGAACAGTCCTTTCACCGCTTGAACCTGAATCTGTTTGCAGGATATGCTCTAAATCCGCTTGTAACTTTTCTGCTTCAACACCACGCCGCCCAATGACGATACCGGGACGTGCTGTGTGTATATGAATATTACACCTATCGCCAACTCTTTCGATTTCGATACGAGAAATGCCGGCACGTGACAGTCTTTCCTTAATAAAGGACTGGATTTTCAAATCCTCATGAAGCCATTGGGCATACTCTTTTTCATTGTACCATTTCGAGTCCCAAGTTTCAATGATGCCTAGGCGTAGTCCACGCGGGTGCGTTTTCTGTCCCACTAAAACCTCCTCCAGAATTCAGTTAGGCAAAGGTTGCCGACCGACGGAGATAAAGGAACATGGGTCAGCCTGTTCAGAAGATCGATAGGTTCATCCATCTTCACTCTCCTCTTCGTCTAGTACGACTGTAATATGGCACCTACGATGTAAGATCCTGTTTGCCATACCTCGTGCCCGGGGGCGAAACCATCTTCGGGTAAGGCCATCATTGACGACAATCTGTTTGACAACGAGATTACTTTCGTCAATAGTGGCACCCTGCTGTTGTGCGTAATATCGTGCATTTGCGGTAGCTGATTGAATCAGTTTGCGGATTACAGGAGAGGCTGCTTTATGTGTAAATGTTAATTGATTTATTGCCTCTCCGACGTATTGATCTTTAACTAAATCAGCGACCAAACGCGCTTTGCGCGGGGCAATCGGCACGTTTCGGATACTTGCTCGAGCCTCCATGTTAAAAATCTCCTAAATTAGCTTGAGCATTTGTATTAACTTCCGCTCATCATCTCGATTTTTCAAATGGGGAGTACAAGAATCGAGTTTGTTTTAGCAATTGAGTATGCTTTATCTCCCACCACTCGCATGCGATCTGAATGTTCGAGTGGGAGAAAATTCACCGAGTTTATGTCCCACCATGTTTTCTGTAATATAAACAGGAAAAAATTTCTTGCCGTTATGAATGGCAAGCGTATGACCAATCAGGTCCGGGGTCACCATAGATCTGCGTGACCATGTGCGAATCACGCGTTTGGTTCCAGACCGATTCATCACTTCGATTTTTTTGATAAGTTTTGGATCTATGTAAGGTCCTTTTTTTAGAGAACGGGGCATGGCATACCTCCTGAAGATGGGAAAAATACGCAAACCTTATGTCAATTGAAATAAATTACTTCCGACGACTGACAATATATCTGCCAGATCGTTTTTTAGGATCCCTTGTCTTATATCCTTTAGTTGGAACTCCCCACGGTGTTACGGGGTGTCTTCCACCAGCACTTTTCCCTTCGCCACCCCCATGCGGATGATCATGTGGATTCATTGCCACACCACGCACTTTGGGGCGGTGGCCTTTCCATCGGTTTCGTCCTGCTTTACCAATAGTTAGATTTGCGTGGTCAACATTACTCACCTGTCCAATCGTTGCCATACAAGTCACTGGAAGTAAACGAACTTCGCCGGAAGGCATTTGAATCCGTGCGTGCTTTCCTTCACGGTCTACTAATTGTGCCACAGTGCCTGCACTTCGTACGAGTTGCCCCCCTTTACCCGGCTGCATTTCTATGTTATGTATTGATGTGCCGAGAGGGATTCTTTCAAGCGGCAAAGCGTTGCCAACTTTGATGGGTGCATCTGGACCAGCACTTAATACATCATCGACTTGTAGTCCTAGAGGTGCGATGATATAGCGTTTCTCTCCATCGGCGTAATGGAGCAGGGCAATACGGGCAGATCGACTGGGGTCATACTCGATTGAGGCGACTTTGGCAGGGATGCCAAATTTATCGCGCTTAAATTCAATAGCTCGATACCGTCGTTTATGGCCCCCACCGCGCCTGCGAACAGTCATACGCCCTAGCGCATTACGTCCTCCCTTTTTCTTTAATCCCTTTGTTAGTGATTTTTCGGATTGCTGCCGAGTCAACTCTTCAAAAGCATCCCCTGTCATAAATCGACGACTGGGTGTGACGGGTGAATATGTTTTAACTGCCACGCTAAATCCCTCCTAGTAAGCCTTCAAACGTGCACCACTAGATACTTTCAAAAGCCTCAATGGTTGTTCCTTCAGTAACAGTAATGATTACCTTTTTCCAGTTAGGTCGCCGCCCCTGTCGATACCGCCAAAATTGTCCCTTGGTTTTCCCGTTAACCTGTACGGTATTAATTTTCACAATTTTATCCTTGAGATCGAATAGTTCTTCGACCGCTTTACGGATGTCTGCTTTATTGGCTTTGGTATCAACAACAAAGGCGTATTTGTTCGACTCTCTGAGGATTGTGGTCTTTTCGGTTATTAATGGTTGTTTGATAATCCGATATGGGTCTTTCATCTATGCTTCCTCAACTGATGGATCATCTGTTGGCTGAACGAACTTTTCTTCTAGCTTTTCCGCTGCACTTTCAGTGAAGACAATCTTATCGTGCCAAAGCACATCGTACACATTAAGGGTATCCCAGACGCAGCTGTTTACGTTAGAGATATTCCGTACCGATAGATGGATGTTTGATTCAGGTTGACCGAGGACAAAGAGGACTTTATCCGCGAGTCCTAAATTCCCCAAAACTTGAACCATGTCCTTCGTTCTCGGAGCGTCTAACGCAAAGTCTTCAATCAGAATGCAACCATCACTTTGAAATTTGTCTGCTAAAGCCGACTGTAATCCGAGTTGACGTACCTTCTTCGGGGTACGTTGGCGATAGCTACGCGGCTTTGGACCGAATGCAACACCGCCGTGTACCCGTATTGGAGATCCGGCATCCCCGACTCGGGCACGACCTGTTCCTTTCTGGCGGTATAGTTTTTTGCCGCTTCCTTGAACTTCTGCCCGTGTTTTGGTGGAGGCAGTGCCTCGACGTTGGTTCGCAAGATGTGCAACGACGCACTGATGTATAACTGCCTCATTAACAGGTGCATTTACGAATGCGTCAGATAACTCTCTTTGTTTTAGGGTATCTCCAGAACGATTGTATACATCTAAAGCTGCCATGCGTGATAATCCTCAAAGGGTATATTTATTGTTCAGCCTTTACCGCTTTCTTGATAATAAGTAGTCCATTGGGTGGACCAGGAATAGCACCTTTAACGAGCAACAGGTTTCTTTCAGCATCTGCTTGGATGACTCGCAGATTCTGGGTAGTCACCTGTTTCCCTCCATGTCGTCCGGGCATTTTTTTGCCTTTGAAGACACGTGAGGGCCATGAACTATGGCCAATAGAGCCCGGGCGCCGATGGTTTTTCTCACTACCGTGAGTTTGCTTCATGCCAGAAAAGTTCCACCGTTTAATCACACCTGTGAAGCCACGACCTTTAGATGTTCCGGTTACATCAATGAGGTCTCCGGGAGAGAAAATGCCCACGTCAAGGTTTGAACCGACCTCCAAGCCCTCTGTGCTATCAACGCGCATTTCTCGCAAAAATCGATGTGGTGCGACATTTGCTTTTTGGAAATGTCCACTCTCAGGACGATTGACCTTGTTTTCGCGTCGATAGCCGAAGCCTAATTGGATGGCATTATAACCCTCATGGTCTTGAGTTTTGACCTGTACTATCGGGCAGGGGCCCGCTTCGACCACCGTGACTGGAATCGCAGCCCCGGATTCGTCAAAGATTTGTGTCATGCCAATTTTTTTTCCTAATATTCCATTACTCATGTTACATCTCCGCAACGAGGGTGTTTAGGTTCAACGATCTGTGCCTACAGAAGCGTAATTTTGACATCAACGCCAGCTGGTAGATCTAAGCGCATTAGCGCATTGACTGTCTTGGGAGTCGTTTGTAAAATATCCAATAACCGTTTGTGAATTCGCATTGCAAACTGTTCACGGGATTTTTTGTCTTTGAAGGTCGATCGCTGTACAGTGTAAATGTGCTGCTTAACCGGAAGCGGGATCGGACCCGAGACCAATGCGCCTGTCCGTTTAGCTGTTTCTGCAATCTGACCTGCGGAATGATCTAACAAACGGTAATCAAATGATTTTAGACGAATCCTTATTTTCTGGTTATCCATTAATACTCCAACCAAATTTGGTTCATTGGTTCATCGGTGCACTAACGAACTAATGCACCAATGACCTCAGGTGGTTATTACTCAAGAACCTCTGAAACAACGCCGGCTCCGACGGTGTGTCCACCTTCACGAATTGCAAACCGCAGCTCTTCTTCCAAAGCAATGGGTTTGGTGAGTTCAACAGTAATGCTGATATTGTCTCCGGGCATTACCATTTCAACACCTTCGGGAAGGTTCATCACACCCGTTACATCCGTTGTGCGGAAGTAGAACTGGGGACGATAGCCACTGAAAAATGGTGTCCAGCGACCACCTTCATCTTTATTCAAAATATAGATTTCAGCCGCAAACTGCGTGTGCGGGGTAATACTACCCGGAGCGGCGAGCACTTGTCCGCGTTCAACGTCATCGCGTTCAATGCCACGAAGCAGGATACCAGCATTGTCGCCTGCCATGCCTTCGTCAAGCTGCTTACGGAACATTTCTACACCGGTCGCAACCGTGCTGGTAGTCGGTGCAAGCCCAACAATCTCGACTGTATCGCCAACATGAACGATACCACGTTCGATACGACCGGTCACAACCGTACCCCGCCCTGTGATTGAGAAAATATCTTCTACAGGCATTAGGTAGGGACGATCAACGTCTCGTACCGGCTCCGGAATCCAATTGTCACATGCCTCCATGAGTTCTAAAATTGGCTGACATGCTTCGGCATTCGGATCGCCGCCGGCTTCCATCGCTTCGAGGGCAGACCCATTAATAACTGGGATATCATCACCTGGAAACTCATATTCAGTGAGCAATTCTCGGACTTCGAGTTCTACAAGTTCTAGGAGTTCTTCGTCATCGACCATGTCTGCTTTATTCAGGAAGACAACGAGACTCGGCACGTTCACCTGTCGTGCTAATAGAACGTGCTCACGGGTTTGGGGCATGGGACCGTCAGCAGCGGAGACAACAAGAATTGCGCCATCCATCTGCGCTGCACCGGTAATCATGTTTTTGATGTAGTCAGCATGACCAGGACAGTCTACGTGAGCGTAGTGTCGATTTTCCGTCTCATACTCAACGTGCGCGGTATTAATGGTAATCCCACGCTCCTTTTCTTCGGGAGCTGCATCAATCTCTTCGTACGTTTTTACATACTGGGTCCCAGAGAGATTTGACAACACCATAGTAATTGCAGCCGTTAATGTGGTTTTACCATGATCAACGTGTCCAATTGTGCCAACATTGACGTGTGGCTTAGTCCTTTCAAATTTTGCCTTTGCCATGTATAAATCTCCTCACATTCTAATAGCTTAAATATAACACCCATTGACCTCACTGTTAGACTCTGGCAACAAGCCACGTCAACAGCAGGAATGGTTAAACCGAAAGTCCGTTCGACAAGATAATTTCCTGAGCAATGCTCTGGGGAACACAATTATAATGTGCAAACTCCATCGAGTAAGTTGCCCGTCCTTGCGTCTGAGAGCGGAGCGTTTTAACATAACCGAACATTTCAGCAAGCGGAACGTGGGCTTTAATAACCTGCGTTCCAGACTTGGAGTGCATATCTGTCTGGAAAATTTGTGCGCGACGCGCATTTAAATCTCCCATTACCTTACCCAAATAGTCATCCGGAGCAATAACTTCAATCTCCATGATTGGTTCAAGCAGTATCGGATCTGCGCGTTTCACTGCGTCTTTGAGGGCGATCCGAGCAGCGTTTGAAAATGCGATCTCTGAAGAATCAACGGGATGGTAAGAACCATCATACAATCGCACACCTACATCAACAAGGGGGTAACCTCCTAAAATTCCGGCGGTTATTCCCTCCTCAAGCCCCTTACGAACAGCGGGTATATACTCTTGGGGAATGACGCCTCCCTTTATTTCGTTGACGAATTCAAAACCAGCTCCTTGTTCTAATGGGTAAACCTCAATAACCACATGTCCAAATTGACCGCGCCCACCGGATTGACGAACAAAACGCTCGTTGGCTATTGCAGAACGCTGGATAGTCTCACGATACGAAACTTGAGGTTGACCAATCTCTGCTGAAACCTTAAATTCCCGAACCATGCGATCCACGATAATCTCTAAATGCAATTCCCCCATGCCGGACAGGAGTGTTTGTCCTGTTTCCGGGTCCTGATGAATCTTAAAAGTTGGATCTTCTTCAGCCAACTTTGATAGTGCCATGTTCATCTTTTCGATGTCCGACTTGGTTTGAGGTTCGATAGCAATGGACATTACTGGAGATGGAAATGCCATCGATTCCAAGACGATTGGGGCATTCGGATCGCAGATGGTGTCGCCGGTCATCACAGATTTGAAGCCAATGACAGCGGCGATATCGCCTGCATAAATGGCTTGGCGTTCCTCACGCTTGTTTGCGTTTAGCTGCATCAACCTGCCGATCCTTTCAAAGTTCCGGTGCGTACTGTTGTATACAGTCATTCCTTGAGCCAAAACACCGGAGTAAACGCGGAGGAATGTAAGTTTACCAACATGCGGATCGGTTGTAATTTTGAATGCTAGCGCAGAGAAAGGCGCATCATCGTCTGCTAAACGGGTTCCATCCTCTTCAACTTCTGGATTCAAGCCGGTTACCGGTGGGACATCTGTTGGGGAGGGTAGATAATCAACCACTGCATTTAATAGCGGCTGAACGCCTTTATTCTTAAGGGCGGTGCCGCACAAGACAGGAACAATTTTTCCGCTTAACGTCGCGCTCCTCAAACCCGCTTTAATTTCTTCTTCGGACAGTTCAACCCCGTCAATATATTTAGCCAAGAGGTCATCATCACACTCGGCAATTGCTTCCAACATCTGTTCCCGATATTCCAGAACACTGCTCATCATTTCATCCGGAATATCTGTATCAAACATTATAGATCCAGAACTGACTTCGTCCCATGCTAGACCTTTCAGTGAAACCAAATCGACTATGCCACTGAAACTCTCAGCGGAACCGATCGGCAGTTGAATTGGTACTGCTGAAGCACCAAGCCGCTCGACCATCATTTCAACTGTTCGGAAAAAGTCTGCACCAGTTCGATCCATTTTATTGATCAATGCGATGCGTGGCACCTGATATTTGTCTGCTTGTCTCCAGACTGTCTCCGATTGGGGCTCTACGCCGCCAACTGCACAGAAAACAGCGACAGCTCCATCAAGGATTCGCAGCGATCTTTCAACTTCAACTGTAAAATCGATATGTCCGGGGGTATCAATAATGTTAATGCAGTGTCCATCCCATTGGCACGTTGTTGCGGCAGCGGTGATGGTAATACCTCGTTCTTGCTCCTGTGCCATCCAATCCATTGTCGTCGTGCCGTCGTCAACTTCCCCCATACGATGTACTTTGCCTGTGTAGTACAACATGCGTTCGGTTACAGTTGTCTTGCCTGCATCAATATGCGCCATGATGCCGATGTTGCGTGTATGGGTCAATGGAAATCGGCGATGCTCTATGGAACGCCGGTTTTCAGAGATCATTTGATTTCGTTTTGCTGCTCTCATTTTTCTTCAAACTTTCCGTGATACAATCATGATACAATAAAGAGATAAAAAATTACCGTCCCGATAAATCGGGACTTCGCTGCGTTCAGCTTACCAACGATAATGTGCAAACGCCCGATTCGCCTCTGCCATGCGATGTTGATCAAGTTTTCTGCGAATTGAAGCCCCATCATTCTTAGCGGCATCTAATAATTCTCCCGCCAACCGCTCTGCCATCGTTTTCTCTCCACGCTCTCTTGCAGATTGGATAATCCAGCGAAGTGCCAATGTTGTGCGACGTTCGGCTTTGACATCAACGGGAACTTGGTAGGTTGCTCCTCCAACACGCCGAGACCGAATCTCAAGAACCGGCTTAACGTTGTTAATTGCTTCTTGGAAAACTGTAAGCCCATCTTGGTCAGCGCGTTTCTCAACAATGTCTATACTATTGTATAAAATCGCACGAGCAACACTCTTTTTTCCACAAGACATTAAGAAATTTATAAATTTCGCAACCAGCTTACTATTATATTTTGGGTCTGGGAGTACGTCCCGTTTAACAACCTCTGCACGACGTGGCATACCTTACCTTGCCTCCTCTAACTGGCACTCTTTGCGCCATATTTTGATCTGGCTTGCCGTCGATTTTCAACACCCGCTGTGTCTAATGTGCCTCGGACGATGTGATATCTGACATTGGGCAAATCCTTAACCCTTCCGCCTCGCACGAGTACAACCGAGTGTTCTTGAAGATTATGATCTATGCCGGGGATATAGCAGGTGGCTTCCTGACCATTCGTGAAACGGACACGAGCGACCTTGCGGAGTGCCGAATTCGGTTTCTTAGGTGTTATTGTCCTGACTTGTAAACAGATGCCCCGTCGTTGTGGGCAACTTTCCAAGACTGGAGATTTGCTCTTCTTAGTTGTTCTTTTACGAGATTTTCTGACTAATTGATTAATTGTTGGCATATCGACCTCGACTGACTAATAATGTGCAGGCATAAATAAAGCCCCGCTACGGGGGCTCACAGAGTTGTCCTTATATAACGAAGTAACTGTGAAAAACACGCCAAAGTGTTTTAGAACTATAAAGTCCCCCTTTTCCGCCTAATTTAAAGCGAAAATCCTAAGTTAGCGTCAAAACGTGAATTGTACCAAATTGACGGTTGAATGTCAAGCACTTTTCTAAGTTTTTTATCAAGTTTTTTACGCTGCTCCGAAATTAACGGGATATTGCTGAATTATGTTTCCTCGAATTAATTACATCCGTACCGCCGGTTCTTGGACTGTATCCAACAATCGGGTGATTACAACATCGGAATCAACGCCTTCAGCTTCTGCGTGAAAATTGGTGAGTACGCGATGCCGGAGAACAGCGTGCGCCACCGATTTAACGTCTTCTATAGACGCGTTCACACGCCCTCGTAGAATTCCGCGCGCTTTCGCACCAAGGATTAGATACTGCCCCGCCCGTGGGCCCGCACCCCACCTTACCCACTGTTGGATGAAATCTGGGGCATCTTTGCTTTTGGGACGGGTTGCCCGTGCCAACCTGACCGCATACTGTACAACGTTATCAGCGGCTGAAACCCGCCGGACAATCTGATTAAGGGTTATGATGTCCTCGCCGGTAAGCACAGTTTCAAGTTCGGGTTCATCAACACTGGTCGTCGAGGAAACAATCGTGACCTCCTCCTCCTCACTCGGATAGTCAATCACGATCTTAAACATGAAACGGTCTAATTGTGCCTCTGGCAGTGGATATGTGCCTTCCTGCTCAATCGGATTTTGCGTTGCAAGGACGAAGAACGGTTGTTCCAGATTATACATAGTGCCACCCGCAGTGACATGGTACTCCTGCATCGCTTCGAGTAGTGCAGCTTGGGTCTTGGGTGGGGTTCGGTTGATTTCATCGGCGAGCAGAATGTTGGCGAATATGGGACCTTGGATAAAACGGATCTCCCGGTGACCGGTCGAGCGTTCTTCCTCCAAGACATCTGTGCCAGTAATGTCAGCGGGCATTAGATCTGGCGTGAACTGAATTCGCTTAAATTGGAGATTGAGGATTTGGGCAAGCGTCTTAATCGTCAAGGTTTTGGCGAGCCCGGGCACACCTTCGAGCAAGCAGTGACCACCTGCGAAGAACGCCATCAGCATCTGATCAATGACTTCTTCTTGACCGATAATTACTTTTTTGAGTTGCTCCGAGATAAGGTCTCTGGCATCCATCAATTTTTCAATCGCTTGAACATCTTCTGTTGCTGGCATAGTGTCTATGACTCCTTATCAGTTTTAATCTCAATGGTGGTTATTTCTTCTGACAATTTTTGCCTGACCAATTTGGTTGAAGTAGCTCTCATATCTTTTGTAGGACTTACGTATTCAGTTTGTAGTAGCGCAATTCATTGCGCGTCGGACGGGCGATAAATTGCCCTACTACAAGCCTACGAATTGACCGTAGTTGCCCGATTCATCGGGCGTTGGCAATTGTGTCCTGCGGTGATGAATCGCCGAACTACAGGGCTTTTGAGCGTTCAACTGAGTAAGTCCTGTTTTGTTCTTTACTACTCTCTCCTACTACGAATTCTCGCCCAATCAGCACGAATCAGTCCAACTCGCTACAAAATCGTCGACATTGAAGACGGGCATCTCGTTGAAGATGTAGGGAGTTGGCTCCTTATTCTGAAAGCCGGGCACGAGTTGAGGCGAATCGGTCTGGAGTGCGCTATCCAACGGGAGGAACCGCTGCCAGAGCAGTTTTCGCTCCGATTCCGTGAAGCGATTGGACATTGGCTCGCGCGGATGATGACGTATGTTCTTCGACCGTTTGGACAACAGCACAAGGCAGGTCATTCTACCTTCAATGCCGGGGTGTAGTTCAGCCAACCCCTGACGGAATTCTCCTTCATCTAACCCAATAACTGAGCGGAAAATACGTTCGATCAAGGCGAGTTCGCCCCGCTCTAGATCGAGGAAATGTTCAAACTTAATCGCCAGATGCGCCGGCAACCTATCAATCAACCCCGGTTGCCAAACGAAGGAGTGCGCATGTGGGTATATGCCATTGCCAAAGGCGCGATAGGTATACTGCAAGGTCCGACGCAGCTTCGTGCTGTAGTTGCTGCCCCAGTGAAGAATTGCGTTCAGGTATACAACGCTGTCGCCTGCCTTCAACTCGATCGGGATGCCACTATCCAACGGCTCATGTTCGCTTTTGGATAGCTGCCGGTTTTCCGCTTCGGTATTAAATCTTCTGTGGCTGCCGGGCACTGCCCACAGTACATCATCATCATACAGTGCGATGTTCCACTGCGTGTATGCCGGGGGATTCGCTAGGGAATCTGTGAACAACCCCTCCAACGGTCCCTCGCGCCACGACCGGATATCGCGATGCCAGTCCCACGGACCGTGGTCTACCCGCGGGTTGCAAAACATGCCGAATTGCAGCGGGGCTACCTCTTCCGCCTGCATTAACTGCTTGCTGATTCCGTAGGTGTTCTCGTGAAACACAAACTCTACTGACTCCGCCGCCTCTGAATCGACCACCCGATCAAATAACACCCGTGGCTGTGGACCCGACTCCCACTCTCCGCCCGGTGGCTCGTCCGGCTTACGATTGTCCGCCCACCACCGCTTATGCCGTTCGAGCATCTGCTCACAATGCGCCCGTAACGACTCAAGTTGTTGCGGTGGTACACAGTCGCGCACGATGATGTAACCTTTGTCCTGAAGTTCTTTCGTGTCTACGGGTGTCGTCACGGTGTCCACCTTGAATCTGAGGATTGTCTAAATGGCTTTCATTGCTTTTTTTGGATCTCTGCGGTCTGCTTTGCAACCGTTTCAAGTTGGTCTTCATCCCACTCTTCTTGCTGCTGCAATGCGTACAACGATGTATAACCCCCTGACCAATCGGGAGGCACTAGGCAGGGGCGATCATCATGGTGCGCCCAGCGTGCCGGTTCGCCCCGGACAATGGTGCCCTCATATCGACTAGGAAGCGGATTGGCGGTGTAGGTGAACGCATCGGCTGAGGAATAGACGTTCAGCAGTAGTGGTCGCCCTTGGTCGGAAAGGTTCGGTTTGGAACCGTGAATCACGCGACAATTATGAATCGTGATAGATCCAGCGGGTCCCTGTAGATACTGGACATTTTCTGTATCAATACTTTTGGCGTCTTCGTCACTGAGGCAACCGACCCATTGATTGCTGTCATTGTACTGATTGAAAAGTTCGCCCTTGTGGCTTCCGGGGATAGCACCGAGGGGACCCTGATCATCGCCTACATCATGAAGATAAACGCCGATTGTGAGCGGACTGTAGTTGGTATGGGGCCAATAGGTGATGTCTTGATGCCACTTAACCTCTTCGCCGCCTTCTGCCCATTTGAAATTTAATTTCGAGTGATGGAATTTCACGTCCGGTCCCACCAAATCCGCTGCCACGTCAGCGATAATTGACTGCGAAGCAAACTCCCAATAGGTCGGATGATGTTCGACCGGACTAGTCAACCGGCGTAGACGCGGATTATCCGCCGTGTGACCCGGTTCCAGATCGAACATCATGTCCGACTTGCTCAAGGAACGGCTGCGCTGCACCATTTCGTCTGTAATGTTGATCAGACGTTCGACCCAATCCTGCGGTACGATACTTTCAACGAGCAGGTATCCGTTATCAAAGTAAAATTGACGTTGCGCTTGAGTGAGCGCTTCAGGTTTGTGAGACAATATCTTTTCAGGTGTCATCGGATAGCCTCCTTCTGTGCGAAATCAACAATAGAGTCTATGTTTTCTTCTAATCGGATTTTCGCTGATACAAAATCCGCCCATACGGTTCAGCGGTGCCATCATATTTTGGATTCAGATGGCGAACCATTTCCTGTGCCTCTGGGGACCAATCTTCGGGGATGGGATGTGTCTTGCTAGCCAGTTGTGCCTTGATACGCTCCGGCAGGTTGTAAAAATCGGGCTGAAACCAGAGTGTGATAACCGTGCGGCGTTCGTCGGAATTGTTCGCGTACGAAGCGTGCAGCAAGCGTGAATCACCAATCAGCAGATCGCCCGCTTTGACCGGGACATTAATTTCATCAGGGCGCATCGAAAATTCGGGGAGGTTTAGGTTCTTTGCCGCTGAAATCTCGCCGGCATGTGGTTCCATGATTAAATCGTGGAGTGGGTTGTGCTTGTAGTGTGACCCCGGAATCACACGGAGACAACCGTTATGGGGCGTGGTGTCAGTCAGGTAGTACATAAAAAAGACCTGCTGTGGTCGGGGGTCGTAGGTGCTTGGATCTGCCCAACCAAACCAGTCGTAGTGCCAAAACAGCGGTGGACTGTGCGGCGGCTTGCTGAGGATATACCCACTGGTAAAGGTTGAGTCCTTGAACCCCATTGACTTCAACGCGTCAAGCGACAACTGCCACGAAATCAGTTCCGCAAAAACCGGGTCCTCGTAAGTTCTAAACGCGCTGCCTTGAGAGCGAAAATATCTTTTGTGCTCCTCCGTCATGTTTTCGCAGAGTCGGTCTGTCACGCTTTGAAGTTGGTTGAGTAGCGCATCGTTCAGGACATTCTCAAAGACACAGAACCCTTCATTGACGAGTTGGTTATATTTCTCTTTCGACATGCTGCTCCTCAAATTGCGGATTGAAAGACCTGCGTTAGCTTCAAGATACCAAGACCGTTGTGCTTATAGTCGAGACTCAACCAGTCTGGTGTCTTGCACAACCGTTTCTGGCTAGGAGTTACGCACTTGAGTTTGTAGGAGCGCAATTCATTGCGCGTCGCGACGGACGATAAATCACTCTACTACCAACCTACGGATTTACTGTAGTTGCCCGTTTCTTAATCCCGATAATCGGAGATTCATCAGACGTTGGGAACGGTGCCCAGTTGCCTTGAATCCCGATTTATCGGGGCGGCGATAAATCGCCGAACTACAATGCTCTGAGCGTTCAACTGCGTAAGTCTTACTGGTATTGGCTTTGAGCATTCAACGACTTACCAAGGTACCCGCGACCCATATCAAGAATTGACCTTAACAAAACCTCACTTTAGGGGTAATTCCCCATCCTTTAGGTTGGGAATACACCGATGTCCCGATTTTATCGGGATTCCGCTCTGCGGAACTAGCATAGTTTTTCTCAAGGCTTTAGCCTTGATCCAATTGTGAAATATGGTATACTTGTATTGTCTTTCGGTGGGAAGGTTCGACACCACCGCACGGTGGTGCTTCCCACACCCTATCGAACAGGAAAACGAAAGACCGAAAGGACAATCCCAATGTATACAACCAAGAAAGTCAAATGCGACAAGACCCCTGAATTGGATATGCTTGCTCATGAGTCTGGTCGTGTCTATTCCAAAGTTGTGTCTTTACTCTGGAAAGTCAATCGCAAGAAAGGCTTTTGGCTATC
The DNA here is from genome assembly GCA_965222435.1 of Candidatus Poribacteria bacterium. Taxonomy (GTDB): domain Bacteria; phylum Poribacteria; class WGA-4E; order WGA-4E; family PCPOR2b; genus PCPOR2b. Next base: position 790,187 of record OZ244950.1, on the reverse strand, counting down.
ACAAGGTGCTGTCCAAAAGTATATGCGTTTGCGTGGATACAATCTGCATTCACAGACGGTTCAAGCGATAATCCAATCCTATTTTGACTCACTGAAGAGTTACTTTCGTGCTGTCAAGTCCACTCCTGATGCGAAACCTCCTAAGCGCACGCCTGATTTCTATAAGGTGCGTTGGATACAAAATGGTATTACCTTCAAAGAAGGTGTTATCCGACTGTCTAACGGCAAAGGTAATAAGCCAATTATTCTCAAATCAGACGTAAAGCCTGTCTATGTTGAAATGTACTTCCAACGGGGTTGCTATTACTTTTCACTGGTGTACAAGGTGCATACACCCCTCAAGCTCGATACAGGCAAAGCCGTTGCCATTGATATGGGCGAGATTCACCCGATAGTTTCACATGACGGCGAACATACCATAATCTACAATGGTCGTGCCTTGCGAGCTATCAAGCAATATCTCAACAAGTTCAAGGCATATATCCAATCCAAAATGGATAGGTGCAAACAACGGTCTAAACGCTGGTATCGTCTGCGTCGTATCCAACAGAAGATACTAGCAAAGTTAAACGCTCAAATCAAGGATGCTGAACACAAAATCACGAGTCGATTTATATCTGACTGCATCAAGGCGAAGGCAGATACGATAGTGATTGGGAACATAAAAGGCATCCGTAAGCGAGCGAAGTTTGGAAAAGTATCGAACCAGAAGGTTCACCAATGGGCGTTTGCCCGTCTCCAGTCCATGATATGCTACAAGGCAGAACTTGCAGGACTCAAAGTCAAGTTTGTATCTGAGGCATACACCTCTCAGACTTGTCCACGTTGCGGCAACCGAAAGAAGCCCACTAACCGTAACTATCACTGCAATCATTGTGGCTTTCAGTATCACCGAGACGGCGTTGGTGCAATCAACCTGTGGAACAAAGTATCGGGATTCCTGTTGAGTCCCGTAGTTGGGGCGATGGCGTCCCCGATAGGTGTCCGGTTCAACCGTCACCTATGTAAACTCGGCTAACACAGCGTGTAAGAATCCTCACCCTTCAGGGTGTGGGAGTACGTCAAAAGCGTATAGATGAGCGTTTTGTAGATTGAACTTCAGACGTATTGTTTTCCCAATTAAAGGTGACAGGTCGGCATGATTTGCCCATCTGGGCTGTAGTCGCAGTTCGTCCACGTCTTTGATATCTTGGCATACCGCTTTGGCGAAACCGGGAATCTGCCGGCCCGCTGCGTCCAGGGCCTCTACGGAAATCTGTCCTTGAGAAGTATCAGTGTTGAGCTCAAGTTGACTGCCTTCCAGTTTGAATGGTTTGGTCGTGACCATGCCCGGAGTTGAGCTAGCTGCCAAAGACATGAATCTGTCCAGCCGCAAGGTCGCTAGCCCAATCGACATCCGATTTTCTAAATCTTTATGGCCCTTATCCATCGCTCCGTAGTACAGCCAATGGCGGTCTTTCCACGTCACAATCTGCGAGAAGGGAAACGCTCCCGCCGCATCGAAACTGCCCTTCGGACCAGGGGGAATGAACGGTTCGCCCGCATAGACCCAACTTAAGTCCCAATGAGAAGCATCACGGCTCGTGCCGATATAACAATCAATTAAGCCCCCGGTCCGTAGCACGCTCATCAGGGCGAAGTGAACGCCCTGGTACATCCAGTCTGTCAGGGCATAAATTTGCCGCCGTTTGTATTCTGAAGCTCCCTCGCGGTCGAACTCCCAGCTTTGAACCAGTGTCCACCCTGTTGGGGCCGCTTTCACGCCAGGGTTGGTCATGGTGCGGCTGCCGCGACTTATCTTCCGGTCATCTCCCTCAACAGGTCCGGCGTAAATATCGCGGGTGAAGATCCGGTACACTTTCGCATCGCTGTCCCAATTCATCTGATTATGCGTGTCCGATGCAGTGACGTAACTTCGCCCTTCGATCTGGGGATGAGGAATCGAGGTGCGGGACAATACAGCCTTTCCGTTATTATAGGCAGTCCAATGGGTGCCGTCTGGAGAATGGGCGAGATGAACCGCCTTCTGACTTTTTTCCCATCGACCGGTGGGGCCGTATGCCCCCTTGTACCTGTGATTCGGGTCTTTCTCGTTCGGATCGATAAAACAGCTGAAACCGTGTCCTCGAAAGACGAAGTTATCCTTACCGTCCTGCCCCACGTTCAGCCGTTTCCACTGAATGCCATCTTCGGATTCGGCATATCCGATGTCGTAGTTGGGTCTGTTTGTCGCCAGATACCACATCTTGAATTTGCCATCGTCTCGCAGCACAGTTGAGTAGACGCCAAAGTAGAGGGGATATTCCCGCTCATTGGGCACCATGAGCGGTTGGGCTTCCTTCGTAACTGTTCCCAGCCGACGAGCGACGTTTGACCTCTCGGCAACGATGTAATCATCTACGAAAAGCTGTTTCCGCTTCCCTATTTTCAGGGGTTCTTCGACCTTAGCGTTTTCGGTTGTCATAATCTGGATTCTATAATCGTGGTTTAGCATCGGACGCTGCTGGTCAATCTAACCGCTCGCTAGACGAGTTCAATTCTGAGCTGTTTTCCCATTGCACGTGCCAACCGGTCTAACGATGCCAAAGTAATGGACGTGTTATCGAATTGAGTAGGCTATCTAGCTGCGCCTCATCAAGTTAAAGTCCTGATTATTGTAGTCGAACCAGAAGAACAAAGTCAAGAATAGAAATTTACAGTAGGATTGAGAATTAGCGGGTGTTGTCGCAATCTCTCAAACCGGGGTTCGATACGCCGTAGTACTATCCGGTAAAAATTGAAAGTTACACTGAATTTCCTAAGCCGCCGTCGGATGGACTATGATTTCATCAATCAGTCCGCTGACCGCGGCTTTTTGTATTTCAAAGGTAGAGATATCGAGGAATTGGGGCAGGGATTGAAAGTGGAGATTATTTCGATCTCTTATTGGGCAGGTGATATGGTGGGTTGCCGTGTTGCCTGTTTTTTTTGTCTAGATCGACGGGATACTTTCTGGGATTCACAAGCAACGGGAAAACCCGCGCTTCTTTTCAATCTGCATGGCATTTTTTTCGACTTGGGTTTCTCATTGACAGGTCATTGGGTTTTTGAGAAAATACCATTATTCGTACGGTGATGCTCCCCATGCCCAATCACATGAACATAGTACGGAGATCCCACAATCTATTATTATCAAGGCTAGGAACTGAAGTTCGTAAGCCTAACAATAGTAAGCAGGTGTATTATGTATGCATCAAGTCAAAAGAAGATAGATATTCTGCATGACCACTACAAGGATACATTTTCTCATCTTGTAAGCTATCGGAAGCAACGTGACCGTCTACTCTTGTATCAAGTTGGAGTTGTAACAATACTGTTACTGTACCAATTTTTGCCATATGAAACAATTGATATTATTTTTTCGGTTGTTTCACAGAAAACAGAACTTGAAATAAACCTAAATTTTCTTGACAGACTCTTGCTGATTTTTACACCGGTTATTGTATTACTCCTTGTCATATCTCGCAGATATTGGCAGGTATGGCATTTAATCGACAGCCAGTATGACTATCTTGAGAAACTGGAAGATGAACTGGCGTCACTCTATACAAGTCGTATCCCGTTCACTCGCGAAAGTAAGTTCGCCTATAAAGGTCAGGATCGTTCTATATGGAGCAACGAATATTATAATCAGATTTTTTATGCAACATTCAAGTTCGTTTTTCCTCTATTGGGAGCGACGTTTGGAATAAGACATTTTGGCTTCAAAATGCCCTATTCGGTTATGACCGTCATACTTTTGATCCCTTTCTTGAGTCCATGGATTTGGAAAAAAGTTGAAAAGCGATGGGCGGATGACGAGGGAAATCTGCCAGGTAGAGTGTGGGGTTTTGTAGCGGGCATTTTTATAGCGGTAGTGGTGGCTACGACTTTGTTGAAACGGTTTTTCCCGACTCTTTTTTAGAAGTTATTTTAGCTGGCATAAATGTGCCTCAAATATACCAAAAGATCAGGAATCGAAGGAGATTAGGCGACTTGGGGATACACGCCTCGTGGAGGTCGGGCGAACTGCATTCTAACCCTGAATAAAACCGTTTCCATGATGATACGCCGCAGCGCTATTACAAGTTTGAAAAACTACATTGAATTTCCAAAGCCGTTGTCGGGTGGGCTACGATCTCATCAATCAGTCCCCTGACCACGGCTTTTTGTATTTCTGGGGAATCGAGTGCTTGGAGGAGTTCCGTCTGGAAGGTATGGATGTCGGGGAGTTTTGGGAAGGGTTGAGAATGGACACGGATTTGGGCTTCGGCTTCCTGCTTCGCGCTCGTTTTGGAACAACCGTTTGTCGTCCTTGGCGTACAGAATCTCTGGGAAGTCCCCGGTTTCAATGGCGGCAAGCACCGCCTGAAACCCCGCCCGCCCCGGAGATGCCCCTGTCAACGTAGATGTGATTAGAGTCAATATCGATCCCCTCACGTTGCGCTTTCTCACGGCACATGGCAACTTGGACTTCTATCGTTGATGTCTGGCCTCGGTCCCTGCCGGGGGCTATAGCGCGCGTAGATACCACCTTGCTTTTCCATATCGAGCATACTCCCGATGCGAATGTTGAGTTACTTATCTATTCTTCATGTCTTGTCTCAATGTTGCCCAATTGGGAAATTTCTCGTCGTCCAGAACCTTCATTATCGATTTCCGACATAAGTTCTGAGCTTTTGCAACTAATTTTAACTGCTCCTCAACCTGAACTTCCTCGTCACGCTTTCGATTATGAACAATGTCGGAACGATATTCATATATTGCTTCGATCTTTGCTTTTAACATCTTCCGATCTTTCTCATTTTCGCCCAAATACAAAGGTACACGGTGACAAAGATGCTTAATACTATTCCTGCCTGTTACGTAGAAGGCTTCAAGAGCTATCCCTAAGTCAATCATTTTATCAACAGGCTCTCTATCTGCTTTTGACTGTATCCATCTATCAATCGGTATCTGCAACTCTTCCCTAATTTCTGAATTAGTGTACAAGATCTTATATAGACATTTGGCTTTTTCTATATTCTCTATATCAGCTTCCTCGGTCGCCGCAGTGAAAATTTCAAACGGATTGGAGTGATTAAGCATGTGGATAGTTGCCTCATAAGAATTGAAGGATTTATCTGGCTCATAAAAAAATAATCCTAAATCAATAATTTGAACCGGGGAATTGCAAACTAAAGATAATGCTTGGCAAAAAAGTTTCCGAAAGAAATGAACTGCAGCCATGTTCGGAAATTTTACGTTATGCACCTTAACTGGAAATGGGAGGTCATCTATCTTGATTTGCTTCTTAAATTGCTTATCGGCATGCTGAAGTATTTCTTGAATTCGCTCATCAGAATGCTGAGTTGCGTCTTCATATAGCTCATCGGAAGGGCTGTGAAACATGGAAAATCCGGGGCGATCAATGACGAACAGCGTTTTCCCGTAAAATGAAAGTTCCTCATCAACGTAGGCATCCCGAGGAAAACCAGTCAGATGCTGCATGACCTCCTGTGATATTTCCAAAGAGGGTAGAGGGATAAGTCGCACCCCTTCAAAGACTTCGATCGTTTTCTCTAGCTTTATGCCTCCAAGTAATACGACATGTTGAAAAACGCCAGATACACCTTCGGGGCAACTGCACCTATCAAAAACCGATACTGATTCCTTTATTCCCCGGACAATGGCAATCTCCAGAAGGCGCCTAATAAAAGCACACTGCTGAATGCGGTGGTCTCCAAAACGATATAGATGAGATTCATCTTCTATAAGGTAGGTAGCGCGTAGAATATCCCTTTGATAAATAAATTGAGATAGCTCCTCTCTTATGAAGTCAAGCAATTTTGATTTTATAGTTTTGTCTACAATGTCAGGAGTAATACGAGGCGAAAGCCAAAACGATAAGAAATCTACCCCACAATATTCCCAGCGTTCTTGTAAGTACCTTTTATACACACCTTTAGGGATAGATGTAGGTACTTGATACCCATATCGTATTACCACATTTTCTATCGCTTCATTTAGCAATTGTCTTAGTTCCTGTTTTCTTTTTTCATCCATCCCCTTCATCCTTTGCTTGTTCGTTACAACCTCAGTCCTCAAATCACCTTCGTCCTGGGCCAAGCGGTGTTTTTTCCGATTACGTTTCACCTTAACTGCTCGGCGATTGGAGCTATGTCTTCATCTGGAATTAAAGAAAGTTTCATGAGATTGTAAAGATAATCGCCAATTCTATGGAAAGCCATATCACTAGGTATTACACTCCTCCGTCTAGAAAGGGCATTCCTTTCAAAAGTAAGGGTATCCAATCCAGAGTGTATATATTCCTTGTTATGAAGATCAGCACATTCATCAAGGACTTCAGAAAGGGCGGCTTCAAAACGTGCATGCTCACGGTAGTGGTTTTTACGCAATCCCAATTTATCTTTTACTGCACAAAGCTTCAGTATGCATAGTTGGCGGTAGGTAAGTTGTTCGGAGGCCTTTGTGAGCCAATGTGCCAGATGTACACCGATTTCTGGATCGAAAGCTATGCTGGAAAGCAAATAACCCATATACTGGATTTTCTTTTCTTCTGGTTCTCGCTGAACCTTCAACAACACGCTCTCCACAACCTCTGCTGCATCTGATCTACCCGTTGGTTTTTCATCGAAGAAGCCATCCTCACGGAGATTTTCACCGCTTGCCCGCCGCTTACGAATTTCCTCAGCTGCAATAACGAGCATAGCACCTAGCCGTACTTTTTCTCGTGTGCTCAAATGTCGTTCCGAAATGTCCTGCCCAACTTTGCTTAACGCCATTTCAATTCCCTTTCCAACCATTCCTCCAATCGCTGCTCCCTCAGGGCCAATCATACCTAGCGTTGAACTTATAGCAGCACTAGCACCGGCACCAAGTAGCGGTACACCACAGTTGATAAGTTGCTGGAGTCTCTCGTTCTTTTCTGTCTCTTTTTCAGATTGTCCAAGCACTATTAAAATTCCTTTCGATCTTTATAACCCTTCCGATGATTACCATCTCCTCTGTGACGATGATTGGAGCGTAGTTTGGGTTGGAGGAGACGAGGGCCGCGGTGTGGTTGTGGAGTTGGAGTTGCTTGCACGCAACACTCCTATCTGTGTAGACGACAACGATGGTTTTATGGTTGCATTGATTTCTTGGTTTGATTAAGAGCAGGGCGTTGTCGAGAAGGAGAGGTGCCATGGAGTCGCCTCTGGCACGGAGGGAGAATCGTCCTATTGCTCACAACAGGAGTGAGCGATAAAGTTGAATCTGGATCTACAGAACTACATTCATAGGTGGTCGTGAGGGGATCAAGGGATAAAGCCATAACTCGATGTAAGAAGTGTGGGGAGTCGATCAATTAGGTTATCACGATTGGGATACTTGTCCCTATGCTGATGATTTTTCGTGAGCGGGTGAAGCCGGGGGAACGATCCTAGGCGACGAACCAGCTGCACCTGCCTCTCGAATAAAGGAGATGCTATGCAACGACTTGCTATGTTATTGAGATGGGCGGGATTGGGCAACTGAGTCCGGGTTTCATGTGAGATCAGATGGTATAACAGTGGGTACTAGTAACACGCATTGTTATTCTCCTGACAATACTTTCCACACTGATTTTGTTCTTGGATCTTCTCCAAATTGGTTGGTCCCCTCTGTTCCTTGAACACAAAATAGGACTATGATTCCCACTAGATTTGAGAGATTTGTCCATACTGCTAAAACGATAAGCAACACCAGATTCTGAGATACTACATATACTGCAAGTAGAATAATACTAACAGGGAATGGAGCAGAGACAAACCAACCGGACAAATTCATATCATGCAAACGTTTAACTGCGCTTGTAAACATCAGCCAAAGCGCCACTACAAGCAGGATACCGCCCAGTGCCATAATATTGACTTCAGTATATTCTAGTAACACCAGAATAGGAGATCCGAGAATGAGTAAAACACCGGGGAGTATCAGTCCGCCAACAAGATAAGAAAGTCTATTTAATCTTCCCTTAGAACCTGTTTTAAAAGTCATTTGATACGGTTTCGCATCAAGTAAATGGAAGCAATATAGACCATAGCCTCAGCGGTTTCAGCGGAGCGTTCATAGTCCAAAGTCAATCGGCGAAACCAACCGAACCAAGAAAAGGTGCGCTCCACAATCCAACGCAATGGGACGACCACAAATCCCGATTGCCTAAGAGATGGAGCGATGTCCAATTGACACTGATGCGTCAAATATAACCATTCGCCTAATTCTCCGCGATAGCCAGCATCGGCACAGACTAACTGAATCGTTATCTGCCAACTAAAGACCTCGTTTAGTAACTCTATTGCGACTCGATTATCACTGACATTGGCATCAGTGACCTTGACTCCCAATGGAATGCCAATTGTATCAGTGACTATATGGCGTTTACGACCTTTGATTTTCTTATGCGCATTAAACCCTCTACTATCTGCCAGTTCGGTCGTCTTGACCGATTGGCTGTCAATGATAGCCACTGTAGGTGACGGGGATTTGCCAATATCACTACGGGTTTGCTCGTGAAGTGCTTGATGAATCATAACCCATGTGCCTAAAGTTTTCCACTTTCTGAAGTGGGAATAGACCGTTTGCCACGGTGGCATCTGATGCGGCAACATTCGCCACTGACACCCTGATTTGACTACGTAAAAAATAGCGTTGATAATTGAGCGCATCTCCCATTTGAGAGGTCTACCTATGGGTGAAGGTTCTGGCAAATAGGGGAACAGTTTGTCCCACTGGGCATCGGTCAGATCAGTAGGATACTTTGGTATAGTCATGTTTATGCCTTTCATTAGGTCAGTATTTTACTGCTCCAATGGTTTAACATAAACATTAACTTTTGAGTAGCAGTTTTCTTTTTCAAACAGGTTCTTAAGATTGTAGGAGTTACGCAGTTAAGGTGTAAAGTGGTTTAGCGAGATAAGCCCGCACAGCGTCTCTGATAATCGAGGCTTTTGCTTCAAACCAGCCGATACCTGTCAAAAACCGATGTCGCTCAATGCGTAGAAACGCTCTTAATGCCAGACCGATATGATTCCGTTGTGCAACAGCTTTACGAGCAAAACACCTTTCAACGCCAACAAATTGCTTGATACCGCGATGATATTCTTCAATCGCCCAAGACAATTCAGCATATTTGAGTCGAAATAGTTCGTTCATTGAGAGGTCACTTGTTGCCCAGTATTCAATGTCGCCGTTTTTAGAAACAATCTTGAACACTTTAATCAATCCGTATCCCTTCAAATGAACGATGGTGCCTTTGTTGCTAATCGGTAGGTGGCTGACCGGTTGATTGCCTTGTCTATCAAGATTGACCTGTCGATTTGACTTCAATCGGGTCAACCAGTGCCAGTGATACTGTCGAATCATCTTTAGATTCTTCAAACTGCTGTACCAACTGTCAAACACGACACACTCTGGTTGAAACCCTCTACCATCAGCGGTGGCAATCAGGGCTTGGAAGTGGTCATTTTTGGTCAAGCCATCATGGTCTTTATTATACAAGCGATAGTCACAAGGAATCTGGCTGTCACCATCAGTCCACATCAGCGTTATCAGGTTAATCCCTAAGACCACTTGTTTGTGCTTACCTGACCAGTGGCGGGTGACTAGTTCCATCTGTTGAGCATAAGGTTTATCAAGGGTTGAGTCGTCTATGACCAAAATCCCTTGGTCTGTTTTCACATAAGGTGTTGCCTCGGTCCACAACGCTTCTGAATCCGCAGGCAGCCGATACAGCAACCGATTCAATGAGTCATGGGCAGGTGGATTATCGTCTGGAGGTTGCACGCGGGCTGCCTCTGTACAACTGTAGGCACTCGGTGTCGCTATCACAAAGTTGATGTAGTCATATTCGGTACATTTGGCTGGATTCATAAGCACTATTATAACCTATTTGTTTCTCAACTGCGTAACTCCTAGATTGAATTGAAACTTGATGAATCGTAACATTAGGCAGTCCTCTACAAAGGGGCTATCGATAGTTTCTTATTAATCACTGACTTGACCGCTTGTTAGGATATTATGAATAGAAGAAGACGTCAAGTAAAACTACTTATTGCGTTGTATTACGCTACCTTTGAAGGGGTGGCAGGGCTTGTGGAAATGGGCAAATGTCCCTACGGTAGCAACCCCCTAAATCCCCCTTATCAGGGGGACTTGGGGCACGCCCCTTAACGGTCGCAGAGCGCGAGAATACTTCAGAAGCAGCACAATATAAAAGGAGTAGAGACTTATGTCCGTCTCGGCACGTATAAGGGAACGCCGTGAGGAGCTCGGCATGAATCAGACGGAACTTGCTGAGGTGGCGGGGTTGACTCCGAATGCGATTTCGCAGTATGAATCGAGTAGTCGGAGACCATCAGTTAAGGCATTGTCGAAACTCACCGATGCGCTGAGAATTACTTCGGACTATTTGAGAGGTGCCTCCGGCGTCTTTCGGCTACTGCTTTATCTGGGGTTTTTTTGCCGTGGAGATGTTAAGACGAAAGACTCAAGACACGCAAACGATGATGCAGAGCTGAATTATGTATGACGTTTTATGATTCCGAAAAGTGTCGGAACAACGGGTAGTAACTCGCGCTGTTCTATCTTTATTTCGTTGACTTTCTTTCGATTGTTCATGTATGATTGGGCTATCAAATTCGTGTGGTGAGGGAGAACCCATGATTAAACTCGGTTGTAACAGCTTGGTAAAAGACAGAGATAACCCCGGCGGGTGGATAGATATTGAGACGATGATTGGTTTGATTCATACATTGAGGCTCGATATCATTGACTTTCAACTCGATAGGGGATTTCGTTCGCTAGATACGGCGTATCTTCGCAGGATTAAAATTCTATGCCATAAATATGGTTTGCCGATAGGTTTCATAGGAGCCGGCAGTGGATTTGTCAGTACCGCCCAATTGCCGGATGGGAGTGTGGTTGGCGCGTCGCTATCACCGGAAGAATTACAGCAGCGAATCGATGTAGTCAAAGAAGCCGTGGATGTTGCTGTGTTCATGGGGGCCCCACTGATTCGTCTGTTCGGCGGAGGCGTACCCGAAGGTACGGAGAACCGTGAGGCGGTGTGGTCAACGATGATCTCTGGCTTCCAAGCGGTTTCCGATTATGCAGCTGAGAAAGGTATCCTCATCGGTCTTCACAACCATCCGCCGGCTGCGGAACCGACGAGCGATGATATCTTGCGCATCCTGAACGACGTTGACCGTGAGAACTTCACCTTCATCTTGGACACGGGTAGATGGCGCGGTGCCCCGACAAGTAGGGAAGGGACTTCCGACTCAAGTGAGAATATCTACAGATACATGGAACAGACCGCGCCCTACGCTTCATACGTGCGCGCTAAGATCTATAAGGTTGATAGCGGTCAGGAGGAGTTACTCGACTATAGACGCATTATTTCTATCCTCAAGAAAGTGAATTTCAACGGGAATATGTCAATTGTTTTGGAGGACCGGGGTAATCGGTGTGATTACGCCGAAGCCATTGGGCTAGCAGTCAAACATTTACGAGGATTGCTTGCGGAGTCGGAGGGATGAGAAAAGAATGACCTCAACCCAAAAGCCTGAAATTCCGTGGAGGGAAATAGGTGAACCGCTAGCAGATCTGCTTCGGTACGAGCGCGAAATTGGCTACTACGAGCACGCGGGCTACGCTCTGCTGTCAACGGTTGTCCACGAAACGGAGGGTTCGGCGTGGCGGCAATTCCTCTTGGCGGACAATAATTTTGCTGCAGTAGTTAGGCAGGTCATCGCCATATCCGACAAGGAATCCAAAAATCCCAAAGAGGTGCTTGACTCAATCCGCAAAGTTGTCAACGCAGCTTACACCCACGCGCCAAAAAAAGCCGTACCGTTCCTGCAAACATACCTGAAATACAGACCCAGTTTCCCAGATCCTATCCGAGAAAAGTTAGATGCACTCTCAATGCGTGGAAAACGTCGGGTTGCCCTTCGCGCAATTGCTTTCGCAGCGGAGATGGAGCGTCTCCGACCATTCCAGCCAGACACTGAAATAGCAGCGAAGGTGTCTGAACACTGGTACGAACAGATTCTGCAAGGGAGCATAACAGCGCGCCGAGTGCGTAGGATACCGGCACAGATACTCACCGCAAAAAAACGCCTGCTCAACCATCTGCATGAGACTGAGGGGGATAGCCAGATCGATGAGGAAGTCGTCGCTGATAGGTATGCGGATGTTTTTAAGTCGACCAATATTTTGGCGTTGACGGACGTTATCATTGGGATGCACCGTTTCAATCTGATGCGTAGTCTTCATGTCAAATTCGGTGTGGATCAGATTGAGCTTTTCCTGAAACATTTCCCGAAGGCGGAGGTGTTAAACCGCTTTGAGAAATTAGAGGGGTGGATGGGTAAATACCACAAGACAAATCACGACGGCACGATATTAACCCCACCGCTGATCGACTTTTTATCTAAGGATTCGGATTTTGACACGCTTCTGGCTGAACTTGACCGGTACAGAGAGAATACACGGAACGGGCAATTCGATATAAACAACATCCTGCAACGAGATTTGGAATTTAGACGCTTCGCTTACGAATACACACGCGTTCTGGAACCCCTGACCTATCAACTCCAGAATCGATATCCGCCGCCAAAATCGAACGAAGAACTGTACCAACTGTTCAACCAACTTGAAGAACTGCCACCAATTGCCGCAGATAAATCTCATTTGAGTGAACAACACCTCGCAGAAGTCGGTCGAACTGCCTACGAAGCCGCGGGATTTCTCAAGTTCTTGAAAGGATTCCGAGGGCGCACCAGTAGGCGTATCGTGGTGGTGGGCAATGACCGTTACGGACGGCAGTGGGTTGTCGAGCCTATTGAGGCGTATCTCAAAGAGGGTTTCACGCTCAGATATGACCGTGTGCGCTCCGGCACTTCCACAAGACTGAGTGTGCCTTCGGCCTTCCCAAGAGAATTTGTCAAAGAGATTAGCGAGCAGATGCCCCATATCGTAATTGTGGACGCCTCCCATGCACCGCCGAACAACGATGCCATGCAGCTTTCCCGCGGCCTCCGGGGCTATGCCCACTGGTTCGCTGTGTTCAACGACCTCCGTGCCGAAGGCAACCTCGCTAGGTATCAAGATGAGAGTTCCCTTCCCGCGGAGCATTTTCCCGAACTGATGAAATGGCATGACTACGTTGCCCAGAGAGAGCAGTTACAAGAGTGGGTTTCGCCGGGACAGACTTACCGGGTGACGACGTGGGCACCTGAGTTAAAAGACACTGTGATACTGGGTGACATGCAAGTAAAGCGTTATCCGGCGGTCCCCCATGAGGAGATAGGGGGCGATTTACCGCTAGTGATTCTCGCAAACCCTATCATATACCGCACAGCGGGAGATGACCTGCCAGATGCCCTGCGAGGAACCACGCCGCGCCACTTCGATGACCCCGAAGCCCACGCAGAGGATAGTATTGTGTTTGGGTTTGGCTCCCACGGACTTGAAACTCGACTCAAGGGAATGAGCACAGAGCAGTTCGTCCAGACAGCTCAGAGGCACATCAAAGAGGAGATTGATAGACTGTTAGAGGAATCGTAGTTGTTCTGGAGAATCGTAACTCAAGATCTCTACAGTGTTTTGGAGGAATTGATTATGGCAAAGACAATTGTTTCGGTAGCAGTAGTGGGATCGGGACCCACCAAGGAGATGAACCCTGCTGTACCATATACACCCAAGGATATTGCACAAGCCGCGATTGAAAGCAGTCGAGCCGGTGCAGCGATCGCACACATCCACGTGCGCGACCCCGAAACAGGGATCGTATGTTCAAGGCTTGAACTTTTTGCAGAGGTGGTGGATCGGATTCGCCAAGAATGCGACATCCTGATCAATCTCACAACGAGCGGGGGAAATATCCCCGGAAAAAATATCATTGAGGAACGCCTTGAACCCGTTACGCTAAAACCCGAAATTTGTTCTCTTGATGTCGGTTCACTGAATTTTGGAGACAGGATGTTTCTCAATCCGCCGGAGTGGGGGCGAGCTGCAGCCCAACGGATGCGTGAGCAGGGCGTCAAACCGGAAATCGAAGTCTTCGACGCGGGACACATACGGCAGGCACTCCACTTAATTAACGAAGGACTGTTTGAGGATCCGCCATATATCCAACTGTGCATGGGGGCAGGCTGGGGTATCGAAGCGACGCCGGATAATATGCTGTTCATGAAGAACTTATTGCCCCCCGATATCCCTTGGTCTGTTATGGGTGTCGGTCGGACACAGTTGCCGATGATTACGATGGGCATTGTTCTAGGCGGTCATATCCGCGTTGGCTTTGAAGACAATATCTATCTCCGCAGGGGAGTTCTACTGAAAAGTAACGCCCAGATGGTAGAGGTCGCTGTGAATCTGGTCCAGCAGCTACAGGGCGAAGTCGCAACACCTAGCGATGCCCGTGAAATTCTTGGGATATAGAATAAAACGTGAAACGTGAAGCGTGAGAAAAAGCAACGCAAAGGTGTCCTAGGGCGTGTTGACATTTATGTGAGGTGCGTCTTCCATTCGCCGATGAATGCGCAATCGTAGGGGCGAGGTCCCCTCGCCCATCGCCCAACGCAGATTGGGAGTCCCAAACCATACAGGTTGAGTCAATTGTAGGTCGAGATTCATATCTCGACACCCCAACTTGCGCCTTAGCGACATTGCGTCTTTGCGTTAAATTGTCAGGGGGTTGACCCGCGAGATGGTACAGAAAAAGGGTTCACTAGATTTCCTAGAGGGTGTCACGGAGGAGACTGTTGAGTGGCGAATGCTCAATATGGATTCCGAACTGGTTACAGCCAGTCTGAGTCGCACAATCGGTCCCGGCATTCACAGTACCCTCGATCCCCACTGGGATTATAACGCCAAACGCGGCGATGGGGTCGTTCCGCTCAATAATATCCTGAGGCTTGAAACCTTCGGTGAGTACTGCCCTTTGGGGACAAAGCTGCGGCAGGAAACACGCTTACGATTGGTGACAACGCGGGACGAGAACGGAGCCCTAAAGCGCGGTCATCTGGCGATGAACTGCGAATTGTTCAACCAAGACGACAACTCCCAACCGCAAGTCGGACTCGCCGAATTCTGGATGGCACTGACCCGCCCGCTTGCTCCCCCGGGTCAACATAGACCAACCGATGTGCCGGAGGCGATCAGGTTCTTGAAGGAGCATGAAGCGACCGAAAGCGATCTGGTCAGTCGAGATATTGAATCATACCGCTGCCGGGCAAACACCGACGGACGAGCCTTCCACGACACAGTGCCGCTGGCTTTCCATATAGACCGGTCGGATATCTACCGTCACATTAATACAGCTGTGTATATGAACCAAGTGCAGGACTATCTAGCACTCCTGTATCACAAAGTCGGCGGGGATGCCGGGCGGCTGCGGTTCCGTGAAATCACGATCTATTTTCGCAAACCCTTTGTACCGGGACAGGTGGCAGAAGTGGAGTTGGACTTTGTCGAATATGCTGACCGTTTCCACGGTGCTGTCCGCTTGTATCATTCCGACGGCGAAGGGAGCAGAAGTGAGCGGATCTCGGTCGCAATGGAAACGCGAGGTCCCCTACATTGAAAACCGACTACAGAGGTGCAGAGACAACGAAACAACGAGCGGAATTTAACGCCAAGGCGCAAGGTTGCAAAGACGCAAAGAATTTCCTATAACTTACGCAGTTAAGCAATTAACGCCTTGGGAAAATCCCTATCGTGGGGGCAGATTTCCTAATCTGCTGGCGATCATCCCGATACATCGGGATGTCCACGAGTGAATTCCCCTGATCGTTTGTCAAAGTTATACGCAGTCAAACATAGGACACGGTTTTCTCAACCGAAGCGCGTAAGTCCTAATATAGATGAGTCTTGTCTCCTAAAAGGTGTGCTGCTGGTGAAGTTCACGGCAGCACGGCATCTTTTATTGGGCAGGGTGGTTAAGCACGTTAACAAATATTCTTTAATCATATTGAGAAAGGTGTCAACGATGAGACGATTGGTTTTGAGCTGCTCTGTTTTGTTATTTTTGTTTACAATGTCGTCGAAAGCTGATGTTAACTTAAACAAAAAAGTTCGGTTGGTTTACTTTGTCCCGAGTGATCGTCATTCGCGTGAGAGTCAAGTAATAGCGCTTCGCGAATTGCTGAAAGAGGCTCACCGGTTTTTTGCTGACCGGATGGAAAAACACGGATTTGGAAGAAAGACTTTTAATTTTGAATATGATGATCAGGGCGAGCTAAAAGTCCATGAAATTCACGGTGAGTTTAAGGAGCGTTATTACAGCCACAATCAAGTTTATAGTCCGGATTATTTAATTTGGAGAGAGATTGTGCCGCACTTTGACGATCTTCGTCACGTTTTTTTTGTTGCTATGGATTCAAGTGTGAATACATTCGGAGATGGTGATGGCGGGTTGGGTGCTTTCAGTTTCTTTACCAACAAGAGGCATGTTCTTGCATACGTTTCTTCTGATCCACTTGACCTGTCGTTGGGTGGATTTGCGCTCAGACACAGAGACATTACAGATGGAGAACAATCAATCGGCGGTTTTGCTGTTATACCTGCGGTTAATATCGGTTCTCATCAACTAGGTAACGCTTTGCATGAGTTGGGGCATGTTTTTGGCTTGGAGCACGACCAGCGTGAACCGGGTGATACTAATTATATAGTAGGTATGGGCAGACAAAATCGCTTATCTAAGTGTTCAGCGGAGTGGTTATCAGTTCATAGTTTTTTGAATCCGGTACAGACACATGATAGTGATTTGGGAAAAATTGATTTACTTCAAGCAGAACTCCTTACCCAGGATCTGGTCAGATTTCGTTTTGAAGTTACAGATGGGGACGGTCTGCATCAGGCTCAACTGTTAGTGCCGCAGGTTCTCGAGAGCACAGAGTGGGCAGGGTGGGGACCATATAGGTTGTTTGATTGTCAACAGTTGGCGGGTAAGGTATCTATGGTGCAATCTTTAGTGAAAAAGGAGGAGTTGGTTGATAGGGTAACGCTTCAGATTATTGACAGGGAAGGCAATGTTACTTGGGCAACGTTTCTGCTTCATCTGGACTCGTTACCGTCTTTCGGAGACGGTCTAGATGTTGATGGTAGTGGCACTGTGGACTTATTAGATGTGGCTTTTGTTTCTGATAACTATGGAAAGCTCGGGAACCACAGATCAGACGTTAATGGAGATGCCGTTGTTAATGTTGCTGATATATTGCTGGTTGCGTCGTTTGTGTCTTCTTTGCCCACGCGATTGGTTAAAATGTTTGCTTCTGAAGATGTTGTGAAGTGGCTGGACGATGCCGGTGGTGTTAACCTTGAAAACGAGACGTATCAAAAAGGATTTACTATGCTTACGCACCTGTTGGATAAGGTTACATTGCTGTCACAGACAGCGGGGTTGATAGGAGATAACCCTAAAGTAATTTCTGGTCATACCCATTATGTTTGGAATATAGCATTTAGCTCGGACAGCACATTGCTTGCAAGCGGGAGTTGGGATAAAACAGTTCGCTTGTGGAGTGCAGACACTGGTGAATTGTTGGATATTTTTGTGGGGCATGAAAGTGATATTACCACCGTCGCTTTCAGTCCTGACAACCAGACACTTGCAAGCGGAGGCTGGGATGCGACTCTGCGGTTGTGGGATATAGGTACAGGAGAGCAGAAGAAGGTGCTCGCCAGTGATTGGGATGTGGTTTCGTCAGTGGCGTTTAGCCCCACAGGACGTATACTTGCTGGTGGAATGGGAGCGCCTGTGGTCGTACTATGGAATACCTTGACATGGCAGGTAGAAAAAATACTGAGAGGGCACAGTAATGTTGTTGATTCTGTGCTGTTTTCTCCGGACGGCATGAAACTTGCCAGTGGCAGTAGAGATACGACCGTTCGGTTGTGGGACCCTCATAGCGGGCAGCTTCTGCACACGCTGAGAGGTCATACCGATAGCGTAGCACGTATGGCGTTCAGTCCTGATGGAAATACACTTGCGTCAGGAGCACGTGATCGCACAATAAGGTTGTGGGACGTACATACAGGAAAACTCAAAGAAGTGTTGACTGGTCACACAGATGGTCAGAATCCTATAGCGTTTACACCTGACGGTACAACACTTGTAATCGGGACCCGTGGTATTTGGTTGTGGGACATAGAAAAAAAAGAGCGTAAAAAAGTGGTGGATGAAAGTTTGCCCGACCATCTATCTATTGCGTTCAGTCCTGATGGGAATCTGTTTGCAGGTGGTAGTGTAGATCACAATATTCGCTTGTGGGATTCTGATTATATTGTTTCTTTAGATTACAAGGGAGACCTTAACGGTGACGGTCAAATAAATGTTCTGGATTTAATTATGATATCGTCTGATATGGGTAAAAAAGGGCAGAGTCTGGAAACCGATGTTACAGGTGATGGGGTAGTTAATATTCAAGATTTAGTTTTGGTCGCGAGCATGTTTGAGTAAGTAACATTCTTCACCATTGCTCTTTTCACCATCAGTGCCCGGAATAATTTCCGGGCACTTTTTACATTTGAGCATGGAACCTTTTTGACGCATATAAGTCGCTTGGGCTGGTCCTAAGTATTCTTTTGTGTTTGCCGAAGAAGGGCGATGGCGATATCATGATCATAACAGTCCATAAGTGATCTGCCCTGTGACTGTGTCTGAGTGGGTATGAGGTATACTATATAATATATGACTTTACGTAGTGTTTTTACAATTTTTCCGATGATCTCTTTAGTATCTGTCTTGTGGGGGAAGTAGAGTTGGACTTCGTTGAGTATGCAGACCGTTTCCACGGTGCTGCCCGCTTGTATCATTCCGACGGCGAAGGAGGCAGAAGTGAGCGGATCTCGGTGGCAATGGAAACGCAGGGTCCCCTTAGCTAAGAACTAGTGTGCCACCTTGAATCCACGATTTGGTAGGGGCGAGGTTTCCTCGCCCGCTCACAATGGGTTGGGAGACCCAACCCCTACGAGTCAAGTCGTGTTTACATCGCAACGGGAGACACAACGCTAATCAAAGAAATCAGGAAATTCAAAGTGACTGGCAAGTGCTGTTGAGGAGGATGAAATGAAATACGATACAATCATCGTCGGAGCAGGGGCGGCTGGGGCGATACTTGCGGCGCGCCTCACCGAGGATCCGGGGCGATCTGTCCTGCTGCTGGAGGCGGGTCCGGACTTCCCAGATTTTGAGCAACTCCCAGAGGAAATCAAATACGGTTACGGGCAGAACCGCAATATCTGGGCGCGAGCCTTCGGGCGAGCGACCAAATTCGGGTGGGGTTACACCGCCCACTCAACCGATAAAGCACCCACCATGTTTGTCCCACGCGGCAAGATAGTTGGTGGCTCAAGCGCAGTGAACGCGCAGATCTTCCTCCGCGGTGTGCCCGAAGACTACGATACGTGGGCTTCCATGGGTAACGACAAATGGAGTTACGAGGAACTGCTCCCTTGCTTTCGCAGGAACGAGGCGGATCCCGATTATAGCGACTCCTATCACGGGAACACAGGTCCCATCCGCGCTCGGCGACACACATACGAGGAGTTGAACCCTGAACAAGCTGCCTTCTACGACGCAAGTCTGGACGCTGGCTATCCAGATTGCCCTGACCACAACGATCCAGACTCTACAGGGGTAGGTACGCTCGCGCTTAATAACCCGGACGGCATCCGCTGGAGCACGGCAATCGGCTACCTAAACCCGGCGCGTCATCGTTTGAACCTTACCATTGAAGCGGACTGCTTGGTACACCGACTCCTCTTTGAGGGCAAACGCGCTGTTGGTGTCCAAGTGGGGAGCGGCGGCGAGATGTTCAATGTCTATGGCGAGGAAATCGTACTATCCGGTGGTTCTATCGGTTCGCCGCAGATCCTCATGCTTTCGGGTATCGGACCTGCTGATCATCTCAAAGCAGTTGGCATTCCCTTGGTGCATGACCTACCGGGCGTCGGGCAGAACCTGAGAGATCATCCGCAGGTGTCGGTCACGTTGAGGGTAAAGGAGGCGTTTCTGCCCGATGGCACAGAGCCACGGCTTCAGATTGGGCTCCGATACACGGCGGGGGGTTCCGACCTTCGCAACGACATGTTCCTCCTCCCAACCGCTTTTGCCACCGAGGAAGGCTATCTCGTCGAATCCGACTCCGTACCTTTGGGATTTCACATTGCTGCCTGTATATACCTTGCTGTCGGTGCGGGCGAAATCCGGCTCGCTTCTTCCGATCCGCATCAACAACCCGCCCTAGATTATAACTACCTGACGGAATCCTTTGATCGCGAACGACTGCGCGAGTCCGTGCGCATCATCATTGATTTGCTCGAACACAATGCCTTCAAAAAGCTGGTTGCAGAACGTCTGGCACCGACAGATACCGATCTGGCGACGGACACAACCTTGGACGAGTGGCTGCTGCGCCAAGTGGCTACCAGTCACCACATCTCATCGACCTGCAAGATGGGACCCGACTCCGATCCAATGGCTGTGGTCGATCAGTACGGTAAAGTCTACGGCATCGAAGGACTGCGGGTGGCGGACGCTTCGATTATGCCCGACTGCATCCGTGCTAATACCAACGTGACGACTATGGTCATCGGAGAGCGTATCTCGGATTTCATGATGGGCACTGATTGATAAATGGCGGTACGTTGTTCTATTTGCGTGGTCGTGAGGTTTCCGGCACCAGCCAGAGAAAGATCGCGACCGCCATATACCCGACTCCTGCGAGAACCACAGCGGAAAGCCCCAGTCCCGACGCATCTGCAATCCCACCAACAATCCAAGGTCCCGTTGCGTGACCCACATCACCGATGAGCCGCCAGACCGAGAGGAACTCGCCTATACCCTCCCGTGGGGCAAGGTCAGCCCCCGTTGTCATCATTGTGCCGGAACCGAGTCCGTTGCCAAACCCCATCACAATGCCTGCAATCAGTAGAGTCACGTAGCTGCTTGTAAGGGGAATCATCGCCATTCCTGTTGCGAAAATGAAGAAACAGGGGACGATAGCGTATCTCCTACCGAACCGATCCATAATAAATCCCGCCACCGGGAACATCATCATATCGATAAATGAGGAGAGACTGAAGATCACTCCCACCGTCTGACGGTCTAGCCCGATGACATCGCGTCCATAAAGAATAATAATGATTCGCCTGCCCGCCCGGAGGGTTTGGACGCAGATCTGGCCCAATCCAGCCGTGAGCAACGCGCGATAGTGTGTCTTCAATATATCGACGAACTGCTTCAGATGCAATCGGCGGGGACCTACTACTGAAGGGCGTTTTGTTTCGTGGATAAAGAAAAGGCAGAATAGGAAATTGACTCCCATAATCGCCGTACAGGCAAAGAATGGAGCGCTCAAGCCGTAATGCTTACCGATGAAACCGCCAATCGTAGGACCTAAAAAGGTACCGATCCGACTCACTCCTCCAAACATTGCGAGCGACCTGCCACGCTCGTCAATTGGAACAGCATCCGTCAAATAGGTATATCGCGCAATAGTCCATAGAGCACTGCCGATTCCCGCGATAAGTTGGTAGATGACCAGTTCAAGGACAGTGTGGGCAAGGCCGACGCCGAGGGTCGATAATCCCACCACGGCGGCTCCAATCAACATTGACGATTTGCGCCCCGTCCGTTCGATTAGGATACCGGCAGGCACGTCAGCAATCAGGACGCCGACGCCCTGCATACCGAGAACTAGCCCCATCAGGCTATAGGAGGGATTAAAAGATTTTGCGTATTCAGGGAAGATTGGGATGAGAATGCCACTGCCGACAGAAAGCAGAAAGGCAGGGAAATAGATCGGCAGGATAAGCGAGCGCCGCGTAAACGGTTGCTCTTGTAAGTTCTGCATAATCGAGTTTTCGCTATCCGTACCTTTCTCGAAGAATTTCTGCTGCTTTCGCTTCGTTTTTGAGCTTCTGGTATGCTTCGTCGATGGGGATTTCTGCGGCGCTGCCGGGCGCAAATCCGCAGTCTGGATTGAGGATGATACGTTCAGGGGACAGGTGGCGCAGTGCGTTTTCAACCCGTGCAACAATCTCTTCAGGTGTGTCGATATGCTCGCCTCGACAATCGACGCAGCCGAGACCAACAGTCTTATCTGCCGGGATCTCCTTCAGCACCGCAAGGTCGCCGGCGACCGGAATCGTGAACTCCATCAGGTACTGATCGACTTTGAGCCGTTTCAGGTAGGGCAAGATCGGCTCATATCCCCCTTCGCCAATCCAGCCGTCACGCCCTTTATTGCGCCGGCAGAGGTGGATGGCAATCTGAATCCCGTCAACACGGTCAATAATCTGGTTCAGCAGATCAACGCACAAATCCATCTCACGCTCAGGATTCTCGTAACTCGCTCTGACGGACTCATCAACAAAGAGACACAGATGTGGATCATCAAATTGGGCGACGGTTGCCCCTGCATCCCTGATGGCGATAAGTTCATTCCGCAAAATATCGACGAGGTCATACATGAACGCCTCGCGGGTTGGATAAGCGTCTCGCGATTTTTCCGGGTCCCACATCCGCTGTCCCAATAGATATGGGGACGGGAGACACACCTTTGTCATTCGATCTGTGTGCTGCTTCAGAAATGCTGCTTCCGCTGCGATAACCCCCGGCTGTTTGAGGCGTATTTTATCAACTGCGGTTGTCCAGTGCACACCCTCCTGCATACTCAACTCAAATCCACTTGCGATGTCTGCGATCACGCCGATATAGGAACGCCGCCGCCACTCGCCATCGGAGATGATGTCGATCCCCGCGGCTTCCTGTACCGCGATGATGTATCGTACAGCAGCGTCCATCTCTTTTTGTGTGCCGGTTTCAGGGCGTTGCGGCTCGTTTTCTAGCGCAAGTAGATCGCGGACAAAATCGGATCGTGGCATACTACCTACCACGGTGGTTGGGAATAGAGGAAGTTGTTGATTTGACATAGAATTTGGTATAACACCCTTTACGCCCTCATGAGAGCGCATTCTCATAACCGGCATAGGTCGCGTCATCAAAGAGGACGAAGCGCACCTCTTCAATTCCATCATGCCCTTCTAGGAACTCCTTCACCGCATCAATAGCGGTGCCAGCTGCTTTCTCTAGCGGATAGCCGTAGATACCTGTGCTAATTGATGGGAACGCAATTGTCTTGATACCGTGTTCCAGTACGAGGCTTAAACTCTCCCGGTAACAACTAGCGAGAAGGTTTGGTTCGCCAGCGTTTCCGCCCCGCCAGATCGGTCCCACGGTGTGGATGACACGGTTCGCGGGCAGATCTCCCCCCGTCGTGATCACCGCATTCCCCGTTGGGCAACCGCCTTGTTCAGCGCGGATTTCGTTGCATTCCGCCATAATCGCTGGCCCCCCCGCGCGATGGATTGCGCCATCAACACCGCCACCGCCCGTAAGTTGCTCATTCGCAGCGTTGACAATCGCGTCAACCTGTTCTTTGGTAATATCTCCTTGTACAAGGGTGAGGATCGTTTGGCTAATTGTGATTTGCATAGATGCCTCCGTCTCTGATTGTTTCACTTCTAAAGTTCACTTAGATAAAGTTCACTTAGAGATTAACTACCCATATACGTACATTGATTATTTCACCTTTACAGACACCTATTATCAGTTTGAGGGGGCAAGTGTGTGAGGGGACGAGTTAAAATCCTCGCTGCCTCGCTACCTCATCTCCCCGCTGCTCGGAAGGGTGTACGAGCAGGGTCACCCCGTCCCTACGGGACTCATAAGGATGTTTCCTTCACTATCTAGATGCCCACGATAGTCAGGGGGAACGACGATGGTTGAATCGTATTCGTCAATAAGCAAGGGACCAGTTGTCCCCTCCTCTCCCAGATCACGACGCGAAATGACGGGGGTATCGATTGTCCCCCATGATGCACCAAAATACGCTTCCCGACTCAACGCACGCGCTCCGAGGCGTTCCGCCGGATTAAGTACGCCCTGTTGACCGCGTATCCCCGCCTGCCCAATCAACCGGACCGCCACAACTTCGACCGGGTTGTCTGGATCAGACCGGTGTCCGTAGAGCCGTTCATGCTCTGTCTCGAAGGTTATGTACAGCGTCTGCACTGTCGTTTCGGTGAAGTGTTCGTCCACCATTGGGATGCGTATCTCTGAGGCTTGACCCTTAAAACGTATGTCAACGCTGCAACTCAGCGTCACCTGGTTGGCGGGATAGCCTTCGGTCTCGAATTGGGCGAGCATATTGCGCTGCATCTCGGCTTTAATCTGTTCCAAAGTCTTTGCGTTGAGCGTTTCGCCGGAGAGCAGACAACTACGGACATCGTGGTGTTCGACACCGGAAAACAGTAGCCCTAGGGTGCTGAACAGACCGGGCAGCGGCGGCACGATAACCTGACGAATCAAAAGTTCCTTCGCCAACCCCGCCGCGTGAATCGGACCAGAGCCACCAAAAGCTATCAAGACGAACTCCCGTGGATCGCGTCCACGCTCAGTGGAAACAGCGCGTAATGCCCGCATGGTGCGAGCATTGGCAATCCTGTGAATCCCTTCTGCCGCCTGAAGCAAGTTCATCCCAAGAGGTGCAGCGATTCGGTCATATATCGCTCGCTGCGCGGCTTCAATATTGATACTGACCTCTCCATCAGCCAATTCACCGGGGCGAATATAGCCCAACACGACATTGGCATCTGTAACGGTCGGTTCTGCTCCTCCGCGTTGATAGCAAGCGGGTCCCGGTACAGCCCCTGCACTGCGAGGACCGACGCGCAAACCGCCTGCACCATCCAGATACGCGATGCTGCCGCCACCGGATCCGACCTCAGCGATGTCGATACTTGGGGCGCGAATGAGCTCACCGCCTCCGCCGACGAGTCTATTCCCCGCCGATATCGAGGCACCAACTTCGTATTCTGAACTGTAAGCGACTGCACCGTTTTCAATCATGGAGGCTTTAGCGGTGGTGCCTCCCATGTCGAGTGTAATTAGGTTGTCCGTTCCTAACCGTTGCGCGGTGAATCCAGCCGCTAACACACCGGCAGCCGGGCCCGATTCCAAGACAAAGACCGGCAGTCGTGCAGCATCTGCCTCTGGCGTTAAGCCTCCCGCCGATTGCATCATCAACAATGGTCCCTCAATTCCCATTGTTTGCAAGCCGCTGCGCATTGCGTTCAAGTAACGCTGCATAACCGGACGGACGTAGGCGTTGACGACAGTGGTGGCAGTCCGCTCGTACTCTTTGCGTTCCGGGAGGACTTCAGATGACAGGGAGACGGGGACATCTGGCAGCTGTGCTCTCAAGAAATCACCGACAGCGTTTTCGTGTTGGGGAAAGGCATAGGCGTGGAGGGTGCAGACCGCTATAGATTCGACTGCCTCTTTCTCCAATTCCTCCTTGAGACGCCACAGTTCTGACTCCGATAGTGGAGTCAGTACTTCGCCGGACGCAGAGATGCGTTCTGTGAGTTCAAAGCGCAGGTAGCGTTCGACAAGTGCTTGCGGCTTTTCAAAGAACAGGTCGTACATTTGGGGAGCACGAATGCGCCTCAGTTCGAGAACATCTCGGAAGCCTTTGGTCGTGATCAGTGCGGTTTTCGCACCTCGTTTCTCCAAAACAGCGTTGGTTGCCACCGTGGTGCCGTGTGCTACTTCACTGACAGTTGCCCCCGCAGCATCGGTTGTGCGTAGTAGATGCTCGATTGCGTTCAGCACTGCCCTTTCAAAGTCAGGGGGTGTGGAAGGGACTTTATGGGTCCAGATGTTTCCGCTAGTGTCGATTAGGACGACATCGGTGAAGGTGCCGCCGACATCCGCACCAATTCGCATTGTGTTTTGATTGGTCATCGTTATCTTGTCCCGTTCCGAGGACTCCGATGAATCGGAGGAATTACTGGTAATGTGATGTGAGAAGGATATTGTGCGTTGTGATAGATTGTCTGGTGCGCTACCTGTATTTCGGCGTCTAACCCCGGTGTGTGACCGGTGTTCTGGTTCCGGTCAAAGCGCGGGAAGTTACTGCTAGAGACTTCGACGCGAATTTGATGCCCTGCCTTGAAGCGGTTGCTTGTTTCCCAGAGTACAATCTTATATGCGTAGATAGCGTCGGGTTCGATCAACGCTGGCTCTTCATAAGACTCACGGAATCGTGCCCGCACAATCCCTTCGCAGATGTTAATCGCCTTCCCGCCCGGATGCACGTCAACGAGCGTCGCAGTAAAGTCAGTATCCGGCGCACTGGAGGCGGCATGGAGCGTCAACTCAATCTGTCCTGTGACCTCCAAATCCTCGGTGAGCGGGAGCGTAGAATAGACCAATACATCGTCTCGGCGTTCCACAGATCGCCGGTCCTTCGGACCAGTGTTGTCAATAAACATGCTCTGACCGCCCACGGTGGGGACAGGATTTTCGGGATCGTAGGTGAAGGAATCTGTTAGTTCATCCTGTGGAGGTTGAACCGTCAGGTCGCCATCGCCGTGGAGGGAGTTGGCGCGTCCCCCGCTGTGAAGGTAAAACTTGGTGTATCGTGTCCGTGCTAGGGGCCACTCATGCTCGTCGCGCCAAATATTCTCTCCCATCACGAAGATTCGGATGGAAGGCTCGTTGTCGATGCCGGTGTCAATCCCTTTTAGCCGTTGATCGTACCAACGCAGGTGAGCGTCCGGAATATCCACCGCTGCTTTTGATCCAAAATCAATATCGCCAAACGGTTCGGCACTGCCAATCCCAGAATGCGTCCACGGTCCCACCAACAGTTTTGTCCGCTGCCTAGTTTCCGGCGTCCGGGCTTGTGTCGTCCAACCATCGAAACATTTGAAGCCTTCGTGAACGAGGTTGTCGTACCACCCGGTGATAAAATATGCAGGGGTTTCGACTTCGGCGTACGTGTACTTCATGCTGTAGGATTTCCAGAAATCGTCGAAGGCGTTGTGTCGAATCACCTCTCTATAGAACGGACGATCGCCGATGCTGTCAAGAGCGGAAATCAGTGGCAACCTCCGATAGACGTCCTCCCAATCGATTAAGTCTCTCGGTGCGTTCTGATTTGTGCGGTCACCAAGCCAGATGAAGTTCATGGCGTTCTGGAGCTGCAGGACGCCGTTATACCGCATGTGCCCATAGTTGTCCTCTTGGTTGGCGATTGGGACAAGTGCCTTGACGTAGGGACTCCGGAGGGCCGCCGGTAGAATCTGCGTAAATCCGGGATAGGAAACGCCGAAAGTCCCAATATTTCCGTCGCACCAAGGTTGGGCACCCAGCCACTGCTGCGTGTCGTAGCCATCGTTGGTTTCGTCGATGTAGGGTCGCCACACCCCCTCCGAATCGTAGCGTCCACGCGAGTCCTGCATCACCACTGCGTAACCGCTTTGTGCGAAGCGCACCGCCCAATCCACATAACGCGGGTGTTGCGTACTGTAGGGAGATCGAATAAGCAGCACCGGAAATTTATCGCCCGTAGCGGGACGGTACAAGGCACCGTAGAGCCGGACGCCATCGCGCATAGGGATTTTGAGATCTAACTGGATGCGGATGTCGTGGTTTGGCATAAAGTATCCTTTTCAACGTCTGAATCGTCCAAAAATAGCGAATAACTCTTTTTCAATTGACCGGACAGCTATAATCTGCGGTTTATTATATGGCTCCGCTTTTCACCAAATTTGAAGCTATTTGTACCAGCTTTCCATCATGTTGTGCGCTCGCCAAGAAAGAGTTTCGTCGTAGTAATTCCATATTTTTCAAGCAACAAATAATATCGCACTTTTCTATTTCATCATCTAATTCAGAATAAAGCGATTCGAGTCTTTCTAGGTCCGCACTTGTGCCAAACTCTCCAACTAGCTTCCTGTTTACAACTTTCAAATATTTAGGTTGAGATTTATCGAAAGCCATCTGGCGTGCAATCTCTAACAAGTCTTCGGAAGGCTTTTGATTGTGCTCACTAAACCATTCCAAAATCTGATAGTTTTGATAGGGGTAGACAGCATGTGCAGATCGTAGAAACTCAACAACTAAATCTTCAATTTGATTAATTACGTCAATAGATTGGAGATATTTAAGAATATATTTGGTTTCCTCGGGGCGTGTCTTCAATAGCTTTAGACAATAAGCAACGGCACTATCATTTTTACTTTTTCCGAGTTGGTTTAAGAGGAAGTGAAATAGAGTTTTATCAAAATCTTCCTCCCCTGTATCTATGAAATGTTCTTGGAATGCCTGTTTCAATAATTCAACAGGTGTATCCGCTTCCATTTGCTCAAGTGACTCATCCGCTTGGGCGACTGAAAAATACGGGTTGTCGATGTAGAAAGTTTCGATAAGGTTCTTTTTTATCGGCTGCAATACGGGTTGGATACCATCTATTATGATCCTAGCCTCATCAGATGTATGGATTTTGGTCTTGGCGGATTGCAGGCTTAACCCTCTTTTGCGTAGCAATTCGGTGAGATCAACTAGAGCTTTCTTAGCTTCAACTTCGTTTTTACAGAAAATCCTGATATCATCGACATACCTGAAATGGTCATACCCCATTGCCCTTAAATTCAGGTCAACCGAATTAAGGTATAATTTCCCGAGAAAGTCAGATGGGGCGTATCCCTGTGGAATCCCCCTGCCCATACTTTGAGCCCATCGGTCTAAACAATTGTTGAGCAAATTTACAATATCATCGTCAGCGTGTGCGTTCTTTAAATCTGACATCAGAGTCGTTGTATTAATGTTCTCATAGTAGTTGGAGATGTCAGTCGTTATGACATGCGAAATGCCAGTTTCGATTTTTTCTAGACTTCTCGTACGACACTTTTCCCAGCCGATGAATAGATTTTCCAACCATTTGGCATTCTCGAACTCATTAGATATTTCGTATGAGAAATCGACGATCCCCTGAGACCATTTAAGTGCTTCGTAAATATTTGGCATACATGCGCCCACACATGCGTAAAAAACGATCCTATCATCAACCGATAGAATCGATCCAGGACGTATTAACCCGTCCCCTTTTGGCACATTGCATATGTACGTTGGTCTGGGATAATATTCATCTTCACGAATTTGCGCACTAAGGTCGTCGAGATAACCTGTTAAATCAGCTTCAAGTAACTGTACCTCAAATGGGTTTTTTATGAAAACATGGTGCGGAATATCTAACTTTATCCTCTTCCACGCTAATTCTAAATTAAGTAGCTCTGCCTGTGCCTTTGACACGTTTGTGTTCCTTTATAGGAATGAACGATTTGAGGACAATTTGTCAAAATTATAGCATAGTTCCCCTATAGAACGGACAAAAAAGTGCTGAATATCCGTCGCGGTAACTACTGATGCGAATATCACGTAATCTTGTCCAATTCCTGACGCAGGGACGAGGGCAGGGGTCCCATTTCCGACGCTTGGGCGACATCCTCTAGTTCCGCGATGTTGGCTGCGCCGCTGGAAACCGTCGCTACCCTTGGATCAGTGAGGATATATTGGAAGGCATTCTGTGCGAACGTTCCCGGTACGTCCTGAAGTCGTTCGAGGACGCGCTGGACGCGTTCCTGTTCCACGGGATCTGCTATCCCTGCTACCGCCTCTGACCGCCGGGGTTCGTCAGCGAATAACAGCCCCGCCAACGGTGTGGCGACAACAACCCCCATATCGTGAGCGGCAGCCGACGGAATAACCGCTTTCGCTGCCCTTTGCGAGCAGGGGTGGTAGTCGTGATATACTAGCATCGTATCGAACTCCCCGGTGTCCGCGAGTTTTGCTAAGAGCGGGATGGCTCTGCCTGTGATCCCGATTCTTTCGCAGAGTCCGCGTTTCCGTGCTTCCCTCAAGCCTTCGAGTGTTCCGCCCGGCTCCGTGATTCGTTCCCAACCTGCCATGTTGATCTCATGAATCTGTGCCGTTGCCAATTTTGGGATGCGCATTCGCTGCAGGCTCCGTTCGATACTCCAGAGGACACTGTCTCGGCGGTAGTCAAAGTTCGGGGGATCGTAGCCGACTTTGGTGGCGATATAAAAGTGTTCCGCTACGTCTTCAAGGGCACCGCCCAGCAGTTCCTCGCTCTTGCCGTAAAGTGGGGCGGTGTCGATGTAATTAATCCCCAATTCGATCGCACGCCTCACCACTTCGTTGGTACTCTCTTGGGCACGTTCGGGGTCATTTCCCATCAGGTACGCACCGCCGAGACTGATTTCGCTGATCTGCCAGCCCGTTTTTCCCATCGTTCGATATCTCATTTCTTACCTCACAGTGTTTATTCGGACGGGGACCAAGGTTGCCCCTGCTCTGTCGCATCGATCATTTTCTGCAATTTGTCGGCGACGTATTGGGTGTGGATGGCGATGAGTGCTTCGCCTTTTTCAACAGTGGCGAGCAGTGCGTTCTCTTGACGGGCGCGGTCACGCGGATTTTCTGGGTTCGGTCCACCTTGGGGCCAACCCTCCTTGGAAAAGGGTTCGAGATACGCCTCGACTTCGGGCGATAGATTATGGGCGTAGTCCAAGTTGGCAGCGTCGTATGCCTCCATTGTGAAAGCGCGCACCCGTTGCGGGTACGCTGCTAGCATCACGGATGTCTCATCCTCTGAGGCATGGTTCAGCGCAGTTTGTCGTGCCACCGTGTCCAGTTTGCCGTCTCTCAGATCCCGGTGGCCTTGGAGGATAGTCTCCCGGTCCTCGTCCGTGAGCCCCAGCCAGTAAGAATCCTCATCCATCGTGATGCCCAAGTCTTGCCTCCATGCCGGCAAGACCTCCCGAAGCAATCCGTGGTTACCGCCGTGACCGTTGACAACCAGAATCGTACGAATGCCGTGGGTTTTCAGGCTCTGCGCCACATCGAAGATATATGCCTGCAACGTCTCCTTGCGCAACGTCAGTGTCCCCTTCCGCGCCATGTGGTACGGGGAGTAGCCCACCGGACAAGGTGGAGCGACGGTGACTTGAGGATAGAGTTGCAAGGCAGCCTGCTGTGATATGAACGCGGACAGGACAATATCTAAATCTAGGCTTAGATGTTCATTGTGCTGCTCGATCGCGCCAATGGGGATGATGGCGGCTTTTAATTCCCCACGCTGCAACGCTCCCCGGATCTCCTTTCGGGTGCACTCCCCTAGCATGACTCTGTAGGGATTGACATATCGATTTTCCGCATTTGCCATAGCTTAGGCTCCTTTATTGCTCTAGCCGTCGCACAGTTTTACCGCCCTGCACGGCGTCATAGAGCTCCTTGAACGCATCACTTCCGTCGTCAGAAACGACTTCCAGATTAGATCCGGCCTCGCAAGTTGGCATGGCGTCGTTCGGATAGACTGCGTGGAGATCCTGCTTGTTACAACCGTAGTAGGTAGTTTCTCCGCTAGCGCGGGTATAGCGATAGATGTGGCGGGGTGGGTCCACGAAGGAGTAGTCCACCTTGTATTTCTGCATGGCTTCTTGGTCAACTTCTACGCCGATGCCCGGCTTTTCTGGAACACGGTAGAAACCGCCGCGTAACTCGATCGGTTCCGTGATGAGTTGGCTCTCCCAAATGTTCATGCAGGTAATCGCGGGCCACTTAGCTTGATCGCATACGGCACCGAGGTGAGCCGCCCATGTTGTGGTGATGCCGGTGCCGACAAGTTGCAACCAGAAGGGTTTGTTCGCCTCTTCGCAAACGGTCGCCTGTTTCAACAGACGATGTGCGCCGGCACAGATAACGAAGCCATCTGCTATATCTTCGTGCAGTGTAGTTAGGATGGGGGGAGAACCGTAGTGCATTGCCACAGGCCGGTTGATGCGTTGCCGAATCTGTTTGTTCCCGGCGACATCGCCCTGTGGAATCGGGCTTTCAATCATGGCGACCTGCTCGTACCGTTCGAGGGTCTTGAGAAACTCGACGGCATTGGCTGCATTCGCCAAGGTTGCATTGAAGTCCAGATCCAGCTTGAACTGCGAGGGGACATCTTCGATAATGGTTTGGATGGCTGCGTGCAAGTCATACCAAGTCCGTGCTTTGAGCTTGGAGGACATATATCCCTGTTCAGCCGCATCAGCGCACTGTTGTGCCCAATCCTTTGGAGGCATGTCCATTGCCCACCAAGAGAGCGGACACCACTCTCGGACTTTCGTACCTAGAAGGCGATAGGCGGGGGTGTTCAACGATTTGCCCACTGCGTCGAATAGTGCGATTTGTACCCCGGCACCTAAACCGTCCTCCCACAACAGATCACCAGCTTCACGCCCTATGATCTGTTCTTCGATATCATCCGACACCCTCGCCCAGGTATAGTTGGGAATGGTCTCGCCCCAGCCGACCACGCCGTTGTCAAGGGTGAGTTTGCAGATTTGGACAATGTGCCAGTGTGGCAGCCAATACTGCATGTGCTCGTTCGTGTGTGGCGTAAAGGGAACGTCTAGATAAGTTAGTTCAATATCGGTGATTTTCATGATAGTATCCTTTCATTGGGTTTTTATACACATGTGATAGCCAAAACAGATTGCAGCTGTCTCGTAGAAATTACCGATTTCGTATCAACGTGCCTAGCGCAAACAAATTGTAACAAAAAATGCCCGCTGCGTCGAGGCTCAATCTGCGGGGAATTTGGGGAATTTTGTCCTTCTGACCTATCTTAACGGTTAAAGAAGAAATCTTCCGCTGTCTTAAAAAGGATCCGTTCCTTGTCCGAGTCGCTTAGAAAATCAGCGTGCTCATTGATGAGCGCGATTGCCGCGGGAAAATCGTTATGCGGATCGCTCATTACCACTGGACCTCCGCTATCGCTTTCCCACATACATCGCTCTGGTCCAAAAGCGTCCACCACCCGCCGAATCAGCGGCAAGAGATCCAGATACGGAGCCTGCCCATCTCCCAACGCCTGAAAGGGACCCAGCTTAACCATCACGCGCTTGTGCTTTGCCATACCGCAGAGCGTTTTAAGGTCTGCTTCGGGAAAAATGCCGTCTCGTATCCTCACCCCGCAGACGTGATCCAGAATCACAGGGGTTTCGGGGAAACGGGTACACATCCGATCCAAATCCGGCAAATCATCAAGCCCCATCAGGAAACTCAAGGCGAGGTTGTGCGCTGCTCCCGCTGCAAACATCCCCTCATACCCCGGATAGTCGAGCCATCGCGTAACATCGCCTACCGGCATACGCGCGCTCTTGCCCCCACGCACACGGAAGGCGTAGATACCCCGACGGGATAACGCAATCATCGTTTTATCCGGACTGGCAAGTGACACATCCGTCACCGCTGGCACAATGCCCGTGCCCACAAAGGTGTCCGGGTCATTGGCGATCAGGTCTATAATGTAACTGTGGTCCAGTCCGTACCAAGTCATCTGGACGAGGTTTATCCGGACTTTGCCGACCGAACGACTATACTCGAAATGCTGCGCCGGGGTGAATGAAGGCAGCCATAGGTCGCTTGGATCGAAACCGGGTGCCAGCGGATAATTTTTGAAGTCGTCTGTCCAAACGTGAATGTGTGCGTCGATGACTCTATCTTGTATTGTGATACCCATTCGTTTTTATTCCCCTTTGCTTTGTGGTGGTTTATACCTTTGTTTCACTCGACCTTCCAGCGGACGCATGTACCCGCGCCCGTCATGGTCACGATGGTGTCGTCTTCCAGAACGACGCTGAAGGCATAGCCACTGCCGAGTGGCACGGGAACGAACTCTGCCGGAATCGCACGGACGAACTTCCCGTCGGTGGTCACTTTTATCTCTCCTGTTTCCAGAGCCATTTCTCTACCCCTTACCTTAATGGATGAGTGTTCTTCCGCTTCATTTGGTGGATGATTTTAAATATTATCTGGGGGTTCCGTCCTGAAAGCCTCAACCGATTCTTGAATCCTTCTCGTTTTAACTCATTTGACGGAGCGACGTAAAAACTGGTATATTCTTGAGATGTTATCACAAATTCCAGTGGGAAGCCATGAAAAACTTCAGAAGAAAAGTGGTTGCCCAGTGAACCTTTTTAGTCCACCCAACACTAAAAGGGATAGGAGGACATTTTGGCAAGGGATATTGGAGAATATCACTCTCAAATTGCGCAGTTCGTTGATGAGCTCTGTCGCGTCTATTATAAGCATAGCCAGCCCGAAGACCGCAGGGATATCAGCAACGAAGTTGCCCTGATCGCACATCAAAGCCGCGAGAAGGTCACGGACGAATCCGAAGCGGCGTTTCTGGGGTGGCTCCACCAAATTGCGAAAAATGTGGTTCGGAATTGGTCACGTCGTGAAGGAACCGCTGCCAGACGTGCACTTGGCAGCCTCGACGACGAAAATTTTCGGGTTGAGGGGATACCACCAGATTCCCGTGCACCGGAGACGGATCTCCTCCTTCAAGAGAGGATGGGAGTCGTTCGAGACGCAATCTCGGAACTCCCCCTAATTCATCAACAGGTGATTTGGTTGTTCTACATTGAGGAGCTCTCGGTGAAGAAAATTGCGACAAAGCTCGGCATTAAAAAAGGAACGGTTAAAAGTCGTCTATATCACGCGAGAGAACAACTCGCGACACGTTTAGCTCCTTATTTCGTCGAGAATTAGCATTGATACCAAAATAGAATGGAAGGAATAAAACAGTAGTGAAACACCCCTTGTTGATATGGAAAGCGAGTTTGTATCTATTCTTCGCCCCCCTATTGCTTATCCTCTTACTCCCACTTGCAGCACTATCCCAAACCGGGACGATTGAAGGCGCCGTCTATGATGGAAGCACCAACGCACCGGTAGTCGGCGCAAAAGTCCATCTCCTTGGAACCGATGAACGCCAAACAACGGACACGGAAGGGAAATTCTGGTTTATAGAAATCACCCCAGGTACCTACACCGTGTCAATAACTAGCGAAATGTACGACATCCCTACGGAAACCGATATAGAAGTAAGCGCAGGTCATACCACCCAAGTAAAGCTATACCTTGGTGAGGTGCTTATGCTAGAAGAGGTCATTGTTGAGGGGGAACGTCTCCCGCCAACGGTTAGTCGAAAGGACATCCGTGGGAGCGAACTGAGACGCATCCCCGGCGTCGGTAACGATGCCCTCAAAGGGTTGACGACACTTCCGAGCATCGGCGTCCCCAATGATTACTTTGGCATTCTCTATATCCGCGGAAGTGAGCCGGGATCTAACCTCTACTATTTCGACCGGACGCCGCTTGGGTATCCGTTTCACTGGGGTGGTCTCCTATCAACCGTCAGTTCGGAAGTCATTGAGAAGATTGACATCTATGCCGGCGGATACGGTGGGGAATTCGGGCTAGATTCGCAGGCGGTGCTGGACATCCACTCGCGGGATAGCCTAGAGGAACGGACGAGCGGCAAATTTAATCTGAATATCCTCTACTCTGAAGGGATGCTTGAGCGTAGACTTGGGGATGAGGGATACGTATCTATTGCCGGACGACGAAGCTACATCGATCTCATTGTTGGACGGTTCATCGATGGACAGCAGTTTCCCTACTTTTCAGATTATCAACTCAAATTTGCCCATCCTCTCGGTGAAAAACATCACCTGACGCTCAACACCTTTGCTGCAACCGATCATTTCCGCGTTGAGGAAGCGATATCTGTAGAGGTTACGGAAGTTACGGAATTGGAGGAAGGTCAAGTGGAAGAGGAAACACAGACATTTGAAGGCGCGCGTATCTCTGCCTTTTTCAAGAATGGGTTTAACGCGCAAGGCATCCATCTCCGTTCAAATTTCACTGAAAACCTCACCTCCCAACTCTCGCTCACCCGTTCCTTCAATTTTCTCACCATCAACTTTGAGGCACCCATCACGGAGTCGTATGAATTTGATTCGGATGGAGAACTTATCTCTGAAGTAGATTACGGTCACTACGACATAAACATTAGGGTTCCGGTCTATACGCTAAGGGAAGACGTGTCCTACAGGTTAAAC
This sequence comes from Candidatus Poribacteria bacterium, assembly GCA_965222435.1. Lineage (GTDB taxonomy): Bacteria > Poribacteria > WGA-4E > WGA-4E > PCPOR2b > PCPOR2b. The sequence goes on along the minus strand of OZ244950.1, from coordinate 754,307 downwards.
CTGCGTCCTGACGATACTAGTGGTCAAAGCACGCCTACCGCATTGGAAACAGGCTTCCTTCTCTCCTTCAGTCCTGCCAATAGCTTCGAGGACAGCAGGATCCCACAATTTGAAGCGAGCGGAGAACCTATAGAAACAATTGCTCCAATCGTTGATGAAGATGGAGAGATAGTAGGAGAAACCGTTGTGTATGAACAGCAGCAGGAGTTAGTCGGTATCGAAGAAAACCACTACGAATTCGGTCACGATTTCTTTCGCGCGGAGGGTTACTTACAGGGACGATATGACCCGTTGCCTTCGCTGTCTGGTGCGCTGGGTGTTCGTCTAGATTATCTGGATGTGACGGGGCAACTTTCTATTCAGCCGAGGGGTAGTTTAAGTTTTGATCTGCCGAGCGGTTCCAACCTCCGGTTTGCGTATGGACATTACGAACAGAGTCCACAACCGCATCAGATACTATCGGAGAATGGGAATTCTGCGTTAGTATCAAGCCTCGCACGGCACTATATCATGGAACTAGAACACGAACTTTCATCTCGAACAGAGTTCAAGTTTGCTACCTATTACAAAGACATGCAGAAATTGGTCACTGCGGATGAGATAGCGAATTATCTTAATCAGGGCACTGCGTATGTTGGTGGGGCAGAGGCGTTTCTGCGGCACCGGGTGCCAGATAAATTCTTCGGTTGGATTTCGTATGCCTACACACACGCTGAACGACGCGAGAATCCGGGAGGTTCCTACCACCCTTATTTCTTTGATAACACGAATATTGTTAGTGTTGTTGCCAACTACAACTTCACGCCTAAGTTTGAAATTGGCGCGAAGTGGCAGTATCTGAGCGGAACATCCGAAGTGCCAATCAGTTCTGTCGTGCTCATTCAAGACCCACTGACACGCGGATTGAACCCGCTTTTAGCGAGTATTGATGAATCCGTCACGGCTGAACTAACTCCGTATCACAAGCTGGACCTCCGGGTGAGTTACAAATTCGACTTTATGGGCTTACGGGTAGGCGGGTTCCTCGATATTCTGAACGTCTACAACCGGAAAAATACCGTGAAATTCGTCTTTACCCCGGATGAACCGCTTGAGGTCCAAGGTGAAGAGGTCGAAATCGAAGAACCTGAGATCTTTGAAGCCCAGCAATTCCCACGTATCCCCTATATTGGTCTTACGGTTGAATTTTGATAAGGAGGTTGAAGAACGATGAAATGTAATCAAGTACAAGAAAAGCTGCTTCACTCCATTGATCAGGAGTTATCTCCACAGATTCGAGACCATCTTCTCGGCTGCGAAGAGTGTGAGCGGAAATATAGAATCTTGCAGGAGACAGAAAAATCGCTAGAAGATTTTGCCGGTGCTGTTCGAGATGGTTCTATCTCGATAGAAGCACCACCATTTCCGCCGGTTCGACGCCGTTCCGTCTGGATCGAAATACGCAATAGCCTGAAAACGCCGGTGCCGGTATGGGTGCCGTCTGCTATCGGTGTGGTGGGATTGTTGTTGTTTGTTGTGGCGATTTTTTCACCGCTCACGCCATCGGTGGAATGGGGTTCGCAAAAGGGGAGCGAAAACACAGGAAGCATCGCCCCACCCCTCTCGGCGGAGGGGATGTTGGAGTTTCTCATTGTGCCCGAACCAACAGACGCCGGACAACTCACCGCCTCAATCGAAACGGTCGAAACGTTTTTGAAGATGCATCCCGAAGACTTTGCGATGCGCGCCAAACTGGTCGAACTCTACCAATCTCGACTCAAATTGGGGGCACTCTCCGCCGCTGAACGCGATGCCATGACAGAGAAGTTATCGCTTGAACGCCAACGTTTTTCAGATCTGTTGGAAAATTTTACAAAAGGAGCGCGAAATGGTTCAAAATAGGTTGGGGTCAACGATTCGATGGTTTCTTTCGGTCTGTAGTCTTTTCGTAATGTTTTCGCAGCTTATCTACGCCGAGCAACACGCCATCTTGGTGGGCGTTTGGGACTATGAAAATCCAAATTTGCAGCTTGATGCTCCGCCAAATGACTTGAAGTTGATGGAAGCGGTCCTCTCCGTGCACGGCGTCACACAGGGGCAGATGCACATCCTACCCAATCCGAATAAGGCGCAGATTCAGCGTAAATTTCGGGAACTTAGCCGACGCCTGACCTCTGCTGATAGCTTGCTTTTCTATTTTAGCGGGCACGGGACGCAGATTATTGACAAACTCGGAACTTTTCCGGGCGATGAAGCGAAGGGGCGATACCCGGACCGGAATGACGAAGCCTTATTGCCCGTGGATGTGGATCTGGCATCGCCGAGGACATACCTCTTAGATGATGAACTCAACGTTTTACTCCAAGAGCTTCCGACGCGGAGCGTTTCCTGCATTATCGACACATGCTACTCCGGCGACATACTCCGAGAGATTCGTCTGGGGCGCCCTAAAGGCACACCCGTAACGGATGCCCCAACGGGAGTCGTTCAACGAACCCAGACCGTGAGCCATACGGAGGATATCTTAGATGAATCCGCCGACTTTGCGCTGCTGCTGGCGGCTGCCGCCTACAATCAGGTCGTTCACGAACTACGCATCCCGATTGGTGAAACCTATCTGCCTGTCAGCGCGATGACCTATTCCCTCTATCGACGGGTGTTCTCCCACTTGCTAAGTCCTACAGATCCGGCAGTTGGAGGAAAGTGGCACCACGAACTGACGTACCTGCAACTCGTTCAGCACCTGCAGAACGACCACAAACAGTGGAATCTAGCGTGGCAACCTGTCCTTGAGGGTCCAGAGAATCGCTTCAATGAGGTGTTTCTATCTACTGACTTGATGGTAGAGCAGGGGGAAATGTTAACCCTCACGACGATAAAGGGGCAGGGGATAGAGGTGAGTCGGTGGGCGTTGGCTCTTGCCGGTGGTGGCGATTTCCAACTCGGTGCCGCGAGCGGCGTCAACACGCGACATTGGGCGGTCGTTATCGGTGTGGATGCCTATCCGCCTCCCTTCCAATCGCTCAAGTATGCCGCCGATGACGCCAAAGCGATCGCACAGGTGTTCCAAGACGCCGGTGCCAACGTAACGTTGATGACACCCGATAGCCTGATTCAGCCGACGAAGGCGAATGTGATTGAGCAGCTCCAACGGCACGCTCAGCTTGAAGCGGCAGACCTTCTGACCGTATATCTCTCTGGGCACGGAGAGGATGTCGATGGAACGGGTTACTTTTTGCCGATGGATGTCACCGATCCGCTCGCGGATAGTGGACTAAGTCTTGAGAATCTATTTGCGATTCTCAACCGCGCAAACGCGAAACACCGCTTCGTGATTGTTGATGCGTGTCGGGTCGCACCGAAGGAGCACTTCGTTGCGGCATTGTCACGCTATAGTGAAGAGAGCAACATCGTCTTCACCGCGTGTGATAGCAATCAGTGGGCACCCGAAGTTCCACGCCTGAAACATGGACTGTTCACCTACTTCCTGCTCAAAGGGTTGGGCGGCGACTATCAGGACCGGGGTGCGGCGGGCCCCGATGGGACCGTGACAGTGTTAGGATTGTTGGATTATGTAACACGCGGTATTGAGGATTGGCATTCCCACCTGTCTGAAGACCTACGCTATCCGCAGCAAATTACGCCTCGCGTCTTTTATAACGGAAAATATATCTCACTGCTGAACAATCAAGGGATTGATCCGATGGTGCTCAACAACGAGGGGCTGCCTCCCCGAATTGCCAACGTCTCTTCGCCTCAACCCACCCGCGGCTTGAAACCATCCCCTCCTTTAGAGAAGAGTGGTGATGTCGCACCGGGAGCCGCAAAAGGGGACGATTTACATCTGCCTATGACCATTTCACTGATTCCGTGGATCAGTACTGTCGGATTTCAAGACCCGAACCGCAAGATCACAACGAACCTTTCCATCAACATCATTGCTGGCTATCACACGAAACTCGATGGGATCGAATTGGGCGGGGTTTTGAACATGAAGGGCGTTGAAGCGCGGGGCGCGCAATTTGCCGGGGTTGCCAATATCGTCGGCGGGGATGTAGATGGTTTTCAGGTTTCAGGTGGGCTCAACGCTGCCGGCAGAAATGTGGAGGGTTCCCAAGCCTCGGGTGGCCTCAATGCCATAGGCGGCGACCTCAATGGCTTCCAAGTGGCAGCAGGAATCAATGTCACCGGTGGAAGTGTCCGGGGCTTTCAAGCCTCTGGCGGGGGGAATTTTGCAGCCCGTAACCTTCAGGGGTTGCAGATTACCCCCGGGCTAAATCTCGTTGGGAGGAATGTGCTAAATCAAGGTCTGCAAGTCGCAGCCGGGGTCAACATCGCCGGGAATTTGGAGGGGACGCAAGTCAGCGCAGCCGCTAACATCGCGCTTGGTTCGGACCAAGAGGCAAATATCCCGTACGCCGGCACACAGATTAGCATCGTCAATATCGCGCATGGTGATATTGACACACAGATTGGACTTCTTAACATCGCTGGGCATGTACGGACATCGCAGGTTGGGCTTCTCAATGTCTCCGGACGGATGTCCGGCATCCCGATCGGATTAATCAGCTTTGTTAAAAATAATCCACTGCATCTGCAACTGTGGGGCAGCGATACGGAGGTTGCAAACCTTGGGGTTCGCCTCGGTAGCCGACACTTTTACAGCCTGTTGATGGTCGGCAGTTACCCACACGGCGATTTGGGCAGATGGTCGTCTGGGTTTGGTATAGGTGGGCATATTCCACTTGGCAAGCGACTTTTTCTGAACGTTGATCTGATTACGCGCGGGGTGGTTTATGCCGATGAGTCGGAGGAGGACACTTGGGGATATGACGACGAACACACCGTCTTGAACAAACTGCGGCTTGGGTTTGGCTGGGAGCGGCACAAGTGGTTCAGCCTCTTCGGTGGCGTTTCGCTCAACTTCCTTGTATCGCATAGACCAGACACTTCTGATTTTGGTTACGGATTTGACCACGTATACCGAGAAGATGATGTGACGATTCGTGTTTGGCCCGGGTTCTTTGCGGGGGTACAGTTTTGATCGCAACGCTCTAGTCGTCTTTGATGCAAGCAAATTTTACGGCGTTAATTTAAATCAATGCCGCGCTGCAAATTATCTTTGGAACAGCTTCATTCTCAAGTTGTGCGTCCTGCTGCCTCGAATCCCATTCCCTCATGTTGTGTTGGCGATAAAGGTCTCTCAGATTTTTCAGTAATGCAGTTCCTGTCACACCGTTTCGGCGCAGTAAATTGAGTTCTCGATTCACGGCGGTCGTAATTGTCCCGCGGAACGCCTTTTCCAGTGTGCTGATTTGAGCAGAGACATCTTCATCTGGTGCGTTCGCAAAAATGAGTTGCAATTCCCTTAGCACGTATCGTTGCGCTTGTGTCAGAGAAAGGGTGTGCTTGCGTTCCGATTGCAGATCTTTGATTTCCTGAGTGAATAACCGCTTGACACCCATGATGACTGCGTTGTAATCCGTGGGCAACTCGCCCCCAGAAAGTTCCGGTTCGCACTCGATCTGACTGAGGATGCGGGAGATGTCTCTGGAGATAATACCGCCTCTCTCGTCCAAAAGGAATAGTTGTTGATAACGCCCCGCTCGACAAAACAGATAGGTCCCTTGCGAACCTTTTGGCATTGCGGCGCGAATCCCATCTCTCAGATTTGCAATTCGTTCGTACTCCGCCGGGTTCTCGCGCCTCAGCTGCCTCAGAATTTCTTCGGCTTCGTTGAGATCGATTGTTTTTTCATCTGCGCTCTCCTCAAACAGGTTCAACTGCTCGCCTGCCCCCTCATAGATGGCATACATCGCTGTTTCGTTAAGTTGTTCCGAGTTATCAAGGATGGCAGCATCCTCGCCAATCGTATCGTGAATCTCTTGGATGCGATGCTGAAGGATTTCTCGCAACCCCAAATTTTGTTCGATGCCGATTTCGGGCAGAAAGTTAAAGCCGTAAATCACATCGTGCTCACTCCCGATACGGTCGATACGCCCGAATCGCTGAATCAGCCGCACGGGATTCCAGTGGAGGTCGTAGTTAATAATTTTGTCACCGTCCTGTAGGTTAAGTCCTTCCGCCAACACGTCGGTGGCGATGAGGGTAGACAATGCTGACTCTCCACGCTGAAATCGGTACTCTGGATTTGCTTTCGGTGCGAAACGTCCCACTACCCGTTCTTTGCTTTTGTCACCGCTATAGATTACGTCAATATCATCCCGTTCGCCATTGGGGTTAATATTTTCAAACAGATAACGCGCTGTATCTGCATATTGGGTGAAGATTAGGCATTTTCCCTCGTCAAGTGGTGGTTCTGCCAATCGTTTTTTGAGGATTTGCAACTTGGCATCTTGCGCGGCGGTGATTGGTGATACGAGGTCTGACATCGCCTGTAGTAACCGGAGGTCATGCTCAATATCTGTCCGCAATTCCTCGATTTTGAAATCCGCAATGTCGTATTGCGCTGAAGCTTGCCTCAACGCATCCATAAGGTCCTGTTCCTCTGCGTCGTTGGGTTCGTAGAGGATGTCTTGCGCTTGATCGCCGGCCGGAACAATACCTTCTTCTAGGGCTTTGAGAAAGCGTGCGTGGATCTTCAACAATCGACGCACTGATACCTTAAAAGCGTACACACTGGATTCAAACCGCTTGAACAGGAGTATCCGCATCAACCCACGCAGGTTGATTCCTGACCGCTGCAAATTGGTGTACGGCTCTTGTTTCTGCTTCGCCTCGATCACGTAGTGCCAAAGTCCATAACGGGCATAGGTTAATTCGCTAGCCGAAGAAGAACTCAATTGACCGCCGCGCGGTTTTCCTATATGCTCCCGCAACTCAAAGTAAAGTCCCTGATAAGTGTCCTCGATATTGTAGGAGATGGTTTCCAAGACACGCTTGGGAAAGAACTGCTTGTTTCCACCGACAACGACGTAAGCGTTTCGATGTCCATCAAGGTATTCCTGAAATTGGGATGGATCAACGGGTTGGTCAGTCTCTCCATCGAAACCGTACCAACGCAAAATGTGATTACGGGTACGTCGGATGAGAATATTCCCCAATAGGTCGGGGAGATTTTTTTCTCGCTTCTCAATCTGGCGAAAGTACGTCCGCAGGTTGGGGGGATCAATTGGTAAGTCGGTGGGGTCTTCGGGATGAAAAAGTTTAATCTGGTGGTATATGTCCCAAGCACTCTTGTTGCGCGGTGTCGCGGTGAGAAAACAACATCGTCGCCCAGTGGTTAAAAAGCTTTGCAACACTCTGTAACGTTGCGTGTCGGGGTGGCGGAAGTTATGGCTCTCGTCAACCAGTACGAAATTCCGGTCGCGGTATATCACATCATCAAGAATTGTAGAAACGGAATCGTATACCTGTTCGTCCTGTCCCCTGTTACCTTCTCGTAAAACTCCCATAGAAAGCACACGGGCGTTGAGTTGATAGACCTCGTTGTAGCGTTCCCACATTTCAACCAACGGGGCAGGACAGATAATCAGTGGACGCACATTTTCCGTCCATTCAAAATACTTGACAATCGCCGCACCGATGTAGCTTTTACCGAGACCGACGACATCCGAGACAAAGGCTCCACCGTAATCACGAATAATCTGCACCGCCTGTTGGACAGCAACTTTCTGGAAATTTGCTAACTGTTTGGTAATGTCCTCCTCCCAGAGTATGTCTGCCTCGTCGCCCCCTTCAAGGCGGTCCTTAACCAGCTCATAAAGTGTTTTCATGTAAATGTCGTAGGGGCTCACCGGGGCAATTGCCCAAGATGATTTCATTGCCTCCATCAGGGATTCATCGAAGTCTTGAGCCTCATCCCAGAGTTCGTCGAACCAGCGACACAATTCGGCGTGGTTGGTGCTCCCTTGCACCACAACGTTTAACTCAGTATTGTGGCTCACACCGGATAGGGTGAGGTTAGATGACCCGATAACAGCGATGCCAGTTTCGTAATGCCCCTCCCTATGATAATCGAAGATGTAGGCTTTGGCGTGTAACCGTCCTTTGGTATAGACACGGACCCGCAGCCGTTTCTCCTTTATCATCTCGATCAGCGTTTTGATCAACAATTCACTTTCATCGGTCTGATCCATCAACTCGACTGACTCTATGATATTCTCTGCGGTTTCTGCCCCCATCTGTTGACTTTTGATTCGCTTGGGATAAGTCTGCGCTTCGGCAGCTTCTGCGACTTGTTCTAATCTGCGATACCCTTCCGCAAGCTGCTCCAACGTCTCACGATTGGTGGTGTTACCGATTAGCAGGCGAAGTTCTTTGACGTGCTGCAGCTCTTTCGCAATGCTTTGAAATCCCGACAGAAAAAAGTAGCCTACCGCGAATCTCGCTTTTTCAGTGGAGTCGAGGATGAGGTTGATGTGGTCAGCCAACTTTTCACTGCGGTTGTCGATGATGTCGTGTTGCATTTCAGTTGCTTTCCTTAACCTTTTGCCGTTCAATCCCGTGAGAAATAGGTATTCTACTTGTACTCAAAACGGATCTTTTTCTATTTTCGTGCTTGTGGTATAATATCATGTTGCAAACGGATGAAAGGAGTTAAACATGGTTACATCAGACATTATCGAAAGACTTGCAGCGCACGAACATGAACAGTGGGCACACTGGACCCGCTACATGCTTGATAACCTCACAGAAGAAAACATCGCCCGTTGGCGCCAGCAGATCGAAATGGATTACCAAGACCTATCCGAATCTGAAAAAGAGAGTGATAGGCAATGGGCGCGGAAAGCTATTGAAGTCACTGGCGTTTTAGCTGCACTGTTGCCAGATGAGAATGCACAAAAGGAGGAAGTGTAGAAGGGCAAAGCCCCACGGGATGTTCATCTCAATGTTTGTAATCTTTTTATATTTCTTTGGATCTTTCCCTTCGCCAAGTGCTTTCCATTCCGCTGCATAAGGAGCAAAAGGCAGCTTTTCTTCCATCAGGGTAATTACCTCAAACTTCCCGTCATTCAATTGCTGATGCGATTTTATTGTCCTGCGCCACTGATAACACAAGATTAAGCCAACAATAACAATGGGTATAAGTAGCCAAAGGAAACTATTCTCAGCGGTATTAGAACGAAAGCTATAGCCTATTAGAGCAATTAACGCCGTATTTAATGTTAGAAAAAAGACGTTCGCTGATTGTCTTCGTGTGCTAACAGCATCTGCTGTCCCTGCGTAGAATTTATACAACTCCATTAAATGACTTTGATAATCGGGACCATACTCTTCTTCAGATTTTTCAAACGTTAATCCGTTATCATCGTTTTCCTCTTTTGACATATCATTACCTCGCTATTTCACGAATCCCCGAAACAACCGATTTGACCCGCCAATGGACAATCCTATCCGCGTTTTTTTGAACAACTTGGGAAATGTATATAGCCCTCACGCTGCAACGGTTAAAATTGGCTTCTGATGCTGAAATGCGCTTGTTGCAATCTGATTGCTGTTGCAAACTTGCCCTTGAAAGCTTTAAGTCTGATTCAGTCGTCTTTTTAATTGACGATGTGCTCGGTCAGCGAACTCGCGCCGATTGGGTAATTGAACGCTCTCTTGAAGTAGTTGATTCGTCTCAGTTTTGTAGTCACGGTAGATTCTAGCGTATTTATCAAGTTCATTCTCCCCTCGTAATATCGGCCACTCCTTTAAGTATTCAGGGAGATTCCAGTTGTCAAGATTGGTGAACGTTGAAATAACCCTTGGAGCCCGGCGGGCAACACCGACTTCAAAGGGAACCCACCAAGATCCCTCTGTGTTCTCCGTAACGAGGGCTAGTAGATGTGTACAGGATTCAAGATGTTCAAGGATTCGATCTGTAATGCGGTTGGTTGCTCGAGCTTCCTCGGCGTCTTCGTCGAAATCGTCAATGTAGCATTTGATGTCATGATGATGGTATAGATAATAGAAAACTTTTCGGGCAATTTCGTCGTCTTGTGTTCGATGTGAGATGAAAACTGGCATGGCTACTCCTTATTGAATGTGGTACTGCCCTCGTAGGGCAATAATGTTTTTTCAATATCCTCATCGGTGATGTACAACAGTTATTGCGTTGCTTAGATCATACCTCGTTTGAAATTTAACGTCGTCATTATTCCTTTGCCCAACCCACCAGTGCTTTATCGGGCGATGGGATGTCATTGATGGATGTGTAGTAGTAGCGTTCCCATCCAAGACGGGGTAAGCCACTGAAAATCATCAGGTTGAGTGGATATTCATCGCTATCGGCAGCACGTCGAAAGTCGTCCCGAAATAGGAAAGTAGGCTTGCCCAGTGCTATCGCTATCCCTAGCTCAATCATGACCCCCTCATCTGGTGGCACTCCATTCACGACCGCAAAGATTGCATCCGCATCGAATACGTCCTGTTTGTCCTTTTGTCCGAGTCGGTACGCCCAGCCGGAGGATATTGTGTCTTGGTTATTACGTTCAAACGGCTCCCATACCTCTAAGCCTACCGCTTCTAATGCCTCAACGAGAGCGGGTAATGCAGTTTCCCGCAATTGTTCTGCGAAGCCATAAGGGTTCGCAAGATATATTGTCTTTTTTTTCTTCATGATTGTTTCAGAGAATATTCTTTCGTATTGTTAATGACATGCTTCAAATGAAAACGAAAAAAATTACGCCCCATCCTGAACCTCCTTATTTTTCATGAGGCACTAATAATTCCCAAAAAAGCACTGCTACAATAACTATTAGAATTGGCAGGTAAAAGGGTAAAATCGTCCTTGAAAAACAGATGCAAAACCAGTTTTTCACATCCTTTTTCACTAGGGACGTATTCATTGAAAAATCTATTTCTGTATCTCTACGACACCTAACATTATCATATAGTTTCCGAAAAAGTCTTTCCTGCCTCAAATAAAAGCCATCTAAAGCCCAAAATGAAAGTGTAGGGATAATCGCCAGCCAAACATAGGTAGGCGTGGAATCCTTCAGGGCAAAACCTAACACAGCTGCAACAAAGATAACCGTCCAGCCTTTCAAGAAGAAAGAACTGTTTGCTAGCCGGTTGACGACATTTTGAATCATCTCTAAATGCTTTAACTTGTTTTCCATTGGTGCCTCCGCACTTGTTCAGCAAGCATTTCCAATGAATACACCACTTCTACATCAGGTCGGACCAGTTCTGTCTGAATTTTAACATCTTCCCGTCGCTTATACTCCGGCTGGACACCAACATAAAGAGGTTTGTTTGTCATTGACCAACTCCCCAATTCGTACAATACAATAGGGCAAAGTGTCTCATAAGGAAACCAAAATAAAATCACTTTAGCCTCCCGAAGAGCATAGTGTTCCCAAGTTATTTGTCCACAGGCAGCGGTTGGGTCATTAATGGGAAAATGCTTTCGGCGAGGGTTTAGCAAGGTATAATCCGTATCACTAAGTAATTGAACCATCTTATGTTGCCAATCAGGACAATTAGTGATGCCGCCCGCGAGATAAACGCTTTTATCTGAGGGCTTTAATGTATAGGAGCTTGGAGCTTCTATGTAACGCATATCAATTCTCTTTTATAAGCGAAAGATCTTCAAGGAATGAACGTACATCTTCGATCCGCGAATCATCAATATCCCAATCATACTCTTTAGCAACTTCTTGGATCTGTTCGGTTGTGGTCCTGCCTTGCCGGTTGACAATATAATAGACTTTCGCAGCGATTGAAAGCGTATTAAAATCGCTCGCCAACGAGTGGCTGTTTAGCGTGTCAAGTCTTTGCTTCCAATCCGTATATCCGGCCTCCTTTCTGATCTCGTCCATTATGATGTCTCCATCAGGAGTTAAAGAATAGGTATGGCGACGGATTTCGCCAAAGATATTTCGGTCTGTTGAAAAAGTCTCGGTTACTTCCTTCAGGAAACGAGCACTGACGAGAATATCCAGATTTTCTGTAACCAAACTGCTATAAGGTCCATAATAATGTGGGCGGAAGCCATGGTCGACCCCCTTTAATTCCGAAAGAAAATAAATTTTCTTTTGGAGAAGAGTTCGCCCTCGGAGCCCGTTCTCCTCCTCACTTCCAATGACAAGCAAAATTAGATCTTGAATGTGCATACTCACTCCTTTCTTTGGGAAATAATGCTTTTGACTCTTCCTTGTTAGAGATCTAGCAGAATATCTTGAAGCTGCAATTCTTCTTGTTGTCTATTCCAACTCTCCGGCGGAACATAAACTTGTATGGTTACCAAGTCAGCTGTATCAGAGGACGAGCTAGCTAAAATGATTTCATAATCACTGAGACTTCTTGGTTCTCTTTGTTTTTCATCAAAAATTATAATCGCTTCTGGATCGAGGTTATAGCTTTGAGTTCCATAGTTGGGGGTCCGGGTGTGGAGCTTGTTAACAATTACATCATCTGGGTCGATTGCGAGATCTTCTGCAATTCGTTCTTCCCATTTTCGTATTTGTTTGCCTTCTGCTTGGTGAAGTCGTCTGTTGTCTATCGGATTCTTTATACTGTTTAGTGATAATTCGCCAATCATTTTGAATAATCTTCTTTCATAAAGTCGGTTGAAAATATTGCGGGTTTTTTCTTGGCAGCACCGCTTTAGAAGGTCAATTAATCGCTCATCATGATACTCCATGTAGTTTTCGATAAACTCTGATGTTCTATCGTATCGGTAGAGTTGCGTTATTTCTTGGTTTTCCTTGTCAATTGCGAGTTCAATGCCCCGAACAATCATCGCATCGGAGATTGATCTGACCCGATGATGATATACCTGCTGTGTCATATGTTGTTTTGCAAGCAGGAGTTGTTCGAGGGCGTGAATACCCTTACTACTAATTGCCAAATATGATTCATTCCCTCTGCGATCTACCCGGCATGATTCAATGATTTTTTCTAGGTCATACGTTCCATATTTGACCCCGGCGAAATATGAATCCCGCAGGAGGTAGTCCATCTTGTCAGCGTCCAGATCACTGGAAATGATGTCCCGCTGAAAGTCTCTCGTTGTTTTCCCTTCAATCATTTCAATGACAAATTGACGTTCTTCACAGCTGAGAATCTTGCGAATCTCTGAATCATTTTCAACGATGTCAACCGTAATCTTCTCGTGAATTTTCTCAAGGACCGGTCCTCCCTCCTCTGGTTTTGGTACGTGCTTGTCTAAAAGATGCTCGGAGACATGGCTGAACGGTCCATGACCGATGTCGTGAAGCAATGCCGCAAGCCGAACCTGTTCGCGCTCTTTATCGGTTCTCTTGAGTCGATCGCAGATGCGTCCAGCAATATGCATCACACCGATTGAGTGATCGAAACGGGTGTGCAAGGTTCCGGGATACACCAGAAACGCCATTGCTAATTGACGAATCCGACGAAGCCTTTGAAAAGCTCTGGTGTTGATTAAATTAACTTCCTTTTGTGAGAGTGCAATGAAGCCGTGAATCGGGTCTCGAATTTCGTATGATCGCGCTGTCATAAAGAATGATTTACCTATATTATACCATACATATGTTAAGTATTGCAATACATATGTTAAAATTGGTGGACAAACAGACGATCCAACAATTGGGCATCGTTACTTTCCTTTGGAATGAGTAGCTTCCTCCACAATGGCAATTTCCCCATCGTCTGAATCGCGGGTTATCACAAATTAAGGACGGATAGGATGTGCTCAATCAAGCGAAGCTGCCTTCTGACTTCATCCAGATTTTGTGCCCCCAGATTCGCTACTTATATGATCAAGCATAACACACAACTGTTAAGCTGTCAATAAAATCGCGAGGCAGCCTCCCTAACCCCCTTTCAAACTGCTCGCTTTCTGCAGCCGTGCCTCCACAAGATGAATAACCGCCTCATACACGCCATCTCGTTCCCCTTGTGTGAGGTTGAGAGCGTCGAAGATAATCGCGTCAAGGGCGCGCCGGTCCGGGGTAACATCAAAAACATTCTCCTTGTTTTTTGTAATTTCTGTACTGATATTATAAACCAAACGTGACGTAAGCTCAGTAAAGATGGATTGTAGATCTGTTTTCGATCCTAAACTGAAGTGGTCAGGATGTATCAGCAATGGTGTTCTTTTCAGATCTTCCACTAGAATACGCACAGCTCCTCCTCCCAACCCACGCCTACCGAGTGTTTCAATAAAAAGCCAAGTTAACGTTGAGTTCAAACCCGCGCAAATCTGCCAAGCCAGATCTGGATTATGAAGATAAATACCATGAAAATTATGCGTAAATGCGAGCATTTCTGGATTGAATCGGCAAATATGCCTTTCTCCTCTGATATCATCCCAAATCAGAGGTGTTCTCACAATCTGTTTCTCATCTATAAGACCAATGCGTAAATGTGTTCTGACATTGCTTGATTTGATTATAATACCGTCTAATTCACGAGGGGATTTCAATACAGGAATTGTTGTTTCCCCACTGACCCGATCGTTACTTACCATAATTTCACTGTTACGTCCCTGCCTACTCCAAGATACGGTCACAACTTTTCCTATGGAAGGTTCGATGGAAACCAGCTTATCCTTCCCTTTCTCCGTGATCGTCCAGTAGATGTCTAGGGCGCGGAGATACTTCCCCCATTTGTCGCCTGTGTACTTCGGTCTAGGAGCGGCATCATCGCTGCCTTCTTCCAAAAGTGTTCCTTGCAAAATTGGAAAAATGCGGTGTTCAGGTGTGCTATGCCGTTCCTCTGGTTCTTCGACTTCCTCGAAGATGACCGCATCCAAAACCCCCTCAAACGGAGTTGTAAACATTACAAACCGTGCCATCTGGTCCAATCCTGACTCACGTTTTTCAGCCGGAGCGGAGAAAAGACAAATGACTGTGTTTACATCAGCAGCGTCAAAGGAACGCCGCACCTCATTGTCGATAATCTGCTTGATGTGGCAGTGCTTGAGGGTGAATTCCTGAAGGTCTTTTCCGTAGCCGACATCGAGCCATGAATTGGAGGTAATGAAGCAGAACGCTCCTTCCGGATTGAGGAGTGAAAGCCCGTGAAAATAGAAGTAGATGTAGAGGTCGCTTTTGGCATCCAGTTTGTGAGAGACAGCGCGCGATGGATTATCGGGTGTGATATCCCTTTCACGTCTGTAGCCAAAGAAGTGCGGAAAGGCTTGATACACCGAGCGGCCGAGTTTCACCCTGTACGCCTTTTTGTTTGCGGTTGTGACCCTTTCGCGTGGGATTTTCGGATCAGAGATATCCTTCTGTCGAACATACGGTGGGTTGCCGATTACGATATCGAAACCGCCCTTTTCACCCGTCAAGATTTCGACAAAGGCGATGTCCCAGACAAAAGGCACGTCCCTCGCGCTCACAAGCGCGCTGCGTGCCGCTTCGAGACGATCGAGGTTTTCGGTCAACGTTTCAATCTGCTTTTGCCACTCCATCGCCTCTAGCTCAAGTTGGCGATCAGGTCTCTCTTCGACTGAGCCATCAAGCCGCAGCTGTCGCTCTTGGGGACCGTCGATTCGCTGTTGCAAGTTCTCAATTTGCCCGTTGATGTCTGTGGCGCGAGTATCAATCAGTTCACGGAAAAGTCGTAATTCTTCCTGCTCCAACTCTTTTTCAGATTGATAGGGACAATCGGGATCGTTGTTGAAAAACTGTAGTTTGGCGTTTTTCAGACGGGTGATGCGGCGGTTTAACGCGCTCGACACACCGATAGACGCATCGCGGAGTGTGGAGAGATTCATGCCGCCAATCTCTTGGACGAGGCTATCGCCGCACCGGATATTGAACGAGAAATGAGGAAGCAACGGCTCATTCCACAGGTGGAGTTCTTCACGTGAAAATTCCGTGTCGATGACCAGAGCGAGCCAGAGTCGTAACTCTGCTACATGACACGCCCACTCCTTCACGTCCACACCGTAGAGATTGTGACCGATGATACCCTTCTTGCGGTCAAAGCTAGATTCCTTACATTCAAGCCCTTGATTTACTCTATCACGCAGGTCATCAAGGATGTGCAGCATCCCAACGAGGAAAGAACCGGAACCGCAGGCGGGATCGACGACCGCGAGTTGTTTTAGGGTTGTATCAAGGGAGTCCCAAAGCTGCGCCTCTGCGAGTTTCCCATCCGCTTCCGCTTTATCGTCCGGACTAAAGGCGAAGAGCACTTCGTAGAGAAGATCTTTGTGTTCTTTTCCCAGATGGTTCGTCAGGTTGTCCACCAGTGTGAGGCGGCACATCAGATCAATCTCTGTGCGTTGAGTGTAGAAAATGCCCGCGTCTCCCTGTTCATCCTCTTCATCGGAGACATTGACAAGGCTTTCATAGACCTTTCCGATCATCTCCGGATCGACGGCGACCTCCTGATCGAGGGGGCTATCTTCGGCGATGGTGAAGTTGTAGTTTTCAAGAAAATCAAAGATCCCCTCGAAACGCTGATCAGAAATCTGGAAATCGTGTGCTCCATCGAGGGCATTCTCTGTGAACAGGCCGCCGTTGAGATAGGGGGCTAGCGACAATGCTTCTCGGATTGTGTCGGGGAAATGGCGGTGTCCGCCGTGAAACTTGCGATTGAACGCCTCAAAGAATAGGATGTTGAGCCAGCGATCGACAAACGAATCAACCTGTTCGTTTGCTGACCGGTAGCTCTCCCAAAATGACCGGAGAAACTTGGTATTGTCACCGAGCCAACCTTTGCGCTGAATAAAGTAGAGAAACATGCAACGGTTGAGAAACTGCAGCGCATAATCGTGCGCCCAGCGGTGGTCTGCGGTCTGACCCGTCAAATCATCCTGCAAGTCGTGGAAAACGGATTTGTAGTCTTCAAAAAATTGCTTTGTGACCGCTTCGACATCAAAGGCTTCTTCATGACCTGTCTGAATTGCAAGCGGCGACAACTCTTCCGTATCGGGACTGATGGAGGCTAAGTCAAGCATCGCAATCCGTTCGGATGCCGTGCGAAGTTTCTCGCAAGGGCTAACTGTGATACGGCGGAATAGACGGCGTCTCTTGGGGGCCTCCGTGTCGTATTTGACGTTGACAAAGTGCCAGTCCGTTTGTTCTTGGTTGCTAAAAACAAACAGGGTGTAGGGGTGGTCTTGTAGGAGACGAGAGATAACAGGACGTTCAGCCGTGAGCAGCAGACGATCTGAGTCGAGACGGGCATAGATGACGTGAAAAGCATCGCCTGTTCCGCCTGTCGCAAAAAGCACTGGATCGTCAGCGAGGGCATTTTTAGCCGTTTCTGTCCAATTCCCGCGAGAGAGTCCATCGTTTTGACGGTCGTAGTTTAACTCTGTCCAGAACAGTTCCTGGAGGGGTTCAATTCCATGAAAGTCTTGCAGAATGTTAAGGATGTTCTCTTGATGATTGAGGTCGTGTAGCACGAGGAGCCTCCATGCGTGGGTTAATGGTATCTTATAGCACCCTCCCTACTCCCATTTGGTCTGGGTGGAGGTGCTTGTATGTTTATTGTACTTGTCAATATAGTCCTCCCGCGGCGGGGTGAAGATATCGAGGACGCGTGCAGGTCCCTTCGCGACAACGCCTGAATGCACCACATTTGGCGGAACAATGAATGCTTCCCCGGGTTTTAGAATCCTTTCCTCTGAACCGATTCTGAACTGCAACTCCCCTGACAACACCAATCCTGCTTGTTCGTGTGGATGGCTGTGCTCTGGCACCTCACTGCCTTCCGCCATCTCCAAAAAGGACAGCATCAGACGCTCTCCAGCAACAATACCACTGAGTGCACCCGGAAATAGTTCCATTTTCGGTAGTTCCTCGGCAGCGATAAACGGCATATTCTTCCTCCTGAAGTTTCTCCAAAAAATAAAGGGGCGGCATATCGCCCCGCCCCTCGACTTACTGATCTTCTCGACTCACATATCCGCCCCGATTGCATCGGGATTCCTCCGATCAGATCGGAGTCCTCGTGAAACGGGAAAAGTAACTTTTGAGTCAGTTACTTTTTTACCACCTTAATCTCTTTCGATGCCCGCCAAGGAGCAGTATGGTTCGGTTGCTCCATCGCAACCAATGTCGTGCTCTCTTCCAAAGCGATTGTGAAAGTGACTTTAGGCATGGTATAGATCGGGTGCAGATAGGCTCGTGCTATTTCGACATCATTTTTATAGATGCCAATCCAGTTGACGTAGTGCTCATAAAGGGTGGGGTGAAGTGCACCGGCACCGATTGTTACGGTTACATCGAACCACTCTCCGACACCAACCTCATCTGGGCACTCAATCTTCGGCGTATGTTTCTCATCGTATTCAGTTTTAACGTGTTTGAAATCTCCAATGACCTCTTCGTCAAACATCTGATTGGCAACCACGGGAATTGCAATCAGCACAGCGATGATTCCGAGACTTAACGCCCCAATTCTGAAATACTTTTTCTGCAATAATCGAGATAACAAAGTTTGTTCCTCCTGTTGATAAATTGAAATGCTAAGTGATTGTACCACACTGATAGAAACGGTAACAACGAAAACTTCCGCCGTTTGAAACCTCTCTCTATTTGTATCAAGAGGCTAGTTCAACGATGGTGCCGCTGCGGTGCCAGAAAGTGCCACCTCTCTCGGCAATGGGGACGCATGGTGATGCACCATCTTCCAATTCTCGTCTTCGTGCTTGAAAACATTCGTTGCTTGCGCAAAGGATATGCCCATCCTACCGCCGGCAAAGGTATGGATAGATTCGACGCACGTCACCCAAGCAAATTGGTTATCGGTATGGATCGAGATCTCGCTGGGTTGGATGTGCATTCGGTGTGTGTTTTGAAAGATATTTACCCAACTCGCGCGAATCTCGCCCCAGCCGGTGATCGTCTCCCAATTCGGGTGAATACATTGCACCCAATCCGCTTGTAGCCATACGCTGTCCATCATGTCAATGCTCAGATTTTGCATTGCTTGATAGAAGCTGAGATTTGCAGCCTCAACCTGTTCTTGTAATGTCATTTGTGTCCCCATCTCTTTTCCTTCCATTGAACGCCCATTTGTCTATTCCTCTCGTCGTCCAAGCCAACCGTCGAACACTGCATATCCCCAAAAAATAAGGGCTTGAATCAGCCCAGTAATCTTGAATTGCCAACGGGAACGAAATCGCCATTGTGCGGTGCTATAAACGTCTAACCCATATTCGCTTTTCCTCACGGAATATGTCTGATAGTGATCATCTATCAACCACCAACTACCTTCCTTTTTCGTTGAAACGGTTGCCCCTTTATAAACTAAGACTTTATGCTTCCGAAATTCCCGCACTAGTTCTGCTGAAAGCTCTGCGTCGTCTACCAAATAGCTGTCCAAATCTGCAGTAATCCGAAACATAAACCTGCTGTCAGATGTATGTAGAGTGTAGCCACGCCACTGTTTCGGGTCCTTGCCTTCCGAGGTAGGGTCACCTGCTTCTGAGTATGCTTCCATTTGTCCTGCTATACCACCCTCGTCCGACGATGTTTCAGTTCGATCTATGCGGGTCAGATCTCGCCAACTGGTCACGGGTAACGAATTGGCATAGATGAGCACCATTGCGGAGATAATGCCTATAAATATAATGACACCCTTAAACGGCTTACGCAGATAAATCTGTCCCAGTCCGGGGATAATCATTGACAACAGCATAGCACGGTAAGACCGCTTCGCTTCTACCATTCTGATTTTCCTTCTTGTTACAAGCACGCAGCAGCTTCGCGTTTCTTGTAACAAGGTCATTTTTTTGCCTTTTCCAGATACTCGCGGATGCGCCGTTCATCCCCAATGTCGGTCGGTTCGTAATACTGCCTATCGTGTAAGGCATCGGGGAGGTGATCTTGTTTCACGATATGGTCTGCAAAATCGTGAGCGTACTTGTATTCTTTTCCGTAACCGAGTTCTTTCATTAGTTGTGTCGGCGCATTTCGCAGATGGATTGGCACGGGATAGGCGGGTGCTTCGCGCACATCTTTTTGCGCTGCGAGCAAAGCCAGATAAGCGGCGTTGCTTTTCGGGGCACAAGCGAGATAGATGGCGGCGTGTGCCAAGTTCAATTGTGCCTCTGGCAGCCCAACAAATTCCACCGCACGGGCGGCTGCATCTGCGATCAGCAGCCCCTGCGGGTCTGCGTTTCCAACATCTTCAGATGCAAGGATTACCATACGCCGCGCAATGAAACGTGCATCCTCACCCGCTTCCAACAGGCGTGCCAGCCAATAGATAGCGGCGTCAGGATCGGATCCGCGCATGCTCTTGATGAAAGCAGAAACCAAGTTGTAGTGTTCATCGCCTGATTTATCATGGCGCAGCATCCGCTTCTGTACCGCGCTGCGAATAGTCTCCGCATCTAGGTGACGTACCTGTTGATCATCCGGTTTGCAGGTCTGTACAGCAAGCTCCAATGCGTTGAGGGCAAGGCGCACATCACCATCAGCCACCTGAATCAGAGCATCTGTAGCGTCCGCCGAGAGCGAGATCTGATACTTTCCTAAACCACGCTCTACGTCGGTGAGTGCACAATCCACCAACTGACGGATGTGGGACGATTCCAGTGGTCGGAATGGATACACCTGCATCCGGGAAAGGAGTGGGGCATTGACCTCAAAGGAGGGATTTTCGGTTGTCGCACCGATCAGCACAAGCGTGCCATCTTCCACGAAGGAGAGCAGAAAGTCCTGTTGTGCTTTGTTGAAACGGTGGATTTCATCCAAGAACAGGATGGTCCGTTGATCGTGAAATTTGAGACGTTCTTCGGTTTGGGCAATCTGCTTGCGCAACTCCGGTACGCCGGTTGTGCTAGCGTTGACATGCTCAAAATGCGCCTTTGTGTACTGAGCGATGATCTGCGCTAGGGTGGTTTTTCCACAACCCGGTGGTCCCCAAAAAATGCAGGACATCACTGTGTCATCCGCGATCGCAAGGTAGAGGGGCTGCTCCGGTGCTAATAGATGTTCCTGTCCCACAAATTCGTCGAGTGTGTTGGGACGCATCCGGTGCGCTAGCGGACCAGATCGTTTCCGGTTCTGCTGTAGATTCTGATCAAACAGGTCCATAACTATCCCACCCTCCCTTGATAAATAATGAACCGATAAACAAACGGTTCTCACGTTTCACGTCCCGATAGATCGGGATCCTCGCTTCTTAGTCCCGATGCTTCATCGGGGGAACGGGACATCACGCTTCACGTTCTTATCGTTTTGCACTTTCTTTTGATATGCGTCAGATAGATACGGTAGCAGTTAGGTAACTACGCTTCCAGTTGATGTACAACGCTATTTATCTTGTCGTCCATCGTCTGCGCTCGGTCGGTGCGTGTGCCAAACTTGAGCGTTGTGCTAATCCGAGGAGCACCCATCTCATGGACAACCTGATGGCACTGTTTAATTGCAGCGAAGACCGTATCCCAATCCCCCTCTATGTTGGTGCCGTAGGCGTGTAGTTTGGTTTTCAACCCTGCGTCCTTGAGGATACGTTCGCACTCAGCAACATACTTGGAAACCGATACACCAACGCCTATCGGGACGACGCATAGATCTGCGATAACATTCATGTTGGGGACCTCCTTTCGTCTGAAGTGATGGGTTATTATTTCCCTAAGATCTCATCTCCATAGGCGAATAGGGCAGGCGTTCCACCGGTGTGCACAAACACCACCGTTTGGTCCGTCGTAAGCTGTCCTTGTCGGATATGGTCGATTAATCCTCCAAACGTCTTGCCCGTATACACCGGATCCAGCACCAATGCCTCTGTTTGTGCAGCCAAGATGACCGCTTCTTTGCTGCCGCGTGTCACCACACCGTAGCCTTCACCGGCGTATTCCCCGTAGCTCTCAAAATCGGCCCCTGAAAAATCCAGATCCAAATCCAGTATCTGAGATACTTCGTTGGCGACCTTTGCAAGGTTGGCGTTCGATTCTGCATTGTCTTGCGGACTAGGACTGATCCCCACAATCCTCAATGGAATTCCCAACGCTCTCGCCCCAACCACCAATCCCACATGAGTATGTACCCCTGAGCAGACATACAGAGCGTCGGGGTGGATGTCTTGCTCTTGAAGCTGATCCCATAACTCAAGAAAACCGTCCACATAAGATACACTTCGCAGGTAGTATCCATCGCTGCTAGTGTTATATACCCGACGTCCTTCCGATTCTAGGCGTTCAAGCACCGCTGCCCTTTCCTCAGCGGTTTCCAATAGATGAACCTCCGCCCCAAATAGGTGGGACAGCAGCAGGTTTCCGTTCACCGGCTCGGCGTGAGCATCCTTCTTGCCTACCATTACCGCTCTCAAACCCAATCGCGCCGCAACCGCCGCTGTCAACCGTGATTGGTTGGACTGGGATGCGGCACCGTGTAGTAGGACATCGTATCCGCCCTCCACCGCGGGGGCGACCGAATACTCGAACTCTCGGACTTTATTTCCGCCAAATGCCATTCCGGTCTGATCTTCCCGTTTCACTAGGATGCGTGGACCATCTAAGGTTTTGGATAAGCGCGGACAGTCAAGCAGCGGTGTCGGCAGGTCTGCCAAATACAACCTCGGCAGCTGGTCGAGACGCGCTCGAAGCTCATCGACAGTAACAATAGTTTTGATATTTGACATAGGAACTCCTGTTATGTATAAGATTTGCGATTTCGCTTCAGTTAGTCCGCGATGATGCTCCGGTTAACCGACGTATCGCTGCGTTGAGGTTGGCAAAATCATTCGGTTGTAAAAAAGACGGATCACGATTCCATTCTTCAATAAATGCCTTGACCAAATCAGTTTGGAATTCTCGGAGGCCGTAGCGACTGACGTTAATATATGCTTCTTGATGTATCTTTTGAACCATCTCGCGTCCACCAAAATCCTTCAGATGTCCATCTATATTCAGAAAATTGGGTTCGCTAAAAGCCTGAAGATTTGCTTCGTAGTTTTGTAAAATATCGGCGTCTGTGGTTTGCACAAATTCTTCAAACTGCTGGGCTTGAGAGCAGATTTCTTTCATCCCGTTAATAAGGCGATTTTGCCATTCTTCACGGTTCTGTATCGCGCTTACCTGAGATATAGAAGATGCAGTAGGAAACGTATTGTGCAATTGACGGCCCAATTCCCACGCGGTCCGGCGTCCGGCTTGGTCTTCTAGGAGATCTCGGGCAAGATTCTTAATCCAATACCTTACCGAATCTTCTGTTTCTGGCAGCGTGATTTTTGAATGTGATTGCAATTGTTTGAAGCAGTTTGCAACGACGCGGGGTTCAATCAGATAGTTTTCTAATTCGTGTCGTCGCCACATAAAATGTCGCTCGGCATAATTTTCGCTGTAACACTTCTCTGCTTCGGATAGGGGCCTGAAATCGCGGTCCTGAATGGTAAACACCAGTTGATTTTGCAGTGCTAAATATGCGGCTGCCGGTCTGATATTGCGAGTTCCGCCGACTTGTTGAGCCTTCAACTCACGCGTACTAAAAATGCGGTCTAGGAATCTTTCATCAGAATCACCTTCGCAAAGCAACAACGGGACACTCTCTAAAAAACTACTACTTGGAGGCAGATTCATACGGACAGCTCCTCAGTTTCATAAAGTGTGCCCATACTAAGACGATGTTCCGGTGAGAAGAAGTCGAAAACATAAGGCGAATGTGTGGTGACGATGAATTGGTTATCATCTCCCATTCGAGGCAGTTGTTTGAGTAATTCGATCTGTAAAGTTGGGTGTAGATGCAACCCCACCTCATCAATCAAAACAATTGAGCGGTGAATCCGATAGGCAGCAAACTGCACGATGAAAAGCAAACATTGTTTTTCACCACTGCTAAGGCTATCGAACCAATATTCTTGGTTGTCACCATCTCGGAAGCATAGATCTCTCGATTCGCCCCTTGGACGCACCTCAATGAGTTGGCGGGGCTCAAAAAGCCTTGCGTAAATTTCTTGAATGCTCCGAAAACGGTCAGCTTGCCAACTGTCTGGGTCTAGCTTGGCATCCACTCCTAGATCGACAAGGTGTTGTTTGATATTTGCCCAAAAAGGAACAGGTCTCTCCTCATCTTCTGGTGTTTCATCTAAAATTTCAGGGGTGATTCGATCGTGCTTCGGAGAAGTACGCGCTGGAATACTACGCTCTTGATCGAAATAAAACAGTCCACCTAACCTATTAAAAATGGTGACATCTTCTTGATGTTTACCGATGAGGTCTGCAGCGATACGACGGCCTCCCAACAAAGTCCACCCACGATCTCGATTCCAAGATGGTGGTGGCTGTTGCCATGTGACGCGACCTTCATGCTGATTTTGAACAGACCAACTTGAATTGAATTTCTTTGTGACTCGGCAAAGTTCTTGGTGCTCATCAGGTTCCAAAACAACATCAAAATCAACACGAGTTTCAATAGCACTCCCTCGAATAACATCATTCCCTTTAAGCCCCATCTCACTTTTTGGAAAAGGCACCCTCATCACACGACATAGGGGATAGGCGATGGCATCTAATATAGTCGTTTTTCCACAGCCGTTTGGGCCGGCTATCACGGTTATATCGCGAATACGCCCTAAACTATCTGAGGGGTGCTCATAAATCCCCTTATCGAAATACAGTGATGAGATGTGTGACATTTCTCAGAGGGCGTCCCCAAATAGAATTGACCAACATAGCCACCTGAAGCAAGACCACACCGAGCATCAAGAAAGTTACCACATTCGGTTTGCTACTGACCGGTAACTGTTTGTGGTTGGTATGTGTTGATAGCAGTTGCTTGAGCAATTCAAATATCGGTTCAATGACGACGTTGCGCTTCTGTTGATAGGCCTGCAACAGAGTTGATTGGTTAATAGCTTCGACATACCGCTGGGCTTGAGGGCGCTTGGCACCTATCACCGGGGTGATAAGCAACAATCCTTCGTTTGCCAGTTTCTCGGTTCGCTTGAGGTCAGTGTAACCGGCATCGGCGACGATATATCCGACATTTTGTGCAAGCATTTTGTTGATTTGTTGGTCAAGTATTGCTTTCTCACTCACACAAGCGGTGTCAGCCACACTCATCAAAGGCAATCCCTCTGGAGAAACGGTTAGATGCAGTCCATAGCCATAAACCCAGCCATGGTACTTGCTGACAGACCAACTGGCATCTGTATCAACGGCACGCAGTCCCTTTGGGATGCGATTGGTATTTCGGTCTTTCTGATGCCAGACCGGACCTTTTGCCTTAAACAGACTTTTATCTTGGTAAACCACCACCAAAGACGCATCGGCAATCAAAGTCATACCAACATCACCTAAAAACGCAATGAACCCTTCAAGGTGACAAGCAAGTTGTTTGTACCGTCGTGACAACGTTGCACGAGACGGGACGCTTTGCAGCTTGAACTGTGACACCCCCGGCAGGTGCATCTCCAGCCATCTGTGTTGTGCCTTAAATGAATAGATACCCTTGAGTGTCAGGACGGCAAAAAGCACAATTAGGCACGCGTCTGCATACGACTTAGGGCGTCCGAGAGCCGGTGTGGACTCCGACGCAACGGAGGTGTTGAAAGTTTCGAACTGTTCAAACAAAAACGTGATATAATAATCACTGTCAGGATAACCCATGTTATAATCCTCTCTTTCTTGCAAGGTTAGATTAGATTATAACCGTTATCCTGACTCTATAGCAATTATGAGCACCCCTCAACTATCTGTGAAATCTATGTCAAGCCGATCAATCCGTTTGAAATTGTGAATAGAGACTTTTTTTAGTTTCATATCCTTCTCCAATACACCGAAACCGTTGTGGTTTGCAATTATACCCTGTTTCCAAAATGAACAAGAGCCAATTAAACCGCCATTGGCCTTTCAATCGTCCGCCCGCTCTGCAACGAGAGGCACGTCTTCAAATACCGGCTCCACCCGCTCGCGTTTGATGAACACCTCGCGCACGTCCGCTGTTATGGCATATAACGCGGGCATGACAAACAACGTCAGCAGGGTCGCTGCGAAGAGACCGAAGATAATTGTGTACGCGATTGGCATCCAGATTGGGGATTTACCTCCCAAACCGATTGCCATTGGAATTAAGCCGCAGATTGTGGTGACAGAGGTCAAGATAATAGGGCGTAATCGAACGCTTCCGCCTTTTAAGATTGCCCGCCACTTGTTATAACCGCGTAGCCGGTACTGGTTTATGAAGTCTATCATCACAATGGAATCGTTGACAACGATTCCCGCCAATGCAACAGTGCCGAACAGCGCGACCATGCTCAACGGTGCGCCAATGATTAACAATCCAATCATTGATCCCATGAAACCAAACGGCACGGCAAAAAGGATAATGACCGGCTGGATAAACGACTTGAACTGTGCGCCCAATATAACATACATGATTAAAATTCCAACGACAAAAAGCCTGCCTAGTTGACCAAATGATTCATTGATCTCGTCGAAGACACCTCGGAAATCGAGACGATAACCGGGATAAAGCGATTCAATATCTTTAAAAGCCTGAATCAACACTTGGTTGACCGCGAAGGCACTGGTCTTATCGCTGTCCACAGCGGCGGTGACAGTAATTGCCCGTTCATTCTCAAATCGACGAATTTCCGAATACCCACCTTCCTCATGGGCTTCAGCTACATCTCTGAGCGGCACCATGGTTCCGTTCGGTGCCGGAATCAGCAGCTCCTCAAGATTGGCGATTGATTGCAAATCATCAGAATCGTATTTCACGATGACATCAATCGATTCATCGGCATCGCGATAGGTTGTCGTTATATTTCCTTCAAGGGCGTTGCGGACATTGTAAGCGATTTGAAAGATATTCAAGCCGTACTGATGTGCCCTATCTTCCTTAACACGCAGCCGGATTTCCGATTTCCCTGTCACAAAATCGTCCCGTATGTCATAAACGCCATCTATCTGATGCAATTTTTCTTTGAGTGAACTGGCGATTTTGTCTAACGGTTCGAACTGTTCCCCTTTCACTTTCACCTCTACATCTGCCCCCTGTGGCGGTCCCCCGGCTTGCTTCTCAAATGTGAGTTTTTCAATACCGCTGATTGCCTCGATCTTCCCCCGGAGACCTGCAATAATCTCATCTGTACTGCGTACCCTTTGATCCTTCGGGACCAACTCAACAAGCACTTCGCCGACGTTAGAACGGATGCTTGAGCCTCCCAACAGAGAGGTCGGTGTGACCAAGCCAATGTTTGTGACGACAGCGATGCGTTCATCAGACGGGAGAGACATGGCGACTTCCTCGACCTTTGCTAAAGCGGCAGAGGTCTCTTTTAGCCCAAACGAAGGTGGCATTTCCGCTTTGATGTAAAATTGCGGAAAATCTTCGCCGGGGAACAGCTGTCTTTCTAACTGAGAAAATGCACCAATACTGACCAATATTCCAAAGGCGAAGACACCACAGACGACTGCGTAACGGCGCCGAATCGTGCCTTTAAGAACATGGACATAATGTCTTCGGATTCGATCGAACCACACATGTCGCCGTTGTTGTCGACTTTGTGCTTTTCCCCATTCGGCGATATGGGACGGTAAAATCATGAAGACTTCAAACAATGATGCGAGTATCACCAAGATAGCGGTGATAGGAATGATTCGCATAAACTGCCCCGGGGTGCCGGACATAAACATGAGGGGTCCAAACGCAGCAATCGTGGTCAGACTTGCCGCTAGAACGGGCCATGCCACCTCTTGAGCTCCGACGATTGCCGCTTGTTTGGGGGGCATCCCCTCCTGAATACGACGGAACACATTTTCAATGACAACGATTGCATCGTCCACAACGATACCAACTACGAGAATTAAACCGAATAACGTGACACCACTGAGAGAATATCCGGACCAATGCAGAAAGAAGAAGGTTGCCATAAATGCAACCGGAATACCTAATGCGGCAAAGAACGCGTTGCGCCATCCCATAAAGATATAGAGCAGGACAACGACCAAGATCAGTCCAAAAACGGCATTGTTTTGTAGGATTCCCAACCGTTCCTGTAAAATAACAGAATAATCGTTGACCACTGAGAGTTCCGTTCCTTCTGGCAGGTTCTGTTTACGCTGCTCGACCAATTCCCGAATCTGCTTGACCAGTTTAATGGTATTGCCCTCAGTCTTCTTTTGGGCAGATAGGCTGATTGATGGCTGGCCGTTGACGCGCGATAGGGTGCGTGGTTTTTCATAGGTGTTGGAGACGGTTGCAACATCACGCACTCGCAATGCTGTCCCGGTTGGTCGAGCGCGTATAATTGTGTTTTCAATCTCTTGTAGATTGCTAAACTCCCCCATTGTGCGCACGAGATACTCCGATGTGCCCATTTCTAATGTACCCGCAGGAAGGTTCAGATTATGCGCTCTCAGCGCGTTGATGACCTGTTCGATCGGGAGACGATATGCCTTTAACTGATCTGGATCAACTTCGACCCAAATCTCCCTTTCCCGTACTCCCGCTAGTCGGACGGCAGCGACGTTTTTAATTTCAAGGATCTCATCTTTCAGATCCTCGGCAATCTCCTTCATCTGATCTTCCGAAATCTCTCCCCCGACGACAATGGTTAGCATCGGAAAACCGCTTGATATATCAATCTCCTGTACCTGGGGTTCGTCCAGAATCTCAATCGGGAGATCATTGACTCTATCAACTGCCGTCCGCAGGTTTTGGAATTCTTTGTCAAAGTCGCGTTCACTGATTTCCTCAAACTGGATAGTGATTAATGACCTTCCTTCTGATGAGACTGATACAACGATATCAATGTTGTTAACGTTCTCTTCGATTGCGTCCTCAATTGGCACCGTGACCAGTTTTTCAACATCTTCGGAAGAAGCGCCGGGATAGAGTGTAGTTACTGTTGCGGAATTGAAAGAGATTTCGGGGGTCAATTCTCTGGGAAGGACAATCCAAGCATAGACACCGAATATGATGATGATAATCATGAATAGATTCGCTAGGACAGGGTTACTCACAGATAGTTTTGGAACGGACATGGAAGGGGGATCTCCTTATGGCTGCAAGTTATCTTTATTTTCTTCGAGAGTGTTTAGGCATTCCTCATGTATCCTTCCATTGGTTGCGAGAAAGGGGACATCATGCCCTTGATAGGCGGAGGAATCTGGCGATAGTGGAAACAGGGGCGCACCCGATGGATGCGTCATGCGACCACCGGCCTCTTGCAGAATAACAGCCGCCGCAGCGATGTCCCACAGTTTGGTGTAAAAGTCTAGGCTTCCATCAAAGTAACCGGTGGCGACCGAACAGATATGGAGTGCTGCAGAGCCAAGGCTGCGTCCTTTACCACACTTCTGTATGAACGGATGAAGCATTTCAAGTACCGGCGATCCAAACCCGAATAGCCCAATAGGGTCTAATTTTTCGCGGTCGTTGACGTGAATGGGGATCCCGTTCAACGTTGCACCTCCGCCCTTAACCGCGCTGAACATCCGATCGGTCGTGGGGTCAAACACTAGACCGAGGACTGGGGTGCCGTTGTGCAGCAGCCCAATCGCAACTGCAAAGATTGGACAACGTGCCGCATAATTTGCTGTTCCGTCCAGTGGATCTGTGACCCAGCAGTTATCCGATTGTACCGCCGACATCCCAAACTCCTCGCCGAGGATGGCATAGTTTGGAAAACGGGATTCTAGTCGTTCTGTGATGAGTTTTTCGGAGGCTTTGTCCGCTTCGGTTACAATATCACCAATGCCCTTGTAATTGATATGACGAATTTCTCCATAGTAATCCATTAAAATGTCACCGGCTTCTCGGGCGATTCCCTCAACCAATTTTAGGATCTCTGTGAGCTCATGCATTCAGTGTCTTATTCCTTTCCGATCGCTGATGAAACAGATAACGCGGGTTGCACGGATTTAGCCTCCATCACACGACTCGGGCATGTATCCGCGTCCATCCACGTTCGTCAGTCCATGTTATCTGTGATTGACTTTTTCAAATTACCTAGCCGCTGACGTACTACACGATTGCGGGGGTTGGTTTTAAGGAATCCGCTCCATAATGCCTCTGCTTTATCGATATACCCTTGTGAGACATAGTATTCGCCGAGGGCGATAGGAGCTGCCTGAGATTTCGGATCCTTTTCCATTGATGCTTTGAACTCCGCAATAGCGGCATCGGTGTCTCCTTTGAGGAGTGCCAGCTGCCCATTTCCGTAGGGTATCAGTGCGTGATCCGGATATTCGGCGGCAAGTGTATCGAATATTTCCTGTCCCTTATCTTTCATCCCGCTTTTGTAGTACGCCATCGCTGCATGCACC
Source organism: Candidatus Poribacteria bacterium (assembly GCA_965222435.1). GTDB lineage: Bacteria > Poribacteria > WGA-4E > WGA-4E > PCPOR2b > PCPOR2b. Next base: position 724,210 of record OZ244950.1, on the reverse strand, counting down.
TTCGCGTAGACAATCCGGTTGTCGAGGAGACGTTGTTCTGGCGGCGGCATTGAATCTTTTTTCTGCCGTTCTGTGAGACGTGCAGCAGCTTCATATTTTGTCTTTGCCCAGGTGTAGTTGCCGTATTTGTAGCAGATGGCGCCAAGCCCTATTTCGCCTTCGTAACTATTGCTCTGACCCCTAGCGAGGTTGTCAAAAATCCTCGCTCGTTGTTTATCCTTCAGATGGCGGTCAAGTACATAAGCAAGGCTCTGGAGTGCGTCGATGTAGTCCGTTTTGGAGGCGATTGCACGTTCGCAAAATTCTGCTTCTTTTTCGTAATTGCCCATCTTCTGGTAGACGAGCCCTAATCTCCAATAAATCTCCGGGTCTTTGCTCCGATTCATACCCACAATAGAGCTATAAGTCTCAATGGCTCTTTCGTACTCTTCATCTAGATACTGGTTGTCACCTGTTATGACGACAGCCTCAAGAACACTTATATCTCTTTTCACCGCTTCTCTTAACACGTTCGCCGCGCGCTGGTACATGCCTACTTTCCGATAGCAAATCGATAGACGGAGAAAACTATATGGATCTATCTGTGCCTTCCTGCGTTTGGCAAGTTCGATTGCATAAAAGAATAATACACCAGCATCTCTATATTCTTGAAACTGCAACTTCAAGAAAGCAATTTTAAGCACCGTGTCGTGATAAACCGTGTCCTCTAAGCCTTCCCCTCCCCCCTGCTGCATAATTGTCTGCTTAAAGGGTGCCATGAGTTCTTCGGGGTTTACACCAAAGCCAGAGTCTGAGAAATTACTTGGTATTCCCGTTGCTGGACTAGACTCAAAGCCTGCCGCCTCACGCTCTGCACGACGTCGCTCTCGATAACCGAGTCTGCGGCTAAGTTCCGTTGCTAGTTCCTGTGCATCCGGCTCGTCCGGTTTGGGGATAGTTGCCCCCATCAACTGGAGTGCCTTTTTTGCTTCCTCAACCGATTCTTCTGTACCCTCGATTGCTCCATACTGTTTAACGAGGGATTGGTAGGTTTCTGTGGCAGCGGCTTGATTCTTGAGATATTCCTGTTCAATTCTGGCTTTATTAACCAACGCTTGTGTTGCTCGTTTGCCCTCCGGGTGGCGGTTTGCTACGTGATTGTAAACTTCTGCAGCTTGCTCATAATTGCTGGCTTCCTCGTAGCTTTTTGCTAACATCAGTTGGGCGTTATGACTTCGTTCTGACGCCGGAAATTTGTTGACGATGGTGTCAAAGGATTGTTGTGCTGTTTGATAGTCTTCCGACCTGAAGGCATGAAGTCCTAAACGCCAGTGAGCTTCGACAGCTTCTTCGCTGTCGGGGGCGGCAGCGAGAAGATCTTGGTAAATTTTGACGCCCTGTTCGGGCTGATCCATTTTTTCGATATATAGGTTGGCAATCCCCAATTGCGCCTGACGGGCTTCTGATGTTCCGGGTTTGGAATCAATGACCGACTGATAAGCATCAGCTGCGCCTTGATAGTCCTTTTCTTGGATGAGTTGCTGCGCCTGTCCGTCCATACTCTTTGAAACGCAGGCGTATTGGGTTATCACTACCACAGCAACTAATAAAAAGAAGATGCTAAATCTAATGGTCTCGACGTTCTTGAATCGTTCCGATCCAAAGAACGACGAGGATCCTCGACAAATCGGGAGATTCAAAGCAACTTTCATATTTGTCCTCCTTTGCGTTGTTAGCAATGTAATCTTATTTGAAACTAGTATTAAGGGGGATTTCCCGAGCCGTCACCAAAAGTTCCATAATGCGGTAGTCTTTCAGTTTCGGTTTGTACTTATTGATAGACTGTTCTGACTTGCGATCTTCGGCCGGATAGGTCGTGTATACTGCCGCTATCCAGCGTTCCGAATCCAGTTCCCAAACTATCTGCGCCTTTTGGACGATAAGGAAATACTTGTTCGTATCAATGATTTCCTCGTTGATAACATGGCAAGGTGTTGAATTCAACGCTTGAGGAATTTCACTGACCAAGGTAGGATACTCGACTGGACTGCCTGCTACCGCATTGATGTCTCCAGAGTAGACTTTGCGAAATCCGAGCACTCCTTCTTCACCGAGGATGAATTCTGAACCTTCAAGGGTAGCGACCTGTATTGCATCGTGTACAGAGTCGCCATAGGCTAATCGCTTTGTGGAACTTGGGACGCCGGCCACAGCGGGCAGAATTTGGGCTGGTTGTCCATGCGTATCGGTGATTTGATCTTCGCTCAACCCGACAAAAAACGCGGACGGTAATTGCGATTTCGGGATACGGCGTTTCGGATAGATTGTCCGTCGTTTGGCGGGGAGGTCCCTCCTCCTCGGCGCGTTAGACGCTGCGGAACCCCTCGTTTGAGAAGAAGTCGTTGGTACTATAATCCCGCCTTGCAGGATTTCGTGCGGTTTTTCCGAATCTTCGGATCTGTAGCTAACCCGCTTCGTCAACTCGTGGAGCCGGTGACGTACTACACGGTTCAGTGGATTGGCTCTGAGCGATTTTTTCCATAACGCAATTGCCTCATCATCATATCCCTGCGATAGATAATATTCGCCGAGCACGATAGGTGCTGCATAGAAACTTGGATCTTGTTCTATTGATGCCTTAAAGGCGGCAATCGCGGTATCCGTGTCGCCTTTGAGGGCGGCGAGTTGTCCACGTCCGTAAGGTATCAGTGGATGATTAGGATATTCGGAGGCGAGCGTATTGATGATTTCTTGCGCTTTATCCGCCATTTCGCCCTTGTAGGCGGCCATCGCCGCATGTACCTTTGCGTAAACGACCCGGTTATCTATCCCACGCTTCTGAAATGGGGTCGTGTTATCTGTCTGTTCTTTTTGAGCAATCCGCGCTGCGAATTCGTATTTCGATTTTGCCCAACCGTAGTTACCGTATTTGTAACAGAGATACGCTAGCTCTTTTTCACCGGCGTAGGTTTCGCCTTTCTGGTCGACGAGGTCTTGGAATATCGCGGCTCTGTCAGTATATTTCAGTTGGTAGTGAAGCACTTCGGCGAGACTTTGGAGTGCTTTGGTATATTCTGTTTTCACAGCAATAGCGCGTTCAAAAGATTCAATCGCTTTGTGCGGATCGTTCATCTTTTTGTATGCTAGTCCCAGCCTCCAGTAGATTTCCGGATCTTTAGATCGATTCAACCCTAGGGCGATGCTATAAGTCTCAACGGCTTTTTCGTAATTTTCGTCAACGTATTGGTTAGCAGCGGTGCTAATGAGAGCTTCGAGAACCTGTCCATCTTTTTTTACTGCTTGCCTTACCATTTTGCTGGCGTTCTCATGCATGCCTAGCTTGCGGTAACAGAAAGAGAGACGGAGATAGCTATACGGATCAATCAGTGCCCCTTGGCGTTCGGCGAGTCCAATTGCATGAAAATACAACGCCCCGGCATTACGATAGTTTTCAGTATCCCAATTCAGGTGAGCGATTTTAAGCACTGTGTCGTAGTAAACTGCCCCTTCAGTACCTTCCCCGCCCATTTCATTAATGATTGTCTTAAAGGGTCTCATAATCTCTTCAGGATCCACGTCGAAGCCGGAGTCTGAATAGTTGACTACTTCCCCCATTGCAGGGCTACGTTCAGCCCCGCCCCGTGGACGGTCTCTTTCACGACGCTGCCTTTGGCGCTCCAGCGCACGCTCCACTTGTGTCAGGGACTGATCATCCGGTTTGGGGATAATGGCTCCCATCATGCGGAGTTCCTGTTTTGCGGTGCTAACTGATTCTTCCGTGCCTTCGATATTGCCATACCGCTTGACGATAGATTGATAGGTTCGCTTGGCGGCGGTTTCATCACGGAGCAGTTCCCCCTGAATTCTGGCTTTATTGACCAATGCTTGCGTCGCCCGTTTGCCCTCCGGATGACGGTTTGCCACATTGCCGTAGATTTCTACCGCTTTGCGATGTTCATTAAGTTCCTCATAGCTTTTTGCCAACATTAGCTGGGCGTTATAACTGCGCTCCGATGTCGGAAATTTATTGACGATGGTGTCAAAAGACTGTTGCGCCGATTGATAGTCTTCTGATTTGAAAGCATGAAGTCCCAAGCCCCAGTGTGCTTCGGCAGCTTCTTCGCTGTCAGGAGCCGCGGCAATAAGGTCTTGATAAATCTGGATACCCTGTTGGGGTTGATCCATCTTTTCGATGTATAATTTGGCAATGCTTAGTTGTGCTTGACGGGCTTCTGGTGTTTCGGGTTTGGAATTGACTACTGTCTGATATGTTTCGATCGCGCCTTGATAGTCCTTTTCTTGTAGGTGCTTTCCGGCGAGTCTCTGTGGACTTGATGCAACACAAGCGTATTGGATTATCGTTATCACGATGATAAGGGTGGCGATATCGTACCTAATAGTTTTCATAGGCTATCTCTTTGGGTTTTGTGAGGAACAGATACGGGGAAAGATTTCGATTGGTCACTAATAATTCCATGATGTGATAGTCTTTGAGTTTTGGTTTGTAGTTTTTTATTGACTTATCAGAAGTAAAATCTCTAGCTGGAAAAGTTGCGTGTACCGTTGCCCACCATCGTTCATTATTGAGTTCCCAGACAACTTGTGCCTTTTGGACGATGAGATTATACTTTTTTGCTTCAAAGACTTGCTCGTTGATAACATCGCAAAGTGTTGATTTCAACTCATCAGGAATTTCACTGACCAGTGCGGGATACTCGCTGCCACCTCCCACCAGTGCGTTGACATCCCCGAAATAAACTTTGTGGTATCCCAGAACACCATTTTCGTCGAAGATAAACTCTGTCCCCTCCAGACTGAAGGTGCTAGACATACCCGGCACAAGTGCACCATAGGCAAATCGCTTTGTAGCGTTGGGAAGGTTCGGAGGTGGATCAAGAATTTCGATGGGTTCTCCGTACTTTTCGATGACTTGGTCTTCGTTCAATCCCACGAAGAGTGCGGACGGTAGCTGCGATTTCGGGATGCGATTTCCCGGATAGATTGTTCGTCGCTTTGCAGGTAAGAAACTCTGTCGTTTTTTCGTCGTCAGGGCAGCGGTTTGTCCCGATTGATCGGAATTTGCATCCGCTTCAGCCGCTTGTGCCTCACGTTGCTGTTTCAGGGCGTTAAGACGACGACGTACTCCATGGTTTTGTGGATAGGTCTTGAGCACCCCTTCCCACACCCCGATTGCTGTGTCAGGATTTTTCTGTGAGAGATAGTATTCGCCGAGCGCGATGGGTGCGGCATCAGAAGCCGGATCTTTTTCTATCGTTGTTTCAAAAGTGGCAATCGCGGTTTCGACATCGCCCTTGAGCAACGCCATCTGTCCACGACCGTAGGCTATCAGGGGATGGTTGGGGTGTTCAGCAGCGAGGGTGTCTATTTGCTCTTGTGCTTGGAGGGCTCTGCCGTTTTGATGGTCTGCCATCGCCGCATGTATCTTTGCGTATAAGATCTGGTTATTGAGATTCCGCCTTTCAGATGGAGAGATGTCACCGTTTTCTTTTTCACGTTGGGCAATGCGCACCGCCGCTTCATATTTCGATTTCGATCGGAGGTAGTTACCGTATTTATAACATATATCTCCTAGCTCTTTCTCACCAATTGAGGTATGACCTTTGGTATCAATTATATCCTGAAAGATGATTGCCCTCTCTCTCTCTTTGAGTTGGTAGTTCAGTATTTCGGCGAGACTTTGGATCGGATCGATATAATCCGTATCACTAGCAATGCTGCGCTCGAAGGACTCAACGGATTTGTGCAGATCCCCCATCTTTTCGTAGGCTAATCCGAGTCGCCAGTAGATTTCCGGATCTTTGGTCCGGTCCAACCCCGTGATAGGCTGAAGTGCCTCAAGCACGCTTTCGTATTCTCCATCTTGGTACTTGTTTGTGGACGAGGTGATAACCGCTTCAAGCACCGTTACATTGTTTCTCGCGCCTTCTTTCAGTGTTTCAATCGCCCGTTGGTGCATGCCCACTTTGCGGTAGCAGATCGATAGACGGATATAGTCATAGGGATCGATTTTTTTATGGCTCTCTTTCGCTACTTCGATCGCGCGAAAGTACAGTGTCCCTGCATTCCGATATTTCTGGATAAGAAAATTGATGTCTGCAACCACTTTAATCATCGTTTGTGTTTCATCATCGTTCTGTCCTGATCGTCCATGCCCCCCGCCTTCCCAAGGGTTTCCGAATTCTCTAATGACCTCTTCGGGGATTATACCGAAACCGGAGTTCCCGTATGCATCATAGCCCATTGCAGGACTCAGTTCAGTCCCACCCCGCGGACGGTCACGCTCACGACGCTTCATCCGCCGCTCTTGTGCGCGATCCTGCGATGTGCCCGAGTCAATCTCCGGCTGCGGGACACGCGCACCCATCGATTGAAGTTCCCGTCTGGCGTCGTCAATTGTTTCTTCCGCCCCTTCGACGTTGTTATACTGTTTGATGAGGGATTGGTAGGTTTGTTCCGCTGCGATCCTGTCTTTCAAATATTCCTTTTGGATTTTTGCTTTATTGGTTAGTGCTTGGGCGGCGCGGTCGCTTTCTGGATGACGATTTACGATATTATCGTAGGTTGCGATCGCTTTCTTATAGGCTCCAGTTTCCTCATAACTTTTTGCCAGCATCAGTTGAGCGTTGTGGCTCAGATTCCCTAGGTTCGGAAATTTGTTAACGATAGCGTCAAAAGACTGTTGCGCTGATTCATAATCCTTTATTCTAAAGTGGTAAATTCCTAGGCGATAGTGTGCCTCGGCGGCTTCGCCGCTATCAGGCGCAGCAGCGATGAGGTCCCGATAAGCCTTAACACCCAGTTGAGGTTGATCCATCTTGTCGATGTATAGCCTAGCGAGACCTAATTGCGCGCGGTAAGCCTCTGGTGTTCCGGCTTTGGTATTGATGACCGCCTGATAGGCATCAATTGCGCCCTGATAATTTTTCTCATGGGCGAGTTTTTCTGCTTGTCTTTGCGTACTCGCTGAAAGACACGAATATTGAGTCAGCATCGCAATGATGGATATCATCGTGAGAGCGGTTATCCGCATAATGGGTGAAACGAGAATATAAGATTTAACAGTTTTCACGGTTTATCCTCCCTCCTCATTATAACGTACAGTTGATACTTTTGCTGACGTTGGGCATCCTTCATGGGGTTGTTCATCTGTTTTGGTGTAAATTTCCTCTTTTTTCCTCAGATAAGAATCTAGTACATCTGTCTTGAGGCACATTCGTCAATGAGGTTTAACACAGACTGGCGATTATATCCTTCTTTTTCGAGGATCGTATCACAGTTAATCAAGTTTGGCTCTTCTGGCTGTTTTCCCGCTTCAAGGATCGAATTGGTCAGCCAACTGGTGCGAATACCGTTGATTCCAGAGGTGTAGTTTGTGTCATATTTCCCCTTGACTAAGCCAACGAGTTGATCGATTTTGCTTTGGGGATATCCTTTGGGACGCTGGAATTCTAAGGGTTGGGGTTCGCCACCTTTTGGAATAAATCGGAGGCCACCTTTAATCTCCAACGTTCCCTCATCACCTTCCAAAATAACCCATTCTTCAAAACCGGTACGCGTATTACCAAGGATAGTAATCGTGCCGCTCGCACCGTTGTCCATTGTGACATTCGTGTTGGAGTTAATTTCGACAGACTTCAGCACAAGTTGACCTGCGTCGTCTTCAAAATTCATGTCAGTTGTGCCGTGTACTTCCTTTGGTAATAAACCTGTCATCCAGAGGAAGATATCCTGTAAATGGCTTCCAGAGTCGTTGGGTTGACCACCGCCGGAGAACCGTGGATCGCCGCGCCAGCCGCCCCCGCCCCAACGTTGGGCGAGATAGACATCAAACTTCTGGATGGCACCGATTAAATCTTTGGCAATCGCCTGTTTTCCAGCGATGTAGGTGTCCTCATAGTGCCGTTGGTAGCCACCGACTAGATGTAAGCCGCTGCCCATCGCAATCTTGGTGATAGCCATTGCATCACCAACGACGTTTGCCATCGGTTTCTCTACCAGAACATGGTGCCCTGACCGCAGAGCGTACTTAACATGGATATCGTGCAGAGAATGCGGTGAGAAGACCCCAATGATGTCGAGGTCTTCCCTGTTCAACATCTCAATGAACTCGTATTCGCCGACATAACGTTTGAAGCTGTTCTCCTGATAGCCTTCTACCCGTTCCCGCAATCCTTTTTCTAAGGCATCAAGACTTTGCTTATTGTTATCAGCTGCCGCGATAATCTCAACATCGTCTCGTGTGGCAAAGGCGAGCGTATTTCCACGTCCTGCGCCACCCGGACCTATAACGCCAACTCTGACGACGCTGTTTTTGTTTGCCATGATTTTGAAGCGTCTCCTTAATTTGAGTGTTTATCTTTTTCTGTTTGAATCAATTTTAATCTATGTATTCATGTAGTTCACGGGTGCTCATAAATAGGTTCGCTCATGTCAAAAGAAAGTGCAGAATAGTTCAGCGAAACCGAGTTTTTTCCTGAAAACTCGGTTTCTTTGCACGATTTGTTATGAATGAGCGTCCCTGTTTTCTATGTCATCTGTTTAATCGGTGATTCAGCTTGCTTTGCCTCGCGATGCAGCATCGTGTCAATAATGGTGCCCTCGCCTCAAATGCTCATCGGTGTCAATTTGAGCCATCTAATCCTGAAAATCCTTAAATCCTGACAATCCTGATTCAGACAATAATTATGAGCACCCCTCATGTAGGTGATGACGTATGATTCTCAAGTGAAGATTAATTATTTATCGAAAAAAATGGGAAACATTGCGTTCTGTTCCAAAACTATTGATAGAAAATCCAAGTTTCAGACTTGAGGGAATCAAGGGATGTATTGTCCAGACCGGTAAAAACAACAGATTCATTTTACCATAGTCGGTGAGCCCTTGCAACCGAGAAATCCTGACGTTCTCTAGGTTTTATCGCAAGACATTTTAGTGCGGGGGCGGATTGTTAAATTGTGCTGTTACATTTGCAAGAGGTGGGTAAATACGTATCACTGAATCGGCGGGGGGATCGTATACGGCTCGTGTCCAAAAACTACCTGTCCGTTGAACATCACCGGTCGGTTTTTCGATGCGTCCTTCGAAATTTGCCAAAGTTGACCGTTCGTTTCGTAAAGGACTGCTGACCCGTCAGGCAACCAAACCGGCTTTTCGCCGCCGTAGCGGGTCAATTGTTGTGCGTTCGGTTTTCCTTCTGGATTCAACTCAACAAGCCAGATCTGGCGATGCTGCCCTTCTGCGCGGGAAAAGGCGAGGAGATTCGGATCTGATGGGGAGCACGCAGGTTCTGCATCATCTTCGGGTCCTATACTGATGGGGTCAACACGCCTGCTTACATAAGCGTAGGTATAGATATTCCGGTCCGTGCCCGCTTCTGGATTTTCGATACTTCCCTTTGTACTGTACGCTAACAGTTCTCCGGTTCGATTCCATGCGGGTGTAAACATCTCTTGCGCTGTCGAGGGTATAGGGATTTCTTCCTGACTCGCAATATGTCGAATGTAGATGTGTTGTCGCTCCATCTCCTGCCTCGCAAACGCGAGGTATGCGCCATCCGGCGAGATAGTTACATCGGTTGCCAGTTCACGTCTGTCAAGCAATAATCTGCCCTGCGGAGCATCTGAATCGTGGAGGATGACGTTTCCCTCTAGGTCTAGATGGGTCAGTCTGCCATCCAAAGAAATGGTTGGTCGTCTGCCCCTTGCCAATGGTCGTTGTATGCCAATTGTCGGCATACATTCCCAGATGATGTCGTCAAAGCTGTAGTAGAGCAGGACGTTTAGCGGGGTTGTCTCAGGTTCATCGGTGCTCGGTTGTTGTGGCTGCTGCTCAAGTTGTTTCAGTTGTTCGAGTGCTTCAGGTGTCGGTTCAAAATCTTTCCTGGTCTGCAATTTCCAACCGGCTCCGATGGCTTCAAAACGGAAGCGAACGCCTTGAGTCCAATAGCACCACTCCTCGATTTGACGGCCGAAACGGGTAAATTGGAAAACATCTTCGGGCACGCCATATTGGAGTTTAATCTCGGAGCGACCACCATCCTCGATTTCGGCGATATTACCCTCTACATCAATGTACATAGCGAAGATTTCAATATTGATGTGTGGCGTGATATAGTCTGAAAACACAGAGACCCGTTGTAGATCTTTGCTGCGGACGGGATGCCGCGTGCCATAGATACCAACGCCATCCCGTAAGCCCGATTTTCGATCTCCATCAAGATCGACAACCGCCATAACGTAGTAATCTCCCGGTGGTACGGAAACCTCATAGCGTCCATCGTCCTCCAAATTTAAGGAGATTGCGACGGGTGACCGAAAGTCAGGTGTCTCTGAAATCGAGAGAATTCCTTCCTTAAATACCTTCCCATCCCACCGAATCTGACCAGAGATGCCGCCGCTATTAGCTTGGCTCAAGTCGATGGCACCTTCAGCAATTGCTTCCAGTTGTCCAGCCGCGTTATACCGTGCACTCACAAAAATTGTGATTTCAGGATTTGTCCCTGCCGCTACGGTCAATGCAGATGGAGGAGCGGTTGTGATATCCGCAGTGCCATAGCCGCCAAGCCCATCTCCTGAACTATATCTTCCATTGCCATCTGCATCAATGTTTGCTATGAGATAATAATCCCCCGGCGGGAGTTGAAGACTGAATTTCCCATCCTCGCTCACTCCAACCTGATGCACCTCCCTGAATAGTGCCGCCTCCCGGAAAACTTGAATAACGCCTCCTTTTAACGAATTCCCTGTCCATCTCATCTTGCCGGAGACTTGTGCTGTTGCCATGCCAACGGGACCTACTTCCTCCGCAAGTTCGTCCACGGGAACAACCTGCCCACTCATCATCTGTTGCCCTGTGATTGCGATCTGAAGGTCTGAGACGAATTGGTTAGGACTAACCAATACAGGTTGAGGAAACGCTTGGGATTCGCGCAGATCTGCGATGCCGTAGATACCGAAAGCATCTCCTGAATCAAAAAGGTTGGTGTTATTCCTATTGATGATAGCCATCAAGTAATACTTTCCCGGCGGTAGATTGAGTGTGAAGTTGCCATCTGCTGCAACCTGCGTTTCTGCGGCGCGGTATTTCCATGACAGATCTGTGTAGGCAAAAACAAGCGCATTTTTGAACGATGCCTGCCCTTCATACGTCACCTGTCCCTTAATACCAGACGAAATCATCTCCAATTCCGACTTAAATTGGTCGAGTGGGTCTTCTCGGTAGTCAGATAGCGAGACAATTTGTTCTTGTCCGTCCATCTTCTGCATTCTTGCTGTGATAATAATATCAAGTGCTCTGATTACTTGACGATCTGTGACCTTGACGATCTGTTTCTGTTGGTTTGAATCATCCCAGTTTGTGATACCGAAAATCCCCATGCCATCACCGGTATCAAATTTGCCGGAGCGATTCAGGTCCACAAAGGCAACAAGATAGTAGTGCCCCGGCTCAACGCGGACTTCAAATTCACCACTGTTCAACTGTGTTACGCCGGTGTAAAGATTCTGTAAGTCTTTGTCCTTATAAACCTGTACAGTCGTCTGTGATAGATCTTGTCCGTCCCAAATTACCCTTCCCTTCAGTCCACTCGTTGCGCGTTCCGCAAAATCTTCGATCATTTCTTCATTAGTTTCGGTTGGTGTGGATTGTTGTGCCCAGATTTGGTCGGAGAAAAGCACGATGAATATAACGATGATCGAAAAGATGAGCCTACCTCGACATGGTTCCATTTTTTCCGCCTGATGGTTTGATTGAGAATTGAATGATGGAAAGGGTGTGTGACGTATTTTCATATAAAGATGGGATTGATAGGGTTTCACGCATCACATCGCTGGAGAAACCAGTCAATGGTTCGGCGCAAACCTGCTTTGAGTTCGACTTTTGGTTCATAGCCAAGTAGTTGCTGTGCTTTACGGATGTCCGCACGAGAATGTCGAACATCACCGGGGCGCGACGGTGTATAGACAGGTTTGGCATCGGTTTCCATCATCTCTCCGATAAGGCTCGCAAGCCTGTTGATTGATGTCTGCTGACCACAGCCGATGTTAAATACCTCTCCTGCAACTCCTTCTGCATGACACGCGAGCAGGTTGGCATGGACCGCGTTTGCAATGTAGGTGAAATCTCTCGACTGTTCACCATCACCCTCGATTGCCGGGGAGTTGCCGTGTAGATAAGCGTGAATAAACTTGGGGATAACCGCCGAGTATTGAGATGTTGGATCCTGACGGGGTCCGAAAATGTTAAAGTATCGTAGAGCGACCGTTTCTAAACCGAAAACTTGCGTGAAAACTCGACAGTAACATTCGCCAACATATTTGGTAATGGCGTAAGGGGAGGCGGGTTGTGGAGAGAGCGTCTCAGATCTGGGGAGTGTTGGTATATTTCCATAAGCTGACGAAGAGGCTGCATAGACAACGCGTTTTACCCCCGCATCTCTTGCTGCAACAAGGAGGTTCAAAGTGCCGTTGATATTCACATTATTGCTCAAAATGGGATCCGCAACAGATCTGGCGACCGAGGGCCGGGCACCTTGGTGAAAGACATAGTCAACCCCTGCAACCGCCTGATGCACAGCATCAAGCTCCCGCAGATCCCCATCTACAAATTCAACTTGATCTTTGACGTGCGCGATGTTCTTGGCTTTACCTGTTGAACAGTTATCGAACACACGTACACGCTCTCCTTTTTGCACAAGGGCTTCAACAAGGTGAGATCCAATGAACCCACAGCCGCCTGTAACCAAATAATACGCCATTAGAATTCTCCGGATTTAAATTTTATTACTCTTACTCCGCCTTGGGCTGAGAATGGAACGGTGTTGCCAATTGAGCGCAACAAAATCCGAGTCCATCCGGGTTCCGCGTTCAGGGAACTACTCGTCATCCGACTGATTCAAGATCTCTTCAATCTCCTCCATTGAGGGGAGTGCCGATAGATCCTTCAATCCGAACTGTTCCAGAAATTCATCGGTAGTCGCAAGCAGGAGTGAGCGCCCTGGACCGGGTTTCCGTCCGGCGATGCGAACCATCCGCTTTTCAATCAACGAATTCAAGACACTATCGCTGTTGACACCGCGAATCTCCTCAACTTCGGATCGGGTCACGGGCTGTTTATAGGCGACAATAGCGAGGGCTTCTAGGGCGGAAGGCGAGAGTTTGACGCGGATCTGGCGAGTGTGAAATTTTTCAATCCACGGGTGATATTCAGCGTGTGTACAAATCTGAAATCCGTTGGCAATCTCAATGAGTTGAAAGCTGCGATTCGTTTCCTGATACTCATCCCGCAACTGCATGAGTTGTTGGCGGATTTGCCAAGTGGATATGTCATCGAACAATTGGCGGAACTGCTCCAACGAAATCGGTTCACTGGCAGCGAACAGAACGGCTTCGAGGATTGGCTTGATTTCGTCTGGGTTATGTACTGGCGCGCTAGCTACGTCCATAATGAGTGGATATTGGGTGTCAGACATGGGCGAAGTTCCATTGGGTTTAGGATTGGTTTTTAAGATGTGGTCCTTGCTGAATTAAATTTGACGATTTCTTCCCAAAGTATGCTACCATTAGTGTCGCAGAATGTTCCGATGAATTCAGCGGTAAACTTGTTGATGACTTTAGCATACTCTTGCATAAACTGCTCATTTTTTTCTTTCGCTTGATGCCCTAGAGGCTCAATTATACCAGTATAAAGATTTTCATCACCTGAAATAAATCCCCAAAATTGTTGTCCGCACAACTTTAAGTAGTTGCCCTTATCTGGCTTTCGATCTTTTCCATAGCAGCAACCATTAACAGCGACAACATTCGCCGATGATATGTTTGTGCGGAGAATTCGTTTAGCCTTTCCGAAGTTATCCCGGAGTTTTGCGATTTGGCTGCTGTTTCCCCAATTTGGTCCAGATTTTATTGATACAATATACCTTATACTATCTTTTTCAAACTCTAAATCGATCCCCTCTGCTGAGGATTTCTGACCACCATATACCTCTGAACATATAAAAATCGCGAGCTCCTCCAGAAACCCGCCAAAAATCCCTTCTTCTTGTGAGGACAGAAAAGCGTCCAAAATAGTCTTAACAAAGTCTTGTGCCGTGTTAATGTCTTTCGCCTTGAATAGATAGGGATTTTTTCGTTTGATGACATCCATCAGTTTCAATTCTTGGAGCTTATCTAACCTTCTTTGGTGAAAGACTTGAATGTTCACCTCAACATAATCAATAATCTCCTGTTGTGTAATGGGTTTCATGTTGAGCCTCTTCAAATAGCATATATTGTTTCGGTTTGATATTTTCCTTTGCCAACTGATAATATTGAGGCAAAATCTCAATGCCGGCGGAATTTCTTAACAACGTTTGAGCGACCTGACAGGTCGTACCGGCACCTGCAAACGGATCGAGCACCCAATCATTTTCTTGCGTAAAGAGTTTAATGAACCATTCGGGCAACGTTTTGGGAAAGACAGCACTGTGTTTTCGATTTCCCGTTTCGGTTGCTAAGTGCAAAACATTCGTCGGATACGCCATTTTTCGATCTAGCCAATTTGAAACATTCTTACCAAATCCGCTTCCCACTTTCGATGTGTCCCGGCTCTGATCTGTCTCACTGAGACGCTTCAACCTTCTCTCTGCCCAATCCCCCATCGGCACCATAACCGCCTCTTGATACATATTGAATTTCTTGTTTTTATTAAACTGTAAACATCTTTCCCACGCATCTCTAAATCGGTTTGGCCATTTGCCCGGATAAGAATTTTTCTTATGCCAGACAAACTCCTCTGTCCACAGCCAGCCCTGCCTTCTCATCTCAAGTATCAGTTCGAGAACATAAGTATGCCGCTCTCCATCAACCGCTTTCTCTTTAATATTCAGAACAAACGTGCCAGAGGGCTTGAGGACCCGTAAAAATTCTTCAGCGCGAGGCATAAACCAATTGACATATTCATCGGGATTGACTCCGCCATACGTTTTGGCTCGACGGTCTGCATAAGGGGGCGATGTCATAATCAGGTCGAATGAATCTGTCTCAAAATTGGCGAGTACCTCTAAGCAATCCCCAAGATAAAGGTCTGTTTTTATTTCTGTCATCGAACAATTTGCCTTTAGATGATAAATATGGCATTTTACGCATCACGCTTAACGATATAAATATTATCGAAGTGCCCCGATTGGACAGCGACGATTCGCTGGAGACGTATCAGTTCTAAAATTGCTAAAAATGTAACGATTCGCTCAAGCTTGCTGGCAAACTCTGAAAACAGTTCATCGAACCGGATCTGCTCGCCGGCGTTAAGCTTGCGCTCTAGAAACTCCATCTTTTCTTCAACGGTAATCTCTTCTTCCTGAATTTCCTCATAATGGTCATCAACCGCAAATTCCCGCTCGGTTACATACTTAAAGACAGAAAGCAGATCGAAGAGTGTTGCTTTAATCTGTATTTCCCGCAAATCTTCTACATCTGCGTATGAATCTACGCTGCGGCCATAGACTTTCTCGTGGTTCGTTGCGTAGTAATCTAGCGTTTGGGCGGCTTCCTTAAATTGCTTGTACTCCAAAAGCTGCCTAACCAGTTCTTCCCGGCCCCTGAAAGTATAGGATTCATCCGAGTTCGTTGAGGGGAGAATGATTTGGGACTTGAGATGAAGCAGCGTAGCTGCCATAACTAGGAATTCCGATGCAACATCGAGATCTAGCATCTCCATTAAGTTGAGATATTCTAGATACTGCTCCGTAATTTCTGCAATTGAGACATCTGTGATGTCCATCTCGTTCTGTTGGATCAGATGGAGCAGCAGGTCTAAGGGACCTTCAAAGATATCTAGTTTAACTGCATAAATAGGTTTTAGCGGTTGGAGATTAGTAGTTGGGGTTGTAGGGCCCATACAGACTACCTTATTCCCTTTCTATGGAGCGAATATTTCGGCTAACACCTCGAGGACCCTTTGCGCCGTGTTTTCATCAATCTGTCCTAGCTGTCTAAACAATCGGGTCTTATCCACAGTGCGAATCTGGTCGAGAACGATCTGCCCGTTTTTGCCTTGAAAAGTAACAGGTACACGAGTGGGATAATCTCTACCTTTTGTCGGCATCGGGGCGATGATGATTGTTCCAATGTAGTCAGTTACCCCACCCTGAAGGGCTGGGGCTTGTTACCCGCTCCCCGGGATTTATTGGGTTCCGCGCTTCTGTCCCCGTCTGAGCAGGGGTTTCGGGGGTGTTAGCTACCACCACACCTCCACGCAAGGCTACAGCAGCCTTTTTGATGTTGATTGCAGCGTTATGATCACGGTCAATTACCAGTCCGCAATAGGGGCAATCGTGAGTCCGAACCGACAACTTCTTTGGTACAACCTCATTACAACTGGAGCATTTCTGACTTGTATGGTGAGGCTTTACCTTGGTAAACTGCTTGCCAGCATTTGCAGCTTTGCTTTGCAGTTTCAACCGAAAACTGCCCCACCCCGCGTCGGATATGCTCTTGGCGAGGTGATGGTTCTTGAGCATGTTCCTGATTTTCAGGTCTTCTACAGCCACTTCATCGCAACGTTCAACAATGCGATGCGCCGCCTTAAACTGGAAGTCCTTGCGCTGATTCGCTATCCGTTGATGGGTACGGGCGACAATCTCGCGCTGTTTCGCTCGACGTTTGCTCCCTTTTTTGCGCCGAGACAATACACGCTGATGTTTGCCGAGTTTCTTTTCAGACTTGCGATAGTGGCATGGGTTAGGAATGCGTTCGCCATCAGAATCAACGACAAACGAGTTCAATCCAACATCCACACCCAGCGTGGTATTAACGGAGACTTCCACCGGGGCTGGCACCTCAACGACGATTGTGGCATACCAACCGGACGCCTTCTTGGAAATGGTCAACGTCTTAATTTTGCCCTCCGGCAACGGGCGGTGATATCGAACCTTCAGGTGTCCGACTTTGGGGACAACCACACGGGCATATTTCATATCGACATTGCGAATCAGTCGCTTTGCCAAGTGGCTGAAAGTCATTGACCGATACCGTCCTTCGCTCTTGAAGCGTGGAAAGCCCGGTTCATCACCCGTTTTGACACGACGGAAGAATGCTTTGTATGCTTTATCCAAACGGCGCATGGCATCTTGAAGCACATCGCTGTGAAGGCCGGCATAAGCCTCAGATTCATGCTTAAAATCTGGCAAAGCGTTGGCTTGTGTCGTCCATTTAACTGTTAGCCCGGTGGCTTGGTATGCTTCGATACGCCACGCAAGGGCTTGGTTGTAAACAGTACGCAGTAATGCTAACCAGACGGTAAAGAGCTTTTGTTGTTTCGTTGTAGGATAGGCGCGATATTCATAAGTCTTTTTCATACGATTGTCCTTGCCCTTCATATCCGTTTCAGTGGAGATGTGGGAAATCCTAACGGGTGTTAGGGCTGAAGCTTTCCCACGAAGGACAAGGCAATTTTAACATACTCACAATATGTTTCAAGCAAAAAGGAGGCGGGATTTCCTCCCACACACTAAAGTGTGGGGGCTCCATCCCGAAGAATTCTGATGATTTATTTTATTCGGCGAAATGACAAGACAGGATCGCGTTTTTTGGATCTCTCGACCTTGAGTCGGATCAAGATTGACCAAATAAACCTCAAAACGTTCAATTACCATTGCCATTCTTCCCGGTCCCATGTTGTTTCCAAGCGTGTCTCTTCATCCAGCATTACATCATCACCCTGTTCTGCCATCTTGCGAAACATCTCAACCCAGCCGGCTCTTGGTGTAGTTAGTGCCTTAATGATTAGGTAATTTCCTCTCGGTTCTAGTTCGACCTCTTCCTGTAGGTGGCATTGTTCTATTAGGTGCTTTGGTATAAGAATACCTTGAGAGTCACCAATCTGGACGATGGTAGTCTTTACGGATGCCATATGTTTTCCTCTCCAATTCGTTTGCTTCGGCGTCAAGTTTTACGCTAACTTCATTGCAGATCGAACTTCTGCCATTGTTTCTTGAGCGACCTTTTTTGCCCGCCTCGCTCCATCGGCGAGGACATCACGGACGGCTTTCGGCTTGGATGCCCACTCCGCGCGTTTTTCGTAAAACGGCGTCAACTTAGTGATTAGCTTTTCGCTAAGATTCCGTTTGCAATCAACACATCCGATTGCGGCGGAACGGCAATCCTTATCGATCTGCGGCACTTCGTCGGAGTTATAGACCTTATGATATGCGAAGACGGGACAGACATCGGGATTGCCGGGGTCATTACGACGTACCCGTCCCGGATCTGTTACCATCTTCATCAGGTTTTGCTGCGTTGCTTCAGGTGGATCTGATAACTGAATGGCATTACCGTAGCTCTTACTCATCTTGCGACCATCAAGCCCTGGCAACCCAGAGGCTTCTGTCAGCATCGGCTTTGGCTCCGGGAAAACCTCGCCGTAGATATTATTGAATCGGCGAACAATTTCCCTCGAAATTTCGAGATGGGCGACATTATCCGCTCCAACCGTTACCATTTCTGCTTTGTAAACAATGATATCTGCTGTCATCAACACCGGATATTCTAGTAAGCCGGTCGAGGGTCCCTCGCGTTGAGTGATGTCTTGAACTTTGTCTTTGTACGTTGGACATCGCTCAAGCCAAGCTACCGGTGTAACCATTGTGAGTAAGGTGGCGAGTTCCGCATGTTCGAGGACGTGTGATTGAACGAAGAGGGTGCTCTTGTCTGGATCAATCCCCGCGCTCAACCAATCGATCGCTGCGTTCAATGTGTATTCGGGAAGGTTTGAGGTATCAGTTATATCGGTGAGTGCATGCCAGTCTGCGATAAACGGGTAACATTCGTATTTGTCTTGCAGACTTGCTGTGTTGGTCAGCATCCCTTCGAGATGTCCAATATGTAGCGGTCCTGTTGGACGAACGCCAGTCACTAATCGCGTTTTTTGCATTTCTGTTGTTGCCTCCAAATTCATTTTTCTCTCGGACTCATCTCAAACCCACAAGGGTTGCGATCAGATCAAAAATACCGTAAGAGACTGTTCCGATAAACCAAAAAACCGGGTTTCGCAGGTTTAGCAAGTCGGGCACAAAAATAATGCACATTAGAATGATCATCCCGTAGGGGCGCAACCTTGCAAATGCTTGCGCCTGCCGCCACGGCAGCAACCCATATACGACGCTAAATCCATCAAGCGGGAACAGAGGCAGCATGTTGAATACTGCCAGAAAAATGCTGATGATCCCACTCTGAATTAGCAAAATTTTGTAAAGTTGGAATTGCGTGACCGATCCCATTTCGGGGAATCCAATTGTTACCTTTAAGAGTTTAGCGATGCCCAAGATGACGATAGTGCAGAGAATGTTCATGACGGGACCCGCTGCGGCAATAATCATAAGGTCACGTTTGGGGTTTCTCAAATTGCGCGGATTGACGGGCACGGGTTTCGCCCAACCAAAAAATGCTCCGCCAAATAAAGTACCGAGCAACGGCAGAAAGATTGTTCCTATTAGATCAATATGTACCGCGGGATTGAATGACATTCTGCCTTCGTCTTCGGCGGTTGGATCGCCGAGCATATTGGCGGATTTCGCATGTCCCCATTCATGAAAGGTGAGCAAAACGATAAATTGACAGACGCGAAGGATGGCAAGGCTGACTTTTTCGGGGCTAATGTCAAACATTATTTTTCAATATCCAAAAGTTGGTAGATTTCCTGTGTGATTGATACTTCTCCGTTTAACTGTGCGGCAAACGCCTTCCACAGCAAATCCGAGAACGCTCGACTCGGTTTTAAGCCTTGTTGAATGAGGTCATTGCCAGTAACTAAGGGTTGAACGTTTTTCAGATGTGTTAGATAATTGTTCATCTTTTCCACGCGCCAAGCGGGTTGGTTCGGTTGCGTCAGTACAAAAACGATCGGCTCTAGGGGATAAGGATTTAACAATTGATAAACTTCACTCGGTTTGGAAGATACCGAGAGCGCATTCAAATCGTGTTCTAACTGCGTTTGAGCCCTAAGTTTGGTGCACAACTCATTTTCCAGTCCCAACCGACTGCTAATAACTTCAATTGAATCCACGGCAGTCAGCAGCGTCATCCAAAGTATTGCCCTTGTGTTAATCGGATCATTTGGGAGAGAGGTTGATGCCCATTTAATCGCTTGACCGGCAGCCCTCCAGAGCGCATCAAAATTTGGAGAGATTTTCCAAGTCGGATGGATGGCGTCAAAGAGATCAAATTCGTCCATCCGATTAACCATTTGCAGCGCGGTTTCTTCCGACAATATGTGGTCAATTTCGTTTCGGATGCGCTGCCCACTGATTGGATTCAGTACCCCCTGCTTGATTGCATCAAGTATCCGCTTCCGATCGCCTTCAACAATCTGAAAATTGTAACGTCCTTCATACCGTATCGCCCGGAAAATTCGGGTTGGGTCGTCGATGAAACTCCGCTCATGCAGGGCACGAATGCGTCCGGAGCGTAAATCCTGTAGTCCATCCGTACAGTCAACAATCTCGCCAAAAGTATCGGGCTGAAGTCGCATAGCGAGAGCGTTGATTGAAAAATCGCGCCGACGGAGGTCCGCCACAATTGTACCATATTCAACTGAAGGTAACGCTCCGGGGCTTGGATAAGTTTCGTTGCGTGCGCTGACGAAATCGAGTTTCAACCCATCGAGCCGAGTGATGGCCGCAGTTTTGAATTGGTGATATGCCTGTACCTTGCCTTCCCACACTTCAGCAAGCTGGCAGGCAAAATCAACCGCGTCTCCTTCCACAACAATATCAATATCTAAATTCTCGCGCCCGATGAGGAGGTCTCGGACAAAACCTCCAACGACATAGACGGACTGGGATGTCTCTTCCCCAAACCTCCCAATCTCTTGCAATAGGCGGCGAATATGAGGTGATATGTTGGAAAAACCTAAAACCTCGCCCATTTTTAGTAATCTCTTATCTCAAAGGTTCAAAGCGTCTGAAAGGATTCGATCAGCTACTTCATCTTTTCGGTGAAACCCGCAACGACGTACGTGCCACTGCGTGGGTTTTTCTCCAGCGTGATAAACCCCCTGCGTTCCGCATCTTCTAACAGTTCGCTAAAAGATTTGAATCCGCAAGAAGATTCGCTGAAGGAGGGACTCTTCCGCTTTATTGTATCTTTGATCATTGAAGACCATAGGACTTCATGGTTTTCACGGATGAGTCCACGTATAGTGCTGAATAGTAGATCGAAGACATCTCGTAGCTCCCTTGGGATATTCGGTTCAGTCCGCTGATCTGTGGTCTCATCTTGTTCAAGTTCCTCATAATAGATGAACTCATCGCAGTTTTCGCTCAGGAGACTTGAGGTAGATTCTTTCAGTCCCATCCCAATGACATACTTTCCGTTCTCCTTGAGTTTAGAAACAAGTGGTGCGAAGTCGCTATCCCCCGAAATAACGACGAAGGTGTCGATATGTTCCTTTGAGTAGCACAAATCGATGGCATCAACGCATAGGCGAATATCCGCTGAATTTTTACCGCTCCTTGAACGTCTTGGAATTTCAATTAACTCAATGCCAGCTTCGTGGAGTGATTGTCGGTGCTTAAAAAAGCGGTGCCAATCGGCGTAAGCGGTTTTGACAACGACGTTTCCCTTTTCCACAAGGCGTCCCAAAACTTTCTGAACATCAAAAGCAACCTGTTCCTCGCGCCTCTTTTTCTCCGTCTGTTTCTGCTCAAATCCGATAGCGAGGTTTTCAAAATCAATAAACATCGCTAGGATTCGTTGTTCTTGCAGTCTTTCGAGCATTTCATCTGACCTCCTTTCGTGAAACGAAACATAAAACGCATTTTGTGGAGAGTTCGTCCCGCCATCTTAAAAGGTTGAATCACTTATCCAAGGGTGGAAGACTTGGGAAGCATAACCTATCGTGCAACGCAAGTCAGCGACGTACAAGGTAAGCGTGTGCTCCCTTCAGCATCAGGTACATTTTTGTGTGATTGTGAAATTTAATTAAACCTGTAACAGAAGGAGGCTGTCTAATTTCGCACGTCGTGATCACTTACAGCGCGTTAACACTATCAAAGTGTATCAGAAAGTTTGGTTAGAGGCAAGCGATTTTTCGTGATGATTCCGGGATAGGAGCTGTGTCGTTCTGCAGTAATATCAAAAGAAAAGGTACATATAACAATGGCAAAACAGATACTGATTGTTGAAGATGATAGCGATGTTGTTGGGTACATTGAACATCTGTTGAAAAGTTTGGGATATGGCGTTTGTGCTGTCGTTTCGTCCGGGGAGGCTGCGATGCAAAAAGCAGCAGAGGCGCATCCAGATTTGGCACTGATCGATATGATGTTGGCAGGAGATATGGACGGGATAGCTGTTGCTCAACAGATGCGTGCCCGTTTCAATATTCCTGTGGTATACCTAACAGCTTACGTAGATCAACGCCTGCTGCAACGTGCACAGATAGCCGAACCTTTTGGCTATGTGCTCAAACCGTTCGCTGAAAGGAGATTGCACCTTAACATTGAGATCGCGCTTTACAGGCATGAGATGGAGAGGAGAGTTAAGGAGAGCGAACAGTGGTTTTCGACCATTCTGAGAAGTATCGGTGATGCCGTAATCGCTACCGACGAAAATGAGCGTGTCCAATTTATCAATTCCGTTGCCGAAGATCTGACGGGTTGGCAGCAGGAGGAGGCCTTTGGCAAAGATCTGGAAGAAGTCTTTAATGTTATCAGCGAAGAAACAGACACTCCCATTCAGACACATATCATGGAAGCACTCCAGAGCGGAATTATTGTCGGTCTCGCGGAACCAAATATACTCGCTGCCCGTGATGGCAAAAAGACTCCTATTGATTACAGTGCTGCTCCCATCAGAAACGACAAAAAAAATACAACCGGCGTCGTTCTAGTCTTCCGTAATATCACTAGACGTAAAGAGGCGGAGGAGGCATTGAGGTTGACGGCAGATGCCTTACAGAGCCAAACCCGAATCTTGCAATCTATCTTGGATAGTATGGGCGATGGTGTGATTGTTGCCGATGAAACGGGGAAATTTTTGTTTTTCAACCCGGAAGCTGAAGGGCTTATTGATATTGCTATGGATACAATGCTTAATGAATTGCCTGAAAAATACGGTTTGTTTCTTCCCGATACTATCACTCCCTTTCCGTCAGATGAATTTCCGCTCACGCGTGCGATTCACGGTGAGTTTTCGGACAACGTTGAAATGTTTATACGTAATGAAAAGGTGCCACAGGGTGTCTACATTGAAGTTGCTGGTAGACCATTGCAAGATGAATCAGGTAAACGAAGAGGAGGCGTTATCGTTTTCCGCGATGTCACCGAGCGCAAGCGAACGGAGGAAGCCCTCGCCCGCGCTTACACGCAGGGCAGGCTGGAGATTGTCGATACGTTGCTCCACAATATTGGGAATGCTATCAATAGCGTTACAATAGGAATTGGGACCGTTTACGAAAATCTAGTGAAGAATCGATTGACAAGTCGTCTCAGGGCACTAGCAAATGCAATTGAAGGACATCAAGATGACTTTGGCGATTATGTCACAAATCATCCACAAGGCCAAAAAGTCGCACCTTTTATTATTGGCTTGGCAGATGACTTTATGAGCCAAGATGAAAAGTTGGCAGAGACAGTCAGTCGTGTGCAGGATAGAGCTGAACACATTGCTGATATCGTCAGAATGCAGAAATCACTCGGCAAAAGCAGTGTTTATCGCAAAGATATCAATCTGCGACAGGCAATAGATGATGCCATCACGGTGTTGGCAGAGTCTATCAAGAAAAGAGATATTGAAGTTCATATTGATTGCAATAATACACCGGAAGAGATTCGGACACAAGAGAGTCAATTTCATCAAATGTTGGTTAATCTTATCAAAAATTCGGTTGAAGCCATAGATGAACTTGCTACATCAATAGGTTTCAGTGAGCCTCCTTCCGTCAAAATCCGGTGCTATGTCAAATTGACTTCTTTTATTCTTGAGGTAATTGATAATGGTATCGGCATTGAAAAGGATAAATTCACAGTCATTTTTGGGGGAGATTATACAACAAAAGAGTCGGGCAGTGGGCTTGGTCTTCATTCGATAGCGAACTTCGTTGATGGATTGGATGGGAAGATTTATCCATTAAGCAACGGTATCAGCAAGGGAGCAACGATGCGAGTGATTCTCCCGCTTTCTTCCGTTACCCCGTAAGGGTTCGTCCCAACAGATCGGGATTTACACCCGCCTGCTCCAAATGGATAAACCTTTGGAGATGGAGATTTAGAGCCTGTCTGAAAAATTCGACATCACGTAATACAGAGTGGGGGACGACGATCATTGTTCCCTACTGGATGAGCATAACAATAGGTGCGTATTATGGAATTCAAAAAGGACTGGAACTATCGTGTTTTGGTTGTAGATGATCAACGGGAGATACATCAGGATTTTGAGGAGATGCTCACGCCCGGTTTAGCAGGTGCCTCAACAGATGATTTGGCAGAAGCATTTGCTTCAGAAGTTGATGAGAGCTTTCTCCCGAAGTTTGAACTCCTCCATGCAAGAAGCGGTGCCGAAGCTTATGACATGATAAAGACGACAATCGAAACCGATAATCCAATTGCTGTCGCATACATAGATATAAGAATGCCACCGGGCATGGATGGGATTGAAACTACGCAGCGTATTCGAACCATTGACGAAAATATTGAGACTGTTCTCATGTCTGCGTATACCGATAAATCGATCGGTGAGATTGTCCATGAGATGGATCTACTTCACAAACTACTCTATATCAGAAAGCCATTTGCTCGCGAGGAGATTCAGCAGATTACGCTTGCTCTCGCGGAGAAGTGGAACGTCGAAAGCGAATTAGAGGACAAACGTCGACAACTCGAAGTCAGCAATCAAAGGCTTAAATCCGTTCTTGATTCCACCGGGGATGCCATTGCGATGTTTGATGTCACGGGACATCTGCAGTTCGCAAATCGGGGATATGAGGAGATGTTTGAATTGACAACGGATGCACTCAAGCAAATGTCACCAGAAAGGTTAAGTAAGCATATCAAACAATACTTCCAAGAACCGGAACGCTTTGAAGAGACAGAAACTCTACTTCTTGCACGCCCTGAGAAGGTGTTTGAAGAGGTCGCTGAGGTGCGCCGACCAGAACGCAAAATGCTCTACCGATTCACAGCGCCGGTACACGATATTGAGCAGGAGATCATCGGACGGATTATCGTTTTGCGGGACATTTCCAAAGAGATCGAAATTAGCCAGATGAAGGTCGAAGTCTCTCGTTTGCGCACTGAACTCGAAATGAAATATGCGTTTGATAAGATTGTCGGCAAGAGCGAAGCGATGAAAGCGGTTTACGTCCTTATGCAACAAGCAATCGAAAGCAATATTACCGTTCTTATTCAGGGAGAGAGCGGTACAGGCAAGGAACTCGTCGCAAAAGCCATCCATTTTAACAGTCTACGAAAAGCGGGACCCTTTGTCGATGTCAATTGCGCCGCTATTCCAGAGTCTCTTATTGAAAGCGAACTTTTTGGACATGAACGTGGTTCCTTCACCGGCGCGACGGTGCAAAGAATTGGGAAATTCGAGAGCGCGAATGGGGGAACTATCTTTCTTGATGAAATCGCTGACATGCAGCCGCTGGTTCAAGCCAAATTGTTGCGTGTGCTGCAGGAACGGGAAATTCAGCGTGTCGGCGGCACAGGCAACATTCCCATCAACGTTCGGGTGATCGCAGCGACGAACCGGGATCTCGAAGCTGCGGTAAAGACCGGTCAGTTCCGCGAAGACCTTTTTTATCGTATTGCCGGTTTTCCAATACCGATTCCATCTCTCAAAGAACGGCGTGAAGACATCCCCCTGTTAGGACACCATTTTTTGCGAGAATATGCCAAGGCTGCCGATAAGCCGATCTCAGGGTTTTCCACCGGTGCGTTACAACTGTTGGTGAGCTATGACTGGCCTGGCAATGTCCGAGAGTTAGAGAACACAATTGAGCGTGCTGTGCTTTTAGAGACATCAGATGTGTTACAAGCGACTAATACTGCTCTGAGCGATCTGCATTCGACGGGCAAGGAGGACACCTCTGATAGCGACGATGGTAGTATCCCAGCCCTTACTTCAACCTCAACTGAAATCCTTTCCCTTGAGGAGATCGAGAAACAAGCACTCGTCCATGCCCTTGAAGTGACAAATAATAATATTACAAAAGCTGCGCAGGCTCTGGGTATCAATCGAGTCACTATTCATAGAAAATTAAAGAGATATAGCCTGCTCGACAAGAAGTAGTCAGAGCCTATTTGGAGACGGGAAAACGAGAAAACGGGCGACTGGACACTATTTTATCTTGCAATATAGTTATACTAGGAGTTACGCACTTCAGTTTGTAGTTGCCCGCTTGTCCCGATAAATCGGGGATTCATCGGGCATTGAGATGAATCCCCGAACTACAACTGGTTCTCCCCCGCTTGTCCGAGAGGATCCCGTGACCGGGGCGGAGGAGTTAGAGGGGGTCGGAACGGAGACTCTGAGCGTTCAGCTGCGTAAGTCCTATATACTATACTTTGGACAATTTCTATCTGTTTCATGTTTTGTTTTCAAGTGTTTTCTGATTTTTCATTGAGTTTCTTCCGGGAACGTAACTCGCAGAAAAAGGATTTCAGGTACAAGCAAGAGCAGCCCCAGCGGGGTGGAATGTCCATAGATACATTGCGAACAAACTGTCTTTAGCCCCAGCGGGGCGATATGTGTATCAATAAACCGATATTGATGTCAAAAGTGTTTCAATGAATCCAGACTATTGCTCAAGAACCCTAAAAATTGTACAAACTTTAGTAGTTATAGTGAATTTCATAATTATTTGGACACTGTGGGAGGGGTTTTCAACCCCGATTATACGGATACCTCTGATTTTGCAGGTGGGCTTAGAAGGTTTCCCTCCCACAAGGCGGCTCTCCTGCAATGCCTACTGGAGAAGCGTTTACTTATTTTTAGAATTCACTATAATTCTTTAATCTTGATTGAGTTTAAAATAAAACTTAGTCTATAATTACCGATAATAAAGTGTTATACTAGTTCTCCTGAATACTGACATCATATAGAGCGTAGTTACGCGCTCGATTACACATCTAATCCCATAGTGAGTGAAAATAACTGAAGGAGATCATCCAATGAAAATTTTAGTCACAGGAGGCACAGGCAGAATCGGGGCAAATCTCGTGAAACGCCTGCTTGACAAAGGACACGACATCCGCAGTTTTGTTTATCCCGGTGACTCAAGTCGTGCGGACAAACTTGATAGTTATGATCGTGTCGAGACGGTTGTCGGGGATCTACGAAACCTTGACGACGTAAAACAGGCGGTCGAAGGAGTGGACGCGATCTATCACCTTGCAGCTGCATTTGGCGGTCCGTTTGATAACCTACAATATCTGAATATCAATGGAATGGGAACACTCAATATCTTGGAGTGCATCCGAGAGGGGCTGCCGAACCTTCACCGCTTTGTCTATGCTTGCACAGAGGCGATTTATTGGAGACTGGGCGAAAAGGGACGTTTTTTCGATGAGCCAATCTCCGAAGAAATGGTAAGCCGTTACAAGCACATGCCGTACTTCTTGACCAAATGGATCGGTGAAGAGTTGGCAATGACCTATCACTACCAATACGGCGTACCGACGACAGTTTTCCGTTTTGCAACAGTTATCGAGCCCGGCGAATTTCTCAATGCGGATGGGCTGCCTCAACTGTTCCTCTTTAACCCTGTATACGAGCGATATAAGGATGAAACGGGCGATGATTCAGACGAGCAGGAGATGATCGAAACTATAAAATCGCTCTGGACCGGCGAGGAGAAATTCCTCATCAGTCTAAATCCGAACGGACGTCCATATAAACAAGAATTTACAGATGTCCGGGATATTGCTCAAGGGTTGGTTTTAGGGATCGAAAAGGAAGAGGCGGTTGGAGAGGAATTCACACTTGGAGGTGCGGCATTGTTCCGATGGGAAGAGGATGTCCCCTATCTTGCCGAGCGATACAATATGAATTACGTCGAAGCAAGGTTGCCTTCATCGAATCATTTCGAGTTCAATCTGCACAAGATTAAAAGTCTGCTGGGGTATGAACCACAGCATGACCTCCGCAGCGTCCTTGATACCGCAGAAGCGATGCGACGTGGTGAGAGTACCAATGTGATTCCAACGGGTATTCGATTTGACGGAAAGGTGTAAAAAAACGTGGGAGCGGTTGGTAAATACTTGATTTGCCTCCGCTCACGCCACAATCGCTAAAAATAGTCGCAGATCCAATGTGTCGGTTCGTCTTTCGGAAAAAGTATGGAGAGGAGTGCTATTTCGTCAGGTTGTAGGTTGATCCCCTTAATGCGATTCAATTCATCTAACTGCCCAAATGTCGCATCCCCGAAAAGCACCTTCAAGAAGTGGTAAGTATCCAGTGTTACCTTTGTCCTTCCGCTGTCATCCGCAGTGACAGTAACTTTTCCCCGATCCACATTCAGTGTGCAGTCTTGATCATTGATAGTAAAGTGGAATGAACCTAACCGACCTATCATGCCGGTGTTTTCCAATTCCGCCTCGAATTTAGGAATCAATTTTTGGAAGAGTCCCTCCAACGAAATGACGCGATACATAGCCCTTTCGTAGATTGAGAACGATAGTGAGCTGCCGCTTTCTTCACTTAACAGCAAGGTCATTGGGTGATGCCGGGTTAAACGTCCTGAAATGC
Organism: Candidatus Poribacteria bacterium; assembly: GCA_965222435.1. Taxonomy (GTDB): domain Bacteria; phylum Poribacteria; class WGA-4E; order WGA-4E; family PCPOR2b; genus PCPOR2b. Next base: position 695,489 of record OZ244950.1, on the reverse strand, counting down.
TTTCAACGCCTCTGTCATAAGCTGCCTCCAGAATTGCGTGGCAGAGAGCGAGGGGGCTATCAGGAGCCGTGCCTCGCCAGCCGACTTCCCGCAGATTTGGGTAATATGTTGCCAAATATGCGTCTATACCTTGGTCATCGTCGGGAAACGCTAGATTGGCATAGGCACCGATTTGTCCAGCCTTTTCGACGACGAGCGACGACAACATGCCGACTTGCTGCGAATAGCCATCCCGCCACAATTCCTCCGAACGCAGAACGGTTCCGGTGCGCCCTCTGTTATGTTCGTCGTAGATTTGGCTGATTTGCGTTAAATCCCTTTCAAGGTCAAACTGCCGGCTTTTCCACCCCGATGGTGCAAAGGTCTTTTTGCTGTGGAGTTCCAACTCGAAGTTAGTCTGTGGAAAAGATGCCCAGCCAAGCGGCATGTAAAACGGTTGAATGGTAGTAAACAGGATGCTGAGGTCGTAGCTCTGTGCTTCCATGTAGGCAATTGCATTCCGCAGCAGTGCCGACGCATAACCCCGCCCGCGATATTCCTGTGAAGTAACAACCATGCCGATCCCGCCAAGTTTCACGATCTCTTTCCCGACATACATCGATCTGTCTGAGACGCGAACATAGCTGACAATCTTCCCATCAACAACGCAGACGCGCGACTGATCTAGCTCGTAGCTGGAGTCCTCATAATGTTGGCTGGCGTATCTCGGTCTACATTTTTCGACGAATACTGCGGATATGAGATCGACAATTTCGTCCCGTTCATCTGCTTTCGCTGTGCGGATTTCCATATCTCCTCCTCTTGGGCAAAGTAACGCCTATTCCTTTCGTTGTAAACCGTCATGCAATTGTTCAAGCCGCTTGCGCAATTGGTTTTGCATTTTTGCGAGGTGTAAGGCATAGAGGCTGAAGATTAGCCAGATAATAAAATAGGCAGAAACGAGAAATTTCAACCGTTTTTTCTGCCGAGTTTCCAATTTTTCTACCGCTTTTTGGGTCACAAGTTGTTCAACCTCCATCTCGTTTACTTGTGCATTCGTTTCGGCGATGGCATCGCTGACGGCGGTAGAGACCTCGTCCTGTGTGATAGCGACAGGAATTTGGCTAAGTAGAAATAACCCGAAAAAGAGTGCGAAAACGATAATAACAGTTATCCATAAACCTTTGTGCATTGAATTTCTCCAGAAATAGGACGTTTGCGTTTTACGAGTCGCTCATCTGTTGATATTGAATTGTATCTAATTCTACCTTCATTTGCTCGGCGCGATACCTGAACGTCAGCAAAAACAGGTAGAGAAGGGTCAGCGCAAGCCATGAAATCAACCACGCAGTTTGCATGGTTGCGGACATGTTCATTTTGGTGTCAATGCCCGGGTGCAAACCACCCTGCCAGAGTTCGACCGAAAAGTAAACGATCGGCACATTCAGGAAGCCGATAATTCCCAAGACTGCGGAGTAAACCCGTTTTTTCTCCTCCGCTAGGGCAGATCTCAGAATAAGGTAACCAATATATGTTAGCCAAAGGATTAATGCGCTTGTCAACCTCGGTTCCCAATTCCACCAAGTATTCCATGCAGATCTCGCCCAAATGGGACCTGTGGTAAATAGGACCACTCCAAAAACAATTCCAATTTCCGTTGAAACAACTGCGATTATATCGTACTTGTCCACCCGCTTAATCAAGTAGAGAATGCTGAAGATACAGGTAACGCCGAAAGCGAGGAATACGGTGAACGCCGAGGAAACATGGAAGTAGAAAATCTTCTGTACTTCTAGCATCGTCATTTCAATCTCGGCGAAACTGAAAACGAAGTAGATCGCAACAAATAGGAAAATTGCTGCAAGCAGCCCAATCAGTTGAGTGCGCGTCATTTTTTCCTTCCTTTGATGAATTGGATTTACGGGGGAATTCAGCCCTCAACAACAAACTCGAAGAGGAGATATGAGCTTGCTAGGAATACAAGACTGTAGACAACCAAAACTGAAATCCAGAAGTTTCCCCCAAGCCCACCGGTTGTCAGCAGGGAAACGGTACATTTCGCTCCCGCCATAATCACCGGGAAGGTCAGCGGCAGTAGGATCACGGAGAGTAGACTTTCCTTTCCGTGTGTATGGGTGGAGATGCCCGATACGATAACACCTACCGCACAGAAACCCAAGCGTTCCAATCGCAAGCACACCGATAAGTTTGAGCAGGAGCCAAGGGAGTTGTTCTTGTAACGCGACAGGTAACACAGTGATCACATCTAGGAATTGAAGGACGATCGGTGTGACAACAACCTCCAGCAGTATGAGAAAAACGAAGATACTGACAACCTTTGAGAGGTAAAGGCAACTCGCATCTACCCCTGTCAACCTCAGTCCGTGCAGTGCGCCGTTTGCGCGCTCAATATCGAAAGACCTATTCAGCGTGATGATGCCTGCAAACAAAAATGTCGCCCATAACACACTGGCAGCCAGTTTCCCTCGTTCCTCCAATTTCTCAGGGAAAATCGGGCCGAATGCGAAACAGAAAATCAGCACGACCAACACACTGAACACGATGATTAAAGCCAGCATGTCCTTTGTGCGAAATTGGAGTGCAAGATCCTTGCGAATCAGCCAACCGATTTGACGGAATACTTCCATTGATTAGAATGGACTCCCTTTTTGAACCGTTACACCTTATCTGTTAGGATTTACGCAGTTGGTTCATAAGTCCCCCTGATAAGGGGGATTTAGGGGGTTAAAAGTAAAAAAATATCGCGCCGCGTGCTAATTTGCGTAAGTCCTGTCTGTCTATCTTTTCAACCTATCCTCATACTCACGAGACAACGCCTCCAATCCAATATCTTCCTTCTCAGCAACTGTCTCAATCTGACCGCCCAACAAAAAGTGGAAGCGCGAACCGGTGTGGTAGCCCAATTCCGTGTTGTGCGTCGTGAGGATAATCCCTTTGCCGCGAGCACGTTCCTGCTCAATCCGCTTTAACACAAGTTGCTGCGCGGCGAGGTCGAGTCCTGAAAACGGTTCGTCGAAGAGTAGCACTGTCGGATCATGGATCAGTGCCTTGGCAATCATGAATCGCTGGATCATGCCGCGTGAGAAGATCTTGACAGGTTCGTGCGCATAAGGGGTCAGTTGGACCTCGTCGAGGAGATCTGCGATGCGTTGCTCTAACCCATCAAGGTTGTAAAGTCGTCCGAAAAATTTCAGGTTCTCATAAGGGCTAAGTTCAAGATAAGCGAGCGGTTCATGAACGACTAACCCCAATGATGGGCGGACGCGCAACGTTTCTGTAAGGGCATCGATCCCTCCAATTTGAAGTGCACCGGATGTTGGTTTAATCAATGTCGAAAGGATCTGAATCAGTGTTGTCTTACCAGCCCCATTCGGCCCAAAAATCGTAACAACTTCACCGGGTTGGACGTTGAGATCGAGCCCATTCAGCACTGTTCGATGACCGAAGCGTTTCGTGATTTGGGAAGCTTGAAGGAGCATTATTAGAGACTCCGCATCTCGATAGGTGGACATCTGAGAAATACCACTCAATGTAAATACCACACCCATAAAACCAAACAACCAACATAAGAAAGCCTTGCCAATATGCCCATTGTAGACTTGACCCGCACCAAGCAGAACCAATGAAAGCACTACAGCTACGCCAGGGTTTTTCCGCATCACAATTACCTCCTTTCAGTCTGCTTTTCATCGCGGCTCTGCCACTGTAGGTGGGCTATTCAGCATCTCCACTGCCAGATCCTGGAAGGTCGTAATGAGCGGACGTAATACTGTTGATGGTCGCCTCTCACGTCTCTGTCCTTCTGTTGTACCAAAGTAAACTGTGCAATTTGACTGCGTGTTTTTCCGGTCTCAGCTTGTCGTAGACAGTTATGCCGTTCCCCTTATCGTCGGCGTACACCACGACACACGGATCCCCGCCCTCGTCGATCACCGTCAATTTGGTGCACTCAATCTCGCCGAAGGGCGCGTTTGGTCCCACGTCAAACATCGGGGAGACCGCAATCCCCACGCCGATCCCGATTAGCGCAATTGCCGCGCCCAGAGCCGTGTAGCCTAACTTCTGTTTGTAGCTCACCGAAACTCCCGCCTCTCTGTATAAGTCGATTCACGTTTCAATTGTGATGTCGGTTCAGGTGGTCGATGTGGTTCTGGTTCAACTTGCTGAGCTCGTCGCGGAAGGCATCGAAACTTTTACTGCCCGATCGCTCGTAGATTGATGATCGCTTCGTCCTCACTGTTGAAATGTTTGAACGTCGTAATCAGTTTCGCTATGACAAAGGTGTTTCTGATGCTTTTACTAATGTTGATTATACCGACTTGCCCACCTCTTTGTGCGATTGATACATGTAATCCTACCAACGCGCCGATACCAACGCTATCTATCCGGGAAACACCGGCAAAGTCAAATACGAAGTTAGGTGATTCAGTGCTGCCTTTTATTTCGTCGATAATTGCGCCTCTGAACGCATTGCTTGCAGGTCCAATGATTCTTCCGATCGGTTTTATGACAATGACACCATCTCTATTTTTGACATGAATCTCCATCGCTTCCTCCCTTCAGACAATCCGATTAAAATATCCGACAATCACGTTATTTGTTTTACTGCACCCAAACAGATGCCTCCAACCCGCATGGTGTCAATAAACCAAAAACGAGCTGCTTAAATAAACAAAGACTTCGGTACCGCCCTCACGATTCTCTACCGCCACCCGATGTACATGCCAGTCAGTAATAAAATACCACCCCTTCCAATTAGCCTGTTTTATCCGTTTGTCCGGATCGTACCCCAGCCGCCTTAGCGCGTCCATCGGCGAGACATGTTCGATGAACCTCACGCCGACCATATTGACATTTGCCGCCAAGTGCTCATCAAAATTAAGTATGATTTCGGGCTTCTTCCCTTCAGCCGTCATCTGACCGCTGTCTATAGAATAAGTCCTACTGGTAATCCTGACCGCGTCCGCCACCAACGTGCACGGGATCATCTCTTTGAGCAACTGGTCAGCTTTAGCGGGCTTAACGCTGGCGAGTTGCTCCACATCTATAACATACGGCGGCGGTGTCACATGGGATTTGTCAGCCTTCAGGTTCTGAACCTGAAGGTTATAAATCCTTCCACAGCCAACAATCAAAAACAACAAAAAGATGCTAAAAAAAAGGATAGAGCGTGTCATATTTTCATCTCCTTAAATGCCCGATAAGGCGGGTTATCCGATAACTCCGCTTATCGGACGTTTAGACAACAAAAGGCTGATCTTGGTAATTTCCAGAATCAGCCTTTTATCACGGGGACTTGTCAGATGATGTTGACTCTTTCAGCCTACGATGATTGCATAGACGGTTAATCCAAAAATAACTCTGAACAGTTTACATGGTCATTGTGAATGGCTAGGTTTCTCAAGAATCAGAACGATTCGCCGCATTTTGCTTTGCTTGACGAAGTTGATTATATCGCGCTAGAAAATCAGCATGTGACTGCCTTACCATACTAAGCAAATCTCTGTACAGCCTCACATAGATCTCGGAATCTGCCAGCATATTCATTTCCTCCTGTACATCGTCCGTATTGACCAAAGTTCCACAAAGAAGATAACCAACTACATGCTCGTATTTACACGCCGCAGGATCGCTTGACTTTCTAATCTGGGTGCGTGCGAAACGAACATACTGTTTAATTTGCTCAAGATCTTTCAAACTAGCTCTTAACTTGGGTCGTTTTATTTCGACGATGACTAAGGTTTTGCCTTCGCCCACACATAGGAAATCAATTCGTTTGTTTTCCTCCAATTCTTCGTCATTTTCTGGAAAATAGCTGTGTAGTAATTCAGAATACTGCACCTCATTATCCACCAGTGTCCATCGCGGGTCAATTACCCATGGAAATTCTTTCAAGAAGTTGTGCATTGTCGGCACTTCTAACGCATTGGCTTCGATAAGCCTCTGAAGTTTTTCGATTGTCTCTATCCGCCCTTCGGTTACCCGCGCCATCTCTTTTGCTTCAACAATTTCCCATTCTCTAAACAGTTCAATGAGGGTGTCAACGTTCTCAATCTGCGCTGCCCTTATATTGTCTATAATTTCCCAAAAAGCCTCAACCTCCAGAAAATCCAAGCACATTTTTATGAGGCGTTGAAGTTGTTCTTCGTGAGCATCAGGATTCTTTAGAATAAAGTCACGTAAAAAATCATCTGCTATTTTCAATGCTTGTTGATTGTCAATCTCCTGTGCCCGTTGCTGAAATTCACGATACAGCTCGTGTTCTTGTAACTTTCGTTTATTGTCTGCACTACGTCTTTTACCCCAATCCCGTGCACATTTATTTACTTCTTTTTGCCCCCACTCCATAAGCGCGGTATTTGGTTCTGTATCCCATACCAACGAGTTTCGAGTTGTTGCAATCGTGTCTTCTATATCATCAACAAATTCAACATTAAGTTCGCCAATGAGGTAAGAAAGCGCGTACTGTTGACCCACAACGGCGTTGAAAACAAATGGCTCCTGCACCATTTTCCCTCTCGCCATAAGAACGATTCCGCGGTCTATCCCGTCATCTTTCGCTGATGTACGATCTAATGCGCCTATCCAACCAGACACTGTCCAACCAGTATCCGGTTTGATTTCCTCATCATCATATTCCCATAAGTAGGAATTGTCATCCATATCTATATCGAGTAACTGTTGTAGGTCCCGATGAGCAGGGGAGATTGGCTCACCATTAATCACAACCTCAAATTCTTGTGCTTCAATAATAGCGAATCGTCTAGCAAGACCTCTACGGATTCTCGTTATAGGAATGCTGCGTGTTTTGAATTTTGTGATATGTCTGAGCGTAATCTTTGTCCCCTTATCTACATCGCCGGTGGGTTCTAACGACGGAAATTCAATAACCCTGTCATCTCCTTTCCTCATCAGCTCGTCATAGTTCATTGCAAAATGGATGACTATGTTACCTTGCTTACTTTCTATAACGATTTCCTTAGCGATTCCAAAAGCCGAGAACTTACCGATACCTTTTCTGCCCATGATTTTTCGCCCTAGTTGCGTTTTGTCAGACCGCTCTTGTTCTCGTCGATCGCGACCTATAATGAGATATTTTTGACGCACATCTTCATCTGACATTCCATCTCCATCGTCCTTAACGATAATTTCTGATGTCTGCTCGTCAATTGGTGTGTCCGGTATCGTAATTTCAACTTTGCTTGCATTTGCATCCCAGGCATTGGCTACCAGTTCCCCAATGACTGGAGGCAATGTCGAGTACATCTGCAAACCGAGATGCTTAATGGTTCCAACATCAAACTTCATTTCGTAAGGATCTGCAACAGTTGTAACATCACTCATGGTATACCTCCGTTGTGTGTCAATACAAATCAATAATTGATCTGCCTAATCGCTCTGCGAGTTTAACAGGAACAGCATTACCTATCTGGCGAGATGTTCCCGCAAGGGATGTGCCAAAAAATTCGTAATCATCGTCAAAAGTTTGTAGGGCAGCTGCCTCACGCAATGAAATCCCTCTGTCTTGCTCTGGATGTGTAAAGCGTCCACAATAAATATCTATGCAGCGACATGTCAACGTCGGACTCGGTGCATCCCACGCCATCCGCCCAAACACATCTTTATGAGCATTGGGGTTCTCTTGATGACACTTTAGCAGAATAGATGTGTCTGCCACCTCCCGTCGGCTACCTCCATCTTTTGGCACTGCTTGGACAATCCGTAGGAGATGTGGTTTCAATTTCCTCGAAGTATGGTTCAGATACTTCGCTGACACCGCGCCATCAGCAATAGCAGGATACTTTTCAATACATTCCCTCACTGTTGTAAACTGATTGGCATCTGTCTCTGGCGTCGGAAGCGAGATAGCACCGCGCCTAGAGGCAATGAGGATAAACCGTTTTCGTGTCTGGGGCACCCCGAAATGTTTAGCGTCAAGCAGATCTGCAGCTTCCGAAAAATTGTGTTTCTTCAGCACCTTCAAGAATCCCTCGTAGATCTCTTTACCGATAGCGTTATTCAGCCCGGGCACATTCTCAACAATGATAAAATCCGGCGGGCATTCGTCTACGATTTTTTGTGCGAAATCTAATAGGAGCCCTTTTCGTTCATCCTTGCCTTGCAGCCTATTCAGCGTAGAAAACGGTTGGCATGGCGTGCAAGCAGCATAAAGCGTTGTGTCGTGATCTTGAATGCCGAGTGTTTCGCGGAGTTCGTGGATGTTGATATTATCAATGTCACTATTGATGAAGCGGCTTGGTTCATTATTATGAGTATAGGTTTTTTCCAAGCGTTCATCGTTATCCACTCCTGCTAACACTTCAATCCCAGCATCTAACAGGCCTCTTGTTAAACCGCCTGCACCGCAGAAAAAATCAATTGCTTTAATCATAAGAATTTCCCCGCATACTAGATTTAGCAACTATCTTTTAGTGTGTGATCATTATAAATCAACTTCAGGCAGGAATCTACAAAAATCGTGTCTGTCGGTCCTCCACATGCCGTTCCGATTTTCATTGTGCGGACTTTCCCCGGTTGCACTTTTTACAAAGCATCTGGCAGTTATCCTCGTTGGTCTTGCCGCCCTCGGACCAGGGTTTGATGTGGTCTGCTTCCATCTCTTTGATTGTGAATTCGTCGTCACAGAGAACGCAAATGCCTGCCTGTTTTTCGTAGACCTTTTGCTTCATGCCCTCTGAAAAGGCGCGTATGTTCAGGTGCTTCTCCTCGCGAGTCAGAATGTACGGGTATATACCCGATTTCCGGTCCACATCATCGTCAATTAAAAGGCGGGCGGTTTCCTCCTCAATCTCATCGGCGTCAAGGTCGGCGTCTTTAAAGGTGTTGTACAGCGACCCCCAATCTACGCCCTTCATGGCTCGTCTTGTCTTCGTGAAAGTGGATGCAACCCAATTGATCACCGATTGAAAATACTCCCATAGGGGCAACGCGTTTTCGTCGTGCTGATGCGTCCCCATGTAGTCTTCAATCGAGTCTCTGCTGACCCACTTAATCACTGTCTCTAAGTACTCTTGTCGGTTTACCCTGCCCTTGACATAGGCATTGCCGATTTTATATGCAGCGCAACCGTTCCGACTAAAATATCGCTTGGCGTCTGACAACCAGGTTCCGGCGTAAACGGCGTTACGCAACTCTTGATTGGTCAACTCCTCTCCCGCAATGTTGATCGTTTTGAACCACTCCAGCTTCTCGCTGTCTATCCCACTACACACGTAGACCATCAACTTGTAATCCAGTATCAAGTTTGCCTTATCGGATGGGAGATTGTGGAAGTATTGATTATTGAACGAAAAATCCCCAGCCACATACTGAGCAACGGAGATTGTGCGCTGCTGTCCGTCAATGATTTCGTATTCTTCGTTTTCCCGATCCGACCAGTACATCACGTTCAACGGGAATCCTTTCAGGATGGAATCAATGACGGCGTTGCGTTCCTTGTCGTTGTAGACAAACTCCCGCTGAAATGGCGGTCGTATATCCAATTTGCCGCCATACCCGGTCACGCCGCCTTCGCCATCGTCGTCGTAATCCTTGACAAGCTCTTGCACTGTGAGATCTAACAACTCGATTTTCATTGCTGTATTCTCCTGTTACGGATAACGATTCTGAAATAGGGGCATTTGCCGTTTATGCTCAAATCCTCATCGTCGTTTCCTTTTCTAAACCGAATTATCTGGAATTGATCAGGGTTGTGCTTGTCCAAGAAGGTAATCGGCACGCCCATTTCTCCGGCATAATCCACTGGAATATGATCCGTTTTATTCACATTGATGGCATTATAGTTATCGTATTTAGGGTATTCATTAGGAGAGTATTTCTTGTAAAGGATTAGGTCTTCGTGCCGCTTCTTATGGTCGAGGTTGGTAAACCAAACAGCATTCCCCAATCTGCCCTTGGTGACACCATCCACCAGTCGGTAGGCACTGCCCTCCTTCTTGTTTTTAACCAATTCTCTCGCATAGTCTTCCGGCACATCAAAAAGCATATCTTTGCCAGCCGGACCATGACCAAGCCACAACCTGTCACTCTTGATTAGGGGGAATACCTCTTTGTATGTTATCGCGTTCATGCTCCCAATGACGACAAATTTTTTGCCGTATTCGACCAGTTGCGCGATATACTCCCTGAACAATGAAAACGGCGGATTTGTAACCACAATATCTGCCTGTTTAAGCAACTCAATACATTCGCAGCTCCTGAAATCGCCATCTTCCTTGAGTTGAAAATCGGTGGGCTGTGTTCCATTGCCGAGATACTCAACTCCAGCAGCAGCTTCCATGTTGTGCCTACTGAACATGTCTGTCTGCCGATTTTTGTAGCAGGTTGTGATCAGTCTTTTCAATCCAAGTTTCTCGAAATTCAGATGAAAGTAGCGAAAGAAATTACTGATGGTAGGATCATCGCAATTGCAGTAAACAGTCTTGCCGCGAAAATGCTTCCTGTAATGCTTTAGCTCTTTCTCAATGTCTGAGAGTTGCGTGTAAAATTCATCCTGTTTTGCTCTATTCGCAGCGTGTAGATTCTCATTTCCCGCCATTATTTTCACCTTCCTTTCATCTCAAAACTACCCTTCATCTGGGTGGCACGTCGGGCAGGCGTGATACATGCACTCTTTTACACTTAGCAATGAGACCTCTTTCGGCTCACGTATCTGCCCACGCACCGCTAGATGATGACAATCGGGATACTTATGATACGTGTTTCCAGTTTCAGAGATGTAAACCGTCAAACCTTTGCTTAATTCCTCTATCTTTTGCCGCATCTCTTCATTGCTTAAAATGACCTTTACCAATGCTTCTATATCCATATTTATCCTCCTTATAAGGTTATCGGACGTTTTTTTCGTTATTGAGACTCTCAAAACCCTTGCTATGACTGGATCAAGCGTTTCTCATTTCCCCTAAATGAACCTCAGAACGTCCGATAATGATTATTATAGGATATTTTTGCCTACGTGCCCACACCACCTCCAAAAATAAAATCCATGAACCACGCGGGTTTCAGACGGCTTCAAAGGATGCCCATGTTCCTTTCGAGGTATTGTATACCAGTATTTTCTCTACACCAGTGGAAGTCTGTATTGTATAAGTCCTTTCGTTCACTTATAGAACTTCACAGAACCCCGTGATCTTTCAGATACTGGATACTATCGTCAAAGACCCTTTCCGTCAACTCTCGCAGCGTGTGCAGCTCAATCGCCATGATCCCCTCATAGTCGTCAGCCTGAAGCCGCTTGAGAAGACCCTCCATGTTGAGACCACCACCCCCCAGTGCCACACAAATCCAACTCCCACGCGCATCCGTTTGCAGATCTTTGCGGTACTTGCGACCGTGACGCGCCGGATCATACTTCGTTGCATCCTTCAAATGAACGTGGCGGATGTAGGGCTTCAACACATCATAGGCGTAAGGGAAACCCTCCTCGCCTGCAATGAAGAGGTTACACGGGTCAAAGTTCACTTGGAAGTGCGCCGAATCCATAAACTCAACCAGATCCAGCGTGCCATCCGCCGTGCGAGTCACATCGGTAGCAACCTGATTATACTCTGTTTCAATGATGATCGTCACATTGTGCTTTTCGGCGGCTTCTATTACAGGCTGCATGTTACGCCGATAACGCTGCATGGAGGCTTTGGCATCGTAGGCAAGATTGCCACCGTAATAACTAATGACGTAAGGAGCACCTAGCTCGGCTGCGGTCTCAATCGCTTCTATAAAATTACCGTGTAGTTCGGGGATGTCAGCCTGTGTGCTGGCATTCATCTTAATGGAACCCCCCTTGGCTGTACCTCCAATGGCTGCGGGACGTATCCCATACTTGTCTAACGTTCGCTTGAAATCAGACAGGGTGTCTCGCGTAGGGGCAATGCAATCTATGTACTCCAATCCATAGCTATGGGCTTTCTGGCAAATCTCATCAATGCTGAGCCAAGGGAATTCCCAAGCGGTAATAGCGACTTTCAATTTCTTGGACATCCTATGATCCTCCTATCGGAAGTAAGTCATGGGCTGGCACACGTCTGGCAGCGTACAGGGCGTGGAAGGCTTCGGCATACTGGACGCCGCACTGCATACCGCGATAGCCAGATTGTACCTCCATCCGGGCGACAAGATCAGTGCCACGCCATTTTTTTAGCCATTTTACTTGGCTTTCATGGCTTTCGAGCATCTGCTTCTTCAACTTAAAGGTCTGGGTAATGTCAACCCAGATAGTAGGCTGAAATTCATGACCACCGAAAGATTCCATGTAAAAGACGGGTCCCAACGATGGATGGACTTCGGTGCCTGTATCGCTTTCATAGTTGGGCAAGGTGGCGAGGAACGAGGCATCGAAAACTAACTGGCTCGTTGCGACGTGATCCGGTGCGTAATCTACCGGTGGGTGGGTAATGATGATGTCTGGACGCGCCTGTCTGATCACTTCAGCTACCTTCTGGCGAGAAGCCTTGTCTGGGTAGATATCCAGATCCTCGAACAAGGGTGGGATATACTCAGCCCCGATGACAGCTGCTGACGCCTCTGCTTCTTTGCGACGGAGGGCAGCCAATTCCGCCTTGGGGATGTTACCGCCGAGGGCTCCATCGCACAAATTGCACATAATCACTGCGTGGCCAGCCAATGCATACTTGGCTAATGTTCCAGCACAGGCAGTCTCCAAATCGTCGGGATGGGCGGCGATAGCAAGCACTCGCATATATCTCCCTTCTAGTAGTATTCACAAATAGGTTAGACGGGATCGCCTTCCCACTGGGGGGTTATAATATCGTTGACCACCCAATAGCCATTCGCGCGGATGCGCGGTTTTTGCGTCATGATCACATCCAGCACATAGGGGCGGTTTGCATGGATTGCTTCTTCTAGAGCGGGCTTCAGGTCTTCAGGCCGTTCAACCCGCCGGCCTTCTGCCCCAAAGGCACGGGCAAGCGCGGCAAAATCCGGGTTATAGGGTTTATCTTCTGATTCTATTTTGAACTCGGTGCCAATGAGGCGCTCCCAGTGACGTTTTTGATAAAGGGAGATGATATTAAATGAATAGTTGTTCTGCACGACCCATACCGGATTGATTCCATACTCCACAGCAGGTAGGAGTGTCTGCATAGTAGATCGGAAGGCACCGTCTCCCACCGCAGCGACGACAGGGACATCCGGGTTGCCTAGCTTTGCACCCAGAGCGGCAGGCACCTCCTGCCCCATTGTTCCGTATCCACTGCCGACGATATGCGTCATGGGGCGTGTAAAACGCATATGCTGACCCACAGCATGCCTCACACCCACTCCGCTGATAAAGATCCCCTCCGGTGGCAAGACCTGCCGAATATCACCCAAGAGCCGTTCCACAGCGATAGGCGCGTCATTTGAACCCTCGGCAGCATGTAATTCAGCCCACCACGCTGCGCGCTGTTGCTGCATACTTTTGACCCAGTCAGAGGGCTGGCGGGGCGGTGTTGTAGCTTCTGCCGCTTCCAAAAACTGCTTGAGGGTCGCCTCGGCATCGCCAACGACGCCAACTTCTACAGGAAAGATTTTACCGATTTGATGTGGGTCAATGTCTACATGAATAAGTTTCGCGGGCGGGATGGCGAAGAAATGCTGGTGTTTCCAAGAGTTACAGTCCATTTCCGGCATTCGCGTACCTATCGCTAGAATAACGTCGGCTTCGCGTGCCATTCGGTTTGAAACTGGTGTTCCAACAGTACCGGTAAAACCTGCCGCTAATGAATGTTCACCACTGATTGCTCCTTGACCGCTCATAGTTGTTGCCACAGGGATTTGGAGATATTCAGCCAGTGCTGTGAGTGTCGCTGTAGCTTGGCTTAATAGCACCCCATTTCCTGCGTAGATCAGTGGACGCTCGGCTTTGAGCAACAAATTCAGGGAGCGTTCAACCTCCACCGGATCTGCCAACACCCGACTGCTCGTTGTTCGGTGGGCTGTGATGTCACGGCTGTCATAATCCATGCTTTGTGAGTAGAAATCCAGCGGAACATGAACCATCACAGGACCGGGATTCCCGGTTAGGGCGTAGTTGAAAGCACGGGATACTACATGGGGCAAGAGCTTGGCATGTGCCACCTTCCAAACCCGTTTGGTGATCGGTTTAAATAGCTCGAATTGTTCATCATCGTGATGGGTGCCGAACTCTTGGAGCGCGTCCGTACCGCTGTAGAAGCTCGGAACCCCTCCGCAAATAATGACCATCGCCGAGCTATCTAGCAAAGCATCAGCTACCCCTGTGATGGTATTTGTTGCGCCGGGACCAACTGTTGTTGATATGACAGCTGGCTTGTGAGTTACTCGGAAATAGGCGTCTGCCGCATGGGTCGCGATCTGTTCGTGGGGTACTGAAATGAACTTGATGTTAGAATCGACCAGTGCATCCAGAAATGAAAGATTTCCATGCCCAGCCATACCAAAGACATATTCAACTCCTTGGCTTTCCAAGCACCGGACAATCGCTTCGCCACCAGTAAGTTTCATTGTGCTCTCCTTTTATAATTGCCAAATAAAGGCGGGAGGATTGGAAGAGATTGAGTTGGAAAGTGGGAAAGTGAAAAACGGGATAACGGGAATCCCTCCACGAATCATCGCGAATCTTTTTTAATATTTAGTGAAGATTGGCAAAGATTCACGGATGCTTAAAACAAGACAGCGGTTTTCTCGTCTGCTCGTTCTCTCGTTTGCTCCCCTGATAGATCGGAATGCAAGCACCTTCTCCTTGTTCAGTTGTCCAGTGCAATGACACGTCGTTCTGCAGAAGAACGATAAATGGCATCAACCACCCGTTGCACATATAGCCCTTCTTCGCCCGGAATCTGATACGCGCTACCGCTTTCCACTGCTTCCGAAAAAAGCTGGATTTCACGCAAATACATATTTTCCGGGATGTACTCAATCGCCTCAGGTTCGGATTCCACGAGTCCGTCGGGCGTACGTTTGTAGTGCCATAGGTTTCCCGTTGGCAATTGATAGATTGTGTTTTCTGCGACCAGCATCCCCTCGCTTCCATATATCTCTAGCAATCTACGCCCAGGGAAGTTCGGCACACTCATATAGCACTCCATAACCCCTTGCGCTCCATTGTCGAACTTGAAGAGGATGGATGCGGTATCCTCTACCTCATAGCTGTGTACAAGTGTATCGCAGAAGCTGCAAACCTCTGTGATGCGTCCAACCATCATCGACATTAGATCGATGGTATGAACACCCATATCCATCATGGAGCCCCCACCAGCGACCTTCGGATCGTGTATCCAAGTTCCAAAGTCTTCATTAGTATCGACGGGAGGTGCCCAAACGGAGTAACGGACGCGTGTAGCTACCGGTTTTCCTATAGCACCATCTCGAATCAGATTGCGCATTTTTTGATGGCACGCATGGTAACGCATCATGAAACCGATACCAAGTACGACGTTTTGTTCGCGGCAGATACGCACCATCTCCTCTCCCTGATGGGCATCCAGAGCGATTGGCTTCTGGCACAGCACATGTTTGCCGTTTTTGGCTGCGTTGATGGTGAGGTCTGCGTGAGTCGCGGGTGGGGCAGCGATATACACCGCATCAATGGCAGGGTCAGATAACAACGCCGCCGTATCCTGATAAACTTTTCCGCCAAATTTATTGGCAGTTGCCTGAGCGCGATCCGTAAAGAGGTCACAAACGCCAACAAGCCGCGCGTTCTCCGCAGCCATAATCCCTTCCGGAATAGCACGCGCATTAGCAACCCGTCCACAACCAATAACACCCCAACCGATTGCCATGTTTGAAAACCTCCTACTCCAATTTCAACAATTGTGCCATGTTGATGCCAAAAATCTGTTCCTTATCGCTATCGCTGATTTTGGCGTAAGCAACATGCCCGACTTCCGCTAACAATGAGTGTTGGGGTTCGTCAGAACCAAAGATTACCCGGTCAACCCCCACGTTTTGCACCAGATATTCAATCACCCCGAAGTAGCGTCCCAAAGTGTTGAAATTGAGATAAATATTGGAGTTGGCGTTGGTGACTTCAATCGCTTCATCCATAGCTTCCCACGTCTCCTTGGCATCGTAAGCTCCGCAGTGGGAGACGATGAAGTTCACATTCGGATACCATTGGGCAACTGTAGCTATCAGGTAAGGCCGGTTCAACCGAAGATCTACTTCAGTTCGGGGACCAGAGTGGATGATGATAGGAGCTTGGTGTGCTGCGGCAAACTCAAAGGCGGGCCGATAGTTTGGTCCGTCGATCGGATAGTACTCAGTATGGGCAGCTGGGTGGAGTTTGATAGCGCGCATTCCACCGGCAAAACTGCGTTCCAGCGTGGGCAGTACTTCGTCCGGGTAATTGGGATCAACTCGGCACATGCCGATGAAACGATCGGGGTACTGTTGTATCACCGGTAAAACAACATCTGGGCTGCCTTGAACACATGCCTTATCAATTCCTAGGCGATCCATCACCTTAAGAAATGGGAGGTGTGCCGATGTCAACCCATCAATGATAAGAACATCACTGAGAGGTTGACCAGCCTCCACGCAATCTCGAATTGAACTTGATGAACGGGTCATTGACATCATTCCTTTCTTTTCAGCCTACTTCTGCCATGAGGCGCCGCAGATTCCCGCTAGCGATCAAAGCGCGTGCTTCATCTGTTAGTTCGGAATACCGCATCAACCCTAGAGCCACCCCCGGTCCGTTGTACGGCATACCTGTCCCGAACAGAATACGTTCTGGGCCAAAATGCTGGACTAACTGCTCAACGCCTTGGTGCGGAGTATAGTAGGAAATCTCTACATACAGATTGGGGCACTGGTTCATGAGGGGATGGATAATATTCATTGCCGAAAAATTCAGACGCATGATGACTACGGGCATCTGAGGGTGGTGCTGACAGATGTCGTAGACATTCTGTGCTGAGTAGCTGGGGCGCGTCTCATCTGGAAACTTACCCAGATCTGAGTCGGTCAGAAGCACCGGCGTCCGATAGGCTTCAAAAGCGGAAAACAGCTTGCCACATGCCCAGTCAGCCACGAGATTGGCATAGTAAAAGGAGGGCAACAACCGTGTGATTTTCACCCCCTGATTCAACATATCCTCGACCACTTTGATGGGTTCAGGCATACTTGGATAATGATGTAGAGGGTATACCCAACAGCCATGGAGCCGCTCATGTCCCTTGATAGCTTGCATCAGGCTGCCATTACCGCCAGTCACATGGTATACGACAGCTTCATCAATACCTAAGTAGTCCATCTCTGCTAGCAATCCTTCGACGGTATGGAACGCTAGGGGCGAGGATTTCCGTTGTCTGCCAATATAGGTGTTACAATCGAAAAAATTCAGTTGTGCCATCAGGTTTCCTTGGGGAGAGGAAGGAAGCGTAGAAAGGGGAGACCAGAAGAACACTCCCTTCCTCTTGTTGCTGAGGATGGAAAAGTGAAAGTTTATCAGAATATTCCGTTCTGTATCCCCGTCTTTCAAGCGTCTTCGTCCCGATTTATCGGGGGCGGGGATACAGAACGGCAAAAACTGTTAGTTAGTCAAAAACGGTTGAAATTGCAGGTGAAATATGGTATACTTTTCTTGGCTTTCGCGGGAGAGTTTCACCCCTATCGCATGATAGGGTCTCCCGCTTCCTCGTGAAACAGGATATGAAAGCTAGGAAGCTGACCATAATGCAAACCTACAAGTTCAAAATGTATTGTAATCACGGTAATCGTGAATTGCATAAGACCATAGACGGACACGCTTCTGTCTGGAATCATTGCGTTGCCCTCCAGCGTCGCTACTATTCCATCTATGGCAAGTATATCAGCAAGTTTCGGTTGGTAAATCATATATCTAAGCTGAAACGGCTTCCCCAGTTTGCTCATTGGAATCAACTACCCAGTCAATCAATTCAAGACGTAGCCTCCCGTATTGACAAAGGCTATAAGGCAATGTTTGAAGCCCGTGCTAAAGGCAAGCCGTGGGGGAGACCACGTTTTAAACCTCGACGCAAATACAAGTCATTCACACTGCTTCAAGCGGGTTGGGAATTGCTTAACAGTAACAAGATTCGTATTGGCAAGTGTGTCTACCAATACTTTAAGTCCCGTGATATATTTGGCAATCCGAAACGTTGCACAATCAAACGGGACAGTATCGGCGATATATATATCTGTGTGCTGACAGACTATGAAGATGGAGACCTCAATCGAGTCATGACGGGTAAAATCGCAGGTCCCGATTTATCGGGATTCTCGCTATGCGGAACTTGATTTCGGTCTTAAACGGTATCTCACCGGGTCAAATGGACATTATATAGAATCGCCACAGTTTTTCAAACGGAGTATCAACGCTGTCAAACGTGCCAATCGGAACCATTCTCGAAAGAAGAAACGGAGTCGTAATAGAGAACAGGCTCGATTGGACTTAGCACGGAAGCACCGCAAAATAGCGAACCAACGAGAGGATTTCCACTGGAAGTTGGCACACCAACTGACTGATGAATACGACGAGATACGACTTGAGGATTTGAACCTTAAAGGCATGAAAGCCCTTTGGGGACGCAAAGTCAGTGATTTAGGCTTTGCCGATTTTGTCAAAAAGTTGGTGTATGTTGCACAAAAGAAGGGGGTTAAAATCACGTTCATTGATAAGTGGTATCCTTCGAGTAAAACCTGCTCAGTTTGCGGTGCTGTCAATGAAGCGTTGAACTTGCGTGATAGAAACTGGCGTTGTAACGATTGTGGTACGGTGCATGACCGAGACCGTAACGCTGCAATTAACATCTTTCGGGTTGGGGCATCAACCCATGAAGGAGAGGTTGTAAGCCCATCTTCGGATGGCTAACCTTGTTGATAGCACAATTCACGCGCCTGAAGGACAAAAGAATCCCCCTCCTTTAGGGCGGGGAGTATGTCAATTGTTGAGATCAGTTTACTTAATTAGTCGGTTGAAGTTAGTACCGAGCTTTAACCTGTCCCCATGTTGTAGCCAGCCTACCTTTAGGTGAAACAGCAAGCGAATCTTCTATCGATTTTTCTCCGAGGATTAGGATCTCATCTATAGTTAAGGGTCTGTCAAAAATTACCACGTCGTCTACAGCACCCTTGAATTCCCGATTTGCCGCCCAATTTACATGTTTTACCGCTGCGGTGTTGCCGATACGAAGATTATCATCGGACTCCGTTTGCGCGCCTTTTAGGATCGGATATCCAGCAGTTGGCTGTCCATTTAGCCAGTGTGTCAGCACACCCCTTCTACCATCTCTAACGAGTACAAGATGCTGCCACTGATTTGCGGTGAGTTGGGTCGCGGGGCGTACGGCAAAGGGAGGTCCCTGCCATGCGTCTGCAACTACCAGACCGTGGAAGAAATTGTTAAGTTCCGCTGCCCTCTGTTGAAAACTAAATCCTTGAGGGATTGGATTATGATTACTTATGATAACAGTAAAATCTTTCTGTATACCAGCCGGATTCACCCACATTGATATAGTGTGTCCTTCTCTGCCAGTATTTGTCGGAGTGTTCATCTCAACGAAAGCCTGATCGCCATCAAACTCCAGTGCCATGCCGAATTTGCCGTCAACCCATTTTGATTGTCCTGCGAAGAGTAGTTGTCCGTCATTGCCGTTATCAGAGGAATCAGTGATTTTATTGCCGTTCCCCTCATCAAAGAGCCATATTCCCAACACATTTTCGTTTACAACAGTAGCTGCATTACTTGTGCTTGTTAAAATAGCACCAATTCCAATTAGACTGATGCATATTAGAATCAATCCTAATTTCATTTGGTATACTCCTTTTCTTGGCTTAGACACTGTAATTGATAAATAGCCCCTTGTTATATCTATTTCCGATCCCATTGGATCAGCAACAGACATAGGCTACACCTGTTTTAGGACTTACGCAATTGTACAAGCCTATGAGCCCGCCACCTCTTGTAATTCCTGCATTTTGAATCCTATATCAGATTCAGGAGCATGGTTCAAGATCCCGCAGATTACATGTTCTGCATATCGACTGCGTAATTCCTATACCTATTATACCGTTCTTGAGAAAATAAATACAACATAAATTTTTAACCTTGATTTGCCCCTAGTTTTTGTTGTTGACAAAATTGTATAGGTATGCTATGCTATTTGTATCCTTTAAAACGAAAGGAGGTGATCGTTCTTGTTACCATCTAGTGGAATGATCAAGGGAGGTGCTGTCTTTTAGGAGACAGTGCTTCCCCTATCAAGGGAAATGGCTCTTAGGAGACGGTTCTTCCCTTGATCTCAACTCAGATGCAGAGCAGGGCTGATTTTTTAGCCCTGCTTTTTTATTACAATCTTCCGTTCTAAAACCCCGTCTTTTAAGCGTCTTCGTCCCGACTTATCGGGGGCGGGGATACAGAACGGCAAACCCCTTGGTCAGTCAAAAAATCGTTAATCTTGTAGATAGAAGATGGTAAAATACATCTCCAGAAATGGATATATGGCTGAAAACGGTGAAACGGGGTAAAATCCTCCGTCAATTTCACATCTTCCGACGGGAAGATGCTGTTGTATGTTCGTTTCGCCAATGTCGCCTTTCGAGGCGATCGGGCGGGGCATCGTCCACTGGAGTAGCGGATGTAAGACGGACTTCGGTTCGCTATCCGTGTCGATACCACAATTCACGTTCCTGAAGGACAGAACAATCCCAGTTCTTTAGGGCGGGGAGTATGTCAATTTGCAAAAGAGAGGGCAATCGATGATACAAACACCACCAGATACAGCAGTTGTTCTTTTTGATGGTAAAGATCTCAGCAATTGGACGAAACTTGATGGAGGAGTGCCTGCTTGGGAGATCGCTGACGGCGCGATGACCGTGACCGCCGGCGGAGGGGACATCGTGAGTCGAGAGAAATTTACCGATTTTCTGCTTCACTTGGAGTTCATGACACCCGACATGCCAGACGCAATAGGTCAAGCAAAGGGCAACAGCGGGGTATTCCTTCAGGGACGGTACGAAATCCAAGTACTAGATTCCTACGGGATTGATGTGCCGGGCATGGGAGATTGCGGCGCAATTTACAACCAATTTGCATCGTTGGTGAACGCTTGCAAGCCGCCGCTTGAATGGCAAACATACGACGTGATATTCCGCGCCGCTCGCGTGGGTGAATCGGGAGAGATAGAAGAAAACGCGCGTGTGACTGTGCTGCAGAACGGGATTGTGATACAGAATAATGTCCAAATGCTGGGGGCTACAGGTGGGGCAACGGACGAGGATGCTTCAGCACCGGGACCCTTACGACTACAAGACCACGGCAACCCGGTGAAGTATCGCAATATCTGGGTTATACCGCTTCCGCTGAAGGGTTCGGACGTGTACTAAATTGATTATCCGTATCGTCCTTCGATATAGTCCTCCGTTTTTCCGTTCTGAGGCATTAGAAATAGGTCTTCAGTGCGGCTGTGTTCGACAATCTCACCGAGCAGCATGAAGATACATTCATCGCTTATACGGCGCGCCTGTGCCATATTGTGTGTGACAACCAGAAGGGTGTAGTGTCCCGCAAGTTCCAACATCAACTCTTCAACTGCCCGTGTCCCTTTGGCGTCAAGAGCAGAACACGGTTCGTCCATCAAAATCACCCGCGGTTTCAGCGGCAGCAGTCGAGCTATGCACAGTTTTTGCTGCTGTTCAAGCTGCAGGGTAGTTGCCCTCACTTTTAGTTGATCCTTCAAATCGTCCCACAGAAAGACCTCCCTTAACGCTGCCTCAACGATATCGTCAGTTTCCGACTTCTTCCGCATACTATGTTCGGAGTGGATACGCAGACCGAAAATGATATTTTCGTAAATGGAGATTGGTAAGGGATTTGGACGCTGAAATACCATGCCGACGTTTTTTCGCAGCTCCGGCAGTGAGACATCTGCATCGTAGATATTTTTACCGAGGATTTTAACCTCGCCGGTCGTCGTGACGTTGCCGTAGCGTTCGTTTACGCGGTTGAAACAGCGCAGCAACGTGGTTTTACCACATCCGGATGGACCAATGAGCCCGGTTATCAAACCGTCAACAATCTTCACGCTCACGTTGATAAGTGCCTGAAAGTCACCATACCACAGGTTAAGTTGACGGGTCTCGATGCTGTGTCTTTTGTCTACGCTCATCCGAAGCTTCCATTCACATAGTCATAGGTTAGCCGGTTCGCCGGTGAATCGGAGAAAATAACGTCGTTGTCGTCGATTTCGATTAGCTCACTCTCAAATATAAAAGCGGTGCGGTCTGCTAATCGGCGGGCTTGTTGAACCAAGTTGGTGACGAGGATGATAGTGATTTGGGAGCGTAATTCTTTGAGGATATCCTCGATTCGCATCGTCGTCACCGGATCGACGGCAATCGAAAATTCGTCGAGGCAGAGAATTTCGGGTTGGTGCGAGAGGGCGCGGGCAATGGTCAAACGCTGCTGCTGTCCCCCCGACAACTTTGTGCCGAGACTATTGAGTCGGTCTTTGACCTCATCCCAAAGTGCTGCCTGTTGCAGACAACGTTCAACAAGTTCGTTTAACTCGTTCCGTTTGTGCATGCCCGCAGTCCGGGGCGCGAAGGCAACGTTATCGTAGATGGATAACGGTAAACCGATCGGCAGCGGAAATACCATCCCAATTCGTCGGCGCAGTTGGTTGACATTTTTGATGCTTTTCACATCCGTACCGTCGATTTTTACCGAACCGCTAACCCGTGCACTTGGCTCAAATTCGATCGTACGGTTGATAGTTCTCAGCAGCGTTGTTTTGCCTGATTGAGCGGGCCCGATGATACCAAGTATTTCGTTCTCATATACGTCGAAAGAAATTCCTTTGAGGGCTTCCGCCCCATCGTATCGGACGGTGAGATCAGCGATTTCAATTTTTTTTGTAGAGTTAGATAGCTGTGCCAATGTCTTAGATCTTACCGTAAATTAAAATTTCCAGCATTGAATTTCAAATGTCAATTTCCCTGTAGTTCTCAATTACTACGATTTTGCGATCTGAATCCTACCACCGCTTTCGAGATCGCAGGTACACACGCAGCACAATCGCCAACGCATTCACCATCAGCACAGTGCCCAAAAGCGCGACGGCTGTACCGTACTCTAAGGCTTCGGGAACCCCCGGCACTTGCGTCGAAAGTTGATACAGGTGCATTGAGAGTGCCATGAATCGATCTAACAGGCCGTAGGCGAAAACATCCCCTTCAGAGATCGCCTTAAAAAATACCGCGCCGGTAAACATAATTGGCGCAGTCTCACCCGCCGCCCGCGACACCTGTAAAATTATCCCGGTCAGTATACCGCTGATTGAATTTGGCAAGACAATACCACGAATTGTCTGCCACCGCGTCGCGCCAGTATTCCAACACGCCTCCCGGAACGCCATCGGAACAGCACCGAGTGCCTCTTTCGTGCTTGCAATGATAACCGGCAACGTCATAATCGCCAATGTGAGTGAGGCAGCTAAAACCGAACGGCCCATCCTTGCAAAGTACACAAAGGCACCCACACCAAAAAGTGCGTGAACGATACTCGGTACACCGGCGAGGTTAACCACTGCAAGATTGATTATGCGGGTGAACCAGCTTTCGCGGGCGTATTCGTTCAGATATACTGCTGCTAACACACCAATCGGTGCGGAAACGAGCAGTGAAATTATCACGATGTAAATTGTTCCAAGCAGCGGTGCCCATATACCACCGGCTCTCATTCCCTTTGCAGGGTTCGTAAAAAAGAACTCCGGAGACAGGACCGGTGCTGCCTTGACAAAGAGGTAGACAACGATGAGGATAAGCGGCAAGATCATCAACATCGTCATCACGCAGAAGATGCCCCGTGCGATATTCTCCATCAACTGTTTTTTACGGCTCTGCTCGGTTGCGGTGAACATCAATTGAGGGGCGACGATTTCTGGAGAAGTGCGGGAGGAATTTATATCTGTTGCCATATAATTTCTCAAATGAACGCTACGCCTTTTCACGGATACCTTTAATCACAAGGTCAGTGACAAAGTTTACAATAAATGTAATTGAAAATAACAAAACACCGATGATAAACAACACACGATAGTGATCGCTGCCCACTGCTGCCTCACCTAATTCGGCTGCAATCGTGGCGGTCAATGTGCGGACGGAATCGAAAGGACTGGTTGGCATTTTCACTGCATGACCTGTCGTCATCAACACCGCCATAGTTTCACCTACAGCGCGCCCAACGCCCAATAGTACCGCTGCAAGCAGCCCATTTTTCGCTGTGGGCAGCAACACACGATAAATTATCTGCCATCGCGTCGCGCCGAGTGCTTCAGCCGCTTCTCGATACGAATCCGGAACAGCTTTGAGCGCGTCTTCGCCGATAGAGACAATAATGGGGACGCTCATCAGTGACAGAATGATGCCACCGTTTAGCATCGTCAAGCCGATCGGCACTTTGAATATCTTGATAATCAGTGCGTTCATCACCGTTAAGCCGATGAAACCCCACACAACGGACGGAATCGCCGCGAGTAACTCGATGACGATTTTGAGCGTCTCCTTCAGTTTCGGTCCGCAAAATTCAGACACGAAGATAGCTGCCCCAAGTCCAAACGGTACAGCTATAACCATCGCTAAGGCAGTCACGCTAAACGTACCTGCGATTAATGCCAATACACCGTAACGTTTATTATTTAGAGAGGTGGGATACCATTCAGGGCTTGTGAGAAACTCTATGATGTCCAATCCGCCAAAGAAAAACCCCATCCCTTCGCGGAAAACAAAGAAGAATATACCGAAGACAAAGATAATTGCGCTGATACCACACAGGCGAATAATTCCTTCGATAACTGGCTCACACCAACGTTCCAGTTGGTGCAAAACGTTTACAATTGTTCGCATAATTGATGGTCATCCATTGGCGTGTCGGCACCGTAATTCGACAAGCACCTATCGCGACTCATTTCTGTCCGACGGGCACGTAACCCGTCTTTTCAACAATCCCCTGTCCCGCTGGCGAGAAGATCCAATCTAGGTAAAACTGTTCCTGCGGTTCTGGCGTTCCGAGCGAATACATATACAAGGGCCTTGCGATTGGATACGTACCATCAAGTACGCCTTGGGCGGTGGGACCATAAGCGGTATCACCAGCGGTTTTGGCGATTTGGAGCATCTTTACCTCTTCCGTGGCATATCCCATGCCGCTATAGCCAATTGCACACGGTGTATGTGCGATGAGTTCGACGACATCCTTAGAACCGTGTAGGTCTCTTGAACCGAGTTTATAGTCGCGATTCTCGCCAAGAATTGCCGCGCGGAAATAGACGAATGTCCCAGAATTCGATTGTCGACTCACCTGAATAATCTCGTCATTGATGCACTTGCTATTTTCGATGCCGAGTTGAGACCATTGAGTTATGTCTCCACCTTCTCCGTAGATGCTAGCAAGTTGCTCTATGGAGATTTCAGCCAGTGGGTTGTCCTTGTGGACGTAAACAGCGAGCGCATCATACCCAACGATGAACTCTTTCGGTGCTTCGCCAGTATTCTGTTTGATACGTTCAATCTCTTTTGAGGTTATTTGACGGCTACAATTCGCGATGTCCACCGTGCTGCTAGTCAGCGCAGCGATGCCGGTTCCTGAACCGCCACCGGAAACTTCAATGGAAACATTAGACTTGACTGTAGCATACTCCTCTGCCCATGCCTGTGCGAGATTGACCATCGTATCAGAACCCGCATTCTGAATCACGGACTTTTCCGCTGTGCTCGCCTTGCTCTTTTCACCAGTCTCATCTTTCTTTGTACATCCGTTTGCAAATAAACAGAACGCTACCGTGACGATAGCACACAATACTTTATTAAACATCAGTTTTCCTTCTCCTCCTCACCATCATCACCGAGAATTGCTTGACTCAATTCTCGGATGTGTGTTTCTAAAAATTGAAATGTTTTTTGGTATGCAGCTTGAACTTCCGCTTCAGTTCCTTCAAGTTTTGATGGATCTGGCACTTCCCAACTAATACGAACAGGTCTTGATGGCAACGATGGAAGTGCTCTTTCCGCTTCCTCACAGAGCGATACAATGATTGCGTAATCTTTGAGATCTAAGATTTGGCTTAAATATTTGGAGGTTTGACCAGAAATATCAATACCTTTTTCTGTCATGAATTGCACGGTTTTTGGATCCAGCGGCTGGGATGCCACGCCGGCACTACTGAACAGTATCCTATGCGATTCGAGTGCATTGCTGATACCGACCGCTATCTGTCCCCGGCACGCATCGTGCTCGGCGACGAAAAGCACGCGCAACACGTGCGGGTAGTCATGTCTTAGATCTTCACCGGTACACATATACAAGACTTCCTCGCAAATATTGCTCGCCTGATTCGCTACACGCTCCAAGCAACTGACAATCGTCACCAATGGCACCAGTGACTCTGAGGGCAATTCGTTCTTGATATGCAGTTGGATTAAATCACGATGAATTTCATAACGCAGGCTGTCTATCGCCCGTTCTTTTTCCCTTTCCCTCGTTGCTTTTGCCAATTCCGCATCGCCTTCACTGAAGGCTTGCAAAGCGTTACGGAGGAAGGGAATTGCAAGGTTGGCGATGTCGGTGAGCTTGGGATGGGAGGCTTGTGCTCCCAAGTCGCTGACACTCAAAAATCGCCGAGCCATCGCTTTCGCATAATCACCAACACGCTCCAATTCGGTGTTGATTTTGATGACCGAGTAAACAAAACGCATTTGACTCGCGACGGGCAGGTGCTTAATCAGGAACCGCTGGCAAAGCGATTCTAGGGTCTCCTCTAACTCATCAATATGCCGGTCTCTTAAAATAACAACATAAGCCAACTGCCGATCATTGTGCTCAATCGCACCCAGACAGGTCTCTAATGCTTTCTCAACCAATTTGCCCATCTCAATTACATGGCTGCGAATCAGATCGATGTCCTGCTGCATGTTTTCTTCTAAGTGAGATTGCATAGCGTGTCCCCTCCAATTTTGTCATATTCCAACGTTTGTCATGATACATGGTAGTATATCATAACTGAGGGACAAATATAAATAAAACAGCCATTGCTAGAACGTAAAGAATGCCGTCAAGCGCGGCATAATCGTTGAGTCAGGTTTGGCACCGTTATCCGGTTCATCGTAAAAAACGAAGACAAGATTCGGCATGATATGAAACGCCTCAATTGGTGCCCAATCCAACCCGACAAGAATCATATTCGGTGCTGCTGTATCATCAAAAGGGATATAAGTAACTCTCTTTCCAAAGGGGTTCGGATCGAGCAATCGGTCAAACCGAGCGAAAGCCCACATTTTCTTCTCTATCAATTGGGCTGCACCAAACGCCGAGCCCACTAAAATGTTAAGGTCATTCTTCTGCCGCGTCTGATTGGCAAGCTGAACGCCGAGTCGAAACTGCTCCCGTTGATAACCAAGAAAACCTTGTAATGTGTGCCATCTACCCCGATCCACTGCGTTTTCCAAATCGGCATATCCCTCGACGATAAAGCCTGTAGCAGGCTTGGCCGCGAGCGAAAAAGCAATCTTCTTATTGTTATCAATTTCTGCGTTTGTGCTCATCCCATTTGCGAATATCAGGTGATAGCTGACTTTCTTTGATTTGTCAACATCGCCTTGTAAGGCTATACCGAAGTCGGAGCCGTTCCCCATTTTGTGGAGATCAAGTACTGTTTTTGCAACAGAGCGATAGCCCCATATCTTTTCAACATTCTGCCAAGTCGGGTTGCTGGATATTCCCAAATAAATATTCGTCCGCCACTTGGGTTGCTTCCACCTTAGATAGCCGTTTTTTAGAAACGGCACAATCTTTGAGGATGTCTGACGGGCTGTAGGAAATGATTGACCATTCATCTCCAGACGAAACCGCATGGAAAATGCATCCGACAATTCCTTGTCATAATTGAAGTAGACGCGCCGATACTGGAATCCGTTCCGGTCCTCAAATGCAGCGTCGGAAGACTTCAGCACGTAGTAATAATCGCCGAAGAAGTAACCGCTAATCCTACCTTCATCTCCCCATAATGCAGAAGCACTGCTCAACAATAGACACACAAGAGGTAGGATGCCGCGTCGAAAATATCTCTTCATTTGAACTCCATTGGGTAATATTTTTGTTCAATGATATTTCGGTAAATCATGTAACATCGCTTAATCTAAAATATACCATAAATGTCACAAATTGTCACAAAAAAGTGTGCCATGAAGCATGTCCCTAAAAAAGAAATTTAACGGGGACAAAGAGAAAATTCATAACACAACCGATGGAGGATACCGCCTTGTCAGTTTGAGTGATGTGCAGCCGTACTTTAGTTTGTCTTTAGCTGAAAAGCGATCGGGATCTCTAGACGAAGCGTCGATCCTTTTTGGCTTTCAGGAAATGATGGAAAGGGGCAGCGTCCCGCACGGCGATCAAAGCAGCATCGTCAAGCGATTTGGAGCCGGAGGAAGCAACAACTTTAGCGTCAACTAGGCTTCCATCGTGCTGAATCGTGAATTGTACCTGTGCTTCGCTGCCGTCAGCTAAATTCCGCACTGATCGCGGATAGCATTGGGAGCGTTTGATTTTTTCCCGGATTGACTGGAGAAACTCCGTAAAGGACTGTGTCGCATCTCTTAGTTCTGCTGTAATTGGTTCCATCTCCTCCGGATTAAAGTCCATTTGTGCAAAACTGTTCCTTGTGTCAATCTTACTGGTTATTGATGTACTCATAAATTTTGGGGCTTCAAACTGAGGGGTTATGGCAACCACTTGTGCCTGACGGGCTCCCGCGAGTAGACCTCTGCCAAGTTGAGTGCTAGGTTCACCGATCGATTCAACAGAAAGACTGCTGGCTGGAATCGTGAACCTTTCGCTGCCTATTGGGAGCCGAGCACTAGTTGTAGCGATTTGTTGAAGTTGCGGTTTGGGCATGTCTATTGCTTTTCGAGGCGTGCTAGTTTTGGCAATGCGTGGACGGGATCTGCGCCTGAGTGTCGGTTTGGGAGCAGGTTTCATCAAATCTTCGGGATGGAAACCCCTTGTTTTAGCATGGGGAGGAAATCCCGCCTCCTTTTTTCGTTTTTGTAATCTACCTTACGCTTTTTTGGTAGATGTATGGTAGAATATAGTTTGTAATTCGAGGACTTCAGTTGAACGCTCGTTTAACGCTGCCCTCTCACTTCTGAGGTTCACTAGTGAACCGCGTGATAGGCAGTTTGTCTGAGGTTTCACCCGGGTGTTGAAGCGATGCTATCACCGATACGTCGTGAATATACCTAAACGGTTGCTTCGACCGTGCGGTGGCGGGTGTGTAAAGTTACGAGTTAGAGCCGCATAACCGCGCTATCTTTTAGGGCTTGTTAAAGCACCGAGTTAGCGTCGTGGGGAAGATAATTGCCCAAGCGTAAGTCCCGTTGGACAGGCTACAAGTTTCTTAATCCCGATTTATCGGGGCCCCGTCCTTCAGGGCGGGGTAGTTGACGAGCACCCCTTGTACTAGTTCCTCATTGGCGATCTTTTCTTGTACGACGTATGCTGTGGCAATCAACGCCCCGACAAGATGGAGCGTAAGAGAAACAAATTGGAGGCTTTCCAGCAGGTTAGCGGGAAAAATATCCATCGGGACAACACGGCGGTTGGGTCCAGGACTTGGAATCTGGACGCTGTTCAACAAGGTGTTACTATAACGTTCCCCGAGCCCACGCACGAAAACGTATCGTCCGCCGACAATACTGATTCCAGTGACCCGTTTTAGTGCTTCACCGGCATCCGAGACAGGGAGTTTAGCCATCAGCTCGGTGCTGATGCTATCTTCGACAGCGAAACTCAAGCACCGCTTCTCCAAGAGGCCGGTTTCACTCGATTCGCTCAGGCGGACAGGCAGATGTATAGGTCCTAACTTAATGACTTGAGGGGTGAGGAGGATACGGAGGGTTTGCTGCGGCTGCGATTCGGTGACTTCAATTCCGGATACGGTCTGTGTGAGATAGAAAGGAAATCGGACGCTGATGTTGTAGGTGCCTGAGGGGACTTCAAGAATGAATGCTTCGTCCTGATTCGTTGATACGCGCTGTTGGGGCGCGCTCAATACGATGCTTGCATCTGCTATCGGTGTTTCTGTCGCTTCATCAAGGACGATTCCTTCAATACGTCCAGTCTGTTGTCCGATGGGTGTTGACGGGATCCAACAGAGGCATACTATCAACACCCACAAGAGTGGTTGTTTCATTTTTAGGGCATTTTCACTTGGTAGCGGTAAAACGAAATTTGGGATGAAAAGCAAAAGCCCTTCATCCCAAATTTCATGATTTCCCCAACCAACGCCCGAAAGTATAGCCTAGAAATGTTACAAAATTTTATAGTTCCTTTGGCTTTTTTATGGGGAAAATTTTTTTACACTTTTGTGGATGTGTGCCAAGGACCCGTAATGGCGAGAGTCATCCCAGCACCTTGGATGTTGACAAACAGTGTGCTGCCATCCAGCGAGAACGTTGCGCCGGCGAACTCCGAGTTGCTACGTGAGTTCTTGGCGAACCTGTACAGCGTTCCTTCCGGCGTTACACCCACGAGAAACTGTGTACCTGGGCCATCCTCGCACAAGATAAGATCGCCCCACGGTGTCACTGTCACATTGTCAGCATTCTCTAAGAGATTGCTGTTATTGGGTTCAATAAAGAGTTCAAGTACCCCCGGCTGCTTATCTTCAGCAGATGTTCCCTCAAAAGGGCTGGGAATATAACGCCAAACTTGTCCCTTCTTGCGGTAGCCGCCGTTTGTACAGACGAAATAGATAGTGTTATCGCTATACCACATCCCCTCGCCTCGGGCAAATCTTGCTGCATCTTTATCGAAACCTTGAAGACGAAGGTCGTCTTTAGGGGATTCGACATTTTGGATATCAACCCACGCAACTTCCATCTTTTCGCCAACTGCAACTGTGACGTCATAGGTCCAAGGGAAAACCTTATCTGTCCACTGCTTCCAATTTCGGGTGTCGGCACTTTTCATATCACGGATTACCATTGCCTGAAGTCGTCCACCCTGTGCAAGTTTTCCGGGTACATCCGGGATAAAGCGGTAAATGAGACTATCGTGCCGATCTTCGGTCTGATACACAATCCCGCTCTTCGCATCCACAGTGACAGCCTCATGATTGAATCGTCCCATTGCTGTTAACGGAATCGGTGTCGTCAAGCCGATAGTAGGGGAGGCGGGCACTTCAAAATTGTAGCCGTGGTCTTTTTCATAAGTATCTTTGGCGAGTTGAACGGTTTCTTCACAAGAGATCCAGGTGTTCCAAGGCGTTGTGCCACCGGCACAATTCCTAATCGTGCCCATTAAACTCATGTAGTGACTCTCCAATGTCGCGGTCTTCGTATCATAGACAAGCGTTGTTGTGCCACCAAGCCCCGGTTTCGTTCCTTTTCCCGGATCGTAAATCTTTTCAGGATTAACCTCTTGGAGTCGCTTATCATGGGCAAATGACTGGGCTTCCTGTGGTCCTATAATTAACTCGTGGTTTCGGACCAGAATTGTTTTTCCGTTTGGACCCGGAAAAGCTGCCATGCCATCGTGAGCACCGGGAACAAGGAATCCATCGTCCATGCGCTCTCCAACAGTGGAGAAGGCGTGATATGTAAAGCCTTCGGGGAGATCAAGAATGCCGTACGGATCTGGCAGAAAATCACCATACCGGTTGGCGGTGGGGACTTGGGAGGTAGATTCCGTCAACAACCGGCTACAGCCGGAAAAACCGAGTGCGATCGCTCCAGAAGCGGCTGCCATTGCGCTATAATGCAGAAAATCACGGCGAGATATTTTGTTCATAGTTACACCCCTGTTATTAGAAATTTGACAGTCATCAAAATCTTCGCAGTGGAAACCCCATGCTTTAGCGTGGGGTTTCCACTGCGTTCCTTTTTTATGGTAGATTATAGAATTACTTAGACACTGCCGATGCACATGTACAGATTAGGAAATCTGTACCCACAAACAACCCCCTAAATCCCCCTTATCAGGGGGACTTTGGGAAATGTCCACTTATTTGTCTAATTCACCATAGTTGATTTTGCAGGTAAAATATGGTGTGCTTCTTTTGTCTTTCGTAGGGGATTTCAACCGTCAGCACCCTTGCTGGCGTCCCCTACACCTCGTTGAAAAGGCATGAAAGATAGAAAGATAACCCCTAATGAAAAAGACTTATGAATATCGTGCGTATTCTACAACCAAGCAACGGAACACCTTTACCGTTTGGTTGGCATTGTTGAGACAACTTTACAATCAAGCCCTTGCATGGCGTATAGAGACGTACAAAAACACCGGCGAGTCGGTAAAGTGGACGACACAAGCGAACGCTTTACCTGACCTGAAACAAGAATCGACATCGTTTGCCGGTCTCCATAGCGACGTTCTCCAAGATACGATTCGCCTGCGTCGTTACTCCTTGAGCCGATAGCCGACCCCATGTACTGTCTCAATCCGTTCTCCGAACTGTCCCAACTTGCGCCGCAAACGACTTACATGCGTATCCATCGTGCGTTCAATGCCGTAATACTCTTGTCCCCAAACTGCATCCATCAGAATACTGCGCGTAAAGACACGTCCCGGGGAGTGAGCAAATAGGGACAAAATTTTGAACTCTGTGGCAGTCAGATCAATCGCATAACCATTGCTGAATACTTGGTGTCTGTCCAGATCAATTTTCAACTCGTCAATCTGGATCTGGTTCGCAGGCTTATTGCGCGGCACGTTGGGTGCACGACGCAGCACGGCACGGATTCTCAGCATAACTTCCCGTGGGCTAAATGGCTTGGTGATGTAGTCGTCTGCTCCGTTAAAGACCGCCTCGGTTTTAAAGCCCGCTTGGTGCAAGTTGTACACCAATAGTTCAACAATATCGGGCTCATCTTCCACAATCAGAATCTTTGATGCTATTTTTCTTCCCGAAGATGTTGTGAATCCAGACAGCAACAGCATGGTCAAAGCACAGTGCTAGGCTTCGCTGCTGCCTGAATTCGACATGTGTCTCACCTAATCATTCTCCCCAAAACGACAGCACCCGTTTGACCTCGTCTCTATTACCGACAATCAACGGTGTTCGTTCGTGGATGGAGCGCGGTTGTTTTTCGAGGATGCGTTGTCTCCCATCACTAGCAACCCCTCCTGCTTGCTCTGCCAAGAAAGCTATTGGGTTGGCTTCATACAACAATCGCAGCTTACCGAACCGATCCTTCTGCGTTGGTGGATAAAGAAACACACCGCCACGGAGGAGTGTACGGTGGAAATCAGAAACCAGCGAGCCGACGTACCGCAGGCTGTAGCCGCCCGCCTCTTCTGACTTTGCCCATTCAAGGTATTTCTGCACTCCTCGCGGGAAGGTCAGGGAGTAGGCTTCGTTGACACTGTAGGTTCTGCCATCTTCCGGCATCTGCACGCTTTCCTGCGTCAACACGTATGCCCCAATTGCCGGATCGAGCGTGAATATATGGACACCATCTCCTGCGGTGTAGACCATCACCGTGCTGCTACCATACAACACGTAACCGGCGGCGACCTGTTGAATGCCAGCCTGAAGGATATGCGGCATCGCATCGCTTCTATCGATATCGGGCTTACGTCGAAGGATCGAGAAAATGGTGCCGATTGGTACGTTCACATCAATGTTACTTGAGCCGTCGAGAGGGTCAAACAGAACTACATATCTCCCCTCTTCTCCGACGTCTTGTACGATGCGCGGTTCAGCGTCTTCCTCAGAAATCATCATGCCGACATTTCCGCGGTATCCCAAACATCGCATCAGCGTTTCGTTGGCGATAACATCAAGCTTTTGAACCATCTCCCCTTGAACATTGTTTGTACCGGTGGCACCGAGAACATCAAGGAGTCCCGCTTGACGGACCCGATCCTGTATAATCTTTGTTGCTAGCGTAATTCCTGACAGTAACCAACTCAACTCTCCTGTTGCGCCGGGATAGCGCTGTTGCCCTTCAATGATATGCTGCTGGATCGTTACAATTGGTCTATCAGGTGACACATTTGCCGTCATTTATGCTCCTTTTGTAACTCCAGTTGCTAGTAGTAGGTATATTGCTTTGAATCCCAATCTGAGGCTCCCTATGCCTTAACCATCGCTCTGGTAGTCACAGATTTCCTAATCTGTGATCGGGGCATACCTGCCACTAATATAACCGGGGTAGGCTAACCTGCGATTACTTCGCAGCATATAATTGCACGCACCGGTTCGTAGTAGCGCAATTCATTGCGCGTTCCTTTTTGTCCAATGCCGAGTGGAAAATGGGGGTTTTTTCCATTTTCACTGACTTGGGAGCACGGTTAAGTCCGTAGGAACTGATGCTCTCCCTATAACTAGGGCGTGTTGACATTTATGTAAAACTGTCCGTAATCGTAGGGGCGAGGTCCCCTCGCCCATTGACCAACGTGGGTTGGAACCCCCAAACCATACGGGTTGAGTTGATTGTAGGTCGAGATTCATATCTCGACACCGAACCGTCGATTTTGGAAAATCGACCTACAGCAGTTCAAAATCGTCCCTGGTCTCGGAACGGACTATGATGTGTGACCAAAGGGTTGGGGAACCCAACCCCTACAAAGGGCCATGCGTCTGTGCACACCTCTCGATTATCTGATTGCGATGAAATGTCAACAGAACCTAGTAACTTGCGTTTTTGTAGAGAAATGATTCAAAAAACTGAGCACGCACCCGGTTAGAAAACATAATGGATTCGGGTGCTGAGTTTGAGCCTTTTTTTCCATCCGTTATTACAGTTCCTGGATCCGAATATTACGGAATTGAACGGGACCATGGTCACCCTGCAACATCACGGGCCCCTTGGGTGGATTGTCGTCACTAAGTTGTCCACCTGTCGGTCCCTCAATGGTCACGTTGTCGTGAATCTTGGCTCCATTTAGGAATATTGTCAGGCTCATACCTTTGAGTGTTGCATCTACTGTTTGCCATTCTCCAGCTGGCTTGCTCGCCTCGACATCCACATGCTTCTGATTATAAAGGGCACCATTCTCCGCCGGGTATGAGTAGGTCTTCCCCAGACTGTCTAAGATCTGGATCTCGTATCGTCCCCGGAGGTAGATACCACTGTTGCTATCTGCTGGCACCAGATACTCGATATGCAGTTCAAAATCGCCGAACTCTTGCTCGGTGAGGATGTCCACACCTTTATCGGTGTTGTCAAGGATGCCGTCGTGAACAACCCACTTGTGTTCTTGGTCTGGATGCCGCATCCGCCAACCGGTGAGATCTGTGCCATTAAAAAGTTGAATTGATTCGTTTGCCATAAATGCTATCTCCTTTGTTGTGAATTAAACTACGCTTATTGGAGGGCACTCTTATCAATGGGCAGCCCCCCGCGTTCCCTAAAAAATGAAGAAAAGATAACTCAGGTCATATTGTCGTCATTACTACAATTAGCCATCAACCGCCGGGGATGTAAAGAGTTCGATCCGGAACGGGTAATGCCACGCGAGTGCCCCCTTGCAAATGCGAGTGCGCGATACCAAATTGTGACTCCACCGATTGCATCGTTATGTCGATATTTCCGGTGGTACGTTCACCTGTTTCAATCTCGTGGATAATGTTGCGAATCGTGCACACCGTGGGACTTTCGCCGGTCGGTTTGATTACCTGTTCCTCAACGGCAGCCCCGCCCTTCGCACTGCGACGGACGCAAAAAACATCACCATTGTCCCATGCGTAGGCATGACCTTCAGCGCCGTGCACATCAACGTTGAATGGTCCAGATATGGGTAGGAAAATCCCCTCTGTATCGTTTTCATAGCCAATCCGGAAAAATCCGACCATGGGATCGGCAATCTCTTCTCCGGCGGGCGGCACGAAGCAATGCCCATCCGAGTCATACTCCGGATACGCGCGAGGACGTTGATCCGCGTTTGCAGCTAGTGGCTCACCCCGCTGCACGAGGCGTCCCTCCACCCAAATTGGCATCGGGTCGCCAAGCAGCATGGACACAAGATCCAACGTATGCGGGTGATGCTTGATAATGTCGGTATAGCTAGACATCACCGCATAGCGCGGTTCACCGATATCTCCTTGGGCGATGGCGTCGCGCAACCGAATATAACCGTCATGGTGTCGACGCATCGCTCCCCAGTTGAAGGCAACGTTATTTGCCTTACACGCATCGGCAATGCGATCAGCTTCTGCCAGCGAGGCACACAGTCCCTTCTCGGAATATATCCCTCGCACACCATGCTCTGCCGCAAAGATAATCGGTTCAGCGCGTGCGAATGACGGCGTGGTCACGCTCACAATGTCCGGCTTTTTCCGCTCAATCATTTCCCGATAATCGAGATACGTGTTGGTGATGCCAAACCGATCGGTGAACCGTTTCAAACGCTCCTCTCCACGATTGGCAACAGCTACCACCTCGGTCTGTTCAATAGCGGCATAGGCACTGAAGTGGCCATAAGGGCTTGAAAATTGGTTAACCGTGAGTTCATCTTCAATTAAGCCGCCCATACGACCTGTGCCGATAATAGCGACACGGTATAAATCCTTCATGTTCTCTCCTTTTAACGGACATTAAATTTCTAAGTCGAGATACGAACAGTGAAAAAGATGCCAAGAGCCGTACAATACCGGCTAGAAAAGTACCAATCTTAAGCACAAACCCCTTCTTCTAATCACGATATTATAATCTAAGTTGCTAGTGGTATGCATATTGCCCTGAATTCCAATACGAGGCTCCCTATGCCGTAACCACCCTCTGGTAGCCACAGATTTCCTAATCTGTGATCTGCACACAGAACCTGTCCCGAATGTAACTGGGGAGTGCTAATCTGCGATCACTTTGCAGCATATAATTGGACGCATGGGTTCGTAGTAGCGCAATTCATTGCGCGTTACTCTTCGCTCAATTTCAAGTGGAAAATGGCGATTGTTCCCATTTCCATTGACCTGTGACGGTTAAATCTATAGGGATTGATGTTTTCCCTATAAGTAGCAACTCGCGTTATTATAGCATAATTGCGGCAGGATAATTCAAGAATAGGTTGCTATTTTCGCCGAATTTTAAGCTGCACAGAAACCTCCAAATCCAGCACAATCTGTTTATTCCTCAAGACAACCCTGATTTCTCTGAAAGTGTCTATAGCTAGGTTCTGTTGACATTTCATCGCAGCCAAATAATTGAGAGCCATAACTCAATTCACTGACGTAGAAAAACCGAGAAAAGAACAGAATGTCAAAGAAAATACTTACGCAATAGCCTAACTTCTGTTTCTAGTTCATCGAAACTCCTTTCAGTTTATTGATTTAACCTCGTCCGCACTCTGTGACCATGCCCTTCGTCGAGCTGCGCGATCTAAATCACTCCCGTTTAGAATAGGAGATGAATCCCGTATTAAAAAACGGGGATCCACGCCAAAAAGATCTCTCTTCCTCTTTGGAGATGACTTCCTCTCCGTCCTTGAATGTAATGCGCCAGTTCTCATCCTTCAACGATAGATAAAGCCCTCCTTCTACCGCCCAAAAGAGATGTTTGGCGAGACCTACCTCCTGATTGATACTAAACTCGCGTCCGAGTCCGAAGTTTAATCCACTGCTGTAACCTGTCGTTGTATATCTATTCCCTTGGTTGTCCGTCGGCATGTGGCGGGATGGTGGGGTCCCAACCTTCGTCCAGCCCGCGAGGAGATAAAATTTTTCGTTATCAGGAATGGGGCGATATTTCGCAGAAATGCCCCATGTTGTACTAAGAAGAGCAGTGCTACACCCAGTAGCACCGATGTGGGCTTCAATTAAGAGTTTATCCGTCAAACCGTAACCTACTATCAGCCCGGTCCTCGAGAAGAATCCCATAGTAAAGCCGAATATAACTCCGCCCCTCTCACAGAAAGCGGGGTTGGAAATCGTAAGTAAAATGACCCAAGTTGCCACCTTAGTAGGGAAAAGAGGTAAAACTGGTAATTTTTGTGTCATAACTATCTCTCCTTTTCAAGATGAGGGATTGCCTGATCTTCTTGTCGCTATCGCTTTGACCGCGGCCAAGGCTGCAAGCAGGCGAAGTATCCGTCTCCTAATTCAACCGAAAGTTCTAGGGCGTGTTGACATGTTGATGCCTCTAATTTGGCAAATTCTGTAATCATTGGGTCATCTGACAAATATGGCGTCCCGACGTGTCGGAATTCGTTTGGATCTTGGGATCATCCCGATTGTATCGGGATGGTACAATAGACTTCTTTCATGAAATAATTTTTTGAAAGGAAGACTTTCCGATGAAAAACTAAGTTGGGTTTCACTCTATCTATCTCTAAGCAGGTGTTGATGAGCAACCGAACCTCTATTGTAATTGATAGAGATTCAGGTTTAACCGTTCAACCCAACCTACGGGCTTTCAAATGTCAACAGAACCTAATTATCAGGTACAACCGATTAATTTGTCAACTCATATCACACTTGCTACTTAGCACTGAGATATGGTATCCTCATCGTGTTATTATAGCATCTTTCAGAAATGGAGGGATCCACCACTATGAAACCTATTCGTTTAGGATTTATCGGCCTCGGTCATATCACCACCGGGGCACACTTGCCAGCCCTCGCGCCGTTGGTTGAAACCGGCGAGGTCACTTTGCAGGCATTCTGTGATATCAATGAGGAGACCGCAAAAACACAAACCGCAACCTTTGGGGCACAGGCAACCTACACCGATCACCACGAAATGTTGGACAAAGAGGAGCTTGACGCAATCTATCTCTGTATTCCGCCAACGTTCCATACAGACGAAATTCTCATTGCAGCGGACAAGGGATTGGCTATCTTTGTCGAAAAACCGCAAACGTTGGATATGGCGCAAGCCGTTCAGTTTGAGACCGCTATCCAAGAATCAGGCGTTGTGTCTCAAGTCGGCTTTATGAGCCGTTATTATCCGTCAGCGGAAGAAGTGTGTCGGAGATTGCAGGAGCGCACCTTGCGACACGCTTTGGTGCAACGTCTCTACAGCGGCAACCCGATCCGCTATTGGACCAGCCGCTTTGAGTTATGTGGCGGTTCATTCGTCGAGAATACCATCCACACGGTAGATCTATTACGCTACTTCTTGGGGGATATCGAAGCCGTATCGGCATTCTACGTTGAGCGAAAGCCCGGCGAAGGACCGGAGCCGATGAACATGCCGCATGTATACAATGTCAATTACCGCTTCACTAACGGCGTAACAGCCAATGTGAGTGTTTCGCGGGTGATGACAAATGTGAGTGTTTCACGGCAGCAGGTTATGCTGGTCAGCGACGATTCGCTGATTGAGTGGTCAGGGCAAGAAGTTGTGGAGAACAGTGAAACTGTATGGGAAACCACAGAAAACGCCAACGCTTTTGCTTTGCAAGCACAGGCTTTTATTAAAGCTGTGCAGGCTGGTGACGCTAGCATGATGCGAAGTTCTTATGCGACTAGTATGAATAGCCTGGCAGCGGTTCTCGGTGCCAATGCGTCGGCGGTACGAGGCGGCGAGTTGATTCAACTAGAGGGTTTTACTGCGGGGCGCATCTCATAAAGCGCTGCTGATGCTTTAGGTGGCAATTTGCATCAACTACATCGTCTGTTTCTTCTGTGAACCTGTGGGATGGTAGTACGGTTCTAACAACAGATGTGACTTGGCAGGATCAGCGGCAGTACGCGCTAGCAGGTCAGCTGACGGTTCGCAGCGGGGCCAATTGACCATGTACGAGGGACCGTACTGGTAAGACAACCACACATCTCTTTCGCGAGTTGTCGGTTGGAATGCGTGAGAGAGGTTCTCGGTAAACAGAACGCCCGATCCAGCACGCAACGGGATGTTTTGCAACGGCGCAATTGCGCTCAGATCCGTATTCTCATAGGGGTGTGGAAGGCTAGCTTTGTGACTAGCGGGAATTGCACAGAATGCTCCATCACCATCGGCAGTGTCAGTCAACGCAATCAGGCAGGTAATCATCAGACAACGAAATTGACCATCTCCAAAGCAACGGTAGCGGGCATAACGTCTTGGGTCCGCATCGCCTCCTTGGGTAAGTCGGCTGCGCTGTCCCGGTGTTCTGAGTATTGCCCGTGAGCCAACGAGACGGTATTGGCGTCCCCAAATGAATTCCTGCACATAATTGAGGACACGGGACAGTGCCATGCCATCCTCAACGGTGTTTCCCCCCTCAATGATGTTGACCAATTCGCAGCCATAGGGACCGTTTGGCAAGAGCGTTATATTTTCCGGTGTTGCTGCCTTAATCCTTAACAGGGTATCTTGCACCTGCGAAACTTGGTCGGGGTTCAGGAGGTCCTCCAGCACTAGGTAGCCGGCCGTGTCGAAGAAATGCTTATCTTCAACGGAGATCTCAGATTCGCCGAGGCCAATCTGCAAATCAAAGACATCTTCTTCTGTGGCGGGGTTCATGGAACTCACCCTCCGATTTCTCAGGAATTATATCCGCTTTCAATTCATCGGGACTCATGTTAGCGAACATCGGTTTCGACTGTATGGGCAAACGGGGGAGGTCCTTGGATAAGTTCTAGCCGGCGCGGAGTTGCACGCTGCTCAAAACCTTCGGCTGTCATTGCCAAGCCTTGCCACGTGCAGTGAAACGCCGGTGCATAGGAATAAAACAGTGTCCGCCGTACCTTTGAGCCGTGGTTCTCCACAGCCCCGTGGGATAGGTCTTCGGAGAAGATGATGGCATCACCGGCTTTACACGGCAGCGGCTGCACAAGTGGATGGGTCGGATCCGGAATCTGCCCCACGAGCGGGTTAGTGAAGTTGCTCTTGTGGCTTCCGGGGATAACAGCAAAACAACCGTCTGCGATATCAACGTCCGTCAACGCATACCCAATTTTCACGCTCACACACTTGAACGCTCCATCCCGGAAGGCATACTCGCTATAAGGCAGTAGCTCCGCATAACCGTGATGGAACCGAAACGCCCCTCCGCTGTTCCGTGACATAAAGCTGGCTGCATCAAGCCGGCTTGGCTCACCGATCATCTCCTCAATATAGTGAAGGGTCTGGGACAGGTCAATGAGTTCCTCGAAGGGACCACCATAGCGAAGTACCTCACAGTCATAATCCCCCAAGCTGCCTTCTGATGGGGCACCCGTTTGGGCATAAACATTGTCCGAGGTGCGATATTTTCGTTCAGTGCCCAAGGCTGCTGTCTGACTATCATCAAGCGTTTCAAGGTAATCTATCGTTTCGTTGAGTCGCCGACGTATATCGGGGGACAGTACACCGCGCAGTACCAAGTATCCGTGCAGGTCAAATAGGTATCTCTCTTCCGGTGTCATGTGTTATACTCCTAATTTGCATTGGTTCTGTTGGAATGCGATGTTGTTGGAGACATTTTAATCTGTCTCATCGAAGCCGCTTTCAACCAATTTTGATAGTGCTTCAACAGCCTCTTCCTCATCAGTCCCTTCTGCCCTAATCATCAGTTGAGTGCCGCGACTTGCTGCTAACATCATGATTCCCATGATACTTTTTGCGTTTACTTTCATCAGCCCTTTTTGGATGTAGATGTTGGAAGAGAATTGATTCGCCACTTGAGACAGCACGCCGGCGGGACGTGCATGCAAGCCGAGCGCATTGCGGATTGTCACCAATTGTTCAATCATAATTATCTTCCTTATCGGCTGATAGGGCTGTTAAATTACCTTTGACTTTGTTGGCTCTAATGACTTTGTTGGCTCTAAAATTTCACGATGAACCGTTGCGTGCTGCCATTCGTCGAGCACGGCTTCATCGTTCTGCTCTGCCATTTCCGCAATGAGGGTTTCATTGAGTTTTTTGGCTGCATG
This sequence comes from Candidatus Poribacteria bacterium, assembly GCA_965222435.1. Classification (GTDB taxonomy): domain Bacteria; phylum Poribacteria; class WGA-4E; order WGA-4E; family PCPOR2b; genus PCPOR2b. The sequence goes on along the minus strand of OZ244950.1, from coordinate 653,694 downwards.
AAATCCTAACTTTTGTCCCCAGAGATTCATTGCTGCAGCTTCGATTAGATTTGAGATATTTCGTCCGGGTGCCACAGGAATGACAAGGTATGGTATCCGCTCATTGTGAAAACTGTAAACCTCCTCATCAAGTCCCGTTCGGTTGTACACTTTGTTTTCGTTCCAATGTTCAAGTGTTACGACCAACTCAACCTGTGTGCGATCGCCGACGGCAGTGACCCCAAAGAGGCCAATTACATCGACAATCCCTAACCCCCGGACCTCCATATAATGCTTCACCGGTTGGGTGCGCATCCCAAAAACGCGGTGTCCGGATACACGTTTCAAAAGGACGGTATCGTCTGCGATGAGGCGATGTCCCCTCTGCAGGAGTTCCAAGGCACATTCGCTTTTGCCAATTCCACTTTCGCCGAGGATTAAGACGCCAACACCGAACACATCAACCAAGTTCCCGTGAACATATTCTGAGGGACCAAATTCATTTTCAAGGAACAGCAGCAACCGGGTTGTGAAGATGGCAGATGATAGCCGAGTGGCCAAGATTGGTATATTTACATGATTGCCAATAGTGATAAGTTCTGCAGGGATTGGCAGGTTATTTGTAACGATCACGCATGGGAGATCGTATGAGAGAAATTCCTGCAATACTGCAGCTTGCTCTATAAGAGGAAGGCTTTCTATATATGAAATTTCGCCATGTCCCAAAATCTGAACCCGTTCGTGTCCAAAGTGGTCGTAATGTCCACACAAAGCAAGCCCTGGGCGGTTCGACTCCGCTGTTTTGAGCGCGCGATCTAGCCCATCATGTCCGGCTGAGACTTCAAGTTGTAGTTCATAACCGGCGTATTTGATTAGCTGACGCACCGTCATTATATGGTTTGGCATTCGATTATTCCTTTGGTGGATTAATCTAATCAATGTGGTAACTTAAGAGGGGGTAGGGAGGGACCACCCAATGGATTGGGACAGGTTACGCTCGGCGGAAAGTCGGACAGAGTGTCTGTGAATTGGCGAGACTTGGACTATCGTTCAGCGAAACACCTCCCCCGAACACCTCTAGACAAATTGAGGCTCAACCCATCCATATTCACCGTTATCATCTTCGTATACAACATTGACCTGATTCGTTTGTGCGTTCAAGAAAAGCAACAAGGCATCTCCAGAAGTTTGAAGCTGCATCACAGCTTCCCCTACGCTCATCGGCTTGGCAGCGAATTTTTCGGGAGCTTGGAAGTGAGGTGCCGGCATGTTTGATGCATCATTCGTGTCCAATTCCACCGGTGTGCCCTCCTCATTGCCACTTAACTGTATTGCAACCTCACGCCGGGACAAGCGATGTCGCCGATCTTTAATCCTCTCTTTATGGCGACGAATTTGTGCCTCGATTTTGTCTATTACGTCGTCGAGCGATGAGAAAACATCGTGTGTTTCACCTTGGGCATGGAAGGTTGCTTTCCGTGTCGCAAGCGTAATTTCCGTTCGGTAACGGTTTTTCTCCACCTCCATAACCACTTGAAAATCGATAACGGGATTGAAAATCGCTTCGATTTTCTTAGCGCGCTTCTCAATGTAAGTTCGAATATCGTCTGTAATTTCAAGGTGACGGCTAGTCAGATGGATTTGCATGCCTTAGACTCCCTTTGTTGAAATTAATACTTCATTGGTCGCTGCCGATTCACCGCAAATCGGTCAGCCGTTAATTACCTACCATTTCCGTTTCCTTTTAGGAGATGGTAAAATATTAAGCTCCTCTCGGTATTTGGCAACAGTTCGTCTTGCCGTGTGAATCCCTTGCGCTTCTAATGCATCAGAGATTGCCTTGTCACTCAACGGTTTCGCTGCATCCTCATTTTCAATCATGTCCTTAATCTTCTTTTTGACTGTGGTTGCAGCCATATTTGATCCGGAATCGGTCGGGAGCTCACCGCTGAAAAAGTACTTCAGCCTGTAGATACCTTGAGGTGTTTCGACGTACTTATTCGACGTGACCCGGCTGACTGTTGATTCGTGGACACCCGCCATATCTGCTATCTGCTTTAATACCAACGGTTTAAGCCCCTCAACACCCTTCTCCAAGAAATCCGCCTGTACCTCAAAAATTGCGTCCGTTACCCTCGCAATCGTTTGGCGACGCTGCACAATACTTTGTAACAGCTCCCTTGCCTGAGTCCTGCGAACCTCTAGCCACTCCTTCGTTTTGGTATCTAAGTTTCTGTTTCCGTTCATCATCCAATCAACGTAGACTGGATTCAAACGCAGTCGAGGCATACCGTCGTCATTGGTGATAATTCGGTATTCCCCGTCAACTTTTTCAATTGTAACGTCAGGGATGATCGTTTCAGGTGCCCTTGGATCACTTGGATCGAAGAAGTGGCGCCCCGGATAGGGATCCAAAGTACCAATTAGTTCCCGCGCTTCTACAATTTTACTAATTTGTACCCCAAGTCCTTGGGCGATACGTTGGAGATGATTATCCGTTAAATCCTCCCAGTGGTGCTTGATAACCATTTCTGCGAGTGGATTCTCAATTTGTGCAGCTCTCATCTGTGTGAGAAGGGTTTCCGGGATGGTTCGATAAGCGATTCCGATAGGCTCAAAATTGTTATGAATAAAGTGCAAGATAGCCTCTACCGCGTCCACGTCGCAGCCAACGGCGGCTGCAATATCTTCGAGGGTGATGTTGTAGATATTGAGTTGGTCATCTTCCTTATTGACTGTGTAGGTCTGTTCACCCGCTGCATCGGTTATCAGCCAACAGCTATCTTCCGACTTCACAGTAATGGTCGCATCTTGAGAAAGCGAAATTTCGTCGTTTTCAAATTCTTTACGCAGCTCTTTTTCGATTACTTTTCGCAGGTATTCTGAGAGTACCTTATTATCTAAATCACTTTGGAACAATGGGTTTATATCGAACAGAGGACCGGTCCGCAGCTGACCGTTATCATCAAGACTGCCAATAATCTGCTCACCAATTCTCCGCTCCATTTCCGAAAAAGGTGCGACACTGAGCTGTTCCATCAGAAAATCGTGCAGGGACTGGAAACAAGCGATATCGGAGGGACGCTGGTCCTCGTTGTTCTCCCAATGCTCAAACTCTCCGCTTTCACCCCGATGGAAGGAGTCATCCAGAAAGTCCTTCCAGTCAAAATCTGGCTCTTTATCCTCACGATCGATAATTTCTTCGGGTTCATTCCATTGGGTATCCGGGTCGAGTCCTTCTAAATCGGTAATTTCCTCAATCTCATCCTCCTCCGGTATCTCCTCTAAGAGCGGATTTTGCTCCAATTGCTGACTCAAATGCTGCGTCAGATCCAGCCGTGACATCAGAAGTACCTGAATCGCTTGCTGTAGCTTGGGCGTCATGACCAGCCGGTGCTGTAAGCTCGCGGTTTGTCTCATTCCAACGTTCATGGCTTGATCTCCTCAAATGATTGCGTTATATCCGAGACCGTCGCAATTCAAAATTATGTCCTAAGTACTGCTCCCTAGCGATCTCACTCTCGACAAGTGCCTCCGGGGTGCCGTTTAACGTGATTTTTCCATCGGTAATTAAATAAGCACGGTCAACGATGCCTAACATTTCCGCGGCATTGTGATCTGTGATTAACACGCCAAGATTTCTATCGCGTAAGTGTAAGATGAGCTGCTTAATATCTTGGACTGCAATCGGATCTATCCCTGAAAATGGCTCATCTAATAAAATAAAAGACGGAGATGCTGCCAAGGCTCTTGCGATTTCAGCACGACGACATTCTCCACCCGAAAGGGTATATGCCTTACGATCTGCTAACTCAGAAATGCCAAGTTCTTCCATCAGTTGTTCACTTCGTAGCCCACGCTCCTTTTTGGGAATCTCGCGCACCTCTAAGATGGCTTCGATGTTCTGCTTGACCGTCAACTTCCGAAAGATAGAGGTTTCTTGGGCGAGATAACCGATTCCCCGTCGTGCGCGTTTATACATCGGCAGAAATGTGATGTCCTCATTATCATAGATAATCTGCCCCGCATTGGGGCGGATCAGTCCAACAACCATGTAAAATGTCGTTGACTTGCCCGCGCCGTTCGGTCCTAGCAAACCGACAATTTCACCTGTTTCAACCTCAAGGTTGACTCGATCAACAACAATGGGTCCACGTCTTGTATAACTTTTGACAAGGTCATGGGTTTGAAGGACCGCCACTGTTTTCTGCCTCCTCCGATTGTTGTGAATCCAATTCTTGTGAATCCGACTCAGATTCCTTCGGGGACTTTACACGAAATCGAACCTTTATATTTCCCTCTCCGGAGCGTTCGCCGGTGCGACGGTTATATGTAAAAATATCTGCTTCCAGCCGATCCTCATTTTGGAGAACGACGACGTCATCGCGAAAGTCTATAATATCGGTGAGGTGGTTCAAGGTCGCGTGAGCACACGTGACGAAAATATCCCCGTCTCGAAGTTCAACGCTTCCTTCCGCAACAGTTTTGACAGTTGTATTTGTCTCAACATTTTCATAAATGGTTACTTTGTCGGCATTCAGGAAGCCATCTGGTCTTTCGATTTGAACGTTACCAGTAAAAATTGTCAATCCTTCTTTTTCGTGTTGCTCGAAGCGATCCGCGTGTTTAACATCAATCACATCCTCATCTGAAGCTGTCTCATCGTCCATTACCTCTTGCTGAGGTGGAGATGTCTCTTGTTCATCGGCTGGGTACGTATGGTTGTTGCACAGAAGAACACTCAGGAGCAAGCCAACTGCCCAAAGTAAAGCCACGGTAGGTTTTGGAATTGTTACAGAATTAATTCTCAGTTGCATCAAATTTCTCATCCTTTGGATAAATTTTAGATTGGACATTCTTCATTATAACTACTTCAAGTGTCGGATCGCCTTCCAGTTCTTGACCGACCATTGTTGAATCACCCCGCACAATCGTGGAGGTATTCGGTGCAAATAACTTGCCATCACTGTTTCGCCAGTGAAGTTCATCGGTGTACAGATGCCCATCTTGGTTCTTTCCAACAACATTCTCAAAAATATGAATATCATTGCTTGACTCGATAAGCTCGCCACGATCACCTGTTATTGTTATTGCCCACTTGCCCTCCTCAAAGATCTGGACCCTTGGCTTTTGCATCTCCACAATCTCTTTCAGGAATGTTGCCTTCTCAGCAACAAGCGTCCACCGCGTGATGCCCCCCTCTGCGTGTTGGGTTGAAAAGGTAGACAGTATCTGTTGAGGCGTTTCTTGGGCCGGCTGTATCGGTTCTTCGTCTGCTTTATCACAGCCAAAAGTGAATAGGCTAAAAGCTGCCAAAAGGAAAGATACTTGAAATGCGATATGTAAGTGTCGGTTATTCAGGTTGTGTTTTCCAGCGTTCATGCATCCAGATCCACTGTTCCGGGTAGCGTCGAATGTAAGATTCAATGACTTTGGTGAACTGCTGCGTGTTAACCAAGAGATCTTCTTCTTTCTCTCCGCTCTGTTGTAGAGGCAATGGCGCTTCGATAATAGCGCGATGTGAATTGTCCGGTTGACGGACAATAAAAGTTGGCAAAATCGCAGCCCCTGTCTTGAGCGCGAAGGCTACCGGGCTATAAGGTGTGTAGGCAGGTTTGCCGAAAAAATCAACAAAGATCCCTTGAGTACGGGTGTCCACATCTGCAAGAATCGCGATCAATTCATTTCGATTGAGACAGCGTAACACTTCGCGAACTGCTCGATCCCGGTCTATGCCCTGCCATCCAACCTTTTCTCGATAACTGCTAACAATGGCTTCTAAACGTTTGGACCGCAGCTGACGGGTGATCCCGCGAATTGTATAACCATGTGCAAGGATGCTAGCACCAAGAAGCTCCCAATTGCCAAAGTGAGCCGTCAGGATAATCGCACCTTTGCCTTGAGCCAGTGCCCTATCAATATGTTCTCTGCCCTCAAGGGTGACAAGCTGATGGAGAGTCTCAGGAGACATGCGAGGAAGCTGCATAAATTCCATCAAGTTCTTACCGATGTTCTGGAAGGAGCGTCGGACGAGCCTGCCTACCATCGGCTGACCAATCCCAAGGCTCTGTGCCAGATGCTTGCACGCCTTATCCTTTTCACGATGGGACAACAAAAAAACAGCTGTGGCAATATAAACGCCTATAAATAAAGCGAGTTTACGAGGCAGCCGAGCAATGCACTGACCTATACATTTTGCCGTAAATGCGTAACAGTAATCTTTCAGAGTGCGCCACATACCTGCTCCTATTATAGCAAATTCAACCTGCAATGACAAGGGAATTCATGGTTGCACAGGGGGATTGGAACTAGTTGGCATAAAAATTGATGGTCAGCATCGATCTCTGTTGTTAATAGATCCGAATGTTTGAAAATTGATTGAAGTTTTACTTGAGAATAGGGTTTAAGTGTGTTAAAATAAGTGGAGTTGCAACCTTGATTAGAAACAGGTTTCAAGGATAGATAGTAACTCAATCAAATCATATCGAAGGGTGGTGCAAAGTCATGCAAGAAATGCTTAAACGAATCAACTACAATAGAAAAAACAATACATTGGATAATCAGGGAACTCGTCTTGACTCTGCCCATCTGCGTTTTGGGTCGGTAGGAACGGCTACTTAAATCTCCTTTGGTGTAATGTCGGAAAGCCCGTAAGGATGAGTTTCCTTGCGGGCTTTTTTTATTTAACCTTGTGAGGTTATATTTTATGGATGAAGGAATCGTTATCAAAGCATACGGTGGGGTTTATGATGTCCAAATCAGGGAACAACTCTGCCACTGCTCATTGCGACATCATATTATTGAAGCGGATAGACGGGAGCGTGCAGAAACGAAAGAGTTGCCCTACGTGGATCTCGTTTCCGTCGGCGATCGGGTGCAAATTTCGCGGGCACAGTCGAAAACGGATGTAGGTTATATTGAGGAAATTCTTCCGCGTCAGACCCAATTCGGTCGCACGCGCGTAAACAAATTGCCACAGGTTATTGTAGCCAATCTCGATCTCCTGCTAGTCATCTTTGCGGCACGAAACCCTCAGCTCAAATTACGCATGCTGGATCGATTTCTCGTGACAGCAGAGGCATCGGGGATGTTACCCATAATCTGTATTAACAAGATCGACTTGGTCCAACTCGAAAAATTAAAAGCACAAATGGCACTGTACGAAGGCATCGGTTACGATGTGATCTACACCAGTATTGTAACGGGTGCTGGAATTGACGAAATGCGTACAGCGATGAAAGATCGGATTTCCGCTATCGTCGGATCGTCTGGCGTTGGCAAATCATCACTACTCAACGAAATTCAACCGGGCTTGCAGCTACGTGTCGGTGATGTTGATGAGCGGATGCACAAGGGGCAGCACACCACAACGGAGGTTGCCCTGTTGCCACTCCATTTTGGTGGGTTCGTCGCAGACACACCGGGCATCCGTACACTCGGCTTGTTTGAGATTGATGATGAACAGGGACTAGACATCCACTTTCCCGAAATGCGTCCCTACATTCCCGAATGCAAATTTGCAGCGTGCACCCATCAACATGAGCCGGGGTGTGCGGTTAAAAGTGCTGTCGAGGGTGGAAAGATTAGTGAATTGCGATACGATAGCTACTTGCGAATATCGGGATTTAGTGCAGGAAGATTTGAGCGTGAAGCACCGAAGAAAGAGAAAAAACGGTATGAGAGGAGGCATAAACGTGCGAAGCGATAGTGGACATCAAGTGATTGACAAATTAAGACGAATTATTGAAAAAAATGAGCAGAAACTCACCTATTTTCAGAATCGGCTGAAGCAGTCTGAGTTCATTGATCAGCCGAAGCAGCGACTGATTGGCACTGCAGCAGGACAGGCAGATTCCTATACAGATCAGTTGGCAATCCTGCAAACCCAGCTACGCGAGTTAGAACGGCTTTACGGCGGCAGCATAAGACTGAGAACAACTGAAGAGCGGGATTTGCGGCGGACTTGGGGTTGGACAAATGAGCCTACCCTTCGTAATCGCTTGCGCACTGAATTCATGTCGTTCCACGCTTACGTCGACAATTGGCATCGTTGGCTTGCTGACGAACATACGCACCCGCTTTCAGTTGATCTGCCAAGCGGTGAACTGGTTGGCTTTATGCTAATTAGATGTACCGGTGAGGATGAGAAAGTCGCAACGCTTGAGTTTATTGTTATTCGACCCGATTGCTGTTATCAGGGGTATGGCGCAGAGGCGACGCAGCAGGCAATTGACTTGGCATTTGAACATCTCGACGTGGATGCTTTTGAGCTTCAAGTCGGTGTCGATAACTATACCGCCTTTCTCTGTTTCGAGAGGTGTGGATTGGAGTGCATTGACCAAGGACGTTACGGGAGTTTGGAGTGCTATCGCATGGAGATGCGCCGTGAAGTCTGGGAAGTCATTAAATCTGCCGAGCCGATTCCAGAACACGATGACCATGAGACACCAGCTGCCCCCGATGAAGCATCGGGACTAAGAAGTTGGAATCCTGATGCAGTTGGGGAGGGATCCACTCCCTATCTTACGGCGAAACTGCTGGCACCCTTAAAAGAACTAGTGTCAAATCGTTGAATGTAGTGCTCATTCCTCTACTAGTTCAAAGGACTCTAGTTCAAACTCAACATCAACGGTAACATCCCCGCGGGTCTGAGATTGAGTGAATTTGATGATGCCTACATTGGGAGCAAGCCATTTCTGTGCCACAGTTATGTCGAGGGGATGATCGAAAATGCTCCACTTAAATGTCTCCTGTACCTGAAATACGTTCTCAAACGTTCCCGCCGGAACCGTCAAGGTTTCCTCTGAAAGTACCTCAAACTCATCTACACCGCCACCGATTGGAAACAGTTCGGGGGACAACTTTGCTTGAAAGCTTGTTTGCCATTGATTCCCCGGGATCAGCGGAAACTTGTAAAGCGGTAAAAAAGGTGAGAAAAGGATTGTATCTTCCGTGCCGGAGGTAACATTCTGAGCATGCTGGAAGATTCCCTTGACAACGCCATTTTCAATTTTATGACCCAAGTAGGAGAAATTGAGGATGCCTTCTAGCCCCTCATCAGGACTCGATTTCTGTAAGACATAGCTTTTAACAGTTCGATCGCTGGTGACTTGGATCTCGATTGTGTCAACGATTTCAAAGATAACCCGATTTCCTTCATCATCGTGATAGTTCCACTTATTGCCAACAGCGAGTGGATAGTAATCCCCCGGACGGGTTCGCCACACACGGATGCCGATGACGCTTGTGGTCGATTTCCTTCCGTCGCTCACGGTGACTTCAATCAGGTATTTTTGTTCCTCTTCGGGAGCAGTCCAAATCGCACCGAGATTATCGCCCTCAATCGTACCGCCGGTCGCATACCATTCAACAGACAGTTTATCGCCATCAACGTCAACGGCTTTGAACTTGATGTCGACTGAGGTGCCGGGTTCGATGATATCGGAGTCCACCTCAAAGGCAGAAATCCTTGGCGCGAAATTATCGACACGATTGCTCTCACTACACCCCAGAATTAGGAAAAGAGGGATTGCTATAAGCAGAGGAAACAGGTGCTGTCCCCTGAATAAAAACATGGTAGGGTCTCCTTTACGAATATGGAATAGTTGCCGCTCCAATAAAATTGGGGCTCAACGCAGACATAAACGCTGGGGAGGGCAAAACGATGACAGTGGGAAAGATTTTGCTCCCAAAGTTTAACCTAGCTCCCAACCGTATTCTCTCGCAGGGATGTATGGAAGTTGTCCGCTTTCGAGCATCAACTCAAGCGGAGATTCTTTTTGAGCCAATGGAAACGTGATTTTGGCTCTGCCAAGCCGTTCCGATTCGTAAGCGGCAAGGCACATCTCCAAAGCGATGCGGCCATCGTATCCGCTGGAGACGCTCTCTCTATCCTCGTCGAGACATGCAACCATTTCCCACGCGCCTTCGCTCGGTACATTTCCTGTCGAATCCCCAATGAGTTCGCTGCCTATCGCCTCAATCTGCTCTCCCTCACGAAAATCTCCCAAATCTCCATCTTTCTTCCAAAGCCGGATCAGCGGTTGCCAACCCCGTTGTGGACGGACCTCTATTTTCCCTTCACTTCCCTCAAGGATGAAACAGCCATCCAGCCGGTAATTCCAATGACCGCCGGTCATGAACAGGGCGGTGACACCATCGTTGAGACCGAAGAAACTCATAATCCGTTCACGTTCATCACGCCGGTCAACAGTCGCGATGACCCACTCCGGATTTCCGCCGAACCACCGAAGGGAGTCGCAACTATGCGTCCCGTTATGCAGCAACGTACTCGTATCGCCGTAATTCTGAACCTCGATATGTAGGAGGGTCCCAATGACACCTTCATCCACCATCTGCTTAACACGACGCCAATTCGGTTCAAACCGCATAGTATGGTCAATCGCTAGTTTCGTTCCAGACCGCTTGCACGCTTCAATCACCCGATCCGCGTCTCTCATGTTCAACGCCATCGGCTTTTCGCAGAGGATCGCTTTAGCCCCTGCTTGGGCTGCTGCAATTGTCGGTTCGACATGCTCCCGGTTGTGCGTTGTCACGCCGACGATATCAAGTTCTTCTTTGCTTAACATCTGTTGCATGTCCGTGTACGCCGAGGGAATCTCAAATTGCTCGACAAGTGCGTTTACCTTCTCTTCGAGGATATCGCAGGCGGCAACAACCTCCACGCGGTCACGCAGCTGCTGGAACGCTGCCGCGTAATTTCCGCCAATACCGCCACAACCGATGATTCCGACACGATACTTCGTTTTGGACATACTCCATCCCCCTGCCTATGGTACTTATCGGTTTAACTTCACCAATGCCTGTACCACTGAAATCTTTGTGTGCATATACCGATTGTCGTCCCCAAGAACTTCTATAAGAGTGGGTACGGCACGCTTATCTCCCAACTTACCTAACGCGAATGCAGCGTTCAATCGTACCGCCCAATGGTCATCGTTGAGAGCGTTTATCAAGGCGGGAATAGCACTTTTATCCTCCAACTCTCCTAACGCTTCCGCGGCAAATAGTCGTCTCCATCTATCGTTATCGTTGAGAGCGTTTGTCAAGACGAGTATAGCACTTTCATCCCCTAACTTTACCAACGCTGCTGCGGCATGTATTGGTGCCCTGCCATGGTCACTGTCGAGAGCATTTGTTAAAGCGGGAATAGCACTTCTATTCCCCAACTTTACCAACGCTTCTGAGATTGTCCCGCTGTCATCTTTGTTTAGAGCGTTTGTCAAGACAGGAATAGCGCTTTTATCCCCTAACCTTGCCAACGCTCTTGCGACAACTACTCGTCCGATATACATTCGTATCATGCTATCGCCATCGTTTAGAGCATTTTTCAAGATGGGAATAGCACTTTTATCCCCCAACTTTGCTAACGCTTCTGTAGCATAGAATCGTACCCCTCCACTCTCATCGTTTAGAGCGTCTTTCAAGGCGGGAATAGCGCTTTTATCCCCCAACTCTCCCAGCCTTTCTGCTGCGTCCTGTCGTCCCCATCCACTATCGTCATGGTTTAGAGCATCTATCAAGGCAAGTATCCCACCTTTATCCCCTAACTTTGCTAACGCCTCTGCGACGTATATTCGTCTCCCTCCATCGTCATGGTTTAGGGCGTTTGTCAAGGCGGGAATAGCACTTTTAGTTTCCAACTTTGCCAATGCTTCCGCGGATAGCTGTAGTACCCCGATATCGTCATGGTTTAGAGCGTCTGTTAAGGCAGGTATAGCCTTTTTATCTTCCAACTCACCTAACGTGCGTATCGCTGTGTATAGTATTGAGATATCACTGTGATTAAGGGCACCCCGCACAATTTCAAGGAGCAGCTCTTCAGAGAACGTTCCACCCGAATGATAAAACCGATAATACGCTTTGAGTGCCTTTTCCGTCTGCCCACTTGCAGCAAGCTCCCTCACCAACTGGGAATGCCTAATCGGTTGCTGCGGGTGCTCTTGAGTAAAGCCCTCAATACCTGAAAAGGGCACTGTGAGACAGGCAAGGGCAGCTAGCATTCGGAGAGCTGCCCTCGCCGTGTTCAATCGTCTCATCATGGTTTCTCTCCTCTGAACCATCACAAGAAAATAGCCGAAACCCGATTCAGCGAATCGCGATCGGATTGCCCGGGGACCCGGTCGCGCCTTTGAGCCTTAGCGGGGCGAAGATAAAGGCAAACTCGTAGACCTTATCCGCTGCGAGTTCTGCGGTGATGAGATTCTCAATGTTATACATGCCGTTTTTGGCAATGAACAGTTGATGGACAGGAGCAAAAATCGATTCGTCAGGGTTCGGAATGACTTCGATTGCCCAGTTATCTGCACCCGCCATAACAATCTGTTTCTCAACCAAATACTTGCCCGCGTCCATACCGATACCGGGCTCCGATCCGTTATAGCGTTCATTGTCCGTCATCCAGAATTTACCCCAACCGGTATGAGTAATGACCACATCGCCCGGACGTATCTCCACACCCTGCTTTTTTAACGCGCCTTCTATATCTTCAACCGTGATTTCGTAGCCGCCCTCCAGATGCTCGACACCTTTATAGCCGGCAACGTCAATGAGAACCCCGCGGGTCACGAACACACCGACATTCTCCACACCTAACTTCTTCAATCCATCGGGCTTGGCAAAATCGAGGCGATTGTTTCCGTTGTAGTAAAGATCGCCGATACCGAGGTGTCCCAATCCATCGAATTGGGTGCCAATCTGTCCAATTTCGCCACTGACAATCTCATCATGCCACGTGACTTTATTTGCGTGATCGGTGCTGCCGGTTTGGGGGATCGACAAGCTATAGTGGCGTGTCCCAAACAGCGGCATTCCCGCTTCATAAACCCGACCGAGCTGGTAGACTTTTCCTTCCTTAATCAGGCTGGCAGCTTCCAAAACCTTTGTAACCGTCAGCAGGTTTGCTGCGCCGCGTTGATCATCTTTTCCCCATTTGGAGGGATACCAGTTGGATTCCTCCGTCAGCGTCCAAGTTGCTGTCAGCGCGATTAGTAGCACCGCTGAACCTAAAATTGCGAAAAATTTGACGACGTTTTTGCGTTTGTGAGACATTGTTTTCTCCTTTCGTTTGAGGGGATTCTTGACCCATTAGAGTAACATTTGTCATAACAGAAATTGATTTGCTTGATACTATCTATGTCTTTCAACTATCCTTTGGGTAATTGAAAAACACGCCCTTTCCACAGGGCGTTCAGTGTAGCAAAATTTGTGGGTAAAGTCAAACAAATTTCTAGGAGGGAGGGTTTTGGAAGGGCTGTGTCGTTGTCAGGAGAAGGCTTGACATTGCTGGTCTTGATTAGCAGATCCAGACTTGAGGTGTGGATATAACCGCTACACTTTCGGAAGGGTTGACATCTGTTTTTCGTCGTTTGATGTCAAAATTGGGCAGGTCGCGATTAGAACCTAAAACTTAACCGTCAATTCACCCACGAACTGTTTCGCCCGGTTGCTGCTGCTAAAAACCTCGTAGAGATTACCCGAAGCATCAAAATAACGGCGCACAAAATTACGGCTCGTCTCCGCCGGATTCAAGTCCGTGTATTCCAACCACAGATTGACATCCGTGAATACGTCCCAATTCACCCCAAAAGCTGTAGAACTCGCATCACCCTCTCCCTCCTGACCTTGGCGGTTCAGATTTGGGAAGAGTGCTTGTTGATAGAGGTCTGTTGTACCGTCAATCCGTTCAGCATAAAGGTTCACTTCCTTGTAGTGGTAGGCATTGGGATTTGTGATAAATTTCAGATTTGCAACGACGGTGTTCGTCAACGCTTGGGTTTCAAAGTCGTAGCTATCTTCCTCTTTCGGAGGTGTTATATAGCGTTCATCCTGCTCTCCATAGGTGAAGACATCCGCAAGGGTCAGGTTCCAGCTTTCCGAGAGGTTATATGTCCAGAAAAAGGAGTTACTCAACTGTAACAGATTCAATTGGTCATCAACGTCTGCTTCATCGTCGATATCCTCGTAATCTTCGAGGAAGTCGTGATCGCGGTTGAGTGCCCGAGTATTATAAACTGCGTTCATATGCGACGGCTTAATCGTAAAACCTTCAATGGAATATTGACGAATGATTAAATCACTCCCGTCGCGAAGGTAGATGTGACCGAGGGAATCTAAGGTAAGGAAAGCGAGATCATGGTCTTCCGCGCTCTGTCTATCCACTTCATAAACCACACGTCCTTTATAGTTTCCGTTACTACTAAATCGCTGTACACGCGCAATGACGTTGTGATAGATTGTCTCACGAATCTCTTTAATCTTCAGATCTTCCGCCTCCTCTTTTTTGTTTTCGTCTTTCTCATCTTCTTCATCGAGATATTCGTTGAGGTAACGGCGATATTCCGCTTCCTCAAGCAGACGAATTCGCCGATGTAGGATAGCCAGATCTGACGACTGCGAATTTGGGCTAAGAGAGGCAGAGCGTGGACGAGTGGTATCAATGATCGAATTGACAAGTCCTGTGCCGGTTGAATAAGTATCAGCGAGCCCCTGCCCGGACGGTGAAACCACATCCAAGAAATTTGCGAACGGACTTCCCAAAAACCGTTTGAACTGGCTTTTATCTTTAACCAAAATTTCACCCGTTGCCAAAGCGACAACGGCGATAGGCTTGACAAATTCTCCCTCGCCACGTCCCTTCACCCCAAATTTCAATATAAACTCCCCGTCCGCGTTAAACTTGACCACACGATGATTGCCGGTGTCCGCAACAAGCACATTCCCTTCAGCATCAATTTCAATGTCCGAGGCATCGCTGTCAAACTCGCCGTTGCTTGCGCCGTACCTCCCAAACGCGATTAATTTCTCCCCGTCCGCACCAAATTTGTGAACCTTTGCGTTTTTCGCATCCAGCACATACAGTTGGTTTTGATTATTCACATCAATGCGAACTGATCGATCATAGTTCCTCGGTTGATAGGCGAATGCTGTTTTACCTTCCTCGTCAATCATCAAGCGCGTGGGCAGAACTATTTTGGGGCGTACGTCAATCGCATCAACAACGTAGGTGTGCATTAGTTCGCCATCTCGATTGAACTTATAAACACAGGGACCAAACCAATAGAGTTTCGGGTCCGCAGTTTCCGGGATATGATGGGGTATAGCCTGATCAACAACGTAGATATTGCCATCACCATCGACAGCAACATCGCCCGGCTTTCTGAGTATGCTGTGCACCGTTTTCTCTTTCGGAATTTGCATGATGAATTTGCCTGTTGGTGACAGTTTCTGGACCAGCCGGTTATCTGCGTCGCTGACATAAATGTTGCCTGTGTTGTCAAATCCCACATGAATATTTTTGCTAAAAAATCCGTCCGTTGAGCCCTTCCCACTGAATTCCCGCTCAAACTTCAAAAAACCCACAGCAAATATTTCGCCTGCCTGCCATACACACAGGGCAGCGACAAGGAGCAAAAGAACAATCCATTTTTTCATCGAATCAGGTCCCTTCAAATAATTTAGTGTATATTGCGCTTGACATAACTTATATTGGTGTTTATCTGGTCAATCTATTTGATTGTGCGTGCTCAGTATAGCACGAACCTTCCAAAAATTCAAGCCCTTAGAATTTTCAGATGAATAGGTGTGTGTTTAGAGACACACCCTCCCGTGTGCGCTTGTCCCAAGTGTCACTGAACTGAGACACCTTTCCCTCTCCTCCTAACTTAGTTGGCTTATGTTAAGAGATGGTGCAACAGAGACCGATTTAGTTCATTAATGAACCAATGAACAAATGATTTTCACGTTTCACGTCCCGATAGGTCGGGATCCTCGGAACGGGACATCACGTTTCACGCGCTATTGATGGTTTTGGCACGCATCTTGCACAACAAAATATGACACAGTTTTGAAACCTTTGAAAATGGGTAAGCTGAAACACAAGTTGAGGTAGGGAGGAATAAAATCATGTTAGTCCGTATGTCATTCACAATAACAATGTCTGTTTTTTTCGCGGGATGGATCTGTTGTGTCATGTTTGGTTGTAATGACCAATCAGTGGCATCGCCTGTAGAATCTGAAATTCAACTCTTACAAGTCGGTGTATTTCACGGCGATGAGGTTTCAGCAGGATCAGGTGAAGTCTGGCTGGGATTGTATTCAATGCCCGATGGGTACGCACTGATCCCTTCGAGGATTACAGTGGAAACCGTTTATGACCCATTCGTTGATAATGCTGGGGAGAAGACCGGAAAAGTGGTTTCGGTGGAGGGGCGGGTGCGCCCGCTTTTTCTGATAAAAGGTTTGGATGCACCCGAAAGAGAATCCATTAAGACACTATCCGCTGAACAGACAATTTTGAGTCCCGGTAAGTCCCTCGACCTTAGATTGGACGATGAAAATGAATATCATCTAACGGCTTATGGCAAAGGAGATATAGGACCGAACGGGTTTACTTCACTGGAAAACTACAGTATTGAACTATCGAAGGGACAATTATCGCAGGAACTACTCGCATACAGTTCTACGAATGGTGCCATACCCACCCTGCTTTGGACAGGAGATCTGGATGGCGACGGTCAATTGGACCTGCTTATTAATGCAACCCCGCATTACACCGTATATTCTGCGCCGATATTGTTCCTTTCGTCAATGGCGAAGGACGGTAATTTGGTCCAGAAGGTTGCGATATTTATCGCCACCGGCTGCTAGCGCAACTATACGCCTCCTGACAAACCTCGTTATTTATGAAACACAAATTGCCCCCTATTTCAGAGCAATCATAAGCTCCGGTGCTGGCGACTTGTCCGAGTTCCGGTGAAGATCTACAACCTTACAGCACCGTGAGTCGACGATTGCTCGTTGAAATCTTCCTTCCGTTTCAGAGATTATAGGCACGTCGGTCAGATTTTCCCTAATCGTATCCCTTATTCGTGGAAACTCAGTTTCTTCTTCTCTGAATCCCTTCTGATTTTACCTGTTGCTTCGTATCGCCCCCCAATTTCTCCTCAACATTTTCTATACTTCGTCGTCCAAAAAGAACCATACCAAAATCCGTTGGTACGGTTTTCGTGTTTGTGCTTCAGTAAGGAGGTTTTTTATGCACGGCGGCGGATTTTCTAGACGGGACATGCATCGAATGGCTCGTTCTTCCGGTAGAAGGAGCAACGTTAGACAGCCCGATGTAGAAATGACAACTTTAGAGGAAGTTCCAACAGCGCTCCAAGATCAGATTGAAGATTTACTGGATGGAGAAGAAGAGATTAAAATTGCCATCTCCACAGATCTACGGTTTGATGGCACTTACGGAAAAGATTGGGTGTTAGCGACGGATAAACGCCTGCTCGCTTTTAACCAAAACGGCGCACCCGGACCTGAAGTCCAAGACATTCTGCTCGAAGCCGTTGACGAGATCGAAATACGAGAATTACATGGCAATAACTTCATGAAAGTGCGAACCTCAGAGGGTGCATTTGAAGTCGCTCGCTACTCCAAGCGGTTTGCTCCCAAGTTTGCCGAAGCAACGCCAGAAATCGAATTGTTGATTGACAAGATCAAACCGGAGGGGGCGGACAAATCTAAGCGGCATCGGAAGTATGTCGATCCTGGAAAAAAGAAGATTCGATGTGAAACCTGTGGACGCCCGATCCCTCGGTGGTCTGATGTTTGTCCGAATTGCGTCGAAAAGGGAAAATTACTCTTCCGCCTGCTAAAATACGCACTTCCATTTTGGCGGGTGTCTGTGCCGGCGCTACTAATCGTGCTAGTTATTCGATTGGTAGACCTCTATCCCCCTATTCTGATTAAGCAGCTTATTGATGACCTCCTCACTCCGGCGATGATAGCAATTACGGGAGGGCAGCCGGTTGAACCGAGCGCATTTGGACAACTGGTAACGATTGTGCTGCTAATGGTTGGAGCGCATGTTTTCACGGCAGTTTTCTCAGCGGTCCGGGGATATATGATGACGTGGGTCGGTCAGCGTATCACCCTGACATTGCGGAATGATGCCTTTCGGCATATGAGTATCCTTTCGCTCGATTTCTATCAGCAGCGGGAGACGGGAAATCTGATGTCACGTATTACTCAGGATGTCGGACGGCTGCGAGACTTCATCGCTGAAGGGTTACAGGACATTATCGGCGATTCAATGACGCTGATCTATATGTGCATTATCATGTTTGTTATTAACTGGCAACTAGCACTTTGGGTGTTGCTTCCGATTCCCTTCATTATCCTTTTCTCATTCTACTTTGGGCACAAGATGCACAAGGTTTTCCACGTCCTGTGGCAGCGCTACGCTGGGATCAGTACAATTTTGGCAAGTACGATTCCGGGGATACGGGTTGTCAAGGCGTTTACCCGTGAGAAATACGAAGTCGGGCGCTTTGAAAAACAGACCCATCTGGTTTTTAACGGGGAAATGGATGCCGCCAAACTGTGGACACTTTATCAACCGATTATGGCTTTTATGACCTATATTGGAACGGTGCTCATCTGGTTCGTTGGGGGACGCCAGATCCTCAACGGAGAGTTAACACTCGGTGAGATTATGCTATTCATGATCTATATGACCCGGTTTTTACAACCCGTCCGAACGCTTGCTCAGATGAATCGTCGATTCCTGAGAGCAGCAACTTCTGCTGAACGGGTCTTTGAGGTCCTCGATACGCCTCCTAGCGTTGCGAGTAGTAAGGATGCTGTTGACCTTCCAAATATGCGGGGGCAGGTCGAATTTCGCGACGTTTTCTTCTCTTACGATGGAGAGAAAAATGCTGTCAATGGCATCAGCTTTACCACCAAGCCGGGAGAGATGATTGGGCTCGTGGGACATAGTGGTGCGGGCAAGAGCACCCTCATCAATTTAGTCACCCGATTCTACGATCCCAACGAGGGTGAAATTCTCATTGATGGACATGATAGCCGCGATATTGAACTCAGGTCCCTGCGAGGACAAATTGGTGTGGTGCTACAGGACCCATTCCTGTTTGAGGGCTCCGTCGCCGACAATATCGGCTACGGAAAACCGGATGCAACTCGTCAAGAGATTATCGCGGCAGCCAAAGCCGCAAACGCCCACGATTTTATCGTTAAATTTCCTGATAGCTACGACACGATGGTCGGCGAAAGAGGAACACGCGTTTCTGGCGGAGAACGTCAGCGGATCTCCATCGCGCGCGCTATCCTTAAAAATCCGCGCATTCTCATCCTCGATGAAGCCACTTCGTCTGTTGATACGGAAACCGAGTCAAGAATCCAAGAGGCGTTGGGGCGGCTAATTCAGGGACGAACCGTCTTCGCAATCGCACATCGCCTTTCGACGCTTAAACATTCCAATCGTCTGGTTGTCCTCAAGGAAGGGCAAATTGATGAGATTGGCACACACGAAGAGCTGATCGCCAAAGGTGGTACTTATGCCAATTTATGCGAAAAGCAGATGGAGCTCTCGAAGATTCGGGCGTGGTAGGAGCGAAACGTGAAACAAAGAGAGATCGAGTTTTTGGTAGGGTTCAACGATCGTTGAACCCTACAGTTTCTATTGCACGATTTCTTAACATGAGCGAAATGTGAAAGGAGTAGACCCAGTGGAACAGCCCATGCGAATCGAAGATGAAGTCCAATTTCTTGACCCTAAGTTGGTGAAAATTAGCCGCAACCAGTTTGCAGAGTTGGAAGCGGAACTGCCGGACGGTTCGGTTCACGCCCCCGTTGAGCCGGTGCGTACGTTTCCGTTGACCCAACCGGACCAGTATATCACCTTGCTTGATGCCGACAAAAATGAACTTGGCTTGATTGAAGACATCAAGCAGTTACAAAAAGCGGATCAGACTGCCCTAGCGGAAGAGTTGGAAAAATGCTATTTCATGCCAAAGATTACGAAGATTCACTTCATTGAGGGACGGTTCGGTGTCACCCAGTGGGACGCTGAAACCGAGAGTGGCACCGTTTCTTTTGATCTACGTTCTCGGCATGACATCACCTCGCTCGGCGGCGGACGGGTGTTGATTAAAGATATTGATGGCAATCGATATGAAATTGTCAACTACCATAAGCTAGATCCGAAGAGCATAGCCCTCCTTGAAACACAAATCTAATGTGTAAAACGTGAAGTGGAAAAGCGGCTTACGCTTTATCAATCTTGCTGACAAGACCCCTTCCTTTAGGGAGGGGATGTAGTCAGCCAAGCCTCGTTAGTTAGTCCAAAACAGTTGAAATTGCAGACGAAACATGATATAATTCCTATCAGAGAAGGACATGCTACTGAAAACGGTTAGCAGGGGTAAAATCCGCAATCGTTTTCCCACTCTCCGACGGGAGCGTGTTGTGGCATGTCCGTTTCGCCAGTGTCTCCCTTTGGGGAGAGTGGGCGGGGCATCGTCCATTGTGAGAGCGATTGTAAGACGGGCTTCGGCTCGCTGTCGTGTTGACCACACAATTCGGCATCCTAACAGGTGAGAATCCCCTCCCTTTAGGGTGTGGGAGTATGTCAAGTAAGGATAATTTTGAGTCACCAATGGACCGTGCGACAATTGCTCTCATTCTCAGTATTATCGCCGTTATACTTGCTGCCTCTAAATGGATCTATGACCTCCATGCAGACCGCACCGGCAGGCGAACCCACAGTCGAAGGCGACGCGGAAGCCATCTCAGAGTCGAGCTACTAACAAAACAGGCAAACTGCTTTATTACACGTGGTGGACATCTGCTGTTTCTCGTTTCGTGTCGCATCTATAACGAGGGCGATCAGATTCCTATCACGATTCAAGCGTGCCAGTTCCAAGCGAAGATTGGACACAGGTGGCAAGATACGGAATTATACCAAGTACCGCACGCGGTGCTCTTTCCAAGTTTACTCCGCAACAGCCTCCCTATCAGTCTAAAACCGGAAGAACGACAAGACTTCTATGAGGTTTTTGCACTCGATGCGCTAATCCCGAGTACCACAATTAAAATCCGCCTCAAGTTCCAAAGCGGGCGTGGAAAGATAACGCTGTGTCGGGATACATTCAGCCACCGTGTTGATGATCAGCCGGTTTTTGATATTCTGTTCCGTGTCTTTGAATGAGGGGATACCACCACAAATCGGTGGAGAGAGTTATCTACTTGGACAAGAACTTATACAAAATTTTTAGGGGAAATTTATGAACCGGGGCAAGTGCGTTGCCATTTGGATAGGAATTTTATCATTAGGCTTTGTTTTGGCAACTTATGGGCAAAATGAAATGGCAGGCGAAACAGCACTGTCATACGGGGGACCGCCGAATCCAGAAGAAATGGCTTTGAGTAGGGGAGAACTTTCGGGACTTGGATTCACCTTCATCAATGGCGAACCGTTCTTGCGGTTTCAGTTGCAGCCGGAGATAGATCTCGGTAAAGTCGGATTTGGACTCGGTCTTGTGCTACTTTACAGTTCCTCTGATGATGGGGAACACACAATCCTCGCTGAGGATGGCGAGACGTGGGACGATATAAGTACCCTTCTTCGGATTGCGCGCTATGTGCGTTATGGTCATCTCAGCGAATCGTTTTACACCCGTTTCGGTGCGTTGGACTACGCCACTATCGGGCACGGGTTCATAATGTCGGGATATTCAAACTATGACCGCCGGGGCTTGCGCCTAAACCTCAGTTCGGAGACGAAAAAGATTGGGGTTGAAACAATCATTAATAATGTCGGTGATCCAACCGTTTTCGGCGGGCGGATGTTTGTTCGTCCTCTGCAACAGGAGGAGGGGGGTATGCTACTCCTTAACAGTCTTGAATTGGGCGCAACCTATCTAACGGACATTGAACCCGATCTGAGTCTGATTCCGGGCGGAGATCCGCTTATCGCATTGGGGGTCGATATCGGTTTCCCGCTCGTTCACAACAAGTCACTGCGTTTGGATATATATGATGATGTTGCTGTCTTAAACACGAAACCGGGATCGAAAACGGAAGAGATTGATGAGATAAATGATGTTGCGATGGGAAATGCTATCGGAATCGGTGTATCGCTTTCCCAAGCCCTTTTCAAGTTGGAGTACCGCACTTTTGGCGCACAATTTTACCCGACCATTTTTGACTACACCTACGACGCTGCCAAAGGCGTTGCTCCTGACTTTTTGGGGATGGATGAAGATGACGATGCAGCCCAAGCAAGGCAAGGTTACTTCTCGATGATGGCCGTGAGACCGATTCCACAGGTCAATTTCATTGCGACTTTTGAGGATTATACCAACACAGAACCAAAGTTATATCTTGGCATCACAGAATCTGGTATAGCTGAACGGACATCGTTCCGGGCATTCTATGTCAAACGCAACATCGGCGAGCCAGATCCCGGTTTTCCAGAGAAAGAAGAGAGCAAAGATCCGGGCTTTTTCGAGGATCTCTTCCGTCTCGATAGTAAATCCGCGTTCATTGTGCGAATCGGATATGAGATCTTTCCGAGGTTTGAGGTCGCAGTTCTCCGCGAGTACCGTTTCCGGCGGGTAGAAGATGCGGCAGGTAAGACACAGTTTGAGCCGATTCAGAAAACCTCGGTCGAAGCCGGTTTCAGGCTCAATTTCTGAGGCGAGAAATCTCCTCCCCAAAGCCCCAACGGGGCGACATGTGTATCGAAACGCACTACCTCTGTAGATCGAGATTCATATCTCGACACCCAAACGTCAACAGAATCTAGTCAATATCCCGAAAATCAGGAACTTCAACGGGCTTTCCACCACTCGCAATCGATTCCTCAGAAACCAGTCCCGGCACTGTAAAATCCATAGCGTCATAGACATCAATTGGCGGCTTGGTGTCGTTAATGATGCTATCGACGAAACCGCGCATCTCGAAATATTCCTCAGTCACATCTCCAGCCTTCACCGCTTCCTCTGGCGGATTTTTCCAACTCTCTGGCAGAAACTCCTTCTCAAAGTCTGCAAGCGGTTGCCACTCACCCTGTTGATGATAATCTGCCAACCAAACCTTCTCCACATCCCCCAATCCCCGTGTGCCTTCGTAACAACCCTTCGTTCCCTGCAAACTCAGGTATGAATTCGCAGGACGGTTGGAGAGCATATCAATCCGGATCTTAATCAGAGCCCCACTCTCGGTTTTGCACAACATCATCACTGTGTCTTCCATAGCGTGCTCCGGGTCGGTATGCACGCCAGTCCCAAGGCAACATACCGAAACAACCCGTTCATCAAACCAGTCCATCACCGGACCGAGGCTATGCGTCGCATAGTTACACCGGTTTATGCCGACCTGCCAATAGTATCGCCAAGTTGGATTGCCACTGCCATCGTGATGCAGCACTTTAATGTCATGGAGATATTCGCCCTCACCAAAGTAGATATCTCCAAACAAACCTTGGCGCACCATGTTTCCGACCAGCATATTTGACCGCGTGTAGCACTTATTCTCCGCCATCATATACTTCGTTTTGCTTTTTCTCACCGCTCTGACCAACTCGTAACACTGTTCCATGGAGGTTGCTGCTGTTACTTCGCTGACCACATGCTTCCCAGCCTCCAGTGCCGAAATAGACTGCGGCACATGCAGATTTTCGGGCGTCCCCAGCACAACTATATCAATATCATCTGCGAGCATCTCTTCGTAGTCTGTGAACCGTTTCGGAACACCAAATTGCTCTCCGACCTCATGGAGAGTATCTTCGCTCAGATCACAAATTGCGGTCACTTCTGTTTCGGTAATAGTTGTGAAGGGACGGATATGTCCCGCTCCTCTGCGTGCGCCAACAATGCCAACTCTTAATCGATCCTTCATCTGTTGCTCCCTTTTTATTTTGAGGGTATTTATGGTCAAGTACTTTGGTACATCACACAGAAGATTTTACTCCATTTTGGGCAATTGTGCAATCGTATAGTTTTTGAGCCGGGCAATTTAATTTTCTAGTTGGATCTGCCTCCTGACGCTATATCAGAAGGCAGATATCTTCGGTCCCATGAAGCGAAACCGCGTAAATTTCAGCAAGCATTATTCTTTTCTTGCTATCTTGATCGCTGTAGACTGAGAGAGGTCATCCATCGCAGCTAAAGCCCGTGCTGCATACAGACGAACCCCAGCTACTTTACAACTTAGCACCTCTGTCAAGACGCGGATAGCCATATCGTGTTTGGAGTTGTCAACCTGAGCCAACGCATAAGCGGCATTGGCACGTACCCACGGCGACTCATCATTTAATGCATTTATCAACGCAGCAACAGCCGTTTGTGTCGATACGCCAATCTGACCCAATGCCTTCGCTGCAGTGCCACGAAGGGTCACCTGTTGATGGTTGAGTACGTGCGCCAACCCAGGAATAGCTGCTTCAGCGGGTGCACCAATCTGCCCCAGCATCGAAGCCGCCCAGATGCGAACATTGATATGCTTGTCGCTCAATGCTTGAATTAGGGCGAACACAACTGCTTGAGACGCTTGGTCAATCTTGCCCAACGCCGCAGCAGCATTTTGACGTACTTCCCATCGTTCGTCATTCAATACCTGCACCAACGCGGGGATCGCATCAGGTTCACCAATCCGACCCAAGGCATACGCTGCAGTAGAACGAACAACAGCATCTTCGCTTTTCAGCGATCGTATCAGTTCAGGCACAGCAGGGGAACCTATCCGCACTAAAGCGGAGGCAGCCGCAGCCCGAACCTCGCCACGCTCATCCTTCAATGACCGGACCAACACTGTGATAGAGGCCGGATCGCCAATCTGTCCCAACGCATAAGCAGCTTTGCGACGAACCTTAACTATCTTTTCTTTGTTTTGCAGTTGCTCAATAAAAGAACCTATCTCCTGTCCTTCAGCTGCGACTCCAATAGCTATCGCACTGATAATTCCCAAAAAAATCAAACTAATTCTACAATATCTCATGATCTATCCTCCTGTTCCGGTAGACGTTAAAATCATCTGGTGATTTACCGTCAAAACATAAAAATCTAATCGCCCATACATTTCCCTTTCTCACAATTTGCCCTCTTACGAAAGAGTGTCCCTGCTTCCAGAAGAAACAGGGAGAGTTAGAGAGATTGAATGACTGATTGAATTACCAATCCCTAAATAACCCCCTATTGTCATTTTTCTTCAAAGTATCTTCATTTTTGAAAGATTTGGATGTCAAAATGTTCACAATAAAGAAAATTAAGGTTTCCTGATTGTGAATTATACTACACAAACATGAAGTGGTCAAGTTAAAATTACAAGTCTATGGGAAAACAAACCTTCCCATCAAGATCGATGATTGTGATATAATATCAAGCGTGTGGTATTGTTAAGACGGTAGGAAGTGTGGGAGCTGCGCGGAGGGAAGAGTGGACTATCCTTCCCTCATTCCGCACGGTTTTTGCTTGGAGGGAGTTTTACCAAACGGGCACATTGTGCAGACAATAGATCTTATTTATAGACAGTTGTTTCGGGCTGGTAGCGCGCCCAAGCAAACCAGTAGATATTCATCGCCGGTAATCGCTCTAGCGTGTGTCCTTTGAATTTGCCTTCCGTTGCCATCCCTGTGATAAGGTTCCATGTTGTCTTCGTTGTGGTGTCTTTAACGAAGTAACCTTGTGTCGATTCAAACTTTAATGTTTGTCCGTCCACAGTGCGGAGAAAAACGGCGGTCGCATTCGACTCCAAATCGTGAAAGGCTAGTAACGGCACGTCACCTACTTTGTCGTTGATAATCGATTGCTTCTTAAAAGCCGTGAAAGGATAAGCACGATAGTTTTCATTGATGCGGACGCCAACAACTAGCTCTTTATTCCTCAAGCGACCATCAGTATACTGTGTGCCGCTGATGCCTGCGTCGAGGCTAGTATGATATTGGGCATAGTTATCGGCTCTTATATCTTGGATGCGTCTCTCCGGACGACGAAAATCATTTGGGACAGAGAGCACTTTTGTCAATGGATGGTTGCGTTTCCAATCCTTCCATGTGATTCGCGGTGTACCGGCTAACATCTTTAACTGCTTCCCCTTGAGTTCTCCTTGCACCGCTTCGCCGGTGATGTGTGACCAAAGGGTCTGGGTTTGGTGGTCATACATAAGCAGCGCATCACGTAAAAGTTTGCCGGAAACGCCAAATGTGTAGGTTTTTCCATCAAGTTCACGACTATACACGATAGCCGTCTTGCAGAGCGGTCACCAAGTCGTCGCAATCTTGACGCCGCCGACCTCATCGTTGACGATTTCGTGTCCGTTAAGCAGATGGATCGAATAGGCGCGGCTTTCGCCATTGAAACTAACACCAATGACCGGCGAATCAGCCGCCAGTTTCGCTTCGTTGGCTGAGACAAATTCGGGGTTTGTGATTGCGGGAATCGCGTCGTACGGCAGGACTGTAAGGATGCGATCATCTGAATAATCTTTCGCTGATGCAACCGCATTGACCTCCCCCGAATATTGGGCACACCCGAGCAGTATAAAAGCTGCTGTTGTCAACAGGAGGATTAAATCTTTTTTCATTTTTTCCCCTTTTAACTTTAACTATAGGTACACTTTCTAAGAGCATTCTTAAAAGAGATGGGAAGAATTTCAAATTGATTGTACTCAGAAAAGTATACCATACCGTTAGGCAGGATTCGTAATTTAACTCACGGATTGTTCAAATTCTAAGTCTTGGAGGTATAGTATTATGATATATGGTTCAGGTAGCCATACCTATGAGGTACAAGAAGGTTGGGGACAACTCCCCGAAGGTTGGAAATTTGGTTGGATTCCCGCAGTCGCAGTGGATTCACAAGACAGGATTTATGTTTATAGCCGAAGCGAACGCCCGATGGTTGTATTCGATCGCGAAGGCAACTTCCTTGCGTCGTGGGGAGAGGATATCCTCAAGGACTCGCACGGCATTTTCATTGATGCTGAAGATAATATCTATTGTGTCGAGCGAGAGGTGCATGTCATACACAAATTCACCCCTGACGGAGAGCTCCTGATGACGTTAGGAACCCCCGATCAGCCCGGTGCAGAGGGTGAACCTTTCAATTTGCCGACAGATCTCGCGCTCGGTCCCGACGGTGAGATTTTTATCAGCGACGGATACGGAAACGCCCGGATGCACAAATACTCCCCTGATGGCGAGTACATTATGTCTTGGGGATCACCGGGGACAGGTCCCGGTGAGTTTGATCTGCCGCATTGCGTCCGGGTAGATCGGCACAACCGTGTAATGGTTGCAGATCGGAACAACAACCGCATCCAGTTTTTCACGCTTGATGGCGAATATATCGAGGAGTGGGGCGGATTCCTAGAGCCAGACACCATCTTTATTGATGACGACGATATTGTTTACGTTGCGGAGTTGGCGCAGCGCGTCACAATTCTGACGCTTGATGGTGAGATCATTGCCCAATGGGGTAGCGAGCGCGGCAGCACCGTTCCCGGCGAGTTCTTCGCCTGTCCACACGGTATCTGGGTGGATTCGCACGACGATCTCTATGTCAGCGAAGTGCAGGCGGATCATCGCTTGCAGAAGTTTGTCCGACAAAAGTAACTTGACTTTGTCACGTCGTGGAGTGATTTATACAAGGAGTTAAGGAAATGTCGGATATGCAAGGTGCCGGGCGTCGTGTGCTCATCACTGGGGGTGCTAGCGGCTTCGGCTTGGCTATCGCCCGGACGCTGCTCACCCAGCAGGCACGCGTAGCAATCGGCGACATTGATTCCGAGCGGTTGCAGGAAGCCTCCCGAAACTTGGATAAGGACGACGATGTACTGCCCTTAGAGCTTGACGTGACCTCACCCGTTTCAGTAAAGTCAGCGGTGGCAGCTTGCCAAGAGACCTTCGGTGGGCTGGATACGCTGATTAATTCGGCGGGTGTCATCCACTTCGCACCACTGGCAGAAATTCGTGAGGCGGACTGGGACCGCGTGGTGGATGTAGATCTGAAGGGCCCCTTTTTGTGCAGCCAAGCAGCCGCACCGTTGTTGTGTGAAAGTGGGCGGCGTGGGCGTATCGTCAACATCGGTTCCGATGCGGCAAAAGTTGGATGTCCGATGCTGCTTTCGTACTGTGCAGCCAAGTTCGGCGTCGTCGGTCTGACCAAGGCGTTGGCTGCCGAGTTGGCACCTTACGAGGTGACTGTCAACTGCGTCTGTCCGGTAGGTGTTTCGACGACCGGCATGGGGCACACAGTTCTCGACTGGAAAATTGGCGCGACAGGTCAGAAGACCGATGAAATCCTCGCAGAAACTGCAGCAGGCATTCCACTCAAGCGCAATGCCACCGTAGCGGATGTGATTAACGCTGTTATGTTCTTTCTGTCCGATGCGTCAGCCTTCTTAACAGGCGTTGCCCTTGATGTTGATGGAGGGTTGCTCAGTACCATGCCGATACCGGGGGCTAAGGAATAGCGACCTCAAGGGAGGAGGCCAATGCAGCGTGTCGCTTTTGTTATGCGTGTGAAGGAAGGGCAACAAGAGGAATACATCCGACGACACCAACAGGTCTGGCAAGAAGTGCTAGCAGATTTACAGCGGGCAGGCGTTCGCAAAATGAGCATCTTCATGTCCGGGCTTCAGCTTTTTCTTTACATGGAGGTGGAGGATTACGCGGAAGCTGCTCGTATTCTGGCAGAGAGTGACGATTCCGTACGCTGGGAAGAATACATGGCACCAATCATGGAAAGTGCGACCGGCGCAGACTACGATCCTACTAACGCTTATCCAGAAGGTTTGCCCGAAGTTTTTTGCTGGCAAGCCAATTGAACGGCAATTGGTCAACAAGCTAGTCGATAGGAAAGTATTTATAGCTTGATCGGTGGTACGATGTATACTATCCTACCCAAAAGATTCATGTGTCAATTGAGGAGGGATTAAGGGTCAGTTACCCCGCCCTGAAGGACGAGGCTTGTTGCCTGTCCCGGGACTTACGCTTGTCCCGATCAAATCGGGACGCGACGTACCTCGGTACATAGATGTACCTAAAAGGCACGCGGTTTTCGGTCTCGGCTCGTAACTTTACACGCCCGCCACCGACGACCACAGCAGCCGTTTATGGTGAATTAGAGAAATAAGCGGACATTTCCCAAAGTCCCCCTGATAAGGGGGATTTAGGGGGTTATTTGTGGGTACAGATTGCCTAATCTGTACATGTGCATCGGCAGTGTCTAAGTAATTCTATAATCTACCATAGAAGGATTCGCCGTGTAGCGGTGCTATCACGGGTTCACCTCCCGGGCGAAACCTCAGACAAACATCACCTTTTGGCTATCATGCCAAGAGGGGAGCGAAAAACGAGCGTTTTTCCTAAGTCATCAAGTTACAAGAGATATATTAGCATATTTTGTGGGAAATTTAAAGCAAAAGAGGAGGAGGCAGGGAAGCCCCGTCCTAAAGAACGGGGCTTCCCTGCCGAAGATTTTGGTGAAACCGGTAAAGATTATTCTATTTTTATGCTGGGGTTGTATTACTTGGCTAGGATGCGGAAAGACATATCAATCCATTTCCGTCAATAATTTGGGGACACAACTGAGTGGTCACGAAGGACAACGCATATCAATATTTGGGGTTCCCGAAGCCGCTCACCACGGTGACTTCTTGCCACCGATGCCCTACAGCGAAGGACAATGGAGGGTTGTTGTCAACGGTGTTAGCTGTAGGGAGACGGTCAATTTCGAGAACCAGCCTCGTATCCGATCGATGCTACAAATGGTGGCGTCCGCCCGGAGGGAAAATCGTCCAATCAAAGTTTCAGGGGTCGTCAAGGGAGGGCAATTAGATATAGAGTATTTTGAGGGGATTCGCACTGATACAGCATGGCATAAAAATAAAAGCCCTTACTACTCTTATGCCGCCTACTATGAATGGTATCCGTTTGCCTATAGCCCAAATGCTCGTGTCCCCAAAATTTCAAGAATGCAGTAGCGCCATCCGCGGATAATTCAGAAAACTATATCCTGTATGACGTGCAAGGTAAGCCGCATGTTCAACGGGATCATCACACCAACTTCTTGAACACAAAAGCCCCTAACTCATAGCTTATCACGCGGTCATCATCGTCAAACTTAAAGAGAGCAATTTCTCCTGCTGCACGCCCACCGTGGACAAGCCATTCGTTTTCCTTGTCAGTCGGTTCAAGGGTTGCCGGGGCGTGCAGGGAATACGGAGACCTACCGTGCCCCGCAAGTTGTAAGCTGCCATCGCGCACCTCGATGTTCACATCAATGCCCGGTTCGGCACGATAATAACCGATGAAACGCTGCAATGCTTCTGGCGTCGGTTCAAGCGTTGGCTGCGCTGGTACAGGTTGCATCGCTTCGTCGGCACCTAGCACCATCTCAAGTACCTCCTGCGCCATCTCAAGACCGCCGTGTGGGGGCCACATGTTGATGGGAACAACCACGCCCGTTTTACTCGGAACATTAAACCACACCTGTGTTCCAAAACCGTGAATCCCACCACCATGATTATGATAGATATGGTTGCCAATGCGGGTCGCCCGCCAACCTAGGCACTGCCCTGCCGACCAGTCCGACTCGACATATTGCGGCTGTTGGATCTCCACGAGTGTTCGCCCCTTGAGCACCTGTGTCCCGCAGCGATCCCCACCATCGGTTTGGAATTGGAACGAGATCCACTTTGCCAAGTCACTGACAGTGGAGTGCAGTTGACCCGCCGATGAAATTCCGTTCAGGTGGGCGTAAGGGGCATGTTCAGGACGATCTTGGTAAGGCGTTGGGTTATAGCCAACAAAGAAGTGGGAACGTAATTCGTCCGTGAGGTCGAAAACCGTGGATGTTAGACCGAGTGGCTCAATAATATTAGCGTGAACATATTCGGTGTATGGCGTACCGGTGATCCGGTACACTACCTCGCCGAGTAACCCAAATGCAAGGTTTGAGTATTTGAAAGCGGAGTCCTGCGGGATGACAACCCCTGTCTCCGGCAGCTTGGCGAGCATCTCTTCACGACTTGGGAAGTCGAGATCATTCCAACCGTGCGTCGGTGACTCGGTGACCAATCCAGAGCGGTGCGTTAGCAATCGTCGGAGCGTTACACCTTCAAGGTCGCCACGGATAGCGCGCGCCGAAGCAAATTCAGGAATGTGCTGTGCTAATGGGTCTTCTAGGTTGAGCTTGCCCTCATCCCGCAGCTGCATAATAGCAGTCATCGTGAACGTTTTCGTCACTGAAGCGATGCGGGCAATCGTGTTTTCAGTAGGTTTTTTGCCCGTATCAAGATCCGCTGCGCCAAACCCACCAAACCAAGCGAGTTCTTGGTCACGGACAATGCCGAGTGCCATGCCGGGAAGTCTATACTTCGCAACCTTTGTTTCTGCCAAGTGCTCGATGTCTGGTATCAAGGTTTGGAGAACACAATTTGCCATTCGCAATCTTCCTATTCTGTTGATTGAGGTTTAGTTCCCGCCAAAATCGCTTCCGGGCTTGCACCGACAAGATTGTGATAAACCTCCGGATCGGTCGCCCCTTCGGTCGCAATGATGACGACCCTACTGCTACAATCGAGCCCAAGCTGCTGGCGCAAATTTTCATCGCAAGTCGCTGCCAAGAATCCCGCCCACGCCGCGATCCCCGTCTCACCAGTGACGACTGAGGGATCCTCACCGACACCTGCTGCCGCCTGCCGTATGGCATCAACAGCCGCTTCGTCAGGGATAGTAAGAAAAGCGAAAGCACCATCCCTTAGAATACCCCACGCTTGGGACGAAGCCGATTCAACTACCAGTCCGTCCATCACTGAGCGACCATCACCGCTGACGGTTGCCGCCCTGTTTTCGACCATGCTTTGGTATAGACAGGCGGACGTGGTTGGCTCAACGACAACTACCCGCGGATGGCCACTACCGTACCGATCCCACAAATGCCCGCAAGTCGCGCCGGCAAATCGCCCACCACCGCCGGGAACGAAGACATGGGTGGGTGGCTGGGCGTCGCTAAACTGTTGAACGATTTCGTCTGCGACCATTGCATAACCCTGCATAATCTCGCGGGCGATGTGGGGATACTCAGCAGACTTGTCATCTGAGACGACAAAATAGCCTAATGTCTCAGCATCCGCAAAAGAACGTTGCACCGCTCGGTCATAGTTTCCCGGCACCCGCACCACCTCTGCACCGTAGCTGGCAATCGCTTCCTCCCTACCGGCACTGACACCATCGTTCATGTAAATGGCGCACCGACAACCGAACATACGGGCACCCCACGCCAACGCTCGTCCATGATTGCCCGACGTTGCTGCCGAGACAACAATCTCTTGCGTCACCGATTCATACTTCCGATCTATCAAGTCCTGCGTCGTAACCGTTTCCACCCCCGTGGCTTTTCTGATCTCACCCTTCAACACGGCAAGCATTGCGTAGACGGGACCCGTCGGTTTGAAACTCCCCACCTCAAATCGATATCCTTCGTGCTTGCACCACAGTGCCCTGACACCGCTCGCCATAGCAAGACCGTTCAACGCAATCAACGGCGTCGGTTGATAGCCGGGCAGATTTGTAACCTCCGTCTCCACATCAGCAAAGGCATCCTGATTCAGCAATGTCTTCTGCGCCAGACCGTAGTCCGGTGGAGGGTGGGCTTGTGTGTTGATAAAAAGATTGGTTTGGTAAGTATTCATACTTTTTCAAATCCTGCTCGGCTTGGATAGACATATCCAAGCCATTTGGGGTGAGCGTGGGCAATGGATTTGTCAATCCACTGTGAGCGGTGACTAACTCAACTTGGCTCGCATTCTCTCGGTTTGCAACGCACACTATGGGTAGCAACTTGGGTTAGAATACAAAATTCAGTGTTGCTACAAGGCTGCCACCCGACCTTCACCGCGCGGGTCAGTGCCTCCAGATTGAACTGCCGGATCGTCCGAAAGCACAATGGCGTGACCAGGCCCGCCGATTCCTGCCTGTGGCTCTACCCGATGCCCCCGTCCTCGCAGCTCTTCGAGCACATCTGCCCCAGCACGCTCTTCGACGCCAATCGGTTCTGCCCCTTCGTTGTGCACGCGAGGCGCATCTAAGGCTTCCTGAGCCGTCATTTGTAGATCGATGAGGTTCACCGAAATACTGAGCTGATTGTTCGGAATCGTACGACCGCCGGGGATGCCGTAAGTGGCGAAAGGAGCGTCATCCCGCAGCGCGAGCATCGGTCCCATGTTATGCAACGGGCGTTTGCCGGGAGCGATGGAATTAGCGAAACCGGGGCGCGGATCAAAACGACCGACCCCGTGACCAAACAGCAGTCCTGTCCCCGGTACAGTGAACATTGAGCCAAATCCGCCGCCATGTGTTTGTGTGAGACTCACCATGTTTCCACGACTATCCGCTGTGGAGATGTGGCTAGTGCAATTGAGCGGTTCATAGTACACAATTTTACCCGGCTTCGGTGATTTCAAACCCTCTTTCAGATGCGGTGCGAATTTAGAGACGAATGAATCCGAAAGCTCCGCTGAAATATCAATCTCCACAAAATCGGGATCCCCGAATCGACTGAGCCGTTCTTGCCAACCGATTTTCATTGCTTCAGCGAGGAGATGTGTTCGTTCAACGAGGGAGGTACTTCCAACATCATACGCTTCGATTAGCCGGAGCATCTGCAAGGTGGTCAATCCCCCTGCGCCAAGTGGGGCTGTATAGCCCCGATATCCCCGATAACTGATTTCGTATGGCTCAAGCACCCTCGGTGTATAACGCTGAAGATCTTCAACGCTCAAGCACCCACCGCTTTCTTGGATATAATCAGCGATCTTGTGGGCGATATCACCCTGATAGAAGGCAGGGGATCCACCTTCGGCGACGGTCTCTAACGTTCGGGCGAGATCGGGGTTTGTAAGCCTTTCACCCGGCTTCGGTGCCCGGCCGTTTTTCAGAAAAACACGCGCAGTCTCTGGAAAATCCTCAAGCCATCGTTTCGCGTTGCCAGCCATGCCGTTTCGATTAGCGGTGTTAGGAACATATCCATAGCGGGCGGATCGGATAGCCGGTTTAATCACTTCAGCGAGTGGCATAGATCCAAATTGCTGAAGTGCCAAACATAATCCTGCTACCACACCGGGGACACCGACTGCCAAGGGTCCGTGGAGGTTGACTCTTCCCGGCACTCGGTAGCCTGCCGGAGTATCGGTTTTTTCGATAGTAAACATCTGATCCGACGCAGCGGCGGGAGCCATTGTATTGTAATCTATAGAGACAACCCTTCGCTGATCGGCTAAATAGATGACCATGCATCCACCATAACCCGCTATACCGTTATGACTCGGTTCAACGACCCCTTCGGTGAAAGCAGCCGCAACAGCGGCATCCACCGCGTTGCCACCCGATTGAAGGATATTCATACCAGCGTTGGCGGTCCTAGGGTGCGGTCCAACAACAGTGCCGTACTTTCGGTGACGTGGTTTCATACAGGGATTTCCTTTCGTCTCATTCATCGCTTTGGGCCGAGCAACTTGCGTTGGCTTATTAACCTTTGGTGCTAGTTGGCGAAGATGTCATTTTCACATCGTTCGAGAGTTAAGCGTAGGTTGGGTTGAACGACACCGATAAAAAATACTACACATTACACTGAGATTGCGGCGTTAGATGCTGCCCGAAATCGCCCCAATCTAGTGAAACCCAACACTCAACCCAATGAACCAATGAACAGATTATTTTCACGTTTCACGCATCACACTTTGCCTCTGACGGAGGAGCGTATTAACAGTTGAAAACTATCACCATTAGTTATTAATCTCTGTCAAGTTCAGACATCTGCACCGGCGCATTCCGTTCAGCACTTAGTTTAGCCGCTTCAATCACCGCCATCGAATGACGCACAGAGTGTCCACTTGCATCGGGTTCACGGCCTTCAAGGCAACAAGTTGCAAACTCCCGGATCTGGTTGGGCATACCCTCTCGGCTCGACCCATCCACCGATATTTCCTGTCCATTGACGGTCAACTTATCGCCTGTTAGCATCATTGAGCCTTCGCTTCCGACAATGTACTGATCGTGGGCACTGGTGTGAGAGACAACCGTTTGCGACAGCACGCTCACCGCCCCGTTTTCATGCGTCATCATAGCGGTGTAGGAGTCTTTTTGCCCTCGGTACAGATCGGTGCTCTCTGATCCTTGGGCGTAGACCTGTCTTACAGGCGAATTAAGATACCAGTGCAGAATGTCGTATTCGTGCGGTCCAAAGCAGTAGAGGACACATATTCCTCCCATCTCCAGATCGAGATACCAATGTCGAGAGTTGCTACCCGCGGGTGTGGGATTGAAATAGCTGTATCGCCGCCGTATCAGGTGCCCTACCCGCCCGATTTCGCCATCAGCAATCATCTTCTGTATCGTACGGTTTACTGGGTAGTAACGCATCACTTGACCCACCATCAAAATCTTTCCGGCTCGATCGCAGGCATCGATCATCCGATCGCAATCTGCAAGCGTCAACGCCATCGGCTTCTCCACTAACACATGCTTACCCGCGTCCGCAGCGGCAACGACCTGATCTGCATGTAAAGCGTGAGGTGTACAGACATGCACCGCCTCTACCTGTGGATCCGCTAACAGCGGCTCTAGGTCTGTATAGGCATTGGCACCAAATTCCTCCGCTGCTGCGCCCGCTCGGTCGACGTCTACATCCATAACTGCGACCATCTGGATGTTGTCGTTTACTTTGATTGCATTCATATGCGATCGGGCAATGCCTCCTGCACCGATGACTCCTACCGACAGTACATCGCTCATACATTGTCTCCTCAGCTGAAATCTCTCTATTAACACAAACCTGCGCCCAATAGCCGGAACAGAATTCATTATACGGATATATGCCCCCGCGTCAATTAAAAAATAGTGCCAACATTTTGCCAAATCACTTTCCACTGGATCTCGCCCACAAAATCGTCTATAATGTTGTTGACCGACGCAAATCTCAAGATTTATTGACTATGAACAACAGGAGGAATCACGATGGTAAACGGATACTTGACAGAGGCAGAACGCAAACACTGGGATGAGCAAGGCTATATCATTGTGAAACAGGTGCTATCTCCCGAAGAGATCCGCACACTTTTGGATGCTGTTGATCCGGTTATTGAAGACTACGTCCGGGAAACGGATGGTCCAGATGCCCCCCGGTTTGGTCGAGGTGCTTTCACCATCATTCGGGCGATCGAAAGAACAGGTGCGCTAGATGTCTTGACGGATCACCCCAACATCTTTGGGACGATTCTCGCATTGATGGGTCCCTACCTCCAGATTATGGGAACGCAGATCTACACTCGACATCCCAGCGATGACCCTTTACTGGTTTTCCATACGGACGCTGGTCCCTCACTACAACAGATCCACCCGCACCCCCAAAGCCTTCCGCTGCAATTCAAGGTTCAGTTTTTCCTGACCGATGTGTCACAGCCGGACAGCGCAAATTTCATGCTAGTGCCCGGCAGTCAGCATAAACCTTTTCCAGAACACCCGGAACCCGGATTTACTCCAGAGGGAGCAATCCAAGTGCTTGCCGATCCGGGTGATGCCGTTATCTTTCCGTGGGCGCAATGGCACTCAGTGGGACCGAATAAAACCGATCGGATTCGGAAAAGTGTCACCTTCCGTTACGGTCAGATGTGGAGCCGTCCCTACGACTACGAAACTCTGCCCCCCCACGTGCTGGAGCGAATGACACCTCGTCGGCAACGCTTATTCGGATACATGGGTGAGGACTATCACCCGACCGATTACTTCAAGCCGCGTGACCAACTGGAGATTATCCTCGGTGATGAGTGGAAATTGGGGACGTGAAACGTAAAACGTGATTAGGAAGAAGAGGGAGGAAGCCTATTCAACTCTCCCAATTTTCTGATTTCCTTCGCTTTTTGAGAAAGGACAAAAATGGTTGACTTACAGGGCAA
This sequence comes from Candidatus Poribacteria bacterium, assembly GCA_965222435.1. GTDB lineage: Bacteria > Poribacteria > WGA-4E > WGA-4E > PCPOR2b > PCPOR2b. Next base: position 616,944 of record OZ244950.1, on the reverse strand, counting down.
GGTTGCTTTAATAACCGGCTCATCGCGTGGAATTGGGCGTGGGTGTGCGATTGAGATGGCGACGTGCGGTGCCGATATTGTCATTAACTATCGAACCCATCCCGATGAAGCAGAAGATGTCGCTGAAATCGTCCGAGGACTTGGGCGCAACGCCATCACTGTTGGTGCTGACATTGCAGATCGAGATGCTGTCGAGGCGATGGTGCAGCAGGGGATCGATCGATTTGGAAAGATAGACATCCTCGTAAATAATGCGGCGATGAGCATTCGCAAGCCGTTTCTCGAAATTCCCGTTGCCGATGTATCACGGACGATTGATGTCTGCATGTGGGGTGTGTTTCATTGCAGCCAAGTTGCTGCACGCCACATGGCAGAACGCGGCGAGGGTGGGAAGATCTTGATCATCAGCTCCGTCCACGCCTTTATTCCCTTTGCACGTTCTGTTGCGTACAATACCGCGAAGGCGGGCATCAACCACATGGGATACACAATGGCAACAGAGCTCACCGAGCATCGTATCAATGTCAACGTCATTGAGCCGGGGTGGACTGACACGCCGGGAGAACGGAACTTTGCAACGGAGGAAGAACTGAAAGAGGGCGGCAAAAAACTGCCATGGGGCAGACTGGGAACGATTGAGGATATCGGAAAAGCGGCGGCGTTTCTCTGTTCCGATGCGGCGGACTATATTACCGGTGCCTGTTTGCGGGTAGATGGAGGCTTCTGGCTGCCGAGGTAACACGGCATACCCAACTGCTCATAATGTCTGCAAGGAAAAATCATTGCGTTTATGTCGGTTGGATGCTATATTTGCCTATGAGTCGGTTTTCCATTAAAGCCGAAGTGCTTTACTTTCGATCCAGTTACTTTGAATCCTGATCTTACCAGGGAGGACGCAGTGTGGTTGTCTAACCCAAATCTAAAGCCCCAGCGGGGCGACATGTGGCAACCTGCGTTAGGATACCTATATCAGGAAGAAATTGATACACAGATTGCCCAGATGGCAGCGGATTCAGAATATCAGGAACTCCATGACCAATTGGCTAAAGAATATGAACCAGCAGCTTGGGAAGCCCTACGTTTGGGTGAGGATAGTTCATAAACCGCGATGATGTGTATCAAGTGACGAAATGAGTGGTGGGGATCTAATTTTTTTCTTGACTTTCTTGTGCAATCGTTGTAACATTGAGATTAAGTTGGAACTTCTGTAATAATTCTAAAGAGAGAATAAACACTATCTGAGAGTTAATAAAAAACGATGAAGCCAAGTCTGCGTCATCTATAATCTTTGTTGGGGTGCGCTCCGATTTGACCCGGAGCACTGAGAATATACCCTTTGGACCTGATCTGGATAATACCAGCGTAGGGAAATATGAGTTTCAGAGTAGAGAGCAGCGTTCGTTGTTCCTGACTCGTATTGTCGAGCCGTTTTCCTTATGTAGGAAAGCGGTTTTTTTTCGATCGACATTTGCTTAACGCATTAGGAGGTTGAGACGATGGCTACTGAAAAATCAAACGAATTTTTTCCAAATAGTAAAAGAGTCTATGTTTCTGGCAGCCAGAACGAAGATATGCGTGTGCCTTTCCGCGAAATTTCGCTCCATCCCACGCAGTCATTTGACGGTGAAATGGAAACCAATGAACCGCTGCGTATTTATGACACAAGCGGACCGTGGGGAGATGATGTACAATCATGTGATAGCGAGCAGGGACTAACCCCGTTGCGAGCGGATTGGATTCAAGCGCGCGGCGATACTGAAGGATATGAGGGGCGCGATGTCCAACCACAAGATAACGGTTATCTGACCCGTGGTCACGAACAGTACGCCAGCAGGCGTGAAAAACAGAAAGGTCGTTTGGAGTACTTTCCGGGGCTAGGAAAGAAACCGATTCGCGCAAAAACGGGTGGATGTGTCACCCAGATGCACTATGCTAGACAGGGGATTGTTACACCAGAGATGGAGTTTATCGCCATCCGTGAGAATTTGGGAAGGGCTGAAGCGTATGAGGCACTCATGGGTGAGTCTGCCCCCCGGAATCACTTGAACCATCAACACCCTGGCGAATCTTTCGGTGCCTTCATTCCCGATTTCATTACGCCTGAATTTGTTCGTGACGAGGTCGCACGCGGACGGGCAATCATCCCAGCGAATATCAACCACCCTGAAACTGAACCGATGATTATCGGTCGAAACTTCCTTGTGAAGATCAATGCGAATATCGGCAATTCCGCAGTCGCTTCCTCCATTGAGGAAGAGGTAGAGAAGATGCGGTGGGCAACGAAATGGGGTGCCGACACCGTCATGGATTTGTCAACGGGGAAAAATATCCATGAAACCCGCGAATGGATCCTTCGCAATTCCCCCGTCCCGATTGGCACAGTCCCGATTTACCAAGCCCTTGAAAAAGTGGGGGGCAAGGCGGAAGAGTTGACATGGGAGATTTATCGGGATACCCTAATCGAACAAGCCGAGCAAGGCGTTGACTACTTTACCATTCATGCCGGTGTGCGTCTGCCATACATTCCACTCACAGCAAACCGCTCCTGCGGGATTGTATCGCGTGGCGGAAGCATCATGGCGAAATGGTGCCTCTCGCATCATCAAGAAAGCTTCCTCTACAACAATTTCCGCGAGATTTGCGACATCATGAAGACCTACGACGTTTCCTTCTCGCTTGGTGACGGGTTACGTCCCGGTGCCCTCGCAGACGCAAACGATGCCGCTCAAATTGCCGAATTGGAAACGTTGGGCGAACTCACGAAGATCGCTTGGGAATCAGACTGTCAGGTGATGATCGAAGGTCCCGGACACGTACCGATGCAGCTGATTAAAGAGAATATGGATCTGGAGCTCAAGCACTGTTATGATGCGCCATTCTACACCCTCGGTCCACTGACAACCGATATAGCCCCCGGCTATGACCACATCACCAGCGCAATCGGCGCAGCGATGATTGGTTGGTTCGGTTGTGCGATGCTCTGTTACGTTACACCGAAAGAGCATCTCGGACTGCCGAATAAAAAGGATGTTAAAGATGGCGTCATGGCCTACAAGATTGCAGCGCACGCTGCAGATCTCGCTAAGGGGCATCCCGGTGCCCAAGAGCGCGATAATGTCGTCTCAAAGGCGCGGTTTGAGTTCCGGTGGGAAGATCAGTTCAATCTGAGCCTCGATCCGGAAACCGCTCGTGAATTCCACGACGAAACCCTGCCGCAAGAGGGCGCGAAACAAGCACACTTCTGTTCGATGTGCGGTCCGCATTTCTGCTCCATGAAGATTACGGAAGATGTCCGTCGGTATGCGCGGGAAAAGGGTGTCACCGATGAGGACGCACTCCGACTAGGCATGGCGGAAAAGAGCGATGAGTTCAAGGAGTCGGGTTCAAAGGTATACTCCTCCGCTGCGGATTAAAAAACCAGAAGGGACAAACGCTTGTTTGCCCGTACTTGTCAAAAAGCCGTTTTCCTCCGCGCAACATAGGAAAACGGCTTTTTTCATTCCTTGAACATAGGTCCTAGGCTTCAGATTGTAGTAGTCCAATACCTGTTCTGTCAGTAGGTGCAACCTTTGTGGTTGCCTTTCCTCACTCTATCAACAAAGGAGACTTTCAGATATGCCTAGACAGAAACGAGACCCAATTGCATACCTATTCAAGGCGCGAAAAAAGGTTGCGCCGGATCAATACGGAAAAGTTACTCCAGTAAAAAAAATGCTGTGCAGCACAGCCTTTTTTCCCGGGGGTTCCGGTTTATGGCACACACCTCCAAAAAAGGAAATGTTACCCTCCACTCTCCAAGCCAGTCATGCTTTCTTTGTTAATCCAAAGCGTCCAACCATGCCTAAAAAGAAGATAATGGTACTTGGGAATGACTTCGGTTCAAAAGATGGGTACAGAAAGGTTCGGGATAATCCGTATAAGAATCTGAATTCTTCATCAACATGGCGTAATCTGCTTGAATTCTTGCATTGCGCTGGCATCAAGCCAAAGCATTGTTTTTTTACAAATGCCTATATGGGTCTGAGAGTCGCAGGAGGGCACACAGGTCCATCTCCGGGAGCAGATGATCCAGAGTTCGTAGAACACTGTGAATCATTCTTCCTTGACAAGCAGATTGCCGTGCAGAAACCGCGTCTCATCTTAGCACTGGGCGAGCATTCTATCAAGTTCATTGCAAAGCTATCATCTGACTTAGATCCATGGAAGGAATGGAAAAATTTCGAGAAGTTAGACGCTGACGGAGTTTCATATATTGAAAAAGTGAGTTTTAAGGATTCCGCGGAACAACCCACAACCGTTGTAGCCTTAGTGCACCCTTCTATGCGTAATAGTAACGCCAAGCGCCGACATTACTGTGAAAAAGAGGGAAAAGATGCTGAACTAGCAATGCTCAAAGACGCATGGGAACAATTTGAAATCCGTAATTGCAGCTAGTGACAGTCATTTTTTACGTTTCACGTATTACGTTCCACGTTCCACACAAGGAGACACAATCATGTCCAAAACCTATCGTGCAGGACTCGTTGGATGCGGTGGCATGGGCCGTCACCATCTCCAAGTCCTCAATGAGTTACCTGAATTTGAACTCGTCGCGCTCTGCGATATTTTTCCCGATGCCGTCAATAAATCGGGAGATGAATATGGCGTCGAAGCGCGTTACCTCGATTTCGATCAGATGTACGACGAAGCCAATTTAGACCTCGTCACCGTTGCCACACAGACACGAGGTCATCATGGACCAGCAGTTGCAGCGTTACGGCGCGGAATCTCCGTCTTGTGCGAGAAGCCGATTGCCATTGACCTCGTCGAAGCGGATGACATGGTCGCTGCTGGGGAAGCCTCCGGCGCGAAGTTCGCCATTCATCAACAGAACCATGTCAACCCCGGCATCCGGAAAGCACAAGCGATGGTGAAGGAAGGGGTCATTGGCGACGTTATCTTAGTGCGAGGAAGAAACAAAGCCGGACGCAAAAGTGGGAACGAGTTCATGGAGATGGGGACACACGTTGCGGACATGATGCTCTGCTTCGGTGGAGTTCCGGAGTGGTGTTCGGGGACGGTTTACAACGAGAACCAATCCGCCGGAGCGACAGACATTATGGAGGCGAAGGAGATGTCTCCGCGAGATCGGGACTCTGGATTGGTGATGGGGACACGCGCAATAGCGCACTACGGTTTCCAAGGCGGTATCTGGGGTGAAACGCACTTTATCAACTACGCCAAGACAATGAGCGAGAATTACGGTGTGGATGTTCTCGGAACCGAGGGACAGTTGGCGGTACGTGCATCGGCAAATGTGACAGACAACCTGTGGCATCTGCCGCGTCCGATGGAAGGCGCGCCGGCGCAGTTCTCAGATTGGCAGCAGGTGGATTTATCAGATGTCGGTCTTGAAGAGCCAATCGTAACCATGTACCGACGGATGATTCATGCCATCGAAACGGATACGCAGCCGCCGAGTAGTGGCGCGGAGGGACGTTGGGCGTTTGAGATGATGATGGCGATTTATCAGTCGCACCGCGAAGGCGGACGACGTGTCGAATTGCCGCTCGCTGATCGCCGGCACCCGCTGGAGCAGTGGCGTGATGCGTGAAACGTAATATAGTAGTAGGCATACTCCGTATGCCGTAACCTTCGTAAGAATAGCCATTGAGAGGGTTCAATGAAAATTGACCGATTACTACGAACTGATGGTGTTTGGAAGATCTCGCTCTCGGCCGGAGACGAGCAAGATATAAGCCGCCTCTGGCTCCATGAGTACCGGATGCGATTCGGGACCGCCCAACTCAAGATGGGCGGCATCGCCGGCGTCGGCACAAGTGAAGAGCATCGCAATAGAGGATATTCTCGGCTTGTCATGGAAGACTCCACGGCATTCATGACAGAAAATGAATTTGATGTCGCCATGCTGTTTGGTATCCCGAACTTCTACCCCAAATTTGGCTATGCAACAGTGCTGCCGGAAACATGGGTCGAGCTTGATACAGAGGATGCACAAGCAGCTGTCGCCACATATCAGGTCCGCAAGTTTGAGGAGGGGGACGTACCGAAGATATTGTCGCTCTACGCAGCGAACAACGCCGAACGCACGGGTACGCCTTTAAGGGACGAAAACCGTTGGAAAGAATTCAAGATGGGGAGCGGCTTTAGCGTTGTCGCTGCCCCCTTTGTCCTCCTGAACGAAGTGGGTGAAGTAATCGGCTATTTCGTCTGCGATGATACGGAAGAAAAATGTATCCTCTGTGACATCGGATTTCAGGACAGGACGATTTTTGAGACAGTCGTCCGCTTTCTTGGAGATCGCGCCAAACGTATTGGGGCAGCACAGATTCAGTGCTCAATACCCGCTGACCATCCATTCACCATCTTCTGCCGATGCTATGGCTGCCGGACAAACAGCCAGAATCCGAAGAACCACGGGGGCATGATGCGGATTATCAACCAATCCAGTACCTTAAAAGGAATTACCGGTGAGTTGGAAAAACGCCTACGGCGATCTGCCCATCTCTCGCAGTGGAGTGGGAAGATTCTGATCGCAACAGAGTTGGGACAGGACTGCTTGGGAATTGATCGGGGGCGCGTTACACACATCAACAGTAAGGCAAACGCCTTCCACCTTGAGATGCCGCAGGACAAGTTGATCCAACTGATGATGGGGAGGCGAAGCATCGAAGATCTTGCTATTGAACCCGATGTTTCAGTAACAGGGGGAATTATTCCCATTCTGGAAATCCTCTTTCCGCTCGGCTATCCGCACGTTTGGTGGCCCGACCGATTTTAATGGGAGACGACTCACCCATCCAGTCTTTACCTCAACACACGTGCCAACATAACCCAAGTAGGAGCGATTTCCGAATCGCGACTTCTTCTTGTGCTGACATACGAAAGGAGTTTTACCTTGTCAACGAAAAAATACAGAGTTGCGGTCGTCGGGGGCGCAGGGACCTGGGGACGCTTCTATCTGCGCGCTTACGCCAACCATCCGGACTGCGAAATTGTCGCGCTGGTAGACCGCGCCCGGGACCGACGGGGTGCCTTCGCCGAGCGTTATGGCGTCAACACTGTCTTTGATACAGTGGACGAACTCTTTGCCAAAGAGGTGCCCGACATCGTCTCAATCATTTTACCCGTCGGTCATAATCCTGAGACGGTAATTGCCTGTGCCGAAGCCGGTGTCAAGGCGGTTTCGTGCGAAAAGCCGATAGCCGTTGAGCTATCGCAGGCGGATGAGATGGTGCGTACCTGCCGGGAACGTGGGACCGCCTTCGGCTGCGGGACCGGTTACTGGGATGCACCTCATCTACTGGAAACCGCCGATTGGATCCGGGCGGGCAATATCGGTCAACTGACCGGTGCTGCGATTCCCGGTGGGTTGCCGACAGAAGTATCGGGCGGGGGTTGTGTGCAGCTGACCATGACGCGCCTACTCACTGGTATGGAGGTTGAATGGGCGGAGGGATGGGCGTTACCTCCACAAGCCGGTTGGATGCCGCAAGTCGAATTTGCAGCAGTGGAGACGGATTCCCCGGCTTATGGTCGCTTAGGGTTATCCGGTGGGATCGTCTGTGAAATCGTCAAGCCACAAACAGATCAGAAAGTGTTCTGTCCCGTTTCGGTTACGGGTGAGAATGGGCGGGTGTGGATTACCTCTCCCAAGCCAATCCTTATCCAAGGTCAAGGTGCCGCTTCAACGCCAATCCATCCTGAGTTTCTGGATAGCTCCCGAAACGATGGATTTACATCAGCCATTGAACGGCTCATGCGAGCGGTGGATACCGGCGGAGATGCCCTGTGTAGTGGCCACGACTACCGCCAAGCCCTCGAAATCGCTATCGCCCTGAAACAGTCCGCTCACCATGGACATGGGCGGATTTCTGTGCCGCTAGAAGATCGTTCTCTCAAGATCTACCCCCATCCCTACCGCCTGAAGGGGGGCGATGTGGCAGGCTGGAAGAGCATTGGCTATACTGGACCGCCATCGGTTGCGTAGGATTTTAGAAAAAATGACGTAGGGGCAACCCTTGTGGTTGCCTTGTAGTTAGGCGTTTTATTGCCCGACCCTACGCAGGTTGAATTGCGTGTAGGGGCGAGGTCCCCTCACCCGTAGGGAACAACGATCGTTGTTCCCTACGGCAGTGCGTAAGTTCTAAAAATAAAAAAATTGGCTTGACATCTGATTCATGTATTGAGTATAATGAAAATGAACCTCGCAGATCTGGTGCATTTTGCATCTCTCCCGGCCCTAACAATCCTCTGTTAGGAATCCTACGGGTTCATGGGTTACCACTAAGGATATAACTTTGTTGTTCCAAAAAGGAGCACTTGCATAAGCAAAGTTGAAAAAAATACCCCTTTGGACGAGATGAAGTAAATGAAACAGTAGTTGATTCTGAGTCATGTGTTGTGTATAAAATAGATTTATAATTCAAATGAACCCTGTTGCCTTGATGCTTTGTGCATCTGTCCCGGTCCTGACGTTTTTCCGTCGGGAATCCGACGGATTCACAATCTAAAATTCGTATTGGGTTGGCACTAAGGATATAACTGCGCTGTCCCAAAAAGGAGGGCTTTCATGAGCAAGACCGAAGAGAGTACTCCCTCTCTTATTTTCACTTTAGATGATGCCTCTTCCGAAGAAGAAGCTATAAAGCAAGATCTACAAAAAGTCGGTTTTTCTAATAAGGATCAAGAATGGTTGATTCGGTTTTTTAAACGCCCAGACACTTTTGGCGATCCCAATGGGGACCCTGTATTCAGAGAGCATTTTGAGGACGGTTTAGAAATAGCTCTGAACATGATAAAGGAAAAGGTACAAATTGCGAAAGACCGTCAAACCGCTTTGGTGCTTCTTTTTAGCTTAATGCTCGAGTTTGGACCTGGATCTAACACATGGTTTCTACCCAACGACAAGTTTGATAAATCAAGTAACCTTTCGAGTCATCCTGAGTGGATTGGCGAATTCCAAAGACATGCAAAGTTCTTCGCTCAAAGTTTGGATCGAGACAAACTAATTGAGATCGCAAAGAGTGCGAGTTTCCACGTTGATAATTTACTACCATTCCTCTTTTCAAATCCTTTGAGTCAGGTAGTTGATCTGGACCTATTAAATCCGATTCAACGCCGCAGACCGCGCTACAACGATTTTACAGATTTTGAACAACTGGAATTCTGGTTAATCCGGCGATTTGAGGCAAATACAGAACGCTATGATACGATCCGGTTGGATGCCTTACTGCAACCTTTCTCCGATTTTTCAAAAGATGTTTTAGGAGACAAGATACTTGGATTACGGAATGCTATCTACCACGCCATGAGTGTTATTTCTAGGTCGTCAGGTTTGGATCCGTTAAATGATGGGTGGAGGGTTGTCGCACATGAGCTAATTCCGTTTTTGGAGCTTCTTACTGCGAAGGAGCCTGATTCAAGTCAGGAACGCTCATCCTTGCTCAAGGCGTGGTGGCACTTAGCCAATGTAATTTACGGTTGGAGTATGGGCGGATTGGAATCTGAACTCTCTGCGGAACTGAGAAATCGACTTGTCGGAAGTGCCGCTAAACACATCGGAATCTTGCGTTCTGTATTAAGGGATACCCCTGAAATCTTTGAGGGTGAAGATTCTACGGGAACAGTCTCCGATTTTTACCAAGAGGCTTTTTATATTTTGCTAAACTTCGCTCCTCCGTGGAAATGCCTAAAGCCTTTATTGCTTGCTTTCACAGGGATGACCGTGCAAGCCGTCACATCAGATCTTCGAGCTTGGCCTGAACTCGGAAGAGAAGAGGAGCTGCCTTATCCGTATTCCCGCGTAGCTCTGTGGGTTGCAATGACAATGTATCCGCAGAATCTTCGGGACGAACTAGATGGGGACCCATATCTACAAGGTTTGCGGGAAGAGTTTGCTACATTTTGTCTCGAACGCCTTAAAACAAAAGGAAAACAGCAAGCCTCTGGTGAGGAAAAACGATTTAGCGATAAAGATTTTGTAGAACCGCGTCCGCTGTGGCGACAAGGCTATGTTCAAGCGTTGGCAGCGTTGCGCGTTAACCCCGGTGGACGGGCGCATCGGACACTTTTCTGGCTCTCACAAAATGATCCTAATGAGACAATCCGCGCTTTGGCTCAAAGAGCGCACAAACAAATTCGGCGCCTAGACCGGAAAAAACCTAATCTAGACGAAGGTGCATCACCGCGTCGTCCGTTATTTGAGGCGTTTTGGTGGTTTCGCCAAGCGCACCTAGCAACGGTCGGAATAGAGGTTAATCAGGCAGGTGCGATGCGCACCCGTCGAAGAGAATTGCACCGAACACGAGAGCGCGAGGATCGACGGAATTGGGAACGGACGACATAACTTGATTTTACTCTAAATAAAAATCGGATACAAGCATAAATGGCAAAATGCTTATAACATGAGAAAAGTGATTGCCTCAATTGGGAACTTATGGTGTCCCCTTGGGGCGATGGATACCCATAAGAAAGGAGGTAAAACAATACCTAAATCAACTGGAAGCTGCAGCTAGAGGTTGATTCACGATAGCTATCAAGTCAACCTCTCAACCAGCATTTCGTTTCATCTAGTTAATCCGTTGCATTTGGAGGCTTAATAGCCTCACTTTTGGGATTGTGCTAGTCACTCACACGAAATTCATTAACGGGAATTTGTTACTGTGATTTCAACTAAAGGAGATTAAAATGAGAATTACTTTTTTAGGCGGTGCCAACGAAGTTGGTGCTTCGTGCACGCTCATTGAAATTGAAGGGCGACATATCCTAGTGGATGCAGGCATCCGAATGAATGTCAAGCAGGATAAGCAACTGCCGGACTTAGATAAGATAGGAAAAGTTGACGCGTTCCTGTTGACCCATGCACACACCGACCATACGGGTGCGCTACCAGAACTCGTGCGCCGCTGGCCAGGTGTGAACGGGTATTGTACCCCTGCAACGAAGGCTATTGCGCGGGTGCTGTTGAAGGACAGTAAGAACCGGCTGGAGCGTGAAGAACAAGAAAAATGCTTGTTTACTCCCGAAGAGATTGACGCAGCATTGCGATACTTAGAGGATATGGAGGGTATGAAGGAAGTGCGGTGGCGTGAACCTGAACCAATTTGCGATGGTGTAATAGCTAAATGGATCCCCGCCGGACATATTTTGGGTGCTGCAATGATTCATATTGAGGGCAAGCAGGAAAGTATCTTGATGACAGGCGATGTCTCGGTCACAGATCAGAAAACCATTTCGGGTCTGTTGATGTCGGGTTTGCTACCTCAACCCGATGTGATGGTGGAGGAGTCAACTTATGGCAATAAGTGCCATACTGACCGCGCAGCGGAAGAGAAGCGACTTGTATCGGACATAGCCAAAGTGATTAAAGCTGGTGGCAAGGTGCTGATCCCGGTATTTGCGATCGGACGTGCTCAGGAAGTCATCTTGATTTTGAAGCATGCGATGCAGATGGGCGAGATACCTGAGTTTCCGGTGTGGGTTGATGGGATGGTGACAAAGGTCAATGACATATATGCCCGTTCATGTTTTGCCGATGAACTGTTGCCAGCCTTGAGAGACGAAGCGGAGCGCAGTGAGGACATCTTTTATTCAGATGTTATAAAACCGGTGTCAAAAAGTGTTGACCGAGATAAAGTTTCATCGTGGGAGCCATGTTGTATCGTGGCATCTTCGGGGATGCTAAACGGTGGTCGGTCAAGTGGTTATGCCAAGCATTTAGCCAGTGATCCTGCGAATCTAATTGCTATTTCAGGTTATCAAGCCGAGGGGACTCCCGGACGTGCGCTAGAGGGTCTGAAAACAGCGGAAGGGTTTGCAGAGGGGGTGTGGAAACTGGACGATGGAACGTCCGTGTTAGCGGAATGTCGAGTTGAACGCTATTCGCTTTCGGCGCACGCAGATAGCGATCAACTCACAGAGTTCGTTGGGAAAGTGCAACCGCGTGAGCTATTTCTTGTCCACGGTGATGATAGTGTTAATGCACGAAAAGAATTGGCTAAATCCATACGCGAAAAGTGTCCGAATGTGGCTGTGAAACTTCCTAAAAATGGCCGTACGTACCCAGCGAAGAAATGGTCTGGCATTGCAAAAGGGAGATCGCTAGATCATAGCAGAATACTCGCTGAACTTTATGATTTTGTGTTGCGGGTGGGTTTGAAAGGGCCATTTTGCGTCCGGGAATTAGCTGAGAAATGGTTCGGCACGGAAGCAACAACACCGAAAAAGGTGGAGTTCTTTGAATTGTGCTTGTCGTGGGACAGGCGATTTTTTGTACGGGACCGCATGTTTCCTAATTTGTTCTCTCCGCGGCAGCCTGCTTAAATGCTGTAAACCTAAAGAAGTGCTCCGGCAAAAATCGCCGGGGCACTTCTTCCTTTTCCGATAAAAGCAAATTAAGCAAACAACTCTTGAATCACACTCCCATCATTCACTACCCGAATCGGTCGCCCACCTCTGGAGGAATTTTGACCCTCCGCATCAATGCCGAGTGAAAAGCAGAGCGATGCAAACAGATCAGGAACCGAAACAGGCCGATCTACAACCTCCATCCCATCCGCATCGGTGGCACCAATCACCTGCCCACCGCGAATCCCGCCTCCCGCAAGAACAGCTGACCAACCGTTGGGGAAATGGTCTCGGCCATCGTTTTCGTTAATTTTGGGAGTGCGCCCAAACTCACCCAGCCACAGGACAATGGTGTCATCTAACAGGTCCCGATCGGCGAGGTCTTTCACAAGCATCGAAAAAGCGGGGTCAAGCGTTTCGAGCAGGTTTTTGACCCGCTCAAAGTTATCGTCATGGGTATCCCAACCATCGAGCGAGACTTCGACAAATTTCGTGCCTGCCTCAACCAACCGCCGTGCCATTAAGCAGCCATCTCCGAATTGGTTCATGCCGTAGGCTTCTCTTACGGCTAGCGGTTCGTTTGCGAGGTCAAACGCCTCTACATGCGGGGAATTAATCAACTTGTCCGCCTTTTTGTAGATTGCTTGATGCGCTTCTGTACTCCGATTCGCATGTTTCTTGAGGAAATCCTTTTCCAGATCTGTCAGCATCCGGAGCCGCTGCTCAAATCGACGGGCGTCCATCTGCGGGGGATATTTGAGATCCTCGATCGGTTTCATCGGATCACTGACAACAAAGGGATCGTGTTCGGCATTGAGGAACCCGCTCGTAAAAGCGGGTGCATTGATGTTGACGCAGTTGGGCAGTTCAAAATCTTCATCATTCAGATAGTGCGAAGCAATTGAACCCAAGGTTGGGTGCTTCACAGAACCCGTTGGCGCGTAGCCGGTATGGAGCAGATAGCGTGCCCTTTCGTGATTTCCTTCACGCGAAACCATTGATCGAATAATTGACAGATGGTGTGCCTGTTCCGCGAGTTGAGGCAGGTGTTCGGAAAAATGGATGCCTTCCACGCTTGTCGGAATCGCGGCGAAGGGTCCAGCGTTAAGTGTGTCCGGCTTCGGGTCAAAGGTGTCCAATTGACTCGCGCCACCGTTCATGAACAGGACGATGCAATGTTTGGCACGGGCTGCAATTCCCTCCAGCGGTGTCAACGCCAATGATTGCAGATGCTGCATTGCAATAAGTCCCAAAAAACTGCTCACTCCAACTTTGAGAAAATCACGTCTTGAAACACCTTGCTGCCGGGAATCGAGCGTTTCACTGTCAGGTATTCCAACTTGTGTTTTCATCGCAATCCTTCCCCCTTTCTATCCCTTGATAAACTGAGTGATAATGAGGACAATGATACTGATCCAAACCGGCACCATCATGCCGACCATCCACTTAAAAACATCCGTGATTCGTCTTTCAAGTCGTGTTTCCAGCGCACTCATTCGTGTCTCGAGCGTACTCATGCGTCCCTCCAACGAACCGAGACGCTCGTTAATCTGGTTCAACTCACCACGCATTTGATTAACATCTTTGGAGATTTGTACCACCAAATTGCTGAGGTTTTGAACCATATTCTTCAGTTCAGTTGTTTCCGGGTTGATTTCCATGGTAGGCGATTCTTCTCTCTTTGAGGTATCAAGATTTGTGGCTGGGGCGCAATTCCTCTTTCTATCCCTTGATAAACTGAGTGATAATGAGGACAATGATACTGATCCAGACCGGCACCATCATGCCGACCATCCACTTAAAAACATCCGTGATTCGTCTTTCAAGTCGCGTTTCCAGCGCACTCATCCGGGTCTCGACTCGTGTTTCCAGCGCACTCATCCGGGTCTCGACTCGCGTTTCCAGCGCACTCATCCGAGTTTCGAGTGTGCTCATACGTCCCTCCAACGAACCGAGACGCTCGTTAATCTGGTTCAATTCACCACGCATCTGGCTAAGCTCTCGACTAACATCTTTGGAGGATTGCACTACCAGATCGCTGAGGTTCTGAACCATATTCTTTAGTTCAGTTGTTTCCAGATTGATTTCCATGATAGGTAATTCTCCTTTTACCTCTATTCCATTGATTCAGCAAATTGATGTGTCGTGTGGCACATCTAATGATTTAGCGCGAATTCAGCGGAGTTGAGTAATGCCCAGTAGAGGTCTTCATACGCAAGCGCATCGTTGCGATACAGACTTGACCGTAGGTATCGATCGAAATAGGTCCTGTCTGAAGTCCGTGGATAGCGCGAAAGGGTCGTGAGATAGATCTGATCGAGTCGCGCCCGCTTGGTGCGATGCGTTTTGAGGATATAGCGGAGGAGACCGCCTCGCTCTTTGTGAGATCCACTGTCATTGACCAGTGATCCATTAATCATCATCAAGGCTTGCGGCACCGTACCGTTAAACGCCTCAACTTCCTCCATCTCGCCGTTATCAATTAGGAAGAGAAACCGTTCTAAATAGCGACGTTTCATATTTTCCAGTTGACCACGATCTCGTCGCTTTTGAAGTCGCTCAAAACCGGTTGATTCTAGCATTGAATAGAAAAACTGTTCTGCGGTCAACGGTTTAACGTAGGCGTGTGAATAATAAAGGTCGTCATACTGGTTGCTTTTGTTCGTTTCAGAGGTGCGTTGGTAGGCTTTGGTGTTAAGGAGGGTTCGCATCAGGTATCGGAGATCATACCCATGAATCATAAAATCTTTCGCTAACCAATCAAGCAATGCAGGATTGGACGGTGGATACTCTTCCCCAAATCCGTCTAACGGTTCCACAAATCCTTTCCCCATGAAGTGCGCCCAGATTCGGTTGACAATAGCGTGGCAGAAGTATGGGTTATCCTTAGCAGTCATCCACTCACTCAAAGCGTATCGTTGTTTGGTCGCTGGTGTTGTGCAATGTTTACCGTCGAGGAAACTTGGTGGGATGGGTTCATGGGTCTCCGGGATATAGACCGAGCCTTTGGGGACATTTTTTAAGATACGTACCGCGACACGCTCTCCGCTGTCCTCGTCCATTTCGCGGATCTCTTCAAGACGGATGTTGGCAAAAAACGCCGCTAACCCGTAGAAGTCCTCCTGATACCACGCTTCAGTTTTGTGGTCATGACATTGGGCGCACTGCATCGGTAGTCCAAGAAACAACCGGGAAGTGTGAGCAGCGAGATCAACCGGTGAGAGATCGTAGCGTAGCAGATAGTTCGTTGCACCATTTTCTTCCACACTGCCTTCTGCTGCAATCAAGGCTGTGACAAATTGGTTATAAGGCATGTTTTGTGAGAGACTCTCGCGTATCCACCCCTCCAATCCTAAGCGTTGTTCCCTATCATTATCATCTCGACCAATGAGCCAATTGGTCCATAATCGCGTCCAATAGTCGAGATAGAGTTCGCTGCCAATCAGTTCATCAATCTTTTTTTCACGTTTATCTTTAGAACCATCTTCGAGGAAATTGACAACCGCTTCTACGGTGGGAATTTGTCCAGTCAGATCCAGATGCACACGCCGCAAAAATTCAGCGTCACTGGATTGTTTCGATGGTTTAATATCTTCTTCTTTCAACCGAGCATTAATAAGTTGATCTATATACTTCGTGCCAGACCAAATACGTCCTTCAACGCTAGGACTGACGTTCCACAACATAATACTCATACAAGCGAAGATTAGCAGACCTATTGATAAATTGCTCTGTATCTGAGATAAGGCTTTCATCGTTTTGGTACACTTCCTTCTAATACTGGTTTTTATGCAGTGCCGCGTGGGTGAGTCTCCCTTATTTCAGTTGAATTAAATTTTAACACATTACCCCGGTGTAATTCAACGATAATGCCCGAACAGTAATCCTATCTGAACCAATCGTAATGAAGACCCAATGAGCGGTCTTTAAGAGGTAGGTCGACACGCACACCGTCTTGTGCGGAGGACTGCTTTAGTCCGAGCTCAACTTCAAGTGCCACAGCAACCCTCCTGCCTGAGTTCTTTGGTTCATCAAGCCTACCCTCGAGACATTCAATGACGTCTGCCAGTCCGTAGACAGCGTTGTACCCACCGACAAATTGAGGCGGGTGCCACGGCATCTCTACACGCCGCTGTCCTTCAGGGGTATCAATATCCTGCCACAGCCGCCAACCGCCCGGATGCCCTGAGTGAAATTGTACCTCGCCATCAGTACCGGTCAGACGGATCACGCCCGCCCCCTTTCTGAAGTGGATAAACGTGCCATCTACAGTGACCATCATCCCCTGTCCGGTGAACTCATTGCTCCCCGATTCACGTCGTGGTTGGCCGCCAACGCCGATAACCCATGCAGGTGCGCTGTCAACAAAATAGGACCAATACTGCTTCTGTGAGGTTGGTGCTTCTGTCTCAATGGAGAGGATCTCGCCGATGATGTCACTGTTGACCAATTCCTTTGCTTTGGCGTAAGAAGGGTGATTCACTGGAATAGCACCACAGCAAAGTGGCACACCGGCATCGGCGCATGCCTTGACCATCCGGTCGGCTTCCTCTAGTGTATGTACCATCGGTTTTTCGGTCGCAATTCCTTTCACACCGCACGCAACTGCCAAGCAGGTTAAATCAGCGCGACCTTTCGTGTTAGTAGCAATGGCGACAATGTCGAGTGCCTCCGTGTGCAGCATCTCAGCTGCATCGGTGTAAAGTGCCACCTCGCCGTAGCGTTCGCCAAATGCTTTCAACCGTTTTCGATCACGATCCGCTCCGGCAACTAAGTCAATCTCCGGCCGGTCCCACATCACTTCTGCCCAGCTATGAGGTACATCTCCTATCCTGTGGTATTCGTAGAGGTGAAATCTGCGATGGACATCGAGTTCAGGTGTGGGGCGATCTACATCATCGACGTTATACGGATCCCAAATCCGCCCGGCAAGGTCGGAGAGCATTCCCATCCAGCCCAGCCCGATGACTCCAGCCCGATATTTCGCCATGTCGCTCTCCTTCTCAGACGCATTTACAACTCGCCCCACCGTCGACGACGAGTTCTGTCCCGGTGATGTATTTCGCATCATCGGAGGCGAGAAACAGCGCAGCGTGCGCCACATCCCAAGCATCGCCCATCTTCCCAGTGGGGCAGAGGGCATTCCGTACCTCAATCATTTTCTCTACATCCCCGTCCGCGTAACTATCAGCAAGCGATTTAACGACCATCGGTGTGTTCATAAAACCGGGTAGAATGCTGTTGGCTCGGATGTTCTTTTTCGCGTACTGGAGGGCGATACTCTGGGTGAACTGCCTGATTGCCCCTTTGGTCGTGCTGTAGGAGATGTAGGGCACCCCCAACCAGCGGATGCCGGCAATGGAGGAGATGTTTACGATAGCACCGCCCCCCTGCTGCTCCATCTGGGGAAGTGCGTATTTGCAAGTCAAAAAAATGCTCTTGAGATTGACGTTGTTGACTAAATCCCAACTCTCTTCGCTCGCTTCGACGGGACCGCCGATTTCAAGAATACCGACATTATTGTGAAGGATGTCGATGCGTCCATAGGTTTCAAGACAGCGTTCTATCATCGCTTTGACGGCTTCGGACTTGGAAACATCTGTCTGATGAGCAGTACAATCTCCTCCCTCTTGATTGATAATCTCCTTCGTCTCTTCGGCTGC
The DNA here is from genome assembly GCA_965222435.1 of Candidatus Poribacteria bacterium. Taxonomy (GTDB): domain Bacteria; phylum Poribacteria; class WGA-4E; order WGA-4E; family PCPOR2b; genus PCPOR2b. The sequence continues at coordinate 598,933 of OZ244950.1, read as the reverse complement.
GGCGGGGTTAATGTCAATAGCAAAGACCTTTGCTCCCTCGCGTGCAAAGAGAACAGCAGTCGCCTTGCCGTTACCCCAACCCGGCCCGACAGACCCCGCGCCGGTTACAATTGCCACCTTATCTTTTAAGCGATCCCCCATAGCGTTCTCCCTGCATGATTTAAAACATTGTTGGTCAAGGCGGGTGTCATGAAAACGCGCCGTGCTGTTATCACTGACCACTGGAGTACGGATCGTTCGGAACTTTGCATCATGATTGAATCGAATCTATAATCGCGTCTCTACATAATTCCAATCCGGGGCAGTAATAGCGAAAATTTACGGTTTCGGTGTCTTTGCACAGCGAAAACCTGTAATTTGACTTGTGGACCGGGGATCAAGAAAGTTGCGACTGGCAACTCGCAGTTTGTTATCTGCACTGCTCCACGAACCTCCACGTGATACGCGGCGGGTTGCTACATTCGCAAAATCATCATTCGTAAACGTAATCAATTTACCAGCGATTGGATTATTTTCTTGACTCGCAGCATAGAATTTAGCATCGTATTCATCAGTGCACCATTCCCATACATTGCCCCCCATATCATACAAGTTGTAGTTATTCTTAGCAAAACTCCCAACAGGGGCGGGCCCAGCCCATATATCTTTGCCATTTTCCCCTTTATAATTAGCATCATCATGGGTGATTTCATTTCCCCAAGGATAGCGTATACCAGCTTGTCCACCGCGAGCGGCGTATTCCCACTCTGCCTCAGTCGGGAGCCGTTTGCCAGCCCATTGAGCGTATGCGGCAGCATCAAGCCACGTCACACTCACAACAGGTTGGTCGAGCGCGTTAAAGGTCGGGTCCTCCCAAAAGTCCGGTGCCTTGTGTCCCGTGGCGTCGAGGAACTGTTTGTACACAGCATTAGTCACTTCAGTTACATCCATGTAGAAGGCATTGACAGAGACCGTGTGAACCGGTAGTTCGTGAGGTAACCCTTCCCCAAAAGAATCCCCCATCTCAAACGTGCCGCCGGGGATCAGCATCATTGTTGTGCCGTCGCTTTTGGACACAATCTTTGATTCGGCAGTGACCCTTATCGTTTTTTCTGTTTCCACTATGATGGGACTTGGAGCACCATTGCCTACCGTTAAGGTAATGGTGTACTCTCCAACCCGCTCGTAGGTGTGTGATGCCGTGAGTTCCTCGCCAGATTGTGTCCGCTGCCCATCTCCCCAATCCCATTCTACTTCGGAAATCCCGTAATGTGTGTCGCTGGATTGACTGGCATTAACGGTTATTTGTCCGCCTAAAAGATCGCCTACATCATCGGCAACAACCTCAATTACCGCGATAAGTTCATGTCCTAGTGGATTTACTGTAATCTCTATTGTTCTGTTTGAAGAGTTACGAATAAAGCCAGCCTCAGCTTCTCCTTGATACAAAACCGTTCCACCCTTTAATACTTCGATTGTTACCACCTGATTCGCTCCAAAATGGACTTCATTGAGAGCTATCTCTTCAACTGGCTGGCTTGTCGGCTTGATAGACAGATTTTGCTCTGTTGTGATTGTTGCCACATCGGGTCCGGTAATTGCAATTCGTACCGTGTACTCCCCTGCTTCTTTCAAGTTTGAGAAGTTGATTGGGATTATCGCTGCTGTTTCATCTTGAACCTCATCCTCCTCGCCACAACCGGACAAACATAGAGTAAAGCTGACGTATATGAGTGTTATCAAAGCTAAAATGAATCTCACTATTGTCTCCCCTATATTAAATAGTTTCAATATTTATTCTGCTAAGCCTATTACGTTTTCGAGAGATATCTTTCGCGTTCGATGACCTGTTCTAGATGATACATTCGCTCAGGCGAAGCAGTCTGTCGCATAACCTCTGAATGAACGCTTTGTGATCTTGGATAATACCGTGGCTTGCCATCCCGCCGGAGATAACTGTCGAGTTCAGCAATCTCGGCGTCTGTCTTTGCTCTACTCGCCACATTGAGGTCAAAGTGACGACGACTACGTCCTCCACCGAAGGAGGCGTGGTAAATATTGTGGTTAAAAACTACAACGTCACCCGGCTCGGTCTCAACGGCGACACACGGAACATCACTCCCATCGATCTCCAATGCTTCGTTTGAACGACGCACCTGCTCAATGCGCGCTCGCCATTCCCCAAACAAATGGCTTCCCGGTATCACGCGGATACACCCCGTATCGTGTGTGAGCGGATCAAGATAGAGATGAAATTTGGCGTATAGCCCAACCTTGTGCGCGCCATCGGAGTGCCAACCGGTATCCCCACTATAGTAATTTCCATCTCCACCAACGTAATTGAAGTCATTGCCTAACAGTGCCCTAATCACCTCAAGCACTTTCGGGTGGTCCAGAAGGGTGCAGAGACGCTCGCTTTGGTCGATGAAAGGAACGATCTGAGAGCGCTGCGTCCCATCGTGTACCATTCCTTTCTTCTCAAAGATTGTTCGATGCTCCTCGGTCATCCACTCAACCTCTTCCGTTAGTAGATTGGGAAGATAGAGATACCCGAACAAGTTGAAAAATGCACATTGTGCTGATGTCAATGCCATGAAACACCACCCCAAAATATGCTATTCTTGTGTTGTTGAATCCTTGCTTTGCAGCAACAAAGAAGGGACTGTCTATCCCAGTCCCTTTATCTTCCCTAAAATCCGAGCGTTTTTCTAACCATATTCTGTAGTGGTTCGCCCGCTTTATACCGCCTGATATTATCGCAGAAAAACTCGATAGTGCGGCGTGGGCGGTGCTGTGAACCTCCAGCAGCGTGCGGCGTCAGGATCACGTTGTCCATGTCCCACAAAGGGCTATCTTGTGGAAGCGGTTCAATTTCGGTGACATCCAACCCTGCGGCAGCAATCTTTCTCTGTTTCAGAATTTCAATGAGGGCTGGTTCGTCAACAATTGGGCCGCGGGCAACATTGATGAAATAGGCGGTCGGCTTCATTAATGCGAGATTTTCAGCATTGATTAAGCCCCGCGTCTCATCTGTTAATGGACATGCGATCATCACCACATCTGCGCGACTCATGAGGTCAGGTAGTTGATCAATTGGCATCAGTTCGTCAACCACATCCGGCTTATCTGTGCGGTAGGCATCAACAGAGATGACGTACATCTCAAAGCCTTTGGCGCGCCTTGCCATGTGTTGACCAATCCCGCCCATGCCAACGATACCAATCGTGAAGCCGCCAATCTCGATCATGGGTCTCCCACCGCTCCATTTACGCTGATCCCGATTACGGGTGAATTGGTCTATACCCCTTGCGATAGCAAGCAGCAGGGCGAAACCTTGATCCGCGACGTGAGAGCCATACAACCCCGCAGCATTTGTCAAAATAACATCACTATTTACGAGGGCAGGATACAGCGTACTGTCCATCCCTGCGCTAGAGGACTGAATCCATTTCAGATTCGACATCTGTTTGAAAAGTTCCTCACCACAGCTACCAAAAAGGATTTCTGCGTCTGCAGCTTCCCTGATATACTCTTCCTCTGAATTTGCAAATACGACGGTATTTTCCTCACCCGCAGCATCCCGGATGATTTGATTTAATTCTTCATCTGAATTTGGTCTTTGTACCAAAATTTTCATATATTGCCTCCATTCAAAAAATTAAGAAATAGAAAAACGAAGAAAAGGAAAAATTCCTATTTTCCGAAATTATCTTTGCGGTGCACATCATAATAGATACTTCATTTCCACGGTGGTACTTCAGGTAACAACGCTTCAAACCCCTCAATTAGCTCGGTTTCATACGCTCCGGCATACTCGTTGTTGAAGAATTTATCCATTCCCACATCCAGGAGACGTTCCCACGATTCCTCCTCGTATCCAGGATTGACGGGAAAAAACAGCGCACCGACGTCCCGAGCGGCTTTCAAATCGCCGGGAGCGTCGCCGATCATTAGGATATGATCCGATGGATACTTCCCTTTTGCTGTCAACGTGAGATGCTCCGTTTTGGATCCCATCTCCTGTCCTGCAATCACCGCGACATATTGGTCGATGTTGTGTTCAGTCCATTCCCGTCTGAGTGCCTCGTTGGGGGTCGCTGAAACCACAATCGCATCAGCGCGGTCCTGTAGGCTTTGCAGCGTCTCACGGACGCCGGAGAAAGGCGGCAGATTGTGGACAATCTCAGCAATAGTCTCGTTCACAGCAAGGCTCCACTCAAGCACTTGGCTCAACTCCTCCCGCTGCGCTCCTGTTGTATTCTCAATCACTGCCTCAAGCGTGGGATTACCGAGTTTGGTTTCCGTTTCTGACCATTTTTTAAGATACGGAAAATCGGGGACCGAAACGCCAGTTTTTTGAACTTTCGGCATCTCTCGAAGAAGGTCACAGACAAGGAGGATCGCTTTGAAACGATTGCAGCCGCGCGTTGTGGAATAAAGATTCACAAAATCCCACGCTTGATGGACTTGCCGCGAAACAACGGGGAGCCCAAAGTACTTAATCAGGTTGACGCTGAAGCAGTCGTTGTGCTTGACTTCCATCGAATTGAACGCACAACCGTCCGAATCAATTCCGACAAAATAGTCATGTTTCGGTTGGAAGTTTTTTAACGCTGCCGCTGCATCTTGATCCATTCAATTCTCTCCTTTCAATTCGGACTGTTCAGATAGGCATGAGTTCAAGCGTTCATAGGTTTATTGCTTCATTGTGCTCATGAATCCGTGAATCGCACTTTAATCAACGACGATTTCTGGCCTGCCTTCCACCATCCACTCCGTGTGGAAAACAGTCGGCTGCCCATCCGCCCTCACAACTGTCTTGCCATCGGCATCAATCCGGTTGTAGGTGTGTGCGCCAAAGTAATCCCGTTGTGCTTGGATGAGGTTGGCAGATACACGAGCACTGCGGTAGCTATCGAAGTAAGCCAGTGCCGAGCTACACGCCGGTATCGGAATACCGAGCTGCATAGCGATTGCAGCCACATGCCGCCAATTGTCCTGAGTTCTTTCAATAACCTCAAGGAAATAGGGATCAAGTAACAGATTTGGCAAGTTGGGGTTGCTCTCATAGGCATCGGCGATTCGATGCAGAAAACGGGCGCGAATAATACAACCACCGCGCCAGCCAAGAGCGATTGTCCCCAGATCGAGATCCCAATTATACTCGCTGCTTGCTTCGCGCATCAACGCAAACCCTTGGGCGTAGGAGCAAATCTTGGAAGCATACATGGCATCATGGATAGCCGCTAGCAACTCTGATTTGTCACCTTCATATTTACCACTGGGACCACGGATAATTTTCGAGGCTTTAACTCGTTCCTCCTTCACCGCCGAGATACACCGTGCGAAGACCGCCTCAGCGATGGTAGGAGCGGCGATGCCGGTATCTAGGGCAGAGATGCTTGTCCATTTTCCCGTGCCTTTTTGCCCTGCAGCATCAAGGATAACTTCCACAAGGGGGACACCCGATTTGTCTGTCTGCGTAAAAATGTCGGCTGTAATCTCAATAAGGTATGAATCCAGTTCACCTTCATTCCATTTTTTGAAAGTCTGGTGCATTTCTTCAGCACTCATGCCGAGGACGTGTTTCATTAGGGCGTACGCCTCACAGATGATTTGCATGTCGCCGTATTCGATACCGTTATGTACCATTTTCACATAGTGTCCAGCGCCATCGGGACCGATGTGAGACACACACGGAATACCATCGACTTGCGCCGCAATCTTTGTGAAGATTGGTTCGACAAGCGTGTAAGCTTCAGGATCGCCACCGGGCATCATCGCAGGACCATATCGAGCACCTTCCTCGCCGCCCGATATCCCGGTTCCGATAAACCGTATCCCCTTCGCTGCGAGGTCAGTGTTACGGCGGATGGTATCTTGGAAATTCGAGTTTCCGCCATCAATGATCAGATCGCCTTCTGAGAGATGTGGTGTCAATTCGTTGATACATGCGTCAACCGCAGCACCAGCCTGCACCATTAGGATTATTTTCCTCGGTGCACTCAGTGAACCAATGAACTCTTTGATTGAGTGTGTGCCAACAATATTCTTACCTTTTGCCCCTCCTGCGATGAAATCATCTACCTTTGAGACCGTACGATTGAATACCGAGATCCGAAACCCTTGGCTCTCAATATTGAGACTCAAATTTTCGCCCATCACGGCTAATCCAATGAGCCCAATGTCAGCTTTTGCCATCTTTGGCGCCTCCTGTTAGTCTACAACATTAAGTGCGTCGGATATGATACATCACTCCGAAAATGTGGTCAACTGAAAAATTGTGCGAGAGGTTTAAGGGGTAAAACAGATTTTTCATCTTGACACATAGCCTCCTTTCTGATATGCTTGCATCATCCCTGCAAATTCCAAATCCAATATATACTGAACGCCCCCCAAACTGCTCAATTGGTGCCCGATAAATTGACGCAGTGAGGGCATTTGCGCGGTATTGTTACATGAAGGAAAAAAGGGGTAATTTGCCAACTTAAAAACGCAATCCGCCAGAACGATTGCGGTTGCTGGATACAAGCCTAACAAATACAATCTAGAAACACGCTTTAATGATGTTGGGGTCTTGTCAAGGGTGCTTAGAAGCCGTTAAGACGGAGTGGAAATTCTGACAGAGTGAGGTTTCTCACTCCAGAGGTAGGATAGCATAAAGAAAAGGATAATACAGGTAAGGAATCGAGCGCGACAGAGAAGTGCTTGAGTCTGTGCAGGGCGTGAATTAAGTCAGAGAGCAGCTGGCGTTCAACAAGCGACTCTAACCGCTCAATTTTGATATTTCAGCCACCATTGAATGAATTATGCCTGAAGATAGTGGCGAAGCAGCTTTCTCAAGTTCCGGTGTGCATGGAAGAGATGTGCCTTCACCGTACCGCTTGAACGTCCCAATGTATTGGCAATCTCTTTGAGCGAAAGGCCCTCCCAGTGGCGAAGGATGAAAATCTCGCGCTGTTTGGGAGCTAACTGCATAATTGCCCGCCGGAGATAAGTCAATAGCTCTTTGTCCTCAACTGCTTGTGTCGGAGGTCTCAGATTGACATCTGCGATATTCATCATCGGGAGGTCATCAGATTCCAACGCATAGCTCACCGTTTCGCGCCGCGCGTTCTTACGCAAGAAATCGATGCAAAGATTGACAGTTATGCGATAAAGCCAGCTGTAAAACTGAGACTTTCTCTTGAAATCTGGGAGTCCCTGATAGGCTCTGATAAAAGCATCTTGAGTAATATCGAGAGCATCTTCGGAATTCGGAACAAAACGTTGCGCGAGTCGATAGGTACGGTCATGGTAGCGTACCACCAATTTATCGAAAACCGATTTATCGCCCTGTTGAAACTGTTCAATCAACTTGGCGTCATCGGGAGATGCTTGTACACATCGTGGTAATATTTTTTCGTAATCTTTTTCTTGCATTTTGCCTTTCACCAAAAATGCCGTGGTCGACACGTTTCCCTTCGGGGATTGTGACAAATTCGGCGTATTTAGTCATCAATCCTGAATAACTAACTGATGACTAAGTTTTGATAATCAATAGACTGACGGGACAGTAAAATACCGGATTAATCTATCTGTTTGAACATATTAGAAAACCAGCGTTTATATCTCTTATTATCTTGAACGATTTGCTGCAACATTTCTAAACTTTCTTTGTGATTCGCAGTCTGTGCGGTATCCACGAGATCTAGTACTTCTTCAAGTACGACCCGATCTTGGCGAATCAAATCAGACAGCGCTGCCTTGAGGCTTTGTTCATGTCCAAGCAGTTCAAAGATTCGATTGGCGTGGCGAATCTCTTCCGACGCTACCTGCTTTAGGTAGGCCGCGAGTTCATGTTGATTTTGCTGTTCTGCCATCTGTGCCAAGATAAACCGCGTACCAATTGAAGTCAACTTTGCATGTGCCAATTCGTCCAACTCGGCTTCCAGACGTTTTTTCACATGCCCAGGATCGCGAGGGTGAAGCTGATCATAGCTTGGCCAAACAGGTTTTTCCATCACCCGTTTCAACCGCGTCAAACTTTGAATCAGGTCCTCCTGTTCTTCAGAAGTCAACTGTCCAATTGTCTGATGCCAGAAATCAGTCGCGCTCTCTGACCTGTCCTGAAAAAGCTGCTGTGATTGTTCAGTCAACTGTATACGGTTCTGCCGACGATCTGTATCGCATTTACGACGAATAGTCCACCCATCGCGCTCTAGGCGGTCTACGAGACCAGAGACGGTGCTGTGAGCGAGCCCGAGATGTTCTCCCAGTTCGCTGATGGTCATACCGGATTCGCCACCATACCAATGAAGGTGCAGTAAAGCGTTAAACTGCACAATCGTGAGTTTCTTCGGTACAACCTGCTGTACGAAGCGCGACTTTACCGCAGCCTGTGCATGTCGCATCACGCGCATAATCAGCATCACATTTTCGGCATACTTGGACATTTTCTCTGTATCTCTTTCAGATTTTCAAATTTACGTCGTATAACGAACATAATTCTATTGTATACGATATAATACTATATAATTTTGTTAAAGTCAACCCCAAATTGATCGAAAATATACATCCATTAGAAATTAAGTAGTCACAGTACACAAAGGAAAACTGCCTATGAAATATTTGACCTACTCTGGCAATCATCTGATTAACGCAAAATTGCCCGATAACTCGGAAATCTACTATCCACAACCGGCAAAACCGGGGGTGAGACGCTCCGAAATTCCAGAGCATCTCAAAAAGGCTGTGGAAAATCCGCTGGGGATGCCTCCTCTGAAGGAACTTGTCAACGGAAACAGTAAGGTCCTGATTGCTTTCGATAATAACTGTCAGCCCTTTCCAATGACAAAAAAGCCTGATATGCGCCAGGTTATCCTCGAAGCATTGCTGCCTATGCTCTACTCCTACGGGGTTGAGAAGAAGAATATACAACTAATTTGTGCTGGCGGGCTTCATCGCAAAATGAAGACACACGAGTTGGCATACATGTTAGGCCGCAAAATTATGAACGAGTTTTATCCGTATCAGTTGAAAAACTTTGATGCGGAAGATCGTGATAATATCGTCGATTTAGGCAAGACGGGTAAAGACGAAATCGTTGAGGTCGAACGTGCTGTCGTGGAAAGTGATCTAGTAATCTATGTTGACACTATCCAAATCCCCCTCAACGGTGGACACAAGTCGGTCGCTGTTGGGATGGGGACATATAACTCAATCGCCCCACACCACTCCCCACACATGACTGCGGAGAGTCCGCACGTTATGCAACCTGGGGGGTCAAACATGCACGATTGCATCGAGCGGATGAGCCGAGTTATTCAGAATCATAGTAAAATCATGGTTATCGAAGCCGCCATGAATAACCAAATCTATCCCACAGGTTTTCGCCAGTTGGGTAAGCCAAATGCTCAATGCAACGGCTTTGAAAAAATGCTAAAAACATTGACGCCGCCTGCACTGTCGCTGCTGCCGGAAGCGTTACGATACAAAATCTTCAAAGGCATCCGAACTGATTATGAACCGATTGAGATCAACGCCGGTGCCATTGATGCCGTTCATTCCGAAACCCTTGATGCGATGAAAAATCAGTTGATGATAGACGTTCCGAAACAGTTCAGCACTTTGGTTTTTGGGTTGCCCGATATGAGCCCGTATGCTATCGGTGCCCGGATTAATCCCGTTTTGGTTGTCAGCGACATATTGGGGTACGTTTTCAACTGGTTTTATCACAAGCCGCTAATTAAGGAGGGTGGCGTCGTAATTATCTTGAATCCCACCTTTGAAGTCTTCCACGAAGAATACCACGTCCCCTACAAGAAGTTCTTTGAAGAAGTCCTCGCCGAAACTACTGAGCCTTTTGAAATGCAAAATCAATTTCAAGAGCAATACGCCTACGATCCTTATCTCATAGATTGTTACCGCAACAAGTTTGCGTATCACGGATTTCATCCATTCACCGTCTGGTATTGGGCAACCTATGCGCTGAAGTATCTGGCCAAAGTCATTTTGGTTGGTCCCAAAGATGACCGCGTTGCCAAGAAGTTAGGCGTAGATTGGGCAAAAGATTTAGAGGGCGCATTGGGAGTAGCGAAGGAGATCTCCGGCGAAGATGATGTTGTTGCTTTGACGATGCCACCATTCCTTTACGTCAACGTTCAATGAAATTGGCAAGTTGGTTGCGTGTCATAGGAGCATCGTAAAATTAAATTCAGAGGTGAAATATGTCCTACCAAAGAATGAACAAAAAAATACCGACCATTGAGGAAATTCAGAAAGAATTTGAGGATTTCGTTAAACGGAAATACGGGGGTACTGTCAACTTTACAATGTCGCAAGCAAAGCCAGATACAACTACAACTGACGATACAAGCACCTCCGCCCCTGAAAAAAAGACATTCGATCTGAAATTTGACCTCAAACCAAAAGAGGTTAAGCAATATCTTGACCGTTATGTCATCAAACAGGACGATGCGAAGAAAGCGTTGGCAATCGCTGTGTGCGATCACTACAATCATGTACGCGAAGTCCACGAAAATCCGAAAGTTGCTGACACCGATTACTCAAAACAGAATGTCGTCATGCTCGGACCGACAGGCGTTGGTAAAACCTACCTAATTCGCCATATTGCCAAGTTGATCGGTGTGCCGTTCGTCAAAGCAGATGCAACTCGGTTTAGCGAAACCGGTTACGTCGGCGCAAATGTCGATGACATGATTCGGGACCTAGTAACACAGGCGGACGACGATATTGAGTTAGCACAATACGGTATTATTTATCTCGACGAAGTGGATAAAATTGCGACCCCACCGAACATCATTGGGCGTGATGTCAGCGGACGGGGGGTGCAGATTGGTCTCCTCAAACTGATGGAGGAAACAGAGGTCGATCTCCGTGCTGGTTACGATGCAGCTTCTCAGATGCAAGCCATGATGGAGTTCCAACAGAAAGGCAAGGTTGAAAAGCGCATCATCAACACGCGCCATATCCTGTTCATTATCAGCGGGGCATTCAACGGGTTGAAAGAAATCGTCAACAAACGCATGAATCAGGGCAATATTGGTTTTAACGCAACAGTGAAAAGTCAAACAGAGTTAGAAAATCCTTTTCAGTTTGTTACGCCGCAAGATTTCATTGAGTTCGGATTTGAACCCGAATTAATTGGGCGTCTACCTGTCCATGTCGTGTGCCAAAATCTTTCTGCGGATGATCTTTACTATATTCTGAAACACTCCGAGGGATCAATTGTCCGTCAGTATGAACGGGCGTTCGGGGCGTATGGGATTGAGGTGTCGTTTTCCGATGCAGGACTCCATCGAATTGCTGAACAAGCATACGTCCAAGGAACAGGAGCGCGTGCGTTGATGACGGTCTGTGAAAAAACGCTACGCGAATATAAATTTGAGCTGCCCTCCTCTAGTATCCGAGAGTTCGTTGTAACAGAAACGGTCGTCGAGGATCCGGCAGGCGAGCTACAGCGGATTCTGGAAGATGCCGACTACAATCGCCAAATTGTCATGCGTGAGCGGGTTCGCCGGTACGAAGAAGATTTCCAACGCGAACATCAGATGCAGATCCAGTTTGATGATGAAGCGACAGAACTATTATGCCAAAAGGCGATTGACCAAGGTCGAGTGCCAAAGGAGATCTGTGAAGAGCTATTGCAGAGTTACCAACACGGCCTGAACCTTATCAGGCAAAATACTGGGCAGTCCGTGTTCACTTTTACTAAAGCGGTGGTGGACAATCCAGATGTTATGCTTGAGCGTTGGATCCGCGACTCCTACGCCGCAAAGTCGAAAGAAGAAAGAAAAGCGTCGGAAACGGATCTTTGAGATTGTAGAAGATGGAAATTAACTTGACGCTCAAGATAAAGTGTGCTAAAGTTATAGGTCTTCTAAAGTTGGCTAATACTACCAATCCCAAAAGTTATGGAGGCACACTTTCCGCCCTGTTCTTTTTGAACGTTAAGCGAAGAGAAACATGAAGATTGCTGAAAACCTCATCGGCCTCATCGGCAATACCCCACTGGTTCACCTGAACTACCTACCCGGCCCAGACGACGCAACAATCTTAGCGAAGCTGGAATCGTATAACCCCGGCGGCAGTATCAAAGATCGGATTGGCTATGCCATGATAGCCGATGCCGAAGAACGGGGATTGCTCAAGCCGGGCTACACAATAGTTGAACCCACAGCGGGTAATACAGGAATCGGGCTTTCGATTGTCGCGATTGCAAAAGGATACCGTGTTACTTTGATCATGCCAGAGAACGTCAGCCGGGAAAAGTATACCCTGCTTGCCTCTTTTGGCGCAGAGATTATACTAACTTCTGAAGACGCTGGGATGGGTGGGGCAATTTGGGAGGCTGAGGAAATCGCTGCACGGAATCCACACAGTTTTATGCCCAATCAATTTGAAAATCCTGTGAACCCTGAAATTCACCGGCAAACAACAGCGCGTGAGATTCTGGACGACATTGATCGTGAGATTGATTTTTTTGTCGTCGGCGTTGGGACGGGGGGAACCCTAACAGGTGTCGGAGAAGTCCTCAAGACCCATCGATCAAAGACTCAGGTAGTTGCAGTAGAACCGAGCATCTCTCCAGTTTTGTCCGGTGGTCAGCCGGGACCAACCCGTATTGATGGTATTGGAGCAGGCAGAATTCCAGCGGTGTTAAACGTTAATGTCATTGATCAGGTGATGACTGTCTCTGACGGAGAGGCTTATCAGATGATGCGGCGGATTTCAAAAGCCGAAGGGTTGCTCGTTGGGATGTCGTCAGGAGCAAATGTCCATGCCGCATTAGAAGTAGCGCGGGGGCTTGGGGTGGATAAAACTGTTGTCACAATTTTGCCGGATACGGGAGACCGTTATTTTAGCCTCGCCCAGTATTTTGAATCAGAAATCGGTGCGGAAGCCGGTTTTGAGTAAAATAGGGAAATGAGTTTGAAGGCTAACTAGCAACAATCCCAATGCTTTAGCTTTGGGTCCAACACGGTAATTTTGTCTGATTTTCTTGGCAAAGTATGGTATAATTGTCTCGTCTTTCAGTAGGGGAATGTCGCTCTACCGCTTGGTAGGGTCCCCTACACCCTACGACATAGGAAACGATAAACGGAAAGACAACCCCAATGTTAAAAACTCATAAGATAGCGTTAAATCCGAACAACGTTCAGGCAACTCAATTTGCTCAACATTGTGGTTACGCCCGTGTTGCCTACAATCATGCTTTAGCCGATTTCAAAGCAGGTTTAGCCAAAGGGGATTGGCACAGTCATATAGATCTCCAACACCGTTTTAACGCCGTTAAATATGATCAGTACCAATGGGCTAAGGATATGTCTCAAACCGTGTCGAAATGCGCTATCTACAATAACCTCAAGGACGCTATAGTCCGTTGGCAGTCCGGTCAGAATCGTTTTCCCAAGTTCAAGAGTCGGTTCCATGGTCAGAGTTACCAAGCCATTGCAGGCAAAGGAGAAACCCAAGTCGAAGGACAGCGTATAAAACTACCCAAAATTGGTTGGGTCCGCTTATGTGAATCCCTTCGCTTCCTTGGTACTATCTGTAAGGTTGTTATCTCTAAGCGTGGACACCGGTGGTTCGCTGCTATTGTTGTGGATACATTCAAAGCCGATTCTATACCTGATATTCAACAACACCCCGTCGTTGGTGTGGACGTAGGTATCAAGCACTTGGCGGTCACGTCCGAAGGGGTGTACTACGAGAATCCGAAAGCGTTAAAGGGTTACGAGCGCAAGCTAAAACGGTTGCAACGTCAGTTGAGTCGAAGGCAGAAACGTGGTCGTAATTGGCATAAGGCCCAAGCGAAACTTGCTAAACTACATTACCGTATCACCTGTATTCGACAAGACGCCCAACACAAGGCAACAACGGCTATAGTCAACGGTGCGAGTCGTATTGGGATTGAGTCGCTAAATGTTGCAGGTATGCTTAAGAATCATAGGCTTGCAAAGGCGTTATCAGACGCTTCGTTGTCGAGTTTGCTTGCCATGTTAAAGTATAAAGCAGAACGGATAGGCGTAAAGATTGTAGAAGCAGATACCTTCTACCCGTCTAGTAAGACTTGCTCGGCTTGTAATGTGATGGATAGTAACCTATCCTTATCAGATAGAACCTATCATTGCAGTGTGTGTGGTCATACACAAGACAGAGATCTCAACGCTGCGATAAACCTGAGAAACGTCGCCATGGGACACACGGAGACGTAAAACGCTTGTGGAGAGATGGTAAGACCTCGGTTGTCGGGGCACGTCCCGTCGAAGCAAGAAGATAGCATGGAGATTCTAATGTCTGCCAATAAGTCTATTAAGAACCCCAAAGATTTATCTTTGGGAGCAGTCAGAGTTCAAAAGTTCCTCGACTCATCAATTCACTCATCCCTCATTTGTCATGTTCCATGTCTACAGGAAGGATCAGGTATCCCTTGAATGAATTAACAAATCAAGATCTGATAAATGAAGAGCTGTGCTACGAAGCTCGTCTACTCGAAGAGCCACAGGAGATCCTATTCAATCTCATTAAACGTTTTAAGGAACGCGCCGCAATTGTTACGAGCGGACAATTGTCCGGAATGATTCTGCTCCACATGGCTTACGAAAATAAGCTGCCATTTAGAGCCTGTACAATTGACACGCTGCGTCTGTTCCCTGAAACCTATGAATTCTTCGATCACGTCGAAGCGCATTATAACATCCGCATTGAGAGGATTACCCCGGAGCCGGAAGCCGTAGATCGAATGGTCGCAAACCACGGGGAGTTCCTGTTCTTCGACAGCAAACAGAAACAGGAATATTGTTGTAACATCAGGAAAGTGGAGCCGATGCAACGATTGTTGGATACACTAGATGTCTGGTTTTCCGGGCTTCGACGAGATCAATCAAGTAATCGACAAAGCACCCCCAAAGCGGAAATCATCGAGCACAAGGGGCGTTCTATACTGAAAGTCAATCCGCTGGCAGATTGGCCCGAAGCACGAATTTGGGAGTACATTCACAAACACGATATCCCCGTGAATCCACTGATGGAACCCCAGAAGTACGGACAATACTATGAATCACTCGGATGCGTCATCTGCACAACGCCAATCCTGCCCGGTGAACCAAAAAGAGCAGGACGGTGGCGCTGGCAAAACGCGCCATCATCGGACGAAGATAATAAGAAAGAGTGCGGGATTCACTACGCAATATAGAACCTAAAACGCAAAGCATCTAAGTTTTACCGCGTAAATATAGAAACCGTCATAATTAAGACCGAAAATTTTTGGACTCGTTTTATTTAACCTTACAACGAAGGGAGTTTTGCAATGGCTGTTACCGTACGTATTCCAACCCCTCTCAGAAGACTCACGCAAAATCAACCGGAAGTTGAAGCAGAGGGAGATACAATTGAAAGTCTCCTCGAAAACCTTGAGGCAAGCTATCCGGGAATCAAAGAACGCATCTGTGATGAATCCGGTAATATTCGCCGTTTTGTTAATATTTATCTCAACGACGAAGATATTCGATTTTTAGATGGCAATGCAACGACAGTTAAGGATGGCGACGAAATCTCAGTCATCCCTGCAATCGCAGGCGGTTCGTCAGATGATAAATGAGACTGAAGCATTAGAATTACAAAGCGAGACGCTAGATCAAATCTACGCGCACGCAAAGGTCGAATTTCCCGATGAGTGCTGTGGCATCATTTTGAGCGACGGGACCCGGGAATTCGTCCGGGAATGCCGGAATATACAAAATGAACGACACGCCGAAGATCCGGATACGTATCCCCGCGATGCACGCACCGCATATCTAATAGCCCCGAACGACTTAATCCGCGTGCATAAAGAAGCTGAAACCAAAAATCGACCGATCAAGGCATTTTATCATTCACACCCAAATCACGATGCCTATTTTTCGGAAAAAGATAAAGCGGATGCAAGGGCGTGGGACGAACCGGTGTATCCCGGTGCAGCTTATGTTGTGGTCTCCGTCTACAACCGGGAGGTTAAAACCACAAAGGCTTTCGTTTGGAATGAGGATGATACAGATTTTGTAGAGGTGCCGATAGGTGCGAAGCGTGATGCGTAATAGGATTCGTTAATTCAGAAAGGAGCGGCAGATATGGCATTTTTAAGGCTTCGATTGACTTTCCCGCCGGATCTGATCACTGAGCCCATCATCCACAACATCGGTCAACAGTACAATGTGATCACGAGCATTCGACGCGCCGATGTCACGTCTGACCGTGGGTGGGTTGTTTTGGAGATTAAGGGTGAGCCCGACGAGCTTGAACGGGTTGTTGAGCACCTCAAGAACGTCAAGGTGGAAGTTGAGCCAATTGAAGGAGATGTAGTTCAGTAAGGAAAAAATTCAGCAAGCACAGCACGGGGAGAACAAATAAGGACTCAGACAATTGACTGTGATCAATCTGAAACCATGCACTCCCCATCAATAAAATAGGGACACAATGGACAATGTTCTAAATTCTTTTCAAACCTTCCCGCCTCGATTGCATCGGAACTCAAAGCTGCGTCTATCGCCTTAATTCGTTCTAGCCACGCGCCCTCAATATCTATTAATTCTTCCCGCGTTACCTCCATCGAATACGAGGAGGCGAGATCTGTGGAGTAGACTGTCACCGGTATGACCTGCTGTTCAGGATAGAGCCGGTGAACAAGCAGAGCGTATAGTTCGATTTGTGCCCGGTAGTAATCCGCTATATCACCGATGCCTTCCCAATCAATTCTATCCGTTTCGTAGCTGATAACCCGCCATAACCCCCGCACATCCTTGAAAAGCCTACCTGCAATTCCTTCGACTATATGAGAATCAATCTCGACGTGGATGTGCCGTTCACGATAAACCTCACCTGCGTTTAACGCCATCTCCTCAACTTTCGAGTCCAAAAAGTGATTAACATCTTTACGCACTGTCTCAGCGGTCTCCTCGGACTGGGACTCCGATGACGGCACCTGAATCTGGTGCTGCAAATAAAACCGCGTCGGACAGTGAGCATACGTTATAAGTTCCGTCACCGAGACAGTTTCGCCGACAAATGAAGCGACCAACGGATCAATATGGTACGCTGGAAAGTCGGCCGCCAGCGACGGGGTGGGCGTCTCTCCTTCAGCAAAATCGAGTTCATCGGGGGATTTAATGATTCGGATCGGTAGATCGAAGGGGATTGTCGTATCTTCCTCTCCCGATAGAGGTTGAATCGTTGTTGGGTACAGAAGTTTGCCCTCCGATGGCATCCCTGAAAGCCCTAGGACATCGAAAAGCCAACCGAACCAACCTCTCGCCTCTCCTTTCTCGGTGAGTGTTCCCGATAGGATTAGGCGATCACGAGCGCGGGTTGTTGCCACGTAAAAGAGACGCTGCTCCTCTGCTTCTCTCTTGTCTCTTGCGCGTTCTCTCATCAATTGTGTTGCTCCCGGATCGCTCTGTTCATAGTTCTTATCCGGGTTCGCGGGCTTAAAACCGATTCCCAACAGATCATCAATAAACGGTTCTTGGTCGTACCTTGTAGCCCTTCGATCCAGGTTAGGAAGGATGACGACCGGAAACTCAAGCCCCTTCGCCGCATGGATGGTCATTATCTCGACAGCGTCCGCTGTCAATTGTGTTGTTGCCTGCCCTTCGCGTTCTTCCTCTTCAATTAGTAGATTCAATCGTTTCAAGAAGTCAGAGAGATCTGTGAATCCCAATCTTTCAAAATCTCTTGCAGTCCCTAATAGCTTCTCGTAATTTGCCCACCGCTGCTCGCCACTCTGTCCGACAGGAAGCACCCCTACCATTCCAGTGTCGTTGACGATTTTCCTGATGAGTTCGCTCGGCGGGATACGGTGACAGATTTCAATATGACTTCGCAGCATCTGGACTGCATAACCTATTGGAGAAGTTGAAGATTGATCTGTTTGAGCGACGTAATCTTGGACTTTCTGCCAGAATGGTTCGTTGGAAGATTGTTGTACTATCTCATACAACTCTACATCTGACACACCGAAGAATGGCGCACGAAGAACCCCTGCGAGTGCCACATCGTTGGTGGGGTTGGTGAGGAATTCCAGATAGTTACCGATGTCGTAAATCTCTTGGCGTTGATAAAATCCGATGCCCCCTGTGATTTTGTATGGAATCTCCGCTTCGAGCAAGGCAGATTCAATCTCCGGCAAGCGCGTCCGGCTCCGAATGAGGATAGTGATGTCACCGTATCGGATCGGCTGGGGCCTTTCACCGTCGCCTTCGTCCTTCCAAACCGTTTCGTTTGTCCCAACCAAGTGTTGGATGCGTGCCACAATCAGTTCGTTTTCATCAGCGGGGGGGGCTGATTCACCCTCTGCCTCCTCCTTTGAACTGATGAGCAGTTCCACATCACCGGGCTGATCTGTAGCTCTCCTCTGAATTAGCGGCTCATACTTGACTTCAAACTCATTCCGCCCTTTCATGAGTGACTCAAAAACCAGATTGACGAAGCCTACAAGGTTTCGTAACAGTCGGAAATTTTCAAGAAGAGGGAGGGTGCCACGCTTCTCTGAGTTGTTTGCCTCAAGTATCTGTCCCTCCCAAGTAAAGTCTTCGGTCAATGCGGGTTGATATTCGGTTATCTCCTTCCGTGTTTGATCAAATACCCGTACATCTGCCCCGCGAAATCTATAGATACTTTGGTTCTGATCGCCGACGATGAACAGATTGCCCGATTTGAAATCCGAGAGCAGGGACTTAAGAATCTCGTATTGTAGTTGGTTCGTATCTTGGTACTCATCAACCATAATATAAGGGTATCTTTTAGCGAGCTGCTCACGGATTGATTCCTGCTGTAATAGGTCCCTGACCTTGATCTGAAGATCATCGAAATCGAGTTGTCCTGTTTGGCGTTTTCGATTTTCGTAGGCGTGTTGAACCGCGTCATAGATATGTATCAACAGGCGTGTCACGCAAATGAGTAATTCATTATCGCTAGTAAAAGTTGGGAAAGATCGGAAGTATTTTGCCGCGCGGACAAGAAAATCAATCTCCTCGTTGAGCGTTTCCGTCTCAACACCGGAGCCGAGGAAATCGCGTTTGCTAATTGTTCCGCCTTGGGTTACGATGAGGGGTGCGATTTCTGTCAAGAACGGAGCTGCCTCTTGTACCTCCATATCTGGCTGAATACTTGCCGCCAATTCTCGAACTATCGCAGCATTTTTTCCTCTAGCAACTGCCAAGACTACCCTCAAACAATGTAGTGACTTCTTGATAGGGAATTGTGATTGTACATATTCGTGCCAAGTATCCAACACCTTTGAATCTGTGCAGCAATATAAATCGTGCTTCAGCCGTTCCACTACCTGACGTTGATCCACCAGTTCGGATAAATGTGTCTCAAGCCGGTTTTTCCCAAAGATTCGCAGCAATTTTACAAGTTTCACACGGGTTTCGTCCTCATCGGGACGGTCCGCAATCTCCCTGAGCGTGGAATCAATGGTCTCACGAAGAATCAACCGCTGATGTATCCCTTGTAGCATGCCGAAGCCTGCGTCAACACCCGCTTCAACCGGATACTCTCGCAAAATCCGCGCACAAAATGCGTGAATTGTTGAAATCTGTGCGGAGAGCATTCCTGTCTTGATTCTTTCTAATTGTGCGTTGTGAGGATCTTCCTTTAATTTTATGTTGACTTCATTGACAACGCGCTGTTTGAGTTCCGCTGCAGCTTTCTCTGTAAACGTAATCGCGACAACCTGATTGGGAGGCAGATCCTTTTCTTCAAGCAAAATCTTGAGGTATCGATGAACCAATACCGCCGTTTTCCCAGATCCGGCGCCAGCGGTCACGCTGATGTGACGGTTAAGGTCATGTGCTTTCTTCTGGTTCCGTGTGAATTCCACGATGCGGTAACTCCCTAAAAAAAAAGAGCGATAGCACAAACAGCAGACCGTGATGCGGGTTTCAATCTTATCTTGTCGCAGGTTGTAGAGGTAATCGTGGTCAGCCTCTACGGATCGTAGGTCTGTTCGTCTGTGAGCTATCGCTCTATTCGTTTAATACGTTTTTTTCGCTCGCTTTTCTTGTTTAGCGAGTTTTTTCTCTTTGCGTCCTTTTTTGGTCGCTGTCTTTTTGACAACACTTTTACTTGAGCTGTCTAATGATTTAGCACCTTTTCCCTTATTACCTCTCATCTTTCATTCTCCTATTCTATTGTTCCATTAATAGCTAACAAATTAGCATGCAAGGCAACCGGCCCTCACCTCACAAGCCTGTTCCAGAACAATTGTTTCTGATATTCTACAGATACTTTAAACATGATGGGTTCAAACACAATCTGAAGCTATAACTCGTTTTTTTGAACTGTACCCTCTAAGTGGACCGGTATGTCTGTGGTGTGCGAGGCGATTCTGTAAAATCGACTTTTAATAAAAAAGCTCGATCTGTTTTCAAGTATTGATTGAGAGTATAGCATAAAAGCGGATGGATTGAAAGTAAAAATTCTTCCTATAGCTCTTCAGTAAATGCTTGTTCTGTTAGGATTTGGATATTGAGTTCGACTGCACGGTCATATTTAGACCCCGGCGATTCTCCAGCAATTAGGTAATCTGTTTTTTGACTAACGGTGGAACTAACCCTGCCACCGCGTTCCTTAATTTTGTCAGAGGCTTCAGAGCGTGTCAGCGTCGAGAGTGAGCCTGTTAGAACAAAGGTTTTACCGGCGAAGATACTATCGGAAGTCTCTGTGAGTTCGCTTGATTCGGCTGCCCACTGAAGCCCCGCCTCTTTCAGCCGTTTCAGGAACTCTTGAACCCTCGGCTGTGAGAAGAAATGGAGGAGGCTTTCCGCAATTTGTGGTCCGATACCGTGGATGCTCTCGATATCTTCTAGGCTTGCGGCAGCAAGGGCATCAATTGAGGAAAAGTGGTCAATCAGCAGTTCTGCGACATTTGCGCCAACGTGGGGGATGCCTAGTCCAAACAGCACCTTTGCGACCGGAATGTGCCGACTTGCTTCAATGGCGTTTATGAGGTTTTTTGCGGATTTTTCTCCCATCCGCTCAAGACTGACCAGATTCTCTTGCTTCAAGGCGTAGAGATCCGCAACATCACGAATCAGCCCAGCCCCAACCAGTTGCTCAACGATCGCGGGTCCAAGTCCGTCAATATTTAGTGTGTTCCGCGAGGCAAAATGTTCAATTCGCCGTTTCAGTTGTGCAGAGCAAGCCACATTCACACAACGGATCGCTGCTTCATCTTCTGACCGTTGTACTGGTGTTTCGCACACCGGACAATGATTCGGCAAACGAAAGACCTTTTCAGTTCCCTTCCGCTGATCTGTCAATACAGCCGTGATTTTCGGAATGACATCTCCCGACCGTTCGAGAAATACCGTATCCCCAACGCGAACATCCTTGCGGATCAGTTCCTGATCGTTATGCAATGTGGCATGAGTTATCATTGCACCTGCTAACTGTACAGGGGACAGGATTGCGACGGGCGTCAAGACACCGGTTCGCCCAACCTGTACTTCGATTGCTTCAATCTGTGTTGTTATCTGACGTGCAGGAAATTTACAGGCAATCGCCCAACGAGGACTTTTCGCTGTGGCGCCGAGTGCCCCCTGCTGTTGGAGTGAGTCAACTTTTACAACGATTCCATCGGTATCATAAGGGATTGTTTCTCGATTTGCTGTCCACTGATGGCAATACTCAATGACCTCTTGGATTAATGTATGTGCTTCGGTACAAGGATTCATCTTGAAGCCTAGGTCGGCAAGCAGGGCAAGTGCTTCCGTATGCTTGGTGATTTCGATGTCTTCCGCATAACCGAGGGTGTAAATAAAGATATCTAACGGACGCGATGCTGTGATGGTGGAATCTAGCAAACGTACAGAACCTGCCGCAGCGTTCCGCGCATTTGCAAAAGGTGCTTGGTCCTCCGCAACCCGCTGTCGGTTCACCTCATCCAATCGATCCCTTGGAATAAATACCTCGCCCCGGACCTCCAAAACGGTTGGCATTGACGGGATTGGGGTCAGTCTCAACGGAATCGTGCGGATGGTGCGTAGATTCGCCGTTACATCTTCCCCATATTCCCCATCCCCTCGTGTGGCACCGCGTACCAACCTACCTTCCTCGTAAAGCAAGGCAACCCCCAAGCCATCAATTTTTAGCTCTGTCACATACGCAACCGGCTGGTCAGGTAATGCCTTCCGCACACGCTGGTCAAAATCGTATAGTTCTTCAGGGTTGTACGTATTATCAAGGCTCAACATCTGCCCACGATGGGGGACACTAGTGCCAAGTGTTGTTTCACCGCCAACCCGCTGCGTCGGTGAATCAGGCGTAACAAGCTCAGGATGCATCGCTTCAAGGTGTTCCAATTCTTTCATCAACCGATCATATTCCTGATCTGAAATCTCTGGCCGATCGTCGATGAAATACTTACGTTCATGATAGCAAATTTGTTCCCGCAGTGCCTCAACCTGATTTTGGATAGAATCGTTTGCCATATCCCTACGCAAAATTTACAGTTACCAGCGTCATTAGATCGAATGCCCTTGTGTCCCTGTCCAAGTGGAGAACTTACATCTCACTTGATGTCAGGGTTAAATCCATCAAATCATAGAAGGAATTCTACGTTGAAAAGTTGCCAGAAAACTATTTTCCATACCAAGTCCTCTTTGCGGAAATCTATTTGGCAATCAACGAGAATCTCTCTTTTTTCGGGTCGTGGGCCCTCTTCGCTGATGACGTGTAAGGTAAAGCGCGCGGACGCCTGCCGTGAATTAGTCACATCCACTTGAATTTTATTAAACTGAAATTGGAGCGCATTATACTTTTCGAACACTACGATAATCGTTTGACTCACATCATCGAATTTTGCGGGAATAACGCCTGTTGCTAAACCAAGGAGTGTGACGGGATCATCTGCTGCAACATACGATTCCGAAAAGAGGTCTTGGATTGCATCCAATTTACTTATATCCAATGATTCAATTAGCGCTGAGAAGCGCTCCAAGAACTGATTAATCTCCATTTCGGGATCCGTCGCGGGCATAAGTCGGATGTTCAATCCAACGCGGACAGCTCTAAGTTGAAAGTTTTCTGTTTTGGGCTGATAATCGTTTGCAATAATCATTAAATTGAGGTTCTCCGAATAAGGAACCCCTATAAAATTGTATTTACCGTTTGCTTCGGTTGTCATTGTCTTATCTAATAGCTTAACAGTTGCACCCTGAATCGGGTTCCGTGTTGTGCCATCGATAATAATACCTGAAACCGCTCCAAACTTCGGGTCGAGAGAAATATTTAATTGTACCTCTTCAGTCCTAAGTTTAAATGGCTTCATTTTGGGTTGGTGATCAATGCCCATGACGGTTAAATTGTGGTTCTCCGAATAACGGATCGCCGTGAAAACATATCTGCCATCTACTCCAGTTTCCACCTTTTGATCTAACAAGCTAACGGTTATGCCCTGAATCGGGTTTCCCGTCTTGGCGTCAGTGATAATTCCTGATACCATTCCAGATCGCGGATCTTCCTCCGCTCCCAGATCTAGTGTCTGCTCAGATTCTTCTCCAGTCTCGCCGGAAGGAGAGGACGAATCTTCACTGCACCCAAGACCGGTAACCACCCAAATCAGAATAAGAAAAAAACATAGATTGATTTGAAATTTCATCAAAATCTTCGCAGTAGAGACCCCGTAAATACCATGCGTGTTGCGCTATAGTCATGGCTCAATCAGCCCAGCATGTTGTGCAACAGTATCAGGTATCTGCAGGGAGGAAACTGCGCCTCCTTTTTGTTGATTAAAAATGTTGATAGGGTATCATTCTCTCGTAACTTGATGACTTAGGAAAAACGCTCGTTTTTCGCTCTCCTCCCAACGTGGTGGTTGGAAGGTGTTGTTTGTCTGAGGTTTCGCCCGGGAGTTGAAAGGGTGCTGTCCCTGACACGCTATGGGTGCTTCCAATCCCGAGCTGCTCGGGACGGTGGCGGGTGTGTAAAGTTACGAGCCGAGACCGAAAACCCTGTAAGTCCCGGGACGGGCAACAAGCCCCGTCCTTCAGGGTGGGGTAGCTGACTCGATTTACCCTCCGTTTAATGCACATTATAGAATGAATCGTGCCGAAACGGTATGCAGAATTAACGCATGTTTTACGATTCACCCATCACGGAATTACTTTGCTCAAAGGGTATTCAATAATCCCTTCTGCGCCTACGTTCCTGAGTTCTGGAATGAAGTCTCGGACAATATGCTCATCGGCAATCGTTTCGACAGCATACCATCCATCTTGGCTAAGTTGGGAAATCGTTGGATTTCTCATCGCTGGCAAAATGGCGAGCAAGGATTGCAAGTTTTCTTGGGAAATGTTCATTTTGAGCCCGACTTTGTTTTGTGCTGCCAATGCCCCGGAAAGAAGTATATACAAGCTTTCCGCCTTGTTCCGCTTCCATTCATCCGTCCAACTCTCCTTATTTGCAATCAACATCGTTACTGATTCAATAACGACATCAACAATTCTTAACTGGTTGGCATGCAAGGTGCTGCCAGTCTCCGTAAGCTCTACAATTGCATCGCAGAGATGAGGAATCTTCACCTCTGTCGCACCGTGCGAAAATTTGACGGTTGCATTGACACCATTATCCTTGAGGTATGATTTTGTTGCTTCAACTAGTTCACTGAAAATGACTTTTCCTTCGAGATCTGCGACAGACTGGATGGGGGAGTCTTCTGCGACCGCTAGCACCCACCGCGCTGGCTGAGTGGTCAGCTTGCTGTAGGTCAGCGAAGCGACTTCTAGCACATCCGCTTTACATTCACGGACCCAATCTCGCCCTGCTAACCCCACATCAATGACACCGCGTTCTACGTAGAGTGCCATCTCCTGTGGACGTAGCAGCATCGCTTCAATCTCGTCGTCATCAATGTGTGGATAGTATGACCTTCCACTGATCGTAATTGTGTAGCCCGCTTGTTTGAAAAGGTCAATGGTGGATACCTGTAATGATCCTTTGGGAATGCCTAATTTGAGTTTGTTCATCGGTTCGTGTGTTGCCTCCAAGTTTTTTCGATTGCTTTGTTCTGACACTAAATCCAACCTTCATTGTTACAAAAATTGCTTTGTAGTGAAACCCGCTATACTTCTTTTTCT
Organism: Candidatus Poribacteria bacterium; assembly: GCA_965222435.1. Lineage (GTDB taxonomy): Bacteria > Poribacteria > WGA-4E > WGA-4E > PCPOR2b > PCPOR2b. The sequence goes on along the minus strand of OZ244950.1, from coordinate 573,836 downwards.
TCATTCGAGGACAAGCTACGGGCAAGTGCCAACCGTTCCTTCTCTGCGGTCTGTGACACAGCGATCGAGAATTAGTATCAGGCAAAATATAATACCATACTCGATCCGTATTGTCAAAAGCGAAAGAAAAAGGCGCGTCACGTGATGTGTTCATCAGGTTTATCAATATGTCTTAATTCCATCCTCAGACTCTTGGAGCGGAGCTGCATGTTCTACAGCAGTTGGCAAAATATACGACGAAAACACCCCGTTGGAACGTAAGCATCTTGACACGCTGAGACAGATCGGGTTAAAATAGGAATCAGATATAGAACTATTCAAAAATTGATTTTCTTTGGAAGTCCTAAAACGTGGAGGCATATGACAGAATGGGAAATAGAATTGAAGTTGGGCAACTCAAAATTGACGAGGGATTGTATCGTCTGGTACAGGACGAGATAGTATCCGGCACAGGTGTGGAAGCGGATGCTTTTTGGACATCGCTAGGTGAGATTGTTGCGGACCTCGCGCCCAAAAACCGGGCACTTCTGAATAAACGAGACGCACTGCAGCAGCGGATCGACGAATGGTATTTGTCCACGAAAGGTGAGCCTGTCGAGCCAAATGAATATGAAGAATTTCTCGCAGAGATTGGTTACCTCCTCCCTGAAGGTGGAGATTTCCAAGCGACCACAACGAATGTAGACCCCGAAATCGCGGCAATCTCAGGTCCCCAACTAGTGGTGCCGGTGGATAACGCCCGTTATGCACTGAATGCCGCCAATGCCCGCTGGGGGAGTCTGTATGATGCATTGTACGGCACAAATGTCATTTCGGATGAAGATGGGAAGGAAAGAGGTGCGGGTTATAATCCTGTGCGCGGTGCGGCAGTCATCGCCCAAGCGGAGGCGTTCCTAGATGAAGCGGCGAGTCTTGAGCGGGGAAAGTTCTCAGAAGTCACGGAATTCTCACTCAAAAACATTAACGGGACCAACCAATTGGTTGCAAGGCTCAACGATGGTAGCGAAGTGGGTTTAGCTGATTCCAGTAAATTTGCTGGATTTAATGAGAAAGCTGATGAACTGTGCGGCGTTTTGCTCAGAAATAATGGGTTGCACATTGAAATCCAAATTGACCGCGATCATCCTGTTGGAAAAACCCATCTCGCAGGGGTAAAAGACGTGGTGCTGGAATCTGCCATTACCACAATCCAAGACTGCGAAGATTCTGTCTCCGCTGTTGATGCTGAGGACAAGACGCAGGTCTACAGCAACTGGAACGGCATCATGCAGGGGACGCTGGAAGCGACCTTTGAAAAGGATGGGCAGCAGACGATCCGTAGGCTAAATGCAGATAAGACCTTCAGGACGCCAGATGGAGCAACACTAACGCTTCCGGGACGGAGTCTTCTGCTGATTCGGAGTGTTGGGATTCACATGTACACCGATGCGGTTACCACGGCGGACGATCAAGAAATCCCCGAAGGTTTCCTTGATGCAATGGTCACATCGCTGGCAGCTATACACGACCTCAAGAAAAATGGGGAACATGTCAACAGCCGGGCAGGCAGCATTTACATCGTCAAACCCAAACTCCATGGTCCCGAAGAGGCTGCAGCAACAGTCGAACTGTTTGAACGGGTGGAGCGTGCGCTCGGACTTGAAAGAAATACGTTGAAGATGGGGATTATGGATGAGGAGCGTCGAACCACCATTAACTTGAAAGAAGCCATCCGCGCAGCGAGAGAACGGGTCGTGTTCATCAATACCGGATTCCTCGATCGAACAGGCGATGAAATCCACACAAGCATGGAAGCAGGACCGATGATACCAAAGCCTGACATCAAAAGCCAACCGTGGATGCTTGCCTATGAAGATTGGAATGTAGATATCGGTATTGAGACGGGGCTTCCCGGTAAGGCACAGATTGGTAAAGGGATGTGGGCGATGCCGGATGAGATGGCAGCGATGGTCGAGACAAAGATAGGTCACCCGCAAGCCGGTGCGACAACTGCTTGGGTGCCTTCGCCAACAGCTGCTACGCTCCACGCCATACATTACCATCAGGTGAGTGTCGCAAACAGGCAGGGGGAACTTGCCAGTAGAGGACGTGCCAGTTTGTCGGATATCCTGACACCGCCGTTATCGAATCGAGAATTCGGAGAGGCGGAAATCCAGCAGGAACTGGATAATAATGCCCAAGGGATACTGGGCTATGTGGTTCGATGGGTTAATCAAGGGATTGGCTGTTCAAAGGTGCCAGACATCCATGACGTTGGATTAATGGAAGACCGAGCAACGCTACGCATATCGAGTCAGCATATTGCCAACTGGCTGCATCATGGGGTTGTGACGCGGGAGCAGGTCACAGAAACCTTTGAGCGGATGGCTGCGGTCGTTGATAGGCAGAATGCGGGAGATACCAACTATCGAAACATGGCACCCGAATTTGACAAAAGTATCGCCTTTCAGGCAGCGCTAGATCTGGTCTTTAAGGGGGGAACGGTGCCTAACGGCTATACTGAACTTGTGCTGCACACTCGCCGGAGAGAGGTCAAAGCGACGCAATAATGCGTCGCCTTGACTCCCTGAATTAAACCCGCACAAACTTCTGAAATCGTTTGTCTGCGATGACCTCGCTGATATAGACATCGCCGTGGGAATCAACCCATATACCGTGTGGCGAGTTACTGAACTGTCCAGGCTGTTCACCTTTCTCGCCCCACTGGGTGATAATCTTACCGTCGAGCGTTATGACGGTAATGCGCTGCCCACCTTCTGCGATGTGAATGACATCATCCGAATCTATGAACAGGTCGTTGGGCGAGCGAAGGTCCCCCCACTCCGTCAGATATTCTCCGTTAGAGTTGAAAATCTGACACCGAAGGTTTCCACGGTCTAAGATATAGACTCGATCGTTTTTGTCCACGGTGACATCATGCGGCAGGTTAAACTCGCTAGGTCCCGACCCCGGCGCGCCCCACGAAACGATAATTTCGCCATCAGGTGTCATGCGGTGAACCCGCGATTGTCCGTAACCGTCCGAGACGTACATTTCACCGGATTGGGATAAGACAGCACGGGTCGGTTGATTAAATGGCTGTCCCGGCGGACCCGGTTCATCCACAGTTCCCCACGTTTGTAAAAGTTCTCCGGAAAGCGAAAACTTCCGAACGGTGTGATCTTCAGTGTCCGTGGTGTAGATTTCATCATCTGGACTTATCCAAATCCCGTGTGGTGCCTTGAAGATATCTTCTCCCCAAGAACCGATGAACCGACCATCTCGCTCAAAAACGAGCATGGCAGGATTGGGACTCCGATTGAACACATAGACACGGTCTTGGGAATCACAAGCAACAGCGGAGGCAAGACCCAGCTGCGGTATCTGCCCCCAACCTTCTACAACCTCATATCGATAATCGCCACTTCCGTAAACCATACTGATTGTCCCTCCTCATTTGGTTTTGGCTCATGTTTAGAAATCGTGCAACAGAAACCGTAGGAAACAACGATCGTTGTCCCTTACTACTATGGTGAACTAGAGAAATAAGTAGACATTTACCAATAACTCCGACCCTAGCGAAGTTTCCAAAGTCCCCCTGATAAGGGGGATTTAGGGGGTTGGCTGTGCATTGGAAGTGTCTAAGTAATTCTAAAATCTACCATAAATTGAATCAATCACTGCTCGCAGTGGATTGCCAAATCCACTGCACACATGCAAAGCAACTTAGGTTACTACCAATGAACAAATGGCTTTCACGTTTCACACTTAACTTCGCCAGCATTAACCCCCAACCCTCGGCGATATGCTTCTAATGACACGAGGTCAGCGGGTGCGACGTTGCCTAGGTTGACCTCTGAACCATATCGATCGATAAGCTGGCGACGCAGGTGATGGATATCATGCGCAGTTACCCCAGCGATCCAGGGACCTGGTAACTCAAACATGACTTTCTCCAGTCCGATTAGCTCCACAACTGCCTCAACAGCCTGCGCCGTATCAAGATCTTCGCTGACCAACTCAGCCGCCTCTAGGAGTACGAGTGCTGCACCGGCATTGAGACAGCCCTGCGCATCGTCAGGGAAAGGGATTTCGCTTGTCAGCCCTTCCTTTTTGCCAACTTCCCCCATAACCTGCAAACCGTGTTCATTGACAGCTTGACGAATCATCTTCCGTTTCCATTCAACCGAAACAGCCCCCAAGTTATCCGATACCTCCACCCAACGATAGCCCGCCCGAACGATCGCAGGAAAGTAGAGATCTGCTTTCCCGGACACATCTGCGTATTCGAGAAACATGCCTCCCGCAAATGGCTCAATCTGGTGTTCCCGATACTTTTTCAACTTCGTTTCTAGTACATCATTTGACAACAAGCGGGAGATGCCGACGGCGATCTTTGCAAAGTCGAAGTGGTCCGCCGCAGTCTCGATGAGATCCTCCTGTTCGCGCATTCCAATGCCCCAATCGATAACCATCGTCAGACCACAATCTCTCGGTTTCCCTTGTCGCTCAATTCCATCAATTCCTTCAAAGAAATGTGGGTTCATTTAGCTCGTATCTCCGTTATAAAAAATCGGGGCTAAGACCTGTGGATAGGTGGCGCGACCTCCACATACCTATCTCCCTTCTGCAAACTCAGGTCTTCCCAACGCATCGGTCTTTTCCTGCCGTTCATACCGCTGCAGTTCACCACCAGCATCTGCCAAGATCCGTTCCCGCGCGAGTGCGAGCCGATCCGCTGCATCTGCCACAATGTTATGCTGACACGTCGGATCCGCTTCTAGGTCAAAAAGATGCGGATTCTGGAAATCCACACCGCTGAAGAACCAATTCTTTGAATCTTTGTACCAAACAGAGTTACCATAACGGCAGGTCAAATACTCCCGATCCTGAAATCCGCTGCTTCCCTCTGCTAGTGGAAGCAAGCTTTGCCCCTCTATCTTGCCGATCGGTTCGACACCGGCACCTGCAATGACGGTCGCCGGTACATCCAAACTATAGGCAAATTCATCACGCGTACTTCCAGCTCCCGCTCCTGTTGGGTGACGTAGCAGCATAGGGATGTCCATTGTCCCCGGATACATGAAATCCGCCGGTTTTCCAGTGACGCGATCAGGATTTTCACCGAAGTTGGTCCCGTGATCACTCAAAAACATCACGAGCGTGTTCTCTTTCAGTCCCAGCCTGTCGATCGTATTAATCAGTTTCCCAAACCATGTATCCACCATCGTCACCAAGCCGGCATAATTTGCTCGAATGCTAGGCAAGCGTTCTTCGATTTCGGGATTGCGATCGATGGATCCATAAGGCGCAGAGAGATATATTGGCTCCCGGTCTTCTCGACTCCCGTAGAGATCATAGTAATGAATTGGTGCTTCCCAAGTTTCGTGTGGCGTGAAGCTATCGACATACAGATAAAAGGGGCAGTTATTATGATTCTGCTCGACAAATTTTATCGCAGCCCGGAACGTGCGGGCTGTGGGCCACGTCTCTTCTGACCGTTCAGGCTGCACATTGACCAGATGCGCCCGAATCCGATCCGGACCTCCACGGTAGCGTGATAGCAGCGTCTCATCCGCATGTGCTATAGCGTTGTATCGATCCTCTGCTTGACCACGGATAAACTCCCACTGCCGAAATCCACGCGTAAAATTCATCCCCGGCACGAAGTAGTGGGGCACATCCGCAAAGAAACCGGTGTGATAATTTTGATGAACAAGCGCCTCCGCTATGGTGCCTTCGTCCGACGATAACGGCTGCCAACCTGGGATATAGACGTTATCCCAAGGTACAGGACGGTAATTCCGAAACGGGAACGCCCGCCGACCACTATGCAAGGTGCGGCGCGTCGGAATCGTTGGCAGACATTCTGGATGTGCATTTGTAAAGCGCACACTATCTTGGGCGAACCGATCCAGATTGGGGGTATGAATCCATTTATTCCCATAGGCACCTAGATAGGCTGTCCTAAGCGTATCCGAAACCACAACCACGATATTCCACGGTTGATTTGCGCTTGATGTTACTTTCTCAGCCATAATTTCTCCATGTTTATTTATTATCAACGCGAGGCTGACTGCCTATCTGTTGCACCGAAATCCCTATGTATCGGTACTGTTCGGCTTGGATATGTCTATCCAAGCCGAGCAGTAATTGACTCAATTTAGTGCCGATTCCCCGGTTTGCGATGCTTCCTATAAGTGGCAATTTGAGTTAACCTATAGTTACACCAGTTTCCCGCCCAACATGCCGAATATGCTGCTGACCCGCAATTGTCTCTAGCTCAGGGAAATGCTCTACCTGCACCGGAACATCATTGTCTAATGCATCCAATCGCTGGAGTATTGTCGCATAGTCCATCATGCCCGTTCCCGGAACAGCCTCATCAACGCGGCTAATAATGCTGATCGGTCGCGCCGACCACATTGTAGCGTCTTTTGCGTGCATCGTGACAATTTTATCCCCAATGCCATCGAAAATCTCATTGATAAAGTCCGTCATTCTAAGGAACATATGGGGGCCTGTCATATTCACAGGGTCGAAAAGTGCCTTCAGGCGTGGGGACGGGACCGCGTCAAAAAGTTCCTTATATCGCTCGACAGAATAGACCGGTGTAATGATGTGAGGATGTATCGCTACATCCGTCTCAAATTCCTCCGCATAGGGCATGAGTTCCTCAACCGCGCCGATGCATCGTTTCCACGTCTCCTCAGACCACATTGCAGGGATGGTTCCACCCCGCTCCGCAAAGGTTTTTGGCATTTCGTCAATCCAAATTCTACCGATGAGTATCGCACAGGCGATGCAGTGTGCCCCTATGATGTGGGCATGACGTAACTGGCGACGATGTCCTTCAATGGCAGCTCGGTACTCATCCTGATCCGCCGAGCCAAATCCTCCTTGGTGCCCACTGAACTCGCCGACTCGGATGCCGTGGTCATCAAGGAATCGCTTGGCTTCCTCGACATCCGCATCGCTCCAATCAGCAGGCGTGTTTGTGGTCACAGTCTTAACTTCCATTAACTTGACTTTTTGGAGGAAGGCAGCGCGTTCCTCCGATGTCTTTCCTAAGCGCACAGACGGACTCATTAAAATCATTTGACACCTCAGTTAATATCTACCGAAATATTATTGGCTATGAACCCCGCTTTAATCAAAAAAGAAAAGCCTCCTGATACCGATAGAAAGTATGCTAATCCAATCGGAAATCAGGAGGCAAATAATCAGGAAATCCCGTGTTGCAAAATTAACTCAACTCGCATGGATTCTAGTAATTGCGTTTGAGTTTACCCCATGTCGTTGATAGCTTGTCTATGCCCGGCTCGACCGCTAACGGTTTGAAGGGTGTATCATCTACCTCTTCCCATGTCGCACCATCGATTAAGCCGTGATGCTCAAAAGCAGAAGTATCTTTCGCTTCACCACCTTGTCCTTCGTTAAAGTGCATGAGGAGAACGGTATTACGATCCCGCTCTTCAAACTCGGTCGTCGGTCTCGCAAAGTTAGCGGCTGGGTATCTAGGAATATTTGAAATCCGGACTTCGTCAATTAACCCCGTAAATGCTTCATTCCACTGGGGGAGCCAACCGATATAAACATCAGATAAAGATGTGTTAATCTTTCCCGGATCTTCGACTTCATCTTTCAGCTTACCATCGACGTGAAGCAGGTAGGCACGCCCATCGAAGGATAGCGCAACATGGGTCCACCTATCTAGGCTGACCCTGCCTGAGCCTTCCCAACCCCACTGAGCAGCGTTAACAGCACCTTTGTAGATTGACCCTTCCTGTGTAATGCCGTGCATCCAGGTATCTGCCTTCCCGGTAATCATATTTATGCCTTTGTCTAAGGCGGTGGCGTAAATCCATGCTTCGATCGTTAGTTTGTCTGCAAGGTTCAATTCCTCGCTATGGTCAACAATGACCCGTGTTCCTGTCTCTCCGTCATCCTTTTTTGCATCAAACTTGAGTGCAAAGTTCTTTGGCGCAGCAAAGCTAACTTGTGTCAATACGAACGCAAATACAAGAACTAGGGTCATGGAGATTAATCGGCTTTTTCTCATCGTAATATCCTTCCTTTAGTAAGTTTTGGATTTTGATGGAATGCTACAATAAATTCCACGATTGTAGCCCAAGATCCTATCCTGTTTTACTTCAATCGCCATGGGTTGTAACCAATTTATGAAATTGAGCGACCACAGATCCAATTTTGATGTAACATTGTAGGATTAGGAGAGCCCGTGGAAAGACAATTTAGGTAACGTAAGCATATTAACATTTTTTTGCTGAACAAGTCAAGTGCAAAGAAATCATTTTTGCGTTGACATTCGATTCTTTTGCCTATACACTGTAGAGCGCATCGGATCTGTATTGATATTTCGATGTATATTGTGCGGAACACTAGAAAAATAGCAAAACAGGAGGCGGTCAGAATGAACAATTTTATTAACAAGTTGTGCACAGTTGTGCCCGGCTTAATCATTATGAACCTAATGTTGGTAGGTGTGAGTGATGCCAAGTTGACAGGACCGCAACTTCTAGAAGCGGCTGTCGCGATATGGACCTTTGAGGGGACGGAAAGAAATAACGATAACGACCCTTTTGTCAAGGACGTTTCTGGCAGCGGTCATGATGCGGTGATGCTGAATAAGCCTGCATTGGTTGATGGACAATTCGGTAAAGCGGTAGAGTTTAATGCCGGCAGAAAAAATTACTTGGAAGTGCTACACCATGAGGATTTCGATCTTGATGAAGCCATCTCGATTTCGGTATGGGTGAAGCGGCCACCGCGCTTACAAGCACTCGATATCGCCCCCTATTTTATCCTTGAAAAGGGAGGAGAATGGCAGCACGATCGCCCATCTTTTGGAATAGCCCTGCATAAGGTTTTTAACAACATGTTCTATTTCTGGTACAAGGGTGGATACCAAGGAGTGAATGGCATAAAGGATGATCAGTGGCACCACTATGTTGCGGTCGCTAAAAATGGGGAAAGAGATCCTGCCATGTATATTGATGGGGAGTTAAAAGAGGTCGAACATCGGGATGGCCAGCGGGTAATCGCGTTGGAACCTTCACCGGGGCGGGCAATACACATCGGAGCGATGTTTCCAGAGCGATTTGACTCATGGACCAATAACACCATAGATGATCTTGCCATCTTCAACGTTGCATTAAGTCAAGATGATGTTGTACGGCTTGGGAAAGGGGTTGATAACTCAATCTTCGCGGTTTCTGCATCGGGCAAACTTGCCACAACGTGGGCAGCACTTAAACAGAGCCGATGAATTCGCGAAAAAGGAACTGTCTAATTATGAGAACTTCTACGACAAAGTTAAGCACAATCGGTATCGGCTTGATCGTCCTGAACATAGTGTTCACAGCGGTCAGCGATGCTCAGTTGATAGGACGTAAATTTCTAGAGGCAGCTGTTGCAATGTGGACCTTTGAGGAAACTGCTAGGGTGGGCATCCCGGATATTACCGGCAACGGTCATGATGCGAAGTTAATCAATAAACCTGTGTTAGTTGATGGGAAATTCGGCAGGGCAATTGAGTTTAGTGACGACAGAAAGAATTACCTACAAGTGTCGGACGATGTAGATTTAAACCTTGAGGACGTCATCTCGATTTCGGTTTGGGTAAAACGACCACCGCGGCTACAAGCGACCGATGTTGCACCTTACTTCATTCTACATAGGGGAGCAGAATGGCAATGGCAAGATCCGGGGTACGGCATTGCACTCCACAAAGTTTTTGACAATATGTTCTATTTCTGGTATCAAAATGGATTTCAAGGGGCTAGTGGTATAAAGGACGATGAGTGGCACCACTATGTCGCTGTCGCCAAAGATGGGGAAAGGGCACCGACCCTTTATATTGATGGTGAATCAAAACCTGTTGAACACAGTGACGGAGCAAAGAAAATGATATTGGCACCCCCACTGGGGCAGCCGATGTACATTGGCGCGTTGTTGCCAGCGCGGTTTGACTCATTCAGTAAAAGCATCATTGATGAGCTTGTTATCTTCAATGTTGAATTGAGCGAAGCTGATGTAAAGCAGCTCGGAAAAGGACTTGATAAAGCAATCTTCGCGGTTGCTCCATCAGGGAAGCTTACCACATCATGGGCTGCGATCAAGAATAGTCATTAATCCCTCACTTTTACCCAAAGGGATATTTTCAAATGAAATATATAAACAAAATTGCGGTTTACAGTGTAGTTTTTGTGTTGGGACTCACCAGTTTTGCGGTAGCAGTACAAAAGGTGGTTCCCGGGGCAGTGATCCACCTCGATGCCAGAGAGCAAAATAGGCGGGAAATAGCTTGGGAAAACCTCGGTTTAGCCGGCGGAAAAATGCCAGCTGATAATGAGGTGCCTGAATTTGAAGAGGGGAAAATCAGAATACCTGCACTCGGTATCAATGAGGATGCGAAGTGGTATACCGCTACACGAAAGTCGGAGACTTTTGGCGGACCCCCGGACCTGCTCCCCAAATTACAACTTGAGGATTGGACGGTGGAGATTCTCATCAAACGCAACGGTCCCAAATGGCCAGATCTCGTTGTTGCTTCCCAAGTTCTCGGATTGAAAGCACGCGACAGGGAATTACAACATCTTCAGGTTTCTCTCAACGGACCGGATACCGGCGAACTCATCGCAAGGTTTAAGGGCAGAGATAATAATAAAGGGAAGTGGTTAATCCCGGAAGATCTCGGGATCGATATTAAGGAAAAGGAATGGCACTGGCTCGCGTTCGTCTTCACCGATCAGAAAATGGTTGAGACCTACCAAGATGGTGAAAAGGTTGGGATGGTTGAGATGAATCAGGATTATGATCCTGATGAGCCTATGTGGCTTTCAATATTTACTTCTCATGACAGGGATCGAAACTTCAACGGTTCAGTCGCTATCCTTCGCATCTATGACAGACCGTTGAGTAGAGAAGAGCTTCTCCAAAACATCACAGGTAAACTGGCAGTTGAACCAACCGACAAACTGACAACGACTTGGGCACGAGTGAAAACACATTGACAATAACTGTCGTAAGACTACAACCCGATTAATCTCGGTTTTGGGCGTAACGATTCGACGCTTCGATAAGTCAATTCCCCAATTAATGCTTCACATCTTACTTTCCCACCTACCAATTCGTAAACGCTCCATCGGGCCGACGCAACTGCGGCGCCTCAACTTCACGGTACGGATTAGCCAGTGCTGCCTCCTCATCAAACTCAATCCCCAATCCCGGGCCCGTCGGTGGTAGCAGATAGCCATCCTCCCACGCTAACTGCACTGGGAAGACATCGGGCAGCGTTGTCCCCGGTTTGCTTGGAAGTTCTTGCACACCGAAATTCGTTGAAGCGAGGTCGAGGTGCAGACACGCCGCTGTCGAAACGGGACCGAGCGGATTGTGTGGTGCCAGATCAATGTAATGCGCCTCACACCAACCAGCGATTTTCTTCGCCTCTGTAATCCCACCAACAATACAGAGGTCAATCCGTGCGTACTGCATCAGTTCCTGTTCAACCAATTCGCGGAATTCCCACTTCGTGGCGTACTGCTCTCCCACCGCCAACGGCACGGCAACGTGGCGCGCTAGTTGATGATACGTGGACATATTTTCAGAACGCAACGGATCTTCGATGAAATAGGGTCGATACTGTTCCAAAGCACGGCAGAGCGTAATCACATGGGGCGGGTCTAGCCGCGTGTGAACGTCAATCAAAATCTCAATCTCCTCTCCGACAGCATCTCGAACCGCCTCACACTGCTTGATGGTTTCCCGAACCGCCCACGATGGATCGAGGACCTCCCCCTGCTGAGGCACACCCCAACGCACAAATTTCCACCCGTCCTCCACAAGTGATTGTGCGTGTTCTGCAAGTCGTTCGGGAGAATTACCGTTGGCATGGGGATAACACACAGCTTTCTGGCGGACGAGACCACCAAGCAGGTCGTAGACAGGGACCCCCAACACTTTCCCGCGAATATCCCACAGCGCAATGTCTATAGCACTGATTGCAGAACAAGCAATCCGCCCAGCAGGGAAAAAACCGCCCCGAAACATCACCTGCCACAAGTGCTCGATGCGCCGTGGATCCTCACCGATTAGGACAGATTTGAGATGGTTAACGCATTCCGTCGCAGCGAGTTCCCGCCAAGTAATCCCGCCTTCACCTATTCCATAGATGCCTTCATCGGTTTCGATCTTCACAAAGAAGAAATTTCTAGAACCTCCCCATACCGGCAAAGGTTTTACATCTGTAATCTTCATTTTTAACCTTTCTTGTATAACTTGTGTGATGTGTACTAACCCAAGTTACTAAGTATTGAAAATCCATCGGTTTTCTGGCTCTATCTTACGCTCCAGAGGAGCGATATGTCTATAGAATGCCAATATCGCTAATCTCTGCGCTCCAGAGGAGCGCAATGTGTATAGTAATGAGCCAATGAACTAATGAACCAATTACGTTTCACGCATCACGTTTCACTCTATGTCTTCACCTTCTATGTCTTCACCTGCGGATCCAGCACATCCCGCAGTGCATCCCCCAGCAGATTGAATCCTAAAACAATCAGAAAAATTGCAATCCCCGGCGTCATGACAGTCCACGGCGCACGGCGGATCAACGCCCGATTCTCGTTGAGCATCGCACCCCACTCCGGTTCGCCAATTTCAGCACCAAGCCCAAGAAAGCTGAGGCCGGCGGCATCCAAAATAGCTGCCCCCATCCCCAGCGTTGCCTGCACAATCAGAGGTGCAAGACAGTTGGGCAAAATCGCACGGGTCAGAATACGAAAATCGCTTATTCCGATGGCGTGGGCGGCAGTTACATAATCTTGCTCGCGGATGGTTAGGACAGAAGCACGCAAAATCCTAGCATATTGTGGGATGTAAACAATCGAGACAGCAATAATCGCATTTGTCAAGCTCTGCCCCAAGATGGTGACGATAACCATTGCTAACAGGATACTCGGCATGGCAAGCATCATATCCATCACCCGCATGATAGTGTTGTCGAGCCAACCCCCATAATAGCCAGCGATAACGCCTAGCAGCGCACCAATCGAGATCGAAAACGTCATCGCAACCAATCCAATTTTGATCGAGATTCGCGAACCGTAGACAATGCGACTGAAAATGTCTCTCCCAACCTTATCTGTCCCGAAGTAATGATCCTGAGACCACCCTTGGAGACGCACTGTTACATCTGCATCGCGAGGATCATGTGTTGCAATCAGCGGGGCAAAGATTGCGGTGATAATGAAAAAGATTAAGATCGATGCGCCAATCACCGCCGATTTCTGACGCAGCAGCTCTCGATAAAATTGACGGCGATGTTCCTTCATGTTGCCTCTCCTCCGATTCGGATACGCGGATCAAAATATGCGTAGAGCAGATCGACAATCAGGTTCACCGTCATAAAAACCGTAGCGACAAAGAGAACACCGCCTTGTACTGGACGAATATCACGCGCTTCAACAGCAGCCCGCAGCCACGAACCCAACCCGGGCCAAGAAAAAATATGCTCCGTTAAAATTGCACCGCCCATCAGATAGCCAAATTCAAGACCAATGACTGTCAACACAGGAATGACGCTATTTTTTAAGGCGTGTTTGAGGATCACGACCCGTTTGGGTAGCCCCTTTGCGTAGGCGGTTACGATGTACTGTTGGTTAAGGATTTCTAAGAGGCTAGACCGTGTCATACGAGCGATTATCGCTAATGGCACCGTGCCGAGTGTTATCGCAGGGAGGATGAGATGCATAATTGCATCTCGAAACGCAACAAAGTTGCCAGCGAGCAGGGTATCAATCAGATAAAAGTGGGTACGGTGCTGAATGTCGAGATCTAATACAGCGTCGAGCCGTTGTGAACTGGGAAAAATTGGAAAGGTATAAGCAAGCAGCAGGATAAGCATCAGCCCAAGCCAGAAGATTGGCATTGAGATCCCCGCCAATGATCCGAACATCGTCGTGTAGTCCCAAAACTTTCCACGATTGACAGCAGCGATAATCCCCGCAGCCATGCCGAAAAAGATTGAGAAAATCATCGCTGCAAGCGTCAGTTCTACCGTCGCAGGAAATTTGCGGAGGATTTCATCAATGACAGGTTGGTTTGTCTTAAACGAACGTCCCAAATCGAAATGCACTAAATCCCACAGGAACACCCCGTACTGCTTATACAGCGGCTGATCTAACCCCATCTGACGGCGGAGTTCCGTTAATGCCTCCTCTGTAGCACGTTCACCGAGAATAGCAAGGGCGGCATCACCGGGAATAAGATGCACCATGAAAAAGACGAGCAGCGAAACACCAAAGAGCGATAATCCCATTGAAAGGAGTCGATGCAGGATATAGACAATCATGTCTCACGTCACTTCTCAAGCCAGATCTGTCGAAAATACTTCCACGATGTTGGGTGAAGTTTGAGATTCTTAATCTGGTTATTGATGATTAAGATCTGTTTGGAATGTGCTAGTGGAACCCAAGGCACATCGCGGTGAAAAAGCCATTGGGCTTTTTTATAGAGTTCGATTCGCTTGGCTTGATCGGTAGTTGATTGTGCTTGGACAAGAAGTTCCTGCATCTCATCGCTGCGATAGAATGCAATGTTCCCCGCCGGTTTCTTCGCCGCTTCCTTGCTCAAGAGGTAGTAGAAGAAGTTATCCGGATCGCCGAGGTCAGCAGACCAACCGAGCATTGCTGTGTCGTGCTCACCGTTTTTGGTCTTCTCCAAGTACGTTCCCCAATCGAAGGTCACAACCTTCGCCTTGATCCCAACGTGGCGCAAATCCGATTGAATCGCTGCCGCAAGGGCACTCCCATCGGGGATATAAGGACGTGGCACCGGCAATGCCCACAGCGTTGTCTCGAAGCCATCTGGATAGCCTGCCTCTGCGAGTAACGCTGTCGCCTTTGTCGGATTATAGGTATACTCCTCAATCGAGTCATCATAGCTCCACATTGTCGGTGGGATGGGGTTTTTGGCGGGAATGCCCATGCCTTGATAAAGTTCTGTAACAATCTCGTGCTTGTTAATCGCGTGGTTGACAGCGAGGCGAACCTTGAGATTATCGAAAGGCTTTTTATCCAAATTCATCGCAAGGTAACCGATGTTCATGCCGGGTTGTTCAACAATCCTGAGTTGGGAGTCTTCGCGGATCTGGAGCAGATCATCCGGATTCGGAAACTCCATTGCGTGAATACTTCCGTTTTGTAACTCGATAAGGCGTACCGAATTGTCGGGGATGGATCGGAAGATTATTCGGTCAAGCGGTGGGCGTCCTTCCCAATAGTCTTTGTTCGCCTCCAAGACAACCTTATCCTCACGATCCCAACGTACAAACTTGAACGGTCCTGTGCCGACCGGGTGATTCTTAAAATCCACTCCCCATTTCTGGAGGGCGGTTGGACTAACGATCGAAAAAGGTGTCATTGCGATAGTGTAGATGAAAGGAGCGTATGGACGGGTAAGAGTGATTTCGACTGTATACGCATCTGGCGCAGTGATTTCCTCTACAATCTTAGCCAATCCGGTGTACGACCAATAAGTGTAGGAGCCGCCAACATTATGGAACGGGTGGTTGGGATCATGCTGACGATTGAGAGAAAAAAGCACTGCATCCGCGTTGAAAGGGGTGCCATCGTGGAACTTAACTCCTTTGCGGAGATTAAACCGCCATGTCAACCCATCCTCTGATGACTCCCACGATTCTGCCAACGCCGGCTCGATTGCCGTACTTTCGTCCTTGTACTGTACGAGTCTGTCGTAGATATTCTCACACACCTTGAAGGATTCGCCATCCTCTTCCTGTGCAGGGTCAAGTCCAACGGAATCGCCACCACGTCCAAAAATCAGTGTGCCGCCAATCACTTGGGCATCCACAACATGGATGGCAGATATTAAAAACAAAAAAGTTGCAAAGATGTATCGATACGATTGTTTCATGAAAAACTGCTCCTAAGATTGATATAATTAATCTCTAAAGGTATCAACAATTCAGCGAACCTTCAGGGTACAGGCTGCTATCAAAACATTGTCGCAGAAATATGGGGGTGTGTCAAGAGAAAACGGCATATTTGAATGTGCATAGATGCGGATGATATGATACAATAGATAGCATGCTTTCGTTATGTGTGAAAAAACGAGGAGGGTTTGCCGATGCTTGATTTTGTGCAATCCATACTTGTAGCCATTAATTTGGTCCTAACGTTAGCGTTCCTAGTTTTACTAGTATTGCTATGTATCCGTGCACGCTCAATGGGTTTGATAATTATCACAGCGGTGCTTATTTTCCGTTTAACCGTCGGCTTGATTCCAAATTATGTTTTCAGGCTATACATAGACCAGTGGGTTAGCGGTGAACTGAATAATTGGTTGACTCCGCACATGACAATTGGGGAGTTCGTGATACTATATAACTTGGTCACGAGGGTACTCCACGGCGGATTGTTGGTATTGGGTGCTTTCCTAATCTATCAAGAATGGCGTAGCGGAAAGATTCCTTGGCGCCGTTATAAACCGTTAGAAGTAGTCAATCATGCCTGATACCAGTTCTGACTCTAAAATAATGCGTCATGCGCTAAACACACAAATGCTCGATCGAATTGCGGTTACTATATCCGTACTCTTCAGTCCATTCCTATTGCCGATTGCGTCAATCCTGATAATCATCTGGCTGTCCGTTGCGTCCATGCAGCAGGGATTGTTGTGGATGGTGATTGTCATACTGTTTGCCGGTGTGCTGCCGATGTTTTTTATTTTGATATTTTTTTGTCTGGGACGCCTGAGCGATCTCCGATTAACGGTCAGAGAACAACGCGCCAAACCGCTAATGTTTTCGCTTGTAAGTGCCCTTGTCGGCAGCGGCATTTTACACATCCTTGATGCGCCGCGAGAGATTGTCTGGCTTTCTATTGCCTGTGTCATCAACGGAGTTGTGCTTACCTTAATCACACAGGTGTGGAAAATCAGCTTCCACAGTGGGGTTGCCGCAGGGTGTATGACAGGGCTTGCGACGCTAATCAGCAGCCAGTTTGTCTGCCTGTTCATCCTGTTGCCGTTCATTGCGTGGGCACGGGTGCACCGGAAAAGGCACACCTACCTTCAAACTATCATCGCCGCACCGATCGCTGTTGCAAATACTGCGGTGGTACTTTATTGGCTTAATCTCAATGGATCATAATTTATTGCAAATACATAGGAAAAGCGTAGGTAAGAAACAATGACAGAACAAAATAATACAAAACAGTTACTAATCATTGACGGTACAGCGTTTGTATATCGCGCATTTTTTGGAATGCAACAACAACTAACCAACTCGCAGGGTCAACCAACAGCCGCAATCCTTAGCTTCACGAGAATGATGCTGAAACTGCTGGAAGAAGGCAATGCATATATAGCAATATGCTTTGATCGCGGCGGAAAAAGCAAAAGAGACGAACTTTACGCGGCATATAAAGCAGATCGCCCCCCAACCCCGGACTCACTCATTTCCCAATTTCCGTATGTGCGAAAAATCGTTGAGGCGCTTGGCATCCCGACCGTGGAAATGGACGAATACGAGGCGGATGATGTCGCTGGTACCTTGGCACGGCAAGCCGAAGCAGCAGGATTCGATGTGCTGATTATGACCAACGACAAAGATATGCTTCAGTTAATCTCCCCGAAAATTAAGGTGCATCGCGTCAATCCGCGTGGTGGATATGAAATCTACGACGCGGCAGCGTGCAAAAGACGTTACGGGATAGAGCCGTATCAAATCCCCGATTACCTTGCACTTGCAGGCGATAGCGTTGATCAGATCCCCGGCGTCAGTGGTATTGGAGAAAAGACTAGCCCGAAACTACTTTCTGAATTTGGTACAGTCGAAACCCTCCTCCAGCACCTTGATGAAGTACCAGAGCGATTCCGCACCAAGCTGGAGGCAGGAGAGAGCCACGCGTTATTGAGCAAAAAACTGGCAACCCTTGAAACCGCCCTTGAACTACCCATTACACCTGAAGGGTGTAAAGTTGGAGATAAAAACAACGAAACGTTGCTAGCACTTTTCCGTGAGCTTGAGTTCCACAGCCTACTCGACCAGATTACAACTGACCGGGAAATGCCGAAACCGGACACAAACTATCAGATGATTACGGATGAAGCTGAATTGAAGCAGCTCATTGAGGAACTCAAGAAGAACGAGGAATTTTCCGTAGATTTGGAGACAACCTCGACCAACCCGATTGATGCCCAGATTGTCGGTATTGCCATCACCACCGCTCCACATGAGGGATATTACATTCCGATTCTGAATTCCCTGTTGGATACGCCATCTTTGCTCTCCCAGGATCAGGTTTTGGAGGTTCTCCGCCCCGTTCTTGAGGATGTGTCTTATCAAAAAGTAGGACAAAATATAAAATATGACCTGAAGGTGTTCAAACGTCACGGCGCAGACTTGAAAGGCATCTCGTTCGACACGATGGTCGCTTCTGGGTTGTTGCATCCAGCGTCATCTAGCCACGGTCTGAATGACCTCGCCTTTACCCATCTGAACCACAAAACGATTCCGATTAAAAACCTTATCGGCACAGGCTCGAAACGGATCACGATGGATCTTGTACCGCTCCCACAGATCACGGAGTATGCCTGCGAAGATGTGGACATCACACTGCAACTCAAGAATAAGTTTGTGTCGGAGTTGGCGACGGAAGGATTGACCGATATTTTCCGCGATATTGAAATCCCATTGATCTCTGTGCTTGCCGATATGGAGTTGGCAGGGATTCAGGTGGATGGCAATTATCTCAGACAGTTATCGGGGGAATTTCAAGAGCGTCTCGATCAGAAAATGGATCAGATCTACGCAGAAGCAGGGCAGGAATTTAACATTAATTCGCCAAAACAGCTTGGTCAAATTTTATTTGAAGAACTCGATCTACCTAAGAACCTGACGCGCAAAACGAAAACAGGTTACTCAACCGATATCCGGGTTTTACAAAGACTAGCTTCGCACCATCCATTGCCAGAGTTGATTTTGGAGTATCGTTCTTTTGCCAAACTCAAATCCACATACACAGATGCACTGGTTGGACTGATTAATCCGGATACAGGGCGCATCCACACATCGTTCCACCAAGCCGGGGTCCGGACGGGACGACTCAGCAGCAGCGATCCAAACCTACAGAATATCCCTGTACGAACTGCTGAAGGACGGGAGATCCGCAGGGCATTCGTCGCTAGCGATGATGACCATACGCTGATTGTTGCAGATTACTCGCAGATCGAATTGCGTATCCTCGCTCACCTCTCTGGAGACGACCGTCTGCGGGAAGCCTTTGAGCAAGATCTGGATATCCATGCACAATCCGCTTCTCTTATCTTTGGGCTGCCGCCGGAGGAGATCGACGATGATATGCGTCGTCAGGCAAAAACCATGAATTACGGGATCGTCTACGGTGTAGGTGCGTTCCGTCTTTCCAACGAACTGCAAGTTGATTTTGGTGAAGCCCAGCAATTAATCGACAACTACTTTCAGACCTATGCTGGTGTTAGGGACTATTTTGACCGGATTGTTGCAAAAGCACAGGAACAAGAATATATCACGACGCTCCTCGGACGACGCTGCTATGTGCCGGAGATCCAAGCCGCCGATCGAAACACGCAAGAATTTGGCAAACGTGTTGCTATCAACGCCCCGATGCAAGGCACAGCTGCAGAACTCATCAAACTTGCGATGCTTGAGATTCATGACTATCTGACGAAGAATGGTAAGCGGACGAAACTACTGCTGCAAGTCCATGACGAGTTGGTGTTTGAAACACCAAAGTCCGAGCAAGAGGAGGTCTTGATAGAAATCAAACGCATGATGGAGAATGCCTGTCAGATTGATGTACCCATTAAGGTTGATATCCATGCAGGGGCGAATTGGCTGGAAGCAAAGTAGCGACGGCTCATTTTCCACTTGAGTTAGGTTCTATACTTCCGTTGAAAACGGAGATTTTCAGGTTGATTTTCGCTCGTTTTTGCAGTACAGTGCATTATCGGTGAAGATTTTTTTGATAACTGTTGCTTGGTACTACACTTCAGCCTGCGTTTGAGCAATATGAAGCGCAGGACACAACGTTAGTGCATTTGGGCAAGCGGGATGCGTCATATTGACAAGCGTCCCAAAATACGACATTGCCATTCTGACATTTCTAGGAAACCTCCATCTGTCGTGTACGTTGCTGCCTATGGTTGTTGGGTTGGCATGTATATTGCCCGATAATCTGCTATGTGAACACGGATTTCGTCCGTGAGAGGATGTGTATCGTTGGAAGTGGGAGGAAAGGGGCACTAAAAGATGATCCGGCGCAGTTATCGAATTCTTCTAGTTGATGATGATATGGCTTCTTTGGAGGTCTTGGGCGAGGTCTTAACTCGCGCCGGCTACGACGCTGTGTCCGCAGAGACTGGGTATGAAGCCTTAGAAATTGTTCGAGAAGTTTCGATAGATCTTGCTCTCCTAGATTTTAACCTTCCGGATACAACAGGCGCAGAACTGCTTCAACAGATTAAGCGATTTCAGCCAAGTGTGCCTGCAATCATTATGAGTGCAAACACATCACAGAGTGTAAAATTTGACGTTTTTGAAGCAGGAGCCTACACTTTCATATCAAAACCTATAGACTTGCCGCAGCTGCTGGGATTCATTTCCCGTGCGTTAGATCTTAAACAACAGTCGATATCACGTCATCAAGACAGTGGGCAAGATGTTTCAACAGATCGGAACACCGAGACACTTCAGATGAAGAGATTAAGCATTTTTCGATGGATTCGGATTATCAGACATAAGTAGTGAGCAGATACCTACATCAATAATCAATCAACAATTATCGTTAATTTATGGAGGAGTTTCAGATGAGTAAAGTCATTGGAATTGATTTGGGAACCACAAATTCGTGTGTCGCTGTTTTAGAAGACGGTGACCCGAAAGTACTCGAAAACGCCGAAGGCACCAGAACAACACCATCTGTTGTTGCTGTTACGAAAGAGGGAGAGCGGTTGGTCGGACAAGTTGCCAAAAGGCAAGCCGTCACCAATCCAAAAAATACAATCTTCTCCGTCAAACGGTTTATGGGACGCAAGTACAGGGAGGTTAGCGAAGAGATGAATCGCGTTCCCTACGAGGCTGTGAGCGATAAAGATGGAGATGTCTCTATAAAAATTGTGGATAAACAGCATGCCCCTCCTGAGATTTCTGCGATGATCCTTCAGAAGATGAAAGAGAGCGCGGAATCCTATCTCGGTGAGTCGGTGACGCAAGCTGTCATTACAGTCCCTGCTTATTTTAACGATTCGCAGCGCCAAGCAACAAAAGACGCGGGCAAGATCGCGGGATTGGAAGTGCTGCGCATCATCAACGAGCCAACAGCTGCATCATTGGCTTACGGACTCGATAATCAGAAGGATAAAAATATTGCCGTCTACGATTTGGGTGGAGGAACTTTTGACATCTCAATCCTTGAAATCGGCGACGGTGTATTCGAGGTCAAGAGTACCAACGGCGATACCCACCTCGGCGGTGACGACTTTGATCAGACAATCATCGATTGGCTTGCTGAGGAATTTCAGCGTGAGCAGGGAATAGACCTCCGCAAAGACAACATGGCATTGCAAAGGTTGAAAGAGGCAGCAGAAAAAGCGAAGTGTGAACTCTCAACTGCTATGCAGACCGATATTAATCTGCCTTTTATCACTGCGGATGCAAGCGGACCGAAACACCTCAATGTCAACCTGACTCGTGCAAAACTTGAGCAGATTACCGATGATCTCGTTGAACGATCGCTTGAACCGTGTCGGAAAGCCCTTGCCGATGCCGGATTAGCTGCGAGTGACATTGAAGAGGTCATATTGGTCGGCGGGCAAACACGGATGCCGAAAGTCCAGGAGGCGGTACAGCGGCTGTTTGGTAGGGAACCCCATAAGGGGGTTAATCCCGACGAAGTGGTTGCGATTGGTGCCGCAATTCAAGGTGGTGTCCTGTCTGGCGACGAAGGTGTAAAAGACATCTTACTGCTTGACGTTACTCCCCTGTCGTTGGGTATTGAAACGTTGGGTGGAATGTTCACCCGACTCATAGAACGGAATACAACGATTCCAGCCAAGAAGTCACAAATTTTTACAACGCCGGAAGATAATCAAACTTCTGTTGATGTACATGTGTTGCAGGGCGAGCGGGAGCAAGCGGTCTACAACAAAACGATTGGTCGCTTTCGACTCGATGGTATCCCCCTAGCACCGCGCAGTATGCCGCAAATTGAGGTGGCGTTTGACATTGACGCAAACGGTATTCTCAATGTTTCTGCAAAAGATCAGGCGACAAGCAAAGAACAACACATCACCATTACCGCTTCGTCGGGACTGTCCGAAGTGGAAATTGACCAGATGGTCAAGGATGCCGAAACCCACGCCACTGAAGACCAGCAGAAACGCGAAGAGGTGGAGGTACATAACCAAGCGGATTCGCTAATCTATGAAACGGAGAAGAATCTCAACGAGTTTGGCGATAAGGTTGATGCGGCAATCAAGGGTAATGTTGAAAATGCCGTTGAGGAGCTTAAGAAAGCCCTCGAAAACAAGGATACTGAAGATATTAAAGCGAAAACTGAGAGTCTAATGCAGGTCTGGCATCAGGCTTCGGAAGAGCTCTATAAGCAAACCGCTGAGGCTGGTGGTGACCCATCTGCAGGACCAGAGTATCAGAGCGCACCAACAGATGAACCACAGTCCACATCTTCATCGGCTGACGGCGAAGTCATCGACGCTGATTATGAAGTTGTTGATGAGGACAAGAAAGCTGATGAGGACAAGAAATAGGGCGTTGGGCCCAAGTGTTTCGATATTCGTGTTTTTGCTGTAAAGAAATCTATCAACTTAAAAGTGTCAGGCACTTAATAAACGAATAGGAATTACGCACTTCAATTTGTAGTTGCCCACCTGTCCCGATAAATCGGGGATTCATCGGGCATTGAGATGAATCCCCGAACTACAACTGGTTCTCCCCCGCTTGCGGGGGAGTTAGAGGGGGTCGGAACGGAGACTCTGAGCGTTCAACTGCGTAAGTCCTAAAACCAAATTAAGTTGAAAATCCCGACCTTGCGAAGGTTTCGAGCCTTCGCAAGGTTTTTTTGTTCTATTGGAGGTATGTGATATGGAGACTTCTGGGAATAAGCGTATCCGCGTAGGGGTTGTCGGTGCAGGGCGCGGGCAAAGCTTTATGCGATCCGCAATAGCAGTTGGACTTGAGTTGGTAGCCATCTGCGACACGTGGGAGGAGAGGCTGCAACAGGTCGGTAATCAGCTCGGTGTGCCGACTTACACTGACTACGACAAATTCCTCGAACACGATATGGATGCGGTTGTGCTTGCCAACTATTTTCACGAACACGCGCCCTTCGCAATCAAGGCGTTTGCCGCAGATAAACATGTGATGAGTGAATGCGCTGCCTGTCACACGATGGCGGAAGCGGTGGCGTTGGCGCGTGCGTTTGAAAAAAGTGGAAAGATTTATCTATTCGCCGAAAATTATCCGTATATGGTCTATAATCAGGAGATGCATCGCTTGTACAAAGCAGGGCGGATTGGCGAATTCAAGTACGGTGAAGGGGAATATGTGCATCCAGATCCCGCTGAAGTCAAACTTGCTCGAAGTTGTGGAGCCGACCACTGGCGGAATTGGACACCCTCCACTTATTATTGCACCCACTCCATTGCACCGGTAATGTACATCACGGACACCCGGCCCGTGAACGTGAATGGGTTCGTAGTGCCCTACGATTTCAATGATCCTACTCAGACGATGCACATGAAACGCAGCGACACCTGCGCCGTCATTATTTGTCGAATGGATAACGGAGCGGTGATGAAATCGCTTCACGGCGCACTACGTGGACATGGAAACTACGTCCGCATCCACGGCAATAAGGGACTGATGGAAAACAGCCGTCATGGCGACAAACAGCGACTGCGTGTGTGGCGCGAGCCGTGGGAGAAAGATGAAGGAGAGCCAGCCGAAATCGTTTACAAGCCCGATTTTCCAACCCATCATAACGAAGCGACAACCGCAGGTCACGGTGGCGGTGATTTCTTTACCACCCACCACTTCGCAGAGGCAATTCGGACAGGTGAACAACCATATCTGGACGTTTACCGAGGGATTGACATGAGTATTGTAGGTATTCTCGCTTGGCGGTCTGCTCTCAACGATTCTACCCCAATTGAAGTCCCCGATTTTCGCGCAGAATCGGCACGTAAGTCTTATGAAAATGACGACTGGTCTCCAGATCCAAAACGTAAGAAAGAGGGGCAACCACCGAGTAGCATCCTCGGTGATATTGAGCCTTCGGAGGCGACGATTGCATACGCAAAGGAGGTCTGGGCAAAGCAGGGGTATCGGGAGTAGGTTCATTGACCTTGAAATCGGTATTGATAGGCTAGGTTTGTTGGGGCATGTTGACATTTGACAACACGTAGGTTGGGTTGAACGGTAAAAGCGAATCCCTATCAAACACAATACAAGCTACGCTTTTCAATAATACCCTTTTATAGGATAGATAAAGTGAAACCCAACATCATACCTGTAGGTTGGGCATCTTGTCAGATCTTCCCGATCTATCTAATGCCGGCAGATAGCCTGTAGGTCGAGATTCATATCTCGACTGTCAACAGAACCTAAACAACGAATCACCGAATGTGCCGATATAGCTTTGCGAGGTGATTCGGGGAAACTCCTAGCAGATAGAGCAAGGTGA
Source organism: Candidatus Poribacteria bacterium (assembly GCA_965222435.1). GTDB lineage: Bacteria > Poribacteria > WGA-4E > WGA-4E > PCPOR2b > PCPOR2b. The sequence goes on along the minus strand of OZ244950.1, from coordinate 549,075 downwards.
TGAGCCAATTTGTTAAGGTCGTGCGGAGGATGCCGTTCTTTTGCCAACGGCGCGCGGAGATGTGAATTATCGGTTCAACAAGCGTTACCTTGCCATGTTGACGGAGTTTTCGAGAAAATCTAACCTCTTCCATGATCGGAATATCGGGAAAACCGCCGATTTGATCGAAGTGGGTACGGCGAACGAAAATGCCACCGTCGCCGTAGAAAATCCTCAGCCGTTTTGCCCTGAAATTGGCAGCACGCTCAATCAGCCGATACAGGGGGCGATCTCCTTCAATTCGCTGCTTGAAAGCTCCACCGATATAACCCGCTGAGATTGCGGTTTCAACGCCTTCAATGGCTCCAGAATTGAGCCACACATCTGCGTGCAAGAAAAGCAGAATGTCTCCCCTTGCCGCCGCCGCACCCGCATTTGACTGATGCGCCCTCCCACGTTCAGAGGAAATTACCTGTCCATACCTTTTCGCAATCAACGGGGTTTCATCGGTACTGCCCCCATCAACGATAATCAACTCATGTCCTTTTAGTTGAGGTGTGAGTCGAGCTAGCGATTGGTCTAAAATCTTCGCTTCGTTGAGAACCGGAATAATAACAGAAATCATCTGAGGTAAATCGTGGATAAAACCCCCGATAAGTCAAGGAACACTGAACCCATAAGCGCATTCGTGCATCGCTTCACTTGGCTTCCTTCAGGTACTGATTCATTGCAAGCAGCGGGAAAACCGCAGCGTAGATTGGATCTGCGTAACCACCGATAATCTCCCAATAGATGCCGACACAACTAGCATCCCATGAGCCGTCCGGACGCTGACGACTAAGAAGAAACTCCAAGCCCTTTTGAGCAGTGGCACTCTCACGATCAGCGAGCAATAGGGCATAGGTACACCAACCCGTCTGCTCAACCGTGCTATCGGTCAGATTGCCGAACATATCCTCGCCCCAACCGCCATCACTGTTTTGGACCGACTCAAGCCAACGAACCCCGTGCGCAATCGCCGGAGAGGTTGCTTTCCCTGCTTTGATTAAACCGATAATAGCACAAGCTGTTCCATACGTCCGTTTGGCAAGCCAAAGATCTGACCAATATCCTTCTTTAGAAATCTGACTCTCCAGCCACTGACAGGCTCGATCTGTCTCTGCTTCCATTCCCGTTGTTTCGCACCATGCCTCGATTGCGTGAGCGGTAATACTCACACACCCGACATCGCCTTGACCGGGCAGATATGTACTACAACTGCCGTCCGGGCTTTGGTGTACCTTCAACCAATCGATCCCTCGCTGAATTGCTTCAGTGCCGTCCGGCATCTTCGACCGCAGTAGGGCAAGTGTAGCTAACGCCGTGTCATCAGCATCACTCGGAAGACTGCCATCGCCTCCCATCGCCGAAAACGCCCAACCACCATCTGGATTCTGGTTGTCAATAAACCATCTGCCAGCGCGTTGAACGGCGTGATTGTTGTCTACATTGCCAATATCAACGAGCGTAAGCACGCTTAATGCCGTGTCCCAAATGTTCAGGTTCAACGCCTCTCGACAACCACCGTCTGGGTTCCGTGTTGATTGCAGCCATGCGATTCCGCCGTCGATCAACCGCTGAATCTCCTCCGATTGAGCAAGCTCCGTTGGTTCAGGATTCAAAGCAACTTGGCGATTTGTTATATGCTTTTGAAGTTCGATGAGTGCTAACACCGATAACGCCGTGATGTAATTCACGCGAAACCAACTATTATCAGAAAGCTTATGTTCTATTAGCCAGCTGACCAATGAAGCAATCATGTTCGGGCGTCGAGTGGTATTTAGTTCAACGAGGATGAAGACAGGCACAAGCGTGTGCTGCTCTGCGATAAACAGCTTCTCAAAAGTTAAAGTGTTGAAGAGGTTTACCGGTGGAAGGAGGTGGGTCGGCGGCTTGAGGAACGATTGCAGGAAAGGAAACTTCGTCAGCAGCTTTTTCATCAGTGCCACCATAGGGAGCAGATGTTTCGGCAATGTTAGCTTGCTCCATTCAAATTCGCCGAAGGCTGCATAGGATAATTTAATGAGAGCAAGGTTCAGCGGATATCCGGGGATACGCGCGAGTACTCCAGCAAGTTGTGGACTAGGTTGCCGTTGCCAAATCTGCTCTAAAATGAGTTGTGCAAATAACGTGGCTTCTCGGTTCGGCTGATTAGCGGCATCAAGCCCCCATGTGCCATCAGGATTCTGATGTTTAATCAACCAATCGATTAATGCTTCATCCGGCAACTGATCTTGGGCAAAGAGCACCCAAGCATAGGCGCAAGTGGGGAAGGTACTTGAAGAGAGTTGCCCCTCAAAATTGCCCGCTGAAGTTTGCTGCTGCATCAAAAAAGCGGTTCCGCGATGGAGCGCGGATTTTACCTCTTCGTTCGTCATGAGAATAGTCGTCCATCAAATATACACTGGCGGGCACAAGTTGAGTTTCCCCGATCGGCATGGAATTATCAGATTTAGAAAATAAGAGGAGTTAGTCGGATTCAGTGTCCCACGAGAATTGACTGTGAGTACCCCTTAAATTGCGTCCACACTTCTTCGATGATTAATTTGCACATTGCCGCAATCGGAACCGCCATTAACAGACCGATTAAGCCTAGCAATTGCTCGCCAAGTAATACGACAATAATCGTTATCACGGGACCCAACTCAACACTTTTGCCTATTATCAATGGCGTAATAATTGCGTTATCAACGATTTGTATCACAAGTGTCAGAACGATGACAGCCAACAGACTCCAACCAAGCCCGAATCGGGACTCTAGAAAGACAACAACGATTGCAGGAATCGCCCCAATGAATGGACCTATATACGGAATCAGATTCGCCAGACCAGCAATAATCCCGATGAGGATTGCAAACCGAAGTCCCAAAATCCAATACCCAATTGCAGCAACTATCGAAAGTATTATTGTCTGAATCAAACGGCTACGAAGATAATCTCCCAGTTGTCGATCGAGTCCCTCAATCAGTACCAAAGCGGGCTCAAAGAAACGATTCGGCACAATCTGAATAACCACTTTCTTCATCTGCTGTCCGCCATTGAGGAGAAAAAAGGTTAAAAATAGGATAATGACACCGGTTGTAAATGCTGAAAACGCGCCTTTCGCAGAACTACCAATTGCATTGAAGATCGACTGAGATTGTCCAATCACAAATCCCAAAATTCTGTCTTGCAGCCGTCCAACAAGGGTGTTGATTTGTTCGTGGTCGAGTGCTTGATCAAGCTTTTCCCCAGAGACGCCCATCGAGGTTTCCACATCTTCAGTTCCCCCAAGATAGTTGAGCAAGGGTATACGAAGGGGCTTGGGAATTAGATTCAACGCTGTTGTAGCTGTATCGACAAGGTTTTCAAGATTGACAAGATCTTCAAGCGTCTTGTAAATCTTGAGTTGATTTTCTTCTTTTCTGATATCGTATGTCCGGCGATTCCCTGTGTCGGTCAGTTTCCATCTGTTACCTGTCTCTTCAACAACAATCGCTGCATCTTGAGAAAGTGTAACACTACCCTCCACAAACTTCTGTCGTAAACCCTCCGGGATTTCGCCTCGGTCTAAATCATCTTCAAAGTCCTGTTCCACAGTCAACGGTAACAACTTCCAGATCTGTCCGGTGATGCTATTAACAGTCACTGTTGAAAGAAAAGCAAAACCGCTGAGCATTAATAGCGTTATGATAATGACCACAAGTGTCCGGTTGACCCCCCTCCGCTCAATTAGATTTACAATCGGGCTAAAAATGTAAGCAATCAGGAACGAGATTACTACCAGGGCAAGAATGTCCTTGAGCAGAAAGACAACGCCGATAAGAATTGCAAGCGAAATCAAAGTTGTACCAAAAGCGATGATTTTCAGAGAGGCATTTGCCACCCGTGCTTGACGTGTCTGTTCGCGGCTTTCACGGACAACTAACCGGATATCCGATGTCATTGTCTCAATGTTTTGCGTCAGCGGAATGACCGTCTCTCTTGCGAGCGTAGCCGTTTGTGCGTGTAACTGCTCCGTATTGATCTGGCTGGGTGGATCAACCACTCTAGAAGTTGCTTCTTCAGTGGGGGGGGGCGTCGTATCCTGATTAGCAGGTCTGTTCATTGGTTTTCTTTCTCTCAGGAGGCGTCCGGGGTAATGGAGCCCGATGCTCCGGTCTCCAACTCCGGTCCGCTGATGGAGGTTTCATTGGAGGCTACATCTCTATCTTCTCTGTTTGTGCTTGATGTTGCTGTGAGTTGTGCCTTCAAACGACCAATTTCTTCCTGTGCCTTTTCAAACTCGCTGTGTATAAACCGGAAACGTGCCGTGAGGATTTGACCCAACTTAAAAATTATCTTAGATGCCAGTCTTGGATTTGAATTCATTAACTCAAGCAACTCCGGACGGAAAAAGCCGATAATGCTTGAGTCGCGGGTTGCTTTTACTGTGGCTGTCCGTGGAGAACTATCCAACAACCCGACGTCACCAAATAAGCCGCTATTTTCTAAAGTTGTTAGGTGAAGAACTGCGCCATCTTCTAAGGCTTTGGTGACCTCTGCTTGTCCGTCCACCATGATATACATCCCTGCTGCATTCTGTCCCTCATGGATAATGACTTCCCCTGCACTATAATGACGCTGATAAGCAATACGCGCGATGTTTTGAATTTCACGATTACTCAACTCCTCAAAGATGGGGACCTCCTTGAGGACATCAATAATACTCCGTTCAACCTTTGTTTTACTCTTTCTGTCAAAGATTGCACTCCATGTCGCATCAGCCTGTTTCATCTTTGTCATAATGTTTTCCCTTCTGCTGACTATTTCCTATTCCGTAGATTCTATTATACTTTACAATCCCGTGTCAAGCGGAATACTCATTTGAAATAGGGACATCTATTTCTCCCGTAGGAGGGATTTCCGAATCCCGATACCGCACTGTAGGAGCGACTTCCCAATCGCGACTTATCCCACAGAACCGACAGAAAGCCGAAAACTAAGTGACTGTGGAAATTAAAGGCTTGACAAAAAATTATACCTCCTTTAGAATAGGAAATGTTTAGCGGAACAAAAAACTATACTCCGCGTCGGATAAAATCGCGCTTCTGGAGGCAGCACTCATCGCTTCGACAAGTGCCGTTCAGGTCCTGAAACCTGAATTTCATTCGAGGACAGGTTTCACGAAGTATCTCTGACGCTGAGAGCCTGGACTCTGTTCAATGAGGGGTTTCAAGCCTCAAGATAACAGGCGAAAAGTACAGTTTCTGGCGGTAGACAGTAATATGACGATAATATTTGAGATTGAAACATAGGAGGAAAGCTAATGGCTGTCGATATTCGTCAAAGAGATGATGTAATCATCTTAAAACCCAAGGGCAAGGTTATTGGAAGATCTGTTCGCGATCTCAGCAATGCGATTAATGAGGAAAGCGCAAAGATTTCCGGTTCTCCGAAATTTGTATTTGATTTTGCTGATGTTTCAATGATGGACAGTTCCGGGCTCGGAACCCTGCTAGGAGCACACGTAGCCATTGTGCAAAAGGGCGGCCGAGTTGCGGTCATCAACGTCAGCGAGAAGAACGTCAAGAGTCTCATTATCAGGAGCCGATTAATCTCCACATTTGAACATTTCGATAGTGAGGATGAAGCAATTGCCGCAATTGCCGGTTAATAGCATTTGATCTTCTCGTTGATGCCAATATTTGCATCTCTTGTTTTCCAATGTCTCGATCCACTGAAGAGTTGGGAGACAGACTACCAAATTCACAGTAAGCGCAGAAAATGTACTGTCCAGCGCGATAGTAGGCACTTAGAAGCCGAGGCTCTAACCGGGGTATAGCAGCTTTAGCCAAAGTTGTGGCTTGCCCTCGAGCACAGCCTACTATCTTGTTGGGCGGATCCAGTTTACCGAACAGATGGGCATTTTCCTGCGTGAAAAACTCGGCTCTTTCCCTTAGGTAAGTGGCTACATCGGAACGAAGGTCCTTAAATGCAGACTGGTTTAGCTGAACAAACCACGCAACGACTAATTCTGGGTCTGTCTGAGATTGAAGAGGTTGGTAAAGCCATCGTTTCCGGGCAGAGCAACTTTAATGCATCAAGCCAGACCTATCTGCGAATAGTTCTCAAGACGTTGCAAGCAGCCACGGGTGCCATACTGCGCTTCAATCCTGCAGAAAGTCTGCTTGCCGTTGAATCATCAATTAATATCGCGGATGAGTCTGCGAATGAAGCGTTGGTCATCCCGATTACGCCCGATGAAATTGGGATTTTGCTTCAATGCTCCCCCCTCGATTTTTCCCAACCTCCTTCCCTACTAAAACCATTCTTGAATGAAATTCAGCCACAGTTACGGGCACTAAAGGCAACCCTCTGGGCTCCACTAAAGATTCACGATGAATTTCTAGGGGTTATCAGTCTAGGTGAATTTATCGGCGATTCTGAAGGGGCAAAATGGATTCGAGAGTTATTAAATCTCCTCGCTGACCATATCTCAGTTGCGATTGCACATTCACGCTCGCAAGAAGATATGCGCGCCGCTAAATTTCGGCTTTTCATGCTTTCCGACACAACCGCCCAAATTGCCAAACTGTTAGATACAGAGCAATTGGAGGAAGAGGTCGTCAATCATGCTGTCAGCCTTCTAGATGCCAGTGCGGGTTGTCTGATGCTTATTAATCCGATTACACAACAACTTGAAATCAAAAATCCTTTTGCACTTGGTTTACAATTTTCCTCCGACCTAAAAGATTTTTCGATTCCTTTAGAAGCCGACCGGAGGATTCACCCCACGCTTTCTATGCTTCGTGAAGTAGCGGCGGAAGGGAAGACCCAGATTCGCAACGACCAAGAGGTGGCTGCACTATTCGGCGGAAAGAATCTAATAGCAGTTCCAGTCTTTGGACGTGAAATTCTGGGGGTACTCGTTGTTTTCGATAAGGAAGGTAGAGCCGGCATCACGCTGGAGTTTACCGATGAAGATGGAATTTTGCTGGAAGCCTTTGCTACGCAAGTCGGCGTGGCAATCGAAAATGCGAGGCTTTATCAGGAAGCAATTGAGAGACGGCGATTACAGGCCGAAATGGAGGAAGCAGCAAAAATTCAGGAAAATCTTCTGCCAAAAGTACCTCCAGAGATTCCAGGCTATGAAATTGACGGGATGAGTATACCGCATCATGATGGCGTTGGAGGAGACTACTATGGCTACATTCAGGAACCAGATGGCTCGTGGGGATTGGTGATTGCTGACGTTGCCGGCAAAGGCATGCAAGCAGCTTTGTTGATGGCAACGCTTCGTGCGGCTTTACTCTCAGAGGTTGCAAAGCAGGCGGATCTGCCCGCGAGGGCAATGGCACTGAATGCCCTTATCCGCGAGAGCAGTCCAATGGATAAATATGCGACACTTGTTTACGCACGGTTGCATCCAGAGACAGGTAAACTCACCTCGCTGAATGCAGGGCATAACTTCCCCATCGTTATCCGGCAGGATGGTAGCTTACAACGGCTAGAAGCAGGTGGCTTAATGATAGGCATGTATCCTGACGATATGATCTGCCGGATGGCAGAATTTGAAGATGAAACGATTCAACTTTACAGCGGAGATACGGTTATATTTTTTACTGATGGCGTGACCGAAACGCAAAATATCCATGAAGAAATGTACGACGAAGAACGATTAGAGGAACTTGCTAAACAACTCCACGACGCAGATGCTAGTGAAATCTGTGCGGAAATTTATAACTCAACGCTGGAGTTCCAAGGAGAAGCCCAACGCTTTGATGATTTGACGTTGATGGTGCTGAAGAAGAAATGAAGCCGCCTGAGTTGTCACCAACTTCTTAGCAGTGGAAGCCCCGTCCTTTAGGGCGCGGTAACTGACCTATTTCGGTGTAAGAAGGATTGAGAACTGACCACATCAAAAAATGCTTAGAGAGTGTGTAGAGTGATTTTTGCCGAACCAATCTTTGGAGAGTCTCGTTATTCCTCTCAGAAAAGCTCTAGAAGTTCGGACTGTCGCCTCCCGGATTAGCAAAATTCGAGACCGAAAAATGAAGGAGATAAACCACCATGACTATTCCTACCGATACCACTAAGCGCGACCGCTTTTTTACCCTATCGCTGGATATGCTGTGTATCGCCGGTTTCGATGGTTACTTCAAGGAACTGAACCCAATGTGGGAAAAAACGCTCGGCTTTACAGTGGAGGAACTTAAAACCAAGCCATTCATCGAGTTTGTTCACCCTGAAGACCAAGAAACGACAATTGCTGAAGCCCAGAAGATCATGACAACAGGTACAGATGTCGTTTCCTTTGAAAATCGCTACTTGTGCAAAGACGGTTCGTATAAGTGGCTCTTATGGAGTTCAACGGTATCCGCGGAAGAGCAGTTGTATTATGCCGTTGCGCGAGACATTACCGAACGTAAGCTAGCAGAAGTCCACTATCGTGACCTGTACGAAAACGCGCCGGATATGATGGCTGTCGTCGATCTGGTTTCTGGAAATATTTTAGAATGTAACCAAACCCTTGCAGATGTTATCGGTCGCAGCAAAGAGGAGATTACGGGCAATTCCTTCTTGGAACTATATGCTTCTGACTCAATAGATGCTGCACAGCAAACGTCCCAAGCGTTTGTCGAAACAGGTGAGGTTATCAGCCAGGAGCGGACCCTTCGCCGGGCAGATGGCAGCACCATTGATGTGCTGCTGCAAGCAACACCAATGCGTGACGCAACCGGCAGGATTATCGCAAGTCGGTCAACGTGGCGAGACGTGACTAGGCAGAAAGAAGCGGAAAGGGCACTAGCTTCTCAAGAAGCACTCTATCGGACGCTCATTGAGGCAGCACCACAGGCAATTTGGGTTGCAGACGCTGATGGCCAGGTTGCTCTTCTGAACAAAGCTTGGCATGAGTTTTCTGGACTCACCGATGAGGAATCATTGGGCACCCGGTGGGCAGAAGCGTTGCACCCTGAAGATCTCCCGGACGTACTCGCAAAATGGGAACGCGCATATACACACGGCGAGACATACAGCGGCGAGTGTCGGTTTCGAGCTAAAGATGGGTCCTATGAAACTTTTATTTTTATTGGCACCCCTGTTCGAGACGATTCGGGGGAAATTATCAATTGGGTCGGTATTAATACCAATATCGCCGATCGAGTACAAGCTGAGATCGCATTGCAGGAAGCCAAAGATTCCGCTGAGTACGCAAACCGCGCCAAGAGTGAATTTCTTGCCACCATGAGTCACGAACTTCGCACGCCGTTAAACGCAGTTATCGGATTTTCTGAGATTTTGCGCGATGAAATCCTAGGAGGCATTAACGACGAGCAGAGAGAATTAGTCCTCGACATCCGTACCAGCGGAAATCATCTTCTCGCTATGATTAACGATATTCTCGATTTGTCAAAAATCGAGGCTGGTAAAATGGAGCTGCAACTGGAGAGTTTCCCCCTTAAGGAAGCGGTAACAGAGGTCAATACCATTATTAATGCCCTTGCAAATGAGAAGCAGGTCCAACTGTCTCTCCAATTTGATCAGGACGTTTCAATAGAAGCAGATAAGATTAAGTTCAAGCAAATCCTCTACAATCTTCTTTCCAATGCCATCAAGTTCACCGATGAAGGTGGAAAAATTACAACGAAGTTTGAAGTTTCCAATTTAGCGTTGCTAGGGAGTGTGACTGATACTGGTGTGGGCATCTCGCCACAGGATCGGGCTAAACTGTTTCAACCCTTCACACAGCTCGACGCTTCAAGTACCCGCGCACACAGTGGAACTGGATTGGGGCTAGCATTGACCAATCGGCTGATTCAATTGCATGGAGGAAAGATCTGGGTTGACAGTGAAATAAACGAGGGGAGCACCTTTTCCTTCACATTCCCGCTGCACCAACAGGAACAGAAGGTTGAAGTCACTGCGCTAGATGCCCACAATTCTGAAACTACCGCTTCTTTTGATAATAACCGCACCATCTTAGTGGCTGAAGACAATGAACAAGCCGCTCAACTTTTAGGAATTTATCTGACAGAGGCAGGATACCAAGTAGAATATGCCACAGATGGCGAAGAAGCCATCGCAAAAGCTGCTGAAATACACCCATTTGCAATCACGCTTGACATTCTGTTGCCGAAAAAGGATGGTTGGCAAGTCCTGAGAGAAATGAAGACGAAACCAAACTTGCAATCGATTCCGGTCATCATCGTTTCGGTAACGGAAGAACGTCAACTAGCATTTGGATTGGGAGCGGTAGACCATCTAGTCAAACCTATTGATAAAGAAGCACTTTTCGCTTCGCTCCGATCTCTGAAACTACCTAATTGGGGAGGCTCACCTCGTATCCTTGTCGTTGACGATGATCCGCAGACGGTACGCCTGCTGTCCACTGTACTGACCAACGATGGGTATGAAGTCCTGAAGGTGTATGGGGGAGGCGAGGCTATTGAAACAGCAATTTCTCAATCGCCGGATCTAATTATTCTTGATATGATGATGCCTCAAGTGGATGGATTCCAAGTCATTCGACATTTAGCCGGTGATCCGCGAACCTGTGACATTCCTATTATTATCTGCACAGCGTTGGATTTCACTGACGAAGATCGAGATCGACTCAATGGTCAGATCCAGTCGGTTATCCAAAAGACGGGCAACGTCAAAGAAGAACTGTTAGCCACAATCAAACGAATCGAACGTTTGCGAACGCCAACTCAGGAAGCGGAGACACACTCATGAGTACCAAACGGGTTCTAGTGGTTGAAGACATGGAAATGAACCGAAAGATTGTACGGATTGTGTTAAAGGCGAAGGGCTATGAAGTACTTGAAGCTGTTGATGCGGACGAGGCACTAGTGATATTACAAGCTGGACTACCGGATCTGATTCTGATGGATATCGCGCTTCCCGGTATCAGTGGGGAAGACTTGACCCGGCAGATTAAAGCCAATTCCAAATGGTGTCATGTGCCAATTATTGCCTTCACCGCGGCAGCGATGAAAGGAGAGCGTGAACAGTTTCGCGATGCAGGTTGTGATGACTATATCAGCAAGCCAGTTGATACGCATGCACTGGTAGATCTGGTGGAACATTATCTTAATGCGTAAACATGCAAATCGGCTGTGCTCTTCCAAGTATTCAAGTGGACCAAAGAAAAGGATAGCCAATTAGGGTCATTTAATTCTCCTGTAGGTGCTTGCATCCCGATCTATCGGGGAGGGATCTCCGAATCCCGATACGTCGCACAGACAGGCAGAGAACCGAAAACTTTGAAATCGGATTTTATCGAATCTCCGTATGTCGTAACGGTTTCAATGCCCCCTCCCCTCGTAGGTACAGGTTTCCCAACCTGTACTTGTAGCGTGGGTCGCTAGTATTAGGCATATTGCATTGAATCTAGGGTCATTTAATTCTCCTGTAGGTCGAAGACTCTCGGAACGGAGAGGGATCTCCGAATCCCGATACATCGTACGGACAGGCAGAGAACCGAAAACTATGGTGAATGAGACAAATAAGCGGACATTTGCCAAAGTCCCCCTCTTTCCCCCTGATAAGGGTGCTAGGGGGTTACGGATTTAGGCGGTTGTTTGTAGGTACAGATTGCCTAATCTGTACATGGGCATTGGCACTGTATAAGTAATTCTAAAATTTACCATAAATAGCCCTATAGCCAATAGAAAAAACAATTGACTATGAGCGTGAGGCTATGATAGACTGAAAAATGTGCTTAATTATAGGAAGGATGAATCGTGGCGCAAATTTCTAGCTTGCGATTCTGATGGTCACTGATTCGGAAATCTGCATTACGAGTCACTTTCTCTCGAAATGCATACCTCTCGATAAACTTTATCCTCATCTCTTGGTTGCATATTTCTAATAGGAGTAAATTATATCATGGATATTTCAGTCGAATATCAAAAAGAGAATGTTATTCTCCGTATTTCAGGCAGTATCCTCGGCGAAGATCGAATCCAACTGAGCGACAGAATTCAGGAGTTGGTTGATGACGGTGGGAAAAATGTCGTCCTGAATTTCCAAGATGTTGACTTAATGGACAGTGTCGGATTGGGGATGCTGGTTGCCCTGCGTGCTTCGTTGATGCGAAGCGAGGTGAGGTTGTTGCTTTCCAATGTTGACAGATCTGTCAAATCGTTGCTGCTTATCACTAAGCTCAATAATGTCTTTGATCTGTACGATACTGAAGATGAAGCATTAGCAGATCTGGATAGTGTAGATAAGGATAAATTTATGGTATAATTTTCCTAAATATTCTCTGAATCTGTAAACCGTAATCTGTCCATGTCTCCTCTTGAAGGGGCGAGAGTAATGAATAAACCACCCAACGCCAGAATTCTTGTTGTTGATGATGAACCGCAAAACATCCGATTGCTTCAAATTCGGCTACAAGCGGATGGATACACAGTCCTCTCAGCAAACAGCGGTCAGGAAGCATTGGAACTGGTGCAGGCTGAGGCACCCGATCTAATTCTGCTCGATATTATGATGCCAGGGATGAATGGATTTGAGGTTTGTCAGCAGATTCGTGCGGAGGAAGCCACACAATTTATTCCGGTAGTGATGGTAACCGCTCTTTCAGAGAAGGAAGATCGGATCAGAGCAATTGAGGCGGGTGGCGACGATTTTATATCCAAGCCATTTGATAGCCATGAGGTCCTTGCTCGTGTACGTTCGTTGGTGCGTATCAAAAGATACCATGATGCACTTGAACAAGCTAATCGTGAACTCACGATGCATAATGAACGTATGGACAAAGAATTACAAATGGCAAGCGAAATTCAAGATAGCCTGATGCCTCAAGGAATCACCGATTTATTGGGATTCCGCATTGTTTCACACTATACACCGGCAGTTGTGGTGGGGGGAGATTTTTTCGATTTGTGGGAGGTTGAACGGGGGCGATTAGGCGTTTTCATCTCCGATGTGATGGGCCATGGGGTTTCCGCAGCCTTTATCACTGTGTTTATTAAAACGATTGTCGAGGAGATGAGCACTCAGACAGACGACCCTGGACGCTTACTCAAAGAATTAAACACCCGTTTCAACAAGATGATCAGTTCACAACAATATATGTTCGCAACAGCGTTCTGCGCCGTTATTGACCGCTCCAACGAGACACTACACTATGCGAACGCAGGGCACCCCTTTCCATTCTTGGTTCAGCGTCAGCGCAATGTTTGTAAACCTATCGGAGATCGGTCAACGGGAAAAGGACTGGGATTACTTCCAGACTCGACATATCAAACACACCACTACCCTTTCACCTCTTCGGATGGGCTATTTCTTTATACCGATGGTGCTTATGAACTCCAAAATTCACAGGGAGAGGAGTTCACCCCTCAAGGTATCCAAGAGGTTATCATGCAACAAATCACTCAACCGGCACCTGTCCTTGTTGAAACTGTCCTCAACACAACGGACCGATTTAGCGACGGCAGACCGAAAGACGACGATATTACAATTGTTGCTATTGATGGGTGTGGACCGATGTGATAGAAACCCGCAAATGGACTTAAGGTATTCAATCCTCAATCAATTGATGGGTAGTTTGTCAACGTAGCCTAGAACGTGGAAAGGGCACTATCTTCTGAGTTGTGAATCTCAACCATATCTGAGGCTCCAATTAAATCAAATGTCCGCCTGATATTTTCTGTCAAGCCGTAAATCTTGACATCCCCATCTTTAAGGCGAAGCTGCTTCGCGGTGCCAACAAGGGCTCCAATAGCCGCACTGTTGATATGCTCAACCTGACTCAAATTCACAATAATTTTCTGAACATCTTGGTTGACAAGGGCTGCAAGTGTTTCGCGTAACTCAGCAACCGCGTAGCTTCCCAAATAGTCGCCGACATCAATAATTTTGACATCTCCGCTTTGGCGGATGCGCGATGATTCTTCTGACATAAGATTATTACCTCTTCAGGATGATGTTCCCGCGATTATGCGAAAGTGTTTCAAAATCAGTCAGTCAAATAACAATAACAATAGGTATGCCTACCTACATGCGTCTTCGGTATCGTATACTCTCCACTTTGTGACCCGGCAATGGCTAACCAAATGATATGGGAGAAAAGACCAAGTGGAACAAGCAGTTGCACAAGTGATTCGCCTAGACGTTCCCAGTTCACTACGGTGGGTTCACACCTTGCATGCTGTCATTATGGAAATTCTCAGCCAGATGGCGTTGGATGAAGAGTCAAGAGACCAAATCAATCTGGCAGTAGTTGAGGCGGCCACCAATGCGATAAAACATGGGAATCAGGAAGATCCAGAGAAACGCGCATATTTTGAATTCATTATTCAGCCAGATCTGTTTACAGTTGTCATCCAAGATGAAGGACCAGGTTTTGACCGTGAACAAGTTCCAGATCCAATGCAGCCCGAAAATCTCTTCAAAAGTAGTGGGAGAGGGCTGTTTCTGATCGAATCATGTATGGATGATGTTACCTACGAAAAGTCTGGCACGCTCGTCAAGATGGTTAAAAGGCTTGCATAGAAGTATCACGCCATAAACCACATACGACACTTCCATCCAATTCCTCTATGCCATTTCAACCGGTTGTCAGCGCAGCTATCGCTTCATCCTCGTTTGAATACTGTTCAAACATCGTGGTTAATTTCGATGCAGCGATAAGTGTTTTAATTTTCGAGCTAGGATTGATGAGGGCAACCTGCCCGCCTTTAGGCATAATAGTTAAACGTGTTCCGATTAACACTCCCAGTCCAGTACTATCCATCATTGGGGTGGTAGCGAAATCAAACAAAAATTTGGGTGCCTCAGAAGTCGAAGCAAGTTGCTCGGCAACTACTTCCCGAAAATCACGGCTGGCATCTCCAATGATTTCACCACTTGGACTGAAAATGATAACCCCAGCCCTGTGACGAATGTTAAATTCCATTAGTCTGTTCCTTCACGTGTTGAGAAGCATTGCTTGTGGAAAAGTAGAAAACAACTTGAACATCAGTTCCTCCGAGAGGATTGGTCAGTATTTCAAGGGAGTCTGAGAGCTTTTCCGCGAGAAAGATGCCGTGTCCACGTTCACCGTCAGGAGTCATCTTTTGAGAAACTTCATCTAGCCTCCCTGTTGCCAGCCAATTCTTCCGTACAGATTTGCCTTTGTCTCGAACATGAATCTCTAATTTGCTTGCATCGAACATGAGGGTCAAATCAATTCCTGAATCAGGGGTCTCTGAACCGTGTTCGATGGCGTTGCTACAAACTTCATCAATAATAAGTTCAATATCATAGATACGGGTCCGGCAAAACCCAAGCTGCTGTGCCAATTGTCCGATAAACATCTGGATTGGACGGATATACTTTAGGCAGCTAGGAACTGTGAGTTTGAGAATTTCCTGTTCCGTTTTTTGTGCTTGAGTCATACCAGAACACCAAGTCGAAAAGCCAAGGGCTTGGCGCAAACGTTATACATACAAACCAAGCCCTAGCGTTTGAAGTTTTTTCTTTACACCAATATCTAAAGGGCAGCCTAGAACGCAGCGAGCGCACTGCTCTCTGAATCATAGATTTCGAGAACGCTAGAAGCTCCCACCAGATCAAATGTCCGTTTAAGATTCTCCGCCAGACCGTAAACCTTGAGGTCTCCACTACTCGTGCGGAGTCGCTTTGCAGAACCAACCATCGCACCGATGGCCGTACTGTTAATATGTTGGACCTCGCTTAAATTCACGATGATTTTCTGTGCTGCTCCGTTAATTAGCTCATCGATTGTTTTTCGCAAATCGGCAGCAGCATAACTTCCGAGATCTTCATTCACATCAATAATTTTTGCACCCGCGTTGTCACGGATAGCCATTGATTCGCTTGCCATAAGATTTTCACTCCCGATAGTCGTTAGAATATGGTATTGACTCTAACCCAGATTTCTACCTATTGTGTTTCAAATTCGCAGGATCTGAGTCTCATCTGAAATCCATGGTAATAGTAAAAGAGTATACCAAGATTTTATGCTTTTATTATATCGAAAGCGTAGGCAAAACACAAGAAGAATTAGAGTAATTCGTTGTAAGAGGATGCGCAGTGCTTCATTTGGATTGGCGAATGGTCAAAGTTTGTGTTCAAAAGATACAAAACTAGGACTTACAACATGGTCAGAAAATAGGTTATAATAACGCAAGTTGCTAGAGCGTATTGACATTTATGTGGAACCTTGCTCATAAATCGATGCAAATATGGCAGGTGAAACCTTAGTCGATGCGAATATGGCATCAGCAAACCTTAATCAATGCGAATATGGCAGGCCAACAGACCTTTCACAGGCAACCGCTTTAGCATAGCACGCTTATGTAAAACCGCTAAAGTATAGAGGCCATCGGGATGCTCGACACACCCGCAAATTGTGAATACCCGTATAGGGCATTGAAAATATTTTTTTTCACCTGTCAGTGCCCTGCCAAACCTCTGAATCGTGTTGGTGTGCAATGTCCATAGTCAGACCACTTGGGTCCATTCGTGTTATAGGTCGTTTCACAGGAACTATCCTGTAAATCCTTCAATCCAGCCTGTCCCCCTGGTCTCGATTTATCGGACGATCTATCGGGGAGAATCCTGATTCAGACAGGCAGCGGCACCAGAACTAGCAACTTGCGTTATAATAGGGGTTATGAACCCACTCAAATGCACTGAATATAACAATATAGGACTTACGCATTCAGTTTGTAGTAGCGCAATTCATTGCTTTCTCCCCTCCCTCCCCCTGCTTGCGGGGGGATAAAGGGGGGTAGGGGAGTTAGAGGGGGTACGGGCGATAAATCGCCTCCGTTCCGAGAGTCCGAGACTTACTACAAGCCTACGAATTGACTGTAGTTGCCCGCCTGTCCCGATAAATCGGGGATTCATCGAGCGTTGGAAATTGTGTTCTGCGGCGATAAATCGCCAAACTACAGATGGTTCTCCCCCGTTTGTCCGAGAGTATCCCGTGACCGGGGTGGGGGAGTTAGAGGGAGTCGGAACGGAGGCGTTGAGCGTTCAACTGCGTAAGTCCTAAAAACGTTAAGTGCTTAGGGAGACTGTCGTGAAAATAGGAGCTTGAACTGAAAAGCAAAAAGATCAATGGAAGGAAGATGGCTATCTTGTTCTAAAAGGTGTGCTTTCTGCGGAAGAAATCAAAAAGCTGACAACCGTTGTTGACCAGATGGATGAGGAACATCGAAAGCAGCTATCCTCCGAAGGATCGCAAAATGAATCTGACGTGAAGCCGTATGCTGGATTTAATAAACTAAACATCATTGAGGATAGGGATATTTTCATTGAACTGATAGATCATCCTGCAACATTTCCGGTTGTGCTCGAACTCCTCGGTCCTTTCATCCAGTTAAGCATGTCTCAAGCCGTGATTCGGCCGCCAAACCCGGAAGGTAAAGGGCTTGCGCACGCGCTGCACCCGGATGGTGGTCAAGCAATGCAACGCATACGAGTTGATAACAATAGCCTCCCATTACAGATTAAGATTCAATATTTTCTAACATCACTCGCTGCCCCTGAGCGTGGGAGCTTCACAATTGTCCCCGGCAGCCATCACCGTCCCTTTCCGACAACTCAACTTGGAAACGCAGAAAGTCCTCACAACACTGAGGCAGTGCAACTCTGTGTGGAAGCCGGGGACGCAGCGGTTTTTCCACATGCGTTGTGGCACGGCGCAGCGAGCAACAGATTGAGCCATGCCCGCAAAACACTCATTTATTGTTACAACCGCCACTGCTTCCGTGCTTGCGATTATAAAGAGGTGTCGCCAGAACTTTTGGAACGATGTACACCTCGGCAGCGAAGATTACTCAGAGATATCGGGGAATGGCAACCCGGATCTTATTTCTATTCCCCCGCAGATCAGGAAGAAGTGACGACAGAACTTACAGAGAACCGAACATAAGATTCACCAAACCCTGTACTACCTACAAGGTGCTGCACTATTTGACCACTATCGGAGATTTCAATGACCCCCAAACAACGCTACCTACTTGATGTGACCGGCTATCTTCACTTGGAAAATGTGCTCAATCCTGAAGAACTAAAACAAGCCCAAGGTGCAGCCGATCGCTACATCCGTACCCCACCCGAAAAATGGGAGCCTGGATTTGGGGCAAATCTTGAGCGTCCAGACTTTACCCCCTATTCCCACGGTTTTGCATTCGACAAGGCACTGGAGTCTCTCTGCTTCCATCCGGTGACCTGGCCCATCATTAAGGAGTTGACCGGCGACAAACCCCGGTTCACCAGCGGCTCGTTGGGGCGAAATACCCATGGGCAACGATTTCACCCGCTGCACTGTGCGCGAGAAGGGGGTGGTGGACCGGAAATGCCCCGTTATTTCTGCCAAGATGGACAGATTTACTGTGACTTTTTCGTTGTCTTCTTCTATCTGACCGATGTGATGCCCGGTGATGGAGGACTCGTCGTGATTCCGGGTTCCCACAAAAGCGAGTTTTTACGCCCACCGGATCTGTTTGTCCCGGACAGCGATGAGATTGACCCGGAACCTCATCCAGCCGTGGCTAATATTACACCGCGTGCCGGTGATGTCGTAATTATCTCGGAATTACTCACCCACGGTGTCCTCGTCTGGAAACCGAAAGATCGAGACCGCCGCTTCCTCATACTGCGCTACATGCCGCAGTACACCACCTATGGGACCTTTGACCCGTTCCCAGACGAAATTCAGACAAAATTGTCACCGGAGACACTGGAATTGATCGAGGTCGCACCCTATAAACACATCAAAGAGATTGTCAAACAGGAAACAGTCACCCTAACATATTCTTGATGCCTGCTATTCCAACAGGTTGAGCCGGCCTAGCATCATAAATGTGATCCTTGACATAGTGAGGAGGAATGTCGATTATGAGCAGAGACAACAGCATAAGTTGGCGAATATCTCAAGTTACTTCGGCAGTGTGGAAGATTCGTTTCGTTTTTACGGTGAATTCGGGGACCGCTGCTGCGAAGCTATATCTGTTCCTACTCGTTTTGTTATCCAGTATATTCGCAGGCTGCATTGACATTGACAATCCTGTGCAGTCGTTAAACCCCTTCTACACAGAAGATGCTGTTGTTGAGTTTCCGCAACTCGAAGGAGAATGGCTCTCTTTTTTCGTTTTTGAGGATGACAGCGTCTCCCAAATAAATATAAAGCCGTGGATTTTAGAGGACAGCAGGTTAAAAATTTTCGATGAAAATGGGAAAATCTCTGTTGCTCGGATTAAGTTTTTTCAGATAGAAGATTCATACTTTGCTGACATCGTCATGGCAAATTTTAATTTGGACCTGGATGATGATTTTGAAAATGAAGACCTTCTATATAGCGATCCGCATGTTCTCGCAAATACCATGTTCACGCTCTGGTCAATGTCGCATTGGAGACCGGTTCACGTTGTGTATAAAGTCCAAATCGATCAGGACAATACTTCATTGCTTTTAACCCCATTAAGTTTCGATTGGCTGGCAAAGATTTTGAAAGAAAATCCTGATTTAATTCCTTTAATTGAACAATCTAATACGGATTCACCTTTTGCTGATTCATCATTAGCCAATGCGACTTCAGAAACATGGATGTCCTTCTTGGAAAAGTATCGACACGAGGAAAAGGCTTTCCCCTCCGACCAAATGTTTTCTAGGGTCTTATTAAAAAAGTGTGGGAAACCCCACGTCCTGCAATCTTATGAAAACGGCAATCCACAGACAGCCGTGTTTCCTGAAGACCGAGAATTTTCTGATGGGACCCAAGCGAGAGCAAATACGCCGATTCAGTACACTGAGAATGGACAAGTCGTCGGTCTTACGCTCAATCGAGACTGGCAATCACCTGCTGGTCTTTGGCTGAAGGCTGGTACTTGGGTGGTATACTTTGAAAATGGTCATCTCAGGCGTGCAGTTTTAGCGAAGGATTGGAAATCCCCTAAAGGCAAGCTAATCATGGCGGGGACGGTGCTCGAATTTTCTAAAGATGGTAAAATTAAAAAGCTATCCTCTGATTAATTGGCAATAGGCTCAATTCACACAAATTCCGTTTTTTCTCACGATGAAATGGAAGGGAAAAACCAGATGCAAACAGATCATACGGACACGAACGATGATACGGGGGTCGCTGTGATCATCAGTGAGAATGCCCCTGAGTTGGAACGTTTCGCTGCAGAACAACTTTGCGATTACCTTGAGAAACTGTTTGGCCTCCAAACCCGCCCAATGTCGAGCGTTGCTGCAGAAGCAGAAACACTATTCCTCATTGGCAGCTTCGACGCCGATGTTGCTGTTCAGGGCACGACGGAAGAAGATGTGTTTCCACCGGTCGGCGAACAGGGCTTCATCTTACGCCGTGTGCAGTTTCAAGGACGTCCATCGTTGGTGGTTCGGGGCGGTAGTCCGCGTGCGACATTGTGGGCGGTGTATGAGTTGGTAGAACGCTGGGGAGTGCGTTATCTTTTGCACCGCGACGTGTTACCGCCGCTTGACACCTTCCATCTTCCTGATGTGGACATCGTGATGGAGCCAACGTTGTCGGTTCGTCAGTGGCGCGTTATCAACGATTTTGCGTGCGGTCCCGAATCGTGGGGCATGGCGGATTATCGCGCCGTGCTTGACCAACTAGCGAAACTCAAGTTTAACCGCATTCTGTTGTCCGTTTGGCCCTGGCAACCCTTTCTCCACTACGAGGTCAAAGGAGTCAAGCGAGAATCGGCGACGCTCTGGTTCGATTTCCACTATCCCATCACCGATGATATGGTGGGACGTCACCTATTCGGCGACGAGGAAGAATTTTGGAATCCCGACCTGCCACGCGGTGCGAGTTATGAGGCATTTACGGCGGCGGGTGAGCAATTGATACATAACCTAATAGACTACGCGCACCAGCGCGGGATGGAATGTGCCATCGTCGCTACACTGACCGAATTTCCGCCTGAGTTTGCACCGCTACTCAAAGATGCCCAAGAAGTCCATCAGTTAGCGGAGTTGACCGTTGTGCCAAGCGCAGAGACCGATATCGATGACCCCGCACTCACCGAACTCGCAACGGCGGTGCTACGAGCGACAGTGGATACTTATCCTGAAGTAGATTATGTGGCGTTAGGGATGCCAGAGTTTCGGCAGTGGTCGGGGTTGTATGAACGGGCATGGCAGGCACTAGACGCCAAGTATTGCATTTCATCGCAACGCCCGCTTGATGATGTATTAACTGCTGCGACGCAACGCGACGCATATCCCGGCGGAGAAGAGCGTGCTTTACAGGAAGTCAAAGGCGACATTGTTGCCCTCTACTTCTACGACCGACTCCTCAATGAGATCTATGCTCTCAAGGAGTCCCGCCATCCCGACATGAAATTTATCTACAACAGCGTAGCGGAAGAACTCTTTCCGGTACTTGAGAGCCTTGTGCCTTGTGGTTGGGAAACGCTGAACTTCGTGGACTACACCGCATCGCGCATTGTCAAACGGCGGGAAGTCCTCGAAAGCGTTCCGAGTCGAGAACACGCCTGCAGCCTGATTTACACACTCCACGATGACAACGTGGGACTGTTACCACAATTGGCGACAGGTTCCCTCTATGAGTTGACGCAGGACCTGTGCCGGTACGGTTGGGCAGGGTTCTCCACCCGCTATTGGCTTATCGCCGATCACGATCCATGTGTTACCTATCTAGCGAAAGCAGCGTGGGAAGAAGGATTAAGGCACGAGGACGTTTATCGAGATCAGATCCGCGCTGTCTGTGGAGCGGGGTGCATTGAGGATATGTTGACGACATTTCGTGAGGTGGAGGTGACGACCGTTGCGCTAGAGGAACATGGACTGGGATTGACCTTTCCGGTACCCGGTATGCTGACCAAGCATTGGACGCCTCAACCGATGGCCGATGAACTGGTTGCGGACCGGCAGGGGTATCAACGGGCGTTAGATGCCGCCTACCGGGCGCGGGAAAAAGCGCAACCGTCGGGACAAAGTTACGTGGATTATTGGATTGGGCGTCTAAGGTTCGGTATCGGTTATCTGGATATGATCGCTGCGGTCCGTCGTGCTGCGATTGCAGAAACTGACCAAAAGCCTACTGAAGCAATCCAACATGCGGGGACAGCATTGGTTACTGCCCGCGAAGCATTAGAGGCTTATGCAGATGTCGTCCGCGATCAATCCGATCGTGGGGCGATTGCAGTAATGAATGAGTATGTATATCGTCCTTTGAAGGAGAAGGTAGCGGCATTGCAGAAGGTTGAATCGACATAGGATTTATATGACCTTGGGATATAAGTTTCGCTTTAGCCGTTTTTTTGATTCGCATTGGAGCTAAAAATGATATAATTATAGCGGCTTTCGTGGGGGGAATTCCGCGCCACTGCCTGGTGGTGCCCCCCAGCCTTTGGAATAGGATATGAAAGCCAGAAAGCCGACCCCATGAAAACCTACAAGTTCAAATTGTATTCCAATCACGGCAATCGTGAGTTGCATAAGACGATAGAAGGACACGCTTCTGTGTGGAATCATTGCGTCGCGCTCCAGCGTCGCTACTTTGCGATGTTCGGTAAATACATCAGCAAGTTTCGGTTGATGAAGCATATCAGTAAACTGAAAAAGACACGCCGGTTTGCCCACTGGAAACAACTTCCGAGTCAAGCGATACAGGACGTGGTAGCCCGAATGGACAAAGGCTACCAAGCAATGTTTGAAGCCCGTGTGAAAGGTCACAGGTGGGGTCGTCCCCGTTTCAAGCCACGCGGCAGATACAAGTCGTTCACACCCACCCAAGTCGGGTGGAAACTGCTGCCTGATAATCGTATCAAAATCGGCAAACGCATTTACCGCTATTTCAAGTCCCGCGATATTTGTGGCACGCCGAAACGTTGCACCATCAAAAGGGACGCCGTTGGTGATGTCTATATCTGTGTCCTGACTGACTATGTAGAACCTGACCACAATCGAGCCATGACGGGTAAAATCGCAGGTCCCGATTTATCGGGATTCTCGCTATGCGGAACTTGATTTCGGTCTGAAACGGTATCTCACCGGTCATAATGGACATGATATGGAATCACCTGAGTTTTTCAACCGTAGCCTCAACGCTATCAGACGTGCGAACAGGAACCATTCCACCAAGCGCAAACGTTCAAAGAATCGGGAACAGGCACGGCTCAATCTGGCGCGAGCCCACCGCAGAATTGAACGGCAGCGATCTGACTTCCACTGGAAGCTAGCACATGCGCTGACGGACCGATACGACGAGATACGTCTGGAGGATCTCAACCTCGCAGGTATGAAGTCGCTATGGGGACGTAAGGTCAGCGATTTAGGGTTCGCCGATTTCGTTAAGACGTTGGTGTATGTCGCATCTATGGTGAATTAGACAAATAAGTGGACATTTGCCAAAGTCCCCCTCTTTCCCCCTAATAAGGGCGGCTAGGGGGTTAGGGATTTAGGCGGTTGTTTGTAGGTACAGATTGCCTAATCTGTACATGTGCATTGGAAGTGTCTAAGTAATTCTAAAATCTACCATAAAAAGGGCGTCAAAATCACTTTCATTGATAAGTGGTATCCGTCCTCAAAGACCTGCTCCACGTGTGGGGCAGTAAATGAAGCGTTGAACCTCCGCGATAGAACTTGGCAGTGTCCAGACTGCCACACAGAATTAGATAGAGATCGCAACGCTGCGATCAATATCTTCAGGGTTGGGGCATCAACCCCTGCAGGAGAAGTTGTAAGACCGCCTTCGGGCGGCTAACTTCGTTGATAGCACAATTCTACTCCTATTGGAACGGGCGACAAGCCCAATCCTTTAGGTTTGGGAGTATGTCACCAAGCGGTCCACCCACCATCGACCAGCAGATTTTGTCCGGTAATATAGCTGCCGGCGTCACTGGCTAACAGCACAACTGCTCCTTTTAACTCCTCCGGTCTTCCCATACGTCCCAACGGCACCTTCTCCTCCAGACGAGGGATGAAGCCTTCAACGCTGTCACGTACCTCTGGCTTAGGGAACGGTCCAGGAGCGATGGCATTAACCCGTATATTATATTTTGCCCAGTACGCTGCGAGATGACGGGTCAGGTGCACCACACCACCCTTGAGGGCATGGTAATTCGGGGGACTGCCGGCCGACAACCCTTCGTACGCGCTCGGATAACTCGCCACGACGCCGTACATACTAGCGATATTGATAATCGATCCAGGACGCTGATGCTCGCGTAGATGAAGCATCACATCTCGCGCCAGCAGGAAGTAAGCTGTTACACCGACATGATACGCCTGATTAAAGTCTTCCGCTGTAGCGTTGTCGATATCCGGTGCTGTGCCACCGTAAGCATTATTGACCAATACATCAATCTTGCCCATCCGCTCCATCACTTCTGAGACGAAGCCGGGAATCGTATCCGTATCACCCTGACTGAACCCCAAACCCAGATGTCCATCGCCGGGCAGCGAGGCAGCAAATTCGGCAGCCTGTCCCCCATCACGGCTGGTAACTACAACCTGCGCGCCTGTCTCAGCCAGGGCTCGGCTCATCGCTGACCCTAACCATCCACATGCCCCAGTCACCACCGCAACTTTGCCCTGCAAGCTGAATAGATCTATAACACTGCGCTCATCGGTGCTCATAATTTCTCTCCGTTCATTGCAATCTGTGTTAATCGGTCCATGCTTGGCGTAGTAGGCGCAGCCAGTTTCCGTGCATGATAGCGCCAATATCTTCATCGTTGTAGCCGCGGTCTGCCAACAAACCCGCAAGTTTTTGGAGATCAGCGATGGTATCTAAATCACAAGGGGATTGCTCTCGACCATAACCGCCATCAAGGTCCGTGCCGATGCCAGCGTGACGGCTGTTGCCCGCCAATTGGCACACATGGTCCATGTGGTCAACGACTGTGTTCAATGTGACCCCTTCATTTGTACTTTGTCCAGAAACCCAGCCCAGTTGCATCATCCACGCGTCAAAAGCTGCACCAATCACACCGTCTCGTTCAAAAATCGCTCGCAGTTGTGCATCGCTAAACTGACGTTGATGGGGAACCAACGCCCGGCAGTTGTTATGGCTTGCTAACACCAATCCCTCGTAGTGCTCCAACGCCTCCCAGAACGCCTGATCTGAGCAGTGGGTGAGATCGAGGGTAACACCTAACCGCTCCATTTCAGCGAGCAGCGGCGGTCCCAGTTCAGTTAAGCCTAGTTCGGTGCCTGTCCCACCGGCGTAGCGTCCTGGCCCGTAATGCGTAAGCCCAAGCAGACGCAGACCGCCTCCGACCCATTCCTCTAGCTGATCCGGCTTTAGAATCGAATCTGCCCCCTCCATACTGATTACAAATCCAAGAGGCGGGGTATCATCTGATTCCGTCTCTTCCCACGCCTCCCAATCGGCGATATGGCTGTCCAAAGTCGCGCGATCTGCAATAATGCGAATGTGACCCTCATGTTCTAAAGCGCGATAGTAAGCCAACTGCCCTTGGGCGACGCCGTAGGACTGGATTGGTGAGGCATAATCCGAGTGGGGAGCGGGTCGCCCGGTGCAACGGGCGAACAGGGTGACGACGGATACCGCGAGTCGCCCCTGACGCATGTCCGGAAATGCAACGGTGCCTTGGGCGCGCCCCTTGCCCGGGGTGCCGACTTCTTGTGTACGGATGGTATAAGCGGAACGCAGCAAGTCCCGATTCCCTTGAAGTGCGTTCCAAGAAAGATCAAGGTGGGCATCAATAATTAACATAAGCAAAAACCTCCCGATAACAATGCATCAAAAACGAATAGGATTTAAGGATGACTACCGGACCAAGCGGCGGAACGGATCCTTCTTCAGATCAGATTCTAGCAAACTATCCACATCTCCTGCGTCTATACCGGATTTAATCACGCCCAATGCCCCCGCCACCGCATCAGCGGTCAAACGGATATCTTCTTCGGTGTGGGCGAGAGTTCCCTTAAATCCCATATAACAATGGATGCCACGCTTTGCCATCTCTTGGACGAATAGCGTTTTGACTGCGGGAGCCAACGTTTCGTCTGGCAAGTCAAGGGAAACACCAAGGGCTGTGTGAAGACCGGTACAAGCACCCGATAGCCCACTGGCGGCAATAACTTCGTCGAGGACAGAACGCAAATTCTCACCAAGCTCCTTAAAGCGAACCTCAGAGTTCCGACGTCTCAGTTCACGAATAGTTGTCAGTGCAGCAACTGTCCCAATATTATCACTCCAATAGGAACTAGAGATGAACATACGACCGGCTGGCTCCATTACCTCTCGTGAACCAACGACCGCACCCATCGGATAGCCGTTCGACATCGCCTTTGCAACAACGGTCATATCTGGGATAACCCCTAGGGGCTTTTGCATACCACCAACCGAATACCGCCAGCCACAAGACACTTCGTCAAAAATAAAAATAGCATCGTGCTTATGGGCGAGTGCTTTGACCCCTTCTAGGTATCCCGGCTCAGGCAACTCAGAGCGGGCGGGCTCCATCATAACCGCCGCTACCTCACCCTGATTTTCCTCTAGCAGTCCCTCTAGCATGGCAAGGTCACCATAAATAAAGGGGAGAGCAGTCCCAGCGAGTGCTTGGGGCACGCCAATCGGTTCAATCCCTGCAAACGGGTATTCACCACTTTCAGGATCGACACCGTAATTCGCTGCTTGATACCAATCGTGCCAACCGTGGTAACCGCAAAACACAATTTTATCTTTGCCGGTTGTCCCTCGTGCGATACGCGCTGCAACGGCACAGGCTTCGCCGCCGCCTTTGGTATATCGAACCATCTCAGCACTCGGAATGGTTTCTATCAGTTCTTCCGCCAATTCGATTTCGACCGGTCCATTCAGCGTGTAAAGGCTACCACGATCAATCTGATCTTTGACCGCTGTATCCACGACCGGATCCGCATGACCGAGAATAATCGCACCGACCGCGTTGACCCAATCGATGTATTCATTCCCATCAACATCAATGAAACGGGAGCCTTTAGCGCGTTGGGCATAGGTCGGGCTGACACCGTTGGCAAACTGGCTGGCGCGTCGGCTGATCAATTGCGTCCAACCGGGGATGATTTCGCCGGCCCGCCGGTAGAGTTCATTGGAACGGGTAACGTCATGGGTAAGTTGAGACATTTGTAACTCCTTTCTATGTGGTGAACGTAAGAGAAACACCTTTTTTTGAAAGTTATACTATTCAATCACAGTCGGTTTCTGTTTCCAAAAACCTGTAGCCTGTTCAAAGGCGTGAGCCAGTTGAAGTACCCCAAAGTCATCTTGGTGTCGCCCAACAATTTGGACGCCCACCGGTAAACCGTCAGGGGTGAAACCACAGGGCACCGAAATCGCAGGCAGACCGAGAACACTGATGTAATAGCAGGACCGCATCCAATCAATATACGTCTCCATTTTCATCCCGTCGATTTCAGTAATATAGTGCTGCTTCACGTCAAAGGGGAGTGCTTGATTCACGGGAAGGATCAGGAACTCGTAAGTCTCCATGAACTCTCGCACGCGCTGATAAAGGGCTGTCCGTTTAATCTCTGCATCCCCAATCTGTGGACCACTTAACTCCATACCCGCCTTGATGTTCCAGACCACAGTATCCTTTATCTGGTCCGGATGGGTTTCCAACAGCTTGGCATAAGCGAGTTCAAAACGCCAAGCACGCCATACCTTAAAGACCTCATCCGCGTCCGTAAAATCCGGAACAGCGTCCACAACTTCGCAGCCCAACGATTCAAAAACCCCTTGTTGCGCGTCAATGGTAGCAGTCACCTGCGGATCCACCGGTAATCCACCCAAATTCCGATCCCAAGCGATATGCACGCTGCTGAAATCACGCTCAAGGGATTGAGAGAACATCTCCCCCGGCTCACTGATGGAAATGGGCGCGCGCCGGTCAGGACCAGCAATCGCGCTCAACATCAGAGCGGCATCCTGTACCGTTCGTGCCATCGGTCCCTCCACCGATATTGGAAACCAACCCAACAAGGCGGGCCACACAGGAACCCTGCCGGGAGAGGTACGAAAGCCCACGACATTACAGAAGTTAGCGGGGTTTCGCAGCGAACCACCCATATCACTCCCATCTGCGATTGGTATCATACCACATGCTAGCGCAACCGCAGCGCCGCCGCTGCTGCCCCCACAGGTTTTCGTTGTATCATAGGGATTGAGCGTTTCTCCGAACACCTCGTTGTATGTTTGCGATCCAGCACCAAACTCCGGCGTATTGGTTTTGCCAATGGTGATAGCCCCTGCTTTCTTCAAGCGTTCCACGATCAGAGCGTCGTGTTCAGGCACGAAGTCCTTGAAAATTGGAGAGCCGTAGGTGGTACGCATGCCTTTGGTTTCAACGAGATCTTTGTGCGCTACAGGCAGCCCATGCAGCAGACCCACATCCTCGCCGCGCTCCAACGCTGCATCGGCGGCATCTGCCTGATCCATCACTTCGGTGGGATCCGAGTGTGTGACGATGGCATTTACCTTCGGATTGACGCGCTCGATTTGAGTCAAATGTGCTTCCATAACCTCTCTGACGGAGAGGTCCTTCGCACGGATACGACGCACCAACTCTGTGGCGGTTAGGAAGCATATCTCTGTGTTGGACATAACCTCTCCTAATCCTTCCAATTAAAAATGACGCCTAACATTGATTTTTCCCGATGGTACGCCATCTCATAAGCCTCGACCATCTCTGTATAATGGAAGCGATGGGTGATTAACCGCTTCGGCTCAACGAGCTCGTCCGCCATTAAGGAAACGATATAATCCCCTTGCCGGTCATTGTTGAATCGGGTTTCAGGTGTAGGATACAGATAGCCTGGAGGTCCTGACACCGCGATGATTGAAATCCCTTTGTTATAGAACAATTCCATCGGCAACGGATTAAAATCGAGGAGCGGTTCCCCACGACCAAGCAGACTGACGACAGATACACGACCGTTATCCCGAACAATCTCTAAAGACGTGCGGAAGGCGGGCCATGGGTTTGCTGTGAGGATAACCAAATCAATACCGATGCCGTTGGTAAATTCGTCTAACTTTGCGTCGAGGTCAGGGTCATTATACAGGAACGCAGCGTGCGCGCCCATTCGTTCTGCCATCTCCAAACGGATGGGACTGTTGCCAATGCCAACAACTCGTGCCCCAAAGGGTTGTCCCAACCCAACCGCACCCAGTCCGAGCACTCCGAGTCCAACAACCGCCACATTTTCACCGGGCTGAAAATGTGCTTTGCGATAACAGTGGCCACTGAGGGCATAGAGATGGGTGTAGACGGCATCCTCTGGATGAACACCATCGGGAACTTTGACAATGCTTTCTGATTCATCTGTGATGTACTCGGATTGGTGCGGTTGACGGGTCACGACCCTGTCGCCGATCTGCACGCGGGTCACTTCGCTGCCCACGCCACGAACAATCCCCAAGTTGCTGTCCCCAACCCATCGGGGGTAGCCGGGTGCGCCCGGGACCTGGTCCGCACCTTCATAGTTGCCGCGATCTGTTCCGATTTTTAGGGCGGAGATCTCGGTCTCGATCCAAATATCTTTCGGTTTCAGGTTATCCGTATCAAGGGGGTGTTCCTCCATGCGGAGGTCTCGCGGACCGTACAGAATTGGAATTTTCATAGGTTCTCCTTAAAAGTCCTATACTTTGTACAATTTCTATCTGTTTCATGTTTTATTAGGACTTACGCAGTTGAACGTTCAAAGCCTCGTAGGGGCAACCCCCCGATTTATCGGGATTAGGAAACTTACGGTTGCCCTCAAACATTACCAAACCGTGAATCCACCATTTCGTAGGGAACGCAGATCTGCGTTCCCTACCTCCGCTCACTAAATCGCGCTACTGCAAGCTGAAGTGCGTAACTCCTCTTTTGTTTTTAAGTATTTTCTGATTTTTCATTGAGTTTCTTCCGGGAACGTAACTCGCAGAAAAAGGATTTCAGGTACAAGCAAGAGCAGCCCCAGCGGGGCGGAATGTCTATAGATACATTGCGAACAAACTGTCTTTAGCCCCAGTTGCTTTGAATCCCGATATATCGGGGCGGGGCGATATATGTATCAATAAACCGATATTGATGTCAAAAGTGTATCAATGAATATAGACTATTGCTCAACAACCCTAAAAATTGTACTAACTTTAGTTAAGAGTCGGATGTTAAATATCATCAAAGGGATATAGCTTGCGTCCGAGTCGTTTGTAGGTCAGATCACTCAGTGTATGGACGCTAGGCTCAGACACAACATGGATCGCCCCCGACCACGACTCGAAGCCTGCGCGAAAGTGGGCAGAAGATTTGACGCCGATATAGCGCATCTGACGCGGCTCTAGTCCAAGTGTTCGCGAAAAAGCGGTGTCAAAGGGTTGCTCCCGTTGCGTGACTAACAGCACGTGAACACCCTCCTGCTTGATATATGCTGATGGCCCCATGGTACTGCTTAAACCGGCAAGCATTGGTCCATCGTAACGGAAATCGCCATCCGATAGCGCAACTACCTCCGCTGTCATGCGGATAGGTTGCCCCTGTGCAGGGGTTGATTTAGCACCGACATCGAGGGTCAGCGTCGCTCCTACACCGGCGCGATGGCACGCTGCGATTGCCTCCGGATCGACGATGTAAAGTATGCAGGCGTCCTGAAGCCCCGCTTCTATGAAGCACTGTAACATGCCGGTGCTATCACCCGGAGAACCGCCGCCGGTGTTATCGTTTCGATCCGCAAAAATCACCGGGAATTTCCCCTCCGCCTCGGCGATTTTCAGGGCTTCACGGGTTGTCGGTGCGGGACCATGCCACGTTTCGCGTCGTTCAAAGATCCACTCCCCCAACTGGTCAGCGTAGCTCTGAGCTAAGGCTTGGTCGTTATCGGTCACAATGTAAACCGATGCCCCCATATTTGGCACATCAGCCAAATAGTAGCAGGTTGCAATTGAACCACAAATGATATCAGGTTGTTCTTCGATACGATGCAGTTCCTCAATCGCCTCCCGCATCGGCGGGTGCGCCGTAACTTGGTGTATCCCCCAGATCATCGGAATTTGATGCAGTGCCATCGTCGGGCGTCTGCCATCATTCACGATGGACATCAGCACATCGGCACATTCACGACTACGCTTCGCCATATCAATCTCTGGATAGGTCTCCCGCCCAATCAACACATCTGCGGCGTCAACCATCTGTGGAGAGACGTTGGAATGAATATCCAATTGCGCAAGGATAGGAACCGCTGGGCCGACCACCTTACGAATCGCTGCCAGTATATGCCCTTCAGGATCATCAATGCCATTCGGTGCCTCAAGGTCTCCAACCACCATCGAGCCGTGCAGCTCAAGCAGCACCCCGTCTATTGAACCGGCTTCAGCGATTCCGTCTAATATCTCTCCCAGAATGGCATCAAAGATATTCCGAGGGGTTGGTCCGCTGGGGTGTGCCGTGGCAAGAACAGTCGGAATCAGTTCAAAGCCATGAGTGTCTGCACCATCAATAAATCCACCAATCGGGGTATTGGTGCCGCGGAATATGTTTAACATCTCTTCGCCCCGCAGGTAGAATCGTTCCTTATAACTTTGCCAATTCGTTTCGACTGTAGTGAAGGTACTAGTCTCATGGCTGATTCCGCCGGTAACAACTCTCATGGCTGTCTCTCCTTTAATTTTCACATTTTATAATTCGGCGTAGCACAGGACAACGTTGGATTTTGTGGTTGGAAACGAACACGCAGCTATCTTACCAATTTATCAGCCGCTGGTCAACAAAAATTACCGAGCGAAACTTCTAACGGGCTAACGGTGTTTATAATAATTGTTGATACGCTACAATTCTGATGTTATAATCTTGCATCAACGTTTCAAGATTTATACTCCTGAAAAGAAGGAGAATGCGTTTTGCGTACCTCCGACGAAGAATTGATGATGAAGTGTCGAAACGGCGACATGAGTGCTTTCGAGCTAATTGTGATGCGCTATAAAGACCTCATCACGAATTTCATCTATCGATCTATAGGCGACTATCACCGGGCTGAAGACTTGGCACAGGAGACATTTCTGCGCGTTTTCAGGAGTGCGAACCGTTATGAGCCGAAGTGTCGATTCAAAAACTGGCTGTATCTTATCGCAACGAATTTATGCCGTAACGAAATTCGGGATCGGAAGCGGCGGAATACCGCTTATCTCGACGATCTTATCCCTGATAATGAAGACGTCAGCTATTTTGAGCTGATGAAGGATGTCAGTCAGCTTCCCGACGAAATCTACGAAAAAAAGGAACGACAAATCATCATTCAGCAAACAATTAACCGCTTACCTGAAAACCAGCGGTTGGCATTGCTTCTAGTGAGCTATCAAAATCTAAGATACGATGAAATTGCAGAAGTCCTTGAGTGCTCCGTTAGTGCCGTGAAATCACTTATCCATCGTGCCCGCCAGAATATGAAAACACTCCTAATAGAAGTCGGGATTGGAGAGAGTTCCCATGCTAAAGTGTGAAAATGTTCAACCACAGCTATCTGCTTATGTAGACCGTGAGATGCCCTTGTGGACAATCCAACTGATCCAGTGGCACCTCAAGCGGTGCCCAAGTTGTGCACATGAAGCGATGCGTCTTCGGCAAACAAACAAGATCCTTCACCAACTTGAGCCAGTAAAAACCTCTGACAATTTCCTGCCGGACCTGATGCGTCAAGCTGCATCGATCGCCGTAATTGAAAAGGAGCGAATCTCTGCCGTTCGTCGTGTCTTACGGCGATTGGAATCGTCGTTTGCATGGATGCTTTACAGCTTTCGGACGCGGGTTCGCCCCTATGCTGTTGTAGCTTCATTGGCGGTGGTCGCAACAGTTGTGAGTATCACACTGTACCAGCCACGGCTCCCACTTCTATCGAACGATACACTGACACTGGCTCAGGCACCAACGGATAAACAAACTCTGCTCGTAGAATTTGAGATTGTTCCGATCAATCAATTCCCTAAACCACACCTATCTTCTAAGCGGCGAGCGTCGCCTTTCACACCGGTTGATCAACGTCAGGAAAGATAACACAAGCGTCAATCCTAATACGAAGATAGGAACAGGTCGCGGAAGGGAATAAAGATGCCCCAAGCACTTTGTATCGGCGAACTACTCATCGATTTTGTTTCCACTACAATTGATGTCACGCTTGCAGAGGCTCCGGGATTCGCCAAAGCAGCGGGCGGTGCAACAGCGAATGTCGCCGTTGGTTTGGCGAAACTTGGCGTTAATTCAGGGTTTATCGGCAAAATCGGTGACGAACCGTTCGGTGATTTTCTGCGACAGACGCTTGAACAGAACCGCGTTGATACTACTCATCTCATCTCAGAGGCGGATCGTCGGACAACATTAGCATTTGTTGCCACCCGATCGGATGGTGCGAAGGACATCCTTTTCTATCGCAATCCGGGGGCGGATATACTGCTCAGACCTGACGAAATTGATGCAGCGTATATTCAATCTGCAGATGTGTTTCACTACGGTTCGTGCAGTTTAAGCCACCAACCCGTCCGCGATGCCACGTTGAGGGCGATCCAGTATGCGAAGGAGGCCGGCACATTCATCTCCTACGATCCAAATTTGCGTCTGATGATGTGGGATGTGCCGGAGGATGCCAAACACTGGATCTGGGAGGTCATGCCGTATGCAAATGTCGTCAAAGCGGCAGATGAGGAGTGGGAGTTTATCACAGACACTCCTGAACTGGAGGGGGGAAGCGAGCGTATCTTGGAGACTGGCGTAGAGTTGGTCATCGTGACGCTAGGCGAGCACGGTTGTTATTACAATAACGGTTCGCATCAAGGGTATGTGGATGGATTCAAAGTTGAAGTGGTCGATCCACTTGGTGCGGGCGACGGATTCGTTGCAGCGATGCTGACGCAAATAATGGATTCCTCTGAAGGTGTGCGGAAATTGCCTGAGCTCGATGATAATCAACTCCAAGAAATCATGAGATACGCCAACGCAGCGGGAGCATTGACAACACAGAAAATCGGTGTCATCCCTGCTTTACCAACAGTATCAGAAATTGAGACGTTTCTCAATGCCTAACCCGCGTTGATTAGGGTCATTTATGGTGAATTAGACAAATAAGTGGACATTTCCCAAAGTCCCCCTGATAAGGGGGATTTAGGGGGTTGTTTGTGGGTACAGATTGCCTAATCTGTACATGTGCATCGGCAGTGTCTAAGTAATTCTATAATCTACCATAAATAGCCCTACGCGTTGATTCAAGGGAAGTATACTCCTAATAGAACCTGCGTCAGAATTGAAATCTTAACGCTACAAACTTTCAAGCGTTCATCTGAACTGTTTGTCAAGTCCTAAAATAGGTTTACATAAAATTTCCGTTTTCACGTCTCACACATCACGTTTCACGTTATCAACAATGGCAGACTAGCACCATTGATTATGAGAAACGTTGGGTATTACCACCTCATACGAAAAGGAGTTACAACATGAGTGAAAAAACAGCCAAAGCGTTTGCTTCGCACATAAAGGATGCCAATTGGGCTAAGGGGTTACGCCCCTACTTCGTCTACCGAGATCTGGGGATCAACACCGCCACCGACGGCAAGGTACTGGCGCATGTCATCCGTGCGGATCAATCTTGTGAGGGTCCCATGGGCTACCACTCCCACGCCCTCGACTTTCAGATGAATTATCTGCTCAAGGGATGGGCGCTACTTGACTTTGAAGACATTGGCGAGATCCGCGTTGAGGCTGGCGATGCTTGGTATCAACCGTCCGGAATCAAGCATGAGGTGTTGGAGTATTCCGATGACTTTGAGGTCATTGAAATTACCATGCCCGCCGAGTTTCCCACACAGGACGAATCACGTTAGGCACCACTAACGCATTCAAGATACGCTCACGTAAAAAGAGAGTGCAAAACACGAAGAGAAACCGAGTTTTTTCTTGAAAACTCGGTTTCTGTTGTACCATTTCTTAACATGAGCGTCGGGATAATGCATTATGATTCCAACCGCCGTTGGTACTGTAGGTGATTAATGCTTGTTTATCAAGAAAAATGGACGTGCGGCGCGGTAAAAAAAATTATCAACAAACCTTGGAAGGATTGATATGAAAGTTGGTTTCATCGGCCTGGGCAATATGGGCAATCCGATGGCAACAAATCTCCTCAAAGCCCAATACAACC
This sequence comes from Candidatus Poribacteria bacterium, assembly GCA_965222435.1. GTDB lineage: Bacteria > Poribacteria > WGA-4E > WGA-4E > PCPOR2b > PCPOR2b. Next base: position 513,957 of record OZ244950.1, on the reverse strand, counting down.
TAACAGTCTACGACATCCGTCGTGAGATGGGACAGACCCTTGAAGCCGCTGGTGCAAAGTGGGGGACAAGCCCAAAGAGCGTAGCAGCCCAATCGGACGTGGTGCTTACATCCCTGCCGGGTCCCAAAGAGGTCGAAGCCGTTGTCCTAAGTGAAAACGGTGTTTTCGCGGGATTGAACAGAGGAGGTACTTATATCGATCTGAGCACCAACTCACCCACAACCCTGCAGAAAATCGCCGAAATTGGAGCATCAAGAGGTTTTCACGTCCTCGACGCACCGATTAGCGGCGGTGTATTTGGCGCGAGGGACGGGACACTCACTATATTTGTGGGTGGTGAGCAAGCAGATTTTGAGCGGTTTCAACCCCTATTTCAAAGCATCGGCGACCATATCGCGTACATGGGACCGGTAGGCAGTGGACACGTAACCAAATTGGTAAACAACTTCATTATGTTCATCAATTTTGCTGGTGTCTGCGAAGGGATGGCGATGGGTGCCAAGGCGGGTATTCATCCACAAGCACTGCTTGATGTGATTAAAACCAGCACAGGCGATAGCATGTACCTGCGCCGAACAATCGGTTTGCTCTTAGAAGGCGAGGATGTGAACTCCGCTGCGGACTTGGCTGTTAAAGACGTGCACTTGGCGGTTGAACTTGGCAAAGAACTCGATATTCCAATCGAACTCGGTCCGCTGGTCGAAGATATTTTCAGGCGGTTCTGCGATGAAGGACGTGGGCAGGAGGACCAGTTGGAAATCATGCGAGATTTCATGCAGAGATCGGGAGTAGATGCGCCGAAGCGAAAATCAGCGTAGTCGGTTTGCTAATTCCGGCGGTGATCTGTAAACCGCCGCGCCTTCAACTCAAAGCTAGGCAATGTACCGTGAGGCACAGATTTCACCACCACGCGCAGCCCCAGAGATTCACGAATTGCCTTGGCAACAACTTGAGCGGTCATGTCCGGATCCGTGCCGCTGCTCTGAATCCGAATCTCCATCTCATCAAGCGCGCCCTGCCGATAAACATCCACCGCAAACTCTCCCACTTCAGCGAAACGACGGATGATGTTCTCAATGGTGCTCGGGTAGATATTCACGCCCCGTATAATCAGCGCGTCGTCGATTCGCCCGATGACGCCACCTTCGAGCCGCCAAAATGTCCGTCCGCATTCGCACGGCTCAGTTTGCAGCTTGACCTGATCGCCAGTACGGTAGCGGATAACCGGCATCCCAATCCTGCCGAGGTTGGTGATGACCAACTCGCCCTCTTTGGCGGGTTCGCCGGTTTCGGGATCAATAACCTCGCAGATAAACTCCCCCTCGTTCAAGTGTACTCCTGCTTGCGCCTGACACTCAAACCCCCATGCCCCTACCTCCGTTGCCCCAGCGTGGTCGTAACAGCGAGCATTCCAAGCGGTTTCGATGCGATGCTTCGTCCACGGTAGACTTGCGCCCGGCTCACCGGCATGGATAGTCACGCGGACATTGGCGTTGGCGATGTCGATCCCCTCTGCCTCGGCAACTTCAGCGAGATGCAGCGCATACGTGGGAGTACAAATTAGTGTTGAAATATCGTTGGAGCAAATAACCCGCACCCGCTGAAGCGAAGTCATCCCACCGCCCGGAACAGACAACGCCCCAATCCGCCGCGCGCCTTCGTAAGCGCTCCAGAAGCCGATAAAGGGACCGAAAGAAAACGCAAAGAAGATCCGATCTCTCGAAGTCACACCGGCAGCGTTATATACCGCCTCCCAGCAGCGCGCCCACCAATCCCAACTCTCTTCGGTGTCCACACAGCGCAACGGTTCGCCGGTCGTGCCAGAGGTTTGATGGATACGGATATACCGTTCGCGAGGAAATGTGAGATTGGTGCCGTAGGGTGGATGAACCTTTCCATCCGCGGAAAGTTCATCCTTTGTAGTAAAGGGCAGTCGTCGGTAATCTTCGAGCGTTCGTATATTCTCCGGCTGCCTCACACCTGACTCACCCAATTTTTGCCGATAGAAAGGGTTAGTTTCCAACACCGGAGCAAGCATCACCTGCAGCTTCTTTAGTTGGATTTGCGTCAACGCTTCTCGTCCGAGTATTTCAATGAAAGAATTTAAGTCGCTTGTCATATTGCGTAAATGTAGTCTTCCAAAATGAACTCAATTTGTCAGGTATCAACAATCTGTAGGTCGAGATTCATATCTCGACACAAAAACTCAGCATCGTAGGGAACAACGGTCGTTGTTCCCTACAACTTGCCGCCGCCACACGGTTTTAAACTATTATAACAGCCAAGTGACGCACTCCCAAACCTAAAGGGTTGGGCTTCTCGCCTGTCGGCAGAGAATATCCGCTTCCCAGTAGCACACGGACAGCGTTTTATGCCTTATAGACACTCCCGAAGTGTATGTCCCCGGCATTGGGTGACGAACTCCGGTAACACGGCTTATGCCAAGCCGTGGGGCGCGCCACTTACCCGACTACAGGGAGATTCTTTAACTGGGCACTCCCTGATACTTTGTGCAGCAGTTATGGTCTGACTTAGACCGTATCCGACCCCCTTTAGGGTGTGCACAACTCTTTTTGATTGTGGACATTTGGATACTACCCATGCTAACCAATTCCCCTTGTGCTTTGGGTGTGCGGGGTGCATCCCGAAGGCTCGGAATGAAGCACCACCCCGCTTGGATAACGTAAGTATTATACCATTTTTGACACTTAAAAGTAACTAAAATTACGTCGTTGGACCCAAGCCTAAAGACTTGGGATTGTTTCCAGTAGCTTCATAGTCGTGGCAAGCTAGGGCCATCTAATTCTTCCATATTATTGTCTGAATCACGGATAGACACGGATTAACGGATTACACGGATAAAAGATGCTATCGACAGCTAGCATAAGAACGCGCAATGAATTGCGCTGCTACAAACAGCGGGGCAAGTCGCTTTGGATCCCGATTTATCGGGGATGCCCCGCCTACGGCTTCGGGTCATTCCAAAATCGGTCAAAAAACCGAAAACTATGGTGAATTAGACAAATAAGTGGACATTTGCCAAAGTCCCCCTCTTTCCCCCTAATAAGGGCGGCTAGGGGGTTAGGGATTTAGGCGGTTGTTTGTAGGTACAGATTGCCTAATCTGTACATGTGCATTGGAAGTGTCTAAGTAATTCTAAAATCTACCATAAATGACCCTAGTGGCAAGCGATACTGTGTTGACACGCAGATGCTTTGATGCTACAATGAATCGACACACTTACATCAATCCCTGATAAGGTGGCACCCACATGACATCGCCCCCTGAACCGAAGACCATCCAGAAACTAGTGGATGTTTTTCCGTCCTTTGCCTTGCTGGCAGGGATGCAACTCGATCTGTTCACTCCACTCAAAGCCGGTCCCCTGCGCTCTGAGCAGATCGCCGATGCCATCGGTGTGGATGTAGCCAAACTCAAGCCGCTACTCTACGCGCTTGTTGCCGCCGAGCTGTTGACCGTAGAAGGAGATCGTTTTGCCAACACTGACGAGGCGAACCATTTCCTTGTCCGCGGCAGTCCGTCTTACATGGGCGGGGTGCATCCGCTGTATGCAGATTTGTGGGATGCAGCGCTTCAAACAGCGGAATCCATCCGCACCGGGCAACCACAAGCCAAGCACGATTACACGCAGATGTCCCGCGAAGCGTTAGAAACATTCTACCAAGGTTTGCATCCGGGGGGCCCTCACAACAGGACGCACACTGGTAGAAAACTACGGGCTTTCGTTCTGTCAGAGGTTGTTAGATGTTGGCGGAGGCTCCGGTGGAGTAGCCATCGGGGTGGTAAAAGCCTGCCCCCATATCCGGGCAACGGTTGTAGATGTGTCGAATGTGACACCGATTACTCAACGTTTCGTGACGGCGGCAGGTGTGTCTGACCGAGTCAAGGTCATTACGGCGAATGTCGTGGAAGCCCCACTCCATGGGGCGTTTGATGCCGTCGTTCTGAGGTCATTCATTCAGGTGCTTTCGCCAAATGATGCACAGCGCGCGCTCAAAAACATCAATGCAACCATAGCACCGGGCGGTGTGATCTATATCTTAGGAATCGGTATTCTTGATAACTCTCGCATCTCTCCGCGGGCAGCTGCTATAACCAACACCATCTTCATCAATATCTACGACGAAGGACAGGCTTATACCGAAGATGAATATCACGATTGGCTGACAGCAGCTGGATTTGTGAACTTTAAGCGGGATACATTGCAGGATGGTTCAGGTCTCATAACGGCGCAGAAACCGATGTGAAACGTGAGATTACGGTGTCAATGCTGTTTGTTGGAGGTATTCCTACCACGGTAGGACCGCCTGTGCTTATGCAATTTTCAATTCTGAGAAGGAGTAACTTTATGGCATTATTCAGAGCAGGTATCATCGGTTGTGGTGGACGCGGACGGGGTCATGCAGAAGGGTATCAAGCATCGCCGGATGTAGAGATTGTCGCATGTGCAGATCCCTTTGAAGAGGCTCGCGGGAATTTCGCGGAGCAGTTCGGAGTTGCGAGAACCTATGAAGATTACCGTGAGATGCTAGATAAGGAATCGCTCGACTTTGTCAGCGTCTGCACGTGGATTGCCCTGCACAAAGAGATGGTTATTGCAGCGGCGAATAGCGGGATCAAAGCCATCCATGCCGAGAAACCGATGGCACCGACATGGGGCGATGCCAAAGCACTCTATCAAGCGTGTGTGGATAATGACGTGATGATTAGCTTTTGCCATCAACGCCGCTTCGGTGCGAGTTTTATCAAAGCGAAGGAATTGGCAAACGATGGCACAATCGGTCAAGTCTACCGCTTTGAAGGGGCATGTCCCAATATGATTGATTGGGGAACGCACTGGTTCGATATGTTCTTCTTCTATAACAACGACGAACCGGCGGAATGGGTGATGGGTCAAATTGATGTAGTCGAAGAAACTCTTGTTTTTGGTGTGCCGGTAGAGACGAGTGGAGTCTCATGGATTCGCTATAAAAATGGGGTGGAAGGTCTACTTGCAACGGGGGCAGCTTCGCTAGGCGGAGTGCAGAATCGTATCATCGGTACGGAGGGCATCATCGAAGTTAGCGGACGAGATAAGCCGCCGGTGCGCGTCCTCCGACACGGAGCAGCTGATTGGGAAGCGCCGAACCTTGACGACATGGTGCCGCCCGGTGGAGATACCGTCCTCGCCGTACTCGACCTTATTGATTGCGTCAAAACGGGACGCGAGCCAGAGCTCAGCGGACGAAAAGCAATTCAGACGACGGAGCTCATCTTTTCGACCTACGAGTCAAGCCGCCGTCGTGCGAAGATTACCCTGCCCCTTGATGTGGACGACTCTGCACTGCTAACTATGCTGGATCAGGGAATGATTAAATACACGAATCCATGAACACTCAGTCCCACGCCATTATCAACGTCGCGCTCCTAAGTCGGAAGGCAGCCCCCTACCTCCACCGTTACGCGCTCATTGGTGCTGTGTTGCCAGATGTGCCGATGTTTATCTTTTTTGCGGTGGAGGCATTCGTCCTCAAGCATCCGCAAAACCTAATCTGGAGGGAGCGGTATTTCCTACCGGGGTGGCAGAACCTCTTCGATCTCTTCAACTCTATCCCGCTATTTCTCATCCTTCTTGCGATTGGCTACTGGCGCAAATCCAGCGCCGTCATCATCTGTTCCCTGAGTCTGCTGTTACACGCTGCCGGCGATTTTTTCCTCCACCAAGACGACGGGCATCGGCACTTCTTCCCGCTCCTAGAATTCCGCTTCCATAGCCCAATCTCCTACTGGGATCCCAGACATCACGGTGGGATTGTTTCGGCTATCGAAATATTGATCGCAATTGGAGCGTCGATCTATCTCTTTCCCCGCCTCCAATCTAAACTCATGAAGGGTGCTTTGGTCGTTATAAACCTCATTTCTGCCCTCATGTATGTCGGATTTATTTTCTTCGGTTGAGCGATGCGTTCCATTACGGTTCAATACTCCATAATCTCTGCCTCCGTCAACAAAGCCTCCCAATCCGCTCCCTTTTTGCCCTCAAGCTGACTCCGTTTGAAGGTGAGAATCAGTGTTGTTGCCGGCTTGCCGTGGAATCCGTGGGGAGGAATCGGACGAACCGGACGAACCGGAGGAATCGGACGAACCGGAGGAGTCGGACGAATAAACATACGAAGCTGTTTGCCCTTTTGGGACTGTGAATCTTCCATTTCCTCGACTGTCTCTTCCTCGATGATTATTGTTTCATCCCGCTGGATGATAACCTTTTTGTCATCGTCTTCGCCCTCCTGCCCTGTGATTTCCTTCTTCAGTTCTTCTTCCATTTTTTCTACAGCTACCTGAAGCTTTTCTTCTACCTCTTCAAGGGTTTCCTGCGCGTGAGACATCGCATCTGCAACGTGTTCTGCGGTTCCTTCCAGTTTTTGTTTTGCTTCTAGGATTTGCTCCGCTTCTTCGAGGAGCACCTGAAGCTTTTCTTCTGTATCTTCGAGGGTTTCCCGCGCGTGAGACATCGCATCTGCATCAATGTGTTCGACGACGTGCATTTCAACCAAAAAATCTGTTTCAAGGTCAACGGCGTGATCAGGATAACCGAAGACCACAAACGAGATTGTATCATCAAACGCCAATTGACCAATACGAGACCCATACTCACCGACGAGATAAGCTAATTTCTCCTTGAGTTTATCAACCTTCTCCTTACTATACGATTCGTTTTTATCGGTCACCCATGCCGCTTCTTCTAGTTGACCTTGATGCCGGACTTCTCGCTCGTGTTTTTCCCACAAGTTCGTTTTCTTCTCTGTCTTAACAATTTTCATCTCTTTCTCAGAAACAGAAAACTGTACATCAAGCAGGAACAAAGCACCATAGTCTTTGAGGTATAGGTGTTGACAGCCACCTTTACGGAAAAATCCCCCCTTGACATAATCGTTCTCAAATGTCTCGTCCATTGTTTCATCAATGATTCGACACATCACCTTGAGGTCTTCAACCATTTCAGTGTAGTTAATTTTATCTTGTGCAAACGCAGCACTGATAACCAAGCCGACGCCAAGCGTAGTGCTGATGAGAGTCATATAGAGTTTCATAATTGTATCCTCCTTTAATATGTGAATCTTCTTAGGTTTTGTGTTTCACGTTTTACGCAACACGCCATTGATAATCCGAGTGACGTCATTCTATATTCTTTTGTATTCCAGACACATGAGAAGCAAGGATAAATTCAAAGGCGCGTTGGGTCTCAAGAAATTCAGCTTCTGTTGCCCCGGCGAGGTGCTGGAGTTCTTGACGGATGAGTTCTAGGTCCTGTACCCGTTGTGATTGCAACCCTTGGTAGATCAACGCTAATTGTGTATCTGTCTGTTTCTGCCGTTCATTTAGATGGACTTGGAGTTGTTCGCTGAATTCATCCAACGCCCCTTGAAGCTGTTTTACGATCTCCACTTGGGTGGCGTGACGTTCCGCCTGAAGCAATCGTACCAGCTCCTGCTCTGTAACCTCCGGGACCATCTCTTGTCCAATCCTAAGTGTCAGACCGTTGTCTTCCCACTTGAGGTCAACACCAATCCATGCCAACGCAGAAAGACTGAAGACCAGAATCAAACAAGCCGCCATTCCCCAAGCGAGCCATCGCCATGCAAGTAATTGGGACCACCATGGCAAAGGTTTAGACTGTATCGCCCCATGCAACGCCTCAATATCAATTGGACGATCTATCTCTATCCATTGATCAAGAGCTTGTTGCGTCTCGTTTAGACTCACTTGAAATTGCTCACACTCACGACAAGTCGGTAAGTGCACTTCCAGCGATTTTTTTGCCTCTGCGTCCAATTCATCATAGCTCTCAAGCACAATCTGCTCTCTAAAAAACCTACAATCCAATGCAAACACCTCCTTCATGAATAAATCAGCGACGAACGCTGAGAAGTTTATTCTTGCTTCAACAACATACGACTGAGACGTTCCATTCCAGCTGCCATCCGCGACTTAACCGTACTGATGGGACACTCCAAAATTTCAGCAATCTCTCGAAATTTCATGCCGTTGTAATGTCGCATAATAACTACGACTCGCTGATCTTCCGGCAAGCGTACCAGCACCGAGCGTACATGCCTTTCGGTTTCCTTCTTCACCACAGCCGCGTCCGGTGTGTCCGATGGATCGATGAGTTTTTCGCCGAAATCTTCAGATTCTGACTCCAAATAGGCTGCGATCGGAGTCTCTTTTCGACGCTGTTGCTTGGCAAGGGTATCCAGACAAAGATTTGTCGTGATTCGATACATCCATGTGGAAAATTGCGCTGTTGGCCGATACGTCTTGGCAGAACGATAGATGCGGAGAAAAACCTCCTGCCGAAGATCTTCCGCTAACGCGATGTCGTTGACCATTCGATAGCAATAGTTCAGCAGCGGCTTCTCCCACCGTTTGACCAATGTATCAAACGAACGTAAATCGCCTGCTTGGAGTTGGAGCATCAAAGCCTCATCCGATTTTGCCATGCTTATCCTCAATCTAGCTGGTCTCAATAGTTATAAACGGGTGAGGTGCGAAAAAGACGAGATTTTTTGAGAAGAGTAGTAGGCATATTGCTTTGAATCCCGATCCCATCGGGGCTCCGTATGCCGTAACCACAGAAGTGCAGTGCCTTACGTTTTACATTTCACGTTTCACCCACAATGTGGTATCATACTCAAACGCTTGAGTTGGGTAGGTGATCGCGTTCCGAGAGATCGGGATGAGGAAAGTCCGGACTCCGCAGGGCGGGATGCTGGGTAACCCCCAGGAGCGGCGACGCTATGGAAAGTGCAACAGAAAGCAGACTACAACGCCTCTGCGTTGTACAGGTGAAACGGTGCGGTAAAAGCGCACCAGTTCCGATGGAGACATCGGAAGCTCGGTAAACCCCATCCGGAGCAAGGTCAAATTGAGGAAGGCGCGCCCGCCTAGTCCTCAGGTTGGCTGCTTGAGGTTGATGGTAACATCAGTCCTAGATGAATGATCACCGCCCTGATGCGCGAAAGCAATTCGGGGAACAGAAACCGGCTTATTCCCAACTCAAGCCCCTTTTTAAAAAGTCAAAGGCACCAGAAACCGAGTCTTTTCTTGAAAACTCGGTTTCTTTTCACGCCTTACCCTCTTTTTTTCTATCAACCCCGTAGGTTGGGCTTCCTAGTCCGACTGCACCAATGAACCAATTATTTTCACGCATCACGCTTCAAGTTATCATCCATCAGGAGGAAGGCCCCCAATGGAACTGACAGATGAAGAACGTTTTAACTTAGAACGCAGGACGTATGATTGTGCTCCAACACTGACAGACAATCAGGTATTGGAGTTCTGCCAACAGGGTTTTCTTGTGCTGGAGGGGGTTGTGCCAGATGAGATTAACCGCAGGACATTCGCCTATCTCGAGGAGAACACCTATTATGAACCCGCCGAAATCCTCAAAGAGGATTGGTTCGTTGATAATGTTATACTCAATCCGCAGGCAGCCGGTGCTGTCCGGTCGTTACTCGGTAAAAACTTCGGCTTACCGGTTATGATGAGTCAGCATCGGGTCAAGTGCCCGATGTCAGGTCAGGGGTGGCATCGGGATGCTGGCTCCAAATGGGGACCGGAACTGAATTATCTGCAAGTATTCTACTATCCGCAAGATACACCGGAAGCGTTTGGTCCCACCGAGGTCCTGCCCGGTTCACACCTCTTCAACGCGTCCGCGCGCTATATGGGACACTACGGCAACATTCGGGGAGCGGTGAAAACAACCGCGCCAGCAGGGTCAATCTTCATCACCGTTTACTCGATCTGGCACCGTCGCTCTGTTTCTACTGCGGAAGGGATGCGCCACATGTTGAAATACAACTACTGGCGAACCGTAACGCCCGAACGGGATTGGATAATTGAACCTGACTTCGACTTTGACATTGCGGATTACGGTCCTAACCGTTTCCAAAGTGCTCACATGTTCTACTGGCTCTGTGGAAAGAAGGAGGAATTTCGCTGGATTGGGGGGCAAGGATGGCCACTACGTTACGGCAGGGGACCCAACTACAAGCCTTACGGCGCACCGTCTGCACCACCAGGAGACTGGTAAAGATCAATGGTGCAAAACGCCACTGGAGAAACCGAGTTTTTTCTTGAAAACTCGGTTTCTGTCCCACGATTTCTTAACATCAGATGGAGTGTTGGGTTTCACTGGTATTTCGGAAACTTCAGGCGGTATGACCCCTCGCAAGTGTCTCTTCTGTATGTAATTTTTCATGAATTTGCGTTCAACCCAACCTACGGGCTGTTGCACGATTTCTTAACATGAGCCTCTCCATTTGATAAGAACACCGCCGTTGGGGTAATGACCGTATGCGGTCAGCACCGAACCATCGCCCATCGAAGTCGAATACAGGTGTCCGGAGACACACTCATACCACTGGGCAGGGTTGTTATACGACCAATCGTCAAGGATGTACATCCGGTCTAAATTCCACGTCTGACCGTGATCGTGGCTCATGAGGGCATCACAGCCGCGCCGATGGCTTGCCAATTTTCCGTCGCGGATATCTAACCGTTGGATGACGGTCATCACGAGATCATCGTTCGGGAGGCGGAGGAGGTTGGCGTGCATCCGACCCGCTTCCAACAGATGCTCGACCGGCGACCACGTCGCCCCATCATCTTTGGAGACCGAGATGCCTGTCCCCTCGAAGTTGTCGTAGTGATACTTAATGTATTTGCCAAGCATGTCAGTACGTATCGCGGCAATGATCCAACCGTTGGCAGCGCGAACCATTGCACCTTCCCCACAGCCACGTTCATACGTCACCCCCTCGTAGGTATCCTGCCATTTCCACGCCTCGGGCCAACTATGGTTTTCCCACGTGCGTCCACCATCGTTTGACCATCGGACACAACCGCAAATTGCTTTGTCAAAGCTGAAGTTGTCCGGAAACGTCTGACCCGTCCACCCAATCCGCGTGGCGTGACCTTGAGCGTCGCGGTCTACAAGTGGATTCCCTTCAGAACAGAAGTCTTTCCCGTCCGGTGCCTTTGCCAACGGAATCCGTTCCGACCATGTGCGCCCATAGTCGTGGCTAAAACGCAGCGACGAACCTTCCTCTGCCATCAGTCCGCCGTCATTATAACTGAGAGTGCCACCGCCCAGATCGGTCAACATGACGGGACGACCATAGCCAATCGCCTGATAATCACTCCAAGTCGCCCCACCGTCCGCACTGATGGCAGCGACCGTCTCTTCACCGTTCTGAAAAGTTATGCGGTCAGTCTTTGCTGCTCCCAGCAATAAGATCTCGTCGTTATCCATCTTTGCCAAACCGAAGGGGACTACCTTGGTTTCGCCAAATCGTGGCAGGAACTGATATTCCGCCGGCTGCGACAGGTATCCACCCTTGCCATCTCCTACCAGCACCCGGTGTTCTTTCCAAGAAAATGTCTCAAGATTATCATTGGCTTTATCAATCATGAAAAACGCTCCCATTGCCGGTATCGGCGGCCGTTTTTGGTATCTTTATTCAGTGATATGTCAGTTGTGAGATATGTGCTGTCACCGGACTACGGTCCTGTTAACAAGGGAATATAACAGATAACAAGGGAATATAACAGATTGTAGAGATTTTTTCAAGCGCGAAACACGACGATTTTGCAATTGATTTGTGTTCTGGATTGTGCTATGATATTCGTGTTTGTCAGGGAGCAAGCGGTGTGCGAGCTCTACCAGCTTTGGAAAATAGGTTGACACGGGGCATCAACGGTGGACCGCACCACACAGAGGCATCGGGGACCATTCCCGGTGCTTTTTTAATGAGGGAAACGAATTATGAATGGCGATGCAGTGAAGGGGCATGCAACACTCACCGAGGGACAGAAAGCCCATTTTGATGCCTTTGGCTTTCTCGTGCTGCGGGAGGCGTTCGCTGCGGAGGAGATGCAGAGGATTGATTGCGAGTACGATGAAATCATGACAGAAGCCCTGCCGCAGCAAGGATTAAATTACGAGGAGGCGCGAAGACTTTCTCGCAAGTTTGTCATTGATCCTGGGTTTGCCGAAAAGCGACCGGCACTAAACGCGCTGCTCAACGATGCACGTATCAACCTGACACTTGAAGGATTGCTGGGACCAGGCTTCTATTACACAGGGAGTGATGGCAGCCTGCGTGTGGGGGATACGCTTTGGCATCCAGATCAAGGTTGGGACCCTAGCATCCCAAAAGGTAGGGACGACCCCGGCTTTGCCGCAGCGAGAGGGCACTATTACCCGGGGGTAAAAGTTGCATTCTACCTCGATCCATTGGTAAAAGATGAGGGCTGCCTATCCGTGATTCCCGGTTCACATCGCAGTCCCTTGCATGAGGCGTTGTGGTCGCTTCATTGCGATATCCCTGAACGAGGACCGCAACTTGTGGCACAGCCCGGCGTCAATCAGTTTGGTATCCTCCCAAATGAGATTCCGTGTTTCTCCGTTGAGACCCAGCCGGGCGATGTCGTCTTCTTCAGTCACCAAACTTGGCATGCGTCATTCGGTGGGAAAACTGGACGTCGAATGTTCGCCCTCGGCTATAAGGCAAGACCGACAAACGAGATTGAACGTCAGTATTCACGAAGATTCTTACCCACAACGGAGTGCCGATCATTATAATGTCATACCAAAATATCAGATATGGAGATCGCAATGCCAATCGATATTGACGAGTGCGTCGCAGAAATTCTGGACATCGGACACTGCATCCTACCGAGCCATTTTCCCCGAACGGCACTTGAAGAATGCCGGCAGGCATTTCAGCCGTTACTGGAAGATGTCGCCGCCCGTGTTCCCGATGGCAACCGCGGTCCCAATCGATGGGCGATTGGATTGCCCTTCGCGCCGCCATTCTATCACTCCGCCTTCTTCAACGACGACACGGTGATCGAGATTATCAGCCGCATCTTGGGCGAAGACATGCACATCTCCTATTACGGCACCGATACACCGATACAGGGATCAGAATATCAAAAAGTCCACGCAGACCTACCTTTTCTGTTCAAAGAGGAGCCAGCATACCGCCACCCTCCAGCACTGCTGTCTGTACGGTTCACGTTCGTTGATATGACGCAGGAGAATGGTCCTTTTGAAGTGGCAGAACGTACCCAACATCTGCCCCGGACCGAGACGCTAGAGAGAGCCAATGCGGGCAATATCGCTCTCAAGCCCTTGCTGCTTAAAGCCGGTGACGTTATAATCTCCGATCCACGTACCATTCATCGTGGTACGCCCAACCACACCAATACGTCCCGTCCCTTTGCAGTTATCGTCCACAACCGCCATTGGTACAACATCAGTAGGGAGCGACTGGAAGCAAACGAAGACACACCAATGTTGACCGAGTCGTTCTATCGTACGTTGTCGCCGCGGGAACAAGAACTGCTGCGAAAAGTCCCTAGGACACCTTCTAGCAGTGCCCTACCTCCGTAGGTGGGGCAAGATGCCCCACCCCGATATGTCATGTTGCTCTGAATCCCGATCTTATCGGGGATGACTTTTCAAACAGACTCTAAAAGGCGAGACAATCTACAATTTCTTCTGCGTCTGCTGGGATAGCGCCTTGAAATATTGCTGAATCAGTTCTCGATACTGAGGCGGAAGGCTTTCCCGATCCCCAGATCTGAGACTCGATTCAATTCGCTGTATAGTTTCTAGCAGCTTAGGATCGAGCGGAGGGGCATCATCTCCGGCGACTGTGGGTGTTTTAGCGACCTCACTCTTCCGTCTTTTGCTGACCTCTCGCTTCTGCAACGATTTGGAGCTTTCAAGCAGCCGTGTCAAGATTTCCCGTTGTTTATTCAGCACCTGTTGATTCAGGTTCCCTCTCTGAAGCTCCCCTTCTACTTCCCGCATCTCTTCAGAAACAGTGTTGAGATCGCCAAGCACTTCCGACAGCCTTTCCATCATATCTGCCACTCGTTCTGTGGCTTCCCGAATCATCTGCTGCTCATACGCCATCCGTTGGAGCATCTGCTCGTTGCTTGGCGTGCGCCCTTGTCTCCGCATCTGCTGGTTCAACTGCTGCGCCATTTCGTTCAGTTGCCCTTGACTTTGTGCCAGTTGTTCAAGTTGTTCCATCATATTTTGCATCCCGGCTTCACCCATCTGCTGGTTCATCTGATCCATCGCTTCGAGCAGATCCGCAACCGCTTGATTGAGATCTGCCAATCCCTGCTTCTGGATCGGGACAGCGAGGTTCGGCTTCCGGTCTTCCAACGCTCGCGCAGAGCGTTCAAAGGCATCGGCAGCAGCGTTAAGCCGCCAAACGGTTTTGGGATCGATTTGCATCTGGTTCGTGCCTAACTCCCAAAGACGATCTGCCAGCAGGTTAAGTCCCACTGCGAGTCCTAATTCACTTGCTGCCAATCCCTGCAACTGCTTAACTTCACCCGGTAAATATTGTCCATGTCCAGATTGCAAAATTTCGTCGGTCCCCTCAATCGCTTCCTCATGGGTTCTTGAGAGATAAAGACCACTCCGCACCGCCCCGCGTATTGCAGTCAACGTCTCCTCTGCATTTCCACCTTCCATAAACTCCAGCGCGTTATCCAATCCTTGATGTAGTTCGGTAAGTCCTTGCTGCGCCGCCGCCCCTGACTCCATCGCGCCCTGCATCTGATTACCACGCATCTGTTGGGTTGCAGATCGGAGGTCTTGCGCGATCCGTACATCTCGTGCGAATTGATTCAGCCGTTTGATTTCATCAGCAACCCGTTTGAGATTCTCTAGTTCCGACATCTCCTCTCCCAGTTCATCAAGTGCTTGGTGCAGGTTGTTCATCTCCTCTGCAATGCGCTCCTCTTGCTTGGCGAGTCCCTTGAGACGCTGATCTATATCTTGTGGATTACTTTGACTGTTCTGACTAGCTTGGTCAGCGAGATCTTCCAACTGTTCCATTAAACGTTCTTGACGTTCAGCAAGTTCCTTCGTCTGATTAACTGCCGCTTCTAGCTTCTGCTGAATGATCATCTGTTTATAGAGCTCTTTCAGTCGATCAAGCTGCTGAAGAAATCGTTCTTGGTTAAAGTTTGCTTCCATCAACTTCTGCTCCTGCTCGGATAGTTCCTGCATCTCTAATGCTTCAGCTAACTTGCGTAGCAACTCCTTGTGCTCCTCCGAGAGAGCCTGATCCATCAACTCTTGCAACTCCTGAAACTTCTCAACCGTCTGCATATCGAACAGTTGTTGCTTTTCCATCTGCTCAGTGGTTTGCTTCATCTCCTCGAACAGATCTTTCGCTGTTTTCTCAATCTCTTTCTGGTTTTCGAGCACCCGCTCCATCAGTTTCTCATCTTTCAGGGTTAGTTCTTGGCTCTTCCGTATCTTGTCTAGCAGCTCATCAATTATCGCGGTTTGCTCTGCCTGGGAATCGTGTAACGCTTCAAGCCCTTGCATCTCCGCTTCCTGTTCAGATTCGACCGCATCGTAAAGTTCCGCTAGGGTGGGAAAACGGATCGAATAGATATTGGATTTGCCGATGTTGGGTCCAGAAACGTTATCCGCATCGATTGCCTCGGCATGGTAAGAGATAATATCCCCCGGATACAGCCCAATCGGATCAATGTCCCAAGGAAATTCGATAAAAACTGGCGTATCCGTTGGATTCCACGTTTTCAAAAGCACCACTACGTCATCGTCTGTGCTTTCAACCCGATAAACAAGTTGAATCTTCTGCACACCGTAGTCATCTTTTGCATCGAGCTGCAGAGAAACAATCATCAAATCATCAAGCACAACATCTTTCCCCGGCGCAACAATCTCGATTTGGGGCTCAGTGTCCTCAATCGCGTGAATCGTGTACGCAATCGGTTGCGAGTTTGAGATACTATTGATGTCAATTAGTTCAATATGATACTTTTCGCTACGCTGGACGATAAAGCTGCCGGATAGCCGGGTGCCTTCTGAGACTGTAAGTTTGACTGGATCCGATTCTTCAAAGACCAGCCTCGCTGAAGCGATTGGTTGATTTCCATCTCCCTCAAAATGAACCATTGTTCCAATAAGGGTAGTGACATCGCCAAGATTCTCCTCAAGTACCTGTGGGGAAAGTTGCGCGTATTTCGGGTAGTTGAGTTTAAGTTGAAAGCGGCTCAAGATTGGTGCGCGAGTAACAGTGATATGAAAGCGTTCTGATTGTTCTTCTTTCACCGCGATGTAATATTCCATTGATTGTGTGACGTTTTTGAACGTGAAACGGTAAGCGATTTCGGTATCATCTCTTGTCATCAAAAGATTACGCCACGCGCTCGCCGATGCCGTCGTTTCACCTCCGCCTCCCACACGATAGTAGAGGTGCACGGGTGCCCCGAAGTGCCCGGTCACTTTCGCGGCGATAGTGACATCTGTCCCGGATTTCATTCGCACATTCCCCGGCTGAACCTCATCAATCTGGACGACGAGAATATCCTGCGGCGTTTTGGGTAGTTCGTTGAATGCTTGTGCAAAATCCTTCGCTGCGGATGGGAAGGCGAAGAGGGTAATAAACAGCAGCACAAAAGCGATAAGGGCAAAACCACCGTACCGCTTGAGTTTCATCAACTCCCGCGAGAAGACTTTTCTACTTTCGATCTCGTCCATCAATTGATGTGTGCCTTCAATCAACTTTTCTATGAACCCCAAGCCATACCCAAAGCGGTTGTTCTCCATTTCTGGCTTGAGTTGAACGGCACTCAAAATACGGTTTTCAAATCCGGGATAGTGATTTTCAACATAAGCAGCCACACGAGCGTTTGTTAGCTTTTGGAATATAGGCTGAATCAAGTATCGAAACGCTGCGTACACACCGATCCCTAACCACAGCAACACCAGTCCCATACGGAAAAGGCGCGGTAAAGGCAGAATCTGATCAATAATAAAGGCAAAGGTAAGGGCGAGGGCAATTGTCCCCAACCACCGGAGTAAACTGTGGGAGAAAAGCAGCAATCGCCACTGTTTTCGCAATGAGTGAAGCCGGTTAATAATCTCTTGATAAGTTTGTTCCGTATTTGTGTTCGACACAGCGTGACCTCCATAAGCGTTATGGCGGATTCATAAAACGTGATGCGTAAATAAGCACCTGAACGAATGAGGTGGTGGCTAAACCAACCTCCACTCCCCTAATACCTCCAAAACTGACGGCATTGATTCTTTCCAGAGCCAATCCACCTTCAGCCACAAACCCTTCAGCACAGTGCTGCGAAAAATACCATCTTCGCTGATAGGTGCTAAGCCATAAATACCATCTTCACCGCGCAGATAGAATTCGGCTTGGTGACGTTGCGGGTCAATCAACCAGTATTCGTAAACACCGCCTTCCTCGTATTCATAGAATTTGTCCCCTCGATCCGTTCCACGGCTTCCGGGGCTAATAATTTCCACCACCAGATCTGCGGGACCATTTAGATGCGTCTCTTCCAAGCGGGACAAATTTTCGTTTGCAACGAACATAATGTCAGGTGCTCGACTCGGCAACTCAAGGGCTGTTTTCATCTGAAATGGGTCATAAGTGACAACACCTAACCGATGAAGGTCAACAAAGTGTGAAATCAATGATAGAAGGAAACGTCCTAGATTCTGATGCTCAATTGATATCGGCGTCATGAAAATTACCTCTCCGCTGACCCACTCTGCATGAGTGTCTTCGTCCAACCATTCGAGAAATTCGTCGTAGGTCATCTTTGCCGCTAGTATTTTCTGATCTGACGGGAAATCAGAGGTGTCCAAACGCTCGGATTTGATTTCCTGTTTCTGCCGTGCCAGTTCAATTAGTTTCTCCAGTTCGTCATTCGGTAACAACACTTTGTCGCCAATGGGCTGGGTATGAATGGTTATCATGCGCGTTCACCTCTATTTTTATCTTCTGCTCCTTTAGTGTGTCAGTACATAAACCGCAATATTGACCGCCATCTTTGCCGCAAGTTCGCGGACCTGCGGCGTATCTTTGGGATGGACCTTTGGATCTTCTAGACCATCCCCAATGTCCGAACTGTAGACGTAATAAACGGCCATTCGGCCTTCGTGGAATAGCCCGAAACCTTGCGCGGGTTCACCATCATGTTCATGAATTTTCGGAAGCCCATTGGGAAAATCATAGAAACAGTGATAGATGAGATGTGAATTCGGTATAGGTTGCAATGACTGATCGGGGAACACACTGCGTATTTCACGACGGAAACTCCCATCTAACCCGTAATCGTCATTCACAAAGAGAAAGCCGCCGTGCGTCAAATAGAAACGCAGTGCCTTGACCTCTTCTTTAGTGAAGCGAATGTTGCCGTGTCCCACAATATAGAGCATTGGATATTGGTATAAGTTCCGATCCGTCAGCTTCACAATCACACGTTCTTTCGCTGCCTCAATATCCGTTCTGGTCCGAAGAATCTTCAACCAGTTGGAAATGGTGGTCTGATCACCGTACCAATCACCACCTCCACCGTATTGAACTTGAGCGATGACAAACTGCTCACCAGCACTTTGGGCGGATCCAATCACGAGAACTATACTCAACACAACGTAAAATGTGAAATGTAATGCGCGATTTATTTGATGCCCGGCGGTTCTGTCTATCATATCTTTTAACTACACTAGTCCTCTCCGCATGCGCAAAAACCATTCCGTCCCCAAGAACCCAACCGCAAGGATCAAAACTATTGGGTTATCCCACAACTCACGTTCTTGAACCGCAAAGACAGATTCTTGAACCGGCTTAATCTTATCGGGGAGAGATGCAGCGTCGGCAATTGGAGTGTAATGACCGCCGGTTTTGGCTGCGAGTTGTTTAAGCAGGCCTTCGTTGAATTCTGGATTCTCAAACTCCGCCAACGGAGATTCAACAAAGATTTCTGTTGAGTCTTCACCGAGTGAAACAGAGCGATCCACACCTGAAGCACGAATATGGTACGTCCCTTTCTGGTTTGCACGGAACTGAGCACGATAGGTGCCGATGCTCTGTGAATTTACACCGGTTCGGACTTGAAAATGCTTTCCGTCCGGTGGTGTCACTTCGATTTTAAGATCTGCGGCGACCATCGGTTGATAGCTCTCATTATAGGCGTACGCAATGATCTGGACTTCACCGCCAACTGAATAGGTTGTCAAATCTGTCATGACATTGATCCGTTTGGTATCTGTCCGTGTTGCCATCCAGCGAATCGTCTGTCCCCAAAAGCGGGGATAAGTATCGTCCTCATCTTTGAAATTCCATACACCGAATCCCCAATTCCACAGTCCTTCAGCAGCAATTAGAAGACTTTTTCCCAATCCCGAACGTTGGAAAATCATGATAGGCAGCGTCGTCTGATTCCTGTCTGAGTGATACTCAGCGAGTGTTGTTGCCCCGCCCTTGAGCTCAAATCCACCCAACCAGCGTGACAGCGGCGGCAAATCGCGCCATAAGGCTTCGACTTTTGCTTGCGTATCTCCCAAACGGGTAATCGGATGGTACATCCCCTGTTGCGTCAATTGAAGGCTAAAATCCTCATCTCGTACATAGCAACCGTTGGTGGGGATGACAATCGGCAGAAGCGCGGCAAGTTGGGTCTTCCTAAAACCATCGCGACCGAGCGAGTTGCGGCCACCGAAAAATATGACTGCTTTCCCCTCTCTTTCGACAAAATCGACGATTGCTGTATGCTGCTGTGGAGTTAGTGTGCTTGAGCGGAGATCGCCGATGATGAGTACATCGTAAAATAGTAAGTCATCAAGCGTTTTCGGGAATTGAGGCATACGGGATCGCTGGGTTGTCTGTGGATAGTACCGATCGTAACGGGCTAACAGCGTTCCACGGAGTTGGTTCGGCGACTTGCTCGATAGGATGACACAGGTCGAATCAATGTTTGGGTCGCGTTCAAGTGCGCGCTTGAGAAAAGCGTATTCCCAGCCCGGCTGCCCTTCAATGTAAAGTAGGTGTAACTTTGTCTTAACCACTTTCAATGGGAACGCTCGTGTATTGTTTTCGGCGGTTAGCTCACCTTCAAGCACGGGAACAGAAACCACGTATTGGAAAATGCCCTCCTTCTGAGGGGTCAGAGCGAACTCAATCGTTTGCTTCGGCTCATCTGTTAGTGTAATTGGCACCGCATCCACAACCTGATTATCCATCATGAGTGAAACACGTGTCTGACTCCCTGAATAGCCTGTATGATCCACAGTAACGCGAATCGGCACATCGTGCTCCGTGTAGGCGACAGGACTGACTTCGACTCTGGAGAGTTTGAGGTCTTTTGGGGGGGCAGGATCGCCAACACCGACCGCGTAAATAGGGATTTGCGTTTCAGTCACCTTCTCAACCACAGACGTTGAGGCGTTGTGCGCTCCATCGGTGAACAGGACTACCCCGGCAAGCAGTTGCCCCCGCCACTCTTTGGAAGCATCATCAATTGAAGCCGCGATATCGGTTAATCCTCCCACTGCATCAAGTGAGCTAGTCTCACCGGAAATCTGATGAGGTTGTTTGTCAAAACGGTATAGGTGAACATCAAATCGGTCGGTTAGGGTTGGGAGAAAGGGACTGGTTGGACTAAATAGGATACTGTTCACAAGGTCTAATCGTGTTGAAGACTGCCCCGCCAGTTCCACATCTTTAAGTCGCATGCTCTGAGAGGTATCCGCAAGAACCAGCAAATTTGTTGGTGGGGTGATATCTTTGCGCTCAATCAGCACCGGCTCAAGCAGACAAATCAACAACACGAACGCTGCTAAAATTCGTAAACCGATGAGAAGCACCCTAAACCTTTGACTCAGCGGGCGATTCAAGCGAAGATACCCATACGCCGTAATACCAGCCATGATCGCTAGTCCAAGTACAACCGCCCACCATGGCCACAGGTAAGTAAATCGCATCAAAGTTCCTTCTTCATTTCCAGCTATTTTATGAATTATACCCCATACCGAAAACACCGTCAACTGAAATACTGGAGCGGATTGCGGTACAACAGGATTCCAGTCTATCGTTACTTTCAATAACCAACCCCAAAATTTTACTTTTAAGGGTTGACAAGGAAATCCATCTTCTGTAGAATTAGCGTTGCCTCACTCATCCAACTGTATGTGCACTTATTATTTTAAGGCAGGGGCATTTATGGTGAATTAGACAAATAAGTGGACATTTGCCAAAGTCCCCTCTTTCCCCCTGATAAAGGCTCTAGGGGGTTACGGATTTAGGCGGTTGTTTGTAGGTACAGATTGCCTAATCTGTACATGGGCATTGGCAGTGTATAAGTAATTCTAAAATTTACCATAGTTCTCTTGTAGGTTGAAAACTCTCGGAACAGAGAGGGATCTCCGAATCCCGATACCTCACTTTAAGATTAAACCGTTGCTCGAACCACACGTGTAAGGGGGTGGAGTCAATTCAATCATCACCCATATTAGATAGAATTTACGCGATAACGCTCAGTTTCAGAGGGGAAATGATTCCAGCAGAGATTGTCCTGAGTCCCGAAACACATCAAAAAATTGTGGAAGAATCGAACTTCCAGCAGGGACTTGAGGCAAGAAAAGATCCGGTATCCGCGCTTAAAGGAGCTTTCTCCATTCCAATCACGATTCGAGAAGAAGACACGGACATTATCGTTGTAAAAGGACTATACCCAAACCCTTGCCCGGTTTGTGGTCGTCGCATTCCGTTTCTGCGAGAGATGATTGAGCGTATTGAATCCCGTTCCATCAAACGTATCCGTTGCCCGTTGGGACACCGCTACGAGGGAGAAATCAAAGTATACTATCTGAACATCTTTCAAGAAAACCAATCGGAAGCCAAAGCAATCCAAGTATGTCCGCAATGTGGGAGTGAAAATATACAGAATCTAAGTCAAACAGATATCTTTTGCCTCGATTGCGAATGGGACAACCTGAAACATATTCACGACTCTTAGCGTGTGCGTTAATGGTAGAGAGCAGGGAAAGAACAATAGTGGGAAAAGATGTGCCCATCGATACGGAAATAAAAAAGCCATGCTGCCTGTTATATGACAGCATGGCTTTTTCGTGCCCCGATAACGGATTCCGGGGACAGGAGTGTATTGGTGCTTGTAGGGTTTAGTGGTGATGGTGCCCATGCCCATGATGGTGATGTCCATGGTCTTCTTCTGGCTCTTCCTCTACCTCTGTGATTAACGTCTCGGTTGTCAACAGCAATCCCGCGACACTCGCACCATTTTGAATTGCAGACCGCACCACCTTCGTTGGATCAACGATTCCTCCCTCAAGTAGGTCGCCATACTCACCGGTCGCGGCATTCAAACCGTAACTTCCCTCACCGTCTTTGACTTTCGCAGCAACGACGGATCCTTCCAAGCCTGCGTTTTCGGCGATGATTCGGATAGGCGATTCCAGAACTCTTCGGACAATGTTCACGCCCGTTTCTTGGTCGCCTTCAAGATGAAAGTCTTCAAGTGCGGAATCTGCTCTTAGCAATGCGATGCCACCGCCCGTGACAATTCCCTCTTCAACGGCTGCGCGGGTTGCAGACAAAGCATCTTCAAATCGTGCCTTTCTCTCTTTCATCTCAACTTCTGTCGCGGCACCGACATTAACAACAGCAACGCCGCCAGCGAGTTTTGCAAGGCGCTCTTCTAACTTCTCCCGATCGTAATCGGAGGTCGTTTCCTCGATCTGTTGTCGAATCTGTCCAATCCGTGCTTGAACATCCTCTGCAGCACCAGTTCCGCCAACAATCGTTGTGTTATCTTTGTCAACGATAACACGCCTCGCGCTTCCCAGCATACCCGCCACAACATTTTCCAAGCGGATTCCGATGTCTTCTGAAATCACCTGACCACCGGTGAGAATGCCGATATCTTCCAGCATTTCATTGCGACGGTCTCCGAAGCCGGGGGCTTTCACTGCAACAACTCTAAGCCCACCACGAAGTTTGTTCACAACCAACACTGCTAAAGCCTCTCCCTCAATATCTTCGGCAATAATCAGCAGTGGACGGCCAAGTTGACCGACCTTTTCTAAAACTGGAACTAGATCCGTAACTGTGCTAATTTTGCCGGTGTTAATCAAGATGAGCGGATCTTCCAATTCAGCAATCATAGATTCGGGATCTGTCGCAAAATGGGGAGAGAGGTAGCCACGGTCAAATTGCATACCTTCCACAATATCTACCTCTGTTTCAGCACTCTTGCCATCTTCGATCGTAATTACGCCATCTTTCCCAACTTTTTCCATTGCATCGGCAACGGTCTGTCCAATGTCGCTGCGATTCGCGCTATCGTTGGCGGCAATTGATGCGACCTGTGCAATCTCATCGCTGGTGTTGACCGATTTGCTCTGTTTTTGAAGTTCTCCAACAATAACTTCAGCGGCTTTGTCAATCCCGATTTTCAGCTGCATTGGATCGGCACCGGCGGCAACATTTTTGAGCCCTTCGTGAACGATTTCTTGTGCCAATACGGTTGCCGTGGTTGTACCATCTCCCACCGCATCATTGGTCTTGGTAGCGACCGATTTCAGTAACTGAGCACCCATATTCTCATAATGATCTGGGAGATCGATTTCTTTAGCCACCGTTACACCGTCACTGGTAATCACGGGTGCGCCAAAGGATTTCTGGAGAACAACATTCCTCCCACGGGGACCCAACGTAACTTTCACGGCGTTTGCTAGTACATCTGCTCCTTCCTTAAGGGCATTCCTTGCTTCTACATCAAAGATCAGCTGTTTTGCTGCCATAGTGTTCCTCCTTAATTTAATGTACTGTAATCAATTTTAAGAGATAAGCGTGTGTTTCGCTTCATCTTGAGACAGGATCTGTGCACTTTGTTGGCAAGAATCCAACCGTAGGGCGGATTCTCGGTAAATCCTACTAAAGACAGGCCCATGCATATAACAATTTCAAAAGCCGGAACTTTTAGCACTCACCATGCGAGAGTGCTAAAAACAGGCGAAATTATATCATTACTGTATCCCAAAGTCAACCTGAATCTCAGCCTATATTCAGGTTTATCGCTTGCCTCGACCAGTAATCCGTGATAAAATGACCCCGTTAAATTGCACATCACGGTGCATCAAACCTCGCGTGTGCCACAGATTGGGCAGTTTTTGCTTACAAGAATTCACGAAATAACTCGGAAATCCTCCGATGCTTCCTCAATAGTAACTGATATATTGCCCCGATAGTCGCTAGAGTCGAGGTGTTCATTCAATGTGGAGCAACCGAACAAACGCAAGGCACCGAAAAAATTATTTGCCTAGGTTCTGTTGACATTTGAAAATTGAGCCAATATTGATGCGCTTGAGGCAGTATTTTGGGCAACCACAAGTTTCTTAATCCCGCCTGTCCCGACTTATCGGGGATCTATCGGGGGGTTGCCCCTACATTGGGTCAATTCCTGTAGGGGTTGGGTTTCCCAACCCGTTGGGCGAGGAAACCTCGCCCCTACCATTGGGCACTTATCGACGAATGGCGGACGGACCTCACATAAATGTCAACACGCCCTAATCATTTATGGTGAACTAGAGAAATAAATAGACATCTGCAATAACTCCGACCCTAGCGAAATTTCCAAAGTCCCCCTGAACCCCTCTGATAAGAGGGGAAAGACAAGGGAGAAGATCCCCTCTTATCTTCTCCCCTTGTCAGGGGAGTTGGGGGATTTAGGGGGTTGGCTGTGCATTGGGAGTGTCTGAGTAATTTTAAAATCTACCATACTTAATCATTGGTATAATCTTTGCTCCCAAGGTAATGATGGTGCACCTAATATCCGGTTTGATAAAAATGACAAGCGGTTGATTCAAGTGGATAACGCTTCATTCTATCGTAATGTTTCATCCGTTTCAAATCATCGCAAGATCTCATAATGTGTCCCTCTACGCGCAGGCGAGCATAGAAAGGAGAATGAAAATTGAACAATGTATTTCTGAAAGACATGGCTTATCGCAAGGCAAGGGTCATCTTGACCACGATTGGCATCACTATGCTAATCGCCCTTATTTTGATGTTGGGGGGAATCATGAATGGTATGCGCATCCAAGCGCAGCAATACCCTAAATTCACAGGAGCGGATATTTGGATCTCCGCAGAAGGATCTGGCAGCGCATTTATCGGTTTTTCACTGCTTGTCCCAGAACACCTTGCCTATCTCGATGGTGCACAACCCTTGAAACCCGAATCGGTGTCACCGCTGGTTTTTGCACATGCGCGACCTGTAATTCGTGGAAAACTAGGCAAAGCGGTTGTTGTGGGATACAAGACGAGCAAATTGGGGGGACCGACGCAGTTTGAGTTAACCGAGGGACGACTGGTTACTGCCAGTGAATATGAGGGATGGGCGGAAGCGGATATTCCGCCGCGTGAGGTTGTCGTCGATGAAAAGATGAATCTCGAAATCGGGGAACGGATTTTGATCGGGAACAGGGACCTCAAAGTGGTTGGAAAGGCAAAAAGTCTGATGTTTGTTCTCGACACGCCGCTGCTGTTTATGGATCTTCGGACTGCACAGGAAGTGCTGCTTAAAAATTCACTTCACGTCAATATGATGATAGCTCAAGCGGCGGAGGGATATACGCCTGAGAAAGCCGCGAAGGAACTCGAAAGCTTCGATGAACAACTCAAAACAATTGATGTGCGTACCCTTAAACAAACGCTTGGCGATATTATTGCTACCTATGTAGATGAACCAATGAAGGCTGTTCAATTTCTACGGGTGATGCTCTGGATTGCTGCGGGACTTATCGTCGGAATGATCACATACGTCACAACGCTCGAAAAGACGCAAGAGATTGGTGTCCTCAAAGCGATAGGGGCGTCTAATTTTTACATTTCGTCGTTGATAATTAAGCAGGTTGTTCTGATGTCGGTGGCCGGTGTTGTTTGTGGGCTGATTTTGTCGTACATCTTTGCTGTCGCTGCGCCAATCTTCGTGTCAATTCACCCGGTCGAATCTGGCATTGTCGCGCTTATCAGCTTTGTTGTGTGTTGCGCCGGCGGTTATCTCGCTGCGCGAAAAGCAATCGCCGTTGACCCAATGGTCGCATTTAGAGGAGAGGTCTAATCCGCGAAGGTGAAGCGCGAAAGGTGGATAAACCTCTGATTGCTAAAGGGATAGGGAGGAACCTAATGGGAATCGTTGTCGAAGGGAAAGGGTTAACGAAACATTTTGGCGAAGGAGATGCGAGGGTTGTTGCTGTTGACCAAGTTGATATCGCCATCGAAGAGAGTGAATTGGTGATGTTTATGGGCGACAGTGGTTGTGGTAAGACGACGCTGATCAGCCTACTCGGTTGTATCCTTACACCGAGCGAAGGTGATGTTTGGATTGATGGAGAACAGATCGACTATGAAAATCACGATCTGTCCCAACTTCGCAGCGAGAAGATTGGCTTTGTGTTTCAACTGTTTAACCTTATCCCGTATTTAACAGCGGTAGAAAATGTGACGGTCGCCATGAATATTGCTGGTATGAAGGGGAACGCGGCGGAAAAGCGCGCGGTGGAACTTCTCACTCAGGTTGGGTTGGAACAACGTTTACACCATCGACCCGCACAGCTTTCAGGTGGCGAAAAGCAGCGCGTCTCCTTTGCGCGTGCCCTTGCCAACAATCCCCAAATCATCTTTGCCGATGAACCCACCGCGAATCTTGACAGCCGCCAGAGCGCAAATCTGATGAACCTTGTTCGAGAGCTGCGCCAAGAACACCAAACCACGATCGCAATCGTAACACATCACGAGGGCTTAAAGAAAGATGCGGATCGGGTGATTCAGATGAAGGATGGACAGATTGTGTCGGTGTAGTTTAGCAGGAACGATCTCCGAATCGTGACTTCTCTGAGTAGATTCAACAGTTTGGTGAGAAGAGCATACAGGTCGCAGATGGTCCCAAGTTCTCTTTTACAACACCGCCCCATTAAGACTACTATTTTTTTAGACCGGTGGAATTCTGCACCGTCTGGATCCCGCTAATGGATATTGATGCCTCCATTGGCGGGCTAGCGATTGAGCGTGATTCGCACAAAGAGGGTTTACATGAGGTGTGGTGGAAGGGCAAAGATTATCTTGGCGTAGCTGAAAATCGGGAGCAAGCCAGAACTTGGCGGGAAGAAGGGGGTATCGTTGTTGCCGGTACGACAAAGCCCAAGGGTACAGATCGTGTCTGGCTTCGATCCGATTACCGACTCGGAGATGCCCTTATTTTCCATCTGTTGATGATGCATACCGGAGAAGCAAATGCTTCTGACAGTCATTTAAGCAAGCCCAAGCATTTATGCTTGGGCCCCAAGGGTTAATTTTTGTTGTGTTTTTGTGTGAAAAGATGGTATAACTGTCTTGTCTTTCAGTGGGAGAATGTCGCACCGTCACTTGGCGGTGTCTCCCACACCCTACGACATAGGAATCAAAAGACAGAAAGACAATCCCATGTTAAAAACTCATAAAATCGCTTTAGATCCAAACAATGTCCAAGCGACACAGTTCGCTCAACATTGTGGATATGCTCGTGTTGCATACAATCACGCCTTAGCGGATTTTAAGCAAGGATTGGCCGAAGGCGATTGGCGTTCTCATATAGACCTCTGCCGTCGGTTCAATGCTATTAAGCATGAGCAGTACGACTGGTGTGGTGAAATGTCACAAAACGCTTCGAAGCATGCGATTTACAACAATCTGAACAACGCCATAGGCAGATGGAAATCAGGACAGAATCGTTTTCCTAAGTTTAAGAAGCGTTCACACGGTCAAAGTTATCAAGCAGATAGTGGTCGAGGGACAACTGCTGTTGTAGGTCGGCGGATTAAACTTCCCAAAATAGGTTGGGTCCGCTTATGTCAACCCCTACGCTTCCACGGCACAATCTGTAAGGTGGTTATATCCAAGACTGCACATCGTTGGTTCGCTTCTATTCTTGTAGATACCTTTTCGGAGGATCCTACACCTGATATTAAGGGCTTGCCCGTAATTGGTGTTGATGTCGGAATCAACCACTTGGCTGTCACGTCTGAGGGACAATACTTTGAGAATCCGAAAGTGTTGAAGCGATACGAGCGAAAACTCAAACGGCTACAACGGCAATTTAGCCGTAAGGTCAAAGGTAGCCGTAACTGGCATAAAGTCAAAGACCAGATAGCAAAGGTACATTATCGCATCACCTGCGTCCGTAGAGATGCCCACCACAAAGCAACGACGACAATCGCTAGTAGTGCAAAACGAATAGGCATCGAATCGTTGAACATATCAGGAATGCTAAACAATCATAGACTTGCAAAAGCCCTGTCGGATGCAAGTCTATCAACATTCCTCACGTTTTTGAAGGATAAAACTGATAGAATTGGTGTAAAGATAGTTGAAGCCGATAGGTTTTTCCCGTCGAGTAAAACCTGTTCAGCGTGTGATGCAGTGGACAGCGACTTATCCTTGTCCGATAGGACGTATCATTGCAGTGCTTGTGGTCACACCCAAGACAGGGACCTAAACGCTGCTATAAATCTCAAACACCTCGCCGTGGGACACACGGAGAGTATAAACGCTTGTGGAGATTCTGTAAGACCTCAGCAGTTGGGGCACGAATCGTCGAATCAAGAAGATAGCACAGAGCAACCGCTACTGGTCAGTCTATCATAAGAATCCCAAGCCTTCAGGTTTGGGAGCAGTCAAAAAGTGAGGATTTCTAGCGATTTCAGGTATCAGCGCAAAGGTACCCAAACCAATTGGGAATCCCACACCCCCATGATTGAGTCCTCGAAATACTTCGGCGAAATTTTTAAATCCTTAGACGAACTAGGCATAAAGACAGGAGTATATGAAAAAGTATGGGAAACCATGCGTCTAGAAGGTCCAAGCGGGAGAGCGAATTATAGTATATCTGAGCGAGTGAGAGAACTAGTTCAGCAGATACATGTATCGGACCAACCTCGATGATTGATAAGGAACGGAATCATGATCCCCCAGCCCCGTCGCCGCAGATCAATCCATGCCTTACTCATTTCGCTGATTATTTATCTCTCCACTGCTATAGCGTTGGCGTTCATATACTATCAGGGAGGTAAAGGCGGGTTTGAGGAGGTGGTAGAGGTCGAACTGCTTGATGAAAAAGACCTCCTCAAATCGCGCCGAGACCCACTTAAACCGCCCCCACCGAAACGTATCATGGTCCCACGACAGGTTCAATCGTCAATTGCCCACCAACCCCAAACGGTCAAGCTAACGCCTTCTGCAAATCTGATTAGTGAAACTCTCCAGCCATCAGAACAACTCCTGCTTCACAACGCAACCCCCGATCAACTCAATCCCCAAGACCAACTTCCCGATGTTACAACAGCCGCAGAACGACTCAATAACCGTGAAACACGGATTAACGAGACAGTTTCAACCCGCTATCAAACGAGCAGCGGGGAAGGTGTGAAAAGCCATCGGCAACGAGCGAAAGGGAGCGGCAAAGACGGCATCCATGCACTAGAATCTACTGGTACATCAGATATCGGAGTTGTTGGCAATCGTCCCGGGAAGCGCGGGTCGGGCCAGGGGGATGGCTCAACTACAGGAGATAGTTCCTCTGACAGTCCCTTCGCTGAAGCTTTGCGCCGCATCGCCGATCACGTCATCGCTACGCGCACGAAAGATCAGGTGGATGTCGTTTTTGTGCTCGATACAAGTGCGAGTATGCGGGATAATATTCAGCAGGTTGCAGACAATCTATTCAGCATGACCGATGCATTTGATGAGGTCAATATCGAATATTTTCTTGGCATGACTGAGTTTAGTGTTAGGTACGAGGGGCAAGTGCTGAAGCGGCGTCCGCTTATGCCAGACGTCGGAATGCTCCGGTATCAGATGAGAAAAATCCGATTGAGCGGAGATGAGTACGCACTTGATGCAATAATGGACACCTTCAATTCCATGGAATTTCGTTCCGATGCCGATAAGTTTCTAGTGCTCGTCACAGACGAACCCGCAACGACCCGATTTGGAATAGATTTTGGCCTTGATGAGATGCGTCAGAAGGTTATCGACAGTTGTGAGTTGTATGAATTGAGTGTGAATGTGCTAGGACACACGGAGAAATATCAGGCGCGTCTCGCGGAAGAAACCGGCGGGCTATGGCAAGAGATTCCCGGCGGGATCAGACAGAGAAGTAGTTTGCGGGCTTCAACTACTAGCAAGGGAGGTCTCGTTGAAATCTTCCGTACAATTGCCACCGATATCCGCCGAAACGCCGGCGCACTGTTATTCAGCCTTGAACTCGAATTCCAAGCAGCATTGGACGATCACGGGTACATTCTCACCAAAAAACTACGTCGAGCGTTTCAAAAGAACAACGTTTTCCTGTCTGACACTTGGGAACTCGCTGAAAGCGTTATCACCTTGGTAAGATCACCGGGCGAAATATGGGTAATTACGGACCATGCTAGCGGACGAATCTACACAGTTCGGAAAGAGGGAGAGAAACTCAATGTCTACCTCGGTGTCCATCCGGAAGCTTCTACGCACCAAATAGCTCACATTGTCATCATGTTGGATTATAGCCGTAGCATGGGCGGGAAGTCTGAAGCGGTAATGCTTGGTATCAGTACCTTAATTGGGAGATTGCATCTTTTACCGATTGACTATCGAATCGGACTCATCCGTTTCGCAGAGGCAAAGGATGCAATCAAATCGGTCCATGGTGCAGATGTCATCCAGATGCCGCTCGGCGAAACCGCGATACGGGACCTGATGGCATTGCCCTTCGGTGGGGATGAACATCTTACGGATGCCATTGTGAAAGGACTGCCACAAGTTCGCTTTCGTCGTGATGCGAGTCGTTTTATCCTTGTCTTGACCGACGAGCCAACCACCGGCACTGTCCCGCTGGAACGTGCAATAACACTTTGTCAATCATTGGGAGTGCGGGCATACGTCATCGGTGTGCCAAGAAAAGGCGATTTTCAATGGAAATTGACCAAACAAACCGGCGGTCGGTTTTTCCCGATGCCGAAACACCTGCGTCAGATCGATCCATACCAATAGGTTTTACTTTATTACGTCAATTCCAGAATCCCGAACATTGATGCAGCAAGCAATCGGGCGACTCGTGTCAAACCAATTTAGTGCTTGCATTTCCGAATGAGGTGTGCTAAAATCAGTCCCATATCTTTAGATAGTTTTGACAAAAGCAGTAACAGATAAATTCTTCACTCTGGACGTACGTGTAAGCACATTTAACACCCAATCTTAAAACAATATTACAAGGAAAGAGACAATGGCAGATGTTCTAATTATTGGTGATGGTCCCGGCGGTTTAAGTGCCGCACTGTTCCTGGCCAAAAACGACATGGACGTAACCGTTTTTGGTCAGAATAAAACTTTTATGCACGACGCAATGCTCTACAACTACTTAGGCATTCCTGAGATGACCGGAACTGAATTTCAAGAGATTTCTCGTAAACAGGTCGAGGGATTCGGCGGCAAAATCCTTGATGTCGAGGTAACCGAGGTTGAAACCGGCGGTGCTGAATTTGCCGTGAGTACGGCAGCGGGAGATAAACATCAGGGAAAATACCTGATCGTTGCGACCGGTTTTGAGGAAGCGTTGGTCGAAAAACTTGGACTTGGCACCGATAGCGATAATGATGACGCTATCATTGCCGATCGAGAGGGAAAAACAGCGGTTGAAAACCTCTATGTTATCGGTTGGTTAACTCGCGGTCAGCGGACACAAGCGATTATTTCCGCCGGCGAGGGTGCCGCAGCAGCGTTAAGCATTCTCTCGACCGAAGCCGGCAGAGATGTCCACGATTTTGATGTCGTCAAAGAGGATGGAGATGACGAATAAGATACGGCAACTCGTCGGTAACTAAGATGCTCAGAGACGTCGTCTCTGGGCTTTTTTTTAGAGCGGGCAAGTTTTTACAATATCTAAGGAGAACTGGAATGCAATGGTCCAGAATGACTACAACTGAGACTCAAAAAAAACTGTGCTGCCTTGTCTGTTTACTATTTACTTTGTGTGCAGCAACGTTATATGCAGCCGGATTTGAAGACGTAGAACAAAAAATCAGAGAGCATGTTTTGTCCAACGGCATGAAATTCATCATCCTTGAGCGGCATGAAGCACCGGTGTTTTCTGGATATATTTATGTCAACGTTGGCAGTGCTGACGAAGTATATGGAAATACTGGAATTGCCCATGTCTTTGAACACATGGCGTTTAAGGGAACAACGACCCTCGGAACAAAAGGGTATGATGAAGAAAAAGCACTTATGGACAAAATGGATGACCTGTTTGATCAACTCAGAGCCCAATGGGCAAAAGGAAATCATGCGGATGCGGAAAAACTAGGTGAATTAGAAGCGGAATTTAAGCAGCTTCAAGAGGAAGCGTCTCAATACTCCGATGGCGAAGAATATACGAAAATCTTAGAACAGGAAGGAGCTGTCGGTGTCAATGCCGGCACATCCGCTGATTGGACTGCGTATTTCTATAGTCTTCCTTCAAATAGGATTGAGTTGTGGATGGCACTCGAATCGGAGCGATTTATTGACCCCGTGATGCGAGAATTTTTCAAAGAGAAAGATGTCATCAAAGAAGAACGGCGGATGAGAACTGAGAGCAGTCCAATCGGTAGGCTGATTGAAGAACTCCAAGGACTGGCATATCTAGCGCATCCCTATGGTCATCCAATCATCGGTCACATGTCAGATATCAATACAACAACGCGAACAGAAGCCCTTCAGTTTTTTAGAGAATACTATACCCCTAGCAATATGGTCGCTGCGATCATTGGTGATGTGAATGCCGATGAAGTTATCCAGATGGCGGAAAAATACTTTGGTAGAATGCCTGCTCGTTCAAATCCACCCCGCGTTGAAACTGCCGAGCCAAAACAGCTAGGGGAACGACGCCTCAAAATTGTAGAACAGACTCAGCCATTCATCGCTATTGCCTACCACAAACCGGAAGTCAGACACCCGGACAACGCTGTATTTGGTGCAATAACAGATATCTTGGCTTCGGGGCGAACGTCACGTCTTTATAAAAAATTAATTCGAGATGAGAAGGTCTCCATCTCTGCCGGTGCGTTCCCGGGATTTCCGGGCGACAAATACTCAAATCTTTTCCTCTTTTATTCATTTCCTTCACAAGGACACACGAACGCGAAAAACGAAGAGATGATTTTGACTGAAATTGAACTTCTTAAAACGGAGCTGGTTTCGGAGGCGGAACTGAAGAAAGTCAAAACGCTTGCAAAGGCCGGATTGATTCGTTCGCTTCGTTCTAACAGCGGATTAGCTGGAATGTTATGCAGTGCTGAATTCCTTCTGGGCGACTGGCGGGAACTGTTTAACTCGCTTGAGCGGATTGAAAAAGTCACGAGTGAAGATATCAAACGGGTCGCAAACGAATATTTTGTGAATTCCAACAGATCCGTGGGAGAGATTGTGACATCGACAGACGATGAAGAAAAGGAGGAAAGTCAGTGAAAAAGTACCCGTTATATTGGCTAATATGGAGTCTTGCCCTGATTCTTTTGATTACTGCTACTGGAGAGGCACAAAATAAGCCCCATGAAGGGCTCGTTTATCCGCCCCTAAATCAACCACAGCCACCCGTTCCTGATAGGTTTGAATTAGATAATGGGATGATTGTTTATCTTCTAGAAGACCATGAACTACCAATTATCGACATTTCCGTGCGGATTCGCACCGGCTCACTCTACGAGCCTGCGGACAAAGTTGGGCTGGCAGCAATCACTGGGGCAGTCATGCGAACAGGTGGAACCGCAAGTAAAACCGGAGATGAGCTTGATGAAATTCTGGAGAATTTAGCCGCGTCCGTTGAAACGGGCATCGGTGATGATGCCGGCTCGGCGTCCGTGTCGGTTTTGAAGGAAGACCTTGATACAGGGCTATCTATCCTCGCCGATATTCTCATGAATCCTGCGTTCCGAGAGGATAAAATCGAGTTAGAAAAGGTGCAACATCGCAGTGGTATTGCGCGGCGAAATGATAATCCGGGGGGGATCACGAGGCGAGAATTTGGGAAGC
This sequence comes from Candidatus Poribacteria bacterium, assembly GCA_965222435.1. Lineage (GTDB taxonomy): Bacteria > Poribacteria > WGA-4E > WGA-4E > PCPOR2b > PCPOR2b. Next base: position 479,983 of record OZ244950.1, on the reverse strand, counting down.
TCATCCACGGCGCAGACAGTCCTTATGCACGTACAACCGAGTATGATACGATTAACAGTATCACCCGTGATGACCTTGTCGCTTTCTATCAAAAGTTTTTCCGTCCGAACAACATCATTTTAGGTGTGCTTGGCGACTTCGATTCCGAAACTATGTTGGCAATGGTTCAGGAGGCTTTCAAGGGCTGGGAACCCGCGGAGATCGACCTTCCTGAAAAACCGAAAATCCCTGAAACGTATGGAAAGAGAGTCGCGCTAGTAAACAAAGACGACGTGAACCAAACCAATATCCGCATGGGACATATCGGTTGGTTACGTAAGAACGAAGACTATCCCGCTCTGGTTGTGATGTCCCAAATTCTGGGGATTGGGTTTTCCAGCCGATTGATAAACAGCATCCGAGTTGAAAAAGGGCTGGCATATTCTGTCGGAAACAATTACGGCGCGGGTTACGATGTTCCCGGCGTCTTTTTCATTGCATGTGGAACCAAATCGGAAGCCACTGTAACAGCAATCGAAGCGATTCTAATTGAAGTTGAAAAGATGCGAGCCGAAGAGGTCACCGACGAAGAGTTAAAACAAGCAATTGACGGTTTCATGAATTCTTCTGTGTTTGACTATGATACCAAAGGAGAAATTCTGTCTCGAGCACTCCGGTATGAATACCATGACTATCCACAAGATTTCGTTGAGCAACTCATGGCGGGGATTCGGGATGTCACAAAAGCAGATGTCAAGCGCGTTGCCGCTGAATACCTGCATCCCGACAAATTCACACTCATCGCTGTCGGCAAGGTGAGCGATTTTGATAAACCGTTGAATACGCTTGGAGATGTCACAGAAGTCGATATTACCATTCCACCCCTCTCTCCTGAACCTGTCCCCGAAGCGGGTGAAGCGGAAACCGCAAAAGCCAAAGCAATCCTCGCCGACGTTATTGAAGCGCACGGTGGACTCGATAAACTCAAGGGAGTAAAAAACATCATTACCAAAGGGAAAATGGTTGTGAATACAGCTGGTGGAATGATGGAACTTGATGGACAGGTAACAATAGTATTACCTGCCAAAGCGCGGGCTGATCTGAGGATGCCGGCAATGGGGGTGGAGATGAGTCGAATCTATGACGGTCAAGCCGCGTGGCTGGTGATGCCTCAAGGCGTTCAACACCTTCCTGCAGCCTTTGCTGAAGAAGCGAAAAAAGAAATTTTTAGAGATAGTGTTCAGCTGCTAATCTATATTTCCGATCCAGAAGTCTCTGCTCAATTTCTCGGTACAGAAGATGTAAAAGGTAAAATGGCAGATGTCATACTGGTCAGCGATACGCCGGCGGATACCCTCAAACTCTTCATTGACCAAGAAACAAAACATATTATTAAAAGAGAGTATCAGGCACTAACAGAGCAGGGACCTGCGGAGCGAGAGGAGTTCTTGGACGATTATCGAGAAGTCTCCGGCGTGATGATTGCCTTTCATACCGTTTTGATCGATAATGGCGAGCAATCTGCCGAAATCACGTTCAGCGAAGCCATGATTAATACCGAAGTGGATGAATCGTTATTTGAGCAATAGTCTAGTACTCTGTCATATAAATCGTGATAAGCCACTCACCGCTCGGCTTGGATAGACATATCCAAGCCATCTTTGCGAGGCTGTCGTGGATTTGTCTATCCACGACAAGCAGAAATATTACTTAGGAGTTACGCACTTCAGATTGTAGTTGCCCGCCTGTCCCGATAAATCGGGGATTCATCGGGCGCAGCGGGACATGTTCAGGTCCCACACCCATCGTAGGCGGGGCATCCCCGGTCACGGGATCCTCTCGGACTTGCCCCGCATTGGCGATCAAGCATCGAACTACAACATCTCATCGTTCAACTGCGTAAGTCCTATTACTATTTACCTGACAATGCACTAGTAATGCCTTTGCCGGATCAATTGCGATAGTGCATTGCAATAGTGCTAACGATTTAAACCTGAATCAGGGCATACAGATCTAATCCAGCTGAACCCGGAGGATCTAAACCACACTTACTATATAAAATCCAATTATCGGTGTGGCATTTTTGCGACGATGGTGTGGCATAGTTTCAACAGCTGCTTCGTAATCACGATGCCCCCTTTGAGACTAATGTGCATATCAAAGCAAATGCAAAGTTGTCCGGAGCAAGTGTTTTCCGATTAACTCGGTTTTTGCACAATCCCTTTAGGTGATTCAAGATAACTATGGTATCCAAATTGCTTGTGGTTGGTGAACCAAATCAATTTCGTTTGGCAACGATTCGCGTCGGATCTTATCTGGCTCCGCTGAAATGTCAAAGAGCCTAAGGCGGAGAATCGTATGGGTAAACAAAACATCACCGAATTTGATGGGTTAGATTTGGAACTGTTTTTTTGCACAGAAATCTTAAAGTTGAATTCATTGCATTACGGATATTGGGAGGAAAGCGAAAAACCAACAGAGGGAGATAATAAACTAACCCTTGAGTGTCTGCGAGATGGGCAACAAAAATATACAGATATGCTCATAGAAGCGATTCCTAAGAATGTTAAAAGCATTCTGGATGTTGGATGTGGAATTGGAGATGTGTCGAGAGCACTCTCAAAATTGGAATATGATGTAACCGCGATTTCACCAGATGGTAATCATGCGAAATATTTTGAGAATCATCTCTCAAAATTAACCTTCTTCCAGACAAAATTTGAGGACCTCGACATTGATAACAAATTCGATTTGATTCTCATGAGTGAATCTCAGAATTATTTTCCAACTGAAATCGGATTCCGTCAATGCACCTCATTTTTATCACCTAAAGGATATTTGCTTGTTTCAGGGATGTTTAGGAAAGATAGCAGTAGTGAAATTGCAGAGGTGCCCAATACCACTGAAGATTATATAAAAACCGCCAAAAAGCACGACTTATTATTGATAGAAAATGTTGACATAACCGGAAATATACTTCCGACTATCGATTTTATTTATGAATCGATGCAGGATTATGTGGAACCAGGCGCGAAAATGTTAAGTCAATTTATATCATCAATAGCGCCTCTAAAAAGCTGGTTCATTAAAATCATTTTTCGGAAGCAGATAAATAAGACCCTACAGATTTATAATTATTATCGAAAGAGAACCAATCCACTTTTTTTTGAAAAGAATATAGTTTATGCTAGACTCTTGTTTCAATGCAATGTCTAGGTGTGAAACGTAAAAATTAACCTAACTTCCCTTTCACAGCCTGCCCCAATGGCTTTTGAACGTTTGATCCCCTCACCGACGATGCGAAAACGGATACTTGATTGATACGCTGCTAACCCCTGACCTATTGAGATTTGCCAATCTGCATGACGAGTCGTTAAATCCGTAAAGCGTATAGGGCAATACGCATCACGCGCCACCTATCATGAAACAAATTATACATTCCATCAACCACTGGCTGAAATTACGAGTTCTCGAAATACAAGAATTTGTAATTTTCATGGCGAGTGCTGCGAGAGGTTTATACAAAAAACCTCGATATTGGCACGATTTCTTCGATCACATGGACATCATGGGGGTTGGCTCGATTCCGATTGTACTCATTGCAGGGGGCTGCATTGGTGCTCTAATCACGTTGGAAACGCTAGCAGAGCTGCGTACCTTTGGGGCAAATGTGTTGTTGGGAAAGTTGACAGGACTTTCGATCATACGAGGTTCGGGACCCGTATTCACTGCGATGATTGTTTCGACCCGTGTTTGTTCGTCCGCCGCCGCCGAGTTAGGCGCGATGCAGGTAAGCCAGCAAATTGATGCCTTGGTGACGATGGGCGTAGATCCTTTTCGGAAATTAGTTACCCCACGCATTGCTGCTGGGACACTTATGTTTCCTGCGTTGGCGACCGTCAATGGTGTTGCTGCAATCCTTACAGGGGCTTTGGTAGCAAAACTTTCGGGCACAATGAGTCTAACCTTTTTCCTGAATCAATCCTTGAGCAGTATCACCCCCGGCGATGTTATCTGGGGGCTGACCAAGTCAACTGTATTTGGCTTTATCGTTGTCTCAACTGCTTGCTATTATGGGCTTCGTGTTCAGGGGGGCACCGCAGGAGTCCGAGCCGGTGCGTCTCAGGCGGCAGTTGCTTGCGTACTTCTCATTCTGATTTCCAATTCTATCATGACAACGCTTGTTCATGCATTTTAGCGATGGTTCATTTAACGTAGAAATTCAGCTGACACTTTCATTTGCCACAAATAGCGTTTTTCCCTTTTTTCTTCTATGAGCCCCGTAGGTGGAACACCAACGACATGAGTTTTCTATGATTTCACTCAAAAACATTAACTTCTTCTCCAACGATGCACAACATATCCTTAAAAATATCACTTTTGACATTCCAACTGCTAAGGTGACTGCTATTATTGGCACGAGCGGATCTGGAAAGACAACCCTCCTTCGCATCATAGCGGGTTTGTACGAACCGACAAGCGGTGAAATCTGGATAAACGGACAAAACCTAGCGGCACTTCCGAAGACCAAACAACAGCAGGTTCGGAGCAAAATGGCAATCGTGTTTCAACACGGTGCTCTCTTTGATTCACTCACGGCTTGGGAAAACGTTGCTTTCCCGCTTTATGAGCAGGGTGCAATGCCGCTTTCAAAGGTGAGAGAGGAGGCAGAGAAATTGCTAGAGATGGTTGATTTACACGGTGCGGCAGATCTCTCAATTGATCGATGCAGCGGCGGGATGCAGATGCGAATCGCCATTGCCCGGGCGCTCGCCTCTTATCCTGAAATTATCCTTTATGATGAACCCTCTAGTGGTTTGGATCCAATTGCACGAGGCCTAATCTGTAATCTCATCCAGAAGCAACAGGTCCAGCAACGTATGACTTCAGTGCTTGTTACCCATCAATTATCTGCGGCGTTTCAAATTTCCAATCATTTTGTTTTTTTATACGAGGGGGAAATCCTCTTTGAAGGGGATGCCGATGAATTGATGACAGCAAAAGACCCTTATATTCAACGCTTTATTCAACCGCCAAGCCGTTCTTATCGAGCAATCGACCTCGTGCACTTTTAACAAGTCTGTGGTGCGACGAGTCGTAGTATTTAATGGAGGAAAAATTCATGCGATTACAAAGATCGCAAGTCACGTGGTCACAATTGCAAGTCGGAATTTTTGCACTGATTTGTGGTGTCATTTTATTGTGGCTTATCCTTTTCGCTGGTAATGGTCTAAAGGCAGTTCAAAATCGGTTTGCTGTGCAAACCGTTATTGATTCCGCATCCGGATTAAAATCTGGGGATGTGGTCCGTTTAGCGGGAATTGAAGTTGGAACGGTCAAAGCAGTCGAATTCGTTCGTCAAGATGGTGTGGAAAAAGTCCAAATACAGCTGAATCTAAATCAACAAGCCGCGCAACGAGTCAAGAGCGATTCAATCGTTCAGGTTAAATCGATCGGCTTTACTCAAAGCCGATATGTAGACATCTCGCTAGGGACACCTCAAGGCACCCCGGTATCTGAAGGTGCCACTTTAAGAGGAACTGTCCCAACAGAAATGTCCAATCTGCTAAATCAGGCAATTGTGGTGAGTGAAAATATGAATAGTTCCTTGACCCGATTTGAAAGCCTTGTGAACCGACTTCAATCTGGCGATGGTACTTTTGCAAAATTGCTATCGGATGCAGCGCTTTACACGAATCTGGACCAGGCGACAAACAGCGTCTCGAAGTTCGTCGGAGAGTTAAACGAAGGGGATGGCTTGCTTCCCCAACTCCTCTCCAAAGAGGAGATTGCTGAGAATGTTACGCAAAGCACCGCTTGGGCAGCAAAGTGGGGGCAACAAGCAGTTCAAGGCGAAGGCACGTTAGGAAAACTGAATACCGATCCTGCCCTCTTTAACCGGACGGAACGTATTCTAGAAAGCCTCGAAAGTCTTGAAGCGCGTTTCAATCGACTTGATGCGCTAATCGGATCTGCCGATACCCTCATCCAAAAAATCGAGAGCGGCGAAGGAACGGCAGCCAGAATCATCAATCGTCCCGATCTGTATGATCAATCTGTCGTAACTTCCCAAAAAGTAGAACAGTTAATTGATCAGGCGCAATCAGGTGAAGGTACGGTTAGCAAACTCGTTTCGGATCCGTCTTTGGCAGAATCTATTACAACTTCTACCGAATCAATTGCCCGACTCACCGACAAACTGAATACACCCGGAAACACGCTGGACAAACTGACATCGGGAGCTGTACTATTTGATCACCTGACCGCAACGACAAAACAGTTAGAAACTGTGCTCGTGAAGATTAACACCGGGGAAGGCTCACTAAGCAAACTTGCCAACGATAAGAAAACTGCTGAAGAGCTCACGACACTGATTTATAATCTCAAAGTCCTAGCTGCAGATATCGAAGCACATCCCAAGAAGTATGTGGGGTTCAGTCTTTTTTAGGACATTTGGGAGATAAACGCACTCATTTTTTATGTCCAACGCCTAAGACATCCGGAGAACCTATGAATGGATCTATTTGAAAAATGCTATGATTTTAGCTATGGCAGAAGCACACGGGGACAGGAATATAAAGCAGTGCTCGAGGCAGGGATTTATCCTTATTTCATTCCAATCGAATCCTCCGCAGATACAGAGGTCATAATCAATGGCGAGAAGAAGGTGATGATTGGATCGAATAATTATCTCGGGTTGACACATCACCCGAAAGTCCTTGAAGCTGCCGAGATGGCTGGGCGAAAATACGGCTCTGGTTGTACGGGCAGCCGATTTCTGAACGGCACCCTCGATATCCATATCGCGCTTGAAGAAGCACTCGCCGAATTTGTTCACAAGGAAGCTGCATTGGTTTTTAGCACCGGATTTCAAGTCAATCTTGGTGTTATTGATACCCTTGTGGGGCGCAGGAACATCGCTTTCATTGATTCGTTGAGCCATGCGTGTGTCGTTGATGGATGCCGCCTCTCTTGGGGCGAGATGACGAGGTTCCGACACAATGACTTGGACGATCTGGATAGCAAATTGGAAAGTGCCCCTCCTGAGAGAGGGAAACTGATTGTCGTTGAAGGCATTTACAGCATGGAAGGCGATATCGGCGATCTTCCCGGCATCATCGAAGTGGCTCGGAAACATCAGTGCCGTTTGATGGTTGACGATGCGCACGGTGTTGGTGTCCTCGGTCCAACCGGTGCCGGTGCCGCTGAACACTTTGGCGTCGAAAATGACGTTGATTTAATTATGGGGACGTTCAGCAAGTCTTTCGCGTGTATCGGTGGATTCATCGCTGCAGAAACCGCCGTCATTGATTATTTGAAACACCATGCAAACACTTTCCTTTTCAGCGCAAGTATGCCTCCATCAGCGGTCGCAACGGTTCATGCCGCTCTGGAAATCATCAAGGCTGAACCGGAACGACGCAAACGGCTATGGGAAAATGCACGAAAAATGCAGGAAGGTCTCCGATTGATAGGATATGACATCGGAGATACACAAACCCCCGTTGTTCCGGTGATTGTTGGCGATGATATGAATACCTTTATGTTGTGGAAACACCTATTCGATGCAGGTGTTTTCACCAATCCCGTTGTGAGTCCAGCAGTGCCCCCCGGTGGTTCGCGCCTGCGCACCAGTTATATGGCAAGCCATACCGATGAACAACTCGACTTTGTCCTTGAGAAATTTGATAAAGTGGGCAGGAAATTGGGGCTGATCTAAAGGTTGGGTTATCTAAAAACAGGAGACTTTTCACCAAATGCGTTCCAGTAGACAATCCCCTGAGATTGATGTTACTCCTGTCCAATCCCCAGCCGATCTAAAAGCGTTTATCAACCTACCATGGGCAATCTATCGTAACGACCCCCATTGGGTGCCCCCGTTACGCAGCGATCTCAAGAAACGGCTTGATAAATCCCGGTATCCCTTCTTTGACCATGCGGAAGCCGAATTTCTGATCGCCCGACGTGAAGGGCGTGTTGTCGGGCGAATTGTCGCCATTAAAAATGATATCCATATCGACTTTCACGAAGAACAGGTGGGGTTCTTTGGATTCTTTGAGTCCATTGACAATCCGGAAGTCGCAGCGGCACTTTTTTCTCATGCCGCTCAATGGTTGCAGGGACACAAACTTGAAGTGATGCGTGGTCCCGTGAACTACTCGACAAATGACGATTGTGGATTGCTTATTGACGCCTTTGATTCCGCTCCTATGATTATGATGTCCTACAATCCACCCTACTACCCTAGTCTTATTGAAGGTTTCGGTTTCAAGCAGGTAAAAGACCTGCTCGCTTACGAAATAACCGATGATGTGCAGGTGCCTGAACGTCTTGAGCGAACAGTACAATGGATTAAAAAGCGCAAAAACATCACAATACGTCCCCTCGTCAAAAAACAGATCCATCAGGAAATTCAGCGGGTCAAGGAGATCTATAACGCTGCATGGGAGAAAAATTGGGGCTTTATCCCAATGACGGACAGGGAGATCGATTACATGGCGCAGGAGCTAACCCAGATTATTGACCCTGATTTGCTGCTATTCGCTGAAATTGAAGGGGAGCCTGTCGCCTTTATCCTTGCGCTACCCGATTTTTATGTTGCGCTAAAGCACGCCAACGGACGCTTGTTTCCAATCGGACTCCTCAAACTTCTCTGGCACAGCCGTAAAATTGACACAGCGCGGGTTCTAGCGTTTGGGATTAAGACAAAATATCGTCAACAGGGAATTGACGCCCTGATGTACTACGAAGTTTATAAAATTGGTGTTGCAAAGGGGTATCGGCGAGGGGAGATGTCGTGGGTTTTGGAAGACAATACATTGATGAATCGAGCGGCTGAAAACATGGGTGCGACACTTTATAAACGCTATCGCATCTACGACTATCCGCTGTCATAATCCAAGTCGCTAGTTATATGCAGCGCGATAGAATCAATCTTCTATACCCGTAGATTGGGCATCCCCGGTCACGGGATCCTCTCGGACTTGCCCGACTCTCCTGCTCAGTTTCATACCGGCAGGTAGCCTGTAGGTCGAGATTCATATCTCGACACCCAAATGTCAACGGAACCTGGTGCTCTTCAATGTTGAGGGTCAAATAATTTATTGGGTAGTAAAGCGAAAGGGCTACGTCCAATGGCAGAATCTGACGATGGGATGCCGCACGACAGACGTGCATTCTTCCGGGAAGCATTTACAAGGTTCGTTCAGCCGGTCGCTGAATACTTAGATACGCAGACCGGGACATATCTCCCCGCCGGGAAAGTCCTGTTGCGACCACCGGGTGCACTCCCGGAAGCGGCGTTTTTGGAAACCTGTTTGCGGTGTGGAAACTGTGTCGATAGTTGTCCCGCAGACGCCATTCAGCCCTTGCAGAGCGATCAGTCCAATCTGGCAGAGACACCCTACATCAATCCAGACGATCAGCCCTGCGTTGTCTGTGATTCACTTGAATGTATGCAGGTCTGTCCAAGCGGAGCGTTGCAAAAACTGTCCGTCCATGAAATTCAGATCGGTTTAGCCGAAGTCAATTACAGTGTCTGTCTGCGTTCCAACGGAGTCGATTGCCTTGACTGTGTTAATAGCTGCCCAATTGGCGAAACAGCAATTCGGCTCGACTCCGAAAAACGGGTTGAAGTCCTTTCTACTGGTTGTATCGGATGCGGCGTGTGCCAGTATCAATGCCCAACAACTCCCAAATCTATTGTTGTTCGACCTATTCAGGAATATACAGAAGCCCAAAAAGATTAACGGTGAGTACGAGATTTTTTTGAATGCAGAATTGGTGCAGCTTGAGAGCCTGTTTGAAAAGTCATTTTGGGTAAAGTGATTTGCCATGAAACCGAGTTTTTTCTTCAAAACTCGGTTTCTTCCGTCATCCACTATTCAACGGCACATTCTCACTATAATTTACTATACTTTGGACAATTTCTATCTGTTTCCTGTTTTGTTTTCAAGTATTTGCTGATTTTTCATTCAGTTTCTTACGGGAACGTAACTCCCAGAAAAAGAATTTCAACTGCAAGCAAGAGCAGCCCCAGCGGGGCGGAATGTCTATAGATACATTGCGAACAAACTGTCTTTAGCCCCAGTTGCTTTGAATCCCGATATATCGGGGCGGGGCGAAAGGTGTATCAATAAACCGATATTGATGTCAAAAGTGTTTCAATGAATCCAGACTATTGCTCAACAACCCTAAAAATTGTACAAACTTTAGTATAATTTAGGAAACCGTGTCAGGTCAATGGTAGGTGCTCCGTTCCGAGAGTTTTCAACTTGCAGCCCGATTTATCGGGCTGCTTGGTTTCGTAGGGGCGAGGTCCCCTCGCCCAACGGGTTGGGAGACCCAACCCCTATCCTGCGATACCGCTCGCTGTGGATTGACAAATCCACAGCACCGTGGGATCATTCCTTGCTTCTTAAAACAGGTTCTGAGCTTATCGCGAATTATTATGTTTAGGAGTTACGCAGTTGAGAAACAAATAGGTTATAATAGTGCTTATGAATCCAGCCAAATGTACCGAATATGACTACATCAACTTTGTGATAGCGACACCGAGTGCCTACAGTTGTACAGAGGCAGCCCGCGTGCAACCTCCAGACGATAATCCACCTGCCCATGACTCATTGAATCGGTTGCTGTATCGGCTGCCTGCGGATTCAGAAGCGTTGTGGACCGAGGCAACACCTTATGTGAAAACAGACCAAGGGATTTTGGTCATAGACGACTCAACCCTTGATAAACCTTATGCTCAACAGATGGAACTAGTCACCCGCCACTGGTCAGGTAAGCACAAACAAGTGGTCTTAGGGATTAACCTGATAACGCTGATGTGGACTGATGGTGACAGCCAGATTCCTTGTGACTATCGCTTGTATAATAAAGACCATGATGGCTTGACCAAAAATGACCACTTCCAAGCCCTGATTGCCACCGCTGATGGTAGAGGGTTTCAACCAGAGTGTGTCGTGTTTGACAGTTGGTACAGCAGTTTGAAGAATCTAAAGATGATTCGACAGTATCACTGGCACTGGTTGACCCGATTGAAGTCAAATCGACAGGTCAATCTTGATAGACAAGGCAATCAACCGGTCAGCCACCTACCGATTAGCAACAAAGGCACCATCGTTCATTTGAAGGGATACGGATTGATTAAAGTGTTCAAGATTGTTTCTAAAAACGGCGACATTGAATACTGGGCAACAAGTGACCTCTCAATGAACGAACTATTTCGACTCAAATATGCTGAATTGTCTTGGGCGATTGAAGAATATCATCGCGGTATCAAGCAATTTGTTGGCGTTGAAAGGTGTTTTGCTCGTAAAGCTGTTGCACAACGGAATCATATCGGTCTGGCATTAAGAGCGTTTCTACGCATTGAGCGACATCGGTTTTTGACAGGTATCGGCTGGTTTGAAGCAAAAGCCTCGATTATCAGAGACGCTGTGCGGGCTTATCTCGCTAAACCACTTTACACCTTAACTGCGTAACTCCTAATGTTATAAAGTTCTAAATTAAAAATGTCTCTACGGTTCTTCCCGTTATTGCCCTATTCCAACCCTCCAGTTTTCCAGTCTTTTTCTTCACGCCTTCTCTGGTTCATCGTCGCTTCCGTCTTATTGTTCCCGTCCTTGGGCGGAGTATCCGCTCAAGAAGCCATTCGTATCCTTTCACACGACTTTGACCCGGACGATATCACAATCGGAGATCCGGTTCGGTTGCGGCTGCGAATCGAAGCCGATGAAAACTTGCATATCTACTTAGATCCAATAGACCGCAGCGAACACGAACATCTGGAAGTCGATAAACCTCAACTGGAACGAATCAAATCTGAAAGCCCACCGACAGGCAAAGCACACTATGAAGTAACCTACCCACTACGCGCATTCGCTATCGGTAAGCACACCCTTCCCCCCATTACAATTAAATACACCAGTGCTGATGGAGATAGTGGAAGTATTCAAACCCCTACTTACCTGTTTGAGGTCCGGGCTGTCAAGCCCCCTAGTGACACGGAGATGAAAGGAATCAAGGGGCCTTGGTCCGTGCCCTTGAATTGGTTGCTTTACATTTTAGCAGCACTTCTGGTGATTGTAGTTATCGGCGCGATTATCTTTCTTTACTTCCGCAGACGAGCTAAACCCATGGATCCACAGCCTGAAGCACTGTCCCAACGTCAACCTCACGAAATCGCTTATGAGCAACTAAATCGGATTGAGGGGATGAACTGGGTTGCACAGGGCGAAATGAAAATATTCCACACCGAAATCTCTCACGTTATCCGTCAGTATATCGCTGCACGATATCATGTCCCTGCGCTTGAGCTGACCACCCAAGAGCTACTCGACCGTTTGCAGCCCGAAGATATTCCGACAGAATTGGTGCAGCATTTTTTCACTAACTGCGATTGGGTCAAGTTTGCCCGATACAGTCCCACAAAGCCACAGGCTCATGAGCGGATGAAGGAAGCGCGTCGGATTGTTGATGAGACGAAGCAGCTTTGGGTGGGGGTGGGTGAGGAACAGGAAAGCGAGGTTCGTGAAGATCAGTGACTGCCGCGTTTGGAGTTTGAAGGGGGAGAAAAGGAAGGAAAAATGCCGGAATAAAAGCGTTTTTCCTTCCTGTCAATCTTCCGTTTTTGTCTGTCCTATTGGATAGCAGATCGAAAATCAATGAGAAGTGGAGGATCGATGGAAAAGGACCGCTCGAGTTACTAAGCCGGAACCATCTTTCGTACACCGTTTTCGTACCGAACCTCATAGTCTCCTTTAGGTACGGGCATAGAGCGGATAGCTAACTCTTCTTGAGTAATCAAGGGTTCGGAAAGCATGAGCAGGTCATCCAACGATTCTTGGGGCGTTTTCCCTGTAGTGTCAACTACAATCTTGCGTCCGTGCTGGGCAAAGAGCGATTTTTCAATCTCTTCCTCGAAACACTGTTTGACCTCTGCAATATCTCCCTCTTTGATAATCTGATACTCATGCGGGTCTGCATGCATCCGCTCCCGGACTGCTTCATCGCTGGCAGTGACATGAATCAAGACCACATTGGGCAAGCGGGCTTCAAACACCTGCGCTTCGTAAATCCGTTGTGCCCTGTATGAGTAATTCTTATAGTAAGGGTTGTCCGGATCATCGCCGTACATATCTGAGTAAACCGATTCTTCGATATGCCAGCCCGCAATCAGGGTATTCGGATAATTCTTGATGACTTCGACATGGTACTGAATCTGCATCCGTTGTGAGCGTTCTTTAACATCATCAGGGAAATTGACCATCAACGCCCGTGATTCTGGACTCAAAGAGGCGTCTGGTAAAGTAAAATGGTCGTCTCCGTGAACGGGTAGTCTGCGCTGTCGATAATAGTCGCCCAGCAGCGTGATTAAGGTTGATTTCCCAGCATATTCAATACCAACAAAGACACATCGCATAATGGAAACTCCTCTTTTTTACGCCGTCAATTCTGTAGTGACGGTTTTATGGTTGTTAAAGGAACAATTCGTATAAGAACCCGAATTCCGTAGGGACACACAAATGAATCATCCGCGAAGCCCTACAAAATCTGCGGTTCTATAGCGAGTGATTATAGCACGATTCTATCGTAAGATCTATCACTATTTTACTAACCTACGCCACTCCGCGGCTAGTGCGCCTAGTCCTCTTTCAATACCCCTTTTCTTTATCCACGAGGTTCACCAACGGTTCCCCTTTGACGTAGCGGTGCAGATTATCGACAAACAGATGCATCGCACGAGAACGCATATGCTGCGATGCCCCTGCACTATGAGAGGTCAAAATCACATTCGGTTCCGTCCATAGCGGGCTATCCGGCGGACACGGTTCGGCGTAAGTAACATCTAACCCCACCCCAGCGAGTTTGCCGCTGCGGAGTGCTGCAATCATAGCATCTTCATCAATGACTTTGCCTCGGCTAACATTGACAAGATAGCTTCCATCCGCCAAGAGATTAAACTGCTCATGCGATAGAAGTTTGTGAGTTTCAGGGGTGCTTGGACAACAGACCATCACGACATTTGACTGTGCCATAAATTCCGAAAGCCAATCCAGTCTGCCTAGTTCATCGACACAATCCGGTTTGTCTATCGGCTCCGAATCAACCGCAATGACCTTAAACTCAAATGCCTTTGCCCGCGCTGCAATCGCTCGACCGATACCGCCAAGCCCCAAAATTCCCATGGTCATCCCTGCCAATTCGATGCACGGGACGCGCTCCCAATGTTTCTCCTTCATAAATTCCAGTTGTGTCGGAATACTTCGTGTCAGGGAAAGCAGGAGCGCGAAAGCGTGCTCAGAAATCTGAAGACCATACAGTTTCTGACAATTGGTCAACATTACGTCGCTTGCTTTGAAGGCAGGATACATCGTACCTTCGACGCCTGCTGAAGGTTGCTGCACCCAGCGTAACGATTTGGCTTTAGGGAGATCTGCTTCACGGATCCCGCCGTAGATAATCTCGGTATCCGCGAGGTGATCGTCCAACGCCTCGCCCGGTGTTGGGAAGTAAATTTCCACCTCTAGCGGAGCATCTTTGAGTATCGCTTCAACTTCGGGATCTTCACGTCTTGCCATTAACACTTTGCGTTTAGACATAATAATCTCCTTTCATGTTTACTATCTCAAAAAGGGTTGACATGTCGAATTTGTTATGTTATAATCCTTTTGCCATAATGTGATGAAATTTGTTTGGTGAGCAAGTTGATATCACCTAACCCAAAGGGAATAAACCAAGTTCCAATGGTCACCTTCACACACGCAGCAATCGGTAATGTTGTAGAAATCTCCTTATGGAAAACGAAAACTTGGAGAACTATCAGCGAGACCAGCTCTGGAAGGTTTCGTCTGAAACATTCTATAAAGTCTATTACGCTGAAAGTCTGACAAATTCCCTTATCAAGTCACGGCAGCGTTGGGATGAGATAGCAAAATGTGTTATTGCCATAACCGCTACATCTTCAGCGGTCTCCGGTTGGGCTTTATGGAATCTGCCGAAATTCAGAATAGCTTGGGCAATTTTCGCCGGGTTAGGTGCTGTTTGTGCTATACTGCACCCCACCCTAAAAGTTCCTGACCGGTTGAAGGATTTGATTAGCGTAGAACAGCATCTGAAAGGTTTACGCATCAATTTGGAAACCTTCAGACATAAAATGGAGTTCGATCCTAACTTTGCGATTGCAGAATTTAAAGATGAGTTTCTCGGATATCGAAAACAGTATTCAGAAGATTTTCAACGGTTGAAGAACGATATGTTCTTAACCAGAAGACGTAAGACTAAAGTTCAAGAAGAGGTAAACGTCGAACTACAAGATCTTTTCAAAGATTGAAGGAGTGGAAAATGCATTCAAAAAAGGGTGCTTCCCCGAAAAACGCAACTCAGCGAGAAGTAAAGTCAATACCATCCAAAGAAAATATCATAGAAAAAGGATATAATCCTCCCAACTCAATGCCGACACTCAAGGATCGTCCAAAACCTGAATCACCCCCTTCACAACCGTCAAAAAAGGAGCCAGCACCTTCGCCATCTCCACCGAAGAAAGATTAACAACGTGGCACCAAGTTCGGAAGGTTTCGTTTATCCAATCGTAACCTTCCGTTCTTCTTTTGCACTATCGTAAAGGGCATCGAGGATTTTCATGAACGTGTAGGCATCTGTGGCAGAAACGTCAGGTTCGACCTCACCGGCGATTGCCATTGCAAAATGCTCAATTTCGTAAAAGAAGACAGGTCGAGGTTCAGGGGGTTCGCTATGCTGTATATCTAGCGGTTCATCAATCTCCTCGCGGATAAACTCGCCCTCTTTGTGTCTCGAAATCCCCCCGCCTGTAATTGCTCCGGTGCTACCGTAAAGTTCGATGATAGTTGGTGTGGGGGTATGCACCATCCGTGAGCAATCGATCTGGATCGTTTTCCCTCCCTCCAAACCGACTAGTCCCGTGAAGTAGTCATCAGCGGCACCTTCGGGACCATCGTATGCCGGATAGACCACATGCTTGGCACCAAACGCCCACTCCGGCTTCGGACAACCCATCCACCACCATGCCAGATCCAACTCATGGGAATAGTGCTGCCCTAACGATCCCCCTTTCTGACCGTAGACGTGCAGCCAACGATAGTTGTCGTTCGGTGGCGGGATATGATTGTATTTACCAAAGATCCGCGCGTGGTACGGATCGCCAATCTTACCACTGAGCACCGCGCTGCGAATCTGGCGGTTGTTTGGGAAGTGGCGCATGAAATAGCAGAATTGCAGCGTCTTACCTGCCGCTTTCGCCGCATCTGCCATCTCCGTAATCTCACCTGCGCGTATCGCATGAGGTTTCTGGACCAGCGTGTGCTTACCCGCAGCGAGTGTCTCGAGCACCATCGGCAGACGAACATCGGGGGCAGTGCCGAGATATACTGCGTCAATGTCACGATCTGCAAGAACCTCCCGGTAATCGGCGTAGCCGCGTGGTACAGAGTATTCCCCGGCGACCTCTTCGCGCCGACCGGGGTCGAGGTCTGCGAGTGCAACGGTAGTCATGCGCGACATTACAGTGGTCGCGAAAATCGTTTGTCTGCCTGTAAATCCACAGCCTACAACACCTAGTTTGATTGGTTGATTTGTCATGAATCTTCCTCCTTTAGTTGAGTACTTTTAGTAGTACAATTCATTGTGCGTTTTGGGAAAATTGACGATAAATGTCTTGTAGGGAACAACGATCGTTGTTCCCTACGCCGTTCCTACCAGTAGGCTACAAGGGGTAAAGGGTAAAGATTCAAGGAATAATAGGCATTACGCAACGAAAACTGATATGAGAGTAAGTGCCCGTCGGATGAGTGTTAGAGCGATCGACCCTCCGTGCGTACCCGTCATAACACGATCCACCACGCACGACGCGGGATTGTTTAACGCTCGTAAAACCATTGGTGAGTTGTTTAATACTACCTCCCCCTGCAACCGGATTCTCACGCAGAGAATTTTTATAAAAAGGTATATCATACTCATCAAGGCACCACTCCCATACCCGATCCACCACACCATGGAGTCCATACGGATTGGGTGCGGATATCCCCATAGGTGTCCATGCAAGAAATTTCTGACCTGCCAAGCCGCCCCGCGCCGCTTTCTCCCACTCCGCCTCTGTTGGCAAACGCTTGCCCGCCCACTCCGCGTATGCCATCGCAGCGTACCAACTCACATAAACAACAGGGTGATTGCCTTTACCTATTGGGTAATTGTTTCCATGCCAACGTGCTAAATAACGGCCATCGTAGTAGAGATTATGGCTAGGTTTTTTACTCCACTCCGGGTTCGCATCAACAAACTGCTTAAACCGTGCATTCGTCACCTCGTGTATATCTATATAGAACGCATCAAGGTAGACCTTATGCACACTGTTGCCGATCCCCATCTTAAACTCGCCCGCGAGAATGGGAGTCATTTTCGCCCCATCCTTTCCAACAATCTGTTTCAGCCAGTCTATTTCTTTGTCCGCTGTGATTTTTCCCTGCTGAAGTACAAAGACAAAATCCCCTCGGTTGAAGTTGGGATCGTTGATTTTACCGTATTGTAGGGTTTGGGCGTACTTGTACTCTGGGACATGGTGATTCAGATACAGTCCCAACTCTTCGCCGGTAATATAGCCATCCGGGATCGGTTCAGCAACGCGTCCTTCCAACAAATCCAGAAATGCCGCCTTAAACACACTCGAGTCGGGCACTAGCTCATTGGCACGACCTGCAATGATAAACTGCCTGACGGGATATTTAACGCTATCCTGAACGGTGCACGGTTGCGGACGATTCCGGACATTGAGAACGCTATCAGAAAAACTGCTATCGAACAGATAAAGAACATGGAGTGCTTCAATCCGTTTTGCCCCTTCTGTTAGTGATCGTATGCTTACGTTTTTGCTCCCGTCGATTTTGCCGGTTGCCATCGGCATAGAAGAGTCTACCATGACGAGAGAGCCGGATTCTTCGCCTGTTTGCTTATTGATTTCCGTATGACTGTGGCCCACGTAGTAAAACAAAAGGCGGTTAGCTTTACCCTCTCCCTCCCTGATGAACGCCTCAAACACAGCCTCAAAATCAGCCTTCTTGAGATCAGTTTTCACTGTTACAGTGAAGCCGTGCTTTTCGAGAGCAATAGCAACATCTCTTACATCTTTGAGCACACCATCAAGCGGATCCCAGCCGTTTGTATAGCTTCCATTTCCGATGATGAGGGCATAAGATTCATTGTAGAGTGGGATTTCTCCGGCTTCGGTATGGACACTAATTTTCATGCCGTGTTGCCAAAACAGTTCATTGACAACGCTCAGAATAAGGGCAACACAGAGAATCCCCAAAAGTAGAAATAGCGAAATCGTTTTCACTGGGTTGTCTCGTTTGTAAAGCTTTGATTCTTGGCTGTGTCGTGACACTCTGAAAATGACACAAAACATCGCTCAAAAAGACAGGTTTATCTAAAGGAATTTCAGGAAGTCATGCACAGGCAATCCTGATAAACCGCTTCCAACTGCTGGATAGATTTATCGTTATCAAACATCTCCTCAATTCTTCGCCTTGCATTGCGCCCCAGATATACTGCCAATTCCTGATTGGTTAAAAGGTCATTGATTGCCTCCGCCAATGCTCCGCTCGCCCGTGGTGGAATAAGTAGCCCATTTTCTTGATGGTCAATGAGATCGAGAACACCCCCGACACTCGACGCGATACAAGGTAGTCCACCCCCCATCGCTTCGATAAGGGCATTGGGTGAGCTTTCATGCAGCGATGGCAGGACGAAAAGGTGTGCGGTGGATAGCATAGAAAAAATATCGTCGCAGAAGCCGGGCATCTGTATCCGATTCGACAGGTGATAGCGATCGGCAAGCCGTGCTAAGTCTGCCTTCAACGTACCGTCTCCGAGAATTGTCGCTGTGAAGTTTTGCCGATTGTATTTTGTGTTAAGCAGATGCAACGCTTCGATGAGATACTGATGCCCCTTTTCCGCGGTCAATCGACCGACACTCACAATATGCCACAGCGGTGGAGTGTCGGAAGGCGATCGTAGCACTAGTTCAGGCAGGTCTAGCAGATTCCGAATTGCTTGGATACGTTTGTTAGGGTAACGGTGTCGAAGGTTGTCTCGGATGCGATCAGAATTGGTTAGGAGGACATCGGCGTGGCGGTAGATGATTCTTTCTGTCAGCCATAACCTTGTACGACCATATCTCGCGTAGTAGTCGCCGCGCTGTGAAACGATCAAAGAACAGGAGGGTTTTCCCCCTGATGGAGTTAGAGAAAATTGGCGAACAATGCCACAGAGAAGATTGGAATACCAGAGCCAACTGTGAATAATTGCTGGCTGCACCGATTTTATGATACCTGCTAGCCTGAAAGCCTTCTGCACCAAGGACAATATGGGAAATCTGCCTCGATAAGCTTGGGAGTTAAAGCGACTTGTGTCATGCAGGACAATAATTTTTTGAACGATCGGGAGTGCTGCAAGCTGCTCGTAGGAATCGCCGGGCTCACGACTTAACACAATAAAGGCCTCAAATTTATCTATCGATAGTCGCGCTAAGGTCTTGAACAGCTGTGCTTCAGCCCCGCCCCTGCCCATAGAATCGATAACGTACAGAATTCGAGTTCGACTCAAAGCGCACTCCCGTATACTCTAGCCGGCTGCGTTCAATCTCTCAAGGCATGCGGCCATATAACCGATCGTAAAAGCGCGTGCACGGTGTCCCTGCGGTGTATCGTTTATCATGTTCGGAACATGATCCGTAATCATCCAACCGGCGAATCCGCTTTCCTTCAATGCCTTCATTACTTCAAACATATCGCAATTCCCGTCATTTACAAAGGACTCCGCAAACTTGGGGACATACCCCTGCACATCCCGAAAATGGACGTAGAAGATCCGATCGCGCTCCCCGAAGTAACGGACAGCATCAATGACGCCGGGGCCCATCTCAGACCAAGATCCAACACAAAAATCAAGCCCGTGCATAGGGCTGTCAACGAGCGATATACCGTGCCTGAAACCTTCAAAGCTACGAAACAGACGGGGAATGCCCCCAAGGGATTCGACCGGCGGATCATCAGGATGGAGTGCAAGCCGCACACCCGCCTCCTCTGCAACTGGAAGAATCGCCTTCATATAATATTCGTAGTATTCCCACATCTCATCTTCGGTGTAGGTCCGTCCGTGGGAAAGCGGTGCGTCCTTGACAAGTTCCATGTCAAAACTGGTAACAGTTGCACCTCCACGAGTGGGCGTTGTGCTGGAGGTCCGCCACACACTGTTGGGCATCCAATGATAGCCGAAAGTATCAATGCCTGCCGCACCCATATTGCGGATGGTGGCTGCCATATTCTCAATCTGCTCATCCCGTCCGGGCAAACCGAGCATGATCTTATCGTAAAAAGAGGGCGGAACATTCTCAATGGCGGCGAGCCGAGGACCCACATTTTCGATTGCCGTCCGCATCTGTAGCAGATCCATAAATTCCCAACGACCATCGCCCGGCAATTGAGGGTTAGCCATGACAACAGCCTCAACACCCAGTTGATTGACAAAGGTTAGCCATTCCTCGTCCACTTCGCCGAATAGGTACAAGCCAAGTTCCATTTTACGTTCCATAATATCTTCCTTCCAAAAATGAAAACCTTTACAGATCAAAACAGCTTATTGCTATCTAGCATCATCGTGACAGGCCCATCGTTAATCAGTTCAACATCCATCATCGCCTGAAATATGCCAGCCTTGACTGGCACCCCCAGCCGCGAGATTTCGTCCATAAATGCTTGGTAGAGCGGGTCCGCTTTTTCAGGGCGGGCGGCGGCGATGAAGCTAGGGCGTCTCCCCTTGCGGCAATCCCCGCAAAGTGTGAATTGAGAGACGACAAGGGCTTCACCACCGACATCTAAAATGGACAAATTCATTCGTCCTTCATCATCTTCAAAGATTCGGAGATTGGCGATTTTGCTCGCCATATAATCGACATCGGCAGGGGTGTCCTCTTGAGCGACACCGAGAAAAACGAGCAATCCCTTGTGAATCTCCGAGACAAGGGTTCCTTCGACGGTTACACTAGCAGATTTAACACGTTGGATAACAGCTCTCATGTTTCACCATAATTGTTTCATGATACATTAGTTTTCGAGTCATATTTGGCAGTCTGTCCATATTCTAACACATAGATAATTTCTAACGGACAAGATTCTTCTTCCTATCAACTACTGACTACTTTTAGATGGATGGATCTAAAAAACTAAAAATCTTTCTGGAATTTCAGCTTCGTACACCTGACTCTGCCCTGTCCGATCCGATGTATAAACCACTAACTTCCCATCAGGGCTGAAAGAGGGATGGGGATGGGTATGTTGCTCGGCATAGACTTTAACCGGTCCCTTCGCATACGGAAACGGACCATTCCAGTGCTCGCCAATGGAGGATGCCTCCGGGTAGCACAGTGTCACAGGTTCCCCGACCCCATCACGCGGATTGAAAAGCTGGAGACCAATGTCGGGAAAGTTTGTGTCAGCGACCATGAGCGTGCCTTGGCGGTTACAGATTGCGTGCCAAGCATTACAGGATGTAACACGCCGCTCAGTGCCTGTGTCCACGTGGACGCAGCGGATACCGTGAGGCCAATCGACGAACGCTAATTCGCGTGTGCCGGGGATCCACGATTCATGGGTGATCCATTCGTTTTTCTCAACATTACGAGCGTACAGCCGTCGGTTGTCACTACCATCTCGCCCAATTACCCAGACACGGTCAGTGAGAGGGCCCGCATAGAAAAGCAGACTTGAATCATCCGGACAGAATTGCAAGTGACCAACACTGTCACGGCGGAGGATGATTTCGTGTTCGCCGGTCTCAGTGTTGATAATTGCTAACACTGAGACCTCACCAACGTTGAAGCGTACAGCCCACCAGCAGTCATCATAACTCAGTCCTGTTGTTCCCACTACGGGTTGGACTGTGCTTCCCTGTTCGCTTTGTGTTGTGGCAAAGTTGACCAACTCCCGTTCTTCAAGCGTTTCAAGATCTAACCGCCACGCGCTTGTCCCCGCCGTGAAGAAAACGGCACGTCCATCGTGTGAGGGGTAAACCGACCAATCGCTGAGATCCGATCGATCTGTCAGTTGGATAAGCGAGCCAGTGGAACGCTCTTCGGCAAAAATCTGGGGCGAACCGGTGCGACGTGAAATAAAAATCAGCCACCGCATAGCGTCATCGTAAGCGGGAATGAAAAAGAAAGGCTGGTGATGAATTGAGGGATGATTAGTCACCTGCCGAATGTTTGCACCGGTGCGTGCATCCTTAAACATCTCGGCTTCCGAAGGGTAAATTGTACCTTTAGACATCTTATCCCTATTCCTCTAACACAGGTCGGTCTAGCCGTGTATGATACGGTGGCTCCATCACCGCCCGCTGCCTCTCATTTGCCCATTCAGGGATGGGATAGGCAGGAACATACGCTAAATTGCCCGCCGTGTAGCGAGTCAATATTGACCGACGTGGTTCGTCCGATGTCCAAGGCAGCGTCCCATGTGTCACTGCCTCTGTGAAGATGATAACGCCACCCGCTTTGCACACAACCTGTCGAACATTTTCCTGATAGCTCTCGTAACGCCGTATCTCTTGGGGGCATGGGAAATTGCTCTTGTGGCTGCCGGGAATCACTATCAATCCACCGTCACCCGGATTTACATCCGTGAGTTGAAACGCCAGGACCGTCAGTCCACAGTGCATCTGACCATTGCGGAAGATGTAGTATTGATTCGGATCGAAACCGGGTCCCGAAGATCCATGGAAAATGAATCCTTCCGCCCCTTTTTCCATGGATAGTAGAAACATGTTGTGATCCATCCGAAAACCTTTGCCGAGGATTTGGTTGAGATAAGGTACAATTCTGGGGTGTGCCAACATCTCTCGGAATGGGTTACACCAAGGTTCTTCCCAATTGAGCATATTGCCCAGTTCTCCGCGTCCCTTATCACCTCTGAGCGCAGGAGATCCTCCGTCCAAGGCCTGCTCGCGGGGGCGAATGTTCCCTTGGTCCCAATGACGGTCAAGGGCTTCGTTGGCGCAGGCAACCTCATCAGGTGTGAGCACATTCTCAATAACGAGGTAGCCGTTAAGGTCAAACAGATATTTTTCGGCATCGTTCATAGATTTATATCCTCCTTTTTACGAAGTAACGTTTGAATGGTGCGACAATCTTATCAGGCTACTAAGATTCCCTCCTACACGCATCACCGTGCCTTAAAATTGACTGCCAACGCCTTTTCTAAATCTTCACGGGGGTGGACACCAAACCGCTGCTCAAAATTCCGGTCAAACGCTGCCTCCTCAGACGGATCCTGCGGCAAGGGTAACGCAACCGGCTGCCTATTCGTCCGAACCGATCTGCCAGCAGCCAAGACCATCTCCTGATCGGATCGACCCATCTCACCCGTCCAAAGTGGATCGATATCCTCCCGCACAGCGCGCCCGATCCCGTCGAGCATCGTTGCTAAGGAGATGTTGCGTTCTTGGAGGCCCGCCTTCAAATACGGGTTCTCCCATTCAATCGTTCCTCCCAGTTCCGCCGGTAGCTCGACAAAGATCCGTTTGACGACGTTTGATGTAGCATATTCGCGTTGAAATTCGTAAGTCCTCGCCTGACCCGCACGCTCGGCGATATCTTCGGCAGTGCAAACGTTAACCGTTTCCTCGCCCGATGCGCCCTGATTGCCGTTGGTCACAATCGTGCCGCGCTCACCACAGGTTTCGAAACCGACCAATGGATTCCGACCGAGACGGCTGTTTTTATTGCCGACCATCGCAATTCCGATGCTCCCGTTATCGAAATCGACAGCGTAGAATTCAAGGCTTTCGGTTTTGAAGTCACGTTTGGCATGATCGACGTAGGGAACAACCGGCATCGTATGGCTGATGCTGTTGACAGCGACGGGCGTGGCATCCAGCCGACACCGTATGGCAGCCAAACCGTGATAACCTGTCGTTGAAAAGAGACGGTAACATTTGTGGACGGGCCCAATGACGCTTTCACGGATGAGTTTGCAAACAAACTGTTCTACTGGGACAAACGGGAAGTTTTCGGAGGTTTGCAGTTTGACGCCGTGTTTAACTGCTGTTTCGATCATCAGGTCCATCAATCCGAGCGTCGGCGCGAGGGGCGTCTCAACGTTATGGTGGATACCGTAACGCGATAGATAGCAAGAGACTACATGATGAAGTTCCGCAGGCACGACAACATCGCAGACATCCGGTTTCTCACGATCAACCATCTCGCTAACATCGGTGTAAGCATTCACGTTGAACTGTGTCGCCCCTTCCTCCGCTGATGCCGGATGGGCATCGCAAACTGCTACAATTTCAAAGGTCTCTTTCAACGCTGCGGCAGTTTCGATATGCGATCGACCTCGACGACCATAGCCGATGAGGGCATACTTCAAACGGGACATAAATTACCCCTTAAAATGGTGATAACGCTGGATAGAATCACAATGATGGTTTGTAACTATATTTGTCAGATTTTATACTATACCTATATCCGTGTGTAAAATGGGTAAATTTTGAAAATTACATTTTGATTCCACAAGCAGTGAGTCAAGCGAACAACAGGTCAGATACTACAAACCAACCTTGCCCCCGATTTATTCATAGTGATCTGCGCCGTGTGGAACACCCACCCCATTTTCCATCCGCAGTAATTGTTTTTGGCGATCTGTGAGTAAATCTAGCCACTCCTCCGGAAATCGATGGTGCGGGTCAAGTTGAAAGCGCATCATCGGGCTAATCCGGTAATGCCCGAAAATTGCGTGACGATCTCGATCGCCGGTATTCGCGCCGCCACCGTGCCAGCATTGACCGTTAAAAACTAATACACTTCCCGCCGGTGCGGTTGCTGCCAACACATGCTTGATTGCCATATCTTCAGGCGGCGGGTTTATCCCACTTTTGTGTGTGCTGGGAACGATCCGGGTTGCTCCGATCTCCGGTGTAAAATCGTCTAGCATCCAAACGGTGTTCATCATCACAGGGTTCTTCCCATCTTTCTTCATCAGATCCTCAAGGATGTCCCCATGTAGACGTTGCACCGGATCGCCGGGACGGACGATACGGGCGTTGAGGCTACCGAGAATCAGCGGTAGACGACTGGTCATTGTTCCTTCTAGCAATGGCAAAATTCTCGGATGGTCGATCGTCTTGAAGAAGACCGGATCCATTGTCGGCAGATTCGAGATGTGTATGCAATCTCCCCGATCAACACCCTTTTCCGCTATCAATCGGATCAGGACCTCTTTCATCTCCGTCACTTCATCGGGAGCCAGGATATTCTCAAGGATTGTGAAACCGTAGACATCAATTTCAAATAATTCCTGTTTCAGATTGGACATATTCCTTCCTCTAATACTAGATAGGACTTACGCGGTTGAATGCTCAAAACCTGTAGTTCGGCGATTTATCGCCGCAGAACACAATTTCCAACACCCGATGAATCGGGCAACTACAGCAGGGGCACCATCAAGGATCCCGTAGGGAGCAACGATCGTTGTTCCTTACTGAAGTGCGTAACTCCTAACTATATTTGGTTTTCTTCTTTCCAAATCCCTGATTGCGGTACTTGTACCCTCGCGTAGTTGTGCCTGAAGGCTCGAAAATTATACCGAACCTTCTGAAGGGTGACTAATGGTCAATGACTTCTCGATCTGTTTAATGTACACATTCGTAGCCAATCGTCTCAAGACTCCGGCGGATCTTGGCGATTTCGGCGTCAGACAGTGGGCGGAGTGGACGACGCATCGTCATAGACGGGAACTTGCCCATCAACCAGCGCGCACATTTCATCCGTTGATGTGCGTCACCGCTCGGTTCGCCGAAGTTGTACACAATCCGAGATAGCGGGTCTACTAGCTTTCGCGCTTTGCGGGCACCTATCAGGTCGCCATTAAGGGCGGAGTGCACAACCTGCACCATCAACTCTGGCACAAAGCCGGCAAAGCCGATTAGTGCGCCATCGCAGCCTTCCAACAATGAAGCCAGCAGATACTCATCGTGACAAGTTAAGATAGGAACATGGGGTGCCGCTTCTTTCAGCTGCTCATAGTCCCAACGCCAGCGTGCCATGTCACGAGTCCCCATCTTGATACACACTACCTGTGGGATTTTCACAAGTTCCAACATTTCAGCGAGGCTATAGCTTGCCTTCGTCCAAGCAGGATATTGGTGGACGATAATCGGTATATCTGCCCCTTCGGCAACATCTTGAAAAAAGCCGATCGCCGTTTCACTCGTGCGACCGAAACGCAACCAGTGATGCGGCGGCATCAGTAAAATCGCATCGCCACCCGCTTCCTTTGCGGCGATGGCATAGTCAATCGCCTCTAAGCTGCCTTCGGCACTTACACCAGAGACAACCTTTACCTTACCTTTAGCTTCCTCGGCAACGATCGTTGTCACACACGCGCGCTCACTCGGACGCAACGATGTAATCTCGCCGGTGTGCCCATTACAGACAAGCCCTTTGACACCATCGACAGCTGCAAGTTCGCGCATATATGCCCGCAACCCCTCTTCATCAATTGATTCATCTTCATGGAATGGACAGAGGGTTGCAGGAAATACTCCCGCCCAGGGATGATGTTCTTGCCGGTTCATAATCTTTCCTTTCAATTTTCAGATTCAATCTTGACGCGGTTCATCTGACTGTGCTATCGTTAACCCCTGTGATCGGAAGTTGAGGATTCGGAAAAAGCAAACCGAATCCAATATTAGATGCTAAGACCAAACAATTCCGCAGCATTGCCACCGAAGATCTGCGTTTTCTCGCTGTCAGGGATATCCATCTCCTCGACGAGTGTCACAAAAAGTTGCGGATCAACCCAGGGATGGTCGGTGCCAAACACCAGATGCTCTGGACCAGAAAATTCGTAAGCGTATCGCAACGCTTGTGCAGACGGAGAAACGGTGTCCAAATAAATGCCGCGCATGTAGGAGCTCGGAGGTTGTTTAATATGTTCCCGACCGCGTCCCATCACCTCCGTTTGATGCTCGATGCGCCCCATCATGTACGGCAAAACGCCGCCAACATGAGGCATGACAACTTTCAACCTAGGATGTCGCTCAAGCACGCCGCCGAGTATTAGCCGTAAAAGCGCGAAACTGGTGTCTACCTGAAGCCCCATCATGGGAATCATCGAATGGTCCTTGATCGCCTCTCCCCATGTTGGGACCGTGGGATGCAAGACAATCGGCAACTCCTTTGTCTGGGCGTGGTTGTAGATGGGGTCGAAAGCCGGGTCATCCACCGGGCGTCCGCCGATATGTGAATACAGCATAACACCACGGAAACCCAGGTTGTGTGCTCGATCCATCTCATCAATGGTGGCGTCCACATCCTGCCAGGGGAGGCTGGCAAGTCCCGCAAATCGATCTGGGTGTTGCTGAATCATTTCCGCGATGGCATCGTTGATTGCCTCCGCGCCTTTGATAGCCAAGTGAGGAGCAAGCATACAGGGCCCCGGAATATTGGTACTGATAAGTGCCATATCAATACCTGCCCTATCCATGTCCTGAAGTTTACGTTTGGGGAGGTACATCTCCTCTAGTAGCCGAAACTGCTGGACATCGCCGTAAGTGATAACAAACTCGTTACCACGTTGTGCGCCTGAGATGCTCGGGATTTCGTGCCGGCTGCTTGGTTCCCCAATCGAGGCATCCGAACAAGCCGATCCATCGGAGTTATCCCCCGCTGTGCATCGGAGCTCAATCTGCGGTGGATAGGGGTTTTGGGCAAGTACATCAATATACGCCCGAGGAAATATGTGGCTTTGGCAGTCAATCCGCATTAGAATCCCTCCCTCTCAGCAGCATCGTTTTTACGAATCATCTAATTTAATCGAATCATTGACGGATGCCTGAAACTTTTGAATGCAAGATTCTCTAAATGACCTCCATTATACAAATTCAGATTAGAAAGTCAATAAGAAAATCCCATGGAATCGTGTCATAGCATCAGAGATTTGTAACAGTCCGATCCACAGTGTAACCAAGATTACGCTAAATACGTTTAAATATTTTATTTGAAGAAATTTGTAAAATCTCCTCACCAATACAATAATGGTACTGACTCAAACGTTCAAGTGGGCAGACCTCTATGATTCCCGACGAAATCTACGTTCAAAAAACAATTGAGGGCGATGCCGAAGCGTTTAATGAATTGGTGCAACGCCACCATGCCAGAATTTATGGGCTTGCTTATCGGATGCTTGGCAACCCTGATGATGCCTCGGACGCGACGCAAGAAGCGTTTCTTGAAGCTTACAAATCTATCCAATCTTTCCAATTCCAGTCGAAGTTTTTGACGTGGTTGTACCGAGTGGGGATCAACGTTTGTCAACAGTACAAACGCAAGGCAGATTCTCGTGAGCGTACATTAACCTTCTATGCCAAGGATTTTCAGGAAAG
The DNA here is from genome assembly GCA_965222435.1 of Candidatus Poribacteria bacterium. Classification (GTDB taxonomy): domain Bacteria; phylum Poribacteria; class WGA-4E; order WGA-4E; family PCPOR2b; genus PCPOR2b. The sequence continues at coordinate 451,528 of OZ244950.1, read as the reverse complement.
AGAAAGGCGAGATGCGAACGAGCATCCAGATCGGCTTTTACTGAAAACAGAACGTGAACAGTTAGTACAACATGCGATTGATCAGTTGCCTTCAAAACAGCGGATGGTTATTACGCTGTTCTATATGCAGCAGATGAAATATCGTGAAATTGCCGAATTGCTTGATTGCTCGGAGGGTACAGTTGCCTCGCGCTTGAATACAGCCGTGAGGAACCTCAAGTCAAAACTTGAAGGCTTAAACCTCCACTAAGCCGACGATGCAAATAGCCCTATAGACCGCAAGATTAGGTAGGGACTTAGATTGAGCAAAAGTTATAAGGACGCTCATTCCGATTGAAAAATATAGAAAAGGGACAGATATGAGTCTCGACTGTAAGCAAGTTATTGAGGATTTTAGTCTCCATCAACATCCGGACCTAACATATCAAAAAAAGATTGAATACAGACGACATCTCCTTGAATGTGAGGTTTGCCAAAACAAATATGAGGAGATGTTACACACAGCCGCTGTGCTCGAAAGTATTCCGAATCCTGTTCCTCCACCAGAACTTGTCGAGCGCATTCAGAACCAAATCCGTCAAACTCGCCGGCGCTCCATTTTGGATTTTCTAGTGAATCCTATTGCGCGTATCCTTGTTGCAATGAAATTGGGTCCCCATCCCACCTTTGTTAACTACACTGCGATGCTCTTTTACTTGATGTTGACAATCTTTATGGTCAAGTTGACGTTTTTTAATTCAACAGATCCTCCACCTGTTGAGTTGACACGCCCACTATCGCCACACGTTCGTATTATCCGGTTAGGTGATGTGAAACATGCTTCGCTCAAGGCTGTCAGGATAGAAAAAGAAGAGTCTAACGAAATTCCGATTCAGTCCACCCCAAGTAATTTTTAATAGCATCACCAAATTCTTAGCAGTGGAAGCCCTGTCCTTTAGGGCGGGTAGGAAACTGCGTCTCCTTTCTTGATTGATTCAAAGCATTGATTATGAAAAAGACTTATGAATACAGAGCCTATCCAACAGTCAAGCAAACCGATAACTTGGTAGTATGGCTTGAAATCCTTCGCAACTTGCACAATCAAGCCCTTGCATGGCGTAAGGAAACCTATGAACAGACCGGTCAGTCCGTTAAGAAATCAACGCAAGAAAAAGCCTTAACGCCGTTTCGCCAAGAATCAGACACAGTCGCATCGCTTCATATTGACGTTTTGCAGGATACGATTGACCGATTAGACAAAGCCTACCAAGCGTTTTTTCGCCGTGGGAAGACTGGCGACAAACCCGGCTTTCCACGCTTCAAAGGTGCTGGTCGGTATCGTTCAATGACGTTCAAGCACTTGGCAAAGCAGTTGGTACGTGCTATCGGCAAGCGGACAGCGCGAGTGGTCGTGCCGAAAATTGGTCATGTCAAAATCCATTACCACCGGCGATTGCCCCACGGGAAAATTAAGACGTTGACGGTACGGCGCAAAGCGAGTGGGTGGTATGTATGTATAGTCGTTGAGATTGCAGACCTTGTTGAGCTTCCCGTTGAAACCACAATCGGGATAGACGTAGGACTGAAATCCTTCCTGACCACGTCAGCCGGTGAGAAAGTCGATAACCCTCGATATTTTGTTGAGTCAGAAAGACACCTTAGCAAACACCAACGGATATTATCCCGTCGTGACAAAGGCAGTGTCCGCTATGAGAAACAACGGGCGCATGTCGCCAAGATACATGAACATATCAGCAATCAACGTCGTGATTTTCAAGGTAAGACCGCCCATTGGTTGTTCTCCCAATGCGAAGAAGTCGCTGTAGAAGACCTGAAAATCAAGAACATGGTAAAGAATAAGCACCTATCTAAGAGCATATCCGACGCTGGCTGGGGTAACTTTCGATTAAGACTTCAAAGCAAAGCTGCAAACGCTGGCTTGACGTTGACGCAGGTTAACCCCAAGCACACCAGTCAGAAATGCTCAGGTTGTGATTCAGTTGTACCGAAATCGTTATCAGAGCGTGTCCATGCCTGTCCACACTGTAGGTTAGTATTGGATAGAGATTATAACGCTGCGATAAACATTAAAAAGGCTGCTGTAGCCTTGCGTGGAGGTGTGTCGGTAGTGGACGACCCCGAAACCCCCCGTCAGGGGACAGAAGCGCGGAACTCGGTAAGACCCATTGGGCGGACAAACAAGCCCCGTCCTTTAGGGCGGGGTAACTGACATAGCTTTCCAAACTTAGCATTTGATAAAACGTCGTGAGCCTCAAAGATTCAAACTTGGCAGTACGGCGTTTTTTTTATTAATCGTAAGGGGAAGGCATTGACAAATTTCCATTTTTACTTGCATAATTCCGCCCCTTATGATACTATTTAACCTGCCGCGAGAAATCCTTCTCAAGAGGAAAGCCAATCGCGGTTTTTTTGTGTGTCATCTTTTGATGTTTCATCCAGATAAGTGAAATGCTGGAGATTCAACGCTAAGATATTGCATCTAGTGTCGCTGCTTGATTACAGTTTTACTCTTCTATTTTTTTAAGAGTGGGGTGCGGTTTCCCGCTCTTTATTATTTTTACTAAAAAATTGGGTACAAACGAAGCCAGAGAATATCAAGTTGCTTTAAATCCAATCTGCTCGAAGGCGTGTTGGTGTCTTCTGCTAAAGAAGCCCAACCTCAGGCGTACGTAACACACTATGACATCTTCATTAGCATCCTCAGTTTCCGATCTGTTGTCACCCGTTCTGGCTGATGAAGGAATTGAGTTGGTTGATGTCGAATATCAAGTTGATACCCAGACGTTAAAACTTCTGATTCATAAGCCCGGCGGTATAAGTATCGAAGATTGCCAACAGGTGAGCCGAATTGCGAACCCGATTCTTGATGTGCACGACATGATACTAGGCACATACGATCTTGAAGTCGCTTCGCCGGGACTGAATCGACCGCTTATTACAGAAGCCGATTTCCGTAGGAATTTGGGGCGAAAGGCTCAAGTAGAGGTGTCCACCATGACCGAAAATTGTTCGCAATTCAACGGCACCCTAAACCAAGTCAGCGATGGAAAAATCTTTCTGACCCTTTCTTCCGGTAAGACGGTTCAAATTGCAATTTCCGATGTTGTTCAAGCCCAAATCCAACTGATGTGGTAAAGTTTTGGATGGATGGTGGAGTTCATACAATGAATAATGATCTAGTCATGACCATGCGTCAGATCATGGATCAGACGGAGCTGCCGCAGACAATCTTTATTGAAGCAATCGAAGCAGCATTATACTCAGCAGCCAAGCGGCGCTACGGCTCGACACGCGGTGTGTCGATTAAAATCGATCCTGAGTTGGGGAATATCAGATGTTATGTCCCGAAAAAAGTTGTTGAGATTATGCGCCATTTTGCTACGGAAATTCCCATTGAGGAAGCATTAAAGATAAAACCCGATGCCCAGCTAGACGAGGTTATTGAGGTTGAAATCGATCCAAGCGAATTTGGGAGAATTGAAGCCCAAACGGCACGTCAAATCCTTGTCCAAAAAATAAAAGAAGCAGAACGAGAACAAATCTATCAGGAGTATAAAGAGCAGGAAGGCGAAGTCATCACAGGCTACTTCCAACGAACCGAACGTGGCAACCTAATCCTCGACTTGGAGCGGACGGAAGGTCTCCTCCCTTATAGTGAAGTGCCTCGCCCACACAATTATCGACGGGGTGATGCGCTGAAGTGCTTGATCGTGGAGGTAAACGTAGATCAAAAAGGTCCGCAAATTATTCTTTCGCGTACACATAATGGTCTAATCGCCCGTTTGTTTGAAATAGAAGTTCCCGAGGTTTATGATGGCTTAGTTCGAATTATGGCAATTGCGCGCGATCCGGGAGACCGTGCAAAGGTCGCTGTTATTGCGACAGATGAGGGCATCGACGCGGTTGGTACTTGTGTGGGTGTCAAAGGGTCACGTGTTCAAACAGTTGTAAGGGAGTTAGAGGGTGAGAAAATCGATCTTCTTCCATGGAATCAGGATCCCGCGCTCTTCATTGCGAATGCCTTGCAGCCTGCTGATGTTGTGCGTGTGAACGTTAATGACGAAAATACAAATGCGGAAGTAATCGTGCCGGATGACCAACTGTCCTTAGCGATTGGTCGGCGTGGACAAAATGCGCGCCTCGCTGCGAAACTCACTGGTTGGAAAATCGACATAAGAAGCGAATCTGAAGTGGATGTGCTATTTAAGGAAGAGATTGCAGGAGAATTGTTCAAACCCGTCGAGACTGATTCGTCTGCCCCTGCCGATGAATCGGATCCTGACGAGACGACCGATCCGTTTCACCCGGCTGAACTCGATTTAACCGAATTGGAGGGTGTCGGCACTAAAACTGCTGAACTTCTTAGGGATTCTGGTTTCTCGACAGTTGAATCAATCGCTCAAGCAACGTTGGAAGAACTCTCATCATTGCCGGGAATTGGTTCCAAGACCGCTGAGAAAATTCATCATGCTGCATCGGAGATACTTTCGGGTTAAATATAGCCAAGAGAGTTGCGATTACCCATTGTTTAAGGAGGATCACATGGCTGCGATGCCTATCCGTACCTGTATCGGCTGCCGGGGTAAACTCCCCAAGAAAGATTTGCTTCGATTTGTGCGGGATGCAGCTGGAGACCTTCAAACCGATTCAACGGGTAAATTGCCAGGACGTGGCGCCTATGTATGCCAATCACAAGCGTGTATTAATGTCACTTTCAAGTCGCAGAAAATCAATGCTCACTTGCGAAGCAATCTTTCAAGGCAGGTTATTGATTCTTTCAAACAAGAACTCCTGAGTCTGGTGAGTCATAGAAACGTAGAGGAGGTATAAATGGTGAAAAGTAGTCAAACCAAGCAGAGCGAAAGTACCCAAACCAAAAATAAAAAAATTAGAGTTTATGAACTAGCAAAACAATATGGGGTAAGCAGCAAGGAATTTGTCGAAGAGTTGCATGGGTATAGCATTCCCATCAAAAACCACATGAGTACGCTGGATTCGGAAACTGTCCAGTTGATCGAGACCCAACGAAACGCTGCAAAGCTTCCCCCCACTGAACCTCCTGAAGCCAAAGTTGAGACACCTACCAGGAAAAAGGAAACAAAGAAATCTAAAAAAGTTGCAGCAGTTTCCGCTATTGATGAAGCACAAGTTATTGAGACAAAAGTAGAAGTCCCCAAAGAAGATGCAGCAATCAGTGAGGAAAAGACTGTCGCAACTGTTCCGCAAATCCAGGAAGGAGTCACTGTTGGGATCCTTGCCTCCGAACTAGGATTTAAGGGAACCGAAATGATTATGCGTCTCATGAAATTGGGGGTCATGGCGAGCATTAATCAACGTTTAGACTACGAGACACTACAAGCCATAAGCGACCAATTTGGGTTTAAAGCCGTCCGTAAATTGACGCTGGAAGAGCAAATCCTTCAGGACGAGCCAGATGATGCAACAAATCTGCTCTCACGTTCCCCTGTTATTACGATTATGGGGCATGTTGACCACGGTAAAACATCCTTACTAGATGCCATCCGACAATCAAATGTCATGGATACAGAGGCAGGGCAGATTACCCAGCATATCGGTGCTTACCATGTGGAATTGGAAAGTGGCAGTGTTGTCTTTCTCGACACTCCCGGACACGCAGCATTTACTGCGATGCGTGCTCGCGGCGCACAAGTAACTGATATTGTCGTCCTTGTTGTCGCAGCAGATGATGGCGTAATGCCGCAGACCGTTGAAGCACTCAACCACGCAAAGGCAGCGGGGGTTCCGATCCTTATTGCACTCAACAAAATGGATGTCGAAAGCGCTAGACCCGATCATGTCAAGCGGCAGTTAGCAGAATATGACCTCGTCCCCGAAGAATGGGGTGGGCAGACCATTTTTGTTGAGATTTCTGCGAAGGAACGGATCGGCATTGAAGAGTTGTTGGAAATGCTGCTTCTTGAAGCAGAACTGCTCGAGCTCAGTGCCAATCCGAATAAGCCTGCCCGTGGGACAGTCGCCGAAGCTAAATTGGATAAAGGACGAGGTCCCGTGGCGACTGTGCTTGTCCAAAGTGGGACTTTGCGGGTTGGTGATGTCTTCGTTGCTGGTCGTTATAACGGGAAGGTTCGTGCCATGATAAATGACCGAGGGCATCATGTGAAAAATGCACCACCTTCAACCCCGGTCGAGGTGCTTGGTTTTACAGGAGTTCCAGAGGCTGGAGACCAATTTTTTGCGGTTGGTTCTGAAAGAGATGCTAAAGCACTCAGTGAATTTCGACAAGCGCAACATCGGGCGACACAACTGGGACCGCAGAGCCGTGTCAGTTTAGAGGAACTTTTCCAACAGATTCAGGAAGGCGATATTAAAGAGCTAAATATCATCGTAAAAGGTGACGTGCAAGGTTCCGTCGAAGCGGTCTTTGATTCTTTGCAGCGATTAAGCGCAGATGAAGTCAAGATTAACGTTATTCACCAAGCTGTTGGTGGAATTACCGAAACAGACGTTTTACTGGCATCTGCCTCCAATGCGATTGTCGTTGGTTTTAATGTCCACCCCACGACTGGTGCCTTAATCGCGAAAGAAAACGAAGACATTGATGTCCGGACCTACAGTGTAATTTACGACCTGATTTCTGATGTTAGATCGGCGATGGAAGGACTGCTTGAACCGGAAGTCCGAGAGGTTGTTGTCGGTAGGGGAATTATTCGAGAGCTGTTTAGGACGCCACGTATGGGTACGATTGCAGGTAGTTATGTAAATTGGGGGCGGATCATCCGTAACTACGCCCTCCGCGTCTTACGAGACAATCGCCTAGTCTACGAGGGGCAGGTTGATTCGTTACGACATTTTAAGGAAGATGTTACTGAGGTTCAGGCAAACTACGAATGTGGTATCGGCGTCAGTACTTTTGATGATTTCAAAGTGGACGATGTATTGGAGTGTTATACCCACGAGCGCATACCGCGCTTACTGAAGTAGAAGCGAAAATAGTACCGGCGAGTGCTTAAAACCCTTTCCTCTGTATCCACTGCGTTGCGCTTATGCATATTGGAATTTGTACAATCTGGTTAACAATTCCAGATAGCCATTCGCTCAAACAGAAGCGGCAGGTGGTTAAAAGCATCACCGACCGTCTGAAAAATCGCTTCAACATCGCTGTCGCCGAGGTTGATGCTCTTGACAGGCATCAGCAAGCTGTGGTTGGGGTGGTATCTGTTTCAAATGATACGAAGCATCTCAATCGTGTTTTGTCTTATGTTGTCAACTTTGTTGAAGATACCCTGTTGGCAGAATTAACGGACTACCAAATTGAAATTCTGTCCTGATGCGATGGAATTTGAGGAAGACAATGCCAGGAAGACGTACAGACCGTGTAGGCGTGCTCATACAAAGAGAATTAAGTAACATCATTCAACGAGATCTTAAAGATCCGCGAGTCAGTTTTTGCACCATTTCCCAAGTGGAGGTTTCTACAGATCTGAAGTATGCAGATGTCAAGGTAAGTGTCATTGGCGACAAGAAGCAGAAACGGAATTCCATAACGGGACTTAAAAGTGCCGCCGGTTTCCTGCGGCGTGAGGTGGTACAACGAATTGGCTTACGCCACGCCCCCGAACTGCGTTTTGAATTAGACGATTCTGTAGATCAATTAATGCGAATAGATCGCCTGCTCAAACGAATTCATACCCAAGAAGAAATTTCATCACCTGCCGATGATGAGGCAATTGAGCCTAATTAGTTCATCCGCTATGGAAGATTATCAAGCAATTTTGCGGGTCTTTGACCAACATCAGTCTTTTGCACTCTCAACACACGTCAATCCGGATGGCGATGCACTCGGATCTGAATTAGCACTCTACTCCTTCCTCAAAGACCTCGGCAAACAGGTCAAAATTTTCAACACAGATGCCGCGCCAAAGAATTACAGATTTCTTCCCTTCTATGATGCCATTTTGCCTGCCAAAACTTTTCAGGATGACTTTCCCGAAGTTTTGGTCGTTCTTGATGCAGGTGTGTTGAAGCGCATTGGGTCATATCTGTCTCGCTCCCTAGTTCCAACCAAGGCAACCGTCAACATTGATCACCATACCGCTGCTGAACAATTTGGAGATTACAACCTCGTAGAAACCGATGCATCATCAACATCGGAAATAATCTACCGGTTGATCCGACATCACGGAACTCCAATAGGAAAGGAACGAGCGCTTTGCCTTTACACAGGGATTATGTTTGATACCGGCTGTTTTCGATATTCAAATTCGACACCGATGGCTCACTATGTTGCAGCAGATCTGATTCAGGAAGGGATTGCTGTTGATGAAGTATATCATGCTGTATATGAGACTTCACCTATTGGAACCATTCTTTTGCTTGGCGAAGTTTTCCAAACCCTTGGTACGACGCCGGATGGTAAAATCGGTTGGTTATATGCAACGCAGGAGATGTTTCGTAAAACCGGAACAACCCGCGACAACGTGGATGGGTTTATCAATCATATCCGCTCGGTTGACACCGTTGAGGTGGCAATCCTCGTGAGTGAGCAGAGAAATGGCGAATCGAAGGCGAGTCTGCGGAGCAAATCGTCTGTTGATGTTGGCGAAATTGCTGCCGTATTTGGCGGCGGTGGACATCAGCGCGCTGCCGGCTGTGAGATCGATGCACCCTGTGAAGAAGCAATTGCACAACTTGTGGCGGCGGCGCAGCAACGAATGATGGATAGATAAATCTGAATTACAACACGCATTGATATATGAAGATTTGTTAGGAGGTTGGGTTAGGTTTCGCCGTCAGTTACGGGGTTGATTGTTTCAGTTATGCATATAAAATGGTGTTTGGGTTAATTGGACTGCTTCGGTAAAACTCTCCTTGATAGACAATGGGCATTCACGGTGTTCTTAATCTGAATAAACCCTCAAAGCTTACCTCAAGGCAAGCGGTTGATTGCGTGAAACGCATCCTAAATGTAAAAAAGGCGGGACATGGTGGCACGCTTGATCCAGATGCCACCGGCGTTTTGCTCATCTGTCTGGGAGATGGAACAAAACTGTTTGAAGCCTTACAAGTTGGCACAAAAGAATATGAAGGTACGCTTATATTGGGTATCACAACAGATACCCTTGACGCCAACGGACAAATTATCAAGACCGCGGATGCGAGTCAGATAACCCCCGATCAAATTCGATCTGTCTGCCAGCAGTTTGTTGGGGAAATCGAGCAGATACCCCCAATGTTTTCTGCGGTAAAGCATAAAGGGAAACCCCTGTACAAATTGGCACGCCGAGGGATTGAGGTCGAGCGCCGTTCGAGACGGGTCTTCATTGAGTCTATCGAGTTGCTATCATGTAATATTCCTGAAGTCTGTTTCCGAGTTGTTTGTTCTAAAGGAACGTATATTCGAGTCCTTGCTGCAGATATTGGAGCGGCATTGGGTTGTGGTGCCCACCTTTCAGAACTGACCCGCACACGCTCAGGCGTATTCAAAATCGAGGGGGCACACACATTTGATAGTCTTAAGCGTACCCCCGAATTTGCTTATCAAGCTGTGATCCCGATTGATGCAGTGGATGATATGCTGCATCGGCAGTTGGCATTGACTCGATGATTTTTAATCGTCGGTCTCTGGAGATTGAATCTTGCAGATTTACTATGATATAGAAGCCCCTTCTGAATCGTTTCAGGAGTCTATTGTTACTGTTGGTGTGTTTGATGGACTACACATTGGGCATCAAGCGGTTATCCAACAGATTTTGACCCAAGCGGAAAAATTCAAGCTAGCTAGTTTTGTGCTGACCTTTGACCCTCCCCCCTTGGCTTTCCTTGCTCCTGAAAGATGTCCGCCAGCCCTGACAACCGTTCCGAAGAAGATTGAAATATTAGAGCGACTCGGTGTTGATGCTGTCGTTTTTGCACGCTTTGATGCGTATTTGCAGCAGATGTCTCCTAATACCTTTGTTCAACAAGTTCTACTGCAGCGACTACATGCCAGACAGGTTATTGTTGGCTATGATTGGCAGTTTGGCAAAGGACGGTCTGGTAACGCCGAAGCCTTGAAGGAGCTTGGGGATCAGTATCAATTTGATGTGATGATTGTCGGTCCCGTACAACTTCACGACAAGCCCGTTCATAGTACACGGGTCCGTGAAGCAATTGCAGGTGGTAACCTTGACCTCGCATCTGAGCTTCTAGGACGCCGATATTCAATCATGGGTGAGGTAGTAAAGGGCGAGGGGCGAGGCCGGCAGATTGGGTTTCCTACTGCTAACATTGATGCTGGAAATCAGATGTTGCCGTCAAGTGGAGTTTACGCCGTACAGGTTAAGTTAGAGGGCTGTATGCTCGCCGGCGTGCTGAATATGGGGACCAGACCTACATTTGACGGAGAAAAATTCCAGATTGAAACCCACCTATTTGATTTTGAGAAAATGATATACGGGAAAAAAATAGAAATCTCCTTCATCAAAAAGATTCGGACTGAACGGAGATTTCCAAACCCAGATATGTTAGTTAATCAGATTAAGCAAGATGTTACTATGGCTAGAGCTATTTTGAAGTGAATGAAGGACAGAAATCCGCATTACCACTAAATCTCACTTAGATCGAAAGAGAATTTGATTTACAAAACGCTCTGGTTTGTGGTATATTAACCCGTATGTATATGTAAAAACGTATAGCATATGAAAAGAAAATTAAGAGTTACGCACTTCAGATTGTAGGGAGCGCAGACCTGCCTTCCCTACGAAACAGAACCGGTGTCTAAGAACCTAGTGTAGTTGCCCGATTCATCGGGCGTTGAGAGAGTTGTCCTGTGTGGCGATGAATCCCGAACTACAGAGTTTTGAGCGTTCAGCTGCGTAAGTCCTAAGAAAATATGAAAAAGGAGGTGAATTTGTATGGCGCTTGCAGTTGAGAAGAAAAAAGAATTGGTCGAAGCATATAAAACCCATGATAGCGATACCGGGTCGCCAGAAGTCCAGGTGGCAATTATCCAAACTCGCATCCGGGAGTTGACAGAACATTTTAGGACCCATAGGAAAGACCATCATTCGAGACAAGGACTGTTTAGACTCGTGAGCAAACAACGTCGTTTATTGCGTTATTTGTACAGACAAGATGTTCAACGGTATCGTAATCTGATTACTCACCTTGGAATTCGTGACACAATTTCAGGTAGGAGAAGCTAGTAAACCACCGTAGAACGTTGTGAGGAGGAAAGATATTGAAAGTTGAAATGCAGCTTGGGAGTGAAAACCTCTCAATTGAAACAGGAAAAGTTGCCAAACAAGCAGATGGTGCGGTTTGGGTGCAATACGGTGGAACGGTTGTCTTAGTGGCAGTCGTCGCTGAGAGGAGAGAGTCAAATCTAGATTTCTTCCCGTTAACCGTAGACTATCGTGAAAAATCTTATGCGGCAGGGCGCATCCCTGGGGTCTATGGTAGACGTGAACCACGCCCAGGCACAAGTGAACTCTTGACAGCGCGTCTAATTGATCATTGTATTCGTCCCCTTTTTCCTAAGGATTTTCAAGTGGAAGTACAGGTCATGTGTACGGTGCTTGCTTCGGACCAGACCCACCCCGCTGATGTGCCTGCGCTCATCGGAACCTCGGCAGCACTCAGTATCTCCGATATACCGTTTAGCGGACCTGTCGGTGCTGTCACAATCGGAAGGCTAGATGGGGAATTTTGTGTTAATCCGACCTATGAAGAATTAGAAAGATGTGAATTAGAATTTTTCGTCAGTGGAACAGCCGATGCGGTCATGTCCGTCGAAGGTGGGGCGCACGAGGTGCCGGAAGATGAAGTGATTGATGCGATTGTAGCAGCTCACCAAGAAATTAAAGAGATCACTAAACTTCAGGAAGGTTTAATTGCACTTTGTGGAAAGCCTGACCGCGAGTACAAAATGAAAGAAATCAATGAAGGATTGAGTTCGCGTGTCCGAGACCTTGCTACAGAAAGGATTCGTGAATCCATTGGCATGGGCCAAGAGCAAGACCGTGAAGGCTATCTTGAACAGGTACAGGCAGATATTCTATCGAAAATTCTTGATGATGTTGAGACAGAAGAAGATGGGATCGAAATCTCGAAGGATGCCGTTTCGATATTGGGCGACATCGAGAAGGAAGAGATGCGCCACTCAATCGTGAACCAAGGAAGGCGCGTTGATGGACGGGGCGCCACAGATGTTCGAGACATTTCAGGTGAAGTTGCGGTCCTACCTCGTGTCCACGGTTCAGCACTCTTTACCCGCGGACAAACCCAAGCCCTTTGCGTGACGACACTCGGGACCAAAGGTGACGAAGATGTGAACCGTTCCTTGACCGGAGAGGTTAGAAGAAACTTCTTTCTTCACTACAATTTCCCGCCATACAGCACCGGCGAAGTCAAGAGAATTATGGGACCCGGGCGCAGAGAAATCGGGCACGGGGCTCTCGCTGAAAGAGCAATTCAGCCCGTCATTCCCGATCGAGATGAGTTCCGATACACAATTCGTGCAGTATCCGAAATTCTTGAATCCAATGCGTCCTCCTCTATGGCGAGTGTATGTGGCGTAACCCTTTCTTTATTGGACGCGGGTGTGCCTATCAAAAAGCCAGTCGCGGGGGTTGGTGTCGGATTGATTAAGGAAGGCGATCGTGAGGTTATCTTGACGGATATGCTCGGTACGGAGGATTTCCTCGGTGATATGGACTTTAAGGTCGCCGGCACTCGGGATGGCATCACCGCTATCCAGATGGACATTAAAATTGATGGTGTGACACCGGATTTGATGCGAAGAGCCATTCATCAAGCAAAAGACGCGCGCATGGTTGTTCTTGATAAGATAGGTGAGGTTATTGATAAGCCGCGCGATGAGATTTCTCCGCACGCGCCGCGTATCTATGAAATCAAAATTTCGCCCTCTAAAATCAAAGATTTGATTGGTCCCCGCGGCAAAACCGTTCAGGGTATTCAAGAGGAAACCGGTGTGACAATTGACATTGAGGACGATGGGAGGGTCGAACTTTCATCATTCAATGCTGAAGCTGCTAACAAAGCCGAAGAGATGATTCTCTCCATTACTGCAATTCCTGAGGCCGGCAAAGAATACGCAGGAAAAGTTACCCGTATAACAGGATTTGGTGCTTTTATTGAGATTATTCCTGGCCAGGACGGATTGCTTCATATCTCTCAAATGGGAGATGGGTACGTCCGACAGGTTGAAGATGTGATGAACATCGGTGATGAGGTGGCTGTGCGCGTCATTGAGATTGATGACCAAGGACGTGTTGACCTGACCCTTGCAAGCAACCCGGTAGCCGAAGATTCCAAAGCGTCAGAGCGAGGGGAGTCACGAGATCGGGGGGATTCGCGTCCACGGGACAACCGTCCAAATAGAGGACAGCGTGATAGTCGTAACCCTCGTCAAAGTCGCGGCGGCGATTCACGAGACCGTCGTCCACCAAGAATCCCCAAAGGCAGATTTTAGTACAATACCACGATTGCAAAATAGGTGAGACAGTTCGTCCCATTGGGCGAAATATCCTCCATAGTGTGAGATGTGAGAAATCGCTCACATCTCACGAATTACTTGTAACGTTTGAGATTTCGCGTTTCATTAATGGACGAGAGTCACCGTACAGATTCTGCAATATTTATTGTGGCACACTTTTGGGGGAGTCTCAAGTGCAAGCCAAGTACCCCAACCGGAGAACGAGAGGGATAATTAACAGAGAACGAGATCTCCTCGATCAGAAATGGTTGACCTACCTGTTAACATTTATTCTGGTTCTTCTGGGAGTCGTTTTTGTTCTCGCTGCGACCCGTCGAGAATGGTTAATCCACCAAGCGAAGTGGATTGTTAGATCCGTAATACTGGGATTCGGTTTAGAATAATCCACCCCTTCCCTATCCAGTCCAATAGATACGGCAAATATTCACTCCGGAGGTTTGGGATGAAACTTCCTCTGCTTTTCTCATCCACCATACGAAATTTTGTGCGATTCGCTGCTACGCTACGTAATGCGCTTTCGCTAGGCGTCTTACTGCTGATCTTTGTCGTTTCGGGGTGCGGTTATGTGTCAACTTCAGATTATCTCAATCATATAAAGACAATTACAATTTCACCGATTGAGATTCAGGATCCGGATTTCACATTTGACACCGCCGGTAATCCACACGATGAAGCTATTCGGAAAGCGCTCACTAACCGTTTTAACCAGAAGTGGCGCGATGGAAATGATGCACAGCTTGATATAATTATCTTGGATTACCATTTCGTACCGTATAGTTATGATGCGAATAATCAGCCTGAGCAGCTTCGCATGAGTTTAGAGATTGAGTATGAATTTAGGGATCGCGTCCAGAACAAAATCATCGATCGGAGAGATAGTTATTTCCAAATTCACGATTTCTATATCGTTCAGGGTCAGGGAGAGCCGCCAGAAACGCGGGAAGAAGCCCAAAAACGACTCGTTGAAGAATTAGTCGATGATTTATACAGTACGCTTGCTGAACAATGGTAGGCTGATAGATGCATGTTCCGGCTGCGCCGAGAATGCTCGGAACGGCACTTGTGAGACCATAGGACTGTGACTTATCACATATCGCGTTCCACGTTTGACACTCCACGCTTTCAGATTTCTCATCAACGACAGCTGTATCTTTGGATCGTTTATCTGTCTTGTATGCTGCTGTTTCTTGCGTGTCAGACCGAACAAGGCAGTTACACGGCTGTGAGCCAGAATGGTCAGTATGTCTATGGCGTTCGGAAAGCTCGAACCGCTAAGGCAGCGAAAAACCTCTCGCGTCAAATCGACCAAGCGTCGACAGAAGGACTTCTTCAAATTGGTTCACTCTCCTTAATCACAACCGAAAAACCGATGGATTTATTGCCTGCAAATGAAGAGGCATCCCACTGGGTCACAGTCGGAAAACCGAGTGTTGATGTTGGGAAAGATTTGTACAAAAATGTGATTGGTGGAAACCCCGAATTATATCACAGTTACGGCTTTGTCGAAGGAGCCTCTGTCGAGTATCAAACCCCCCGACTCGGATCTCAGCCACTGATTCTTTTAGAGGTTTTCGACATGGGGACTCCAGAGAACGCGTTCGGCGTCTATAGTCGCGATCGCTATCCACAGGATGAATTTGAATGGGTCGGCAGCAGAGCAATCATTTCTGGACGAGAACTTAACTTCTGGAAAGGCAGATACTTCATAAAAATTGAGGGATACGAATTTGCAAGTCAGATTAAACAGGGCATGGTTGAACTTGCTAAAGCAACTGCTGACCACATCAAAGATCCACTGACAACACCACATCTTCTGACCCTTCTTCCTTCAGAGAACAGGGTGCCTCACAGCGAGAAATACTTCCCCTCCGGCGCGACCTTGAAGAAAATCCACCGTTTCCTACCCGAACATTTGCTAGAATTCAGTTCAAACATAACCGGGTGCTCTGCCACATATCTACACAAAAAATCCTCTACCGACTGGATCGACACGATGACCGCATTTGTTTTACGCTATGAAACTGAGTCAGAGGCGAAAACTGCCTATGACATCTATCAAGATTACTTGGAGGCAAACGTACGTACAGTTGGTTCAACCCAAGCCGGTGGAATTATCGTTAAAGAACAGTGAGGAGGCGGGAAACGGGCACCTGTGACTACAAGGACGATTAGTGAGATATATAATGAAGAATTGTCTGACAAACAAGCACGTCAAATTATTTTATTGATGGCAAACAAATAGTCACTTTTCACGTTCTACACAATCAAAAGGAGATTTACCATGCGAGGAGATTTTGAAGCCTATTTGAACGACTCGTTCCGCGATGAGAACGGGAAATTGGATTTAGACAAGCTGTTAGTATTGGAAGATGAAGCGGACATGGACGTTGCCGTCATCATGCCCAACACCCAACCTGAACCGGACAATCAAGAACTCGGTGAGGCGATAAAAGACAATCCACGTGCCCTCGGTTGCGCGCTCGTCCATCCCACCGAAGATGATCCCGTTGGACAGGTCCGCAAAGCTGCAACCGAATGGGGACTGAAAGGCATTAAATTGATGCCGGCGGTTCACAAGTATAATGTTGATGATGAGATGGTCAAACCGGTCGTCGAGGCAGCGCGAGACAATGGACTAATCGTTTCAATCCATTCAGGACCCGAAAATTGCCACCCCACACGCATTGGAAACGTGGCAAGCTGGGTTCCTGAAACTCCCGTCATCATGGATCACATGGGCTTTCCCGATGATCTTGATGCGGGCATCGAAGCCGCAAAAGCGAATCAAAACGTCTCTTTAGGCACAACTATTCTCCGATTTCATCGCCGTTGGGGAACCGATCCAGACCAAGTCGTTCCCACCGAGGTAAAAAAAGCGGTTGATGAGTTAGGACCTGAACAGATTGTTTTCGGATCTAATACACCCGAATATCGTCCAATCCAAGTTATCAACGCTATTCGTCGCCTTGAATTGGGAGACGATGCCGAAGCACTGATTTTTGGAGATAATTTGGCTCGGATTTATGGGTTGGTGTAAAACAAGACGTGACCGAAAAGCTCAAGCATACCCCTCTCTATCATGCTCATAAACAACTTGGCGGAAGGCTGATCGACTTTGGCGGTTGGGAGATGCCTGTACAGTATAGCAGCATCATTGACGAACACCTAGCCGTCAGATCGAATGTAGGGATATTTGACGTTTCACACATGGGGGAACTCGAAATCCGAGGTCCCGGATCCCTATCACTTATTCAAAAGCTGATCGCCAATGACGCCGCCAAACTTGGTGATGGGCAGGTACTCTATACACCGATGTGCACAGAAACAGGTGGAATTGTAGATGACCTGCTCGTTTATCGTTTTGCAGCCGAACGATATATGCTTGTCGTCAATGCATCAAATATCCAAAAGGATTTGGAGTGGATGCACACTCACAGTGAAACGGGGGTAGAAATCGAAAACCGGAGCGACAACACTGCCCTCGTTGCGCTGCAAGGGCGAAACACCCCTCAGTGCCTTCAAACGCTGACCGATGTCAACATAGCAACGGTGAATTATTACCGGTTTACGGAGGGAGAAGTTGCGGGGATTCCAACCATTATCTCACGGACAGGTTACACGGGAGAGATTGGGTTTGAGCTTTATGTCGAGGCTAGGCGCGCTGCAGATTTGTGGGCTGCCGTTTATGAGGCAACAAATGCCATCGGTGGGAAGCCGGTTGGACTTGGTGCGAGGGACACCCTTCGACTAGAGGCGCGATTGTGTCTGTACGGCAACGATATTGACGAGACAACGACGCCGTTGGAAGCCGGATTACGATGGACGGTAGCCTTCGACAAAGGGAATTTTATTGGTCGAGAGGCGTTGATTCGGCAAAACGGCGAAGGAATTAAACGCCGCTTGGTGGGTTTTCAGATGCTGGATCGCAGCATTGCACGAGCACACCACACGGTTTATCATAAGGATCGGCGTGTCGGGGAAGTTACGAGTGGTGCACCAGCACCGAGCCTAAAATATAATATTGGTCTCGCTTACCTTCCGATCGAAATAAGCAAGATTAACACCAAAATTGAAATCGAAATCCGTGGGAGACGTCATCCCGCAAAGGTGGTCAGAACGCCGTTTTATCAGGCACCGATTTAGGAGAGAAAGTCAGATGTTTCCGGCAGATCTAAAGTACATGAAAAGCCACGAATGGGCGAGACGTGAAGATGACATCGTCAGCATTGGTGTCAGCGACTACGCGCAGGCAGAAATCCAAGATGTTGTCTACGTTGAGTTACCAGAAGTGGGTACAATTCTTGAGCAGCACAAAGCGTTTGGCGTCATTGAATCCGTTAAAGCAGCGTTTGATCTCAATGCCCCTATCAGTGGCGAAGTCGTTGAAATCAATGAAGAACTTGAAGACGCACCGGAGTTAGTAAACGAAGCTTCTTACGATGCCGGTTGGATGATTAAAATCCGTATGAGCGATTCAGGCGAATTGGAGGAGCTCATGTCCGCAAGTGAATATCAAGCGATGATCGAAACAGAAGAAAATGAATAAATCCCTTCAATCCCTCAATTTTGCAGATACTTTTGTTGACCGCCATGTCGGTCCTCGTTCGGAAGACATTGAGTCGATGCTAGAAAAGATTGGGTATGCGTCGTTCGATGAACTGATTGGAGACGCGCTCCCGGCAAGCATCCGTTACTACCAGCCACTAAATCTCGGTAAGCCCCAGACAGAGTCTGAAATGCTTGCTGACTTGAGGCAAATCGCAGCCCAGAATCAGGTCTCACGATCTTTTATCGGAATGGGCTATTACAACTGCATTACGCCGCCTGTCATCCAGAGAAACATCCTTGAAAACCCCGGATGGTATACTGCATATACTCCGTATCAAGCAGAGATTGCACAAGGACGACTTGAAGCCCTGTTAAACTTTCAGACGATGATTATTGATCTGACCGGACTGCCGGTTACCAATGCATCGTTACTGGATGAAAGCACGGCAGCAGCTGAAGCGATGGGAATGTGCATAGCCGCCAGTAAGCGCGGCACTAGCAAAACTTTTTTTGTCTCGGAAACTTGCCATCCCCAGACGATCGGAGTTTTGAAAACCCGTGCAGAACCGCTGGGGATTGAGTTATTGATTGGCGATCATCGGACCGCTGTATTTGACACGCCCCTTTTGGGTGCCCTTGTCCAATATCCGGCAAGCGATGGTACGGTTTATGACTATAGTGATTTCGCTGAAAAGATTCATGATGCTGACGGATTATTAGTGGTCGCCGCTGATCTTTTGAGCCTCACGCTTTTGAAATCCCCCGGCGAATTCGATGCTGATATTGTGGTTGGATCCACCCAACGGTTTGGGGTGTCAATAGGATATGGCGGTCCCCACGCCGCTTTCCTTTCAACGCGAGAGGAGTTTAAGCGTAAAATACCGGGGAGAATTGCAGGGCTTTCTCAGGATGTAGAAGGTCAGACTGCAATTCGTCTCGCGCTCCAGACGCGGGAACAGCATATCCGCAGAGAACAAGCGACTAGCAATATCTGCACGGCACAGGTGCTCTTGGCAGTAATGGCGGGGATGTATGCAGTCTATCACGGTCCCGACGGGCTTCGCCGAATTGCGGAGCGCGTCCATCTGTTCACAAGTGTCCTCCGTGAAGGATTGACACGATTGGGATATGTGCTTGATGATAGCTGTTACTTTGATACATTCAGCATCGATCTGAATTTACTCAAGGAATCGAGTTACATCCGTAATGTCGAAGCTAATCAACAGCCGGGGAGCCCGCCTACTCCCGACGATCTCTTGACCATTGCCCACAAACATCGGATTAACTTCAGAGTTTTCGATCACTCCCGCGTTGGGATTTCACTTGATGAGACGACAACCATTCAGGAGGTCCGAGATCTCCTTGATATTTTCGCATTAGGGAGCCCTCTTCCTTTTGCGGTCGAAGGTTTAACTCTTCAAGCGCAATCGGCAATTCCTGAGCCGTTGCAGCGAAAAAGTGCTTATCTCACCCATCCTGTCTTCAATACTTACCACTCCGAAACAGAGCTGCTGCGGTACATCCACAAGCTGCAGGAGAAAGATCTGTCCCTGACCACATCAATGATTCCGCTCGGGTCTTGCACGATGAAGTTAAACGGCACCGCCGAAATGCTTGCCGTCACTTGGCCCGAGTTCAGTCAACCTCATCCGTTTGCCCCTCTTGAACAGACAAAGGGATACCAAATCCTTTTTGAGCAACTCGAAGCGTGGTTGGCGGAATTGACAGGATTTCCCGGCATCTCCTTGCAACCGAATGCCGGATCGCAAGGAGAGTATGCGGGGCTTCTAGTCATACGCAAATACCATCAGTTCTATAGTGAAGGGCATCGGGATGTCTGCCTAATTCCACGGTCTGCACACGGTACGAATCCTGCCAGCGCGGTGATGGCGGGGATGCGAGTGGTGGTGGTCGACTGTGACGATGAAGGAAATGTTGACCTCCTGGATCTTCGGGCAAAGGCAGAACAGCATAGTCAAGAGCTGGCAGCAGCAATAGTGACCTATCCTTCGACCCATGGGGTATTTGAGGAAAGGATTCAGGAGATTTGCGAAATTGTTCATCAGCACGGTGGACAGGTCTATATGGATGGCGCAAATATGAACGCGATGGTGGGGTTGTGTCGTCCGGGGGATTTTGGTCCAGACGTATGCCACCTGAATCTGCATAAAACCTTCTGCATCCCACACGGCGGAGGAGGCCCTGGAATGGGACCGATTGGTGTTAAAGCACATCTTATCCCCTTTCTTCCAACCCACCCGGTCGTTCCGGTCAGTGGGAAAGATGGGATTAATCCAGTTTCAGCAGCACCTTGGGGCAGTGCGAGCATCCTTCCAATCTCTTGGGCATACATTGCGATGATGGGAGCGAGGGGACTCAAGCATGCAACCGAAATCGCAATTTTGAACGCGAACTACATTGCCAAACGCTTAGAACCTCACTATTCCGTCCTTTACAAAGGGAGCAAGGACCTTGTCGCGCACGAGTGTATCATTGATCTCCGTGACTTCAAGAAAACTGCTGGCATCGGAGCAGGCGATGTTGCTAAACGTCTGATGGACTACGGTTTCCACGCACCTACTGTATCGTTTCCGGTTATGGAAACGATGATGATTGAACCGACTGAAAGCGAATCGAGGGCTGAGCTAGATCGCTTCTGTGAAGCGATGATCTCTATCCGGAAAGAAATCACCGAAATTGAGGACGGTCAAGCCGATCGTTCTGACAACGTTCTCAAAAATGCACCCCATACCGCAGCGCAAGTCACGCAGACCGAGTGGATTCACGGTTATTCTCGAGAAAAAGCGGCTTTTCCTGCACCGTGGGTCCGCGAACGCAAGTATTGGCCCCCCGTCGCACGAATTAACGAAGTTCAGGGGGATCGAAACCTGATTTGCGCTTGTCCACCGATCGATTCCTATTAACTAACCCAAGTTGCTAGTTGCCAAACGCTCGGCTTGGATAGACATATCCAAGCCGTCTCTGTGCGCGAATGCAGTGCGTTTGGCAATCCACTGCGAGTTGCTTTGAATCCCGATCTTATCGGGGCGGTGATTGGCTTACCTTGGTTCTCATTCACCCAAGCTATGACACACCCTATAACTGGCAACTTGCGTTTAGCTAGTTTGGCCCATTAATGAACTAATGAATTCTTAAATAAACCAATGAAAGCAATTATTATTGGCGCGGGGGAAGTTGGATTTCATACGGCTAAACTCTTGGTAGAAGACAATAACGATGTCATCCTCATCGATCAATCGAGAGAGGCTTGTCAGCGCGTTCAAGAGCAGTTGGATTTAATAACGCTTGAAGGATCAGGGGCTTCACCCTCCTTATTAGTAGTAGCTGGGATTAAAGAAGCAGAACTTCTGATGGCAGTGACAAACTCCGATGAAATCAATATGCTGGCGTGCGTGATTGCCTCTCGACATGGTGTTAAGACAAAGGTTGCGCGCGTATCCGATCCCGATTACTTCGCCAACGAAACGGATTTATCACCGGAAGATATTGGAATTAGCCTGCTGATTAATCCCGAACAACTTTGTGCGGAAGAATTCTATCGTCTACTGAATGTTCCGGAAGCTCGCGAAATCGTCGAGTTTGAAGATGGCAAGGTACAGTTAGTCGCTTTTCAAGTGAAGCCCACCAATCCGCTTCGAGGCACACCCCTCAGCCGTCTAGCAGATCACGGCATCCCCTCCGATTTACGCGTTACGGCAATTAAGCGCGAAGATGGCACAACAATTGTTCCCAAAGGTCTCGACTTCATTAGCGAAGGGGATGAGGTCTTTGTCATCGGCAGTCGTGAATCAACTTCGCAGCTACTTGAACTTTCGGGAGTTTCATTAAATCAAAAAATCCATCGTGCTATTATCGTTGGTGCCGAACGGATTGGGATATCCCTTGCACAAGCCCTTGAGAAAAACGGTACACAGGTGAAACTGATTGAAGCCGATCGGGAGAGGGCTGAAGCCGCATCAACAATTCTGAGAAAAACAACCGTTTTGCATGGGGACTACCTTAACCCCGGCTTCTTGGAAGAGGCTGGCGTTGACGGGGTAGACGGATTCGTTTCTGTAACCGGTGATGATGAAAATGATGTGATGGCTTGCGTCACCGCCAAGCAGCACGGCGCAGCTCGTGTACTTGCCCTAGTTCAAAAACCACGTTACTTACCAATCTTGGAAAATATTCCAACCCTCGACGCTGTCGTGAGTCGCCATTTGACAGTGGTCAACAACATTCTCCGTCTCGTCCGCCGGGGGCAGATTATTTCAGCAGCGTCCCTACGTGAGATTGACGCTGAAGTAATCGAGCTTGTTGCCGGACCAAATTCACAAATTACTTACAACGAGATTCAACACCTAGGCGGAATGCTGCCCGAAGACGTATTGATAGGTGCCATTGTGCGACAGGATCGGGTGCTTATCCCTACCGGAGCAAGCGTAATCCAAGCCGGAGATCGCGTGATTATCTTCACAATGCCCGATTCTATTCCTGCCGTTGAAAAGCTCTTTGTAGAACCAAAGGCAAAACGTTTCCTTGGTCGAAAAGGTCGAAAATAACATGAGCCCTCCCATGATGCCGTGAATCTAAAATTAGTTTTATATACACTCGGTAATTTGTTGATTTGTCTCTCTGCGGCGATGCTATGTCCGTTGCTTATTGCCTTTTACCGTAGGACGGCGGATGGCGGATCTGACCTACAAGCGTTTATTCTCTCTTTTTGCTTCACGCTCATTGTAGGATTGACACTCCGTCTTACGACCAAATCGAGCCAAGGACTTGGTAACAAAGAAGGAGTCGCAGTTGTCTCGTTAGGCTGGGCAGTTACGGCGCTGTTTGGATCGCTGCCGTATCTTTTCGATCGTGTATTTGCAGAAACCGGCAGAAGTTGGTTGGTTGAATTCTCGTTCTGCTATTTTGAATCCATGTCCGGCTTCACGACGACGGGAGCGACCGTTCTCTCCGAAATCGAGCATCTGACCCATGCTATCTTGTTCTGGCGCAGTCTGACACATTGGTTGGGTGGCATGGGTATTGTTGTGCTCGCTTTAGCTATCTTGCCGATGTTAGGGGTGGGCGGGATGCAGCTTTATCGTGCAGAGGTGCCCGGCCCCCAAAAAGACCGCCTTACACCACGCATCGCACAGACTGCAAAGCTGCTTTGGGGCGTTTATGTCCTTATCTCTGCTGTCGAAATGCTACTGCTTTGGCTCGGTGGGATGACATGGTTCGACGCGCTTTGCCATACCTTCGGAACAATGGCAACCGGCGGTTTTTCAACCCAAAATTTAAGCATCGGTCAATACAACAGTGTCTATTTCGATGTTGTTATTATCGTTTTTATGTTCATTGCCGGAGCAAACTTTTCCCTGCACTACCGTGCCTTACGCGGTGATTTCAAAAGCTACATTCGAGACCCTGAGTTCCGCTTCTACGGCTTGACACTGTTTCTGTGTATAGGTTTGATTGTCTGGAACACAATGACCGCAAGGGTTGGAGGGCAAATTGTCTTCGACTCATTTGGAACAGCTTTGCGTTACGCCGCTTTTCAGGTTGTATCAATCATCACGACGACTGGCTACGGAACTTTCGACTTTGAGCAGTGGCCCGCCTTATCACAGTTTATTTTGGTTATCCTGATGTTTTTCGGCGGATGTGCAGGATCAACAGGCGGCGGGATGAAACACGTCCGGCTTCTGCTGCTTATCAAACAGGGATATGTCGAGATTAAGCGTCTGATACTCCCACACGCGGTGCTCCCCATTAAGCTTGGCGACCGGGTTGTTCCGCAAGAGGTAATGACAAACATTCTCGGCTTCTTCTTCCTGTTCATCGGTATCTTCGCAATCGTTACCTGCATCATGGCTACCTTGGGATTGGATCTGATCAGTGCCGCTGCCGCCACTATTGCAACCATGGGGAATATAGGTCCCGGCCTTGGATCTGTTGGTCCCATTGACAACTACACGCATATCCCCACACTCGGCAAATTTATTCTTTCTTTTTGTATGTTACTGGGACGGCTAGAGCTATATACAGTCTTGGTTTTATTCGCTCCAGAGTTGTGGCGACGATAAACGCTAAAGCGGAAAAAACGATGATTGATCCCGTCCATCTCAACGTCCTCCGCCAGATCCACGCACGGCTGTCCAATACAGATGTGAATTGGGTCGTTACAGGGAGTCTCGGTTTCGTGCTTCAGGGTGTCCCTGTCCAACCCAACGATATTGACATCCAAACCGACAAAGCGGGTGCTTATGAAATTGAACGCCGGTTTTCAGATGTAATAATCAGGAAAGTCAAGTTTTCCGCTACAGAGCGAATTAGATCCCACTTTGGTGCGTTGCAAATTGACGGCATTGAGGTGGAGATTATGGGAGACATTCAGAAAATAGGTGCGGATGGCGTCTGGGAGGAGATTGTAGATCCGGCGCATTATCGGCAGATGGTAGAGATTGCCGGACTGCTTGTGCCGGTCCTATCGTTAGAATACGAGTACCAAGCCTATCTAAAGTTCGGAAGGATTGAGCAGGCGAAAATGTTAAGGAGATGGCTGGACAGTGGATAAGATTACAACCATTTCGTTTGACGCAGACGATACGCTGTGGGATTTTGAAGGCGTGATGCGTCACGCGCTAGGGTGCGCGTTAGATGAACTCCGCCGCCTCGTTCCTTCCATTCCCGATTCCCTCTCCATTGAAACGATGATTGCCATTCGCAATCAAGTTGCGGAAGAACAAAAGAACAGAGGATTGACGCACGAGGCGATTCGCCTCGAAGCCTTCAAGCAAACACTTCAATTTATCAAACGCCCTGACGATGATCTCGCCGTTCATCTCAACACGCTGTACCTCAAGCACCGATTTGAGGATATTCAGTTCTTCGACGATGTACTCCCCGCGCTGAATGCGCTGCAGGGTCATTATATGATGGGTATTTTGTCCAATGGCAATACCTATCCAGAGCGTTGTGGACTGGCAGGCTATTTTCAATTTGTAGTGCTCGCTCAGGACTACGGCATCCGAAAACCCGATCCGCGGCTCTTCGAGATTGCTATTGAACGTGCAGGGTGTGCGAAACACCAGTTACTACATGTGGGCGATTCTTTCCAAAATGACATCATCGGTGCGAAACAGGCTGGCGTGAGATCTGTCTGGCTGAATCGTGAGGGTGGAAATAATGAAACAGAGCAGCAACCCGATTTTGAAATATCATCGTTAAGAGAACTGACAGAAGTCCTTGAGAATTTCATGTAATTGTCAAGTGATTTTACATAAGCGTAAATCATCCAAAGGAGGATAAAAATGCCACAACTTTTCGGACATCAGTACACTAAACAGCAACTGTTGGAATTGGTCGGGGATATGACCCAACTGGCAGGAGCCCGTCGAGCAGAATTGGTCGAGGGCAACGAACGGGGATCTGATTTGGTTGAGGTTTTCAACGCTTCCGGGCTCTGTTTTTCAATCCTGCCGGGTCGTTCCCTTGATGTAGCCTCCGCTCACTATAAGGGGATGTCCCTCGGCTTTCGGGGCAGTACCGGCGATGTAGGACCCGCCTTCTACGAATCCCAAGGCTATGGGTGGATGCGCGGCTTTTTTGGCGGATTAGTGACCAGTTGCGGTATGATCTTCACGGGCCATCCTGAAGTGGATCCCGAAGAGGAAAACGAGGAACTCGGACTTCACGGTCGTCTTTCCTTTATTCCAGCCAAAGGCGTTGCCGCTGAATCTGGTTGGGAAGGGGAGGATTACGCGGTTCGGATCCGAGGAAAGATGCGTGAGGCAGTAGTTTTCGGCACCAATCTGGAACTTTCCCGAGAAATCTCTACGGTACTAGGCGAAAAATGCCTGCGGATTTATGACCGAATCGAAAATCTCAGTGTGGATCGTTCGCCTTTGATGTTTGTCTACCATACAAACCCCGGCTTTCCAATCTTGGATGCCGGCAGCCGTGTCGTAATCAACAGTGAGAAGAGCACCGAATGGTTGGAAGATCGGGAGGTCAGCCCTGAAGATTACACTGTCGCGCTCGAACCGCAGCAGGAGGCACACGACGATGTATACATACACCGGCCCATCGCAGACGCGGACGGGAACGTACACATCGGGCTGATTAACGACAATCTACAACTCGGACTTTACTGGAAATTCCCTATTGAAGAGATGCCTATCGTTACCCATTGGCAACACTTCCACAGGGGCACCTATGTAACCGGCATCGAACCCGGCAATGTCAGTATGTTGGGACGCGCATGGAATCGCAAGCACGGTTATCTGCAATATATCCAACCCGGCGAAACCCGTGAGTTTCATCTGGAAATTGGCATTCTGGAGGGTGAGGACGAGATTCGTGCGCTGGAGCAACAGATTGGTGGGTAATCGTCCGGTTGCCAAATCGGTGAAGAACTACTTAAACAGATGTTCACATTCCCGACACTTCCATTTTTTCTTAAAGAACGGAAGGGGAACGTTTAGAATCGCCCAAGAAGCAAACACCAGACGGCGCGAGAATTTCTCATAATACACATTTTCTGAACCACATTGCGGACAACGAATCTCGCTATTAGCGTCACTTCCCTGATCCGTCTCAGAATCTGTTGGGGTTGACTTACCCTCAACTGCATCGGGGTTCAAAACAGCTTGGAGGATTTCGTTTGCTCGCTCGACATCTGCTGCCTTTACCTGCACCCCAACACCACCAATGGCATTTGAGTAGAGCCAATTCATAGTAACGGTGTGCTCATTGGTAACAAAACACTCGATACCCTCCGATTCCAGCCACGCTACAACCGGATCCGCCTCGGTAGGATGACTAAAGTTGGCGACTGTTATGAGTTCCTGTTCGCCGGTATCGGCATCTACATTAACTGGCATTTTTCAACTCCTTTATCAAAAACGAAAAAGCGCAGATTGCCACACGATTAAGCCACTTTTGTTACATAAACGTAGTAAGCACCGATTGACTCCCCCGCATCATCAGTCAGAAATGTCCGTAGCTGCATCTCACCGGCAGTGAGACGAAACGTAAACGTAACGCCTTCTGCCTCCGGATCAATCGATTGTGTTGCCTCCTGATCGCTGACACGTAGACGGGCAGTTTTCAGATTAAGGGCTTTCCCGCCATGATACCAATCGATAATTTCACCGGGAATCCCAGCCGTAAGCGGCTTATCCTCCTCCTTGGGCCACCGTCGCAGCTCAAAGGCGTACTCCCCAGCCTCAGCAATTTCGATTGCCCAATATCCGTTACACACAAGCCCCTGACGAACCTGCCCTTGGTTCCAAGCGTGCTGTTCACCATGCCAGTCGTGGGTGGTCAAGACGGATTCTTTTTCATTCTCTGTACCTAGCACAATCGGGGGATCTTCACCAAAACGCGGCGATACTAGTTCCCACCACGCTTCGTAATGTCCCCGCAATTCCTCGACAACCTCCGGATGCTCCGAGGCGACATCGTTTCGCTGTTCCAGATCTACCTCTATATCATAGAGTTCAACGCCGTTAATTAGACGCCAACGCTGCGTCATTGTCGCGCTCTGCTTCCACTTTATCGGATGTTCAACGCGCTGAGAGTCCGTCACGATGACACGTTCAGGTAATATCTCCGTTTCGCCCCTGAGAAGTGGTGCCAGACTCATGCCGTGAAAACTACCCGCGCCGAAATCAGCCTGCGAAACCTCTAGCTGGCAGAGGTCAATCAACGTTGGAAGCAGATCGATGTTTGCAGTGAGTTGGTCAATATCCATCCCTTCCGTAAATCCACCATTGGGCCAATGCATGAATAGCGGCACACGGTGGCCCCCTTCATACTCCGAACCTTTCCTCCCGCGCCTTCCGGCATTAAAGCCTTCTCTGACGAATTGATTCTGATCGAGCGTACAACCTTCGGCAGAACCGTTGTCGGTCATAAAAATAAGAATGGTGTTATCTTCGATCCCAAGCTCCCGGAGATGATTCCTGAGTCGCGCCAGATTCTCGTCGATATTGACGATCATGCCGTAGAAGTTAGCTCTTGCATCGGGGATACGCCCACGATACGGTTCACTGTAGGCGTTTGGGACACGGTAGGGACCGTGTGGAGCGTTGGTTGGTAGATAGCAGAAGAAAGGACGTTCTCTGTTGTTTTCGATAAATTTCATCGCCTCATCGAACCAGACATCGGTGCAATAACCCTCAAACGGTTCTTTGACCCCATTGCGGGCATAAGTGTCGTCAAAGTAGTCATTTCCCCAGTGGTCGGGCGTTTGGCTAATCCCGCCGCCACCGTGATAGAGTGCTTCCTCAAAACCTCGATCGTGGGGTCTATAGGGATAGTTGTCCCCCAAATGCCACTTGCCGAACATACCTGTTTTATAACCGTTTGCCCGGAAAATATCCGCCATCGTGCGTTCATCGTTGCGGAGAAGCGACCTACCGCCGATGGTATGCCACACGCCGGTACAGTTACAGTAACGCCCTGTCATAATGCCCGCTCGTGTTGGGGCGCAAGTGGGACCAACATGCAGATTGGTCAAACGAAGGCTTTCGCTGTGCATAGCATCCAGATTTGGTGTTTCGGTTATCGGGTTCCCATGACAACTGAAATCCCCGTAGCCTTGGTCATCGGTGATGACAAAGACGAGATTCGGTTTGTTCTCAATAGAATCAATAGGTGTTGGCATCACTGTTTTCCTCATTCGGAGGGGCTAGTCGCAGACTCGGATCGCAGCGATCGCAGCTTCCACAACAATAATCCGCCTCGATGGTCTCTCCGAAATACTCGCGTACCAATCGCCCGCGACATCCTTCTGCGAGCGCGTAAAAGACGATCTGATCAATCTGACGGTTTTTGCTGAGAAGGTAGTCCTCAAACCCCATCTGATCCGTGGACATCGAGGCAAACAGATCGCTGTCTTCAAGTAACTCAATCAACATCAAATCTTCCGTCCCCCAATACCTCAGATACCCTGCACTCTGCAAGTCAACTAGCTGCTCCATGAATTGGTCGGGACGCAGATTCAGTCCTCGACAAAAATCTAAGACGTTTAATTCCGATCGAGAGCGCAAGCGGCGCAGTAAAATCTTTTGTGATTCGTCGGCAATCTCCGCGGTCAGGCTAGACTCAAGTGGACGCACTCTCACCGAGAGTTTTGAAGGGACATTATACAATCTCCGCAGGAAACCGAGTTTCTCCAAGTGACTAATTCCGACGCGAATTTTGTCCGCATTGAAATCGCTTAACTCTAAGTCCTCCGCCGCAAACATCCGAAAGCTGCCGATTGAGGGGAAGGTTTCAATCAGTTTCAGGAGTTTGAGGAGGTCCGGTTTATTTGGCGCGCTCTCCTTGATAAACCACTCGTGCAACTTTCGGCCGTCTGGGCAATAAAACAGGATGCAGTGAGCAGTTTCGCCATCGCGTCCAGCGCGTCCCGCTTCTTGATAGTACTGCTCTAAGGTTCCCGTCATGGTCCAATGAATGATATATCGGATGTCGGATTTGTCAATTCCCATCCCGAACGCATTGGTCGCGACAACCAGATCGAGTCTTTTAGGCCCGTCATCAAAAAATTGATCTTGCACCCGTTTACGCTCAACATCTGTGCGCCCGGCGTGGTAAAAATCAACGCGGTGCCCACATTTCTTTAGGTGCGACGCGATCTCCTCAGTTTCCCGCCTGCGTCCGGCGTACACAATCCCTTTGTCCCTTGGCTGCTGCATGTATTCGTCGAGAAGCGAATACTTCTCAGCCTCCACCGAGACTTCACAAACACTGAATTTCAAGTTGGGGCGTTCAATACCACGGGTGAAAGTTTGGGGCGGTTGAATTTCTAACTGCTCTATAATGTCTTTTCTTACATCAGGGGTTGCCGTCGCTGTGAACAGGGCAATTGAACTCGGATGTAATTCATGGATGGCGTCGCGGAGCGCGAGGTAGGAAGGACGAAAATCGTGTCCCCATTGAGAGATACAGTGTACTTCGTCAATCACAAACAGAGAGATCTGGTGTGAGTTGAGCAGGTTCAGAAACCGACGACTACGAAAACGCTCTGGAGCGATATAGAGCAGCTTAATCTCCCCACCTTCTAAACGTTCCAATTCCGCACGGTACTCCTCCCAACTCAGGCTGCTGTTGAGCAATGCCACCGCATAAATCTTTTGCTCACGCAACGCATCAACCTGATCTTTCATCAAAGAAATCAGTGGGGAAACAATCACAGTTACCCCCGGTAGCATCAACGCCGGTAACTGATAGCAGAGCGATTTGCCATAGCCGGTTGGGAACGCCGCAAGAATATTCTCTCCATTCAAAATCTTTTCCACAACTTCTCGCTGTCCATCCCGAAAATCAGCGTAACCAAAATACTTTTGGAGTGCTGCGAGTAATTCGTCTGTGATTTCAGTTTGGGTGTCCTCCGTTGAGTCTGTGGGGACTTCACCCGGCGTATTGAGAAGTTTGTCTACATTTTGGAGGAGTGCTTGTAAATCTTTCATAAGAAAAGAGCATCAACCAATCGGCTTTCAACGGAGATGCCTGTTACGAATTTTTATGCCCAATTGTCTCAGCAGCAGCGATTTACACCATTTGTCTTGGTAGGACCTATTTTATCATAACGATGAATTTTAGGAAAGTTTTCGCAAAACCCAGTTAAGAATTCAGGGCCCATTCCAATTTTTTATTTTTCAAGTACGGAATCAGAAGTGTCTGAAGACGTTTATGGGCATGGTGAAGGTGCGCTTTAATTGTGCCTTCAGAGCGATCCAATTGCGTGGCAATCTCCTTCAATTGAAGTCCACCGTGATATCGAAGGTTAAAGACGTGCTGCTGTTTGGGGGGGAGTTGCCGTACCGCTTGACCAATGATTTGTCCGAGTTCTTTAGTTTCTAACTGATCTGGCGGCAATGGACTCACATCGTTAAACGCTACTTCATCGTTGCCCCCTGTGGGTAAGTCCTCAAAAGACAAAGTCTGCCCCCGTTTTTGTTGGCGAATGAAGTCAATGCACAGATTGATGGCAATCCGGTAAAGCCAACTATAGAATGCCGATTGTCGTTTGAAATGAGGCAGGGCGCGGAAGGCTTTGATAAAAATCTCTTGAGAAAGATCCTTCGCGGTTTCGGAGTTAGGCACATACTTATAAACCAAGTTATAGATCTTCCCCTGATACTTGATGACTAGTTCATTAAAGACTTCCTGTTCACCGTTCTGAAATCGTTCGACCAGTTCTTTTTCGTCAGTAGGCGGAGGCGTGGATGTTAAAGGGGCGAATAAAGTGTTGCGTTGAATCATGTAACAGTCTCCTTTGGGGTAAAGAACGGACAATGCGCACAAGTACGCAGAAGCCGATACCAATCTCTTTATTACACACTAACCTGTGTCAAATTGTTCCAACCTGTATCAAATTGATCTCATTTCCTGAGTTGCTATACTCTGTGCTTTCAACTTGACATATAGCTTAAATCTCGGCTATAGTAATGAGTCAGCCTGCCAATCCAGCAGGGTCCCAAAATAGTGAGATAACCAATCCAGTTCTGCTTTGCACCTAGAGTGCAAGTATATTGCCACTAATGTTTTCAAGCTCTTATGCGTCGATATAGTATTCAAAACAAAATTGTTCTTCCGTTCATCCTGCTCTTCACGGTGGTTGTTCTCGTCGTACCGTTCATTACGATCGCGCTTTTTGATCGAAAATACGATGAACAGGTTAACCGTGAGACCCAAGAGTGGCTTGAGGCGATTGTGGGCACCGGCTATATGCACCAGCCAAAGAAGGTGAAGGAGGCATACGGCGCAGAAGTAACGGTTGTGAGTAGCGATAACACTGTGAACTACACCACCCTCCCCGGAGATTGGGCGGGTTTCACTGATGAGATGATGCTGGACAAAATCCGCAAACGCATCAAGGAATCGAATCGTGACTTTGTATCACAGAATGTGATAATTGATGGGAGACACTATAAAGTCATCTATTATCTACAAGCATACGACCGACTGTACTGCCTGATGCGCCCTATAGATAAAATCGCCGATGCAAAACGAGATGTAACTTTATTGATGATTGGAATTGCTGCCGTTGTTATCCTATTAGTGGGTCTCATCAGCCATCTTATCGGGCGGAATCTTACCAATCCGATCAAGGATTTGGTACAATTCACGCGGAAAGTTGCCGGGGGAAACTTGAACGAGCAGTATGAGGCGAAAACACACGACGAAATTGGTGACCTCACCGTTGCGTTTAATCAAATGACGCGTGACCTGCGAGATTCGCGGAATGAACTGATAAGTGCTGAACGCCTCGCCACAGCAGGAAAAATGGCAGCGTCGTTCGCCCACGAGATTCGGAACCCTCTCTCATCAATGCGGATGCTCGCGCAAATGCTAATGCGAAAGCAAGACCTCCCAGAATCAAAGCAAAAGCAATCGATGCAATATATCCTTGAAGAGATTGAACGGATTGATGTTATTGTCAAAGGTTTCATGGATTTTGCCCATCCTGCAGTGCTTGACTCTGCTCCCCACAATCTGAATCAAGTTTTACAGGAAGTCTTGGATCTAATGGAGGCTAACCTGAACCACCATCAGATTTCACTAATTAAGAAATTCGCCCCCGACCTCCCACCGATTTCCTTGGATCGCGATAAGTTGAAACAGGCGTTTATGAATATCGTATTAAATGCTATGGATGCCATGCCCGAGGGAGGTACATTGGAAATCCTTACGTTACGGGGTTCAGATAAGGTACGTATTGATGTCGTAGATACGGGAGTTGGCATCCCTCCCGAAGATTTAAACCGCCTTTTTGAACCTTTCTTCACGACAAAATCACAGGGAACTGGACTTGGATTGGCAAATGCGAAGCGCGTTCTTGAACAACACAGTGGGGATATACGGAGTAAAAGCGTTGTTGGACGGGGAACAACGATGTCGCTTTGGCTACCACTATCCAGCGATTCCTCACCTTCAGATTCCAAAAAAATAGGAGAATAATATGGTAGAACAAAAGGCAACAAATATTACTTGGCACGAAGCAAACGTTGTCCAGACAGACAGGGAGCAGCTGCTCAATCAGAAAGGATGTGTCATCTGGTTCACAGGGCTGTCAGGCTCCGGCAAATCCACACTTGCTTTGGAAGTGGAAAGTAAATTATACCAGCGCGGACATCTCACCTACGTCCTTGATGGCGATAACGTCCGACACGGTTTGAATAAGAACCTCGGCTTTTCCCCGGAAGATCGGGAGGAGAACATCCGCCGCATTGGAGAGGTTGCGAAGTTGTTTGCCGATGCCGGCGTTATTGGGATGACAGCCTTTATTTCGCCCTACCGTGCAGACCGAGACAACGCACGTGACCTGCTTGACGAAGGGCGATTTGTGGAGATTTTCGTTGATTGCCCGTTAGAGGTGTGCGAAGCACGAGATACAAAGGGGTTATATGAAAAGGCACGGGCAGGCGAGATCAAAGAGTTCACGGGGATCAGTGCACCTTACGAAGCACCGGCCCAGCCGGAACTGACTGTGAACACAAGCGACCAGAGCCTTGAGGAATGTACAGCGAATGTCATCGCCCTCCTCGAAAGCAAAGGCCTCATTCCTGTATCACAATAAGGGGATTAGCCCAGCCTCAAAATCCCATCAAACCACAGCATCGACGACAAACAGGCATAGGACCGTCGGTGCTGATAGAAGTGCGAAATTTGCGGGCGGCGTCATTATTCCACATATCTTCGACAGTATCCGTTTTGATGTTACCGATGATGTAGTCGTGATAGTCACGGCAGAGACTGACGTCGCCGTTGCTGTCAATTTCCATCGTCATGTAAATGCTGACACACTGATTGTAACCGAAAGCCTCCGTGTGGTCGGTGTAGTAGCGCTGAATCTCCTCGCGCGTGTTGAGTTTCGGCATCATCATCGGTGGACACCGCTCCGTCTCTTTTGAGAGCGTTTCCATCTCCTCGAACTTATCGAGGATGGCACCGTGATCAAAATCTTTCCACGTCCCGATCCAGCCGTAGTGGGTTTGGGGCTTGAAACCGAAACGGCCCTCAAAATCTTCCGTGTGTGCCTGCGCGGAATGCGCGTCGATCCACCATGTCAGGTAGAAAATCTGTGCATCTGCATACTGGCTCGTGAATTTGTAGAGATCGACAACATCGTCGATATTGTACATCGTGATGCAACTGAGCGGGACGATATATGGAAACGCAAGATTCCGACGCTGCTTCTCTTCGCTCAATGTCTCAAGCGCCGCTTTCACGTCCTTGAAGTTATCATAGTTCTCCGTGACCCCGGGCCGCTGATTATTGTGAATCTCCTCCGTTGGTCCGTCAACGCTCAGATAAAGAATTTTGCATGTTTCGAGAATATCGTCAGCGCGTCTGGCGAGCTGGGTCCCGTTCGTCACAAGCGAAATTGCCATGTCCCGTTCTTTGATGTAATGCAGCAACTCAATTAAACCGGGGTAAAGCATCGGTTCGCCGCCCCAGATATACCATACAGGCGACCAGCCAGCATCAACAACCTGATCGACGAGTCGCTTGTAGTATTCGACGGGTACCTCCCGTTGTTTCAGTGTTTTTAGAGATTCACCGAGCAGATATCCGTTGTCTCCCCATTGGCCACAAGAGTGACAGCGGAGGTTGCACATATCCGTGATTCTTAAACTCACCAGTTCGACAGCATCGCCTTTGCCATGTTTGGCACCGAGTGGATGTCTCCAGTTAAAACTCTCTTTTGCCATCTGATATTTCATGAGCGCGTAGGAGGTTGCCCAATCATCTGACATTGCCGTTGCAAGCTCATTCACAAAAAAACGGGGTGAAACACGACTTCGAATTGCCATAATCTTCCTCTCTGTTACAGGACATAAAATCTAAATGACTCGGCTCATATAAAAAGAAAATGCAAAATGGGAAGAGAAACCGAGTTTTTTCTTGGAAACTCGGTTTCTGTTGCATGATTTCTTATGAGCGAATGAGTTAATAAACTCTAAAATGCTTAAACCGATCTTCCTTTGTTCTACGTTTTTGTGCTATCCTCTTCCCTAATCCGTCCTAAAACACGAGACTTTGTCGCTGAAAGAATTTCGTACCTAACGCCGCCCCATACAATCTTATTCTGAAATAGCGCGTACACTGCGTTCAACCCCGCAAGCAACATCGTTATCGGTACAACTAGCGAGGCGATTCGGAGGGTTTCACGTATTTTGGGCATATCTCTCAGCCAGAGGGGCAGGTTTCGCGAGAAGACACGATAACTCTGAATTTCAATAAATGGCACAAGGAGAACAAGGAGGAATCTCTCGGAATAAAATATAAACGGAATTGAACCGATCACAAGCAAAGCCTTCGGCAGAAATACCAGCAAGGTCACCCACCACTGCGCTTTAAGTCCCATCCGAAAGGTCATCACCATTTGCCGGTTGGTAAACTCTATGACCTGTTTCCATGTCCGCTTCTCAGTGTGGGTAATCGCGATACAATCCGGCACAAAATGAACCTTACGTTTAAGGTCTCTCACCGCATGCGTCAGATTGTGATCTTCAATGGTTGCGTTGTCCCAACGTTGCAATACCTTGCTTTTCTCAAAAGAGTCACGACGGATTGCGTTGGAGCCGCCCCAAACCATAGCGAATGGGTGATCACCCTGAAACGCTATCTGAAAATTGATCCAAGCTGCTTCGACAAGCGATGCCGCATTCAAGGTATGTGGAAAATAAAATCTGGCCCCCACTGTTACCCCGATCTTTTTGTCCTGAAGTGGTTGGACAAGTAGCTTTAACCAATCTCGCTCAATTGTCGCATCCGCATCGACAAAAGCGATGATTTCAACATCATCTGGAAATGCCTCGATTGCCGTCATCAGATTCTGCACTTTCTGTGAGCGGGGGAGGGAATTCTCCACGATGTTCGGTGCAAGCAGTGTATGCGCATTGGGATGTCCCTCGCCAATCTCAAGTAGATGTGGATACGACTCATCGTAGCCGGATTCCCCTTTTGCATGCGTGACGAAAAACACTTCATACGCACCTGTATAATCCTGATCCAGCAGCCGCTTTACATTCTCGGCTGTCTGATCATCCCAGCCGTAATGCGGTGCGATGATTGCAGCTTTTGGGGTATAATCTGGTCTTTTGGTATTTCTTTCCCGACGTGCGTATCGGAATGAGTTGACGATTAGCAGCACTTCAAAGATTAGGACAAAGTAAACTGCTCCAATAATGTATGAGACCATAGGGTAATATAAATGAAGTTTGAGGTAATTTGGTAACCTGATATAGTCTCATCCTAACATACATGCACGGATTCAGTCAATACAAAAATGGTAAGGAGAATGTGTAAAGTTTGTGTCAGTATAAGCAGGTGATGTGTTATCATATATACAAGTGTTGAGATTATGTTACACAGGAGGATTTATATGGCAAATCAATACGATTTTCAAGAGGTTGGAAGACTACCGGCGTCAGACGATAACGTGGCAATTGCCACACGGAGAATAGACGCTGGCGCAAAGATTGACTACAACGGTCATAGTTTCACCATATCCCATACAATTTTAGAGGGGCACCGATTCGCAATTCAGGCGATTCCTGAAGGGGAACTGCTGCTGTCGTGGGGACTGCCTTTCGGGGTTGCAATCACTGACTTGTCCCCCGGCGAGTATGCCTGCAACCAGAAGATCCTTGACGCGCTTGCGATACGGGATATTGACTTCGCACTGCCGTCCCACCCAAACTTCAAAGATCAGATCGCTCCCTACATCCTTAATAAGGACACATTCCAGCCGGGAGCGCAAGTTTCTCGATATGACCACGACAGATCCTTCCTCGGCTATCGACGGGACGGAGGTCGAGGCGTCGGAACACGAAATTATATTGTTATCATGGGAACAACCTCCCAGACTTCTGGCTATGCGAAAGCACTTGCGGACAGATTCAAAGAGGTTAGTACAAATCACGAAAATATTGACGGAGTTGTTGCCGTAACGCATACCGAAGGCGGAGAAAGCACAACACCCAATAACCTTGAGATGTTGCTTCGGACGCTCGCTGGCTTTACCATTCACCCTAACATCGGGGCGGTCCTAGCTGTTGATTACGGTTCGGAAGTGGTGACGAATCAGATGCTACAGCGCTATATGGGGGAAAATAATTATCCGTTGGAGGCTGCGCCACATCGCTTTCTGAGCATACAGGGTGGCTTTGATGCTAGTTTGGACGCGGGGGAGGCAATCATCAAAGGGTGGATAGAGCCGGTAAACGCAATGGAGCGTACCGAGGAATCTCTCTCTAACCTGAAAATTGCACTTCAGTGCGGTGGCTCAGACGCATTCTCCGGCGTATCGGGCAATCCACTGGCAGCCTACGTTGCGAAAGAGGTTATCCGTTACGGCGGTGCCGCCAATCTCGCGGAAACCGACGAATTAATCGGTGCCGAGTCGTATGTGCTTCAGAACGCCAAAGATTTTGAGACCGCTCGCAAGTTTTTAGATACAATCGAACGATTTAAGGAGCGAGCGCGTTGGCACGGTCATACCGCCGAAGCCAATCCCTCCGGCGGAAATAATTTTCGAGGATTATACAACATTGTCATCAAATCAATTGGTGCTGCGATGAAACGCGACCCAAAAGTCTGTCTCGATCACGTCATCGATTACGGGGAACGGATGCTTGCGCCGGGCTACTACTTTATGGACAGTCCCGGAAATGACCTTGAGAGCATTGCGGGACAGGTAGCATCAGGTTCAAATATGATCTTCTTTGTTACAGGCAACGGATCTATTACGAACTTCCCCTTTGTACCGACAATCAAGATTGTCACCACCACCGGGCGATACGAAATGTTGAAGAACGACATGGATGTCAACGCCGGTGCTTATCAAGACGGTACACCGATGGAGGAATTGGGGCAGCAGATGCTCGATCTCACCGTTAATGTTGCCGCTGGGGAGCGATCTGTCGGGGAAAAGGCAGGACATTCGCAGGTGTCAGTCTGGCGGAATTGGAAGCAGACGGCACCGGTCAGTCCAGAAACGGTGCTCTCAGCCGACGCCCCAACCGGCAAGCCGATCCCAATTCGGCTTGATGTCCCACGATCTGAGCTGACTTTTAGTGCCATACAGACCGAAGGCGGCTACCGCAGCGATCAGATCGGGCTGGTCCTGCCGACAAGTCTCTGCTCCGGTCAGATCGCCCAGATGATCGCCGATCAGTTGAACCAAAAAGGGATCGGACGCGAACATGGGATTTCGCGTTATGTTGCATTAGCACATACGGAGGGCTGTGGTGTATCGGGTGGCAACTCTGAAGACATCTACAGGCGCACACTCATCGGGCATCTGATTCATCCAATGGTTGCCCTCGGTCTGCCCTTGGAACATGGCTGTGAAAAAACCCACAACGACTACATACGTCACGCACTCACGGAACAGGATATCCCACTTGAGCGGTACGGTTGGGCGAGTGTACAGTTAGATGGCGGCATTGATGCTGTTATCCAAAAGGTGGAAGATTGGTTCGGTCAATCTCTGACCTCAATGCCTATACCCGATTACGCCGATGTCGGTTTGGAACACCTTCGGATTGGATTGACATCCAGCGGGAAAGTGGCAGAAACGGTTGCACAGAGTCTATCGCATCTTACCCAAACCATCGCCGGCACGGGTGGAACGGTCGTCGTTCCAGCAAATGCGACCTTCTTAACTTCACCTACCTATGCGGCGCATACCCTTGGCGGTTCTCCCCAAGTTCCGTTACAGAATACCCTATCTTACGGCCAATTTATCGCTGAGTCCGGATTTCATATCATGGAGTCACCCACCGATCACGTTGTGGAGACGTTAACCGGGTTGGGGGCAACGGGTGTCGATCTGATGTTCGCGCATGTTGTCGGTCATCCCCTTCAGGCACACCGGATGATTCCGCTAATCCAAGCGACAACGGAAGAGACTACAGGATCAATCTATGAAGCGGATCTGGATCTCCTACCCGCCGATGAGAATTGGACACCGGGGAGCTTTTCAGCAGAAATGCTAGAGATTATCTTGGAGGTTGCCTCGCGCCGCTACACACCCAAACTCTATGGAAAGGGAAACACGGATTTCCAATTCACGCGGGGATTGCTCGGTATCTCAATGTAAGATAAGCCAAGTTGCCACCTATCAAACCCATGTTACACCTGTCGCCCTTGAGGCTTTAGATTCTGTAGGTCGATTTTCCAAAATCGACAGTCTTTCGTAGTTACAGGTTTCCCAACCTGTGATCATGGATAGGAAGATGTCGAGATATGAATCTCGACCTACTATAGTCTATAGTGGACCTTAGAATTAATGAGACACTCCAAACCGGTGTGGTTAGGATACTACACCTACCGTTGTCCCGTTTGGTAGGCGCAGTTTCCAACTGTGCCGATGCGGTGCGGTTGGAAACCGCACCTACCGGGGGGCGAAAGTGTCTCTTTATTTTGTAGAGTAGAGACCGAGTGTTCCGCATAACACGGAATCCGTATCCCCCTCTCCGAACCGTGCGTGATGCTTTCACATCACACGGCTCTCCAGTTAGGAGACTTTAATCTATGAAACCTTAAAACGAGATATGTTCATATCCCTAATTTCACACTTCAAGTTACCTAACCTGTCGCCCTTCCCCCTTCTCCCTGTTGAGTTTCGTTATCATTACTGATAACTTATCTCTTGAGGATAGGTGTTAAACACTGCATAAAGCCTTTTTTGACTCCATACTTAGGGTAATATGGCGACTCCGTTGACCTATTGGGCGTCTGTTAGGATGAACCTACCAAGCGTCCAACTTAGCCAATCCCGTGTTTCCAATGATTCAAACAATAGATGTGTTTAGAGTCCCTTTTATCCCTTTAATCCCTCGTTAGAGGGCATGTCGAGGAGGTCGGATATAGTAACGAATTCTAAAATCGGTCTATATTCCCCGATATAACGTGCTTTCAATCAGTTGTGAGCCACTACCTCACTGCTGTCGCTGTTTCCAGCGAATCCATACGTTATCGCCAAGTGTAAAGCCATGAGGACTTGGGCTTCAAGCAATACAGCTTTGCTCATGCACATCTTACGCTGATGACCATCTAACTTAGGATATTTCAGTATCAATCACCTTTTCCTATCATGCTAAGTTCGGCATCGGGTTTCCCCGTTTCAGCACTTTTGACGTGCCTACCTAAGATAGGTGCGTATGGGATATTCCGACAATCCCAGTCCCGATTATCGGGACACTCTTAATCACTATTTACACGGCGCACTAGAATTCACTATAATATTCCTTGACTGAGGTGCATTGATTCATTAGTGAGCCAATGAGCAATCGGTGCGTTCAACCCAATCTACACCACTCGATTTTGATCTTGACCGGCATATATGGTCGTGCTATCATTACGATCGAGAAGCATTTTTCCGCGTTTGGCAACACGTCCTAGCGAGTTAATTCAGGGGAGGAAACCGTGAAAATCACAGATCTCAAAGTATTTCCAGTGGGTCAGTTCATATACGTTAAAATCGTTACTGACGAAGGAATATATGGCATTGGCGAAGGCTCATTAAGCGGCAGATCGTTGGCCGTCGTCGGGGCGTTGGAGCATCATATTAAACCGCTCCTGATTGGACAGGACGCAACCCGAATAGAGCATATTTGGCAGGACATCTTCCGCGGAACCTTCTGGCGTGGCGGTCCCGTGCTACAATCTGCACTCGCCGGGGTTGACATCGCGCTGTGGGATTTAGCAGGAAAGGCACTTGGCGTGCCGACCTACCGGTTACTTGGTGGTGCCACGCGGGATAAAGTGCTGGTCTATCGGCATACCGGTGGAGGGACACCCGAACAACTCATTGAAACAGCACAGCGACAATTGGACGAAGGGTGGAAAGTCTTACGCATCTCGCCCATTGATACGATTGAGGGCGGATTCAATCAAAAACTTGCAGTCATGCGCGGAGTTGAGCATTTTAGTGCGTTGCGGAAGGCAATTGGTGACGAGGCTGAGGTTATCTTTGAGGTGCATACCCGCTTGACGCCAACCCGCGCCATCGAGTTGTGCAACGCGATTGAGGAATATCATCCATTCTTTGTCGAAGACCCCATCCGTTCCGAGAATCCAGCATCCTTTGCGACGCTACGCGAGCACACAAATGTCCCGATTGGGACAGGTGAACAACTTCCAACGAAATGGATGTTCCAAGAATTGATCGAGCAGGAATTAATTGATTACATTCGGGTGGACATCTGTCACACCGGCGGAATCACCGAAGGCAAGAAAATCGCGACGATGGCGGAAGTCCATTATCAAGAACTAGCGTGTCATTATACCTCAAGTCCTGTTAGCTCGGCAGCGATGTTGCATCTGAATATGTCGATTCCCAACTGTGCGGTGCAAGAATACGCCCCATCGTCAGGTTGGATGGACGAAGTCATCCAACATGATCTGCGAACAGAAGATGGCTATCTCCTCGCCCCTGAAGCACCGGGCTTGGGAATCGACCTGAACGAAGAAGCCGCAGCCGCGTACCCGCCCACGCCGGGCGAACCCCCACATTTGCGACGGGAGGATGGGTCGGTTCAGGATTGGTAATTATTTGAGTTG
The DNA here is from genome assembly GCA_965222435.1 of Candidatus Poribacteria bacterium. Taxonomy (GTDB): domain Bacteria; phylum Poribacteria; class WGA-4E; order WGA-4E; family PCPOR2b; genus PCPOR2b. Next base: position 409,914 of record OZ244950.1, on the reverse strand, counting down.
CTCATCTACATAACAGGAGATACGGAATGCTGTTTCCCCATCTTTTTTCCCCAATAAAGGTTGATTCACTAGAACTAAAAAACCGCGTCGTTTTGGCACCGCTTGATGTTGGGCTGCATGATCCAGAGGGACAAGTCACTGACCGTTATATAGATTTTCTGGTTGAACGAGCAAAGGGCGAAACCAGTCTGATCATCACTGAATTCACCTCCGTTTGGCCCGAACAACGTGTGATTACTACAGCGGTTTGGGATGATAAATTTGTCCCAGGGCTTACGCGCATGGCAGATGCAGTCAAAGATGCTGGATCCAAGATATTCATGCAGATCGCTGTACTGGGCGGAAAATCTTATGTTGAACCGTTTGCACCCTCCGCAATCGAAAGCGAACTCTACACCGAGGTGCCGCGTGAAATGACGGTGGATGATATTAAAAGGGTGATAGAAGCGTTCATCTTAGGGGCAACGCGGGCGAAACGAGCCGGTTTCGACGGGGTGGAATACCACTGTGCACATTCCTATCTTGGTGGACAGTTTATATCGCCCCACACAAATCAGCGGGATGATGACTATGGCGGCGATTTTGAACGGCGTATGCGGTTCGGCGCCGAGATTGTCACAGGGATTAAGCAGGTCTGTGGTGAAGATTTTCCGGTCGGTTTTAAGTTTAGTGCCCACGAACATCTTCATGGCGGTGTGAATGACCGGTACGACGAAGACGTGAAAGATGACCTCCATCTACAGATTGCGGAATATATGGAGAATCTCGGTGTCGCCTACCTGCACGTAGCAACCACTTCCGCGACGATTATGCAAGTCAAAGGGTTCGTGGAATGTACCTACCCATCTGTGCCGCCGCTTTATATCAAGCCCAACACGCTGGTTGATTTGGCAGAGGAAGTTAAGCAAAACGGTGCTAAAATCCCTGTCATCGCCACGGGCGGAATTACTGACCCGGCACATGCGGAGGAGATTATTGCACAGGAACGCGCCGATATGGTCGCGCTTGGCCGCACGCTGATTGCTGATCCGCACTGGGCAAAGAAAGCACATACAGGCGAGAATATTGTTCCGTGTATTCGATGCAATTTTTGCCATACCTTTGTGGTCATGGATCGCGGCGGCGTGCAGTGCACGACGAATCCCATCGTGGGCAGGGAAAAGCTGATTGCGTTCAACAAAACGGATTCCCCCAAAAAGGTGGTCGTCGTCGGAGCAGGTCCCGGTGGTCTAGAGGCAGGCTTGCGTGCCAAGGAGATGGGGCACGATGTTGTCCTATACGAAAAACGGGATGTGATTGGTGGAGAGATGATTTCAGCATCGATCCCCGATTTCAAGTGGGATGTTAAACGTTTGCTCCAGTACTATATTACGGAAGTTCAGAAGGTCGGCTTAGAGGTTCGGACCGGCATGACCGTAACGCTGGATACACTAAAAGCCGACGCCCCTGATGTCGTTATCCTTGCGACAGGCGGCGAGGCGATTATTCCAGATACCCCCGGAATTGATGGAGGCAATGTCATCACCGGCATTGATGCAATAGTGCGCTGGGACGAACTGGAGGTCGGTGAGCGAGTCATGGTGCTTGGTGCAGGTCTTGTCGGGTATGAGGTTGCGTGGTTTGCTGCACAGCAGGGACGTGATGTTGTACTGGTCTCACGCCGAAGCGAGGAAGATGTAATCAAATTAAAAGAACACGGCACGAACTTAGCTGCGCTTAGAAAAGGCGTCCGGGATTCAGGGGTGAAGATATTGGCAAGCCGTGAGTTGAAGCAGGTTAATAAAACAGATGTTGTGCTGACCACGAGCGATGGAACGGAGGAGTTCCATTCCATTGATAGCCTGATAATCAGTCGCGGCTATACGCCACGAAGGGGACTCAAACAGGATATTGAAGCCGCTGACCTGCGGTGTGAGGTTTACGAGGTAGGAGACTGCGTTGAAGTCCGAAATTTCTTTGATGCAATTAATGAAGGAGCGCATGTGGTACGCGAGAAACTCGGATGATTGATGCCGTATCAAAGCGTGTGTAGGGGCAACCCCCCGATAGATCGGGATGCAAGCACTTGTGGTTGCCCTCATTCCGATGTAAGGGCAGGTCTTGTGCTTTCGCTCTAGAGGAGCGATATGTCTATAGAAGGGCGATAGGTCCAATCTCTGCGCTCCAGAGGAGCGCAATATGTAAGCAGAGTGTATCTAACACTAATACCCTAAAGCCCCAGCGGGGCGATATGTGTATAGCAAGGGCGAACCGCTTCTGTCCAAGCCCCAGCGGGGCGACATGTGTATAGAAAATCGGACCTTCTGTACACCTAAAGCCTCAACAGGATAACAAATGGCAACTTACGTTACTAGGTTCTGTTGACATTTCATCGTAACTAGACGATCAAGGGAGACGCACAGACGCATGACCCTTCGTAGGGGTTGGGTCTCCCAACCCTTTGTTCACACGTCAGAAACGATTTCGGGCTTTTGTAGGTCGATTTTCCAAAATCGACGTTTTAGTGTCGAGATATGAATCTCGACCTACAATCTACAATCAATTCGACCGGATATGGTTTGGGGTTTCAACCCCCGTTGGTTAATGGGTGAGGTCCCCTCGCCCCTACGATTACAGACAGTTTCACAAATGTCAACACGCCCTAGTAATGGAGGAATCATAATGTATTTGAGATTGGGACGACCCAAAATTAAGAAAATGACCGTCGTCTGGCTTCTAATAGCTGTTTTGGGAGCCGGTGGCATTGTCTTAGAAAGTGCCGCAGAACACGATTGGACAGATCAAATTGCCGCTTTCAAACCGATGGTTGTGAATGTCGAGACCTCTTCGGAGGTTGTTTTTGAAACAGAGGCGAAGGGGACCAGTTTCGCCACCGGCTTCATTGTTGATGCAGTACAAGGGATTATCGCAACCAATCGGCATGTCACCGGCAGCAGCCCGTCTTATGTCAAGATCAACTTCTACGACGGTAGCTTTACAGAAGCACAGGTGCTTTACTATGATCCGACCCACGACTTCGGCTTTTATAAGATTGATCCCGAAGAGGTCCTGTTTGAAATCCAAGCTGTGCAACTCGGTTCATGGCGTGATCTCGCGCTGGGGGACGAGCTGCTTCTAATCGGCAATAATGAGAAGGAGGAGTATTCCATCAAGCGGGGCAGGGTTGCTAATCTTAATGTAAACAAAGGGGATCGGCATTCTAGCTACATCCATACAACATTTGACCGCACAGGCGGATCAAGCGGCAGTCCGGTATGGAACACAAAAGGCGAGGTCATCGCCATCCATGCGCGCGGAACCGATACCTCTAGCTTTGAACTACCGATCAATTATATGATCGATGCCCTCAAACAGATCCAAAGCGGGGGGACAATCCAACGTGGGGAGATTGGCGTGGATCTGGAGTTAATCTCGATTGGAGAGGCAATTAAGCATTTTGGATTACCCGAAGCATCCCGTGCAGAGATTGGTCCTTCAGATTCGGGAACGCCGAAGATAATCCAGATTGAATCGATTATTCCCAAAACCACAGGTACGGCAAACCTTCTCGCTTCCGATATTATTTATAGGATTAATGGTAATTTAATTCGTGACGATCTGTATACTTTTGATGCAATCCTTAACGAAAACGCCGGGAAAAGTGTGACCTTGGATCTCTATCGCAACGGAAAGGCTGTGACGGTCGAAGTTTCGGTAGAAGATATGGAGTTAAAGAAAGTTCGCCGGTTTGTCCGATTCGCCGGATCCATCTTCCACGACATAACACCTCAACTCAGGCATCTGCTTTACTTTGAGGCGGATGGGGTGTACCTCCCACATGCAGATGCGGGGAGTAGCTTTTCCCGTGTTGGCATCCGCGAACGCAGCGGCAACTCAAAAGTAGTTATTCAGGAAATTAATGGACGAGCGATTAGAAATCTTGACGATTTTATCGTTGCCTGTGCAGAGATTTCGGGCGGACAACATACCTATGTGGTCGTCCGCGACTTCAATCGTTTTGACAGTTCACCGACCCCCAGAAGTTTGACGATTAACCTGAAATTTGGGCAGCTTGACGTATTTGAGTGGAATGAGAGCAATCTCGATTGGGAAACAGTCGAAAAATGAAACGCTGAACGTAATGCGTATTTTGATGGAAGGAAATGAGATGCGTTATAAACCCGTTTCTGCAATTTTTGCGGCGATTTGCTTGATGCTGTGCTCGCTTGGTCCAGCGGTTGGGGACATTGAAATTGATATCTTCTTACTAAACACTGAGTTTTTTTTCGATAGTAAGGAACCGCATGGGGAGGTTGTCGGCACGGCGGTGCCTGTGCCAACCGCAGAGCAGTATGAGGCAAAAGCTAAAGCCATCGCTGAACTCATTGATACACACGAAGCGAATATCGTCGGTCTCGTTGAGGTCGAAAACCAAGCTGTCCTCGAAAAAGTCAAATATTACCTCGCAACCCCCGACGACTGGCAAATCGCTTTCGATGAAGGTAGGGATACCTATACCGGTCAGGATGTCGCCATCCTCACGAAATTTCGGGTTGTGCCGGGGAGCGCGACGAATTTTCCGGATGAGCGCGAGGTTTACTTTGTGGATGACCAAGAGCATGATGTGAACCCTTCAAAGATTCTCGGTGTCGAACTGAAGATTGACAATCAACCGTTCTATGTCCTAATCACTCACCTCATTTCTCGTCGTGATTCGAACGACGCCAAGCGGCTTGCACAAGCTACTATCGTGCGTCGGCAAGCTGTCAAAGGATTGATGACGGATAAGAATGTCATCGTCATGGGGGACATGAACGACACACCGGCAACACCGGTGGTTAACCGGCTCCGCGGGTTCGATGACATTTGGGGTGATTTCCTCCAGACCGCCAATGCAGTTGACGCGGAGGAGAGATATACATACATCCACGAAGGTCAGAGAAATCTGCTCGACCACATCCTCATCAGTCCAAGCCTACGGAATGAGTTTCGCAGTGTTGAGGAGACGGAGCGATGTAAAATTATTGATGTCGGCGGGCTATCGGATCACCGCGCGATCCTTGCACGGTTGCGGATTGTCCATCCTGTTGTTGTTCTTGAAACGGACAAAGGCACTGTCGAAATGGAACTCTACCCGGACGTCGCTCCGAAAACTGTTGCTAACTTTATCAAGCTAATTGAAATGGAATTTTACGATGGTCTCACCTTTCATCGGTATGTGGAGAACTTTATGATTCAGGGCGGCGATCCGGAGGGTAGGGGCAGCGGTGGTCCCGGGTGGACGATTCCGGGCGAGTTTCAAAATCCCAAACTCCGAGCGAAGATGCCCCGACACCGAAAAGGGGTCGTTGCTATGGCACGATCGAACAAACCAGACTCCGCAGGCAGCCAATTTTACATCTGCTTGGACGCAAAGCTATCTCGCTATTTTAGTCTCAACGGTCAGTACACCACCTTTGGAAAAGTCATTGCCGGGATGGATGTGGTCGATCAACTTGGCAAAGGAGATGTGATGAACACAGTGCGTCTAAAGGAAAAAAACGAAGAATTAGCCCCGCCGACCGGGGAACAGACCTCTCAATAAGAGATTGGCATAACCCATGTTGCTAGATTCTGTAGGTCGATTTTCCAAAATCGACATGCTGTGTCGAGATATGAATCTCAACTTACGGGTTACAACCAATATCCGTAGGTCGGGCATCTTGCCCGACCCCGTGCCAATTCGCATCGGTTGGGCTAGGAAGTCCAACCTACGAACCGTTATGGAGACCGATTGACTCAAATTGCCTAAGCTGTGTCCCAAAGCACCAGAGGTGCGATATGTGTATAGTAATGTCGAATCATCATACCTCAAAGCCCCAGCGGGGCAACATGTGTGTCTTTCGCTCCAGCGGAGCGATATGTCGATAGAAGTTGATAGATCCAATCTCCGCGCTCCAGTTGCTTTGAATCCCGATCTTATCGGGGAGGAGCGCAATGTGTATAGCAAGAACTTTCACGTCGATTACAAAGAAGATAATCTGCCAACAACATCAAGGAGGTAGTAAGCCATGCCAGAATCATTGAAACAACGTCTACACCGCGGAGAGAGCCTTAAAATCGCAGGATCGTCCATAGATGCGTCGAGGAGCGAACTCGAAGCCACCCTCAGTCAAGATTCCTACGATTTAGCCTCTATTGACAGCCAACACGCAGCGTTCAATGAAGATAGATTAGTCTCATTTTGCGCTATGGCAGCGGAGTTGGGTGTGCCTACCCAATTTCGTATCAAAAACACACGACAGGCATACCTAATCGGCAACTACCTAGTACTCTGTCAGGCAAATTATGGTTGTGTATATTGATTGAGAGCAAACAATAAGATTAGGCCTTACGCAGTTGCATGCCCAAAGCCTCGTTGTTCGATGATGCATTAACACACAACACGGCTCGTAACGCCCGATGAATCGGGCAATTACAGTAAATCGGTAGGTTTGTAGTGGGGCGATTAATCGCCCGTGGTAACGCGCAATGAATTGCGCTACTACAAACTGAAGTGCGTAACTCCTAACATATATCAAAATCCCCAAACTTATCTGATTGAGTACTAGACCTAGGACCCTTTTCCATTGTGGTGCCACAGGTTGAGGACGAGGAAACGGTTGATGAGGCAATAAACGCCTTCTACTATCCGCCGGTCGGAAAAAGGAGTTGGGGACCCAGTTCGGGGTACGGCTTCAAACCGGATATGGATCGACTGGAATACGCCGAATGGTGGAACAACAACGGCATCCTCTGCCTACAGCTGGAGTCAGTCAATGCCGTAACCAATGCGCGCCACCTTGGCAAACCGGGTATTGACATGTTCGTTTTTGGTGCAAATGATATGAACTTCAGTTTGGAACTGTATCCAGACCATCCGTTCAAGACAGTTGAGGATTGCATCCAGCACGTTGTGGAACAGATGGAGGGTACACACGTCAAGGTAAATGCCTGAGAATATGTGAAACGTGAAGCGTAAGTTGTAGGTCGGTGGGGTATTACTTGAGAATGACCATCTTCCGTGTGGCAGAATAATCGCCTGCGGACAGGTGGTAGAAGTACACGCCGCTTGCCACCGGCTCGCCGAACCTATTTCTGCGATCCCAGTAGATGGTCTTTGACCGACTCTCGTAGACTGCTGCAACCCGATGCCCAACGTCGAGAGTACGGACAACCCGACCATTCCCGTCATAGATGGTCAACTTCACGAAAGCGTCCTCCGCCAGCCGATACGGCATCCATGTCTCTGGGTTGAACGGATTCGGGTAGTTGGGCAACAGGACGGTCTCTTTCGGTGTTAATGCGGCGAGGAGTTGTTCTAGCACGGCAATACCGCGCAGGTAGGCTGGGTCCGTCAGCGCCATCTGCTGCGCTTGGGTCAGCCAATCTTCGACCTCGGCGATAGTGGATCTTAGAATTAATGAGACACTCCAAACCGGTGCGGTTTCCTAACCGCACCTACCGGGGGGCGAAAGTGTCTATTTATTTTTAGAATTCACCATAGTTGTGTAACTCCTAAGGTTAATCTCCGTTTTGGATGGTAAGCTTTCGGAGGTATATCCCTTCGATTTCTACTCTGGGGGCCGCCCTGCCCCGCGAATCAATTCCCGCCCTGAATAGTATGAGTAAATTGATCTTCTTCTGAGTACCCCAAACAGAAGTTTTTCATGAAATGAAAGTTGGTCTAATGGGAATCGCACGTCCTGCAGCTCTTCATAAAAGTCGCGATCAATATATGCCCACACGCCATCCCAGCTTCCAACGGGTTCTTGGGGTTTTGCTAAATGAGATAGAATTCCCCCGCTTCTCCTGTATTCCCCGACAATTACTCGTGATAAATATGCGTTTGAATAAATGAGTGTGCTATCGGTTATCCAAAGTATTCCATCATTGAGAATTTCTGTCGGTTCGCCGAGCTCTTCAACGCTCAGTTTAACAATGTTCTGGGCGGCCTTTACAGGTTTATCGGTTATATAACCTGCGGCTCTTAATTTATTATCCTTAAAGCAATAAACCAATTTGCACTTAACATTGCCAATCGAATGGTGGAATATAATCAGGTTTCCTTTTTTAACATCTATGCGCTTGCCTTGCTCATTAAGCATCACCCGCTCTTTGGAGAAGCCCCACCTTGTCTGACGAAAGTCGTGGTAACTCATCCCCACCGGATTGGCACAACCAAGGAGCAAAACAGATAGAGCTAACAAACCTGTTGTAAACACTAAAAGTTGTTTACTTCCTCTCAAGTCAAAATAGGCTAACCTCCGCTTAAATTTCATCATTAGTTTCTCCTTCTAAAGATAGGACCTACGCAGTTGAACGCTCAACACTAACACCAGAGACAGTAATGCAATACATCGGGCTGGTTGAGCCTAGACTGTTGCGCTATAGTCCAAGTATATTCGGCGATGAGTCACCGAAGAGCACAACGATCGTTGTGCCCTCCTGAAGTGCGTAAGTCCTATATAAGTCTATAGTCCTCTCTCAAGGATTAAGTTATATTTTTCGCCGTCATAAGTTCCTTCACACACCATCAGATTCCCGTTGATCCTGAAGGTAACGAACATTACTTCACCTTTGTAATTTAGTTCTAGAAGGTTTCCACGCACAAGATAAGTTCCACGGAAAGTATCACCGTTGGCATTCAATATGGCTCCTCCATTGTTGTCAAAGATAAGGATTCCCATTTCCCCTTCATGGGTTCCTTTCCAAGTACCAATAATTTCATTGGCATCACCACCGCAGGCGATGATACCGAAGGCAGCAATGAGAATTAAAACAAGTTTTAGCATCTGTAAATTCCTCCTTAATATCCTTGTTTAGAGAAACCGTATGGGCAGGTTTCTTAGTCTCCCTAGAAACATCGGAGTAAACAAAGAAACCGCTTCATTGGGGACTTGTGCCTGTCCTTTCAAAGACCACAAGCCAATCTGTCCTGTTTTCGCACGAATCATGTGCATTGATGGTAAAAAACTCGGTTTCTCCCCCTTTGGGGTGGGCGGATGTAAAACGGGTTTTACCGAGCGAATCCCTTTCTTATTAAGGTAGCAACTCGGGTTAGTATTAGTAGAACAGATAGTTAGCAGAACCGACGAGGGTAATCACGTTACGGTTTGCAGAGGCACCCCATACGTGAACAGCCGTCTGGTCGTACCCCACGGTGGCTTCAAACATAAAGTGTGGGCGGAATTCATAACCAAATCCACCGTTAGTAGACAAGGTGTTTCCACCAACGGACCCAACAGACAGGGCGTTAAAACCCGGATCAGATTTGTAACCGTAGTATCCGATTGATGCGAGTAGATAATAGCGTGGTTTTGATGGGCCAAACTCTTGTTTAGGAAACCACATAAACCCAAACTTCGGCTCGACATCTGCGAAAATCGAGGTCACATAGAGACCGAACGTTTCGGAAATTGCATATCCTAATTTCCACTGTATTAGCGCAGCAGAACTACTGGCAGAGCCATCCTCTTGGCGGTCTATACCATATCCGATACCGCCGCCAGCAAAGAAGCCCGCGAATTTGTTGTCTATCAAATCCTCAAAGGGATTCTGTCCTGCTGCGGAATTGCCTAGCGTTGTTAGCGTGCATGTAAGAACAAAACCTGTGTATATCAACTTCTGTTTGAAACTGTTCATATATTCGCCTCTTTCCGGTTTTAGTCAAAAGTTAGGTTAATAGTCAAAAGTCAGATAGGACGGATCGCCGACGTTGTACGGTTGGAGTGGGTATCCAGTAAGGATTTCCTCAGAATCGCGAGTCTCCAGATCATACGCATCTGCGGGCAGCTTGACATTCTTCCGCTCGTCGGCAGGAGGTATCGTTACGGTACAAATGCCCGAACCTGCGGGGGGATCGAAGATCGTAGATAAAGAGATACGGCGCGATTGAAGACTACCCGCTTTAAAAAGGAGGAGTTCGTCTTCAGACGAATCATTAAGCGTATAAGTCACGGTATAATCCACATCTACAGTGTAATCCAAACGCTCCACGTTAAAGTCGCTAAAATCGCTCGGCATAGGTGGGTTCACAATCTCAATCTGATAACGTATAACACCTGCTTCTTCATACCTTTTATGGGTAAATTCAAGGCTGTCAAAGACAGAAAAAAGTTTTTCCCTGAGGACAGGCCAATCGTCTCTGCTATACCCACCATCAACCTCAAAACGCCAGTAAAAGTCTTCATTCTCAATTTTCTCTATTATATTCGCCGTATCTGGAAGATATATGTCTCCAGTAGGCTCTTCCGAAGATAAGTAACTTGTCCTGTAGTCTTCGGCCGTCCTATTAGAATATGCTGCACGGACTAAAATTATGCGGTCTGCTACTAGCGGCTCATTCCACTGAAAGTGAAAAGTGTCCTCGGAATCTCTGATAAGATAGACCTCGGGACCGCCACCATCAAGGGCACCACAGCTGAATCCGATAAACACCATCGCTACGAGAGCGAGGCGGATGAGCCACTGTTTGGAATGGTTCATAATATTTCCTTTTTGCTTCGGTTAAAGTTGTTGTTGGCATCGGGTTTCCCCGTTTCGACGCTTTCACCGCGTCTACCTAAGACTGGTGCGTATGAGACATTTCCAACAGTCCCAGTTCCATGTTGGAATACTTCTAATCACTGCTTACACGGCGCACATTATAAAACCACTGGTGCTAGTATAATTTATGGGTCATGAGTCGTTTTCCTCACTAGTATCGTTAATCGGGGTAACAAACCATCTCAATTAACGGGAGGAAAGCGAAACTCATGACCACGATAGATTTTATCACAGACTTGTTCTGTTGTGTAGATGATAAACTGACACAAGACAATATAAATCACAAGCATACTCAAGCCAAACTGTATCCGTCTGAAGTTATTACGCTTGCGTTGCTTTTTTCGCTCAAAGGGGTAGGCAATCGTGCCTTTTATCGGTGGATAGAAAGCAATTACACCGGGTTGTTCCCGCATTTACCAAAACGGACTCGCTTGTTCCGGCTTTTCAACAGCCATAGGCATCTGACCGATATTTTCATGGCAACCCCGTCACTGATTGGCGTGATTGACACTTATGGTATTGAGTTGATTCACCCCCGTCGAGAAGGTCGGTCTGAGCGACAAATCGGCAAAAAAGGTATATCCAACCAACGATGGATTGTCGGAGGCAAACTGTGCATATTGGTCAACCATCTGGGGGAGATTGTCGATTGGGAGTGTGACACTGCCAATGTCTATGATGGTAGTCAGTTCCAACACATAGTTGAAGGCGTCAGTGACCAGATGGTTGTCTTTGCTGATGAAGGGTTTACCAAAGTGGACTGGTTCCCTGACAACTTGCGTATCTGCAAACGCGGACAGTGGAACGACAGGATGGTGATAGAGACTATTTTATCTATGTTGACCCGCGTCTGCCATTTGAAGAAAGTCGGGCATCGGTGTTGGGACTATTTCAAGACACGACTTGCTTTCACAATGGCGATGTTTAATTTGCTAGTGCAATGGGACGGATTACCCGTTGATGACGATGGATTTGTCCCTTTATCTATTGCACAATTTGCTCTCTAAACTAGCACCAAAGGTTATAAATGAGCCATTTTTCCTTGTCAACAAAAATAAATACTTACAGTTTATATTTTCTGGATAATTTAGAAACAGGTAGGTTGTGTTTGTCCTCCGCCCTGAATGCTATAATTTTTTGTTAAGCATTGGCGGTGAGAACACAAAGTCTGACATACAAACTGGGGTCCAAGATAATGAAAAATCTTTCCCTGTCAACAAAAATAAATACTTACAGTTTATATTTTCTGGATAATTTAGAATCAGGTAGGTTGTGTTTGTCCTCCGCCCTGAATGCTATAATTTTTTGTCAAAGGAGGCAGTTGAGGGTGAAAACACAAAGTATGATATACAAACTAGGATCCAAGATTCGGATTCTGCGAAAAGAGGCTGGGTTGACGCAGGAGCAGCTTGCCGAAATGGTGAATGTAAGCGTGAACTTCATTGGGTATATTGAACGCGGGGAACGAGCACCATCCATGTATACCGTGGAACAACTCGCTCAGGCGTTAAACGTCGACCTTAAAGATCTGTTTGAATTTTCTGTGGATGAGTATGACGTGCCTATTGACACGCTCGTCGCGGCACTACGCAAATGCGCGCCAGATGATCTCCAGTCCCTGATCCATATCGCTAAACAACTGGGAAGTAGACGAATCTAAGTTGCCATCTTGATCAGATAGGGATTTCCGTAAAGTACGCGGATCCCAATAAATCGAGCGACTACAAGCTAAAGAATGTCAAGGATCGCCGCATCTTTTTCCCTTGATTATTTCTTCGGTACCATCTATCAGCCCTGAAGGTTCAGCAACCAAATTTGTCCGAGAGACAAGAATCGGAGAAGCCTAGACATACTGCACACAGGCACTGAAGCGAAATATAGCATCTTTGAGAATGACAAATTGACGTCACTTGCAGCGGTTCGTACTGAAGATGACCGTGTTTGGGAGATTTGCCGGCATTGACACTGCACCGGAAGCGAAAGGACGAGGGTTGGGGTGTGCTGTCGTAAGTGCGGCTGGGCGATGGATACTGGAAAATAATCAGTTCGTCTTTGCTTCAACCGCGCCATGGAAGGTACGCTCTGCTTGTAAACTCCGATCGGTAGAGCTGCAATTTATCATGTCAGTAAGCTGTAGGTTGGGTTGAACGGTTGCAATTCCTATCAAGGACAATAGAGTTTCTGCCTTCCAACAACACCGTCTTGTATATAGATTATAGTGAAACCCAACATCCCAATCCAACCGGCGATCAAACGTTGGGTTTCACTCGATTTTTGACCTTCTAACCAGCCCCACCCCACCGAAATCCAATCATAATGCGCAATATTTTCGATTGTTTTCGTTCAACCCAACCTACGGGCTAATGAACCAATCCACTCCTTCCCACATCACGTTTCACGCTTCATGCTTCACTACCTACAGCTCTGCCTTCCCGCCCTGATCCACTTCATAAAGAGAAGTCACGGATATCCGTGATTCTTATTATTTTATGCCTTGATCTCTTTTTTTGCTCATGCTATAATGACTGCCGATTAAATGAATTGCAATTAAAACACTCGGATCGTGTCCTTTGCTTTTCACACGCCGTTTTACTACATTCCACAAACTTTGAATTTGAGGTGAAGTTGGTGCTATCTCGACGTTCATTTTTTAAGTTTCTCGGCTGGGGAAATTTCCTCGCTGCTGCCGGACTCGCCTTTGGTCCCGGATTGATTCGATTCTTATACCCGCGAGTCCTTTTTGAGCCATCTTCGGTCTTTAAGGCCGGATTTCCCGGTGAATATCCTCCCGGCACGGTTAGCGAGAAGTTCAAAAAAAATCCGTATCGCGTCTGGATTGTTCGGAAAGAAGATGGCGAGTTTTATGCGTTGTTAGCAATCTGTACGCATCTCGGTTGCACCCCTCGATGGTTTTCATCTGAGAATAAATTTAAGTGCCCCTGTCACGGCAGTGGATTTGACCGTGAAGGGATGCACTTTGAAGGTCCCGCGCCGCGACCCCTTGAACGCGTGCAAATTACGCTAGCAGAAGATGGACAACTGCTGATTGATAAGTCCGTAAAGTTTTTGGAAGAGCGGGGCGATTGGGGTAAAGCGGGATCCTCTTTAAGGGTTTAATAAAGTAGTAGGCATATTGCTTTGAATCCCGATCTTATCGGGGCTCCGTCCTGATCTCCGCATTGGGGTTTTGAACGTTCGACTGCTGTTATTTCCCATTTCATATCGATTATACCCTTTTGGTGCGGTCTTAACGATAAAATCAAATTAAGTAGGAAAGGAGCTATACAGCCTTGGTTATGCTAACGCGAGGCAGGCTGAGTTGTTATTATGAATGAAAGACGTAATGGATTAAAAGAGAAAATCACAAATAACCCGATTTGGCAGTCGATGTTTCGCCACGGCTACGAGAAAACAGGAAGGCGATATACCCTCCAAGTCCTCCAAAATGTCTGGCTCCATCTGCATCCTCCCCGCGTCACCCGCCACGCGATTAACTTCCGATTTACATGGTGCATGGGCGGGATTACCTTTCTGATGTTTCTTGTCACCGCCGTTACCGGTGTGTTACTGATGTTCTACTATCGTCCCACCGCAGAATACGCATTCCGTGATATACAGTATCTTGAGTTCGACATCCCGTTCGGGATGCTCCTGCGCAATATGCACCGTTGGGCAGCCCACGGCATGGTCATCGCAGTAATGCTCCACATGTTCCGCGTTTTCCTGACTGGGTCCTATAAAAAACCTCGCGAATTTAACTGGGGCGTTGGCGTTATCCTGTTGCTTGTCACCTTTTTCCTCAGCTTTACCGGCTACCTGTTGCCGTGGGATCAACTCGCATTTTGGGCGGTCACCGTCGGGACAAACATGGCGCGAGCGACACCCGTCTTAGGACATGAAGGTCCCTTCGCCCCGCAGGATATTGTTACCCAATCGAATGATGTGCGCTTCGCCCTCCTTGGTGGGACAATTGTTGGACCCTCAACGCTCTTGCGATTTTACATCCTACATTGTGTCGCCGTGCCGCTTTTGGCAAGTGTGTTGATGGCACTACACTTTTGGCGTGTCCGCAAGGACGGGGGTATCTCTGGACCGCTGTAGGACTGAATTCATTTCAATACCTATTTTCAGTGAGGTGATATATGGAGCATTTTCTTTTATTGGTTACGAAGCCTGATAACGTTCCGATTGTTGCAATTGTGTTGTTGTTACCTTTCTTTACTTGGCTCGCGTTCAGCCAAGGGCGCAGAAATGACCTAGCAGGCACACCCGCAGAAGCAGCACTTAATGATAAAGTCTACTGCTGGCCCTACCTTTGCCGCAACGAGTTTCTCTGCGCGATCATTGTAATGCTCGTTCTGGGGATATGGTCTATTACCATTGATGCCCCCCTCGAAGAGCCGAGTGATCCGACAAAAACCCCGAATCCATCTAAAGCCCCTTGGTATTTCCTCGCGTTACAGGAAATGCTAGTTTACTTTGATCCGTGGATTGCAGGTGTTGTCTTGCCAGGATTGATTATCGCCGGTTTAATCGCCATTCCCTTCATAGATATCAATCCCAAAGGGAAAGGCTACTATACCCTAAAAGAGCGTCCGTTTGCACTTATTATCTTCTGTTTCGGCTTTTTCGTGTTATGGATCGTGTTGATGGTCGTCGGCACCTTTTTAAGGGGACCCGGTTGGAACTTTTTCGCCCCATGGAAAGAATGGGATCCGCACAAAATTGTGCCGTTAACCAACGTCAACCTCTCTTACCTATTCGGTATCCGTAATGAACAGCCCGCCGGTATCTTTGGGATGTGTGTTGTCGTTGGATATTTTGCTTTAGGTCCCATCTATTATTTTCTGAAAAGAGGAACGAGCAAATTTCTTCAAGAGTTAGGATTGGTGCGATACATCGTGATTTCATTCCTGTTCTTAACGATGATGTCTTTGCCAATCAAGATGATTCTTCGATGGACATTGAATATTAAGTACATTTGGGTCTCTCCGTGGTTCAATATCTAGGGCGTATTGGATAATGTATCATCCGTCCATTCAAACAGTAAGGAGTCAATAGGAATCGTGAGGAGCAATAAAGAAATTCGGGTTGAGGAAAAATCTTACGCAGCACTGTTTTTTATCCTTTCCGGTTTGTTGGGATTCGTTACGCTGTGGGGTTTCTATAACGAAACGATTACCAGACGACCATGGAAGGAGATTCAGCGGCAATTTTACGAATACGAATATCAAAAAACCAAGATCGAGTTGGAGAGGGCGAAACAGGATCTGCCTGAGATTGGTGCACCTCAAGAAATTGACCCTAAACAGGAGGAGATACTGAAAGATGCGATTGCGGGGTTGCAGATAAAATTAGAAGAAGCCTTGCAGGAACGCAAATTTGATCAGAGTGAATCGGATGCAATCAATTATAAATATCAGCATGCACTGCACCATGGGGAAAAAGAGAAATCGGAGAAATGGAAGAAGAAACTCGACGAATTTGAAAGTCGAATTGAGGGAGAACTGACAGACGCAGTACTAGCAGCACAGCAAAATCTTGCTGATGCTTATAAAGCTCTCGCCGAGTTTTATGATACCAATGGATATGTTGAGGTAGCGTTAGGTGAATATCTCCTTGTCCGAAAATATAATGCAGCGGACACAATGGCTACGGCGAAGATTAGTGAACTTCAGGCGAAAATTGAGGATGCGAAGGCGGATCAAGCGAAATACGTTGAGGTTGATAGACTCGAGGAGAAGCTCCATTCTGTCGGCGGTATTAAACGCACTTTCATCGGTACATTGGCAGAAAGCCCCTTCACAAAAACGCGCACCATCGTTCAATACTACATTGAAGATTTTGATTATACAGCAGACCGATGTGCGACCTGTCACTTCGCTTCGGACAAAGCTGGATACGAAGGATTTGCTAAAGAGCAGTTTGAGGAGATTGAAGGAGATGGTGAAAACAGTCTTACACTTCAATTAAAACATCCCTTCGTTAAAAAGGGTGGCGGAACGGTGCTTATTGATGAGGAAGAGGCGGAAGAAGGCAGTTATGAATTGAGTGAAGATGGTAAATTGACCTTTACCGATCCTGATATTTACGCCGATCTCGTCGAAATCGCGTACGAAACGGGGTATGATCCCGTGCTTCAGACACATCCCCACCGGGATGTGCTGCTCGGTAAACACCCCGGTGAAAGATTTGGATGTACCCCCTGCCACGGCGGACAGGGACAAGGGCTAACTCAAGTAGCTGCACACGCCCTAGACCACAAAAAAGAGTATTGGCTGACGCCTGTCTTGGGGTTGGATGAACACACAGGTAAAGCCTCAGAGGAATTGCACGGCTATATGGAGTCCAATTGTCGTCGCTGCCACGATGGTGTGATGATGTTAGATGCCCCCAATCCAGAAACCGGGCAGCTCCAAGATTATTCGCCGAACCTCTCGAAAGGGATGGCACTCTTTGAGGACATCGGATGTCACGGCTGTCATGCTGTTGAGGGCTATTCTGCGTTAGCGGATCTCGACAAAGTTGGTCCCTCGCTTGACAAAATCGGCAGTAAAGTCAATAGTGTTGACTGGCTTGAGAGTTGGATTAAACAGCCGACCGACTATCTGCCAGAAACCAAAATGCCAGCCTTCTTCCCCGTCGAAAAGTTGACCCAAGTAGTTTACCTCAAAAATGGAAATAAGCACTACGGCGTTGTCACCAAAACCGACACCGGCATTATCCTCCAAAAAGACGATGGCACAAAACATCCTTACCCTGACACCGCTGTTGAACGGATCGTTGATGAGGTGAAATCGATAGCAGCATACTTGGCGCAGATGAAAGACCCCGCGATCGATCAAAGCGATGCTTCATTCTCGACAGCACCCCGTGCGATTACCGCCGGCGAACAGGTTGTTAAATCGGTTGGCTGCCTGTCATGTCACGCGGTTGATGGACTCGGAAGTGATTTCGCACCAAAATTGGATAATGCCGGCAGCAAACTCACACCACAATTTCTCCGTCAATGGATCAGTGATCCGAAATCTTACGATCCCGACACCGTTATGCCCAGTCTCCGTTTGACCAAGACTGAGGTGAACAACGCGGTAGCTTACCTGATGTCGTTGCAAGAGACAACTGCCTCTCCTATTGCAGGCAACGAAAATCCCCACGCAGCGGTTGATCCGATGGAAGGGGAAAAGCTAGTGCGGACCTACGGCTGCTTCGGCTGCCACACTATCCCCGGCTTCGAGAATGAGTCGAAGGTTGGTGCAGATCTTGGCGAATTTGGTGCCAAGACCGTTGAGGAACTCGACTTCGGAGATACCACAGATATTGAACACAGTTGGCACGGTTGGACAATCGGAAAGGTGACCGATCCGAGACGCTACCAAACGCGCCGCATTGTTTCCCGAATGCCTGTCTTTAACGAACACACCATTGGTGAGGAAGAGGCACGGGCACTTGCCGTTCTACTCAAGGGGTTCCAACCTGTAAAATACCCGGTGAGCTACATCCACCAGCCGAGCGAAAAGACGTGGCAGATTGATGCCGGACGCCGGTTAGCCAAAAAATACAACTGCACCGGCTGCCATGAGATTGAAGGAAAAGGCGGCGATTTTGTGAATGTTGTTGCCGCT
Source organism: Candidatus Poribacteria bacterium (assembly GCA_965222435.1). Classification (GTDB taxonomy): domain Bacteria; phylum Poribacteria; class WGA-4E; order WGA-4E; family PCPOR2b; genus PCPOR2b. Next base: position 391,744 of record OZ244950.1, on the reverse strand, counting down.
AATGAAGGACTAGACCTGCTGAATGCCAAGCGCTTTGCCCCGCCTATCCTGCAAGCGCAAGGTGCTAAGGTGTATCCTGATTGGCTGTTTGAATTCCTGAAAGCACCAACTCTTATCCGCTACGGTCTTGAAGTCCGGATGCCGACTTTCGGGCTCCCGGACGAGGAAGCGACCGCACTGGTAAAATACTTCTCTGTGCTTGATGATGAGGTTTTCCCGTATGAGACCATCGCATTACAACCGGCGTCTCGAAGGGAACTCCGTGTCGGCAAACAGATTTTCGACGCGCTCCAGTGTATCTCCTGCCACCCGGAACAGGGCGAAGTTATCCCGCCGGGCAGCGATAAAACCGGGCGTCCTGATCTCGCGCTAGCGAAGGATCGTCTCAAAGCTGATTGGGTCGTTGAATGGCTCAAAGATCCGCAATCCTTCCAACCGGGAACTGCGATGCCGCAGGCTTGGCCCAAGATTGGCGGCGCACATCAACCTGTTGATGGCTTTGCAGTTGATGATGCCGAAGAACAGATCCGGCTGGTGAGAGATTATCTCAACTCGTTGGGCGAGTAATGTAGGCATACTCCGTATGCCGTAACCTCTGTATGCTGTAACCATTGTGCATACTACGGCATGACAAATTGAGTTCATTGATGAACCATCAACTAATGAACCAACATTGCTCCAGAGGGGCGAAATGTGTATAGCAATGCCGAATCCCTACACACCGGATCCATGAGTAACAAGCATTGGGGATTGGTAATGGCGCAATTCATTGCGCGTTTTGACACCAACTTCATACCAGTTACCCAACTGGCTCATGTAAAGTGAAAACACGCAGAGAAACCGAGTTTTTTCTTGAAAACTCGGTTTCTGTTGCACGATTTCTTAACATGAGCGACCCAACTCTTCCCATCACGGTATTAAAAGAGGTATCGACAAATGCTCCAAACTAATCCCTCCGTATCTTCCGAAACATCAACTGCCGGAAATGGTGGCAGCCAACGGATTCTCATCGGTATTGTCATTGCTATCATCGTTGGACTTGTCGTCGGTGGTTGGATACCAAACTTCGCTGCAAAAACAACCCTGCTCGGTGACATATTCCTGAATGCACTGAAGATGATTGTTGTTCCGCTGGTCATGTTTTCGATGATTGTTGGCATTACCGGCTTAGGGGACATCCGTAACCTCGGTCCAATAGGTGGACGTACTGTCCTCTATTACATGGCGACCACTGGGATTTCGGTGTTGATCGGTATCATTTTGGTCAATATCATCCAACCGGGAAAAGGGATTTCTCACGGCGCAGATTACCCAGAATATACGTATACGATTGGCAGTGAAAACAATCGCATTGTCGCTTTAACGACTGGTACTTGGGAAAATACACGGTATGACGACAGGTACGCGCTGATTCTACCGGATCAAGGGGTGCAGGGCGCAATTCAGTCTATGACTGAAAACTCCGCCACGGTGAAGTTCTGGGAAAGCGTTCAAGGTGGCGAGGAGGTCTATATCGAGGCAGAAGATGGTACACGTCTGCCTTTTCGGCGTGTGGGGGGACAACTCATTTCCGATGAACCACAGCTACAACCTGAAGGAAAAGGAGTGAAGATTGATCTGCCTATCGCCGGAGCAGTACACGGAAAAGAAGAGAGAAACATCGGTAACATACTGTCAGAAGTCTTGATTGGAAACGAAGAAACCGGGAAAGAGGGCTTGATTCCGCGAAACCTGTTCAACGCCATGGTGCGAACGGATATCCTCCCGCTAATCTTTTTCTCGTTGCTAATTGGTGGTGCATTTTCCATCATGGGCAAACGTGGGCATACTGCCATTGATTTTATTTCCGCGCTCAACGATGGAGTCATGCAAATTGTTCACTGGATTATGGTTTTCGCACCGATTGGCATCTTCGGGCTAGTTGCAGGTCGAATTGGACGTGCCGGTGGATTCACCCAGTTTTTGCCGGAGCTGCTTGCAGTTGGAAAATATAGCTTCACAGTCATATTTGGACTTGCTATACATGCCGTTATTGCGTTGCCGATAATCCTCTTTTTGATTGGCAAACGGAATCCATTGACCTACGTAAAAGGGATGGGAGCAGCACTGTTAAACGCTTTCTCCACAGCATCAAGTTCCGCGACGCTGCCGTTGACAATGGAAGGCACTGAGAAGAAAAATGGTATATCCAATCGGACTTCGAGTTTTGTCTTACCGCTTGGGGCAACCATTAACATGGACGGCACTGCCCTTTACGAAGCTGTTGCTGCGATGTTCATTGCACAGGTCTATGGAATAGACCTAGGCCCTGTGGAGCAGGTCGTCATCTTTCTGACTGCGACGGTTGCTGCTATCGGTGCTGCAGGTATTCCTGAGGCAGGTCTTGTAACAATGGTGATTGTCTTAAAAGCCGTTGGGCTGCCGATTGAAGGTATCGGCTTAATCCTGACTATCGACTGGTTCCTTGACCGATGCCGGACAACTATCAACGTTTGGGGCGATAGTGTTGGTGCAGGTGTTATTGAGACGCTTGAATCTGGTGATGCTCCGGAACAAACGTTAGACTCCCCCACACTATCAAGTTAAAGAAGATCGCGCGAATAACAAAGGTGGTATCCAAATGGTTCGGCATCTTCTCATCATCGTTGGGATATTGGTCGCCAGCATGAGTTGGCTAATTTGGCTCTGTCGGGCGGTGGATCCCAGTGCGCGATACGGTTCCGAAGTCGAGTATAACTACGCCAGATATTGTGCCGGTTGTCACGGTGCAAACGGTGAAGGTAACGGACGGATTGGGCGGTTCAAAAAGCTAGAACCCGCAAATCTGACGACAACCGATTTTTGGGAGGGCCGTAGCGACGAACAATTTATCCATAGCATTGATGCCGGCAAGAACAGTATGCCGGCATTTTTTTATTATCTAACCGATGAAGAGCAGCGAGAGCTGTTCGTATTTATCAAAGAGAATTTTCGACCAACGCCGCCACATGATTAGGCACATCGTTGTTTCCGTCATGTGTCGTCAAACAGAGTAATACCTCCTCAACCACTTCATTGCTAAACTAGCTACGAGTATAGTTATGGGGAACAGATACGAAAATGTGCGCATCTGTTTTGCCCATCTTAATTTTTTTAGTTTCAAAACTAAGGAGATTCAAAATGAATATCGGAAGATTCACCCAATTCACCCTTGTATTAGCGATTGTTGCCCTGATTGTGGGGTTTTCTGCTTGTGACCAAATCCAGCAAGTTCTGCTTCCTCCACAACCTGAAGAGCCGCCTGAAATGCCACCCGAGATGGAAGCTCCCGAAATTCCTATCGGTGTCGTTCTAGCGCAGACGGGGGAGTTCGCCCCCGTGTATGGGCTGCCAATGCTAGCTGGCTATGAGCTCGCTCGCGAACATATTAACAACTCAGGCGCGCTCGGCGGTGCACAACTTAAGTTTATCGTTAAGGATGATCAAAGCGTGAGTGCGGTTGAAGCTGTCGATCAATTGATTGGATATGGCGTGTCCGCTATCGTCGGTTTCGCTATCTCTACTCAGCTCGAAGGGGTAACTCAAACTGCCCAAGACAATGAGGTTGTCCTTTTCAGCTCCGTTTCATCTGCCCCGGTGCTAGAGGGGCGTGGCAATTTTACCTTCCGTGCGGGACTCACCTCGGCTGTGCTTAACCCGCCTCTCGTCATGGCGACTCAGGCGAAATTTGGCTACCAAACGGCAGCTACAATATATCACGACGGCGATACCTACTCTACACTCAGTGACAAAGCATTCAGGGACGCGCTTGTTGAGGGCGGTGTCGAAGTTGTGATTACAGAGACCTACGAAGGTGACGCTACCAATTATACGGAGGAATTAACTCGGATAATGGAGGCAAATCCTGAGGCCCTCTTTATCTCCGCGTTAGGGGCGCACATACCTCAGATTATGGTCGAAGCGCGCCAGCTCATGCCTTCTGTACATATTATTGTTCCCGAGATGACCGATATTGAGGTAGCAGGCGCGGGTGATGCTGCTGAGGGAGTAGTTACTTCTATCGGTTGGTTCAGCATGAATGACAACCCAATGAATCAAGCGTTCATTCAGAGCTATACCGAGAAATACGGAGAGGCGCCGGTTGCTTGGGCGGCACAGTCGTATGCCACGCTCAATATTCTCGCTGCGGCAATTGCGCAGGCGTATGCGGCGACGCATTCCATTGATGCAACGGCGATTCGGGACGCGCTGGCGCATACTATGGATGTCCCTACCGTCTTAGGAAATTTCTCTTTTGGTGCTGATGGAGACGCAGTTTATGCTCCGAATATATTGGTTGTCGAAAACGGCGGATTTGTAGTCTTTGAGTAATCCGCAATGACGGTAGTAGGCATACTCCGTATGCCGTAACTGTTCGACGGATTACGGTACGCCGGAGCGTGCCTACTACTAGGCATTGCAAATCCAAATTTCTGCGCGTAAAGAATTTTTTTTTCGATACTTTTTCCGAATATCAATCAACAACGAATCAGGCTGGGGCAGATTTTCTGAATCTGCCCCGGCTTAATTCTTTTTGATGAAACCATGGAGGTTCAAAATGAACATCGGAAGGTTCACCAAATTCGCGTCTGTACTGGCGATTGTTGCCCTGATTGTGGGGCTTTCCGCCTGTGACCAAATCCAGCAACTTCTCGTCCCCGCGCCGCCTGATATGGGCGTGCTTCCCGGAGAAATTATCATCGGTGTCTCCCTGCAACTGGAAGGTGAAAACGCCACTCTGTACGGCTTACCGATGAAACGTGGCTTTGAGCTCGCTCAAGAAGAGCTTAACCATTATGGTGGTCCCCAAATCACCTTCATCATTGAAGATGATCAGAGCACCGTTGAAGGCGCGAAGGCAGCCTTTAATAAACTGATTCATCAAGATGGCGTGTCCATTATCACCGGTGTCACTTTCTCAACTCAGCTCACAGCGTTAATTCCAATAATAGAAGAAAACGAAGTTGTATGTTTTAGCTCGCTCGCTTCCGCTGCCGGTCTGAGCGCGCTTAGCGATTTTGTCTTCCGTACAGGGCTCCCCACAAATGTGCTAAATCCAAACGGTGTTCGGGCAAGTCAGGAGAAGCTCGGCTATCAACGGGCGGCACTGATATATGATGAGGACGATGTCTATTCCACGAGCAGCAACGAGGAGGTGAGTAAAGCCCTTGCCGCTAGTGGTGTTGATATTGTGATTACAGAGGCATTTGAAGGCAAGCCTGCTGATCTTAGTCCACATTTGACTCGGATAATGGAGGCAGATCCTGACGCTATCTTTATCTCCGCTTTATCCGCCCAGATGACTGAGATTATGATTCAAGGGCGTGAGGTTGGTATCCCTGCTTCTGTTCAGTACATTGTTCCTGACCTGACCGGAAACGAAGTGCAAATCGCAGCGGAGGCCGCCGAGGGTGCGATTACTTTTACCAATTGGAGTGCTACGTCTGACGCACCGGGCAATCAAGCTTTCGTCCAGAATTACCTAGCAAAGTATGGTATCGAAGCTGATCCCTGGGCCGCTCAGTCGTATGCTACCCTTTATATTCTAGCAGAAGCGATTGCGAATGCACAATCCACCGAGGCAACGGCAGTTCGGGACGCGCTGGCGAATATCATGGATTTCCCCACCGTCATGGGGAATTTCTCTTTTGATGAAGTCGGAGACGCGGTTTACGACCCGATTGTACTGACTGTCGAAAACGGCGCACTTGTCGCATTTGAATAATCCTCAACCGTAGATGTGCATAACCGGTCCCTGTCATCAGCCCGCCGCTGATGGCAGGGGCTTCGGTTTTAATAATGTTTTTGCGGTTGTGGCAGGTTTTGGTTGCCGGGCGTTTTTCGGCAAATCCCCGCCATAACTGAACTTTTTTCGTTTGACAGAATGGAGGTGTAACAATGAGACAAGTGGTTATTTACCCAGGCGAAGATAGCTATTGGGTTGCTGAATGCCCTAGCTTGCTCGGTTGCATCAGTCAAGGAAAAACGAAGCAAGAAGCTATCGCCAATATCAAAGAGGCAATTGAAGGATACATCGTTTCTCTTGAGGAAGATGGACTGCCAGTCCCTGAAGAACACTTTGAGGCATTGGTGGTAGCCGTATGAGCAGATTACCGAGGATTTCAGGGAGAGACTGCGTCAAAGTGCTTGACAAAGGAGAGACTGCGTCAAAGTGCTTGACAAAATTGGGTTTTACCTGAAGCGATAGCATGGGAGTCATCTGATTTTGCGTCGAGATAATCCTTTCTCTCAAGTCGTTGTTCCTAACCATAAAGAACTGGATAGAGGCACCTTGCGTAGCATCATCAGGCAAGCGGGAATCGGTGTAGACGAGTTTGTAAAGTTATTGTGAGATTGCATTCGCTTAATAAGTCGTTGCAGTCTTCTTAATCCCGATCTATCGGGGCTATATCTACATTTCAGCGCAAAAGAATGGATCGCAGTTTCCTCCCTGCTCTAAAGAACAGGGTCCCCGCTGCGAAGATCTGATGAAATTCACATTGAGAAGAGTTGCCAGTCAAATCTGGTATACCACTGTTCTCGGAGTAACTATCTACGTTCTTCTGTTCTTAGTCACGTATATATGGATTCAACGTGCTTCTAACCGCGAGGAGTTTCCTAGCCATATACTTGACCCAATGTATATCGGGCTTTCATTCTACCAGATCTTATCCATCATCAACGCCGCATGGTTGTTCTTTCTAGTTGCAGATCTGTTCTCTGCGCTGCGCTTGCTTGCCCGCCCACGAAAAGGAAAACTTCGAGGTATTGTGCTACGCCTAGGTAGCATCCTGCTATCGATTGCAGCAGTTGTTACAGTTCAATGGGCTGCCTCGTCGCTGAAGCGTGTGGCTGAGGCTTATGCGATCTAATGACATTCATCAACTATGAGAAAACAGCGTTCACGGATATCCGTGACATCTTCTTTTTAACTCTTGATTCTCCTTTTCGTATGATGCTATCATAAATGCCATAGACACACAATCATTTCAATATCGGACTTCAATGAAGAAAGGATCGGTTCAAATCATGAAAACTGCAATCACCCTGACCGCACTCAGTTTTATACTCATCACAAGCCTGACGTATGCCGGTACAATCACCGGAACCGTTATGTATGATGGGGATGCGCCAACACGTCCAGCGATGCAAGCGACCAAAGACCAGCACTGTGTCGATGCTCTGAAAAATGGTAAATCTGAAGCCCTCGTCGTATCCAAAGGCAAAGGAATTAAAAACGTTGTTGTCTACTTACGTGCACGAGGCGCGGAGCCAACAATGCCTGCCAAAAATCCGGTTATGGATCAGGTCAACTGTATGTACTACCCGCATGTCCTCGTTGTGACCGCAGGCACCACAGTGGATATAACCTCCAGCGACCCGGTTGCACATAACGTCCATTCTCATGCCACGAAGAACGAGGCACCGAATTGGCAGATACCCGGTCCGGGTAAAGCGTTACCTCTGAAATTAGAAAAACGTGAAGCGATTAAGTTCACCTGCGATATCCACAACTGGATGACGGGATATATCTTTGTTACTGACAATGACTATTACACCGTAACCGGCTATAAAGACAAAGACGGCAAATGGATTAGCTCCGACGCTTACGAAGGTTCAAGTGATACAGGTGCCTATATGATCAAAGACATCCCCGCTGGCAAATATCGGGTTCAAGCATGGCACGAAGAGCTTGGAACGACAAAAGCTCAGGTTGTCGAAGTTGCTGACAGCGGAGAGGTTGAGATTAGCTTTACCAGTGCTGATTTCAAGAAGAAGTAAGACGCAGAATAACATCGCCGACGCAGAAACCGAGTTTTTTCGTGAAAACTCGGTTTCTCTGAGCGTTTCGCACTTTCTGTTGACATGAGCCAACCCTATATTGCCTCTCTAATTTGAGGACGTTTTGTTTCGAGATTAACCCTGGAGCAACAGGAAAGAAATAATGTATCTCACCAAACATCTCAGTATGAACCAGCCCAAAAACAGGTTATATTTTTTTCTCGGCCTGCTTGCTATCTATTTGCTGCTAACGGTTGCGGCCGTCTTCGCTCAAGATATGACCGACACAGAGTACCGTCCCTTCCCGAAGATCGGCAGCCGCAACGCCGCATGGATCGCTGCCCAACTGCATCTGTTGTTCGGGTCCTTCATCTTGGGGGTTCCGATGTTCGCGGTTGTCATCGAGTTTGTCGGGATGAAAACCAAGGACAAACGGTATGATAAGATGGCACAGGAATTCATCAAGCTGTGTATGGGAGCGTTCTCAACGACTGCCCTGTTGGGTGGGGTACTCGTTTTTATCCTCATCTGGTGCTACCCGCAGGTGATGAACAAAATGACAGGAATCTTCGGGCCGACGATGATTTTCTACGTCTTCCTGTTCTTCGGAGAAACCTTTACACTCTATCTCTACTCCTACGGGTGGGATCGGATGCAAGGCAAGGTGTCCAAAATGTGGCACCTATTTCTCGGCGTGCTGCTGAACGTGTTCGGTACAGCGATTATGTTCGTCTCTAACGCTTGGCTAACATACCAAACAAGCCCAGCGATAATGGGCCCCAAGCCCGAACATAAGGCAATCCCGCTTCATAATGATGAGGCGGGCGCATTCATCGGTACCCTGTGGCAAGCGGTCAATAACTATACATGGATGCCAGTCAACATTCACCGCCTCATTGGAAATGTCGCTTTCGGCGGTGCCATCGTCGGTGCCTATGCCGCTTTTCGCTTCTTGGTTGCCAAGACCAAGGAAGACAAGGCGCATTACGACTGGATGGGATATACAGGCAACTTTATCGCGCTGTGTGGACTGATTCCGCTTCCATTCGCCGGATATTGGCTAGGGCGGGAAATCTATATGTTCAACAACACGATGGGCATCAACATGATGGGGAGCCTCTTTTCGTGGTTGTTCATCATTCAGGCGGTAATGATTGGGGTGCTGTTTATCGGAGCGAATTACTATCTCTGGTCTGGCATGACCCGCATCGCAGGCGCGGAGAGATACGCCCGTTTTCGTCCCTACATGATCGCTATCATTGTTCTATCTGTCGCAATCTGGATGACGCCGCGCACATTGATCATGACGCCCACGGAGTTGGCTGCAATAGGCGGTCCAAATCATCCGCTCGTCGGATTTTTCGGCTTGATGACCGCGAAAAATACAGTCGTCAATCTCATTATCTTGACCACCTTTCTCAGTTTTCTGTTTTACCGCCGATCTGGTAAAACGCCGACGGTGGGTTGGAGTAAAGCAGGCAATATCATCATTGCAACCATTTTTGGGTTGGCTGTCGCAGCAATTGTTACAATTGGAATCGTAGGGTTCAGCGTGCCGACCGACTTCCGCGTTGATGTCCTAACACCGAGACAGGTGATGATTGCGTTAGCGGTTATGATTTTGGTAACGGTGATTGACCTGATTATGTATCGGAAAGCGAGGAGTTCAAGCGAAATCAACTGGGGACAAATGACAGACCGATCGCAATATGTGTTGATTCTGCTTGCTATTACCTTTACCTCACTGATGGGATTGATGGGTTACGCGCGGTCAGGGCTCCGAGAGGCGTGGCATATTTTCGGTGTGATGCCCGATACTTCACCAGATGCGTTCACACCTCGGCTGGCGGATGCCGTTAACGTTATTGCCGTTATTATAGTGATTTTCTTTGCTTTAGTGGGCTTTATTTTTTGGCTCGGTTTGTGGGGCGATAAGAAAAAAGAGGGACATCCACCCGTTGAGACAGACGCCACTACAGGGGACGATTAACAATCACACACAGTTAGGACGAGAGCGATGCAAAGAAAACTAATTAGAATTATATCCTTAATTTTAATGGTTGTGAGTTTTATCGCCTACATTGCGAAAGCACCGGCTTTCCCAATCGCTTCGGAAAATCTTCTGCCGTGGTCAATGTGGTTTTTCATCTTTGCCTTGGCGAATATCATACTCTGGCAGAGCGTGGTGAAACTCTTGTCATTCTCGTTGATGGTCATCTGGTTCTATGCGTTTGCTGCCAGCATTGTACCAGAGATATCGACTGCAACAGTGGATCTTTCGACTATAGATCGGACACCGGAGGCGTTTATTGAAGCTGGAGAGATAATCTTTAACGGAAAAGGGAAATGCATTACCTGTCACACGCTCGATACGTCTGCGCCACCGGGGCGTTGTCCCGATTTAACGGATATTGCTACTCGTGCTGCGACACGCCAACCGGGGAAGACAGCAAAAGAGTATCTAATCGAATCTACCTATGAACCCCACAAATTCCTCGTCCCCGGCTACGGAAACATTATGCCGCCGGTCTGGAAACCGCCAATCAGTTTATCCGAGTTAGAAATCGAAACCGTTATTGCCTTCCTACAAAGTCAGGGAGGAGAAGTCGATTTGACACCGTTTGAGCCGCCCGTCGATATCGGAAGCGCGGCGGACGTAGTGGAGGAACTACCACCCCTCCTCACCGGCGATGTTGAACGTGGTAAAAAGGTCTTCGTAGAGGGCGCGAAGTGTATCGCCTGTCACGCTGTTGCCGGCGTAGAACAACCTGCGGGTCAAACGCTTGACGAAGGTGTTGAGGTTGTCGCCGCCCCCGAATTGACGGATATCGCTGGGTTAAACAGCCTCCGGTATATTGAGGAATCCGTTCTATTGCCGAATGCACAAATTGTGAGCGGATACGGTTCCGTTACGGTGAAAACCGGCGGTGCCACGATTCAGGGAACGCTTGTTACACAAGATAATGAGAAGATCACCGTGCGCGTTAAGGACGCAGCCGGTAATGAGGAAGAACGCACCATTCTACTGAGCGACCTCGATCCAGAGCCGATCGAAGAACTGACAGATCTGAAGGGGAAAGGATACTTCTGGATTCAGGTAACGCTTGCCGATACGGGAGCCACCGTAAGTGGGGACCTCGTAGAAGAGGACGACGAAAACATCACGCTTCAGGTGGGTGAAGAAACGCAAACAGTTTCCAAATCGAATGTGAAGGTTCAGGCGACGTTAATTGATTTTGATGAGAATGTTATCGTTGGGGAATTGGTGTCGGAAAACGAGGACGAAGTCATCTTAAATGTTGATGGCGAGGAGCAGATCATTGATACATTCGATATAGACGAAGGACCGACCTACAGTCGCGCTTTCGGTAAACGACTGGTTGTAACCTCCCCGATGCCGGATAACTTTCCGCTGTTACTGTCGGTTTCGGACATGAGCGATCTACTCGCATTTTTAGCAGTCCTAACAGGTGCGACAGACGCAACAGTGGCGGCAGGTGAAGCCCTAGATGTGGGAGCAGAGGAAACAGCCGAGTAAGGAGCGTTGAACCGTTATGCAAAAATTATCGCTTTTCACAAAATGCCTAATCATATTTGTCGCGCTTTGGCTCTTTTTAAGATTCTTCATCGGTGGTGTGTGGTCTGTACCGTTGCCTGCCAGCGTGATTGGGATGTATCTAGGGCTCATTCTATTGGCGATTTTGGTTCATGTCTCCGTTGAAGATGACAGGTTTCGAGAATTTCTGCGTCCCATCAAAGAAACGTTGGCTGATGATAATAGGAAGATAAGGCGTACTGTACTATTTGTCCTTATTCCTGTGGTTATGCTTGTTTTTACCTTTTCTAAGGTGGCAACAAAAGCAGATCCACCGGCTGCACTGCGCACCGCCCATCCTGCTCCGCCCGCTGAATTGACCTACCGCGACAAGGTTATCGGTCTCACCCAAGAGGTGCAGAACCCCTTCCGCCATCTTGAAAAAGATGACAAGGAAGGGTTCAAGACCCACGTAGACAACGGGCGTCGGGTCTATTATCAAAACTGCTTTTACTGCCACGGTGATGACCTTGATGGAGAGGGACATTTTGCCCACGGTTTCAACCCACCGCCGGCAAACTTTCAAGACCCTGGGATTATTCCGAGCTATCAGGAATCTTTCTTCTTCTGGCGTATCAGTAAGGGTGGACCCGGTCTGCCACCGGCTGCGGCCCCGTGGGATTCTGCCATGCCGGTCTGGGAAGATCACCTGACAGAGGAGGAGATTTGGGACGTGATCCTCTTTCTATCTGAGTACACAGGGTATCGACCAAGGACATTTGGTGAAGCGGAGCATTAAGAGGCGTGAAGCAAGCCCAAACCTCGAAATTTAATTGAGATATGGAATCTGGAACAGAAGAAAAAACGATGAAAAAGCGATTTTACAAAAACATATTTCTGATTTCAACCGCCGGTCTTATTCTGTTGCTAGCGGTTCTTCCAATTACAGTTTTTGCCCAAGGTAAGCAGGCACCTGAAGCTTCCGAAGCAGGAAAGGTACTGTATGAAGATAAGTGCGCACATTGCCACGGTATAGAGGGGGCGGGTGATGGGTCTGCAGCAGAAAACCTATTGCCAAGGCCGAGAGATTTCACTCGTGGGATTTACAAAATCCGTTCAACAGAAAGTGGTCAACTGCCGACCGATCAAGATCTCTTTGACATCATATCAAACGGTATGCCGGGATCTTCGATGCCAGCTTGGAGCGAACTTCTGACTGAGGATGAACGTTGGCAGCTCGTTGCTCATATCAAGGCATTCCACGATGGTTTTGAAGGAGCTACACCACGGTTAATTGATGTGTCAGGCAAAGTGTCGTACTCTGAAGAGAGCGTCGCCAAAGGGGAAGAATTTTACACCACTCTTGGGTGTGTTGATTGTCACGGAGTAATCGGCAGGGGCGATGGCACATCTGCCCCAGATCTTACCGATGAGTGGGGTTTTCGCACATGGCCCGCCAATCTATGGGAGCAGTGGAATTATCGGGGCGGTGCGACAACTGAGGCTATCTTCAAGCGATTCATTGGTGGCATCGCCGGCTCGCCGATGCCCTCGTTCATCTCAAGTTTCCGGCTCGGTCTGACAGATGAGGAATCGGCTCGTATGAATGAGCTCGAACTCAAAATGGATGACGACGGTCTTTCAGACGCAGAAGAGGAAGAATACGCAGTGCTTGAAGAAAAGCTGTTTATGTTCGAGGACATCATGCTCAACGTTGAGGAAGGCGTGGAACTCACTCCGGAAGAACAGATTAAACTGGACACAGCCTTGAAACCGATCTTTGAGAAAAGCTGGCATCTGGCAAACTATGTAAAATCCTTGGGACCCGAAGAGCAGCCACAGGCAGCGGTTGGTGACAAAGTGCTACGCTCACAATATCGCGACGGTGCGTTACCGCGCATGAACGATGAAGCGTGGAATGAAATTCAAGAAGCAAGTTATTTTCCGCTGGCCGGTCAAATTGTTATTGACCCTCGACAATTCAATCCCTCGATTGATTCAATAACAGCGAAGTCGTTCTACAATGATAACGAAATCGTTTTCCTCTTCACATGGGATGATCGAACGAAAACCCTTCCCAAGACAGATGACGAGACCGGAGAAACAGTTGAAGATGGCTTGACAATTCAATTTCCAGTGAAAATTCCTGAAGGTCCCACGGATCCGAAACCCTACTTTATCTGGGGCGATCGGCGTCCCGTCTATCTCTGGAGTTGGAAGGTTGCCGAACCGTCAACGGTTACAGAGATGAATGCGACGGGGATCAATAGCGCGACCGTCCAATCTGACCAAAGCCCGATACAAGCTGAAGGGGTTTACAAAGATGGACGCTATCAACTGTGGGTTAAGAGATCGCTCACCACCGAGGATAGAAATGACGTTCAGTTTGCATCGGACGTATTCATACCCATCGCTTTTTCCGCGTGGGATGGCGCAAATGGCGATCTGAAAACGAAGCGAGCGATCTCAACGTGGTACACATTCGTCCTTGATCCCGTTCCATCGAGCAAACGCTTTGTCTATCCGCCACTTGTTGCCCTTATCTCCGTCGGTCTCCTTTTCGGTTTGAGAAGTAGTGTCCGGAGACGACAAAATACATAAGAGTTGGGTAACTGGACTTGGGGGGAAGCAACCACCAAAACCTTGACAAAGAGGTCAAGTAAATGAACTACAAAGACATCATCACAATTGAACCCGATAAGCGCGGCGGTAAACCGTGTATCCGTGGGATGAGAATCACGGTTTACGATGTACTCGACTATCTTGCTTCGGGTATGACCATCGAAGAAATTGTTGATGATTTTCCATACTTAAACGAGACGGACGTTCGGGCATGTCTGGCGTATGCCGCTGACAGAGAAAAAGCACAGATGCTTGTTCGCGTTAATGAAACTTCTATTGGGTCAGAACCTATCACCCAAGCTGGTGGCTCAACTGGCGGATCTGTTTCCTAATTCCACTCATGTTCAAATGGTTGGACTAGACATGGTAGATGATGCCGAGTTGTGGAATTACGCCCGCGACAATGACTACTTTATTATATTAAAGGATGTAGACTTCAGCGATAGAAGTGTGATTCATGGAGTGCCTCCAAAGGTGATTTGGCTTAGACGGGGAAACTGCTCAACGTCTACTATCGAACGTATACTCAGAAATCATTGCTCGGATATTGAATCGTTTGCAGATGATCTGAATCGAGGAATACTTGTACTGCTGTAGGCTACTAGACCTCCACAACGAATGAGAGGCGGACCATAAACCAGAGAAAATTTCTCTTATAGCAACCTAAGTTGCTAGTTGTCAAGCCCGCTCGGCTTGGATAGGCATATCCAAGCCATCTTTGCACGTATGCGGTGGATTTGTCAATCCACTGCGAGCGGTGATTAACTTAATTTAACCTAAGTTGCTAGGTTCTGTTGACATTTCATCGCAGTCAGATAATCGAGAGGTGTGCACAGACGCATGGCCCTTTGTAGGGGTTGGGTTCCCCAACCCTTTGGTCACACATCATAGTCCGTTCCGAGACCAGGGACGATTTTGAACTTCTGTAGGTCGATTTTCCAAAATCGACGGTTCGGTGTCGAGATATGAATCTCGACCTACAATCAACTCAACCCGTATGGTTTGGGGGTTCCAACCCACGTTGGTCAATGGGCGAGGGGACCCCGCCCCTACGATTACGGACAGTTTTACATAAATGTCAACACGCCCTAGTGATGTGCCACGCAATAAAATTGACCCTTATACCCGTAGGTCGGGGATTTGCCCGACCTACAAAGCCCCGGAGGGGCGATAGGTGTATAGCACATCAATAAACCAATTCCCTAAAGCCCCAGGGGGGCGACAGGTGTGTCATAAATTTGGTTATTTCTGATAGGTATCGGGTATGAAAACTCGATCTACGGGTTATCTAGCAGCTTGCGTTATAGCAAGAAGATTCAAATGTCTTGACTGTGTTTGAAATGACCCAACATGGCTTCCTCTCACTTATAACCTGTTTCAACAATAATTTCAAAAGGAGTTCAATCATGAAAACCAAAATTGCTACAATCCTAACCCTACTCATTGCCTCTGTTTACGTTGCCACTGCCACCGCTGCCGGTGGAGACGAAGCAGTCGAATCGCTCGTCTTCCCGGCTTCCTATAAAGCAATGAGTGTCTCTAATGGTGGTACTATCAGTGGGATGGTAAAATTTGATGGTGCCGCGCCTGAGATGAAAAAACTGGAAATCACCAAAGACGCGCAAGTTTGTGGTAAAATCGACAAGTTCGATGAATCAATTGTTCTTGGCGAAGGAAATGGTCTGAAAAACACTATCGTCTATCTAACCGACATCTCATCAGGAGCGGATTTTCCAAGCGATCCAAAGGTCAAATACGAAATCGATCAGAAAGGATGCCATTTTGAGCCACATGTGAGCCTCCTTCCGGTTGGAAAACGATTGACCATGATCAATCCCGACAGAATCAACCATAACGTTCATATCTTTAGTTCGGTGAATCCTGCCTTTAATAAATCGCAGCCGGGCAGTAGACGGAAGATGAATGTTAAAGCGATAAAGAAAGCCGAAGGTCCCGTGCCAGTTAAATGCGATGTGCACGGCTGGATGAAGGCATGGATGGCGTATATTCCCCATCCGTATTTTGCGGTCACCGACGAGAACGGGAAATATACCATTGAGAATGTTCCGCCGGGCACCTACAAGTTAGCCTATTGGCAAGAAGCCTGTGGCACAAATAAAGATGAACCCGTTTCGGTTACTGTTGAAGCTGGGGGGGCGGCTACACAGGACTTTACACTCGCGCTTAAAATGAGCAAATGAGGGAAGATGTTCCCTGTCAAAGTCGAGAATCTCTCGTACGCTTACGGGGCTCGACGTGCACTTGTAGGTGTAACCTTTAGCATTTCGCAAGGAGAAGTCTTTGGGTTTCTAGGCCCAAATGGCAGCGGTAAAACCACACTCTTTAAGATACTCTCTACCCTGATTCCGGTTAATCAGGCTGCGGTCAATATTCTTGGTCATGAACTTCCCAGTGAGGCGCAGCGCGTTAGGCAGTATCTGGGTGTGGTTTTTCAGCATCCAAGTTTGGATCAAAAACTCACAGTCACCGAAAATCTCCGACATCACGGTCACCTTTACGGGCTACAGGGTAAGACGCTGAAGCAGCGGATCCAAGATGCTCTCGACCAATTTGAGCTGACCGATCGCGCTTATGAGCGGGTGGAAACACTCTCCGGTGGATTGCAAAGGCGTGCGGAGTTGGCAAAAGCGACCTTGCACAAGCCGAAGCTCCTGCTATTGGATGAACCGAGCACTGGACTTGATCCCGGGGCACGCCGAAGTTTCAGAGCATATTTGGCGGGTTTGCAAGAAACAACGGTTATCTTAACAACCCACATTTTGGATGACGCCGAAGCGTGCGACCGTGTGGGGATCCTCAACGCGGGGGAGTTGGTTGCCATCGGCACACCGGATGAGTTGAAAGGGCAGGTCAGTGGAGATATTGTTATCATTGATTCTCCGGCACCTGAACAGCTCGCACCGAAAATAAGCCAACGATTTGGGTATACGGCAGCCTCGATTGAGGGACTGTTACGCATCGAATGCCACAACGGACATGAATTTGTCCGAGATGTTGTAGTTGCCTTCCCGACCGAAATTCGATCCGTCCGCTTTGGGAAGCCGACATTGGAAGATGTTTTCATCAAACTCACCGGACACCACTTTGAGGAAAACGGTTCCAGTCCAGATTCAGTAAGATTAAAAAGCAGCCACGCTTAAACGCACTCAACTAAACTTTGTCTATAGCAAGATTCTTACTCCCTGTGGTGACGATTTGGTGGCGTGAAATCATCCGGTTCCTACGCCAACGAAGCCGTCTAGTAAGCGCGATTGCGCAACCGCTAATCTTTTGGCTACTTTTAGGGGGTGGGTTAAGCGCCTCATTTAATCCGCCCGGCGTTCCTGAAGGAACGAGCTATATTGAATATTTTTACCCCGGTATCGTCACGCTTGCACTACTGTTTACAGCAATTTTCGCAACAATCTCGATTGTCCAAGACCGTCGAGAAGGTTTTCTTCAAGGTGTGCTTGTTGCCCCGGTTTCAAGATGCGTTATCGTGCTGGGACAAGCACTTGGCGGTACAACCTTAGCACTCTTTCAGGGTGCCCTTCTTCTGTTTCTCGCACCGATAGTTGGGGTGCCGTTGAGTCCCTTTTCCGTGTTCTCAGCACTCGGTGTGATGTTAATCTTGTCATTCGGTTTGACAAACTTGGGATTAATGATCGCGTGGCGAATGGATTCGACGCAAGGCTTTCATGCGATTATGAATCTTATTCTGATCCCGATTTGGGTGCTCTCCGGTGCTTTCTTCCCTGTATCTGGTGTGCCGAAATTGCTTGAATGGGCGATGAAATTGAATCCGCTCACCTACGGGGTTGCGGCCCTGCGTCGTTGTCTATACTTTAACGCACCCGCAGTCACTGAGGAGATTCCTCAACTCACGTTATCACTGCTTGTTACCGGTTTGTTCTGTGTTGTAACATATTTAGCCGCTGCTCGAACGGCTTGTCGTCGTCCGAAGGTGGCATAAAAGAGATTAACTGACAAATTCAGCAGTCTAGAAAGGAGCCCTTAATGAAGTGGCTGAATTTTCCTGCATGGCTTCCAGAGAATGTCTCAACTTTTGGACAAGGGATTGATAACCTCTTTGTCCTAATCTACTGGATAACCTCAATTGTATTTGTGGCTGTTATGGCGGTGCTCATTGTCTTCATCATTAAGTACCGTTTCCAAGAGGGCCGCAAAGCAGAGTACATTGAAGGTAGCACAACCTTAGAAATTACGTGGACAGCTGCTACCACGGTCATTGTGTTCGGTCTCGCAATGTTGAGCTTACCACAATGGAACAAAATTAAGTTCCCTTCTCAGTTTCCCGGTAACCCCGGTGCTGTCGTTCAAGTGAACGGGAAACAATTTAACTGGGACATGACTTACCCGGGACCCGACGGCGAGTGGGGCACTGACGATGACCTGCAACTTGAGAACCAGCTGCATGTTCCCGTTAATGAGGTTGTACATATTAGACTCACAGCCGATGATGTTATTCACAGCTTCTTTGTCCCTCAACTCCGGCTCAAGCAAGATGCCCTTCCCGGCAGGTTTATAAACATGTGGTTTGAGGCAACGAAACCGGGCACATATGAAATCCCCTGCGCTGAACTCTGTGGTTTTGGACACTCCGGGATGCTCGGATACCTTACCGTCCACACGGAGGAAGATTATGCAGCGTGGGTGAGTGAACGGTGGGGTGAATAATGAAATTGATAGCATTAAATGAGGCTGCCTAAAGATGTCAATATTCCCCATGACAAGCTGTTACGATATTTGCTATTGCCTCGTGAGGAAAATGATAAGTCTAAATTTCTTTCTTCGGCTGGATATACGCTAGCCAATTGGGAGGTTTTGGAGCACGACCTTCACCAGCTTATCCAAACGAGTGAGGTGTCGGATATCAAGACCACGCCTTACGGTCTCAAATATGAAATTCGAGGCATCCTAAACGGACCAAACGGACGTACGCTACATATCGTAACAATCTGGATTAAACTCGAAACGACAGCGGATATACGCTTCGTGACTTTATTCCCGGATCGGGTGGTGAAATAGAAATGAAAATTCAGCTTTATCAACGGGTAGCCCTCACACGAGATATGCCCGAACACAACCTGCTCACAGGAGATGTGGCTGTAGTAGTAGAACATCTGCCCGCAGCGAAAAACAGTAGGGATGAAGAAGGCTACGCGCTTGAAGTCTTCAACGCCTTGGGAGAGACTATTGATGTGATCATCGTTTCTGCCTCGACAGTGAAACCACTTATGGAGGATGAAATCCTTCACGTGCGTCCTTTAGCCCCAAAGCCTTTATCAAAGTCGGAGGCTGTCGTCTCTTAAGCAAGGGGCGATACAGTTGGATTAGGCAGTCAACATATCGGGAAGGCTTAAATTTCCGGTTCAATTTGTAAGATACAATTACGAATGAAAAGAAAGGAGTCAATGTAGAATGAACGATCACACTCACGAATCTCATGATCATCATCATGAAGAGAGCTTTATTAGTAAATATATCTTTTCGCTTGATCATAAAATGATTGGCAGGCAGTTCCTGATCTTTGGTCTGATTATGTTCATGGTCGGGGGTGGGCTTGCGATGCTTTTCCGTTGGCAACTCGCTTGGCCCGACAGACCGCTTCCTATCATAGGGGTTTCCAAAGCGTATCAGGAAGAGGGCGAAGTCACAACTGCTGCAGACCGAAAATGGGAGGAACGGTTCGATGACGATAAAGAAACATGGTTAGAGACGAACATGCCCAGCGGCGTGATAGACCCGGCATTTTATAATTCGCTGTTTACGATGCACGCCACCATCATGGTTTTCTTCGTCGTTGTGCCGCTGCTTGTTGGGGCATTTGGTAATTTCCTCATCCCACTGATGATCGGGACCAGAGATATGGCTTTCCCGGTCCTGAATATGCTCTCCTTCTGGTTCAATATGTTGGGGGGTATTATCATGATGGCTGGGTTCTTTGTTCCCGGTGGTCATGCTGCTGCGGGCTGGACTGGCTACGCGCCACTCTCCTCAATCGCTGAATATAGCGGTGTAGATTGGGGACAGAATCTCTGGTGCATTAGTCTAATCGTCATGGGGATCTCCTCGCTGATGGGGTCTATTAACTATATCACCACGATTATCAATATGCGAGCACCGGGAATGACCTACTTCCGTCTCCCACTTGTGATCTGGTCACTCTTTATCGTCGCAATCCTTCTGCTGCTTGCATTCCCGGTCGTTGCTTCCGCGCTTGCACTTATCCTCTTTGACCGGATGGCGGGAACGTCCTTCTTTGCTGCGTCAGGTGGCGGTGAACCGTTGCTATGGCAACACCTCTTCTGGTTCTTCGCGCATCCAGAGGTGTATATCCTCATTCTGCCCGGCATGGGTATGGCGTCAGAGATGCTCCCTGTTTTTGCCAGAAAGCCCATCTTCGGCTATAAATCAATGGTTTTTGCTATGATATCGATCGCCTTTCTCAGTTGGATTGTGTGGGGACACCACATGTTCCAGAGTGGGATGAACCCTGCATTGGGAGCGAGTTTCATGACCACCACCATGTTAATCGCTGTCCCTTCGGCAATCAAAACCTTCAACTGGCTTGGTACCCTTCACCGTGCATCAATCCGATTTACAGTGCCGATGTTAAATACGCTGGCTTTTGTCTCGATGTTCGTTATCGGCGGTCTGAGCGGCATCTATATGGCAAACTCACCTGTGGATATCTACATCCACGATACATACTACATCGTGGCGCATATCCATTATGTTGTCTTCGGTGGAAGCATCTTCGCTATCTTTGGCGGCATCTTTCACTGGTTCCCCAAGATGTTTGGGCGACACATGAATTCGACCCTCGGCAAGATTCACTTTTGGATCACCTTCCTTGCCTTTAACGGTGTCTTTTTCCCGATGCACATCCTCGGCGTTGGCGGACACATGCGACGCATCGCTAACCCGATGCAGTACGAATTCTTACAACATATGCAGCCCATAAATGTCTTTATTACGATTTCCGCATTTATTTTGGGGGTGGCTCAGATTCTGCTGCTAGTCAACGTGTTCTGGAGTATATTCCGCGGAAAGGTAGCTGAGCAGAATCCGTGGCAAGCGAACACTCTTGAATGGCATGCGCCAACGCCTGTCCCTCATGGCAACTTTGGGGAGATTCCGCATGTATATCACGGTCCTTATGAGTACAGCGTTCCCGGTGCCGAAGCGGACTGGACTCCACAAACAGAGCCAAACGGCGAATCGTTGCACGGTGAACCGGTACCCGCCGGAGCCAGTGCAGACTAAGAAGTCTTTGATGTGAGTTGGTGGGGATGACGTTTCCACATTGTTTAAGCGTTCATCATTTTGAGGCGGCAGGTATCTGAGGGAGGTGTGAGTGAAAGCCTTCGCTCCCTCGCTGCCTCACACACTCGTTTCAATGAATCTATGAACCCATAATGAGTTCCTGACCATTTACGCATCGCGTTTCACGTTTCACGCATCAGGAGATGTATATGTTTAGGAAATCCTTCGGCTTTAGAGTTATTTTGTCACTTCAAACACTTGGCTTAATTCTTGTTTTCAACCCCAATCGGGGAGCAACATCAGAACAAGAACTCGTACAAACTTTCACGCTTGCTCAAGGCATTAGCTATGCCTTGAATAACAGTCGTGAATTTCAAGTTGCTCGGAAAGATGTGGAACTTGCCAGCGAGAAAGTCAAAGAAGCCCGTGCAGCGTTTCTTCCACGACTGATGTTAGATGCAGGTTACACATTCAGTGGTAGTTTGCCGACAATCGTGTTGGATGGAAATTTTCTAGAGAGTTTTGGTGACTTACTACCTGAGGACCTCTCAGTAGGAGGAGGGGCGAACAGTGCTGACACTGAACCAATCGAATTTGAACTTGGTTCCAAACACAATCTTCAAGGGGGAGCACAGGCGACGTATCCATTATTTACGTGGGGGCAACGCGGTAACATTTACCGTCAGGCGGTCTTAGGAAAGTGGTTAGCCGATCAAGTGGTGGCAGCCGTTCAACTTGATGTTGAGCTAAAAGTTCGTCAAGTGTTTCACAATCTATTATTGATTCATGCTTTCGTTGATGTTGCGGAGCAATCACTTGCTCAGGTTGAAAAACGCTACGAGCTTGCACGAGAACAGAAGGCCACAGGCTTCACCACGCAGTTGGAAGTGATCAGAGCAAATGTCCAAGTCGTCAATGCGCGCTCACAGCTAATCCAAGCGCAGAACCAGCGCAAGCTTACCGAAGAAAATTTTAAATTAACACTTGGACTGCCTCTTGATGAGTCTGTCTCGATTGACGGCAAGCTGCATACTGAACTCAAATTGGTGAATATTGACCGAGTAATTGCAATAGCACTTGAGCTACGTCCTGAAATCCAGCAGATTGAGATTCAGGAACAGATCGGCGAAAAGCAGGTCAAGGTTGCCAAAGCCGGAAATAAGCCCACACTTTCTGCGTTTGGCAAGTATTCCTTCAATCGCAGCGAGCGTCAACCATTTGACGTCAATTGGAACGTCGGAGTGGTGGGTCAATTCCCAATTTTCGACGGATTTGCCACACGGGCACGGGTCAATCAAGCACGAGTGAACCTCGATCAGGTTCGGACGAATAAAGACCAACTCCTTGACGGCATCAGACTTGAGGTTAAATCTACTGTCTTTGATCTTGAGGCAGCACAGAAACTGATTGAAGCCCAAGAGGGTATCGTCGAGCAAGCCGCGGAAGGATTGCGGATTGCGAATGTCCAGCATGAAGCGGGACTGATCACCGGCGTTGAATTGACGGACGTTGAGTTGTCTCATACCCAAGCGCAGGTTAATCGTTTGCAGGCGATTCATGACTACATCATCGCCGTTGCGCGGTTAGAACGTGCAATGGGTACTAGACTCGAATAACTGTTGTGAGGAGGAGACAGATGCGACAAAATGGATTGCTAAACTTTATTTTACTCTTGTGTGTGGTTTTTGGTGTTGTGAATTTGAACTTCGCTCATGCTCAGGAGGCTTCAAAGCCGAAGCCGGTTAAAGTTGCTACCCCACAACGTGGCAAGATTGAACAGCAAATCACTTATACCGGAAACTTAGAAGCTGATGCGATGGTCGAGGTTTACGCCGATGTCTCCGGAAAACTGGTAGTGTTGAAGGTTGATGAAGGAGATCAAGTCAACAAAGGTGATGTGCTCGCCCAAACCGACTCACGAGAACTTCGTCTTGCATTGAAACAGGCACAAGCAGCCTTAAAAGCAACGGAAGCACAACTCTTGACAGTCAAGTCGACTGCACAAATCAGAATCGAAGCGCAAGCGGACGCTGCCCATGCATCGCTCGATGCAGCAAAGGCACAATTGGAACAAGCACAAGCGTTGGTACGAGCACAAGCGATCTCTCAGTTTGAACAGGCAAAAGCGGTTGTTGCTGCCGCTGAAGCCAATCTGAAGAAGGCGATGGAAGGCGCGAGAAATCAGGAAATCCAACAAGCAAAAGCAGCGGTTTCCGGCGCGAAAGCGGGGTTGGAAAATGCACGGGCGAACTTTGATCGGGTGCAGACTCTCCACGAAAAAGAGGCTATCAGCGACAAAGATTTAGACAACGCCAAAGCGCAACTTGACAGTGCTAAGGCGCAATATGAAAGCACCGCCGAACAGTTGAGTTTGGTTCAAGAAGGTGCACGGCAGGAGGATATAAGCGCGGCGGAAGCCCAACTCAATCAAGCACAAGCGTCACTAGCACTTGCCCGCGTTGTGGTGGATACCGAGGACTGGAACACCCAAATCACAATGGCGGAATCTCAAGTCCGACAGGCAGAAGCAAATTTACTATCTGCACAAGAGTTGGTCAAAATCCGAGCGTGGGAACACGACATCGCCGCTGCACAAGCGCAATTCGATCAAGCAAGCGAACAGGTCAATCTTGCCAATAAGAGACTTGCTGATGCAACCATAACCTCTCCCATAAACGGCATCGTGGTGAATCAAGGCGCGGATCTCGGTGATTATGCAGCGGCCGCTGGCGGGCCGGGAGCCAATCCGATTCTTACAATCGTCAAAATGGATGTGGTCAAAGCGATCTTTACCATTTCTGGAACTGAACTTAGCAACGCAGCAGTTGGCACCCCAGTAATTATTTCCGCAGGGCAACAACGAATTAGTGGAGAAATTGATTTCATCAGTCCAATTATGAACCCAGAAGACCGGACTGTAAGGGTTAAAGCGGAGATTCCAAACCCGGAGTATCAACTCAAGCCAGGCATGTTTGTGGCAGTCAACATAAACCTTTCAGCCCCCGATAACTCACTGCTGATCCCTCGCGAAGCCGTTTTAGATATCGAGAAAGGGATGGGACACGTTTTCATTGCAACAGATGGCAGAGCACACCAGCAAACTGTAAAAGTAGGACTCACTTGGGGCGAGGAGATCTCAATCCTTGAAGGTGTGACTGATTCAACTTCTGTGATTGTGAACGGGCATCGGCAGTTGGCAGACGATACGAGGATTTTGGTTGTAAAGTAACTTGATTTTCCGCTAAAAGGAGATCTTGTAATATGAACTTGGCAAAAGTCTGTGTTGAACAGCCAGTACTTGCTGTCATGCTCAATCTCGTATTTATCTTTCTCGGAGTTATCTCGTTTGCAACGCTGTCCATGGATCTCTTCCCGGGAGTTGATGTTCCGGTGGTGACCGTAAGAACTATCTGGGGAGGAGCAGATCCGAAAGAAATTGAAAATCAAGTTACCAAAGAGATTGAGGATGCTGTCGCTACAATTAGTGGTATCGAAAGTATCGAATCCAACTCACTTGATAGTGTTTCAATCGTTAGTAACCACTGGTGCTAGTATAATTTATGGGTCATGAGTCGTTTTCCTCACTAGTATCGTTAATCGGGGTAACAAACCATCTCAATTAACGGGAGGAAAGCGAAACTCATGACCACGATAGATTTTATCACAGACTTGTTCTGTTGTGTAGATGATAAACTGACACAAGACAATATAAATCACAAGCATACTCAAGCCAAACTGTATCCGTCTGAAGTTATTACGCTTGCGTTGCTTTTTTCGCTCAAAGGGGTAGGCAATCGTGCCTTTTATCGGTGGATAGAAAGCAATTACACCGGGTTGTTCCCGCATTTACCAAAACGGACTCGCTTGTTCCGGCTTTTCAACAGCCATAGGCATCTGACCGATATTTTCATGGCAACCCCGTCACTGATTGGCGTGATTGACACTTATGGTATTGAGTTGATTCACCCCCGTCGAGAAGGTCGGTCTGAGCGACAAATCGGCAAAAAAGGTATATCCAACCAACGATGGATTGTCGGAGGCAAACTGTGCATATTGGTCAACCATCTGGGGGAGATTGTCGATTGGGAGTGTGACACTGCCAATGTCTATGATGGTAGTCAGTTCCAACACATAGTTGAAGGCGTCAGTGACCAGATGGTTGTCTTTGCTGATGAAGGGTTTACCAAAGTGGACTGGTTCCCTGACAACTTGCGTATCTGCAAACGCGGACAGTGGAACGACAGGATGGTGATAGAGACTATTTTATCTATGTTGACCCGCGTCTGCCATTTGAAGAAAGTCGGGCATCGGTGTTGGGACTATTTCAAGACACGACTTGCTTTCACAATGGCGATGTTTAATTTGCTAGTGCAATGGGACGGATTACCCGTTGATGACGATGGATTTGTCCCTTTATCTATTGCACAATTTGCTCTCTAAACTAGCACCAAAGGTTAGTATTACATTTGAGTTTGGAACCGATGTCAATTTAGCCCACATTGATGTGAAGGATAAGGTTGATGCAATTGCCGCTAGGCTGCCAAATGACGCCGATTCGCCAATTGTTGGAAAAGTCGATATCGGGGCTTCCCCAGTTTTAGAGCTGATGCTCACAGGGGATCGACCATTGCGAGAGCTGTATGACCTAGCGGAACGAGATGTAAAAGATGCCTTATCGCGAGTGCTAGGTGTTGCCAGCGTCGATATTCTGGGTGGAGAAAAACGGGAGATTCAGGTGAATCTCTCCAAAGAACAGTTGAAAGGGTATGGGCTTTCAATTACCGATGTTGTACGAGCGATAGAAGCCGGGAATATGTCAATCCCCGCTGGGAGAATTACCCAATCGAAGGATGAATTTACGGTTCGCATGGAAGGGGAATTTACAAGCCTCCGCGAACTACAGAATTTAGACATTTTTCTTCGCTCAGGTGGCACTGTTAAACTAGGGACCCTGGCATCAGTCGATGATACGGCGACTGAAAAGCGGATGACAGCCCGCTATGGAGGCCGAGAGGGAATTTCACTGAGTGTTGTTAAACTCGGTGGTGCACAGCCGATTAAACTCGTAGATGATGTGCGTAAAACAATCAAGGCACTTGAAACACAGCTACCGGACGATATTAAAATTGAAGCAATCAAAGATGAGTCAATCAACATCTTAGATTCGGTTAACGATGTTCAGACTAATATCATTATCGGGGTCATCTTGACTTCAATCATTTTGTACCTTTTTCTTCATAATCTGCGAATGACAATTATCGTCGTGGTTGTGATGCCTACGTGTATTCTTTCAGCGTTTCTCCTGATGAGTATGTTTGGGTTTACGTTAAACATTATGTCAATGCTCGGACTCGGGCTGTCAATTGGGACCCTCGTCGTCAATGCCATCGTCATTCTAGAAAACATAACTCGGCGTCTGGACGCGGGTGAACCTGCAAAGATCGCAGCGGTCGAAGGGACGCAAGAGGTTACCATCGCTGTCATTGGCTCGACGATGACAAACGTTTTTGTTTTCGTGCCGATTGCATTTATGACCGGACTTGTTGGCGCATTTTTCCTCGAGTTCGGACTGACGGTTGTTTTCGCCACAATCTTTTCGCTCTGGGTGTCATTTACGATGACTCCAATGTTAGCTGCCTACCTCCTTAAACCGAAGGAGGAGGGGCAAGTACCAAACCTCTTTTTCCGGCTCTGGAATCGGGGTATGGAGTCCCTAGAACGAGGATATGCGAGAATACTAGACTTTTCCCTGAAATACCTTTGGGTGAACGTGCTGGCTGCAATTGTCCTCGTCGCAGGGGCGGTGTTTTTAGCGGGCAGGTTAGGCGGGGAATTTATTCCTAAGGCTAACGGTGATTTTATCATCATCGGTGTGGAATTGCCGCCCGGCACGACATTGTCTGAGACAGATGAGATGATGTTGGAGATGGAAGCCCTCCTGAAAAGTTCCCCCGAAGTCGAAGATGTTTTAACCAAAATTGGGAAAAGCGGTAGGGTTAGTCAAGGTGTTGAGTATGCCGAGTTGCTAGTAGTCTTGCCCAAAGGCCATAAAAAGCACATCCTTGAAGTTAATGACGAACTGCGAGCCGTTTTGGAAGGTAAATTTCCCGGAGTCATTCGGCAACAGATGCTGCCCGCCCTCAGTGGCGGGGCCGGTAGTGCGGACATCACTATTGAGCTCCTAGGGACAGAAAAGGATAAGCTAATTGCAATTACCAACCAAGTCAAGGACATCGTAGACAAGATGCCCGAATTGGTAGAGACAAAAACTACCGTAAGGACAGGCAAACCCGAAATGACTTTTCTGCCTGACCGAAATCGGCTCAAAGATTACGGTGTAACGGTAGCAGAAGTCGGGCAGCTCCTGAACTACAGCTTAACAGGGGCGATAGCCTCTACGTATGAGGAGGGAGAAGAAGCATATGACATTCGGGTGCAATTGGCAAAGAGTGATCTGGACATCGCTGAGGATGTTAACCGCATCCTGATCCGAACCCAAAAGGGGTTAGTACCGTTGTCCGCATTGGGATCCCTTATCGAACGCTCCGGTGAAACACAAATCGCGCGTAAGGACAAACAGAAGATGTTTGTCGTTGAAGCGAACATCATCGAAGGCACGCTTGCAGACGCCACCAGCCAAATTCAGGAGCAGGTTAATCAAATTGAATTACCGCCCGGTTATCAAATTCGTATGGGGGGCAGTGCCGAAGATCAAGCCGAAGCCTATCAAGCGATTGGTGTAGCGTTGGTTCAGGCTATTGTCCTGACGTACATGCTACTTGCCGCGCTCTTAGGTTCCTATCTCCATCCTTTTACGATTATGCTTACGCTTCCCTTGGGATTCGTCGGCGCGGTATTATCAATGTCAATCTTCGGATTGACCATTAATATTTTTTCACTGTTGGCGCTTATCATGTTGATTGGGATCGTCGTTAATGACGCAATTTTACTACTGGATCAGACGCGCATTTTTCGGCAGCAGGGGATGCCAATTAGAGAGGCACTGCTGAAGGCGTGCCCGTTAAAATTACGGACTGTTATCATGACAAATTTGACTATCATCGTCAGTATGTTTCCACAAACGCTTGGCGATCGGGGAACAGCAATTATGCGAGCGACCTTAGCGGGGGTCGAAATCGGCGCAATTATCGTACAGACAATCTGTACACTGACCATCATTCCAGTGCTTTACACAATTCTGGATCGATTTTCTGTCCGCAAGTACGATGCAGATACGCAAGCACCCACACTACCCGAAACGAATATTACGGACGATTCAAGTTCGTAGGAAACAGATAAAAACAGTCAAAACGATTCTCTCCTATAGTGAATCCTAAAAATAAGTGGTCATTTACCAATGATTTCGACCTTCGTGAAGTTTTCAAAGTTCCCTGATTAGGGGATTTAGGGCGTTGGTTGTGTCTTGGGAGTGTCAAAATAATTCTAAAATCTACTATAAATGAACATGGGTAGGTGAGATGGCTCCCCTGTCTCAACCGAGAAATGAAGGAGGAAAATTGAAAAATGCAGGTGTCTAGAGATACCAGATACCAGTTAACACGCAGGCGGGCAGTTAAAGAAGTGGTTCTGCTGTCCGTGGTATTTTTCATCGCACTAGCTTTCTTCTTTGGGACCCTCCACTTTATTGCTGCTAGGGAGGTAGACCACGAACTGCATAAACGACCGTGGGGATTAATGTTGGGTTGGTTGACGACCATGGTAGTTGGTCTCATCGTAGGACGCACGCGACGGGAAGAAGAGGGAGTTTCGCTGCCCAAATCGCTTGTTATTGTTCGGGAATTACTCCAAGCTATTATGTTGTTACTCTTTTTCGCTGTGCTTGCCTATGGGTCTTATTTTGTATATACATCAAGAGAATTGATTGTGCAACGACCATGGGGCATTTTGATTGGCTGGTTTGCCTTCCTGATGTTCACCGCATTTTTTGTGAAAACTAGTGCTGTTATTCGAATCGCGCGGCAGAAATAACAATTCCAAAGGTGCCGGAAGCGCTGAGGCTTTTAACAAATCAAGCTGCTAACTCGTGAGAGGAATAAAACTAACTTGATGTATCGTCCGTGGCTTCATAGACTTGCTATACTTACCGCTGTGACGACTTTCATCCTGATCTGCATGGGTGGACTTGTAACTAGCACGAATTCAGGACTTGCTGTCCCCGATTGGCCCACGACGTTCGGATACAATATGTTTCTCTATCCGCTCTCGAAAACGGTCAGCGGATTCCTGTTCAGCGTTGATCCGAGTCTCCAAGCTGATCTGGATAAGCACAGCCTGTCCGCAGAGCTACGAAAGGCACTCGAAAAAAACGAGATTTCCGTGCCAGAAAATGTTATAATTTCAACCGAAGTACAAGACAGCAGGTGGAAACTCACGGATAAAGCCAACGAACGGACCTATACGCTGATTAAATCCGGTGAGCGACTTGATGTATACGTTCACGGGGTGCTGTACGAGCATAGCCATCGGTTGATCGGTTCTATTGTCGGTTTTCTGACGATTGCGTTGATGGTATCAATCTGGGCGAAAGATGCACGGAAATGGATGAAATGGCTGGGCGTTATCGCCCTCGTCGCAGTCATCGCGCAAGGGGTGATGGGTGGTCTCCGGGTTACGAACCTCAGCAGGGTCCTCGCCATCATACACGCCTGTTTTGCCCAAGCATTTTTTGCCTTGACGGCAAGTCTTGTGCTGTTTACTTCACGTAGTTGGTTGCAAACATCGGTGAAAATTGAGACTACAGATGTTTCGCGCCTGAGAAATTTGAGTCTCATCACATTGGGGCTTATCTATATCCAATTCATCTTTGGTGCCGTGTTAAGGCATACAGGGAATCGACTGGATGCCCACCTGCTCTTTGCAGGTTTAGTAACAATTCACATATTTCTGCTTTTGAGGCGAATCTTGAGAAATCATCCAGAAAATCCGTCCCTTGTTCGGCTGGCTTTGCTATTGAGCGGGCTGCTTGCCGTGCAATTAACTTTGGGTTTCGGAGCATACCTCGCCGAGTTCACCACTCTTGGCGAAGGCGTGGCTCCTGTTGCGGGTGTTATAATCACAACCGCCCATGTTGCGATTGGTGCTTTAATGCTGGTCGTCTCCGTTGTACTAACCCTGGACGTTTTTCGTTGCACCAGTAAATCAGAACTTGCTGCAAGTCAAGGGCTCGTTTCCGATGAGGTGTCCGCATGATATCAACAACAGAAACGCTAGGGGTTGATCTATCCCAAATAAGCCGCCGAGTGTCAATTTTTATTGAACTGACAAAGCCGCGACTCGTTTCGATGATACTGATTACAACCTCAGCCGGCTTTTATATTGCGTCCTCGCAACCGCTTAATTGGCTGCAACTGATTCACACCATCATCGGTACTGGGTTATCAGCGGCAGGCGTATTAGCCCTAAATCAGTACCTTGAACGCGACCTAGATGCCCAAATGGTGAGGACGTGTCACCGTCCGCTGCCGGATCAACGTCTCCAACCGACGACAGCCCTGTTTTTTGGGGTTTTACTGACCGTTAGCGGTTTGCTCTATATGGCGTTTTCTGTAAATGCCTTAGGCGCATTGATTATCTCAGCCATTGTTGTGACGTATCTGTTCGTCTATACCCCACTGAAGCAGAGAACATCGCTCTGTACTGTTGCAGGTGCGTTTCCGGGCGCATTGCCACCCGTTATCGGTTGGGTTGCAGCGCGAGGGACACTCAATATCGAAGCGTGGGCACTTTTTGCAATTCTGTTCCTTTGGCAGCTACCACACTCACTGTCAATAGCGTTTATCTATCGTGACGAATACGCACAGGCTGGATTCCGCTTGTTGCCGGTTATTCATCCGGATGGCAAAAGTACGAACAGACAGATTGTCATCAACTGTCTTGGGCTTCTCGTTGTAGCACTACTACCTACGTTAATAGGCATCGCTGGTATCGTTTATTTTTTCGCCGCACTGACGTTGAGCATCGTCTTTCTTGGATTTGGCATCAACCTATCTATTTCTCGATCGACCGTAGCGGCAAAACGATTGCTGTATGCCTCATTGATATATTTACCGCTCGTGTTTTTGGTGATGGCACTCGACAAGTTGACGTAATAGAATGGGAGCATCAAACTTAGATGAATGATCAAGAAAAGCGACAGCGAAACCGACGTCTCGGATGGTTCTTATTCGTGATATTTGTTGTCCTATTTATTTTTGCAACGATTCTCGCACTCGTCAAAAGCTAAGGCTCATGTTAAGAATCGTGCAACAGAAACCATAGGTGCTTACCTCCCAATTTATTGGGGGACGGGGTTTCTAGTCCGACTACACCAATGAAATAATGGTTTCCACGCTTCTTAGTCCCGATCTATCGGGGTTTCACGCATCACGTTTGACGCTTTATCTTCTACTCCCGATGAAGGCTAACTAGCAACAATCCCAATGCTTTAGCTTTGGGTCAAACGTTGTCGTATCGTGCTTTCGTTAAAAAACTTGATATTGTTGGCAAAATATGGTTACTTGGTTTGTCTTTCGGTGGGAACATAGTAGCCCTAACGCACGTTAGGATCTCCCACACCTACTACTATAGGAAGCGAAAGACGGAAAGACAATTCCAATGTTAAAAACTCACAAAATCGCTTTAGATCCAAACAACGTCCAAGCGACACAATTCGCTCAACATTGTGGCTATGCTCGTGTTGCCTATAATCACGTGCTTGCTGATTTTAAGCTTGGACTCAACGCAGGTAAGTGGCATAGCCATGTAGAGTTAAACAAACGTTTTAATTCGGTCAAACATGAGCAATACGAGTGGTGTAAAGCACTTAATCAACGTGCTGCTCATAATGCGATTTACTTTAATTTTCAAGACGCAATACGGAGATGGCAGTCGGGTCAGAGTCGTTTTCCAAAGTTCAAGAAGCGTTCACGGGGTCAGAGTTTCCAAGCAGACGCAGGTCGAGGCACAACTATTGTCGAAGGACATCGTATAAAACTACCCAAAATTGGTTGGGTTCGCATGTTCCAATCCCTTCGCTACCTCGGCACTATCTGCAAGGTGGTTATCTCTAAGCATGGTCACCGTTGGTTTGCTTCTATCCTCGTTGATACTTTTACCGACACCCCAACACCTGAGATGCGACACATCTCTGTTGTCGGTGTAGATGTTGGTATTAAGCATTTAGCCGTAACCTCCGAAGGTGTGTACTACGAGAATCCGAAAATCTTAAAACATTACGATCGCAAGTTAAAACGGCTGCAACGTCAGTTAAGCCGACGGGAAAAAGGCAGTCGTAATTGGCATAAGACGAAAGCGAAACTTGCCAAGCTGCATTACCGTATCACCTGTATTCGACAAGACGCTCAACACAAGGCAACAACAGCTATTGTCAATCGTGCAAGCTGTATCGGAATAGAATCACTTAACGTTGCTGGAATGCTCAAGAATCATAGACTTGCAAAAGCATTATCGGAGGCGTCATTGTCAAGTTTCTTATCTATACTTAAATACAAGGCAGAACGTATGGGGGTTAAGATTGTAGAAGCAGATACTTTCTATCCGTCCAGTAAGACTTGTTCAGCTTGCGGTAGAGTTGATAGCGACTTGTCCTTGTCGGATAGGACGTACCATTGCAGTGTGTGTGGTCATACACAAGACAGAGACCTCAATGCTGCAATAAACCTCAGAACCGTCGCCATGGGACACACGGAGACGTAAAACGCTTGTGGAGAGATGGTAAGCCCACGGTACTTCGTGGCACGTCTCGTCGAAACAAGAAAATAGCATGGAGATGTAAAATGTCTACCAATCAGTCTATTAAGAATCCCAATGTTTCAACATTGGGAGCAGTCAATGAATTAGAAAACACATCATACGAACGCACCGATGAGGAAAACCGACCGATAAGCAATGCACGTCTGGCCGTGCTAGTACTCTTAGGTGCCGAACTCATGTTTTTCGCGGGGCTAATTGGAACATTCCTTGTGTTCCGCTTGGGGAGTGTCACCTGGCCCCCGCTCTCGCAGGCTGATGTTCGCTTGCCCATTGGCGTGACAGGACTCAATACAATCGTCCTGCTCTTGAGCGGCTATACAATGTTTCAGGGGCTGCGAGCCATTCGACAGGACCGTCAGAAAGAGCTCAGAAACTGGCTATTCGCGACAGGACTCCTTGGCGTAATTTTCTTGGTTGTGCAAGGCTCTGAATGGGCGCGCTTAGTGCATCACGGTTTTACACTTTCGTCAGGAGTATACGGCTCCGTTTTTTATGTCCTCATCGGTTGTCATGCCTTGCATGTTCTGGTAGCAGTCCTTTGGTTGTTAGCCGTTTTCGCTAGGGCAATAGCCGGTCAGTTCTCACTGAATCACTATGTTGGGGTTGAGGTTTGTGCAATTTACTGGGCGTTTGTTGTCGTGTTATGGCCCCTTCTTTATATTCTAGTATACTTAATCTGAATGGAAAAGAAAAACACCGAGGAGATTTCTTATGATTCATCGATATTTTTCATTAATGGTAGGGGTTATGGTCCTTGCACTACTTATACCAATAGTTGCGGAGGCCTGTCCCTCATGTAAAACGATTGATGACCCAATTGTTCAGGGCTTCAAGTGGAGTATTCTATTCCTTATGGCGATGCCCTATATTGTTTCCGGTCTAATTGGCGGTGGTGTGTTTTACGTCTACCGCACACATCGGACCGATAATCGTAAACCCCCTTCAAATGTGAAAGGAGTGTGAAAATTGGAAGAAACTACTACACTCGATCATTCCACAGATGTCTATGAACCATCCCTCACCCCCGACAGTCTGGGCAAGTTGGGGATGTGGCTCTTTCTTATTAGCGATGCGATGTCGTTTGGGGCATTGCTCGCTGCCTATGGTGCCGTACGCGCCGGCGCAGCGGAGTGGATACCTCCAACCGAAGTGCTCGGCATTAACCTCACAGCGGGTATGACCTTTCTGTTAATCTGTAGTAGTGTTACGATGGTCAAAGCCCTTGAAGCCATTCAGAACGGTAACCAATCGAGGATGTGTACCTTTCTCGGCTTGACCATTCTGGGTGGATTAATCTTCTTGGGGCTGCAAGCGTATGAATGGACGGCACTGATTAAGCACGGTCTCACCCTCACTACAGTTCCTCATCACGGGTTAACTGGTGCTGAGATTTCCGGCTCGGTGCTTTTTGGTCCAACTTTCTACACTATTACAGGTTTCCACGGTGCTCACGTCACCGGCGGGGTCATTTACCTCATCGTTATCTTGATTAAGGGGCTGCGGGGTACTTACACAGCGGAGTATAACCACAAAGTCGAGATTTTGGGGCTATATTGGCACTTCGTTGACCTAGTCTGGATCATGGTCTTTACTTTTGTCTATCTATTGTAATCACCGAATGGAGAATCAAGATGGAACACGCTCATAAAGAACACCCAAAATACATGAGAATATTTGTGATACTTCTCATACTCACAATCCTTGAAGTCGTCGTTGCCCTGCCTCTTTTGAAGGCGGCTTTGGGGCAGACTGTGACCGCACTCTTGCTAATCGGTATGGCATGTTCTAAGGCGGTTTATGTCGCGCTCTATTTCATGCACCTGAAATTTGAGCAGAGAACCTTGATAGTCATTGCGCTGACACCGTTTATCATCTGCGTTTTTCTCGTGTTTATGCTGCTTCCAGATCTGATGGCAGGTGCACGCCACGAGGGAGCTAAAGCGGAATCTCAAGTTGTTGATACATCTCACTAAGTAGAACGTGATGCGTGAAATGTGAAAAACTTTTACGTTGCACGTCCTAGGTTTTACGCCTATGGAAGCCAAAATCAAATCTCCAGAACAGGATGCCAGACCCAACGAGCGTATGCTACGCGGACTTCTCTGGGGTGTGCTAGCCCTCGTGATTGTTGGCATCTTGGCTGTCAATCTCAGGTCATTCGTTCATCAAAAGTCCGGCACAACCTCCGAGCCAGCAACTTTATTGTCAGAACTCGCGGCTCATCAACAACTGCCGGGCTTTTCCTTGACCGATCAGCGTGGTCGTTCCCTTACGTTGGCAGGTCTCCGGGACAAAATTTGGGTTGCAGATTTCATCTTCACGAGCTGCGTAACCATCTGTCCACCGATGACAGATGAGATGTCGAAACTTCAGGACGAATTTCCAATAGAGGGAGTATACTTTGTTTCATTCTCCGTTGATCCGGAACGAGATACCCCTGAGGTGCTCTCTCGCTATGCCGATCGCTACGGTGCAGATCATAATAGCTGGTCTTTTTTAACCGGTGAGAAAGAGGCAATTTATCAACTGGCGTACGAGGGTTTCAACTTGGCGGCAGGACGGCAAGGGAATGAGATCCTTCACAGCACACGGTTTGTTCTCGTTGATAGGGCAGGACAAGTCCGTGGCTACTACGATAGTCGGAGCAAAGCCCATCTCCAACAACTTCGCCAAGATATACAAATCCTTCTCAGGTAAAATCCATTACAGTTTCCAGATTGGACCTGTTACATACTGGTTGTGTCTCTAGGTACCTCTTAACGCTGGGTCACAATGCGTTTCTAAATAAAGAAAGGATACGGGAAAGATTTATGATTGAATATGATGTGCTCGTTGTTGGCGGCGGTTTGGCGGGGATGAGTGCTGCCCTGCATGCGGGAGAGGCCGGTGCGAGCGTGGCAATGGTGTCAAAGGTTTACCCAACGCGCTCCCACTCCGCGGCCGCACAAGGCGGCATTAACGCAGCGCTAGGCATTGAAGATTCGTGGGAAGTTCACGCTTATGAGACTGTCAAAGGCAGCGACTTCTTGGGCGACCAAGACGCCATCGAAGTCTTGTGCCATGAAGGCATTCAGGATGTCTTCGATCTCGAACATTGGGGTGTCATCTTTGACCGTAACGAAGAGGGAAACATCCACATGCGCGGCTTCGGCGGAACCGACAAGAGCCGCACCTGCCATGTCGGCGATATGACTGGACAGACCATTTTGCACGTCATGTACGAGCGATTGCTCAGGAGGAACGTCAAGTCCTACGATGAATGGTTCATAACAACACTGCTCATGGAGGAGGGCGCATGCCGTGGTGCCGTGGCGATGGATATAACGAGCGGCAAGTTGGAAGTCTTTAAGGCCAAAGCGGTCATTATCTGCACCGGCGGTTGTGGACGGGTCTACGAGCCAAGCACCAATGGGCTGATCGTGACGGGCGATGGGCTTTCTTTAGCCTATCGGGTTGGTGCACTGCTCATGGACATGGAGATGGTGCAATATCACCCGACGACACTCCCCGCCAACGGCTTTCTTATCACGGAGGGGGCGCGTGGCGAAGGCGCGTATCTGCTGAACTCCGAGGGTGATCGGTTTATGCAAGATGAACGCTATGGCGCAACGACATTGGAGGAAAAAGCATCGCGCGATGTCGTCTCTCGCGCCGAAACGATCGAAATCCAGGAAGGACGTGGGATTGATGGTTGTGTACTGCTCGATTGCCGACACATCAAAGACCGTATTTTAGAGGCGTTTCATCAGATTTCCGAACTCGCAATTGATTATGCTGGTGTGGACATTACGCAGCAGCCCCTACCTATTCGACCGGGGATGCATTATATGATGGGTGGTATTAAAACGGATATAGACGGGCGCTGCTATCGACATAACGGAGATGGTTCAGAACCACTGCCCGGCTTATACTCGGCCGGTGAAGCTGCCTGTGTCTCGGCGCATGGGGCAAATCGACTCGGCGGCAACAGCCTACTGGACTGCGTCGCATTTGGTCGAAGAGCGGGAGTCCATGCGGCGGAATACGCTAGAAGCATTAACTCCGCCAATATCTCCGAGGCGGTCATAGGGGTGGAGGAGCAGAAAATCGGTGACCTTTTTGCCCGCTCGACGAACGAGCGTGCCCCCGCCCTGCGACTGGAAATGGGCGAGATTATGCACACCTTTACTGGTGTGTTTCGCGAGGAGACCGGTTTGCTTGAGGCGCAACGTAGAATCCACGCTGTCCGTGAACGTTTTCCAGATGTCTCTGTTCACGACAAAGGTAGAGTGTTCAATACCGATTTGCTAGCTGTCTTAGAGTTGGACTTCATGTTCGATTGTGCTGAAACGATTATTGCTAGTGCCCTTGCACGCAAGGAGAGCCGTGGTGCCCACACCCGTACTGACTATCCTGAACGGGACGACGAGAACTGGCTCAAGCATGTGGCTGTCTACCATACCCCGGACGGACCCGCAGTTACCTATCTGCCGGTGACGATTACGAAATGGCAACCGGAGGCGCGGAAATACTGAGATGTAATATGTAGAGCGTAGAAAGCGGGAATTCAGTAGACGTTTAGACGCATTATTCATCACGCAGAGGAGATACAGAATGATACAAGCTAATTTGAAAGTATACCGTTACAACCCGCAGACAGCCCAGGAACCGCATTATGATACCTATGAAGTGACGGAGTTGCCTGATTTTGCAACCGTGCTGGACGCGCTCATCAAAGTCCGCGAAGATATCGATGGCACACTGGCGATGCGCTGTTCATGTCGCAGTGCAGTTTGCGGCTCATGTGCCTTTCG
Organism: Candidatus Poribacteria bacterium; assembly: GCA_965222435.1. GTDB lineage: Bacteria > Poribacteria > WGA-4E > WGA-4E > PCPOR2b > PCPOR2b. Next base: position 353,932 of record OZ244950.1, on the reverse strand, counting down.
GGTCAATGGACACGCGAAGTTGGGATGCAAGACTAAAGTCTCAACGCTTGCACCTGACGGTGAGGAGATTCGTATTGAGCCGATGGGCAACATGAAGGTGATTAAAGACCTTGTCACTGAAATGGATATGTTCTGGGATAAATTGAAACAGGTGAAGCCGTGGATTGAGGCGGTAGGAGAACCGCCAGAACGTGAGTATCAAGTCCCACACGCCCAGATGGTCGAACTGCAACAACCGATGAACTGCATCATGTGCGGCGCGTGTGTGAGTGATTGCACGGTGCTGGAGGAAGATTCAAACTTCTTAGCCCCGGCGGCACTAGCGAAGGCATACCGTGTGGTCGGCGATCCGCGCCACGGCAAAGCCAAAGAGTGGCTGACAGATCTGAGTGAAGAGGGCGGTATCTGGGATTGCACACGGTGTCTGGAATGTGTGGAGGTCTGCCCGAAGGATGTCGCTCCAATGGACCAAATTATCAAATTGCGTCAGCAGGCAATTGAAGAAGGGTTGACCGACAACATAGGCGCGAAACATGTGCTTCACTTCACCGAAAGCGTAGCGCATACCGGTGTGCTTGATGAGCGCACACTGCCGATAAAAGCAGCGGGTTGGGGTTGGGTTGTTAAGAACGCAGGTACCGCGATCAAGGCAACCTTGAAAGGGAAAATCAAACCCCTGTTACCCGGTTCACACCCTTCAGTGACAGAGGTCCAGGATGTCCGGCGCATCCATGAGCAGTTGGAAGAAGGAAAAAAGAAATAGCGGACTGGAGGGAGATCACGATTCAGTTCACACAATGAGAAAGTGATGCTTGAGTTCTGATAATGCCTTTTACGCTTCACGTTCTAATCATAATTGATACGGGAGGATATAATGAGAGTTGCCTACTTCCCTGGCTGTGTTGCCAAGGGAAACTGTCCAGAACTGAACCAAGCCACCAAAAGGATTGCGCCTTTAATCGGTATTGAGTTGGTCGAATTGACCGGTGCCCCTTGTACCGGCGCAGGTGTGCTTCAGGCGCAGAACCCGGTCCTTGCCGACACGTACAACGCCAAGACCCTTGCGCTCGCGGAGGAACTGGACCTACCGCTGATGACGGTCTGTTCGACCTGCATCGGTTGTTTACGCACGAGCAATAAGAAACTGTCCGAGGACGAGGGCTACCGGGCAGAGGTCAACGCAGTGCTCAAGTCAGGTGGACACGAGTATCATGGTGGTGTAGATGTCACACACCTTCTCTATGTCCTTATCAAAGAACTCGGTCTGGACAATCTACGCGGCATGGTCAAAAAACCGTTGACCGACTTGCGGATCGCGCCGTTTTACGGTTGCTACATTCTGCGTCCTGCCAGCACCATGGGAATTGACGACCCTGACAATCCCACTTCGATGGAACGCGTCATTGAAGCGTTGGGTGGCACCCCAGTAGACTACTACGGCAAAACACGCTGTTGCGGTTTTCCCATCGGGCTTGAGAACGAAGAAGCATCATTCAAAATGGCTGGGAAGCATATTGGCGAGGCAAAGGACAACGGAGCGGATTGCATGGTAACACCTTGTCCGCTCTGCCACATGAACCTCGATCTCCTGCAGCCCGGCGTCAGTCAGGTAGTTAAACGTCAACTTGATATGCCGGTGTTCCATCTGCCGCAGATGATCGGTTTGGCACTTGGCTTGCCGCCAAAAGAATTGGGCCTCAGCAAACACATAATATCAGCCCAAAGCGTGCTAGCAAAGTTAGGAACATAAGCGGGTGTTGTAAGGACTTTCGCAAGATCGCCAAGCGATTCGTTAACCTTCCCACACGCTTGGATCAACGGATTGGCGACAATCGTGCAGGATCATATCACCAAAAGTTACTTGGAGAGGTAAATGCAAACAAGAATTGAATCAGACAGTATGGGGAAGATTGAGGTCCCAACGGATCGGTATTGGGGAGCACAGACCCAGCGTTCATTGCAGAACTTTAAAATTGGTGGGGAACGTTTCCCGCGTGAGATGATTTGGGCACTTGGTATCGTCAAACAATCTGTCGCCGAAGTAAACGCCGAGTTGGGCACGCTGGAGACGGATCTATCTGAAATTATCATCAAAGCCGCGCAGGAAGTGATTGATGGTACTCTTGATGATCACTTTCCACTGGTTGTTTGGCAGACTGGCAGCGGCACCCAAACCAACATGAACGTCAACGAAGTGATCTCAAACCGTGCCATTGAGATGCTTGGCGGTGTCCTCGGCAGCAAAGAACCCGTCCACCCCAACGACCACGTCAACAAATCTCAGTCTACCAACGATGCTTTCCCAACAGCCATCCACGTCGCTGTCGTTGACCGTATTCACAATCACCTGATTCCTGCTGTGACTGCCCTACGCAACGCGCTATCAGTGAAAGCCGAAGCCTTTAAGGATATCGTCAAGACCGGACGCACCCATCTGCAAGATGCCACTCCACTGACGCTGGGACAGGCGTTTTCTGGATATGTCACGCAGTTGAATAACGCGCTCCGCGCAATCGATCACGCACTACCGCACCTATACGAACTACCGATCGGTGGAACGGCAGTCGGCACCGGTTTGAACACTCACCCGGAATACGCAACAAAAGCCGCTGCTGCAATCTCGGAACGTACCGGATTTTCCTTCGTGACCGCTCCCAACAAGTTTGAAGCTCTCGGTGCTCGAGACGCTATCGTTGAGGTGAGCGGTGCCATCAAAACACTCGCGTGTGCGTTGAACAAAATTGCAAACGACCTTCGTTGGCTTGGCAGCGGTCCCCGCTGCGGCATTGGTGAGCTCCTGTTGCCGGAAAACGAGCCGGGAAGTTCAATTATGCCGGGCAAAGTCAACCCAACGCAATGCGAAGCCATGACAATGGTTTGCGCCCAAGTTATCGGCAGCGACACAACGGTTGCCATTGCAGGTGCATCGGGCAATTTTGAGCTGAATGTGTTTATGCCCGTCATTGCTTTTAACGCGCTCCAATCCATTCGCCTGCTTGGGGATGCTTGCGATTCGTTCAATGAAAACTGTGTCGTCGGTATCGAGCCGAATCGGGAGAAAATTCAGGAGTACCTGAGCGACTCACTGATGCTTGTCACCGCACTTAATCCCTACATCGGCTACGACAATGCAGCGCTAGTTGCCAAAACTGCCCATCAGGAAGGTAAAACGCTACGGCAGACTGTAGTTGAACTTAATCTGTTGAGTGAGGACGAGTTTGATCGGGTTGTCGTTCCTAGTCAAATGATTGGCCCAAAGTAGAACAGTGAAAATTAACACGGACAAGAGACATCATATTTGGAACGCAAATTAAAAAAAGATTTAGGACTTACGCACATGGTGAGAAAATAGGTTATAATAACGCAAGTTGCTAGAGCGTATTGACATTTATGTGGAAACTTGCTCATAAATCGATGCAAATATGGCATCAGCAAACCTTAATCAATGCGAATATGGCAGGTCAACAGACGTTTCACAGGCAACCGCTATAGCGTAGCACACTTATGTAAAACCGCTAAAGTATAGAGGCCATCGGGATGCTCGACACACCCGCGAATTATGAATACCCGTGTAGGGCATTGAAAATATTTTTTTTCACCTGTCAGTGCCCTGCCAAACCTCTGAATCGTGGTGGTGTGCACTGAATATAACAATATAGGACTTACGCATTCAGTTTGTAGTAGCGCAATTCATTGCGCGTCGGACGGTCGATAAATCGCCTCCGTTCCGAGACTTACTACAAGCCTACGAATTGAATGTAGTTGCCCGCCTGTCCCGATAAATCGGGGATTCATCGAGCGTTGGAAATTGTGTAGTTCGGCGATGCATCGCCGAACTACAGGATTTTGTGCATTCAACTGCGTAAGTCCTAATAAAAAGAAAGTGTAAACCGCGAACAGAAACCGAGTTTTTTCTTGAAAACTCGGTTTCTGCTGCACGATTTTTAATATGAGCTTAAAAAGACATGATTCGTTAATGGAAAATTGACACTGGAGGGAGAAGGATGTTTAAGAAAATCTATGTGCCTGTTGACAACTCAGACCATTCCGATGCGAGCGTCAATTTCGCTGTAGAGTTCGCCAAAAAGTTTCAGTCCCAACTCGTTGGCTCTCACGTTTATGCGGCGAAAATGCACGATGTTCGCTTCAAACAGATGGAGTACACACTCCCCGAAGAATATCAAGATGAAGCCGAACTTGAGAAACAGCGCCGCATTCATGACACATTAATTACGATGGGACTTCAGTTAATCTCTGATTCGTACTTGGAGGTCATGAAGAAAAAATGTGCTGAAAATGACATCCCCTTTGAAGCCAAAATGCCCGAGGGCAAACACTTCATCAAGTTGGCCGAGGATATTCAGGCGAGCGATTACGACCTTGTGATTATGGGTGCTCTCGGTCTGGGAGCGGTTAAGGATAGTCTGCTCGGCGGGGTCGTTGAACGGGTTGTGCGGCGTATTGAGACCGATACTCTTGTAGTCCGAAATATAGAAGAGATGCACGAACAGAAGGGGCATATTCTCGTCGGAATTGATGGCAGCCCCGAATCCTTCGGCGGACTGAAAACAGCAATCCGGATGGGCAAGGCATTTAATAGACAGGTTGAGGCGGTTGGTGTCTACGATCCGTATCTCCACTATGTGGTGTTTAATTCCGTTGTCAATGTCCTAACCGAGCGAGCCTCCAAAACCTTCCGATTCAAAGAGCAAGAGCAGTTACACGAAGAAGTTATCGACACCGGGCTCGCCAAAATCTATCAATCCCATCTGGAGATTGCCCGGACCATCGCCAAGGAAGACCACAACTACGACCTGAAAATTACCCTATTGGATGGCAAAGCGTTTGAGAAGATTTTACAATATGCCCGAAAGACCGAACCATGGATGCTGGTGCTGGGCAGAATCGGTGTCCACAGCGATCCCGATATGGACATAGGCAGCAACACCGAAAACCTATTGCGACTTGCCCCGTGTAACGTGTTTCTGTCAAGCCAGAGGTACGTCCCAAAGGTTGATGTCAGAGCGGAAGAGATAGTAGTCTGGACACAGGAAGCCTTGGATCGGATGGCGAAGGCACCGCCGCAAGTACAAGGTATCGCACGCACCGCTGTCCACCGTTTTGCCATTGAACGCGGTCACTCTGTCATTACCGAGAGCGTCATTGAGCAGGCGATGGAAACCTTTATGCCGGGGCGTTCAGCGGAACGGATGACCAAGGTCGCCAAAGGGATCGCAACGCAAACAGTTTTGGATTCCAATGCGATTAAGACCTACATCTGTGGTGATTGTGGCTATGCCGCCCGCGACCAGCAGCCTGTGAAATGCCCCGTCTGCGGTGTGGACGGCGGCAGTTTCCAGATGGTCGATAAAGACTCTCTCCAGAGGGTTGCAGATCAGGAGGGCGGCGTCAGTGAGGAACAGACCTTCGATGGTGTACGCCTCCAGTGGTCAGATCAGGCGAAAAAAGCGTTGCGGAATGTCCCACGCGGGTATATGCGACGCAACGTCAAAGCGCGAATTGAAAAATCGGCGCGTGTCCAAAAGATCGGTACAATCACCAACGAATTTGCGATGCAGATTATCAACGAGAGTATGGATCAGGCTTCCGCTGTCCGTGAAGATGCACCTGAACTGAAAGCTGTCGCGCAGTCCCGCGAGTCCACTGATACCTCCCAAGGGGAAGCATTTGAAAGTCCGCTTGAATGGACTCCAGATGCCCGTGAACGGCTGAACCTCGTACCCACTGGATTCATGCGGAACATCACGCAATCCCGTGTCGAACAGCGAGCGCAGGAAGCCAACCTTACAACAATCAACCTAGATTTCGCAGCGCAGGTGATTGAAGAAGGACGAAGCCTGGACAATGAGGTGCTTGGGACCTATTACCAGCAGGGTGAAGACACTACTGAAACGGAGAGCGATAAAGAGGAAGCGACTCAAGAATAAAATCACCCCTTGAATGTCAATTTAGATCGGAGTTTGCCAATGCCCCCCAGAAATCCTTTACATTTTGCGGAGATCCTTGTGTGTCTCGATGACTCAAGCTATTCTCAGGCAGCGGTCGAATATGCCACGCAAATCGCTCTTGAACATAACGCCTCGCTAACCGGCATCGGAGTCATCGATCTGCCGGGTATCCAACGTTCAAGCGGTCCCGCGCCGATTGGAGCGATGCACTACGATCGACTTGCTGACCAACAACACTTCCAGGAGACGCGGGAAATAGTGACTGGAGTCCTTAAAGACTTTGGGAAAACCTGTCAGGAAAAAGGGATCCGCCACTCCATCCATTCAGAGATGGGCAGCCCATTTCGGGAAATTATCGAAGAATCAAAATTCCACGATTTTATTATAATTGGGCAGAAAACCTTTTTTCGGTATAGCGTCAGACACGAACCGGGTAACACCTTGGATCGAATCCTTCATAACGGGTTGACGGCGGCCCTTGCAGTCCCCGATTCTGTCAGACAGATTAAAAAAGTGCTCGTCGCTTATGATAACAGCGTCCAAGTTACCAAAGCAATTCAGATGTTTCTTCTGCTTCATATCTGGAATCAATGCGATATCACCCTCCTGAATGTCAACAATAATGCAAGTCGTGGAATACAGTTGCTCGGCAGACTCGGCGATTACTTTCGTCGATATGGAGTGCAGACGGAGAAAGCCCAATTGAGAGGCAGGCCAGATGAAGCCATTCTGTCCTACATCCGAGAACATGAAATTGATCTGCTTGTCATGGGGGCGTATGGGAAACGAAGCGTATCGGAATTCGTCTTCGGCAGTGTAACCAAATCCTTGGTGGAGCAGGCGGGTATTCCGTTGTTTATCTATCATTAATCAGAGCCTATGAAAACCTACAAAGACCTCCCCGCCGATGGCGGCTCTAATATTGTTGGACAAGTAACGCAGCAGGTCAATCGCTTACAACAACGACTTACATCGGTCCACCACACTGTTGCCATCATGAGTGGAAAGGGCGGTGTGGGTAAGAGTTCGGTTACGGCAAACCTCGCTTCGGCACTTGGATTACGTGGACACAGTGTCGGTGTGATTGACGCTGACATCAATGGTCCCTCAATTGCTAAAATGATGGGGGTGAGAGGGCAGCACATTGATTATGGTGCTGATGGTGTTAAACCTGCTATCAGTCCACTTGGAGTCAAGGTGATGTCGATGGATCTATTCCTCAAGGATGACGAAACCCCAGTCCTCTGGGAATCCCAAACACAGAAGGATGCCTTCACTTGGCGGGGGACAATGGAAATGAGTGCCCTCCGCGAATTCCTCTCTGATACTGAATGGGGAACACTTGATTATTTGCTAATCGACCTTCCACCCGGTGCAGATCGGTTGCCCAATCTTGTCGATCTCCTACCAAATCTTGGCGGCACAGTTGTTGTCACAATCCCTTCCGGGGTCTCGCAGCTTGTCGTCAAAAAATCGCTGACGATGGCAAAGAAACTGCCCAATGCACCGGTGATCGGCATCGTCGAAAATATGGCGGCTTATGTCTGCACCGATTGTGGCAAGACTGAAGACCTGTTCCCATCGGGTCACACGGAGGAGATGGCACGCCAATTTGACATCTCTCTGATCGGCAAGATACCTTTCGATCCGCGGATCTCCATTGCTGCGGACGAAGGCAGCGTGTTTGTTGATCAATACAAAGATACTCCCGCAGGACGAACATTTTTCGGCATTACGGATGAAATTCGGACGTTCTTTGAACGGAATATATAGCACATAAACGGAGCCAATAATGAAATTCTTATGTCTTGAATGTAACACAGCGATGGAGTTTAAGGAAACAGCGACGCCGGATCAAGGCTCGTTGACGGCGATTTTCGAGTGCCCAGATTGCTTCGCTGAGTTTGCAATGCACATGAACCCGTGGGAAACCCAAATGCTGAAATCCCTCGATGTTCAGCTCGGTGGCAAGAGTGAAGCGGGGCAGCCGATGCAGATGGTGCGTTCCTTCCTGAATCAGCAGAACCCGGACAATCTGACCTCCGAAGCGCCGGCAGTATCTACCGAAGGGGGTGGGAAATGCCCGTTCTCATCGGCTGTAGCGGAAGCATTTCAAGAGTCGGAGGCGACCGGACCAATATGGACACCGGAAGCGTTAGCGCGTCTGGAGCGCGTGCCTAGTTTCGTCCGTTCGATGGCGAAGACTAGCATCGAAGAGTTCGCCCGCGAAAATGGACACACTGAAATCACCACCGAAGTGATGGATACTGTACGCGGTGATTTTGGAATGTAGGAGTTTATCACGGTGAGAACGGAAGAGGTTCCGCTCACACAAACTGTGATAGGTCCGCCATCGTATCCTATTTCACTCACTTATGGCTCCAATTGTCGAACTTTTCATCCGTTGGATACACTTTACCGCCGCAATCGTTTGGTTTGGCGGAATCTTTTTTTCGGTCAGTGTTGCGACACCGATTCTAAGAAAGCATTTCCAGATCCTTGAAAGTGTCCAACATGCCACCGCGATCCGGAATCGTCTGCGGCATATTATCCGTTTCACAATCCACATTCTCCTGATTACCGGTGCGATGAACCTGTTCATCGTCGGATTGAACACGCAGATGCGCTTTTCTCAGGGTTATGGCTATTTTGTTGTTTTTATCGTGAAATTTGCCTTTGTAGGATTGATGACGCTATTTCATAGCCTGCATATCGCGGTGTTCAATCGAAGGTTAGAGTCGGCGGTGGCAAACCCCAATTTTGACGATTCAACGGTTGCCAAGCTGCAAAGGAAAGTAGACCTCTTCGGAATTTTTACGATACTTGCTGGGCTTGTTGTCTTTGTGTTGTCTTTGAGTTTAAGGGTAGATTGATAAACTGAGAGAAGCATTATTAGGAAAGCAGAGAGATGGAAACGAAAATCCAAGCCGTTTCATGGAATATCACGCGGCTATGCAATCTCAAATGTACACACTGCTATCTTCCCGCTGGGTTTGTGGATACCAACGAGTTTCCGAGCGGGTATTATCGAGATACGGAATTGAGCCAATCCCAGTGTTTCCGTGTGATTGATGAGATTGCCGAAATCAATCCCAACATCCTCCTGATTCTCACAGGTGGCGAACCGTTGCTGCGTCCTGATATTTTGAAAATCTCAGATTACGCAGCCCGAACCGGATTCTTGGTGGTGATGGGCACAAACGGCGTTCTGCTGAACGATGAAACGGTTCAGCGGATGAGCGATCACGGTGTTGCTGGCGCAGGCATCAGTTTGGATGCTGTAGACCCGGTTAATCACGACAAGTTCCGAGGGATGGAAGGGGCTTGGGAAGGCACGATGAACGGGGTCGAAGCCCTCAAGCGAGCAAACCTCGATTTCCTTGTACAGACCTCTGTGACGCGCTGGAATTACGATGAGATTCCACAGATCGTTGATTTCGCCTATGAACTCGGTGCTAAGGTGTTCAACCTCTATTTCCTCGTGAGAACTGGTAGAGGGAAAACGGTGATGGACATCACACCCGATCAATATGAACGTATGCTCTCAACACTCTTTGAGCTGCAGGCGAAATATCAAGGCAAAATGCTCGTCGCAGCAAAATGCGCGCCACACTACAAACGGGTCATCTATGAGCAGCAATCGGATTCGCCTTTCTTGCAAGCCTATCCGAGTGGTACATGCCCCTGCGGTATCTACTACTGCCGCATCACGCCTGAAGGTGATTTAACGCCATGCCCGTACATGCCAGTGAGTGTCGGCAACCTGAAAAAAGAAAGCTTTGCGACGCTCTGGAATCAATCCAAAGTTTTTCAAGAACTGCGAGATCGAAAGCTGCTGGAAGGCAAGTGTGGTGCCTGCGAGTTTCGGGATGTTTGCGGCGGTTGTCGCGCCCGTGCCTATGCTCTCACCGACAACTATCTCGCTGAAGATCCATCCTGCGAGTACCAACCGGGACAGGCGGGAAGTCAAAACATCCGTTTTGAAAAAACTACTCCCTTTGCAGCTGAAACCGACTACGAGTTACAATGGACAGATGCTGCACAACAAAGATTGCAACGTGTTCCCTCCTTCGCACAGGGGATGGTCACCAAAAGCGTCGAAAAATATGCCCGCGAACACGGTTACAGTGAAATTACCCCGGAAATCATGAAAGCCGTCAAGGATCGGTTTGATAAAACAGGCGTTCCGTCCTTCAGACCTCGGCGGTGAAATATAGCTGACAGATATATTTTCAATACGTTTGCATAGGCCCTTATCCGTTCAAAGGTTTAGGAGTTGATTCACTTTTTACACATCACGCATGATGTCCGCGCATTTGAGGAGGAAAAATAGTGAACAGTGAAAATAAAGTTGAAGAACGATTATCCGCGGTCGAGGACCGCTTGAATCGCTTGGAAGATCTACTGGTTGGTATCAGTCAGAAATTGGATCAGAAACCCCAGGCGACTGCAATTGACGAGGAGAAAGGGGAAGCGTTCAAAGGTTGGGTGACCGACTATGTTTCAATGCGCTTGCAGCAACTCGTACCAGAGACGTGCGACCATCCCTCTGAAGCGAAATCACAAGAGGGCCCATTCTTGGGTAGCACCTCAGTTCGTTGCACAGAGGAAGTTGTCCACCGCGTCAAACGCATCCCCATCCCATTTGTTCGAGAGATGGTTGTCCAGCGCGTCGCTGACAATGCCCGGCGTGCGAATGTGGATGTGGTTGAGATTGACTTCTTTGAACAAGCGGCAACCTTTTGACAATGTAAAGAAACGGAGGAGTTTCCTCTGCCACACTTCCACTGGGAGGATTTTTTAACATCTCCTCTCTGAGATGATACCAATCCCATGCCAACATACCCACTCGATGAAAATCAACGGGAAGCCTATCAAGCCTTAGCCGCTCACATCGATTCCGGGGCTGAGCACGGGACGATTTGTCTCGTCGGAGAGTTTCAGTCCGGTAAGACAAATGTAGTCAAGCATCTACTCAATGAAAAATTTGGCGATTCTACAGGTTATTACGTAAACCTGAATCTGTATCTGCTTGATGAATTAGATAAGCAGCGCGCGTCAATCGCTTACGCCGGCGCGAAAGCAAAAATACACCTCCTGATACAGATCGCTATTGAAGATCTGCTGGACAGACATTTCCAAACGCACAATCTCCTCGTCCTCGATGCTATCGAAATGATATACTCCTACGAGCTCAATCTTGTTACGATTACCGATCGCTTTGCCCGTGATGGTAAGTGCTGCATCATCTGCGTCCCTGAAAGCAAAAAACATAACTACTACTTCGACTTTAGTTGGGGACTTGTAGAGGCGATCCAAATCAACTGAAACTGCTGTAAGGCATCGATAGAACCTCTCCTGTCAACCCCCCGAGTTTCTTTGTCTATTGGCACATTTCTATCTGACTTTGGTGTTGACTGAAATTGCGAAATGTGATATAGTTATTTAGCAATGTTATAATTGATAACCTTCCTTAATATTGAGGCGGCTTGGTAAAGGAAGCAACGCGAATACGCTTTAAGTAAATTCCAAGGATTAGAGATAAACTGTAAGTGATCGGAGGCTCGCGAGTGCTAACATCAAGCCTACACAACCCACCTATACCACCAGATTGGAAAGATTCATGAGTAAGCAAGCTGAAATCGCTAACGACCGAGCCATTGAATATTGGAAACAGAATCGTTTTGACGAGGCAATTGCTCAATGGGAAGAAATCGTTCGTAAAGATCCGAATCTCGCGGAGATATACTATAACCTTGGAACTGCTTACATGTACCAAGGCAAAATTGAAAGTGCGATCGACGCATTTAAGCGGACGCTATCTATCGATCCTACCCTGCCTGACGCGTACAACAAGTTGGGAATTATCTGTTACAAGCAAGGCAACGCAGGACTGGCGTTCGCCTGTTGGAAACAGGCATTAATGATTAATCCGGACTTTGAAGAAGCACGCCGCAATATTGGATTAATCCAAAACGCTCCTCAGTTCGATGTAGAAGATGAAGTACCTGCTTACCAGCATGTAGCAGAGGACGATGCGGAAGGTGATGAGAACATAAGCATTGCAGATAGCGGTGACCTACCCACATGGAAAAATAAAATTCGTCAGGGTTGGGGCGCATTCCGAAAAAAATAAAGCGGCTTCCATGATAGGAGAGTAATCGAAACAAGATCTACTGATCTGGATCGATTTTTTTAAGAGCAGCAGGAGCCTCTCAGCTAGCTCTCTGCGGTACCCCGCATTGATTCTGTCTAGCCCAATAAAAAAAGCCCTCAATTACTTGAGAGCCTTTCTTCCCCGGCTTTACTTTTTTTATATAGTATTGTCAGCTTTATCAGCCTTAAATTTTTCTGACTTCTTCGGCTTGGAGCCCCTTTTCCCCTTCCACAACATTAAACTCGACCTCTTGTCCTTCATCAAGGGTTTTGAAGCCATTTCCGTCAATGTTGGAATAGTGGACAAAGACATCTTGACCTTCGTCTGTTACGATGAATCCGTAACCTTTCTGGTCACTGAACCATTTCACTCGACCTGTTGCCATTGGTGTGTACCTCCTTTCTTGAAGATTCAGAACTGCAAATGAAAATCAAGCTTTAGCGCTAAGAGGTACAAAATACAGCATACAGCCGGGGAAATGCTTCTATTTGAACCTAACACCACTTCTTTAATCCATTGTACAGTTGCAAATATAATTATACTTGATTCAAAGTAAGAATGCAAGAAAGAATTGCAATAAAAAAAGGATTCGATAGTGGATGCGATCTCGAATTTGCGTGATGCAAGAAACTTTCCGAAGCGTCCGTTTCACGCCTCTCTTTGGATTGAAGGGTTTTATCCGCTCTAGTTGTGCCTAGTGCTGTAGCGTTTGGGAAATAAAAAGCCGAGTGCGTTCATGCTGCGGGTTATCGAAGAAAACTTCAGGCACCGCCTCTTCAACAATCTCCCCTTCATCGATGAAGATGATTCGATCTGCCACCTCACGCGCGAAACCCATCTCATGTGTGACAACCAGCATTGTCATGCCGGACGCAGCTAACTCGCGCATTACATCTAGAACTTCGTTAATCATTTCGGGGTCAAGGGCACTTGTTGGCTCGTCGAATAGCATAATTTTGGGATGCATTGCCAAAGCCCTTGCAATTGCCACACGCTGCTGTTGCCCTCCCGAAATCTGTGCGGGAAATTTGTGAGCATGTTCTTCAATGCCAACCCGCTCTAATAGCGCTAAAGCCTCCGATTCTGCTTCACCTTTTGATAGCTTCTTCACCCAGATAGGGCTTAACGTTACATTTTGCAGGACTGTCAGGTGGGGAAACAGATTGAACTGTTGGAAGACCATGCCGACTTCTTGGCGGATACGGTCTATATTACGAAGGTCATCGCTGAGTTCGATACCATCAACGATGATTCGTCCCCTTTGGTGTGCCTCCAAACGATTTATTGTACGGATGAATGTCGACTTGCCCGACCCTGAAGGTCCGCATATCACAACCTTTTCCCCTCTCTTGAACGCGGCAGTAATCCCTTTGAGTACATGGAAATCGTCAAACCATTTATGAACATCCTCACAGATAATAATTGAATCATCTGCGGTATTTTCAAGGTCAGCCACTTCTTTGTATCTCCCTTCCTAGTATACGCGAAGCAATCTCGTTCCTACCCGACTCCCAGGGCACCTTCAATTTTTTGACTGATATAAGACATTGAGTAACTAAAAACAAAATAGATCGCCGCAGCAAACAGATATACTTCAGCTTGTAGCCCCAACCAGTCGGGGTTTGCAATAACCGTTTTGGCTATACCCAATAGGTCTAGCAGTCCAATGACAGTGACCAGCGATGTATCCTTAAAGAGGCTGATGAACTGCCCAACGATTGCCGGGATAACAGAGCGAAGTGCCTGCGGTAATATGATAAGTAACATCGTAAGTGGATAATTGAGTCCCAGCGCATGGGCGGCTTCGTGCTGTCCTTTCGGAATCGCTTGCAACCCGCCACGGACGTTCTCTGCCATGTAAGCTGCGGAAAAAAGTGTGATACCGAGCATCGCCCGTAGAATTTTGTCAATGCGGAAATCAGGTAGGAAAATCGGCACCATTATCTGCGCCATGAACAGAATTGTCACTAAGGGCACACCGCGTACTGTTTCAATATATGCTGTTGAAGCCCATTTTATCGTGGGAAGATTGCTCCGCCGTCCGAGCGCCAAAAGAACTCCCAATGGAAAGGAGACGACAATCCCCACAGCCGCCAGAATAAGCGTTAGCAAAAGCCCGCCCCAACTGCTTGTAAAAACGGTGGGCAAGCCCGCGAATCCATGCAGCCATATCATAGTCCAAGGAAATGATAGCAGCCAACCGCCCAGAACCCAAAGGCGCAACTCTTTTCTGCCACGTCCCAGAAATAGAGAGCCTGCTAGCAATGCTACTCCGCCCAACAAACCGAATCTATTCGAGAGGGCAGCGGGAAAGAAGGCTAGGATAATCCCAACTCCTCCCCCTACTCCTCCGATGACGAGGGCAAGCCGGAGGGCTAGACCTCCCCAGATTCCAGCACTCAACCCCAATAGGAGACCCAAAGTATAAATCACAATCCATACACGCCATATCTCCTCTCTCGGATAAGCACCGACTAGAAAAATTTGCAGGTTAGCGGGTATAACGTTCCAATTTGCCTCAGTGAACGCCCAAGTCAAAATCCCCTTAAAGACGACGTATAAAAAAACAACGGCTAAAAAGGTGAAAAGTGCGTTATACCAAGTATTAAAGAGGTTCTCCTTCAGCCACCGTAACATGCTTTTCGATTCAGTGGGTGGTTTAATTACTGGATTTGGTGCTCGCTCTTCCACGCGCTTCTTTTCCTCTCATCGTCCGATTCGGTTAATTCTGTAGTTGTACCAATTCATGTACGCCGATGTCGTCAAGCTGATAATCAGATAGCTCATCATGATCATCCCAAAAATTGGGATGGATTGTCCTGTTTGATTCATCATTGTATTACCCACGTTAAATAGATCTGGGAAGCCGATCGCAACAGCTAAACTAGAATTTTTGGTGAGGTTCAAATACTGGCTGGTGAGTGGGGGTGCGATCACGCGCAAAGCTTGAGGTAGGATAATTAACCGTAGTGTTTGAAATTCACTGAGACCTATCGCTTTAGCAGCCTCTCGTTGTCCCTTTGCCACGGACTGTATCCCACTTCTCACCACTTCGGCGATGAATGCTCCGGTATAAATAACAAGTCCAATTAAAAGGGCGGAGAATTCGGGTGAAAGGTATATCCCTCCAGCGAAATTAAATCCCTTCAAAGCCGGTAGCTCGAAAGTAAATGGTCTACCCGGCGTCAGAAACCATCCCACAAAGGCAACCAACAGAAATGCTGGCAGAGCCCACTTTGCAGGAAAGCCGGGCTGTTCCATCTGTCGAAGTTTCCTCAACCGCACAAAATAGAGAATCAGTGCTAAAATGAACCCTCCGGCGAGACAACCAAGCCAAATCTTCGCGCCCGATGTAGGTTGAGGTGAGGGAAGATATACCCCACGTTGGTTGATAAACACGCCTCCGAAGAATGTGAAGCTCTTCCGTACCGAGGGAAGTTGAAGGATTACAGCGGTATACCAAAACAGAATCTGTAGCAAGAGCGGGATATTACGAAAACATTCGACATAAATGGCTGCGATATTTCTGACCAACCAGTTGCTTGATAGCCGAGCAATGCCGATAACAAGTCCTAGGATTGTGGCGCATGCAATTCCTATAATACTAACCCGAATGGTGTTTATCACACCCACCCAAAACGCCTTTAGATAGGTATCTGAAGGTGCATAAGCGATTCCTTCAGATATCCCAAACCCAGCTTCATCATTAAGAAAATCGAGGTTTAAGGTCAAGCCAAGACCACGGAGTCCCCTCAACATATTGGTGTAGAGGATACCAGCCAACAGGAGGACCCCAATAAGGAAGATGACCTGAAACAGCACGCGCAGGACCCGAATATCCCGCCAGAAAGGGATTTTCTCTGATACACTTTTAGGTGAGCTGTTTTCCATAGTGTTGTACGGCTGGAGTGATTGTGCTTTTATATTTTATGTTGTTCATCATTGATTTTCTATATTTGCCGGCTGATTACCTAAATATCCGTCCAAAATTGTATCTCCATTGAAGAGCAAAACTCATTCCAATCTGTCCATCTAGGGAACTAGCAAGCAATCGCGTCCATTCGTTTTCGTTTGGAAGGCGAGCGAAGTTGTTGCTGCTTCGGTTCTTTTAATGTCGTCACATGATTCTGTAAAATCTTATGAATGAGCCAACTCCCAAATATAGGTGGAATCGCGTTACCATATAAAGAGTATTGATTGTAAATGGAAACCGCTGAACAGTGCTGATCTGGAAAGCCTTGTATTCGAGCGTATTCTACATTTGTCAAACGTCGATAGCAATTACCCACTTTGTAACGCTCATAGTGGCGGCTAGCTGTAGACGTGAGTGTTGGTGCAATTCCGTCAATACCGAACACGGTGTAGCCCATGCGAGCACCACCATTTTGATTATAAAGAATTTGAACACCTTCAACAAATTTATCAGTTTGCTTGCTGTCTTTTAAGCGTTGCAAAGTATTCTCGGTGAAGTCAAAAATTGGGTCAACTGTAGATTGTAGTACCCGCCGTAAGAGTACAATTGGCTTTGCTTCAGAGAAGTATTCCAGATTATCCGCAAAGAAGTGTCCGTTCCAAGCCAGTCCCCAATTGGGAAATTTCTTACTATGTCTTTCAATCTCAGTCCAGCTTGATACAGTCCTGATTATTGGAAAGTTTCTTTCTAATATCCTACAAAGATCTTCTGGTGAGGCAAGTCTAACAACGGGGCAATCATCTGTCATACCCAAAGAGCCTAATATAAGCACACGTTGACGATTTTGCGGTAAGCCAAAGTGCATCGTATTGATTAAACGCCATTCCACCTGATAATCAAGTGCTGTCAAAGCGGCAAGCATTGTGGCGAAATGATCCCCTTGTTCCATCGAAAGTAAGCGTTTCACATTTTCCAAAATAAAATAACGTGGGCGATGCCTTCTTAAAATATCAACAATAACAGCGAAAAGATGCCCACGAGGGTCGCGAAGTCCCTTCTTTTTCCCCGCACTACTGAATGGTTGACAAGGAAAACCGGCTGTAAGTAAATCGTGCGAAGGAGTCTCATGCACGAATGCTCGAATATCGCCTTGACGAATTTCGGCGTCTCCAAATTGACTACGGTATACTTGACATGCTCTCGGACAAATATCATTCGCCCACAATGTCTGAATACCGTGCTTTTCAGCAGCGACGCGGAATCCACCGACACCCGCAAAAAGTTCGACTGTCGTTTGGATGGCTTGCGGCACCCTGTTTCTCTCTTTTAGACTCTGTCGTTGATTTTTCATTCTTTTAGGTATTGCCGAACATTGATACTAGGAGGCATCTCCTGCAATTTCAGATACCGTTTTTATCTAAATGAGGGGTGCCCATAAATAGGTTCGCTCATGTTAAAAGAAAGTGCAGCATAGCTCAGAGAAACCGAGTTTTTTCTTCAAAACTCGGTTTCTTTGCACGATTTGTTACATGAGTGTCCGGGTTTTGCGTGTCATCTGTTTAATAGGTGATTCAGCTTGCTTTGCCTCGCGATGCGGCATCGAATCAATAATGAGGCCCTCGCCTCAAATGCTCATCGGTGTCAATTTGAGTCATCTAATCCTGAAAATCCTGATTCAGACAATAATTATTAGCATCCCTCAAGTATCATAAGGTATTCCTTTTATTTTGTCGATAGATGTCATAGTGCTGCATTTGCGAGTCTCTTTAACGAAACGGCATCGCGTACAGCAGCCCCCCCTGAGTCCAAGGCTTGTTGACACCGCGCGGTAGACCAATAGGGGTAAGGTTACGTTCAAAAATTTCACCATAGTTGCCGACAGCAGTGATAACCTGACGCGCCCAATCCTTCGATAGACCGAGTTTCCCTCCCATATCGCCGGTCTCGCCCAAGAAACGTCCGATCTCTGGGTTTTTGGATTTATAAGTGCTGACATTTGATTGAGTAATTCCGTACTCTTCTGCAAAGAAAGTGGCGTAAACAACCCAGCTAACCACATCGTTCCATTTGTTATCGCCGTGGATGGTGACAGGTCCCAACGGCTCCTTCGAGATGGTCACATCAAGGATAACGTGGGCGTCCGGATCCTTAAAGACTTTGCGACGAGCGGCTAGCTGCGATTTATCACTTGTAACAACATCACAACGTCCCTGCTCATAACTATTGTAAAGAGTATCAATTTCCTCAAATACCACCGGGTTAAAATCTACCCCTAAAGCCCGCATCGTATCCGCTAGGTTTAGCTCAGTCGTGCTACCAGCGGTGACACAGACACTTGCTCCAGCCAACTCCTCTAAGGAGGTGATGCCGAACTTTTTATGCACCATGAATCCCTGGCCATCGTAAAAGGTAGGTGGGGCGAAGTCTGCCCCCACTTGCGTGTCGCGGGTAAGCGTCCAAGTGGTGTTTCGGATTAAGACATCTATCTCCCCTGTCTGAAGGGCGGAAAAACGTTCCGGTGCCTTTAACGGCACGAACTCGACCTTATCTGGATCGCCGAGAATAGCTGCAGCGATTGCCCGACAATAATCCACGTCGAAACCACTCCACTTACCATCTTGGCTAAGGAAACTAAAACCGGGCAAGCCGCCGTACACCCCGCAAACGAGCCTTCCCCTGTTTTTTACTTTGTCCAATACACTGTCCTGCGCGCCTACAAATGGTGGAACTATCAGTGAAATAGCTAGAACGAGTACTAAAGTACTAAACCAAAATCTACGCATTAAAATTCTCCTTTTTACTTTAGAATAAGGACGAACTGAAAACCCCTATTGTCAGAAAGCCTGAAATAGCTTAGCTTCAACGAAAATTATAACACAATTGTAGGTGGCTGTCAATCAATCCGCTATCGAAGGGAACAGTGAGATACCCCTACGCCCTACAAGTTAAGCCATCAATTCAGAAGCACGGTAGGTCAGTTTTTCGTGCCGTTCTCTATGGAATTATGGTATAATGAGCAACCGTTCCGCCGAGCGACACACTGAGAAACACGATACTGCTGTAGGCGCGAGAATTCACGATACATCACTTCTACGAGGTCTGCCTCATGTCATTTGATAGTCTAGCTTTGCGTCTTGTAACAGATGAACTCCGTCATACAATCCTGAATGGGACCATTCGGCATATTGAACAGTTGAACCCTCACAGCATTGTACTGAAAATCTCTAAGTCAACCCAGACTCACTTTTTACTTATTTCAACGCACTCTATTCATGCCCGCGCACATCTGATTGAACGCCCGCCGAAAGGACAGTCTAGATCCCACTTTGCGGACTTCCTGATAAAGCACGTTATGCGTGGTCAGATCACAGCGGTAGAACAGGTTGGCTTGGATCGAGTCCTAAAACTCACTATCGAACCTACATCTGATATCCTCGAAACGTCACCTAAATCGATTATCGCAGAATTTATGGGCAAGCACGGCAATATCATCCTTGTTGATGAAGCGAGCGGCAATATCCTCGAAAGCATCAAACATATTGACGAAACGATGAGCCGCTATCGTGAAGTATTACCCGGTCTGCCCTATACTCCGCCACCGCAGCAGAATAAATGGCATCCGCTTAAATTAGACCAAGAGACCTTTGTTTCGCTCGTTGAAAATCGGGAGGTTAGTTGGCGATTTCTCTTCAATCAGATTGATGGCTTGAGTCCAACACTCGCTAAGGAGATTATCGCCCGCGCCGGTGATCAGTCCACTTCAGCGAACCTGTGGGAGGCATATCAGCAGGTTGTGGCGTATTTCCAGACCGCTCGCAGCAGCCCTCAAGTGCTTATCGAATCAGACGATTCGCCAAAACAGTCCCAATCGGAGAAGAGCGCGTACTTGGAGGACAAAGATAAAGTTGTTGCTGTATCTGTGTTAAAACTGGCTCAATTTCCAAACACCGAGAGCCGACTTTTTGAAACGATGAGCGAAGCCCTATCTGCCTACTACGACGCAGTTATTCGCGATGAGACAATGCAATCTGAGCGGAATGCATTGCGTCAGGTTTTGGACAAGATGAGTGCAGCACTAGAGCGAAAACAGGTGTCACTACGACAGGATTTGGCAAACGCGGAACAGGCTGAAGACTATCGGATCAAAGGAGAACTCCTCACTGCGAATTTGCACCAGGTCGAGCGAGGACAGGCGGTTATTGAGGTACAGAACTACTACAGCCCAGACTTAAGTGAGTTATCGATCGAACTTGATCCGCAACTCAATCCCTCAGATAACGCCCAACAATACTTCAAGAGGTACACCAAAGCAAAACGCGGGGTTTCGGTTATCCATCGGTTGATTGCTGATAATGAGGCGGAGCAGGAGGTATTAAATGCTTATGTGTCGGAGGTTGAGGCGGCGAAGGGGTTAAAGGAGCTTCGAGCAATTCAGTCTGAGTTTGTAAAAAAAGGTTGGATAAAAGACACCAAGCGTCAGTCCAAGCAGAGCGAATCCGCTGGTGCATTTCGGAAATATACCTCGCCCGATGGTTTTCAGATTTATGTGGGGCGCAATAGCAAGGAAAATGACCTACTCCTTCGCCGGATTGCTTCAAGCCGGGATATGTGGTTACACGCAAAGCAGATTCACGGTTCACACGTTGTCATTCGCAATCCCGAAAACAAGCCGGGTATTCCAATGCCAACGCTGCTAAAAGCCGCCCGGATTGCAGCGTTCTTCAGTAAAGCACAACATGCCAGCTATGTCCCGGTTGATTATACGTGGTTTCGGTATGTCGTCAAGCCCAAGGGAACCGCTTCAGGTTTCGTGACTTACACCCATGAAAAGACATTGTATGTTGAACCGAGCCTGTAAGAGGTAAAGAAATAACCCCTTTTCTCACATTTGATCCATTACGTTTCACGCGCATACGCATCAAATCTTGAAAATCTCGCCCAAACGTCCCCCTAGGATACGGCCCGCAGAAACTAAGCACGCTATCAGAATAAACATTCCCACCACACCCAACGCACAAGCAATATACGCCCCACCAACCGGGCGTTGTGACAGGTTCCAAATCGCTTTGGTAATAGGGTTGTACTGGTCTCGCATAGCAAGAATCAAGCTGTCAGCAACTTCCAGCATCGAGAACGAGAACACAAGAATTGAGCCAGCGATGACATTGGCAATGACAAGGGGCAGCGTAATCTTATACAGCGTCCGTGCTGAGTTCGCGCCAAGATTCTGTGATGCCTCTTCCAATGTTACACTGGTCTGCTGAAGGCCCGCGTAAATTGAACGGAGCATATACGGTAAACGCCTCACCGCGTAACTGATGATTAGCAGTAAAATCGGGTTTTGTCGAGGATCTAAGATAGATACGATGGACTGGGGCAAATGACGGAGCAAAAGCGTCGTATCCGCGAAACTACCCACATAGCCAAAGGCGAGCGCAACACCCGGTAGGGCTAAAGGCAACATAGCGATAGCATCGAGCAGATTCTTGAAAGGGATGCGCCTACGGGTAAGAAGGTATGAGAGTACAATTCCGAGGACGAGGGCGAGCAGCGTACTAAACACGCTGTAGAATAAGCTATTCTTGATACTGAGTAGTGTATCTTCCAGTTTGCTTTCATGGCTAAAAACATCCGAGTAATGCTGCAGCGTATAGCTTTGAGGCAGCACACTCAGTCGCCACTGGCTAGCATCAGGTGTTAGTGAAGTCAAGACAATACTGATATGCGGCAACAGTGCCATGGATATGATGACTCCCACGAAGCAATAGATGATAGCACACATCCAACGATTCGCTTGAATCTCACGTGAACCGACATGCCCGCGTCCGAGCATCTCATACCGTCCGGTGCCAGTCCAACGCTTGGAAATGTAGAATGCAAGGGCAGTCAGTACAACAATCAAGACGACGAGTGCATACCCCATCGGGTTGACGTTGGCATCGGTAACTTGGCGGAAGATCCGCACGGCGATAACTTCATTGTAGTTGAAAATCAGCGGTGTGCCCAAATCGGTGAACGCCCAAATGAACACTAGGATGGCACCTGCGAAGTATCCGGGGAGCATGAGCGGAAGCGTCACCGTCCGGAAAAGTCTGAAGCGCGATGCCCCCATGTTTTCTGCTGCTTCCTCCAAGCTTGGGTCTACATTTGCCAGCACTGCAACGACGTTGAGATACATTATCGGATAAAGATGCAGGGTGGACAGCAGGATAACTCCCCAAAATCCGCTACCGAACCAATCGATCGGTGTCGCCAAATCGATAAGTCCAATCTTGTTCAGAAAGATATTCACGCTACCGTACAAACCGAAAAACTGCTTCATGCCGATTGCCCCGACGAAGGGCGGCATGATAATCGGAATCAGAATAATCCCTTGGAGGGTGCTACGGCCGGGGAAACGGTAACGGGTGAGGAAATATGCGAGCGGCAGGGTAATAAGTGTTGTCGCCAGCGTTACCACAATGCCCATGTTGAAGCTATTGACGACCAACTTGCGGATACTTTCATCCGTAACTATCAGCTTGAAGTACTCAATGCTCAGATGGTTATTAATCCAGAAAGATTCTTTGAAAATGTACAGGAGAGGGTATATCAGGAAGACAAAGAAAAAGAAAATAATCGGTAGGAGGAGCAGTAGGACAGAGGGCGTTAAATCGTATTTTCTTAGCATAGACATTTGACCGGGCTCGCAGAGGGTAGGGAGTATCCTCTGCAAGCGTATCCATCTGCACTAATCATCGATCTTTTTTGCCATAGCGAGGTTGGGAGGAAGCCCACACATGAGCTCTCGAGGTTTGAAATTTGGCGAGAAATCGTACAGTCCATAGTCAAGCAGCCCATCATTTTGAACAAGCCTGCCTTCAGTGTGGTCGAAAGCGAGCTCTTTCAGATATTGGTTTTTATTCCCAATCCGTTGTGCATCCATGTTACGCCGCTCTATCGTATCCACAGCTTCCTGAAGTTCAGGTGGTATCAACTCCTGATTTTGGCGCATCGCTAGATATGTTCTCATCACATGCCAACGTTTAGGACCGCCATTGTAAAAGGTATAATACGCCCAGTGATATGGCTGTAGATCTTGCTTAAGATCGAGCTCAACTTTGAGGGCTTTGGCATTTTTCCTGTAAAAGTCCAAGCATTCATCGAAACGATAGGTCTTATCGCGCTTTATGTGGTAGGCTGCCAAGAATGCACCGATGTGAGGGGCTTTCAGAAGATTAGTGTAATATTTCCCACTCGAGTTTTTTTGACGATCGTAGGTCCCTGCTAGCTCCTCTTCTAAGCGTGGCAAATACTCATTCCATGTGAGTTGTTCTCTCGTTTCCCAACCTTTCCCAGGTCTCAGAAACTCGAAAAAGGGAGAGTATGCCGGCATACTTGGATCTAAAATGTGGCGAATCAAGTTAGGTAGGACAGCCAGATTATTCTGAGCAATGCCAATATCATCTTCGCCAGTTTCGGTTTGACTGAGACCGACTGAGATCTCATCAAAGTGAGTCTCAATTTCAAAAATCTTCAATAGAAGCAATGGGTCTATGTCAGCAACTCGTCCGGCAATTAGCGCGAATGGGAAGTAACGTCGTGCCTCAAATAGCACGTGTTCCAACGCCTTCGGATTATATCCCGGCACATTCAATCCTTTTTGATATATCAGTTCGTTCGTGGTAATCCCATATACTTCCTGCTCAGTTTTCAGATCGAAATTGTTATAAATTCGATAGGCTTGTTCGAGTGCCGGTTGAATCAATTGTTCGTAGGCTTTCTTATAATCCTTTTGCACTGCTACGTCGTAAATGATAGGAATTTGTTGCGCGCTGCTTTGGGCATATCCATCTAGCTGAAGTTGAATCAGCCTCTCTTCCATCGTTTTACCGGAGGTTGTGAGTGTTTCCAGAACGCCATAGGTTGCGGTGTCCTGCACTTTCTTCCCTTGCATCAACGTTAGAACAATGGTCTGATTTTTTGTGAGGTAGTACCAGAACGTATCTTTCTCCTCCACCGCGCGATGCGCTAGAAATCCACACAGTGTCAAAAAAGACAGAAGACAAATGATCAGAGTGAATCGGACAAGAATCCGAAACAGACGCTTCCCTCGCGTAGTGATCGGTGTTTCCAATATATATGGCGGGAGAATCGCACTCAAACGTTCACTTAGTTCTTGCTGTTCAGAGAAGTATGGTTTAATGGGGTAGGCTTCTAATTTCTTCGGTAGCAAGTCCGTGATCCTCCAAATAATTAAAATAAGGGCGGGGGTTAAAATCGGGCTATTATTCCATTCATTAGTTCCTTAAGAGTTCACAGTAGACCCTATCTGTATGTAAAACGAAAAAAAACAGTTTACGTTTCACATTTTTGGTTCATTCTAGGATTTTTTTTATTTTTAAGGATGGATGTTAAGCAGTGCTTCTAAAGAAATACTCCAACTGTTCAAGTGGAGTATCCAATTGCATAGGCATCAATTCATTAATAAGAGATCTGAGTTGATGTTCACGCCCTGGGACGCTCTGAAGTTGCAGGTTTTGTGTGTTCAAGTATTTCTTCAGCTGTTCCACGAGGAAGGTCTGCAATCCTTTTCCTGATTCGTGCAATTGTGCTGGTAGCAATGCGGGAACGTTAATGCCGCTGATAAAGATTTCAATCAACTCCAGTTGGTAATCGATCTGTTCGGTAATATGATCATATTTCTCAATTGCAGACTCACGCACCTTATCATTAAACGCTGCAACCTCGCGCTGGACAAACTCTGTATAAGCTGTATTCCAACTGTTTTCGTTAAATTGCTCGTTAGCAGTACAAAGCTTTTCCAGCTTGTTTGTTATCTTCATTAGCTGGTCTGATAGGGTGATGTTGATGTTCGCATGGAGGGTAGTGGCAAGCTGCGCGAGCGTTTTGATGAAGTCAAGCTCAAACTCCTTATAATTGTCATCCGATTCCCGCTGCATTAGTTCAATCAGTTGATTAGAAGTATCGCGTAAGTCCGGAAACTCCTTCAAATGAAGTTGAACTAAAATATAAGCGGACTTCGCCAAACTAAAAGCAACATCATGAGCCGAATTACTAGCTTGCTCTTGAACATCGTGAACTGTTTTCTGGATCTCCAGCAACTGCTCGTAAAAGCTAATTTGTTCCTTTGTTCTATCAAGGGTGTAGGTGCGGGGGTTAGGAACTTCAAACGCTTTCTTCGTCAAGATCTCACGTCTGTCACTGATTTCACGATGGTGCTGTTTATCTTCAGCATCCTCGAGTGCTTGTGAAAGTGATTGGACAGATTCTTGAAGCGAATCGACTTGGGTAGTAATGGGGGAATAGTGAAGGTAGCGAAAATCTGTTGTAATGTCACGGATTCCCTCCAACAACTCGACGAGGATTTCTTCATACGCTTGATCTTCGAGAGGCGAGTATACCTCTTCTTCTTGTTCCTTTTCTTCAGCTAGTAGTCTTTGTACAAATTGATAGAGATATTCAAGTTGATGTTCCTGTAGCACAGCCATCTCTGTATAGGAGCAAAGCTTATCCCTCAAAATTGCACAACCATCAGTAACTGCTCCCCGATCCAAGCTCAACGCTGCGAGGCTAATGTGCATCAAATCCTCCTCAATTTCTGGAAAATTCTTCTCAAAAGCGAAGGCTAGCATCCCATACATCTCATCCGGTATCGGATCAGGGCGGCTTTTATTGACAGGTGAACGGTGACTAGTATCTCCTCTACGCGCACGTTGGCGTGTTTTCGTGATAATTAAGGGCTGCTCTTCATCTTCGTACAGACCAGCAGATCGGCGCCTTGAAGTTTTTTGGTTATATAGATTGAGAGCATCTTGGTAGTGGTAGAGCAGTTCCTCACTACCAAGTTCAATCAGCAATGATTCGATAGTGCTTTTCGGATCGACCGCAATACCTTCTTGCGCGAGTAATCGATTCGATAAAGCGGCAAATCCATCGGCACCCAGATTCCGGAACGGGCGCAGCAAGTATGCCCGTTGATCGTCTATACAGATTTTATGTTGACCGAGCGGAAAAAACTTGTTTGTCTGCTTCTGGTCGCTATCAAACCAGATTTCCAGAGGATAAGTCCGGTTATAAATTTGGAAATTGATAGATCTGGTGTTGAGTTGATCAAATATCTCCTGACTCACGCGTGCTAGGTCATTGGCATCAATAAGGATGGAAGAAGCATTGGCATTCGTATAAAAGTTGGCTTCAATGATCCGGTCTTCTGGAAGGAAGTGACGTCGTTCGATAATATGTGTGCCCGTTGCGTTTTCGTTTGTAATTGCAAGCCGTGGAATATCGTACGCATCGTAGTAGTAATACGATTTCCAACTGAAAGTGCGTCGCCTCATTTTCTCAAACAGTTGATACGACAAGCGTTCTTTGACCTGCTTTTCACGCCGTGTTTCCCTCCCTTCATAGATGGCGATCTCCTCAGTAGTCTCGCGTGGTTGCAGGCTGATTTGCGGAAGCGTCGAAGTCTTTTGCTTGCCTGACAGCCGGTCCAGCGTGCTCGCAATATACTCGCTCCAATTTGCCATGTTATCTCCTTAAAATCTTTACTTATAATGACAGGTTATTCTAAAAATAAAGCGTCTTAACAGATAGTCAAAGAATCATCAAGAATCTAATCGTAGTCAATAACCCCGCTATGTCAAATGCTTTTTCTGAAATAGTTGTTTCATTTTCAATTGATATAGTGTATAATTTCTGCAGTTTATAATCACAAATTTACAAAAGCATTTGAGGGTCTTATCTCTCATTAGAGTAAATAACCTATTATAGCACAACTTCGCATGAAAGAAAAGAAGAATTTAACGACAACAGATAGCTCTCAGCGATTAATAGCTCCTAAGTCAATAACAGAAATAACGCAGTTGACCTCGGAGGCTCTAAAAAAGACGCTGTTAGAGTTGAATCTGTTGGCAGAAGATTTTGAGAAATCTGATAATTTTGTGGAGCAGGTCGAACATTTAATCGCTGCACCTCTGGGGTTTGATATATTCCAGAGAAAGATAGTGCGCCTCATTGAAAATCTCAAATTAATCACTGAACGCGCAGCCGAAAATCATCGGTATCTCGCTAGCACTATCGAAGATACATACGGACACGCTATTGAACTCATAAATATCATTGGCGAAACCCGCACCAGTATTAACGCCCGCTTTAAATTTTGGATGCATTCCTTTCAAACAGGGGATCAACCCGAAGAACAGAAATCACGCGAACTTTCAAACTTTTCGGAATTTCTCGACTTGTTCGCTGAAAAACCTGCACGCTATGCTTACTTTTTAGCGTCGTTCCAATCAAAACCCCTTCTCATTTGCCAGTATATCCCTCCGGACACCGAGCCACAAAACAATATCACCTATTCCCTGTCCTCTTATGTTGCCCCGCCCTCCGGATCATTTCGTAGCTTAAAAAGGGCTTGGAATAAACTCTTCAAATCCCCCGATAAAAGTGTGTTACATCTGTTTCACACTTCTCGCTCCAAGTCATCCATCGGTACGTTCAAAGGACGTTCGCCTGTCTTGGTTGGACCGTATGCCCCCCATCAACATAGCGAGCTAGATCAGCTACCCAAAATCATCTATGATTTCATCAATATCTACGGCATTTCCGGATGCACTCACGTGCATCTGTTGAAGCGCGAGGATCAATGTGTTGTCTTCACAACGCAGTGGCATGTTGAGTTTAATGGAAGTTCAGTTCAGTTGGCTGACGCAGACTGTCCTAGCGAATCACTGAAAGATCATCATCAACTAATCATTGAATAGTACAAACTGATGCAACTATTAAAGAGTTGACAACCCTGATCAGATTTGGTATGCTTTAATCATGTCAAACTACATTCAGGGTCAACCATTTTGCGAGGCGCGGGATGCCTCGTATTTTCAGGGAGGTCATCACATTGAGGAATTTTGAGTTTTTTGAACCAACAACAATTGAAGAAGCGTCAGCTCTGCTGATAAAATATAACGGCAAAGCAAAGCTCTTAGCCGGTGGAACAGATCTCATTATAGAAATGAAGGCACGGACAGCAACGCCTGAGTACGTTATTAGCTTAGAAAACGTTCCCGGATTAGTGGGTATCGACTACGATGAAGGAACCGGTCTGCGAATCGGCGCGCTAACAAAGATGCGCACACTGGAAAAAGATTCAATAATCCGTGAACGCTACACTGCGCTTGCCGAAGGAGCCGGTGAGGTTGGAGGAGTTCAAATCCGCCACCTTGCAACAATAGGGGGTAATATTAGTCATGGCTCCCCCGCTGCGGATACCGCAGCACCCCTGCTAGCACTTGGCGCACAGGTTAATATTGCCGGTGCTAATGGTGAACGTACCGTGCCCATTGAAACCTTCTTTTTAGGTCCGGGGCAAACCGTATTAGAAACCGGGGAGATTGTCACGGCATTTAAATGTCCACCCCGCGGTGCGAATGAAGGTTCGCAGTACATCAAGCAAAAAATTAGAGAAGTAATGGATCTTGCCTTCGTCGGCGTGGCGTCATCTGCAAAAACCAATAACGGCACCGTATCAGATGTCAAGATTGGGCTTGCCGCTGTTGCACCCACACCTCTGCGAGCCACTGATGCCGAAACCATTGTAAATGGAAATTCCCTGACTGCAGAACTGTTAGAACAAGTCGCTACAGCTGCTTCAGCGCAATCAAGACCCATTTCAGACTTGCGGTGTTCGGCAGAATATCGTCGGGAAATGGTTGGTGTTTTAACCCGACGGACGCTTCAAGTAGCAGCCGACCGTGCACAAGGCTAACCAGCAAATTAAGGTCAGCGAATACCGATTCATCGGACGTACCAAAATTCAGATGTTATATTCATCTTAGACTCATTCCCAAGCGCTATTCGGAGAACAGAAAGGATAATCCAATGAAGAAGCATCCAGTCAGTTTAACGGTCAACACTGATACATATGATCTGTTAATTGAACCGAGAAAGACATTATTAGCAATCCTTCGTGATACAATCGGTTTAACAGGTACGAAAGAGGGCTGCAGTACCGGCGATTGTGGCGCGTGTACAGTCATTGTAGACGGAAAAGTGGTAACATCTTGTATGATGCTTGGTGTCAGTGCCAACGGCAAGGAAATCACGACTGTAGAAGGGCTTGCAAGCCAAGATCAACTGCACCCCATCCAGCAAGCATTTATGGATAAAGGCGGATACCAGTGTGGCTTCTGTACGCCGGGATTCATCGTGGCGTCTAAAGCATTTCTTGATGAAAACCCCAATGCAACAGAAGCTGAGATCAGACACGCACTTGGTAATAACATTTGCCGATGCACAGGATACACGAAGATCATTGAAGCCGTGATGAGTGCAGCGGAAGTCATGCGTAATTCATGATGCTCACTGCGTATTGGAGTCGAGATTTTAACCCTTACGTTTGAATCATCACGTTTCACGTTCCATTCCAAAAAGGAGAATTTTCATGTCAGAATATGCAGTTCTTGGCAAAAGAGTAATGAGAGTTGATGCCCTTGAGAAAGTCACAGGTGCGGCACAGTACGGAGGAGATGTCCATCTACCCGGTATGCTTCACGGTAAGTTTGTTCGCAGCGCACACCCACACGCAAGGATCCTGAATATTGATACGAGTGAAGCTGAAAAATTACCCGGTGTGCGAGCAATTATCACCCAAAACGATGTTGAGAGCGGAAGACGCGTCTTTGCTACTGACAAAGTCCTCTATCTCGGCGAACCGATTGCAGCGGTCGCAGCAACGGATCCGGACATTGCAGAGGAAGCTGCGGATCTAATCAAGATCGACTACGAAGTGCTCCCCGCCGTTCAGGATGTGATGGAAGCCATTCAGCCGGACGCACCACACCTGCACAGCGATGATACAAAAGACGGACCCGCCCGTCGCGCGATTCGAGCCGACTTGAGAAAGCTTGAGCGAGACAAATCGCAAGACCACAGCGCAGGGATCGCCGAGCTAAACGCACAGTTGGAAGCCCTTGAAGAAGATGTCTATTACAATATCTCCGCCGAAACGCACTCCGCCGCCGGTGATGTAGAACAAGGCTTCGCCGAATCGGATCTGGTTGTAGAGGATACCTATGTCATTCCACGGGTGCATCAGACCTACATGGAGCCACACGTCTCTGTTGCTGATGTTGATTCCACTGGGAAAGTGACAGTCTGGGCAAGCACCCAAGGTCCCTTCGCCATCCGATCCGGCGTAGCGGGTACACTCGGCATTCCGCTCAATCAGATTAACGTTATCCCGACGACAATGGGCGGTGGATTTGGTGGACGGTTCGGTGTCGTACTCACGCATGTGCCCGCTGTTCTCCTTTCCCAAAAGACAGGTCGTCCGGTGAAGATTCAGATGACCCGTGAAGAGGAGTTTACCGATGGTCGTCCGGCACCGGGCTGTGTTATTAAGTTAAAAACCGGCGTGAAGAACGATGGCACAATCCTTGCCCGTGAAGGGTTGGCTTTCTGGGATTCCGGTTCCGTATCGGGTGCTTCTATCGGCAGTACCATCCGCCTGCGTGGCGTCTATAAGTTCTCGCACTTAAAGGTTGATGCGTATGGTGTCTACACGAACAAGTCTGGCACCGCCGCCTATCGTGCACCGGGAACCCCACAGGTCGCGTTTGCCGGCGAATCCCAGCTTGACGATATCGCCCGTAAACTCAACCTGGATCCGGTTGAATTTCGCCTCAAAAATATGCGGGTCGAAGGTGATCCAGTGCCCGCAGGAGCCAACGAGCCAAAGGTCGGTTATAAGGAAACCCTACAAGCGGTCGCGGATGCGGTAGATTGGAAGAATCGCACGAAAGGACCCAATCAAGGTTGGGGCGTAGCGATTGGCGATTGGACAAATGGCTGTGGACCGGGTGGGATGTTCGTCTCTATCCACGAGGATGGGAGTGCGCGAATCTTCCACGGTTCGATAGACATCACCGGCACAGACACGGCACTCGCCCAGATTGTCGCTGAAATCCTGACCCTCTCCTATGAGGAAGTTACAATCTCACGTGGTGACACCGATTCCGCACCCTATGCCACCGGCTCCGGCGGCAGTGTTGTCACCTTCACAATGGGCAATACCGCCAAGCTCGCCGCAGAAGATACGCGGAAACGGCTACTCGAACTCGCCTCTGAACGGTTGAACACCGAAGTTGAATCCCTCGAACTCAAAGATGGAAAGGTTTCAACCACCGTGGGCGACCCGCCTAAGTCGATTGGATTCGGTGAGTTGGCTGCATACAGCCTCTCAACAACGGGTGGTCCCATCGTTGGCAAAGGTTCATTTGCACGGAAGCCTTCGACACCTGCCCTTGCGGCGCAAATCGCTAAGGTCGAGATTGATACGGAGACTGGCAGAATCAAAGTGCTGAAGATGGCGTCCTCACAGGATGTCGGCTTCGCCATTAACCCGATGGCAGTCGAAGGGCAGATTGAAGGCGGCACAGTGCAGGGCTACGCTTGGGCGACCATGGAGGAGATGCAGTATAACGAGAAGGGCAATGTGAATCCGGGCTTTGTCGATTATCGCGTACCAACCACCGCGGACCTCCCCACCGTTGAGGCCGTTATCGTTGAAGTGGAAGCACCCGATGGACCATTCGGTGCGAAGGGTGTCGGTGAACCGCCAATCACCCCAACATTGGCAACGATGGCAAACGCTGTCACCGACGCAGTTGGCATCCGGATAATGGAACTTCCAATGAAACCGGAAAAGGTTGTCGCTGCGTTGCACGGCAACGGGAAGTAGAAACAGAACCGGTAGGGGCATGGCATAACCTGTCCCTACCGGTTTTTTTATCACCCTTTATGGTATGGTTTCCAAGACCGTAGTTTGGCGATTTATCGCCTATTTGTAGTCGGACAATTCATCGCCCGTTGGATCAAGACGACAAGCACTCAAATACAAAAAAGATGGCTATTCAGTGGCATCCGCTACTTGCCCAATTTCTCCGGCACTCTCTGAGCGACCAAATCCAGATACAGGACTCGATTCCGCTCGGGCAAATGCCGCTTGAAATGGATCTGCTCTTTCAACCGAGCGTACCGATTCAATCCCTTCCATACCCGTATAACCATCTCGGACAACCGACAATCGGAGAGTTCAAAGGGGCGGGAGATACGGCAAATTGGACAACTATCACTCAAATCGAAAGCTACGCTTGCTTATACCAGATGCAGCAGAAAATTATCAATCGCAACCAAATCACACTATGGGTCATTGCCAGCAAATTTGCCGGTAACTTTCCACTCTACATTGACGGTTTGATGCCAATTGGCCCGGGAGTTCAGCGCGGTACACTCGCTCACTTCCCAATTTACCAAATTGACCTCGCAACCCTCCCGATTACGCCGGCAACCCTGTCGTTGTTGATGGTTTACAAGGGGACCCTAGCGCGTGAAAGGGAAATTGTGCGGTCTTTGGTTGAACATTATCACGAACTGGGTGAGATGAGAAACTTCATCAGCATCTTGCATCCCCAAGCTATCAAGGAGGTATTAGCAGAAATGAATCTCGAAAGCCTACGTGGTTTTGACCTTGACCTGCCCGCCATTCTGGAACTGTTCCCGCCCGAAAAGGTCATTGAAAATATCGGGATGGAAAAATTCATTGAAACCATCGGATTGGAAAAGTTCCTCCAGTACTTTAACACTTCCGATCTGGTAAAACTTCTCGCATCCACTCTCAGTGAGCAAGAGCGCGAATCGTTTATTGAGCAGTTGCGGCAGTTAAATGAAGATGACAATTGAAGCCCTTGGGAAAATGAGTCATTTCGTTGACACCTTGCACCCGCAAGCTATCAAAGAGGTATTAGAAGAAATGAATCTCGAAAGCCTACGCGGTTTTGACCTCGATCTGCCTGCCATTCTGGATCTGTTTCCACCGGAAAAAATCTAGGAGTTACGCACTTCAGATCGTAGTTGCCCGATTCATCGGGCATCAAGGGACATGTTCAACTCCACACCCATCGTAGGCGGGGCATCTTGCCCCGCATTGGTGATGAAGCATCGAACTACAACACCTCATCTTGCAACTGCGTAAGTCCTAAAAATCATTGAGACCATCGGATTGGAAAAAGTTATTGAGACCATCAACACTTCCACTCTCAGTGAGCAAGAACGTGAATCGTTGATTGAGCGGTTGAGACAGCCAGATAGAGATCGGAATTGAAAGAAAACTGCCTTAACCATAACAAAAGATAAATCTACCCGAGTGTCATAGTCAAGTTATAATGTAGAGGCAGGTTGAGTGTAGCGAAATCCCGAAGATACCAACAACGTTACGCAATACTCCTAGCTCAATGAGAAACACCAACACTATAGCGCAACAGGTTCTGGCTGATTGAGCCATACACTTTAGCACAATGTTGTTGGTATTCTATAACGCAACACATCGGGTATTTGGTCTTGTGCCTGCCTAAAGGCAATTGGGGCCAACAGCAACCGTAGGTCAGGGCAACCACCACAAGGGTGGTTGCCCCTACTTTCTTTTTACATGAGCCAATATCAAAAACTATACGAAAGGAACTCTTTAGATGATAGTTATCAATAGCAAGAAGTTGGTTTACTTTTTAGTAGTATCGCTTATCTGTGGACTAGTTGTGGGTGAGGCTGCCCATGCGCAGATTGTCGGGATTACAGGGAAGATCCATGCCGATGGCACACCTGTTGCTGGTGCGATAGTGACAGCCCCTGGCTTTGGTAATCTACAGCAAGTCGCTGTCACCAATGAAAATGGCAATTACAGTCTCCCCTATATCTCTTTTGCCAACGCCGTGATAAGGGCCGGAGATGAGATTTCAATAGAAGTTACCGACGCTGCAGGCAATGTTATTGAGAGAACGCATACTGTCAACCGGGCGGATATTGATGCGGGAGAGGCGACGTTTGATATCAATGTTAATGTCAGTATCCCCGACCCCAACCTCCGGGCTAGGGTTGAGGAGTTTTTGGACAAAGCGTCAGGTGCCACTATCACCCTGTGGGATATGGCAACCTTGACTTATTTTGTCGCCCGGTTCCTCAACATAAGCGATTTGACCGGGCTTGAGAGTGCAACCAACCTGACAGAGCTGAGTCTTGGCCACAATAACATAACAGATATCACGCCGTTGGCAGGATTAACTAACCTGACAGAATTGAGACTTGAGGCCAACAGCATATCAGACGTCTCAGTGGTATCAGTATTGACCCATCTGACATTTCTGACGCTTCGTGCCAACAGCATATCAGACATATCAGCGATATCAGTATTGACCAACCTGACAGATCTGAATATTAGCGACAACAGCGTATCGGACATATCAGCGGTATCGGATTTGACCAACCTAACATGGCTGGCTATTGGGAGCAATAATGTCTCAGATATCTCAGCGGTATCGGGGTTGACCAACCTGACATGGCTGCATCTTTCGAACAGCAACGTCTCAGACATATCAGTGCTGAAGGGATTGACCAATCTGACAGTGTTGCATCTTCATAGCAACACCATATCGGACATTTCGCCGTTAGTTTCCAATACGGGATTGGGACAGGGAGACTACGTTGGTGTGACACAAAACACCCTGAGTGCGGTATCCATCAACACCCACATTCCAACTCTACAGCAGAGAGGGGTTGAGGTTCAGTTTGACGCCGTCGTGGCGCAAACGGTGAACATCCCCGACCCCAACCTCCGCGCTAAAATTGAGACCGCCCTTGGCAAAGCGTCGGGTGCCCCCATCACTACGGCAGATATGGCAGCGTTGGGCAGCCTTGATGCCACAAATGCCAACATAAGCGATTTGACCGGGCTTGAACATGCCACCAACCTGACAAACCTGTTTCTTTGGGAGAATAACATATCGGACATCTCGCCGTTGTCGGGATTGACCAACCTGACAGAGATAAAAATTGGGCACAACATGATATCGGACATATCAGCGGTATCAGGCTTAACTAACCTGACATTTCTGGGTATCAGAGACAATCAGATAGTGGACATATCAGCGGTATCGCGTTTGACCAAACTGAAATGGCTGTTGCTTGACATCAACAAGATATCGGATCTTTCGCCGTTAGTTTCCAATAGGGGATTGGGGAGTGGGGACACGGTTGATGTGAGGGGCAACCCCCTGAACACCGTATCCGTCAACACGCACATCCCAACCCTACAGCGCAGAGGGGTTACGGTGGAGTTTGATGCGGTTGTCGCACAAACGGTCAACATCCCCGACCCGAACCTCCGCGCTAAAATTGAAGCCGCGCTCGGTAAAGCGTCGGGTGCCCCCATCACTACGGCAGATATGGCAGCGTTGGGCAGCCTTGGTGCTCCAAACGATAACATCAAGGATTTGAGCGGACTTGAACATGCAACCAACCTAACAGGGCTGGATCTTGGTGGTGAGTGGGTGGAGGTGCGTTGGATTTACAGCAACACCATATCGGATATCTCCCCGCTAGCGGGATTAACCAACCTGACAGAACTGTCCCTCTCGTACAACACCATATCGAACCTCTCCCCGCTGGCAGGATTAACTAATCTGACACGACTGTACCTTTATGGCAACCGCATATCGGATATTTCACCGTTAGATGAATTAACCAATCTGACATACTTGGAACTTTCGGGCAACCGCATATTGGACATCTCCCCGCTAGCGGGCTTGACTAACCTGACAACACTGCGCATTTGGCGCAACAACATCTCAGACATCTCCGCGGTATCGGACTTGACTAACCTGACATATCTGGTTCTTTACGACAACAACATATCGAACATCTCCGCGGTATCGGGTTTGACCAACCTGACATACCTGAGTCTTAGGGGCAACTCCATATCAGACATCTCGCCATTAGTTTCCAATACGGGATTGGGAGAGGGAGACCGGGTTCGAGTGAGGGGCAACCCCCTGAACGCCGTATCCATCAACACGCACATCCCAACCCTACAAGGCAGAGGGGTTGAGGTTGAGTTTGACGCTGTATCGGTTGCGGTGAACATCCCCGACCCCAATCTCCGCGCTAAAATAGAGCAAGCCCTCGGTAAAGGATCCGGTGCCACCATCACCACAGCGGATATGGCGACTTTGACCCAGCTTGATGCCCCAAACGCTAACATTAGCAATTTGACTGGACTTGAGCATGCCACCAACCTGACAGAGCTGGCTCTTGACAACAACGGTATATCGAATCTCTCGCCTCTTGTTTCCAATACGGGATTGGGAGAGGACGACAAGATTAATGTGAGGGGCAACCCTCTAAACGCCGCATCTATCAACACGCACATCCCAACGCTTCAACGCAGAGGGGTTGAAGTATTGTTTGACGCTGTTGTCGCACAAACGGTGAACATTCCCGACCCCAACCTCCGCGCTAAAATTGAAGCCGCCCTCGGTAAAGGATCGGGTGCTACTATTACAACGGCGGATATGGCGACGTTGACCGAACTTGATGCCCCCAACGCCAACATAAGTGATTTGACCGGGCTTGAATATGCCACCAACCTAACACGGTTGGACCTTGATGAGAATTATGTATCGGGGCAGGGGTGGGTCAACAGCAACTCGGTATCGGATCTCTCACCGTTGTCGGGCTTGACCAACCTGACATCACTAGTGCTTGGCGGCAACTCTATATCGGATATCTCAGCGGTATCAGGCTTGACCAACCTGACATACCTGAGTCTTAGGGGCAACTCTATATCGGACATCTCGGCGGTATCGGACTTAACCAACTTGGCATCGTTGTCTCTCAACCGCAACAACCTATCAGACATCTCCCCTTTGTCAGGCTTGACCAACCTGACATCACTGGGTCTTAAGGGCAACTCTATATCGGATATCTCAGCGGTATCAGGCTTGACCAACCTGACATCACTGGGTCTTAATGGCAACTCTATATCGGACATCTCAGCAGTATCAGGCTTAACCAAACTGATATCGTTGTATGCTGGGGGCAACTCTATATCGAATATTTCAGCACTTGCGGGCTTGACCAACCTGAGAGACCTGGGACTTAGCCTCAACTCTATATCGGACCTCTCGTCCCTTGTAGGTTTGACCAACCTGGCAACGCTGACTCTTCGCTATAACAACATATCGGACATATCAGCGGTATCAGGCTTGACCAAACTGATATCGTTGTATGCTGGGGGCAACTCTATATCGAATATTTCAGCACTTGCGGGCTTGACCAACCTGAGAGACCTGGGACTTGAGGGCAACTCAATATCGGACCTCTCGTCCCTTGTAGGTTTGACCAACCTGGCAACGCTGACTCTTCGCTATAACAACATATCGGACATATCAGCGGTATCAGGCTTGACCAAACTGATATCGTTGTATGCTGGGGGCAACTCTATATCGAATATTTCAGCACTTGCGGGCTTGACCAACCTGAGAGACCTGTGGCTTAACGGCAACTCAGTATCGGACATTTCGCCGTTAGTTTCAAACACGGGATTGGGAGAGGACGACAGGGTTTATGTGAGGGGCAACCCCCTCAACGCCGTATCCCTCAACACGCACATCCCAACCCTCCAGCGCAAAGGGGTTGAGGTACGGTTTGACGCCCCGACACCGGTAAACATCCCCGACCGCAACCTCCGCGCTGCGATTAAAAAGGCCCTCGGCAAAGTGCCCGATGACACCATCACCACAGCGGATATGGCGACGCTGACCCAGCTTGATGCCCCAAACGCTAACATTAGCAATTTGACTGGACTTGAGCATGCCATCAACCTGACAGAACTGTCTCTTGACAACAACCGTATATCAGATCTCTCGCCGTTAGTTTCAAATACAGGATTGGGAGATGAAGACAAGGTTAATGTGAGGGGCAACCCCCTAAACGCCGTATCGGTCAACACGCACATCCCAACTCTCCAAAGCAGAGGGGTTGAGGTACAATTTACGGTGAAACAGCCACCTATTGTGTCTCAGCTGCGGCATCCATTCATTTATTGGACAGGTTGGAGTACCTACACGAGTAAAATCCAGCGTGCCAACTTAGATGGCTCAAATGTCCAAGACCTTGTCACACAAGGAGTGCGGTATCCAAGCGGTATAGCCTTAGATGTTGTAGGTGGCAAGATGTACTGGACAGATAACGGCACGGATAAAATCCAGCGTGCGAATTTAGACGGTTCAAATGTCCAAGACCTCGTCACACAAGGAGTGGAGTATCCATTGGGTATTGCCTTAGATGTGGTGGATGGCAAGATGTACTGGACGGATAAAGGAGTCTGGACAGATGCCCGTGCGGGTAAAATCCAGTGTGCCAACTTAGACGGTTCAAACGTCCAAGACCTTGTCTCAGGATTGGAATTTCCATTTGACCTTGCCTTAGATGTGGCGGATGGCAAAATGTACTGGACAGATGCCCGTGCGGGTAAAATCCAGTGTGCCAACTTAGACGGTTCAAACGTCCAAGACCTCGTCACAGGATTGGGGGATCCATTGGGTATAGCCTTAGATGTGGGGAGTGGCAAGATGTACTGGACAGATGGCGGCAACAGCACGAGTAAAATCCAGCGTGCGAATCTTGACGGCTCAAACGTCCAAGACCTCATCACACGAACACAAGGAGTGGGGCGCCCAGATGATCTTGCTTTAGATGTAGTAGGTGGCAAGATGTACTGGATAGATGCCATCGGGCTTAAAATCCGGTGTGCCAATTTAGACGGCTCAAATGTCCAAGACCTTGTCACACAAGGAGTGCAGCATTCAGGTGGCATTGCCATTGGCGTCCCCTCCCAATTGATAGCAACGGCACAAACGGTGAATATTCCCGACGCGAACCTCCGCGCTAAAATTGAAGCCGCGCTCGGTAAAGCGTCCGGTGCCCCCATCACCACAGCGGATATGGCGACTTTAACCCGGCTTGATGCCCAGAACGCCAACATTCGCGCGCTAACCGGGCTAGAACATGCCACTAACCTGACAGAACTGGATCTTGGTGCTGAGTATGTGGAGGGGGAAGGTTACATCAACAGCAACTCGGTATCAGATCTCTCGCCTTTGACGAGATTAATGAACCTGACATGGCTCCGTCTTCGGCACAACTCAATATCGAACATTTCACCTTTGGCAGGGTTAACCAACCTGACATGGCTAAATCTTGGGGGTAACACGATATCAAACATCTCCCCACTTTCGGGATTAACCAACCTGACAACGCTGTGGCTTTACGAAAACCCCCTATCGGACATCTCAGCTTTGGCAGGCTTGACCAACCTGACAGAATTGTATCTTTACGAGAACAACATATTGGACATCTCGGCACTTTCGGGCTTGACCAACTTGACAGAACTGAATCTTAACATCAACAATATATCTGACATTTCACCTTTGTCGGGCTTAACCAACCTGACATGGCTGGCTCTTTTCAACAACAGCATATCGGATATCTCGGCAGTGTCGGGCTTGACCAACCTGACATTCCTAGATCTTGTAAGCAACAGCATATCGGATATTTCAGCGGTATCGGGCTTGACCAACCTGACAGTACTGGGACTTAGCCTCAACTCTATATCGGACATCTCAGCGGTATCGGGCTTGACCAACTTGGCAGACCTGAGGCTTGCGCGCAACTCTATATCGGACATCTCCCCGCTAGCGGGCTTGACTAACCTGACAACACTGCGCATTTGGCGCAACAACATCTCAGACATCTCCGCGGTATCGGACTTGACTAACCTGACATATCTGGTTCTTTACGACAACAACATATCGAACATCTCCGCGGTATCGGGTTTGACCAACCTGACATACCTGAGTCTTAGGGGCAACTCCATATCAGACATCTCGCCATTAGTTTCCAATACGGGATTGGGAGAGGGAGACCGGGTTCGAGTGAGGGGCAACCCCCTGAACGCCGTATCCATCAACACGCACATCCCAACCCTACAAGGCAGAGGGGTTGAGGTTGAGTTTGACGCTGTATCGGTTGCGGTGAACATCCCCGACCCCAATCTCCGCGCTATGGTTGAGGCGGCTTTGGGTAAGGCAGCCGGGACACCACTCACCGCCGATGACATGGCGACCTTGACCCGGCTTGACGCCCCGAATGCCGACATCAAGGATTTGACTGGGCTTGAACATGCCACCAACCTGACAGAGTTGTCTCTTGACAACAACGACATATCGGACCTCTCGCCTCTCGTTTCCAATACAGGATTAGGGGATGGGGACAAGGTTAATGTGAAAGGAAACCCCCTCAGTTCCGTATCCATCAATACCCACATTTCCGCCCTCCAAGGCAGAGGGGTTGAGGTACAGTTTGACTCCCAACCCCCGCCTCCCCAATCCGTCAGTGTTCTGAGCGTGGAAGGTATCGTCTACAAAGCGGATGGAACAACCCCCGTGGACGGTGTTACAGCGACCGTTACCGTCGGTTCAAACCCACCCCAGATGGCCACCACCGATACGGCTGGAAACTACTCGGTAGCGTTTTTCGATATAGGAAACATCGTTGCAAGCACCGGTGATACAGTTTCGATAGAAGTTACTGATACTGAAGGCAATGTTACTGAAGAAACGCACACCGTCACCGCAGCGGATATTAGCGCGGGAAAGGCAACATTTAATATCACCCTCGTTTCAACAACTGTGCTATCCTACACCTCAATGATACCGGCGGGGACAAGCCTGTTCCACGTACCGTTGGAGGTCGAAGGGCTCGAGACCGTTGGCGATCTCAAGACGATGCTTGGCGACACCGTTAGCCTCGCTATTGTCTATGATGATGCGACCGGCTCATGGAACAGCAGGAGCGATGATGTGATGATCACTGCTGACCTCGGTATTATCCTTTCGACGACCGCCGCGATAAGCTACACCTTCGAGGGTCAACCGTGGGGCGGCGGCACATCAACGGTCAGCCTGCAAGCTGGTGATAATCTCATCGGTCTGCCCGTTGATGATCCCAGAGTGGAGAATATCAGCGATATCATAGGACTGTTTGCGTCGGGGGTTGTGGCAAATGTCGCCGTTTCAACGGCGGACGGATTCCCAGCGGTTGCCGCCGCGGGCGATGCGAATGATGGCCCTGTCATGGGGGATGCAGCATATCTCGTAACGGCGGCTGCTAATGCGACCGCTACCCTCATCGGTAAAGGTTGGAGCAATAACGCGACCGGTGCCGCACCCATCGGGCTCGTTAGCTACAACCTTAACGATCAAACGCCGGTTCTTGATGTCCACGGTGCCGTCGTTGACGAAATCACCGGATTGGCGAGGGAAGGATTCCGTGTCAAGGTGAAGAATCTGTCAACCAAAGCCGCGCTCAACAAAATCACCTCCGTTGAAATGGCAGAAGGCGGCTACAACATGACCTTTGTTGACCTAACCGACGGTCATGCGGCCCGGGTCGGCGATGTCTTAGAGATTTCCGCTGATTCACCGAGTCCGCTGATTGGTGTCAAACCGGTGCGGCATATCGTCACCATCGACGATGTGAAATCGAGTCGTGTCTGGTTGGCAGCCCTTATCGCGTATGAGATCCCCGCAGAGACGGAACTGCTAACAAACTATCCAAATCCGTTCAACCCAGAGACATGGATACCGTATCGTTTGGCAGAGGACGCTTTTGTCACGTTGACCATCTATGACCTAACCGGTCAAGTCGTCCGCACACTGGAAGTGGGGCATCGGATTGCGGCGGTCTACGAAAGTCGATCGAAGGCGATCTACTGGGATGGCAGAAACGAGTTTGGTGAGTCGGTGGCAAGCGGCGTTTACTTTTACCAGTTGCAAGCGGGCAGTGAGTCTTTCCTGCGGAAGATGGTCATCCTGAAGTAGGTCGATTTTCCAAAATCGAAAATACCGAGCACATAACGCGATAGTCTTGACTCAATTCACCATATACGGTCGTGCAACACACCCGGTATTCTGTCGAGATTCATATCTCGACTGGGGATTTTCGAGACGCGGCAACAGATATCGTAATTTGTGCAATTTCGCGGGGAAAATGGGGAATTTTCTAGAATTGCATAATTCGATGTAGTTGCCTGTTTCTTAATCCCGATTTATCGGGGATTCATCAGGCATTAATCGACCAATGAAAGAAAGTAAAGCCCCATGAAAAAGAATTGGCTGAAATCGGCAGGCATTTGTGCCCTATTGGTAGCCATTACCGTTGATCTGAGCGGTTGTGCGCGAGTCCCCGCTTCAAAACCGGACTTGTCTGCCTCGCCTGTGAGCGTTGTGGACTTAGAGAAGTCCTCTGTTTTCCTGATCGACGCTGAGGATATCCACGACAAACATGGCGATGTGTACCGTACAGTTCGCGGATTATGGGGAGGACTTGCTGCAAACTTTATAGAATATCGCACGGGTCCACAGAAGGGCAGAATGTTTAATCTGTATCATGGATTTGAAAACTATCCTCGCCGGGAGGACAGATACATAATCATTGACGAGGAAAGGTTTTACCTGCACCGACGGCGGCCGATTCCTGTCATGATTCTAAATGGATCTGAGGGTTACGACAGAGACGGTAATGGATTTCACTGGGTAACCAAGTATCCGTACGGCATCCAAAAAACAGGCATAGTATACGACTCTGGCCCCCGTCGAGGGGAGTTCTTTCCAGTGTACCATGATCGGGGAGATATCAACCCACCCTGGCAGGAACGGGTGAAATATGTATGGATAGGGCAGTCAACCATAGGATTCACCGAGAGCAATTAGCAGTCTCAATAGTGTATGAAGTATCTTGATAATCACTTTTAAGATTGAGATGTCCAAAGCAACAGCCATTCCAATCAAGATTGAAAGTGGAATCATTAAGACCAAAATTACACCCAACATGAAACCATTAACTTTAGTGATATAACGCATTTATGAGTCTCCTTTCTGTTTGAGAAAAACGATCCATAATTACGTTGGTTTCACTAATGTTTCAGTTGACTTTCCCCCCATCAGAACCGTGCGTGCGACTTTCACCGCACACGGCTCGCACAGTTATAAATGATGATTTAATCAATAATCTGTTCAGCTTTTCGGCGTTTCATCAATTCTGTTGCTATTTCCAACTCATAGGGTCTTACTTTCCGCATTGTAATCTTGCGGATTTTACCTCTCTGGTTGAATCTAACAATAGCGACTCCCTTATCAGGAATGTAGTAATTTCTTGCACCGCCATGATACGGGACGGCGATTAGAATTATCTCTTGAGGATAAATCTCCAGAAATTGTTTCTCTGTCATTCCGTAATAGTATATGGTTTAAGTGTAAACCAATCCTCTGCGTTTGCGTTATCAAGTGTAATTTAAGTTACAAAAGTATATTCCATAACCCAATCAACAAGGAGATAAATCATGAAGTCCCTGTTTGTTACACTTGCAATGTCTTTAGCAATTATCGGCTGTACTGGTTGTGATAACAATCAAGCACAGGATATTATTGCGTCTGGCGAATCGTCAGAAGCTGGACACGCTGAAGGTCAGCATGGCGCAGAAGATGAGGAATCCAGTGTGCAATACGCTAAAGATGATAACTATGACCAAGTAAGGGGAGGTGCAAGGCTTGTCCTCTCTTATGATTCAACAAAAGAATCATTTATTGGCTCGGTTGAAAATACAACCAACGCCGTGCTGAATCGGGTGAGAGTAGAAGTGCATCTCTCAAATGGCGTTGAACTTGGTCCAACTAACCCGCAAAATCTTAAACCGAATGAGAAAATAGTTATTGAACTTTCAGCATCAGGTCAAGATTTCCTTACTTGGTCTGCACATGCAGAAGTTGGTTAAAGTATATTACAGTGTAGGGGTAGGAGACAGCAATC
The DNA here is from genome assembly GCA_965222435.1 of Candidatus Poribacteria bacterium. GTDB lineage: Bacteria > Poribacteria > WGA-4E > WGA-4E > PCPOR2b > PCPOR2b. The sequence goes on along the minus strand of OZ244950.1, from coordinate 310,137 downwards.
CTACCATCTACATTGTGATATATTATTCATACATAAAACCCTACCTAATCTCCTCTCCCATATCATTTTATAAACTGACTTAGGGACTTTTTGATTCTCATATGATACACAAATAACTGGTTTAGGTGTTGACTAGACCCCGAAGCATTGACCCACCAGATAGAATAGTAAACAAATCCTATCCTGTAAGATAACAACCTCGTATTGTTATCTCTATTGTTTGCACCTTTTGGTTATGGGCTGATTCGATAGGTATACATCGCAGATTCGCCCACTTCTTCATAACGAGGCGTGATCGCCAATTCGATTTTCATTCTCACCATGCCAGTTTAGCCAGAAGTCCTAATTGTATTGTCTGCATTCATACTTTCGGCTCTCCCTGCCCCTTTGCTTCCCACGCTATCATTTTTAATAACGCAGTTAAGGTAAGGCTCATATGGAGTGGATTTCCATGACAGATAGAATATCTGTTGTATATCACACTACATCAAAACGCATGAATACATTGAAGTTGATGGTGGGAAACGCTGCTACCTACACAGCTACATGGACAACAATAGTGATTTGTATGTCAACCATTCGACCCCCAGCGATGGCACCATAAAACGCTACAGAAGATATCTCACCGGTTCACAGAGGGACGAGCTCTTACCGGTGAACTTTGACAATGACAAGGGGACTTACTTCGTCATCGTTGACGGACAGAAAGAATACCTGCCCAGCTTAATTGATAAAAACGGCGATTCGTATGTCTATCTTCCGGGGGTGGAAATTGAGAGCATTTGGATTGATACCCTCCGATATAGCACCGGTCCACACGCGGGCAAGGACTTTGAAGTTTACTACGATAACCACTACTCTGAGACGGAGGGATACATACGAATTGACGGGTGGAAATTCTACCCATACCGTCCCCCGCCCGCAGACCCCGACCGTGGTTAGTGCTCGCTGTGTGGGTCTGTGTGACGTTGGATGGCACTCTCTGGTGCGTTATCCTCTCTCGGACACCTGTGTGTTTTTCCTTTAAGGGAACTGTTCGTCGCGTAGAACACGTCGCATGATTTTGTTGGAGGCGGTTCGAGGCAGGGCATCGACAACGACGACATCGTGGATCCTAAACAGCGGATTGAGATGCCCCCGGATCGCCGATTGTAGGGAACTAGTCAGTGAGCCGGTATCTGCTCCCGGCAGCAGCACAGCATAAATAACCAGTTGACTGGGACCGCCATCGGGTGGAGGCACAGCAATCGCTGCAACTTCTTGAATACCGTTCACAGAATTGAGAACCCCCTCAATCTCCGCCGAGCTGACCTTGATGCCACCGAGATTCATCGTATCATCCACACGCCCGTGGATGCGGTAGTAGCCATCAGCCAATCGCTCCACCCCATCGCCATGGCGACGGAGAGGTAGCTGCTTCGGCAGTTGGGGAGTTTCTTCAAAGTACACCTCGTGGTGGTCTTTATTTAACAATTCGGTAGAAAGTCCAATGGAAGGTGGTGTCACAAAGACCTCTCCGTTATCCGTGGGTTGACCGTCTTCATCACAGATGACTATATCCAATCCCAAGGCAGGCGTTGTAAAGGTCGCTGGGGCGGCAGGCTGAACAGTCGTACCGGTAAGATAGCCACCGCCAATCTCGGTGCCGCCACAATACTCAATAATCGGACGGTATCCCGCCAAAGACATCAGAAACAGCATATCCTCCGAGTTGGAACACTCACCTGTAGAACTGAAGGCTTTGATAGCCTGCCAGTCAAGCCCCTTCATACAATCCGTATTTTTCCAAGCCCTTACTATACTTGGCACGACACCGAGCATTGTAACGCGAGCGTTCTGCACAAACTCGCCAAATTCCCTTTCCGTCGAGGTGCCATCATATAACGCAATCGTCCCCTGATTGACCAAACTAGCGTAGATAAGCCAAGGTCCCATCATCCATCCAAGATTGGTGGGCCAAGCCAACACATCTCCGTGTTGAATGTCGTGATGTAGGTACGCATCCACGGCACATTTAATCGGTGTGGTTTGTGTCCACGGAATCGCTTTGGGTTCTCCTGTCGTTCCCGAGGAAAACAGAATATTCGTGTGGTCATGCGGATCACAGCCAACTGCGTCAAACTGATCACTATCACCAAGAAACCCCTCCCAAGTCAAATCACCGTTTCGTAATTCAATTAGGGGCTCGTTCTCACGGGACAGCACAATCGCTTTTGGTGCATTGGCATCAACCACCTTCGCATATAACGGCAACTGTTTTCCAGCACGGCGGATATAGTCCTGTGTGAAAATCCCCTTCGCATCTGCGATACGCAAACGCATCTGAATCTCATCAGGCGCAAAGCTATCCGCAATCGAAATCACAACACCGCCTGCTTTGATGATACCCAGATAGATGGCAACCGATTCTGCGTTCATCGGCATATTGACAGCGATAGCGTCACCCGGTCGAAAACCGGCAGCCACCAAGCCATTAGCAACCCGATTGATTAGCGTGTTGAGTTCACCGTAAGTCATTGTCGAAAGCGTCGAACCTTCCGACTGAAACACAATCGCGGTAGCATCACTTGGTGCGTTAAAACAGCTCTCAACGATGTTAAGCTGTGCGTCGACAAGCCACTTGGGAAACTCATCTCCCTCGGACAGATCCACCATCTCACTGAATTTTCGATGGAATTGGATCCCAAGCCTTTCAATCATCAGTTCCCAAAAATCAACGCGATGGTGCACCGACCATGAATGGAGTGCCTCGTAAGAATCGAGATCTAACTCCCGCATAACCGCCGCGATATTTGTCTTCTCAATCTTATCTTCAGCCGGAAACCAAGCGGGGGCAGCCACCCCCTTCCAGTCGGCAAAAACCGTATTGTGGAGGAGTTGGTGAAGTGTGAATGGGTGGTCAGGGGTTAAAATGGTTTGTGAAAGTTCTCCCCAACAGACTGCGGCTGGAAGCGATGCGAGTAATGGATTGATGCGCTCTATAAGGCACTCAGATGTGGATTCGTCCAACCCGCATTCGATGAGGTTTTCACGCGTCAGTTTCTTTGCTATCAAAGGAGACCTTCCTCCCTATTCTTACGTCTCTATCAACGCGGCTAACGCTGCCCTGCCAATCGGGACAACCCCAAACTCTTGACCCGCCTCCATCATAGTATCCCAAACATAGGGCCCCAACGACTGTGTCCCTATAATCGAAAATGTCGGTAACCCACCGATGTCTCTGCGGATGATCAGCTGCGTTGTCTTGGCGAGACTGCTCTGTTTCGCCGTTTCGTTTGGGAATGCCGAGGAGTGGAAATCCAATCCGCACAGCTTGCTCAAAAGTGCCTGACTATCAGGACCAATCACCCGAATCTCCACTCGTCCGTGCGTTATGTCTGTGACTGTGACGAACTGTTCAGATGCTGCTGATGCAGTCGTCAGCTTTTTTTGCGCGCTAACCTCTCTACCGGGGGGCGTGCTAATAAAAAAGAGATCATTCCGTAACCGATAGATTCCATCGCGTCCTTCGTTAATTTGAAGTGATCCTAAATCGAAGGCATCCATCAACACAGATTCGGCTTGATCGCCTTCCACCAGCAGTTTCCCATTCGGCGTTTCGTCAACGAGGGCAATCCGTTCATTGGCTGCGGCAACTTCCGCTTCCAGCGTCGTATAAACCTCTGGAATATGCCAGCCGCGTTGTTCGATGAAAGTTGCCTCCAAGCGTTGGGCGATGGCGTGTAAAGGGGTCAATTTGATGGGTGTTTTGGGGGTGCTCATGCGCGTAACCTTTCTCCGTCGGGATCATAAAAGGCACCGTGATAGACACGCGCCTCTGCCAGATCTCCGTCCATGCGAATCGTAAAAGAAGCACCGTTTTGAGATGCTATATCCGCCGGCAACCAACAGAGTCCAATTGCCTCCTCTAAGGTCGGGCTAAATCGACTGGAGGTGACCCAACCAATAATTTTCAGACCACCATCCGCTTCGGGCTGAACAATCTGTAGCCCTTCATCGGGAACAACATCGGGTTCAACCATCTTGAAGCCGACCAGAAGTTGTTTAGGTCCTTCGGTAGAGATTCGCATCAGGGAAGGTTTTCCCAGAAAATCGGGCTTGTCCAATTTTACCGCCCACGCCATATTAGCAGAGAGCGGATCGGACATAGCATCGGTGTCCTGTCCGACAATAATGTGCGCCTTCTCCAATCGCAGTACGCGCTGTGCTTCCACGCCAAAGGGAACAATGCCAAACTCCCTGCCTGCATCCATCAGTGCTTCCCAAACGTGCAGCGCATAACCCGACGGACAATGAACTTCGTAGGAGAGTTCACCGGTGAAACCGATACGCAGCAATCGACACGGCACATCCGCAATCCTAGCAGAGCGGATACGCATGTAAGGGAAGGCTTTGTTGGCGAGATTTCGCTCCGTTAATTTCTCTAGCACCGCCCGCGATTGGGGACCCGCCAAGTTGAAAGCAGAATAGGTATCCGTCAGGTCAGTTAAATGGATACCTTCCCCCCACCCCGATTGCAACCACCATTGCAGCCACTCAAAGATCGTTGTTGCGCCGGTAGAGGTGGTGGTCATGTACCACGTATCATCCCTCAGATGTGCACAAACCCCGTCGTTTAGCACTACGCCTTCGTCGTTGCACATCACGCCGTAGCGCACCCGTCCCACTCGGAGATTACCCCACTGATTGGTGTAGATGCGTTCCAGTAACTCAGAGACTCCGGGACCGGTAAACTGTAGTTTTCCCAACGGGCTTACGTCAATAAGACCGACCCGATTACGGACCCCCAACGCTTCCGCCGCTGGATCGCCGTAGTGGTTTGCGCGCAGCCACAGCCCCGCAACCATCATATTTGCCCCATGGTCAAGGTGCCATTGATGAATCGGGGTTGTCTGTACCGGCTCCATGTTTTGACCTGCCAAAGCCCCTAGCGTCACCGGTGTAGCGGGAGGTCTCGCAGTCGTCGTGCCGGTCTCCTGTACCGTCCAACCGTTGGCGCGAGCGCAGAGGTGGATGGTGTTCATCGAGCACATGGCACCCTGACAGGGTCCCATTGAGATGGTACTGTATCGCTTGAGTAACTCGATGCTGTCGTATCCTTCTGCAATCGCCGTTTCCACATCTTCGTCGGTGACATCTTCGCAATAACACACGAATCGCTTCTTTTTGCCGGGTACGCATACCCGATCGGAAGTACGGCGAGGTTCTAAAACGCCGGAAGATTGTGCTGCCGACTCATCGAATTCACCAAATCCTGCAAAAGCGGCTGCGTTAGATCCTGCCTGCTGCGCTTCGACAATCTGTAAATCAACGGCGTGTGTTCCTGCCGCTCGTCCTGCCACATAGATACCGGGTGGAGTGGATACCGGTAATATTTCCGCTCGTTCTTCATTGTATTCCGATTTTCCACCTGTCATATAGGCAAGTTCAGTAGCAGGTGTCCAACCTATACTCGTCACGATGAGATCGCACTGCAGCGATTGTGTTGTCGCGGGAGAGATTTCGCCTCGTTCGTCAAGACGTGCAATCTTTGCCCCGCTTACTGCGTTTGAACCTAGAGCTTCGAGGATGGTGTGCCGATAAAACACCGGAACGCCGGCATTCACCAACCCATCTTGGTATGGACTGGAACAGGCGTTGGGCTCCCGTTCTTCCACGATAGCTGCCACGTTTACCCCCAGCGACTGGAGGTCGGCGGCTACATCCCAGCCATCCTCGTTAGCGGTTACAATCACAATCTGTCTGCCGGGGAGGACGCCGAAAAGGTGAACCAGACGCTGTACAGCACTCCCCAACATAACGCCCGGCAGATCGTTGTTATCGAAAATAAGCGGTGTTTCGTAGGCACCGGTCGCCACAACCATTGATTTCGTCCGTATCTTGAACAGACGCGCTCCCTTCACGGCACAAAGCCAGTTGTCCTGATACCAACCCAGAACACTTGTATCGGTGAAAACCGTGATATTTGGTTCCTGATTAATCGCTTCTAACAGTTCAGGTAGGTCTTTGGCTGCTTGGGTGGTCGAGGGAGATTCCAGAGGAACGGTAAAGCGGAGGTGACCTCCAAGATCTGGGCTCTCGTCGAAAAGCAGCACCTGTGCGCCGGCTTCGGCTGCACTCAATGCCGCACTAAGCCCTGCCGGTCCGCCACCCACTACGACGACATCGGTATGTAGATATTGCTTGTCAAACTCGCCTGGGGGTGTATCAAGATTGACCTCACCCAAGCCAGCGATATGGCGTAATGTATGTTCGTAGAGGGGCCATAGCTTTTGGGGACGGATGAAAGTCTTATAGTAAAACCCGACCGGCATAAAACGCGATCCCAGTTGGGTCAGGGACAGCAGATCCCTGTTGAGCGAGGGCCAAACGTTCTGTGCGTGCACGTTCATCCCCGCTTCGACGGGTCTGGTACAGGCGCGGACGTTTGGCTCATCTCCGATTTGCACCAGACAGTTGGGGCAATGTCCAGAGCAACAGAGCAACCCACGCGGACGATGATACTTAAACGAGCGGCTCAAGACTTTGACACCCGCCGCTGTTAGAGCCGAAGCTACGGTATCGCCGGGGTAGGCGGTATACTCTACCCCATCAAAAGTGAATCGAATCGTGGCAGAGCGATCAATGACCTCACCTTGCTTTGGGTGGAGTCGATTGGGCGTTGTTGTTAGTGCATCTTGTTCAGTTCGCATTAATTCTCCAGTTACCACACCTCTAGTAGACAGTCGCAACGCTCACGTTTCACGCATCACGTTTGGCGTAGGGATAGGTCTTTATCACCTCATTAGTCCGTGTATGCCGTTCAGCCAGAAACCATAGACCACAGCCGGCGTTATGATGCCACCACTCCGTTTGCGCAGCCATGACATTATTGCGCATGTAAAGATAATTTGCCCATTCTGCATCGCTGAGAGCCGAAGGATCTTTGGGGCGCGAACTGAGTTCTCCACCAAAGTGGAATTCGCTGACATTTCGGTCTCCGCAGTTGGGACAGGTTAAAAGTAACATATTGATCTCCATTCACGCTTTAGTGACCCACCGCCGCTGCACCTTTCTCACCGACCAAATCATTTTCCTCAAAACGCGATAAACGGAAGGGAGCGATGAGAGTTGGGGTCTTACCGGTGGCGATTAACTCTGCCAAAGTTTTGCCGGCAATGGGGGATGCTTTGAATCCATAAGTGCCCCAACCGACATCCATCAGAAATCCATTGACAGGTGTGAATCCCATGATTGGGCTATAGTCGGGAGGCATTTCGCAGATACCAGCCCACTGACGCAGGATGCGGACATGGCTCAGAGAGGGGAAAAGTTCAAGGACGTGACCAGCGATGCCTTCGAGGAACGTGAGTGAACCCGCCATCGAATAGGAGGAAAAGGGATCTACGCTCGCACCCATCACTAACTCCCCCCGATCCGTCTGACTGATGTAGACATGCAGACTACCAGAGACAACGACCACGTCCAGAAAAGGCTTGAGTGGTTCGGTCACGCAGGCTTGCAGGGGGATAGTGGTCAACGGCAGATTAATCCCCACCATCGCCGTGATTGTCGAAGCCCAACCGGCGGTTGCGTTGAGGACTGTCCCGCTCTTGATGTGACCACGAGTCGTTTCCACGCCGGTCACTTTGCCATCTTGTACCTTCAGCCCGGTGACCTCTGTATTCTGATGAATGTGGACACCGCGCACGTCCGCTTGATGGGCATAACCCCAAACGACCGCATCGTGCCGAATGATACCGCCGGGCGGATGGTAGAGTGCCGCCAAAATGGGATAGCGGGGATGGTCGCTTACATCGAGAGAGGGGCAGAGTTTTTTGATTTCATCGGGAAAAATTAGACGCGAATCAACGCCTTCGATCTGGTTGACCTCCGCCCGACGCCGCATGGTATTGACCCCGCCATCCGTGTGGGCGAGGGTCAGGTGCCCCCGTTGACTGAACATCACATTGAAATTGAGTTCGTCCGACAGTTGTTCGTAGAGTTTGACGCTATCGTTATAGAAGCGCACACCTTCTGGGGTGAGGTAGTTGCTGCGGATAATTGCGGTGTTGCGACCACTGCCGCCCGCACCGATGTAGCTTTTCTCTAACACCGCCACATCGGTGATGCCGTGCTCTTTGGCGAGGTAGTAGGCACAGGCGAGTCCGTGCGCCCCCCCGCCGATGATAACGACATCGTAGTATTCTTTCAGTTCATGAGACCGCCACATTTTCGGTGGTGGTCGGTTGCCGTTGAAGGCTTGTCGAATGAGTTGGATTGACATTTATTTGTAGTCGATAGCATTCTTAAAGAGGGGTGTGATTGGTTGGTTACGCTCCAATTTGTTTCGGCTACCTGATATCCCCTTTCCGCGATCGCGCCTGCAACTCATAAAGTGACACGCTTTTCTCCTTATAGTAAGGAACAGGGAATTCCTTCATCGTAAAGCGTGCCATCTGTGCCCGATGTCCACGGACCAATCGTGTGTGCGTTTCCACATGACTCGTCATCTCCCCGTAATAGATGGGGAAAGCGTCAGCGGCACGATAACTGAGAATCAGCGTACGTCGAGGACGGTTTGAGCGATTGGTAATCGAGGCGTGTGGAGTCATACAGTGCATGAAGATTACTGTGCCAGCTTTGCCCTCAGCCAACACCGCCTCTGAGCTATTGACCGCTTCCGTGGCTCTGCCTTGAAAGTACCCTTCGCGCGTATGAGCAAGCAGATCTCCTTCGTGCCGGCCGGGTAGCATCTGTAGACAGCCGTTCTCTGCATCCGCATCATCAAGGTAAAACAGTACGGCAAGCGAATCTCGGTTTGTCATCGGATAGTAGGAGAGGTCTTGATGCCATTCCACAACCGAACCGATTTCAGGTGGCTTCATATTGAGTTTGCTGTAGTGATACAAGAGATTCGGACCTATCAAACCCTCCATAGCATCTAGCAGTTTTTCGGATTCGGATAACGCCCTGAACAGCGGATAATAACTGCACGGTTCATAAAGCCGACGCACCTTTGCCCCGTCTGGTGGCTGATCTGGTTCCATTTCCAGCCGATCTTTATCGTGATTCGCGAGCGTATTGCCGCTGATAATCTTCTCGGTTTCAGCGAGCAACTGAGTAACTTCGTCTGGCGTCAAGAAATTTGGGCAGACGGTGTATCCGTCCTGATGATATTCAGTTATTTGGGTGTTGCTTAACATCATAGCCTCCTATTCGATGCGAATACTACGGGTCATCTGTATTTTGCCTGTGCCTGCTGGACTCGGTTATCACGCTACATAGTCCACGTAAATCGGGCTGCTCCAAGCCATCTCCATGTCCGTCTGGACGACCCGCACCCAGTAAGGATTAATGCCGGGGTTTGGCGATGGGTCGGCAAATGAAAATTTAACCTCGCCAGCCTCCTGTAGCGTAGGTGCCAATGACATCGTCACCCGCCGATTTAATCCGCCGATTTCCAGCGTCACAGGACCTTTCTTCAGTTCAGTCAAGTTAATATTGACTGCTACTTTCTCCGCCGGGGCGTAGGACATCCGCCTAGGAGGATTGATTCCGCTTTCCCCGTAGAGCGGTCCCGTGATCACCGAGGTATTTACCACCAACTCCAGTTCTCCATCATTCTCCCCGGTCAGATCCAAGATTATCCCGCTTCGGTAGCCACAGGTCACCGAATACCAGCGCAAGCCACAATCCGCCACGTCTGACACCCGGGAGCGTGGACTGTCGAACCGAATCTTATTGACGTTTGCAACACGACGACCAGCGATCCTCAATTTCCCCTCCCAGATTACACCTGAGTAACTACTTTTGCGACTGGCACCCTCCCAGAGGATGCGCACACGGTTGCTGTCCACGCCGCAATCCACGGGATGGCTGTAAATGCGTTCTAGTCCCCGAAATAGTTCCACCGATTCAAACGGTGCCGTGCCAGCGATAAACGCGGAAATCTGCGGTTTTTCCGATGTGGTAAACTCTGCTCCCATCAAGTGTCCTGTTGCTTCGGTGTGCATCAAAATCCGTGCGCCCGTTGTTGCGTAAATGCGTCTATCTTTATACGCCGAAAGCACCGCCGGAATCGTCAATTCGGGGGCATACACAGCTGCCAATCCGGCTTTGGCATAACGCCGGTGCTGGAAACCCGGCGTATCGTTCCCCGGACGACCATTGTGACTGTCGCTGCCTCCGAAAAAGCCCATTTTGTAATTCCGTTGAAGTGCCTCCTCCAAAATCCACTCGAACGTCCCATGATCGGACGTCACCTCCACTGCTGGCTCCAACGCGGGGTCATGGTAGTTCAAATCTGAGTGCTCACCACCAACGTGAGCGGTAATCACTGCGTCCGAATTTCGGAAAGCCTCGTAGACATCTTGGATGTGATACAGATCCGTGTCAGCGTCGGACTTGTCTTCCAGCCCGCTATGGTCGGAGCGGCGAATGGGTTGGTCATGTCGCCGGAAATACACATTGTGATGCCCGCCCCGGCTCGTATTGGCTGACCATTCGTAACCGGGCAGAGCCACAAACCGTCCGGGCTGATCGTAGGCGCGTTCTGCCGCTTGTTGCAACGCCCAGTCCCGCTTGGACAGCACATGATCGTTCCGCTGATAGCCTGCGAAGTGGATTGCAGCGACATCCCGGGCGTACTGAAAGAAATCGGGAATCTTCTCTGCCATCGCCACCTGCCCACCGTGAGAATCCCCCCAATAGAGGTTATAGGGTGCCTTGGTCTCCTCGCACAGCGTTGGATTACTCTGTGCAGTCAACCCCGCTTTTTCATCAACCACTGTCAATCGGTGAATTCCCGTCTGCATAACGGTGCACCCGTCGATCCACTGCACCCCCTTATCCTCTTCGCCAAACCTCAACTGCTCCGTCGGCACCCTCACATTTCCTGACTGAATCGCTACCAGCCCCCGGTACATCGTGGCAGGATTTCCCCACGCATCGTCTGCCCTGATCTGGATCTGGAACCGCTCTCCTGAAACAACCATTGATGGCACATTCACTACCAGTTTTTCCGCTGTCCCACCAACGATGCTCAAATACGGCGGCTCAGGCAGCGTCACGATGTTTCCATCGCCGGCAGTATCCACATCTACCCAGAAATAGTGTCGTGCCTCCTGAAACGTCTGTGACCGGAAGCCCGGCCCGCCTTCGCTCCGATCTCCGTAGGTTACAATCACCTGCTCGCCCGGTTCAAGTGCTCGACCGTTCACTATCAACACCACCGAAAGCACACTCTGCACCAGCACACCTATCCGCGTGGCTTTGGGTGCTTTTATTGTCAGGTAGTCTGCACCCGCCGGATCGTTCATCTGCGGTGTTGCCCGATCCGAATCCGCATCAGTGTAAATCCTTATCTGCCCTCCCGTCGCTACGCCCTTTTTGCCTGCGGTATAAGTCAGCGTCCAGGTCCCGTAACTACCTGCCACCACCTCATCCCACGGCTCAAGACGCACTTCACCATACAGCTGATGAATGTCTGCATTAGACATGTTCAATTTCTCCGAGGCATTCATTGTGAAGACCGGATTTCTCTCATCGACGAGGACCGCCGCTTGTTCTTCAGTCATCAAGAATTGCTCCTTCTCGCATCATTTTCGATATAGCCTGACCGGTTCGCCTCAGTTGCCTAGTTTATATATGCACCGATTCCTGATTATCCTCTGTTTTAATGCAAACACCTGTCTGCAACAGCCACATTACCAACCCTCGTTGCCGGGAATCATAATCGGTGAAACGCTGCCAATCTTATATCACAATTTGTTGGGAGCGTCAACAGAAAAGCATCACACGCTGCTTGCTATGACTTTTTGTGTTCTCCTTTTTCACTAGATATGTTATTATGTTACTCTAAGTTGCTAGTTGTCAAAATCGCTCGGCTTGGATAGACATATCCAAGCCATTTCTGCGTAAAGGAGCTGTTTATGTCAAATCAACCAAAAATTGAAGATAGCGGATCTCAAATCAGAATCACTGCGTTGCACGCCTTCCCCATGGGCGTCAAAGCCTATGTCAAAATCGAAACTAACATGGGAGTGACAGGTTGGGGCGAGATTAATAACATGGAAAACGATGTTACCTGCCGTCTCGCAGAATCCCTCTCGGAAATCATTATCGGCGAAAACCCGACTCGTATTGAACATCATTGGCAACGACTCTTTCGCGCCCACCGCAACATCCGTGGTGGTGGATTGATGGTGCATACCATCTCCGCAATTGACATGGCGTTATGGGACATCGCCGGCAAACTCTGGAATGTTCCCGTCTACCGATTACTCGGCGGTCCATGCCGCGACAAGGTCTGGATGTACCCAAGTCCCAAAGCCATCAAGACAGGGCCCGGCGGTTCCAAACCGTTTGCAGGAACGCCAGCAGAGATCAAAGAGCTAGTTCAAAAGGTACGGGACGCTCGTGAACAGGTTGGACCCGATGGGGCTGTGATGTTCGACGCGCATAGTTGTCTGCCTCCCCCTATTGTGAAACAATTTGCTAGCTACTTAAAAGCCGATGATCTGCTTTTCTTGGAAGAAGCGTGGGTTCCCGGTAACATTGAGGTAATGCGAAAAATCCGCGAATCGGTCCCTGTCCCTCTAGCAACAGGAGAACGCGATCGGACTATCTGGGAGGTTCGTGAGATCCTCGAAGCGCAGGTGATTGACATCCTTCAACCGGACTGTGGGCATGGCGGTGGCATCAGCCAAATGAAAAAAGTAGCAGCCCTCGCAGAAGCCCATCACGTCCCAATCGCACCACATTGTACAATGTCCCATCTCGGCTTGACTGCTAGCCTACATGTGGCAGCATCCGTCCCGTTTTTCTTGATTCATGAAGGCTACAAAGGTGTCCTGCCAGAAAGTGTGGCGCGGAAGACATGGAAGATGGACGAGGAAGGCTACGTGTCGCTACCAGAGGGTCCCGGCTTGGGCGTTGAGATTGATGAAGCGTCGATAATTGAGACCGGAAAAGATCCTGATCGGAAGTTTGATTGGCCCGATAGTCGATTGAAAGATGGCTCAGTCGCAGATTATTAGAACCCAAGTTGTTAGGGCGTGTTGACGTTTGTGTGAAGTTGTTCGTAATCGTAGGGGCGAGGTCCCCTCGCCCATTGACCAACGCGGGTTGGAACCCCCAAACCATACGGGTTGAGTTGATTGTAGGTCGAGATTCATATCTCGACACCGAATCGTCGATTTTGGAAAATCGACTGCAGCAGTTCAAAATTGTCTATGATGTGTGACCGAAGGGTTGGGAAACCCAACCTCTACACAGGACTATGTGTCTGCGTACACCTCTCGATTATCTGATTGCGATGAAATGTCAACAGAACCTAGATATTGAGTTTCCATCGGTTTGCTGTTCAATCTCTGCGCTCCAGTTGCTTTGAATCCCGATCTTATCGGGGAGGAGCGCAATGTGTATAGCAGAGTTTTATCTTGGCTTCTTTCCCTCTCTCACTTGCTTTCACTATTTGTCCTAGCAGAGCGATAGGTGGAAATTTGCGGTATTAGATGTAGTAGAATTCCGATTGATTTGCTATGAGGAGAGGTACGCTATGAAAATAACTTCGGTTGAGAGTTTTCGTGTTGAAGTTCCGATATCCGAGGAAGAACGGCAGAAGAGATACTACAATTCTTCGGCGATTACGCGAATCCATACCGATGAAGGGATCACAGGTTACGGATTCGAGGGAATAGATGTCGATGTTGTTAGCCAGCTCTTGGTGGGAGCCGATCCGTTTCAGATCGAGCGACACCTTGAAGCCGGTTTGGACAAGTGGTTCGGCGCAGAAAACGCGCTGTGGGACATCGTGGGCAAAGCCGCGGGGCTCCCCCTGCATAAGTTAATGGGTGCCTATCGCGATGAGATCCCTTTATACCTGACTTGTGTTTGGCCCGGCGCGGCGGATCAGACCGACGTGACGCCACATCAACAGGCTGAAGATGTTTTACGATATTCAGAACACGGATACAAAGCATTCAAGATTCGCATTTTCCGTCCAGATCTGATGGATGATGTCGAAGCCATCAGATTAATGCGTGAACGGGTTGGCGGCCGGGATAAAATAGAAGTGATGGTAGACAGAACAGGGGAATACTCAGGATCCACTTGGGATTATGATACCGCACTTCGTGCTGCTAGGGCATTGGAGGAGGTTGATGCCACTTGGCTGGAAGAACCCTTCACTCGCGGCGACATACACCTGCACGCCCGGCTGCGAGCAGAGACAGACATCGCTATCACCGGTGGAGAGCATCAACCGGATGAGGTATATCGGGGATATGTTCAAGGCGAAGCGTTTGATATTGTGCAACCCCATTGTGCCAATCTGATTACCACACTAAAAAAGGTGGCAAGTATGTCTGAGCTATTTGGTATGGAGTGTATTTTTCACGGTTCACACGGGATGGATCTAATCTATTCGCTGCAAGTTGCTGCGACCATCCGCACATGCCGGATGCAGGAATTGGTCTACACGACCCCGCCAATCCTCCCTGAGGACGCTTGGTCACCTTTAAATAAGCTGGTCAAAGCCGATGCACTATATACGGTGAAAGATGGCTGCGTTCAAATTCCGCAAGGACCGGGGATGGGGATCGAACTCGATGAGGCAGCGATTGAGCGATATCGGGTTGACGCCTAGCAGGCATGAGCCAAATAGTATTCACGTTTCACGCTCGTTGCGCTTTGCACTTTCTTTTTTTACGAGCCAACTTTTTGCACAATAATGAGGAGGGATACACGCAATGATGAATCGTTTCGGCTTTGATGTTTCAGGTCAACCGATTGAGGACTTGATTCACTGGGCATCCGAAAATGGTTTTTGGTACATTGATTTTCAAGCAGACCTGCCCCCGAATGACATTGCCTCATTCGACGCCGCGCGTGTTCGGGGAGTGCGAGACCTCTGCGAAAGGCATGATATTGCCATTGGCATCCATCCATCGTCTGCTATAAATAACGCCGAATATGTGCCTATCATGGCGGAAGCGGTGGATGAATATCTGTTTGCTAACCTCGACTTGGCTGCCCGACTCGGCTGCGGTTGGCTCGTGGGGCATGGAGGGTATCATTTCGGTGATGTCCCACGACGACGGGAAGTGGCGGTTGAACGGATGAAGCGATTGGTGGACAGAGCAGAGCGAGTAGACGTCCCCATCTTCTTCGAGAACCACAACAAAGAACCCGACCATGCCGAAATCCACTACATTCCGCACAACGTCGAAGAGACGCACTGGTTCTTCGATGCGATTCAATCGCCGTACTTTAAGTGGGCGTTCAATGTTGCCCACGGCCATCTTGTACCCGAGGGCTGGCAGGGATTCCTTGATGCGTTTGGTGTGGAGAATATTGGTCAGGTACGCCTTAACGATAACACAGGCGATTATGAGGTCCATCTCGTCCCCGGTGAAGGGACGATTGACTTTGAAGCGTTGTTTGCGCGGTTGAGAACGGACGGCTATTCCGGCTGGTTCAGTCTCGGTTTTGGCAACGACATGGATAAAGTGCGAGTGCGGGATTGGTTTGCTACTCTAGTGTAACGGAATCACCTTCCCATCTTGCCCCTTTCTCTTACGCTCATGTTAAGAAGTCGTACAACAGAAACCGAGTTTTTTTGAAAACTCGGTTTCTCTTCGTTCTTTGCACTTTCTTTTGATACGAGTTTTTTTATTTGCGAAGATTCGCGTTAATTCGCGGATGCTTTAATACCTTTGCACCTTCTTTTTACATGAACCTTCTCTTAATTTTTTTCTTGACTGCTAAATAGTAGCAAGCCCAATGCTTTAGCGTTGGGCCCAACCCCTTTAATTTTGTTTGTTTTTCTCAATAAAATATGGTATAGTTGATATATCGCCTTGTGGGGGAATGCTATCGCCACTGCTAAGTGGTGTCTCCCACACTCCTATAGCATGGAGAGTAAAAGGCGCATTGGGCGATAACCAAGCCCTTAAAATTAATACTCGCTGCGGGACACGCAGAGAGTCTAAACGCCCGTGGAGAGACGGTAAGACGCTGGCTTTCAGAGCGTGTCTCGCCGAAGCGGGAATACAGCAACCTTAACGGGAGTCAGTCTGTCGAAAGAATCCCAAGCATTTATGCTTGGGAGTAGGTCAGTGCTAACATTTACCCGTATTGTATCTGAATAAATTATAGTCGGGGCGTAGCGCAGTCCGGAAGCGTGCTTGAATGGGGTTCAAGAGGTCGCTGGTTCAAATCCAGTCGCCCCGATTTTTTTGTGTAGAGAGGTAGTGGTGGATAACAGCATCAATGTGGGGCTTCTTGGCTGGGGCACAGTCGGTACGGGTGTTTCCAAAATTTTGCTCAACCAGAGCAATCTGATTGAACAAAATGCCGGGATTCAACTCCGTTTAATCAAAATTGCAAAGCGTACGTTACCTGCATCTCGCCCCGGGGTTGAATTGGGCGCGGATCGTCTGACGACAAATCCCGCCGAGATTGTCGAGAACCCTGAGATCGATATAGTTGTAGAGTTGATAGGCGGCACCGATGAAGCGCGTCTTTTAGTCACTCAAGCTATCCGTAACGGCAAGCATGTTGTGACAGCGAACAAGGCGTTGTTGGCAGCGCACGGATTTGAGCTCTTTCAACTTGCTGATAAGCATAATGTCAGTCTGAATTTCGAGGCGAGCGCGGCCGGGGGCATCCCAATAATCAAAACCCTACGGGAGAGTTTCGCCGCAAACCGCATCCATTCAATCTACGGCATCATCAACGGCACCTGCAACTACATCTTGACGGAGATGCACGAAAACGAAGTCGATTTTGACGAAGTGCTGAAAGATGCGCAAGCCAAAGGGTATGCTGAGGCAGATCCGACATTTGATGTTGAAGGGATTGATGCTGCACATAAATTGACCCTCCTCACTTCTCTCGCTTACGGTTTTGCCATGCCGATGGATGGGATTTACACGGAAGGTATCACACATATCACGCCCAATGAAATTCAGTACGCTCGTGAACTCGGATACGTGATCAAACTCCTTGCTATCGCGAAACTCAATCAAGACCGGGTTGAAACGCGTGTCCACCCGACGTTGGTGCCCGTGCGCAGTATGCTCGCAAATGTTGGCGGTGCATTCAACGCTGTCTGTGTCATTGGCGATGCCGTTGGCCCAACCCTGTTCTATGGACAAGGTGCCGGCGAAATGCCAACAGCGAGTGCCGTTGTCGCGGATATTATTGATGCGGCGAAATCGATTAGCGGTAAGGTGAGATCTCAAGTCCCGCGTGGTTGGCTCTCCGGATCGCAAGCCAACATTTCTCTCTGTCCCATTGATGATGTTCAAACCCGTTACTACGTCCGTCTCGTTGTTCTAGATCAGCCGGGAGTGTTAGCACAGATTAGCAATATCCTCGGAGAACACCGTATCAGCATCGCATCCGTCATCCAGAAAGAACGCCATGAAATTGACGATACTGCTTCACTTGTTATCGTAACACACAAAGCTGTTGAGAAAAACATGCAGATGGCAATTCGAGAGATTGATACACTTGATGTTGTCAAGGGGACAAGCCGACTGATCCGCATTGAAGAAGAAGTTGCCTTTTAAGGAAATCGCAGCGAATGATCTGGAACGGTGTCATTCATCACTACCGTGCATATCTACCGGTTACATCAGAAACCCCAATTATTACGATCAAGGAGGGGAATACACCCCTCATTGAGGCGACAAACTTAAATGAGGCAATCGGTAACGACCTGCGCCTCTACCTGAAATGCGAAGGGCTAAATCCGACGAGTTCCTTCAAAGATCGAGGCATGACCGTTGCTATCTCCAAATCCGTTGAGGATGGTGCCCGAGCGGTAATGTGTGCCTCAACCGGTAACACATCGGCGTCTGCTGCCGCCTACGCTGCCAAAGCAAAACTAGGATGTATCGTGCTCGTTCCAAAGGGAGAAATCGCCCTTGGAAAATTGGCACAGGCATTGATGCACGGTGCAAAAGTCCTTGCGGTCGATGGAAATTTCGACAAGGCACTGCAGCTTGTGCGAGACATTACCGAAAAGCATCCTATTCATCTGGTGAATTCGCTTAACCCCTATCGCATTGAAGGACAGAAGACAGGTGCCTTTGAGGTCATTGACCACCTCGGTTTCGCTCCTGATTATCAAGCGATGCCCGTCGGCAATGCGGGGAATATTTCCGCTTATTGGAAGGGATACAAAGAATATTACGATTGTGGCAAGGCGGAGAGTCTTCCCAAAATGCTTGGTTTTCAGGCATATCGAGCAGCACCGATAGTTTTAGGCTATCCTGTTGAGGAACCGCAGACAGTTGCTAGCGCAATTAAGATAGGGAATCCCGCAAGTTGGCGGGCTGCGGAGAAAGCGCGGGACGAATCAAAAGGATTAATCGACCGAGTGTCAGACGACGAAATCTTACAGGCCTATCAAATGCTTGCAAAATTGGAAGGATTGTTCGTCGAACCTGCCTCGGCGGCTTCTGTTGCTGGCGTCATAAAGTTGAATCAGAGCGGATATTTCCAGCCGGGCTCAACAATCGTTTGCATCCTGACCGGACACGGCTTGAAGGATCCGGACACTGCGCTAGGAGAAATCGGAGGAGAGCCAATCACAGTGCCTGCGAGCGAAGCTGCAATCTTGAAGTACGTTTATGAAACCTAAACAGCTTGTAACGCAATCAGATAGAGAAACCTCTGTCTGACGGCTGCTCTGTGTTAGTAGAAAATGTCTTGACCTAAAGGTATAAAAGAGGTTAGTAAGCGTGGGAATCATCGTCCAAAAATTTGGTGGCTCTTCTGTTGCGGATGCTACAAAAATCAAAAATGTCGCCAAGCGAATCGCACGAACACACGAGGGTGGGCACGCTATTGTTGTTGCTGTGTCTGCGATGGGAGATACGACTGACAACCTGGTTCGACTTGCCCATGAGATCTCTATAGATCCCCCGGAACGAGAACTCGATATGCTGCTGTCCACCGGTGAACAGGTCTCAATTGCCCTGTTGGCGATGGCGGTTTCAGAACTTGGATACCAAGCAATCTCCCTCACAGGAACGCAGGTGGGCATCATCACCAGCGGCTTTTATAGCAATGCCCGAATTAAGAGCATCAACAAAGGACGCATCTTGTCGGAACTTGAGCGTGGAAGGATTGTTATACTCGCGGGCTTTCAGGGAGTAACCATTGATAACGAGATTACGACCCTGGGGCGGGGTGCCTCCGACACTACTGCTGTTGCTATTGCCGCAACGTTGGGGGCTGATCGTTGTGAGATTTATACAGATGTAGAAGGTGTTTACACCGCAGACCCACGTATCGTTCCAAATGCCCGTAAACACGACCAGATTACCCATGATGAAATGCTTGAGATGGCGAGGCTCGGTGCGAAGGTTTTGCATTCCCGATGTGTAGAGCTTGCGAAGAAATTCGATGTTCACCTTTGTGTCCGCTCTAGTTTCAGTGAAGCCGAAGGCACAATGGTGGTAAAGGAAGACGAGATGATAGAAGAAGTTGTCGTCAGCGCGGTGACCTCTGATAAAGATCAGGCGAAGGTATCGCTGTTTGGTGTCCCTGACAAACCAGGAATCGCAGCGCGTATTTTTCAGGCAGTTGCTGATGCCCACATCAGTATTGATATGATCATTCAGACGACAAATCCGGGGGGGACAGCCGACCTAGCGTTTACGGTTGCTGAGGAGGACCTGCAAGCAACAATCAAGATCATCGAAGGACTCAAAGGGCAAGTTGGTTTCACCAACGTTAGCCCGGATAAGAACATTGCACAGGTCTCCTTAGTTGGAATTGGGATGAAGAGCCATGTGGGCATCGCTGCACGTATGTTCCAAGCCCTCGCTGACGCCGATATCAACATTCAGATGATCAGCTCTTCGGAAATCACGATTTCCTGTGTGATTGATGAGAGTGAAACGGAAGGTGCTGTGCGTACAATTCACGATCGATTTGAACTCGGAGGTACGTCTTCGTGAAAACGCTCGAATTCATTGTCAGAGAAATCTCTGACAGCCAATCCGCACGACATGAGGTTTGGGTTCCTCCGGCGGAAATTGACTTGGTGCTAGAAGAAGCACAATTTGTTGGAGAGATTCACGGACATCTCCAACTCTCACGCCGCGTGGAAGATGTTTACGTGAAAGGGAGTTTTTCAGCATCGGTTGAGGTCGAGTGTGGTTGCTGTATTGAGCCGTTTGCGACCAGCATTTCGGGGGACATTGAAGTCCAGTTTTGTCCAACAGATGCAGTAGCGGCCCCCTCAGACCCGTGGCAAGCGGATGCCGGCGAGCGATACTATTTGGGAGATACAATCGATTTATCGGAGGAAGCCCGGCAAAGCCTCATACTTGAAATACCCAATTGGCCCCTATGCTCGGAAGAATGCAAGGGACTCTGTCCGCAATGTGGAGAAAACCTCAACGTCGTTGACTGCGGTTGTCAGACTTTTGAAGAGAGTTCCTCTCCATTTGCTGCTTTGGCGGATCTACTCGATTCGCCTGACCACACCCTTGAAAACTAATTGCTCTGATTCTAAAATATACAATACTACATGGTAATAAGGAGATGACTTATGGCACATCCGAAACGTCGAACTTCAAAATCAAAAAAAGGAATGCGAAGAAGCCACCATGCACTTGGGGAAAAATTTGTCTCAACATGTCCTCACTGTTCAGAAACAATCCTATCTCATCGTGTTTGTCCGAGCTGTGGATACTATAACGGGCGGGTTGTGGTGAAAACGGCTGAAGAAGTTTAAGCCAATACTATAATCAGCTTCAATTGTGGGATTGAATAACGATTGAAATCAAAAAGGACGCTATCATAATGGCTCGACATGCAGCAATTACCGGAACGGGTTCATACCTGCCGGAGGGAATTTTAACAAACTTTGACCTAGAAAAACTGGTCGATACTAGCGATGAATGGATCCAACAGCGAACTGGCATCGTAGAGCGGCGTATCGCCGATCCCGATATGGCAACCTCGGATTTATGTGTTCGGGCTGGGCGCCAAGCTATTAAAGCCGCTGAGATTGATCCGCTTGACGTTGAGATGGTCATTGTTGGTACTGCGACCCCCGATACATTTTTTCCTTCAACTGCGTGCTATGTGCAGCAAGGCATTGGTGCCAAAAATGCCTGTGCTTTCGATCTTTCAGCCGCTTGTGCGGGCTTCATCTATGGACTCGATCTTGCCGACGGTATGATCCAGTCCGGACGTTATCAAACAATTCTAGTCATCGGTGGAGAAGTTTTTAATAAAATTCTTAATTGGGAAGACCGGAACACCTGTGTTTTGTTCGGAGATGCCGCAGGTGCTGCAATCGTGCAAGGAACAGATGAGGAAAAAGGAATTCTGGCGTCTTATATTGGATCCGATGGTGATTATGCCGATACTGATCTGTTAGGAATACCCGCCGGCGGCACACGCCTTCCGGCAAGCCATGAGACCATTGATAACAGAATGCATTCGATCAAAATGCGTGGACGAGAGGTGTTCAAACTCGGCACTCGTATTATGCCAGAAGCCGCTCAACGTGCATTGGACATGGCAGGACTGACCATTGATGACATCGATCTGCTTATCCCACATCAGGCGAATATCCGCATCATTGAAGCTGTCGGAGAGCGGATTGGGATTGATCCAGAAAAAGTGTATATCAATGTTGATAAGTACGGAAATACCTCTGCTGCTACCACAATCGTTGCACTTGACGAAGCCCTCCGGTCCGGACGGGTTAAACCGGGCGACTTAGTGTTGCTGGTCACATTTGGTGCCGGACTGACGTGGGGAAGCACCCTGATCAAGCTCTAAGCGAACCAGAGATTTAGGTTTCATATCTGATATGATCGAATCCTCGATAAAAGACTCACTCGCTTTCCTCTTCCCCGGTCAAGGTGCCCAAAAAGTGGGAATGGGTTTGAAGCTTTCCCAAGAATACGCCGCAGCTCGTACGGTCTTTGACGAGGCGGACACAATCCTGAATCGGAAGTTGAGCCAGCTCTGCTTTGAAGGACCCGCGGAAGCACTGAAACAGACGGAAAATACACAACTGGCAATTCTGACATGCAGCGTTGCAGCGTTGCGAGTCTTGAGCGAACACGGAATTGCACCGAAAGCTGTTGCCGGTCATAGCCTCGGAGAGTATTCCGCCCTTGTTGCGGCGGACGTGCTTGCCTTCTCAGATGCGCTGAGGTTGGTCGAATATCGGGCGAAAGTCATGGCGGAGGCTTCCCAGCGGCAAGATTGCACAATGGCTGCAATTCTGGGATTGGATGAAACAACGTTACAAGATCTCTGCGAAGTTGCATCGTCTGTAGAAGCAACTTCTATGGGTCCCGATGCAAGCACCGGGGTGGTTCAAATCGCAAATTACAACTGTCCTGGGCAACTAATTGTTTCTGGCGATACTGCCGCTGTTGAACGGGTCATGGATAGCGCGAAGGCTGCAGGTGCCAGACGTTGCCTCCGACTTGAAGTGAGTGGCGCATTTCATTCTTCCTTGATGGGCCCTGCAAAAGAGCGTCTTCAAACTGTAATTGATGATTTCCAATTCAATGATCCAAGTATTCAGGTCGCTGTTAATGTAACGGGTAACTTTGTACAAACTGCGGACGAAGTTCGCCGATTGTTGATAGCGCAAGTTACGTCCGCCGTTCAGTGGGAGAAATCAATACGGACTATCGGTGCTGCCGGTATCTCGCACTTTGTCGAGGTAGGTCCTGGGACAGTGCTTTCTGGGATGGTTCGTCGTACCCTTCCGGAAGCGATTTGCCTGAATGTCGAGGATACCAAGAGCTTTGATAAACTGATGGATATAGCGTATAAGGGTTGATTAAATGACACTTAAAGATAAAGTGGCAATTGTGACAGGTGCATCGCGTGGAATTGGGGAGGCGATCGCTCGAAAATTCTGTCAGGAAGGTGCAAGTGTGATGCTCTGTTCGCGCTCCGCTGAATCGGTTGCTACTATCGCTGAATCCCTTTCAGACGAGTCTGGAAACGCAAAATCGGCGCAAGCCGATATTGCCAACAAAGCTGATGTAGAGGCACTCGTAGATTTAACGCTGAAAGAATTTGACCGTGTCGATATCCTTGTAAATAATGCTGGAATTACCCGCGATACCTTGTTTATGCGGATGAAAGATGAGGACTGGGATGCGGTCTTACAAACCAATCTCACCGGAACGGCGTATTGTATGCGGGCAGTTATCCGTTCGATGATGCGCCAAAGAAGTGGACGAATCATTAATATTTCATCAGTTGTGGGAGTCGCAGGAAACGCCGGACAAGCGAACTACGCCGCTTCCAAAGCCGGCATCATTGGCTTGACAAAATCTGTTGCCAAAGAGGCAGGCAGCCGCGGTATCACGGTGAATGCAATTACTCCCGGTTTTATCACAACTGATATGACGGAAAAAATATCGGAAGTAGACCAGCAGAAAATGTTAGAAATGATTCCAGCGGGCAGTTTCGGCACACCAGAAGATGTTGCAGAAACTGCTCTGTTTTTGGCGTCAGATGCCGCCCGATACATTACAGGGCAAGCCATCCAAGTTGACGGCGGTATGTTTATGTAAGTGAATCCGTATACAATTTTCAATAACTTTGGAGGTTAATAAATCAATGGCAGTAGATCAAAATCAAATTATCAAAATGATTGCAGATCAGTTACAGATTGACGAAGAGCAGGTTAAACCTGATGCCTCGTTTATGGATGATTTAGGTGCTGATTCGTTGGATACAGTCGAACTCATCATGGCACTTGAAGAGGAATTTGATATTGAAATTCCAGACAGTGAAGCCGAAAAGATTCGCACTGTGCAACAAGCACTTGATTACCTAGATGAGAATGCCTAACGGGTGTATTGGCTCAATTCGAGCCTCGCATTTACTAGTCCAGTAGACGGTACTCTGCTTATTATCTGGGGAGGGTGTGCTATCAACCTTTGGTTATGTAATAGCACACATTCTCCTTCCACTAATCTATTCCTATATTGCTAAAGCGAAAGAGGTATATTCGTGGGGGATCGAGTTGTTATCACTGGGATGGGAGTTGTCTGTTCCGTAGGCAACACCAAAGATGAGTTTTGGGAATCAGTTGCGGTAGGCAAAAGCGGTATCGATCGGGTTACAAATTTTGATCCGCAAGATTTTCGTACCCAAATTGGGGGTGAGATCAAGGGGTTTGCGCCGGAGACATATCTGCCGCGGAAGGCTGTGGCGCGTTTGCCGTTATTCATCCAATATGCACTAGTATCTGCAATCCAAGCCCAACAGGATGCGGGTCTCGATCTTTCGGCAGTAGATCCTTACCGCGTTGGCGTCGGCGTCGGATCCGGAATCGGTGGCATCGGTGTCCTAGAGGAAAATCACCGAATCTTACTCGAAAAAGGACCGAGAAGGGTCAGCCCGTTTTTTGTGCCTTACGAGATTATTAACATGGCAGCTGGGCAGATCTCGATTCATTTGAAACTCAAGGGCCCCAACTTCGCATCTGTTACCGCCTGTGCAACCGCAAACAACGCGATTGGGGAATCGTTCAAAATCATCCAGCGCGGCGATGCCGATGTGATGTTTGCCGGCGGTTCAGAGGACGCAATTACCCCATTAAGTTTTGCCGGGTTCTGCGCCATGCGTGCAATGTCTACGCGCAATGATGAACCGCAACGGGCAAGCCGTCCATTTGATAAGGAGCGTGATGGGTTTGTGATGGGAGAAGGGGCAGGTGTGCTAGCCTTGGAATCCCTCTCACACGCCTTGAAACGCAATGCTCCTATTTATGGCGAGATTGTTGGCTATGGGATGAGTGCTGATGCGTATGATATGGTGCACCCGAGCGAAAATGGAGAAGGTGCTGCCAAGTCAATGGAATTGGCGCTCAGAGATGCCCAAATCGCACCGGAGGACGTTGATTATATCAATGCCCACGGCACCTCAACGCCATCGGGTGATATTGCAGAAACACTTGCCGTTAAAGCACTTTTTGGGGATCACGCCAACCGGCTTGCCATGAGTGCGACCAAATCTATGACAGGTCACCTGCTTGGTGCTGCTGGGGCAGTCGAGTTGATTGCCACCTTGTGTGCAATGGAAAACGACTATATTCCACCAACCATCAACTACGAAAATCCAGACCCGGATTGTGATTTGGACTGTGTGCCGAATCAAGGACGATCTGCGGGTATTCAGGTCGCACTGTCCAACGCTTTCGGTTTTGGCGGGCACAACACCTCCATTGCTGTCCGAAAATATGTAGCGTGAAACGCGAAAGGTTAGTAAGCCTACGAACCTTTCACGATTATTTTACCATGATGTTTAAGCGTCATTTCATCCCCTATTTGATTGGAGCTCGTGAGCGACAGCAGCATATCTTATCGCACTCACTTGTCAAAACGAAGTTACTATGAACCGAAAAAAAATCGCGATTATTGACCTTGCCACCAATAGTAGCACCCGGTCTTTATACAGACATATTTTGCATGCCAACTTTGCAAGCGTTATGCCTCAAGCGATAGGTGTCTGGTGTGAAGAAGAAGGGCACGATGTTACACTCCATTGCTATACTGGTTTTGGGAATTTGATTGAAGATTTGCCCGATAACCTAGACTTAGCCTTCATAGGTACTTTTACGCAGGGTGCACAACTTGCCTATGCGTTGAGCAACCGGCTTCGATCGGAGGGTGCCATCACCGTATTAGGTGGGCCTCACGCCCGTTGCTATCCAGAAGATGCACAGCAATACTTCGATTACGTTCTTGGCTTTACTGACAAGTCTGTGATCCGAGAAGTCTTATCTGATTGTTCACAATACCGACCGATTGGTACACACCTCTCAGCGAAACAGCAGCCGACAACACTCCCTAGCGTACGTGAGCGCTGGCCGTTTATTGAACCGATATTGCGAAAAGCACCGCTTGTCAAAGCTGTTCCAATGCTTGGGAGTATGGGTTGTCCCTACACCTGTGCTTTCTGTATTGATGCAAGTATCCCCTACCGTCCTTTTGATTTTGAGGTCATCAAGGATGACCTCCGTTTTCTGTTGCGCCAGTTCAAACGTCCTTTAGTCGGATGGCATGACCCCAATTTTGGGGTTCGATTCGACGACTACATGGGTGCAATTGAGGAGGCGATACCACCGGATAGCATCAGTTTCGTTGCTGAAAGCAGTTTATCACTCTTGTCAGAGACCCATCTCAAACGGTTCAAGCGAAACGGATTTAAGGCAATCCTACCCGGTATTGAGTCGTGGTATGACCTCGGTAACAAATCGAAGACAGGTTCGAGGGTAGGAGAAGAAAAAGTCCAGAAAGTCTCTAGCGAAATCAATACCATCCTGAAATATATCCCTTATGTACAAACCAACTTTGTATTTGGACTTGACACCGACCAGGGTGCTGAACCGTTTGAACTGACCAAACGATTTGTGGATATGACACCCGGCGCGTATCCGTCCTATAATTTGCTGACCGCCTATGGAAGAGCCGCACCGCTCAATCTGGATTATCAACGTGCAAACCGCGTTATTCCACTTCCATTTCACTTCCTGAACAATGATATGATGAATGTAAAGCCAAGCAATTACTCATGGACCGAATTCTACAAACATATGGTTGATTTAGGAAGCCATACATTTTCGTGGAAATCCATTGTTAATCGTTGCAAAGCAAATGAGGTGCCTATTGCAGGGTGGCTGACTGTACCACGAGGTATGTCAACACGACGCCATAAAATCGGGCGATACGTGCAAGTACTTCAACGGCTCGAAAATGATTCCAAGCTCCGAGCTTACTTTGAACAAGAAACGACTGAGTTACCACAGTTTTATATCAATCGAATACGGAAAGACCTAGGCTCCCTGTGGGAGTGGCTTCCTGATGGGGCATTGCATTACGATCCGAATGCCTACCTCAAATCGGAACAAGCGAATAGCACCGAAGTTATCGACTTAAAAAAGTTGAAACGTGGATAAGTTCACTCCAACTTCTGAGTTTAACATAACCCTAACACAAGTTGCTACCTATTGAAAATCCATGTTTTTTGTTGGCTCATGTAGAAAGAAAGTGCGAAGCGCGAAGAGAAACCGTAGGGAACAACGATCGTTGTTCCTTACGGCTCAGTTTCTTTTGCACCACTTCTTAACATGAGCCTCATTTTTTTTACCTATTAGGACTTACACAGTTCAACATTCAAAGCCTTGTAGCTCGGCGATTTATCGCCGCACAGAACAACTCCCAATGCCCGATGAATCGGGTAACTACAGTAAATCCTTAGGCACCGGTTCTGTTTTGTAGGGAACAATGATCGTTGTTCCCTACTGAAGTGCGTAACTCCTACCTGTTACGGATGATTTATTCAGGGAAGCCATGAACTGGAAGGATAAAACGATCTTCATCGGCGATAACCTCCACATCATGCGGGGGATGAATAGCGCGAGTGCCGATCTGATTTATCTCGATCCCCCGTTCAATTCTAACCGCAACTACGCCGCCCCCATCGGCAGCCGAGCCGCCGGTGCTGCCTTCAAAGACACTTGGACACTCTCCGACGTTGACCTCGCCGAACATGGTGAACTTGCCGAGCAAAGCCCATCCCTGCACACCGTCATACAAGCGGCGCGAGAGGCACATGGGAAAGGGATGCAGAGCTACCTCATCATGATGTCCACCCGCCTACTGGAGATGGTCCGTATCCTGAAGGATACGGGGAGCATCTATCTCCACTGCGATCCAACAGCGAGCCATTATCTGAAGTTCGTCATGGATAGTATCTTTGGAAAAAGCAATTTCAGGAATGAACTTAATTGGAAAAGGAAAGCCGGCAGAGCAGGTAAGACCAACCGTTTTGGGACCTCGTGCGATGTGATTTTTTGGTATTCAAAATCAAGCACATACACCTTTAACCTACAATATCGAGAAAGCAACCCCGAATATATTAGAAAGATGTTTCGCTATAGTGACGAGAATGGTCGTCGTTATCGAATAGATAATCTTGCAAGCCCTAACCCTCGACCGAATCTAACGTATGAATACAAAGGTTATCAGCCACCAGAGAAAGGATGGGCCATTTCCCTTGAAAAAATGGAACAGTGGGATAGAGAAGGACGCCTCCACTTTCCGAAGTCTCCTAATGGGCGGATTCAGCGGAAACGTTACTTGGATGAACTCAAAGGTGAGGAAGTACCAAGCCTTTGGGACGACATTCCGTCCATCGGTTCTCGATCTAAAGAACGCACCGGCTACCCCACGCAGAAGCCTGTCACCTTGCTAGAGCGCATCATCAAAGCCAGTAGTAACCCTGGCGATGTCGTGTTTGACCCCTTCTGTGGGTGTGCCACGACGTTAGTAGCGGCGGACCGGTTGCAGCGATCATGGGTAGGGATCGACATTTCACCGAAGGCAGCGGAGTTGGTAGTAGAATGGATTAAAGCGGATCAAGGCTTATTCCCGGAGGTTGTCCATCGCGACGACTACCCAAAGCGCACTGACATGGGCGACACACCGCCTGCACGGACGCATAAACATACGCTCTTTGGATTGCAAGAGGGATTATGTGGGGGCTGTGGGATTTTCTTCCCATTTCGGAATCTGACCATCGATCACAAAATCCCTCGCAGTAAGGGAGGGACGGATCATTTTGATAATTTATGGCTATTGTGTGGGGCTTGCAATTCGACGAAAGGAACGGGGACGGTTGCGGAGTTGCGGGCGAAATTGAATTAATAAGGAGTAGGACTTACGCACTTCAGTTCGTAGTAGCGCAATTCATTGCTTTCTCCCCTCCCTCCCCCTGCTTGCGGGGGGATAAAGGGGGGTAGGGGAGTTAGAGGGGGACGGGCGAAAAATCCTGCATAAAAAAGAGAAATCGTATCAATATAACGCTACGAAAACTCGACTTATGGCTAACAAACTGGCAAATAGTTATATCCGCAATCATAGGAGCACTAGTAGCTACCGTTGGATACATAGCCGTGGAACTTATGAAATCAATACTAAAGAACTAGGAATCTAACAACCTACTTACCCGGACCTGTTCTACCTACCTTCCCTGATTTATCCCGTTCATCATAGCTTAGTTTTACCTAACCACTAAAATTTGCTCTAATTCTTTACTACTGTGGTTTAGAACTGTTGGAACGCAGCCCGAACTTCGGACACCAATCTGTCGATATGTGCCTCCGTCATCGGGAGCGACACATTTCCACCGCTCGTCCAATGAATCCCATGGTTCAAGAGCCAGAAAAAGAGATAATCCTGCAATAGCTTGTCATCTTGCGCAGCTTCTCGATAGTTACGTGGCGCGCGGGGCAGAAAATGGACGCGGAAAAGTGAGCCGACCACAGTGACCTGAGCCTCGATCCCTACCTCAGCAAACACAGATTCCAATCCCACTCCCAACCGTTGTGCCAACGCACCGATTTTGTCGTATGCCTCCGGCGTCATTGTTTGGAGCGTAACGAGTCCGGCGACCGTGGCGATAGGATTTGCGTTGTAGGTTCCCGATTGAGGAATCTTCGCTCCAGAGGTGGGATCATACAGTCCCATCACATCAGCGCGTCCACCGAAGACAGCGCCCGCAGTTCCACCTGCAATAACTTTTGCCATGCACGTCAAATCAGGCCTCACGCCGTAAAGTTCCTGTGCACCACCGGGGGAAGCCCTGAAACTGATGATCTCATCAAAAATCAGCAGCGCACCTATCTGCGTTGTAAGTTCTCTCAGACGGGACAGGAAACCCTCTACCGGGAGACACGTACCCGCACCTGTTGCCAGCGGATCTACGATTACAGCTGCCAAATCATCAGCATTTTCGTTGATGATTTCTGCACAGGCATCTGCGTCGTTGAATGGCAGCACCAACACCTCTTCGAGGACTGCTGGCGAGAGTCCTGCTGTCGAAGGAACTGACCGAGGACGATTAGCGGGACCCAAGTCTGGTCCCAGCGGGGGCACGTAGCTAACTAGCGCGTATTCACCCACGCCGTGATATGCCCCTTCAAATCTAGCAATTTTACGTCTGCCAGTGAAAGCCCTAGCGACTCTCAATGCGTTCAACACCGCCTCAGTTCCAGAGCTACAGAAGCGAAGTCGTTCCAAAGATGGCACCCGTTCCCGTAGCAGCTCCGCCATTTCGACTTCAAGGGCTGTTGGTCGAGAAAAAGCTGTCCCTTTAGCCACACGGTCCTGAAGTGCTTCGACAATCGCGGGGTGAGCGTGCCCCAGAATCAGAGCGGTGTTGTTGTTGACAAAGTCCAATAAGCGATGACCATCTAAGTCGTAGAAATAGACGCCTTCGCCGCGCTCTACATAGATCGGAAAGGGACGCATATACGCGCCAGTGCGGGTGTTCCCCCCCGGCAACGATTCCTTTGCCCGTTCAAACATCTCACCTGAGCGTGGATTGCTAGCCACATATTCCGTGATTAAGCTGTCCAGCGAATTTTGTAATGCTTGCTTGTCCATACTACCCCCTTATTTGCTGCTGACTTTTATTCTGACTTCGTTTCTATCTTTGGTGGTTGGAAAAACTCCATCGTAATTCCATCTGGATCTGTCATATAAATCGCCCAAGCACCTCTGTTCGCACCTGCCGTAATCTCGACAGGCGGTGAACGGAACTTTACACCCGCAGCGCACAATTCTTCATACGCTGCCCGCAAGTCATCTACCAGAAAGGCGATGTGTGAACTGCCCACATTTTTGGTACGAACATCGGCGGAGACGCCGCGCGGGATGACGTACTCAATTAACTCGATGGCGTGGGTGGAACCGGGAACACTCAACATTGCCATCTTCGCGACACTATCAGGATAGCCTACAATATCGCGGAAGTATTGGTCGCGGTTTTCGCGCTGCCAGATCACCTCGCAGCCGAGCAGCTCAACATAGAACTTAAGCGAGCGTTCAAGGTTAGAAACGGTGTAACTAGTATGGTGCGCGCCGGTAACTTTCATGCCGCCTCCTCAAGGTTGCACGTCATTGGGCAACTGATGTATTCACTACCTCCGAGCATTTTACCAAAAATTCGATATAGTGTCAATTAAGAATCTTGTTTCAGTCCTCTGTAAATCGTGCTATAATTGTTACCAATCTTGCGTGCAATGCCCCCTCCCTTTAGGGTGGGGATGTAGCGCGCCAAAGTGCGTTGTTAGTCAAAAAACGGTTGAAATTGCAGGTAAAAGATGTTACAGTTATCTTGGTTTTCGTGAGAGGGCGCAACTCCACTGCTTAGTGGAGCCTCTCACATCCAATTGCGTGGACATGAAAGCCAGCCAGCCGAGTCCCTATGAAAACCTACAAGTTCAAAATGTATAGCAACCACACGAATCGTGAGTTGCAGCAAACGATTGACAGCCATGCTGAAGTATGGAATCACTTTGTGGCGTTGTGTCGCCGATACTATGCTATCTACGGTAAGTATCCGGGTAAGAAAGCACTGATGCGACACTTAACCAAGTTGAAGCGGCTCCCTCGCTTTGCACATTGGAATCAGTTGCCGAGTCAATCGTTGCAAGACGTAATACAACGTCTTGATAAAGCGTACTCTAAACTGTTTACTGACCGCACAAGCGGCAAACGTTCCGGTCGTCCCCGTTTCAAGAGACGTAAACGATACAAGTCCTACACCCTCAAGCAAGCCGGTTGGAAACTGCTACAAAGCAACTATATCCGTATCGGCAAACGCATCTACCGATATTTCAAAAGTAGGGAAGTCTTAGGCACCCCGAGACGCTGCACGATTAAGCGTGACAGCATAGGAGAGGTATGGCTAATCATTCTGACAGACCATGTAGATACCGATTTAGAGTCACCCACGACGGGTAATAACGCGGGGTTTGACTTTGGACTAAAGAGGTATCTCACCGGGTCTGACTTCAATGACTACGACTCTCCACAATTCTTCAAGCGCGGTCTCAACACTATCAAACGTGCCAATCGCAACCATTCACGAAAGGTCGAAAGGTCAAAGAATCGGGAACGCGCAAGAATCAACCTTGCAAAGAAACACCGCAAGATTGCGAACCAAAGGCAAGATTTCCACTGGAAACTTGCCCATGACCTCACAGACAGATATGATTGGATTTCACTGGAGACCCTCAACCTCAAAGGCATGAAAAGCCTTTGGGGACGCAAAGTCTCTGA
Organism: Candidatus Poribacteria bacterium; assembly: GCA_965222435.1. Lineage (GTDB taxonomy): Bacteria > Poribacteria > WGA-4E > WGA-4E > PCPOR2b > PCPOR2b. The sequence continues at coordinate 278,011 of OZ244950.1, read as the reverse complement.
CTTAGGTTTTTCTGACTTTGTGCAGAAACTCAAGTATATTGCTTCTAAGAAAAGCACGGAAATCCGATTCATAGACAAGTGGTATCCTTCGAGTAAGACCTGCCATGTCTGTGACGCAATCAATCAAGAGCTAAACCTTCGTGATAGAACATGGGAGTGTCCAAGCTGCCACACACAGTTGGATAGAGATCGGAATGCGGCGGTCAATATCCATAGGGTGGGGGCATCCACCCTTGCTGGAGAGGCCGTAAGTCCCGGTTCGCCGGGCAATCCTCGTTGATAGAGCAATTCGACTCCTTAAAGGGAACGGGTGAGAATCCCCACCCTTTAGGGTGTGGGAGTATGTCAAGTAGTACTAGTAGTAATAACGCGAACATTACTGGACCGACCCTGTCGAATTGGTTCAGCGAATAGTGGTTGTTAATCCTTAGTTTCCAAATTCCGTCTCAATGTATGAATCTCAATGTATGAATGAAGATGACCTCAAAAGATACAGGAGAATTGAATGCAAATCATACAAAGCTTGTTCATTGGGTTGGCTGCCCTAAGACGGAATAAACTCAGGTCGCTATTAACGATGCTCGGTATTATCATTGGTATTTCTGCGGTTGTCGGCATGGTCTCGATTGGAGACGGAGCAAAGTTTTTAGTCTTAGCGGAGTTTGAACGAATGGGTGGATCCGATCTAATTATCTGTTTCCGTCCGCGCTGGATCCAAAGAGAGGATGGCACCTGGATCCAGAATAAAGCCCCGGTATATCTCGAATACGAAGACATTGATGCAATTATGATGTCCTGCCCGTCGGTGAAAAGCATCACAGGGGAGATTGATACGATGGCGCGACCTATATCGTACAAAGGGGAGACGAAGCATTTCCGCTTTGAAGGTGTTACGCCGCTTTATCAAGAAGTGCACAATTGGTATGTCCAATCCGGGCGTTTTATCCAACAGGAAGATTTGGATCGGAACGAATCAGTATGTGTAATTGGGACGGAAGTCCAGAGAGATCTGTTCGGCAAAACAGATCCAATCGGTCAAGAATTGAAAATTGGCAGACAGCGATTTACCGTCGTCGGAGTGATGGAGGAGAAAGGCGACAAAATGGCGACCGAGGGTTGGGATAAAAAGCTGATTGTTCCATTTACGACGATGTGGACCCGTTTCATCGGCAACCAGAAGCGGGGATTTGAATTATGGCTGAAAGCGGAGAGTTTTGAAAAAGTGGATCAGGCGTTGGCAGAAGTGATGATTACCCTACGTCGCCGACACGGTTCTGAAGAGCACTTTCAATTTTACACTGCAAAAGCAGTTTTGGAACAGGTCGGAAAAGTCAGTCAGGTCCTCAAAATTCTGCTTGGCGGTGTCGCGAGCATCTCGCTATTGGTCGGCGGCATCGGTATCATGAATATCATGTTAGTTTCCGTTACGGAACGCACGCGGGAAATTGGGCTACGCAAAGCCGTTGGTGCGCGACACCGTGATATTCTGCAGCAATTTCTAATCGAATCAGTTGTGCTGAGTGTCTCTGGAGGACTGATTGGAATTCTCATCAGCGGGTTCATTACTTTTGTGGTCGCATGGGGAGTCACAACGTTTCTCATCAAAGAGACGGAATGGCCCGCAGTGGTATCGTTATGGGCAGCGGCTGTTGCTTTCGGTTCTTCCGCGTTTATCGGTATAGTATTTGGCATTCTTCCTGCCTACAAGGCGGCGCGGTTGATGCCAACCGAAGCCTTGCGGCATGAATAAAGTTGCTATTGAGAAGAAACCACCATATAGGTGGAGGTAAGTTGATAAAAATTAGAAAATGCAAGTATGAAAGGAGAGATAGATGTGATTAGACTATATGGCGAGGAGTACCATCGTCTACAGCTGCTTCGACATATCGGAGACATTTCCCAAATTGCCGGTGTGAAGCAGTATGAATTAGCGAGCGGATCGGAAAAGGGGGTGGCTGGTGTTGATTTTCGGACCGGCTCAGGGTTAAATTTTTCTGTCCTGCCGGACCGCGGATTGGACATCTCTTATGCGGAATACAACGGCATTCCATTGTCCTGGCGTTCAAGCACCGGCGATGTCGCACCGACCTATTATGAACCGGAAGGGAATGGTTGGCTGCGTGGGTTTTTTGGTGGGTTACTAACCACCTGCGGCATGACGTACCTTGGCGAGCCGGATACCGATGGAGAAGAATCGCTTGGCTTACACGGCCGTGTCTCTTATACCCCTGCCCAAAATGTATGGATCGATAGCCGTTGGGAGGGAGATCGGTATATCATGTGGGTTCAAGGCAAGGTGACAGAAACAACGGTCTCCGGTGAAAACCTCTGTCGAACCCGTCGTATTTGGACAGAACTTGGCTCAACAAAACTTCGTATCGAAGATATTGTTGAGAATCTTGGCTATCAGGATACACCGCACATGTACCTATTCCATATCAACCCCGGATTTCCAATCGTTGCTGAAGGTTCCGAGTTGATTGTCCCTTCGTCGAAAGTTACCCCAATAGATGAACACTCGGCAGGAAAATTGAGCGACCATGCGCGGTGCGAAGCACCTACTGTCGGTTTTCATGAAGAAGTGTATTACCATGAGATGGAAGCGGATGAGGATAACCATATCTATGTTGCTCTGGTCAATCGGTCCTTCAACAATGGACAAGGGCTTGGGCTGTACGTAAGATACCACAAAACGCAGCTTCCCAAATTCGTTCAGTGGAAAATGAACGGTGAGGGCCTCTATGTGATTGGCTTGGAACCAGCAAACTGCTGGGTTGATGGCAGATCAAAGGAGAGAGAACGAGGGACGCTGGAATTTCTGGAACCGGGTGGACGCAGACATTATGAAGTTGAAATCGGTGTTTTGACTTCTAACGCAGCAATTGAGAGGCTAGCCGAAAAGATTGAAACGACGAAGAGGAATAGCTGATCTGGATCGACTGAAACCCCAATCCAGAGATCTTGGTCGAAGTCCCAACCAAACCTCGCCAATCGAGGCTGTACGGGTTGTCTTGGATAACGGCATAACAGTAATTCTTAAAGAAAATCATCATGCTCCGATTATCTCGTTCCAAGCTTATGTCAAGGTTGGAAGCATCCACGAAGGCAAGTATTTAGGGTCCGGCATTTCCCATTTTATCGAACATCTCATCGACGATGGGACCGAACGACGAACGCGCGAGGAAATTGATAATCTCGTTGAGGCGATGGGAAATGCTTCCAACGCCTACACGACGAAAGATCACTCCCAATATCATATCACCACTCCCCGCCAATATTTAACACAAGCCCTTGATCTTCTATCTGACTGCCTCAAACATTCCACCTTTCCATCTGATGAGGTAGAGATTCAGCGTGGTGTCATTTGGAACGAACTGAATGGTGAACTTGATGAACCGACTCAGTTGCTGTATGACCTCTATTATGAGACTGCGTTTCGTGAACACCCAGTACGCTTCCCGGTGGGCGGATACAAAGAACTGTTCATGGAGTTGACGCGAAGCGATCTCGTTGAATTCTATCAACAGCACTATGTTCCTGATAATTTAATCTTTGTGGCTACCGGCGATTTCCAATCAGAGGAGATGCTTGGGAAGATTGGAGTGGCATTCGAGGACTTTCCGCGTCGTAGCCCGCCCGCAATAGAACTTCCGCGCGAGCATCGCCAACTTGCCGCTCGACGGGCTGAACGGTATATGGATGTGGAATTGGCGTATTTAGTGATGGGGTATCATGGGGTCCCTATCGATCACGAAGATGCGCCGGCATTGGACCTGATTGCGACGGTGTTGGGCAGCGGAGAAAGTTCGAGGCTTATCCAGATCCTGAAAAATCAACATCAGCTAGTGTATGACATTCAGGCGTGGTCAGATACGCCGCGATACGATGGTGGTTGTTTCGGCTTTGAAGCAGAGCTTGTGCATGGCAAATTATCCGAAGCAGAGGCGAGATTACTTGAACAGATTGAACGGCTGAAATCTGAGTCGGTGTCAGAGAGCGAGTTGCGACGTGCCCAAACCATTGAAACAAGCGAGTATCTCTTTGCGTTACAGTTTGTTGAAGAACAGGGAGCGATGCTTGGTGTTGACGAACTCACGACGGGGGATTGTCGGTTTCATGAGAAATACCTTCAGCAGATCTGTGCCGTAACGCCGAAGGATATACAACGGGCGGCACAAACTTACTTTCGCCCAGAAAATCTCACAACGGTTACAATTCAGCCGAAAGAAAGCCCGTCATCTGTCCGTATTCCTCAAGCGCAATCAGTGCCTTCAGCCGCTGAGAAGCATCTGTTTTCCAACGGTATGCGTCTAATTACGAAGTCTATTGATACTGCGCCGGTTGTTTCTATTCAAGCGATGTTTCTCGGAGGCACGCGATTTGAAACAGAAGAGAATAACGGGGCCTTCCATCTCATGACAAACCTCCTGTTAAAAGGAACGAAAGACTGTTCTGCGGAGGTGCTTTTTGAAGATATTGAGGCAAAAGGTGGCAGCATAGGCGCAGTAAGCGGACACAACGCATTCGGTATCACTGTGAATCTACTTCGTCAAGATATAGAATACGGTTTAGAATGTTTGGCAGATGTGCTCCTCAATCCCGTTTTTGATGTAGACGCGCTCGAAAAATTAAAATTGGAGACAATCGTTGGCATTCAAGCGGAAGAGGATGATTGGTACGCTTTAGGCAGACGTCAATTTCTTGAAGTAATGTTTCAAGCACATCCCAATCGGCTGCGCGCAGCCGGATCTATTACATCGATCAAACCGTTACCTCGTAAAGATGTGCTAGATCGTTATCAGCGTTACTGTGTGCCCAACAACATGGTCATCGGTGTCTTTGGCGATGTTCAGTCGGAACACGTCCAAGACCTCGTGCAACGGTATCTTGGCGCGTCTCTTCCGATTAAGACATCATTTCCAACAGTGCCTGTCGAACCACCGTTATGCAATGTCCGTCGTGTTGAGCGACACAAGAACTTGGCACAAGCCGTCATCTTTCAGGGCTATCCGGGGATTCCTATGCAACATGCTGATCGTGAAGTCGTCGAAGTCCTTAGCAGTCTGTTATTCGGTGTCGGACAGCCAGGGGGACGATTATATAAGCGTCTCCGCAATGAGCAATTGGTCTATCATCTTCACGGTTATCCTTACTTTGGTATCGACTGCGGCTACCTTGCAATTTGCGGGAGCACAGTTCCGAATCACATGGAGCCGTTGATAGCACTGATTGACGAAGATATTTCAAATCTACAACGTCAGGGGGTTTCTGATTCGGAGTTAGAGCGTGGGAAACAGATGTGTCTGACAAACTATCTGCTTAGTACCCAAACCGCCGGCGTTCAGGCGTCAATCGCCGTGCTAGACGAACTCTACGGACTCGGCTACGATTACGCGAACCAATACGAAGCAAAGATTGCCACCGTTTCCAAAGAAGCCATTAGACGCGCTGCGAATGCCTACCTACCGCTGAACAAGCGCGTCATTAGTATTATTCGTGATGCGTGAAACACAATGGTTTCCTATCGTATAGTGTCTGACGCGCTATGATGTCGACGGAAATAGATTGATATGCATTGATGGATTCACCGTGTAAATTTCTCAAGTCTATCGTAATACAGCATGATGCTAAAATCCGTTCTATATACTTACCAACTTACCTCTACAAAGGAGAAACAAATTATGAAAGCGTCCAGTCGTTTAACTGCGGTAACTCTAATCTTGCTGACTAGCATCATGATGTTGAGCTACAGCGGGAAAGAAATAATAGCGGCTCCCGATGTTGCTCCTGACAGCGTTTTGAATGTCATTCCCCAAGACACCGTTGGAGTGATTTACATACCTAGCTTACTGGGACTCAATGACGAAATTAACGCGCTCCTGGCAGAAATGATTCCTACAGATCCACCGCAAGAACTGCCCGCTCAGATATTAGCTGATACTTTTGGTGCAGGTTTTGAGACGCTGGAAGAATTGGAAGAACTGGGTTTGGATATGCGGAGAAACTTCGCGGTGTTTCTCTCCGGTGTGAATCCGCTGATGTATTCCGCTGCGGTTCACATTAAAGATGCGGAAAGCGTTAAACAGCTAATCGAAATGGAAGCGGAAGGCAGTAGTTCTGTCACCCATAACGGTGTGACGTATTATACTACGGGTGAAGAGGGAGCATTTGTTCTGATGGACGATGTGATGGTCTATTCAGGTTCAACTGAGGTTTGTGAAAAGGTCATTGATACTCAGAAAAAAACGATGCCATCAATTGTGAACACTGCCGATTTTCAATCGCTCGAACTTGATACCACATCCGGCGTAAATGATTTGATTGCTTATTTTGCAATGGAGGCTATTGTAGATGCCCTCCGCCCCACGCTGACGGAAAAAGCGGAGGGGTTAAAGGCAGAAATGGGGGCAAGTGCAGAAACCGACCCAGAACTCAGTGTCGGTTTAGGGCAGGCTGAAGGCGTAATTGACGGTGGTATATGGCTGTTGGATCAGTCAAAAACCTTGAGCCTCACCGTGCAACTCAACGGCAGCGACCTACAAATTTCGCCGTTCCTCAAATTTAAGCAAGATAGCGAAATCCAAACGTATATTCGCCAAATGCCGAGGGAACTGACGCACCTCAAACGCCTGCCCCAAAATGCGTTTCTCAATGGTGAAATGCAATTTCAGAAGGAGATGTTCATTGGGCTTACAAAGACAATGATGCAGTTATTTATCCCTTCGGGTTCAGGTGCGGATACAGCGAAGATCGAAGCAGCAACCGAGGCACTTACTGAAGCCACGAAGGATTTCTACGCAGGATTGGGAGATGAAATCGCTCTTTCCGTCAATTTCAGTGGAAGCCTGATGCCTGACCTTTTATACATCTACGACGTGGCGAACGAAAATCAGGTTAAAGCCTACATGGAGAAAGGTTTCGCCGAATATTTGGGAGCGTCCCTAGGACTGATGCAAGCGATGGGAGCCACTCAGGACCTCGCTGGTATGTACAGTGATGCGTCTGCAGGTCCCCCTGAGATATACAATGGTGTGGAGATTAAAAGCTACATTCTGCCAAATATCAACGTCCTTTTCGCTGAACTTCCGCCCGGATGGGAAGTTGCTGCCCCAGAACAGTGGAATATCTACTATGCCATCAACGGTGGAAAAATGCTCTACACAATGGCAGGTAACGCCCAACCGGTCAAAAACACCATAGACCGAATGGCAGGCATGGGGGCAGGCTTTGATCAAGGGGCAGGCTACGCCAAGTTGGCCAGTGCATTGACCCTGAAAAACAATATGTTCTTCGCGCTTTCACCTATCACTGCGGTCAAGAGTATTGTACAGATTTTTGCTCAAGCGGATCCAAATATTGGCGCGGCCCAAATGTTTTTGGCAAACATTCCCGAAACCTACAGCATCGGTATTGCCAGCCAAAATCGGGATAACGGCGTTGCGGGAGAGCTATTTATCTCGATCGGCGATTTCAAGGAAATCATCATTATGCTTATCAGTCTGCAGGGAATGGGGGGAATGCAGTGATTCGATGGTAGGTTTCATCGAGGAATCACCGAGTGGTGTTGTAGAGGTAGGAAGGAAGAAGTGAGAGAACGGAAGGTATCGGTTCATTGATTCGAGACCTTCCGTTCACGCTGTAACCGTAAGATCTACTAATTTGTTGCAGCTTTCGCGCTGAAACCCGCTTTTCCGATAGCATCGGCCAATTGGTCAGCAGTGGCTTTGCCTTTCTCAAGTTTAACGACGGCTTTACCATCTGCTTGAGTAACATCGGCACTAATCACGCCAGGAATGCTTGTAAGTGCGGACCGCACTTTGGCTACACAGCCACCTCATGTCATCCCATCAACGTTTAGTGTGATTTGTTCGTCAGCCGCCGGTGCTGCTTCAGACATATCCGTACTTGCAGCGGTTTCGGCTTCTGTAGCTGCGGGAGCTGCTGTCTCAGCCGCCTTTTCCATCTTCTTCTCTGAAGCACATCCAATAGCAAACAGGATTGCGACGCAGCAAATTAGTGTCAGTTTTAGTATGCGCATTTGGGTTACACCTCCTCTCCAGTCAAAATCAAGTGCTTATTTATTGTATGTGACTATATCGCTTTTGTCAAATAGAATCTGACGCTCAGTTATCAGTAATAGCGATAGTTAACTTGAGGCGATTTAGGACAACCGCAGGCTTCTTGGTAGGTAGCGCGATGAGTGCAGCGTTTCCCGAATTCACACAACGGAATGTCAACACACCCGAATTAAAGAAAGAAGTTAATCATGAGAATAGACGTGAATTGGGTGAGAACGGTTTATAATAACGGCAGGGGATGGCATGTCGGAAATATGGTGCAGTGGAAAGGAGTATACTACATCTGTTTCGTTGATGGGACCGGTCACGGAACCGAAGACTCCCAAATCAGGGTATGTGCATCCACCGACTTGGTGAATTGGACCTCCCAGATTGCCATCGGAAGAAAGACAATAGACCCGAACCTACTGCCTGTTGGTGACAAACTACTGTTGTATGGGGTGAAGGAAAGCACAGGGGATTCTGACTTCGGTTTCCCATCTCAGCAGGTGGTGACGTGGACGACGGACGGAACGACTTGGGCACCACCGAAAAGATGCTTTCTGAGGGATCACGACTTCTGGCATCCCATCGAATTTGATGGTCGCTATTACGTGGCATGTGATACGGTCGGACATGCGCCACTCGGTGTCCACAATTCGGTCGATCTGCTCACTTCGGCTGACGGCGAACGATGGGAATGGGTCACGGAGATCGTCCACGGGTCAAACGAACCGGTGTATTACGATACAACTGGCATCCATTTTGGTACACCTACGCCCAGTGAAACATCCCTCTGTTTCTTTGACGATGGTCGCCTGTTAGCGGTCACACGAGCACGGGGACACTGTGCATTGCTCTCCACCTCGGAACCACCTTATGATCAGTGGGAACGTTACCTGTCCCGCGAATCCCGGTGCTACGGTTCAGCCATCGCCAGAGTCGGTGAGAGTGTTATCGTCACGGGTAGAAGCTTTGCCAATGAAGGTGTCCGCTCCACAGAGAATCGGTTCAACGATAAGTTCAGTGACCACGATCAGAGCCAACTCAGAACCGGGGTCTTCCTATACGAAGATGACGATATTCGTCTGCACACGGTCCTCCCCAGCGGGGGAGACACCGGCTACGGCGGTATTCTCCCCATCAGCGATAACCAAGTGCTTATCGCGTACTATTCGTCCCACGAATACGCACCGGGCGATAAGCACGGTTCTAATGTTTACCTAGCCTCCGTATCGCTGATGTGAGTCGCTATACAACAGGGGACGACAATAATTCCCGTTAAACGTCCATCAGTTCCGCACATAAGCGTTTGACATCAACACGAGTCCCCGTACGTGCCGACGTGTTACACGCCTCCATCAGTATCCACGTCCCCAATGTGGTTTCCTGTAACCAGTTCCGATCTTTGCCGGTGGAGATGGTATCTGCAAAGGCATCAAACTGAAGCCGATCGTCTTCGACGAGTCCGGGATGGAGATCTTGAAGCTGGCAATCTTCGACACATTCACCCTTGCGGAAAAGCTGGAGATGCCCCGCATCCCGTCGAATATCCCCATTTTCCCCGTGAAATGTCCAGTGACCGCTCCAGCCGAACGGGTTTGCATGGGAGGCGTTCGTTCCCGTATAGCAGAAAGGCGCGCCGTTTGGGTATTCCAGCAACGCCTGGCCGCCCGCTGTTCCCCAGACGCCGGTCCGAGCGATGTCATGGTCTTCCCGTAGATGGACACACGCCGTCACATATTTCGGCAGCCCTTTCGCCGCAACAAGTTGATCGAGTTGATGTGCTGTGGCAGCGTGAAAGAAGATCCCTTCAACGTAAGCGTCCGGGTAGCGTGAGTTATCCGCTCGCCAGAGATTTTGCCGAATCCAGAATCGACACTCTCCGCCAAGCATTTCGCCGATACCAGCTGATCCACGCAGCCACTCGCGCATCTTGGAAGCGGCGGGATTCCAGCGTTTATTTTGTCCCTGCACTAACATCAGATTGGGATGTGCCTTGCGAACCTTGATAATTTCCCGAAACTCCTCCGGCGTTGTCGCAATCGGTTTGACACACAACGTATGCATCCCAAGATTCAGGCTTTCGACGACCAGCTTTGCGTGCACCGGCGTTGAGGCGTAGATGAGGCAGACCTCCGCATGATGCCTCGCCCGCGCTTCAGTGATTGTTGTATAGATCCGGTCACCAAGTCCTTCGGGCACATCGGCCTCCAACGACCCTACCCCCTCTCGCGCTTCGTCGAGGTTGATATCCACACAGGCGACAGGATACAACCCCTCACAGTTGACTAACGCCTGAAGCCGCCCAAGGGCGAAATGGGTGCAGCCCACATGAATAGTCGGTATAGCCATGATTGCCTCCTTTCAAGAAATCGAGTTTTTTCTTGAAAACTCGGTTTCTTTTTGCGTATTGCACTTTCTTTTGACATGAGCCAATCGATATTACTCCCCCAGTGCTTCGTCAAAATCTTGGATGTTGTGCTCCAACACAGCCGTCAATGAGAAATCTCCACCGTAAGCCAGCAACTGCGCTCCCATTGCGCGGTACTTTTTGATCAGTTCAGGTGTGCCCGCGGGAATCCCCCAAGCGATGCCGTGCCTTCTGGCTACATCGGCAACTTGGGCGATGGCTTCATCAAGACTAGGCTGTCCTTCGCCTGCACTATGGCTCAGGCGTAGCCCAAGATCTGCTGGACCGACGAAGAGCGCGTCTACTCCCGGCACAGCCGCGATTTCTTCGACATTCTCAAGTGCCTCCGGTGTCTCGATTTGAACCGCGATGAAAGTCTCCCGATTGGCATCATCGGTATAGGTGCTGTCTGGATTCCAGACCTCAAGTCCGAAATCGCCATCCAGACCGGCACCGTCCATGCCACGATTGCCCTCAGGCGGAAATTTCACAGCGTTCACAATGTGCTGAGCATCCTCCGCACCTGAGACCAACGGCATCATCAAACCGGTCGCGCCATCTTCAAAGTAGCGATAGAGCCGTGTCCGTTCTTGAGTGGGAGGCCGTACCATGCAGTCGATATCGTTGTGATGGCATAGTCCCAACAGGCTCTGTACCTCACGATCGGTCATCGCTCGGTGCTCCAAGTCTAGCCAGATGACATCGTAGCCGAAATGTGCGGCGTAACGCACAAAAAACGGCAGGTAGTGTCCCAAGCCACACACTCGTGCACATCGGTTTTGGTGGATCTTCTTCAGGGTTTTACTGTTTCTCATATTCCTCCTCGTTTGGGTTAAGGACATTTAGTTTTCCTGTAGGAGGGATCTCCGAATCCCGACATCCCGATCCCAACTTCCTACTCAGATAGGAAGAAAATCGAAAACTAAATCGCCCTAGTCACAGGTAAAGATGGATTGTACAAGCCAATCCGTTACGTCAGGGTATTGATCGAGATCCAAGACAAATTCCTGTCCCCGACTAGCACTCTGTAGGTAGGCGTATTGGTCATCGTGCCTCCAGCGGTGGAGTTTGGGGTGGTAGGTAAGCGGTGAATTACCGTTGTCAGGGTAGAAACACCGAGGCAATCGCCAATCCGTTAACCCTGATCCATTCGGGTTTGTCAGAATCAACCGTTCGTGAAATTCTGAAAAACACCCTGCGCCCGGTGTTATTGGTCCACCACCCAAGTTCAACGCTTCAGACGCAATGTACAGTGTATTGGTCGGATCTTTACCCCGTGAGGGATGCCGGTGCGGATGATAGCGGGTCCATGGAAGTTCGTTCTTCGCTAGTTTATCGACCTTGCGAATTTTCCCAATCTGAAGCCAACCCCACAGGATGTGTAACTCAGGCGCGTCTTTGACAAAACGCCACCTACCAGAAGTTTTCTCAACCTTTCGGAAGAGACCGAAAAACAGGAACAGATCGCCGATTTGCACACCTTGATTATCTAGATGACCTTGGGCTGCGCCCGACTGGCCAAATAGGGGGCACCAACCTTCCTGACGCGGGTAGGCAGCATAGTTAATGTCTGGGTCTAAGTGGGCAGGTACGTTGGCTCCAGCCGGGTTGCCGGTGAGATCTGCAACCACACCCCCGATATTCGTATTGCCATGCCATAGGTCAGCGTAGGTGATTTCTGACGGGTCATAAGGTATCGGTAGAGAATACAGTGTACCGTCAGGAAAAATGGGACTAGGGCAACCGCCCGATTGTGAATCAAATCCCTTTCTACTGAGAATCAATCTCATTTCTGATATCCTCCTCACCAAATTGGAAAGCCCCTCCAATCCCAAAAAGGATTGACGATTGGATTAATGAAGACGCCTTCCATTATAACCGATCGCCGTAGCGAAAAGGGATTAAAAATTCTTCGGTGTTTTTTATGCCTGAGAACCCCCTTAGGACTTACGCAGTTGAAAGATGAGACGTTGCAGTTCGGTGTTTCATCACCAATGCGGGGCAAGATGCCCCGCCTACGATGGGTATGGAGTCTGAACATGTCGCTCGACGCCCGATAAATCGGGCAACTACAATCTGAAGTGCGTAACTCCTACCCCCTATGAAAAGGGCGACTTTTTCGTTGCGGAATTGGACGGACTTTGCTATGATACCTGAAACTAAAGCCGAATCATAAACCTATTTTTCAGACATACCGGAGGATGCAATGCGACAAAAGATTAGCGGCACAGGCGGAATGATCTTAGTCAAGATGCTCAAGGAATGCGGGGTCGAATATCTCTTTACTAACCCCGGCTCGGCAGAAACAGGGCTATTTGCAGCCGTTGCCGAAGATGGGGATCTGAAAATTGCTATGGCGAAACATGAGGGACTGGTCTCCGCCATGGCAGATGGATACCACCGCACCAGCGGCAAGGTGGGGGTAGCTATCGCCCACGTGACCGGCGGCTCGCTTCAGATGGCGGGGCAACTCTACAACGCCCAGATGGCAGGTTCGGCGGTGGTTGTCATCGCTGGAGATTGGACAATGGAGGTCCAGGATTTCCGAGGTCTAACACCCTTCCCCGGACTGAGTCAGGCAGAACTGATGCGGGGCGTGACCAAAGAGGCGCGGTGTGCTTATCAAGTGAGCTATCAACCGGAGGCGCTTACGGTCGCAACCGCGAGAGCGATGCGGGAGGCGACGACCCCACCAACGGGTCCCGTTTTTATCTCGGTGAATGCGAATCTGTTCCAGCAGGAGGACCTTGAGGCGGAGATCGGAGAAGGCGCAGGGTATCAGATCGAAGGTCCGGGAGCAGCCCGACCTCAAACAATAGAAGCTATCGCTCAAAAACTCGGCGACTGTAGTTGTCCCGCATTGATGTTCGGCGATGATGTCTGGAACCAAAACGCACAAGACGAAGCAGTGCAATTGGCAGAATTGCTTGGCGCACCAGTTTTCAGTAGCCGGCAAACCAATGCTAACTTCCCGACCCACCATCCGTTGTCCTGCGGCGGCTATCCAGTGGAAAAGGAATTCTCCGAAATAACGGGTCTGCAACCCGATTTCTTGCTCATGGTCGGTTGTCGAGGACTTCACGGAGCTGCGGAGGAACCGAGTGTGATGCAGATTGGTCCCAACCCGACACTGATGGGGCGACACTATCCGCTCGATCTCGCTGCCCAATGTAACCTAAAGGATACGCTACCTCTCCTCTGTGAGAAGATATCCAGCATGTACGGGGCTGATACAATCGAGTCGTGGCGAAACCAACGCGCCAAAGTCTCAACCTACGCAAAACGCCTGCTTGAGCGTGAGGAAGCGGTGGTGCGGGAGCATGCGGACGACGAAGTAATTCATCCCAGCCTGCTAGAGGCGCAGATGGCGACGCTCCTGCCGAAAGACTCAATAATCATTGGCGAAAATCCAACCGCTCGAACAACACTGCTGCCGTTTGGATATCAGCAGATGTGGCGATTCGGTGGCGGCGGTGGCTCACTTGGTTGGGCAGTCGGTGGTGCAGTTGGCGCGAAGATTGGGATTGGAGAGGAAAGGCCCGTCGTCCTGAGTATCGGCGATGGCTCGCTTACCTATAGCGCAGCTGGGTTCTGGTCTATGGCTCGTTATAAGACCCCTGTGCTGACAATCGTTTCCAACAACGAAAGCTATCAGGTAGTGCGTGTAAACTGGGCGCGGGAAATGCCAGACAGCCAAATGGTACAGGAGGGCAAATACCCCGGACTCTTCCTTGGAGGACCGTCGATTGATTACGCTGGACTTGCTCGTTCTCAGGGTGTGGATGGCGAACGTGTCACCGATCCATCAGAACTAGAGGCGGCACTCAAGCGGGGAGTTGATTGTATCATGAAAGAAAATCGACCATATCTGCTTGATGTCGTTGTAGCGCGAGAAGGGATCGGGCATGAGTCTGAATGGCATCAAGGCTGGCAGATGTAGAACAAATTTCCGTGTTCTGTGTAGGAGGAAAAATATGCGTTTTGGGGTGCAATTATGTGCTTTGGCTTTCTCGGCTATGTTGTCTATATCCATCATGGTCATTGCTGATGAGGAAGTTGAAGAGATTGTCATGCTGGAAGAGGTCATAGTTACCGCCCAAAAGCGTGAGCAGCGATCTTTTGATGTGCCGCTCTCCATTTCGACGCTGCAGGGTGAAAAATCCGACGCCTTGCGCTCATCTGGCATGGATGTGCGATTTTTGTCGAACCGCACGCCCAGTTTGCAGATGGAATCCTCGTTTGGGCGTGTCTTTCCGCGCTTTTATATCCGCGGTCTGGGAAACACCGATTTTGATCTCAATGCTTCGCAGCCGGTTTCCGTCCTCTACGATGGGATTGTGCTTGAAAATGCTTTACTGAAAGGGTTCCCTGCTTTTGATCTAGATCGGATTGAAGTGCTGCGAGGTCCACAAGGCACGTTGTTTGGACGTAATACCCCCGCAGGAATTGTCAAATTTGAATCGGCGCGCCCCACGCAGACATTAGAAGGATATGGGCGGTTGAGTTACGGGCTGTTCAACACCAGTAATTTTGAAGGCGCGGTGTCCGGCCCGGTCATTCCGTCTGTGCTCTCCGCGAGATTTTCACTGCTTACTCAGCAGCGGGGGGACTGGATAGATAACGAATACACAGACGAAGAAAATGCTCTAGGTGGACATCGGGACCTAGCAGGACGCTTACAGTTGTTGTGGACACCCATACAGGAGTTGGAAGCGTGGGTCAAGTTCCATGCCCGTGAGCTTGACGGCACCGCGCGCATGTTTCGCGCCAATACCCTGTCGAAGGGGCAGGGGGATCTGGTGTCGGATTTTGACCGAGACCGCATCGCACACGATGGGCGCAACGAACAGTCCCTGAGTACACAGGGACTGGCAGCTGAGGTGCGTTATGACATAGGGGATTTCCAACTAATTTCGTTGACGGGGTTGGAGCGGCTCACCACCTTTTCGCGCGGAGACGTTGACGGTGGATACGGTGCCGTCTTCACCCCGCAGAGTGGTCCTGGTGAAATCCCCTTTCCTTCCGAAACCGCGTCCGGCGTTCCCAAGCTACGCCAGTTTAGCCAAGAGGTTCGTCTGCTGAGCACAGGACGCTACCGTTTCGCCTATCAGTTTGGGTTGTACTATTTCCGAGAGTTTGTAGAGATGGAGGATTTCAACTACAATACCTTGGCTGAGGGTGTCCAAGATGGGAAGGTGCGTCAAGAACAACTGGCCATAGCACGGGCGGCATTTGTGGCGTTAACCTTCCGATTGGTCGAGGATCTGGAATTGGGTGCTGGCATACGGCTGTCCGATGATGAAAAAGACTACACAGCATGGCGGATCGAAGCCCCCGCCGTTACAGAGGCAGGTCCGCTCGGGCCCATCCACAAGAACCCTGAAGCCACGGTATGGAGCGGCGATCTGAGTCTGCGTTATCGGGTAACGCCTAACGTGCAGACCTATTTACGTACGGCGCGTGGATTTCGCGCACCCAGCATTCAAGGACGCCTGTTGTTTGGCGATGAGGTCACGGTGGCGGATACGGAGACCATTCTGTCTGTTGAAGGCGGCACAAAGTTGCGCCTGTTGGGACAACGGCTGCACTTGGATCTAGCTGCGTTCCACTACTTTATGCAGAACCAGCAACTCACTGCGGTGGGTGGAGAGGCCAATTTCAATCGGTTGGTGAACGCTGAGGGCACCATTGGGCGAGGCGTTGAAGCAGAGCTGATCCTCGCGCCGACCACAGCACTGGAGGTTACAGCGGGGCTCAGTTATAACCAAACGCGTATTGACGATCCAGACTTGGCTATACAGGGCTGCGGCGCACCATGCACAGTGTTGGATCCGCCCGGTTCTGCTGAAGGAACCTTTTCCATCAACGGTAACGGTTTACCGCAAGCACCGGGTTGGATTGCAGATGTGACGCTGCGTTACGCTCTCGATCTTCCGGTAGGTGTGCGTATCATTGCCTCTACAGATTGGGCTTATCGCAGCCGCGTGCGGTTCTTTCTCTACGATTCTGTCGAATATGCCGATGACTGGCTCTTGGAGGGCGGACTCCGGCTTGCATGTCTATTGCCACATGCCAACATAGAGGTGGCACTTATAGGGCGCAATATCCTCAACGACACGTCCCCGACGGGCGGCATTGATTTCAACAACCTAACCAGCTATGTCAATGAACCCCGGTTTTGGGGACTGGAAATGGTACGGCGTTTTTGAATAACGCCAAAGTATTCCTTCAACCCTCTGAATCTTGGTCGTAAGCAATGTTTAACAAATCCTTTTTGCCAAAGTCACTCTTTGAATTTGTTGTCATCTCCGATTCCCACTACATGCTCGATCCGGGCGGGGCGTCTCTCGAATTTGATAACCGTCGAAAGCAATCCGCTCGGCGAGAAGTAGCCTTGTGCATGGCGGCAGCACTTGCACCTAAATTTGTTGTGCACAACGGGGATATGGTTCAGGAATATCCCGACAATGTAGAGCAATTCTACAAATCAATGGACGAATCGCTTGAACAGATGCAAGCGTGCGACATTGCGCCTTACTATGTTGCGGGAAATCATGACATCGGCGATAAGTCCGATCCCACCGCGCCCTCTTCTCACGTCAGTCGGGAGGTATTGGATTGGTATCATCGGAGGTTCGGGAAGTCGTGGTATAGCTTTGATCAGGGGGATTGCCATTTTGTGGTGCTCAATTCGCAGATCATGAATAGCACTCTCCCCGATGCCGCTGAACAAGAGGCATGGGTGGAAAAAGACTTGGCTGAACATGCAAAGAAACGCCTTTTCGTCCTTCTGCACATGCCACCCTATCTGTTCGATGAAACCGAATCTTCGATAGGGCATTACGACAATCTGGCAAATCCTGCAAGGACTTGGCTGCTCGATCTGGTACGGGTTTATAAGGTCGAGCAGCTCTTCGCCGGGCATGTTCACTTCGCCTTCTTTGATCGCTTGGCAGAAACGCGATACGCGGTTTTAGCCTCCCCTGTTTTTACCCGCCCCGGATTTTCCTGTCTGTTTGCCGGTCCCCCGCCGCCCCAGCGAGGGCGCGATGACGTCCCTAAATTTGGATTTTATCTAATGCGGGTGAGAGCGGACAAAACGGATATTCATTTTATTCGGACATCTGGGGTTGAAAAGCTTTCTCGAAATACAGAAGAACGGCTCATCACACGGGTGAGCGGCACCCTGCCTCACTCTCCACTTGGTATCACACTGAGTCAGCCATTGGGGACGGTCGCCGAAATTCCACGCGCTTGGCCCGCTGCGATACGGGAGAAGGTGAGGAATGACTATCCCCTGCTTGCCTGCATGGAGATGGGGGTTGGATATGTCCGTGCGCCGCTTACAGATTTTCTAGACACCTTTCAGCGGAGGCGTTTGGAAATTTTGCGTCAAGAGGGAGTACAGCTCAATGCCGTTGTCATTTTCTCCGAAGAATTGGATATCTTGGAGGCAATGTCCCAAGTTCACCCAAGGATTGACGGTCTGGAAATCCAGATAGCTGGAACGCTTTATCCGTCGGAAAAATGTATCGAAGTCATCAAAGCCATTCAAAAACGGTTTGATGTATCCGTTACATTATCACCAATTGTGTGCAGAGAGGCAACTTCAGGGAAACAGTTTCCCCGCTTTCGTCTCGGATGTACACCTCAAGAAATTCCAATGATTAACCAATGTTTGGCAGGAAAGGGCGTGGTAATTGATAGGGTCATTTGCAAGTTGAATAACGATCAATCGCTGTGTAATCAGATTCAGGAAATCGCGGAAACAGTGCCCCTCAGCCATATTTCCAACATAGATTTTAGCCTTGAATTCTCGGCGACGAATGACCAGACCAACGCAAACTTGGCGGCGGAGGTACTATTTTCGATGGCAACGATGCCGGGAAGCCGCATCTATTTTGAACCCTTCAGCGATCTTGACCGTACAATGGATGTGACGCACGGGCTGCTAGATACCCTTTGCAATCCACGCCCCGCAAGCTGTACCCTACAATCGCTCAACACGATTATGTACAGCCGGCCGCTGAAGGTCTCAAAGCACCCACTTCGTCTGCAGCAGATAAACGGTTTGAGGGCTTTACAATTTTCGACCGACACCTCGACCTATACGCTGCTGCTGCACAGTGGGTTAGAATCCACGGCAAGCGAAGCGATCAATGTAGAAGCGTTCCTAGCGGTGAAAGAGGGCGAACCGTTGAAAATTTACCAATTATCCGAGATAACTCTCCGAAGTGTCAATTTTCATGAAGCGACAGACTACTTTTCGCTGACACCCGACCAAACCCCTGTCCTTATTGAAAGTCCGCCAATTGATTAAGAGAGAAAACCATCGAAAAAATCCCTTAATAGTATCAAACGACAGAAGTAAAATCCTATGAATGCCTTGTTACCCTCATTCCATTACACCCATTCGCCAACCCTACCCAAACTGCTCTGGCAATTGGGGTGCACTCTGGTGTTCAGCACCTACCAAGCGGGTAAAGTTATCTTTATCCGTGCCACAAGTCCAGAAAAGATTGAGCAGCAGGCTTTAGACTTCCCTAGACCGATGGGATTGGCGGTTTCCGATCAGCGAATCGCAGTGGCTACACGGGATGAGGTCGTGGTGCTTGCTAACACTTCGGTGAACGCATCAACGGAGCCCCAACACCTTGATTCCGGAACCTTGATCGGAGCGGCAGAAGGCACGTATGTGCAGGAGAAAACCTTCTTTAGCGGAGAGGTTGACACCCATGACCTTGCTTGGGGAAAGGAAGGACTGTGGGCAATCAATACCCTCCTTTCATCCATGGCTTTGGCAGATGAAAACTCTGACTTTGAGTCCCAATGGCGTCCCCCGTTCGTCAGCGACGTCGCGCCAGAAGATCGCTGCCACTTGAACAGCATGGCGATGGTGGACGGTCAACCTGAGTATGTGACAGCATTTGGGAAGGTGGACACCTTTGAGGGTTGGCGCGAGAACAAAATATCGGGCGGAATTTTGATAGATGTCCCCAGCGGCGAGATTGTATTGGAGGGGTTACCGATGCCGCACTCCCCACGGATGTACGATGGGAAACTTTATCTGCTGCTCTCGGGGACCGGAGAGTTAGTGTGTGCCGAGCCTGAAGCGGGCAGATACGAAGTGGTTACGCAATTGCCCGGCTTCGTGCGGGGAATGGCACGTTGTGGTGACTATCTGTTCGTGGGATTGTCAAAGCTGCGAAAGACAAGTTCGACCTTCGCAGCACTGCCAATCTCCGAGCAGGCGGTGTTCAGCGGCATCGTGGTCGTATCTCTATCCGAGGGACGTATCGTCGAACACCTAAAGTATGAGACAGGTTGTGAGGAAATTTATGATGTGCAGATTTTACCGGAGGGTGCAGCAATTGACACTACCCATCCGTCGTAATCCGCTATAGCTCTTCTATCGGTTGTGCGTTCCCGAAAACAGGTTGTGGTCCATCAACAGGCGCAGCCCAACCTGCTGCATTAGCGAGAACACGTAGCACGTCCGGATTGTGGTAGATTGGGTAGGTTTCGTGCCCAGGACGGAAATAAAATATCTTGCCCTTGCCACGGTAGTAGCAACAGCCGCTGCGAAAAACCTCACCGCCGGGAAACCAACTGATGAAAATCAGTGTGTCCGGCTCAGGAATATCGAAAGGCTCACCATACATCTCGGCATGTTCAATCTCAAAATACTCGCCGATTCCTTCGACAATGGGGTGACCATGCTCTATGACCCAGAGCCGCTCTTTCTCGCCTGATTCACGCCATTTGAGGCTGCACGATGTACCCATCAGCTTGGTGAAGATCCTGGAGTAGTGCGACGAGTGCAAGCAGATTAAACCCATGCCATCAAGGATACGGGCGTGCATTCTGTCAACAACTTCGTCCGTGACCTCTCCATGTGCCCCGTGTCCCCACCAGATTAGGACATCCGTATCGGAGAGAACCGCTTCCGTCAGCCCATGTTCCGGCTCATCCAATGTCGCGGTGCGTACCTCAACCCCCGGTTGTTCCTTAAGGTAATTTCCAATCGCGTTGTGCATACCATCGGGATAGATCTGTGCGATTTGCTCATTGGTCTTTTCGTGGCGATATTCATTCCATACTGTTACTCGAATTGTTTTGCTCATATAACCGTTCCTTTACTGTGGCTCATGTTAAGAATGAGTGCAACAGAAACTAAGTTATTGGCGCGGGTGGGCGGGGCAAGATGCCCCGCCTACGGTTTCTTTCGGTATTTTGCGCTTTCTTTTTACATGAGCCTACTGTTTAGCCATCATCTTGGATTGCGCTGATTTCATCTTTGGAGATCTTGTCAACGCTCTTGGGGTTAAACGTCTGCGTTGTCCCAGATCGCAATGCGACTTCAATTCTTCCGCCTGTCAGCACGAAAAACTGAATTAGAAATCCACCGCCCTGCATTGATTCGACTTGATACTGATCCGCTTCCAATCCATCAACCCATGTCGGGAGTGCGTCAGCAAAATCGGGGTGATCTATCACCTCCTGCGGCAATGCAATGATAAGCGTTCCGGGCTCGTTACCTATGGCATCTGCAATCACCGTTCGGGTGCCGACCATAAAACGCACAACCTGATCCGCGTAATCAAAGTCGCTCGCATCGGCACGTTCCGGTGGAACAATCCCCCATGTCAAATGGTGGATGAACGGATTGCCGTAACCCTGACTCAGCATGTGATCCAACGCTTGATCGTCAACAGGATGGACAACTGCGACATAATCGAACCAACCGTTGCCTCGCTCTAGACCATCCTCTGGCAGCCGTGCCGAAACGTTGATATAGTCGCACTCGTCTACCGGCGAGGGATAACAACGGGCATCCCAACCGGAGATATAGCCGAGCCGTTTTAATGGTCCCGCAACAATGTGCGGTGGGTCACAAAAGATTGCGGCGTGATCCAGATTGGGATACAACTGAACCCCTGCGGCGGTGACTTTTTGGGCGACTTCTGATGCCTCTTGAAATCGCTGTGGCGCATTTTCGACGGTGAGATAATCTCTGAAATCGTCAGGTAGAACCACTGAATTTCCCATGATAAACCTCCGAGGTAAGTATTAATTGATATTGGCAATTTTCAGCATAATACCACAAAACCAGAACCTTTTCAAGAGAATAGAAATATCTATCCACACGATTGTTTTCTGATCGCATTTGTGTTATGGTATAATTTAATTCAAGTTGTCATCTATAGGGTAGGTCGCAGCTTGAGTGAATGAAAGCCAAAGTGAGAAAATCACCGCTCGTAGTGGATTGACAAATCCACTGCACACAGATGGCTTGGATATGTCTATCCAAGTCGCTTTAGATCCCGATCCTATCGGGGTTGCTCTGAATCCCGATAGGATCGGGGTTGCTTTGAACCCTCGGTGGAGTCGGAGCCGAGCGGATCTAGTAAATAGAGCGCGAAGCGTAACACAAAAAAACATATCCTCAATTTCCGATAGGTTGCAACTCGGATAAAATAGTAGTGCAAGGGACTTATTTCAAACAAAGAGAGGAATTGTATTCAAGAAAGGATTCGCCGTTATGTCTTATAAATATAAAGTTATGATGACAGACTATGCGTGGCCCTCCGTCGAACCGGAGCGACAGGTCTTAGAAGAGATAGGTGCGGAACTAATCGTTGCGGAGAGTGGGACGGAAGAAGAATTTATCGATCTGGCACCTCAAGCCGATGGTATCCTTACCTGTTGGCTTCATGTGACCACAGCGGTCGTCGAAGCTGCCCAACAATGCAAGGTTATTGGTCGGTGTGGAATCGGGTTGGATAACATTGATGTGGAGACGGCAACCGCTCTCGGAATGGTTGTGACGAATGTTCCTGCCTACTGTATTGATGAGGTCTCCGATCACACGATGGCGCTGCTGCTATCATGTGCTCGAAAAATTAGTTTGCTCGATCAAACGGTTAAAAGTGGAAGCTGGACGCGAGACGTGGGACCTCCTATGCGTCGGATTCGTGGACAAAAGTTGGGCATCATTGGATTCGGCAGAATCGGGAGGGCAATTGTACCGAAAGCGAAGGCGTTCGGACTGGATGTCTTGATTTACTCACCGCGAGCCACTCAGCAGCTTGCCGATGAACATGGGGTGACGCTCGTCGATATCCCTGAACTTATAGCGGAGTCTGATTTTATCACTATCCATGCACCATTGAACCCTGAAACACAGGATCTACTGAATGAGGAAGCGTTCCGTCGAATGAAGTCGACAGCCTATGTCCTCAATACCTCACGCGGGGGTATTATTGACACCGGTGCACTCTATGATGCACTTATAGCAGGAGAAATCGCGGGAGCAGGACTGGATGTTTTGGCAGAGGAACCGCCGCAGTCTGATGAACCGCTGCTTGCGTTGGAGAACGCGATCGTGACACCGCATGCCGCGTTTACCTCCGAGGAATCAATCTATGACCTTGAAGTGACAGCAGCGGCAGAGGTCGCAAGGGTCTTAACAGGACAGATGCCTGAATCGGTGGTCAACCCAGAAGTCTTGAGCAGCCCCACGCTTCGCGCAACATCACTCGCCCAATAATTGGCTAGGACTTACGCGTTTCAGCACAGTTGGCGCGGGGCAGGATGCCCCGCCTACAGTTGGCTGCGGAAGTCCTATTAGCTTGAGAAAACAGCGATGAAATCTTTCAAAGGGGCAACGGTCTTGGTGACAGGTGCCTCGTCCGGTATCGGCGAAGCGTTTGCCCGTAACCTTGCAAATCGAGAGGCTAATTTAATATTGACGGCACGCTCAGAAGATAAACTTCGTCAAATCGCCGAGGAATTAACGGAAAAGCACCCAATCCAAGTTGATGTGTTCTCTGGGGATCTCAGCCTTCCGGATACGCCTCAGCAACTGTGGACGCAGGTTCAAGCGGAATCGCTCTCGGTTGATGTACTGATAAACAACGCCGGTTTCGGAAAGTGTGGACCCTTCCTAGAGTACGACTATCAGAGCTACCAAGATATGCTGAATCTTAATATCAAAGCATTGGTGGGTTTAACGCATATCTTCCTGCCTTCGATGTTGAAGAAGGGAGACGGCGGCGTTATCAATGTCGCGTCAACAGCGGCGTTTCAGCCAATCCCCTACCTCGCCACCTACAGTGCCACGAAGGCATTTGTCCTCGGCTTCTCGGAATCACTCTGGGGGGAGTATCACGAACATGGCTTGACGGTACTCGCGCTCTGTCCGGGGAACACCGCCACGAATTTTGCTGAGGCTGCCAACGCTGACGTAACAAGGATGACCAGAGCGGAGACCCCTGAAAGGGTGGTTGAGGAAGGCTTGAAAGCCTTTTTGAAGGGACGGAACTATGTGATTCCGGGGGGGAGTGTCAACTATCTGTTAGCAAATTTATCTCGGCTATTGCCGCGTCGCCGCGTGATTGGGATAACGTCGGATATATTCAACCCCGACCCATCCTCGTCAGATGTTCCCAAGCCCTGATATGTGCTGCCAAATCAGGCTACTGTGATTTTCCTCTCGCAGCGATCTCCCAAACGTCCTCGACAATTCCGTTCCGAACCGCATAATACCGGTCATGGAGATTCACCGTTGTGCAGCAGTGCGTCGGTAAGAGCTCGATCTTATCGCCGGGCTTGAGTGCAACGCTTGGATCCGCTGTCATATTCCCGTGCTCCTCCGACAGTCCTCGCATTTCTAAGCCTTCAATCCCCACCGGTTGCGGTGTGCCGGACTCAACTGTCAACACCTTTGCCCCTGCATCAACGATGACGCGTGTCCGCTGTGGACGACTCACGACTGTCGTCAACATGGTGAGGGCGCATCCAAACGCCGCACCGATGCCTTCGACCTTCCGATAACTTGAATCGATAAAAACATAAGATCCGGCTTGGATCTCCGTCATCTCTGGGTAAGCGCTAGTGATCGCATAGGTGCCCGTACCACCGCCGCTCACAATCTTGACGGGAACGCCGTTCTGTTCGAGAAAGTATTTGGCACCAATCAGCATCTCAACGGATTCGCCCGTCAAACTTTTGCGTTCGGCGAAAGTCGGGGTGGTGACGGTATGCCCCTCATAACCCATGATCCCTTCAAACTTGAGCCCCTTCGATTTCAGGATGTGACGCGCGAGATCTAGCGTGGGTTGCCCCGGCTCCGTCCCACAGCGATTCATGCCGGAGTTGACTTCGATAAGGACGCGCAAAGTTGTGCCTTTCGCCTCCGCAGCCGCAGAGAGTTGATCGGCATTATCCGGATCATCAACGGCGACCATAATCTCCGAGTGTTTAGCGAGGTTAATCAGACGTGCGATCTTTTGCCTTCCGACGATCTGATTAGCGATGAGCACGTCACGGATACCCGCATGGATCATCGCTTCTGCCTCACCGAGTTTGGCACAGGTCATACCGATCGCACCCGCTTCCATCTGTTTATGAGCGATAATCGGGGTCTTATGCGTCTTAACATGTGGACGGAGGTCTGCATTGACCGTTTTGAAGTAGTCTGCCATCTTCTGGATATTGGCTTCCATGATATCCATATCGATCAGCAGTGCCGGGGTATCAATTTCTTCTTTGGGGATACCGATAAATACATCAGGGTTGGGGGTTGACATCAATTTATCTCCTAATTTTTTTGATCGTCCTAGTTGGGGGGAGCATTGCATCTGTATATTTGAAGGGGTGCCTCGTTATTGTCTGAGGTTCATGTTAAGAAATAGTGCAACAGAAACCGAGTTTTGCCGAAAAAACTCGGTTTCTCCTCGCGTTTTAGAGTCCATATTTCATTCGTTCTGATAACGCTGTTGCCTTGAGTAGATGGGTTGCGGCTTGCATTCTGATTTTTTCGTCTTCACTATCAAGCAGATCTTGTAGGACGTTGATTACCTTTGGCGTGGCGGCGGAAAGTGCGGTGATTTGGGCGTCGAGATACGCCTCACGGGCTGCCTTTAATTCTTTGATGAAAAGTTTGTCGTGATTACGCCATCGGTTGATTGTTTCTCTCCTTTTGCCGAGTACATCTCCAACTTGGGCATCGGTTTGCCCTTCGATGATGAGCGGTATGGCTCGTACTTGGTCATCATTCAAGCCTTTGGGTTTTAGATCTTCTTTTACTTCGGGCTCCGGGGCTTTGTTGAATTCGTTTGGGACACCTTCTTTCATTTCCTCAAGTAGCTCATTAAAGGAGTTGAAGTCTTGTGCCCACTCCATTAAGGTGCCTTCTTCCAACCCGACTATGGTTTCGGTTTGGGCGTAGGGGACATTGTCAAAGACGAGTGCGGCGGCCTGTTTTTCTTCGGGGCTCGCGTCGGTTCTCGATCGGAGGTCGGCTATCTCCGCTAGAAAAATCGGCTGGTTTTTCCACTGCGTAAGGACTTTAGGTGCAATGCCGACGGCGGCGGCGATTTCGTTTTCACTTTTCACTTCCCAAAGCAAAGCGGCCTGCATCTGTTGTTGGGTAAGGGACAATACAATTTGGTCTGTTGGCTGGGCTTCTGGTATTGTGTTCTTTTTAGTTTTGCTCATTGTGTTTCCTGTTCATTTGGATTTGAGGATTATCGGTTGTATGTCACAATATCTCACATATTATCACAGATTTTGCATATTTTCGTAACTTTTGGTGGTGGAGTGTTAAGGCGTGTCGGGATTAAAGGGAATTTGTTTATTCGGATGTCACATATCCTCACGTATTTGTCACATATCCTCACATATTTTTTATCTGAGTGTGCGTTTTAGTGCGCTGTAGTGAGGTGGTGTGTCTATAGAGACGCGTATATTGTCAGAATCAGGATTAAAGGA
The DNA here is from genome assembly GCA_965222435.1 of Candidatus Poribacteria bacterium. Lineage (GTDB taxonomy): Bacteria > Poribacteria > WGA-4E > WGA-4E > PCPOR2b > PCPOR2b. Next base: position 251,767 of record OZ244950.1, on the reverse strand, counting down.
GTTACAGGATTAGATCCAACGCCTTGAACGGGTGTCGGGTAAAGGGCAACTGTCTTGTTGACTGTTCAGATGGAAAAATTTATCAAATGCGATTATTATTTTAACATATTAGTATAGCATGTTGCAATTAAATTTATGGTCATTCCGCTCTGGTCGATCGGGGGTATTCATTGGTTGATTATTTTAGGATTACTCATAATTGTTGTCCCGATAAAATCGAGATGCAAAGCCATCTGAATCAGGATTTTCCCCGATAGATCGTCCGTGCCGAGACCAGGGGGACACCGACAAGCCGTGTGTAAACAGGCAGGATTGAAGGATTCACAGGATGGAAGACGTGAAACGTAAGGAGGAAAGATAGGTAGACGGGAGGGTTCATTGGTATTTGGCACCAGAGAGGTGGTGTGTGTATTGTTTGAATCGCGGATTAAACAGATGAGCAGATTACGCAGATTATTGCCTCGATGCTGTGATTGGAATTCAAAACGGTCTGAATCAGGATACTCAGGATTGAAGGACTTACAGGATTAGAGACACTTCTTGATTGAAAATGGAAAATTGTTATCAAAATGCACAAAATGTAGGGGAGGACAGCCCATATCGGGGCTAGGAAGCCCCTCCCACTGGATATTTATTACCGAATCATGGACATGGGGCGCATAAATGTCAACAGAACCTAAACAACTTAAGAGATTCCCGGACTATACACATTGCGCTCCGCCCTGATAGGTCGATTCCGTTCCCCCGATTCCTCCCCGATGAATCGGGACAGGCGGGACAGGCGAGAATCCCGACTTGTCGGGAGATTTAAAACTGGACCGCGAGGCTAGGAAGCATCGGTATTCTGTCGGCAGGGGATCGGTTGCAGGTTAAAGCACGGTTCGCGGCGGGGATGATGAAGCAGATTTTGTATTGTGTCCGTGAATCGCAGCGGACGCCATTTGCTGCCCACGAGCGACCTATTTCGGCGGGCTAAATCCATTACGCAATGGCTCGATTAAAAATTCTTATTGTCCTCCACGAAGTGCTTTGACCATGCTCCAGTCTTTGTTGGACTTATCATCTTCGCCATTTGCACGGTGAGCCTCCCCGCGTAAGGCATAGGCTTTGGCATAATCGGGTTTGATTTTTATCGCTTTGGTGTATTCTTCAATAGCTTTGGCATATTGACCTTTTTCATAGTATTTCAGTCCGCAGGTGATATGGGCATGGGCATCGGGTTGTGCTTGTAGATTTATCAAAAAAAGACTCAAGAGTCCAATGAGGCCCAGGAGTATGATGATAGGAATGATGTATTGTAATATCAGTTTCTTGACGCCGATCTTCTGGAGTGATTTCTTGATGTCGCGGAGTTTCGCGGGAGTTTCCCTGAGCGGAGAAAATGGCATCTTAAAATAGAAAAGCCAAATGAAGATCGCCAAAACTCCACTACCTACAATCGCAATCAACGTAATAAGTATTTCACCGGAAACTATAAATTCTAGAAGGGTAAGTGCTGGATTAAAATCCATAAATTTTAACATGAAAAGTAAAAGGAGAGTGAAATATATCCAAAAGCCAATCACCCTAAGAATGTGATGTCTTAGCATTTTTGAAACACGCATTTTCTTCTCCATTTTTTCATCCATTTTGGCGATTGTTATATCTTCTTTTATCAACTCACTTTCTCTCTTTTTTAGGTGGTTCAAAACTACATGCATCATTTGTGCAAGACGACTCACGTTGAACACCCACATTAGAGATATTATGAGACACCCAAACCAGACCAACAGATGTACTGCCTCAGGGTTGTTCAATTCCACCCCCACAAATTTCTCAACTTTGCCATATAATACTAATAATCCAATGGTAAGCGGGGGAAGCATCAGGCGATTGGCAGTAGAGATTTCCGCAGCATAATATCGAAACTGAAGTCCAAACTCTTTGTACTCTTCTAGCAAGTTGCTAACATTGTCATTACTCAAACTTTTAACTCCGTGCTTATCTAGGTAAGACCCTTACTCGATTGACGTTTCACACCCAAAGTGCTTGTTAAGCCGTGTTATAAGCTTTTTTATTTCACTGCTGTCGAAGTAACAATGAACATAAATATCTGTATTTCCTATCTTATGAGGGTCTGTAAGATCTTCAGGATCTCTTGAAAAATAACCCCCGGCGCGTCGCTGTCCCAAATCAAGAGTTAATACCTCCTCAAACCGGTCACTATATCGCTCAGACAAAAGCTCACAGTATTTAATCCAACATTCCTGATAACTGTTATACCCATATCGCTCCCCCTCATAAAATACTAGCGTTCTGTTGGTTTGTGTTTGTTCGTGTTTTGCCTCGGCTTTAATTTCTTTTCCAAGGCCATCAACGTTACGGACGGTGTTCTTTAGTATACGGGACAACTGCGGACAGATATTGAAGCGTTCCGCGTTAATATCAATGCTCTCCTCTATATCCTCAGCCTTATCGCACCAGTCGCACAACATCTCCAACAAGTCTATTAAGTCCATGTCGTTGACACCGTGTTTATGATGTTCTGGATGGTGCGAGTTGTTGCGGTTGTGTATATCAACGAGGCTCTTGTAGCTCTCTCTCCACTTGTGGTATTCTTTAGTATTGAATTTCAAACCACGTCCCTCCTCCTGTGCTTTGAGGGAGCCTTCAAGTTCTTCAATAGTAAATCTTGATGCATCATGTGTGACAGCACGACGCATCAATTCGCTGCACAATAGTATAAGACAATTTCCTACTCCTTGGATGTGTTGAAGGATGTTTTGGATGCCTTCAATTTCTTTTTCTGTCATAATCAGTGTCCTCTCTATTTTAAAGTTTCCCTCCTCGAAGTTCACCACAAGGTAGACATAAGGACAACCTTACTTGTGGCATTGTTAATTGGCTCTTTCTAATCTCGCCCGCAGCTCGGCGACTGTCCCTGTTCCCTTTAGTGAATTGCAAGCCCCACACAACAGCCATAAATTCTCAAAATGATCTGTCCCACCCTTACTTCGTGGGATTTTGTGATCGATAGTTAAATTCCGAAACGGAAAGTGAATATCACAGCCGCCGCAGATTCCTTCCTGCAATCCATACAGTGTGTGTTTATGCGTTCGGGCCGACGGTGTGTCACCCATGTCAGTTCGGCTTGGGTAATCATCACGGGCGATAATCTCTTGGAATAACCCCTGTTCCCTTTTTATTCGGTCCACCACCAACTCCGCCGCCTTCGATGAGATGTCAATCCCAACCCAAGATCGTTGTAATCTATCCGCCGCCACCAACGTCGTCGCGCACCCGCAGAAAGGATCAAACACAACATCACCGGGGCTACTACTGGCTTTGATGATGCGCTCTAGGAGAGCAAGAGGTTTCTGCGTGGGATAGCCGGTGCGTTCTTTGGCAGTTGATCCAAGCTGATTGATGTCAACAATTATATCTTGCAGCGGACGCCCCGGACTGGCAGCCAAGTATCGCTTGAGGCTTGGCGTTGTTCCCCTATCGGGCCAATAAATCAGTCCAACCTCATCAAGGGCATTCAGGCGTTCATGTACACTGGAAATTTGTCTATAGTTTGGGATGAAATGTTTTTCGATATATTCGGAATACGCGCCGGTACTTGGGACAGCCCAATGTCTACCGATGTCCGTAGGGTCAATGTCACGCCATGGTTCGCCGGATTCTCCTGTGCGCGTTTCTGAACCCGTGAGATCGCCAACTCTATACCGCCCATGTGCATCCTGATGGCGGTAGGACTTTTTAACGTAGCTTTCTTCGTGTGTTTCGTGCTGCAGATTCCACGTCGCCCCCGAACCTTTGACATAGAAAAGGAGGGTATCGTGGATGCGTCCGAACCTACCGGGGTCGTTGTGAGCTGACGTCCGTTTCCAAATCACCTCATTCCGAAAGTTATCTCTTCCAAACACCGTATCCATCACCAGTTTCAGGTAATGGCTCGCTGTGGGATCACAGTGGAGGTAGATGCTACCGGTGTCTTTCAGGATACGCTCCATCTCCAGTAGGCGAGTGGACATCATGATGAGGTAGCTCTGCATTCCCTTCCCATGTGCTTCCCGCGCTGCTTGTATCACGGTGTGCAGGGATGGGGCACCCTCGGCGAGTTCGCCGTGTTCAGCGATGTCAATGTCGTTGAGCGTCCATGTGTCTTTGAAGGCGGCACCGGCGGCTTGGCTGCCGATGGGGGCGGCATAGTTGCGGTTAGAATTGAAGGGAGGATCGAGATAGATGAGATCGACGCTGTCGCTATTCATCCCCCGCATAACGTGTAGGTTGTCACCGATGAAGATTGTTTTGTCTTTCCAGTTCATTCGTGTTAGAAAACCACCTTATTGTGAATTCTGGGATCGCCGTTTCTCCATTTCATTTTCTTGGGAGTGGGAAGTATCACCGGGCGGTGATGTCACATCCTCTCACGAAACAGATAGTAATGTATACCGTATAAAAAAAGCCCTGTCAACTCATAATCCTAGCTGACAGGGCTCTTAATCTGAACTGAGTCGCTTATTTATGGTAGATTTTAGAATTACTTGGACGCTCCTAATGCACAGCCAACCCCCTAAATCCCGCCCCCGATTTTATCCCCGATAAATCGTCTGTGCCGAGACCAGGGGACTCCGACAAGCCGAGAGCAGGCAGGCGGGATTCAAAGCAACTGGGGCTTTGAGTGTGTAGGGATCCGGTTTTTCTATACACATTGCGCTCCTCTGGAGCGCGGGCATAATGGGTGTTGGTATTCTATAGACATATCGCTCCGCTGGAGCGAAAAGCTAAGTCCTATAGACATGTCGCCCCGCTGGGGCTTGGGGGGGCAATGGTTTTTCAATGGGTGACGATTTGGTCGTATCGTTTCCTAATCCTTCTTTCAGTCTTTGTTTTTTAGTGCATTTTTGAGCGCGTTTTGGAGTGCTTTTGCTTTGGCACGATCTGCCTCGGCGCGTTTCATGTCCCCTTTGAAGAAATAAGCCAACGCACGAAGCTGTCAATTCCTTACTACCAATCCCTACTATCAAAACGGAATATATGTCAACCGATCTTGAAGGTCTTCTGACGTGCTTGCGAACCAGATTAGCTCGAGTGTGTCGATAATCTGCCGATAAGAGGTGCTAGGGCGCAAAAGTAAAATACCGGGAATATGTCCACCTTTTTGCAGGTATGCTTGTAAATGGACTGGCATTGTGCTTCGGTTCGATGAGACAAGTATGTATGTCTCACGATCAAGAAATTCAAGAATTTCCTCGTCCTTTGCGCCGATTGACGGTGCACCTTCGCCACCAATAACGCGAACTTCAACCTCCGGCTGGCGATGCTGGAGCCCGTCTCGAATGACGTGCGAAGTGTCCTCATCAATAAGGAACCGAATTTGGGTTCTGCTCATTGTGACCGTGAGGCTTCACGTTGTTCTTTTATTTTCATGAGTCGTTTCACACCTGACGAAGGACTTCTTCGTTGTTCTTCGTAAGCGGCTTCAACCTGTTTGTGTCCACCTTTGATATAGGCATCAATCTTTTCTCTGTTGAACAGGTAGTAGGTAATCGTTGCATAGATCTGCTTTAAGGTCAGATGTGGATGGTGTCGTTGAATCTCCTCCGGGCTTGCACCATCAAGAAATTTTTCAATCACAATTTCGATGCCAACCCGTGTCCCTTTGATCCGAATCGTTTCCGGGCTAATAAATTCAAAGGTGTTTGCAAGTTCCACGATGTTCTCCTTTTCTGTGAGACTTGAATTTGCCCCAATTTCCTCTGTTCTTGCAAATCTCTAGAGCTGTTTAACAGGGTTGGAGAGTTTGCCAATTCCATCCGCTTCGATCTCCACAACATCACCGGGCGCCAACGGCAGATCATTCGGTACGATGATGCCCGTGCCGGTGGATACAACTGTGCCAACTGGGACGGGATTATCTCGGCAAAGGAATTCGGTAAGTTCCTCAAACTTCCAATTAATTTGGGAGGTGTTCACGCCGCCTTCATAGATTGCCTTCCCGTTTCGGATAACTGTGCATTTGATGTTTAGGTTATAAGGGTCATCAATTTCGGAAGTGGTCGCGAACATCGGACCGAGGGCGCAGCAGCCGTAAAAAACTTTCGACTGCGGCAGGTAAAGGGGATTGTCCCGCTCAATGTCCCATGCGGACACATCGTTGCAGATAGTATAACCAACAATTTCTCCCTCTTCGCCGAGAATATACGCTAACTCCGGTTCAGTGGCTGTGAGTATAGAGTCGCTTCGTATACCGATGAAGCCGTTGGGTCCGACGCACCGGGCGGGCGTTGCTTTGAAGAAAATCTCAGGGCGATCTGCGTTGTAGACCCGGCTGTATATATCCTGCTCGCTGTCGTCATCCCGCATATCCGCGCTGCGTTTGTAGGTCACACCACAGCCCCACACCTCTGGTGGATCAAGAGGGGATAGGAGGTGAGGCACCTCCGGGTCTGGTGGCACATCAAGCGTGGCAAATTTGAGTTTGTTTTCATCTGCCTGTCCCGGTAGCGGACCATGATTTGTCGCACCCGACACACGTTCTTGGATATCGGCAAGCAAAATCCCCATGCTCACCCCCTCCTTGTAGGAGAGTTCGATTAATTCTAATACCCCCGGCGATTCATCGCTCGTGACATCAATCACAATATCGTCCGGTTCAACGGATCGACTGAGCAAACCACGATCCCCATCGCTGGCGATATCAGTAACAACATCGCTCCGTGTCACAACACCGACACGCTTACCTTGACCCGGCTGATAAAATTGTATAAGTCTCATGCTTTTTCCTAACCTCTAAAAATTGAAATGATATATAAATCTGGACTGTGAATTTTTCATAGCATACATCAACTTAGTTTGCAAAGCAAGCACTTTTTGTAGTGTTACTACATTCAGGAGCGTGCTATGACTACCGCTACGATTGAAATGCAAACAACTCCATCTATCACGTTTTACGTTTCACGCCTCACGCCTGAAAGCTATAACAGCAAACGATAGAGGTATGGCGCAGCCCCAAAGATCACTACTGCCAAAACCGTTCCGACGATGGCGTCAACTGCGTAATGTATCCGTCCGTAGACCGTCGCAACGACCAACCCCACGCTAAATGGACACAGGACTGTAAAAGCAATCGGATGATAACGAGCAGCGTAGAGGACTACAATCGCAGCAATCGCACAGTGAGAACTTGGAAACGCCGTGCCTTTAGATCCCGCACCGGAAAGGATTGCGTGTACCAGTTTGAAAAAAAATCCGTCCGCGAGATGTCCCCTAATTTTTTCAAAATTGTAGTACGGCCCCATGACCGGCATCAAAATATACCAGATGAGACATAAATTGAAGGTCAGTACCTCCGCAAAAACGACTTCGTGAAATGCTTCATGCCTACCTTGAAAGTAAAGTACCACGGCAAGCGCAACAACAATGGGATAGTAGCTGAAATAGCACAGATGTAAAAGCTCCGAAAGCCACCTCGACGGAAAACGCTCGCTCAGATACATGCTCGGCTGCCCGTTGAATAATCGTCCCTCAAATTCCATAATTTTGTCATCAAGATACCTTTGCAGCACCATCTGTGCTAGCGGCGGTATCTCCAAGTAGAAGAACAAAATCGTCGCAATCGGATACCAATCGCGTAACATTTGCAGCGGTAACGACAAAGAATCTTTGGGGATGAAAGCCAACCAAAGCAAACCGCATATAACGCCCGCATGAACCACTGCATAAATACCCCACCATCGCAAGTTTTTGTGAAAGATGCAAGCAAGCACACCGGTGATGGCGAGATAAAGGATTGTGACCCAGTCGGATGGGTGAAGAACGTTGATAATATTAGAATCGTACATAGATAAATTGAACTACTCCTCCCTTAACGCATCTGCCGGCTGCATCCTGCCTATGCGCCATGCGGGGTAAACTCCCGCTAACAATGCTGCAACCAGCGCAACGATGAGAGCCTGCAGGAAATAGACCGGTTGTAAATACATCTGCAGCGTCCAACCGAAAGAGCGGAGGTTGATGATATAGATGAGAATTACAGCAAGGACAAAGCCGGTGGGCATGGCGAGGATCCCTGCAGTCGTTCCCATCAAACCCGTTTCCACCAGTGTCAATCGCCATAGTTGACGGCGTGTCATACCAACGGCTCGCAACGTCCCGATTTCTCGACGTCGCTCCAGCTGCAGACTCATCAACGCACTCAGTATACCTATGAAAGCCACGAGCATGGCAAGCATTTGCAGCGCAACTGTTATACTAAAGCTGCGATCGAAAATAGCGAGCGAGTGTTCCCGAAGACCGCTGCTGGAACGAATCACCAATTCAGCCTCGCCGGCGAATGCTGCCCGCAATTCATTGATCTTGGTATCCACATCAACGCCGGTTTCCATAAAAAGCGCGGCAGAGGACAGATCGGGGTCGTCCCAATATGTGCGATAAACTGCGTCGTCGATAAGTGCGCCGAACTGGACATCAAAATCATAAGCGACAGCCACAATTGGAAATCGCCGCGCACCCCGATCTGTAAGCAGGGACACTTCATCGCCAACCCCAAGTTTGAATCTGTTCGACATCGGCTCGTTGATAATGAGCCCGCCCGCTTCCAAGGCTTTCCAAGTGGTAGTTCGGTCTCCTACCGCGATCTTGTAGTGACGTTTTTCACCGGCGATATCCATGCTAAGAGCAATAAGTTGAATAATCCCCAAGTCGCCAGCACTGACATCTACTAACCTGCTCGTTGCGATCTGGGCAATACCGGGGAACATCTCTAGTTTCTCTACTACACCGTGTGCAAGCGGCAAGGTGGTCTGATCAGAGATGAGACTAGGTGCCGAGACGAAGATATCTGCCTGCAATAGGTCTGTCAACCACCGTTCAACAGTGAGGCGGAAACTACTAATCATTAAGCTAACACCGACAATCACACTGACTGCAACCATCAACGCAGCAATGGCAACGGAGGTACGACTCAACGAGCGTGTGATGTCACGGATCGCAAGCCGAATTAAAGGGCTAAAGGATTTTCCTACAACGCTGCTCAATCCTGATAGAGTGTGCATTAGCCCTAAAGTCAGAATGGGCGTAAGCAGGCTAATACCGATGATAATCGCGAAAATGCCAACAAACGTAATGATCAGATGCCATTCAGGAATTAGAAGGACGACGCCCAACAGTAGGACTCCTACACCAACCCCACTCACCCAGTTTAGTGTGGTGTGCACCCGTTCTTCAATGTTGCTGCGTCGGAGTGCAGAGACGGGACGCACATTGGTTGCTTCATAAGCAGGGAGTGCGGCACCGATTAACGCTGCCACAATGCCAATGACAGCCCCTTTAAGCAGCGTCAAGGGTGGAAAGTCGATCCGGCGCACAGTGACAACAAAAAAGAGATCATTGATGCTGGTCGTAACCATTTGTACCGCACCACGCCCTAGCAGATACCCTAAGCCAAGTCCGAGGGCTGTACCGATGACACCGAGTAATCCTGCCTCAATCAGAATTATTGAGAAAATCTCGCCCCGTGTCACCCCCAACGCACGCAGACTGCCGAGAACCGATCGCTGCTGCACCACGCTGAAGACAACCGTGTTATAAATGAGAAACATTCCGACTAACAGCGCGAGCATACTGAGGGCTGTCAAGTTCAATCGAAACGCAGCTGTCATCTCTTCCACTGCCGAGTCCGTCGGTTGTTCAACCCGCGCACCGAGAGGTAGGATAGCGATGATACGTTTGAGCGTTTCCTCTCCCTGTGTGCCTTCCGAAATAATCAAATCAATTCGATCGAGAATCCCCACTTTACCTAAGACCTCTTGGGCAGTTCCAATGTCAGTAATCAATAGCCCATCAAGTCCGCGCTGTTCATTTTTCTCATCTGACTTCAGCACAGACACAATCTGCAAAGTTTGACGACGACCCCCCACCTGTATGTGGATGAAATCGCCTACGTTGAGATTGTATTGATTGGCAAGAGCTGCACTGAGCAAGACAGTATTCGGTTGAACAATAAACGCGGTGAATCCATTGTTATCCGCAAAGCCAGTGTTATTATCATTTAGGTAATTCCGAAAGGGAGATTCAGCAAAACTATCCACACCCAATAGACGCATTGGCTGCATATCCAGTTCTTCCGCAACAACGTAGCCTTCCACAATTGGTGCACTAAGCCGATAGCCCAACTGCTGCCGCAACGCGACATAAATACTCTCATCTAACCCGCTGGGCCCGCCAACAATCCGGTGAGTGGTTTTGCCTGCTACAGCTTCTGTACTGAGAGAGAAAGCACGGTTGGCAGCACCATTGGCGAGATCTATTGCGACAATCATCGCAACGCCCAACCCCACACCGATGATGAAGAAGATGCTTTGAGCTGGACGGCGCCAAGCATGACGACAAGCGAGAGTGATTAATAATTGCATCAGGGTTTTTAGTATGAAGTAGTAACTGTTATTCCTTGTTGAACATGCAGATTCACCGCTACAAGTATCACGCGGTATTGTTGACTAGTGCCCCATCGGTGATATGCAGCACCCGGTCCGCATGGTTTGCGATCTCCGGTGCGTGAGTTGCCATCAACAGCATTTTACCCGTATCCCGAATCATTTCTAACAGCAGCGACAGAACAGTTGCGCCGATTTCTAAATCCAAATTACCGGTCGGTTCATCAGCGAGCAGTATCAACGGATTATGAACGAGCGCACGGGCTATCGCAACGCGCTGTTGTTCACCTCCACTCAGTCTATCGGGATAGGTGTTAAGCCGTCCACCAAGTTCAACTTGCTCAAGCAGCGCCTCTGCACGAGTTTGTCCAGCCTTTCGAGATTCAGAGTAGTTCGTAAGCTCAAGCGGCAGGAGGACGTTTTCCAACACCGTTAAGGTCGGAATGAGGTTGAAAAACTGGAAGATAATCCCGATACGGCGACGACGGAAGAGAGTTCGTTGGTGTTCATTCAGACGAGTTAAATTGATCTCCCGATTGCCTTCCCGAATAAACACATGACCGCTGCTCGGGGCATCAATGCCGGAAATCAGGTTGAGTAATGTGCTCTTTCCGCTGCCAGACTTACCCAACAAGCAGACAAACTCGCCCTCATAAAACGTTTGGTTTACTTGATTCAACACGATACGATTTTGGTTTGCTTCGCTATAGGATTTGCTTAGGTGATCTAATCGAACTAGCGCAGCGGGCGGGTTTACAGAAGATGTGGGATTGGGAGATATTATAGTCACTTCAAATTCGGATCGGGGTTTAGTGGACGGAGAGGAATGCTAACAGTTCAACCGTCGTTTCTTCCGGCAGTTCTTCCGGCAAAAAATGGCCACAGTCAAGAGGTTTACCACGCACATCAACAGCCCGCTCCCGCCAGACAGTGAGCATGTCCAAGCTGGCACCGGTCTGCCAACCCGGACGCTTCGTCATGTTGCTGCCCCAGAGCAACAACACAGGGCAGGTGAGCTTGCGTCCACGATCGGCTTCGTCGTGCTTCAGATCGAGTTCTATACCCCGGTAGTCCAAACAGGTAGCGCGGACAGTTTCAGGGTTATCGAAACAACGGAGATATTCTGCATACGCCTGATCTGTAATTGAGCCGTCGATTGCAGTCCATCGCTCAAGCAGGAAGTCCAGATAGGCTTTGGCGCTGTTACCGATCAAGGTTTCCGGTAGCGGTGACGGTTGGCGCATCAAGTGCCAATGGAACCAAGCGAAGGAAAGCTGGCTATCCATATGATCAAAAGCAGCTTGCGACGGCACAACGTCAAGCGAGGTAAAGGTTCTCACTCGTTCCAGATGGTCAAGTGCCATGCGATGCCCGACACGCGCACCGCGATCGTGCCCAACAACATGGAACGATTCAAAGCCGAGTTCTGCCATTACCTCAACCTGATCTTGTGCGGTCGTGCGTTTGCAGTAGACACTCAAATCCCCCTCCGGGGCAGGAGGCTTTTCGCTGTCACCATAGCCGCGCAGATCCGGGGCAACAACGGTGTAATGCTCCGCGAGTTTGGGGGCAATCTTATGCCATTCAACATGGGTTTGGGGATACCCGTGCAGCAACAACAGAGGTGGCCCAACCCCGCCGTGCACGAGGTTGATAGAAACACCATTGGCTCTGATTCGGGTTTTCGTGAAATTGTCAAACATGAGGCACGCCTTCTTTAGACTTTTAGTCATTTACTGTTGGGTTTGCTGTCGGAGCATCTCAATAGCCTTTTCGATCCGTTGGACTTCGCTGACATCCTGTGTTGTTCTCTGTTCCACCAATTCTTTCTCACTCATCCGTTTGAAGGGCAAATTATCGTTGTTAGCGATTCTCCAAGCCAAGCGAGCGCATAGAAATGCAGCTTCCTTCACTTTGAGGGGATCGACTTTATCCACTGTATCATGTGCGGTATGGTAGAATCCGGGCCAAGTATAGCTATATGGATCTCTGATGAATCCGCATGCGACACCCCTTGCCATAAAAGGGTAGCGATCGGAAGAAAGATGATCCGGTTCACGCAACGGAGAAGCATCGAAATCGACCATGAGATTCTCATTCATCTGCTCCCCCATCGCGCGGAAATACGCCCTCGAATCTGGCCCATAAACCATCAATCCTTTCCGTCCCCCACCCCCGGCTGAATCCAAATTGAACATGAAGCGCGTCTTTTCAATATCTTTTGGGTGGCTGCTGACATACGCATGTGCACCGATAAGCCCCAGCTCTTCAACACCAAATAGAACAAAACGTACATCCCGTTTCAGTCGGTCGGCGTGGATGCCGAGGACCCGTGCGATTTCCAAGCCTGCAACCAGTCCCGAAGCCGGATCTTCCGCACCTTGAGCAATATCATGACCATCGTAGTGGACACCAATGACGACCATATCCTCATCCGCCGCGCTGCCCTTCACATCTCCAATGATGTTCCACGACGTTTTCTTAGCAAGGGTATCAGTAGTTTCGATTTCAGCCTCGACAAAACCGTTCCTCCGAATGGCTCGCTGGAGGAGTGTCCCCGTCTCCTTAGAAATCATGATTCCGGGTATCAAGCCCCATTGATTGAACCCTAACGCGCCAGTAATAGGTCCGTAACCATCCACATTTCCCATGAAAATAAACGCTTGGGCACCTGCGAGGATGGATCTGTTGTATTTTTCCGTGCGGTGAACCCAGCGACCCGCTGAAGCAGGGTTTGCGATGTTGACGAGCGCAATGTTGCCTTTCAGTTCAGCTTGTAAGGTGTCAAAGGTTTCAGGCGAACCCATCCCAAGATCGATGATTCTTCCACTGCATTTTTCTGATGGTGACATCGGCATAGACAGACATGACAGTTCTCGCTGCCAAGGAGAGGTCACGGTCAATTTAGCCGTGCCGCGCGTCCAACCGTTGTATTCGAACGCTTCGCTGTGGACATCTTTGAGTTGGTATCGCTCCAACGTAGCTTGCAGAAATTGTGCGGCTTCCGCCTCCGCCGGTGTCCCTGCAAATCGGCTGCCCAAGTCATCACAGAGGATTTCGAGATTCATCTGAATATCAGTTGAGGTGAATATTTCCCCGGCAAGAAGTTTGTCAAACGCTTTTGCATCGTCATCATTCATTTCAACCCGTTTATAGGGCATTTGAACCGATCTCCTATGATGTTAGGATTTACGCAGTTGGTTCATAAGTCCCCCTGATAAGGGGGATTTAGGGGGTTAAAAATAAAAAAATCTCGCGACGCGTGCTAAATTTGCGTAAGTCCTGATGTATCCAAATTGGTTAGTTCCGCCTTTATAACTTAGTACCTGCTGCACTAATACCCACGTTCCAAACAGAAGGGACGCATCAAGCTGTTATACTCACCACCGAAACGGTAGCCTCCCATCAAGAAGTACGGAACAGCACCACGACGGCACATCTCATCCACAAACTGTGCTGTGAGGGTGTACATGATAACGTTGTTGAGAATGCCGGTGGCAGGGCAAACCTTATCGGGCCGACTGGGAATGGAGATAACGCCCGCCACCTCGTCACAATGATCATCGAAGTAGACATCGCAACGGTCACGGAGCCCATCGTTATTGGAAGGTCCGATGCCGACGATGTAGTTACCGTTGGCTCGGGCTTCGTCCGCCCAAGCGAGCTCTTGAGGGTCATTCGCACTGACCGCGGCAATCAGAAATACATCCTTATCACCCCCCTCACTCGCGGGGCGTGGTTCAAAAACATTGCACATCATCAATCCTTGCGCGACTCCATTTGCCTCACTCTGGATCCCCTCGTTACGACTCCGCACATAGTAATGTCCACCGCCGATAATCCGCTTTGCTATTATTACCGCGATTTCGTTGATGTGCTCCACATCCCGCGCATGAACATCACCAAGTCGTTCCAAGAGGATGTCCACATACTGACGACCGATTGTCCCTGTCGGTGGACGATCTGTTGCCAATGTGTGGGCAACTTCGGCGGTAATCATCCAGTGGATCGCACATGTCCCGTTTGACGATCCGGGGCAGATTTCCATCTCCGGGATTTCCGGCGCACGTACCAACCCTTGATACCACGGAATATGCGAATCAATGACACGCGATGCCACATCTTCTGGCACCCAATCATGGGGGTTCGGCACAACCTTGCCCGGAGGCGTATCTCGATTGTTGACGTAACAGGTAGTGAACACAACGACATATACGCCGGCATCACGCGCATCGCGCACCGCTTCGCTGACGTGGTTGGTGAGTAATACATCACCCGCCCGCATCGCAGCAAATTGTTCCGGCGTACAGGTATCTGCCCCGGTAAACTCGAACTGCGCCGGATTGCCCTCACGATCGTTCACCAACTCGTATGTCGGCATGTGTCCCGTCGTTATGTTAGCGTAGACCTTGTTGCCGGCTCGGATGGCATCGGCTGCCTTTGTCGCGACTTCAGCCATAATCGCCGCATCATCACGGATGTCTCGCAATAATTTGACTGCGTTTTGGTAATACTCCTCCCCAAATGGGAGGGTGTGTCCCCAAGTATGCTCCGGGTGGGTTTCCATCGGTTGATGTCCTTCCTTAATTAGGTGGCTCGCTAGATATAGTTTCCTGTACAGGATATTAACAACGATTAGCCATTCTGCGTAAATTGCTGATACTCATTCACTAGGTTAGATGCCGCTTCATGGATGAAAGCGAGTTCATCTGCTGTCTCAAAGAACTGTGCCCCGCGCCCCACCCATTCGCGTGCTGCATTTGCACTGGAGGCAGTCGTGCCGAAGTAAACACCATGCTTCTTGCAGATTTGGAGGATTTCTCCCATTGGAGCCACCACCTCCGGATGATCATAGTCGCCGGGGTGTCCCATTTCGATGGAGAAATCGCCGGGACCGACATAAACCATATCCACCCCCGGCGTACTGATGATTTCTTCGGCATTTTCGTAAGCGCGTCGAGTTTCGATATGAACGACTAGCGTTGTTTCTTCATCTTGCTCGGTCATCCACGTTTTCCAGTCAGTAGGCTGAAGGTAGCTGCTATTGCCATACCCGGGCGCGACAGCCCGCGTACCGGCTGGTGGAAACTTGAGGTAACTGCGAAGCGTTTCGACCTCCGCCCGTGTCTCGGTACGAGGTAACTGAATTCCGACGACCCCACACTCCAGTAACTTTGCCACTTCGGCACGTTCCAATTGCGGTGTCTTGGCGATGACAGGCAGATTGTTGTCACGGGCGCATAGGACCGAATCCGCAAATGTGGTCATCTCGAAGAAGCCGTGCTCATACTCGATATACATAAAATCGAAACCCGCCTGTACGTACAGTTTTACCAACGATGGTCGGAGGTGTTCAGCGACCATGCCCCCGACAAGAACATCACCGTTTCGTAATTGATGCTTTAAGTGTCGTCCGGGTCCTTCTAATGGTCCGGGGATGTTGATTGTATTGTTCAATTTTGCCACTGTTGTTTTCTCCTTAAAAAGATTTAAAAATCCTAACTTATGTAGCTAATTTTTAGCAAGTACGGAACTGATTGCACGAGTTAAGGAATTCCGACGACATTAAATTGAACGCTAGGACTCATCACGGTTTATTTCCAAGGGTTTGACAGCAGCTTCCATCAGTTTATACCAAGCGGAAAACTCGTCAACGGGAACCTCTGCTTCCGCAGCAGGGATGCCTTTTACCATGTCTTCAGCGATTACATCAAGCCAAGTGGTAGAAATTTTAACAAATGGGATCACGGTGTCCATGTTTTAGCGAGCCCTGCGTATTCGCGTGCCTGAGCAGGAATATTCACCCCGACCTCCTTCGACCAAGCATCGAGCAATCGCAGATAAATAGGTCCGGGTTTTCCGTCACCGATTGGCTGGGAGTTGAAACGGGTGACCGGCATCATACAGATGGTGGTACTGGTCCACCAAGCTTCATCCGCTTCCCGTACATCGTAAGGTTCGATATCGGCTTCATGGACAGGGATGCCGAGTGAGGAGGCGAGGTCCATACAGGCGTGACGGGATACCCCACGCAGAATATCGTTCGGTTTTGAGGTGAAAATCTCGCCATCTCGCGCTATGAAGAAATTGTTGCCTGTGCCCTCGGTGATGAAACCGTGTTCGTCGGTCAGCAGTGCCATCGCGCCCTCCTCCAGCCGGCTCGCGTGTAGTTCTGCGATTTTGTAGAAGATACGACTCCGGTTTTTCGCCTTGGGGTCAATATAACGAGAAGGCACCGATTGCTGCGGTGTGATAACAAAGTGCGACCCAGTTTCATACTTGTCAGCCTGATTGCCGATGTGACGGATAAGTGGGATGACGTTGATAGACACGATGGGGGAGGCACCTTCATTGATGAGACTGTCGTAAAGTGGCAAACCACCACGGGTTACATCGTGCATGATCTGAAAGTCCAAGTCATCGAGAGCGGGCAAGTTCCTCTCAATGGTTTCGTAGGTAGCGGATTCCATCTCGTCTATGGTAAGTCCGCAATCAATTTCTGCATAGCGTATCGACCCATAGAGCCGATCCAAGTGTTCGCGCAGGCGAAAGGGCTTTTGGTTAAAGGAACGGGTCACTTCAAAAACCATATCGCCAAACATCAGCGCAGAGTCGAAGATGGAGATACGTGCTTCGCGTTCGGGGATAAAATCCCCGTTGAAATAGACCAGACGTTGAGACATGATGGGCTCCTTTACTAAATTTTATATCCATCGAAACAGTATGCCAAACTCCTCAATCGGCGGACGGTTCTCACGCATTCCAACTAGCGATAAAGTCGTCAACGCTGAAATCTTGAGGCATGTCGTAAAAGAAATACGTCATCGGACCGCTCTGAAACAGCGGTTCATACCGCTTTGTATCCGACTGCAGCTTGCGATCCAGGACAGCGAATCGCTGCCAGAGTTGTTCCAGTTCATCGAGGGTAAAACGGTCTGCCATGCGTTGGATGCAGGGACTGTCGCTAGATTCCTCTGGGTCGGAATCTTGGTATTTGCGAATCATATAAGCAATCTTTGACAGGACAACCAGTGTCGTCATCCGGGCGTACTCACTGCGGTGAATCCGGTACAATCCTTCTGTAAAGGCATGGGCATCTTTCTCAAGGATAGCCCGGAGTGTGAATGCAATGTCGTTATGCCGTTTAGCGTGGAGTGATTCAAAGTGGTGACACATCTCAGTCGCCCTCGGCGACAAATGTTCCACAAAGTCAACGCCCATTGTGTCAGGGAGGAAAAAATGCGCAAATCCTGCGGCACCAAATGATTGGTATCCAAAGTGAAGTGTTCGCCGCTTCTCATCGTTGTTTGGTGTCGCGCTATGCAGGATGCCGTTGATGTAAACGAGACCATCGCCGGCTTTGAGGTCTACGGTAATCTCTCCCGGCAGCGGAATAACCCCCATACGACGCTCCAATTTGCTTTCCGCTTCGGTATTGCGCCGCAAATGGCTGCGGGGAATTACATGTAAATAACTATCATCATAGAGAGGAAGATTCCATTGGAGATAAGGTGGGCCGTTGAGTCGGATATCTTCTTGCAATCCATCAAGCGGTGCCATATCAATTGGATGGATGTCGCGGTGCCAACCCGTTCCCGAATGACACAACACCCACATCCCCTGTGGGGCGACATTGGGTGCGTCCATCAGTTTGCGGGTGAAGCCAAGGGTGCGGTCATCGAAATAGAACTCCACAGCATTGGCAGTCTGTTTGTCAACCCATTCGGTCACCTTCACTCGGCTCGAAGGGGGTGATTTATCGATAATGGTGTCAACACTTTCACGCAATCGTTCTAATTCGTCGGGTGGGATTATGTCGCGCACAATGACGTATCCCTCCCGCATGAGTTGCTCTTTCTGTCCCTCAAGGCTTGTTTCCATTGGTTTACTCCGTTCTGATATCCACTAGTAGGTGGGGTTCTTAGAGGAGAATAAGTCGTATCAGATTAGGCGATATTATAACACGGTTCTATTGACAGATCTATATATAAGCGCACACCCTTTAGGGTCATTTAATTCTTCGGGCGGGGCAAGATGCCCCGCCTACAATGTAGGGGGCAATCTTCCGTCTACCCGCCAAAATCGATCGAAAAAACGGAAAACTATGGTAGATAATATAAATAAGTGAACATTATTTAGAAATGTGTTACGATATAAGTATTATGAGATATTCACCCGATTTACGCAAACGCGTCCTTGATTTCATACAAGCCGGCGGCAGCAAAACAGAAGCCGCTAAACGGTTTAACGTCGGACGAACCACTATCTATAAGTGGCTAAACGCCCCAGATCCATTCGCTTATCAAAGACCCGGTCCCCGAGGGCCCCGATCTATTGATTATGATGCGCTGAAACAACATATTGCTGATTTTCCAGACCAGACCCTCAAAGAACGCGCTGTTCATTTTGGGGTGTCGACCTTCTGTATAGGATATAGCCTGAAACGGCTAGGATACACGCGAAAAAAAAGACGCTCGGTTATAAGGAGCGGTGTGATGAAAAACGACAGGTGTATCGTCAACAACTTGAACAAGTCAAAGTCGCTGGTAAATCCGTAGTTTATGCCGACCTTTCGAGACGACGGTTATAGACGGTATGGCTATGCGCCTATAGGCACACCCGTGTTTGACCTTATATCCAGCCAACGCACTCGGACCACTACACTTATTGCCGCACGTTTTGAAGATACCTTCACTGCGGCACGGTTATTTGAAGGGAGTTGCAAAGCCTACGATTTCAATGATTGGTTAGCCGAGCAGTTATGTCCACGCTTGACTTCAAAACACGTGGTAATCCTTGATAATGCACGACTTCACAAAACGCCAAAGACCCGACAGTTAATAGAGGCTTCAGGGGCGAGTCTGATGTTTTTACCCCCTTATTCCCCGGATTATAATCCGATTGAACACGATTTTGCTAATATAAAGCGAATCCAACAATATCAAACAGAAATGTCTATTGAGGATATTATTCAAATGTATCAGTAATTCTATCATCTACCATAAATAGCCCTAGCACACCCTTAGCCCGTGAGATCTTCCGCAAACGCCTCCCACAGTTCCTCAATGAAATCTACCTGAATTGCATCAGGCATTTTGACGATATGGTGCCGGATGCGAATAGAAAAGGATTCGCCGTGCTTGAAAACCCCTGTTCCCGGATAAGCAATGTAGTCCATTGCGATGCCACCCATTCCGGAGGCGAGTCCGGCTGTTACAACAGGCTCGGTGAAAACGATGTGACGCCAACCTTTTGGGCTAGGTTGACCGATTAACACCGGCTGATACCAAGTATCTGCAACTTTGCCACCGCCCCTGAGCGCGTGTGGGATCACTCCAAGTCGCTCGAACGTTGATCCGGGAGCAACGATGTAAGCGTCCAGATGTCTCCCGCCGATGCTTTCAAAACTCTTGAACTGTTTGTCTGATGACCAATAGAATTGGCTTTTTTCTCTGTTGGTCTCGGTATAGCAGGCAAAAAATTGGGCATACTCGACGAAATCAACGGAACCGCAATTCTGGATTGTTTGCTGACAGTTGTATGTGAGCACATCGTCACGGTTTTGTGCTCCGAAAAACCACTCTTGGTAGGTCTGGATGTTATCGCATGTGTATTGACTTGTGACGCAGATTTCGTCTCCTTGCTCTTTGTAACCGGAAATCGCTGGTACTAGCCGGGGCCACTTTTCGTCTCCTCGTCCATGGTCCTGCCACCACTGCCACTCCCGACAATCCCACGCCCCATCCTCGTAGACAAGCTCTAGTCCTTCCTCTGCAACAACAAAGCTAGCGATACCCGTGTGGGTATGTCCGGCTGTCCGAACCCGAACAGATGCCAGCGACCGCCCATCTTGATGACGCAGCGCGATGTCGGCAAACGAAATTCCTTCGCTATCTTGATATATTCCCTGACCTGATTCCATTGGTGTTCCTTCTCCCTTTTACCTTACACAACGATTTATTTTCAGTGAGCGTTGACCCTCTACTGCTCACTCTACCCAAACCTCCCGAAAAAGCCGGACCCAGTTTCCACCAAGAATTTTGGTAACCTCATCCGGTTTGTAACCTCGTTTTAGGAGTGCGGCTCCTAAGTCTGGAAACTTATCGGGCGTTTCAAAGCCCTTGGGAGACATCGGTAACTGGTCATATCGCACGTCTGGATTCACAAAGGTAGACGGGTATTTTGTCCCCTGCTGCGCGCCGATATACTCCCAGAACGAGGTTGGTTGATCCTGTGTAAAGTCTGTCCCAACCCCAACATGGTCAATCCCCACCCGTTCCACCATGTCGTCTATCGCATCCACATAGTCCTCTAGCGTGGATTCAAATTGGGTCGGTAAGAAAGAGGTGATGGAAGTTGCACCAATTACGCCCTTCCGTTCTGCCAACAATTTCAGCGCATCGTCCGTCTTATTTCGGGGATGGTTGAAATAGGAACGGGCGTTCGCGTGGGTAATAGCGACAGGTTTATCCGACAGCTCGATTGCCTCCAGCGTGGTACGATCACCGACATGGGAAAGGTCAATTAGGATACCCAGTGAATTCATCTCCCGGATAGCATCGACACCAAAGTTGCTCAAACCTTCGTCTCTACGCTCCCAACACCCATTTCCCAACAGATTCCGCTCGTGGTAGGTCACTTGGATGACTCGCATTCCCAACGCATGAAATAGCGCAAGTCGGTCAAGATCGTTTTCAATGGGAGACGCATTCTGAGAACCGAAAATTATACCGACCTTCCCATCCTGCTTGGCTTGCAGAAGTTCGTTCACGGTTTTTACCTGTACAAGGATGTCGTTGTATTCTCTAAGCCGGCGAAACCAAGCAGCGATGTTGTCCAAAGTCTCCTGATAATTTTCCCACGTCGCAACAGTGGCGTTAATGGCTGTTACACCCCCAGCGTGCAAGCTCTGAAACACAGCGGGACTCTCCCAATTGCTCACATTCAGGCAATCTATCACAACAGTTTCCTTGTAAAGTTGCTTTGCATCCGTTTCTGATGTTGTCATCTCAGTCTCCCTTTAGGGTTGCTATCAGGTGTATTTTTCGCGGAGTATCTTTGCTGCCTGACACATCGCCTTTAGCTTCAGGTACGCTTCGTCTATATCCATAGGATTCTGAACCGATGGTGAAAAGCCGCAATCCGGATGCAGCGTAATGCGTTCTTTATCCACATAACGCATGGCTGCCTCTACGCGGTTTATAACGTCTTCTGGTGTTTCCACCTGCCGGTCACAATGGTCAATGCACCCAAGCCCTAATCGTACATTCTCAGGAAATTGAGCGAGCGATGTCAAACCGCCTGCGACTGGGGTAGCATATTCCATAGAAATCGTGCCGACCCGAACCTTCGCCAACGCGGGCATGATTAGGTCATAGGGACCCTCCGTCCCATGTTTGTGATCGAAGTGCGCGTGGCACAGATGCATCCCTGTGTCAACACCTTCGATTCCGTCCAGTGTTTGGTTAATAAAATCGACACACTGGTCCATCTCATACTGAGCATCAGTGACGCCCTCTCGCTCTCGAAAGTCGGGATCCACCATGGTACTAAGCCACGGTTCATCGAGTTGTATCGTGTCCGCACCCGCTTCACGGAGGAGTTCAATTTCCTGTCGCAGAATCGGCACACAATCTGTCATCAACTGTTCGCGGGTGGGATAGGCAGCTTTTGAATGTTCGGGATGCCACATCCGTCGACCAATGATGTAGGGAGCGGGTAAGGTTGCCTTGATGCGTCGCTGAGTGCGTCCCCGGATATAGCGGATTTCATCAACCACTAAGGGCCTGTAAGACTCGATCGGCTCTACCACCGCCGGGTAGGGCAATCCGCCACTGGGATTAAGATCTGCCCGAAAACCCCGTACACGGTCAGCAAAGACCTTGACGTAACTTTCCCTGCGCCACTCGCCATCGGTGACCTCATCCAGCCCCGCTCGTTCTTGCAGGCGCAGCGCCGATTCAATCGCCGGGTTAAGCAAGCGATCTGTTTCCGCTTCGGATATCTTTCTATCCTTTCGGTCAAGGATTAACTCGCGCACCCACGCAGATCGGGGCAGACTGCCGATGACGGTTGTAGGAAATAGTGTGTTTGACATGGTTGTTTTCCCCTCCTAGAGATTTCCTTTCTGTAATGTTTTCTCCTGATTATCCCTGTTTATCAATGCCGAAAATATTATAGCATGATTCCATCAAAAGATGCTATTACGATCCATCAGAAAAATAGGTGGTAATCAATTGACACTAGTTTGGAAGGAGTGCTATAATTTTTACATAACTGACGCTCCTTAGAGTTACTGGGGAATAAATTAAGCGGCGGAGATGCGTAAGGTAGTCATAGCCCCTTTTAACGGGGGTTATCTAAACACGCTACCCACTTCTCCATAACACCAAACCTCGCTCAGTACAGGAAAGTTAGGTATGAACAGATCGGTTATAGTTATCGCCACTGCTATTGTCATTGTCATCGCTGGTTTAATTATTTTTATAGCATCTTGGGAGCCGGATCCCCCGCGACCCCCTCGACCTAGGCCGGAGGCAAGCGATGGGAAGACCACTGAGATCGACGATGGTTCCCCAGGAGTCCGTCCGCCTAGGGAGCCTCGAATAACTCCTCCCACCCCACCAACACGATCTGGAACTGGAACTGAAACTGTGTCGGTCTCCATTAACGCTATACCGTGGGCGAGAGTTTTCATAAAGCTACCTGAAAACGATTATTTCATGGAGCCACGGTCACGAGATTTCACAATACCCCCTGAACCCAGCCAAAAAGAATCTAACGTTACTCCGATACCAGGTGATCTGAAAGTCCCGGTTGGGACAGCAATTAAGTTGATGTACCGTGGCAAGGAAAAAATCTTTCTTTACGAGAAATGGAAAGATGGAAAGACAATCTCACACGATTTTATGAATCAATGATGGCATTTGAGTGTGCTTCTGTACAAGGATACAATTTTATGCAACGTGGGCAAAAATTATTACTGAGTTGTATGGTTGGGGGACTTATGCTGTTCTACGGAATAGCTGTGGCAGCTGCCCTCACTCCCCAAGAGATTTACAAAATTGCTAAGGGTTCTACGGTACACTTGGATTTCATGGACGTTAAGGGCAACCGTTGGACGGGTAGCGGATTCATCGTCCACAAGGATCAGATCGCGACTAACCATCACGTTGTCGAAAATATGTTAATTGGCTACGCGAAGCTGGTCGGAAAATCAGATAAGTATCGTGTTAAAGTCCTTACCATTGATAAAGCGCGTGATCTGGCAATAGTAAAAGCCATAGGAGTTGATGGCTCAGCACTCCCTCTTGGTGACAGTAGTACGGTTCAGATTGGTGATAAAATTTACATCGCGGGCAGTCCACGGGGATTAGAAGGCACATTCACGGGGGGCATGATAAGTGCCATCCGACCAGAGGGCATTCCCCTAGTGCGCGGCAAAGTACTCCAGATGGATGCCTCGATTTCGCCAGGGAGCAGTGGTGGGCCCGTGCTAAACGATAGCGGCGAAGTCATCGGAATTTCTGTTGCTGGGTATGACATAGGGCGTCTGAATCTTAATTTTGCTATTCCAGTAAATTATCTCAAATCAATGGTTCCTAGGCCAATGCCCTCGACACATGTCAAACCGGAGCCGGTCAAACCCAAGGTCGATCCACCGCCTGTCCAACCGAAACTCGCCAAGCCTCAAGTTGACCCGCCTTCCGTTGAACCGGAACCGGTCAAACCTAAGGTTGATCCTCCTCCTGTCGAGCCAAAACTAATCAAGCCTCAAGCCGACCCACCACCTACCGAACCGAAACCAACTTTGACTCCCCAAGAGATTGCCAAAATTACTTTAGGTTCTACGGTGCACTTGGGTGTGGTAGATGCCAACGGCAAAAGTTGGACGGGTAGCGGATTCGTCATTCGCGATGATCAGATTGTGACTAACTATCACGTTATTGATAATATGTCGATTGGAGGTGCGAGGTTGGTTGGAAAGGAAGATTTGTACCCTATCGAAGTGACCCTGGCCGTTGAAAAAAATCGCGATCTGGCAATAATAAAGGTCGTAGGGATTGGCGTGCCCGCACTCTCCCTTGGTGACAGTGATACAGTTCAGATTGGTGATAAGGTTTACGCCGCCGGCAATCCACAGGGGCTGGAAGGCTCATTCTCAGACGGTATTATCAGCGCGATTCGCGGCGGTTCTGCCGATAAATTTTTCCAGATGACAGCACCGATTTCTCAGGGGAGTAGTGGCGGTCCGGTCGTCAATGAAAAAGGCGAGGTGATAGGGGTTTCATTCGCAACTTTTCTTAATGGGCAGAATCTCAATTTTGCTATTCCGGTAAATTATCTCAAGCCACTGATTAAAATGCCAACTGCTCGCCCCATCGTAAAACATGATTCTCCTTCAAGAATATCCGTCGGCGAAATAATTCCACTTACGTTGGATCTAATCAGCTCCAAAGCTCCCCAACAGGTTACAATCCACTACACAACCTACGACAAAAACCGCACCAGATTAGAACAGAACAATCAGAAGATGCGTTTGTCGAACCAGCAATCCGCGTCATCAACGTGGACTTACAAGATGAGTTTACCCTCACAAAAACACATCGGCTCGATTGAATACTACATTGAGATCGAATATAAGAATCACTTGCCGTTCAGATATCCAAGAGCTCAATCTCGTCATTATCAAATCTCTATCGTTGATGAGAAACCGCCAACAATATCCCTGCTATATCCACCTGATGATGCGACATTCGGTGCCAATCAAGAAATTACCTTCAGAGCGAAAGTAACAGATAATAGCGCTGTCAAAGATGTCCACATTCATACCTCATGGTTCAACGATCAACAAAGTCACAAACTTACCGCAGAAGGTTCCTCGAACATATACACCATAGATATCACACTCGAAAATATCGTAAGCCTCCGATATTATCTGACTGCAACTGATGAGGAAGGTAACGAAGACAGGTCGGAATCTAGGCGTTTAGAAATAAGAATTACATCTCAAGAAAATCTTGAAGAAGGGATTAAGTTATATGAACAGGCAGAATACAGAAAGGCAATCGAAACTTTAAGTTCAGCCGTACGAGAGCTCGAAGATCCGAAACAGCGAGGAGAAGCCTATCTTTATTTAGGAGGTTCAAAAAGGGGAATCGGTGAAGGCAATGACAAAGTGAGGGAGCAATTCCAAGAATCAATTCGCCATAACCCAGACCAAGAATTGCCGCCAAGGTTAGGGAAAGATCACCCAATTTTTGCTGAGTTGCTCGAGGAAGTCCGCAAAGAATTAACAGGTGAATTGACCGTAATCTCTCTACTACCGCAAACAGAAATCTGGATTGACGGAAACAAAATTGATAGGAAAATGTTGGGCACTGGAATCGTCAGCAGCAGACTACTTACGGGTAACTACATTGTGGAGGCTATCTATGCAGAAAAATCCCCAAGGAAAACAGTTATCATCGAATCTGATCGCCATAAGGTACTGGATCTTGGGATACCACCCACTGTAGAGCATGATCCTCCTCCAAGAATATCCGTCGGCGAAAGAATACCACTTACGTTGAATCTAATCAGCACTAAAAGTCCCCAACAGGTTAAAATCTACTACAAAACCTACGACAGAGACAAGGACGAATTAGAACAGAACAATCAGGAGATGCGTTTGTGGGGGCAGCAATCCGCGCCATCGACGTGGGTCTACAAGGTGGATTTACCCGCACACAACCACGTGGGTTCGATTGAATACTACATTGAAATTGAATATGATAATCACTTAGTGTTCAGACATCCAAGATCTAAAAATCGTAATTATCAAATCTCTATCGTCGATGAGGAACCTCTAACAATATCCCCGCCAGATCCACCTAACGTAGGAAGCGAAAATGAGTCAGAACCGGAATCCTCAAGAATTAGAACTCCAACTGAGGGCGAAGGGAATGAAAGCAAACCAGGACCGGAAAAGGTGCCACAAGGAGAGCCTCCTGATGATCCGCCATCTCCACCTTCTACAGTATATCAGGGAATATGGGCAAGTGTTTCTACTGATGATGCTTCCACCTTTGATCGGGATGGGAGTTATATGTTCAGGCTTGCTTACTTGAGTGAGGGAAAAACCCATCCAACGTTAGGTGCACAACTAGACTTTTCCTATCCAGATCGCACGAACATAAGCGCGATGGTTCAGTGGGGACCCGCTTTAGAAAAAAGTAATGTTGCATTTACATTTCTAGGTGGTGTTGCAAAATACGAGATTGACACCTGGACTACCTACACGACGCCTATCCTTGGGGCAGGTTTGAAGTTCTATCCGCAGGATAAAATCGCAGTTGATGCCACAAGTTCTATTAAAGTCCGGTCAGATTTTGACGCGACATATTTCTATCACTACGAAGTAGGAATCCGTTTTTACATAACTCCCAGATTGAATCTAAGGGCTGGATATGGCCAATTGTACTTAGGTGATCGAAACGTCTCCACTATACAGGTCGGGCTTGGATATACCTTTTGATTTTCCCTATTACCCTGTCTGTTTTAGTGAGTGATATCTAAACGCACTACCTCTACTTTTCCATAACACAAAACCTCATTCAGTACAGGAGAATTAGGTATGGTTCAATTAGGTCCGGTTAGATTAGCTATAGTTATTGCTACTGTTAGCATCATTGTCATTGCTGGTTCAATTATTGCGACGATCTCTTGGCGCGGTAAGGATGAGATACCCCCTCCGCCACCACCTGTAACTGTGTCCATTAACGCCATTCCGTGGGCAAGGGTGTTTATTAAGCTACCCCAAAGCGATTCTTTCATAGAACCACGGGCACAAGATTACACAAGACCTGCTGAACCCAACCGAACAAATGTTACTCCGATACGAGTGAGAGTCCCAGTTGAGACAACAATCAGGTTGGTTTATGAAGAAAAGGAAAAAATCTTTCCTTACGAGGTATGGAAAGATGGAAAGACAATCTCGCACGATTTTTTTAATGAATGATGGTGTTTGAGAGCATCTCTCTGCAAAAGGAGACAATTTTATGCAACGTCAGCAAAAACTATTACTGAGCTTTATGGTTTGGGGATTTGTGGCGTTCTACGGAACCACTGTGGCAACTGCCCTGACTTCTGAAGATGTTGCTAAAATCGCCTTAGATTCTACAGTACACTTGGGTATTTTTGATGCACAAGACAACCTTCGTGCGACTGGTAGTGGATTCGTTATCCACGGCAATCAGGTTGCAACTAACTATCACGTTATCGAAGATATCTCAAGAGGACTCGCGAATGGACTTGCAAAATTGGTTAGAAAGCAAGAGGTATACCGTGTTGAAGGAGTCCTTGCCGTGGATAAGAAGCGCGATCTGGCGATAGTACGAGTCGCAGGAATTGATGTGCCTGCACTCTCCCTCGGTGACAGTGATGCTGTTGAAATTGGCGAGACCGTCTATGTTGCAGGCAATCCACAGGGATTTGAAGGTACATTTACTGGGGGTATGATAAGTGCCGTTCGACCAGAGGGTATTCCTTCCCTAGAATGTAAAGTACTACAGATGGATGCCTCAGTTTCACCAGGGAGTAGCGGAGGTCCCGTGCTAAACAGCAGAGGTGAAGTCATCGGTATCTCTGTTGCCGCGTATGATAAAGGGCGTCTGAATCTTAATTTTGCTATTCCAGTAAATTATCTCAAGCGACTAGCTAAACTGCCAATCACTCCAAAACAGGTTAAACCGAAACAAGCCAAACCCAAGAGCGATTCACCACTTGCCGCGCCAAAAGCGGTCAAACCTCAGATTGATTCAACGAAACCAAAGCCACCAGAACCTAATCCCCATCAGAAGATTCTTGAAAAGGGGATCAAACTATACGAACGGGCGCAATACGAAGGGGCTATTGAAACCTTAAGCTCGGCTGTACAAGAACTTGAAGATTCGGAAAAACGAGCGCAAGCCTATCTCTACTTGGGCTGCTCAAAATGGGGATACGGAGAAAGCAATGATCAAGTGAGGGAGCAGTTTCAGGAATCAATTCGCCATAATCCAGATCAAAAATTACCTCCAAGGATAGGGGAAAATCACCCAATTTTTGGTGAATTGCTTGAGGAGGTACGCAGAGAATTAACAGGCGAGCTGACTATAACTTCCTTACTACCACAGACAAGAATCTGGATTGATGGAGAGGAAATTGATAAGAAAATGTTAGGTACTGGAACCGTCAGTCGTAGACTGCTTAGGGGCGACTACATTGTGGAAGGAATTTATGAAGGCGGATCCAAAAAGAGAACTGTTAAAATTGAACCTAACCAGCGTAAAAAACTAGATCTTGAGATACCCCCTATTGTGAAGCATGATTCTCCTTCCAGCATATCTATCGGCGAAATAATTCCACTTACATTGAATCTCATCAGTTCCAAAGGTCCCCAACAGGTTAAAATTAACTACACAATTTACGACAGAGACCGCAATGAATTAGAACAGAACAATCAGGAGATGCGTTTGTGGGATAGGCAACCCGCTTCATCAGCATGGACCTACAAGGTGAGTTTGCCTTCACAAAAGCATGTCGGTTCGATTGAATACTACATTCAGATTGAATATGAGAATCATTTGACGTTCCGGCAGCCGGGAACTCAAGATGGTCATTATCGAATCTCGATCGTTGACAGCAAACCTCCAACAATTAGTCTGCTAGATCCACCCAAAGATACCAAAATCACGGTCAATCAACAAATTACCATCAGAGCGGAAGTAATAGATAACATATCTGTCAAAGAGGTCTATATTCATTTTTCACCTGTTGGTAGCCAAAGCCAAAAACTGTCCAAAGAAGACGCATCGAGCATATACACTATACATATGACATTCAGCCAAGCCGGATCTCTCCGGTATTATCTAATTGCAATGGATGACGAGGGAAACGAGAGCAAGTCGGAATCGAGGAATATAGAAGTAGAATCACCCCCTAGAGAACCGGATCCAATATACCAAGGAATATGGGCAAGTGTCGCTGCTAACCATGCTTCTACCTCTGATTGGGATGGAGGTAATACGTTTAGGCTCGCTTACCTAAGTGAAGGTAAAACGCATCCAACGCTAGGTGCACGACTAGAATTTTCTCATCCAGACCGAACGAACATAAGCGCGATCGCTCAATGGGGACCAGCTTTAGAAAATGGCGATATTGGATTGACGTTTCTGGGCGGCGTTGCAGAATATGAGAATTATTTTACTAGCGGCACAGCACGGGGATCAACTCACATGACACCCATTCTTGGTGCAGGGTTGAAGTTCTATCCGCAAGATAACATTGCGATCGATGCCACAAGTTCGATTAAGGTCCGGTCGGATTTTGACACGACAAATCTCTATCACTACGAGATAGGAATCCGTTTTTACACAACCCGCGAGTTGAGCCTAAGGGCTGGATATGGGCGACTGCATTTAGGTGATCGAAACATTTCCACTATACAGGTCGGGCTTGGATATACCTTTTAATTTTCCTTATCCCCCTGTCCGTCCTAGTGGGTATTATCTTAACGTGCTACCCATTTCTCCATAACACCAAACTTCGTTCCGTACAGGAGAATTAGGTATGGTTAGATTGATTATAGCTATTGTTAGTGTTAGCGTCATTTTTATTGCTGGTCTAATTATTTTTATAATATCTTGGGGCGGAGAATCCTCCACAGGATCTCAAGACCGGGAATCCCTTACACTACTACCTGTAACTGTGTCCGTTAATGCCATTCCGTGGGCAAGAGTGTTTATTAAGCTACCCCAAGCCGATGATTTCATAGAACCACGGGCACAAGATTTCACGATACCACCTGACCCCAACCAAGAAAAATCTAACGTCACCCCGATACGAGGCGGTCTGAAAATCTCGATTGGCACAACAATCAAGTTGGTTTATAAGGAGAAAGAAAAAGTCTTTTCCTATGCGGCATGGAAGAATGGACAATCAATCTCGCACGATTTTTTGAACCAATGATGTCATTTGAGTGTGTCCTTCTGTGAAAGGACACCATTTTATGCAACGTAGGCAAAAATCATTACTGAGTTTTATGGTTGGGGGACTTGTGCTATTGTGCGGGACAACTGTAGAAGCTGCCCCGACTCCCCAAGAGATTGTCGAAATCGCTTTAGATTCTACGGCACACTTGGGCTTCACAGATGCCAAAGGCAACCGTTGGACGGGTAGCGGATTTGTTATCCACGATGGCCATATCGCAACCAATCATCATGTTGTCGACAATATGTGGATTGGAAGCGCGAAGTTAGTTGGAACAGAAGAGATATACCCTGTTGAAGCAATCCTTGACATTGATAAGGAGCGCGATCTGGCAGTAATAAAAGTCGGAGGAATTGACGCACTTGCACTTCCCCTTGGTGACAGCGATACGGTTCAGATTGATGATAGGGTGTACATCGCGGGCAATCCACGGGGGCTAGAAGTCTTATTATCGGATGGTATTATCAGTGCGATTCGCGGCGATTCTACCGATAAATTTTTCCAGATGACAGCACCAATCTCTCAGGGGAGTAGTGGAGGTCCCGTCTTCAATGAAAAAGGCGAAGTGATAGGAGTTTCATTCGTAAATCTTCGTGATGGACAGAATCTCAATTTTGCTATTCCTGTAAATTATCTCAAGGCACTGGCTAATATACCAATTACTCCCACACCTGTCCAACCGCAACCAGCCAAACCCAAAGTTGATTCACCACCTGTCCAACCGCAACCCGTTAAGCCTCGAGTGGATCTACCACTTGTTGAACCGCAACCAGCCAAACCCAAGGTTAATCCATCACCTATCGAACCGCAACCCGCCAAGTCTCAAGTTAATTCACCAAAGCCGGAACCACCAAAACTCCGTCCCCGTCATGCCATGCTCGACAAAGGGATTAAGCTATATGAACAGGCAAAATACAGTGAGGCTATCAAGGTCTTAAGTTCGGTGATACAGGAGCTTAAAGATTCAGAACGGCAAGCAGAAGCCTATCTCTACTTGGGCTGCTCAAAATGGGGAGTTGGAGAAGGCAATAACAAAGTGCGAGCACATTTTGAAAGCTCAATTAGCCATAACCCAGACCAAGAATTACCGCCAAGGATAGGGGAAGATCACCCGATTTTTGGTGGATTGCTTGAAGAAGCACGTAGAAAATTAACAGGCGAATTGACCGTAATTTCTTTACTACCGCAAACGGAAATCTGGATTGAAGGAGACAACATTGATAGGAAAATGTTAGGCACTGGAATCGTCAGGCGCAGACTGCTTAGGGGCTACTACATTGTGGAAGGAGCTTATGCGGGAGGGTCCAAAAAGAGAACTGTTACAATTGAACCGAATCGCCATAAGGAAATAGATCTTGAGATACCACCCATCATGAAGCATGATTCTCCTTTAACGGCATCTGTCGGCGAAATAATCCCACTTACGCTAAATCTAATTAGCTCCAAAGCTCCCCGACAGGTTACGATCCACTACAAAACCTACGACAGAGACGGGAACGCATCAGAGCAGAACAGTCAGAAAATGCGTTTGTGGGACAAACAACCTACATCATCAACGTGGATCTACAAAGTGGGTTTGATTTCACAAAAATATGTTAGTTCGATTGAATACTACATTGAGGTTGAATATGAGAGTCATTTGACATTCAGGCATCCGGAAATTCAAGATCATAATTATCAAATCGCTATCGTTGTGGATTTGCCCCCAACAATCAATCTCCTAGATCCGCCCGAAGGTGCCAAATTCACGGTCAATCAACAAATTATCATCAGAGCAGAAGTAACGGCTAATAACTCTGTCAAAGAGGTTCACGTTCATTTTTCACCTACCAACAGCCAAAAACTTACCGAGGAAGATGGCTCGGGCATATACACCATAGACGTAACAATCAGCGAGGCTGGATCCCTCCGGTATTACCTGACTGCGACTGATGAAGCAGGAAACACAAGCCAGTCCGAGTCAAGGCAGATAGAGATTAAAGCCGCAACTGACAACGGTGGAAATGAAAGTAAGGCAGAATCGATACCTGTAACTGAACCTGCAATTGATGACGGAGAGCATGAAAGCAGGGCAGAGTCGGAACCCACAAAAATTAAACCGGGAGAGGGGGCAGAAGAAGTAGAATCGCAAGAGGAGCCAGAAGAAATAAAACCACGGGACCCTCACCTAACCATACCAGCAGATTCTCCTGAAGAGCCGTCTTTAATGCCTCCAACCTATCCCATGTACCAAGGGGTATGGGTCAGTGCTGCTAATAGCAACTCTTCCATCCTTAATCGGGAGGAAGACAAAATGTTCAGGCTCGCTTACCTACGTGAGGGAAAGAACCAGCCGACGTTAGGTGCACAACTAGACTTTTCCCATCCAAGTAACACAAACGTAAGCGCGATGGCCCAGTGGGGACCTGCTTTAGAAAAAAGTGATGTTGCATTTACATTTCTAGGTGGTGTTGCAAAATACGAAATTGACACCCGGACTACCTACACGACGCCTATCCTTGGGGTAGGTCTGAAGTTCTATCCGCAGGATAAAATTGTAATTGATGCCACAAGTTCAATTAAATTTCGGTCAGATTATGACATGACAAGTCTCTATCACTATGAAATAGGAGGCCGTGTTTACATAACTCCCAGATTGAATCTAAGGGTTGGATATGGCAAATTGTACTTAGGCAATCAAGACATCGCTACCATGCAAATTGGGCTTGGGTATACCTTCTAAACTTCCCTATCCGCAGGTTGCCAAGATCTGTTGCACCCGTTTTTCCCATTCGTCGCAGGTTGCATGAGTCCGCTGTACAGATACCCCGACGTATTTCTTTGGATCGCGAAGGGCTTCCTCCTGTATCGGCGTGAGTTTTTCGAGGAACGGTTGCAATGTCTCATCCGCCCACAGGAGGTCCGTCAACTGTTGTCCCGTCTGATGTACCTGAGCGACAAGTTTGCGGGTGTGGTCGTAAGCGTCAGGAAATCCGTAATACGCCATCAAAAGGTAGATCGGTTCAGCTACTGTGTCGCCGGCACTAGCCTCAAGATTGCGCTGCATGTTATCCACCTTCACATCCATCTCTCCTAGCGCGCGAATTAAACGATAAATCGAATAATCAAACGCTGTGAAAAGTTCCGTCAGGAAACGGCTTGATGCGGAGTTGGTAAGATCGCGCTGATGCTCCAAAATCTGGTCCATAAATACTGTCGTCATGCGCGGCACAAACGCTTTCCAGAGCCCCTTCACCGTTTCAAACGTTTCGGGATTAATCTTGTGCGGCATCGTGGAGGAACCAACCAGTTCGGGATCATACTGCTTGCTGATTTCGGCGATTTCTGTGCGATAGAGATGGCGGATGTCATCTGCAAAGTTTGCAAGGATGGTATAAGTAGAGGTGATCGCATAAGCGAGGTCGGTGATAAACTCAGGCTCAACACACTGCGTCGAAGTATGTGTGTCCGACGGTTTCAATCCAAGCTCCGCGAGGAGGTCTGCCTCCATCTGCTCCGGCTGCTCCGTTATCAGCGAAAGTCCGTTGAACGCTCCTACTGCGCCCGAAAATTGGCCCCGTAGATTTTGGCTTGTACGGTCTATCAGTTCAATCCGATTTCCAATCCGACTGACGTAAAGTGCGATGGCGTAGCCGAAGGTAATCGGTTCTGCGTGTTGACCATGTGTTCGTCCAATCTGTACCGTTTTCGCGTGCTCCCGTGCGAGGTCTATGAACCTATTCTCAAGTTCAATGAGATCCGGCAAAATTACCTTTTGTGTCAGATCCTTGAAGCGCAACGCTGTTGCGGTATCAAGGATGTCCGCGGACGTGGCAAACAGGTGAACATACGGACGTGCTTCAGGAGAAATCTTCCGTCGAATCACGTTTACAAGCGAACGGATGTTGTGTCGAATGCGCGACTGCTCTTCGTAAACCTCTGCCGCTGTCACTTCTTCCGATGCCCGTTCAACTTCATCCGCAATCTCATGCGAGCAGATGTCGTGATTGGCAAGCGTCCGCACTAATGCAGCCTCGACTTTAGCTTGATATTTGACGTAGGCGGCTTCCGAGACGTAGGGCAGTAGTTTCTTCATAACCGGTTCACTGCCCCCGTAATATCTGAAATCAAGAGGACTAACTGCTTCGTAAAGTTCCATAGTATGCATATCTCCCTGTTAATTTTTGCTATGATATGTTAAATTATAACACTAGGCTAAATGGATGTAAATCTCGATTTAATCAGAGGAGATGAGGGAGCGAGGAGGCGAGGGAGCGAGTCAAGAGAAGGATTGAGAATGGTAGTAAACTATTGGGAGCTTGATGTCTATAAATTTGCTAGGGAAGGAAGACATCGAATTTTTGAACTGAGTTGTCGTTTCCCAAAAGAGGAAATGTATAGCTTAACCGATCAAATCCGTCGATCGTCACGATCGGTCTGTGCTCAAATCACTGAAGCTTGGGGAAGAAGGCTTTACCGCGCGGACTTTATCAATAAACTAAACATCGCTGAAAGCGAGGCGCGAGAAACCCAGTCTTGGTTAGAGACTACTGTTGAGTGTGAATACCTTACGAAGGAGGTTGGTGGTGAACTTTTCCAACTATACAATAACGTCATCGGCAAACTCGTTACGATGGAAAATAATCCCGATCAATGGTTACTCCAACCAAATAGATCTAAATAATTGCTCGTTACCTCGCTACCTCGCCACCTCGCCACCTCCGGCGCTAGTCCTTACCCTACTACTGACATCATTAATCCTTTTCCTGTCAACAGCCAGCAGCGCGCAGAGCGTGTTTGCTCTTCCGATCGCCGACAATCCCCAATTCACACCCGGAGAACTCCTGATTCGCGTGACTCTCCAAGCGCAAGCCGAATGGGAACGCCTTCACGTCAATTCACCGTTACAGAAACTCCACGATCAGATGGGGGTTCGGTCAGTCTATCCCCTCTTTCCGCACATTGCTCACCCGGCTGCCAATCCAAACCTTAAACGCACCTATCTCCTGCGTTTTCAGATCCCTGTTGATCTACATACCATCAAAGCGGATTACGCCGCACACCCGTTGATTGAGGCGATCGACTTCAATTACATTCGCCAAACACAGGCATCCGAAATTATCCCTAATGACCCACGCTTTGAGGAACAGTGGAATCTGTCATTGATTGATATGCCGGGGGCGTGGGCAATTGAGAAGGGCGATCCGGAAGTCATCATCGCTGTTGTGGACACAGGCTTTGATTATACCCACGAAGATCTTGCCTCGCAGACCTGGGTCAATGCTGATGAAATCCCCGACAACGGAATTGACGATGACAATAACGGGTACATTGACGATGTGAACGGCTGGGATTTTTCAGAGCTGCCAAATAGCGATGGGAATGGGAAGTCGCGGAATGGCGACAATGATCCAATTGATGAATCAGGACACGGAACGCATGTTGCTGGAATAGTGGGGGCGGCGGTAGACAACGATTTGGGTATTTCCGGCATCGCGTGGAACTGCACATTGATGCCGATTCGAGGCGCAGGTGTGAGGGGAATACGGGACAACCGTTCGGCATCCGCAATTGTCTATGCTGTGGACAACGGTGCACGGGTTATCAATATGAGTTGGGGCGGGCGCGAGCGTTCCTTCGTACTTCGTGACGCTGTAGATTATGCCTACGCGAGGGGAGTCCTGATGATCGCCGCATCAGGAAATGAGTCTGAAGGTGCATCCATTTTTCCCGCCGGTTATCGTAAGGTAATCTCCGTTGCCGCAACTGAACAACACAAACAGAAGTTTTACCAATCCAACTTTGGTGCCGCTATTGACATAGGTGCACCGGGCAATGTGATTTTAAGTACACATATCAATAATCGATACCGGCTTCTCTCTGGTACGTCAATGGCAACGGCGCATGTATCAGGGGTTGCCGCTCTAATTATATCGAAGCGTCCAAGCCTGACGCATCAGGAGGTCCGGCAGATTCTACTTTCGACCACCGACCCCATTACGGAAAGCCCCGAACTCGTTGGTGCAGGCAATCTGAATGCAGCGCGGGCTTTGATGGCGAGCAGTTCTCTAAAAGCACACATTCTTTCACCAGAAGCTCACAGTGGTGGCTCAAACCAGATCGAGGTTATTGGCACCGCTGGTGGATTCAAATTTGATACATGGCAGCTACTGTATGGACCATCGGCTGTCCCAACAGCGTTTCAACCTATCCATGCGCCTTCTCAACAGCAGAAGACAGATGAAACGCTGATCGTCTGGGACACCTCCGCTGTAGCAGAAGGCATCTACACCCTTCGTCTTGAGGTCAATAGCGTGGAGGGAAAAGTTCTGCGGGATGAGGTTGTGGTCTCGGTAGACCGAACGCCACCTCAAGTGCAGAATGTAACGGTGAAGAATCAGATTATAAGGGGCAACTATGCCACCGTCGTCAGTTGGTCAACAGATGACTTCACAATCAACACATTGAGCCAACGTGCTCGCGAAGCCACTGCTCCGTTTAGACCGATTGAGGAAAACTCCGCGAGCCGAGAACATTTCTTCTCTCTCTCACTTGATACAGGGAGTTACGATTTGTTCATTACCTCTCGTAACGATGTAGGGTTAGAGACGGTCGACGACAACGGCGGAAAATTCTATCGCGCGGAGGTTATTGGCGGATCTATCCCGCCAAACGGATTTGTTGAGACCTCGACCACCCTTCCTCCAATGCACCTAGGCAGTGTTACTGCGGATTTGGATCGGGACGGTATGCTCGAAATTGTCGGACTTCCAATCACCGACGACGCTGCTTCAGGGATCGAAGTCCATGAACGGACTAGTGCTGGCATTTATCAGCTTCAACATACTGGTGCCATTAATGCTAAACCATTTGCAGTTGATGATACCGATGGAGATGGACTGTTAGAGATTTTATCCGGTACACGAGAGAGGCTCTTCCTCCTCGAAAGTGTGACGCAAAACGGCTATCCGGAAAAAATTATTTGGGAAACCACTTTTCTCTCAGCAGGACAGATTGTTGATCTGGATAACGATGGCAGGAAAGAGATTGTCGGGGCAGATAATTTTAACGACAGCATCCGTATTTTTGAAAACCGTGGAAACGATAGCTATGATGAAATACATGTCATCAAGAATGAGACAGAAGGTTCCAACGTTTTCGGCAAACAATTTGCAGTTGGTGATTTCGATGCGAACGGTATCTTGGAGTTAATGGTGGGAGATAGTGAGGGCGAACTCTTTATCTACGAATCTGTCGGAGACGATCTGTTGGTTGAAAAATGGCGGATGAAACTTGATATCAAGAACGCCTATCAACTTATAGCAGGCGACCTCACCGGGGATGGCATTCCTGAGTTCGTCGTTGGGGGAACGGTACTGGTGGAAGATTTGCCTTCGATGCTGCCGCGTTGGGAATATCATGTATTCACCGCTTTTCCACCTGCTGGCACCGACCCCCAAACCGGCGGGAGTCGCACTTCGCGCTACCAATCAATATGGTCACAGGCAATCACACCATTCAACCTGAGAGGGAATAGCCTCGCAATCGGCGATGTTGACGGCGACTTGCAGAACGAACTGGTGATACTTGCGAATCCAAGCGTTTATGTGTTCAAATGGATGGATGGCATGAATGGGGATCATGTCTCGTCAAACCTTGCCCCAATCTGGCATCACGAGGCTTGGGAAACACCACGCTTATTCCTCGCCGATCTGAATCAGGACAACTTCAGCGAACTCTATTTTAATAATGCAGAAAATCTGCTTACATTCACGCATGTTCACGCCAGCGATCCAAATAGCGTTGTGAACATTCAGCCGTATGGGCTATCTGCCACGCCACTCAGTGCACGGGCAGTTCGGATTGACTGGGAGACACTAGAGGAAGCGGCATATTATACCGTCTATCGAGCAGTTGGTGACCCAGATGAAGCTCCTTCCCGCTTTGAAGCAATTGCCGAAGACTTGGATTTTGTGGGCTTCCTTGACCGGAAAGTGACGAAGGACGTAACCTACTGGTACACTGTCTCCGCGAAGAATGAAGCTGGGATCGAATCAGCTCAGTCCAAGCCGGTTTCCGTTACTCCTCGTACCCCGCCCAAACTGATTGAGGCTGTGTACATCCAACACAACCAAGTCGCCGTTACCTATGACAAACAGATGGGATCTTCCGCAGGTAATTCACGCCTCTATCTGTTACGGGAACCGCAGCAATTGGCTGGTACGAATCCTATATCCGTAATTCAAGACCGGATGGGGACGCGAGCCATCCTCACCTTCCGCGCAGCAGATCTGGTTCCCGGCCGCACCTATGAAATCACCGTTTCGGACGTACGAGATACCGATCGAAATCCTATAAACCTACTGGAAGCAACTCAGACATTTGATATGCCGCCCGAAACTGGTGTCAGCAATTTTCAAGATTTTTCAAAAGTGAGAGTGTACCCCAATCCGATTCGACCCAACGAATTTCACAAGAATGCTGTCATGTTTGACCGCCTTCCCACCGGTACAACGATTGAAATCTATAATACGAATGGGGAACGTCTTGACAGATTGACGGTCACCACCTCTAATGCTGGTCGTACCGAATGGTTGCTGCTCAATCCTGTCGCAACAGAAGTAACGAGCGGAATTTATATCTATGTGATGGAATTTGAAAATCTGAAAAAGACCGGTAAGATTGCGATAATCAAGTAAGGAGGCATACTATAGTAGATTCTAAAAATAAAGAGACATTAAAAGTAGTAGGCACACTCCGTGTGCCGTAACTCTGGGCAAAAGGTTGCTGACCCCGATCGTCCACAATGTCTAATTAATTCTGAAATCTACTATAAATGTATCAACATCTTAGAAGGAACGAAAGTGTGTGCCCTGAGTCGTGTGCTGTTTCCTACGGTAGGCATAATGAGTTTCATTGGAATTCCCTACTTTACCGGGCAGATACACTGGGCTGACGCAGGTGAAGCGATCGTCCCAGATTATGAGGTGGTCCATATCCGCGATTCACAAGTGGGACGAGCCCCGCAAACGGGAACACTCAACGGCGAGCTAGAACATGTGATAACCCTGAACGGTATTGACTATGTTTGGATTTATAGGATACCACGATAGATTGAATAGGGAGGGAACGCAGATCTGCGTTCCCTACGAATTAGGCTTGCTTCTATGTACCGGTGGGACATCGCGTGGAGATCCTAGTCCGACCTTCAAAGCCCCAGCGGGGCGATATGTATATAGAAGCACATCAAACCAACCAACACCCAAGCCCCAGTTGCTTTGAATCCCGATTTATCGGGGCGGGGCGATATGTATATAGAATCTCGCCCCTACGATTGGGTATTTGAGGAGTGCTCATAAACATCCTCTGTGGGAGTGGCATCCTTGCCACGATGTTCCTGGACTGTCCCAAACCATCGCGATCAGGAGGGTACGCCCCCCACAAGCATCTATGGCTGCATAGCTCCTTGGCTGGATTATCAACACTCCTCAAATAGCTAAAAACATACAATGAATCTGATTAAACTCCTATCTACAGATTTTTTCACAGGTCAAATCTTGTTCTCAGGAAAGGGGTTGCTCGATATCCTATGGTTTCTCCTTCGCAACCCCGAAAAAAAGTCTCTAAGACTCGCTGCACTCATCCTGCAGCTAATCCCCAGATATACAAAGGTATCGGTGAAGCGACTGATAAACCTCCATCGCTTGACACACCTGGTCTCGGAAACGGACAAAGGTAAACAGGCTGAATTTACCCGGAGATATAGTCGAGTGCGGGGTGTGGAATGGCGGATCTGCCGCCATTATGGGGGTAGGGGACCGAGACAATGAACCCCCCGGCAAAGTCAGGAAGTTATGGCTCTTTGATTCGTTTCGTGGACTGCCCCCGCCAAGCAATAAAGACGGAAAACAGGCAACGGAAACCTATTTCCAAGGATGGTGTCACGGTGAGACGGAGAAGGTTAAGCGAATTTTCCGGCGATTTCAGCTCTCGTTACAGCATGTCAACATTGTTGCCGGATGGTTTGATGAAACATTGCAGACAGCAGACCTTCAAACCATCGCTCTCTTGCATATTGATGCCGATTGGTATGCGTCGGTCAAGATAGTTTTGGAGACTTTATATGATAAAGTGGTTGAAGGCTGGTTTGTTGTCTTGGATGATTATTGGAGATGGCCCGGCTGCCGCGAGGCTGTAACAGATTATCTCAAAGCACATCAGATTCAAGGGGTGGTATTGAAACAGGTAGATCTACACGGCGTTTATTTTCAAAAGCCGCCCCGATGCAGGCGAAAAACATCTGATAATTGACATTATCGGTCAACCCGTTTGAGCCATCCCCACATTGTAAACTTTTTGCCCGCGGGAGAAACCGAAAAAGGA
Organism: Candidatus Poribacteria bacterium; assembly: GCA_965222435.1. Taxonomy (GTDB): domain Bacteria; phylum Poribacteria; class WGA-4E; order WGA-4E; family PCPOR2b; genus PCPOR2b. The sequence goes on along the minus strand of OZ244950.1, from coordinate 210,974 downwards.
GAGTTAAACCATGAGGGAGACCAGTCATCATGCGGATTATTGGTAAGGTTCTGCTGATTACCCCCATCGTTGTCCATCACGTAGATTTCAGGGTTCCCATCCAACTCCGACATGAAGGCAATCCGTTCACCGTCAGGAGACCATGAGGGAGACCAGTCATAAACGCGATTTTCAGTCAACCTACGCTGATTACCCCCATCGTTGTCTATCACGTAGATTTCAAAGTTTGCAAAGTCACCCTTCCTATCAGCCGCGAAGGCAACGCGTTCACCGTCAGGAGACCATGAGGGAAACCAGTCATTCTTTTGATTTTCAGTGAGTCTTTGTTGATTTCCCCCATCGGCGTCCATTACGTAGATTTCAGAAGTGATCCCCAATCGGCTTCTAAAGTGCCCGTCCCTATGGGAACTGAAGGCTATGCGTTCACCATCGGGAGACCATGAGGGCTCCCGGTCGTCAGAGGGATTGTTAGTGATGTTCTGTTGATTTCCCCCATCGGCATCCATCACGAAAATGTCAAAGTGTAGAAAGTCGCCATCTCTATCAGACGCGAAGGCAATGCGTTCACCATCGGGAGACCATGAGGGATACTGATCAAAATTGTCATTTTCAGTGAGTCTTCTCGGATTACTCCCGTCAGCATCCATCACATAGATTTCACTGTTCCCATCTCGTTCGGAAGTAAAGACAATGCGCTTGCCATCGGGAGACCATGACGGAGACCAATCATCACTGGCATTATTGGTGAGTCTATGCTGATTCTTCCCATTGATGTCCATCACGTAGATTTCATGGTTCCCGTTCCTCTCAGACGCGAAGGCGATTTGTGCCTGTGCGTCAACGCATACCATCAGCAGCGCCAGGCCTAAAACTACAAGGCCAACTAAAATGAAATGTGTGAAATTGTCCCTTCGTTGCATCTGCTATTCCTCCTCTGGTCTCAAATCGTTTTTTTTACCATTCTCCGAATAATGGCAGTTATCGGTTGACCTGCTTGAGCCGTCCCCACATTGTAAACTTTTTGCCTGCGGGAGAAACCGAAAAAGGTGAGTTCAACCATGCAGGAGCAGTGTCATCATCGGGATGATTGGTGAGGTTTCGAGGATTATGCCCATCCGCGTCCATCACGTAGATGTCCCAATTCAAATCCCTAGTCCTATTCGACGCGAAGGCAATACGTTTGCCGTCAGGGGACCATGAGGGAGACCTGTCACTATCAGGATGATTGGTGAGGTTTCGAGGATTATGCCCATCCGCGTCCATTACATAGATGTCCCGGTTTCCCCCCAACCCGTTCCTAAAGGAAGTAAAAGCAATGTACTTACCGTCAGGGGACCATGAGGGATCCTCGTCAAAACGATCATGATTGGTGAGGTTTCGCTGATTACCCCCATTGGCATCCATCACGTAGATGTCCATGTTTCCACCCCTAATAGCAACAAAGACAATGCGTTTACCGTCGGGTGACCATGAGGGATCCTCGTCAGAACGATCATGATTGGTGAGGTTTAGCAGATTGCCTCCATCGGCATCTATCACGTAGATTTCACTAGTCCCCTGTCTTCCAGACACGAAGGCAATCCGTTTGCCGTCAGGGGACCATGAGGGAGACCAGTCATCAAAGTCATTGTTAGAGAGTTTTCGAGGATTACCCTCATCGGCGTCCATCACGTAGATTTGCCGGTTCCCACCCTTATTATCCCTATCAGAGGTGAAGGTAATCCATTTACCGTCAGGGGACCATGAGGGGTACTTATCATCACCAGGATTGTTAGTGAGGTTTCGCTGACTGCCTCCATCGGCATCCATCACGTAGATTTCCCAATTCCAATCCCTATCAGACGTGAAAGCAATCCGTGCCTGTACGTCAACACATACCATCAGCAGTGTCAGCCCTAATACGACAACGACAGCTAAAATCATACGGGCGAGATTGTATCTCCGTTGCATCTGTTTTTCCTCCTCTGTTCTCAAATCGGTTTTTTTATCCTTCGGGGTGATTGAGATCGACTTGTGTTGGTAACTCCTTTCCAATCATAATTATAATATAGACACAAATTCCTACTGGGAGTTCTCAAGTAAAGTAGCAACTCAGGTTATTATCACGTGAAGCCTTCGCCCCTTCTTTGGCGTTTATGACCCACTCCCGTATGTTTCCGCGCCTCAGCAGATACTGTTTACTCAATAATGGCAGTACACACCCTTCAATTATGAAAGTATATCAACAATAACGCCAAAATGTCAGCCAAATTTCAGGCGTACTGACATAATATGTCAGTACGCCCTAAAAAAATGGTTGAGATTAAATGCAAGATAGGAGTTGCGCACTCCAGCCCCAATTTTATCGATTCCATTCCCCGATATATCGTCCATTCCCACGGGCGATAAATCACCCGGCACCCAATGAGAACGAAGTATTCCCCGCCTTCTACCGCTAGCGGTGGGTTTGGATTTAGCAATCGGAACTGAGCGCAGCGAAAAACCCGTCCTGTCCCCCATCATTTTTCTAATTTCACTTGCGGATAATTGAAATCCCTGTTATAATCAGTCTAGCTCCGGCTTACGATTTTTCTGAAAAAACGAAGGATCCATCAATTACTTCCGCAACGTAGAGAGCGAGCTTTTGAAAGGGGGCGCACTTTCATCAACGAAGATATCCACTTTTTGGATAGATGGTTGGAAAAGCGAAGCAAATCAGAAGATAAATTCCAGTGACCCAAGTTTTGCCCCACACGAATTTCTGGTATGAGTTTTTTTTATTGAGTTATAGCGATTATCTGCCTCTAGTTCACAGCGGTTTTGTGGATTGGTTTTTGATTTTGCAACACTAGAGGGAATACGCTATAATGTAGCCATCTTCGGGATAGACTAATGCGATACTTTATTTTCAGCGATATTCATGCAAACCTTGAAGCATTTGATGCTGTCTTATCGGCAATTACTGAGGACCAAGTGGATAGGATTATTTTTCTCGGTGATATTGTTGGCTACGGTGCCCAACCAAATGAGGTTGTTGACCGGTTGAAAGAACTCAAGCCCGATGCTATGATTCGTGGGAATCACGACAAAGTTATCGCTGGTATCGAGGACGGCAGCAGTTTCCAAGACCTTGCTCGCACTAGTGCGATGTGGTCACGTCTTCAGATCCAACCCGATAATAAAGCGTATCTGCAGTGCATGCCTCAAGGACCGCTAACGCTGGAAGAAAAGGAGATTCAAATATCGCACGGAAGTCCTCATGATGAAGATTTCTATATCTTGAGCCATTGGGATGCGCGACCGATCTTGCATCAAAGTGAGAGTTGGATCGTGTTTTATGGACACACACATCTTCCGATGATTTACTCGACGGAATCGAAATTCTCTCAGTGTTATCCGGAAGATGATGAGTTTTACTACAGGCTTTTGGAAGATAAGCAGTATCTGATTAACCCCGGATCCGTTGGTCAGCCCCGTGATCTCAATCCCAAAGCGAGTTTTGCTATCCTTGATACTGACGAAAACATCATTTGCATAAAACGGATTGGATACGACATTCAAGCCACACAGCGCAAAATCCGCGAAGCTGGACTACCTACATGGCACGCCGACCGATTGGCAGATGGGCGCTAATCACTGTTAGGTTTGACATTTGCTTATTTTTAACCCCTAATTGCTAAGTCCTGCCCCTTAATGCTTGAGTTTCAATGACCATCACTCAAACCGATAAAGCTGTCATTACTGCGAGTATCACCACCTTTTTGACATTTCTGATAAATGCCAAACTCGGTTCAATTTGGCTGCTTTACCTAAACTTTCTCGTGGTGGTGGGCGTGTTTGGTTATGTGAGCCGGCCATGGGATCAGCTTTCGCATCTATCGCGAAGCGCGATTTTCGGTGTGATTGCATCGATTACCTATATCCCACTAGATTGGTTGTTTTCTCGACGCGTTGCACTGCTCGCCTATTTAAGTTCAGGTGATATTCGGATAGCTGCTGTGCCCTTGAGTTTGCTACTAACTTGGATGATTGTCATCACGATAATCATCTACATCTATCATCGCTTCAACGCAATTTTGGAACGTCCCTATATCCCCGCTATGGTTGTTGGCAGCACTGCTTTTGTGGGCAGCACTATTTTCGATCAATTCGGCTCTGCACGCTTGTGGAACTGGAATGCAATCCGCTTTTCCTCTTTCCCCTATATCGGTTCTGTTCCTGTTTGCGTTCCGATGGCACTTGCTCTGACCTTTTTGCTTACCCCGTACTACCTCCGTAGACACCACATTGTTGTGGGGGGTATCCGGTGCGGACTCTTTATCGGGATTATGCAATTTCTCTGCTTTCTGTTGTTTTACTTCATCGGAATATTACGTTGAAAGAAACTATTATTGTGTTTGTCGCATGTTTTACGGATAAGGAATCATGATGATTAGATCGACAACAATTCTCACGGTACGGCGTGACAATCAAATCGCCATTGGCGGCGATGGACAAGTCACTTTAGGAGATACCGCGATTAAACATGGAGCGAAGAAAATTCGTCGTGCTTATAACGGTCAGGTTCTGTTAGGATTTGCAGGTTCTGCCGCAGACGCACTCGCTTTATTTGAGAATCTAGAAAAAAAATTGGATCAGTATCGCGGCAATCTTCAAAGAGCGGCTGTTGAGTTTGCAAGAGATTGGCGAGGCGATCGCGTACTCCGCCGGACAGAAGCGTTGTTAGTCGCAGTAGATATCGAAAGAGGCTATCTTCTCTCTGGAAACGGCGACGTGCTTGAGCCAGATGATGGGGTTTTAGGCATTGGATCCGGTGGCTCTATCGCCGTATCTGCTGCCAGAGCGCTCCTGAAACACTCTTCGCTTACTGCTAAAGAAATTGTCAAAGAAGCGTTACAAATAACCAGCGATATTTGTGTGTATACCAATAGCAGTATTGAAATCGAAACGCTTGAGATTTAGTTTTTAGATCTTCGCCACTCAATTACGAATGTAGAAAACGGAGGTACACATTGGCAACACTCAATTCTTCATCAAACCAAAAGACATTAGCGGATGCACTGACCCCTAGACAGATTGTTGGAGAACTCGATAAATATATTATTGGACAAGCGGAGGCGAAACGGTCAGTCGCCGTTGCACTACGCAATCGAGCACGTCGTCAGATGCTTGAGGACGACATGCGAGATGAAGTCGCTCCTAAAAATATCATCATGATTGGAACAACAGGGGTTGGCAAAACCGAAATTGCGAGGCGATTGGCGCGTTTGGTGGAAGCTCCATTTATTAAAGTAGAAGCCTCAAAATATACGGAAGTTGGCTATGTTGGGCGCGATGTAGAATCGATGATTCGGGATTTGGCAGACCTTGCAGTCAATATGGTGAAGTCTGAACAGGCGGAGATAGTTAAGGAAAAAGCCCTTGAGCTCACCGAAGAACGTCTCTTAGATTTTCTGATACCGCCGCCGCGACCAAAGACGAGCCCTGAGTCCGTTGAAAAAAATATTGAGATCGCCGATGAAGATGAAAGGGATATGAGCGGGGAGGAACGATTGGCATTAGCAGTGCAGCAGTTTGATGCGACTGAGCGGTCAGAAGTTAGTGAACAGGAGCAGGAAAGATACCTGCGGACACGGGAAAAGTTTCGTCAGCGGCTGAGAGATGGAAAACTCGAAGATAAGCCTATCGAAATCAATGTAAACAACCGAACGATTCCGTTTGTTGAAATCTTCTCTCCAAGCGGTATAGAGGAGATGGATATCAATCTGAAGGATATGTTTGGGAGCATGCTGCCTAAACAGGAGAAGAAGCGCCGTGTACCTATCTCCGAAGCACGTCAGATCCTCGCACAAGAAGAGGCAGAGAAGCTAATCGATATGGACAATGTCGTCAGCGAAGCCGTTGCGCGTGTCGAAAACTCAGGCATCGTCTTTCTGGACGAGATCGATAAGATTGCAGGGCGTGAATCGAAGTCGGGACCCGATGTTTCGCGAGAAGGCGTCCAACGCGACATCTTACCGATTATTGAAGGCAGTACGGTGATGACCAAGCACGGTATGGTTCGCACCGATCACATTTTATTCATTGCCTCTGGTGCATTTCATGTTTCCAAGCCATCGGATCTCATTCCAGAATTGCAGGGACGTTTCCCAATTCGCGTCGAACTGAAAAGCTTGAATGAGGCGGACTTCAAACGTATCCTTATCGAACCGAGGAACGCGCTAGAAAAGCAGTATATCGCCATGTTGAAAACGGAAGGTATTGACGTAACCATCACCGAGGATGCGATCGATGAGATTGCTGCCTTAGCCTTTCAGGTGAATGAATCGGTAGAAGATATCGGGGCACGCCGGCTCCACACCATCATGGAAAAACTTTTTGATGAGATCTCCTTTAACGCTCCAGACCTAGAGGAGCAATCAATCACAATCAACGCCGATTATGTCACCGAGCAGTTATCCGAGATCGTGCAGGACGAGGATATCAGCAAATATATTCTCTAATACTAATGGGAAATTGAGCGCAGTCATCTCGAAGGGCGGGCTTCCACAAGACAGAATCGTTCTTCAGCACTTATTGACTGTCCGTCGCAGGCAAAGCTGCCAAGAATTGATGAACCTCTTCCACTGTTGGTAAGCCGCTGCGTCCGCCTAGTTGACGGCAGTTGAGCGAAGCAACAGCCGAAGCAAACCGGACTATCTCCGTAACGCTCCAATCCTGTAGGACCCCATAGATAAACCCACCGTGAAACGCATCCCCTGCACCGGTGGTATCTACTACATCAACGGGGAAAGCCGGAAACCTCAGTATCCCCGCTTCCGATTTTAGAACACAACCCCGTTCGCCAAGTGTCACGGCGGCGATACGCGCGCCAAATTCGTAAAGTCCTTCTACGATTGCTTCAGGCGGCGCATCGGGCATCCATCCCTGTGCAAATGCCTCCGACACGATAGGAATATCGACCAACGGCAGTAATTGCTCTGTGAGCACTTCGCTGTGCCATGTACCATCCAACACCACAGTAACACCCGCCGCTTTCGCCCATTTTGCCGCTTGGACCGAGGCTTCATCGGCATCGTCTAGGTGTAAGACTTTGGCAGATGCTATCTCTTGGCGATCCAGATCCGATATAGCCAAAGGGGTGTTGGTCTCTCGACGGGAGGTGAAGCAACGCTCACCGGTGGTCTGATCGACGAGAACCAGAACAGCACGGGAGAAAACGTTCGGTTCAAGCATCAGTCGGCTGACATCTACACCTTCCTTCTGAAATTCTTCGCGGATGAATACACCTTCGGGGTCATCGCCGACTCTTCCGACAAAACGGGCGGAAACGCCCAACCGGGCAAGGGTGACGAGTGCCGTTGAGACGGGACCTCCGGCTTGGCGAAGGTATTGAGAAGCACGCCACGATCTCCCATACGCCGGCGGTTGGGGAACGACAAAGAGCATATCAGCGGTGCATGTGCCAATTCCGATGACATCTGGAAAGTTGTCTTGATTCATGGCAAGCTCCTGATTATCGAGTCTGGAGCAACAGTGCTGTAGCCGAACTCTCACAAGTTTGGCGTATAGTATTTTTGCCCAAGCCTCAATCTACTTCAATTGACGGGGAAAATGGGGAAATTTACTGTTCTCGCAGATCTATGATACTATTTCAGCCCCCAAATTTCCGCCGCTGTGCTACCCAAAATGCGTTCACGCTGGGCATCCGTCAGGAAAGGCAACCTTTCTCGGACAAGGCGCAACTCCTGATCCAAGGTGGGCCAATTATGCTTGACTCGGTGATGCCCCGGGTATCCCGTCCCCCACACCATCCGCTCGGCTCCAAAAGTGCCTACCAATTTCTCGATGAACGGGTGCACATCTGTGTAAGGAAAATCTTGGCTGGATCGACCGGCGACATCTGACAGCTTCAGATATATATTGTCATACTGGGCAAGATCAATAATCGGTTGAAATTCTGCTTCGCCCGCATCCACTTGAGGATAGCCCATATGGTCAAGAATCAATTTTAGGGAAGGATACCGGTCTGCAATCACCGCTACCTGATCGGCAAACTCTGCCCGCAGATGAAATTGGATAACCGCGTCCAGCGAAGCGATCTCTTCCCACATCGGCTCATTCTGACGGGTCAACAGAATCTTTTCGTCGGGATAATACATCGGGTGCAAGCGAAAGCCAGCCAGTCCCCGCTCCTTTATCCAATAGCGCACCTGCTCCGCATTGTCCGGGTCCTGCGGGTCAATCAGTCCGTGACCGATGAAGCGGCTTGGGAAGCGTTCTACGGAATCAGCGATGTAACCGTTATCCCAAGTGGACCAACTGGTCTGCACCAATACTGTCCAGTTCACCCCGTGCACATCCATCTCTGCCAACAGTTCGTCAGCGGTGCCCGGCTCGTCCGGATAGGAATTCCAGTTAGGTGAAGTCGGACCGACAGGATATTTGGGCGGATCAATCTCCCAAACATGAACGTGGGTATCAACAATCATCAAAAAATCCCCCTTAGCTTACTCGCAGTGCCGTCTCTTCCTTCATTAACACATCCATCATAGCATGAACTCGTGGTAAATCCTGTGGTCCCACATCCTCAGCAAAAGGAATGACTGGACCGCCGGACAACCCCGCGTAATCCATGGCAGCGTGTAACGCCGAACCGCTATACCGTGCCCCGTTCTCACCTCGAAAATCCTCGAACGGCACCATCAACGCACGGAGGCGTTCCGCTTCTGTCCTATCACCGGATGCGAACTTTTGATGCAGTGTCAGGCTCATTCGCGGCACGAAATTCGCCATGCCCGAACTGAAACCCACCGCGCCGCGCGCCATGTAATCGATGCACGGATCTTCCGCCATACCACAGACCATTGCTGCGCGATCTCCCGCCCGTTCTACAATCCGATCAAAGGCATCTAAATCCTCCACCGCATATTTTAGACCGACCACCTCGTCCAGTTCACAGAGGCTAATTACATCCTCCACCGGCATAATATCTAACCGCCGCTGGTAAAGGACTGTGGGCAACTGCACCACTTTTGTGATTTCCCGGAATCCGTTGTAAACACCATTAGCAGAGGCGGGACCCACCACCGGCATAATCATCACGCCAGCAACACCCAGTGATCTGGCGATATGTCCCATCTCCAAGGATCTTCCAAATCCCGGACCGATACCCGGCACGATATACGCTGCATCCCCAGCTTCGTCGAGGTATGTGCCAACCACCGCTTCGTACTCTTCCAGACTCGCATCGTAGACCATGCCGGTGCCACACTCCGGCATGATGAAATCTATGCCGTGCTGGATGAGGTGGCGGACGTTTTTCCGCACACCTTCCAAATCCACCTGTCGGTCTTCCCGCCGTGGGGTAATAGCAACCACTAAGACGTTCCGGCACGCTTCTCTATCCAAGTGCTGTTTGCCCATTCTACGCTCCTTCCCTATATCTGGCTAGCTTCTCCTGAAATGATTTCCGCTCAAGCACCTCGCGATTCACCACATTATCTGGAATCTCGCCCCGTGATACCTGAATCGCCTTTTGACAGTTTAGCCTGCCGATGTCTCGGTAGCATTCCTCCGTCAAAGCAATAGCGTGAGGGGACACAATCACGTTATCCAATTTTAGCAACGGTTCGTTGGGATCCACCGGTTCTTCCTCGAAGACATCAATCCCCGCGGCTCGGATACGCTTTTCCTGCAAAACCTGTGTCAACACGCGTTGATCAACGATAGGACCACGGGCGGTGTTGATAAAAAACGCTGTCGGCTTCATGAGCGCGAATTCTTTTTCGCCGATCAATCCGCGCGTCTCATCGGTCAGCGGACAGGTGACACACACGTAATCGGATTCGCGCAGCACGGTGGGTAGATCGACCACCTCTACGTTCAGGGATTTGGCAACCTCCGGCGAAACATACGGGTCAAACGTCAGGAATCGCATACCGAACGGCTGTAGCAAGCGAAACAGTTCGGTGCCAATGTTTCCAAGCCCGACCGATCCCAGTGTGCGTCCTATTAGATCAACACCGGTTTCCAATCCTTCTCGCCAAGTCCCGGCGCGTGTTACGCGGTCATACGCGAAAAAGTTCTTCGAGAGCGCGAACATCAGTCCAATAATACCTTCCGCCACAGGACGGCGCACACCGCTTGGTGCGATGGCGATCATCACATCTGCTTCAGTCGCAGCTTGGAGATCGACGTCATCGTAACCGACCCCGTGCCTTGCTATCAGAGTCAATCGGTCCGCTCCCTCAAATGTCTCACGGGGATATTTTCCGCCAAGCGCGATGAAGGCGTCCAACCCACGTATCTCATCCGGCGGCACATACGGACGCTCATGGGCGATAAATGTATATTCGATGTGCGATTCATTGTCTAAGAGATCTAACCCAACATCCTTGAATCGAACTTTGCCGTCCTCTCCAAGGAAACCGGGGGTCAATCCAACACGGAATTTTTCCTGCGCCATAAACTTCTCTCTTTCTGTCATTAAGTTATCTAAGTTTCAACCTATATAGAACGGATCAAAATCGTTTTGGGGTTCGCTTGGTTTTTCGCGGTGCAAAACGTAAAATAAGAGAATCCGTGAAGCGTGGAAGTATCAAGCCTTCATTTCCAAATCCCGTAGGCAATCACGTGACCAATCCAAGCGGCACCCAAGCCGAGCCCCACATGTACAGCGACGTTGGCAAAAGCAGCAGCACTGTCGCCGGCTTGCCATAGATTCATCGTTTCATTGCCAAATGTCGAGAACGTTGTGAATCCGCCTAACAAGCCCATAAAAACAAATAATCGAACCTCCGGACTCAAGAATCCGCGCGTCTCTACCCATTGGGAAAGGAATCCGATGAACAAGCAACCGGTCAGATTGACTGCCAATGTCCCGTAGGGAAATCCGGTGCCTCTCAGCAGGTGCTGAACATAACCGCTTAAGAGGTATCGACCAATTGAGCCAAGAAAGCCTCCGAATCCGACCCAAAGTATTTTCCCCACGCTGATGAACTCCCTTCTGCTGCTGCCGGTTGGAGTTTACTGTGTTCACCGACTGTTTTGGAGATTATAGAAGACCTGTTTCCCATTAAACTGGGCGCGGCTGCCAAGCTGCTCTTCAATCCGCAGCAATTGGTTATATTTGCAGATCCGATCGGTGCGGCAGAGTGAGCCGGTTTTAATCTGTCCTGCATTCACACCGACAACGATGTCCGCAATTGTTGTGTCTTCCGTCTCACCCGATCTGTGCGAGACAACCGCTGTATAGTTAAATCGTTTGGCAAGTTCGATAGCATCAAGTGTTTCGGTCAGCGTCCCGATCTGGTTGACCTTGATGAGGATGGAATTGCCAATATTCCGGTCTATTCCCTGCTGCAACCGATTGGTATTCGTTACGAAAAGGTCATCACCAACAAGCTGTACCTTCTCTCCGATGGCTTGAGTGAGCAACTGCCACCCTTCCCAATCGTCCTCCGCCATGCCGTCCTCAATCGAGATAATTGGGTATTTGTCCACTAGTTTAACGTAGAAGTCAACCATCTCTTCAGAGGACTTATCCGGTGTCGCCTCCGCTTCCAGTCGATAAACTCCATCTTTGTAAAACTCACTAGAGGCGGGATCGAGTGCCAATAACACGTCATCACCGGGGATATATTTCGCCCGTTCAATCCCTTCGATAATCACCTGCAACGCTTCCTCATTCGATCGCAGATCTGGTGCAAAGCCACCCTCGTCACCGACAGCGGTGTTATAATTCCGATCCTGTAGCACGGCTTTGAGGTTATGAAAAATCTCCGTCCCCATACGCACAGCTTCCCCAAAAGTATGCGCGCCTACCGGCATAATCATGAACTCTTGGAGGTCTACGTTATTGTCTGCGTGTGAACCACCGTTTAGGACATTCATCATCGGTAACGGCAGCTCCTTTGCATTTGCACCACCGATGTATCGGTAGAGTGGAAGTCCGGCTTCTGTGGCAGCAGCTTTGGCGACTGCGAGTGAAACCCCTAAAATTGCATTTGCACCGAGATTCCCTTTATTCGGTGTGCCATCGAGCGCGAGCATCGTTTGATCTATCGCCTCCTGCGCGAAGGGGTCGGCTCCCCTTAGTGCATCGGCGATAATCGTATTGACATTTTCGACCGCTTTCCGTACCCCCTTTCCGAGATACCGCATAGCATCAGCATCTCGAAGTTCGACAGCTTCATGCTCGCCTGTCGATGCCCCAGAGGGGACGGCGGCTCTACCCAAAGCGCCGTACTTCAATTCCACATCAACCTCTACAGTCGGGTTCCCACGCGAGTCCAGAATTTCTCGCGCATGAATGTTCGCAATCGTCATCGTTCAAAATCTCCTCTTTCTTAACTCTTATTCACCCCAAAGTTCACTGTTATCAGTCAGAATCTCCGGTCCATCAGAAAGGATAACAACGGTATGCTCGAAAAGCGCAGAGAGGCTGCGATCTGTGGTGACGGCAGTCCAGCCATCGTCAAGCACACGCGCTTCGGAGTTACTCACGTTGACCATCGCCTCAATGGCAAGTGTCATACCAGCCATCAGCCGTACACCTCTGCCCGCATCCCCGTAAGTGGGGACTTGAGGCTCTTCATGCAGCTGCCGCCCAATTCCGTGACCGGAGAAATCCCGGACCACAGCGAATCCGTGCGATTCGGCACCATTCTGTAATGCAAAGCAGACATCACCCAATCGGTTGCCGAGTTTTGCTGCATCAATGGCACTGTAAAGGGACGCTCTTGTGACATCAAGCAGTTCTTGGGCGTCCAGGGCAATCTCCCCAACGGGAAAGGTGAAAGCGTTATCGCCGTGGTAGCCATCCAAAAAAATCGCTGTGTCAATCCCAACGATGTCTCCTTCATTAAGTAGGACATCTTTGCTCGGAATACCGTGCACAATCTGCTCGTTGAGCGAAACGCAAATTGTCGCCGGATAGGGGTCATGTCCCGGAAACTGATAGCCAAGGAATGATGAGATTCCACCCAACTCTTTGATGGTTTGACGTGAGATCTGATCTAATTCGTAAGTCGAAACGCCGGGTTTAATTGCCTCTCCGATTCGCTGCAATATGGTTGATGCCGCTTTACCGCTGCGTCGCATCGCTTCGATTTCGGATCGGGATTTGATTCTAACTTTTGTCATGATCTGTAATGCTTAATGTGTAAAGAAGTCCCTTACGAATTACGTTTTATCTTTTTATCGCTGATAATTTTTGTGAGAGCAGATTGTGCGGCGTCCGCTGCGCCCGGAATGTCCCACCGGTCAGGTTGGCGATCTTCGACCAGATTGCTGATACCGCGTACCTCCAGAAATGGAACGGCGTATAAAGTACAAATATGGGCGGCGGCAGCACCCTCCATGCTCTCACAGAGTGCATTGAAGCGAGTGTGGAGGGCATCTCCGATCGCCTGAACACCGCTGCATTGCGAAACAGTTACAAACGTACCGCATCTCGCTCCGCAAATCTCAGCGGCAGTTGCAACCAGTTGCGAATCCAATGGAAAACGATTAAAGCGAGGTGGGTCGCTGTGCACCAAGGGGATACCGATCTCGTCCGCTGGTTTCCAACCTTCAGGTGTCACCACACCGACATCGCCGTAAATCTCCTCCGTCGCCAGAACAACAGATCGAATCGGTAAGCCCGTCGGCACATAGGCACCGCCGATCCCAAATTGGATGACTAAGTCAGGCAGTTGCCCCTCAAGTTGACAGGTCAGCGCGTGCGCTGCATTGACAGCACCGATGCCGGTGTGAAGCAGCGTACATCGCCAGCCGCATAAATTCCCGATGATCGCCGTTTTGCCGGCGTGCTGTGCGGTCTTGGCGTTTCCGAGAGCACTTTGGATAGCACCGGATTCAAGCTCCGTCGCGCTAACTAGCAGCAGATTCGGCTTAGCCATCTGGTTCATCCTTAATAATATAATCTGTTACAATTCGTTTCATAGCGGTGCAGCGACCATCGATCCAATCAACGTATGCGCTGTCACAGATTCGACTTTCACGCGCACGAGATCGCCAACCTCCGAATTCTCCTTCGGAAACACAGTTGTTTTGAAGCCATCGCTCTTTCCTTGGTATCTGTCCGGATCGCGCCGCGATTCACCTTCGACCAAAACCTCTACAGTTTCACCGATTAATCCCCGATTGATTTCGTGGGAGATGCCCTCTTGCAACGCAATAATCTCCTTCAAACGGCGTCCCTTTTCTTCCTCACTCACATCATCGTCAAGTGTTTTGTGAGCAAGTGTGCCTTCACGAGACGAATACTTGAACATAAACGCCGAGTCGTAGCGAATTTTAGCCATCAAGTTGTACGTCTCCATAAAGTCAGCCTCTGTTTCGCCACAGAAGCCGACAATCACATCTGTAGAGATTGAGAGATTCGGAATGCGCCCCCGCATTTTGGCGACAAGTTCTTGATACGCTTCTGCTGTGTACGTGCGTCGCATCGTCTTCAGCACATTCGTCGAACCGGATTGCAACGGCAGATGGATGTAGTTGCAGACCTTATCGCAGCTCGCCATCGCCTCGATTAGGGCATCGGTAGCATCACTCGGATGTGGCGATGTGAAGCGTATCCGTTCAATCCCTTCAACTTCGTTCATCGCAAACAGAAGATCTCCGAAGTTATGTGTTCCATCGTTATAAGAGTTCACCGTCTGACCGAGGAGAACAACCTCTTTGAAGCCCTCATCAGCAAGTCGTTTCACATCATCAATTAGCAGGTGCACCGGGATACTTCGCTCGCGCCCACGTACAAACGGCACAATGCAGAAGGTACACATCTTGTCGCACCCACGTTGGATAGTCAACCACGCCCGAACACCCTCTTTGCGAATAGGAGCAATATCGGCATAATCTTCGCCTCTGTCTAGCTTTAAGCCGAGAAACGGGTCGCCGGTCGTCACGGAATTGATTGCCATCGGTAGATTCCGGTAGGCATCGGGTCCCAACACGAAATCCACATACGGTGCGGCATCGATCAGTTTTGTCTTCATGTGTTGCGCCATGCAACCGCACACACCGAGAACCAGATCCGGTTGCCTCCGTTTTCGATGATGCAGGTGGACGAGACGATTGAGCACCTTCTCTTCAGCATTTTCACGGATGGCACAGGTATTGAGAAGCACAACGTTGGCATTTTCGAGTCGATCCACCATTTCGTAGCCATTTCGGGTTAAGATGCCCGACATCAACTCGCTATCACTCACATTCATCTGACAGCCGTAGGTTTCGATATAAACCCGCCGATCAGCTTGTGCTTGAGTGATATTGGTGGATTCCAGCGTTGGTGCTGTTTTGTATAATGGTAGTTGTGTTTTGGGATTCATTGCCTTATCAACCTTTACTGAGTTGTTTATTTTCCGTTCTTTCTTCGTTGGTATAGCGTCAGGGTCACGAAAACCAGAGGTTCATCGCAGTTTCACCTAAGATGGTAGCCTTTTCCGATTCGGATAACCCCACATGTTCCTGAAAAATTGTGAGATGTTGTTGGTACGTCACTTTAGGAATCCAGAGTGATGTTGGGAAGTCGCTGCCCCAAATACATCTGTCCGGCGTGTAAGCGTCAATAATCTGCCGGACCCCATCAAACATATCACCGCAGGGAAATTCCTCTTCGGATCCAGTAACAACAAATGACAGTTTGGCGTATAGGTTCTTGAATTGTGCGAGAGCCAGAACCGTTTTCAAATTGTCAGAATCTGGGAAATCTGCGGCGTTCAAATTGGCGCAGTGATCCAGCACAACAGGAACATTGGGATACGCTTCAAGCAGACCCGCCAATGAGCGACAGTTAGGCGTATTAAGCAAGGCACAGAGTACCACATCTAGCCGTTGTGCTGCTTCCCATAGCCGCCGATGTTCCGGGAGGACAGAGTCATCCGTGGACCAACCGACAGAGACACGATTTCCGCGGACACCTATGGCAACCGCCTCCTCCATTAGACCTACCGATCCATTGTCAAAAGGATCAAGGTTCATGACGCCGGTTGTCCATTCTTGGTTTTCCCGTACAGTATCAATCGTGAGTCGGTTATCGTGTTGGTAAACGGTAAAGGTTTGAACGACGACAACGCGATCAATACCGTTCGCCTTGACCTCGTTTTTCAGGTCTTCTATTGTCCCCCGACCGGGCGGTGGCAAGTAGGGTTCAGGACTTTGCGGATACGTGTCGGTGTCTTCGGAATAGATATGGGCGTGTGTATCAACGATAGCCATTAATGAATCTCCTTAGCATGAAACATCAAATATAGATTCAAGGGGACAATTGTTCTAACAGTGGAATAAACGAATGCCCCCGTTGTTTTTATTCGCCTATTTCTTCGTTTCCATTATTGCGTGTTTCTATATTTTGGTACTGCTTCGTCAGGTTTAATACAATCCCTGACCAGAGGATTGCCATTACCATCGCGGTGATAGAATATACTGCTCCCGGAATTGCCATAACGAAGCCGACTAAGGTAATCACGCCGGCACTGCCACCTTTGGCAAATCGATAACCGAAAGAGTCGATGACCTGTTTCGCTCGATAGCGGGCATCGAACGACAAAGGGATATAAAGAATCTCTTTCGCGGCTCGGAAAAGCGAATAGTCCAATGCCTTGAAAAGCAGGAATGCAATTGCACCACTCCGCAGAGAAGGTGCCATAGTCAGCACCGCACCCGCAATCAGATGAACCAGCGGAATGCCCGGATGTAGGATACGAATAGGTACGAATCGCAACACAAGACCCGCACAGAGTTGGAGAATAAAAGCGGAGACACCAAGCCACTGCCCATAAAACCGTCCATAGAAAGCGGTTCGCAGATCTTTGTCGGGAATGTCGGTTTCGACCAATCCGTTAAATCGCAGATCTAACACCGTTGAAACAACCTGTGTCGTCAGGATGAGCAGAAATAGGAAAACGAGATAGCGGGAACGTGCAAGCACCTTCAACCCTGTATGCCCCTGCTGTCCACCCTGCTCTGTGGCTGTGGGCTGCGGTTCACCGGCGGCAGTATAAGCGAACATCGCAAACAGTGCCGCAGGCAGTAATGACCCCGCAGCGAACAACAGCAACACCTCAGACCCCAAAGACGGGGCGAGGTGTGCCACAAGTGAACCGCCGGTAACTGAACCGATTGTCGCAATCGCACAGAAGGGCCCATTGATCCAACGCGCCTGCTTAGGCGTTAATGTACTATTGACAAGTGACCAATACTGTTCAATGACTATGACAATGTATGCTTCACGAAAGACATAGATCACCGCTGTCGCGATAGGGTAGCCCATCAGAATCAGACTGTAGCAGCTTGCAATTAAGCCCGCAGACAAAATTGATGTCAGCAACAACGCATGTTTCGCACCCAACCACGATAACAGCCTGCCGTAGAGATAAAGCAGCAAGAAAACGCTGGGCGGCACCGCTACCATCGCACGAGGCAAGTTCTTAGCACCGTACGCATCAATGAACAAGGAGGTTGATACCGCCCGAATGAATTCGTAGCCGCACAGTAAAAAGCTACCTGCCAAGGCAATCGAAAGCATTGCGAGGAGCGTTCGTTTTGGGAACGTCTTTATTATCACCAGATTAACTCCAATTTGTAGCTTACGGACTCGGATCTTGTCCTACCGTTTGGGCCCGTTTATGGACCTCCTCAAACCGGACGTGGGCAAAGCAGCCAAAAAGCGGATGTCTTGATAGACGAATCTGCGTTAATCGTGGAGAGGTAATACCACACGCGAATCGGGCTACTAAACGGGCGTCGCCAATTGGCTCATCCTGATCTTGGCAGACATCAAGGAGTTGTTTCCAAAGTCCTTCATCAATTGTCCCCGGTTCCGCGGGTAGAAGTCTTGCAGGCTGATGACCATTTAAGCACCAAGCACAATGTCCACAGAGACGGGAGAGTTTTTCACCGAAGTGGGCTGCTAGGTACGCCACTTGACACCCGTCGTGCGATCCTAACTCAATGACCTGTCCAATCCGTTCAATCTCACGCTTCTCAAGTTCAAGCGCGTTTTGAAACAGCACATCGGTTAGCCGATCGAGGTCGTCGGGTCGCCGAAGGATCGAAAAGCGATTGCGAACCCCTTCAGCTCTCACTTCCAACAGCCCCTGCTCGGCGAGGTAGTCTAAAGCTCGCACTATTCGATCGCGGGGGCAATCAATCGCTTCTGCTGCTTCATCAAGATCGATGTGAAACCAAGTCTTGGCTTTGTGGGCTTGTTTGAAAACTGCCATCAGGAATTGGCGACGTTCATCTTCAAACTTCGATAAAATTTCGGACGACGAGGCAAGAGGCTGAAATTGGTAGCGGCTGTAAAATGGGGTCAGTTCTTGTAGATAACCATTAAGTTCCATTTGCACTAACAATGTTCGTACCACTAATTGACGAATGTCATGACGGCCCGACAGTTCATACAGACTGAGATCGAACTGGCCGGAAAAGGAAAAAATCTCCTCGACTAAATCCCGGATTGAGTTTCGACTCGGGGTGTCCCCGTAGGCAAAGTTCTCAAGTGTGCAAACATCATCCAAACAGATAAACATCTCACAGATCGAAATTTCCCCGTCCCGTCCGGCACGCCCAATCTCCTGCGAGAAATTCTCAAGACTCTTCGGCAGATTATAGTGATAGATGTAACGGATGTTTGACTTGTCGATTCCCATGCCGAAAGCAATGGTCGCCACCACGACCCCATCGTCTGAGCCCATGAACCAATCTTGCACTTTAGTTCTCTGCTCATCTTTCATCCCAGCATGATAGGCTTGTGCAGGTAGTCCCGCCGAGGCGAGATACACTGCTACTTGCTCTGCTGTCTTTTGTAATGTGACGTAGACGATTGTGGGGCCCGCGGGATGCCCTTTTAGCCTTTCTAGCAAAGCCCTATCGCGGTCGGCAGTGGTGATAGGCGTTGTCAACACTGTGAGGTTTTTTCGGTAAAAACCGGTACGAACTACACATTCGCCGGATATACTGAATCCTTCACAGATGTCTTCAGCCACCTTGGGACCCGCTGTCGCCGTCAATGCAAACAATCGCTCTGCACGGCATGCCCGCGCAAAACGAGCAAGTTTCAGGTAATCCGGTCGGAAGTTGTGGCCCCACTCCGAGATGCAGTGTGCCTCGTCAACAGCGAACATTGATACCTTCGTGTGCATAATTGCTTGCAAAAAACGTTCGTTGTTAAATCGCTCTGGTGCCACATACAGGAGACGCAATTCCCCTAATCGCAGGGCTGACATGACAGACCGAGTTTCATCTGCCGATAGGGTTGAATCGAGCCGCTCGGCTGGAACACCACGGCTTTTAAGGACATCGATCTGATCTTTCATCAATGCAATCAGCGGCGAAATAACGATTGTTACGCCATCGAAGGTAAGTGCTGGCAATTGGTAGCAGAGCGATTTCCCTCCGCCTGTAGGAAAAACCGCCAACGCCGAACGCCCGGCGAGCAGATGTTCGATGACTTCTGCTTGCCCCGGCAGAAATTGGTCGAAGCCAAAGGTCTCGGTGAGCAATTGTTGAGCACGTTCCATACGATGTTATCCTTTTTTTACACGTTTTTGATCTGGTTATTGACAGCGTGCGTCAGAACTTCTTTGTGCTTTATTTTCTTCTGTGATCCTTTAGGGCTGTTTGAACTCTTCCAATGTCTCTGCATCTAAATATCAAACGTCCTTTCCACGAACCGTTGAACGTATCCGACGCTGTCCTGTGCCCTTCATAGCTCGCATCGCCTCTAATTCCTTTTTGCTCCAAACACCAGCGATTGTCGTATTGCATTTCGGGCAGCTGCCATCTTTCACCCGGTGCTTCAATATTCTAAATCCCCATCGCTCAATGAGAAGTTCTCCACAACCGGGGCAGTAGGTGTTTTCGTAGCGTCCGACGGAGCCGGGGCGGTTGCCGGCGTACACGTAATGTAGTCCGGCGTCGTAGCCGATTTCCGCCGCACGGATAAGCGTGGAGACGGAGGTGTTATCCGGCTCGGTCAACTTATAGTCTTGATGGAAAGCTGTCACATGCCACGGGATGTCCGGCGAAATCGACACGAGGAAATTGGCAATTTCTTTTAGTACCTCATCGGAGTCGTTGAAACCCGGAACGATAAGCGTGACAATTTCAACCCAGAAATTGCGTTCATATAACATCCCAATTGTGTCAAGGACATGGTTTAGCACCCCACCAAGCTTGCGGTAGTTTCTGTCGTTGAAGTCCTTGAGGTCTACCTTATACAGATCAACCCACGGACCGAGTGCGTCAAGGACTTCAGGTGTGGCATTTCCGTTGGATACATAGGAGGTAACAAGTCTATGCTTACGTGCCTCTTTGAAAATATCAATCGCCCACTCGCTCGTAATCAGCGGTTCATTGTACGTGCTCGTGACAACCTGAGCGTTGTGTCGACGTGCAAGTGAAACAAACGCTTCAGGTGAAATATCTTTCAACGGTGCCCCTGCGTTTTTGTCCCGAAGTGCTTGTGAGGTAATCCAATTTTGACAGTAAGCACAGTGATAATCGCAGCCCAACATCCCGAAACTCATTGCTAAGGTGCCGGGAAATGCGTGGAAGAACGGCTTCTTCTCAATAGGATCTAGTTGCAACGCGCCCACATAACCCCATGGAACATAGAGCTTGCCCCCTTCATTAAACCTCACCTGACAGATACCGTCCCTGCCCGGCGGGATTTTGCAGTTGTGGCCACATGCGTAGCAATGAACCCAATCCGCTTTATCGGACAGTTTTTCGTACAGGAAGCCTTCTTGGGTCCGTGCGGTGAGAGTCCGTTTGAGCGTCATGACCTCTTCTGGTTGTTGTTTTGCCACCTTACCCCACCCCCAATTTCCGCTCATTCCCACAGGCTATACGGATACATCTTGATAGTGTGCCCGCTCAAACCTATCTCACGGTATTTATCCCGTCAAGCCGCGTGTGTAAATATAACCCATTCGCTCCTAAAAGGCAAGCCCCTTTTTGCAAGGTGAACATCTCCTCTACTAACCGTACGTGAATCTACGCTTTAGATATAGACACGACTGATAGAATCTGATATAATGAGATAATGCTAAAATAGAGAGGGTGTTAATTGTGCAACAACAGAATCAACCTACTAAAAGTGATAAACCCCTTCGAGGATTCCTACCTTGGATTATTCTTGGTATCGGGTTACTAATTATGCTCGTGGGAATTGTTGTCAGTTCCACGCTAAAAGACAAATCTCCTCCACGACCTGTGGGACAAGCAGCGCGCATACCCAAAGTCAATCTCATTATTCACTCCAACGTCAGTGGAGCGGAAGTCTACCTGAATGATCAGCAAAAAGCGATAATTTCTGATACTCGCCTTAAAGCAACGCTATTCAACCTAGCACCGAAAACATATCAGATTACACTGAAGAAACAGGGTTACGCCGATCGGACGGAGACGGTGGAGATCACAGGGCAAACAATCTCCCAAATCGTGGAAATTCATTTGCAACCTGGGGAATAACCGAGTGGTATGGACTGGATACGTTTCGGACACCCACATTTCTTATATCTACTATGGGGCACGCCGGTATTTATCTTACTCTATATCTATGCATTTCGGCAAAAGCGGAAGGCATACCAACGCTTTAGCAGCCATCAGTTTTTCCAGAGACTGACAGAATCCGTCCACTTTGGAAGGCAGAAGGCAAAAGTGATCTTAATGACCCTTAGCTACACCTTCCTTGTCCTTGCCCTTTCGCGTCCCCAAATCGGAACGACCCTTGAAATAATGAAGCGGAGTGGATTGGATATTATGATCGGGGTAGACATCTCGGCGAGCATGTTGGCAGAGGACATCAAACCGAATCGGCTGCTCAAGGCAAAGCATGCTATCTCTTCATTTATTGACCAGTTAGAGGGCGATCGGGTGGGATTGATTGCGTTTGCGGGGGATAGTTTCGTCCAATGTCCATTGACCATTGACTACGCAGCAGCGAAACTCTTGCTGGATGCCCTCAATGTTGATACAATCTCCCAAAGCGGCACCGAAATCAGCCAAGCCATTGAGATAGCGGCATCTAGTTTCAACCAAGAGGAGGACAAGTACAAAGTTCTGCTCTTCTTCACAGATGGTGAAGACCACGGGAAGAGAGCAATTGAAGCGGCAAAAACGGCAGCGAGCCAAGGGATACGCATCTATTGTGTTGGTGTCGGTCTGCCCAATCAAGGGACACCAATTCCGCTCCGTCAGTCGAATGGTGAACTCCGAGGGTACAAGCACGATCGAAATGGTAAGCCTATCGTCACAAAATTAGAGGATGCTCTATTGCGGGAAATTGCACAACTGACAAACGGAAATTATTATCAAGCCACGCCGGGCGAAGCAGAGATGGATCGTTTGTTCGCAGAACTCGCTGCAATCGAAAAACGCAAGATTGAGGAACGACAATTTACGCGGTATGAGGATCGGTTTCAGTATTTTCTGGGGTTCGCTCTGTTATTTTTGGTGTGGGAGTTTTTGCTGTCAGAGTCCCGCTCCAATAAGCCGACCGCTATTAGGGAAGAGATCTAACCCAAGTTACCACTTTAAGCCTCATTCTATGTGAAAAACTCCTCGTTATGCGGACGTAAATCCAACTCAAAGGCCCATGCACTCTTGGGTTGTTGTATCAAACTCCAATATGCTTCAGCGATGTCATCAGGCAGTAACAACGGTTCATCTTCCGACAACTGGTAACGCTCACGGACGCTCGGTGTGTCTATAACACCATCAATGATAATATGGGCAACGTGAATCCCTTTTGGACCCATTTCCCGTGCCAATGCCCACGCCAACCCTCGTACCGCGAATTTCGCACTGGAAAAGGCAATCGCACCCGCTCTGCCGCGGATTGCTGAAGTGGCTCCCGTGAAGAGAATCGCACCACTCCCCTTTTCGACCATATCCGGCACTACCTGTTGGGCGCAGAGGAACGATCCGAAGGCACAGACCTGCCATGAGCGATGAAAATCTTCGGCGGTCAGTTCGGCAAACTCACCCCACGCTGCGTTACCGGCGTGATTGATGAGAACGTCCACCCCTCCCAATTCTTCGCGGATTGTGTTAAAGCTCGTTTCAACCATTTGAGAGTCGGCGATGTCGGTTGGCAGCGCGAGTGCTTTTGTACCTGACGCCTCTAGTTCAGTTGCCAGCGTTTGGATGTAATCCGATGAGCGGGCAAGTAACCCAACCTGATACCCTTCAGATGCGAATTTCCGTACGAGCGACGCGCCAAGTCCCGGACCAACACCTGTAATTACAGCGGTCTTTTTCATTTTAATTTCCCTCTACTCTATGTTTAGATATGTTTCAATCAATCAGCATCTTAACCATACTATCATTGACCTCAGTTGATGTCCAGTCCAAAAAAATACTTGGCTTTCCTTCCCGCTCCCGTCCCCTAGACGAAACATTTTGCACCATCTACCCTCGACCCAATATATTGTTCTAAAAAACTTGCATTTAATTTGAGGGATGTGCATAATAATTCACTGGAAAATAGCAGCTATCTTAGAGATGTTACGACAACATAAATTCCATATTAATTACGTATTCGGAGGACTGCATGCACGATTCACGATTGGAGAAACTTGCAGATGTACTCATAACCCACTCAACCAAGGTACAACCCGGTGAGTATGTTCTGATTGAGGGGTTCGATATTCCACAAGAGATGATTATCGCCTTAATCCGCACAGTGCGGAAGGCTAGCGGCATACCACTCGTCGAGATTAAACAGAATCGCATCCAACGCGAACTGCTCCGAAACGCCGACGAGGAAGGACTAAAGCTTATTGGCGAATACGAAGGCTACCGGATGAAACAGGTGCAGGCGTATATCGGTATTCGCGGCAGCCAAAACATCGCCGAGATGTCGGATGTACCGACAGAGGGGATGCGGGCTTACGAAAAACATTGGCTGACCCCCGTTCACTTCGATATTCGTGTCTCCAAGACGAAGTGGGTTGTCCTGCGTTGGCCCTCACCGTCAATGGCGCAGAGTGCAAAGATGAGCACCGAAGCATTCGAGGATTTCTATTTTGACGTGTGCACGCTCGACTATAACCATATGGAAAAGGCAATCTCACCGCTCAAAGCCTTGATGGAGGCAACAGACGAAGTTCACATCGTTGGACCGGAAACGGATCTGAAATTCAGCATTAAGGACATCCCCGTCATCCCCTGCACCGGTGAAAGGAATATCCCTGATGGCGAATGCTTTACCGCCCCCGTCCGCGAATCGGTCAACGGCGTTATTCATTTTAATACACCGACGCTCTATCAAGGAACGGTATTTAACGATATCTGTCTCCACTTTGAGGACGGTAAGATCGTGAGCGCATCTGCAAATAACAGCGAAAAGCTCAATGAGATCCTTGATACAGATCCGGGCGCACGATATATCGGCGAATTTGCTATCGGATTTAATCCGTATATCAACGATCCGATGCTCGATATTTTGTTCGACGAGAAGATTGCGGGGTCGTTCCACTTCACGCCCGGACAGGCGTATGAGGTCGCAGATAATGGGGTCCGCTCAAGTGTCCATTGGGACATGGTGATGATTCAAACGCCTGAGCATGGTGGTGGGAAAATCTCTTTCGATGGGAAGTTGATTCGGAAGGATGGCAGATTTGTTCTCCCTGAGTTGGAGGGACTTAACCCTGAGAATTTGTTGTCGGCATCAGGAGCGGGTTGATTCTCTATTTGTCGCTCATCTCCTCAACACGCCGATCGATCTGACGAAACTGCCAACCCCACCGGACATTGTAAAGGAACTGACGGAGATCGAATCGGTTATCGTCAGGGGAATAGGACTCGGCGTGATACGATGGTGTCAGTGTCGTCATCTTATGGCGGTTCACGGAATAGTAGTAAAAGAAACGTTTGACCTTTTCGGCGACCTCTTGAGACGGGAGATGACTCCATTCATGGACTAATTTCTCAAACATACTTACGGGACCGCATCGATCAATCTTCCGCAGCTTGCCGAAACAACTAAGCTCATCATAGGTCATTCCCATATCCGCCTCATCCTCCTGCGTGTATGTTTCGGTTATGGGTTCTAGTTCCGCTGTCGGTGGAGCTTCGACCACCTCAATGAGGGCATGGTATCCCAGATTTTCCGCCGCCCACTGTAAAAATCGACGGAGGTCGGTCTTACTAATTCCACCGATTGGGTTCAGATCTGCACTGCTGCAATCGTATTTCGTCACGTATCCTCGAAGGCTCTCATCCACGTTGGCACTGCCTAAAACCAGCAACGCGCCATGTTTGCCTCGCGTCCATGGCAACAGTTGTGCCATCAGATAGGCAAGGGTCATACGGATGCGTGCCTGAATATTCTGCAAGGCGTTATTCTCCCCCTCCGTTCCCCCTTCCACCTTAAACTTCGGGGTTTTCCCAGTGATGCCCACAAAAAGAGAGTAGAGCGCGGCGACGACCGAATCAATATTCACACTTAGGTGGTAGGATCCGATCTGATCAGTCAGTTGTTTCGCGCGATCCCGTGTCGCTTTTGAACTGTTCCGTGTTGCCATGTAACAGGTATAAAAAATCCGGTTGGCAAATTCACGTGGATCGGTTGGGAGGTAGTTACTGTCCTGACTTTCCCCCGTAATTCGACGGGCATCTTGGATGACCTGTTGGTTGCCTGCCTGCACCGCCTTTGCAACCATTTGACACATTGAGCCAACAATGGTTGCTACCGACGAGCTATCCGCGCCGCCAGAGATTGGCAAGAAATATCCCGCGCTGCCAGAGCGTCTCAGGTAGTCCCATAGCCAACACGCAGGACCATAAGCGATTTCTTCTTCCGGTTCGTGATAGGTCACATCAATTGGAGAGGAGGGTGGGTGAGAGGAATCTTGGGTAGTCAGGTCAAAATCCGCGCTTATCCGAGGCACCGGATCCGATTGGCTGGCTTGGACCATTCTGCTTATAACTGCGCCGCGTTTCGAGCGCACATCCTCCAGATTAACAGTCGCTGTCACCACCTCGACATCGTTCAGCGAAAATTGTGACCCCTGTGCCACAATCTCCCCATTGACAGCAATCAGCGCACAGCCATCGAAATAGAGTCGTCCACCATCGCACCCCTGCTGATTCGCGTAGAGGTAAACACCCCCGCTTTTCGATGTCGCACTGCGGATGAGATCCACCCGCGTATTCAGTTTGCGCAGTTCGTGATGCGACCCTGAACCGTTCGTGATAATTTCGATCCCATTCAAGCCGAGATAGATATGTGGGCTATTTGGCGCGAAAAGTTCTTCACACGTTTCAGCAGCTAGGGCAGTGTCGCGAGTGGCGATTGCTGCATCGCCGAAGGGCACTGTTTCCTGTCCCGTTATCTCTCTGAGCATTCGCGGCAGGTAGTATTCTTCCAGCTGTCGTGGGTGTTGCCACGCCGCAAACCATCGGGTTTCCCGATAGTTTCCGTCGGCAGCCAGAATCAGCTTGGGACGGATGAGGAGAATCTTTCCATTTAGTGCGAAGATCCGACAGTTGTACCGCACATTTTTGTGCATGACCGGCATCCCAATATCACACAAAATATCGGTTGTCAGATCGCCCTTGAGGATTTCGGCAAGACACTCCCACGAGTGGAGAAAGGTATCCCCCTCCAAGAAATGGTCTTCGCAGCCGTAGCCCGGTATCTCAAGTTCGGGACCAAGCCGATAGCGCGCCCCGTTTTCCTTGGCTATCTGAATCGACTCAATAATTCGCTCCAAATTCCCCTCAAAATCGAGTGCCCATTGGGTGAGATTGCATGTTGCTAAGGTTGTGAGTTTCATGAGTTCACACCTAAAACGTAATGCGTGATGCGTGAAAATAACCTTCGGAGGATTGGTGCCACGGTACAAATTTATAACCAAACCTACTATGCACAAACAGCTTGATTCATTTGTCAGTTCGTTATGGGATGTGTTATTATATTCTTCGAGGGCAACCTTTGCGAAATCCTATTGAATCCCTGTGCTAATGTGACCTGAGGAATGATTCTGTGAATATTAACCAATACAAGCCACAGTTGACATCTCTCTTTGATGCGACCGATGTTGTCCTCGCCTACCTTTTTGGATCGGAGGCGAAAGGCACTACAAATCGCGAATCTGATATTGACATCGCCGTTCTGCTATCCGATCAGATTCCATCAGCGGAATACGGTCAACGAGTGGTAGATCTCAATAGCGAACTTATTGGTCTTTTCCAACGGGACGCAATTGACCTTGCACTGTTGAACAATGCCCCGCCGCTGCTGGCTTTTGAAGTCGTGCGTCATGGAGTTGTCATCTATGACCCGGATCAGCGGTATGTCTCATTCTATATTGACACGTTTAATCGTTATGCCGATACCCAACCTTTGCGTGACCTTCAATGGCAATACTACCTCAAAAGACAGCGAGCCAAATCTCAAAACTCCCCAAACGAGACCGATTAAGTATGGTTGACCCACAAGCTGTCCAAGCTCTGTTGCAAGCACTTTCGGAATATACCGAGGATCTCCGTACTTACCAGCAGTTGAGTCATGACGAAGTGGTAGCAGATCGCAATTGTCAATCGATGACTCGTTATGCGATGCAAACGGCAATCCAGTGCGTGATTGACATTGCGAATCACCTGCTTATCGGCGGCGACCTAGAACAGCCATCCGACAGCAGATCTGCAATACTCGGACTCGGTAGACACGGCCTCCTGCCTCAAGATTTTGTGCAGGAGCTCGCTGGCATGCCGGGGCTAAGAAACGTGATTGTGCATCGATATATGACGGTCGACGATGAGTTAATCTATCAATTTCTACAAAGGTGTGTTACCGATTTTGATGCCTTTAGTCAACACATCGTTGACTATCTACAAGCAAACGTTGATACATAAAACGTAAACCACCTAACCTTTCAAAAGTTTCACTCCCAAGGTTTCAGGATCATCTTACTATTCTGATGAGACGACGAAATCTCAAAAGCTCTCTGGATCTCGCTCATCGGGATAACGTGGCTAACAAGCAGGTCAAGCAGCGGTGATTCTTGGATGACTTTCATGATGCCCGGAAAGTCGCTGAGGTTGTAGTGCCAGTTACCGATGATGGTAAGCCCCTTGCGAATCATGTCTGGACTGACACGAATCGGCAAATCTTGTCCACATTCTCCGACGTAAGCGACCTTCCCTTTGCGTCGTGCTGCGTCAATACAGAGCCGTTCCGCTTGGACGGTCCCGGAACAATCCAACGCACAATCCACACCGATCCCATCTGTCAAATCTTTAATTTTCTGAACGATTTCGGGATCGCTTGGATCGAGGACCTCTGCAGCACCCATCTGCTTCGCTCGCTCGACACGCCACGGTACGGATTCCACAGCGATGACCCGCGCACCGCGAAAACGCGCGTTAACAACCGCACCAAACCCCACTGGACCGATGCCAGTAATCAGCACGGTATCATAGGCACTCAAACCCATGGTCTGGAACGCACCAAACGAGGGACCCAGCGCACAGCAAGCAAGACCGGCGTGTTCATAGGACACGCCCTCCGGAATTTTCGGCAGAATCCAAGCAGGTTTCAGGAGATATTGCGCCATCGTCGCCCGTCCTTCAGGGGCACCGGTGAACGCTGTAAAATCGTAAGCGTTTTCGCAGTGAATGTACTCACCGTCAACGCACAGATGGCATTCTCCGCATGGGTACTGGGGCATCACGACTACCCGATCTCCCTCTTTGACCTTGCCCGGCTGAGCCACCGCCACGACTTCTCCCGCTGCTTCGTGTCCGAGAAATTCCGATCTGCCCCCTGACACATAGCCCTTGTACTCGGTGCACATCGGTGCCGCATGCACTTTGACAACGACCCAATCCTCTTTGGGCTGCGGATCGGGAACCTCAGCAAGCCCCGTTTGGCGTTCTCCAAGTATGACTGCTTTTTTCATCCCTGTTCTCCTGAGTATGTTCACTTGTGATTTGCGTAATCGGTCTCGTAAAGTGGTGAAATTATAATCAGCCCCATTCGGCATTATATCAAAATTGGAGTGCCATTGCAAGCGTAAACAAGAGGCAAAAAAATCTTGACATCCCTTCAAACGTCTGTTACTATACTGTTTCGTTGCACAAAAATCAAACAAGGAGATCCGCACCGTGTCATACTCACCATCAACCCCTAAACCAACACGCGAGACAGAAAGCCGGAATATACACCTTTCTATTGGGATTATTTCTATTATCATTACTATTCTGTCTTGCGATGGTGGGCTGATGCAAACGACCTAAACTCGATTACAGCAGTCATAACAATACAAACGCCCATCATCGAAAACAACTTCGGTGGTGGGCGTTTTTGTTTACAAGAAAATTCATACACGTTACACATAGGAGAAAAGCATGTTTAAGGATGTCCCCAATACAGTAGACTTCGTCGCACAAGAGCATCAAATATTGGATTTCTGGCACGACAGCGACGTTTTTCACAAGCTCAGGAACCTTCGGCAGGAAGGACCACGCTGGAGTTTCATCGACGGACCAATCACCGCCAATAACCCGATGGGTGTCCACCACGCATGGGGGCGGACGTACAAAGACCTCTTTCAGCGATTCAAAGCCATGCAAGGCTATCAGACCCGATACCAGAACGGGTTTGATTGCCAAGGACTTTGGATTGAGGTCAATGTCGAGCGTAACATGGGTTTCAAAGCCAAAAAAGACATTGAAGCCTATGGGCTGGATGAATTTGTCAATGCCTGCAAACGGCAGGTGCTTCGCCATGCAGCAACGCAGACAGAGCAATCGGTACGGCTCGGCTACTGGATGGACTGGAACGATCCGGATCTCTTGCGCGAGTTGGAAACGAAAATGGCACAAGATCCCTCACAGACCCTCACAGTGGAGGGCCCCAATGGTCCCGTCACGGATACGGTTGAACAACTTGTGGGGCGACTCGGATTGCCGGAGTTAGGGGGATCTTACTTCACGTTCTCCAATGAGAACAACTACACCATCTGGACGATGCTGAAGAAATGTTTCGATCGCGGCTGGATCTACAAAGGCACCGATGTGATGCCATGGTGTTCGCGGTGCGATACCGGCATCAGCCAGCATGAGATTGTCACCGACGGATACCGAGAACTGACGCATACCAGCATCTTTCTCCGGTTCCCGCTGCGTAACCGGCCCGGCGAGAGCCTGCTAGTCTGGACGACGACGCCGTGGACGTTGACCAGCAATGTTGCAGCGGCGGTGCACCCAGATCTGACTTACGTTTTGGTGGAGCAAGGGGAGCATCGTTTCTGGTTGAGCAAGGGGGCGTTAGAGAACGCCATTCGGGGAGATTATCAAATTGTTGCGGAGAAATCGGGTAGCGAATTGGAAGGCTGGACTTATGACGGCCCCTTCGATGAACTGCCAGCCCAACATACCTCTGAAGCAGTCGAACAACACCGTGTCATCCTGTGGGACGAAGTCGGTGAAGCGGAGGGTACAGGAATCGTCCACACCGCACCGGGCTGCGGTGCAGAAGACTTTGAATTGAGTAAAGAACAGGATCTGCCCATCATCGCGCCGTTGGGAGCGGAGGGGATCTATCTTGATGGATTTGACTGGTTGACAGGTCGCCAGGTCCACACGGTTGCGGAGGACATCTTTGAAAACCTGAAGCAGAAGGGGATTGTCCATCGCCTCGAAGACTACACCCACCGCTACCCGGTGTGTTGGCGCTGCGAAGAGGAACTGGTCTTCCGTCTTGTGGACGAATGGTTCATCTCAATGGGCGAGCAGCTGGATAAACCGTATGAGCAGGTGACGGACGAAGAGAAGGAACAGAGCCTACGTTACCAGATGATGGAGGTTGTCCTGAACGAAACCAAGTGGTATCCCGCGTTCGGACTCGCCCGCGAACTCGACTGGCTGCGCAATATGCACGATTGGATGATCTCTAAGAAACGCTACTGGGGACTGGCACTCCCAATCTACGAATGTGATGAATGCAACCATTTTCATGTCGCCGGGAGTTTGGAGGAGCTAAAGGAACTCGCCGTTGAAGGATGGGACGAATTTGAGGGGCACACACCCCACCGCCCCTGGATTGATGCGGTGAAGATCGCGTGCCCAAGTTGCGGTGCTGCTGCTTCTCGTATTCCGGACGTTGGGAATCCTTGGTTAGATGCCGGCATTGTTAGCTTCAGCACGATGCAGTATCGGACCGACCGAGACTACTGGAACCAATGGTTTCCCGCTGATCTGATTAGCGAGAGCTTTCCGGGACAATTTCGGAACTGGTTCTATTCGCTAATCGCCATGAGCACGGTGATGGAACGACGTTCTCCGTTTAAGCACAATTTCAGCTATGCGACGCTGTTTGCGGAAGACGGACGCGCAATGCACAAATCCTGGGGCAACGCTATCTGGTTTGATGACGCCGCCGAGATGATGGGCGTGGATGTGATGCGCTGGATGTACTCCGCCGCCAAACCAGAGCAGAACCTGCTCTTCGGCTACAAGCACTCTGATGAGGTTCGCCGTCAAGTTCTCATCCCGTTCTGGAATGTGTATAGTTTTCTGGTCACTTACGCCAACGTTGATGGCTGGAAACCAGACGCGAATCTCTGGAAGGACACACCACAAAGGTCTGAAAACCTGCTCGACCGTTGGATTCTATCCCGTCTACAAAGCACCGCTCGCTCGGTAACGCAGCGTCTGGAGGAATATTCGCCGGACGGTGCCTGCCGTGTCGTTGAGGATTTTCTGGATGATATGTCGAACTGGTATCTACGTCGAAGTCGCCGTCGTTTCTGGAAGTCGGAAGCGGATACCGATAAGGAATCAGCCTATCAAACACTGTATCAAGTTATGGTGACGACTAGCCGGCTGCTGGCACCGTTTATCCCCTTTGTTACGGAGTCAATCTTCCAAAACTTGGTGTGTTCGGTTGATCCGGACGCTCCTGAGAGCGTCCACCTCTCCGATTATCCCACCGTGGATGAG
Organism: Candidatus Poribacteria bacterium; assembly: GCA_965222435.1. Taxonomy (GTDB): domain Bacteria; phylum Poribacteria; class WGA-4E; order WGA-4E; family PCPOR2b; genus PCPOR2b. Next base: position 179,030 of record OZ244950.1, on the reverse strand, counting down.
GTACTAGTAGACGCATCGTTGGAAGATGACATGAGCCTTGCCCGTGACCTCATTGGCTTGGGACGCGCTGCTCGGAATCAATCAGGGATCAAGACACGGCAACCGCTTGGATTGATCGCGATCGGTGGCATCTCCGAACAGCAACAAGCTGCCGTGAATCGCCTGTCCGCGCTCGTCTTCGATGAACTGAACGTCAAAGAAATCTCTTACCACGAGGGGATTGACGAGTTTGCGAGCTACACAATCAAGCCGAATTTCAAGCTGCTGGGACCGAAATACGGAAAAAACGTCCAAGCAATTGCGAAAACAATGGCAGCGGCGAATGCACTTGACCTCAAGCGAGAACTTGATGGAAGCGGTGAGTTAGAGATTCAGGCGGGCGGTGTGAGTTACACGCTAGACAGAACGGAGGTTGATGTGCAGTCGGAGAACCGGGAGGGGTACGCCGTCGAAGCAGATGCTTACAAGTTTGTCGCCCTCTTGACCGAATTGACTCACGAACTGATCCTCGAAGGCTTTGCGCGGGAACTGGTCAACAAGATTCAGCAGATTCGGAAGGAAGCCGATTTCAATGTCTCTGATCGTATTTCACTCAGTTTGGAATCGACACCAATTGTCCACGAAGCATTTGACCGCCACCGTGACTATATCACACACGAGACCTTGACGCTGCATGTCGTCGAATCGCCAAGCCCGAACGCTTTCCTGAAATCACAGAAAGTCAATGGCGAAGATGCAACAATTGGTGTGGAGCAGGTAGGAAAATAATCTTGTAGCGTGCATGATTTTTTATTGAGTCCATCGTATAATGGACAAAGCCTAATAATCGTACCCTTCCCCACAAAGAGACCGTAGCACTTCTTCAAGCCCAGAGGCGTAAAACCTCTGGGCTTTTTTGTGATTTTATACTAAATCCAAATGTTACCAAGATGGCTTCATCACGGTCATCCTTCGTTTTACTTAAGAGGAAGTTTTCAGTCGCTTCTTTGCGCAAGGATCGAGACCTTGTAGCAGATTCCATTATTCCAGTTTCCCCAAAATCACGTCCGTAAAAATTCTCCGAGTAATAAAAAAGTGCGAATAAATTCCAAGAAATTTGCCTCTATTAGATCATAGAGAAAGTTCGCTGTTTTAGTGGAGTGAATATGGAAATTTCCGACGAAATTTTAGTGCAACACGCACAACAGGGGGTTGAACGCGCCTTCAGGCAGCTAGTCGAACGATACAACGAGCGGGTGATCAACGTCTGTTTTCGGATTGTTGGAAACGATCAGGACGCCGAGGAAGCCGCGATGGACACATTCTTGGCGTGTTATCGGGGACTCAGCAGTTTTGAAGGACGATCTCGTTTTTCGACGTGGCTCTATCAGATTGCCCAACGCTGTGCCTACAAACAGATTGGCAGCCGTCCCCCGGAAAGCGAACCGATTAATGATCTGGAAATTGCCGAGGATCGTTTGACAACGCAGCCGGACAAAAATCTTCGGGAACGTGAAATCCGAGAGAGAGTGAAGTGGGCGATTGACGCGTTGCCAGATTACTTGAAAGAGGTCGTGGTTTTCTATTTTCTGGAGGGACTTCCCTACCATGAAATCTCGGAAATTCTGGAATGCCCAATCGGAACGGTTGCTTCACGGATTAATACCGCCCGTCAACTGCTGCAGCGAAAACTTCAACCTTTTCTCGAGGAGTGAGACTATGGCGACTTTAGATCAGATACTCTTGCGTCTGCCTAGAAAAGTGCCCAATGCTGATTTTCTGGATAAGCTTTTTGGGCAAATTTACCGTAAAGGCACATCAACACCTGCCCTGTCTATGACTGATCAGGATCTATTTCTACTTGGGTCCGAATGGGATGAGCCGGTTCAATTGGCTATACAGGAAGATGCGGAATTCATGCAGACCGATGCCAACCTTTATCTGCCACCGGTGATGCAAAAAGAGTCATCCACCGATATTTACCGGTTCACTAAGTTAAGTCCGCCGGATTAAAACCGATTCAGTCCATGAAAGGAGAGGTATACCATGATTCTAAAAGATGCACCAATTATCCGTTGCGACGGAATATTCGACATTATTTTCTACGATATTAAAGGAGAATTATTTCCCAAAAACCACCGTTTAGCCTGTCAGGTCAATGTGACCATTCGTAGTCTGATAAAACGGTTGGACAAAGTGACATTCGCCTTGCATCCGACGCTAGAAGTCGATTCGGTGACTGCTGCAGGTGAATCGGTAGCTTTCGATCGGGATACGAGAGATATTGATCAGCATGGGAACGGAAGTGTCCTGAATATCCATCTGGAACGACCCTTGCATCTTGACGATGAACTCACATTTACACTCAATTATCAGGGTGAATTCATCGTTGGTGTGGACTCACGCTACGACGGATATATCGGTGAAGAAGGTATCTTCATCAGTCCACATGCTGGCTGGTATCCATACTGTGTTTATGGGCCCGTGCGCAATTACTATCCTGACGTTCCCTACCTTTTGGAGATGCGTGCCCCATCAGGGTGGGTGTTATTTTTATATCCAGGCGATCCGGAGGTGGCGGAACAGAATGGTCAGGTGACTTACCGTTGGGATTCACGTCAACCGCACCGTCGACCGGGAGCGAATTGGGGAATAACACTTATCGGCGGGAAGTACCATAAAATTGAGCAGCAGATCAAAAACCACCAACTAACGTTCTTCAGCCTTGATAGAGCTGGGACAGCCACTGATAGGTTCCTGAATCTCTTGAACGAATGGTTAGAATGGACAGATAAAATTGGCGACACAGCTTCGATGCCGCGCCACATCCAACTAGGAGAGACGGCACACTTTTTCCAACCCAACCACTCAATGCCATACATCAAGTTTTTCTCGCGACAGCTGATCGAGAATTATCCACGTGAGCTGCTAACTAAGCAATGGTTCGCAAGAGAGGAGATTTTGCAGCACTGGGGGTCGCTGTCCGGCGCCAATTTGGCAGGACTATGGCTGCTTGGGAATTATCTCCATCTCCTGTTTCAGGAGAGTCGAGAGGAGACACCGGAAGGCTGGTTGGCAGCAGATCTGGAAACGCGTTTTCGTGAATATTTGAGGTGTCGAATCAGGGATCCGTGGCTCGGACACAGCGAGCATCTGCTTGCCACCAGAGACTTTTGGATTTTGTGGATGTGGCATCAGATCATCGGTGATGTGGCATTTTATCGCTCTCTTTCTCGTCTGAGTACCGGACCTCTGCCGCAGGATCGCCCCCTCACAATGAAAGATTTCTACCAATTGACCAGCGATGAATCCGGTATGCCGTTCGATTGGTTTTGGGAGCAGTGGGTCGAAGGGGTTGGTGCAATGCAGTTTTGGTTTGAGAAAACGGTCACTAAGGAACACAAGGATGGCTATTCTGTAGATGCATGGCTCAATCAGACAGGCGACTTGTATCAGGTGCCACTTGAGGTACTGCTGCGAACTGAAACAGAGGAAATTCGCCACCGAATCTTTATTCGAGAGCGAATGAATCACCTCATGTTCCGATGCCAAGGGAAGCCTTTGGAATTGGAGATCGATCCCAAGCGAAAGGTTTTCAAAGCCCCGGTGGTGAATAGACTTAAACCCATTGACCTTGGGTTTTCGATTCCTTTTGGCGAGATCATGTTTAGATGGTCAGAGGTGTTCCGTCAGGGGAAACGGATCGTGATTGCACCATCAGAGTTGAAATCTGTTGCTGAGGGGTTACGACCCTATCTGGAAAAGCCAGCCCGGAATTCGCCGCAGATTGTCAGCACCAACCCAAACTTTGATCGCAGCCAGTCGTTTCCGGTTCTTGTGGAGATCCATACGCCAGACGAAGTCAATGCTGAGATGTTGAGGGCGCATAATCTGGTTTTGATTGGAACGCCGCATAATAATCCACTCATCGAAGAGTACGCGTTTAATTCGCTTACTTTTGGCGGTGATCGAATCGTCTTGGGAGAAGTCGTGATTGATAATGCTGACCAAGCCTTAATCGCTCTTGGTGAACATCCGATAAACCCAGAACGTTTCTGTTTGTACGTCACCGGCTTATCAGATGAAGCGATTCAAGAACCACCCGACTTCACAGAGATGCCCGGCGATTTCCTTATTTATCGAAATGGACGGGCGTTGAAGGTCGGCTATCAGAAACCGTACCGACTGAAGTATCAGCTTCAATGAACAGCATCGGTTTCTACAACAGTTGGAGGACACTGATATTAACAAATTTGGATTTCATACTGTCTGCAAACAACTAGATACAAAAAAGCTGTTTTCGTAATATTTAATTCTGACCTGTTTCATTCCTATTTACAACCCCCGATACTTGCACATTTCGATTTTGAAAGGAGATTGTGATGCCCTTACAAATTGAAGATGCCCTATCATCGTTATCATTCTTGCAACGTGGACCCATCGACCTGTCCCCCGATGGACAGTGGGTTGCTTATACGCTCGAAGATCCTCGTAGGAAGGAGCTTATCAAAGACAACAGGTATACCTTTTTGACTCGTACAGGTGCTTCCATATTCGTGGTTGGTTGTGATGTTTGGGTCACCAATATAAGCTCGGGGATCTCGAAGTCTTTAACGGGTGGCAAAGGCAGCAACTGGGATCCTGTGTGGTCTCCGGATGGGAACTATCTTGCTTTTTACTCAGACCGCAGCGGCCAGGCAGGGCTTTGGGTGTGGGAAAAATCCTCCGATACTCTGCGACAGGTCTCTGACGTCATCGTTCGTCCTTCTTATGTAGACGAAGCGGTTCAGTGGACACCAGATAGTCAGAAAATCCTTTGCCCGGTTTTGCCCGAGGGGCTGCTCTTGGAAGATTTTTTCAACCTCTTCATGGAGCCCGCAAAGCAGATCGATGAGGAAAAAAAGGAGAACCAGTCTTCAGCAATCATCTACCGTTCACCTGCGGTATTGACACAGAACAATAATTCGACACCCTCATGGGACAACGCGGAAGAAGCAAATATCTCAAACTTTCGCCTCTGTGACCTTGCCCTCATTAGTGTTTCTAGCGCAAGCGTAGAACGTGTGGCACACCGTATGAAAGTGCTTGGCTGCCGGCTATCCCCAGACGGGACGAATATCGCGATTACAATCTGGAAGGAGAGTTGCAACGAGATTAGGGTCGTTTCCTTGTCTGATGCTTCACTCCGAGCTGTGGCGACGAATATCCACCCAGTGCCGCGGCGATCTACCGTCAGCTGGTCTCCGGATGGAAATCTTCTCAGTTACACATCAAAAGGTGATTGTTTCGTTCTACCCATTAACGGGGAGGCACCGCGAAATTTGACGGAAGGGCAGTCTCCGGACTTTACTCATGATTATCGCCCTCCCCTGTGGGATATGACGGGGCAAAACCTATACTTCCTTCATTCAGATACGCTCTGGAAGGTTTCTGTCAGCAAGGGTTCAATCACTCCTGCAGCGCAGATTCCTAATCGGCAATTGGTGGAAATGGTTTCACCTACAAGAGGTGAATACTTCTGGTCTCCCGATGGAGGCAGATCGTTATATCTTATCACACGAGATAACCAAACTAAACGAGTTGGATTTTGCAAAGTTGACCTAATCACCGGGCAATCAACGCAATTGATAGAAGAAGACATTGACTGTGGGCAATATACTGCGTTCACCATAGATATTTCCGATGATGGGCAGTGTGTCATCTATACAAAGGAAGACGCTCAACATTGTCCAGATATTTGGATTGCCGGCGTTGATTTCCATAATCCACGACGGTTGACTCACATAAACCAATCATTGGACGCGGTTGTTATGGGAACAAGTCAGATTATCGAATGGCGAAGTTTGGATGGGGAGAAACTTCGTGGCTCGTTGCTGCTTCCAGCCGACTATGAGATGGGAAATGCCTATCCCCTGGTTGTTTGGGTATATAGCGGCTACTTTTCAAACAATGTGAACAGATTTGGTATAAGAGGTTCCGGAACCCATAACATGCAGGTTCTCGCTACACGTGGGTACTCTGTTCTGTTACCCGACATGCCTCTGCGGGTAGGATCTCCTATGCGGGACGTGGCCAAGATGGTTATTCCGGGTGTGGACAAAGCTGTCGAGATGGGGATTGCCGATCCGGATCGGCTTGGGGTCATGGGACACAGCTATGGCGGATACTGCGTCCTCTCACTGATTGTGCAAACGACGCGTTTCAAAGCTGCTGTCGCCGGCGGGGGAACAGGCAATCTAATTAGTGCTTACGGGACAATGAGACACGATGGTTCGACGTACCTACTGCCGTGGGCTGAAACTGGTCAGGGGAGAATGGGTGGCACACCATGGGAGATAAGGGATAGGTATATAGAGAATTCTCCGATGTTTTACCTCGACCGTGTGCAAACGCCATTACTTCTGTTTCACGGTGCCCTTGATAGTGCGACGCCTGCGTTTATGTCCGAGGAGATGTTTGTGGGTTTGCGTCGTTTGAAAAAACCGGTCATGTATGTCAAATATGAGGGGGAAACTCACACGCCGATTGATTGGGCATATGCCAATCAACTGGACTATTGGAACCGCATTGTTTCTTGGTTTAATGAGCATCTCAAATCAAAGTGAAGAGGAAATGCTCATTTACAATACCTTCGCATAGTCATGCATTTTATAAATCGCACGATAGCCAATAGATTCGTACAGTTTTTGCGCCACTTCATTGCTGCCTGCAACACCTAGCACAGCGTCTTCAATCCCTCTACTCTTTAGCCGCCAGAGGGCTTCCAAGACAATAGCACGCGCGAGTCCTTTTTTTCTGTATGCCGGAGCAGTCCCAATTGGATCCGTCCATCCTTCTCTACGCGTAGACCGTGCCAGTTCCAACGGATCGTAGTAGGATTGGCAGAAGGCAGCAAAAGTTCCGTCATCAGCAACAGCAATCAGATCCAGTTCAGGGATGTACTCAGGGGTTTCGATCCACCTCTGGTGTGTTTCAGCGGATGTCGCCTTTGGGATAGCAGAGTTTACTAATGCGACATACGCCTCTATTTCATCTCGGCCGGATAGATGACGAATCTTAAACCCTTGTGGAATGAGAGGTCTATCAAGCGGAACATCTAAGCGTCGAACCATCCGCAATCCCTGTCTGTTGCTTTCGCGTCTAAATCCCTGCCGTTCAAGGGCCAAAATCCTTTTGGGATTATCCTCTCGGACCCTTCTGCATCTAAGAACCTGTTTGAAAAAGAAAACTGCTACTCAAAAGTTAATGTTTATGTTAAACCATTGGAGCAGTAAAATACTGACCTAATGAAAGGCATAAACATGACTATACCAAAGTATCCTACTGATCTGACCGATGCCCAGTGGGACAAACTGTTCCCCTATTTGCCAGAACCTTCACCCATAGGTAGACCTCTCAAATGGGAGATGCGCTCAATTATCAACGCTATTTTTTACGTAGTCAAATCAGGGTGTCAGTGGCGAATGTTGCCGCATCAGATGCCACCGTGGCAAACGGTCTATTCCCACTTCAGAAAGTGGAAAACTTTAGGCACATGGGTTATGATTCATCAAGCACTTCACGAGCAAACCCGTAGTGATATTGGCAAATCCCCGTCACCTACAGTGGCTATCATTGACAGCCAATCGGTCAAGACGACCGAACTGGCAGATAGTAGAGGGTTTAATGCGCATAAGAAAATCAAAGGTCGTAAACGCCATATAGTCACTGATACAATTGGCATTCCATTGGGAGTCAAGGTCACTGATGCCAATGTCAGTGATAATCGAGTCGCAATAGAGTTACTAAACGAGGTCTTTAGTTGGCAGATAACGATTCAGTTAGTCTGTGCCGATGCTGGCTATCGCGGAGAATTAGGCGAATGGTTATATTTGACGCATCAGTGTCAATTGGACATCGCTCCATCTCTTAGGCAATCGGGATTTGTGGTCGTCCCATTGCGTTGGATTGTGGAGCGCACCTTTTCTTGGTTCGGTTGGTTTCGCCGATTGACTTTGGACTATGAACGCTCCGCTGAAACCGCTGAGGCTATGGTCTATATTGCTTCCATTTACTTGATGCGAAACCGTATCAAATGACTTTTAAAACAGGTTCTAAGGGCGATAGACTTGCCTCGACCAATGCGGCTTGCCCTGTTGCACGCCCAAGATAAGATCTCTTGTTCTAACTCTCTGCCTTCCTCACTCGGATTTACCAAGAAAAACAGTCCCCAAACGGATAGATCCACCAACGCAAAACCGCATAAAGTTTCATCACTTTTCTTCCAGATCCGCACATCAGCCGCAAGATCTATAGAAGTTGGCGACAGGAGGGAGCTAGGTGCTAATACGAACCTCAGCATAAACGGTAGAAAATGGTCAATACTTTTGTTCGCTTTGCAGGTGAGCAATAGTTCTATCACCGTCTCCATATCCCTGCTTTCTTCAAACGGATGCGAGTTCATCTTGCTGTCCTACATCCTTTCATGCACTTTGCAGATGCTGTGTCAAGATTTTCGTCAAGACCAAGGTGCCGAAATATTTCCTCGGCGTAGGTCGGCAGGTCATGCTTTGTTGTGTCTAACACAATTTTTTTGAACGGCCATTCAGCCAATAACTCAGAGACGACTTCCTTCATCTCGTTGAAATAAGTGATAGCGAAATGACGGCGTTCCTCCTCTTTCACTTCCCATGGTGCCCGAGTTGCACCCCGTGCTATCCTTGAAAGTAAATTCTCAAGCGATATTGCCATATTCCGCCTTTCAACTCAGCGGATTCTTTGATTGATTACAAACCCACTGCTCCCGATTGCGCCTGCACCGAGTAAATATCCCAGATCATACCACCAACCACTATTAACCGTCTCGTAGATGCGGATGTTATCGTTGAAAACTCCGATGATAAGGCTCAACCAACAAAGCCAGCCATGCCAAATCCCCGACAGAAACCTTGCCGGTTTCTCATGGGTTGCTGCACTATCACCGGGCAAACAACCTGTCACTGTTAAAACCGCTAAAAATGTTACCACCACTAACATCTTGTCCATTGTGTTCCCCTGACTATATGGAAGGGTAGAATCCACGATATACACTTGGTTGGATTGACTGCACGCATCAATAAAGTGCTCGCACGACGAAAGCAACACCTCAACATTGCTTGGACTTTTCTTTTTGACCTCCTCCACGTAAGGGGCAAAAGCATCTAAGTGAAAGACATCGCTTTCGGCAACATATTTAGCCTTTACACCCCTTTGCTATAATACATCATGGATAAGACGGGAAAGTGTGGACTTTCCTGATCCAAAGCCAGGACCATAAAAAAGGATGAGTTTAATTTTCATCTAATCCTCAAAATCCTTCCAGCCCCGATAGATCGGGATTAAGAAACCTGAGTATCCTGATTCTGACAATTTACAGCACTCCCCGCTAGCATCATTCGTCACGTTCGACAGCGACCTCTCGCTTCTCCTCCCAAGATTGCACGATGGCTTCCACAACGCGCAACGCCTGAAGCCCATCCTTGCCCGTCGGTGCCGGCGGACGACCGTTGAGAAGGTCATCAACAAACGCCTTGACGCGCCACGCAAAGGTGCCGTCAAAAGCGAGCTCCTCCATCCGAAAAATGGAGGGGCGATACTCTTCGACAACCGAATCGTCGCGTCGCATTAGGGTTGCACGACTGAGGACATTATCAACCACAATCTCTGCATCCGATCCACAGATTTCGAGGCGTTCAATCGGGTGCGTGAAATCACTGTCCCAACTAGCGAGCAGCGAAGCGACAGCGTCGGTTTCATATCGCATAGAGAGTGCCATGCTCGTCCAGCAGGGATGCTCATCTGGGTTTGCTTCTTTGATGCGCGGATGTGCCATCTGCGAGCAGACCGCAACAATTTCACCGCCAAACCAACGCAACAGATCGATTGCGTGGGTCTGAAGTTCGTACAACAGATAGTAGGGTCCCTTCCACGTCGAAACCGGTCCCCCCTGCGACAACTTCATGTCGATGTACGCGATCTGTCCACATGCGCTGCTATCAAACCACTCCCGTGCCTTTGCATATCCCGGCGCAAAGCGTCGGTTGTAGTCAATGGCAAGATGCACACCTTTCTCCTCTGCTTTTGCGACCATCTGCGCTGCTTCATTTATGTCAAGCGACAGCGGTTTCTCGCACATCACATGCTTCCCCGCCTCCAAACATTCGATGACCGGCTCAAAGTGCAGGTGGTCCGCCGTGACAACATCAATTGCTTCACACTCTTCGTTCGCCACCATCTCCTGAATCGACGGATACCAATTGGGAATGCCGAGCTCCTGTGCGCGGTTTTTCGCTTTTTCCGCATCAATATCACAAACAGCAACGAGCTCCGCTTGCGGGTGTTCAAGGTATCCAAGTTGATGTCGCATTCCAATTCCGCCGCACCCCACCGCTGCCACTTTCAATTTCTTTGACATTTTGTGTCCTTTCGGTTTATCCATCCACGAAGAAGTTATCCTCTGAAATGTACGGACATAATAACATATCGCAAGTTTAGATGATACAAGTTTCTGAGTCCCTTGATCCGCCACAATAATTATGCTATAATGTTAATTGAGTTGGCTTACAAATATGCGGACACGCTAATATATCAAATACAAATTCAATCCGTGAAATCATGATAACCACGTTAACCAAAGGACAAATCCCTCTACCGATCAATCATGAGATTCGTTCCCGTCTTGAGGATGATCGTGCGGATACGTTTCTGCATATCGTCCCCACCGACCATGCCCGCCGCAATTGGTGCCGAGAATATCTGAGGGAAACCCCAAACCGAGCCATCGCAGGCTTGCACATCTACACCCTCGACGACCTTGTCCGGCTACTTTTTTATAGGCGTCTCAATAGGGGACGTAGACACACCGGTGTGGGGATCCAAACAGTATGGACACACGAAATCACGGAGCAAGAGCAACTCCCGTTTTTGAAACCGCAGCCCGAGACCCGCGTTCCCCAAGGAACCGCAAGACAGTTGAGAGCAGCAGTGAACCAACTCAAGAGAAGCGGTGTAGATTGGCAGCAGCTGCAGGAAGATTCAATTTCAGATGATGTGGACCTCCCTAGTAAACTAGCGGACTTAATTACCTTTTATAAAGCGTACGAAGCGCGCCTCGGTTCACAATGGGTCGATCGTGCGGGCATCCATCGCAGCGTTTCCGAATACCTAACACAGAGTCCAGACCGTGCAGAAAGGTTGATGAAGGAGGTTTTTCCCAACGTCGATCTGGTCGTTGTCAGCGGTTTCGATGCATTGTTCCCTCACGATTCTGCAATTCTGACCGGCATTGCCAACCTGCCGTCAATAAAGATGGGTATCCTCCTTGACTTTGATGAAGAGAACGAATCCCTTTTTGGGCATATCAAAGCAGACTATGACCGATTCCTGAGTTGTGGATTTGAGCAACATAGAGATGGGAGAGAAACACCTGAAGCAGCCCGCACTCTGCACTTCGCCCGAAATCTGTTCTATATAGATCGGAGACTGGAACCTGCAATTGAGAAACTAGCACTTAGAGACCAGATCTCCCTGTTGTACCCACCAAACCGAATCCAAGAGGTAGAGGAAATTGCTAGGCTAATCAAGCGACTCTCGTTGAGCCAGTCCTCACCGGCGTTGAATCAGATTTGCGTCACGTTTAACAAACTAGATGCTTACGCACCACTCATTCGTGAGATCTTTCCGCTTCACGGCATTCCTTACACCTTGGAGTGGAGTGAAAGCCTTGAAAAATCTACGGTTGTTGCGTCGATCTTCTCCTTACTAGAGCAACTCCAAGGAGGTGCCCCTCCCCAAACTCGAGAGAAAGTTTCGCGGAGTCCATATTTTCGGATTGATAATCAGACCCCGGAGATTGACAATTGCGGCTTAAACGGGGAGTTATTGCCGGCGGATTTTCGAGAATCCTTCGATCGATTGATGGATACTCTCAAGGTACGTCAGCAGATTCTGAAGGGCAGTTGGGAATTCAAAACCAGGTTTGCCGCGCACAAGATAAACGCCTATCACGAATTCCGCAGACTCATTGATGAATTGGTTGAGTCCTTGATAACGGATCATGGGACTGAAATGCGTCACTCGTTTGAGAGTTATATCAGGCGGCTCAGATTGATGACTTCAGAATCCACCTATCAGTGGGGAAATCCAAACGACAAAGGGGTTTGTATCCTACCGCTTAACCAGACGAAAGATCTATCTTTTGATATTGTTATCTTGGGTGGTTTGGTTGACAGCGAATTTCCTGAAGTTTTTCGTTCTGATACTTTTCTGCCTCCCAAGCGAAGACGCATGGAATCGGATCAGCTGTGTGAAGACCGCTTCCTTTTCTATCAAGCTCTCACCCTCTATCGCAAACAACTGTACCTGCTGAGTCCCCAACATGATAGCGACGTTAAGTTAATGCCCTCCGCATTTATTGATGAGCTGCAGCGCGTTGCTGACATCAACACCTCCACGGACGACGACAAAACCCTTTTTAGTACGGAGAATTTCCTCAAAAATTATGGGGCGTATGTTTGGGAACGTTCAGAAACTGAGAGGTTGGAGGAGCCCGCTGTCCCTTCGACGATGTTGCCGACGCTTCCTCTGATCGTGCACAACATCAGGGTGGAAAAGAGTCGTACCGTCACGCATGATGACCGAGAGTACGAAGGGGGTCTCCGCCCGAACTTGCTGTCCCCGGCAAGCCGCCGTGCACTCGAACAGCGGCGTGAAAGAACCTATTCGGTAAGCCAATTGGAGACCTATGGTGAGTGCCCATTCCGATATTTTTCCGATCGGGTATTAGATCTCAACCCAACCGAAGAGGAGGAAGCGGGTTTAACAAGCATGGAGAAGGGGAGCTTGGCGCACAGAATCTTGTTTGAGTTTTACGATCGCCGTCGTGATGCACCGCCAATCTCTGGATGTGAGAACGCAGATTTTGAGGAGGCAGTCGAAGATCTCCAGCGGATCGCGCGAAGCCATCTAGATGCGGAGGCGGCTCAACGCCATCTTAACAGGACTGACAAGCTGTTTTGGGAAATCGAAGCGGAACGGTTCACCGGCGGTCACGGCAGAACCGGTGTCTTGCCTGCATTCCTTGAGACAGAAAGGGAACGGGATCTTGAGGTGCAACCCCGCTACTTTGAAGTTGGGTTTGGACCCGGTAGTAGATCGGGGCGAACCGATCCGTTCCTCGGCAGTGAGGAGCCGATAATGGTCGGGGAGGTTTCCTTGTCAGGGAGAATTGACCGCGTCGAGCTAGGGAACGGGATGCTCGTCATCGGAGACTATAAAACTGGTAGTAGCACACCTAAGTTGAACGACATCCTTGAGGGACGTAGCCTCCAATTACCGCTCTACGTCGCTGTCGTAGAACAGTTATTGCAGCAACAATCACCCTCGATTCAAGGTTTAACGGATGACCTTGAGTCGGTTCAGGGGGTGGGAGGTGTCTACTATGTCTTGCAGGAGGAGAGCGGAGCGGAACTCGGCATTGGGGATAGGGATTACAACGAAAGGGCATTTCATGCTTCACGTCAAAACCGTCAGTTGTTACCCAATTCATGGTATGAGATTGAGGATACGGACACTGATTCGGATTTCAATGCGCTCAGATCTATCGTTGATAAAGCGGTCGGATATGCGAACCAGTACGTCTGCTCAATTGCGGACGGGGATTTTCAACTGACTTCCCACGACAAGACAAAGGTCTGTCGATACTGCTCGTTCAAACGAATCTGTCGTGTGGGAGTTGTTGCGGAAGATATGAGCACCTGACAATCTTATGTTGCTTAATCGCCATAGGTAGATAGAATAGCAGTTGATATGCTATAATTACGCGAGATGTGATGTGTAAAACGTAATTGCCCTGTCAATTCGCTCCAGAGGAGCGACATGTCTATAGAATGCCGATACCCTGATCCCCGCGCTCCAGAGGAGCGCAATGTATAGAGCTCATCAGTTCAATCAACCAATGGACTCATGAACAAATTGTTTTCACGTTTCACGCTTCACGTTTCACTGGTTGTCAGATAAGGAGCAAAATCATTTATGTATGTTGAAGGACTTTTATCTTCGTTGACCCGTGTGAAAAAAGCACGCTCTCTACGTGTCTCTTCGTGGGATACAACTGGAAGAAATAACGATGCTTGGAATATTGAACCTAACGAGACACGCGTCCTCGCTGATATCAAGGGACCCGGTTGCATCAACCATATCTGGATGACGCAACGCGATGGCTACCGGAATGTCCTCCTGCGAGTTTTTTGGGATGATGAAGAACATCCCAGCGTCCTGTGTCCTCTTGGAGACTTCTTCGGATTGGGCAACGAAATTGTAAATTCCTACGATTCACTACTGTTCTCGGCATCAACCGCAGGAAATAATCAGTTCAACACGGGTTGCGCGCTGAATTGCTACGTGCAGATGCCGTTTAACAAATCAGCACGGATCGAGCTTGTCAACGAAGGCGATGAAACCCACCGTCAATACTTCTACATTGACTATGAACTTTATGAGCGACCCCTCGACGATGATGTGGCTTACTTCCACACCCAGTTTCGTCGGGAAAATCCGTGTGATGGATGGGGACACCAGATTCGGGTCAACACGCCAGAGGCAAACATTGTCAACGCAGAAAGGTTGGCTTGGGACAACAACTACCTCATCCTTGAAGCAGAAGGGCATGGACACTACATCGGCTGTAATCTCTCCATCACCAATTTTCAAGGCACATGGTGGGGTGAAGGAGACGATATGATTTGGGTCGATTGTTATAAGTGGCCCCCTGATCTCCACGGTACAGGTTCAGAGGATTATCTCAACCAAGCGTGGGGCATGCAGCCCAACGCATTTCGACATAACGGTTCGTCAATCTATGAGCCTGACACCGACGGTTATCAAACGTCGTACGTGTTTCATCTCGAAAATCCAGTTCGATTTGAGAAAGAAATTCGTGCTACCATTGAGCACGGACACGGGAACCATCTCCGCAATGAAACATCCTCAGTTGCCTACTGGTATCAACTTGAGCCGCACAAGCCGTTTGGTATCCTACCAATCCAGCAACGAAAGCCAGTTCTCAAGGCTGAAGATGGAGGGTGGCTTATTGATGAAACGGCACAAACACCACAAGCGGAACCGATGTTGAACGATGAAATGGAGCAGTTGAAGGCGCAATGGGCGGAGAAGCAGAAAGCTGAAGCGTAAAACGTGATGTATGATTTTTGAACTTATGAATAACTATTATTTGTGAGGGCTTAGAGTAGAGCGCCGTTTCCGGTTGAACGTAGCGGAATCCCGATGTGTTCGAGGTGCTACTTAGCCCAGCAACGTATATTTCATGTTGGACGACAAATCCAACGTCAAAGGGACTCATGTACTCATTTTGCCCATTTACTATCTACAATTTTGGGAGGAGTTGAATGATCATAACTTTTCAGGGACTCTTGGCACGGACGCTTATTCATGCCGGCGAAACGGAGGGGGATGAAGAAAATCCGCCCGACGACACTAAGGAAGAAAACCTATCAGCAGCAGAAACACAAGAACAAGCGATAGATTCCGAACACGATGAAACTGATGGTTCAGATGTAACGGTTACGCCAAGTGAAAATCAACAGAGTAACGAAGAAACAACGGAAACGGATTCGCAGCCAGTCGCAACGGTGGAAACAGATGCAGAATTACATTCCAGCAATGTTGAGGATGAAACTGTTACCAGAGTGGACGAGTCCGCGTCAGGGAGCATAGGAGAAGTAGTAACAGCCCCTGATGAGGTCGTGGTTGATGTCCCCACAGAGGAATCAACTGAGGAAACCGTTACAGCCAATACGGCAGAAGTTGAAACTATCGAAGGTGAAGCGGCGGAGGTAATCGTAACAGATTCGGTTGAAGCAACAATCGAAGATGCTAAAGTGCCACTCACTTTTGGGATTATTGACGAGGTGTACAATTTCGTCAATAAATTTCAGCACAGTCAATCAAACGATGCCGAGAAGACCTCCGCTAGCATTCAGGATAGTGCAGGAGGTGTAAAGAAAGCGGCACTCTTTGAACATCCCCCCGCCGAAGGCTATACGCGAATCCAGTACGAGGTAACGCTGCCACAGGTAGAGTCCAACGAGAATCTGATTTTGCATTTCAGCATCGGCTTGAGGGACGGTGTCGATTTTGAACTGCCGCACACGAAACCTGATGGGGTACAGTTTGCCATCGAGATTTCAGATGAACGCCGTTTTGAAGGTGTCTCCGAGGTTTGCCGATGGGATGAACACCTTATTGACCTGTCTGATTTTGCTGGAAGCACGGTTCAAATTGCGTTTCTGACCAATTGCAACGGTGCCGGTAACACTAACTACGACTGGGCTTTATGGGGAAATCCGCGTGTCTTAAAATTAACCCGTATCTCACTGCTGCTTGAAAAAGGCGAAGATGAGCCCAGACTCAGGCGCGGTCTTGCACTGGGGCTGTTAGAGGGAGAAACTCCAAAACTCTCGGTTGCTGAATTCGATTCGGAAACCTCTACACTGGCTTCGGAAGTTGCAGATGAACTGAGCCAACAGATGGAAGCGCAAGCGGAGACACCGGTTGTTGAGTTGGCGTTATACACAGAACAGCCGAGCCTAGAGATCGTAACCGCAGGACCAACTGTTGCCCTCGTTGCCGCACGAGAGGATTTTGATCTGCAATGCACGGTTCGGAACAACGGGTTGGTTCCAATTGAGCCTATTCACGAAGCGACGCTCGCAATCAATCGGATTAAATTACGACGCGGACGAACGACACATCCGCTGAAAAGGCTCAACCCCGGTGAAGAAACAACGTTTTCATGGAGTATCCGCAGTTTTTCACGTGAGTCGGTGGCGCGGGCATCTGTGGTACTTCGATGTCAAATGCCGACGGGTGAAATTCGTCAAGCCGTTGAACAGAATGTGATACTTCTACCATCAATCCCTAGGATTTCTAATCAAACCGCCTCAGATTTATGCACGTATGACCAGAATGGGCACGTCATCACCGAAAATCCGCACTTACGTATACTTTTCGTTAGAGGAACAGATGGATTTGAATACTGTCTACTTTTCGCAGTAAAAAATGGACGCTACCGTCAGGTTGCAGTCTGCAATGCGATTTCAGAAATCCGCTATCGTGACTCATCGGGAGCCCCTCAACATATCAAAATCACCCCGACTGTCTACCGGCTCGCAGGAAATAATCTTGGCGAATCAATTGTTCTATTAGCCTCCGAGGAACGAGGCGAAGACGGCGTACTTTGGTCTTATGAAGCGCGTTTTTCGTTGTCTGAGGAATCCAAACGGCTCAAGGTGGAATACAGCCTTACTGCGGACCAGGATCGGGAATTAATCGCTTTCAGTGGGCCAATCCTTTATGCAGGCGATGGAGCGTTTGGCGAGCGTAAGACCGCTTCCCTGTTTCCCGGTTTGGAGTTTTTGGAAGATGATGAACCATCGTCGAGCCCGCGGGATGTCGCTCCGCCGAATAACAATCGACTTGTTCCCCATCCTTATAAAATCACGATTCCACTGATGGCTGTCGAACATAAAAAGACGCTGGTTGGCTTGGCGTGGGATGCATTGGAAACTTGGGATGGCGAGCATAACATGCTATCGGCGGCTTTTGCTTCCCCGAATTGGTACAACCATCAAAAGAACCACTTAATGGGCTTGTTTGTTCCTACCATCCCTGATTGGGTCGAGGAGAATCACTTGGCAGCCTCGACACCATACCCCCTGAAAGCAAACCTGCCGATAACGATTAAAGCGCAAATTATTATTGATGGAAACGCTTCCATTCTGGATGCCATCTCCCATTGGACAGATGCCTACGGTGTGCCCGAACCATTAGTAGCACCACGGAGTGATAGGGAGGAGATTCTGCTGTCGCGATACGGCTTCATGCAGACCGTATGGGATGAAGGTACGGGAAAATCACAGCACTGTGTTGATTGGACACCGGGTAATGCCCCCGGCTTCGCAACGCTGCTGTGGTATGATTGTCTCATCCAAACGCAGGACAATGCCATAAAAGATGAATTGGTTCGGCAGCGGGTACTTGAAATCGTCAAGCGCACAATCCAAGAGGCGGGACCGGGAGGACTCAGTTCGACAGATCTTTGCCATATCTTAAAGTGGGAAGCGCCATTCTACTTTGGGGAGGTTGAAGCGGGATTAGATCGACTCAAAGAAATTGCGGCACGATGGATCGAGACGCAGGAGGAGGATGGCAGTTGGTGCTTCCACCCAATAACGGATCGAGCAAAAACGTTAGGAAATGAAGGAGACACCGTTTTAGGAACTTGTGCCCCCACCGCCCAGCTACTCCTCAAACACGCCCGTGTGACCGGCGATGCAGAATCGTTGGAGGCTGGTGTGAAGGGGCTAAAGTACATGGAGAACTTTAAGATTCCGCGCGGTGCCCAAACGTGGGAATGTCCGCTTTATGCACCAGATCTTCTCGCTGCTGCCCATGCTGTCGGTGCCTATGTTGAAGCCTACGAAATCACCAAAGAGAAGCACTATCTGGAAAAGGCAGAGCAGTGTGCAAAAACGGGACTCCCTTTCCTGTATCATTGGCATCTGCCTGACCGTCCCGGTATGCGTTTCGGTTCTATACCGGTTTTCGGCTCAACCTTCTATACCCACCCATGGTTCGGTGTTCCCGTTCAGTGGAACGGCTTGGTTTACGCTTATGCCCTTCAGCATCTCGCTCGACACACATCTGAAAGTCGAAGCCAATTCTGGTCCAAGGTTGCGGAAGGAGTTACTATCAGTGCAATGTATCAGCAGTGGGCAGAAGGGGAACTGAAAGGAACATACCCCGACGGTTTTTACGGTTACTGTACAGAAGGACGTGGGCCCCATATCAATCCAGAAGATATTATGGTGAACCTCTACACCTTACGTGGACTGGATCCGGATATCTCTACCGGAATACTCCGTGCACAAGACAATCGTATTCACGTAAGCAGCGGCGCAAGAATTGATGGGTTAGGCTATGACGATTCGGATCGGCTGACGTTTACACTACGCTATATCCAAAACGAAACAAGCTATTGTACCATTGCAGGATACGGAAGTCGGTTCTGCGAAGCGGAATCTTCAGCGAAACCGGGTCCCTCTGCTATTCGTATCGGAGGTGGAGAACTTTCCCTTGTGGATAATCTCTCAACTACTGAATCCGGTTGGCTCTATCGTGAGGAGAAGGACATCGTCTTCATCAAATACAAACACCTGATGGGCGCAACCGATTTTGAAGTGCTTCCGCCAGAAAACGCGGAACCCGTTTAAGAAGCAGTTGAGACAAATACAGCACCAGAAAATGGAACGGGTGATACGGACGAATCTGAACCCAATCCAGAATAAGCTCTTTGAGAGAAACTGTGACAGATCGAGGACTTTTTATCACATTTGAAGGCACGGACGGGGCGGGGAAAACGACGCAGATTCAACGTCTAACAGCAGATTTGAGACAAACTGGTTATGATGTCTGCCTGACGCGCGAACCGGGCGGCACCCCCATCTCTGAGCAAATTCGTGACATGCTGCTGAATCCAGATCACATCGAAATGGCAGCGACAACCGAGTTGTTGCTATACGCCGCATCACGGGCGCAGCATGTATCAGAGGTTATCAAACCCGCGCTGGAAGCGGGAAAAGTTGTCATCTCCTCCCGCTTCGCAGATGCAATGGTCGTCTATCAAGGCTATGGACGTGGGCTAGACTTGGAAAGAATAAATCATCTGAATCGAATTGCGACCGACGGCGTTACGCCGGATGTAACTTTTGTATTGGATCTGCCGGTGGAGATTGGGTTACAACGCGTCCAAAACAGCCGAGGCGGGTTAGACCGTTTAGAAAGAGAAAAAATTGAGTTTCACCGACGGCTGCGAGAGGGCTATCAGATTCTGGCAAAACAGGAACCGCAGCGCCTGAAAATTATTGATTCCCAAGTCAATTCAGAGCAGGTGTATGCACAGATCCAGGCAATAATCCAACCCTTGTTGCAACAGTGAGCAACCTTATGCAAGACGCTATCATCGGGCATCGCCAGACTCTCGAACAGTTGTATCACGCAATTGCATCGAATCGCATAGCGGGTGCCTACCTGTTCGTTGGAGTCGCAAATGTCGGAAAAGAGACCGTCGCGCTTCATTTTGCAAAGACTATCAATTGTCTCACACCAGATACGGGAGCTTGCGGCACCTGTTTAGCCTGCCGCAAAGCCGACGATGGGAATCACCCCGACCTTCAGATTATCCGTCCGTCAGGGGCTTGGATCAAGATTGATCAGATCCGCGAATTGCAAAGACGGATTATTTATCGACCGCTTGAAGGGGCGCGAAAAATCTATATCTTGACCGAAGCGGAACGGCTGAATCTCGAAGCTGCAAACTGTTTGCTCAAAACGCTTGAAGAACCGCCCGCCGATTCGGTTTTAGTCCTCCTTACCACAAATCTCGATGTGCTGTTACCCACAATCCGGTCCCGTTGCCAAATTATCCCCTTCCACCCGCTCATGGTTTCCGAACTTTCCGAGCATCTGATGGAGCGATTCAACATCGACGAAAGTCAAGCGTTCTCAATCTCGACGACAGCCGGGGGTGCCGTTGGCAAAGCACTGACGATGATTCAAGAGGGGACAAGTTTCAATGAAGAGATCCCTGAGATCATGATTGCCAGCAATCGGTTAGACGCCTTTCGGATTGCCGAGAAATGGACGCAACAACCGGAGGCACTCGATCGCCTCGTGATATGGTATCGTGATCTAGTGCTGCTGCACCAAGGGGCTCCCGCAGATCTGCTCACTCACGTCCATCATGCGGAACCACTCAAGCAATTGGCAGCGCACTACTCACGGCTACAATTGCAGTCGGCAATCAAGGCGATTTTTGAAACGAAGGCGATGCTTCAACGCAACGTCAACGCGACATTGGCTTTGGAGGTTTTGGCTTTAAAGTTATTGCGTAAACCGTAGCGAATTTTGAGTATTAAAACCTGAGTTGCTAGTGTTATAGTAGCCACCTAAAGCCTCAACACAGCAATATGTGTATCTGTAGGTTAGGCATTTTGCCCGACACAAAGCCCCAGTTGCGTTGAATCCCGATCGCAGCATCGGGGCGAAGCGCAATGTGTATAGGGGTGTTGATATGTCTCCAAAGCCCCAGCGGGGCGATATGTTTATAGAATATCAAGCCACCTAACTCCCCTAAAGCCCCAGAGGGGCGACATGTGTGTGGTAAATTTGATTATTTCAGTAGGTGTCGAGTATGGAAACTTGACCTGCAGCCTATCTAGCAACTTGCGTTATTAAAATTCACAGACTAAAAGGAATTAGTCGTGGCGTTAGATGACTTACAGGATGTTATTGAGAACCTACGGGACATGATTGAGACACGTCGCTTGGCTAATTGACACAGAGGAGTTGACGGACAATCGCTTTCCAATTGAGATAAAAGGAGTCAAACTAATGAGCCCCGAAGTCAAACAGAAAAAATGGAAAATTAAATTTAAGACTGTTGCTAAAGGGGGTTCTTTTTCTATAGGATCTCATAAGATTGAAGCATCAAGCCTAAATGCGGCTAAACGTCAGATACCTCATGTAACACCTGACGAAACACATTGGCCGGATCTGACTAAAGCGATACGTAAAAGCAAGCCCAGATGGAGAAAGCTATCTAAATATCGATCAGTATGTTATTACGAAATTAACGCAAAGGATCGAGATCCGGAGCTCTTCAATGTGTTAGGATATAAGATTTATATATCCCGTAAACGCTCGCTCAAGCCGTTTATTTGGATTGGAGTTGCAGCGTTGTTAGCGATGATGATAACGTTTGGAGCGATTGCTTATAACCGATATAAGAACGACGATCTGCGTATAATCTTTACTTCAAGATATCCTGAATATGGAAAACGAGTATTAAAAATTTATAAGGACGGAGCATTTAATATTCGCAAGTTAAATCTTATTACCCAAGAGTTCAACAAGCAAGTTTGTGGCTTAGATCGCAATTATATGCTAGTAGGTGATAGTGATAACATGATACGAATGCTCACGCAAAACCAATATAGACTTGAATACTCCTACCTATACAAAACGCTCCAATACAAGGAGCAACGCAACGAACAGTCTACAGATCAGCGAGATTGACTTTAGAGGTTTTGGCTTTGAAGTTATTGCGGAAACCGTAAAGTTCGCAGATTAAGAGGAGTTAGTCATGGCGTTAGATAGCTTACAACGTGTTATTGAGAAACTACGGAAAATGATTGAGGCACATCGTGGATATTTGGCTGGAGATGAAACCCGCACTCGGCAGGTGCTAATCGATCCGTTGCTGCGGAAGTTGGGTTGGGACGTGTCAAATCCGAATATAGTTCAGCTTGAATATCGGGTGAAGCGGAGACGACCGGATTATGCCCTGATGTCAAGGGGTAAACCGCTTGCTGTGGTTGAAGCAAAAAAACTGGGGAGTGATTTAGGCGACGATCAAATTATACAGGCACTCGCCTACGCGGTTGCGGCTGCCATTCCTTACATGATTGTCACTGATGGTGATAAGTGGGAGATGTATGAGGTCTTCAAGCAGACCGAGTTGGAAGAGAAGCTGTTGATGAAGTTGGAATTGTCTCAACAGTCTGCTCATAAGAATGCATCGCAGGCATTGGCAATGAGGAAGCCAAATCTCACCTCTAAGAAACCAGTCTTTGTGCGACCAAAGCCTCCACGGGATAAACCGCGAGTACAGCCGCCTATCGACCCATCAAAAGATACCGACAACTGGTGTTCCTTTGAATGGGAATTGTATGAGCAACATACTAAACCAGTCAAATTGAAAATAGACGATCGTCCCGAAGAAATTGTTAAATCCTGGAAGGGCGTTATTCATAAAGTTGTTGCTTGGCTTGCTGATGAGAAAATACTGAGTGTCAATGACTGTCCAATTGGCACAGAGACGTATACTTTCATCGATCGCGAAGCGGTGAACCCTGATGGGACATCATTCCAAAGCCCGCAAACATTGTCGAATGGCCTTATTTTGCAGGGTGCCTATGTAAATACCATAGCACAATGGCACAAATTAAGGCAATTGCTAGAGGACCTTGATGTGAATAGAAGTACGATTCGAGTGTCTTATGAACCAACCGGAAAAGCCAGCCGCTAAATGAAGCCGATCCGTCCAATTTGGGATGAGCGGCGGAGGTAGGGAACGCAGATCCCGCGAAGCGAGGATGCTCGGAACGGCATCTGCGTTCTCTACGAAGACACACTACGCATGAAGTCAAAGAGGAACATAAAATCATGAGTACATTCTACATTACAACGCCAATATACTACACCAACGCCGAACCTCACGCCGGACATGCGTACACAACAATCGCCGCTGACGTGCTCGCAAGATACCATCGCCTCAAAGGGGACGATGTCCTTTTTCTGACCGGCGTGGACGAGCATGGGGAAAATATCCAAAAAATCGCTGATAAGAACAACATCTCTCCACAGGCTTACTGCGATCAGATCGCGCCAACGTTCACGACGCTTTGGGAAAGGCTGAATGTATCTTATGACATCTTCCTGCGCACAACGAGTGAATTGCACAAAAGTGGCGTAAGAAAACTCCTTAACACGCTCTATGAAACAGGGGACATATACAAGGGCAAATACAAAGGATACTACTGCCGTCCGTGCGAAAGCTTTTTTACCGAAAAAGAACAGACCAAGGATAAAATTTGCCCAATCCACAATTTACCCTTGGAATGGGTCGAGGAAGATAACTACTTCTTCGCGCTCTCAAAATATCAAGATCCGCTGATTAAACACATTCACGAAAATCCTGAATTCATTCAACCCGAAAGCCGTCGCAACGAGATGTTGAACGTGTTAGAGTCAGGGTTGGAGGATGTGAGCATCTCACGGTCTTCCGTATCTTGGGGCATTCCTTTGCCGTTCGACACGGAGCATATCTCTTATGTGTGGATCGAAGCCTTGAGCAACTATGTCACCGCGCTCGATTATGCCCAAGACGGGGAAAGATTTCACAAATTCTGGCCCGCGAACGTTCACTTGATGGCAAAGGACATAGCCCGCTTTCACGCTATTATATGGCCCGCCATGCTAATGGCGGTAAAATTGCCAGTTCCCAAAAAAGTCGTCGCACACGGCTTCCTGACAAAAGATGGCGAAGCCTTGAGCAAAACGCGCGGCATCTTCATTGATATGGATACCGACATCGGGGCATACGGGTTAGATGCCTTCCGCTACTACCTGTTGCGGGAATTCAGCTTTGGAAATGATGGCGATTACCGACCAAGCCGGCTTGATGCCCGCTATAACGCTGACTTGGCAAACGATCTCGGAAACCTGCTCAACCGGACGCTCGGTCTTGTATCCAAAAACTTCGGTGGCATTCCTGAACCGACAACATCGGGAGAATTTGATGCCGAGATTCAACAGATGGCGCGTGAAACGGTTGATAAGGTTGATGCCCTGATGGACCAACTCACCTTTGATATGGCGTTGGAAACAATCTGGGAGTTCGTACGACGGATTAATCGCTATATCCAGCAAACACAGGTTTGGACACTGGCAAAGTCGGAAGAAACAAAGGGGCGCATGGGCACAATCCTCTATAACAGCATGGAAGCCCTACGGGTTGTTGCCGTGCTGACTTCTCCCTTCATGCCCGACACCGCGAATCGTATCCGTCAACAGCTTGGACTCGATGAGAGCTTCAATGATCAAGGATTGGACACAGTCGCTGAGTGGAGAGGTTTGCCTTCGGGACTGGCAATCGGAAAACCTGAACCCATCTTTCCTCGAAAGGATACTAAGAAGTCGAAGCAGGAGAGCAAAGGGAAATCTGCCCAAGCGGAGCAGCCCACCGATGACAATCTGATCTCAATTGACCAGTTTCAGGAATTGGATCTGCGTGTCGCTGAAGTGATCGCTGCAGAGCGTGTTCCAAAGGCGGATCGTCTCCTGAAGTTACAAGTCGATCTCGGGAATGAAAAACGTCAAGTTGTTGCCGGCATCGCCGCGCACTACGCACCCGAAGACCTTATCGGAAAGCAGATCATTCTGGTCGCCAATTTGGAACCCGCCAAAATTAGAGGTATTGAATCGCAGGGGATGCTGCTAGCAGCCGAAGGTGGGAAAGAGTTAGCTGTAGTAACGCTTGAAAAGCAGATGCCGCTGGGGGCACAAGTTCGATAAGGATCAAACATAGGGACTGACGAAGTAGTGACAAGGAAACTGTGGAGCGTTAAAACACCCCAGAGATCGAAACCCGTTGCGAATTTCCGAGGTCATGCGCGTTGAAAGCGTAATCTGCGTAAAGTGCAGTTTCGCCAAAACGGAGGCGTATACCCGCACCGGCTGTGAGTTTAGTCCCCTCCGCACCGATGCGGAGCGCGATTACATTAAACAGCCAATACTCCCCGCCAAAACGGAATATCCTCTCAACTCCTCCGCCCTTCTTGAGATCTGCTCGATCTGTCTCCAAGTCTACACCAAACGTCCCCTTACCGATCACCGGTAATGAGATGCGATAAGACAGTCCGAATCGGAACCGACGATCGCGGGTGAACACCGGCTCGGCATCGGTATTCCAGCGGATCTGTGTGCCGGTGGCATCTGCTAACATCGCTCCAATATGGAATCCATCAAATGGCTTAAGCATTAACCCAAGATCTAGCCCCAAGCCGTTTCCGCTGTTTTCAAAGAGTGATTGCCTGAGCAACTTCAGATTGCCACCGATTGAAAAATTTGAGTGGATCTGACGCGCATAAGAGATTAACAGCGCATTGTCAACATTACTGAAATATCCCGCCACTTCAGGACGATCGATGTACCACTCACCGGGGTCCTTAACCCCATCACCATCCTTATCGAGAAAGTCCCCTAACCGCCCATTGCCGTTGACATCCACAAAAGTGGTATGTGGTATGTCGTCCACGCCGAGCCGAATCCAACTGATGCCCATGCTTCCGATGTCTTCAATCTGTTGAACATAGCCGACAAAGTTGTATTCCACCAACCCCTTGCTGAGAAAACCTCCCTGTGCTGCGCCAAAGGAATCGGAATACATTGCGGCAAAAGCACGCCTTTGGATCTGAACAAGTCCGGCGGGATTCCAGTACGCTGCTGTGGCATCGTCCGCTACAGACACAAAGCTGCTTCCCATGCCCAAGGCACGGGCACCGACGCCATGACTGAGAAATTCCGCTGCATGGCTGCCTTCTTCGGCAAGTGCTAGTGTTGATACAACGGTGAAACCTAGAGCGACAACAAACAAAAAGACGCTCTGCCTCTTTTTACACATAAAAGTTTATAATATTCTGTAACATACCTAAAATCTGTCCCACATTGTCAAGATAGTAACGATTGCGTTCTAGAAGAATGGAGTCGTTTTCCAGTTTAAGGAACTGCCAGGCCTCACCTGTCGTAACACACCCAAAAATGATTTCAATATCGTTTCCTTTATTTTGGTTAAATATCTTTGCGCCGACCATCTGTGCTGCACATTGACCAAGCCCTGGCTCAATATCATCCTTTTTTCCTTCAACTAAAGCAAAAATTGGGGTTTGGATGGTATGAGTGATTTTACCTGTTGTGAAAATAAAGTCGCACTCACCATGCAGCCCTTTCTCTGGAAGCACATTCAATCTTTTGCCCGAATGCACTCCAAAACGCCCATGATTTCTTTTTCCCAATTCCAGAAGAATTGGAGCGACAATAAACTCCGACTTCGCTTTCTCACTTGGCGTAGATAGAGCGAAATCTAGACTGATTTCAAATGTTTCCTTGAGCCATTTGCTCATCTCCAATGTTTCCACATCGTCAAATAATTTTGTCCGGTCTTCAACTAAGTCAAATTCTGTGACAACATCTTGTAAACTAAAATCGCTGTACGCCATTGAAGAATCCTCCGCTCTTTGAGACCAGATTCCACTGTGTTTGAATGTGAAACGCAAAACCTGAAAAATTGCGTTCTTCACGTTTCACACCCCACGCAACTGGACACACAAACACACACTATTCCGCGGCACTGACTGCAATCTTGATTACCATATCCCCTTCGAGCCGGTAGGTTCCGTTGAGCGCGTCAAACCCATCGCGGACGCGGGAAAGCGGCAACTCATGGCTGACCATGTCGGCAAATGGGAACTCGTTCTTCTCAAGGATTGGCAACCCGCGCACAAAGTGTTCGGGACGACTTCCCCAAATCGCTTCGAGGCGGATATTTTTACGCATTAGCAGCTGATTGATGTTGAAATCGATTGAGCCCATATCCACAAAATGTCCAACCTCAACGAAGGTGCCACTCTGCTTTACATAGCCCAAGCCTTCAGGGGTAGCGGGCAAAAATCCTGCACATTCAAAGACGACATCCGCTCCTTCTCCTCGCGGCGTTTCCGATTTGACCAACTCCGTGCGCTCCTCGACGGAGGTTGCTTCCTCAATGTCGATTGTGACATCGGCACCCATCCGTTTAGCAAGTTCCAAACGCCTCGCAGGTCCACCGACGACAATTAGCTTCGCTGCACCACTGATCTTCGCACAGATCAACGTCACCAACCCGATTGCCCCGGCACCCTGAACCACAACGGTATCACCAATCTGCACTTGACCGCGCATCATTGCATGAACGCCAATCGTGAAGGGCTCCGTCATTACGGCGACCTCCGGAGAGGCATCAGTTTTGATGAAACAGGTGTTCGGATAGGACAGGTAAATGTAATCGGCGAACCCACCGCGAAAGTGGGGTGCATCATCTGGGTTCCATTGAAAGCCGTAGGCACCATAGCTTGTCCCCGGCGCGAGGATGACACGATCCCCTTCACGAATCGTATTTCCTACGTAGTCCGTCTTTACGCCTTCACCGATCGCGTCAATGATGCCGACGTTCTCATGACCGAGTAATACTTCTTGATCGAACCCATTCTGCCAGTTGTGCAAGTCCGTTCCGCAGATCCCTGCCAACTCCTGTCGCAGCAGCACTGTATTTGGTGCTGGATCGGGTACAGGATATTCTCGAACATCAAAATCCTGTCCGTGTGCAACCACTGCTCTACCTGTTCTTGCCATTGTTCTTTCTCCTTGTATGATTTTGCAAAAAGGTTTATAATACGCTTTGGCGATACAATTAGAATTATACAAGAATTGATCTGAGAGAGCAACGGAAAACTAGTCTCAGAATTGAGGGGGAACAAGGTGTGCACGATTGAGATCGCCGAAAAAAGGTACGAGTTTGCTTCCCTTTGGGAGAGATGGTACGGACAATTTTTAGACTCAGTAATTTGCTGCTTCATCATTATTGCCGGAGTGATATTAGCGGCGTGGGCTGGACTTAGAGAAGTTGGCGTTGTAATCGGTATAATTTTGTTCTTTCTTTATTTGTTGTTTCAAGATGGGTTGAAAAATGGGCAAAGTTATGGCAAAAGAATTGCCAAAACAAAAGTCATTGACTCGAGACATGGCTCGCCTTGTACTTTTGGTCAGTCCTTTGTTCGCAATCTCTTACTTTCGATATTAGGGCTCATTGACTGGGTCTTTATCTTCGGGGAAAAGCGGCAAAGACTTGGCGACAAAGCGGCAAAAACTCTCGTTGTTCGGGATTACCGCCTGTGCACATAGGCTTACAGAGAAATCCATCTCGTAGAATGGGCACCGCCCCATCCATAGAAAGCCAAGAATAACGGCAAGGTAGAAGCAGTCCCAACTCTACCTAGGAGAATTTGACATAATGTACAGTGCCGTAAAAATCTTTGAACAGCAACCGAACTTTCCATCCTGTCACGCTTCGACAATCACCGAGCTCCCCAACGGCGATCTACTTGCTGCATGGTATGCCGGATCGCGAGAGGGAGAGAAAGACGTGGCAATATTCATTTCGCGCCGTTTTTACGGCAGCGAAGGATGGATTGAGCCGGAAATGGTTGTGAACACTCCAGATTGCTCCGAAGGCAACCCTGTCCTGTTTGTCGATACGAATGATCAGATCTGGCTGTTCTACGTTACGATGTACGGCAACCGTTGGACACAGTGCAAGATGTATTACAAGAAGTCGGGTACGATGGGATATAGTTGGGATGAGAGTGTCGTTCTCCGTGAAGAGTTGGGATGGATGACGCGCAATAAACCGCTCTATCTCCCCAACGGTGAAATCTTGCTGCCGGTCTATGATGAGCGGAATTGGCATTCGATGGTGATGATTTCTGGCAATGGCGGCGAGACGTGGGAGACGTATGGGGATTTGTCAAGTCCGAAGGGGATTATCCAACCAACGGTTGTTCAACGAGCTGACGGTAGCTTACTGATGCTGATGCGCAGCCGGGATGGAGAGATCTGGCGTTCGACCTCCGCAGATTTGGGAAGGACTTGGGAGGCGGCACGTCCAACGGATCTGCCGAACCCCAATTGTGGAGTTGATATGACCTACTTGCACAACGGAAACATCGCCCTCGTTTACAATGATACACAGCGCGGGCGGACGCCCCTAACAGTCGCGCTATCAACGGACGAAGGGGAGACGTGGGAATACAAACAGCACCTTGAAACCGAGGCGGGGGAATACTCTTATCCCGCTATTATTCAAGCCCATGATGGCGGCATCCATATCACCTATACCTACCGACGCACCAGCATCATGCACGTTGAAGTTGATGAAGGCTGGATTCAAGAATAGGCTGAACAGTTGATTGCTTACTTAGAATATTAATCCATTAGGCTTTTTTTCTTGTTGCCTTAAATGTTAAATTGTGATAGAATTAATTGTACTATTAAATAAGTTTCCTAAATTACACACATAATTGGAGATTAATTTACATGCGAAATGCCCTTTTTGTTTATCCTGAGTTCCCGCCATCGTATTGGGGCTACAAATACGCCTTGGACTTTGCAGGCAAAAAATCAGCCATGCCCCCGCTTGGACTGCTGACCGTTGCAGGAATGTTCCCGAAAGATTATCAACTCAAAGTCGTTGATATGAATGTTAATTCTTTGACAGATGCAGACATCGATTGGGCGGATGTTGTCTTAACCTCCACGATGATTGTCCAAAAAGAATCGTTGTACGAGGTTATTCAGCGATGTAACCGGGCTGGAGTGCCTATTGTCGCTGGCGGACCGCACCCCACTTCCTATCATGACAGTATAAGAGAGGAAGCGGATGGAAAGGTCGACCACTTTTTCTTTGGCGAAGTAGAAGAAATATTTGAGGATTTTCTGACAGATTTTGAGGCCGGAGTTGCCAAAGACGTATATAAGGAAAAGAGGAAACCGGATATAACAATAGCACCCTTACCCCGTTATGATCTTATTAATATACACGATTACGGTTCAATGGCGCTCCAATTCTCTCGTGGATGCCCCTTTGACTGTGAATTTTGCGACATCACCAAACTGTTTGGGCGTGTGCCGCGCACCAAAAGTAATGAGCAGATGATGGCGGAGTTCGATCTGATGCACCGGCTCGGCTGGCAGGGCTCACTCTTTGTAGTTGATGACAATTTCATCGGGAATAAACGGGATGCCATGCGTCTGCTTCCTGAAGTGAAAGCGTTCCAGAAGGAAAAGAATTTTCCGTTCGATCTGTTCACCGAAGCCAGTGTGAATCTCGTCGAAATTCCAGAGATGCTGGATGCGATGAGCGATGCCGGCTTTAACATGGTATTTCTGGGAATCGAAAGCCCGAATGAAGACGCGCTACTGATGACGAAAAAGAAGCAGAATACGAATAAAGAGGAAGATGCAGGCAGTTATCTGCTCCGTGCCATTCGCACGATACAAAACAGTGGCATAGAAGTGACCGGCGGTTTCATTATCGGCATGGATGGCGACAAAGAATTTGATTCGCATATTCGGTTTATTCAAGAGGCTGGAGTTCCGATGGCGATGGCAGGCTTGCTAACTGCTTTGAAAGAGACCAATCTCTATCATCGTCTTCAACGTGAAGGGCGCATGCTCGACGAATCTACAGGAAACAACACTGACATAACGCTGAATTTTGTTCCCGAACTCCCGCGAGAACACCTAATTTCCGAATATAGACGGGTCGTTTCCACGCTGTACGATCCGACCTTGGAGAACTATTTTGAACGCTGCCTCACGTTGATCAAGAATCTCAAGCCTGTCAGCCATGGGAAGGGAAGAGTTGGCAAGACGGAGCTGATGGCTGTTGCTAGATCGATTAAGCGACAGCTCTTCTCCAAACAGGGACCCGCTTACCTCCGGTTTTTGATAAACGTACTCAAAGATTATCCGAGTATGATCGATAAAGCGATACGCCTCGCCATTCATGGGTATCATTTTGAAAAGATGACCAGTCAGACGGTGGCTGTTGATAATTTCAAACAGTATCTGGCGCAGGAATTTAACGCCTTTGAGGAGATTGTATCTGACTCCCAACCGCATCGGGATTCCGAGAAACTTGTGAAAGCAGAAGTGAACCGCATTGGAGAAATTCGCGCGCACGCACAAGAACTCTTAGCACGTGTCTACGCGCAATATGAAGACCTCCATGAGGATTTTAGATATAGTGTACGCGACACGCTTGATACCTTCCAGAAATCTGTGTTCAAACACTATCTGGACGCTGAGTTCGGTGCATTTAAGGAAACCGTTTCCCGATTTGCCAAAGCAGGCGGCGATCGAATCAGTGAAGTTGGTGAGCATGCAGGTGAACTCTTAGCGCGTGTTTACACACAATATGAAAACCTCCATGAGGATTTTAGATATAGTATCCGCGATTCGCTTATCTCTTTCCAAGAATCTGTGAAATCCCACCTTGATCAGCTTGTGGGTCCAGTTCCAATCGAAATCAAGAGTTTCGACTAGCCTGTCTGAGTTGTACCTCTCGAAACCATGGGCAGCATCGAAATTGAAAATCTCCACTTCACCTACCCCAGTCGCAACACGCCAACTTTACGCGGAATAGATGCAAGGGTTGACCCCAAAGCATTTATTCTGCTCACAGGTCCCACGGGCTGCGGTAAATCAACACTGCTACGGACGTTGAATGGCTTAATTCCTCACGCTTCCGGGGGAAAGTTGTCTGGCAGCGTCTGTGTCAACGGCGCAAGCGTTGCTGAGCAGCCAATAGCTGTGACATGCCAACAAGTTGGACTACTATTCCAAAATCCTGAAGAGCAACTCTTTTGCATTATCGTAGAAGATGAAATTGCATTTGGATTAGAGAACCTCGGACTCCCCTCCCACGAAATCGATCGCCGGATTGATTCTGCATTGACGCAGGTTGGACTCGCCGGATTTAGAAATCGTCAAATCGCTTCGCTTTCAAGTGGACAGAAACAACGGGTTGCCCTTGCGTGCGTCTGCGCGATGCAGCCACAGATCCTGTTACTTGATGAACCGACCAGTTATCTCGACCCACAAGCCACTCATGACATCCTTGAGATTATCCGTGATTTGAATAGAAAGCTTGGTATTACTGTAATTGTTGCGGGACATCAGGTCAATGAAATCTCACCACTATGCAGCCGCGTGTGGCTCATGAATGACGGTAAACTAGTCTCCGACCTACCGATAGGTCAAGCGTTTACAGATCTCAACCGTTACTCCCAGTTGGGTGTGCAGGTTCCAGAGCTCGCGCAAGTTGCGGAACAACTCGGCTATTCTGAACGCCCACTGACCCTCGACCACGCCGTGCAGCTTTTTGCAAACCCAACTCAGGATTCAAAGCAACCCCAACTTCATCGAGATGAAGCACCTGACGGTTTTATCAGTTCTGACGTTTCATCAAAGGAGGTTGGATTAGCGGACCTAACGCCTGCCCCGACTCAAGCCAATTCTGTGAATCCTGGTAATATTTTGGCAGAGGCGCAGAAACTCTCTTTTCGTTACCCACAAACTTCTGTTGATGTGTTGAAAGGTATCTCTTTTCAGATTAAGTGCGGTGAGGTAGTCGCAATTATGGGAGCAAATGGATCAGGGAAGACAACATTGCTCTTACATCTGATCGCACTCCTACGCCCGTCAGTAGGACAGATTCTCATCAAAGGACGGGATATCCGGCGCTATAAACCGCGCCATCTCGCAGGTCAAGTGGGAATTGTTTTTCAGAACCCAGATCTGCTGTTGCAGGCAGCAACGGTATCCGAGGAGGTGGCTTTCGGTCCAAAGAACTTCAAGCTGTCTCGTCAGGAAGTGGAGGAGCGACTCGAAGAGATCTTGCCGATGTTTGACTTGGAAACCCTCAAAACGGAAGCCCCTTACGCA
Organism: Candidatus Poribacteria bacterium; assembly: GCA_965222435.1. Lineage (GTDB taxonomy): Bacteria > Poribacteria > WGA-4E > WGA-4E > PCPOR2b > PCPOR2b. Next base: position 145,796 of record OZ244950.1, on the reverse strand, counting down.
CTTTCACGGGGGCAACGCCAACGTACCGCAGTCGCTGCCAGTTTTTCTCTCTATCCTGATCTCCTCCTCTTGGATGAGCCAACAACGGGCCAGGATTACTATCACTTGCAACAACTCATGCAGATGCTTGACAATACGATGAAGACACAAAACAAAACGGTGATCTTCTGTACCCACGATGTCCACCTCACGCTCGAATACGCTAGTCGGGTGTTGCTGCTTCATCGTGGAGAACTCATCTTCGATGGAACACCTGATGCTGCTTTTGCAGACCCTGAACGCTTAGAACAGGCGTCGCTTGTCCCACCACTAACGATGCAACTACAAAGGTTTCAAGATGACATATCTCCATCCTCACACGAAAATTGTCCTCCTCGCAATCGTTAGCTGTCTAGTCATCTTACTCGATAGTCCAATTGCTCTGTTTGCGTGTTTTCTGGTTAGCCTCTGCTGCCAAGCGTTAATCCCGCCGTCATGGCGTCAGATTCGTCTGCTCATCCTTTTTATTGGGTTAGGGACATGGGGATTGATTTACAGTCAAGGAATTTTTTATAATCAACTCCCTCGAACCGTTATTTTTACGCTTATCCATAAAGATGTTCCTATAATCGGGGGATTGACGGGTGGAATTCATCTCTATCGCGAGGGCTTGTTTCACGGTGCCGTTCAATCTTTGCGGTTTAACACAATGTTGACAATCAGCTGTTTTATTATCTGGACAACCCAACCCCGTGACCTCTTGCTTGCCCTTGTAAAGCTGCGTGTTCCATACAGTCTCGCATTTATGGTGACGACAGGGTTGCGCTACATTCCGCTCATCGCTTCAGAGGCGAAAACTGTAATTCGCTCACAGCGGCTACGCGGTTTTCGGTATTTGCGTCTTAATCTTCTGCATACCATCAGCGGTATCTTAAACAGTTTGCGACCAATCTTGACTAATAACATCCGGCGGGCAGCGCATCTCAGTGAAGCCGTTGAGAGCCGCGCATTTTCTCCTGACACTGCTGATGTTAGCCGCACTTCTTTGCGCGAGTTGAAAACGCGACGGCAGGATGTTTTCCTGATTGCCGTATTATTGATCTGTCTATTGAGTGTTATCGGTTTGAAGAGCGTTTATTTTCTCTATGCCAATGGACTCTGTTACGCCTCTTGGCTGAGAGGCGCGTACACCTTCGCGCGCGAAGTGCTATAGCGCACATGAGACTGTACAGGAGATATGGAAAATGGCAGAACGTATCTTAGTTGTTGATGATCAAACCGCAATGCAAGATTTGCTGACAGACCTGCTCGAACAGCGCGGCGCAGAGCCGGTGGCTGTGGGGACTGTGGAGGAAGGGTTGGAGATGGTCTCTAAGAGCCCTGATGCCTTTGACCTTGTTATCTTAGACCTCGACTTTGGCGAAGGACAGACGAATGGGCTCGCAGGCTTGGAAGAAATCAAGAAAATTAACCCTTCTCTGCCGGTCGTTATCTTAACGGGCAAAGGCACAATCTCGACCGCTGTCGAAGCGATTAAGTTGGGGGCTCAGGAGTATGTCGAAAAGGATTTCTATATCGAAGAAAACATGGAGCTCGCCCTCACACGGATCAACCACCTGATCCGTGCCACAATCGATAACAAGCGGCTGCGTCGGGAACGCGAGTTTTACCGCGAGGAATTGAAGGGGCGATACAACATCGTCGGCAAAAGCCGAGCCATTCAACAGGTGCACCAACAAATTGCGGAAGTGGCTTCTATTCCACGCCCCGTGCTGATTCGTGGTGAACGTGGGACTGGCAAGGAGCTGGTCGCTGCTGCAATCCATAATAACAGCAATCGCCAAAAGCGTGCGTTCATCACAATTAATTGTGCAGCATTGGCAGAGGGGCTTCTGGAGTGCGAACTCTTTGGGCAGGAAGATAATGCTTTCACAAATTCATCGTTCCGAGAGGGACGCTTTGTGTTGGCGGATAGAGGAACGCTTTTTCTCGACGAGATCGGCAATATGTCCGTTGAATTTCAGCAGAAGATCCTTCGCGTACTGGAATATCAGCAGTTTGAGCGGGTTGGCGGTACAAAGACGATAAAGGTCGATGTACGGGTTATTACTGCAACCAACAGCGATATGGAGGCGGACATAGAGGCGGGCAAATTTCGGGCAGATCTATACGATCGGCTCGCATTTGAAACGATTTGGCTGCCATCGTTGCGTGATCGGAAAGAGGATATTGAACTGTTGTGCTATCATTTCATGGAGCGTCTCGCAGGGGAAGTGGCTGACATCAAACCAAAAAGATTGGCACCTGAGACTTTGGAGTGTTTGAACGCATACGACTGGCCCGGTAATGTCCGCGAACTCAAATATGTTATCGAGCGTATCACCTATAAAGTTGATGGAGATACCATCTCTCCGCACCACCTGCCCCAAGAGATTCTTACCGCCTATTCACGATCTGACGGTGGAGAACCCCTCTCGAATCGGCTGGCTCAAGTTGAAAAACAGATCCTCATTGATGTATACGAACAATGTCAAGGAGACTTGGAAGATATCGCTCGCCAATTGAGCCTCCCGCTTGAGTCGCTGAAACAACTGATGCAGAAGCACCAGATTGACGATGCTCAGTAGAACTACTCCGGAATTGAATCAGAAATCAGATTGGAGGGATCCCTATCATGACTGTTGAAACCGCAGCGAAAGAGAAAGGTCAAGTTGAGCATAGCGAAAATCCCGATTCGAGATCGAGGGAGGTTCATGCCCAACAACCTCCACACACTGTGGAAAAGAAAAAAGTTCCGCCACCGCCGCTGAAGCACGGAGAAAAACTGACACGGGACGAATTTGAGCGACGTTATGAGGCAATGCCGCACCTGAAGAAAGCAGAATTAATTGAAGGAGTCGTCTACATGCCATCACCTGTACGAACTGATATTCACGGCAAACCTCACGGTTATATCATGGCTTGGATCGGTGTCTATTGTGCCGCAACGCCCGGTGTTGATTTTTCAGATAACGCCACCGTTCACCTTGACCCCAACAACGAGGTGCAGCCTGATGCGTTGCTTCGGATCGATGAAGGCGGCACCTCCCTCCTCAACGACACGGGCTACATCGAAGGTGCTCCGGAATTAATCGTCGAAATTGCCGGGACAAGCGCGGAATACGATTTGCACAAGAAATTAGAAGCCTATCTCCGTAACGGGGTAACGGAGTATATCGTGTGGCAGACACAGGAGGGGCGACTCGATTGGTTCCGTCTTGTCAATGAGGAATACGTGCCGATGTCCCCCGATGCGGAGGGACTGATAGAAAGCCAAACATTTCCCGGTTTGCGCCTAGCAGTGAATGCACTTATAGGAGGCGATCTCGCAACAGTTTTGTCCGAATTACAAAAGGGATTGGAGACCGCCGATCATGCCCCATTTGTCAGGGGGGTGCTAGAAAAAAGGAATTTAGACACTTGAAAGTATACAAAACCTTTAGGACTTACGCACATGGTCAGAAAATAGGTTATAATAACGCAAGTTGCTAGAGCGTATTGACATTTGTGTGAAGTCCGTCCCTCATTCGTTGAGAAGTGCCCAATCGTCGGGGCGAGGAAACCTCGCCCAACGGGTTGGGAAACCCAACCCCTACAGGAATTGACCCAATGTAGGGGCAACCCTTGTGGTTGCCCAAAATACTGCCTCAAACAATCAATATTGGCTCAATTTTCAAATGTCAACAGAACCTAGAGCGTATTGACATTTATGTGGAACCTTGCTCATAAATCGATGCAAATATGGCAGGTGAAACCTTAGTCGATGCGAATATGGCATCAGCAAACCTTAATCAATGCGAATATGGCAGGTCAACAGACGTTTCACAGGCAACCGCTTTAGCATAGCACACTTATGTAAAACCGTTAAAGTATAGAGGCCATCGGGATGCTCGACACACCCGCGAATTATGAATACCCGTATAGGGCATTGAAAATATTTTTTTTCACCTGTCAGTGCCCTGCCAAACCTCTGAATCGTGGTGGTGTGCAATGTCCATAGTCAGACCACTTGGGTCCATTCGTGTTATAGGTCGTTTCACAGGAACTATCCTGTAAATCCTTCAATCCAGAGAATCCTGATTCAGACAGGGAGAGCGACCACAACTAGCAACTTGCGTTATAATAGGGGCTATGAACCCACTCAAATGCACTGAATATAACAATATAGGACTTACGCATTCAGTTTGTAGTAGCGCGTTCATTGCTTTCTCCCCTCCCTCCCCCTGCTTGCGGGGGGATAAAGGGGGGTAGGGGAGTTAGAGGGGGTACGGGCGATAAATCGCCTCCGTTCCGAGAATCCGAGACTTACTACAAGCCTACGAATTGAATGTAGTTGCCCGCCTGTCCCGATAAATCGGGGATTCATCGAGCGTTGGAAATTGTGTACTGCGGCGATGCATCGCCGAACTACAGGGCTTTTGAGCGTTCAACTGCGTAAGTCCTAACCTTGTTCTTTGGAGAGTTTCCATGTTGTTCACAATCACAACGACGGCACATCAGGCGGATGACCTCAGTTTCCTGCTTCACAAGCATCCGGCACGGGTGCAGGTCTTTGAATTGAAATTTGGAAAAGTCCATGTTTTTTATCCGGAAGTAAACGAGACGCGTTGCACGGCAGCGATGCTGCTTGAAGTTGACCCTGTCGCGTTAGTCCGTAGGCGCAGGGGTAGAGGTGGTGGTACGTTGGGAACCTATGTAAATGACCGACCTTACGTGGCATCATCATTTTTGAGTGTAGCGATCTCGCAGGTGTTCGGAACTGCGTTGGCCGGTCACTGCAAAGATCTGCCCGACCGGGTGGACGAAGCGATGCCGTTTGAAGTAAACATCGCTGTCCTACCCTGTCGTGGGGGCGAGACCGTGCTTCGGCGGCTGTTTGAACCGCTCGGTTATCAGGTAGAAGCAACACCACACGCGCTTGATGATCAATTCCCGCAGTGGGGAATCTCACGCTACTTTACGGTGACCCTGAAAGCGACATGCCGTCTGCAAGTGCTCCTATCGCACCTTTACGTGCTTATGCCTGTTTTGGATGATGACAAGCATTATTACGTTGGCGAGGACGAAGTGGAGAAACTGCTGCGTCGTGGAGAGAGGTGGCTACCTTCGCATCCAGAGCGGGATCTCATCACTGAGCGATATCTCAAATATCAACGTTCGTTGGTACGCGAGGCATTGGCACAGTTACAGGAGGACACAACAGGGCCCGATGCAACTACGGAGAGGGACGCCGCTGCGGAAGCAGCTTTGGAAGCACCCGTGCGATTGAATGAACTGCGATTGGGTGCGGTGTTGGGGGCGTTGAAGCACTGTGGTGCAAGACGGGTACTAGACCTTGGCTGCGGCGAGGGAAAACTGCTCGTCATGCTGGTGAAAGACCCGTATTTTGAAAAACTCGTCGGCGTGGATGTTTCCGCACAAGCATTAGAAAAAGCCGCAAAACGGCTACACCTCGACCGCCATCCGAAACGCCGAGAGCGGGTGTCGCTCCTTCACGGTGCCCTGACCTATCGTGATGACCGCCTACATGGTTTTGATGCCGCCGCGCTGGTTGAAGTCATTGAACACCTAGATGCGCCACGTCTGAGAACTTTAGAGCGCGTCGTCTTCGCACATGCCCGTCCGGGAGGTGTCATCGTCACGACGCCCAACAGAGAATATAACGTCCGCTTTGAATCTTTGCCTGCGGGCAACTTTCGCCATCCTGACCATCGCTTTGAATGGGGGCGTTCCGAGTTTCGTACATGGGCAGAATATGTCGCGGCACAATTCGGCTACACCGTGAGGTTCGTTCCAATTGGTGAAGCAGACGAAGCACTCGGGCCGCCGACACAGATGGCGGTGTTTGAACAATTGCACGATTGATTTGATAAGCCCCTAGTGGTGAATTTCGCCAAAGAAACGACTGAAGTCCCACGACAGAACTTATACCAATTCTGTTTGGGAATCAAGAGCGCGACAATGAATGAAACCAAAACTATCACCATTCCAGAATTATCCCTTGTCCTACTGATCGGTGCATCGAGTGCAGGTAAAAGCACCTTTGCCCGCAGGCATTTTAAGCCGACGGAGATCTTGTCCTCCGATTTCTGCCGTGGGTTGGTGTCGGACAATGAGAATGACATGAATGCGACGGAGGCGGCTTTTGATGTGTTGCGTTATATCGCTGTCAAGCGGTTGGCGGCGAGACGGTTGGTGGTCGTAGATGCCACAAACCTGAAGCCCGAAGATCGCAAGCCGTTTGTCGATTTGGCGCGAGAATATCATGTCCTGCCGGTCGCCATCGTGTTAGACCCACCGCAAAAAGTCTGCACCGCACGTAATCAAGTACGCCCCGATCGGCATCTGCCGCGAAGCGTGATTCGTCAGCACATCCAGCAATTGCACAGATCTGTACGCAGATTGGGGAAGGAAGGTTTGCGCTACATTCATCGTCTGCGTAGTGAGGAAGAAATCGATTCGGTTCGCATCGAGCGGCAACGGCTCTGGACCGACCGCCGAGATGATCCTGGACCTTTTGACATCATCGGCGATTTACACGGCTGCTGTGACGAATTGGAAGAACTGCTCAGCGTACTCGGCTACGTCCGAAACGAGAGAGGGATATTCGTCCACCCCCAAGGCCGACGTGCCTTCTTTCTGGGCGATTTGGTTGATAGGGGCCCGCGCATCGTGGACACGCTAAAGTTGATCATGGGAATGTGCGAGGCAGGCAGCGCGTTATGCGTACCGGGAAATCATGACATGAAGCTATTGCGGAAGTTGCGTGAGTCAAACAAGACCGAAAAATTTTCGCATGGAGGGCACCATCGGAGTAAAATTTTGGGGACTCAAATCACGCATGGACTTTCCGAGACGCTTGCGGAGTTGGACGCGCTCCCTACTGATGAACGGGATCCATTTAAGGAAAGGGTCATCACGTTTCTGGACAGCCTTGTGAGCCACTTCCTTCTCGACGACGGCAAACTGGTCGTCGCACACGCGGGGATGAAGGAGGAAATGCAAGGGCGGGCATCAGGAGCGGTGCGTGAGTTTGCACTTTACGGCGAGACAACCGGCGAAACCGATGTATTTGGTCTGCCCGTCAGGTTCGACTGGGCATCGGCGTATCGAGGCCATGCAACCGTTGTTTACGGCCATACTCCCGTCCCTGAACCTGAATGGCTCAATCGCACCATTAATATTGACACCGGCTGTGTGTTTGGAGGTAAGTTGACGGCTCTGCGCTACCCCGAAAAGGAATTAGTGTCCGTCCCGGCGCAGCGAGTCTATTCCGAACCGGTGCGCCCGTTCCTTGAGTCTGAGCCGGAGTCACTCCAGTTGACCTCACAGCAGGCACACGATGACCTACTCAACATCGCTGACTACTTGCAAAAATTGAGGATTCACACACAGCTGATGGGGCATGTGGTTGTCCGTAAGGAAAATGCCGCTGCCGCGCTTGAAGTGATGACTCGCTTTGCAGTTGCTCCACAGTGGCTTATCTATCTGCCGCCCACAATGTCGCCCAGTGCAACATCGCACCATCCAAACATACTGGAACACCCGGAGGAGGCGTTCTCTTACTTCCGCAACGAAGGCATACCACGAGTCATCTGTGAAGAAAAGCACATGGGTTCGCGCGTCGTCATCGTACTATGTCGTGATGAGACGAGTGCCCGTAAACGGTTCGGCATTATTGGTAATGGCACAGTTCAACCCACGCTTGACGGCGACAAATCGCCGGAGGACAAACTTATTGAGCCCAGTATCGGCGTCTGTTATACACGGACGGGGCGTCCCTTCTTTAACGATCCTGAAATAGAGGGCGCGTTGCTCCAACGGCTCCATACCGCCTTCGATGCAATCAAGCTTTGGGAAACGCACGAAACCGATTGGGTTTGTCTTGACGCTGAACTCATGCCGTGGTCTGCAAAGGCGCACGAGTTGATCAAGGAACAATACGCGCCGGTCGGTGTCGCTGGGCAGATTGCGCTCAAACATGCTGCGGATATTCTCACACAATCGGGAGCGCGAGGACTAGCTGTGCAGGAGCTACAGGGGCAAATCGCCCAACGGCAGGATAGTGTTGAACGCTATCGCAACGCTTATCGGCAATACTGTTGGGAGGTGACATCACTCGACAACCTGAAACTTGCGCCATTTCATCTGTTAGCGGTAGAAGGCAAAGTCTACACCGACAAAGACCACCGCTGGCACCTCGACACACTGAAGGCATTGTGCCATGCCGACCCTGGTCTACTCCAAGCCACCGCTTACCACGTTGTGGATGTGCGGGACGAAGCATCGCAGGGTGGAACGATTCAGTGGTGGGAGACGTTGACAGAGCAGGGTGGTGAAGGAATGGTCGTCAAGCCGTATGATTTCCACCCGCGTGGCTCGCGTGGGCTGGTGCAACCGGCGGTCAAATGTCGTGGACGAGAGTATCTGAGAATCATCTATGGTCCCGAATATTTACTCCCCGAAAACTTAGACCGGTTGAAAGCGCGTAACTTGGGCGTCAAAAGGCAGTTGGCACTCCGCGAGTTCGCGCTTGGCATCGAAGGATTGGAACGTTTCGTGCGCCGCGAGCCGCTCCAGCGTGTGCACGAATGCGTCTTCGGCGTTCTGGCGTTAGAGAGCGAGCCTGTCGACCCACGGTTATAGTTTTGAACGAGCGCGTTTTAGTTGTCAGAGTGAGCAATTTTGAGCGAGGATGGAAGAGACGCTTTGTTCGCTTTTTTCACATCTTCCATCCTTCTCTTTGTCCGACCAATTTGGAGGATTCGGAAGATTGGATAGGAGGAGCCGGAAATTATGTCTGATACCTATGAGAAAATCTACGCACAGTCACTAAACGAGCCGGATACTTTCTGGGCAGAAGCGGCGGAAGATGTCCACTGGTGCAAAAAGTGGGATAAAGTACTTGATGACTCACAGGAACCTTTCTACCGTTGGTTTACAGGTGGCTTGACCAACAGCTGCTACAACGCCCTTGATCTGCATGTGGAAAATGGACGCGCTGATCAGACGGCACTGATTTACGATAGCCCTGTTACGGAAACCATCAAGACTTTCACCTACCGAGAACTTCGGGACGAGGTCGCGCGTTTTGCCGGTGTCCTTGCCGCTCAAGGCGTTCAGAAAGGCGACCGGGTGATTATCTACATGCCCATGGTGCCTGAGTCGGTTATCGCCATGCTTGCCTGCGCTCGGATTGGTGCGGTTCATTCGGTAGTCTTCGGAGGGTTTGCCGCCAACGAATTGGCAACCCGCATTGATGATGCGAAACCAAAACTTATCCTCTCCGCTTCGTGCGGCATTGAAGTGGACAGGATTGTGGCGTATAAGCCCCTACTCGATAGTGCTATTGAACTCGCATCAACAAAACCTTCGCGGTGTATTATCCTACAACGTTCCCAAGAGCCGGCGTCCATGGTTGCTGGTCGTGATTTGGATTGGTTAGAACTTGTGGACAGTGCGACCCCAGTTGATTGCGTGCCGGTTGCCGCAACAGATCCCCTTTATATCCTCTACACCTCCGGCACAACGGGTGTGCCGAAAGGTGTTGTACGCGACAACGGTGGTCATCTAGTCGCGCTCAATTGGAGCATGCAGAATGTCTATGGGGTGGAGTCCGGCGAAGTATACTGGGCGGCTTCGGACGTCGGTTGGACGGTTGGACACTCCTATACCGTCTATGCACCCCTCTTCAAAGGATGTACGACGGTTTTGTACGAAGGGAAACCGGTTGGCACTCCCGACCCCGGCGCATTCTGGCGCGTTATTTCCCAGCATGGGGTAAGTACCCTCTTCACAGCACCAACTGTCTTCCGAGCCATTAAACGCGAGGATCCCGATGGCAATTATATCCGCAAATATGATCTGAGCGGTTTCCGGACGCTCTTTCTTGCCGGTGAGCGATGCGATCCTGACACGCTGATCTGGGCACAGGGACAACTCGATGTTCCTGTAATCGACCACTGGTGGCAGACGGAAACCGGTTGGCCCGTAGGTGCGAACTGTATTGGCATTGAGGCGTTTCCCGTAAAGCCCGGCTCCTGTACAAAGGCAGTTCCGGGCTACGATGTGCGTGTACTAGATGATAATGGCGCAGAGGTAGAAGCGAGTCAGATCGGCAATATCGTCATCAAATTGCCGTTGCCTCCCGGCTGCCTCCCGACGTTGTGGAACAACGATGAGGGGCATCAGTCATCTTATCTCAGCACCTATTCGGGCTATTACCTGACAGCGGACGCCGGCTACAAGGATGAAGAGGACTACCTCTGGATCATGAGCCGCACGGACGACATCATCAACGTGGCGGGGCATCGCCTTTCGACCGGTGCAATGGAGGAAGTTCTGGCAGCCCATCCCGACGTTGCTGAATGCGCTGTTGTGGGTATCGCTGACGAGATCAAAGGGGAAGTGCCGATTGGGTTTATTGTGCTGAAAGCCGGCGTTCAGCGCGATGACAATGTGATCGTTCAGGAACTTATCCAGATGGTGCGCGGGGAGATTGGTCCCATCGCCTCCTTCAGAGTGGCGACTGTGGTGCAGCGCCTTCCCAAAACGCGGTCGGGTAAGATTTTACGCGGAACCATGAAGCGAATCGCCGATGGCGTTGAATACCGTATGCCAGCGACAATTGACGACCCTGTTATCTTGGATGAAATTACTGAGGTCTTGGCAATCCTAGGCTATCCACGCCAAAGTGTATAGTAGTAGGCATACTCCGTATGCCGTAACTCTTAGTGATTTATCAAAATCAAATTATACTATGGGAACAAATAGATGACTGAATCGAAGCAGAGCGACGTTGATCCGCGCCGTCTACAACTAGCATCTGACCCGTACCGTCCAGCATACCATTATCTTGCACCGACCAACTGGATGAACGATCCAAACGGAACCATTTTCTGGAAAGGCAGATACCACATCTTTTACCAGTACAATCCGAATGGAGCTTTCCACGGCACGATACATTGGGGACATGCCTCTAGTGCGGATTTGGTTCATTGGACAGACCACCCGATCGCGTTGCCGCCCGGTCCGGAAGGGGCAGACCGAGACCAGTGCTACAGCGGCGCAGCGTTTATCAATAAAGAAGGAGTGCCCACATTCATCTATCACGGTTTGCCGGACGGCATCTGCCTCGCCACAAGCGACGATGATATGCTTATCAATTGGGAAAAACACCCAGCGAATCCGATTATACCCAATCCGCAGGCGGGGGATGAATTTCGGATCAGTGGTGCCCCATGCGCTTGGGTCGAAGGGGATACATACTACGCACTGACCGGCAATAGCGGTTCCGCCCCGCCAGATGCGGCGTATCTATATACCTCCAAAGACCTCGCCCATTGGGAGTATCTGCATCCCTTCTACGAGGGCGGTATTTTCACAGAGTGGGGCGAGGACTGTGGCTGTCCCGACTTTTTCCGTTTGGGAGATAAACATATACTCTCCTTCACCAGTCACCCGCGTGGGGCGCAATTCTACATCGGAACATACGCCAATCAACGGTTCACCCCGGAGCGTCATAAACGATTGGCGCTCGGCGATACAGGTCGTCCCGGTGTCTATAATGAGGGCTTAACGCTGCTGGATGACAAGGGCAGACGCATTCTGTTCGGCCGCTTCCACGAAGGACGCTATAGTTACGTCCAACGTGCCTCCGGCTGGGCGGGGATGTTTGCCCTCCCGATGGTTCTGTCGTTGTCCGATGACAGTGACCTGCTCATGGAACCTGTTCCAGAATTGGAAGCGTTGCGAGGTGAGCATGCCCACTTTTCCGACATCCAATTGAACACAGACGAAGATTGTCAGCTTGATGAAATCAGAGGAGATCAGTTAGAGATTCGAGCGGTGTTTGAATGGGAGAGTGCTGAGGAGTTCGGCCTGAAAGTTTGTTGTTCTCCGAACGGCGAAGAACAAACCCTCGTCCGTTTGAACCTTAATCCGTGGTCAGCCAACCGTGCACCACAGGAGATGGGACCACTTAGGGAGTTGATTCTAGACGCAAATCGGTCTAGCATCAGTTCAGAGGTGAGCAATCGTGAATCAGAACGATGCACGTTTGATCTCCCGTACGGAGAGTCGATAGAATTGCGAGTATTCGTGGATCGGACCGTGGTGGAGGTTTTCGCCAATGACCGCCACTATTTGGCAAAGCGCATCTATCCCGCCCGGCCGGATAGTCTCGGCGTACAGCTATTTGCACGAGGTGGAAGCGCAACTGTGCGATCATTGGACGTTTGGCAGATGGGAGCAATTTGGCCCATCGAATAACAGCGTTCATCTCATTATCCGAAGGAGAAACTCCAATGGATGAAAGCAAAAACAAATCGTTTGAAAAAAATCTAGCCCAACTTGAGCGTGATGGATTTCTGCTTATCAAGAGTGCCTTCGACATGGAAACCGTTCAGAAATGGCAGGATAGTCTGTATGGGCGCTACGAGCGAGGAGAGTACGACCGCAGAAACAGTGTTGGTAATGTCTCGTATAATCAATTGCTGGAGCAGGAACCGGAGATGACACGATCGCTTATCGCACATCCCAGTGTTGCACCATACCTGAAGGCAACTCTAGGCAAGCAGTGCCAACTCCGTAGTGTCCGTGCACACCTTAATCCCGACGACTACACGCAGGAATGGCACATGGACTTCTACGATTACTGGTATCAGGGGGAGAAAGTTGATGCGAGTCGTTTCGTCCAAGGGTTCTGCATGAACACCACGTTTTACTTAACAGACAACACGCCGGAGCGTGCTCGCCTTACCTTCGTTAAAGACCTCTGTCATCGTCCGATTCCCGAAGAACTACGGAAGCACCTCGGATACACGGATGATCGAAACAATCTGTTCCAACGTTGGTGCGACGAACAGCCACATGCGGACCTGTATCCGATGAGCGGAGATGCGGTGGTCTTCTACAGTCATATACCTCACCAAGGTGCCAAAATGGGACCCGATCCCGATGGGGAAATTCGCGGAAATATCGTTTTCCATTACCAGCAGAACCCGATGTATCCCGGTATCCGCTTTGTCAGCCATCCACAGGTCACGCTTGATGCTCTCGGTTATGACGGCACCTTTCCCTTTGCAGAAGATTGAACACAACTAAAAATCTCCAAAACGACGGCAACGGAGGATATATTTTATGACAACATTTCGTCCCAAAGTCTTGGTAGCTTGTGATGAACGTGTCCGCAACGCCTACCTACCACCGGAAGAGATAGAACGGCTTGAAACCTTCGCTGATTGGGAATGGTTCTCCTGCGAAGGTGGAAGCATCTACACCACAAACGAAAACCCTGAAGAAGCAGCAGAACTCTGTGAACATATTAGTGAGATTAACGGTTTAGTTGTCTGCCACGGCTGTCCCACAATCACGCCAGAGGTTTTGAACGCTGCACCCAATCTGAAAATCATCGGTGAACTAGAGGGCGATCGCTTCGCCAGCCGGATTGATTTGGAAGCTGCATGGGAGCGGGGAATCCGTACGGTGGATACTACCAACGGCTCTTCCTATCCGGTCTCAGAGTGGGCGTTGGGGCTTATCCTGATTGCTTTACGCAACGCGGGAGCGCAATTCCGTCGGATTATCGCCGGCGAGACGACCCGAGATGCCAGCGCACTTGAACATGCCGGTGGACTCCTCACCGGTAAACGAGTTGGGTTAATCGGGGGTGGAAATATGGGTAGACGCCTTATCAAGTTTCTCCGCCCCTTTGAAGTCGATATCTGGGTACATGACCCCTATCTGCCGCGGGAAATGGCGGAGGCTATCGGTTTTCTACAGACCTCGCTGGACAATTTGCTGTCGCAGTGCGATGTCATTGTCTGTGTCGCACCGTTGACACCGGGGACACACCGGATGATCGGAGAACGCGAACTGAATCTGATTCAATCCGGTGCAGCGTTAGTCAATGTTTCTCGCGGACCAATTATTGACCCCGACGCGCTCATTGCACGTCTCAAACGTGGGGATATCACCGCCGGACTGGATGTTTTCGATCCGGAGCCGATTCCGCCTGATAGTGAAATCATCAATCTGCCCAATGTCTTTCTGACCCCGCACTTCGCTTCCTACACCGGCGACGACTATCCGTACTTCTTTGAACTGATGGTGGACGAACTGGATCGTTTCTTCCACGGTCACGAGACGTTCTTTGACCTAACACCTCGCTCACTCGCAAATCGTCAGGGCAGTGAACCAACTTAGATGGAGTCTCCAAATAATCCGCTTACCTCATGTTAAGAAATCGTGCAACAGAAACCGAGTTTTTTCTTGAAAACTCGGTTTCTGTTTCCGTTTTGCACCTTCTTTTGACATGAGCTCTTAGCTTACCCACGCTGCAAAGTCTCCTCCAACCCCATAAGTGTAGCATACATTATCTGTACTCGCTGCATAGAGATTGAAAGTGCTTGTGCCTCCTCAAGTATGGGACCAACACACGCCTGAAATTCTGTAGGTATGCCTTTCTGTATATCTTGGAGGGCGGAATGCGTCGATTGACTGCCAGATAAGGGCGATGTCAAAACCTTTTCAATCGCTTCTTCGGCGGTGCCTTGACACCACGTTTTGACATGGTAAGGACCGAGGTCTATTAAAGAAATCCCTTTTGCTGCAGCCATCGCCTGAAGTTCTCTGACCATGCCGATATACTCTGTAGCCAACTGTCTGTTGGACATAACACCGGCGTTATTCTGTCTGGAGAGGGTAGCAAGCAGTCCGATGGGGATCCACCCCACCATCTTCGACCACGTAGCAGACAGGATAGCGTCGGATGCTTCTGTGATCAACCCTGCTCGTTGAAAAAGACCCACAATCTCGTCAACGCGTTCCGAAGGTTGTCCATCGAGTTCTCCAAACTGCGTACCGCCATCGTATGTCCAATTCACGACTCCCGGCGCTGGACGCTCCCCTGCGACAACAGCAAGACCGCCAATCACTTTTTCCTTTCCAAAGACATTAATCAACAGCTCATCTTTGACCACGCCGTTCTGGAGAGAAGTAACAGCCTCACGAACCTGTATATGCTTCGTCGTCGTTAGCACTGCTTCTGTGTCTTGGGCTTTTACAGTGTAGATGAGGATATCGCATTCTCGGATGCCTTTGGGATCATCGGTCGCATCAATCTGGACGCTAAACTCCTGAAGCCCAGTCAAACGGAGGGCACGCTGCTGCTGAATCATATCAATATGTGCACCCGGACGACCAACGATTACCGCCTCGCATTCCCCTTGTCGCGCTAAAAGGGCGGCAACTGTTCCACCAAGTCCACCCGGTCCAACAATTATCAGTTTTTTCATAATCTACTCCGATTCTTTTTGTCATACGTGGCTTGTCCAAGATATGATTAACGTTGCAAGGTTACGCATTGCAACTTCCAAATTCTCCTCAAAATCTGAGGCAGCATTGTGATCCGCTGTGTCAGTCACGCCCCGAATCTCAACGAATGGTATACGGTTGAATGCACAAGCCCTTGCTCCACCAGCCCCTTCCCACGCTACAGCGAGTGCCCCTGTGGATTCGTGCAGTGCCCTTTTTCGTTCAGTTTCTACCACATCTTCGTCTCCACTCGCTATGGGACCGAAGTGAACGCTGAACGCCTTAGCTGAACGCGATACGGATCTGAGTTGTGCTATTGCAGCTTCCGCACCGTCGAATTTCGGGAGGGCGCGCTCACTGAATTTGTTATTGTAATCGTGTTCCACCGTTGCAGTCGCCACAACAACATCTCCAACAGACACTTCGTCCGCTAATGCCCCAGCTGCCCCAGCACAAATTATCAGATCCCAGTCGTTGCAGGTATCCAGCAAATGCTGCGTTTGCACTGCAAATTGAACCTTGCCCAATCCGCCCCGTGCCAGTGTAATACCCAGATCGGAAAGTTGTACAACTGAAAGTCTACCAATCATAGCACCCTCAGCGTGGAAATCTCGTTTCGTGCAACTTTGCAAGAGGAAATCTAACTCCTCCTTCATTGGGGTAATGATTAGCTTTCTCATAGCGGATCTAACCCTTTTCCTCATTGGGGTAATGAAACGTCTGTAGAACGCCCAATCACTACCAATCTTCTGTAGAATAGGTCGAGATTCATAGCTCGACTTACATCCCGACGGGACGAAAGCAAAATGTGGAGCACTTTCTTCCGCTCCAGAGGAGCGATATATCTATAGAACGACGATAAGGTTAATCCCTGCTCTCCAGAGGAGCGCAATGTGTATGACAGGGCGAATCACCAAAACTCATCAGTGCTGTTAAGTTTGACGAATTGTAGGGAACAACGATCGTTGTTCCCTACGACAGCCGCGCTGGAACAGAGATCTCCGTTCCGCTTGTTCCAAACCACCGGCGACTCAAATTGCCCTGAATCCCGATTTTATCGGGATGGAGGTTACGGCATACGGAGTATGCCTACTACTTTAGTATCAGCATTCGCCGCGTCGCTGAAAACTCTCCCGCCCTGGTCTCGGAACGGACTGTCAGCGTGTAAAAATAGAGACCGCTGGCGACAGACTCACCGAGTTGGTTGCGTCCGTCCCAATAGGCTGCACGGCTTCGACTCCGATACATACCCGCCGCTCGATGACCCACCGCCAAACGTCGGATTAACCGCCCGTTCATATCGTAGATTGTCAACGTTACCTCTGCTGACTCTGCCAACTGATACGGTATCCATGTCTCCGGGTTAAACGGATTCGGATAGTTACGGAGCAATGCTGTCTCTTCAGGAATCAGGGACGCTAACAAGCGTTCAAGAATTTCGATTCCTTGTTTGAAGGCAAGCGAACCATCATCTTCCAACCGTGCTTGTGCTATCCACGCTTCTATCATCGCGGGAGGTATCCCTGCTGCTTCAACTGCCGGTGGAGCGAGTGCTGTGGTATTGTCAATCTCCCGTACCGCGAGGACGAGGTCGAGAATGCTGACAACACCATCGCCGTTGAGATCCACAGGTGAGTTGGCGGGCACCCTCTGCCCAAACTGCTGTGTGATGAGAACTAGGTCTAGAATACTGACCCTTCCATCTCTATTCACATCCCCGGTTGCTAGTTGTTCCTCCACAGTGATGCGGATCTGCTGGGGTCGTGCGGGGATGGAATCCCCGGTGATAGCGGCGAGTTCAAAGTTTTCCAGTATCAACTCTGTTTCGCCGGGCAATTTTGCCTTGAAGATCACCTGAAGCAGGGTGCCGGTGCCGGTCACACCTTGGGAGGACAGTCGTATAGCACTGAGTCCCCGAATTTTACCTGCTGCATTATCAATACTCCCACTCTGGAAGAAAGTGTTTCCGCCGTCAGTCTTCAAGAAATCGCCTTCGGTCACCTCAACGGCTTCAAGGGTGGCGGGATTGAAGGCAATATTAAACTGCCACCCCGTCATGTTCAAGACATTTTCGGCGTGGATGTCGAGGGTAAAGGTCTCACCAGAGTGAATTGGTGCTGTGGAAAAAGTGTAGCCGATACTGGGATTTGTCACTGTATATTCGGTGCCGGGTTCAAATCCAAAAAAGCCGTTACCCCAAATGCGAACCGCGACGAGTAGGAGGTTTCTTCCCTGTTGAAGCGTAACAGGGAAAAAGTCGGTGTAATTATCTGCCTCCCACTGGTGATTAAACCGTTCGTAAATCAAAGTCCCATTGAGCCAGACCCTTACCCCACGCTCACCGCCGACATACATTGTTGTGTTCTGTTGCCGTGGTGAATAGAGGGACACAGAGCCGTAGATGACTCCGTCATGGATGACGGTTTTCAGCATATCTTCAATGTTGTTTCTCCCGGCAGGCGGGAGCCTGTGAGAGGTCCACACGGCATCCCCGACCGATTTTCCCTCCGTTGCCCCATGGGTGGCGATCTCTGTCTCCGTCACCGTGCCCCCACTTGCCTCTGATAGTAAATCCGTATCGCTTCTCAGTTTGGTGTCTGGTAATACCACCCATTGCCATGGGCCCTCTATCTTCGGGGCATCTGTAGGATACACTGGATTGCCGTACCAATGGAGCGTCTTTATATTCTCGCGTGTCCCATCCAAGGGCGAAAGATTGGAGATGTTATTGCGTGAAAGATCTAACCATGTTAAGTTGGCTAACCCTGCAAGCGGCGATATATCCGATATGTTGTTCTGAGGAATCTCTAGCCATTCCAAGTTGACTAGCCCCGCAAGAGGCGAGATGTCCGATATGTTTTCGTTGCACCTCAAACTCAGACGAGTTAGTTTAGTTAACCCTGCAAGGGGCGAGATGTCCGAGACTTCGTTGCAAACAAAATAGAGCTCTTTCAAATTTGTTAAACCTGCAAGCGGCGATATATCCGGTAACCCTGCACTGTGACAAATACTTACTCTTTCCAATTGGGGTAATTCCGCCAGCACGGAGATGTCGGAAATAGGGTTGTCCCATGTGATAAAGGATTTTAGCTTTTTAAACCCTGCAAGGAAGAAGATGTCGCCGACATTCTTATTTGTAAAATTTATTTCTTCCAAGTTAATTAACCCCGCTATCGGTGAGATGTCAGAAAATGAATTGTCACTAATGTTGAGGTAATGTAAGTTGATTAATCCTGCAAGGGGGGAGAGGTCAGAGATTTCATTGTGCTCAATTTCGAGACTCTCCAAGTTGATTAACTCTGTTATGGGCGAGATGTCGGAAACCTGATTATCTGCGAGTTTCAGGTTAGTGAGATTTTTTAAGTTTTTTACGGGCGAGATGTCGGAAACCTGATTAGTGGGAAGTCTTAGCGATCGCAGATTTTTTGCAAACTGAATCCCTGTCAAATCACGGATGCCCCTGTTCGCCGCATGGTTGCTTTCCAAGTAATGCAATCGTTCCATATCTTCTACAGTAATCGAGGCATTGGGGCTTTTACCAAGTGCCTCTGCAATCGCCGCACGAAGGTTTGTGTCAGGGATATGAACAAATGCACCCGGTAGCCTGTCCGGATCCGGCACCACTGGGGGCTTGTCAACTAACTCTGGGAAATCGAGCGCAAAAAGTATATCTCGGAAATTTGATGTCCAAGCATCTCTTTTCATACCCCCATTCGCACTGTCTAATACCAGCAGCCCGATATTCTGTAATCCTATATTCTCACGTACCTTCTCAAGGAAGGCTTCCGTCTCTAACCCAACCACCGCAGCGGCATACGCAGCATCGACAGTTCCCTGAAACACCTCATGGAAACGGGAAATGGGTTCTATCCCTCCAAACGCACCACCTGTCGCTTCTAATGCCTGTCTATACGTATCTGTATCCTCCTGCAAGAGGGCGTCCATCTCTGATTGTGCGACGTATAGTCTCAGTGCTTGTGCTTTGTCGTACGCTGGGGTGGCATTACTCTCTATCACAGCACGGACCTCGTCCTCAAACATCTTCACGCCCTCTGTGTGACAACCCAAACAGGAGAGTCCGTTACGCACTGTGGGGTCACTCGCTGCAGGATTAGATACAATGTTTATCGGTGCGTCATTCAGACGGAAGCCAGACGCATTCGTAATGTAGTAGCCTTGCAACCCGTTAGGAAGATTGAACACAACCTCCCCACCATCATGAGTGAAAGAGAGTGGGTGGGTGAAGATGTTCTGTGTCCCAACACTGCCAGCAAAGTCGTAACTCTTCCAATACGCGCCATAACGAGAGGTGTGTCGCTCTATGACCCTGTTGTTATTAGAGACACCTGAGTTGTTTGTCCCTGCCCGCCATACACGCACCCCCGGTGCATTCTGTAGATTACGGAGGACATCCACCTCCAATCGGGTCTCTAACTCCCTATCTGTTAATGGGAGAGAGAGCAAATCATGATATAGTGGGGGCAAAGATGCTTGTGCGACAAACCAATCGACATGAATAGATGGTATATCAGCTTGCATCTCCCCCTGTAGCCGTGTCAGTTGTGCCTTCAGTGCTGTCTGTTCGGGCGCGTCAAACGAGATATGGTAGGGATACTCTGCTTCTATCTGGTCCCACCCGTCATTGACGTCCCACTCATAGTGTCTTAGGTCGGTATAGAAGATAGTCCCGTGTGAGTCAATAGGTTGTGGGTTGGTGACTGTATTCCCCCACGAAAGGCTATTGATCAGTTTTGAGAGTCCATTGCTATATTCTTGGAGTATCTCCGGTGTTTCCCCTGCGTTATAGAGATGTGCCATTGTGAAGTAACGGGCAAAGGCGCGGTCAAACGATGAAAGAGACATTAGGTGCGTTTCGATGGTATTGAGTACTTCACTGGGTGAAATGAACTGCCCACCGGTTGTAGGGGTTGCTGCCCAATCGGGTGCGCCGGCTAATATCCAATTTTTAACTGTTTCAATCTGTGGATTGGGTAGAGGGGGACCTCCCAGCGGCATTAGTTGTCCCCCTTCTCCAAGAAGCCGCTTATACAGCCTAGAAGATTCTGGGTTTCCCGGGACAACAGAACCGTTTTCTGTGATGAGTGTGTTGTGCTCAATTAAGAGTGTTTCTCTATAGGCACCGTCAGGACCGTGACAAATGAGGCAGCTCTGTTCAAAGATGGCGTAGGCGTCTTGGGCTATCTGTTGTTGGGAATGTGCATTTTGAAAGCCGACGATGAATATCAGTAAACTGATGACTGCGATGCAATGATACTTACAAAGTCCAATCAAATTGGGGTATAGATGATGCCTAGACATAAAGAGTATCTCCTGATATGATAGTTTGCAGCGGTTAATTCGTGCTTAGGGCTATTCAGTTTTCGGCTTTTTAACCATTTTGCTTGAAAAGTTGCAACCGGGAGATCGCGCTATCGGGATTTGGAAATCCCTCCCACCACTGTCGGGATTTGGAAATCCCTCCTACAGTAAAATAAATGACCCTAATTCGTGCTTGATATAGGTGGCAACTTACGCTATTATAGCATCAAGGGGAAAAAAGTAGAATCAAAAAGATTTGCGAGTATAGGCGAAAAATTTTGGTAAAGCAGCACTGATTTAGTAGTTGTTCAAAACACCGAAAATTGGTATAATATCGTTGTATATCTACCGATAACGGAGCGAATCAATGGCTAAGAATGAGAAAGAGCAGAACGTCACAAGCGATTGGTGGCTTGGGATGCCCCATACGGTCGAACCCAAGATCGTGGAATGGCTGAAAAAATATCCAGACCGATTGGAACTGCATCATACTACACAATATACAGGGCATAAAATCTACGCACTGACTGTAACGAACAGAAATATTCCTGCAGATCAGAAGAAAAAGCTGTTGACCACCGTGTCCCACGGTCATGAACCGGCGGGCACTGCGGCAATCATGAATTTTGTTAATCAACTGCTCACAGGCGAACACCTCAATGGCGGGGGAACAGATTTGGCGGTGGAGACGGTACTTGATGAAACACTGCTGACCTTTATCCCGATTGCGAATCCCGACGGACGTTCTCGTGCGCCCGTTGACTGTTGGGACGGTTCCATTTACAACGCTAGCGAGTTTTTCGACTACATGAAAGGCTGTCGCACGGATGGCAGTAGGTTCGATTGGCCCGAGCCGCGGGTGTGGAAGCAGAGCGAGGAGAATGTGGCGCGTGTTGGGATCACGTATGCACAAATCGACGGAGACACCTACGCCGAAAATTTCTGGGCACCGGAGGGAACACAGTATAATGTGTTGATGGAGGAGTTAGGAGAAACCCACTATTATGACGCACTTTTAGACCTACACCAAACCTACGAACAGGAAGAGCGTTACGACACCTTCGTACAGTATGCGGACGCAGATTGGATGCCGAAAGCACAGCAAGAATACGCTCTCGATTGGGGTAAAGAGATACAAGATGCCTTTGAAAAAATTGGTGCCCACTTCAGCGGAGTTCGCACCGGTGGCGATGAACGCTGGATTAGCCACCAATATTCCGTCAAATACGGCACCCCTAATCTGCTCTTTGAAGTCCAGAATAACCACCCCAATACACCGATGGACGAGCAACTCTTTTACGCGGAAACTATAATTCGCGGCAGCGTTGAATGGTTGCTTCGTGGCACAATAACTATAGATTCATAACTAATAACCCATAGGAGCATTCCCATGAAAATTAAGCATGTCGAAACAATGACCTTGGATATTCCCTTTTACGCTGATCATGTCACTCGCGCTATGCAGCGGGCGCAAACCCACAATGAGCGTGTTCATCTGTGTCGCATCGAAACTGACAACGACATCGTTGGGTACGGCGATGGCGGCATTTCAGATGCGGACCGGCTGATTGGTCAGAATCCTTTCGTCATCATGAACGACGACTCTATCGGTTCTGGCGCGCAGTTGGCTGTGCTAGATATAGCTGGAAAAGCCGCCGGTGCCCCGGTACACGCCCTGCTGGGCGACAAGGTGCGCGATCGCTGCCCCATCTCTTGGTGGGATATCGACATGCCGCCGGAGGATTGGGTCGCAGAAGCAAAGGAATCCCTCAAACGCGGTTACACCACGTTCAAGATGAAAGCCCGCCCCTGGCGCGACATCATTGAACAGATAGAAACGGTCGGAAAGGTTGTGCCGCTCGATTACAAGTTCGATGTGGACTTCAACGGTTTCCTACTGACTCAGGCGAAAGCCGAAATTATCCTCGAACAGCTTGATCCCCACCCCAATATTGGCATGTATGAGAGTCCATTCTATCTCCAGCAAGATTTAACAGGAGCCCGCATCCTCCGGGAACGTGTGCGTAAGCCCATCGTTGAGCACTTCCGCGAAGAGGTTCTACACGCCCATTGTAGTGACGGCTTCGTAATCGGGGGCGGTGTCACGCAAGTTCGGCGCGATGCCACGCTCGCCTCCGCCTTCAACAAACCTTTCTGGCTGCAGTTGGTCGGCACCGGTATCACAACCGCTTTTGCCGTGCATCTCGGCTCAGTCCTTTCACATGCCCAACTACCTTACATCACCTGCTTTGAACTGTGGGAACACAATCTCCTCAAGGGGGGGCTTGAGGTTGTAGATGGATTCATCGACGTGTCAGACGCACCGGGACTAGGAATCGAGGTTGATGAGAAGGCTATTGAGAAGTACAAGGTTGACCCCAGCGCACCCACGCCAACAGACCTATACCGTCAGAAGAAGCGTATCCTCCGCATCAATTGGCCCGGCGTTGGAAAGAAACAGCGGATTTGGGACTTCACCGAGGAATCTATTTACCAGCGAGCTTTCTATCAGGGCAACCTCCCCGGTTTTGAGCGTGGGGTGAATCTGGAGGTCATCGAGGACGATAATAGCCGCGGTTTTCAAAAACAACATGAGGAACTAGTTGCCCGTGGTCTGTAATCGTCCGACCCTAGAGTACCGGATGAACCAATGAACCAAAAGAAAGGAGTATTGCCATGTCAGAATATGCAGTCCTTGGAAAAAGGCTACCTAGAGTCGATGCCCTTGAAAAAGTGACCGGCGCAGCGCAATACGGGGCTGATGTTCACCTGCCCGGTATGCTCCACGGCAAATTTGTTCGTAGCAAACACCCACATGCAAAGATTGTTAGCATTGACACCAGCGAAGCCGAAAAGCTGCCCGGTGTTCGGGCTATCATCACCCAAGACGATGTCGAAAGTGGACGACGGGTCTTTGCTTCTGACAAAGTCTTGTATCTCGGCGAGCCGATTGCAGCCGTTGCAGCAACGGATCCGGACATCGCAGAGGAAGCCGCCGACCTGATTCAGGTCAACTACGAAGTGCTACCTGTTGTCCAAGACGTGACTGAGGCTATCAAGCCGGATGCACCACGTCTACACAGCGATGATACGAAAGATGGACCTGCCCGTCGAGCGATCAGAGCCGACCTGAGAAAACTTGGGCGAGACGACTCGCAAGACCACAGCGCAGAGATTGCCGAGTTAAGCGCACAATTGGAAGCCATCGAAGATGAGGTCTACTACAACGTTTCCGCCGAAACGCACACAGCAGTCGGCGATGTGGATGAGGGCTTCGCTGAATCCGACCTTGTTGTTGAAGATACGTATGTCATTCCGCGGGTTCACCAGACCTATATGGAACCGCACGTCTCCGTCGCTGATGTCGATTCCACCGGCAAGGTCACGGTGTGGGCAAGCACCCAAGGACCCTTCGCCATCCGATCCGGCATCGCTGGCACGCTTGGTATTCCGCTCAATCAGGTGAACGTTATCGCGACAACAATGGGCGGCGGATTTGGTGGGCGTTTTGGCGTCGCCCTGACGCATGTCCCTGCGGTTCTACTCTCTCAGAAGACAGGTCGTCCGGTGAAGATTCAGATGAGCCGTGAAGAAGAGTTTACTGATGGTCGTCCGGCACCGGGGTGCGTAATCACGCTAAAAACGGGTGTCAAAAATGATGGTCAAATCGTTGTCCGTCAAGCACTCGCTTTTTGGGATTCCGGTTCTGTATCAGGAGCATCGATCGGCAGTACCCTTCGTGTACGTGGTGTCTATAAGATTCCGCACCTCAAGGTTGATGCGTATGGTGTTTACACAAACAAGTCCGGGACTGCCGCTTATCGGGCACCGGGTACACCGCAAGCTGCTTTTGCTGGTGAATCCCAACTTGACGACATTGCACGTAAGCTCGGCATGGATCCGGTCGAATTTCGCCTCAAAAACATGCGTGAAGAGGGCGATCCCATCCCCGGCGGCGGTCAGCGTGGTGGCTCTAGAGAGCCGAAGGTCGGTTATAAGGAAACGCTGCAAGCGGTCGCTGATGCCGTTGGTTGGCAGAGCCGGACCAAAGAGCAGAATCAAGGATGGGGCGTAGCAATTGGCGATTGGACAAATGGCTGTGGACCGGGTGGAATGTTCGTCTCTATCCACGAAGATGGGAGTGCGCGAATCTTCCACGGCTCGATGGATATCAGCGGCACCGATACCGCAATTACCCAGATCGTTGCCGAAGTATTGACCCTTCCCTACGATCAGGTTGCAATCACCCGTGGCGATACTGATTCTGCACCTTATGCGACAGGTTCCGGCGGCAGCGTCGTTACCTTCACAATGGGAAACACCGCCAAGATCGCGGCTGAAGATACGTGCAAACGCATCCTTGAACTCGCTGCTGAACGATTAAATACAGAGATTGATAACCTTAAATTGGATGAGGGTAAGGTGACCACAGTTGTCGGTGATCCGCCGAAATCGATCGGATTTGGTGAATTGGCTGCATATAGCCTCTCAACAACGGGTGGTCCCATCGTTGGCAAAGGTTCATTCGCGCGACAACCGACGACGCCTGCCCTTGCCGCACAAATCGCTAAGGTCGAGGTTGATACAGAGACGGGCAGAATCAAGGTATTGAAGATGGCGTCCTCACAGGATGTCGGTTTCGCTATTAACCCGATGGTAGTCGAAGGGCAGATTGAAGGCGGTACAGTACAAGGCTATGCTTGGGCGACAATGGAGGAAATGCAGTATGACGAAAACGGTAGCGTGAATCCGGGCTTTGTAGATTATCGTGTGCCTACCTCCGCAGACCTGCCCACCGTTGAGTCTGTTATCGTTGAGGTGGAAGCCCCCAACGGACCATTCGGCGCAAAGGGTGTCGGTGAACCGCCTATCACGCCCACCTTGGCAATGATGGCAAATGCTGTCGCCGACGCGGTTGGCGTCCGGATAACAGAACTCCCAATGACACCAGAGCGGGTTGTTGATGCGCTTGGTAATAACGGCAAGTGAACCACCTATTCCACAAAAACGGACACTTAATATGCTAAAAATCCTGTAGGTGGGGCATCTTGCCCGACCCATAGCCCCGGCGGTGCTGCTATAGCAAACAAGTTGTAGGGAGCAACAATCGTTGTTCCTTACATCTTTGTCCTATTGCGACTGCTCTGTTTTCTTGTTTTTGCATCGAAGCCCCAGCGGGGCGACATGTGTATAGCATCAAAATCCGTCAACCTTGTGATTGACTATCAGATGGAAGAACTATGACTGCCAAAACACTTGCTGAATGGGTAATTGACGCCCGTCAGCGCACCTTCGATATCGTTGCAGATCTCACCGATGAACAGATAATGAGTCCATACCTCTCGATCGTCAATCCGTTGTTGTGGGAAATCGGTCATGTAGCATGGTTCCAAGAGAAGTGGGTACTGCGAGACACATGCAAAGCGAAGCCGATTCGTGATGATGCCGACACTCTTTGGGATTCGATTGCGATTCCTCATGAAACACGTTGGGCCCTGCCGCTGCCCTCTCGTGAAGGAACGTTGGCGTATATGCGAGAAGTACGGGATCAGATTCTGGATAGGCTTAAACGTGGAAATCTGAGTGAGGAAGTTGCCTATTTTGTGCGCTATACCACCTACCATGAAGACATGCACAATGAGGCGTTTACGTATACCCGACAGACCTTGGAATATCCTCCACCACGCTTTTCTGCTGTTCCTGAGGGCCATCCCAATATCGGAGGCGGTCCATTGCCGGGAGATGCCGAAATTCCCCGTGGCACGTTGATGCTAGGTGCCACGCCTGACGAACCTTTCGTGTTCGACAACGAGAAGTGGGCGCACCCGGTCGAAATCGAGCCGTTTGCCATTGCACGTGCTGCTGTGACCCAATCCGAGTTTGCCGCGTTCATTGAGGATAACGGCTATCATCGCAAGGAATTGTGGAGCGTAGAGGGCTGGGAATGGCGAGAGTCCGTAAACGCAACACAGCCCGTTTACTGGCAAACTTCAAATAACGGTTGGCTGCGTCGGCATTTTGACAAATGGATGCCGCTTGAGCCACACCTTCCGGTCATTCATGTCAACTATTATGAAGCCGAAGCCTACTGCCGTTGGGCGGATCGCCGACTTCCAACGGAAGCCGAATGGGAGACAGCCGCCGCTGTAGAGCCAAATTCTGCGGGGAGCGGATTTTCTTCGCGGAAACGTCGTTTCCCTTGGGGTGATGAACCCCCAACGCCAGCACGCGCCAACCTCGACTGGGGTGCGATGGGTTGCATTGATGTAGGAGCGTGTCCAAAAAGCGATAGTGCCTTCGGCTGCCGGCAGATGATTGGTAACGTGTGGGAGTGGACTAGTACCCCCTTCCAACCTTATCCGGGCTTTGAAATCGATCCCTACGAAGAGTATTCTGAACCGTGGTTTGAAACCCGTAAGGTACTGCGCGGCGGATGCTGGACTACCCGTTCGCGTCTCCTCCGGAATACATGGCGTAACTTCTATACACCGGATCGGCGGGATGTGCTGGCGGGATTTCGTACCTGCGCAACTTGAATTAGCGCGTGCTGACGTTTGATAGTACGTAGGTTGGGTTGAACGGTAAAAGTAATTTCTATCAACGGTAATAGTAGCTACGCTTTTCAATAACACTGGCTTATAGATAGATACAGCGAAACCCAACCCCAGACCCTGTAGGTCGGGCATCTTGCCCGACCCTCCTGCTCTGTTCAATACCGGCAGGTAATCTGTAGGTCGAGATTCATATCTCGACACCCAAATGTCAACAGAACCTAGCAACTGAACTTAATGAGTGCTGAGTCAGGAATCAAATTCTCATTCGATTCAGTGCTCATTACTTCTACCCTATGGCAAATTAATGATAGAACAAGGCTTACCAGACGGTCTTAACCTGATTAAGGCGTCCAAGGAAAATCAGCAACAATCGTTAAAAGATGCGATTGCAGAAGGATTTAAAAGCACTCCAAAAAGTATTCCCGCTCTCTTCTTTTACGACACAGCCGGTTCGCAGCTTTTCGAGCAGATCTGCAAACTTCCCGAATACTATCCGACGCGAACCGAACACAAAATCTTGACGGACAATGCGCGGAACATCATCTCAACAGTCACCGGCGGAGTGGAGCTCGTGGAACTTGGCAGTGGAAGTGCTTCCAAAACACGGGTTCTTATTGACGCAATTCTTGCCAATCAAACCCATCTCCACTACATACCCACCGACATCTCCACCGACTTTCTGCTTGAATCGTCGATTGCTCTCAAAAATGAATACGGACCGTTATCAATCACAGCGATTGCCGCCGAGCACAGCGACGCGCTCCGACTATTACCCGATAAGGGCAGCCAATCCCGTCTTTTTCTGTTCCTCGGTAGCAACATCGGTAATTCTGAGCGGGAAGAAGCAATCAGTTTCATCGGGCAGATTCGCCATCGAATGCGTGAGAACGACCACCTACTGATAGGCTTTGATTTGGTGAAAGATTGTCGGGTGCTTTTTGACGCTTACAACGACAAGGCAGGGGTAACGGCGGAGTTCAACAAAAACCTACTGGTGCGGATTAATCGTGAATTGGGCGGAGACTTCAATCTCGATCTGTTCGATCATTACGCGCCATTTGTAGAGGAACACTCTCGCATCGAAATGCGCCTAATAAGTCGGTGCAGGCAACAGGTCTACGTGAAGCATCTCGGACAAAGGTTCGATTTTGAAGAGGGTGAGTATATCCATACGGAAAACAGCTACAAGTATACGCTCGAAGGCTTTGGTTCCCTTTGCGAAGCAGCGGGGATGAGGATGCAGAAATACTGGCTTGATGTGCGTGGGTGGTTTGCGGTGGGACTGTTCCGCAAAGCCTGCGGAGGATAGGAATATGAACGAAAATAAAATTACGCTGCGGGATATTGAGATGCGTTTTGGCGATGTGGCCGCGCTCCATTCGACCAACCTGCAGATCGCGGCGGGGCAAACAACGGTGCTAATCGGTCCGAGCGGTTGTGGCAAATCCACAATTCTGCGGTTAATCATCGGTTTGTTAACGCCAACGTCCGGGGCAGTCGAATTTGAGGGAGCGCCGGTTTCGCAAGACAATATCCTTGCGTTACGGCGTCGGATGGGTTACGTGATTCAGGACGGTGGACTGTTTCCGCATCTGACTGCCGCCCAAAATGTAACCCTCATGGTACGGTATCTCCAATCTGCCCTTCCAGAAGACGAAATTCAAGCAAAACTGGACGAACTCTGTGAACTGACACGTTTCCCACAGGAGGGTCTCGCTCGTTATGCCGTTGAACTCTCTGGTGGGCAGCGTCAACGTGTCAGTTTGATGCGGGCACTTGCTTTAGACCCCGATGTTCTGCTGCTTGACGAACCGCTTGGGGCGTTAGACCCGATGGTTCGCGCCTCCTTGCAAACCGAATTGAAAGAGATTTTCGGTCGCCTCGGTAAAACCGTTGTCTTCGTCACCCACGACATGGCAGAAGCGGGCTACATTGGAGATAGCATTGTCCTCATGCGAGAAGGTCGAATTGTCCAACAGGGAACACTTGATGACCTCCGAGAGCGACCTGCTGACGATTTCGTTTCAGAATTCATCACCGCGCAACGGAGTTTAGTCCAGTTGTGAAAGAGAAGGGAAGGATGGAAGGGTTGTTGGGAACGCAGATCTGCGTTCCCTACGCTCGGATTGCTCCCTGGTCCGCAGGGTTCAGTACGGAGACAACGTTGATTTTGATAATAGATTACTGGAGAAGTAGGAAAGCGTAGAATGCAATGAAAAAAAACGAAAAGTATTAATGTTTGGTGAACCCCATCATGGCTCGTTTCGGAGGGAGTTTGCTTTGGTATAGTCTGCAGCGGAACGGTCAAAATCGCCTTTTTGCAGATAGGCATCTCCACGAAGTTTATAAACGTCAGACGCTTCCGGATAAAATTTTAAGACTTTGGTAAAATCAGCAATGGCATTATCAAAATCGCCTTTTCGTAAGTAAGCATCTCCACGAAATTCATAGGGATTCCGACGTTCAGGAAGGGGAAGGAAACTAATTATAGGGTCTGATATCCACAGTATGTAATCGCTACCATACCGTTCAATAGTTTTGGTAAAGTCTACGATGGCACGGTTATAGTCCTCTTTAGCCAAGTGGGCTTCCCCGCGAGCCATATAGTGATAATACTCGGCACCGCCAAGCCCTGCATACGATTGTATAACCTTGGTAAAATCAGCAATGGCACGGTCATGGTCGCCTTTTTTACGGTACATCCAGCCGCGCTTATAGATAGCGTTATGAGCAACGCTTTTATTGACAGGATCATCCAACTCATCAGCTTTGGTATAGTCTGTGATGGCGCGGTCATAATCGCCCATCAATTCGTAAACGTCAGCACGAACCATATAGGATTTGGCACGCCACCAGTTATTATAATTGTCGCTCATTTGTATTAATATGGTACAGTCCACGAGGGCGAGGGTATAATTGCCTTTTAGCTCGTAAATATATGCGCGAGAGGAATAGGCATTGTAAAAATCAGGTTTCAGTTGTATTGCTTTGGTGTAATCTATGATGGCGCGGTCATTATCTTTTTTGTACCAGTAAGCCAATCCACGACGGTAGTAGGCATGAGCGTAATTGGGATCCAGCTCTATCGCTTTGGTATAGTCTGCGATAGCAAGGTCATTATCAGGATCAGTTAGCTTCCTTTGCTCCCAAAAGTGGACCTTTCTCTCATCGTAAGCCATTCCACGAGCACAATAGGTGAGAGCATCATTGGGATTCGATTGTATTAATTTGGTCAAGCCCGCTATTAATTTGGTATAGTATGGTCTGGCGTTAGCCCTGTCCCAAGTACCAAAATACTTGCTGTAAACATCGCTTAGAAGAGAAATATCGGGATTAAGTTTCATCGCTTTCGTATAATCTACGGCAGCGCGGACATAATTGCCTACTTTGTCATAAGCGAGCGAACGAAAGTCATAGGCATCAGCATTATTGGGATATAGTTCTATCACTTTGGTAAAGTTTGTGATAGCGTGGTCATAATCATCTTTGTACTGGTAAGCTACTCCACGACGGTAATAGGCATCGGCATTATCGGGATCCAGTTCTATCGCTTTGGTACAATCCGAAATAGCAAGGTCATAACGACCTGTTTCACGTGAGTAACTGCCAATATAGTTGTAAGCACCAGCACGCCCCAAATACGCATCGACAAAATCAGGTTTCAGTTGTATCGCTTTGGTAAAGTCGGTAATGGCACGGATTTTAAGGTCTGCTTCATAATAAGCTTTTCCACGACGGTAGTAGGCATCGGCATCGTTTGGATTCCGTTCTATGGCTTTGGTCAGGTCATAGATGGACTCGGCATTGCTTGGTTGGACAAGTATAAAAGTTGCACCTACGAGGAGCAGTAATGTGAGGGTGCAGGTGAGGTTTTGGTCTATTAAAGATTTCATAAGGAACTTCCTTTCTGGAGGTAAATCAATACCTCTCCCTTTGCCCCCTCGTAAGGAAAGGGGAGGCTCAATATCATAGTACGTTTTTGAGGTTCTGTGCTTTGGCAAAGTCTGCGACAGCGCGAGACATACTGCCTATTTTACTGTAAGCCACTCCACGAGCCTGATAAGCTTCGGCGTGATCAGGACTCAGCTGTATCGCTTTGGTAAAGTCTGCGATGGCACGGACGGCATCGCCTTTTAACCAGTAAGCCGCTCCACGATAGTAATAGAGATCGGAATCCTTGGGATTCAGTTCTATGGCTTTAGTCAAGTCTGGTATAGCACGGGTATAATCGCCTTTTGTCCCGTAAGTTGCACCACGCGTCCCATACGCATCGGCATAATTGGGATTTAGTTCTATGGCTTTAGTCAAGTCTGGTATGGCACGAGCATAATCGCCTTTTAGCCAGTAAGTACTCCCGCGAGAGTGATAAGTTTCGGCATGATTAGGATTCAATTCTATTACTTTGGTATAGTCTGTAATAGCACAGGTAAGATCACCTTTAACGCGGTAAACATCTCCACGAGCGTTATAGGGAAGAACATTATTTGGTTTAAGTCTTGTTACTTTGGTAAAGTCTACAATAGCAAGGTTATAAACACTGTTTACTCCAGAAGCTAGTCCAAATTTATAGTAAACTAGCCCACGCAACTGATAGGCAACAGCATCACCAGAATTTAGTGTTATCGCTTTAGTCAAGTCTGCGATGGCGTGGGCATGATTGCCTTTTGCATAGTATGCGTATGCGCGATCGTAATAGGCATCGACAAAATTGGGATTCAGTTCTATGGCTTTGGTCAAATTTACGATGGCGTGGTCGTAATCACCCTTTGCCCAGTCAACCACCCCACGGCGATAATAGGCCCCGAAATGATTTGATTGATCAAGAGTAATGGACTCATAGGTGATTTCCTGATCTATTTGGCCACGATTATAATACGGATTAGCATCATTTGACCGATTAAGGGCTTGCAAAATGGTATTAACCGTGCGGTTGATATAACATTGAATGTCCTGAAATGTGAACCTAAGTACAAGCCAGTCTTGTAGTTGTAATTCCCTAGACTGGCGTCGATCCCGGTTGAATGCTTTGAGATCTTTATGGTACTCGTAGCCGTCGCAATAAATGGCAATCTTCCTCTTTGGAAATGCAAAATCTGGCAGAGTTACCGGCCCCGGTAAACTGTCAATTAGGTATTGGGCGCGTAAGTCCTCACGATCGGAAGGCGTGAGTTTAGGGTATAGGGCACATAACAGTTCACGTTCTATGGGGGATCTAGGGTCGCATTGATGCAATAATTGATCCAAACGATTGTTCATCTGGAATTCCATTTCACCGGTTCATGTCCTATCCGGTAGAGTGCGAGAGACCTCCCGAAGGAATTGCGAAGCCGAAATCTGCGGCTAGACGGATAAGAAGATTATAGCATAAGTTAAAATTTAACACAAGGAGAAGGGAACGTGCGATGAATCGCACGACTGCAAACAAGGAGAGGATAGGGACCCTAACCAAAAAGATGAAAAAACAACAAGCACCAAACAGCAAACGGCAATATATCTCACGTTTCACATTTTACACACTATTTGTCCTTCTGCTAATTTACATCCTGCCTTCCGCCGATGCCCAGAAAATCAGTGTTGGCTCCAAGCGATTCACGGAGTCTTATGTCTTGGGCGAGATAGCAAAGAAATTGCTGGAAGATGTGGGATATCGTGTGGAACACAAGCAGGGGATGGGCGGCACGATTATCGTGTGGGGGGCGCTACAGAATGGTGACGTTGCCATGTATCCCGACTATACCGGCACAATCCAAGAGACAATTCTGAAATCGGCGAACCCAATGACCCCCGACCAGATGCGAAGTGCACTCGCTGAACACGGCATCGGCATGGCAGGCGAGTTAGGCTTCAATAATACCTACGCATTTGCCATGCGTCGATCACATAGCGATTCTCTGAACATACATAAAGTCTCCGACCTACGGGACTACTCAAATCTCAAAGTCGGGTTGACTCACGAATTTCTGGAGCGTAAGGACGGTTGGGAGCCGTTAAGCCGTCACTACGGCTTACAGATTAAACCACGCGGGATGGAACATGCTCTGGCGTATGTTGCTCTGAACAACGGCGAGATCGATCTCATGGACGCCTACTCCACCGATGCCAAACTCGCTGAATACGACCTCACCGTGTTGGAAGATGATCTGAATTTTTTCCCGAAGTACAACGCCGTGTTCCTGTATCGGTTGGACACCGATCCGGCAGCCATCAACGCTATTCGTACACTGGAAGGAGCCATTGATGAAGGGCTGATGAGGCGATTGAACGCCGAGGCTGAACGCGCAAAAGACTTTACAGCCGCTGTCTCCCTTTACTTCAATGAAGCAGAAAGCAGAACGGTAGAAGTCACCTCCGAGTCCTTTGTGTCCAAACTGCTACGATGGACAACGCGACATCTGATGCTCGTTGGCATCTCAATGGCAATTGCGATTGTGGTCAGCATCCCGCTCGGCATACGCGCTAGCCGTCCCGGAATGCTTAGTCAAATCATCATTGGAATACCCGGGATCATGCAAACCGTGCCGTCGCTCGCACTGCTCGCGTTACTGGTGCCGGTGCCGATGCTCGGTATCAGTCCGACGACAGCGATTGTCGCGCTCTTTCTCTACAGCCTTTTGCCAATCGTTCGGAACACCGCCACCGGTCTACAGAACATTCCGACACCGTTGAGGGAATCTGCGGCTGCGTTGGGCCTCGAACCCGCTGCCCAACTCACGAAAGTCTACTTACCTATGGCATCGAGGACAATCCTTGCGGGTATCAAGACCAGTGCAATCATCAACGTTGGAACCGCTACGCTCGCTGCACTGATCGGAGCAGGCGGACTCGGCGAACCAATTATCAGCGGACTTGCGCTCAATGACGCTGAGGTTATCCTGCAAGGTGCTATTCCGGCGGCGTTGCTAGCGATTTTGGTTCAGGTATGCTTTGACGCTCTAGACCGCCTAATTATCCCCAGAGGGCTGCGTTTGGAGGATGCATCCCAACAAGCTGCGGCAGGGGAGTGAGTTGAATTTTATTTCTCTATAGGTAGAAAAAATTGGAGGAAAAATGGACTGGGAAATCAAGCAGAGAGGGCGTGTAACCTACTACCGTAAGGAAACTAACGACGTTTTTTCGGATCTGGTTGTCGAAACGCTTGATAACGGCGACCTCAAAATCCGTTTTGTCGGCATGACCGGCGCACTAGCAGCAACCAACGAACTAGGACTGGACGGAGTGGCGCGTATGGATCCGGAAAAGGAAATACCGCGTATCTTTGACACTTGGGAAATGTACGTGCGCGAGGCAGGAATCTGCGATTCTTTGGCGGAACTTGATTTCTTGGAGATCCATTCCTTTGGGGCGGCACCCAAGGAACCCCATCCGTTGGTTGAGCCAGAAGGGTACGCGGCGGCGAAAGAGCGCATCCGTCAAGCTTATGCGCAGGCTTATGCAACCTACTGGAAAGAGAAGATGCCGGAAAACGGGCTGCCGGTGCGGTTCACAGTCTATCTGGAAGAGCTACCAGATACAGCTGCCAGCTACGAATTTGGGGCTGTAGCACTTTATCAAAAATCAGCGAGGTAAGTCGTACCGATCTGTTCCCCCGAATCAGCGTCTGGAGGGATTAATACCTCAAAACCGTTTCTGCAACACCAACCGGCTTTGAATGCTATGAGTAGAAAGGCTCGTTTGCAGGTCCAATCCAAAGGAACTGTGTTTTTTATTATAGCTTTTCGCAGCGATACGAGCATCAATTGCACTGACAACGTGATTCAGGATTGCGATTCCTAGAAAAGTTTTCGCTAATTGAAATTTGTCATTGGCATCCATCCGCATTTGAAAGGCTTCCAGACGCTCTTCAGAAGCAGGTACATCCTTTGCAGGGCGGTCTGTGAACGCGTCTCCCTCCCGCTTCCAATGCCATTTTCCTGTGCGCGCGCGGGTAGTTTCTGAATCATACGCATGGTCCCAGTTTTCGTATTGCGTTGCATGCTCATAATCTTCAATGGGATCCCAGTCCTGGATCTTTGTAGGTCCTTCAAAAACAACGTTGTTTCTCACCTGTTCGCGATAGTCCTCCCGAAGGCTTTGTGCGTTGCTACGCGTAATGAAATAAGCAGCAAGAAGCCCTACCTCCGCGGCAATCTGCAAGTATCCACGTTTTGCGCCGATGTAGAGTTGACCTGAACCCGGAACCAGTGCCGAGTACAGAAATGCTTTTGTTGGAGATTTTGTCGTCTCCAAATTCAGCGGCCCCTGATGTTTCTCAATAGCTGGAATTTCGCTCTGTTCGATCAGCAGCATCTGCGTACCCACCGCAGAGGTTAGTCGAAAAGATGTGCCCAGAAAAGTTTCATGTGATTTTTCCAAGGGAGGCAAAACTTGGAAGGAGTGTTCGGCGGTAGATCCCTTTGATGCAATTCCCATCTGCACAGAAATCTCAATACCGAAAAGCACCACGAACAAGGTCCAGCATATATGTTTCATTCTTTTTCCTTTGTAGTTGGTTACAAATTCTATTGACCCCAACCTCAAGGGGTAATTTCGGGAACGCTTAGAATTGCAGTATAAGAGCAAAGACACTTAGACGCCGATTGTATGGACCGCCGCCGGGAAGTTGCGCGAAGTCAAGTTGATAGTTGAGCAATTGAACCCCTAAGCCGTAGGTCAAGTGGTCCGTAAAATTAAGCAGGTCGATACCGGGTTCTTCCTTGTAACCAACACGGAGTGCCAAGAACCCTCCCAACCAGTATTCGAGTCCAATACCCTTCTGCATGTGCCTCCATTCAAAGGCATGTATCCCGATCCCTTGATCCGAGCGCAACTTTTCGCGTTCTTCAGGTGTGAATTCAGGCTCCGATCCCTGCTCTTCTGCTAGCCCCTGTTCATTTTGTACTTGTTGCCTGAGCCAATTTTCCTTTAATTCATCTTCATCTTTTCGCAATTGATGAATAGATGCAGTCAAATCGCCAATCAGCCTTAATTGGTGATTACCCTGATTATAGAGTATTGCCGCTGTCCCAAATCTGAACACACGAGGAAGTGGATCGCTCTGGTTTTCATCTATGAAATGTATCCGTGTACCCCAATTCTGTACCGCTGCGCCGACCTGGATGGGAACTAGTGTTGAGGGTAGGTTATATTGCAAACCAAGATCTATGGCGTACGCCCGTCCGCTTTCGGGACCCAATTTCACGGAGACAACTTTGCCGCTAATCCCTCCCAACAATCCTTCCGCCAATTTATCTGCATAAGAGACCGTCCACACCCAATTTGTTCCAAGATTAATCTCTCGTATAGGAGTCGGGGAATCAAATGTTTCCGAAGTTATTCCCTGCCCCTCAAGCTGAAGCATGGTGCCGAGTGTTCCTGCGTCACCGAGTGGCAAAGCACCGGCGAAGAAAGCGTAGTACAAACCATCGCCAACATCGTCATCGTTGTCGATTTCAAAAATGTCGCCACGGTCTACATACGAAATCGCAACTTGTTTCTTTTCCATGATACCTAGACCGCTCGGATTCCATAAAGCGGTTGTAACATCGTTATTAATCGCTGAGAACGCATCACCCAATGCGGCAGCCCGTGTGCCACCACCGAGATTGAGGATTGGCGCAGCCGTTGTCCCCGGTCCTGCCGATACAGGGAGGGCAATAAAAAGTGTCATGAGTAGTAGTAGAATAGTTGTAGATAAAATATCTACTCGCTTCATATTTAAGATCTCCTTACATCATTTTTCAAGGGAGTGATAAAACTTTAGCATTTACAACTGATCCAAACGCAAAACGGCTTACCTAAGTTTACAAAATTTTGAGACACTTGAAGGAAGTTTCCCTTATCCAAGTGCCCTCATTCCCTATTTTTCCTCGTTTTCGATGAAGTCGAGCGCGGCTGAATTCATGCAGTAACGAAGCCCTGTCGGTGGAGGACCATCATTGAAAATATGACCAAGATGTGCATTACATCTATCACACATAGCCTCCGTCCTGATCATACCATAACTGGTATCGGTTTCCGTTTCAATGCTATCCTCTGAAATCGGTGTCCAAAAGCTAGGCCAACCGGTGCCAGAATCAAACTTGGTCTCTGAATTAAATAAATCAGCCCCACAACAGACACATCGGTATACCCCTTCCCCCTTAGCATTGTTGTATTTACCCGTAAAGGCGGGCTCTGTACCTTTTTGCCGAGTCACGTAATATTGCTCTGGGGTCAGTTGCTCCCGCCACTCCGCATCTGTTTTTCTGATCTTCTCAGACATGCTTACTCCCTTCTGTTTTAAAGGAAATGGAGCCTTTACAAGGCTAGTCCAAATGTAAGATAATTTCATCCCCATCCACAGTGACAGGGTAGGTCTTGACGCGCATACGCGAATCATAAAGTGCTATTCCAGTTTTGATGTCAAATTCCCATTGGTGCCAAGAACATTTGATAATCTCGCCTTCCCGTTCAAAATCGACATGATGGGGCTCGTCGGAAATGACGTGCGGTCGAAGTCGTCCTTGGCAGAGGGGTCCACCTTTGTGCGGGCACATATTTCTTAGTGCGTAAAACGTTCCGTCAACGTTAAACACACCAATTCCCCCCTTACCGCCCACCGGTACAATTTTCCGTTCGCCGGGCGACAAATCATCCACTTTTCCAACTATATGACGCCGCACTGTGAATCTGCTCCTTCATTATATCATATCAGAAAGTGGTTTCATGCTTAAAAACATTGGCATAAGCCACCGAGAATACAAAATATCCATTTCGTCAATTTTGACATTGACAAAGCTTTTTGCTCATCATATTACGCTGCACGTCCCACAATCG
Source organism: Candidatus Poribacteria bacterium (assembly GCA_965222435.1). Lineage (GTDB taxonomy): Bacteria > Poribacteria > WGA-4E > WGA-4E > PCPOR2b > PCPOR2b. The sequence continues at coordinate 107,796 of OZ244950.1, read as the reverse complement.
CATCCGCCATCTGCAATCGACGTGCATAAAGTTCGCAAGCGTTCTCAACAAAGATGCGCCGCTTGAGTTCTGGAGAAATTCCGGGGAGAACAGTCGTCGGATTATCCCAATCCCAGTGGGGATAATCGCTGGCATAAACGAGGATTTCGTCGGCATGTAGCCATTCAAGGAACTTGTTCCGGTCCGCACGGGTTGGCGGTTGTTCCATCGGTTGGGAGCCAAAACGGATGTGCTGGCGGATATATTCACTCGGTAGCTTCTTGACCCATGGCGTATAATCCCGCGTTGATTTCCAGTCGGCATCCATGTGCCACATCAACCCCGGCAGCCAAAAGGTGTCGTGCTCGATGAAGAGGAACCTAAAATCTGGAAACTTCTCAAAAACACCCTCACAGATCAGGCTAACTGTGTGCGCCATCGCGATCTGCGGACGTGCCATACGCATCTCCAAGTAGTATGACGGGTATCCGGCAGCGGTTGGGGCATTGGCGATGCCGGATCCCTCTGCACCGAAGTGAACGCACATCGGCAAGCCGTGCTCCTGAGCGGCTTCGTAGATCGGATGATAAAACCGATTGCCGAAAGGCATACGTGCACCGGCGGGCATGATCACCTGAAAGACCGATGGATGTTCACCAAGCCGATGAATCTCTTCCGCTGCCTGCTGCGGATCCGTCGGAGCGATCGCGATAGATGCCTTGAAGCGGGAGTCTGCCTTAACCCAAGTTTCAAGCGTCCAGTCGTTGAAAGCGTGACACATCGCTGCACCATAATCGGAATTTGGATGGACAGCAGCACCGTAAACGCTAGAACCCGTCAGAATAGCAATGTCAATTCCATGGACGTCTAAGTGTTTCTCTCGTGCGAGGTCGATGTTGCTACTAGGATGTTCCTCTTGACCTTCCCACAACTCTGCGCGAACTCCCCCGCGTGGCATGTTTGTATATCCAACCCCTGGCATCATCGTTCCAAAGTCTTTGATATGCTCTACATAATGCCGAGGCAGGTAAGGGAACAGATCTTCCTGTTTCCTCGTCGAATGATGTAAGTCACAGTCAATAATGTTAATTGCTTCTGTGTCGATAGCAGATGGCTTTTGTACAGTTTCCATAGAAATCTCCTGTCACTATCAGAAATCGAACCTTACGGTGTGCCTAATTCTTGGACTTGATATTGTATAATCTGGTATAATCCATTATCAGAGTTGACTTGTTGTAGGTTAAAACCCTGTTACTATTTTCTGCTCGTTCGGAATTGCCCCAGCCAGAGCGTAAATACCCCTTGAGCACAAGTGAAGGGTTAAATTTGGCAATTCGACGAAAGCGTAGGGAAATTTTGATATTTTGCCTATAAATGATACCCTACAGAAGATCCAGATTCAAGTGTTGTAAACAATTAAAATAAAGGTGTCCCTTCAGAATCAATAGCTTACACACGATCCATATCAGATGAAGTATAAATTGGAGAGGGATAAGAGGAGGCAATTAATGAATGTTGCACAGTTGTTTGTGAAGTGTTTAGAAACTGAAGATGTGGAGTATATTTTCGGCGTGCCGGGGGAGGAAAACGCTCATTTCATGATGGCGTTAGAGGACTCTTCTATACCATTTATTCTCACCCGCCATGAACAGGGTGCCGCTTTTATGGCTGATGTCTATGGCAGATTGACTGGCAAAGCCAGCATCTGCCTTGGGACGTTGGGACCAGGGGCTACCAATCTGATGACTGGCGTTGCTGATGCCAACATGGATCGCGCACCGATGGTTGTGGTCACCGGACAGGCTGACAGTCGACGACAGCATAAAGAAAGCCATCAAAACATGGATGTCGTAGGCATGTTCCAGCCGATTACCAAATGGGCAAGTCCCATCATTAACTCCGAAAATATCCCTGAGGTGGTTCGCAAAGCGTTCAAGCTAGCTGAAACGGAGAAGCCGGGTGCCTGCCACATTGAACTCGCCGAAGATATTGCTTCCCAATCGACCAGCAATATCCCCATTCCGAGGCAGCGTCTCCGCCGCGCCGTGCCGGATGATAAAATTGTAAATCAAGCCATGGATCTGATTCGCCTAGCGAAACGCCCGGTAATCCTTGCAGGTAACGGTGCTATCCGTAAACGAGCAAGCAAACAGTTGCGCGAGTTTGCCGAAGCCACGAACATCGGCGTTATTAATACCTTTATGGGAAAAGGTGCAGTTTCCCGCCATGCCCCCTACAGTTTATTTACCATCGGCTTACAGGCGAAAGACCTTGTTGCTTGTGCCGTTGATGCCGCGGATTTGGTGATAACTCTGGGCTACGACTTAGTGGAATACCATCCTCGCCTGTGGAATCACGGAAGCCACAAGAAAATCGTGCACATCGATTTCTTGCCTGCAGAGGTAGATGAAGATTACCGCGTTGATGTCGAAGTTGTCGGAGATCTGGCGCACACACTGTGGATGCTCAATGAGCGTGTCAAAGAGAACCCCCTTCAGTTCGATGGTCACCAACACCAGACCATTCGAGAAGATATGTTGGCTGAGTTTGCCAGACACAAAGATGATGAGACAGTCAGGATTATCCGCCCCCAAAAGGCACTTTGGGATGTGCGCGAAGCGTTAGGTCCCCACGATATTCTGTTGAGCGATGTGGGGGCGCATAAAATGTGGATCGCACGTTATTACCAATGCGACGAACCGAATACCTGCTTCATTTCCAACGGTTTCTGTTCCATGGGATTTGCGCTACCCGGTGCTATCGCCGCGAAGATGGTGTTTCCAGAACGACGCACCCTCGCTATCTGTGGCGACGGTGGTTTCTTAATGAATGTTCAAGAAATGGAGACAGCCAAACGTTTGGGGACGAACATTGTGGCTATGGTGTGGGAGGATGGCGGCTACGGGCTCATTTCTTGGAAGCAGGACAGCCAGTTCAACCGTCACACCGATCTCTCGTTTGGCAATCCGGACTTTGTTAAGTTAGCGGAATCCTTCGGTTGGAAGGGGATTCGGGTCGAGAACGCCATAGACCTCGCTCCCGCCTTGGACACGGCTTTTCATGCTGATAGCCCTGTCCTTATTGTAATTCCTATCGACTATCGGGAAAATGCCTTATTGACAGAGCGTCTGGGAAATATTGCTTGTCCGATTTGAATTTGAGGATAGCGCACCGAATTTGAACTTCCGTATGACACTGCGCTGCACGTCCCATATCGATTTTAGGCTTGACTTGGTTTGTGGGGCGTGCTACAGTAAGTTTCTGTTTTAGGATAAGTTTCCACTTACATAACTACGAATGACACAACCGCTTTTCGCTGCCTATACAACCGCAGGAGGAACAGATGCACGTAGGTACACAGCAGTTTAACACATCAGATGAAGATCTGGAATACTTGGCAAGACACGGAGTTTTCAATAAGAATGAGAACTTTATCACATTTCACCGAGCATACGGTTGGGATGTGAAGGAGTTGAAAGAGAAAAAGGAGAAATGTGCTCAATTCGGTATTGATATGGAGATGGTTGCGATCCCTCTCGCCCACCTGAACGTCAACGGGAGCAGCATCCCTAACTTCATGCTCGGTAACTATGAGGAAGGCGACAAGGAGATTGAGCTTGTCTGTAACATGATTAAGCAGGTGGCTGAGGCTGGGATACCGGCGATCAAATACTTCCTATGTGCCATGGAGAACCAGCGCACCGAAAGCAAACCCCTCGGACGGGGAGGTTCTCAATACAGCACATGGAATCTGGAGGAAGCGGATTCCACCACACCGAGATTCGATGAGCCGGTCACCGCCGAAATGAACTGGGCACGGATTACTTACTTCCTTGAGCGCGTTATCCCTGTAGCAACCGAGTACAAAATCCGAATGGCTTGCCACCCGTGTGATCCATGGCTGCCGCCCGGCTACAAAGGTGTCGATCGGGTGATGGGAGGATTCGAGGGTTTCAAGCGTTTTATCGAGATCTGCCCCAGCCCCTATCACGGCGTCAACCTGTGTCTCGGCTGTATGGCAGAGAGTGTGACAGACCCCCGGAATGAGGTGCCTGATATTATCCGCTACCTCGGTTCTCGGAAGAAAATATTCCTCTGTCACTTCCGCAACATCGTTGGTGCCCGCAACAAGTTTCAAGAGGTCTGGCCCGACGAAGGGGTAATGAATATGCGCTGGAATATGAAAGCCCTCAAAGAGGTCGGCTATCCGCACATGGTTGTCCCCGATCACGCGCCCGGACATAAAGACCCCGAGAGCGGTCGTCAGGGATTCGCTTATGAGTTTGGCTATATCAAAGCGATGATGCAAGCGGTCATGGATGAGGATTAAACTCCGTGTGTTTACTACGGGCAGCAATTAGGGCGTGTTGACATTTGACAGCACGTAGGTCGGGTTGAACGGTCAAAGCGAATCCCAATCTCACACCCGTAGGTTGGGCATCTTGCCTGATCCAAAGCCCAAACGGTTCGGTGTGGCGAGGACAATTCGTAGGGAACGCAGATCTGCGTTCCGTTTCTTCTTACTTTTAACTCGATTACGACCTTCAATCTGCCGCGTGCCAGAAACCGAGTTTCGCCAAAAACTCGTCTTCTACCGGAACATAGCGTGAAAAAGCGCGAGTATTCAGAATACAAAGATATGTCCCACAATCAGCTACCACCCCATGGGCACAGTTGGAAAAAAGTCAAAGCCGAGATGGAAGCGGCACAGAAGGGCGACCTGCCTTGGCACAGCGAACGCATGTTCATCGGGGGAAGCTACTTTGGTGGCGACGATGTCGTCGAGGTAGCGAACGAAGCGTATCAGATGTACATCAATTATAACGCGCTCTACGCCACCAAGATCTTTCCTAGCCTTGTCCGCTACGAGACCGATATTGTCGGTGCCTTACTAGAAATGATGAACGCCCCAATGGGCGCAAGTGGCAGCATCACCACCGGCGGCACCGAAAGCTTAATCATGGCAGTGAAGACCGCGCACGCATGGGCCCACGACCACCGTCCGGGGGCAACGGCTCCCGAAATCGTGGTTCCCCACGCAGCACACCCGGCCTTCGATAAAACGGCGGATCTGATGGGAATCAAGGCTGTGCGTTTGACCCAGAGTCCCGATTTTCGTGCGGATGTCGAAGCCATTGAGCGCGCTATCAACGAAAATACTATTATGCTCGCAGCCTCTGCCCCTGCCTATCCTTTTGGTGTTACCGACCCTATCCCCGAAATTGCTGCCCTCGCTGAGAAACACGGTCTGTGGCTGCATGTGGATGCCTGCCACGGCGGTTTCATCTTTCCTTTTGCACGTAAGTTGGGCTACTCCATCCCCGATTACGATTTTGCTGTTCCTGGCGTTACGTCGATCTCGGTGGATGTGCACAAGTTGGGCTATGCCAACAAAGGCGTGTCTACCATGCTATTACGCGATGCTAGCTTGGAAACCTACCAGCGATATACGTTTGATGCCTGGCCCGCCGGCGCGTATTCCACGCAGAACCTAATGGGGTCACGTTCCGGTGGTGGACTGGCATCTGCTTGGGCGGTACTGAACTACCTCGGCGAGGAGGGTTATCTTGAGCGTGTGGGCAAAATCCTTGAGACTAGAGGGCGATTCCTTGAAGGCATCCGGGAGATTAACGGACTGGAGATCTGGGGCGAACCACAGGCATACCTTATCGCTTTCGGCTCCAACGTCTTCGACATCTTCGCGGTTGATGAGGGCATGGCAGAACGTGGTTGGTTGAGTAGTCGCCTGCTAGAACCCCCAGCTATCCATCTATTTTTAGACATGTCGCACGGATCCATCGTTGATGATTACCTGCACGATCTCGCTGAAGTTGTCAGTGTAGTGGGGTCCGGCAAGATTCTAAGCCGGGAAAAGGGTGCTTTGTACTCAAGATGATACACTCATCAAAATCTTCGCAGTGGAAACCCCATGCTTTAGCGTGGGGTTTCCACTGCGCTCCTTTTTAGTTGATTTTGCAGGTAAAATAACGCAAGTTGCTAGTTGAATATCCATGGGATTTCCGTTAGAGTATTTGTAACCCAACAAAACTCATAAACAGGAGAATCCCATGGACTTCATCATCGTAGCATTTTACACGCTTTGTGACGATCTCTTAATTCAACACGGATACCAAGACGACCCAAGAACCAAAATGTCTGCCGCCGAAGTGATGACCACCGCATTAGTGGCGGCACAACTGTTCGGTGGTAATCAACAAATGGCACGACAGCTACTCAAGGAGCAGGGATATATCCCCAATATGCTTAGTAAGGCACGATTCAACCGAAGACTCCACCAAATTGCACCGATGTTTCAAACCCTTTTTGAATCGCTTGCCGCCGACTGTAAGGCACAAAACCCGCACCAACTTTATGCAATTGACTCATATCCCGTCCCGGTGTGCGACGTGATTCGTATCTCTGGTGCGAAACTTTATCAAGGTAAATCGTGGCGTGGGGTGATAGCCAGTAAACGTAGATACTTCTATGGACTCAAGTTGCATCTGATGGTGACCGAGGCTGGTGTACCGGTTGAGTTTTTCTTAACACCGGGCAGTTTTAGCGATGTTGTGGGGTTGCGGTGTTATCCGTTTGACCTGCCTCAAGGAGCGACTGTTTATGCGGATAGAGCCTACTGCAATTATGGAATTGAAGATGCGTTAGCTGAAGCAGGTATTATGCTCAAACCGTTGCGTAAGAAAAACAGTAAACGTCAATATGCACCGTGGGAGGTTTACCTGCACCATCACCGCAGGAAACGGGTGGAAGTAACAAATAGTTTAATCACCCAACGGCTACCACGCTCTATTCATGCCGTCACTGCCACTGGGTTTGAAATTAAGGTCGTTTTGTTTCTCATTGCTACTATGATTACACTCATCATTAAATAAACACTAGGTTCTGTTGACATTTCATCGTAGCCAGATAATGGCAGCGACAAAACTTAGAAATCCCATATACCGTGTAGCCAATTTATCAAACCGAGAGAAGACACGGCGATAGTGCTTGATTTTATTAATGAAACATTCGACCTGATGTCTCTCTTTATACAGATGCGCATCATAAGTGCGTGGTTCCCGACGGTTGGCACGAGGGGGTATCACTGGCACGGCACCCGTGCAGGTTATCGACTCAACAAATGCCATCGCATCATACGATGTGTCGGCAATCACATACTCACTGTTGTAACCGTCAATTAACGCCTCGGCACAAGTGATGTCGTGCTGTTGCCCAGCACTTAGCCTAAAACGTAATGGGTTACCTAACCCATCAACAGCAACATGAATCTTGGTCGAGAATCCACCTCGACTGCGTCCGAGTGCCTGACAGGCTTGTCCACCACTGGTTTTCAAAGCACCCGCAGCACATGGGTGGGCACGAATGATGGTGGTATCAATGATGAGCCACTCCATATCTGGGTCATTGGCAAAGTGCTGGTGCAACCGTTGAAAGACCCCTTTATCGCACCACCTTGCAAATCGTTTATAAACGCTGTTCCAATTGCCGTAGGATTTTGGTAATAATCGCCATTGACTACCACTACGAGTTATCCAAAGCACCGCTTGGATAAAACGCTTTAGGGCTATTTCCTTCCCGGTGTAGATGTCGGGACAGGTTTTAAGGAATTCTACTATTTTTAACCATTGAGTATCGGGTAGGGTAAGGGTTGACATATCTATATTATTACACAAATGTCAACACGCCCTAGCAACTTGCGTTAAAATAATGAAAAAGACTTATGAATATCGTGCGTATCCTACAACCAAGCAACGGAACACCTTTACCGTTTGGTTGGCATTGTTGAGACAACTTTACAACCAAGCCCTTGCATGGCGTATAGAGACGTACAAAAACACCGGCGAGTCGGTAAAGTGGACGACACAAGCGAACGCTTTGCCTGACCTGAAACAAGAATCGACATCGTTTGCCGGTCTCCATAGCGACGTTCTCCAAGATACGATTCGCCGTTTGGATAAAGCATACAAAGCATTCTTTCGCCGTATCAAAACAGGTGGTGAACCGGGGTTCCCACGCTTCAAAGGCGAAGGACGGTATAGGTCGATGACCTTTAGTCACCTGTCTAACAATTTGATTCGCAATGTCCATAGGAAGTTTGCCCGTATAGTTGTCCCGAAAGTCGGACACCTGAAGATTCGATACCATCGACCGTTGCCCGATGGTAAAATTAAGACGTTGACCCTCTCCAAGAAGGCGTCCGGTTGGCACGCCACAATCGTCGTTGAGGTTCCGGTCCCGATTGAAGTCCCCGTTCAAACGACACTCGGCATTGATGTGGGGCTTAACGCCTTTGTCGTTGATTCGGACGGCGAACAAATCCCGAACCCCCGCCATTTCCGTAAAGCGGAAAAGAAACTTGCTAGACATCAACAGATACTCGCACGACGTAAGAAAGGAAGCAGACGTAGATCGAAACAACGTGATACTGTTGCCCGTTGCCACGAACACGTTGCGAACCAACGGAAAGACTTTCAGTTTAAGGCGGCACATTCTATCCTTGAACGGTGCGACGAAGTAGCTGTTGAGAACCTCCAAATTAAGAACATGGTCAAGAACCATTACCTCGCTAAGAGCATCTCGGACGCAGGGTGGGGTCGCTTTCGATTGAAGCTGCAAAGCAAGGCTGAAAGTGCCGGCAAGCAGTTTACGAAAGTCAACCCCCACTATACAAGCCAGAAATGCGCCGGATGCGGTTCGATTGTCAAGAAAGTGTTATCTGTAAGAGTCCATGATTGTACCGATTGTGGTCTGATTTTAGACAGAGACCATAACGCTGCTATAAACATCAAAAAGGCTGCTGTAGCCTTGCGTGGAGGTGCGGTGGTTACTAACACCCCCGAAACACCCGAAAGGGACGGAAGCGCGCAACCCAATAAATCCCAAGGGACAAGGCAACAAGCCTCACCCTTTAGGGTGGGGTAACTGACTAACCTCTCACGTTTACAATGAAAGGCTTAATACAGGACGCTAAAAGGAGGCCTTAAAATCATGACACCCGATGTAGCACTTGAAAAACGCAATCAGTTGATTCAGGACGGATATTGTATCGTTGACAACATCTTGACCCCAGACTTTCTCGAAGAACTCCGGCGAGCGTCAGATCGGATGCTGGACGCTGTGGAACATCCACCACATTGGAAGTATCAAGGCTCAGACCTTCATGTGAAAGGTACCGATGAGTCGGTAATTGACCGGCTGATCCACTGGGAGCCGACGCGCGACGCCTTGGAGGAGTTGGGTTTGGGTGATTTCAAGTCGAGCGGCGGATTCATCATTCTAAGCAAACCGCCGGGAGGACCGCCCCTTTACTGGCATCAAGATTGGATGGGTTGGAACGACCCAATCAGCACTGCCCCTTGGCCCCAGTATCTATTTCTCTCCTACTACCTGATTGATACTAGTCTGGAAAATGGGTGTTTCCGGATCATCCCCGGCACGCACCTGAAGCGTATCCCTCTGCACGAGCGATTGGTACAAGCCCACGCACAGGGCGGCTACAATGTAGATGAGGACGATCCGGATATGTTCTGTGACCATCCCGACGCGATTGACCTGCCAGTGAAAGCGGGATCTCTCGTCATTGCGGAAGGACGCGTGCTCCACGCTGCGCGGGGAAATCAGAGCAACCAACGGCGCACGCTGTTGCTCGGTTGGCACAATCGGCCACCGACGACACCGGACTATTGGACCGCCGACCTGCCTGAAGTCATTAAAAACCGAGATCCAAATGCCATATACGAAGCGACGCGAGAACCGGGCGAATACCTTGTCTGAACTGTGATAAAGCCGTTATCTTTGAACTGAAAATGAGGAGAATGTAACCATGAAACTCGGGATCGGTTTCAGTCAGGCTGCCTTGACAGAGGAGAACCTGCAGTACGCCGAACAGCTCGGCGTTACCCATGTCATCATACACGGTCCTCGCTTTGGGGAACAGGGAGTCCTAGAGTTCATCGAATTACTGAGAGTCCGAAAATTTATTGAATCACACGGACTGGAGGTCGCCGGTATCGAAAATCTACCGCAAGATCACTGGGACAAGGTGCTCCACGGCGCGCCCGGGCGCGATGAACAGATCAAAAAGGTTTGTGAAACGATTGAGAATATGGGCAAAGCAGGTATCCCAATCCTTGGTTACTATTTCAGTATTGCCGGAGTGTGGGGACATTGGCGTGCTTACGATAGTGGTGGTGGACGCGGCGATGCCGGACTCAAAAGCTTCGATTACAACTTGGTGAAAGATGCACCAGTTGTAGAGACAGGACGAGTGAGCGTTGAGGAGATGTGGGAGCGATTGGCTTACTTTCTGGAGCGAGTCATACCAGTCGCCGAATCTGCCGGCGTTAAACTGGCAGCGCATCAGGATGATCCACCGGCAAAAGAGTTGCGCGGAACAGGCAGACTCCTAACGAGCCACGAGGGAATGAAGCGGTTGATTGAAACGGTGCCAAGTCCAAGCAATGGGCTGGAATTTTGCCAAGGGACAGTCGCGGAGATGGGACCTGACCGGGCAGTCGACGCCATCCGTTACTTCGGTGGGCAGGCCAAAATCTTCTACGTCCACTTCCGCAATGTTCGGGGACAGTTCCCAAAGTTCGATGAAGTGTTCATCGATGAGGGGGATGTCGATATGTTTGAAGCCATGCGCGCCTACAAAGAGGTGGGATTCGATGGAGTCATCATCCCCGACCACGCGCCCCGTGTGGCGGGCGATAGTGACCATCGCCGTCAGGGCGTAACATTCGCGCTTGGATATATGAGAGCACTGATGCAGATGGTCGAAAAATTGCCATAGCGGACAACCGATAACTCGAGTTGCTAGGTGTTGAAAATCCATCGGTTTTCTTGTTGGGGCAGGGTTTCCCCGTCCGTCAACTGCTGCCTTTCGCTCCAGAGGAGCGATATGTCTATAGAACAGCAATATGTCCAATCCCCGCGCTCCAGAGGAACGCTATGTGTATGGCAGAGTTGAAATCAGTATCAATTCAGGAGAAATTATGAATAAAATCAAGATCGCCCTCATCGGTGGTGGTGGGATGGCAAATGGGGTGCACTACCCCTCCCTCGCAGCGTTTGACGATGTGGAACTAGTAGGCTTGTGCGATTTAGTTCCCTCAAAGTTACAAGCGACAGCCGAGCGGTTTCAGATCGAAAAGACCTTCACGGACTACAAACAGATGCTAGAAGCAACAAGCCCGGATGCCGTATACGTCTTGATGCCGCCGCAGCACCTATTTGCCCCTGTGATTCATTGCCTGTCCCAAGGACGCCACGTTTTTATCGAGAAACCTCCCGGCTTAACGCTCCATCAGACCCAAGAGATGGCACTGGCTGCCGAGCGACATAACTGCAAGGCGATGGTTGGATTCAATCGGCGGTTTATTCCGCTCATGCGTCAGGTCAAGGCAATCGTCGAAGAAAAAGGACCTGTCATCCAATGTATGTCTACATTCCACAAAAACACGCCAGACGCACTATACTACGATGGAGTTATTGATGTGCTGACCTGTGATGCGATTCACGCCGTTGATGCGCTCCGTTGGATGGGTAGCGGAGAAGTTAAGGCTGTGGCGAGCGATATTAACAGTTTCGGTTCAGATCGGGAAAATAGTTTCAACGCTATTGTGAAATTTGACAGCGGTGCATCGGGATATCTTTGCACCAACTGGGCGGTCGGTAGTCGAATCCATATCTTTGAGATGCACGCCCCTGGTATCTCCGCTTATATTAATCCGGACGTGGGGGGCAGTGCCGTTATTCATAGCAGTGAGGGTGTCAAAGAGATTACGACTGTTGATGCGGCTGGAACGGATGCCAATCACAAGGCTTATGGGTTCTACGGCGAAAATCGTCATTTCGTGGACTGTATTCAGGAAGATCGACAACCGGATACCTGTTTCGCGGATGCAGTCAAGACAATGGAACTGGTTCAGGAGATTTACCGAAATCGGATCGATTGAGAGATAATCATAGTTCAATCATTAAAACTTACATACTTACAACTAACAAACCACGACACAGGAGAATTACAAAAATGTTCGTTTATATCGGAACTTACACACAGGGAGATAGTGAAGGGATCTACGTTTACCGTCTAGACACATCTTCTGGTGCTCTCGAATACGTCAGCGTAGCGGCGGGCATAGACAACCCCTCCTTCTTAGACCTTCATCCCCATAAACCGTATCTCTACGCGATAAATGAAATTTCGGAACTTGGTGGAGAGCCTGGCGGGGCAATCACCGCATTTTCTATTAATGAGGAAACTGGGGAGCTAACCCTCTTAAATCAGCAATCGACCATCGGTACGGGACCATGCCATCTGAGCATTGATGCGACGGGGAAGTTTGTGCTTGTAGCAAACTACGGCGGCGGAAGCGTTTGTATGCTTCCCATACAGGAAGACGGGACGTTGGGGGAGGCAACCGACTTCATTCAACACGAAGGTTCGAGTGTCGATTCCGCACGGCAGCAGGGACCACACGCGCATTCAATAATGATTGATCCAGCCAATCAATACGCCTTCACACCGGATCTGGGGCTTGATAAAATCTTGATTTACAAGATCGACCTGACAAACGGAAAACTCGTTCCGAATGACCCTCCGTGGGCAGAGGTCGCACCGGGAGGAGGTCCGCGCCATTTCGATTTCCATCCCAACCGAAAATATGCCTATGTCATCAACGAGATGGGCAATACAGTGACTGCCTTCGCTTATGATGAGACAAATGGATCGCTCGCGGAGATCCAAATGATTCCAACGCTGCCTGATGATTTTGATGGCACGAGTCACACCGCTGATGTTCATGTCTCCCCATCGGGGAAGTTTCTCTACGGCTCTAATCGAGGTCATGACAGCATCGTAATTTTCGCTATTAATCCAGAAACGGGAACTCTCACCTACGTCGATCATGAGTCAACACAGGGTGAAACACCTCGGAACTTCGCCATTGATCCGACCGGAACCTTCCTATTTGCCGAGAACCAGGGAACGGATACTATCGTAACATTCCGGATAGACTCAGACACGGGAAAACTCACGGCAACGGGGCATGTGACTAACGTGCCGATGCCTGTGTGTCTAAAAATGAGACCCGCATCCCAATAAACCTTTAAGTACGAGAGGTAAACCTTCATGCACACAATTCCTACAGATACCACTCAACCAACACAGGCGACTCACATTCCTAGTGAAGATAAGTCACTGGACAAACTCGTTAGTTTCGGCGGTGACGGCGAACCCAAATCGGCTCGCACCATGCTCCAGACTTTAATCCAATTTGAGGAGGAGCATGGTTTAGAACCAGACAGTTATTCGCTGGGTGGTAATGTCCAACAGGTTGAGGAAAAATTGGCGGAGATGCTGGGGAAGGAAGCGGCGGTCTTTATGCCGACCGGCACCCTTGCTAACCATCTTGCGGTTCGGATGCTCTGCGGAGACAAGCCGCGTGCAATCGTACAGGAACAGTGCCATCTGTATCAAGATAGTGGAGACTGCGTCTCCCGTCTTAGCAACATTAACCTGCTACCGCTAGCGAAAGATCGCCCTCATTTTACAGTCGAAGAGCTGAAACAGGCCGTCGAAGGGTCGGAGCAGGGGCGAGTCTTAACCCCAGTCGGCGCGCTAGTGATCGAGAGTCCTGTCCGCCGTCAAGATGGTAAGGTCGTGCCCTTCGACGAAATGCAGGCGATAACTGACTATTGCCGGGAACGGGGTATTGGCTCCCACCTCGATGGGGCACGTCTCTATATGATGTCGGGCGCAACGGGCATTTCAGCGAAGACATACGCTTCGATGTTCGATACAGTGTATGTATCCCTATACAAGTATTTCGGCGCACCATTTGGATCGGTGTTGGCGGGAACTGCCGAATTCTGCGATGGACTATACCATGACCGTCGTATGTTCGGAGGTGGCCTGGCGTCCGCTAATTTTGCGGCGGCACTGGCGTTGAAGGGTGCAGAAGGGTTTGAAGAACGCTTCAACACTGCCATAAAACACGCCACAGCGCTCTTTGATAAACTTAACATGTTGGCGGGCATCCACGTCGGTCGTATCGAGAACGGCTCCAATATCTTCCCAATGGATTTGTCCCGAGATCTCGATTTAGACAAGTTTGTGAAGATTCTTCGAGAGCAGTCGGTGTCTATCTCTCCGCGCGAGCCGGATCCGAGACCGGGTACACTCAGGGTGAATACCTCCATACTGAGACAGGATGTTGAGACGCTGTTCGCTGCTTTTCGTTCTGCGCTTGAAGGAAGCCGGTCATAATCCATACAACATAGTGGGTTAACGGTTTCGTAGGGAACGGGGATCTCCGTTCCCTACAGGATGGTGGGTGCCCGGTCTGGTCAGTCCCGATGGCGTATCGTGCCAACGAGGCCGGCACCTGATGCCCCATGAATCGGGCAACTACTATCTGAAGTGCGTAAGTCCTAACTTGTATCAAGTGGGACAAAACAGGAATTAGGTCATTTCGTCCCCTTGTGGGAGGGATTTCCCAATCCCGACTAAATAACCCTACTTTTTCTTGACATACCTAAAAAAACCTGCGACTATCTGTTTTCACGTTTCAGTCATTCACATAGCAGCTGGCAATCAACTATCAAGAAAGGAGTCCTTTAGATTAAAACAACGGTGACTTTACTGATTCTTTTGAACCTGTTTGCACTCAACACCTTCGCCCAAGACTACACGCAATGGAGTTTACCCGACGGGGCCACAGCGAGGCTCGGTAAAGGGCGCCTATCTGGTACTATTGCGTATTCACCGGACGGCACTCGTCTGGCGGTAGGGAGTTACATCGGTATTTGGCTGTATGATACGACGACCTATCAGGAGGTTGCCCTGTTGACCGGGCATACGGGTAGGGTCCATAGCGTAGCATTCAGTCCCGATGGAAAAACAATCGTAAGTGGGAGTGATGACCGGACAGCGCGGCTGTGGGACGTGGACACAGCCGCAAACACCTACACCCTCACCGGGCATACGCGGAGGGTCTGGAGCGTAGCATTCAGTCCCGATGGAAAAACAATCGTAAGTGGGAGTTATGACCGGACAGTGCGGCTGTGGGACGTGGACACAGGCGCAAACACCCACACGCTCACCGGGCATACGGATTCGGTCTATAGCGTAGCGTTCAGTCCCGATGGAAACACACTCGCAAGTGGAGGAGGTTTGAGAGACCATACAGTGCGACTGTGGGAGGTGGACACGGGGACGAACACCCACACCCTCACCGGGCATACCGGTGCGGTCGTGAGCCTAGCGTTCAGTTCCGATGGGAAAACTATCGCAACTGGCGGGAGTTGGGACAACACGGTGCGACTGTGGGAGGCGGACACGGGGGCAAACACCCACACGCTCACCGGGCATGCGAATTGGGTCAATAGCGTAGCGTTCAGTCCCGATGGAAAAACTATCGCAACTGGGAGTTATGACCGGACGGTGCGGCTGTGGGCGGTGGACACGGGGACGAACACCCACACCCTTACTATAGGCATACGGATTTGGTCTTAAGCGTAGCGTTCAGTCCCGATGGAAACACACTCGCAAGTGGGGGTTTCGACGGCACGGTTCTCCTGTGGGCAGTGGACACACGTGCGAACACCCACACTCTCACCGGGCATACGGGTGACGTCACTAGCGTAGCGTTCAGTCCCGATGGAAACACACTCGCAACTGGGGGAGGTTGGCCAGAAGACAATACGGTCCGATTGTGGGCAGTGGACACAGGGGCAAACATCAACACCCTTAGGCATGCGGATTGGGTCTTAAGCGTAGCGTTCAGTCCCGACGGAAAAACACTCGCAACTGGGAGTGATGACCGGACGGTGCGGCTGTGGGAGGTAGACACGGGGGCAAACACCCACACCCTCACCGGGCATATGGAGTCGGTCTATAGCGTAGCGTTCAGTCCCGATGGAAAAACTATCGCAAGTGGGGGAGATTGGCCAGACCATACGGTGCGGCTGTGGGAGGTGGACACGGGCGCGAACACCCACACCCTCACCGGGCATACGAATTCGGTCTATAGCGTAGCGTTCAGTCCCGATGGAAAGACAATCGCAAGTGCTGGGGGCAGCACGGTGCGGCTGTGGGACGTGGATACGGGGGCAAACACCTATACCCTCACCGGGCATACGGGTTGGGTCTGGAACGTAGCATTCAGTCCTGATGGAAAGACAATCGCAAGTGCTGGGGGCAGCACGGTGCGACTGTGGGACGTGGACACAGGCGCGAACACCCACACCCTCACCGGGCATACGGGTGGGGGCTCAAGCGTAGCGTTCAGTCCCGATGGAAAGACACTCGCAAGTGGGAGTTCCAACGGCACGGTCCTCCTGTGGGAGCTCACCCCCGCCACCCCACAGGTCACCGGCGATGTCAATGGGGACGGTGGTGTCAATATCCAAGATTTGGTCCTCGTCGCCGGGGAGTTCGGGCAATCAGGAGAAAATCGCGCAGATGTCAACGGCGATGGCGTGGTCAACATCTTGGATTTGGTGCTCGTTGCCAGTGCGTTTGGGAATGCGGCGGCGGCGCCTGCTGTGCATTCTTTATCACTTGGTTCGTACGGGACGGGAGACCGGTCCCCTACCGCTGCCGATGTCAAGGCGTGGCTCACCCAAGCGCGGCAGATAGGGTTGACAACCCCCGACTATCTCCGCGGCATCGCCGTGCTAGAACAACTGCTCGCCGCGTTGACGCCGCCAGAAACGCTCCTGTTGCCGAATTACCCGAATCCGTTCAACCCGGAGACATGGATACCGTATCACCTCGTCCACGCCGCCGATGTGACGCTCACGATTTATGACACCAAGGGTGTGTTGGTGCGTCGGTTAGATTTGGGGCATCAGCCTGCGGGGTATTACACGGCTCCGTCAAAGGCGGCGTATTGGGACGGACGAAACGAACGCGGGGAATCGGTGGCAAGCGGGGTGTATTTCTACCAACTCCGGGCGGGCGATTATACCGCCTTACGGCGGATGGTCATCGTCAAGTAGCGCCTCCCCGCCCAGCTTAGCACCCCAAATCCAAGCCGTAGGGAACAACGATCGCTGTTTCCTACGGCCTCCTTATGGCGTCTCTGCTGTAGTTGCCCGATTTATCGGGCGTTGGGAAGGGTGTCCAGCGACAAGGCTTTGAGCGTTCAACTGCGTAAGTCCTGTAGAATATGGGTATCACACATACTAAACACTGATTTTTGAAAAAGTGTTAGATTTTGTTAGATTTTGTTAGGTTATTTCATATCAGCGCATGTTCAGCTTATCAATTGTTGGGCTCCACTCTATTGGGGAGGGTTCAATCGGAATCGTTCTATAATTCAAGTGTAATGCTTGATATGTCTCATTGATTGCGTTCAACCCAACCTACGTAACTATTTAGTGGAAAATTCGTCAAAGGCACACAGATGAACGAAATCTACGAGCTAACCGTCTGTCCATGGACACCCGGACATCCACGGAATGATCATCAACTCATTTTCCCGATGAAAGATGGTCGCCTGATGTTGGTCTGGTGTGAATACTATGCGGACAGTCCCTCACTTGTCATGTATGTACCATATAGCCACCGACGACTTGGGGACAACATGCCGTGCCGCATCTCAGCGAAAATATCCACGGACGTCGGACGGAGTTGGAGTGACACATTTACTCTGCAAGATAATATTGGCAAAATGAACGTGAAACACCCCAATTTGCTCCGACTCCCATCAAATGAGATTCTATTCACCTATACTGTGCGCAATTCCGTCTCCGATTTAAGAATTTACATGAAGCGTTCTAACGATGAATGCGAAACGTGGAGCGATTCTCGCCGGATCTCCTCGCTGTCGGGAATGAATTTCACCAACTGCGATCATATCCTTCAACTCCATTCCGGTAGGATCTTACTCCCCGCACATCACGGCGCGTTCCACGGCAAAGGAGACCACTATCAGGCGCTTTGTTACTACTCCGATGACGATGGCGAGACATGGAAACCGAGCGAGGTAAGGATGGGCCTACCGAAACGGGGTGCCGAAGAGCCTTCCATTGTGGAGTTACAAGACGGCTCTCTCCTCGCAGTCATGAGGAACAGCCTAGGAACAGTTTACAAGTCCCATTCCAACGATGGCGGAGAGAATTGGGCACCCCCCGAATCGACAGGATTACCGGCACCCGCATCTCCACCGTTGCTAAAGCAGATTCCTACCACGGGTGATCTGCTCCTCGTCTGGAATCATAATGCTGATCTCGACCACCCGCACCAAGGGGATAGAAACCCGTTGACAGCCGCCATTTCCAAAGATGAAGGGCAGACGTGGGAGAACATTAAGGACATCGAAAACCATTTGGGATATGACAGTGCCTATGCCGCGGTGACCTTCGTTGACGATGAAGCCCTCGTAACCTATTACACCCGTTCCGCCGCAACCTACGGCGAATCGGTCAAGCTGAGAATCTTTTCGATAGATTGGTTCTATCAGTAAAAAGTTCGCTGCCCCCTCTCAATCCGTTGAATCCTCTCTCGTTGTAAATCTCTGCCATTATCATGAATTTAACCTTGACGCGATAGTGTGCTTTGGCTTACAATGCGTCGTTGAACGCCCAATACCGGTTTAGACTTGTGTTGTTCCTAAAAACTATTGGCTATGGAAAATTGCAAAACAATGTCGGTTTAATAAAGAAACTCACAATAGATTTTGATTAAACAAGGAGATTATATATGCAAGCTATTGATGCAGTTGCACAGATCTTGAAAGATGAAGGTGTCGAGAACCTGTTCTGCTTCCCAGCGAATTCCCTCATTGATGCTTGTGCAAAGGTCGGCATCCGTCCGATTATGGCGCGAACAGAACGGACACTGATCAATATGGCAGATGGATTCAGCCGCATTTCCAACGGTGACCGTTTGGGGGTTGCATGTGTCCAGTCCGGTCCCGGTAGCGAAAATGCGTTCGGCGGTGTGGCCCAAGCGTTTTCGGACTCTGTTCCTATTCTGATGCTACCGGGTGGGGTCGCTCGCCGTACCCACGGGATCCCCACCCATTTCCAGGCGGTTCCAAACTACGGCGGTATCACGAAATGGGTCGCTCAAGTCAACTTCCCGGACCGAATCCCAGCCATGATGCGCCGTGCCTTTAGCTTGCTGCGGACAGGACATCCCGCCCCGGTGATGCTTGAGATTCCGACCGATGTCGCTAGCGAAGATATTGACGATGGTTTCGACTACAGACCGCCTGAGAAGATCAAACCCGCTGGCAATCCCAGTGATATCAGAGCATCGGTGAAAGCCTTGCTCGCTGCAGAATCTCCAATCCTTCATGCAGGACAGGGAGTCCTCTACGCCGATGGAACAGACGAACTGATCGAATTTGCAGAATTGGTAGGTGTTCCTGTGATGACGACAATGGCTGGCAAAAGTGTGTTCCCTGAAAACCATTCGTTGTCTCTCGGTGCTAGTGGACATACCGGCACTGGAATGGTCAAGCATTTTCTAGGCAAAGCGGATCTCGTCTTTGGGCTTGGCTGCAGCCTGTCAACGTCGGTCATGTCCACCCCGATCCCTGATGGAAAAGTATTGATCCACAACTCGATCGATGAATTGGACATCAACAAAGATTACGCTGCTGACTATGCGATTATCGGCGATGCGAAAATTGTCTTGGGACAACTCATTGACGAAGCAAGAAAGCAGTTGGGCGGAAGCGGACGTAGCAGTGACGCTGTCGTGGAAGAAATCAAAACCGTGAAGGAACAGTGGCTGGCGGAATGGATGCCGAAACTGACCTCGGATGAAACTCCCATCAACCCGTATCGCGTCGTCTGGGATCTGATGCAGGCGGTGGATCAGACGCAAACGATTGTCACCCACGATTCAGGGAATCCGCGTGATCAGGTCCTCCCCTTCTATGAAGCGGTTACCCCACACGGTTACATCGGTTGGGGCAAATCCACGCAGTTGGGATACGGACTTGGATTAATCTTGGGTGCAAAAATGGCCGCGCCGGAAAAACTCGCCGTCAATATAATGGGAGACGCCGCCTTCGGTATGGCGGGAATGGATTTTGAAACCGCTGCACGGGAACGCATCCCCATCCTGACTATTATGTTCAATAACTCGGCACTTGGCGGTTAT
Source organism: Candidatus Poribacteria bacterium (assembly GCA_965222435.1). Taxonomy (GTDB): domain Bacteria; phylum Poribacteria; class WGA-4E; order WGA-4E; family PCPOR2b; genus PCPOR2b. The sequence goes on along the minus strand of OZ244950.1, from coordinate 87,674 downwards.
GAGAAGCACATGCCCGTCGCAACCGAACGCTTCCAAACAAAGTTTATATCCGGTGATTATACAAAAGTTGCGGAAGGATTGGGTGGATACAGCGAAAAGGTCGAAAACCCAGCGGACATTATCCCCGCTATCCAGCGCGCCCAAAAAGAGACGGAGGCAGGAAAACCCGCCCTGCTTGAAATCATAACGCGTGAGGAAACCGACTTTTCAATGGGAATTTAACCATCAGACGTGAGGAGTGGCTGACCAATCAGATTTGGCTCGCCACTCCCTCAGTCCCCATCATCGAAGTTCGTAATAGAAAGGAGCCACCGCTCATGGCAGACTATCAACCGCTCGACTTGTCAACGTTATGCAACGCAGGGCTCGAAGTTTTAGGCGCAAATGCGGATGCCCCCATAGGCAAACAAGCCTTCCGTGGTCTTCCATTTTTGGTAAACGCGGACGGTTCAAAATGCTTCATTGCACTTAATGATGCTTCGGGAAGCGTGACGATTCCCATCAACCAATCTGCACGTCGTGTTATTATCGCACACCGTTTGCTAGAGTCTGACCTAATGGAGGGCGGAGCACTAGGAAAGCCTGTCGCAGATTATGTGTTCCGACTAGCAGAAGGTGCCGAAATCCGTATTCCCATCCGCGAGCGATTTGAAATTGCAGATCTCTCCGGTGGCGGATCGCCATTCCACGCACTCCCCGACCAGAACGATCAACTGATGCCCCGCTATGAAGGGAAATGGGAGGATATGGGTCGCCGTCAAACCGAAGTATCGCGTGGCACGGCACGCGGCTACTATCTGTGGGCTTGGGAGAATCCGCATCCAGACCGCGAGGTCGAATCGCTGGAGATTATTCCCAGTGGTCCCCGTTTTATCATCGCTGGTGTGACACTCTCGCACCTCGATGAGCACCCTTTTGTTCGACAAGGAAAGCGTGAAGCGCGCCTGACTCTGACCAATCCTGAAGACGCAGAAAAACCGTTTGACCTTGACGTAGAGGTCGACCGGGGGATAGCGACCTATATTCATCCATTGCCCGAGGCATCAGCTGATGATTTTGTCAACGATGATTTCGCCGGTTGGGGGGAGGCACAGAATCCCAAATCGAGTCCAGCTTATGTCGAAGTCGCTGCCCTTCCGTCAGCAACAGTGACGGTAAAACAGGGTGAGGAAAAGGTGGGTGAGGTTCGGTGGGGCGATGTCGAAGAGAAGAAGGTGGTCGAAACCCCACAAATGCGTGTGGAACTCTTAGATCGTGGACGGAATTGGGTTCACGTCAATGTCCTTGATGACGATACAGGCAAACCCGTCCCCTGCCGCGTTCACTTCCGTTCGCCGGAAGGTATTCCCTATCAACCACACGGGCATCACAATCAGGTCAATTCTAACCTCGGTAGTTGGCATGTTGACGTCGGTGGGGATCTCCGACTCGGACAAATTACCTACGCATACATCGATGGTCGTTGTCAGGGGTGGTTACCGCGCGGTGAGGTCATCGTGGATATCGCACGCGGATTTGAGTATGAGCCGGTACGGACACGGGTAAACATAGAACAGGGACAACGCGAACTGACTTTGCGCCTCAAACGATGGGTTCACATGAACGCGGAGGGCTGGTATAGCGGCGATTCACACGTTCACTTCCTTTCTACACAGGGAAGTCACACAGAGTCGCAGGGCGAAGATCTTAACATCGTGAACCTGCTCCCGTCACAGTGGGGTAACCTCTTTACCAACACGGAGGATTTCACGGGCAGGCCAAGTGTCTCACAAGATGGGAATAACATCGTTTATGTCGGTCAGGAAAACCGGCAGCATTTTCTGGGTCACCTCATCCTCTGGGGTCTCAAGGAGCCTGTGATGCCGTGGTGCAGCGATGGTCCCGGTGAATCTGAGCTCGGCGGAACACTGGAAATCACCATGAGTGATTGGGCGGATCAGTGCCACGCACAAGGGGGCTCGGTCATTATCCCACATCTCCCGAACCCGAATGGCGAACCTGCGGCACTGATTGCCACCGGTCGCGTGGATGGCGTAGAGATGTTGCGTCATGCACCGTTCAACCACCTGGAATACTACCGCTACCTCAATTGTGGTTATCGCTTGCCGCTGGTTGGCGGAACGGATAAGATGAGTAGCGATGTCCCCGTAGGCATTTATCGCACCTACGCCTATATGCCTGACCAAGAATTCACCTACGATAACTGGTGCAAAAGTGTATCGCAGGGACGAACATTTCACAGTGGAGGTCCCATCATTCATCTCACCGCGGATGGACATAATATCGGTGATACAATGCAGTTGTCAGGGGCTGGCACGGTGGAGGTTGAAGCGTGGGCAGAGAGTATCTTCCCGATTCACACGCTCGAAATCGTTCAAGCTGGCAGTGTCGTCGCTTCGACAGAAGACAGCAAAGGCACGCGGCGATTAGAGTTGAAAGCACAAGTAAAAGTGGATGGGCACACCTGGATTGCTGCCCGATGTGGTGCTCCCAACTATGCCAGCATCCCGCACCACGACGGTTGGGGTCGAGGCATATTTGCACACACCTCGCCGATTTATGTCGCCTGCGGTGGAGAATGGTGGATGTTCGATAAGGATGCTGCGCAGTATATGCTTACACTCATAGACGGCAACCTGACCTACATCCGTCAAACGGCTGCCCGACATGAGCCCGGCACGGCGACTCACCATCACGGTGAGGATAACCATCTCACCTACCTCGAACGTCCCTTCGTCGAAGCGCGTACAGCGATTCACCGGCGGATGCATCAATTGGGAATAGCGCATTAGTGAAACGTAAAATGTAACTGGTAAAGCGTCTTTCCTTACACGGTTGTTGTATATGTCAAATTTAACCTAACCGAGTCTAAAATAGGCAGAAGTAACGGAGGGGTTGTCCATGACCAAACCAGCGTCACGTGGCTCCGATAAACCGGTAGACTTCAGTTTAACTGAGGACCAGATCACACAGTTCAAGCTCAACGGTTTCCTTGTGGTCGAAGATGTCCTGTCGGTGGAAGAGGTAGAAACCCTCGCTACCCACACCGACTTGATAGCGGCGGGGAAGGCGGAGAACATCCCGGATGCCAGCATTCAACTCGAAGCGGTTTTCCGTGACGACTCAAAACCTGTCAAGAATCAGGTCCTATCAGTCCGCAAACTATACAACATAGCTGTATACGACCAGGTGATGTGGGCGCATGTTTGTAACCCCAAAATCGTGAATATCATAGCGGGGCTGCTGGGCACCGATGACATCAAGATGTACGGCGATCAACTCTTCATGAAAGCACCGGAGGGAGTCGGCACCGCGCAACGTTGGCACCAAGATTCCGCCTCGTGGCGCGACATCTTCCCGAAAGATTTGGTTAGCGCATGGACAGCCATTGACCATGCAACGACGGACAACGGCTGCCTGAATTTCGCGCCCGGAACACACCGCTGGGGCATGATGCGTGGCGAGCAGTTAGCACCGTTTCTGGAAGACTTAGGAAGCGATGAATGGCCGATTGTCCCTGTGCCGCTGAAACCCGGCAGCATCAGCTTTCACCATAGCCTCACGCTGCATCAAAGCGGTCCTAACAACTCCAACGCGCGTCGCCGCGGCTATGCCGTGCACTACATGCGTGCAGCCTCCCGCAAAGATGAATCGGTCACCGATGCGCCGAAGATGCCTCCTTTCAAGCAGGTGTGCGGCAGATCCTGGCCCGGGCGTGTGTGAAAACTGAGAGCAAAATGTCAAATCAGCAGCAATTGCTAACAACCGTCTTTATTTTCTTGGTGAGTTGTACTTTTGGGCGTGAGATCTCGGTGACTTTGGCAAACACACCCCGTCTTACCTCTGCAACCCCACTGTCGCAAACTGCCATTCAGTTGCGATTTGACCAAACGCTAGACCCTAGATTAGCAGAGAATCTGTCAAATTACCGAATTGAGCCAAGGATTGAGATCGAATGGGCAATGCTCGATTCACGAACGAATATTGTACAGCTGTACACCAGTCCACTCGAAATCGACAAAAGATATACTCTGAGAATTGAAGGGGTAATTGACGCAAAGGAAGAGGTGCCTATCACCCTACTGGAAACGCTGGAGATAACCTTCGGTGAAGGTCAAGAGGTAACGTTTTCAGAGGTCACGCGAGATACGACCTTGATTGTCCATCCGCAAAAGAAGGAAAAAAACTATAACGCCGGTGGGGAAGAGTTTTTGCTGTGTACGCCTATCGGCGGTGTTTTTTTTGTCTCTTTTGACATCATGGAGGCGTTTGAGGAAATCGGTATCATGGAGGAGGCTAGCATCTTGGAGGCATCGATCAGCCTCTATGCGGAGTCTGTCGAAAATGATACACCCCAACAGATTATTGTGCGGCGTGTGCTGCTTCCTTGGCATGAGGGTGTACAAAAGTCCGCGCCTGCACAAGAAAACGAGCTCACCTATAACAGTGCGATGCACCAAAATTTCCCGTGGAATAAACCACCGGCGCAGGCGATGTTGGAAGGCGTTAACGGTGAAGACCCAACTGACTACAACGGTTCGGAGGATGTCGCGCATCGAATTGATGGGGTGACAGAAATCGGACCGGCTGAAACGCGATATGTCTGGAAGGGAACTCCCGTGACAGACGCCGCCCGTTTTTGGCTCACCAACCCCGATTACAGCTACGGTTACCTGTTTGCGCTGCGGGATGGCACAGCATCTGTCCGTTTCTCCTCCAAGGAGCATCCCGATGAAACCCGCCGACCTGTCCTCACGATCCGGTATCGGACAGGGGTAGAGAACAACGAGTAACCTACCGGGGAAACACCAGTTATGTTGTCAGATAAGCCCTTATCTGAGCCAATGTTCGCTCCGAAGCCCCCAAATTCTCCTCGATAACCTGTTTTCCGATTTGCCCCATTCGGGTCCGTTTCGCCGCGTCGGAGAGCAGCAACGTAAGCACTTCTGCCATTTCCTGAGCATTATTAACCAACTGTGCCGCCCCACGTGCTTTCAGGATACTTGCCTCATAGGCGTTATGAATTGTGGGACCGAATAGAATCGGTTTTGCCATCGCTGCTGGCTCCATCACGTTGTGAATGCTCCCGTGGAAACTCCCGCCGACGAAAGCGACATCTCCCAACCGATACAGTTGTGCTAACAAACCGACGGCGTCAATCACAACTACATCAATTTGACTCAGATCAACACCGTCCTGTAATTCTGAAAAACAGACCCGTGAAAGCCCCAGATGGTCAAGCTGCGACTGAATCTCGTCAATCCGTTCCGCCGTTGGTTCGTGGGGAACGAGGATTAAATGCGGTAGGTTGTTGTGATCGGGGTCGTGCGAGGCATTCTCGCGTAAGCGGTGATAGGCTTCAAGCACTACTTCTTCATCCTCTAAGTAAGTGCTTCCTGCGATCAGGATTGGGCGTTGCAAGGTAGATTGGCCCGGAAAAAACTTGCCATCTCCATTGACAGCAATTGCGCGTTGGTAAACGCGATCAAAGCGGGTATCGCCTGTTACCTCGATCTGTGCGGACGGTGGACAGATCAGGCGAAATCGTTGTGCATCGTCCTCCGAAATCACACAATGCACCGAGATGTGTTGATGGATATTTTTGAAAAAGGGACGTGCAAAGGAAGCTAACCGTTTGGACTTAGGGTGCAGTGTTCCCGCGATGAGAGCGACAGGAACGCTGTACTTAGCGGCGTGCCAAACTAGGTTGGGCCAAATGTCAAACTTGGAGAAAACGAGCAGAGACGGCTTGATAATTTGAAAGAGACGCTCTGCGTTTCGAGATGTGTCCAACGGAAGGTAGATAGCGGCGTCATGGTGAGGATAGCGTGCGACGTTGGGATGGACGGAGGGGGAAAAGTAAGTTAGAACGATTCGCACCCTATCTTTGAGTGCTTTGATGAGTGGCTTAGCTTGTTCAAATTCACCGACAGAGGTGAAATGAAACCACGCTGTTTGGTTCAGTTCTCGCGCTGAACTCAATTGCCCTTTGATTGAATCGAAAACACTCCGCCGCCCGGCGAGTCCTTCGTGAATCTTGGGACTAAAACGGGCAGCGATGTAAAACCCAGCGGTTAGTGCGGGAATTACAAGGGTGTTATAGAGCGTTTTCCAGAGCATGATATTACGCGGCACGCTTATAGTGCGGAGAGGATTTTGTCTTTGAGCGTATCTTTGGAATGTGCACCGACGATTTGCTCGGTAACATCGCCTTCCTTAATGACTAGGAGCGTTGGGATGCCACGAATGCCATATTTCATTGCAGTCTCACGGTTGTCATCCACATTTAACTTACCCACCTTGAATGTACCAACATATTCATCAGCAAGTTGCTCCAGTGATGGAGCTATCAGTTTGCACGGGGGGCACCACTCCGCCCAAAAATCGACAACAATTGGCGTGTCGGAATTCAAAACAGTATCTTCAAAGTTGTCATCGGTAATTTCTAAAACATTCCCAGCCATGGGTTATCTCCTTACGAACATAATGGTATTACGCGGCACACTTATAATGCAGAGAGGATTTTGTCTTTGAGCGTATTTTTAGGATGTGCACCGACAATCTGTTCAGCGACATCGCCTTCCTTAATGACTAGGAGTGTTGGGATACTACGAATGCCATATTTCATTGCAGTCTCGCGATTGTCATCCACATTCAGTTTACCTACTTTGAATGTACCAGCATATTCATCAGCAAGTTGCTCAAGCGATGGGGCAATCATTTTGCACGGACCACACCATTCTGCCCAAAAATCAACAACTATTGGCGTATCGGAATTCAAAACAGTATCTTCAAAGTTGTCATCGGTGACTTCTAAAACATTCTCAGCCATGATTTATCTCCTTACGAACATAGTAGTTAAAAAAACAATTAATATGATACCCTACAAAATCGAGAGAGTCAACAGGATTACCATCAATTTGCGTCCGGCGTTGCCCGCAGATCGTCCACTGTCTTTTTGAGATTTTCAGCGATGTCTTTCTTGAGGAGAAAAACTGTATCCAATGCGTTCTGCAAGCGTCCGTAATGGTGCCGATCATCAGCGAGTTTCCCAATTTCTAGCAGGTGCTCTGTCCGATCTTTCAGCGTGACGACAAGTCGAATTTCCGGTGTGTCAAATCCTGCTGTTGTTATGGACGGCGATACCGCTAAAAACGCTTCAACTGTCAACCGGTTTACCTGCTGGATGATGCTGCGAATCGCTCCATTTTTTGCTTGTTCCTGCACTGGATGCGTGAGTCGCCAATTTGTTCCCTGTTTTTGACAGGTCAGGTTGACATCGCCGTGCTTCAAAACAATTTTAGTGGCGTCGTCGCTTTCAAAATCGAGGATCTGTTTGTTTCGGAGTCCTGCAACTCCCATCCCAACAAGGTCGAGGAGTGCTCTCTTGACCAGAAAGATGGGCTCGGAGTTTTGGGCTTTAACATAAATATTATCGCCTCTCATTTTCCCCACAAGTAGGACAGCGGGTTCAGTGTTGGGCACCATGAACGAAACCTCAATCGAAGGCGAATCCAAACCGTAAGACTGAAGATTCTTCGGTTGATCATCAACGAATGCAACAACCTTCAGCGCATCCACGCCAAATAGGAGGTCATCAACTGCCTCTTCATCTGCTTTCAACGCAACCGGTGCCGTAAGTTCCCATTCACCGTCCACATCTTTTTGACACACTATCTCGCTACCTTCTTGACGGATCGTAAACCGATGGGTGGCTGTGCGTTGGAAGTCGATAACCCGCTTATCGCGGAGATCGAAAACGGTTCGGTTCAATTTCGTGTAGATCTCTTTGTTGACCGCATAAACGGCATGGTGTTCCGAATTTGCTATGTAAATTCGTCCGGGTGTCTCCGTATCGCTGCCGATTTGTAATTCTTGTATTTCGCTATCAGCCGAGGAGTGAAGCGCGACAGTAATTTTCGGTTGAGCAAGCCCGTAGTTGGCAGGATCGTATTCACCATCCGCCTCAAAGACTACCACCCTCAAGCTGCCGAGTGCGGACACGATCTCTTCAATCGCTCTGGCGTCGGCTTTTGCCTTAACCGGTTGAATCATTTGCCACGCACCCAGCTGCCCGGCTGCCTCAGTGTTTGAAGCGACCTGTTTCTCACAACGAATATCGGGTTGCCCAGCAACTTGAAGACGGAGTGTCCCAATTTCAGTTGGTGAAAACTTGAAAACGTTCCGATTACGAAAATCTGAAGGTGATTTTGTAAAATCATCGAGCGCACTCGATTCGATCAGAAAGATGTGGGGTTCAGATTGCTCCTTTGCATAAACAGAATAATTGACGGTCCTATCACCGATGAGAAAGGTTTTGGCTGGAGTTTCTCCCTCTGTCCACAATTCGATTCGGATATTGGGTGGCTGTAGTCCGTATTGCGCCAAATCTTCCGCTTCGAGCGTCTGCTTGACCTTCTTTTCCAACAGGTCTTGCAGCATCTCATTAATCTTTGGTGGATCAGCATCAGCGGTAAGGGGTGCCCTCAATTGCCATATACCGTCAGTGTTTTTTGCCAGTGTCAGGGGTTGATACGATTCATCCTTAAATGACAAATGAATCTGCCGAATTTTATCCTTATTGAGCGTGTAAACCTCGCGAATTTTCTGCTGATCTGTCTCCGACTGCTCTGCATCGGGAGATGGTCGCCCGAAAAAGAAGTACGCGCCACCGAGTAGGATAAATGCTACAAGGATAATCAATGTTGTTTTGAAATTCATGTGTGAATCACCTCCTGTATTACCTGTGTGCTAGTCCGCCATCCAATCTATGACAAGCTAAACGTTCTCTTTTGGTGGTTAGTAACGAGCGATTTTTGTCGTTTCCATTCATTAATGCTCACACCCTGTGCGAGACAATGGATGCACGTTAATCGTCTTTTCAAGTGCTTAGTAACCGCATCAAATGTGCCGATTACTTTGCGACAATGACCGTGCCGGTATCAAAACTTTCGCCCACTTGAATCTGATAAACATAGACACCGCTTTCAACGAAATTGCCCATTTCATCCTTACCGTCCCATTCCAAGTCACGCGCACTGGGATCTGGGGACTTTAATTCCCTGATGAGTACACCGTTGATGTTGAAAATGAGGACACTAAACTCGCCCTCAACGCCTTCAATAGCGCGAGCGGGAAATACAACACGATTAAAATCGGGATTGTTCGAGAGAGGGGTGAAGGGATTCGGAAACGGTTTGCCGAGGATGTGCAGAACTTGGGAAACCGTTTCCGAACGATTGCCCACTTCATCCGCCGCTTCAATAGCGTAGGTAAAAACGCCGACCCCGAGTCTGCGTTCATCCAAAAACGCATTAGCGCTCTCTACAGAAATTTCCACATTTCTGCCGTCCCGGTTCATTAAAGGTGTGAGTCGTTTCCCTGACCTACCGAAGAAAAGCCTATATTTAACGACATCAGGGGTCGGGCTAGCGGTCCAACTGACGTTGATTACATTGTCGGATTCAACGACAGCAAGGCTTTCAGGCGGCTGAGGGGGAGCGGTATCCGGCAGGACTTCGACGGTGACCGTATCGGAACGCTTAGATCTCAGGAGCGGTGTTTTGTAGGCTTCAATCGCGTAATTGTGCATTCCCTGTGCCACATTCACGTCCAGAAACATTTCAGTATTTCGACTGGAATCAACTTCGATTTTGATGTCAACGCGTGGTGCATCGTCGCGATAGATAAAATAGCCAGCCACATCTGGGTTGTCGGATTTCTGCCAAATCAATGTGACATCGTTTTCGCCATTGGCATCCCTTGTGCCGCTGAACCTGCCGACCGGTTCGGGAGGCACGTTGGGGATGATTTGCAAGGTAAAATCGTCGTTATTTAATTTGCCATCTGTGTTACCCGGTTGGATAAATCCGCCAATTGGTACATCGTCCAAGTTTCTGAGGCGTGCTCTAAAAGTAACCTCTTCGGCAGTAGTATCTTCTGCAAGCATGGGATTCGGTGCTTTGCCATCGAAGACAATCTCATTGAGAGTATTCTCAAGATCTGTGATTGCCTCGTCTAGACGAATCCGTAGGCGATTCCCCGCGGGCTCTGGGACGGCACCGATCTGTTGGCCGTCACGAGAAAAGGATCTAAAGTTTGATGGTTCAACGACGAATCCTGCTGGGAGTATAATTTCAATTGTTTGGATGTCTTCATCAACCGGTTTGGCGAGCGAACGATCGATCCTTAGAGTAACGATCAGCGTCACAGTTGAGCCTGCGGGAACAAGCCCTTGGTCGTCGTCTTTAACGTTGATTTCGCCTATTGATGTAACCGCTGCATGACTACTAACTGCGAAACACGCCACAAAAAATGCAATCAATCCAGCGAGAAGATAGGGTTGTTTTTTCTTGTTCATTCAAATATGAGGTTTAATGAGAACCGTTGAGTTGTGTTGTCCGCTAGGACTCCTGTGACAATCTGAAAAGCGTAATCCAGTTGGAGTCGAAGTGCAGCGACCGGCAGTTTCACACTACCGCCTAGTGCAATACCGGTCGCACGATTGACACCGCTTTTTAGTGCATAGCCCGCACGGACACTGATCATTTTGTTGAGCCACAATTCGGCGCCGGCGTGAATCTGTCGATCTCCATCTCGAAAGCCAATTTCAAAAAGACCGAGTCCCGACTTGAGCACTTCCCGTAGTACTTCCTGCTTGGTGGTGGCAGCAATTGTAGCGAGGCGATACGTTAAGCCGATACGAATGTTTTGTGGGATAAAATCTTCCTCTGCCTCAGAGACACTGACATTGGCGGGGAACAAGTTTTCTGCTGAGAATCCAAGAGTCAAGCCGTCTATCGGATTTGCCATTATACCCAGATCGAAAGAGAAGTCAGCGGCGGAGGTATGGGCGAAAAACTGAGAGTTGCTTTTAAGATGTGCGCTGACGGATTCGTTATTCTCATCGAAGCGGGTACTAAAGGATTTCAGGTTCAAACCGAGTGCGAACTTTTGTAAGAAGGCCTTTCCGTAGGATACAGTAATGGTCTGCTCTTTATAAACCTCCGAATCTTCGCTCAGAATCCCGATGCTTGCACCGAGCGAACCGACAGACCGAAGCGGCACTATTCCGCTGATATGGTTATAATTGATGAGTCCCCTGAAGCGTTGTGCTGTTGTCATACTGAGGTGAGCAGCGTTAATATAGCCAAGTCCGGCGGCGTTGTAGCTCGCTGCATTGCCATCATCAGCTAGCGCCACGAACGCACCACCCATTCCGAGTGGTCGTGCACCTACACCGATATCATTAAATGCGGCGACAGCACCTCCTGCACACAAAATCAGCAGTCCAATTGCACTGATAGCGATTCGCACCTTATCTTCACCCCTGCAATTTTTTGTTGCTGAATAGAGATAAATCCTTCGCTTTTTTAATCCGTATCGAATCTTCAGGGGAGGGTCTCTAGCCACTTGGTGCTAGGCTTAGGGAACGCAAATCTACGTTCCCTACGTTGACCTTAGTGCATAGGGTATAATAGCGCGTGATGACCAAAAAAGCAGGGCATTACTTAGACATCCTGCCTCAAATTTTAAGGCTTTTCAATACTCAAACATGGTAGATTGTGCTACGGAGATGGTTCGTGATTAAAGTTTTTCGCCATCTTGATGCGCATCGGAAACCAAACCGGAAACTACTCCCACAGAAAGAACGTAACTCTTAGTGCACATATCTAAAATTGCCCATAGTTTTTGCCGAAATTCAGTTTCACGATAAGTAATCGTTTAATCGCGTTTAATTTTCATGCCGGTGGCGACCATGCGCCCAGCGCGCTCCGCTGCAGTTTCGATGAGTGTCGTTGCGTTTTCAATTGCGGTTTCCAGAGACATCGGTTTAGGGATAATATCAATCATCGCGTCAATTCCTGCATCGTAGACGCCATTAGAATTATCAGCAATGCTGCCGGCGATTGCAATCACAGGAATGTTGTGTGTCTTTGCTACTTTAGCAACGCCAACAGGTGTTTTGCCGAAAACTGTTTGAAAATTAATCTGCCCTTCACCTGTAATAACAAGGTCTGCACCTGCGAACCGTTTGCTCAATTGGGTTGCGTCAGTGACGATCTCGATACCCGATTTTAGCGATGCATCTAGGAAAGCCATCAAGCCGGCACCTAACCCGCCGGCGGCACCCGCACCGGGGACGTTCCCCACAGATTTACTGAGGTCTCGCTGCACGATTTTATCAAAATGCACTAAGTTTGCATCCAGTACCCTAATCATTTCAGGGGTTGCTCCCTTTTGAGGCCCATAGACATACGAGGCACCTTGTTTGCCTGTGAGTGGGTTGTTGACATCACAGGCAACGACGGTTTCTGTTTCAGCGATGCGCAGATCCAATTCGGAAAGGTCAATTGAGTTGAGGGTTGCCAGAGAACCGCCCCCCTGTTCCATCTGCTCGCCACTTGCTGTGAGCAATTTTGCGCCAAGGGCTTGTGCCATTCCGGCACCGCCATCGTTTGTCGCGCTGCCACCGATCCCAATGATTAATTTTCGGCAGCCGTGCGCTAGGGCAGCTCGGATGAGTTCTCCTGTGCCGTAAGTTGTCGTAACACGCGGGTCGCGTTTATCTTCAGGAACAAGTGTCAAACCGGAGGCTGCCGCCATCTCAATAACCGCCGTGATCCCATCGCCAAGCACTCCATATTGGGCGTTAATTGAGTTGCCCAACGGATCCAGTACCTGTGTAGTTAGGATTTGTCCACCTGTTGCATCGACAAGAGATTGCACCGTGCCTTCGCCGCCATCTGCCATCGGTATTTTTTCGATAGCTGCATCGGGAAACACACGGCGCAGACCAACCTCTATTGCTTCTGCCACTTGCAATGCGGTCAGGCTGCCTTTGAACGAATCAGGGGCAATAACGATTTTCATTGATATACTCCGGACGTAATGCGTAAAATAGAATATAGGCAAATGCACGCATTAACTCATTTACTTACGAATTCATCCTTTATCCTATCACGGGAGACCAACTGTGTCAAGCAGGGGCTGTCAGTCATTGCCATATTACAAATGCGGAGAATTACGGGTACAGTATGCGCACTATTGATAAGAATGTAGAAGAAGAGTGTAGAAACATAATCTATTTCGATCTGGAAACACAGAAATCCGCCCTAGAGGTCGGCGGCTGGTCATATATTGACCGGATGAAACTGGCAATCGGTGTGACTTTTAGCACCGCAGATCAGCAATACACAACCTTTCAAGAGGCGGACGTTGAGCGACTAATAAATCAACTTACAAAAGCGGACCTCATCGTTGGATTCAATCTCAAGGGGTTTGATTACGTTGTCCTCCGTCCGTATACGTCGACCAACCTGTGGCAGCTGCCAACTTTCGACATGTTGGAACATGTCAGGCGTACACTGGGATTTCGCCTCAGCCTCGATGCGCTTGCGAAGGAGACGTTGCGAGAATCTAAGTCAGCGGATGGGTTACAGTCTCTGCGATGGTGGAAAGCGGGCAAGGTTGATCTGGTCGCGGAATACTGTCGCAAGGATGTCGAAATTACAAAGCGATTGCATGAGTATGCCTGTCAAAATGGGCACCTTCTGTTTCGAGGACGGGATGGTAGAGTGCGGCGTGTGAATACAACGGGCTGGTGAATTGATGTAACCCCCTATAGCATTGAGTGCGACAAGTTGCCACTTGTCGCACCGTTAGGGCTAGAGAAGGGGTATGTAAACTGCCCTTATAGATCGTTTCGTTCCCAATTTGATTTTGAAACCTCCAAGCATTAGAATCTTCAATCAACAATCTGCAACCGCTTCCACCGGTCGTAGTAAAGCCGGGTTTTCTCAGGCAGGGCATCCCGCACGTTATCCGCTAGTTGCCATCTGAAGCGTTCATCTAACGTCTCAAGCGAATCGTCCGCTTGATGCTTGACCAAGCACCCACATAAGGTTAGGCGCTCTTCCATCCCCGCCGGCATTACTCCCCGGTGAATGGTATTCCCGTTCCAGAAGATGGTCTGCCCTCGCTTCAGCTTTATCTGCTTTGCCCCCGGAATATCACCGGCTCCCTTGTTGTTAATCAGCACCTCGCGTTCATGATCGGTGCGGTAGCGGCGTTGACTGCCCGGCACGATCCACAGACACGGATCGTCTACCAATGCCGTATGCCACTTGAGCAGGTTCTTGCGGTAGCGACTGAGGATTTCCATCTCCACGTCATAACTGCCGTCGCGTTCCTCCGCGCCGATGTCTCGGTGCCAGCCACATTGGTAACCATCACCCTTGATGGCAAACACAGTCACCCAGCCTAGGCGTAGCTCCTCGCCCAGAAAAGGACGTACATAGCGTTCGACCGGTTCGGAAGCCAGATATTCCGCGAAAATCGGCTCGCTAAATTCTGGTGCCATGACCCCCATAATAACAACAGGGTTTTTGCCCTCTCCGTCAGTGCCAATCTGATCGGTGCTGTCAACCACCTCGCCGGAGTGCACCTTATCTGCTACCCGTCGCGTAGCATCTGTCAGGGTTGGCAGCATCTCCGGTGCCACCGCATTATCGGCGATAAAGTAACCTTGGTCGTTGTACTGCTGAATCTGTTCTTTGGATGCCATATCGCATCCCTCCATTTCTTATGAGTCCTGACGATTTTTGTCGTTTAGCCGTCAATAAAAATCCACCTTAATCTTTGTCCGATTCAATGGGAGCCTCTTTACCGGTTTCAGCGGAGCGATAGATCCCTTCCATCATCTGCTGCACATGCAGCATCTCACTAAATCTGACGACCGGTGTTCGATCATCGCGGACAGCCTCAACGAAATCTTTGAGGACCTCAAAGAAACTGTTCTCTGGTTCGACAACCTCCGGTGTTCTGTCAAAGACTTGGTCGCTGTCATCGAGATAGATCTTCAGGGGAATCTCCGCCGCGCCAAAGTCTCCCAAAACCTCAATAGTCGGGCGGTTTTTCCACGGATGCGTCAGCCAGTTGCTTTCAAGTGATAATCCCGAACCGTCCGCAAAGCGGATGTAGCCTGCCGCAAAATCCTCCGTTTCGAAATCTTCCAGTGTCCCCGCCCACGAAATAACCGGGTTTTTCATATGGCGCACCTTTTGATAGGTAGTCCCCATCGCAGCAACGGGTGTTGGATTGCCGATGATCCAGTTTGCGAAATCGAGGGTATGTACAGCGGTGCTGTAGAGAACGCCGCCACCAGAAAGTGCCTTGTCGTGAAAGACGCTATAGCCGGGGATATTCATCACATGCCCTGTCCAGACGCGGGTGTAGTATATCCGTCCCAAACCGCCGGTTTCGATAAACTGTTTGAGCGCGTACCCCGCTGCCAGTCCACGATTTTGGAGTCCCATGCTCATCTTCTTACCATTCCGCTTGCAGGCGCCAATCATCTCCTGTGCTTCTGTGCTGCTTACGCAGAGTGCTTTCTCGCAGATAACATTTGCCCCTGCATCAAAGGCGTCAACCGTCTGATCTCTGTGTAGGGCATGAGGTGTACAGACGCTGACCAGGTCCAAGGCGTGCCGTTCCAACATTTCTCGATAGTCGGCGTATACATGCGGAACCTTAAATTCCTTTGCCACCGCTTGGGCGCGTTCAAAGTTGACATCGCAAACAGCGACAAGCGACACCTCTTCCATCTTTGCATAATTTGCAACATGCCCGCCTCTGCCCTGGGCACCACAACCAATCACAGCTGCTTTCATAAAAACCCTCCGGATAAAAAAAGTTCAGTTGCAGCGAGGGATTGCCAGAAAACTAGGACAAACCCGCCGTTTGCCAGTTGATGTTCAAAAACCAATATCACCGCTGTCAGCTGCACAGGGTAGACACTTTATACCCTACAGTTTTCTCGCTCGCACTAACGCAACATTTGCAAACGAGCCTTTTTCGGCACCCGGGCCTGAAAAAACGTCCGGAAACCGCCTGACTTCAGCTTTCTCAATCTCTAATTCAGGGAGAAGTTGGACGATCTGTTCGGGTGACATTAGTTCGTCTTCTGCAAAATTCCAAACCTCGCTCATAGACTTGTCCCACTCGGCGACTAATAACGTTCCATCTTGAGACAGTGCTTTTAGTCCTGTTTGCAGGGCTTGTTTGCTATTATTCCCACCAGGGAGAGCATAAGTACTGATCACCAAATCGAACTTGGCTGGTGGATGCCAATTGGTGATGTCACCGACATAAAAGGTGGCGTCAAGCCCATTCTCTTGAGCGGATCTTGTTGCAAGTTCGATGGCGTGTTCTGCCCAATCGACTCCAATAACCGACCATCCTCGGCCCGCTAGCTTCAGGGCATTTGTACCAGTACCGCAACCGAGATCCAATGCGCTCCCCACAGGAAGCCGCTCCACTTCGTCGTCAAGTATGAGATCCATCACCTCCACCTGATCGGGGTCTTCTTTGTAAGCATCGTTCCAGAAGTTTTTGTCCATATTGCCCAATGCTGTTTCCTTTGTAATGGTGCTGGTTCTAGCTCTGCTATCTAACGTTTTTGGTAGAGGAGGCTCTCGTTTAATACCGCCTATTTCCTATTCAAATCTGCACTGCCACTGCCCCGCGAAAAGGAAACAGGATGGCGCGAAATTTCTCGTTTGACGGATGAAACAGGGTATCGGTTGATAGATCCCAACTGATTTGATGAGATTCGTAAATATTCGCTTCCCTAGCAGTTATGCTAAACTTCTCTGTGCATCTGCACATTTCGGCACCGCTTGATTTTTTATTTTCCTCTACGGGCAAATGTGCTATAATCAAACATATCTTCTAAAACTTGGTGCCCCATTGGCGGAACTGTGGCAGATGCAGATGCCGGGTGCATTGCACCGTGGAACTTTTACATACCGTTTGCGTGTGTGTTCGGTTGGTTAATTCGACAAGGAAACGCTCATGAAACTCCCAAAATCCAGCACCATTGCATTCACCTCAGATCTACGCATCTGTAGGCTGCTCAACGGGATGTGGCAGGTATCTGGTGCCCACGGTCCCATCAATCCAGAGGCAGCAATACTGTCCATGTTTGACTTCATTGATGCGGGATTTACCACATGGGACCTCGCCGACCACTACGGACCCGCAGAGGATTTCATCGGTGAACTTCGACGGCAACTTGCGGCTGAACGCGGCGCAGAATCCCTTTCTGGGATTCAAGCGTTTACCAAGTGGGTGCCACGACCGGGGCGGATGGCAAAACCGTGGGTGGAATCAAACATTGACATATCGCGGGACCGGATGGGCGTCGATCAACTTGACCTGTTGCAGTTTCATTGGTGGGACTACGAGGATGAAAACTATCTTTCGGGGCTCACCTATCTCGCCGAACTTCGGGACGAGGGGAAACTGAGGCATCTAGGGTTGACAAACTTTGATACCGAACACCTTTCGCGCATCACGGACGCGGGCATCCGCATCGTCTCCAATCAGGTGCAATTTTCACTGATTGACCGTCGCCCGGAAGTGACGATGATTCCGTTTTGCCAATCGCACGAGATCCAGTTGCTGACCTATGGAACCCTTTGCGGTGGGCTGTTGACTGAAAAATACTTGGGGCAACCAGAACCGCGGGGGCGTGAATTGAACACCGCTAGCTTACACAAGTACAAACAGATGATCGATGCTTGGGGTGGTTGGGAACTGTTTCAGGGGCTGCTTTCGACGCTTGAGGAGATTGCTCAAAAACACCATGTCAGCATTTCCAACGTCGCTGTTCGAGCGATTCTTGACCGTCCAACCGTTGCCGGCGTTATCATCGGGGTGCGCCTAGGCGTCACTGAACACCGTGCCGTCAATGCCCGCGTGTTTGATTTTGCCTTGGATCCTGAAGATTATGCTCAGATAGATGTTGTGCAGTCTCAATCTCGCGATCTGTACAATCAAATCGGCGACTGCGGAGATGAGTATCGAAGTTGGTGAATTGACAAGACCACATGATGACCCTTTGCGGCGATTTTCTACGAGCCGAGCCTGCAAAGTGCTCCGAGAAATAAAAGGAGTATATGGTAACAGAAATACAAACCGCTCAAGATGTGTGGCCGATGCTGGCACCCGTCGTATTTGTTCCTCACGCAGAGAGCGAGTACCAGCAACTTGTAGCTATGCTAGACAATTTGATCGATGTAGTGGGTGAGGATGAAAATCCTCCCTTAGCTTCATTGATGGAAGTTATTGGTGTGTTGATTGAGAAATATGAGGATGAACACGTTCCAGAACTGACAGAGGTCTAGCGTATGAAGCCTCCAAAATTTCAGTAAGATCAGGTACTTGGGAGATAAAAGATGAAAGCAGATACACCTTCGACAAATCCAGTTTCCATTCCCGGAATGATTAGCGTCAAAGCAACGGAACTCTCTGCCCCACCAGCGTGGGCACTTACGGAGCGTAACCTGATAAGCCTCATGGAGGAGGCAGCACCGATGCTGCTCCAGAAGTATGCCGAACCGGGAGGCGCATTATACTTCGCGGACGACTTGGATGACCTCTATGAACGGATTTATAACTGGGGGCTTTTCTACGCTATGGGGGCGGATGAACGCCTGCTTGAATTGGCGCTGCAGTGTTGGAACGCATCAACCCGTATTAGCAGCGACGAGATTGTGCATCGGACGCATCCTCGCTTCTCACAGCAGGCTCATAGGGAATACTACAATTTAGCGCGGCCCGGTGCGGCGGAATGGCATCATTTGGGCGAAGGCAACATGGCTTTCTATGACTTCGGTGTTGCCAGTCCCACCATTTCGGAGAATGTACGACGCGCTAAACAGTTCGCCGCGATGCATATCGGCGAAGACCCACAAGCCCCTAATTACGATGCCGAGCATAAAATATTTCGCTCTCCCGTTCAAACTAGCCGAGGTCCCTGTGTCCATCCCGATCTCCAACACTTAAAAGCTTGGCTTGCAGGGAGAATAGGAGAGGATCCCAGTAAGGCTATGGGTATGCGATCAACCCTTTATCCGGTCGTTAAGGAGTTGGAGTCGAACTGGTATGAGCACCCGCAGAGAAGAGACGAAATCTCGAAACTGTTTGAGCAGATCGTCCTCAGTGGGGACGTAGCACATAGTTTAGGATCTACCGCGCTGGTAACCAATGCGTATCTGTATACAGGGGACGATAAGTATAAGCGGTGGGTCCTCGAATATACAGAAGCGTGGATGGATCGGATCAAGGCTAACAATGGGATTATCCCGGACAACGTCGGACCTACAGGCAAGATTGGTGAACACCGTCAGGGTCAATGGTGGGGCGGTCTTTACGGATGGAACAGTTATTGGGCGGGCGATATCATGTTCAACTCGATCATCGTCGGTGCCGAATGCGCGCTCTTGCTCACCGGGGACTTCGGCTATCTCGATCTCCTCCGTTCACAGGTCAAACTTCTGATGGACAACGCCGTTACACGCGATGATGGTCAACTCCTTGTTCCAACTCGATACGGTCCCAACGGTTGGGAAGCGCATGAACCGATGCGGATGAAAGACTTGGCGCATCTTTATCACGCCTCAATGGATCCTCAGGATTACGAGTTAATTACGAGGGTACGGTCGGGTGACGTGGAGCGCGATTGGAACCACGTTATGTTTGAAGCAGAAAAGAATGACGGGAATACAGAGTATGGACGATTCCAATACTACGACGGGAAAAATCCCGATTGGCCCCAAAAAATACTGGATGTCGAATATGAAGGGGCTTTGGCAGTGTTTGAGGAGGCACGTAACGATACCCGCGATGTTGAGACAATAATCGCAGATAATCAGCAACCGCCACATTTTGTTCTTACCAAGGGGTTGACGCAGGTGATGTTGGGTGCGCCGCAAGCCGTTTATACCGGTGGACTTCTGCGGGCGACCGTACGTTACTTCGATCCGGACCGCGCTCGACCCGGCGTCCCGGAGGATGTCGCCGCCCTTGTCGACAAGTTGGGATCGGACATGGTGGGAGTTCAACTTGTGAATCTCAGCAGAACTGAAACCCGAAATGTTATCATCCAAGCGGGGGCTTTTGGGGAGCACCAGTTTACTAAAGTGCAATTTCAGGAAGTAGATTCGGATGGTTCATCGGAGCGGGTTGTTCCTGTTGATGCGAAATTCTTCGCCGTTGAACTTCCACCTTCGAGAACGATTCGGTTGAAGATTGGTATGCGCCGCTTTGCAAATTCGCCGAGTTACGCCTTTCCTTGGCATGGAGACAAGATACCTGTGCCATTCCAATAACATAGCCGAAGTTGCTGCGAGTAAAACAGGGCACAATGACCATTGCTTCCGATTCTTATGTGCATTGGAATGCGTTAATAGCCCCAGAGGGGCGACATGTATATAGTACGCGGGATACGCAAAGACCCCAAAGCCCCAGCGGGGCGACATGTATGTAGTATTTAGGTTGATATAGTGTTTTTGGTACGACAAGTTGCCTCAGTAGGAGGAAGATTGTGATAACAGAAGAACAGATTGCGTATTTCCAAACGTTTGGGTTTTTGGTGCTGAGACAAGCGTTCCAACCCGATGAAATGGACGCAATTTCCCAAACATTCGATGAACTGCTCGACAAAGAGCGGGGCGGACAGCCGTTTCCGGGGGAGAGTCGGCAGTCGCTCTACGGCATCGCCGAAATCACCCCTTTGCTGACGGATTTGGTGGAGGATGATCGCATATACAAGACAGTTGAATCCCTGCTTGGAGAAGGATTCATGTGGCTCTGTTCCGAGGGAAACCTTTATGTAGGTGATACCGATTGGCATCCAGATGGGACTCGGCTGGAGTATCGGCCGATGAAGGTATCATTGTATCTCGATCCGCTGACAAAAGAGACCGGTTGTCTGCGCGTAATCCCCGGTTCCCATCGTTTACCCCTGCACGAAACGCTCAAACCTAGCTCACAGTTCGGTCTCCCCAGCACCGATGTCCCCTGTTTTCCGCTCGAATCGCAGCCCGGAGATGTCTTCTTCTCGGATATGAATACGTGGCATGCGTCCTTCGGTGGCAGAGTGGGTCGTCGGCATCTGGCGGTCAATTTCGTACCTAAACCCACCACCGCAGCGGATATAGCCCTGTTGAAGGAAAATCATCAAGGCGTTTTGAATTTGATTCAGCGATTGCAGTACAGCCGACCGGGACAGGTATTTTCCGACGCTTTTCTTCACAGCGATCGTCCACGTATCCAACGATTGACCGCCAAATGGGTCGAGTTAGAATTAGAGTAGCTGCCCAAACCACATTTCACCTATTGCCGAGTGCAAAGCCCACCGGCGTAACGAGGAGAATGCTATGAAAATCACAGATCTTAAAGTATTTGTTGTGGATCAGTTTGTATATGTCAAGATCGAGACCGACGAAGGGATATACGGCGTTGGAGAAGCCTCGTTGAGCGGCAGATCCTTGACTGTTGTTGGGGCGTTGGAACATCATCTCAAGCCGCTTCTGATGGGTCAAGACGCAACCCGAATCGAACATATATGGCAGGATATCTTTCGGGGAACATTCTGGCGCGGCGGGCCCGTGCTGCAATCCGCGCTTGCAGGGATAGACATCGCCCTGTGGGATTTGGCAGGAAAGGCACTCGGTGTGCCAACCTATCGACTGCTTGGCGGGGCGACGCGAGACAAGGTTCTGGTCTATCGCCATGCCGGCCTCGAAGGTGCAAAGCAGATGATAGATGAGGGTTGGAAGGTCCTCCGTATCTCACCGATTCGGTGCGATGGCGGCTTTAATCAGAAGGAAGCAACCCTGCGTGGGATTGAGTATATGAAAGCGGTACGGCAGGCGGTCGGCGATGAGATTGAAATCATCTTTGAGGTACATACACGCTTGACACCGCCTCATGCGATTCAGTTGTGCAATGGAATTGAAGAGTACCATCCATTCTTCGTTGAAGACCCCATCCGTTCCGAAAATCCAGCCTCGTTTGCGACGCTCCGAGCGCACACAAATGTGCCAATCGGCACGGGCGAACAGCTGCCGACGAAATGGCTATTTCGTGAACTGATTGAAGGGGAACTGATCGACTACCTCCGGGTGGACATCTGCCATAGTGGTGGAATCACCGAGGGGAAGAAGATCGCAGCTATGGGAGAGGTGCATTATCAGGAGCTTGCCTGCCATTACACAGGAAGCCCCGTCAGCACGGCGGCGATGCTGCATCTGAATATGTCGGTGCCGAACTGTGCGGTTCAGGAGTATGGGGTGCACACAGATTGGATGAACGAAGTCATCCCAAACGATATGCGGACCGAGGACGGTTATCTCTTCGCAACGGATGCCCCGGGCTTAGGGATTGACTTGAATGAGGAGGCTGCAGCTAAATATCCGCATTCGTCAAAAGAGGCCACCCATCTACGCCGAGAGGATGGGTCGGTACAAGATTGGTGATATATTCCTCACTTTAGTTGGGAGGATTGGCCTTACAAAACAAAGCGATACGCTCGCAAACAGTTGGGTATAGCTATGAACAAAAAAACATGCGATATTCTCATTCATAACGGTCAGGTTTTTTCAATGGATCCGAATCGCACAATCTATCGTCCGGGCGCGGTGGCGATCACCGGCTCACGCATCGCGGCGGTTGGGGCTGATGCCGAACTGCGACAAAGCTTTGATGCACGGGAGATGATCGACGCTTCCGGTGCTATTGTGCACCCCGGTTTCATTGATGCGCACAATCATATTGTACATACCAGCTGCCGGGGTATTTTCGGTAGCTACCACGATGCGGAATCCTTGCCTGTCAACTTTGCGGATTGGAAAGCAAGCGTTACCGACGCGGATGAAGCCGCAGCGACCACCATGGCAGGAATTGAGATGCTTCGTAACGGGTTCACGATGTTCATTGAACCGGGATCGCTCTTCTCAACGGACGCAGCGGCGGAAGCGGTTGAGCGTGTCGGCTTGAGAGCCCTTTTCTCTCCGCTTTATCTATGGGACCGGGGCGAATCCTTTGAGGCGATTCCTACGCTTGCAAGCCCCAGCCTCATGGCGCGTGCGACCATTGACCACGACCGGTGTATAAAGGAATTGGACGTAGAACTCCACCGGAACAGAAACGCCGATGCCTTAGTCCGCGGGTATATATTCGTCTATGGTGAGGGGACTGCCTCTCCCGAACTGCTGAGGGCAGCACACGCCTGTGCGCGTGAAAACGGTGTTCCGCTGCATATACATGCCGGCTACCTCCCTGAAGGAGCGGATCTTTATCGCACCCTGACTGGGAAGCGTCACCTCGTACATCTACAAGAGTTGGGATTTTTGGACGAAAACACCGTTGTTGTGCATGCGAGCGCACTGGATGCGGACGAGGAAACCGCAGTTCACGAAACGGGTTGCAAAATTGTATGGTGTCCGATAGCATTCTTCTCGCTCGGCATTACATTCAACATAACCTTTAAGATGGCGGAACGATATCGCCGTGGCGTCTGTGTCTCGCTTGGTACTGATGGAGCTCGCGACTGTACGCCGGGAGAAACCATGCTCACAGCGCACCAGGTCGCGCAATCCTATGCCGATCCCGTCTCTCCCGGCACCTTGCTCGAAATGCAGACTCTCAACGCAGCAGCAGCAGCCGGGCTAGAGGCAGAATTGGGCAGCCTAGAGGTCGGCAAACGTGCGGACATTGTTGTGAGATCCGCACGGTCATCTGAAGCCTATCCCGACAACAACCCCGTTCACGCGCTGGCGTTAAGATTGAGAGCAGGCAGCGTAGATACCGTTCTAGTCAACGGCGAGGTTGTTTTCCGCGAAGGACATTCGACGCGAGTAGATGAGCTTGAGGCCTATAAAACTGTTTCTGAATCGGTTGTTGCGCGAGCGAACCGGCTCGGAATCGAACTCAAACCCGAGTGGCAAATTGTCAACGGATAGACTTTACACAATCTGTAATGATTAGAGAAAGCGGGAACATGTCATCTGAACGACCATTGATTACCAATTCAGCTAAAAATATCCTCAAGAATGGGGGACCCGTGTTCGGTTTCAACGTGTTTGAGTCGCTTCGTCCCTCTGTTGTCAAGATAGCAGCACGGACTGGATATAACATGCTGCTCGTTGAGAATGAGCACGTCCTGCACAATGACGAAACCCTAACCAATTTTTTAGTCATAGCAAGGGACAACGGTCTTTCACCTGCCGTTACGGTCTTGGTTCCCTCCCGACCTATCGTGTCCCGCGTACTAGATGCGGGTGCGCTGGGAATCTGCCTCTCCCATGCCGAGACTCCCGATCAGGTGGAAGATCTAGTACGTTGGATGAAATATGCCCCAGTGGGCGAACGAGGGTTGGCAATGGGTGCCAATGTGGATTATGCGGAGGCGGATGCCGCTCGCTACTGCGAAGAAGCCAACGAGGCAACATTGCTGATGCTCAAGATCGAGTCTTGGCGAGGCGTCGAAAATGCCGAAGCAATGTTGTCCAACAAATGGGTGGACGCTGTCGTATTCGGTCCTGGGGACCTAGCGGCAAAAATGGGATTCCACGGGGAATGGGAACACCCTCAAGTGGTTGCCGCGATGGAGCATGTCATTGGGATTGCGCTGTCTCGGAATTTGCCTGTAGAGCCAGCGATTTATCCAAAAAACCGTGCGGAGTATCAACAGCAGCGGGAGCGAGGTATCCAACTCTTTGGCAGCTTCAGAAGTCCTGAATACAGTCTATTGCGGGAAGCCGCATCGCAGGCGATGTCGATATATCGCTAGGAAATATTATCTTCATCTTTTTGAGAGATCAGGAGAGCAGACATGGAAGGAAAAATCACGCTTGGAATTACCAGAGACATCTTCGATGCGGACGGGAATCTGGACATCCCCGGGCCGGGGCTTGAACTCCTCGACGAGATGCCTGAGATACAATATCGGAAGTTTGATCAGTTTCTGCCGGAAGTCACCGCTGAGCAAATACAAGGCTGTGATATGGTCATTAGCGTGGGGGCTCGATGGAGCGAACACTCACTTGCCGGAAACGACCAATTGATCGCCCTGCTGTACACTGGCGTAGGGTACGACCACATCGATGTTCAAGCGCTGACCAGAGCAGGTGTGCTATTCTGCTTCGCGCCCGATGCTGTCCGCCGCCCCATGGCGTGCACCATCATAACTTTCATCTTGGCACTGGCGATGAAATTGATGGCAAAAGACAAAATCACCCGTCAGGGACGCTGGTCAGAGCAGAATGACTATCGCGGCGAAGGGCTGACGGGCAAGACGCTCGGATCCATCGGTGTCGGCAACATTGGTCACGAAGTGTTTGTATTGGCGCAGCCGTTCGGTATGCGTCATTTGGGCTGCGATCCCTACATAAAGCAGACGGATGTGGACGATGTCAGCGTACAGTTGGTGGACATGGACACCCTGCTAACGGAGTCCGACTTCGTAAGTATCAGCGTACCACTGAACGAAGAGACACGACATCTCGTTGGGGAGCGAGAGTTGCGTAAGATGAAATCAACCGCCTATCTGATAAGTACCTCACGGGGACCCGTAGTTGATGAAGCGGCACTGATTCAAGCGTTACAAGAGGGATGGATTCGAGGCGCGGGAATTGATGTTTTCGAGCAGGAACCCGTCGATCCCGATAATCCGATACTCGGTATGGACAATGTGGTGGTATCCCCACACTCGCTGTGTCATACCGATGAATACTACAAACTCACTTGGAGCGGTAAGCTACGGCAGGCGG
This sequence comes from Candidatus Poribacteria bacterium, assembly GCA_965222435.1. Taxonomy (GTDB): domain Bacteria; phylum Poribacteria; class WGA-4E; order WGA-4E; family PCPOR2b; genus PCPOR2b. The sequence continues at coordinate 62,055 of OZ244950.1, read as the reverse complement.
CGCAGATTCTTCGGGGTGAGATTCCCGAAGCCCTAGTTAATAAAGAAGTTCTCGAAACACCGGCGTTTCAAACCAAGTTCAAGAAATTCCAAACGTCATAGGAAGAACCGAATACTGCTGTTTTAACGTATTTCATTAATATAACCTAAGTTGCTAGTTATTGAAAATCCATCAAAACCTGTAGGTCGAGATTCACATCTCGACACCAAACCGTCGATTTTGGAAAATTGACTACAGAAATGATACAATTTGCACAGAGACTAGGGGCTATTGGTTTGAATAACCAACGGTGCTAGTTTGCAGCTGTTGATAAGGTGATGAGAAAAACGTCAAAACCATTGGTTCATCGGTTCATTTAGCCCCAGAGGGGCGACATGTCTATAGCACACGGATAAACAAATACCCTAAGAACCTGTTTGAAAAAGAAAACTGCTACTCAAAAGTTAATGTTTATGTTAAACCATTGGAGCAGTAAAATACTGACCTAATGAAAGGCATAAACATGACTATACCAAAGTATCCTACTGATCTGACCGATGCCCAGTGGGACAAACTGTTCCCCTATTTGCCAGAACCTTCACCCATAGGTAGACCTCTCAAATGGGAGATGCGCTCAATTATCAACGCTATTTTTTACGTAGTCAAATCAGGGTGTCAGTGGCGAATGTTGCCGCATCAGATGCCACCGTGGCAAACGGTCTATTCCCACTTCAGAAAGTGGAAAACTTTAGGCACATGGGTTATGATTCATCAAGCACTTCACGAGCAAACCCGTAGTGATATTGGCAAATCCCCGTCACCTACAGTGGCTATCATTGACAGCCAATCGGTCAAGACGACCGAACTGGCAGATAGTAGAGGGTTTAATGCGCATAAGAAAATCAAAGGTCGTAAACGCCATATAGTCACTGATACAATTGGCATTCCATTGGGAGTCAAGGTCACTGATGCCAATGTCAGTGATAATCGAGTCGCAATAGAGTTACTAAACGAGGTCTTTAGTTGGCAGATAACGATTCAGTTAGTCTGTGCCGATGCTGGCTATCGCGGAGAATTAGGCGAATGGTTATATTTGACGCATCAGTGTCAATTGGACATCGCTCCATCTCTTAGGCAATCGGGATTTGTGGTCGTCCCATTGCGTTGGATTGTGGAGCGCACCTTTTCTTGGTTCGGTTGGTTTCGCCGATTGACTTTGGACTATGAACGCTCCGCTGAAACCGCTGAGGCTATGGTCTATATTGCTTCCATTTACTTGATGCGAAACCGTATCAAATGACTTTTAAAACAGGTTCTAAAGCCCCAGCGGGGCGACATGTGTATCCGAAGGGTGAAATGTAAGAAGAATGAATGAATGAACTCTTGAACAATGTAGAAACGACTTTCTCGCTAACTAGCATCAAAGGTTGAATATGCCGGCTACTAGCAACTTGCGTTAATATATTAGTTCGTTAATGAGCGAATGAATAAATGAACCAATGAACAACTTGATACGAGGTGATTTATGCAATTTGACCTGTTAATCAAAGGTGGTGATGTTGTAGATCCAGGTGGTGGTCACAGTGGCAGGCTTGATGTTGCGGTTAAGCGCAATCGCATTGCAGCCGTTGACGCGGATATTCCTGCAGAATCTGCTGCTCAGGTTATTGATGCTAGCGGTCAATATGTGACGCCGGGGTTGGTAGATCTCCATACCCATATCTTCTACGGTATTGGCTATTATGGTGTCCATGCAGATACGGTGGCAGCGCGCAGCGGTGTGACTACTTGGCTCGATGTGGGATCTTCGGGCGGATACAATTTCCCCGGCTTCAGAGAGTACATCGTCACCCCCGCTCAAGCACGCATTTATGCGTTAATCAATATTTCATCCATCGGCTTGACAACGCGGTCAGGGGAACTCACCAACTTGGATTACTGCGATATCGATCTCTGCTGCAAAATGATAAATCTGAACCGGGATATAGCGTTGGGCGTAAAAGCGCGTATAGATCAAGGTCAAACTGGCGGCACAGTCGTTCCACTGACCTACGCACGGGAGGCAGCGGATCGCTGCGAACTCCCACTGATGGTTCATATTGGCGGCGGACCACCTGGGATTGTTGATGTCCTGAAGCATATGAAACCCAACGACATACTGACCCACTGCTTTACCGGCGGAGACATGCGAATCATCGACGATTCAGGCAAGCTGCGCGATGAGGCAAAACAGGCTTGGGACAGTGGCATAGTTATGGACATCGGTCATGGAGCGGGTTCTTTCTCCTTTGAAACCGCGGAAGAGTTGATGAGCGTCGGCTATAAGCCGGATGTCATCTCCTCCGATATCCACCAAAACAGCATTGGCGGTCCTATGTTTGACATGCCAACCTGCTTGAGCAAATTTATGTCGTTGGGGATGAGTTTTGCAGAGGTTATACAGGCTTCAACCGAACGGCCCGCCCAAGCGATGGGATTGGGAGACGAAATCGGGACACTCAAACCGGGTGCCTTGGCGGATGTGGCACTATTTCGTATTGAATCAGGCGATTTTACCTTTTATGATGTCCGGATGAACCCACGGAAGGGCAAACAATTGGTACGCAATACCTTGACCATCGTCAACGGACGTGAAATACCTATTGCAGCCGAGCGACCGCCGGCACCGTGGGTTGAATTGAGTGACTCCCAGCGGACACTCATTGAGCGCAATCACACGCCGCAAGCCTTCGACCCCAAATCAGGGCAGTGAGGTATTCAATATGTCACCAAATTTATACGGTATGAGACGCTTTGAGAATAAAGCTGCTTTGGTAACAGGTGGTGCTTCAGGTATCGGCAGAGCAACGGCGAACCGCTTGGCGGCTGAAGGTGCGCGGGTCATCATCGCAGACAACAACCCAGATATGGCAAATAAGGCTGTCTCGGAAATAGAAAGGGACGGTGGCAGTGCGGTTTATATGGAGGTCGATTTGGCAGATGACGCCGCCGTTGAAGCGGTTGGTCGTGCCGTCGCCGAGCAATTCTCTGCGCTCCACATTCTGGTGAATAACGCTGCTATCTTGAGACAGGGACGGATCGAAGACGGGGGATGGCTGCCGAATTGGGAACCAGAAACAGCAATCGGTTTAAGAGGTTGGGTTCTGATGACTCAGGTGCTATTGCCGGTGTTAAAGAAGGAGGGTGGTGCTATCGTCAATCTCTCATCCGAGGGCGGTTTTCTCGGTAGGCCGGGGCAATGGGTCTATGATGCGATAAAAGCGGGTTTGGTTTCAGCCACTAAGACAATGGCGTATGAGTTTGTCGATTACGGTATTCGGGTCAACGCTGTCGCACCGGGGTGGATCGTTACGGAGATGCACTTTGGCAAGCATGCAGATCCACAAGCGCGAAAGAAGGAGTTGGAAGAAACGCAGATAACTTCCTGCATTATGAAACGTTGTGCACAGCCAGAGGAAGTAGCTTCCGCCATCGCCTTCCTGCTCAGTGACGATGCCTCTTACATCACCGGCACGACTCTCCATGTCGATGGTGGACGCATGGGCATGTCTGTGGGGTAACTACCGATAGCAATCAGAATACAGTTGTTGTCAGCTATTTGTCGCTGAACCTTCAGTTGTTTCAGGCTTCATTCCGAGAAGTAGGAGAAATATGATAATCGACACCCATACTCACTTTGGCGAGCCTTCTCGACCTAAAGAACTCCTCTATCGTACCGAACTGACGGAAGCCTACAAGGCGGTGGCCATCCCCGAGGGCATCACAGGAACTGTTGTTACTGAATCGTCGGAAGATATTGAGGACAATCAATGGACATTGGATCAGGCGGACAGGGACCCATTCATCGTTGGTCTCATCGGGCATCTAGATCCGTTTTCCGAGGCGTTTGACCGGGACCTAGACCGATTCGCAGCGGATCCCAGATTTTGTGGATTTCGCCTCCACACCAACTGCTGCCATCTATACACCGGCAATCCGCATCAAGGGGTTGATGCTATCCCCGAACGGCTGTTGGAAAGTCTCACCAAACTGGTCAAAAAAGATCTCGCCCTTGATATTCATGGTGGTTGCGAGTCTTTTGGCTATTTTGCTGAGTTGTACAGGCGTACGGATGGGCTCCGTATCGTGATTAACCACATGGGCGAGTGCGGTCCTCTGACCACAGGTCCTCCGAGAGTGGAGTGGGTTGCAGGTATTCGGCAAATTGCGTCGCTGCCCAACGTCTACTGCAAAGTATCCGCGCTTGTCCAGATGGCTGTCAATGTACCGGCACCAGCCGACCCAGCGTTCTATCATCCGGTCATTGATGTTGTGTGGAATGCATTCGGCACTGAGCGGTTAATCTATGCCAGCAACTGGCCACAGATCGAACGCGTCAGTGATTTCGCTACGGCATATCGAATCGTCGCCGATTACTTCGCTGAAAAGGGTGCGGAAGCGGAGGAAAATTTTTACTGGAGAAACGCCAAACGTATGTACAAATGGGGACGCGATTCTTGATTCAATGACCAACCGCTATCTGCTTCAAGCATCGCCCAAGGTATCAGAGCACTTGAAGCGAAAGGCTTCATTGAGCAATCCAATGATTTAGAAGATTCTGATTAAGGCATAGAATCTTGAGCTACATTCTTACCCAAGTCAAGATAAATCTGATTTGTATAAGGTATAATCCGACTTCTCAGGGGCTTGTGTTTGCTTCCAGAATTCGAGGAGGGTGAATGGCCAGTTTTGGGTCACACGGCCTTGGCTGTTCTTATACCAGCTTCTCACATTCGATGCGCCCCAAGCCATCTGCAGATTACCTTCGTCAACCCATCGGTTGTAGGCGTCATGGACGGATTGTTTGCAGTCGAGTGCCGTGCAACCGGTTTCAAGCAGCAACTTGATACACCCCAGAGTGTACCGCACCTCGCATTCTGAAAAGAAAATGATGCTGCCATTGGCAACGATATTCGTGTTGGGACCATACATGCAAAACAGATTAGGAAATTTGGGAATGGTCATCCCTAAATATGCACGAGGATTGCCGTCCCAATGTTCTTGAAGGTCAATCCCTCCCAAACCTTTGATTTTCATGGGCCAAAGCATGCGGCTGGGATGAAACCCTGTGGCATAGATTAGCATATCCACTTCGTAAGTTTCGCCGGATTTGGTCACAATCCCTGTCTCAGTAATTGCGGCAATCGGGTCAGTGACAAGATGGACGTTGTCCCGCTTCAGCGTTTTGAGCCATGTACCGTTGTCCACCAGCATTCGCTTGCCCGCCGGCGGATATGTTGGAAGACATTTTTGTAGCAGGCCTGCATCGTCTCCCACGATTGATTTAATACCTTTGGTGAAGTGGGCACGAAGTTCGTCGTTGGCGGCACTAATCGAGTGGGTCTGGTCTATCCATGAAGCATCTTTTTTCACCCAAGCGAGCACGCCTTCGGCGATATGCCAGAACCTGAAAACGCGGAACCATTTGGCATAGAACGGCACATGATTTAAAAGCCAGTGTTTGCCCTCCGGGATGTCTTGATGATATACAGGCTCGATCGCAATCCAGTTCGGAGTCCGCTGAAAAACAAAGACTTCACCGGCTTGCTTGGCAATCTCTGGGACAAATTGAAAGGCACTGGCACCCGTGCCGATGACCGCAATCCGTTTATCGGTCAGATCGTGCCCATGTTCCCATCTTGCCGAGTGAAACGAGATGCCGTTAAACGTTTCACGCCCTTCAATATCGGGAAGTCTAGGACGATTGAGCTGACCCACAGCACTTATGACTGCTTGGGCTTCCAAAACTTGACTCACACCGTCGGCACCTTCAACCTGCACTCTCCAAGTGTAGGTTTTTCATCGAATTCTGCCGATTCAACCGATGTGTTGAAACGTATATGCGAGCGAATTCCAAACTCATCAGCGCACTGATTGAAGTACTTCAGAAGCACGTCCTGCGGAGAATAATACTTTGGCCAATCCTTGGGCTTGAACGAATAGGAGTAGATGTGATTGGGGGTGTCAACACGGCAACCCGGATAGGTATTCTCGAACCAAGTCCCGCCAATTGACGCGTTCTTTTCAATGACCGTGAAGGAAATACCCGCTTCCTTGAGACGATGTGCGGCAAGGATACCGGACATACCTGCGCCGATGATGATGACGTGAAACGTACGCTTTTTCTCTAGAGGTATATCTCCTATCCCCGGCTGGGCATAAGAGTCTCCACCGTCCAAGGATAGCTCGCCCATCAAGAATTGTCCGTAATCGTCGGGTAGAGACTCTCCGACGAGGAAGTCCATCATTTCACGGACTTGGTCTATGGTCGGCACCTGAGACAGCTTGCAGCCACCGTCCCGATAGGTCTTAAGAATTTCAAGGGCTTGCGCACGCACGGTTGCTTGCTGCGCTTCGGTGATGCCGACATAGGGATCGCCGAGGACGCGAGGGTGAGGCCGAATGTCTCCGCGTATGGTGTTCATGTCACCGGTCACGTGCACAAGCGACACCATAAGCGCAGGTATATTGGCTTCCTCTAGGGCAGCTTTAATAAACTCGTCAGGTTCGGTAATCGCGTTCCAAGTATCGAACTGAGTTGTAGCCATGCTTTCCCCTTGCTCAAATCCTCGGACCCTCGTTACGCCTATGTCACACTCTTGAAATTGACCCCTTGAAAAAGACCTTGATGAAAAGATGTCATAGCCCTACCCCTATACCTCAAATGCCGAGGTCTCTCAGGTTATAGTCCTTCACGATATTTTCTCTCACCGCTTCGTTCCACTGATTAGCGTCTTCCATTCCAACCATGGGGTGATAAACGTAGCGCGGTTCGTCGGGGAAACGCTGCTGGCGGGCGTCTATGCCCACAGCAATCAAACGTGACCTTTCAAAGATGCGCTCTGCGTTGTAGACCACCGGATCCTCTCCGTACATTGTTTCAAGATCAATAACGGAGGAGCGGCGGTGGAATCCAAAGTTAATCGTCACCCGCCAGTCCGGCGAAGTGTTGGGGAAAGAGGCGTGCAGTGCTTGGCGGTTGGACATAACAACGTCGCCGGGATCGCATACCATCGGCACTGCTCCGGGCAGACGGTCAGAACCATTATTGGCTTCAACCATTTCTTTGATGTCGAGCCTGCCCTGTTTGTGCGATCCGGGTAGCACCCAAACCCCATTGGCTGCGGTGCTTCCATATAGCTGCGCCATGAAATTGAACCCGTGAGTGTCTTGGTCCCAATCCGGCTTATCCCACTGTTTGGTGCCGTCCTGATGCCACGCCACAGATGCCCCCAACCCCGGAGGCTTAACAATTATCGACTCAGTGAACGGGGTGAAATCCGGTCCGTTAATCTGCTCTGCGATCGCTAGTAGCTGCGGGTGCCCATAGAGTCTTAGGCAGGAATCCATCAGCTGAAGCGGTCCTGAGACAGAAGTAATCACAAACTCCGGGGCGTCATCGGGTGGAATTGGCTCGTCCATCTTGGCTGGATGACGACCGTTGTTTCTTGATGTCCCACCTACGGGATCGCTCAACGGCTTTGCAAAATTGAAGCTAGACCTTGCAAACTCCGATCCAAGTGCAGGCCTACCCTTTGAATCAATCTCCGCATCCTTCGTGTACGGTGCTCGATCGAGTACGCGCTCAAAATCCCCCTGTAAGTCTTTGAGCTCTTCCGCGCTCAACGCTCCTTCAAACACATAGAACCCACAACGCCAGTAGGCATCTGCGATATCCTTGTGCAGCGTACCGTCGGAGTTGAATCGGATTGGACCCCGATTACCAATCTCATAAGCCCTTCGTTCACCCTCTTGAACGTAAGTGGTCATTGTATCTTCTACTTTGTTTGTGCTCATCTGACTATTTCCTCCCTCATTTCCATTCCCTGTTTCGTTTGCGAAGATTAAAGAATTTTCAACTTAGAGCGTTCGGCTGTAACAGGGAAAATCAACTCAAATGATTATACAACGCCCTCCGATTTGGATCAAGTGGAAAAATATTCGATCGTTCGCGGACAGTGGTGTGACCGTTCAGGCACTGCTGACGGATATGTCCCGATCAGATCGGGATGTTACAAAAAAGTATACAAAAGCGACGATTCCGTAATATCAAAAATGTATAATCAGGTTAACAGAAATTGTGAGTTGTGGCGATGGTTTTCGATCCAAAATTAACCGAATCTGCCTTGACTGTTGGCACTAAATCCACATGCCGCAAGAAACAGCGAAGGACAAGGAGGTTGCACCACATGAAGATGCTTACCGCCGGACTCGGTTCTATCGGTCAACGCCATCTGCGTAATCTTCAATCCTTGAACGGGACGGAAATCATTCTCTTGGGTCCTGGACGTTCGATATTGCCTGATGCGGAACTCGAAGGCTTATCGACCGAGCATAATCTATATGAGGCACTCGATCGGCATTGCCCCGATGCGATCATTGTGAGCAATCCAACTGCATTCCACCTTTGATTGCGTATAGCATCGTTTCTGGACAGGCAGCGTCAACGATAACTCGACTGATTGTATCCACCGATGACGCTGAAATCGCGGCAGTAGCACGTGCCTACGGTGCAGAAGTACCGTTCATGCGTCCCGCAGAATTGGCGGCGGACGACGCCGTTGACTTCTCGCTATTCTACCACGCCGTTCGTTGGCTTGAGGAATACGAAGGCTATACGCGGATTGTGAACAACCTAAGTTGTTACTGGCAATATAGAAACTAAGTTTTTGGTTTTGACGTTGTATGAATCTACCCCAAGCAACTTGTGACATTATAGCAGTTCCATTGGTGAATTCTAAAGATAAATAGACGTTAAAAGTAGCACACGCCGTGTGCCGTAACTCCGCGAACAAGGTTCCTGACCTCGCTCATTCACAATATCTAATTAATTCTAAAATCTACCAATGTTACGGAAATTTCACGGAGTTTTGACAAAACCGCAAAGAAGGAGAAATGTTATGAATTTGTGATAGTTTTGCCATAAGAGCGTAACATTCTTTGCATATAATTCCACCACGTCGTTGAAGAACATGGAAAGGGATATTAAACAATTGACTAAGTCAAATGGAATCCCAAAACAGAAGCCTCCTAAAACGTTCATCCTAAATCTCGATAGAATCGTCAAATCCCTGCTTATTCTCGTCATCGTCGGTGTCGTTGGCAATCTAGCTTTCTGCCTCTGGACAATGGACAGTCGGAAACTTGCCGAATTCATCAATTTCGATGTGCGTTATCTTTTATTAGCGATGTTATTAACGCTAGTCCCTTGGTTAGGACACACGGTTCGCACCATCATGTGGACGAGATTCCTCGGATACCGTATTGGTCTGGTTAAACTCTTTAAGATCGTTCTTGCCAATGAGTTGGCGGCATCTATCACGCCAACAGCCATCGGTGGCGGTCCGTTGAAAATTGCTATGCTGATCCAAACCGGTATGAGAGCCGGTGCAGCAACGTGTGTAGCGACGTTGCCAACGCTTGAAGATATCCTCTTTTTTATCGTTGCGGTGCCGATTGCAATGACCATTTCATCATCATGGAATCACCCGATATTCAATCTGATTTCAGAGGGAATCAATCTACGTTGGGTGTTATCTCTCTTGATTGTTGGTTTGATTGTGGGTGGTGGGCTGGCACTATTTTGCCGAAAGTCGGGATTCAGAATTCGGAGGTGGGAGGGACTGCAAGATCAGTTGAAGGTAACTTGGGTAGATTTTTTGAACGTTTGTCAAATGATTGGGGGGACAGGTAAATCTCGTCTCTTGTTAGGCGTCATCATTGCAGGAATACAATGGGTATGCCGAAATGCTGTCGCTGTGATGCTTGTCGCTAGTTTAGGGGTAGAAGTTGAATTCATCCGCTTTCTGGTGCTACAGTGGATTATTTTCACCCTTACGTTGTTCATACCGACGCCCGGTGCTACAGGCGGCAGTGAAGCACTATTCTATCTCATTTTTAAGCCGCTGCTACCAAGTGAAATACTTGCTGTTACCGTTGGTGGGTGGCGATTCCTGACGTTCTACTGGGTGCTGATTATTGATGCGATTCTGCTTTACATCTTGTTGAACTTTGGGACATCTAAAACTAAACGGGTTGAGACAGGATAACCAAATTAGGACTTACGCATTCAGTTTGTAGTAGCGCAATTCATTGCGCGTCGGACGGGCGATAAATCGCCTCCGTTTCGAGAGTCCGAGACTTACTACAAGCCTACGAATTGAATGTAGTTGCCCGCCTGTCCCGATAAATCGGGGATTCATCGAGCGTTGGAAATTGTGTACTGCGGCGATGCATCGCCGAACTACAGGGCTTTTGAGCGTTCAACTGCGTAAGTCCTACAAATGATAAAACAGGTCAACTTGTGAATGCTTCCTTAACTGAGGGCATGGTGTTTTATGAGGGAAAAAACGAGATGAGTCCATTGAAAAAGGAATTCAGGACAAATGGCTACGTTGTGCTGAAAGGTCTGCTCCTGCTGAACTGGCTGCGAAATTGCGCGCAGCAAACCTGTACCCGGGGGTGCCCAATCCTGTGGACGAAATCAAAGATGCTTGGCTGCCATCGAAGGCACACACGATGCTTAGTCGCTAGTATCGTCGGTGATGACAATTCTACATTGAGACAACGGTTGAAACTTACCTAGGATTCCTCATTTAAAGCTTCATCAAGTGCCGCTGCTAAATTATCGGAATCATCTGTCCCTATTCGATATGTCTTTCCATTCTTCATCTGGAGTTCAATCGCTGAGAAACCAGAAACATTGAAAAGCCAGCCCCGAGGCGTGAATCTTATCCCCCAACCGTAGTACCAAGGGTTCTTGACCACACGGTATGCCTCAATCTCTTTTAGTGGAAAAGTCTTACGGATGATTCTCACCCCAAATTGAATCTTAATCATCTGGTCATCGACTGTCACTGTCAAACGAGAAAATATCCCAAGGACGATCAGGATAATGATCAGACCGATCAAGGCAAGCGGGTGAAAATTCGTCATAATATTAAAATAACCCACGAACAATACCACGACACTATACACGATGAGAAGGAAATAACCAATCTGAGTATGTTTATACTGTTTCATCATTCCTGATGCTATCTCCTTGTTATAATTATCGTGCAGGTTTGCCTAACTATTTGAACAGAGCTATCCTTCTGACAGATTTCTCCTATCGCCAATGGAGATCGAAATAATCGTAGCTGGTAGAGGTAATCTGCTGCATCTTGCCCGTTTCAACATCTAAGGTGAAGATTTCACTGGTTCGACGTCCGCTCGTATCGCCTCCGATAAATGCAACCTGACTCCCGTTTGGACTCCACGTTGCATCCCGTCCCTTGTAAAGGCTTAGATTCAGATAGTTCTTGAACCGTCCTTTCTCTACAATAGCGATGCAAATTTCACCCGATGTATAAAACAGGATCTGCTTGCCATCCGGGGACCACTCCTCTATCCTTTGGCAAGGAGGTTCGTCTTTTTGGAGAAACCATAATCCAGTTGCACCAACAACATCGGGTTCTGCCAGCGCGAGGAACCCATCCGTCCTAAACGCGATCCATTTGCGATCTGGCGACCACCTGGGCCATCTGATTCCTTCCGGCAACGCTTCAATTAGTTTGTTTTTCGGTTCTTTGACCTTTTCGCCTTTTGCCTCCCAGTGAAGCCAGCCCTCCGCCCACCGGCGGGTTCTCCACCGCTTTGTCGATTTCCCGTCAATCGTTACAGCCCAGTTTTCAAGTGGATCCCTTGCACGGTCAATCTCAATCACAACGAGAATTGCGTTACTCAACGGAGACCACCAGAAATCGTGGATGCGGTGCTGTCTTTTGACGAGTCGTTTGTTCTCAGTGCCATCCCTCCGGATTACATAGAGCGATTCCGCTCCATCAACCCCGGATGTGTAAGCGATGTGCTCTCTGTCCGGTGACCATCGGGGTCTGCGAGAAACCCCATCGTCTGTGAGTTGGCGGAAATCAGTTCCGTTCGGATCCATCGTGCAGACATTATACTGATAGAACTCCCACCATTTGGTCGTGCCCCGACCTTTTTCCAGCGTTCTGGTTGATGCTCGGAAGCCGTCCCGATTTTCCAACGGTTTGCGGAGGGCAAAGACCAATTTTCCCACTTCGTCCTGTTCTGACGCAGCACCGCCTACCATGACAAAGAGTATGAATACACCAATTACACATTTTACACGCATACGATAACCTTTCTGAGAATTATACGTTATCTGTGTCCCGATAATCCGCCGTTGTTTGCAACCCATGCTCTAATAAAGAGGAAATTAAGAATATTAGACGTAGAGGAATAGGTAAGGTCTAGAGGTTGTTTCAAGTCTTGCTTCTATTTTTTTTGCTTACAATTGAAACCGAATGGACAATAGTATCGTTATTGATCTGAGGACAATCTTTCTGTCCCTTTTTAGGAACAGCTGCTGAAACAAACAAGAAAAACATGAGGAAATAATGACTTTATTTGCTTTCATTCCCTTTTTTATCAGGGCAATCGTTGAAACGTCCCGTTTCATATTGCATGCGGCGCAAGCTATCCGTATTTCAGATCTCTCTTCATCAGGACAATCGTTAAAACCCGTAGCGTCGTTGAAGAAAATTACAGTTTCGTTGATTTTTTTATTCATCTTTCCATCAGGATAACATCTGAAATTCCTCCCACCTTCCCCACTTCCCTCTCTTCTTTCAACCCCTTTTTTTGTTGAGTCAAAGGTTGGGATCAACCGAGATTGAGCGATTTTCAGACTGATCGAAATCTCTCTCGGTGGCACCCGGTCTCGTCTAGGTAATTTTCATCTGGTGCCTTTGAGCACAGTAGGGATGACTTTTATACCTGTCTCTGAGTTTTGATTGTCCAGCCTGTGAAAGCCCTGTTGACAACTTTTGACAAGGCGACGAGTTGAGTTCGTCTGGAGCTCACTTTCGTTTCTTTTCGCTCTTTCATCAGGTGTTCGTCAAAGTTTTGGCAACGTGGGTCTGTCTGCCCTGTAACGCCGACTTCATCTGCTATTTCCTGATCGCCTCTCCCAGCAACGGCTGCAGGGAGTGCTAGTGATTTCTTGCTCGCCAGATCTGAATTTACCAATTCCTGTTTGCGTTTAGACATTTGTACTGCTCCTTTACAATTTTCAACTTTTTTTGATGGATTTCGTTTTAGTTGATTAACAAGTCTGTTATTGATCGCGCTATCTTCGGAATGAAAAGATGCAAGAAATCTGCCAGTTATGCGCGTTTTTCAATCTTTTTCATGCGGACAGCGGACAAAATTGATTGGCTTCCGTAATTTTCTATGGCGAATTGTTTAGTAATTTCTAATTCGCGCTCGTCATAATAGGCGGCGCGCTGTTCGTTGCTTTGTACTGTATTCCTGTTGACATTTGTCTATACATGATGTATCTTAACGTTAGTTCAGCGTCTTGTGCTGAGTTCCGAGAGAAAGTATCTTACCTTTCTTTTCTGCCTTCTGTCTCATTATTCTTACATTGAACCGGCGTTGTCCATTTTGCAATGAAAGGAGAATCTTTAGATGTCTAGCACAACCCCAGTGAAGGAGACAGATGCCAAGGTGGAGTGTATCATACCTATTCTAAATGTCAGGGATTTCTCCGCGAGTATTGATTATTATGTAAATGTGCTCGGATTCAGGGTGGAATGGGATTGGGGTGATCCGCCGGATATTGGAAGTGTAGCACGCGATGACTACTCCATCATGCTCTGTGAGGATGGACAGGGACACCCCGGCACATGGCTCTGGATGGGCGTTGAGGATGCCGAGGAATATTATGAGGAATATAAGGCAAGCGGTGCGAAGATTCGAGAGCACCCAATAAACTATCCTTGGGCATACGAATTCAGAGTGGAAGACTTAGATGGTCATGTTCTACGAATCGGGTCGGCACCCAAAGAAGATGAATCTCACGACCACTAAAACTTTGTGCGTGTATTTGTTATCCACTGTTATCAAATTACAATCGCAATGGCAATTTCCTTAGAAGCTAATTTGTATGCTTATCAAAGTCTTCCGTTCTAAAACCCCGTCCTTTAGGGTGGGGATACAGAACGGCAAACCCCGTTAGTGAGTCAAAAAAGGTTGATTTTGTAGGTAAAAAATGGTATACTTCTTTTGGCTTTCGTGAGGGCGCTTCAACCCTACCGCACGGTAGGGGCCCTCACAGTCCATTGAAGCGGATATGAAAGTTAGAAAGCTGACCATAATGAAGACCTACAAGTTCAAACTGTATTCTAATCACGGCAATGGTGAGTTGCACAAGACGATAGAGGAACACGCTTCTGTGTGGAATTATAGTGTCGCGCTTCAGCGTCGTTACTATTCAATCTACGGCAAGTATATCAGCAAGTTTAGGCTAATTAATCACATATCTAAACTCAAGGGATTGCCTCGTTTTTCCCATTGGAATCAGTTGCCGAGCCAATCGATACAGGACGTAGCAGCACGGATAGATAAAGGGTACAAGGCAATGTTTGAAGCGAGAGCCAAGGGTAAGAAATGGGGTCGTCCCCGTTTCAAGGCTCGTCGTAAATACAAATCGTTCACCCTGTTACAAGCGGGTTGGCAACTCCTATCCGGTAACAAGATTCGTATTGGTAAGTATATCTACCAGTACTTCAAGTCCCGTGATGTGTTTGGCAATCCGAAACGTTGTACTATCAAACGGGATTCCGTTGGTGATGTCTATATCACCCTCCTAACAGACCATGTAGAACGCGCCCTGAATCGAGTCATGACGGATAAAATCGCAGGTCCCGATTTATCGGGATTCTCGCTATGCGGAACTTGATTTCGGTCTGAAACGGTATCTGACCGGTCATAACGGACACGATATAGATTCGCCTGAGTTTTTCAAACGCAGTCTCAATGCTATTAAACGTGCCAATGGTAACCATTCACGGAAACACAAAGGGTCAAAGAACCGAGAACGGGCACGGCTGAACTTGGCACGGAAGCACCGTAAGATTGAACGGCACCGAGAGGATTTCCACTATGAGTTGGCACACCAATTGACCGACGCATACGATGAGATACGCCTTGAGGATTTGAATCTGCAAGGGATGAAAGTCCTTTGGGGACGCAAAGTCAGTGATTTAGCCTTTGCAGACTTCGTTGTAAAACTGAAATACATTGCGGCGAAAAAGGGTGTCAAACTCAAGTTTATTGATAAATGGTATCCCTCATCTAAGACGTGCTCGGTTTGTGGTGCTGTTAATGAAACGTTGAATCTGCGTGATAGAAACTGGCAGTGTAACAGTTGCGGTGCTATCCATGACCGTGATAGAAATGCTGCAATTAACATTTACAGGGTTGGGGCATCAACCCTCGAAGGAGAGGATATAAGAGGCGGTTCGCCGTCCAATCCTTGTTGATAGCGCAATTACCGTTACTGAAGGACACAACAATCTCCGTCCTTTAGGGCGGAGAGTATGTCAACAGACATTTGCAAAGATCGGGTTTCAACTAATCTAGCAGAAAGCGTGGACAAATTGTCATTGTAGGAGAGATGGAAGCCGTTTGAAACTGGCGAGAGGTTATAAACCTCGTTTTCGGTTGCGGAGTCAAAAACAGTAGCTTCTAAATTTCTTACTATCGAGTATATCCAACAGGAGGGTTTGCATGAACATTGACAATAAGACAATCCGTAAGTTCAGAATTAAAATGGCAGCACTCCTAATCCTCAAGAAAACACTCGCTGTTGCAACTGTTTGGGGGCTTGTTTGGGGAACCGTTGTCATTATACTCCGTGCGGCGATTGGGATGCCGCCCTTGACCTTATTGACCGGCGGTATAGGTCTAATATTTGCCATCGGTTGCGCAGTTGTATTAGCGTTGCGCCAAATTCCGAGCCGAACCGCTCTTCGAGCAAGCCTCGACAAACACAGTGGTGCCGGTGGGTTAGTGATGGCAGCAGAAACTGTGGAACTGGGCAACTGGCGAAAACAGATGCCCTCAATTCGCCTACCCCGTTTGCGTTGGCGCGGCGGTGTCTCTTGGGCACGTTTTGCTGGTGCCGTGCTATTTGTTTCTATCAGTCTTCTAATACCGCAACGTTTTGTAGAGATCTCTAAGGCACAACCCCTTGACATTCGCGAAGAGGTAAAACAGTTGGCGGACGGGATTGATGTCCTCAAGGAGGAGGAGATTATCGAGTTAGCCGAAGCTGAGATGCTCGAAGAGAAACTAGCTCAACTCCAAGCGGAGGCTTCCGGCGAAGATCCAGTCAAGACGTGGGAATCACTCGACCATCTAGCGGATACTCTTTCCCAAGAGTCAGCGGACACCGCGCAGGACGCTCTGAGCGAAACAGAACGCCTAACGGAAGCGGAAACCTTGTCGGAAGGGTTGATAAACGAGGGATCGGAGATGGATTCCGAACTTTTGGCGGAGTCGATGACAGCCTTATCTGGATTGGTTCAGGAGGCGGCGCAAGAGAATGCGCTGTTCGCAGCACAGCTTCCCGATCTGAAGGGCGACCCGAACTCACTCACGCTTGAACAACTCAAAGAAATTTCCGCAGCCTTGCGTTTTACTAAACGCGACATTTATGACCAGTTGATGGAACTTCATGCGGTCGATCTGATTGACCTAGAAACGCTCAAGGCGTGTGAGAAACTTGGGCAGTGCGATAGTGATGGACTTGCTGCGTTTCTCGCTGAGAATGCAGATAGTAAGTCCGTAGTCGAGTGCATTGGTGGGTGGTGTCGAGGCATTGGTCGCGGTCCCGGCCATGTACCCATGACTTGGAGTGATGGCACCACAGAAGAGGACGCGAAATTCAAAGCAGAAGCCCTGCCGTTATCAGACATCGCCTCTCTTGAGGACAGTGAAATCGTGGGACTTAGTGTTGGGACACCATCGGTTGAGACATCTAGCCTGCCACCAAAATCAGGGGGACTCAGCGGCGCGACCGCTGGCGGCGGTTCATCCTTTAACCAAACCGTTCTACCGCGTCATAAAGGGGCGGTTAAGCGGTATTTTGAAAGACCCTGATGTATGTTGCAAAGCAGATCTTCGTCCGAACCAATCCTTGGGCGAAAAGTTATGAAAAAAACTCAATTCGCGCTTTGCATCGAAAACAGTGATTGCGAAGACCTTGAAAAGCGGAAACTCTACCAAATCCTGCCTGACGAAGCAGCAACTCAAGAAGGATATATGAGAGTCATAGACGAATCTGGGGAGGACTACTTGTATCCGGAATCCTATTTTATTCTTGTTGAACTACCCCGTCAAGCAGAAGAAGTACTGATAGTGGCAAATTAAATTTAGGTAGACGCAAAGAAACCGAGTTTTTCCGAAAAATTCGGTTTCTCTAGATAGCTGCATTACCAATCTATTTCACATCTAAACAACCATGCCAGATAACAAGCAATCCGAAAGTCTACTTCAGCCTGAAGAGCTCAACCCTGCCGTTGAGCTCACAGCACGGGTGCTTGCAGAGTTGGATCGCGTTCTACTTGGTCGAACCGCGCTTCACCGCATGGTGCTCGTTGGTATCCTGAGTCAAGGACATATCCTGCTTGAAGGGGTGCCGGGCGTCGGTAAAACCGCGCTTGTCAAAGCGTTAGGACAATTGCTAAGTCTCGATTTTAATCGGGTACAATTTACTCCCGACCTGATGCCGGGTGATATCGTCGGCACACATATCTTGCAGCAAACCCCAGAGGGAAAACGCGAGATGAGCTTCCAAGCGGGTCCAGTATTCACAAACATCCTGCTCGCCGATGAGATAAACCGCGCTTCGCCAAAGACACAATCCGCCCTGCTTGAGGCGATGCAAGAGCGTTCCGTCACCCTGCTTGGCAATACTCGCACTCTCCCCAGTCCCTTTTTTGTCCTTGCCTCTCAGAACCCAATTGAACTGGAGGGAACATACCCGCTCCCAGAGGCGCAGTTGGATCGATTCCTGTTCAAACTGATCGTTCCTCATGCCGACGTAGATGTGCTCGACGACATCATCTCAACCCGTCGACGCGGTGAGCCACCTGTCCCCACGTGGTCAATGAGTGCCGAGCAACTACGCCAGTTGTTTGATGTGATGGATAGGATTTTCCTGCCCAAGCCGGTTTCGCGTTACATCTCACGCCTGACAGCTGCTACCCAGCCGAACACACCTGAAGCCACCGAAGAGGTAAAAAAATATGTCACATACGCTGCCTCACCACGCGCGGCAATTGCAATGGCGGAAGCGGCGCGGGCTTCTGCCTTGCTCTCAGGCCGCCCAACCGTTGGATTTGAAGATGTAAAAACAGTCGCTTCGTCCGTTCTGAACCATCGTGTGATCCTGAACTATCAAGCCCGATTTGACGGTGTGGATACCTTTACGGTTGTGGATACTCTCCTCGCCTTCCTCGACGAGACCGACCTCAATCTGCCTGATGACCTTGAAATTCGTTCGGCGTGAGTTTATCTCACGGAAGTTAGGTTGTTGGAAGATAGGAAAGACAGAAGAAGAAAAGAAGGGTTGTCGGTTGATGATTTGACCTATAAAGTTTGGACACGCTGCATACCAATAAGGATGAGAGGTAAAAGACAATGACAATCATAGTTCAAATCTCTCCTGACATTGAGAGACAAATACGCAAAAGTGTATCCTTGGGTGAGATAGATGCCGTTCGTCATTTGTTGCTGGAGGTCCTTGAAGTTGAAGTGGAAACATTGATGAGTAATAATCCACAGTTATCTGATGATGAATTTGAAGCCTTGGCAGATCAATTGGCAGACGAATTTATGGTGTCTGTTGGACCTAATTGCCTACCATTATCTGATTACGCGGTGAGCCGCGAAGGTCTGTACGAAGGACATTTATAGTCGTGATTTATCTTACCGATACCAATGTTTTGCTGCGGTTTTCATATCGCACCGATCCACGTCATCGAATTGTTCGACTTGCTGTGCGTAAGTTACGGACAGATGGCCACCAACTACAGTCTGTCTCGCAAAATTTCGCAGAATTTTGGAATGCTTCAACTCGTCCCATTGACCGAAATGGTTTTGGACTCACGCCATTGGAAGCAGATCAGCACTTGCGGCGCATCGAACAGCTTTTTCCTTTGCTTCCGGATTTGCCTGCCGTGTATTCTGAATGGAGACGGCTTGTCGTTAATTATGATGTGTCAGGCGTTCAGGTTCACGATGCTCGATTGGTCGCTGCGATAATTTCGCATGGTGTGACGCATATCCTGACATTCAACACGGCAGATTTTGCCCGCTACATCCCCGCGGGTATTGTGGCTGTGGATCCAGCAACGGTTTAGCAATTACGACAGTGAAACGTTATTTCTATAACTGCATGAACATGAGACAATCAACAATTCAATATTCTGCCCTGTGCATCATCTCTTTTCTGGTCGTTGTGTGGATGTGCTGCACTGTGTCCGATACCCTCGCACAGCAGCGTTTTGATGACATAACAATCACACCTGGACTCCAACCAACTGGCGACACTTCGCACGGATATGCGGAATACAGGATTGCTGTATCGAACTACTCACCCGACAAAACCCACCAAGTGACATTGATTTTGCCGAAATCAGTTTTGGGCGTTTCTGGAAATCGAATCCGAGAAATCACCCGCTCGGTTATTGTCGGTCCGTCCGCAACGGTCCACGTCTCTTTGCTGCAGCCACCTGTGCTGCTGGCGTCCGGCAGTGAATTGGGGATTGCTATTGACGGTGAGATACAACGGGAGGAGGTATTGTTATCCGGGGGTCAACACGGTCGAATGGGAGCGCGTGTAAAACGTTTCCCTCTATCACTCCGGATTTTGATTAGTCGAAATGTGGATACCACGGCACTACACCCCCACGTTGATACGCTACTCAGTCCTCTCTCTTCAATCAGTCGATCACCTCCAGGGGGTGGATTTCCACGTTCGGGAGGCGGAGGTGCCCCCTACCAAACGATTGATCTTGGATTGCCTGTGTCAGAGTGGAGCACAAACTGGCTCGGTTTCTCACGCTACGATGGCGTCATCGTCACGGACGAGGATGTCCGGCAGATGCCGCCTGATGTTCAGTCTGCGCTATGGCGTTACGTAGAGTGCGGCGGTGCCCTGTTGGTGTTAGGAGGACGGGAACTCCCCGAAAGCTGGGGGTTGAAGGAATCGCTGAAATCTGAACTTCACACCGGTGCGGGGATTGCCGTCTACGATGTTAGTTTTGGCCAGTGTATCGTGAGCTCTGGGCTGGATACAAAAAAGCTAGGTCAGAGCCAGTGGAGATGGGTTGTGGAGTCATGGCTGAAGACCACAGTTCCTTGGCGATCGGGTATCTCGGTTGAAGAAGCGAACCGCATGTTTCCGGTGGTAAACAAGCTGGGGATTCCTGTGCGGGGTCTGTTTTTACTGATGCTCCTTTTTGTCGTGGTGATCGGTCCAGCGAACCTGATTGTGTTGTCGCATAAAAAACGGCGTATCTGGATGCTTTGGACAACCCCAGTCATCTCGTTGATTACCTGTCTCGCTGTGTTCGCCTATGCAACCTTCGCCGAAGGGTGGAAAGGACAGCTTCGGACGGAGGGGCTGACGATCCTTGACGAAGGGGCTCGCCGCGCTACAACCATTGGTTGGACCGCTTTCTATTCAGCACTGACCCCAGGTGATGGATTGCACTTCGACTATGAGACAGAGCTAACGCCCCAAATTTCCGCTAGCTCTGCAAATAAAGCTCTTAGGATCAATTGGACACACGACCAGCACTTAGCAAACGGTTGGATAGCTGCCCGCGTTCCAGCGCATTTTATGATTCGTAAGAGCGAGACAAGGCGTGAGCGCGTAACGATCAGAAGGGGAGCGGACGCTAGTTTGAGGATTGTCAATGGACTGGGTGCCGATATAAGCCAATTCTGGTTGAAGGATAGAGATGGCACAATCTATTCCGCAACAGATATTCCTGCGGGAGCGGAAGCAGAACTAGTATCGCAACCAGACTTGCGTATAGACCATCAGGATAGGTCCGCTGAGATATTTCAGTTTGAATTGTGGGATCCTTCTATCAATCAGGCACTGGATATGGGGAATCTTCCATCAATATTAAGAGATGAGATGGGAAAGCATGGTGCACTTCTTTCCGACGATGTTAGCGTTTCTGTTCAACATCCGGAGCAGCGGTGGGAGATAACGGATCGCCTTTTGGAACGTTCTTACATTATAAACGCTAATAGTATTGGTAAACCGCTTAAAATTTACCGTAAGATGGCGACTAACTTGCGTGCCATATTCGCCTCTGAAGATTGGATAGAAAATATCGAACGTCTCAGAATCAACCCTGAGAAATATCTCCGTCCCGGATGCTATATCGCCACCTTAGACGCTTCCCCGTTTATTGAGGAAGGGCTGCGGAAGGTGTGGGAAAAACGATATAGTTCTGTCGTTTACGGTATCTTAGACGAAGAATGAAGGGTAATCCTTTTCGATTTTGGTGTTAAGGGAACGTAGATCTGCGCTCCCTGCTAATTCAATCGGTGTTTTCCTTGATGAAAGTTTACATAGCAACCTAAACCTAATATACCATACACATGCAAGTCAATATCACCAACCTCAGAAAAGACTTTGGCACAACGCGAGCGGTTGACGACATCTCCTTTAGCTTCTCATCGGGGCAAATCATCGGCTTTGTCGGTCCCAATGGTGCCGGCAAGACCACGACTATGAGAATCTTGGCAACGCTGGATGAACCGACAGGCGGCGATGCCAAAATTGATGATATCTCGATTGTGGAGGTGCCAGAGCAGGCACGCCAGTTAATTGGATATGTGCCCGACGCTCTTCCCATGCACCGAGATATGTCTGTGCACGAATACCTCGACTTCTTCGCTCGCGCTTACGGGTTGACTGGGATGCAACGCCGCCAAGTAATCGAAAACATCGAAGAATTTACCAATCTCACAGGTATTCGGGACAAAACCTTGTACGCGCTCTCAAAGGGGATGAAACAACGAGTCAGCCTTGCACGAGCCCTCCTTCATGACCCACCGGTGTTAGTGATGGATGAACCCGCAGCCGGACTTGATCCGCGGGGACGAGTCGAACTGCGGGAGTTGCTGAGAATTCTATCAGACCAAGGGAAAGCCATCTTGATTAGCTCGCATATCCTAACCGAACTCTCGGAAATCTGCGATAGTGCTGTAATTATTGAACAGGGACGAATCATCACCGCCGGGACATTACAAGAAATTGCCAAGCCGGATATCGAGCAGCATACGGTCTTGATTCGGTTACTTGACCGACAAGACGACCTATATAGATCATTGCTGTTGATACCTAATGTTGCGGCGGTCAACCGATTAGGGAACGAGATAGAGGCAAAAATCACCGGCTCTGAGGAGGCGTGCAGCGATCTGCTCGAAAACCTCATCCGAGATGGATACCGTATTGTCGAGTTCAAGCAGCAGGGGGGCGATCTGGAATCGGTGTTTATGAACGTGACAAAGGGAGAGGTACAATGAAATCGATCGGCGACAGCCTTGAAAAAATGAACGATCGGCTCAATCCTATCGTTGTCAAAGAGTTGCGACAAGCGGTTCAGGGCAAATTCCTAATCGTGGTAGTAATCTGTTTTCTCTGCATCCAATTGCTGACTATGGGGATATTCTTAATAGCAGATGAATCTATTTCCGAGTCTTTCGATGCAGGGCTAACAATTTTTCGGGTTTTGCTATGGAATCTGTTGGCAACGTGCGTGTTGTTTGTACCCGCCTATACCGGCTTCCGGTTGATAAGCGAGCGGGCAGATGCCAATGTTGACCTCCTATTCATCACAACCCTTCGACCGCGGTCAATCATCTGGGGCAAATTTCTCGCTGCTATCATTCTAACCGTCCTGCTTTATAGTGCTTGTATGCCATTTATGACCTTCACTTACCTGTTGCGGGGCATTGACTTACCATCGATTTTTATCCTGCTCGCGCTCGATTTCGTCGTGGTGGCGGTGGGCATCCAGTGTGCTATTCTCATCGGATGTATCTCTGCCAATCGGGGTTTTAAGGTGATTCTTGGTGTGGTTTGGCTAGTTATTGTTTTTGTTGGTCTTAACATTATAACTCTTTTTTCTATGTTCCTTCTGGATTTCGGCATCGGAAGTCAACTCGATTCTTGGAAATTCTGGCGCGGTGCCTTGGCGGTGTTGAGCGGTGGAATAGCACTTATCGGCATCTTCGCGCTACTATCGACCGCGCTCATAAGCCCTTTATCCACCAATCGGGCATTCCCTGTACGTATCTTCGTCACCGCAGCGTGGCTCTTGACTGGGGGCGGCGCAGCAATCTGGAGTATAGGAGTGAACGACTTCGCCCCAATCATGGTATGGGCAACTTTACATATCTTTCTGCATTCTATCGGTCTGTTTGTTGCTGTCAGCGAGAGGGAGAGCCTAGGGCGGCGTGTCCGCCAAACTATTCCACGCAGATGGGTGATCCGTCCGTTAGCATTTCTCTTTTATAGCGGTGCTGCAGGTGGTGTAGCGTGGTCTACTTTAATAATAGCTTTGACCGTACTATCCGCGGTGGAATGGTTGATTGTTTTTCCGCATATGGAAACTGGTGATGAGATGCTACGTATCGGACCGCTAGCTGCTCTGGGGCTGTATACCTTCAGTTATGTGTTGGCTGCCTCGCTGATAAGGAGACGCTTTTTGGCAGACCGTGTCACCGGTGCCTACACATGGGTGATTGCACTCGTTCTGTTAGGCATTACAACGGCGATTATACCGCTCATCCTCTTCTTTTTCTACGGGAAGTGGGAGGAGAACTGGCTGGTTGCCAGTCCCCTTGGCTCATTTTTGTTTACTAAAAGTGGGGTTGTACCTTTCAGTTTAATCATCGCGAGCTTTTGTGCGGCCTTTATTGGTGCGCTCAGCCTACCGTGGTTTGTCAGGCAGTTGAACGACTTTCGCCCCCCCATAGAAAAAGCGGCAAGCAATCCTCAGACAAACGAGTCCGGTTAACGTATCAAGAATTTGCAATGAGGAGGGTGACTCATGATTCCTACCTTCACACTCCCACTCGGCTTCCTCTC
Organism: Candidatus Poribacteria bacterium; assembly: GCA_965222435.1. Classification (GTDB taxonomy): domain Bacteria; phylum Poribacteria; class WGA-4E; order WGA-4E; family PCPOR2b; genus PCPOR2b. The sequence goes on along the minus strand of OZ244950.1, from coordinate 38,066 downwards.
GCTCTTGGCGATTCCGGGACTTGTCGCCATCTATCTGCTACGCACCCGATCACGACGCTACCCTGTGTCTAGTCTGATGCTCTGGGTGAACCAGCAGCAGGCGCGCCAAGGCGGATTGCGCGTTGAGCGGCTGCAAACACCTCTGCTATTCTTTTTGGAGTTGCTCGCTATTATACTACTCGCATTCGCAGTGGCGGCTCCAATCATTCGGACAGCGCAAGGTGCAATGCCACTGATGGTGGTCCTTGATGATTCCTTCTCAATGTTGGCAGGTGTTGACGAGACCCCCAAAAGCCGAGCGATTGCAGCACTTGAGGAGCAACTTGCGCCCCAAGGGTTCAATTTACTTGCCAACCGTCGCTATGCGGTGCGCTACGTGCTCGCGGGCACAGAGCCGCAGGTGTTGAACGAAGCAGCGCGAACTGCGGATGAAGCGATAGCGCAACTTGAAGCGTGGGGATGTCTTTCGCCATCTGCGGACTTGGAGGCAGCGGTAAACCTCGCCGCCGAGCTTGGAGGTGCGAAAGCACTCATCCTTGTTTTGACAGATGAACCTCCGCCGCAAATACTAGGAGCAGACCGAATGCAGTGGTGGGCGTTCGGAATCCCGCGACCCAACATTGCGTTTGTCAATGCCACACGAACTGCCACCGGTTCGGGTGAGCGGTGCCTGTTGGAGATAACCAATCTCTCACCACACGCGAGCAGTACAGAGTTAGTCGTAGGGGTTGATGACGCTGCTTCCCAATCGTCATCTTCGTTTCTGCGCCGATCGACCCTTGAAATCGGTCCGCGGGCAACACGTCGGATTTTCCTGAATCTTCCGCCTGAAACGCCGCTTTTGCGGGCACAGATTGGCGATGATGCCCTTGCAATTGATAACGAAGTTTTGCTCTTGCCGCAACGCCGAAAGCCGGTGCTTGTAGATGTCCGTATTCAAGAGCCACGACTCCGTTCTCTCATTGAGAATGCACTGGCGTCAACCGATAGGGCTTTGTCGGCAAAAACAGGACCTGAATTGGTATTTCTTGATGATACAGCGGTTGCCGATGACTCCGCCGAGACATGGTCTATACGTATTATCACCGAACAGGAGGCTTCGGCTTATCTTGGGCCCTTTGTCATTGATTTGACACACCCTTTGACCGAAGGGCTTTCGCTCGGCGGTGTGGTGTGGGGGGCTGGTGCGAAGGAGCAGTTTATGGGCACACCGATTATCACCGCCGGAAATGTGCCCTTGTTGACCGACACCGAGCGGTTCACCGGAGCCCATGAAATCCGATTGAGGCTTCGACTAGACCTGTCAACGCTCCAAAACTCGCCGAATTGGCCCATTCTGATGTGGAATCTCCTTCAGTGGCGAGCCTCGCAAACCCCCGGCTTAGAACGCCCCAACCTTCGGTTGGGTGAGGTTGCCGTACTAAGAACTAAGATGGGCATCACATCTGTGGAGATTCTTTCACCCGATGGCGAGATGTCTATACAATCTGTGCCAGACAGGACGATAAACCTCAAAGCTGAAGCGGTTGGTATTTATGAGATACACGCTGGTGTGGATAAATATGTCTTCTCCTCAAACGCGCTCTACCAAGCCGAGTCAGACCTCACGGATAAGGCTACGGGGCGTTGGGGTGATTGGGGGGAAGCGACATTGCGGTGGTGGGGCTACCAAAATTTTGCGTGGTTCTTCCTGCTGCTCGCCATCGGTATTTTAACACTACACCTGATTTTCGTGAAACGTGAAACGTAGCACAATCAAATGCCTTTCGGAAAAACTTGGTTTCTAACGCTTTATTACTCAATCCGAAACAATACCCCCGGTGTGAACATTTGATCCATTGCCTTTCAAAACGCCAATAAAAAATGAAAATCTTTCACTTGAGAACCGAACAAAAAATCGAGAAGTCGCAAGACGAGTTATTCCGCTTTTTTTCAGATGCGTACAACCTTGCAGAGATAACGCCGCCTTGGCTCAATTTCCAGATGCTTACGCCCACTCCAATTGAGATGAAAATTGGAACGCTAATTGACTATCGTCTGAAATTGCGTGGTATTCCGATCCGTTGGCAGAGCGAGATAACCGCTTGGAATCCACCTCACTCTTTCGTTGATGAACAACGCCGGGGTCCCTACCGTCGTTGGATTCATACACATACCTTTGTTTCCGTTACCGATGGTACATTGGTAAGAGATGAGGTGGACTACGCTGTCCTTGGCGGCAGGCTTGTCCAAAAGTTTTTCGTCGCTCCAGACATAAAGAAAATTTTTGCCTACCGGTCCACGAGGTTGAGAGAACTCCTCGCGTAGCCAAATGGTGCGAATCTGCCGGAAAATATCACAACAATGCTTTCTCCGCAAGCATAAAAGTTTGGACGCATTAACCGGATAGAGAGCATCAATTACATGGAGGCATGCCCCTATAGATTCTCTGCTGCTCGCGCTGGATTGGCAAATCCAGCGCAATACTTATAGTAAACCCAAGAAATAAAGGGACAATTTTTCAGATGTATGTTATCCTGTTGAAATTATGGCACATTCATCAGATTTACGCATACGCGTCCTTCAATTCATAGAAAATGGTGGCAGTAAAACAGAAGCGACAAAACGCTTCAGCGTCGGTCGGACTGCGATTTACCGATGGCTCAATGCCCCAGACCCACTGAAGTGTGGAAAACCGGGTCCCCGAAAACCCAGACTGCTTGACCCAACAGCCCTCGCTGAACATGTCAAGGTACACCCCGACCAAACCCATAAAGAACGCGCTAAACACTTTGGGGTTTCACCTGCCTGTGTTGCCTATGGTCTAAAAAGACTCGGTTACACGCGAAAAAAAAAACGATTGGATATAAGGAGCAATGTCCAGAAAAACGTAAAGCCTATCAGAAGCAACTCGCAACGGAAAAAGCATCAGGCAAAACGTTAGTTTACCTCGACGAGACCGGTTTTGCAGATGAAACCTTCAGAAGTTATGGCTATGCCCCCCGGGGACAATGTGTCCAGGGATTGATACCGAGCCAAAAAAACCGCACGATGACTTTGATAGTGGCGCAATTGAATAATAAGTTGATTGCCCCAAAGTTATTATCGGGCAGTTGTAATGCACAAAGCTTTAATACATGGCTTGATGAAGAGTTATCTCCACATTTAGACGCCAAGAGTGTCGTGATAATGGATAATGCACGGATTCACAAAACCGAGCAAACCCAAGCACTGATACAAGGCTGTGGCGCGTCGTTGTTATACTTGCCACCTTATTCGCCGGATTATAATCCTGTTGAACATCAGTTTGCAAATATAAAGCGGCTCCGTTCATACAATGCGGATAAGCCGATTGAGGATATTGTCAATATGTATCGTTAATTGTTAAATCCACTATAAGTAAGGTAGTGAAATGCTTGGATATGTCTATCCAAGCCGATCGGGGAGGTGTGCAGCTGCTCCCAACCGGCTCCCGATGGCTTGGCAAATCCATTGAAACTTGGAGTAATTTGTGAACAAGCATTACTGCTCACAGTGGATTGCCAAATCCACTGTGCATGTGCAAAGAGGGCTTGGATATGTCTATCCAAGCCGAGCAGGAAGATGTGCAACTACTTTCCAATCGCTCGCGCTGGATTGCCAAATCCAGCGTAATGTTAAAGTGACGTAGTGGAAGACTTGGATATGGGTATCCAAGCTGAGTTGGGGGTGCTCTACTACCCCCTTGGAGGAATAAATGTCTAATTGGCGGCCCAACTTTCGCTCTGAAAATCTCTACTTTGTTACAACGAAAGCTGTTGACTATACTCATCTCTTCCAACGTGATGTCGTCAAACGTCTGCTGATAGATACCCTTGATTGTTTCCATCTTCACAAGCGGATGCAGCTCTTCTGTTTTATTATCATGCCAAATCATTTACACTGTATTGCGCGGTTTTCTGCCACTGACCCACTGTCTAGCGTTCTCAGAGACTTCAAACGGCAGACTGCTGATCGACTAATTCGGCACTTGAAGATAGAGGGAAAACAAGCAGTACTTGATCGGCTTCAAGCAAAAGTGAAAAGACGCGAAAAGCAGATTTATAAAATCTGGGAAGATGGCTACAACGCCAAGGATGTGGTGTCTGAGACTTTCTTGCTCCAGAAAAATATATTCACAACAATCCATGCCAACCGCATTGGGGGCTAAGTAAAAGTCCCGAAAACTATATCTGGTCAAGTGCTGGCTTTTATCTCGCCAATGCACCATGTATTATTCCAATTGATGATGTGCGCAAACTGCTACGGTAACACGACGGTGAATATCATCAGCCCCTGCACATTGGCAAATTCAGCGATTCCTGTTGATGTATTGCTTCGATTGACCAATATAGACTTGAGGCTTGGATATGGCTATCCAAGCCGAGCCGGTACGATGCCCCTATAGATTCTCTGCTGCTCGCGCTGGATTGGCAAATCCAGCGCAATACTTAAGTAAGGTAGTGAAATGCTTGGATATATCTATCCAGCGGAATTTGGAGGAAGTTGTGAACAACCAACCGATCTCTGAAACACAGACATGCAGCGACCATGACAGCGACCTCCTTGGTTTGACCGCCGCCCCTCACGCGGTAGGACTTTCGGCGGCGCGGCTTAAACGCATCTCCTCAACGGCACAAAGATTCATTGACGAGAAGCAGCTCGCTGGTGCGGTGACACTTGTTGCCCGGCGCGGCAAGGTTGCCCATTTTGAGGCATACGGCATGATGGACATCGAAGCCGATAAGCCGATGCAAAAAGACACGATCTTCCGAATCTACTCGATGACCAAGTCGATTGCTGCCGTAGGGGTGATGATGCTCTGCGAGGAAGGCAAACTAACGCTCGACGCACCGGCTTCGACATATCTGCCCGAATTAAGTGGACTGAAGATGGCACAGGATCCTGATGCCGATGTGTTCACGCCGGTCAAGGCTGACCGGGAAATGACCGTTCAAGATCTGATGCAGCATACCGCTGGCTTGCCCGGTGCTGCCCGATACATGGGCGGCAATACCGCAGTCGATAAGCTCTACCGCAAAGCAGGCTTAGACCATTTGCACGAGTGCAACCTACAGGAACTCGTCGAGCGGCTCGGCAAAATCCCACTATTATATCAACCGGGCACAAAATGGCACTACAGCATCGCCGCCGATGTCTTGGGACGGCTCATCGAAGTTGCTTCCGGTCAACCCTTCGACCAGTTTTTAGCCGAGCGAATCTTTCAGTCGTTAGGCATGACTGATACCGGGTTCTATGTGCCGGCGGAGAAGATTGATCGGTTGGCAGGCATGTACGGTCAAAAACCGACGGGAGGCTTACAGACCATCGACGCACCGGAGGGCGGCACCGGACGTATATCCAAGACCAGTTTTATAAAGAAACCGAGATTCCTATCCGCCGGCGGAGGCTTGGTCTCGACAGCATCGGATTTCGCTCGGTTCTGCCTGATGCTCTCAGGCAATGGACTCTTGTCTGGGCAACGGTTGATGAAACCAGAGTCCGTCGAATTCATGACCCGCAACCATTTACCTGAAAACCTGATACCGCTCGATAAAAAACCTGAAGACCGCTATGGAGGGCTTGGTTTCGGACTTGGCGTTTCGGTTCGCGTCCAACAGACCGACTGGGTGCCTACCTCCCAGATCGGTGAATACGGCTGGATCGGCGGAACCAGCACCGAATTTTGGATCTCGCCGCGGGATGAGTTGGTGACAATTACCTTAGCGCAGCACATCCCCTTTTCCGCATTGAGCCATACCGTTAAGCCACTGGTCTACGCGGCGATTGTAGGGGATTGACGAATCCAAATCTGTCCAAGCTGAACATAAAAACAGATGATCGAACACAAAATTCGTCTTGACAAATTCTGATTTTCAATGTATATCCATTATATCTACGATTTGGAAGGAGAAAAGATATGGAAACTCGTGTACAGAAATGGGGTAATAGTTTAGTCCTTCGTATTCCCAAACCGTTTGCTAGCCAGATTGGACTTGAACCCAATTCACCAGTCGAATTATCGCTTCGCGGTACGGAGTTGGTCATTGCACTTGTGAAATCATCCGGTTTGAAGTTAGATGATCTTTTAGCTCAAGTGACTGAGTACAACTTGCATGGTGAAGTGGACACTGGACCAGCGGTGGGTGGCGAAGCATGATGAATTCAATCGAGTATGTCCCACAGCGCGGTGATGCGGTGCGGAAAAAGCTGCCCCGCTACACTTGGATAGACATATCCAAGCAATGCAAGAATAAAAAAACACGCTTCCCAAAATATAGTTAATCCAGATTTAGACAACTTGCATCAGGGGGTAAAACTGGAACAGCAACTTATGAATGAACCAATTGAGATAGCTAACTTAGCAGATTGCATCAACGAAATAAACACTATAACCGACTCGGAAAAAAGTTATCTCTATTGAGGACAGGAAAACCAAGAATGGCAGGTGAACAGCAGTGCTTATCGTCGTTTGGAAATTAGTGTTAGTCCTTCGGAACGGGCATCGGTATCGGAACAGGCATCGGTAGCGGAATATAATCGCCTCTCTGATGTGTTACGTTCTCCGCATCGGGATTATCTGTTACAAATCGTTAATGAGATTCAGCTAAAGTATCCATCTACATACAGGGGCCTACACCCGTTGGAATGTATGGCACATTTGCAGCATAACAGAGTAGCAACAGGGCTGATCGATTTTACATTCAATCCCTTGGTTGCCCTTTGGTTTGCCTGCAACAAAGAGAATGATGAGGATACAAATGGCAAGGTTGTTGTGTTAGAAAATGATAGTAGGAAAATTGAAGAGATAAAAACAATGGAAGAACTTGAGCGCGATCTGGGAGCGTTTTTTGACGTGGATCGAAATCAGTGGTATCTTTGGGCACCCACTTTGGACAGTCGGAAGGTGGATACCGAACGGATGACTATGCAGCAATCGGTGTTTCTATTTGGCTTGCCTGAAATTGATAGGGAGATGATTACTCAAGAAATCATTATCCCGGCTGAACATAAGGAAAGTCTGAGAACAGAGTTGGTAAAAATGGGAGTCTCGGAAAAAACACTATTTGCTGATCTACTCGGTTTTTTTGAAAGGAATACTGCTAGGCATTCTTATGATCTAACACTTGTCACTTCCAACGATGGAGAAAAGCTACCATGAAGAAGAGACCAAACGGTGAAAACAAGGACTACTATGGTTATTTTCAACGAGGCAATGTTAGATTGGTCACCAAGAAGTACGATGGAGCCATTGAAGACTACGACAAAGCAATTAAGTTAAAACCGGACTACGCACCTATCTACAGCTTTCGTGGCTACGCTTATGAACTCAACGGCAAGGTTGATCGTGCGATTGAAGATTATAACAAAGCGATACAACTCAAGAGCGATTATGCCGAAGCCTATGGCAATCGGGGTGTGGCTTACGGTAAAAAAGGGGAATTTGAACGTGCCATCAAAGACTTGAACAGGGCCGCAGCACTCAAACCAAATCTTGCCGAGACTTATAACAGTCGCGGCATCGTCTACGACAATAAAGGCGAGATTGACCTAGCTATTGCAGACTATACCGAGGCGATAAAACTGAAACCAGACTATGCCGAAGCCTATAATAATCGTGGAGTAACTTACGGTAACAAAGGCGAGCATGAACGGGCTATCTTGGATCTTAACAAGGCAATAGATTTGAAACGAGGTTATGCTATCGCCTACAACAATCGTGGGGCTGTCTATCGCAGCAAGGGCGATTATGACCTTGCCATTGAAGACTGTAGCAGGGCAATAAAACTCAAATCTGATTATGCTGAACCCTACAGTAATCGCGGGGCTGCTTACCGTGGCAAAGGCAATTATGACCTCGCTATCAGAGACTATAACAGAGCGATAGAACTGAACCCGAATTTTGTCCAAGTCTATTACAATCGTGGTATTGCTTATTATGAAAAAAGCAAGCTGGACTGTGCCATCGAAGACTATGACAAGGCGATAAACCTGAATCCTGGCCTTGCCGAAGTCTATAACAATCGTGGTAATGCTTATAAGGAAAAAGGAAAGTTTGACCGTGCTATCGAAGACTATGACAAGGCGATAGACCTGAATCCTGACCTTGCCGAAGCCTATAACAATCGTGGTAATGCTTATAAGGAAAAAGGAAAGTTTGACCGTATCATTGAAGACTATAATAAAGCGATAGATCTGAAATCCGATTTTGCCAAAGCCTATAACAATCGTGGTGAGGCGTGGTTACACTTGGAAGAATGGGAGAAAGCTAAACTAGATCTGACTATTGCCAAAGCGATGGGGCTGGATATCGTTGCGGAGTTTCGTAATGACTACGAAAGCGTTCCGGACTTTGAGCGGAAACATAGTCTGGAGCTGCCGGAAGACATCGCCGAGATGCTGACGCCACCGGCTGCATAAGCCTTTACCCCCTGTTTGAAGTGTGTTGTCTCAAGTACCCTCTGAGTGGTTTCCTGCTTTGTACCTACTTATATAGGAAAGAAACCGAGTTTTTCGGAAAAACTCGGTTTCTTTTTGTCACTTCTTAACCTCAACCCACATTCAGCCACCATGACACTACTCCATCCAATCTGGCTGCTGCTGCTCATTCCCCTGATTATATCCCTGCGTGTATGGAAACTACCTTCTCGTCTTATGGGAGGGCTGCGTCTGGCGATCCTGATTCTGATCCTGCTAGCGATGTGTGGGTTGGCTATAAAATTGCCGAGCCGGGCAGGCACGATTGTCGTCGTGGCGGACAGAAGCCAGTCGATGCCTCCTGACAACGAGGCGAGGCAGAAAGAAGCAATCGATTTAATCCAAGGTGCCATGCGAAGTGATTCTAATCTTGCTGTCGTCTCCTTTGGCAGAGTTGCCGCCATCGAACAATCTCCCCAAGGTGGAAAGTTCGCTGGATTTGTCAACGAAGTTTACGGTGATGCCTCTGACCTGAATGGTGCTATTGAGAAAGCGATGGCACTCATCCCACGGGACGCGCCCGGCAGGGTGCTCCTACTCTCTGATGGAAGGTGGACGGGCAAAGACCCATCGGGGATAACAGCTCAGGCTACAGCACGGGGCGTCCCCCTCGATTACCGCCTCATGCAGCGGGCTTCTACAAATGATGTCGCCATTTCCCATATAGACGCGCCAGAAACGGTCAACCCCGGCGAATCCTTCATGCTTGCTGCGTGGATACACGCGCCAGTGTCGGGCGAAATCTCATTTGAACTCCTCCGTGGAAACCAACGCTTGGCGGCTGGTACGCGAAAAGTGCCCTCCGGGTTGAGTCGTCTCATCTTTCGGGATAAAGCGATACAACCGGGAACGCATCAATACACCGTGCGGGTCGCGGGGACTGAAACCGATCCAGTGTCAGAGAATAACACAGCGAAGATTCTGGTGGGTATCGAGGGATTCCGTCCGATTTTGCACGCCACTACTACTTCCGATTCCGGGCTAGCGCGCTTGCTGCAGGCAGGTGGATTGGATGTGAGAACCGCCCCACCGTCAGCATACCGTTGGTCGCTCGATGAGTTGTCAGGATATTCCGCTGTGCTAATTGAGAATGTATTAGCGACCGAGATTGGCCTCCACGGTATGGAGAACCTCGCGGTTTGGGTGAAAGAGACTGGAGCAGGGTTTATGATGACGGGTGGAGAACACGCTTACGGACCGGGCGGCTATTTCCGTTCGTCGCTTGAACCGATTATGCCGGTCTCAATGGAGTTGCGGCGAGAGCACCGGAAGCTATCACTTGCTATCGTAGTTGCGATGGACAGATCTGGCAGTATGTCAATGACGGTGGGCGGCGGCAGGACGAAGATGCAACTTGCAAACCTCGCTACAGCAGAGGTTTTTGATATGCTATCACCGATGGATGAATTTGGTGTGGTTGCAGTCGATAGTTCACCTCACACCATCGTAGACCTTGCACCCGTCGAAAATCGATCGCACGTCCGCAGCGATATCTTGCGCATCGGTTCACAGGGTGGTGGAATCTTCATCTACAAGGCACTTTCTGCCGCTGCTACGATGCTCCTGAAAGCCCAAGCCGGCACCCGGCATATTATCCTCTTTGCAGATGCTGCTGACTCGGAGGAACCCGGACGATACCGCCAGCTGCTTGAGGAGTGCCGAAAAGCCAATATCACTGTCAGTGTCGTTGGACTGGGCACACCCAGTGACGTTGATGCTGAACTGCTGCGGGACATCGCCAACCGCGGCAATGGACGCTGTTTTTTTACCGAAAATGCCCAAGAGTTGCCACGTCTGTTCGCCCAAGATACCTTCGTTGTGGCGCGTAGTACATTTATTGATGAGCCAACCACAGTTCGGACGACGGGAGGCATGGTTTCGCTAGCCGGCAGGGGTTATCAGATACCGTCTCCGATCGGTGGCTACAATCTCTGTTACATCCGTCCTGACGCAAACCTCGCGGCTGTAACGGTGGATGAGTACAAAGCACCCATTGTGGCGGCGTGGCAAGCGGGGATTGGGCGGGTGCTCTGCTACACGGGTGAAGCGGATGGAGTGCATACGGGTCCCATTGCAGGTTGGAAGGACGTTGGCAATTTTCTCACGAGCCTCGTGCGCTGGACAGCGGGCGAGGCTGTGAACCTACCCGACGGGATGCTGCTGACGCAAAAGGTCAAAAATGGAATCAATGTGGTGCAGCTTCACCTTAATCCAGAACGGGAGGCGGAGGTTTTCAGAGAACTGCCCACTGTTAAGGTGCTCCGTGGTGTTGTTGGAGAAACGCCGTCTGTCGATGAAACCAAGCTGTCTTGGACATCCGCCGATATGCTTACAGTCGATATCCCAATCCACGGCAGTGAAACGGTATTGATAACAGTGGAGATACCGGGAGGCGGAAACATATCGCTGCCTCCTGTCTGTCTGCCATATTCGCCAGAATTCACGCCCGCTCACACAGGATCGGGGCTTGCGACGATGGAACGACTTGCGAAAGCGACCGATGGGAAACAACGGATTAATCTGGGTGAAATCTGGGATGATTTGCCACGACAGCCTCGACTGATATCACTTCAACCGTGGCTATTGATTGCTGCACTCCTCCTGCTACTTCTCGAAACCTTGGAACGCCGCACAGGGTTGCTATCCATGAGACGTGGGCGGCGGTTTATAGAAGCGGTGTCGCAACGCATACCGAGGAAAGACCGCGCAGTGACTCAAGTTGCCACGCCACCTTCCGAGGAGGAAACGACACCGTCCACACCGAAGGAACCGGAGAAACCTGAAGTATCTTCCGATCGAGATGGAATGCTGGACGCCTTAAGTCAAGCGCGAAAGCGCGCTAGCGGACGAACGGGGCGCGAGAGGTAGGGTGCATTTAACACCTCTCTACTCGTCATCGAAAATAAGAAGGTCATCAAAACCGTATGAACGAAGCTTATCAACAATATCTCATAGACGGTGAACGTGCGGGTGCGCGATACGCCTTGACAGCACCGCGCAATGTCCCCTTCGGGATCGCCGGCAGTCAAATGGGGAAACGTCCGGGAAGTTCGCTAGAGTTTATCGATCACCGCGAATACCAACCGGGCGACGACCTACGCCGAATCGACTGGAGTGGTTTCGCACGGAGCGATAAATTGACCGTCAAATTATACCGGGACGAAGTCAGTCCACATCTGGATGTCGTCATTGACGGTTCATGCTCCATGGCACTCGAAGATAGCCCCAAGGCGCAAGCGACGCTCGGGCTAGCGGCGGTCTTTGCGACTGCGGCATCGAATGTCGGATACTCTCACGCCGCTTGGATTGCGGGAGATGGTTGTCGGCAGGTGGGCAATGGCACAGACCGTCCGTCAATTTGGGACGAGATCGATTTTGCGTACCGTGGAGACCTTTCAACATCATTTGTCAAACTCCCTCCGTCGTGGCGTCCGTTCGGATTGCGTGTACTGTTCAGCGACCTGCTCTGGCCCGGAGATCCATTGACGGTATTGGCTCAATTTGCCGAGCGGGCGACAGCAGTCGTTGTTGTGCAGGTCTTGGCGGAGGTTGATGTGGATCCGACCGAACGTGGTAACATCCGACTCATTGACTCGGAGACGGATGCGGTGCAGGAGATTTTCGTCGATGCCGCTGCCGAAAAACGGTATCGCGATGCACTTGCCCGTCATCAGGAGAGTTGGCATCTCGCCGCGAAACAGACGGGAGCGATTATGACAACGGTTGTCGCGGAGGAAATATTGAGCGACTGGCGATTGGAAGGGTTGGTTGCGGCGGAGGTACTCACTATTGCGTGAAGGGTATGGATTGTGGCTGCATTAAGAATTGTATCCAATTTGTATGCTAGAAAGCTATCGACAAGCAATCTAGATGATACGACATAAATGCGATTGAAACCGTTTCTACATTGAAACCGGGGACTTTTATTGTCGAAATTGGTTAAGAAAAGCTTGGGAACATCTTTTTTCTGAAAAAAATGTGAATTTCAACTTGATGAATACCCCTAAATGTTGTCAAATAACGGATATATTGTTATAATATAAATGATGTGTCTGTATGTTGTGTGTAGTATAGGTATGTAATCCGATTTGCCACGCTAGTGGGAACACCGGAATTAAGCCCTTATCAATCAATTACGTTAATTAGTTGGTTTGTATTTGCTGCTTATGGAGGCAGTTGCCAACCGTTACCCAAATAGGGGAGGTAATAGATGAAACGATTGAAGCAACATAGTGTCTTGTTATTCGCCTTGGTTGCCATTTTGTGTGTCGCTGCAGTGTCGGTACAAGCCGCCACCTTGAGTGTTACAGTGGTGGATGCCCAAACCGGCGAAAAACTGAACGATATTTCCATCACTGTCATGTCCCAAGACGGTACTTTCAATGAAAGTCTTAGCTATTCATCCGGTATGCTTGAAATTGCGGATTTGGCTGCTGGTGTCTACACGATAACCGCATCTGCCCCCGGTTATACCGATAAAACGATGGCAAACGTTGATCTCGCCGCTGACGGAACCACATCGGTAGAAATTGCACTCTCTTCAGAGGTTATTGAACTGGAACAAGTTTCCGTTACGGCATCGCGCCGCCGAGAAAAGGTACTTGAAGCTCCAGCATCGGTCGCTCTTGTTACCGGTTCACAAATCAGAGACCGTGTTGCACCAAGTGTCACCGAACACTTGAAATCAGTGCGCGGGGTGGACGTTGTGAATACTGGACTGGGCTCATCGCATGTTGTCGTCCGCGGTTTCAACAACGTTTTTTCGGGTTCACTGCTGGCGCTTGTTGACAATCGGATTGCTCGTATTCCCTCTCTGCGTGTCAACGCCTACAGCCTCATCCCAACTTCAAGCGAGGATATTGAACAGATTGAAGTGGTCTCGGGTCCCGGTTCCGCACTCTACGGTCCAAACAGTGCCAACGGTGTCATGCATATCCTCACCCGCTCGCCGTTTACCTCTCAAGGAACGACGGTCAGCATTGGCGGCGGTGAGCGGGGTGTGATGCTCGGTTCGCTTCGACATGCCGGCGTTGTCAATGAAACGCTCGGCTATAAGCTTTCAGTCAACGGTTTCAGAGGGGATGATTGGGAAGATGGACGGTCAAAAGAAGACCTTGAAGGTCCAGGTGAACCGATCTTTGATACATACAGAGCGGGCGGCGAAGCTCGTGTGGATTATAAGCCCAACGATGATCTGATGGCGATTTTTGCCTTCGGTGGCACGCAAACCACTGGTATAGAACTGACGGGTCTCGGTGCCGGTCAAGCCAAAAACTGGCGTTACATGTACGGCCAAACGCGATTCATTTACAAAGACCTTTTCGCGCAATTCTTTGTGAATAGTAGCGATGCCGGAGATACCTACACTGTGCGGGATGGCTTGCTAGTCGTTGATAAGTCCAACCTATACGTTGGGCAGATTCAACACGGTTACAGCCTTGGAGAGCGTCAACGCTTTACCTATGGTGTAGATCTATTGCTGACCCGTCCTGATACTGAGGGCACAATTAATGGGCGTAATGAAGACAGTGACAACATCACTGAAATCGGTGGGTATTTGCAGTCGGAAACCAAGCTTACTTCGCAGTTAAAGCTCATCCTCGCCGGACGGGCTGACCAGCACAACCATCTCAACAATATAGTCCTTTCACCGCGTGCCGCGCTTGCTTTCCAACCGAACGATGACCATAACTTGAGGGTCACCTATAACCGTGCCTTCAGTACCCCGGGAACTTCCAACCTATTCCTTGACCGGCTGGCAGTTCCAGATGCCTACGGGTTAGGCAGCAATTTTGAACCAATATTAAGATTCAGTCCTAATATTGATATACGGGCACAGGGGCCCGGCAGTGACACAGGATTCACCTTCAAAAGGGATGCAGCTGGCCGTCCGCTGTTTCGCTCACCCTTCTCACCGGTAGCAGAGCTGCCATCAGAGACACACCTTCCCCTTGATGATCCTGTTGCCACCAACCTCATGTGGAACATTGGACGAGGAGCGGTCATGAGCGGCGTGCAGCCTGTTTTTGAAGCCGCAGTGAAGCAAACGATACAGCAAACCTTCACCCCGCAGGCATTGCCACAGGTTATTGCAACGCTGCCCCCGGAGACGCTTCAAGGAGTGGCAACACAAGCGCTTGCAACGCTTCCGCCACAAGTGCTTCAAGGACTACCGCCAGAATTCGCTCCATTGCTGCAACCGGGTGCAATTGCGGCAATACCACCTGAACAGCTTCAGCAGATAGTGCCACAAGTGCTTCAAGCGCTGCCACCACAGGTGGTACAAGGCCTGGCTGCCTCCCTTGCAGCATCCACAGAGGAGGAAATTCTCAATGGGTTTGCTAACCTTATCCCAGAGCAGGTAGACGGGGTGAAAAATGTCTTACGCACCCTCAATCCAGAGACAGCCGAGTTTACCGATGTCGAGGATGTCAATGACGTTGACCCGCTTAAGCCGACGATAACACAGACGTATGAATTTGGTTACAAAGGGATTCTCATGAACAAGTTGGCTTTCTCCGCCGATGTCTATCACACAAGGATTAAGGACTTCATCGGTCCCTTGGTTGTTGAAACCCCGAATGTGTTCTTAGATGCGGAGACGTTAACCGCCTTCCTTGGACAGCATTTCACGGCGGCGTTAAGCGACCCCAAAAATGCGACACTCAATCAGGCGTTGCTTGCGTTTGATGCGCCTGCTCAGGGCGGTAACGGCAACGGTTCAGCTGTTGATGAGTTGACAAAATTGTTCGTGGCTGGCACCGAGAACAACGGTTCCGCTTTTATTCCCTTTGGTACGGTGACTCCCGAAGAGGCGTCGGATCCAAGCGCAGTTCTGTTGACCTATCGCAACTACGGTGATATCTCGCTCAATGGATTGGACTGCAGCTTGACCTATTACCTCAATCCGAGTTGGAGTTTCGGCGGGAATTATTCATTCGTCGACAAAGACTTATTCGAGACGGATCTCAGGGACATCGCCCTGAACGCGCCTACGAATAAGTTCGGGGCAAATGTCTCATACCTCAACACCAATCTAGGGGTGGGAGCGGGAGTCCGGATGAATTATGTGGCTGGCTTCCCTGTGAATTCAGGGGTTTACATCGGCGAGGTTGACCCGTATATTACGTTTGATTTGAACGCGGGTTACGACATACCATTCGGTCCGAGTCCTCGCCTGTCGCTGACAGTCCAAAATCTGCTGGGCACTGAGTATCAGCCATTTATTGGTGCTCCGATGATTGGTCGTCTGTCGCTGATACGCTTGACGCAAACGTTCTAATAAATCAAGTTGTAGGGCTCACATGAGTTCTATCTCTTCTAGTAGGTCGAGATTCATATCTCGACAAAATACTAAAAATAACCGTATCTTGTAAATACAAAAAAACGCCTTGATATCACAACCCATCGGACTTTGGAGCGATCCGAGCCGCGGTGATTGAATCAGGGCGTTTTTTTATGCCGCGCTTAGAGATTCCGGTCGAGTTGTAGTGCAAGCCAGTAGGGGTAGGTCTCATCCCGGTACACGAGTTCAAGGTTCACCTTCCGAACCTCGCTCGGTTGAGGCACAACTCCCGGAGGCTTCTTGCTAGTGGGCTTGGGTGTGAAAGTCAGTGTGTTGCGTCCTTTTTTCAGCAGTTCTGGAGCAATCGCTGCCTCTAGGTGGCAACCGGGTTTGTCCTCCGGGTGATCTGTGATTGTAAGGGGCGTTGTGATGGATTGTTCAGGTCCAATGCTGACCTCCTGACCGTTGATTCGCAATTCAATATCGTCCGGTGTTATTAGTCCCGTGATGTTGAGGAGCAGCCTAGCACGCACCGGCTGACCCCCAACAAGTGTGGCATCAAGGTCATCAGGAACGTCAATCTCCATCTCAGCTTTACCACCTTCGCTGTGGTATCCCAACGCTAACGGTAGGGCTAGCTGGTAAATATAGACCTTGTTGGCATAGCGGAGGCGTTCTGGATCACCCAATTCTCGGTAAACCTCCCACTGCAGCTCAAAAAAGCGGATTACGTAGTCGTAGCAGAAAATACCATCTGCCCCCTGTTCATAAAGCCGGTGGGCAATCCCCCGGTGTTCGAGGTGCTGCGTCAGGTGTGCAGGGTAACCGTTTATCAATCCACCCCGGCGGAACTTGAAAAAGCCGGGTTTGCCCGCTCCTGCCACGAGGCGGCAACTTGTTCCCTCGACCACCCGGTGCCATACCGAGATGTCCATCTCGTAGAAACTAATCGTGCGACAGTGAGCGATCAGCACATCTAGCAAACCCTCCTGAATCCAGGTGCGTACATCTAACCCCTCGGCAAAATGGCACTGGATATCGTCTTCCGGGCTTTCGTGCACCTCCGCCCTTCCTGCCTCGGGAGTTAGCTCCAGTCCTTTTTCCTTCCAGATTGAGTCCCGTGAGTATAACTGCGCTGACAGCTCAAGATATTTACCCTTCTTTTCGCCTACCTCGTCCAGCATCCCCCGGACATCCCGCACATGCTGGTTCATGATTTCACGCCCTTGTGCCTCTTCCCCTGCGTTGAAGTAGGGACCGATACGGGTGTAGTCTAGGTCGAGTCCGTCAATATCGTAATTCTCCGCAACCTCACGCAAGAATTCCAGATTCTGTGCGGCAATCTCCGGCTTACTCCAATCATAGATTGGGGATACTTGGGCATCGCGCTTCGATTTTAGCCGTAGTTGTGGATTCTCCCTGTAGAACTTGGTCTGATATCTTTCAAATTCGAGCACCCTGTATGTATGATGACCGTCATTCATCCGGCGGCTGCCCCAAGCCTGAATGCCGCAGCGGTGACACTCGTCAACAAAGACAGCCATGGGGTCCATACCCGCCTCGACCCAAGCCCCCTGTGTCTCCCACATCTCGAGGACATCGGATTTCTGGAAAGCTCTTACCACGCCGAGGCACCGCTGCAGGATTCCTACGTGCGAACCCTCAAAGCACTGAACGAGGGAACGGATTTGCCGTTCAGCCTGCTCAGGGCTACAGGGAGTTTCCCCGGCATCGTAGGTCATGATAAGCCGCTGACGTTCCCGTAGGGGAATTAGCCCTTGATGATTTAACATGGATGCCTCCTTTATACATTCCGAGCCAATTTATGGTGAACTAGAGAAATAAGTAGACATTTACCAATAACTCCGACCCTAGCGAAGTTTCCAAAGTCCCCCTGAACCCCCCATGATAAGGGGGGATGGCAAGGGGGCGGTTTCTTGCCCCCCTTGACAGGGGGGTTGGGGATTTAGGGGGTTGGCTGTGCATTGGAAGTGTCTAAGTAATTCTAAAATCTACCATAGATACTACTGGTATTCATAATACCGACTAGCTCACTGCCGGAAACCCACTGCCAACGAGGGCTTCGCCGTTGTTGACTTTGATAGTTGGGATTAGGCAATGGTTCGATGCTTGTGCATCGTTGAAACAGATCCCTTGGGCGTAGTAAATTATCACAAAGGCGCGACGTTGCTTGTTGGTCGTATTCTGTGGGGTTGCGTGGAAGTTCAGACAGTGGTGAAACATACATTCACCGGTCGAAAGTT
Organism: Candidatus Poribacteria bacterium; assembly: GCA_965222435.1. Taxonomy (GTDB): domain Bacteria; phylum Poribacteria; class WGA-4E; order WGA-4E; family PCPOR2b; genus PCPOR2b. Next base: position 20,042 of record OZ244950.1, on the reverse strand, counting down.
CCACTGGCACTCCGAAACTAGCGGGACGTTCCTCCATTTTTGCTCGCTCGGTCTTGAGGGTTGGATCTTGCGCCAACCCCTCTTCCTCTTTCTTTTTCGCTTCAGGAGAGAAGCGGGGATCTCGGTGGCTGCCGGGAACTACGTGCATACAACCGTTCTCTACAGTGGCGTCATCAAGAGCGATCCAGCAGCTAAGGATTCTCGGTGCGGAGAGGGGCCAACCATAAAAATCCTGATGAAACCTGAAGTGACCGTTGTCTTGTGGTGGTTTGGAGATGATGTGATCATGCCACAAACGAACCTCCGGTGTCTTCAAAAGCGTCTTAGCAATTCCAGTTATCAACGGATGCCGCACTGTTTTTTCGTACTCCTTATCTCGCTTCCACATGTTGACATACTGAGTAAGGACTCGCGGTTCCTCCTCGGCATCTTTGATTGTGCGGCGGTGCCCTACGCTGAACTCGACCGACGAATCATCCCCTCCTGCTAATTCGATATCAACAATCTGATCTAACCCGTCAGTAAGTGCTTCGACCTCGCTCGGTTCTAGAACTCTTCCATATTTGAGATAACCTTTCTTGTCGAAAAAGCTTGCTTGTTCTTCGGTAACCATTTTTGCCCTCCGCTGTCTCTATTTATTCGTACTACTGATAAATTGGCGAAATGAAATTTGCTTTTGCCGCAGTACGCCGATTGTATCACACCTCCCACAAACTGTAAATACCAAACGCTTTAGTAGGCAAGGGTATTTATAGTAAACGCAAGAAATAAGTAGACATTTACCAATAACTCCGACCCTAGCGAAGTTTCCAAAATCCCCTGAACCCCCCTTGACAGGGGGGTTGGGGATTTAGGGGGTTGGCTGTGCATTGGAAGTGTCTAAGTAATTCTAAAATCTACCATAATTCTCCTGTGGGAGGGATTTCCAATCCCGATGCTCAAACATGGAGAAAACTGAAAACCAAATAGCGTCCTATCGTGGACACAGGTTTTCTAACCTGTGATCGGATCGTAGGGAACGCAGTCCACGTTCCATCACGTTTTCCGCATCACGCTTCACGTTCTGCTGCAATGTCAACGAAGGAAGGAAGCAGGGAAGTAGTAAATTTGTAGACCGCGACTGGATTGGAACAGCTAACTTCTGTAGGTCGATTTTCCAAAATCGACATTGGCATACTACAATTTTGTAAAAAGTGTTAGATTCTGTTAGATTTTGTTAGGTAATTGTGGATAACTGACCAACTGACCTACCTCTAATACGCTTAAAACAACTTCAGATTTCTGCAAGCGATGAGCAAACTGTGTGAATTATACGGCTATCAACTTCCGTAGGAGCGGGGTCTCCCCGCCTGTCAAGTGCTCCACCTTTCACTCCAGCCTCAAGATGTTCCTGCTGGATTGGCAAATCCAGCAGATTTTTCGCTCCAGCGGAGCGCAATGTATATAACTCATCAGTTCAATCGACCTATCAACCATAAAAGTACCAGAGATGCGACATGTATGCAGTAATGTGGAATCCTCATGTCCTAAAGCCCCAGCGGTGCGACATGTAGATAGCATCTCTATTGCAGCAACTAGGGTCATTTAATTCTCCTGTAGGAGGGATCTCCGAATCCCGATACGTCGCATGGACAGGCAGAGAACCGAAAACTAAATAGCCCTATTGCAGCAACTCGAAAGTTTGACAGCTTGCTGAGGATAATATATAATAAAACAAACTGACAGAGGTAAACCGAGGTTGATTGAATAGGGATTTATTTTTATCAAAAATATATTGTAAAAACGGAGGAAGATCATGGCACAAAAGAAGGTACTCGTCACCGGCATGAGTGGATTAATTGGCGGTCTCGTGCGAGAACGTATAGAGGGCAAGTATACTTTGAGCGCACTGAATCGTCGTCCAATAGAGGGAATCAAATGTCATCAAGCAGATATCGCCGACTTGGACGCCATTCGACCCGCCTTTGAGGGGGTTGATGTCGTCGTGCATCTGGCGGCGATGGCACAACCGGCGGGCATGACGTGGGAAGAATTATTAAGTGCAAATATCGTGGGGTGCTACAACGTCTTTGAGGCATCACGGCAGGCGGGTGTTAAGCGAATAGTTTTCGCTAGCAGTGGGGCAACCGTCAGAAATTGGGATCGCGTATTTCCCTACAACGCAATCGTTGAAGGACGTTACGATGAAGTGCCTGAGACATGGAAGAAAGTAGATCACGAAACGCCGACGTGGCCCGGAGGACTCTATGGCTGTTCCAAAGTTTTCGGCGAAGCGTTGGCGAGGCATTTTACGGACACTTCTGACATCTCTATAATCTGTCTACGCATCGGCGCGGTCACCCGTGAAAACCGTCCAACAGAGCCGCGTGGTTTCTCTGTCTGGTGCAGCCAGCGGGATGTCGCACAGATGATCGAAAAGTGCATTGAAGCACCTGACAGCGTGAAGTTCGATATCTTCGAGGTTGTGTCCGACAACAAGTGGGCTTACCGCGATATTTCACATGCCCGTGAGGTAGTTGGATATGCGCCGGAGGATGCAGTAGAAGATTATCGCTAGTAATAGGTGAGTTATTAAATCAGAGGAAGGATTCTGTGTGTAGGGAACAACGATCGTTGTTCCCTACGAACGACGACTTTCTAGCCCAACCGACGTGAATCGGAACGAGGTTAGACAAAAACGTATCACACTCGTAGGTCGGGCATCTTGCCCGACCCGTAGCCTCAAATACCCGGTGGGTCGTCCGTCATCAAATGGTGCATTGAGCGTAGTGATTGTCGAGTATGGAAACTCGACCTACAAGTTACTAGGAGGCGATGAACTCTTATTCAGCGTACACCTTTCCCCACGCTGCGCCATTAAAGTTGGTCATATACTGCTCTACCGCTACAATGCCAAAGGCTTGCCCGCCAGTTATCCTCACATCACCCGAATCCCCCGCACGTCCTACAAGGTACAATTCCCCTTCAACCGTAACAAGCACCACACAGACCTCCGGATAAAAAGTCAGAAAATCGCTGACTTTCTGTAAACCAGCGGACTGACGGGGTATTCCAACAAAGGTCAAGCCACGTTCTATGGAGAAAGTTCCCGGCAAAGGTGAACCGACCAGATTCACGGTTAACGGTGCGTCCATATAGACGACGACGCCTTGATTGGCTCCAAGCGTTTGCTCAGAATCTCCAAACACTTCAATCCAGCAGCTACCGTCGTGGACATACATGTGAGCGGGCATCAGGACTTGAAACAGGTTGCCCAGCGTTTCTATGCTCATGGATTCGCCATTCACCTGTGTGACCTCAAGGGGGATATGAATAAAATTCCACCCGGCATAGAGGGATAGTTGAAACGCAAAGCGGCGGTCTTCGTCGGATTCAGGTTCGTCTCTTTGTGGTGTGTCCGGTTCTTGATTATTACCACCGCCGCCGTTGTTCCCACCACCGTTATTCCCGCCACCATTGTTCCCACCGTTGTTCCCACCATTGTTACCGTTACCATTTCCGTTGCCATCACCGCTGGTGACTGTTGCAGTGCTACTCACAGATTGTCCTTGACTCGTTGCTGTGATTGCGTATGAGCCGGAGGCATTGCTGCCAAGTATCAGCGTAGTTTGTGCCTGTCCGTTGCTACCGGTCGTTGCGTCTTCGGTTCCGAGCGATGCATTTCCATCACCTGAAGTGATACTAAAGTCCACTGTTTGGTTTGGTGCGGCGGCTCCGTTTGCTCGGACCTCAACAACAAAGGTCAACGTATCGCCGGGCGCGCCGGATCCAAGGGGGGTTATTACATGTATGGAGTATATTGTTGGTGGTGGTGAGGTTGTAACTGTCGCAGTTCCACTCACAGATTGTCCTTGACTCGTTGCTGTGATTGCGTATGAGCCGGAGGCATTGCTGCCAAGTACCAGCGTAGTCTGTGCTTGTCCATTGGTGCCAGTTGTTGTGCTTTGGGTTCCCAAAGATGCATTTCCATCACCTGAAGTGATACTAAAGTCCACTGTTTGGTTTGGTGCGGCGGCTCCGTTTGCTCGGACCTCAACAACAAAGGTCAACGTATCACCGGGTGCACCAGATCCAGGACCATTTATCACATGTATGGAGTATATTGTTGGTGGTGGTGAGGTTTGAACTGTCGCAGTCCCACTCACAGATTGTCCCTGACTCGTTGCTGTGATCGTGTATGAACCGGAGGCATTGCTGCCAAGTATCAGTGTAGTCTGTGCCCGTCCGTCGCTACCGGTCGTTGGGTCTTCGGTGCCGAGCGACGCATTTCCATCACCTGAAGTGATACTAAAGTCCACTGTTTGGTTTGGTGCGGCGGCTCCGTTTGCTCGGATCTCAACAACAAAGGTCAACGTATCACCGGGCGCGCCGGACCCAGGACCACTTATCACATGTATGGAGTATATTGTTGATGGTGGTGAGGTCTGAACTGTCGCAGTCCCACTCACAGATTGTCCCTGACTCGTTGCTGTGATCGTGTATGAACCGGAGGCGCTGTTCCCTAGCGTGAGCGTAGTTTGTGCCTGTCCGTTGGAATCAGTTGTTGTGCTTGTGGTATTTAGCGTCGCATTTCCATCGCCTGAAGTGATACTAAAATCCACAGTTAGACCTTGCGTGAGGGTCCCGTCCTGCAGCACTTCAACAGTAAACGTCAACGTATCACCGGGTTCACCGGACCCCGGACTAGTTACCACCCTTATGGAGTATTCTGGCGGCGGTGGTGGTGAGGTCTGAACTGTTGCAGTCCCACTCACAGATTGTCCCTGACTCGTTGCCGTGACTGTGTATGAACCGGAGGCACTGCTGCCAAGTATCAGTGTAGTTTGTGCCTGTCCGTTGGTGCCAGTTGTCGCACTTTGGGTTCCGAGCGAAGCATTTCCATCGCCTGAAGTGATACTAAAGGTAACTGTTTGGTTTGGTGCAGCGGCTCCGTCCGCTCGGACTTCAACAACAAAGGTCAACGTATCGCCGGGCGCACCGGATCCGGGACTAGTTATCACCCTTATGGAGTATTCTGGTTCTGGCGGCGGTGGCGGCGGTGGTGGTGGTGGTGGTGGCGGTGGTGGTGGTGGTGGTGGTGGAGGCGGCGGTGGTGGAGTGGTATCGTCACAATCCTCTCCACCAGTGGCTGCATACCCCCCTGCAGTCCAGTATTCCCACTGGGTTGCATCGTCCACTCCATCATGCTGATAGCCCGGTGTCCCATTCAGCTCTTCATAATCATGAATATGTCCGTGTCCACCAGAATAGCCACCCGGGTCACAATCCGTGCTGCTGCTTGGATCATTCGTTGTGCAGGGATCAAAATGTGCTACAACTCCACTACAGTTGTGTGCGAACACCTCCGCACACAACAAAGTTGCTAACACCATTAAGGATAGGAGAACAACTCTTGCTATTTTCATTTTTCAGTCTTCTTATCGCTTTTTCTCATTCAGCATACACCTTTCCCCACGCTGCGCCATTAAAGTTGGTCATATACTGGTCCACCGCTATAATTCCAAAAGCCTGCCCGCCTGTAATTGCAACATCACCCGAATCCCCCGCACGTCCGACAAGGTACAATTCCCCTTCAACCGTGACAAGCACCACACAGACCTTCGGATAAAAGGTTAGAAAATCGCTGACCTTCTGTAAACCAGCGAACTGACGGGGTAAGCCGACGAAGGTCAAGCCACGTTCTATGGAGAATGTTCCCGGCAAAGGTGAGCCGACCAGACTCACGGTCAGCGGTGCATCCATATAGACGACGACACCTTGATTGGCTCCAAGTGCTTGCTCAGAATCTCCAAACACCTCAATCCAGCAGCTCCCATCATGGACATACATGTGGGCGGGCATCAACACTTGAAACAGATTACCCAACGTTTCAATGCTCATAGTTTCACCGTCAACTTGCGTAACCTCAAGGGGGATATGAACAAAGTTCCACCCGGCGTAGAGAGACAGCTCAAACATAAAAAGACTGTCTTCGTCAGACTCAGGTTCGTCTCTTTGCGGTATGTCCGGTTCCTGATTGTTCCCACCACCATTATTCCCACCGCCATTATTTCCTCCGCCATTGTTCCCGCCCCCTCCTCCACCACCACCATTACCTCCACCGTTGCCATTACCGTCGTTGTTTCCATCAGTCGGTGGCGTTAGGGTTTCCACTGCTTCTGCGCTAAAGGTCTCCGTCCCCTGAATTCCTTCGACAGACACGGAGACAGTGTTTGTTCCCAGATTTGGACCCAGCGTCAGTGTACTCTCTGCTCTACCATTTGCATCGGTCGTGGTTGTTGTGGTACTCAGGCTTCCACCCCCGGCAGTTATAGTAAACGTTACGGTAGCCCCGTCAAAGGCAGCATTGTTCTGATCATGTACTTCAACGATGAATGGGTTAGTTAGTTCCGTGTTGATTAGCCCCTCTTGGTCATCGCCTGAGATCTTTACCAGTTTTGTAGCCACCGGCGGCGGTAGATTCGGACCAGGATTTCCGTCGTTGTTGTCATTCTGGGGCGGATTATTATTCTGAGGTGGGTTATTATTCTGAGGTGGATTATTATTCTGGGGCGGATTATTATTCTGGGGCGGATTATTATTCTGGGGCGGATTATTATTCTGGGGCGGATTATTATTCTGAGGTGGAGTTCCGCCACCACAGTCAATATCATCGGTAGTTCCACCGGCCGCTGCATACCCGCCTGCAGTCCAGTATCCCCAGCTGCTCTCCTCGCCATGATCATACTGCCCATTCCCATTGTCATCGTCATAATCACTAACATGCCCGTGTCCACCTGAATATTCGTTCATAAACTCTTCATATTTGACGGGATCGTCCGTGCATCCCCTGGATATGCAGGGATCGTCCGCGGTGGTCGGACAAAAATGTGCTACAGGATTCATGTGCGCGAACACATCCGCACACCACAACGTTGCTAACACAACAAAAAACAAGACAATTCTTGTTGTTTTCATTCTTCAGTGCCCTCGTTTCTTTTTGTTATTTACAGTGCAAGCTGCCACCTAAAGCCCCGCATACCGTGCGGGTCGTCCATCAATTCTTCGTTCATTGTGCCTAGAGCAATTTCGCACGTTTATAGACATTTTTGGCATGAATATTAAAATGAACCACCCCTGTAGGTTGGGGTGGAGCAACATGCCTATGGGTAGGTGCGGAGTATGGAAAATCAACCTACCAGCATAATTTAGTTTTTTTGTTGGGATTAGTAAGAGCTAAATCGGGTAAATCATCGCTCGCGATGGAGTACCAAATCCACTGCACACCGCGGGAGGAGTTTTGCCGCGATACCAAGGCAGTATCTAAGAAGCCCCGGTAGATCGGGTTCAAGAAGTCTGAATATTACGAAACCATAAATCCACGATTTCGTTACTATTCACGATTTCATTAGTATCCCAACAATACTACGAAATCAGAAAATTCAAAACAACTCCGAAGATACCCGGCGTATTGCGCGACTGTGTCTTGAGCCGATACTATCGTGCTACATTGCCGGTATCTTCGGCATTCAGAACAACTTGTAAAACCAGTTTTACCTCCGCTCGGGGTGAACAGGGGAAAAAATAAGCGTGTAGATAGATTTAAAATATAATTCCGTTAGCACAAAAAAGAGGGGTAGATTAGATTGAGTTGTAGCCTGTTTCGTCAGACCTCTGGAGATTTTTTCTGTATCAGCGGCTGACTTTATTTATCTTTACCCAATACAACTTCCCTACAATACTACGCACACTGTTATAAAAAGATACACAAAAAACACAAAAAAAAATACCCCAATCTCTGATAGGTAGTAGTTGGTATTAAGATGACCCAAGTGACTACTTACCGGAAATTGGGGTATTTTAATTTTTATGGGCGATTGCGTTGTATTCTTATGTATCAGTTGATAGTAATAGGCATACTCCGTATGCCGTAACTGCACACACCCGTAGGCCGGGCATCTTGCCCGATTCATACCAGTGGGACAACAAGGGCAGCTTGCGCTATATCACAAATCAATCGGTGGAGACCCTATAAAACCGAAGCGCGTTGTCACGGAACAATTTTCTTAGTTCATCGTCCGAACAGCCACTGACCGCCCACTCCAAAGTCTCGACCCATCTCAGATATTCGGTCGCCTGTGCTGCAACGGGCCAATCGCTGCCATAAATAACACGATTAAAACCGAAGCACTCGATGACGTGATCTATATAAGGCTTCAGATCTTCTCGTGTCCATGTTTCAAAATCGGCTTCGGTCACAAGACCGGAGACCTTACAAAAAACGTTAGGAAAGTCCGATAACTCTTTAATCTCACGTTTCCACGGTTCAAAGAGTTGATCCTTGATGTTCGGCTTGCCAATATGATCCAATATAAACTGGATGTTCGGGCATTGCTTGACGAACTGAATGGTATTGGCAAGGTGCGGATGGTAAATACAAATATCAAAACTCAATCCGAATTCCTCAAGTGACTGGACACCTCTGATAAAATCGGGCTGCACACAAAATTCGAGGCTTTCTGATTGAATCAGACGACGGATCCCTTTGACCATCGGATTTTCAGCCAGTTGTTCAAGAAGTGGTCTCGCACCGTCCCCTTTCTCAAGGGGTGCCCCCGCCACAATCCCCCGGATTCTAGGGTCTTCTTTCGACAACGATGTGATCCACTCCGCCTCTTTCAGGTTTTCGTCGGGATGGGGATCACACTGCACAAAAATCATTGTTCCAACATCAATCGTCCCGCAAGCGTTTCGATAATCCGCTAACAAATAAGGTTTGTTCAGAAATGGAACATCTTCAAGCCACGGGTATCTCAGAACACTCGGATCCCAGAGATGAATGTGTGTGTCGACAATTGGAAAATCTGCCATGGTGTCACTCCTTACTTAGTCTGTGGATGTGTGAAATTTTATCTTAACCTAAATTGCCACCTGTCACAAGAGACCTGAAAACTCACAAAATCGTTCTAGGCTCAATGAACGATTTGATGGCGGGTGACCTACTGGATATTAGAGACCTTAGTTGAAAACTTGAATCAAGATAACGCGACTTATTATCTATCGTAACATCAAATGTCTGTTAGGAGTTACGCACTTGAGTTTGCAGTAGCGCGTTCATCGCTTTCTCCCTTCCCTCCCCCTGCTTGCGGGGGGATAAAGGGGGGTAGGGGAGTTAGAGGGGGTACGGTCGATAAGTCACCTCCATTCCGAGACCTACTACCAACCTACCGATTTACTGTAGTTGCCCGCCTGTCCCGATAAATCGGGGATTCATCGGGCATTGGCAACGACCTCCAGCGGCGATAAATCGGCCTCTACCCCCCTGATAAGGGGGGCAGGGGGGTTGGCTTTGAGCGTTCAGCTGCGTAAGTCCTAGTCTGTTATGGAATTGATCGCTCAAATCACCTAAGCTGTGTCTTACAGCACCAGAGGTGCGAGATGTATATAGTAACGTTGAATCGTCATACCTTAAAGCCCCAGCGGGGCGACATGTGTAACATGCGTTTGATAGGTGGCAACTTACGTTATCTTAAAATTATCTGCTTCGATCTGCCGGATTTCTGTGTCAATCCCGTCTTGTCCTTAATTGAGAAGATTGTAGCATACCTAAGCAAAAAGGTAACGGAAATTTTCGGTTGACAAGCCGTATCGCTGGTGCTATTATGTCGAAAAGACTATCTTGATTTTGCGAGTACTGAGATATTGACAATGGAGAGGGAAAAACATGACAAAAAATTCGACTAATTCGCTTCAGGGGACATCGCACAAGCGAATATCACTTATCACCAAAGTGCTCGTGGTTGTTCTTGTTGTTATGCTTATTCTCTTTTTTTTACAGTGGTATTTGATAACAGAGCTATTCAAGTTTGCTGCAGGTCTCATGAAGACCCAACTGATACAGCAAGCACCCGATGGTGTCGATGCAGAAGCAATCAAAGCAACATTCAATCGGGTTGAACAAGCGATGCGGGCTATGCCGTTGAGTTATCTGCGGGGACAGGTGCGCTTGAGGAAAGTCCAAATTGCGATAGATTATGCGTTAAAAGCGACCGAAGATGGGCTGTGGAGTGCGGAAGAGATTAATACGCTGCTAAAAATGACGGATGCGGCTGTGGGATTCAAAGGAAAGGAATAGTAGCGAATGAAAGAATTGACAGGCCCTTACGAAAAATTTGCATATTCCTACGACCGCATGATGGCGAATGTCAACTATGCCCGCTGGGTGACCTACATTAAGGATCTCTTCAGGCACTATAAATCTGAACCACGAAAGATTCTGGAGGTTGCCTGCGGTACAGGAGCGTTGACGGTGCTGATGGAGGAGCGGGGCTACGAAATGTGCGGTCTAGATCGTGCCGAGGGGATGCTGACCGTTGCACGTCAAAAAGCGGAGGAGCAGGGGCTAGATATCCCATTTATGCGTGGGGATATGCGCGATTTCGATCTTCAGGAGCAGTTTGATGCGGTGCTTTGCATCTACGATAGCATCAACTATGCAGTTAGTGAAGCCGAACTTGAGGCAGTTTTCCGAGCTGTTTCAAAGCATTTAGTCCCGTCCGGGCTGTTTATCTTTGATGTTACCACTGAGCGAAATATCGTTCAACACTTCCATGGACAGACGTTTGCGGAGAACCAGCCTGACTACTCCTATACGTGGAAAAATATGTACACCTATCACGATAAGATTTGTCGAACAGCACTCACCTTTTTCATTCGTGAAGGGGAACTATTTCGCCGTTTTGAAGAGGTTCACATCCAGAAAATCTTTGAAGTCAGCACCATCAAAAAGCTGTTGAAACAGACTGGATACAAAATGCTTAGTGCGTATGATATGTACACTTTTAACCGGTGGAGTCGACACTCCGATCGGATTAATTTTATCGCGCGCAAAGAGGAGGCGTGAGGATGACCGATGCGAAAGCAGCCATGACCGTAAAATTAGCACTGTTACACCTGCAAATCAACGGCTGGTGCGTGGTTGAAAATGTCATTCCCCAAGATAAGGTAGATACAATACGTGGAAGCGTTGAGAAGACGGTCGAGGCACACGGAACTTACGCCGGTGTCAAAGGGGTGGGGACTCGGAAAGGCTTGCTTGCATTCAATCAGTCGTTCGCACCTTACCTTGCCGACAAACGCGTATTGGGGATCGCTGAAGCATTATTCGGACAGCATGTGCGTATCTCTTTTACAACGGCACATATCAACAACCCGGGCAATGTGCGTGGCGCACTACACGCAGATTGGCCCTTTAATCAAAACAACGCCGGACATATACCTGCTCCCTATCCCGATGCGGTCATACACCTGACCACATTGTGGATGCTCTCCCCATTTACGCATGAAACCGGCGGCACATTGGTTGTACCGGGCAGCCACCGGGCCCCGAACAATCCATCAGGAAACAACGGCATTGACCCTCTTGAGCCTTATCCCACCGAGATGCAGGCGACGGGAGCTGCGGGCAGTGTATTGATACTCGATAGCCGGACATGGCATGCGACCGCACCCAACAAAATCGATAAGCCGCGCGTCGGGATGGCGGTACGTTATGCGCCGTGGTGGTTGAATCTCGATGTATTAATGCCCGGCTCAGATGAGCGGGCTCGCATCGTGGATGAAACGGGCGGAAATGAGAATGAAGTTGCGCCGGTTTCTCCTGCAATTTACGAAACGCTACCAGCGGATGTCAAACCGCTCTACCGGCATTGGGTGAGGTAGCAACGCGATGCTACCTTCACTCTGCATTCAGGGCTTCTATCGCCTCTTCTTCACTATCGAAGGGTTCGAATTGCTCGACTAACTTGCTTCGAATCATAAGATTCTGGATATTCGTACCGGTGTTGATGAGTGCGACCAGTCCCCCCTGTTTTTCAACGGAGACATATCCCCCCGTTAAGGCACCGAGTCCCGAACTTCCCATGATTGTGACATCGGCAAAGTCAATTAAAAATTTAGGGGTTCCAGTGCAGCTGGCGATCTGTTCATCAAATACCCTTTTGAATTCAAGCGCGACGTGACCAAAAATCTTACCGCTCAGTTCCAAAATAACAACATTTTCTCGATGACGGACATTGACTGCCATTAAATCTCTCCTAATATGGCACAAGTCGTATTGACTATGAATAGCTAGGTATAGCTGCTTTGTAAGGCTTTTGCGCCCGGTAACCCGGACGCAAAAAATATAACGCTGATGTTCTAAAGGTGGATTACAAACGGGCTATTCACTGGCACTGGACCGCAGCAGGTGAGCACCCATGGCACCGCTCAACAACGGATGTATGGCGTCAAAAATAATCCATACCAACCCTCGTGTGTCGGCACTGACGGCGGTAAAATCTTGCCCAACGCTGCTGATGCCGAACCAGTTCCAGAAGAAGAGTATGGCTACAAACAGGAATCCGTAGAATAGCGCGTTGGCAGCCACGAATTCTGGTCCGCTTGAACCGTCGCCGGCGCGGCTCATGCGAATGTAGCCGAATATCAATCCCAGTATTATCGAGATAGCGGCGAGCCAATTAATCCAATCCCAGGCACTGCTGTAAGTGTCACCGCTGTGATAAACCGGCTCGATAACTGTGTGGATGGCAACTATTGCCGCGATCAGAATCAGAACAACACCTATAACTCGCTTTAAGACTTCCATGTAAATTTTCTCCTTTTCCCCTACCGGGTTAGTTAAATCCTGTCCCAAGAAAACAAAATTGGGAATCTCATTTCATCTACGTCTTATAGAATTGCTTCCTATGATAGCAGTGGTTTTTACCGCTCTCTTAAGAGGCTTGGATCGGTGTCCCTCTACTGGATAACCGATCGAGGAGTCGCTTCAAGGCGTGTGACTTTGATCTGCGAACGATCCATCATATCAGGAATTTTGGGGGCGATCTCATTTTTCCAAGTGTCGCTTTCATAGACCGCTTCATACAACTGTTCCCGCTGCGCCTCACTCTCGAATCGGCGAATCCAAACGTACAGATCTTTTTCTTCCTCGCCGACAAAGCCTCCCAAAATCACCATCCCCTTTGAAATCTGAAAGGGAATAATCACCTCTTCCATATAGCTTACCCAGTTTTCTTCCTGCCCGGGTCTCATTCGATACTGCCGGAGTGTAGAGTAGAGACCGAGTTATCCATTATGAAAAATGGATTCCGTATCCCCCTCTCCAAACCATGCGTGAACCTTTCGATTCACATGGCTTTCCAGTTAGGTTTTCTTAGGTATGTATCTCTTATCGGGTAACTTTCCTTGATGGAGTAAGTTATGGCATTGCTTGCATAAAATCATAGTTTTTCGATTTCGTGCTATCATAACTTTTTCCCAATGTTCAAGATGGTTTTTTGATTGTAGGTCTTTCAGCTTATGCACATGATGCACTTCAACTTCAGATGTAACTATCCCACAGTATTCACATTGATTTGCTTGCATTCGCTTAATCAATTCTGTCCCACTTTTGTAGAGGTGAGCAGTAGTCGGTAGGTTATCTATTGTTGAAGTTGTGGTATTCCTTGTTAAGTCTTTCAACTGGAATAGTTTGATTGACTTCCAACCTTGCTTTGTCTTGACTTTGAGGTGATAGTCATTACTTTTCATATCTCTTACAGTTTGAGATACTTTACGTTTACGCTTGTTTGATAAGGTCTTAAACAGACTGTGATGTGCTAATGTGAGTAGCGCATTTAATTCATGTTTAATGTTTTTTGCTAATTGGTAGTAGTTAGCAAGACCTCTTAGTTCAGCGTTGTATGTAGTAATGATTTCAGCCTCAGATGAGGTTACGAGTTTTCCTCTATGCGTAGCCTTTTTAGATTGCCAGTTACCGTAACCATTTTTGTTGCAAAAACTGATTACTTTATGTTTTGGGATTGAGAGTAGGACACGCCCACATCGTCTTAGTGTTGATGTTGTCCCCTTAATCTTAACCTTCTTTTCTCTTATTGTTAATCGTGACTCGATATTATATCCCAAAAACTCGATGGGTTTAGTTGCTCTTTTAATATCGGTTTTTTCCTTTGAGAGTTGAAGTTTAAGGTTCTGGAGTAGTTTACTGATAGATTGCATTGCTTCTTTGGCATCATTAAATGAGCCAATTATTCCACAGACAAAATCATCTGCATATCTGCAATATCTCAGTCTCTTATATTCTCCAGTGTTCTCAATTCCTGATGGCATCGACTGTCGCTGTTTTTGGAGTGTCTTTTGTTTGTCCAATAATTCGGGGATATTACCTTCTTCCCTTATCTTGATTCTCAGGCGGGCTATCTTTGAAGTTATCCTATAGTATTCAAGGTTCTTAGGTCTGCGTTTGCCTATATCAAACTTGGCAATTTGCGAGTCCATGAATAGGTCTAACTCATGTAGATAGATGTTTGACAGTATTGGACTTATTATTCCTCCTTGTGGCGTTCTACTATAGGTTTTGTTGTATACAAAATCTTCCATATAGCCTGCTTTCAAGAAGGATTTAATCAGTTTGATGAAGCGTTTATCATCAATTTTCTTTTCTAACAAGTTGATTAGTATATCGTGGTCAACGTTATCAAAGAATCCTTTTATATCAAACTCGATAAACCATTTAACACCTGTCCATGTGTGGTGTATTTGTTCCAATGCTGTGTGACATGATTTATTTGGTCTGAATCCATGAGAGTTTTCGGTGAAAACCGATTCATAGATTGATTCCAGTAAAATCTTTATCACAGATTGGACAAGTTTATCGTCACCTGATGGCACTCCAAGAGGTCTCTTAGTCCCATCTTTCTTAGGAATGTAAACCCTCTTTACTGGTTTAGGGCGATATTTTCTTGCTTTAATGGATTCAATGAGTTTTTCGATGCGCTCTTTTGATAACCCATCAAGCGTGATTTCATCTATACCCTTAGTCATAGCACCTTGATTGCTATAGATGTTAGAATAGGCAACATACCATAGTTCAAGGCAACCCATGATTTCGTGCAAGTTTCTTACCCTAAAACCATTATGAGATGCTTTTCCTAATCCCTCTAATTTTCTATTCAGTTTATCAAAATCCATCTTGGATTTCTGCCTTTCGTTAATTAGAGTTTATCCTAACCTGTCACCCTTCCCCCTTGTTTCAGTAACTTTCGTGTCTGTTGCCATTCACTTATATTACTAATTGAGGTGTGAGAAAATCACACTGCATGAAGCCTTTTTGGACTTCACACTTCGGGTAATACGGTGACTCCGTTGGCATATTGGTATAGTTACCAACTTAGCCAATCCCATGTTTCCAGTGATTCAAAGATTCGATGTGTTTAGAGTTCCTTTTGTCCCTTTAATCTCTCCTGAGAGAGCATATCAGAGAAGTCGGGCGCATTCAAACTTTGAACATTTAATGGATTCCTGACCCCAATCCTTTGCGTTCTCTGATATAGTGTACCAATACCCTTTCACTATAGTCTTCGTGTATAACTATTAGGACTTGGATTTCAGGCAATTCAGCCTTGCTCTTGCACATCTTACACTGGCGACCCTGTAGCATAGGATATTTCTGCATCAATCGCCTTTTCCTATCATGCTATGTTCGGCAGTTGCTTTCGCAATTTCAGCAATGAATAAGCCTACCTAAGATAGGTGTGTATAGGATATTCCGACAATCCTAAAAGCAGTTTTGCTTTACTCCTAATCACCATTTACATGGCGCACTCAAAGAACATAACCATCTCCTTGCATGTTATGGGTCACTGATGTGCCCTCATGTGGTACTGTTGGTAAATTACCCTTGCTTGTTATTGTGACCTGTCCGGGCTAATGAATATCAGCCACTACCAATATTATACCAATTCTTGGTTGGGATGTGAAAAAAAAATTGCCCCGACTGAATGGATTGACGAATTTTCTGAAATTGAACGTGGAATTAGCATAACGTGAATTGCTATCTATTACAAGTCCATCGGTTTATCTGTAGGGGCGGGGTTCCCCCGCCCATCAAGTGCTCTGCCTTTCGCTCCAGTTTTGAATCCCGATCTTATCGGGGCGAGGCGACATGTGTATAGTATTACCAGACTGGTAACAACTTGAGTGGGCACAAAAAAGCCCGAGCATATCACTCGGGCTGTGATGAAGGTCGGTTTCAGACTATTCGGGATAAGCCGCTGCAAGGGCTATCACCGCGTACGAAGTGACAAGCACCGGATCTTGTTCCATCCAACGACTGTTCTTATTGACCCAAAAACCGTCCGGGGTTTGTTCATTGATCAGTTTTTCGGCGAGTTCCCTGTACCAATCGTGAGAAACCCCTTTGGAATCAACAATGGTGGATTCACCATAAGCCTTTAGTGCCTTTGCCATTGTATGGTAGTTATAGAAGAGCCCCTGCTGCTCCATGCCGTAATTTTCTTCAACTGTGAAGTGTTTTGTGATCCAATCCACCGCGCCTTGCACACGCGGATCATCTTTGTCAACCTTAGCATAGATAAAACTCAACAGTCCTGCGTAGGTCATGCTGGCATAAGATTGGTGGTCCCCCGCTTTGCTTTCGCCATCGGGCGCATAGATAAAGCCGCCGTCGTCCCCCGCCCAATCTTGATCGTTGGTTTCACTGCGATTCTGGCATCTTTCGAGGAATTTAACCGCTTTGTCCCACACCGCTGGGTCATCAGATCCACTCTCCTTGAGTGCTTGTATGGCTAAACTCATATTGGATAGGTCGTGAACGCTTTCCCGACTCCCATAGCCGATTCCCCCGAAGTAGACATCGCTCTCATCTGTTACCTGAAGGCCTTTGATGAATCCCTGCGCTTTGGCGATTGCCGCGTCGTATTCCGGATTCTTTGTTGATGAGAGTGCCATGATCGAAACAGAGGTGTTATAGTTCGGCAGGGCGGGTTGCATCTCAACGTTATAAATCCCACCGTTGGGCTGCTGCATCGCCAGCAACACTTTGATGGATTTCTGGATGAACGGATTATTGGCTTCCGCATACTGGTTTTGTGGATGGCGCAGAAAGGCTGTGAGTGCCAATCCTGTTATACCGGGGTGATGCCTAAACAGTCCATCATCCTCCTGCTGCTTTTCCAACCACTCCAATCCTTTATCGATTGCTGCCAGCACCTTCGGGTTCAGATCCTGGTAATCAGAGCCTCCGTGGTTATCCGCATAGAGGGGTTGGCTCAAGAGGATGAGCGCGAATAAAACGATTGTGTATTTGTGCATATTTGTTAATTTCATGTTGTATGATCTCCGTTATGTTTAAGTGACGAGTGAGCAAACCTTATATCAGCGTACTTGCAATTTGAGCAAATCCTGTGCCAATTGCTGAATACCGTATCTATTGGATTTCGCAGGGATATCCTTCGCCCTAGTGTTCAATAAATGAACATAGGTGTTCAGGAAATGGTCAAGTATCCTCAAAACTGTACCGCTTCTCCGGTTTCCGAGGAACGCATCGCAGCGTCGTAAACCTGCATCACCCGTCTGAGCTCCTCCGGCTTGACTATGAGTTCCGCTCCCTCGTTCAGGACATCAGAGATATTCTGATAGTACGACTTCCACGACCCTCTGACGCTCTCAACTACCAGTTCGCGCTGCTCGCCGCCCGCTTCGGTCCAGACTTTTGCGTAGGTGTCGGGATCTTCTTCCGCGGCGTCTATGTTTCCTGCCACCATCGGTCTCTCCTGCGGATCTAATCCGTGCTTAATTAACCCTCCAAGATCGCCGAGGACGTACCAGCGCGGCTTTGGGACCTTTGCCAAGTTGCCCACCTCAATCTGATAGCGGACATCGTTCTCAAATTTGATCAGCAGGTTCGCATAGTTGCCGATGTCAATATCCCACCGCGATCCGTAATGCACGTCGCAAAAAACAGTTTTGACCGGCGCGGGAACCAGTTGTAGGGCTTGATCGACGAAGTGTGCGGGCCAATCGAAAAGGATGCCACCACTCTGCTTTTTAATCCCTCGCCAGCCTCTCGGTCCGCCGTATCTCATGATTCCGACCTGAAACAGGTAGGGTGTGCCGAGGAGACCATCGGCAATCACCTTTTTAACGGTCAGATAGTCCCAATCCCAGCGGCGATTGTGAAAGACACTTAACATGACATTGTTGCGCTGACTCGCCTCGATCATCGCATCAGCTTCGGCGGTGTTCATGCACATAATCTTGTCCGTGACGAGGTGCTTGCCCGCGTCCATTGCCCGAATCGCCAGTTCGGCGTGCGTGTCGTGCGGTGTAGCGAGGATGACCAGATCTACGTTGTCGTCAGCAATGACCTGATCAATAATCTGGTAGAGTTTTACGTTGGGGTACGCTTGTGCGGCGGCTTGCTGTCTTTCCGGACTCCGTGTTGCAATCGCATACAGATTAAGCCCCTCCGCCAGACCGACGAGATAGGCGTGGAACGATTGACCGGCGTAGCCGTATCCGATCACTGCTGTGTTAATCATCGAATCTCCTTTGGGTTACAGAACTTACAATCTGCTAATTTTATTCGGTAGTTCAAGATGGACTCATGATGGCAGTTATGAACTTCCGTTCATGTTTGCAACCTGTTGAGGATTACCTCTGTATCAAGATCAGGAGTTCCTAATCTTCCAAAGTAATGGCAAAAGCGGGCGAGCAATGCCTCAGCAAAAGGACTATCCAGTGAAGCTAGCCGTTTCAGCGAATTCATCTCTTCTCTTGGCAAGGTGACTAGTTGCTGAAAGTCCACGACTAAATCTGGTAGGTCAAGGGCACCCGGCAGAAAGTAAAATCGTTCCCGCTGACCATCTCTCCGATTATTACTTAACAGTGATTCTAGTTTCTCTTTTTTTCTTTTGGAAGGATTGCTGTGCCAATCTTGGTATTCTTGTTCCTCGGTCAGGAAAACGCAGGGAGCCATTAATACCCATTTTGCCTTCTCATTGACTATATCACACGACGGTGTGAGAAGTATCCAGTATCCATCCTGTCCCCCAATATCTCCCTGATATAGGTCACCTGTTAGTGGTGACTTCTCCACCGGAGGCATCACATAGTACCGCATTGGATGTACTTTGTTCTCAACCACGAAACCCCCGGTGGAATCCCCCAAATCTTGGGCTAGTTGCCGAATACCCGGACCAGATAGAGACATCGCTAACCTTCGCGCTAAGAGGTACGCTAGGGCAGTACGATCAGGGGTATCAATGAACTCTTGCCCATGTTTTGCCACAAAGTCCCACATGTAGTCACGCTGCACTGTTTCCAAGTGTCTGATTAGAGCACGGTTGACAGTAGGTAGGGGAGTATCAAAGATATTCTTTACCACCTCTAGCAAACGAGGCAACCCTTCTGACTTCCGGACCACTTGAATAATAGATGTCTGATGTTCCTGCACTAGATGCGGCAATCCGGTATAGAAGATAACAGGAACAAAACGCCTTTGCTGAATCTCCTCCAATGTCTTGATCCCCACTTCTTCTTCTGGGAACTCATCGTGTAGTCCCAGTCTGACGTCCAGAATCAGGAGGTCAAAACGATGTCGTTCCAATGCTTCCAGTGCCTTGTTAAAATCGGTAAGTGTTTTGACATACATTTTTTCATCAGGGGATCCAAGATGCTCATCTTCAAGATACTCTTTGACTTCATCGCAGAATTTAGGTTCATCATCCACGAACAACAGTTGCCAGGTCCTTGTATCAGTCATAAATTATACCCTCTTGCGTAGCGTGATGCGGAAAGTTGCGCCCGGCAGACTTCCACCTTCCACTAGCTCTAGTTTTCCCTCGTAATATTCATTGACAATATCACCAGCGATAGTTAGTCCTAGCCCGATACCATCTGGTTTCGTAGAAAAGTATGGATCGAAAATGTGTTCCTGAAAATCAAATTCAATCCCTGGCCCGCTATCAGAGAACAGAATTTCAACTTCTTCCATGCCCTTTCGTTGAACGCCGACGGTAATCTGGCGATGCTTCGTCGGCACACTACGAAGCCAGTAGAGGCTATTCTGCAACAAGTTGATAATGACTTGCTGAATCTCTGCAGAGTCAACGGTTACCCACGTATCCGTATCCGGTAGTTTTATCTGTGCTCCCGCTTCGGTAATCTCGCTAGCCAAAACGGAAAAAGCATCGGCGATTATC